>CBDHDL010000021.1:0-4832559 GCA_965261435.1 Candidatus Poribacteria bacterium
TGTCCATTCGACCATTGAATGTATGATACTTTCTCTGTGTATAACAATATCAATCTTATCAAGTTCTATGTCAAACAACCACTTTGCTTCAATAACCTCCAAACCTTTATTCATCATGGTAGCGGAATCAACCGTAATTTTTGCTCCCATATCCCAATTGGGATGTTTAAGTGCTTGCTGTGCTGTTACCTTATATAGGTTTTCTTTTGGAGTGTCCCGAAACGGACCACCGGATGCTGTCAGATATTAACCGATGTATGTCATTTTGACGGTCTCTTGCTCCCTCTAAACATTGAAAGATTGCGCTCATTTCACCATCAATAGGAATCAGATTAACACCCTTTTCCTTGACAGCACTCATTACAATTGGTCCACACATCACCATCACCTCTTTATTTACGAAGGCGATGTCTTTTCCGGCATTGATAGCAAGCCATAGTTGGCAATAATCCCGCACTTCCTCCCATTCCATCTAATAACAGTTCAGATTTCAGGTATAGTGGCAACACCTTGAATTCCTTCCGTACCAGAAAGTATTTCAGTGCATTTTACATCATGTAGACGTTCTCGTAGATGTACAGCAGCAGATTGATCGTTGAGTGCTGCTAAACGCGGACGATATTTACGGATCTGATGCTCAAGTGTATTAACATCACTGTTTGCTGCCAGTGCAACTACCTTAAATTCTTCACAGTGAGTATCAACGACTTTGAGAGTGTTTTTCCCAATTGATCCAGTACTACCTAAAATGGCGATATGCTTCATGTGTATTGGCTGTAGTGGAAGTGCTTTAGCCCCGACCCTTTACAATAGATAACAACTTATACCAAATTGACGTGATTCGTCTCGGTAGGTGCGGTTTCCTAACCGCATCGGACCCCAATAAAACAAGAAAAATACTGTTAATTTGGTTTTACACTATACTTGTCTCTGTCAGAATAATGAAAGCAAATAAGATATGATGTATGAACGTATTTATTGGAGAAATTCTGTAATTACCAGAAAGTAATAATAAAGAACAGGGAGCACTAAAAATCAGACTGTCACATCTATCAAGGAACCCTCCGTGCCCCGGTATTGTATCTCCAGAGTCTTTTACACCAGCAGTCCGTTTCATAAGAGATACACTCAAATCACCTATTTGTCCAACGATACTTAAGAGAAGTCCAATAACTGCTGCATGAACAGTTGTAAATGTATCATTTAAAAATATTGCGCTGATGACAATGCTGGTTAAAGTTCCAACGACTAAACCTGCAATAGTTCCTTCAACGGTTTTTCGTGGACTAATCGGAAGTACTAAGTTTGTGTTTTCCTACAGCGCGACCAATAAGATACGCACCTGTGTCACTGAACCAAATTGTCCCAATTAGTAAGAAAATTAGTTGGCTACCAACTGAATCAATGTTTCTAAGTAGGATACAGTGATATCCAAATACCCATCCGATGGTTAGTATTCCAGTTAACTTCAGGGCAACAGTCAATAGTTCATCCGCTACCTCACCGCGAAAAATACTTGTGCTAAATGCATAGAGAGGTAGAAAAACAAAGAAACTAAACAAGACAGAAAAGGCGTACGGTTTCTCCCCGAGTGAAGGTGTTGGTAGGAAATACGCGAAAAAACAGAATGCCACTGTTAAAATCGCTGGCATCACCGGATTCAATTTTTGACTGAGGTGTTGTGATAAACGGCAGTACTCAACTTGCATCATCAGAACGGCTATACACATAAGTAGCAAGAAAGACAACCTGTGAAAATAAATCAGCAACAGTACTAAGGGAGCCAGAACAACAACACTCAGAGCTCGCCGCCAAAACATGATTAATTCTCTAACAGTTCAGCTTCTTTGGCATCGGCTAAATCGTTAATTTGGTTGATATAAGTATCAGTTAAATTCTGTACTGGATCAGCATCACTGCGTCCACTTTTCTTATCACCGCCTCTACCTTTGCTTCTTCTACTACCGGAGCTTGTATCACTACCTTCAAGTTTTTTAATTGCATCATTCGCGTCGCGACGTATGTTCCGTACTGCTACTCGTCCTTCTTCTGCTAACTTTTTGACCAGTTTTGTGAGTTCAACACGACGTTCAGTTGTCAATTCAGGCACTTGTATACGTATAATGCTTCCATCGTTACTTGTGGCGAGTCCTAAATCAGATTGTGCAATTGCCTTTTCGATTTCAGTAATTAACGTCTTGTCCCACGGTTGGATAACAAGTTGATGCGGTTCGGGGGTCGTAATTGTCCCGACTTGATTTAAGGGTGTTTTACTACCGTAATAGTTGACTGACACTTGATCTAACAATGCTGTGGTCGCACGTCCAGTTTGGACATGTGACAACTTGGTTGTTATTGATTCAACCGATTTCTTCATCCGTGATTCAGCATCTTTCAGTATTTCTTGCATCTGAATTCCCTCTTTCTTTCTCGTTTCGCTGATTCCGACCTAATGCGTACTGTATACATGAAAATCACTGACCGAGCACATAAAGCACAAATCTCTTAACGACGATGTTTTCACCGAGCGTAGCTATTGTGTCTTTCACAAGGTCTTCAATGGTTCTGTCGGCATCGCGAATGTAAGATTGTTTTAATAGACACGCTTCTGAGTAAAATTTAGAAAGCCGTCCTTCAACAATTTTATCAACAATATGGTCAGGTTTACCTTCCTGCAAGGCTTGTGTTTTCAAAATTGCTTTTTCAGCATCAAGTTCTTCTGCGGGGACATCATCTTCATTGACATATCTCGGTTTTGCTGCTGCGACTTGCATAGCAATCTCTGTTGCTAATTTCTGGAACTGCTCAGTTCTGGCAACAAAGTCTGTTTCGCAATTCAATTCGACTAATGTACCAACACGGTTTCCTGGATGTATGTAGGAGATGATAAGTCCTTCTTCAGTCGCACGACCACCTTTTACTTCAGAAGCTCGCAAGCCTTGCTCGCGAAGTTTCTTAATTGCAGCATCAACATCACCTTCCGTTTCAGTTAATGCCTTTTTGCAGTCCATAATACCGGCACCCGTGCGCGAACGCAGTTCACTGACCATTTTTGCTGTAATTGCCATTTTTCCTCCAATTTAGGTGCTATACAATGCTATTATGATTTAAAATCACACCATACTTACTTTTTATTATTATGATCAAAGGTCTCTCTGGCACTAACCTATTGTCAAAACTAATTGGATTTGGTTTAAATCTACTGTGAAGAACGACGGGGACGACCTGTCCTTTTCTTCGGACGTTGTTGACGCGTTTGTCGTTGTTCGCCATCACCGATAGTTTCAGGTTCAGCAGACAACTGGTCAACATCCAGAATCTGAGCAGTTTGCTCCTCGTGTCGTTCAACTTCTGCTACTTTTTCAAGCTGATTTTCTCGAGATTGTTTGGATTCTTCTCCAACTTGTTCACCTTCAGCTGCATCACCCCTGCCTTCAATAACCGCTTCTGCAAGAACAGAACAGATAAGCCGAATTGACCGAATAGCATCATCATTACCTGGAATTGGAAGATCAATTGGATCAGGATCGCAATTCGTATCTACTATAGCTATTATCGGTATACCGAGTTTGTTTGCTTCCGCTATAGCCGTGTGTTCTTTTCGAGTGTCTGTAACGACAACGACCGCGGGGAGAGTCGACATCTCCTTAATACCTGTCAGGTTGTTAGCCAATTTCCCTTTTTCTCGTCTTAATCGTATGATCTCTTTTTTGGGACGTTTTTCAAGATCACCACTCGTCTCTTCAGCTTCAAGTTCCTCTAATTTCCCAATGCTTTGACGAATTGTTTGAAAGTTTGTTAACATACCACCTAACCAACGGTGATTAACATAGAACATCTCGCAGCGCACTGCTTCCTCAAAAACGGCTTCTTGGGACTGTCGTTTTGTTCCAACAAAAAGTGCAGAACCACCTTGCACAGCAACTGATTGTACAAACTCAACTGCTGTTTCCAACATTCTCAGTGTTTTCTGTAAATCAATGATGTAAATACCGTTACGCTCAGCAAAGATGTACTCTGCCATCTTTGGATTCCAGCGACGGGTTTGGTGTCCAAAGTGAACTCCACATTCAAGGAGCTCTTTCATTGTAACTGCCAAAAATAACCTCCTGGGTCTGTAGGAGTCTTCATGCTCCTATTTGGGTTTAAACGTCCACCTCCTTCATATTTGCAACAGACTCACATTTAGAGAGAACCCGCTGTGCAAATCTGGAGGTGTGTTTCACTCATAATTACGTTAGTAATACATTTGACAAAACCGTTGTAATTATAACATGTTTCTTAAGGGTATGCAATCTTTTTTCAAAATAGATAAGTCTTACAAATTACAGTAATCAGCTCTGTGATTTTACATTGAGAAACTGAAAAATCATGAATATTACAGATATGCCGATTTTGCTCTTGATAATACCATTTCTAATTGAAAATGTCTCTTTTTGTAGCACAAACTTTTGGTTTGTGCCGTATTAGATTACATTTCACAAAAACCTATAATGCAACATCATTTATTAGAATTGGTATAACTCAACCTCGGTAATATTAAAAACGTCTATTTTGCAAATCAGGAGTAGAAAATGAAAGAATTACTTAGCAGAATTGCTGCACACTTTAAAATAAATCCAAGTGAAATCGCGTCACAAAAGATTGTGCATGGAGAACGAGAAAAACAAAACGTTCATAAACTAAGGATTAGAGAGAGAGACTATCTGCTCAAACAGCACGATGTTAATATTCATGTGGCTGGTACAGGTTTCACACCATATCAGATTGAGAATTTCGCTCTGTCTGAGCTCTACAAAGGTGAGTTTCGCGTGCCACAGATTGTATGGGAATCTGGAGAACATGAGACATTATTACTCAGTTGGTGTGGAGATGAAACTTTGGATTACCGCACACAAAACCGACATGGCAAAAACCTTGTGCCTTTACTGCATACAATTCTGATTGAGATGTGTAAAATTGAAGGCTTTTTTGCGAATAACTTAACACAATTCAAACCCTATATGTTTCAATTTGATCTGAAACAGAACCTCCACCATCTGCTTAAACAAGGTAGAAGAACCATCGGTTATCTGGGACATCTAAGTAAGACACCGCCTACGACAACGCAAATGGAAAATCTTAATCAAGCATGGAATTCTATTGCTAATCGACTTTTAACCGTGCAACCTACCCTGGGTGGACTTGATTACCAAGCCAACAATATCGTTATTGATGATCAACTTCCCTATTTCATTGATTTTGGGAGTATTGGATGGGATTGGCAAGAACGTAGGCTCGTCCAATATTTCAATAGCATCGGTGCTTACCAAGAAGGATGTAATTTTATCTCTTTATTAAACCGTGAATTGGTTGACAAATACGCGAAATGGGTAAGTGAGAATCGTGAAAAGTGTTCTATTACTGATGTAGTTATGTGGGTAGATGGTCATCATCTGCTGTTCTATCTATCTATAATCCATAGAATATTGGAAGCAGTAGCGAAACCTGAACAAAGTCAAAACAAGATTCTGGTGAAAGCATGGGGTGATATGCAGTTAAGATTTAAACGTTCTATTTCGTTGATTATAGATTCAAGATTAAGCGATGATAATCACACAAATTATATACGTGATATAATTGCAGAATTTCAATCAGGATAATCTATGGATCTGTATGAAGATTAAAATCCACTATTCTTCAGGGAATATCGTCTCACCAAGGTCAGTCAAGAATTGCTCAATCTCTGGAGTTGATGGCCTGTTTTCTAT
This sequence comes from Candidatus Poribacteria bacterium, assembly GCA_965261435.1. Taxonomy (GTDB): domain Bacteria; phylum Poribacteria; class WGA-4E; order WGA-4E; family WGA-3G; genus MSPOR6. The sequence continues at coordinate 5,751 of CBDHDL010000021.1, forward strand.
CGGTGTTAAACTTGGATTATTAAATTTTTGCTGATACCACTTGAGTAGGTTAAAGAGTGCTTCTAAGTCGAGTTTCCTATTGTCAATAGCATCGTAAACATCTTGAAATTGAGTTTCCACAGTTTCCTTAGCAATCCCGTCGGGACGATTACCGATAAGCAGTTTTTCTGTCCCCTTTACTGCGCGGGTTGCCATCCAGTAACGCAATCCCTCAGTACCCCCTATGCTATAGTAGCCAATTGCTCCTATACCGACACCGACTATTAATATTATTATGAGAAAAAGTAAAACGCGCCGGTAACAACCACTTATTTTTTGTGCTATTAATGACATCTATAGAATTTTCCCTTCTCAAAGCGTTATACCATTTCTAATTGATAATGTCTCTTTTTTTGTAGCACATTCTTCCAGATTGTGCCTTTCCCCGCTTCATTTCTTAACAACCGATAATGAGAGAAACATTAATAGAAATGGTATTAGAACGGTATTGATCTTCTAAGTACCAATGAACTGTCTATCATGGGCATCATAGAATTCATACTCCCCGTCATTCAATTCGAAAAACAGCAGCATCAGCGACTGTTCCACCCTTGAGTAAAATATCATATTTCATCAGTTATACACCGCGTTTTTCACCCCAGATGTCCACATGGACTCGGGGTGAATAGCGATATCCATTTTCTTTGCAGAGTTCTACTAACCATTCCTGTTTCTGATTTAATACGCTCGGGTTTTTCCCTTGTGGCATCAACATGATAGCCTCTGAAGGAATACCTATGTCCAACTGCAATGTTTGTATTTCTGAGAGATCATCTGGTGTGTCTACAACGAACTTTACTTGACATAGATAAGTGTCTAAAAACTTCCTGATTATTTCAGGACAAATCCGGCCACGTTCGTGTCGTTTAAAAAACCGATCATCTTGTGATGGATTTGAATTTCTCAACTTAGGACTCATCGAAATCAGATGTGCAGCAACTTCAGCAAAGATCGTCGCATTCGTTTCAATTGTGATGTGGTGTCCCCGTTTATCTAACTCACCGCAGAGTGCTATCAATTCTTTATTTTGGATAAATGGCTCTCCGCCAGTAATGACGACATGCTTACATCCAAATTGTTCGATTGCTGAAACAGTTTCGTCAACAGTGATGTCTCTATTTTCGGGTTTCCAAGAAGTGTAGGGAGTATCACACCAAACACATCTCAGATTGCAGTAACTTGTTCTAAAGAAAACAGATGGAACTCCTATCAGCTGTCCTTCACCTTGGATTGTGTGGAAAAGTTCGCTGTACTTCATAGGATATCTCACTGATACAGTAGGAAACTTGGACATACATGATTTGCAAGAGCATTCAAGCTTCAATGAGTTCAATCTGAACGTTATCCGGACCCTTGAAGAATGCCATCATTAACCCTGATGGTTTTAGATCTTCAAGTTCAGCGCCCTTTTTCTGAAGTTCAGCAACAGCAGCATCAAGGTCTTCTACAGTAAATGCAAGTTGATAAACACCCCACCGGTGATTCCCACTTGTTGCTTCAACTTCCATATCTCCAAATTTGGGAGAGAGAAAGATCCGTTCACCACCAACATCCATCCGAACAATCTTTAATCCTCTGACTTCAACGGTATCTGTAACCTTTCCGTCAAACATTTTTTCGTAATATTCTACTGCTCCATCAAGGTCTTCACATCTAAGATGTATATGATGAAATGTAAATGCCATCTAAAACTCCTTTTTAAAATTGCAGATAAGATATAAGATAAAGTAACAGGAAATATTTTACCAAATGTCTGTCAGGATTCAATTTAACTGAACAGTTGACATATCATCTGAACGTTGTTATTATACCAAATGCTCTACTATGAAGTCAAGAAACAAGGTGTTTTAGGGTGTGTAAACTTTTTGTCACTAAAGATAGAGAACGTGTGTAAAGATTTAGAGCAATGCGGATTATACACCTTTCGCCCCTCTGGGGCTTGCTATTGGTTGTATCAATCTGGACTATATACCTTTCGCCTCTCTGAGGCTTTGGAAAATCACATATCAGCACCAGCGGTGCAAAAGGTGTATAGAAAACGTGAATTTGGTGAATATTTTGTAGTTTATGATATTGTGTTAAGCATTTTTCTATACTTGTTCGGTTATGAAATCGCAGCTAATTATGCTACAAAATTCGCTATTTTTTCACTGTACCAAAAATGCCGTGATTTCCGTCGCGTGGTATAGTTTTTAAATCGTTTGTCAGGCTTGTCTCTGTATGAGTTGGTAGCGTGTTTTTTGAAAATTCTATTTTTTTTATTTCGCCTTTTTTGGTACGGTTTGAATCTTGGTGATTTTTTAGCAATTGCAGTCGTTTTTGCACTCCAAAAATCTGGTCTCTGATGTGTTGCGTAGGTGCTTTTTCTTTATGGTTTTTTGTGTTTATAATCCTACAGTATATCTGATAGATTGTATGTCTGTTTGGTTTCATATTATCACACCTTTTTATTTTACTGTTTTTATTTTATTAGCGTTATATTGTGTAGTATAGTGTAACATAATGGATATATGTTTGTCAAGTAAATTTTCAATGTCATATAATGATCCAGAAAACCCTTCCGCGTCTTCCGTGTTCTCCGTGTAATCCGCGATTCTGACAAATAGAGTGACAAAATATTTACACACCCGGTGTTTTATGTCTTTGAGTGATTATACTTCAATATCGTCAGAACAAGTAGCATTGTTGGCAACCATGCTCTCTAAACGAGAATTGCCATTTATAAATCAGTTTGAACCAATTGCTGATTTTGAAGAACTTCACACTTTTTCACAGGAAAATCCGACTCCAACAGTTCTTACTGAGCAGCATCCAGCATGGCGGCTTGAATCCGTGGCTGCCCGGACAATTGAGGCAATTGCAATCGCTTCACATGAACCGTTAAACGAATTAGAATGGGATATACTTGCACGTATTCTCATCGAACATGCTGAATATCTCTATACATTTCCTGATGGACAAACAGCACGAGAAAGACTAACAGCATGCACCGCGTTAGCACTGGTAGGGTGTATATGTTCATCAATACAACAATCAGAATTATGGAGACTTACCGGTTTTGGTAGAATTGCTTTGATGCTCAATGATGTACCATTTTCACCATTAGACACACATATAACAGAACCCCTCAATGCAGCATTTTCCCTTGCTGATGCGTTGAACCTTAAGATTCTTGACGCAGCTATGGAATGTTATAACAGTGTCTTGAACTGTACATTTACAAGTAATAATAAACTAAAGTTCCCCCTGAGTCATAAAGACTTCTTTCAATATCTGAATTTGGATTATCCAAGATTGCAAGATGTGAAATCTGCAGTATCTAAGGGTGAGACTAAAGTGGCAATGTCTAAATATACTCAATATCGGAAGCGTTTTGTAAGTCCTTTTGATGAAATATCAGACTTACATAATACTGAGTCTTATGAGAATGTTAAATTGTATCTTGACTGCTTACTTCGCCTCTCAATTTATCCATCCCCTGCAATCTATGGTACAACAGAAATCGCTATTGCAACACTTCTTATACCAGAGTTTCGTATAATTGAGCAACTTAGAAGAATGGCATCGCGTCGGTTTAAATGGATCAGCGAATCGTTTTTTTACCCAGATGGCTTTCATAAAGACAGGTCAATCAATTCACATTTAGATGCAATTTCAGATTTTTCAAGATTTCTACAGACTGTTGATATGGTGAAACCTAAGAATCACTTTGCATGTCTTGAAGATATGAGAACCTTATTTGATAAACAGATCGAAGCGTGCATCTATCTTCGCCAACCAGATTTATCTTTCCCACCAATCGCTTCAAATTCACATTCCGATCTGAATTCTACCGAACAATGTAAATTTGGTAGTTTTGACAGTAGTGAAGGTAATCGGCAAAATGCATCGTATTCTCTTCCCTATACTGGCTATTATGTTATGAGAAATAGTTGGGAATCTGATGCACATTACTTACTCTTTGATGTAGGAATGAAGGATACGTCAAACTATCAAAAGAAATTGAGTTTTGTTTTACATGCAAATGGACAGCAACTGATTACACATGATCACAAAAGTAATAATTCAGACAGTACACCCTATAACGTCGTTCTGATTGATGGAGACAGACAACCATCTGAGCCGCAGATTGTTCCTGATCCTGACGCTCGATGGATTTCAACATCTGCATTCAATTATGTAGAGGGATGGCATAAATCTGATGACTATCAACACAAACGATCCATATTTTACATTAAAGGTGGATACTTCATTTTACATGACCTTATTATTGGAGCGGGTGAACATTTGATAGCACAATGTTTTCATCTTTGTAACGACTCAGATGAAACTAATATTCCACATATTATACCGAATGCGGGACAAATTTTGACCCAGGAACTCAGACACAGCAATTTGTTTATCGGTTCTGTTGATATGACGAACGTATCTCCTCAATTTAATGGCAATCAACTCACATATCAGGCTGAATGTGATTTACCTATAAATATGAATGTTGTTATTTTTCCAATAAAGACTGATGTTGATCAATATCCTGTTGTCAACACGCTACATGTTGAATCAGATGATGATGTTTTAACCAGTGGTTTTACTGTAGAGTCAGATTACGGAACAGATATATACATGATTTCTGATGACGGTTATACAAATATGTCAACCTTAATAGAAGGGAAAAGAATAGAAGTGAAAGGTGAATATCTTTTCTTGCGTGGAGATAAGTTTGTATTGCTCAACGGACAATACCTAAAAGTTGGATCAGAGGTTTTTATTGCACTAAATGAACCTTGCGAATATTATAAGAACTTTACTTGACATACTCTCCCCGCTGAAGCGTGGGAGATTCTTTTGAACCGTGCCACACGTTCAACGCTCGGATCGTGGTTTTCAGCAGGGATTTCCTGCGACGGTTCCAGCTGGTTTTACCAGTCTTACGTCTCCTAACTCAAAGGTTGATGCCCCAACCTCACCTATTGCGATAGCAGCCGTAACGTCTCTATCATGGAAGGTCTTACAGTTATGACAAGTCCAGTTTCTATCTTTCAGTTCAAGCGATTGCCTGTGTCCGCATTCTGTGCAGACACCTGTAGTAGCGGTCCATCGGTCAATGAACCCGATCTGTTTACCGAGTTTTTTTGCTTGCCATTGTATTTTTTGAAGGAAGGCATAGAAACCGATATCGCTGATTTTGCGTCCCCACATTCTTTGCATACCCTTGATACACAAATCTTCAAAAATGCACCAGTCATAAGTGCGGAGAAGTTTCAATGCGAGTTTCCAATGATGATCAGCACGTCTGTTATGGATTTTTCTATGCCCGCGTGCCGATCGTTTTCTACTACGTTCTCGGTTATTGCTACCCTTCTGCGTTTTGGAATGCTGCCTGTTGCTTCTCGAAATATCGTTCCTCGCTTGCCGATAGAACTGTGGACTTTCAATCTTTTCTCCATTACTACACGTCAACATAGTTTTGAGTCCGAAATCAAACCCTGCAGCTACACCTGTCTTCGGTTCTACTTCAATGGATTCGTTGTCAGTAGTAATGGTAATATAGAAATCGTCTAACGTGTCACGTTTAACGGTAACACGTCTTATATTGCCCTCAATAGGTCTGCTTGCATGGAATCTATACCAACGCCCATTCAAACGTATTTTAGCAATATTATTGTTAACTTGTTCAATGCGTACCTGTGTGCCATCAAACGTCATAGATTTATATTTCCTACGAGACTTGAACCCCGTAGGTCGTTTAGAAAGCTTTTTGAAGAACCTGTTATATCCGAACTCTATGCGTTTCAACGCCTCCTGCAAACACCAAGAATACGGTATACGCCAATCAGCATATTTAGGCAACTTCTTAAGCTTTGCCATGTGATTAGCAAGACGCGTATAGCTCGGGCGTTTATACCCCTTGCACTTGCAATAGATTCTGTAATGTCTACGGGTCAACGCAACAAAATGATTGTACACACCGCAGATGATATGCAGGTCTTTCTGCAAATGATGCAGACGAGGATGACGCTGAAGTTTGTATTTATAGGTTTTCACCGGTTTCTCTGGTTCGCAATATATTCTTTGATGACTTCAAGAGTTACACCGCCTGTAGACGCAACAAATTTGGAACGTGTCCATAGACTCGGTAACCTTGATTTCAGTTGCGGGTATTCCTCTCGTAACATTCGCGAGGCACATCCTTTTATACGACCAACTATAGTATTAACCGATTCTGTAGGCGGAATGCTTACTAAATATATGCACATGATCAGGCATGGTCTCTACTGCACGAATGGTATACCCGTATTCCGTTTGTGCTTCCAATATTAACTCTTTGAGACGTTCTTGTATTTCAGGAGACAAGACACCTCTACGATATTTAGTACACCAGACGATATGGTATTCACAGGCATATACAGAATGCCGTGTCGTTTTGTATTTATGTTCGTTGTTTGCTATATACATATTTACTAATCTTTATATTAGTTATTAGGCATATATTATACAACATTTGTTAAAAAAAAAAGTAAATTGAAATGCTAAAGCAGTCGCCACATCCCCGTGCTAAAGCAACGGGGTTTTGCGACTAAAGCAAGTTAGATAATATTCGGCAAATAGTATACATTCTGTTAGATCGTGCGCGTACTTCAACTGCAACACATTCTTCCAGATTGTGTCTGTAATTATACTGAATGTCTCTGTTGTGAGATACAGAAATTGACAACTGTCATATAATATGTTAGATTAACCACTGGAAACAACAGAAAAGATTCACACTGATGTTGATAGAAGTATTTAGTATCAAACCGACAAAATGACTGTAAAAAGGAGTAAAGAGTATGTATGTCATTATTGCACCGATACAGATTAAGGACGGTCATAGAGAGGAATTCATTGAAGCAATGTTAGATGATGCCAAAGGCTCAGTACAGGATGAACCTGGGTGCTTGAGATTTGATGTGATCCAAGATGGTTCTGATGAGAACCGAATTTGGCTATATGAGGTATATGTAGATGAAGATGCATTCAAAGCGCATCTTCAAACACCGCATTTTATTAAATGGAGGGATACGGTTAAAGACTGGTTCGCAGAAGGGATTCAAGGTGCTGGCGGCGGAAGCTATAACATCTATCCACCTGACGATGAATGGAAATAGTATTCATATTGTCAGTCTCTTATTCAATCAAACGCAACTATTCGGTGAGAAGGCACGTTTTGCTGAACTTGGTGCGGGAAACCTTTGTCTTGATGTCAAAGCGGTTCTTGAAGGTCTTGAGTCTGTCAGTTATGATCATTGGGTTTTTGTGGAACTTGACCGACCCTATCCGCCACGTCCTCAGGTAGAAGCTGCGGTGGTGAATAGAGAGTATTTGCGGGGTTTAGGGTATTAATCAGAGGTACACATCTATGCTAAAACCGTAAACATATAATCAACAGAATCGTTAACATGCTAAAATTGTTCAGTAGGATTTGTAATTCACTTGACAAAACATATAATGTTATGTAAAATAGAAACAAGATTACTGATGATGCCGTATAACTTAAAAACAGATAAAAGGGAGAATAAACATGGCAACTACGGTTCGCTACAGAGATGGTGTCACAATTTTAGAACCATCAGGCAAAATTATGGGTACGGGGGTAACCGAGTTGAGAGAGGTAATTACTGCTGAAGTTGATTCCTCCGATACACCGCGGATTCTAATAGATTTTGAAAAAGTTAACATGATGGATAGTTCCGGTCTTGGCACGCTCATGGGGGCTCATGTCACCATTACTCGTCAAGGAGGCAGGGTCGGTGTTCTCAATGTTGGAAAGAATATAAAGAACCTGATTGTTCGTAGTCGACTTGCAAGTATTTTTGAGCATTTCAACACAGAAGATGAAGCTGTCTCCGCATTAGGCAGCGACGCGTAACTCATAGTTTCATCACACATCAGTCTGGAGACTGCACCGATGGCAATCACGAAATTAGAACGTGATGGTATAATAATATTTAAACTTGATGGTAGAATCATCGCACCGGTAGTTCAAGAAATCTCAGACACTGTTCAAAGTACTCTTTCAGATTTAGAAGAACCGCCGCGTCTTGTTTTTGATTTCAAAGATGTTACCAATATGGATAGTTCTGGACTTGGGGCGTTGATGAGAATTTATGCTGACATACATCCACGCGGAGGAACTATTGCTGTTATTAATGTCAATAAACATGTAAAGAATCTTATTGTCATGGCGAGACTAATCACGGTCTTCCAAAACTTTGATAGTGAGGATGAAGCAGTTTCGGCACTCCTTAATTCTCCTATTGATTCTTCATAGTAATTCTATTAGGTATTCTTATGATCAAAAATATCCTGGTTTCAATAGGCGATACCGATTACGAAAGAAATGCCTTTGATTACGCGGGACAACTCGCTGTTCTTTTAGGTACTCATCTCTCTTGTGTTTTTTTTCAGGACAGCTCACACGGGGGCAGTGCTGAGGTTGCTGAGACAGTGCTCCATCGCACTGAAAAGGAATGTTCACTTTACGATTTCTTAGATTATCACATAGAAGCCGTTGCCGGAAATCCAAGACAGATGATCTGCCAAGAAGCACATTCTGCAGATTTAGTCGTTGTAGGCCTACCTGAAGACATCAAAACGCGCGGATTAAAACTTATACTAAACCAAATTGACGATGTCCTCGCACATATTACAAAACCAATTATTGTTGTACATGAACAGTGTACTTTATTACGGAAAATGTTAGTTGTTCATCACGGTGATATTTACTCTGACCACGTACTATCGCTCGCTGCTGAGATCGGTGAATTGACTAAAGCAAGTATGATCGGTCTGGCACTTTCTAATACTGCACAAGAAGCAACAGAGATTAAGCAGCAGATGGAATCCTATCTAAATTATTACGATGTGTCTACTGAATTCCTAACGGCACTCGGTTTCACAGTGACAAATATATTGGAAAATGCTGAAGAGTATGATTGTGATCTGATTGCTCTTAGTGCCAGTCATCACGGTAGATTATATGAGATGGTTTTTCAAAGCACTACACAAACTGTCGTAAAACTCGCCAATCGTGCTGTCTTAGTAACGAAATAATAGGGGTACCTACTATGGGACCGGCATCTGAAATTCTCGACTCTTACCCTTTTTTTCAGATGTCCTCAGATATGTTTGGATATATCCAACATGATGGCAGACTCCTACCACTCAATCCTGCCTGGGAAAAAACACTCGGTTTCACATGTGACGAACTTCAGGCACGGGCTTGGATAGAACTTGTTCATCCAGATGACCGACTCTCTACTGAGACAGATTTTGCAAAGCTGCAATCAGGGGACAACAGTTCTATATCTATTGAGAATCGTGTTCAATGTAGTAATGGTGAGTATAGGCGCGTTCTTTGGACTTTGCGCTTAGATGCAGAAAACTCTCGGTATTGTATTGTCGCACGGGATATCACAAGACAAAATAGAATTGAAGCAAAACTCAGCGATAGTGAGAAGCGATTTAAGCAATTAGCACAAACACATTCATTGGAAATTGATTTCCTACACACCCTCATGGATAATAACCCTGACCACATCTATTTTAAAGATATTGAGAGCAGATTCATCAGGATAAGTCGTTCCCTTGCTAATCACTTCGGATTGAAGAATCACGCTGATGCAGTTGGCAAAAGCGACTTTGATTTTTTCACACGCGAACATGCTCAGGAAGCGTATCAGGATGAAAGAACAGTCATTAACTCAGGAAAACCGATCGAGGGAAAACAGGAAAAAGAGACTTGGCCTGATGGGCAAGAGACCTGGGTATCCACTACAAAAGTTCCTATTCGAGATAGAAGTGGACGTATCAAAGGAACATGTGGTATTTCTCGAGACATCACAGAATATTATCATGCAGATAAAGCACTTCGCGATTCTGAAGCAAAATGGAGATCATTAGTAGAGAGTGCTCCTGATATTATTTCAACAATTGATATAGACTACACGATGCAGTTCATCAATCGTATTCCATCAGGAGTTGATATTACTGCAGACGACATCGTTGGAAATAGTATTTTCGATTTTTTGACCGAAGAACATCATGACGGTTTCCGCAAAGCATGCCAGAAGGTAATCAATACAGGTGAAGTAGCAGGTTATGAAGTTCAAGGTAAATTGAGTAGAAATTGGTACTCATCTTGGGTCGGACCTATAACACGGGAAAACGAAATAGTCGGTTTTATAGTTACATCAACAAATATCACGGACAGGAAACAGGCAGAAACTGAATTGCAGGAAAGCGAAGAAAGGTTCCGGCGAGCAGTACTAAATGCGCCATTACCAATTATGATTCATGCAGAAAATGGTGAAGTAATTCTAATCAGTCGTACTTGGACAGAACTAACTGGGTATACTTCTGATGAAATGACAACTGTTGCTGAATGGTTGGAGAAAGCAAACAGTGAGATGAGTGATCAAATTCAAGAATATCTCACCCAAGTCAATCAGAATAAAGAACGCACAGCACCAGAACAATACGAGATTATGACAAAAGCTGGCAGAAAACAGATATGGGAATTCAGCTCTTCTTTACTTGGAGTGCAGCCAAATGGACAGCGCATCATCATTAGTATGGCATTAGACAACACGGACCGCATCAAAGCACAACAAGCAATGCAAAGTGCTAAAGAGACCGCCGAATACGCGAGTAGAGCAAAAAGCGATTTCCTCGCGAATATGAGCCATGAATTGCGAACTCCTTTAAATGCTATCATAGGATTTGCTGAAATACTTAGAGATGAACTTGTCGGAACAATTAACGATGATCAAAAGGAATGCATCAACGATATACGCATGAGTGGACAACACTTACTTGAAATGATTAATGACATACTTGATCTCTCAAAAATTGAAGCCGGAAAAATGTCACTACTCCTTGAGGAGTTCCCTATCGTTGATGCTGTTGAGGAAGTAAACACAATCATCAATGCCCTTGCACTCAAGAAGAACATTCAACTTAACCTGACATTTAACCAAAATAGAACAATTGAAGCTGATCGTGTCAAAGTGAAGCAGGTCTTCTATAATCTACTTTCAAACGCTGTCAAATTTACACCAGATGGTGGTAAAGTTGCCACACAGTTAAATGTTACAAACACAAACCTACAAGTCAAAGTTATAGATACAGGTATAGGAATTGCCGAAGAAGATAAGATGAAATTGTTTGCACCATTCACACAAATTGATACATCTAAATCGCGACGTTATGGCGGTACTGGACTCGGTCTTGCTCTGACTCAACGGCTTATTGAATTGCATGGTGGAGAAATCAGCGTAACAAGTGAAGAAGGAAAAGGGAGCACTTTTTCCTTTAATATTCCTACATTTCAAACAAACAAAAGTGGTTAATTGATTCTATCAACCTCTTAATATCCAGATAATGATTTTCCTTCAAATCTTCTTTTTATCCTATATTGCAAGCCGGAGTTGTCTCCTACTGTTACACTAAATTTGGATGTGAAAACAACAGTCTTCAAATAAGGAAATGTACCTGAAGAATGGGTGATATGAAGTGAATACTGATGAGCCAATTCCGATCTTAGTAATTGAAGATCAAGCGTTAAACCGGAAAGTTGTCCGCATTGTACTGCAATCTAAAGGATATAAGGTGATTGAAGCATCTGACGCAGCACAAGCTTTATTTTGTCTAAAGACAACAAAACCTTCCCTCATTCTTATGGATATCGCACTACCAGGAACAAGCGGTGAAGATTTGACACGACAGATAAAAACCGATCCGAATTGGTGTGACATTCCGATTATTGCGCTTACCGCCGCAGCGATGACAGGTGACCGCGAACGCCTACTAAAAGCAGGATGCGATGATTACCTTAGCAAACCCATTGATACACGGATACTTTTGGAACGCATTGCAGAGCATCTTAAAGGAACCTAACAATGATGGTTGAAGAATCAGCAAAATTACTTGTTGTAGATGATGAACCACGCAATGTAAAAATTCTACAGATCCAGCTTGAGGCTCGCGGTTATATTGTCCTTACAGCAGCTGACGGCGCGGCAGCTTTAAAGATCATAATAGATGAGACACCCGATCTAATTCTGTTAGATATCAATATGCCGAAGATAGACGGATTTGAAGTCGTAAAAAGAGTACGGGATAATAAGACAACAGAATTTATTCCTATCATCATGATCACTGCACTTCGTGATACACACGAGAATAGAATTAAAGCCGTTGAAGCGGGAGCAGACGACTTTATAGAAAAACCCTTCAACAGCTTTGAAGTAATGGCGCGGATTAAATCGCTTTTACGCATAAAACACTATCACGACAGACTTGAACAACATAATGCACGCTTAGAAGATGAACTTCAAATGGCACGCACCGTTCAAGAAATCTTGATCCCGCAGAACGGGGCACAAGAAATTGCCGGGTTTAGGATAGCATCACACTGTTCTCCAGCACTTGAAGTCGGAGGAGATTTTTTTGATCTATGGGAGATTGATCAAAACAGATTAGGTGTTTTAATTTCTGATGTGATGGGACACGGAGCATCTGCAGCACTTATCACTGTGTTTATCAAAACAGTGGTATCAGAACATAGAGAAAATATTCGCGATGACCCTGCTCATCTTTTGCACATTCTCAACGCTCGTTTCAATAGTATAATAAGCTCGCGTTTATTTATGTTTGCCACTGCATTCTGTGCCGTTTTTGATAAGAAAAACCAACAATTCATCTGCGCCAACGCTGGACATCCATTACCATTCTTGCAACATACACCAAAATCCAAATGTGAACTGATTACTAATCAACAGTCTGGAAACGGTTTAGGTATTCGGCGTGAATCTGTCTATGAAAATTGCCATTACACGTTTGATGAATTAAGCAGGATATTCCTTTATACAGATGGCGCTTATGAAGTTAAGAATCCAAATGGACAGCAATTTACTGTGGAACAACTACAAGACATAATAGCAAAATGTGATGCTGAAACACCTGAATATCTTATCCAGCGCGTATCTGATACAATCACTGAATTTACGAATGGCCGTCCTAATGAGGACGACTTAACACTTATTGCAATTCAGGGTTAATTTTCGTCTGTTGGTTCTTTTCGATAGAAAATCGCAATGACATCAGTCCCACCAACACTGTTTTGCTTTAACTTATGTTCGTCAGTAAGACATTTAATAAGATATAAACCGTGTCCACTCTCCCCAGCAGGTGAACGCCGATCTTGAATCTCTTCTAATTTCGCAGGTGTTAACCAATCACGCGTATCTGCTTTACCTTTATCTCTAACGACAATCTTAAGTGTCTTTGTGTTGACATAAATATGTAACAGAATATGACTTGATATACATGCAGACCCATGATACACTGCATTGCTACATATTTCGTCAATTGCAAGTTGAATATCTGCTACACGCCGCTTTGAAAACCTAAGTGTTTCTGATAACTTGCCGATAAATGCGCGCACCGACTCAATGTAATACACATCACTCGGTACTTTCAACTCAATATAGTCTTTCTCCATAGACTAAACACCACCCTTACTTGTCTATCTATTGAAAAGCCTCAATAGCACTTTTCTCAGATTCATATATTTCAACAACGCTGGATGCACCGATGAGATTAAATGTTCGGGTAAGTGTTGATGCTAAGTTGCATAATTTTAAATCACCATTGTTTTGGCGTAACCGTTTTGCAATTCCGACTAATGTACCTACTGCAGTACTGTTGATGTGGTTCACTTCACTAAAATTAACAACGACCTTTTCTACCTTCTCGTTTAGTAGATTTTCCAAAACTTTTCGTAAATCTGATGCAGCGTAGCTGCTCAAATCAGCTTTTACATCAATTATTTTGACATCCTCATTTTCACGAAGGGTCATAAATTCGGTACCGGTCATAAAAATCACCTTCCGTAGTTAAAATCGGTATTTATATTTTAGTTTAGATGTCGGAAAAAATCAAGCATTTTAAATTGACTCAATGTCTAAAGTTTTGATTCCTACAAAATACCGAATGCCGCTTGCGAGGTTTCCTAACCTCGCTAAAGTACCTATTTATTTCTTAAACTTCATAGTTACATTCATAACGTTGACTTAGATGCCGCTTTTTCTAACCAATAGACGTTGAAATACAAAAAATATTAACTTTTGGTAAAATATTTTGTTGCTTAAATACTTAACGTTCGTTATAATTAATTAACAATATAAAAATATTTTGCAAGGTTGTTATTTTGAATGTCTATTAAACGAGAACAATATCAAGAAAAAGTTGAGATTTCGACAGAACAGATTGTTCATCTCAACGGTAAGCAAGATAGAAGCGACCATCTCTGGTGGAGTTTGCTCTCCGAGAAAATGTTAATGATAGCAAGGTATGTCAACCGGAATGACCCTGATCTACCTAAAGTGCTGATTGAAACTGCTGCGTGGATAGAATTGTGGGTGTGTTCAAAAGACTCTTTTTAGGAGCGAGGTGTGCATGATAAAACTTGAACAATGTCCTAAGTGCTTGCGAAAAGTTTATCCGGGGACCCGAAACGGCAGAAAATACTTTTTTGACTATTTTGTTAACGTGAAAGGTGAAATTACGTCCGCTAATTCCCACGCTGAGACTTGTCCGTGGGGAGCACCCCGAAATCCATTGGCAAATGGACCGACGATAATAACAGATTATGCTGATCTTATTGATGAAATTCAGATGGTTTGGAAACTTGATTGCGCTACACTTGAACCGAAACCTCACATAGAATGGGATGAAGTAGAAATATATCATGAACGACCTCCATTCAGGCATCTAAATCCGGTCACTTTTATGCTTACAAAGTTGGGAGGTCCATATCCACGGGGGAATCGGACAGAACTTAGCGAATATTTTACCGGGACAGTCGTGAGTAAGAAGCAGACCGTAGTTGCGCTCATCGCAGAGAGCGAACTGTTTGATAAAGTACATGATTTTCTATATCAATATCATAGTCGTAATCATGACCAGAAATCGCTCAAACAAGTAATCGTGGCAGGATATCGTATCTTGTTGGATAGTGCTGTGCAGAAATGGAATACTTCCATTCACTCCAATTTGTTTTAAATAACGCTGAAAATTGTATAAATGAAGTAGAAAGGAAACGTCGTGTGTCGTGATGTGAATGTTTACCTCAAATTTATAGCGGAGTATAGAAAGAGGAAATATGGCTGCAGAGTTCGTCCATCTACACAACCATAGTGAATATAGTATGCTTGACGGGGTGTGCCGCGTTTCAAATATAATTCAGTGGGCAGTAGAGAATAGCGCGCCTGCTGTAGCACTGACTGACCACGGCAACATGTTCGGGGCATGGGAATTTTATACTGAAGCACAAAAGGCAGGGGTTAATCCTATTATCGGTTGTGAGGTGTATGTTGCCCCTGGTGATCACGGAATATTCAGTAAAGACAAAGACGATCCTTACCACCTGACACTCCTTGCAGAAAATGCAACTGGCTACCGAAACCTTATGAAATTAGTATCACTCGGTTATATAGAAGGTTTCTATGTTAAACCACGTATCGATATGGATATTTTGCGAGAATACCGCGAAGGAATTATTGCTCTGACAGGATGTATACACGGACAAGTACCACAGTTACTTGTCTCAAATAGACGAGAACACGGGATCCGTCATTTCAAAACATTGATTGATATAATGGGGTCCCAAAACCTATATGTTGAGGTGCAAAACCACTATATTGACAAAGAATATAAGGCGTACCCGATGATGGTCAATTTAGCCAGAGAGTTTGATATTCCGATCGTTGGAACAAATAATTGCCATTATATTCACAAATCTGACCACCGATTACACGATGTGCTATGCTGTATCCAAACGAAAACCACCGTTAAATACCCACAAAGGACGCAATATAATGAGCATTTCTATTTTAAAAGTGTTGACGAAATGCGTGAGGTATTTAAGAATTATCCACCTGAAGCAATCAGTAACACCCTTAAAATTGCCAAAAGGTGTCAGCTCAAATTGGATTACGGTAAATATGTGATGCCGAAATACGATGTTCCTGATGGACATACGGATGACAGCTATCTCAAGGAACTATGTTATCAAGGGTTGCATGAAAAGTTAGGAGGAGAACTTCCATCAGATGTTCGACAGCGAATAGATTACGAACTTGATATTATTCGGCAGACCGGTTACGCAGGCTATTTCCTGATTGTATGGGATTACGTCAGACACGCTAACAAGCAGGGATATCCGCTTTCTGCGCGTGGGTCTGCTGCCAGCAGCTTGGCACTTTATGCACTTGATGTTATTACATTCAATCCGATGGACTATGACTGTATGTTTGAACGGTTTTTGAACCTTGAACGGGTTAGTCCACCTGACATTGACATTGATTTCGCCGACCGCGCACGGGATCACATTATTGCGTATCTCGTTGATAAATACGGGCACGAGTCTGTAGGCAAAGTTGCCACGTTTGCAACCTTAGGTCCGCGGACTGCTATCACTGATGTCGGACGCGTTCTTGAAATACCGCTGGAAAAGGTGAGAAAATTAACAAAATTGATACCCGGAACATCAAGTATGACGCTTGAGAAGGTATTAGAACTTGTGCCAGAATTAAAGAAACTCACAGACTTGTCTGAATATAGGGAACTCATAGATATTAGCAAAGCTCTTGTCGGATTGAAAAGACATGTCTCTTGTCATGCTTCTGCAATTGTTATTTCAAATGGTCCTCTTACTGATTATGTGCCGTTATTCAAAGATAAACACGGACAGGTCGCCACCCAATTTGAAGCACAAACCGTTGAAGATATAGGAATCATCAAATTTGATACACTCGGATTGCGGAGCCTTACGAAAACACACGATTGCGTTGAAATGGTAAGGGAAAATCGCGGTAAAGATATCAAGTTAATGGATATTCCATTTGACGATGAAAAGACCTATAGACTTGTCAGTAAAGGGTTAGTTCAAGGGTTGTTTCAGTTGGAAACATCGCCTGGTATGTATAGAGTTGTTAGGCAACTCAAGGCAGAGAATTTTGATGATTTTTCCGCAATTGCCGCACTTTATCGTCCTGGACCTTTAGAGAGCGGAACAACACGGCAGTTCATCGCCCGGAAAAATGGATTGCAAAAGGTGGAATATGTCCATCCGTCACTAAAAAATGCTCTCAAAAATACTTATGGACTTTGTGTTTATCAGGAACAGGTGATGCAAATTGCACGCGATATGGCAGGTTTTTCGCTTGGTGAGGCAGACCTGCTCAGACGCGCTATGGGAAAGGTAAATGATGCTTTACTAAAAACACAACGCCAGAAATTTGTAAATGGAGCAGTGCAAAAAGGGTTTCTGAAGAAAGATGCAGAAAAGGTTTTTGACATATTAGAACCATTTGGTAACTACGCATTCAACAAATCGCATTCAATTGCCTTCTCAATCGTAACATACCGAATGGCGTATTTGAAAACGCATTATCCGTGTGAGTTTATGGCAGCTATCATGACAGGAGAGGCTGACGATGCTGCTAAAATTATTGTGTATCGTGAAGAGTGTAAAAAACTTGAGAAGTTTTTGGGAATCAAAATTAACTTAATTCCACCAGATGTGAACTTGAGCGACAAGTTTTTTACAGTAAAAAAAGACAATATATGCTTCGGACTTATCTCTGTGAAGCACGTCGGGGATAGTGCCATAGAAGCAATTATAGAAGCACGAGGACAAGAAGGAAAGTTTAGATCACTGCAGGATTTCTGTGAACGCGTAGATACACGCAAGGTCAACAGACGAACAATCGAAAGTCTTATTTTGTCCGGGGCATTTGATTCACTTCAAGAACATAGAGCAATGCTAATCGCTAACTTAGAAAAAATCTTGAAAATTGCAAAAATTGAGAAAGCGAAGCGCGAACGGGGACAATTATACCTCTTCCCAGAGGGAGGAAAGATACCCCTCACAGAAACGCAGGAATATCAACCATGCATGCAGTTTCAGATGGAAAAGGAACTACTCGGATTTTATGTTTCAGGACACCCGCTCCAAGAACATGGTGATATTATTGAAAACTACACAACCGCAAACTCCGAAACACTTGCCACACACCCCAATGACGCTGAAATCTCTATGGTAGGCATAATAACGCGTGTTAAAGAACGCATCACACCCAAAGGCGATTCTATGGCCCTCCTCTTTACAGAAGACCTAAGAGGAACAGTGAGAATTGTTGTTTTACCTGATTTATATAGAAAATCAGAAGAACTTGCTAAAGGAAAAATAGTGTGGATTAAAGGAGTGCTGAAAAATAAAACAGCAGACTTAGAAAAACCTTTGATACAAGCAATTAATATTATAAATGTTAATGCTGTTACTGAGATACTAACATCTGCTGTTGAGGTGACGATACCGGAGTCTGATTTCTATAATCCTGATAAACTTAGGACTCTAAAAGATATTGTACTTGCTAATAGAGGAGATTTACATCTGATTTTGCGTTTGAAGAGCCCGCGTTACGGTGAAACCCTTGTACGATGTGGTTCTAACTTTAAGATCGCTAATAAGGATTCAGTTTTCAAAGAGGTCGAGTGGTTGTTTGGCGTAAATTGTATCAAAAGGAGCAACCGTAAGCATTATAGTCACGGGAACCAGATATTATGAGAACCTAAACTGTTAACTCTTTGGCACAATCTGTATTTCAAGAAGTGAATCAAAACATAGTGTATTGTCAAGTGTTAATTGACGGGTATAGCCGTTTTAGTTTTATACGTGCATCATCTGTAGTAAACCGCTTCGTTTTTTCTTTAGACTAAGCACACTCTATTTCGTCTGTGACACTTTGAGAGATAGCGTTTGCCTACCTCCCAAAAGGGTGGGTTGTTGAACTTCTCAAAAGTCTCCTTTTTGCCGTAATTATATCATACTTGGATTAAAGGGACAAACTAAATAACACTGTGGGGTGTGTATTATTTTGGCAGCGTCACTGAGAAAGTCATAAGACATATTACTCGACTTGAGTGCAAAGTCTTAGGCATTCCGAAATCCATTGACATACCGATTCTCCGTCGTAAGGAGAGTCCGTTCTGTCCATAGATTTGGTACACCAGTCTGCTGGCGAGGTTTCCTAACCTCGCCAAATTACCTGACTTATTTTTTAAACTTCATGTGGAGTGCTATGTCTTGGATCGAGCCGATATGGAAACACTGCCAAAATATTTACACACTTGATAGACTTGGGTGTGTAAAGTAATTGTCACCGTTTTTGTCTGAATCGCGGATTACACGGAGAACACGGAAGACGCGGAAGGGGTTCTTGTACATTTCAAGGTATTTTCCACAAGTTGTCGTGATTTTAGCGAACCCTCTTGAGTTCCGTAGGAACGGCATAGACAAATCAACATATCGTCCCTACGGGACTGAAGATAAGGGGTTGCACGTTTTTCTATAAACATATCGTCCCTACGGGACTAAAGAGGATTTCTGACATAGAAAATTCCTTAAGTTTACACCCGCCGAATGCCACACGCGCATTCGGCGTTGATTTGGCCGAATGCCACACGCGCATTCGGCGTTGATTTGGCCGAATGCCACACGCGCATTCGGCGTTGATTTATAGGTTTCGCTTCGCTCTACCCGACCTACGATATAAACAAAGACATATAATGATCCAGAAATCCCTTCCGCGTAATCCGCGATTCAGACAAATAGGGACAAAATATTTACACACCCGAGAGACTTCGTTTTCTTGAAAACAGAGGGAGATTATGTTATACTAAATCTATATAACTATTGTAGGCAATTATGAAACAGTTCATCGCTATTATACTCTTATCAACCCCGCTATTTTCTTGTCTATCTAACGAAGTGGAACGTTTTAAAGATAAACAACTTCAGTACCCTCGTGTCCGAGCTGCAATGTTAGAAAAGGACGAAATACTCCGTAAGCGTTTTGAAGGTCAAGGTCTCGTTTATCCACCTGAGAATCTATTTATCCGAGCATTCAAACGGGAGAAAGTCTTAGAAGTCTGGACGTTTTCTTCAACGGATTCCACATACAAAAAAGTGCATGACTACCCAATTTGCCGTACTTCAGGAAGGTTAGGTCCAAAGAGACGTGAAGGTGATCTGCAAATACCAGAAGGATTCTATAACATTGATAGGTTTAATCCTAAGAGCAATTTTTATCTATCCCTTGGGATAAATTATCCGAACCGTGCTGATCAGATTTTGGGTGTAAAAGGCAATTTAGGTGGAGATATATTCTTGCACGGTGGGTGTGTGACTATTGGTTGTATTCCGATCACAGATGAATACATCAAGGAGTTATACTGGTTAGCCGTGCAAGCGAAGTCTAACGGTCAAGCGAAAATACCTGTGCATGTCTTCCCAACAAAATTAGACAATGACTCTATGAAACAGTTGAAAAAAAACACTTCAGCTGATGAAATATTGATTAAATTTTGGGAAAATCTACAGAGTGGATACCAGTGGTTTGAAACCCACCACAAGTTACCAAATATCTCTGTAAACTTAGATGGTACCTATCGTTTTTCGGCACCTACTGTGAAGTAACCAGTCTTAAATCCAACTATACACTGCAGAACGCAATATCAGACTCAACAATGGCCAAAAACAACCCATCAATGCTTCCCCTAAGACTAACCCGATAAAAAATGGTATAGCCTTTCGATAAGCGTTTATACCACCATTACGTAGTATTATCCACTTTGCAACCATTGCGATCAAGAGTGGAAACCAGATGACATCTGTTGTTCCGGGAGCAACACCGATAACATATCCTGCTGGATGAAGCGGACACCAAACAAACCGTGATCGGAGCATCATAATCCCTAAATTTGCTATAAAAGTCGTTCCCAACACAACCGTTGCAATCCAATCCATTGGTTTTGGGTTGACTAACCAGGATGACAAAAAATTATAGGTATCTGCACCCCCAGCATGTATCTGTTCAGACCCTGCTGCGACCCCCTCTCGGTATATTGCATAGGGGTATAGTATCAGACTTGATAATATGCCGATAAGACTTGCGATGACTAAAACCGTGAACATTGTTCTGTTCCGTATATGTGTTCTTTCTGCGAGCTTAAATGCTTCCAATTGGTCAGGCATTGGATGTGTGCGGAATGACGCATAACTTGCACCGCTTAACCAGTTCATCAGTGATAACATAGTAAGATTCCCTGCCCGTAGTCTTCGTGTACCGAGGAGTGAAATCATCATGTACTGTGGTGTAAGATACCCGATTGCGTGTATAGGTGGGCCGAGTTCTGCGCGCATCCGGGTTAATCCGACGACGATCAGCAGATATATTCCGATAAACACAGAAAATGCCCATAACGACATTCCGCCTCGTATACACAATATGGCAAGTAAGAGCAGTGCCAGTGCTAACGTAATCAAAGTGCTACGATAGGAAAATGCCTCATCCTGTGTGCCGGTAGGAGTAGGACGAATTGCTTGTGACAATACGAAGCCGAAGTGTTTACGTCCATACCAACATGCTATAGCCAGCAGTGCAAGCAAAGCGCCAGCCCCTTGTTCACCTAAAAACGGGTATCCGGCAACTTTTGACACACCAGATGCACTGCCAAAGATCAGTTGTGCTTTCTTCATCAAATAAAAAAAGGTACACGAAAAAGCCAGATCTAACGGAAGAATAAAAGAGAACCCTATCAAATAGGGATGAAACCTGAGCGGCGTGTTGCCAATAGCATTCCAAGGTTTCTGCGTAAAATAGATATTAAGATTGTACTCCCTCACAGGAATTGTCGGCAATATAGGAAAGAAGTACTGTAACCCGTTTAGTAGATTTATCCCCATTGCAATTCCGAACCCGATCCAAAGAAGACGACTCTTGAAGATACGACGGTTGGTGACTACCTCTAAAGGTATCTGAATAATCGGATATGCAAGTTTCTCATTTTCTATCCATTGCTTTCGAATGAGTGATGTCAGGCAGAGGAAAATTAGCATCAACAGAAAAATAACAGCAGACCAAGATAGAATTGGAACGATCCACTGTTGGATGTATCCACCAATAAAGAAGTTTGCGTTCCCTTCATAGAAATCATTGACTGTTCTTGGATCCTTGACTACCAACCATTCAGGCAGATGGTGAAATAGAAGTGCTTCCCAATCATTTTCTGCAGTCGCAAACCGAAAAGCATAAGGTATCAATCCCATCAAACGGGGAATACAGTCGTGTCCAGAAAACGCACTGCCAACAGCAAGCATGCTGTAGACGACTATCAGATCGCGGTGTGATAGAGCAACGAAAGGTGCAATACTCCGTATCCACATGTTGAGTACAGTAATAACAAATATACCAAACATAACATTTACAGACATTGCTACTGTTGTGAGGTGTGCAGTGTGCCAAATCATCTCAACATAAGCGATCCAGTAACTGTTTCCGATGATTAGTAAAGTCCCAATCAATACCGCGCGTTTTGATATTGTCTGTGAAGTCCGTAAGTTCGTCTGATTCATTCTTTTAGGAGGGTGTGGAAAGGATGTAATTGCAATTTCTATTCAGGAATAGTTATGTTTGAAATCCCAAAATAAAATGGACATTTTCTATATGATATGTTATACTAAACAATCAGAAGTCTGTCAAGATGAAATTGGCGTTCATCTCGTGTTCTATATTATTTTAGCTTATTCTAATCTAAGGTTGTTCGCTAAAGTTTTGAGTAGGAGCTCTTAGCATGAAGCTTACATTCGAGAAAGATGAACTCTTACATGCCTTGCAGACGGTTCAAGGAGTTGCGGGGGGACGAAATACATTACCTATTCTTTCAAACGTACTGATACGTGCTGAAAATGGGAATATTGAATGTGCAGCGACAGATTTGGAAGTGAGTATTGAAGTCAAGGTTTTAGGAACTGTCATTGAGGAGGGTGCCATTTCAGTCTCCGCCCAAAAATTGGCAGATATTGTCAGTGAGCTCCCAGATAAAACGATAGAAATAGCGACAACGGCAAATCATCGTGTTGACCTAACATGTGGAGAAGGCATATATAAGATTTACGGTCTATCGGATGAAGATTTTCCACAATTACCATCAATTGATGATGATGCTATTACCATTGCTGGTGCCGAACTTAGAGCGGTTATCCACAAAACAGGATTTGCTGCATCCTCAGAGGAAGTCCGACATCTGTTAAATGGTCTCTACTTTAATATATACAAAGAGAAGAATGAAATAGTTGGGACTGATGGTATCAGACAACTTGCCTTGACATATAGTGATTTTTTTGATCCATCAGAGGAGGTCGCTGGATTCATAATGCCGCTTAAGGCTGTAAAGGAGATTGCAAAGACATTCGCCAATTCACCTGAGATTAAGATTTCACTCCTGAACAACCAACTCATACTTGCTGACAACACCACAACGTTGTCTACAAGGTTAGTTGAAGGTGAATTCCCCAAATATCAGGACATTATACCAACATCTGCTGATGGACGTGTAGTTGTTTCAAGAGCAGCATTCTTACAAGCGACCCGTCGTGTCGCCTTACTCTCAGATCCCAAGCAGTTTGCTGTAAGTTTAGACATAGCACCGAGTGATATTCTCGTATCTGCGAAAGCACCCGAACTTGGTGAAGCATACGAGACAGTTGCTACCGAATCGGGTTCTGGTAGTGTTTGTATTGGATCGGATGCTCGTGCGTTGTTAGACATATTGACACATATTGAGACAGATTTCGTGACTTTAGAGTTTTCTGGAGAATTTTCACAGTTTGTAATTAAACCAGTTGGTGATGATGGACAACTGCATGTCATCATGCCTGTTCGTATAGAAGCCCATTCCACATCAAAATTCTAAATGTTGGTCAAGTTTAGTTTTCAGATGTGGACATTTTTATAATGTTTGAAATTCTGGGGAAAAATGAACTTAATTGGAACTATGCAACATTTCAGTCGCCTATCACAGATTACGAGGACCTTGGTCAAACTAAGGAATTATTAAACATTTCGAGGAGTAAAGAATGGAACTAACATTTGATAAAGATGAGCTATTGCATTCGTTACAAATAGTGCAAAGTGTGGCTGGTGGACGAAATACTTTGCCAATTTTGGCAAATGTTCTTATTCGTGCACAAGATGGGAGTATAGAATGTTCCGCGACAGATTTAGAAGTAGGTATTAAGGTTAAAGTTGAAGGGGCAATTACCGAAGAGGGATCAATTACGGTAGGAGCGAAAAAGATCACAGACATCGTAAGGGAATTACCATCAGATATGGAGGTAAAGCTTGTTACAACAGCCAATGATCGTGTTGAGCTCACTTGCGGGTCGGGTGTCTATAAGATAATCGGTCTCCCTGATGATGATTTTCCCGAACTCCCTTCGGCTGAGGGGGAAGGTACATCTATTGATGGTGAAACCTTGTGTAATGTAATATACAAGACAGAATTTGCTGCATCTACAGAGGAGTTTAGATACCAACTCAACGGAATTTATTTTAATATCCTTGAAGACAAGACAGAGGTAGTCGCGACGGATATACATTATCTTGCCCTTACTCACTGTCCTCTCATTAAAGCACCTGAAGATGTGGAAGGTTTTATTGTACCTTTGAAAGCGATAAAGGAGATCTCCCGGACATTCGCGAATTCTCAAAATGTAAAGATTGTACCATTGAAGAATCAGATTCTTCTGTCAGACGGTAACGCTACCTTGACAACGCGTTTAGTTGAAGGTGAATACCAGTCTTATCAGACGCTGATTAGGGAATCTTCTCCAGGCAGAGTTGTCGTATCAAGAGATGCGATTTTACGTGCGACACGACGTGTAGCCTTACTATCAAATCCAAAGAATTTTGCAATAATTTTTGAAATCGAACCTGATAAGATTCATATTTCAACTGAAACGCCGGAAGTTGGTGAGGCTCATGAAACGGTACAGGTGGAATCTGGCACTGGAAGTGTGCGAATTGGATTAGATGCGAACAGATTAACAGAGATTTTCTCACATATTGAAGCGGAATCAGTCATTCTTGAGTTTTCGGGTGAGTTTGAGTTCTTTATCGTTAAACCTGAGAATGAAGATGGTCATACCTGTTTCATTGCCCCGATGCGTTTAAAATCTTAAAGCATCTATGATTGAAATCGCGTATTTTTTCTGAAGTGATAGTTTTCACTTCTTCAGTGAATTAACACCGTACTTTAAGCACTAAAGTTCTGTGGGGCAGGTTGGGCTACCCGTATTCCCTATTATGTGTAAATGGGAATTTAAAGTCAATTGTCTGATAGCGTTGGGGCCTTCAGGTGGAGGAGCTTTTTCAATTTGAATAATAACGTTAAGTTCCGTTGTGTTGGGTTTAAATTGAACAAAAGGCACAAATCCTTCTATACTTTCACGAGGTTTTACGCCGACTCGATTCGTCCCAACCTGCTTTTCCACCGTTAATGTTTGAAATTCTGGGGAAAAATGAACTTAATTGGAACTATGCAACATTTCAGTCGCCTATCACAGATTACGAGGACCTTGGACAAACTAAGTAATTACTAAACATTTAGAGGAGTAAAGAATGGAACTAACATTTGATAAAGATGAGCTATTGCATTCGCTACAAATAGTGCAAAGTGTGGCTGGTGGACGAAATACTTTGCCAATTTTGGCAAATGTTCTTATTCGTGCACAAGATGGGAATATAGAATGTTCCGCGACAGATTTAGAAGTAGGTATTAAGGTTAAAGTTGAAGGGGCAATTACCGAAGAGGGATCAATTACGGTAGGAGCGAAAAAGATCACAGACATCGTAAGGGAATTACCATCAGATATGGAGGTAAAGCTTGTTACAACAGCCAATGATCGTGTTGAGCTCACTTGCGGGTCGGGTGTCTATAAGATAATCGGTCTCCCTGATGATGATTTTCCCGAACTCCCTTCGGCTGAGGGGGAAGGTACATCTATTGATGGTGAAACCTTGTGTAATGTAATATACAAGACAGAATTTGCTGCATCTACAGAGGAGTTTAGATACCAACTCAACGGACTTTATTTTAATATCCTTGAAGACAAGACAGAGGTAGTCGCGACGGATATGCATTATCTTGCCCTTACTCACTGTCCTCTCATTAAAGCACCTGAAGATGTGGAGGGTTTTATTGTACCTTTGAAAGCGATAAAGGAGATCTCTCGGACATTCGCGAATTCTCAAAATGTAAAGATTGTACCATTGAAGAATCAGATTCTTCTGTCAGAC
This sequence comes from Candidatus Poribacteria bacterium, assembly GCA_965261435.1. Lineage (GTDB taxonomy): Bacteria > Poribacteria > WGA-4E > WGA-4E > WGA-3G > MSPOR6. Next base: position 32,036 of record CBDHDL010000021.1, read on the forward strand.
GGTAACGCTACCTTGACAACGCGTTTAGTTGAAGGTGAATACCAGTCTTATCAGACGCTGATTAGGGAATCTTCTTCAGGCAGAGTTGTCGTATCAAGAGATGCGATTTTACGTGCGACACGACGTGTAGCCTTACTATCAAATCCAAAGAGTTTTGCAATAATTTTTGAAATCGAACCTGATAAGATTCATATTTCAACTGAAACGCCGGAAGTTGGTGAGGCTCATGAAACGGTACCGGTGGAATCTGGCACTGGAAGTGTGCGAATTGGATTAGATGCGAACAGATTAACAGAAATTTTCTCACATATTGATGCGGAATCAGTCATTCTTGAGTTTTCGGGTGAGTTTGAGTTCTTTATCGTTAAACCTGAGAATGAAGATGGTCATACCTGTTTTATTGCCCCGATGCGTTTAAAATCTTAAAGCATCTATGATCTATGATTAAAATCGCGTATTTTTTCTGAAGTGATAGTTTTCACTTCTTCAGTGAATTAACACCGTACTGTAAGCACTAAAGTGTTGATTCACTGAAGAAGTGTAAAATTGTTAGCGTAATACAGAAAAGTGCCCAAGTTAATACCTCTGTGGGGCAGGTTGGGCTACCCGTATGCCTCTATTATGCGTAAATGGGAATTTAAAGTCAATTGTCTGATAGCGTTGGGCGCCTTCAGGTGGCGGTGCTTTTTCAATTTGAATAATCACGTTAAGTTCCGTTGCGTTGGGTTTAACTTGAACAAAAGGCACAAATCCTTCTATACTTTCACGAGGTCTTACCCCGACTCGATTTGTCCCAACCTGCTTTTCCACCGTTGACATACGTTTTTCAAGTAAGATTTCCCGTGCTGTTTGAAGACCTTTTTTCACATATAGACCAGAAACACGTCTATCAGAAACGAATCTATCCTCAAGGTCTTCATAGTATAGACCTTCATATATGCTTTCCCCTTGGTCTACTATTGTACATTTCTTGACATCAATGATGATGTGTTCATTACGATTGTTTGTGATTTTGACATAAAACACATCGGTGTTTTCGCTCTGATTTCCAGCGGCTGCGTTCTCATAAAATGGTGAGTATGAATTTCCGCGATTATATTTCCTATCCAGATCAGCTCTTCGCCAATAACAGATGGATACAGTGATGTCATCCAAGGTTTTCGTAAGAATAGATTGTTTTGCCTGAATCTCAAATGCCTGTGGGTCATCTGATAGAAATATGACATCAACAATCTTAGAGTCTTGTTCCACCTTAGGTAATTCAATCTGGTCTTCTACATCTGCCCATTCTGTCAAAAAACCGTACCAATTCTCTAATTCATAGGTATATTCATCAAATGCTAAAACATAAGTTAATGCATCTGTATTTGCAATTTCTGCGTCTGTGATCTTGATACCGACTGTCTGTAACCCATGTTTCTCAAAAACAGGTTTCGCTAACCCCTCTTCAGGAATTGCTGGAACAACCACATTTGCAGAAGGATCATTAGCTCTTAACATTTCTGCTTTCGCGATATTATTGACAGGTTGAATGGGTGCTAAAGTCTTGAGGGACTGTCCACAACCTGTGATGACAACACTTAGTAAAAAGCAAATACCCAGACTGAGCAGAGTTGCTATGTATTGCCGAGACTGCGCCATTTTAGCACGGCATGCGCCTCTTTTGACATGACCTATCATATTATTGCATAGATCTGTGTGCTTGGTAAACCATTTCATTGGAAATATTGCCTCCTTGAATGCCATATCGTTAATGGTATCTTAGTTATATTTTTACATAAGACCTAATACTAAAATAGCATATCTTCGGTTTTTCGTCAACAAGATTATTGTATAGAACGTATCTCATAAATCATTTATATGGTGAGTTCTTTGTTGTTTGTGATGTATATTAGATTGATACAACGGACAGGGAGACCCAGTCCCTACGAACGGAGGGGGACACCACGTCCCTAAGAACGGACAGGGAAACCCAGTCCCTACGAACGGATAGGTGGTGTGATGAGAAATTTATGGAGAATTAGGTTGATGAGATACACTTTAGAATCAAGACTGGTTTCTTATATCTGATGTAACTGTTGATTAAACAGACGGAATGGATTTTTGATATAGGCAGGTTTTAAACTTATTAGGACTTACGCAAAATGACCAAATTTCACCTATTTTCACAGGATTCAGGTATGTCAGAATACGCGTTTGGTATTCTGAATTGGTTAGGAAACCGCACCTACCGGGGGAGTGCGTAAGTCCTGCTTATCTAAGAATACTGAATTTACCTATGTCATTAACGATGGAATCTTTCTGAGTTGCAGCGATGTGATAGATATAAATACCGGGGGCAAGCGGTGTACCTTGTAGGTTTGCGCCATCCCATCGGAATTTGCCAGGAGCAAATACCTCTTTATGAGTCATGTTGTAGACCATTTCACCTGTGACTGTGTAGATTTTAAGGGAGACATTATCAGCAGATTGTGAGGCAGACAATTGATAAGCAAATGTCATTACTGATTCTGACGCTTGAAAAGGATTTGGATATACACGTGTCTTTGCAAATGCAAAGGATTCAGGTTCAATCTGTTCTACATGAAATTTGTATGATGCAACGCTGCTAAAATCACCGTGAGAGGACACTTTGAAGTACAATGTCTGTTGTATTTTTGGCTGATATACTATTTCATAGCCGATGGTATCCGTAGCAATTTCCCCTATTGCTAATGTCTCCCCAGTTTCTGTCTGGAGCATTAATCGATAATTCAAACCCACGGGAAATTCTGATAAGGTTGCTCGAACAGCAATACTTCCCGCGGCTACAACCTTATAGTAATCTTCCGTATCACTTGCATCGTAAAGAAAAGAATAGTAGTGTTGATTATAGAGAATAGGAAATGCTGTTTCAATACTGTTATTGGGTTCGTAGGTATCACCAAATGATACAAGTATGTTCATGTTCATCCCTTCTGTGCTTATGTTTGTAATAGATATACCGGAAGGGATTCCCTCATTTGAACTGCTGTTTGGTAAAGTCCCAGGCGTAAATGCGGTCTGACTATCATCCGCAGAATATGCTGCGCCTTCAGTGATAGTCTGTATATCAATATGACCAGGATCATCAGGACTTATCCCTAAATGCTCTGGATCATTTGGATCTTCCAACCATATCTGTTGAGCAGCATCAAAACTTCCAACAGGTCGCACCTTTTTTTCATCTATATGCCAGATAAGGATGCCAGATTCTGGCAGATATGTATCAAAAGTTGCCCCAGAGTTTTTGAAGCGATTCTCTATGAGGAAGAATTCTCTGTTTAAAACAGAGTTAGTTGAATCGGGGTCAGCGTTAATCTGTGTTGATAACTGCCTTGTTTGGGGGATATCAATTTTGAAGAGTTTGTCTGTTATGGATTGTAGTTCAAAAGCCGGAATTGTCACCTCTCCACCTTGCGTAATGTTGACAGGTTCAATCCAACCGAGTCGTCCATTCTCGGGCCTTGCATCAAAGTCCCATTTCAGGTATCCTATGATGTGGCTTGGTGCCAAACCATTTCCAACTCCGTATACTTCGGGTCCCTGGAAGGGTCCAAATTGTCCCATCAACCCCCATTTATGATCACGAGCGTCAGTAAAGTTTAAACCGTAAACATCGGGTGCCCCGAAATCATGAAAGAATTCGTGGAAATATATTCCTAAATGCGGTTTATCAAAATCAGGTTCTTCTGCCACAATTACAGCTGTGTCAACTCTAACACCGTCAAGGACAATGTTGATGTTAGGTGTTAGAATGGACCATATATCCCCAATTACACCTGTAGATGCTTCGTCATTACCCGCATGTATTACAAAAATATGGTCAACGATTCCGTCTTCATCACGGTCATAATCGGTATAGTCAACAATGTCATCTACAGCACGACATGCGTCAGCAATCAGTTCCTGATAACGACTTACATGTCTTGATCCCTCTCCATAATAACTCATTGGTCTTTTCGCGCGAATCCACTCTCTTCCTGCAGGTAAGACTCCTCCAGCAGGTCCCGGTTGAACATCCATCTGACCGTAAGAGTTTTCTCGGAAATATGTTTTTAGTGACACACCTGTTTCAGCGAAAAGATACTCATTGAGTTCTGTGCTTGACCTTACACCAGGTTGGTCGCTGAAATCTATTTTGAGTGCAAGAACATACTCAATTCCATCCGGTTGAAGTACGCCTTGTTCTCTTGATAGACAACATTCATTTAATTCTTGCAAGTATTTTGAAACACTCAGTTCGGAATTAAGTCCTGAATGAGATTTAGGTTTGAGTTCCCCTTTTGTGGGATCAATATCAAAATAGAGATAAGGATTAGGAGGTGCAGCAAGATTGGGTGTTATTAGAATGAAAAAGCACGATAGACAGCAGATCAGTAAAGTCAAACGTTTTTTAGTCAAATTCACCCCCGCACTTCCTGCATAAAATGTAGAACTGAATATCATCTGCATGGGCATGCTGTTTGATAAGGTCAACTGCTTGATCAGGTAAATCTTCTTCACATTTGTGGCATTTGTATAGTGAACCTTCATGTTTAGGAAATTTGCGAATATCTCCCCATATATCATTAAGCCAGTATTTAAACTCCCATGGGAATTCAGTCTCAACAGCCTTTGAAATCTCAACAGCATGTTGAATTAATCTTTTACAATCTTCAAAAGTCGCAGGTTCATAAGGGTGTGGTTCTGTGTGGACAGGGATCGGTCTTCCTTCTGAAGCAGATTCGGGATTGAATCGCCGTGAACGTGTTAGCAGGATTTGGTCTAAGCGAGTACCGGGTTCTCTTCCTTTTGACCAGAGACGATAATAACCTCTACGTTTAACGTTAAAATATCCGGGGATCTTTTTTCCCAGAGGATGTGTGGAAGTATCCCATATCCAACGATTCCATTTTGAATTATCCCCAGGTTCAGCCCAAATTTTGATTGCATTTGGACCGCCATCTTCGTCCCAAGGATTAGGTTCAACATCTTCAATGCCTACCCAGTATGAGTCTTGATTACCCGCTTTATAAAACGTTCGAATCCATACGTACCATTTACCTGTCTTTGGTATATGTATTTCATATATTCCACGAGCATTCCTTGGACTATCTATTGCTTTTCCACCGGATGCTTCTCCATCATCAACGACTTTGACACCGTTATCAAAATGTGTGGCGGATTCGGCTTCAACAATTAGTGTATTTCTTGGAACCCGTATTAATTCTTGCTTTTCATCCTTCTCTTCTTGTTCATTTTTCTCTTTATCTTCTCCATTTTCATCTGGAAGTGCTTGTTCCTGTTCGGCAAAACTACTTCCAAATCTCTGACATGCCCGTTCAAATTGTTTTTCTGATAAGTTTGCATCGTAGAAACAGTCTCTCACGCCCTTCTTCCAAAGGTCAAGGAGAAGGAACATTGCCTTTATATTTCCATCAGGTCGTTTGCGTGTGCCGACAACAATTACCATCCCGGTATTACGCGACCGACTGACTAAACAAAGGTGAAGAGGATATTCTGGAGGTGCATTCTTTCTACTACTTACGATGAGCGGACTATAGTATTTACATCTATGGTCGCACCCTGGGATTTTTGCTCTTTTGGCACTACAACATTCAGGACAAATTATCATACCGCCAAGAGCGGGACATGCACGTTTGCCGTTATTAGAACTGCATGTTCTGCACCTTTGTGTTCTGCTCCGTCTTTTGTTTGCGTATTGTCTCTGATAGCGCATTGCTTTCTATCTTTCGCTTGATCGTATTGTTCAAGACTCAATCCAAGATCATTAAAGAGTGCATTTACCATCTTAACGAAATACTAAATTCTGATGAAATGTGAAAGTATTTGGTAAACCTTGTTTCACAAGTCTGTCATACATCAGTGAATTCAACGCAGTCTACTCGTCATCTATATCAACATCAATGTCAATATTGGGACTGTTTACATCAGCACCGGGGCGGTTAACGAGTCCTGACAGGTATTCAGCAATTTTATCTGTGACTTGAACAGCATCAATATCAGCGAAGTTAAAGAGTTCTTTTAGCATTGGAGAAATGGCACCTGTGTCAAGCAATGCATTTACGAGTCGTCCCATACTACTTCGGTCGATACCGCCTTTTCCATCAGCGCCCATGTCGAGAATTTTGATACTATCAATTTTCTCTGCGGGTCTCATGAGTTGTTCAACGATATCTGGCGCTTCTTCAATCAGTTCAAGTATAGCTTCTTGAACGAGTACCCGTTGCTCTGCGACATTTCGTGCTTCGTATTCTGCCATTTCACCTTGAGCTTTTGCCCGTGCTTCAGACAATACAGCATCTGCGAGTCGTTCTATCGGTTGTGCTTGTGCTTCTGCGCCGATGATTGCTACATCTCGTTGCCATTCAGCACCTCTTACCTGTTCTGTTGCCGTAACCTCAACTTCAGCCCCCATTCTTTCTGCGTCAGCGAGCAATTTTTCTTTTTCTGCAAGTGCTGTCAGTTGTTGTTTATTTGCCACATCAATTTTTCTGTCTTCATCAGTAAGTGCGACGCGTAATTCCTGATTGATGCGGGATTGTTCAACTATTAGCATCTTGTCAATTTCAGTAAGTTCCACATGTTTATTCTGGTCAATCTGTGCGGTTTCAACGACAAGGTTCTTTTCAATCTCACGCTGCTGTACTTGTTGCTCTTGCGCATATTTTGCTGTTAGGATGACCAAGTCTCTTTCAACATCTCGGAGTTGCACACCCTCTTCCTGAGCGATGCGTGCTTTTTCTACCATCAACTCTTTCTCAATATCGCGTACTGCAACTTCCTGTTCCTGTTCAATCTTTTGCAGTTCAACAGCAAGGACTTTCTGTATTTCAGCAACTTCCACTTGTCTATTCTGGTCAATCTGTGCGGTTTCAACGACAAGGTTCTTTTCAATCTCACGCTGCTGTACTTGTTGCTCTTGCGCATATTTTGCTGTTAGGACAATCAAATCTCGTTCAACATCTCGCAGTTGCACACCCTCTTCTTGAGCAATGCGTGCTTTTTCTACCATCAACTCTTTCTCTATATCGCGTACTGCAACTTCCTGTTCCTGTGAGATTTTTTCCAATTGAACTGTGAGTTGTTGTTGTATTTCAGCAAGCTGGACAACCTTGGATTGGTCAATCTGTGCTGTTTCAATAACGAGGTTTTTCTCAATTTCACGCTGTTCTACCTGTTGCTCCTGTGCAAACTTTGCGGTCTGAACTGACAATTCCTGCGCAACTTCTCGTAACTGGACACCCTCTTCTGTTGTTATCCGAGAACGTTCAATTTCCAATTTCATTTCGTTTTCACGAACTTCAATGCTCTCCTGCATCTCAAATTGGAATCTGATTGTTTCGGCGTTCCGGTCAGCAGCATAAATTTCAATGTTTTTCTGTTGATCGGATTCACCCCATGCTCTACTTTGTTCCAATTCATACTCTTGTAGGTCTTTATCAACATTAATTTGGTAGATTGCGACCTCTTTTTCACGTTCAATCCGTTCTTTCTCCCGTTCTTGATCAGCAGTAATTTCAGTGATTTCTCGTATACCGACTGCGTCAAATCGGTTAGATGGGTCAAATAAATTAATAGGCGTCTGATCAACACGTATGATTGAAACGGTATCAAGTGTCAAACCGTTAAATAGTTTCAGGTCCTCACCGCAGGCAGTTTGAACCTTCAAAGCAAATTCCGTGCGTTTCTGAAGTAGGTCTTGAATGATACTCTCTGCTGCGACACTTCTCAATGCGCCATCCAGCATAGGTTCAATTAGTTCCCGTACAGTTTCCGGTGTCATTGATTTTTCACCAAGTGCCTGTGCGGCTTTTAATATCTCATCTTCATCAGGATTAACTTTAATATAAAAGACGACTTCAACATCAGCTCGGTTAAAGTCGTTTGTAATCAATGAATCGGATTGTTCTCTAAGAACTTCTATCCGCATCGTGTTTAGCGATACTTCTCTAATTTCATGAATAATGGTGTTAACCCAGAGACCGCCGGTAATTCTTATTTTTTCTTTGGCACCCCCTGTTCTGACCAGAGCGATATCTGCTTTCGGTATCCTATAACGGATGACAGACCCCACAAATGCGGCCAGACCGCCGACGAAAACAACTGCGATAACCCCCATCCATCGTAAGACATTATCTCCGTTGTCTTGGTTATCGTCCCCGCTCGGTATCAGTCGGTCATAAGCGAAATAGCCGATAACACTTACGACAACTATTAAGAATATCACAGCTACTATAAGACGCATCAGTTTCTCCTATCTTAAAGAATCACTCCTATATTTTTACTATTGGAAGATCAATTCAGTGCTACGGTTTGACCTATAACGTCCTCTTAGGGGTTGTCGTGGAGAGGTTTGCCAAGCAAGGTTTGCTAAATAACAGAGTGTGTTTTCAATCAAAGGTCTTGCGACTGCAGTTCTGTGTGCATCCCGTGTATCTATTGCGAAACCCACATAGTACCCTTCTCCCCACTGCAAGAGAATGCTTACAGCATCGCCATTATCTTCTCTTACAGCCAATTTTCGGTAACTTCCGTCATTAGTAACCCAATGGTCATCCGTCACTAAATTATCAACATTTATCTTGTGTGGCCATGTAAACATACCTGTCTTTTGACCGTCTTCTGTTATGTTAACATTTGAATCGTCTGAGTTTGTAATTGTAATTGGATGACGATCCACAGGTAACCAGTCGCCTCTCCAGACAGCTTCAGCGTTGTGAACACCATCGGGGGGGACAATGTTATTGTCCATAGCAGATGCCCATACAATCCCGCCTTTTTGAACGAAATCTTTGATTTCATCATCTGCATCTTCAACGAAATACTCTCCATCATGTCCTGGACCGTTCCAAGTAAACCAAATAATATCAAAATCTGAAAGTGGTATATTGGATAGTTTGACAGCATTCTGAGGATCACCACGGTTGTCTGGATTGTCGTTGATATGGACAGTAGTATATTGAAATTCTAATCCTTCAAGTGAAGTGAGAGATTCCAAGACAGCCGGTTCACCTGTTGCATTATCACCTACAACTATCAGGACTTTAAATACACCTGATGGTACAATTTTTATTGAAGAGATAATATCTGAAAACGATTGCGAATCTGGTAGTGAACGTAGATTCCTCACCGCCTTTTGGAATTCCCGTGAGTTTAGGTCTATGTTCAACCGGCGCCCTTCAAAATTCACATGTTCATAAAAGATAACATGGCACCCACTAAAAGGGAAACTGGGGCCGCGCTGTATACGAACAGATGAAATAGTATCATTCATACCTATGTCAAACATTGAACTAACATCACGCATGATGGTGCTTCGTCGTCCGCCATAGTCTATATCGCTAAAAATCTCAATGATCACTGGAACTGAGCCGTATACTGGAGGTGTCGGGTGTGCCGCTGGACTGAAATTGATAGATGAGATTGCATCTCCGAAGTTGTAAGGTATTTCGTGAATGTTTGGGTAGAATCCTGGTGCTAAGACCAACTGTCTGCCGCGAAAAGTTGTATGCTCATGAAAAATCGCTTTGTAGTTTGGTGACGCTTTGAAACCGGGACCCTTATAGATCTTTATAGATGATATAATGTCCTGAACACCAATTTCACCCGTATTTGGTATGGATTCTATGAGGGTAATCTTACGTCCCTGGTAGTTGACGTGCTCAAAGACTTCTACGACTAACCTCGGCATGCTTACCATATTTCTATCCTTCACTGAAGGGGGTATATCTACTTGGAATTTAACAATTTATTATATCATTGATAGTTTGGTTTGTCAAGGAAAAAGGAATTATACAGAACTTAAAAACTTGACATTATCAAAAAAACATGATATTTTTTTGATATGATAGTTTTCGTTAGGAGTGTTTAATTTCATCAAATAGGTTCTGCGCATATTCCGAGAAGAAATATCTATGCGTCACAATAAGATTGTTGTACTATTAAGTTTTCTGGGTATCAGTGCGTTGATGGTTTACTTTCTAATTCGGATAGAGGATTCCGAACGGAGGAAGCAAGCTGCCTTAGTTCCAATTGAACTGCCTTATACTTGGATCGGTGACATTAATAAAACCCCGATAGCTGAACCTTCTGGGGTAACTTATCACCCATTCCGAAAGACACTGTTTATCGTAGATGATGGTGGTTTCATTTATGAAATCCGATCCGATGGGACAGCTATTCAGAAAAAATCGCTGCAAGGGCGTGATCTTGAAGGAATTACAACTGACCCCACAACCGGCTGGCTCTATACTGCTGTTGAAGATGAAGAAGTAATTTTGGAAATCAATCCTCAGACGTTAACGATCCAAAGGGAGTTTAAAGTCAACCGTATTTTTGAAGGGAAATCACTCTTGAAAGAGGGTGGGATGGGGATTGAAGCAATAACTTTTATCCCCGACACTTCACATCCTGAAGGTGGCACCTTTTGGGTTGGCAATCAATCCTTTAGCAGAAAACCTGGTGGGGAACCTTCAATTGTTTGCGAAGTAAATGTGCCACTTCGAACATCCAACTTAAAAAAGACTGAAGCAACAATTGTTCGTTTTTTCGAATTAAGTTTGTTGGACATATCTGGACTCACCTATGATGCACAAGCGGACTCTCTTGTTTTAATCAGTGATACAACAAACTTACTGGTTGAGCTAAAACGTGATGGAACAGTTCTGCATCGATACTTGTTGCCAGGTGATGATCAAGAAGGTGTTACTTTAGATGGACTTGGTTATATGTATATTGCCCAGGAAAGTGGACAGGTAATAAAATTAGCAGACAGTCGGCTTCGTTAGAGGTCTTCATTTCAACATTTCACTCGGTTTCCTGAAGTCGGAGCGCAACTATACCGGGCATCAGGTCTAATATTAGACTGATTGATGCATATTGCTCCGCAGTATATCCTATATCAGAGCGCCACAACACTTGAACATTTCCCTCATCGTAGATAACTCCTGTTGCGAGTATTTTACCTTTTTCATCTTCAAGTTGAAAACTTCTGCGGCGTTTTATTTCCATCGTTGGACCTTATTGAGGTTGGTTTATTAATCAAAGATCCACGAAATCAGCATTGACACTGTGTGGGATCACTTCCGCCTGATAACCACGGTTGAGCAATTCCTGTACGGCTTTTCTACCGTTTTCTCCATAATCCAATGTATAGTCATTAACATACATTCCAACAAACTTGTCCGCAAGGTCCGTTTCCATATCTCTGGCATAGGTCATAGCATATTCAAGACCAAGTTCTCTATGTTCAAGTGAATATTGGATGCTTTGTTTTAATAAAGTCGTAATTTTACGAATCTTCTTTGCTCCAAGGTTGCGGCGGATAACATTTGCCCCAAGCGGTAATGGTAAACCGGTTTCTTCATACCACCATTCACCTAAATCAACAATTTTATGTAGACCTTCACGAGTATAAGTCAACTGTCCTTCATGTATAATAAGTCCTGCATCTACTTCACCTTGTTGAACTGCTTCAATAATTTGATCAAAACGGTAAGTTTCTGTTTCAACATCCGCATTATATAGCTTCATAGTTAGATAGGCAGTTGTCATCTCTCCTGGGATCGCTATGCGTTTACCTGTAAGAGTTTTTATAGGTTCTTGAGAAACTATCAACGGTCCGTAATTATCACCGATGCTTGCACCACAAGGCATCAGGGCATAATCTTGAGCAACATAGGCATAAGCATGAACAGAAATTGCTGTAACTTCAAGTTCAGCTTTTAAAGCACGCTTGTTTAATGTTTCTATATCTTCTATCACATGGATTATTTCAAAAGGTTCTGTTGGAATTAGTCCTTTAGCAAGTGCATAAAACATAAATGCATCATCAGAATCAGGACTATGTCCAATCCGTACTCTCTCTGTTTCAGACATTAATTAATATCCTCTCCTATTGTTCTATCCAAACTTACTTTGTAGGTCAGATTGAGCATAACCCGCCAAATACCAAACGCGCATTTTGTGTTGATTCTTGCACGGACTGATTGTGTCTATCATGTCGGGTTTCGTTCCTCTACCCGACCTACATTCTATCATGTCGGGTTTCGTTCCTCTACCCGACCTACAATTTTAACCTGGACCGGCCACTAATTTGTTATTTATACTAACTCTGTGTTATCATACTAACTATGATAACACAGAAATATCTCTATCTTGTAGCGATTCCTACATTACTCAAAGAACTTGCATCAGCAGAGTCTATCGCCCTGACTGGTGAAGCCCCCGATGCACAAGGCATTACTATATCGGACAGGTGTATTAACACCCGACGCGGTGCTTACATAAAAAGTTGTACTGAAATCCTTTTTGAAAGTAGCAGTGTTGATGAACTTTACACAAAGATCAGTAACGCGGACATTTATGCTGACGAATTCCGTGTATCGGTAATCAAAAGACCTCGCAATCAAAAGATCAACTCTATGAGATTAGCAAGCCGGATCGGAAGTGTTATTGCTGGCAAACCGAACTTATCATCTCCCAAAGAGGTATTTCCAACGATTTTCACTCCCGATAGAATATGGTTTGGTCGTCTACTTTCAGAATCTGACACCGCGTGGCTTTCGCACAATCAGCGTCCGCATGTCACCTCCAGTTCTCTTCCTGCAAGATTGGCACTAACTCTCGTCAACCTTCTTGCATCACCTGGTGAACATCTTCTTGATCCCTGTTGTGGTACAGGTACTATAGTCTTGGCAGCCGCACATAACAGTATACAAGCGACAGGTTCTGATATTAATCCGCGTATGGTCGGTGCAACGACCAAAAACCTGGACCATTTTGGACTCACTGCCGATGTAGAATTGGAAGATGCCCGTACAATAAAGGGTCATTTTGATGTAGTTGCGACTGATCTCCCTTACGGTATCAGTCTCGTAAAAGACACAACGGCAGCAACCGAGATTCTTGCCAACTTACGGACTTGTGCGCCTAAAGCCGGTTTCATTGATACACGGGATCTTAGTCAGCCTCTCTCCGATTTAGGATATAATGTAGAAACAATTATCCCTGTTCCTAAGTTGCAGCTCATCCGTCGAATATTTCTGACATCCAGTGGAGATCAATAGTCATCAATATTCTCAAAAAAGTCTGTTTCAGGCATGTATTCACTATCATCAAGTTCATCTTCCTCATAAGTTTCATAATCATCTAAATCTAATAGTGAATCAAGTTCGCTAAGATTGTCTATGTATATTTTACATATCCAACCGTCCCCTTCAGGTGCACCATTTATCAATTCAACATCTTCTTCAAGGGTTTCATTTACTTCGTAAATTTCCCCTGCGACGGGTGCGTAGAGATAAAAGTTTCCCCCTGTTTCAGTTTCAATTCTTCCAATAATCTCACCTTGTTCACATTCTTGTTCAGGAGATACATCAACAAAAATGATTTCGCCATATATGAGAAGGGCGCGTTCTGTGATACCGATTGTTCCTTCTGAATTCTTGACTTCAATCCATTCATGGGTAGTTGTGTATTTCACTGTGCTCAATTTGTTTTCCTCCAATATACAAAACTCTCAAAGTAATTCTGTTTGTGTTATACCAATACTTTTTAGTTGTGCTTGAAAAGTATGCAAATTTTCATGTTTGATCTGAACTAAGATATTTGGATTAGGATCATAGATTTTTTCACGACATGTTTTGCCGTAGCAATTCCGATTATTGTTTGACAAACACCAGACATAATATACTGTATGTGTTGGGTCCGACATATCTGCCGAATTAAGGATAATTCTCAGATATTAGATTCATTAAGCGAATCTATGGTGTTACTTTCTGATAAATTATAGATGTAAGATCAAAAGAAATGATAGTCAAAAGAAAATATAGCGTTACTAAATTAGCATTGTTTCATAAGCAATTTGATGAGAGTACTTGTTAGAATTTATAGGACTTACGCAAAATGACCAAATTTCACCTATTTTCACAGGATTCGGGTATGTCAGAATACGTGTTTGGTATTCTGAATTGGTTAGGAAACCGCACCTACCGGGGAGTGCGTAAGTCCTGATTTAGATATTCATTACAACAACGATTCAGTACCATTCTCAGATATATTTAACATAAGTATCAAGTGGTATTGATGTAACAGACTCATAGGAATAACTATTATACAGAATTTTAGAATTAAAATTCCATTAAAATTTATTGCCGATTGAAAACGTGTAAACAGAAGCGCCTTTAACTATATGAAGTCTTTCATCCTCAGAAACAGTTGGTGTGAATTGTGGCGTATGAGAGGCATTAATCATGAAATTACCTATTTGTATACCTAATCCTAAGCAGAGACCTTCTGACTTCCAGCCTCTATTTTCAAATTCAACAGATGATTCTTCCAAGATCATAACGGGTAAGTGGCGTTCTTCATTATCCCTCAAATACCCAATTCTACCACAGATACGGTCCTGATACCAAACTTCAGCTCCAAGATTGGTACTAACTCCATCAGTAAACGGTGGGTGAAGATCTAATCCAATGCGAAATGCAAAGTCAGAAATATTACGTTGATAGGTAACACCAACGACGACATCGCGATTTATTCTATCAGGAATCCTTGAATCTACAAATGATAATCCATTACTTAGATTGCGTAGTACTATACCCACCTGTATAGTATCGCTTATTTTTTGTATCAAACCTACATTATATGCATAGCCACGACCAAAATGCTCTTTCCCCGTTATGTCAGTGACTTTTGAACGTAGCCACTTTGCATCAAATCCAATTAGGGTACCTTCAATAAATCGGATGCCATAACCGATTCCAGCTGCGATGTCGTTATCAGAGAAGTTGTTAAGTGCTTCCCCTTCATGACTCACTCGTCGAAAGGATCCTTCATGTGCTGAAGATAATGAAACTCCTAACGTTCCAAACCTACCAATTGGAAAAGCCCCCTTGAGTATTTCAATGCCTGATGATAGCTGTTCATATTGACTGAAATCTTCGAAATTGGCATCAACATTTGGTTTAGAAACCTTAGCGATCATGCGCGGGAAGCGTGCCATGTGAATAACAAATCTATTGCCCTCAGTAATACTTATTCCAGCAGGATTGCTGCCAATAGCATTAGCGCCTCCTGTTGACGCAACAAAACTCCCCCCTAATCCCCGCTGTTCAGCCCCAAGCGACTGTTTTAGGAATCTGTCAGCATCTGCAGTTGAGTTCACCTCAGTAGCATTTCCAATTGAGGGGAAATGATAGAGAAAGAGATAGAATGAACAAACAGAAAGCAATAGAAGAATATTACGTGAAGATATGATCCTATTCTTTATTTGTCTCACGCTTTTTTCCATTTTTCATGATAGTTGTGGATACAAGTTTTATTTAAGACATACATAAAACTCAAAAGAGAGAAAGAAGAGTATAAACACATAATTACGTTACAAGTAGTTCTTTATTTGTAGAATTTAACAAATTAAAAACCCAGACCGACTGCTAAGTGAGTCCTTGACTGCACACTTGATGCTTGCATAAATGCTGTTTTCTTACATTCCTAATACTGAAGTAGTTAGAATTACCTGTGCAACTGCATAATCCACAGCGTGAGACAAACTGACGTAAGTTGAAACAACACTAAGCTGTTCTGCATACTCTTTCACTTTACCGTGTAACTCAAGGAATGGTTTTCCTACGTCATTAGCGTAAATTTCTACATCCTTCCATTGCATCCCAATCGTCAATCCTGTTCCGAGTGCTTTGAACGTTGCTTCCTTCGCAGCAAACCGTGCTGCAAGTCTTGGATATCGGGACAATGTGTTACCACAATAAGTCAATTCCTGTGATGTAAAGACGCGTTGCTCAAACCGATCTCCCCACCGTTGTGAAAGGTGTCTTATCCGTCCTATTTCAATGATATCTATGCCAATTCCCTGAATTTTTTCTTGGATCATCAGTTTATTGGAACACACTCTGTTGACCGATAAAGGAAGTCAGTCATCTTAACTGCTCTTGAAACAGCTTTAACATCATGTACACGTACAATATCTGCCCCAAATACTATTGACCAGCACACTGTTGCAATCGTACCTTCAACTCTTTCAGTAATATGCAGATCTAACAACTTACCAATAAACGACTTGCGCGAAGTACCGATTAGTATTGGTTTCTTTAGTTGCTTAAATACATCAAGTTTCTTCAGTATTTGAAGATTCTGTTCAATAGTTTTTCCAAAACCGATGCCAGGATCTACAATTATTCGTTTAGGTTCAATGCCTTTATGTATAGCATTTTCAATCCAGTTTTCTAAACTACAGTAAATCTCTTTGACAACGTCTTTATAATTGGGTGAATTTTGCATAGTGCGCGGTCTTCCCTTCATGTGCATGAGGACAACACCTGCTCCCGTTTCCGAGGCAACATCCCCCATCTCCCCGTCGCTGCTAAGTGCAGTGATGTCGTTAATTATGTGTGCTCCAGCTTCCAATGCTTGCTTTGCTACAACTGCTTTAGTTGTATCAATAGAGATAGGAACGTCCAGTTGCTCAGACTTGAGGGCTCGGATAACTGGTAACACTCGATTTAATTCGACCTCAGTTGTTACTGGTTCTGCCCCAGGACGAGAGGACTCACCCCCAATATCAAGTATCGTTGCACCATCCGCTACCATATTCTTAGCATGTGCTACAGCGGCATTTACATCAAGATATACACCACCATCTGAAAAGGAATCGGGTGTAACATTTAATACCCCCATAATGTGGGTTGTTTCACCAAATGTAAGTTCAATACCTCGGCAGTTCATGTGAGGGGTTTAGTTGGCAATTGGGGCCGGGGTCCGAGGATTTCTTCAATCTCTTCGGTAATAAGTGTTTCGCGTTCTAATAAAGCATCTGCGAGTAGTTTTAGTCCATCAAGGTTTGTCTCTATGATCTCTTTCGCTTTTTCGTAACATTCCATAACAATGTCGTAAACTGCTTTATCAATTGCGATGGCAGTCTCTTCACTGTAATCTTGATGAACCGCAAGCTCTTTACCAAGGAAGATCTGTTCATCTCTTCTGCCGAATGTCAACGGTCCCAAAGGACTCATCCCCCATTGTGTGACCATGCGTCGTGCAAGATGTGTTGCTTGTTCAAAGTCATTCTGTGCACCGGTCGTCTGTTCCCCAAAGATTATCTCTTCAGCAACTCTTCCGCCGAGAGCAAAAATAATATGTGCAAGTAATCTTTTCTTGTTCATATTATGTCTTTCTTCAAGTGGAAGCATAGCGGTTACTCCAAGTGCTCTTCCACGTGGTACGATCGTACATTTATAATTTGGGTCACTCTCTGGAACGAAGTGTAACATTAGAGCATGTCCAGCTTCATGAAATGCAGTGTTTCGTCTTTCTGCTTCACTGATTACCAGGCTCCGTCGTTCAGGTCCCATCAAGACGCGGTCTTTTGCTTCATCAAAGCAGCTCATATCTATATCTTCTTTATCCTGCCTGGCGGCAAGTAGTGCTGCTTCATTAGCCATATTCTTTAGGTCAGCACCAGAAAAACCTGGTGTAGCTTTTGCTAAGATCTCTAAGTTAACATCTTCAGAGAGTTTATAAGGTTCTTTTGTGTGAACACCAAGTATGGCTTGTCTGCCACGGACATCAGGTAAATCCACTATAATTTGTCTATCAAATCTTCCGGGTCGTAATAATGCGGGATCAAGGACATCCGGACGGTTTGTTGCAGCAATTAAAATAACACCTTCGGATGCTTCAAAACCTTGCATCTCAACAAGGAGTTGATTTAGCGTTTGTTCACGTTCATCGTGTCCACCGCCAATACCCGCACCACGATGGCGACCAACAGCATCCAGTTCGTCTATAAAAATGATACAAGGTGCGTTTTTCTTGCCATTCTCAAATAGGTCTCTAACGCGTGAAGCTCCAACACCGACAAACATTTCAACGAAATCGGACCCGCTTATAGTAAAAAACGGCACATCCGCTTCACCAGCAACAGCTTGTGCTAACATGGTTTTCCCCGTGCCAGGAGGACCGACCAACAAAACACCTTTTGGAATTGTTCCACCTAATCTTTCAAACTTATTGGGTGCTTTGAGGAACTCAATTATTTCCTCCAATGCTTCTTTCGCTTCGTCAACCCCTGCGACATCTTCAAATGTAATTTTCTTTTCAGTTTCGGTATGCAGACGCGCGCGGCTTTTACCAAATGAAAGTGCGCGGTTCCCACTGCCTTGCATCTGACGTGACAGGAAAATCATCAACCCCAAGAATATCAATAGAGGAACTATTGTTGTACCGAAAACCAGTAACCATTCAGAGAAATTAGAGGAAGGATCAACATTATAACTGATCCCGCTATAATCAAGTTTATCTTGTATGTTGTAATCATCATTAGCATCCCGACTTGTCTTAAAATCACCTTTCCATTTCTTCTGTGGTAAGATTACATCTTTTTCTTTTAGTATGGCTTTAACACTCTCTATATATTCCTCGCGGAACTTACCCTCAATCGATTCGTCATCAAGCGTTAGGTAACCTTCAAAATAATTGACGAAAGTTGAATCATCAACTTTTTTTAAGAAGCTATGAAAGTCTGAAGTAGCTAACTGATGAACATGGTCACTTCGGTTGATGAGCTGATATATTGCGACAATAACAACTAACCCCAAAATAAACCACACGAGCATATTTTTTGTGTTCTTGTTCACAACCAAACGCCTCGTTCTCTATATGAGATTAAATGGACTATGAAAGATACTGCAGACGATGCACATAGTAAGGAGAGATACTCAAATTTAGCATGCTCAATCATTCTTCTGTAATGATCTGCTTGTTCCAAATTTCAACTCTTACTCTTATTTCAATACATTTTGCCTAAATTATAACACACATTCTACTAAATATCAACTGAAATTGAAGTTTAAGCGTGTAAGTTATACTTGAGATCAACAAGTCCTACGGAATTGGATGTTGAATTTGGCTTACACTCATCAACTTTAGAAACAAGCATTTATAGTAAACTCTTGAATTATTGGGATCTTATGAGATTTAGGAGGGAACCCCGATTACCACCTTTTGCGTAGCACAATCAAGGATGAATGTGCTACCTATACTTCCCTGACTATGACAGCGTTGGGATTCGGAGATCGCAACGATGGCTAATGTGTATCGCTATTTATAGTGTTCTCTATACCTTGCTAATTTTATCTAATTCAATTTGGTGGAAGTATGCTATAATGATATTCATCCAAGACCGATATTTCACGAAGTTTTACGGAGAATAGATTGTTTCAAGAAAAAGATCTAAGGGCACTACTTCAGAGTTTTCAAGACTTAAGCATTCTTGTCATAGGTGATTTCTACCTTGATGCTTATTGGCATATTGACAAAACCCGTTCTACACTATCATTGGAAACACCTTGGCACACCAATCCCGTTGTTAAACAATGTTATAGTCCTGGTGCTGCGGGTACAGTTACAAATAATCTCAAAGCATTAGGTGTGGGTACGGTCTATGCATTAGGTGTGATTGGGCAAGATGGTTTTGGTGATAGCCTCATATCATCTCTAAATGAAAAAGGATGTGAAACAGATTATATCATAAATGCTCAGAATTGGATCACACCGACATACGTGAAGCCAATACACCGAGGGTATGAAGATGTGGAAGATGAGGGACCGCGTTTTGACATTGAAAATCAAACGCCAATGACAGAAAATGTTGAAAGGTTGATTTTAGATAAAATAAACACTTGTATCCCACAAGTAGATGGTATTATTATTGCAGACCAAGTTGCTAAGGATAATTTAGGAGTTATCACAGATCGTGTGCGCGAATCATTATGTCTTCTTGGATTGTCACATCCCAATAAGATCATTTTTTCTGATTCACGTGCGCGTATAGGAAAATATCGGAATGTAATTATAAAGCCTAATCGTTTTGAGGCACAACGCGCCCTTGATCCAGATTGGCAGGGAAAACTTGTTGATATTGAAAGTGCAAAACATTGTGCAGTTCGTCTTTCTAACTACACTAACGCAACAGTTTACGTGACACTTGGTTCAGAAGGCATCATCGTCTACCACAACGACCAACTTACGCACATATCTGGAATTCAGATTGACAGCAAAACTGACCCAGTCGGTGCAGGAGATAGTGTTACAGCAGGTATAGTATCCACTCTCTGTAGTATGGGAATGGACGCTGCCGTAGAAGCTGCTTATATCGGTAATTTAGTCGCTTCTATAACAGTAACTAAAATAGGAATGACAGGCGCAGCAACACCAGAAGAGGTTTTGGATAGACATCGGGGGTTAAATTGAAACTATTTGAAGCAATTAAACAAAGACGCAGCCATCGCGGTCAATACGAAGATCGCCCTATTGAGGATGTTGATTTAGATTTGGTCATTGAAGCGGCAAGATGGACACCTTCACCCTTTAACGTTCAACCATGGGAATTAGTTATCATCCAAGAAGCAGACGGTAAGGAAGTGCTTGCGGATATGACTGAACAAGCTATTGTACAACAATTTAAAGATAAGGAATTTCTTAGAGAAAACAGTCGGTGGATGAGATCTACTGAAGAAGAATGGAAAGCATGTGAGGACGGAGTCTTGCTGACAGACCATATAAATCTACCAAAGATGCTTCAGAATATCCCTGATAAGTTTACACATAGAGTAGTAAAAAGCATCTTAAACAGTGCCAAGCCGTTATCATTTCTGGGACATTTAGGCTTAGGTAAGATACCAGCACAAGAAATTGCAACTCAAGTACGGGAATCGCCATTGCTAATGCTAATAGCGATGAACAATCACAGACACCCACCCGGTGAAGGTGCTTCAAGATGGATGTGTTTGAGTATGGGAATGTTAATCCAGAATATACTGCTTGCTGCTACGTCCATCAACATTGGTGTTCAATTTATCAGTGCTCCATTAGAATCTGAGAAGGACCGATCAAAAATACAACAACACTTTAATATTCCGAACTATTGTGAGATTATGACGTTGCTGAGACTGGGTTATTTTAACACTGTGGAAGGAAGTTCTGTAAGACTAAGTCCTTCTAAGTTTGTTCACTATGAAAGGATTGATGAATAGATGTAAGACTGTGAAATTAAATGCTTGAACTTAACTCCTGATGATATGCAAACAACGCTGGTGTACCGCCAGTATGAAGAAAGATCACAACATCGTTCGAATCAAATCTACCCTCTATGATATGATCAATTAAGCAAGCCATTGCTTTAGAAGTGTAAACAGGATCAAGGATAATCCCTTCAGTATTTGCTACTAATTTGAGAGCTGAGACACACTCAGGCGTAAGGTATCCATAAGCATTACCGATATAATCATCCGTATTGATTATATCTTCATCACTCACCTGTGTATCAAGTTCAAGAATCCTACTTGCAGTATTGGCAGCATCACGGATTCTATCAATCTTCCCCTCCCAGTGGACAGGTGCACATGCATAAGGTTTGAGTTTCATCCCAAGTGCTTTAGTGCCGAGTACTAGTCCAGCTTGTGTACCACCAACAGATGAAGTATAGATCCAATCAGCATCAATCCCTAATTCAGCTTGCTGTTGATGAATTTCGGTGATGCACCATGAAAATGCTACCGCTGCTAACGCAGTGGAACGCGGAGATGTGACGACGTAAGGTTTTAAACCGGATGCCTTTAGCTCTTCAGCAAGTTTGACTTTGAATTTCTCTAATTCTGGTCCAAAAGGAACATCAACGAATTCAACATCTGCCCCTGCAAGATAGTCTAATAAGACATTGCCTTGCACGACACTCTTGTGGTCCCGTGCAAGGCGCAAATAACATCCTAATCCAAGTTTACTACATGCGGCAGCTGTCTGTCTACAGTGGTTAGACTGTGATGCTGCGCCATGAACGATTGTATCAGCACCTTGATCAACCCCCTCACCGATTGTAAACGTTAACTGACGGACCTTATTACCGCCAAATGCTAATCCAGAACAGTCCTCCCGTTTCATGAAAATACGGGGACCTCCGAGCTTTTCAGATAATCGAGGACATTCTTCTAAAGGTGTTGGAAAATGTCCAATATTAACTTGAGGGACACGTGCAATTCTTTGCAGAAGGTCTACTCTGTTAATCACATGCTACCCCGCTTGAATTACGACTGCATTTTGAACAACCCTTTTGCCATCTTTTGTCTGTAAACCTGGTGTTAAGACTTCTGCAACTGTTTCTGCCTCATACTCACAATCCCGTTTATCCTTAACATCGTGATGTTCCAATGAAATCTTCGTTTTACCCGGTTCAATCGGTATAATTTCATAGTCAACTAAATCCAGAAACCAATTCAATCGGGTTTGAACAGAAGGAAGGTCGCTGAATTCAACTACACTTGGAAAGAGTTTGTCACGAATAAATTCAATTAGGAATTTCTTGAATACAGGTATCCTAACTTTTTCAGCATGCTTCTGATCAAGTGAAGCCAACTTTTCCGAGAACCGCTTAAGATATGTATCACAATCAGCCTGGAAGTTCATTAAATCTTGATCTGTCATTGCAGTTTTATCTGGAAAAAGTGTTGGTGCCGGTGCTTGGATGCCTCTTGTCTGTTTTAGAGTATACTTCAATTCATCCTCAATATTCTGAAGAGACTTAACAAGTTCTTCATTTATTGGTTTTCTCTTATTCGTCACCTTTTTCCATGCACCAATTTCACTCACCATAAGATTCAGCAGAAGAATTGCGGTTTCTTGTTCATTCAAGGTTTCAATGTCCCAATTGTCAAGAGAAATGCCGCATCCATTGTTATAATCAGATTCCAACTTTTCTAAATCCGAGTGAAACTTCTTATGAAGATTTCTATGTTGGTTGATGTAATATTCCTTCTTCTTATTAGAAAATGTAAATCCGAATGTTCCAGCTAATTGACCAAAGAAACCATTTTTCCTTGAGTTTGTTTTTGATGCATTACCAGTTTGAGGTGGAATGAAGGTTGTTTGCATCTTGTTGGCACTTTTCGGTAATGAAGGCACTCTAATCTTGAACTGTAGCTCAGTACTTACACTTGGAATATACTTACCGATAATCTGCTTCCGTCGTTGAGGAATTTGTCCCTGATAATCTCCAGAATTCAATTTTGCAGTATTGATAACTTTTTCTGTTTTTTCATTCGCAGTCTGGTTTTCAACTACTTTTCCTTGATGTGAATTACTTTCAGCATTCTTATTGTGAATAGCATGATGATCACGTGTTTCAAAATTTTGCTGATCAATTGTAATCTCGTCCCTATTCTGTTGAATAGATTGTAAAGTGGCTGGATCAGGTTCTTCAACGCAATGATTGCTTTTCGTACTTTCAATTTCTTTAGGTACGACGTTTAAATCACTCTCAATATTTTCGGTATCCGCATCTTGTACGTCAGAGTTAACCTCTTTAGTGTCGTGATCTTCTGGTTCCACTGAATCGTGAGTGGCATCCTCCGATTCATTCTCTGACATTTGTCGTTCTTGGATCTGTTTTAATTCATCCAATATTTTTCCAGTATAGGTAGCGATTGGTTCATGATTGTCTACGTAAAATGCCAATTTATGTGAGTGAATTACTTCTATTGGAACGACAACATCTTGAATATTTCGTGTGAGTTGAAAAGAAACCCAATTGACGCGTCCACTCAACGGTTGTTGTTGGAACATCACACGTAACCGTCTGCTATCCTCTTTATTATTCAGTACACTCATTACAATATGGGGGCCTTTATAAGCAAAACTTACATCAATTCCTCTAAAACTTCCAGTAACACTATTTGCTGCCATTCCAAAGTCTCCTTTTAAAATGTCTGCATTTTGCATCATTTGTTTGTCTGTTTATACATATCATAGTCAATGCATTATACTTATATATCTGACCAGAACACCTATATATATATCCGACCAGAACACCTAAATTAATACTAACCTATTCAAGTAGGGGTAGAAGTAACTTTCAGACGTAAATAAACAGACAGCGTAAATATGTATCTCAAGTGTGGAAATATCACTTTGAGTATACATTTGAAGATCTGAAAATACCTTTCACATTCCATCTTATGTATTGACTTTAACTTTAACGTCAAAAATTAATTATGGGTTACAGTCTACACAACTGAACTGTAGTTAATCTATGTGTTGGATTTTCACTGTAAAAGGACAATAGACGAAATCACACTATAGTAGATGCTTTTACCTAACTGAATTTTGCAGTAGTGGTGTCTGCCTAACAGTATTCTTACTGACTGTTTACCGATTTCTAAAATCTATTGAAATCGTATTGTGATTGGTAATGGTCATCGCTGCAGGTTCATTTTGCCAGTTGTGGAGAAGTCTCCAGCGTTCAACTTATAAAAATAGACACCACTTGCAACATTTTCACCCACCGTATTTTTACCATTCCAATAGGCTGTGTGTTTGCCAATTTGCTGAAATCCGTATGAATAATGTTTTATTAGCCGTCCTTGAACATCATAAATTGTCAGCGAAACTTGAGCATTTTTCGACAAAGTATACGGTATCCACGTTTCAGGATTAAACGGATTTGGATAATTCTGCAGAAGCAGATTTTGCTGAATTGATGTAGAAAGGATATGTTGAGATGTTCTATCATGTAAGACTTCTTCAACACCAAGGTTTAATCCATCTGTTTGAATACGAAACATCTTTAACTGATTTAGATCACAGACATATAATGCCTTATCCTTTATGGTA
Organism: Candidatus Poribacteria bacterium; assembly: GCA_965261435.1. Taxonomy (GTDB): domain Bacteria; phylum Poribacteria; class WGA-4E; order WGA-4E; family WGA-3G; genus MSPOR6. The sequence goes on from CBDHDL010000021.1 coordinate 56,738, forward strand.
AAACCAGTCGGAGCTTGTAGTTGGGAATATCGTGTCAGACGCTCCATTGCACGAGTATCAATGATTTGAATGCTTTCACTATCCAACACATAAAGATGATTTCCAATAATGGCAGCATCAATTGGTAATTCCGTATCAGTATATTCAGAAATCAGTTGTGGGTGTTGAATGTCTTGTATATTTATTTGTAACACACCGTTTCGATTGTCCAGAATATACATGTGGTCATCATCATAAGTAACATTCGTTGCTGCACCTTGTGTAGGGAAGTGTGAAATGGGTCGTGGACGTATAGGATCAGAAATATTAAAAATATGGACACCCCCTTCAAGTGCAGCTATAAAGGCATAATCAGTGTGAAATGAAATCCTATAAGCATCTCCCTCAAGATCGCTTCGGAACACAACCCTACTCCGTTTCGGATCACTGATGTCAACGACATTAAGAGATTTTGCACACAAATATGCATATTCTCCAATTATCTCTATTTTCCAAACAGGATCTGAAGTGCTAATATGCAACACTATCTCTTGATTCATCAGATTAACAATATCCATGCCTGCATCAGTTCCTACAAAAGCATAATCCTTTTCAACCTGAACGCACAGTGCACCATGTGAACCGGATACTATACCAATATCATGGGTAACTCTACCAGTGTAAGGATTGCTTAATTCCGCGATTTTTACGCCTCCTACTCCGTTAGCAACAGCAACAAGCGTTTTATCATCTATTGTCTGTACATCAAGATCATAGACCTTACCGTTAGCATTGTAGTTGCTTAACCAAATTGGTTTTTCACGTTCTGTAATTTCCAAGGTCTGTATCCCTCCCATTCCATCTGCAATGTATGCGTAAGTATTCTCATCTGCATTTGAATACCAAAATGCTACGTCTTGAGCATTGCCAATTGTAGCATGAGAAGATATCAGGCGCGGGGATTTTAGTCTATTGACATCCACAATATACAAACCTGATTGCTGATCTGTCAAATATAGCAACCCTTCATAAAATGTCACAGAGGTAGTTGTACCGGGTGTATTCAATCCAGAAATCTGTTGTGTTGCTAACGGAGAACCGATATTTATAATGCGTAAATCACGTGAAACCGTAAGGGCATAATTTCCAAAAATCTCAAAGTCAAGAGCGAGAAGTGGAATCGTTGCATCAACCAAATAACCACCAAGCGGGTCATTTGATAAAAGGTAAAGACCTCGAGCATTATCACTCAAAAAGATAGTTCCATCTTCATTTGTTGTGATTTTGAAAGGTGTTCCCGCTGTACGAAATGTACTACGTGGATGGGGATGTTCAATGTTTCTAATATCTTGTTGATTGAATACCAATAGTCCGCGTATTGCATCAAGCGCATATAGGTTTCCGTCTGCCACATGGACATCACGAGCATCTTGAAACCCTCCAAGTGTCTTTAGTAAACGAGGTGCAGAAAGGGACTCAGAATCTATAACATGAACACCGGATTCACCATCTGCAACATACACAGTATTTCCCTCTATAGCTAAAGCTTGTGCATCACCAGGTGTTCCTATCTCGCCAATCCGTAACGCAGCTGGACTTAGGGAAAATATCTCCAATCCCCATTGACTTGTTGCAAATGCATGCTTATTGTGAACAACAATAGTGTTGTATTTGCTTGAAAGGTGAATCTGAGACATCGGTTCAATTCTTGGGAAGCGGTTTGATGTGATGAGTGAGGTGGTTGATCGTTCATTTATGCTTATTGGTTGTGAATTGATCTTTTCCAGATAGTCTATAGAATTTGGAATCCTAATAGTAAAAGGTTGTTCTATTTCCGCACGTGTAATCTTCCCCAATTCCTCAATATTAGTTCCATCACCTGCTGCACCTATTTCAGCAACATAGCGGTAGTTTTGAGGCAGTTCAGAAGTCACTACTAACAATATCTGACCATTACGGCTCAGGTTGTTGATTTTTATCTCGTTAGTAGAAATCCCTCCTTCAGCGTCGTGGTTTGAAACTGATGAGAAAGGAGTTACAGTCAGAAGGTTAGAATTCGGAGAGATATATACAATATTTGCATGTAGATGTTCTAATGTACTGGCATAAAGAGAAATATTTAGATTGTTAGGAAGACTTTGAAAAAGGTAGTAATGTAGACTCCAACTATTTATTGGTATTTCGTTTGAAGTCTTTGGATATCTTGTGGTACGAGGGGTGTGTGCAGTGACTTTCTGGGACTGTAGGTTCCGATAGTTATACTGACTCCCGCGCGACGGGTTATTAAACCAATTTGCAGTGCCCCAATTTAGAAATACATCTACAAGGTGTTTGTTTGGGTTTAAAGTTGCGGATATAGCTGATAACCCGAGTGAGTCTTCATCTGCAAGGTTGCGAATAAAGTTAATTCCACCATGTTTTTCATAAAGATATAGGAGCAGTAGAAATGCTCCCCCATAATAGGTGTCCGTTGTGTTTTCAGTTGTCAATGACATGCTTGGTTTTGCCAGATAGTTATCTACGAAAAGATTATGAACTGTTCCGTATACACCCCATTCCGTGAATGAAGCAATACCTTCCTCTAACCACCTTTGATCAGTTGTACCACCATTCTGATACCAATTGACTAAGTGTGCAAATTCATGTGCAAGACTACTATAAAATGTATGACGTGATCGTTCTTTGAACTGAAAAATATCCATATAAAGCATGTCGCGACGATTGCTGTAAGGATCTAATGGTTGTAAGTCTTGCGGTGAAAAATAACCACCGTAGTCCTGTCCAGATTCATTCATACCTACATCGTGGAATAGGATTGTGATCCTATTATCACGATCTAAACCTGGTTTCAGTTCTGAACCTAACCAATGCTGAACTTTAGGATATATTGTTGTGTCAAAGGTCTCAGCAACCGTTTTCGCCATAGTTTCGGTTAACATATCTTGAAATGTCGTGTCAATAAATATGTAACAACGTAAACCCACTGCAAGGCAGATAGCATTAACAGCATCTTTCGGAATGTGTACAAAGAAACGTTGCGCCTGACCTACTTTTGAAGGTGCTGCGGGTGCAGCGAACGCTTCGTTTGTATTGTTCAGGTTTCTATCTTGTACTAAGCGGGTATCATCAATTAGCAGAGGTGTGCCACATTTCCATGGATCAGCATAAAGCCAAGAATTGAAACTGCAAAACAAGCCTATAACAAAAACTAAATGAACTCTTCTGAAACTTTGTGGGATTAAAGTTGATAGAAAATGTCGTGTAAAGGATTCATGCATATCTTGATCCTACAAGCATGAATTGGATGTAGGGTTTTCTGGATATTGTCCGTTTTTTCAATAAATTGAATGAAATTAAAATCCAATTTGTCTATAATAGTGTTACTTACATGAACTTAACTGTAAATTATACATATCATATTCATTAGTTTCTTCTAACTTTAAAATGATAAACAAGCCTTTCGAATACATAGAACATACGGCGGATGCGGGGATGTGTGTCACGGGAGATACACAAAAGTCACTTTTTATTAATGCAGCACAAGGTCTGTTTGAAATGATGGCTGTCGTCGAAACAATTGATGAAACAACCTCAGTTGAAATAAACGTTAGTGCTGACTCTGTTGAATACCTACTCGTTGCGTGGTTAGATGAATTAGTCTTTCAACACGAAACTGCTGAGATTTTCTTTAAAAGGACAGACATAAACAGGATTAGTTCATCAGAATTAAGTGCAAGAGCTTACGGTGAACCCACAAATTTTGACAAACATGCTGTATATACTGAAATAAAAGCGGTCACATATCACCAATTGTATGTTAATCAAAATCCTAAAGGTTTTTGGGAAGCACAAGTAATTTTCGATTTATGATTTTCAAAAATATAATAGGAACTTTACTGCTTCTCCTCAATGCGAAGAAATTGATTTGGACTAACATCTGTAAGTATACTCTCATTACCGTTTAGCCAGAACACCTCAATCTTCTGAATACTTGTATCAGTACCTATCCCAAAAAACGCTGTTAACTCATTTTGAGAACAGTAGCTTGATCCACTTTTTATTGTTCTGGTTTGTGTGCCAATAGCTGAAATAATGCGGATGCGCGCGCCGATACCGTTTCGGTTGCTCTTGCTTCCATAAAGCTGTATTTTAATCCAATTGTTTCTATTTCCCCCATCATTCCTAAAGAGATGCGGGGGGCCATTGGAAGTAGTAACAAGTACGTCAATGTCTCCATCGTTATCTATATCTCCGTAAGCTGCTCCTCTGCCAACAACAGGCATTGATAAGTCCTTCCCAACCTTATCTATCACATCAACGAACTTTCCATCTGATATATTTCTGAACAGATGCGGTGGTTGCGCGTAAGTCACTTCACTCTGTACTTTGTTAATGTCATTTTCAACATGTCCATTAGTTGTGAAAATGTCAAGATTACCATCCAAGTCAAAATCAAAAAAGAAACAACCAAAGGTCAAAGTGAGTAGACTTGGATTTCCCAGTTGTGCTATGGGTGCATCGTCAATAAAGAAATCACCTTCGTTATGATATAGATTCAACATCTCATTTGAGAAGTTCCCGACAATGATGCTATCCTTTCCACTTCGGTCATAATCGGCTGCATCAACTCCCATTGCTCCAGTTGCGATCCCTCTTTCATTGTATGCAACACCTGTCAACATTCCTACTTCTGAGAACTTTCCATCTCCGTTGTTCTGATACAATTTATTAGGTTGTGTGTCATTTGCCTCAAAAATGTCAGGTAGTCCATCTTGATTGTAGTCAAGTATGCAAACACCTAACGATTTACTAAATTGGTCATCAATTCCGACGATTCGTGAAACGTCAACAAAAGTACCATCACCACGATTGCGATATAGTTTACTGGCTAGTCCCATATAAGATTCAGGGGTACAGTATGCTTTATTCTTGCCATCAAGTGTACAGAATATATCCGTTGTGATCGTCCATTTGACATAATTTGCGACATAAATGTCAAGATGACCGTCAAGGTTATAATCGAACCAAGCACAACTTGTTCCAAATCCTTGATTATCAATTCCTGCTATATCTGTCACATCCGAAAAGGAGTTGTCTCCATTGTTCTTAAATAACTTATCTGCCTCAAGACAACTCAGATAGATATCATCATATCCGTCATTATCATAGTCAGCGACAGCAATACCCATACCGTATAAGGGGATATCCAAACCAACGGCACCGGTGACATCCGTGAATGTACCATTTTTATTGTTTCTGTATAGTGCTAAAGTCTGCCGTTTCCCGGTCGTATTCCCCTTCCAATCTTTACTATTCACGAGAATAATGTCTTGCCATCCATCCGAGTTATAGTCGAGAAAAGCACATCCAGACCCCATAGTTTCAGGTAGGTATTTTTTTCCAAACGCACCGCTATTATGGACGAACTCTATCCCTGCTTCTTTAGTGATTTCTGTAAATTGGGGTAACGGTTCGCCCAAAACTATCAGTGGAGAATATAGACACATGAGGTTAATACATAGTACCAAAATTCCTGAAAAGATAAATGGTGAAATGAGAAACCGTTGATAATTCACTTCAAATAATTGGTCTTTAAATATTCTCTTTTTCAAGTCAGTATTACTCAGTTTTAATTCCATCTAATTAGATCGGACAATTGTGTTTACATTTCTCCATTCAACTTCAACTTACCCCATGTAGTCGTCAATTTATCTTGTGGTTTAACATCAAAAGACTTAGTTGGCCCTCCATTTTGGATATTCTCACCGGAAATTTCAACGTTGTCAAAATAAGCTCGGGCATTTTGAACAACAAGACCTGCTAAGCCACCTTCTAACGGTTCACGATCATAGGCCCCAACAACTATCTCTCCGTTAATCAGTAAGTCAAGAGAACCATCTTCAAAGACGATTCCAGAAATATCATACCAAATATCTTTTTCTACATTAACCGAACCCAGAACAATGCCTCCACCTGGTACTTCCTTGCTAATAGATGCAATATTGGTCTCAAAGTTAATCAAAAAAAGATAACGGCTGCCTGCATCACCTCTATCGTGAAGTGTGAGACCGATCCTTGGAGGTAATGTTTTATCTTCAACTAACTTCATTCGACAAGATACCGTATAGAATTCCCAATCTTCTTCACCAGTTCGCCAAAGGCTTAAGAATGGATCCTCAAAAATCTCACCAACTGCTACACCATCACTAACCCACCACTTTTCATGTTGCCTTACAAGGTTAAAAATTTCCCATTCGTTTGTTTTATTATCTTCAAAATCGTCTCTCCATGTACCTGCAGGAGTAAATTTTATCAGAGACATTAGAACATACACACAAACGGTTAGAATGATACATTTTCTCATAGTTCCCCCTTATGAGTCTTTGACAATACACTGATCACCAGGATCAGCGTAAGGACAAGTATAACAATGTTCAAGGTTTTTTCTTTTTGATCCTTTTTGCATGTCTTTGATTCTACCATGCCACGAATCTATAGCCTCTTGTAATTCAGTTCTATTGAAGCAAATCTGAACAAATTCATTCATTCCAGTAAAATAGAAAGTAATTGTCACTTTAGTTTCACTGGGTTTACTTTTTAAAAAAAGCAATGCCAATAGTTGCATTTCTGGTTGACAACTATCTGGATCTATTTTACGCGAGGTCTTGAAATCAATTATATGCCAATTTCCTGATTGATCTTGAAACAATTTGTTAAATCTACCCGAGATGATATGTCCATTTACTTTTACGTGAATCTGTTGATTAAAAGTGGGTTCAAAAGCATTTATTATGTTATCTGCAAGTTCAGATTCTAAGAAATTATCCACCTGTTGACGAATAGTCTTCCTTGCAGCCTGCTTGGTCATATCATTCGTTATTTCAGGAAACTTTTCCAAAACTCTATCTATCCGATTGTCAATTTCTACAGTGTTCAATTTTCGTTCTACTCGCGAAAGTATTACCTGAATTGATGTGTCTAAATCGGAATTATCATCTTTTGTCATGCCGCCATTTATTGGTGCCAGACGTAGCACATTCTCTAACTGATACCGAAGTGGACACCGTGCAAAGTTTGCAAGTTCATCAAGTGTGAAGGATGATTTGAACTCTGATGGTACTAAGTCTTCAAAAGGTGCTTCAGGTTTACGAACTTGCGTAGTTTCCACTGAATCAGTATCATCGTCACTACCACTATCAAGTTGCTTAATAATTGGGATTTTGAGTTGAAAGTCTTGCTTATTGAGTTTGCCATCTATGTACAGATGCAAGCTGCCAGATATTACTTTGATCTCGTCTTCTTTAGAAATATTGAGGTGTTCAAACAACATTTTCAAAGTGTATTCTGGATTGTTCTTGTCATTTAATGTTCCAGATAAAATAAGACGGTCCTCTGCACGAGTCGTAGCAACATAAAGTATCCTTTTCTTTTCAGCATCGTCTTTCGCCTTAGCAGTTTCTTTCATCATGCGAACAATCTGAGGGGCACTCTTGTCGTAATCTTGGTTTTGCATCAACGGACTGAACCCAATACCAATATTTTCATCAATGAATGGTTCCTGTTGGTTTGGTCCTTTTCGGTTAAGACATGGGAGTATCACCACAGGAAATTCTTTTCCTTTTGCAGCATGGATGGTCATGATTTTGACCGAGTCGCTCCCCTCTTCAACAGGTGCGTCTCCTTCTCTGGGTTCATCGGTAATCAATACGTCTAAATACTCAATAAAATCAGCAAGCATCTGCTTATTGTCATCAGCATCAAAATTGCGTGCAATGTCCAATAATTTTTCATAGTTTGCCCATCTTTGCTCTCCTTTACTCCCCATCTTTAATGTGCCAATCATCCCCGTCTCATTGACAACAGTGTGTATTAACTGATTCACAGGCATGCGGTGGGCAATATCATTGTGTATATCCAAAATCTCGATTGCTGTTCTGAGTCTATCCGTCTTTCTTTGATAATTCCGCGCTTTAAACCAAAAGTTCTTCCCTTTTTGTAGCGAAATTTCAAAGATCTCAGTATCTGAAATTCCGAAAGCAGGACCTCTTAGAATCCCGATAAGGGATACTCCATTGTCATTTGGAGCATTCAGGAAATTCAAGTAGTTCCATATATCATAGATTTCTTGTCGTTGATAAAAACCGATACCACCTGATGTAAGATAGGGAATCCCAGCTGAATGAAGTGCGTGCTCAATTTCTGGTAGATGTCCACGTGCACGTATGAGGATTGCAATGTCACCATAACTAATTGAATTCTTTGCATCTGCCTTCTTGGAATCTAAACCTGAATTTTGTTCACTTCCTTTCACCAGATTCAGAATATGTTGTGCGATGAGAGTGTATTCATTTGCTATCTCACTGTCCTTCTGCCCGAGTATAATCTCAACCACTCCCTCAGTTTTGTCCAATTTTGCAACGTTCAGGGGTTCATACGTCACCTCAAAGTCACTCTCTTTTTCCTTCCCCATTAGTTCTGTAAATAAGTAGTTGACAAAACCTACACTGTTTTGTAATGATCTAAAATTCTCTGTAAGTTGAATATCTTTCCCATCATTCTCTATGATTCTTTGTTTTGTTTTCTCAAAAACACGAACATCAGCATCACGAAAACCGTAAATGCTCTGTTTCGGATCCCCTACGATGAACAAATTAGAACTCTTTAGATTCTCTGTCAGCAACATCACCAATTCATATTGTAACTCGTTCGTATCCTGATATTCATCGATCATATAGAACTTATACTGTGCTAATAATTTGCGACGAATTCCATCATTGTTCTTGAGTAAGTCCCGTGTCTTAATCTGAAGGTCAGTAAAGTCAAGCTTGCTTTGTGATAGTTTGGCTTTTTGGTAATCCTCTAATATCCTTTTATACAGCGCAAGTAAATCGTGTGTAGTACTTAGGAGTAGATAGTCATCCGATTCAACATCGTCACAATCAATATCAGGAGCTTCTTTTATTCTCGTTGCAACTGAAACTAAGAATCTCACTTCATCCTCATAACCTGAAATGTCATTTTTGCTTCCAATAAAATCTTTTTTTGCGATTTCATTTCCTTTTGTCGTAATTAATTTGCTAATCTCTCTAAGATAAATCAGTACTTCTGAAGAACTTGCCTTTAAGTCCTGAAGTGATTTGAATTCTGAAATTAGACGGTGAACTCCATCAGTATTCTTACCTCTGGACACTTGTAGTACAGCAGTTAGACATTTAATGAATTCATCTACCTCTGCTTCTGATGGCAAATACCCTTGAAATGCTTTCTCCCATTCTTTAGGTAGTCTTTCTTTAGTTGAATCTGTGTATACAGTTTCTAACAGATGTTGTATTATTTCCCGTTTGTCCACCATAGAGGTAAGAATATCAACAAGTTTTTCTCTGTCCAGAAGACTTTCCAAACAGCATTTCAATTCAGTCCGATGTCTATCCTGTGTGTTTGTTGCTATTTCCTGAAGTGTATCTTTTATTGTTTGTTTTAGCAATAATTTCTTTTCAATGTTCTCAAGAATACCAAAGTTGGCTGGCACAGCTGCCTGAAACGGATTTTCTCTTAAGATACGTGAGCAAAAGGAATGAATAGTTGATATAGGAGCAGTATACATCTCTTCAAGGTGTTTATCACGTATATCAGCATTCTCAGGCTCACCTAAATTCTCAATGATCCGTCCCTTCATCTCTGCAGCAGCTTTGTCTGTAAATGAGATAGCAACAATCTGATCAGGCTTAACATCATTCCTTTGCTTCAATATTTGAAGATAGCGATCAACCAGTACAGCAGTCTTCCCTGACCCCGCACCAGCAGTTACGCAGATGTGATTCTCAATGTTTAATGCTTCTTTTTGATTGGGTGTTAATTGTATTCTTGACATGGTAGAAGTTAATCGTCTATTGGTAAAGGGACGACTGCGTTCGGTGAAAGTGAGATTTTAACGGTTTCACCTGTCTTCTTTGAATCCGTACCTGGATCATGTATAATTGCTTTTAACTTTAATGAGTCTTCAATTATAAGTTCATATTCCTCAACTCTACCGAGGTATGTTACCGTTCCTATTTCGGCTTGCTAATGTGTTTTGTCCTAACTTACCATTAAGTTTGATAGCCTCAGGACGGATGGAGCAACTCACTTCCTGTCCGGGAGTGAAGTCGTGGTAAATGCACTCAGAGTAAAGAATGCCGACAGGTGTTTCAATGGTTGCGTTGCCATCAGACACATCCTGTATGTTGCCAGTAATGAAGTTTGTTTCACCGACAAAACTTGCAACGAATGAATCTGCTGGCGATTGATAAATTTCACGTGGACTGCCAACTTGAACAAAGACACCGTCTTTCATAATTGCCATTCTGTCAGCCATTGAAATAGCCTCAATCTGGTCATGTGTAACGTATATTGTCGTAATTTGCGTACGACTATGGATCTGCTTAATTTCATCACGTAGATTCTGACGTAATGCGGCATCCAAATTACTCAACGGTTCATCAAGTAGCAATACACTCGGTTCTATTACTAATGCACGTGCCAAAGCGATACGTTGCTGTTGACCACCTGAAAGCGTGTTGACGGGTCTATCTCGGTATTCAGACATTTGCACCATTTCAAGCACGGATTCTATTTTATCCTTCCGTTCTAATCTATCAAGTTTTCGTAATACCAATCCGTATTCAACATTTTCTGCAACGGTCATGTGAGGCCACAATGCATAGTTTTGGAAAACCATTCCCGTATTTCGCTGATGTGGCGGTACGTTGTTCATTTCCAAATTGTCAAACTTCAACACGCCTACATCTGGACGATAAAAACCCGCAATGACACGGAGTAATGTCGATTTACCACAACCTGAAGGTCCCAATAAAAAAAACAGTTCTCCAGAATCAATTGTCAATGAAACATCGTTGACAGCAATTGTAGTATCAAAAGCTTTAGTAATATGATCTAATTCAACACTGACTGACATATTATAATTACCTTAATCTAATTTTCTCAGAAGTCAAATAACTAAATGAAGGTCATTGCAATTTGATGATGTTTATCTACTCAATCTATATCCTTAACGCATCGAAAACCAATTGTACTCCCCGAAGTGAGATGATACCATCTATCAGAAACGCGTAATTCATCAGGGATACCACCCCATCCACCACCGCGTAAGATTCGAAAGTTCTCAATTTCCGGTGCAGATTCTCTACCAAAACGAGGATTCTCTATTGGAGACATAAGATAAAAATTGGCGTTATATTCGTCAAAACACCATTCCCAAACATTTCCTGTGATATCAAACAGACCGTGACCGTTCGGTGGAAAACTCCCTACTGGTGCTACCTTTACCCAGATGTCATTTCCTCCGATCCCACCTATATTTGCATCATTATGCGTAATCTCATCACCCGTAGGACTATTATTTCTTACAAATCCCCCACGGGCTGCATATTCCCATTCTGCCTCTGTAGGTAACCTCTTGTGTGACCAATTTGCAAACGCAACAGCATCTTTCCAACCTACATTGACAACAGGAGAATCAGGTCTGTTGAACTTTGTGTCATGCCAAAGCGGTGGTTCTGGATATCCAGTTGCGGTGACGAACTGCTGGTATCGTGCATTCGTAACCTCATAGACATCCATGTAAAACGCATCTAAATATACCTCATGAACTGGATATTCATCTGGATCACCTGTCCCCTCCGTAGCATTACCCATCTGAAATGTACCTGATGGAATCAACTGCATTTCTGCACCATCAATCGGTGAAACGTAACTAACAGCATATTCCATTGACTTGAACGATTTATGAGAAGGCTCCGAACATGCACATAGTAGGCAAATCGCAATAGATAATATGCCCGTATATTGATGGACACTCATCATATTAAATTCCGATTCATGTTTTGAAATCTTCCTTATAGTTTCTTCGCTACTTCGGCAGCAGTTTCAATTAACAGTTCCTGTTCCATAACATATAACGTCCGGACATCAAACCATAATTGCTCATCTTCAATCCGTCCGATGATAGGTGTACTACCAACTCTAAAATACTCAGATAGTCTATCTACAGATGTCGTTTGAGGTGTAAGCATTACAGCGATACTTGGCAATGTTTCAACCGGTAGCGATCCACTTCCAATCTCTGATTGTGTTTCAGACACATTAATGGAAACCTTCTTCTCAAATACAACTTTTAGTCTATCCGCAAGATGTACGGCAATAGGGAGTAATTCGTCCATAGAACGCGTATATCGACTAAGCATCGGGAAGTTTTCAGTAATTGAGTCATCAAAAAGGTAATCTTGCAATGTTGCAGCCAAGGCTGCGATGATGAGTTTATCAACTCGCAATGCACGCATAAGTGGATTCTTGCGTATTTTCTGGATCCATTCCTCTTTACCAACAATGATACCTGCTTGCGGTCCTCCTAACAATTTGTCACCACTAAAAGTTACAATATCAACACCGCAAGAAATGCTATCAGCGACAATAGGTTCATAAGGAAGTCCATACTGAGAGAGATCAATAAGTGCACCACTCCCTAAATCTTCCATTGTTGTAATACCGTGTTCTGCACCGAGTTGTGTCAATTCAGTAATTTCTGGTGTAGAGGTAAAACCTACAATTTTATAGTTACTGGGATGAACTTTCAATAGTAGTGCTGTGTTTTCGTTAATCGCCTCAGCATAGTCATGCAGGTGCGTGCGATTTGTCGTTCCTACTTCTCTAAGAATAGCACCACTTGATGTCATCACATCAGGAATTCGGAAAGCACCACCGATTTCTATCAGTTCTCCACGTGATACGATTACCTCTTTACCTTCTGCAACTGTTTGAAGTGCAATTAAAACTGCTGCTGCATTGTTATTAACAATGGTGGATGCCTCAGAACCAGTCAATTGTTGTAGCAGCGTTTCGGTGATTCTGTCTCGATGTCCACGTTTTCCAGTTTCTAAGTCATATTCCAAATTAACATAATTCTGTGCAGCATTTTGAAGACCATTAAGCGCGGATTGCGTTAGCAATGATCTCCCGAGATTTGTATGCGTAACAGTTCCTGTAGCATTAACGACATTGCTAAGTGGGGGACGGGTTCTTTCCTCAATCTTCTTACGAGCCAATGTTACAAATTCAGATGAAACAGGTAATACAAAATCTTCCGCACCTTTTAATATCTTATCTCTTAGTTCTGCAACTACAGTGCGTAAAGCATCTGTAACCAGATTCCTTGAAAAGGATGTTTGTAACTCTTCCATCTCAGGCAGTGATAGGAGTTTATCAATTGATGGTAGATGCTGTAGCGCGTTAATATTGTTGTTCTTTTTCTCTTCTTTTGTATCCAATTTCTTTATCCAGACTTAGTTATACCATTTCTATAAATTATTGTCTCATTAGGCGGTTATTATGGTAGTTATTCTTTAGGACACAAACTGAAAGTTTGTGGTACAAAAAGAGACATTTTCAATTAGAAATGGTATTATTAGGTTGTTAATAAGTTATTGCTAAAAGAATCCGTTTATGAATAGAACAGCTCGCATCGTGTCTGCTTGTTGAAACCCCGTAGCATAGAGGTCTTCTGTTTCATCAATATAGGTGTATCTATTTTTACCAAAGAAGTGTGTAATTTGAAAATTTAGGCGGAATTTTCGGTTAAAATCATAATAGACACCGCCACCCCAATCAGACAGTTTCGCATGGAAGTCAAAATATCGAAAATTGCTTCTGTCAATAGCATCGTTGATGAAATCCAGATTTACCGTGCTGAAATATGCAAAAGCACGTACCTCACGATAGTTAAAAACAGTGTGGTCACGTGTCCAAGTTAAGTCCAGTTGAATTCGATTATCCCAAGAAATTTCTGTTGATCTATCATCTTGATTGAAAGTCCCACGAAAATCCTCAAAATCCTGAGCGCGATAGTAACTCGTATCAGTCATACGAATAAACATCAGACGATTTGAGAGGGCAAGACGAAAGTCTTCGTTAAAATCATAAGAGAAGGTAATATTGGCATTTGCAGAGTCTTGGATAATCTGTTCGTCAAAATCTGCCTTCGTGTATAAATCCGCATCAAGATCATCCTGATTATCAATCTCAATGTCATGCAAATCACGTGTCAACCGGAGCTTAAGTTCTGTTTGAAACATTGAAGAGAATAAGGCTTTAGAAGGTGCATATTTCCTAAATCTCAATGCTGTTGGATTGAGATAGTATAGGTTGCCATTAGTATCCATACCTTTGAGTTGAAGTGCTACATCTCGTTCGACTTCCCTTTGGAAAGGAATGAGTGTCTTGCGTGTATATTTACCCTTAGATGTGAATCGTTGTATTCTACGGAGTCTGTAACGAAATGTTCTTGAAAACCCGTCATAGCGTGGTGTCGGATCATCAAGTCGCTTCGGTAGCGTTGAGAGGAAGTCTTTGATGTACTTTGCTTTGTCCACGACCAAAAGCGAGCCATCTTTCAGCGTAGTTATCCGATAAGGACTAATGAATTGTCCATCTTCATCACCGTATTCGCCGAATGCGCTGATAAACTTCCCCTCTGAACTATACTGAACAATCCGATGTCCTTTTTCATCAACAATGTATAAGTTACCAGATCCATCCACACTCATATCTACGGGGTGAATGATCTGACCCATACCGGGTTGCGAAATAGCGAATTGACCAATAGGGGTACCGTCCGAATCCAGTTTATATATTATACCATCATCATGTACAAATAGGTTATTGTCTGCATCAACTGTCATTAGAAACTCGCGCTTTGTATCCCCCTGTGGAATAATCAGTGCATATTTTCCTTCACTGTCTAATCCAGGTACAGCTGCACTAAGGATCTCTGCTTTCTTATTGTAGTCCTGTATTGGATAGGATGCAATAAATTGTCCTTGTGGATCAAATTTGTGAATACCGGGACCGTAGTTGAATAATTTTGGATTATAAGTGCCTGGTATGTGTTCCAACAACCAATCCATTACATAAATAGCACTGTCAGTGCCGATAGCGATGGCTGTAGGTTTTAGAAATCTAAATTCTGAGTTATCCTCTACCTTTATGTCAAAAGTAAAGTTACCGTCCTTAGTAAACTTGTGTATTTTGAAATTATCGGTATCAGTAATGAAGATTGATCCATCATTACCAAATGCCAGATAGAGTATCTCAGCGAATTGCGCTTCTCCTTCTCCTTTTCCGCCAAATTCTCCAACGAATTTAAACTCTTGTGCTGCGTTAAGATAAAACGGTAGGAAAAACAGAAGGAAAAACGATACAGTTTTAATGTTCAACTTCATCATCATTAAATGGTATGATAATTAAGACTTACGCAAAATGACCAAATTTCACCTATTTTCACAGGATGCGGCAGAATACGCGTTTGGTATTCTGCATTGGTTAGAAACCGCACCTACCGGGGGAGTGTGTAAGTCCTGATAATTTTATTTTTCAGATTATATATTCAGTTTGTTATATATTTAGTAGCGTTACCCCTCAAAAATATTCTCATGTCTTTTTCGAATATTGTCAAGAACACCGTTGATGAATTTTGGAGAATTAAGTGTGCTGTAAGACTTTGCAATTTCAATCGCCTCGTTTATGGAGGTTGCGGGGTCGATTTCATTGACATATAGGATTTCATAAGTTGCCATACGTAGGATTGATAGGTCAACAATAGGCATTCGATGGAGTTTCCAGTTTTTTGACGTAATTTGTAACTCTGCATCAATCGCTTCAAGATTATCTGTCGTACCTTCAACAAGTTCTAATGCAAAAGGACGTAAATCAAAAGAGATATCCTGACTCGTCCAAAACTTGTTTGCGATGCTCTTCACTGGTTCTTCATTTTGGTGAATTTGATATAATAGTTGCATTGCCAGAATGCGAGACTTTCTACGAGAGGACATTTGGTTTTTTAAGTCTCCAATTATGTTATGAGATGTGTTATATTATACGCATTTTTACGTGATGTGTCAAGACCAAATGAACTAACCTCTAATCAGATATTATTCAGTAAGTATTTACATGAACGACTTGTGCTAAATAACACATTAACCTCGCGATGAGACTGATCCAATTGTTAATCTGTCGCGCACCCCAAGTTGTAGCAGTAAGCGTGTTCCTGTGCCGATACTCACTGGCATTGGTATTCAACGGAAACGTCCCACGCAGCTGACCACCGTAAGACCAATTGCCTCGCGTTCTGAAAAACGTTATCCCGGGACGTGCTTCAAAAGAACCGCCACCTAATTGCATCGGATAAGGAAGAACGTCTCGATCGTCTGCTTGCTGTGCAATGGATCCTATAGGAAACGATACACCACATTGCCAAGAAACGTAAAGTTATGTCCTTTACACAACGTCAAAAGCGATTCCAGTTTGACATCACCGATACCTGCACTTGACATTTCGTGCATGCCTACGGGATGATCGTGGTGTCCTGTTGTGTGTAGGTGTGCACCCTCCATCTCCATGTGACGTTGTTGATAACTTGTCATCCCCATGAACGTAATCTTGTCATGCGGAGCATACATTGCACCAAACATGTGCATTCTCATGTCCATAGTAGTTGGTGCCATCATAAAGTCTGTTAGCACATCCGCAGTTTCAACGACATCCGTACCAGATTGTAGGCCTTGCATATTCATCGTCATGAATCGATAACCGAGCATCATTTCACCTGCTTTATGCTGATGTTCACTCATCACACCAATCGGCGCAGGACATTCATGATGTTCCTTCAATGTATCCGCCATAACAACAGACAGTGTTAATAGGAAAATAGTAATGCTAAGTGTGGTAAGTTTCAAAATGTCTTCCTTATATATTCAAGTAAGGTTTCAAATCCCACAAATAGATGACACCGTCAAAACCCCCACTTGCTAATAGCGTACCATCCGGGGAAAACGCCAGATATTCAACATCAGTCGAATGGCTCCATAGCGTTGCAATATTTTCACCATTTTTAACGTCCCATAACCGGATGGAAACTTTATCCGTTCCACTCCACCAGGATCCGGATGCGAGATACTGTCCACAAGGCGTGAATGCCAAAGCATAGGGGTACGTACAACCCTTGGGAGGAAGCATTGCTAATTGCACTTCATGTGTTGTGGCATTCCACAAACGTATTTCGCCAGACATACCCCCAGCGATCACATCTCTACTCGGTGAAAAAACTATCGTCTGTACTCTGCGCTGTTTCGGTTTCGATGGTGTGGATGTATAATTAAGTATTTTTAGGCGTCTTTGCAGTTGATTTGCATCTCCTATGTACAGGTTAGTATCTATGCCCCTGATTGTTGTAGAAAGCGTGGCAACCTGTTGGCTTGAAGCGACATCCCACACAAAAGCAGAACCCTCGCTTGAAGTGCAGGCAAGTTGCTCACCATCCGTACTAAAAGCAATCGACTGAATTGCACCTGCATGTCCAGATAGTATTTTTAAAGGTTCTTTTCCATCAAACACATAACAATTTCCCGCTAAATCTCCAAACGCACAAGTCCCTGTCGTTGGAGCGGATGCAGAGGCTCTTGGGCGTGTATCCGGCTCTGTGAAAGTTGCCAGGACTTCGTCAGTTTCAACATTCCATACGATACCTGTGTTTGTATTCCTGACAGTACCACGGGCATGCATACTTCCCTCTGGCGAAAAATAGATTTGTCTTATTGACCTTTTATTATTATAAATCTGCTGTTGCCACCGTTTTTCTAAAACATCCCAACAGTGAGCACTACTACTACCCACACTTACAAGTGTCTTCCCATCAGGCGAAAAGGCCGGGAGAGTAGAGATATCACTGTGCCCTAAAATCCTAACACCTCTGTCCGATGAGTTTTCAATCCACACTTTCAACGGATTATGGACAGCAAGATGCGTTCCATTTAAAAAGTTGCAAGAAAAGATGTGCCATCCATATTCAAACTCATCTATCTTTTCACTATCTTCAACGTTCCATACGGCTATTTTTGAACCACTTCCACAAGCAGCGCGTAATTGTCCTGATGTCGTGTAGGAAGGTATAACCTGAATAAATTTTGGATAATCTGATGAAGTCTTGATATGGTTGTCTGTAAGGTTCCCCTTAATTATATCCCACTCCTTAAGCATGCCAGATGCATCTCCTACGGCAAGAAACTTACCACATGGTGAAAATGCAAGCGTATCTATCCGTGTGGTATAGTCTCTAATAGAAGAAATAGGTTCAAATGTTTTCATATCCCAGACTGAAATGAAATCAGCGATACCTTTAGTATCTACTGGACTGGCATGAGCAAGGAGTTGTCCATCGGGGGAGAAACAGATCGGTCTGCCCATAACTCTACGCTGTTCTAACTCTGTTTCCGGTTCGATTGAAAGTTGGGCAATCTGCTTACAAGTATCAGTACACCAGACATAAGCCACACTCGAACGTCCCGTAGATGTAGCGAAGTGCTGATTATCAACCGAAAACGCTACACTGGAAATTCCGAATGGAAATCTTGCTTGAGAAACACAATCGCCTGTAGGAATATCAAATACCTTGGTTATTCCAAGGCTACTGCAGATTATAAACCGTTCCCTGTTGGGAGAGAAGGTAATCTCTTTAGCCGCTCCTTCTGTTTCCCATAATGCGATAGGAGACCATGTAGAAACGTCATACCACCAAACGCCAACCCATGTCCCGACAGCGAGATACTTACCATCAGGAGAAAATGCTAAATCATGCTCATCACCTTTTCCGAACCGAGCAATTGCTCCCTCTGGAAGTCCCCATGTATTTACATTAGTATCAATGTCTATGCCTTGCGTTGAAATCTGCAATATCTGATTTTTCATCTCAAAAACCTTGTTAAAACGGGATACAGTATTGAGATAGTATCCCGTTTTTGTATGAACAAATGTTTAGTAATCCCTCTTAAGAGCTTCGCCACCAAAGTCATCATCATCATCATCATCAGGTTGAGGTTCACAATCTTGTGGTGTGTCGCCGCATAAATCACCTGTATTTCCACATTTATAATCCTCAGCTCCTAAAATTTCACATTCCTTACATTTATGTCTGTGAGCACAGTTTTCTGAACAATATGCCCTATCATTCCCACAATGACCCTCTTCCTCATCATCATCAGATTTACACAAATCAGTTGGACAGCTGTCATAAGAAAGAAGAAACAACTCCAGACATTCACACGGTTCTGGACCACCACTATATGATCCCCCCACCTGCCGCTGCGAGCCATGCCTCTACTTCGCCACCTGTGACAGTTTCCACATTAAAACCCTCAGAAGCGAAAGTATAAACAAAACCCGTACAAACCATCAGGCTATCAGGACGGTGCCTACCAGATTCGGTTGATTCAGAACTTTTTTCAAAAACATTATAATTCTCCTTTTATTGTTATGTCACATTGGGCATCATAATAGATTAGATTCACGCTTCATTTCAAAGCGCAAGTAAAAGGTTTACATTGACAAATTATTAACTACCACATCCACATCCGCCAGTGTCTACATCTTCGCTTTGGGGTGTTTGGATGGAAGTTCCGGCTGTTTTAGGTGTACCCGAAGGTTGCACCTGTTGTGAGTTATCAACACTTTGCGATGCATCGGATTAAGATGTTCCACAACATCCACCCGCAGTTTCAGACGAAGTCTCACCTTCAACTGTGGAGGCACCACAACATCCCGTAGCAGGTGCTTCCACAACTTCCTGCGTTTGTGCTTCCGTGGCAGGTGTGTGCTGCTGCATAAAAACGAAAGCACTTACACCTCCAAGAATTACTATGAGAAGCGCAATGTCTAAATACAATTTCCGTTTCATATGTCCACTCCTATCGTTTTGACACCACTCGTAAAGGGTGTCGGTTAACTTTCCTTATTTCGTTGTGTTTTGTGAACTTCCTAACAACAGTGGAAACTGTTTCAACGGCATTAGTGCCAGATTGTAGACCCCGCATATCCATCGTCATGAACCGGTAAGCATCATTTCACCTGTTTTATGCAACATGATTACCTATAACACTTATAGTAGCAGGGCAGTCTTGATGTTCTTCCGACGTACCTGCTAAAACGACAGCCGCGAAAAGTAGAAAAAGTATGGTGATAAACGCGCCTTGTTTCAAAAATACTCCTTATGTGTTTTTCAGGTAAGGGTTTAGGTCCCAGAGTAGAATAGTGCCATCATCCATCCCACTTGCTAAAACCTTGCTATCCGGTGAGAATGAGAGAGCTAAAATAGGAAAATCTACTTCAAGAATAACGAGCAAGTCACCTTTCCTAACTGACCACAAATGGATAGATTGCCGCTGTGTGCTGCTATCCAAATTGCTTTCGGGACAACTGGCTGCCAAATACCTACCGCATGGTGATAGTGTTAATGCCTCTATATCTAAATACATCCAAGCTTTAGGTTTAGGAATTGAAAATATATATTCACATTCTTGAATATTCCATAATAATATCTCTTCTTCATTTTCTCCCACAACCAATGTGCTATCCTGAGAAAACATGTGGAAATAAAAATCATCATCCTCTACTGGAAATTGGGCAACCATCTTCTCATTTACAAAATCGTATAGCAAATCTCTGTTACTGACAAAATATTCACCATTCAGACTGAATGCTATTTTTTGAAATGAGACTCCTAATGCTTCTGGATATTTTCCTTTAAAAGTGTGGCACAACTGGCTACTTTGGACATCCCATATATAAATCTGTGCTGCTTTGTCTCTACATGCAAGCAAATTCGTAATAGGGGAAAACGCTGCACACTGAGGTTCTGCAAACGTTCTAAATACTGCAAGAGGTGTGTTGTTGCCAATCTGCCACAGTTTGACATAAGTATCGTCTGCCGAGGTGACGTAGGACTTCCCACTATATGACATTTCCACAGAAAGATACTTCTCCCAACACCAACAATTAGATTTTACTTTTCGACCTATCGGTCTAAAAAGTTTTGGAGGTTGCTGTGGCATGACAGTATTCCATATACATACACCATTACCTAGTAATAAAGTAACAATTGCTTTCATATCCGGAGAAAAAAGGATAGATTTGGGGGGCGTGACATGTGCCTGACTTATAATATATATGTGTTCTTTTTCTACATCCCACACTTTTATTTCAATTTTGTCAGAAAATGCAAGATGTGTTCCACTTAAAAAATATGGTCGATACAAACCACTGCCTTCTTGTGGTGTTGTAAATACATTTCCTTTTTCTGGCTCCCAGATCTTTAGAACATCATCACCATCAGAAAACGTAGCTACTCTTAATATACCATTAGAAGAATATGATGCAATTTGATAAGGGGATCCATCTTCAAGATATGTCTGCCACAACTGCCAAGTCATAACGTCCCAAATTTGTGTTTTGCCCTGCCCATCAGTAGCGACCAGGTATCGCCCGCACGGTGAAAAACAAATTGAATATGCTGAATCGGTGAGGCCAGTCAAAGAAGAAATGTGTTTTCCTGTTTCAACCTCCCATACCGAAATGATATCGTCTATATATGGTAAACCCTTAGCAGAATCATTCGGACTGGCACACGCTAACAAACTTCCATCGGACGAAAAAGCAACTGGACCAACATGTCTTGATGTGCTTGTGGTTTTCCCAGGGGCAGAGTTAACGGTTAATATGTGCTTGAAATGCAAACGATTTGGCAAACTCTCGGGTTTCACTTCCCAGACATCAACACTATAGTGGTTCCATCCGCCCGAAACAGCGAGTTTTTGTCCATCAGGTGAAAAAACAAGAGTGTGAAGTCCATGTTCCCATATCCGCTCCTCCGTTTTCAACTCAGCTAAACACTTTCCATTAACAACATTCCACACATGGACATTCCCATCTGGATGTCCTGTTAAAACCCACTCTCCAGATGGTGAAAATGTCACAGCTGAAGGTATTGTATGTTGTCTTGTGTCCCAAAGTGTATAAGAAGACTCCGTAGATATTTCATATAGCCAAAGCCCTATATCACTAGCCACAGCGATATAATTTCCATCTGGAGAAATCGCCATATCATTTACTAGACCCCCTCCAAACCGAGCTGTTACGCCATTTGGAAGTAAAACGGAACTGCTACAATCGCTTGAAACAGTCTGTAAAAGTACGCGTTGTTCATTTATCATTGTCGATTCCTTTTATCTAATGTGAAATCAAAAACTTTACCCTCGATAATAAATGATCACTTTCGTGTCCTTCATAGGTATCATTGTCAGGCCCCGTTTTACCTGTACATAAAGATCGCGCACCTCTATTTACCTCATTATTGGAATTGAGTGCTTTAGTGGAATAAGATGCCAATTGAAATACATCAGTATATGGAACACATAAGTCACTTCTACCAGTGTTTTTACTTATGGATGCGGTAGCAGAGGCAGTTTGTACTTCATTCCAATCCCAATGCACTTTCCAACCTGTTCCATCAGGATTAACTTCCTCTGCATATCCACCTTGTCGATTTGCATTCACATAGGTCCCTGTTGCGATCACTAAAATCACAGCAAGTAATGGCATTATTCGCACATAATTTCGATTAAACATATTATCTCCTTTTTATTGTTTGGGAAGGCCAAGATATTCATAAGGATCAATGCCTTCCTTTTCACCATCTAACACATGCACTCCGGGGGAACAATACCTTTACGCATTTGCTCAAGAGATAAACTCATTCCCTTGGCACGTGTAATATATCGGGTAATACTGCCGTCGTCGTTTTCTTTTTCTCCATACCAAACGTAGACGGTGTTAGGATAGTTGAAATAGAATTTTCCGTAAGCCCCACCAATACCAATCCAATCACGTTGAAGTCCCTCTTTCCAAGATTTGATAGCTACACGAGACATCAATTCTGCTCTTTCTGGGAGACCACGATTCGGCCAATTTGCACTTTTCCATACAGGTTTATAAGGCTGTCCTATAGAGTCAAGCATTCCTTCTGGTACTTCGGGATAAGGTCCGAAACCAAACGGCGATACTTCGGGTGCGTCTGCGGTTTTCTCCTGC
This sequence comes from Candidatus Poribacteria bacterium, assembly GCA_965261435.1. Classification (GTDB taxonomy): domain Bacteria; phylum Poribacteria; class WGA-4E; order WGA-4E; family WGA-3G; genus MSPOR6. The sequence continues at coordinate 79,682 of CBDHDL010000021.1, forward strand.
GTTACAGTTTGTTGTTCCTGTCCTGGATCGGATATGATGCCAGTCTCTAAAACATCTGAAGACTCAACTATCGGATTCTCTTCGCGTGGTGTTGTGCTTTCCATAGGAGATATGTCTGGTATTGATTCGGTGTCAGGGATTGCATCCACTTGTTGAAGGGTTTCAACTTGTTTTTGTTCTTCCATCATTCCACGCTTAAACCTTGTTGCGTCTATTTCCACAAACACAATAAACACAATGCATGCAATAATTATCAGTAAACACGTTCTCATAAACCATTTATTAGTCAAAATGTCACTAAACATCTAATTATTATCTCCTAATTTTTCTACTCCACCTTTGTGTTACTTGCTTATTCAAATTGATACTCTAAATTGTTCTTACCTAAACTACTTCTTTAATTCTGCAGGTGGAAAATAGAGTTCAGTATATGGAAGAAAAGAATCCGCAACTTTTGTTATAGGGAATACGCTACACTTCTTTTGGGCAATAACCAAGGACCCAGCAATGCATTTATTAATAGCCATTTTAATGTTTTTGATACTATTATTCATATTCCTTGAACTGACAGAATAAGAAAACTTACCATCAAATTGAATACTTTGATGGTTTTTGGGTAATTTTGCTTTACCGTTTGTAATTACGAGAGAATACGAATCCTTGACTTGATAATTTTCAGCAATATTCGAAATGGTAGTCAACGATTCCCATTTATGTTGTTGAGGAATATGAGAACGTTGTATAGCAATTGTACGAGTCCAAGATTTTATAGGCGCGTTAGCATCACTTGCATATCTGGTCAAAACATTATCTCCAACATCGGTTGTTGTGATTTCTTCATAGTGATAGTCTCCAACAACACCTTTCGTGTCTGTTATTTCACTACCTGAGGGTGTGTAAAGTTTTTGTCACTGGATTGTCGGGTGTGTAAAGTTTTTGCACAAGTCTCGATTAGTTAGTACTTGAGATGTTAGTAGAAAAATGGTATCCTTTCCAAATATTATTATCTTACAACAGGAGAGGATACCGATGTTAAGTATACCATTAGTAGTCTCTGAAAACAAAGAGATTCAAGAAGCGTATGAAAGTTTTGTGGAATCAATAAATGAGGTGATAGGAAAGTGTTTCTCTGAACCCGTTATGTCATTGTCAGATGCGGAGTCTTGTGTCTTTGATGGATTTCGTTTATTAAGCCAAAAGTTTTTAGAGATGTTTTTATCTCATCAAGCCAATGAAGAAGCGAATGAACCTATAGATTGCCCTGAGTGTGGTGAAGCGTGTCGTCCTCGGTATAAAAGGAAGCGGAACGTTACGACAAAATGTGGCGTTGTCCAAGTGGAGCGTTGGGTATATGGTTGTGTGAATGGGCATTATCATGTGGCGTGGGATGATAAACAAAAGTTGAGAGGTCAATATACGCAGGAAGTGATTGTGGTGATGTGTCGTCTTGCGGCACAACTTAACTTCAGAGCAGCGGCTAAGGAGTTGTCGCATCAAGGTATAAAAGTGAGCCATGAGACAATCCATCAAATCGTGGGTGAGTTTTCAGAGGATTTGAATATCCCTGATCAAGTGGAAAAACAAGAACTTGAAGATCATCAGCGTTGGTATGTAAGTTGTGATGGATGTCATACCAACTCCCCGGAAGGATGGAAAGAAGTAAAAGCGGGGTGTGTTTACAGAGACTATCCGGTTCCGCCCGATAGTTCTGCTGCGCTATCGCGTGCGAGAACAGAGAGTATTCGTTATGTGGCAAGTCGTGAGGATGCGGCACGTTTTGGTAAGGAGTTGTATGAGTTAGCCACCCAGTGTGGCATTTATCAAGTAGATATAGATAAGCAAGAGATTGTTTTTATAGGTGATGGTGCTGCGTGGATATGGAAGATTGCGGAAGAATACTTTCCGAATGCTGTTCAGATTGTGGATTACATGCACGCCAAATCTCATCTGTATAATGTGGCTAAACTTGCCTTCGGTGAGATGGAAACAGAAGCAATAGACGCATGGATAAACGAAACGAACCGCTCACTTTACGATGGTAATATCCCAGAAGTTTGCTCAAGGATACGCTCCTTATCCACCAAGCACCCGGAGGTCTCGGATATTTTAGAAAGAGAAGCGAGATATTTTGAAAAACATGCAAAGCGTATGGCGTATAAAGCGTTTAGAGAAAAGGGATATCAGATTGGCAGTGGGGTGATTGAGAGTGCTTGTAAACATGTCGTTGCAGAAAGATGTAAACAAGCTTCAATGAGATGGAAGGAACCGGGGATCAATGCTGTTCTAAAGATGCGGTGTCTTTTGAAAAATGATGATTGGAATGATTATTGGTATCCAGACACAAAAGCCGCATAACCTTCTGTGCAAAAACTTTACACACCCGGATTGTCGGATTGTCTTTGATAGTTGTAAAATCTATGAAAAAATGGTATCCTTTCCAAATATTAACCTTAAATCAAAGGAAGGGATACCTATGTTCAGTATATCACTTGATAGATGTAAAGTCAAAGAAAATGAAGGGTGTGTAAATATTTTGTCACTCAATTTGTCTGAATCCCGGATTACGCGGAGGACACGGAAGGGTTTTCTGGATCATTATATGACTTTGATCGGGAACAAAGAAGCACAATCTGGAAATATGTGCTACAACTGGCACAATCTAACAGAATGTCTATTGTTGGTGAAGGTATTGAATGTTTAGTGACAAAAACATTACACACCCTAAAACACAAATAGACTAAATATAATCTAATTTGTGTGTTATACTATATGCACAATATCAGTTACACATAATTGTGCGGTATGCATAAACAATTGATTTAAATATGTGCCAAAAGGTTGTCCGAACACACCAGATGCCCGTTCTCAATCAAGTAGCACAATCTGTATGAAGATTGATTAAATATTTCAGTAATTTAGCGAGGTTAGGAAACCTCGTCATCAGGTGGTACACTCTCTTCATGTGAATGGGAAATTACCGAATTAATAAATTGATGTTCATGAAACCGCATCTACTGGGTTGGTGTAGAAAAATAAAACAGTAGAATTCTACATAGATTATATCAGGAAATATAAACACCTTATGACAGATAAACCTAACATTATTCTTATCTATGCTGATGATCTTGGTCGTGGAATGCTCAGCTGCTATGGACAACAACATTTTGAAACACCGAATATTGACAGACTGGCAAATGAAGGTATGCGTTTCAATCACGCTTATGGTTGTGCTTTCTGTGCTCCATCGCGTGCAAGTATGCTGACAGGAATACACGATTGTCATGAAGGGAGATGGACGTATACCAGAGCTGGAATCTATAAGAGTATTAGTACTGGAGAAATGAATCCAGATGAAATCTCAGAACTAATCCATACGACGGGTCTTCAGGCAAGTGCTGATGACGTCTTCTTGGCTCAAATCGCAGAGCATGCGGGTTATGCAACTGGACAGATCGGTAAACTTGAATGGGGTTTCGCAACAACTGCAAACCGTATACAACGTCATGGATGGCATTATCACTATGGATATTATGACCATCAGAGATGTCACGGTTTCTATCCACCATTCCTTTTTGAAAATGGTAATTTAATTGAAATTCCTGGAAATACACATGCCGATTGTGGAAAGCATCCAAATAGTGAATCTGAGGAGAACAAGGAAATTCGTAGGAATCGCGAAGGAAAGACAGTCTATTCTCAAGATATTTTCAATGACAAGATTATAGAATACCTCCGCGCTCACAAGAATGAACCGTTCTTTCTTTATCACCCTTCACAATTACCACACGGTCCTATCTCAATACCAGAGATCCATCCAGATGTTAAGCACATAAATGGATTGACTATGTATGAGAAGGAATATGCTTCTATGATACTAAAGTTGGATGAAACTGTCGGTATCATCTTGGATGAACTTGAGAACCTTGGTATTGATGACCGCACGATGATTATCTTCACATCCGATAACGGACACGAAGTTTACTACCGTCAGGAAGGACGAACAGCAGGCAAGCAGCATGATTTAGCAGGTGAAAGATTAGATGATATAACATCTAAGTTCTATTCTGAGACTTGCGGGGATGTCTTCAACGGAAATGACGGTATGGCGGGGTTGAAATTCTCAAGTTGGGAAGGTGGAACAAGACTCCCTTTCATCGTTCGTTATCCTGGAATGATCATGCCTGAGAGTGTGTCTGAACACAAATTAGCAAATTACGATCTAATGCCAACATTTGCGGAACTACTCGGTGTAGCGTTACCAGAAGACAAAGATGGATTATCATTCTTACCAAGTTTGCTGGATCAACCAGATAATCAACAGAGTCATCAGTGTATTGTTTATGCGTCGCGATTAGGTCCTGCATTGGTTACATCAGATGGATGGAAACTGCGTTATATAAACAAGACAGATAGTTTTCAACTCTATAACCTTGAGGAAGATTACCGTGAAGAAAATGACATTGTTGCTGAACATCCTGATCTTGTAAATAGACTTAGTAATTGGTTACTCAATGCTTGTGATGGTAATTATTATAATGGTACGCCAGCAGCGCATTTAGCTGCAATACCGCAACCCACTGCGTGACAAGTTATTCATGAATTCCTTTGACACTTTTTTCACACAACGCGTTATCTTTGGAGACAATTGTATTGAGAAACTTGCAGAATATACCCTGGCACTTGGTGGAAGTCGTGTCCTAATAGTAACTGATCCTGGTATACAGGAAGCAGATATACTTAATAGAGCAAGATCAGCACTCAACAGTGAGAAAATAACGTGCTATGTCTTTAGTAAAGTTGAACCAAACCCAACTACGAAACATGTTGTTGATGCTGTTAAATACGCAAAAGCAAATTCACCGATTGACCTGATAATTGGCTTGGGTGGTGGTAGTGCAATGGATACTGCAAAGGGAGCGAATTTTCTGATAACAAACAGAGGTAAGATGGAAGACTATTGGGGAACGAATAAAGCAACAGAACCGATGCTGCCATCTATTGGAATCCCTACAACAATCGGTACTGGAAGTGAAGCGCAGTCTTATGCATTAATTGCCCAGGAGGATACACACATTAAAATGGCATGTGGAGACAAGAAAGCACAATTTAAAACTGTTTTATTGGATCCCACATTAACTACAACACTACCGAAAGATGTTGCAGCGATAACAGGCATTGATGCAATAGCGCATGCAATTGAAAGTTATGTATCAACCAGACACAACACAATGTCACAGATGTTTTCCTTGCAGGCTTGGAAACTCCTAAATGAAAACTATGAAATTGCAATTGCAAATCAGAATGACATGTACCGAGGAAAAATGTTGTTTGGTGCATATCTTGCGGGAGTTGCAATTGAAAATTCAATGCTGGGTGCTGCTCACGCATGTGCGAATCCTTTAACTACCAGATACGGTATTACACACGGAATTGCTGTAGCAATGATGTTGCCACACGTTATTAGATTCAATCAGAAAGTTGCTGGTGAAATGTACGGTGAGATTTATCCATTAGGTATGCTATCGGACAGAATTGAAGAACTTAGAAGTATAGGAGAATTACCGAACACTTTACAAGATTGTCATGTCCAAAATGATATAGATCCGACTGATATACCGACTTTAGCAAAAGAAGCATCGACTCAGTGGACTGCCCAATTTAACCCACGTACTTTAAAGATGAATGATTATATTGAACTTTATGAAAATTTATTTTGATTTTTGGTTCTATACTATGAAGAAACTCTACAAACTCGTAATTACTTTAGCAATACTTATCTTGCCTATCTGTTTTATCTATCATGTGAATGCAAATTGGACAAGTTTCCGTGGCAACCCGCAACTCACAGGTGTAGCAGCCTCACAACTCCCTGAAAAACTTGACCTACTCTGGACAGCAAAGGCAGGAGACATGATTGAGTCTACGGCTACAGTCGTTGATGGGATCGTGTATTTAGGTGCATCGGATGGTGTTCTCTATGCATTTGATGCTAATAGTGGTAAGAGTATATGGACGTATAACACCGAATCTTCTATTAAATCTTCACCCTCCATCCAAAACGGTGTCATCTTTTTTGGGGATGGTGATGGTGTTTTCCATGCTGTAGATATTGCAACCCGTAAGATGAAATGGCAGTTTAAATCGGAGGGAGAGATCATATCATCAGCTAACTTTTCAGGTGAAAATGTCCTATTCGGTTCGTATGACGGATTTCTTTATTGTCTAAGTAAGAACAGAGGGGACCTTCAATGGAAATTTGAGACTGAAGGCTATGTTCACGGGACACCGGGAATCTGGATAAAATCAGACCAAGGATCTGATGATGGCACTACATTTGCTATAGTCGCAGGATGTGATAGTTTCTTACGTGTGATTAATACTGAAGATGGTAAGCAGATAAGGCAAGTCGATCTTGGTGCGTATGTAGGTGCAAGTCCTGCCATTGCTAAAACCGACCTTGATTCTTCAGACGCATCTTATTTCCAAGCATACTGTGGAACTTATGGAAATGAAGTATTGGGGATTGACCTTATTTCTGGTGATATAGTATGGCGTTATGAGAATCCTGACCGTCAACTCCCATTTTTTTCATCACCTGCTGTAACTGATGACTTAGTTATCATTGGAGGACGTGATAAGATGGTACATGCAATCTCACCTGAAAATGGAAATTCAATATGGACCTTCTCAGCAAAGTCACGCATAGAATCGTCACCTGTCATTGTTGGGAATCGTGTGTTCTTTGGAACGACTCGCGGTGTATTTATCGGTTTGAATATTACTAACGGTAAGAAAGTTTGGGAATATGAAACCGCTTCATCCATCGTAGCATCTCCGAGTGTGTCTGATGGGAAAATATACATAGGTACTGAAGATGGGTTTCTCTATTGCTTTGGTGAAAAATAGGAAGAGTTTGAGCTTTAGCAAGTGTCATAAAGTTTGTTTTTTGAGAATTCTTGTGATAAAATTATACAATCGTTTAGGTAATCGAAGTTCTGAACAATAAGGATCATATTATGTCCAAATCAATACCAGAACCAGCAACAGCAGGAATAGAGTCAAAGGATACAACTGTTGGAAGTGTCTTTGTATCTAATTATCCGCCCTATTCCACATGGAATGATTCCACAGTACCTGAAGTCCACACCGTTTTGTCCGAGAAACCACGCAAAGATGCAACTCTCGGTTTGTATATGCACATCCCATTTTGTCGTAAACGGTGTAAATTCTGCTACTTTCGTGTATACACAGATAAGAACAGTTCAGAAATTGATACTTACCTGAACGCGCTTGCAAAAGAAGTTGAACTCTACAGTAGACAACCTGCTATTGCAGATAGACCTTTACACTTTGTCTATTTCGGCGGAGGTACCCCCTCATATATCAGTGTAAAACACTTAACCAACTTGGTAGACCGCGTTAAAAAGGTACTTCCTTGGGATAATGCGGAAGAGGTTGCATTTGAATGTGAACCAGGAACACTCACGAAGAAGAAATTGGAAGCTATCAAATCAATTGGTGTCACAAGATTAAGTCTTGGTGTTGAGAATCTGAATGATGAGATACTGGCTGAAAACGGTAGAGCACATCTATCAAAAGAGGTATATCGCATCGCCCCTTGGATAAAAGATCTTCAATTTGATCAAGTAAATATTGACCTAATTTCTGGTATGATTGGTGAAACATGGGACAGTTGGCGGGATACTGTTAGAAAAACAATCGATCTTGATCCAGACAGTATTACAGTTTATCAACTTGAATTACCTTTCAATACGGTGTATTCAAAGGATATACTCGGTGGTGATGCATTACCTGTAGCAGATTGGAAACTCAAGCGTGAGTGGCATCAATATGCCTTTGAACAGTTCGCAAAAGCGGGTTATGACCAATCCAGTGCGTATACCGTTATTAAGAAAGACCAACCGCCTAAGTTTGTGTATCGTGATGCTGTCTGGCAGGGAAGTGATATGATAGGAACAGGAGTCGCTTCTTTCTCACATCTCAGTGGAATTCATTTCCAGAATGCGCCCTCTTGGGGAGACTATCTTGGAAAACTTGAAGTGGATGAACTCCCAATATACCGGGCTTTAAAACCTACTGAAACAGAAAAACTGACACGTGAAATGATCCTACAACTGAAACTTGGGAAAATCAATCCGTCCTATTTTCACACGAAGTTCAACTCAGATATCCTGTCGGAATATGGAGATGCATATTCCAAACTACAGAACGATGGGATGCTGATTGTAAACGCAGAGTCTGATGAAATAAGATTGACCCAGCGTGGTTTGCTAAGGGTTGATAGTCTACTACCTGCTTTTTATGCCCCCGAATATCAGAATACAAGATATACTTAGGACATACAAAATGTTTCTTTGAAAAATGAGGACCAATTTATGGATATCAAACTTATTCATTCAGATCCTTCAATTATGATGGGAAAACCTGTTATAGTCGGAACACGGATTACTGTTGAACTAATATTAGAAAAACTCGCTGCGGGAGAGACAATTCAACAACTCCTTGATGAATATTCCAGATTGACCCACGATAGTGTGTCTGCAGCTATCTATTTTGCTGCGCAAGCACTTCGTTCAGATATTGTTTATCCTATACTTGAAGAGGATTGTGGAAACCCATCTCAACACAATGCAATTAAATAAGAATCTACATCTCTTCCGTGAGATGTTACAGGAAATATTAAAAACAAACACTTTCTACAAACAAAAACTCACCGAAGCGGGCATCACTCATCCAAATGATGTACAGTCTATAGAAGACTATCAACAACTACCTTTTACGACGAAAGACGAACTCAGTGAGGATCAAGTATCTCATCCACCTTACGGAACTAATCTCACCTATCCATTAGAACACTATACTTGTCTTCACCAGACATCTGGCACAACCGGATCACCTCTAAGGTGGTTAGATACAAGAGAATCGTGGGATTGGTGGGGTAAATGTTGGCGAGACATCTATGATGCAGCAGGTGTTACGTCATCAGACCGTCTCATGATGGCTTTTTCTTTTGGTCCATTTATTGGATTCTGGAGTGCTTATCACGGTGCCCAGCAGCTTGGGGCACTTACAATTGCCAATGGTGGTTTCTCATCTGAACAGCGTCTACGTGTAATTCTAAGTAACGATATTACAGTGTTAGTTTGCACGCCTACTTACGCGCTCAGGCTTGCAGAAGTCGCAAAACAGTTAGAAATCAATCTCAACGAAGAATCTAAGATACGGGTGACGATACACGCAGGTGAACCGGGTGCAAGCATACCGGCAACTAAACAGAGAATTGAAGACAGATGGGGGGCACGTGCTTATGACCACGCTGGCGCAACAGAGGTGGGGGCATGGGGTGTGATGTGCAATTCACAAAAAAGCGTCCACTTAAATGAGGATGAATTCATCTGTGAAGTACTTAATCCTGAGACTTGCAATCCGGCTGATGAGGGGGAGTTGGTCATAACCAATTTAGGACGCGTTGGCATGCCCGTTATCCGTTATCGTACGGGTGATTATGTTAAACTGAAGACGGTTGCATGTTGTGGAAACAAACATCGTGCGCTTGATGGTGGTGTTATCGGAAGGTTAGACGATGCAATTATTATCAGAGGATTGAACGTATATCCCGCAACGATTGAAAACATCATCCTTCAGTTTCCCGATGTGCAAGAGTTTTCTGTCCGTACATATCGCACAGAAACGCTTGATGAACTTGAAGTCCAGATTGAATCTACGAGTCCAAATTCTTCTGACACTGCGGATGCTGTAGTTTCTGCTATCCGGGACACTTTGGGTTTGCGTGCTATCGTCAAAGTTGTGCCACAAGGTTCATTGCCGAGGTATGAGTTGAAGTCAAAACGATTTACGGATGAACGTCCATCCCAGCGGAAAACAGGATAAATTTCCTGCTAATTGCATATCAAATTGGTTTACCTTGACATTTAAATCCTTGGAGACTATAATTGTCACATAACGAAAAACAATATAGCATCTACATTGAAGCAACAATTTGACTTATCAACACTGGTGTTGGCAATGCCTCTTAATTGCTTAGGAGTTGATGACTAAATGGCAGACTATGAACTTGACGAAATTCACAGAATTCGAAAAGAAATCTCAGAGCGGTTTAAGCATGATGCTGAAAAATTGGGTACTTACTACCGAGCATTGGATGAAGAATTCCGGAAGGCAGGATATAAATTTGCAGATTTACCATCAGAAAAACCCGAAACTCCGAAACAAGCAGGCAAAGAAGCTGCAGATTGAGCAGCTGCGAACTTTCTGTTTTCAACGGAAATACTGTTTCAATCCATTTACCTTGTTGATATACCTGATGAGGAATGATTATGAAAAATCTTGATAACACATACGAACTTATTGCCGCGCGTGGCGAAGAACTCTATCAGATTGAAATACGGGACAAAGTTGAAGCAGCACATAAAGGAAAGTTTTTGGTTGTTGATATTGATACAGGTGATTATGCTATTGCTGATGAAGATTTAGAAGCCACAGACCTTCTTCTTTCTAAACGTCCAACGGCTACTATTTACGGTCTACGAATTGGATTTCCTGCTGCCTATAGAATCGGCTTTAAGGTATTGAGCCCAACATAATGATTAGAGGAAAAGTTAACAGGAATAGAGAAGTTATCATTGAATTGGATATTGTTGGTTCAAATTTGCATGAGAAAATTGAAGCAATAATTGATATTAGATGTTATAAAAGATGGCGATGTTACTATTGAGATATTAACCTAAGTCTAATTTTCTGAAGGTAAGTGAAATATCACAGACTATTATCGTTGAAATGGTTAGGATTAAAATGGCAGACTATGAAATTGATGAAATTCGCAGAATTCGACGGGAAATCTCCGCGCGATTTGATCATGATGTTGACAAACTGATCGCTCACTATCAAGAATTAGAGAAAGAGTATCGTAAATCTGGCAAATATAAATTCGTGGATCCGCCAGATGAGAAACCCGAATCCACCAAATCAAGGGACGAAAAAGCGGCGGATTAACACTATTTAAGAGTTAACGACTAAAATGACGAACTATGAAATTGATGAAATTCACAGAATTCGAAGGGAGATTTCTGCAAAGTTTGACCACGATGCTATGAAATTGGGTGAATACTACCGGGAGTTAGAAAAAGAATTCCGGAAAGCAGGGTACAAATTTGCAGATTTACCACCAGAGAAACCCGAAACTCCGAAACCAGCAGGCAAAGAAGCTGCAGATTGAGCAGCTACGAACTTTCTGTTTTTCAATGGAAATACTGTTTCAATCCATTTACCTTGTTGATATACCTGATTAGGAATGATTATGAGTGGCAAATGTGCGGCATTTTACCCGTAGGATATTAAAACTGAATCAGGATTGAAGGAAAATGAAATTAGATATCGGAAATCCTATTGATCTTAACAATTCTGATCAAGTCTCCAATTGTTGAAACTCAAAATCACAATATGTACAGAGTAACAAAGATGAACAAACACCAAAACTACGATGTCATCGTCATCGGTGGGGGACCGGCAGGAAGCACTGCTGCGACACTCATCGCACAAAAAGGACAACGTGTTCTCCTTTTGGAACGCGATGGTGAACCTACATTCAAAATCGGCGAATCTTTAATCCCTGCTACATATTGGACTTTCAAACGACTCGGCATGCTGAACAAACTGAGAAGTAGCCACTTTCCGCAGAAGTATAGCGTTCAATTCTTTACACGCACCGGAAAATCTTCCGCGCCTTTCTATTTTTTTGAGACAAACCCGCATGAGAGTGCTGTAACATGGCAAGTATTACGAAGTGAATTTGATCAGTTGTTGTTGGATAATGCAATTGAGAAGGGGGTTGAAGTACGAAGAGGTGTTAGTGTCCGTAAAGTGCTTTTTGACGGTGAAAAAGCAACTGGCGTTGTCGCACAAAATGGCACTACATCGCAACAATCGTCCTCCAGACCAGATGGGAAGTCGAAAAACCTTGAAACAATTCACAGCACAGTCGTAGTTGATTCAACAGGTCAAAGGTCTCTCATAGGAAAACAGTTGAATTTAAACACCGTAGAACCTAACTTGAAGAAAGCATCCCTTTTTACACACTATGAAGGAGCACATCGCGACAAGGGTATTGATGAGGGGGCTACACTCATCATGCACACTGAAGAAAAGGATTCCTGGTTTTGGTCAATTCCTTTACCTTACAACCGCACCAGTGTAGGTGTCGTAGGAGCGTTAGATTATCTTCTTCAAAGCCGAAGAGATTCTGATGGTAAACTCAATGCTCAAAACATTTTTGATGAGGAATTGGAAAAGTGTCAACCATTAAAGCAGCGTCTTAATGGTGCAAAGCAACTGTTCCCAATACAAACGACTAAAGACTTCTCATACCGCGCAAGCAAAATCGCAGGCGAAAACTGGGTGTTGATAGGGGATGCGTTCGGTTTTTTAGACCCCGTCTATTCTACAGGTCTTTTCTTAGCACTAAAATCTGGAGAGATGGCCGCAGATGCTATTATTGAAGCATTTGATGAAAACGACTTCTCTGAAACTCAACTCGGTAGTTTTGGTCAGAAGTTTGTTGATGGTATGGAAGCATTCCGTAAACTTGTCTATGCTTTTTATACGAAGGAATTTAGTTTTGGACGTTTTCTTTCTGAATATCCGGAACATCTCGGTGGGATCGTTGACATTTTGAGTGGAGATGTCTATCGCAGAGACGTAACACATATCTTTCCTGATATGTCAAAAATGTGCTATTTTCCACCAGAAGTACCATTGATGTCACAATAAAACAGAGTCTTTACTAATATCTTGGATGGCTTATCTGATAGAACAGATAAGAGTTAAATCCAAATTCAAATGAAATTACACATATTGGAGTAACTATGAAAGTCATTACAACATATTTCACTATTTTTTTTATGATACTCGCTTTATCTTTGTCAATGGGATGTGATAATAAGGATAAACAGAGTGCAGAAAATGAAAAAAGCGATACAAATGGTGAGCATATCAATGAGAAAAATACAGGTAGACGTTTCATCAGTATCGGTACAGCATCAAGTGGTGGTGCATTCTACAAAGTCGGATTAGCAATAGCAAACGTAGTTGAAAGCAATATAGAATTAGATTGGAAAGTCACTGCAGAATCTACTAAAGGCACGCAAGAAAACATCCGTCTACTCGTAAGTGATGATGGGAATCTGGAGTTTGCTCTTGCAAATGCAGCCATTTCTTATTTCGCTGTCCGCGGTGAAGGTGCGTGGAAAGAAGTGCAGCCAATTCGGTCAGTCATGACACTCGCGCCGAATATAGGTCTATTTGTAACAACGAAATCATCTGGGATAAAATCAATTGCTGATTTGAAAGGAAAGCGTGTAGTAGTTGGTCCAGCAGGAGCAGGTTTTGAGTATTTTTTAAAACCAGTTTTAGAAGAACACGGTGTTACATATCAAGATTTTACGCCGCTCAATGCGATTTACATTGCTGCAGCAGATATGTTAAAGGATGGTTCTGCGGATGCAGCATTTATGGGTGGCGCAATTCCTATCCCCGCAATTGAGTATGCATCTGCTACATTGGACATTTTATTTATTCCTTTTGTTGAGACAGCAATAGAATCTCTCGTCAAGAAATATCCATTCTTTGACAAGAGAACTATACCTACCGAATCCTACGAGAAAATCCTGACCGAACCGTTTGAATCTATAAATGTCGGTTCGATGCACTTAATCACAGCTGCAAAGGTAGATGAAGAAACAGTTTACAATTTAACAAAGACTCTCTATACACACCGTGCTGAAGTTGTAAAAGCACACAGTGCAGGTAAAGCAATCAACGAAAAGAATGTTGTAATAGATGTGGGGACGGAATTTCATCCAGGTGCAATCCGCTTCTATAAGGAGATAGGTATCTGGACAGAATAATTTCTACGAAAATCATTTGACACGTGTTTCTGTTAATGGTATTATATTTAACCTGATGCCGAGATAGCTCAGTCGGTAGAGCAGTAGACTGAAAATCTATGTGTCGGCAGTTCGATTCTGCCTCTCGGCATTTTTTCTTTGCATTAATTTCAAGCCGGTGTAGCTCAGTGGAAGAGCAACTGATTCGTAATCAGTAGGTCGGAGGTTCAAATCCTCTCATCGGCTTCTCTCATATTAGATCTGCGACTTAGTTTGCCTTCCTACGAAGCCTATTCAAGAAGAGTTTTTTTACACCGTATATTACTCCATCTTATTTTTTTCTGCTGCTATATCTTCTTCAAGTGACTTTATTATTGCATGAAAAGTCGCATGTGGTTCAAGTTTATATACTTTTCGGTACATCTCAAGTGCTTTCTGCTTATCAAAGAGAAAGCTCTCATATATTTCAGCCATCTCCTGCCAGGCTTGGACATTATTAGGGTCCAATTCTACGATCCTTTCATAAACTTCGATTGCATCAGCGTAAGGTCGAGTGGCTGCTTCACGTTTCAAAGCTTCAGCACGTCTATATAACAGACCGATTAGTTCCCCAACTATCTCTGGCATACCCGATTCTTGCTGGATTGCTTGTTCTAATAGCAGAATAGATTGGTTTTCAAGACGACTAATTTCTGACATATCTTCACTGGTAAGTTCTCTATCCAGAAATCGATACCCTTGAAACATCTTATTGTAAGTGCGTGATAACTGAAGACGTGCCAGGATACCTACGGGTGCTTGTTCTGAAGGAATCTTGATAAAATTCGGATCATTCTCTATTGCCTTCAAATAGTATTTTGAAGCTTCATCATATTGCTTATTTCCTTGATATAGAACTCCTATCAGATAATTTGCTTCAGAATGAGCAGGATTCTGCTTTAATACTTTCAAGAACTGCTCAGTAGCATCGCTTAATTCACCTTCATCACGATAGAACTTACCACTCCATAGAAGAACATCTACATGATCAGGTTGAATAAAGGAAGCATGTTGTAGTCGAGATTTGGCATCTTTTAACCAATTGCTCTGTGAATAGATATCTGCTATTTTAAGGTTTACATGCAATCGTTCTTCTTTATTTTCATCCGTCTTTTCAGACTCTAAGGCATGCAATGCTTGCCAATATAGATATATTGCTCTTCCAAGGTTCTGTTCCTCATAATTCGCATCTGCTTCAGATATTAATTCTGCAGCATCCTTGATTGAAGGTGTTTCTGGAGTTGCACCACCGCGTTGTGTGTGTATAAACGCAAACACCAGAAATCCTATTATCGCAAAAATTTCGGTAAATAGAATCCAGTTGTTAGATAGGAATACATTCTTCTTTTTAGCTGCCATGTTTTTCTCCTACAAAGTACCATCTCTTTCAGATTTTGCTTTGCTCTCAACTTCATCTATAATTTCTAACATCTTCTCTGGTTTAACAAACTTCTCAATACGTTCATAGATTTTACCTTGTGCATCCATAAATATAACGACTGGCAATCCGCGTATACTATACTTATCAGTTAGTGTTTTGTCAGAATTAGCACTGAAATCAAGCTTGACAGTAATATATTCTTCTAACCTATCTACTACCCTTTGATCAGAAAAAGTATGGTTATCCAATTCATTGCATGCCCCACACCAAGTTGCATAAAAATCAAGCATGACCAATTTGTTTTCCTGCATCGCGGTTTCTAATGCTATTGGTTCATCTTTAACCCAGTTAGGATGAGTTCCCCCTGAATGTTGTTGTAGTCCACCGACAATCATGAATGCTCCGACAATAGCCAGAATTAGACCACATGCTTTACGCAGTTGCATTTTTGTTGAAATCCCTTTAAAACGTTCTGTCAACTTACCCAACCAGAGACCGATTACGATTAGAACACCCGCGATGGCAAAAAATGGGAGCGAATTTTGTAGAAACCCTGTAATAGGTTCAAAGGCTTTGAGATCTTTTAGGAAATAGAGTGCCATCGTAATGATTGCGATCCCAAAGATGTTTTCTAATATATACATCCATCCACCTGAACGCGGTAGAGCAGAGAGTAAACCTGAGAACGTTCCTATGCATATAAATAATATTCCCATACCAAGAGCATAGGTAAACATCAGCCAAAAACCGAGAAAAAGGCTCTGTGTTGTAGCAATATATGCCAACACAGCTGCTAAAGCAGGTCCGGTACAAGGTGCAGCGATCACACCTGCGACAGTTCCCATCCCGAATGCTCCCACAAATCCAGTACCACCTACAGTATTTAGTTTGTTTTGAACCGAAGAGGGAAGTTGAATCTCAAAAACACCGAACATAGATAACCCCAACGTTACAAGAACTAAACTGATAAAACCGATAACGAAAGGATTTGCCATTACTCCACCAAATAAAGCCCCCGTTGAAGCAACAACAACACCTAAGATAGAATAGATTAGGACGATACCAAACACATAAACAAGTGATAATAGGAAAGATTTGAGAATGCCAGTAGATTCATTTGCTCCAAAGATTGAAACTGTGATCGGTATTAACGGATAAACACAAGGTGTCAAACTGGTTACAACCCCTCCAACAAAGACCAGTAGAAATGCTAACCATAAATTCCCACCTGAAAGCGCACCAGCAACACCACCTTCTATGTCTTCGTTATTTTTTGAAACATCTGATTCTTCTGAGAAGGTAATATCGGAAAAAATATCTTCATTAATCCTCTGTATAATTTCTTCATGGCTAACGACATCAATCGGTATCAATATATCTATTGTTTGTGGTAAAAGACACTGTTCATCACTACATGCCTGATAATCTAATTTGAAATCCAAATTAATTGGCTCAATAGGTGCATTTTGATCTAAAGTAGCTTCAATACCTATTGAGACTGTGTCATGGTAAACAGATGCTTGACCAACAATTGATGCAATCTCAAGCATATCACCTTTTGGATAAACGATTTTACCAAAAGTAATATTTGGTAGTTGCGGTGGTGTTATCACAGTTGGCGATAGTCCTTCACCAGGCGGATTCGCATTTATATGCCATCCCTTTGCCATTTCAATGACAATTGCAATCTGGAATTGACTACCGGGTTGAACTTTGTCAAGGTTAATATACCCCTTTGCACTTACCTTTTCTTCATTGGAATTTTCAGTTAAATCAAACTCATCAAATTGTGCAAGTGATGATAATGGTATGACTATCAAACCAATTGTAAACAGCAGTATTTGTATGTATTTCTGTCCTTTTGTGTTATTTAGCATTTTGGAACTCCATCCGAGAGATTTATATTCTTGGTATTATACCATATATCATTGAAAGCCTTTACACTTATAATCATGATGTTGAAAAATACGTTTTTGATGTTTGTTTTCTGAATATCTTGTGTCGTTTCCTCTTTTCTCTTCTTATTTTACCATATCTTTAGGCTTTTCTCAATATGAATTCTTTATGGGGCAGGGTTATTCAGTTTTTGGGTTTTTGTGTGATGTTTTTCACTTTCATTATTTCCCCAATTATTTTCGAAAATTACAAAAAAACACAGAATTCCACATTTTTTCTTTTTTCTAATTTCACTTGACATACATAACGTAATGTCGTATAACATAATGACATATCATTTTAAAACAATAATTATGTTTTAAGTATATATTCATTATTGACTAAACTGACTAAACAATGATGTTTATGTGTTATATTATACCATTTCTATAAATTATTGTCTCATTAGAAATTTATTATAGTAGTTATTCTTCAGGACACAAACTGAAAGTTTGTGGCAGAATACGCGTTTGGTATTCTGCATTAAAAAAGAGACATTTTCAATTAGAAATGGTATTATTATTATTATTATTATTATTAAGGTTTGTTTGGACGTTGCGGACTGAAACGTTGAAAGGAGAGGGGTTAGTTGCTCAGGTGTGTTTTGGGTATATGTTTTGATTCTGTTTTCTTGTGCCCTCTACTTTTAGTAGATTCCATAAAAGAGCGTATTCTCCCCTCCGTATAGCTTAACTCGAAAGGAGTATTTCTGATGAAAAAGCACCTGATCGTGTTTGTATTAGCAGTGGCTCTGGTTGTGGGTATTACCTACTTAATTTTTGTTTTTCAAAAACGGAGTGAGTTTGCGCGTCTTGCGCGTCTGACTCATATTCCACATTCTGAACAGCATCAACATGTTTCTCCGGAAGGCAAAGTTGTTTCGCATACCCATACATACAACTCTCAGGAGTTGCTTCCATCTCCTGAAGTATCAGAGAGAGAGAACGATATAGGTATTGATACCGATACGAAAGACTATATGAAGACGAATGATATTCAACGTATTTGGGCAGCTCTGGATATGGATGCGATAAGAGCAGAGTTCCAACCTTACACACTTGAAGAGATCCACGAGATGTGGAGCAATTGGCACTCCGTACCTCCGTTCACAGGACGCACCGTTGGCACCGAAAGAAGTCCCTTGACTGCCACTGAAAAAACGGATATATTTCGTCCTCGTGAGGACTGGATTGCCCGTCTTTATGAATACGGATATCCGTTTTTACATGATGACCATTATGGGGGTGCCCTCAGCACGCGCGCTTCTCTAAGACGTATTTACGAACAGAGTCCAGAAATTGAAGACTATCCTCATGGGAGTGTGGGTCTTCCTGCGGAGGCGACATGGGAGGAGGTTGAAGAGACCTTTTTGAAGCATCAAGTGATCGCTGAGCTTGCTTTTCCTGATGACTTTTTGGGTGGTGTGTATTCTATAAACGACTTGGGTAAAGGTATTCTTACGCCTTTTGGTGAGAATATGATGTTTGTGCATGTTTCTGATGATAAACCGTTTTCACAGTTTACGGGTGCGAAACTCAGTGCTGCGGAAGAAGCTGCGTTAACGATGTTCGGTGTTGCGCCAGAAGGTATGCAAGTTATCTACACGGATAAAAATGGAATTCCGTTGCCTGCTGATCAAAAACCCCGTTATTACAAGCGTGCGATGAAAGGCTTGGACGCTGCAGAAGCCAGCGTTGCGAAGTTGATAGCGGACCACGATGCGCTTTTTCAGGAAGGGAATGGTGTAGCAGTCCCGGAACCCGAGGGTGACGATGTGGTGCAAACTGAACCGCCTCCAAACTCCCATCCGCATCCAGAAGAGTCTCCCGGGCAGACAACTCAGAGACCGGATATTCCATCTTTCCCACCGCACGTTTTGAAAAACAGGCTACCCCCCGACATACCGGGAGATCCGCGGGATCCGGCTCAAATGCAAAAGTGGTTTTCGGAACTCTTGCTTTTACACAATGGGGATTTACCGAAGGATGTCAAAGCGTTGCAAGAAGCGATCAAAGTGCTCAGTGAGCTCCGTGCCCGTGACGGTTCTGAACTGCCAAAACCACCAGAGCGTTCTGTTCCACAACCGCCATCAAAGAAATGAAGCGTGTTCTGCTATCATTGCTATCATTGCTGTTGTAGGGGTGTTCGGTGGGTTTCTTTATAGCATATTCATTACATTAAAGGAAGCATAAGGATGGATTTACAGAATACATTAGAAAAGCATGTAATGCAATTAAAAAAACAAACCTTGCACTCTACGAAATGAAGTTTAAGAGAATATTTAGGTAATTTGGCGCGGTTAGGAAGAAATCAACGGTATGAATCATGGCGAATGCCATAGTCGCATTCGTCTTTAGACATTCCCTGCCTCGCCAGCAGCGTATTGAACCTGCATCATTCCAACAGAAATTACCGCATTAATTATTTAATCTTCATACGGGACTAAAGAAGGGTGGGTAGATGCTTTCATCAAATCTGCTGTCACTTCAAAAGAGGGTTAAAAAGATATAGAGCAAGGCATTTTACACAATACAACAGAAAAAGAAATCAGACCTTCCAAATACCTAACAGTGCGAGGAGTGATAGATTAGGGAATAGTAGCGGTGCAAATAACGGTGCGCCATACAAAAACTTATCTGTGCCTTGAATTGCTGGTACCTGCAGATCCGCTGCAAGATGTAAGAAGAAACCAACAACTCCTATGATAATGTTCAGACACAATACCAGAACACAGAACGGAATGAAACGTTGCTTGTGTTGGATGCATAACAGTGTCCCTAAACTGCTGCTGGCAAGTGCACTTGTAATCACGGGTAGCCATTCTGTGCTATTGAAAAATCCGTTCTGTGCGTGGTCTAATACAGAAAGGATAAAGTTGCCACACCATCCACATAGGGAGAGAAATAGAACCCATTTTGCCCATTCTGGTTCGGTATCTGATATCATATTGTTCAGTAATAAAAGTAATCCGATACCTGTATAAGCCAATGGTGCAACAAAGGGTGCTGCGTATACAAGATTTTTGAGAGATGCGTCTGTGAAAAAGGTGTCATTGAGATGAAAAAGCATCCCTGCTATGCCGATACAGATTGCACTCCATCCAAAAAAGGTTCGGCACGACTGTAGCCACTGCGTCTTACCAGTGAGGTGGACGCTTATGAACACGCCAAAAGCAATGAGTGAAAAATAGATTGGTATCCATTCAATGGTGTGCGTAAATCCGCCGACAGCATGTGCGATATATACATCTAATGCTAAAAAAGCGAGGTTGACGCTGATAAAATAGTCAAGTAGTCGTGTTGCGGCACCGTCACTGTTTCGCAGCTTTGCTCCGAAGTTCTTTCGCAATTTTTTCTATCTCCGCTGTCTTATGTAACAGTTCATAGTTGCCGTGCCACTGAACGAAATCTGCCCCTCCCATAAAAGCACCGTGTTTGGCTGTTCGTCCATAATAATGCCACAAGTCAAAGAACAGGAAGTCAATTGGTTCATCAAATGGTTTCTCTGTCAACAATCCTTCTTCTTGGAGCGATTGCATTAATATTTGTGCTTCGGATATGATTTTGTTTGTGTCTGTGACAACATCTTCTGCTTCCGTGTAGAATGTATCTACTTGTGATCGTGCGTGGCATTTCAAACACACGTCTTTCATTGCATCTTGTGCTTGCTGATAGGTGGGTCGTTTTTCTGATACAGCTGCGAATAGCCAATATGAAAGGCGTTCTGTCGTATCGTGTGTCACGTTCAATCCATCCAAACCACTCAGATGACAGGTTACGCAGGTTGGGATAGGCATATCTTTTGTCGTGAGACGCTTCGGATCGGCATTCAGGTTCATGTGAGCTTTTTGTGCGTTGTAGAGAACACCATGTTTGGATTCATTATATATCTCTATTTGTGAATGATCTGGCCCCATGTGGCACTGTCCGCAGGTTTGGGGTTGCCGTGCTAAAGATACAGAAGTATTATGCCGGGAGTGGCAATCGGTGCATGTTCCGATGGAACCGTCTTTGTTGGGTTTACCTATATCATGACAGCCTAAACATCCGACAAGCGTTGCACTCTCGCCTTCCGCAATGGCTAATGGATTCGCGGGACGCTCAACTGCTCCTTTGTGATATTTCTCTGAAAATGCTATCTGTTGTGCGGTAAAGTCTTTCGCACCTGCTACAGCTTTGCCCACGCTGGTGCTGCGTGGCGACTTCTCAAAAATTGTTGATATTCTGTTGTGTGACACTGACTACAGTTCTTTGCAGTTAGGTGCTTAGCAATTGTAAATCCATTATGCGGCTTGGTCTCTTGATTGTCAACAGATTGATGGCAATCCAAACAGCTCACACCTTTTTTTGCATGCTTGCTGCTCTCAAATTGATGTACCACTGCAGCAGTTTCTCGCCGATGACAGGTCGCACATTTACCCGTTGCTCGCACAAAATCGGAACTCGGTTGATCTGTCTCAACTTGCGGCCGGTTCGTATGGACAATTATCACAACGATAACGAGCATTGTTGCGATAATAACGGAAATAAATATGAACTTGAACGACATGTTGACTCCAGTCCTGTATGTGTAAATGCATTTAGCAAGTGTTCATTGTTTCTCTTGTAATTTTTTTATTTCATTTATTAGTGTTTCTACCTGTTTTTCGAGTGTTTTGAGTTTCTCTCTATTTTTATTGTAATCTACAATGATGTATGCAATAATAAATAGGCCTGCTGCAAAGCCGAGTATACCGTCCATTATTCTTTCCTTTTGAGTTTATCTATCTCTTTCTTTAGGTATTCTATTTCATTTGTGAGTCTTTTGAATCTTCTACTTATAGCGAATGTGATGCAGCCAGCTATGAAGATAAGGAGTCCGATCACTTCAAATAAGTACAATACTAAGATTGTAGCAATTATGCCGGTAGCAAAACCGATGATTTTCAGGAGTATATGTCGTATTTTCTCTGCCATCATCATCATGGATCTATCTCCAGTATACTCTCACTTCTGGTGTGTGGACTTGTCAAAATCAATTATAACATGAAAATGAATAAACTCAAAGGAAAATAAACCGCTTACAAATGGAAGAATGGGAGATGGAAGAGGGGAAGGATGGAAGGATGGAAGGATGGAAGGATGGAAGGATGGAAGGATGGAAGGATGGAAGAGGGGAAGAATGGAATGAAGATTATTTTATTAATTCGGTAAATATGCGGGTGGGGAAACCCCGCCTCTACGATCCTTTTTTGTCAACTGGATTACCGCTATATTTGTTTAAAGTTCATAAAGTTTGCGCTATAGAAGTATCCCATGAATTATAGGTTTTACTATATATCATATACGGGGAAAACAGAAAAGCATTCAATGCCAGCGTCCGGGTTGAACGTTGGTATTGAATGCTTAACTTTATTTAGAGATTATTCTGAGGAGATTATGACACCGCAACTAACTTGGGTGCCAGCTGCTAAATCACCTGCATCTACCTGTTCGTGGATAACTAATAATTTACTGTTTATATCGGTTATATCAATGTCAACGGTATAACTACCGCTTGCAGTACCATCATCATCTGCTGTAAAAGAATAGGCGGTGTACCCCTCATCCTCCCAGATACTACCCGGTATGTCGCAACTGCTTCCAGAATAGATGTATGCTGCGTACTTACGACCAGCAACAGCACCCTGAATCTGAACATCAAAGTTTCGAATTGATGCTAATCCTACATTTTCTGTATCTGCTCCTACATATTCCTTAAAAGTTGCTGTCCCTGATATTCCACTTTCATTCTTTTCACTGAGCGTTACCGTAATTGTCCTATTTAGCTTGAGTATAGGTTCGGTAAATATGTCAAGAACTTTTGTTGTTGAAATATTGTCGCAGCCTGTGATGAAACATGCTGCAAAGATAAAAATAGTTAACAAACATAACGTCTTATGTTTAATCGTAGACACTCTTTGTGCGCCAATAAAGGACGCTAAATTATTATACATTTTGGATCTTCCTTTCTTACGCCGAAATTTGGCGGGTTTAGGTTAGTTTATTCTCCATTTTGGAGACTTATTGTAATCAATGAAAGAGATATGCCTTTGCATCTGGCTCTCCAAATAAAAAATATCTGGTAAACTTCGGTGCCCTATGAGTTTATGAACCGAAAGCATTGACATATCTCAAATCCCCGTAAATAACGAGGACGCTCTTTAAGTTAGACTTTAGTTGAACTAAAATCCTCTGTTAACTCTGTCAAAGTTACGATTGACTTCTATTACAGGACTTGAAACGTTTTTTGTTTGCTTCGTTTGGTGGGATCTTTCTCTACACGCGTCCACCTGTCGCGAGTCCTTTAAGCCTTTACTAATTTAAAAACATGGAATCCTATAAGTCTGTTTTATGTAATTGTCAGTGATAGTGGATAGTCCATGTGAAATCGTAGGTCGGGTAGAGGAACGAAACCCGACCTGAAACAATATTTCAGGCGATTGTCGGGTTTCGCTTCGCTTTACCTATAGGTGTAAACTTAAGGAATTTTCTATGTCAGAAACCCTCTCCAGTCCCGTAGGGACGATATGTTTATAGAAGAATGTGTACCCCACCCCTCTTCAGTCCCGTAGGGACGATATGTTTATAATGACATCAACAATAAATATGCCGTTCCTACGGAACTCAAGAGGGGTGGTGACAGCGTTTTCTATAAACATAGCGTCCCTACGGGACTGAAGAGAAGACAATCCCAATAAACATAGGGATTCAGAGTGATTCATAAGAGCTTCTAAGTTCTCTTAAGTTTACACTTATAGGTTTCGCTTCGCTCTACCCGACCTACAAGTTAAGTATTGACAGAACATTAGTTCAATTGAGTCTGTGGATATTCTTCAAGTGCAATAAGCTGCAAACCACTGTTCTTTGTGCCGACATAGATTATGCCATTTGTCACAGCGATTGAAGTGGCGTCGTCTGGTATTTCTGGTGCTATCCGTTTCCATGTGGAGTCTGCCTTTGTCAATCGATAGACTCCACCCTGAGCATTTTTTGACGAACTCACAGCATACAAAATCTTACCATCCTTAGCAAACCGGTCAATCATGAGTTGTTGCCCGTTAGAATCGGTAACGATGTTCCATTTTGTGCTATCATTTGAGTATAAAGATTGCTTGTCAGTTGCCACGTAAACTGCTTTGTCAGTGATAAGTATCTGCTTGAAAGAATCAACCACAATCGGTAGTACCATAGTCTTCCAAGTGCGTCCTCTATCATCAGAGTGAAGAAGAACACCGTCAGTCTTGCCGACGTAGACAGTATCTCCAAAAACACCTAACTTGAAACCAATACTACCTTTAAGAGAAGTAAGGTTTGTGAGGTCACGAGTGTCTTCGATCTTGGTATCATACCAAGCCGTATCTTTGCCCCCTTGAGGTGATGGTGACCATACTAAGAGTTTTCGCTTGTACTCAACATAGAAGGAGTTTCCACTGACAGCAAACCCTCCATAGATGTCTGCTCCTATGCTGAAGAAATTTTTTATAAAATTAGTCGCATTTTCCCCGGCATCCTCCTTTCCATTCTTCTCCGTAAATGTTTGTGTTGACTTCATAAGTTCTACGATATGATTCCTTTCACCAAAATTGGGCAGACCTTTGATAGGGAGAAGCATTCTGTTTTCTTCATCTAAATAGAAAAAGGAAAGTTGAAGCCCCGCAATACCCTTTGCATAAAGGATTCCATTTGCTTCTGTTATCTCTCGTATATTTGCCTTATTCAGTGGCACCTTTCTGTTCATAATAGTCATGTTCATACCACTTAGATCCACAGGAATTGCTTTCCATGATTGTCCATTGTCGGTTGACGTAATAAGTTGCTCATTTGCTACTGCATAGAGTTTATTCTTAAAAATAGTTAGATTTTCTATGTTGCCACCTAATCCAGCATTAAATCGTTTCCAGGAATTGCCGCCATCGGTTGAACGACGAATTCCGTTCTGATCTCCTACATAAAAATGATCTTGATTAGCGATGTCACTACTGTTTTTTACTTTTAAAGCAGTAATCACACCTTGAATTGTTAGTTTTCCTAAAGGTACAGTTATCCAAGTTTTTCCCTCATCCGTTGAGCGTAAAATCTTAGATCCTATTAATAACATGACCGTTTTTCCTTCAGCAACAATCCTAATCCTTCCCGCCGTTTTATTTTCTAAAACTTCTGTCGGTGTTATATCGACCCAGGAATTACCTTGGTCTGTTGACCGAAAAACAGTCCATAAGGACTGTTTACTTAGGACAATCTTTGCTATAGACCCAATATCGAGAACATCCATATCTGCTGTAATCTTGAGATTGCCAGCTACAACATATATTCGGTTTTCTGAAACTGCGAATGCATGAATGGATTTCGATTCTGATACCGGCAATTGTTTCCACACACCTGATCTATCAAGATTATCTTCTGAACTCGGATCTAAGTTAAGACGGTAAAGACCTCTATTGGTACCGGCAAATAGTGCGTTTGCGACAGAAGTAACCGCATAAATTTTTCTTTTTTCCAAACCTTTGTTTAGCAGTGTCCAAGAGACGCCCATATCTTCAGAACGGTACACCCCTTGTAGTAGGGCAAGGTATAGTTCAATAGAACCATTTGCATTATCTTTTACTATCAAACCAATAGCATGTCCTTTCGGACGGGTACCGAACGGTTTCCACGTCTTACCGTTATCTTCTGATGCGATTAACACATTTTCAGCTACAATATAGAGAGTACCACCATGTTCAGTTATAGGTATTTGTCTTGTAGGATGTATAGTCGGCAGGCTATTGTTTAATAACTGCCACCTTTGGTTATCAGCAGTCATTCCATAAAGTCCTATTGGAGTCATTGCGTAAAGGTCGTTTGTTTTAGTGGCAAATAGTGTAGATACTTTTGCTGCGCCAGGACTATCAAGTTGAGTCCACCGGTCCGCTGAGAGTGGCTGTTCTGTTTCAATTGTTGGGATAATATTGGTAAAGTTCAGGTCTTGAGATGTATCCGCTTTTTTGCCAGCACCTTGACTTTTACTGGAAATATCAGTGGTTCCGAGTTGATTACGCGTATCAGGTTTTATTTTTCGGATAACACTCATAGGCGTATCAACGATTTCAACCGTTAACATTGAGTCGGCAGTGAGATCATACGGTTGGAAAGAAAGAGAGAGATGTTGTATCCCAATTCCTATTAGTAATAAGACTAAAACAGCAGATGCAGCAGAAACCACCCATGGTATAAAAGGTTTACTGGTAGAAGGTGCAATAGGATTGATTTGCGAAATTCCCTCCATAATGTTTCGGATCATTTGGGTTGGGAGTTGGAAACTACTTAGATTTTCGCTAATTATCGCTTCTTCTTTCTTTAAACGATTGCGTGCGCGATTAAGTCGGCTTTTGATCGTGTTTGGGGACACACCGAGCATCTTGCTAATCGTCTCGTAGGTCATTTCACCGAGGTAATGAAGCACCATAACAGTGCGTTCACTTTCAGGTAATTTTGAAAGTAGTCTTTTGACAATTTCACGACGCGCTTCATCCGTTTCACTGTCTCTTTCTTTCGCTATATATTGTGAATGTGACACTTCATCAATCTCTGCTAAGTCAGTTGCTTCTAAAGATTGGATTGGATATTTCTTCTTCCGATGCCATTCAGTACATAAGTGAGACGCAATCACATATATCCATCCCGGGAAGCTATTGTGGTCTTTCAAGGTCCTGAGTCTTTCATAAGCTCTGAGAAAAACATCTTGTGTTATTTCTTGTGCGATGTGAAAATCACCTATTTTGCGCCAGGTAAGGGCATGAATTCCCTTTTGATATTTCTCAACGAGGACAGTAAATGCTGTTTGATCACCATCCAATGTCCGTTGAATCAGTTCAGTATCGCTATTTTGCATAAAAAGTACTCCTGAGTGGTACTACTACTTAATTTAAGTGACGATTCTCAAGTTAGTAATTGTTGCATTTTTTTTTATGGATGGAAGATGGGAAGAATGGAAGATAGGAAGAATGGAAGATAGGAAGAATGGAAGATGGGAAGAATGGAAGATGGAAAGAATGGAAGAATGGAAGATAGGAAGAATGGAAGATAGGAAGAACGGAAGAATGGAAGAATGGAAGAATGCGGCATTTTAAAATTTGTCCAATCTGGATGGAGATTAAACAGAAAGATGGGTAATGTCATTGATGGGATTAGAGAATTTGGTGGGATGAAACAATTTGATGAGTACTTGCAGAAACTAAAGTATTTGTTGACTGGACTACATAAGTTAAAGGTGATTGCAGCTGAGTAAAATAAGAACGTTCAAGAAGTTTTAGGTGATGCCCTAAACACCTTCTTTGAGTAGAATGGCAAACCTCCTATAGCTTAAAAGAATATCCATTGTGTTCTTTAGTCGTTCAAAATCCGCATGAACTCTTCTGGAGAAACAATCTGTATTTCACCATAGTTCCTTAAATCCAGCAAGTCTCGATCCCGGCTTATAATGTAATCAGCTGATGATGCGACTGCACAAGAGATTATAATGTCGTCTTTAGGATCGCGTTCTACCACACGAATATCTGGTAGTTGCCCAATGATCGTGCTGATATTCCTCAGAAAGTCAATGAAAACTTCCACCTTTTCTGAGGAGTAGTTATAACGATTCCGTATATGGGGTTTTTCTAAAAGCACTCGGCGGGTTTCTTGTAGGATTTCTTCAGTCGTGTAAAGAGATGTATTTTCCCTACATTGAGACACCATTTCAGCTGCTAATCCTTTGGTAAGGAAAGCACTCACAGCAACGACGCTATCAAGGACAATACGCAGTTTTCTTTTGTTTGTCATAGTCTTCCTGTCGAAGCTCAGAAACTGCGCGTTGGACATCTTGATAAACTTCTTCCTCGCTTATACCTTTGTTTTGCTCGTGGACGCTATTCATCACTTCCAAAAGTCCATTCCAATCTTCCGATGTTGCTAATCGCTTTGGAGTTATAACCACGCTTCCATTTACAAGTTGGGTATCCACGACATCACCCTTCTTAAGTCCTAAACTATCTCGAATTTCTTTAGGTATGGTTATCTGCCCGTGTTCGAGAATCTTAGCAGCTGCCATTTATTTACTCCTTATAATACCATTTCTATTAATTTGTCTCTCATAACCAGCTGTTTAGAAATGAAGCGGGGAACGGCACAATCTAACAGAATGTGGCAGAATACGCGTTTGGTATTCTGCATTAAAAAGAGACATTATCAATTAGAAATGGTATAACTAATTGTCTGTGTATCAATACCATCATAGAAAAACCACCGAGTGGGCGGACAATTCAATTTCACAGTCAAAGACAAACAATGTAGTCTACGTTACAGTGTTGGGGTACTATTTTATTTCTGGTATCTAACATTAAAGTATACTTTATTTTGTGGGTAGTTTCAAGAAATTTCAGCAATATCCAAAAGTAGTCCGCTTTCGTACCAAAAACCTTCATCTCGGTTCAAGAACAGTACAGGGAAGAAGCATCTCCTCAAAAGAGATACCACCGTGCTGGAAACTTCCTGCAAAAATATCACTGTAAACCCTAAACTGCTTATCATAAACGAAGTAGTAATCCTCTCTTGCAAGGATATAGTTGGTTTCCAAATCATTGTTAGGTAAACGGTATGCTTCTGGGTTATCAATTAGGAAACCTGCTTCTAACGGACATGAGATGTCTCTGCCTTCTTTTGCACGAAGACCACTTGAAAGTTCATTAGGACTTGACACTTTAACTCCATTCTGACAAAGTACCGAACCGTGATCAGATGTGACAATTATAGTAAGACCTCGTTCAGCAGCAAATTTAAACATCTTATTAAGTCTGGAATTCTGGAACCAGGTTTCAACAACCCTTCTAAAAGCTTCCTCATTCGGAATGAGTTGCTGAAATAGCGATATCTCATTTCGTTGATGCGTTAACATGTCTATAAAGTCTACAACGACCGAAGTAAAACTAATCTGATTCGCATCTTTTAACCAGTCTAAGTATTGAATTTCTCCCTGTTCATCAAAAATTTTGAAGTAATGCGGGAGTGGTTTCAGGGTGATACCGTATCTATCAAGTTGTAACCGCAAGAGTTCCTTTTCATAACGGTTAACACTTGTCGATCCTTCTTCCGGTTCAGCGTATAGATGTGGATATCTCTCAGCGAGTTCCATTGGAAACAGACCGCTAAAAATAGCATTCCGAGCAAACCGTGTTGTTGTCGGTAATATTGAGTAGTAATAATGTTTTGTTAGGTGAAAATCAGGATAGAGTAACGGTTCAATTTTGCACCAGTGATCTAACCGCATACCATCTATCACGACAAGCATTACCGACTTACCTATTTGTATTTCTGGGATAACGAACTTATGAAATACATCCACAGATAAGGTTGGTGAGTCTTGGCTCTCAAACCAAGAGCTATAGTTTTTTTGAATATAGTCTGCAAATGCTGAGTTTGCTTCACGTTTTTCAGCAGCGTGAATAGTCTTCAGTTCATCAACGTTGGATAGAGAATCTAATCTTATATCCCACTCTACGTATTTCAGATATGTATCTATCCATGCTTCCCATTCATTCTGATCTGATACAGTTTCTGAATCTGATATACTATTGTCTTGGATTGCGTATTGTCTATTGAAATTCTTGACATAAGCTTGCGGGGAATATTTCTCACGCATCAGTTCTTTGTCAAGTAATAATTCTATTGATGAAACCAACTGTCTGGGGTTCGTCGGCATTATCAGGACATCACCGACATTATAAAGACTCACTTCTTCTCTTACTTCATCCCCATAGGTCTTAGATAGTAGAATGATAGGGATGTGTGGGTCTTCTGTTCGGATCCAAGCAAAAATATTCTCTTTTTGGTTTGACAGTTTACAATTATTCACTATCACAGCATCAAAATTACTATTTTTGAGCAGAGAAATTCCCTCAACACCACTTTCACTTAATGAAACATCATAACCGTGGAACTCTAATAATCGTACATAAGGTTTTATTTCAGTATTTGTAAGTGGTTCACTCAATCCGTTATTTATCCAAATTAGCCTCCTATTGGTATTTCGCATGTTATCCCCCTTTTTTCTCAATGCCAGTTTGCATGATGTTCAGGAGTCAACTATTTTTTCAGAACATAATTCAATTCTCATTTTACTATATACTTGAGACATAACGTCCAGGATTTAATCTATTTTCACTATCAAATCTTGTCTTCAGTTTTTTCATAATGTTGAGTGTATGTCCAATTGGACCCCAAATGTCAATAAGTCGTTTAAGTTCAGGTGGTGCTGCTTCAATAAGTAAATTTCCTTTGAGGTCGATGGCTTTCTGACGAAGTTGTTGTAACGAATCTGCAAGTGATTCATAATCAGTTGATGTATCTACTGATATCTTCATATATAGTAGACCATTACCCAATAGAATCATCAAGTCTGATGTCATATTCTGGACAATTCTAACAAATTCAGCGAAGTCCGTTCGCTTTAACTGAACTTTGATGACAATAGTCTCATTATCCTTATCTACTGCTGAGTATTCCTGAATATCATGACTGATACTATCCAGAGAAGTATCCTCAATTATTTGCACACTTACAGCCCCATTTTGTTGCAATTCTGATTGTGTTGCATTGAGTTGCCAAGAAACGGTCTCCGCATCTCCTCCAAAACAGACTAACAGTGTTGGCGTAACTTCAGAAAGCTGATTGTGAATTGATTTTGTCAATAGAATTACATAGGATGGCAAAGTTTGAGAACGCACAACATTCATCCCAGCCTTTACGGCATCATCAATAGTGTCATATTGCGCTGTGAGCATACTTTCTTGGACAGGTAAGGGTGATAATTTCAATGACACCTCAGTAATAATTCCCAGTGTTCCATAGGAACCGATATAGAGTCTGTTTAAGTCGTAACCTGCAACATTCTTTACAACTTTACCACCACATTTAACAGTTTTTCCGTTTGCGAGTACTACCTTCATCCCCAAAATCAGATTTCGGGAAGTACCGTACTGCAACCGAAGCGGACCACTGGAATTTGATGAAACAATTCCTCCTATAGTACATCTATCAGCATAAGATGGGTTCATAGGCAGAAACTGTCGGTTTACAGCTAAGTCCTTCTGAAGATCCATTAGACGCATGCCTGCTTCTACCGTTACCGTCAAGTCTGCAGGTTCATACTCAATCACTCTGTTTAATTTTGTTGTTGATAGAACCAAATCTACTTCTGATGGGATGTTCCCAATTCCAAGTTTAGTTCCATTACCAGCAGGGATCACAGATAGGTTCTTCTCAGCTGCAAAACTGAGTACATCTTGTATCTCCATCACTGATGTTGGAGATACCACTGCTTTTGGTATAATATCATCAATGACATATCCAGTAATCTGATTATCAGAAAGTATACCTGATTCTCCAACAATGCGTCTGAGTTGCTCTTTCAGTGATTCTGCAGTCATTTATTTATACCATTTCTACTTTATAATATACCATTTTCGTAGGTCGGGTAGAGGCACGAAACCCGACGAATACCAAACGCGTATTCGGTGTTGATTTGGACATGTATTGATCGTGGTTATCCTGTCGGGTTTCGTTCCTCTACCCGACCTACAATATATGAGTAGACGCTCCACTATTCTATTCATCGTTCTCTTCAGGATAATCTATTGACCATTTACCTTTGCCGTCTCCTGTAGGAGCCTGCTTCCAAAGTGCGAGAAAATTCTCAGTGGCATTGTGCTCTAATAGATGTGCAATGAAAAGTTGGTGCAATTCAGAAACTAAATCAGCATTATCATCTGCGAGGTTTTTCGTCGCGAGACGGTCAACTGCCAAATCAAACAATTCAGGTGTTCCCATTGCACCGACAGGAGCGTATCCCCATCGTTCAGTGACAAGGAACGGTGTTGTTGCTCGACGTGGTACTGTCCCATTTCGTGAACCGATATGTGTACCGGTAACAGCATATTCTCTATGTTGTGCATCTCCACTAAGCAATGCATCCGCGAAGGATCTGCCCTCAAAAGGTTTCGGCGGATCAATTGAGACTCCAGCTAAATCACATAAAGTTGGAAAAATGTCCATCGGTTGAGCAATCATGTCAAGCTGCTGTCCTTGTGGAACATCACCCCCTGCGATCAAGAACATCTCATGGTTTATTTCCGGATAGGTAGGCCAATAACGCGGGTCTTCTGAGTCAATGTTAGACTTACCAGTTCTATCGTGTTCTCCAATAGACATACCGTGGTCAGACATCACAATAACAAGTGTTTCATCCCACAGTTCAAGGTCTTCAACTTTCTCAAGTATACGTCCAATGTGTCTATCAACCATCTCTGATTCCCCAGCATAGTGTGCCCACAAGTTGCGTAACTCAGCATCCGTATAGATGGAAGACCGTCCATAATTTGGATGTAACATTGGAGGTCCAGAATAGGTAGGATCATAGCGTTTGACAATATATTCAGGTGGATCCCAAGGTTCGTGCGGATCAAAAAAATCAACCCACAGGAAAAAAGGTCCAGAACGATAGTTTTCCTCTAAGAACCGTATTGCAGACTCGGATGTCCTGCCAGAAAACGTCTCGGCTTCGTATTGGTAGTAACGATTTGTCCAACGGTGTGTATTTGGCAAAGTATTTCCCCGGAAAGAAGGGTTTGGCCGTGTCTTGTCATCAGGCATAATAGTTTTTATTTCATCATTTAGATGAAGCAGCGGTTTATCTCCTTCTTGTCCACGGTGTTGGAAAGCAGCTTGAAACCCGTGTTGAAATCGTGTATTGAAAAGATGTGGACAATCGCAAATCAATTGTGTAGCGTATCCTTGACCTGCCAAAAGTTTAGCAATATGGTTGGGACCACTTTGATCAATTGGTTGCCATCCATAGTGGGGCCACCCAACAGTGCCAGTCGCTACATCAGTCCGATGTGGAACTGTTGGAAAACTGCTCATATAGAATTTGTCAATAGCAGTCGCTCTTTCCAATTCAAATCTGTCCAACATTGGTGTGCGTATAGGTTTTTCAGCCCTCTGACCCAGGTTGTCATATCGAAATGTATCAGTAATTAAGAGAACGATGTTTTTCATAGATCATCCTTTTGATTATAATTCCAAAATCATAGATAAGTGTAATCCTACAAACAGAACTCACACCTCTTGTCCAGATGTTCTCAGCAATATCATTGTAATAAGTAACAAAGGTATTATTACACTACAACTGACAAGAATAGAAACCTTTACTCCGATCAAGCATGGAAAAAATAGTATTGAACCTATCATGGAACCCTTCAAGGCAAAATATCCATTCTTCTCGGTGGGTTGCAGATACAGTGGTATACGTGTAATCACAACTGCAAGTAATCCCATAATCACCCAGATAGCGTAAGTCATATCAGTAAGTGGTTCGAACCAATATGGCAGAAGTGCGATCACAAAAGCCATCAAAGTTGCAGCAGCCGACAGAATTAGTGCTGGACGAATCCCAATCTGTATCGGTGTTGTGATAATTCCGTGTTTCTCGTCGCGTTGTATATCCTTAAATGTTGTTGTAATGTGTGTTCCTAAATCGTAAAGCGTTGTTGCGCCAAAAGCATACCAGACCAACCGTGGAACACTCCCACTTACAACCAATGCACCGAATATGTTCAACAATCCAATTCCCAAAGGTAGTGTCAGACTTCCTAAGATACCTTTAGCTTTGAACATTGCATTATAGAGGTGTGAAATGGCAACTAACGCCATTACCAACAAACCCGCCTTGGTATTTAGAAGGAAGCCACAAATTACACAAGTAGCATAGATTACACTTGCAGGTACTAATGCCTGACGAGGGGTCAACCGATGTGATGGAAGTGGACGATTTGGATTAGTAAATGCATCTGTTTCTCGGTGAAAATAGTCGTTTTTTATCATCCCCGCGAAGTAACCAAACAAGGCAATGAGTAGTGCTGCTGCCACACGCCATGTCAACTGTCCTTCACTTGCGATGAGTGCCCCAGGAAGTGTTGCAACTATGGGTATTGCAAAGAGTGGATACCGTATGAGTTCAAGATAAGCTCTGATTCGATTCATGAGGTTAAAAGTTATCCTGTGGAACTCCCGCTTCTGTCACCGGAGTCGTTCTCGGATCAAATACCTCATCCACACTATAGAACTGTCCGCTCTGTGTCCCTATGCTCTGTTCTGTAACGTTGGGTCCTACCTGTTTATTTCCACTAATATAATTGTCTCGGAGTCTTCCGCCATCATATACAGCCCAACCGATATTCATTGTTATATTATTTGAGACAATTTCTGGGGAAGATGTGGAGTAACAGGTAATTGCATTTTCATAGTTTGATCTGATGATATTCTTGCTAATTCTTGGACGTGAATCGTCTTCACACACGAGACCGTAGCGGTTTGCAGTGAATTCATTGGATTCAACCTCTGGTGCAGCGGATCCACGGAATTGTGCACCACTCCCATTCCTATTGAATTCATTTGCCGTGATTGTAGGATTGGTATTCTCACAAAGTACCCCGATTTTGTTTTCAGTGAATAGACACCTGTCAATTTGCACGTTGTCGGTCCTACATATAATACCGTAAGTTGCATGCTGTATGCGGCAGTAGTTAAATCGACTATTAGGACTTTGTGCGTCAATTACGATCCCTTCCCAGTCTCCCGCCATGGGAGGTGAGATACTCATCGCAGAAGATGAAGAACCGGTAGACCTACCAATTTTCTGATTCATCCTATTTCCAGTTTTTGTTTGCGACATATTCACTTCTGCATCAGTTTTTGATGTTTGTTGCTGTCCGCCTAAAGAACCGATAACTATCATTCTATCGGGTGCCCCCTCTGCATAGAGTTCTCCGTGCACGATGAGTTTACTTGATTCTCCTGTTGGTTCAAAACCGACAATAGTTCCGGCGCGAATAGTTAGATTGATTCCTTCAGGTACGATGACTGTTCCGGTAATGTAGATGCGTCCATCCCAGACTTCATTCTCTGTCAACTCCCCAGATTTCTCAATGATTCCAGAGGTAGGACCACCTGAGTTTAGATTTAAAGCGCATCCTTGGAATACAAGAAATAAAGAGATGATTATGTTGATGCAAATTATGTTTTTTATTGTAGTTTTCATACCATTGTTTTACCATATTTTCATAGATATGTCAAGACATTGTGATGCGAGCGTTCTGGGGTGTGTAAATATTTTGTCACTCTATTTGTCAGAATCGCGGATTATCGCGGATGACACGGATTGCGCGGATTATTGGCTTGGAACTTCAAGGATGTATGCGTAGGATAAGCATTTTTGCACTACAGATAGACAATTAGCAAACGATTCAGTAGAGGACATTCCTTGTGAATAGCACCTTACATAAGAGATAAAATCTTTACGTATCCCTTTAGGTACATAGCACTCCGCATGAAGTTTAAAAAAATATTTAGGTAATTTGGCGAGGTTAGGAAACCTCGCCAGCAGAGGGGTGTACCTGTCTTATTCAAACAAGAAATTAACCAATTTATTATGTGATCTTCATCCAGTTTGTGTCCTATAGAATAACTACGGTATTTTTGTCGTATTGTAAAGTTCATATTAAGATATTAAACATAAAACAAATATTCACAAAGTTATTGCTTAATATGAATATATGCATTATTATAGTTGTAGTAAATGTATCAATAACTTCGCCAATTATCTAAGTTTGCGTTGAATGGATATGTCTTGGATACCACCCGACGATCCGTGATGTTCAAGGATTTTAATGAATAAAAATAGTTTCAGGTTTTGGCAGAAGCATTTTAATCATGTAAATACTTCAACCAACATTTGACTGTCTTGAGGTGTAAAGGCTCTAAACTTAGTGTATTCTAAACAGGATAAGGAGTTAGCGAAACGATGAACGACATACGCGATGGACACTACACACTCGGCAAAGCGTATCTGAACGCAGAACAGTATGATGAAGCGATAGAACAGCTTGAAAAGGTTGTATCTGTAGACGCTGATTTTATTGAGGGTTACCACGCACTTGCACTCGCCTACTTCGGACAACATCGGCTTCAAGATGCGAAAGACGCTGCACTGGAAGCTTTGAAGATTGACGCGACACAAAACATAGCGTCAATATGGTCACTGTGTTCAAACCGCGACAAACACAAGAGCAGCTGCATTCTATACTACACCTGCCCTATCAAGCGGATGAGAACTTACATCAAAGCAGTCGTTGAAGGGATGCGGCGTCTCAAACTACGCCAAAATGTCAAAACACATTTCATACTCATCACAGATGAACCGGGTAACCCGAAACAACCGATCACAGGCACTATCGGATTGCTAAGGGATATGTCCGTCACCGTCAGCGTTCTCGGTGTAACAAACACCTTACAAATAGGTGGCGTGTATGTCAAAATGCCAAACGCACATAAGCAAAATAGCCCAAACCAATAACACCTCGCTACAGGTAGTGGCGTATCCTAAATAACTGCCACAAGGTTATCTGAAACGACCTGCGGGGAGACACAAAACCCCGCACAAAAAGGAGAAACTTTACAATGAAAAAAACTTTAATTTCGCTTTTTATTTTAATTTCGTTTTCCCTAAATACCTTTGCACAAGAAATCCGAACACTCACAGGGCATACGTATGATGTCAATAGCGTATCGTTTAGTCCTGATGGCACGATGCTGGCAAGTGGAAGTGATGACGACACAATCAAGTTATGGGATGTTGCCACAGGAAAAGAAATCCGCACACTCACAGGGCATACGCGGGGTGTCAGTAGCGTATCGTTTAGTCCTGATGGCACGATGCTGGCAAGTGGAAGTGACGACAACACAATCAAGTTATGGGATGTTGACACAGGAAAAGAAATCCGAACACTCACAGGGCATACGCATGATGTCAATAGCGTATCGTTTAGTCCTGATGGCACGACGCTGGCAAGTGGAAGTAACGACAACACAATCAAGTTATGGGATGTTGCCACAGGAGAAGAAATCCGAACACTCACAGGACATAGGGATTGGGTCAGAAGCGTATCGTTTAGTCCTGATGGCACGATGCTCGCAAGTGGAAGTCGGGACAACACCATCAAGTTATGGAATGTTGACACAGGAGAAGAAATCCGAACACTCAGAGGGCA
The DNA here is from genome assembly GCA_965261435.1 of Candidatus Poribacteria bacterium. GTDB lineage: Bacteria > Poribacteria > WGA-4E > WGA-4E > WGA-3G > MSPOR6. The sequence continues at coordinate 117,096 of CBDHDL010000021.1, forward strand.
TAGGTCTGATGTCAATAGCGTATCGTTTAGTCCTGATGGCACTATGCTTGCAAGTGGAAGTCGGGACGACACCATCAAGTTATGGAATGTTGACACAGGAGAAGAAATCCGAACACTCACAGGGCATGCGAATGATGTCTATAGCGTATCTTTTAGTCCTGATGGCACGATGCTCGCAAGTGGAAGCGATGACAACACCATCAAGTTATGGGATGTTGTCAGGGGAAAAGAACTGCACACCCTCACAGGGCATTGGGATGATTTCCGTAGCGTATCGTTTAGTCCTGATGGCACGATGCTCGCAAGTGGAAGTCGGGACGACACCATCAAGTTATGGGATGTAGAAACACTTCCCGATCTTCCTCCTTTTGAAGGACATGTGGGTTCTGTTTATAGCGTATCGTTTAGTCCTGATGGCACGATGCTCGCAAGTGGAAGTTTTGACAAAACCATCGGGATATGGGATGTAGAAACGGGTAATGAACTGCACACCCTTATTGGGCATACGGGTTCTGTTGAGAGCGTGTCGTTTAGTCCTGATGGCACGCTTGCAAGTGGAAGTTCGGATGATACAATCAAGTTATGGGATGTTGACACAGGAGAAGAAATCCGAACACTCACAGGGCATAGGAATGATGTCCGTAGCGTATCGTTTAGTCCTGATGGCACGATGCTCGCAAGTGGAAGTTCGGATGATACAATCAAGTTATGGGATGTTACCACAGGAGAAGAAATCCGAACACTCACAGGGCATAGGAATGATGTCCGTAGCGTATCGTTTAGTCCTGATGGCACGATGCTCGCAAGTGGAAGTTCGGATGATACAATCAAGTTATGGGATGTTGACACAGGAGAAGAAATCCGAACACTCACAGGGCGTAGGGGTTATGTCCATAGCGTATCTTTTAGTCCTGATGGCACGATGCTCGCAAGTGGAAGTAATACCATCAAGTTATGGGATGTTACCACAGGAGAAGAAATCCGAACACTCACAGGGCATACGGGTTATGTCCGTAGCGTATCGTTCAGACCTGATGGCACGATGCTCGCAAGTGGAAGTAACGACAACACAATCAAGTTATGGGATGTTGCCACAGGAGAAGAAATCCGAACATTCACCATCGGGTTATTGTATGATGTGACAGAAAGAGTCTATAGCGTAGTTTTCAGTCCTGATGGCAACACACTCGCAAATGGAAATAATGTCTATGACCGCAACATCGGGGTATGGGGTATCCCTCTTACTTATACACGTATAAGTATAACGCCATCACCCTTAAATGATCCAGTTATCGGGGACAAGTTAACTTTGAAAATTGACATTACTGACGGGAAAAATATTAAGGGGTATCAAGCAGAAATAAGTTTTGATGACACAGCACTCCGATATTTGGGAAGTGCCAACGGGAACTTCCTGCCAGATGATGCTTTTTTTGTGCCACCCATCGTTGAAGGAGGTCAGGTGACGCTCGGTGCAACCTCTGTCGCTGATGATAGCAGCGGGGATGGCACGCTTGCAACCGTAACGTTTGAAGTTATTGCCATTAAAAAGTCAACGTTAACTTTGTCCGAGATCGATATCGTCAATAGCACTGGCAAGCGTCTCTACTTCTATTCTGGAAATCGAAAATCTACTGTTGGTGTTCCACAACTAAAAGAGGATGTCAACCTTGATGGCGTTGTAGATATTTTAGATTTAACACTTGTCGCCGCAAGTTTTGGACAAGATGCTATCTTGAGAGTAGAAATGCCCCGTGGAGATGTCAATAAGGATGGCGTGATTGATATAAAAGACCTCATTGAACTAACGATCTTAAATGTCGCACTTCTATTAGCTGAAGATTCATATTCTTCGAATGATCCTACCACAACAAGGAATACAGTAGGGTTATATGATTCACATATTGGTAATATTTTAGCTGATGCTTGGAAAAGTGGTGATACTTTATCTGATGTCCGTAATCCAGCGGATGTAAACGAGGACGATGTGATTGATATAATAGACCTCGTCCTCGTTGCAGGGGCATTAGGTAATAAAGCAGCTGCACCTTCTGTTCACACACAAGCACGAAGACTCTTCAAGGCAGCAGATGTTAAAATATGGTTATCACAAGCACAACACGTAAACCTTACAGATGCACAGGCACAACGCGGTATTCTTTTCCTTCAGCAAAAGCTACTTGCTGCATTTACACCAAAAAAGACAGCCCTCCTGCCGAACTATCCTAACCCGTTCAACCCAGAGACGTGGATACCATATCAGTTAGCAGTCCCCGCAGATGTCACGTTAACTATCTATGCAATAGATGGCACAGTGGTGCGAACTTTGGCATTAGGGCATCAATCATCAGGGCTTTATCAAAGTAAAAGACGTGCTGCACATTGGGATGGTAAGAATAATACCGGGGAACCTGTAGCAAGTGGTGTCTATTTCTATACATTCACCGCAGGAGACTTTACGGCTACACGCAAAATGTTGATAAGGAAATAGTATCATAAGACCTTATGATAGCTGGAATGCTCTGCTGGTGGACGTAGCAATAACACGGCAAAAGGCGGTGGTAAAGCATCTGGAGGTAAAGGTAAGAAATAAACAACGCAACCTAATAAAGCGGGCACGGGCAACATCCCGCGTCTGCTTTATTTGTGTCTATACGATAATGCATAGGGGTGTGTAAATATTTTGTCACTCTATTTGTCTGAATCGCGGATTATGCGGATTACGCGGATTACGCGGAAGGGGTTTTTTGTGCATTTGAAGTTTTTTCATAAGTTGTCGTGATTTTAGGGTGTCCCCCCTGCCGCTGGCGAGGTTTCCTAACCTCGCTATCTTTTTGTCTGAACCAGGATTTTCAGGAAAGACAGGAAAGACAGGATAAGAGGGGTTTTCGTAGGGACTGGGTTTCCCTGTCCGCATTTTGTATGAATCGCGGATTACGCGGATTACGCGGAAGGGGTTTTTTGTGCATTTTGCGTTTATTTGGTAGGGACGCAATGTTTATAGAAAGGCGTGTTTCCCAGGCTCTTAGTCCCGTAGGGACGCTATGTTTATAGAAGGATGTGTACCCCCACCTCTCTTCAGTCCCGTAGGAACGACATAGAAGAATAAACATAGCGTCCCTACCAAATCAACGCCAAATGCGCGTTTGGCATTTGGCGGGACTAAAGAGTTGGACTGCATCCGTTATCTATAAACATAGCGTTCCTACGGAACTCAAGAGGGTTTGTATTTTGTCTGAATCGCGGATTACGCAGATTACGCTGATTACGCGGAAGGGGGTTTTTTGTGAATGTGAGGGTATTTTTTTGTCAGAATCGCGGATTATCGCGGATTGTGCGGATTACGCGGAAGGGGTTTTTTGTGCATTTTGCGTTTATTTGGTAGGGACGCTATGTTTATAGAAGGCTGTGTGTCGCATGCTCTTAGTCCCGTAGGGACGCTATGTTTATAGAAGGATGTGTACCCCCACCTCTCTTCAGTCCCGTAGGAACGACATAGAAGAATAAACATAGCGTCCCTACCAAATCAACGCCAAATGCGCGTTTGGCATTTGGCGGGACTAAAGAGTTGGACTGCATCCGTTATCTATAAACATAGCGTTCCTAATGAAGTTAAAAAAATAAATCAGGTATTTCTAAAAATGTGCTATAATGTTCATCAAGGAGGAACACTATTATGGCAAAACGACACGTTCTTGACCTCACTGATGAACAACAAGACGCCCTTCACAAACTTCGCGATAATGGGAAACAATCTTATATACGCGAGCGTGCCGCTGCAATCTTGAAGATCGGCTCAGGTATGTCCCCGCATAATGTAGCACTAAATGGTCTGTTGAAAAAACGAAAACCCGATACTGTCTATGACTGGTTGCGCCGTTTTCGCGAGCAAGGTATCCAAGGCCTCTATCAGAAACCGGGCAGAGGCAGAAAACCTTCGTATGCGCCGATGTCTGAAGAAGACGCTGAAAATGAGCTGCGAACCCTTGTGGGCAGACCACCAGCCCCCACCTCGGGACATCAGACGCGCTGGACGCTAAAAGAGATCAGAGTATCAATATCCTGGCTTAATGACCTGACTTTGCAGGGTGTGCGTCAGATTCTCTCACGATACGGTCTTAGCTACAAGCGTGGTAGAGCTTATATCCATAGTCCTGATGCTGCCTATGAGCAAAAAATGCAATATGTCAAACAGTCATTAGAAATAGTGGAGCAAAACCGTGATACCCATGTTGCGCTCTACCAAGACGAGTTTTCTTTTCACCGACGCCCCACCATAGCCAAGGATTGGACGCAGCGTGGTACGAAAAAACCTTTGGCACATCAGGGTTTGGGTTCGGATCAGGTCTGCGTCGGGATCGGCGCCCTGAACCCACACACTGGCGATGTCGTTTACCAGCAAGTAGAGAAGGCCACCGTGTTAGCAACTCATGCGTTTTACACAGAAGTTTGTGAGCGATACCCTCATGCTAAACACATTTATATGATCCAAGATAATCGCCCTATTCACCTCCATGTGCGTCTCTTGGAAGCACTTTTGCCACAAAACTCGGCGTTTGATAAACCCCTCCCACCGAGTTGGGAGAAAGGTAATTCAAAAATAGAAAAACTGCCTAAGCTACCAATAGAGATAGTACAACTACCGACCTATGCGCCTTGGACAAACCCGATTGAAAAACTATGGAGACAAGCGCGACAAGCTATTTTACATTTACACCGTCTCACTGATGAATGGGAGAACCTTCAACAACGGGTCATGGCATTTATGGAACAGTTCATAGGTGGTTCAGAAAGCCTCTTGCGGTATGTTGGGTTATCACCCGTTTAATTATTTTAACTTCATACGGAACTCAAGAGGGTTTGTATTTTGTCTGAATCGCGGATTACACGGATTACGCGTAGGACACGGAAGGGTTTTCTGGATCATTATATGACTTTGATCGGCTACAAAGTAGCACAATCTGGAAGAATGTGCTACGGCGAAGTATTACATTTTTGGCTACAAAGTAGCATAATCTGGAAGAATGTGCTACAACTGGCACAATCTAACAGAATGTCTATTGTTGGTGAAGGTATTGAATGTTTAGTGATAAAAACTTTACTTACCCAACACTGAAAAAACTTGACAGACTCCATTAAATCTGATATAATTGTTTATGCAATTCTCTTGTAAATAAGGATTCGTAGACATGTTTGAGAGTTTAACTGACCGCTTGCAAAGCACCTTCAAAAAGATTAAAGGCCAGGGAAAATTAACTGAGAAAAATATCTCTGATTCTCTTCGTGAGGTGCGCCGTGCCTTCTTGGAGGCAGACGTAAACTATAAGGTCACGCGAGATTTTATTGAAAACATAAGATTACGTGCACTCGGTCAAGAGGTGATGGGTAGTCTTACACCCGAACTACAGATTGCTAAGATCATACAGGAAGAACTTACGGCTCTGATGGGGTCAGAATCTGAGAAGGTTCAAATTGCCCCCAACGGTCCGACAGTCGTCATGTTAGCAGGCTTGCAAGGTGCAGGTAAGACAACAGTCGCTGCAAAATTAGCACTCAAATTCCGAAAAGATGGCCGCAACCCGATGCTCGTTGCGGCTGATGTTTATCGTCCGGCAGCTATAAGACAGCTGCAGGTGCTTGGTAAACAGATTGATACACCTGTCTTTTCACTCGGAACCGATGTATCGCCTGTTGAAATCGCAAGAAAATCAGTACAAGATGCAATGAAGCAGGGTCTTGATTCTATCGTCATTGACACGGCTGGGCGTCTACACATTGATGAAAGTTTGATGGGAGAACTCCAATCGATAAAAAATGCTGTGACCCCATCTGAGATATTATTGGTCGTTGATGCAATGACTGGTCAGGATGCGGTTAATGTTGCGGAAAACTTCAATCACGATTTAGACATCACTGGTGTAATTTTGACAAAAATGGATGGAGATGCACGTGGTGGTGCAGCCTTATCTATCCGGTCTGTTACTGAGAAACCTATTAAATTCATCGGTGTTGGAGAAAAAATTGACGTATCAACGCTTGAAGAATTCCATCCTGAACGGATGGCATCTCGCATAATTGGACAGGGTGATTTCCAAACTCTGATGGAAAAAGCTGAGGAGGTTTTCAACGAAGATCAAGCACGAGAATTAGAACGAAAACTGACAGAGAGAAAGGGATTGGATTTTAATGATTTCCTCACTCAGTTAGAGCAATTAAAAAATATGGGTCCGCTTGACCAGCTGCTTGACCTTGTTCCATTTAAAAACCAACTACCAGTACAAGACATAAATCCAGACGAAGGTCAATTAAAATATGCAAAAGCGATGATACAGTCTATGACCCCCGCAGAACGACAAAACCCTTCGTTATTGGATAGAAGCAGGAAGATGCGTATTTCTCAGGGTAGTGGAACTTCTGTTAATCAAGTAAATCAGTTAGTTTCACAACTTCGAATGATGAATAATATGCTAAACCAGCAGACATCAGTGGGAATGCCGCAGTTAGGAAAAAACTTCAGTGGTCTTTCAAGACCGAAACGAAAAGCAAGAAAACCACGAAAGAGGAAGAGACGCAGATAAAGACAAGGATATTTTCATGCTTTTGTTTAGTAAAGAATAGAATTGTACTTCAAACTTTTTTAGGAATTTTCACAACACTAAATGTAACTTATCAGCCAAACTTTAGCATAAGATACCAGGAGGTAATTTTTGGCAGTTAGAATTAGATTACAACGGCTCGGTAGAAAAAAACGTCCTTTTTATAGAATTGTTGCTGCCGATGCTCGTGCACAACGGGACGGTGTTTTTTTAGAACGCCTCGGACATTACAACCCGATAGAAGACCCCGCAGATGTGGTTATTGATGAAGAAAATACATTAAAATGGCTAAGACGTGGGGCTCAACCTACAGACACAGCCAAAAGACTATTATCACAAAAAGGCATCTGGAGAAAATTTACTTTTGAAAAACTGGGAAAACCTTTACCTGAAGATGAAGATATGGTAGATGCGACTGATGACCGAGAAGAAGTCACACCTGAGAGTGCTGAGGAGGTTCTCCTCTCAGAAGATGTATCGCAACCATCTGAAGAAGAGTAGTTTCTCAAATTTCTACGTATTTCATAACATATATATACCATTTTGATTCACCACAGATAGATAGTTATGTTCAAAGAACTAATTGAATACATTGTAATAGCATTAGTTGACTATCCTGACGATGTTGTGGTACGTGAAGTAACGGGTGAGAAGGTTGTTATTGTTGAACTCACAGTATCAGAAGCAGATTTAGGTAAGATCATTGGCAGATACGGACGAACTCTGAAAGCGATCAGAACACTGTTGTATACTGCTGGATTGAAAGCGAATAAAAAGGTTATCCTTGAACTGATAGAGGAACCCAGAGCAGAAGACCGTTAAACATAGGCAAGTGTAAAGATGAAAGTGGATGTGCTCGCGCTGTTTCCAGAGATTTTCACACCTGCCCTACAAACCGGAATACTAAAACGTGTACAGGAAAATGACAAACTAAATGTAAATGTCTATAATCTGCGAGATTGGTCAACAGATAAACACAAAACTGTTGACGATTACCCTTATGGTGGCGGTGCAGGGATGATCCTCAAACCTGAACCGATATTCGCGGCTATAGAAGCGTTGAATACAGAATCAGACGCACAAATTCTCTTCTTGACTCCTCAAGGCACTCCGTTGACACAACCTCTCGTTGAAGCCCTGTCTCTGGAATCCCATATCATTATTCTATGTGGACGTTACAAAGGAATTGATGAAAGAGTACGAAAGAAATTAGTCACGATGGAAGTTTCAATAGGAGACTTTGTAATAAGCGGGGGAGAAATAGCTGCACTTGTTTTAATTGATGCTATTGGTCGAGTCTTACCGGGTGCATTAGGGGACTATGAATCTGCACATGAAGACTCTTTTAGTAGGGATTTGCTTGATCATCCACACTATACTCGCCCCGTTGAATTTGATGGTATGAGAGTTCCGGATGTATTGTTGACTGGTCATCATAAGAACATTCAAGAATGGCGGCTTGCTGAAGCAATTAAAAGAACAGCGCAACGTCGTCCAGATTTACTGGAAAAAAGTGATCTAACCGATGAGGAACTTGCAGCCATCGGAGAAGAGGAGTAAATCTGAGATAGGGATAACATAGAAAAACCCATTTTACTTCATTATTATGAGAAAGGAGGCATAATTGTGAATTTGATAGAATCTGTAGAAAATCAACACTTAAAAACTGATATCCCAGAGTTTAGTCCTGGAGATATTATAAGAGTCAACACACGCATCCGAGAAGGACAGAAAGAGCGTATTCAGGCTTATGAAGGCACGGTGATACGTCGAGCACATGGTGGTTCAAGAGCAACCTTTACTGTCCGTCGAGTTGCATTTGGTACTGGCAGTGAGAGAACATTCCCTCTTCATTCACCAAATATAGAAAGCATAAGTGTCGTCAGATACGGTGCTGTGCGGCGCGCAAAGTTATACTATTTGCGGGATCGTACTGGAAGGTCTGCACGCGTGAAGGAACGTAGAAAATAGACATGGATGCCTATGAGCGAGAATCCAGGAAGAATGGATATAAACATATCGCTGGTATAGACGAAGCTGGGAGGGGTGCGTTAGCAGGTCCTGTTGTTGCTGCTGCTGTCATCCTACCCTCTGAATGTCTCATTGAAGGAATAAACGACTCTAAGCAACTTACATCAAAACATCGTTCACTCCTATATGATGAAATCAGAGACGTAGCAATTTCTGTTGGTATCAGTGCTTTAGACAATCATCTTATTGAAGAACTCAATATATTACAAGCATCTCTTCGTGCTATGGCTGAAGCAGTTGGCAAACTGAACCCAAAACCCGATTATCTTCTCATCGATGGATCAAAATGTCCAAGTATAGATATTGCGGGTGAAGCAATACCAAAGGGTGACAGTCTTAGTATATCCATCGCAGCAGCATCTATAATCGCAAAAGTTACACGAGATAACCTAATGGTTGAATTAGATAAGACATATCCAAACTACGGGTTTGAACAACACAAAGGATATCCGACAACACAGCATCGACAAGCAATAGCACAGTACGGTGCTTCTGAAATTCACAGAAAAACCTTCAAATTGTTATCAGATTAGTGCAACGCATCAGAATATTGCCAGTGTGCATAGCGTATTTGAGGATGTTTATATGCAGCACTCACTAAAGAACATTGCAAAGATTGGTGAAACCTTAGCAGCTGAACATCTCAAAGCATGTGGATACGAACTTCTTTCACAAAACTACCGTTACAAACGCGGCGAAATAGACCTGATTGCCAAACAAGGTGATAGAATTGTCTTTGTTGAAGTGAAGACACGTCGTAGTTTAAGGTATGGAAAGCCGCAATACGCTGTAACTGAACAAAAGCAGCGTCAGATCTCAAAAATTGCATTAGCATACTTACAAGCACATAACTTATTGGACACACCGTGTCGTTTTGATGTCATAGCGATACATTTATCACCGCAGTTCGAATTGCTTCGACTTGAACAGATAGAAAATGCGTTTGATTTCATCCAGAATACGCATGTTTGACATTATGCACCTATAAAGTTGTTTCCATTTTTTTGTATAAAAGCACCTACTCATTCCCATATACAATCTCGTCATTGTTCTCCCTTTAGGATATAAGCCATGCAAGCCATAATTCTCTGTGGTGGACTTTCAACTCGGTTAGGTAAGACAACAGAGAAGCTGCCGAAAATACTTTTGGAAATTGGTGAACGAACCGTGTTAGAATGGCAGTTAACGCTACTTTCTGATGCTGGAGTCACCGAAGTCATACTTGCATCTGGACATCTGCATGATGTATTATATGATAATGTCGGAACAGAGTATGCCGGTGTTAGTATAAATTATGCCAAAGAGGAGAAACCACTTGGAACTGGTGGCGCAATAAAAAACGCCTTTAAACTTGTTGAAGATTTTCCTGTCTTTGTTCTACATGGGGATATCCTCTTGAAGGACCTTTCATTGTGTGAGATGTGTAACCTGCTTCGTCCTGACATGGACGGTTTACTCCTCGGCATCTCAGTTTCTGACCTATCTTCTTATGGGGAAATAGTTTCAGATACAGATGGACGTATTACAGAATTCAAAGAAAAACAAGGAGTTGCAAAACCTGGAGTCGCAAACGGTGCAGTGTTTTTATTCAATAGATCAATCTCAACAGCATTTCCGCATGAGGAAGTCTTTTCAATTGAACGGGATGTCTTTCCTTACCTAAAGCAGCTTTATGTTCACAAGGTTGATACAGAATGGATTGACATTGGTGTACCAGAACGACTTGAATATGCTCGGAAACATTTTAGCGTATAGATTAATTGTAATTAATTTGCATTGTCCGTAAAATAGCATAAGAGTGTATTTAGCATGTAAGCGTGAAATAATCTTGTTTCTTTACCAATAGTATACTTATATAGGAGATGCTTATGCCTGTTTTTAGTAAAGAAGACTTAGAATTTTGGGATGAACATGGATATGTAGTTGTCCGTGAAGCAGTACCACCTGAGAATTGTAATGCTGCAGAAGAAGCAGTGTGGGAATTTCTTGAAATGGATGGAGACAATCCAGATAGTTGGTATCCAGAAGACCCGCCAAGACGTGGTATCATGGTTGAAATATATCAACACCAAGCATTGTGGGACAATCGTCAATCTCCAAGAGTGCATCAAGCGTTCACAGAAATATGGAGTAATGATAAGTTATGGGTCAGTTTTGACCGAGCGAGTATGAATCCTCCTGAACGCGATGATTGGAAGTTTCCTGGTCCCTACTTGCATTGGGATATGTCCTTAGATGACATGCCGGTACGTTTGAAGGTACAAGGGGTTCTCTACCTTGCAGATACTCCGAGTAATCAAGGTGCCTTCACATGTATACCTGGTTTTCACAAAAAATTAGAACAGTGGTTGAAAGACCTACCCTCTGACGCGGATCCAAGGCGTGTAATCAGAGACTATCAAGAACAAGCTGTTCCAGTTGCTGGTAAAGCAGGAGATTTAGTAATTTGGCATAGTGCTTTGCCTCATGGTAGTAGTCCAAATTCTGCTGAACGTCCGCGAATGGCACAATACATTACGATGTCACCCGCACCTAACGACGGTAAAGATACAAATGAACACCGTGTCACCGGATGGCGTGAAAGACTCACCGGTTTGGGAAAGAACCAGAAAGAGAAGGAACATCATCAAGGTAAAACTGCTGAGTTAACACCTTTAGGAAAGAAACTACTCGGACTCGAACCTTGGGCAGCATAACAGTGCCGAATTTTGTAGGCGGGTTTTAAAACCCGCCTCTTTTGTTATGTAATACTATTTCTATAATTGATTGTCTCATTAGGCGGTTATGATAGTAGTTATACTTCAGCACACAAACTGAAAGTTTGTGCTACAAAAAAGAGACATTTTCAATTAGAAATGGTATAAGGACGAAAACATGGAAGACCTATTGGCAGCACGCGCACAAATGGCAATGTCCCTGGCATTTCATATTATCTTCGCGTCCATTGGGATTGCTATGCCGTTACTCATGGTTATAGCGGAAGGTATGTGGTTAAAAACAAAAGATGAAACATACCTGACGCTTGCCAAGAAATGGTCAAAAGGCACAGCCATCATGTTTGCAGTAGGTGCTGTTTCAGGAACAGTTCTCTCCTTTGAACTCGGTTTATTGTGGCCAACTTTCATGGCACATGCTGGACCTATCATCGGTATGCCGTTCTCTTTAGAAGGACTTGCCTTCTTTGTGGAAGCAATCTTCTTAGGTATTTATCTGTACGGTTGGGAACGAGTGCCAAAGAGAGTTCATTGGTTTGCTGGCATGATGGTTCTGATAGGTGGAATGTGTTCAGGTATCTTCGTCGTCACTGCCAATGCTTGGATGAACACTCCGACAGGTTTTAGTTATCAAGGTGGGGAATTTACCAATATTGACCCAATAGCGGCAATGTTAAACCCCTCCTCATTTAGTCAAGCACTTCACATGACGTTAGCAGCGTTTCTTGCAGTTGGGTTTGCAGTTGCTGGTATTCACGCATATTGTCTTAGACGTGATCCTGAAAACCCTTTTCATAGAAAAGCATTTGCAATTGCATTAAGTGTGGGAGCTGTTATAGCTATACTTCAACCAATTTCAGGTGACATCAGTGCAAAACGGGTTGCCAAATATCAACCTATTAAACTCGCTGCAATGGAAGGACAATGGGAAACAGAAAAAGGCGCTCCTTTGCGCATTGGCGGAATTCCAGATGAGGAAGAAGAGGTAACACGTTATGCTATTGAAATTCCGAAAGCTCTTAGTTTTCTTGCATTTTCAGACCCCAATGCAGAAGTAATGGGATTGAAGACAGTCTCACGCGAAGATCGTCCACCCGTTGCAATCGTACACTATGCTTTTCAGATAATGGTTGCTTGTGGAATGGTATTAATTGTCGCCGGAATTAGCGGAGGGTTGCTGGCTTGGAAACGAAAAGGGTTACCTACCAACAATTGGTATCTTAGGTTTGTTACATTCTGCACCCCGCTTGGATTTATTGCTATTGAAGCAGGATGGACCGTAACTGAGGTCGGTAGGCAACCTTGGGTTATTTATGGATACATGCGAACAGCAGAAGCAGTAACACCCATGCCAAATCTTGTAGTACCATTCATGGGATTCACAGTATTATACATCTTCCTTTCAATCATCGTTGTAATCCTATTAAGACGTATGATATTCAAGAGTTAGTATTGGGACAATCTATGATAAAACGTAGATACAACGGACAGGGAAACCCTGTCCCTACGAAAAGATCAAATCAGCATTTGAGTGAAGACAGAAAACTATGCTCAATGATTTGTATATCGGACAGGGAGACCCTGTCCCTACGAACAGATCAAATCAGCATTTGAGTGAAGACAGAAAACTATGCTCAATGATTTGTATATCGGACAGGGAGACCCTGTCCCTACGAACAGATCTACTCTTCATTTGAGTGAAAACAGAAAACTATGCTGCCTGAGCAAATTCTTCATTTGCTCTTTTCACAAGTGCGTTCATATATGCAATCGTATATGCGGTACCGATGCGATGGTCACCTGCCATACTTGGTATATGGTCTGGAATCATCACGCCGTTGAAATCAACTTCGCGTAGCACTTTAGCGACATCATACATATCCTGATATCCATTATCTACGAATGTTTCTACGAAGTGTGGTAAAGGTTTATCCACATTACGAAAGTGTACTTTGAATATCTTGTTTCTTTCACCGAAATAGCGGATAGACTCCAGGACATCCTTCCCCATCAGTTCTCCACCTTCCAACCAACACCCTACACAAAAACACATGCCAACATTTGGACTGTCCGCAATTTCGAGGGCGCGTTTATACCCTTCAAAACTACTAAAGATGCATCTGGGAATACCGGCGAGGTTCAGTGCCGGTGGGTCATCAGGGTGTATACCTATCATCACACCTGCCTCCTCGGCTACGGGAGCAAGCTTGTTTGATAAAGTAGGTATAGTTATCCCAAATCTCCTCTTCACTAAACTCACGTCCATGTGACAATGGCATCTTATACTTGTTGCCGCCCCAGTGTCCTTCTTGTGCGGTGTTCAGATTGAAAGCTCTGGCACTTGCGCCGCCACGGGTTGTCTCACGCTCAGTACTCCAAATCCCGTTCCCCATGTGTGCATAAGTTGTGTATGGAATACCAGCACGACCAAGGTCTCGGATATACTTTTTATATTGCTCAATCTTGGCATCTCGGTTCTCTAAATTTAGTACAATTCCATCCTGATTATGAACATCGCTGTTGCCGAACCCGTATATTTTCAAACCTGCGTTTTCAAATATTTCTCGGCGACTCATAAAATAGTCGTAATTTGCATTTGCGCCATTCGTCCAGAGAACGACATACTCAACATCCATCTGTCTTGCAAATTGTAAGTCAGCTTCGCTTGGTTCAGGGGACATCTGTGCAGTCACTTTCATACCAGGTTCTATGTTATCCAAAGGAGTATTCTTAGCCATTTTGCACCTCCAAATGCATTCTGTTTAAAACACTATTACTTTGTCAAGTCATAAATGATCTGTATATCGGGCGGGGAAACCCCGCCCCTATAGGTGTAAACTTAAGGAATTTTCTATGTCAGAAACCCTCTTCAGTCCCTTAGGGACGCTATGTTTATAGTTAAACGTTATACGACCCTTCTTGAGTTCCGTAGGAACGGCATAGAAAATAAACATATCGTCCCTACGGGACTGAAGAGAGGTGGGGGTACACATTTTTCTATAAACATATCGTCCCTACGGGACTGAAGAGAAGACAATCCCAATAAAAATAGGGATTCAGAGTGATTCATAAGAACTTCTAAGTTCTCTTATGTTTACACCTATGGGCGGGGAAACCCCGCCCTTACGAACGGATCTACTCGTCATCCATTGCTTCTTCTTTTAGACGATACAATTCTGCGGTCAACTCTTTTACTACATCCGCATATTCAGGGTCGTCGTAGACACTACACATCTCATTTGGGTCTTTCTCCAGGTCAAATAGTTCCCATTCTGGTTCTTTCGGTTCGTTAATTGACCCTGATGTTCCCAGTGCTTCGCCGTAGTAGTAGATGAGTTTATATTGATGTGTCCGAATACCGTAATGTGCAGGAACATAATGGTGTGAGAGATGCATCCAGTATCGGTAGTACATCGACTCTCTCCAATCATCTGGCACTTCACCTTCAAGTATTGGTCGGAGGCTCCTACCTTGCATATTTTCGGGTATATCCAAGTCAGCATAATCTAACCATGTTTCAGCAAAATCAATATTTAGTGCCATTGCATGTGTGGAACTTCCTGCGCCAATATTCTTTGGATAACGCACAATGAATGGCATCCGTAAGGACTCTTCATACATGAATCGCTTATCGTACCATCCGTGGTCTCCTAAGAAGAATCCTTGATCAGAGGTATAAATCACCATCGTATCATCTGAAACACCGTCGTCATCAAGATAATCCAATAGTCTTCCAACATTGTCATCAATAGACGCAACACAACGCAGATATTCTTTGATATACCGTTGATACTGCCAGTTTGCCAACTCTTTGTTTGATAATCCTTCAGGTGGTGGACCGAATTTTTCTATTTTCAAATCTCTATCGTTCATGTGTCCGAAAACCCGCATTTTTGCGTCCTTCGCCGCATTTGAGCGATTCTCGTAATCGTCAAAAAAGTTATCTGGCATTGGTACATCTTCGTCTGCATACATGTGGAGATGTTTCTCATCTGAATCCCAGGGACGGTGGGGTGCTTTGTGATGACACATCAGGAAAAATGGTTTATCTCGGTCTCTGTCTTTCAGCCAATCCAAAGAAAAATCTGTGATGATGTCAGTTGCATAACCATCATGTTGCGTTCTGCCACTCTCTTCAATCATTACGGGGTCATAGTAACTTCCCTGTCCGGGGAGTACATTCCAATAGTCGAACCCGGTTGGGTCAGCATCACCGCCGTGACCGAGGTGCCATTTCCCAACCATTGCAGTCTGATAACCACTTGCTTGTAACATTTTCGCAACATTGGGTTTTCTGCCATCAAGAGGATCACCTAATGTCTTCACTCCGTTAAGATGACTATGTAATCCAGTCAATATATTTGCCCGACTTGGCGTACAAATTGAATTGACACAGAAGCAGTTCTGAAGAATCATCCCATCATCAGCAATACGGTCAAGGTTTGGTGTTTGGTTGATTCGACTCCCATAGCAACTCATTGCATGAGATGCATGGTCATCAGACATTATAAATAGGATATTGGGTCTACTCAATTGCTTCTCCTTTTTTGTTCTTTGAGTAAATCGTGGTTGTCACCACAATTAGGGCATGTTAAGAATTCATTACAAATCTCTACTTTGCTTTAATTTCATCCCAAGTACGGCTATATTCTGGCATAAAATCCCCGGGATCAATAATTGACTCAAGTGATTTCATACTTTCGGTAGATGGATAGATGTACTCATGCTTTTGCAAATTTTCAGGTAAATGTTCTTTTGCTTTTGGTACGCAAGTTCCATATTTCGTAAATTCTGTGATTTTTGCATTAATTTCCGGACGGAGTAGATAATTGATAAATTTTTCAGCAAGAGCTTTGT
This sequence comes from Candidatus Poribacteria bacterium, assembly GCA_965261435.1. GTDB lineage: Bacteria > Poribacteria > WGA-4E > WGA-4E > WGA-3G > MSPOR6. The sequence continues at coordinate 133,294 of CBDHDL010000021.1, forward strand.
TTGGCGCAGTCTTCGGAATACAGACAGTATCAATAAACTGACTTGAACCTTCCTTTGGTATAATATAACGTATAGATGGATTCTGTTCTGCTGCTTTTAGCGCATCACCACTCCAAGAATGTGCGATAACCACCTCCTTTGAGATAAGAATATCTTGCGTTTCGCTTTCATACTGTTTTAATAGTGGACGTTGTTCGATTAATTTCTCTTTTGCTTGTCTTAGTTGATCTATGTCATTTGAATTCAGACTGTATCCGAGTACTTTGAGTGCCACCCCAATTGTTTCACGTGGATCGTCAAGCATACTAATCTGATTCTCATAAGTGCTATCCCATAGTATCTGCCAACTATCAGGAGCTGGAGAAACGACCGATGCATCGTAAGCGATTCCTGCTGTTCCAAATGTGTATGGGATAGAATATAAGTTCTCTGGATCAAAATATTTTCCAAGAAAATCTGAACTGATGTTTTTAAAGTTGGGAATGTTCTCTCGATTAATTTCCGCTAACATTTCGTTCTTCATCATTATTGAGACCATATAATCCGAAGGCATAATGATATCGTAACCTTTTGCCCCAGCCTGCAATTTAGCGAGTAGGTCTTCATTGTCAGGGAATATGTCCATGATTACTTTCACACCAAATTCTTTTTCAAAACCGGTCCGAATCTCATTGCTGACATAGTTTGCCCAAGTAAATATATTCAGTTGTTTCTCCTTGTCTCCACCACAACTGGTAAAACAGAGAATCAGCGTGAAAATAGAAATGATAAAACAGTAGTTCAGTCGCTTCAAAAAACTGGTCTGATACTTATAAGACTTTAACATATCTTACTCCAAAAACATGTTGCGAAAATTGAGATGACTACTTCATGCATTTTAATGACCTTTATCATGAATGAAAGATTGACAATCAATATGTTCTATGATAACTTAAGGTCAGGTTATCAAGTTTTATGATTCTTCGGTTTTGAGACCTGCTGCTTTCCAACCTCGGAAGCCACCTTTCAAAACAGAAACATTTTGATATCCCATGTTCTTTAATGTATGAGCGGATAGTGTCCCGCGAGTTCCTCCACCACAGTATGTGACGATATGTGTATCTTCATCTGGGGCAACATCATCTATATCAAGCTCAATATAACCCCGGGGGAGAGATACAGCATTCGGTAAGTGTTCTTTGTCGTAGTCCGGTTCATCTCGAACATCCAACAGTATCACTGAATCGGCAGCATCTGTCAGTTCATCAGGAGATATTTGTCCGACATTTGCTCTTGCTTCTGCAAGCAGTTCATCAAGTGTTTTTAATGGCATAGTTATGCTCCGTTCCTATTGTAAATATGATGTAATACCAAATTAACAGGATTTATCTTCTTTTCTTGGAGTCCGGTGCGGTTAGGAAACCGCACCTACCGAGACGAATCCTGTCAAATTGGTATAAGATCAAGAAGTTAGAGAAGATTATCTAAATTGTTTTGAAGAGAATATATCATACCTATATAGAACCGTCAAATTATTTCTTACCGCATATCCGAAAGGAAAATATATGGAATTACTTAAGAAGTCTGTCCAAACCTTAATTGAAAAAGAGAGAATTGGGAGTCCAGTCTTTTTAAGAGGACTCCTGAACATAGCCAATAAGGATAGTAGTCTGCTACATCCATTAACAGAGTTTGTAGCACTTGCTAACACATGGATTCCATCTAATCCGCAGAAAGTATATACCCAAGGTGATATGGACAGTTCACAAGTAACCACTATGATTCAATACGCTAATGGACAGATGGCTGTATTATCGGTGAATCGTGTTGATACAGAAACTGCCATAGATATAATGTTAGTTGGGAATAAAGGTGTTATTTATCATGAAACACCTATTGGCAGGCACTATTTAAGTGGAAATCCTCCGGAATTCAATGGTGTAGGTGAACTCTCAGAATTCCTTATAAAGTCACTCGAAATTGGACAAGCTGTAATAGTGGATAGTCCAGACTAAATATGTAGGTCGGGTAGAGGAACGAAACCCGACATGAAACGATACTTCAGGTGGTTTGTCGGGTTTCGCTTCGCTCTACCTATGGGTGTAAACTTAAGAGGATTTAGTTTCACCTATAAATCGTTTCGAACCCTTATGGTTATAGGGATTGTATGGTATTCAGTCCCGTAGGGACGATATGTTTATAGAAGAATGTGTACCCCACGCCTCTTCAGTTCCGTAGGGACGATATGTTTATAAGTACATCAACAATAAATATGCCGTTCCTACGGAACTCAAGACAGGTGGGGAAAGCGTTTTCTATAAACATATCGTCCCTACGGGACTAAAGAGGGTTTGTACAACGTTTAACTATAAACATAGCGTCCCTTCGGGACTGAAGAGGGTTTCTGACATAGAAAATTCCTTAACTTTACACCTATAGGTTTCGCTTCGCTCTACCCGACCTACGAGTTAAGTAAGGACAAAACAATAGTATGAGGTTTAACAATGAACAAATCCGACAAGTATGGGGTGCTATTACTGGGTGGACATCGCACACATCAAGAGAATTATGCCCAACTCTTTGCTAACGATACTCGTTGTGAGTTAATAGCATTCGCTGACGAACAGGATGCACCATCTGAACGAGTAGCATTGGCACGTTCTCTTGCAGCAGATTTAAACTTACCCTATATTCCTAACCTTGATGATGCATTAGCAAGAGAGGACATTCACATTGTAAGTCTATGTACTGAAGTCGAAAGACGGGGACAAGTTGGATCTAAATGTGCTGAAGCAGGAAAACATGTGTACCTTGACAAACCGATGGCACTAAATTCTGAACAAGCACATCATATCGTTGCTGCTGTTGCCAAAGGCGGTGTGCGGACACAGATGTTTAGCAATATACACAGTGCGTGGGCACGTAGGGTTAGACAAGTATTGGATTGTGGTTCAATTGGTGAGTTGAAAGCTATACATTGTGATGTGATGTTTGCTAAGGGACACCCCGGAAGCGCACCAATTGGCAAGAAACGGATACAGAATCCGAATTTGGACCGCTATAGTTATGTAGAAGCAAAACCTGAGATGTTCGACATTGGTGTCTATGCAGTTTCAATGGTGAATTGGTTGACGCAGAAACGTGTAGAGAGTGTGTTCTGTGGAACTGCGAATTATTTCTTTAGGGAACATTACGATTGTAATTTGGAAGATTTTGGTGCATTGGTCTTAACATTAGAAGATGGAATTACAGCAACGATCGCTGCAGGCAGATACGGTTGGCAAAGTCATGCTCAAGGGGGTGTGCGTAAAGTGCACCTCGTTGGTTCAGAATCCACCTTGACCTTTGATGCATCGTCAAATCGTTTGGAAGTTTATTCGGCAGAACCGGCGTATGAACCACCGACACCACATCCACTGGACCCTATGGGGATGTGGAGCAGTACATCAGCAGAAATTGGAATGCAGCCAAAACAACGCTGGATTGATGTTGATACAAATGACGATGGTCAACGTGAATTTCGTGCTTTTATTGACTGTATTGAAAACGGTGTTGAAAGCGAAATGAACGCAGAAATTGCTGCGCATTCCGTTGAAATTATCTGTGCGGGATACGAATCTGCTGCAAGTGGTAACGTCCACTCTCTGCGTTAGGTTATTTGATACCTGTGGAATTTCAACGAAAAAACTTGATTACCCCTTAACCCCCATCGCTTCAAGTTGAGCAATTTGTTGAAGCCATGACTCTCGTATTTCTGGTGAATAATCAACTGGAAGTAGTGATTTGCGGGTACAATTAAGAAAAGCTTGTAGCATTTGATAGCGACGAATAGGTCCGATATTGGGTAGGATTCTATCTGATATTACGTCAACAATTTCATCAACGGAGATATCTCCTGAACGTGTTTTTGCAGCTTCAAGGTCGGCTCGCAGTGAAGCGAAACTCGCAGCAGAATACCCTTCTGTCAAAACGAGTAGATGTTCAAATGATTCTTGTGGGATTTCCTCTTTGTGGACATTCTTCAATGTCCAACGCAGAAATGTCTCACGGTCTTCACCTGTTGGATCAAGGACGGGAATAACAATGTCACCAACCCTGCCTTCTCTGCGTAGGTCAGGAGAGAGATTGTAAATACGTGCAGTCATGAGCAGCCATGTGATGTTCCCTCTCAACTGCGGGTCAGACATCATCGCCTGAATCTTTCCAGTAAGTCTTCTTTCAGTGGCGTGTGCATCTCTCCCGACATCCCCAAATTGCGTATCCGCTTCATCAACAAATATTAGCACGTTTACTAATGCCATGAGCAGTCGTCGAAGTCGTTCAAAGATTACATCCGTTTGTCCGAACCACATACTACGTATATTCTTGAGAACAAGCACAGGGATATCAAGCTCACCAGCAAGTCCTTCAAAGATGAAGGTTTTTCCGCTTCCGATAGGCCCGCAGACACTCAATCCGGCTATGGAATCTTTTCCTGTTGATGTAATTCGCGGGATTATTTGGGAATTTAAAAATTCCACGAGTTTTTGATTTCCAACAATATCCTTCAGTGAATGCGCAGGTTTTTTAAATTCAACTACATCTTCACCTAATTGCGCTTGGATAAACTCAGACACCTTTTCTATCACTGTGTCAGGACGAAGTTTTTCCCCTGAATAGCAGGAAGAAACGAGGAGTTGCCGTAGTGCTTGTATGGATAGTCCGGCAGTCAAGACAGCCAGTTGAGATTGAGTGCCCCAGAGATTCAGTTCTTTTTTTGCTGGTTTCTGTGTTCTGTTGAACCATGAAATGAAATGTCTTCGTGCCTCAACTTGGGGTGATTGGATTTCTACATCCACAACTTGTGGGAGACGTACGACACGTGAATTTATTAGGCTTTTTGATTCCGCGATAAAGACGACTGTGTCAGTAGCCTTCATGAACTCGGAATCTGAGATCCAATCTTGGACGATGCTAACCCTATGTCTATCAGCCAAATTCAGACTTCGGATTTCACCTTCGGGGAGAAGCATATCGGTTGCTTCAATCAGGATCAGTAGTTTTTCATTTAGGAACTTCTCTCCAAGATGGTCTTTTGATCGTGAAATTAGGCAGAATTGTCTTAGCAGTTCAAGTGCTAATGTTGGACTTCCGATTGCATCGTTAAGATATTCATCAAATTTGACATCAGGTTCTTTACTTTTTCCGTTATTTCCGGACGATTTTTTAGCGAAGTCTGGTAATGAAAAATGACCTGAAGTATCCTGCAATGAAGGTTCAGTAACACCCCGCCACTTGTCAAAAGCAGTCTTGACTTTTTCTCTGTCAGCTGCCCGTACAAACCGGAGCGGTCCATTAAGTTCATACACTATGAGTACAAAACCAGGGATATCCCAACTTCTCGTCAAAAAGGGAACTAAAGGAATATAATCTTCAACATCCTGTTCTTCAATGAAGAACAGATCATGTATGTTGCCGTGCAGTACAATGCTTCTTGAAGTTCCTGAATTGATGAGCATTCCTGCTTCTGTGCGAAATTTGTAGGTAGGTTCTTTTATTGCTATCGTCTTGTCCTCTATTTTTCTGATATAGTGCCTGCAATAACATCAAAAAGTTTCAGCCAATTTTTCCCAACGTGGAAGAAACCCTTTTGTCAAAAACTCATCAAGATGCCAGATGTTTCTTTGTGGATCTAATTCAAAAAATGTCCCCATTGCTAAGACAAGCACATCCTTAAATCCATACGCAGTTTGAATTTCTGAGAGTTTATCATAGATGTTGAGAAAAGCATTATGTATTCGGAGAAAATTCAACGCAGCAAAACTGAAGGCATTAAGTTTTAGATAATTGTCATTCGTTTCTTCCCAAAACCATTCTGGTTTATAGAATAGATCCAGACGGTTCTTGCATAAATGCACTGCAGTTTCAAGTACCTGATCCAGTTCATTGTGAGTTTCTCTATATTCTTGTATTTCTAAGTGTTCACAAATCTCTGCATATATTCTGTGTTTTGCTTCATCAGAATCTACCCAAGTTTGGAATGCTTCAGAGGCTTTTTTGAAACAATTTCGTAGATCCTCAAGTGTTAGATCAAGTTTACTTGGAAAATCCTTTAGTAATGAGGAACTCGGCATAAGGTGTGCCTCTTCAGGATACATTTTCAGAAATTTATATTCTACAACATCTGCCAACATTTCAGCGAGTATCGGTGTAAATGCGATAATTGAACGTTCATAAAGTTCTGCATCAATGAATGCTGTAAGCCTCTCAGTATCAAGCCGTATCTCACCTGTGTCAGTTTTGCTAAACGCTTCCGAGAATGTTCTCTGCTCTCCCAAAACTGATGCGCTTTCCGTTAAGGATAGTGGTCTATCAAAGAGTGATAGCTCGGTATAAAGTTCCTCAAAATCCAGCAGACTTTCTTGCCATTGGTGTCCCCAAGTATCGTGAATAAGAAACTTGTCGATTTCTTCTAATGGAAGGAATCCGACCATGCGTGTTAAGGTAGTTGTGACCAATTCTACGGATAAACCTGTATCTTTAGCGATCTGTTCTCTAAATGTAATATCTAAGTTTTCTGCGTCGAATGTTCCAAAGACTGGGAAATTTGCGAAAGGTTCAACTTGCCATATCTTTCGTAAGAACTCAATATAATGCACTTTCTTTTGTGATGGTTTTTTCAAATCCGGGTTATTTGCTGGAGCGGTCTCCTTTAATTCTGAGGGTAGACAGAAATAGAGTGCGGAGCCGGTTTTAATTAGTTTAACTTCACCGATTTCAAATGGTGCGCCTGGATATAAATATTGGAATAGGCGTAAGATATCTGCATCAAGTCTTAGATTGTCAGACACCAAATTAAAATGTGATTGAAGACATCGCATGATTTCATGTCGATGATTAAGAGGCGCTGTTCTAATATCGAGTTTTTTCTTAAGATTTTTTAATGCTTCAGAATCTATCTTAAAAATTTTCTGTATGTATGATTTCAGTTTTTCTTGTTCAGATTCTTCATCAGGACAATCAGGGATGAAACGTGAAAAGGTCTTAGAACCTGCTGTGTCAAGGTTTTCAATATCTGGATGGTGAACAATTGCTGGATATTGTTCAAGTGATAACCATATTGCTTCAACAAAGATAGTGTCTAAATCATCAGTTATAAGAGCGATATTGTCGTCTTGATTGGACATCTCTGACATGTTATTAGTTTCAGCAACTAAAGCAGTATGTAAATCATGAAATTTTTCAAGCAATTCAGTAGATACTGAATTGCCCTTTTTTGCGTCCTTAATCTGCTGTGCTATTGATTCAAGGTCTTTTAGCCCTTTCAATAGGTTCTTGCAGTTTTTATGTGTATTATCCTGATGCCATGTTTTGAGATTCAAGATCGCCTCCTAAATAATACCATTTCTATAATTGATTGTCTCATTAGGTGGTTATGATGGTAGTTATTCTTCAGGACACAAACTGGAAGTTTGTGCTACAAAAAAGAGACATTTTCAATTAGAAATGGTATAAGTCCGGATCAATTAGAATGCAGACGACATTACTGTACCAAAATAAATATCTGATACCATTTCTATAAATTATTGTCTCATTATGCGGTTATTATAGTAGTTATTCTTCAGGACACAAACTGAAAGTTTGTGGTACAAAAAGAGACATTTTCAATTAGAAATGGTATGAGTATAGAAAACTGTTAGTTTGTGTAATTCATTCCAATACGCAAACTAACAGTTGACTTGAAGTCACAGTGGAAGTTCGGAATCGCTTTCCTTTGCATCTGTAGGATCATCAGTTGCCGCGGGTGCATCAGTCTGTTGAGCGCCGAAGATAAGGGAATCGAATTCATCAGATGCTTTTGAGGACTGTGCTGCCGCGAGAAATTCTTCCTCTTCTGCCCGTGTATCAGTACCGGCAAGTTCTTGTGCGACGACGGAGCGTCCTTTTGCCTTCTCACGGATTTCGCGCATTCGTGTCAATTCCGCTGAAGTTCCGTCCGTACTGATACCTGACATCATATCAGCGATCTGTTCTTGTTCTTTTGCTGTGATGAGATCAGCAATCGTTTCAGATTGTTCTTCCTTAATACTATTCAGCTCACGATGCAGCCTTTGCATCTCAGTCTTGTGTGAGTCGATGTTTTTCTGTGCTTGTTCAATATCATCTTCAAGTTCCGTAATACGAGCATTTTTCTCATCCAAAGTTGAGGCGAAGTCTTGATATGCAGTTACGCATTTGACATATTCTGCATTCTGTTTGATCTCTGCATCAGCAATACCATCCTGCTGTAACTGAGCTGCTGTCGTCTTAGCCTTTTCTATAGCACCAGTTTTCAATCTTTCCAACTTTTCAACATCCTCTGTCAGACTCTTTACTGAACCCTTTTTCTTTTCCATAAGTGCAATAAGTTGCCCTACAGCTGCTTTATAACGTTGGATATTGTCCATCTTGTCTTTGATAATAGCCTCAAAATTCCCACGAATTGCTTCTGGGTTTTCCATTAACTTATCAGCCTGTTCATGAGCACGTCCAGTTAATGTATGCCAGATTGCTCTGAAAAAGCGTGTAAAACCATTTGCCATTGTATTTCCTCCTGATAATGAAATAAAGTTTCATTCAAGTATCAAATTCTGCCTGTGTTTATAACTCAAAACGTTCAAATAAAGATAATGTAATACATATTACCATTAACCTTAAAAAACAACTATATTCTTTGTGATACTCCCTATATAGTGAAGTGTGTAAACAAATAGACACTTCGCCTGTAGGAGCGATCTCCGAATCGCGACTTAACTCAATGATAATCGGGAATCGGAGTTCCCTCCTACGATTCACTAATGTCCAATTAATTCTAAAATCTACCATATAAACTGATATATTGTAAATCTTACCGTTATTATGACTATTGTATTGTAGGAGTGAACTCAGTTTCCTGATTCTCATACCTGAAAACATATTGATTCTTTTTTCTTGCGTGCTTGCCTAACTATCTCCTGCTAAGATAGCAGCGATTTCCTTCTCCTCACGTTTGGAACGTAGGTCTCTAATAGTCTCATTCTGTTCCTCTTCAATCTTAATAAGATCACGATGCAATTGTCCCATCTGAAGTTTGAATAATTCAATTCTGTTATGAAGACTTTCAAGTTCCTGTTGAATTGTTTTTACTCGATTATTTTTCTCATGTATTTTAGTTTCATAAGCAGCGGATTCTGATATTTTCTGATTTTCTTCCGCCGAACTTGTCAGTTTGTCAATGTCGGCTTCAAGACTCTTCAAGGTACCTTTTTTTCTTTCAATAATAGCAATTAACATCCCAACTGCACTTTTGTACTGTTGGATTTTCGCTTGTTTGAATTTGATGAGAACATCATAAGCAGATTGTATCGTCTCAGTTTTAATCACCTTACTATGATCCCCTCTTTTCGAACGCTTTAGAAACTTATTAGAGATTGTACCGAAAAAACTTGAAACTGCTTTTACCATGTGATAATCTCCTGATTGTCTGCTAAGTGTAAATACATACAGATTTATGTCTTTATCTTGAGAATCCTCTTAAAACTTGTGCTATTGCAGCGTTTCTTGTTCAGTAGACTCAACTGTAGATTAGGTGGACAATGTCTGTGTATCTTCATCTGGTATGCATGTTTTGATACGCTGCTATATACTGAAATTTTCTTATGTACACTTAAAAACTTTTGATTCTTTTTTTCTTGAGTGCTTGATAATTATCTCCAGCTAAGATTGCAGCGATTTCCTTCTCATCACGTTTGGAACGTAGGTCTCTAATAGTCTCATTCTGTTCCTCTTGGATCTTAGCAAGATCACGATGCAATTGTTGCATCTGAAGTTTGAATAATTGAATTCTGTTTTGAAGACCTTCAAGTTCCTGTTGAATTGTTATTACTCGATTTTTTTTCTCATCTATTGTAGTTTCACTTTCTTTCTTCAACGTTGTATATAGGATGTAGTCTGGATGTTGTTTTACTTCTTCCTCAGATTTACCTTCTTCTTTCAGTTCATTAGCAATGGATTCTAATTTTTTCTTATTCTCTTCCACAAAACTTGTAAATTTGTCAATATCTGCTTCAAGGCTTGCTCAAGGTGCCTTTTTTTATTTCAATATGAGGAAGTAACATCCCAACTGCCATTTTGTACTGTTCGAATTTCGCTTCTTTGAATCTGATGAGAATATCATAAGCAGATTGTATCGTCTCAGTATTAATTTTCTCACTTTTTACCATTTGATTATCTCCTATTGTCTGCTAAGTGTAAATTCATATAGATTTATGTCTTTAACTTGAGAATCCTCTTAAAACTTGTGCTATTGTAGCGTTTCTTGTTCAGTAGACTCAACTTTAGGTTGAGTGGACAATGTCTGTGTATCTTCATCTGGTATTGTCGTTTGAGGTATTTCAATCTCGGGGTTCTGTGTAGAGGTGCGTATCTGCTCATCAACCTTTTTAGCGAACGCAAGGCTTTCATCAAGTTCGGATCGTAGGCGAGAAAGTTCAGTTTCGTTACTATCAGGACTCAATGTTATTACACGTGCATATAATTGCGTTAGTTGTACTATTGTTTTCTCAACATCCGCGATGAGTTGTTCTCTGCGTTCCTGTAAGACTCGTCTCACATTTATTAATTTGGAGTTTTTTGACTTTTCATACATACGGAGTGTATCTTTCAAGCACTGAACAGCCTGTGTAAAGAGTTCTGTTACCTTTCTTGTGATGTCAGCACTAACAGACAAAGGTAGAGACGCCATCCATCCAGCATCATTAACATCCTCTTGGAAGGATTGGTGTAGTGTACGTAGTTCTTCCAACATCTGCTCAGTTCTCATGTCACCATCTTTTTTCAATTGTAAGTGTAGCGCGTTTAGTTCCTCTTCTTGTTGATGTTGTGTCTCGTGAAGAAGTTCTTCATGCACGCGTTTTGCTATTTCGTCTGTCCCCGTTGTCCACTTCGTAATCAGACTACCAATTGGGATTGCGATTCCCACAACAGCACTTGCGAAGAGAAAGAAAATACTTGGTTGAAAATTGAATACCCAGGTCGCAAATGCTCCAATTGTTCCTGCAGCAAAAGGATAAATGACGAAAGGGTTATTTATATGATGATTCAGATATTTCTTCAGAAACGCTTTCCTATCAATCAACTTTCTCACCCTATAAAATGCGTAATTGTTACAATTTCAAGATTCTTTGAGTGTATGAGAATCAATGTTGTTGGTATCGTGCATTGGTAAATTTAAAAGAAAGAAATCTCAGGTCAACTTATTCTCCATACTAATACGCCAAGAAATCACTGACACATCATATTGCTTTTCTATCTTATTTCTATATAATATTATCATATTGTAGCAATGTTTGTAAAGAGAATTAACAGGACTTCAAAATCTATTTTCAAAGTTCAATAAAGTATAACAAAGGATGATGAAAAAATCAATGTGTTTGTGTCTTTCAACACTTCTCAATATTGAAATCATCTTTCTAATTTGGTATAATTGCCAAAAACCGAGATTGCTTCTGAAACTTTGCAGAATTATTCTACCATTGCTTAGAATGACTAACCAAAATAGGGGGAAAGGTGACGTTTGATATTATTATTACTGGGGGGAGCATCGTTGACGGAACTGGGAAACGAGACCCTTTTGTTGCAGATGTCGGTATACAATCCGATAGAATCACTGGGATAGGTAATCTTGAAAATGCAGAAACGAACTGTCGCATATCTGCAAATGGATTGGTGGTGTGTCCTGGATTTGTGGATGTTCATGTGCATTCTGAGATTTCATTATTGGGAGGACGAGACCAACATGCAGCTGTGATGCAAGGGGTAACTACCCATCTTGCAGCACCCGATGGTTTTGGATGGGCACCACTTTCACCGAAGTTAGCACAGGAATTATGGCATTATACGCAATTTGCTTATGGTGATGATGAAGTGCCACTCAATTGGCAGACCCCTGATGAATATCTCAATATGTTTAATGATAGAATCCCTGCGAATCTTTATCCACAAGTCCCACACTGCGCTGTCCGTCTTGGTGCAATGGGATGGGATGCAAGACCCGCTACATCGGATGAACTGAAAACCATGGAACGTTCAACAAGAGCGTGGCTTGAAGCAGGGGCATGTTGTCTCTGTTTAGGCTTGGATTATCAACCCTCTGCAAATGCTGATTTAGATGAATTGGTCTACTTGTCCAAGGTTGCTGCACGTTATGACGCAATATATGCTGCACATGTCCGCTACCAACTCATCGGTAGAAAGGCTGCTTGGCAGGAAACCGTAGAAATTGCAAAACAAGCCGATATACCTGTCCATATTTCACATGAACGGGTTGATGATGAAGTTGGTGCTATACTTGATCAGGTAGACCGTGAGGACATTGATCTGACATTTGAATCGTACCTTTATCCTGCGGGTATGACACACCTTGCGATGTTGCTACCGATGGAATATCAGACTGGAACTCCTGAAGAGATGTTAGAGAATTTAGAGGATCCAGCTGTTCAAGCGAAGTCTCTTCCATATCTTCGCGAAAAATTGGGAGATGCCAATCAAATTATTGGCTATAACAGATCTGGAAGATACATCGGCATGTTACTCTTCCAAGCAGCGCAAGCTGAAGGTAAATCAAATGAAGAGTTTGCTTATGATTTCATTCGTGATGAAGCGGCAATTGAAACATCTATAATGCCGTGGTCTTCACCCGCAGAAGAAAATGAACGGATTCTAAACCGCACTGCAAGTCATCCCAGGATGATGATTGCCAGCGATGGCGTTTACAACATACCACATCCACATCCGAGAAGTTATGGATGTTTTGTGCAGTATCTCGGAAAGTATGTAAGAGAAAAAAAGATTGTCTCGTTAAAAGAAGCAGTTTATAAGATGAGTGGTTTCCCCGCTGAACGATTTCGGATCCATGATCGTGGTAAAATCGCTCAAGGACTTGCTGCGGACATTGTCATATTTGATCCAGAAACCGTTGCAGATCAATCTACTTGGTTTGAACCGGTACAGCCACCAATAGGTGTAAATTGGGTATTTGTGAATGGGATACCTGTAATTGAAGATGGTGATGTCACTGATAGGTTGCCGGGGAAAGTTTTGCGTCATACAAGATAGCGGAGACAAAATATATGGATAGGTATGACCTTACTATCATTGGTGGCGGGAGTGCGGGACTTGTGCTTGCAGTCGCGGGTGCTAAACTCGGGAAAAAGACCGCACTGGTAGAAAAACATCGTCTTGGCGGAGATTGTCTCTGGACAGGATGCGTTCCTTCAAAAGCATTACTAAAGACCGCAAAAGTTGCTAATATCTTTAGACACGCAGATAAATATGGGATTCCTTCCATTGATGCAAAACCAGATTTTCAACGAGTCATGGACTATGTTCGCGGTACCCAGCACTATATTGAAGAGGAACACGACAACCCCGAACGTTTCCGTGAAATGGGTGTTGATGTAATCTTTGGTGATGGATATTTTGAATCACGCAATACATTCGCTGTCAAGGACAGTGAAAATAATCAGTCAAGAGTACTGAATAGCAAGAAGTTTGTCATCAGTACAGGATCACGTCCACTGGTACCGAATATTCCTAATTTAGATCACTGTGATTATTTGGACAGTGAAAATGTATGGGATTTGGAAGAACTACCACAACGGTTGTTAGTTGTCGGTGCCGGTCCAATCGGCATAGAATTAGGACAAGCATTTCACCGACTCGGTTCAGCGGTGACGATAGTTCAGCGAAGTGACAGAATAATGAAAAAAGAGGATTCAGAGGTATCTGAAAGGGTGTTGGAGTATTTGCGTGCAGAAGGTATTGAAATCAGACTCAATATAGGAATTGATGGCGTTGAAAAACGCAATGATGAAATCGTTGCAACATTCGCTGGAACAAAAAACGTTACCAACGAGGATAGACAAAAACGGACATTTGATAAGGTCCTGATTGCTATTGGACGCGCACCCAATATTGAGGGATTGGGGTTGGAAGATATCGGTGTTAGAACTGGCAAGAATGGAATTATCGTTAATAACAAACTTCAGACACATGTTAAGAACATATATGCTGCAGGCGATGTGATTGGACATTACCTATTTACACATGTCGCGGCATTTCAAGCGCAATTGCTCATCAAAAACCTATTACTTCCTTTTAGCCAAAAGATCAACTATGCTGTTGTTCCTTGGACAACGTTCTGTGATCCTGAGGTGGCACGTTGCGGATTAACTGAGGAAGAAGCTCGTAAGAAATATGGTGATGTGGATGTTTTTAAACTGGATCAATCTGATGTTGATAGAGCGGTTGCTGAAGGTGAAACACTGGGGTTCACAAAAGTTATTACAAGCAAGTGGAGGGGTCGAATCTTAGGTGTTCATATAGTAGGTACAAATGCTGGCGAAGTCATTCATGAATATGTCTTGGCGATGCAGGAAGGTATACCTTTAAGAAAACTGAGTGGAATGATGCATGTGTATCCAACCTATTCTACCAGTGTATTGCGGGTAGCAGCAAAGTGGTTGTCTGAAGGCACGTTAGTAAAATCTTTGAGAAAGTTGATAGGATCTTAAATAGGATTATATATCACGTCATTATGCTGATGCTTCAACCAGTTTGAATCTGTGGTAAAAACACTACATTTTTGAACACATTATTCAGGAACAAATAGTATCTTCTTATTCAATTCAGGGATTAGATATTTGGATTTTGGAATTGTGAAAAGAGTCGGAGACTACAACCTATATATAATGGTTGAGGTGTATCAGGGAATCTAACCTTACGCATACAAATTCGGTTGCCACATGCGTAAATTTAAGATTGTAGCTCCGACTCACCTAAGGAGGCGTATATTCTATTTAGCAATTTTTATGCCAAGAGAAATGTTGTTTATAAGTGTCTTTGTCGTTATTTTTGCCTATTTTTTTGACATACTGATGAAAAATTGGACACTGAAGATTTTACTTCGCCTTTATTCTCGCTCAACTCTTTCAACAATCAACGTAACACCAAGTAGACGGGCAATTTTTTCAAGCTCCCCTATTCTATCAACATTATCAAAACCGATCGTTCCTCTTACATAGAATTCATCTACTTTGATTCCTTTGGTTTTATAGCCAGTGAACGGTTTTCTTGATACGATGTTAGGACGAACTCGCATTACTTTTTCCAGACCTAACTTTTTAAGCACCTCAATATAAGTATCGTTACTGCGATAGTGATGAATAACTGTTTTATCAGACATAGTAACTTTAAGGTTCGTAAATTTCCTAAGTCCTCTGCCTTTTTCATAAGGTTGATTACTGCCATTAGGTTCTTCTCCCTTCTGTTCATCACTGCTATTTAACGCAGCTAATAGGTTCTTCTCCCTTCTGTTCATCACTTTTCCAATCTGTTCATCATTCTCAATAGATTCATCACTCTCAATAGGTTCAGGAACAGAGTTTTCAACAATTTGGGATTGTTGCTGTGCGTAAAAACTCAAGATTGCTTTTATATCCAACCAGTGTCTTTCCACAAAACGAATGCTTGCTTCTGTGTCTCCCAGTTTCAAGGGCACTTCAAATTCACCAGAATTATCCGCATTGATCAACTGATTTTTCAAGGTGTTCATTACTTCAGGAACCTGTTTAACATAAGTCGTATATTTAGGTGAGCACTCTGGACAGAGTGCCAAAAACTGTGCCGCGTACTCTTTTGTGAAGTGACCTTTTAACATTTCAACAGCGTCAAAGTAGTAATTCCCACCGTGATATTTAAAAGGCATTTTATCTTGACATATCTGACAAACAACTTGGCCGTCTTCATTTCTATATTGCTCAGTAAGCCAGGTTTTTGGATCAATTGAACCTGTTGAAGTGCGAACGCTTCTAACTTTTTTTTCATATTCTTGGTTCGGAGCATTTTCCAACTCTGTGATCACAAGTTTTCTGCGTCTTTCAGGATCCCGTACAGACCTAACTGGAAAAGGGGTGTCTTGAGGTGTTTGTACGAATGCAATACTATTATTGGATGGTGACTGAAGGAACGATTCAATTCTTGCTTTTGCCATTGGGGATGCCTCAATAATCTTGTTCAGAAAATCTATTGAGACATCAATTTCTTGCGAGATTGTCTCAATTATCCGTTTCCTACTCATTGGCATACCAAGTTTTTTTGCCAACTGTTCATTTCTTATAAATGAATCAGGTAGATCATCAATACTAATTTCACTTGGCTTGTGCATGTTGCCATCTACATCAGGCAACCAATTGGTGTCAATTAATAACCTACCAAAAGAATCAGATATTTCTTCCTCATTAGTACTATTTTCATAGTTTTTCTTGCTTGATTTCTCTACAGTCCCTTTAATACAGTCAGCGTTGTAAACAGCGATTTGATTCCATATAAAAACGCTTTTCTCAGCAGTTAAATCGTTAAGTGCATGTTCTAATCCGTCTACTTCTATGTTTGGATCAAATCCATCAAGCCCTCTACTATGATTGCCATGATAGTTATGAATAGTAACATAACCTTGCATATCTTTTTCTTTTCTTACGACTCGCACGGAATTCATAACTCCCAATTCTTTAAATAATTCTTCTGCAGAGGGAGGATAAAAATCAAGATTGACAAAGCCGTAAGATGGATTTCCTTTAAAATATAGACGTAGATTATCATTACCAAAATAGAGTTGATCAGGCATGAAGTAAATGTTTCTGTCTAAATCAGGTTTTTCGGCAAGGATGAAAGGAGTATCCTGAAGGGCATTCCTAAGTTGTCTTTTCTTTTCTTCCGAATCTGTATCGTATGCTTTTATAATTCTGTCAAAATCGCGTCTATGCTCGGAAAATAAAATTATACGTGAGTCCTCCTTGTATTTTGGCGGGATAGTCTCAATAATTTCTGCAACACTATCGTACTCCTGAACTCCTAATGTTTTTAAGAATTCGTAGGCATCCTTATCTTGTGAGATTTCAAATTTCACTATTGGTCGTGAAGCGTCTACGCTTGTGTCATCTGCCAAATAGGCAGTTGGCTGTGAACGTTCTTGAGGAGGACTTACGTGTATGCAATTTTGTAAGCGTAAGATAGGTTTGGTACGCAGAACGCTATCACTATCACGCCACAACGCTGGTTGATCAGACAAAAATTTATAAAATCTAACGAACCATTCGTCATCTTGTATTGAAAGAAAGTTCACAGAGATTTTACGTCCAAACATAGCAGGTGTTACTTCCTCAATTTCTAATAAGTGCATAACATATTGACGAAGAGCTGGAGTCCGATCTGGTGTGATTTCATTAGACAGCCATTTAAGTTCATCATCATCAGGACGCGAAAATAACTGACCTAATTGTGTATAGGACAGTATATTTCTAACTGCATTAGAACGCGTGAGTACAGCATTTTGTGCTGATACAAAAGCATTAGCATCATTCGTAGGAAGAAATTGTTCCACCAGAAACAAGTCACGCACTATCGTAAAAATGTGATAGAACAAACTATCTTCTTCGTTCTCAAGATCATTCAGACGGTTAGCCAGGGCTTCCAAAAATTGTACTTTTAAAAGTTCTCTTTCTTTTAAAAGAGGTAATAAATCAGAAGCAACTGAATTGGCAACGCATTTCATTAACCAGTGATTCCAAGGCACATCTTGGAGGTCTTCACGCGAACTTGGTAAAATAAAATCTGCGTTGATTAAAAATGGGAAATTTGTATCTGATCGGATGGGTAGATAGGCAAAAATCTTCCCGACTGCTTTAGAATTTTGATCCAATGGAAAAGCTACTGAAACATCACGTTTATCTATTCCCTCTCGTTTTTCGTGAGAAATATTTGAAGGTCTATCAAAACGTTTGGTACATACTAAAAATTTTTCTGTATTAGAGTAGGGAATGCCTTGTTTTTCGTCTTTAACTATAATTTCCACTTCTGGTCCTGCAGAATTGTCTTTTAAAATGGTAAGATTGTCACCAGAATCCGTTTCAATGCGAATTTCTTGGAGCGTAGAAAGAAATAGAATTACTTCTGGTTCAATATCTCGCAGCATCTCTTCAATTTCCTTGTACTTAAAATTGCCCTTTGTCAATGGGAGAATAATATGAGTTTCAGACAAGTCTAAACCGTCTGGAAACTTGTGAGTCCATTGCGGTACAATATACCCAAGTCCTGTTTCTTCATCAAACTTCGGTAAACTGAAATGGTAACCATTTGAAAAAATATGCGGGTTGTCCGTAACACGAAAAACAGATTTGAAACCGATTCCTTTTTCACCTATATACCCTTGATCTTTTATCTTAGTAGTTTCACCAACTGCACAAATTGCCTCTACGTTGTCGCGGTTAAAGCCAGTTTCATTATTTTGAATAATTAATGCACCATTAGATCCTGAGGTAAAGGTTGGATCCGTTCTTGTTAACCGAAAGGAAATATAGGGAGGTTGAGGACTGTGCTTTTCATACGAATTGTCTTCAGCATTCTGGATCAACTCAAAAATAAAATGAATATCCTTATTATAAAGGTCATCTGCCAAAGTTTCGATTGAATTGTTTAAACTCGTTTTAAGTTTCTCACTTCCCTCATGAAAACCTGTCCTAATTTTCTGAATATGTTCAAATTGTTCACTTGACAAAATAAATTCCTCCTACTATCAATAATTTCCATTTAAGAAATAACTTGTCCTAAAATATAAGGAAATCACATCACTGCTTCCACTTCCAAAACCCCGGATGCCACCAGTTCAGTCGTAATATCCGCCTTTTCTGTACCTTCTTCTAATTTCTGAATACGTCTATTGTATTCTGCCTCAGCATTGGCGAGCTGCTGGTGGCGCATCCGCTGAATGTTCGGGTCTGGCACCTTCTCAATTTGCATTTCAAGTAGCCTTATCCGTTTCTGATGACTCGTTGATAAGCTCTCCTTTTGATATTCAACAATTTCCCTGCTGTGTTCTCTATGCTTCTCACGTGCTGCAGTCCACATGGCATGGTGCTGTTCTTCCAATGCTTTCTGATCGGTTAAACTCACCTCTTCACGTATATCGTTATCCTCAGCCGTTTCAAGCAAAGGACTAATATGCGGTGTCAACACCTCTGATGAGGTGATAGGCATAAAAACCCAATCCTCTTTATTGCCGAGATACTCCCATTTGTAGATAGCAAATTGATAACGCCCCATGGGGACTTGATCGGTTCTAACTTTTAGTGTTGTAACGATCTCTCCTTCTGTGTCCAACGTCCTTGATGCCTGCTTTACCAATGGATGTATTGGCATAATGAACACAGCTTCAGGCTGCAGCTTTGCACTTTCCGCGTCAAATGTTATCGTTAGGTGCTGTTCAGTTCCCTTCAACCAATTCTCCCACTCGCGATAGACCTTTGTCCTCTCCCTTGGCAGTTGTTGAAAATCACGCAATAAAGTGTTTCGCGCATCTTCCGAAAGTCGGAGTGTTTTGAGGGATTTTTCACCGAGAATAAACTCCTGCTCTGTTGCGATTTTCCGCTGAAGATAACGCGTAACAAGTCGTTGGATTGATGTGGGAGTTAACCAATAACTGGATGCTTCTTCAACCTCTTTCTCCATCCCATGCTTGGGTAACGGATCACTGAAAAGGTCCAATTGTTGTGCTTCCAAGTTTTCTTGCTCTTGTAATAATCGAATTTCGTTATCTTCCAGCTGTTGTAACTTAGCTATTCTTTCCTCTTGGGTCAATTCAAAATCTTCGGCTATGTTTTGAAGTTCGGTTGTGATTTCTCCAAGAATTTTTTCACTACCACCCAATGCACTTTCAAATACACCGATACGTAGTAGACATCGTTCATAGATATCCGCATCCACGGTGTCCGGCGTGATTAAATTGTAGATGGTAACGCTCTCACTCTCTTGGCCTCTCCTGTCAATACGTCCTATTCGTTGTTCAATTTTCATCGGATTCCACGGCAGGTCGTAATTAACAATACAGTCGCAGAACTGGTAATCTAATCCCTCACATCCAACTTCAGAAAAAAGCATCAGGTCTATACAATCGTTCTCAGTCCTTGATTTTTCAAATCGCTCGCTGAGTTGGCGGCGTTCTTCGTCTGGTACGCCGCCGTGGATCATCCCTACGCGAACTCCATCCGCTTTGAGATGCTTGTAAAGATATGCAAGTGTGTGTCGGAAACTGCTAAAAACCATGATTTTGTTATTGGTACGGTTTTCCCTTTCAAGAACGATTGTTTGGAGTTTCTGCAATTTCAAATCATCTGAATCAAGTTTTCCCACTTTTTCAAGAAGTGTTTGGATCTGTTCTTGGATTCGTGTTACAGTCTCTTGTGTCGGAATTGCATCGGCAGCGTCAGCTTCGGTCCACTCAAGTTCATCAAATTGGCGTTTCAAAATACCTTCAATGAATGGTTCAAGTCCATAAAGACAACTTGCCAACTGTCGTCGGAGTGTTGTCATCATGAAGTTAACACTCTTATCACCGTGAAGGCTGCGAAATATCTCTGCCTTTGTTTCAAGTAGCACTTCATGAATTTCTTCCTGTTTTGGTGTCAATGGAACTTCTATGGTTTGCGGCTTCCGAATGGTGAATTCACCGATATCGCGGCGGCGGGTTCTATTGATTATCCGTGAAAATGTGTGGAGTGCTTCCATATCGGTGATAAGTTGTACGCGTTCTTTATCGGTGATCTGTCTGTTATCAAGCTGCTTTCTGATTCGTTTGAATTCGGGGTTTTTTTTGAAAATCGCTTGTCCCCATGCGGTTGCAGCTGCCTGATCAAGATTCTCCTTTACGTGCCGTTCCCAATCTATTTGTCGTGCGCGAGCTGCGTCCACTGCTTGATTGATGAACGGATTCGGTTCCGCCATGTGCTCAAAACTTTCGTAATCCAAAACAAGATCAGGACGGAGAACATTTAGCAGTACGAACAAGTCATGGTTGCCAAGCTGGATAGGTGTAGCGGTTAGAAAAACAGCTGCTTCCGCATTTTCGCAGAAAAACCGGACAGCTTCGTGGTTTGCAGTGGTTTGGTTTCGGATATGATGTGCTTCATCTACTATGACGAGATCAAAGTGAGGTGGCGGATCGAGGTCTGCAAGTCCTTTTCCTGTCCGCCGTTTGCGGCTACCGTCCGGACCGTAAAGCCGTATTTTATCTAACAGTGAATAGGGGAGAATTGCTTTCTTATATTGCTCCGGCCATTCGCCATCCAGATGGGTTTCTTCAATACAATATTTCAAAGTCTTTCCATCCAAATGCATAAAATCTTCATCAAACCTTTTCATTTCGCGCTGCCATTTTGCCTCTGCCACCAATGGACGCGGACATATAATTAGGACAGATCTGATGTCACCTCGTGCTTGTAATTCACGTAGAATTAAACCTGCCTCAATAGTTTTTCCTACGCCAACACTATCAGCAATTAGTAGTCTTGGTTGGTCAGACTTGATAAACTTCAAGACTGGTCGATACTGATAGGGAATAAAGTCAATCCGTGCGGTGTTGAGTGAATACAGAGTTGATAGAGCGGGGGATTGGATTTGCAGCGCGGTGAGGTAGGCATGAAATCCTTCACATGAAAGTTGTAGAGACTCCTCTTCAGTTTCAACTTCAAGACGTAACTGAGATGCGAAAAAGGTTTGAACCTTATTGTTGACAAAAACTTTAACACTGTTTACCGGGTTGCCCGATATTATTTCAACAATTGCCCCGCGGATAGAAGGATCTGATTTCAGGTATACAATTTGACCTGGTGAAAACTCTATCGATTTAATATCGTTTGTTTCCATAAGCATTCCTCACATTTCAAATTATGGTTAACTATAGAAGTAATTCAAGAACATATCTCATAAATCATTTATATTAGGACTTATGCAAAATGACCAAATTTCACCTATTTTCACATGATTCAGGTATGTCAGAATACGCGTTTGGTATTCTGAATTGGTTAGGAAACCGCACCTACCGGGGGAGTGCGTAAGTCCTATATATGTTGAATTCTGAGTTGTTTGTGATGTGTATTAGACTGATACAACGGACAGGGAGACCCTGTCCCTACGAAAATAGGTTTTGCATATCGGGTGGGGAAACCCCCTTCCTACGAACGGATCTGCTCATCATTTGAGTGTAGACAGAACACTAATATGTTTACTTTATACATTATACATAACTATCATATTTCAGTCAATATTCAAAAAACATATTAAATGTCTTAGTATGATATTATAGGATATAATATCATACATTCCGCAGTTGTTTAATCAGATTTTGAGTATTTTAGTGGGGGAAGTGCAGTATCAGGAACGGTCTTGCATGCTTTAGGTGTAGAACGTATCTCATAAATCATTTATATGGTGAGTTTTTTGTTGTTTGTGATGTGTAATAGACTGATACAACGGACAGGGAAACCCCGTCCCTACGAAAAACAGGTGCTTTAATCTTTATTAGGGACGAGATGTTTATTTTTCTATGCCGTTCCTACGGAACTCAAGAAAGGGGTGATAACGTTTTTCTATAAACATTTCGTCCCAAATGAAGTTAAAAAAAATAAGTCAGGTAATTGGGCGAGGTTAGGAAGAAATCAACGGTATGAATGCCATTTAGGCATTCCCCGCCTCGCCAGCAGAGTGGGGGTAACTGCCTTCAACCCTTCACAACACCTATCGGACGCAAACGTGCGACTCGCCGTGAAAGTCCTGCTTCATCAACAACCCGGACTACTTCGTCGACATCTTTGTATGCTTCAGGTACCTCTTCCTGCAAGGTGCGTTTGCCTTCTGCGCGGACATAAATGCCTTTTTTCTCAAGGTCTTTCTGTATAGAACGTCCCTCAGTTAAGGCAATGGCTTTACGACGTGATAGCACTCTACCTGCGCCGTGACAGGTTGTCCCCCAAGTCTCTGCCATTGCACCAGGATTACCGACAAGTACATAAGACGCAGTTCCCATATCACCCGGAATTAGTACCGGTTGACCAACTTTCTGATATTTTTCTGGGATCTCAGGATGTCCAGCTGGAAAAGCACGGGTTGCGCCTTTTCGGTGAATAAACAGCTCACGTTCCTCACCATCAACTTGATGTTTCTCGAATTTACCGATATTATGTGCGACATCGTATACGAGCTCCAATCCGAGTTCATCTTCTGTTGTATCAAAATACTTCATAAAGGTTTGGCGAACAAGGTGCATAATGCATTGTCGATTGTTCCATGCATAATTTGCACTACACGCCATAGCAGTGATGTAATCCTGACCTTCTGGGGAGTTGATTGGAGCGGACGCAAGTTGGCGATCAGGCAGGTTTATGCCGTATCTTTCTGTGACTTGAACCCAACTCTTTACGTGTTCATCGCAGATCTGATACCCGAATCCCCGTGAACCCGTATGGATCATGACACAGACATTTCCTACTTCCAATCCCATTGCCTCAGCCGCTTCCTGATAGAAGATACGGTCAACGACTTGTACCTCAAGAAAATGATTTCCTGAACCGAGTGTCCCGAGTTGGTTTTTCCCGCGTTCTAATGCGCGTTGACTTGCGGCATCGGCACTTGCATGTTGTAGGATTCCTGTTGCTTCAGTGTATTTCAGATCATCTGGATGTCCGTATTCACGTTCAATTGCCCATTGCGCGCCTTTTTCTATCATGTATTTTTCTTCATTTAAGGATAGATTTATCTGTCCTCTTGAACCCACACCGCAAGGGACATTATCAAATAGTTCTCCGATGAGTCCTTTTGTTCTGCCTTGCAATTGTGTTGATTTTAGATTGGTTCTAATGAGTCGCACACCGCAGTTAATATCGTATCCAATACCACCTGGTGAAACAACCCCGTCAGCTTTTGGGTCGGTTGCTGCAACCCCACCGATGACAAAACCGTATCCCCAGTGTAAATCAGGCATAGCAAGTGAGTGTTTGACGATGCCGGGAAGATGTGCGACATTTGCGACCTGCTGCAATGCTTCATCACTTTTAGCTTGTTCAAGGAGTGCTTCGTTAGCATATATCATACCGTCCACACGCATGCCTTTCATATAACTTTTTGGGATACGCCAACGGTAATCATCAATTTTTTGTAGTGTTACGTTTTGTGCCATGATAGTCCTTTCCGATGTGTTTGTTTATTTTATTCTTCTCACGCTTTTTGTGCCACCATACTTGCGAGGATCCCCAGGATCGTATCGCACTGGGATATATGATAGGCATTCATGTCAATGTAGAGTTTCTTTCCCTCCAATTTGAGGAAAAGCCAATTTATCCCGGATGTGATGGTTCCATAAATACAAGCGATGTTATTCCCTTCTTCAGCATTGAAACGTTGTGCAGCGACCATTTCTGCCACACACTGTCCTAATCCTACCAGAAAGTCATCCTTTTTCGCCTCAACAAGGAGGATGACTGGTGCCCTTAAAGAAAATTGACTTGGTGAAAGGCTTACCAAGAAATCGCAAACACCAGTAAGCCCTTCTTCAGCATTTACGTTAAAGTCGATCCCAGAAAAAAAACTGATGCGTCGTTCAAAGTGTTCCCTGAGCTCAACCAGAACATCTACAACAATAAGTTCTGATCTTGCTTTTTCAGTGTCAATAGCTAACGCTAAGGGGACATTTCGCTCCAACACCGAGGTGAGAAGTGTGCTTGGTGGTACAGGTTCTATATCGGCATAAATACCAGCAGCTTCTTCTGTTTTAAGGTTAAATGTTTTGCGTGCTTCCTCTAAGGTAAAATTGCTATACGCCATGTAAGAGAATCTCCTTGGAAATAATTTACCAGTGTGAAAGGTCTTGCAACCCCGACGCACATCCAACATAAGTCAGAATGTTAGACCAGATGTTTATTATACAGCATTTTTCTGGAGAATGCAATATATCTGCTGAATCATAGATGACAGATTACGCGGACTTTGGTAAATGGAAGAGCAAAAATCTTCACCACCTTCATCATAGTGCTGATAGTTCAGGTAACTCCACCCACCTGCGTGATTTCCAAGATTCCATTCCTAATTCTGCTAACTGTACACCTTTCGCACCTTCAAGTAGTGTCCATGGGAACGGTTCATCTGCTACGACATGTTTGAGGAACAACTCCCACTGTGCTCTGAATGCATTTTCGTAAGTTTCCTGTTCCGGAACTTTAAGCCATCCATCAAAAAACTTGATCGGTTGTTCTATATCCGGATTCCAGACGGGACGCGGTGTTCCTGATAGTGGTTGTATCCAACAATCTCTTAAACCGACAACTGCAGAACCGTTCAAACCATCTACGTGAATAGTTAATAGGTCATCTCTGCGTACTCGAACTGCCCATGAGGAGTTAAAATGTGCTATTATACCGTCTTCTAATTCAAAAGTTGCATAAGCTGCATCTTCTGCGGTGCATTGATACGGTTCTCCTGCTTCATCCCATCGTTGTGGTAGGTGTGTTGTAGCGATACAGGATACGCCTTTCACAGGACCGAATAGGTTGTCTAAGACATACCGCCAATGACTAAACATATCAAGAATAATCCCACCACCATCTTCTGAACGATAGTTCCAAGATGGTCGTTGTGTTGGTATAGCATCCCCTTGAAAGACCCAGTACCCAAACTCACCCCGGACAGCGATGATTTTTCCAAAAAAGTCAGCATCAATCAGTCGTTTCAGTTTCTGAATACCAGGTAACCAGAGTTTATCTTGGACGACTCCATTTTTGAGTCCAGCCTTTTCCGCGCGCTTATAAAGGTCATAAGCATCTTTTGTTGATGTCGCTGTCGGTTTTTCACAATATATGTGCTTGCCTGCTTTGATGGCGGCATTCACTGAATCAACTCTAAGTGAGGTAACCTGCGCATCAAAATAGACTGAATATGTATCATCCGCAAGTGCTGCCTTTAGGTCAGTACTCCATTTTTCAACACCGGTAGATTCAGACAATTTCTCTAATTTTGTCGGATTTCTACCAACGAGAAATGGGTCAGGCATAATCACTTCACCATCACCGATTGGGATACCACCATCCTCTGCGATTGCTAAGAGTGATCGGATAAGGTGTTGGTTTGTACCCATCCTACCGGTAACTCCGTTCATGATGATTCCGACACGGTGTGTCTTCTGAGTATGGTTCGTCATTTAACTTCCTTTAATATCTGAAAATGCAAGAATAGCACGTTATACCATTTCTATTAATTTTTCTCTCATTACCGCCTGTTTAGAAATGAAGCGGGGAACGGCACAATCTAACAGAATGTGCTACAACAAAGCAACATTTTCAATTAGAAATGGTATTATTTGATAGGAGTTCTTATTGCACAATATCTACGGTTTCGGTTTATCAGTACATTGTGGTGCAGCCCCTTTGGGTAAAGGTGGAACATCAATTCCTGCTTTTGGTAGTGTGCCGGCGAGTTCCTGTTTCCAATGGTCAACATCACCAGCAGGTCCGTAGCAGTAAACCATCTTCATCGGCGTACTGCTTGTGTTTGTCAATTGGTGAAATACCCAGGAAGGAATAAAGACTGTTTGTCCAGATGAGATTGTCTGTTTTTCCTCACCAAGACACATCTCGCCTTCCCCTTCCACGATGAAGTAGATCTCTTCCTGTTCGTGGTTGTGCCAGGGTACCTGTCCACCATTGGGTTCCAAGACGACAAATCCCATACAGAATTCATCTATTTGGATAGGTGATGCACCTCCAACAAGATTTCTGGTTAATCTACGGGCAGGATA
Organism: Candidatus Poribacteria bacterium; assembly: GCA_965261435.1. Taxonomy (GTDB): domain Bacteria; phylum Poribacteria; class WGA-4E; order WGA-4E; family WGA-3G; genus MSPOR6. Next base: position 159,944 of record CBDHDL010000021.1, read on the forward strand.
TGTTCTGCCTTCCATTTCATTTACATCTGCGATTAACATTGTGTTATCCTTTCCAAGCAAATTTAATGAGACTCTATTCAAAAAGTTCAGCAACTGAACAAGTAAATCCTTCTACTACATCTTCACCGCTGAGCGTATCATTTCGTGTAAGTGTTGTGATTTCTGTTTCTGAACGATAGACGGTCACTGTTTTTAATCGAGATTCAAGTACCCATACCAACTGTGTGCCTGCTTCAAGATATGCAAACACCTTTCTTGAATTTGATGAATCGTGTCAGTTGAAAATACTACCTCTACAGCAATATTTGGTGCGACATAGAATGACTTATAATTGTAATCAGGAAGTCGCTCAGTTGAAATATAGGATAAATCTGGTATTAGTCCATATTCTCCAATTTTATATGCAGTGTATGGAAAATATATTCTTCCTATACTATTGTCACGAACATATTCACCTAAAAAGAAAGCAGTATTAGTACAAGCTCCTCCTAATTCCAATGTCTTTGGTTGCATATACACTAATTCTCCATTAACATATTCATAACCCTCTAAGTCACTTTCAAGGAACTCCTCTAAGGTCATTACTGTCTTTCCAGGAGATAGGACATCTTGTTTGTAATGATAAATGTCTTGTGAATTCATGCATTTTCTCCAGTGTAAATTTGGCATTTAGTTTATCTTCAATGTAATCATAATTTACCACATTATGCCGATATATTTCAACCGTTTTGTACTATAGAATGTATTCAAAAAGATAAGGCGTGAATGCGGAATGCACACACGCCTATTCTGTGAAAAAACAAAATTATGACTATGCCTTATCTTCAATGGAAGCCTGTGCTGCTGCAAGACGCGCTATAGGTACACGGAACGGTGAACAGGATACATAATCAAAACCTAATCCATAACAGAACTTGACTGAATGCGGTTCTCCTCCATGCTCTCCACAGATTCCTACTTTTAAATCTGGTCGTTCAGATCGCCCTTTTTCACATCCAATTTCCAATAGTCTCCCAACACCTTCTTGGTCAAGCACTTGGAATGGATCGTATTCAAGGATTCCATCCTTGACATAGTCGTCAAGGAATTTTGCTGCATCATCACGACTCATACCAAATGTTGTTTGTGTCAAGTCGTTTGTCCCATAAGAGAAGAATTCTGCTTCTGCTGCGATTTTGTCTGCAGTTAGTGCAGCACGCGGGAGTTCAATCATTGTCCCTACGAGATACTCAACACGAGTCCCTGTTTCCTTGAATACTTCTTCTCCTGTATCAACTACTACTTTCCGCTGCAATGAGAATTCGTTGATATGTCCGACAAGCGGGATCATTATCTCAGGCAAAACTTTGATTCCGCGTTTAGCGACATCAACAGCGGCTTCAAAGATAGCACGCGCCTGCATCTCAGTTATTTCTGGATACACAATGCCCAATCGACATCCTCTATGTCCGAGCATAGGATTGAATTCGTGTAGTTCTTCAATCCGTTCACGAAGTTTCTGTGCATCAACATTGATTCTCTCTGAGAGATCAAGGATTTCAGATTCATTCTTTGGTAAGAATTCATGCAATGGTGGATCAAGTGTGCGGATAGTTACTGGATATCCTTCCATCGCTTCAAAGATACCGATAAAATCGGTTCTTTGGTGTGATAGTAATTTATTCAGTGCCTGTTTTCGTTCAAAAGTATCGTCTGCCAGTATCATTTCCCTGACAGCGTCAATTCCTGTTCCAAAGAACATATGTTCAGTGCGACAGAGTCCGATTCCTTCAGCCCCAAATTGTCTTGCATTTTTTGCATCTTCAGGTGTGTCAGCATTGGTTCGCACGTTTAGTGTTCTTGCTTCGTCTGCCCATTCCATGAGCGTTCCAAATTGCCCACTCAGTTCGGGTTGAATCAATGACACTTGTCCTTTGAGAACATCCCCCGTAGAACCGTTTAGTGTAATAAAATCACCTTCTGCATATCTGTTTCCTCCTGCATAGAATTCCAATGCTTCTTCGTTTATAAAGACATCAGAACATCCAGCGACACAACATTTTCCCATCCCTCTTGCTACAACAGCGGCGTGACTTGTCATTCCACCTCGAGCGGTCAGAATACCTTCAGCTGCATCCATACCCCCAATATCTTCCGGTGATGTTTCTGAGCGAACTAGTATAACTTTCTCTCCTTTTGATGCCATTTCCTCTGCCCGAATAGCCGTAAAAACGACCTTACCAACAGCAGCACCTGGAGAAGCGGGTAATCCTTGTGCAATCACCTCGACAGAAGCATCAGGATCAACACTTGGATGTAACAATTGATCAAGATCGTTAGCGGGAACGCGTGTCAGAGCGGCTTCTTTCTCAATCAAACCTTCCTCAACCATCTCGACTGCTATTCTGACCGCTGCTTGACCTGTACGTTTTCCGTTTCTTGTCTGTAACATATAGAGCGTACCGTCTTGAATTGTGAACTCTACATCTTGCATGTCACGGTAGTGCTTTTCAAGTCTCAAACCGATGTCAACTAATTCATTGTATACATCTGGCAAAATGTTTCTCAATTCGGAGACTGGAAGGGGTGTGCGGATGCCAGCGACCACGTCTTCACCCTGCGCGTTAATGAGGAATTCACCGTAAAATTGGTTTGCGCCGGTCGAGGGGTTGCGTGTGAATGCAACTCCTGATCCAGAAGTTCCACCCATATTTCCGAATACCATTGCTTGGACATTAACAGCTGTGCGCCCGAGTTCTTCAGAAATATCGTTGAGACGGCGATAAGTAATCGCGCGTGGATTGCCTGAAGACTCAAAAACGGCATCCCGTGCCATATCTAACTGTTGACGCGGGTTATCAGGAAAATCTCTTCCTGTGTGCTGTTTGACAGCATTCTTGAATTCATTGACAAGTGCGGCTAAATCGTCCGCTTCTAACTCAGTATCTAATGTAACACCTTTAGTCTTTTTCTTTTCTTCAAGCAAATGCTCAAATTCATCGTGATCAACATCAAGTACAACGTTGCCGAACATCTGGACGAAGCGCCGGTATGAATCGTAAGCAAAACGTTCGTTTTCAGATTTAGTAATGAGTCCCTTCACGGCGTCATCATTTAAACCGAGGTTGAGAATAGTATCCATCATTCCCGGCATTGACACTGCAGCACCTGAGCGAACAGAAAGAAGAAGCGGGTTCTGAGTATCCCCGAATTTTGCGTCCAAGGCATTTTCTAATTTCTGTAAATTCTCTGTAATCTGTTGATCAAGACCACTGGGATATTTCTTTTCATTGTCATAGTAAAACTTACATACTTCAGTGGAGATAGTAAACCCTGGAGGCACAGGAACGCCAAGATTTGTCATTTCAGCGAGATTTGCGCCTTTACCGCCAAGTAGTAATCGCATTGATGCGTCGCCTTCACCTTCACCTGCTCCAAAGAAGTAAACATACTTCGGTAGTGTCATTAGATTTCTCCTCAATTGAGAGTTTGCAACAAAGATAGATATGCAATTATTGTGTCGTTTGTTCCATTAATGCTTCATCAAGAGCATCACGAAAATCATTTCATCCTTCTCCTAATAAAATTGTTTAGGCATCGGACAGTTTCCAATTATCCTTGATTGTTAAACGCTGATATCCCGGGTGTTTTTCGGCTCTTCTGCAAATCCTCATATACAATTCGGGCGATATCGGGGCCAATCTTCTGGAGTTCTTCTTCCAATCCGGCCTCTTGAATAGGGACAGTAGCAACGAATGCGCCTTTATGTAGATCAATTGGGAAACCGTTTTCTTGTTCAACACCGTCGCGGGCATATCGAACCCGTGCCATGAAGAGCGGTCCATACTCTCCATCATAGTGGAGTTCTACCCGCAGCAATTCAATAGAATCAGGACCCGGCACGCGCCCAACGAGATCAAGGGTCTTAATTCTAAGGTCCATCTTATTAACGTTGTCAACAATGTGTTTCATGAGAGTATCTCCTCTTCATTCCGATTATGACGGCTCAGGGTAAACATCAAAACTGTTTTTTACACAAGTTGCGGGAATAATTCCGTGTGCAAGAATTTCTGCATCCCGCAATGCGCGCACAAGTGTCTCTAATTCGATTGTTAGGTTTGGCGAGCGTGGGGTGCCTTCACTTGAAGGTGGTTGCCTCGCGTGTTGTATTAGAAAATGTCCCATACGTCCGGGATCAACAATACCCAATAAGAAATCAGGCAACCCATCGTGTTGGTAGGGTGGTCCTGAATTTGTCGGAGACGGTAACATCTGTGCGACCTCCTTGACTGGATCCAGGAGATGCAATCCAAGTGGTAGCGGTTCGTGAATTTCAATTTCATGAACGTAGGCAGGATCCTCTGGGTTAGGCACCCTCTCGCTGCCTAACATTGCATAATGCCAAGCCACCGCGTAAGATCGCGTAAGAGAAATAAAAGGACTGTTCACAGTGCTTCTGGCAATATGAAGCATCTGTCGAGTTATAGTAGGTGCCATTCCGGGGGACCTTGCAATAAATCCTTGTTCTATTGGATCGTTGAGATACCAATATGTGTTAACACCTGCCCCACGATAGAATATCGCCATAAGTTCCTTTTAATCCTTCTCCTTTTCTCAAATGTGGATATGCCTTAAGTATATCTCTTGTTGGATAAAAGGTCAAGTGAAAACTCAACCGAGTATCAAGTCGTTCCAATCGGAAAATTGCTCTTGTTTCGGTGAGCAGTAATTTGATAAGGTCGTGGTCAAGTTGCCATGCGTGGTTTTGACTGCGGCGGTGAGGAGTTCGCCTGATTCGTCAGTAAATTCGGAATGGATTTTGAGGAGTGCGATCAGTTTTTCGTTGAAGTTTTGTTTTGACATAGAGATTATTAACCATTACCGATCCATTTTAACGCCATACTAACTGAGAATATAATACCTCCTGTTAGGATTGCACCTAAAAACAATTGAATCACTGCCATTTTGCCATTAAGTCCTGATATGCTTGTTTCAAGATCAGATATATTTTTTGACAGTTCTTTATGCTCTTTCCTGTTTTCTTCATCCATTTTCTTCACATCAGTCTTTAATTCGTTCACATCAGTCTTTAATCCGTTCACATCAGCCTTTAATCCGTTTATATTATCTTCAAGTCTTTTCAGAATTTCAGTATTGAGTTCATTTGCCATTGTTTCTCTCCTCGTATTATTTTAGGTCATGCAGAACTTGCGATACTCAACAAGATTAGTGTTCCAGTAACTACATGTCAGGTTTTTCGGAGGCTCTATCAACCTACAAACTTTGACATATTTAGCCCTTCTATATAGAATTCTATCCATTAGGTTCTTCATCATCTTCGGGTGTTTTGGGTTATATCTCTGGTTCCTCCGGAATCTCAAAATCAGGAACCTGTCCGTTTATTCTGCTTCTGATGACTGATACTACTTCTTTAAGTGAAGCTCGTGTTCGCCACCAACTTAACATAAGGTAACCGCCAAACATCGGACCTATTACGGTGATAATTGTAAATATTGTTTTTGCAAAATCCCATTTAAAATCTGCTGTTGCTAAAGCAGCTATACATGTCAACGCAATAGAAAATAGAAAGATCGCAAAATTGAATTGCAGCGTTCCTGCTGCTCCCTTTTCCAATAACTCTAATTCGTGCTCTTTGACTTCATATAAATCAACGGAGGCAACTCTTCCTCGTCTTACGGGAAGTTTATCTACATTTTGGGCAGAGTCGGGATTAGCCATTTTACAATCTTTCCTTTAGCCATTCATCATGTTTCGTTCCATAACTATTTATCCACGCAGAATATGTTCCAGAACGAATGACAAAAATTCTATCAGATTCAGAAACAGTACTACCCAAGGAATCTCTGATTTGAACTGGAGTTTGATCAGAGACGATAGCCCAACAATTATCATGAATAGGGCAAAAAGTACCGTATGTTTTGAGTTTCTCTTTAAGAGCACTCTTTTTCAAATCATCAGCGACTTCAAAAGTAACAATATAAGTTGTCATTGTATTTTCCTGAATTCCGAATATTGAATCTCACACTTGGTCATAAATATATTAAGTTTATCATACCTCAGGGAAATGGTCAAAGGAAATGTGGAAAGAACCTACAAATTTGGCTTTAGGGTTTGCGTAGCTTACTCAGGAAATGTGACGCGATCATAAATTTCATGCAAGGGGAGTTCACATTCAACTGAAATAAGTGGTAGACGTTCTTCAATGTTTTGAAAATCGGTGAGAATCCAATTGTTCTCTTGGCGACTGAAACGTTCAACGCAAATTTTGTCTTGGGCAACGAGGATATATTCCTGTAAAGATGACAGCTGTCGGTAGTGTCTAAATTTTTCGCCGCGATCATACACCTCGGTTGAAGGAGACAAAACTTCTACAAGAATAATTGGATTGAGAAGTATATCAAAGACGTCATCTTCAAAACGCGGTTCTTCACAGACGACAACGACATCAGGATAGAAATAGGATAAAGTGCTGGGTGTGCTAACCCGCATTTCGTTTGCATAGGTTTCGCATTCACTGCCTTTCAGGAGATTGCGAAGTTCACCAGATATATTACTGGTAATAAGATTATGTGCTCGACTTGCCCCAGACATTGCGATTATTTTCCCATTAACGTACTCACTTCTAACTGTTTCTGCGTCAGGTATTGCTTTACGTTCTAAAGTGATGTATTCTTCGGGTGTAAGGTATGTTTGTGCTGCAGGAGTTGCCATAAACTCCTCCGGTAATTCATTAACTTGTGCTGAGGCAAGCATAATGACTTATATTTATTGTTATTCGGATGTTTTAGGATTAGATTGAATATATCATTCTACTTGCTTCTTCAAATTCTGGTTTGAGGGGATCAGTTGAGAGATACAACTTTTGATAAGGTTCATATAGCTGGATGTAACTCCAGTTTACTCCACATAGGACTTTTCCATTATTGACGAGTTTAATAAACCTTCCACGAAACTTCGCGCGTGTGTTTTCAGGTGGTGAATGCATCGCCTTCCGTATCTGTGAATCGTCTAATATCCTTTCTATCAGACCACGTTTTTCTGCTTTATAGAATATGCTATTTTCTTGTCGAATATTGTGGTATTCCAGGTCCAACCTTTTCACCTCTGCCGAATCCCAGTTTAGTGAACGGTGTTTAACATAGGTCTCAATACACTTTCGCTTGATGACCCAATCAAGTTCACGGTCTAATAGCATTGGGTCTTGTTCCAAGCGTTTCATAACATATTCCCATCGTGTCATCACCTCATCAGTTGTGGGGTCGGACTCGACCTGTTCAAGATACCTTTTTGCACATTCAAAGTATCGCCACTGAAGTTCAATAGCAGAAAGTCGTTTTCCGTTGTCTAATTCAATTAGTCTTTTGCAAGTAATGTCATCTGAAATCTCATGTATAGCTTGTACAGAATTCCGTAGTGCGAAGTGTTCGTTGATAAAGTGGTCTTCAATCATCCGAAGGATAATTCCAGTAGTCCCAACTTTCAAGAAAGTTGCGTATTCGGACATATTAGAATCTCCGACGATGACATGTAGTCGTCTATATTTTTCTCTATCAGCGTGTGGTTCATCACGTGTATTAATTATGCCGCGTGCGGTGGTAGTAGCGATTGATATTTCTTCTCTGATATGTTGTGCGCGTTGTGAGATTTCGTAGAAACCTTGATCACTTCGTTTGACTTTTCCCGCGCCAGTGTAAATTTGTCGGGTGACAAAAAAAGGAATGAGTTGTGAAGCGAGTTGCCTAAAACTAACCTTTTCACGTTCCATCAGATAGTTTTCATGACAACCGTAAGTATTTCCGACTGTATCTAAGTTGTTCTTAAAGATAGAGATTTTACCTCTAAAACCGTCCGCCTTCATGCGTCGTTCTGCAGTCGTCGCGAGTCGTGTAACGATGCGTTCTCCTGCTTTATCGTGTGCTACCAAATCAATGACATCATCACATTCAGGTGTAGCATATTCAGGGTGACACCCGATATCTTGGTAGAATCTTGCCCCGTTTTCTAAAAACACGTCTGGATACATGCGTCCAGAGATTATTTCACGGAACAGATACATCACCACATTCTGAACGGTAAGTTTTTTCCCTCTATGCTTCTCTGGTGTACAAATAATACCGTATTCAGTTTCCAAGCCATAAATTCTACGATGCATGGTTCAATATCTCAGTTATATCTTCTATAGAAAACCTGCGAAACTTCCGTCTGCCAGCAGTAGCATCCAAGCACGCAACTTCTATGGTTTGTGGCGTAATCTCATACGGTTCTGACTCTTCAGATTCAATTTTTTCAAAGGTTTGAGATGCAAGTTGTATTGCATCCGTTAAGTCTAAACCATCGGCATAGTTTTCTTGTAGAATCTCGACAATTGCCTCTGCTCTTCCACCGATAACAGCGTAATTATCCACTTCACGATATGTTCCATCAAAATCGATGTAGTATATCTGGTGTCCTATTGATGCGTCTCCATCTACTTCACAGACGAGCAATTCAATTTCCAGTGGTTTTGCATCCCAAGCCTGTGAAATTGTCCCCATGTGCTGTGAATATATATTAGTCAACCACTTAGCAGTAACATCCTCTCTAAAGTAGGTGTAGCCTTTCACCTCTGCTTCACGGATTCCTGCGACACGCAATGCCTCATACTCAGCAATTCGTCCTGTAGATGCAAGTGCGATTTTGTCGTATATTTCAGATATCTTATAGGTTGTTCTGCGTGGGTTCTCAGCCACCATTAAGAGACCATTTTCATAAGCTAAGACAACGACCTCTTTTGCTTGCTCTATACCTCGACGGACAAAGTCTCTTTTATCTTCCCAAATCTGCTCAGGAGAAACATAATAGGGTGTTGACATTAATACTCCATGAAAGTTCTACCGTTAACCTGTAACTATCAAATCTAAGGTTGTTTTAATCGGGAAATTAACTCCCGGAACAATTCTGCAACGGTGTCAACTGGAATCTCAGATACACCTTCTTTTGTAATTGTTGTTAAGGATGGAAAGATATTTCTGATTAGGTCTGGACCGCCCGTTGCAATATCTTCATCAGCGGCATCCCAAAGTGCTTCAGCTACAGCTTCCAATGCGGATTCTTTTGACATCTCAGGTTGAAACGTCTTCTTAAGCGTTGAGCGTGCATCTTTCCCACCCGAACCGATAGCATAATAGGTGTCTTCTTCGTAACGTCCACCTAAAGCATCGTATTTAAAGATGCGACCTTTCTCAAGTCGGCGATCATATCCTGCAAAAATCGGTAAGACAATCAATCCTTGCATTGCTAAAGTTAGGTTTGATCTCACAAGTGTAGACAGATAATTGGCTTGTCCATCCAAGCTTAAGGACATACCTTCAATCTTTTCATAATATTCCACCTGAACTTGAAAAAGTTTAGCAGTTTCAATACAGGGTCCCGCTACCCCAGCGACTGCTATTGCAGAATGTTGATCGATTTTATACACTTTCTGAATTCGTCGTTCCCCAACTTGATAACCTTCTGTAGCTTGACGGTCCCCTGCGATTATAACACCGTCGTTGTAGACAAGCGCGAGCACAGTGGTACCTTCCAATATATTGTTAGGTAGATTATCATTTATGTCGTTCAGCCGGTTCCAATCACCGACCTGATCGGGGTGTCGATCTTTTAATACTTGTAAAAAATCTGTCATTCCATATTCATGGAGTTTGAGCAATCCTACTGTCCTCCCCGCTGTATATAGTTTTCGACGAATTCCTCAGAATCTTCTTCTAAAATCTCATCGATTTCGTCAAGTAGTGCATCTAAGTCTTCGGTTAATTCGTCAACATTATCATTGAGTTCGGGATTAGGATAAATCTCCTCATTTTCTTTGATGGAGTTATCTTTGTATTCTTGCTGTTTTTCGCTTGGCATGTCGTGCTCCTTATTAGAATTACAGTTACGAAAACCTGTATACCGATGTTATCTTACTTTGACAAGAGGGTTAAACATCTTTCAACAAGATTATTTTCAGTCATCACGAAGTTGGTTCACGAGTTCATCAACTGTACATGTACTAAGTAATTCACCGATTATTCTCTGTGTGCCGAAGTGAGGACGTTCCATCATAATTTTGTCAAAACCTGTAGGGCCGTTGAAAATAATAGAATTCCAACTCACACTATGAATGTCATTTGGAAATTTACGTAGACAAGTACCTCTAAAATAGGCTCGTGTATCTAAAGGTGGATGCTGTATGGCATGGACAATTTCCTCATGAGATAATATACGTTCTACATGTCCATTTTTGAGCAGTCTTAGGTAAAGTCCTTTATCTGGACGCAAGTCATGATACTGTAGATCAAGCATTCGGACGCGTGGGTCTGTCCATTCAAAACCGTGCCGTTCGATATACGCATCAATAAGTCTTTTCTTGATAATCCAATCTAAATATTTTCCTAAAGCCATCGGATCCGTTTGTAAATTCCCTAATACGAAATCCCATTTCTTCAAGAGATCATCTACAATAGGTGTTCTTTCTTCTCCGGATAAGTGTTTATGGGCGAGTTCAAGGTATTCACGTTGAATATTTATTGCTGTCAATTTGCGTCCATCTTTAAGTTCTAACTCATGTGTGCACTTTAAATCCCGCGAAACTGTTTTAATCGCTTTGACTGGATCTTCTAAAGCAAATTTGTTACCGATGACACCTTTCTCAATCAATTGTAAGACAATTGCCGTGATTCCTACTTTCAAGTATATCGTAAATTCTGACATGTTGGAATCTCCAACTATGACATGTAATCTCCGATAAAGTCTGGAATCCGCGTGGGGTTCATCTCGTGTATTTATCAATGGTCGTTCGACCATTGTGCTTAGACCGACTTCTTTCTCAAAGAAATCTGCACGTTGTGAAATCTGATAATCGGCATCGTCGGCTCCGTTTTCAGCACCGACCTTCCCACTGCCAGTTATTATCTGTCGTGTTACTATAAAGGGTGTAAATCCATCAACAATATCCGTGAATTCCACCTTCCGCGACATCAAATAGTTTTCATGCGATCCGTAACTATGTCCTTTATAGTCTGTATTATTCTTATATATTATGATTTCTTGATTATCCAATAATAACTGTTCTGCTGCGAGTCTGCTAAGGTCTAAAATTAGCTCTCCTGCTTTTTCATATTTGACGAGATCGCGTGCATTTGAACATTCAGGCGTACAATATTCAGGATGTGCATGGTCAACGTAATATCGTCCGCCGTTTATTAATATATCATTGATAACACTGTAGGTATCTTCCTCAACCACCGGTTTCTGACTAACATCAATGAAACCTCGTGCATCCATCAAAGGACTTTCTTGTGCATAATCCCACGATATACTGGGAATATTACGGCTTTTATATGCATTAACAACTAATGTTGATGCTGCAATTGGATCTTGTTCTCTTGCGTTTTTAACAGAAATACCAAATTCTGTTTCTGTTCCAATTATCGTTGGTGTTGACATATTTCTTTGTGTCAGTCATTCAAATGTTTAGGCAAATGTTTAGGACAAAATTCCGTTGAAAATCTAATCTAAAATACAATAGTATCATCAACTGATATTTTATAGGTATGATCCACCTTTGCTAACTCTAACTTCGGGTTTTCTGCGCGTTTCGGGTTCATTAATTAATGCTCGAATATTGACTATTTTTTCACCTTTTCTACCAGAAATCTTAGCCCAATCATCTGGGTTAGTTGTATTGGGAAGATCTTCATTTTCACGGTATTCTTCACGTATAGCAGTCTTTAGGTCATTTAAAGAGATACCTTTTTCCCTACCTTCAGAACTGATTAGGCGTTTAATTGCCATCTTCTTTGCCCGTGAAACTATGTTTCTAATCATCGCGCCACTAACAAAATCTTTGAAGAATAACGTTTCACGTTCGCCTCGTGTGTAGGTAACCTCAATAAATCGGTTATCATCTCTGGTTGCATACATTTCATCAGCAGCTTCAGAAATAAGGTGTTTGACAACATCTTCAGCATTACCGTCAAATTTTTCCCGTACTGCATCTGCAAGCGGTAGGTCAGGTGTAAGATAGATTCCAAATATATCTTTTGCGCCGTCAATGTTAGGACGATCAATCTTAATTTTAATGTCAAGCCTGCCGGGTCTTAATACAGCAGGGTCAAGAAGATCTTGCCTATTACTTGCTCCAATGACAATCACATCACGTAAGTTCTCAACGCCATCTATCTCAGCAAGGAATTGCGGCACTAAAGTTGACTCCATATCCGAGGATATTCCCATACCACGTGAACGAAATAACGAATCCATTTCATCAAAGAATATGACAACAGGAAATCCTTCTCTTGACTTATCCCGTGCTTTTTGAAATACTTCTCGAATTTTTCTTTCAGTTTCACCAACATACTTATTCAAAAGCTCAGGACCTTTAATGTTGATAAAATAGCCTCTAATGTCTTCCCTACCCGATTTTTGTCTGATGCGTTCTGCGAGACAATTTGCAACTGCCCTTGCGATCAGAGTCTTTCCACAACCTGGTGGGCCATAGAGCAATACACCTTTTGGGGGTGTGAGGTCAAATTCTTTATATTCTTCAGGGTATAGATAGGGCATTTCTATTGCGTCTCGAATCGCCTCAATCTGCGTGTCCAATCCACCTATGTCAGCATAACTTATATCAGGTACTTCTTCGAGCAGTAAATCATCAAGTTCGCGCTTTGGAAGTTTCTCAAGAAGCATCCCGCTGCTATGATTCAACAGAACGGTATCCCCTGTTTTTAGTGTTTCTTCTTTTAATGCGGATGAAACACGCACGACCTGTTCTTCATCGGTTCTCAGGCTTACAACAGCGCGTCCAGATTCAAGTACCTCCTTGATCTTTACCACATCTCCATGTTTTTCAGGAGGTTTAACTGCGACAACGTTCAGTCCACTATTAACGATTACTTCTTGCCCTACATCAATCTGATCAGCTTTAATAGTTGGATCAAGATTAACTCTCCATTTCTTTCCACCGATGTCTACATCAATGGTATTATCATCATTAGTACCGAGAAAGATTCCGTAATTATTCGGAGGTGCACTGAGTTGTTTCACTTTCTCTTTTAATAGCTCAAGTTTCTCTCTTGCTTCTTGAAGTGTCCCGGTGAGTTTTCGATTGCGTCTGTGTGCTTGCATTAATTCGCGTGTCATTTCATACAGGCGCGCATCAACATCTTCATCTGGTGAACTTCTGAGTTGTCTTCTTAGATCTGAGACCTCGTTTTGAAGCATCTCAATTTGCCAATTTAGTTCTCGAACCATTTGAGGATAATCGATATTATCAGTTTCGATACCTTCAATATCGGAACTTTTCAATAAGTCAGATGAAGTGTCTCTTTTAGTTGCCATACAAAAAGTTCTCTCTTTCCATTGAAAAGATTGATGATAGGGTAAAAAAAGGTTGGATTTTTACGATTCCAACCTTAGCACGTATAAGTATAGCATGTTGAAATATTTACTTCAAGAAAAACAAGCGTGTTAACTATTATTAGTATCTGATGTTGATGCATCAGTGTTTTCAAATTCCGTTTCTACTTCATCATCAACAACATCAACAGCAGGTATACTTCCTGCAGCGGATTCAGATTGCGCCATTGTACTCAGATTCTCACGTATTTTCTTATCAAGTTCAGTTGCGATCTCAGGATTCTGTTCTAAATAGGTTTTCACATTATTGCGTCCTTGTCCAATCCGTTCATTGTTGTAAGAAAACCATGAACCTCTTTTTTGAATGAATCCTGCTTCAACTGCGATATCTAAAAGGTTTCCTTCTATTGAGATACCTTTACCGAATGTTATATCAAACTCTGCTTCCCTGAATGGCGGTGCAACTTTATTCTTGACGACCTTGACAAGTACTCGATTTCCAAGAACATCTTGTCCTTCTTTTATCTGTGTAGCCCGTCGGATTTCCAATCGCACAGAAGCATGAAACTTCAGCGCAAGTCCACCGGGTGTAGTATCTGGATTTCCAAACATGATTCCTATCTTCTGTCGGATTTGGTTTGTAAAAATCACACAGGTTTTGGATTTGTTTGTTACGCCAGATAGTTTTCGTAGTGCTTTTGACATCAATCTTGGCAATAAACCGACATGTGCATCGCCCATTTCACCTTCCACTTCTGCTTGAGGTGTCAATGCAGCAACGGAGTCAATAATAACGACATCTATTGCCCCGCTTCGTATAAGGGTTTCTACAATCTCCAATGCTTGTTCACCGGCATCTGGCTGGGAAATTAATAGATTTTCCAGATTCACACCGATACTACGTGCATAGGTAGTGTCCAATGCGTGTTCAACATCTATAAATGCTGCGATGCCCCCCATTTTTTGTGCTTCAGCGACGACGTGCAGTGCTAATGTTGTTTTTCCTGTTCCTTCATGCCCAAAGACTTCAATGATTCTCCCACGAGGGACGCCGCCGACACCTAACGCGAGGTCTAATGCAAGTGCACCGGTAGGAATAACTTCCACCGGAACAACTTCGTCGCCGGTCAGACGCATAATTGCCCCTTTACCATAAGCGCGTTCAACCTGAGATATGGCATCATCAACCGCCTTCTTTTTCTCTGCTGCGTTTTTCTGTTCTTCCGGACTAAGTTCATTGTCTAAACTGTTTTTGTCATCATTCGCCATTATCAACTATCTCCTACTCAATTGAAATTTTTTAATAGGTGTGTATACCGATCCACTTGGGTGTAGTTTGCTTTTGACTAATACAATTTCATTTACTGTCAGCTTTGAATTTTGTAAGGTGTCATATTCCTCAAATATATCCTTAAAACCACTCAAATTCATAGGATTTCTTATTCTTGCCAGTGTAACATGTGGGTGAAATCGACTCTCGTTCTTAAAACCTAAGTGTACCATTTCAGTGTTAATTTCTTGACCTAATTCTGTTGTAGTCAATGTTCCTTGTTTTAATCCAATCCATAAGACGCGTGGTCGTGGTATGTTCGGAAATGCCCCTATACCACCAAAATTCAAAGGAAAAGGTTCATATTTTTTTGAAATATATTCTATGGTATTGCCGATCTGAGAAATTCTATTCTGCTTTACATCACCAAGGAATTTCAAGGTCAAATGAAAGTTCCCCAATTTTGTCCAGGATGCATTACTAATCCTTGACCTTAATGTAGTCTGTATCTCCTCAAAAATCTTTTGAATACTATGTGGTAACTCAATAGCAATAAAACACCGAATAGAGGAATCTCTCATGACAATTTTATTAAAGAGTGCACGTTTTGCTTAAGTTGAAAATGCCTTTCGATTCCCGTATAGGAACTCAATTCCAGAGGTTACCGTTATTATGACTGGTAAATACATCATAAAATAGATGGGACCGTAAGGTTGAATAACCATTTCAGAATCGAGGTAGAATACCAATAAAAGTAAACTAATTGTTATTATACTAAGTTGGGTTACAGTTTTGTATTTTCCCCATTTATTAGCGGAAATTACATCCCCATCCTTAGCCACAACAATGATTCGGAATGTAGTTACTATTGTCTCCCGTCCGAGTATGACCAGCACCATCCAGATAGGAATAAGCCTTGCCCCATTTGCTAAGTGTTCATGTTGAAATAGATAGAAACTGATTAACGCTGCAGCTACAAGAATTTTATCCACGATGGAATCCATAAAGCTTCCAAACTCTGTTATCCCCTGCTTTCGTGCGATTTTCCCATCTAATAGGTCTGTTAACGCTGCTAACCCGAAACAGATAGCAGAAGGAAACATCATTTTTGCGCGAAAGAAGAATAGAAAAGGAACTGTTAGCAATAACCGTGAAAATGTTAGTAAATTTGCTAAACGTAAATATGGATGAGAACTCATAAGTGTTTATTTTTCCGTAAAGTCAATCACCTCTGCATCTTCTGGAATTTTGAACTTAAATACATCTGCAGTTAACTGCTTATCTCGTTCAATCTTGGATAGCGTTGTTATTACACTCCTGCGGCTCTTATCAGAATATTCCATAACATATCCGAATTGGACGGGTAGCCAATCTTCTTCCTGGACCCAAATTTCAAGTGTTTCTTTTACCTGATCTTCATCAGGTGTTTCTTTTACAGTTGTATTTAGCAGATGTGGTTTTGGTGTCAATCTAATTTGAAACACGCCTTTAGCATTTGCGGCTTCATCGGGGACAAGTTCCATGTTCCAGTTTGATGACACATCTTCAAGAGATGCCCCGACACCAGGTAGTATCTCCCGTCGTTTTGAGGTATCCCATTTCTTTTTGTTGACTTGGTTGTATATTGGAACATAAGACCATGCGAAAGAACCATCTAAGACGATTACTTTTACGATCCGTTTCGGATCTTTTGGAGAGACATATTCCTTCCGTAGTAAGTTGGGTTTACCAAATGTGAAGTGTCCGCGTGCAACCCTTTCCTGTGCTTTAAATAGGGTCGTCTCCTCAAATTCAGCACTGAAATTTTTTGACTCAGTATAAGCGTTTTTGAAATTTTCAAATATTTCATCAACCGTATAGGTATGGGCATTGACACTAATACCAAACATCAGTAATAACAGAATCAAAATACAGAAGTGATATTTCACAATGAATCTCCTATCATGTGAGCTGAGGGACGGCATTTGTTAAGAAGATAGTATATCACACCCAATTTTGCATGTCAACGATATTTTTCCGATGTTTCCATCTGAACTGCTTTCTCAATATCTACGTCGGAAGTTAAAATACGCGTCCAATCACTTAATTCTACTTCATGACCATCAGTATCATCCAAGGCAAAGTAGACAAGTGTTTCTAAAGTTTTAGACAACTGCGTATCACGAAAAAGTGCTTGGAACCAGATACCGAAAAGTTTTAATGCCTCGGATGATTCTGAGAATACCCAAAAGATTACACGGCAGAAATCAAGTCCTTCGTCAACTGATTGGTGCGAAATCCATACTTCAGAAGGAAAATCGTGAAAATGGGGTAGAAGATCAGCAATAATGACTGTTTTTTCATGATTCAAGTATGTAATCTCAGGAAAGATGTCTAATTGGATAGAATATTTCTGTGCATAAAGTGTAGTTTCTTGAATTTTAGTGTTCATTATCACTCTCCAGTCGCAATATAACAGAATGTGGTACAAAGAACGCAAGCTAACAGAATGCCTCTTATTGGCGAGGGTGTTGTTCAAAATAAGCCCAAAATATTATAGTTGTAAATTAGCAAAAATTGTCTTATTATAACTGTAATACGATTTATGGTAGTGTGAGCGTTCACACTATATTGATTCTTAGCAAGTGCTACTTTTTAGGTGTGTCTTTTATCTAAAACTGTACCATCAAAAATGATATGTCCGTTGTGGGTTTGATTCAGGTGCGGTTTAACACTTTCCCAGACACAACGGGGTAGTAAACGATCACTCTATATGCGTCAATTTAGTGAATTTCCCAGGCCGGTAGGTGCGATTTCCTAATCGCGCTGGATCCTTCGCGAAAACCTTTATGAACGCAATTCGCACAAAGCCGGTTCGGTTAGGAAACCGAACCTACCGACCTGAAATTTATAGCGGGATTCTCCTTAAAGTGACGCTTACGGGGTGGTAAACGATCACCCGCAAAATAACGATTAATTTGATCATGACTGAACTGTTCACAGTGATCCGTAAAATTGATTATAGCATAGTTGACAAGTGTAGTTAGTAGATATTGACAATAATTTACTGTTTTGTCAATACTTAACTAAAAATAAACGGAGATACTCCATCATAAGAGATTGTTTGAGATTGCTATTAAGTATTATATTAACCCAAGTCGCCGCCTTGTAGCATAATCTGTTAGATTGTGCCTGTGAGGGTGCAATCTAACAGTTTACGCTACGATATATTATGAAAAATGGATTATTTTCTATTTAAGGAATTATTAATGTCTCATAGAAAATATGGAAGATGGTATGTAACATTTTTACTTTTGTGTGTTTTTGTCCTCTATTCTATAAGTTATGCGGATGTGACTCCTGTTGCTGACCGCACGCCACAAGTGCGTGATGCGATTGTTGCTGCAGTACCGGGTGTGGATTCTGCAGCCGATGTGACTGCGGAGCATCTGTCAACGATGACGAGTCTTACCCTGCGTTTGTTAAAGATAACGTCGTTGGCATCAGGTGATTTTTCTGGGTTAACAGGTATGACTTCTCTGAACCTCTACGGGAACCAGCTCTCCAGTTTACCTGCTGGTATTTTTGAAGGGTTGACATCTTTGACAACACTACGTTTAGGGAGAAACGCTGTGGATCCTCTCCCTTTGACTGTATCATTAGAAAAGGTTGCCGAAGGTGAGTTCAAGGCGGTTGTCCCTGCAGGAGCGACGTTTGATATTGTTTTACCGATCACTGTTGCAAATGGCAGTATCACGGGTGGTACGACAGCACTCACAATTTCTCAGGGTGGCACAGAGAGTAGCCTGTTTGAGGTAACACGCACCCCTGGTACAACAGGTGAAGTCACCGTTGATATTGGTACATTACCGAGTTTGCCTCGTAATCATTATGGTTACGAACTTGTCAAATCCGATGCACTTCTCCTGACTATCATCGGTGGCATAAACACGGCACCTACTTTTGCTGAAGGCAATATCACTATACGTACCATTGCAGAAAATGTCTCGGTAGGCACGAACATCGGTGCGCCGATAACAGCCACGGATGTAGAGGATGACACACTGACTTGGACCCTCGGTGGCGTTGATGCCGATTCCTTTGAGATAAATAGTACAACAGGGCAGCTTAAGACCAAAGCACCGCTTGACTATGAAACCAAGCGTGTCTATTCGGTGTCCCTCACAGTTGCTGATGAAGAGCTATCCGATACGATAACGGTAATTATCAGCGTGATTGACGTAAGTGATACTGTTGTCGCTGCGGATGTTTTTCCTGTCGTTGACCGCACGCCACAAGTGCGTGATGCAATCGTGGCGGCGATCCCCACTGTGCGTGATGCAACCCAAGTAACCGCCACACACCTCGCAAGTATAACAAGTCTGAACCTGCGTAGCAAAGGTATTTCTGCACTGAAAATAGGTGATTTTTCTGGACTTGTCGCACTTACAAATCTCAATCTATTTGGGAATCAACTTTCCAGTCTACCCGTAGGCACTTTTGATGGTTTGGGGGCACTCACTACGCTCCGATTAGGTGGCAACGTTGTTGACCCACTCCCGTTGATCGTGTCTTTACAACAGGTCCGTGATAGCGAATATCGTGCGATAATACCTACTGGCGCGCCTTTCCCGATCCGCCTCCCGATTACCGTCACTGATAGTAGTATTAGCGGTGGGATAACATCTGTTGTGATCTCACAAGGTAGGCGTCATAGTGCCCCATTTACCGTAGTCGGCACCTCCGCAAAAGTGTCTATCGGCATGTTGCCCGGAGTGCCGCGTAACCATTACGGGTATGTGCTTGCACAATCCACCGTCAGCAGCCGCACCGAACAAGTGGCAACTGCGATTGCTGCTGCGATAGGTGTTAGCGATAGTCGTTCTGTGACCGAGATAGACCTTGCTACGATAACAAGTCTCGATCTCTCAGGAACTTCTCTTACGACGCTCAAAACAGGCGATTTTGCGGATATGGTATCGTTGACAACACTCAACTTGTCAAACAATGCACTGACGTACCTACCGGCTGACATCTTTGATGACACACCGTCGCTGCGTTCCATTACTTTAGCCAATAACCAGCTTTCAAGTCTCCCTGTTGGATTGTTCACGGGGTTGTCGTTTCTGAGCACGGTTGACCTCAGTGGCAACGGCATCACAAGCTTATCAGATGGAACATTCAGTGAGTTATCTACGTTGACAACCCTCAATTTGTCCAACAACAAGATGTCTACGTTACCAGCTGGCATTTTTGAGGGGTTGACATCGTTGAATCAACTCTCATTAAGTGGGAATACAGTGGATCCGTTGCAGATAGGTGTATCACTCCAGAAGGTAGGAATAAATCAGTTTAAAGCAGTCGCTCTCACAGGTGCGCCGTTTAATATCGTGTTGCCACTCGAACGGATAAATGGCACGGTTCGCGGCGTGGCAACAACCATTCAGATACCGAAAGGCAGTGTGGAAAGCCAACCCTTGACAATGATCCGGATGCCCAACACTATTGCAGCAGTTGAAGTAGATATAGTCAATGTGCCGCAGCTCCCCTCAAATCATAACGGGTACGCGCTTGTGAAATCTATGACTCGGCGGTTAGAAGTACTCCCGATCTTGAACTCGCCACCCGTGTTCACTGAAGGCACAAGCACGACTCGCAATATCGCAGAGAATACCGCAGCAGGCACAAACATCGGTGATCCTGTTTCAGCGACAGATGTTGATGAAGACACGTTAACCTACCGGATCGGTGGTACAGATGCAGCCGCTTTCGCTATTGATACATCCTCCGGACAACTGCGAACAAGTGCAATCTTAGACTATGAAAACAAGAACTCTTATTCTATCACCGTCTCGGTTTCTGATGGCAATGGTGGAAGTGATAGCATTACCGTCACTATCACTGTGACGGATGTTAGTGAAACTAAGATAACACCTGCGATTAGTGACCGCACACCACAGGTACGTGATGCCATCGTTGCTGCAGCCAGTGTTTCCTCCGCTGCTGATGTGAACGCAGCGCACCTCACAGCGATCAGAACTCTGGACCTTTTAGACCACTCCATCAGTTCCTTGAAAGCAGGTGATTTCAGTGGACTTACCTCACTGATATGGATCGATCTGTCTTCCAATTCCATAAGTGATATATCTGCCCTTGAGGACTTGACTTCACTTGAAACGCTCCGTCTGTATGACAATTCCATAAGTGATATATCTGTCCTTTCAGGGTTGACTTCATTGACAACACTCAATCTGTCTGGTAATTCCATAGGTGATATATCTGCACTTTCAGGATTGACTTCACTGACAACGCTCAATCTGTCTATCAATTCCATAAGTGATATATCTGCACTTTCAGGGTTGACTTCACTGACAAGGCTCGGTCTCAGGGGTAATTCCATTTCAGATTACGGACCGCTGCGCAGGCTACTCGCAGCAATTGAGGCAGCTGGTAATAGTTTATCACTTGATACTACTATCCCGCTTGTCGGAAACAACAACGATGCCCCCATATTCACAGATGGCACCAGCACGACACGTTCTATCGTTGAAAATACTGGATCTGGTGTCAATATCGGTCCTGCGGTATCAGCAACCGATGCGGATAACGATACACTCACATATACGCTCATTGGTACGGATGCGTCATCATTTAGCATTGTCAGTTCATCAGGACAGCTCCAAACAAAAGCATCCCTTGACTATGAAAACAAAAACTCTTATTCTGTCACCATCTCTGTCTCTGATAGCAACGGTGGGACAGATAGCATTACCGTCACTATCAATGTTACGGATGTGAGTGAAACGACAATAACACTTGTCAGTGAACGAACATCACAGGTACGCGATGCTATTGTCGCCGCACTCCGTGGTGTTTCCTCCGCGGCGGATGTGACCGCAGCACACCTCACAACAATTACATCTTTGGACCTTTCAGACCAATCCATCAGTTCATTGAAACCAGGTGATTTCAGTGGACTTTCTTCACTGACAACGCTCCGTCTGTATGACAATTCCATAAGTGATATATCTGCACTTTCAGGGTTGACTTCACTGACAACGCTCAATCTGTCTGGCAATTCCATAAGTGACATATCTGCACTTTCAGGGTTGACTTCACTGACAAGGCTCAATCTGTCTATCAATTCCATAAATGATATATCTGTCCTTTCAGGGTTGACTTCACTGACAAGGCTCAATCTGTCTATCAATTCCATAAGTGATATATCTGCACTTTCAGGGTTGACTTCACTGACAAGGCTCGGTCTCAGGGGTAATTCCATTTCAGATTACGGACCGCTGCGCAGGCTACTCGCAGCACTTGAGGCAAGCTGGTAATAGTTTATCACTTGATACTACTATCCCACCTGTCCGCAGCAACAACAATGCCCCCGTATTCACAGATGGCACGAGCACAACACGCTCTGTCGCGGAAAACAGTGGTTCTGGTGTCAATATCGGTTCTGTGGTATCAGCAACCGATGCGGATAACGATACACTTACATATACGCTCATTGGCACAGATGCGTCATCATTTAGCATTATCAGTTCATCAGGACAGCTCCAAACAAAAGCATCCCTTGACTATGAAAACAAAAACTCTTATACAGTCACAGTGTCAGTTTCTGATGGCAACGGTGGGACAGATAGCATTACCGTCACTATCAATGTTACGGATGTTAGTGAAACGACGATAACACTCGTCAGTGAAAGAACATCACAGGTGCGCGATGCTATTGTCGCCGCACTCCATGGTGTTTCCTCCGCGGCGGATGTGACCGCAGCACACCTCACAGCGATTACATCTTTGGACCTTTCAGACCAATCCATCAGTTCATTGAAACCAGGTGATTTCAGTGAACTTACCTCACTGACAACGCTCAATCTGTCTTACAATTCCATAGGTGATATATCTGCACTTGAGGACTTGACTTCACTGACAACGCTCAATCTGGCTGGCAATTCCATAAGTGATATATCTATCCTTTCAGGGTTAACTTCACTGACAAGGCTTAATCTGTCTATCAATTCCATAAGTGATATATCTGCCCTTGAGAACTTGACTTCACTGACAAGGCTCAATCTATCTGACAATTCCATAAGTGATATATCTGCCCTTGAGAACTTGACTTCACTGACAAGGCTCGGTCTCAGGGGTAATTCCATTTCAGATTACGGACCGTTGCGCAGGCTCCTCGCAGCACTTGAGGCAGCTGGTAATAGTTTATCACTTGATACTACTATCCCGTCTGTCCGTAGCAACAACAATGCACCCGTATTCACAGATGGCACGAGTACAACGCGCCACATCCCAGAAAACAGTGGTTCTGGTGTTAACATCGGTTCTGCGGTCTCAGCAACCGATGCGGATAACGATACACTCACATATACGCTCATTGGCACAGATGCGTCATCATTTAGCGTTGTCAGTTCATCAGGACAGCTCCAAACAAAAGCATCCCTTGACTATGAAAACAAAAACTCATATACAGTCACAGTGTCAGTTTCTGATGGAAAGAGTGGAACCGATAGCATTACCGTCACTATCAATGTTACGGATGTTAGTGATACGCCGCTAACATCTGACAGTGAGCGAACACCGCAAGTGCGTGATGCCATCGTTGCTGCAGCCGGTGTAGCATCTGCGACTGATGTGACCACAACACACCTTGCAACGATTACATCTTTAGACCTTTCAAACCTATCCATCGGTTCCTTGAAAGCAGGTGATTTCAGTGGACTTACCTCACTGACATGGCTCGATTTGTCTGACAATTCCATAAGTGATATATCTGCACTTGAGGACTTGACTTCACTTGAAACGCTCCATCTGTATGACAATTCCATAAGTGATATATCTGCACTCTCAGGGTTGACTTCACTGACAACGCTCAATCTGGCTGACAATTCCATAAGTGATATATCTGCGCTTGAGGACTTGACTTCACTGACAAAGCTCGGTCTCAGGGGTAATTCCATTTCAGATTACGGACCGTTGCGCAGGCTCCTCGCAGCACTTGAGGCAACTGGTAATAGTTTATCACTTGATACTACTATCCCGCCTGTCCGTAGCAACAACAATGCACCCGTATTCACAGATGGCACGAGCACAACGCGTTTTGTCGTGGAGAACACTGGTTCTGGTGTTAACATCGGTTCTGCGGTATCAGCAACCGATGCGGATAACGATACACTTGCATATACGCTCATTGGCACGGATGCGTCCTCGTTTAGCATTGTCGGTTCATCCGGGCAGCTTGCTAACAAAAGCAACTTTGGATTATGAGAAAAAAGTCCAGTATTCTGTGACGGTGAAAGTTTCTGATGGAAAACTCACGGACACAATCACGGTTACTATCAATGTGACAGATGTGCAGGAGAACCGAGCCCCGCTATTTAGTGCTGACACAGCAACACGGTCTGTCGCAGAAAACACTGCTGCTGGACAAAACATCGGGGCTGCAATAACAGCAACAGACTCGGATAACGACAACTTGACCTATACTCTTGAGGGTACGGATGCGTCCTCGTTTAGCATTGTCAGTTCATCCGGGCAGCTGCTAACAAAAGCAACTTTGGATTATGAGAAAAAAGTCCAGTATTCTGTGACGGTGAAAGTTTCTGATGGAAAACTCACGGACACAATCACGGTTACTATCAATGTGACAGATGTGCAGGAGAACCGAGCCCCGCTATTTAGTGCTGACACAGCAACACGGTCTGTCGCAGAAAACACTGCTGCTGGACAAAACATCGGGGCTGCAATAACAGCAACAGACTCGGATAACGACAACTTGACCTATACTCTTGAGGGTACGGATGCGTCCTCGTTTAGCATTGTCAGTTCATCCGGGCAGCTGCTAACAAAAGCAACTTTGAATTTTGAAAGCAAAAGCAGCTATGAAGTGACGGTGTCTGTTTCTGATGGGAATGGCGGAAGTGATAGTATTACTGTCACTATCAATGTGGCGGATGTGAATGAGAACCAACCTGTATTTAGTGATGGCGCAAGCACGACGCGGTCTATCGCAGAAAACACTGTCGCAGGTCAAAACATCGGAGACCCAGTATCCGCAACGGATGCGGATACTGGTGATACGTTAACCTATAGTCTTGGCGGTACGGATGCGTCATCGTTTGATATTATTAGCACATCAGGACAACTTCAAACCAAAGTTGCTTTGGATTATGAGGGGTCGAAAAATTCCTATACCGTCACCGTGTCTGTCTCTGATGGTAAAGGTGGGACTGATAAGATTACCGTGTCCATCATCGTCACAGATGTAACCGAAACTACTACGGCACCTCAGATACAGATTACACCTGTCGGGAAACGGACATCACAGGTGCGTGATGCGATTGTGGCTGACATCTCTGGTGTTTCCTCCGCGGAAGATGTGACCGAAGCACACCTCACAACGATCACATCTTTGGACCTTTCAAACCAATCCATCAGTTCCTTGAAAGCAGGTGATTTCAGTGGACTGACTTCGCTGACACACCTCCGTCTGTATAACAATTCCATAAGTGATATATCGGCTCTTTCGGACTTGACTTCACTGACATGGCTCTTTCTGTCTAACAATTCCATAAGTGATATATCGGCTCTTTCAGGGTTGACTAAATTGACAAGGCTCACTCTGTATGACAATTCCGTAAGCGATATATCGGCTCTTTTGGACTTGACTTCACTGACATGGCTCCATCTGTATGACAATTCTATAAGTGATATATCGGCTCTTTCAGCCTTGACTGAATTGACATGGCTTGAACTGGGGGAGAATTCCATAAGTGATATATCGGCTCTTTCAGCCTTGACAGACCTGAGATCGCTCAATCTGTATAACAATACCATAAGTGATATATCGGCTCTCTCGGGCATGACTAAAATGACAGACCTCTATCTGTCTAAAAATTCCATAAGTGATATATCGGCTCTCTCGGGCATGACTAAAATGACAACGCTCTATCTGTCTAACAATTCCATAAGTGATATATCGGACCTTGAAGACTTGACTAAATTGACAACGCTCTATCTGTCTAACAATTCCATAAGTGATATATCGGCTCTCTCGGGCATGACTAAAATGACATGGCTCTTTCTGTCTAACAATTCCATAAGTGATATATCGGACCTTGAAGACTTGACTAAATTGACAACGCTCTATCTGTCTAACAATTCCATAAGTGATATATCTGCCCTTGAAGACTTGACTAAATTGACATGGCTTCAACTGGATGGCAATTCCATTTCAGATTACGGACCGTTGGGCAGGCTCAAGGCAGCAATTGAAGCAGCCGGTAATAGTTTATCACTTGACATTACTATCCCAGCAGATGCTCCCTCACATGCCGCTGTTCCTAAGTCAACATCACTTTTACCCAACTTCCCCAACCCGTTCAACCCGGAAACGTGGATTCCGTATCAGTTAGCCAAACCCTCAGCGGTGACAATAACGATATTTGATGTCCGGGGACGTGTTGTGCGGACGTTGATTTTAGGCACTCAACCTTCGGGTATCTATAGAAGTCAAAGCAAGGCAGCCCATTGGGATGGTAAAAACGCGTTCGGGGAAAAGGTCGCAGGAGGAATGTATTTCTATAGGCTTACGGCAGGTGATTTTTCTGCCACACGCAAAATGTTAATTTTGAAGTGACTTTTGACAAAATGGGCAAATTTGAAATAGAATCAAACAATTAAAGGAGTTTATGTGAAAACTTTAGGCAATAAATCAAAGAAAATTGGGCAAACCTTGATGATTCTTAGTTTTGCTTTTCTAATGTTAACAACAGTTCCTGTTATAGCGAATGAATTTGAAATCGGAACACAGTTCGGGATTTCCCGTTTTATTCCTGACAGCGAGGATTCTTCAACGACAAGTATTACCTTCACTCGGTTACCAGCAGGAACACTTGTTGATATTGGGACATCTCCAACATCACTGTACGCGACGTTCTTTCTGGGCAAAAAATATGCGGTTGGGTCAGAATTCAGTTTTGGAGAAATGTCAGTGTCAGATGAGTCTTGGGCCGATGAGGATAACGCAAGCTTAATGACACTTCACCTTGGTGGTCGCGCATCATACTTTTTGTTTAGTCATTCAGTATCTTCACCTTACGTATTCGGACAGATGGCTCGCACTATATTTATTGGTGATGCTAATTTCTTTTTTGAAGGTGACAACAACTCATCTCTTGCGAGTTTGGGGGGCGGTTTAGGGTATCAGTGGCGTATAGGCCCTGCTTTTGTGCTGCGGACAGAAGCACAGTATCAACGCGTGTTTGTTGTAGATGAAGATCAAAATGCAAATGAGTTCTCATTTATTATTGGCATCGGCACACGGTTCGGAGGCAATAACAACCCAGCAGAGGCAAAACTTGATCTCAATGACACAGAATTCACGCCTGTCAGTGCAAGAACACCACAGGTACGTGACGCGATTGTTGCTGCGGTGCCGGGTGTGAATAATGCTGATGCTGTGACCGCAGCACACCTCGCGGAGATTACATCTTTAGACCTTGCAGACCCATCCATCAGTTCCCTAAAAGCAGGTGATTTCAATGGACTTACCTCACTGACAGAACTCTTTCTGACTTCCATAAGTGATATATCTGTACTTGAAGATTTGTCTTCACTGACAGAACTCAATTTGTGGAATAATTCCATAAGTGATATATCCGCACTTGAAAACCTAACAGCACTGACAGATCTTTTTTTGTCTTCCAATTCCATAAGTGACATATCTGCGCTTGAGAACCTCACAGGACTGACAACGCTCGATCTGTCTTCCAGTACCGTAAGTGATATATCCGCCATTGAAAACCTAACAGCACTGGAATGGCTCAAGCTGGGTAACAGTTCCATCAGCGATATATCTGCGCTTCAAAACTTGACAGCACTGAAAGAACTCTATCTGTCTTCCAGTACCATAAGTAATATATCCACACTTGAAAACCTAACAGCATTGGAATGGCTCGATTTGTCTTCCAATTCCATAAGTGATATATCTGCCCTTGAAAACATGACAGCACTAACATTTCTCGATCTGTCTTCCAATTCCATAAGTGATATATCCGCACTTGAAAACTTGACAGCACTGACAATGCTCAATCTTTATGGTAACAACATCAAGGATATATCTGCGTTTGAGGACATGACTTCACTAACAGATCTCTATCTGAGTCACAATTCCATAAGTGATATATCCGCACTTGAAAACTTGACAGCACTGAGAACACTCAATCTGGCTAAGAATTCCGTAAGTGATATATCTGCGCTTGAAAATCTCACAGCACTGACAGAGCTCACTCTACCTGAAAGTTCCATAAATGATATATCTGCGCTTGAAAATCTCACAGCACTGACAACGCTCTATCTGGGTAGCAACGATATCAATGATATATCTACGCTTGAAAACTTGACAGCACTGACAGAACTCCATCTGTTTTCCAATTCCATAAGTGATATATCTGCGCTTGAAAACATGACCTTACTGAGAGAGCTGAATCTGGGGGGTAATTCCATAAGTGATATACCGTCTCTTGAAAACTTGACAGCACTGACAACGCTCTATCTGTGGGATAATTCCATAAGCGATATATCTGTGCTTGAAAACCTGACTTCACTGAGAACACTGAATATATATCGCAACGACATCAAGGATATATCTGGGCTTGAAAACCTGACCTTATTGAAAGATCTCTATCTGAGTCACAATTCCATAAGTGATATATCCGCGCTTGAAAACTTGACAGTGCTAACAAGGTTGACTTTGCATCACAATGCTATCAGCGATGTATCTGCGCTTGAAAACCTGAATGCACTGAAAATGCTCAAGCTGAGTCACAATTCCATCAAGGATATATCTGCACTTGAAAACCTGATTGCACTGACAGAGCTCAATCTGGATAATAATTCTATAAGTGATATATCCGCACTTGAAAATTTGACAGCATTGAAAAAGCTTGAACTGCGGAACAATCCGATTTCAGATTACGGACCGCTTCGTAGACTCAAAGCAAAAAATCCAGGTATGCAGACTGATATTACTATTCCGTAGCAGTTTCTACTTCTGTACACGGAAGGTAGGGACTTTACTGCAACACGGAAGATGTTGATACTGAAGTAAACGCTACCAAACGGAAGGTAAAAACCATATATGAAAAAACTAACATTTGTCTTGCACATCTACACGAATTGGCGTCCCTTCAAAAGTATTTCTCTCAGCGCAGTGTGATTATCATCGCATTGGCGTGGTTGACAGGTGCAGGTCTGGTTGCATGAACTACCATTTTCTGTAATGTTCAGTGAACAAGTTGCCGATGAACACGGTGCGGAAACGGATGACATCTTGTTATCAGTGTTCCGTGAACCGACATAATACCATTTCTATAAATTATTGTGTCATTAGACTGTTATTATTGTAGTCATTTTTCAGGCCACAAACTGAAAGTTTGTGGTACAAAAAAGAGACATTTTCAAGAAGAAATGGTATAAGATTGGAGGAGGGATACCTTGTCCATTTCCAAGTATTTCTAAACGTTACAACAAAATACCGAGAGGTTTTACAATTTTATGAACGATCTAACGAAGTTTATCCGAACGATACCTGATTTTCCGAAACAGGGTATTGCATTTAAAGACATTACACCACTTTTAGGGAATGCCTCTGTTTTCAACGCTGTAATTGAAGTCTACGCGAATCATTACAAAGATGCAGGAGTTGACGTAATTGTAGGTCCTGAAGCCAGAGGGTTCATTTTTGCATCTGCACTTGCATATCGGATGGGAACAGGCTTTGCTCCGGTTCGTAAAAAAGGAAAGTTACCTTATGACACATATCAAGTGACCTATGAACTGGAGTATGGCAAGGATACCCTCACTATTCATCAAGATGCTTTTCCAAAGGGGAGTCGCGTGCTGTTATGTGATGATCTCTTGGCTACTGGTGGCACACTTGCGGCAACGGTTGAACTTATTGAAAAACTGGACGGAGACATTGTCGGTATTGCCCTCTTAATAGAACTAACGGAACTCAACGGACGAGAAAAGATCGGGAATTTACCAATCTTTTCTTTCTTTGAATTGTAGATGCCCGAATTTTGCCCTATAAGAAACGAAAACAGATGAAAGAAAGCCTACAAAACCTCATTGATATTATCATGAACCCGAAGGCAGCGTTTACTCGGCTAAAATCCGAGCCAAAGTGGGTGGTTGTTTTCATAATTTACTGTTTATTTTCTATCATTTTAGCGTGGGCACTCGTCCCATATACGCAGCAGCTCCTCGCTGTTCGCTCCGCAAATACCTTACCTCCTAACAAACAGCCTTCTGTTATATCTTCTGCGATATTTTCAATGAGTTACAGTTTCTTGATGACGATTTTGTTCAGTATCATTCTCACAACCTCAGTCGGATTGTGCAAGATAGCGAGTGCTGTAAAATTTAGACATATCTACGCAGCCCTTGTACATATTATGCTGATTCGCTCAATGACATTTTTCGTGAATGCGGGTCTGCTTCCAATTTTTAAAAATATTGAAGACATTCAATCCGTAATAGATACGAGAGCTATCCCAGGACTGCATCTGTTAGGAGGACCCATTCAAAATCAACTTGTTCTGATGTTCCTCTCCTACATAAACCCCTTGGCTGTGTGGTATGTTTTTATCATAACAATCGGTATTCATATTTTTGCAGAAGTCAGCAAAGTTAAGGCATTGTGCGTAGCACTCATCATGTGGCTATTAAGAGTAAGTCTTGATGTAACATTTGTTGCGTTATTTTTATTGTAATCCTTTATACATGATGCACTCAATGACCTATTTGAAAAACAAGAGTATCCGCGTATAGCGGATTAGCCATCAGAAAGAGAGAGCGAAGGACGAGTTGTTGAGTCTCATGACCGGAAACATTCACCTGGTTGTGTAAAGTTTTTGGCAAAGCATTGATTTTTTGCTTATGTTTGGTTTTGTTTACATAGCACTCCGCTGGAGTGCGGGCACTTGACATACATTTTTCTATAGACATAATGCTCCGCTGGAGCAAAAAGCGTTCTTGACAGGTAAGAGATATCCTCACGCCAGAGGCGTGATATGTCTATAGAACTCACAATGTCCAAAACCCCCACTCCAGCGGAGTGCTATGTCTTGGATCGAGCCGATAAGGAAACGCTGCCAAAATATTTACAGACCCGCAACTTAGGTTAAAATAGACAAAGACATCTACACATGTTATAATATTTGATTGGAACTGTAGTCAATCTATACCAGAACGTATCTCATAAATCATTTATATGGTGAGTTTTTTGTTGTTTGTGATGTATAACGGACAGGGAGACCCAGTCCCTACGAACAGAACGGACAGGGAAACCCAGTCCCTACGAACGGAACGGACAGGGAGACCACGCCCCTACGAACGGAACGGACAGGGAGACCCAGTCCCTACGAACAGAACGGACAGGGAAACCCAGTCCCTACGAACAAACGGACAGGGAGACCCAGTCCCTACGAACAAACGGACAGGGAAACCCAGTCCCTACGAACAAACGGACAGGGAAACCCAGTCCCTACGAAAAACAGGTGCTGTGATGAGAAATTTATGGACAATTAGGTTTATGAGATACACTCTAAATCTATATCATGGAAGAGAATTTAGCGTTTATGGCTGATCCAGATCGAATTACACAGTTGAAACATGCACTGTCAGAGCGGATTTTGGTGCTTGATGGTGCGATGGGTTCACTTATACAGACGTATCAACTCTCGGAAGCGGATTTTCGAGGTGAGACGTTCGCTGATCATACTTCTGAACTCAAAGGTTATAATGACCTGTTATCTATCACGCAACCACAAATTATCAGAGAAATTCATAGCAGTTACTGTAACGCAGGTGCTGACATACTCACAACTAACACCTTCACAAGCACGTCGGTGTCAATGGCAGACTATCAGCTTGAAGAATTTGCATATCAGGTCAACGTTTCAGCAGCCCAAATTGCTCGTGAAATAGCTGATGCTTGCTCAACAGTTGAAAAGACTCATTTCGTTGCAGGTAGCATGGGACCAACGAATCGAAGTTGTTCAATCTCTCCGGATGTAAACGATCCAGGTTACCGTAATATCACTTTTGCTGAACTCGTTTCTGCCTATACGACACAAGCTGAAGGCTTAATTGATGGCGGTGTGGATTTACTACTCGTTGAGACCGTTATGGACACACTAAATTGCAAAGCAGCACTTTTTGCAATTCAAACTCTAACAGAAAAACGTGGGATCAACATCCCGACTATCGTTTCATCAGACAGGAGTGGTGGCGGCGGAAGAAACCTGTCAGGACAAACAGTCGAAGCATTCTGGAATTCTATTCGACACGTAGACTTACTTGCTGTCGGTTTAAACTGTGGTTTTGGAGCGAAGCAGATAAGACCCTTTCTTGTGGAGATGTCAAAGCTTGCAGACATTCCCATCATTTGTTATCCAAATGCGGGTCTACCCAATGAACTTGGTCACTATACTCAGACACCTGAAGAACTGGGTAACTGGATGCACGATTTCGCTCGCAACGGATTCGTCAATATCGTAGGTAGTTGTTGTGGTAGTCAACCTGAGCATATAGAAGCGATTGTCAAGGTCGCGGCAGCGTATCCACCCCGTCAACTCCAATCACAAAAACCTGCCTGCAGACTCAGCGGTTTAGAGGCATTCAATATTACACCGGAATCCCTCTTTGTAAACGTTGGCGAAAGAACAAATGTCACAGGTTCACGAAGATTTGCATCACTCATCAAGAAGGAAGATTATGAAACAGCATTAGAAGTCGCTCGTGATCAAGTCGAAAACGGTGCACAACTGATCGATATTAATATGGATGCGGGTCTGTTAGATGCCAAAACTGCCATAGTCAAGTTCATAAATCTCATCGCTGCAGAACCAGATATAAGCCGTGTTCCTATTATGATAGATTCCAGTAAATGGGAAGTAAT
This sequence comes from Candidatus Poribacteria bacterium, assembly GCA_965261435.1. Lineage (GTDB taxonomy): Bacteria > Poribacteria > WGA-4E > WGA-4E > WGA-3G > MSPOR6. The sequence goes on from CBDHDL010000021.1 coordinate 192,556, forward strand.
TGATGCAGGTTTACAATGTATACAAGGAAAAGGTGTCGTCAACTCAATTAGTTTGAAAGAGGGTGAGGACGATTTCTTAGATAAAGCACGAAGTATTAGACATTACGGCGCTGCTGTCATTGTAATGGCGTTTGATGAAAAAGGACAAGCCGATACGCTTCAACGCAAAGTAGAAATTTGTCAAAGAGCGTATCAATTGTTAATAGAAGAAGTTGATTTCCCCCCTGAAGACATTATCTTTGATCCTAATATCTTCGCGATAGCAACAGGGATTGATGAGCATAATGAATATGCGCTTGCTTTTATAGATGCATGCAAGCAGATCAAAGAGACTTGTCCGCACGCCTTAGTCAGTGGAGGCGTCAGTAACGTTTCCTTTGCCTTTCGCGGTAACGATACAGTTCGCGAAGCGATGCACGCAGCGTTTCTTTACCATGCGATCAATGCTGGTATGGATATGGGGATCGTAAATGCTGGACAACTTGCTGTCTATGACGACATCCCTAAACCCCTCTTAGATTCTGTAGAAGATGTATTATTTAATCGACGAAAAGATGCAACAGACCGACTCGTTAATTTGGCAGAAACATTGCATGGTACAAAAAAGAAGAAACGTGTTGATAAAGAATGGCGGAAGCTCTCCGTTGAAGATCGGTTAAGTCACGCCCTCGTAGAAGGTGTCACTGAACACATCGTGGAAGATACTGAGGAAGCAAGATTAAAATACAAGCGTCCGATACAGGTAATTGAAGGTCCTCTGATGTTCGGAATGGACAGAGTCGGTGAGTTGTTCGGAGACGGTAAGATGTTCCTACCTCAAGTTATCAAAAGCGCACAGGTAATGAAACGCGCTGTTGCACATTTAATTCCATTTATTGAAAAGGAGCAATCTGAAGGAGAAATCAAATCAAGAGGGAAATTAGTCATGGCAACAGTGAAAGGTGATGTCCATGACATTGGGAAGAACATCGTTGGTGTGGTCCTTGGTTGTAACAACTATGAAATCATTGACCTTGGGGTCATGGTAGCTGCAGAAGATATATTGGAAACAGCACGCAAAGAAGATGCTGATATAATTGGTTTAAGTGGTCTAATTACACCTTCATTGGATGAGATGGTTCATGTTGCAAAGGAGATGGAAAGAGAAGGTTTCAGTATTCCACTCCTCATTGGTGGTGCCACTACATCAAAAATACATACAGCTATTAAGATTGAACCTGAATACAATGGGGCAACGATACACGTCAAAGATGCATCCCGCAGTGTTGGTGTCGTTCGCAACTTACTGAGCAATGAAAACCGACAAACAATAGTCAACCAGACACGTGAAGAATATGAAGGAATTCGTAAGAAGCGAGCCAAAACGCAACAACGAACCAATCTTTTACCATTTGGAACAGCACAGCAACGCAAACTAAGACTTGATTGGCAAGACTACAATCCAGATAAACCGAGAATGACAGGAGTCAAGGTTTATGAGGATTTTCCGCTTGAAGAACTTGTCACCTATATTGATTGGACACCTTTTTTCACTACTTGGGAAATGAAAGGAAAATATCCTAAAATATTGGATGATTCAAAGATAGGTCCAAAGGCACAAGAACTGTATAAAGATGCAAATAAATTATTAGATGATATTATCAGTTATAAGAAGATTTCCGCCAAAGGGGTTATAGGAATCTTCCCAGCTAATTCTGTTGGTGAAGACATAGAAATATATAATGAAGACAGAACAGCAGTCATCGCAACAATTCATCACTTACGGCAACAGACAGAACAACCATTCTCAAGACCAAATCTGAGTCTTGCAGATTTCATAGCGCCAAAAAACACATCAATACCTGATCATATAGGTGCATTCGCAGTGACAACAGGTATTGGTGTACCTGAACTTTGTAATGAATTTGAAGAGAATCATGACGACTACAACAGCATTATGACCAAAGCAATCGCAGACCGTTTAGCAGAAGCCTTCGCAGAATATATGCACAAGCATGTGAGGAGAGAATTATGGGGTTACGCTGGTCATGAGGAATTGGAAAACGAAGAACTCATTGCGGAAAAATATAGAGGTATCAGACCCGCCCCAGGTTATCCAGCATGTCCAGATCACAATCAGAAACGAGTATTGTTTCGTCTATTGAATGCGACTGAAAATACCGATATCTCACTCACTGAGAGTCTTGCCATGTTTCCAGCTGCTTCAGTGAGTGGTTGGTATTTTTCACATCCGGAATCAAGATACTTTAGCATTGCCAGAATTGGAGAGGATCAAATTGCAAGTTATGCCAAACGATCAGAAATGGATTTGGACACTGCAAGACGCTGGTTAAGACCTTTATTGCTGTAAAGGAAATAAAAAACAGGGAAGCTATAATAGATAACTTCCCTGTCCTGCCAACCTGATATGCCAAGCAATTATGTGTATGTATTAGTATGAATATGAAAGTATATGCATGACAATCTATTGTTGGTGTAAACCCAAGATATTTCCACTTGGATCAATAAACATAGCAAAAGACCCCATGTTATTAGGTATTTCTTGGGGTGGGATAAGTATTTTACCGCCGTTACTTTCAACGTTCTTAACTGCTGCGTGCAGATCGTCAACGGATATATAAAAAGTGACCTGGTTTGTATACGGCATTTCATCTGTAGTTGGGAAGATGTGTCCTTTTATTCCTTCTTCTGAACCAGTATCACAGAAATAGACTCCACTGTTTTCTGGTGAAATCTCCCAACCAAATATTGATCCGTAAAACTCACAGAGTTCATCAGCGTTTTTACCTGCTATTTCAAACCACATGACTGGATTACTCATTGACAATAACTCCTTTTTGTTTTTACATGTATGACTATTGGTTAGTCCATATTAAAATCGTTGTGTCTATCATGTCCAAATCAACGTCAAATGCGCGTTTGGCATTTGACGGGTTTCGCTTCGCTCTACCCGACCTACAAGTTAAGTATTGACTAAAGAGGGTATGTATACCGTTTTCTATTTTTGATGTAACCCGATAACATTTCCACTCGGATCACTGAACATTGCAATTGCCCCCAATCCATCAGGAAGTTCTTGCGGTGTTACAAGTGTCTTTCCGCCGCTGTTTTCAATTTTATTGAGTGTTTCATGCAGGTCTTCTACCTGTATGAATATAGAAATGCGATTTTCAAAGTCAGTATTATCAGGCAATGGATAGATGTGTCCTCTAATTCCTTGGTCAGGTAAAGGTTCTGGAGTTGGATCAATCACCAAGATGTCATTAGGATAGTGTGATGTGCTCCATTTGAAGGGTAGAATTATCCATTCATCATATAAGGAAGAATAAAAGTCTTGTAAGGATTCACCATCCTTACCCGCGATTTCAAAAAACATTACAGGATTACCCATTGTGTAAGTCTCCTTTTCTCTGATTTGAGTCATATAATCCAATTCGATTTCCACTGGGGTCAAGGAACATTCCAATCATTTCACCTTTTTCAGATACAACAGTAGGAGGCATCAGTATCTTACCACCAAGGATCACAAGTTTATCAACCGTAGCCTGTATATTTTCAACAGTAACATAGATAGTTACACTGTTTCCAAAAGGAACACCTTCAACTAATTGCATTTCATCGTTTGGAGGGTATATGTGTCCTTCAATACCTTTAGCATCTTCAGAACCTGTCTCAAACCAATAGAATCCTTCCTCATAAGAATGCATCTCCCAATCAAACACATCACTATAAAATTCACTTAATGCCTTACTTTCTTCAGAAGCAATTTCAATGTTAGTAACTGGATTAGACATTTCCTTCTCCCAATTTAAGAAGTTTGCAATCTACGCTGCAGCAGTCCAATACTATTTCCGCTTGGATCATTGAACAATGCATAATGGCTTGAATTACCGGGAATTTCTTGGGGTGGTATAATTATTTCTCCACCGAGGTTCTCTGCTTTCTTAAGACATGCATGAATATCATCAACTTGGACATAAATTAAAATAAGGTTTTTAAAGTTCATCTTATCGGTTGTTTCAAATAGATGCCCTTCTATCCCTTTGTCGGTTTCTGGATCAGCTATATATAATTCGTCATCTAATGGAAATATGTTCCATCCGAATACTGCACTATAGAAGCCGATCTGTTTTTTGAGATTCTGTCCACCTATTTCAAAATGTAAAACAGGACTGCTCATAGTTCACTCCATCCAAAGTGTGTAATTTAGAGTAATAAATTGGTTGAAATACATTACTTAGATTGGAACAGACCAAGACAATTACCACTTGGGTCAAGAAACATAGCAAACAGATCATCACCATCAGGGATAGGCATGGGTCCCATAATTACCTTACCACCATGATTTTCAACCTTTTTGGCAGATTTTTCAATGTCACTTACCTCAATGTAAAAGGTAACATGGTTTGTTATTGGCATCTCTTCGGTTGTCTGGACAATATGTCCATTAATGCCTTCTTGAGACCCCGTATTGACGGTATTACCACACTCATCATCTTGATTGATTTCCCATTGGAACAGTGAACTATAGAAATCGATTAGGTTATCCTCTTTTTTGCCTGCGATTTCAAATATCGTTACAGGGTTTCCCATTTTTTACTCCATCTTTCTCATTTATGATATAGTGCATAGTCCATCTTAAACTTGTAGGTGGGTAGATGTTTTTTACATTGATTTTTCCACCACATTAAAATACGCTTATATTTAGCAATCGTTGCATTGAATTCAATAGAAAATCACTGTATTTTCCTTACATTTTTTCTGTTGTTATTTTGCGGTATATTCTATATAATTGTGTTCAAGTAAATATTGGTGAAACATAAACATGCAAACATCACATAAATATCTTGACCCAGTTGCTCTTTCACGTATAGGCGGCATGGAACTCGTTGCGCGACTCGTGGTAGAGGGGTTTGTTACCGGACTACACAAAAGTCCATATCAAGGATTCAGTGTTGAATTCGCTGAGCATAGACAGTACATGCCTGGCGATGAGATTCGTTATATTGATTGGAAAGTGTTCGGCAAGTCAGATAGGTTTTATGTTAAAAAGTTTGAAGAGGAAACAAACTTACGCGCATACATCCTGCTTGATACAAGTGCATCAATGAGCTACAAACACAGTGACGATGTCCTTACGAAGTTTGAATACGGGTGTTATCTTGCAGCGACACTAACCTATCTCATGTTGAAACAGCGTGACTCAGTTGGTTTAGCACTTTTTGATACTGATATTAATCAATACATCCCACCGAGAGGCGCAGCAACTCATCTACGTGCAATCATGAATGCATTGGAGAATGCTACGCCAGGTGAGGAGACTAAGTTAAGTAGTCTATTTCACGAACTTGCTAAACGTATAGTCAGACGCGGTTTGGTCATTGTAATCTCAGATCTTCTTGATGAACCATCACAAGTAATTTCTGCCCTTAAGCATCTGCGTCATCAAAAACATGAAGTGATTGTTTTCCACCTCCTTGACAACGCAGAACTCACCTTCCCATATAAGGGATCAGTCATTTTCCGTGACATGGAAACTGGACAGACATTATCAACGCAAGCGGACTCACTTAAATCTGCATATCTTGAAAAGCTTAACCAGTTCATTCAAAGTTACCGACGCGGGTGTGGATCAAGCCAAATAGACTATGTGCAAATGGATACTCAAACCCCGTTTGATCATGCCTTATCGGCATACCTCTCTCGACGTAAATAGTTGCCGAAATATAAAATCAAAGGTTTTGTAAATGCGAATTCTGATCACTTTCTTTATTTTTGGATCACTCTTTGTTTTTGCTTGTTCTGAAGAGATGGATAAACCGGAAGTTCCTATAATAGATACATCTTTGGAAAAAGCTAAAGCAGCAATGGCAAGAGTTACAGAGAGAAGAATTGAAGCTCACCAGAAGGCTAAAGAAACTGGTGACTACTCGACATTATTTGAAATTTCTGACCAGATATTGGAAGAAGAACTCGGTTTTGATACTGATTACTTTAATGATGAAATACGTGTTGCCTATGAAGAAGCACGGGGTGAACTCCAAAATGATGGCAAGTTAGAACTTGAAGATTCAGACAGATATCTGAAATTTATAACAACATACTTTAAGAAACTTTCTTGGGAGATGGAAACAACAGGTGGAGAATTTCTGTTTGAGTTTCTAAGTGCCTATGATGAAATCGTAACGGAGTATGTAAGACTCACCTATCGATTTCCTACGCTTAGTAAGGAAAGGTTGCTTGAAGAATTAAAGAAATCCGTTCTGAAAAAGAAGATAGATATACAGTATCCTGAAGGATTTTGATGTCATTTTCGGTAAATGAAGGTAGTATCAACCTATTGGAAGAGTTTATGAAAACATACCGTATAGCCATTTTAGGATGTAGAGGACGTGGCACTACTGCTGCTCGTGCCTATAATGCACATCCGCGAACAGAGATCGTGGGACTGTGTGATTTAATAGAAGAGAGACGCAATGCGTTAGGAAAGGAAGTCAATGTAAGTGCACGTTATGATGATCTTGATGAGATGATTCAAGATACTTCACCTGACATCGTAGCCATTCCTACAGCGACTGAGTTGCATTACGATTTATCTATGAGAGTCTTAGATCACGGTGTAAACATTGAAGTAGAAAAGCCGATGTGCGTAGACCTTATACAAGCTGATGCTGTCATCACTAAAGCCGAAGAGCAAAGCGTTCAGGTCGCCGTTCATCATCAAGGTAGAGTCGGAGCATCTCACCGAGCTATTGCAGCTGCTTTTGACGCAGGTAAGATTGGTGATTTACGCTATATGTATGGTAGTGGTAAAGGTTACTATGGTGGATACGGTTTGATGAATATAGGCACACACATGCTCAATAACATGCTCCATTTTGGGAAGCGATGTGAGAGTGTCTTTGCACAACTAACAACAGGTGGAAAACCTATAACAACTGCTGATGTAGTGCCATCACCCAGTGGAATGGGAACAATCGCTGGTGAATACATCACAGCTACCATGCAGTATGAAGGCAATGTTACAGGTACGCTGCTACAACACCGATTTGGTAAGATGGACACTAATGCATATACGATGGAACTCTTTGGAACTGAAGGAAGATTATTTTGGTCAAGTAATAGTGCGTGGTACTTACCGACTCCCCATTATATCCCAGATGGCACACTTGACAAATGGGAATCATTAGATTTAATCTATCCTGAACATTACGATAAAAAAAGCAGTGCATCAATAGATGATTATTGGTTTGTTGAGGAATATGTCAATGCATTAGATGAGAAAAGACCCCACACGTGTAGCGGTTATGAAGGAAGACACATTATTGAAATGATGATGGGTATATTTGAATCTGCAGCTTACGAAAGCAGAGTAGATTTACCTCAAGAAGATAGAAGACATCCGTTATTGAGATGGCGAGAGGCGTTTGGACTAAAACCGCCTGAAGAGATGCCGCGGGGTTATGGTGAATGGTTAGGATTGGAATCCAGTCGGATAAATAAATTTAAATCGTAAAGTAAGATTTCAGTTTTTTGCAGCATATATCTGAGATATAATACGATTTGTTCGCAAACCTGATTCACCTGTAACTCGAATAGGTTCACCCGTTCTGATATGATTGACGAAATCCTCAACTATGCCTGTATGGGTATGTGTTAAAGGTGTTTGGTGCAAATCTACCAGTCCATCCGATTTAGTTTCAAGTGTCAGTTTCCCTGAATTTAGCGGTGAACAACGTAGACATCCGGTGGTACCATATACCTCTACATCGTCAATTCCGATTCCGATGTTCCAGTTTATATTCGCGACAGCGTGCGTGCCACTTTCAAAACGGAGTGTAAAAACAGCTGAATCATCCACTGGTATATCTTGATGTATAGTCTCAGCATAACCCGTTGCAGATTCAATGTTTCCCATCAGGTATTCAAGCAGACTGATTCGATGACTTCCAATGTCCATTAGGACACCACCCCCACTTATCCCTGGGTTTATCCGCCAATTTTTCAAATCAGGACGGTTTGGATTGTAGTAAGCGGTGCAGTTGACGCGAGCAAGTACCACGTCACCAATTGCGCGTTCATCCATCAGTGCTTTCATTTTGACGATATTTGGAAAGAAGTTTCTGTAGTAAGCAACCATCAAGGTAACACCAGTATCTTTGCAAGCATCTACCATGCGTTGACACTCTTCAACAGTGATCGCCATCGGTTTTTCACAGAGAATATGTTTGCCAGCGTGTGCGGCTTGAATTGTCTGTTCACAGTGCAGATAAGGAAGGGTTGCTATGTAAACTGCATTAACCTCCTCATCTGCCAGGAGTTGATCTACATCAGTATAGTAACGTTTTGCACCGTGTCTTTTAGCAAAATCCTCTGCTTTCGCACGATCACGGCGCATCACAGCAATAAGTTCAGAGTCTTCAACTGTATATAGTGGTGGTCCACCTTTATGCTCAGCGACATTACCACAACCGATGATACCCCATCTCAGTGTTGCCATAAATTGTGTCCTATAGTATTGTTATAACAAAAAATGATAGAAGTCAGAGGATATTATACTTGAGAGAATTAGAATTCCACCACCCCCTTGCTGATACAGATGATGGATTACGTGCTTTTGAGTTGAAGGAACATGATGGGTATGTATTGTGTTGTGGGAAGATGACGTGAGTGATTTAGTGCAATCTATTTGATGCTGGTTCATGTTTTACCGGTTTTACACATCGAAATCCAATGGTGGGACTTGTACAATCAGGCGAATTTGTAACAATACGAAAAGTGACTCGAATGCCGTTTTTGGAACTAGCCCAAGATCCTCCGCGCACTACACGACCAGTTACAATATTTCTATAGTTTTTTACAATGCTATTGATACTACCTCCGGATATAGGATTTAGTTCAGGAGATATTGTATAAAAACTACCGTTATAGTCATCAAGACAATACTCAGAAACATTCCCGTATAGATCATATAAACCATAAGGATTAGAGGCATATTTACCAACAGCTGTTGTACTCCCCACTAAAAAGTTATAATTTACATCTGAAGTCTGAGGTAGATTTATAGATTGATTATTCATTCTCCCACGTGCAGCTTTCTCCCATTCTGCTTCTGTTGGTAGTCGTTTTCCTTTCCAATTGGCATATGCCATGGCTGCATACCAACTCACATAAACTATAGGGTGATTTCCTTTACCTATTGGATAATTGTTACCATTCCAATGGTGCAAATATTTGCCATCATGATATTTGCGCAAAATCAGATCTTTGCGCCAATTTTGATGTGAATCAATGAATTTTTTGTATTCCGAATTAGTTACCTCATAAATGTCTATGTAGAATGCATCTAAATAAACTGAATGTTCTGGTCTTTCATCCCTAAATGCATTTTGATCAGTTGCGCTGCTTCCCATTCGAAATTCACCAGCAGGTATCAGTACCATCCTTAAGTTGTTATTAATTCTTGGTGAGCTAATACGCGTGTCTTGTAACACTGATTGATTATCAGAGTTCCTAATAGATCTAAAAGTGGAAGTTAACCGTTTTATTTCTGCATTTTTCTCGCTGAGTTGAGATTTCAGCTTGTTGTTTTCATTGGTTAATGTCCTTTGATTTTTTTTCGATGTTTCTACACTTGCTGTAAGCTGCTGAATTTCAGTACTTTGATTTTTCTGACTAAGTTTTAGTCTATCGATTTCAAGTAAAGCGGAATTCTTCTTATCCATCTGAAACACAAAGGCTATAATGCAACAGACCGAGACTAAGGCTAATAGACCTATGCTGTATTCTTTTATTTTAAATGGGGGTTTTGATGACAAAGTATGTGCTGGTTTAGTATGGGTTGGTTGATCGGTAGAATCTTGTTCTTGAGTTGAATTAGCATCTGTAGAGGCATGTATAGAAGTGACTTCTGAAGTCTTAATAGTTTTCAACAACTGTTTTGCAGGTTGGTAGTGTGGATCAATTCTTAACGCATCACTAATTGCACTATTTGCCTTGTTAATTTCACCCAATTTAAAATGGGTTAGTCCTAACCCGTAATGTGCTTCTTTATAGTCTGGATCTTGACTGATTGCGTATCCAAATGCAACTATCGCTTCAGTAAATCTCTTAGTGTGGAGATTAGCAAGGCCAAAACCATAAATAGCGCGCTTATAATTGCAATCTATAGATACGGCCTTCTGGAATTCTATAAGTGCTTCAGTATACTGTTTGTTGCTTAAAAGTATAAAACCGGAATCTGTATGTGAATTAACATCGGGCATTGGTAGTATATCTTCTAAGGGATGTAATTGATCAATGGAAGTCTTACCACAATAATCTTTTAGAGTTGTTGCTAACTGACGAATTTCAGAGGATAATTTGTTAAGTTCTTGAAATATCTCCGATTGGTTTGGATTCTTAAAATCCTCCTTTGTGAATAGCAAGCCTTTTTCAGTCTTATCTTTAAACTTATCCCACAATTCAGGTCTTTCAGATAAACTAAGAAAAGACAAATATATCACTAACTCAGAAAAATAATCCATTTTCTCGTTGCATTGATCAGTTCTTAGAGGATGTTGATATTCTGGAAGTCCTGGAGTTGGACTTTTTTGGCCTTGAAGATTAGGTACAAAGAGACTGTCATAATCAATTAGTTTGATTGTTATATTTTTTCCATTTCTTGTTAGTAGTATATTCCCATCTTGCAGATCACCATGGGATATCTGATTTACATGTAGACACTCAAACATTTTCCTAAATTCATCTGCTACTATGGCAAAGATACCAGTATCATTGAGATTCTGATCAACAAATGCGCGCAACAAATCACCATCTGTCCATTCCATACGAGTGATCGGCCATTTCTTACCGTTGATTAGGATTCCTTCTTGTACATATTCAAAATCAACGAAGTATGGTAGATTAACTTGTTTAAGGTATCTATCAATTTTTTCATAACGATTCTTTGAATCACCAATGTCTTTATTCCAGCACCGCAACGCGTATTTACTGTGCGCGATATCAATAGGAAAAACAGTTGAAAAACCACCAGTGTATACAAGTAATTGATTTGTCGAATTCTTCTTGGATTTACCTCCTTTAAGTAACGGATCTAGCAAGCAAACATCTGGATATCCACCGACAGCTTGTACATAATCCGCTGGAGTTGGCCAAAGCATAATTACTCCTAAATTCTTACTAATTCTTATTCAACAATACTATTACAAGTATTACAAATCCTACTATAAAACCGAAAACACCTGCAAGAAAAGCCCAGAATATGAAACTAATTAATTTTGAAATTGTCTGACTATCTTCATTTGGAATATTATTTACACCTTCATGGTCATCCGAAATTTCACATTCTTCAATAGAAATCACCATTAATGTAACATCGTCATTGACTAAGCGCAACTCATCGTTACGTGCTTGTTCAACAAAGTATTCAAATTGTTCTTGTTGTTCTAAATTTGTTAATTTATCAATAATAGGACTTAGCCCTTTTGCTTCGTAGTTTTGTAAAATCCATTTTGATAAGGCATCTGTTGCTAAGATAAGAATATCACCAGGGATGATTGTACCATTTTCTTTTCTCGGTGGACCTCCGACAGGATTGTCCTTTGGAAAACTAGCAAAACTGTCAGGCCTATATGGGAAATCATCTGACTTTTTTAATGGAAAACTGATGCATTTGGAATTCCTTAGATGAAATAGACAACTGTCTCCTATAATTAAAGCGTCCCATTCACTCCTTTCACGGTTGAATTCAATTCCAATAAAAGTAGAGAGTGCAGATTCATGTTGAGATAGACGATCAACAAGAATATATGACTTGGATTCTTGGACGATTTTAGATACTAATTCTATCCATTCTTGTTGAATAGGTTTTATCCATTCTTTCCAATTTTTTTCATTCAGTGTCAGGTTTTCATCTTTTTTGTTACAATAATATTTAACTAAAAGCTCTGCCCATTCTTTTGGAAAGAAAGATAATGTAGCACCATCCGCAACTGCAAAACGACCATTCTCTTCGTTAAGACCGTAATCGTCTTGACAGTCATCTATGGTTTCCCCTTTTTTATGGGTTTTGAAATGACTAACCTTTAATTTATTCATTAGATAATCCATTCTTTATTCATTATAACACTTATTAAAAAGAACATGAAAAATACGACCATGCAAGGTCTTACAACAAGCCAATAAAACCGGACCAAGACAAACTAATCTATTTAGTGACTTTTACAAGAGATCCTGGTGAGCCAAATTCAATGATCCGACTGGTCAGAGCTTCATCTGCGTTATACGCGAAGCACCGAGCACCTGGCTGGGGAGCAAAACCGTGTTCACGGGCACTTGGAAATAAAGATTCAGGTAAAACACTCGAAATACTAAAAAGAAACTCAGCAGATGGATTATCAGAAAACTGTGAGTTATCATATTGAAATTCCACTGGGTTGTCAGAATTTGCAATATGGATGTTATAGACTAATACATTTCCATCTGTGGTTTGGAGATTCATTATCGTTCTTGCTGCATCACCTGCTAAATCTGGATAGGTTGCTTCACCATCTGTGACGTTTATTATCACAGGTGGAAAACTGTCAGGCCAGTCAGCAATCCAATCATTGACAATCTTTGAAGCCCTTTCAAATGCTTCATGCATTGGAGTTCCTCCACTTGCGCGAGGGAGTAACCATATTGGCAATTCTACATCTACTTCAACAACGCCGCCTGCACCATCTGGTATTTTTTTTGTAACTGCCTTTACTTCAATTGGTGAATTATAGACATCATCTATCATTCCTTCCACTACGGTATCAACGTTTTCACCATAACTAATCACACTTACAAAGCATCGCGGTCTATACTCCGGACCTACTTGACACTTTAAAGCAAGATTAAAAATTGCACGATTGACTATTAATGTAGCTTGTTCTAATTTCAATCCAGTTTGCCAATCTTCATTCATAGACCACGACTGATCTACTAAAATAACAATACAACCTGGATTTGATGTTCCTATAGGGAGATTACTATAAGCCATTCAACCCTCCTATTACTATGAATATGTTTAACACAATACCTTCGCCAAAAATGGACAGTTTTTCATAAGCCAATCAACTTTGAAAAACCATTCAATGTGCAGGTGGAGCAGAAAACTACTTTTATCCACATCCTGTTTAGAATACACTAAGTTTAGAACCTTTACACCTCAAGACAGTCAAATGTTTGTTGAAGTATTTACATGATTAAAATGCTTCTGCTAAAACATGAAACTATTCTAATTCATTAAAATCCTTGAACATCACGGATCGTCGGGTGGTATCCAACACATATCCATTCAACGCAAACTTAGATAATTGGCGAAGTTATTGATAAATGTACTACAACTATAACGAGTTGTGTTAGTTAACTATTTGTTTGTATCCTTTTCACACAGATGGACTTAATGTTATAAACATATCGTCCCTACGGGACTGAAGAGAGGGTATTCTACGTTTTTCTATAAACATATCGTCCCTACGGGACTGAAGAACCTATCTTTCATAAGGAAAACACACTGAATATTGGACACATGTGAAAACATGTTGTACAATAAGTTATTTAGCAGAAGTCGTAACTATAATAATGCATATATTCATATTATGCAATAACTATTTTTATATGTTGCTTTATGTTTAATATCTTAATATTAACTTTACAATACGAAAAAAATACCGTAGTTATTCTATAGGACACAAACTGGGAGTTTGTGGTACAAAAAAGAAACATTTTCAATTAGAAAATGTCAATAAGATACCAGTAAACACTGCGGTGAATCTTTCTATGTTTATGGTCAATGTGAGTGCGCGTATGGCATTCGTCCAAATCAACGTCAAATACGCGTTTGGTATATGGTGGGTATCGCTCACGCTCTACCTATAAGTGTAAACTTAAGGAATTTTCTATGTCAGAAATCCTCTCCAGTCCCGTAGGGACGCTATGTTTATAGTTAAACGTTATACAACCCCTCTTTAGTCCCGTAGGGACGATATGTGTAGTAGTTCATCCTGATATAAACATATCGTCCCTACGGGACTGAAGAGAGGTGAGGGTATACATTTTTCTATAAACATATCGTCCCTACGGGACTGAAGAGAAGACAATCCCAATAACTATAAGGGTTCGAAATGATTCATAGAAACATCAAAATTCTCTTAAATTGACACCTATAGGTTTCGCTTCGCTCTACCCGACCTACAAGTTAAGTATTGACAGAACACTAATGTGAACCTGAACTGTCGAATTTCCTGATCGCATCATCAATTGCTTTTCTGTATGCAGCTCTGGCTATTTCTACTTTAGATGTATCTGCTTTTTAGACAGTTCCTGTGCCTTATCAAAATCCTTTTTTGCTCCTCCAGGCCTACCAATAGCACGTTTTGCTGATCCGCGATTGACATAGGCTTCTACATAATCTGGTTTTAGACGGATCGCTTCATCATAGTCTGTGATAGCATCTTTATGTTGACCCAGTGCATTCTTTGAGACACCCCGATAGTGATACGATCCGGCAAAATCTGGACTCAGTCGGATCGCTTCATCATAGTCTGCAATTGCTTTCTCGTATTCTTTGAGTGATCTATTAGCATTACCTCGGTTATAAAACACCTCAGCAAAGTCTGAGTCCAAAAGGATCGCTTCATCAAAATCCAGAATAGCGTCTTCGTAATTTTCAAGGGTAGTCTTCACAAGCCCTCGACTATTAAATGCTTCTGGAAATTTCGGTGATAACGCTATTGATTGATCATAAGCAGAGATGGCTTGATCGTTCTCATTCTGTTCTGAATGCAGATAACCAATTGAGAAAAAGGCACGTGCAACAAGTTCTTTATTCACCCCCTTAGAATTCACAATTGACTTCCATTTTTCAATCGCCTCAGTATATTGACCTTCATTTTGTAATCTATACGCTTCAATGATTACCCGGTCTTCGGGAGTTAATACGGATATCTTCAGGATATCTGATAATGATGTTTGAAATATCTCTATCTTATTAGGATTGTTGAAATCTTTACTCGTTAATTTTGAGATAACTTCCTTTATTTTTATCTGATATTCTCTGATTTCATTCATGTATTCTTTAGCGGTGTTGACAGACTCACCGGCATCATTAGCATGTTTCTTTGATTCATTAACTTGTACGAGTATATGAGATTGTAGATCGTTGTATTTCTGATAAACAAAATAGGCGGCTATCCCCGTTGTTATAGGAATAAGTACTGTAAAGAACAACAATACTATACCGATGAACATTAACAACCGATTCATTGAATTTGAACGTTCACTTAGATACTGACTTTTTAGTTCGTTGAATTGTTGTTGAATAGATGTACTTATTGAGTTCTCATCTTCAGTCTCTTCATCTGGATTGTTAGCAACTTCATCAAAAGATTCCTCAACTGTCTGTGTCGTTTCGTCTTTTATATTTTCTTCCATCTTTCCCATCCTTTGATTAAGTATTGATTATTATTTGAAATATGTTGCTCTATCAGTTGCTCGTAATATTAGCACGGTTGTTACAATAAGTCAAACTATGGTGGATTTTGAAA
Organism: Candidatus Poribacteria bacterium; assembly: GCA_965261435.1. Taxonomy (GTDB): domain Bacteria; phylum Poribacteria; class WGA-4E; order WGA-4E; family WGA-3G; genus MSPOR6. The sequence continues at coordinate 208,131 of CBDHDL010000021.1, forward strand.
ATAGCAAACCACTGTTGCAACAAAAACATAGTGCTTTGTCAAGTCATAAATGATTTGCTATCGGACAGGGAAACCCTGTCCCTACGAACAGGTTTACTCATCATTTGAGTATTGACAGAACAATAGTCCTATAAGAAAAAACATAACTCCATAAGAATCGTAAGAGTTTCTTATGGAGTTATATTCCAAAATATAATAATATTGTGTATGAGAATTTAGCCTATCGGTCTCCTTAGCGGCGTCCTCTGAAACCGCCTCGTTCACGGAATTCACGCATCATGCGTTCTCTGTCTCCTCTTGAAGCACTTTCCCATCTTCTGCGCATTTCTTGTGCTCTCTCTGTCCATTCTTGTCTGCGTCGCTGTTCAGCAGCCTCTTTTTGCTTTCTCTCTTCATTTTCTCGGTCAGCATTACTCTTTCTTCTTTCCTCGTCTTCTCTATTTCTATTGTCATCACCACGTGAATCCCCGCGTCGTGAACCACTTGTTTGGAGAAACTGCTGATTTCCCAATTTGAGCGTAATTTTTTCTCCATTTTTGTCTAATAGGATTTCCTTCTTTTTTATACCTGTAACAACAGCGTCTCCGATTTTATCGCCAATTCCCGCGATAAAAAACCGATTTGAACGTGTCTCTAAAACACATCCCTCTGATTTAGATTCATCCTCATAAACAACCGCAGCGATAAATGAATATTCTGGTTCTTTATTTGGTGGTCTCCAACCGAGTGGACGGAAAATATTATTATTAACAATAACATTGTAATAATCTTCGTTCTCATTAGTAGAGGTATTCTCAGAACGTTCTTGGTTTCTCCAGTTTCTGTCTTGTTCGGATCGTCCCCGTTCACCCCAATTCCCGCCGCGTTGACGATTTCGGGACTGTTCCATACGTTGTGTTGGTTGCTGTTGACGCTCATTAGTATTTAATGCAACTTTTGCATCTCTACCCTTATCTTGTGCATGTAAATGCATGCCTAATACGAGTAATAAACCTACGACACAACAGATTCCTACAATAATGAGTATTCTTGAGTATTTCACCTTTATCTCCTATGTTGAGTGCAAGTGAACGTTCTTATCTCTTTAAGCCTGTTTATTAGATTAGACTTGTAAAAACGCTAAAGGTTCATTAATTATACATTTTAATTATACATTTCAGTGTTGTTTTTTTATGAAGTAATTTTAACATAGTTTCAGACTAAAGTCAAGTTAATGGATGCTGATGGGTGTGTAAACTTTTTGTCACTAAAGATAGAGAACGTGTGTAAAGATTTAGAGCAATGCGGATTATACACCTTTCGCCCCTCTGGGGCTTGCTATTGGTTGTATCAATCTGGACTATATACCTTTCGCCTCTCTGAGGCTTTGGAAAATCACATATCAGCACCAGCGGTGCGAAAGGTGTATAGAAAACGTGAATTTGGTGAATATTTTGTAGTTTGTGATATTGTGTTAAGCATTTTTCTATACTTGTTTGGTTATGAAATCACTGCTAATTATGATACAACATTCGCTATTTTTTCAGTGTACCAAAAATGCCGTGATTTCCGTCGCGTGGTATAGTTTTTAAATCGTTTGTCAGGCTTGTCTCTGTATGAGTTGGTAGCGTGTTTTTTGAAAATTATATTTTTTTTATTTCGCCTTTTTTGGTACGGTTTGAATCTTGGTGATTTTTTAGCAATTGCAGTCGTTTTTGCACTCCAAAAATCTGGTCTCTGATGTGTTGCGTAGGTGCTTTTTCTTTATGGTTTTTTGTGTTTATAATCCTACAGTATATCTGATAGATTGTATGTCTGTTTGGTTTCATATTATCACACCTTTTTATTTTACTGTTTTTATTTTATTAGCGTTATATTGTATAGTATAGTGTAACATAATGGTTTATATGTTTGTCAAGTAAATTTTCAATGTCATATAATGATCTGGAAAACCCTTCCGCGTCTTCCGTGTTCTCCGTGTAATCCGAGATTCAGACAAATAGAGAGACAAAATATTTACACACCCATGCTGATGTCTAAAACTTTAAACACACTGAAACTGCAAATTCGTGCTATAATTAACTTATCAATGTAAGAGAATAAGTTCCAAACGCAATTTGTATCAGGTACAATGCAATTCAAAAAATATGGATGGTGACTTTGATGAAAAGTGTTTTCTTCGCATTTGGTTCAACGTTCAGTCTACTTGGCGTATTGCTCGGTGCATTTGGTGCACATACACTGAAAAATAAGATTACTCCCGATATGTTGGATATCTTTGAGGTCGGTGTGCGGTATCAAATGTATCACGGTATCGGTTTGATTATAGTAGCATGGGCAATGTCACAATGGCAGAACGCGTTGACAACTGCTGCGGGATGGTGTTTCGTCGCGGGAATTCTGGTATTTTCAGGGAGTCTTTATACGCTGAGCTTGACAGGTGTGCGTTGGCTCGGGGCAATCACACCCTTTGGTGGATTGGCGTTTATTGCTGGTTGGGGATGCTTGATAATAGCAGTTTTTCAAAAGTGAGATGTTAATTATCAATTCTTGCTATTTTCTCCCAATCCCATAGGATGATTGTACCATCTCTGCCTGCAGTGGCTAACGTTTTCCCATGCTCTATAAATAATAAATCCTTTATCAGACCGTAATGAACTTTGTGTGAAGACAAGAGATTTCCTGAGTAAACATCCCACAATTTAACCTCTCCATTAGCATCTCCACTCACTAAACTTCTGTCGTCTGGTGCAAAGTGTATTGACCAAAAGCCCGCCTTACTTGACCATGTACTGAGTTGCTTACCTGTTGCTGCATCCCAACAGTAGATTTTTTCACTGCCTTGGCTCGCGAGTATTTTACCATCTGATGAAAATGCAATCCGATTAGTGTTATATTTTTCTACAGTAAGTTTAGTTCGGATGCGCAACGTATCCAAGTCCCATAGGTTAATTGTTACACCGTCTCCACCGCTTGCGAGCGTTTTGCCATCTGGTGAGAATGCTAATGTCCGAATCACGCCTACATGTCCTTCAAGTGTATGTTTGGGACGAATTGTATTTGTTAGCGGAAGTAATCTTTTCAAGAAAGACTTAGATTGACTCCCAATTTCCCACAGGTGAATCACACCCAGCATATCTCTTGTAGGTGAAGATGCCAACATCTTTTCATCCATAGAAAATGCAGTCTCTATATGCATGATCCTTGCGGGATAACCGTGTCCTTTTAGGGACGTGTGATAGCGTCTGTTAGGTATATCCCACAACCTTATATTTCTTTTAGAAAAGTTATCAACAACAAGCGTCGTGGCACTCGGTGAGATTGTCTCAGAATTACTAAATCCTAAGGAGGAAAACGAGAGTTGGTATCCTTTATCAATATCCCATTGACATATCTGTGCATAATCAGAATCCAAACTGACTAATCTATTTTCTCCTTGATGAACTGCTAAATCTCTAATTGCAATAATATGTCCTGTCCTTTTGTATAACTTAGCCCCGGTGGTAGTATCCCATGCGCGTATTGTTCCATCCCAACTGCCAGATAGTAGCGTTTTTCCATCGGGTGAAAATGTTAGCATCGTAACTCTGTTTTTGTGTCCCCTGAGCATTAAGGTTGGTAGATACTTCCCAATTTTCCCACCGAGACCTTCTTGTATGACTGTAGCATTCCACAAGCGGACACTGCCATCTGAACACCCACTTGCAAGTAATTTGCCATTCGGTGAAAAAGCTAACACATGGAAATTTGTACCAGGTGCTTTGAATGTCACTTCGGATTCTGTGTCATCAGTGTCCCACAAATAGATTGAATCACTATCGCAAGCAAGCTAATCTCTTATTATCAGGAGAAAAGACTATGTCATTGACTCGCTCAGGATAAGGTCTTGTAGCAATTCCCGGATGGTCAGAAACCTCTTTCCGATTAAAAAGAAGTTTACCAGTTTGTGCATCACAAACATGAATCGGGAAATACATGTTATCATCTTCTTCACTTGGAGTTGCCAGAAAACGTCCATCAGGTGAGAGAGAGATGATTGTGCCGTATCCTCCATCAAATTCTATGTCCAATTTTAGTTCTGTAAAGATTGGAGCTATGAATTGGGTATTAAGATGGTCATTAAGTTCCCAGACATAGATTTCTTCGTCCCTACCGACACCGTAGAGTTTCTTTCCATCTGTAGAGAATACTGCTGAGGTTAAGAAAGGCGCGTTTTCATTACTGAGAATAAATTCCAATTCACCGTTTTCAGCATTCCATTTAATTATCTCTCCTACGGAATTTACCCCGAGAACAGTATTCCCATTTTCTATAAAAGCAACTCCAACTATCTTTTGTCTTTCTACTTTTAACAGTGATAACAGTGAAATTTCATTACCGGTTTTTGCGTCGTAAATCCAAACACCGATAGTTGTTGCGACTGCAAACCGCGTGCCATCGGGTGAAAACGTTATATTGTTTATTTCGCCTTTGCCTAAACGCATTTTCGCGGCTTCTGGCAATTCCCATCGCGGATATTCAGTATTTGCTGGTGTTTGAAATACTTCTGTTGAATTCTTGTTCTTTATCAGTCGTAAGAATACAGTAACAACAATAATCGCGCAAATGACTGTAATTATAGTGAAGATGATACGCGAGATCTTCATTGTTTAGGAACCTATGATTATTTTTTTAGTATAGTTTATCATAGATTAGATCTAAATTCTATGGTTGATTCATTGTAATACCATTTCTATAGATTATTGTCTCATTAGGCGGTTATTATGGTAGTTATTCTTCGGGACACAAACTGAAAGTTTGTGCTACAAAAAGAGACATTTTCAATTACAAATGTTATAAGATCAACAGCACACGGAGTCCCTGCTACCAAGAAATGGATTTTGAAGGAAGGGTTTAGTTGTCTACTTTTCTATGGTTAGAGAAAGGCTTGTTGACCGTCCCACGCCGTCAATGCATGTCAGTTCATGTTTACCGGCGACAGGCGTCAGGAAAGATGGATCTACTGCTTGACCACTGAAAATAAGATCACCGTTAAGGAACCAGAATATATCTTGTGTATCACCAGAAACTGATGCAGCTAAACGTATCTTTTGATACTCCACAGGAATGTTAGGACGGATATGATAGACTGCATCCCGTGCTGGTGATAGAATAACTGGACGGGTGCCAGCAAGGAGACGGGTACAGTCTTCATTGTGTTTTGGGAGTGTTGAGACACCCAACCCGTTGGCATTTAGCCATGTCGCAACTTCTGCGGGAAACACAGCAATTGTCTCATTCCGATACTGTCTGCCAGGCCGACACGCTGAACAGAGACGTTCGCCGGTTTCTGTATCAATCTGAATAGGCTTGTGTATGTGGCATTCGCGAACTGTGGAAATACCTGGAATATAAACATCTGTTGTTGAAGTTGGACAGTGTGTCGAGATTGGTAGACCTGACAGAGCACAAACCAAGCGTTTTTTTAGATTTGTAGGTTCGTTATACCATTGAAGTGTCTTCTCAGCAGAAAGAGCAGTGAAAAGATTGAAAAGAATAGGTGCTGCCGCTTGAGAACCACTTAGCATTGGGGAACCTGTGCCATTGAAGTTGCCAATCCAAACACCTATAGTGAGTTCCGGAGAATATCCGATACTCCATGCATCTCTGTGTCCGTAGGAGGTGCCAGTCTTCCAAGCGACTTTCGGCATAGTTCCTGTTTGCTCAAAAGATTGAGGATAATCTGGTCGGACAAGTGTTGTAAGCATTTCGGTAATAATCCAACTGGTTTCATGTCGAAGCAGTCGCGTTTCCGTTGAAAAAGAAGCAGCCTTTTTGTTCTTTTCTTTTTTTGCTGCGTCTCTGTTTATCACTAATTGATATGGTGCAAACTCACCCATATTTCCTAAACCTGCATAAAGATTTGTAAGTTCAAGGAGATTGACCCCGCATCCACCAAGTATCAGGGATAGGCCATAGTCTTGTTGATCTGAGAAAGTCGTAATTCCAGCCTGTTTTAGGAATCCGTAAAGTTGACTCTGTCCCATCTGTGCATATAGGTTGACAGCAGGGACATTGAGGGAACGCGCTAATGCTTCCTGAGCAGTTAAATATCCTGTGAATTTTCCATCAAAGTTGACAGGTGAATAGCCGACATAGTCTACCGGTACATCAAACAAGAGTGTCTGTGGTGTTATATTTCCCCTATCTATTGCGAGGGCATAAACAAACGGTTTGAGCGTTGAACCTGGTGAACGTAGTGCAAGTGTACCGTTGACTTGCCCTTCTGACGTTTTATCAAAAAAGTCATGCGATCCGATCATTGCAAGAACTTCACGGCTTTTTGTATCCATTATGACTACAGCCCCCGTAGAGATTCCATGCATCTGCAAAGGCCGTAAACGTTCGCGTAGAATTCGCTCAGCGGTGTCCTGATAATGCGAATCAATTGTAGTATGAATCTTATAATTATTGTCAAGTTTGGAAGCCAAGGATGGTTGTTCTTTCACAAGAAGACGTGAAAGATGAGGTGCTTTGAATGGTAGCGCATATCGTATTTTTGGAATCGGTTCTTTCAGTGCTTCTTGAAGTCGTTGCACGGATATTTTTCCAGCGTCTTGCATCCGCAATAGAACTTTCTTTCTTGCCTTCTGTGCGCGTTCGGGGAAACGGTCAGGACGAATATATTCTGGTGAGTTAGGTATCGCTGCTAAAAGTGCTGCTTCACTCAGACTTAGGGCACTTTGTGGTTTGTTGAAATAGAGCCGTGCTGCTGCACCTGACCCTACGATATTTCCACCATAAGGTAACATATTAAAGTAAGAAGTCAGTATTTCGGATTTTGTGTAGGTCAGTTCAAGTTGAAATGCGCGAAACACCTCTATCATTTTATTCGGTATCGTGCGATCTTTAGGTTCCATAAGTCTTGCTAATTGCATTGTAATCGTTGAACCCCCTCGCACAACTTTACCTGCTTTGATGTTGTCAATGGCAGCGTTAATCAGAGAAACAGGATTAACGCCCCAGTGGTCAAAAAAGTATTTGTCCTCGTAGGTTAGCATAGCAGTTTGGAATCGAGGAGAAATTTCATCCAGAGATGTCTCAGGAAACCGCCACATCTCATCGGGTGCTGTAAAAGCACGTAACCACTGACCGTTTCTATCAAGCACAACTGTTGATGGGAATGGTTGGAGTTTTTCTGTAGGAAGCGGGAAACACCAATTCGCAATCATAAAAAGAAAGAAAGGCATTATCGGTATTGCGACAATATACCATCTCTTACGTAAAAATCTTGCTATTTTGGTAGTTTGAAGTCTTTTCAATACGGATATATTGGGATTCTTCTGTTTCATGGTTAGAAAATGGTGGAAGAGTGAAGGGAAGAGGAACAAACCCCTCTTCTCTTCCACCCGTTGCCCTATGAGTTTGGGCATAGAACAAGTCTTTTAATTTGTTGATGACCTACTCAGTTACTTTTATTTTTCCGCTACTCGCAACAGATGATTTTACAGGATCATACATCGCTTCTGCCGAAACTGGTGGCAAGGTAAAGTCCCCACGTGTTACTGCTCGGAGTGCGTAATGGAATTTACGTTCTCGTTGTCGCGGGAATGTACCGAAGAATATCAACCTGTCATCCCGCATATCTACATAGTCAGGTTTAAAGTCTTGGTTTTTCAACCAGGGGATGCCTGCCCGTGATGCTAACCTTGCATTCTCAATTTCAAAGCCTGCGGGTAGCATATCAACGACGACAACATTTTGAAGATTTGCGTTAAGGGCTTTAACTGTAACTTCAGCAATTATCATGTCACCGTGCTGAAATTCGTTTTCATAAGGGATCCCTTCTTGATTGAGATAGCGTCGCCGTACTTCTATATCTCTATCATACTCTTCAATGTGTGAATCGCGTCTTATCCCGAATGCGGACCAATAGTAGTAGCAATTTCCTTCACCTTCAATAGCGATCTTGACTTGTGCGCCGTCCCAATCGGTATTATCCAACCGAAATGAAGGTGTAGTAGAATCAAAATCAGCAAGATGTTCGCCATTTAGAGTGACATTACCGATGTAGTTACCATCCATCTGCTTCTTCATGATTTTACCGAGTGCAAGGAAAGCAAAAGCGTTCTCTTGTGTTGTTCCCCATCTATTTCTTTTTGATGCCGATTTGCTGAGATTGCTGACAAGTGCTGGAATAGATGGGTGGTTTTCGTTCACTTCTGCCAGCACGTCCAGTATAATCGCTTGAGAACGGATCGGCGAATCAAAGTTTCTGCCAGTATCGCGAGTCCTACCGTTTTTATATGAGACCGAAACAGGTAACATAGAGAGTGCTGTTTCTAATTCACCGCAGAGCGCAAATGCACCCGCCAACTGAAATTGACTATATTCTGCAAGTCCGCTGAGCAAGTTATTCTTTAAGTAATGCATCACGCCTTTTTCTGGTTGTCCAGCCGCAGCTAACACATAGCAAGCATACACTGCACGTTGCGTGTAGTAGCGATTGGATTCATTGACAGACTTTTGCGTAGTTGCTATCTCTTTTGCTTGTTGTTTTAATCCATCAATCATTCCATTGTAGACCCGATCAGAAACTTCGTAGCCTGCCTTTCGTGCTTCAATCAGAAAGTGCGACGCATACACACTGCTCCAGCGATTGATGTATCGTCCACCGGGCCAATATGAAAAGTGGTTTTGTGATGTGAGCATACCTTCAAGTTTTGCGATTCCTTGGGTGATGAAATAATCAATGTATGTGTTTGACGCCAGTTCAGGATCAACAGTTTGCGCTATATCGCTAAAATAGAGAAGTGGAAAAACTTTGCTTGTAGTTTGCTCAAGGCATCCATACGGATACTTGAGCAGATACCGTAATCCACCCGCGAAGCCAATAGCAGGAAACGGGGATACAGTCAGCGTAAAGTCAGAGGAATTCGGAATAATGTTTGAAGGAAAAATAAACTCACCCGGTTTTTCGGCTGTGATGATACCGTTCCCAGTCTCCGTTGTCGGTGGGGCAGCAGAACGAAGTGGTAATTCAACGGACATCTGTGTGGTTTCATCATTGCCAGAAGCCGACACATTGAAAGATGCTTTCCCAATTGAATTATGTGCTAACATTTCAAACAACAGTTGTTCTTCCTTCCCGGCAGCAATCTGTACTCGCTTTTGTAATGTACTTTCCAGAACTTGATCCTCTGCTTCTATATCAGTAGAAATGAATTGGACATCCCCTGTTGCTTGTATTTCTACATCAAACTCTCCATCCTTACCCGTGCCGTTGTGAACACTGACAGGGAATTGTATATGGTCTCCGCCGGAGAGGAAGCGTGGGAATGTTGGGGTTAACACCACGGGTTGCACGACTTTCGTGAATTTTTCTGCGGAACCGAAATTTGTACTGGAATATGCAACAGCCATCAGGCGTAGCGTCCCATTAAACTGTGGCACCTGGAATCTGGCAGTTCCATTCCCGTAACGATCTGTCTTTATAATCCCTGACCAGAGTGATACAGGTTTCACGCGCATGACACTTGATGCGTTAAGCCTTTTCGCACGACCGTCTAAACTTGAAGATCCGTCACCACCGGGGCTGGAATCTCCACGAACCGCTTCAAGTTCGGGTAATATTGCCGAATACATGTCATACGCGTTTGTTTTTAATCCACGTTGACGATAAAAATAATTGTGCGGCTCAGGAACACTGAAATTAGTCAACTGAAGTATGCCTTCATCAACCGCAGCGATTGTAACATGAGAGTATGGACTCTGTGCCCCATTCACACGAAACTTGACAGCTAATTCGGTATTCGGTCTAATCTCTTCAGGGGCATCTAAAACAACGCTAAATCGGTTAGATTCAGCATCAATTTTTAATGGTATAACCCCAAAAGCACGTGCAGGTGAGTGTTCTGCAAGTGATTTTGTTGACCGAATAAGCGTTCCTGATAGGAATATGTTGGGTCTATAACTTGCAACAACGGGAATATTCAAACTTGCTGTGTTTCCAGTTAGATTGACGATACGATAACTTAGAATTTTTTCACGTTCAATTGTCAATAATAGTTTACCCGCGAAGGGTGCCTTTATGCTTAACTTCGCAGTTTCACCTGGTCGATATGCTTGTTTATTTAGCGACATTTCAAGCAAAGTCGGATTTTCCATTGATACCGGAACACTTCCCCAGCCATAAGTTTCAAGTTTAAGTTCCGTTTTCGCTCTTGAGGCTAAGTCTTCTATATTGATACGGTATTCACCATAATCGGTAGGAGTGTAAGTGAATTTTCCGATTTCAGCTGTAGAGACTATCTGATGTGTCTCCAATTTTGTTAACTGTTTATCTGATACATACTCATATCGTCCACTTGAGTTCCGTCGTAAGATTGAATTCCAATGGACTTTGTGTACAGTCAATTTTAGGTCACGTCCTTCTGCAATATTTCCTGACTTGTCCAGAGAGATGTATTCAATAGTAACATTCTGATTGCGTTTGACAGATCCAGGTTTGGATTGTCTGATGCCAACATAATGTGTATAGGGATGGATGGCAACACGGTAGGATGCAGAAACAGCTCTACCGCCCGGTTCTTTCACTGTGGCAGTTAGGACTCCATTCAGTTGAGATGGTGCTTTAACTCTCTCAGGGAGTTTGAACTTATAGTGTGCTTTTCCTTCATCATCCGTTTTTGAGTCACCTAAGTTAACCCTTTGTTTCTCAAATGGTATGGAACTTGAAAAGTGGAATGAATTCCATTTTTCCGCTGGTACATAAGGAGCAGCCTCAAGCATATATGATGCCGTAACTTTGCGATTAGCTGCTGGAGGTCCAAACAGATTAACAGCGGTAACGTCCATACCGACCTCAACACCTAAGTCGTACTCATCTTTATCTGTTGTAACATTAACTTTCATTCGGTCAGGCATGAATTCTTCTACTTGGAATTTGCCACGACCGATTTCGTTCCCAGCCACACTCATTTTTGCGACATAATTACCAGTTTGAGCATAGGCGGTTAATGGAACAGTTATCTCACACCCACCTTCTTTATCTGTCGTTTTCCGATATTCATTTACTACCCTACCATCGGGTGCTAATATATCAATGTTCACAGGTAAGGAGGGAGGCGTTATATTCTGCTTTCCCCTGACGATTGCAGCGAGATCAACCTTTTCACCTGGGCGGTATACACCACGGCTTGTATAAAGGAATGCATCATAACCTGCTGACAAATAGGGGGAACCACCAACATTAAAATCACCTGTGGAAAGCTGATGTCTGTTCAATTGAACGAACGAAAGGTCCTCGCCTTTTTCCACTATCAACATGTAGGGAGTGAAACCTTCTGTTTTCTGTGCAAATGATGTAAACTTAACAAAACCTTCCCAATTTGTTTTTCCCGATAGTAACGGCTGATTGTTATCACTGACTAACCTTACGTTTGCAGCAGGAATAGGTTTTGTGTTTGCCAGTGAATTGACCCAAACCCACAACTCATCGCCGGATCTTTTTGCGATGATACCGAGGTCTGTTAACATCACCCATTGTGTTGCACGCGCGTAATAACTCCCGGGGTATTGAGCAAAAACTTTGAAAATCCCAACATGTTTATCGTCCAAGTACTGTCCAAGATTTATATAGTTCCGTACTTCATCGTTGAGTTTTGAAGAAATTTTAAGATATTCAGAATGAATATGCTTCCCTAAATTATCTGTCCACTGACTCCAATTTCTCAGTTTTGCTACATATACCAGATTGTTCCCAAAAACCTTCTCTATGCTAAGCTTAACATTGTCTACATTTATGGTTGCTAAACCAAGGTTCATATTCTGATTTCTTGTGAGAAAGAAGCCACTTCCAACGAAACGCACTTGCGGTGGGACATCAGGAATACTAAGGCGGACAGTATACGGTTTCTTCAATACAGAACCATCAGTAGCTGTTAAGCCTTCCTGTATTGTAAGTTCATATTTATTGCGGCGTTCAAAATTACCGTGTATTGCTACCTGTCCGTAACGTGTAACCACTTGTGTATCAATCTCAGGTTTAATTTGAATATATGGTTCAATTGTATCGATTGGAATACGTGAACTAAATCGCACGGCAAAATAAGGTTTTCCTGATCCTTCTTGAACATTTGCATAAGTCACACCGAGCGTCTCACGACCTGTTAAGGTTAGCGTTCTCACATAAGGATTCTTCAACCCAATCTTTCCACCTGTGGGTTTGAACCCTTTTTCTATGCGGACTTTGAGAATTTGGTCTCCGATGAGCCGTGGTATCTCTTCAGTTTCTATTTTTGTCTCGCTTGCAATTCCATTTTCGGGTTGAAGTGTAAATGAAATATCAACATCTTCTTGAAGTCGCACTGACATGTTTGCCCGTAAATCAGCGATATTAACTGGATTGTTAAATGTCAGTTTTCCGACTGCCTTGGCGTGTGTTTTTGTATATTTAAATTCTAAACTCTTACTTGTTATATTAAAACTTTCTGTGGAGAAGGTGAACTTCCTGTCACCTGTGATGACAAAGCCAAGGGAACTTTGATGAAGTTTAGGAGCAAGTTCAACGGTATAATTTGCGGAGGGGGCTAATGCGGATTCTAAATAAAAACCAATTTTATCTGTCGCTATCCAACGCGCTACACCTTTAACAGCAGGCGTAAATTGGATAGCACGGTTTGGTAATTCAGTGTTAATTACTGAATTATCAATGACCGGTTCTGAAAATGTGATAGTAAAATCTGACCATCGTGGAACCTTTTCTCCATTTGGTGTAAAGGATTTCACGGTGACACGCGTCTTTTCTCCTGATATCAGACTATGGATATAAAGAGAACCAACAATTAAAACAATCAATGAAAGAAGGACAACAACACCAATTAACAGTTTATTAGATTCCATTGTAAACATCTTCTTTAAGTTCGCCATTTCTCATACCTCCTACTATCAAATCCTATCTAAATACACCTAACTCTATCTAAATACACCCTATTCAAAATCCAATTTAGCAATTTTCGTGCCAAAATGTAATCTATATAGAGAAGTTTACTTGGAATCACTTGTAATTGGAATAGTTTACCCTACTGCTTCAAACTTTCTGAAATTATGTACCACAAGACCGTCAATTCCCATAACGTAACGTTAGGACACTAAAAACAAGGGTTTATAGCGTGTTTTCATACTATTCTGGATAGTCATTTTTCACAATAAACTGACTTATGAACATTTAGAATCTGATTTATTCTGTAAAGAATGGCAATGTTATCTGAAGAAAAAATCAATATAAGGAATTAGAAGAAGGTATTAGAAAATGTATTGGCATGTGTAAAAATAAACACACATGTTTTCTATATTCTATTATCTATGTAATAAGCTAAAACCAGAATCGCGACATCAGAATAAACTGATTGTATCCTTTGAGTTGTCTTAACCTACTTTTGCTGCTGATCTCTTCATCTGGTTTTCGGTTAGCATTGGGTAAGTTTGCCCAATAAAACAGGGAAATCGCTCCGTTTTCCATAAAATTATACTGAGTGATGAACGTAATCCGTCTACTTGCATCACCTAAAACAGTTCTGTCTGGATCAAATAATCCGTATCGACCTGCAACAGTTAATTGTGGAATAACTCGGTATTTTGCACCGACATAATAACCTTTTGAATCAACCTCATCTATATCAAAGAAGGTAGATGATTCAGTATCCTTAAAGTTGAATTCTCCTTCAATACTTAATCCACTGTAAGATGCAGTAATAAACGTACTGATAAGCCGTTCCCAATCTTCCCCTGGTCTTTCGTAGATACAGGATACTCCAGCACGTACTGGACCGAGTTGTCCTCCGACTGTGCCGAGTAGTCCTTGTGATTTTGCATTATTAGTGTTGAAGAATGCGGCATTATAGAACACTTTCCCCGAACTACCACCGAGTTCAAGTCCTACATCTCGTTTATTTGAACCGAGGTTGTATCCTTCTCTGACAAGGATATTATGATCTTTCTGTTTTATCCCAAACGGTAGGCGGAATTGTCCCACTTTAAAATATAGGTGTTTTGGAATTGCATCTACGGTTGCGAAAGCATTAAGTGTCGTACCTAAATTGTTGGAGAGTGTTAAACGTACCCGTTCTGACGCTTGCGCATTAAACGTCGCCTCGGCTTGCATCAGAAGAAATCTATCTACTGATGTATGGCATGAGTTACAGTTTGCTACCGTCCCTTCACTCTCGTCAGCATGCATAGAATTTATGAATGCAGTTTGAAGTTCTAAGGATGTTGTCAGCTGCTTGACGACTTCTTTCGCTTCTTCAGTAACAGCCTCCATATCAAAGTCTTCAGGAAATTCGAAATAATTCTCTTCAAATATCTCACCTATCCTATTTCTGGGGCCTCCACCTGCGGGGTCAATGTGGCAGAAAGTGCAATCTTTGTCTAATTCCGCTGCAAATTCGGGTCTTGCTTCACCTATATCAACCGAACAAACTATCAGCGAAAAAACAGTCATTGTGAGAATTAGAAACGATGCGCGAATGTACTTACGATGAAATGTCTTACTAAAGGCAGGATGATTAAAATATTTATTACATGTTTTCAAAATAGACTCCTTACGATTCAGTGTGTAGCGTTTTTTGGTAGAAATAGGTCTGGATAGCGGCACCTTGCTTCAAGTGTCGTGGATAGTCCAGACTAAATATGTAGGTCGGTTAGAGGAACGAAATCCGATATGAAACGCTATTCCATGCGGATTATCGGGTTTCACTTCGCTCTACCCGACCTACAATGTAAGCGTGGACAAAACAATAGTAATTGATACATGTTGGGGATCATCACTCAACACGACCTACAGAATCTATTGTTAGAATACGACGGTGTTTTACTCGGTAGGCGAGGATACGAAACCTTACCTACCGAGAAAGGGATGTGTTGCGTAAACTAAAACTCAATCAAGTTCAGTGAAAACATAATCCATATCCTCAACTCGAGCATGACAACCCCAACATATTCTATCTCTTGCAAGGACTGTAAAGTCAGCATCCGCAGCGTTGCGTGTATACTCAATAAATTCCCAATCATTGTGCTCAGGATCACTTCCTTCAACTTTTCGCATAATTGCGATAAGTCCAATATAATCCTTATTGGGTCGAGTTGCTTCTTTTACGACGATGCTACCATCTGGATATGGAAACTGCTGTTCACCATCTGGGGCAATGGTATCACGGTCTTTATTTACAAAAACGTTCTTTGTACCATTGTGTGGGTCACCCCCAGGAACTGGTGGAATAGGTTCAGCGTTTAATTTCAGCCATGTCTCGTAGCCTGCAACATCCTCAGGAAGTCCGGGTAACGCAACTGCAGGTTCATCGGTTTCTTGATCTGTTGCTTCTGTCGTTTCCTGTAACTGTTCTGCTAACTGTTGTTCCTCTACACAAGCAGTGAACATTGTACCCATAATTAACATAAACACAATACAGAGATAGACACTATATGTAACATGTTTGGTGAGTTGATTCCGTTTTCTATTTTGCATCATAGTTCTCCTCGAATAGCATTTTTATAGTATATACGAAAAAGGATATGAATACAAACGATATTTGTACTGGATTGTTTACGTCATGGTATTAGGTAATTGCAACCTTCGTCTTCTCTCTTGCCGACTCATAGGTAGCTAAAACAATTGCAACTGCATGCTTTCCACCTCTTCCATCAATTATGGGTGTTTTATTGTCTCGAATACATTCCACAAAGTGAGTGAGTTCTCCAACGACATGCGTTGGACCGGAACGATCAGGTACGATCTCTTTCCAATCTGTTTCACCCCGCTTTTTGAGATATGCCAAGTCAGCCCCCATGTCGAGTCGGAGTGATCCTTCCGTACCATCAATGATGGTCTCATTTGTGCCACGTGCACCGAGAAAGCCGCCCCAACGCAAAATTCCGACTGTACCCGTATCGTAGCGTATGAGTGATACAGTGTAGTCTTCCCAGTCATCATGTCCAGAAAAACTACCGACTTCCGCTGCAACAGTGAGTGCAGTTCCACCGAACCAGTTAATCAGGTCAGATTTATGAATACCGTTTTCCAATAACCCTCCGACAGTACCGTACCAACTCTCTGGTCGATTTCGCGGCGCGTTATAGGGTCCTGTATAATCAGTTTCAATATAAACCACATCGCCGATGTCGCCAGCATCAACCATTTTTCTCCCGAGTTTGTGTACAGGATAGAATCGTAGGACTTGTCCAACCATGATATGTGTTCCAGCTTTATCAGCTGCATCAATCATCTCGTCTGCTTCCTCAAGTGTTAGGGAGAGCGGTTTTTCGCAGAATACATGTATACCTGCTTCTGCTGCATCAACAACGACTTTTGTGTGTGCTATAGGAGGAGTCGCCACAACAACGCCGTCAACGAGTGGTAAAAGTTCATGATAATCTTCAAAAGCACGAATGTTGTGCTTTTCGGCAACAGCCTTTGCTGCATCAAGTCGCAAATCAGCGACCCCAACAAATTCACAGTTTTCTACATTCGGAAGTGAGTTGCAATGGGCATTACCCATGCCACCTACGCCAATTACACCAATCCGTATCATATTTTTGTTTCCTTACTAAAAAAGGTTAATATCAGTTTGCAGACAATTTACATTATAGATAGATTGCTGTCAATAGTTTTTACAGTGAGTCAAGATTTTGAACGAATCTATAGTCATTTAGCGTCACTGGTATAATAGATAAACCTATTGCCATCAAGGTAATTGATTGATTTTATCTGATTGCAACACGGTTCTGTTAGTCCTTAGTTTTACGATTCTTTACCAGCCAAATTACTATAGAAGCAGAAATGGTAATACTAAAACCGTAGAGTAATAGTTGAGTATTAGCAGAGATTTTGTTACCAAGGTAAGTGTAGACTGCAGTTGCTGGAAGTTGTCCTATGCCAGTTGCAACCCAGAATCCGATGAATCGCATACGTGTTAGACCTGCTACATAACTAACAACATCAAATGGAACATAAGGTAAGAGGCGGGCAATTAGGATCGCATAGTCCCCGTATTTCTGAATAAACTGATCTGTCTTGTTGACAATAGGCTGCGTAACGATTTTTGCGACATGCTTGGATCCAAATATACGCGCAATATAGAAACATAAGGCGGCACCAAGCATCGCACTGCTCCAAGACAACAGCATACCCCACCAGAAACCGAATAAAGCACCGTTGGCTATTGTAATTAAAAAGGCAGGTAACGGTGCAATGATACTTTGAAAGATCATTAGAAGCCCTGAGATAAACGGGGCAAGAAAACCGTAACCTGCAATGTATTCTTGAATTGTTTCAAGACTACTGAAAGCAGCAATAAATTCACTTAGAAAACTCTGAATCTGACTGAAGTACAGGATTGTAAGGAGGATTGCAATTGTAACAACGGAAATAAGTACTATGTTACGCAGGAGTTTTTTTGACATTTAGGTTGTTGGGAAAAAGTAAGTCTAAGAATAGGATAAAAAACACACAGTGTAGAATTACCAGAGGTCTTAAATCTGTGCTGAACAAAACGCTTAGTTATCTTGTTGCATGGCTTGGATTAATGCTTCTGTCATTCGTTTACGCAGTGTCTGTTCATTTTCCTCTGTCCATTGATAAAATCCTTCGCCAGTTTTCACACCGAGTTTGTCTGTATCAACCATTTCCCTGAGTAGTGGATTTATTTCTGATGAACTGTTCAGGTCTTTGTAAAGTTCTTCAAAGGCAGCGAGTACTAAATCCCATCCCGCAAGTTCAAAGACTTCAAATGGACCGGCAACACTAAGTCTTCTGCCAAAACTATTACGAACGACAAGGTCTACGGTTTCAGCACTTGCGATGCCTTGCTCAACGATTGCAAATGCTTCGCGAATTAAAGCTGCTTGTAATCGCGGTCCAACAAAACCGAGTGCCTCTTTTTCAATTATCGCTGGCGTTTTCCCAATAGACTTGAGGAGTTGAAAAGTTACTGATACTGTCTCGTCCGATGTATCAGGACTACGGATAAGTTCAACCAGAGGAATCAAATACGGTGGATTGAAATAGTGTGTATTGAGTATCTTATCTTTCCGTTTTGTGTTAGCACCAATTTGACTTGGCATTAACGCTGTAGTGTTACTGGCTAAAATTGTGTGTGGTTGAGACAGATTATCTAATGTTGCAAATATTTGTTGTTTTAGAGGTAGATTTTCAGTGACTGCTTCAATCACGAAATCTGCATTTTCGGTTGCATCGGGCAGTTCTTTCGTTGTATTAATGCGCGCCATGATTTCAGGAATGTCTAATTTATCAACGACACCGTTGTGAGCGAGTAATGTAAGGTTTTTGACTATCTGTTCTGTTGCAAAATTGAGTTTTTCTCCTGTAATGTCGTGGAGATACACACTAAATCCAGCAGAAGCAAACTCTTGTGCAATCCCGTGTCCCATCAATCCTGCACCTATGACGGTAATATTATTGATGCTATTTGGCTTTTCGTCTGACAAATTCATGCTCCTATAACAATAGTAAATTCCCCGCGTGGTTCTGTGGCATTAAATTTTTCCAATGCCTGACTGAAGTTACCACGGAATAACTCCTCAAAACGTTTCGTCAGTTCCCGTGCAATGACAATTTCACGTTCTCCCATTACTTCCCGAGCATCCTCAAGAAAACGACAGAGTCTATGCGGTGATTCAAATAGGATTAACGTGCGTTCTTCATTCGCGAGTTGTGTCAATTGACGTTTTCGCTTGCCTGATTTTGGTGATAAAAAACCTTCAAAAGTGAAGTTGTGGAGTGGAAGTCCTGACACAGCTTGCTGCTGCAAGAATAGCAGAGGCACCCGGCACTGGCACTATCGGTATTTCCTCCGATACACACTGACGCAGCAGAGGATAACCCGGATCGGAAATTGTAGGTGTTCCGGCATCAGATACAAGTGCTATGGATTCCCCCTCTTTTAATCTGATGATCAATTTCTCCGTTTTGCTATGTTGGTTCCCTTCAAAATAACTTGTGAGAGGTGTATTGATTTCATAGTGGGACAATAATCTGCGAGTCTGCCGTGTATCTTCAGCGGCGATTAAGTCTACCTCTTTGAGAATACGCAAAGCCCGAAGAGTGATGTCCTCTAAATTGCCTATCGGCGTGCTGACAATATACAGTGTGCCATTAGATGAATTGTACATATTTGAAGCAAATGTTGGTATCTGTTTTGGATCTCGTTCAAAAAACAGAAAGTATCAGCTCGATTTTAGCAAAAGTTGTGGAAATTAGCAAGGATTGGATGGAAAATCAGAAGAACTAAACATCTATATGTCCGCATTATGTATTTCCATCAGTGTCATATAAGGCTTGCACAGAAAATTTGGTTGTGTTCTGTGCAAGCGTATTTTGGTTGTATATACATCAATGAATTTTCACAGTTGTTAAGGCGTCAACTGAGAAGAATACTTACTAAGTAAACCTAAATCGCATAAATTATGCAATTTACCCCAATACAACTGGCGTAGACGTGGAAATCCATACCAAACTTTGTTTGGGAAATAGATAAAACGCATTGGAAAGTACCAATGCAGCAAAAAACTCACATAAGACTCTGCATTATATTCAGAATATATGTGAGTAAATTGCCGTGAACGTCTGATAGCGGTGCTCAGTGAACAAGCAGAGACGCCGCGCACGTATTTAACACGCGCACAACTAAGGCGATGCATATAGACAAAACATACTTTGGCAATAAAATTAGTTAGTCTGATTGGCATCTTGTCTCCCCTAATTACACGATACCTACCGAAATGTTCACTACATAATGTATTATAAGACATTATATAGTAAGTTGTCAATTCTTTTTTTCAAAAGATTTTATATGGTTATTTTATATTTACTTCTTACCTCATAAATTATCTGTCAGAAATGTTCCAACCTATATTTGAAGTTGCACATTATGCTCAAGGTTTTATAGTAAGGGTTCGGAGATTTTACCAAGTGCTTTCGGTAGCCAGAGGCTTAAATCTGGAAGGTAGGTTACAAGGATTAAGGCAATCAATAGTAATGCAATGAATAAGATAACTGATCTATAGAGCACAACAACAGATTTCTTGAACTTCATGCTTGAAATGAATAAATTCATCCCAATTGGAGGGGTAAGATACCCTATTTCAAGATTTGTTAATACAATTATCCCTAAGTGTACCTTATCAATTCCAAAATCATTCGCAATGGGAAGAAGTAACGGAACGATGATGACGATAGCGGAGAAAATGTCCAACAAACACCCAACAATAAGCAGAAATACATTCAGACCGATGAGCATTAGGATTTTATTATCCGTTATAGAACCTATCCATTCAAGTGCCATATCGGGTACGCCAAGTGTAATCAGATAGTTTGTCAATGCTAATGCTATCCCGAGTATAATAAGGATTGCCCCTACAAGTACCATGCTTTCTTTTACGAGGCGTGGTAATGTTTTCACTGATATAGATCGATGGATGCAAATCTCTACGATACAGACATATATAACAGTCAATGCTGCAACTTCATCAAGTGTTACGTAACCTGACAAGATTCCTCCTAATACAAGGAATGGCAAAAGTAGTTCCCATTTCGCATCCCAGAGTGTTCGGAAAGTTTCCGTTAGATCAAACTGGATCATTTCTGGTCGTTTCATGAGACTCCATCCACTACAGTATAAACTAATAATACTAAGTATAATCACGCCTGGAATAATGCCAGCAAAGAACATTGCATCAATCGGCACTTCTGCAATTATTGCATATAGTATAAGTGGAATACTGGGAGGGAATAATAGACCGATGCTACCTGATGCAGTTATCAATCCGAGCGAGAATTTTTCATTGTAGGTTTGACGTAAAATCGGATAGACTAAACCTCCCAGTGCTATGATTGTTACACCAGAAGCACCTGTAAAAGTGGTAAAAAATGCACACGTGCAAAGCACAACGATAGCAATACCACCCGGTAACCAACCAACACTTGCTCGGGCAAATGCAACTAATCTCTGAGGTGCTTTCCCTTCCGCAATAATATAGCCTGCAAGCGTAAAGAGCGGAATAATTATAATTGTAGAATTCTTAGTGAGGCGGTTAATATCAATGAGGATAACAGAAAGCGATTCACCTGCTGTTGCCCATCCGAGAATCGTAGCACCACCAAGTAAGACGAAGAGTGCACCCCCCAAAAGTGCAAAACCTAATAAACCGATGCCGATGATAATACCCATTACTCAACTTCTCCTTCAACATCGTCTTGTTTGTCTTCACCACCTGTCAACCGAATCCCAAACTGGAGCAACAGATGAATATCAATGAGAACAAAGCCTATCGGGATGATGCTTTTTGCCCACCATAGAGGTATTTCTCCGATAAGAGTTGTCTGAAGCTCCTGTTCTTTTTGTAGAAAATCAAATCCGTAATAGACTAAAATACTCACGACACTCATGCTTAAAATATCAATGATATAATGACTGTATCGCCTGATTTTTTCGGGTAAAACTCGACTCAGGACATCAATGCTAATGTGTCGTTTTTCAGCAGTAGCAAGTGCGGCGCCAAGAAAACATAGCCAGAGTGTTAGGTTCTCAAGCATCACGGTTTTCCATAGCAGACTGGTCTTGAAACCGTAACGCAAAACGATTTCAAAAATCCCCAGTCCGATCATTAAAGCAACAATCAGACACAGCAAACCTGTTTCAATTTTACTGAGAATAGAATTTAGGTTTTTTAGGAAATTTCTGAAAGATATGTCCATCCGGTCCTCATTATTCTTCTTGTGCTAATACCTGAATACCTGCTGAAGGAAGGACAGCGACCTTTGCTTTTTCTGGTAGTTTGTCAGCAAATAGTTCTATAAGTTCTTCTAAGTCGCGAAAGAGGAGAGCGTTTGAGTGCTTTTTGAAGAAGTCGTCTACAAGAAAACCTTCAGACCAGATATGTAACTGGTCTTGATTACCAAGTTTTGGTTCGGGAAGTTCAGGTGGTTCTGTTTCAGATCTCTGTTGTAGAAAACGGTTGTAGTCAATTTGGTCAAACAACCCGTGATAACAGATACCGTCGCTTGCGGGGTTCAACACCATTTTGTATGCTTTTTTGAAATAGCCGGCTGCCCATAGTGCTTTTCCTGTTTGGATCGGATCACTGTCGAGAGGATAACAGTTTAGCACGGCCAAATCTGTTTCTTCTCGTACCTGTAGTGGGATTTCTGTCCCGTAGGTTTCCAAGGCAAAGTATGCGCCAGCGCGATGTGCTTGTACATAATCACCGACAAATAACCCGCATATCTCACGACGAGAATTAAGGACAACATTGGCGATAACATCAAGACCGATTATAGCTGCAACCTGTTCCGAAAAATCACGATGATCAGGTTCGCTTCCTTTTCTTTCAATCACTGCGTGTCCACGGCTGGGTGAGAAAGTATGGAAATAGAACATCGTAGCAAAACCAGCCACCCCAGGAACAATTAACTTTGCGCCCCCACCAAATCCTACGGAACCGTGTGGATAAATTCCACCTAAACAGACTTTGAAATCTGCATCCGAGACGATTCTGTTAATATAAATTGGCATTCTGTTTTCAAGACTTCCATATCCCCGTAGGTCCCCGCTCATAAAGTTGTGGCTTGTCACTTCATAATCTACTGCGATGTCAACACCAACTTTTTTTGCGACTTCTTCGTCTGTGAGAGGACGGTGTGAGCCGCCACCAACAACAAATCGGATTTCAGATTTTGGAACACCTGCAGAAAAGAGTTCGCGTAATAGAAATGGAATGACTTTGGCAGCGGGGGTTGGACGACTTAGATCATCAACGATGATCACAGCACTCTTTTTCCCTTTAGCAAGTTCCGCAATTCGTGGTGAGCCAATTGGTTCAGCGAATGCGCGTTCAATCTCACTATCAGAGAGTTCATTTGCGTCTTTCGGTGCCAGAATCTCTACTTCCCAACCGGACGGAAAATTCAAAGTCAGTTCTTCATCTCCATACCATGCACGCGAATGCACTGTTCCTGTGTTGTTCATCGGTTTCTCCAGTCTCAATATGCTTACCAGCGATCCCTAATAGACGTTTCTGCCAAATGAGGTAGATTATCTGGTTTTGTTAGTACCTTTATGATGGTGCAATCACTGAATAGCGAAAAACACGCTCATAGACAGGTATCCGAGTCCCCTGCAGAAGAAATCTCCATCTAATCTGATGTTAATACCTGAATCCCTGCTGCGGGTAAGACAGCAACTTTCGCCTTATCAGGAAGTTTCTCAGTCATCAATTGAATCAACTGTTCTAAATCTCGGAATAGCAGCGATGAAGGGTACTCTTTGTAGAAATCATCTCTATCAAAATGCTCAGACCAGACATGGAGTTGTGATTGTCTGCCAATTTTTGGTTCTGGTGTTGGGACTGTCGGCAACCTATCTATTTTCTGTTGCACATACCTTGGGTAATCAAGTCGGTCAAACAGTCCGTGGAAACATGATCCATCTGTTGCTGGATAAAGTGCTATGGTGTATGCGTTCTCAAAATAGGAGAAAGCTGCTAATGCTTTATCAAGTTGGATTGCATCTGCATCAAGTGGATAGCAGTTTATCACAACGAGGTCGCTTCCAGTGCGCGTTGTTTCGGATATCTGTGTTCTGTATGTATCCATTGCAAAATGTGCGCCTTGACGATGTGCTTTAATAAAATCACCTACGAAAAGTCCGCATATTTCGCGACGAGTATTAAGGACAACATTGGCAATAGCATCAAGACCGAGCACAGCTGCTGCCATCTCAATTGTGTCACGACGGTCTGGTTCGTCACTCTCACCTTCAATAATAGCAGGACCGCGTCCGGGTGGAAATTTATGGAAGTAATACATGGTGGAGAACCCTGCAGTGCCGGGAACAATTAGTTTTGCACCTCCACTAAAGCCGACTGAACTGTGAGGATAGATTCCACCAAGACAGATTTTGAAATCAGCATCCACGACAGTACGATTGATATATACAGGAGTTCCGTTTTCGAGGTTCCCCAAAGCACATAAATCGCCACTAAGGAAATCATGATTGGTAACTTCATACTCTGTTACGATATCTGCGCCGAGTTTCTTTACCATTTCTTCGTTGCTAATTGGTCGGTGCCCCCCAACGCCAACGACAAAACGAACTTCTGATTTCGGCACACCTGCCCCGTTAAGTTCGCGCAACAGGTACGGTATAACTTGATAAGCAGGCGTCGGACGGCTCATATCATCAACGATGATAGTAGCACTCTTTTTACCTTTCGCTAATTCAGAAATACGCTTTGTTCCGATAGGTTCAGCGAAGGCTTTTTCAATTTGTATGTCAGAAAGTGCTGGGGCGTCCTTCGGATTGAGCATCTCTATATGCCAATCGGATGGAAAGTTTAGTGCCAGTTCGTTGTCACCGTACCAAGCCCCGGAGCGGACTGTTGCAGTGTTAGTCATACATCATCTCCTATTCCTATCTTTCTTGCTGATGTGTCAATACCGCTGCAATAAAATCACGGAATAAAGGGTGCGGGGTGAGAGGTTTAGATTGAAATTCTGGATGGAATTGTGAACCTACCATCCACGGATGATCCGCCACTTCAGCGATTTCAACAAGACTTCCATCAGGCGAAACGCCACTAAGTGCGAGTCCTGCTTCTGATAATTGCGAGCGGTAATCGTTATTCAACTCATAACGATGTCGGTGTCGTTCTAAAATGATTGGTTGTTGGTATGCGTCATAGCTTTTTGTATTTTCTTTGAGTACGCATGGATAATGTCCGAGTCGCATAGTCGCGCCTTTGTCAGCAAGTCCACGTTGTTCTAACATCAAATCTATGACGGGATACGGTGAATTTTCGTCTACTTCAGTAGTGTTTGCCCCATTAAGATTTACAACATTGCGAGCAAATTCTATGACCAGACACTGCATCCCAAGACACAATCCGAAATACGGAATATTATTTTCACGAGCATATTTTACAGCAGTAATCATACCTTCTATGCCGCGATCACCAAATCCTCCAGGGACCAAAATTCCATCTATGTTTTCAAATACTTCATCCAAATTCGTTTGCTCTGTTATCGATTCAGCTTCAATCCACTCTATATTGACTTCAGCTTCATTTGCGATCCCACCGTGTTTTATCGCTTCTTGCACGCTGATATATGCATCGCATCCGGTGGTATATTTTCCGACGATAGCGATATTTGTATTGTGTCTGGGATTTTTCAGTTTATCCACCATGGCGATCCATTCAGCATCCAAAGTAGCCCGTCTCTCAAGTCCCAATTTTTTCGAGACGAGATGTCCCATTCCCTGCTGTTCAAAGTTGAGCGGGATTTCATCAACACACTTCGTATCTAAACCTTCTAAAATGAAGTCTTCGCTTATTCCACACAAGAGAGCGATTTTCCTGCGAATACTATCATCAATATGTTGGCTTGTTCTGCATAATAATAGATCAGGATGAAGTCCCAATTCTTGGAGTTTTCGAATACTGTGCTGAGTAGGTTTACTTTTGCTTTCGCCATTTGGTAATGTGTAAATAAGTGAGACATGTAGGAATAAAGTGTTTTCTCGTCCCACCTCAACTGCCATTTGTCTAATGGCTTCAACGAATGGCGGGGTTTCAAAATCACCGATTGTACCGCCTATTTCTGTGATAACGATGTCAACATCACTATCTTTCCCTATCTGATAGATACGTCGTTTTATTTCATCGGTAATATGAGGTATCAACTGAACCGTTTGACCGAGGTAATCACCGCGTCGTTCCTTTTCTATCACTTCACGATAGACGGAACCTGTTGTAAAGTTAGACTGTTGGTTTAAGTCAACACCTAAAAACCGTTCATAGTTTCCGACGTCTAAATCAGTTTCGGCACCATCGTGTGTTACGAATACTTCCCCATGTTGAAATGGGTTCATCACACCTGCATCAACATTTATGTATGGATCAATTTTGACGACATTTACCTTGAATCCACGGTTAATGAGTAATCTACCTAAAGATGCGGTTGTGATTCCTTTACCTATTCCCGATATAACGCCGCCTGTAACGAATATATATTTTGTCATTTTCTTTCAATGCCTCGCTTTTTTTAAAACCTGTTTTACTTTTTCCAAATCTGCGGGTACATCAACTCCGATAAGGGGTTTGTCTGTTTCAACAACATGTATTGGTACACCGTGTTCTAACAAACGCAACTGTTCTAAACTCTCAGACATTTCATAAGACGTACGTTCCCATGATGTAAATGCAAGGAGTTGTTCCTTGCGGAACGCATATAATCCGATGTGTTTGAACACGAAGATGTTTTCATCAAATGTTGGTTTTGTGTTTTCGGGTGTGCTTGGTATAGAACCCCTTGAGAAGTATAACGCATCGCCTTGAAGATTAGTAACAACTTTTACGATGTTCCTGTCAACGTAATCTTCAATCGTATTTATGCGTTTTTTCAACGTTGTAACTTGCACATCTGGTCTGTCAATAAAAGGTTGAAGCATCAAATCAATTTGTTCAGGTTCGAGTAGCGGTTCATCACCTTGTATGTTGACGACAATATCACATTCTATGTTTTTAGCGACTATTGTCACACGGTCGGATCCGGTAGGACAATCGGGTGTCATCTGTACGTCTCCACCGAATTCTTTAACAGCATCATAAATGCGTTGGTCATCTGTAGCGACAATAACTTGATTGAGTAGTTTTGACTGACTTGCACGCTCATAGACGTGCTGCACCATCGGTTTTCCAAAAATATCTGCTAAGGCTTTTCCCTCAAAGCGAGTTGAAGCATATCGAGCTGGGATTATTCCTACACTTTTCAATTATGTACTCTCTTCACGCGGTAGATTCTTATACATGATATATCCTGATATAATTGCTATTAATAGACAGGCCGTTCCTATAACAGTAGCGCCTAATAAAAGTTTACCAATACTGAATAAGAGGGAGTAGATAAAGATGACTCCAATAATCCAATTCACCAAGGCAGGTAATTTTGATTCTATATAGGTATGTTGTTTCTCAATACTATCTGATTCCTGTTTAATTTCTGCGGCAATTAATCTCCATCCTATTTTGCTCGGTCTAACTCGACTGTAGAATTTAATGAGAGTTTCCGCAGCAACCGGTTTTGTTATGAACGTAACTACCACCCATACCAGTGTTGAGATCGGAACAATAATCAACAGCTGTATAGCAAATTCATGTAAAGCGAATTCATCTTTCGTTTGTTGCGGTAATGAGAAGACAACAATTGAGACGACTAACGCTGCCACCATTGCTGAGATTTCTGACCAAGCGTTTATACGCCACCAATACCAGCGAAGTATCTGTACCAGTCCGATACCTGAATTTAATGCGAAAAGAAACTTCCACGCACCTGCGATGGAGTTCATAAATAAACTTGTCACACCAGCAACTATCATAATAAGGATGACAGATATTCTGGAGATAGCCACGTAATGTTGCGGACTCGCCTTAGGCTTAAAAAAGCGTTTATAAAAATCGTTAACGAGATACGATGCACCCCAATTAAGGTGTGTATCAATTGTAGACATGAACGCTGCTAAGAACGCGGTTAACATAAGACCCAGAAGACCGACAGGCAGATAATCAAGCATCAGGAGTGGATAACCGGCTTCAGGATCCTGTAGTGTGGGATTAACGTTGTCAGGGTCTCCTAATCCGGGGTAGACTACCATTGCCACCAATGCGACGAGAATCCAGGGCCACGGACGGAGTGTATAGTGTGCAATGTTAAACCATAATGTTGCCAATAGAGTGTGTCGTTCATTTTTTGCTGCGAACATGCGTTGTGCGATGTATCCGCTGCCATCTACCCCATTTGATGCCCACCACAGCATACCGAGATACACCCCGAATGTTATAATAGCCATCTTACCCGCACTAAAATCTGGTGTAAAGTCAAGTATGTTGTGTTCTGCTCCATGTATATTTGTTAGTTTTTCTTTTATTACGCCGACTCCACCAATTTTGTTGACAGCAATAATTGCGAGTGCAATTGAGCCTACCATCGCCATGCCGAATTGAACGATGTCTGTCATGACAACACCCCAAAATCCTGACAACGCACAATAGATACCTGCTATCAGAAGACAGACCAAGACAACGACCACCTTTGTAGATGCAGTATCAGGTAATTTTAGGGTAAGAACAACGATCTTCTGCATTGCAAGGATAACCCATCCCATCGTAATGCAGTTTATCGGTAAGCCGATATAGAGTGCTCGGAAACCTCGGAGAAAACTTGCTGATGGACCCGAATATCGCAGTTCAGTAAATTCAACGTCTGTGATGATTTCAGAACGTCTCCATAGCCGTGCAAATAGAAAGGTTGCTAACATACCACTCAAAACAGCGTTCCACCACAACCAATTACCTGCAATGCCGTCTTGGACTACAATACCTGTCACTGCGAGTGGCGTGTCTGCAGCGAAAGTCGTTGCTACCATGGACGTTCCAGCTAACCACCACGGCAGATTTCGTCCTGAAATAAAAAACTCGTTTATATCTTTACCCGCACGTTTAGAAAAATAGATGCCAAGACCGAGTGCAAATAAGACATAACCGATTATAATTGCCCAATCAATGGGTGAAATCATACAATTGTTTCTCCGATGTAATTACAACAATTTAGCGTAATATAGCCAAAAAATCAAGGAAAAACTAAATAAGAGTATCAATACTTTCTCCAATAATAGACATCCCGTTAGATTGTCCCTTTATTTGAACTGTAACACATTCCTCCATGTTCCATACCTCCCACCTTTCGACCCTTCCATTCTAATGCATTTTCATTTGCCTGAGTCGGAAAAAGGTGTTAAACTTTTATGGTTAAAAAGAGAGAATTAGAAGATGTTTAATTTCATAAAGGAGTAAGTAAATGAAACTCAATGTTTTTACATTACTATGCGTATTTTTCTTCACACAAATAAATGGACTGTATTCAGATGTGTTGGATCCGGATTTAGTGCTTTATTTTGATTTTGAAGAATTCAAAACCAATAGTGTGGTCGAAAAATCTGGTCGGGGTTACGATGGTAAAATTAATGGAAAAATCACACAAGACAACGATGCGAAATTTGGTAAATCAGCAAAATTTACATCAGGCAGTTTTCTTGATTTAGATGGACCAAACATTAAACCTGATGATATTCCAATTGAGGGGATGAGTATTGTTGCCTGGATTAATGTTGATGCAGTATCAGATATGGCTATTTTCAATGCACGTGCAACCGATGGAACTTGGCTTGTACATCCAGAGGCACGAGGAGATGGGAATTTTCGTTGGCTGAATCGGGGCCCAAATCCAGATCGGACAATTTTTGATATCCGTAAAGGTACTAACAAAGCAAAAGAATGGGTGCATTACGCAGGTACATACAGCCGAGAACTCGGTATGGCACATCTCTATATAAACGGTGAGCAGGTTGGGAGTGAGAAAGCAAGATTAGACACTCCTATCGCTGGAGATTGGGGACAAGGTGCGCGTGTTGGCTATAATATTGACGATAACCGTCCCTTTGCTGGACTAATGGATGAACTAAATGTTTGGAAACGTGGTCTAACGCAAGAGGAAGTAAAATCCATTATGGATTACGGAATGATTGAACATCTCGCTGTAGAAGCCCGTGGTAAGTTGACGACTATCTGGGGTATGTTGAAGGATTCACGTCGTTGATCCTATTAAAGCATATATTACGAAACAATCCATCGATGTCTTCATCGGTGGATTGTTTTCTTTCTATGATTAATGTGTCAGACGCGAATGTGCAGTGACGTGAAGTGGTAAGAAAAATGGTCGTTTTGCTGAAAGTACTTCTTGACGGATTCTATCCGATAAGGTTTCTACACCGACCTGTTCTGCGGTTGCGATTCCGTATTTTTCAATGAGCGGTAACAGACTCTGAAAAATAGTTTCCATGTATCTATATCCTGCCCAATTTCCTGCTGCACCGATAGGAGAGTGGAGGTGTATTTGTGGTGGCGGCAACCCCGCTTCAATAAATGTACGGTAGAGTCCAATACCCATGTCAAGATGTGCTCCTGAATGTTCAAATACCTCCAAAATCCATTGGATGAGTTGATTCATGAGAGGTGTATCTGGATGCGAAATGGAAGGATATAACGTGTATTCCGGTTCTTGAAATGCGACAATACCTTCAGGCTTTAAGTGTGCTATTATTTTTGCAAAATCCTTTTCGGGATTAGCCATATACATAAGAACGAACCGTCCGACAACGGCATCGAATTCTTCGTCAAACACAAGTGTTCTTGCATCCCCTGCGATGAATTCAACGTTTTTTATCCCCGCCTCCGTTGCTCTCAACCGTGCTGTTTTAAGGATGTTGGAATTGATATCAACTCCAACAACCTGTCCAGAAGCACCGACAAGTTCGGCGAGCATGAACGCGACATCACCTGCTCCGCTCCCGATTTCAAGAACACGCATTCCAGCTCCAATACCAGCGCGTTCGCAGAGAAGCTTTGTTGACTCTCCATAGATTTCTGATTGCTCAATGAGACGTGTTGTTTCGTGTGAGGTTCGACCTAAGGTGTAGGTTGCATCACGATGTGACATGATTATGCAGATTTAACTTCTTGTGGATTTGATTGATTTTTCTCTTCAACTTGGTGGACGCCGAGATTTTTTTCGTTCGGGAACCACTCTTTTTTCAGTAGATGAAATTTCTAATTGCAATTCCTTTCTGTTGTGAAAAGCATTCTCATCATACCTGTCTTGTTCAAAATCTGAAATAGCTTTCAATGCAACTTCCACAGACTTTTTTTCTTTATCAATTCCAATATACTTTCTTGCTTGGCTCAGTGCCGCTATCGCCGTAGTACCACTGCCAATGAAACAGTCAAGTACTGTTTCATTAGTTTCTGTAAGCAATTTTATGACTCTTCTGGGTAGTTCAACAGGATACTTAGCATCGTGATCCGCATTGCTTCGGACAGAAGGAATTTGCCAAACCGCGCGTGAACCCCAGTCCACCCACTCTTGCCTTCTAAGTCTATTACGGTTAACCTTTGTTGTACCAGGTTTCCAAAATATATAAACGTAATCAAATTCATCAACAGGTCGATAAGAAATTGTGTGCCACTTTGAGTTTTCCCAAGCTGCATCTTTTATCCACACACGCCTATCGTACAAATAAAAACCTGCTTTACTTGCGATCTCTTGAATAAAACCTCCGATAAGAAATACTTTTGTCTGTGATTGGTACTTTCCACCGCGAATGTTATTTCCATTCAAGCGTCTGTCAATTGTTTGTTCACTGCACCCGAAATATTCTGCGAGCTTGTTACGATTCCACGTAGGGTGTTTTTTTTGAACTGATACAATCTGATCTTTCGTCAGGTTTATTTTCCTTCTTGATACGTTTTCCGCCATTATTCTTGGCATTGACATATCCTTAAAACATAAAATATCAGCTACGTTAATAGCTAAGAATCCACCTGGTTTTATGAGTGGATAATGAAGTACTATAACTTGTCGCAAAAGAGTCTGCCAATCCTCAAAAGACAAGTCTTTTTCATAAGATTTCCCAACAAAATAAGGCGGCGACCAGACACTTAGTGCGATAGATTCGGGTCTAACACGCTTCAATAGGATTCGAGAATCCCCGTGATAAACGCAGTTTTCTGTGAGAAATTTGGTGGTGTTCATAGATAATGTAAGTGCTTCAATTTCCTCAATTTCTTCTGTATCCAAATTTGAAGGTTTTTTCTCATTCATAACTCCACCAATTGCATCAGAAAATTGCCTAAACATTACAGAAACCACACTGCTCCTGCTTTCAAACCGCAGATTTCTGTTATCCGAGAGGTCATTCTACTAATGTTGTATGAGCAGTGACGTGTGGGGGTAACATAATCGGACGCTTAGATGCTGTTACTTCTTCACGTATCCGAACGGCCAAGGTATCAACATCTAATTCATCAGCGGTCGTGATTTCATAAGCCTCAAGGAGTGGCAAGATACTCCGAAAACTGTTTTCAAGATATGCATATCCAGCCCAATCTTCGGGACCGCCCATGGGTGCTTCAAAATGTAAAGTTGGTTCAGGTAAACCAGCATCTACGAACGCTTTGAATAGATCCATCCCCATCTCAACATGTGCACCGGAGCGAACGAAAACCGTGCGTCCCCATTCAATTAGATTGTTTATCAATGGCGTATCCGGATGCACAGCAACAGTATAGGGTGAAAAATCTACCTCTTGAAAAGCTACGATGCCACCTGGACGTAAATGACTTACTAAATGTCTTAGCGCATCTGCGGGTTCTCCCATATACATTAGAACCAATCTACCGACTATTGCATCAAAGTCTTTTGGTAGTTCAAGAGTTCGCGTGTCCCCTGCAATGAATTCAACGTTTGTAAAGTTTGCTTCAGCTGCGCGTGCTTTTGCTGTTTCAAGGATATCAGCGTTGACATCTACACCGACCACAGTGCCTTCGTCTCCGACAAATTCTGCGAGTGTCAGTGCAACATCACCCGCACCACTGCCAACATCAAGTACTTTCATGCCTTTAGCAATACCACTTCTCAGAAAAAATCGACGTGTTACATCGTCATAGAGTTCAGACTGCTTTATCAGTCGATCCGTTTCAGATTCACTACGCCCCATTGTATATTCTGCATCTCTGCTTTGATTGCTCATCTAAATTTGTCTCCTCAGTATATGAGTATGCAAGGCACAGAAGCCTCACGCTTAGGATATGAAGTATTAAACCGATCTTGTCTTTTGTTTTTGGTTCTATTTGTGGATATGTCGTAAGATGACCACAGTCATTGGTTGGACGTTGTCTGGCAACACCCAACCTATAAGAACATGATGTGTTCTCTTACATGATTAGATTATATCAGAAATTATAGCCAATTTTTGTATACCAGAATGTCCCGCCAAAACCGTAAGGACTATATTCACCGAATGGTCTACCGACGATTGAACCTGTAAAGTTTTCAATATTTGGGTTAGCCCAAGTTACGGAATCTGGTTCAACATTCAACACATTATTGACACCAATTGTGAAACCTAAATTATCAGCAAATGCGTAACTAAATTCAAGGTCAATCAAGAATACATCATCGTAAACTTGTGCCCCGACTGCTTCTTCATACCACGGCCCGTAGTAATTAACACGTCCCAAAACCCCAAATTTATCAGTAACATTTTGTGACAGCGTCAAATTACCCCTATGTTTTGGAAGTCCTTCCTCTAAAAGCCGTACACGCATGTCATCTAAAATATCGGCATTACGTTTTGTGACTTCGGTTGCCGTGTAATTATATGCAAGACTCACAGTGCCTTTAGCAATAGGTGCTGTAAGAACGATGTCAAGTCCTTGTGTGCTTGTTTCAAATTCGTTGGTAAAGAATCGGAATTCTTGTAGGTTTTCTGCGCTCGTGATGCCTTCAGCAACAAGTTGCTGGATCTGTTCCTCAGTAATATCTTCGCCACGTTGGAAATCTTTTGTAGGTGCTAATCTATCTTCTACCTTAATATTGAAATAGTCTATTGTAACACTTACAGTATCATCATTGATAACCGTTCCAAGAGTGAAGTTCTTTGACTTTTCAGGTTCAAGTGCCTTTCCCCCCACTAAAGCAGCGGCAGCATGCGTTGAAGGAATAGTTCCTTTATTGACTAAAGTATTGTTTTCGCCGAATTCTGTTGTGACATTGAATGCGTTTTGCTGTCCGGGTGTTGGTGCGCGGAATCCTGTGCTGTAACTACCACGCAATCTCAAGTCAACATCAGTATCCAGTGAAATAAAATCCTTGACTGTGTCGTTGAAAGCATAACTCGTCGCGACTTTGTAATTGATTGTATTTCCAAAGTCCTGAAAGTTTTCACCCCGAATTGCAGCGTTGATAACCCATGGTTCAACAGGTTTTATTTCGCTTTCCAGATATCCTGCGAAATTTGAGCGTGTCCAATCACCTTCTGCAATATCACTAAAGCCGGGAAACCCATTAGAACCTGAGCTAAATCCTTGTCTTGCAAGTGGGCCGATTATCCAAGATTCTTCTTGACCTTGTACAATCTCAAAAGTCTCGGATCTATATTCTGCGCCTGCGGCAAGAAATACGAGATCGTGGAGTGGATACGTCAAGTCAAGGTTAAAGTTCGTATCGGTTTGGATATAATCGCCAGGATCAAATTCGGTTGGTGTATCTGGACCGAGTGATGCATTCACAGTATTATTGATAAAGAAATCGGATGCATGGCGTCCGTAGGATGCGCTCAAATCCCATCGCAAATCCTCAATGAGTGATCCTTTGAGACCGATGAGGATAGAAGCATCTTGTGTGTCAGCTCCGAAACGTGGTGTAAACCCACCGGGGAAAAGTTCTTGGAATGTAAATAGGTCCGGACTTTCTTTAACCATTTTTAACGCTTCCTGATCCGGTACATTGTCTACGATGGGAATATCATCCGCATCATACGGGTGGGGTTCAGCGAATTCCTCACCTGCTTCCTCTGCCGCGTTCAATCCTGCTTCCCAAGCCGCTATTTCTTCATCCAAATTTCCCATATTTCCAACGAGCAAAGTTTCTCCACCATCATTACTAAAAACAGCGGGACGGGTATTCGGATTACGGAAATAAAAGCCACCTTCAACTTGTTTTTGTGCATAGTTCCCATGACCGTACAGTTGAATATTGGTTGCAATGTCAATACCGTAATTTGCGAAGAACTTGATGTCATCTCGAATGATAGGATGTCCCCACGGTTGAGCTGGATTAGCAACATGACTGTTTCCTGCTCCTGTGAGTGCAGCAGCATCGTCTCGTTGCACGGAACGCTCTGTTTCATCAGTGTTCCCGTATTCTAAGCTGAGGTTTGCCCACACACTCTCTTGTCCCAAACCGATATTACCGGCAAACGAATATGTAAGTCCATCCCCAATTTGGTAAATACCGGGTTTAAATTCCAAAGAACCACCTTTGTGTCCGTCTTTTAATTGCAAGTTCATGACACCGGCAATAGCATCTGAACCGTATTGTGCAGATGCCCCATCTCGCAATATCTCCAACTGCTTGATAGCGATGGATGGAATAGGTGAAAGGTCTGCCCCTTGGGAACCGTCAGATAGTCCGTTACCGAGCCACGTTATAACAGATGCGCGATGACGACGTTTGCCGTTAACGAGTAATAATGTATGGTCAGGTGCTAATCCTCGTAGATTTGCTGGACGCACCACAGTTGCAGCATCCGCAATAGGTTGAGCGTTGACATTGTAAGAGGGAACTAAATTTCTCAAAAGATCGGGTAGGTCTGTACCGGCTTGTTTATTAAAGTCGTCGCTAAGGACAACATCAATCGGTACAGCAGATTCAAGAATAGAACGGGGTTTTGCGCGTGTCCCCACAACAACTAACCCCTTAAGTTCAACTACTTCTTGATCAGATGTTGCTTCGTTTGATTCAGTTTCGGTTTCACTTTCATGGTTATCTGCTACAACTATAGATGAAAAGACCATACAAACTGTTAACACTATGGGAAGTGCAAGCAGAAGCAGTTTTATGTTAGATATATCTTTCATAATTCAATTACCTCATGCTTTGTGAAAATATCTGGATTTACAACGGAGCTTACAAAGAAAGTAGGCGTGAATTGTAGATTTACAAACACGCCTACCAAGTTTATTTTATGGGTTTAGAAACTGTAACCGACTTTAGCGTACCAGAATGCACCGTCAAATCCGAAGGGGCTGAATTGACCGTATTTATTGCCAACAGAACCAGCAGCATTCGGATTTTCATCGGGATAGGTATTAAGGATATTTCTTCCACCGAGCGTGAGAGATAATCCGGACTGCACGGTGTAA
This sequence comes from Candidatus Poribacteria bacterium, assembly GCA_965261435.1. Lineage (GTDB taxonomy): Bacteria > Poribacteria > WGA-4E > WGA-4E > WGA-3G > MSPOR6. The sequence goes on from CBDHDL010000021.1 coordinate 243,978, forward strand.
GTAGTTTCCAAGTCGAAAATAACCCTTCCAGTGTATTCTCCAGTGCCTTCCTCATTTGGATTCTGTAAGTAATCTTCAGAATCGAACCACCCGCTGAAATAACTGGCGCGCCCGATCACACCCCATGCATCCGTTATGGATTGCGCGAGCGTCAGACTTGCGCGGTGTTTGGGTAAATTCTCTTCCAATTCCCTGGCTCGATCCGCGTTCAGTGTGGCCTTCTTCCACTCTGCATAATCAGGATCATCAAATTCAGAAGTTAATTCGACGAGTTCTCCGTCGATTACGATATGGGTAACTTCAGTTGATGTCCAGTTATATACGCCAACGAGCGTCCCATTCGGTATTGGTGCTGTGGCAACAAAGTCAACACCTTGGGTTTTGGTATTGAAGTCATTGATAAAGAACTGGAATGTTTCCAGATTCGCTGCACTGGTTACACCTTCCTCAATGAGCTGCGCCTTCTGCGCGTCGGACAATGTAAAGTGTTGTGACACCGATAACCGGTTTTTCAGGCGAATATCAAAAATATCAGCGGTTAAGTTTACCCCCAGAATATCATAGGTAAACCCAGCAGTGAAGTTATTTGATTTTTCCGGGTCAAGCGAGTTATCTTCTTCACCTGTTACAACACCGACAGCGGGGTTAGTTGAAGGAATTGTTCCTTTGTTAACGAGATCACCCTGCTCAAAATCGTATTCAGTGGTAATGTTGAACGTATTTTGCTGCCCGGGTGTCGGGGCGCGGAACCCGCTACTATAACTTCCCCGCAACCGCACCGTTTCCGTAACCTTGAAGTTTGCAGCGGCTTTGTAGTTCAGGGTGCTACCGAAAATCTCAAATTGTTCACCACGTATAGCGAGCGCGAGCAGGAGTGGATCAATGGGTCTGATTTCAGTTTCCAGATAGGCGGCAACGTTGTAACGGTCCCACTTGCCCGCCGCAACTGGACTGAACCCTGAAAATCCGTTGGAGGCAGCGGTAAAGCCTTGCGCAGCGAGGGGTCCGATCTGATGCGACTCGCGTTCACCCTCTATAATTTCAAATCCTTCGTTCCGATATTCCAAGCCGGACGCGAGGAACACCATGTCGTTTAAAGGATAGGTTACATCAAAGTTGAGGTTATAATCTGTCTGGATATAGTCCCCTGGATCAAAATGTGTCGGTGTATCTGGACCGAGGGAAGCATTAACAGTGTTAAAGATAAAGAAATCGGCATGGTTGTGTCCAAAAGAGCCGCTGAGATCCCATGTTAAGTCCTGCCCCAATGTGTCTCCAAGGGCGGTGCCTTTAACACCAACGACGACAGAACTATCCAACATGAATGCCCCAAATCTGGGTGTGAATCCGCCTGGGAACATCTCTTGGAAATTGAATAGATTCGGGTCATTTCTAACAGCTTGCAACTTTTCGGGATCAGGAACGTCATCGACTATTGGAATATCGTCAGCATCGTGAGGTGACAATTCCGTAAATTCTTCTCCGGCAGCCTCCGCTGCTTCCTTTCGTGCTTCCCACTCCGCCATTTCCGCTGACAAACCGCGTATATCCCCGACGAGCAACGTATCATCCTTCCCGTTTGGGCTAAACACGCCATTTCGAGTGTTTGGATTTCGGAAATAGAATCCACCTTCAACCCGCTTGCGTGCGTGGTTGGCATGCCCATAGAATTCGATGGTATCCGTGAGGGTAGCACCGTAGTTGGCAAACAGTTTGACATCATCCTCTATAATCGGTTGTCCCCAAATTTGCGCGGGGTCTTTCACACTGAAATTGCCTGCGTTAATCAAGTTTATCGCATCAGTGCGTTGCACAGAACGGATGGTCGGGTCTGCGCCACCGTATTCAATACTGAGGCTGGTCCACGCGTCTGGATTCCCTAAACCGATGTTTCCAGCGATCACAAATTGCCTACCGTCACCGTATTGGTAGATACCGGGTTTAAATTCAATACTTCCACCTTTATAATTGTCTTTCAAGCGAAAATTCATCACGCCAGCAATTGCATCAGACCCGTATTGTGCCGATGCGCCGTCGCGTAGGACCTCAACCTGTTGCAGAGCAATCGCCGGAATAGGCGACAAGTCAGGTCCCTGTGAACCATCAGACAAACCGTTCCCGAGCCAGTGTATCACTGCTGCACGGTGGCGTCGCTTACCATTGACGAGCACCAGCGTATGGTCTGGTGCAAGTCCGCGTAAATTTGCAGGACGTACCACTGTTGACGCATCACTGATCGGCTGGGTATTGACGTTATAAGATGGAACCAAAGTTCTCAGCAGATCCGGCAGATCCGCGCCCCCCTGTTTCTCAAAGGCCTCATTTGACACAAAATCGATCGGTACCGGTGAATCCAAAACGGAGCGCGGTTTTGCACGAGTACCGACAACTACGACTTCAGTGAGTTCAACAACATCCTCTTCAGCCGCCGCCTCAGATTCTTCTGTTTCTTCGTCCTGTGCAACTGCGACAGGGATTGAAATCATACAAACTGCTAAAACGATAGATATCACAAGCAGCATGGGTTTTAAAATGACTGTAATTTTCATAAAAAAAATAGTCTCCTTAGTTTCTTGCATGAAGACATTCGTCCCTTCTATATTGGAATGAACATCTCAGATTTGGTTCTTCAATAAGAACATTTACCTTATAGACATGATATTACTTATTAAGTTTACACAAATAGACATAGTATTACTTATTAAGTTTACACAAAATCAGTAACTAACCTTCCAAACAACTAATTTGCTGAACCAGTCAAAAAGGTTGTATTATAAAGTATAACATACTTACACTTGTTTTCAAAAGAAAAATATGCTATATTAAAAAATCATGCTATTACTATACTTGGTCATTGTATCCGTCACTGTCCTCTTGGGTGCTGGCATTGTCCTATTTTTCCATAAGAAACAGACAGGATTTGGTCTAATTTTTGGGATTACAGCTGGTGCAGTTCCAAGTGAAGCACCAGGGGTAAAAGTAGATGGAATTGTGCCAACAGCTCTCTGTCTGTTCTTATTTGCAGTTCAGGTGAATGCTGCGGTGATACCGATTGTTGTCTCTGGAGAATCTAAGGCAACCGTACAGATCGGTGCTAAAGCATCAACACAGGAGCGGTTTGCGGCATCCGAAATACAGGATTTTGTTGAAAAAGTTACTGGAGAAAAACTTGAACTTCGGACCAACCAACAGCAGACCACTACCCCGACAGTTATAGTATTAGGAACCCCTGCCTCTAACCCAACTGTGCTGGCAGTACTCTCAGATAGGGGTGTTGAAATATCCGACAGGCTTAGTGATGAAGGATACCAGATAAATTCTTTTGAAATTGGTAATGAGATCATCATTGTCATCACTGCAAACACTTCTCGTGGTGTGATTTATGGTGCATATTCATTCATTGAGGCGTGCATCACAAAGTTAACAGGTCTCAAACCCGTACATCCTGATATAGCAGTTTCTCAGACTGCCTCGCTATCACTACCTTTTTTAGAGGAAATATCTCGTCCATTCTATCCTGTTCGAGCCGTATTAGAAATAGATGATCCTGATTGGCTAGCAAGACACCGTGTGAATATGAGTGGCGGTGAAGGGGTATGGACTGGCACCGGCATAGAAGATGGATTTGGTACTGCATTTAAATATGTTGACTCTCCTGCTTTTTCAGATTTACAAGACGAACCCCGCTCAGAAAGACTAAAAAGGATAGAAACTCTGCAAAATCGTTTCACTGCCCTAAATGAGCGCGGAATTGACGCGTATCTATTCATGTATCTGACAGGAGAACCGACAGAAGCTCTCATTGCAGCACGTCCTGACATATTAGGTCCCGAGGTATTATATGGTGCTTCAAGGAACGAAGTATCTTATCGTCCATTTTGTTGGTCAAACCCAGATTTTCATGCGCTTGCGCGTGAATTGACTCAGGAAATCGTTAAGACTTATCCTGCGCTTGGGGGTTTTCACCTGCGTTCTTGGGGACACGAGACGCGTGCCTGCAATTGTCCTGAATGTGGTGATCGAACACCGCAAGGACAAGCAAAACTTTGGGACGTATATTTCACGGTTATCAATGCAGCTCTTGAAATCCGACCCGACTTTAAGTTCTACATCTCTGGATACGATAGAAGTTGGCTTCAAGACCCGGATGGCAGCTACGCACGTCAATTACCTAAAGGAACTATCTTCTCACAGAAATGGGGCGCGGATGGGGAACCTGTCACTGATCCCAATATACCGATCTCGCAGATGAATGCACTTGGTGAGATGGGACATCAGTACATCGTTCTTTCACATGATATTGAGGAGGTGATGCCGTTCTGGATGCTTGAGAGTGATCTGTTTGTTCAAGGTGTGCGCAAACTTGCTAACTCACCAGAAGTTGTTGGACTCAGTGGATTTACTATCCAGGGTGCATCGCAAGGATTAGGCTACCTTGACCGACTCGTGAGTGCACAGATTAATTGGGATACACGACTTGACCACATGCAATTGATGCGTAATGAATTGATTGCACGTTATGGAAACATAGAAGCAGCAGACTTGATTCTCAGCGGATTACGTATTAATGGTTGGACATTGGCAAGTTACTTCTCAGATTATGCCAGTTCCACTTCCATTGGTGGCAGCTACGGCAGCGGTTCTGCTGGTTTGGCAACGCGGTTTTGGAATCTTATTGGACCTAAAGCCGTTGAAGATACTTTGTCAATACCAGAATTAAAGATCGCACAAACTGCTATGAGTCGATTCACGAATCTGTTAGCACCGCAGCAACGTGCAGCGAACGAACTATTTCAAGCACAAGAACTTGCTGAACCTGTTGACCTTGAAGCAGAACAGGATCTTAGCGATGCAATGCATCTGATGAGATTATGGGTTTTGATGTTTCAAAGTCGTGAGAAACTTGTAGAAGCAATTGCACTCGGATATCAAGTTAACACCGGTAGTGCTATAAATGCTAAACTTGCAAGTGCAACAGAGTTCTCAAAGTCCATACCACCCTTGATCAAGGCGATTGAAGAGTTTGTGCCACTCTTTGGGTATTCACATCAGACGAACGAGGTTGAACTGATTAATACCTTGAACGCAGAAGCGGAATGGCTTGCCAGTTTCGATTATCGTTTGTTGCAACAACATGATGAGAGTTTCTCACCAGAAGAGACAGCGTTTCGTGTCGCCGAAGTTCATAACTATCCGAATCCGTTAAAACGTAAAACCACATTTACGTATCAGTTGTCGCTGGATGCTGATTCGGTGAAGATAACGATTTATACTTCAGCGGGACGGCGTATCCGAACGTTGAATAATGTCTCGGCAAATGAAGGACATAACGAGGTTACGTGGAACGCGCAAGATGCTGAAGGCAATCCGCTTGCTAATGGTGTGTACTTTTACAAGATTCGCGCTGAGCTTGGTGATGAGAATGTAGAGAGTATCCACAAATTCTCTGTGATCAGATAATTCTTGCGGGGTTTAGGGTCTCCATGCGTCCCATTCCTTATCGCCTTCGACATCCCACCAATCTGTTGATTCTATGCTTGTTGCAATAGCTGCCAGTTTTTCTGTCTCAGTCAAAAGATCATTGGCAGGAGACCAATAGGCACTCAAAACACCAACAAGGACATTCTCTAATTTGACCCCTTGTATTTTGGCGATTTGGCGAGCTCGTTGGTACACGACATCGGGAATATTGAGTGTGACTTGATGTTCCATTATTTTACCTTTCTGTTTCTGATAAAAATATTTAGTTTACAGACCGAATACATTATACCACTTTCTAAAGAAAATATGTCAATCTTTTCAATACTTTCGCCAATAATAGACATTTTGTTAGATTGTGCGTGTATTTGTTCTGTAGCATATTCTTCCATTCTTCCGCTTTTCCATCTTCCATGCCCTTCTATTCAACTCTGATGATACGGCGACCTGTGAATTTCTGACCGAACATGTCTGTTGTCCGAACATGAATTACGTGTGTCCCAACAGGCACATTGTCAGGTAGTTTCGCTTGCCACATGTGGTATGATTTTGGAACACCGTAACTGAGACTTTTACCTCTTTCAGGAAGTTCCGTTCCCTCCTTCATAAAAGTCTCCATAGTATTCCGTACAACATTGTGCATTTTGCGTTCAATATTAATGACTTCATCTCTTGCCTTGACGTCTAAAAAGAATGGGTCTTTCTGAGGTGTATATTTCATTTTCGTCCATTCATTTTTTTCTCCAAGTCTGTATTCAACAGTAGAACGTTTTGTACCACCAAATACGTTAACCAAGATATCTGTATTGCCTGTCTCATCTTTTTCAACTTCCCATGGTGTCCATATATTCATCTGATAACCTGCTGGACGACGTGCAGCTTTAAATCGAATTGAGTACTTATTCCCTTTGAATGTGAAGATTCCATAACCGTTCGGTGCACCATCCCGCATCGTTGTATGTGGAATACCGACTTCATCCAATGTTCCTTGCCACCAACTACCTGATGTAGTTGCATGATTATGGTGGTGATGTGATTCGTCCCCATGCCACCCGTGTTCAGGTCCAACAAAATCATCTCGTTGCATGTGTGTATGTGCCGAAAGGGATAAGGTATGCGGACGATCACCGAGTAGATTCATCAACTTATCAACGTCGCTCATTTCAGTTAAAGGGATATGAAAAGACACGACAACCAGTTTTTCCTTAGGAACATAAGCGAGGTCGTTCTTAATATAAGTTAGTTGTTTCTCACCAACTTCACTGGTATAGGCGGGTTTATCAGCATCATCGCGAAAAAAATTCACATTATCTATATTGATGAAATGAACAGGTCCCCACTCGAATGAATAACAGGTTGGACCGTAGACCCGTTCGAATGTTTCATCAGCATATTTGTCATCATTTGCAACACGGTTCATATCGTGATTGCCGTATACGTTATACCAAGGTATCCCAACTGTAGACATCACTTCATTGAGCGGTTGAAATAAGTTCAGGTTATCACCCACCAAATCCCCCAGACTAATACCAAATACTGCCTCAGTTCCAATTACTTCTTCTATGACATCGTGTGCTAACCATTCGATTTCCCGCATACTCCTCGGTTGCGTGTCCCCAAAAACGAGGATTTTATACGTATCTGGTTCCTGTTGTTCATAGAGTGGAAAATCGATTGATTCTGGCAACGGTCCTGTGGGTGCCACTCCTGCATATTTTAGTCCATCAGGTGACCCATTTGGCTTATAGATATAATAGAACTGAGGTAAACGATCTTCATTGACAGGTGTCATATACCCGCGTGGTTTAATTACAAAGAGAATTGTATCATCATCAACAGTAAGAGAATATCTACCATCAGCATCAGTTAATACAATATCTAAGCCATTGGACACACGTACCCCAGATAATCCTTCTTCATTCTCATCTTTAACCTGATTATTGTTCATATCCAAAAAAACAGTACCGTTAGCAGTAGATTTTCCTTCTACATTCATGCTTAAACAGTGACAAACTATAGTAATAATGAATACAAACAAACACGATTTCTTAAATAACATAACAGTTTCTCCATTAGTGAATTGATAAATACCAGACAGAAATGTGCCTCTATTTCAACTGTAGCACATTCTCTCAGATTGTGCATATAATATTTCTACTGTAGCACATTCTTATAGATTGTGCATCTATTTCGTACCAGATTCTTCCAGTTTGTGACTGTAGCACATTCTTACAGATCACATGAGTGCGAAAATGATTGAAGTTTGCAGAACACTTGAAGACTTGTTGATATTCTGATAACATAGGATATAAGTGAAAAAGAGATCTCATTTTGATATCCTTTCATATTGAAAGTTTATATACTGAAAGGATAACCTTTTTTCTACATTTTGTCTCTAAAAACTTAAAACTGTCCAAACAATAGTATAAAATAACGTGAGTTTGATAAATCTGATTTTTGTATTCGGTGCGGTTAGGAAACCGCACCTACCGGGTCTTTGAAAAAATATTTTGAGCAGAATGAAGTTCATATACCTATTATCAAACTCATTTTAGAATAAGTAGCAACGGTTTATAAAAACAAGTATCTTAGTATCAAGGAATCAATGTAGATGGAAGTTCCACTTCTTGACATGCAGTCTATTACGAAAGACTTTCCCGGTGTACGTGCGCTTGATGATGTCAACTTTGATGTGCATGCCGGTGAAATACATGCACTCTGTGGTGAGAATGGTGCTGGTAAATCAACTTTGATTAAGATACTCGGTGCAGTACATCCTTATGGTACTTACGAAGGAAGACTCCATATTAATGGTACAGAGCAGCAATTCCAAAACGTGCGTGATGCAGAAAATGCCGGTATTGCAGTCATACACCAGGAATTAGCACTGATTCCTGAGATGACGGTAGCCGAGAATATCTATCTTGGCAAAGAACCACGGAAATATGGGATTATTGACAGAACCAGATTATATCAAGATGCGGGAGAGTTGTTGGAACAGTTTGGTTTAGAAATTCCACTTCAGGGAAAAGTCAATGAACTCGGTATTGGACAACAACAACTGGTAGAAATAGCAAAGGCGTTGTCGCGGCATGCACGGATGCTTGTTCTGGATGAACCTACAGCGGCTTTAACGCACGGTGAAGTAGATATACTGCGACAGATTCTGACACAACTCAGTGATAAAGATGTCGCATGCATCTACATCACCCACAAATTGAAGGAGATATTTCAGATTGCTGACAGGGTGACAGTGCTACGTGATGGCAAGTCAGTTGCAACGCAATCCATAAATGAATGCACAGAGGACATACTAATTTCCCAGATGGTGGGTCGTGAATTGACGACACTTTATCCAGTTAGAGAATCTTCCTCCACAACATCAGAGACTAAAGAAGTCGCATTACAAGTTGAAGATTTGAATACATACCCATCAGAACCACCGAGTCTTGAGAGGATAAATTTCACTGTGCAGCGGGGAGAAATCCTCGGTATTGCTGGTCTCATGGGGGCAGGTAGAACAGAACTGATTTCCACGATCTTTGGGGCATACCTCGGCAAGTGGGATGGTAAGGTCTATAGAAATGGAGTTCAAGTTCAGATTCGATCACCCAGAGATGCCATAAAACAAGGGATGGCGTTAGTTAGTGAGGATCGAAAAAGATACGGATTAATTTTGGAGGACATTGTTGTCCGAAATATGACCCTTGTGAGTCTGGGTGTATTAAAAGAACTGACCGCCTACAACATTGTCAATCGTAGGTTAGAATATCAAAAAAGTCGCGACTCCGTGGAGTCACTCCACGTCAAAACTGCCTCGCTTGATACCCCTGTCAATCAACTAAGTGGTGGAAATCAACAGAAAGTTGTCTTAGGGAAATGGTTGATGACGCGTCCTGAAGTGCTGTTTCTTGATGAACCGACGCGCGGTATTGATGTCGGGGCAAAAGCAGAAATCCACACCTTAACGGCTAAACTCGCTGATGAAGGAGTCGCAATCGTTTTAGTCTCATCCGAACTACCTGAAATTTTGGGGATGAGTGATCGGGTAATAGTTTTACATGAAGGTAGAATTACTGGAGAATTTACGAACACTGATTTGACGCAAGAGGATATATTGCGTTGTGCAGCAGGAGCATAATGGAAAAGGTTATTAGGACACAGAGTCCGCAGGAGACACAATCTCTCGGTGTAAAAATCGGGCAAAAATTGAACCCCGGAGATGTAATTGCTCTTATTGGTGATCTTGGCACAGGTAAAACCTGTCTAACACAAGGCATCACACGCGGGGTTGGAATTGCACCGGATGAAGTCGTCAGCAGTCCATCCTATATTCTTATCAACGAATATAACGGAAATATCCCAATCTACCATATTGATCTGTATAGGATAGAAACCGCTGCTGAGATTGCTGAGCTTGGATTAGGTGAGTATGTTGATGGAAACGGTATTTGCATCATTGAATGGGCGGATCGGATGGATGACACATTACCAGATAACTGCATTAAAATCCACATGACTTGGATAGATGAGAACACACGATCCATCACAATAGAGCATCCCTCGTCTTGAAAACAAGGAGATACTATGGATAATGAAAGAGGAAAAACGCGTACTGCAACACCTGGTGGACAAGTGGGTGAGGGTAGATTAAACCAGGTTTCTGAGTTCATCGGTGAGGAAGTAAACGACACCTCAAACTGGGTTGAAATCTATCGCACAAACGATGAGTGGGAAGTGAAACTTATCATAGCGACTTTGAACGCACAGCAGATTCGGTGTCGACCTATTCAAATGAAAAAAGAACGGCAAACTGTACTGTTCGTAGCACCAGAACATCAGGTCACTGCGCTGGAGCTGGTCAGTCACATTGACGTTGCAGTTACTAACAGTGAGGTCGAAGCCCTATCAGAAGAGAGAGCAGCTGCGCTCAAAGAACGTGATCTGGCTGCTGTAGAGAACAATCAGCAAGAAGTTACAGCAGCAGCCGGAGAAACCGTCCTTGCACAACGTGACGATTTTGGGAGTGTTGTGCATGTCGCTGGACAAGGATATGAGATCCGTGTTGGTCCTGAACCGTATATCACAGTAGCAGAAACTGACTGGGAGGAGTTCACTGATTTTAGCGCACAACGTCAGGAGTTCGTCATGCTTCTCCGACACGAATACGCTGAACTATATGAATGGATACAAGAGGAAAAACTATTAGCAGAATTCATCCGTCTCATTGAGATGACGTATCAAGACGATGCTCCAATTCCTGTGCCAAAACGTCAATACAACGAAATTTCTGATACTGATAATGAGAAAAATATCCCTTACAACGCTTTTGCACAATTGGGTATAGTAATTGCTGTTATTTCTCTTATCTCTTTGTTGTTCCGTGTACCGTGGCAGGTCAATCTTGTGTTCTTAGTATTTGCCGCGTTGTCTGGAGTGATCGCGTTATTTAGGATACGCATGCAAGCAAAACGTGATACAAATGAGGTGAAAACTGTCGGTATCCCAATGGCAATGATTGCGATTGTTTTGGCGTGTTTGGTGGTTGTGTTTGCTTGGTGGTTAGACCAAAGTCCCGAAACCGATACCCCAGAAACCCCACATCCGCACGAACAGATTGAAGTTCAGTAGCTATAGAGCTACTGTTAAACTAAAATTTACTCCAAAATATGTTTCCTAAATTGAAATACAATGGGGAATATGTTAACATGTATCAAATGAAATCCCGTATTGATGCTTCAATTCAACGCTATCAATCTGGAGACGTGACCCTCGGGAGAGCTTCAGAGCTTGCAGGACTGCACCGTTTTGAGTTTGAAGCAGTTTTAAAAGCGAGGGGTATCTTGAAAATCGTTGAGGTAGGATCAGTAGAGGAGTTGAAGGAAGGAGTTTCGCTGATCAAGAGTTTTCATGGGAAAAATGAGCAGGAAAAGAAATAACAAACTTTGGTCTTTATTGATACTGATATCCTCTCAATTTCAACTTAAATCTAGGAACAATATGCGTTCAATAGGGAAAAACAGATATGGAAAAAGTTAACTATACCACAAATTATACCCAATGGAAATTACCTGAAGGTGCCAAGGCACGCATTGGTAAAGGTCGAATAAGTGAGATAAAATGCTCACCAGATGGTAGTCTCCTAGCGGTGGCAACTTCCATCGGAGTTTGGTTATACGATGTTATTACTAGTACTTCGTCAAGTGTTAATTGATGGGTATAGTCGTTTTAGTTTTATCCGTGCATCATCTGTAGTAAACCGCCAACTTGTTTTTGTCTGTTTTTCATTTCTTCTGTTTTGCCATGCTTGGATTTCCTGTTTGAGTGTTTGTTGGTCAGCAATTCGTCTTGAAAGACATTCACGAGTTAACACTGAAAGTTCAATCTCAGCCATGTTTAGCCAGCTACCATGCTTGGGTGTATAATGAAACTCAAGTTTTTCGGCAATGCGTCTGGCTTCTTTCGGTTCAAATGCGTTATACAACGAAGCCGTTTTATGAGTATTGAGATTATCACAAACCAGAGTAATCTTTTGAGCATTGGGAAAATGAACATCAACCAAATTACGGCAGATATGTGCAAAGTCAACACTTGTGCGTCTGTCTGTCACTTCAACGTGTCTAAACCCTTGTAGTGGTGCGAAAATCATGAACAGATTGCTAACCCCATTGCGTTGGTATTCATAATCATAGCGTTGTGGTGAACCTTCAACCATAGGAATAGGGTGTCGTGTTTCTTTGATATGTTGTTTACTTGTTTCGTCAACACAAACCACAGGATTACAAGCGTCTTCGGGTTGCTGATAGGTATCTAAGACATCTTCCATAGCAGCGACAAACTCCGCGGATGCTTCTGGTGGAATACACCATTGCTTTTTTAGCCAAGGTTTGAGTTCGTTTTTTTTAGTACTTGTCGTATCGCTTCATGAGAAATGCTGGTAAAATGTTCCAACTCTACCATTTTATCTGCTAACAACCGAAGGGTCCATCTTGCGTGTCCTTCAGGTGGATCTGAGCAAACTAAAGCGATAAGATGTGCTTCCTTTTCTCCATCAAACTTTGGATTTGGTGGTTTAGAAGGTTTCTTAGGTGCAAGTGCGGCAGTGAGTCCTTCAAGCACAAATGTCTTTCGGGTTCTCTCAATGGTCGGCACCGAGACTTCAACCGCTTCACATATTTGTTCGTCAGCATACGCGGGACCAAACTCACTTTCGTCCGCTTTCAATAAAATCCTGGCACGTGTAAGTTTTCGCGCAGATTCAATACCAGAAGAAATCAAATCAATGAGATAATCTCGTTGATCCTGATCCAGAATAACTTTGAATTGTTTAACAGCCATAATAGACTCCAATGTAAATGAATAATTATATCGAATCTAAGTATACCATTATTCGTATAAACTATCAAACTAAGGTTGACTTTACACTAGTGAAGAACGTAATCTTTTTATGGGGCACATTAGTGATGTCTTTAGTGTATGCTTCAACTCCGATGGCAGCCTCCTTGCTAGTAGTGGACGTTATTATGATAACACAGTACGATTATGGGATGTAAAGACAGGAAAGATCATCAAAATAATGTCTGGACCTGGAGATTATATCAGCAGTTTATCATTCAGTAAAGATAGTCGTTTTCTTGCGAATTGTGTTGAGACGGTTATATGGCTATGGAATGTGGAAACAGGAGAACACATCAAAACACTTACTGGGCATACTCAGCGTGTCTGTGATGTATTGTTCAGTCCAGATAACCATATGCTTGTTAGTGGTAGTGTTGACAACACGTTGCGATCATGGAATATCACAAGCGGAGAATGTACTAAAATACTTATAGGACATACAGGTTGGGTTTCAAGTTTGGCATTTAGTGGCGATGGTCGACTTCTTGTCAGTGGCAGCTATGATAATACATTACGTATATGGGATGTGGAAACTGAAGAACATATCAAGACACTTATGGGACATACAGAACCTGTTACAAGTGTTTCATTTAGTAGCGATGGTCGACTTCTTGTCAGTGGCAGCTATGATAATACATTGCGTATATGGGATGTGGAAACTGGTGAACATATCGGTACGCTTATAGGACATTCAACATTAATTCAAGGTGTTACGTTTATCGGTAACAGTTGTTTCGTTGCTAGTGCTAGTTGGGACGAGATAAGGTTGTGGGATATAGAAACAGGAAAACATGTCAGAACTATCACTGGACATATAAAAGAGATATTTAGCGTTTCCTTCAGTGGGGTTGATCACATCCTTGCTAGCAGTGCACATGGGAAGGTGTATTTGTGGGACGTAGAAACTGGAACACACATTAAGACACTCACTTGTGATACAAGTCTTGAAGTCTCAAATATACTGTTTAATAATAATGATAGATACCTTGCCGGAACTGTTAAGGAAAAATTGTATTTATGGGACGTAGAAACTGGAAAACTTATTAGAGCACCCATAGAACATACATCCTTTATTAACAGCATTTCGTTTAGGAACGATAGTTGTCAACTTGTCAGTGGCAGCTATGATAATACATTACGTATATGGGATGTGGAAACTGGTGAACTTATCAAGACATTTATAGGCGATCACAATTACATCTTCTCAAATGTTTTTTTTAGAAATGGCACTTGTCTTCTAGCGAGTGCTAGTCAAAGAGACGTGTGTTTGTGGGATGTAGACATTGGGAAACGGATAAAAATATTTTCAGAATATACGGACCATATTGAGCGAGTTTGGTTAAGTGGTGATAGCAACTGTGTTCTGATATTAAGGACTTGTTATGGGAGTAAGGTTAAATTGTGGGATGTGGACACTGGGAAATACATCATAACACTTATGGCTGATACAAACCATGTTTTTTATATTGTTTCATTGAGTAGCGACAATCGCATTTTGGCAAGTGCAGGTCTTGACAAAAAGGTAAGACTATGGAATTTAGAAACTGGAGAAGTCATCAAAACACTTTCTGGACATATAGGTGAGATATCAAGTATTGTTTTCAGTTCAGATGGGATGTCTCTCGTTAGTGGAAGTAAGGATGGAACAGTGTTGCTTTGGGATGTTGCTTCTGACGTTAAAGACATATTTCTAACAGAAAAAGCACCTGAGTTTCAACACCGCGCAACCCAAATACAACAGTTTTGTGAGGAACGTGGAATAGAAACACTTTGCCATTTTACACGAATCGAAAATTTACATCAAATTCTACAACAAGGACTGATAGGCCGTAGTTTTCTGGCAAAAAGCGGACAACAAATTTTGTGGAATGACGCTGATCGCGCCGACCAATGTCCAGATGCAAATTGCTTGAGCATCAGTTTTCCAAACTACCAAATGTTCTATAGCATTAGAGGGGGAATGAAGTCAGAAGAAGTCAACGATTCTCAATGGGTTGTATTGCTGTTTGATGCAAAAGTTTTGTGGGAATTAGATTGCGCGTTTTGTCAACGAAATGCAGCCTCTAATGCTGTTAGTACGATTCCATTGGATGAAAGGAGAAAACCTGAAGCATTAAAAGGGATGTTTGATGATTTTTACGACATCAAGCATCAAGACTTGTCAATACCTCAGAATTATCCGACACACCCTCAAGCGGAAGTTCTTGTTTTTGACCAGATTCCAACGGAATATATCAACGCAATTCATTTTCGGGATGCAACTATTTTGGATCAATGGCGTTCTAATTACACTGGTACTTTTTCTGATAAGTTTCTCTCTGATCGGAAGTATTTTGATGCAAGATCTGATTATGAAGTATGGAGACCTGAAAAGTTTAACGACGATGGTATCTCTCTTTCTTACTTCAGTGCCGGTAATGATGAGGAACCTGATGATTTTGACGATGATATACCCTTTTAGGAGTTAAACCAATGGCGAATCGTCCGATTTTTACTCCAGATACCAATGGATTTCCGTATGTTGACACCGTAGACATAGAGTTCAAATGGCATCCCGGTTTTGCAAAATCGCAGATGCAGAAAACCATACTATCTTTACATGAAGCTGCCGAAAAACAAGGAATCGCGCCAATTTTGGAAATTTCAAGTAAATCAGCATCACGGTTTGGCGTTTCGCTGAGTGCTTTTAATCTGCCGTTGGAAACGGAAAACGGTCAGAAAATGAGTGTGGAGTGTGCTTATCAGGGGAGTAAAGTGTTTGAAAATGGTGGTCCATACCACGAATTATATTTTGAATCCAGCAAGTCTGCAAAGACTGACGAACGGTTGCAGAATTCGGGAGAGTTGATTGGTTTTAACTTCTGTGGAGAAGACTTTCCTACTGAACCTAAGACAGCTTTCTATGACTGGTTATATATCACTGCCTTATATCAGAAAAAGAAAGATCTAATGCAACAACTGGAATCGTATCAAGGTTTTTCTGATATCGTTTTCAATCCAAGTAAATCATTAAATTGCCAAGCACGCGCTGCTGCGTTATTTGTTTCATTATCCAAAAATGGTTTGATGGAGAAACAGTTAATCAGTGATAAAGATTATTATCTCTCAATCTTGAAAGGTAAAGAACATTTTTCAACCACAGAACAGGCACCTCAGCAACTTAGTCTATTTTAAAAGCCAGGGTTACAGGTCTGTATATAGCGTTTATTCTTAAATGTAAAAGGGTGGAATCATCTACGATGACTCCACCCCTTATGTAATAAAAAACTAATACTCTACCTACCAGCCTTAAGGAATCCCCAGGCAGTCGCGACTTTACCTTTTGGATTGACCGGTAAGGGACCATCAGGACCATAGACGAGGACATCTTCGTATCTTGCAGTGGTAGCCCACGTTGCAACACCGATACGACCAACACCGTCTCTGGAATTATCGTCAATTTCGTGAACTTCTTCATCATTGATAATCAGCGTATAGCCAGTCGGTGTATTGATAATCTTAATATCGTACCAATCACCTGTATCAATAGTGTGATTGCTGTTAGCACCGGCTTTAGAGACACCCCATGTTTCTATTTGTGATCGACTATTACCCCAACCACCAAGATTCCACCAGTATTCTAATCGGTCTTGCGTTTTCATGCGCGGTGGATGTTCTGCGAGTCCTTTTCCTCGAGGTTCCATGGGACCTTGGCAGCGAAACATAATTAGGAACCCCTCAGCTCCACCGATTTTATTACCTCTAACCTCGTAAGTGTAATCATTCCACTCTTCATCCCAAAAATCATCCGCGACGATACTCATGCAGTTTGAGTCATTTGAGAGTTGATGATATTCTTTATCTTTAAATTCCCATGTTCCCCATAAGGGAACCCATTTGTCTTCAGATTTGCTTGGATTATCAAAATTATCCTCAAAATAGAGTTGTGACATTGCGGCTGTAGCAACGCCAAAAGTAAAACAACATAAGAGGATGAACATAAGGGACCTTTTCATGTGAAATGCTCCTTTTCAATTTGACTTTCTGACAAAAAACAGCATCAGAAATTCTAATGATTTAGTGAAAATTCAGCTGAGTTTAGTAAAACCCAGTATAGGTCTTCATAAGCTAAGTCTTTGTCTGTGTAAAGACTTCGTTCTAAGTAACGTTGGAAATATGATTGTTCTTTAGTTGTCGGCTTTCTTGATAATACTGTCAGATAGATAAACTGAACCCTATCAATAGTATCTCGCCAATTATCGAGGACATAGTTGACAAAACTACCGCGCTCTTTGTGGTTTGCGCTGTCGTTAACAAGGTCACCGTTTATCATCATAAGTGCTTGTGGCACAGTTCCGTTGAATGCTTCAATCTCTTCCATCTCCCCATTGTCAAGTAGGAAGAGGAAACGTCTCAGGTGTTGACGCTTCATGTTCTCAACCTGTCCAGGGTCTTTCCGTTTTTGAAGTCTTTCAAACCCTGTGGCTTGCAGCATAGAATAGAAGAACTGTTCAGCACTCAATGGTTTCATATAAGCGTGGGAGTAATAAATTTCATCGTCTTTATTACTATCGTTTGTTACAGAACTTCGCTGATATGCTTTGGAATGAAGAATGGTCCGCATTAGATGCTGTAAGTCAAATCCATGAATAACGAAGTCTTCAGCTAACCATGCTAATAAATCAGGATTGGTAGGAGGATATTCTTCACCGAAACCGTCAACTGGTTCAACAAAAGCTCGTCCCATGAAATGTTTCCAAATACGATTTACGATGGCTTTGCTAAAGTATGGGTTGTCATTAGCGGTCATCCATTCAGCAAGAGCCTGACGTTTTTTGGTGTTTTCCCCTCTATAATCTGTCCCATCAAGAAATCGTGGCGGAACAGATTCACTCGTACCGTCAAACATGTAGGACGCCATTTGCACTTCGGGTGAATTGGTGATGAGATAATTTTCCATCTCGGTATTTTTACCCATCATATCCTTGATATACCCTTTTTCTTCACTCCTGATACCAGTGAAAAAGGCAGCAATGCTGTAGAAATCCTCCTGCAACCATGCCTCTGTCTTATGATCATGACATTCAGCACATTGCATCGGTAGACCGAGGAAAAGGCGAGATGTGTGAGATGTTAAAAAGACTGGTGATCTTTCATAACGCAGGACATAGTTGCCTGCCGCATTATCCTGTAATTCACCATCGGCAGCAACGAGCTCACTCACAAATTGATTGTAAGGCATGTTTGTTTCAAGTGCGTCCTTGACCCACCCCGTTAGACCGACGCGTCGATCATCACCTTCATCACGTCTCCCGATTAACCAATTCACCCACAAGAGTGTCCAATAATCTACTGATTCTTTGCTTGCCAGAAGTTCATCAATCTTTTTAGAACGTTTGTTTTTTGAACCGTCGTTAACAAAGTCCATTACCTGTTCAGGTGTTGGAATTACGCCAGTCATGTCTAAGTGGATACGTCTTAAAAACTCGGCATCATCTGTTTGTCGTGAAGGTGTAATCCCTTCACGTTTCAGGACAACGTCAATGTGTCTATCTAAGTGTTTTGTACTTGATGGCGCATAAGTCTCCGTAGTCCGCATCGTTGTGACTGTTGCACACCCCACCACCAAGAATACAAAGGTAATAAAAAACGCCCAATTTCGGTATGTCTTCCAAGATTCTATTTGCATAGTCAGTCTCCTAAGATGTTCAGTACATAAGGTCAATGTGTTTCTTTTGTGCTTCCTATTAAGTTTAACCGATTAATATATAGTTTTCAAGGAAAATTAACTATTTCCCCACCTGACACCTGTAGGAATAATACCTACATCTTCACCACGTCTCATTGCTTCCGCAGCATCAAGTATGCTTGCGATATCATGTTGTGGTTCAAAATCCAGCAGTGTTTTGATTTTGCTCAGATCGAATTCAAAATAGTTTGAATTCGTTAGTTTGATATCAGCATAATCCATCTTATAACGATCACATAGATAAGGTATAATTTTCTCGTAGTCAAAGACACCATTGCCACCGAGTGTGAACTCTTGACCTGCTGCGGCATCTTTCTCTATACCTAATACCAAACCTTGAACGATATCCCGTATATCAGTAAAATGCTCTTTGTATGGACGCCCATCAGGATTGCGTTTGAGTATGAATTTCTCTTCACCATTCCATGCGTTCATTACAGCATCTGCGGTTTCTAATTCTGCGGGATCGTCACCTTTGTAATTCTTGTAGCGATTATAGATATTACTAAAGACAAACATTTTTGGTAATCCATCATCATTCAGAAATTCACTTGGCTCAACCACAGTTGTAAACCGAAAGACTGTGGATGGAACGCCGTATTGATGATGATACGTCATACAAAGTTCTTCACCTATCCATTTCGTAAGGAAATAGGGCATGTTGTGGTATTTTGCCACCATGTCCTCCGTGACGGGTTCATCGAAGAGTCTGCCTTTTTCTGTAAGTTCCCAATAGATTGCTTCCGTACAGGCATAAACAAGCCGATGTATGTCTTTATTAAATTCGCGAATACATTCTAAGATATTAAGCGTTCCCATCCCATTGATAGCTAAATATTCGCGGTTGTTAAATGGTCCTCCGAAAGCTGCCGCAATATGATAAATTGCATCAACACCGTCAACCGCTTTTTTGACATCTTCATATTCGCGCAGATCACCGAGGAAGGTTTCAACTTTGTCATTACCTTTCCACCTATCAACACGATTGGTATCACCGGGATAGGTAAAACAACGGATTTCGTGTCCCTTTTCCAATAGGCTTTTGGTAAGGTTTGATCCTATGCGACCCGTGCCGCCTGTGACTAATATTTTCATTTATATCTCCGTTTTTCAGTGTTTATTCCGATTGCAAACTAAAAAGTTACAGCATATCCATCAGTTCTTGGATCGGATCCGCCGATGAGTGCCCCTGATTCGGGATGAACCATAATCATCTGTGCGCTGCCCGGACCACCCCAATCACCGACAAGTTGGAGTTCATGCTCTTTCTGTGCTAAACCTTCTTGCGTATCCATAGAAAATCGTGTCTCTAACTGAAGGTGATTAGAGCAAGTATGCGGTATTGTAGATTCCATTGGGTTTTGTAGACTTCGCCAACGCGGCGAAGAAACCGCTTCTTGCGGTGTCATGCCAAAGTCAAGGACATGTGTAACTAATTGTAGATTTGTTTGTACCTGCGTATCAGCCCCTGGTGTTCCGCACGTTAATACAGGTTTTCCATCTTTTGTGACGATAACAGGATTCATCGTATGACGCACACGTTTACCGGGCATTAAACAGTTCGGATGATTCTCCTCCAGATGCCAATAGGTCATTCGATTATTCAGCAGAATACCCGTATCCCCCGCTATTAAACCTGAACCAAAACCGGATTGAATACTTTGTAGCACACAAACAAGATTCCCCTCACGGTCAGCGACGCAAAAGCATGTTGTATCTTCATGTGATTCGGGTCCACCCGCGGGGACATCAACAGCAGCCTTTTCTAAATCAATTCGTTTCGATTGTTCGGCAGCATAAGATTTTGACAGCATCCCTTCTATCGGAACATCTACCCAATTCGGGTCAGCCATGAATTTTTCTCTGTCAGCAAATGCGAGTTTTTTCGCTTCCACCATCAGATGCACGCTTTCGGCAGTGTTACATCCCAACGTTTGTAAATCAAACAGTTCAACAACGTTCAATTCTTGTAATAGGATATGTCCGCTTGAGTTAGGCGGCATCTCATATACTTCATAACCTCGGTAGTTAACACTTATCGGTTCGTCCCAATGTGCGTTGTAGTTAGCAAGGTCTTCCGCGGTTAATAGTCCATCGTAAGCATGGCTGAATTCACCGATTGCTTTTGCGATCTCACCCTTATAGAATATATCTCGCCCATCTTTAGCTAATTTGCGTAGTGTTGTGCCGAGATTTGGATTTGCGAGGAGTTCACCTGCGGGAATAGGATCACCATCATTTGTAAAGATAGCACGACTGTCTGGTTCAGCAGCGAAGATCGTGTTCTGCCCTCTCAGACTACCTGCGAGCCTATGACTCACAGGAAAACCTTCTTCACACAGAGAAATTGCGGGAGCGAAGACTTCATCTAACTTTAGGGTGCCATAACGTTCATGTGCCAGTAGCCAACCATCAACAAGTCCAGGCACAGAAACACTTCGCATGCCTTTCATGGGAATACCGCCGTTTTTGAGATAGGTTTCGCGTGTTGCGGCACGCGGTGCAGGCCCTGTGGCATTTACTGCTGCAACCTGTCCTGTTTCTGCCCAATAGATGAGAATAAATCCATCTCCGCCGACACCGGACCCGGCAGGTTCAACGACACCGAGTGCAGCTGCGGTTGCTATTGCAGCATCAACGGCGTTGCCACCTGCCATCATTGTTTGGATGCCTGCATGTGAAGCAAGGACGTGTCCTGACGTAACCATACCGTTGCTGCCCATTATTGATGGACGAAATGCTGATCCGTGTGGTGATTGCATTTTAACCTCCATTCTTTAACTCCAATTCCAGTAATAGTAACAAGATCTGCACATTTTTATAAAATGGTATATACTATTCTATTATGACTACATTTACACATTCTATAAAGAAGGTCGGTCAAACGATTTACCAACGCAAAGACAGTTTATTGAATGGTTATATGCGATATCAACTCTCTAATCCATCAATAATCTTCAAAAATGCCTAAGTCCTAAGTAATAGTCATAGTAATCGTAATAGTAATAGTAATAGTAATAAGAATCAGGTGCCTTATCCGCTGTAATATCTACATTGCCATTTCTTACAGATTGTCTGAAGATTTCAATAATTTCGTCTATTGTTTTCTCTGGTGATCGAAAAGAATTTTCATCAACATCCACTGCGATTGGGACTGGGGTGCGAGACCATAGGTCATACTTCGGGTACATTTCAACAAGTTCGTTGTCCGTTTTTCCCGAATTTTGAAAGTAAAGTCTAAGGAATTCAAGGAGTATCGATCTGAATAATGAAGGCACATTTGAACCGATAAATTCAGTAACTTGCGGTTTTTCTTCTATGAAAATGTCAGCAAGTCTTCGGAGAAACGCATAGTTGAGAAAATCCAATTTGCTTTCCTCAAATAAGATGTTGTCTATAGTGTTAAGGTCAAGAGTCCCTTCACACCATGCTCTATTGTATCTGTAGGATATCGAATTAGTAATTAATTTATTGAGTTCATCTACATATAGCGGTGGTACTGCAGTAGGCCCAGGAAATGGACAGTCCGCTACTGTCTCTATGCTCACAAGGTTAGGTATGTTTAGTAATTCCTCCCAATATTCTTTTATAATTAGCCGTATATCAACTTGAGCACCAAAGTCAATAACATACGAATAGGAACATTCACCACTTGAATAACCGTAACGACGTATTGCTTTGTATCCTTTGGTAGCCAGAAAATCAATGACAGCAGTGTCTGTCTCATTTCCTATGTCAATATTCTCGTATCTTAAGTCCATTTTTCCGAGTACTTGAGCATTAGTAGGCCGATCAGGCAAACCACGCATACGATACCCAAAAACAAATGGTTTAAAAGAGTTATTCAAGGTAATCAGGTCAGATAAACTTTGCAATGTCATATTCGCTGTTCTTGCTTCTTGAGCAAGCTCTTGTAATGCGTGATTCATTTCCGCTGCATTCCTTATCGTATAGACTTTTATCGCGTCTAAGGTTGCTTCCGCAAATGGAGTTAATTCAACGGTGCATGATGATGCGTAGTCAAATAAATATATCAGGTAAGTTACTTCACTTGCAAGCCGAGACAACTTTGAGAATGTCGGCTGTACAGATGTCTGATCTTCCGTTGCAAGTGCTTCTACAAATTCAGTTGCAGCGGCAGCAAGATTCAATAATCCTTGTGACGCTGCCGTATCAGCAAGGTCAGAAAGAGCATTTTGTGCTAATTGTGTATCGATTTGCGATGGATCAGTCGGATCTATCGGTGATACAAATTGCCTCTCACATCCAGTGAGTATTGTTGCACTGAGTGCTGCGAGGAAAAATAGTTTAAAAAACTTCATACGAAACACTGCAGTGGTAATGCCATCTGGTGATTGCATGAAAGTCTCCATTATTGATTGAGATGATCAGTGACAAGTTGCTTCCAATAATCAGTAGTTTGGTAGTAGTGATCAAATTTCAGATGACTAATACCTACACCCCATGTTCTAATATAATCTCGGAAACGGTCAATAGTCTCATCAATGGTTCTCTCTGGATTCCAAGAGTAAATCATAAGAAATACTTCTGCTATCCAGCGGAGGGAAAACCGATTCCTTTGGATGCTTTCTACGGTATCTGGAAATTCCTCCGCTGTAATGTCAGCAAGTTTTCGGGCAAAAGTGTAATCAAAGAAATCTAAACCGGTTTCTTCAATTAAGATGTTGTCTATAACGGCAAAATTGTTTTGGCACCACGCCTCATTATATTTAGCTGCCGCCCTACGAATTATATAATAACCTTCAGAGGGTGGAACAGGATCAACATGAACCTCAAAGACAGCGGGTTGGACAAGAGTAACGCCAGGGGTGTCGAATAATTCCACCATAATAAGCAGTGGATCAACATCCGTACCTAAGTCTATGGACTCAATATAGCCGTTCACCTCTTTCACTTGCACATGCTCTGTGTAAGCTTTGAGATGGAACCACTTGTTTTTTCCTAATCCAACAGCCCTTGACAATCCTTCCACCTGAACACTGTATCCTTTTTGAGATAAAAAGTCTGTTACAACTGCTCTTGATTCTTCAATGGGTTGTATTGTCTCGTCGTACTGGATCAATATTAGACCGGGTACATACAGTGGGTCGTTTGGTCCGTCAGTATGAAAAAACTCGTTCCATGTAGAATCAATGGCGGGTCCGTATCCGAAAGCAAATGGCATAAAAACGCTCTCAACTGGTAATTGTCTTAATTGCATTTCAGCTGCCAATGCGCCGTGAACAAGGTTTTGTAATGCTTGTCCCATCTGAGTAGCATCCCTGATTGTGTATGCCTTTACTGCGTCCATTGATGCTTCAGCAAATTTCTGTAATCCTATTTCACATCCTGAATCAACGAATGCGTGTTCTAAAATAGTTGCAGCACCTGCAAGTTCAACAATTTTTGAAAACAGTGGTTCCACCGATGTTCCATCATCAATTGTGAGTGTTTCTGAGAGGTCGCTTGCTGCGTTAGCAAGGTCAACGAAAGCGCGTTCATTTGCAGTGTCAGCAAGATTCGACAAGGCACTTTGCACCAATTGCGTGCTGATTTGCGGTGTATCAGGAACCTCTTTGCCTGGTAATGGACGGACAAATTCACATGCAATGAATATTGTTGTGCTAAGTATTGCAGCAACAAAAAATGTAAGAAACTTCATTGATTTCTCAGTAAAGAAATTAAGCGAGCATCTTCGCTGCAAATGCATCAACATCAACACGTTCACGTGTTCTTGCAGATTCATTACATGCTTCCATCAGTATCCAGGTTCCAAGTGTAGAATCTTGTATCCAATCTCGGTCTTTTCCAATAGTAATAGCATCAGCGAAAGCATCGAATTGTAGCCTATCATCTTCAATCAATCCGCCGTGTAGGTCTTGCAGGTTAAGGTCTTCGATATTTTGTCCTGTTCGGAATAGTTGCAGGTGTCCACCATCTCTACGCAGGTCTCCCTCTTCACCGTGGAAAGTCCAACTTCCGCTCCAACCGTAAGCCCCCATGTGTCCTGCACGTGTACCAGCATACGTGAACGGAGCCCCGTTTGCGTACTCCATCAAAGCATTGCCACCCGCAGTTCCCCAAGCATCTATCTGTCCTAATGCAGGATCGCGACGATTGTGAACTTGTGCTGTAACGTACTTCGGAAGTCCTTTCGCTGCAACGAGTTGATCAAGTTGATGACTGCAGCCTGCGTGGAAATATAACCCGTCAACATAAGCATCGGGTTGGCGTGAATCGGGACCCGTAAACAGGTTTTGCCGTATCCAGAATCGACACTCACCGCCCAACATTTCACCGATACCGCCATCTTCACGTAGCCATTCACGCATTTTCGCAGCAGCAGGATTCCATCGCTTGTTCTGCCCCTGTACCAACAATGTTCCGGGGTTCGCTTTATGTGCTTGGATGATGTCTCGAAATTCTGCCTGTGTGGTGGCAATTGGTTTTACACAGAC
Organism: Candidatus Poribacteria bacterium; assembly: GCA_965261435.1. Taxonomy (GTDB): domain Bacteria; phylum Poribacteria; class WGA-4E; order WGA-4E; family WGA-3G; genus MSPOR6. The sequence continues at coordinate 269,040 of CBDHDL010000021.1, forward strand.
TGTATGCAAGCCGAGATTCAAGCTTTCAACAATGAGTTCTGCATGCACAGTTGTTGATGCGTATATTAGACACGCCTCAACCTGTGGATGCTTATCTTTTGCTTCAGTGATTGTTGTGTAGATGCGTTCTGATAGTCCTTCAGGCGCACCATTTATTGATTCAACGCCACCTTTTGCGGCTTCAAGGTTGATATCCACACAAGCAACAGGTTCAAGTCCATTTGTGTTGACTTGTGCTTGTAAACGTCCATGCGCAAAATGTGTGCAACCGACATGGATTGTAGGTATTGCCATATTTATGTCTCCTTTTGAAGAAGTTCTTTTAGACTGTTGAAAAGATGGGTTGACTTAATCTTCTGAAATCTCAACAGTCGGTGGGTTAATGAAATCGTGATATTTCTGAGCGACCTTACCTTCAGTAGCATCACCAGCGTGGATTAACACACGGAATCTAAAGTGCATCTCCTCACCCTCTTTTAGTATGTAAGAGCCGTCTTTAGATGGATCCCGTTCAAAAGTACCACTCCCAAAAATGTTGCTTCCCATGAGTCCGTAATTACGAACGTGCCAGTATGTCGGATAACGTGGATTCACGATGTGGTCGAAAACTGCTATACCGACAGAAGTACCGTCAACGACTCCAGAATAATCGCACCAGTTAGAGCGTTTACCCCACGTTTCGCCTTCATTGATGCCGCCAAACGCGTTCTCAATCTGACCGCCCTCAGAAGCGTTCATAGAAGGGTTCACACGAACACACATGATACCGCCCTCTTTCGTATCACCGAAGTGGACATCACCAGCAGTAGCGATGAAGCTCAAATCAAGGTCAAAAATGGCACCATCTTCAGGCAGATTATAGATACGAAAATGCTGTTTATCTGTCATCAAGACGTCGCCATCTTTGGTTTCCCAATTGTTGTCAGTATAGATTCTACTAACAACAGCACCCCCATGTTTTTGACTGAAACCTTGCGGAACAACTCTTCCGCAATGACTTCCTTCACCCCATAGGTCAACGTCATTGACTTCGCCATAAGCGACGTATAGCGAACGGTGATGGACGTGGTCTTTTGAGATGTCGATCGTTTCACCCCGTGTGACTTCACATCCATTCGGGCCTAAAACAGGAAAGAAATAAGGACGGAACTGTGTGCTTCCATAACGAAACGTGGTAAAAGGTCTTCCGTTGAGTGTCACATCAATTGTTTCTGTCCCGTATTTCAATTCAACCCCAGTTTCCGTGTTAATGGTTCCCTCTGAGAGTAGATAGGTGCGGGAAGCACCTGCGGCGAGCCCATCAAGTATCCATGCTAAGGTCGTAGTCTCTTTCTCTTCACCTTTGTAGCATTGTGCTGATATGACATCTCCGCTATCCTTATCGGTTAGGATTAGGTCTTGTCCAACAAGGGCGGGAAGACTGGGATGATCCGAATTAACGACAACAGGACACCCCTCCCGATTGTGAAATCCTGCGTTGACAGTGAGTGTTAGGTCGTTCTGATTTGCCATACATCTCCTTCATAGTATTTATAAATGAATACAAACATATCTGCTGATAATGTTGAAAAGTATCTTGTAACCTGTATACCTAACTCTTTTCAGCACTCAGTTCAAGGATTGCTTCCTCTTCACTGTCGTAATTCTCAAATACGGTTGCTAACCTTCCAAGTACGAGTAGGTTTCTGATATGCGCGCCTGCATTTACAAGTGCAGTCCGTCCACCTTTGCGGGTAATAGTGACATGCACTGAAACGAGCGTACCTAAGCCACTACTATCCATACGTGTAACCTCTTCAAGGTTAAACACAACCTTTGGTGAATCAAAGTATTCCTCAAGTTCTTCATGTATCTGCTGTCTGAGTTCAACGTTTGCTGCACCGATCATGCGTCCAGTTGGACGTATGATAATGACACCTTCTCTTTGTATAATTTCTGCTAACATGTTTCTCCCTCATAGTTATTCCGCATAAGATTGCGGTGATAGTTTGAATAGAATTAGTCTAACGCATTCTTTCGGTTTTGTCAAGGATGTAAGAATTTCCGACACTCTAAAAGCATTACCAATTGAATACGAGATTAAATGCACAAGTTTAGGATTCATACGGATTGTTCACGAAGTTGCCTCAATTTTCAACTACCCAATCTTTACACAAGACTTCTGCTTGTTCTAAAACAGTCTTATACTAGCGATTCTTTGCCCACACATGCCTTGAGTCCTTCAATAAACACCTGAAAACTTTTTGATCTGTTCCGACTCGGTTCCATGTGTTGCGCTATGTTTTGTGCTACTGTAGGTTTAGGTATCCGTCCTCTATAGTAGTTTTTCTGTATCAATAAATGTTCTAATGCTTCGGACGTGCCGCCCTGGATTGCGTCTGGATTCCTATATTTTGCCTTAGATTGGAGACTTATTGGGATTCTTGGATAAGCCGTGTGTAAAGCTTCAACATCTCCAAAAAACCATGCCTCTAATTCTTCAATTGCTATTCTATTGACAACTTGAAAATCTTCGTTTGGATCCGCGCTGGACTTTGTCACAAAACCAACCTCGTGTGCAGCTGCCTCTAACCTTTCTTTCAATTGGTGGCAGTCTTTTCGGTCTTCATCAATAAGCACGAAAATTCTCCAGTCGTTAGGTATCCATTGGTGTCTTTTCATAAGCTTTGGCAATTTTTTGAGCATATCATCTTTTCCTTCAAATGCATGGAAGATACAAATGACATCTGATGAAAGAATCTTGGGCAAGATGTTCCTTAATGCTACCTCAGCAGAAAGCTCTTCCAAGAAGAATTTAATGTGCATGCAGACCTCGCTTTGGGCCTCCTGCGTTGGTCAACGGATCACCGAATTCAAAGAACCCTTCCCTCCAGAGCTGCCCTAACTTTGCCCCTGCTTCCATAAAATGATTGATTCCGAGCATGTCCGACGCGCGTTTGCACACTGTGAAACCTTGTTCATCTCGATACAGCACCCACACCTCTTCGGTGGTAAATTCATTAACAAATTGAGGTGAATGCGTGGTGATTATGAATTGCCCCCCCATGGATGCCTTAATACAGTCCTCCACAAAACCGGTCAGGAGACGCGGATGTAAGTAATTCTCAGGTTCTTCAATACCGATCAATTGTGGCGGTTGTCTATCATGAAACAGTGTGAGATAAGCTAGCAGCTTTAACGTGCCATCAGAGGTGAACTTTGCCAAAATAGGTTGTTCAAAAGGTGCATCTTTAATGTGTAGTAAGAGTCGACCGTCTATCATAGATTTCGTGTCTATGTTTTCTAAGCGCGGCACCCGTTCCGACAGCACCGAGATAATTTTTTCCAAACGTTCTGGATATTTCTTTTGCAGGTACTGGATAACATTGGGCAGATTGTCTCCAGTTTGGGATAATCTACTTTGCGGTCCAGCTTCAGTGACATCGCGCATGGCATCGGTAGAAAGATAAGAGAGGTGCCAGTCTATAATAAAACGCCTAAGGGCACTCACGCGGGGATGGTGTGCAGACTGCCCCAACATGCTAACAGCAAGTGTAGATGGATCATCAAGTTGTTCTTTAATTAGAGTCCCAGATTTATCCGGTTTTTCCCCAGGGATAACACTCCCTGTTCCACGCTCAAAATTAAGGAAACGAACATGTTTTCCGCCTCTACCCACCCTCCATTGCATCCACTCAGTTTCAACAAAAGGGCTTTCTGTATTTTCATCAATAGACAGATGGTACGTGATAATTGGTGATTTTGGTTTCTCACGATATTTTAACTCAAATTCAATTGGACCATCACAACCACGACTTTTCAGTTCTTTAAGTCCACCTCTTTTATTCCACGCTCTATCTAACCCAACTGTGAAACATTCAGAGAGAAAAGCAAAGACATCAAATAGAGTTGATTTACCGCTACCGTTTGCGCCTAAAAAGACAGTTAACGGTTTAAGCTCTTTCAATTCTATATCTCTTAGTGTGCGGTAGTTTTTTATCCTCAATGACTCAATGTGTGGGACATCAGGTCTTTGTAAGGGCAGAACTAAGAGGCGTTCATCATGCAGCAGTTCCTCAAATTTCGCATCAAATTGTTCGTCATCCGTAAAGTCAATAGAAACTTGTTTTTGCAAGAAAGTAGGTGTTTTTTCCTCCCATAACGTCTGACGAATTATGGGAATGAATTTATTAATTCCAATATTTTCAACAATTTCCTTTGTTAGAATCGTTGGTTCGTATCCGACTCCATCTTCACCACTGTTCGCCTTTCTCACATAACTGTCCGTGCAAATAACAAGGACCCTATCAGAATCCCTAACACCAGATTCTATAAATTGTGTCGAGTCCTCGTCCAGAGTCAGTTCCCACTGATCAAGTATTACATCAACACCACTACGTCGAAGTTTTTCCGCAAGTGCGGATATCCATAACTTGTGATCTGAAGAATCATGAGAGTATGAAATGAACACTTTGAGATGTTCTGTCATCTTTTATATTTCCAATTTGGTGTGAAGAAAATTGCTCAAATTTGGATGCTGCTCGGTAAAAACAAAGTCAATTGAAGTCAACTTATCCCAACAACAACTCTATAATATGCTTTATATTTAGATGATAAATCGGACTGTTCAAGAGTTTTGGTCAATGTGTGGTAAACCTACAAACCCTCAAAAAGATGCTGAAAAATATCAGCAAACCCCAAAAGAGGATCCGGATTATTATCTTTTCTATACATTAATAGTTTTATCAATTCGTTTTCAATCAAACGACACCAATCAATCCATGAGTTTTCCATTTGCTCACGTGTGACATTTAAGCAGGTCCATAATTCCATGAGTGTTTCTGGATTACGACGCAGTAAAGAAGTCGCTCGTTTCGTTATATCGTAGTCTTGAAAGAGAAAAGTTAATGGTACTGTGAACCAATATTCAGAGCCTGTTTTCAAGGTGTTGGCTCTACCTGCAGCGATCGCCGTTGCTAATTCATGGATATTAAGAGCTATGTAATACGCAACCAGTGAAGTTTGGTACTCCGAATTATCTTCAAAGATACGAGGTAACCAATCCCATTTATCCCCTCTGTTATAGGCATTTGCTAAATAGTCCCAACTCTCAAGACTATTCCCACCACGGGTACCACTAATTGAAAGTGCATAACCTCTAAGTTCGCTCATTTCCCATAGGTGCAAGAACTTTGTTCCGCCTGCAACAGGAATTTTAACTCGTGCCAGATCAAGAGCAAGGTCTATCTGATTGGTACTAAGACTAATACTTCCGTGCAGACTGTGATATACGTACCCTAATGCATTCGGGAGACGTATCCAAACTTCGTACCCAGCAAGATTCCATTCCACAATGTTTAACAGATCATCAAGAAAGGATTTTTGATTCTTATATTCCTCTCTGCCAGATTCGACTCCAGCTAATGCAACGACCATTAAGGGGGAAATTATTTCAACCGCTTTATCCACAACCTGAACTAATTGTTCTTCGTCTCTAGGTTCTTGTCCATCCAATTCATCTTGCCGCCATTGGACTAAAGTTTTGAATGCGTTTGGCCGAATCTTTTTGATAAGTTCCCGCCATCCGAGTGTGTCTCCTGCCCGTGCAAGTTTAGTTGCTGTTTTGTAAGCTTCTGATGCAGATTTAACTTCCTCAGGAATATCAGTCAGTTGCCTGTCTAATTCTACAGGAGTGAATGGATTTTTTCCCAAAGGAGGTCTTTGCACAATTGGCATTTTGTAGAGTTCACGAATTAACTTTTCACACTCTGCATCAAATTGACTACCACTTGTAAAGTCGGCATAGACTCTTGTTCCTAAAAATGTTGGTGTTTTTGCTTTGCCTGATGCCTGACGGATGATAGGAATGAATTTATCTGTTCCTAAATTCTGGACAAGTTCCGCGTTTACAATCATACGTTCATAGCCAACACCCCCCTCATCAGCGTTTGCCTTGCTCACGTATTTGTCTGTGCAAATTACCAGCACCCTATCAGCATCTACGATGCCTCGTTCCATGAATCTTGTTATATCATCACCCAGGCCGATGTCCCATTGGTCAAGTATTGCATCAACACCGTTGCGACGAAGTCGTGCAGCGAGTTCGGAGACCCACTGCTTATGTTCTGGAGAGTCATGGGAATATGAAATAAATACTTTAGGATTTTTCGCCATAATTTTCCTCCAATATCTCAGCCGCATCGTCCACCCTGACCTCTCCTGACAATAAATTCGGCAAAAATGTGTCACGTAGGTTGACAAGCGATTCTGTTTCTGATGTATTTGCCACTATACGAGCACACAGAGTAGTTACACGGTTTGAAAACATTTCTAATACCATTTCTATTTGTTTATATCTCATGAGCAGTTATTATAAAATATGGGAAACCCGTTATATTTGAAATAGTTGTAGAAGTTCCATTAATTCTTTTACTGTCATTTTTTGTTTCCTTTGGCATAAGGCTGAAACTCTATAAGTACAGATTTACCTACGATTGCAGCGATTCGTATCATCAACTCTTTTCCATCTGCATCGGTAAGATATAAATCTTCACCGAGAATGAAGTATACTGGTTGTTTCTGTCCTTCATTTATAGTGATATTTGAAGCATAGAGATAGGTACGGTCACGGGAGTCACGTATAGGATTCAATATGCCTGTAACTCCTGGAATTCTACCTTTTGCATTGGTGAAAATAATTGAACCACCGTTTTGAAGACGCTGCATTTCAAGTGCCAGTCCTCTTTTCGCCGGCACCCAGTCATTCCAAGGTGTGCAGTATAACCTGGGGATGCAGCAAATACCGTCATTGGAAGATTTACCGTTTGCAAATCGATCTGTGCATTACCGTTTTCATCGGTGTCTGCCTGCTTCCACGTTTTATTCGGATACATCACTAATAGATCAACATGTTGCAGCGGCACACCGTTGTCATGAACAAAGATGTCAACAGTTGCCGGCGTAAGATGCGTATCTGCAGCTGGAATGGTAAGAAGAAGGTCGGAACCATCGATCAGTTCATATTTGGGAAGTTGTCCGCTCAATTCCTCAGTTTCACGAAAAATGATTGGTACACCGTCTCCACGCCGTTCCATAAAGAATTGTCGTTCGGTCGAACCACGTATATTTTCAACAGACATCCTTCCGAACATTGAAGCAAGTGCCTCGTTTCGCGTAGATTGTCGGACATTCATGCTATCAATTGTCAGATTGTTTGGTAATCCTCCTGGTGAGATAATCTCAATACGGTTTGAAAACATAGATATCCGAATTCTACTACCTCGAATTGCATAGTCTCGATGGACAACTGCGTTTACAATTGCTTCAAACAGTGCCTTTTCGCTATACTGTGGCAGGTCAGTGCGAGCGGGGTCTTTGTAAGCACCGACGCGCATGTTGCGAACTGAAAATGCAACCGCCTCTGCAATTTGTCGATTTAAAGGACCTGCAATTTCCTGAGCATCTATCTGTCCAGATGAACGGTCTTTACCTCTATAACAAGTTGCAGAGATACAGGCGTTAGGTAGCCATTCTTCAGGTGAAGAACTACATAACATAATTCCTGCTACAGTAGCGCGTAGTGTACCGTTTTCATCTTCCGCCAGAAGTCCCATCTTTTCCAAGGCTAATTCCGGTGCAGTCGCACCTTCAGCGCTCAACAATGGCTTCCACAAGGATTCAACCAGCGAACCAAAGCCAGTTCTCGGTACTGTCTGTTTATCAAACCGGTGGAACCGTGACTGTCCCCGTCGCTGTGCAAGATGCAGCATTTCATCGCTGGTCATCTTGCGTTTTGAGCTACCTACTCTATAAAAACTACCTCCAGGACTATCGTGTTGCGTATGCCCCTGAGGAATCTCAACAAGAAGGAACGGTTTTCCTTGTTGCAATTCTCTGCGGAGTATTGTAGGACGGATCGGAGGTTTTAATGTATCAGTGCAAATCTCTACCAAGAACGATTCCAATAGATCCATCTGTTCACGTGACATCCCCTGAACATCACCATTATCTGTCACACCACATAATACAACGCCTCCTTCTGTATTGGCGAAAGCAGCAAGTTCGTCAGCAAGGTCATCTCGGTTTGGACTCTTGGGTTTGTTTCCAGCGAACACAATTTCCTTGAATTCCCAGTGGCTGTCTTCTCCTAAAAGTATTTGACGATTAATTTCTTCGTCGGTGAATTGCATCATTTTCTCCAGGACTCAACGTCGCACTACCTATTTCAATGATAAAATAATACCACATTTAATCAGCACATTCAACGTCCAGTAGAGGGGGATTGTGGCCAGTGGAGTCCACGCTGACCAGATAGACTCCTATTTGCAGATGGTCGATACGGCTTATCAGGCAGCCCGACAAGCGCACCATCTTGCACCCATTCTTCATCACCACCATAGAGTTCACCTATCAGAAGTTGCGTCAACCGTTCCCGTATATCCGAATGATTCGGTGAATCGGACAAGTCGTTTAACTCCCTCGGATCCTCTTCCAAATCAAAGAGTTGTAAATAGTTTCCCATAGCATAATAGATGAGTTTATAGCGTCCCTCATGAATCATACGCGTGGCACTACCACCACTCCCTACTTCACCGTATAACCATTCCCGTTTATTGTCTCCTACCATTGGCATCCCATCTACTGTATCCGGAATTTCAATTCCTGCGAGATGGAGTAAAGTAGGCATAACATCTTGCCATCCGACAAGTCGATCATCAACTCTGTTATGTCCCAATCGTTCATCTCCAGCCGTGCCTACAAGAATCATCGGTACATTAGTAGAATCTTCATAATAGAGCCGTTTTGCCCACATCCTATGATTCCCCAGCATATCTCCATGGTCAGATGTAAACAGAATAATCGTATTGCTTAGTAATCCTTCTTCGCGCAATGTACCGATAACGATACGCAATTGATGGTCAATATGTGTACAAAGTGCATAAAAAGCTTGGCGCGCAGAACGCATCAGATTCTCACTGTATTGTGCATCCTGTGCCTGCCGTGATTTTAACGGTAAAGGCAACTTTTCTGTGTCTTTAGACCATTCACCGTGAAATGGCATCTCAATGTCAATATCACGATACATATCCATATAGCATTGTAAAGGTGCCAAAGGTGGATGCGGGTGGCAATAGGATAGGAACCAGAATCCCGGACGCGTTGGGTCGCGTCGCTTAATTGTCCGCACCATCTGTTGGCTGCTCCAGTTCGTGACATGACAATCCTCTGGAAGATGCCAGGTACGATTTAGATAATCGTTGTTACACATGCCGTGTGCAAACTGCTGTCCAGCATATCCTCTATCACCAAGGAAGAGTTCATAATCGTCAATAACCCCGTATTGTAATCTTCCTTCCTCACCTAAAATGACATCGTCAAACCCGATGCGGGCTCGTTGAGGATAGACATGTAATTTACCGACAGCGTAAGCTTGATAGCCTGCATCCCGAAAAGTCTGAGCGATGGTCGGGAGTCCATCTATTCCTTTCTTATCATTGAATACTCTATCTTTGTGTGTGCGTGTTGTTGTGCCTGTCATCAATGTTTTACGTGCCGGAACACAGACAGGACATTCGCTATAGCCTCGTGTGTAACGCGTGCCTGCACGGGCAAGTGTATCAAGTGTTGGTGTTTGGATATCTGGATGTCCACTGGCACCGAGAAGTGAGTTGGGCCAATGGTCTGTTGAGATAAGAAGTACATTCGGTTGGTCTGCCATTGTGATGATTCCCTTTCCTATTGCAGCATGCTGTATTTTGTAGTTATCTTATCAAATGCTATGACAAATGGCAAGGGAAAAAGTTCAATCTCAGCCTTGTTATTGTTACAAGACTATACCTTCTAAATCTGCATCACAGCAGTATTTGTCAGATATGGAGACTCAAACTGCGTAATGTCTCCTGCTTTGAGTCCAGGAACAGGAAAAAGACGGACAGATAACGGTTTATTGAGTCGCATAGAGAGGGTTGCAACATCAGATAATATGGCAGCGATTTGCGTTGTGGTAGCATCACCGGGGATAGGGATTGTATCCAGACCCGTGCCGCAGATTGTGGAATAGAGGAGCAGACTGTCTAAATTGAAATAACACTCTTCACTACGTTTTCCCAATCCGACATCTTCAAGAACAGGTAACATCAATCCAGAATACCCGCATAACGGTAGGGATAGCGATTTTAATGTACGTGTTAACCCTGCTGCGACCGTCAAGGTGCCACAATCTCCGAAGCAGCCGGGGAGTTGGTGTTCCATTGCGTATGCGATACTATCATCACCCATAGGTGCAAGAGAGACATCTAACCCTACAAACTTTATTCCCCATTCCTTTGCTATCGTTTCAGCAAGCGATACAATCTTCTGTCCTTCTGACTCCATGGTAGATTTTAGATTTTGTAGTGCGGTGTCTAAATTAGGAGAGTTTGCGAAAGCATCATCCACAAAATCAATCGCTTGCCATCCGATACTGAAGTTGGTTCTTGTGTCTTGCCAGTATGCAGCAGGAAAGAACGGCGTATTGGGTGGACAGCTCATCAGCGCAGCAAAACGTAGGTTTCCATAACCTGCATCGGTTCTATGTGCTATCTGCCGTATGATTTCCGCAGTGCTTTCAGCGATATGCGGTATGACTTGCCCGGATTGTGTCGTCAAGGTAACGGTGGCAAAGAGAATTTCGCTCCTCACAATTACATCTGCGACCTGCGCGAGATGTGTTTCTGTGCAACGTTTTTCTGGTGGGATCGTACCCAAACTAAGAAATTCTATTCCCGATTCCTTAGCATGAGTCTCTAACGTCAGGATGGTATCTATATCACGATACTCATCCCAGATTTGGCAGCTTACACGTGTCGTTTGTACCTCATATCCGTTAGCTTCAATTTTTGACTTGCAGGCAGTGTTAAATTTTGCGGCACGTTGTAGTTGGTAAGACGAGAGAGGAAAGGGAATACCTGTGGTAATAGTGCGTATTTTCATATTTGTCAAATGTGGGGCGGATTTTCATTTTTTATTAGAATTATGTATTTAATTTTCTTCTGTAGTTTATATTGTGGTTGTGTTTTCAAATGAAAATTAATAAAATATTTCGGTAATTTAGCGAGGTTAGGAAACCTCGCCAGCAGGGTTACACTCAGGACACAAACTAAAAGTTTGTGGTACAAAAATGAGACATTTTCAATTAGAAATGGTATAATATGAAATGTTATTGTTATAGGCTATCCTCCCCATATAATCCCAGGTTTCTATAACGTTCATATCGTTGTTCTATGAGTTGTTCTCCGTTCATCTGTAGTAATTCACTAAGATGCTTTTTTATTGCGCGTTTAACATTTCGGACAGCAGCTTCTGGATCTCTATGAGCACCCCCCATAGGTTCACGAATAACTTGATCAACGATGTCTAATTTAAGCAGGTCCGGTGCAGTGGGTTTATAACCTTCTGTTGCTTCAGGTGCGTGTTCACCTTTATCTTTCCAAACGATTCCACTACATGCTTCTGGTGGTGCGACGCAGTAGACAGCATATTCCATCATCAGGACTCTATTTCCAACTGCGATTGCCAATGCACCGCCGCTGCCCCCTTCACCGATGATAACTGCAAGAATCGGGACGCTCATCTGCATCATCTCAGCAAGGTTATCAGCGATTGCTGCAGCTTGACCATATTCTTCAGAACGGAGATCAAAGTGTGCCCCCGGAGTATCAACAAAACATATCAAAGGACGGTTAAATTTGTTTGCCAACTGCATCAAACGTCTTGCCTTTCTGTAACCCTCGGGGTGTGTATATCCGAAGTTCATCTCTTGACGTTCTTCAAGATTTGTGCCTTTTTGCTGTGCCAGATATACGACAGGTTGTTCCTCAAACCATGCTAAACCCCCTATCAGTGCCCGATCATCACCATACAATTTATCACTACGGAGTTCTACGGTTTCATCAAGCAGTGCGTCAATATAAAGAGAAGCTTGCGGTCGTTGCGGGTGCCGTGCTAATCGAACTTTATCCCATCGACTCAGTTTTTGAAATGTCTGCTTAGTAAGGGAATCTGCGTTCTGTTTAAGAGCTGCAATTCCGTCTGAAAGATCAAAATCCGGATGTTCTTCTGTGAAAGCATCAAGTTGAGCAAGGTGACGTTCCAATTCAATTAAAGGTCTTTCGAAATCTAATTCTGTTGAATTCATTAATTGTTCTCCTTCAAACAGCTTTTGAAAACATTTTACCCGGTAATTGCTGAATTATACCCTTAAGTTCTAACATCAACAGAACACTTGAAACCTGACTGATCGGTAGGTCCGTCGTCCGGACAATAGTATCAATATGAGATGAAGGCATCTCAATCGCATTGAATATAGTCTTTTCGTCTGTAGTCAAATCTGGTGGTGGAATTGCAGGCGTAGTATTTGTATTTTCTGTTGTAGTACTTGAGTCAGTATTGTCAATACGTTCAAAATCAACCTTATTGACAGGGAGTGGTTGCTGTGTCTTCTTATCACTATCCGTAGATGAAATTGCTGAAGCAGTGGCAATTTGATTTCGGAAATGCAGCGGCAGTGCGTCTAACAGATCATCAACAGTACTGATAAGCTTCGCGCCTGCATCTATTAATTTATGTGTACCGGTTGATAGTTCAGAGAATATCTCACCAGGGACAGCAAACACATCTCTACCTTGTTCGCTTGCCAGTCGTGCAGTAATGAGGGCACCGCTACGGATTGATGCTTCTACGACCACTGTTCCAAATGATAATCCACTAATGATACGGTTTCTTCTTGGAAAGTTCTCCGACCTCGGTTTCATACCCATTGGGAATTCGGATATTATTGCGCCGGAGTCTATGACCTTTTCAACCAATTCACTATTCCCCGCAGGATAGATTATACTTAAACCGTTACCCATCACAGCGATTGTTCTGCCGTTTGCTTCAATTGCTCCACGATGTGCACAAGTATCAATCCCTTTGGCAAACCCACTGGTTACAGTCAGACCGCGTTGAGCAATTTGGAAACTGAGTTGATAACTAACCCGTCTGCCATAGTCTTTAGCCTCTCGTGAACCAACAAGTGAAATACTCAATGCATCCTCTGGTCTCAACTCTCCTCTAACATATAGCAGAAGCGGGGGGTTGTCAATCTGCTTCAATAGGGGAGGATAATCTTCATCATAATATGTTATGAGATGACATCCAAATTCCTCTATGAGTTCTAATTCGCGTTCTAACGGACAACCGAGTGGTTTATTTGTCAGAGCATCGCGAAAGTTAGATGGAAGTTCTTCAATTTTTTCCAATTCCTGCGGTGTAGCATTTAGTACTTTCTCTGCGCTACCAAGTATTTCAACCAAATGGATAATTGTCTTCGGTCCTATCCCTTGAATAAGGTTGAGATGGAGAAGATTAACTGTATCCTGAGATAACATCATCTATTAGTATTGCTCCTCATGTAGTAGAAAATGTGATTTGAATTCTCCCATCTCAAGACAATTAGTCCACGTCAGTGCAGTTCTATTGCATTGGGGTTTCATCATTAGTTGGCATAGGAAGTGCGTAAAAGAGTTCAATCTCCCGAATCTTACGGAATTCAAGCATTGATGGTGCCCCAGTTTCAGTCCGTCTTGAACGACTCTGTCCCCCGACGTGTCGTGAATCCCATCTTCTCGGAACTTTCAAGCGGAATTTCTTAGTTGTGACAGGTTTTCCGAGCGTATATTTATAGACGGGTTGCATGTTATCGCGTACCTCTTTAACTGTAGTCCACCCACCTTCATCATTCATATATTGGATTTCAAAGAACTCCAATTGTCCCTCTTTTGCCTTTATCACAACCTGTTGGATAGTTTGCGGTATATTCCAACTTAGCATTGCCTCAGTGAAATTATCAGATTCTCTTTGAGAGGCTATATCTCTTGCATCCTCACGTATCATAGAGGTCTGCCCTTCAGTATATAGATTGTTATCATTGAGTTTTGCGTCGGAACTCGCGGCTGTAAGAGCGACGTTTTCACTCCAGTTCAGTGAGGGGTTTGATGCAAGTATGCATCCTGATAACCCAAGGATACAACAAAAGAAAATACCCGATAATCCGATGCGCATGTATTGCCTCCTTTTTTTGTATATTCGTTTAGTCAGAAAAGTAAGTCAACGTTTGAAACAGTATTATTCTGCGTCCAATAAATCATCCAGTTCTTTCTCACGGGTTTCAGCCGCATTGTCAACCTGTGTCTTCGCAGCGGTCTTGTAGCCGTAGAGTTCAATCTCTCTGATTTTGCCTTGTGCGCGGCGATTTTGACCGAACTGTCGCCCCCCACCACTACGAGCGCGTTGAGTCCGTTTCAGATTAGCATCGTCTGTTGTTGATAAAACTCTGAGACGAATACGTTCAGTTGGAAAGGAAAACAGGACAGGAATCTCAACAGGACTTGTTTTGACACTTTTCACCTCTTTAATCAACTTCCAATCAGTGTCATTGACAAGTCCACCTTGATCCGCAAAGATGTCAAACGTCTTGAGATTGTCAGTATGGATTATAACTCGACGAATGAGTTTTTTCTCGGGTAATGTAATGATTACCTCTGATGCAGGATTTGAACCGAAAAGAGTATCAGTACCTGCCGGAAAAGTTGTTTCACCAATTGTGTTGAGATTGCCATCAATCATTTGAGGACTTGTTGCCATAGTACCTTCAAGAAGTGCGTAATTATCGCTCCATTCTTGTTGAGAAAATATTGCGCTGCATCCAATCATGATAACTGATATGCAAATTAGAGAAATGAAAAGAGATATCCTAAGTAACATTTTTTTAACTCCTATGTATTAAAAACATCATGCATTTATAGTGATTATGAAACAAACAGATATTTAGTGTTAGTGCTTTGTCAAGTCATAAATGATTTGTATATCGGATGGGGAAACCCCGTCCCTACGAACGGATCTACTCATCATTGAGTATTGACAGAACATTAGTGTAGACGAGGTATCCTTACCTCGCGTTTGGATGTATTGCCAAGTCATACTAAAATCTACCACAGTCACCGAAATTCGTAAATAGATTTTTTCCTGAAATTGATAGTAAGAAACTTTATCCTGAGAAAAATCGCTATAGGAACTTCCAAGTTGAACCCTCGCGAGTATCCTGAATCTCTATATTGATCTGTTTAAGTCGATCGCGAATCTTGTCTGAAGTATCCCAATCTTTTTGATTACGAGCGTTTTGTCTAATCTCTAAAAGCAGTTCAAGCACAGGTGTGAGATATTCAAGAGTATCTGCGGTATTCTGTTCATCCATTGTATAGATACCGAGTACCTCGGAAGTCTCAATGAGTGCTTTATATGATTTTGCGAAAGTTTGTGGTAAGACCCCTGCAGGAGTCGTGAGAGATTTGTTGACCTGACTGACAAGTGCAAAAATTGCCCCCATTGCTTGTGCAGTATTGAAGTCAGTATCCATCGCTTTGGTAAAGTCCGACTGCATCGTTTCTATCGCGGCAAGCATATTACTGTTTGCATCATCAGTAATTGACGTTGAAGTGTTCTGGCCATCTGAATTATCAGTAGTTTCATCATATTTCTTGAGTGATCCTAAGCAGTTGTTTAGACGTTTAACTGCTGATTCAGAGGTATGTAGACTATCCATTGCGTAATCAAGTGAGTGTCGATAGTGTGCTGAGATAAGAAAATGTCTGATAACTTCCGCTGGATATTTGTCTAATGCATCCCGTAGAAAGATAAAGTTTTTCTCAGATTTTCCCATTCGTGCACCATCAATTTTTAGAAAAGCGACATGCACCCAATATCGTGCGAAAGTTTTACCCGTTGCTAACTCACTCTGTGCAATTTCGTTTTCATGGTGTGGAAACAGGAGGTCTTCTCCACCGATATGTATATCTATCGTTTCACCGAGGTGTTTCATTGCCATAGATGAACATTCAATGTGCCAGCCCGGTCTGCCCCGTCCCCATGGGCTCTCCCAATAGGGTTCGCCAGGTTTTGCTGCCTTCCACATGTCAAAATCGCGTGGATCTTCCTTGCGTTTGTTAACTTCAACACGTGCACCTGCCAACAAATCTTCGGGTTTTCGTCGTGAGAGTTTACCGTATTCTTCAAAAGAATTCACACGATAATAGACACTACCGTCAACAACATAAGCTGCTTCTTTTTCAATTAGTACCTGAATCAGATCAATCATTTCTGAAATGTGTTCAGTTGCTTTTGGATGCACATCTGCTGGCTGGATACCGAGTCGTTTTGTGTCCTCAAAGTACGCCTCACCATTCGTAGATGCAAGTTGACTTGGACAGATTCCAAGCTGATTTGCACGTTCAATGATCTTGTCATCTATATCTGTCAAATTTTGGACTAACTTAACAGCATATCCTTTATATTCAAGATACCGTCGGATTATATCAGTAACGAGAGATGTTCGAGCGTTTCCAATATGGATATAGTCATACACGGTAGGACCACAACTGTATATAGAGACTTGTCCTTCTTTCAGTGGTGTAAATTCTTCAAGTTGTCTACTAAGTGAATTATAGACTTTCAATCCCATTCAATATTCCTTTGCTCTGATAGATGTATTATCATATATTTGCTACATACAGACTTTCAGATGAATATATAGTATTATGCCATTAGCCCTTCGTGAGGCAAGCGATAGCTTGAGCGACTATGGCTTTTTCATTGCCGACTATCCCTAAACCTTCTGCGGTTGTAGCTTTAACATTAACCTGTTCTTCTAAAATACCTAAGGAGTTTGCGAGAACACTTCGCATTTTTATGATATAGGGGGCTAATTTTGGGCGTTGCGCAATCACTGTGCTATCAATGTTCTGTATTATATAACCTTGTTCTCTAATTTTCGTAGCAATTTCCCGGAGGAAAATCTGACTGTCCAAGCCAGCATAATTTTCATCCGTATCTGGAAAATGTGTCCCTATATCTCCCATTGCTGCTGCTCCCAGAATTGCATCACAGATAGCGTGTGTCAAAACATCTGCATCTGAATGTCCTAATAAACCCAAGTGATAAGGGATTTCTACACCCCCTAAAATCAGTTTTCTGTCCTTAGTCAGCTGATGAACGTCGTAACCTATCCCTATTCGCATTCAATTCCAGATATTATTGTTTCAGCGGTAAGCATATCTTCTGGGGTTGTTAGTTTTACATTCTGATAACTACCCATAACCAATTTAACAGGGGAACCGAGTCTTTCAACTAATGTAGCGTCATCAGGAGCATCGCTTCCATCCTTTATTGCTTTTTTGTGTGCTGCTACAATAAGGGATGTACGAAAGACTTGCGGTGTTTGCACCCGCCACAGAAGTTGGCGATCAAGTGTATGATCAATGAATAAGTTTTCGTCAGCAACTTTAATTGTCTCTTTCACAGGAACAGCTGACACGGCAGCTCCCCATTCAGCAGCCAGTTCAAGACATTTACTTATTATTTCATCATTGATAAAGGGACGAACACCGTCATGCACTATCACATAATCAACATCGTCTGCCAACGTACACAATCCATTGAAAACCGACCTTTGACGAGTTTCCCCGCCTGATATAAGTTCACGAACTTTCTTATAGCGATATGGATCAAGTACGTCAGTTTTGCATGTTTTGAAGTCAGAATTATCCACTATAACAAAGATATCGTCAACAACGCTGTTGTGTTCAAAGCGGTCAATCGTATGTGATAAAACGGGTTTGTCATCTAACCTCAAATAAGGTTTCTTAACTGATGACTGCATGCGTTTACCTTGTCCTGCAGCGGGAATAAGTACAGCAATTTTGCTGTTCATCTGCGACCATTTCATCGCAACTCTTTCTCATGTGTTGAATCATCTATATTCCGTGCAAATATCATCTGTCCCGTACTTGTGCGTAACATTTGTGTCACGATAACATCAAGTGTTTGACCGATATGTGATTTACCATCTTCAACAATCACCATCGTTCCATCATCAAGATAGCCGACACCTTGCTTTGGTTCTTTACCGACTTTCTGTAGATGCACCTGAATAATCTCCCCAGCGACAACGATGGGACGGATAGCATTTGCTAATTCATTGATATTGAGTACAATGACACCCTGCAATTCCGCTACTTTGTTCAGATTTAAGTCATTAGTAATAATCTTTGCATAATATTTTCGTGCAAGATGTACAAGTTTAGCATCAACTTCAGTCAGGTGTGTCACATCTTCTTCTAATATCTCAACAGCAATTGAAGGACTATTTTGAAGCGAACGCAGTATATCAAAACCGCGGCGTCCCTTATTTCTACGGAGCAGTTCCGTTGAATCTGCTATATGTTGCAATTCATTCAATACAAACCGGGGAATTAAAAGTGTACCATCAATAAATTGTGTTTCACAAATTTCTAAAATACGTCCATCAATTATTACACTCGTATCTAAGATCTTAAATCCATTTGAATCATTTGCTGTATAGTTTGCTCCTGTTTGAATATAACGGTATGAATTCATCAATTTTGTAAAGGGTAGACTTTCAGACAGGTAGTAACCACCCACCGTCCCAATGTAGCCAATTCCAAGGATAACAGCAATCTTTAAAGGCATACTTTGATTTAAAATTGAATTAGACTGTTCAAATAGCTGGAGCAAACACAGCGCGATCAACACGCCAAATGCAAGTCCTACACAACTTGCTACAACCCTTCGTGTGCTCGGTACATGAAGCGTTATTTCTCCAGCAACGAGTACACACGCAATGGCAAATGCGATAAACGCATAAGCCAAGTTAGTGCTTAGAATATAGCAGATGACAGCACTCGCGAACATAAAAGCGAAACGAATAACCCAAATTTGCATAGTTCTTTTCTCCGCACCAGTTTAAGCGGCAAACCCGTATTATGGTTAGTTAGGAAGAGTTCTCACAGATTGACTAAACAAAATCTTCTTACGATTTAGACAACATCAACTAACAATTTGTTTATTAATTCACAGGTAACTTGATTCGGAGTTAATTGTTAACTACTGGTCAGTCCATATTAAGCTTGTAGGTCGGGTAGAAGAACGAAACCCGATAAATACCAAACGCGCATTTGGTGTTGATTCCAACACGTAATGATTGTGTCTATCATGTCGAGTTGCGCTTTGCTCTACCGGCCTGCAAGTTAAAATAATACACTTATGCTGTCGTAGATATTCTTAACACCTATCAGTTCAATTTTATCATTAATTTGTAATCCTTTCTGATGATAAGCGGGAAAAATTGCTCTGGTAAATCCGAGTTTTGCCGCTTCGCGAATTCGTGAGGCGACATGAGGTACTGGTCGAATTTCACCCCCCAAACCGACTTCACCGATGACAACCGTGCTTGAGTCTATCTGTATATTTCGATAGTTTGAAATGATCGCCATCAGCACCCCGTGGTCAATTCCGGGTTCATCCACCCGTAATCCACCGGTAATGTTCACGAAAACATCTGAGTCGCCGATATCCAAACCGATGCGTTTGTTTAAAACGGCAATTAACAGTGCGACACGATTGCGATCAACCCCAGTTGCCGTGTTGCGAGGCGTACCGTAGTGAGTGGAGACAACCAATGCTTGTACTTCTAATAAGAGTGGACGTGTTCCCTCCATACTCGCAACAATAACTGAACCAGATATTTCCTCCTCTCTATCACTTAAAAACAGTTGGGATGGATTCTTTACATCTACCAGCCCTTTGTTCTGCATCTCAAAGATACCAAGTTCATTTGTTGAACCAAACCGATTCTTAACAGCACGTAGTACACGATATATATGGTGCCGTTCTCCTTCAAAATAGAGTACCGTATCAACAATATGCTCCAAAACTCTGGGGCCAGCTAAAGTTCCCTCTTTTGTTACATGTCCGACAAAAAACATTGTGATATTTCTGTTTTTCGCTGTCACCAAAAGGTGTGCTGCACATTCTCGGATTTGTGTGATACTCCCTGGAGCTGATTGAAACTCGGATAAATAGACTGCTTGGATTGAGTCAATCACAACTGCTTGGGGTTGAATTTCATCAATATGTTTTTGAATCAGTTCTAAGTTATTTTCACACAATACATAAAGCGTATCGGACTTTAAGTCGAGTCGGTTTGACCGAATTTTCGTCTGGCTAACCGATTCTTCACCGGTGACATACAATACTGTGCCATATTTCCGGCTTAATGCGTTACTTGCTTGCAATAGGAGTGTAGACTTTCCTATACCAGGATCTCCGCCAATAAGTATTACCGATCCGGGAACGATTCCGCCTCCAAGTACTCTATCAAATTCGGGCATTCCAGTGAACTGTCGTTCTATATCTTCAACTTTAACATCTGAGATCCGTTCTGGTTTGTTTGCCAGTTGGACAATCCCCTTTTGCAAAGGAGATTTCGTAATGATCTCCGTTTCTTCAGCAAAACTGCTCCAAGCTTGGCATCCAGGACATTTTCCAAGTTCTCTCGGTGTTGTATACCCGCATTCTTGACAGACAAATTTGTTCTTTGTTCGTGCCATAGCTAACCGTGTTGTTTATATTTATACCATTTCTATAAATTATTGTCTCAATAGGTGGTTCTTATGGTAGTTATTCTTCAGGACACATACTGGATAAAGATTAATTTATTAATTGGGTTAGGACTTACGCATTTCCTATTAAAGTCCCTTTGACAGAGACTTATTGGACCGAGCTCATGTTACTTCAGTAACCACATTTTGCGCACACTTTTTGTCCTTCCAGCCTCGAACTGATAGAAATAGATACCACTTGCGACAGTTTCACCCGCAGCGTTTTTACCATTCCAATGTAGACGTTTTGGACCACGGGACTGATAGTCAAGTTTAAATTCTTTTATCAATTCGCCATTAGAGGCGAAGATTGAGAGTTTGACGTTACTTGATTCAAAAAGGGTATACGGTATCCACGTCTCTGGGTTAAACGGGTTCGGATAGTTTTGAAAGACTTCGGCAGTTTTTAACGTAGCCCACTTTGTGTAATGTTTACCTTTTGCGTCAACTGATAGGAGATCCGTGGTTGCCGTAGGTGTGATATTCCACAACAGCACCGTTCCGTCCGCACTGCCACTTGCGAGGGTCTGACCATCCGAACTGAACGCTACGCTCCTGACCGAATCCGTATGGCCTTGAAGTGTATGCTTATGTTCACCTGTTGCTGCATCCCATAAACGGATAGTCCTGTCAAAACTGCCACTTGCGAGTGTCTGTCCATCCGAACTGAACGCTACACTAAAGACCTCATCCGTATGTCCTTGGAGTGTTTGCTTATGTTCGCCTGTCACCGCATCCCATAAACGGAGGGTGGTGTCCCAACCGCCACTTGCGAGAGTTTGCCCATCAGGACTGAACGCTACGGTATAGACACTCACTAAATGCCCTTGGAGCGTGTGCTTATGTTCACCTGTCGCAGCATTCCACAAACGGATGGTGTTGTCCGCACTGCCACTTGCAAGTGTCTGCCCATCCGGACTGAATGCCATGCTATCAACAGTCCCTATATGCCCTTGGAGTGTGTGCTTATGTTCACCTGTCGCAGCATTCCATAAACGGATGTTGGTGTCGCCGCGCCCACTTCCACTTGCGAGTGTCTGTCCATCAGGACTGAACGCTACGCTTCGGACAGTGTCCCTATGCCCACGGAGTGTGTGCTTATGTTCACCTGTCGCAGCATTCCATAAACGGAGTGTGTTGTCCGCACTTCCACTTGCGAGTGTCTGTCCATCAGGACTGAACGCTACGCTTCGGACAGTGTCCCTATGTCCTTGGAGTGTGTGCTTATGTTCACCTGTCGCAGCATTCCATAAACGGGGAGTGTTGTCCAAATTGCAACTTGCGAGCGTCTTCCCATCAGGACTGAATGCCACGTTATAGACATGCCCTAT
This sequence comes from Candidatus Poribacteria bacterium, assembly GCA_965261435.1. GTDB lineage: Bacteria > Poribacteria > WGA-4E > WGA-4E > WGA-3G > MSPOR6. The sequence goes on from CBDHDL010000021.1 coordinate 290,884, forward strand.
ATGCCCTCGGAGTGTGTGCTTATGTTCACCTGTCTCCACATTCCACAAACGGATGGTCTGGTCAAGTACCCCACCACTACTTGCCAGGGTCTGCCTATCAGGACTAAACGCTACACTATTGACCGAATACGTATGCCCTCGGAGTGTGTGCTTATGTTTACCTGTCTCCACATTCCACAATCGGATGGTCCTGTCAAAACTGCCACTTGCCAGGGTCTGCCCATCAGGACTAAACGCTACACTATTGACCGAATACGTATGCCCTCGGAGTGTGTGCTTATGTTCACCTGTCGCCGCATCCCACAATCGGATGGTCCTGTCAAAACTGCCACTTGCCAGGGTCTGCCCATCAGGACTGAACGCTACGCTAAAGACATCCCTTGTATGCCCTTGGAGTGTGTGCTTATGTTCGCCAGTTTTCGCATCCCACAAACGGATGGTATTGTCAGAACTGCCACTTGCCAGGGTCTGCCCATCAGGATTGAACGCTACGCTAAAGACATTCCATATATGTCCTTGGAGTGTGTGCTTATGTTCGCCAGTTTTCGCATCCCACAAACGGATGGTATTGTCAGAACTGCCACCTGCCAGGGTCTGTCCATCAGGACTGAACACTACGCTAAAGACCCAATTCCCTTGGAGTGTTTTCTTATGTTCACCTGTCGCAGCATTCCATAAACGGATTGTGGTGTCTGAACCGTTACTTGCGAGGGTCTGCCCATCCGGACTATATGCTACGCTTCGGACACCCAATGTATGCCCTATGAGTAGTGATAATTCTTGATATGTCTGCGCGTCATAGATCCATATACCGATACTACTTGCGACCACTAAACGAGAGCCATCTGGAGAATATGCGATATTTAGAGAATATCCGTGATTATTTTCTTCATGGGTTAGGGACCCTTTCCCGATGCGCGCTTTCGCACCTTCAGGTAAACCCCATTTTGTGTAATCCTGAGCAACGCTGTTGGATAACAGTAGGGTTGAAATGAATAGGTGTGTCAAAAAGACAAAAAACAACTTGGTTTTCATAAAAGAATCTTTCCGTTGATTCTAATCAGGACAAGGGGCATTCCCTCTTAGAGTCCTCTGGATAAGGGGGAGTGCGTAATCCCTATAGGGTATAAAATGCGGGTGTTTTTTAGTGACAGTTTTACCTATATATTCATTTAAACTTATAAAGTTTGTGGTACAAAAAGATACATTTTCAATTAGAAATGGTATTAGATCAAATTGGGTCGTTATTCATTTACCAATCGCTTGTGATAAGTTTAAGTCCTGTTGTCCAACGTCTTTCTTCATTCCACCAATTCTCCACTCCGAGTAAGAGATGTGCCCCCCTATAAAACCGGAAACTCAGTTCAGCATTGAATTCAGGACTATCACTTGTTAAACCAAAACTCTCTATTCCTACTCCTATTCTCCGCTCCCAAAGCCACAAATCAAAACCAGCACCAACATTTGAACGTATGAAACCGATTCTACCTTGAAGATAGTCGGTAAAATTGTATCCATATTGAAGTTCAAATCCGGTTATTTCATCACGAATACCGAGTCCTAAACGGTAGAGGCTTTTTGATGGTGGATCAATTGAAAAACCTAATTCAGCGTGTAGATTTTCCTCAAGACTGAGATATCGAAGTTCAATGTCACTTGAGAAATCTGGTAATTTAATCCCTTTTAGTTGTTTGTCTGTCTGCTCATAAATTTCTTTCAATCCTGTAAACATTTCACTCATGCTATTGAGAGTTTCTTTTACTTCCGTAAATGGTTCAGGATTATTGAGGAGTTGAGCAATGGTACCTTCCCCAGTTTGAATAGTCTTAAGTAATTCACTGATATTTTTTTCTAATTTAATAAACGATGATGCAGCAGTCTGAAATTGTTCCAAAACTGGACTGATATCAGTACTACTCTTTTCAATAAAACTACTACCTTTTGTAACAAATTCAGAAACTTGGGTTTGAATTTTATTTGAATCTTTGCGGAATTGTGTAGCTAAACTACGAAAATCTGAAGCACTTTGCTGTATATCTGTCAAGATGGTGTTGACTTTTGGTGAGTTTTGGTCAATTGATTTCATCAAACTACGACTAATATCACTAATCTGACTACTTAGTATAGACGTTTCATTCCCCAATTGGATTAACAATTCGTTGACATTTACGAGTGTTTTTTCAAAACGCGCATCGTATTCCGTAGTAAGTTTCATGAATGTGTCGACTGTTTTGTCCATATTTTCGTTGAATTTCTGAAGTGTTCGACTGGTTAATGCAACCAAGGCGCGTGTTTCTTTGACACCTTCTTGTATCTCTTCCTGACTTGATTGTAACAGTTCATTTGCTGCAGACGTCAAATCAATTGCTTTACCTAAACCAGAACTGGTTTGCTCAAGTAATTCCAGCGGATTCACAGGGTCAATACCTATGATTGGCAGATCAGTCGGTTGTAGTGGTGGGTTATCCACGTCGCCATTGTTGAGTGCGATGTATGTTTCACCGACAAAACCGGTCATGGAGATACGGGCATCACATCCCTGTCTTAACCATTTAAATGCGTTATTTACACTTGCTCGAATTTCAACGGAATTAGTTTCTGGTTTAAGTTCTATGTCCGTCACTCTCCCGATAGAAACACCAGATAGATAGACTCCTGATCCAACATATAGTCCGTTAACAGCCCCGAATTTAAAAGTTAGATCATCACCGCGTGCTGACCAGGGCCAATTGCTCGAATTGATGAGTAAAATAGCAAGCAGAATGATAGCTACGACAACCATCAATCCTACTTTAGCAGATGTGTCCCAAAACTTCATAATGCATTCCTTCTGGTAAATTCTTTCAATGTTGGATTGTCTATGTTAAGTATCTGATTTGGTGCCCCAAAAAGGATGAACTGCTGTAAAATTGGGTCCTCATCGTTGATAAGTTCCTCTGGTGTTCCGAAGGCAGCTTGTCTACCTTCATGAAGCATTACCATCAGAGTCGCAACGCTAAAAGCACTATGCATGTCATGTGTAACAACTATAGATGTAACCTCTAACTTTTCGTGTAGGCTTGCTGATGAGTTCGTTGATTTCTGTACAAGTTACTGGGTCAAGTCCTGTTGTGGGTTCATCATATAAAATAATCTCTGGATTGAAAGCAAGAGCGCGAGCGAGTCCGACCCGTTTTCTCATACCGCCGCTCAATTCCGCTGGACGTAAATCCTGAACACCATCCAAATCAACTAAATCTAATTTCTCATCAACGACCTTCCGCATCTCCTGTTCGCTTAGATTGGTGTGTTGGTCCAGCATAAAAGCGACATTTTCAGCGACTGACATTGAATCAAAAAGTGCTGCAGACTGAAATAACATCCCTATTTTCCGGCGTATATGATTCAACGCTTTCTTATTCAGATGAGTTATCTCAGTTCCATTAATCCACACCTCACCAGAATCAACAGCGAGTAGACCTGCGATGATTTTGAGTAGAACGCTTTTACCACAACCGCTTCGTCCCATTATAACAAGTGTTTCACCTTGTGGAATTTCAAGTCCTAACCCGTTTAGAACTTTCTTCTCGCCGAATGCTTTCCGTACGTCTTTTATTTTAATCATAATCTATTTTAGTCCCAACTCATTTGAATCCTTTATTTTAATGTTGCCCCTAATACAAAATCCAACACCAAAATTGATATGAGTGATGTAACAGCAGAACCCGTTGTAGCGGTTCCAACACCTTCTGCTCCACCTGCACTGGAAATACTAAACCCTTTGTAACAACCGACCGATGCGATCGCCATTCCGAATGTTGTTGCTTTAATTAAGCTGATTATCACATATCTAATCACCATGTGATTTTGGACTTGCAAAATAAAGAAGTCTCCATTGAAATCAAATAGAGATACGACTGCGACGTAACCTCCGAAGATTCCTGCAAAGGTAGAGAATATTGTAAGGGTTGGGAGCATGAATGAACAGGCGAGAAAACGAGGAACGACTAAGTATTTGACGGGGTTAGTTCCCATGACTTCCAATGCATCAATCTGTTCAGTAACTTTCATTGTTGAAAGTTCTGCTGTGATAGATGCACCGATGCGTCCAGAAAGGACGAATGCCGTAATCATCGGTCCCAGTTCAGTAACGACCGAGACACTTACAAATTGAGCGACCGATCCTTCAACCGCGTACGGCTTTAACTGAACGTATCCTTGAACCCCTAAGACCATACCTGTAAAGAATCCAGACACTAAAACAACTGATAGAGAATTATACCCGATTAGGACCAGCTGTTTCATTACCAGGTCAAATTGCCATGGAGGTTTAAAGATTTGGAAAATGGTTTCTGCAATTAACCTAAATGCTTCGCCTATTCCTGATAGTGCGTTGTGAAGTCGATTCCGTATTATATACGCCAATCCGCTTGGTGTATCCGGTTCAGAAGGTGGATTCCGCATAGAATTTCATCCAGAAAGTACATAACCACTAACTGACGTTTTCAAACCGCATCTGTTTTTTGGTGAAATGTAAAACCATTGAACCAGTAGGTCCATTGCGTTGCTTTTTTATCAAGATGTTTGCTTCAACTGTTTCGTCTGCGTAATCATCTTCCTCGTCGTAATAGTCTTCTCGATACAAGAATGCAACCAAGTCTGCGTCTTGTTCGATGGCACCAGATTCCCGTAGATCTGATAGTTGCGGTTGTTTGTTAGGACGGCGTTCAACTTCTCTGCTCAATTGTGAGCAAGCGAGCACAGGAACGTTCAATTCCCAAGCAAGTATTTTTAGTGCGCGTGAAATCTCCGATATTTCCTGTTCCCGTGCATTATAGCGACCAGTCCCTCTTAAGAGTTGAAGGTAGTCAACGATAATCAAAGCGAGGTTCTCGTGCTCACCTTTCAATCGCCGCGCCTCTGCTCGTAGTCCCTGCACTGTCAGTGCCCGATTATCATTAACCAAGATCGGTGCTTCACTGAGACGGCCAGCACTTTGACTCAAGGCACCCCAATATTCTTCGCTAAATTTACCTAACCTTAACCGTCCAAAATCAATCCGTGATTCTGCCGAGAGCATCCGCAGCGCAATATCCTGTGCAGGCATTTCAAGACTAAAGATAGCAACCGGTTTGTTCTGCTCAATTGCAATATTCTGTGCCATATTGAGTACCAAGGTTGTTTTACCCATGCTTGGTCTTGCTGCAATAATGATAAAATTACCTGGTTGTAAACCGGACGTCAGGTTATCAAAATCCATGAAACCTGTTGGAACACCTAAAAACTTATCTTTCCTGTGAAACAGGTCTTCTATGATTTCAATTCCTTGCTTGAGCAATAAACGGATATGTGCAAAACTACGGCGATGCCCATCTTGACCTAATTCAAAAACGGCTTCCTGTGACTGGTCAAGAATTTCACTGATTTCAATGCTTTCATCATTTGCCAGCTCACGTATCTGTGTAGCAGCTCGAATTAACCTCCTACGTGTTGCCTTTTCCAAAAGTATATCTGCATAATGTTCTGCACTATCAGTTTCAACTATAGGTGCTTGCAGTTCATATAGATAGTCTATTCCTCCGACCCTATTTAGCTGCTCAGAACGATTTAATTCATTCGCAACCAGTATCGGGTCAGCATCTTTAGACCGATTATAAACCGACAGAATCGCCGTATAGATAAGTTGATGATCAGTCGTGGAAAACGTATCGGCGGTGGACCCCAACATCGCCTCAATATTTGGAATAATTGACTTTTCGGTCATCATTGAACCAAGCACTGCCTGCTCAGCATCTTTATCCATAAGAAAGTCAAATGCTTGGTCTTGCATATCTATTCCTCATGTTGAGTTTTAGGCTAACAATGCGCTAATAGAATTGGTTTCGTTATTCTTCCCTTTCAACGACCACACGAAGTTCGGTGACCACATCTGGGTGTAATTTCACAGCAACAGTAAATGCTCCGAGTTCTCGAATTGGTTCTGTGAGTTCAATAACACGACGGTCCAGTTCAATGTTCGCTGCTCCCCGCAGGGATTCCACAATATCAGTCGGGGTTACAGAACCGAATAGTCTGTCATTTTCACCAGCACGTCTCGTAAGATGACAGGTGACATCTATAATCTGAGCAGCCAATTCCTGTGCAATTTCTCTATCTTTCGTTTCTTGTTGTTCAATCACCCTTTTCTGATGGTCAAGATGCCGCTGATTTCGTTCAGTTGCGTGTACTGCTAATTGCATCGGTAGGAGATAATTACGGGCATAACCATCCGCAACTTTGATCACATCTCCAGGGGATCCTAATCCCTCAACACTTCGTTTTAGTATGACTTCCATTTTTTCACCTGAATAGCATCGGAATCATATTGAAGACATTATTGACCTTCAAAACCTTAAGGCATTATATAATATTAACGCTTCAAATATGACTCCATATACATTTATTTTGAATTTCTAATACCATTTCTATAATTTATTGTCTCATTAGACGGTTATTATGGTAGTTATTCTTCAGGACACAAACTAAAAGTTTGTGCTACAAGAAGAGGCATTGCCAGTTAGAAATGGTATAAGTTTACCGTGTAAAAGGCAAGAGTGCCATATTCCGCGCACGTTTAATCGCCTGGGTAACCATCCGCTGCTGTTTAGCTGAAAGGCCAGACACTCGACGGCTTACGATTTTGCCGCGTTCGTTGACAAACTTTCTGAGTGTATCCACATCTTTGTAATCTACGGATTCCAACTTACTATAACGCGATCTTCTCCGATATGCCATATAATTCAAACTCCTTTTTTAGAAGGGGATGTCATCGTCAGTGGATGTGGTACTGCCACCACTACCTTCAGATTGATCGGGCATCTGTTCTGATTGTTCCTGCATTGCGGGTTGTGCAGGGGGAGAATCAGAGTATCCTCCACCACCCATTTCATCACCATCCCGTCTACCACCGATTAACTGAATGCGAAATGCTCTAACTTTGAGTCGGTTCCGTTTTTCACCTTCAGGTGTTTCCCAAGAATCAAATTTGAGAGAACCTTCAAGGAAAACTGGACTTCCTTTACTCAAATATTCGTTTACAATTTCCGCTTGCCTGTCCCATGCTTCCACATCAACAAAACAGACATTCTCTCTCTGTTCACCAGTTTGTCGATCAGTGAAACGTTCACTCATAGCGAGACCAAAATTTGTTACAGCAGTTCCACTTGGCAGATATTTCATCTCAGGATCTCTTGTAAGATTACCCAGCAGAATCACTCTATTATAACTTGCCATGATTTTCTCCTTAATAAAATTTTGAACGAATTAGTCAATAGGTTCCTATTCGCAGTTATGGTCTAATATTGCTTTATTCTGAATCTGCTGAAGGTTCGTCTGTTTTTTCAGTTTCTTCTTCCGATTCTACAATATCTTGTTCCGAATCTGATGTGTCTTCGGCATTTTCATCCGTTGCATCTTCCGGTGGTGCTTTTAGTTTTTCGAGATCATCTTCATAAAGCACAATCATGTGTCGTAAAATATCTTCATTAACCCGGATTGCTTGGTTCAATTGTACGATGAAACTCGCTTCACATTCAAATACATAAATTACGTAATATCCTTCACTACGTTTTCGTATCGGATAGGCGAGTCGTCTCTTTCCCCAATTATCAATATGGATGAGATTACCGCTACCTTCAATAATACCCTTGACATTGTCAATCAATGCGTCTGCTTGATTTTCCTCATGGTCAGGGGTAATAATTAGCATAAGTTCGTATGGCTTCAATTTTTATCCTCTCTATGGACTCATGGCTCCCTTTAAAATGAAGAGGAGCAGAGAAATGTTGATATATTCCTATCTGTTAGACAGATTCTTGTCAATTATATTAACGTGTGATAATTATAACACATTTCAATCGGTATATCAAATTTTAAACTTTTTTCGGGGTGTAGTTTAGTTTTAAGAATGGAAGAATGGGAGAAAAATGGAAGAGGGGAAGAATGTCTATTATTGGCGAATTGAACAGGCTATTTTATTGATTTGACTAAGGTATTGATAAGCTTGAAATATTAACATTATCTTGATATAATAATTGCATTAGACGAAATCCAATGTTTTTTTCGTGTATGTTAGTACTGACATCTATAGGAGAATTGTTATGAAAAGGATCATGATTATTACTGCTTTGGCAATATTATTGATTTCTGGTTCTGTGTTCTCAACACAAACACCAGTTATACAAGGTGAGTATTTAGAGGCTCGTTCAGCAAGTGTTTATGTAGGCGCATGCCATTTCGGGGCAGAGTATGTTGAAGGTGGCAAAGAGGCAACCTTGATTTGGAATATCCATAAAGGTATTTGGAATGATGTGAAATTAGACGGTTTAACCGTTGTTGCTGTGGTGAGTGCGAAAGATAATCTGGCTATTGACAAGAAGACTCGTAAGAGCGTTGTCTATATAGACAGTAAAGCTACAACAGAACAACACACTGCAATTGCAGATATGCTTGCTACAAAACGGGCAGAGGTTCTTGGGACAGTTGTCACCACACAGACAGCATCCATTAATTACACAAAAAATGGGACGAAATACGATGTAGTTGTTGGTAAGGTTTTGAAACTTTCCGCAAATCGTTATCCATGTGCACATTGCACGCAGCCACATCAGATTTGGTACGAACCATTGACAGAAGTACAGAATCCCATTGTTGGAAAATCTGAAGTTTATCGCTACAAAGATAAACACCTTAGTGTTAATTGGCAGCAAGGTGATATAGTTAACAATGTCTTTGTTGCTGATTTTTCTTTGTAGAAGTAGGTTGGTTCGGTTGTAACCGAAAACCGTATCTGTGAACAGAGACTCGTTCTTATCCCAACAAGCCAGAAGGGTGCGGTCTCCTAATCGCACCATGGGTGTCAATATAAGAGAATGTTGATGTTTCTACGCATCATTCCGTCCCTTATGGTTGTAGGGATTGTCTTCTCTTTAGTCCCGTATGAAGTTTAAGTTATTAAGTTGGGTATAATGCGCGGGCGGGGAACCCCCGCCCCTACGCTCGTTTTTATGGTCTGGTTTACCGAAAAGGAGAGTAAGTGGAAGAAAAAACACTCCCAGAGAATAGAAAGTATAAACTCACTGATGATGAACGTATACAATGGAATGAAAACGGATACTTTGTCCGCCACAACGTGTTCATTAAAGAAGAAAACGACGACATTGCTCAAATCGCAGATGAGATCGTTTTTGGAAAACGCTCCTTCCCTGACTATCATATCTTTAAAAACGCATTAGTTATAGACGGCACAGTGGAGGCAGAAGGTGTCCACGCCATGCACAATATACAATATGTAAGTTGCAATTGTCGTGAATTCCTTGATCGTACGCGCGACACCCGTCTAACGGATCCCGTTGTTGACATACTCGGTCCAGATTTACTCGGTCTCAACAATCTGTATATCTGGAAGCCACCAAAAATTGGGTTAGGCTTTCCATGGCATCAAGATAAGTGGTACTTCAACCATCAATATAAGACTGGAACAACAGTTGCTACTTGGACTGCAATTGATAACGCGGATATAGAAAATGGATGTCTATATGTTGTCCCCGGAAGCCACAAAGATGGGGTCCGTGAGCATGAGAAACTTGATGGCTACCAACAAGGGGAGTTCAGACAAGCACAAGGTGTTCGTGATGATGATGGTGTTCCTGTAGAAGTACCTGCGGGATCTGTGATCTGGTTCAATAGTCAAGTGTTACATAAAAGTACTGATAACGACAGTGAACGGTTTCGTAGATGTAATGTCGCACACTATATCAAAGCGACAACTGAATGGACGAGACCAGAAGCAGTCAACAAAAAACGACCCCCAATGTGGATACGCGGTAAAACCTATCCGGGTATGGCAGATGAAGTTCAACATGACGTGATACCTATTATAGAAGACGATTAGAAACTATTAGAAAGAAGGTTTTATGGGAACCAATACATCATCTGTAGAACGGAAGTTCAGTTTGACACCTGAAGAGAAAACATCTTGGGAAGAGAACGGATACTTTATCCGATACGATGTATTTGCAAAATCAGAAAACGATGTGCTACGGCATATCGCTGATGAAATAGCTGAAAGAAAACGACCTTTTCCTGAAAGGAATATAAACCAAAATGCATTAGTTGAAGATGGAAAAGTTGAAGCATCAGGTATCACGGCAATGCACAAAATCCATCATGTCAGTTGTTATTGTCCGGAATTCCTTGATCGTGTGCGTGACCCGCGTTTAACAGACCCAATTGTCGACTTACTGGGTCCGGACATACTCGGTCTCAATAATCTTTATATCTGGAAATCACCGAAAATTGGATTAGGTTTCCCTTGGCATCAAGATAAGTGGTATTTTAACCATCAATATAAGACAGAAATGACAGTAGGCACTTGGACTGCAATTGATGACGCTGACCGTGACAACGGTTGCTTATATGTAATCCCAGGTAGTCACAAACACGGTATCTATGAACATGTAGACGTTGAGGGATCACGACAAGCTGAATTTAAATTAGCGCAAGGGGCAAAGGATGAAGACGGTGTTGCCGTTGAAGCACCAAAAGGAACAGTCGTTTTCTTCAATAACCAACTCCTACACAAAAGCACTGACAACCACAGTCAACGATTTCGCCGTTGTAACGTGGCACATTATATCAGTGCCAAAGCCGAACGTCTCCCTAAAATGCAGGTAAAGAATCAGCGTCCTGTTATGTGGATTCGCGGCAAGATATATCCGGGTAAGATGGATCCTGTGTACCTTGATGTTCAACCGAATGTTACAGATTCTTAATCCACGTCCTTTGTGTCCTCCGCGATTCAGACAGAAACAATTGATAATCAACGCAAGTTGTAGTATACTTTTAATTGTTCAGTTTAGGATGGTATAGCAAATGAGAGCAATATGTCTGATAAGAAAGGAGATTAATTAATGGACAGTGCAGGACTTAAAGATATAAATTCATTGGGGTATGACGTTATAGCAACAGTATACCAATCGGACACATTCAAGTCTATGATAAAACATGACACAAATGGTAAAATACTCATAATTCAAAACGGTCACGTTATATGTTCGTTCCACGCTGAAAAATCAGAAAACGACGAAGGCAGAGTCTCAGTGTCTTTTGTCCCAAAAGGGTACGAGGAGTAATTACGACACGAGGAACTAAAACGAGTCGTTTTCTATATAAAAATGAGATACTTTGTTTCGTTCAATCAAACAACGCAAAATTGATAAAAGCCTGTTATGAAGTTTAGACAAATCACTAAGATTATTGAAGAAGATGGGTGGTATCATGACAGAACAAAGGGCAGCCATAAACAGTATAAACATCCAACAAAACCGGGTATCGTGACAATTGCCGGAAAACCTGGCGAAGAAGTCCCAAAAGGAACACTAAATAACATTTTAAAGCAAGCTAATCTCACGAATTGAGGGAACCCTATGAAATACGTTGTTATTTATGAAAAAGGCGAATACAATTATGGTGCTTATGTCCCTGATCTTCCAGGATGCGCCGTTGTAGGTGCAACACTGGAAGATGTGCAGACACTGATCGTTGAAGCCGTTGAATTTCATATTGAAGGACTACGGGAAGCTGGATACACTGTTCCACCGCCATCAAATTCACCCGTTTCAATGGAGCCGGGTATGTTGTCCACGGTGATTGAAGCGAGGATTTAGTTTACGACGTATGAACGCTTAGCATCATAGAGCAGTGACATTGTGTCCATCCCTTAATAAAACCCACATATTCGGAATCATCCGTGCTTCGATCCCTACCGATTAGCATTTCCTACCAAAACAATTGATAATCAACGCCAGTTGTGCTATACTCTTTTCAACTGTTTTACGAAGAGGTAAATACTATGGACGACTATAGAGATATTATTACCATTGAACCGGGTAAACGCAGTGGGCAGCCGTGTATTCGGGGAATGCGGATCACCGTTTACGATGTCTTTGAATACCTGGCATCGGGGATGACAGTAGCGGAAGTGCTTAACGATTTTCCCGAGTTAACCGAGACAGACATTCGTGCCTGTTTTGCTTATGCTGCGGACAAGGAAAAATCACAGATGGTCGTTTACACAGATGAAACTTCTATTCGATCAGAACTTATCGGACCAACTGGTGGTGCTGCTGGCGGATCTGTTTCCTAATTCTACCCATGTCAAAACTATAGGATATGGTACAGCAACAGACACTGAGTTATGGGATTACGCACGTGATAACGACTATTTCATCGTTTCAAAGGATTCAGACTTTAAGAATCGGAGTGTTATTCACGGTTATCCTCCAAAAGTGATTTGGATTCGGATAGGAAATTGCTCAACAAGTGCTGTTGAACACAGTTTGAGAAACCATTTCGCTAATATTAAAGAATTTGCGATAGATGCAAATACGGGACTATTCGTCCTACGGTAAGCGACTTAAACTACCAGAAGACATCGCTGCCCTGCTAACGCCTCAACTGCCATAGCAGCAAAACAGAAAACACCCGCCTTAGTGGATTACCTCTTTTGCAAATATCTAAGGAGAATGAAATGCGGAAGAATGTGCTTATAATCTTACTTCTGCTATGTCTCGCGACAGTTGTAACTTCAACTGCACAGAAACCCAATTTTCCTGAAGGAATGCCGATTGTTGAACGTCCATTTACAGACGATCCGGATAAATTTACATTCGCAATTATCGGAGATAAAACTGGTGGTGGTAGGGACAAGTGGCATATCTTTGACCGTGCAATAGATGAAATTAATACACTGAAACCTGACTTTGCAATAATGGTAGGCGACTTAATTCAAGGTGACACAACAAGCAAGGAACGTCTTGAATCTCAATGGAAAGAATTTTGGGAACACCAATCCGATTTAGCTGTTCCTTTCCTACCTTTACCCGGAAACCATGACATTTCCAATCACTTCATGTATAACTATTGGAAAAAAGAAATTGGACGCACGTATTCTGCATTTACTTACAAGAATTGCCTATTTCTATTACTCAATACTGAGGAGTGGTGGGCAAATGATGATGATGAATGGACAAACTGGTTTGGAGAAAAACAGATAGAATATGTCAAAGCGCAATTATCACAACATGCCAATGTTCGGCATACTTTTGTCTTTATGCACAGACCACTATGGTTGCATGAAAACTCTGGGTGGCAACAGATTGAAACAGAACTTGGAAAGAGAGAATATACAGTATTTGCGGGACACTATCACAAACTTACACTTTATGAACGCAATGATAGAAGGTATTTTATTCTTGGTGCTACAGGCGGTAGTTTTACACCCCAAGAAGTGCGGGAAATGGGGGCATTTGACCATTATAGCCTTGTAACAGTTGATGACACTGATGTCAATATTGCGATTATTGAACCCGGTAATGTCTATCCAGCTGATATTTCTATACAAGAATTTCGGAGCAAAGTTTCAAGACAACTTAGCTTCAAGCATAACTTCAAATTTGATAGGAATACTGAAATATCCAGTGGAAATATTGATATAAGTCTGAAAAATACGCTTGAAAAACCTCTGACAGTTGAGTTAGTTTTTGACTCAAGTGAGAATTGGATGATCGCTCCAAATAAGCTGCAAATGGATGTAGAACCTGGACTAAGCACGAATGCAAATGTGAACATTTCTGTGCGTTCAGATTCCATTACACCGTTCCCAATTTATAGATATTCAATGCAATACGGTGGTGAACAGTTGTCAAGTGGCACGAGACTATTTCACCCAGTTGACAGAGAAGCAATGAAAGTCATAAAGGAATGGATGCTTCTCGGACCTTTCGACTTAGGTTTGAAAAGCGAACCTTCTAACAGCAGCAAAGTCCCAGATGTTTTTAACGCAATTCAATTACCTGAAACTGAGTTTGAAAAAACATATAGTGGACATTCAGGCGAAGTCTCTTGGATAGAACATCACACTGAACCTAACAGTATTCAATTGAGAAAGTTGTTTGGAAATGCTGAAATGACATACGGATTTGGAATGACCTATATTAAGAGTCCTGATGCAAGAAAGGTCTTTGCACAAGTTAGATGGGGTGGTAATCTTGGTAAGATATATCTAAATGGCGTTGAGATACCGAATGCGCGTATACCCAACAAAAACCTATTCTCTTGGTGGATACACTTCGAGTTACCTCTGAAGAAAGGTTGGAACTCATTTACATTTCTTACTGCCGACTACAACGGTTTTTGGGATTTCCGCTTAGAAGTCGCTGATGCTGAAAATATACTCCAGTTTTGTGCCAAAAAACCGAAGGACGAATAAGCAGTTAGATAGACATAAAGGATTACACTCGTGTTGAAAGAAAAAATCACAGATAAAAGTGTTTAATCTAATGTTCTGTCAATACTCAAATGATGAGTAGAACCGTTCGTAGGGACGAGGTTTCCCCGTCCGATATACAATTCATTTATGACTTGACAAAGCACTAATAGTTTCCTCTCAAAGTAATATTCAAGATATTGTGGTTATAGTCAAGGAAGTTGAGTATCTGGTTTAATTCGTTGGTGTTATTCTGAATGAATTGATAGTCGGCATTCAACGATAGATTTGCTGTAAACTTCCAGTTTATCAAAGCATTCAACCCAAATTGTGTATCTTTTCTAATTCCTGCGCCTTCTATAATTCTGCCATCTTCATCCCGTAGATTCCTTCCTTCAAAATTCACCCACAAACGAAATAACCGAAGTCTTATAGATCGTCTTGCTGCAAACTTATAATAGGTGCTCAATGCTGCTTCGGTGCTGAAAAAATTGAAATACTCAATGTTTGATCGGTTGGCAAATAGGTTGAGTTCTTGTTGAAAGACGAAACGGTCAGCAGCTGTCTGGAGTAACTTCACAACTCCGAAATGCCGCCAATCTGTTCTACGTTGTCCATCTTCTATGTTTGCGGCCCCTAAGATAAACTTATTTAAATTAGTTTTGTAACTCCCATGCTCAATTGCATATTCTACTTTACTGACTATCTGCTTTAGTAGTCCCAATTGGAGACGTGTTGTAACCTTATGATTCGCCGACCCAACGAGTAGAAAGTCTTCTCTTTTCCTCTCATCATCGTCAAAATGTTGTAATCTAAAGTTGTACTCCAAGAATCGTCCAATACGTAAACCGCTCAGATATTCATTGTTGTTATATACACCCAGTGAACGTGATAAGCGTCGTACTTGTTGAGAAAAGGCAATTTCGGGTAATTTTGTAAAAGGACGGTAGTTAATTTCGGTCAAGACAAAATTGGTAGATGCATCAAATTCGTTGAGGTTTCCTTCTACTCCGATATAGTTTTCATATTGCGGAGCGTATTGAAGTCTGAGCCGGAGTTTATTACCTGATACAGGCAATTCACCTCGTAAGTTCAGACCAAATCGGTTTATTAGACCTTTAAGTTGTGGGTCTTCTTGTCCAGCAAGGCTGCTGATGTAAGGATCAACACTCAACCCAAATTCAATGTGGTCGTTATATGTGGTTGAGAGGTGTGAATCATATTTGAAAGTCGCAGGCTGGGTTTCTGGCTGTTTAGGTTCTGGCAAAAGCAGTTCTTGCCCAAATTCTGGTGGTAATTGTGCAAAGACACATGGAATACAAAATAAGAGTGATAGTCCGATTAGCTGTAGAAAAGTAAGCAGGATAATCCATTTATGTTGAGTAAGGTTTCTCACTGTTTTTCTAAGAAGAGAATAAAACTGAACCAAATTGCATTTCCTTACAATCACATCCAGATAGTCATTTTCTTTCAATAGCATGATTTCCTGCTTTTTGAGAACATAATCTGACAAACCTCGGCATCCCCGCTATACTTAGTTTTTCGACAAGTATTTTGAGAGCAACTTTATGAAGTTCTCTATCCGTCATGTTATTGGTACATATTGCCTCAGGTTCTTTAATGAAAATTGTTTCAGTTTGTGTTTTATTCCCGTCTTTAATATCTTCAGTTTCGTGAACTTGTTGCATGTCTTTCATAATTGCGTCAATATTGGCATACGCATCAATCCATTCATGTCTCTTAACAGAATAATCATAGGGAAGAGGTTCACACATATTAAGAAATCTGTTAACACCTTTAGAACCGAGTCTTTTAGCAAGTATTTCTATACCAATTCTATACAATTCCTCATCAGTCATTTTTTGGATACTCATTGAGTCCTCCTTTCCGTTCCTGAATTTGTTCATTGAACAAACGACTCAAACAACAAGTATCAAGATAAATTATCAAGTTCGATTTGTGTCTCCATCTGATTTTTGCTTTAGCGTAAATGATAAAATCTATTCAATCAATCCCTCTATTGGACTTGAAGCAGTGGCATATAGTTTTCGTGGTATTCTTCCTGCTAAATACGCAGCTCGCCCGGCTTCAACTGCTTTTCTCATTGCTTCTGCCATCAACACGGGACGGTGTGCTTTTGCAACTGCTGTATTAAGCAGTACACCATCACACCCCAATTCCATTGCGATTGCCGCATCGGATGCAGTGCCTACACCGGCATCAACAATCAACGGTACTTGAACTAAATCTCTAATGATCTGAATATTGTATGGATTGCGTATCCCCATTCCCGAACCGATCGGAGCCCCTAACGGCATTACAGCTGCACACCCAATATCCTCTAATTTCTTGCAGGTTATCGGATCGTCATTACAATACGGTAGCACAGTGAATTCATCTTTCACAAGCGTTTCTGCAGCCTTGAGCAGTTGTTCTACATCTGGAAACAGGGTCTGTTCATCCCCGATTACTTCCAACTTGATAAGCGATGTCTCAAGAGCTTCACGTGCAAGTTGTGCAGTTAGGATTGCATCTTTTGCAGTGAAACACCCTGCGGTATTTGGGAGGATCGTCATAGCGCGTTGGCGAAGAAGAGCGAAAAGATTCTCTCCTGATGTATCCGTGAATTTTACACGTCGCATTGACACTGTTGCTATTTTTGATCCGCTTGCTTCAATAGCCTCAGTCATGATGTGAAAATTTGGGAATCCTGCTGTACCGATCAGTAGTCTTGAAGCATAAGATTTATCTGCGATTTTGAGTTCTTGCATTTTGCTTTGTTTATACCTGCTTACTATAAAAAACTATGCTATTGTGTTTAATCTGATCAACTAATTCAGGATTACGAATTCTCACTAAGATTGACAAATCAATAGTATAAGGTAGTAACTGATCGTCAAGGTCATTTGCAATCTTTGAAACAACGTGGTGTGTTAATTCCTCTCCACCTTGTAGTGTTAGGTCAATGTCAGAACCATTCTTATAGTCACCTCTGGCCCGAGAACCATACAATACCGCCTTTTCTACTTGAGGATATAGCCTAAAGACATCGTGGATCTTTTGGATTGACTTATCAGATAAACCGTATTTCATTTTAAGTTTCCTGTTCAATTATCAACTTCTATACTCTCTCTAAAAGACCCTTGAATTCAAAATAATAGACTTCACAGATAATCTTTACGACTTCGTTCGCTGTATCTTCATCATAAGTATGTGATGTAAGATTGCGTTTATCTACCATGTCCATCCAGATTTCACCATTCTCAACCAGTTCGTTCTTGAAGGCTGCACGGGTTGTGTCTCGTGAACCGTACAAATTCATCGTTCCTTGTGATTCAAGGAAGTTTTTCATAGTCTTCCAAGCGAGTTCATCTGTATATTCAAAACCTTGTATTAATCCTTGTGCCTCTAAATCGGAGAGTTCTCTTTGTTCAGTGAGTTTAACAACTGATGTTAACCGGACAAATGCTTTTTCATAACTATTAGCACGCTGAATCCAACGAGTTGTTTGTTCTTCATCACATTCCATCGTCCCTTATAATAAATATGTCAGCATATTATAACACCTATACCTGACTTTATCAACATTTATGCTCTCTTTCAACGACTATCCTCCTTGCACTGCCCGGATAATCTCTACTTCTGAATTATCTCTCAGTTCAGTCTTTTTCCAAAGCGTTTTTGGGATGACCTCTCTGTTTACCGCCACCGCAATACCCGATTGGTCTGGATTAAGTTCCAATGCAATCAGTAGGTCGTTGATATTTTGCTTTGCATCTACTTTTTTTTCTTCACCATTAAGGCGTATCAGCATTTTACTGTACCTCGTTTTATGTCAAGAATCTATCTAACTGGAATGGCATAATTGTGTCCGAAGTGTCACCTGTCAGAATCAGTTTTGTTATTTCATAGGACGTTATGGGAGTAAATAGGATTCCGTTCCGATAATGTCCTGTTGCATATATGAGATTCTCAACGGGTGTTTTCCCAAGTATTGGTGCGTTATCTCGACTTCCGGGCCGCAATCCAGCCCAAGTTTCAAGAATTGGTAACTCATAAACCCCTGGTACTGCTTCCCATGCGCCGCGTAGCAATTCAAACATGCCACCGACGGTTAATCGTGTGTCAAATCCCATTTCTTCAGTCGTAGCACCAACAATCAATCTTCCATCAGTTCGCGGCACAAGATATACTGATGTTGGATACCTTGCACGTACAGTTCTGATGACTGTATTGATTTCAATACCCTCTTCCATTTGTAACGCTAACATCTGTCCTTTGACAGGTCGGACTGGTGGTATCATACTTTCTGGCATTCCAGCAATCAGTGCTGACCAGCAACCAGCTGCAAGGATTATAATGTCTGCATCAACATATTCTGCTTCTGTTTGAATCCCTGTTACGATTCCATTTTTTATTTCTATGCTTTCAACAGAAGAATTCTCATATAATTTACCACCACTTTTCTGATAAGCGTGTTTGAGTGCCTTCACCATCAGTCGATTGTCCACTTGATAGTCAGTATCACAGTGTATCGCCCCAGAGATGCGTGGGGAGAGAGTTGGTTCAATGTCTCGTGCCTCTCTCCCGTTTAGCAATTGCACATTTAACCCTAACTGTTGTTGTGCTTTGTATAGGTGGCGAAGTTGATCGGTGTCGTCCTGTTCAATGCCGACAATAAGCGTGCCTTCAACTCTATATCCGATTGAAATCCCTGTATCTGCTTGAAGTTCTTCAACCCATTTCGGATAAAGTGCTAAACTCTCAATTCCAAACTTCAAGAGCTCAGGTTCTTCAGTATGCGCTTCGGACAGAGGTGCCAGCATCCCAGCAGCAGCCCATGAGGCCGCCCGACCTACTCGGTCTCTTTCATAAATGCTCACTGACAGACCTGACTTCGCAAGTTGCCAGCCAATTCCGAGCCCGATCACACCACCACCGATTATTATTAGGTTCTTTTTTACCATGCTTTCTCGGGGGTAGAAGGTTTTTCCTCAATAAGATTTACGAATAGGTCTTCAACCTTTATTGCCTTGGATATTAACCCTTTTTCAAGTGCGAATTTTGTAAATGCTTCCCACTTCTCTTTGGATTGTACCTGAGTTGTCGCGAAGAAATCCACTGTATCTCGGAAAGCGAGTTCCTCCAATTCTTTCCTTGAATTCGGATTTGCTTTGAAAAAGAGTTGGAGTGCATCGTTTGGATTCTCTTTTGTAAATGAGATAGCTTCTTTGACTGCCATCATAAGTTTTTTCGCTGTCTCTTTGTTATTCTTTAAGTACGAATCATTTGTGATTATCACTAATTCGTAATAATCTGGAATACCGTGTTTTTCAAGTGGGAAAAAATCTGCTTCAGCACCTTCAAGTTTCAACATGTTGATCTCGTAATTACGGAACGGTCCAATAACAGCGTGTATCGTACCGGTAAGCAGTGGTGCTATAATATTCGTACCGATGTTTATCAATTCATAGTCATCTTTCTTCAATCCCGCGTTTTCGGCAATTGCATTGAATAGAAGGACATCTAATGGCGCGACAGTATAACCTATCTTCTTTCCTTTGAAGTCTGCTGGGGTTTTAATACCTGACTTTTTCAGGAACGTAATTGTGTTGAGTGGATGTTCAACGAGTAATCCAATTGATTTAACGGGTAAAACGTCCTCACTTGCTCGAGCAATCGTTACACTTTGCTGGTAGCTAACTGCGAACGGATATTTTCCGGCTGCTACGAGTTTGATTGGGGCATTAGGGTCTCCTCCCCAAAGCAGTTCAACTTGTAAACCGTGCTTTTTAAAGATACCTTTTTCTTGTGCCACATACAGCGGAGCATGATCAACATTTGGAAACCAATCAAGAAGTAATGTGACTTTTTCCTTTTCAGATTTCAGGTGGCCATCTGCCTGAATGCCAATTTGACCTGAAAGAATAATGATGCAACTGATAGCAAACGTTAAGCGGAATATTGTCTTCATGAATATTCTCCTTTTTTTTAAAATTTGATGTGTTAAAACAACCTTTAGATATTTGAATTGTTTTTCTGATACCGTCTCCACGGCATCGCTAATCGTTCAAGCAATGACATCAATGCAAATAGACCTAAACCTAACATTGTTAGACAAAAAATAGCGGCGAAAATAAGTGAAATCTGTGCCATTGAGTTGGCGTATAGCATAAGAAAACCGAGACCTGATTTCGCTCCTATCCATTCTCCGATTACAGCACCAATCGTAGATATTGAGATACCAATTTTCGCACCAGAGAAGATAAATGGCAACGCAGATGGTATTCTTACTTTCCATAGTATTTGCCAACGCGTAGCACGATGAATGCGAAATAGGTTTATAATATCGGGATCTGTTGATTTCAAACCAGCCAAGGTACTCAAAACAATTGCGAAGAAGACGATTATCGCTGCCATTATTACCTTTGAAGCGATTCCAAACCCAAACCAAAAAACTAAAAGCGGGGCAATTGCGAACACCGGAACAGTTTGCGAGCCAATGACATAAGGATAAAATGACCTTTCCAATATAGGAAACTCAAACATTAAAATTGACAATGGAATACCAATGCTAACTGCAATTCCAAATCCGTACACCATTTCTTGAAAGGTAACAAGCGAATGTTTCAGTAATTGTTCTCGTTCTACGAAAATCGTAACCAGTATTTTTGATGGTGCTGGTAGAATATACCGAGGTATATCTCGCAGATAGACAAAGAGTTCCCATACACTTAGCACAAATACCAAGATCAAAACTGGTAGAACAAACTTGGAAAACAACCGCATAGGTTAGATTACAACAGCAAAAAAGCCGTCTTCCATTTTCGGTTAAGGGAACATACCCGTAGTGTTCTGCTGACTTAACAGCACCAAAATAGAATCGGCTGAATGCCTCAAAACCAGAGGCGCGCGCTTTCGCTTTTGTATTTCCCTACGCTGGCATGATCCAGATCAGGTTCAAAGGGTTTTTTCTCAGCTCTTAATCAGATAAGAGCACCCCATAATGTAATTCTGAATCTATTATAGCATATTTTATTTTATGTTTGCAAGTTTTGAGAATTATAGTGAATAATTCAAAACTTTTCACTTGACGAAAATTCGTAAACGTTGTAAAATTTAGTTATGCCTAAATTTATTTCTCAACTGTAAAAACAATTACGGCATATAACGACTAAATCTGGTGGGTTTGACCTGCCATTTACCGCATTATAGGATAAGTCACATTGTGATTTTATTCGCGGATAGGACAATTTATGCTTTCACATGCAGCAGAGGACTACCTCAAATCAATCTATAAGTTGCAAGAAAAAGGTGGTAAAGTTTCGACAGGTATTTTGGCAGAATTCCTTGACGTTAAACCTGCGTCTGCAACAGGAATGATTAAAAAACTGAAGACGATGAAACTTGTAAAATATGAACGTTATCAGGGAGTTTCATTAACTGATGCGGGAAAGGCAATTGCGCTTGAAATTATCCGTCACCATCGTTTATTAGAGCTTTATCTTTTCAAGGCACTTGGTATGCCGTGGGATGGTGTTCATGAAGAAGCGGAAAAATTGGAGCATGTCATATCAGAAGATATGGAGGCACGGATGGATGCGTATCTCGGTTATCCGACATCTGACCCGCACGGTTCACCAATACCAGATAAGAACGGGGTTGTTCCAAAAACTCAATTTATACCGATGACATCTCTACAAGACGGACAAGCGTGTGTTGTAGCGGAAGTGAGTGATAATGACTCCGCATTGCTGCGACATCTTGGTAGTTTTAATTTATATCCAGGTACAGCGTTCCGCGTCATTGAGGTAGCACCATTTGAAGGACCCTTTACTATTGACATTGCAGGACAGCAAGCGGTGATTGGACGGGAGGTAGCAAAACATATATTCGTTGATGATATTCACGACACATAAGGTGAAATATGGAAACTCAGAATGAAAAACAGGTAGATTTAAAGACTATCAAAACATGGAAACACCATTTGCAGGAAGAAGTTGATGCGAGTTTCCTATACAGTGAATTTGCACACCTTGAACCAGACCCTGATCGGAAGGACATATTACTTGAATTAGCGGAGGTCGAGAATCGGCATGTCGCGCGTTGGCAGGAGATGTTAAAAACTTACAATGTAAAGCATAAGAAAACTCGTCCAACAATCAAAGCAAGGTTTTGGTCATGGTATGCACGTAAGATTGACAGAAAATTAGCACTGTCCAGGATGCTGGGTGAAGAAGCGAGTGAAGTTAAAGATTACCTTACATTACATAGAAACAGCACTTTTGAAGATGCTAAAGAGACAGCACTTGATTTAGCAAGAGAATCAGCGATGCATACAGAGAGTTTGAAAGAACTCACTGGGACTACTGATGAACCGTGGCATAAGACAGAATCTGGTGGTACACTGGGGAACATTGTTTACGGGTTCAACGATGGTTTAACAGCGAACTTTGGATTAGTTGCAGGTGTTATAGCTGCAATTGACGCAACGTCAGACGTCTCTACGATTGCCGTTTTTGGAATTGTTGGCACAGTTGCGGACTCTCTTTCAATGGGTGCTTCAGGTTATCTCGCTGCAAAAAGTGAGCAAGAGGTCTATGAACATGAAATAGAGGTAGAAAGAGATGAGATCCGTCTCATGCCAGACATTGAGGAGGATGAACTGACGCTCATATATGCTTCGCGTGGCGTACCAAAGGAACATGCGCGACTCCTTGCGAAAGAAGTGATGAGTGATCCTGAAAGGGCATTAGAAGAGAAAATCCAAGCAGAATTAAAGATAGGCAAATCCCATACAACACCATTTAAAGAGGGATGGATTACAGGTCTTGCGACTGCTATCGGTGCATTTATACCAGTTGCACCATTTCTGTTTACATCAGGATTTACAGCGATATGGATATCGTTTTCGCTTGCCATGTTATCTCACTTTGGTGTCGGTGCAGCACGGAGTCTGTTTACCGGACGCGGTTTAATTCGCAGCGGTTTTGATATGTTTGTTGTCGGTCTCGGTGTAGCTGGAGTTGGCTATATCGTGGGTGAACTATTAGCAAAGTACCTTTTTTAAATGGCGAATATTATGAAAAACAAAAGAACTTTATTATTTAGTATATTTACACGAATTCACAATTCATTTGCACAATCCATAAATGTAATCGGTTTTTCGCTTTTTCTAATTGTGTTTCTAATTTCTTCAGGTTGTGATACCAAGAACCAAAATGATGCTAAAGAAGATGGGAAAATCCGGATTGTCACCACAATTGGTATGATAACAGATGTTGTCAAAAATGTGGGGGGTGAACAGGTAGAAGTCATAGGACTGATGGGTGCTGGTGTTGATCCGCATCTCTATAAACCAACCGCAAGAGACATTAAAAGGTTGAGTTCTGCAAACATTATTTTTTATAACGGTCTCCATCTTGAATCTAAAATGGCAGATAAACTTGCTGATATGTCAGGTGATACGAAGGCAGTTGCTGTAACCGAAAGTGTTAACAAAGAATCGCTCTTGTCACTATCAGATAGTAATGGACAGTATGACCCACATCTATGGTTTGATGTATCACTTTGGATGCATGTAGTTGAAAAAGTAAGGGACACTTTGATTGATTATAAACCTAATGCCAAGACTGACATTATTAAAAATGCAGAAAATTACCTTGGTGAACTTGCCGAACTTCATCAATATGTTAAGACACAAGCGGAGCGTATACCAGCAGAAAAACGTGTGCTTGTGACTGCTCATGACGCTTTTAATTATTTTGGAGACGCTTATGGGTTTGAAGTCCGTGGATTGCAAGGAATTAGTACCGTCGCTGAAGCGAGTATTGCCGATGTGCAAGAATTAGCAGCTTTTATTGCTGAACGTCGTATTCCAGCTATTTTTGTGGAATCGTCTGTTTCTGTTAGAAGTCTTGAGGCAGTTAAGGCAGCAGTAAAATCTAAAGGTTTTGAAGTGCAAATCGGTGGTGAACTCTTTTCTGACGCGATGGGAACTGAAGGAACTCCAGAAGGTACTTATGTTGGTATGGTTCGCCACAATATAGACACAATAGTAACAGCGTTGACAGCAAATTCGGATTAAATGAAGATGATGAAAATAAATCGGTAATTTGACGAGGTCCGGAAAACGCACCAGCAGAAGTTAGCGAGGTTAGGAAACCACGCCAGCATGAATTGATAAGGATAACATAATTGGAAAATGTAGGATCGAAAGCAATTGAAGTTACTGATTTAACAGTTGCCTATCATGAAACACCGGTTTTGTGGGACATTGACCTTGATGTTCCCCCTGGTGTGCTTTTGGCTATAGTTGGTCCCAATGGTGCAGGAAAAACGACTCTGATAAAAGCAATTTTAGGATTAGTTCGTCCTGCTGCTGGTAATGTCCTAATATATAATAAACCTTATACGGCACAGCGCAAAATCGTAGGCTATGTACCACAGCGAGGCACTGTCGACTGGGATTTTCCAACAAATGTATTGGATGTGGTAATGATGGGACGTTATGGCGCTCTCGGTTGGATACGTCGTCCCAGAATACAAGACAGAGAACTGGCGATGCATGCATTGGAAAAAGTCGGCATGGAAACATATACGAACAGACAGATAAGTCAGCTTTCAGGAGGACAACAGCAACGTGTCTTTCTTGCACGTGCCCTTGTTCAGGATGCCACAGTTTACCTGATGGATGAACCATTTCAAGGGGTTGATGCTACTACCGAACGCGCAATTGTCGCTTTGCTTCAAGAACTCCGTGAGAACGGTAAAACTGTCGTCGTAGTACACCACGATTTGCAAACCGTAACTGACTATTTCGATTGGGTGACGTTATTAAACATTCGTCGTATTGCCAGTGGTCCTGTCAATGAAACGTTCACCTCCGATAATTTGCGTGAAACTTACGGTGGACGAATCGCTTTCATAAAAAACCGATAAATAGTAATAGACACAATTATCTGGACATTGGCGAGGTTAGGAAGAAATCAACGGTATGAATGCCATTTAGGCATTCCCCGCCTCGCCAGCAGTGGGCGTAATGGAAAACCTTTCTTTTTTAATCCGATTTGATTATACACTCATCGTCGTATCCATAGGTTCTGCGCTACTTGGAACGGTGAGTGGTGCACTTGGTACTTATGCTGTTTTACGCAGGCAAAGCCTTCTCGGTGATGCGATTTCACACGCTGCACTTCCTGGAATTGCAGTTGCCTTCATGCTGACAGGCACTAAGACACCGCTGATTTTGGTAATCGGTGCTGCGATTGCAGGTTGGTTAGGATCGCTGATTATTCTGTCTATTGTAAGACTCACGCGTATTAAGTATGATAGTGCACTTGCACTTGTGCTTTCTACTTTTTTCGGTTTTGGTTTGGTACTATACACATTTATTCAACACTCCGGTAACGCGAACCAAGCTGGATTAGATGATTTTCTATTTGGACAAGCAGCTACGATGTTAAAAGGAGATGTTTTGACCATAGGTATTCTGGGGGGTGTTGCATTGGCAGCAATGCTTATTTTCTGGAAGGAGTTGAAATTGCTTGTATTTGATGAAGGGTTCGCTGCATCGGTAGGATTTCCGATCCGTGTTCTCGATTTTTTACTTACGAGTCTACTTGTCATCGCAATTGTTATAGGCTTACAAGCGGTAGGTGCTGTGTTAATGAGTGCGATGTTAGTTGCACCTGCAGTCGCAGCTCGGCAGTGGACGAATAGACTCAGTATTATGGTATTTCTGGCTGCATGTTTTGGAGCGTTCTCTGGTGTGAGTGGCACAATCATTAGTAGTATAGCGACTCAGATACCAACTGGTCCAACAATAATCCTGTGTGCAACTTTTTTCGTTGGCTTATCCATTGCATTTGCGCCTAACCGTGGACTTGTATGGAATATAATAAGACAAGGACGTAATCGGCGTAGTATGAAACTGGAAGTTCTAAGATCTAAAATTGGAGAAGCTACAATTCAGGAAAATGAATAGTATATGATAGACGAGCATCTTGATATACTTCTTATCGCTATTTTCACTGCATCCGCATGTGCTTTGCCCGGAGTATACTTGGTATTACGCCGCATGACGTTGATGAGTGATGCGATAAGTCATGCGATACTACCGGGAATTGTTCTTGCTTTTTTTCTCACGCATAGCCTTTCCTCACCCTTGTTAATACTTGCTGCTGCTGGCACGGGTGTTTTCACTGTTGTGTGTGTTGAGTTGCTTCAGAAAACGGAACTTGTCAAAGAGGATGCTGCGATCGGATTAACTTTTCCTGCTCTTTTCAGTATAGGTGTAATCCTAATTTCACGTTACACAAGCAACATGCATTTAGATATGGATGCTGTGCTTCTTGGTGAACTCGCTTATGCACCACTCAACCAATTAGAAATTCTTGGAAAAGAGATTGGACCAGTATCGCTCTATGTCATGGGAACATTGTTGGTGATGAACTTAGCCTTTATCCTCTTATTCTATAAAGAACTAAAGTTGGCTACATTTGATGCCAGTTTAGCTGCAACATTAGGTTTCACACCAGCGATAATCCATTACGGTTTGATGACATTAGTTTCAATGACGACAGTGGGTGCTTTTGATGCTGTGGGTTCTATTCTGGTAGTCGCGCTTATTGTTGGTCCGGCGGCAACAGCATATCTAATGACAGATAGTCTTGCGAGGATGCTAATCATAAGTGTTGTAATTGGGTGTGTGAATGCTGTATCAGGCTATTTGCTTGCCTACCTGCTTGATGTTTCAATCGCGGGTGCGATTTCTTCAATGACGTTTATCGTCTTTGTCATAATCTTTATGGTTGTTCCTAAACGCGGACTTGTTTCAATTGCGCATAGACACATGCGTCAAAAATGGGAATTTGCACAGACAATGCTTGTTATTCATCTCTTTAATCACGAAGGTCTACCAGAAGCACAAGAGGAATCTGAAATTGAGCATCTGCATGAACATCTACAGTGGGAACCGACATTTGCCTCCAAAGTCGTTAGGTATGCATTAAACAATAGATATGTATCGCAGCAAGAAACTCAACTCTCATTGACAGATAGGGGACGCACGATTGCAAGAAAGACACTTGTGCAATAGACCTCAAAAAAATGTAATGGACTAATTCCTACTATGAAATACATTCAACGAACATTACTCATTGCGTTAACTATACTCATTTTCATTCATACTTCAAATGCTGATGAAAGTTTGCTCAAGAATCCGGATGGTTCTTGGAAATGGACAAACCGTCTAATTGATGAAACCAGTCCATACTTGCTGCTGCATGCACACAATCCTGTTGATTGGTATCCATGGGACGATGCAGCACTGGAACTGGCAAAAAAGGAAAACAAACCTATCTTTCTCTCAGTAGGATATTCCACGTGTTATTGGTGCCACGTAATGGAACGGAAGGTTTTCTCAAATCCTGATATTGCTGAACAGATGAATAAGAACTTTATCAACATAAAAATTGATAGAGAGGAACGCCCGGATTTAGATGAAATCTATATGACCGCAACGCAGTTATTGCTGCAACGCGGTGGTTGGCCTAACTCTGTGTTCCTCACACCAGATTTAAAGCCTTTCTTTGCTGGTACATATTTTCCACCTACAGATATGCCAAATCGTCCCGGTTTCCCTACAATATTGGACGCTGTGCATGTTGCCTGGACGACACGGAATGCAGAGGTAGTTGACTCAGCGAACAGAATTACAACTGTGATTGAACAGGTAATCAGTAAAGGCTTCACGCCACTGAATGCATTACCACTTGACCGTTCACTCATCACTATTGGTATAACGCACCTTAAGTCAAATTACGATGAAACTTTAGGGGGATTTAGTACCGCACCTAAATTCCCAAGTCCAGCGAATTTAGAATTTCTGTTGAGAGAGTACCAAAGACAACAAGGCTTGAACAATCGATCAGAAGATACCGCGCTTTTGGATATGGTCACACACACCTTAGACATGATGGCTTACGGTGGGATATATGACCAAATCGGAGGTGGGTTTCACAGATATTCGGTTGATGCAAAATGGCTCGTACCGCATTTTGAGAAGATGCTTTACGACAACGCACAATTGGCAAAGATATATCTTCAAGCATATCAACTTACGAAAAAACCGCAGTACCGTCGAATTGCACAGGAGATTTTTAGTTTTGTTGCTCGCGAATTGACATCACCTGATGGAGGCTTTTATGCTGCTATAGATGCAGAAACAGATGCAGAAGAGGGTAAATACTATGTTTGGACATCAGACGAAATAAAAGGGATTTTGTCCTCAAATGATGCCAAACGGTTCAATACCGTATATGGTGTGGACAAAGGACCTAATTTTGAGGGTAAGATTGTCCTCTATGTTCCGAATGCGGAGAAATCAGAGGGTTCTCTTGAGTCTTTAGAATCTGCTCGGGAAACACTTTTAGCGGCACGGTATGAACGGGAACGACCATTGTTGGATACAAAGACTATTGTCAGTTGGAACGGTTTGATGATTGACGCACTGGCTCTCGGATACGAAGTGTTAGGTGAGGAGCAATACCTAAATGCTGCTTCTAAAGCTGCACAGTTCATTCTTGAGAATCTGCGAAAACCGAACGGTGAACTGTGGCATACATATACTGCTGGTTCAGTAAAATATGATGGTTATCTTGATGATTACACTTTTTTCGTGCGTGGTCTGCTCGGACTTTATAATGCAACAGGTGAGGAACAATGGATGCACTCAGCGAAAACCTTAACCGACAAGATGATTGAACTATTCTGGGATGATACTAACGGTGGTTTCTATTACACAAAGGAGGATGCAAAACAACTGATAGTCCGGACCAAGAAACCTTACGATTCAGCAGTTCCTTCTGGGAATGCTGTCGCTGTTAACAATCTTCTGGTGTTGGATGCAAACTATCAAGACTATGCTGAGAAAACACTCCGCAGCTTTGCCAAGTCTATGAGTCAGTCTCCCTCGTCGTTTATGCACATGCTCTATGCTCTCAACGGGTTTTTGGATATTGACGAAGGGGATTCAACTCAGCAGCTTATTACAGCAACAGCAACAGCAACAGGCACACAACAGAATAAGAATGGACAGATTGACGTAGAAGTGAAGATTAATGTTTTAAGAGGATGGCACATTAACGCAAACCCAACTGGTCAAGAGAACCTGATTCCCACGACAATCACCGTTGCTAAGGATGCTCTAATTACGATAGAGAATGCCAAATATCCAAAAGGCAAATCCGTAAATTTTGAGTTCAGTGCTGAAGCTATCAACGTTTATGAAGGCACGTTAAAGATTTCTCTTAAGCTAAAACAGAAACCGAACACAACAGTCAACAAAAACGTCCCTATCATTCTGAAATTGGAATATCAAGCATGCAATGATACTGAGTGTTTGTTACCTCAGATATTAGATATTCCGTTGAAAATAAAGTAAACAGCCTTCTTACTTGTCATCTTGTTTTACAACTTATCGGTGTTATCTCTAACCTTGTGGAATGCATCCAAAATCAGTTGCATATCATCTGTATCACCCAGGAACATTGCATGTCCAAAACTGCACACTTCATTGTTATAGACATAATCTGCCTGTGGACAGTGTACCTTGCTATAATCAATCGCATTATCTCCAAGGTATTTACGCGGTAGTCCAAGTTGTTCAAACATTTCAGTACTTGCAAATGGACCTTCGTGATAGATAGGTATTCCATGAGCACCGACACCACACGGAACGCCTTCTGCCCCGAGTGCTTCCATAAATCTACCGCGTGAAATACCATCAAACTCCTCAGAAACAAACCGAAAATCCCAATAATAAAAACACCAGCGTGTGACTCGTTCATCTCGTGGAATAGGATGTATGCCATCAATGGCTTCCATACCTTTTACAAGGTATGCCATATTACGTTCACGCGTTTCAACCTGTTGGTGAAATCTTTCCAGTTGACATAATAGCAGTGCGGCTTGCAGGTTTGTCATACGCATATTCAAATTCGCGATGTGTCTTGCGGTGTTTGCGAGTTCTTCGTCGTTAGTAATGACCATTCCCCCTTCTCCGCATGTCAGGGTCTTACCGATTTGAAAACTAAATGTACCGAAATGTCCTATTGAACCGACACCTTTACCGCGCCATTGTGAACCGTGTGCATGTGCGCAATCCTCAATTACCTTTAGATTGTGTGTGTCAGCAATTTCCATAATGGCGTCCATATCTGCAGGATATCCGCCATTATGAACAGGGATAATTGCCTTTGTTCGTGGTGTGATTGCTTCCACAATTGCATCCGGAGCGATGTTATAGGTGAGTGGATCAATGTCAACAATCACTGGCACAGCATTTACACATACTGCTGATGTGCCGGTTGCTACGAAAGTCAATGCTGGCACGATGACTTCATCACCGGCGGTAATACCAGCTGCCTTTAAAGCGCACTGTAAAGCGACAGTTCCATTTGCCAGTGGAATAGCGTATTTAGCGTCGTGATATGCGGCGAACTTTTCACCTACTTCGTCAACTTTCTCGCGTCTGTTCCATGCGCCACTACGCAATACCTCTAATAGTGCGTTTTCTTCTGTTTCATCATGAATAGGCCAACCTTTTCCTAATCCGCTTTTGACGACAGGTTCGCCACCATTTATAGCTAACTTTGCCATGTGTTATACTCCATTAATTGCATCGGTTTTTCTTTATGGTTAAACAGATAATTAAGTATACACCATTTCTGCAGGAGCAGTCTTCTGGGCACTCCATAAGCGTCAATTTAAGGAATTCCCTAAATCAGAATTCCTCTTTAGTCCCGTAGGGACGTTATGTTTATAGATAAACAAGTATTCAAACCCTCTTTAGTCCCGTAGAGACGAAATATGTAGGAAGACATCATGATATAAACATATCGTCCCTACGGGACTGAAGAAAGGGAGTACACGTTCTTCTTCTTCTATAAACATATCGTCCCGACCAAATCAACGCCAATGCGCGTTTGGCATTTTGGCGGAATTGAAGAGAAGGCAATCACTATAAACATAAGGATTCGGACTGATTCATATAAACATAAGCCTTCTCTTAAATTGACATCATTAGTGCGGTTAGGAAACCGCACCTACCGGGGAGTGCGTAAGTCCTGATTCTATCTTTCAACGATAGGTATCAATTTCTAAATCCAAATTCTGAAAACGCTCCAATAATTGCTGTACGCTTTTTATATCATATATTCGGTTCTCTTTTATGTTGACACTTTTTAAATTAGGTAGAGATGCTAAAACGCTAATATCAGTAATCTGGTTAGTAGTCAAATCTAAGGTTTCAAGTCCGGTTAATTCAGACAGAGGCGTAATGTCACTGATCTGGTTAGAAGAGAGCTCTAAGATCGTCAGTTGCTTAAGTTCCTTTAGTGGTGTTATATCAGTGATCTTACATCTGTTCATTGTTAAGGATTTTAGATTTTGCAATTCTGTTAGCGGTTGGATAAGAGGCGCAAGATCATGAATTTCATTACCACTGAAAATCAAAGAAGTCAAACTCGATAATCCGGTAAGTGGTGCTAATTCGTTTATAGATGTCTGAGATAAAAACAGGTACCTTAAGCGTGTTAATCCGTTTAGAGGTGAAATATCAGCAATTGGGTTTTCACTAAGTATTAATATATCAAGATTCGTCAAATTGGTAAGACTTGCAATATCGCTTATTCCATTCCTATCTAACCATAATCGCTTTAGTTTTACTAATTTTGCTAACGGAGCAATATCCGTTATTTTATTATTTGATAGGTATAACATGGTCATATTTGATTTATCAACGATGGGTGTTATATCACTAATCTGATTGTTGCTAAGTGTTAGATTAGTGATTGAGGATAAATTTCTAATAGGTTCAATGTCACGTATCTTATTTCCATGCAGATTGAGATTTGTTAATTCAACCAATCCTCTAAGTGGTTTGATGTCCGTAATTTCATTTCTACTTAGGTGCAGATACGAAAGTTTTGCTAAACCAGCAAGGGACGATATATCTGAAATCTGATTATCATCAAGCGATAGATGGGATAGACTTTTCAAACGATCAAGCGGTGTAAGATCCGTAATTTCGTTAGATCTCAGAGCTAAAGATCTAAGTGTTGTGAAACCAGCCAGCGGTGTCAGATCACTGATTTTGTTCTTTGCCAGGTATAGGGAATTCAGTTCTGTTAAATCTACGAGGGGTGTTATATCCGAGATACTGTTTAGGGATAGGTCCAATCTATTCAGTTGAGGCATTTTTCTTAGTGCAGAAATGTCGTTAATTTGACTATTGTTAAGTGATAAATCTGTAAGCTGCGTCAACTTGCTTAGCGGAGAAATATCACTAATCTGATTTTCTCCAAGGTCTAACCTTGTAAGTTTCGTAAAACCTCCTAACATTGTAAAAAGTGAAGAAAGATCGGTGATTTTATTCTGATTTAGGCTCAAGTCTTCTAAGTTCTTGAGTTTTGTAATTGGTTGTATATCGCTAATTTGATTTTCTCCAAGGTCTAACCATTTCAGTTTAGTCAATTCCGAAAGCGGGGATATATCTGTGATTTTATTGTTACTAACTAATAATTGTGTTAACATTCGCATATCGGATAGTGGTGTAAGATCACTAATATTCTTATTATAACTTAGCCAGAGGTCTGTAAGTTGTGTCATTCCAGCAAGCGGGGTAAGATCGGTAATTTCATTAATACTGAGTTTCAAGTCTTTTAACTGTGTCAATTCAGAAAGAGGGGAGAGATCATTTAATTTATTGCTTAACAATTCTAATACAGTGAGGTTTCTTAATCCTTTTAGTGGAGTGAGATCACTTATCTGATTGCTGCTTATATCCAAGTCATGAAGGTGCGTCAAATCTCCCAAAGTTGATAGATCACCGATTTGATTTGCACTGAGATTCAATTTTGTAAGTTGCTTTAACTCAGCAAGTTGTGACAAGTCTTTGACCGTATTGTAGGAAACATCTAATGTCTTAAGCTGTGTTAGTTTTTTCAAGGGTGTAATGTCATTAAGTTGGTTCCGATAAAGTTCTAAATATGTCAGATGTGTCAAATTTCGCAACGGACTAAGGTCCTCTATCAGGTTTTGTCCAATTGAAAGTTGGGTCAGATTAACCAAATTAGCAAGGGGTGTCAAATCACTAATTTGATTATTCTTGAGTTCAATATGTTCTAACTTATTCAGACCGGCAATCGGAGTGAGATCACTTATCAGATTATCATTCAGCGTAATCTCTTTCAGATTGGTCATTTTCTCTAAGCCTGTTAAATCACTGATCCGATTTCGGGTAGCAGATAGATGAGTAATATTTTGCAAATGCTGAGTATAGATTTCTTCGTCTACCTCAAATCGGAGATAAGACCGTATTATTCTCTCCAAATTCTCATCGGGGATGTCCATAGGTTCTTGCTGCGAACAACTGATAAGAATGATAATAAACACAAAAAATATACAGAGTCGTTTCATAGTACAATTCTCCTAACTCATGGAGTATTTTCAATATCAACAGACAAATTAGGTTTTTCTTTACGTAGTCTGTGGATAGGGGACATATCCTGAATTGGATTACCTTCTATATACAGAAGTTTTAGTTTCTTAAAATTCTGTATAATGCTGAAGTCTTGAATTTGGTTGTCTGTCAAATACAATCTTTCTAAATTTGTCAACGTTCCGAGTGGTTTGATGTTCTGAATCTTATTCTTTCCAAGGTATAATGCTGTGAGTTGTGTCAACTCTGCAATAGGTGCAACATCATGTATACTATTGTTGAATAGGTCTAAAGTCGTCAGATTGCTATTTCCCTTCAGCGAATCAACGAGTTGTTCAACATCCTCAATTTGATTACCTACCAAACTTAAGGTCGCAAGATGATTCATCTCAGCTAACGGTGTTAAGTCGTCTATATTACACTCAACAAATACTAATCTTGATATTTTGTTTAGTTCTTTTAACAGTGAAATGTCACTTACTTGGTTTCTAAAAATACGCAAAGACCTAAGTCGGGTCAGTCCTTCAATCCCTGTTAGATTGCGAATATTGTTATCCCGTAGGTCTAAACTTGATAGATGTTTCATTTCTGTAAGGGGTGTTAAATCATGGATTGGATTTCCTTCAATATATAGCTCATCAAGCATTTTCAATCCTGCGAGGGGTGTGATGTCATTTATCTGGTTTTCTAAGATGTACAACGTACTAAGTAGTCTCAATTTGGCAAGGGGTGTGATGTCACTGATTCGGTTTTTTCCAATATACAGATAATTCAGCAATTTTAGTCTTGAAATTTGTGAAATATCTGAAATTTCACCATCACATATTGATAGTCTTGATAGTTTGATTAGTCCTGTTAGTGGGGTAAAGTCTTTGATTCTCTGAGGACTTTTTTCACCAGAGTAGTCAACGCTTTTTAAATGTAATGTCCGAAGTGTCCTCAAACCAGCAAGCGGAGAAAAATCTTGTATAGGATTCCCTTGAAGAGTTAAGTAGCTCAAATTCACCAAATTCTCAAGGGGTTTTATGTCACTGATTTTATTGGATGAAAGGCTTAAAAAACGGAGTTTCTTCAACCCTTCAAGCGGTCTAATATCTTCAATTTTGCTCATAGATAGCGATACTGATTCAAGTTCAGTTGCATATTCTAAACCTGTTAGGTCTGTAATGTCCTTATGAACTGCATCAAATGCATCCAGTCGAACTAATCTTTTCAGAGTTTCTGGTGATATTGGATCAGTCGGACTTAACCCAAGTTGCTTTCGGATTACCGCTGCTAAGTTTGGATCCGGTATTGTTTCTGATACTACTGGTGGCTCTATTTTCTGGGATTTTTGATCGTTTCCAGAGTCCTTTGTTTTACTGTTAGAAATTACAGATGAACCAGAACGGTTAATCTTTTCTAATATACTTGTGTCTTTAATCGGATTCTTATATACATCAAAGGGTCTCAACCCAGGTAATCCAATTAGTGGTTTGATG
Source organism: Candidatus Poribacteria bacterium (assembly GCA_965261435.1). Classification (GTDB taxonomy): domain Bacteria; phylum Poribacteria; class WGA-4E; order WGA-4E; family WGA-3G; genus MSPOR6. The sequence goes on from CBDHDL010000021.1 coordinate 326,153, forward strand.
TCACTAATGCGGTTATACTCCAAGTCTAATTGATCGATCATAGTCAATCCTGAAAGCGGCATAACGTCCTTGATATAGTTGTGATTTAGTCGTAATGTTTTTAGTTCAGTTAAAGACGTTAGAGGTGTGAGATCAGTAATCTCATTATGATTGAGGTATAGGTACTTCAACTGCGTTAAATCAGCAATTGGAGTAAGGTCATTGATTCCATTTCTGGAAAGATTCAGATTTTTTAGGTTCGAAAGTCCCTTTAAAGCACTGATGTCATTGATTTCATTCCGTTCAAGGTCTAATTCTTCCAGATTATTTAAACCTACCAGTGGAAAAATGTCCGTTATCTCATTTGTAGAGAGATTCACCTTTTCAAGCCGTGTCAATCGTTTTAGTGGCGTTACATCAGATATCTGATTTATACTCAGTCCTAATATTTTCAGTCGTTTAAGTCCAAACAGAGGCGTAATGTCTGTTATTTTGTTATTTGCAAGTCGTAAATTACTAAGACGTGATAATCTTGCTAAAGGAGTAATATCACTGATCTCATTCGTTACCAGATCCAAACTTTCCAATTTTTTCATTCGTTCAAGAGGTGTAAGATCGGATATTTCATTTCCTGAAAGAAATAGGAATTCCAGTTTCTTCAATTTTAAAAGAAATGAAATATCTTCAATATACATATTGGTAAGACCTAAACTCCATAGTTTAGTCAATTCAGAAATTGGTGTAAAATCTGAGATCGGATTTCCTGAAATATATAAGGTTTCAAGATTCTTGGCACGTTCTAATCCTGTTAACTCAATGATACCTTTATCAGCAGCATGAAGATCTCTCAAATTATTCAATTCAGTACTCATAATCGCTGCGTTGTCTGCTAATTTGAGTTCCTCTCTAACAGCCGCGGCTAAATTGGGATCAGGAAACTCTACTTCTACTGGTTCGGGGGTGCAACTTGATAAAATTATGAATATGAAAAATAGCAAACTTATACGATTCATAAAACTATTCTCCTAAAATTAGTGCGTATGCTCAATATCCAAATGCAAGCTGGGAATCTCTTTATGAAGTCTGTGAATAAGGGACATATCTTGGATAGGATTGCCTTTAATGTAAAGGGCTTCTAAGTTCGTCAAATTCTCTATCCCACTAATATCCTTGATATAGTTGTCCCTCAAATATAATACATTTAGATTTTTCATAGTTGTTAGTGGCTTTATATCTGTTATCTTGTTCTTTGAAAGATTCAAACTTTCGAGTTGTCTCAATTCAGTAAGCGGCTTAATATCCCGGATCTCATTTTCGGATAAGATTAAGTATTTAAAATCCTTCTTACTTTTCAAAACTTCTGCTATCTGTTGAACATTGTCAATCCGATTGCCAGGTAGACTTAAATAGTCAAGTTGTTTCATCTCAGCAAGAAAGGCAAAATCCTTAATATTAGATTTAGCAAGTGTTAGATTAGATAGTCTATCTAAACCTGTTAGCGGTGTAATGTCACTAATTTGACTATCCGAAATGTTTAGTGATGATAGTCCACTCAATTCTGCAATGCTGGTTAGGTTGCTTATATTGTTATCTCCCAAATTAAGAATTCGTAAGTGTTTCAATGCTGCAAGTGGAGTTATATTGATATCTGAATTTCCTTCAATACTTAAGATATCCAACAATTTTAATCCCGCAAGAGAAGTGATGTCATCTATTAGATTTGCTTCTATTACAAGTCTTTCAAGAAAGCGCAATTTCCTAAGTGGCGTAATGTTTCTGATTTTGTTCCGCCCAATATATAGTTCTTTTAACCATCTCAACCGTGCAAGTGGTGTAATATCTGAGATTTCGCCATCCCCGATTGATAGGATTTTAAGATTAGTTAACGTCATTAATGGTGTTAGGTCACTGATAGAATTCTGATCGTGTCTGTCTGGAAAGAATTGGCTGCGTAAACGTAATTCCACAAGTTCTTTCATTTCTGCAAGTGGAGAAATGTCTTGAATACGATTTAATGGAAGATGTAAAATACGCAAATTTACTAAATTTGCCAGAGGTTCTATGCTACTGATTTGGTTATCCTCAAGGTACAATGAATTTAGTTGTGTTAAACCCGAAATTGGTGTTAAATCGCGCACCTTATTTCTTACTAAATATAGTGATTTTAGTTTTTTCAAACCTGCAAGCGGCCTAATATCCTCAATTTCGCCTCCAGGAAGCCACAAGTGCTCTAATTCTGTTGCAAATTCTAAACCTGTTAGATCTCTTATATTCTTAATGCCAATTCGATAGGGTGCAAAGTAACCCAATTTTTTGAGTTTTTCTGGAGAAATTGGGTCAGTTGGAGTCAACTTAAGGATTTGCCGTATTGCTGCTGCTAAGTTTGGGTCGGGTATTGTTGGAGATACTACGGGTTCTTCTGTTTTCTGTGTTATTTTTTCATCTTCTGATTCATCTGTTTGTCTGCTATTCTTCCCAGATGAATCTGAACGTTGTATCTTTTCTACGACGCTCATGTCTTTAATCGGATTCCCATAGATTTTTAATCTTCTCAACTCAGATAATCCCGCAAGTGGTTCAGCATCATTTATTTCATTATCGTTCAAATTTATACTATAGAGGCTCTTTAGTCCTGATAGTGGCGTAATATCCTTGATGTAATTCTTCTCTAATTCTATTTTTCTTAATTTGACTAAAGATTTTAAAGCCGTGAGATCACTGATTTCATTTCTGGAAAGATTCAACTCTGTTAATTTCGTAAGTGTATTTAAAGCACTTATGTCGCTGATTTCATTTCGTTGTAGGTCTAACCTATTTAGCATAATTATATCTTCAAGAGGTGAAATATCCGTTATCTCATTAGTTGAGATATACAACCAATTAAGTCGTGTCAATTTTCTCAGTGGAGTAAGATCTGATATAGAATTCATGCTCAGTTTGAGTGTCATCAGCTGATTTAACTTACTAAGAGAAGAAATGTCTATAATTCTATTATTGGTCAACGATAGAGAGTGAAGATTAGATAATTCTGATAGAGAGGTAATATCGCTTATCTCATTGTGTTCAAGGTCCAAGTATTTCAGTTCTTCCATTCCTGCAAGTGGTGTAAGATCCTCAATTTGATTTTTTGAAAGATGCAAACCAACGAGTTTGTTTAGTCTTGAAACAAAAGAAATATCATCAATATACATATTGACGATAGTCAAACCTGTAAGTTTGGTCAATTCCGAAATTGGTGTAAAATCTGAGATAGGATTACCTGAAATAGATAAAGACTTAAGCTTTTTTACTTTTGTCAAAGGCGTTAAATCATCAATCTTATTATCACTTATCCCTAAGTGTTTCAACTTAGATAAACTCAATAATGGTGTTAGGTCAGAAATATTATTCTTAGCTATGAATATTTCTGTTAAACCTTTCGCTTTTTCTATTCCAGTTAAATGATTGATGTTTTTCTCATAAGCATTTAGTCTTTTCAATTCCTTCAATTCATTACTCATTATAGGAGCATCATCTTCTAATTTGAGACTTTCTCTCACAGCCGCGGCTAAATTGGGGTCAGGAAACTCTACTTCTACTGGTTCGAACGTACAACTTGATAAAATTATGAATATAAGGAACAGTAGGTATAGACGGTTCATAATACATTACTCCTTGAATCGATAAGAATGCACTGGTTTTGTTGTTTGTTTTTACATTATAGTTAAAATGTGAGTTGTAATCAATAAAATAGTGTTTTGGGGTCTGTAAATATTTTGGCAGCGTTTCCATATCGGCTCGATCCAAGACATAGCACTCCGCTGGAGTGCAGGGGTTTGGACATTGTAAATTCTATAGACATATCACGCCTCTGGCGTGAGGATATCTCTTACCTGTCAAGAATGCTCTTTGCTCCAGCGGAGCGATATGTCTATAGAAAAATGCGCTGCAAGAGGCCGCACTCCAGCGGAGTGCTATGTAATACCATTTCTAATTGACAAATTATCGTAAATAAACTGTAGGTCGGGTAGAGCGAAGCGAAACCCATAGGTGTAAACTTAAGAAAACTTAGAATCTCTTATGAATCACTCTGAATCCCTATGGTTATTGGGATTGTCTTCTCTTCAGTCCCGTAGGGACGATATGTTTATAGAAAAATGTGTACCCCCACCTCTCTTCAGTCCCGTAGGGACGATATGTTTATATCAGGATGAACTACTACACATATCGTCCCTACGGTACTAAAGAGTGGTTGTATAACGTTTAACTATAAACATAGCGTCCCTACGGGACTGGAGAGGGTTTCTGACATAGAAAATTCCTTAAGTTTACACCTATGGGTAGAGCGAAGCGAAACCCGACATGGAAACCCTATCTAACTCTATGTGTCGGGTAGAGCGAAGCGAAACCTATAAGTGTAAACTTAAGAGAACTTAGAAGCTCTTATGAATCACTCTGAATCCCTATGGTTATTGGGATTGTCTTCTTTTCAGTCCCGCCAAATGCCAAACGCGCATTTGACGTTGATTTGGTAGGGACGATATGTTTATAGAAAAATGTGTACCCCCACCTCTCTTCAGTCCCGCCAAATGCCAAACGCGCATTTGGCGTTGATTTGGTAGGGACGATATGTTTATTTTCTATGCCGTTCCTACGGAACTCAAGAAGGGTCGTATAACGTTTAACTATAAACATAGCGTCCCTACGGGACTGAAGAGGGTTTCTGGCAACGAATATTCCTTAAGTTTACACCCGCCGAATACCAAACGCGTATTCGGCGTTGATTTGGATGAATGCCATACGCGCATTCACATCGTTGATTTATAGGTAGAGCGAAGCGAAACCCGACATGGAAACCCTATCTAACTCTACGTGTCGGGTTTCGCTCCGCTCTACCCGACCTACGAAATAATGTCACAAAATCATTTAGAAATGGTATTATATTATGAATGTAAGCAGGTGTGATGGATTACGTTGAAATAGACTCATCCTGCCAATCCTTATCATCTTGTAAATCTCTGTTCAGACAAATATCCTTTGAATCTTGAGTTAGACATTCCGAAATTCATTGAATTTGACGATAAGATATGGTATTTTTATAACTAATCAGTATATGAATATCTTATGAAAAAGATATACATAATGGGTTTGATTTTCTTGTTGTCTGAAACTCAATAGAAATGGTATAAGAATAAGTTATACCATTTCTAATTGATAATGTCTCTTTTTTGTAGCACATTCTGTTAGATTGTGCCGTTCCCCGCTTCAATTCTAAACAGTCGCTAATGAGAGAAAAATTAATAGAAATGGTATTATAACGTTCAATGCACCATACAGATACCTTTAAAATCCTTACATTAGACGGTGGTGGTACGCGAGGAATTTACACTGCACAACTCCTCGCTTTGACTGAGCAAGAATTCGGTATCCGTATTAAAGACAGTTTTGATCTTATCGCAGGAACAAGTACTGGTTCTATCATTGCTGGTGCAATTGCCTCAGAGATTCCGATGGGTGAGATTGTTGGACTGTTTGAATCTGAAGCCTCTGATATATTTCAGAAAAAATGGTATCGTAATCTGCTGTTCTCCAGCAAATATTCCGAGGATGTACTTGCACAGGTCATCGCTAAACACATTCCCGCAAAACCACTATCTGAAATATCAACACCGTTGATAATAACAAGTTCAGAAATTACGACATCTGAGTTACATGTATTTAGATCAAACTATGCTGCTAAACTGAATGAAAGCGATTATACTGACGGTGATGTGTGTATTCGCGATGCTGTTGTTGCGTCCTGTTCTGCCCCAACTTTTTTTAACCCTAAGGGTCTCCATAACCGGCTTTTTGCGGATGGTGGTTTATGGGCAAATAATCCTTCAGTCGCTGCATATACTGAAGCCTTAACTACATTCGGAAAAGATGTTAGTCAAGTAAAGATACTGTCAATAGGGACAGGACATTCAAAGACTATGTATCGGAAGAAACGCAGATGGGGTTTTCTTATAGGTTGGGGTGGACCGAAATTAGTCTCTTTTGTGATGATGTTACAATCACAAGCATCTGCAAAGATGGTTAAACAATTACTCAAAGATAATTATATGCGGATTAGTCCTTCAATAGATTTTTGGGATATAGATTCTGTTAAACCGCTAAATAAGCTTAAATCTATGGCAATCCGTGATTTTGATGGTTTTGGTTCAGACATCAAGACGTTTTTAGACATAAATGATTGTTGAACTTGTGATCCTACCGTGGCGAGATATTAAGACACTGTACCATCTTGACAGGCGGGTTTTTGTTCCTTTTCGCTATTAAGACGTAGAAATTTTATACCTTGCTTCTTTAGTTCTTCCTGCCTACGTCTCACATCAGCGCAGTATTTGTGGATATCGTTATCATAACGATTGTTAACCTGTCGCTTTGCTTCTCGGACTTCTTCAAGAATATCGTTCATAGTTCAATCTCCAATAGTTGTGATGGGTTTAAGCAGGTAAATATCCCATTGCCATACAAATGCGATCAAATTGAATTTGCTGGTTTGGGTTCGCCAGATGCTTAAGATTCCATGTCGTTAGGTAAGGGACTCCATTCACGGTAGCTACTGCGACATGAATATAGCAAAAAGGCAAGATATTGTAACCTTGCCTTTTTGTATTGGTCTGTTTTATATCCTACAGATTATAGCCGCGTTCGTTGTGTTGTGATAAGTCAAGACCCATGCGTTCGTCATCCTCTTCAACGCGTAAGCCAACGATAGCATCAACGATTTTAAGGATAATAAACGAAATCACGCCACTCCAAACAATGGTGATTATAATACTGAGAAATTGTGCCCATACTTGGGGAAGTATGGCAATTTCTTGTCCATCAATTCCAGCGCCGCCTAATGCGATTGCTGTAAAGACACCCGTCAATAGTGCGCCAACAATCCCGCCGATACCGTGCACACCAAAGGCATCAAGTGAATCGTCATAACCAAGTTTAGCTTTTAGACTGGTAGCACCCCAGAAACAGATAGCACCTGATGCGAACCCTATAACCAGTGCACCCATTGGACCAACTGAACCTGAAGCGGGTGTAATTGCGACTAATCCACCAACTGCTCCAGTAACAATTCCTAAGACGCTGGGTTTACCGTGTTTGATCCATTCAATAAACATCCAAGTTATCGCTGCAGTTGCGGTTGACACTTGTGTGACAAGCATCGCCATACCAGCGATCCCATCTGCTGCGAGAGCGCTACCGGCATTGAAACCGAACCATCCGACCCAAAGCATTGATGCACCGACCACTGTCAATGTCAAGCTATGGGGTGGCATTGCTGTTGTTTGGTATCCGATCCGTTTTCCGACTAAAATACACGCCACCAAAGCTGCGATACCAGCGTTGATATGTACAACATTTCCACCTGCAAAATCAAGGGCACCGATTAAATCACCAAAGAGTGAACCATCCCCTGACCATGCCATGTGACATAGTGGTGCGTAAACGATCAGGGACCAAATTGCTGAAAACAGTAGCATTGCTGAAAACTTCATTCGTTCTGCAAATGCACCAGCAATTAGGGCTGGGGTGATAATAGCAAATGTCATTTGGAAGACTACAAACACAGTTTCCGGGAAGTTTCCAGTCAAAGAATCAGCCTCAACACCATTCAAAAATGCGGTGCCGAGTCCCCCAATAAATGAGTTAAATGTCAGTTTTCCTCCTACCATACCTGCTGTGTTGAATGCGAGACTGTAACCAATTACAATCCATAAGACTGTTATAATCCCTGTGAGTGCGAAACACTGCATAAGTACAGAGAGTACGTTCTGAACGCGCACAAGACCGCCATAGAAGAGGGCAAGTCCTGGAATAGTCATGAATAGGACGAGTGCTGTTGAAGTGAGCATCCAAGCGGTGTCACCAGAATCAAGTGTTGCCGGTGTCTCTTCCTCTTCTTCATCTGCTTCTTCTGTCTCATCAGATTCTTTTGGCTGTTCAGCAGGCGTTTCTTCTGCTTGTTCAGCAGGCGTTTCTTCTACTTGTTCAGTAGGTGTTTCTTGTGCCAAAATCAGACTTGGTACACCAGACATCAAGAGCATTATTATTAACATTCCTACTATTGAGTACCGAATACGCTTTTTTGTAAATTGCGATGCACTTCGTTGTTGCATCTGTTACCTCCTTAGTAATTACAAGTTTTTGAGATACACTCTATTATATATACACGTTTTGATTTGGTATTTTATCAGTATTTAACAAAGGTTTCAAGTGATTTAATATAAGAATAAATTAGAACGTATTGACTAACAGTAAACAAGGGAACGCTCACAGGAAAGAGGTATAACTCAGGGATAAGATTAAACTTCCTGTGAGCGGTCCTTATTCATTTATGCAATTAGAACTTTTGATAAAAAGTTATCTAATTGACTTGCTAACGTATTGATGAGACATTGAAGTCTGGATATGCGCTTGCTCCGTGTTCTTCAAAGTCAAGCCCAATCTGTTCTTCTTCTTCCGAAACCCGCAGTCCTGTTACCGCTTTGATTCCGTAGAAGAGTATAAATCCTGTAACCAGACACCAGACGAAGACTGCCACGACTCCGACGATTTGTGCCCAGAGAAAACCGAAACCTCCCCCAGAGAAAACGCCACTTTCGGAATGGAAGAAACCGAGTAGGATTGTACCCAACGCGCCACATGTTCCGTGGACAGATATTGCCCCAACTGGATCGTCAATACGGAGTTTTTCAAGTAGAAGTACACTAAGTACTACAACTATACCACCCAATGCGCCGATGATGAAAGCAGAAACTGGGGATACAAACGCACACCCGGCAGTAATTGCTACTAATCCAGCAAGTGCCCCGTTAAGTGACATCCCTGCATCTGGTTTGCCGAGGAAAATCCATGCAGTAATCATAGCAGTAATAGCCCCTGCTGCGGCTGCGATGTTTGTTGTAATTGCGATGAGTGAGATGTCGGCTGCATCTGCCCCCATTTGGCTACCGGGGTTGAAACCGAACCATCCAAGCCAGAGGATAAACACGCCTAATGCTGCCAGTGGCAGATTGTGTCCTGCAATCGGTCTCGGTTTACCTTCGTTGTCATACTTGCCAAGTCGAGGGCCTAAGACAATAGCACCTGTCAATGCAAGCCAACCCCCTGTTGAATGAACAACTGTTGAACCGGCAAAATCAAGCATACCTGCGCCAAAACTTGCTAACCATCCGCCACCCCAAATCCAGTGACCAACAATTGGATAAATGAGACCAGTGATAAATACACTATAAATTAGATAACTTCTGAACTGTGTGCGTTCTGCCATTGCGCCTGATACGATTGTTGCTGCAGTAGCGGCAAATACAAGTTGGAATAACCAGGCTGCATAAGTCGGAACAGAACTCCATTCTAATGCGCTAAAAACACTGGTACTGGCTTCTGCACCAGCCTCAAGTGTTTCGGAAGGAACAAACCATCCGCTTGTTCCCATAAATGCGTTACCAGCACCGAACATTATGGCAAAACCGATTGCCCAGTAAGCGATTGAACCCATTGAAAAGTCCATTAGGTTCTTCATGAGGATGTTGACTGCGTTCTTAGCACGGGTGAACCCAGACTCCACCATAGCGAAGCCTGCCTGCATAAAGAATACGAGAAATGCAGCGACTAACACCCAGAGAGTGTCCCCCATATATTTTGCGTCCTCCACCTTTTTAAGCGTGCCATCCTCATCCACTAAACCATTTAGGGCAAGTGCGTTGAGACTGAGCAGGAAGGTGAGTGCCAGAATTGTCACGATAATCTTTTTATTCATTGACCAGATCTCCTATGTTACAAGAACTACTTATTGAACTCCGAGGAACTGAAAGTTTATATCTGCTGAAAAAATAACCGATAGATGAGATTTGAGGTACATCGCGAATCAAGTCCTGTCTCGTCTAAGATTCGCGATGATTTTACCTGTGAAAGGAATAGAACATTAGACTGTTCTAATGAAATGGTTTATTACCAAGTGCGGACGAATGTCATTCTGCCGGTAAAACCTGAATCTTCTGAATCATCGTCAAGTTGGGTTTCAATACCAACAAAGAGTCCGAGTGTGTTATTTTCACCGTAAGCCATGTTGATACGTCCACCAACAACCAAGCTGCTAAGTCCCGTTTCAGTTTCATCTTCTTCATTTTCCATTTCTAATCCCGCTAATATGGTAGTCACTTCTACTTGCGGTCCGATAGCGATGTTATCCGTAACTGAATAGAGAAGAAAATTTCGAGTATATAAAGAATCATCACCATAGTCAAATGGTGTATTGAAAAAGCCTTGAATCCACGATTCAAAATAGATTGATCCCGCTGTTAGATATGTAAACAATTGCGGTGCAATTAGAGAATTGGGCCCGTTTGATGCTTCATAGTCGAATCCAATACCTACCATTGGAAGGAAAGTGAGTGACAAGGAATCACTATCAACAGCTGGAATTCCAATACCGATGTCAAACTCTGCGAAAGTGCCGACAACGTAAATATCACTGTCTATTGATATGCTTCCCATTGAATAACTACCACCAAACCAGATTTGCGTTCCGAGGCTATCAGTATCTGTCCTGAACCAACCAGAAACCCCAGATTCCTCTTCCATTTCCATTGCTTCGCCTGCTTCGTGTGCGTCAGCATACACCATTGAAACGCTACCAAGTGCGAGGATACAAATTATCACCAAAATTTGTGGTAACCAAAATGCTTTAATGTTCATTTAAATCTCCTTAGTAATGTAATATTCAAGCACAATTAAGTTGTGCAAAAATACGTTTATGTTGTTTCAGTATCTGAAACAAGTGTTGATTCTGACATCAACTTGTGATAGAATCTGTGCTTAGTTGCACTGCTTTCGTTAAAGCAATATGCGTGCCAATTGCGTTTAAGTCCAATCTCTACTATGATAGTTCACAAATCTTAAACCCATGAGTATAAGATTAACATCAGTTACAGTCTCATATTCTCACCTTCGTTAAGTCTTGAATTTGCTTGTTAAATGGCTGTCAACTGTTGTAGTTTTAGGTAATCGGTTTTTGTTAAAAATGCTGAAATTTTCATCACAAAATTGCCTAAAAAATAAGCATTTAATCCTTATTGCTATCGTTAGCATCGGTGCAATTCTTCGGTTTTGGCACCTTGGATATTGGAGTTTCTGGATTGACGAAGTACTGACTGTTCTTGATGCCAAAGAATTTTCTCTTTCAAATTCACCGATTAATCCACTTCCGTATATCGCGGCAAATTTCTCCGTGTTTGTTGGCGAGAAACTATCATTCCTGACTCATGCCTCGGATGCGTGGAATAGCCGTCTAATCTTTTGCATAGTAGGTATACTATCAATTCCAATAGTATTTAGTCTGGGACAGACTTTATACGACAGGAGGATTGGACTCTTCGCTGCGGCATTTGTAGGATTATCAAACTGGCATCTGTTTTGGTCGCAGAATGTACGTTCATATATCTTCACCTTCCTGTTTGCGGCATTGACAGCATGGTTCTTCTACCGTTCGCTTGAAAAGGATTCAACCCTCCTGACGGTATGTGCATTCATTTCTTGTATTTGCGTAATCTTGTCACACCTACTTGCAGCAGCGATAGTACCTGCGCTGGCAGCTTATGCTATTATTCAATTAGTAGAGGAACGGAATAGAAAACGGTGGACAAACTTGCTTATATTCTTTATCCCGTTTGCATTACCTGTGTTCATGCTTGCTATACCTAATATTCGCAATTATATCTCTTCTGGTTGGGGACACAACGAATGGGGTCGTAGTCCACTCTATATTATTCTAACAATCGTTCAAGGCGTTAGTATTCCGATAGTAATTGCAGCGTGTTTCGGTGCTTTCGTAAAACCGTTTGAACGTCCTACTCTCTTTTTAATCTGTTTTGCTGGTGTACCTTTAGCACTTATGTTGATTGCATCTCAACTACAGAATGTGGCAGGTTATTACCTATTTTGGACAACTCCTGCTTATTTTATTCTTGCTGCAGTTGCGTGTGAACGGATATTGGAGGGAATAGAAACGAAAGGGAGATCTTACATTCTTGGAATACTCGTTCCTTGTATAATTGTGGTGACACTCCTCTCGCAGAACTTTCTTTACTTTCGGATCGAAAATGGCGGGAGACCGAAATGGCGTGAGACATTTGAAATCATACAAGCAGAACGAGAACTTACTGACCAATTGGTAGTGTCAGAGCCTGAGATGGCACGGTTTTATATGCCAACAATTATGGCAACAGACATTGACAAGTTGGTTAAAGATATGGCAGGTTTTGAGAGTGAATGGGAAAACTCAAGTGGGAATAGATTGTGGTGTATAGTTGACGTAGCAAGTTTTAACGTCTTTGATGGGGATAAGCGTGTTCGGAATTGGATACGTCAACGTGGACGTATAGTAGCATCGCTGCCTGCGTATTCTCGTGCAAAAGATAGGACGATACATCTCTATCTTTTGGAATAGGCGCGGCATATCACCGCGCCATTTTCATAGTTTTACCAAAGACGAGTGAAGTTCATTCTACCGGTTAGACCGGTATCCTCTTCACCTTTTTCAGTGTCATACCCGACATAAATACCGAGTGTGTTATTCTTTCCATAGTTGATGTTTAACCGTCCCCCAATAGTCTGACTCCAAAGGCCTCCTTTATCCCCGAGCCCTTGCACTCTTTCATACTGAGGACCTATAGCGATTATATCGTTCAGCGCGTAAGTGAGATAATTGCGTGTGTAGATTTCATCTATAGCCGTGTCATCAAATATGGTAGTATAGGTATTGATTGTCCAGTGAAAGAAGAAGATTTTACCCGCTGATAGAAAAGCGAAAATCTGAGGATAAAGCGAATCCGGGTTGTCCGTTCCTTTATAATTAAACCCTACACCAAGCATCGGTTGCAGCAATAAGGTTAAGCTGTCGTTCGCAACAACGGGAACTGTAACACCCAGGTCAAATTCCCCTGTGAACTTACCCTTGTGGGAATCGTTTATATATACATTAGAGGCGATTGAAATGCTTCCAACGGGATGACTTGCTCCGATCAAGAAATATGTGCCTAAACTATCAATATCAATTTGGAACCATCCTGATATACCCGGCTTTTCTTCTGTCATTTCTGCATCTGCTTCATGAGCATCCGCGAAAACAGACGAAGGTCCAATAATGGATAAAACACCAATCATTAGAAGGGTTACGGCTAAATTTAATGCATTTGTTTTCATTATGTCTCCTTAGGGTGTGCTAATTTCTAAAATATAGCACTTTTTGACTTGTTATGTAAAAATAGTTAACAAATCGTAGAATATACAGCAGAGCGAACTCAAATCTGAGACCGCTTCAAAACTCTGACTTATACAAGTATATCCTATTTTGTAAAGTGTTTTCAAGGATATTGAGTTGTATGCATGGTTATTTAGTTTTCAGAATTACCTGTTTTGCATATTACCAATTGTTTATATTGTAGGTCGGGTAGAGCGTCAATTTAAGGAGAATTACGCTATAAATTTCAGGGCGGTAGGTTCGGTTTCCTAACCGAACCGGGTTTGTTCCAATTACGTTCATATAGGTTTTCGCGAAAGATCCGGTGCGGTTAGGAAACCGCACCTACAGTCGAAAAAAGATAGATCCCGTTAATTTGGTATAAGGCTATTTTCAACTTGTTCCATTAGTCGCTCAAGTTTCTGTCTATCTTTCACTCCTTTTGATGCTTCTACACCAGAACATAGGTCAATTCCATAAGGAGCGATTGTTTCAATTGCTGATTTGACGTTTTCTGGTCGAATCCCTCCAGCGAAAAAGACAGGTAGTGGACTTTCAGCGATAAGTTCTGCGGCTACGTTCCAATCACAAGTCTTTCCTGTTCCACCATAACGGGGTGGATCAACACTAATATCAACAGAATCAAATAAGAGAAAATCTGAACCCGCATCACAGTATGCCTGCATCTGTTCACGAACTTCGGGGATATCCACATTTTCGGGACTTCCTGCGGGGAGATATACAGACTTCCAGAGTTGACATTTAACGAGTCGTCTAAGTTCTTCAACCTGTTGTGGCGTCTCTTGTCCAAGAAGTTGCACTGCGAAAGGATTTATAAGCGATACAGTCTTGTGAATATCAGGTGTTGAACGATTGTATAGGAGTAATACGGTGGGAATAGGACTTGCGTCTGCAATTTCTACTGCTTGTTGTGTATTTAGTGAACGTTCTGAGGATGCAACATCAACGAGTACCCCGGAATAATCTGCGCCAGCATCCGCAGCGAGACAGGCATCATGAATTGAGGTAGTACCGCAGATTTTGACTTTACAACGAGAAGTATTGGACATATCTAAATTTGCCTTATTGTTCAAATAAATAATTCAATTTCCTACTCATCACAAAAAACAGTTTGCCTGTCTGCATCAGAGTAGCAGATAATCATCGTAACGGGTTGCCATCCGGTGTTCACAGCATTATGCTTGACGTTGCGTGGAATACGCAGCATCATACCGGGTCTGAGTGGAATTGTTTCATCCCCCAACTTATGATCACACTCACCTGAAAGCACATAGATAAGTTCCTCACAGTTAGGATGGTAATGCGTCGGATTGCCTTCGCCTGCGTTAATGTAGACAACGCCAAACGTCATTTCTGCATCAGGATCAATCTGATCATTGCATAACCACTTAATCGCACCCCACGGAAATTCAAGTGCTCCAGTTTCGTTGCTATTGGTTAGGGTTATTTCCATATCTTCTCCTTTTCTGCTAATATTTCAATCATCTGCTACATTGAAACATTTCAAACGCTTCTGAGCATAAGTCTCTAAACCTACGGATGGTTGTTCATGGAAGTATCCTATGGGTGCACATATCGCTTTTACGTTTTCAATATTCTGATTTACGGGATAGTGGATATGTCCAAAAAGCACGTGTGAAACAAGCGGTTCCTGTAAACATATATCTCCGAGACCTACACTCCCGTAAAATGCCCGGAAATAATCCCATGGCAGTTCACCACGATAGTGAATACACTGACGAAACGGCACATGATGCGTGACAACAACGATTCGTTCTACTTTGTCTTTGAGTGAAGCAATCTGTTGCTGAAGTTCTTCTTCAAAACGGAGAGCAACGACAGGGTCTGGTTTTGACCAGATAGCGTATTTTTTATCACTCCATACTGTTCCCATTAGCTGTTTTTCAGCATACTGTTTTGTCGTAAAATCATACTTGTCAGAGGCATAAGTATAATCGTACCAACCGATGGTACCACAAAAACCGACATTTTCTATTATTTGGATGTTCTCATTAAGGGGATGGAAACCGTTACAGCGACAGACTTCGGAAATCACTCGGCATTTCTGTTCACTTGTCATGTTTGCTTTTTTGCTTACCCAGATATCGTGATTACCTGGAACAAAGAGTTTCTTGCAAGTTAAATTCGCTGTATCAAATTCCTCAAGTATTTCGTAGAATTCGTTTAACTTTGGCGATATATCACCTGCCAGAACAAAGACATCAAGCTCTGCTGCTTCAATGGCATCAATGAGAAATGGAATTATTTCTCTGTTCGCTTGTGTTGCATCCGTATGGAGGTCGGAAATCAGTCCAATTTTCATTACACAAATTAGAGATTACTGAGGGGAAGTTGCCAAGCTGCTAAATACTTCATCAAGGAAGATTCGGATTGCGGAATCACCTTCTTGGAACCGTTCCCGTTGTCGTTGAAGTGCACTTAACGATGGTTCATCTCCAATTTTTGCGATAGCATCAACAAGTGTTAATTGTATGGCTGGATCTTCCATCGTTTCTAATGCGGTTATTAAAAAGTCGCGTGTTTGTGTTCCACCGATTCTACCGAGGGCTGACGCAGCAATGTCTCTTGCAGCGGCATCTGCTTCAGTGAAGGCAGCGATGAGTGCATCAATAGCGGGTTCACCGATTAGACTCAACGCTAAACCTGCTTGAAAACGTATTCCTGGTATCTCATTTCTATCTCGGAGTACTTTGATGAGTGGTTCAATTGCAGTAACAGGTTTGAGTGTACCGAGGATAGAAAGACAGGCTCTGCGTATTTCTTGCTCAGGTTCTGTGGTTAAATGGATATATTTTTCAGCAAGTTCAACGAGCGGTCCATCACTTACTTTTTTGTGTAGTGATGCAGAACGGTGGCGGAACTGAATTCCGAATGGTGCTTCAAGGGTCGCTGTATTTGCTTTGGGGTCAACAAGTAGCAACCCCAGTATTTCGGCAGATTCGCGCTGTCGGACATCAAGTGTGTCAGCAGGTAGTTGATTAACATCATCGTTTTGGAACTTTTGGAATAGTGGATTAAGTTCGCTCAAAGCGACAAGGCGTTCTAAGCTACGGGCTGCAGCCTTGCGCAGAGCAAGTTCTCGGTTGTTCTCAAGGATATCTATCAACGCATCAACAGCGCGAGAATCACCTAAGTTGCCAAGAGCAACGACAGAGGCTATTTTCACACCGATGAGTTCCGTTGTTCTGAGGGTCAAGTTTGAGTTCAATTCTGCGAATTCATTGATAGTCTTTTTGTAATCATTTAAGCTATATATTTTGCGTTCATCAACTATCTTTTCAACAACATCCCCGATTTGTATATCATCACTATTTGCAGCGGGAGTTCCAGGGGTAATCTCTTTAATTTGCACGGTGCCGTTTCCTTCCACCTGCAAGCCGACTTTATCACCCATTTTACGAGTTGCTATGCGTAATGGTTTTTTACCTTTGAGGTATAACAACATATTGTTGTCATACTTCATGGCTTTTTTTACAGCAGTTGAGAAGTCCCGATCATTTTGTATTGGATACTCACCGATTACATAAGAAATAAGTTCGCCAGGTGAAAGTTTTGCCTTATCGGCAGGGCCGTTCTGTTTGATAGAGTTTATAACGACTCCACTTGTTGACCATCGATTTTCAAGGTCACTGTCCAGTTGCATCACTTCCATTTGCATGTGTTCATCATAGTAACGATTATCACATCCCGTTGTTAGGACAACTGTGGTAAAAATGAAAATTATTAGTATTTTTCTAAACATCCGTATTCCTTGTAATTCCTGGGGAATAATGGAATTTTCTATCATTGTTTATAGGTGAATCTTATCCTAATTCCCAAACTTAACGACGACTTCACGACTGCTTTTTTCTTTTAATGCGTCTAATAGGGGTTGCACAGCCTTCTCATCACCGAGTGTTGATAGAGATCGAATTGCATCAACACGAAGTGATGATCCTTTGTTTTGTGTAATCTTAACAAGTTCAGGAACAGCTTTGCCACCAATTTTGCCGAGTGCAGCGACAGCTAACTGTCGTACTTCAGGTACTTCTCTATCGGCTTCACGTCGCGCCGACCCCGATTCGATCAATTCACCGAGAGCAGGAATAGCTGCTTCACTCCCTATTTCACCGAGTGCTTTAACAGCGTTCAAACGTGTCCCCATCTGTTTGTGGTTGAGGAGTTCTATTAGTATCGGTACCATCGTTGATGGATCAGATTTTCCGATGTTTGCCATAACCCACTGGGCATCATGTCTATCCCTATTGTCTTTCGACTTAATCGCTTTCTGCAATTGTTTCAACAGTTGTTTTTGACCACCTTTTAGGTATATTAGGGTAAGTGCTTCAAGTGCAGCGTTTTGCACATTAACATCGTCGTCCCTTAGCGTATCAAAAACAAGGATTTCAAGGTATTCAGATTCTTCCTGTTGATATGCTTTAAACATGTGTAGACCTCTTTGTGCTATAGATGCTTGATTCCAATCTGGTTGATTCTTCTCATAAAATTCTTGCGAATCATAAAATCCCAGCAGATAATGCGCTTCAGCGTTATCTTTTTCCTGTTCAATGGCAAGTTTAAATTCTCGGACAGCGCGTTCCTCTTTGCGTCTCTTGTCCGATTTAATTAGCTCTTTGCCTTTAGCGAGGTGTTCGTTTTGGTTGCCACATCCAAGCACAAAGAAAGCGAGTCCGATTATAAGGAAAATCTTTTTCATGTCTCAATTCTCATTTTCATAGGTTTCGCTTCGCTCTACCCGACCTATAGGACTAATTTTCCGATTCATCTGTATTACCAAAAAGTCCCGTCTTTTCTGCATCAGGTTTCTCGGTATCGTCTTCCTCTTGATCCACTTCTTCTTCATCAGTTTCTTCAACGTCTGGTTCTTCGACCTCTGTTGGTGCTTCAGCCTTTATCGTTTTCTGTAGCGTGACGACTGGCTTCTCAGAAAACCCCCAATCCTTATACCGTTGAATGACAGGCTTCTCATCAGGGGTTAGTTCAATTTCAAGGATTTCCATCCCCTTATCAGCAGCTGTTGCTTCCGCTGATGCGATGAGATGATCCGCAACACCTAATAGTCGGAAAGGTCCAGCAACTGCCAGATCACTAATTTGTCCGACATTGCTACCCGCTGGATGCTGCTTTACCGAGATATGTCCAACAGCATAATTACTTGATTCAGCAACAAGTCGTGTTGTCTGACTATCTTCAGCCAAATCCGCTTTCAAATCATTCGCAACATCTTCCTTAGTTTGATCAGGAAAACAGTATTCTTGTAAATTATTCGCATCATCTTCGTTAGCTTCACGAACTTTTAGTATTCCTTTTAGATCAAAGTCCTTATCTGCCATATTCTTTCCTCCTTCAACAGTTACAGTAAGTAATAGATCGGGAATTTTGGATTCCCGCCTACACAAGACTATCGCTCACAGGTTTCTTGTCTATTATGTTTTCTTCTACTTCAAAAAGCTCGTCTTGTCCGATTCGTAGTTGTCGTTCAGCATCTACGACATCACGGTTAATTTTTCCGATAGAACGATTGAGTTTGTCAGTTAAAGCGGTATGTCCTTCCATTGCACGACGTATTTGGCGGAGTTGGTCAATGACAAGCCGGAAGGTTCTGACAAAATCGCCGGGATCAAGTTCAGCATAATCCGTTAATTTATCAAATTCACAACCTCTGCTCCAAGCCAGCATTGCGGAACATAAACGGAGCTCCAATACTGGAACGATTTCTGAAACATTAAGTTGATTCTCTAATCTTTGTACCTCCAAAATCTCGTTCATCGCTGTCCCTAAAATTGACAACATCCTTTTTTCCTTAAGACGTTTGTAATATCCATCTTTTCGAGGTTCAGACACAATCGCAACTAAAAGACAATTGATTTCATCTTCGTCTAAGCTCTCAAAGAAACCGCTATAGAGCAGTTGGGTCAATTGGAGTTCGTATCCATAGATATGAGATGCGGTATGTCCACGTGGAAGCAGTTCTTGTTCCCCAATGTATCCGAGTGATGTGAGGACATTTAATCGTGAGGCTATCTGTTCCTGTTGAAAGTTCTCTACCAAGGTCTGTCTTTTCTTCATATTTGAGATGTACTGTTCCTGTTTACGAATTGCCCTATGTTTTTTGGAGCATTCAGTACGTTTATAACAATCGTAACAAAGGTTATTTGAGAGTCCTGCGTTAAGACTTTTCATTTTGTGGTAGATCGATGAAATCTGCTGCTTATGTGCCTTTTTCCTTGACTTCCCCCGCGCCGTTCGGCTTTTTATTGATGCCAATTCCATCTGTAATCTTTCAAGATTATCGTCATTTTTCCGCTTATGTCTGTAATAACTCTCAATCTGCTTCATCCCTTGAATATTGTTGTGGATACAGGTAGGAGAGGGTAGGGAATTATGTTTCTTCTCTTGAAAAGCAATTTGCTCGTTGAGATCGGCAATACGTTTATGATTTTGGTGATTACTCAAACTCATCGTGTAGACATCGTAAATATCTTCCCCGAACTTCTCATACAGGTTAAGGATGCTTGAATAGGAGAGATTAAACTGACTATTGATCGGTTCAATAGTGTTAGAAATTGCCTGGCTGACATCACCGTATGCGGAATATTCTGGCTCAACCTGTGCGTATACATAACCGATTTTATCTATACCGCGTCTACCAGCGCGTCCTGCCATTTGATGATATTCCCGTGCTTTAAGATACCGAAAACTAATACCGTCGTATTTTTCAAGACTATCAAATACTACCGTGCAAGCAGGCATATTTATTCCGACTGCGAAAGTTTCAGTTGTAAATAGGAGTTGGATCAATCCTGAGGTAAATAGTCGTTCAACGACCTCTTTAAGTGTTGGCAGCATTCCTGCATGGTGATATGCTATTCCGCAGGATACTAAGTTCCGAAATCCTGTGATAACCTTTTCTTCAACAATATCAAACTGTTTGCAGAGTGCGTCAAATTTTTCTAAGATTTTTTTCTGCTCTGTCTCATCAAGCAATACCAACTTTCCTGCAGCTGCATGATAAGCTGCATTTGCTTCACATCTTTTACGACTGAAACAGAAATAGAGGCAAGGAAGTCGTTTATTCTCCTTAAGATATGGGAGCAATTGGGTATATGTAATGTCCTTCGGTTTGGCAAGTTTTTCGCTATTTGACTTACTTTTATTTTTCTTCTGGTAACTTTTCTTATATCTGTCTTTTCTGTTTTTCTGTTTTGTAATTTTCCTCAATTCTTTTAGGTGGTCTAAATTTCCGATGCCAAAACCGGTATAATAGATGTGATGTTCCAACGGCACAGGACGTTCTAATTCTTCAACAACTTCAAGGTTAATATCTCTAACATTTTGCATCCACTCTGCAAATGAGTTGATGTTTGGGATCGTAGCGCTCAGACAGACAAATTTGATATGCTGTGGTGCAAAGATTATACTTTCTTCCCAGACAGTCCCGCGTTCAATATCGTTGATATAGTGGATTTCGTCAAAGATGACATAAGAGACATCTTGCAGTCTTTCTATATCATCAAAGAGAGTATTACGGAATATCTCTGTGGTCATCAGGAGAACTTGAGCATAAGGATTTAAGACGATATCACCGGTAACAATGCCGATTTTATCACCATATTCGGACTGAAAATCCCTATACTTTTGATTGCTGAGTGCTTTTATCGGTGCAGTATATATGACACGCATGTTTGTCTGTAGACATTTTTCAACGGCATATTCAGCAATGACGGTTTTACCTGCCCCCGTTGGTGCAGTCACGATCACCGAGTGCTCACGGTTAATCGCATCAATTGCTTCCTCTTGAAACCTATCAAGTTGTAACCCTTTATATTGCATCTAAATCCTCTATACCGAAATATCCTATATTTTAGTATAGTTGAAAAATGCCTTTTTGTCAAGGAAGATTGAATTCTGATTTACCCCCAGTCTTTGGAAGTATGTTTTATCATGAATGTGATATCGGACATGTCCATTGAGGAATCGTAAGAATGCGCCATCACCAGTGCCAATATCTAATAGATGTGTATCTTTTGGAATGAACTTTTTCGCTTTGGTAAACCGTAGATATTCAAGAAGGCGATCCATCGGTTTTTTTGGGATCTGTGGAAGCTGTTGATTGCTTATCATGTTAAGTCTGGTTGGTGAGTTTATATTTCAACATAAATCGGATATGTCGCCACGCATCTCTAATAGCGTTGAGTTTTGACTCGCCGCCACGGGGGTGATCTGATTTTGTGTTCATTTAACCTTGTTACAACCCCAGGAAAGTATAAGGGTCAATTGAGTCAGTATCGTAATCCAATATACGAATTCCTGAAGGTTTTTCTCCCATTTTAAGCTGTTCCTTTTGTTCCTCAGTAACGCCTGGACCTGTTTTAATAATATATGACGATCCAAAAATGATATTACTTGACTCATCACCTATGGTCTGTTTGTACTTAAGATATACAGTATTTGGATAGGCTGGGAAAACCTTACCGGCATCTATAGATCCTGAAACGAACTCAGTGTCTCCTTCTGTCCACAGTTTTATCAAGACACGGACCAATAACTCGTCTGCTTTCAGTGTGTCCGCATCTATTTTCTCGATAACATTTTCGGGTAAAAGCCAAAGAGGACGAAGGATTTTAGAAAAATCTGATGGAACTTCGGGATAAGGACCGAATCCAAAGAGCGAAACACGCACTTCTTCGGACGGTGCCATATTGTAATGAGACCAGAGGTAGCAACCGAATGCAAAAACAATCAGGATACCGAATCCTCCGAGAAACCATTTATTAATTAAGATCTGACGAAGCATCTGCTTACTCCTAATTTTATATTTTAGTTTGGACAATTTTCAGATCTTTTTGTTGTTAAACTTCATTAATATATTCATGTCTATCGTGAATGAAATACACCTTTCGCCCCGCTGGGGCTTAGGTTTGACATACGAATATGTTACTATACACCTTTCGTCCCTCTGGGACTATCGCATATGAAGTTAAAATAATAAATTAGGTAATTTAGACCCCGACACGGTAGGTGCGGTTTCCTAACCGCACCATAAGCGTCAATTTAAGGAGAATTACGCCATAAATTTCAGGTCGGTAGGTGCGGTTTCCTAACCGAACCGGGTTTGTTCCAATTGCGTTCATAAAGGTTTTCGCGTAGGATCCGGTGCGATTAGGAAATCGCACCTACCTTCCCGATGCCGCTGGCGAGGTTTCCTAACCTCGCCAAATTACCCGAATAAATTCTTTAACTTCATACGGGACTAAAGAGAAGACAACCCGTATAACCATAAGGATTCGGAGTGATTCATAAGAGCTTCTAAGTTTTCTTAAATTTACACCTATAGTCATTATAGAAACTGCCCAAACTATCATGTAGTAGGAAAAACAGTAAACCTTATAGTATTGGTTACCTATATGTAATTATTTTAGCAGAATCTGTCTTTCCTATCAAGGTTTTTCACGGTTTTGACTACTGAGACTTCACACTGTCTCGATCTTCAAGTGCATGTATTGTGCCGTGTAGATAGCCTTCCAATGGTATTCCATCTGCAAAGTCACCCGTGAAGGTAATGTGGAATTGCATCGTAGGTGTCAGACTTGGGATATTAAGGAAAACGGTTTTCCCATCCTCAGAAAGCGTAATGGATTGAACGGGATGTTCATCTCTACCCTCAGTACCGCTTTGTTTCAACTGTGGTGAACCGTAGTTTTCTGTCCAGCGGTATTCCCAACTTTGTACACGCCAGTTGTCCAGTTTTGTCGCGGAATCGGGAGCTAACGGTGTGTAGAAACTGATGATTAAACCGTCGTTGACAGCACGGAACGATTTTGCAGTTCGAAGTGGTGCACCTGTCATGCGGACACGATAGAAACCTGTCTCTCCGTGTTTGTTGGATGACCAACCGAACATACCTGCAAGATATAGGTCCTTACTCACCGGATGGTATCTACCACGCATCACGCCAGTTGGAAAATCCAAATCCATTTCAGTAACTGCTCCTTGGACTGTATCTCCAATCTTGTGTTGAAGAACAGCATAGACTTTACCTGTTCCGTAACTCACGGAAAGAAGTGAATCTTCCATTTCCCCCCATGTCCCTTCCGGTATCCAGACGACCGTTGCTGGGGAACGATCCACAAAAGGTGCAAGCCAACAGAGAGGCGGTTCATAGCCTGTTGGCGTTTCACCTGGCGGGTGCCAACCCCATAGATTTCCGTAGAACTTTCCGCCTTCAGTGATACGGTTTAGACGGTTCGCTGGCATCCAGAACCCTTCCTGATCCGT
This sequence comes from Candidatus Poribacteria bacterium, assembly GCA_965261435.1. Lineage (GTDB taxonomy): Bacteria > Poribacteria > WGA-4E > WGA-4E > WGA-3G > MSPOR6. The sequence continues at coordinate 349,719 of CBDHDL010000021.1, forward strand.
TCCATAGAATACAGGACCAGGAGTGATACCGAGTCCATTAGAAGCGCGAAATCCGTAAGCGATTACAGTAGACTTCTCCCCATCGGGTGTAACTTTGATGAGGGTTCCGTGATGCGGATGTTGTGCTCGCAGTGCATGACGTCCAGATTTCATATAGTAGAAATTGCCGGCTGCATCAGTCTGTAGATCCATCGCCTGTTCGTGAAAGTGTTCACTGTTATAGACATCGTTGTTAAAGTTCTGGTAAAAGTCTGTCTCTCCATCTCCGTTAAGATCAACAAGCCGTGTGATCTGGTCACGTCCAAGAGCATAGATATCATCATCAACGATTTTCAGTCCAAGCGGTTGGTTGAGTCCCGTCGCTATACGCTGCCAAACGAGTTCTTCTAAGGAATCATTGAGTCCACTGACTATCCACACATCGCCGTTCCAAGTAGAAAGTGCAGCACGATTGCTGTCCGAGAAGAAGTCGAATCCTCCAAACCGAATCCAAGAATCCCAGGGATTCTCTGCGGGCCACTCTATCTTATCAATTGCAAATGGTTGTCCAGGGTCAACACCTTTGTTTGCAGCTAATCGAGCGAACTCTACGAGCTGCTCTTTACTGCCATCCCATGTAAGAAACGATGCTGATCCATCTGTAGAGAAATCAAGGTAGACACGGTCGGCGTCGATACGCCATTTCGCACCTGCATCCGCTCCAATCAGTGCTGCAGCTATCAAAGGAGATACATGGTCTGCAGTATAGAGTTTCTGCATTTCGGCAAGTGATAATACACGATTGTAGAGTTGCAGGTCACCAATCCTACCATCAAACCAAGGTGATTGATCCGGAAAATTTTCTGCAGTGAAACCGAGTCGTAATACGTCATCCTCTAACGTCTCATTAGGCATAAGTGTGCCTTCAGCGACAATCTCGCCATCTAAAAACAACTTCACAGCACCATTTTGATGTTGCCAAGTCAATCCAACATGATGCCATGCACCGTCAGTCACAGATTTGCCATCACTAAGAGAGCTACTAACCACACCGACCCACCCTACATCAAATGCCAACTGTCCATTTTGAATAAAAAAGGTTTTACCGTTTGGTACCCACTCCGGTTCCTCAAGTGCCTCAGAGAAAATTGAGCCGTCCTGATCGGTAGCAATCCATGCGGAGACACTTAGGTCGGATGTGTCAAAATCGAGGTCGATGCTCTCGTCAAAGACTGCCTCAGATTCTCCATTGAATACAAGACTTCCGCCTTTTTTGCCGTCCCCCCATTCAACGCCATCAAGAGAGATAGTTGACGTGCTCTGTGTTACACTTGCAGCGTGTAAACCTGAACCTTCATCAAAACGCCAATGTCCTATCAAAGTCGGATCGTTCTTTTGCCTTTGTGCAGCAGAGGACTCTGATGTTTTCGATTTGGGTAACAAAACACCGATGTATTGGTCTGCATTACCAACTCCATCAGGTGCGGGTGATAGGTCTTTCATGGAAAGTACTTTCGGCTGATATCCATCCAATTCAAGATGCATTTTCGTGGTGCCAGCACCCATTATCTCTCTTTCTACTCTAAGTCGTTGCTCTATATCTGTTTGTCCGGTCGTGGTGAGTTTTTCAGACCACCGTTTGGGTCCACCTTTAATCAATGCGGTTAAATCTGATACAGTAGACGAAGATTCAATCAACGTACTCCAGGCTTTCAGATCAAGTTTATCATTGATCGTCGGTGTCATCATAATCTTGGCAGTGATGGGGTGTTCTGATGCGGGAAACCGTACACGGATCTCATCCTGCGCTGTCTCCCATTGTGTTCCTTCTGGTGCATCAACCAAAGCAGCAAGAAGACTGTTTGGTGCACCAACTTCTGTTTCCTGTGAATACAAAGCAACTGCTGTTCCACGCGATAGATCGGGTAATACAGAGACTTCGCCACCTTTCATTTTTGCAATTCGCACAAGTGAACTGGTTTCTGAAGGACCTAAATTAAAAGTACGCACAAAAGCCAACCCTTTATCATTACTCTCAAGCGATGGTGTTTCCAATACCGAACGTGCTCCAACCGTATAAGACATGACAACGCGTCTTTCATGAAGATACAACCCCTTCCAATGTGCCCAATCTCTGGGAAGTGGACCGAAGGCAACGGGCCGTGTGTCCGCGAAACTATCATCCTTTGCCCACCCTGGCTCAACAGGGTTTTCCCACAGTAGTTTTCCCTCAATAGATGGGAAGCTCTGATGCCAACCGTTATATTCAACATCAGCGAAGTCAATTAGTCCCCCTATCCAGCCAGCGGAATAACGCAACAGGTCTGTGTCAAAAACTACTGAACCCCCAGTGAGATCTGGCGTTAGCGGGATAATAATGCCTTTGTAAGTAATATTATCTGAAGTTGCTTTAACAGCAGTTGAAAGGTAGGGGCCGTAGTCCATATCCCGCCAACGCTGTCCAGTCTTAGTCTTCCAACCGGGTGTATAACGGCGCGGTGCTTCGCTTTCAAGACACCAGTACACTCCGTTGACAATTAACCGACGAAAGTCGCTTACTTTGAAATCCTCTGGATGTCCCATTGTGGTAGTGAACACACGACCTCCACCGGTATGCGTGTGCGTCCATGCAATGGGATTGACCGTCTCATCTCCACCACGTTCTTCATCGGGAAATACAGGTCGTCCTTGAACCAAAACTTGTGCATCTTTCGGTGGATAGTTTGGACGTACGTGGTATGTCCAGGAACGCACATGAAATTCTGGGTTGACACCAGTAAGGATTGGATGTTCGCCGACGATTGTAGCATCTGTGCTCGCGCCGTGCCCGTAATGCCGTATCCATGGAGCACCGAGTTCGCGTGCACCGAAATTATTCCACTTCTCTGCTCTCGGATCATCCCGATCGTAGTCAAACGCGTGCGTCGTTGTGCGGAATGCTACTATGGGACCCCCTCGGTCAATATATCCTTGCAACTGTGCCAGTTGTTCATCCGGTAGTTCACGGAATCGCAGATACAGTACGAGTAGATCAGCAGTTTCGAGCACTTCAAGTCCGTTGATACTGTTTCCATTACCCCCATGCAGTTCTTCGTCAATGAGAACGGTTGTGCGGAAGTCATAATGGTCAGCTAACACCTTAGCTAAGGCAGGCATCGTCACTTCAGACCGGTACTCACCTTCGCCAACAACAAAAACGATGTGGGGTTGCGCGTGACTATAAGATGCTAAAGTTGAGAGGAAAAATAAGATACACAATAAATAATTGGAGATTCGCTTTCTATGTTGCGACTGAACATTGATTCGGTTGTATGAGTTAGGCATAGTTTGTCCTTCAAGAATAGATGGGTTTAACATATTGAGCTATGGTGCGGAGGGTTATCTCCTTAGAACTTCCATAAGACTACTTTTGAGTAAGCAAAAGTATAGCATGCAAAACAAAAATGTCAATAAAAATCAAATCGTCAATTGTTTTAATGACTTCATTATACCAAAAGAGTTCTCTTTAAAAAAAATATTGAACTATTTATCGAACTCACGTTATAATACTTTCATAGCAAGACATTTATATATTCAATATTGATTTAACAATGATGTCTATGTGTTATGTTGTTATTAAGGTTTGTTTGGGCGTCGCGGACTGAAACGTTGAAAGGAAAAGAGACTAAGTTAACACGATCATCTGCCCTGAACCTTACACAGCGTTCTACACGACTACAAACGCACTTCTACAAAGGATAAACCAATGAAATTAAATAAGTTATTTAGATTAATTCTTCTTGTCATTCTATTTACGGCATCTTTTCTTATTGGGTGTGGCGAAGACCGTGAAATGCATTGCCCGGATATCGATCTACCTGACAGTGCCACTGTGACAGTTGAAGTTCCTGCAGGTGCAGCGTTTGATCTTGCTGTTTCCGGTGACTTCAGAGAAGAAGTGGACTTTAGCGGGCTTAAATCCATCGTTCACAATAAAGAACAGAATTACTCCTTTACAGAAAATTTCAGTCAGACATTTTCGTTAGTAGATTCTTCTGAGGTATTTCCGTTAGTAGATCCTGATGAACGATATTTTTCTGTGAAACTCAAATGCACTGCCCTTGAATCTAAAAACGACGAAGAGACTGACTCGCTCCGTCTAATTATCAAGTTCAACGGTGATGGAAACTTTGAGAGAGGAAACCTTAATGAAATGTATCTTCCGCAATCCGCAAATGTAGCAACACAGGATGAATTAATTCGGGATTTCGGAGATGATCCAAAAGATTGGCCTGGGTATTTCAATCTTGGCACATCAATAAACTCACAAACTGTTTTCAGTAGGTACGACTGCACATCTTCGGGTTTAAAGACTGAACAAGAGTAGGAAGAATGAATCAATTTTGTAGATAAATAACGTAATCCTAACAGACCTTACGCAAATTGCACAGAAAAAGAAATATAGGACCTAAAAAGTCGTTATTTCAGTGCTTTTACCCCTTTGCTCCTTTATCAAGAGGAGTTTTGAACCTGTTGCGTCCGCATAAGTCCTATCTAATTTGCGAGGAGTTTTCAAATGAGTAAACACTTTTTCTCTTTACTGCTGGTTCTTGCACTTCCGTTAGCTTTGCCCTTGCTCAAACCGGAACAATTGAAGGGACAGTTTTGCATGAAAGCACTGGTGAGCCCTTAGCAGGTGCGGAGGTCCGAATCATTGAAATTGATCAACAGCAAACAACGGATGCAGATGGAAAATTTGTATTCAGAGATATTCCGCCGGGAACTTGGACGGTATCCATAAGCTACGAGGCGTATACAACACGGACAAAAACATTAATTGAGGTTCAAGCAGATGAAATCACACAAGTAAAAATGTTCTCCAAAGAGGTCGTTGAACTGGAAACGGTCGTTGTCAAGGAAGAACGCCCGTCACCAACAGTGAGTCGAAAACGGATCCTTGGAAGCGAATTGATCCGTATCCCCGGTGCCATGAACGACATCCTCCGTGGACTTACCACTTTGCCGGGCATTGGCATACCGAACGATTTACTCGGTATCCTCTATATCCGTGGAAGCGAACCGGATTCCAATCTTTACTATTTTGACAGAACTCCGTTGGGTTATCCTTTTCACGGCGGCGGTTTACTTTCAACTATCAGTTCAGAAATTATTGACGATGTTGATATCTATGCAGGTGGATACGGTGCCGAATTTGGGTTGGATTCTCAAAATGTCTTAGATATCCACTCGCGGAACCGGCTTGATAAAAGGTGGCGTGGGAAATTTAACCTCAATATTCTGTATTCAGAGGGTATACTTGAGGGCAGAATCGGCAAGAGAGGATACGCTTATGTCGCCGCACGCCGTAGTTATTTTGACCAGATCGCTGGACTGTTCCTTGACGATGATTTTCCCTATTTTTCAGATTCCCAGTTCAAATTTGTTCAAGCTTTCGGTAAAAGTCACTTCCTTACGTTGAACGCCTTCGCTGCAACTGACCATTTTAACACTGTGGGTGAGGGAACAAAGATTTCACCTGGAGAGATCCCGGGAACGGAAATTGCAGAAGTTGAGGTATGGGATCAGACGATGTACTTCAAAAACGGATTTGAGGGACAAGGTATCCATCTCCGCTCCAATTTCTCTGATAATCTTACCTCCTATTTTTCTTTGACTCGTTCTGTCAATTTTCTCAATGTTGAATTCCGCAATCCCATAGACACGACGACGGAGGTCAACAGTCGCCTTGGACGTGATGTACATATTTGGGGTGAACCGTTGACTCTTACTACAAGATTTGATACATACACGGTCCGAGTTAATGTGCCGGTATGGACACTTCGAGAGGATGTGATTTTCCGTTTAAATCCAAGATTCCAGTTAGAACCTGGTCTCCTTTTTTCTTTTAGTCCAGCAATTAGTTTTGAAGAAAGCAAATCACCCCAGTATGAGTCGATTGGTAGAATATATACCGAGGTTATAGTTACGCAAACTACAGAAGATGGAGAGATCTTTGGTAATACCTCCACCGAAAGGGGTAGAGAACGAGAAAAATTTAGAATCACTGGTATAAAAGAGGCACGCGATGAATTTGGACACGATTTTTTTCGTGCTGAGGGATACCTTCAAGGACGATATAACCTCTCCTCCTTCATATCTGTCGCACTTGGTGCCAGGCTTGATTATCTGGACCTGACAGAGGAAGTCTCAATTCAACCCAGAGGCAGCGTTAATTTTGAACTGCCAATCGGTTCTAATCTCCGATTCGGATATGGACACTATGAGCAGAGCCCGAAACCTTTCCAAGTGCTATCGGAGAATGGGAATCCTGCGTTGAAATCCAGTCTTGCCCAGCACTATATTTTGGAATTCGGCCATAAAATCTCACCGCAAACAGAGGTCAAACTCGCTACCTATTACAAAAATTCGAATAAGTTGGTAACAAAGAATAGTGCCGGGAATTATCTGAATCAGGGGGCAGGATATATCAGCGGAGCAGAGGTTTTCTTACGCCATCGTGTTTTAGATAAGTTCTTCGGTTGGATTTCATATAGCTGGACACATGCTGAGCGTCGTGAGAACCCTGACGCAAACTATAAACCACATCTCTTTGATAGGACACGCATTGTTAGCATTGTGGCAAACTATAATTTTACACCGAATTTTGAGATAGGTGCAAAGTGGCAGTATCTAAGCGGAACGTCAGAAGCACCTGTCAATTCGATTACCTTGGTTCAAGATCCGATAACACGTGGATTGAATCCACTTCTCGCCTCCGCTGAAGAGAATATGACTGTTGATCTTGAAACGTACCATAAGTTGGACTTGCGGGTGAGTCGCAAATGGAAGTTATGGGGAACACAAATCGGTGGATTCCTTGATATTTTGAACGTATATAACCGAAAAAATAAGGTAAAACTTACTATTAAAGAGCCTCAGGATATTCCAGGTACAGGTACTGATACCTCTATTGTCTTTGACCTCGGAGAGGATGAGGAGGTAAATGAATTACCACAACTGCCGTTGATCGTCTATCTTGGATTAACACTTGATTTTTGAAAACTAATACCATAATAACCATTCTCGTAGGTCGGGTAGAGGCACGAAACCCATAGGTGTCAACTTAAGAAAACTTAGAAGATCTTATGAATCACTCTGAATCCTTATGGTTGTAAGGGGTGTCTTCTCTTTAGTCCCGTAGGGACGATATGTTTATAGAAGAACGTGTGCCCCCTGCTCTTCAGTCCCGTAGGGACGAAATGTTTATAGAAAAATGTGTACCCCCACCTCTCTTCAGTCCCGTAGGGACGATATGTTTATATCAGGATGAACTACTACACATATCGTCCCTACGGGACTAAAGAGGGGTTGTATAACGTTTAACTATAAACATAGCGTCCCTACGGGACTGAAGAGGGTTTCTGGCATCGAAAATTCCTTAACTTTACACCCGATGAATGCCATACGCGCATTCACATCGTTGATTTATAGGTTTCGCTTCGCTCTACCCGACCTACAGTTTATTTATGATAATTTGTCAATTAGAAATGGTATTATTTAGAGAGGAATAGCATTGTCATCAAGTCTTTCTCCACATCTTGGACAATTGTCTTTCCATGTTGAGCGTCTTCCTTCACCGCATCCGGTGCATTCACCGAATGGATGTTCATCAGGTTTCGCGCGGGCACCCCCCTTTTTATAGGTAATAATTCGCCAGACAGTCTCACCATCTTCTTCCCAACAGTGCCAGACACCCTGCTTTCTACCATCAGATGAAGTGCCATCATGAATTTTGTACGGACCGCCCCATTTACGATTTCCATTCTCATGATAACATATATAATCGCCTTCATATTTATTATCACGAAAATAGGCTACGCTGGAAACGTTTCCATTCTTATGGTATAGAATCCATTTTCCGTCCTTTTTACCGTGGACAAAGTTCCCTTCGCTACGTTTCAATCCACTTGCATAATAGGTTATCCAATAGCCGTGTTTCTTACCATCAACCATTTCACCGGTATCTCGTGAACTTGCCACTATCTTCCTCCTCAATTTCCTATAAGACTACTGCTTTGTCAAGTCATAAATGATTTGTATATCGGGCAGGGAAACCCAGCCCCTACGAACGGATCTACTCATCATTTGAGTGTAGACAGAACACTACTCCAAATTTTCATTGAGATATTCCTTGAGATTCTCCAGAGTTTTCTTGCCAACACCACGGAACCCCTTAAACTTGTCCTCATCAATTGCTTCTCTGAGAGATGCAAGACTATCAATTCCGAGTTCCTGATAGAAACGTTTAATTGTCTTTGCTCCGAGTCCTGGTACAGGGATAAGTTCAACTATTGTCTCCGGCACATCTGCTGCATATTCATCCAACTTTGTGCAGGTTCCGGTCTGTACATATTCAGTTATGATATTCGAAACAATATCTCCAACACCAGGTATCTCTTCTTGTAATCGTCCTTCAGCAACCAGTTCTGCGACAGATTCCTCCATACGAGAAATGGTATACGCTAAACGCGGATAGCGTGTTGCATGGTCTTCTGGATAGTCAGCACATATCAAAATAGTATAGAGTTCCTGAAGTTTCTGTGCGATTTCTTCGTTAGTCATTGATCATTTCCATCCTAATATCTGAATTGTGGCATCCCACAGCGCAACTGCCAAATACTTGCCGTTAGGTGAGAAGGCTAACGCTTGAATGCCAGTTTGATAGTTAACGCTAATTGTTGATGTGCCACCGGGAATTTTCCATATTCTGAGATTTCCTTTCTCATCTCCAGAGGCAAGATATTCAATAGCATCTGATTGTGGATTCGGAGCGAAAGCGAGTGCACGGGTCCAGTATGCGTCAAAACCTGATGAATTGAGAAGGTATGCCCCGGTTTTTACATCCCACACCCGGATTCCAGATTTAGCATTGCGCTGGGTGTCTGCAGCAAGCATCTCTCCATCGTGTGAAAAGATAAGATTCCACACACCAAGGATTTCACCGGTGTTAATAACACGTATAGGCTGCTTCTCAATGGTTGTATCCCATATCTCAATAATTGTACGATGTCCTTCACCTTTACGATAAGTACCTTCAGCAGCTGCGATGTACTTTCCATTATTAGAGAGTGTGAGGACATTCCTCACAGGTAAAGTTGTCTTAAAAGTCTTTGCTGATTCTTGATTTGTATTTGAGAGTTGGTACAGAACAAAGTCTTTGTCCCCTTTTGACAAAACTACTGAAGAGCCATCTGCTGAAAGACTTCCACTCTCATATTCTCCAGTTGTAACCTGCGTTTCTTCATTGCTAACAAGATTAAGGATCGTTACATCGTTGTCATTCTGAATAAGCAGCTGATTAGTTCCAGCAGCAAAAGCGAACACACGTTTTGCTTTGATGTTCCCTAACGTTTGCTTTTGACGAGACCTAATATCCCATACTACTATAGTTCCACTCATTCCTTTAGCGATCAACTTTGTGCTATCTTTGTTGAAAGCCATATATTGTGCAACGTTTGGTAGCAATCTATCAAGTGTTGGGTGCTGTTTTTCTCCGAGTTGAAAAGCAGACTGTATAGATTCACCCTCTACTGAAAAGCACACTATACAAAAAAGTAAAGATATTACCCAAGATTTCATTATTGTAGGGACGGGGTTTCCCCGTCCGATTGGAAGTTCGTGTTCGGACGGGAAACCCCGTCCCTACGATGTGTTCAAGGATTAGATGCCTTAAGTTGACACCTATGGGTAAGGAGCAGATACCTTACCCTACAATAGTGTCACAATGTACTATTCATACAATTCTGTGGCGGTTTCACCTTTAGCGAATCGGTGTGCAGTTTGCACGGCGGAATCGTTTCCTGTATTCCTACGCACATCTGTTGCCCATCGTGCCAATCCAACGATCAGTTGATTTCTGGCAGGATGTGTATCGCAGTAATGCCACTCTCTATCCACAATGTGAATTGTGCTGAGAAGTTCTTCACCGTTATCATCCTTAAGGATACATTGTCCCATTTCAGCGATTAGTTTTTCGGCAGAACATCCAGAATTCAGATATTCACGGGTACGTCTCCCAATTTCCTGAATGCGGACAGATTCAATTCCGTCAATAATTGCGTCTATTGCGATATCTTCATCAAGGACTTTGGTTGTTGTAGCTGCTCTCGTCTCAGAAATCGGTTGATGTCGTATATTTAACCACCGGTTTGCATAGAATCTCCATCCACAATGGAATAGTGCTTTAGCAGCGACTTTTGTCCCACCGAATCGGAGGACTTTTCTAATGTTTGCGGCTAATTCCATCTCCTCTTGTAAATCCCACCAGCCGGGGCTCATGTTGACAGGTGTTCTTGCCATTCTATCAGCAGAAGTCATGACCATAGTTGTGGCGATTGCGTCAATGGATACACCTGCTGTGAGTACTTTCGCTATTGCATCAAAGATGGTATCTATATCGCCACTCACCAGGTCCGCAGATAGTTCATCTTCGTCAAACGCAACGTCAGCATCTGCCGATTTTTCCTGTGGTAGATCGTCTAATATATGCTCAATTTCTTCCACCTTTTGGATAGCCTCACGGAGGCGTTCTCCTGGTCGTCCACGTCCCTGTCCGAGTATTTTTGCAGCGAGGTTGCACACTAACTCACCAGTCAATTCCCACCCCCACTTTTCAAGTAATTCTGCGAGATGACAGAGGTCGATAAGATTTCTTGAACTGGAAAGAAAAAACCATTCGGCTGCACATTCCAAGAAGAGCGGAATGAATTTGTCTTCATGTCCGCCTAAATGTCTTGCTGTGATAAGGCATTTCTCAATCCCTTCCCACTCTTTATCCATCGTGAATACTCTAATCCAATTTTCGAGTTTTTCCCAGTCAACTGGAGGCGGGAGAGGATGGCGATCAGGACGGTCATTGTGTCCACCAGCAGCATGGGTCGCAGCCATCATGAGAGGTATGAGTCTGTCTTCCGTTTCATACATGTGTGCGACCTTAATTCCGTGCATCAACGTAGCGACACGACCGCCACCGCTTCGGAAACCTTCAGCTGTTGTAATATGCCGCACCATGTGCTTAACCATAATCTCTAATGCCTCTTCCTCTGAGACACCTTTTGCTAACATAATAGCAATAGCTTTGGAAAGTGTCCAACTGTCGTGAGAGAATAATCCTTCTTTCAACAAGAGATAATGTGCATCATCCCGTTTTTTCCCACCACTACCGACATCCACAAAGATATCACCGTTACGAACTTCAACGGGAAATGTGGCGAGGTCATCACACCCCCCTGTAAAGCACCCCCCGCCTTCCATATCATAACTCCATCCGTGCCAGTCACATGACAGAACCCCCCTTTTGACATGTCCTCTGATTAGTGGATATCCCATGTGTGGACACTGGTTGTCCGTTGCATAAACATTGCCTTCATGTTCAAAGAGTGCAATACTATGTCCCTCAACTCGAACTGCTCTCGGTTTCCCTTCTGCGATATCATCGCGTGCAGCGACTTTTACAAAATTTCCATTCTCTGATAGCACTTTATTTTTCTCCTATCATATCAACAGTAAGTGACGTTTGCCCTTACCGATTATAACTGTGAATAATATAAATTCGATCCTTGGATTTCACTCTGTTCAACCCAACGTACATATTGTTAACTGACGTACCTGTGAGTTCTATGTTTCAGTGGCACCATTAACGTCAATTTGTGATTTTCCCAGGCCGGTAGGTTCGGTTTCCTAACCGAACCTGGTTTGTGCCAATAGCGTTCATAAAGGTTGCCGTGCAAGATTCGGTGCGATTAGGAAATCGCACCTACCGGCCTGGAGGTATAATGGACTTCGAATTCTCCTTAAATTGACGCCTATGCTTCTATGTTTCTGCGGCACCGATCCCGCGTAAATACGTAATTGCACCTCTGTTTCCACTAATCAATGCAGTGCCGAGTGGTGTATCGTTATTTATGTGTCGACGATCATTCATATCAGCACCAGCATCAATCAGGATTTGCAGTGTCTCGGCGTATTCTTTTTCTCTACCTTCGCCGCAAGAAGAACCGCCGAACGCTGCGGCATGCACCGCATCTAAAGATGTGGGATCCGCCCCGTGTTCAAGTAGTAAACGGATAGTGGTACTTCTTGCATTGTTGGCTTGCCCAAGAAAGAACAGAACGGTACCAGTTTGCACCACTTGCATTAATATCCGAACCGTATTCAAGTAACTTAAGAACAAGTTTATCTTTTCCGTCATTGGCAGCGTAATGTAATGCAGTACTTCCTTTGACAAATGGCTGTCCCTGTTTGTCAGGTCCCGGCCACTCAAGGGTTGCTATTTCAGGGTGTGCCTCAACAATCTCAATGCCATGACCTTCCTCTTCTTGCTTATATTTTGTAGCAAGCAATTTATAAAATGGTGAATTCTCATTGTATTGCATTCTTAAATTCTCCAATGACTGGGTAAGTCATAAAACATTGGACATGGTAATTTGCTGGTATCAGTTACTTTCCGCTTTTCGCTCCTAAATTTTTCAAGAAATTCACAAGCGACTTACGTTTTGCTTTCATAGCATAATCAAGCGGTGTCTGTCCTGCATCATCACGAATGTTGAGATCCGCGCCGTGTTCAAACAGCAACTCCACTTGATTCTTACCGACTCCCTTCTGTGCTATAAAGTGTAAAGGAGTTTGTCCTTTATCATCGGTTACATTGGGGGCAGCACCGTTTACCAATAAACAAGCGATACCTTCCGTTAGCCCGCGTTGCGCGACCCAATGTAGAGGGGTCCACATACCGCGTCGATGCTTTTGAAGAGCGTTTATATCCCGACCTTTTCTGATGAACCCTTTCAGCAATTCATCAAATCGATTCGGTCCTTGTCCAACTAATACAAACCAATCCCGCAGATTGATTTCATATCCTAAGTCAATGAGCAGATCAACAATTGCATGCTGCTTAGATTGAAGTGCTATCTCAAGCAAAGGCATTGTAGGTCCAACCTGATACACATATACATGTCCGCCGGGTACGACTTGTGTTTGGTCATCGTTAACCTTTGATGATTCAGACGAAGGGATTATATATCCTTCGGGTGCTCTAATATTGATTCTAAGCTTCAGTAATTCAGGATTTTTTTCAAATTCTGCCCTTGCTTGTTCAACATACCCCATTGCACAATAGAGAACAACGTCGGCTTCAGCACCTTGTTCAATGAGGTATCGACACACCTCAGGTCGTCTTCGCATTGTCCATTGCGCTGGAGTTCCCCAATGATCACGGTCTCGAAGATTTATGTCCGCGCCATGCTTGAGTAGCAACTCAGCAATTTGAGGTGTAGCAGCAAAATGAAGTGGCGCCATGCTATCGCATCCTGGTGCGTTAACAACTTCTGGATTTTCAAGAATTAAAGCCTCAAGCGTATCAAACATATCCAAACCAGCCGCTGCATGTGCGTCTATCGTCGCGCCACGTTCAATTAGATATTCTGCTAATTGTCTGTTGTATCCGAGCATTGCCCCAGCAGCGTGTTGCAGTGCGGTAGTTTCTCCTGCCCACCAAGAACTCTTAGCATTGATGTCTGCACCTGCATCAAGCAGTACCTCTACAAGTGGCTTATTGACCATCGAAGCAGCAAAAATAACAGCGGGAGAATCAAAGGCAAACCAAGGTTCATCAATGAACTCAAGAAGTTCCTCATTATCAGCTAACAAGGTCTTGACAAGATTCGCATTTCCTTTATTTACTGCTTCAATATACTCTGCACGAGGTAAGAGCCAAGCATTTTGGTTCATCAGAAATTACTCCTCAAAGACCTCAACTGTTGTTCTGCCTTCGGCGAAATTCATTGCAGTCGTAGCCGCAGATTTGTTATCCGTGTTTGAACGGATATCTGTGACATAACGTGCCAATCCGACGAGTAACTGAGGTTGTGCAGGATGTCCTTCAGCGTGTTTCCATTCATCAAAAATGGTACGCAATGTGGGTAGCACTTCACTACCAGTATCGTCCCAAAGCACCGAATGTCCGATTGCAAGTAGCAACTTTTCAGCGGAATAACCAGAATTCAGATATCCGATTACTTGTGAACCAACATCTTGGACATTGAGTGACTCAATCGTGCTGATGACCAGTTCAATACCCTCATCTTCATTTGCTACATCAAGTTTCTGTTCACTCAACGGTTCGCTCAGAAGACGTGTTGGGATGTTGATCCATCGATCTGCAAAGATTTGCCATGCAACGTGGAAAAGTCCTTTCGCTGCGACAAGTTCTCCACCGACCTGCTGAGCACTTCGTAAAGACGATGCTAAGTTGAGTTCCATTGTTAAGTTCCACCATCCTGCATCTACATTGACGGGAGTGTTTGCCATCCGATCCGCGGCAAGCAAGACCAGCGTTGTGATGACTCTATCTAACTTAACACCATCAACGATAACGGCTTGTACTTCTTCAAAAGAACGTTCAAGATCAACACTGGTAAGCGCTTCAACAAACGCGTCTTCATCTAATTTGTTCGTCCGTTCTAATGCTGCAGTTTCAATGGTTGGCTTCATCTCTCTCAGGATATTAATTGCATCTCTACGATACCGTTCAGGGGCTTCTGGGTGATGTCCTACGAGGTCTGCACCGAGATAGAAGAATAGGTCTTTCGTTCTGTCCCATCCAAATTCATCAACGACTTCAGAAAGATAACTCACGTAAAGTGGGATTTGTGGTTCATCAATAAACTTGGGTTCAACAGCACACTCAAAAAGGAGTGGACGTAACCTATCTTGATCACCTTTTTCGAATGCTGTGAAGAGGCATCTTTCAATCCGTCCAGATTGTCCTTCATACGAGAAAATTCGCACCCATCGCTCAATCTTCTCCCATGAAACAGGTTCTGGTAGAGGCACGACTTCAAGCCGTTGGCGTGCTTCACCAGAAGCAGAACAAGCTGAAGTCGTCACAGCGATGAGTCTATCTTCACCCTCATATCTACTCCCCACTCGGAGTCCGTTGATGAGTTTTGAAACATCTGCCCCACCTTCTGACCCGTGTGCTGAGGGGATATGTCGTGCGACGTGTTCAAGAATTGAACCCATCACTTCTTCTTCTGGCACACCGCCTTTAAGTAACAAAGCAATTGCTTTTGACATTGTCCATCGGTCTTCACTCAAAAGCCCCTCTCGAAGCAACTTTTTATGTTCTTCGGCGCGTTGATATGTCAGATCTCCAGGTTCAATCCAGATTTCTTCTCCACGGATATCCACGGGAAAGACTTTCAAGTCATCACATTCCACGTGGAAACATCCACCCCCTTCTAAATCAAAACTTCGGCGGTGCCAATCACATGTAAGAATTCCGTTTCGAATCGTTCCTCTTGTTAGAGGGTATCCCATGTGGGGACACTGATTGTCGGTAGCATAGATTTTCCCTTCAACATTAAAGAGGGCAATACTTCTACCTTCCTCCATCTTTATTGCCTTCGGTTGTCCCTCAGGCACTTCACTTAATTCAGCAACTTTCACCCAACTGGGTGCACTGTTTTGCATAATTTTGGTCCTTTATAGTTAGAGTGTATCTCATAAACCTAATTGTCCATAAATTTCTCATCACTGCGCCTGTTTTCGTAGGGACTGGGTTTCCCTGTCCGTTGTATTAATATAAAACACATCACAAACAACAAAGAACTCACCACATAAATGATTTATGAGATATGTTCTAGTATCAGTTGTAAGTTGGATCGCACAAAGCGCATCCTAACCTAATACTTTGTCAAGTCATGAATGATTTGTATCTCGGACAGGGAAACCCTGTCCCTACGAACACTCTACTCATCATTTGAGTGTGGACAGAACACTAATATGTTGTGATGAAAAGATAGTAATCAGAAAAAACATCAAATAGTAAAATGTACAGTATCAAATCGTCGTGCTAATCGTGCTACTTTAGGTTTAACCTCATTAGGAGATTTTCCAGATAGTGCATAGAGAATACAATCCGCGATTTCTGTTGCGTGCTCTGGCGTCATTCCCCATCGCGTCACCTCTTGCACTCCGACACGTAAACCAGTAGCATCACCCTCGGGAGATATGCTTGTTGCGCCAGCAATAATGTTACATGCTTCCAGTTGATTAGCTAAATCTTCCCCATCTCCAAATTCACTTACAATCGGTATGATTGTATGTGATTCAGTAAATCCAAGTTCAGCAGCGAGCATCGGCACTCCACGATCCGCTAATGCCTGTCCCAATGCCTTTGCGTTGGCAACGATTGCATCCGCATAGTCTTTCCCATAGTGCATCCACTCTATTAATGCCCCTGCTAATGCTGGCAACCGACTGAGATGATGATTGCTCATCAACAATGGATACAAAGTGTTCCCTATTCGTTCTGCAATTGATTGATCATTCGTTAGAATCATTCCACCTTGTGGACCTGCTAAGGTTTTATGTGTACTGGAAATAATGACATCCGCGCCTTCTTCCAACGGTGATTGAAACCTATTACCAGCAATGAGGCCGATAACATGTGCAGCATCATAAATCAGATAGGATTCAGGATTAACTTCATGCATTGCACTTTTCAGTTCAGCAACGGGTTGCGGAAAAAGAAAAACACCAGAACCTACATTTACAATTTTTGGCTTGTACCTCTCAATTTGCTTGATTGTTTCAGAAAGATTGATATTTGACCGGTCATTGTCCCACGGGATAGGAATAGACCGCAGATCAACTTTTAACGGTGATGATGCGAGTTTGTGTGCATAACTATGTCCATCATGTACCTCCATGGCAATGTCCCCTGGTTCTGCCAGTGCGAATGTCGTAGCAATGCCAGCGATGTTACCGGATAGCGGTCGGAAATCAACAAAGGAGGCCTTAAATAACGACTTCGCTAATGCATGCGTATACGCCTCTATTTCCGCGATATGTTTATTGCCTTTGTAATTTCGCTGAAAGAGGTCAATACCCGAATAATTTCCATACCGCCGCGCCAATCTTTCGTCAAATAGTTCCTCTACCAAGGGTGAAGGTATATTCTCTGAAGCAATCAGATTCAAACAAGTTTCACGATATTTGTGATGTTTATTGAGAAGCGTGGTCAGTTTTTCTATTTTTTCATTCGGGGTCATTCAGAAGCATCTCCACTTGTCAGCGATTTTTTTCTTCTTTAGAATGGTTTTTAGGAATAATGCTTCATGATGACAAGCATTTAACGTAGTTAATTACGATTGAAAGATATTATAGTTTCTTTTTTTTGTGTTGTGATGGATGGGGTGTGTAAAGTTTTTGCCTATAGGTGTAAAGTTAAGGAATTTTCAATGCCAGAAACCGTCTTCAGTCCCGTAGGGACGCTATGTTTATAGTTAAAAGTTAAACGTTATACAAACCTTCTTTAGTCCCGTAGGGACGATATGTGTAGTAGTTCATCCTGATATAAACATATCGTCCCTACCAAATCAACGCCAAATGCGCGTTTGGCATTTGGCGGGACTGAAGAGAGGTGGGGGTACACACTTTTCTATAAACATATCGTCCCTAATGAAGTTAAAATAATAAATTAGGTAATTTGGACCCCGACACGGTAGGTGCGGTTTCCTAACCGCACCGGGTTTTAAAAGAAACTGAACATTACCCGATTAAATTTTTTAACTTCATACGGGACTAAAGAGAAGACAATCCCAATAAACATAGGGATTCAGAGTGATTCATAAGAGCTTCTAAGTTCTCTTAAGTTTACACTTATAGGTTTCGCTAACGCTCTACCCGACCTACAATATAAACAATCAGTAACATGCAAAACAGGTAATTCTAAGAACTAAATAGCCCTAATGTCAAGAAAAGGGGAAATGTCAAGAAAAAGGCAGGCAACCAATTATCAGATACTGTTTCTCTTGTGTTTGGTGTTTAATAAATTTGTAATTTTATTAACTCTATAGTATAATTAAACAACCGTTAAACACTAAATATGGGGGTGACAGACTTGTGGTATTTAGGCTTGCCATCCTAATATCTCGGGTTCGATTCCCGACACCTCATAAGGCGTTTGGCGGTTGATTCGTGTCCTATATACAGAAGAACAAGACAACATAAAAATTATACAATACTTGGTAAAAATTTGTCAAGAAAATTAGATTCCTAAAGATAATATTTAGCAATCCACAAGCAAATTTGCAAAATCCAGACTCGATACTAAACTTCACAATACCGCTATCCGTAAAGGTAAAGGAAATCAAATGGTAAATTACGCTGTTAATCGTAGCTTCTTGTCTTTCTCAATTTTCTGTTTAGTCTTTGTAACCCATACTGTCTTTTCTTATGCAGACAGTGCAACAGATCTAACCTTCATCCGAGAAGTCAACCCTATAATTCAGGACCAACACAAAGAAGTAATCCACTTTAATCCCAAGGAACCTTCAGAGTTGAAATTAGCCGCAACAGGAATGATTCGCTTCTATCAGAAATATATCTCAAGTCAAGATGGACCTGCGTGTAACTTTTCGCCAAGTTGTTCCCGATTTGGTATGGCATGCATACAAGAATACGGGTTTTTTCGCGGTATACTCCTTACTGCAGACAGACTGTTTAGATGTAATGGTTTAAAATCAAACCACTATTATAGAGACTTTATCACAGGGAAATATAGCGACCCAATATCAGATTATGCATTCTAAACATATTTCGAGAATTCTTGAACATTTCTCATAAATCATTTATATAGTGAGTTCTCTGTTGTTTGTGATGTATATTAGATTGATAAAACGGACAGGGAAACCCAGTCCCTACGAAAAATAGATGCTGTGATGAGAAATTTACGGACAATCAGGTTTTTGCGATACACTTTACTCATAATACTCCTCAACTTATCTTTCTTGTATGTTGCAAATGCCGAAGAACCGGTCAAATACTATAGTTCAGAGAACATCCTCAAATTCGCAGATCATCTATTAAAACAAGGCGATTATCTACGTGCTGCAGGAGAATATCAACGTTATCTCTTCTATAAGCCAAAGGAAAGGGAAGAAATAAACTATAGAATAGCACTCTGCTATCGTTTGGGAGGAAAAACTAAAAAGGCAATAGAATCGCTCAAGAAATATCTACAAGAATTTCCGACAAGTAAATATAGGAGTAGTGCATACTATCAGATTGGAGTATCTTACTTTCTTATGCAACACTTTGAAACGTCAGCAAATTACCTTGATTCCTCACTACCACACATTACAGATATTCAATACAAGACCGAAGCTGAGCAATTAATCGGTCTCTCTTATCTGATGCAATGGAAATGGCACAAAGCAGAAATGGTCTTCAATGAAATGCAGAAATCAGAGTTATTGGCAGTCAGAGAGAAGGCATTAACATATAGTGAATATGCTGTTCAGGGCGCGAAATTACCTACGCGAAGTCCGTTCTTAGCAGGATTCTTATCTGCAATTGTGCCAGGGACAGGGCGACTCTACACAGGACGGGTAGGTGATGGCATTACTTCTCTATTGCTTGTAGGTTTAACAGGTTGGCAGACCTACGATGGTTTTCGTAGGGATGGAATTTCATCAACGAAAGGGTGGACACTTGGGACGGTGGGTACTATTTTTTATGTAGGAAACATCTACGGTTCTGTCATTTCTGCGCGAATATATAATCGCGAGATTACAGAGGATTTTTTGTCTGGACTCACAATTGAATTGGCATTTTGAGAACAATATTGTCAGGATTACATCTATATTCTATTTTTTAGTTCTCCCCAGGTCGTCGTTAGTTTATCCTTAGGTGTTACATCAAGCACACCCTCAATCCCAATGTTCATCAACTGCTGAATTTCTTTCTGTGAACGTGCGATGTTGGAGATACGCACCTCGTCAATACGTCCATCAAGAAAAGGACCTGCGCCGCGACCAAGCCAAAGTACATCGTCATTCGTAACAATTTCTCCACCGATGTTCTCTTCGTTATCCAATTCACCATCAATATAAACCTTACCGTCACCGGACTTCGCATCGTAAGTAGCAGCAATATGTATCCATTTATTAAGAGTTAAAGTTTGATTGCCAATCACAACAGCACTTCCCCAACCTGCAGAGTTGGTTGTCATGCGAAGTAAGGCCTTTTGATCATTCCGAGGGCCTACTTTATATGCACCTTCTTTGGTAGCACCTGTACCGCCTGCTGTTGATGCAGAATTCAGATATACCCACATTTCTACAGTGAGTCCGTCAGTTAAATCAAGACTTGCGCTATCTTCAATTTGTACAAATGCTCTTGGACCATTTCCTCCCAGGGTTAGTCCTCCGCCAATTTTACCATCACCCCATTCTGCTGCCATAAGCTCCCCATTGTTTCCATATTCAGATAGGTCTTTGACAGTATTCCCTAAACCATTTTCAAACGTATATAGAAGAACCGTATTTTGATCTTGTGCGTTGACAGGTAAACACACTACACAGGTGATAAAAGCAAGCAAAATTAGGATGTTTCTATGATGTCTCTGGTTGAACATGTGTATATCTCCTTGTAAACAGATTGTTTAGATCTAACACTTGAATGAATCATACCACATATTCAAAAATATACAAAGGAAAAGCGGAATAAGGTGTGTTCGGTTGTTAAAAGACTAAACCTAATTTAATTGAAAATCGCTAAAATTTATCGTAATCGCTAAATTTTATTGAAAATGTCTCTTTTTTGTACCACAAACTTCCAGTTTGTGTCCTATAGAATAACTACGGTATTTTTTCTCGTATTGTAAAGTTAATATTAAGATATTAAAAATGACAACAACATAAATTAAAATTATTGCTTAATATGAATATATGCATTATTATATATAAAGGTTCTAAACTTAATGTTTTGGCAAAAAATGGAAGTTAAACCAGAAATTTTAAATTTTTGAAAAATCTCATATACAAAACGAAGGAATTATTAATGTCTCATAGAAAATATGGAAGATGGTATGTACCATTTTTACTTCTGTTGGTTTTTGTCCTCTATTCTATAAGTTATGCGGATGTGACTCCTGTTGCTGACCGCACGCCACAGGTGCGTGATGCGATTGTTGCTGCAGTAACGGATGTGGATTCTGCAACCGATGTGACTGCGGAGCATCTGTCAACGATTACGAGTCTTACTCTGCGTTTGTTAAAGATAACGTCATTGGCATCAGGCGATTTTTCTGGGTTAACAGGTCTGACTTCTCTGAATCTGTACGGTAACCAGCTCTCCAGTTTACCTGCTGGTATTTTTGAAGGGTTGACATCCTTGACAACACTACGCTTAGGGAAAAACGCAGTGAATCCACTTCCTTTGACTGTATCGTTAGAAAAGGTGGCAGAAGGTGAGTTCAAGGCGGTTGTCCCTGCGGGAGCGACGTTTGATATTGTTTTGCCGGTCACTGTTGCAAATGGCAGTATCACGGGTGGTGCGACAGAGCTCACAATCCCGCAAGGTCAAGTAGAGAGTATTATATCGCTGACTGTAACACGCACCCCTGGCACAACAGGTAAAGTCACCGTTGATATTGGCACACTGCCAAATCTGCCGAAGAACCATTACGGATACACGCTTACAAAATCCGATGCACTTCCCCTGACTATCATCACTGACATAAACACTGCCCCTACTTTTGCTGAAGGCAATATCACTATACGTACCATTGCAGAAAACGTCTCGAAAAACACCAACATTGGTGCGCCGATAACTGCCACAGATGCAGAGGATGACACACTGACTTGGACCCTCGGTGGCGTTGATGCCGATTCCTTTGAGATAAATACTACAACAGGGCAGCTTAAGACCAAAGCACCACTTGACTATGAAACCAAGCGTGTCTATTCGGTGTCCCTCACTGTTGCTGATGAAGAGTTATCCGATACGATAACGGTAATTATCAGCTTGATTGACGTAAGTGATACCGTTATCACTGCTGATGTTTTTCCTGTCGTTAACCGCACGCCACAAGTGCGTGATGCAATCGTGGCAGCGATCCCTACTGTGCGTGATGCAACTCAAGTAACCGCCACACACCTCGCAAGTATAACAGGTCTGAATCTGCGTAACAAAGGCATTTCTGCACTGAAAATAGGTGATTTTTCTGGACTTGCCGCACTTACAAATCTCAACCTATCTGGGAATCAATTTTCCAGTTTACCCGTAGGAACTTTTGATGGATTAGGGGCACTCACGACGCTCCGATTAGGTGGAAACGTTGTTGACCCACTCCCGTTGATCGTGTCCTTACAACAGGTTCGTGATAGCGAATATCGTGCTATAATACCCACTGGCGCGCCTTTCCCGATCCGCATCCCGATTACCGTCACTGATGGTAGTATTCGCGGTGGAATAACGTCTGTTGTGATCCCACAAGGTAGGCGTCATAGTGCCTCCTTTACAGTGGTTGCCACCTCCGCAAAAGTGTCTATCGGCATGTTGCCCGGAGTACCGCGTAACCATTACGGGTATGTGCTTGCACAATCCACCGTCAGCAGCCGCACCGAACAAGTGGCAACTGCGATTGCTGCTGCGGTAGGTGCGCGTGCCATGAGCACTGTGACCGAGACAGACCTTGCTACGATAACAAGTCTTGATCTCTCAGGAACATCTCTTACGACGCTCAAAACAGACGATTTTGCGGATTTGGTATCGTTGACAACGCTCAACTTGTCAAACAATGCACTGACGGACCTACCGGCTGGCATCTTTGATGACACACCGTCGCTGAGTTCCATCACTTTAGCCAATAACCAGCTTTCAAGTCTCCCTGTTGGATTGTTCACGGGGTTGTCGTTTCTGAACACAGTTGACCTCAGTGGCAACGGTATCACACGTCTATCAGGCGGAACATTCAGCGGGTTATCTGCGTTGACAGCCATCAATTTGTCCAACAACAAGTTGTCTACGTTACCAGTTGGCATTTTCGAGGGGTTGACATCATTGAATCAACTCTCATTAAGTGGGAATACGGTGGATCCGTTGCAGATAGGTGTATCTCTCCAGAAGGTAGGAATAAATCAGTTTAAAGCAATCGCTCCCACAGGTGCGCCGTTTAGTATCGTGTTGCCACTCGAACGGATAAATGGCACTGTTCGCGGCGGCGCGACAACCATTCAGATACCGAAAGGCAGTGTGGAAAGCCGATCCCTAACAATGATCCGTATGCCTAACACCATTGCAGCGGTTGAAGTAGATATAGTCAATGTGCCGCAGCTCCCCTCAAATCATAACGGGTATGCGCTTGTGAAATCTATGACCCGACGGTTAGAAGTGCTCCCGACATTGAACTCACCACCCGTGTTCACTGAAGGCACAAGCACAACTCGCACTGTCGCAGAGAATACCGCAGCAGGTAGGAACATCGGAGACCCCATCACAGCAACTGATGTTGACCGAGGGAATACCTTGACATACACACTTGGTGGCACCGATGCAGCATCGTTTAATTTGGATAGCACCACAGGGCAGATCAAAACAAAAGCATCACTGGACTATGAAACGAAAACATCTTACTCGCTTGTGCTGACCGTCTCTGACGGACTGGCAACGGATACGATCACTGTGACTATCAATGTTACGGATGTAGATGAGAACCGCGCCCCCGTATTCACTGAAGGCAACAGCACGACTCGCACTATTGCAGAGAATACTGACCCGCGCACAAACATCGGTGATCCGGTGTCCGCGACAGATGCCGATGAAGATACGTTAACTTACCGGATCGGCGGCACAGATGCAGCCGCTTTCGCTATTGATTCATCATCAGGACAACTACGAACAAGTGCAAGCTTAGACTATGAAACAAAGTCAAGTTATACGGTTACGTTCACTGTATCTGATGGAAAACTGACAGATACAATCACTGTGACTATCAATGTTACGGATGTCCCGGAAATTACCGTTATAGAAGAAAATGAACCAGAAGTTAGTGCCCAACAGCAAACAGAGACAAACAATCCGCCGGTATTCACAGATGACACAAGTACAACACGTTCAATAGCAGAGAACACTGCCTCTGGACAAAACATCGGTTCTGCTGTCTCTGCTACAGATGCGGATAGTGGTGATACGTTAACCTATACACTCGGTGGCACAGATGCGTCCTCATTTAGCATAGTCAGTTCATCAGGACAACTCCAAACTAAAGCTGCACTGGATTATGAAAACAAGAACTCTTATTCTATCACCGTATCGGTTTCTGATGGCAATGGCGGGACTGATAGTATTAACGTCACTATCAATGTGACGGATGTCGTAGAACAGGTCATAGAAACTGTCAGCGAACAGGAAACAACGACAAACACGCCACCTGTGTTTACAGATGGCACCAGTACGACACGTTCTGTCGCTGAAAATACTGGATCTGGTGTCAACATCGGCTCTGCGGTCTCTGCTACTGATGCGGATAACGACGCACTCACCTATACACTCGGTGGTACAGATGCAAACGCGTTCAGCATCAACAGCACAAACGGACAACTCCGAACAAGTGCTGCATTGGACTATGAAAACAAAAACTCTTATTCTATCACCGTATCGGTTTCTGATGGCAATCGCGGGACTGATAGTATTAACGTCACTATTAATGTGACGGATGTGAATGAGAACCACGCACCTGTGTTCTCTGAAGGTGCCAGCGCAACACGGACCGTTGCGGAAAATACTAGTTCTGGTGTTGACATCGGTTCTACGGTCTCTGCTACTGATGCGGATAACGACGCACTCACCTATACACTCGGTGGCACCGATGCAAACGCATTCAGTATCAATAGCACAAACGGACAACTCCGAACAAGTGCTACACTGGACTATGAAAACAAGAACTCTTATTCTATCACCGTCTCGGTTTCTGATGGCAATGGCGGGACTGATAGTATTAACGTCACTATCAATGTGACGGATGTCGTAGAACAGGTCATAGAAACTGTCAGCGAACAGGAAACAACGACAAACACGCCACCTGTGTTTACAGATGGCACCAGTACAACACGTTCTATCGCTGAAAATACTGGTTCTGGCGTCAACATCGGGTCTCCGGTCTCTGCTACTGATGCGGATAACGACGCACTCACCTATACACTCGGTGGTACCGATGCGTCTGCGTTCAGTATCAACAGCACAAACGGACAACTCCGAACAAGTGCTGCACTGGACTATGAAAATAAAAACTCCTATTCTATCACCGTCTCGGTTTCTGATGGCAATGGCGGGACTGATAGTATTAACGTCACTATCAATGTGACGGATGTTAGTGAAACTTTGATAACGCCTGCGATTAGCGACCGCACACCACAGGTACGTGATGCCATCGTTGCTGCAGCCGGTGTTTCCTCCGTGGCTGATGTGACCACAGCACATCTTGCAGAAATTAAAAATTTGAACATTGGCAGCAAATCAATCAGTTCCTTGAAAGCAGGGGATTTCAGTGGACTTACTTCACTGACATTTCTCTATCTGTCTTCCAATTCCATAAGTGATATATCCGCCCTTGCAGATTTGACAGCACTAGAATACCTCTACCTGTCTTACAACTCCATAAGTGATATATCCGCCCTTGCAGATTTGACAGCATTGACATACCTTGATCTTGGTGACAATTCCATAAGTGATATATCGGCCCTTGCGGGGTTGACTTCTCTGACATCTCTTTTTCTGTCTTCCAATTCCATAAGTGATATATCCGCCCTTGCAGATTTGACAGCACTGACAACACTCGGCCTGGGTGATAATTCCATAAGTGATATATCCGCCCTTGCAGATTTGACAGCACTGACAACACTCGATCTGGGTGACAATTCCATAAGTGATATATCCGCCCTTGCAGATTTGACAGGACTAATAAATCTCTATCTGGGTAATAATTCCATAAGTGATATATCCGCCCTTGCAGATTTGACAGGACTGAAAACGCTCAGTCTGTTGGGTAATTCCATTTCAGATTACGGATCACTGCGGTGGCTCGTTGCACTAATTGAGGCAGCCGGTAATAGTTTATCACTTGATACTACTATCGCGCCTGTCGTTAGCAACAACAACGCACCCGTGTTCAGTGAAGGCAGCAGCACCACCCGATCCGTCGCAGAAAACACGCGTTCTGGTATCAATATTGGCACAGCTGTTAGTGCGACAGATGCAGACAATGATACACTCACGTATACGCTCGGTGGCACAGATGCCGCATCGTTTAGTATTGTTAGCTCTTCAGGTCAATTGCGGACAAGGACTTCGCTTGATTATGAAAGTAAGGCTTCATATACAGTGACTGTTACCGTTTCTGACGGTACTCTTACAGGTACTATTAGAGTAATAATTAACGTTTCCGATATAGATGAAACCGTGCAACAAAACAACTTGAGAGAGGATGTTTGGATGCCAGACGTGCATCTCAGATTTGCTGTCCGAACAGCACTTGATATAGGTTCGGAAGCACTGACACAGACAAAGATGCTTGAATTAACATCACTGACAGCTCAGAATGCATTCATCAGCAACCTCAAAGGATTAGAATATGCAAAGAACCTAACACATTTAGATGTGGCTTCAAATTCAATAACTTCAATTAGCGTGCTACAAAGTTTGACAAAACTGGTGCATATTAATATTGAAGATAATGAGGTTACTGATATTGGCGTACTTACGGATTTGACAGATCTTCAATACATATACGTTGGAGGAAACCCGATTACGGATCTGTCTCCGATGTCAAATAGACCTTTAGCTGGCGCAAGTTGGCCTGCTGTAGAACCGAAAGAACCGTCCTCTGATGTTAATATATTTGATGCAAATTTAGCTGCATCGATACGCAAAACACTTAGCTTAGAAAATGATGCGTCTATAACTGAAACAGATATGGAACGACTAACCATTCTAACAGCTACAAACTCACAGATCAGCTCTCTCAGCGGTTTGCAATACGCGAAGAACCTAACGAGGTTGGATGTCAGTAATAATGAGATCTGGAGTGTCTCTCCGATTACAAGATTGAGAAAACTAACGCATTTAAATCTTTCACAAAACGAGATTAGTAGTGTATACGGGTTACACTGGATAGAAGGCCTGAGGGTATTAAAACTTGCAGGAAACTCGATTGACATTAAGGATGCGGCACCGCTTCTCCTACTTGAGAAGCTGAGCGAAGTTGATATTAAACTTCCCACACAAGTAAACGTGCCCGATAGAGCATTAGCAAAGATATTGCGATCTAAGCTATCTATTACAAGCAAAATTCCAATTACACAAGAGGCACTGCAAACAATAACAGACCTCGCAAACAACTACATTCGTGAAGGTTACAGACAAGGAGCTGATGAAATAGAAGACCTAACCGGGTTAGAACACGCAACCGCAATGACAACGTTATCCCTTCCATATCATGGCGTGTCAAATATAACAGCACTCCAAAGCTTGACGCAACTTACATCGTTAGATTTCAGCAACAACTATGAGCTCAGCAATTACACTCATCTCAGTGGTTTGACCAATCTAACATCGTTAAATCTTGTTAATACTTACATTAGTGATATTACACCCCTTCGGGGTTTAATCAAACTGACAGCGTTGAATATCGGTGAGGATTTTTATGGAAGTCCATTCAGGGAAAGTGAACTAAGCAATATTAGTCCACTTACTAACTTGACAGAGTTGACATCGTTAAAATTTAGCAAGACTAAAGTTCATGATATTTCACATCTTAGTGGTTTGACTAAGTTGACATCTTTGGATATCAGTAGAACTAAAGTCAGCAATATCAGCACGCTCTCAAATCTAACGAAACTTGAGTCCTTATATCTCTCTGGTAATAAAATAGCCGATATCAGTCCACTTACCAGCCTAACAAATCTTGGATTCTTAACCCTTAATGGGAATCCAGTTGTAAACACATTACCTCTTTGTCCGCTCCTTAGAGCGAACGGTGGTAACCTATTTTATGTTGATATAGAGGTACTTAACTGTCCCCCACAGCAGATAAACAATGCTCCCGTGTTCACAGAAGAGGATAGCACTACCCGAAACGTTGCAGAAAATACTGGACATACCGCTGTCCCTAAGTCAACATCACTATTAGCGAACTTCCCCAACCCGTTCAACCCAGAAACCTGGATACCGTATCAGCTCGCCAAACCCTCAGAAGTGACGATAACGATATTTGATGTCCGGGGACGTGTTGTGCGGACGTTGATTTTAGGCACTCAGTCTGCGGGTATCTATAGAAGTCGGAGCAAGGCAGCCCATTGGGATGGTAAAAACACGTCCGGGGAGAAGGTCGCGGGAGGATTGTATTTCTATATGCTTACTGCAGGCGATTTTTCTGCCACACGCAAGATGTTAATACTGAAGTAAACACTACCAAACTGAAGATAGGAACCATATATGAAAAAACTAAACATTCCTCAAGCTAAAGCCTTGTGAATGCTTCACACCAAATATTTTGGTAAAAAATTGGAAGTTAAACCAATACCTTCGCCAATTATTCAAGGTTTAATTCAGATTACGTGTAGTAAATAGCACCGATTGATCCCAGATGTTCATTGACCTGCTGAATAACAATAGGTTCAGGTTTTTGCTGAAGTATTTTTAATGTTTCGTGTAGATACTTCAACCCACATCAGACTGTCTTGAGGTATAAAGACGCTAAACTTAGTGTATTCTGAACAGGGAGCAGGTATAAGTAGTCATCTGCTCCCCCTGCAAATTGAAAACCCAATTGAATAAACATGTCTTGTGGTAATGCCTCTGTTTTCTGTAAAATCACTTGATTTTTTTCTGAAAATAACGTATTATATTAGTTGTGCATAGGCATAACATCTTTAACTTAATTAAAACATCCATTGTCTCATAGCAACTTAATGCCTTAACCAATTATCTAAGTTTGCGTTGAATGTATATATCCTGAATGCAACCCATCGATCCGTGTTGTATAAGGGTTTAATAAATAAAAATAGTTTCAGTTTTTAGCAGAAGCATTTTTAATCAGGTAAATACTTCAATCCACATCAGACTGTTTTGAGGTGTAAAGACGCTAAACTTAGTGTATTCTGAACGGGATGCAGGTATAAGTATTCCTCTGCTCCCCCTGCAAATTGAAAACTCAATTGAATAGTTTTTCGGTGTTGATTGACTTATGAAAAACTGTCCATTTTTGGCGAAGGTATTGTTAAACCAGAAATTTTAAATTTTTGAAAAATCTCAGATACAAAAAGAAGGAATTATTAATGTCTCATAGAAAATATGGAAGATGGTATGTACCATTTTTACTTCTGTTGGTTTTTGTCCTCTATTCTATATGTTATGCGGATGTCACCCCTGTTGCTGACCGCACGCCACAGGTGCGTGATGCGATTGTTGCTGCAGTACCGGGTGTGGATTCTGCAGCCGATGTGACTGCGGAGCATCTGTCAACGATGACGAGTCTTACCCTGCGTTTGTTAAAGATAACGTCATTGGCATCAGGCGATTTTTCTGGGTTAACAGGTCTGACTTCTCTGAATCTGTACGGTAACCAGCTCTCCAGTTTACCTGCTGGTATTTTTGAAGGGTTGACATCCTTGACAACACTACGCTTAGGTAGAAACGCCGTGGCTCCTCTCCCTTTGACTGTATCATTAGAAAAGGTGGTAGAAGGTGAGTTCAAGGCGGTTGTCCCTGCAGGAGCGACGTTTGATATAGTTTTACCGATCACTGTTGCAAATGGCAGTATCACGGGTGGCGCGACAGAGATCACAATTTCTCAGGGTGGCACAGAGAGTAGCCTGTTTGAGGTAACACGCACCCCTGGTACAACAAGTGAAGTCACAGTTGATATTGGTACATTACCGAGTTTGCCTCGTAATCATTATGGTTACGGACTTGTCAAATCCGATGCCCTTCCCCTAACTATCATCGATGGCATAAACACGGACCCTGTTACGGATGTCCAGGAAGTTGTGCATGTGGAGACTCCTAACACGGCACCCACTTTTGCTGAAGGTGATAGCACCACCCGTGCCGTTGCTGAAAACGTCTCGGCAGGCACGAACATTGGTGCACCGATATCAGCCACAGATGCAGAGGATGACACACTGACTTGGACCCTCGGTGGTGTTGATGCCGATTCCTTTGAGATAAATAGTACAACAGGACAGCTTAAGACCAAAGCACTGCTTGACTATGAAACCAAGCGCGTCTATTCGGTGTCCCTCACTGTTGCTGATGAAGAGTTATCCGATACAATAACGGTAATTATCAGCGTGATTGACGTGAGTGATACCGTTATCACTGCGGATGTTTTTCCTGTCGTTAACCGCACGCCACAAGTGCGTGATGCAATCGTGGCAGCGATCCCTACTGTGCGTGATGCAACTCAAGTAACCGCCACACACCTCGCAAGTATAACAGGTCTGAATCTGCGTAACAAAGGTATTTCTGCACTGAAAATAGGTGATTTTTCTGGACTTGCCGCACTTACAAATCTCAACCTATCTGGGAATCAACTTTCCGGTCTACCTGTAGGAACTTTTGATGGATTAGGGGCACTCACGACGCTCCGATTAGGTGGAAACGTTGTTGACCCACTCCCGTTGATCGTGTCTTTACAACAGGTCCGTGATAGCGAATATCGTGCTATAATACCCACTGGCGCGCCTTTCTCGATCCGCATCCCGATTACCGTCACTGATGGTAGTATTAGCGGTGGTATAACGTCTGTTGTGATCCCACAAGGTAGCCGTCATAGTGCCTCCTTTACAGTGGTTGGTACCTCTGCAAAAGTGTCTATCGGTATGTTGCCCGGAGTACCGCGTAATCACTACGGGTATGTGCTTGCACAATCCACAGTCAGCAGCCGCACCGAACAAGTAGCAACTGCGATTGCTGCTGCGGTAGGTGCGCGTGCCATGAGCACTGTGACCGAGACAGACCTTGCTACGATAACAAGTCTTGATCTCTCAGGAACATCTCTTACGACGCTCAAAACAGGCGATTTTGCGGATTTGGTATCGTTGACAACGCTCAACTTGTCAAACAATGCACTGACGGACCTACCGGCTGGCATCTTTGATGACACACCGTCGCTGAGTTCCATCACTTTAGCCAATAACCAGCTTTCAAGTCTCCCTGTTGGATTGTTCACGGGGTTGTCGTCTCTGGGCACGGTTGACCTCAGTGGTAACAGTATCACAAGCCTATCAGGGGACACATTCAGTGGGTTATCTGCGTTGACAACCCTCAATCTGTCCAACAACAGGTTGTCTACGTTACCAGCTGGCATTTTCGAGGGGTTGACCTCGTTGAATCAACTCTCATTAAGTGGGAATACGGTGGATCCGTTGCAGATAGGTGTATCGCTCCAGAAGGTAGGCACAAATCAGTTTAAAGCAGTCGCTCCTACAGGTGCACCGTTTAGTATCGTGTTGCCACTCGAACGGATAAATGGCACCGTTCGCGGCGGTGCGACAACCATTCAGATACCGAAAGGCAGTGTAGAAAGCCAATCCCTGACAATGGCCCGGATGCCCAACACCATTGCAGCGGTTGAAGTAGATATAGTCAATGTGCCGCAGCTCCTCTCAAATCATAACGGGTATGCGCTTGTGAAATCTATGACCCGACGGTTAGAAGTGCTCCCGACATTGAACTCACCACCCGTATTCACTGAAGGCAACAGCACGACTCGCACTGTCGCAGAGAATACCGCAGCAGGCACAAACATCGGCACCCCTGTGTCCGCGACCGATGCCGATGAAGATACGTTAACCTACCGGCTTAGTGGCACAGATGCAGCCGCTTTCGCTATTGATACATCCTCCGGACAACTGCAAACCAATGCGCTCTTAGACTATGAAACAAAGTCAAGCCATACGATTACACTCACTGTATCTGATGGAAAACTAACAGATACCATCACTGTGACTATCAATGTTACGGATGTCCCGGAAATTACCGTTATAGAAGAAAATGAACCAGAAGTCACCGTTATAGAAGAAAATGAACCAGAAGAGAGTGCACAACAGCAAACTGAAGAGAGTGCACAACAGCAAACTGAAGAGAGTGCACAACAGCAAACAGAGACAAACAATCCGCCGGTATTCACAGATGGCACCAGTACAACGCGTTCAGTAGCAGAGAACACTGCCTCTGGACAAATCATCGGTTCTGCTGTCTCAGCTACAGATGCAGATAGTGGTGATACGTTAACCTATACCTTCGGTGGCACCGATGCAAACGCGTTCAGTATTGATAGTACAAACGGACAACTCCGAACAAGTGCTGCACTGGACTATGAAAACAAAAACTCTTATTCTATAACTGTCTCTGTTTCTGATGGGAAGGGTGGGACTGATAGTATTAACGTGACTATCAATGTTACGGATGTCGTAGAACAGGTCATAGAAACTGTCAGCGAACAGGAAACAACGACAAACACGCCACCTATGTTTACAGATGGCGCCAGTACGACACGTTCTATCGCTGAAAATACTGGTTCTGGTGTCAACATCGGTTCTGCGGTCTCTGCGACAGATGCGGATAACGACGCACTCACCTATACACTCGGTGGTACAGATGCAAACGCGTTCGGTATCAATAGCACAAATGGACAACTCCGAACAAGTGCTGCACTGGACTATGAAAACAAAAACTCTTATTCTATCACCGTATCGGTTTCTGATGGCAATGGCGGGACTGATAGTATTAACGTCACTATTAATGTGACGGATGTCGTAGAACAGGTCATAGAAACTGTCAGCGAACAGGAAACAACGACAAACACGCCACCTGTGTTTACAGATGGCGCCAGTACGACACGTTCTATCGCTGAAAATACTGGTTCTGGTGTCAACATCGGTTCTGCGGTCTCTGCTACTGATGCGGATAACGACGCACTCACTTATACCTTCGGTGGTACCGATGCAAACGCGTTCAGTATCAACAGCACAAACGGACAACTCCGAACAAGTGCTGCATTGGACTATGAAAACAAAAACTCTTATTCTATCACCGTATCGGTTTCTGATGGCAATGGCGGGACTGATAGTATTACCGTGACTATCAATGTGACGGATGTGAATGAGAACCGTGCACCTGTGTTCTCTGAAGGCACCAGCACAACACGCACAGTTGCAGAAAATACTGAATCTGGTGTCAACATCGGCACGGCAGTTAGTGCGACAGATGCAGACAACGATACGCTTACTTATACGCTCGGTAGTACAGATGCAAACGCGTTCAGTATCAATAGCACAAACGGACAACTCCGAACAAGTACTGCACTGGACTATGAAAATAAAAACTCCTATTCTATCACCGTCTCTGTCTCCGATGGGAACGGCGGCACCGATACCATTACCGTAACGATTAACATTACCGATGTAGATGAAACATCTAACATCATCATAGAAGAAAATGAGCCAGAAGTTAGTGCACAACAGCAAACAGAAGAGAGTGCACAACAGCAAACAGAGACAAACAATCCACCGGTATTCACAGATGGCACCAGCACAACGCGTTCAATAGCAGAGAACACTGCCCCTGGACAAAACATCGGTTCTGCGGTCTCTGCGACAGATGCAGATAGTGGTGATACGTTAACCTATACCCTCGGTGGCACCGATGCGTCCGCGTTCAGTATCAACAGCACAAACGGACAACTCCGAACAAGTGCTGCACTGGACTATGAAAACAAAAACTCTTATTCTATCACCGTATCGGTTTCTGATGGCAATGGCGGGACTGATAGTATTAACGTCACTATCAATGTGACGGATGTGAATGAGAACCGCTCACCTGTTTTCACTGAAGGCACCAACGCAACACGCACCGTTGCAGAAAATACTGGCTCTGGTGTTGACATCGGTTCTGCGGTCTCTGCCACAGACGCAGATAACAACGCGCTCACCTATACACTCGGTGGTACCGATGCGTCTGCGTTCAGTATTGATAGTACAAACGGACAACTCAGAACAAATGCTGCATTGGACTATGAAAACAAAAACTCTTATTCTATCACCGTATCGGTTTCTGATGGCAATGGCGGGACTGATAGTATTAACGTCACTATCAATGTGACGGATGTCGTAGAACAGGTCATAGAAACTGTCAGCGAACAGGAAACAACGACAAACACGCCACCTGTGTTTACAGATGGCGCCAGTACGACACGTTCTATCGCTGAAAATACTGGTTCTGGTGTCAACATCGGTTCTGCGGTCTCTGCCACAGATGCGGATAACGATGCACTCACCTATACACTCGGTGGTACCGATGCGTCTGCGTTCAGTATCAACAGCACAAACGGACAACTCAGAACAAATGCTGCATTGGACTATGAAAACAAAAACTCTTATTCTATCACCGTATCGGTTTCTGATGGCAACGGTGGAACTGATAGCATAACCGTGACTATCAATGTGACGGATGTTGATGAGAAAACATCAATAACATTAGTTCCAACCGTCACACTGATCGTATCCAAGGATTCACCCACCGACTCATCAAATAATGCACCCGTATTCACGGATGGTGACAGCACTACACGTACAATAGCAGAAAATACTGAATCTGGTGTCAACATCGGCACGGCAGTTAGTGCGACAGATGCGGACAACGATACACTCACCTATGCGCTCGGTGGTACAGATGCCGCATCGTTTAGTATTGTTAGCTCTTCAGGTCAATTGCAGACAAAGGCTTCGCTTGATTATGAAAGAAAGGCTTCATATTCCGTGATTGTTTCTGTTTCCGATGGCAATAGCGGTAGTGTTTCTATTGATGTTACAATCAGCGTCACAGATGTAAATGATAACAGTGCGCCTGTTACAGTCGGATCTATTTCAACTGATATCTTGACAGTAGAGGAACCTTCCGTTCAGATAGATGTGTCCGATAACTTTAAAGATTTTGATGGTGATACGCTCACCTATACTGCCAGGTCGGATAATACCAGTGTGGCAACTGTGAGTGTGTCCGGTTCCTCTGTGACGATCACGTCAGTGGGAACAGGGAACGCTACAATTACAGTGACAGCAAGCGATGGTCAGCTTACAGCAACTCAGACTATTTCCGTTTCCGTGGATGTGGACAGACCGGGTGTAAGTATCTCTTTCAATGATGTGGAGCAACCGTTTTCTTCAAGTTATGTTACGAATGGTCCATTTGAAATGATGATCACATTTACAGAACCGGTATCCGGTTTTGACGTTTCGGATCTTGAAGTGGATGATGATTTTACATATTCGGATTTCAAAGCGATTGATGCTGAAACCATTGAAGGCACGAGTTTTGCTGATACTTATACGGTCACTGTTATTCCAGACCCTAATGACAACTATATGAATATCGGTGTTCATATTGAGGCTGGTGTAGCGACAGATGCAGCTGGGAATCCGAACACTCACACGAACTCACCACGCATTACGATTGAGAAACACCGTCCCCGCGTAGAGATTTCTGTCCCGGATGCGGATGTAACGACGACTACTTTTACAATAGAGATCAAGTTTGACAGAGGCAATTCCCGTGAAGATCGTCCACTCGGTTTTGAACAATCAGACCTATCTCTTACTAATAACACTGCGGGAGCAACAATAACGAAGTGGACTGATAAGGGGGGATATGGTCTTTTTGAAGTAGAGATTACTGTGACACAGAGTGGACAAGTGACAATCGGTGTTGCTGAGAATGTTGCAACAGATTTAGCAGGGAATGGTAACATCGCTGCAAGTCAAAGAACCGTAACGATTGCACTTCCAGGTTCTGCGCAACCTGTTACGCAAGATGTGGATACAACATCTCCTGGGGTAAGTATCTCTTTCAATGATGTGGAGCAACCGTTTTCTTCAAGCTATATTACGAATGGTCCATTTGAAATGATGATCACATTTACAGAACCGGTATCCGGTTTTGACGTTTCGGATCTTGAAGTGGATGATGGTTATACATATTCGGATTTCAAAGCGGTTGATGCTGAAACCATTGAAGGCACGAGTTTTGCTGATACTTATACGGTCACTGTTATTCCAGACCCTAATGACAGCTATATGAATATCGGTGTTCATATTGAGGCTGGTGTAGCGACAGATGCAGCTGGGAATCCGAACACTCACACGAACTCACCACGCATTACGATTGAGAAACACCGTCCCCGCGTAGAGATTTCTGTCCCGGATGCGGATGTAACGACGACTACTTTTACAATAGAGATCAAGTTTGACAGAGGCAATTCCCGTGAAGATCGTCCACTCGGTTTTGAACAATCAGACCTATCTCTTACTAATAACACTGCGGGAGCAACAATAACGAAGTGGACTGATAAGGGGGGATATGGTCTTTTTGAAGTAGAGATTACTGTGACACAGAGTGGACAAGTGACAATCGGTGTTGCTGAGAATGTCGCAACAGACTTAGCAGGGAATGGTAATACCGCTGCCACTCAAAAAACCGTAACGATTGCACTTCCAGGTTCTGCGCAACCTGTTACGCAAGATGCGGATACAACATCTCCTGGGGTAAGTATTTCTTTCAATGATGTGGAGCAACCGTTTTCTTCAAGCTATGTTACGAATGGTCCATTTGAGATGACGATTACATTTACAGAACCGGTATCCGGTTTTGACGTTTCGGATCTTGAAGTGGATGATGATTATACATATTCGGATTTCAAAGCGGTTGATGCTGAAACCATTGAAGGCACGAGTTTTGCTGATACTTATACGGTCACTGTTATTCCAGACCCTAATGACAACTATATGAATATCGGTGTTCATATTGAGGCTGGTGTAGCGACAGATGCAGCTGGAAATCCGAACACTCACACGAACTCACCACGCATTACGATTGAGAAACACCGTCCCCGCGTAGAGATTTCTGTCCCGGATGCGGATGTAACGACGACTACTTTTACAATAGAGATCAAGTTTGACAGAGGCAATTCCCGTGAAGATCGTCCACTCGGTTTTGAACAATCAGACCTATCTCTTACTAATAACACTGCGGGAGCAACAATAACGAAGTGGACTGATAAGGGGGGATATGGTCTTTTTGAAGTAGAGATTACTGTGACACAGAGTGGACAAGTGACAATCGGTGTTGCTGAGAATGTCGCAACAGACTTAGCAGGGAATGGAAACACCGCTGCCACGCAAAAAACCGTAACGATTACATTATCTAATAACCAAGGGGCAGCACCGTTTACTAAATGGAAAATAGACGAAACGCAACTGCTCGCGAACTATCCTAATCCGTTCAACCCGGAAACCTGGATACCGTATCAGCTCGCCAAACCCTCAGAAGTGACGATAACGATATTTGATGTCCGGGGACGTGTTGTGCGGACGTTGATTTTAGGCACTCAGTCTGCGGGTATCTATAGAAGTCGGAACAAGGCAGCCTATTGGGATGGTAAAAACGCGTTCGGGGAGAAGGTCGCGGGAGGATTGTATTTCTATATGCTTACTGCAGGCGAGTTTACCGCCACGCGCAAGATGTTGATACTGAAGTAGCATTTTTCAGAGTAATATGGAAGAGTGGAAATAGGAAAGGGTGGAAGATTATATCATGGCACACAAAACAATTCTTGAACAAATCAAGAACTCATCTGCCTAATATGACAGTAGAAATCTGTGAAACATATCCAATAAATGAAGAACATATCTTATAAGTCATTTATATGATGAGTTTTTTGTTGTTTGTGATGTTGTATTAGCTGAGACAATGGACAGGGAAACCCAGTCCCTACGAAAAATACGGACAGGGAAACCCAGTCCCTACGAAAAATACGGACAGGGAAACCCAGTCCCTACGAAAAATACGGACAGGGAAACCCAGTCCCTACGAAAAATACGGACAGGGAAACCCAGTCCCTACGAAAAAAAACGGACAGGGAAACCCAGTCCCTACGAAAAAAAACGGACAGGGAAACCCAGTCCCTACGAAAAAAAACGGACAATTAGGTTTTTGAGATACACTATAGCATTAATTCATATCAATCAGTTAAATTCACAGAGTTAATGTAACGCCACGTGTTAGATTGCTTCCTCCCAGACACAATCTGTCGAGCTGTGCTACATACATTGTAATCCTGGTTTTAAATGACCTATCTTACAGAAGACTTTCTGATTTTACCCCATGTCGTTGCTATTTTATCTTGGGGGTTTACTGATAGAACTCCAGCGATACCAATGTTCATCAATTGTCGGATTTCTTCCTGTGAACGTGCAATGTTGGAGATACGCACCTCGTCTAATCTACCGTCGAGAAACGGTGTGCCACCACGTCCAAGCCAAAGGGCGTTATCGTTCGGGACAATATCTCCACCTCCAATGTTGACTTCGGTGTCTATATCACCATCAATATAGAGTACACCAACTCCAGATTTTGCATCGTAAGTACCAGCAATATGAGTCCATTTGAGAAGCGACAACGATTTCTCACTAAGAATAACTGCACTCCCCCATGCAACAGAAGTTGTTGCTATCCTCAGTTCCGCTTGTAAGCCGCTACGAGGTCCAACTTTATACGTTGCTCCTTTAGTTACACCTATTCCACCAGCAGAAGAATCGGCATTTAGGTATATCCAAAACTCTACAGTGAGTCCTTCAGTTAAGTCAATAGTCTCGTTGTCAGGAATTTCAACGAAATCACCGGCAAGGTCTCCACCGAAAACCAAACCTTTATTAAATTTACCAGACCCTAATTCTGCGCCAGTTATTTCGCCATCATTTCCCGTGCCAGATATATCTTTGACCACGTTTCCACTGATCGATTCAAATGTGTATAAACCGACAGTATTCTCATCTTGTGCTGAAACAGGTAAACTGATCAGACTTATAACTAATACAACCAGGATTAAACGGTTGCTTTTATTGATTAAATCACACATGGACATTACTCCTGTTTGAATAGTAGAATATAACCTATGACTCTGTCAATACTATATCACAAAAACGAATTGTTGATAATGAAAAATCAGATTTCTCGAAAAAGTCTCATAGCACACAAAACAATTCTTGAACAAATCAAGAACTCATCTGCCTAATATGACAGTAGAAATCCGTGAAACATATCCAATAAATGTAGAATGAGGAAACACCATGAAATATAAACACAATGTCCTTTTACCTTTTTCAATACTATTCGTTATGACAGTTGTTGTTTTAAACACTTGGACACAAACAACACTTACAACAGAGGAGAAACGGTTCGACCTGGACCAGAATGGCACACTGAGCACAGTTGAAAAGGAATTATTGGTAAAAGTGATTAGAACAGAAAAGGCACGCGGCGTTAAGTTCAGTCAAGACGCTATTCAGGAAATGCAAGAGGGTAGAAGTAACCGACCCCGTAATAGAGGCGGCTTCGGAGGAAGACGATCCTCAAGGGGAGCACCGTCAGGACCCCGCTTGAACCCAGAACAGGTCAAATTCACTGATGGCACTGCCACGATTCCTGATAGAGAGACTTTCAAAAAGTTGTCATACCAGGGAACAGAAGTACTCATTGACACACAACTAATGGGTATAGAATATGTAAAATTTCAGGTTGAGAATACAAATGCACAGAATCCACATTTCTACTTCATGAACACAAAAACGCATCGCTCTCACGGAAGTTTTATGAGAGCCGCAGGTTTAGACAGAGGTCAAGGACAGATGCGGGGTGTTCTCTCCTACCGTCCCCTCTCCATCGCTCCGAACGGTGAACTTGGAGTCTACACTTTCGAGTTTAACCCAAACGACGCATTTCCGTTTGAAAAAATAAAAATGGTTCACGACCTGATCGTATCAAAAATGCCATTCGCAAAAAACAGACTTGGATACTGTCCATTATGGGGAGCAATCGCAATTTATAACATCGAAAAAGCTCTCTATGATAAGGCAGATTTCCCAGTGTACTTTGAAGATGATCTTTATGCAAACATCGGCTATCTTCCTTTGAACCAGGCAGAGTCTTTTGGTAAATTGCGAATGCTTGAGAGCAAAGAATTACCAACACCACAAGACATTGTGATCTGTAAGACATTACCAAACGAGATGCCGAGAGTCGCAGGAATCATCACCGGTGTCCGCCAAACTCCGTTATCCCATGTCAACTTGCGAGCTATACAGGATAAAGTGCCTAATGCCTTCATTACCAAAGCGTGGGAAAGAAGTTCAATTGCTCCGCTCATTGGCAAGTATGTTCACTATAAAGTAGATGCCGACGGTTTTGAAATTAGAGAAGCAACTGAGAAAGAGTTAGAATCCCATTTTGCCAGTATACGTCCAGAAAGCATGCAGAAACCTGAACGCAATTTATCTGTTACAGAAATACTTCCGCTTGATGAAATTAGTTTCTCAGATTCTTCAATCTTTGGCGTTAAGACAGCAAACGTCGCTACAATGAGAACATTCGGTTTTCCAGAAAGCACCGTCCCCAACGGTTTCGGCGTCCCATTTTACTTTTACGATGAATTCATGAAGTCTAACAACTTATACGCAAAAGCAAAGTCTTCGCTTTTAGTTTTAGACTACGAAAGTGACCAAAAAACGAAGGAAACAGTACTGAAGAAACTTAGGCAAGATATAGAGAAAGGTGAAATGCCAAAAGGGATGATGGACGCGTTATCAGAGTTACAAAACACTTTCCCAGCAGGCACTCCGTTACGATGCCGTTCCAGTACAAACAACGAAGATTTACCCGGATTTAGTGGTGCTGGTTTATACGATTCCTTCACACATCAACCCGATGAAGGTCATCTATCAAAGTCTATCAAGCAGGTGTATGCAAGTCTTTGGAATCTTCGTGCGTTTGAGGCACGCGAGTTCTTTAGAATTGACCACCTCTCAACTGCAATGGGAGTCCTTGTCCATCCAAACTACGAAAATGAACTGGCAAACGGTGTCGCTGTTTCAGATGATGTCGTCTATCAAACCGAAGGTAATTACTATTTCAACACACAGGTCGGGGAAGACCTTGTGACCAATCCAGAAGAACAATCAATACCAGAAGAAATTCTAACAGACTGGTGGGACAGTAAGAAATATAGAGTTGTGCAAACATCTAACCGAACCACAGATGGAAAATTGATCTTATCTGACAATGACTTGCGCCAACTATCCTTCTATATTGGGACAGTACACAACAAATTCAGCGAGTTATACGATTCAGAATCGAAAGATTTTGCTATGGAAATTGAGTTCAAAATTACTACGGATGGGAGAATCTCAATCAAACAAGCGAGACCTTGGGGTAAGTAAATAGAGTAAATACGATAGTTTATTGTGAATACTACTACGAATCATCAAGCGGAAACTTTTCCGTTATAAGCATTAGTGGATTATCATCAGCAACGATCCGATAAGTTCTACTAAGAAGCGGTCTCCCCTCAAAATGTGCAAGGCTACTCGGCAATCCTGTTGCAAGTTCAATACCCCACCAGAGGAGATCGCGACGCGCTTCCAATTGACTGTGATGCAATAAAGCACCTAAACCATCAATACCAGCTTCCACACCATTAACAACATTATTCGGTAAACGTTCATAAACAATTTGCGACACTGCATAAGCATGGATTTTAGGTGTCTGAAATTCCGTGCCAGGTGTCTGCAAGACGACTTCTCGCGCGATGATATTGCCACCATCCTGCAACTTAAGCCAGGTATGTTCGTTATGCACCGTGCGCCGTGCTTGGTATAATAGCACAACCTCAACAGGTATAAGTTTATACGCCTCAATGAAACGCGTAACGGTTCCATCCGCAACTAATAATGCACGTTGAAATGGGGACAGTCGGTTAAGGCTTATATCCTTCAATGCAGCGGGTCTATCAGCTTGTGCGACGAAAAGTTCTTCTACATGAGAGTGGATCAACTTATCAAGTTTGGATGGGGAATTTGTTTTCATAATCTATTTCGTTATGACACAGTACATATCGGAATATGTTATACCATTTCTCTTAAATGTTCTGCCATTACCATCTGTTAGAAATGAAACAGAGAACGGCACAAACTAACAGAATGTGCTACAATGAAGCGACATTTTCAATTAGAAATGGTATTACTTCGGAATATGTTACTGAGGCACACATCTGAATTTATCTTGTATATACTTATATATATAGGATACCCCAATAACAGTGAAAAACGCAACCTGAAATTATTTGTAGACACCGATAATGCTTAGGGTGTGTAAAGTTATTGTCACCCTTTTAACTGCATCTTGAGTCTGTCAATAGTGTAACCCTGAGTTTGAAGCAATTGCTTTGCCTTGCAGTGAGAGGAAAGGTTTCAGTGAAAGTTCACCTAAATCGTAATCATTTTTTGCAGGAGACATATCCTATCGCCATTGATGGGTTTGGTATTGTGGATGTGAAACTATCAGTGTGAAGGCATAGTAGATATCAGGATCGTTTGGTATTACTTCTAATGCTGCTTGAGTTTTGCCCATCTTGTTGCTAACTTCGCTTGCGGTGAAACGGATAACACCAGTCCCGTTATCTTGAATGAATCTACCCATCCATGTCCAGGCCCAAGTCCACTCGCAAACACGATAAACCTCAACTCCTCTATAGAAGAGAATCTGGGGTCCTCAAAAGCTACGCGTTTTTCACCATCCGCGAACCACTGAAAATGTCCACGATTAAAACGAATTTCCATAGATGCTAATTCCGATGTACCCCACCAGGTCTTAGAAAAATTATGTCTCTGATCCGATGGAACGGAAATCTGACTTGTAAAAAACGAATAGCCAGACCACCGCTCTTTATCGCCCACGGGAATCCGGCTTCCGAGATCAATCCCAAAAGCTATCCCCTTTGCAGCTATATTTTTTACTGTAATAGTGAAGTTTTCGTATCCAGGATTTCTTCCGTTTTTCTGAATCAATTCTCGATCAGCACCCCTGGGATCTTTGAATATGAGATCTTCTATTGTAAGCTTTGTCCCCCACCTGCCATCATGTGGTGAGTTTATCCACACCTTTAACAAGCCGTTTTCGGCTCTCCATATAGCAAATTCACTCTTCTGATATTCCCAGTATTTCTCATTCAATTCATCAAAATCATCTTGAAAACTTTGTGCAGAGTTGGATAAAAAGAAAACACTACACACAGAAAATAGCACAAGCCGAACGAAGATGTTTCGCACCTGTTTCATATAAAGTTTACCTCCTACAAATCTGTTAGGAATTGGAAGTTTACTCAGACCGCTTCAACG
Source organism: Candidatus Poribacteria bacterium (assembly GCA_965261435.1). Lineage (GTDB taxonomy): Bacteria > Poribacteria > WGA-4E > WGA-4E > WGA-3G > MSPOR6. The sequence continues at coordinate 392,810 of CBDHDL010000021.1, forward strand.
CTCCCCAAGTTTTCGTCAGTTGGGAACCTCGTAATTGTACAGCAAGATTAGGTTTGATTATTGCTTTATCAGTAATTGAGATGCTTGAGATCCGGCTACCAAACCACCATCCTCTAACGTGACACGTAACGAGCAATCCCACAGTATCAATACTTTTTATGCTCTCATCAACGAATTCAGCTATCAGATCATCATCTGTCTGGACTTGGAAATGGCCAGTATCAAAAACAGCTGTAAGATTAAGTGTCGTTTTCTGGAATTTATCTCCATACCATGCTTTCGTCTTTCCTCTCCTATATCCATCGTTCTTTGATAAGGTGACCTTACTAACCTCTTCGGGACTAACGATATAACCTTCTATCACTAAGTCAGGGTCATTTTGACGTTTCCCAATAAATAGGCAGAGTTCCCCCATCCCAAATTCTCCTTCCTGTGGATAAGTTATTTCTTCACCTACTATTGTTAATTGTTTAAAGTTAGATCTACTGATTTTCCAGTGCAGAAAATCTCCTGTGTTCTCATCACATATCGGCGGGAGTTTTCCAACGTTATCAATATTGGCAAAGAGGAATCCCGCAAGAACTTGCCATTTGACATTTCTTCCTCCCCAAATTCGTCCCCATCCTATGAGTCTCTCTTCAAACGTGTCTTTCCATACCCCAGCGTAACTGTATCCACTGAAAAAAACACATAGCAGGACTAAAGATAAAAAGGGTTTTACTATTTTCATAATCGTTTCAACGTTCCCCAAGTTGTGGTCAGTTGTGTGCTGTGTTGATGCACATTAAGAGTACTGTTATTTGGAATATCTGTTCCAGTAACGGAAAAAGTTGAGATTCTTCCACTAAACCATCTCCCTGGAAATCTATGCAATACTACCAATCCGATAACATCAACCGTGTTGATATCAGCATCAATAAATTCTTCTATGAATAGATCCTGTGTGAAGAGTTGGAACTTTCCAGTATCAAAAATGCCCCTTATATCACCTGAAGTCAATCGGAACATAAGTCCATAATCTGCTTTCACTGCACCTGTTTTGTAAACACCATCTGCACTAAATTGCATTCTTGTTATCTTTTCTGGACTGAAAATATAACCTGTTGCAAAGTCAGGAGCGGGTTGTCGTTTGCCGATGAATAAGCAAAATTCACCAGATCTATTAGTGGCATGTCGAGAATAATGGATCCCCTCTCCCACAACGGTTAAGTGCTTGCGTTGAAAATCATGAAGATTCCAGTGTAGGAAATCCGCTGCTGTAACCCCCTCCTGTTTAGGCTTGCTAATACTACCAAGGAGAACCTGATCATGAAGTGTCCATCTTGCGTGCCAAGGATTCTCATCTACAATACGTTCCCATCCGTTGAGATCTTCCTCATCAAAATTATCTTTCCAGGTTCCGGCATAACTGTGTCCACTCAAACACAAAAATAACGTCCAAAGCGTAATATAAAAAATATGCTTTCTCATACACATTACAGTATTGAAAACGCGCAAGAGTCTATTGTTAGTGTTTATATATTCATTTCTCACAACAAATCGCCTCTGTTAATATAACTTTTTAACATTCTAAGGCATTAGGAGAAGATACCAATGTCAAGTATATCATTAAGTGCTTGTGAAAGCAACTATTACAAACTTTGTTGACGCTTCCAATGCAAACCCTCCTCTTTCAACCACTAAGGAACACATCTGAATTTATCTCGTATATATCGGATACCCCAATAACAGTGAAAAGCACAACCTGAAATTATTTGTAGACACTTATAATGTTGCGAAAGCAAGGGGGTTGTCGTTTTTCTGATAAATTGTGCTTTACTGCAACAAAAGAATCCATTATACTTTTAGAATGGATTAGACTACTATTCTAACATAAATGAGGACAAAGTCACGTGAAATTCCAATGCACATTACTTTTATTTTTATTTTCCATACTACCTGTTGTTAGTGCCGATCAGGATTACACAAAATGGCATTTACCTGAAGGTGCTAAAGCACGACTGGGTAAAGGATATGTTGGGGATGTTGTGTATTCTCCGGATGGCAACTCTATTGCAGTCGCGAGTAGTATCGGTATTTGGCTCTATGACGTGCGGACCTATCAAGAAGTATTCCTACTCACAGGGCATACGGGTTCTGTCCATAGCGTATCGTTTAGTCCTGATGGTCAGACGCTCGCAAGTGGTAGTCAGGACGAAACTATCCGTTTATGGGATGTGTCAACGGGACAACAGAAGCACGAAATCAAAGGGCACTGGAGTGGTGTCTTGAGCGTATCGTTTAGTCCTGATGGTCAGACACTCGCAAGTGGAAGTCGGGACAGAACCATCCGTTTATGGGATGTGTCAACGGGACAACAGAAGCACACATTCGGAGGGCATACGGATTCTGTCAATAGCGTATCGTTTAGTCCTGATGGTCAAATCCTCGCAAGTGGCAGTGATGACAAGACTATCTGTTTATGGGATGTGTCAACGGGACAACAGAAGCACGAACTCAAAGGGCATACGAGGGGTGTCCATAGCGTATCGTTTAGTCCTGATGGTCAGACCCTCGCAAGTGGTGGTGATCTTGATCGCACTATCCGTTTATGGGATGTGTCAACGGGACAACAGAAGCACGAACTCAAAGGGCATACGGTAGGTGTCTTTAGCATATCGTTTAGTCCTGATGGACAGACGCTCGCAAGTGGCGGTTGGCACGATACTATCCATTTATGGGATGTGGCAACAGGTGAACAGAAGCACGAAATCAAAGGGCATACGGATTATGTCAATAGCGTATCGTTCAGTCCTGATGGACAGACGCTCGCAAGTGGTAGCGCAGACGATACTATCCGTTTATGGGATGTGTCAACGGGACAACAGAAGCACACATTCGGAGGGCATACGGATTCTGTCAATAGCGTATCGTTTAGTCCTGATGGTCAGACCCTCGCAAGTGGTAGTGATGACATGACTATCCGTTTATGGGTTGTGTCAACGGGACAACGAAAGCATGAACTCAGAGGGCATACGGGTGTTGTCAATAGCGTATCGTTTAGTCCTGATGGACAGACGCTCGCAAGTGGAAGTAATCATGACGATACTATCCGTTTATGGGTTGTGTCAACGGGACAACGAAAGCATGAACTCAAAGGACACACGGGTGATGTTTTGAGCGTATCGTTTAGTCCTGATGGTCAGACCCTCGCAAGTGGAAGTCGGGATAATACTATCCGTTTATGGGATGTGGCAACGGGACAACAGAAGCATGAACTCAAAGGACACACGGGTGATGTTTTGAGCGTATCGTTTAGTCCTGATGGTCAGACCCTCGCAAGTGGTGGTCAGGACATAACCCTCCGTTTATGGGATGTGGCAACGGGACAACTGAAGCATGAACTCAAAGGGCATACGGATCAGGTTGAAAGCGTATTGTTTAGTCCTGATGGTCAGACCCTCGCAAGTGGAAGTCGGGATAATACTATCCGTTTATGGGATGTGGCAACGGGACAACAGAAGCACGAACTCAAGGGACATACAAATATTGTCTTTAGAATATCGTTTAGTCCTGATGGTCAGACCCTCGCAAGTGGCAGTGTTGACAAGACTATCGCTTTATGGGATGTGTCAACAGGTGAACAGAAGCACGCATTCATAGGGCATACGGTTTGGATTGAAAGTGTATTGTTTAGTCCTGATGGTCAGACCCTCGCAAGTGGTAGTGGTCTTGATGGCACTATCCGTTTATGGGATGTGGCAACGGGACAACTGAAGCATGAACTCAAAGGGCATAGGGATTCTGTCTATAGCATATCGTTTAGTCCTGATGGTCAAACGCTCGCAAGTGGCAGTGATGATGGCACAGTGCTGTTGTGGGATCTCACCCTAATCAAGCAGAATAAGTAACCCTGTCCATCGCAAGTCCAAAGTATAGTTTAGGGTGTTAACCAAGTATAAGAATTAGCAAAAGTCCCTCTGAATCTGGCTGCATCCTCTTATCTGCAAAAATAATAACATATATGACAACAGTGGGCAATGATTGGAGTTTGGATTCGTATGGGGTGATACAAAGTTTTTTAGAGATAAGTGGGTATTATTGCTCAAGAGTGAAATGCAGCATGCCTCTATCTTCTGTGCCTACGTAAAACGTGTCTCTATCAACAGCGAGAGAAGTCACGTTATCAGGTATTTCTGAGAAAACCATTTCCCAGACACTATTCTCTAAACGAAAAATACCTTTATCTTTGGTAACACCATAGAGAGTTGTGCCATCAACAGCTAAGTGTTCCATGATGATGTGTGTCCCCACTGCATCGGTTATTGCATACCAATGTTCTCCTTCATCTGATGCAGCAACACCTACATCCGTAGCTACATATACCTTAGAACCCGTAAACACGATATCTTTGAAGGCTTGAATAGGCGAAGAGAACATAAAACTCAAAGGAATATCTTTCCAATTATGTCCTGAGTCATAAGATCGCACAAGGTGTCCATCTCTTTTACCAAGGTAAACAGTATTTCCTGAAACAGCAAGTTTAGGATCTCTTCCAGCTATGTCTAAAGTCAATTCAACAGTTTCTTCAATACCGGTGTCTGACCATTTTGAATCACCCAATTTCCATCGGAAAAGTTTATAATTGTATTCTATATAGAATGTGTCACCACTGACAGCAAACGGGCTAAACTGGGCAAATCTAAAAAGCTTAAACTGATTTTCACGGTTTGTTTGTATCAACTGTTCAAAAAACTGTGTTGCGCCAGGAATCCCCTCTTGCATCTGTTCAAGGACAGATTTATCTGAAATGTTAAATCGGTTTCTCAATATATCCCCCGACTTACCATACGATTCGAGTAAGTCGTAGATGGGCATGCTTTGAATCGGCACAAGTTTATTTCCGTCTGTAGATATGCGATATATAAGTGTTTTTCCTCTGTTAAATGTTCCGCCACCCTTTGCATAGAGAACACCATCAGATTCGGTTATATGCGTAATATCTGGTGGTTTCTCTCTTTCTGGGTCCGTCATCGGAATTTCTATTTGAACGGTATTCCAAGACTTGCCTTCATCAATAGATTGGACAATTCTTCCTCCATGCTTTGCATAGAGAGTCGGAGGTATATTATGCTTTTCACCTTTCCCTTTATATGCGATGAGTGTATCTATTTTACTCTTATCCGCAGCGATATTAATCTTATGCCATGATTCACCGCTATCCGTGGAACGATGCAGTCCGTTATTCCCACTAACATAAAAAATGCGTTCGTTTACTGCTGTCGCAAAGTCTTTATTAGCTATATTAGCATTCATTGCAGGGACAGTGCTTAATAATTGTGGAGGTAGCCAGGTATTTCCGCTATCGGTAGAGCGTACCATACCGTGTTCCATCGCCAGAAGTGTCTCTCCAACAGCAATAAGTTTGAGACGTGGTGCTCGTCCCTTTACACGCCAGGCGTTTGTCGGTGTTATATCATCCCATGAATCACCGAGGTCAGTTGATCGAAATATCCACCAACCACGTTCCAGCCCTTGTGAGACTTTACCGGTATCTAACACATCATCACCTACCTCTGCTGTAACATAAAGATTCTCTTCAGCCGTGGCAATTGAATGGATATATCCAACAGACACTGGTAATTCTATGCGTTGCCAGTTTTCATCGCTATAGCGGTAGAGGGCATAATTTGTCCTTGCAAACAACGTGTCCTGTATATTAACAATGGATTGAATGTTTCTATCTATCGGACCATTTATGACCTCCCATGTCTTCCCGGAATCTTCAGAACGAAAAAGATCGTTAGTGTGAAAGACATTGTTTCCCAGATAAAAAAGGAGATAAAAAGCTTGTTTTGTTAGAACCAATTCCATAGGATACCAAAGACCATCTTTCCATGAGTGAACTAAATCCCATGTTTTACCATCATCTTTTGAAGCGAATAGGTCTGTAGACAGTATCAGATAGAGCGTATTGTCCCATTTATTCATAACTGCCTCACCCTCCTCATAATAAGTATCCAGCGAAGTAGTATCAAAGATGTGTTGCCATTCTTTCCCATCAGATTCCAATTTGTAGATATTCCTACCAGCAAAAGCGTAAAGTTGACTCTCTGGTGTTGCAAGCAAGCTAATTACCTCGCTTCCTTTGATCGGTCCAGACTGAATCCACTGCTGTTTGGCAACACCGATGTCTTCTCCTTCTTCTTGGACAGCAGCCAGTAAAACTTCTTCAGGTTTTTGACCACTATTTTCTTTTGGACCAAATGTATTTGAACTTCCAAGTTGATCTCGAACATCCGGTTTTGCTTCAAGGTTTAGCACAATAGGTGCAGGAACAAGTTCTACCACTCTTTCAGCATGAGCATCTAAACTATAGGGTCTCTGAAAACGTTCTAAGTACTGACTCCCTATACCAAGCATCAACACAATTATGACTGCAGTTGATGCAGCGATCACCCACGGTACCGAAGGCTTACTGGCGGAAGGTGTAACAGGTTTAAGTCGTGTTACATCTTGCATAATGTTATCTGTTAAGTTCGGTGAAAGTTGAAAATGTTCAAGTGCTTCTCTAATCATCGTTTCCTCCTTTTGCAGACGGTGCCGCGCCCGCTGTAAGCGACTCTTTATCGTTCCTTCAGAAACACCTAAGAACTTGCTAATCTCACTGACAGTCATCTCTCCGAGATAGTGGAGTGTCATCACTGTGCGTTCGCTCTCTTTTAACTTCGCAAGGAGGCTTTTGACAGCTTCGCGTTGTGATTCTATAGTTGATTTTGCCCGTTCTTCAAGAAAATGCCGTGAATATGCATCTCTTTGTCCCAAGGTTGTTTCTGCGTCTTCTAACGGTTGTGTTCGTATCCGTTTCTTACGGAGCCAAGCGTAGCATCGGCGTGTCGCTATCACATACAGCCATCCAGAGAACTGATGTGGATCTTTCAGCGTGTGAAGTCTCTGATATACTTTCAGGAAGGTGTCCTGTGTAATTTCTTCGGCGATGTGGAAGTCCCCAATTTTTCGCCATGCCAGTGCATGAACTGGTTTTTGATATTTTCTCACAAGTTCAGAAAAAGCGGTTTCATCACCTGCAAGAATACTTTGAATCAGTTCAAAATCGCTGTTTCGCATTGAGTGCTCCAGAAATGATCAGTATAACATGTAATGTTGAACCCTTGTGACGCGACTTAGGAGGAAAACGGTTGCATAATTTTGTATGTTTTTGAAGTAGTAGGTTAGGAATGATGTAACACTATTTTATCAAATCAGTAGAGTTTGTCAAGGTGTGAGGATAGGGCTTTGAGAAAATAAACATTATCCTTGCGGGACTGAAGACATCAAAAAACAGATTGATCTCCTTTAATTGACACATAAGGTTTCTACAAAAATTTTACACACCCATAAGCAGATATAACGTGATTTACCGCGCTATATCTGCTATACTTAACCCTAAGGTTTTTCTATGACTACTTTTGAGACCGTTTACATCATCACTTAAATTAAACCTGTTGGAAATTAATGTACTTGAAACGTATCGCTCTATCTATCCTTTTGCTCATCATACTACTTTTCTACAATGATTCCGCAATTGCAGAAGCAAGTCCTCTTACCCTTGCGGACCATTTCATTAAGATGGGAAATTATGACGCAGCCATAACAGAATACAAACGTTTTCTCTTCTTTCATCCAGATAATACCCGTGCCGCAGAAGTTTATCACAAAATCGGACACGCCTATAGAGAACAAGTCTTGTGGGAAGATGCCATTGTAGCACTACGAAATGCTGTTCTACATGCATCTGAAAAAGACATAAAATCGGAATACCAACTCAATCTTGCGGTAACACTCATTGCCTCAGAAAACTACGATCTTGCACGCTTAGAGTTAATAAAGGTATCCTTCCGAAACCCTTCCGGTCCATTGTATCAACGGGCAGTTTTCTTGCAAGCTGTAGCATTTATCTACCAATTTCGATGGGAGGATGCACAAAAATCATTACAAGATTATACCTCCGATGAAACACTTGATACTCTATTCCACAGAGCACTAAATTTACCCCGAAAATCTACACGAATAGCTAAAATGTTATCCTCAATTCTTCCGGGAGCAGGACAGATTTATGCGGGAAATTGGAAGGGTGGACTAAACGCATTCATCCTAAATAGTGCTCTGGGATACGTTGCAGTTGATGGAATTCTTGATCATAACTATGTTGACGCATTCATGTGGACATACTATATTCTCTTCAGATATTATCGGGGAAACGTATATCGGGCAGGAACGTCTGTGGATGTTTTCAATGAAAGTACTTCTCGTCGTGCAGCAGATAACATCTTGAAACGACTTCAAGAAATCGCTACCACACACGAAAAATAAATCTATACCAAATTAACGAGTTGTGTTAGTTAACTATTTGTTTGTATCCTTTTCACACACATGGACTTAATGTTATAAACATATCGCCCCTACCAAATCAACGCCAAATGCGCGTGGCAGAATACGCGTTTGGTATTCTGCATAATTTGTTGGGACTGAAGAGAGGTAGGGGTACACATTTTTCTATAAACATATCGTCCCGACGGGACTAAAGAACCTATCTGTCATAAGGAAAACTCGCTGAATATTGGACTTATGTGAAAAAATATTGTACAATAAGTTATTTAGCACAAGTCGTCAAATTAACAGGATTTATCTTGCTATATTGGAGTCCGGTGCGGTTAGGAAACCGCACCTACCGAGACGAATCACATCAATTTGGTATTACTACATCCGTTTCTGTAAAATAAAGACAACCGTAGCAAGCACTAACGCTGTTATGAACGTCCAGATATTGTATGTATACGCCAGAAATGAAGCAGCAGCGAGCAGTATTGATTCATACCAATGCGTCTTCCGCATAAAATACCCCATCGTCAAAATGGAGAATATGACAGTCCCAACCGATGCCGTTCCCAGAGACAGCACATTTTCTAATACCGTTCCATCAAATAGGATATGCGTATATGCGAAAAGGAGCGGCATGATATACAACAGTTTAGCAAACTTGAAACATGCCCATCCAGTTTTCCACGGGTCGGCGCGTGCGATCGCAGCACCTGCATAAGCACCTAATGCCACGGGTGGTGTGATATTGGAATCTTGACTCAACCAGAATATTATCAGATGTGCTGCAATTATTGTTAGTCCCATCTCTGGTGTCGTTAAAATTGGGACGGCAAGTTCTGATGTAATCAGATATGCAGCTGTAACGGGAATTCCCATTCCAAGAATTAAAGACGCTGCAGCAAGCAGCAATACCGCAATCGCACGATTATCACCTGCTACTGATAACACTAAATCCGGAAATATCCTACCTAAACTTGTCAGGTCAATTACACCTACAATGATACCAATAGTTCCAACTGCTCCACCTATTGCAAGGGAGTTTTTAGCACCCGTAACCATTGCTTCCAAGATACGTCGAGGGGTCAACCGTGTCTCTGGACGGAAGTAACTCACGACGATTGTTACAAGTATAGAGAAGAAAGCGGCTTTAAAAGCAGAATATCCCAACATCAGCGAGACAATTAGCGTTATTAACGGCAATAAGAAAAACCAACCTGTTTTAAAGAGCGTTCCAAGTTTTGGTATCTCTTCCGCTGGTATTGGCTCAAGTCCCTGTTTCTTTGCCTCAAAATGTACCATCACCCACACAGATAGGAAATAGAGCGCCGCTGGCACAATTGACAACAGTGCTATTTTGCTATATGCGATCCCTGTCCGTTCTGCTATTAGGAACGCTCCTGCACCCATTACGGGTGGTAGAAATTGACCTCCGACCGATGCAGATGCTTCAACTGCACCGGCAATATGTGGACGAAAACCGGTTCGCTTCATCAATGGAATCGTAAATGCCCCTGTCGTAACCGTGTTTGCAATTGCGCTGCCGGCAACAGAACCGAAAAAACCGGAAGTAACAACTGACACCTTCGCAGCTCCACCAACGGAGCGTCCTGTGAGTGACATCGGTAAATCAATAAAGAACTGTCCTACACCAGATTTTTCTAAAAACGCGCCAAAGAAGATAAACAGGATTACATACGTCGCCATCACATTTGCCATAATGCCGAATACGCCTGCTTGACTATAGAAGCAGTGTTCAATAATCCTACGAAACGAGAAACCTTGATGTGAAATTGCATCCGGCATTACGCGACCAAATAGAGTATATAGTATTCCCACTGCTGCGATTATCGGTAAACCCCATCCCACAGTGCGTCGACTTACCTCAAAACTAACAATCAGTCCAATTGCCCCCATGACAATATCTAAAGCCGTATATGCCCCAGCACGGTTCGCAAGATTTGGATACTCTATAATCCAATAACCAATTGCAATCACGCTAAGGACGATAAGTATAATATCAAAAATGGATGGACGAAAGGCAGGAGAACTTTGACGAAATTTGTAAAGGATACCGATGAGAGAAAATGTGAAGAGGAGATATAAACCGAGATGATATTGTTCTGAAGCGGAACCGAAACCAGCACTATAGATATAGAGAGCAACGAAGATGACAGCACTTATCTCAAAAATCCACTTTGAAGTTCCTTTTAATTCACTACGTTGTTTTGAAAAATCTGAAACATCTCTTGTTTCTGTTTGAGCCATCAGTTTTGTACTTTCATTATTTGCACATACTCTCTGTAGCCAACAATTTAAGGCATAACCTTTGTGTGAGTGATTTTCAACCCGATTTTTCCAGAATCATTGATTTGACGAAAAATCGAGATTTAGACAGAAAAGTAATCAGGAATAAAGATTCTATAATTCAATTTAGAAATTTTGGTTATATCCTACTGCAACTGATGTTTTTCGTACAGGTTCAAAATGAGAATTTCCATCCTCAGCTTCAACACGTCTGAACCGATACTCGTATACCAAAATCGTTTGAATAGGTGGAACGATCTCATAACTTACCTCTACGTTGAAGGCAGACTTATCATCTAAGTCTACAAGATCAGCAAAGAACCCGGTTTCACCATCCTCGCCAATGTTACGTTTTGTATAGAAGACACGAAACTGAAAACGGGGTACTAATCCCGATTCTTTTGCACCCAAATAAAGTTTAGATGTGCTGTCATTGTAGTTTTCAAAAGCACTCATGAAATGGAGTTGGGGGATTGGCTTCCAAATGATCTGTGTGAAAAATCCGCGCTTTGATTCTGTACCTTCCTCGTATCCCCAAAATGTCGGAATCCCCGTTTCATAAGTATAATCAAATACAGATGGAATGTAACCATCGCTAAAAATACGATATTCAAATTTGAATATTATTTTGTTAGCAGCTAAGCCAATACCTGTTGCGTTGCCCCATGTTATCTCTGTTTCTGAAGTTTCTTCTTCTGTAATAGGTTCACTTGACAGCGTGGTCCCAGTCATCATAGTAGATTCGTCAGATTGTAAAGTTTCGTTTTCATCTGTGGGATCTACATCAACGGACCTGTCAGGAGCGGGTGTTGGTGTCTGTACAGCAAAATCATTATATAGATCAAGACGAAATGAACTCCTCTCAATAATCGGAAATCCTACATCAACACCGACAGCGTTAAACGGTTCTTCACCATCTACCGTGCCATCCGGATCAATGTCAACAATATAAGTAGTCCCAAGTTCAAATCTTGTGAACAAGTTATTATTTTCTGTGCGTAGAAATGGTCGCAAAAACCCGCGTCCTCCGAAGATTGTGGGGTTACCAAGGTCATTCACCATGGTTTCAATTCCGTATCTACCATCCGTTTTTCTAAGATTCAGATGCAACCCGCGACGGTCATGATTTGAATAACCGGACATTATTGAACCGTGACCAATTGTAAGATAGTCAAACTCACCGAGTCGGAAATAAAACGGATCATAAGGTTGTGCATAACGGATGTACCGTATCAACCTTAACCATGTACTAGCGCTATCCCAAGATTCACCATCCTCAGCAAGGAATCTTTCTTCGTTTTCATCAGCGTTCGGATTGAAGAGTAATACGAGGTCTAAACCTAAACCAAATTTACCGAGTGGAATATCGGGTTGAAGTTGAATTCGAGCATACGCGGCCCCGTCTATAAAGGATAAACCGCCGCCATAGAATCCACTTGTAAGGAAATCCTCAGCCACAACTGGAGAGGCATCTTCTTGAGCAGAAACCGGTGAAATTATCAGAAAAGTATATATTATAGAGACAAAAAGCAGGTTGCAAATGTGTGTAAAACGATTAGTTGTATTCAAGATGTAATTACCCTCCCATCTTTCATCTGTATTATGCGATCAGCGTTTTCTTTTAAACCCTCATGATGTGTTACGATGACGACTGTTGTTTGGTGTTCTTGACGTAATTCTTGAATCAAGTTCATCAAGTTGTCGCTTTGACGACTGTCTAAATTAGCAGTCGGTTCATCAGCGAAAATAATTTTTGGACGGTTAGCAAGTGCTCTTGCAAAAGACACACGTTGTTTTTCTCCACCGGACATTTGTGCTGGTCTATGGTGTAGACGATCACTCAACCCCACTCGCGTAAGCAAGCTCTATTCCTATATTTTCTGCGTCATCCGTGTTCTTCTTAGCAATGTCCATAGCAACCATGACATTTTCAAGTGCAGTAAGGTAAGGGAGCAGATGAAATAACTGAAAAACAAACCCTATTTTTTCTCTACGTATCACACTCAAATCTTGCTTTTTTAGGTCTACTTCTTCACCATCAATACGTAGTTCACCTTCATCAGGTGTTAATATACATCCGAGCAGACTAATCAGGGTAGTCTTCCCACATCCGCTGTCTCCCATAATCATGACTAATTCGCGTTCTTCTATGCGGATATCAACTGAATCAATTGCAACAACAGCCGCATCACCGATACCAAACCTTTTCGTCAAACCAATACCTTCTAAGATTACAGCCATCATCAATATCCTTTAGTATACACTGTGTGATGCAAATTATCAAGCATCTGAATAAGAAAGATTCTGATATTGTCCTATCATGTTATTATCGATTTCACCACGAAATGCTATCAGTGGATCAACCATAATGACCTTACGCGCTGCAAGGTAACCACTACCACAACATACAATAAAACTGATGAAAGCAACGATGATTGACTCGACCAGATTAATTGCTACAAAAATAGGAGCTGCAACCGCAAAAATATATGATAGACAGAACCCTATAGTAACACCAACAATTGAAATTACAGCGACCTGTTTCAATAAGAGTGTCATAACATAGTTGTTTGAAGCACCGATGGCTTTTAACACCCCAATTTCCTTTGTCTTTTCAAGCATTGTAACATAAGTAATCATCCCAACAAGTAGACCTGCTGCTAACCATAACATGACGCGCAAGAACTGCACGGCTTTCATCGGTTCGTCAACATAGTATCCAATTATATCGTCAAGCGTCTGCTTTTGAGTTCGTGCTTCAATATCAAATGAATCATCAAAAAAAGCGGCGACCTTTTCCGGTTCTAAGTTCTTTTTGGCTTTAGCGATCATCATATTAACTCGAGGATAGTTACCGAGAAGCACTTTCTGTGCAACACGGACATCCATAAAAATCAACGGTGTATCCAAGACAAACATGAGGCTCTTTGTTTTTCCAACGACTCTTACTGTATCAGTACCGATAGCGATCTGTTCACCGATTTCAAGCCCCATCTTCTCATCAACAATCACCTCAAGGGGAATCGGGTCTTCAGGTCGATAGTCCTGAAATTCACTGGCTTCAAACATCCTACCATCAACAACCTGTTTAGGACCGCCATATTTTCCTGTCATATAGCCGACCACAATTGCCTTCGTAGATTTGCCACGGATTACAGGACGTGCTTGTGCGAAAATAAGGGGAGACAACGATCCGTCTTGCAATTCTGGCCTTATGTTCAATGGTGCCATGTTCTCTTCAATCAGCAGAGAAAAACCGATAAACGCACCTCCCGAACCTTCAGCAGATATCCAGATATCTGCACCTGTAGATTTCACATATTGCTGCGCTTGGATACGCATGCCATTCATTATACCGCCTAACAGCAGGATCAGTGAAATCAGCACGGTGATACCGATTGCTGTTAACACAACCCTTGCCTGGCGATATCGCATGTCTTTGAGAAAAAATGTATTCATTGTTATAATTTTCGTATTTAGGTGGAACTCATGCGCTCATGCATAGTTTGCCTCTTGCGTCTATGTAGTTTGACGTGATCCGAATATTTTTCTGCGTCTGTATCAGCACCAGATTCCCGTTCTAAAAACAGTGGGAATTCGGATGCTGGTGGTTTTGCATTGTGATAGGCGTGGTTATAACTCCGCATAATAATCCGCTGCTCTCTGTTAAGCGTTTTTAACCACTCAGGTGATGAGTGAAACCGATCAGCAGGTGTCAACCAGGATGGACAATACGCAACGAAGATGTTATAACGCACCACATCGCTTTCGTTTTCTTCAACACGATGCCAAATACTGGAGTGCATCACCGTCATTGTCCCCTTGCTTGGACAAACAACCATTTCTCCAGGAATACTCTTATGTGTGTCGTATCCATCCATATATTGATGACGATGACTACCGGGTAAGACTACAAGGTTTCCCATTTTCTCTCGCGGCAGATCCGTTAACCAATATCCGATTTTGATTTGCAGCGGTAAATTCGGTGAAAATACCCCGTAAGGAAGCGCACGTGCTCCATCGGGATGCCACTGATTATAATGTTTACCACCAGGAGGACGTAAGAAAAATTGACTTTGATGGAGTTTCAGAAGTTCTCCAAAAATATCATAAGCATAACCGACATGGCGTTCATTGTCAATTAAACCCGAAAAAACAGGATCGCGTTCAACAATGTTTTCCATGTGGATATAACCACCAGGATTATATTTCGGATTGGCTGATGCAACACGGTCTATTGCGTCTATATACGTTTGAATATCATCCTCAGAAATAGCATCTTCAATGAAGATGATACCTTCTTCGTTGAATGTATCCCACTGTTCTTTTGTAAATCCTGGCGGCGTAATACGATATTTCTGTTCCGTTTGCATTCTATAGCTCCTTTCATTAGATTTAGAGCAAAATCTGTGCCAGTCTTTGCCATACCACACTAAAAGGATTCTACACAAATTGCACAATAAGTACTGCACAGAAAGGGGCATACCGTAGACCCGATTGTACAAAATAGGGCAATGTTATACCATTTCTATAATTATTGTCTCATTAGGCGGTTATTATGGCAACTATTCTTCGGGACGCAATCTGAATGAAAATTAATTTATTTGGCATTTCCAAATATGGTGTTTAACCTAATAACAGTCAACATTGTGAATGGATAGCGTTCTCTAATGCGTATTTTAACACCTTTCTGCAAAATAGACAACCTTTTTTGTCTATGAAGCATTTCTGGCATCACAATCACTTCAAGGTGATAAACCCCATTGAAACACGCGGACAGCCACGCAGTTTACACTCCAGTGAGGTCTTGACTATTCTCATTGCCTTCCATCAAAGTCGGCATAGAAGTTTCGTCAACTTTCAAGTGAATGTGGTCTATCTGATTTACCACTGTTTTTCTGTCCCCATATTTGTATGTCTTATCATAATAGTTGTGCAAGCGTGTTCTGTATGATAAACTGCTTTCCAACCTTATGTATATTTGACACTACAAAAACTGAAGGTAAATCAGGTTCAAAACTCTGTTGAAAAACAACTGAATACGTGATAAAATAATGTCAGAATGGCACAAGAAAAGAAATGAATCTATTTGAGGAAATGATGATGAGTGAAGTCAAAGACAAACAAGAGCAGCCAAAAGTTGAAATCGCAGTAGAAAATTTTGGACCTATTGCAGAAGCAAACATAGACTTGCGTCCGTTGACTGTGTTTGTTGGTCCTAGCAATACTGGGAAGACCTATTTTGCTACATTGGTGTATGCGTTGCATGGTATTTTTGAGGGTTTCTTACGAGTGCCTTTGCCAATTTTTTTCAAATCAACATACAGAATGTTTTCTAAATCTCATAACAATCCTACTGCTGCCGCTGCTGCTGCTTTCGCTTCAACAGATGAAGAAGTACTGGAAATAATAAACAAGCTATCAACAAAACACAGACACTTTAAATTCTTAGATTTGCCGAAAGAGATTCGTGAATTGGCACAAAAAACCATTAAAGATTCAGAAATTTCGCAAAACAATTTAGGTACTGAACTTAAGCGTTGTTTTGGATTCCATAATATATCGGGATTAGTAAGAGATACCCAAGATCAAAGTAATGAAATGAGAATGTCAATAAATGTAAGCGAAGAAAAACAAGATTTTTGGTCACTCAATATTGCAGCTACAAATACTGATATTCTCATAGATGGAAACATCAATGAAGACATGATTCTTCTTGACGAGAATAGTTGGTTGTCAGAAGAAGATGGTCTGAAATTGGAAGAACTAATAGTGATTTCTCCCGAAATCTTTCCAGGTCTGACAGTAAATAATATGAATCGGTACTACCTACCAGCAGCTCGGAGCGGTATTATGCAAAGTCACCAAGTTATAGCAAGTTCGGTTATGACTAATGCTTCTCGCGCGGGGTTAGAACAGATAGAAATACCAACACTATCTGGATTAATTGTTGACTTTATGCAGCAAATCATTTTATACGAAGAAGACAAATCTTCAGAAAGTAAAATCACTAAGTTATCAAAAACATTAGAATCAGATGTAATCGGTGGGCAGATTGTTTCAACATCTTCACAAAACAGATATCCTGTTTTTCTCTACCAACCATCAGATAATAGTGAGGAGTTCCGCTTATACCAATCGTCGTCAATGGTATCTGAACTTGCCCCTTTGGTGCTGCTTTTGCGAAGTGGCATTAAGCCCGGTGATACGCTCATCATTGAGGAGCCGGAGGCACACTTGCATCCCGGTGCACAAGCAGATATGGCAGTTATTCTTGCACGTTTAGTTCGGGCAGGTGTGAAGGTAATAATTACAACGCATAGTGATTGGTTGCTTCAGGAAATAGGAAACCTTATACGAGCGGGAGAACTTGAAAAATTCGGTGAGGAAGTTGACGAATTACCAACATTTCTTGAAATAGAACAAGTTGGGATTTGGCACTTTCAGAAAAATGGTGAAGTTGAAGAAATTCCCTATAATCGTATAGATGGTGTTGAACCGATGGAATATATGGATGTAGCTGAAGACCTCTACAACCGTTCCGCGCGTCTACAAAATCGACTTGAAGAATTAAAGGGTAACACTAAGCGTGAATCAGAGTAGTATTCTTAGTGAATTCCGAACACGTTTCCATCATAGTAGTATAACAGAATCGTGTAGTGGAGAAGGCTGCAACGTTGATATGGTTGATATACCATCTGACAGAGTGATTGTAAATCTTGAGAATGAATTCGGTTTACTCAAAAAAACTGAGAAAAGATGTGACCGACTTCTCTTTTTTCTTTCTCCAAATAGTAGAAATGTTGCAGCTGTACCCATAGAACTTAAAAGTGGTAAAGCAAAGGAATCAGAAGTAAAAGAAAAGTTGGAGAGCAGTTTGCTGTTTATTCAACAGATTACACCTATGTCTTTAAGATCACATATTGTTTATTCTCCAGTCTTATTTGAAGGAAGAGGGATTAAGTGGTCAGATCCGAAAGGAAGAAAACAACTCAAAGTGTCATTTCGTGGTAAACTTCTACAAGTTCTGATAGGACGTTGTGGTAGACCACGAAATCTTGCTGGTGTATTATTTGGTTAAATTTGGTTCTCAGTAATACTAATCAGATTTGAATTCTTTAGTCTATAATTAGACACTAATACAGAACTACTACAGTAGTCAGTGTATAGTTTAAATCAATGCAGCACTACAGATTACCTTTGCTATAGACTCATACTGTTGATCGGTCTGAGACTGATGCTGTTCTAAATCCACCATATTATGACGGTGATATATGATTGCAAGTTCATCAAGCAATTCTTTACCTGTAATTTTTGAACGATGCAACAGATTGATATCACGCTTGATTGCTTCTGTCAGGGATAAGCGGAATGCTTGATCAAGAGAACTAATATTAGCAGTATCTTTCGTTGTCCTCATGAGCACTCTCAATTCTCTTAAGATATATCTCTGTGCATTAGTCAAGTTTTGTCTTGAAAAAAGAGTTTTGTTTTGGTTCTGACCTGCAAAAGTCTTTTGGTGTTTCGCAACGCGTGCATTATGTTCAGGTGGCATTGGTAATCCTTGTAAAGCGGAATCACATTGCAGTTTTTGTAGGATTTCGGTGGGATCATCGGTAACCAATTCTCCTTTTTCGTTATAGACACAAGGTTGCTGATAGGATCCTATCCTGCAAAATATGTATGTCCCTTTCTCTTCAGAAGGAAAACCCGTCCGTATACCATCTCTTAAGTTTACAATTCTTTCAAATTCTTCAGGTTCTTCTTGCTTGATTTTACGTAGTATTTCTTCAGCTTCTACAAGACTTATGCCTTTTTCCTCTTCATCTTCCAAAAGGTTAAGTTGTGTACTGTCCTGTTCATAGATTGCATACATTGCCTTCTCGTTGAGTTCTTCGGTGTTGTCAAGGATGAATGAATCCTCACCGATGGTATCATGAATTTCTTGAATTCTGTTTCTCAGAGTTTCTCGTAATCCAAGGTTACGTTCAATTCCAAGTTCAGGTAGGAAATTATACCCGTGAATTTCATCAAATTCGCTTCCTATTCTATCAATTCGTCCGAACCGTTGAATCAGACGAACAGGATTCCAGTGTAGATCATAGTTTATCAGCAAACCACAATCTTGTAAGTTAAGACCTTCTGCAAGTACATCTGTTGCAATAAGTGTATTTAGTTCACCTCCATCAGATGCAGTTCTATGCTCTGGATTTGCGTTCGGTGCAAACCGCGCAACAATTTTTTGTTTGTTTTTGTTACTACTATAGATTACCTCAGTATCATCTGTTTGTAGATTCTTATATAGATATATAGCAGTATCAATATAACTTGTAAAGATTAGGCGTTTTCCTTCACTTAAAGGTGGTGAACTGAGCAATTCTTTTAGTTTTTGGAGTTTAGCATCTTTCGCTGCTGTAATTTCTTGCACAGGTTCTAATATTTGCTTGAGGACTGTGATGTCATGTTGTATGTCTTCCCGTAGTGAGTCAATATTGAAATCTTCAATAACATAAGATTCTGAAAGGTTTCCGAGTTGGTCAAATATATAACGTTCGTCTTCATTGATATCTGAATCTCGTTCGTCTTCATTGATATCTGAATCCTCTGTATCACTTGCATCATAAAGAATCTGCTGTGCCTGTTCACCCGCAGCGACAATTCCGCTGTCAAGAGCATCAAGAAATAACGTATGGACGTTTAGAAACCGTGAAATAGTCCGTTTGAACGCATAGACACTCGACTCGAAACGTTTAAAGAGTAGTGTACGAATTAAACCACGCAGGTTTTTTCCAGCACTCTGTAAGTCGCGGTAAGGAGAAATATCCTGTTTCTCCTTTTTCACATAATGCCATAGACCGTAACGAGCATATCTCAACTGTAGGACTGCATCAGTCTTCTTTGTTCCTATATGTTTTCGGATCTGCTCATATAGTCCTTGATACGTTTCTTCTATACTATATTCTACAGTGGTAAGTTTTCTAATAGGAAAGAATTGCTGTTTATCACCAATTTTTACATAAGCACGACGATCACGACTTAGATATTTGTCAAACTGAGTTGGGTCAATAGGTAAGTGTGTTTCTGCATCGTATCCATACCATCGTAAAATCTGGTTCCGAGTACGACGAATGAGAATATGTTGCAATAGATTGCGTAGGTCTCTTGCTCCTTTCTCAACAAGCCGAAAATACTCACGAAAATTATTAGGTTCAATAGGTAAATCTGTATCATCATCAGAAATGAAAAGTCGAATTTGGTTATAGATGTCCCATGCACTCTTATTACGCGGTGTTGCCGTGAGAAAACAACTTTTCTTATCGCTCATAAATAATAGATCTTGTAGGATTCTATATCGTTGGGTCCCAGGGTTTCTGAAATTGTGGCTTTCGTCTACAAGAACAAAATTTCTGTCAACATAATGCTCAAAAAGTAACTTCCTTGTGCTTAACTCATCCCCGCTGAGTTTTCCACTGGAAACGACCTGGGCATTTAACTGATGCAATTCGTTATATCTTTCCCACATAGGAATTAGTGATGGTGGACAAATGATCAACGGACGTGCTTGTTTTACCTGCTCAAAATACTTAACAATTGCAGAACCGATAAAACTTTTTCCTAATCCAACAACATCCGAGATAAAAGCACCGCCATACTTATTGATAATCTTAATCGCTTGCCACACTGCAACCTGTTGAAATTCGGCTAATTGATCCATTAAATTCTCAATTGGAGAGATACTGTCTTCATCTTGCTCAAGTCTGTCTTTTACAAGTTCATAAAGTGTTTTCATGTAAATGTCGTATGGAGAAACAGTAGCAAGGGCCCAAGAGGTATTCAACTCTTCCATCAATGATTTGTCAAAATCATCCGCTTCATCCCATAATTCATCAAACCATTTTCGGAGTTGTTCCTGATTGGCGTTACCTGAAACAACAACATTTAATTCGGTATTACTCGTCAAACCTGCCAAAGTGAGATTTGATGATCCGACAATAGAGGTGCCGGTGTGATAACCTTGCTTATAGTCAAAAATATATGCCTTAGCGTGAAGTCTATCTTTGGTATAAACCTTGACCTTCAGTTTCTTATTAACGATCATGTCCACTAATGTTTTGATTAGCTGCTCAGATTCATCCGTTTGTGTCATTGAATCAATGCATGATCTTAGATTTTCTGCTGTTTCGCCTGCCCTTGCTCTGCGCGTCGCGCGGCTCGAATAGGTGAGTTCTTCGGTTGCATTTTCGATAGCGGATAATTCCCTATATGCCTCCGCGAGTTGTTCAATCGTTTCGCGAGTACTGGTGTTGCCAATTAGCAGACGAAGTTCTGTCAAATTCTGTAGTTCTTTTGCAATACTGGTAAAACCGTTTAGGAAAAAGTATCCTACAGCAAACCGCGCACGGTCGGTGGAATCTAATATAAGGTTGACGTGTTCAATTAGTTTTTCGTGTCGGTTGTCAATAATATCGTGTGTCATTTTTCTTTTAAGTTTTTGCCTTCTGCAGACGTGTAGTTACAAGTTTCGCGACTGCCTCATAGACTCCATCGCGTTCACCTGGTGTCAATTCTAAAATGTCAAAAATAATGTTGTCAATTTTACGCCGCGCAGGGGAGGGATCTAAGACATCCCAATCTTCTGATTCCAGAATTGTTTGATCCAATATTTGCTGGGGGGGGGGGGGGGGGGGGGGGGGGGGGGGGGGGGGGGGGGGGGGGGTCTTAATTCAGGACTGATTTGATTGAGACTATATTCCTTTATAAGCTGTGGATTGACACATAGTGAGTTTTCTAATTCGTAAACTTTGAGAGTTAACACTCCTCCACCAAAGTTTGCGCGCCCATTTACATTAATCATTAACTGGAAAAGTGTAGAATTGAGGGACAAACAGATAGGCAATCTTAATTCTTCTGGAGGATAAATTTCAGTAAAATTTGCGGTTACATAACATCCTTCTGGAACGTATACTGTACGCGCAGTTGAACCAATGATTCCCGGTAAACTTAGGTGAGGCAAAGGAGGAGATTTCAAATCATACCAAGGTTGTCTCTGTCGGAAACTAGGTCGGAGATGAAAACCTTGTGATTCTCCCCACTCAATGTAGTCTAATGCCGATGTTCCCGTTAATTCTTCTTTCCTTTTTGAACATAAAAATAGTCTTTTTGGAAATTGTTCCGGATGCTCTAATAAACATTTCGTATCTTTTGGACTTGCATAAACAGATTTCAAAAATTCGGATTCAAGATTTAACTCTGATATTCTTCTTCTATCCAAAAGGAAAAACTTATCGGCACCAGTCTTAATTCCAAAACGAACTTTAGCCACATTTCCGACTCTTATAAACTTGTCAACAGTTTTTTCCAATATAGTCCAATAAATGTCTGGTGCACGAAGATATTTTCCACCCCATTTGTCTCCGATGTATTTTTCATTTTCATTTATTCCGTTATTAAAAAGCCAATTTTGAACTGATGGAAAGGTGCGGTATTCTGGCGTCCTGCAACGCTTGAATGCAGTTTCAATTTCAGAAAAGATTACAGCATTCAAGATTGTTTCAAACGGCACAGTGAAAGTAACAAAGCGAGTTAAGTTTTGCAAGACCAATCCATTGTTTTTATAGGGAGCAGAAATCAGACATATTATTGTGTTGATTTCCGCTGAGGAGAATGAACGCTTGGAAGAATTGTCTAAAACCAACTTAATGTGACACTGTTTAAGAAGATACTCCTGTAGTTTTGTCCCAAAGTCAACGTCTAACCATGAATTGGATGTGATAGTGCAGAAAGTGCCTTTTGAATTGAGTAGAGATAGACCGTGAAAGTAGAAGTAAACGTAGAGGTCACTCCTTCCACTAAGTTTATATTTGACAGCTTTTTCAGGCTCAGTAGGTTTAATATCTTTTTTCCGCTGATAACCGAAGAATGCGGGGTGAGCTTGATAGATAGACCTCGCCAATTTTGCTTTGTATGCCTTCTTGTTAGCAAGTTTTATGCCTTCTTCCTTAGGCAACGTAAGATCTCTAATATCTTCTTGACGGATGTAAGGCGGGTTTTCGATTACAATGTCAAATCCGCCGCGCTGACTGAAGATTTCAACAAAAACTATGTCCCAGACAAAAGGGGATGTTGTGTTTGCCGTAAGTGCTTCGCGAGCACGTTGGACTTGTACAAGGTTTTCTTCATGACGTTCAATTTCTTTCTGTATGATGGCAGTTTCAAGACTCAGCTGCTGTGGTTCGGGTGGGTCCATATCTAACAGTGTTAGTTGTTCGACAGAATTTTCAAGTATATTTTTTTTTGTGCGGATTGTTTCGGATATCTGTGTCTCATAATCCGCAAGTAGTTCACGAAAAAGGTAGTTCTGTGCTTTTTCCACATCCTCTTTTTCTTCATATATTCTATCTGGATCGTTGTTATAATACTTGACCTTTTCCTTTTCAAGGTTCGTAATTTTACGTTTTAGTTCACGTGACACTCCACTACCGAATTCACGTGTTTGAGCAAGGTTCATGCCGCCGATGTCCTGTACAATGCTATCGCCGTGATGGATATTGAAGGAGAAATCTGGCAGCAAAGGTTCTTTTCTAATTGTTAGTTCTGCCGCTGTGAATTCTGCGTCAATTATCAGCGCAAGCCAGAGCCGGAGTTCAGCGACTTTACATGCCCATTCCTTAACATCAACACCATATAGGTTTTTACCGATAATTGCTTTTCTGCGTTCAAATCGGGATTCTTTGATTATACCGAGATGCTTTTCTGCGCGTTCTTGTACATCATCAAGGACGTGTAACATACCGACAAGGAAGGACCCGCTGCCGCATGCTGGGTCTACGACGGTAATCTCTGTAATATGATCATAGACATCTTGCCATAAGTCTGCAAGTTTTTCATCCCCTTTCTTTTTTTCATCTGGTTCAAAAGCAAAGAGCACTTCATAAAAATCGTGTTTTTCATTTTCAGTGCCGATGTGGTTTGCGAGGTTATCAACAAGGGCAAGTCTGCACATCAGGTCTATTTCTACACGTGGGGTATAAAAGATGCCCGCATCGCCTCTCTCTTCATCTTCCGCAGAAACAAGACTTTCATAGACTTTACCTATCATTTCTGGGTCAACTGCTACCTCTTGATCCAGTGGTGTGTCTTCTGCAATAGTGAAATTGTATTTTTCAAAGAAAGCGAAAATACTACGCCATAACTGGTCGGGAACTATGACAACGTATTCTTTATCAAGTGCGTTTTCACGGAATAAACCACCGTTGAGGTGCGGGGCAAGTTGCAGGGTATTCTTTATATCACTTGGGAAGTAGTTTAATCCCCCATGAAAGCAATTGTTAAAAGCTTGAAAAAATAACACGTTTAGCCATTTTTCAACGAAAGTATTTGAAGGTTCGGTTGAGTTCTGATATGCTTTCCAGAATGTCCGAAGAAAATCAGTATCATTACCAAGCCATCTTTTTCGTTGAACAAAATAGAGGAACAGACAACGACTTAGGAATTGCAATGCATAATCGTGTGCCCATTTTGTATTGTCTGTTTGTTCTTCAAGTTCGTTTTGGAGTCGTTTAAAAATGCGTTTAAATTCCTCAAAGAATGCTTCGGTAACTGCTTCTACATTGAAAGCCTTCTCGTGACCATTCCTTATGTCTAATGAACTAAGAATATCTTGAGTGTCAAAAAGACCGTCTGGTACACCTATCTGTTCAATGTCCAGCATAGCGATACGTTCAGATGCAGTACGTAGTCTTTCATTCGGTCCAATAGTGATTCGTCTGAAAATGTTACGTATTTTCAGTTCTTCTTCGCGTTGCTGTTCAGTTTCTTCCTGCTGTTCGCGTGTAAGTTTAACGTTAATAAAATGCCATTGTTCTTGTACAGAATTGCTAAAAACATAGAGTGCATCTGGAAAACGAGTTTGCAGGTGTGTAATGATTTTACGTTCATCAGTCTTAAGGAGTTTGTCAGATTTGAGTCTTGTGTAGATGACATGGAAGTCATTGTTTTTTCCTGCGGTGGCAAAACTGATAGGAGAATCAATTATGAGGCCTGCAGAACCCGCTGGAACGCCTTCAATGTTAGTATTATCAGGTTTGTAGTTAAGCTCCACCCAAAAAAGTTGTCTGAGTGATTCAATTCCTTGGAAGTCTTGTAAGTGTGAAAGAATATGTTCTGTGTTTTCAGGCAATGGTTTCTATTCCTCCGTAAGTTAATTCTGACAAGATTATACAGGAAATTGAGTTTTTTGTCAACAAATATATGACCTGATTTACCCAAGTTTTTCTGTCCCCATATTTGTATGTCTTATCATAATAGTTGTGCAAGCGTGTTCTGTATGATAAACTGCTTTCCAACCTTATGTATATTTGACACTACAAAAACTGAAGGTAAATCAGGTTCAAAACTCTGTTGATAAACAACTGAATACGTGATAAAATAATGTTACAATGGCACACGAAAAGAAATGAATCTATTTGAGGAAATGATGATGAGTGAAGTTAAAGACACACAAGAACAGTCAAAGGTTGAAATAGAAGTCAAGAATTTTGGACCAATTTTTGAGGCAAAGATAGATTTATGTCCACTGACAATATTTGTTGGTCCGAGCAATACTGGGAAAACCTATTTTGCTACGTTAGTGTATGCGTTGCATGGTATTTTTGAGGGTTTCTTACGAGTGCCTTTGCCGATTCTGTTCAAATCAACATACAGAATGTTTTCTAAACCTCACAACAATCCTACTACTGCTGCTGCCGCCGCTTTGGCTTCAACAGATGAAGAAGCACCTGAAATAATAAACAAATTATTGACAAAACACAGACGCTTTAAATTCTTAGATTTGCCGAAAGAGATTCGTGAATTGGCACAAGCAACTATTAAAGATTCAAAAATTTCGGAAAACAATTTAGATACTGAACTTAAGCGTTGCTTTGGATTCCATCATATATCGGAATTAGTACGAGGCACTCAAGATCAAAATAATGAAATGAGAATGTCAATAAATGTAAGCGAGGAGAAGCAAGAGTTTTGGTCACTCAATTTTACAGCTACAAATACTGACGTTGTGATAGATGGAACTATCAACGAAGACATGATTCTTCTTGACGAGAATAGTTGGTTGTCAGAAGAAGATGGTCTGAATTTTGATGAACTAATGGAGATTTCCCCCGAAATCTTTCCCGGACTAAAAGTAAATAATATGAATCGGTACTACCTACCAGCAGCTCGGAGCGGTATTATGCAAAGTCACCAAGTTATAGCAAGTTCGGTTATGGATAATGCTTATCAAGCTGGGTTAGAACAGATAGAAATACCAACACTATCTGGATTAATTGTTGACTTTATGAAGCAATTCATTCTTCTATACGAAGAAGACAAATCGTCAGAAAGTAAAATCACTAAGTTATCAAAAACATTAGAATCAGATGTAATCGGTGGGCAGATTGTTTCAACATCTTCACAAAACAGATATCCTGTTTTTCTTTACCAACCATCAGATACTAATGAGGAGTTCCGCTTATCCCAATCGTCGTCAATGGTATCTGAACTTGCCCCATTGGTGCTGCTTTTGCGAAGTGGCATTAAGCCCGGTGATACGCTCATCCTTGAAGAACCGGAGGCACACTTGCATCCCGGTGCACAAGCAGATATGGCAGTTACTCTTGCGCGTCTGGTACGTGCAGGTGTGAAGGTCATAATTACGACGCATAGTGATTGGTTGCTTCAGGAAATAGGAAATCTTATACTTGAAGGGGTAATTGAAGACGAAACAGAGGAAGCAGATAGTTGGTTACGACCAGAAGAGGTGGGAGCATGGCATTTTCAAAAGGACGAACCGGTGAAAGAAATTGCGTTCCATCCAAGAAAAGGTTTTTCTCCTAAAGATTACGAAGACGTTGCTGAAGGACTATACAACAGATCGGTGAATCTTCAACAGAAGTATGAGAAACTGAAAGGTGAGAGCAGGCGTGAATCTACATGAAGCTCTTGAGGAGATTCGGCAAAGAGTAGGGGAAAACGCAGCTACGTCTTATACTAAAGAGGGGTGTAAAGTTTCTATGGCGAGTATCCCCTCTGACCGTGTGATTTTAGATGTAGACCTCGCTTTTCCACCGGACAGTGCACAGACAAATCAATGCGATTTTATTCTCTTCTACATTAACACCACCCAGAGTAGTCTTGTTGGTGTTCCCATGGAACTAAAGAGTGGAGACGTAAAAGCATCAATAGTAGCGGCGCAACTCAGAGAAGGTGCTCGTATCGTTGATGATTTTACACCAAGGAGTATTGAAATTGAATTGATACCCGTGTTAGTAAAAGATGGAATACATAAGGCACAAGCTGAAAAACTTAAAGTAGAAAGAATAAGTTTTCGTAGTGAAAGTATTCCAATTAACATGACAACTTGCAGCTATCAAGGCAATATAGCAGAAGTTGTAAAAAAATCTACAAAACGTTGAAAAAAGAAGATTCTTGCATCACTGCAATTGTCTTTCCAATGGATATTATCTCCGCCTAAATCAGAAGGGTCAATCAGTCATGATTCATTACCGGACACCCTCAACCAAATAAGGTTCAGCAGTATGCAAATCTTTATGACGCTCTTCCAACCTTGAAAGTTCTGTCTTCGTCTTCTCCTGAATATCCATCAAATTAGGAAAATTATACACCAATTCACCATCCCTGACAATTGGAATTAAGAGCGGTTCTCCATCAGATATCGGTTCATCCCAGAGCGTAACGATATCCTTACTATAGTTTCCATGATCATCAACCTGTCGATAGATCTGTTTTCTACCTGGTGCTGTCGCTTTCCCAGGTTCATCAAGTGCCAGTTTACCGACAGGAACACCATCGCGTTCGACCAATTTGTAGACACCGCCAAGTGCAGCGACGCCTCCTTCATGTAATGACGAGGTATCCCCAGTAGCAAGCCGTGTTCCAACGCCAAATCCATCAAATGGTGCGCCTGCACTGAGTAAGGCTTCAATATGGTATTCATCAAGTTCATGGCTCGCTATGATATGTACATAATCCAAACCTTCCGAATCAAGAATCCTTCGGACCTCCCTACTCAGCTTTAATAGGTGACCGCTATCTAATCTCACCGCTTTGAGTTGAACGCCGCGCGCCTGCATCTCGTGAGCAACGATGCATGCATTTTTTGCCCCTTCAATCGTATCATAAGTATCAATCAGAAGTGTCGTATTATTCGGAAAGACCTTGGCATATTCACGGAACGCGTCTAACTCCGTAGGTCGTTCCAATACGAACTTGTGTGCCATCGTACCGACGTAAGGTATATCAAAATATCGTCCTGCAATTACCAGAGATGTTCCGCTTGCACCACCGATGAATGATGCCCGGGCAGCAAGGAGACCCGCATCCCTCCCGTGTGCACGCCTTGCACCGAAATCAAATACCGGTTTTCCTCTCGCAGCACGGGCAATTCTGGATGCTTTTGTTGCGATCAACGTCTGAAAATTCATCACAGAAAGCAGATAGGTCTCAAAAAGCTGCACATCACGAGAACGACCTGTTACATTGATTATTGGTTCATTCGCAAAAACAAGCGTGCCTTCAGGAACAGCAAAAATGGAACCATCAAATTTGAAATCTCTAAGCGATTCAAGAAAATCATCTCTTAATTCACCTTGGTCAGATAACCAGTTGAGAACATCATCATTAAACCGCAAATTCATGACATAATGGATTACTTGTTCAAGCCCCGCAGCAATGAGATATTCACCTCGCGGGATTTTGCGGACATAGTAACTTGCAGTGATAATTGCATCGTTCTTGTTTTCGAAATCCGCTTGCCCCATAGTGAGTTGATAGTAGTCAACAAACAGGGATAATTCATCTTCAGTCAATAAGGCAGATTTTGGTAAGTTTTTGTTTTTGTTGCTCATAATAACCTACGATATGAAAGTCATGGCTCAGACAACACGCAATCTATTGTTTTTGTGTAATATTTATCAACTGATTTACCGATATGTCTTGAACCTTTTGGGTTTTTCCATTAGTCCAAATAACTTGTAGTGTCTGGACTTGCTCAGTTTTTCCCAATCCGAATTCTGCGATGAAACTGTTAGCAGACATATAACTATCACCTGCATAGATTTCTCGTATCTGCATTGAATTTGTTGTTTTCAGAATTATTTTCGCGCCGATTGCATTCCTATTCTGACTCATTCCTACCAATTTCACATGCAACCAATTATTGCTATTCTTCAAAGCAGATGCATTGTTCCGTAATAGTGTCGGTTCTGCGTAGTTATTGACGATGAAAATGTCTACATCTCCATCATTGTCATAGTCACCAAATGCTGCACCCCGACCCACCCTCAGTGGTATACTTCTTATACCCGTGCTTTTACTAACATCACTAAATGTTCCATCACCTTCGTTACGAAACAACTGATTGTGCTGGGGTATAAGCATTTCAGGTCGATCCAATTCTTGAAAAGTACTCCCATTAGCAACGAAAATGTCTAAATCCCCATCGTTGTCGTAATCAAAAAGTGCAGTACCCCACCCGATTTCCTTCAGTGTCACTTCAGCAAGCATAGCAGAATAGGATTCATCTACAAATCGGATACGTTTTGCAGTCTCATCCTCTTTTAGTAGATTTCTATAAAGCACATATTCTTGATCAATCCAGTGGCTAATAAAGAGGTCTATATCCCCATCCGCGTCATAATCTCCCGCGGCTAATCCCATTGATCCTCTAAAGTCCGCTGCCCATGAGTCTGCACTCATATCAGTAAAAGTTCCGTTCCCATCATTACGATAGATATGGTTCTCTGATGTATCATTTGCAACATATAGGTCCATATCATTGTCTTCATCAAAATCACTGAATATAGATTGCATACTCCTCCCCCCAGGAGCAGCAACTCCAGCTGCTTCAGTTACATCAGTAAACGTTCCATTTCCATTGTTTCTATATAGAAAGTTATCTTGTGGTTCAAATACAGTCGGATTCAACGCGTTGGGTACTAATTTCCCGGACTGTAGGGATTCCTCTTTCTGCTGTTGAAATTTTACCAGATCATACTTAACATAGTTGCAAACATACAGGTCCAAATCATTATCGCCGTCGTAATCAGCGAAAGAAGCACCTGTACTCCAAAGCGGACACTCAACCCCAGCAGCCTTAGTTATATCCGTAAATGTGCTATCTCCATTGTTCCGATATAACACATTTTCACCATAGTTAGTCACATAGATGTCAACATATCCGTCCCCGTTGTAATCGGCAAAAACGCACCCCATTCCGTATCCAGTATCTCCAACTTTCGCTGATTTAGTAATATCAGTAAATGTACCGTTCCCATTATTGCGATACAACGCATTCTTGGCTTTCTTGGCGTTAGAAACATCATTGATGAAGGGTCCAGGTATATTGACAATGTATAGATCCAGATCGCCATCATTGTCTATATCCGCGAACCCTGCACCAGACCCCATATCCTCTGGCAGAAGACTTGTCCTAACTCCGTTTGAATGTAGAAAATATATACCCGACTCGTCTGTCACATCAGTAAAAGTCGATGCGGCGGCAGTGATTGATGTCAGTAGGACGATGAGAAAAACAGGCCCTTGAGCAAATGTTGTCACTTTTTTATTCCGTTTTCTTGATTTGCGCCCATCGCGTGGTGAGTTTCTGTTGTGGATACACAGTAAGGGATCCCTCTATCCAGTGAGGGTCATAGTCACCCGACAGTGGATGATTCGTTAAGTTTGTTAACTTTCGGGTGTCCAGATCGTAGCGGTAGATGTCATAAGTGGAAGTTTCGTCAGTATAGTCATCTTTTAAGGATAAAAGCACGGTTCGGTCATCTCTCATCCAACTCGGTTGCATGGCTATAAGTGTCTCTTTTGGGAAACTGTGTTCTTTAATATGACCCGTAATGGTGTCAATAATCATAAGTTTGATTGCAACAGGTGCTGTGATGATATCAGGGGTACGCTCTTGTTCAGTGTACAAGATGTATCTACCAGAAGGCGACCATCGGGGGGCACCGATGAAAAACCTGGGATGTTTAGTTTGGGTAAGACGTTTTTTGGGAAAACCATCATCTGAATCCATGACCCAGATGTTGTCGCCATCTATACCCTCATGCTCATAAGCAATTTGTCTTCCATCGGGAGACCAGTCCAGGAACTTGGTCCACTCGCTCCTTATGTTATCTGTCAATTGTCTTAGTCTACCGCTTTTTAAGGGCTGCACATAGATATTCCATATTCCAGAACGATTGCTATTAAAGGCTATAGCGTCCCCATCTGGAGATAAGATTGGAAATTGATCTGTCGGGTGATTCTCCATAAATGTGTCCGCCTTACCACTATTAACATCAAGAATATAAAACTTAGAGTTTTGTCCAATAGCTTGCCCGTTTGTGAAATCTCTTTCAAACAGAATCTGTCTTCCGTTTGGAAACCAAACCGGATCTGAAGCCCAAAACTCAGAGTGCTCTATTTGTCTGACATTGCTCCCATTGTCTTCCATTACATAGACATGGAAGTTCGTGTCGCCTCCACGGCTGGATGTAAACACGATTTTAGCATCACAGGTTAAAACACAAAATATAATTAGAACGTTTACTAAAAAACAAAATTTATATCTCATGATGAAACTCCTTTAGTGGAACACACGTGTCTGGATGAAAGACACGCTCATCGGTTACAAAAAATTACAATTTTTTTGCAAATAATTATCTAATTTTTCAATATTATATTTTTAGGTTTCCAGGAAGTTTGTAAAAATGGTTCGATTGAGAAAACGCTCATCATTCAGGATTCTTTGATGAAGTGGAATTGTAGTTTTGATCCCATCAACCTTAAACTCTGACAGTGCGCGTTTCATTCTGGCAATCGCTTCCTCACGACTCCTTCCAACAGCAATAAGTTTAGCAATAAGCGAGTCGTAGTGTGGAGGGACCGTATAGCCATTATAGATATATCCATCAACCCGTATACCTATACCCCCTGGAGGTTGATAATCTGAAACTAACCCTGGAGAAGGCATGAACTGGTTAGCAGGGTCTTCCGCATTTATTCTGCATTCAATCGCGTGTCCAGTGATACCGATGTCTGCTTGATTATAACCGAGTTCTTCACCCATCGCTATTCGGATCTGTTCCTTAATCAAATCAATCCCAGTAATACTTTCGGTGATTGTATGTTCAACTTGTATCCGTGTATTCATCTCAAGGAAATAAAAGTTCTCGTTTTTATCAACGACAAATTCAATTGTACCTGCGTTTGCATAGCCAATAGACTTAGCTGCTTTCACGGCTGCTTTACAAATTTCAACCCGTACTTTGCCAGATATGGACGCCGATGGTGCTTCCTCCAGCAATTTTTGCTGTTTACGTTGTATTGAACACTCGCGCTCACCGAGATGAACAACATTACCGTGCGTATCTCCCAAAATCTGTACTTCTATATGGCGAGCGTCTTCAATCCACTTTTCTATATATACATCACCATTACCAAAAGCGGCTTCACTCTCGGCTTTCGCAATGTGAAATAGATTGAAGAGACTGGGACGATTCTGTGCGATGCGTATCCCGCGTCCTCCACCACCAGCAGAGGCTTTAATCCCGACTGGATACCCGATTTTTTCAGCAAGTTCCGCTGCTTCTTCTGCGGTTTCAACGGTGGCTTTTTTGTCTTTTTTTCGTTTTCTATTTTGGCTACCTGGAACGAGTTTTAAACCTGCTTTGGCGACAGTTTCAAGTGCACGCACCTTGTCCCCCATAGTATTGAGGTGTTCAATGGAAGGACCGATAAACTTTATTTGATGTGCTTCACAAATCTCAGCAAACTGTGCATCTTCAGCAAGAAAACCCGCGCCCGGGTGTATCGCATCAACATTCGCAAAACCCGCCACAGTCGTTATATTAGCATATTTAAGATAGCTTTCATTAGATGGGGGCGGTCCGATGCAATACGCTTCATCAGCATGTTTTACATGTAGCGCGTCTTTGTCTGCTGTTGAATAGATAGCAACTGTCCTTATCCCCATATCCTTACAAGCCCGGATAATGCGTATAGCTATCTCACCACGATTTGCGATCAGTATTTTTTGAAACATAGTGCTATGTCTGCCTTACTCTAAATAGAGCTTGATTATATTCAACTGCTTGACCATCCTCAGCGAGAATTTCAAGGATCTCACAATTAAAAGGTGCTTCAACATCGTTGTAAGTCTTCATAACTTCAAGCGTTGCGATTGAGGCCCCAGATGAAACAGTATCACCCACTTCAACAAATGGTGGTTCTTCTGGTGCAGGTGAACGATAGAACCGTGCAGGCATTGGTGAACATATTATATCCTCATCAGCTTGATTTCCAGTAACGACAGTAGGTTCAAAGGCACTCGGATTAGCGGGTGCAGCTGCAAAAGATTGAGCTGTTGCGCGTGAAATCTCTATCTCAACTTCACCATCTCGTATGCGAACCGACGCTAAATCTGACTGCTCAGCTATCATTATCAGTCGTTCAAGACGTTGTAGAATAGTGTCAGATGCAGCATCTGTATCTACAGAAGAATCAATTTGTTCACTCTTTTTATTTTGTTTCATATTTCTAAACCCTCTCAACATATTTCCCTGTCCGAGTATCAACTTTAATTACAGTTTCATTTTTAACAAATAGTGGGACGTTGACCACGGCACCTGTTTCTAATTTAGCTGGTTTTGTTCCACCGCTTACAGTATCTCCTCGCAACCCGGGGTCAGTTTCAACAATTTGGAGTTCAACAAAAGTTGGCAGTTCTGCTGCAAGTGGTGTCCCCGCATCCATTTTTATAGTAACATTTTCTCCCTCTTTTAGATACTTTAATCCATCACCAAGTAAATCTTGATGAAGCGGATGCTGGTCAAACGTCTCATTATCCATAAACCAGAGCATTTCACCCTCACTATAG
Source organism: Candidatus Poribacteria bacterium (assembly GCA_965261435.1). Lineage (GTDB taxonomy): Bacteria > Poribacteria > WGA-4E > WGA-4E > WGA-3G > MSPOR6. Next base: position 426,405 of record CBDHDL010000021.1, read on the forward strand.
AGAAACTGCATCTCTCGGTCTCTGAGTCGGACAGTCTCTATATTTTCATTAGTGCGAAATGTTCTATCAAGTACAGCCCCATCGCTAACACGTTTAATCTTTGTTCGTGCAAATGCCCCTCCTTTACCAGGTTTCACATGTTGACAATCTACAACCGTATAGACAACATCATCAAGTCGGATAACTAATCCGTTTCGTAAATCATTTAGTGCTGCCATTGATTTTCCTTTCTAAAAATAGCGAAGTATTTATATATCAGAATTTCTGATCCTGTATTATCTCTTATGTTAAATTATGAAATTATGTTACCGATTCTTCTGTAGGAACGTCCTCAAGGTCGCGTATTGCCTCTCAGTTTATAATAACTCAAGTGCCAAACGCAATGCTTTACTTCTATGACTAATTCGGTTTTTTATCTCTTCACCCAATTCAGCAAATGTCTTGTTATAACCAACGGGCACAAAAATGGGATCGTATCCGAAACCACTGTCACCTTGGGGTTCATATATGATATTTCCTTCACACTGTCCCATAACGACTTGCACTCTTTCTGACTGAGATAGGGTATTATCTTTAGTTCTTCCCGGCTCTGCAATAGCAATTGCAGCAACAAAACGTGCTCCTCTTTCAGTAACACCTTCTATCGCTTCAAGCAACTTTTGTACTCGAACATCATCAGTGACATCATCCCCTGCCCACCGTTTTGAGTGAACACCAGGTGCCCCTTGCAATGCCTCTACTTCTAAACCCGCATCATCAGCAAGTGATCTCACCCCAGTAAAATCTGCAATGATCGTTGCCTTTTTTGACGCGTTTGCTTGATATGTATCACCATCCTCAACCACTTCAGGTGCATCAGGGAAATCTTGTAGTGAAAGAAGTTGAACGTTCTTGTGCCGTGGTTCAGCCCTCAGCATAGCAGTAAGTTCTCTCACCTTACCGAGATTACGTGTTGCCAAAACAAGCTTCATCAAGTTCCTCAATCATCATCTTCTTCTGCAGATGGACGAGTTGTTGGATTCCACCAACAGACAGGTCAAGTAATTGGTCATATTCTTCACGTGAAAATGGATTATGTTCAGCAGTGCCCTGAATTTCTATAAACTTCCCACTACCTGTCATAACAACATTCATATCAACATCTGCAGCAAAGTCTTCAGTATAACAAAGATCAAGCATTGGTGTGCCCTCAATTATCCCGACACTTGTAGCAGCGATATTATCAATAATAGGCGTATCGTCAAGCAGACCTTGATGTTGCATTGTTTTACAAGCGTCCCAAAGAGCCAAAAAAGCACCGGTAATCGCTGCTGTCCGCGTTCCACCATCAGCTTGAATCACATCACAGTCAATCCAAACCGTTCTTTCCCCCATTAAATCAAGGTCAACAGCAGCACGAAGTGATCTACCAATTAATCTTTGTATCTCCTGTGTTCTCCCGCCAAGTCTACCTTGTGTTGCTTCACGTAGCATGCGTTGAGTAGTAGAGCGTGGCAACATCGAATACTCGGCAGTAACCCATCCTCTATTCTTGATATTCTGTTCCCGCATAAAACGTGGTTGGCGTTCCTCAACCGATGCGGTGCAAATTACCTTAGTATCTCCTGTTGCAATAAGAACTGCACCCTCCGCATGTTTGATATAATTCCTGTTAATTGTAATTGGACGCATCTCATCTGTTTTTCGTCCATCTTCTCTAATCATGTAATCCTCATCTCCGCTCTTAAGCGCAATTTATCTAAGCATTATATTCAAAAAGCAATGCCAGAAATATTGACACTGCTTGAATATTGAACTGCCCCAAACTATACCACAGATTTTTGTGATTTGTCAAGACTACGCATAATGAAACGATTGCTACATCTCTTTAAGAAAATCCAATGCCTTCGTATAACTTTTCTTTTGAAGATAATGCTTCAGCATGGTAGGAGCAGTTGATTCTATATCTGTAGATAATTGCTGAATTTTGAGAAGTTGTTCTGTGATGTCGTCTCCCGTAGTGATACGGTTTAACATCGTTTCCAATGTGTTCTGTAGTTCAGAAGATTGTTGTGTTGTCATCAGTTTCACTCACTTTCTGTCGTAATAGGTGGTAATTCATCAATAGCTTTGCAAGTTCGCAACCCGATGCTTTTCGGTGGATCATCATAACCTTTCCAAGAATAAGGATCAACACCTGAAACAGGAATGACGCATCGCCGATCCGCACTCGCGGGACGTTCTCCTTCCCGAATTGACCAAGGTAGTAGTGACCAAGAATTACAGTAATGATTCACAAGCACACGTCGGAAAGTGTCACCTCTATTCTTTCGTGACCTATGCAGCAAATATCCGTTGAAAAAGACCAGGGTACCGGTCGTCACTTCAACCGGAACTTCTTCAGATCCATCAAATCCATAACTCTCTTGTGCAAAGTCAAATTCATCAGGATTTTCATGATTGCGTTGCGGATATAGATACCCTTGTTTATGAGAACCCGGTAATACCCACAAGCATCCGTTTTCAACAGTAGCATCATCCATTGCAATCCATGCCCCGATCAAAGATCTGTCCCGCGTTGGAATGTATATTTCATCCTGATGCCATGCCTGTCCCTGAAAATTAGGCGGTTTAACGAAAAGCATTGATTGCATACATTTGACGCTACCGTCCCAAAAAGGCAGGTGTGCTGCTGTAATCTGGCTCAAAATCCCGCAGATTTTCGGGTGTTTCACGTACTTTCCAATAGTCACACTGACAAAATGCGGTTGATGAATACAAAGGATTCTACCGATTGCATCTTCATCACTAACACTCTCTGGCAAAGGTTTCATGTTGTCACATTCATACTCTCCCCGTGCAAGTGTGACAGTGTCTTGTCTTAGTTCTTTGATCTCATCGTCAGACAGCAAGTTTGGCACGACAAGGAATCCGTTTTCAATGAAAAACTGACATTCCTTCTCAGAAACAATTTCTGGAACATCAATTCTATCACTCATATCAGGTCTCATTGTTCTAATAAAATCCTCCTACTGATTTCTTCATTCAAGTTTTTGGACTATACCAAATTAACAAGTTTTATCTTGTTTTATTGGAGTCCGGTGCGGTTAGGAAACCGAACCTACCGAGACGAATCGTGTCAATTTGGTATTATATATTGAATCTAATCAAGAAAAAAGTCAACTCTCAATGATTATTCTGAACAAACAAGATATACTCCTGAAAAATCTTGTAAATCCTGTTTCAGACACCTAATGCCATTCTAACTACACACGATTAGCGAGGAACATCTCACCTACTGCTAATGCAAAAACCGCGAGAAGAAGATACATTGAAACACCTTGATTCTTCTCCACATCCTCGCGATATTCTTGTCTCACTTCGGGTGTAATTTCTGTTGGGGTTCTATCTGTTTCAGTAGAACCTACAAGCAATGTGGTCAATTCTTCAGGATCACGGGGTGTTATGTCCGACTCAACCGTATCAACATTCACAACATAATACTGTGTCGTTTCACCTGAACGATGCACAGAATAGATACCTGGCTGTTGTGTATCTCCATAGTATAGATTTCCCTGTTCATTCAACTCCAACCGTATCTCTTTTCGCTTAGGATTGAAAACTGCGACCTCTTTTCCCGCGCCATCTTGAGAGCCGTTGTATTCCAGACCGTCCCCAATGCGATAGTCCGGAACTTTACCAGTTTGTTTTAAAGCAAGGTATTTGATCGATTCATGCAGAAACGGTAGAAAGACACCGTGTATCGGCAAATCATTCCACTCACGGTCAATCGTGGATGTAAAACAGAGTACACGTCCATTACCGTAAACCTTTTCAAGCAGCGCAGGATTCCCATCATCATAGGAGGCGATAGCGATAGCTTCTGCTGTAACAGCAGTTTGATAATAACGATAAATCCTGCCTTTACCAAAATCACCGTGGTTTGGATTACTAAACGGCACAAAAATTGGGTGACGATAATCAACACTTGCAATTACCTTAAACTCCGGTTTTCCAATAGGATCACCCACGGCTTGCATCAGTGTGCAAGGTAAAAGTGCGTTTTCTGTTCCTCCAAAATGCTGTTGATATACGCTTGTATCAACCTGATCCCCGAGCGTGATGATCAGTCCTCCACCAGAACTAACATAATCCTTTAATCTCTCAGCTTCTGCAGCACTGAATTGTCTGACATTGGCAAGGATAAGAACATCATACTTCTGTAAAGATGTTTCAGATGGAAAAGCCACTGATTCCGTGTAATCAATAGGTACACCTTCATCACCAACACTCTTTAGTGCTCTTGTAAGAAAGAAGGTCTCATCATCAATGTCAGACCTTTTCCTTTCACCGTTCACACAGTGAACCGTGATTGATTGCATGCTTTGCACAGTAAAATAATATCGGTTGTCAATCTCCAAAGCATCAGTATCTATTTCTACCCACCCTGTATGTGCTGACTCTGATTGTAAATCTATTTTTAAGTTAAACGCAGCGTCCGTGCTATCTTTAGCCTCAATATCCAATTGTATCGTATCAGCTTTGCTGTCATCAAGATACAGACTAACAGGTAAATCTTCTATTCGTTCATTGCTAAAATTGTGTACCCGTGCTACCAGTTCAGTATCTTTCTGTTCTACGAGAACAACCGGTGGAACGTTTATGTCAGTGATCGCTCGGTTGTTCGGTTGTTCTTCGCCTACATTGACAAACTCTATGTCTACATCAGGACTCAGTCGGTCGGTTTCAAGGAAGTTTTCCCATCCGTTTTTTTGTAAATCGCCTACAAGAAATATCTGTTTCTGTCCGATAGAGACACCTTTAAGGATTTCATCTGCTGTTTGGATAGCGTCAAGATAATCAGTCGTATAATTGGTAGAATCTGCATTTTCAATTACTGTTCTGATATGGCTATGCTCTGTTTCTATTGGCAACACCTGTCTCGCCTTGTCTGCGGATAGAATAAGCGCAACGGCATCCGCACTATTCAAACCATCAAGTCGGTTGATAGCTTCTTTTTTTGCGCGTTCAAAAACACCTTCATACTGCATGCTGTAGGATGTATCTAAGATAATAACTGCATTCCGCACTCCACCTAACTCAGGTGCAGTCGCCGGGTCTTGTGCGAAAAAAGGACGTGCAAAAGCCAAACCAAGGAGTAACAACATTAAAATACGCATCAGTAGGAGAAGTAAACGTTTCAGTCTATGACGCTGCACATTCGTTTGATGTGACATCTGAATGAACCGAATAGTACTAAAAACAAGGCGGCGCGCCCGTTCCCGGTTCAATAGGTGTATTATAAGCGGGATAGAGGCACCTACCGCACCCGCAATAGCAAACGCTCCTGCTAAAAAACCCATCGCGTGAATCTCCTTCTTTAAGTTTCCTCGGGTGCTGGTACAGGTTCAGTGAATACCTTACCATCCTTTTCCGCTTGTATTCTACGGTGATTCCATTCAAGAAATATAAGGTGTTGTTCAACTTTACCCTCGACTATTCCCTCGGCTTTACCCTCGACTATTCCCTCGGCTTTACCCTCGGCAAAGACTCTATCTCTGAAAATTCTGGCATAACCTAACACGATACCCTCCCATGCATGATGTTCTATTGCGATTCATCGGACTCTAAGGTATCTTCAGGAGTAGGTAAAGGTTCAGCGAACTCCTTACCATCCTTTTCCGCTTGTATTCTCCTACGATTCCATTCAAGAATTTCTCGGTGATATTCTGCTATTGCTTCTGCTTTTCCTTCTGCTTTTCCTTCCGCAAAGACTCTATCTCTGTAGATTTTGGCATAACCTAACATGATACCCTCCCATGCATGATGTTCTATTGCGATTCATCAGACTCTAAGGTATCTTCAGGAGTAGGTAAAGGTTCAGTGAACTCCTTACCATCCTTTTCCGCTTGTATTCTCCTACGATTCCATTCAAGAACCCTAAGGTGTTGTTCAACTTTTCCCTCGGCTATTCCCTCGGCTTTACCCTCGACTATTCCCTCGGCTTTACCCTCGGCAAAGACTCTATCTCTGAAAATTCTGGCATAACCTAACATGATACCCTCCCATGCATGATGTTCTATTGCGATTCATCGGACTCTAAGGTATCTTCAGGAGTAGGTAAAGGCTCAGTGAACTCCTTACCATCCTTTTCCGCTTGTATTCTCCTACGATTCCATTCAAGAAATATAAGGTGTTGTTCAACTTTTCCCTCGGCTATTCCTTCTGCTTTACCCTCGGCTTTACCCTCGACTATTCCCTCGGCTTTACCCTCGGCAAAGACTCTATCTCTGAAAATTCTGGCATAACCTAACATGATACCCTCCCATATATGCGATATTATAAAAAACCAACCGACAATTAATGTCATTAACGCTGCGTTTCGTGTTAATATTGTATCACCAAGCAGTTCCAATTTCCAATCAGTCAATAATTCAAGCAAAGTGTTGGTGATAATTAGCGTTAAAAAGGCCCCGACAAATAAATTGAACCACTTTCGTGGAATTCTAACTAACGAAACAAAATCATCTTCATTATTTGACATATCTTCAATTATACTATAAATATTGAGAATCCACAACAGAGAAATGCGATAGGCGTAGCGTAAAGTGTTTGAAACAAAAGAGATGTGGGTAAGTTGCTTTGAGGGAGTTAAACCAACCTAAAAGCAATATACAGAAACCGACTAAATAAACCCTTGTCGTTTTGCCAGATAAGATGAAAGGGATCTATCAATCGGGGTTGACGTATTAATAATATTGTAATCAATATCCGACTGGTTCAAAGTCGTCCTATAGTAGTGAATAAATTCGTTAAAATTGCTCAGATAACTTTCCTGTATAACTTGGGGTGTTGTAATAATTTCCTGATCGGTTTCAGAATCAACAAAACGTATAAGTTTATCAAACTCAAACTCTACCTCCTGTTCAGATAACAGATGGAATACAATAACTTCGTGTCCATCGTATCTAAGATGTTCAAGTCCATCAATAACCTCATCAGGATTATCATCGTAAAGATCGGAGATAAGAATCACCAATCCCCGTTTCGTCAACCTTTCAGCAATCTGATGTAGCGGTTCACCAATACGGGTCTGCTTTTCTGTCTGAATGTTCTCAAGTGTCAACAGGATAGAATGCATGTGTGATGCGCTACTCCGTGCAGGCAGATACTGATGTACTTTGTCATCAAAATATGCAAAGCCTACAGCATCCCGTTGTTTTGCCATAAAATAGGAAAGCGAAGCGATCAGAAAACTGGCATATCGGAGTTTTGATAACGGTTCACCAGCACCGGTTGTATCATCTTGTTGTGAAATTTCAATTTCCTCCAAGTTTTCCGGTGCAGGATGTGCCATAGATTCGCTCGTATCTAACAGAATGTAGCAATTGAGATTCGTCTCTTCTTCAAACTGCTTAATGTAATATCGGTCTGTTCTGCCAAAAACTTTCCAGTCAATGTGCTTCGTATCATCGCCGGGCATATATTGTCTATACTGCGAAAACTCAACGCTAAATCCGTGGTATGGACTTTTGTGCAAACCTGAAATGAAACCTTCAACGACATATCTTGCAATCAGTTCAAGGTTGCCAATTTGTGCCAGAATTGTAGGGTTTAAGAACCGTCGTCCTTCTGTTGTTTGTTGCATAGATTAATCCTTATATCTTCTCAAACATATTTTTTTAGGTAAATCATTAGATATTATTTCTTACGTAAAACAAGCAGAGTCAAATCATCGAATTGATCCGCATCACCCTGAAAACCCATGACTGACTGATAAATCAATTGACATATACTTGTTGCATCCCCACCGTGTGATTCCTTCACTACATTTTCAAGGCGGTCATCATCATAGAATTCATCATCGATGTTCACAGTTTCAGTAACTCCATCAGTATAAAAAACGACAAGGTCCCCACTCTCAAGTTTCGTTTGCTCTGCCTCGTAGTTAGCGATGAGTGGCACCATATCATTTGGGAACATCCCCAACGGCAATCCCCCGACCTCCTCACCAAGCCACACTAAGCTGCCATCGTTCTTGACAATTAATGGTGGGTTGTGTCCCCCATTTAGGGTTGTGAGAATATCCGTTTCAGGATTAAGATGACTATAGAAAAATGTAGCATATTTTTCCTCTGTTCCGCTAACATAAAGCAGGGAATTCAGTGTCATTGCCATGTCAATCAACTCAATTTTCATATCCACAGAGTCGGCATTTTCGCGTCCTCTTGTGCTTGATAATTCAGAGAGCAATCCAGCTCGGAGCGTTGCCATCAAGAGTGCTGCCTGCATCCCTTTTCCTGACACATCTGCAATAGTGAGTCCCCATCCGCCAGTTGGTAGTTCAATACAGTCAAAATAATCCCCCCCAACAGGACCGCGCGGTTCATAATGTCCAGCGACCTCATACCCCGGTATATCTGGCAGCGTATCAGGAATAAGGTTCTCTTGTATTTTTCGCGCTTCCTCCATCTCGGTTTGTAGTTGTCGTGCTTCAAGTGCTTCTTGATGAAGATGTGCGTTCTCAATTGCCACCCCCGCCTGCTTCGCGAATGAATCAAGAAGGATCTCATCTTCGTCAGTAAATTCAGCACTCCTTCCGCCGCGCTCCTCTTTGTCACCGACCACAAGCACACCTAATATGTCATCATCACGCCCCTGAATCGGTCCAGCCATCAAGTTCCTACCACCGAATAGATTATCCGATTTTGTGAAACAACGGGATGTCATACCATCTTTAACAACACCCGCTAACATATCCAAAGACGTTGTCTCATCTGATTCAGTAGTTTTCGATTCATCACCCTCCAGCGAAATTGAAAGAGAATCTCTACTATCTTCATCTGTATCTTCAGAAATCAATGTCGGTGGAAAAACATACCGTAGTTCAAGTCTTCGCTGGGGTTCTTGTATCAACATCAACCCACCAACATTCGCATCCAAAAGTGCGACAGCTTGATGGACTACCTGTTCAGCAGCATCCTGAGGTTGTAATAATTGACAAATCTGCGGTGCACTTTCTGCTAACATAAACAGACGAAACTTTTCACTCTGGATCCCTTCAACAATACGCGAGTACGCAATTGCTATAGATATTTGGTGAGCAAGAATGTTGAGTAACTCCTGTTCCCAATCCTCTAATTTAGTTCTGCCTAACAACCTACCTAAACTCAAAATCCCAAGAAACTCGTCATGTATCTTTAAGGGGACCCACAAACGATGCTTGGCATTTCCATCCATGAACTCAGCGTTCCGATCAACAAATCCTTGTAAAGGTGTTGGCGGCGTTTCTAATTCAATAAGAGAACTTTCAAGCATACTATCAACTTCGGTCGGTTCAATCTCAATCGGTGGAATCTCTAATTCTGGTGTAGAGGCAGCAAGCGTCAGATTATTATCTGAAGGATGGAAACAGTAAATGGCACCCCGAGCCGCTTGAAGCGTACCGAGTGTAATCCGTAGATAAGTTTTGCTGGATACATTAAAATTGCTATGGCCAGAGATGAGTGTTTGACCTAATTGTTCCAGTTCGGATAAACTAAAAATTAAACGTTGGATCGTTTCTTCAGCTGAACTTAAGCGCATGTCGGATTGTTCCTTTCTGTCAATAAAACTTTAAAGTAGACGTTCAATCCTTGTGACCCGCTTAGGTAGAATAGGGAGGTTATGAAATGGATGTATTGCAACTGTACTGCAACGTAGTTCTGTTTAGAATCCATTAGAAATTAGCAATCGCAGTCTTTTCATCAGGAAAAATACCCGCGTACTTCGCTATCGCCATCATCCGAAAAGTTCGTTCCTGCGTGGCAGACAACCCACAAAAATTCAGTGTACCTTCACGCTCTTCAAGTGCCTCAATAATTTCTATTAGAATAGATATACCTATACTGTTAATCAAGGTGGTCTTATCCAGATTAATTACCAGTTGCGTATATCCTTTCTCAATTAGTTCTTGTGCATTCTTAGAAAGTTTTTCTCCAAGAGCATCATTTAAGTAGCCGGTAGTTTCTAATACTGCATACTTATTCTCTGCCCGGATCTGAATGTCGAATTTGTTTGCCAAACCTTTCCTCCTTTACAGTAAGACTTCTCTCTACAGCTACTACGCAGTCTTACTCTTTACCATACTTATCGTTGTTCCGTTTTCCCCGCTCATAATATCAACGCTGTCCATGAGTGCATGTATAATCTCTAAACCCCATCCACGCTTACGCATGTCAGGATATAAATCTGGTTTGCTGGTTCTACGTTGTGTTCGATTTTCAGGGGAGAAACCGACTCCCTGGTCACTAATCTTGAATTCCAACCCATCTGTTCTCATGATATACTCAATGATGACCTGGCGATCAGGACTCTGACTATGCTCAAAAGCGTTTATGCAAGATTCAATCATCGCCACTTGAATTTCTTCAATCTGTTCTTCACTAAAACTCATCGATTCTGCGATGACTGACGCTAATTGAGCAGCAGCAAGTTCCATATCCGGGCGCATCGGTATCGTCAGGAGCACTTGATCATTGGAAATTGTATTTGCCACGCTGAATTGCCTCCTTGGTCAGTATTTTGAATTCCAATCCATCTATTGCCATTATATACAAAATGGTGATCTGTCGATCAGGACTCTGACTACGCTCAAAAGCGTTTAAACAAGATTCAATCAACCCTATTTGAATCTTTTCAATCTCTTCTTCACTAAAACGCATCGATTCAGCAATGCCTGACACTACTTGAGCAGCAAGTGCTATCATATCCGGACGTATCGGTATCGTCAGGAGCACTTGGTCATTGGAAATTTTATTTGCCACGCTAAGCCACCTCCTTAGTCAACAATAAGATACCAAATCCTGCAAAATAATTCAAGTGAAGGTTAAAGATAGGTGTTTATGTTTTTGGCATGAGCTAACAATTGATGATATACACAATTATTACATACAATAGACTTAAAAGTCAAGGTGCTTTTCAAATGAGAAGATTCACCTATCTTTGTAAGGTTTCCGTGTATTGATATCACACCACATGTGCCTTAATCTGGCGGTCTCGGTTGTGAATCAAATCCATAAATTCTTCGCATGACAGGCGTTGCGCGTTCAACAACCTCGGGTTTGATAAAATGCACAAAATCAAACATCGGTTTTACAAAAGAACGACAACAGAAACAGATCAGTGCAATACGCTGCTGATCAGTTCGGTTCGCTCCTGCTGAATGCCAGATAGCTCCATTAAATAGAAAAACAGAACCTTTTGGAGCAGAAAGCCGTACTTCATCGGGATGGTGTGTCGTTCCAGGCGGAGGCTTTATCTGTTGAAGATGTATACCTGGTACATGTCGTGTACCTCCGTTCTGTGGTGTAAAATCGTTAAGTAACCACAGACTGTTAGCCACCAAAGGTATACTGGGAAGCGGTTCAGGTAAGCCACCTAAAATATTATCAACATGATACCCTCCATCAGGTGCTCCCGGATCAATGATGTTAGATGTCAAAGTACTTAACGTATAATCCGTCCCGAGTAGATGTTCAAAGAAAGGCATTACCTTCGGATGCGCAACGAGACGCTCATATATCTCACCTTTATTCATCAACCAACGTACATGTTGACCGAAATCGTTGGTATGACGCAGTGCCGAACCATTCTGTTTCTCTTGCTCCGCTATTCTCAGAATGTCTGCTCTATACATCTCGATTTCTTCACCAGAAAGCACATCTGGAATAACGATGCAACCTTGTTCATCTAATTGCTTCTTCTGTTCTTCGCTGATTCCCATTGCATTTCCTTCAATCTGTAGTAGAAATCTACGAATCGCGATTTCTCGTAGAAAACCTACCAATTCCAATCGTCTCTGCTACGCAGCAAAACCTTTCAAACATTCCTCATATACATTAAATCGTTCGCCCTCATGTTCATCAGCATCGACAAGTTTCAGCCACAACGCACTATCTTTCTTCTCACCGCTAAGTTGACGCCGACTCCCAAGATTTGACGGATCAGGACCACTCCAGACAACTTCACCTCCCTGTAGATAGATAAAATCTCCGCGATATCTATCTATCATATCTTTCTGATTTTCACGATAGACCAACCCCTGTTCACATGTGGTTCTCCGCCAATTAGATACCATCTCAGGCGTATCAGTTTCCACCGAATCAAACTCAGCTAACGGTGCAGTAACTTCACTCTCCCAATCAATCTCATCTAAGTCAACAGTACCGTATCCGCGTTGTGCAGCGATTAAGATATGGTTTCGATCCCGTTTAAAGGGAGGGGTAGGCCAGTCGGATGCGGGGTCATGTCCCATCAGGTGCATCCCAACGGTGTCTGTAGCGATCGGATGATCACCCGCGATAAGCGCGTTGCATATCCTACCTTCACCACCCCATTCGCGTCCCCACTGCCCTGTTAAAGCGTCAATAATATTCAGACACGGTTTAGTTATCAGCGCAAGGTCGGGTAATACATAAGACAAGCGAATAAGGTGATGATAATAACTTCGTGTCCTACCTTCAGGAAGCAGCATCGGAGGTAATCCAAAAAGGTTTTTCGTACACAATGTAATTCCCATAAATGCATGGTTCTTCATCTTTGCCACCGAAATGACAGCATCAGCATCATCAAAACATGCACTTAACGTATACCGATCAAACATGGATCCACCCTCTGGCACATCGTAGACCTTAAACGGCGGTAGATTAGAATCAACAAATTGCACTCCGAATTCCTTGAGATGATGTTCATAATTGAAACCTGGTGGCATACGATGTCCATGTGTATAGGGATTTGTATCAGTAGCAACAAGTTGTGCAGACGTATGTTCCTTGAGCAGTCGCAGAAACGCACGACACACAGCATCATCAACCAATTCTCGGCGTCGTCCCTCAAAATAGATTATCCGCTCATGCGGTTTCATCATATTAAATTTGATGACAACCTTTTTCGCAGACTCAATCGGTTTCCAAGATTTCGTAAGCGGATCGGTAACACGCCGTAGTGTCTGATATATCTCCTCTTCCGTAGCACGATAATCACAATGTGCTGCCCGAACTTTGAACTGTTTATTTGCCATTTATTTCTCCTTATATAAATTGACCAAAATATCATATTGGCAGCAGGATTTGTCAATATGTGAGGATGTCTTGAATTATAGCAGTTTTGTTGAATATCTGCAATATGGAAATTGATACTCCACAACATCCATTCTATGAAAAAACAACGCAGACCGTATCCATCGTCATTGCGACAAACCAATGAATCACCGCACCATAAAGAAACGAACGCGTTTCAAACGCAAGCACACCGAGCAACAAACCTGCAACAATCGACCCAAGTGCTTCTGGTAACGGTTTAGAAAAATGCATCACAGCAAACGGAATCGTCTGTATCAAAATACTATAGTTCCCAAATCTTTTCTCCAAACCGAACAGCATAAATCCACGAAAGAAAAACTCCCATGAAAACATGTAGACTCCATAAGCAATCTGATACGGTATGAACGCCTGCCAACTACCAGCAACAGCCTTGCAAAACGGATATTTGTCTAAGAAAGGTGAGTATATCTTAACCGCCAGGATCACCACGGGAATCATCAGAACCCATGATGCTAAAGATACGCTCCAACCAAGTTTCTGTCTGCCAAATCGTAATCCGTAATCGCGAAGTCCCTCCTTTGTCCCAATCATAGCGACGAGAATGGGAATCAGAAACAGTGAGAGTGCTGTCGTCAAAAACCAATAATAGTAAGGATGGCTTTCTGGCAACGGAAGATGTTCAAAATACGTGGTTAGATTATCACGAAAAACACGTGTCCGGCTATAGTTCCTATGCAATGTCAACAAGATAGCAGACGATAGCAAGATCACCGTTGTCTGACGATCCCAACCTCGAAAATACTTATTCTGCAGCGTTTTGAGATATGATTTCAACGTCTGGAGATATGATTTCAACGTCTGGAGATATGATTTCAACTTGACACCCCATCAAATTTTTAGGTATTATATCACTTAGAAGCATTTGTAAACCAGATTTAAGAATAATGCGTTTGTAATCACACATTTCACCGTACATAATTCATCGAAAAAGAGTAATGAACAATCCAACAGACTTCATCCTTAGCCGCCTAAAAGCACTTCAAGCTCGAAAGCGTGCACAAACAATCTCTCAAAAAACAGCAAAAACCGTTTGCATAGGTTTATCCATTCTTGCATTGGTATTTGTCTGTGTTCGTATCATTTCCTTTCCATTTTCAACAGTTCACATCACACTATTGGTACTATTCGTATCACTCATACTTGGTATCTTTCTCGGCTTCAGACCCAAAATAACGTTGTTTAACATAGCAAGTTATGTTGACAATCACCTGAAACTGAAATCCCGTCTGATCACTGCATTAGAATTAATACAGACGAACCGCGAAGACGAAATTGCAAAACTGCAAATTAGCGATACATCAAACAACATAGCAGAAAAGGACCTTTCAAAAACAGTCCGCCACACCATACCCGGATTCCTCAAATGGATTCCAATCCCGTTGCTAATCATAGGACTCTCTTATGCAATACCGCGCCAATATACGATACCTCTACCGACTACAATCGCCGAAAAAGAAGCAATTGATAATACCATAAAGATGCTTACGCATGAACTTGAAGAATCTGAAGACACCAATCTACAGGAGCGTATTAAAAAGACAATAGAAAAATTGGAAAACGCTAAAGATGTAATCACAGCACACGGTCTTCTACAAGAATTAAATGATGAGGTGCGGAAACAGAAATCGACACTTCCCGATAAGTCTGCAGTAGCACAAGCAACGCAAGCAACTCATCACTTCAAAGATATGGATACAACCGCACTGACCGCTGAACTCCAAAGCCTTGCTGAACAAGATGAACTTACACCCGAAGTTCGCGGCGAGATTGAAAGACTATTGGAGAAATTAGCAGAAAACGCACCACAAGGAGTCCTAAATCAAATTCAAGGAAAAACGGTCTCCCAAGATACATTAAAAGACATTATCAAAACCCTTAATCAACTTGAGCAACTCAACCGGCTTGAAGCACAATTAACAGAAAGTAGAAAGAACATAGCATTAGCCAGTATTGAAACCGACCAGCAGAATGAAAATATAGCCAGTAGCAACAGCGGACCCGGTCAGGAAACAGGCAATCAAGAAACACAAGGCACACAGGTCAATCCCAATGACTCCGAGTTTTCAACAACTAACGATGATACAAACTTGCCTACAGTGGAAAACGATAGTGAGAAACCAATTATAGGGGATGAAACAGAGACATTCCAGACCAATGGTAAAACTTATGAGATCAGTTCAGAAGTTGCGTCAGATTCACAAAGCAACACAAGAGTCTACTCAGGAAACCTGGGAGATTCGGTTGATGAACCTGAATATCTCCCGTTCGCTGATGTTGTTCTCAATGCACAACGTGATTATGCACAAGCAGTAGAAAACAACCGAATACCGCTGCAATACCGTTCTCGGATAAGGACCTACTTAGAGAGACTATCAAAAGTTAATGAACAGTAAAGTTATTAAACTCATTGCCGGATTCTGTATTTTCATCCTAATCTTTTTTCTGTTAAGACATTACGGTTTGACCGAGTATATTGACCTTAAAAACGTCCACAAAATCAAAGAGTGGGTCTCAGGTTTCGGGATCATTGCCCCCATCATCTATATTGTTTTTTACATCACCGCAACACTGTTCTTTTTACCGGGACTCCCCGTAACAGTTCTTTCTGGCGTTGCATTTGGACCAGTAATTGGAGTAGTTTATGCTTGGATCGGATCCGTTATAGGTGTATCATTGGCATTTCTTACTGCGCGTTATGTTGCACGGGACCTTGTTGAAAACTGGGTTTCAGGTAACGCACAATTTCAAAGAATTGATGAAAAGGTCGAACAGGAAGGGTGGCGTATCTTGATGTTCACCCGTTTAGTGCCGCTTTTCCCTTTTAACCTACAAAACTATGCCTACGGATTAACAAAAATCAGATTCTTGACATATTTTCTGGTGTCATCTATTTTTATGTTACCTGGGACGATTGCTTATGTTCAGATCGGTGGTGCCCTTGTCAGCGGGGAAGGCGATCTCCGCAAGACACTTATCTATCTTTCACTTGCTGGAGTCCTCATCCTGTTTGTATCCTTCATTCCAAAATTTTTCAGTAAACGTCAAGCGGATTTTTAGTGATACATATTATAACAAATTAACAGGATTTTTTTTCTTGTTTTATTAGTGATACATATTATAACAAATTAACAGGATTTTTTTTCTTGTTTTATTGGAGTCCGGTACGGTTAGGAAACCGCACCTACCGAGACGAATCGCGTCAATTTGGTATTACTTACCAACTAAGTCCTTGACAACCATAATCGTCTCTTCACGTGACGCAATCTCCCCATAAAACCGGCGTTTCTCAATCTCCTCTAACAACACCCCGATCCCTTTTCCTTCCTTCAATCCAAACTCACGCAACAAGTCTGCTCCTGTTATGAGACGTCCCTGTTTCAGAATTGGCAAAAAATGGTTGTAATATGTATCCACAATCATTCGTAGTTTTTCAGCATGTATTGGATAAATCACCGTAGAAAACAGCAGAATACACCATAAATCAGTAGTTGTAGTTCTTAAAAAATCGATAATCCCATATTTCGTAAAATCACAATCTAAAAGCCGTTGATGTCCACCTACAAGAGACCTCATAAACAGCACGGATTTCCGACTCAGCTTAAGCAAGTTACCAATATCACCTAAATTATCCTGAAGAAGCAAGCAAAGCTTAATCAACGTTTTACGGTTAGCTAACAGACCCAATTCTTCATTGAGATCTGTGTTGATTTCATCACCACACGCTTCAAGCGATTCAGGAATCGGGTTTTCCTCAAAATCATTTAACCAATCCCACAACCGAGAAGTAATTTTTATATTTGGAAAGACCTGTTCTAACAACCCCACTCCATACATCTCCTGCAAATAACGGGTTGATTTCTCCACGTTGAGAGTTTTCAACAATTCATCCCGAATTCTCTCACGCGAAACATTCGGTAACAGATGTTGAAGTTTCTGAATCTGTGCAAAGGAACGCTCTGATATTTCAAAATCTAACTGCGCTGCAAGTCTATAAATCCGCATGAGTCGTAACGGATCGTCAACTACTACCTGTTCATTCGGAAACTGAAGTAGATTTGACGCTAAATCCTCTCTCCCATCACAAGGGTCTATCACTTCAGGATGGTCAGATTCCATAACCGATTCAAGGGAAATTGCCATCGCGTTGATCGTTAAGTCTCGCAAACGTAGGTCTTCCGTAAGCGTTTCTGCTCTAAATTCTGTAAAATCTATATGGAATTCTGACGGGACGTGATCAGGTGTTTTGACAACAACACGAGCAGTTGCTGGTTGCTCCTCAAGTGGAATGAAAGGTGCTTTAATACTATTAGCAAACATCTTAGAAAAACGTAGCGTGTTAGATTGCAGTGTGAAATCAATGTCTGTGGTTGGACGTTTTAGCAACAGGTCTCGTACACTACCACCCACAAGGTAGAGTTCAACTTCATGCAACTTAGCAAAGTCGTGAAGCTTACGTAAGAAAGGATTATCACGTATCTCTTGGGTGTTGACAAATGCTGAATTCATCTTCGCTTTCCGGGTTTGCGTAAACGGAACAGAATACCATCAAGGTAGAGATGGGATGCATAACCAACCACCGCAGCCAGATAGAAAACTAATCCCTCCTGTAGAACATGAGGAAGTCTCTCCCACTTTAGCAACGAATCGATTAAATCTGGAAGTTCTACGCGTCCAATTCCCCAACTCGGATATTCTACATAGATTGGAATCACCAAGAACAGGCTTGGCAATAGAATCATCGTAATTCTGGAATGAGTCCACCCGCGATGTTTACTTAAAATTGGAAGCATTGCAAATAGACCCAAAAGTGCTGCAGCAAAGTAGAATTTAAATATGAAGATAAGAGCTGCGTTCAGTACAAACAGCACGCTATAAAAAATCTTCTGACTTTTACTTGTAATGTCCACATCAGGCCACAACCCAAATAGCAATGCAACGGCAAAACACGCCACAATCACCACAATATCCAGAGAGATCGTAGGATTCCAGTCAAACGGTAAACCAGTAATAATAGAAACGGAGATTGACACAGCAAGTGAAATTACAAAAAAAACACTATATGCAGTCAACCCACCGACCCAATGCTCACGGAACATACTCATAATGACATATCGTCTCAGAATTATTTCATGTCTAAATCAAGCTTAATGTCTGGAAAAAGCCGTTCACTTCTATTCTTAGGTTTAACACGCAACTTCCCTGGTATTTGGAGTTCGTCATATATTGAATCCGGACTTTTAAAGTAATCATCCGTGATTTGCCAGAACTGAAGGCTTGGAAATGATAGTCCTTTATACTTGAACTTGTCCATTTTCTCTGCGATTTCACGCATTTCAGATGTAACAGGTTCAAGCGTTATCAGGAGACACATATCCGCTTTATCGTTCTCGATTAATTTCTGTAGTTGACGAACCTGTTCTATACTGGGTTTTCCTGTTTTAACTTCGGCAGCTAACCGTACATCAGACCTTTTCTTGTCTTTTAATGACCATAAAATAATATCTGCCTCAGTGTCAGCACTTTTTGATGGGGTAATATCAAGTCGTGTTGCTGCCCAATAGGAGAATATCGATGCCTTTGTTTCGTCATTTGCGAGGTTTTTCACATCCTGCAAGTTTTTCGGTAGTCCTTCTATCTCGTAGTCCTTAGTTATCTTTAACCCGTACCTGTCCTTGAGACGATGTTGGATAACATCCATAGCAACAATTGAGTTGTCTATCCCAATCCATTTCCGGTTGAGTGCTTGTGCAGCATCAAGTGCTGTACCGCAGCCACAGAATGGATCTAACACCAAATCTCCTTTTTTTGAGGAAGTCTTTACCATACGTGTAAAAAGTAGACTTGGTTTTTGTGTTGGATAACCCAGGCTTTCAGAGATCTTAGAGGGTAAAATGCCAATGTCATCCCAAACATCACGCAAAAATGCATCGTCTGTTCTGGTTCGTATTCTCTTGTACTGCTCCATATCATCTTTCAAAGGAACAGGTTTTTCATTTGAAAGGTCTACAACTGCCTTTTGATGAAATGCCGCATTTTCATATATAGGTTTCGGTGTGGTGAAAACATAGTTTTCAGTTTTAGTATAGAACAAGAGAATGTCGTGCATCTTACGATATCTTTCTTCAACATTTGAAGGTCTACGATAATACCACACAATCTCATTCTTAAAAGAGGAACTTCTCTTTCTATTGTTATGATTCCAGATAGCATCCATTAACACTTTTAGATAGTGACTTATATCAGGATCAGATTGCAAATAGATACTACCGGTTTTGTTGAGTATACGGTACATTTCGACTAGTCTCGGTCCCATAAATGTAAGATATGCACGTATCGCGCCTTTGTTGCCAGACTTAGCATTCTGGAGTACCAGATCGTACCCACTTAGACATTTATTGAGTGCTTTATATATTTGACACTCTGCAGCCCGCTTCTCAATGTCAACGCGTGCTTTTTCTACTGCTTTGTCCCATTTCCAACTGTTATTTAACGCTTCAATCTTGGTAGAGAAGGAATTACCAAAAGATACGCTATAGTTGGTTCGGCAGTTGAATGGTGGATCAGTGCAGATTAAATCCACAGTTTCGTCTTCCATTTTTCGTAAGATGTCAATGTTGTCTCCGAAATATAGTTTATTCATCTTCTTCCTCGCTTGTGTTGGGACTGGAAACCTCCTGTAAGAGAGAATTAATCTTAGCAATCATAACATCGTCACTCTGCTGTTTGGCAAGTTCTAAACCAACTTCAAAGACTTGTCTTGCATCATCAGAACGTTCATCAAGCATCAAAGTTTCTCCCTTGTGAATGTAAACAGATATATCATTTGTGTTCAGTTCAATTGCCTTGTTAAAGTCATTAAGGGCAGAAGAAAATTGCTCTAATTTTTGCAATGCTTGTCCACGTTGAATATATGCATCAAAATAGTCAGGTTTTAGGCGAATTGCTTCATCAAAATGTTTCATGAATTCTTCCTGACCAAGACGTTGTTTTGTTAAACCAAGCCAATAATGTACATAGGGGCTATTTGGTTGTAAAGGTAATGCTCTTTCAAAATCAGTTAGAGCTTCTTCCTCCTGACCCATATCATACTTACTCTGTCCACGTCGATAATATGCCTCTCCATATTCTTTCTTTTTGCTGATTGCTATGTCATAACTATTAATTGCTTCTGAATACAGATGTTGTTGTTGGTATAAACACCCTCTATTGAAAAAAGTCTCAGCAACATCTGGCTCTATCTCTTCTGCATTATTGAAATCCTCTGATGCCTTTTCATAATCCTCAAGTAAAGTATAAGCCTTACCTCGTAAATTGAATGCTTGAATTCTATTTGGGTCTTTTTCAATGGCTCTTGAAGAATAATCTAATGCTTCTTCGTATTTCTCATTTTCAACTGCACGTTCTCCGAAGTCAATTAGTGCTGAATAAGTTGGTTCAGTATATGATGCTGCTTCCCTATTTACCCATGCGAAACCTTCAAAATCTGGGAACAACCTATCTTCTGTATAACCTGTTGTCCTTTCAAGATCCGTAAGAATTTTATTTTTGCCCCCTTCATCAATGAAGCATTCCTCATCTGGTTCAAGTGCATGGTTTCCAAAGAGTAAAACAGATTGTTGTGCAATAATTCGGTTGTTCTGAAATTTCGGTTTTAGGTAATAAAGTGGAGAACCTTCTTCTTCTTTTAGAAAAAAATCAATAGTTTTCTCCTCATCTCCCTTCATAAACTCTGGTGTAATCTCTGTATATTTTGGACGTTTAATCTGCACAGCAGAGACTTTACCATTCGGTGATATTTGGGTATTTTGCGATTCGCCGCTTATGTCCTTCTTCTGAACATGTCTACATGCAAACCAGAGAGCAATTTGGGCACTATAACTAAAATCAATTAGACACGTGGCAGCACCATAATGCTGAAGTTCAACGAGTATATCTAAATCATTCCATGCCGTACCATCAATTTTACTTCTATCGTACCCCCGTTGTCTTGCTGCTCTGATCAAGTCTTTATTAATATGAAGGAATTTCTCAAAATCTCTTTCCTTCTTATTCGGACGCCGAAAAGCAGATGCTTGTATTTCATAGGAATCGTCCGGAACACCTCTAAATACAAACTCTCTTTCTTCAAATTGACTCGCCCATTTTATAAAATCATCAAGCGACCTAATAATTGTATGTCCGTTTGAAGTATCTTCAGTTGTATGGATTTTCCAAAATCCAGTTCTTAGGTTTTCTGCAAGTCCGTTTTTTCTTAAATTTGTGAGTGCGTACTTGGCAGGATGATATTTAGATGTATGAGGTAACCCGCCTCGTTTTGCATGCGCTTCTTCAACTGCTGTTCTGATTTCTTCTGTTTGTTTTGTTTGTCCAGCGAAAAGTTCAATAATTAGTTGCGCCGCAATTTTTGGTACAAGTTTTTTGCCTTCGCTGTCATTCATCATGTTATTGTCGTTCAAAGAGATACCCCCGTTCCTGCTTTAATATAGTGTATCAAAATGTTAATTATATTGTCAATCTGAATCGCGTTTAGAAAAAACATCCGACTTGACAGAACCCTTCCTCCTCTGCTAACATACCAGTTATGCCACGACTAAACTTAAAACCGACTCATAAATGCATCAAAGATTATTACGTCACGCTGCAAGAACTTACGGAACAATCCATTACGCACGAAGGAGCTGTCAGTGCTCCCTTCGGTACACTCCTCAACATTTGCGCGAAACAGATAGACGCTACGTTCTCACAACAATACCAGATGCAGACAACTTCCGGGGACCGTATCATCATTGATGGTGCAGTAACAAAACTCGGTATACCACTCGGATATTGGGAAGCGAAAGACATCCACGATTACCTACCCCAAGCTGTTCAACAGAAACGTCAAGCAGGATACCCGTTAGACAATATCCTGTTCCAGACACCCGAACGCGGTATCCTCATCCAGAACGGACAGACAGTACTTGACATTGATCTGACAGACTCGAAAAATCTCATCACCACACTCCAACACCTATTCGGTTATAAGGCAAACGTCCACGAGGATTGGGAAAAAGCGGTCGCAGACTTCAAGACACAAGTCCCTGACCTTGCAACAGAGATGCTGAACATGATTGAACGACAACATAACGACGATCCTGAGTTCCGAACAGCGTTCAACGGGTTCTATGAGACGTGTAAATCTGCTATCAATCCTAACCTTTCCCGTACTGCTGTTGAGGAGATGCTCATCCAGCACATCCTCACAGAACGTATCTTCCGTGAGGTGTTCGACCGTTCAGATTTCACCAGACGCAACATCATTGCACGTGAGATTGAGAAGGTTACGGATGCGTTGATGCGACATTCTGTCAGTCGTGATGAGTTTCTACAACCGCTTGATCGCTTCTACATCGCCATAGAGGATGCAGCAAAAGGGTGCAGAGACTTCTCACAGAAACAGCACCTGTTGAACACCTTCTATGAGCAGTTTTTTCAAGGTTTCTCTGCAGATGTAGCGGACACACATGGAATCGTCTACACACCACAACCGATCGTTGACTTTATGGTTAATAGCACCGCGCACATCCTTGAGACCGAGTTTGGTCGGTCACTGTCCGATAGCGGTGTCCACATCATTGACCCGTTCGTTGGCACAGGGAACTTCATCGTGCGACTGATGCGGGACATTGATGGGATGGCGTTGAAACACAAATATCAGCACGAACTGCACTGCAACGAGGTGATGCTCCTGCCATACTACATCGCCAGTCTCAACATTGAGCAGGAATACTATCAACGCACCGGACAATATCTGCCGTTTGAAGGCATTGCACTTGCCGATACATTTGAATTGATGGAAAATAATCAGATGACTCTCTTCTCTGAAGAAAACACCGAACGCGTTGCTAAGCAGAAGAACACGGACATGTTCGTTGTGATAGGTAACCCACCCTATAATACACAGCAAGTGAATGATATGGACAACAATAGAAATCGTCCTTATGACACAATTGATGGTAAGATAAAAGAAACTTATGTCGCTGATTCCCAAGCAACGCTTAGAAACAAACTCTATGATCCTTATGTAAGAGCGATCCGTTGGGCTACAGATAGAATTGGAGAAAAAGGACTTATCACATTCGTCACCAATAATAGTTTTCTTGATGGTATTGCATTTGATGGAATGCGGAAACATCTTGAATTGGATTTTAGTAAGATTTACCACATAAACTTGAAGGGAAATGCACGTACATCTGGTGAGCAACGACGAAAAGAAGGTGGTAATGTTTTTGACGATCAAATTCGAGTTGGAGTTGGAATAACCTTCCTGATCAAAAAGCCAGAAAAGACTTCAGATCAGGCTGACGTGTGGGTTTATTCTGTTGATGATTATCAAAAAGCTCACATTAAACAAGATCTATTAGTTGGATTTAAAGACTATACTAATGTTCCGATGAAGCAGGCAGAGATTGATGTGAAACATACATGGTTAACAGAAGGGCTTCAGGCAGAATTTGACGGTTTTATTCCAATGGGAACAAAAGATGCAAAATCAGTTGAAGAAACAACGGTAGATGTTATCTTCAAAACCTATAGCAACGGAATAGTTTCAAGTCGAGATGCATGGGTCTATAATTTTAATCGGACTGCCCTTGCAGATAATATACAAACTATGATTAACACCTACAATACAGAAATGGATAGGTGGAGACGAAGAGAGGATCAACAAGTTGATATAAGAGATTTTGTCAATTATGATGACAAGAATATCAAATGGGATCGCGAATTGCGTTTACAATTGCAGCGTGGAAGGTGTACTGAATATAACAAAGATAAGGTAAGACTCTCATTATATCGTCCCTTTACAAAATCGAATTTGTATTTTGAGCGTAATCTGATTAATTGCGTCTACATAATCCCAACTTTCTTTCCTACACCTGAAACAGAAAAGGAAAATCTTGCAATTGGTCTAAGGACAATTGGTAGTAATAGAGCATTTCACTGTTTGATGGTTAATGTAATTCCAGACTTCCATCTGACAGGTGATTCCCAATGCTTCCCGTTCTACATCTACGACGAAGATGGCACAAACCGCAAAGAGAACATCACCGATTGGGCACTTGACGCTTTCCGTAAACATTACAAAGACGATACAATCACAAAATGGGACATCTTCCACTACACTTATGCAGTCCTCCATCATCCGGAATATCGTGAGAAGTATCAAGCCAACCTCAAGCGAGACCTACCCCATATCCCATACATACCCGAACCCAACTTCAGATCATTCGTTGACGCTGGCGCTGAACTCGCCGACATCCACGTCAACTACGAAGAATATCCCGTCTATTCAGATTTAACATTCATTGAAAACCAAGATATACCGATAAATCTGCGAGTAGAGAAGATGAAACTCTCCAAAGACAAGACTGAACTTATCTATAACGACTATCTCACCATTAGCGGCATCCCACCCGAAGTCTTTGAATATCGACTTGGTACACGTTCCGCGTTAGAGTGGATCATTGACCAGTATCGTGTCAAGACAGACAAACGCAGCGGTATCATCAACGATCCTAATCGTCCAGATGATGAAAATTACATCGTCAATCTTATTGGGCGGATCATCTCAGTTAGTCTCCGCACTGTCGCAATCGTCAAATCATTACCGACGCCTCTTTCGATAGACTTCGTTTAATCATTGTTCCACGGTGAGGCATATTGATCAAACCATTCACATAAATGCAAAAATTGTTGAAGTTTCAGGTTTATTTAGTTTTCGGTATATTAGCACTTTTTCTCACGTCCGTTAATAATTGTCGTAGGTCGGGTAGAGCGTGAGCGAAACCCATAGGTGTAAACTTAAGGAGTATTCGATGTCAGAATACATCTTCAGTCCCGTAAGGACGATATGTTTATAAGCACATCAACAACAAATATGCCGTTCCTACGGAACTCAAGACGGGTGGCGACAGCGTTTTCTATAAACATATCGTCCCTACGGGACTAAATATAAGACAGTCTCAATCATAGTGGCTATTGAGGAGGATTCATAAAAACACAGAAGGTTTCTTAAGTTTACACCCGCCGAATGCCATACGCGCATTCGGCGTTGATTTGGATGAATACCAAACGCGCATTCACATCGTTGATTTATAGGTTGAGCGTGAGCGAAACCCGACCTACAATATAAACAATCAGTAATATGCGAAACAGGTAATTCTGAGAACTAAATAACCCTGTTGAATTTTGCAGAATACTTGAAGACTTCTTGATATTCTGATAGCATAGAATGCAAGCGGAGAAGAGGGTTCATTTTCATATCCTTTCATAATGGAATTATAGTATACTGAAAGGATAACCTCTTTTCTGCTTTTTGTTACTAAAAACTTTAAACTGTCCAAACTATAGTAGTGATTACACGACAATTTATATTAATCCTGGTTGATAAAGAAATTAATCTTGACAAAGATTCTCATATAGATTAAACTATATTAAGATTTAACGTCTTAAAATTGACAACCTTGTTCATAAGGACTTTTGCGGTGAAGTTTATAAGTTACGCTAAACATATAAACGTGGGTCTTGAATTTGACTGGATTCCCAAAAAGGAAGATCGAAACATGCCAATATAAAGGTTTGATAGTCAAATTTAGAATGCTGCTGATACAGTAGCAAAGCAGTGGTTTCCCCAATTGAGGGAATTGGCAAACTGCTAAAGAAGAACCGCGAGGGCTCGCTACAACCGAGAACATTCGCGTTTTTTATTTTATATGGATGAAAACATGGCAGGAGGGATAGAAAATACCATCGCAGAATTGCTAACACCCTTTCTTCAAACAGAGGGATATGAGTTAGTTGACGTAGAAACATCGGGACGTACCAGAAATCAGACACTACGACTGTTGATACATAAAGATGGTGGATTAACACTTTCTGATTGTAAGACGGTTGACAATGTAGTTCGTCCAATCTTAGAAGTACATCAAATATTGACTGAATATAGGCAGTTAGAAATCGCTTCACCAGGACTTGACCGTCCCTTGAAAACGGAGGCAGATTTCAAGAGGAACATCGGTAGAAATGTCCAAATTCAAACCGCTTCAAATAATGGACAGTCTGAAGAAGTGGAAGGAAGAATCACTGATGTCGTTGATACGTACATTCTATTGGAACAACCATCGGGTAAGACTGTCCGAATTGAAATCTCGCAAATTTGTGAAGGATACATTCAGCTGGTCTGGTGATCAGTCTTAGACATTTAAGCATACATAAATTGAATTGTGCTATGATGTAGGAGAAATATGAAACAAAAAACAGAAGAAAAAAGAGAAAGTCTACAAAACTCTATTCGACAGATGATGGGACATACTGACCTACCAGAGGATGTTTTCGTCAAAGCAATAGAAGATGCTTTACGCGTAATCGCGCTAAGACATTACGGTCCAGAGGCGAAAGTATCCATTGATATACAACTTGACGAAGAACAGATAAAATGTCACGTCCCGAAAACTGTTGTTAACATAATGCAGGATTTCTCTACTGAGATTCCGATTGAAGAGGCGCAGAAAATCGATCCTGATGTAAAGATCGGAGATAAGGTAGAAGTCGAAATTAACCCTGAAGAATTTGGACGGATACAAGCACAATTAGGACGCCAAATACTACTCGGTAAACTAAGGGAAGCTGAACGCGAACAAGTATACAATGAATTTGAAGGACGAGAGGGTGAGGTAGTCGTCGGATACTTACAACGGTATGATGGACCAAATGCTATCGTTGACTTGGAAAGAACAGATGTTTTACGTGCTGAAGCACTATTGCCTGCAAGTCAGATCCCACAAACGCATCGCTATAATAGAGGCGATGCCATACGATGTCTCATATTAGAGATAAAGAACTCTGTCACAGGAGAACAGATTATCGTCTCAAGAACACATCCTGACCTTATCGCTATGTTATGTGAGCATGAAATACCAGAGGTATACGAAGGACAAGTTCGTGTGATGGCTGTTGCCCGTGAACCCGGTTACCGAGCAAAAGTCGCTGTCGTCGCAACCGAGGAAGGGATAGATGCAGTCGGTACATGTGTCGGTGTGAGAGGTAATCGCGTCAGGACAATGGTACAAGAACTAAAAAATGAAAAAATAGATTTTGTGGATTGGGACGAGGACCCACGCACCTATATCTCAAACTCACTAAAACCAGTAGACTCTTCAAAGATAAAAAGAGTCGAACTCAACGAGGAAGACATGAGCGCGATCGTTGTAGTGCCAGATGATGCGTTGTCACTCGCTATCGGAAGAAGAGGGACGAATGCAAGACTTGTCGCAAAATTAACCGGATGGAAGATCGACATAAAAAGCGAATCACAAGCACCTACCCCCACATTGGAAAACATATTTAAAGACGATTCTAATGATACTGAAGAAGACGATGAAGACACGACAGAAGAAATCACAACCGAAATAGAGGAAGAAAATCCTGATGAGCCTGATATAGATGTTGAGACTGATTCGGACCAGTCTGATGAATCGGAAAGTAATTAAGGTAGTAGACACACTCTGTGTACTGTAAACAAATTATAAATAATGTCTGTATTACTTCACCGAACACTCATGCAAACACCCAGCAAAAAGAGGGTGTTTCAAACTCAATGAAAAGAAACAACTCACCCATTCGCACATGCATTGGGTGTCATAGTAAACTGCCACAGAATACATTAATACGTTTTGTGTGTAGCACAAGAGGAATTTTAGAAATAGAAGGATCAAAAAAACTTCCCGGACGTGGCGTTTATGTCTGTCGTTCAAAGTCTTGTATCAAGAATGCCTTTAAAGTGCCTAAGCGGATAAACGCATTGCTACGAGTACAGCTGTCGAAATCGGTTATCTCCGAATTTCAACAGACACTTCTTGAAAAGGAGAAAATTACCGATGAAAAGAAAGAAACAGCCAACTAAAACTTCAGCAAGTCAAAATGTAAGAGTTTACGAATTAGCCAAACGACACGAAATGAGCAGCAAGGAACTTATCACTATTCTCAACGGATTAGGTGTAGCTATTTCAAACCATATGAGTACGTTGGATCCCGAAACTATTATGCTCGTTGAAAGCGAATTAAATCCTGAACAAGAGATTAGTCCTAAACAAGAAAAACCTTACACACAGGAAAAGCCGCCAGAACAGAAACTCAAAGTAGGAACCAAACCTAAAGCAGTTCCGCCAAAAGTAGATACGGATATTAAAGCAGTTCCGCCAAAAGTAGATACGGATATTAAAAAGGTAGAAGTACCGCAAGAAGATACATCACCAGAAGAAAAAATCCATGGCGATGGAACTATGCAGGTTCAAGAAGGCACAACCGTTGGCGACCTCGCCTCATTACTTGATTTACAACCAAACCAACTAATTATGCAGTTAATGAAACTAAAGGTAATCGCATCAATTAATCAGAGTTTAGATTACCAAACGCTGTTAGTTTTAGGTAAACACTTCGACTTTACTGTAATCAAGGAAAAATCACTTGAGGAAAAATTACTGCTTGATGAAGAAGATCCGCCAGAATCATTGGTGGCGCGTTCGCCAGTTATAACAATTATGGGACACGTTGACCACGGTAAGACATCGCTTCTCGACTCTATAAGACAATCAAATGTTAGCGAATCCGAAGAAGGTAACATTACACAACACATTGGGGCATATCATGTTGAATTAGAAGGTGGTAGTATCGTTTTTCTTGATACACCCGGACACGCAGCATTCACGGCTATGAGAGCACGAGGGGCAGAAGTAACTGACATAGTTGTTCTCATCGTTGCCGCTGATGATGGTGTAATGCCTCAGACCATTGAGGCGATCAGTCACGCAAAGGCAGCAAAAGTACCTATCGTGGTTGCGATTAACAAAATGGATGTACCCGGCGCACGTCCCGATTATGTCAAACAGCAGTTGGTAGAAAATGAACTCATGCCAGAAGATTGGGGTGGACAGACTATTTGTGTAGAAGTATCCGCTGTAGAAGGTGAAGGAATTGACCTTTTGCTTGAAATGCTGTTGCTTGAAGCTGCACTGTTGGAATTAAAAGCAAACCCAAATAAACTTGCTCGCGGGGTCGTTATTGAGGCACAAGTTGACAAGGAACGAGGGGCTGTCGCAACCGTATTAGTACAAAGTGGCACACTAAAAGTCGGAGACCCCTTTGTCTCTGGTCGTTTCTCAGGAAGAGTCAGAGCGATGATAAGTGATGACGGCAGACGTATAAAGGAAGCTGCTCCATCCACCCCGGTTGTTGTTCTCGGCTTTGCAGGAGTACCAGAAGCAGGAAACATATTCTATGCCGTAGAATCAGAGAAAGATGCACGCACAATTAGTGAAGAAAGACAGGACCAATACCGTATCGCAAAACTCGGGGCACACAGCCATGTTAGTCTTGATGACCTGTTCCAACAAATTCAGGAAGGTGAAATCAAGGAACTAAACGTTATCATAAAAGGAGACGTACAAGGTTCCGTGCAAGCCATTTCTGAATCCTTAAAAGACCTAAGTACAGAAGAAGTGAAAATAAATGTCATTCACGAAGCCACAGGGGGTATTACAGAGACAGACATATTGCTTGCTTCCGCATCTGACGCTATCGTTATCGGATTCAACGTCTATCCGACAACGGAAGCAGTTAAAGCCACAGAGATAGAAGGCATTGATGTGCGAACCTATACAGTAATCTACGATATAATTTCCGACATCCGCTCAGCGATGGAAGGATTATTAGAACCGGAAGTCAAAGAAGTAATTATTGGACGCGCGGAAGTTAGAGAAATATTCAAAGCACCACGTATCGGGTTAGTCGCAGGAAGTTATGTCAACTGGGGCAGGATTACGTACAACCAACCACTAAGGGTACTGCGCGATAACCGAATGATTTACGAAGGTAAGGTAGACTCACTTAGACGTTTTAAAGACAATGTCAACGAAGTTCAAGCTAATTATGAATGTGGAATCGGCATTGAGGAATTTGATGACATTAAAGTTGGGGATGTCTTAGAGTGTTTCGTCCTTGAACAGGTAGCAAGAACGCTTTAATGTATTTATTTCTGAATCTGACTAATGTTCTGTCTACACTCAAATGATGGTTAGATCCGTTCGTAGGGGTTGGGTTTCACTGCCCGATATACAATTCATTTATGACTTGACAAAGCACTAATTCCAAATTGTACCGCAAACTGTTAGTATGCTGAAAAAACACCAATTGTGCTTGCCAACATCAGAAGACAATATCATTCAGTTCACGAGACGCAACACCCTTAATATATTCTACGCTGAAACTTCATTGTACTCACACAAATCTACTGATGGTTAGACGGATTCACACTTCTTATTATAGGACTTACGCAAAATGACCAAATTTCACCTATTTTCGCAGGATTCGGTGCGGTTAGGAAACCACACCTACCGGGGAGTGCGTAAGTCCTGATTAGTACTTTTGAATTAAGATTTGGACAGAAATATACCATCTTTAAAATCAATCTTTTGTCGTATCCTTAAGATAATTTCAAGCGTTGTTAAGATAAATAATTCTAAAAGTTGACAATGAAATTTGATATGTTAGTAATGAATATTTTTCTGTTGCTTGGGATATGCAAACCCTTCAATTCATTTGCAGAACATTTAAATCTGAAGGCAATTTGAAGTTGGATGGTTATACCCCTTATAACTTGACTAAGTTTCAATAAAATTGTGATTAAAGATGCATATTGGTGTTTGTAAAGTTAAATTATACTTACCTGAGAGTCGTTCACTAAAAGATAAACGCCGGGTAATCAAAAGTATTATTACCCGTCTCAGAAACCGATTTAATCTCGCGATTGCGGAAATAGAAGCACAAGATATGCATCAATCTGCAGTCTTGGGTGCTGTGTCGGTAGCAAATGAAGAGAAATTTGTAAGTCAGATTCTCGCAAAGAGCGTTAGATTTATTGAAGAAAACACTTCCGTTGTTTTGCTTGATTACGAGACAGATTATTTCTTCTAATACCAATTAACTTGATTCAAACCTATCGGTGCGATTAGGAAATCACACCTACCGTTCGAAAATAAGACAAATTTCGTTAATCTGGTATAACAAGAGAGAATGGATAGCGTGCGAATGTTGAGAAAAAATGCACGATAGATCGCATGCTAAAATTGAGGGATACAAGGTTGTAATCTCAACCGAGGATAGAAAGGTCTGTGAACATGTTAGAAAATAGAAGACAAGACAGAGTCGGTGCACTTATCCATAGAGAATTGAGCGAGATTATTCATCGTGTCGTCAAAGATCCGCGTATCGCTTTTTGTACCATCACACATGTAGATGTATCTTCAGACCTTAAATATGTTGATGTGAATGTTAGTGTCATAGGCGATATTGAAGACAAAGAAGACACACTCTTAGGGTTGAAAAGTGCATCCGGATTTATCAGACGGGAAATAAGCCGTCGGTTAGCACTAAGATACTCACCCGAACTCCGATTTAACTTAGACGATTCGGTGGATCATCTTATGAAAATTGACGGACTCCTCAAACAGATTGAAGATGAAGATGTACCGTAAAACGCGGTTTAAGAAGTAGTGTTCTGCCTCCACTCAAATGATGGTTAGATCCGTTCGTAGGGGCTGGGTTTCCCTGCCCAATATACAATTCATTTATGACTTGACAAAGCAGTAGGTTAATGGATAGTTTTAATACTCTCCTTGTGCTTTTTGAACAACATCAAACGTTTGCAATTTCTACCCACGTTAATCCTGATGGAGATGCGATCGGTACCGAATTAGCATTATATACATTTCTGCAGAAGTTAGGAAAAACCGTAAGATTATTTAATACTGATCCGGTACCAAAAAAGTATCAGTTTCTCCCCTATTGGGACAGGATTGAAGATGCGCAAGCGGCTATAAAATATCGTCCAGATGTTTTGGTAATCTTAGATGCAAGTTCAAAAGAACGCATCGGACCTTTCCTCAGCAAGTGTTTAGTGCCGACACACGCTGTCATAAATATTGACCATCATATTACTGCGGAGGATTTCGCTGACTACAATATCATCATTCCATCTGCCTCATCAACTGCTGAAATCATCTACAAGTTCATCAAAACAACATCCATTTCAATTGATGAGAAATGTGCAATATGTTTATACACCGGTCTCATGTTTGATACCGGTTGTTTTCGTTATAGCAATGCTACACCGGAAACACATCGTATTGCGGCAGAGTTAATAGAGATTGGTAACTTTGCCCCAGATGAAGTTTACTGCAATGTTTTTGAACAAGTACCGTTGGGGAAGATACATTTATTGAGTCAAACTTTGCGCACATTAGAACTTACACCTGATGGAAAAATCGCTTGGATATTGATTACACAATCTATGTTGGATAAAACTAATACGACATTGGACGATGTGGAAGGATTTGTGAACCAGATTCAAGCAATTGAGAGTGTTGATGTGGCAATCTGTGTTTGTGAACTACCTAATGGCAACTCAAAGGTAAGTCTCCGCAGTGAAGGTCGTGTTGATGTGGCTGCGCTCGCATCAGAGTTCGATGGTGGGGGACATCAACGTGCTTCGGGTTGCCGAATCAATCGTCCTTATGATGCTGCCATAAAAATGCTTATTCAAAGTGCAAAACGGCATATTCAAGAACTCGTATAAGATGTTATCTTATGACAATTAAATGATTGCTCGCGGAGAAACATTTTGCAGACATACTACAATATGGATTCGATTCCCAAATTAACACAAGAATCAGTGGTTACATTTGGGGTATTCGATGGAATACATATCGGTCACCAGGATGTTCTTGAAAAAGTTTGTGAGCACGCCGACGCAGGCAATTTAGCATCTGTTCTCTTGGGGTTCTACCCACACCCCTTGACGTTTCTTGCTCCCGAAAAGTGCCCTCCCGTTTTAATGTGCTTACCTAAACGCGTTGAAATCCTTCAGCAGATTGGGATAGACACGGTTATTTTTGTGAACTTCAATGAACGCATCGCGTCAATGTCCCCAGACACTTTTGTAAATACAGTTCTGTTAGATGTATGTCGTGCTAAACATATCGTTGTCGGATATGCATGTCAATTTGGGAAAGACCGGGAAGGAAATGCACAGATATTGGAATTAATGGGACAAAGATCACAATTTGGTGTTACAGTGGTTCCACCGACTCAGTTGAACGGTTTGCCGGTTCACAGCACACGTATCCGAGAAGCCATTGCAAGAGGTGACCTGGGGTTAGCATCAAAGTTGTTAGGCAGAACCTATTCATTAAGCGGAACTATCGTTCGCGGGGATGGAAGAGGAAAACAACTCGGTTTTCCAACTGCCAATATTGAGACAGGCGAACAACTCTGTCCACCGAATGGGGTCTATGCTATTCGCGCGAAATTAAGTGAACGTTGGTTTGATGGTGTATTGAACATCGGCATTCGACCAACTTTTAACGGAACAAAACTCCAGGTTGAAAGTCATCTATTCAATTTTGATGAGATGATATATGGCGAAACAATTGAAGTCTTCTTTATAGAGAAAATTCGTAGCGAACGCAAATTTTCTAATGTGAACGCTTTGGTAAAACAGATTAATAGAGACATCGCTGCTGCCGATGAAATACTCTCACAACACCCTAAAATGTTCATATAGCAATTCCAATACTCACCCAAATTACTATAATCGCTTCCCTAACCACAAAACACCACGTCGTATAACTTCCTGAAAACTTGGATTTTCAAGCACCGCCATATCGTGTCCCAACGCAAAATAAAAGACTCTCCCCTCTCCGTAATCATGATGAAACGCCATGACGTGTGTTTCGTCCTTAGTATCATCATAAGCCTGCATCAAATGATGTGAAGTATCCGGATTGTGCTTCAGATAGTAAAGTTCATCTTTTGCTTCAAAATCTTCCAAACCTTGCGTTATCGGATGCTCAGAATCACCAATGTTAACGGTAAAGTCCATATAAGGACTGTGTCCATTAAAATAGCCGTTGAGCATTGCATGATACGCTTTCGATTCTCTGAAGGAAGCAGCAGCGGTGTGCAGTCCATAAAATCCACCACCAGTACGGATATAGTTTAGCAATCCTGTCTCTTGTGCATCCGATAGCTCCCCGACATCCGTATAGAAGAGTACAACGTGGTAATCCTCAAGACCATCAGCAAGTACATGATAGTCCTGAGAAAAGTCTGCTTCAATTCCCTCCGTGTCATTTAGAATCGCAGTAATGAACTTTCCATTTCCTTCATGATCATGGTATTTACCTTCTGTTCCAACAAAAACGAGTGATTTAAGTGATTTAACTTTATCCATAAATTCCTCCGTTATTATACCAAATTAACAGGATTTTTCTTGTTTTATTGGATTCCGGTACGGTTAGGAAACCGCACCTACCGAGACGAATCGCATCAATTTGTTATTAGTTTGGCATCACGAGAACTTTGACAGACCCATGCTCATCGCGTCCTGCCGCAACAGCGAATGCGCGTGTTATCTCGTCTAAACTAAATCTGTGTGTTACCAGTGGACTCGGATCAAGTTTACCCGTTGCGAGTAAGTCAATAGCGATCTGAAACTCGGTTTTTCCTCCACGTCTACCGTAGCAGAATGACCAAATTATGGTAAGTTCCTTACTTCTTGCAAATCGTTCAGAAAAGGTGAGTGGTGCGCCGTGTCCCCCGACCATACAGACCCGTCCGCGTTTTGCTGCTATCTGTGTTGCTTGTTCCAAAGTATTTGCCTTGCCGCCCACTGCCTCAAACACGACATCCACCCCAAGTCCATTACTCCACTCCATAACGGCTTGCACAGAATCTGTCTTATCCACATTGATTGGCACAGCACCGACAGCCTTTTCAGCTATCTGTATTGGTGCATCTGGTTTACCCAAAACAGCAATAGAAGTTGCCCCAGCGATGTCCGCGACTTGTGCAATCGTCAACCCAACGGGACCACTTCCAATAATTGCAACCCGATCCCCAGGAGATACCATTGCCCTATTAACAGCATGAACAGCGACTGCATATACCTCTGCTAATGCGCCGCCTTCATCGGTGACACTATCGGGAATCTGGTATGCGTTTGATGCACGGGTAACCATATACTCAGCAAAACCGCCACCAGCATGTCGTAAATTTCCGCAGATATTATAGTAACCGTTGTAGCATTCCGGGCAGTTGTTACAAGGACTAATCGGTTCAATTGCGACTCGCTCACCGGGACTATGATTGGTAACATCCTTAGCTATGTCTATAATCTGTCCTGCTAATTCATGTCCTCCGATACGTGGTGACAAAGGTTTTTCTGGTTGACGATGATATCCGTGCAGATCACTGCCACAGATACCGGCGGCTTCCACCTTGACTAATATCTGTCCTGCGTCAGGTATCGGGTCAGGAACTGTTTCAACCCTAATGTCCTTTCCACCGTAAAACTGTGCTGCTTTCATATTCTTTTCCACCTATAAACTACTGAACTGTCAACACCCACTTTGTAGGTCGGATAGAGCGAAGCGAAACCCGCCAAATGCCTAACGCGCATTTGGCGTTGATTTGGACATGATAGACACAATCAGTACGTGTCGGGTTTCGTTCCTCTACCCGACCTACAAGTTTAACATGGACTAACCACTACTCTGTGTTTGGTTTGATATATTGCCAACCATCAACAAGTACAGGAATTCCACGAATAATACACATTGCAACTGCCACATAAGCAATTATGTCAGAAACCAACGAAAAAGGATTAGTAATTGGTTTTTCTGGATAGTATGTATTAAAAACAAGTGCGGCAGGGAGGAAGATGAACGCTAACATTTTGGTTAATCCGTAGAGTCCTCGAGAAAATCGGGAACTGGTCAATGCGCGTGACCATGCAGCAGAACTCATTTCAAAGGCTGTTTTGCCTTCTGTAAGCGCGATGCTTCGGACACCATCAGTCAGGAAACCACGTGTGACCACGGCAATCGGCAACCACAATGAAATAGAACCAATTGCTGCGAAATAAATCCAAAGTACGTTTTCAACGATCCTGTCAGCAGCAATATCAAAAACAGCACCAAATGTAGAGGTCTGGTTCTGTTTGCGAGCAACAATACCGTCCACAGAATCAAGTATAAAAATAATAAGGATAGTTACAATACAAGCGATGTCTATGTATACATCTTGTCTAAAAAGGGCGATAACAATGAAGGTTAGAAAAAGACGAAAAAGCGTTATAGCGTTTGCTGCCATGCTTACTCCTCTCCAAAATCTTTTAGGCGTAGGTCTTATACCAAAAAAATATTTGCCTATCTTTAAGCATTTTAGCAGAATCTGTTCTGCATTTCAAGTGTTTTCGTGGTGTTGCGGGGTCAAGACGTTAGTAAAAATAATGTAGAATACCCGAAAACCGAGTAACCCTAAATCAGAAATTCACTTGACTTTCAACGCATAAATAAGATAAAATCATTAGAATAAATCTGTGTTGAGGAGACAATGATGAGAACAGTCAAATTAGGTTTAATAGGTGCTGGTGGTATTGCACAAGCACATTGTGGAACACTTGAAAAAATTAAAGGTGCTGAGATTATCGCTGCTTCGGACCTTGTTCCTGCCAATTTAGAACGCGCAGAAGAACGATGGGGTATCAAAAAGACATTTACCGATTACAATGAAATGCTAAAAATGGACGAGATTGAAGCTGTCTATGTATGTACACCTACAGGCGTGCATGCAGCCCCTACTGTTGCAGCCTTAAACGCAGGCA
The DNA here is from genome assembly GCA_965261435.1 of Candidatus Poribacteria bacterium. Taxonomy (GTDB): domain Bacteria; phylum Poribacteria; class WGA-4E; order WGA-4E; family WGA-3G; genus MSPOR6. The sequence continues at coordinate 463,284 of CBDHDL010000021.1, forward strand.
AACATGTATTCTGTGAAAAGCCGATGGAAGCAACATTGGAGGGTGCAGCTGCGATGTGGCGCGCCTCAGTAGAAAACGAAAAAATACTTATGATCGGTCTCAAACTGCGCTATTCCCCGCAAGTCATCAAAGCAAAAGAGATCGTAGATGCGGGGACACTTGGCGAAATCTATTACGCTGAAACCGTCGCTGATCGTAGACGTGGGAATCCAGGTGGAAGTTTTATCCGTAAGGCAACTGCTGGCTTAGGTGCGTCCGCAGACATCGGTGTTTATGCTTTAGATACCGCTCTCTACTTAATGGGACACCCCACACCTGTTGCTGTTTCTGGAATTACATCAAACTATCTAAGTCTACACAACACATGGAATGAAGGATTGAAACAGACAGAAGTTGAAGATTTCGGTGTTGGATGGGTTGTTTTTGACAATGGCGCACGTCTGGTGTTCAAAACCTGTTGGTGCATGAATATGGATTCACTGGGTGGCACTATCTTTCTGGGTAAAAAAGCGGGTTTGCGAATAGGTATCGGTGAAGTTCGTGGTCCACAAGACGGTGTCCGAGTATATGGTGACAAAGATGGACAGATTCATGATGAAACCTATACTGAGTTCAAGTCTGTCAGTGTATTCCACGAAGAAGATAGCGCGTTTATTGATGCAGTTAGAGAAGGCAAACCTTCTCCAATTGATCCTTATGAGATAATGCTAACAAACGTTATCATCCAGGGTGTCATTGATTCTTCAGAAGCGGGTGGACGAGAAGTTGAAGTAACGGTTCCGTCTTTGTAACCACAGAATTTATCTATCTTTTTAACGCTGAAAGACTCTACTGTTGAAGGAGTCTGTTGTCATGGGAAACTCGTATATATAGAAGATAAGTAGTGAATAGTCCAGACTAAATATGTAGGTCGGGTTGAGCGTGAGCAAAACCCGCCAAATACCATAAGCGCATTTGGCGTTGATTTGGACAAATATTGATTATGATTGCCATGTCGGGTTTCGCTCACGCTAAACCCGACCTACGACAATTATTAACGGATGTGAGAAAAAATGCTAATATACCGAAAACTAAATAACCCTGCCGTGGTCAGAAGTCCCTTTACATAATTCGGACCATTTGAGTTTTCTTCATGACTGAGGATTGACTACGATGAAATGGATTGAAATTGCGAAGAAAAAATTCTCAATAGGTTCAAGATTGGCGCGCATGTTTGCGTTATATGTTGACATTTTGTGTCTGCTTGCAGCGCAAACGTTCTTATTCTTTTTATCAAGTGGCTTTTATTCCTTTTTTTCCTTTGGTTCTTTTGCTTTGCCTTCCGCTGCCTTGTGGATAATTGGACTACTTGGAATGGATGGCTTCATGAATGGACGTGGATTGGGTAAGCGGCTTCTTTCATTACAAGTCATCAGACTAAAAGACGGTAAACCTTGTTCTTTCAAAGATTCTGTCGTGCGTCGATTAACCGGAATTTTTCAACCGTTTGATTTACTGTTTACACTCGGGAAAAATAAGCAAAGGATGGGGGATAAACTGGCTAACACAGTTGTCGTCCAATATAGACCTTACCCAATTGAAGTTGAAGACAAAGTTGAAGACACAGAAACAGTTTTAGAAAATGCTTTTGTTGAGATTTCCAATAGACTGTCAGAAGCGCGACAAAAAGTTGATGCATCAATCGGAATAGAAAAACAGTTTAAGGACGCTTATGAAGGAGCGATTGTGCAAGCTGGAAGGTGTGAGGAACGCGCGACTATAGCAATTAAAGCGGGTCGTGAAGACTTAGCACGAGAGGATATAGTACAACGAAACGAATACCGGCAACAGGCAAATCAATACAAAGCACAATGGGATGATCAGAAGAAAGTCGTCACAGAACTAACGAATCTGCTTGAAACTCTCCAAAGAAAAACTGCTGAAGCTGAAAGAAAGAGAGATGTTGTGATTGCACAAAACAGAAACATTGATGCACACCAACACCTACAAGAGACATTATCAGAAGTCCAAGACAATGCCGCTTTTGAAATACTCAATCAAATGGAGCAAAATGCCGCTGAAGCTGCGTCTTTAGCAAAAGCAGCCTCAGCAGTTGAGTCTGAACTCCGTAATCCAGAGTTAAATCGTGAATTTGCAGCTTATGCCGAAGAAGCATCTATCGACAACGACCTCGCAGAATTAAAAGCAAAAATACAATAGGAGTGATATTTAACCTCTATTCTCTATCGGTGTAATATGGAAAACAATCAGAAACAACCGAACATCGTTTTTATTATGGCAGACGATATGGGTTTCGGAGATGTCGGCTTGCTACAATGCAGATTCAAAAATTCCCACCCCCAATATGGATCAACTTGCACAGGAAGGTATTCGCTTTACTGATGCACATTCCCCATCCGCAGTTTGCACACCGACAAGATATGGAGTTCTGACAGGCAGATATTGCTGGCGGAGTCGTCTAAAACGTGGTGTTCTATACGGGTATGAACCCCCTCTAATTGAAACTGAACGTTTGACTGTTGCTGGCTTGTTAAAAGAAGCTGGCTACAACACTGCATGTGTCGGTAAGTGGCATTTAGGTCTCGGTTTCTCAACAAAGTCGGGATACGATTACGATTTTGACGCACCGCTGCCGTGGGGTAATGCGAAACGTGAATTAGAAGAATATATAGATTTTCATGCACCAGTAACCGGGGGACCGATTGAACTCGGCTTCGACTATTTCTATGGGACATCAGGTTGTCCGACATGTCAACCTCCTTACGGGTTCATTGAAAACGACACCTTTGTTGAAATACCGAGTGAATATCGTGAGAGACCTGATTTTACTGGTCGTCCGGGTATGTCGGCACCGAGTTGGCATCATAAGAATGCTGATCCGATCATAGCACAGAAAGCAGCCGAATATATAGATTCTCAAGCAGATGCGGATACTCCGTTCTTTCTATATATGACACCTTCAGCACCGCACGAACCTTGTGTAGAGGAGGTCGTTCCAGAATTTGCACGTGGACAGAGTGACGCTGGACCACGCGGTGATCTCGTCTGGTTAGTTGACTGGATGGTCGGTCAAGTTATGGACGCTTTAGAACGGACAGGCAAAACTGATGATACACTAATTTTCGTTACCAGTGATAACGGTGCACTGCCGGGAGACCGTGTGCAAGGTGGCAAAGGTCCGATGCCATATAACCTATATGGACATAAATCTTGTGGAGACTGGCGTGGATACAAGGCACATATCTGGGAAGGGGGACATCGCGAACCGTTGATCGCTCGATGGAACGGTGTCATTGAACCAAATTCCGAATCGAATGCTTTGGTCTGTCTGACTGATTTGATGGAAACGTGTGCTGCGATTGTAGACGCGGATCTACCAGACAACGCTGGACAGGACAGCTGCAACATTCTGCCAGCACTGTTAGGTGAGAAGACAGAGAAACCGTTACGAGAAGCAATCGTTCATCATTCCAGCAATGGAGTGTTTTCTATACGACACAACGAGTGGAAATTGATTATTGGTACACAAGGGTCAGGCGGATGGCCTCCACCAAGTGATGGTGGTCCCAAACCAGACTCACCCGGACAACTATACCATATTCTTTATGACCCGTATGAGACGAACGATTTGTGGTCAAGTCGTCCTGAAATAGTGGAGCGTTTGACAGGCTTATTGGGAAAATTCACAGAAGAAGGACATAGTAGAATGTAGAGATTAATCATCCCCTCGGATCCCCTATTTCTCGCCAATGTACAACGTCCAATCCGTGTCTTCCAAACACCTTGGCCCAATCAGGCGAAAGGTTCATATCAATCAGCACCTTCATAAATATTCAACGGAACCTCAATTTCTTGAACTCTCCAGGCGGCATAGGCCAAGGATTGATGAATATCTTCTTCTTCCAAATATGGATATGCTTTTAAAATATCCGAATTAGAATAACCTGATGCAACCAATCCGACAATAGTTCCAACAGTAACCCGCATGCCACGAATACAGGCTTTTCCACCCATTACATTTGGATCAAAAGTAATTCGATTTAGATTTCGCACTTTTTGCTCTCCTACTGTTAGATTTAGTGAAATCAAAAAACTGATTGCACTCTTCATCAAAATATAATAGAATTGTACTCTCAAAGGAATTAAAAGTCAAACCGAATGTAAACACCCATACATAATGTTTGCCATTTTATCATTTGTACTTATGTGTCAACATTAATGAAATTAGGAACAGTATTATGGAAAAATCCACTAACGAATCGCTTTTCCGTTTATCAGGTCCTTCACAGGAAGATATCGATTCATTCCACAATGATGGATACATTGCATACCCTGACATTTTCACTGACGATGGTAGAGAAGGTTTAATTGAAGAAATTACACACCATTTTGAACCTACGCGTCAATATATTGAATCTTTAGAAAGAGGTGATGAACAACAACGTGCATATTTTATTCGTCCCTGGAATGAACGCCGTGAATATAGTGACAGACTGATTGACGACCCGTTTATTTCTACGCTTATATGTGCAACTATCGGAGATGATTACCACTTCTGCCACTCTGCACTTAACATTGCCCCGCGAGGTATCGGACCAATTCCTTTTCATCAAGACCACCACCACTGGAAACACGAGAATCCAGTGAACCTGGCGGAACGTGATAACTACTATATTCAGATTCTCTACTATCCGAACGGCTTTACCCGCGGTGATCGAAATCTGAAAGTGATAGCGGGAAGTCATCGGGTGGCACCAACCGCAGAAGCAACACCGGAACGGATGCTTGCGGGTGAGTTTGACAATGAAGCCGGACGCACATTAGAAGAGAGACGACTTGACTTGCCACCGGGTAGTATGGTCTACATTGATGCACGTATCTTCCATGCGGTTGAAGCGAAACCAGTAGACTCCGCGCAGCTATATCGTATCTTCGTCATTGACATTTTCAAAGAAGCGGGACCACCCCATCGTTACACCCAGGAAATCCCTCCCGAATGGATGGAACGCGCCACACCTGAACGTATTAAATTGTTTTCACGCGATGGTTATACAGAGGGGTGTTGGAATGCGTAAGACCATGAAAAGTTAATACATCAGTTCAGGTGGGTATATCAGTGAAAAAAACGCACAAAAACAGAAAATTAAATGCCCCTGTACAATAGCAAAGATGGTTGACTTAAATCTCTTACTACGATATATTATTCTTAATACTTCACACACACATTCAAATCAACCTCTACTCTCCAAAAGGAAATAATATGCAGTCAACAGCTCAGAAATTGGATTCAGAAAATCGTCCGAATATCCTCTGGATCTCCATTGAGGATACAACCCCTCGGTTCGGTTGCTATGGTGACCCCGTCGCACGCACCCCGAATATTGATCGACTCGCTGCAGGTGGATGCCGGTATCCGAATGCTTTTTCAACTGCAGGTGTATGTGCACCAAGCCGTTCAGCTATCATCACAGGTATGTATCAGACTTCTATCGGCACACACCACATGCGAACAGGACATACCAATAAGAATACTCCAAACATGCCGACACCGTATTCCGCAGTGCCACCCCCTTATGTCAAGACCTTTACCGAATACCTGAGAGCTGCTGGATACTACTGCACCAACAATAGTAAAACGGACTATCAATTTACACCACCAGTTACTGCGTGGGATGATAATAGCAAAGAGGGACACTGGCGAAATCGTAAAGATGGACAACCCTTCTTTTCAGTTTTTAACCCGACCGTTACACATGAAAGCGGTATGTGGGATCGAAATCAGAGACCGCTAAAAACGAATCCTGATGATGTGACTTTACCCCCTTATCTACCAGATACCCAAAAATCCCGTGAAGCATTCGCGAGACATTATGATAATCTTGAAATTGCAGATAGACGTGTAGGAGAGCTGTTAGACCAGTTGGAGGAAGATGGACTTTATGATAATACGATCGTATTTCTCTGGAGTGACCACGGTGAAGGATTGCCGCGTGGTAAACGGTGGCCCTACGATGCTGGTATCCGTATTCCGCTGATTGTGCGATGGCACAAAGTCATTGAACCTGACAGTGCCTCTGATCAATTGGTCAGTTTAGTTGATCTCGGTCCAACTGTGCTATCATTGTGTGGTGTAAAACTTCCGCAACACTTACAAGGACAACCTTTCCTTGGTCCAGAAAAAGTAGAACGAGACTATATCTACGCGACACGCGACCGTTATGACGAATCCTATGATATGATCCGAGCAGTCCGTGATAAGAAGTATAAATACCTCCGGCATTACTATCCTGAAAAGCCTTATCTGCTCTGGATTCCATATCGCAATCGACATCCTGTCATGCAGGAAATGTGGAGACTCTATGCTGATAATAAGTTAGAGGGTGATCAACTGACTATGTTCCGTCCACGTCCTCCTGAAGAACTCTACGATGTTGAGAATGATAAGTTTGAGCTGAACAACTTGGCAGACAGTGCGGAACATGCAAATGTGCTTGAACGTATGCGGGGAGCATTGACGCAGTGGCAATCTGATTTTGGTGATATGGGAGATGTATCAGAAGAACAGATGGTAGCAAAATGGTATCCTAACGGAACGCAACCCCAAACAGCAGCACCGATTTTTATTCCTATCAACGAGTCTAATCCCGGTAGGGAAGTAGCAGACAAGGAAGGAGAATGGAAAGCACCATTGCTGCTGCAGCTACACTGTTCCACACAAGGAGCTTCCATTGCATATACGACAGAGAAAGGTGAAGACATAACTTGGCAGTTATATACCGAACCTTTACAACTACCTAAGGGTGAAACCACTGTTCGGACAAAAGCGATACGGATCGGGTATAAAGAGAGTAATGAGAATGCCCTACGCGTTAGGGTGGTTTAGTTGATTATGTCTGTTAAGTTTATATGTGCTGAAGTTTATGTTTTTCTTGACGTTCAGAATTTAGAATGATATACTTTAACTTTGTTTTCCAGTAATCACAAGCGAGGAGAAATTTGTTTTGAAAAAATGCAAAAAACAGAAAAACACAGAACAGTTTGAAGCCAAAACAGATTCGCATCATACCCCGCATCGTCCCGAACATGTAGGCAACGCCAAGGGAATTCTACACCTGAAATTAGCTGAACTGTTAAAGAATGAACCAAAAGACGCTCAGCAAAGCGAAGACTTAATCCCTGTCACCGCTGTTCCGCATCGCAAGGAATGTGGAGGCAGACCTAAGAACCTAAGACGCTTGAAATTAGCTGAACTGTTGAAAAATGAACAAGAGAACACTGAATCTGAGGAAATAGACACCGGCCCTGCAGTAGGCTATGAAGTATGGTAACTTCATTGCTTTTACATGTGAACAACATTAGCAAAAATGTGAAAATCGCGCAATTTAGGAGAGTATAAACCAATGGCTCAAGATAACAATCAAGACTATTATGTATATGTCGGAACTTACACACACGGAGATAGTGAAGGAATCTATGTGTATCGGTTGGATAGTGAAACAGGTGCGTTAGAATATTCCAGTAAGGTAACCGGCGTGGTCAATCCTTCATTTTTGGACATTCATCCAAGTGGCCGTTATCTCTTTTCGGTCAATGAGATCGGTGAATTTGAAGGAAAAGCGAGCGGTGCAGTCACGGCATTTTATATACATCAGAGCACAGGAGAAATTAGTTACCTAAACCAACAAGCGACTGGCGGCGGCGCACCTTGCCACGTTAGTGTAGATGCCACGGGAAAATATCTGCTTGTCGCAAATTATGGTGGAGGAAGTGTTGCAGCATTCCCTATTAGCAAAGATGGCAGATTGGATGAAGCCTCATCCTTTGTACAGCATCAAGGGTCCAGTGTCAATCCCAGTCGCCAATCGGAACCGCATGCACACGCGATCATGATTGATGGTAGTAATAGTTTTGCATTTGCCCCTGACCTTGGACTTGACAAAGTACTGATTTACAAACTGGATTTAGAGAACGGAAAACTCATCCCGAACAACCAACCGTGGGCAAGAGTCCATCCAGGTGCGGGGCCTCGTCATCTTGATTTCCATCCAAACGGGAAATACGCTTATGTCATCAACGAATTAGATTCTACGTTCACAGCATTTAGATATGACGAAGGTACGGGAACACTGACCGAAATTCAGACAATCTCTACATTACCTGAGGACTTTGAAGGAAATAGTCACTGTGCTGATGTTCATGTTCATCCATCAGGTAAGTATATTTATGGGTCAAATCGCGGACATGACAGTATAGCAATTTGTGCTATTGAAGAAGATACAGGAATGCTTAATAGTATCGGTTGGGAATCTACGCAGGGACAATCCCCTCGTAACTTCTGCCTAAACCCTGCTGGTACTTTTCTCTTAGCTGCCAATCAACAGACAAGTAACATTGTTACTTTTGCGGTTAATGCAGATACGGGCAAACTGACCGAAACAGGAAATGTTGCGGAAGTTCCAAATCCGGTCTGTTTAAAGATGCTTGCGTGTAGTGCATAAGAACGGTACAGAAAACATCTCTACCAAATTACAGTAATCCTAATACCAATTTTAATTATTTTTATTCCATTCTGCAGTAGGTCGGGTAGAGGTACGAAACCCGACAAGATAGCCACAATCAATACATGTTCAAATCAACGCCAAATGCGCGTTAGGTATTTGGCGGGTTTCACTTCGCTCTATCCGACCTACAATATAGCACTTGACAAAGCAATAGGCTACCTGCTCAATTTTCTTCACTTATTGCTTTGATGCATCTGCCAATGATTTTTGGAGTTGTGCTATCTCTTCACCAAGTTCGGCGTGAAGTGTTATGACTCGCTGAAGCTTGTTTAGGATTCCCCCCGCATCGGGTGTTTCAGTCTGTTGTGGCGTGGATTTTTTGGCTGTTCGTGGTTTTTTAGCTCCCACATTTTCTAAACCTTTTGCTCGTATCCACGCTGAGACACACTTTTTAATACTAAATGTATCTTCAGAATCATCATCACGAACGATACAAAATGCGCGTGCCCCCGCTTGAGGATGTTTCCCCACCATAAGATGTTTTAACTGCTTACCTTCCATTTTTTCTTCAGCTTCTGGATGGCATAGGAATAGTTCGTGAAGCATTTCCGCATCTGTTCCTGCTAATGGTTCATCTACCGGTGAATTATTCAATATGTTGAATACATGATCCCGCATCTCTGCAATTGACGGGAATGTTTGTCCTCCAATTTCAATCATAGTTTTCTCCCTTTCTGTTTTAATAAAAGATTGAATTCAGGTTGTTCTGAGTATCCTATTACTGTTGTCTACGTTGCCTGCGGTGTTCTTGCAATTTATCCCACGGATAAATAAAACAACGGTTTGCCCAATCTTGATATAAACCGTCCAATTCCTTCACCTTTTGTGGATGTTTGTCAGCAATATTGTTGATTTCAGTCCGTTCTGCTTGTAAATCGTACAGCTCCCACTCACCCGGGAATCTACAGACGAGTTTCATATCACCTTGACGGATAGCACAATTACCTTCGTGTTCCCAGAGAAGGATTTCCTTACCGTTATCTTTGTTATCAAATATCGGAACTAAACTTGTTCCTTCTAATGGCAAAATAGGTTTCCCGTTGTGTTCTTCAGGATAGGTTGCCCCTGAGACCTCAAGACAGGTTGCCATGATATCGGGCAGTTGTCCGGGTTGATGTCGAAGTTCACCTTCTGATTTTATTGCATTGGGCCAATGTGCAATGAGTGGTGTTGCAATTCCCCCCTCGTGCACCCAGTGCTTGTATAAACGGAACGGTGTATTTGACAGATTTGCCCACGGAATACCGTAACTCTGATAAGTCGTTTCAGGTCCAGGCATGATGCTCGGATCGTTACCACGGTAAACAGGTTTTCCATCAGAGGTAGTCTGTGTACTGATGTGTGTATCTCTATCACGGACTGCCGGTGGTCCGCCGAGTTCTTCAGCACATCCACCATTATCTGCTAAAAACAGGATGAGTGTATTGTCCAATTCACCTGTCTCTTCAAGTGCGTCGATTATGCGTCCGATACCTGCATCCATTCGTGTAATTTGTGCCGAATACACCTCCATCCTTCGTTGGTTCCATTCCTTATATTCAGCGTCATCCCATGGACGCTGTGATGGGTCGCGGTCAGTTAATCGCCACGATTCATCTAAAATCTTCATTTCACGCATCCGTTCTAACCGTTCTTCACGTAGCGTATCCCACCCTGCCTCGAAGCGTCCGTTGTATTTTGCGATGTCCTCTTCATGTGCATGCAGTGGCCAATGCGGTGCAGTGTACGCGACATAAGTAAAAAACGGACTTTCTGAATCCTTATTGTGGTGGTCGCGTATGAACGACACTGCTTCATCGCTTATAGCATCTGTGAGAAAATATCCTTCAGGTAGTTCATCGTGTTCTATCCGCGTGTTATCTCTGTTCAAGGTATTGGGTTTCCAGAAATTCGCAGCCCCCGTTATAATTCCATAGTATCGGTCAAAACCGCGCTGACAGGGCCAACTATGTTTAGGTCCATCCGGACCTGTGTGTCGGGAGATATGCCATTTTCCACTCATATATGTGCCGTAACCTTCCGACTTCACAGCATCTGCGATTGTAATGCATCTGTCATTCAGGTCACCACGATAACCTTCTAAGCCATCGTCTCCCATCATGTGTCCTACCCCTGTTTGGTGTGGATGGAGTCCTGTCAGCATTGAAGCACGTGATGGACAACACCTTGCTGTATTGTAGAACTGGGTAAACCGAAGTCCACCTGATGCAAGACGATCCAGATTCGGTGTATGAACTTCTCCCCCATAACACCCTAAATCCGAGTAACCCATATCATCATTCAAAATAAGAACTATATTTGGTTTTTTGTTTTCACTCATAAAAAATGCCTCTTTCAAATAATATTATTATCGTAAAATTTAGAAATAGATTTACAGTCCTTCAATCTTTATGAAGTTTAAGAAAATAAATCGGTAATTTGGCGAGGTTAGGAAACCTCGCCAGCAGGCGGCTGAAAATGTCTATTTTTTCTAATCTTCACTATTATTACAAAGCAATAGTGTAAACAACTTTACACAACAAACATACATCAATGGCGTGTTGTGGAAGAATTATTGACATTCTTTTTCTCCAATAATAAACGGCTTCCATCTTCACTTGCTAAACGGTTGAAAAATAGTTTCGCCTCAGCATAATTAACGACAGGGATTGTCCGCTGATTTAGTGTAAGGACCAGACGGTAGTTAACTATGTTCTCATTCTGACTATAACGTCTTTCTGCTCTTGCAAAACTGGTAACTTGTTCAAAGTCATTAGGTAACATTGCGCGCCAATCTTCTGGTAGATGAACCCGAATGACCTTCTCAATTTTCATGGGATAGCTCATATCAAGTGGGAATTTTCGTTTAGATGCCGCAAAATATTTCGCATAATCGCCAAACTCATTAATTGGTAACAACAGAAGCATTTGGTCTTTGATCTGTCTAACGTAGTTTTTCACATGAAAATGAACTAATATTTCAATCGGAATTTGCAAATCCTCTAAGTCTGACATACTGACAAAATCTACTTGTATATGTGGAAATCGTTTACTTAGTTCATAGGCAAGGGTATCTTTCCATTCTGCAGGTGGAATCTGTTTGTATGTCCAACGTGCATCAATGTTATATTGTCCTGTCATACGGATGTGCATTTCACCTTCCGCGTCCCCCTTTTTGTCTACCCATAGCTCAGTTGTTGACTTGAAAGTGTTAGAATCTGCTGGAAAAACAGGAATATCAACAAACGTGCCTTGTGTATCCCCTATGAGTAGTCCAGTCCGTCCTTGATCAGTGTAAGGTAAATTACCGTAGTTACAAGTTCCAGATGTAGGATCCAACCAAATATAATTGGAATTCCCCTTTGGTATAGCAGCAATCATATGGTTAAACTGACTCAACGATGGCAGCGATCTATCAATCCTCTCATAGGGTGCCGTACTTAACATAACTGGATATGCTTTTATTCCCACAAGATCAAGCATTGAAATAAGCAGTGTCGTTTTATCCTTACAATCCCCATATTGTTTTTTTAGCACCTCAGTAGCAGGAGAAGGTTGATATGCGCTTTGACCGAGTTCAATACCGACGTATCTTATATGTTTTGCTACAAAGTGGTAAATTGTCCGAATAATTTCTTCCTTATTTGTGAGTTTTTCTGTGAGTTTTTCTACAGTAGCTTGTAAAAGTTCGTCTGTTGTATAGCGATCTTTTGCGAGGTTTTTGTACCATTTATACACATCATCCCAAGATTTAATTGAGGAATAGCTGAGTCGAGGCGCGATGTCATTAATGTGAGGCATGCCTTCTTCAATTGCCAATGCAGGCATCTCGCCTGATCGCCATAAATACAAAGCAATCCCCTGTTCATCATAAGATATATCGGGTTCAATCTCAAGCCGTTCAACCTTCCACTTTAAGTGCCTATCTCGTGGTATTCTAAGCGCATAAATAGTTTCAAGTGTTACTTCCGATGATTGAAGGTTGTATCCTCCAGTAATCCAAGTTTCACTTCCTGCTGTTGTTTCAATTTTGTCCTCAAGTGTCACCTGATATTCGATGCATACTCCTGGTGTAAGTGCCACCATAGAGATTACATGCCACATCATGTCTGAGTATAGATTCCGAGATAACAGTCCGGGTGGTGTTACATCGTTGAAAGCCTCCTCAGGTGGAAGATGCACTGTTCCATCAGGTGCAATCGTTCGAGCGATGTTCACACCGATATTTTGCACATTCGGTTGATAGGGAATAGCAATATCCCCATATTTCTGAATGCCTCTCTCTGTTAATATTTTAACGACTTGATGCGTCGTATAACGTGATTGTCCAGTCGGTAAAACATCATGACTGAAATGGTTAAATAGAATTACGACATCCGCATTAGGATAATCACTTGAGGATGGTGCATCCGCTATAATCTGTTGAACATCTGGTTTGAGAATTGATACAGGAGGAACAGCAGAAGTCTGAATCGGTGTAGGCGATCGTTGTGCCAATGCCTGCAATCTGGTCTTTGCGAGCAGGTTTTCTGGGTCAACCTCTAAAAGTTGTTGATATTGAATTTGTGCTTCAAAATAACGGTCATGATCCTCATATATTGAAGCGAGTTGTTGTCTCGCCCAGACGTCGTTCGGAAACAACCTAATTGTATCACGAAATTCGGCTATTGCCTCCCCAATTTCGCCTCGCTGTAGATGAATTAATCCCATGTAATTATGAAGATTCTGACTATCTGAATTCTCACATTCTGGATCAATTCTGAGTGCTTTCCGTAATACGAACTCCGCATCATCAAGACGATTAAGTTGTTTATACGCTAAACCGAGATGATTTAGTGCATACAGATTACTTTCCGCAATTTTGAGGACTTGTTCGAAATAGTGTGCTGCCTTTTCATAACTTCTCAGTTTTTCATAGATATATCCAACGTAATTGAGTGCGGTAATGTGATTGGGTTTTAGCGTCAAGAATACGAGAAAAGCATCTCTTGCTTTTTCATATTCTTCAAGTTGGAAGTAGATTTCCGCTATTCTATATTGTGTTTCACTGTTTTTTGGACGGAGTCTTATCGCGCTTTGATATGCATTAAGTGCATCTTGTAGAAGACCTTGCTTTAGTGCATCCTTACCTTCCTGAATATGTTCCCGCCATTGTCGATTCCGTTCTATCAACGGGTCAACAATCTCCGGTGAACTCGGCTGTGTTTTTTTAATGATGACACAACCACTCAATATAATCAGCAAGTATATGGGTATAATCTGAAAACACCTACGGATCATTTTCTTCATCTCCGACATCGTTCCGAAGTTTCGGGTTGTTGATGTGCCGATCCTTATCTCGTTCCGTTCTTTTCTGCATTGATTTTTTGAACGCTTCTTCAAGTTGAACCCCAGTTTGATTCGCTAAACATAATAAAACAAACAGGATATCAGCCATTTCATCTGCGAGCTCCAAATCTTGCTCTTTCTCCTTATAGCTTTGATCACCGTATTGACGCGCCATAATTCTTGCTAACTCACCTACCTCCTCCATCAGAATGGCAGTATTGGTTAATTCTGAAAAATAACGCACACCGAGTGTATTAATCCATTCATCAACCACTTTTTGACAATTCTCAAGTGTATATTCCATTATGTTGTCCGTTCTTTACATTTGCTGATATTGTAGCAGCATTGTCATGAGAAGTAAACCAATTTCATCTTAAATACGTTTACATATTGATTATATTTTCAATATGTAAACAGTAATATTAACCTGAGTGAAAACATCGTACGAATAACTTAGACTAAATAGCCTGATAAGTCTTAAATAAAGTATCTTGCTTTTTTCGGTAATATGGTTTATAATTCACTACATATCTCATTTGAATAAAGGAACTAAGCATGGGAATTACGGATCAAGAGTTAGAATTTTACGAAACGAATGGATACCTCCTGAAAAAGGCGTTGGTTTCTTCTGAAGATATAGAGACTATTTTGACTGAAATTGACGATATTCATAACCGTATGGCTGAGAAACCTGCTGAGGGAATTGGAATTTCCTGGGAAGTCTATGATGATCCTGATCATCCGCCTCTAATTAAACAGTTAATGAATAGTGAACGGGTCAGTCCTACACTCAATAAACTTCTACGTTCTGACGCTGTGCTTGATGTCTTGGAAGGGATGATGGGTCCTGACATTTCGCTCTTTCATAGCAAGCTACTTCCTAAAGCTGGCGGGGATGGAACCGCTATTCCATGGCATCAGGATTATGCATATTGGAAGAATGATAACAACAAACCTGTAATGATTAATTGTCAGTTAGCCATTAGTGAAGCAAACCTTGAAAATGGGTGCATCCAATTTGTTCCCGGCAGCCATAATTGGGGTCTCCAAGAGCATGAGCGAAAGCAGCAGACATTCGGTGTTTTCTTACCGGGACACTATCAGGAACGTGAAGATGCCGTTGCTGTGGAAATGGAACCTGGGGATGGTGTTTTCTTTAATGCCCTCATCATACACGGGTCCGCACCCAACGATTCAAAAGAAGATAGGCTAATGAATACATTCGCATATAATGTGACAGGAAACGGTACGACTCAGTCACGTGAAGTTTTACGAGGTAAGGAATCTTAATTCATGAGAATAGTACTTTTAGCAAAAGGATTCATCTGTATTTGCTTGATTTTCGTTTTGGCCGGTTGTGGAAGTGATGAATCTGAAAATGTCAATTTAGCCCCTGTAATTTCAGTCTTTAAAGCCGATTCAGAAGTTGTTTATCCAGGAACCCAAGTCAATATCAAACTAAAAGCCGCTGATCTGAACAACGACCTGTTGACATTTTCTTGGTCAGCAACCCATGGTGAGATTAAGGGAGATGAGACGGGGGCAATTTGGATGGCACCAGAAGAGGAGATAAAATCTCAAATTCAGGTAACTATCAGCGACGGTGTAAAAACGATAACAAGCACACTTGATATCCAAGTATGGCGTGGTAGAGAAGGAAACTATTATCCTTTAGCAGTCGGAAATATCTGGCGTTACCG
This sequence comes from Candidatus Poribacteria bacterium, assembly GCA_965261435.1. GTDB lineage: Bacteria > Poribacteria > WGA-4E > WGA-4E > WGA-3G > MSPOR6. Next base: position 478,852 of record CBDHDL010000021.1, read on the forward strand.
TGGCGCAGATGACTCCTTAGTCACATTTGAGATTATTGATACCATACAGATTGAAATGGAAGATGGGAATACAACCGAGAGTTTTGTATTACAAAAGTCCCATTCCGGGAGAGACTTAAAGAACATCGTAAACTATTCCTATCTTGGTAAGACGATGGACGATGCAGGCGAGATTACTGCCATAGTTCAACATGCACAGAATATGACCACTGGAACAGAAGACACAATTGTGTTTGAACCTTATATACCTTTGTACCAATTTCCTCTATATCCCGGTCAGCAATGGCAGGTCAGCTACCTTGCCAGATTAGTAGATGATACCTTACCGATAATATTGGGTGGCGGTATAGATGAATTTGAGGTGCGTTTTGAGGATTCTGTCACTGTTCCAGCAGGTACTTTTAAGGACGTATTTGAGGTAGAAGAGTCGTTTCAATGGTCACTACAAGATGAAGTAAGTAATTTTGATATTGACATAACGGTTGCTAACAAGTGGGTCGCGCCTGATGTAGGTATTATCAAATTCACACAAGAACAGACCCGTGGTGGTTTAACAGTCGTAACGCTTTATGAGCTTGAGTCATACGAACTCAAGAATAATTAGGTGTATTAAAGGCATATCATTAGTGATTCAAGAAAACAACAGACCAGAAATATTAACCACTACCGTTGGGTCTTATCCAGTTCCAGCTTGGCTTCAGGCAATGCCCTCTGAACAATCATTGATTGATGCCACCCGGGTTGTTGTTGACATCCAGCGACAACGCGGTATTGACCTACCCACTGATGGTGAATTGTATCGCTTTGATGTCAATCATCCTGAAACAAATGGGATGATTGATTATTTTATCCGTCCTTTAGCTGGTATCAGGTCAGAGGTCGGACGACAAGACTGGTCTGAGTTTAGGCAAATGCACACGATGTCTTTTCGGGCAAAACCTGCTGGTGTGGTTGAGTCCGCGTTAGGAGAAGGCACATTAAATCTTGTTGCCGATTGTGAACGCGCAGTGAGTGTAGCAGGCAGGAATATTAAGTTCACAGTTACAAGTCCTTATATGCTTGCTCGAACACTATTAGATAAACACTACGGTAACTTTGATGCACTACTTGCTGCCTTGGCGGAAGTGCTATCTGAGCAGATACGGGAACTCAATTGTGCGTGTCTTCAAATTGATGAAGCAAATATCCCCGGGAATCCGCAAGATGGTCCCCGCGCCGCCGAAGCAATAAATACCGTCCTTGATGCATTTGAAAGAGAAAAGGCCGTTCACTTCTGCTTTGGCAATTACGGCGGACAAGTAATTCAGAAGGGAAGTTGGAAAGCTCTGATCGACTTCTTGAATATGCTCCGTTGTGACCACCTTGTCTTAGAATTGAAACATCGTCCAGATGATGACCTTATAGCACTTAAGGATATCACAACGGATATCACACTCGGTATAGGTGTGATTGACGTAAAAGTTAATCCTGTTGAGACCCCCGACGATGTTGCATCAAATATAGAAAAAGCGGAAAAAGTATTAGGAAAAGGTAGAGTTGGCTGGATACACCCTGACTGCGGTTTCTGGATGCTGCAACGTTCTGTAGCAGACAGGAAAATAGAAGCACTTGTAAAAGGGAGAGACAGATATCTCGGTATTTCATAACAGCAGATAGATCCTTTAGGTCATATCCTCTTACAAGAACGATATACTATCAAGTTGGTTTTATTTGGTGGTGTGTGCTTACAGACTTACACCACCTTTTTCATTGCAATACAGAGACAACTCAAGGACTATGATTGAATCTCAACCATCAGGTTACAAAAGGTACCAAAAGATCGCCGGTATCGTAGGTTTTATCGGATTTATACTTGGATCAGTAATTACTGGTGTTGGAATTCTTTTACAGGTTTGGAAATGTCCGTTTGGAAATGGTATCCTTCAAACTATATGCTTTTTAGTTCTTATAGGACTTGCAAGTGCAATTGTTCTCGGCAATCTTGTTGCCATTCTATTAATTGGGGTGGCTAAGATGCGAATGAAATCAAGGAAATTACCCCGAAAATAAGGAGATTTGGATGGGAATAGAAATATTTGATGTAGATATACTGTTCATCTTTGTGCTAATGGGTGTTGGTATGTGTGCTGGTTTTATCAACGCCATAGCATTCGGAGGTTCAATGTTAACAGTTCCCTTTCTTATATACCTTATACCAGAAATTCCATCCATCCCCATACCAACCGAAAAAACTGTTTTAGCAAATGGAACCAATAGAGTTGCAATTCTTCTTCAGAATTTAAGTGCGATCTTTGGATATAGGCGTAAAGGCGTTTCAAATTTTCGGCATGCCATCAATCTTACCATCCCAGCAGTTGTCGGTGCAAGTATCGGCGCACTGATCGGTACTGCAACGCCTGATAAGGCATTCAAACCTATTCTCGCTATTGTAATGGTTACAATGTTATTATTAACATTCTTTAATCCAACCGAATGGCTTTATCAAAGGATAAATCCGAGTGGTGCACAGTATAGAATCATCACCTCCTTCGCTCTCTTTTTTGTTGGAATGTACGGAGGATTTATTCAAATCGGAACTGGTTTACTTATCATTACATCTCTCCGAATTCTTGATGGCGAAGATTTGGTTATTACGAATGCTCATAAGGTGTTTATTGTATTTTTCTATACTATTATTGCACTTGGTGTATTCTTGTTCAAAGGAGAGGTAAACTGGGTTTTAGGTCTAACCCTCTCAATCGGAACAGCATCTGGTGCCTGGATAGGTAGCCACATTGCAGTAAAAATGGGAGATAAATGGATTAAGGTTGTGCTGGTTATCGCTGTCGTCGCTTCTGTAACAAAGCTTTTATGGGACACGTTCATGAATGGTTAATGATTGGAACCTATCTGCCAGCAATTCTTCCTCTGATTTTTCGGATACTTCATTGAGTAGTTTTACGATCTGGTTCGGAATATCAATTTGCTTGCTAACTATTTCTATTTTCTGTTGTTTAACCTTTGCTGCTGTTAAGAACTTAGCCTTGTCTTGTTTGACCAAAACGCATCCATCTGTCCATCCTATTTCTCCGTTTTCATTATGCCACTCATAATCCTCATCATATACAGTAATAATAGGTTGTAATAGACTCAATAATTGCTTTTTGGTGTTCTGTATTGCATTTGCTAACGCTAATGATGTGTGATGTTGCGTAGTAGCTGCATGTATGATACTTATATTCCATAAAACAATTGGTTTGTTTAAGCGTTTTGCCAGGTTCATCAATCGTAGGAAGCGTCTCCAATCGGCAGGATGTTCAAGGCTTTGTGGATTTCCATACAGTAAGATAATCTTTGTCTCGTTGACTTCAGCGAGTCCGGCGAAATCGAAATGTCCTTTTCCGCCAACTCTGTCCCCGTAGAGTTGAATTGTGTTTTTAAATAGAGTGTGTTGATAGTTAAAATTGAGTTCTGACATTTTCATTCTATGCTATAAAAAAAGCAGGGAGGCGTTTTGAGACACCTTCCCTGCATAAATGAAACTTTGGACTGTATTACTCGCCACGTCCACCGATTGTGTTAATTACAAACAGACCGATACCAGCAACGACTGTAGTGAGAAAAACGATAGCACGTTTGTTAGAGGAGACCTCTTCATGCACACCTTGTGCGTCCTTAATCATCATTTTCAGATCGTTGATACCTTTCTGGTTTGCTTCAATATTTGTCAATGCAGTCTTGACATCCCCTTGAACAGCCTTGATGTGGTCTTGCGCTGTTTTGAGGTCTTTCTGAAGTGCCTCAAGCATTTCTTTTGAAGAATCAAGGTTACCATTGAGAGTATCTAACTGTTTTTGTAGAGCGTTTCTTGCGTTCCTAACGACTTTTTTGACATCATCGGCGGCGTCAGCATTTTCTTTCTCGACAGCATCAATTACTTTTTCTTGAGATTTCTGACTGGCTTCAAGTCCATCTATTTTTTTCTTAAGCGCTGCCATACTCTCATTCAAACCTTTAATATCAGCCATCAATTGTTCGCGTTTCGCCTCAGATTCAGCAAGTTCTGTACGTAGTTTCTCTAATTCTTGCTGTTGCTTTTCCAGGTCTTGCTGTGCCGCTCCCACTACATCTTTTGCCATAGCAATAGGAATACGCAACTTCTCTCCTGGATAAATCAGATCAGGATTAGTAAAATCATTATATTTACTAAGTTCTCTCCATTTGAGAGGATCCTTCAAATGTTTCTGACAGAGATCCCAAAGAGTATCACCTTTTTCAATAGTAATGAGTGTGGTCTCTTCATCGCCTTCGTGCGGTGTGATCCTTGCCGAGGCAGATAGGACGTACACACCACTCAGTGCTACACATATATAGAGAATCATTACTAATTTTAGCGTTGACTTCATCATCTTCATCAGTATTCTCCTGTTAGGTATTAATATGCATAGGAAACGGAAACATAGTGTGTGCTTCCTGCCCCATTAATTTCACTTGCCATTCCATCTTGTATTGCATAATCAACCTGTAATCCAGCAACATTGACACCAAAACCTCCAAATAGGGTTTGGACATCACGTGATGCTTTAACACCAGCACGGAGTGCAAAGTTGGTTGATCTGCTTGTGAAGAATGTATATTCAATTCCGCCGCGTACGCTGAATGGACTTTGTTCAAGATTGACAAATTCCTGTTCAATATCAAATGCGAATGTGACAACATTTCCCATATAGAGATCATAAGCTATACCGGCATTGATAACCATAGGAATGGTTGCAGCTGCTTCACCATAGGATGAACCGAGGTATTTTGCAGCTATGCCGTAATGTAGTGTTGGCACACTTACTTGTCCATCCATTGCTTCTGAATGGGCATGAAGTGCTTGTCCAGACATTCTTTCTGCTACATTTATATGTAGTGCATGTCCCATTAATCCGATATCTACACCGCCGAAGCCGCCTTCGTTTTCAACATCTTCTAATCCGAAGTTATCTGATAGGAGTCTTCCGGTTAGGCCTACGCTATAATTACCGAATGCGATACCGTAAGAGAGTGAATAAGCGTTGAAACTTGCGTCAAATCTACCCTCTTCTTGACCGTCATCATCACTATGCATCGGTATTCCTGAGACACCGAAATTACTTGCAGCAATTCCAACAGCGCCATAGGAGCCGAGTGTCTTGGTCAAAGCGATGAAGTTATGACTTCTGTCAAGTGATAATCTCTGTGTAGAGAAGTTTAGGTTTAGGTCTGCTGCAGAGCCAAGTCCTGCTGGGTTCCAGACAGTAGCTGTAGCATCTTCAGCGATTGCTGTGAATGCGCCGCCTAAGCCGATTGAACGGGCACCTGCACCGAGGCGCAAATGTGGCCATGCGTTTACTGTCGCATCATCCTGAGCAAAACAGATAGGCGACACAGCCAGGATAAGTATAAGAACGGGGATTAACCCGCATAGCAATTTTTGCTTTGTTATGGACATTATATCCTCCTTGGTAGTCGCGTCATCGGAAATTGGGATCAGTTCCCAATTTCCGATTTCTGCGTTCTACTTTTACTCCGCGCCCGTCAGTGCGAGCTTAAGAATGGCGTATTCTGACTCAAAACTACCTGTTACTACGATCTGGCAGTAATAGATACCCCGAGCTAATCTTTCACCACTACTGGTTCTTCCGTCCCAACCGATACCGTTTCCGCCAGTATGCTTACCAGCTGGCATCAACTTGTTATCCACAAGGACTCTCACAGGTCGTAATGTAGAGTCATAAATGACTATACTGACTACTGACATCTGATTAAGTCCGAAGGAGATACGAGTATTGTCAGCGAACGGATTCGGAAAGTTGAACGGTGCCATCAACACGGGTGCGTCTGTATACTCAACAAAGAAACTAAACTTATGAACAACTTGGTTAGCTTGACGATTATCATCACTCTCTTCAGAGAACTTACCCTGTAGATTTGCGTTATCAAATACCTCAAGAATAACTGTGTATTGTCCAGGTTCTTTGAATCCTTCTGATGGTGTATAAACGACCTGTGAAGCAGATTTCTGTTCATCCGTGAGGTTTATTACCTGTTTAACAGCAGGTCCCTCTATAGATAGTCTGACAGATTCAACATTCACACCTGTCTCAGCATCACCATAAGTGATTGAAATAGTAGGTTTAGCAACTTCATTATGTTTGTAAATCAACCGTGCACCGTTATGCGGTGAATACGATGTGATAATCGGAGCGGCGGTATCAAAGTCAACCGTAAATACTCCAGTTGCTGTAGATGAATTATTGTACAGATCAGTTGCGCGGACTTCAATCGTATATGTCCCTTCTGTGAGCGGTCTTTCAGGAATGAAGTCAACACGTGTAACACCTGGATCTGGTCTATGAGGCTTAGGTTTACTATCATCCTCTGCCTCCTTTTTAGTACTATCATTCATTGTTTCCCCTTCCACTATTTCACCAAGGCTGTTCTTGACCCGGATTGTCATTGCTGACACAGTGGAACTATCAACAGCACTTGCTGATATGGGTGGCATTCCAGCATGGATGGTGCCGGAGGGTGTGATAGAGGTGATCGTTGGCGGGGTTATATCTGCCTCAAGAGTGAATTGCCAACTATATTCTCTTACACCACCTTCGCTTTCTACTCTTAGTACTATTTGATGTGTACCAAGATCGAAACTTTCTGATACCTCAAACTTATCACCTGCCCGACTAACAGGATATATCTGGAACTCTTCAGCATCTGGATGTGGGCGTATGGTGGTCCCACGATTTATTGCATATTCCATTTTAAAGATATCAGATTCTTCATCTGTGATAACCGCAGCAATGGTAACACCGTAACTATTGCCAATGACATCCGAAGCACTGAGTCTTATCACGCCAGATGGTGAAACTTCAGAAATGACAGGAGGTGTTGTATCCTTCGGTATTGCTACATTGAATACGACTGATGCCTGTGCGGTCTTCTTATTTTCATCAGTAACTTCAACAACAACTTTGTGTTCACCATCACCTAATGTGGGGGTGTACTCAAATGCGTTATCTTCTGGTTCTATGCCTTCAACATCTTCGCCGTTAACGGTGAATGTAGTTACACCAACTTTAGTGCCAGCATATTCTACCCTGATGACAGGTTCACCGTGGGCATAAGTTTGACCTGGAGCGGGTGAAAGGATTGCCACAGAAGGCCCGGGTATATCAACTGTAAATGTTGCGCCGGTTTCTGCTTTTTCTTTGTTCGCATCGGTGACTGTAACAAGAATTGTATGATCACCATGTGCTAACTCTGGAGATGTTGCAGTAAATCCGGTGTCCCCAACCTTTTGAGTTGCGACAGCCTTGCCATCAACTGTAAGAACAACCGTGACATCGCCTACACCCATATATTCACCACTGATAATCGGTTTACCATGACTAAAGACATGACCACCGAGTGGTGATAGAAGTGTGACTGATACCTCAGGGAATTCTACATTGTAGACCGCAGTAGCATCTGCTGTTTTATCATTATCATCGGTAACTTCAACAGCAATCCTATGCTCACCTTCACCTAAATCTTTAGCATTATAGGTAAAGGGATTGCCTTCAGGCACTTCAACATTTTCACCATCAATTGTAAATGTGGTTACTTTAGCACCAGTGCCAGAATACCCTATTTTGATTTCGGTATCATCGTGATCATAGTTTAGACCAGATCCAGGTGAATGAATCACTACAGAAGGACCAGGTATATCAACAGAGAAGATAACCGTCGCTTTATCAGTCTTGCCATTGTTATCTGTCGCTGTAGCAACAACTGTATGTTCACCGTGTCCTAATGCAGTCGCAGGTGAATAACTACCATCGTCATTCATTTTGGCAGCTGCACTACCTATCATCACTGATACGGACTGCATTCCTGCTACGGCAGAAGATTCGACGGTAATTTTCGGATCGCCATGATCATACACTTGACCAGCCGCAGGCGCATTAATCGCTATAGAAGGACCAGGTATATTCACCTCAAAGTCAACAGATGTCATCGCAGTTCTCTTGTTTGCATCTGTGACTTCAACAGAAACCATGTGCTTACCATTACCTAATGCTTTTGGTGGTGTATATTCAAACTCACTACCACTAACTTCCGTTGTAGCAACGACGTCGTCATTACTATCCTTTACGGTGAGTGTTCCCATGACAGGATCTGCACCTGAGAAAGTACCTGTGATAATAGGCATACCATGTGAATATACTTGACCGGCAACAGGTGTAGCAACTGCTACTGTCGGTACTGGTAAACTTACTGAGAAGATAACTGTCGCTTCAGCAGATTTTTTATTGGCATCTGTCGCTGTAGCAACGACTGTATAATCACCATCACCTAAAGGCTTAGCTGGTTTATAAGTACCATCTTCTTCATTCAGGACTGCTTCTTCACCATCAACGGTGACTACCACCGTGACATCTTTGGCAACCCCAGAAGATTCTACGGTAATTTTCGGCATGCCATGATCAAAAACCTGACCAGCAGCTGGACCGTGTATCGCTACAGAAGGACCGGGTATCTCAACAGAGAATATCACGGTCGCTGTTGCGACCTTACCGTTGACATCTTTTGCTGTGGCAACGACTGTATGATCACCATCTTTTAATGGTGCATCGGGTTTATAAGTACCCTCTTTTTCACCCATAACTGCGTTAACACCATTAATCGTGACTGAAACTGAGTCCAGTTCTGCTTCGGCAGAAGATTTTACTGTAATGACTGGCATTCCGTGATCAAACATCTGACCAGCAAGCTGGACCGTGTATCGCTACAGAAGGACCAGCAATATCTACAGAAAAATCTGTGGATGCGTCTGCCGTGTTTTCGTTCACATCAGTAACCATAATGGATACAGTATAACTACCGTGACCTAATGCATCTTTTGGTGTATATGCAAACTCACCACCACTAACTTCCGTTTCAGCAACGGTGTCGCCATTACTATCCTTTACGGTGAGTGTTCCCATGACAGAATCTGCACCTGAGAAAGTACCTGTGATAATTGGCATACCGTGGTTATAGATTTGACCTGCAGTAGGTGTAACTATAGCAGCAGTCGGTACTGGATATTCAACTGTAAAGGTCAATGCAGTTTGAGCAGTTATACCGCTACCATCTGTTACCTGAACAGCAACTTCATGTGTATCTTCAGTGAATCCATCTTCTGGCATATATGTGAAACTGTTACCATCTGATGTAAACTCAGTTGAATCATCTGATACATCAACATCAACGCCATCTAAAGTAAACTTGGTTACGCTTACATCACCACCACCAGAAAAGAAACCGGTGATACTATCAGGACTTGCTTCAAATTCCTGTCCTGAAAGTGGGGCGGTAATCGTTACTGTAGGATCAACACCTTCAACAGCAAAATAAACAGACTCTTCACCAACATTACCGAGTCTATCGGTAACATTCACTGTAAACTTATATGCACCACCAGCGAGTTTGTCAATACGTGTATATACAACAGAGTCGATATCTTGGTCAACCATACTCTGGTCAACCGTGATTGCCATCTCTTCTTGTTCCTCACTGTCGGGTTTTACCCGTGCTAAGCTTACCATTGCTGTATCAAGACTAATTCCAACACCCCAATCACCATCATTGTACATTGCGTGGAGCGTCGGTGAGTCATTGACTGTAGCACCTTCAGTTGGCGTTACAAAAGTAATCATTGGCACAGTATTATCCAAGTTGACCATAGCCATTAGGAAACGTACTGAACCGTTGCGTTTAGTGACTTCACCGCGTACGGTATAATGATGACTTTCGATCTTAGATAGATCTGATGCCATAAGTGTAAATGCGTTTTCAGCATCACTACCAGGAGTATATGTTGCTTGTTCACCATTAACATGGACAGCGGTAAGGTCTTCAACCATCAGCGTTCCGTTAGGAACATTGAAACTCACTGAAATTGATTCGCGGAGTGGAATCCTTTCAGGTAGTTCACCATCAACAGCAACACCATCAACTGATGTTACAACCAAGTCCTCAATATCACTTACACGGAAGTTGCTGACATGAACTGTAGTGACAGGTGAAGGACTTTCTTCTTGATCTTGAACATTCCCGTGTTCATCAACAGTAAGTGCATAATACATATATGTACCATTGTCGAGGAGACCTACATCTATTTCAACATATCCATCTTCCAAACTACCATCTGCTACAGTTTCTGTTCCATCAGGAGCAGTTTGAACGAGTTTAAGACTACCACCTGCGTAGGTTATCTCTTCTACTTTTTCTGGATCTGGTTCTATATGGAATATTGCTACAGGTGAAGCAACTTCAGGATCAACAATACCACCCACATTGTAACTGTCATCTTCATTCTTTTCTATGAGTTGCATATCACCGGAAGCGTCTCTGTCAGAAACATCGGTGATTTTTGCCGGACCCAGTGGTGGAACATCATCATCATTGTCTAATGAGAAGTGAGCGTCTACACCATCAACTTGTGGGTATTCAGGATGGTCAAGATTCTTAGGTGTAAGTGCGATAGCACGTACACGATATTGGTTACCATCTAAGGAGACGTCGCGTTCTGCAGCATCACCTCTCTTGATAGTATCCCCGAGTTTAATGGGTTCATCCGTTCTGTCTAACAGTGCCAACTCTCGTGTATCAACAGTTACTGAGTACTTCATTAGAGCAGGAATTGCTACCGCTGAGTCTCCGCCTGATAATACATTATGTTGCGTGATTTGGATAAGTCCTGTTGTAATATCATCCAAATCGGCATCTGCCACCATTTCAGGTTCAACAGTACCGGTAATACGTTCCCAGGTTTCATCATCTGGACGTTTTACCTCAAACCGAACGGCTCCTGTTGGTGGTGATGATAGTGACGGTGAGGTCTGCCCCCATGTATATGCATTGAAAGTAAGTTCATACTTCGGAGCTTTGCTATCTGGATTTACCATGCCATCAGAATTCTCAACTGTGATTGCTAACACACCCGGATCGGGTCTGTAAGAATTCTTTACATTAACCGTGATCTCGTGAGCGGTGGTTTCGCTGAGATCAGCGTTTAGCACCTTATCCTTGTCTTGACGGTTTTTGGCTGCGTCTTCAGTCAATGCGTGAACCATAAATGAGAAGACTTCACCTTTTGGATTATAGACGAATTCATCTGGATTTTCATGATAAGTATCTTCAAGATACCGGTCGTTATGGACATGTCCATCAGGTGTCATCTCTAAACCTGTAGAATCCATCAGTGTACCGACATCAACCATAACTGTATATTCACCGCTACCTTCTGCTGTTTCGGTTACGTCACCGATGATTGCGCCTTCAGGTAGTGAAGTGAAGATGTGAACAGAATCATAAGTATTCCGTTTTGCGCCTGGTTTAATTGTAAGTGTAATGATGGGTGAATCTACATCTGGATCATACTTATCAACCAATCCGCCGACATCAAAACTACCGTCTTCATTAGGTGTAACTTCTACGTTGTCCTGCGAAACGGTAATCATGTTCTGACCGAGTGGTGCGACATCATCTTTGTTGTCAACTGAGAACATATCCGTATAGTCGGAACCTGAAACGGCATCTGATATATTGCTATCATCATCGCCGACGGCATACGCACGCACCATATAACGGTTGGTATCTAACTCAGCATAAGATTTTTCATCTGGATTAGAGGCAGCGTGTGCAGCAGCAAGATTATCATTTTCAATAGTATCATCTAAGAGGTTTGTATCTACTGTGATAACCCACTTGAGATAACTACCAGAATCCTGTATATGGAGCATATCATCAACATATACATCTGATAAGGCTTTACCATTGAACATGATAGCCGCGGTGTCTGTACCTGACATACCTGCTGGGTCACTGAGTTCAACTGCACCAATCTCTTTCCAAGCATCATCGTTCATCCGTCTTGCTTCAACACGAATGTTCGCTGTTGCGGGAACAGTGCGTCGTGGTGTATATCCGATAAGTTGGATCGTACCTTGCGGTGCACCACTATCAGGATTGGTCATTACGATAGATGAATCATCAACATCAACGACCAAGACTTTTGGATCAACTGGATGAACATCAGCATCAAGTTTGATCATGAAATAGTCTGCTTCAGGTGTCGTCGTCGTGAGGTCTAATGCGTTTGAAGTAACTGTTCGTACTCTCACGGATTCACCAGCTGCGACTAAATCATCAAAATCAGAGACGTTCCAAGTAACCTTAAAAGTTGTTCCGGCTGGGTGTTCAGCTTCAACTAATTCAACCGGTTCACCGATGGTAACCCATTCGCCATCCGCATTCTCATACTGAACCATGATCATTCCTGGATGGACGGTGCGTTCGTTAACTGTAACGGTTAGTGTTACATCTCTGGTATTGTTATAAATGACATTGTTTTCATAGTCATCATCTTTACCATTGAAGTTAATGTCACCTAAACTTGCCAATGTGACGCTTGAGTTATCGTATTCAGGATCAACGATTCTTAGACGCGTTGGTCCGACATGAGAACTAACATTTAAAATGTTGTCAATACCCAATGCGCGTAAACCGTATTCACCACTGCCATCCTCACGTTTAAAAAACGCCATTGTCATGTCGCGTTCAGCATCAAAAGTGAGCGGTATTGAATCAATATCAGCAGCAACAGCACCTAATAGATCAACAATAAATTGACTTCTTGCGTCATTGATAGGAGGAATACCGAGCGTTGCAAGAATCGGGTTTCCAAACTGTTGTATTATGGCAGGTGTTACGAAACTTAAGACAGTGTCTAAATCAAAACCTTGAAGTAACTGGATCGTTGGATTAGTATTGCCTTCTAATTGCTGTTGTGCTATTTTCCAGAGATCCGAGGCTAACATGGAAGATTGGACTGTCAACGGCAACCAAGTACCGTCAGGATTCCCATCGCTGTCAAGGGGTATCACTTGATAGAGCAACCATCCATCATCAGGTCCCAGAGTACCCTTGGTAAGTACACTATCAATGTTTAACAGGGCTGCAGGATCACCCATCTTGTTGGTACTAACAAAAGTTCTATCTTTATTCCAGTAACCAGAGGTATCTGTGTTAGCTGGACCGATCCTAACCGTAGCTTCTGGTGCAGAAGAATCTGCATTAAAGTCAACTTGAATATGGTCAACTGCTTCACCGTCTGCATTCATTATTACAGCTTCCAAGTTAGCGGCACCATCAGCGATAGAGTCAATATTAGCAACCCAAAGTGAATGCGTTTCAGGTTCAATAGCAGGAATAGTGAAAACTGATGCCAATCTTGGGTCAAAAGTGCTTTCAAATTCGGTTAGCAAATTGTTAGCATTGCGTCCCAACAATTGCGTCAGTTTATTAAATTCTTTTAACGGAATTGCCTTAACTTGCCCTTGACCGCCAAGGAGTCCAGCATTAGTAGCTATTCGTACAATTTCTGCTGCTACATCATCTGTAATGAGTGCCTCAATAATACCACGATCTTGAAATTGTAGATTTCGTGGATCAGGCATTGCCCAACTATCAATGGTGTATGTCTTTGTTGCTTCCTCGTCATGCGTTCCATCAGGAGAGATGACCGCCTCACCCAGTGCTACAGGATTGACAATATTAAGCATTACAGGTTCGGTCAATGTAACTTCAAAATAGTAAAAGACATTTCGTCCTGGAATGACACCTACATCCCCTTTCCAAACAACACCTTTATCTTCATGATATGGGTCTAATTGAAGAGAGATATACTGTCCATCCAATCCTTCTTGTGAATATCGTAGTACAACTTCAGAGAAGATTTGGAGACCAGAACCGGGCCACGCAGGTAGGTTAGTCGCAGCAAGTGTTTCTTCAAGTTTGAAGGTATAAGGTACTGTATCTGCTTGGAATTCAGTTGGCGAAATCCGTTTAGCATCCGCCACTTTATTACCGTTAAGTCCAAAATGGACACTACCACCCGCAAGTTTATTTGGCACACGAACATACACGTTCAGATTATCGCTTGCCAGATATCTACTCTCCCTATCTCCATTGGTATAAAGTAATTCTGTAAGAGCAGGTGAAATGGCGTTCCCAAAGTTCTCTTCATGCAATTCCGGTCGTTCAAATGGGATAAGTTCATTTTGGTGGAAAATTGATGTACGCTGTCGTGCTGTCAAGATTTGTCTTATCTGCTTCTTTGGCAGAAATCCTTGCGGGATCTGTGCCAAAACAAAATCAACAACAGGTTCAACAAAAGCGTCGGTTTCATCAATGCCTCCAAACCTTATTAGACTTTTAACAAACTCTCTACCATATATCGGATTTAGAGAGAGACCACCAAGCCGTGACTTACCATTGAAGTTTGAAGTAACGAGATTAACAGGTGGCAATTCTCCCATAGTTGGAGGATCAACTGGATCCTTGGGAGGATCAACTGGATCCTTGGGAGGATCAACTGGATCCTTGGGAGGATCAACTGGATCCTTGGGAGGATCAACTGGATCCTTGGGAGGATCAACTGGATCCTTGGGAGGATCAACTGGATCCTTGGGAGGATCAACAGTTGCTGCTTCAATTTTAGATAAAAGTGCCTTTACTGCTTCTGAGTTCTGGATCAATGTCCGAACAGTTTGATCCTTAAGCATTGTTTGGACTGCTGGTTTTCTCAGAAGCTCTATGTAATTATCAGCATCTTCTGCAGGTAAGTCCGGTAATGCAGTTTTTAACAGTACCGGATTTCCAAGAACTAAATCTAAAGCTGCTTCAAAGCCTCCTAATGTAGCAACCAGCGGGTTCTCCAATACCGCAGGATCACTCAATAGTGTGAGGACAGCTACAATCGCATCTTTGGTTGTTGTAGTTCCATCTTGCAGTACTGTACTATCCGTAAGCGTTGCGCTATACTTGTCAAACACCTGTTGGCAAAGTTCTTCAGGAGTTGCGTCCTGTCCAAACGCGGTGTCTGTTATTAAAATGTGAAAAACACACAATGTAAAAATCAAAAAACAAACAAGTGTTCGTTTTTTCATTAACTCTTCCTCCTCGTTAAGTCTACGCGAAAACGAGACTAAATACTGAAGTTTTAGATGGGCAAGCGGGAAACACAACAAAACGACAGGAGGTAGGTGTCTGCCCATCCAATTCTAACAGCCTACTACCAAGAATCAAATTTCTATTTCGCATACGTAACACACCCCATGATTGTTTCAACATATCCGTCGTAAAAGGTCAAAGCAAGCAATAATCGGGCACCGAATTTTGTATTTGACCATAAATCTCCGTGAAGGTTAACATACACAGAATCGGGTGATTACACAAAATGTTTTTTTAAAACTTATAACCCAAAATATAAATACATCTGCTATTCTAACAAAAGTAACAGTATTAAGCAAGCATTTAATCGGTGCACGGCGTTTTTATTTAAGCAATTCGCAAAAATGTCCCCGCCAATCTAAATTCATCGATTAAATTGCAATCGGCAATTAATATAATACTACAAATCAAAATACATGTCAAATCAAATTCGTCACTTTTTTACGCATAAATTCTATTTAAAGATACAAGAAAAATCAGAATTTAATTGACAGCATAACATTAAACGATTAAAGTGTCAACTTAAAATGGTATAGGAGTAAAATCACTTCAATGTTAACAACTTTTGAAAAAACTGAACTTGATAAAAAAGGTTATCTTCTCATGAAGAATCTGATAACCGATGCAGCGACAGATCAACTCCGTAAACGTGCTTTAGAACTTGCGACATCAGAGCAAAAAGACGGAACAGGTCATACCTATATGGCAAACGAGAGCGCGCAACGGGTCTGGAATCTCATTGATAAAGGTGAGGTCTTTGAAACCGCTATCCAACAACCGAAGATGCTCGCTGCGATGGCGTATCTACTCGGTGCGGACTGTACTCTCAGTTCCTTCACAGTTAACGCGCTTTATCCCGGTGCGCCAGATGGTGGACTTCACATTGATTATCCGTTATCTGCACTTCCTACACCGCGTCCCAACTTCCCACTCGTTGCGAACAGCGTTTGGTTTTTAGATGATTTCACGCTTGACAACGGTGCAACCAGTTGTGTACCGAAAAGTCATAAAAGATTGGAAACACTACCTGAACCCGGTATTGAATATGATGACGAATTGCAACTCTGTGGTCCGCGCGGTTCAGTGCTAATTGTCAACGGTGCTGTATGGCACGGTTCATCTGAAAACAGAACTTCCGAAGCAAGAGTCGCTTTACTCGGATTCTTCTGTAGATCTGTTTTGAAACCGCAACAGGATCATTTAAAAATTGTCTCAGACGAAGTTCTTGCCCGGGCAACACCTACGTTAAAACGTCTACTCGGTTTGAATTCCCAACCAAATTTGAACAGATAGGGGAACGAAACCTGACCTACAAGTTACGTATTGACAGAACACTATAATATATCTATCAATGCCAACGCCGCCTTCTCACCACTATGGATACAATCTGGAATACCGATACCGTGATATGCATTACCTGCTAATGCAACACCGGGCAATTCTTTCGCAAATTCATCAATGTCGGCAATTAATTTCTGATGTCCTACATGATATTGTGCCATCGCTTGTGAATGCTGACTCACGACTGAAAAAATGGGTTCCGCTGCAATGCCAAGTAATTCTGATACATCTTTAAGTACTACTGAGACCAATTCATCACATGTGCTTTTGTCGTTTACATTACCTTTAATATAATTAGTACTCTCACCAACAAACGCGCGAAGTAGAATATAATCCGAAGGGGCACGGTTTTCAAACTTCATACTACTAAACGAGCATCCAATTAAGTTAAGTTGCTCAGTGATAGGCACAACAAAACCCATACCATTCAATGGGTGCGTTACATCTTCACGACGAAACGCAAGATTGACTGTAGCAGATGAAGAATAGGGAATAGTAGATAGTCTCTCGGAAAGTTCCGATGAAACTTCTGATAACAGTTCGCTTGTTTGCGGTGCGGGAAGTGCTATGCAGAGTATATCGGCTTCTAACCTATCACTATTGTCAAGGTGAACACACCAACCATTCTTATCTTCTGTTCGCTGAATAGATGTCACTCTGGAATGTAGCTGTATACAGCCTGAAAGGTTTTCAGCAAGTGTATCAATTATAGTCTGCATGCCATCTTCGAAAGATAGAAACAGACTATAACGTGGTCCACTTGTATCACGACTTGTTTGTGAGGCATTACGTTTTTGTGCTAAGAGTGCTTTGATGATGCTCCCGTGTTCCCGTTCCATTTCCAAAAATCGTGGAAACGTTGCTTTCAAACTCAGGTTTTCTGCATCTGATGTATAGATACCGCCTATCATTGGTTGTGCCATCCGTTCAAACGCTTCCTTACCAAGTCTACGTCTGACAAAATCCGCAACCGATTCATCGCTCAAATCGCTACTACGAGAAATAAATAGGTCAAGTAATATGCGAAGTTTACCGAGCAAACTGAAGATAGGACTTTTAATAAAAGGCAAAAAAGAACCCGGTGCCATCATATAAAAACCCTCTGGCACCGGTATGAGTTTTCCTTTACGAACGACAAAACTACGTCTAACTTTAGGATTAGTTCCTATAAGTTTTCCTGCAATACCGAGTTCATCACATAATGCTTTTCCCCACGGTTTAGTTGAAATAAAGGCATCGGGACCGTGTTCAATAATAAAACTATCTCTATGCTCAGTTTGAATCACTCCTCCCACCCTATTACTCGCTTCAAGCACTGTTAAGGTAAGCGGAATGTTTCTATTCTCCGCTTCGCGTTTCAAGCGATACCCCGCAGCTAAACCTGTGATTCCACCACCGATAACGATAGCGTGTTTGCTGTCTAACGTCATCAAAGTATTCCTTATATAGACCAACTGGTTAGCGTCTTTATTGATTTTAGTCGCGGGATTAACGAATCGCCTTAATTAAACGTAATATCTATTTACCGAACTTCTCACAAACAAAATCCGCTAACATACCGATGAACTTCGGATGATCACCCACAGTTCCTGCCCGGATAAAATCAATTCCACATTCTTCCGCTATCTCTTTTGCCTCTATATCAAGGTCATACAATACCTCAACATGATCGCACAGGAATCCGATCGGAGATGCGACGACGGTCTCAACACCTTCTCTTGCCTTTTCTCTAATCCATTCGTTAATATCAGGCTGTGTCCAAGGTATCGGACTACTCTCAACTTCACTCTGATATGCCAAACTAAAATGTTCCTTTCCTATTTCCTCTGCGACTGCTTCAGCAGTCTTTTCGAACTGTTGTGAATAAGGTGAGGTATCTGCTGCGACTTGAGGAATAGCATGTGCAGTGAACACCAGTTCCGCATGCTCTAATTTATCACCACTTGCTATTTTAATAATATCTGCGATAGCACCAACATATCCTTTATGTGTGTACCAAGGCGTAATATAATCAATCGTCATCTCGTCCCCCTCAAGTGCTTCAATACCTTTTTTTACTGTCTGCTGATACCATTCCCAACTGACTTTTGCCTGATGCGGTGCCATGATAATACCGAGCATGTTGCGATGTCCCTTTTCTGACATTTCGGCAATCACTTGCTTTAAATAAGGTGTCCAGTGTCTAAATCCAGCATATACGAGTAATGGTAAATCTCGCTTTTCCAAAGCGTTTTGTAATGCCTTCGCTTGTTTGAAGGTGAGTTCGTTAAATGGTGAAAACCCTCCCAACTTCACATAATGCGATGATATATCTTTTACACGTTCTTTTTGAGATTCTGCATCTCCGGCAATACCTTCAACAAAACAGTAGGCTTCACCAGGACATTTATCAGTATCATATTTCTTACAGCAGCCGGGGGTCGGTCCACCAAATGCAACAAGTAAAACACTATCGTATTTCATTTTATCTCCTAAGCCATATTTGCAAATTGTGCTGGTATATAGGTTGGGTCCACAGCAATCGCTTGCGTAAAAGCTTCGCGTGCATTTGTTTCATCACCATTCGTGCGATGTGCGAGACCAATGGCAAAATATGCTTGTGCAAGCTGCGTTCCGTGAAGACCGCTAACTAATGCCTTATAGATTGATTCCGTTCCCTGTTTCGTGTCATCCCCATTCCGATATGCAGATAGGATATGATTGTATCCACGCAACAGATGTGCGGGTGCATGATCAGGGTCCAGTTCAAGTGCCATATTCAGTGCGTTTTTTGCTTCAAAGAAAAAATCACCTTTCTCAAGCACACTTGACACACTACGAGACGCTTGTGTGAGTAAATCCGCATAAGCTGTCCAAGCTTCAGGCAAACTTGCGAACTTCTCAGTTGCAGATTTCAAAATTCCGATGGCTAAACCGAAATCATTCCCTTCTGCCACCTCTTCAGCAGTCTCACGATACGCTTCAAATTCTGTCAGTTCTTGTGTGCGTTCACGAAGTCTATCCAAATCCACCGTTGGAATAGCAGAAGGTTTTAAATGTTGCCACCCAGGTTCTGGGTCATCTATCAGTCCACGATACACCCGTAGAATAGCGTAACGTGGTGTTCCCCATACTTCAGCAATGTCGCGAATCCAATTCGGCATGTTTGCTTCCATCTCGTTTAGCAAATCTGCCAAAGCCATCCCTTGCTCCACCCGCTTGCGCACTTCTGTGAGAAAGTAAGACTCAATTTTGATCAATAAATCTATCTCTGCCTCGTGTGCTAAAGGTCCGTGTCCCGGTAGCACATGTTCAGGGTTGTAGGTCCTTAGTTCTTTAATTGTTTCAATCCAATCGTTGTTAGCCATCAGTCCCTCATTCATCACGGGTTGTCCAAAAATTGGGAAACTCCCGGTCATCACTGTATCGCCTGAGACAATACATGCTTCAGCAGGAATGCGAATAGCAGTCGCGTCGTCTGTTTCTGCTTTTCCTAAATGGACAAGATGTAGTGGTTGATTGCCTAAATCGAGTTCTGTTTCGTGCGTAAACGTCTGTTGTGGTAAAAACGGCGGATCACCGAGCATGAACCCGCGGGAACGAAGGAAATCCTCCTGACGCGGTGACCTGTTCACCATAAAGTCTTTCGTCATCTCACGTGCAACGACTGTCGCTCCTGCCTCATGAAAGACCGTGTTTCCATTAGTATGATCCCAGTGGTAGTGCGTATTAATCGCATATAATATCGGCTTATCCGTTACCGTACGAATCTTATGCAGAAGTCGTCTCGCCATCATCTGATTCACTTGGGTATCTATTACTGCGACCCCTTTATCGCCAACAATTATGGAAGAGTTAACGATATTTCGAAATAGATATACGCGATCTGTTACCTTAATAAGTTCTCCGTATTGTCGTGGTCCGAAAGGGTTTTCTTGATTACTTTTCATTAAGAGTCCTACAATGTCTTTGCGATATTTACGAAATGTTTTACATTTTCAAATGGTGTGTCTCTGTGAAGTCCATGGCTTAGATTTAAGATGTGGCCTGTCTTTCCACCTTGTTCCATACAGGTACTTACAGCCTGCGTTATGTCATCAAAAGATCCATCACGCAGTATATCGTTATCCACGTTTCCTTGCAATGCGACTGAATCACCGAGTTCCTTTTTGGTTCTACCAAAATCAACACATTTTCCGATACTTAACACGTCAGCCCCACTCTGTTGCATTATATTAACGTAAGGAAACTCTTTTGCAAACATGATTGACGGTGTCTCTGCATTCAGTTCGGCAAAAATACGTTGGTGATATGGGAGTGCAAATCTTTCGTACATCTCCACTGATAACACATCCGCAATTGACTCAAACAGTTGCACAAGCTGCACTCCTGCGCTTATCTGGTAATTCAGATAGTTTATCGTCATGTCTGTCAATTTATTTAACAGTAGGTGAAGTAGTTCAGGTGCGGTCTCCATCATTTCAAATACCGGAACCGCTTTTTCTGAGATACCAGCCCCGCGTTTCATCGGACTCTCCCCCGCAATCAGAAAAAAAGCGAGCGTTAAAGGGGCACCACTAAAACCGATAAGCGGGAGTTCACCTGCCAATTTTTCACGCAGCCCCCGAATAACATGTCCAGTATACCTTAATTGAACGTCAGGATCATCCACGGGTTTAAGTGCATCCACTTGTGATTGCGTGCGTATCGGTTCATCTAAAACAGGACCGGGTGAAAAGCGGAAGTGTGCACCCATTGGAGACAGTGGGGTGAGGATATCCTTATAAACAATTATAGCATCCACACCGATACGTTTGGGAAGAAGTGATATTTTGACTGCCAACTCTACATCCGTTTCCGACATCGGGGTGGGACATGTTCGGAACAGACGTTCTAATGGAAGGTTGGTTTCTTGTCTTATTTTCCGATAGAGAGGATCAGACCTACCTGCTTGCCGCATCATCCAGACAGGTACACGTTCTACCGGTAAACATCTCGCAGCACGAAGAAGTAAATCATTTTTTAATTGGTCTGCCATGTTAAAAGGTATTATACCAATTTTAATTGAACTCATAGCGAGTAACATCTAAGAATCGTTGAAAGTCACCCGAAAGTTTATCATTGAATATGCTAAATTACGATAACCTAAACGGGTTTCTTTGAGTTTGTCGTAGCTAAGTGCGAGTCTCCGATAGGTATCTTGCCACCCGAAAGTTCGCTCTACTTTATATCGTTCTTTGTATAAATCTTTTCTAAACCACCGAAACTTGCGAGCGATAGCGATAGGTTCTTTAGTATTCCGTTTGTTCGGATAGATCACTGGGATCAGACCTTGTTCTTTGATAAGCTTATGGTTCAACTTGGAATCAAAACCGGAATCCAGCGTTAGAGCGGAACTCTCAAGTTCCATTCCAATGCGATCACTGAAGGAGATGAATTCAGACAATGCCTCAGGCAAGAGTGTTGTATCATGTTTGTTCACCGGACTGACAGTTATCGGACCAATGACGAACCCTTTATTGTCAGTGATAGTCAACTCTTTTTCACCTTTTTGATGTTTGTGTCCTGAATAACCGGTGCCATTCCCCCTTTTTTTACGACGGTGTTTGAACCATCGCCATGTAAACAAGAGGTGTCAAGTTGATCCGTATCAAGAAGATGTACAACAGATGCTTCAAATAACTTCTCATAAGAACCATCTTTTGACCACCGATTATGCCATTTATAGACATTAGACCAATGGATTTCGTTGCGCCGTGTCTGGAGTTGATTCCATTGTATACCTGTATGTAAAACATAGAGGATGTAATTAAATGTCTTATATGAAGATACTTTAGGTTTTGGCCCTTTCTTCCTTGTTGACAAATGAGGTTTAATATACCGGTTAAAAAACTTAAGGGGAACTTGTTTCGGAAGACAATTGAAATTCAGTTGTTTTTCATTTTTGTCAGTCATAAGAGAACCTCTCATAAATAATCAAAAAAATAGGACCTACATTTAAACTCAGATATCTTTATTGGATCAGGTATGGAATAAGTGGCAATAGCATACTTAAACCCTATGTCCATTGACTTCAATGAAAATGATTGCACTCAAATTATGCATGAATGATCTTTATTTTACCATATTTATCGGTTTTACTCAATATGACTTGATTATTTTTATTCCATTCTTCCGTAGGTCGGGTAGAGGAACGAAACCCGACGGGATAGCACCAAATTCTATATTATGATACATCCCTATTCCGACGACGTTCCAAAAATTGCCTTAATCTAACAAAACTTTTTACATTCTTCATTATTCTTCCACTCTCGCGTTCCTCAAGATAGAGCAAAAACCCCATCAGATAGAGACTACCTGAGAATAGTAAAAATCCGATAACACACTGCGCTATCGCCCAATAATTTAGTTTTAGACCCAGGTAAGGGGCAACAGTAACATCGTCAACGGTCTTAGCAGATGGGTTTTGCTCGGGCCACTCAACAGATACAAGGTTACCCCAACCTGTTACGGCAAGAGTCAAAAAAACAATTGATAAGACAAAGACAATAAAAAATGGTATACCCATATCGGTTACCGGTTTATGATGAGACCTTTATCAACCCTTTTGTACAACTATCTTCGCGATTACGTACCTTCGTAATGCCTTCAACGAGTGAATCAAGCGAAAATTCGTGGCTGATAATTTTGTCCATGTTCACATCACCACTGGAGATGAGTTGAACTGCCTCTTCCCATGTATCCGGTGCCAGCCATGAAAACCTGATAGTTTTATCCATTAGGATCGTATCAAGAATAGGTACTTCCATCACATCATTATCCCCTGGAAGTCCGAATATAACGACGGTTGCGTGTCTACCAGTAACTGCAAGGGCAGTATGAATTGCATCAAGCGAACTTGTCGCTGTAATAGCGCGGTCTGCTAATTCACCATTATTAAGTTCCTGTATAGCCTCACCGAGGTCTTCAACATAATGCGGAGAGTCTTCATCACTCACATTGACGATTAAATCTGCACCAAGGTCTTTTCCGCATTCTAACCGATAGTCGCGAGTGCCGACAAGTAGGACGTTTTTCAAACCACGACTTTTTAGGACTTGTACCATCATGAGACCGATAGGTCCAGGACCGAAGACAACAGCAGTCTGTCCCTCTTCGGCATTGAGATTGTTGACAGCGTATAATCCACACGCGAGGGGTTCGGTTAACGCACCTTGATCGTAAGTGACATTGTCCGGTAGTTTTACCGTCCAACGGTAGTCAGAGACTGCGTATTCCGCAAAACCGCCATCAACACCTACCCCTAAAATGCGTTTTTCAGGACATAGGTTGGATAAACCTTTCTGGCTCCAGAAAGACTCTGGGTTTGATTGTACTGGATTGACAACAACACGGTCGCCGACTTTAAATCCGCCAGTTTTTCCCGCTTCATCACCGACTTCAACGACCTCACCAGTAAACTCATGTCCAAGAATTAGCGGTCCTTTTCCATCATCGGTTTCAAGTGAACTATAACCGAAATAATATGCAACATCAGAACCACATATACCGACAGAACGGACTTGAACTAACAGGTCATTGCCCCCCGGTTCAGGAACAGGTCGATCTTCAAGACTCATTGATTCAGGTTCATAGAATATTTGTGATTTCATTATATGCCTCCTAACTTTTATGATTGATTTTAGTTTAACATACTTGTGTTAATTTTACAATGAAATTATCGCAGCGGGTGCTTAAAGTAATTGGCACTGTTTTTGTCTGAATCGCTGATTACGCGGAGAACACGGAAGACACGGAAGGGTGGAAGAATGTAATTGTCTGATCCAGGATTTACAGGATTACCAGGATTTACAGGATAAGAGGCTTAATCCCAGAGTCCGCGGAGGACACGGAGGACGCGGATGACGTGGAAGGGTGTTTGGGAGTGTCAAGGTATTTTCATAAACATCAGGTGCTCTGGAAGCTAAGGACAGAAGAGGTGGCTAATTTCACACCTTTATTGACGAGAACTT
Source organism: Candidatus Poribacteria bacterium (assembly GCA_965261435.1). Classification (GTDB taxonomy): domain Bacteria; phylum Poribacteria; class WGA-4E; order WGA-4E; family WGA-3G; genus MSPOR6. The sequence continues at coordinate 503,229 of CBDHDL010000021.1, forward strand.
TATGAAACAGAAGCATATTGTGACTAAAACTTTACACACCCGAAAATAGAAAATAACTTGACAGTTTGTGTCAATTATGTTATAGTATGATAAAATAATCACAAAGAGTAATAAAATAATCATAAGGAGTAAACAAATTTGGATGCTTTTGACTTATTACGCCCTGTTGATCGACATACACGGATACAATTAAATAATTATTTAGGTGAGATTGAAGAAATATTTGAAGCAGATGCAATTACAATCTTTAGTCCGATAAGACACCCTATAGCAAATGCGGTAAAACGTGTGATTGACTTACTTCCCACTAAAAAGGAAAGGATGGTTGTAATATTAGAAACTATAGGTGGTGTAGTAGAAGTCGTTGAACGTATTGTCAACATTATACGACATACTTATGATGAAGTTGATTTTTTGATACCTGATTATGCAATGTCAGCAGGAACGGTTTTAGCCATGGCTGGTAATAGAATTTTCATGAGCCATTCCTCATGTTTAGGTCCAATAGATCCTCAAATTGTTAGAGATGACAAATTAGTTCCAGCATTAGGATACCTCAATGAATATGAAACCCTTAAAGAAAAATCAAAATCTGGAGATCTAACTACTGTTGAATTCGCACTTGTTGATAAACTTGATTTGGGTGAACTCCATGAATTTCAACAAGCGTGTGAATTATCAAAAGAATTACTGACCAAATGGTTGTCAAACTATAAGTTCAAAGATTGGAACAAACATAGTTCTTCGGGTAAAAAAGTAACTGAAAAAGAAAAGGAGGAAAGAGCAAAAGAAATTGCCGATGCACTTAGCGATAATAAACGTTGGCATTCCCATGCACGCATGCTTCCAAGAACAGTATTAAGTGAATTAGGTTTGAAAATTGAGAAAATTGAAGATAACGAAGATCTTTTGTTCTCACTTAATAACTACGTTGCGTTGCTCAGTGACTACATGCAGAGAGGGAACTTCCAATCTTTTATTCATAGTCGTGAATTTTTCTAATAAATTTCCAATCGGGAGATTAATCTAATGAAAGACTCTATGCAATCAAAAAAGAAAATAGCGAAAAAGAATAATAATGTTGATATTAACATCCTATTAGAATTTGAACGTCTAAATTTGGAATATCAACGTCTTGTTGAACCTATAAAGGATACGATCAAACAGCGAGCACCTTATAATATATCCCATCCATTTGAACGTAGATATGTATCAGATGAAATTTTCTATCAAGGTGCAAATCAAAAGCCATAGACAATAGTTGTTATCAGCAATTGACACCAACACAATTCCTAAAATACTCAATAAATAATATAACATCTGTAAAGTGATAGTGACTTAGATTCTAACTTCTGAGTCACTATCACTTTTCTGTTAACTATATTGATACTTAAAAATTGTTTATAGTATCCTAAAGATGCGTAGTACCCTAAGGGTGCGGTTCACCCGCTTTCGGTTTCTGCTTAGGCGCATTAGAATCCTCTCCAAAACGGATATGTAACGATGCCCCAGGTGCATGCTGTCTTCCATAAAGCACATGTTTAATACCCCAGAAAGACACTGTCGTCACTGCCATCACTGCAATCCCCCACAACGACACCGCCAACAACCATCCAGAAAATGAGAAACTACTTCCAATTAGTTTCGGAACGTCTTGTGCACTAATCGTCACCAAAACGGTACAGACAATCGCATTGAGCGTTACCACACCTTCTGTTACCAATCTATGCGGACTGAAATTCACTAACGCTCGCTCAAAATTGAAAACGACCATCCACCATAATAAAACAAGATAGAGTAGTTGCCCCTTTCCCATCCAACTTTCAGAAATAAAAGGAATCGGATCGCGCAGATTAACCGCTAAAACCACAACAAAAGCGATACTGATCAAGATATAGAACATCTCAAACCAGCCTATCCACCCTCTGGAATGACGAAACCAACCGACTACCGGTATCCCAAACATCCGTTTAGGTAGAGATTCAATAGTCTCTACCCATGTTTGCACTGCTTTCCGATAATTGAGGTATGTCAATGCAATGATCACGCAAAATAAAGCGAACATATCCATCCAGTACGGTATTACGGGATCAGTCTCCAACAGAGGTGTGCGTTCTAAAACAAAGCCGAATGTCACCGCAATTCCAAATCCAAATAGTAACCCTTGTAACTGCTCCATTACACTGTGCCAATTCGTTTGGAGTCCTGTTCTAATACAAAGCAGCTTCAGTAATTGTCCAAATGAAAACGCAACCCCTCCTGCAAAACCTGTCATCAAGGTTACAAAAGCAACCCCACCAAGTTTATATTGCCAGCAGTATACTAAAACACCTACAACCATTCCAACACATCCGGACCAATTATCTCCCCGTGGGGGTGTCATACGAAGTTTAAAAACGTTCACCAAGAGCAAGAACGCGACAAACCATCCAACACCCATATATAGCACAAGGGCTGTTCCCATATCTATCTGTCTTCTGAATATGATAACAATAATAGAAGACACAATGGCAACCAGTGCCGCTAACCAGTCTGAATCATACCAATAAAGTGGACTTTCATGTCGCTGCATGCGTCTTGGTGTGAAGATACGATCCACCACAACCGCTTGAAGTGACCATCCAATAAATACAGCACAAACCGGAACAATAAACAGTGGTAGCGTATTTTCATCGGCACTCGCAATAAACGCTGGGAGCGCTGTACCTGCACCCCCTAAGGCTCCCCATAGAAAACCGATTACAAATAGATTCGCAAAACCGTAGAGTACAGTCGGCGAATGAGATGAATGTGAATAACCAACGACCTGCATATAGGACATACTGCCACCAAAAGACCATCCAATTGCACCGAATAAGGCAAAATAGTGGACATAACGTAGCCAATCTTCTCGTCCCGATAGCAGAACAAGAGCAATAGCAGTCAGTGCACCGGGTAGTGCCGCACCGTATTCATGACCAAAATTCCCACGAATTCCCCAACCAACACAGAGCGACACCCCACACAATAGCAACATTTGCCAAGGAATAGTTGTAATATCCATTTAGATTACTCCGATTATCGCAGGAAATTAGACATAACGTTAGTTTGATAATTCTGATTTTTGTATTCGGTGCGGTTAGGAAACCGAACCATAGGCGTCAATTTAGTGATTTTCCCAGGCCGGTAGGTGCGATTTCCTAATCAATTCAGAATACCAAACGCGTATTCTGACATACCCGGATCCTTCGCGAAAACCTTTATGAACGCAATTGGCACAAACCCGGTTCGGTTAGGAAACCGAACCTACCGTGTCGGGGTCCAAATTACCCAATTTATTATTTGATCTTCATATAGAGTGCAGGGTTTTGGACATTGAGAGTCCTATCGACATATCACACCTCTGGCGTGAGGATATCTCTGACCTGTCAAGAACGCTCTTTGCTCCAGCGGAGCAATATGTCTATAGAAAAATGTGTGTCAAGTGACCGCACTCCAGCGGAGTGCTATTTAAACAAAACCGAACATAAGCAAAAAACAATGCTCTGCCAAAAACATTACACACCCTTTTGTCTATCAGGGTTATTTAGTTTTCCATTTCTATATTAATATCTGTTATATCTTCACCGCCAGTCTCCCGTGACTTCTTCAAATGGCGCGACGGGTTCATATTTTTCGTCGTAATCTCCACCGTTGTGGCTGATCTCACAAGATCGAATCCATTCGCGCAGCGTATTGCGTGTTTGCTCCATAAGATCGCGTTGCTCAATTACCAAGTTCGTCGTTTCTGAGCGGTCTTTAATCATGTCAAAACACAAATCTTCACTGCCATCACTTGATAGGTTGGTCAAGCATTTATAACGGTTGTCCATCATTGCGATGGTCGGTGCACCAAACATTGATCCTTTTCCACTGTTGAACCGATACGGAATGGGAGTAGGTCGTTCTGTCATGTCACCTTCAATGGTTTGTAGCAGATTTACGCCGTCAATCGGACGTTTATCTGGCATTTTATACCCTATTACCTCGGCAATTGTCGGGAAGTAATCCAGCGTGCTACACGGCATTTTCACCACGCGACCAGGGTCTGCATGGCCTGGCCAGTGCAATAGAGCAGGCACACCTACACCTCCGTCAAACAAGGATCGTTTTCGTCCACGCAAACCGGCAGTGGATCCGCGGTTGCGACCATCTCGACCTGTACGTCCTTCAGGACCGTTGTCCGAACAGAACCAGATCATGGTGTTCTGCGATACACCGCATGCTGCCAATGCGTGATACAATCTTCCCACCTGATCATCTATGGCGGTAATACAACCGTAATAGTGCTGTTCCTCTTCGCTGTAGTCAGCATACATTGCGCGATATTCCGGCCCCGCAACGACAGGCGTATGCGGTGCATGAAACCAAATTGTCGAAAAGAACGATTTACCAGTTTCAACTGCTTTTTCGATAAATGGGATCGCGCGATCCATCAACACCCGTGAATCGCATCCTTCCAGATTTTCCGTTGCCAGTTTACCATTTTCGTAATACGGCGAAGCCCATGGACGGTCCAAACGCTCTCCGTTCCCCTGAATACCAACAGCAGGGTCCCATGTGGGAACTGCATACTCCGTTGCAAAAGACGTATCGTAATCTCGCTCCCACGGCGGGGCATAATTCCGCGCTGGATTACGATTACGTTTTCCAGAATAGTTTCTGTCCAGTGTACCCAGATGCCATTTGCCAAAATGTCCGGTAGTATACCCAAAAGATTTTAGCATGCGGGGTAATGTTATTTCTTGAGCAGGTAAGTGCCCGCGATTAGCATGTGTCACGCCATAGCGAAAATAGTGTCGCCCGGTTAAACACGTACCCCGCGTCGGTGAGCATACTGGTCCTCCCGCATAAAAACGTGTAAATCGGATACCATTGTTTGCAAGACAATCCAAATTCGGTGTTTTGATAATCTCATTTCCGTTAAATCCTACATCGCCATATCCAAGGTCGTCGCACATCATTAATATTATATTGGGAGGTCTCATTTATTATTCTCCAATTGTCCATAAATTTCTCATCACTGCGTCCGTTGTCGTAGGGACTGGGTCCCCCTGTCCATTGTCGTAGGGACTGGGTCCCCCTGTCCATTGTCGTAGGGACTGGGTCCCCCTGTCCGTTGTCGTAGGGACTGGGTTTCCCTGTCCGTTGTCGTAGGGACTGGGTTTCCCTGTCCGTTGTCGTAGGGACTGGGTTTCCCTGTCCGTTGTCGTAGGGACTGGGTCCCCCTGTCCGTTGTCGTAGGGACTGGGTCCCCCTGTCCGTTGTCGTAGGGACTGGGTCCCCCTGTCCGTTGTCGTAGGGACTGGGTCCCCTGTCCGATGTCGTAATAAAAACACATCACAAACAACAAAGAACTCACCACATAAATGATTTATGATATATGTTCCAGAATTAAATTGAACATCAATGAATTGTAGGAAGGAACTCCGATTCCCGACTATCATTGTGTTAAGTCGCGATTCGGAGATCACCCTACAGGCGAAGTTTCTATTTATTTACATACCTCACCATAAATGCCAATTAAAAGGTAATTTGAAATGATAGATATAGCCTATACGAAGTCTAAATTAATGTCAAGGTCTGTGATTATTTACGTTTCTTGCAAAACATTTTACATATAACGTAAACCCAGCACATGCTTTTCCGTTTTAATAGAAAATATAACACCTCTATTGATGGAGTATACTCTTTTGAACCCAAAGTCTACATGCTGTTTACTTTTGCTTGCTGCCTTCTGCTTACTTTTCATTACGAAACCTGCCTTAACTGCTGATAAAGAAGAAACTACAGAACCACCCCAACAGGAAACTATCATTCTCAACCCGTTTGAGAATCCATTTAGCAAGAAACCTGAAAAAGATCCATGGCCTCAACCAAGAACTGAGACAGAAACAGAAGACCCCCCATCAATCACTGAAGACGAAGATTTAGAAATACCGATACGGCGTCAGGTCTTGATTCCATACTTAGAAACACTACGTCGCTGGAGATACGCGCCCAAATTGGGAGACCTTTCGGAACTCTACGATTGGAGACCTCGCAAAAAAAATGATACTAAAGGCATTGACCTGCCGATGGATTCAAACCTACAAATAACAGGGTTTCAATCGGTAACTGTTGAAGTTAACAAAACTCACTACTTTGGTGAGGGGGATCTAAACCGTTATGGTGGTTTGGGTTATAGCAGCTACGGAAGCTACGGTTCAGGTCTTGATCTCGGACTAAGTTCCTCCTATGGATATGAAGATTTCGGGTATAGCAGCGGGCTCGGTGGTGGATACGGCAGTATCGGTACAGGATACGGGGGAGGATATAGTAATTATGGCAGTGGTATCCCCCGCTCAACTGGAATCAATATCAGACAACAACAAAAAATCGGATTACATGGACGTGTCGGTGAACGCACGCATATCGCTGTTGACTACAATGCAGGTGATACCTACGGTGGCGGATATGGTGGATATGGTGGTTCAGGTTACGGTGGATATGGATTCGGCGGCGCAAAAGAACAGAAAATTAAAATCTGGTATGAGGGAAAACCCGACAGTTTCATCAAAACTATCTCTTTCGGTGATATCACACTTAGCCTACCAAACACACGCTTTCTAAACATCAACCGAAATCTATTTGGTCTTGAAGGTGTGTTTGAGTACAAAAACACCCGTATCACCGCATTCGGTTCAAGAAGTAAAGGTGTCCGTGAAGTACGGACATTTCGGGGACAGTCTCGGAGAGCAAGTTACGGCTATGGACCCCGAGGAATTCAGGTTGCGGATGCAAACTATGTGAAAAATAGGTTTTATCTGATCCACAAAGGAGAAGACGATTTGCTGCACAACGCATACCTTCCAATAAAACAGGGAAGTGTAGAAATCTATATTGATGATAACGTAGTCGGCAACAACCAAGGAGGTCAACGCACCAGTCGAGGATATTTCAATCCACAGTTCCCAGGACAGGATTTCAACATAGATTATGAAACAGGGGAGATTGAATTCCTCTCCTCTATCTCCACAAGCTATACCATCGTTGTTGCTTACGAATATCTCGGAGATGGCGGTGGCAGTGTCGGAAATCCAGGAAACGTCTTTGCAGATGAAAACGGTGACGGCACTATAGATGAAGAAGGTGAAGAAATCGGTTATGTTGTCCTAAAGGAAAAAGGGTTTCGTGGTACAGCATCATCACACGTTTACAGCCTCGGAAATCGGAACATTAACCCACGCGACTTTCAACTAACTATCGTCAGACAAGGTGAAAGTGAGACATTTCAGACAGATGCCGGACTTGTCCCATACATAGAAATATTCGGATTAGACCAAAATGGAGATGGAATCGTTGACCCAGAATTCATTGACTATGACAGAGGAATATTACGCTTCCCGCATTTAAACCCTTTTCATATTACTGACCCTGAGCATCCATATTACCGGTACAGAGATTCACTCAATAACGAAGCAATATACCTTGAAACCCTCCGAGGTTCTGACCAAATATACACTATCGTTGCAGACTATTCATACCAATCCGAAACCTATAACGTCGGTTTATTTGTCATACCAAACAGTGAAACAGTACGACTAAACGGGAGACTCTTGACACGAGACTCCGACTACATGATGATTTATGAGGTAGGAACGCTAAGATTCCTCAATATAGAACTTGATGAATTTGATGAGATTGTTGTGGAATTCGAAAAAAAACGCCATTTGGCGGTGGGTCACAGCAAGCCGTTGCAGGTTTGTGGTTAGAATACACACATAAACCGAAGCCTAAGTCAGAGAAAGAACAGAACCTTGAGGACAGATTCAATCGCTTAGGTGGGATGCAAACACCGCAGATCGGTTTAGATAGAACTAACCTTAACAATAGAGGTCAATTTTCTGGTAACTTTCCTATGACTGACACCCGTTCAGGTATTGGACTAAACAATACAGGCTTTGGTGGCACCGGTTTCAGTGGAGACTTTGGAAGTGGATATAGCAGCTACGGAAGTTTTGGTGGACGTTCGCGCATCGGTTCAAGTTACTATGGTGGATACGGATCAACTATGAACTATTTCAATCCCGTATTCCAGAAAGGGTTCAATATTTCCACTGGGTATATTATAACAACAGGACAGAGAATAGTAGAAATACCCAATGTGAACGAAGTACCAAACCGGTTGCAAGCATTCAATATCAACACCAGTTTCGGTAGAGCGTTCAACATGGCTTGGTTAGTCAACCCACTCCCTTTTGTAAATGTTCAAAGATTTCCTGTCTCTATAGACTTTAGCGGAGAGTCGGCGTATTCACACAATAACCCAAATAGCATCGGTGTCGCACTAATTGATAGTATGGAAGGGGTCCGAGAAACAACACAAATTCCTACCATCAAGTACAGATGGAATCCAAGCAGTCTTCCTTATATCGCGGATCAGGGACAATCAGGAACGGCTTCACAAGATTATTATGTCATACCGACACACGAGAATAGAGTGCTTTTTAAAGTAGCATTGAAAGATAAGGAAGAATCCCAGGCAGTCGGTAACTACATGCGAAACCGAGATGTTCCCGGTTCATCAATACAACCTCTTTCATTATCAACAGATGAACGTCGAATAATGGAAATCGGTTATGAATTTACAGATGTTGTAGAAGAATGGGGCGGATTCTCAAACGGTATATCAAAATCTGGTATTGACTTATCAGAACGCGGTTTCGTGGAAATGTGGCTACGCGTTCAAGGGGACGATGACATTACCCTATATCTCAACCTTGGTGCTGTGAATGAAGATGCAGACGCTGATGATCGACTTGACAGTGAAGACATCCCACAGACATTAGAGGATTCCAACGGAGATGGAATTGTTGATGCACTTGACCTTGACCTGGAAAACTTACCGGAATCCCAACGGTACGCTGGAAACGGTAGACTGGAAACAGTTGAGGATACTGGCTGGCGTTACGACGGTCCATTTCAATCTGAACCATTCGGTGCAGACAACCAAATTTTAGATAGTGAAGATTTAAACGGAGATGGTGTCCTTGATACCGTTGATGCGTATTTTCAGGTTGCGATTCCTCTCAATGAAATCCCCAATGAATGGATCAAAGGAAAAAATACCAACGGTTGGACGTTCCTTAGTATTCCTCTCACCCAATTCATGCCAGAAGGGACTCGTATTCCCAGTTTAGTCTTTGTTCAGCATTTCCGTTTCTGGTTAATGAAGAACCGCCCCGGCAATGTTTCAGGAACATTCCAATGGGCATCCATTGATATCGTTGGAAACAGATGGCAACAAGGCATAATCACGCAATCTGTCTCAGAGACGATTTCTGGTCTTTCTGAACAACGGGTCGTTGATGACACACTTGAAAAGTTTATCGTTGGGACAAAAGATAACTTCAATTATGACGACTATCAAGCCGCATATAATGAAATTGAGGATGACGAATTATTCAGAAAATTGCACCCCTACACAGCAGAAGCAGTCGGTTTTCAAACACGGCAGCAACGTGAACAGACATTGAGTCTTGAATACTATCTCTACCCAGGATCCCACGGTATCACCTCAAAACAACTAAGAGGCTTTACACAGAGTGAAGGGCAGGATTTCAGTCAGCACGATACGCTCCGTTTATGGCTATACGGAGACAAAAGTAATACAACCTTTGTCCTACAACTTGCACCTAACGTAGCTACAGGTTACCGAAGTTCCTTTTACAGTTCAGACCCTTTCCTCAACCAACCACAACAGGAAGAAGATGAGAATATATTTGAGAATCTAACAGACTATTATGAATACACCGTGCCGATAGATTTTGATGGATGGAAACTGATAGAAATTGACCTAAGAGACAACACTTTAAATGAATATCCAGACAGAATTGATAATCAGATCGATGAATTAGATACGATTAATCAAGTATCAGAACCGACACCTGAACCGAACGCGCCAGATGGACATCCGGATGGCTTTACAGTGAGAGGAACAGGGACAAGTTCAAGTCGAACACAACTAACCATAAAGAACATCGGTGGAATCCTGCTGGGTATCCGTAACGACACTCATCAGGAAATCAGTGGTGAAATATGGGTGAACGAAATCCATCTGGGTGATCCTCTCATTCGTGCGGGATGGGCACGGCGCGGTAATATGTCTGTCTCACTCGGTAGTATCGTCAGACTACGTGGGGGTTACGCAAGCCAAGACAAAGATTTTGAGAGTGGCGCGGGTGAAATCGGACGGCAACGCCTATCATCCCGGGGGTATAGTACGACAAACAACGACTATAACATTGATGCGGATGTCACAATCTTTCAATGGCTACCAATAAGATATTCTATCAGAGAACAGGAATCTGAAACGGAGGCATTACGGGGCAAGCTACACATCCTATCAGAGTGGCAAGAGTGAAACACTCAGACGCGATGTATCAGTGCAACTCAACCGAAACCCATTTCCAAACCTCGGATTCGCTTACAATTATCAAGACTTTTGGAACGAAAGACAAGGAACACAGGTTAGCCATCTATACACAGGAACTGTCCGATATGACATCGGTTCAAAACTTGGCTTCAATGTACAATATAGACACGAGGATATTATAGCAAAACCTGAAACCGCAACGGATACTACCACAACATCTACATCATATTACAGCTACGGTTACGGCAGAAATCGGGATGAGAAAACAGACAGCGGGTCCATAAAACTCAACATCAGTCCAATAAACGCTTTCAGTCTCAGTCCAACTTATGATGTGAGACGAACACATGAAAAACGGGATCCGAATCGTTTTAGATCGTCATTTTCTTTTCCGGGAGTTTCCAACACGAACACACCATCTGAAGAAGAAGAAACCGAACCGGACTTTACAATAGCTGAGCGTGAACATCGGCTTTCACTTACACCCCGACTAAACCGTGATCTCATCGGGTTACGTCCGACCGTGACAAGCCGAGTAAACTTCAGAGAAAACTGGTTCACCGAGAAGAAAGACGCCTCACTCAATGGTAATGTCAGTGTCGGTTTGAATCTACGCATTCAAAAATGGTTCGGTTGGCTTTTGCCTAAAACAAAACCTGCTACCCAAGGGGTAAATGTTGGTAACAAACCACCGATGGAAAAAACAGACACACAAACTGAATTGGATGAGACTCTTCAACAGCTGCGCGAAACCGGTATTGATGAATCGGAAATCCAAGAATTTTTGGAAAATCAAGATGATTGGATTAACCGAGATAAATCTGAGATGGCAACTGCACAGAAAAATACACCCACTGCTGTCAAAGAAGGTTTCCTCCACCGTATCATCAATACATTTACAATTAACACCAATGCCAACTTCACTGCGTCCGAATCATTCAGACAACTTGATTCTGGTCGTTCGCTATTAGAAATTTGGAGACTTGAACAGGATGCGGATGAACGGACAAATTCACGGAAAAGCAACCGCTATACCTTACGTACCTCTATGGAACCTTGGAAATGGCTCTCATTTGGAACTAATCTTAGTCTTGCAGATAGTTTCCGTAAGAGTTATGGTAGTACTTATACATCCCATGCAGAAACTTATGAAGGCGATATCAAGATCAATTCACAACAAGCATCCAGTTTCCAACTCCGGTATAGTTATACCATACGGGAGAGTGCTAACCTTGATGTCACCCTTAGTGATAGTTCCGCACATACTCCCTCCTTGAGTTGGATTCACAAATGGGGACAAGAAACCAGAACCTCATTAGGGATTCGGACAACGATCCGTGATCATCTTCGTAGCGGCATTGCAAGTGAAGCGTTCATCGTCACACCCAACTTCAGTATAGACTATCGCTACCGCACCGAAGGTGGTATCCGTGTGCCATTCTTCGGCAGGATTCCACTTAAGCACGACCTTGACTTAACAAATACAATATCAATGGCAATCCGTAGAGAGACTTACGGTGCAAACAGGGAGGAACGGTCTGAACGATACGAGACAACATTGCGGGCAGGCTACAAACTCAGTAATCATCTTACAGCAAATCTACATTTAGGAGTTAGTTACAACCACGACAGGGTTGAAGAAGGAAGGGATTATCTATCCATCGCAAGCGCATTAACGGTAAGGGGTGAATTCCAATAGTGCATATTTAACAGGATTGACTCATTGGTAGACAGGGCACTGCCTTTAACAATGGGGCGTACTGGATTTGAACCAGTGACTTCTACCGTGTGAAGGTAGCGCTCGTACCCCTGAGCTAACGCCCCAAGAGAGAAGATGGGCCCACTAGGACTCGAACCTAGGACCAGCCGGTTATGAGCCGGCGGCTCTGACCACTGAGCTATGGACCCTTGTTTTAATTATACTCTGATTCTTACAAAAAATCAAGCACGAATGTAAGAAAAAGTTCATAAATTGCTAAAATGACACAACCTACTTCTATCCAAAAGAAAAAGTCGTAAAGACACCCATAAAAATAAGGTATCACCTACGACTTTTCCAATGTTCGTTAAGACAGAACTTTAGGAGACAGCGTCTCTAAGTTTCTTACCAGCCTTGAATGCTGGGACCTTCTTTTCAGGAATCTGGATCTTATCACCTGTCTGAGGATTGCGACCATCACGAGCAGCGCGAGTCCTAACTTCAAACGTACCAAAGCCGATAAGACCGATAGAATCGCCATTCTCCAAAGCATCTTGAATGGTCGATGTAAACGCTTCAACTGCTGCAGCAGCATCTTTTTTCGTGAGATCAGTCTTGTCAACGACGCTGCTGATGATGTCGGCTTTCATCAGTTTCTTTGCCATGATTTTCTACTTCCTTTATTATAGAATGTATTTCAGTTCAGTAAAACTTAGTCACTAACCATTAATTCAATAAACGTCCTTTTGTTATATCTGGTTACCAATTTGCTTAAAAAACACACTTTTAAGTCAATCTATATTTGAATTCTTCATAAAATTCCAAAAGAAAAATCAAGATTCTGGTATCTCTGCTTTTTAATTGACAGAGTATTTTAAGTAAAATATACTATACATCACTGCATTTCAACCACCGAGAAACAATAAAACTTGTTACCTGACATTTATTTCAGCGCATAATATAGGGAAATCAATCAGTGTCAAAACGTAAAATACTCACAACAATCATAATCCCTGCTATACTTATCTCTGCCTTGATAATTGTCATCATCAACAACCAGCAGGATACATCGGGTGAGTTAGTCCTTTCTTCACATGAACTTGATTTCGGTACAGTTCCTGAATGGAAGGGGAAAGTCACACAGGAAATAACTGCCAAAAACAGTGGAAAGCAACCGATTAGTATCCACAGGATTCAGGTGGGATATAGCTTTGTTCAAATTGAAGGACCAACACACATCCAACCAGAATCAGTTGTGAAGTTTATGATACACTTTACACCACCAGCACTGCCCCCTGATCAGACTACAGCAACTTCAATTTTTTTTACAGATAGTCCTAAGACACCACAAGTTTATTTGACCATTAATGCATTAGTAGAACGGTTTGCTACACTGAGCGCGGAAGTCTGTGATTTTGGGAATATTGAACCTGAAACAGATTATGAAAAGAGGGTTAGATTGTGTGTGAACGCACCAATGGATCAGGAGGAAATACGTCTAATGCTTTCAAGTAATCCAATGCTATCTTGGGAGCTGGAACCTGATGTAAACTCAGAATGTAGCATCATAAGAATTAAATTAAAGATTTCACGCGAAGAAAATGAGAATGAGAGTGAAAATGATGAATCAGATCGGTATAGTCAACCGACACTTTTCTCCGCACTACTCACAGTGGCATTTCCAAATGATCGCACTTTAACTTTACCAATAATCGCGAGGGTTGTTCCGCCTGTCTTGGCACAACCTGAATCCCTTTCTTATGGTATAATTACTGAAGACAAAACACCTTCATTAGAATTTACCATATCTGCCAAAAACACCTTTACGATACTCAATATTGAAGCACCTGAACACTTACAGATTATTGTAACGTCCGTTCCAGAGGAATCAGAAGAAACTGGAAGACCTTACAAATATCGGTTCAGTGTCTCCTTAGATATATCAGAATCTCCGGCACTTCTAAGAGAGGAAATCCTTGTTACTACAACTGCCACACATGAACCCGTCCGTATCCCAATCTATGGATATATTAAAAAAGACCTACAAACCAGTCCCTCCTCTGATAGTCAAAATGAGGAATAGCATTCCCTATTGTACTTTCCAAACACACTTTGTAGGTCGGGTAGAGCGAAGCGAAACCTATAGGTGTAAAGTTAAGGAATTTTCTATGTCAGAAACCCTCTTCAGTCCCGAATGAAGTTAAAATAATTAAACGGGTGATAACCCAACATACCGCAAGAGGCTTTCTGAACCACCTATGAACTGTTCCATAAATGCCATGACCCGTTGTTGAAGGTTCTCCCATTCATCAGTGAGACGGTGTAAATGTAAAATAGCTTGTCGCGCTTGTCTCCATAGTTTTTCAATCGGGTTTGTCCAAGGCGCATAGGTCGGTAGTTGTACTATCTCTATTGGTAGCTTAGGCAGTTTTTCTATTTTTGAATTACCTTTCTCCCAACTCGGTGGGAGGGGTTTATCAAACGCCGAGTTTTGTGGCAAAAGTGCTTCCAAGAGACGCACATGGAGGTGAATAGGGCGATTATCTTGGATCATATAAATGTGTTTAGCATGAGGGTATCGCTCACAAACTTCTGTGTAAAACGCATGAGTTGCTAACACGGTGGCCTTCTCTACTTGCTGGTAAACGACATCGCCAGTGTGTGGGTTCAGGGCGCCGATCCCGACGCAGACCTGATCCGAACCCAAACCCTGATGTGCCAAAGGTTTTTTCGTACCACGCTGCGTCCAATCCTTGGCTATGGTGGGGCGTCGGTGAAAAGAAAACTCGTCTTGGTAGAGCGCAACATGGGTATCACGGTTTTGCTCCACTATTTCTAATGACTGTTTGACATATTGCATTTTTTGCTCATAGGCAGCATCAGGACTATGGATATAAGCTCTACCACGCTTGTAGCTAAGACCGTATCGTGAGAGAATCTGACGCACACCCTGCAAAGTCAGGTCATTAAGCCAGGATATTGATACTCTGATCTCTTTTAGCGTCCAGCGCGTCTGATGTCCCGAGGTGGGGGCTGGTGGTCTGCCCACAAGGGTTCGCAGCTCATTTTCAGCGTCTTCTTCAGACATCGGCGCATACGAAGGTTTTCTGCCTCTGCCCGGTTTCTGATAGAGGCCTTGGATACCTTGCTCGCGAAAACGGCGCAACCAGTCATAGACAGTATCGGGTTTTCGTTTTTTCAACAGACCATTTAGTGCTACATTATGCGGGGACATACCTGAGCCGATCTTCAAGATTGCAGCGGCACGCTCGCGTATATAAGATTGTTTCCCATTATCGCGAAGTTTGTGAAGGGCGTCTTGTTGTTCATCAGTGAGGTCAAGAACGTGTCGTTTTGCCATAATAGTGTTCCTCCTTGATGAACATTATAGCACATTTTTAGAAATACCTGATTTATTTTTTTAACTTCATAAGGGACTGAATACCATACAATCCCTATAACCATAAGGGTTCGGAACGATTTATAGGTGAAACTAAATCCTCTTAAGTTTACACCCATAGGTAGAGCGAAGCGAAACCCGACATGATAGATATAACGATTACGTGTCCAAATCAACGCCAAATGCGCGTTTGGTATTCAGAGGGTTTCGTTCCTCTATCCGAGCTACAAGTTTAACATGGACTAAACAATAGTGAGATTCAAAATAGACTGGATAGGAATGCTGTCTATTAATAGAATGGGTTTTTGGTAAGTTCTATCACCGTTTCTCAATCAGTCTGCCGATAAAGAAGACAATAATACCGAGTGCTAAGAAACCCATCTCAACACCCATCGCCTTATTTGGACTATACCCATAGGGATTAACAAGCCCTAAATAGAGCGCAGCAACTAAGCATACAATTCCCATGAGTTCTAAGGTTTTTCCGATATAATACACAGATTACTCATTATTAAGGGCAATTCCAACATTGATGTTTTGTCAACGTTGGAATTGCCCTGATATTTATTAGTAAAGTCGCTTGATTTGTCCCCAACGAATCAATTTCTGTTGCTCATTCGGATTGATGCTCGCTGTAAAAACAAGGTCTGGAAGCATCTCATCCTGCTCATTATAGCCTACAGGTCCCCATGCAATCTTATTTTGCAGATGTCCATTGTCAACATCATGATAAGCGATACCAAAACCAATTGTATTATCCTTATCAGCGATGTCTCCAAGTCGCAAACTTATCTCACACGATTGTCCATCGTTCCCCCATGCAACCGATGTTAGTGGTGCTTTCCACGATCCAGATTCTTCACCGATAGGTATTGCATAGCGATTGACATCAGCCTTGCGTTGGAAATGATACTCATCTATATGAAGGACAAGTTGATCTTCCCTGAATGGTTTAGATTGGTATTTTGCAAAGTGATCGTCTTGTATTTTAATAGCAACGTAAAGGAAACTACCCCGCCAAACTGCTTTAAAAGATCCTGTAAAATCATCAGATTCAAACCATCGATTTCCACTTACGATCTCCTGATTTAGTTTACTTGGGAGGGCATCTTCCCAAACCGGATCGTCAAGGTAACCGTCAACAATTGGAGCTACCGAAACGAGTTCAGCATTATATTGAAAGTTTTGTAACTTCTCGTCGGTTAGATGTCCTAAAGCAAAGGATACACCTATCAGAAACAGTAGACCGACTAAGAGAATATGTACTCTCATCTAATTTACCCCCTACGGGCAGGAATTAAAATTAGTATAACGTAGCAAAATAACTTTTGTCAACTGAAAATGTCCTATTATACAGATGCTCAATTTTTCTCTTATGGTCAAAACAATACTTTTTTGAAGCATTTGCATAAACAACGTATCACCAACCGAGTCTTTTTACAATAGATGTTTAACGTTTTCAAAACCGCTAATCGCCTTATCCAGCTCAGCATTTGTGTGCGTTGCCATGACAGTAACACGTAGGCGGCTACTCCCCGATGGCACAGCAGGGGGACGAATTGCTGGAGCAAATACACCTTCTACAAGCAGCGCTTTAGCAACATCCATTGTCCTTTGTGGTTCACCCAATATCACCGGCAAAATCTGTGTTTGACTCGGTAATATGGAATAACCTAAATCCGTTAGTGATGTTTTCAATATTTCTGCATGCTTCAGTAACCGTTTTCTCAATTCTGGTAAAGAACGCATCACGTTTAGTGCTGAATCTGCTGCTGCTATCGTCGCGGGAGGAAGTGCTGTTGTAAAGATAAAACCGCGCGCCCGATTGATTAGCAATTCAATCAAGGGACGACTCCCAGCAATATATCCTCCCAATCCACCGATTGCTTTGCTAAGCGTCCCCATCTGAATAATATTCTCTCCTTGAAGTCCAAAATGCGCTACTGTGCCACTGCCATCTTCTCCCAAAACCCCAAATCCGTGGGCATCATCTACAAGCAGCATTGCATCATAACGCATAGCAACTTGATAAATGTCACGCAGAGGAGCAATATCCCCATCCATACTGAAAACGCCATCTGTTACAATAAGTTTCCGTCTAAATTCAGAAGACTCCTCTAATAAAGTCTCTAAGTGTTCCACATCGCAATGCCTGTATATCTTCTTTGTAGCACGACTCAAACGGCATCCATCAATAATACTTGCATGGTTTAGAGCATCACTTAATATAAGATCGTCTTCTCCCACAAATACGGGAATGATGCTCGTATTCGCTGCATATCCCGAACTGAAAACAAGCGCAGCTTCGGTTCCTTTTGTCTGTGCAATGTTGGATTCCAATTTGTCATATAATTCGCTATTTCCTGAAATGAGGCGTGAACCGCTTGCACCTGTACCAAACTTCTCAGTTGCGTCAACAGCAGCAGCGATGACATCGGGATGTGTGCTTAGACCCAGATAGTTATTTGACCCAAGCAACACAACATCACATCCATTAAGATTTATTGTCCCTGTCGGTGCACTCATGACAGTGCGGAGATGACGCAGCAATCCTGCATCCTTAATGTCCGCGTATTCTGTTTGCACCCAGTCGTAGTTGTCCATCTTTTCACCCGATGAACTGCCTGAGGAAGATATGACTCTGTCTTAGCGCACGTTGGCGTGTTTCCAAAGTTTCTTCATAGGCGCGATCCTCGACCTCAACACAGACAGAACCGTCATAACCGGTATCGTTCAAAACAGAGAAGAACTTTCCCCAATCCACATCACCAAGTCCTGGTAGTTTCGGTGTATGAAATGAAAGTGGCGTTGAAAGAATACCAACTTGATTAAGCCGTTCTCTATCTAATCGGACATCTTTCGCATGCACATGAAAGATGCGATCTGCAAAGGTGGAAAGCGGTTTCAGATAATCCATCTGAAGCCATATAAAATGGGATGGATCAAAGTTGAGTCCGAAATTCTTGGATGGAATCTCCGTAAACATCCGTTCCCAAATTGCAGGTGAATACGCGAGGTTTTGTCCAGAAGGCCATTCGTCCTCAGTAAAAAACATCGGACAATTCTCAATTCCAATTCGGATACCATTGTCTTCAGCAAACTGGATTAACGGTTTCCAAACGTCCTTAAATCGATGCCAATTATCGTCTATTGTCCGTGTCTGATCCCTTCCGATGAATGTATTCACTATATTAACCGACAATCGTTTTGCTGCCAATATGAGCTGCTTGAGGTGTTCACTATAGATATTTGCTTCTGTTTCATCTGGTGTGAGTGGATTCGGATAGTAACCTAAACCACTTATCGTAACCCAAGCATCCGACATACATTGTAGGATTTTGTCTACATCCGCATCTGAGAGGTTTAGAACATCAATATGTGTAACCCCTGCGTAACGTCGTTCCGCTTTCCCTTTAGGCCAACACATCAATTCCACACAATCGTAACCTGTCTCTGTAGCAAATTGGACGACCTCCTCAAGTGTTTGGTCAGGCAATATCGCGCTTACAAATCCGAGTTTCATACACTACCTCCATGTCGTTTTTCAAACATTATACAATACATTTCACAATTATTGGAGATTATTCCATCAAACGGAATAGGGTTTTGGTTAGAACCGTATCGTTTCCTTGACAAACTGCCCGAAAAGATTTAAAATAGAAACAAAAGAAATCTTATGGAGTAAAGGAAATGACATATAACACTACAACTGATCTCATAAATAACGATGAAACTGCTTTAGATGGAATGGGACTAATTCCAGCAGGAGAATTCCAAATGGGAAGTCTTGATGCTGATCCAGAATATATTCAACACCGCGTACACACTGTTTATACGAATGCATTCTATATGGATGTGTACGAAGTAACAAATGCAGCATACAAAGCGTTCGTAGATGCAAACCCACAGTGGAGAAAGGAGCGTATCTACCAAGCATACTGCCAAGGATACTTAACACATTGGAATGGCAACGATTATCCCGAAGAATTAGAAGATCATCCCGTTGTTTTTGTAAACTGGCATGCAGCGATGGCATACGCAATATGGATGGGGAAACGACTACCAACGGAAGCAGAATGGGAGAAAGCTGCCCGTGGCGGTCTGGAAGGTCATAAGTACTCTTGGGGTGATACTGAACCGGATGGAACACAGTGTAATTTCGCTGATAAGAACTTAAACAAAAAGTATTCAAATATGAACGCAGATGATGGGTATCAATATACTGCCCCTGTAGGAAGTTACCCTCCTAATGGATACGGCTTATACGATATGACAGGTAACGTGTGGGAGTGGTGTCTGGATGCATTTGATTATCAGATAAATAACAGTGCACCGAGACGTAATCCAATTGGTGGTCCTAAAAGTATTACAGAATTGGTAGAATACAATAAGGATCAAGGGTATGAACAAGTGAAGCGGGATGGAGCACGGGATGCAGATCGGTATGCAGATCCAGATTCAATACTTCCTGAACGTGTTTTGCGCGGTGGAGGGTGGGACAGTGAGGCAAGTACTTTGGAAATAATGTTTCGCACTAACTATCCTCCTGCGAACACAGAGTTTTCTGAAGGTTTTCGATGTGTGAAAGATGTACCTGCTTAAGTATAACCTGAGTTTGATAATTCGGCACAATGTCTCCGTCCGCTGGGCTGAAGAACGAAACCCAACGGGCAGCGGTTATTGAATTTAATTATCAAACTCTCGTTAAGTATACATTTCTTCATTCCATGATATGCAATGAATTTTGTTTCAAAATATAAAAAACATGATACAATTCACCTCAAAAGAGTAAAGGTGTAAATAATGACCCCAAAACAGCAATACCTCTTTGATTTAACAGGATATCTCCACCTGAAAAATGTTCTCAGTGAAGAAGAATTGCAAAACACACAAAAGGCAGTAGAACGATGTGTTCAAACACCGCCAGACGAACTTCCATCCGGTATAAGTTATGGCGGTGGTGGGTTTTCCAACGGATTTTCGTTTGACAAATCGCTTGAGGCACTCACACTTCACCCAAAAACATGGGGTATTGTAAAGGAATTAACCAGCAATAGACCGCGTTTTAATAGGGGGTCTCTGGTGGCAAAAGGTCCCGAACATGATCAGGTTATCGGCAAACTACACTGTGCCCGCGAAGATTGTGGATGGCAGACGCGACGATACGTTGCCAAAAATGGTCATATTCACAATAACGATTTTGCCATCTTTTTCTATTTCACCGATGTCAATCCAGGCGATGGCGGGTTAGTCGTCTTGCCGGGTTCTCATAAAGCGAATTTTGATAGACCAGAAGGACTCTTCTTCCCCGACCCAGAAAACCCATCAGATGAACTACATCCAGCACTCGTCAATGTCACTGCACGCGCAGGGGATGCCATTGTCATGTCTGAGTTGCTAACACACGGTGTACTAATATGGAAACCGAAGGAAAGGTATCGCAGATTTCTTATCTTACGTTACAAGACACAGTTCTTCCAAGACGATAGGGGAAATAGAGACCCCTTTCCACCTGAGGTGATGGAACGGCTTTCACCTGAAACACGCGAACTGGCACAACACGGACACTACACACATACTAAGGATATAGTAAAACAGGAACATGTTCAGTTAACATAAAGGACCATAGAATGACACCAGAACAACGTTATCTATTTGACGTTACAGGCTACTTACATATTAAAGCGGCTGTTACAGGAGACGCACTGAAAGCCGCACAAGAGTCCGTAGATAGATACATCCACATGCCGCTTGACGAGCGTCCCGAAGGTTTCACAACACGTCCCCGTGAATTAGAACCCGGTAGAGGTGGCAGATATGAACACGGCTACGCGTTTGATCGATCACTTGAAGCGATGACGGTGCATCCAGCTATCTGGCCCCTCATAAGAGAATTTACTTTTGATATGCCACGGTTTGTCTCTGGGACGTTGACGTTGGAACAGCACAACCCCGATAGACAACCGATGGGAACAAATCCCGCTGGCTTGCACTGTGCAAGAGAGGGTAGACATTGGTTGACCCGCTATGAAATAAAGAATAACCAGATCTATTGCAACGACTTTGTCGCATTCTTTTATCTTACCGATGTCCATCCTGGTGATGGTGGACTTATTGTTATACCGGGTTCACATAAGAGCCAATTTGAGAGACCTGAAGACCTACTAACGCCTGGACCAGATGGAATTGACCCCGTTCCTGACGACGTTTTTACGAATATAACCCCAAAAGCAGGAGATTTTGTCGTCATCTCTGAACTGCTAACACACGGTGTGCTACAGTGGCAACCTAAGAATAGAGATAGACGATTCCTTATTCTCCGGTATCGTCCGCAATATGAAGGTAGATCAGGAATACCGGAACTTATTTTCAATCGCTTGTCACCAGAGGTACAGGAATTGACAAAAACCGCATCGTATGGACATATTAAGGAAGTTGTCAAACAGGATGTTGTTGAATTAACGTCATAACACAAGACATAATGGAGGAGCACCGATGAAAAGTACACAATACCGCGTCTGTATTGTCGGCTGTGGACGCATGGGAGGCACCATTGATGAAGAGGTCAAAGGTACACCTCACGGTAAACTGCCCTATTCACATGCTGCAAGTTATACAGCGTGTGAACGAACAACAATCGTCGCAGCAGCAGATGTGGTTGAAGAGAAAGCGCAGTATGTCTCTGATAAATGGGACATTCCAAAGTATTATCTGGACTATCAAGAGATGATAACAGAGGAAAAACCTGATATTATCAGTATCGCCACGCGTCCAGGGAACCACGCTGACATCACAGAATTTGCCGCAGAAAATGGTGTGAAAGGAATCTATTGTGATAAACCGCTTTGCGCCTCTATGGAAGAAGCGGATGCTATGCTTGACGTATGTGAAAAATACGATATCAAATTTAATCTCGGCACACAACGTCGCTTCACACCCGGTTATATGAAGATGCGTGAAATCCTTGAAAGCGGAGAATTAGGTGAACGCCGTTCCATCATATCCTATACAGGAGGTTCCGCTTTATGGGGGTACACACACGCTGCTGATCTAATCCTCTTCTTAGCAAGCGATTCGCCAATAGAATATGTACAAGGAAACGTCGCAGTAGATGATGCAGACTTTGAAGATAATCAGACCGATTCTGATCCTGGAATCGTGATGGGATTCATCAGATTTCAAAATGGAATAAACGGCATCAGTATTCCCGGTACTGCTTACGAATTTGAAGTGAATTGCTCTAATGGTACTGTCCGTTCTTTAAACAACGGTCTGGGTTTTCAATTGCGCACCCGACGGGGAGAGCATAATGAGATTTTAGAAACAGAATTCCCAGAATATGAGCGAAAAAGCGGTACTGTTGGATGTATTGAGGATATCGTTGAAGCTATTGAAACCGATACTGACACACTTGGCAACATTCAACTTGCACATCGCAGTACAGAAATGGTATTCGCTATCGTTGACTCACAACGTCAGCAGGGAAAAAGAGTACCCTTACCGATGGAAAACCGAGGACTCTATCTCGGAAGGTGGTAAACATAGGATGAGAAAGAAGCATAGAGTATTAAGAACACTTCATAAGACGAAACTTACAAAGATTTGTGCTGTTTTTGTTATTAGTACATTAATTCTATTGACATATTCGACAACTTCACCGCAAGGTGATTCGCATTCAGCAAAAGACATGAATCGTCCAGCAAGCACCCGCTATGAACAACGAGAGCCTACCCGAGATGGGATCGGTAAAATCTACATGGGACGCGAAATCTCACAGGTCATGGGACATCTTGCAGCGGGATGGTTAGAACGACCTGAACGCGAACGTGAAGAGCTGCCGAATAAACTCATTGAGATGCTAAAACTCAAAGAGGGGGATGTCGTTGCGGACATCGGAGTCGGAACAGGCTATATTGCCCGACGTATCTCACCGAAAATCGGTAAAAAAGGAATCGTATACGGCGTGGAAATTCAACAGGAGATGCTTGACATCCTTGACAAAACAATGAAGGAAGAAGGTATTACCAACATCAAAGGCGTGTTAGGCACGATTACTGACCCGAAACTACCGCCGAATTCAGTTGATCTGGCTATAATGGTAGATGTCTACCATGAATTTTCACATCCGTATGAGATGATGCATAACATCTGTCGTGCACTCAAAACAGGCGGTAGAGTGGCTCTAATAGAATATCGCTTGGAAGATGATAGTGTGCCAATCAAACGGCTGCATAAAATGAGCGAATTACAAGTGGTTAAGGAGATGACACCGCATCCGTTGTCTTGGATTGAAACGCTTGATGGTCTGCCGTGGCAGCATGTTATTATTTTTGAGAAGGTTGCAACTGAATAATACGTTCCTACTCAATTCATTATAGGAACCACGCTCATTTTAAAAAATTGTATTAGAAAAGAGATGTTCATGTCATACTGCTGTCAAAATTTCAACTATAGTATAAGTTCACATATATTCTGTAGGAGCGATCTCCGAATCGCGACGCAACCACTGGCGAAACGAAAACGAAGAAACTTCATCCCCGAGTTTAAAGCCGAAGTTGTTCTTGAGGTACTTATGGGTGAAAGTTCACAAGCAGAACTGTGTTGGAGACACAACCTCGGAGATGAACAACTCTTGAAGTGGAAGCGACAGCACCTTGAAAATGCTGCACCCCTCTTTAAACCCGCTGATAAGCGGTATCACCAAGATCCTTAAGAGTAGTAATAAGCTGATCAAACTTCCGACCAGTGAGATTCTTGGCATTGATACGAATTCCTATCTCAACTGCCATGTTTTACAACCTGCTTTTCACTTGACATTTTGACAATTAATCCTTATACTTTTCCATTAGGAGTATTACTACAATGCAAAATACAGAAGAAACACAGGATACTGAGGAAACACAAGACATAGAAGAAGTACCAAAGGAGATATATGGACTATACCTTGCCGAAGAAAGATATTTGATAGTCTATTAAGTAATGACACAGAGTTTAATAAGACTATGAGATATTTCTCTGGAGGTTTATTGGTATTAATGACCGCCTATGTAGACTGGAATGGTATTAATCGTTGGGTGTTGTTCTTCAGTTATGCACCATTTATTTTATCTATTGTTAGTAATATAAGTGCCTATGTGTTCGTTAGAAAAGGTTTGCGTAAACAAAGCGAATTCAATGAAGACTTTTACTTAAATAGTGTGGAGGAAGCGCGATTTTATGTGAGCACGTCAGGTAAAATAGGAAATTTTCTAAGTGTTTCTGCCATAATATTATTTATAGTCGGTATACTCATATTTTTATTTTTTTTAGGAATTGGCACCATAAAAATGAATGGAGGTTAATACAATGCCAAAGAAGAAAGATCCAATCCAGAAAACCAAACCACAGAAGACTAAACCCCAGAAGACCAAACCACCTTATAGGTCTGAACGGCAGTCATGGGCAGTGCCTAATACTCCTCCTGCGATTAGACCTATTCATAGACCTAAACCATCACAAAACAACCCTAAGCCTGAATCATCTAAACCACAGGCAGATAAGCCAGAGATATAAGATTATTTTCTTTCTAAAAAAGTTCAATAAGGCATCTTTCCATTCTGTTATCGGAGCAACGAGTCGAATAGGTAACACACCTATTTCCTCAAAATTCACGACAACAACGGGGCGCGTCTTCCGAATTTCTACACCGCGTGTCGGGTTAAGATCAACCAATCAAATTTCCCTGCGTCTCGGATTCATCAATGAAGTCTCCTGTTTGCCATTCGGCGCGTTCATCTGCAGTCTGTTCGTAATGGTCTTTCATCTGTTCAGCCTGTTGTGATAGAAGTTGACGCCGTTCATCTACAGAAAGACGCATGAATTTTGCTTGAGGTGATTCACCTTCCGCTGTTGTCAAGGCATGTAGCAAACGGTACGCTAACTGTAATTTGGATTCTGGTAGTTTTGCCACTAACGCTTGTACTTCCGTGTGTGTGATTGTTTGCATTTTTCTCTCCTGATGCGTAATATAGACATTTTTTCGCAATTTATACATCATTGCTATGGTGGACTAATTCGGCACGGTTTGAGACCTTACTTGCTGCTTTGAACACAGAATCAATAGCACCAAAGAGAGCAGGCAAATTATCCACACTAAAACTTGTGCGATTTTGGGTGAAGGTTTCACCAACGAGATATCCAATCTGCCAGAGTGTTCCATCGCTGACAATACCGTACACTGGATGTTCAGGATCCTCGTTTATCTTTTGCGCAGCGACTAACTCCGCTAAACATTGTCCCCAACCTATCTCAAAATCGTTTTTCTTTGCTTCAACTAACATAATCAACGGCGTGCCGACAACGAGTTTACCGAGTTCTGATCTTGTAGAAATAAAATAATCTGGTGTACCACTTAAGACATCGTCATAGGAAATTGGCTTTTTTATCCAAAGTGCGTAATTTTCAGCATATTCTTTATAGACTTCGCGTAAGACAGGGAAAATAATGGCTTCACACCGCGCCCCCTCAGAGACAAAAACATCAATGTATTCACGGTTAAATTCAAATTCTTGTAGAAATTGTCCCGAAGGACCCGCCGTATTCTTTAACTCTATAAAGTCATTTTCCACATGTCGTATACCAAACTTTTCCTGAACTTCAGGGATCGCTTTGAAATCACTAAATGCCATTTTGATTTACTCCAGTGAATCTTCCATTTACAAATCTTTGAGTGTGATTTTTTACATTCTTTCCACATCAGACATTGGTTTACAAAGATCCCAACAGTTTCTACTAAAGATTATACAAACTTTTTGATACATGTTCAACAAAAACTAAAATCTAAATCAGAAAAGTGTACTGTCATCGGAAAGTCGTCTCACACTTCATTATCCGTAAGTCCTTTAGGTGCTACTTAGACGAAACATCTTTCACACAGCGGAATCCGACGAAGACACTGGTGTAGTCCTGTGGACCCCAGACACGGTAGTAGACTCGCAAGGACACTCCATCATCGCTCCAGCAACCACCCCTTAAGACTCGATCTGTTTTTTTGGGAATTTTGAAATGATTGATGATCTCTTCATACGTACCTCCTGAAAGTGGGTTTTCACGAGGTGATTGTGCATAGAAGTTAGAATCGTATTCATCAAGACACCATTCAGAGACATTCCCAGACATATCGTACAGACCATACCTGTTAGGCGGATATTGTCCAACAGCGATTGGAAAGTTGATATGACGTAAATAGTTTGCGCGAGTGTCATCAATTGTATCCCCCCATGGATATGCCTTCTCAATGAGTCCACCACGAGCCGCTTTTTCCCATTCTGCTTCTGTCGGTAGCCGCTTGCTTGCCCATTTTGCATAAGCCATCACTGCGTACCAACTGACATAAATGACCGGATGGTTAGCCTCGCCTTCGGGGTAGGTATTCCCATCCCAGAGTCGAAGGTAATAACCGTCGTGATATTCCGCCGCAATGTTATCTTTTTGCCATTGTGGATTTGCATCAATGAAAACTTTGTATTGCGCGTTCGTCACCTCATAGATATCCATGTAGAATGCATCTACATAGACAGTATGCACTGGTCGTTCATTGGCAGCCCTTTGCTTACTGCCCATTTCAAATTCACCTGCAGGTATTAGCACCATACCGTTAGGGGTATCATTCACAAAAGACATGTTTCCCCTGTCAGATGGATTATGTCGTGTGCCACAACCCCAGAAAATAGTAAAGATTAGGATAAACACAATTCCTTTTTGAATCATTATGTACGAACCTCTTTCGTGTCCACAGGTTAGTGGACATATTAACGCTGCCTATTTACAAGATAAATTCCCACTGCTACCAACCCCGTACCTATCAATACGCTGTTTGTCAATTTTTCGTTTAAAAATGAGATGCTAAACAGAACACCCGATACTGGCATTAGAAAAGAGAAAACGACCAATTTACTTGCCTTGTATTTTCTTAGCACGGATGTTAGAACTAAAAAGCAGAATCCAGTAATAATCCATCCTTGATAAAACAATCCTGTGCAACTTGCCAGTGTCCAATTGACCGGTTGCCCACGTTCAAAAAGGTAAGTAAGACATAGAAAACAGGGAATACTCAAACCTAAGAGCCAGACGAGAAGTCTATGAGAGTAAATATCCTGAACGAACACTTTTGTAAGGGTAATACGAAGTCCCAAGAAACAGGCTGCAAGAAGAACAATCAAATCACCGATGAGGTAGCTTGTGATACTACCACTTTTCAGATCCGGTGAAAGCGTTACAAAAACACCGATGAATGCTGTTAAGATCCCTAATATTTTTTTCGGTGAAAGTTGATCATTCGGTAACCAAAAATGCCCAAACAGCACTGTAAACAGAGGATAAAGTGTAAAAAAAATTGTGGAACGGGAAGCTGTTGTGTGTTGGGTACCGATATTCAAAGCAATTGTATGTCCTATGTAAAGTACTGCAATTAGAAGTAATCGACGCAGTTCCTCAAAACGCAGCCGCATCGATATCCCATAATAGTATCCTATTACACCAACAACGGTAAACCCTAATATACATCGGAAAAGTGCCATCATCAGTGGTGGAAATCCTTGCAAACCGAGTTTAACAGAGAATGCGCCACCACCGATGAGGGAAACAATGAATAGGACAAGCGCAATAATCTTGACAGGAGGGTCTTCGTTTCTAAATTCCTTATCCAGCATAAATAAAATTCCTGATTCGACGGAGACCCATTACCGGAAAAATGGACAGTTTTTCATAAGCCAATCAACTTCGAAAAACCATTCAATGTGCAGGTGGAGCAGAAAACTACTTATATCCGCATCCTGTTTAGAATACACTAAGTTTAGAACCTTTATAATAATGCATATATTCATATTAAGCAATAATTTTCTTTTATGTTGTTTTCATTGTTAATATCTTAATATGAACGTTACAATACGAAAAAAAATACCGTAGTTATTCTATAGGACACAAACTGGAAGTTTGTGGTACAAAAAAGAGACATGTTCAATTAGAAAATGTCAACAAGATACCGGTAGATACTGCGGTGAACCTTCTATGTTTATGGTCAATGTGAGTGCTAAACTCGTAAATACACACCGTTGTAAAAATATAGGATATAGTGTTTTAGACCTAAAGGCACACTACCGAGGTTTGAAGTATCTACACGAAACATTAAACAGGACTTACGCATTCCCCTCGCTTGCGGGAGGATAAAGGGAGGTAAATCCCCAAAAATGACAAAAATCGAGGATAAAATCCTTGAAAAATCGAAAATCTAAACAGGTACCCCCAAATTTGCGTAAGTCCTGATTAAAAATACTTCCGCAAAAACCTGAACCTATTGTTATTCAGCTAATCAATGAACATCTGGGATCAATCGGTGCTATTCACTACACACAACCTGAATTTAACCCAGGATAATTGGCGAAGGTATTGAAGAATAACCAATCAAGCAAATATATACGTGTTGATTAAAAAAGTATTGACAATTTAAGCGTCTACAACTTAAAATGACCTAAGCATTCTATAACTTAAAATGACCTAAACATTTTTAAACTAATTGATTGTCATAACGTTACATACATATATCTGTATTAAGAATACATAGATTAGTACAAACTTCAGCAGTATATGAAGACTTGCACAGGTAGGAAACCGAGAATGGAATATCATAAAAGGGACGAGGTTTTCTTATACAAAGGGGATGCACTTACCTGTTATGATAACTGGGAATCTCCAGTTGTAATTGTTTCGGATGGTCCCTATGGTCTTGGGAGTTATCCTGGCGACCCTACTACTACAGAAAAATTAGCCGAAATGTATGTACCTCATATCATCAAATGGTCCGATCATGCATTGTCCATGACAACACTCTGGTTTTGGAACACAGAACTTGGATGGGCAAACGTGCATCCTATATTATCCAAGCATGGTTGGGAATACAGAAATTGCCATGTCTGGAATAAAGGAATCGCACACATCGCGGGTAACTCAAATGGCAAAACACTTAGAAAATTCCCTGTAACAACAGAAGTTTGTGTTCAATATACTAAGAAAGTTTTATTTTATGTTAACGGGGCGAAAATGGATATGCAGAGATGGCTGCGGCATGAATGGAAACGGTCAGGACTACCATTCTCTAAAACCAATGAGGCATGCGGTGTAAAAAATGCTGCCACGAGAAAATATTTTACGAAAGACCATCACTGGTACTTTCCCCCTACTGAAGCATTTGAGAGGATCGTTGAGTACGCAAACAACCACGGCAGCGTGGATGGAATACCTTATTTTTCTGTAAATGGCGTAACTCCCCTTACCGGAGAGGAATGGTCTAAAATGAGAGCCAAATTTCACTTTGAAAACGGTATTACAAATGTTTGGCGTGAACCTGCTGTTCGTGGAACTGAGCGGATAAAAAAACGCTATAGAAGTTTGCACAGCAACCAGAAACCCTTGAAACTCATGGACTTGTGTATACGGGCAAGTAGCGATGTAGGAGATGTCGTATGGGAACCCTTCGGTGGTCTATGCTCGGCAGCTATTGCCTCTCATAAACTCAAACGAAAATGTTACGCAGCTGAAATCCTACCTGATTATTTTGAAGCATCTGTTGATAGACTTTCAAATCACGACATGCAGATGGAGTTAACATTCTATGACGCTTCCGGGCGAACCTAAAAGAAATGCACCACAGAACAACACAACAATATACAAAGTGTTTGGGCGTGTACGTGAAGCACTCTTTGCACTTCCCACTTATTTTCGCTCAGATACATCAATAGAAGGGATATTGGCGACAGACATTTTCACACTATTTGTTTTATCTGTTTTCTGTTCCTTCTTGTATCCATATCCCGATGTATGCCTTAAACTTTGTGATACAAAAACACATCTATTAGACTTTACAATTGTATAATTAAACTAATTGTATAATTAAACTAATTGTATAATTAAACTATATGTAACTATTGTCAATTCTTCTATAATGATTTAGTTTGAATCAATTTAGAAAGGGAGAGTATTCAAGTGAAAAGTGATAAAAGTTCAGTGCCACTAATTTCAGTTTTGTTATGTTTCTGTATAGTGCTCATAGGAAGTCCTATAGCTTCCGCCGATCACCATGAAAAAACGCAAACAACCGCACAAACAACCATCAGTTATAGTCAAGATATCCGTCCTATTTTAGCAGATAACTGTTTCGCCTGCCACGGACCAGATGAAAAGACCCGACAAGGAAACCTGCGACTTGACACAAAGGAAGGCGCGTTTTCTGATCCCAGTGGATACCCGATTCTCACTCCCAATAAACCTGATGAGAGTGAACTCTACCTCCGCATCACATCTGAAGACGACAACTATCAGATGCCACCTGCAAGTTTCAATAAGACACTTTCAACAGAACAGATAGAAGCCATCAAGCAATGGATTACTGAAGGAGCGAAATGGGAAGAACATTGGGCTTTCACAACACCCGTCCGTCCAACAACTCCCGCTGTCAAAAATGCTGATTGGGTAAAAAACCCAATTGATGCGTTCATCCTTGCACGTCTTGAAAAAGAGGGATTACAACCTGCTAAAAAAGCGGATAAACGCACACTTATCCGAAGGTTAAGCTTCGATTTAACTGGCTTACCACCGACACTTGAAGAAATTCATAACTTCCTTAATGACGATACTCCCACTGCTTATGAAGACCTCATTGATACATTCATGAAAAAGCCTGAATACGGCGAACATATAGGACGTTTCTGGTTGGATGTAGCGCGCTATGGAGATACACACGGCTTGCATTTGGACAACTATCGCGAAATGTGGCCCTATAGAGACTGGGTCATTAAAGCATTCAACGATAACATGCCCTTCGATCAGTTTACAATTGAACAACTTGCAGGAGATCTCCTACCGGAACCATCTCTTGATCAACGCGTCGCGACCGGTTTCAACCGCTGCCACGTTACCACAAGTGAAGGTGGTTCTATCGCAGAGGAATACTATGTCAGATATGCCGTTGACAGAGTTAATACAACTTCTACTGTCTGGATGGGATTAACCGCTGGCTGCGCACAATGTCACGACCACAAATACGATCCAATTTCACAGAAAGAATACTATCAACTTTTTGCATATTTCAATAATATCACCGAAAATGCGATGGATGGTAACCGCAAGGACTCTCCCCCTATCGTGAAGTTGCCAACACCTGAACAGGAAGCACAACTCGTAAAGTATGATGATCAGATTAAGGAGTTAGACGCACAGAGCAAGGGACCGCTTCCACATATTGATGCTGCCCAAACCGCCTGGGAAAATAGAATGCCTAAATGGACGTATGTAAAACCGAATGTTGCTATTTCACAAGGTGGCGCAACCCTAACAATCAATGAGGACAACTCTGTCTTAGCAGGAGGGGCAAACCCGGATAAAGAGGTATATGAAGTCATCGCAGAACTACCTGCGGGAAAATGGAGCGCTATACGGTTAGAAGGTATTCCAGACAAATCTCTACCCGGAAGTGGTATCGGACGCAGTGACAATAGCAACGTAGTTTTGACAGGATTCTCTGTTGATGTCGTTGCACCTTCAGATGCGGAACAGGTGCTTAATGATGCTAAGGAAGCAGCACAAAAAGCTGCTGAGGCAATTCAGAAGGCAGAAGAAGAAGCAAGGAAAGCCGCTGAAGCTGCGAAAGCAGAAGAAGAAGCAAAAAAAGCCGCTGAAGCTGCAAAAACTGCAGAAGATACTGAACAAGAAACGGAGGAACCCGCCGAAGAAGGTGTACCAGAAACTGATGAAGGAAAGGACACTGATGAACCTGCTGACGATGCTACACCAGAAACGGACGAAGTGAAAGACGCTGATAAACCCGCAGAGGATGCAGCAGTAGAAAAGAACGAAAAACAGAATGCTAAAGAACCAGTTAAGGATGCTCTTGATGAAGAAGCAACACCAGAATCTAATGAATCAGAGAATCCTGATGAAACAACTGAAGAAGCAGCACCAGAAACTGATGAAGCAGAGAATCCTGATAAAACAACTGAAGAGGCAGCTGAACCCGTTGAGGAAAAATCTCCTTGGACCTCCGTTCCTATCGTGAAAGCATGGGCAGATAAAGAGCAAGCAAATGGAGATTTTGCCATTGCTAACGTCATTGACGATAACCCTGAAACAGGATGGGGATTAGAGAGCAATAATAATCGTGGTAATAGCCGACAAGCAATCTTCCTCGTTGCAAATCCATTCGGAACAGAGGGTGGATTGATAAGGATTCGCCTCAATCATGAATCTACAAACAGTAAGCACCATTTCGGCAAGTTTAGGATTGCCCTGACAAATGCGCCAACGATTTACCCAATCGGTTCTAAAGTGTCACTTGGTAACTGGCATTCTGCTGGTCCGTTCACTGCGGAACACGGGAACATCGCCTTCTATAATGTATATGAACCGGAAACTAAACCTGTGAATACTAAAGATAAATTCACTGTCGGTTCACAAACATTAGAGTGGAAACAGCAAACCCATTGGAAAGATGGAGAAGTGCACAACGACATCATCGGAGAAAATAGTGCAACGTACCTCTATAGAAACATAGCGTCCGAAACCAAACAGAAAGCCACGCTTTATCTTAGCAGTAATGACGCTTTGAAGGTTTGGGTTAATCAAACGGAGACACTTGCCAGCAATATCCAACGCGACGCTGCACCAGACACAGAAAAAGTCCAAATTCAACTTAATCCTGGAAATAATGTCTTACTGCTGAAAGTTGTCAACTATTCCGGTCCCTCAGGTTTCTTCTTCAGAATGGAATCCGATGAACCGATGGTAACCGCCAACATTGTAGACACTATCGGAGTTGATAGAGGCAAACGTAACGGAGACCAACAGACACAGATACGGGAGTACTACCGTCGCAATGTGTCAAAAGATGAGGGATTAAAGCAACTCTACGCGGATATCTCTGATACACAGAACAAACGAAATTCACTTAACAACTCCCTCACTACAACATTAGTGATGCAAGAACGATCTGACCCACGCGGTGCTTATATTCTGGAACGTGGTGCATATCAACACCGAGGCGAACAGGTCTATCCAAAAACACCTGATGTCCTACCCGCGGTAGTGAAAGGATCACCACCAAATCGACTATCATTGGCAAAATGGCTGGTTTCTCGCAAGCATCCGCTTACCTCACGTGTAACGATTAACAGGTTCTGGCAAAATATCTTTGGAACAGGAATCGTGCGAACATCAGAGGATTTCGGTACGCAAGGAACACCACCGACACATCCAGAACTTCTCGATTGGCTTGCAACCGAGTTTATTGCAACGGGTTGGGATATACAAGCAATGCAGAAACTCATGCTTACCTCTGCGACTTATCAACAGAGTTCACAGGTTACGTCTGAAAAATTGGAGCGTGATGCCGATAACCTTCTACTCTCCCGCGCCCCACGTTATCGTTTTGATGCGGAAATCGTTCGTGATAATGCACTCGCACTCAGCGGTCTGTTATTCAAACGTATCGGTGGTCCGAGTGTCAAACCGCCACAACCGGGTGGACTTTGGAAAGCCGTAGGATTTACAGGTTCTAATACTGACACATTTAGGAAAGACAGTGGATCCGATAAGGTGCATCGTCGGAGTCTGTATACCTTCTGGAAGCGAACTGCGCCACCACCACAGATGAACATTCTTGACGCACCATCACGCGAAGCATGCACAATTCGTCGTGAACGAACGAACACACCGATGCAAGCATTAATGTTAATGAACGATCCACAGTTCTTTGAAGCTGCACGCTTTTTTGCTGAAAGAACAATCAGAGAAGGTGGGAAAACACCAGAAGAACGTATCGCCTACATCTTTGAAGTGGCAACTGCCCGTGAACCTAAACCAGCAGAAACTGCACTGCTACTGGAAACACTACAGGTACACACAGAAGAGTTCAAAGCAGATCCAGAAGCAGCAAAAGAACTCATCAACATCGGCGAATCAAAACCCGATGAAAAATTAGATGCAGTTGAAGTCGCGACCTGGACAATGATCGCAAATCTAATCCTCAATCTGGACGAAGTCCTGAATAAGGGATAATTACTTGATGATACTCTTTTACTTCGTATCGGACTATGGATAGACTGAAGACGTGTCCGTGCTAAATTTCAAGGCATTATGATACCGATTTAACACTGGCGTTTACGGACTTCCGACAAAACAAGGTGGTATTATAAATGGGATTGTGCCAGCGGTTGTACCTGGGATTTAGAAGCAATCCAATTATTCACCTGCTTGACAAAATGACGATCAGTCCAATATGCTATGATTATTGTTTTAACTAAAGGAGAAAGAATCTATGGGTGTTATGAATTATAAAACATATATGCGATCTACAGGATGGAAAGAAAAACGGCAGGCAAAGTTAGAAGCATGCAATTCTAAATGTGAGTGCAAAGGTGGATGCACCCGACAAGCCACACAAGTACACCACCTGCATTATGATACATTAGGGAATGAAAGCATGGAGGATTTACAAGCACTCTGTTCGAAATGCCACATGGCTAAATCTCCTAAAGTTCGTAATTTTTACGGCAATTCCGTTCGCAATTGTTGTCTTGCTGAAGGACAGCAAGAAGTGAGAAAGACATTACCTTATTCTGTTTGGAATGAAGCAAACTTTCACTTGATGATCCAGCAAGCAAAATATGAAGAAATTGGCAACAGCATTGGAGTAGAGCCAATTATCGCTGCACTATTGGATAATCTTGGAATCCTATTTGCGTGTAGCAAAATAGCTGTTGAAGACAAAGTTACAGAAGCACTCAAAGACTACGTAGATGTCGTTCCCGCAATAGATGCAGATTTAGACGGTTATTGTGACGTTGCCTATAAGATAAAACCTGAATTTGAAGAGTTTTTTGAAATAGAAGATATATAAGTGTGGATAACACTAAAGGAGATGTTATTATGAAGTTTTATCACATAACTTTACTTTTACTTCCGCTACTTTTCGTTGTTGGTTTGGGTTGTGAGCAACGGCAACAGGAGTGGGAATCTTTTCTATCGAAATATAAGGATCATGATATTCGTAGCGTTACAGATTCAGAAAAGTGGATATCAAAACACAGGGACGAGATAAGTATTCCCGGTAATATTAAGTTTGGGAAACCACATCGTGTATCGGAAATTTCCGGGGCTACGATAGCGGTTGACCCGAATGATAAACACCGCGTTATTCTTACGAAAGAGCGAGCTGAGTGGGAATTACGGCGAGATGAGTGGGAATCTTGGTTAAAGATATATAAGGATGTATTAGAGTATGATGTTCTTCTTAGCGTTACAGATTCAGAGGAGTGGATATCAAAACATAGGGACGAGATAAACATTCCTGGTAATATTGAGTTTGGGAAACCACATGTTGTATATTATGCAACGGGACTTCCTTCTGGTGTTGATGGTGTTGCTATCGCAGTTGACCCAAATGATAAACATCGCGTTCTTATCAGATCCGGTGGTAACGGAGGACAACCACCACCCGCTCCTACCAAGCCCCCGCATGGCCATTTGAGTGAAGCTGAGTCAATAGAATGGCTATCAGAAAATGGATATGAAGTTGAGAAATCATTAGCCGGATCCAGAACAATCAAAAAGTCTGTGAAAACTGAAAATATAGATAGTACTAAGGAAATACAGGCGGATGGAACGATTATAGGTTACCCACTTGAAAAAGGTGTTTCTTTAACAGTCATTGGCGGTAAGATTTACATTAAGAATAAAAAGTGAAACAGAGTAAGTAACCAGAACAGCATTTTTATAAGGAACACACCGATGCCACCTGGTGTGCTATTACTTGCTTGACAAAATGACGATCAATCCAATATACTACGATTATTGTTCTAACGATCTGATTCTTTCATGTACAACAATTTCAAGGAGATATTAAATGAATTTCAAACAAAAGTTCGGTCATATGTTTATCGGATGCTTATTCACACTGACAGGATACTTCTTCGCCTCACTGGGTGGCAGTCCCTCGCCGCAAGACACTGCACACGCACAACAGAACGAAGAGGTCATAGAGAAACTTGTTTGTAAGGAAATCGTCATTGTTGATAAACACGGAACAATGGCTGCCAAAATAACAGACAGCTTAACAGATGGCAATATTCAAATCTACAACAAAGACAGGAAAAAGGTGGTTGAGCTAGGCACAAACATAATGGAGAGTGGGTATATATATAGTAAAAACAAGATTTAATAGGACATTTTTTTTGTTTTATGGTAACCTATGACTATTATGGCATATTCATTAGATTTGTGCAAACGCGTGTTAGATTTTGTAGAAACTGGCGGGAAAAAGTCCGAAGCTTCTCGTCGTTTTTCCGTTTCCCGTTCAACTCTTTATAGATGGTTAGCGGATGAAACCCCACTGACTCCGCAAAAAACAGGTCCCAAAAAAATGAGAGTGATTGATGAGGAGGCACTCAGAAAACATGTTGCGGACTTCCCTGACTTGCCCAAAAAGAGCGTGCCGAACATTTCGGTGTTTCAGCGTCTTGTATCAGATATGGACTGCGAAAACTCGGTATCACACGAAAAAAAAAAGAAACAGGCTATAAGCAACGTTGTGATAAGAAGCGAGCAACTTATCGCAAAGAACTCAAACGCAAAGAAACCGAGGGTAAATCTGCTGTCTATGTAGATGAATGCGGTTTTCGCAAAGAGAGTTTTAGACCTTATGCTTATGCCCCGAAAGGCGAATCTGTTCTCGGTCTCATCTCAAGTCAAAAATATCGAGCAACGAGTATGATAGCTGCCCGAATAGAGGGTGTGTTTACAGCACACAGTTTATTTGAGGGCAGCTGTAACGGAGCACGTTTCAACACTTGGATCGAACAAGAACTCTGTCCTCATCTCAAGGCAGAGCACGTTGTGATAATGGATAATGCACGCTATCATAAAACTGAACAAACGAAAGAACTCATAGAAAAAACGGGAGCAGAACTTTTGTATTTACCACCCTATTCACCTGACTACAACCCGATAGAACATGATTTCGCTAACATCAAACGGCTCCGTCAATATAATTCGGATATTCCAATAAATGAAGTTCTAAACATGTATCATTAATTCTGGTTTTCACTATAACGATCCACAATCAAGACGAAACATTGGTTGCCAAAATAGTCCCAACTGTAGAAGGTTATGTTACTATAGGGATCTACAACAAACACGGAACACTGATTACCAATATAGCACCCGCCACCATCCAGAAGGATGGCGGTAGTATACAAACCTACAACAGAGATGGAAAAACAATTTTTGATACATCTCCTAGCTTAGACGGGGACGGTTCTCTAGGGATCTACAACAGAGATGGAAAACTGCTTATCAATATGGCACCCAACACAGCAGGCAACGGTTCTATAGACTTTTTCAAGGTGGATGGAACCCACATTAGGAAGTAACAGGGGGTATTATATAGGTGATTGCACAAGCGGGTGTATCTGGGATTTAGAGATAACAAGTGAAAAAAGTGAAATAGAGTCTTGACAAAATAAGGAGTAATTTACAATGAAATATAAAACGATAGTTACGATAGTCACATTAATCATAATTGCGTTTATAGTCGGCTGTAATCCAACACCGCCGAGTGGTGAGTCTGATCCAAGTAATAAGCCTGGACAGCAAATAGTGGATCCTGTTCCACCTGATCCACCTAAACCTGATCTTCTTTCATTTGCATATAGAACAAAACACTACGATGTGTTAAGTGTCCAAAAGTCGAAAGATTGGCTACGTAAAAACTATTGGACAGTCACATATAGTGGTAGTACGATTATATTGCAGCGAAACTACAAATCAGGAAATGGGACCGATAGATCAAAAGTTACGATATCTGGAAACGCAGTAAGTTCAATAAATGGTACGATGTTCACAATGGATGATAGTGGCAATATCAGAGTTGGTTTTTTCAAAGAAGATGAAACAGAATAATCCAAGTTGTCAGAATAAGGTATAGAACAGCAATCGTGTGTGGTACACACTGATGTCACCTATTGTTCTAGTGATTTATTTCTTTGCATGTACAACATACTAGTGGATAGTCCAGACTAAACTTGTGGGTATATGTAATAGTCGGGAATCGGAGTTCCCGACTACCAGAAGCAGTTTATTGGTAGGAGCAATCTCCGAATCGCGACCTTTACCCGAAGAATTAGAATGGACTATCTACTAGAGAATATGATATATAAAACTTCAACACATGACTTTACTTCTATTTCCCGCGTTATTTTTCATTTTGTTTGGGTGTGAGCCGCCTCCAGAAGAGATTCCACTACCGCCTCCAGAAAGGACTCCAACACACCAGTGGGACATTTCGTAAACGGACAAAAGGCATTAGAGTATGAAGTTCTGAGTGTTGCAGCATCAAATGATGCAAATGATAAAAATCGCGTTCTTACCAGAAAACTCATAGGAGTCACTCATGGAAAGATTCCACCCCATCCACGCCTACGAGACCTGCCTTGCCATTTGAATGAAGCTAAGTCATTAGAATGGTTATCAGAAAATGGGTATGAAATTGAGAAATCATTAGATGGATCCATAACAATAAAAAAAGATGGACAAACTAAAAATATAGGGCATGCTACGATTGTAGGTCTTCCACTTGAAAAAGGCGTTTCTTTAACAGCCTTTGACGGTAAGATTTACATTAATATTAAGAATGAAAAGTGAAAAGGAAAAACTTATGAACTCAAAACGGGCCGTAGAGAATCTTATTGATAGATGCAAGGTACGATGTCTTTAGTCAATACAAGGATTTATCCCCACACGATTATTGTTTTTACTATTTATTTATTTTATGTATACAACACATTAAAGGAGATTATATATGAGATTTTATCGCTTTACTTTGTTTTTACTTCTCATACTACTTTTGACTGTAGAGTTTGGCTTTAGTCAGGGAGCTGTTGCACAGATTGAGATTCCTGTTGAAGTTAAAGAGGCAGATGTTGATAAATATCATTGGTCTACCCGGTCTATCCCAATTATTATTGAGACAGAGTTGACTGTCAATCAGATTTATGATAAAGCAATCCGCTCAGTGGTATGGATTATTGGCGATGACGTTCAAGCCAGCGGTGTCTTAATTGACAAAGAACTAAAACTCGTTGTTACCAATGAACATGTTGTGGGTACCGATGAGAATTTAGTGGTGTTATTTCCGGCAACGGACAAGGATGGAAATTTAATTGAGGAACGGGATTTTTATCTAAACGCTTTGCGAAATGACATTGCCAGAGAGGTTTTAATCCGACTCGGTTATGCTACGGTCGGCCGGGTCGTTGCTAAAAATCCAGAGACGGACTTGGCAATATTAGAATTAGAAGGGATTGCTGAGACCGCGCTTGAGATAGATCATAACTTTAGGCATGTTGGCTTCCAGATTAATATGAAAGATAACGTTCACATACTGGGAAATCCAGGAAAATTGAAGTTGTGGCGATGGACATTGGGGATGTTCCAAGGTGTCTTCAAAGAAGATGGTAAAGAGATGTTACACATGAATGCCGATACATATCCAGGGAACAGTGGTGGTCCAGTCTTAAACGGGCGCGGTAAGTTGATTGGAATTATAAGTCGGAGCAACCTTGGGACTAGTACTGTAGTTGTTCCGTTAAAATATGTAGATGAATTACTGAAAGAACTTAAACCAAGACACACTGTCTATATTTTTAACGACACTATCTTTACTATTCCTTTTCGATTCAGAGCGTCGGAAAACAATAATTGGAAAGAAACTTCTCTTAAACCCGAGGAAAGTGCGACTATTACGCTCAGTGTACTCCCCCATGAGACGATACCAAAAGGGTATCCAAAAATTCGCTTTGATCATGTTACTGGCGATGGTAAAGTCACACCGTTTGAAAAAACACTGAAAACCTTTCAGCGTCTCGCTGGATCGAATTTCAAAGCCATTCCCAAACATGATGCTTACGGGTACTATTTTTACCACGATCCTTCGGAAAATAAACTCTACCTTACAGATAAATTAAGAGAAAGTTCTCAGGTAGAATAAGTAACAGAAATCTTGCTTGAAAATTGAAGCAACCCTCAGTTAACTTATGTAGAGTTCTGGGACAATCATATCAGCGATATTTCGCCTCTTTCAAATTTAACACAACTGACAAAAATTGGACTCGGTGAAAACAGAATCTCCGACATTACACCCCTTGCAGGATTGACAAAACTGACTGAAATAGGGCTTTGGGATAATCAAATCAGTGACCTTAGTCCGCTTGATAACTTAAAACAGATTCAGATACTGAACATCAGAAGGAATCAACTGAGTGATCTTACACCACATTCAAACTTAACTGAACTAACATAATGAAGAATAAGTTTACAAGTTAGGTTAGATAACTTATTGCTAAACATTATTTTCTATAAAAAACCTTATAGGGGTTTCTCATTAATTGATATTAACCATCAAACTATTGTATAATTTCGTATAAGGAATGCTGACCAAAGTCAATCTTCAGTAAGGAGTGTCTTACTACCTCACCAAGCCGTGCAAACTTATTAGTAGGCCTATGGGTAATGAGTGGTCTGCCCCAGGAACGTGACTCAACAATCGATCTGATTCGGGAGGATATCGTGCAACAATCAACCGTTTATCAACACATTATAGAAAAAGGGAAAAAAGAATACGCCGTTGAAGCAATTCTCACGGTGTTAGAAGCAAAGTTTCAGGCTGATGTCGCGGAAAAACTAAAGCCTTTTCTCAGCACTATTGACGATCTGCAACGGCTGGGACATTTAACCCGGGTCGCTGCCCAAGCATCAAGTATAGATGCGTTTATACAGGAACTCTTGAACCTTGAATACTGAGAATTCTTAAAACTGAATAGCCTTGGTCAATGCGGACGTGTTTGACATTTTATATCTCGACAGAAGACAACCAAATATCATGGGTCAGTTAACACCACCAAAATCCTAATGGGAAACTCCTATGAATAGTTCGTTCGTCTCAATTCCCGATCCCAACTTATTTACTGTCCTGCGCGATGCACTCGGTCTGCGTCCAAACGATCCTATCCCGCTAAAGAAGTTACAAAAATTAGAAAAACTGCATGCTGAAGAAAAAGGTATCAAAAACCTAACAGGACTGGAAAAGGCAACAAGTCTAAAAATCTTAGAACTTCAAAAGAATCAGATTAGCAATATTACACATCTTGCAGGATTGAAACAGTTAACTTATGTAGAGTTCTGGGACAATCATATCAACGATATTTCACCTCTTTCAAATTTAACACAATTGACAAAAATAGGACTCGGTGAAAACAGAATCTCCGACATTACACCGCTTAGAGGATTGACAAAACTGACAGAAATGGGACTGTGGGATAATCATATCAGCGACCTTAGTCCACTTGAAAACTTAAAACAGATTCAGATACTGAACATCAGAAGGAATCAACTGAGTGACCTTACACCACTTTCAAACCTGACTGAACTAACATATCTATGGCTTAGTGGAAATGAAATCAGCGATATTTCACCACTTACTCGTTTGACGCAATTGACACACTTAGCGCTGGACCAGAATCAGATCACGGACATTGGCATAGTAGGGAACTTGACGAAACTAAAACAACTAAATATCAGAAACAACCCTATCCAGGACTTGAATTCGCTCAACAGACTGACAAAACAGTTGCCTGATTTAGCACTGGATACAAGAAAATAGAGGTACACAAAATGAAGAATACCTTTCTCATGTTAACGTTAGTTGTAGCTTTCCATATTCTTATGCCTACACACGCTGTGACAATTCCTGATGTCAACTTAGCCAACGCTGTCCGGGCAGCACTCGGTTTGGGAGACAACGACACTATTCCACCAGAAAAATTGGCAGCATTAGAGCAGCTGCATGGTTACAACAGCAACATAAAA
Source organism: Candidatus Poribacteria bacterium (assembly GCA_965261435.1). GTDB lineage: Bacteria > Poribacteria > WGA-4E > WGA-4E > WGA-3G > MSPOR6. Next base: position 545,709 of record CBDHDL010000021.1, read on the forward strand.
GACCTAACAGGTTTGGAAAAAGCAACGAGTTTAATCATTTTACGACTTCGCAAGAATCAAATCAGTGATCTCACTCCGATCAGTGGATTGAAACACTTAACAGGGTTATACCTCAAGGATAATGAAATCAGCGATCTCACTCCGATCAGTGGATTAACAAAGTTAACTGAACTATCCCTGGGCGGAAACCAGATCATTGACATAAAACCAATTGCAAACTTAACACAACTAAGAAAGTTATGGCTTTGGGGAAATCAGATTAGTGATATTATGCCAATCGGTGAACTGACGCAATTGTCTGAGTTGTGGCTGAGTAGTAATCAGATCACCGACATTACACCCCTCACAAACTTAACACAACTAACAGAATTACGCATTCATAGGAACAGAATTACTGATATAATATCACTCAATGAATTAACCTTGTTAGAAAAATTAAATCTGGGTGGGAATAATATCACCGACATTGCACCCCTAACAGGATTGACAGAGATGAGAGAACTGTGGCTTTGGGGGAATCATATCTTCAACATCACATCACTCAAAGAACTAACAAACTTAGAGGGGTTAAACCTTCAAAACACGCAAATTCGAGACATAACTATTCTTGGTAGTATGACAGAACTGACATGGCTACGACTTGATAAAAACGCAATTATTGACATTACACCACTCAAAAACTTGATGGGTCTTACAGATTTGCGATTACAAGAGAATCAGATCACCGATATTAGACCGCAAACGGGTTTGATAAAACTGGAGAAACTACGACTTCATAAAAACCAAATTGATGATATCACACCACTTAGAGAATTAACTCGGTTAAAAGAGTTAAATTTAGGTGGGAACCAAATTAAAGACATCACGATTCTTCAAAATCTACGAAATTTGACGGCATTATGGGCATGGAAAAATCAGATTAGCGACATCACACCCTTAACCAAATTAACAAGAATGCGGGAGTTATGGCTATATGCAAATGATATTGATGATATCACACCCCTAAAACCTATGAGGTTTTTAGAAGAACTGAGTCTTGGTCAAAACAAAATCAGCGATCTCACACCGATAGCTGGAGCCACACGGTTAAAAACACTGCATTTTGACAGAAACCAAATCACTGACATCAGTCTAATTGAAAAGTTTCCACGCCTAACAAGTTTATATGTCAGTGGAAATCCAATTCAGGATATGGGACCGTATGAAAAGTTTCTTAAACAGAATGCAGATTTACAATCCGATATCCCAGCAGAAGTGGAACTGAATTTAGAACCTCCACCTGCAAACAGATAGCAGATAACTTTGAAATGACACAATTATTTGAAGCGATTGACATATTTGGCTGTGTAGAAAAATAAAATCGGCGATATTAGTTTGCTTGAACATTGACAATCCGCATAGAGACTTGAACTTACTCCAAAACATAAAAAGACAACTTCCAAATTTGGAATTGGAGATAGAATAATAGGAGTATGACCAAAATTAAGAGTATATGCATTATGTTAACAACACTTATACCATTCCTTATTCATGCCTCTGCTCACGGAGTGACAATCCCGGATGCAAACTTAGATGCTGTCTTACGGGATTCACTCGGTATAGGGGAAACCGAACCTATCACACAACAGATGCTACAAGAATTAGAAACTTTAGATGCAACAGACAAAGACATACAAGACATAACAGGTTTGGAAAATGCGACAGAATTAACGACTTTAAAACTTAATGACAATCAGATCAGCAACATCACACCACTTGCGAAGTTAAAAAATCTATCGGAACTTCACCTCACCAATAATGAAATCAGAGACATTAAGCCTTTGGGAGAATTGTCACAACTTACAATTTTATCAATCGACTGCAACCAAGTCAGTGACATCAGACCCCTCATGGAATTGTCAGAACTCACAGAAATTGGGTGTAGCCAAAATCACATCCAAGATATAAGACCTCTCATAGGATTGACTCAACTCAAAATTTTATACCTTGGAGACAACCCAATTGAAGAACTAACACTACTGGCAGAAATGAAGCAGTTAAGGGAGTTGAACATTCGTGGGAAACCGTTCAAGGACTTAACCATACTCTCAGGATTGACAGAATTGAGGAAGTTATCGCTTTGGGATAGTCAAATAAGCGACATCACACAACTTGCTGGATTGACGAATCTAACAGAATTATTCCTCATTAGAAATTCAATCCGTGATATAAAACCGCTTTCGGGTTTAACGAATCTGACAAGTTTATATCTCGACATCAATCAGATTAGCAATCTCCAACCAATCGCAGGACTTACAAAACTTACAATACTATCAATAGATGAAAATAAGATAAGTGATATAAAACCCCTCGCTGGATTGACGAATCTAACTGAATTGACCCTTATGGAAAATAAAATCAGCGACATATCACCACTCACTGGAATGACAAAACTGTCATGGTTGCGACTTTGGGGCAATGACATTAGTGACGTAACTCCGCTTGCGGGATTAACCCAGCTTACTGAGTTAGATTTACTCTATAACAAAATCAGCGACATAAAATCTCTTGCAGGATTGACGCAGTTGAAACAACTATATCTTGGAAATAACCAAATTGATGATATATCACCACTTGCTGAATTGACACTGCTGACAAATTTATCTCTTGAGAGTAATAAAATACATGACATTACGCCACTCGCTGGATTGGCACAGTTGAAAGAACTAAACCTTAGTAATAATGAAATCAGTAACATCAGTTCACTTGTCAAGTTGACAAAACTAAGGACATTATGGCTTGGTATAAACAAATTCACGGATATAGAATCTCTCTCCGTATTGACGAAACTGGAGAAATTATCACTGAGTGATAACCCAATTCATGACATCAAACCGCTTGCGGGGTTGACTAAGTTAAAATGGCTATATCTTGGAAAAAACCAGATCAACAACATCACACCCCTCACAAACTTAACAAAGTTGACAAGGTTATCACTCCATGAGAATATAATTAGCGACATCACACCACTTATTGGTTTGACTAATCTGACACAATTGCAAATTTTGAATAACCGAGTCAAAGACATAACTCCCATTGCCAACTTAGCACAACTTACACATCTATATCTATTAGGTAATAAAGTCAGTGACATCACACCACTTGAAAAGTTGACAAAACTGAAAATATTATGGCTTTGGAAAAACCAGATTACAGACATCAAACCTTTGGCTGAGTTGACACAACTCAATGAATTAGAGTTGCAATATAACCAAATCAAAGACTTCACTCCTATTGAAAATCTATCAAATTTGACGAGTATACATATCGAAGGGAATCCAATTCAGGATACGAAACCATTTGAAGAACTATTGAAAAAACTTCCAGACTTGACGACTGATATTAAAGCGAAACTACCAAGCTCTACAAAATCGGATCAAGCATTTCCTGATGTCAATTTAGCAGACGCTATAAGGGATGAACTCGGTATCGCACGGAACAATCCGATACCGATTGAGAAGTTGAAAACAGTAGAGAACTTAGATGTGAGTGACAGAGGCATCATAGATTTAACTGGTTTGAATAATGCGACAAATCTAAAGGTCTTAGATATCGCACAGAACCAAATTAGCGATCTGAAACCTCTGGAAAATTTGACACAACTCACCGAACTATGGTTACACTATAACCCAATCAGCAATCTTACACCGCTTGCAAATTTAACCAAACTTACAAAATTATACACGAATGATAATCAAATCAGCGATATTACATCACTCACAGGTTTAACTCAGTTACAAGAGATAGTGATGATAAAAAATCAAGTCGAAGATATTACGCCACTAAAGGGACTGGCTCAACTAACACAATTAAACCTTACGGGGAACAATATAACCGATATATCTCCACTATCTAAATTGGTAGCGTTACGAAGATTGGACCTCGGTGCAAATCAAATTAACGACATTACCCCACTAACAAAGCTGACAAAATTGAAGTCGTTGAGTTTATGGAAGAATAGAATTTCAGACATAGAACCACTTACCGAACTAAAACAGTTGGAAGATATAAACTTATCACGGAATCAGATTCAAAATATAGAACCACTTGCTAATTTGACAAATTTGAAAAAGTTGCGTCTCCACAGAAATAAAATTAAAAATATAGAACCACTTGTAAGATTGACAAGTTTGACTGAATTAAACCTTGGAGGAAACCAGGTCGTTGATATTTCACCACTCTCAGGTATGACACAACTGACGGGTCTATGGCTGTGGAGAAATCAGATCAAGGATTTATCACCGATTGCAGGAGCGATTCTGTTAGAGCTATTACATATTGAACGTAACCAAATAAACGATATTAGCAGTATTGAAAAGTTCACAAGATTAACAGAGTTGAAGGTAAAAGAGAATCCAATTCAAGATATGGATCCACTCGCTAAACTTGTGAATTCGAATTCAGATTTGGAATTGGATGTTCCAGCACCTGTGCAAGTGAATATAAAACCGCCACCTGCAAATAAGTGAAATGGTTTAATCTGTTCATTCATTTACTTGGTAGATCACTCATGAGAATTCATATACTACTGTTTACAATATCTCTTGTATTTCTCAGTAATGCCTATAGTCAAAACGTGTCAATGCCGGATGCAAACTTAGCTACCACTGTGCGTAAGGCACTCGATTTAGGTCCAACGGATCCTATTCCACAGAAGGAATTGGGAGAATTGAAGCAGCTGGATGCATCTAAAATAGAGATAAAAGACCTAACGGGCCTGGAAGAAGCAACAGGATTAACGAATTTATTTCTCAGGGATAATCAAATCAGTGACATCACACCAATCGCATTCTTGCCGCATTTGACAGAATTAAACCTCCTGCATAATCAAATCAGTGACATCACGCCGCTTGTATTCTTGCCGCAGCTAACGAAACTATACCTCATGGATAATCCAATCAGTGACATCACGCCACTCGCTAAATTAAAGCGGCTCACAATATTATCACTCTACCGCAATCAAATCAGTGACATTACGCCACTCACTAACTTGACACAGTTGACAGAACTATATCTTATGGATAATCAAATCAGTGACATTACGCCACTCACTAACTTGACACAGTTGACAAACCTAAGTCTATCGAACAATCAAATCAGTGACATCACACCGATTGCTGAATTGACAGGGCTCACAGAGTTATGGTTAGCAGGAAATCAAATCCAAAACATCACGCCAATCACTGGTCTGCCGATACTAACTTCATTATTTATTGGTGACAATCCAATCGGTGATTTCGCCCCGCTTGCTAAATTGACACAGTTGACGGAGCTAAGTCTCTGGGGTGTCAAGGTTAGTGATCTCACCCCGCTTACTAACTTAACACAACTGACATCACTAAATCTCTCACATAGTCGGATTGACATTAGGCAGCTCGCTAATCTGACCCAATTGAAAGAACTGACCCTCGGGCACAATCAGTTCAGTGACATCGGCCCACTCGCTAACTTGACACAACTTACAATGCTGCGTCTTTCCCACAATGAAATCCGCGACATTGCTCCGCTTGCTAATTTAACACAACTTATAGTATTACGGCTCCATAACAATGAAATCCGCGACATTGCTCCGCTTGCTAATTTAACACAACTTATAGTATTACGGCTCCATAACAATGAAATCCGCGACATTACTCCGCTTGCCAATTTAACACAACCTACAGAGTTGTGGCTCCATAACAATGAAATCCGCGATATGAGTCCCGTTGAAAATTTAACAGGTTTAACGCGGTTAACTGTCAAAGGCAATCCAATTCAGGATATGGAACCACTTCAAAAACTACTGACACGACTTCCGAAATTAATATTAGATATTCAACCAGAGACACCGGATCCCACAATTCTTGATGTCAACTTAGCCAACGCTGTCCGGGAAGCACTCGGTCTGGGACGTAACGACAATATTCCGCCAGAGAAGTTGGAAAAATTGGAGAAGCTGCATGCTTATAACAAAAACATAAAAGACTTAACAGGACTGGAAAAAGCAACCAATTTAATCACTTTGCAACTCCGCAAGAATCAAGTCAGTGATCTCACACCGCTTAGTGGATTAACAAAGTTAACAGAACTATATCTCAAGGAGAATCAAATCAGCAATCTCACACCGCTCAGTGGATTAACAAAGTTAACAGAACTATCCCTCGGCAGAAATCAGATCATTGACATAAAACCACTTGCTAACTTGAAACAGTTAACAAAGTTATGGCTTTGGGGAAATCAGATTAGTGATATAATGCCAATCGGTGGACTGACGCAATTGTCAGAACTATCCCTCGCCAGAAATCAGATTAGTGACATAAAACCACTTGCTGGATTAAAGCAGTTAACAGAGTTAGACCTCAGGGAAAATCAAGTTCATGACCTCACACCACTTGCCAACTTGACCGTGTTAACAGAACTATCCCTCGCCAGAAATCAGGTTAGTGACATAGTACCACTTGCTAACTTGCAACAGTTAACAAAGTTATGGCTTTGGAGAAATCTGATTAGTGACATAAGACCGCTCAAAAACTTAACACAGTTGACGAAGTTGGTGATCTGGGGTAATCAAATCAGCGATATCTCACCACTTACCAATCTAACACATTTGATTGAGCTGGAACTTGGAGATAATCAAATTCAAGACATTTCACCAATTGCTGGAGCCACACAATTAAGTGTTTTACACGTTGACAATAACCAGATTAACGACATTAGTCAAATTGAAAAGTTTACAAGATTAACAGATCTAAAGATAAAAGAGAATCCTATTCAGGATATGGAACCACTCCAAAAACTCTTGAAACAGCTTCCGGATTTGGAATTGGACGTAAAAAAATAAAGGGATTTACACAATGAAAAATTATTGTTTTATGTTTATCATACTCATTGCTTCCGTCACTTATTCATCAAGTCATGCTGTGACAATACCGGACGCTAACTTAGCTGCCGCTGTGCGTAAGGCAATCGGTTTAGGACCAACGGATCCTATTCCACAAAAGGAATTGGGAGAATTAGAGCAGCTGATTGCCAGTCAAATAGACATAAGTGATTTAACGGGACTTGAAAAAGCAACAGGATTAACGGTTTTACACCTTGGAAGAAATCAAATCAGTGACATCACACCGCTCGCTAAGTTGACAAAGTTGACAGAACTATACCTCTTGTATAACGAATTCGGTGACATCACACCGCTCGCTAAGTTGACAAAGTTGACGAAACTACACCTTGAGGAAAACCAAATCCGTGACATCAAACCGCTCACTGAATTAGATCAACTTACAGAATTATCGCTCTACCACAATCAGATAAGTGACATAACACCGCTTGCTAAGCTGACACATTTGACAAAACTACATCTCGCGAATAATCCGATCAGGGACATCACACCGCTTGCCAATTTGACGCAACTTACAGAGTTGTGGCTCAATGACAATCCGATCAGGGACATTATACCGCTTACCAATTTGACGCAACTTACAGAGTTATGGATCCATAACAATCAAATCGTTGACATAACACCGCTTGTGAAGTTGGCGCAGTTGACAAAACTACATCTCGCGAATAACCCGATCAGGGACATCACACCGCTATCTAAGCTGACGCAGTTAACAGAACTATACTTTGATAGTAATCAACTTAGTGATCTCACACCGCTTGCTAAGTTGACACAATTGACATCATTATCTCTTCAACGTAATCAAATAAGTGACATCACGCCGCTTGCTGGCTTAACAGAACTTAGAAAATTGTGGATACAAAGAAATCAAATCAGTGATATTACTCTACTCAAGAAACTACCGCAATTAACCCACTTATATCTCGGGGATAATCAGATTAGGGACATTACACCGCTTACTAAAACTAAGGGATTAGTAGCGTTAAATCTTCAGAGGAATCAGATCAGAGACATCACATCACTTGCAGGGTTAACGCAGATGACAGACTTAGCACTCGGTGGGAACGAAATTAGTGACATCACACCACTCGCTGGTATGAAACAATTAACTTGGCTATGGATCTGGGGAAACCGAATTACTGACATTACACCGCTTGCTAAGTTAACACAATTGACAATATTGCATCTTAACAGAAACCAAATCAGTGACATAAAACCACTTGAGGGATTAACTGAATTAGAAGAATTAGTGCTTTCTACTAATCAAATCAGCGATTTTAGTTATATTGAAACCCTTACAAATCTAAACCGTTTATCTGTAAGACAAAATCCAATTCAGGATATGGAACCGATCGAAAAATTGCATCAACAGATTCCAGACTTAGAAACGGATATGCCAACACAATTGGATCTCAACATTCGACCACCACCATCTAATAAGTGAACATTGAAATACACCAGATGAGTAGTAGGTCGGTAAAGGAGTTACATTATGGACCCAATTAAAGAATATTTGAAACTTGAAACCCGTCGTCAATTCTTCGGCAAATGTGCCATGGGACTCGGCGGTGCAGCTCTCGCCTCAATGCTACCAAGTAGTATTGTCAATGCTCTCGAACAACAAGCAGGAACGCGGGTTGGTGGTTTACCAGAACTACCACATTTTGCACCGAAAGCAAAACGCGCAATCTACCTATTTATGTCTGGGGCACCATCGCAAATGGACCTGTTTGACTACAAACCGACTATGGGTGAATGGTTTGATAAAGACCTACCAGAAACAGTTCGGATGGGACAACGTCTCACGACAATGACATCAGGACAATCCCGTTTTCCTATTGCACCCTCCATCTTTGAATTCAAAAAGTATGATAACGGAAGCGATGGTGCGTGGTTAAGTGAATTGCTACCGCACACTGCGACGATGGTGAAAGATATTGCCATCGTCAAATCGGTACACACGGAGGCAATTAACCACGACCCCGCCATCACCTTTGTCTGTACTGGCGATGAGACCCCTGGTAAACCGAGTCTCGGTGCATGGCTTAGTTATGGACTTGGAAGTGAAAATCAAAATCTTCCCGCTTTTATCGTCATGAACGCTACTTGGAGCGGTCCGAAAGGTGCACAAGCACTATATAACCGCCTATGGGGTTCCGGCTTCCTCCCATCCGAACATCAAGGCGTGCTACTTCGCAGCCAAGGTGATCCCGTTCTGTTCCTCTCAAATCCGAAAGGCATGAGTGAAAATGCACGAAAACGCATGCTTGATACACTCGTAAAACTCAATGAGGAACTCTATGATGAAGTCGGTGATCCAGAAACACATGCACGAATCTCACAATATGAGATGGCATTCCGCATGCAGTCCTCTGTACCAGAACTCACAGATCTAAAACAGGAATCTGACAAAGTCAAAGAGATGTACGGTCCTGAGGTAGATACACCCGGTACCTTCGCGAACTGCTGTATTCTTGCACGTCGTATGATGGAACGTGATGTTCGCCTCGTTCAAATCTTCCATCGTGGTTGGGACCAGCACGGAGACCTACCCAAGAACATTCGGAATCAGGCTCGCGACATAGACCAACCCGCAACCGCACTTGTTCAAGACCTGAAACAGCGCGGGATGCTTGATGAAACTCTCGTCGTATGGGGTGGCGAATTTGGACGAACAGTTTACTGCCAAGGGGCACTCAAGAAGGACAACTACGGACGCGATCATCATCCGAAATGCTTCACACTTTGGATGGCAGGTGGTGGAATCAAAGGCGGTATTGTATACGGTGAAACAGATGACTTCAGTTACAACATCGTCAAAGACCCAGTCTCGGTGCGAGACCTAAACGCAACTATACTCAACCAGCTCGGCATTGACCACGAAAGGTTAACCTTTAAGTTCCAAGGACTTGACCATCGGTTGACAGGCGTTGAGGAAAAAGCTCGGGTTGTTAATGAGATTTTGGCATAAACTCTGATTTTTACCTACAGGTACGTTTATGGGCGTACTTGTAGGCAATATCAATAGACTTTACTATAGAAAAATTCGCAGAGACATAACTTTATGAATTATATTTCCATTCTTTTTGTTCTTCTTATAGTTTTTTTCAGTTGTTCATCTGACCAAGATGTGACAATACCGGATGCTAACTTAGCTGCTGCAGTACGGGAAGTACTTGGTTTGAAACCGGACGATCCTATCCCCAGAACAGAGCTTAATACTTTAGACGAACTTTCTGTCAGTCGAAAAGGCATAAAGGATATAACTGGACTTGAACAGGCTAAGAACTTATCGTTGTTAAGACTTAGCAGCAATCAAATTGTAGACCTCACACAACTTTCTGGAATGACTCAGTTGACTCGCTTATGGATCAACGATAACAAAATTGAAGACATAAAACCACTTTCTAAGTTGACGCAGCTTATACTCTTAGACCTAAATGACAATACAATTCTCGATATTAAACATATTGCTAATTTGACAAGACTTAACAACTTACGTCTTAAGAGAAACCAAATCAACGATATTACGCCACTCGCTGGATTGACACAACTCAATTACTTAGATATTAGTAGTAATCAGTTAAGCGACATCACAGCACTTTCCAACTTGGCGAACCTGAAAATGTTAGAGCTCTGGGGTAATCAAATAAGTGACATCACGCCACTCGCTGAACTAACGCAATTGACGAAGCTAAGACTGAATTCAAATAAGATTAACGACATTGCGCCGCTTGTTAATTTGGCACAACTTGAACATTTGGCAATCTACGAAAACAAAATTAAGGACATCACAATTCTTGCTGAATTAACAAACCTAAAACATGTTGTGCTTGCTGATAATCAAATCAGTGACCTTACGCCGCTTATTCCATCACTTACAAGATTAACACAACTGGAACATTTAGACCTTGATAGTAATAGAATTAGTGACATTAAACCGATATCTGATCTGACAAAGCTTAACAATCTAAGCCTTGCATTTAATAAAATCAATGATATAACACCACTTTCTAATCTGATAGAACTGAAAACGTTAGATCTTAGATATAATCCAATAAAGGACATTACTATACTAAGAGGGTTAACACAACTCACAAAATTGCAACTCGTATCTAACCAGCTTAGTAACATTGCACCAATCTCTGAATTAACACAGTTGACAGAATTATGGCTGAACGACAACCAGATTAAAGATATTACGCCACTCAATAATATGACACACCTAAAAATCTTGGAACTTAGAAATAATCAGATCAGTGATATAAGTCTTGTAGAGAAGTTTATGAAGTTAGAACGTCTACATGTGAAGGGAAATCCAATTGAGGATATGCAGCCGCTTCGCAACCTTCTGTTTCAACTGCCTTATATGAGGTTAGATATTCATGCACAACTTGCAGATACGACTTTCCAGGATCCGACAATACCGGATCTCCGTTTAGCAGTCGCGGTGCGTAAAGCACTCGGTTTAGCACACAGCGAGCTCATACCCACAAAGAAGTTGAAAGAATTAAAGCATCTGCATGCCACTAACATCGGTATAACAGACTTAACAGGACTGGAAAAGGCAACAGAATTAACAACCTTATATCTATATGGAAACCAAATCAAAGATATTACACCGCTTGTTGGACTAACACAGTTGACGCACTTAGGACTTGATCAGAACCAAATCAAAGACATTTCACCACTTACGGATCTGAAAATGTTGATAAGTCTGCAGTTAAATCGGAATCAGATTAGTGACATCACTCCACTCAGTGGATTGACGCGACTTACAGAATTATGGCTTACCGACAATCAAATCAAGGCAATTAAACCACTCGCAAACCTGACTCAGTTGAAAAAGTTATACTTATCAAAGAATCATATCAACGATACACTTCCTTTAGAAAACTTTACGAGACTTGAGCATTTACATATAAAGAAAAATCCGATTCAAGATATGGACACGATCAAGAAGCTTCTAAAACACCAACCTGATCTGAAACTGGATATTGAAGTGCCATCAGATGAGTAAAGCATAGCGATGTCTCTAATCCGTATGACAGACATAGCGGGTTGGATCATCGGTTAACAGGTGTTGAGGAAAAAGCGCGGGTTGTGAACGAGATATTGGCTTAATGATTGTGCATCGTAAGTCATAATAAGGTTAGGAGAAATGCCGACAACTGATACTAAGAAACAGAATAAGCTATTAGAGAAAGCGAAAAAACTCAACGTGCTGAGTACGTTTGTTCTACTTATCGGTTGCGTTTTGCACGTATTTACGGATTACTCACTAATTGCGTTGACAATTTTCGTTGCAGGTCTATGGTTATATACTTGGGCATTACATCTTGCGCCTTTATATACATTCTTTGAAAAGGATATTCGGTTTTGGAAAAGATGCAGACTTATACTTCTCATATCCATGAGTATCGCAACATTATTGCTAATCGGTGGTGCGATTAGCGAACACTTTTTTGCATGAAATGCCTTTTCATTATGTATTTTGACAAAAACCAATTCACCTTAAGGTAGTATCATGAAAAAACATTTGGTATTAATGTTTGTATTCACACTTTTGTCACTTCCAATTTTTTTAGAAACAACCGCAATAGCGGATATTACGCAACAGCATTTACCAGAGGGTGCGTTTGCACGTCTGAGTAAAGGACCTATAAAGGATATTATAGCGTATTCTCCAGATGGAAAACATCTGGCAGTCTCGAGTGACTTAGCTGTATGGATATACGAGGCACATACCGGTATTGAACAAGCACTCATCCCAGCTGCGCAGGGAAATGTAATCCGGCGTATTGCTTTTAGTCCAAATGGACACACGCTTGCAGTGATACGGGATATGAGAGAAATACAACTGTGGGATTACCGATCACAAACATTGAAAGGCTCACTCTCCGTACGCGGTCACTATCCATCAGTAGTTGTTTTTAGTCCTGATGGACACACTATTGCAAGCACGGATACAAATCAGAGGACAGAATTATGGGATGTGATAACAATGAAATTCAAGTGCACACTTGAAGGTAGCTTTGATACCCAAGACAATGAAGGGAACGAGTATTTCAGTGTTGCTTACAGTCCTGATGGAAACGCGTTCGCTATTGGTTCTGAAGACGGCACCATCCGATTGTGGAATACGACAACTGGGAAACTTAAGCATACATTCATTGGAAACATTACATCATCAGGCAGCTTCTGCTTTAGTCCTGATGGTAAGACAATCGCTGCACGAAGTTTCACAAATACAGTATGGTTATGGAATACCACAACAGGGAGACATAAAAGTACCTTTGAATACGATGTGAGCGGAAAAGACATAGCCTATAACCCAGATGGAGAGACAATCGCTATAATAGCGTACGGCACAGTCCTCCTATTGGATGCCACAACAGGGGCACAAAAAAGCAAAATTGGAATCGGTGTAAAAAACACTTTTACGTTTAGTCCTGATGGTACCACAATCGCTGCAGTAAATAAGAATGGCATAGTACAGGTGTGGGATACGAAAGGAGGTGTCCCCATCATATATGGATATGAAGAAGAAACACGTGTGAGACTTGCAGTACCCATAGCAACAGGCAAACACAAGTACACGTTTGAAAGTTTAGACTCAGTTGTGGGTATTCTGTTTAGTCCTGATGGAGATACACTGACAACGTTGAGTAAGAATAACACAGTGCAGGTATGGAATACAGAAACAGGAGATCTCAAATACACCCTTAAACATGCCAGCAAAAGTCAGAAAAACGATCAATAAATGCATGGGCGAAACCATCAATGGTTCCAAAGAATAGCATATAACCCTAAGGGAGATATAGTCGCCACAGGTACAGGGAGTTCAGGTAGTTTGCTAACGTTGTGGGATGCGCTAATAGGAAACCCTTTGCATACTATCCTAACATCAACTGACTTCAATTGCCAGGTCAATGCCACGTCCATCCGTTATCCTTTTCAGGATAGTTGTAATATCTTCAGCAGATTCTATAAACAGAATATCCCGAATTGTGCTACATTTTACTTGCCACGTCAAGCATTATTTTGTATAATTTGTGAAACAACATATAATACATTTTATGACATTGAATTCTTTATGTACACCCCTCACTAAAACGAGCATCGCCGAAGGAGTTAAATTATGGACCCAATTAAGGAATATCTACAACTTGAAACACGCCGCCAATTTTTCGGAAAATTTGCAATAGGACTCGGCGGTGCTGCCCTTGCCTCACTACTTCCGAACTCAATCGTAAACGCATTGGAGCAGCAAGCACCCACAATGGCTGGCGGTCTACCTGGGCTTCCACACTTTGCACCGAAAGCAAAACGCGCTATTTATCTCTTCATGTCTGGCGCACCATCACAGATGGACATGTTCGACTACAAACCTACGATGGGAGAGTGGTTTGACAAAGACTTACCAGAGACAGTGCGGATGGGACAACGTCTCACAACGATGACTTCCGGGCAATCTCGCTTCCCTATCGCACCATCTATTTTTGAGTTCAAGAAACATGATAACGGCAATGAAGGTGCGTGGATTAGCGAGTTATTACCCCACACTGCATCTATGGTAAAGGATATCGCCATCGTCAAAAGTTTGCACACAGATGCGATTAACCATGACCCCGCTATCACCTTTGTCTGTACGGGAGATGAAACTCCCGGCAAACCAAGCCTCGGGGCATGGCTCAGTTACGGGTTAGGTACTGAAAACAAAAATCTACCATCCTTTATTGTCATGAATGCAACATGGACAGGCAGGAAGTCGGCACAAGCACTCTATAACAGGCTGTGGGGGGCGGGGTTCTTACCCTCCGAACATCAAGGTGTCCTACTTCGCAGCCAAGGTGATCCTGTTCTGTTCCTATCAAATCCAAAAGGCATGAGTGAAAAAGCACGCAAACGCATGCTTGATACACTCGTAAAACTCAATGAGGAACTCTATGATGAAGTCGGTGATCCAGAAACACATGCACGTATCTCGCAATATGAGATGGCATTCCGAATGCAATCCTCTGTTCCAGAACTCACGGATCTAAATCAAGAGTCAGACAAAACCAAGGAAATGTATGGACCTGATGTTAACAAACCCGGTACATTTGCACACTGCTGTATCCTTGCACGGCGCATGATGGAACGCGATGTACGACTCGTGCAAATCTTCCATCGCGGATGGGATCAGCACGGGGCACTGCCGAAAGACATACGAAACCAGTGTCGCGACATTGACCAACCCGCAACCGCACTCGTACAAGACCTGAAACAACGCGGTTTGCTTGACGACACACTCGTTGTATGGGGTGGTGAATTTGGACGCACAGTCTACTGTCAAGGAGCACTCAGAAAAGATGACTACGGACGAGATCATCACCCGAAGTGTTTCACAATGTGGATGGCTGGTGGCGGTATCAAACCCGGTATCGTCCACGGTGAAACTGATGAGTTCAGCTATAACGTCATTAAAGACCCTGTCTCTGTCAGAGACCTAAACGCAACAATTCTAAACCAACTCGGTATTGATCATGAAAGATTGACATACAAATTCCAAGGACTTGACCATCGCTTAACAGGTGTAGAGGAAAAAGCACGGGTCGTTAACGAGATTTTAGCATAACCTAAACACTCATTAATTGACACGTTCCTTAAGTGCACGATATTCAAAGTTGAACTGCTTATCCATCTCAGTCTAAACACAGAACTTTCGTAGCTACAGTTTTTAAGACGTATGAAATTAAAATGCAAGTTTACCACGGTACCGATCAGACACTTGATGCAGATACATTCATAGCAATCTTGCGAGCAGACTATGAAAGCATTTTTTTGACAAATTGCATAATTGAGGGTGTCATCGTCTTTTCAAACAAAATAGCAGCAGAAGATGAAGAACTACTCATAGTTGATAAGGAAATTGTTTGCATCCGGTGTGAGTTCAAAAACACTCTTAAATTCGAGAAAACCCTTTTCCAGAAAGATGTTTTCTTTGGAAATACGGTCTTCCAAGATTCTGTCCACTTCAGTGGGATTGTATTTCAAAATACTTGTGACTTCGGAGAATCTGTGTTTGCTGAATCTGCACTTTTCCGTGGCACAGTCTTTAACGGGATGACGCGTTTTTCGAAAACACGTTTTCAGACAGTCGCAGACTTTAATGATGTGCAATTTTCGGAAAACGCTGTTTTCAAAGGTGCCATCTTTGAGGATACTTCACATTTCAACCGAGCGATTTTTAACAAGAAATTAGATTTCGCACAAGCACGATTCGCAGATACCGCAGATTTCAATGAGTCAACGTTTCGTGAAGAAACCGATTTCACCTCAGCAAGGTTCGCTGTTGCAGCATCCTTTCGAAACGTGAGTTTTAATTCAGATACGATATGGCAGTGGTTGCGAAACAAATTTACCCATCAACCAGAGCAACCGACAGAATTCTATTTGGACAACGAAGATATTAATGGCGTTTCAAATCCATTTTTCAAACGTTACGTGTCGGATCAACTATTCATACGTGCCTTTAAAGAGGTACATCCATTTTGGGCAATAGTTTGGAAATGGAGTTCAGATTATGGTCGTAGTCTTGCACTTTGGGCATTCTGGTCCCTGCTGATTGCCCTCTCGTTCTCATTGGTGTATATGGCAGCACCGACATGGTTACCAGCATGGGTGCGGGAAGTGATGCCGCAATTCCATCAAGTGACTGGCGATCAGACAGACGAACCTTTAACGTTTTGGAAATCCTTTTACTTCAGCATTGTAACCTTTACCACATTAGGATTCGGAGATGTGGTTGCAGACAATACCTCCGCGCGCATCCTTGTTACACTTGAAGTCATTTTCGGATATATTATGCTCGGAGGACTCATCAGTATTTTTGCCAATAAACTTGCCAGTAGGAGTTAATTTTTTGTTCATCCAGATAGATGAAACTTTTAATCGTCTGCAAGGTGTTTTTCCTTGGTCCGTTCTTTATTATATCGTTTTCTGGTATCTACGAGAGTCCAAATAGAAAAACTGATGCCTACTATAGCTGCGACTGTACTTATGATGATAATTGCTATGTTCATTTGATTAATCCTCAGAATGCAGATATTTATGGTAAACCTACCGGAAAACCTCGTCAAGCCGCCAAACGAGATTAAGTGCGTCTGTCCAACCTATTTTGGCAAATAGATCCAACAGATTCAACAAATCTTTCATGCACTCATCGTCGTCTCTAACTACATGTCGGTAGTCTGCCAGGACAATTTCGACGAGTTGTACAATATCCATAACTGCTATGGAATCAAAAGTATAACCGAATCTTTCACTCGAGCTTACCACACTTTGAGCTAAATGCAAAACACCCTTAGAATCGCAGATGAGAAAACTCTTTAAGAGTTGAATGAAATAGTGTGCAGTTGACGCAAACATAAGACCGCTTTCAGGATCCTTTGCGAAATCAATAACCTGGTTCATCAATGGCTTGACTTCATGATAGA
This sequence comes from Candidatus Poribacteria bacterium, assembly GCA_965261435.1. Taxonomy (GTDB): domain Bacteria; phylum Poribacteria; class WGA-4E; order WGA-4E; family WGA-3G; genus MSPOR6. The sequence continues at coordinate 563,106 of CBDHDL010000021.1, forward strand.
AGCGACAACGTAGATCGTTGGGAATTTTCTCTACCGATTTTTTGGATTGACTTCTCTCGTATGCAAAAGTATAGTAAAGACAGGTGATAACTTCATCTATCACACCGTATGTGTTCTGTAAATTTTGTTCTATTTCGTCGGCCCTATGTTCTTTAAGAGCAACACACAGTTTCTTAATTTTTTTAGAAGTGACTGTAATTATATTACTTACACAATTTATTGCTCGTTTTATTATTTCAGGCCCTTCATCCTTTTCACGTTGCTTGGGTGTCACATAATATTCCATTAAACGCTTCACAGCACGGGTTAAAATGTTGGAAAACAAGATAGGGTCGTTACAATAAGTATCTTTGAATGTTCCCAATGCCCATGAATTTTCACGTTCTATTACTAACCACATTAGCAAATTGATAAATGGGTCAGATGTTCCAGTTTTTAATTCAGGGGAAGGGATCTGTTTAAGTAACTTAGACATAACCTCAGTAGTCTTGTTTTCATTTTCTTTTCTATGCGCCACAAGAAAATACAATGTTCTATAGAGACATTCTTGAACAGTAATATTTTTCTCAGATTCCGACATTTTATATATAATTTCCCAAAATCTATCATGATTTTTAGCATACACATTTCCCAATTGCATTGCTATTAACATACGGACAGATGGAACAGGATCATGAGCAAGAAGTTCAATTGCGTCTAATATTTCAGTATCAGGTCTGTGATATGCAAGCAATGATAACCCTATTGCAGCTTCATGTCTTGGAAATGGTGAATACCCCGCAGAATCGTATTGAGCGTCATATTCAGGATTTGGTAATGGAAGTTCATGTTCTGCACCTTCTAAGATGATTTGACGACAAAAAGCAAACGAATCACTGTAAAGGTTGTTAGCAATTTTAGCGAGAATTGATGCACACTCAACTAATTTACGCCAGAGAATATTGATTAATTCATTACTCTCTGTTGTATCGTTCGTTATCGCAGTGTAAACCTTATGTAATTTGGGTAAAATTAATTTAGTAGCTTCTGAAGTAGGATCGTCCTTTTTCCATTTTTTGATGAATTTTTCAAGAATCTGAGAATATTCTTGTAATTTCTGATTTTCAGACGCAGCCGTATCAACACCTTTATCCTTAAGCCATTTTTCTTCGGTGTAGGATTCAGACCACTTTTCAATCGTAATTGGAGGACGATTCTCTGGAACACTGTTTTCGCGATCCATTTTCCTTCTAATTAACTTCGCTTCTTTTGTAGATAACAATTTCTTAGGAATCTGTGCTATGAGACGATCTCTACGCATTATAAGATAATTATCATTTTCCATGTCCTTCCCTTCAATGGGGAGTGCTAAGATGCTTTCTTCAATTTGGCGACGTTGTTCAGAGGTAAAATCAGACGCAGCATTTTCTAAGAACATGCCGAGTTCATAAGAAGTTTCAAGGCTTAGTAGGAACGGTTTTGCTATGCATAATTCAAACAACCGTGGTGCAAAAACCTTGGGAAACTTTGATGCGGTTTTCAATAGTCTTTTCCAGAGAAATGCCACCCACCCTTGATCGCGGAAGATGTCAAGGAGCGAGTCAAGTAATGGAATAGATTCTTCTGATGCTGTCAAGTCTTCTATGAATTCAAAGAGTTTATTTGCCAGTTCAATTGGTTTATCAGAGGATGCTCGCGCGTCCCATAAATAACTATCATCTTTCACAAAATATGCAGTTTCTCCACGAAAACTGAACGTTCCTATCACATCTTCTAATACCACATCTTCTATACGGTATCTGATAATATGTTCTTTAAGAATAAAGTAGTTCAAACTTTGGATTACTGCTTGTGTTGCATATTTAGAATTTTTGTGCAGAAAATTAGGGAAGTGCTTTACCAAGCGATATTGACACATGCTAAAATCTTGACTCCGAAAGGTTGTAATAGCAAATACAGGTCCACCTCGTATTGTTTCACCTTCACTGGTGAACTGGTGTGCAAAAACAGTACGATATATTGAGATGGCAAATTCTGGGTCATGATCCCAAATTTTGTCAACATTTTCAGTCAACCATGTCAGAAATTCTATTGGGAAATGATCTTCACTCGTTAATTCAAGTACTTTATTAAGAAGATCACGAGATTCCTCAATGCTTGTGTGATATGTTTTAGCAACAAGTGATACCACCCAACGTCCCCCTAATCGATTATACCAATCATCGTCACTTGTTTCCTTTTGTTTCCAGACCCATTTAAGTAACTCACGGCCAATCTGTCCACAAACGTTTATGATATCAGTGTTTTCTTTCTCTATAGCTCGGTCAAGAATATCCGATGTGAGGGTTGCTAAATCCCAAGCGAATTTGCTATCTAAATGTGTTGAAAGACTGTTGAAAAAGCTTACCCAGAATGAGTCACGCGAAACTTGCAACATACGGAGTGCTTGTAGTAGTCGAACTATAGCCTCGTTAGCTTTCTCGTCTTTGTCTCGTAATTTCTCTAAAAGCGGCGTAAGTTGTGCAATTTCGCTGGCTTCATTTGCTATTACACTTGTCGGAATTAACCGCGCTACAAGTCGTAGATGTACACATTTATTGGTCGGAAAGAAGTGCCAGAATGCCTTCCAGAATCTTTCAGAGTTATCATGGTACCAAAGGCGCGTGAAAAAGTAAGTTAAACTCGGTCTCAAAAAGAGGGCGCGCGCGGGTTCTATCTCTAAAAATGCCTCAAGTTCGTTGGGATCGTCTTCAATAAGCAAAACACTAATCGCGTAGTCAAAAAGAATGTTATGCGAAAAAGCAATTCGTTGTCTGGTTGATGAAACCTTTGCCAAAATTTCATCACTCTGGAGTTTATTCCAAACAGTTTTACTTACCGGTTTATCAAGTTCTATATCGTCATAAATCTTATCTATTTTGATGGTTAAGGAACGTTCCGTAACCATTCGGTGTGAGATTCTGTGCAAAACGTGTTCGCTGCTTTCATCCTCAACTCGCCTTTGCCAAAACAGATCAAGCAACTGGACTTCGGAGTGAATTTGACTAAAGTCGGGCACATCGTTTGTGCTATTTAGAATCTTTTCCAACAACCATAGATTGAACGGGTTTGCAAGGATATTCTTAAAGTCATGAGAACCATCCATATATACGGATTTTGAGCACCCAATTTGATCTAAACCTTGTAGAATCTCATCCTCAGCAAAAGGTGGGATTGTGAAATGTCGGCATAAAATATCTTCGGTCTGATATTCAACATCATCAGGACTACCGAATAGGTCTAAGAGTTCTCGTGATTTCATAGCATCATAAGTGCGGACTGTGACGATAACATTCCATTTCACGAGTTCTTTGATCGCCCGTCGAATCAGGTTTAGAAATCGGTTGCGGGTATCCTCATCTCGAGCCGCATCAAAGGCATCAAATAATATGACTCCCTTCCTATGTGAAAAAGAGATAGGTTTTAAAAATTCAATTAAATCCTCTTCAATCGACAATTCGCGTTGCAATGTTTCGTCTGTACCATCTCCAAGTTGATCAATTGGTAAGAAAAGTTCCGGTATTCCATCAGATTCTAAGCTGCGGCGTAATTTTATCATCAAGTATGTTTTTCCAATGCCCGGACTACCGATAATAACTCCGTTTCCTCTTAAAGCAAAATCTTGTAAATCATTAAGTAGTTTATCTCGCTTAATTTCCATTGCTTTTTTTCCCTTCCATGCTTTGGCTTGCCTCTTTTACTTTATTCAATTTATTTTCGGACTTGCTTACGTCTTCAACTGGCTGATCTGGAGGTATTGGAGTTGGATGACTTTCAACTTTAGACTCTTTATAGATTTCGTCTACAAGTTCATACAACTTGGCGTGCGATTTGTTAAGAACCTCATAAAATACAGTTTCAACACCATACCTAAGCTTGAGTCTGTCAGCCTTATCTTTTGACCCCTTGATGTTTTCAGGGGATATACCCATAATCGCGAAGTGAATAGATTTATTCCTTACCCATAAGTCTGCACCGACAGTGTCTAACATCTTTTCAAAATAAGGATCGTCCATACTGAAACCGACAAAAATAACTCTGCGTGTAGCTAAAATAGACCACAACAACTTTCGATGGAACGTCCACACTTCTTTGATACTTGAATCTTCATTGTTCTCCGAGTTGTCATTCACAATGATTGTACCATAGGCTTCACTATAATCCTTAGAACTCAAGATAATACTTTTTGGATTTCTATAAAATCCATGGAGGTGTAGAATTCGTTGTGGGATATATGGGTCGTTGTAACGTGCTAATAAGAATTCATGAATAAGTGTATGTGCATCATGGTCAATTACTACCTGCTTGTCATCTATAGAAGGAATATCTTCTTGGTTCATTTCTGCCTCTCTCTCTTTTCCCAATAACGCCGCTTCAAGAACGGTATCGTAATTCGTGGTTAAGATGCCTCTGACTGGTAAATCAACAAGCAATCTATGGAATTCATCATAGGCAGGGGATTTAGGTTCAAAAAGATCGTAAAGCAAATTATTGTATATAACGAGATCACCTATTTTTTGGCAAATGTGTGTTTTAATGTCTTCAGCATATTCCAAAGGTTTTTTTTCACGCTTAAGATTGTTTATTTCAAAATCTTCATCGTCTTCATCGTCTTTATCACATTTAGTAGCTAAATCCTCCAACTCCTTCATAAGACCATCCCAAGTCACATAACCGACACGCGCACTGCTTCCTGCTCCAACCATAAGTACAGCTTCACCAGAGTCAACAAGATCAATCAGTTCTCGTTTTCGCTCAAGGTTTTCGTTTCGTTCGTCAGGTGTAAAAATTTCTTGATTATTCATTAAGAGACGATATCTGTTCTTCCGATTCTGCTTTTGTGGCTTCTTCACATTTCATTAAATACTCGGTTATGCCACCAGACATTTGCAAGGAAATAGAGTACATTTTATATTCATCCAGATAGATGAAACTTTTAATCTTTTCCACGGCGTTTCCTCCTCTTATACTCCTCATAATATCGTTTTCTGGTATCTATGAGAGACCAAATAGAAAAACCGATGCCTATTAAACCAAGAATTGAACCTATGATTATAACTGCTGCAGTCATTTGATTCAATTCTCCATTTAAAGTTAATTCTGCTACATCAGATTTCTCTATATACAGCAATTGGATCAATAATAATTTCGTTAGTTAGTCTTCCAACGAATGCGGATTCCATTACTGTAAGTTTTTCTACACAAAGCATTATTGCTTCTTTGAGATGCTGGAATTCATAAACTTCATTGTCAACTTCTTGATTATCAATAGGGTAGTTTGAACTTTGGGCGACAGTCCCAAAAAATACAAATTCTTTTTCCGCGATCCTGGAGTATTTTCTTACTAGCAGATTTTCATCTTCACGCAAATATTTTCTATTAAAGTTTGATGAAAAAATGTAAGGATCTATAGGAATTTGAACTTCGAACTGGTCTTGAAAACCGTAATCTAAAATAAAAGATAATTTCTCTAAAAAATCATCATTTAGGTTCAATCCGCTATCTCTTGCTAATTTTTCAATATTCGTCGAGTTCTTGAACCGTTCCTTGAGTTTCGCTTTTTGATTTCTATCTTTAGTATTTTCTGCTGCTTTTTCAAATTGGTTACGAGCTTCTTCCATTTCTGAAAAACTGGTGATAATAAAGATTGCTTTACCCAATTCATTGATATTCTTTATTGTAGATTTTAGAATATTCATATCATTGAATATCGCTTTACCCCTAACTTTAATGAAACCAACATTGTCAATTTGTGAAATATCTTCATCAATGTTCTCATTTGAAAGACAAAGAACTTTACCTGATTTTTCCAGTTCTTCTTCAAAAAGCGTGTAGTTATAATCATGAAGAAATCTCTTTTCTTGAGTACCTGATTCGGACTTCAAGATATCTGCCATAATTCGTCCACGACCAGTCGGAACTACTTCCGTTGAGTTTTCTTGTTTTGTGTCTTCTTGATGATCTATTAGATACTCTGTAATTCCCTCAAAAATCTGTGATGAAATAGAATACATTTTGTATTCATCAAGATAGATAAAATTTTTAATCTCCTGCAAGATCCTTTCTCCTCATAATTTTCTTATAACATCGTTTGTCTGATATCTATGACGGACCAAATTGAAAAACCGATCCCATTTACATCAAGAATTGAACTTGTGACGATAACTGCTGCAGTCAATTTAATATGTCCTTATTGACAATATAATAACACTTATACGTTAAAAAGTCAAATTGATATTGATTACGAAGGAGAGATAAAAACCCAGGTTTTAAGATCGTCTTTTGACTGATTTTGCAGATCGTTTATTAGAGCTTTTGGCTTTTTAATTCTACCCTCAGGATCATAAATAAAACAGATAAGAGTTTCACATTTTGGGTGGGTCTTATATCTTGCAATATCAGTTATTAACTGATCTCCAATTTCTTTGTCCGCAAGTCTTTCGCGTGTCATCTTAACTTCAATAACGATTTTTTCTTCGTGGAGTAGAAAATCCATTCGGGCAGACTTGCCTGCATAACTTGGTGTCCATTCTTCGGTTCTAATATCCTCAAAATATAATACTAACAAAGCAGATAACAAATCCTGTACATCGTATTCATCTTTAATGTCGAATGTATCTCTATTATTATATCTGTCACTTAATTCTTGGACAATTAAGTGAAATTTTGAAAACACTTTTTGCAGAACTTCTATCGACTTTTCTTGTTCTACTTCAAGAGGTACAGTTGTTTCTTTTTTGCTTGTCCAAGGGAATGCCTTATTGCAATATTGGCAGAAATTAGGGGCTGATTGTCTAGATTTTATAGTCATTCCAGTAGCTCTTCGCAAATTACCAGGTATTGGTTTATTGCACTCAGGGTTAGGGCAATTGGTAATGGTTTCTGCTCCACATTCCTCACAATTATCTTTATTCAATTTAGGATACTTGTAAAAATCAGCATTAACAACATGACCATTTAGGCATACCTGCATCGTATCTTGCCGTTCAGTACTATGGCTATTGTTTAACATAGATTTTCTTTTCCGTTTTGTGCCAAAGTTTTCTACCTTAGCGATTCACGTTTCTCTTTAACTTGTATACGGCACACGGAGTGTGCCTACTACTGTAACGCAGGCAAACCCGCAACAATATCCACCGTCTCCAAGCTCACAGAAATCACCTGTCCAAGCAACCGCACAATGTACTGCGGATCATCTGCACGGTTCGGATCGTTGACGATACCGCTACGTTTATCAGTTTTTACGCAATATTGATTGATAACCCATTCCAACGCCGAACGGGTACCGAGGCGATACTCAAACGCTTTTGCAGGGATACCGTCAATCGTGAGAAAATCGTTATAGACGAGGGAGGTTTTGTCTTTGGAAAGCTTCATCTTCTCAACACGCCAATTGAGCGGGATGTTCGGGTTTTGCACTAACTTAAGTTTATCATATTCGGGTTGGGATTCGTAGTTGACGTGGATGTCGGCTAACCGCGCACCTGCGTTGGCAAACCCCCAAAAATCTGGGGCAAACGGGATATGCGGCAGATCGCGTTTGAGGTTTGCCTGATACTTTTCACGATACTCCGGATGGTGTAAAATGCCGTAGGTATAGTGGAAGATGTCCCACTTGCTGATAGAGTCGTCTTTGTAGTGCATGCGGAATTGTGCCAATCCCCAATCGATGATGTTCTCTTTTCGGTTTGTACCGTCTTCGTCGTAGGTGTAGAAGGGGAAGCATTGACTCTTTTCAAATGCCAAATCAAAATTAGGAATCTTATGTGTTGCAAGACAACCAAAGCCTTTCCTATCACCCACACCAGCAACACAAATTACTCTATTTTCGGTTTCGGTTTCTGGTGAAGGAAAAATGTGGTGTAATTGATATCGTCTTTCATTCCAGAAATGATCAAAGTAGAGATATTGTTTGCAAAAGGGACGATATAAAGCAGTGCGAAAATGTGATTCTTCGTAGTTGCTCAATTCCATACTTTTCAGTGATTGCTTGACCCGATGACTCCACTTGATACGTGGGTCATCCGTATCAACGAAATCTTCAATAGGTGCTTTAGGATCATGCCTTCTTTTCCTATCAACAGCAGTGTTGTATATCTCAATAAAATTGCGAACCCGTTCCTGCAACAGTCCAAGATCAGACGAATAGACTAAACTATCTCTACTGGTAACAACACCGCAAGAATATAAACCGAAAATCGCATCTCCTTCGCGTGCAGATCGCTTCGTTTCCTTTGTTCCCATCGGCATAAAAGTGTCAAATTCAGCGTGGAGTCCTTCAGTAAGCCACGTATGTCGCGCATCCGGTTGAATCGGTTGCCACTCTATACCACCTGCATGTTGACGCTCACTGAGAAAGTCAAATTTCTGTTTTTTGTTCCACAGATCATCGGTGCGGTAGTAAAAGATTTGCGGTGTTTCTGACGTATCTCCTTTTTTCTTCACAAAAAAGTTAATACTCACACCAACGCGAATCCCGAACACATTAGCATCGGAGACCTTTAATCCCTTCCGAGCATTTCCACCCAAGTCCAGAACGTAAATTGCATCGCAATCTTCAGCGAGGTGCTTCCGCATACCATCAAACGCAATACCGTCCAGAAAACTGTTGTTTGATACGAAAGCGACAACTCCCTCCTCACCGATCCTGTCCAATGACCATCGAATCGCTTTTATATATGGATCGGAGAGTTTATTTCTAAGTGTTGCTTTGGAATCCTTTGTATAGGTTTCCGCAACCCGTTTATCCATCGTTTCATATTTGCGGTTTTTATTGTTGTCGTTCTCATTCATCTGTCCCATATTGTAGGGTGGATTGCCGATAACCACAAACATCGGCGTCTGCTTCTGCTTTTCAACGCGCTCCGCATTTTCAGGCGCGAATAGCGTCATCAGTCGTTCCTCAGCCACCTCAAAAGTATCCACAAGACAGATGCCTTCAAAAGCAGCGTATCGGTTCGTAGCTGTGAAAAACTGATGTTCTATGTTCAGACTGGCGATGTAGTATGGCAGGAGCATCACCTCATTGCACTGGAGTTCTGGCGGGTCAGCAGTGTATTTCCGTTCTAACGCGATCGGATCAAGTTCCTGCATAATGCGGACAATGAAGTTGCCAGTGCCGACAAACGGGTCAATGATATGCACACCACTATCAGACATTGAACGGTTAAATTCTGTCTGCAAGATGTGTTCAACGCTTTTCACCATAAAATCCACAATCGGTTGCGGTGTGTAGACGATGCCGTGCGTGTCCGCTACTTTGACAGAGAACCCTTGAAAAAACTGTTCATAAACGGTATTCAGAAATCCCTGTTTTTGTGAAAAGTCAGTAATTGTGAGGGCAGTTTTCTCTATTGCAACGTAAAATGGGTTTAAAGGACGCAGAAATTCGGATCGGTTCAGCGTCCGTTCTGTCAGTACGTCAATGACGTTCTCAATCTCGCGTGCAATGATATTTCGGCGCGTAAAGTCGCGGTTATCAAAAATCGTGGCGAAAATCCGTTCGGTTAGCAGATGTTGGATAAGCATCTCCTCAACTGCTGCGATGGAGAGGTTCGGATTGATAGACGTTTGGCACTGCTGATGAAATTTGGAGAACGCGTCATGAAAATGTGGATTGTTTTGACGTTCAGTTTCTATTAACGCCGCCAGTTTCTCACCGAGTTCGGGGACAATCTCTCTGAACTCAGCGACGGCTGCATGCCATGCCGAGATGTTCTCTTCACGATACGCAAAGAAGGTTTGCAACACTTGCACAAGGTTTTGTGAATCGGTGATGTCTAAGTCAAGTTGTAGCTGCCCGTTTTGATAGAGCAGTGCCTGCGTCGGTGATTGCAGCACAATGTTTTTGGAGGGGTAGCCTGCCGCCAATTTTTTGTCTGCCTCAATGTGTAGGTCGTCCTGTGTATCCTTCGCTTCCCAATAACCGTGCGGTAACCCGTAAGCGTCAACGATTTCACCATCGGGGGTAATACGTCTGTTGTCTGCGGTGTGGAGTGTCTTTTCGCAAAGGAGTGTGAAGTTGGATTGCCCGCAATAGTGTTGGAGTAGACTTTGGAATGCGACGCGGACACTACCCTCATTTTCTGCACCGAGTTCCGCGTATTTTTCAAGTTCCGCGTAATATGTTTTGATCGGTTTATGTGTGGTTTTGATACTGAGAGATGGCATAATGTATCCTTTTTGTAGTTGTGCTGCTTGGTACAACGACAATTATATGTGAATTGGTCTGTGATGGCAAGCAATAAGTCTATAATCCAAGACTATTTATGGTAAAGAATATAATAATACCGTTTCCAATTGACATTCATGTGTGTTGTGATATAATAACGTAAATTTGATAAATAGTTAGGATCTTCAAATTTCCTCTTACAGTCCCGATAATCGGAAGAAACCCCTAAATCTCCTTTATCAGTGGGTTTCATCCCCCTTCATTTGTGGAGTCAGGAAGTTCTATAAAGAATGATAATATAATGAGTAGTGACAATTATGAAAAAACTAAGAGCAGTTGTAGTCGGCGCAGGATGGTCAGCAGAAGGACACACAAAAGCATTTCAGCATTACGGCGTTGAAGTCCTTGCTGTCTGTGCACGTAAACCCGACATCGTCCAAAAAGTCGCATCGGGTTTAGGTGTACCTGATGCTTCAATTGATTGGCGAAAAAGTCTGTTAGAACATAAACCCGATATCGTTGCGGTAACAACCCCAGCAATTCTTCGGACAGAGGTGATAGAATTAGCTGTTGAACTCGGTTGTCATATCATCTGTGAAAAACCGTTAGCACTCAACGCAGAAGCAGCAGGACATATCTACAGCCTTATCAAAGACACAGATCTAAAACACGCTTTCGCTGCAACGCATCTATACGACCCAACTAATGCCTTTGTGCGCGAACTACTGACAGACCAGAAAGTCATCGGAGATCTAACGGCAGTTGATATAGGATACACCCGCAGAATTCATAATTCTCAGTCTTCAGATATGGTTAAACCTTGGAACTGGATGAGTTCTTTAGCGCACGGTGGCGGTGCGTTAAACAACGGACTCACCCATAGACTCGGTATGCTTGAAAGGATGACCGGAATGAAAGTCACCGCTGCTGTCGGTGAAGCCAAAATATACCCAAGGAAGGCACCCGTTGTGCCAGAGATTCGCGACTTTCGCGTGTGGCGAAGAGAGATGATTACTACTGAAGAAGCATCAAAACTCGACTGGCGAATGTGTGATGCAGAATGGGATTATTCTGCATTCTTCAAACTCGGACAGCCAAATCCAGATACCGCGAATTCTATTCTTGTAACAATGCGAACACATCCGGGTGTGCCATCTCATAGACCCACAGGGGGTTGGTTTTTCTACGGAACAAAAGGGACACTGGTCGGAAGAGGCGGACATATTCTGAATCCTATCACAAAACATATCGGTGAGGAAGCAGAAGAACTGCACGTTCCACAAAAGTTTATTGATGATTTTCCACAAATCGGAGACGAAATCCAAAACAAGTGGACAGCACTCGTCCGTGATTTCCTTGCTGATATCAAAGGACAACCACACAAACCTTATCTGAATTTTCATGATGGATGGCGTTATCAAATCTCCATTGATGCTATACGCGAAAGCAAAGGTTGGGCGGAGATGCCTGAATAAGTGGGTATGCTGAGGATTCATTATGCAAATCAAATCATTGTATACATTCCTCATCCCCCTCTTACTCTTTCTATGCATAGCAAACACCCCCGCACAGGAGTCTTCCGACTACTTCGACTTCATCACACTCTTCTCGGATGGTAGAATCACACGTTTCACTGAGATGCCAATTAAGGTCTACATCTCACCAGTCATAAGAGAGAGTCCATACCTGCCAGAACTCCGATACGCGATGAACGAATGGGCAACCGCAGTGGATGGACTCATCAGTTTTGAAGAAACTGAGAATGCAGAAGACGCGGACATACGAGTCAGTTCAGGTGAACACAGTCTAATATCATACCTTGACACCCGTCTCGGTACAGCAGAATTAACACGCCACAACGACAGCACACAGACCACTATTTCTAACAATTTTCTTGAACAGGAAAAGCAGCCAACAACCGATTCAGACGAACCTGACCAGCATTCCGACGATACAAACAGCGTAGATTTCCGCGTAGAGATTATCCTAATACTTGAAAGTGACGACACAATCCAAGAGATGTCGCAGCAAGAGATTCGCACAGTATGTCTGCACGAATTTGGACATGCAATCGGTCTATGGGGACATAGTCCACACCACGAAGACATCAACCACACTTTAGCAACAGTACAACACCCATCAAAACGCGACATAAACACATTAATAAAACTCTACAACACACCTCCAAACACGTCACAACACGATAAAGCGATAAATTTACTGAATAAGGAGCTTGAAGTAAAAGCGAAGCATCCCCGTATACACTATCTACTCGGTGCTGTTTACTTAGACAAAGGCGACACGACATCAGCAATTCAGAGATTTCAGGAAAGTCTACGACTTGATCCAAATTATCAGATAGCTGCTCAAAAACTCCTACAAACCTATGAAAAAATTGGCAACCAAACACTCGCAATTGAGCTGCTTGAAAACAAACTTGTAAGACCAGATAAACAGAAAACCCAGCGGGATAGTGCCGTATCATACAATCATCTCGGTGTGCTACATTACCGCCAAGGAGATATTGACGAGGCAATACAAGCATTTGAGAAGGCTTTAGAACTATCACCACATCACAAACCTACTAAACGAAACCTATATAGCATCTATCTTGAAAAGACACTCAAAGCAGTGACTACGAAATCATTAAATAATGCTGAAATCTATACAGAGAAATTATTAGAACTTGAGCCTGAAAACGCAATTGCTTTTCAACTATTAGGCAAAGGTTACGCGCAAATTGGAAAGATTACAAAAGCAATTGATTACTATCAGAAAGCACTAAAGTATAATCCAGATGACAAACCAACGAAACACAACTTAGCACAATCCTACGTCAGTCAAGGTTTAACTTTGAGAAATGAAAAAAAATGGGATGAGGCAATACAATCATATCGGAACGCACTAAAATATGAACCAACTTTGCAAATCGCCACCGAAAACTTGATAGATGCTGTCTGGCAAAAAGCAAATGCCTATCGCGAGGAAGGAAAAAACGATGAAGCAATCGAAGCATATCTTGAATTGCGAAAACTCGTTCCAAATGAACCTGATATATCCAGTCTACTCGGTGAGTTATATCTCAAAAAGCAAAACTTTCCAGCTGCAGTGTTAGCATTCAACAAAACTTATACCTTAAGTACTGATAATCCGCAAGCACAACAAAACCTCATTGCTGTCTATCAACAATATGCACAACACCTAACAAAACTAAATATGCATAGCAAAGCGATTGAACAACTCAGGAAAGCAGTGGATCTATTTCCAGCAGAACAGAATCTCCGTCTGAATTTAGCACATGCCTATAAGAACACTCGTAATTATGACCACGCAAAATCAGAGTTAGAGTATATTCTGAAAAACCATCCTGATAATCAACAAGCGAAAACTGCACTCATAAACATGCAAGTCAGCCGCGGAAATACGTTGATGAAGCAAAGAAAATACAAGGAAGCAACTACAGCATTTGAAGCGATACCTGATTCCCAAAAAACCGTAAATATCTACAATATGATCGGTTACCTATATTCAGTACGGTCTAAACATTTAGAAGCAGTATCCGCTTTTGAATCCACCCTTGTCAAAGATCCAAGCAACGATGTCGCCTATCAAAACATACGTGCGATCGAGTCGCAACTTGTCGCAATGCTCTTTAAAGCATCACCACCACCAGAGGAAACAGCATCAGAGACAGAAGAAACTGAAAGCACTAAACCGGAAATAGACAACCCAAAAGTAAAGGCTATTAAGGCTAAATTGCTTCAAGTCCAATGTTCACTGGCAGTATGTCTAATCAACCGCAGACAACCCAAAAATGCATTATCAACATTTCAAAAGGCGTTAAATCTAAAACCCGATTCACCAGAACTAAAAACCCGGCTTGTAGAAACAGGAAGGAAACTTGCAAACATATACCACTCACGTAACGATAAAGAAAAGCGGGATAAGATAATACAATGGGTGGAACCTTTAGATAGCAACTTCAAAGATTCACTGACACAATAAAAAGGGGAATTACAAGGAGAGAAAATAACTAGTGTTCTGTCTACACTCAAATGATGAGTAGATCTGTTCGTAGGGACAGGGTTTCCCTGTCCGATAACAAATCATTTATGACTTGACAAGGCACTAGATAATGCATAACGTTCTATTCTTCTCCAGATGTCCGTTTAACCACAACAAGCGTCAAATCATCATACTGTTCTGCATCTTCAGCAAATTCCTGAACATCTTTCACGATGCGTTGAATCATCTCATCGGCACTACAATCGTCAGGGATTCGTGAAGCAGATTCTATAAAGCGATCAGTCCCATACATCTCTTGTTCAGGATTGAGTGCTTCAATCAATCCATCTGTATGTAGGATAAGAACATCTCCTTCCCCTAAAGCAAAACTGAAAGATTCATAACTTACTTTTCGCCTACTACCGAGCGGTAGATCACTACATTCAATTTCAATAATTTCTGTTCCTCTCTTGAGAATAGGGAAAGGTTGTCCACCATTTGCATATTTGACGTGTCCATCAGATTCGTCAAGTATTGCAATGTTAAGTGCTATAAAGTTATGTCCATACATACGCGGTGCTAATCCAACATTGAGATCATTAAGTATCACATCCGCTTCAGACCGGATACGAGCAACTTCATACAGCATACCATTTGTGAGTACAGCACTCATTGCACCTCTCAAACCTTTACCAGCAGCATCCGCTACAACTACTGCCGTCTGACCAGTGGCAACAGTCAAATATTCAAAGAAGTCTCCTCCGACTTGTGTAGCAGGAATAGAAACACCCGCGATGTCAAATGTATCCATCTCTGGTTTTTCAGTCGGCAAAAGTCCCTTTTGTATATTCTGTGCTTCGTTTAACTCAGCACGAATCCGCTGGATTTCCGCCTCTTCTTTTTCGCGTATTTCATGACGTAGTTGTGCAGCCTGTCTTCTGTTGACAATGAGACGAAATAACAAAGAACCCATTACACCAAACACAAACAAATATGGAAGGACACTACGCCATCGTGTCCAGAGAGGTTGATCAATAGTGAAATTCAATACTGCAGGTTGTTTCATATAGTGCCAACCTTCACGGAACGTTTTGACTAATAACGTGTATTTACCTGGTTTTAAACCTTCATAACGAATTCGTGGAATACTACCAGAGATATCGTCTTCTCGCGGTTGAAACAATTGGACAACGCCATCAGCAAATATCGTTTGCAACGTTACCTTGTTATCCGCAGAGACTGTTGTCCACTGATTGTTACCAATACCGAGTAACCTAAATTTGTAACCAACATCACCTCCCAGTGGATTAATTCCTTCAATACCGACTGTTAGGTGTTTAATCCTTGCTGGTAGTAACTCGGTAAGTCCAGTTATGGTATGTTTACCAGATTCTGAAGTAAAAGATCCAGTGTGATGTTTCCCCGCATCAACAGACTTAATACGACAAAACGTAAGCGCACCACGACTAACACGATATTGTGTAGCACCACCTTCAGTTCCAAACCATAAATCTTCCTCATTGGATACATAAATGATGGACACATTGTTATGAATAAGACCTTCCTTAGTCGTAATAGATTCAAACTTTACACCGTCGTATCTGGTAACTCCACCACCCCATGTAGCAAACCAGATGTTCCCCCAATTATCTTCCTTAATATCACGCAAATCATCAACCAGAAAACCGTCGGCTTTTCTGTAAGTCGTAACATCCTTACCATTATATCGGATTGCACCGTTAGGCGTTGCTAACCAGAGACCCCTATTAGTTGCAGACAGTGCTCCTCTGACTTCCCTAATCTCAACGGGTAAATCTTGCTTTAGCTCACTCCTGTGATATGTCTTAATAGCATCTTTAAATACAATAGTAACAGATTCTTCTTTATTGAAATCATCACGGACTTCACCCGCAAGAACTGATGGAATACCAGAAGCCTGTACAACCAACAGCGGAGAACCGTTCTCTTCACAAGAAATCTCAAGTGAAGGGTCATCAAGATCAAGGTTTTCCCAATACAATAACTTCTTTCTTTCAGTATCATAAAACCATACTTTAGAAGCAACTTCAGGAATACTAAAAATTGGAACAACTGAACGGATTGGAAGCAGCTCAACACGAATTTCACCTATCTGATGCCTAACACTACTCCGAACATGCGTATACCTTTTCACAACACCTGTTTCAAAATGACACAACAACCTATCTTGACTGTCAGTATGCATTGCGGTGATAACATCAACTGAGGCTGGAATAGATGTAGTCGTGTCAAAAGAAATCGGTTCGGTACCACCGTCAGGTAATAAGCGTTGCAACCCATTACTTCTCGGTAGGAAAAGCCATCCGTTAAGGGATACCCAAGGTTCAGTGCCAGAACTCACATGCGTGCCTATAGAAGTTTTTCTGGATTGCACATTTTGAATTTTTAAAGCAAGCGTCTCAAATGCTTCATTTTTGTAGCGGAAAATCCTATAAAATGTATAACCATTTTGGTCTTGAATTGGCTTATCTATAAACCAAATATATCCACCTGATTCAAATATCTCAATGATCTCAGTAGTTCTAACATATCTCCGACTCTGACTGTCATTGTCTTGTGCAAGGACAATATCTGCTAAAGGATACTTATAAAGTTCATCTTCCTTCACAACATATCGGGCAAGACCACCAGGGATGCTTAGCCAAAGTGCGTCAGTGCTATCAGCATACATCAACCTTACACTACTGCTCCCCAAAGCGGAACGGGTGCCGTATTGAACAATCGCGGGTTGCGGTTGTAACGCTGTCACACCATTGTCATGACCAAACCACATCGTGCCGTCCATCGCTTCATAGATTGTGAGGATGTTATCGCTACCAAGTCCATCTTTAACTCTGAAAACTTTATGTATCATTTCTGGTGTATCTATTCGTTGAGTCTCCGATTTAATTTCACCTGATGCATCGTTCTCAATATATACACTTTCGTATAGATGTACTCCTGTTTCACTGGAAAACCACAATTTCCCCCAAGCATCCTCAACTTCAAACGCTCCTTGCAAATTGTCATCTTGGTTTGTTTCAAGACTAAGAGTTCTCAATTCTTTGAGTGTTTCCCCATCCCACCAATGCAATTTCTTGTTATTACTAAACCATATTATTCCTTGCGAATCATTCTTGACAGAAACTGCTCCTCCTGTAATACCACCAGAAGGTTGAAATGTATCACTAATTCCATCAGTATCTAATATCTTTTCAAATTGGGTACCATCATAACGTAGAAGGAGTGAAGGACCACAGAACCATATATTATCATCTGAATCCTTTGTAATAGAACGAATAGTACGATTTTGGGGAATATCTGGTAGGTTATCAAAACGTTTAATTGTCAGATTTTGCATTACACTCATATCACCTTGCAGACGAATAACGATGATGCCAAAATCATCACTCCCACCTATCCATAACGTATCATCATGACTTTGATAAATCATATTTATATTTGCATCAATTGAAACGTTCAGGTTCATTTGTAGACCTATCGGATCGTCCTGCCTATTCGTTGCAGTATATCTTGTCAGAGAATTGTTCCTACCGACCCAAACATTTCCTAAATTATCAACAGCCATACTGGTAGCATCGGCAACATATTCAAAATCATGTCCGTTGAATATTACGACAAACCCCATTTCTTTTAATGGATGCTTGTTTAAAACCCATATATGTCCCCACTTATCTTCCACTATTTTTTGAGTCCTATCATTAAGTTCTCGTGTAGTGGCTGCGTATGCAATAATTGAGTTTCCATCAAAACGGCTTACTCCTCCCTGCTCAGAACCAAACCAAAGCATCCCCATACTATCTTGGAAGATAACTGGTACTCTGTGGTCTAACAGACCGTCAGCAACGGTATAGGTTTTCATCTGTTCAAAAGATACAGCATAATCAACACATACAAAACAACAAAACAAAATAAAGATGCAACTCATTATATTCTTATAATTCATAACTACACCAACTAAGACTTATCAGAACTATCTGAAATCCTATCTACCCCGTGTGAACTGTTTCGGTTAAAAGATAATAACAAAATTAGCCATGACAGTCAACAAGGAGGGTGTGTAAAGTTTTTGGCAAAGCATTGATTTTTTGCTAATGTTCGGTTTTGTTTACATAACTCTCCGCATGAAGTTTAAGATTTTAATCGGGTAATGTTCTGTTTCTTTTAAAACCTGGTGCGGTTTGGAAACCGCACCTACCTTCCCGATGCCGCTGGCGAGGCGGTGAATGCCTAAATGGCATTCATACCCGGGGAATGACTAAATGTCATTCATACCGTTGATTTCTTGATTTCTTCCTAACCTCGCCAAATTACTGAAATATTTTTTTAAACTTCAGACAGAATCACAGTTGGGGAGAGAATACTTCAGAAGGAATGATTTAGGATAGAGTTGGTAAATATCTCAAAATGTTTGGTAGGAAAGAAAGGATCCTGGAAAATGAGTCAACACCAATACTGCAATAAAAAAGGTCGGGTGAAAACCCGACCTGATTGCCTATTTCTTAGAGACTAACGGTTGCCACGTTGACCACCTTCACCACCGCCACGTTGACCACCTTCACCACCGCGAAATCTGTTACGACGTTCCTGATCAGCAATCACCCGTTGTTTCGTCAATTCATTTAACTTTTTCATCTGTTCTTCAGACAAAACCTCTTTCAAGTTTTTCTGGAATTCATTAGCAGTAGTTGTGGTAAATGTTCGCATATCTTGCAATGCAGCGCGGATATCACCTGACTCACGAATCTCTTTCACCTTCTTTTCAAATTTATCACGCGTTGCCTGATATACCGGGCGTGCTTTTATGAGGGTTTCATCGTCAACCTTGACGCTAAACGTCAAATCCAACCAAGAATTATTGACCATCTCATTTGGATTAAACATCCTCATCATGTCTCTATTACCACGTTCACCACCGGGGCGTTGACCACGTTGGCCTTCTTCGGGCTGTGCGTTCCGATCCGGACGCTGCGCTGAAGTCGCATGTTCAAAAACTAAAAGACCTACTATTGCGATTAGAGCTATTGTGCTAAGTACGAAAAATTTGCGTTTCATTTCTTTCTCCTTTGTAGAACTATTAACCTCAATTCTGAACATCAAAATTAACAATCCAATTTAGTGTAATACCATTTCTAAATGATTATGTAGCATTATTTCGTAGGTCGGGTAGAGCGAAGCGAAACCCGACACGTAAGGTTAGACAGGGTTTCCATGTCGGGTTTCGCTTCGCTCTACCCGACCTACAGTTTATTTATGACAATTTGTCAATTAGAAATGGTATAAGATATAAATACTACACATAACATAAGCAATACGTTGCCGGACGAATGCTCTTAACGATTTCGTATATTTAGTCAAGTCAAATAAAAAAAAGTTCGGTTAAATCCACCAGCACGACTTGTGCTAAATAACTTACTGTATAGTATTTATTCACATAAGTCATATATTCAGCGAGTTTTCTTGATGACAGATAAGTTCTTTAGTCCCGTAGGGACGATATGTTTATAGAAAAATGTGTACCCCCACCTCTCTTCAGTCCCGTAGGGACGATATGTTTATAACATTAAGTCCATGTCTGTGAAAAGGATACAAACACATAGTTAACTAACACAACTCGTACCAGCAGTAAAATCTATGTATAGCGATAATTTGTCATTGAACTTTCTTATCACCCATTCCAGCATTTTTTAGTGGATCCTCCTTAGTCAACTCCCCATTTGGCAGTTCATAATAGAGATGTCCGTCAAAGTCGTATACATTTGGAATACCTTTTTTGCGGTTTTCTTCCTGTGCCTGTTTGACAGCACGATTGCCTATCTGCACCATATCATGCGCCCATTTGTAGGTTTTAAGGTTCAACTTCTCTTGCTTCATTGTGTGCCTCCAGTGTTAATATCCTTTAGAAACAGTTTATACAAATCACTCCTTGTAACTGTGAATTGATCCCCTTCACCAATAGCAACTTGCAGGGACCATTCATCAGAATTGTAGAACAAAATCCATCTATCAGCATGATTCTTATAAATATACCAAAAGTTCTTCTTGCTGCGATAGAATCGTCTTATTATGTCTTCTGTTGGCACATGATGTCCACCTGCCAACACTCGATTTCGTACGCGAGCAATACAGGTCTCTGGGGATTTTAGAAAAATGAAAACAATGGTTACTGTATATCCAGCCTGTTTCAGATGAGAAATTATTCTCTGAAACCCTTTATACTTCTCAGATAATGTCTATAGAAAATAAAGGTATCGCTTCCAATTATATCAAAATAATCTTATTCTGCCAATATAATTAAGCGAAGAACATTAAACAGCCATATTTTCAAATTTGATATGTCGAAAATTACATGCTATAATTGAGAAAAAGGAAAGACATAATGGATTGGAAAAGCGAACTAAAAAAAATAGTCACTACACCGAAAACAAAACTCAGGTTTGCAGAACCTCTTGCAAAACATACATATTTCGGTATTGGTGGAGAAACAACTGCTTATTTAGAAATAAGTTCCTATAGTGAATTAGCTGCATTAGCACGGTTTCAACGTGAATGGGACGTTCCTATAGCAGTAATTGGACGTGGGTCAAATCTATTGGTAAGTGACAAAGGATTCAAGGGAATCAGTATTAGACTAATTGGTGAACTTGCTGAGCTTGAAGTAGATGATAATACTGTTTCTATTGGTGCCGGACTTGCACTCCCGAAACTTTCAAAACTCATGTCACAAAGTGGCTTAAGTGGTGTTGAATTCGCTTTCGGAATACCCGGTTCTGTGGGAGGTGCGCTGATTATGAATGCTGGAGCATGGGGGAGTAGTTTCGGTGACGTTGTCACCGATGTAACCGTTATGTGTGAAACTGGAGAAGTTGAAAAACTCACCCACGACGAAGCAAAGTTTGAATATAGACATAGTTCATTGGATAACTATTTCTGTGTTACAGGCGCTACGATTAAGTTACAACACGGTGATGTGGACACGATTACAAAACAGATGCAAGACTTCTACAAACAGAAAACCGCAACACAACCTTTTGCCGAAGAGAATGCAGGATGTATTTTCAAGAATCCACCTGGAGATTCTGCTGGACGACTCATAGATATCAGCGGGTTAAAAGGACACCGTATCGGTGGTGCAGAGGTATCCAAAGTTCACGGTAATTTTATTCTCAACATTGATAATGCCACAGCAAAGGATGTTCTGGAATTAGTCGCACATATACAAGAACAGGTACGCAAAGAGACAGGAATCTCACTTCAAACAGAGGTAAAACGATTGGGATTTGACGCGTAATACCAAATTGACACGATTCGTCTCGGTAGGTTCGGTTTCCTAACCACACCAAAAGCGTCAATTTAAGGAGAATTACGCTATAAATTTCAGGGCGGTAGGTTCGGTTTCCTAACCGAACCGGGTTTGTTCCAATTGCGTTCATATTTGTATATCGGACAGGGAAACCCTGTCCCTACGAACGCATCTACTCATCATTTGAGTGTAGACTGAACACTACAATCTAAGGACGAATAACCGTCCCATCCATCCGCCGCACTGGTGCCCAACCCCCATTCAGTGGATGCTCAGGAAACGGAAACCTCTCCGCAAGTTCCTCATTGACATCAATGCCGAGTCCGGGTGCTTCATTTACCCAAAAACACCCATCCCTAATTTCTGGACATCCAGGAAACACCTCTTTCGTATTCTCCCCAAAAACATTTTGCTCCTGAATTCCAAAATTATAGCAAGCCAAATCAAGAGCGACATTGGCTGCATGCCCAACTGGAGAAACATCACCTGGACCGTGCCATGCAGTTCGTACACCGAAGAATTCACAGAATGCAGCAAGTTTACGAGCAGGACTAATACCACCAATCTGTGAAATATGCACCCGAATGAAATCAATAAGACGATCTTTAATCAGATTAACATATTCATTCGGATTGTTAAACAGTTCCCCCATCGCAATAGGAATGCTTGTCTGTTGACGCATCAGTTGGAAATAGTCAACATCTTCAGGCGCAAATGGATCCTCAAGAAAAAAGAGATTATATTGTTCCAAACCTTTAGCAAGGTTAATCGCTTGAATCGGTGGCAAACGTTCGTGTACATCATGCAGGAGTTCTACCTCATCACCTAACTTTGTCCGCAAATGATCGAAAAGTTTGATGACTGTATTTACGTAAGGCGTCGGTTCAAATGCAGGAGAATTCCGTTTCCCGCCACCTGCACCATAGGTTGTATATCCTGGGATTGCCACTTGCGCGCGTACATAACGATATCCTTTTTCCATATATTGCCGAATGCTGTTTTCTACTTGTTCAAAACTTCCTCCACCTGCATGTCCGTAAAGCGTAACTGCTTCACGACACTTACCTCCAAGTAGTTGATAGACAGGCAAGTTTGCCCTTTTTCCCATAATATCCCATAGTGCGATATCCACACCACTAAGTGCATTATTCAACACCGGTCCATTTCGCCAGTATGAACTAACAAAACTGGTTTGGAATATATCTTCTATATTTGTAGGGTCTTTCCCAATTAGGAAAGGTTTTAGATACTCATCTACAGCGGTTGCGACTGCCAGAGGACGTTGCGTAAAAGTAGCACAACCGACACCATATAAACCCGGTTCATCAGTTTCAACTTTTACAACGACAAGCCGAATCCCATCAGGAGCAGTCAGAATTGTCTTGACATTGGTGATTTTCAAAGTAGTGTGTCTCCCATTCTCTCAAGCATGATTTCCGATATGCATTAGCAAACTTGCGTTTCAAACGATTGATAGTAAAGTTTATCAGAACAAGCACGACTTGTCAAACCGAGTGTATAGAATTTTTCTCATTAACCACAAAATTCATTATTAGAAAGGAACTCCGAATTCCTAATCTGCTGCAATTCGGAGTTCACCACTACAGATCTGCTGTGTAAACAATTGCTGAAACTATACACACCACTAAAACATATCTGACATTATGATGTCCTTTAAATTAGGAATCGTTCAATGTTCGAACAGTTTTGTCGCGTAAACTTTTAGTCCACGTCCATTTGGGACATACTAAAAGTTTGTGCCAATTAGACAGCATCTTGATTCATTTCATTAATAACTTGATATTATTCATTATATCACTACTGACTGTTATGGAGATAAAAAATCCGTTTCTACGGACTGGTCTGGTAATTTTGTCAACCGATGGGTATTCATCTCTACTTACATATCCATCAAGTCGTTCCAGAGGTTTTGATATGACTCCCATAGTTATGGCAAACAAACTATCGTCTTTTTTTCCAGCAAAAAGCCCGGAAACTCCAAGTGTAACGGGTATTTCTCTGAGTTTTGAACTTCCATCACTTTGGAGAACGTTACTCAGTCCTAATCCCACGCTGAATGCCGCTGCTGTTCTAATATTATTAGTATTTTTTGAGGTAAAAGGAAAATGGGCTAATACGCCACCAAAAACGCTATATCTGTCCTGAATACCTTTAGCGATTATGTGAGTATTCTTATCATTAATTATTTCCGCTTTCTTGATGTAGTGTTCATCGCTTAAACCTGTCCAAAATGGTCCAGTAGTGAAATATGGACCGGACAGTTTTCTTTCTCCACTGATCCTTATTTCCATGTTCTCGGTTTTTAACTCTGGATAACTTCCTGATAACTTTAGCGCTGGACTGATAACACATTTGTAAGTTATCTCATTTTCCAGAATGCATACCTGCTTATCATCTTTACGCCATGTTGCTGTTTCAATCATTCTAAGTCGCTTAAGCGTCTTTTCATATACTTCAGTGAATTCTTCTTTCTTCGAATTCTCATCAGATTCTGCTGATCTCTCAGACCGTGTTTTTTTCGATCCCGTTAGTTCTTTATGAACTTCAGTAACAGCTTCTATTATCTTTTTGGATAATTCTTTTGAAGTTCCTTTTTCCAAACAAAAAGGATCATCTTTTTTACTAAACTTATTCTTCGTAGCCTTTTTAGCTTGAGTTTTTATTATCTCGTAGTTAGAGAATTGAGGCATTTCAGATTGATAAAGGATAGTTTCAAATTCTTCGTTTAACTCCTTCATTTTCTGTTTCATGACTTCTATTCTTCCAAGTGCAGCAACTTTCTTTTCAGAATCCGCCACACCTGGATTTAAAATCATTGCTAATGCTTCTTTGATTAGTCGATTTATAAGACTAATGATACCAACTGAATCGGACTGACCTGATGTTTCATCTACCGTTGACACCTGTTTCTCAACGGATATCTCAACATTGTAAAGAACAGTATTAACCTGATCAACACGGAAGAATACGGATGTATTAGTCGGCAAATACACTCTAAGACCCTTAATATCTTCCCCTTCATTAACTTTGCCATCTTCTCCAACAGCGAATTTTAACACTTGACAATTCTTACTCATTGGTGCACGAAGAACTATCGTTACACCTTCATTAGATACAGGAGGAATTTCTGCGGATGTCTGCTTTGTTTCATCTTCAGCAAAACTTACCGACGGAAATAGACCAAACAAGAAGAAAATTACGACTAAGGTGATGATTCTTAAGTAGTTTTTATACATTTTTTTACCTCATTTTATGGAGTATGGACAGTAAATTAGCAAGGATACTGCACAAGTAATGATACAGCGATCAGAATGCCTTCTGAACTGCCCATATTTAGATTTTCTTGTTTGTAGAATATAATTTAGACCTATATTGAGAGGGATGCCCATATAGGGTTGATTATGAAATGTGTTGCTTAGGCACGTGAGACAATATCACACCAAGGATTGTGTTGAATGAAGAACAATAAAATAATTCGGTAATATAGCATTGTACTATACGCAACTAAATGAGTCAAGTAAAAAAATAACAGTAAAACTTAGATTCGTTGGATTAAATTTCATGATGATATCTACATATATCATATATACCATACGAACTGATGATGTTTACAAATCGTACATTGGAATTAATCTCGCGTCATTTACTATCACTCGTTTCGCATCATACGATAAAATCAGTTGAATTTTCAACGCAAACAAGGTATAATTTCATTATTTGATACACACAAAAAACATTCTCAATCTTATATAAAACAGAAGTGGGAGGAAAACATGTTTGCTCTTTTTGACCCTATGTACTTCGTATTCATTGCACCTGGACTTGCCCTTTCTCTATATGCGACATGGAAGACAAAAGCCACTTTTTCAAAGTATTCTAAAGTCGGTTCACGGAATAGGATGACCGGTGCACAAGCAGCAAAAATCATGTTGGAAAGAAACGGGATCCGGGATGTCAAAATTGAACACACAAGAGGAATGTTAAGTGACCACTACGATCCTCGTAAAAAAGTGTTACGGTTGTCTGAAGATGTGTATTCAAGCAATTCCTTATCAGCAATTGGAGTTGCTTGCCACGAAGCGGGACATGCAATGCAAGACTCACACGGATATGCAATGTTAAACTTACGCAGCGCCCTTGTTCCAGCAACCAATTTCAGTTCAATATTTTCCTATATTGTGATAATAGCTGGATTCTTGTTCATGTCAAGGAGTTTAATATTAGTAGGTGTATGTCTATTTTCAGTAGGCGTGGTGTTTTCTCTCGTAACACTACCTGTTGAATGGGATGCAAGCCGACGTGCAAAAATTGCCATGGATGAGGTAGGCATGTTATCACCTGAAGAAAATCGACATGCAAGCAAAGTGCTAAACGCGGCTTTCCTGACATATCTCGCAGCAGCAGTTACAAGTCTATTGACATTGCTTTACTATCTGTTCCGTTTAGGTCTTTTAGGTGGTGATGAATAAAATGCTTAGGTGGCGCGGAGTGGAACCGCGCCGATAGGATGCGTATAGAATTCAGTCTTTGCTTTCAATATCAACCCCGGGCCATTGATCGTCGCGTTCAGTAATATCAACTACGATCCCGTCCGGGTCTTCAACCTTGAAAGCTTCTGAAGGTAGTTCATCGGAATTCGGGTTGTATGGTTTTGTTCCATCTAACCCCTCCCATGTAATTTCAAAACCGAGGTCTTCACATCGTTGTGCTGCTTCACGTAAATCTGGAACACGGACACCAATATGAAGATAGTCTAACATACCACCAACATGGGTAGGACGATCCGGACCATTATGCTGAAAAACACGAAAATTATGGTAACCATCAGTTAGATCGTAGCACCCGTTCATCGTTGAAAATACACTCAAACCGAGTGCATCACGCCAGAAACGGACACTCTTTTCAAGATTCGTTGTACGGACTCCAATATGTACAAGTGTTGTTGACATGAATTGTCTCCTTTTGTAACGGCACATTATGTGCTGACACCTTTAAACCCATACAGCAGGTTCACGGTTTTCAGCGCGGTGTTCATAGAGTAGTTTAACATCTTCAGGGAAGTTATCATATATTTCACCCGGTATTGTTGCCGTATTGACACCAAAAAGTTCTAAATTTAACCACCACGGAGCATACCTAACGACAACTGCGGTTCGTCGTCCATCGCTGGGATTTTCAGCATTTGAATGCCAAATCCGACTATCCATAATTAGCACGCTACCCGCACTACCGACAGCTTGCATTTCACCAGAAAGAGGATTCCTATCTCCGATCCCATCCTCTTTGCCTCTCGGATTTCTAAGGTCAACGTGCGATTTCGGTACAATCCAAGTGCCACCGTTTTCTGTCGTAAAATCGGTCAGCATCCAGAGAGTGGTTATTCCTATGACAGCACTGGGAAAAGGCTGTGTAATGTGCCATTTCTGGTTCAGGTCATACGGAAAATCGGAGTGATATGCACGAACTAATTTGTAATGTGGAGGACGAGTTTTGTATTCCGTTTGAGAAATACGCACTTGCGGTCCCAATAATTCGCGAATTACGCCAAGGAGACGTTCACTTCGCAAGATGTTCGGCAAACTGCGGCATAAAACTAATGACATTGCGTGCCCATCTGCCGTGCTCTTTGCTGAATTCACCATAGTCCGATTCAGAGGTATCTACCTCTTCACGAATCGAATCAACAATATCGGCAGGAATAACATCCTCAAGTACACAATACCCCTCTTCACGCAGCTGCGTCACATAAGGGGTAAGGTTCTCTGATAAATTTCCTGTAGCCATTCTGTTCTCCTTTAGAGTTTCAATTAGAAAGGATTATCAGTTTTTACTCACAAATTTATACAACAAATTACCTGAGTTCTTTGTTATTGCGAATTGCTGCTTTAATGATCGGTGTAAGACGCATAATTTTACCTAAAGAACCTGATATACCGATCTCGCGCGTGGTGATAGCACCCATAACATTGAGTTCACCTGTCCAAAATTTGTGTGCTACATCACCTGTCATAGTCAGTTCTACATCAGGAGCAGTTCCATCACACGCATCACAAGAAATGGAATATTCGCCATCTGATACAGTTAATGTCATGACACAATCAGGTATGGTATAATTAAATCTGACACATAATGTTTGAGATCTGAGTGCCTCTTGTGCTTCAGGTAAAGTGGCAATTTCTTCAAACAGTTCGCTAATGTAACTATAAAGTTGTTCTGATGTTTCAAATATAGCCATAGTATGCGGAATAGCATAACTTAAAAATGTATCAAAGGTCAAATTAAAAATGAACAAGAAACCATTTAACGTTATTGTTGCCATTAATGAAAGAGATTTGGACGCCAACGATATTAAACAATTCTCTAAACCTGTCCAAGAATTTTATGGTCAGGAAAACCTCAGATATAAACTACCCGTTGGTCATATAGATATCATTCAAAGACATTCCCATATTTCAGATATATTCTTCAACAGCGATTCAAGGTTTTTTGAACCACCATTCACGCCACAGACAAATCTACTAAGGAAGACAAAAGATATACTGGATCAATATTTTAATGGTGATTCAGTAGATTTTCATGAAATTCCAGTTAAAATACAGGTCGGAACAGTATTTCAGAATTTGGTTTGGGATACTATTCATAAAATTCCTCATGGTGAAGTGCGCAGCTACAAGTGGATAGCAGAACACATCGGAAGACCGAAGGCAGTGCGCGCTGTCGGAAACGCTACGGGGAGCAATCCAATAACAATCATAATTCCGTGCCATCGTGTAATAGGAAGCAACGGTAATTTAGGCGGTTATGGCGGCGGACTTGAACGAAAACGTCAATTGCTATCACTTGAAGGTTATCCTGTTAAGGAATTGCAATCAAGGAGAAAGGGTTTACGGTAGTGGAAAATAGGAAATACAGAGGCAAATCAACTGAGGCAATTCATGCAGGTGAAACGTCGTCCTTACTCCCAACAGACACACCTGACAACAAATTAGTAAAAACGGGAATGCCGTTACTACCACCTATCTATCAAAACAGCACTTTTAGTTTTCAAACGACAGAAGAGTGTGCAGCAGCGTTTATAGATGAAGAATCCGGTTATGTCTATACACGGTGGGGTAATCCTACGCAGAAAACATTAGAACTAAAACTCGCTGCACTTGAGGCAGGAGAAGCTGCAGTGGCAACGGCTTCAGGGATGGGAGCAATTAGCACAGCACTGCTTACTGCTTTAGATGATGGCGGACATGTCGTCGCTATGGAAACCCTTTATTCGGCAACATACAATCTGCTAAATGACGAACTGACTCGGATGGGGATTGAAACTACGTTTGTTGATGCAACAGACCCAAACAAAATTGATGGTGCGATCCGTCCGGATACGAAAGTCATTTATATCGAAAGTCCTACGAACCCGTTGTTGAAACTTGTAGACCTTTCAGCCTGTGTTGAGATTGCAAAGTCACATAATATTACCACAATCATTGACAATACCTTCGCGACATCTTGTAGTCAACAACCGATTGCCTTTGGTATTGATGTCGTTCTCCATAGCATAACAAAATACCTGAGCGGGAA
Source organism: Candidatus Poribacteria bacterium (assembly GCA_965261435.1). Classification (GTDB taxonomy): domain Bacteria; phylum Poribacteria; class WGA-4E; order WGA-4E; family WGA-3G; genus MSPOR6. The sequence continues at coordinate 592,235 of CBDHDL010000021.1, forward strand.
CGGGGCAGTTGTTGCCGGTGCGATAATCGGAAATAAAGCGTTCATTGAACACGCGCGAAAAGTAACATTAAGAAACTTCGGTGCAGTAATTAGTCCGTTCAACGCGTGGTTAACTTTACTCGGCATACCGACATTACCGCTTCGGTTTGCACGGCATTGTGAAAACGCATTGGATATAGCGTCCTTCCTTGAAACACATCCCGCAGTCGCGTGGGTGCGTTACCCTGGACTATCCAGTCACCCGCAACACGATCTCGCCAAAAAACAGATGGATGGATTTGGTGGGATGATAACAATAGAACTCAAAGGGGGTCGTGCAGCGGGAGAACAGTTTGTAAATCAACTTCAAATCTGCACACTTGCAGTTAGTTTAGGTGATGTACGAACCTTAGTTTGTCACCCCGCATCAACGACACATTCTCACGTACCGAAGGATGTCAGACAGAAGACCGGTATAACAGATGGTTTGGTCAGGTTCTCAATAGGATTAGAGGATACAGAAGATATTATCGCTGATCTGCAACAGGCTTTAGAGAACCTTCCTTCGTGATAATGAATCATCATGTAGATATGCTACATTTCTTATAGTTGTAGTTTGGATATAACATTGACACTCGACAAAGATTAAGATATACTTATTACCGACATTAATCGTGCTGCTCAGCATTCCTTGATTATTGCCCGGTCGTCTAATGGTAGGACACATGACTCTGGATCATGGTGTGAAGGTTCGAGTCCTTCCCGGGCAGTTATTTTCGTTTTGACTGAATAGGTCATGTAACAACAGAAAGGAGACAAGATGGAACGGGTAGATACCTTACCTGAAGAATACATTGCGAACCAAGAACCAGAAATCAGAACAGTTTTGGAGGAACTTCATACACTTATCACTGCTGCTTTACCGAGAGAAGATACATGTATGTGGGAAGGAGTTTTCTGGGGTGGCAGCGAACAGAACATCATCGGTTATGGGAATTTCTCATACCAACGTTCCGATAAGAAACAGGTTGAATGGTTTCTCGTTGGATTAACCCGACAGAAAAACTACTTCAGCGTATATGTTAACGCAGTTGAAGGTAGAAAGTACTTGGCTGAAATCTATAAGTCTCAACTCGGCAAAGTCAAAACTGGGAAAAGTAGCATCAGTTTTGGAAAACTTGAGGATGTCAATATTGATGCATTGCGCGAGATGATTGAACATGCAGGACGACTGACAAACGAAAACGAGACGTAACACCAAAAAGTAGGATACATATAGGAACACATACCTATTAAATTAAGCCGCTATCGTCTAGGGGTTAGGACAGATGGTTCTCAGCCATCAAACCGGGGTTCGAATCCCCGTAGCGGTATTTTTACGCTGTGCTGTCTGCACTTTATCGTCAACTTTCTAATCTGTTATCAATTCACAATTCCACACTTCGGAGAAAAATGGAATGAACGACTCCCCCAAACATACCAACCGTTTAATTCACGAAACCAGTCCTTATCTACTCCAACATGCACACAACCCCGTTGATTGGTATCCGTGGGGTGAGGAAGCGTTGGGACGCGCAAAGAGCGAACAGAAACCCATTTTACTTAGCATCGGTTACTCCGCATGCCATTGGTGTCACGTGATGGAGCGTGAATCCTTTGAAAATGAGGAAATCGCTACGATAATGAATGATCTGTTCATAAATATAAAGGTTGACAGAGAGGAACGCCCCGATCTGGATGAAATCTATATGAACGCAGTCCAGATCATGACACGTCAAGGCGGTTGGCCAATGACTGTTTTCCTTACACCCGACCTGAAACCTTTCTTTGGCGGCACATATTATCCTCCTGATGACAGATACGGTAGACCCGGATTCCCAAAAGTGATGCACGCTGTGATAGAAGCTTACAATGATAAGAACCCCCAGGTACTTGAACAAGCAGATCAGATCACTGCACAACTCAATCAGATGAGTAATCTTGTGAATACTCATGAATATGAGCTAACGGAAGAACTCATGACGAAAGCGTTTCATCACTATCGTTCCCAATTTGATTCGCAATACGGAGGTTTCGGCACTGCACCGAAATTTCCACCCAGTATGGGATTACCGTTTCTGTTGCGTTATTGGCATCATAGTGGTAATGCGAATGCATTAGAGATAGTAGAACTCACGCTACAGAAGATGGCACGAGGTGGGATGTACGACCAACTCGGTGGTGGTTTCCACCGATATTCTACTGATGCACGTTGGCTTGTCCCTCATTTCGAGAAGATGCTCTATGACAATGCCCAACTTGTTGTCGCTTATTTTGAAGCGTATCAAGCAACACAAAACGCATTCTATTGCGATATTGCAACAGAGACATTGGATTATGTTCTCCGTGAAATGTACGATGCTGAAAATGGCGGTTTCTATTCTACGCAAGATGCTGATAGTGAAGGGGTTGAAGGCAAGTTCTTTGTCTGGGAACTTTCTGATGTTGAAGATATCATCGGAGAAGAGAACGCAGAGATATTCTGTGAGTATTACGACATTACACCTCACGGTAACTTTGAAGGTGAAAACATTCTGCATATACAGACTCCATCTGATGTCTTTGCACGAAAAATCGGGATGGATCAAGGTGAATTAGACAGTCTCCTTGAAGAGTGTAGGCAGAAACTATTTACGGAAAGAGAGAAACGGATTAAACCGGGACTTGATGACAAAATCCTGACGAGTTGGAATGGTATCATGATTCGCGGCATGGCAATGGGATACCAATTGACTGGCAAACCTGAATATCTGACTGCATGCGAAAAATCCGCAGACTTTGTGTTGACAACACTTTCGCAAGAGAATGGACTACTTTTACGCACCTACCGAGAAGGTAAAAGCCACCTCAACGCATATCTTGAAGACTATTCATACTTCATCGCTGGGTTGGTTGCATTATACGAAGCAAGTTTTGATGCGAAATGGCTGACTGAAGCAGAACGTCTTGCACATCTCATGATTGACCAGTTCGGAGATGTTGATGGAGATGGATTCTTCTTCACAGGTAAAGCACATGAGTCGCTTATCGTACAATCCAAATCTGCTTATGATGGAGCTACCCCTGCTGGTGCCTCTATGGCAATCCATAGTCTGTTGCGGCTTTCTGAACATCTGGACAAATCTGAATTTCACGATAAAGCGGTTGATACGTTGAAACTCTATTTTCATCAGATGGATGTTATGCCTGCTGGATCGGGACAACTGCTTTGTGAGTTAGCGTTTCTGTTGTCAACTCCAAAAGAGATTGCCATCGTTGGTAATAAAGAAGATACAAAAACGGAAGCGATGTTAGCAGCATTACACGGTATGTATCTTCCGAATAAGATCGTTGCATTAAGTGAATCCCCAGATCAAGCTACACTCCCACTGCTCGCGAACAAATCACTTATAGATAACAGCACAACTGCTTATGTCTGTGAGAATTATGTTTGCCAAGAACCTACTACGGATGTTGACGCCTTTGTTGAGATGTTACGATGACAATTGTTGAGGTGTTAGTATGAGTCTAAAAGTAAAATTAAAAAACATCGGTATAATCAAGCAAGCAGAATTCTCACTCGGTGATTTGACTATCATCTGTGGTGAGAATAACACTGGCAAGACTTATATTACTTATGCACTTTACGGTTTTTTGGATTCTTGGCATGAACACATTGATATTCCAATTGATGACGGTCTGATCGATAACTTGTTATCAGAAGGTTTTCTTAGAATTGATCTTGCCCAATATGTTGATAAAGTTAATCAACTACTAAAAGAGATATGTGAGAAATATCCTGGATGCTTAGATAAGGTTTTTGCTGCTGAAGATGGTACTTTTCTTAATACTGAAATCCAGATTAAACCGGATACAATAAACCTAAGAGAATTAGAATACCGAGGAAAAATTGGCAGGAAGCAAGAACCATCTATTATCTTTTTAAAGGAAAAAGGAAGTGAAGAATTAGAATTTACATTGGAAGGTAACAATAAAAAAGGAAGTGAAATTGACACACTTTATGCTAAGATGGGGATTGCTTACACAATCACCCGGGCTATTTTTTCTGATTCCTTTCCTCGTCCTTATATTTCATCAGTTGAACGGACAGGCGTGGCTATTTTTGAGAAAGAACTCAATACTAATCGAAACCGTTTGCTTGAGGAAATCGGAAGTTCATATCCGCAGTATGATCCACATAAGTGGTTAATGAAATTCTATAAAAAACACTCAGATCCAATAGAAGACAGTGTTGATTTTAAGCGCAAAATTGCGGAGATTGAAAAAAGAAAAAGTTTCATTGCGAAAGAACATCCTGAAGTATTGGACGACTTTACAGATATTGTTGGTGGAACTTATGCTATTACACAAGACGACTTACTTTACTATATGCCTAAAGGTACTAAGTTAAGGTTACCATTGGATATGAGTTCAAGTTCTGTTCGTTCGCTTTTGGATCTCAATTTTTATCTCAATTGCAACGCCAGAAAAGGTGATCTGCTAATGGTAAACGAACCCGAGTTAAACCTTCATCCAGAAAACCAACGTCGTATTGCCAGGCTTTTTGCACGCCTCGTGAATTTAGGCGTTAAAGTCTTCATAACTACCCACAGCGATTATATTATCAAAGAACTCAACACACTCATCATGCTCAATCACGACAAACCTCACCTGAAAAGAGTTGCCGAAGAGAACGGTTATCAGGAAAATGAGTTGATCACGGCAGATCAGGTAAAAGTGTATGTAGCAGAAAAAGCGTTGATGCCTTTAGAAGCTGGACAGAAGAGGCGTAGAAAAGGCCACACACTTGTTCCAGTTAAGATTCACCGCAAGTTTGGAATTGGTGTTTCCAGCTTTGACAAAACAATTGATGAGATGAACGAAATTCAGGACGAAATTGTGTGGGGAGAAGAATAAGTTTCGTGAATGATATAACCATATTAAAAGATCAGAAACCCTCTCCAGTCCCGTAGGGACGATATGTTTATAGAAAAATGTGTACCCCCACCTCTCTTCAGTCCCGTCAAATGCCAAACGCGCATTTGGCGTTGATTTGGTAGGGACGATATGTTTATATCAGGATGAGCTACTACACATATCGTCCCTAATGAAGATCAAATAATAAATTGGGTAATTTGGACCCCGACACGGTAGGTGCGGTTTCCTAACCAATGCAGAATACCATACGCGTATTCTGCCGGATTCTACAAGAAACTGAATATTACCCGATTAAATTTTTAAACTTCATACGGGACTGAAGAGGGTTTCTGGCATTGAAAAACCCTTAACTCTACACCCGATGAATGCCATACGCGCATTCACATCGTTGATTTATAGGTAGAGCGAAGCGAAACCCGACCTACAAAATAGGAATTGACAAAGCACTATGTCAGACAAACATAATAAACATAATCTAATTTCACATATAAGAGACAGCTTTGAGGCAGGTGAATTTGAACAAGCATTAGAAATTAGTACACGTGCTCTCAAAACCGATCCTGTTGACTTAGAAGTGTATGACCTTCGATGGCAAGTGATAGCAAGAATGTTCTCAGCTGAGGAAGCAAAAGAGAAGATCCATTCTGAAGTCGAAAACCTCTTAATGACCCAACCAGAAACCGAAGAACTATTAGACGCTGCTTACTGGGGATATAAACGTATACCTGGTGGTGCTATTAACGTCCCCCAAAGCGTAATTGATAGGATAATGCATTATCCCAAAACTGAGGTATATCTCGCTGCATTGATGGGATTGTCAGAACGCAGCGAAACTGCCTCTGAAAAGTGGCACTATTACAAACGTGTAGTTGATGAATTTACACCCTCTGATGTTCCAGTACTATCTTGGTATATACTGGCATGTGAAGAACTGCTGTGGTTAGCAAAGGAAGATCGGACACTTGCCCAAGATGATCTGCTTGACGAACTTCTTGACATTCTCTTAGAAGCCGATCTCCAATATTGGCAAGATTCACAAAAAAGGTTCCGTTGTTATGCTAAAGTTGCTGAATGGCGGATTACACTTAACTTTAGATTAGATAAAGCACTTGCACTTTTAGACATTGATGAAAAAGAATTTGCAAGAAAAAAAGAACGATTACAGAACACTAATAACGAAGATGCAATAGAAAAAACATACAAGGAAATTTCGCGTTTGCGCGGTAAGGTCTATTTTCACCAAAGACGATGGAAAGCATCCTATGACGAATTAACTGCAAACGCACCTGATTTTTTAGAGTCCGTTTGGGAACGTTTCAATGAAAGCACGATAGACTTTTTTTGGATGTTAGGACGATCGTCAGAAGGTATGGGAAACTGGGATAATGCCAAGCAATATTACGCTAATGTTCACTTTGCACCTAACACTCATCACAACGGACTTAAAGGATTGAAAAGCGTTTATCAGCAAATAAAAGATGTCACAACTACTGATTCGTTTGATGCCTTCTTAAAAGAAGCAGAAGCAAAATACCGTATTCAAGAAGCTGCTGACTGTGAAATAATCCGTCAGAAACTTGTCAAGAATAGACTTAATAAGAAACCGTCAGATTTCAGTTTAGAAACCTTGACTGGAGAAACATACACATTGGCAGATATGCTGGGTAAAATCGTGCTGCTTGATGTCGGTGCATCGTGGTGTGGCCCCTGCAACACAGTGATTCCGGAAGTTAATACTGTCTATGAACGGTTTTGCAAAACCGATGACGTAATCGTCTTAGGAATAAATGATGGAGAAAAACCTGAGCAAGTACAGAAATTCTTAGATAAACATAATCCACAGTGGCCAACTTTACTTGATCCCTTTCAGGAAATCAGAAAGGGTTTTCAAATTAAGGGAATACCGACTTTTATAATGATTGACAAAGAGGGTAATTGGCAATACAGTTTTTTAGGTTCACACATCATAAAGGGACAACCCTTAATTTGGATGATTGAAGAACTCCTCTCGGATAAATAACCTAATCCAACAAACTATCTAAGCTAACCTGACAATATCCTTCTTGACAATCTCTTTCGTATGACTAAGATCAGCGTGGGAAATCAGTTCTAATGTTTCTGGTGCTAAACGTTCTCTTACCTCTGAGGACACACGACTTTCACCACGGTCTTGAGGTCTGTAACGCAAGACGAGGAAACAACGATATCGATCTTTCGGCTTCCAAGGCAACGCACCGTGGGTTAAGAGTTCAGAGATAATCAATATGTCACCTGCTTTGGGTGTAATGTTCTCAACACCAAGCGGGATATTATCAACATCATCAAGTGTACCGTTGTTGAAGATGTGTTCTGGTCGGTCGAATTCTGCTTTGTGTGAACCGGGAACAATCAGCAACCCACCATCTCCAGCGTGTACATCGGTCAAATATGGAAAGACGACAAAATCATCGCAATAGATCCTACCGTTTCGGTTCTCAAAACAGTTTCTATCCCGTCCATAGTCTTCCCGCGCACAGTGTAAACGTAGTGCATCTCCACCTTCTGGCACACCGATTCTATCTGCGATCATTGTGCCACGTGCAAGTTGTGGTTTGTTGTCTGTTAGTTCTTTGATAATTTGCCAAGATGCTGGGTGCAATGCAAGTGCTTCTAAATCTCTTGAGAATGCAAAGCCATTAGGAAGGTGTTTTCCACTTGAATCAAAACCTGACGGCAGTTCTTCAGTAGGCGTGTTGATATAGGTATCTGCTGCTTCCTGGGCTGCTTTTAACTCTTCACCTTGAATTGCATTTTCCAAGTGCAAATATCCTGTAACATCAAAAAGATAACGTTGTTCAGGGGTCATCATTTCATAACTCCTCTCTTACACATCTAAATCCAACACTTGTAACCGAGAAAGATGGAATATCTCGCATGCGAAGCGTGACTCGTAAAGAGTCCGCAGCGTTATACCACGAACCACCACGAAATACACGTGAGTTCTTGCATGTTTTGTAGTTTGAGAGTACCTCTGTGATACTGTCTCCAGCAATAGGATTTTGTGGTGGTGAATGCTCATAGTAATCGGATTCATAAGCATCAAGACACCATTCCCGTACATTACCCACCATATCGCATAGTCCATATCCATTTGGTGGAAAACTACCGACAGGAGTCATACGAATTGTAGATGTCCGACCGTCCCAACGTTCCCCGTAGTTAGCTTTATGTCTATTAATTGTATCTCCCCACGGATAGATTTTCCCGATTAACCCCCCGCGTGCAGCTTTTTCCCATTCAGCCTCCGTGGGCAACCGCTTTCCTGCCCATTGGGCATAAGCAATTGCAGCATACCAACTGACAGCAACAACAGGATAATCTCCTTTCCCATAAGGATAACTGTCGTTTTTCCAGAGTTTCAGATAATTTCCATCATGGTATTCTTGTGGAATGCTATCCTTGTACCACACAGGATTTTCGTCAACAAATGTCTTATACTGTGCATTTGTTACAGCAAACCTATCCATATAGAAATCGTCAACGTATACAGTATGTATAGGACTTTCGTCTGTATCTTTGTTGCTGCTACCCATGCGAAATTCACCAGCAGGGATAAGTACCATCTCAGCATCATCATCTCCATAGACTACATCAAAGTGGACTTGCCAATTCTGTTTAGGCAGATGATTCTTATTGTAATGTTGGCGTTTTTCATCATCAGACAACACTTCGTATGCTTGTGTTACCTCCCGGAATTTGGTTGCAGCTCCTCTATTGCCAGAATTCTTATCAGGATGGTATTTCAGTGCAAGTTGTCTATAAGACCTTTTGATTTCTTCGGTTGAAGCATCACGAGATACGTTCAGAATGGCGTAATAGTCGCGTTTAGGCATTTTTTAGTTAATCAAGGTTGGAGACAGTTTTTTGAATACCTAATGCAGATTTAAGACAATCATCTATCTGTTGCATTGCTGAGTCGGAAAGACTACCTATAACCTGAAGAATCAAGTCTTGATCTTGAGTGACAAGGTTTTCACACTGAACAATTGAGTTCATGTGCAATCCTGTCTGTATTCCTTCTTCTGTTGATAAATCAATAAAATACTGTGAAGATGATCCCACTCTACGACGAGAACTACTTGTAATAACAGCAAGAATTGTATCATCAATGTATTGATTCAATACATCAGATTGGACAACTAATGCTGGTCGGACTTTCCTACCGGATTGATCACTATACGGAAAATCTATAAGGACAATCTCACCGCGATGAACTTTCATTGTCCCTCCGTGGATCAAGTTTATTGTAGACATCCATCTCTGGATCATCCCAACCCGCACGGATTCCAGCTTGTACAAGTAACCATCGTTTTTCTTCGGATGTCAAGGGACCATCTTCGTAGGATTCCTTTAGAATTTCTGCAAATTTCTCTACAGGTAACACAACATACTCAACATCCGTTTCTGGATCCACCAGGCGAACAAGCTTGGATTTGGATTCATTAACCGCTTGTCGCAGTTCTTCAGAAATTGCAATCATTATTATCTCCTTTCTATCCCTAAAATTGTATTTATTTCAATCAATGAACTGATTTCGTAATCCGGTTGGATTTCAGTATCGTTCTTTACACCTTCTCGATTGAGCCAAACCGATGTTGCACCAACATTTTGCGCGCCAGCCACATCATTGACAAGTGAGTCTCCTACATGTAGCATCTGTGAGAGTTCACAATCTGCTTGTTGTGCAGTAATCTCAAAGATTCTTGGATCCGGTTTCTCAACTTGGACATCCTGCGAAAAAACAACAAAGGCGAAACGGTCTTCAAGTCCACAACGTTCTGGATAGGTATTTCCGTTCGAGAGTAACCCTAACTTAAAATGCGGAGATAACAAGTCAAAGGTCGGTATCACATCTGGATATAACTCTATGTCTTCAAATCGGTGTTTCAGATATATTCCATTTAGGTGTTCAGCAAGTTTCTTATCTGGATATCCAACATATTCAAGTGTACGTTCAAACGCTTGTTTTCTGATGTCTTCAAGATTCCAGATTTTACCCTTTGCCTCTTCCGCAAATTGATTCCGAATATATATCATCTCATCAATAGAAAGTTGTAAAGCGCGTTGGGTTGGAACGTGCTTTTGCAGCTCCGTCAATGTTTTTTTGAGTGAATGACGCATGACCTTTAGAAAATCCCACAAGGTCATGTCTCCATCAAAAGAGATAACCGAAATATTCAAGTACTCCTCCGGATAACATTAGGATGTAGGAACACCGATTGAAGCATGAATTTGTACAAACTGCCATGACTCGTCAACCTTTTCCAAAACACCTGTCATACGCATTACAAATTCTTCAGGGACACCTTGCCACTTAAGTTTCCATATCTGTTGTGTATAGAACCATGCCACGTCGTCGCGTACCTGCACATCAAGATTGATGAAATTGATGCTGAAATCCTCAGTGCTTGCGATATGGTTTCGGTAATAAGTTGCTATATCTTCACTACCTACAATAACTTCGCCAGCATCCGTGCCGATTTTGACATAGTGCTTAGCAGGAAGCATCATGGCGATAAGGGTTTCAGCATCTTTTGCAACGAGTGCGTCAAAGTATGCTTTCACCGTCTCATTCACATTCGGCATCATGAATTCCTGTGAGTGCATCCCACAAGACACTGCTCATCTGTTCACACGCATGCACGACGGTTTCTTGAGAATCTGATGATAATTCCCCAATTCTGGCAAGTAATTTCTCTGCTTCATGTTCGTTATGGGAATGCGTTTCAAAATAGGGTTCCACTTTATCGGGGAGCTGGTAGAAATCTTTCAAACCTGCTAACTTTGATTTTGCAGTTTCTGGTTGCTGAGCTTCAAAAGCGTAGAGCGCGCCTAAAGCAGTATTCCCATCAGAAAAAAGCTTATCAGCAGTTTCTAATAGTGTTTTGACTTGAGGGATCTGTGCTTCCGAGACTTCTGTGTTGAGTCCATCGGCAAAATCTGCCCACATATCAATATGTTCTGTTTCCTCTTCAACCGTTTCAGGATCATTTAATGTTTCCCAACCCTTTGGTAGTGTTGAGATAAATGCACCATACTCACGTGCGTAGCACTGCAATGCGTTGACAGGTAATTCCCCAGCACTCCATGCTTGATAAAATGGGTGATTAAGCAAATTATAATTCGCAATTTTGCTGTCTAATACGTTTTTGAGATCCATAAAATAGCACTCCATTTCTGTTATTTTAAACTTAGATTATTCGTAAACTCACAATAGTTACGTTGTGAGATGTCTTTCTCAAATCTGCTTTGTTAGTATAGCACATCTATGTAATGATGTCAAGGTATGGGAAATTAAGATCCACGGTTATTCAGTTCTAAGTACTCTCAGATGTTCTGGTTAACTTACAGTTTGGATATAGCATCAGAGTATATAGGGATTTTATTGCTTTCATTCTTTTTTGTCTGAACCACGATTTGCAAGATTAAAGGTGTTTCAGTTTGAATTTTAAACTTTACTATGGGATAGAATCTTGATAGAATCCACACATAACCTGAGCATAGTTTAAGGAATAGTAACCAATGACTGAAGAACAGAAGTTTATCTTTGATCTAAAGGGATATTTGCTAATCCCAGAAGTGTTAACGGCATCAGAAATAGACGATATTAAATCGCAAATTGATACCATACGTACAAATCCTGATTCGCTCCCATCACACGAACGACAATTCCCAGGGGGTGCGTCTTCGTTGCTGATTGACCATCCCGTTATAATGGACATTCTCACTGAGATTCTGGGTGAAATTCGGATGGAATCCAGTTGGTTCACCTATCGTTCTATGGGTAATGGTGGACCGCCACCACACGGTGGTGTTCGAAATGTTAATCCCAACTTTAGTTATCAGTGCACCAATGGGAAAATATATTCTGCTTTGACACGAGTTGTTTTTGAACTGAACGAAGTCAAGGCAGGCGAGGGTGGAACGCTTTTTCTACCTGGGAGCCATAAAGCCAACTTCCATATTCCAGAAACCCATCGCACGACAGATTCACCATTTTTTGAGAGTTATAGTTGTCCTCCCGGTTCCGCTATTATCTTTACAGAGAATCTATGTCATTCTGGAGATACATGGAAAAATCCTGACCGTCCTCGAATCGCTATCTTCAACTGTTATAATTTTGTTGGGTGCCAATTTCATAGACCGACAGTCCCAAAACATATTATTGATGGGTTGCCACCAGAGAAGAAAGCATTTTTCAGGAACGTCTGGGTTTGGCATCAAGGGGGAGCTGACAACGGTAAGAACCTTCGTTATGATGGTTGAAATGTAAGAAGTCGCTATAATGAGAATATTTACTCGTGAACTCAAATTGAAAAAATAACATAAGGAATTAGTTATGGAAATTAGAGAAGTAGTTGTAACTGGACAAAATCAGGTAGAACTACAAACCGCTGAGATGGATACTTCCATTCTCTCTCCGAATGAAGTCATCATAGAAACAGAATATACATTTATAAGCAGCGGGACAGAATTGGCAAACTATACGGGTAGAGAACCGAAAGTTTTTCAAAAGGGTGCGTGGTGTGCTTACCCGTGGCGTTCCGGATATGCAAACGTTGGGATTGTGCGCGATATCGGGATGAACGTCACCCGCGTATCTCCTGGTAGCCGCGTTTTTACTTACGGACGACACGCATCAACAATCCGTTATACACATGATAGACTGATAGCATCTGTTAGAGATACAATAGATCCCGGGGTTGTGGCTGCATCTCGGATGGCGGGTGTGGCAATGACTTCTATTATCGTAGCCGAAATCGGCACTAATCCGCGTGTCATCGTTTTCGGTTTAGGACTTGTTGGGAATCTTGCATCACAGATGTTCCAAATACATGGCTGCCGTGTTATTGGCGTTGACCCGGTAGAAGAAAGGCGAAAATTAGCTGAAAGGTGTGGAATCACACAGACCGTCGGTGGAAATGCGAATGAAGTTCAAGCAGAAATACAAGAAATAACCAATGGTGAACTGGGGCATATCACAGTTGATGCAGTTGGACATAGTAGTGTTGTGATGCAGGCACTCCGTGCGACTGCAAGTTATGGACAACTTGTCATCCTGGGTTCACCGCGTGTTTCTGTTACAGGAAATTTAACAGAACTTCTATCCGATACGCACCTTCGCTGGATTACAATTCGTGGTGCGTTAGAATGGTGTGTTCCGATGTATCCTGATACTGGTAACCACATTTCACAATTTAGCAAGCAACAGACTATATTTGACTGGATAGAGAGGGATCAGTTGCAGGTTGAACCGTTAATCTCACATCGTCTGAAACCTGAGGAAATAAAACAAGCTTATGATGGATTGTTAAATGATCCGGATGTATATACGGGTGTTGTATTGGACTGGACTGGGTAAAGACTGAAATAACCTAATGTTCTGTCTACACCCAAATGATGAGTAGTCCGTTCGTAGGAACAGGGTTTCCCTGCCCGATATACAAATCATTTACGACTTGACAAAGCACTAATGTTCTGTCAATACTCAAATGATGAGTAGAACCGTTCGTAGGGACAGGGTTTCCCTGTCCGATATACAAATCATTTACGACTTGACAAGGCACTAATCTGTATCAGTATTTTCAGAATGAGTTTTCTTCAATATCAGAAAAATCGCTAATAAGCGAAAACTGGATACCTTACCAAAACAGAAATTTTCTTGAAATTCGCGGGTTTATATGATATAATTACTCAATATATGTATAAAACCTATAAAAACACCTACTAATAAAAGAAATTTAGGCACGGCAAGACTATATCCGTCGTGCTTTGTTCTATCATGAGGTATACGTAATGTTTACGATAAAATACATTATGCAACAAGGAGGTGAATAGATTGGCAATAGACGCAAGTAAGAAGCGCGAATTGATAGAGAAGCGCCAAATACATGATCGAGACACTGGTTCGCCCGAGGCACAAGTGGCAGTATTAAACGCTCGCATTCAAGAATTGACGCAACATTTTCAGACCCATAAAAAAGATCACCATTCACGATACGGACTTTTTAGGTTGGTTGGAAAACAACGCCGTTTATTAAGGTATCTCTATAAAAAAGATGTCCCTCGGTATTATCGTTTAATTAATGAACTGGGAATTCGCGACACAATCGGTTCACAGACAAGTTAAGTAGACCACCGTAAGCATTGTGTGTATGAGGAGGAAAATGAGTGAAAGTTGAAATGCAACTCGGAAGTGAGAAACTTTCGATTGAGATGGGGAAAGTTGCTAAGCAGGCAGATGGAGCCGTTTGGGTACAATACGGTGGAACAGTTGTTTTAGTGACAGTAGTCGCAGATGATCGCGAAAATGATTTAGATTTTTTCCCTTTGACAGTAGATTATAGAGAGAGATCATACGCTGGAGGACGCATCCCAACCGTATATGGAAGACGTGAACCCCGTCCTGGAACATCAGAACAACTGGTGGCACGTCTAATTGATCATTGTATTCGTCCACTTTTTCCAAAAGAATTTAAAGCTGAAGTACAAGTTTTATGTACCGTTTTGTCATCGGATGGTATCCATCCAGCAGATGTACCCGCCTTAATCGGAACTTCTGCAGCACTATCTGTTTCTGATATTCCTTTCAGCGGTCCGGTTGCTGCTGTGACTATCGGGAAAATTGATGGGAAATTGATAATAAATCCAACCTATGAGCAATTACACACTTCCGAAATAGAGATTTTTGTAAGTGGCACATCAAATGCTGTAATGTCAGTTGAAGGGGGTGGACATGAGATTCCAGATGATGAAGTAATTGACACTATTATCACAGCACATGAAGAAATAAAGGAGATTATTAAACTTCAAGAAGGCATCGTTGCTGTCTGTAGTCAGGAAAAACGTGAATATCAAGCAAAAGCAATAGAGGATACATTTAACACACGGATTAGAGACCTCGCTACCGCTCGTATTAAAGAATCAATCGGGATGGCAGATAAACAGTTGCGTGAAGATTATCTTGAACAAATACAATCGGATATCCTATCGGAGATTCAAGATGATGCACCTGAAGAAGTTGACCCAATTGCTGAAAAAGATGCACGTTCTATTCTTAGTGATATAGAAAAAGAAGAAATGCGTAATGCTATCCTTGTTGAAGGTAAACGGGTTGATGGTCGTGGTGTTACAGACATACGTACAATTTCTGGAGAAGTCGCGCTACTTCCAAGAACACACGGTTCTGCGCTGTTCTCGCGTGGACAGACACAATCTCTTTGTGTTACAACACTTGGTACTACAGGTGATGAGGATGTACAACGTGGACTTGATGGAGAAGTTCGGCGGGGTTTCTTTTTACACTATAACTTCCCTCCATTTAGCACAGGTGAAGTGAAGAGAATGATGGGACCGGGTCGTAGAGAAATCGGACACGGTGCCCTTGCACAGAAGGCTTTGGAACCTGTTATCCCGAATAGAGAAGATTTTAATTATACGATCCGCGTTGTTTCAGAAATTCTGGAATCAAACGCTTCTTCTTCAATGGCAACTGTCTGTGGTGCAACGCTAGCTCTTTTAGATGCGGGTGTGCCGTTAAAAAGACCTGTTGCTGGTATTGGCGTTGGTTTAATAAAAGAAGGTGAACATGAAGTCGTATTGACAGATATGCTGGGAACAGAAGATTTTCTCGGGGATATGGACTTTAAGGTCGCTGGGACTACAGAAGGTGTAACTGCGGTTCAGATGGATATAAAAATAGACGGTGTTACGCCTGAACTGATGCGGCGCGCAATACACCAAGCTAAAGAGGCACGTATAGCAGTTATTGAACAGATGAACGCAGTGATGAGTGAACCGAGAGCCGAGTTATCACCTTATGCACCTCGCATATACTCACTCCAGATTGCCCCAGAAAAAATCAAAGACCTTATTGGTCCGAGAGGCAAAACTGTTCAAGGTATTCAAGAGGAAACGAATACGACTATCAACATCCAAGATGATGGCACTGTTGAAATTGCATCAACAAGTGCTGAAGACGTCAAAATTGCTGAAGAAAAAGTCCGCCAAGTTACAGCAATGCCTGAAATCGGCAAGGAATATAACGGAAAAGTTGTTCGAACAGCGTCATTCGGCGCTTTTGTTGAAATTCTTCCCGGCAAAGATGGACTTGTCCACATATCACAGATGGGAGATGGTTATGTCCGGAGAGCAGAAGATGTCATGCAAGTCGGGGATGAGGTCACCGTAAAGATACTGACAATAGATGATCAAGGCAGGATTGATCTCTCTCTCATTGCTGCTAATGGCGTTCCACTTTCAGAACTTGATACCTCTTCCGGTTCAGAAGGAGATGAGGGTTCACGTGAACCGCGCGAACAGGGACGTGGAAATTACAGAGAAAACCGTCCTTACCGAGATTCACGGGATAATCGTGATAGGGATCGCGATAGAGATAGAGATAGAGATAGACGCAATAACCGATATGATCAACGTGAAGGTTCTCGAGACAACAGAAATCGAAAATCTCCTCGTCTTCCAAAGGGAAGGTTTTAAGAGAGTTTTTCCAAAGTAATTGCAAGATATCTAAGAACATTAAATTCATATAGGACTGACGTGAGTTATGGGAATATTCCTAATAAACCTTACGTCAGTCCTTTCCAGATAACGTAACTTACCTTATGTGCGTTTTCCGTTTGTTTTCTGCAAGTTATTCATAGGGTGAATTCAAGAAAACTTCATCCTTTTCTCTTGTAATTTACCCGTAATTTCTATCCTCAACTTAATGGTGACTCTCATGCGAACTCGTAATACCAGTGCCAAACGACAAATTCAAAAAGAAAAAGGAGATTTGCTTGCACAGAAATGGATGACCAATCTTCTGGCGTTAATTCTCGTTCTTCTTGTCATTGCCTTCATCGTCTTGTCTATTCCAGCAGTAAAAAAGCATATAGTTGAATTTGTGCGAGTATTGCGGTATGGAAGAGAACAGAAACCTGAACGACCGAAGATTGCCCCCAGTAGGCTTCAAAATCCTTTCTCTATCCCGATGTTTTTATTAAAAGGAGATGATATACATGCATACCAATGGGGTGCGTTATAGCACAAAATTCTCTTTTACCGATTCTCTAATTCCTCTCAAGTCTCTGAAAATAAATACAAGACATCAATCCTTTCCAAACTCTGTAACTTTGTATTTGAAGGGCTTTAGTCTCTTAGTATCATTTTGTTTGTTGGCAGGATGTGGTTATGTTTCTTCTTCGTCGTATCTTGAGCATATAGAAACGATTAATATACCGCCGATTGAGATTATTGATGCTGACTTTGCTTATGATAACGTCACGCAACGACCATTTGATGAAGTTATCCACGAGAAGTTAGTTGAACGTTTTAACCGAAAATGGAACGATGGCAGTGATTGCAGATTTACTATGCGCATTCAGGATTACGATTTATTAGAACACGGATTTGGTCCAAGTGGTAATGTTGAGTTGTTACGAATGAGATTGCAGGTTGAGTATGAGTTCTTTGATAATGTCAGAAAAAACGTTATAGAACGTAGAGACAACCACATGCAGATACACGACTTTTATGTTGTGGAAAACCGGGGAGAACCACGAGAGACAGTAGACCAAGCAAAGAATTTGATAATAGAGGAGCTTATTGAGGACCTTTACAATCAACTTGCCGAACAGTGGTAATCGTATGAAACTCGTCAGACCTATCTTGCTTTGCTCCATTTTTATCCTGATGCTTTTTTCATGCAAGCAAGAACAAGGTAATCTGACATCAGTTTCCCAACAGAATGAATATATATTTGGTGTGTGGAAAGCACCGTCTGCAAGAATTGCAAAAGAGACAATAGCACTCGTTTCCACGAACATTCAAGCAAGATCCGATCTTGCAATAACTAAAGATAATAAGACAGAACAAGAAATAGATACAGAAAACACCGAACTTCAGTCTGTTCCCCAACTGGATTCAAGTTTTAATCCTCTCCCTTACATAACCACCGCTGCCCCAGAAACATTGTTACCCAAAGATGGCGAAACGATAGATTGGGTACGATCTCGCAAACCGTCAACGTACAATCCAGAAAATATCTATTTGGACCGTTATGTCCCTTCAGAAATTTATCCAGAAATTTACCTCAAATATGGATTCCAAAGACAGGCGGAGACTGAATATCACAGTCCAAAATTTGGGTCAATTCCTTTAATTTTGCTTGAGGTTTTTGACATGGGAACTCCTGAAAACGCCTTTGGAATCTATAGCCTCAACAGTTATCCGCTGCCAAAATTTGAATGGGTTGGATGTAAAGCTATTATTTCTGGGAAATATGTCCGGTTTTGGAAAGGGAAGTACTTTATTCAGCTAGAGGGATATGAGATTGCTCCTGGGATTCGAGAGGGGATGGTGGAGTTAGCGAAGGTCGTAGCAAAGAACATCCAAGATCAACCGGAAAAAATACCACTTCTCCAACTGTTACCGCAATACATTGATGGGAGCGAAAAATTATTCACAACGAATTGGGTTTTAGAACAAGTATATAAGTCTTTACCTAACGTTGTTCCACTGATGGCAGAAGGTGCAGTCGGCGTATTAGCACGTACTCACAATCTCATAAAAAAACCGAAAAATCCGTATATCATTTTTGTTATTCGGTATGATACTACTACTGATGCGGAATCCGCATACATAACATATCAATCCGCATACATAGCATATCAGTACGAATTGACATCAGAAAATGTGTATTTTCAAAAGGACCCGCAAAATGGGTCTATTCTCATTGATGAGACAATTGCAGAACAGCAGTAAAGGAATTCTCTTATGCGTGGTGATTTTGAAGCTTATCTGAATGATGAATTTCGGGATGAATCTGGAAAGTTGAATCTGAACGACCTGCTTACCTTAGAAGATGAGGCTGCTATGGACGTAGTAGTCGTAATGCCGACTCCTCAACCAAATCCGCGGAACTCTGAACTTGCGGAAATTATCAATGGCAATCAACGAACCCTCGGTTGTGCCCTCGTGCATCCGACGGAACCGGAACCCGTTCAACAGGTAAAACTAACAGCAAACGAGTGGGGAATGCACGGTATTAAACTGATGCCGGCAATTCACAACTATAATGTGGATGATCCAATTGTACGTCCTGTCGTTGAAGCTGCCCGTGAATACGGACTTATCGTATCGATTCATTCCGGACCTAATAATTGCCATCCGAATAGAATCGGAACTGTGGCAAGTTGGGTGCCAGAAACGGCTGTTATTATGGATCACATGGGATTTCCAGATGACTTAGATGCAGCTATCTCTGTCTCAAAAGCAAACAGGAACATCTCACTTGGCACGACAATCCTACGTTTCCATCGTCGGTGGGGAGACGATCCAGATACGGTTGTACCGACAGAGGTTAAAACAGCAGTTGATGCACTTGGTCCTGAACGAATAGTTTTCGGTTCAAACTTACCTGAATACCGTCCGATACAGGTTGTCAACGCTTTAAAACGATTAGAACTTGGTGATGACGCAGAAGCGTTGATTTTTGGCGATAACCTTGCACGCATTTACGGGTTAGCGTAATCAGAATAATAATCAAGCGTATTCAACTAAAATCAACCACCTTATGGTGCTGGAAAGTGGTTGAAAAACTGCTAAAAATACCTTATACTTAAGAACATGCAAATTCGTCTCAGAGAAATACTCCACTATACAACAGCGTGATATTACGAGAGCACAAAACTATTGGAACGACTTCTTAGAACGAATGAAGGAATCATCAGAATGAACACGGATATCAAACTTCAGCAATGCACCACCTCTTTTAAAGACTATCTCCTCAAAGATCTTGCACAACCTGAGTTTGCAAAAGGTTATCTTGAATCTGCCGTCCAAGATTTTGATGAGGATGGTAACATTGAGGCGTTATTACTCTCCATAAAAGATATCGCAGAAGCAGAAGGTGGAATTGAAAGACTTGTCAATTGGACAGAACTCGACCAGCAGACTCTCACCCATCTCCTTAATGCCAATAACATGCCACAATTGAATGAAGTCTTGGACATTTTTTCAAAGTTAAAAGATTCCCTCCACGCAAATCATGCCGTTATCAATCAAGATTCTTTGAGGTAATTCATAATGGTTCAGAACAATCAAGAACTTGAGGTGACATTAACACGCATTAGGCATTTTCAAAAACAGATAGAAAAAATCCGAGAAACCGAAACTAACCAACAGTGTTATAGACTCTCAGTTAGCGGTTTATTCTGAAATTGATCGGATGAATCTTGAGTTGAGAGTATCTCTTTATTCACCCAAGTAATTCGTAAAACAGATCGCCGAAACCGATGGATAAATAGACCAACACTTGATTGAGTAGATGAAAGTCAAACTTAAACAATTCGCAACTATACTGCACAATTAAAGGTATCACTACGTTCGAATCTACTTCAGAGAACTCAATTATTGGAATGAATGGATGACAAGAACACCGCTTTATGATATTCACAAATCACTCAACGCCAAATTCACCGAATTCGGTGGGTGGGAGATGCCGTTACAGTATTCAAGCATCGTAAAGGAACATCTCGCTGTCCGTGACTCCGTCGGTTTATTCGATCTCTCGCACATGGGAGAGATTGACGTTAAAGGACAAGGCGCAAACGAATTGGTGCAAAAACTCTGCACAAATGACGTGAGTCGTTTAAACGATGGACAGGCGCAATATACGCTCCTCTGTAATGAAACAGGCGGAATAGTTGATGACATCCTAATTTATAGGTACGCTGATAACGACTATACGCTGGTCGTTAACGCTGCTAACATTGAAAAAGACTATACATGGGTAATAACGCATAATGATAATGGGGCAGAAGTAATTGATGACAGCGAAAATACAGCTCTCATTGCAATCCAAGGACCAAGATCAATAGACATTCTGAGTCAGTTTGGTACTAAATGGTTTATCTCAGAAATTCCGTCTTTTCACTTTACAGTAGCGCAGGTGGCAGAAATACCCGCTACAATTTCACGAACAGGGTATACAGGTGAGATCGGTTTTGAGTTATATGTTAAGGCAGAAAGTGCGGAGGACTTGTGGGATTTACTTTATCCTGAGGTGATCGAAGCAGGAGGACAACCTGTAGGACTTGGGGCGCGCGACACTTTGAGACTTGAAGCTGGACTTCGACTCTACGGAATGGATATGGATGATGATACGACTCCGTTTGAAGCAGGTTTAAGTCGATTTGTAAAGTTAGATCAAGGAGATTTCATCGGTAGGGAAGCATTACTTGAACAAAAAGAGAACGCTGAATTAAACAAAAAGTTAGTAGGATTTCAAATGTTGGATCGTGCCGTTGCACGGTGTGGAAATGATGTTTATCAAAATGACGAACATATCGGCAAAGTGACGAGTGGGGCACCATCACCGAGTCTGAAATGTAACATCGGTTTTGCTTCAATCTCCCCGATTGTTGGCAAGAGTATTGCAATTGAGATACGTGGTAAAAAACATTCGGCAACAATCGTGAAAGCACCTTTTATTTAGAAATAACTGCAACTTTTGAGATAATAAAATGAGACACTATACAAGATTTTTATTTTGTTTATTGATGTTAGGGTTATTTTTCTCGCTTTCTTATGCACAGGAAACTGCCGAAAATACCGAGAAGCAAATAGAAACTGACTTAATATCCGAAAAAGGAAAAACTTCTATAGTCCGTATCGGAGGCGGGGCTACCGGGTTCTTCATAACGAAGGACAAGATTGCAACGAATTTTCACGTTGCAATCCGATTTAAACGCGGGCCCGTTTTCGCCAAAAGTTGGGACAAGAAAACAATTTGGCTTATAAAAGGTGTCACTGCCTTTGATATCAAACGCGACATCGCCATCCTAACAACTGCGAGTGAAGGCACACCACTGCCCTTGGGTAAAAGCGACATGTTGCAGATCGGTGAGTCTGTTTTTCTCGTGGGTTATCCTTATGGAAAATACAAAGGCGCGGCGGGAGTTGTAAATGGTATCCGACCAAACGATGGAGGGATCCAGACAACAATCGAAGCATACCCAGGAAACAGCGGAAGTCCCTTACTCAACAGTAAAGGAGAAGTCATCGGAATCCATTATGGACATGACCCAGGCAATAGTTCTGTAAACGCAATCAAGGCATTGCTCGCTGGTGCCACTTCAACGGAGTCTTTCACGCAGTGGCGGAAACAAAAACGTATCCAAGCACATTTGTACACCGAACAAGGCAAAGCGAAATTTCATGAGGGAGATGCAAAAGGTGCAATAGATGATTTCAACCAATCAATAGAACTGAACCCCGACGATGCAGAAATCTACAAGTTTAGGGCGAAAGCAAAAGCAAGTTTCGGTCAGCAGAATAGTGCAATAGCAGATTATAATCAAGCCATCAAACTGAATCCCAACGATGCAGAAACCTATAAGGATAGGGCGAAAGCGAAATCCGACTTTGGCGATCATACGGGTGCGGTTGAGGATTATAATCAAGCTATAAGAATTAATCCTGATGATGCTGACACCTACAAAAAACGCGGAGATGCTAAAGGCAAACTCGGAGATAACGCCGGGAAAATAGATGACTATTCACATGCTGTACAACTCAAAGCTGATGTTATCCAACTCAAACCTGACGATGCAAATTTATTTAAAGAGCTCGCGCGCATGAAAGAATCCGTCGGTGATCATGCGGGTGCGATAGAAGATTTCACACAAGCGATAAAACTAAAACCTGATGATGTTAATACATACAACGAGCGCGGGTGGGTAAAGAGACATCTTGAAGATCATGCAGGTGCGATAGAAGATTTTACACTGGCAATCAAACTAAAACCCAATGATGCTTATGCATACAGAAATCGCGGTTTCGCAAAGGAGGCACTTGACGACCATACTGGTGCGATAGAAGACTATAGTCAGGCTATAAAACTAAAACCTGACGACCCTAATGCATACAATGCTCGTGGTTGGACGAAAAGACGCATTGATGATCATACGGGTGCGATAAGAGATTTTACACTGGCAATAAACCTAAAACCTAATGATGCCTACGGATATAAAAATCGTGCTGCTGCGAAGGAGGCACTGGACGACCATATCGGAGCAATAGAGGACTATACACACGCGATAAAAATAAAACCTGACGACGCTAATGCATACAACCAGCGCGGGTGGGCAAAGCGCAAGCTTGATGATCATGCGGGTGCGATACAAGATTTTACACAAGTCATCAAACTAAAACCTAATGATGCTTATGCATACAGAAATCGCGGTGCTGCAAAGGAGGCTTTTGATGACTATGATGGTGCAATAGATGATTGGACACATGCAATCAAACTAAAACCTGATGATGCCTATGCTTACATGAGACGCGGGGATACAAAGCAAAAACTTGCTGATTATACTGGTGCGATAGAAGACTATAATCAGGCAATAAAACTAAAACCTGAATTCAATTACTTCATAATAAACGCCCGCGGCCTTGCAAAGATTAAACTTGGAAACTACGATGAGGCAATAGGCGATTTTACACAAGCAATAAAAATGAAACCCCACGACTCCTATGCTTATAGGAATCGTGGGCGTACAAAAGTTGACATGGGTGACTCTACCAGCGCAATAGAGGATTATAATCAAGCTATAAAACTTAGTTCGGACGACCCCTTTGAAGCTCACTTCGCTTATAAAGGTCGTGGTAATGCAAAGCACAAACTCGGTGACTATGCAGGAGCGATTGAAGACTATAATCAAGCTATAAAACTAAAATCTGAACAAGCTCCCGTCTACAATGATCGTGGACTTACAAAGGTTGCTCTTAAAGACTTTGCTGGTGCAATTGCTGATTACGATAAATCAATTGAACTTAATCCGAAATTCGCTAAGGCATACCACAATCGTGGGAAAGCAAAGGAAGCACTTGGACAGCATAAAGCAGCGAAAGCTGATTTTGAAAAGGCAAAAAAGATAGACCCGGAGGTGGAAAAATGAGACACTATACAAAACTTCTATTCTGTTTATTGGTTTTAGCGTTAATTTTCTCGCTTTCTTATGCACAGGAAACTGCCGAAAATACCGAAAAACCATCAGAAACTGACTTAATATCCGATAAGGTAAAAGATTCTATAGTACGCATAGTCGGTGGTAACTTTTCAATAGCAGGTATTGGGACAGGTTTCTTCGTAGACAGAGATAAGATTGTTACCAATATACACGTCGTTTCAGTGCCAGGAATCCATACCGCAAAACTGATGAACAGTGAGACAGTCTGGCGAATTGAAGAAGTAGTTGCTTTTGATATAAAAAATGACCTTGTCGTCCTAAAAATTGCAGATGAAGGCACACCACTTCTACTTGGGAACAGCGATAGAGTCCAAATCGGCGAGTCTGTATATGCGGTAGGATTTCCAGATAAATACAAAGTAACCGAGGGGGTTATACATAGCATTCAGATGAACAATAAATGGTTCAAAATGACAGGTGATATTTCTGCTGGAAATAGTGGTGGACCTATTCTAAACAGTGAAGGTGAAGTCATTGGCATTGCAGCTGCAGGTTATGATTCTTATGGTTATGCTATTCCCTCAAACACGGTCAAAGCATTACTTACTGAAACTAAACAGAATGAATCTATACAACAGTGGCATAAGCGCAAAGTTATCCGGGCAGTTCATAATTATATGATGGCACAAGAAAAGTACTATGCCAAGGACTATAACCAAGCGATAACACATTTAGATAAAGCTATTCAGTTAAATCCAGAGGATACATTTTATTTCATGACCCGTGGGAATGTCAAGGATGCACTCGGCAAGCATGATGAGGCAATAGATGACTATAATCAAGCAATAAAAGTTGATCCAGAGAATATTCATGCATACAATGCTCGTAGCAGCACAAAGAATCTCATCGGAGACTATAAAGGTGCAAAAGACGATTATTCTAAAATCATCAAACTTGACCACAACAACGGTGAAGCATATAAAGCACGCGGTAATATAAATCTTAAACTAAAAAACTATCAAGCAGCTTATGAAGATTTCACTGAAGCGATTAGACTTGACCCAAAGGATTTAGATGCTAACCTTAGTATCGCTGAGTATTACCGTGATAAAGGTATGCTTGACAAAGCAGGTGAACATATTCAAAACACGGGTTTAATTGCAGAAAACTCATGGATAGTCCTCGGTCCATTTGATAATATAGGCAAAATCGGTTTTGATACTGCCTATATTCCTGAAAATGCAACACATTTTGACACAACCGTGAAATACGACGCCATAGATGGTAAGGTGAGGTGGCAGAAATGTTCAGATGAAAAATTGGATGGCAATATCAGGTTTGGGAAAGATGCTGATTGGCGAGTTGCCTATGCATGGACGACCGTTACTTCACCTGATGAAAGGGAAGTCCAATTTCGCTTTGATAGCGACGATCAGGGAAAAATCTGGCTAAACGGCGTAGAAGTATATGCACATACAGAAACACATAAAGCAGTCGTGGACAGATATGTTTTTCCCGTGACACTTAAGCCAGGTAAGAACAGTATCCTCGTCAAAGTGTGTGAAGAGGAATTTGGTTGGGGATTTTATCTACGGATTACAAACAAAAATGGACAAGCTTTTGATGATTTGGTAATCAACCGTGCTATACAGGTTGAAGAATGATATAACCAAGGAAAATTAGATGATTCCAGATAATTTAAGATATATGGAAAGTCATGAATGGGTTAAACCCGAAGGTGACATTGCCACAGTCGGCATCACGGACTATGCTCAATCAGAAATTCAGGACATAGTCTTCGTTGAATTGCCCGACGTTGGTACACAATTAACACATAAATCGGAACTCGGTGTAATAGAATCTGTAAAAGCCGCATTTGACCTTTATTCTCCAGTAAGCGGAGAAGTGCTTGAGGTGAACGAAACGCTTCTTGATGCACCTGAACAGGTGAATGAATCACCATACAATGATGGGTGGTTCTTGAAAATCAAGATGACCGACACCAGTGAACTTGACTCACTTCTTGATGCCGATGGTTATCAGGCACATATTGAGGTAGAAGATGCTTGACCAAGAAAACACTACTCCAACTTTCGCTGATAGACACATAGGTCCTCGTCCAGAAGAAATTAATCAGATGTTGTGGACACTCGGTTACGCATCAATGGAATCTTTCATTGATGATGTTGTGCCATCAGATATTCGTCTATCATCTCCCCTCAGTATAGACTTTGGTGAGAAAAGCACATATTCAAACGGAATGTCTGAATTTGAAGTACTTGACGCACTAAATCACTTGGCTTCTCAAAATAAGGTATACCGATCCTTTATCGGAATGGGATACTATAACTGCTTTGTTCCTCCTGTTATCCAGAGAAACATCCTTGAGAATCCGGGGTGGTATACGCAATATACTCCTTATCAAGCAGAGATTTCACAAGGACGATTAGAGGCGTTACTTAACTTCCAAACAATGGTTATTGACTTAACCGGACTCCCCGTTGCAAATGCGTCCCTTCTGGATGAGGCAACAGCTGCTGCTGAAGCCATGGCTATGTGTTATGCTAATGTACCCAAGGAGATCAGTCGCAGCTTCTTTGTATCAGAAACCTGTCATCCTCAAACTATAGCAGTCTTGCAAACCCGCGCTGAACCCCTCGACATTGAGTTGCAAATCGGTGACCATCGTGATGTCAATTTTGACACACCAATTTTAGGTGCTATCGTCCAATATCCCGCAACGGACGGTTCGATTTTCGATTACCATCAATTCGCTAAGCAGGTACATGCTGCAGGTGGATTATTTGTTACCGCAACAGACCTATTAGCACTCATCCTCCTGAAACCGCCCGGAGAATTCGGAGCAGACATCGTCATTGGTAATTCACAACGGTTTGGTGTTCCACTCGGATATGGGGGTCCACATGCTGCATTCCTTTCAACGCATGAGGAACTTAAACGTAGCATTCCCGGACGCATTGCCGGTGTTTCCCATGACGCAAACGATGAACCTGCAATCCGATT
This sequence comes from Candidatus Poribacteria bacterium, assembly GCA_965261435.1. Classification (GTDB taxonomy): domain Bacteria; phylum Poribacteria; class WGA-4E; order WGA-4E; family WGA-3G; genus MSPOR6. The sequence goes on from CBDHDL010000021.1 coordinate 619,204, forward strand.
AGCACTTCAGACGCGCGAGCAACATATCCGACGTGAAAAAGCCACCAGTAATATATGTACAGCACAAGTACTACTTGCCGTGATGGCAGGAATGTATGCTGTTTATCACGGTCCTAAAGGACTTAAGCAGATCGCTGAACGAGTACACACGCATGCCTGCACGCTACGTTCTGAGATTGAGAAACTGGGGTATAACACCGGAGATAACCCGTGTTTTGATACACTTTCTGTTCGTATTGGTGCGGAAGAAAAAGAAGATTTACTTTTTTCTGCCCAAGAGAAACAGATTAATCTTCGCACGATTGATTCGACGCACATCGGCATCTCATTAGACGAAACCACCAAACAAGCCGATGTTGATAACCTGATACAACTCTTTGCAGAAAACGGAAAGGAAAACCCCAACGCTAAATCTGTTGAAGTTCCTGAAGAATTACGCCGACAATCTGAATTCCTTACACATCCTGTTTTCAATAGTTATCATTCCGAAACGGAGATGCTCAGATATATCCATAGGTTGCAAGCAAAAGACCTTTCTCTTGTAAACGCCATGATACCGTTGGGTTCTTGCACGATGAAACTTAATGCGACTACAGAAATGGTACCAGTTACATGGCAATCGTTTGGTGAGTTACATCCGTTTATTCCAAGTGAACAAGCACGAGGTTATCATACTCTATTTGAACAATTGGAAACTTGGTTAGCAGAGATTACGGGTTTTAGTGGTGTTTCATTACAACCGAATGCTGGTTCGCAAGGTGAATATGCCGGACTGTTAGTAATTCGAAAATATCATCAGAGTCGTGACGAGGGACACCGAGATGTGTGTTTAATTCCAACGTCTGCACACGGGACAAATCCTGCCAGTGCTGTTATGGCAGGGATGAAAGTTGTTGTCGTCGCATGCGACACAGAAGGCAACATTGACCTTGACGACCTACAAGAGAAAGCCAAAACTCACAATGATACACTTGCTGCTGCGATGATAACCTATCCATCCACACACGGTGTTTTTGAAGAAAAGATTCACAGGATATGTGATATCGTTCATGAACATGGTGGACAGGTATATATGGATGGTGCTAATCTCAATGCGCTTGTAGGCCTGAGTCGTCCTGCGGATCTTGGTACAGATGTTTGTCATCTCAATTTACATAAGACTTTCTGTATCCCGCACGGTGGTGGCGGTCCGGGAATGGGACCGATAGGGGTGAAAGCACACCTGAAAGATTTCTTACCAAACCATCCAATTGTTTCAGTTGGTGGCAAGGATGGAATTGGACCGGTATCGGCTGCACCGTGGGGAAGTCCTGGCATCCTCCCCATTTCTTGGTCTTATATTGCAATGATGGGGTCAGATGGGTTAAAATCTGCAACAGAAGTTGCTATCCTAAACGCAAATTATATTGCTAAACAACTGGAACCGCACTACCCTGTCCTCTACACAGGTAAAAATGGTTTAGTCGCACATGAATGTATAATTGATTTACGGAACTTTAAGAAAACTGCAGGAGTAGACGTTACTGATGTCGCTAAGCGGTTGATGGATTACGGATTTCATGCACCGACAGTGTCCTGGCCAGTACCCGGAACCATGATGATTGAACCGACTGAAAGCGAATCTAAAGTTGAGATTGATCGTTTCTGCTCCGCACTGATTTCAATCCGTGACGAGATCGCAGAAATTGAGAATGGTGATGCTTCATCGGATGACAATGTTTTAAAGAATGCACCACATACAGTAGAAGCAGTTACAAGAACAGACTGGGATCATTCGTATTCACGTGAAAAAGCAGCATTTCCAAAACCGTGGATACGTCAGACAAAGTTTTGGCCGCCAGTTGCACGGATTAACGAAGTTCACGGTGATAGGAATTTAGTATGTTCTTGTCCACCATTGGCAGAGTACTAATATCATTAGACCAAAATAAATTAGAAGCATTCTACAATCGCGGTAGGATGGGTTACTTGATCATTGAAAATGGTTTAAATTTGAGCAACGTTGATGATACTACATTATTGGAGAATACAAAATTGGATTTTCAAACAGCACTGGACTTGGCAACCCAACAAGGACTAACAGAATACATTACAATTATTGAGGAAGAAATTCAAGAACTGCAATTTGTTATTTCACAGATTTAAACCAAATTTGAGTAGATATTTCTTGTAAATACATATATAATTAAATGTTATTAATTAAATGTTATTAGATGCTTAGAAGGAGAAAATGTTGATGCCACCTATAAATTATATCGATTCTATATCTGGATGGAGCGTTGGTAACAGTGAAAGGGCACGCAAAGATGCCGATACGATTCAGAAAATTGTTGGTGGTGCACGTTTACCTGTTAAAAATAACATTGAACGTTCTTATATACCAGAAGCCAGAATAAATAACGCAGTTGCTAAGTATTTCTCAGATCCAAAATTTACGAATTTTTCCATTGATAGACATTGTCCTATTCAGATAGGTCTAAATAGTTATTTAACTGATATTGTTCTTCGTGATGCTGATGGAGGTTTTCTTGCTATTGTTGAGTGTAAGTCTCTGAGAAATGCAAACCTTGGTACGCAACAACTAAAGAGTTTTCTCTGTGCGACCGACACTCCCTATGGTATATTTGCTTCAAGTATAAATCCAGATTCATGGGTTTTCTATGAGAATCTGCGTCATAATCGGTTTCAACAAATTAAGCGGGATTACTTTGAAGAACAAGTACTTGCAAAATCGTGATAAAGATAATCAAAGTCTCCACTCACAGCGTTTTCCCAAAACACAAAACATAACCACCATGATCCTTCAGTACAAAAGCACGTAAACCGTCATAAAATATGAAAGCAATCATCATAGGGGCAGGTGAAGTAGGATTTCACACTGCGAAGTTATTGACAGCAGAAAATAACGATGTCGTCTTGATAGATGAATCCGAGGAAGCTTGTCAACGCGTCAACGAACAGTTAGATTTACAAACCCTCATCGGCTCAGGTGCATCGCCAGTTCTGCTAAAAGATGCTGGTATTAGTGATGCCGAACTTATCATCGCAGTTACCAACAGTGATGAGATCAATATGCTCGCGTGTCAAATTGCTGACCGCTATAAGGTCGAAACAAAAATTGCACGCGTGTCAAATCCAGATTACTTCTCAGATGAAAGTGGATTAACCGCAAACGATTTTGGCATTGACCTTCTCGTTAATCCTGAACATCTATGCGTTGAAGAATTCACACGCCTTTTAAAAACCCCTGAAGCACGAGAAATCGTTGAGTTTGAAGATGGAAGAATCCAACTTGCTGCCTTGCGTATTAAACAGAACAATCCATTAGTCGGCAAATCACTCGCGGAATTAGACGCGGATGGTGTTATTTCAGATATCCGATTTGCTGCAATAAAAAGACGAGGTTCTGAGAATGTCATCATACCAAAAGGTGATGATATACTCAAGAAAGGAGAGGATGTCTTTGTCATCGGTAGCACTATTGCTATAGAACAACTTTTCCGTCTATTCGGAATTATAATTAATACGCATCTTGACCGCGTGATTATTGTTGGTGCAAGTGCTATCGGTATTGAACTCGCGCGAACGCTTGAAAGTAATGGAACGGATGTGAAACTGATTGAGGAAGACGAAAAACTTGCGGATTTCGCATCGCAAAAATTACGACGGACGACTGTGCTACACGGAAATTACCTGCAATTTCATCTGTTGGAAGAAGCGGGTGTTGAAGATGTTACCGGTTTTGTCTCTGTAACAGGTGATGATGAAAATGACATTATGGCTTGCATGACCGCTAAGGAACACGGTGCACAACGTGTGCTCTCTTTAATTCAACAACCACGTTATCTTCCGTTACTCGCGCGCATCCGTCGTTTAGATGGTGCTGTCAGCAGACACCTGACCGTTGTTAGCAACCTACTGCGACTCATCCGCCGCGGGAATATTGTCTCTGTTGCTTCACTACATGAGATTGACGCAGAAGTCATTGAGCTTGTCGCTGGTATAAATTCAAAAATCGTACACAAGGAACTTAGCGCATTAAAGACGAAATTCCCTGAGCATGCTTTTATAGGGGCAATACTCCGCCGCGACAATCTTATTATTCCACACGGCAATACCGTTATTCAACCAGCTGATCGTGTGATTGTCTTCAGCATGCCCGATGCAATAGCGGTTGTTGAAGATATGTTTGCAGCTCGGAGAGTGTAGCTGTCTTATTGAAACTCTTGACACCTTTGCCAAAATATGTAAAACTATATTCCACTTCAAAAAAACCTTATTATCCTTCATAGTGAAACCGTTATTTGACCGATAGCCACCACCTATGAGTCGAAAACTCATTTTCCATACCCTCGGCAACCTATTAATCTGTCTCGCAGGCACGATGCTATTGCCGTTGTGCATTGGCATCTACTACTATTTCTACGCGGATGAACCAAAAGATGATATGTTAGCGTTTTTATACGCTGCCCCTATAACGTTAAATGCTGGCTTGATTCTCCGTTTCACAATTAGACCCCCTGACCCAGAACTTGGAATTCGTGAAGGCTTTGCTATAGTCGCGTTAGGTTGGGTGTTTGTTGCACTCTTTGGTGCAATTCCATATCAATTAGCTGGTGTCTTTGCTGCAGATGGACGTTCACCTTTGGTAGAATTCTCATTCTGCTATTTTGAATCGATGTCCGGTTTTTCAACTACGGGTGCGACAGTGCTTTCAGAAATAGAACACCTTTCGCATGCAATGCTATTTTGGCGTAGTTTCAGTCACTGGCTTGGCGGTATGGGGATTGTCGTGCTTGCAGTTGCCATCCTCCCAATGCTCGGTGTAGGAGGCATGCAGCTGTTTCGTGCTGAAGCACCGGGACCCCAGACAGATAGACTTACACCGCGGATCGCACAGACAGCAAAACTACTATGGGGTGTTTATATCCTACTCTCAGTAATTGAAACATTATTGCTCTGGGCAGGAAACATGACGCTTTTCGATGCACTCTGCCATACTTTCGGGACAATGGCAACCGGTGGATTCTCAACGAAGAACGCCAGTATTGCAGATTATAATAGCGTCTACATTGAAACGGTCATCACTATTTTCATGTTCCTCGCTGGAACGAATTTTGCCTTACACTATCGCGCACTTCGCGGTGATGTAAAAAGTTATTTTAAAGATACCGAATTTCGATTCTATTGTATCGTGATCCTGGCAAGTATTCTGCTTGTTTCATGGAACACTTTCAGATTTGAACATTTAGATGGTGAATTGCCCTACGATTCAGTCTGGGAATCCATCCGTCATGCTTCATTTCAAGTTATGTCCATCACGTCAACAACAGGCTATGGCACAGCTGATTTTGAAATGTGGCCCGCTTTATCGCAATTTATCTTGATAACGTTAATGTTTTATGGTGGGTGTGCGGGGTCAACTGGCGGTGGAATGAAGCAGCTTCGCTTCCTACTTCTTATTAAACAGAGTGGAGCAGAAATCAAAAGACTCATTTTTCCACATGCAGTCCTCCCCGTTCGCGTTAATGATAGAGTTGTCCCGCCTGAAGTGCTTACACATGTATTGGGATTTTTCTTCTTTTTTATCGGTATATTTGCAATCGTAACATGTATCATGGCAACTTTGGGAATGGATTTAATCACCGCTGCAGGTTGCACAATTGCAACAATGGGAAACATCGGTCCCGGACTTGGGGATGTAGGACCAATAGATAATTATGCACATATTCCCACTATCGGTAAATTTATCCTTACATTCTGCATGCTACTTGGACGTTTAGAACTCTATACAGTGCTTATTCTCTTTTCACCGAATTATTGGAAAAAATAATATGAATACAGATAAACTCCGCAGGGAATATCAACCCCACGGGGGGTTGACCGAAGACAGTGTAACAGACAATCCTTTTGATCAATTTGAAAGGTGGTTTAATGATGCCGTAGAAGCCAAGATTGATCTTCCCGATGCGATGACACTTGCAACGGCAACCCTTGACGGCACTCCTTCTGCTCGGATGGTCGTTCTCAGAGGATTTGACGAAAATGGATTCTGTTTCTATACAGACTTTGATAGTCAAAAAGGGAAAGAATTGACGGCAAACCCACATGCAGCACTTGTTTTCTATTGGAGAGAATTGGACAGACAAGTACGGATTACAGGCACAGTTGAAAAGATGACATCTGCTGAATCGGATGCGTATTTCGCCAGTCGTCCGATTGATAGCCAACTTGCAGTATGGACAGAACGGCAAAGCACTGTTATTTCAGGACGAGAACATCTTGAGGAAAATTTTGAGAAAGCAAAATTAGCTCATACTGATAAGGATATCCCACGTCCTTCACATTGGGGTGGGTATAGAGTCATTCCGACTATATTTGAGTTTTGGCAAGGGTGTCCAAGTCGTTTGCATGATCGGTTGTGTTATAAATTAATCGACAACGGTGAGTGGGAAATAGAAAGACTATCGCCATGAGGAACGTCATTTTGGTATTCTGCGAGTGTCAACTTAAGGGACCCTTCTATTTTTTGAGTTATACCAAATCGCGGCAATTTGGTATAACTGTTTTTCTAACAAAATAACACGGTAGACTTAATAATAAACCTTTTTTCTTGCTTTCAATTTCAATGTGAATGAGAATAATTCCCGATTTTTCTTTAAAAAAACTTGACACTTTTTTCAAAATATGTAAAATTATAGAGATATATGACAACTTTGGTTGAAAATTAAACACAAAACAAGCTAATTATTAGCAGTGTCAGGAATCCATCCGATAGCAGTTAATCCTAAACGGATGGTATTATTTCTGTCCATTGCTGGAGGCTTACATAGTTTAGAGTAAAAGTTAATGGATTATCTTCCGGATTATCTTCCGATAGTATTTTTAGGACTCTTTGCAGTTCTGTTTGCAGGCATTAATCTCGGCCTGACACATCTTCTCGGACCCAAAAAACCCACAAAAATCAAACTATCTGTCTATGAATCTGGCGTGCAACCTGTCGGTGATGCAAGACAAAGGTTCACTATCCGGTTCGACCTTATAGCGATGCTCTTTATCATCTTTGATATTGAGGTCGTCTTTCTGTATCCGTGGGCAGTGGTCTTTAGAAAATTCTCAGCAACAAATGGTATGTTTATTTTAATTGAGATGCTGGTTTTTATCGGCATTCTCCTTCTGGGGTATATCTATGCATGGAAAAAAGGAGGCTTAACATGGGATTAAACTTTGGACATAGAGCCGACCAAACCGAAGGCAACTTCGTCACAACCACTATTGACAAAGTGGTGAACTGGGGACGAAAAAACTCATTGTGGCCAATGCCGTTTGGGACTGCTTGCTGCGCTATAGAAATGATGGCAACTTTGGCATCAAAATTCGACCTTTCTCGATTCGGTTCCGAAGCAATTCGTTTCTCGCCACGTCAATCTGATCTCCTTATCGTTTCAGGACGAATTTCAATCAAGATGATGCCTGTCCTCAAACGGATTTACGACCAGATGCCAGAACCGAAATGGGTTATCTCAATGGGGGCATGTGCATCCTGCGGCGGCGTTTTTGATACATATACCTTAATACAAGGTGTTGACCAATTCCTACCCGTCGATGTCTATATTCCTGGATGTCCACCACGACCCGAAGATTTGATTGATGCAGTGATGCAAGTGCAACGACAAATACAAAAAGGTGAGTTACCCAAAGGGGCTGAGGTCGCATAATGAATGAAGAAGAAAAAGAGGTTACTGAAGAAGAAACACAACCACTCGTCCTTGAACAGTTACGAGAGAAATTCGGCGATGCACTCTTAGAAGATGCAGAAACACAGAACGGTGTCGTGGTTGTCGTTGATAAAGAAAACAGTTACCCACTTTTAGAGTATTTAAAAACGGAACTGGCATACGCTTTCCTTGTAGATATCACTGCAGTTGACAATTCTAATTTAGAATCTGAGTTGATGAAGTATGACTATTCTCGTTTCATGGTCGTCTACCACCTTTACACATATCAAGGTGAAACACCACGTATCCGAGTCAAAGTACCAATAAATGAGAAAGATTTAAAAATTCAGACGGTGACAGATTTATGGAAAGGTGCAAACTGGCTTGAACGGGAAACTTATGATATGTTCGGTATAGACTTTGAAGGACACCCTGATCTGCGACGAATCTTAATGCCGGATGATTATGAAGGACATCCACTGCGAAAAGATTATCCGCTGCGGGGACATGGTGAACGCGAAAGTTTCAATTTTGATACGCAGAATGTATAGGAAGACGAAAAAATACAGATTGACTAAATAAGGAGTTATCTATGCAAGGTGAGATGGAACGCACGACAGGGGAAAATATGGTTCTGAGTTTTGGGCCGCAACACCCCGCGACACACGGTACACTACGTATCGTTTTAGAACTGGACGGTGAAACCGTTTTGAAAGCTACACCTCACGCTGGATACTTGCATACGGGGTTTGAAAAACTTGGGGAACATTTAGACTACAACCAATACATCGTTGTAACTGACCGGATGAATTATCTTTCTCCACTGTCCAACAATTTCGGATATGTGCTTGCAGTAGAACAATTGCTCGGAATTGAGGTGCCGAAACGGTGTCAATACATCCGAATTCTGATGGCAGAACTGTCTCGTATCGCTGACCATTTACTATGGCTTGGTACGGCGGCATTGGACTTAGGCGCATTTTCAGTCTTCCTTTACAGTTTCCGGGAACGCGAAAAACTATACAGCATCTTTCAAAAAACTACTGGCGCACGATTGACAACGAGTTATACACGTGTCGGTGGTGTACTTCGCGACCTATATGATGGATTTGAGACAGATGCCGGAGATTTCATTACAAACTTCCCGAAAGCACTAAAAGAAACACATACCTTGTTAACACGAAACCGAATATGGATGGACAGAACAAAAGGTGTCGGTGCTATTTCACCTGAAGATGCGATCAATTACGGATTAACCGGTCCCTGCCTGCGTGCAACAGGTGTCTCACACGACATTCGTAAAGCCGAACCGTATTCATCTTATAATGAAATGAAATTTGAAGTGCCAGTAGGGACTACTGGTGATGTTTATGACAGATATTTAGTCCGAATGGAGGAGATGATTCAAAGTTGTGGTATCGTCAGACAAGCATTAGATAACCTACCGGACGGCCCATTTAGTCTTGAAGACAACAAAATCATGATGCCAGACAAGACAGATGCTTATGGTCATATTGAAGGATTGATCCATCATTTTAAAATTGTTATGGATGGACACGGTGTGCAGCCACCGAAGGGAGACCATTATTGTGCAACAGAATCTCCTAATGGTGAGTTAGGATTCTACATTGTGAGTGATGGAAGCGGAACTGCATATCGCATAAGAATTCGTCCGCCAAGTTTCTTCCATTTCCAAGCGCTACCACTTATGTTGGAAGGTGGCATGGTATCGGATACGGTCGCTGTGTTAGGTAGTTTGAACGTAATTGCAGGAGAACTGGATAGGTAATAATACGCATACATAGAAGAGACATCGGATCGTATTTTAATGGTAAAAATATGTCAAAAATAGAAGTTAGTCTTGGTGGCGTCATGCTTTTTGTAAAAGACATGAAAACTGTCATTGCGTTTTATAGAGACGTAATCGGATTGACACCAGATGAAGACCAACCATTTCCAGAACACCGTTTTTACCGCTTTGATACAGGTCAGTGTAAACTCTGTCTGCATAGTGCAAGTAAACCAAATGAGGGCAGACAAAAGTTAATGCTTCATGTTGAAAGTGTGAGTGCAATGCACCAACACTTAAAGTCAAAAGGGTTACGCTTGAGACCTTTGAAAAATGAAGATGGTTATGGGATTTTTGACATCAGAGACCCTGAGAAAAACCGAATTCAGTTTGGGGGAAAATATTGATTTAGTACGTTTCCTCACAAAGGTCAAAAACTTTAAAGGTAGGACTTAATACTCATGAAACTAAAAGTCATTATTCACGAAGCTGAAGAGGGTGGATATTGGGCGGAAGTACCGTCAATAGTCGGTTGTGCTACACAAGGTGATACTTTTGAAGAATTGCTTGAAAACATCTATGAAGCAATTGAAGGGTGTTTATCGGTAACACAGGTTACAGAGACATTTTATGAAAATCAGTGAGATTGAGGAAAGTCAATTACATCAATTTTGTGCTAAGAGATGATGAATTTCCATGAAAATAAGGACAATTCTTATGTCAAAGAATATCTGTTTTAGAATATTCGCGGTTATAGCGATATTATTGGTTTTGACAGTATTTGAGTATACGCACGCTGAAGGATTATTAAAAAAATCAGACGATATTCCTTCGGTTCATGCAACAAAAACATTTCTCATTTATGCTAAGAAGGGAAATTTTAAAGTTTTCGATTCCCTTGGAAAACTCGTTAAAAACGAAGAGGCTAAAGACTTTCGCAACGGTGAACTACTGTTTATAATTACAGGTCCTAAGAGTGCCATCTTTTCAGCTAACACCGGTATATCGGAAGTGGAATTTGTCAAAGATACAAACTCAGTGACATTTATTGAAACAACTTCTTCAGGAAACAAGCACTTTATGCTTATTGAAAATAAGTGGGATATAAAAGAGGGTGGTTTCGAGTTCACATATACACGCAATATTCAAGTGCAGGGAAAAAATATAAGATCCAACTATATAGGAATTGCAAAACCAACTTTACTTTACAACCATTCAAGAAAACCAAATCAAGTTTCTCCTCTTCTTAGAAACACAAAAACTTTTGCTCTCTTTAAACTAAAAGGAAACTACAATACATTTGATTTAGAAACCGGAAAACTTCTTAAAAACGAAGATACAAGTATGCAAGATGGTGATATAATGTTTATGATCACCGGGCCCAAGAGTGCGACTATGTTTGGAAACGTTGGTTCAGCAAAAGTAGAATTAGTAAAAGATGACAATTTCTTGACGTTTATTGAAACAACACCTCTCGGAAGTAAACATATTATGATTATTGCGAATGAGTGGGATGTAAAAGAGAATGGGTTCAAATGTACCTATGTACGGAACATTGAAGAACGGATACTCGCCAGCAGACTTATGCGATCAATTTTCAATGGTATTGCCAAACCTACTATATATTAATATATTAAAAGATATGGAGATATCTGTAAGTTTCTGAATCTGCGTATTTTCAATTAGAAAGGAAAGAATGAAATCAGTTATAATATCCCTGATGTTATTTTTGACTGCAGTAGTTTCAGGTTGTGCCCCTAAGACGAGATCCAGTTGGGATCCTACTGCGTGGCACGTTCAAGACTCTGCAAATAACGTTCCAGAAATTGGCACGTTGCAAGACGCACAATTTGATTATGACATTATTGTAACTGATCTTCGCAAAGTAGTTAGGAGTGATGGTATCGTTCAAGGATTACAGCGCGTAACCAAACACCCTAAAGCACTGATTGTTGTGGCTGTGAGATGCCGAAATAAGTCAAATGGAACACAGATATTAGATGCTGATCCGATTCAAATGATAGATGCATCCCGAACACTCGCGAAAAAATTGACACGCGAAGAGGTAATATTCAAACTTTATGGAGGAAGAATGCGAGAAGCTTCTCAATTGGCACAACTTGAGGAACTCAACCAACCTATTCGCACAAGTTCAACATTTTTTGGATCGGTTCTTGCTGGTTATATCGCAGCACAACGAGCGGACACAAGGTCATTTATTATAAATGAGATGTATCAAAAAGAGTATTCTGCATACGATATTTTTCACCAGAGTTTTGAACCGAATTCATTACCGAGTGGTATTGCTTCTGATTGGGTACAATACTATCATTATACCTCTGGACCTATTAAGGTCATATTGCAAGGACAAAAGGTTGACGAGGGTCTTACTTTTACTTCACCACCAGAACCGACACTTGCACAGACCACAGATGCGAAAGAAAAAAAACGAAAATCTACAATCGTAATGGTAATTGCACTTTCAGTTATAGCAGGTATAGTTGTTCTGATTACCTATTCAAACATAACGGCATCATGATTCCATACATTACCAAGTTAGCAGTCATAACAAATATGTTGCTTATGGAGTATTAATTAACATTCTAATTGAAAAATACTTGGAAAAGTTTAATTTGTGACAAGGATTTATAATAATGGAGCAAGTCCTATAAAAACCCAATTTGCACTATGCATCGAAAACAGCGATTGTGAAGACATAGAGAAGAGAAAATTCTATCAAATTCTACCTGATGAAGAAGCGGCTCGTGAGGTTATTCTGTGATTTGTTGATGAATTTCAATAATTGCGAGGATCAAAGATGCCGTACTGTACCGTATGTAAACAATATGCCGATTATGAATACGACATAAATCTGACGCATGGAGAATATCTTCACACTTCTTGTCTGATCAAGATGCAAATGCGGAAAGATGAAATTGAAGTTGTTTTGCAACAGCAAGGTTCACAACTCTTATCGTCTCTCTTTGTACGGACTGAAGTTTCAGATAGAGAAGTAGTTTCAGAGGAAGAGGTGGAAAGTTTATTCAACGAGTATGTGAAGTTAAGAATGACTTTAATCTCAATTTATGACTTTTTACCGAGCTGGCCGCCGGATTGGAATGAACGGAAACTGCATCTTATAAAGCAGAACGGTACAATCTGTTTAACTTGTGGAGAAGAACGGGACGTGTATCTGATACATGAGATTCCTTTGTCTGAAGGTGGAACAAACGAGTTCAAAAATCTTGAATTGATTTGTAAACCGTGTTACGAAGATATGTATGGAAAAGGAGATATATTTGGTCGTTTTACACTGAAAGCATCACAATCAGAGTTCTCAGAGCAAGTTGCGGAAATCCAATCCGCTATTGACAATAAACAGAAGATTCGGTTTGACTATAAAAAGCCGAATGCTAAATCATGGATGACGCGCGTGGTTGTACCAGATCGACTATTTAATATTCCGAACAATAGAGAATCTGGTGAGACGTTGTGTGTAGAGGGATTGTGCGAATTACGCCGAGATATTCGGGTCTTTGCACTTGAACGGATGCAAGCGTTAGAAGTAATTCCAGATTATAGTGGATTAGAAAAGTATGTAGACATTTCTCAGTAGATGTGCTATTAATGAATATTCGAAGAGCAGAGGTCCATTGGTATGAAGCTCACGGAATAGGTAGAAAAAAGATGAAGATCAAAAGGTTTTTGGACTAAGACTATGCAAAAGAAACTATTAGAAACCCAATATGCACTATGCATTGAAAACAACGGGTGTGAAGACTTAGAGAAACGAAAATTCTACCAAATTCTACCTGATGAAGAAGCAGCTCGTGATAGGTATCTGCGAGTCGTTGATGAATCTCATGAAGATTATTTGTATCCCGAAACATATTTTATTTTTCTTGAACTTCCTCAAAAAGTACAGGAGGCATTCGTAGCAGCAAATTAAATGTTGTGGAACCGCTAATAGCCAAGAAAAGGAAAACATAGATGTCAGATGAAATTATCCAAATAGAAACACCATTTCAATTCAACGAAGAAAATAAGAAAGAATTCGATGAGTTGATAGGTCGGTATCCAATAAAAGAAGCTGCGATGCTGCCGACACTTCACCTTGCCCAAAAACAGGAAGGTTATATTACACCTGCTGTGATGAAGTATGTTGCGGAACTGTTAGAGGTCACGGTGATGAAGGTTAAGGACGTGGTAACCTTCTATCCGATGTTCTTTGAGGAACCTGTGGGGGAGTATGTTATACGTATCTGTCATACGCTGCCTTGTGCGCTACGCGACTGTAAGGTGGTTTTGGAACATCTCAAAACAAAACTCGGAACTGACATAGCATCGGAAACGAATCTTGCAAAAGGGACAACCGACGATGGAAAGTTCACTTTGATGAAAGTTGAGTGTCTGGCATCCTGTGATGTCGCACCTGTGATAATGATAAACGATGATTTACATAAGAACTTGACACCTGAAAAAGTAGATCAGATTTTAGCGCAGCTTGCAAACTAAAACTTGATATAATAAAGTAGCGCAGCTTGCAAACTAAATTTGCGTAAGAAAGTGCAGCCTTAACAATATTGATACAATTTGAAGAAATACAAATATGGAATTACTTTTTTTCAATACTAGAATTCAATAACGAGATAATGACATTCAGGAAAATATATCCTTCTCTGTTCAATTCGCGTGTGTCTATATATAGAACAACTACATCTATCGAAACTTCTTAAGGGGTGTATGATGAAATTGAACGATATAAGAAATGAAAACTGTATTGACTCTATGAAAATGATGGACGATGAGTTCGTTGACCTTGTTGTAACTTCACCTCCCTATGACAAAATGCGAGAATATGAAGGATATAGACTTGAAGAGTTTGAACAAATTGCTATGGATCTGCACCGAGTTGTTAAGGTCGGTGGCGTAGTTGTATGGGTCATTGGTGATCAGACGATAAAGGGAAATGAGACAGGAACTTCATTTCGACAGGCACTTTATTTTAAAGAGATCGGGTTTAACCTATTTGATACAATGATATACTTGAAACCCCCAAGAGGGGCAGTTGGTAATAACAAAACTTATTGGCAATCATTTGAGTATATGTTCGTGTTTAGCAAAGGGCAACCTAAAACAATTAACCTGATTAAAGACAGGAAAAACAAAGAATCACGAAAGGGAGATACCGGTACAAAGCGCTTACCTGATGGGTCTCTATTGAAGTTAAACCGAGAAGGTTATGGTGATTATGGCAGAAGAACGAATGTCTGGGAATATATGATTGGAAATGGACATTCCGCATCGGATAAAATCGCACACAAACATCCTGCTATATTCCCGGAGCAATTGGCGCAAGATCACATACTTTCTTGGAGCAGCATAGGAGATTTGGTATACGATCCATTTCTTGGAAGTGGTACTGTTGCATTAATGGCTGAATTGAACAATAGAAATTATATTGGTAGTGAAATAAATGCAAATTACTGTGAAATTGCTAAAGAAAGACTGAAAGGGAACCGTACGGCCGCCGAACAACTACAATTGTTGGAGGCTTAGTGGCTCAAGAAGCAAAACCCCGCATTTGTAAGAAATGCCGAAGACTTTTGCCAATAGACGCGTTTGAACGAAACCGACCACGTGTTTGGCGGAGTGAATGTAAAGAATGTCGCGCGTATAAGAAAAGAATACCGGCAAAAATCAGAAGGGAATATGAGACTAAGCACCCTAAACCTCAAATAGGTGAGGAGTTTTATTGTAAAGTTTGTGAAAGAACTATAACCATTCAGACAACCAGAGATGTAAATTTAGATCATGACCATAAAACAGGGAAAATTAGGGGTTACATTTGCAACAGATGCAACACTGGACTTGGCAATTTTAATGATAACATCACTATCCTTAAAAGATCTATAGAGTGGATCAAAGGAACGCTTACATTTCTGTCTTAAAAATAGGTTACCAACGAAAAATTGTTGGGTTCACTTCGTTCAACCCAACCTACAGGATAAAATAAGAAACAATTTGTAGAGGCAAAATATGGTTCAAGAAAAACGGATTCTCTACGAGCATCTGGATATACCCGATATAAACACTTATGATGTCTTTCGACAATATGACGGTTACACACGATTTGAAAAGGCTATTGCCGAATATCAACCTGAAGAAATTGCACAAATGGTGTGGGATGCTGGTTTGAAAGGCAGAGGCGGTGCTGGTTTCTCTACAGGAGAAAAATGGAGCTTTGTTCCAAAGGATATTGAACCACGTTACCTCTGTTGTAATGCTGACGAAAGTGAACCCGGTACTTTCAGCAACCGTTATGTCTTAGAGAAAAATCCACATCTACTAATTGAAGGTATTCTTATCTGTTGTTATGCAATGGGAATTGAGACCACTTATGTCTACATTCGCGGTGAATTTACACTCGGAAAAAAGATGTTGGATGCTGCAATCAAAGAAGCTTATGAAGAAGGTTACCTTGGGGAAAATGTCCGTGACACAGGACTAAACATTAACATTTATTCACATCCAGGGGCAGGTGCTTATATCTGTGGTGAAGAGACCGGATTGATTGAATCGCTTGAGGGAAAACGGGGACAACCACGCAACAAACCCCCATTCCCTGCTGTGCAAGGCGTGTTCATGAAACCGACCGTCGTGCAGAATGTGGAAACTTTGTGCAACCTACCCTTCATTGTCGGTAACGGGGTGGAATGGTACAAAGAGATGGGACTAATCTATGGAGACGCCCGTCATGATCCACCAAAACCTGACCCAAATACTGGCACTAAACTTTACTGTATCAGTGGTGATGTTAATGAACCAGGAGTCTATGAATTGGAACTCGGTTTGACGTGTACTGAACTTATTGAGGTCGCAGGTGGTTTGCGAGGTGAAGAGGTTAAAGCAGTTATCCCTGGTGGTAGTTCCGCACCGATTCTAACACATTATGAATTAGATACACGACTTGATTTTACGTCCCTCGGACTTGCAAAATCAATGTTAGGATCGGGTGGAATTATCGTGATGAATGAGACTCGCAATATCGTTGATTGCCTGCTGAATATCATGAAGTTCTACGCACATGAATCGTGCGGACAGTGTACACCGTGCCGATGGGGAACTCCTTGGGTACGTGATATTGTACAACGAATTGCTGACGGAGAAGGCAGACAAACGATGATCACAAGACCGAAGTTCGGTATCACTGAAAGTGGTAGATGGGGTGATACCGGTGAAACAGAGGAAATTTACGAAGACCTCGATCTACTGGAAAACGTTGCGAACAACATTGCAAATGTTGATACGATGACTTGGAATACAATCTGTGTCTTTGGTATTGCTGTATCGTGGCCCGCAGTCAGTTATATGCGGAAGTTCCGTCCAGAATTTGAAGCCGCTATTAGAGAAGGTAAATTGGTCACTTTACCTATTGCAGAAGCGACGGTACCGCCAGAGGAGAATTACGCATATCAACAACGGATAATTCCGAAAGAGATGGCAGACCTGGAATAGAGGTAAAGTTAGGACATAATTGACGACGGTCAAAGGAACATCTATTATGAGAACGTTGTTTATTACGCTTGTGCTACTTTTATGCCTTAACACTGTCGTTTCTGCGCAACTAAGCGTTGAGGACTTAGAAAAAATTCGCGAGATTGTTAAAGAGTCCGAGGTGCGTTTAGAGAAGCGTATTACCGATTCTCATACGCAATTAGATAAACGGATTACAGATCAAAACAAAAGATTTGATTTTCAAAGAACATTAGTTATAACGCTCATTGGTGCGGTTATAGCATTTGTAGGTATACCATTAACTATCATTGCTTATCAGCAGAACAAGCGCACACAACAAGACGACAATAACAATACCATAAAAGCACAAGCCACAGAGATTCAGGCGTTGCGGGAAAAAATTGAGACACTTGAAAAATCGTTAAATTGACGTTAGCGTAACTTTCTTGGTAGGAACACATTGGAGTAATATATATGGCATTTATTAAACTGAATGACCTTGAAATAGAGGTTGAAGATGGAACGAATATAGTTGAGGCAGCAAGACAACACGATATTGAAGTCCCTCACTACTGTTACCACCCGGGGTTAAGTCGTCCTGCTAATTGCAGAATGTGTCTCATTGACCTTTACATGAGAAGTTCAGAGATGCCAGAAAGACAATTAGCGACGGGCTGCACAACAACTGTCCGATCCGCACCGCCAGAGAGAAAAATAGATGGTAAATATGACGTCATCGTTCGGACAGATAGTCCCCGTGTCATAAAGGCGCGCGAGGATATTCTGGAATTCCTTTTGGTGCATCATCCACTTGATTGTCCGGTCTGCGACCAAGCGGGTGAATGCGATTTACAAGACTTCAGTTACCGACATGGACACGATAAAAGCCGATATATAGAAGTCAAAAACGTGCCACCGAAAAAGGACTTAGGCCCAGATGTTTTACTCTATTCCACACGTTGTATCGTCTGTACTCGTTGTATTCGATTCTGTGAAGAGGTCTCAGGAAGCGGAGAACTCGGTTTGATAAATCGCGGTTCTCACGATGAAATTGACATCCCCAGAAGCCACGAAGGTACACCTATACAACTACTTGACAATAAACTGGCAGGTAACGTCGTTGATATCTGTCCTGTCGGTGCATTGATTAGTAAAGATTTTCTCTTCAAATCTCGTCCATGGTTTATGAAAATGGAAGATAGCATCTGCTCAGGATGTAGTGTCGGTTGTAATGTCACAGTAGAATATAAGGAAGATGGTTTGTATAGAATCAAACCCCGCTTCCATGAAGATATAAACCAACACTGGATGTGTGATGATGGTCGCCTCGGTTACCACTATGTCAATCGCGAAGACCGTCTACAACTTCCCCAAAAACGCGTTGAGGATGAATTGGTAACAACGCAGTGGGCAGACGCATTATCACTAATTACCGAAAATCTCTCTGAAGTAGAAGCCGAGGATATTGTGGTCATCGGTTCTGCACAAGCTACGAATGAAGATAACTTTGTCTTACAACAGTTCGCGCATGATGTTCTAAAAACGACGCAGTTAGGACTTTTTGGTCAACAACCGGGTGAAGCGCATAAATTCCCACAGTTTACTATTGAAGCTGACAAGAATCCGAACACTGCAGGTGCGCGGACAATACTCGGTTCGGCAAACGGTAATGTGGTATTGGAAGGTGAAACACTCTGGGAAAAAGTCGCAAATGCTAAAGTCGTATATCTCGTTAGTGGCGTGCCTGAACGAACTCTTGAAGACGCTGAAAAAGAAGCATTAGGTAAGGTTGATTTTCTCATAGTACAGGATATATTGCCATCAGAGGCTACAGAATTAGCCGATGTAGTACTACCCGGAACAACCTTTGCTGAAAAGGATGGTACTTTCACTAATTCCACTGGATGGGTCCAACGGATACGGAAAACGATTGACCCGCCAGGAGAAGCACAGGTGGATTGGAAAATTACACAGCAGATTGCGAAACATCTTGATGCAGAGATTGAATATAATTTCGCGGGTGAGATTGCACTGGCGATAGCTGAGAATGTTGAGGGTTATGGTGACGCAACACACCAGAATATTGGAGACGCAGGCGTTAAGTTAGCGTAACTTCAATAAAGTACGTCATCAAGAAGGAGAATTCATGGAGATAAATGTATTAGAACAAATAATTATTCCAATCATAAAAATACTCTTCATTGCACATCTATTGATTATCGGTGTTATGGCGATGATTTGGTCTGAACGTAGAGTGAGTGGATGGATTCAAGACCGATTGGGACCGAATCGCGTCGGACCGCAAGGACTACTCCAACCTATCGCAGATGGCATTAAGTTCCTCTTTAAAGAAGACCTAATACCCAATCACGTTGATAAGCCACTTTACGTGCTTGCACCTGCCATGTTATTAATCCCGGCGATGCTAACAATTGCAGTCGTACCTTTTGGAGATTCTATCACAATTTCGGGATTGGAGAATCCTATACTTCTTGAGGTCGCAGACATAAACATCGGTATTTTGTTTATCTTAGCGATTACATCCCTCGGTGTATACGGTGTGGTCATCGGTGCGTGGGCATCAAATAACAAATACTCCCTTTTGGGTGGGTTACGTTCCTCTGCACAGATGATAAGTTATGAATTGACACTCGGCTTAGCAATCATCGGAGTGTTAATGCTATCCGAATCACTGAGTCTTCGTGAAATAGCATCTCAGCAAGGAGCATTTCCCTGGCGGTGGAATTTCCTCATACACTTCCCCGCATTCCTTGCTTTTACAACCGCTATGTTTGCGGAAACGAACCGATTGCCTTTTGACCTTGCTGAAGCGGAGCAGGAACTCGTCGCGGGGTATCATACAGAATATAGTAGTATGAAATTCGCGATATTCTTCATGGCAGAATATATGAACATGATCGTAGGTTCAGCTGTGGTTGTAACACTTTTCTTAGGTGGATGGCATTTCTTCGGTTTGGAGACAATGGGTGGACCGATTTTGAGCGGCGTTATCTCGTTTGCGATCTTCTTTATTAAGACAGGGATTTTCCTATTCGTTTTTATTTGGGTGCGATGGACACTCCCTCGATTCCGTTATGATCAACTGATGAATTTCGGTTGGAAGTTCCTGTTACCAGTTGCGTTAACGTCGATCGTTGTTACGGGTACATTATGGGTCGTCGTCAAAGAAAATCAACTGCTTTGGATCGGTATAGGCAATACGGTAGCAGCGTTTATTGTAGTATCTATCGTTGCTGGGATGCTATCTATGGACAATAACACTAAAACTGCAGCAGAAGACACAACTGCAGCACCACTACGCTCAGAAATATTAACTATAGAAACGGTAGAATAGGAGACGTGCTAATGAATCCAGAAATGATTCCACAACTAATTGTATTTATCATATTTGGCACTGTCTCGATTATCGGTGCTATTGCTGTTATTTCGTTTCGTCATCCGATCTATAGTGCGCTATCGCTAATCGTTACTTTCTTCTCACAAGCAGGATTATTTGTCCTGTTAGGCGCGCACTTCGTCGCAGCTGTTCAAGTAATTGTCTATGCTGGCGCGATTATGGTGCTGTTCCTTTTCGTGATTATGCTACTAAACCTCGGCACACTTTCTGCAAGGGGAGCATTAACGGGGAAAATAAAAGGCGTCGCGATAATTTTGGGTATCCTATTAGCTGTAGAAGGTATCTACATTGCTGTGAGAGCACTCAACAACACCAAAGTTGGATCCGCAGAAGCTTCAATGGAACCCGTAACCACAGAATACATAGGAACTCTATTGTTTAGCAAATACTTACTGCCGTTTGAAGTTACATCACTCATCTTGTTGGCAGCCTTAATTGGTGTTATTGTCTTGGTGAAACGCGATAAACAGACAGAAAATTAGAAAGAACTCAGTAATATATCTACATTAATATAGAAAAGGTTTTATATGTCATTACCATTAGAATACTATCTCGTTTTAAGTGCGATCCTATTTACAATAGGCGTTATCGGTGTTCTCATCCGCAGAAACGCAATCATTATCTTTATGTGTATTGAACTGATGTTGAACGCAGCGAATCTCGCCTTTGTAGCAATCAGCAATAAACTCGGTCAACCGGATGGACAGTTGTTCGTGTTTTTTGTGATGGCTGTCGCTGCCGCCGAAGTCGCAATCGGATTAGCAATTATTGTGAGTGTCTTCAAGCATCGTGAAACAATCAATGTGGATGAAATTAATTCGTTGAAGGGGTAAGAAATGTCGCTTACACTAATTGTTATACTATTGATTTCGCCACTTGTTGGATTTTTGATTAACGGGTTGTTCGGCAAATGGTTAAAAGGAAACGAGAAACTTAGTGGAACTATCGGTTCACTTGCAGTGCTGATCTCTCTAATCTGTTCAATTATTGCCTTCGTCGCTATCAATAAAGATAGTACAGCAACGCTTAAGGGAGAAGAGGGAGTCCTCTATGAGTGGATTTCAGGTGGAATTTTAAGTGTTAACATCGGATTCCACGTTGACGCGCTGACAACTGTGATGTTGTTGGTCATCACGGGTGTTGGATTTCTCATACATGTTTATTCCATCGGCTACATGCACGGTGACGCAGGCTATACCCGCTATTTCGCATATCTCAACCTGTTTGTGTTCGCAATGCTCATCCTCGTCCTCGGCAACAACTATCTGATGATGTTTGTTGGTTGGGAAGGCGTTGGTCTCTGCTCATATCTGTTGATAGGTTTCTGGTATGAGAAACAATCTGCTACGGATGCTGGTAAGAAAGCATTTATTGTCAATAGAATTGGCGATTTCGGTTTCCTGTTAGGGATGTTTACGTTGTTTGCAATTTTCAGTTCGCTTGATTTCACATCAATATTCTCTGAGGCGGAAGCAAGAAGTGATGACGTAATTTTTGGTGTAAATGGAATCGTATTGGCGACCATGCTCTTGTTCGTAGGTGCGATTGGAAAATCCGCACAGATCCCTCTCTATGTTTGGCTCCCCGATGCAATGGAAGGTCCGACACCTGTTAGTGCATTAATACACGCCGCTACAATGGTGACTGCAGGTATTTATATGATAGCGCGCTCCGCTGTGCTATATAATATCGCACATACTGGACAAATTGTCGCATGGATCGGCGTATTGACAGCACTCTTTGCTGCGATCATTGCACTTAAACAGAACGATATAAAACGTATCCTTGCATATTCTACCGTCAGTCAACTCGGTTATATGTTTGTCGGTGTCGGTATCGGTGCGTATGCTTCCGGTATCTTCCACCTGGTAACACATGCATTCTTTAAAGGATTGATGTTCCTAACAGCCGGCAGCGTGATGCACGCAATGGCGAATGAATTAGACATGCGCAAAATGGGGGGATTACGAAGCAAAATGCCAATTACCCACTGGACATTTTTAGTCGGGGCATTGGCAATTGCAGGGGCACCATTCCTTAGTGGATTCTGGAGTAAGGATGAAATTCTACACAGCGCGTGGGGAAGCTCAAAAGCCATTTACATCATCGGATTAGCCACAGCATTCCTGACAGCGTTCTATATGTTCCGTCTCATCTTTGTAACCTTCTACGGAAAATCTCGCGTTGAACCAGAAGTAGCCTCACACGTCCATGAATCACCAGCAGTGATGTGGGTGCCTTTAGCGATCCTCGCGATTCCTTCTGCTTTGATCGGACTGTTGATAGGATGGGGAGGACATGAGAGTTGGTTCCATCACTTTACGGAGAACGTATTTTATTTTGGAAACGGAGAAGAGGGACATGGTAAAGAAATGGGGAGTGCCATTCCATTTATGATAGTTTCGTCTATTGTTGGATTACTTGGAATCGCATTTGCATGGACCCGTTACAAAGATCGTGTACCTTCTGATGAACCTACTAACGCATTGCAGAAAGTCGTTGCAAATAAATTTTATGTTGACGAGATATACAATACTTTCATAGTTCAACCGATCAAAAACGCATCCCATTTCTTGTTGTGGAAACTTTTTGATACAGGAATTATTGATGGGATTGTCAATGGAGTAGCAGCACTCATCCGAGTGATGGGTGGCATGTTCCGTAGACTTCAAACGGGTGTTGTTCAAGCATATATCGTGTCAATGGTCATCGGAATAGTGTTGTTCCTTGCATACTATCTGTTTATTGCAAATTAAAATGTGAAATAGGAATTTATTAGGAACCTTCCTTTTTTAGATATACTAACGGAGGAGGAGAATGAATAAAGGCACTTTTCGACCGCGGGATATACTCAACAAAGAAGTAGCAGGCATCTGTGGTGTTGCAAGAATGACAGATAAAGCAAGGGCTGTCCACAAAGGAAGTATTGGCAGATATAAATACGGGAATGATTCCGAACAAGATACTACAATTTTAGCATTTCTCGGAATATCGGTAGAAACCTTTCAAGAAACTGCAGTACGAATTGAAAATGACGTTAGACTTGGAACATGGATTTTAGATAACTGTGAAGTATCGGATGCTGACATCTCAAATTTCAATACCGAAATGCAAACTATGTGGCATAATAAAAGGCAACATCCCAGTTTTTCAAACCGTCGTCGTGAAATAGTAGATGATCCGCCTTTCCCATGGTGGATATCACCCGGATGGTGGATGTTCTGGAAATTATTCAAATGATAGTACTTACTGCACTATCATTCAGTATGAAAATTATATGGTAATCATCAACACGGAGGCAGGTATTTAGCACTATATGATCTGTTTTTATTAAGTCGTTTTCTCTTAATCAAGCGTTGTGTTTTCATCACTTGAAAACCTACTTTTTAGAATTACTAACGGAGGAAGCAGATGAAACAGAAGACTTTTCGACCGCGAAATCTTGTTAGCAAAGAGGTCGCTGGAATCTGTGGTGTTGCGAGGATGGCAGACAAGGCGAGAGCAGCACACGACGGAAATATTGGAACATACAAATACGGTGCTGATTCACAACAAGATTCTCGAATACTGTCTTTCTTAAGAATCAGTGCGGAGGATTTTCAGGAAGCAGCTGTCCAAATTACCAACGATATTAGACTCGGTGTGTGGGTGCTGGATAACAGTAATAGATCCGATAAAGAAATATCAGCGTTTAATCGGCACTTAAAATCTTGGTGGAAAAGTAAATCGCCGCGCAACTATTTTTCAAAACGCCGACGGACATTGGCGAGAGAAGATACCGATTACGCACTTTCAATTTTGGATTGGATACTTATCTTGATTACGCCTAGCTGGTTTGACTGATAAAAACAAGCATTTAGGGTTTACAGAAAAGAAATATCAAATTGAATGATTTTAAATTTTATATTGAGGCAAATATAATATTTAGCATGGAATTGTATTTTAGGGTGCAGAGGTAGCACCATATATTAAAGGAGTTCTTTTTGCTACTCTCATTAGTAATTTTTTTACCACTTCTCGGTGTAATAGCGATTGCATTGCTCAGAGGAATGGGACCATCTGTTATAAAAGGCATCGCCTTTGTCATCAGTCTACTCACATTTGTCATCTCAATAGGGCTTTATACTGGATATGATGAAACAGCGACAGACACTGCATTCCAAGAAGAAACAGCGACAGACACTGCATTCCAACTTGTTACAAAACAGAATTGGATTTCCGGTTTAGGTATTAGTTATCACATCGGGATTGACGGTATTTCGTTGTGGTTAATCTTATTAACAACATTTCTCACACCAATATGTATTCTCGCCGCATGGAATTCGGTAGAGAAGGGGCTGAGCGGTTTTATGATGTCGCTTCTGGCACTGGAAACCGGAATGTTGGGGGTTTTCTGCTCGTTAGACCTATTCCTTTTCTTTGTTTTCTGGGAATCAATGCTAATCCCAATGTATTTCCTTATCGGAATATGGGGTGGAGAACGACGGATTTATGCCACTATAAAATTCGTCCTATATACAATGGCAGGCAGTGCGCTAATGTTAGTCGGCATTTTAGCACTCTATTTCCAAAATGGGGACAGTTTTGATCTTACCACATTAAGTGGACGTGGACAATTTAACCATGACAGTCTATTATTCCTTGCATTTTTTGTCGCCTTTGCAATTAAAGTCCCCTTATTCCCCTTCCATACCTGGCTACCTGACGCACACGTTGAAGCACCAACAGTAGGCAGTGTTATCCTTGCGGGTGTGTTGCTAAAAATGGGTACTTATGGCATAGTCCGATTCTGCTTACCACTCTTTCCAGAAGCAGCAGCGCTACATACTCCGTGGATAGTTACACTCGCTGTAATCGGCATTATTTATGGCGCATTAGTAGCGATGGTGCAACCAGATCTGAAGAAGTTGGTAGCATACTCCAGTGTGAGTCACCTCGGTTTCGTTGTCCTCGGACTCTTTTCGCAAAATCATGATGCTATTCAGGGAAGTGTCTTACAAATGGTCAATCACGGATTAAGCACTGGTGCGTTGTTCCTATTAGTCGGAATGCTATATGAACGCAGGCATAGCCGAATGATTGTTGACTTTGGCGGATTAGCAAAAGGAATGCCTATCTTTGCAACCTTCTTCCTTATCGTAACATTATCGTCCATTGGATTACCAGGTCTAAACGGATTTGTGGGTGAATTTATGATCCTACTCGGCAGTTTTTTTCAGGGTGCTTTTTCAAAATGGTACGTCGTTTTTGCTACAACCGGTGTGATATTGGCAGCGGTATACATGTTGTGGATGTATCAACGTGTGATGCTCGGAAAACCGGATAAAACGAACGAAACTTTGCCTGATTTAAACTCACGCGAAATCGCTGTCTTAGTGCCAATATTAGTCTTCATCGTTTGGATAGGTGTATATCCAAATACGTTCTTGGATAAGATGAATACCTCTGTGGGTGAAGTTGCTGCAAAAGTTCAAGTCTCCCCTAACACGCCAGCAGTTGGACAAGTCAACAATCACGGAGAAACACAAGAACCCGTTCTGGAAATCAGAAATAGGAACTTAAAATTGATTAAAGAGGAGGCACAGACGAAGTAGTGAAGTCAAAAACCGCCTCCTGTCTAATACTATTTGTTGTTCTTGGACTTACCCTTTCAGTCTCAATAGACGTTTTCGCTGCTGATGAAGATGCAAACGGCGAAGCACACGGACACTATAAAGTTGATGGTAAAAATTTACCACTGTGGAGTATCATCCCATTTGTCGGTATTCTCTTATCAATAGCACTGCTCCCACTTATATTTGATTCTCATTTTCTTGTTCATCACGGTGGGAAAATGTCGCTGGCATGGGCATTAATTTTCGGCATACCATACCTTATAGCTTACGGAGGGGACGCTTTTCACGATATCTTATACATCTATCTGATAGACTATATCCCGTTTATCGTTCTCTTATGGGGTCTGTTTACAGTTGCAGGTGGAATTCTCGTGCGGGGGACGCTTCGCGGTACGCCAGCAGTCAACACGTTATTATTATTGATCGGAACTGTGATTGCATCTTGGATAGGCACGACAGGGGCATCAATGCTCCTCATTCGTCCACTAATTCGCGCGAACGAGTATCGAAAGAGTAAGGTTCACTTGGTTGTCTTCTTCATCTTTCTGGTAAGTAATATCGGAGGTTCTTTAACACCTTTGGGAGACCCACCACTCTTTTTAGGTTTCATACACGGTGTACCTTTCTTCTGGACGACAACAGCACTATTCCTTCCCATGCTATTTATTAGTGTCATCTTAATTGCACTTTTCTTCATCATAGACACATTTATGTTCAAACGAGAAGGCGGTGTAGTACCAGATGATGGCACCAACGAACCGATTCGGGTTGATGGTCTCTTTAACCTGATTTTCCTCTTCGGTATCATCGCCGCTGTATTGATGAGTGGAACTTACAAGTGGGGAGAAATTAACATCTTTGATGTGCATGTGAAATGGCAGAACATTGCGCGTGATGTGTTGATTGTATTGATGGGATTATTGTCACTCAAATTCACACCATTGAGCGGCAAATTACGCCAAGATAACGAATTCTCTTGGGAACCAATTGAAGAGGTTGCTAAAGTCTTCGCGGGGATATTTATTACGATTATTCCCGCCTTGACAATCCTCGGGGTTGGGGATAAAGGTGCAATGAGTTGGCTGATCGTCGCTATAGAAGACTCTTGGCACTACTTCTGGGTAACAGGTGTTCTGTCCAGTTTCTTAGACAATGCTCCGACATATCTGACATTCTTCAACACTGCACTTGGACAATTGGAACTTGTTGAAGCTGAAGTACCAGGAATCTTGAATGCCTCTGTTACGGAATTAACTAATCCCAATCACCAAAAATTTGTTAGTTTACTAACTGGAATTTCTGTCGGTGCAGTTTTCATGGGAGCAAATACCTATATCGGCAACGCACCAAATTTCATGGTGAAGGCAATTGCCGAACAGAGCGGTATCCGAATGCCGAGTTTCTTCGGATATATGTTATGGTCAGTCGTAATTTTAGTACCACTTTTTGTGGTTGTAACTTTTGTTTTCCTGCGATAGGAGATCACTTCAACCGATAGATTTTCATCTAAGTACAATCCTACAGTTTTTCCGAATTTGGAGGTTATGAATGCCATCTGAGCTTAATATGCCTGATATTGATTGGTCACTCTTAATGCCATCACTTGTTATCGTTTCAACGATGCTAATAGTCCTTATCTTTGATATGTTTGATGCCATATCAAAAAAGGTACTTGGATGGATAACAATTGTTGGAGCAGGGATTGCCTTGGTGGTATCTATTCAAATGTTTCAAAATGAGGATTTTGGAACGCAATTTGAAGGTATGTTTAAGGTAGATGACTATTCGCTCTTCTTCAATATTATCTTCCTCGTTTCAACAATTCTCGTTGCTCTAATCTCGCTTAGTTATTTGGGAACAGACGATAGAAAGCAGGGACCATATTATCTACTCATCCTACTTGCAACGCTTGGTATGATGTTAATGGCTGCGGGTAATGAACTGATTATCGTTTTCCTCGGCTTAGAATTGATGTCGTTATCATTGTATGTGTTAGCAGGTTATTTCCGAGACAGTCCTGCTTCAAGTGAAGCGGGTATGAAGTATTTACTACTTGGTGCATTCGCGAGTGCTTTTTTCCTCTACGGTATCGCTTTAATTTACGGTGCGACTGGCACAACGAGTATTCCGGAGATTGCTGAATACCTCACTGCTGAAAGCAAATCGACACTGCTTTTCGCTGGTGTATTTCTTCTCATCGTCGGTTTCGGGTTCAAGGTCGCGATCGTTCCGTTCCATCAATGGGCACCGGATGTGTATGAAGGCGCACCCACCACAATTGCAGCTTTCATCTCCGCAGGTCCAAAAGCAGCAGGATTTGCAGCGTTCTTGAGAATCTTCATGGAAGCACTACCCGATATTACATCAGAATGGAACACGGTTCTCATCATATTGGCAATGCTGACAATGACTGTTGGCAACGTCGTCGCTATTGCACAGACAAACATCAAACGGATGCTGGCATATTCAAGTATCGCACACGCTGGGTATGTACTGATCGGTTTAGCAGCAGCAAACAGTGAAGGCACTTCCAGTGCGATAATGTATCTACTTGTTTACTGCGTGATGAATATCGGTGCATTCGGTGCGGTCATATTGGCAAGAACTACTGACGGTGAAAGTGTGATGATTTCTGATTACGCAGGACTCGGCTTCAAAAAACCTTTACTTGGGATGTTTATGTCCGTGATGTTGTTGTCTCTTGCTGGTTTCCCACTAACTGCTGGATTTTTCGGCAAGTTTTATATCTTCAAATCCGCTGTTCAATCCGGACATTTTTGGCTCGTTATTGTCGGTGCTATTAACACTGCCATCTCAGCGTTCTATTACCTACGCGTTATCGTAACCATGTATATGCGTGAACCGGAAGAGGAATTAGAGTTCAATCCTTATCCTTCAACCTTAGTCATCGGATTGGTTCTTGCGGCAATCGGCATTCTACTCCTCGGTATTTTACCCTCCTTGATAGTTAATCCTGTCCAAGCCATCACATTAAACTAATGTTCTGTCTACACTCAAATGATGAGTAGAGCTGTTCGTAGGGACAGGGTTTCCCTGTCCGTTATACAAATGATGAGTAGAGCTGTTCGTAGGGACAGGGTTTCCCTGTCCGTTATACAAATGATGAGTAGAGCTGTTCGTAGGGACAGGGTTTCCCTGTCCGTTATACAAATGATGAGTAGAGCTGTTCGTAGGGACAGGGTTTCCCTGTCCGTTATACAAATGATGAGTAGAGCTGTTCGTAGGGACAGGGTTTCCCTGTCCGTTATACAAATGATGAGTAGAGCTGTTCGTAGGGACAGGGTTTCCCTGTCCGTTATACAAATGATGAGTAGAGCTGTTCGTAGGGACAGGGTTTCCCTGTCCGATAACAAATCATTTATGAATTGACAAAGCGAAACCCGTAGGCGTCAATTTAGTGATTTTCCCAGGCCGGTAGGTGCGGTTTCCTAACCGCACCGGATTCTACAAGAAACTGAAAATTACCCGATTAAATTTTTAAACTTCATTAGGGACTGAAGATCAGGTCATCCCTATAACCATAAGGGTTCGGAATGATTCATAAGTGCAACTAAGTTCTATTAAATTGACGCCTATGGTGCGGTTAGGAAACCGCACCTACCGAGACGCACGCGTCAATTTGATATAAGGCACCTGAACTCTATCCACAGCATAGCAAAAAGAAAAATGCAACTATCCTCCCACTGAATTGTAGTAGCATTAACTTCAATAAACGCGGAGTTGTGATATGACAGAAGATGTATTCCTTGAACTGGTACGAAAACATCAAAATAAGATCTTTCGGCATGCCTTTTATCTACTCAAAAACAGTGAAGATGCAAAGGATATGACGCAAGAAACTATTACAAAGGCATGGCAACATCGCGCAAACTTGAAGATTGAAACAGCACATTCGTGGATGCTGAAATGTGTTCAAAACCTATGTTACAACCAACTCAAACGGAGAAAATTTCAGGTCTATTTATCAGATGAACAAGAAGAATCACTTGAAATGCTACTGCATAGAAATTCATACCAATCAATTCCTACACCAGATGAAATTTCCATCAAGGAAGAACTCAAGCAGTTAGTACGTCAAGCCATAGATGAATTACCTGAATCCATACGATCAATAGTGATTATGCGGGAATTAGAGGAAAAAAGCTATAAAGAAATCGCTCAAACCTTGAAACTCCCTGAAAACTCCGTTAAATCAACTGTATTTCGTGCTCGTAAAAAATTGCGAGAGATAATGAACCGTTTATTAGAGCAAAACCGATGAAATACTATCTAAGTTAAAAAAAGGAGATCATAAAATGAAACCGACAATCATGATTCTCGGCAGTATGCACTTGGATAATCCAGGACTTGACGTATTCAATTTCAAAATGGATGATGTACTCGAACCCAAACGGCAACATGAGATTGAGCAGATTCTGGAACATCTCAAATCGTTTCGTCCTAACAAAATTGCGATTGAACAAGACCCTTCCCGAGATGATGAGATTAACAAAAACTACCAAAGTTATCTAAATGACACATACAAACTTCAGCGGTCGGAAATTGATCAAATCGGTTTCCGTTTAGCCAAGCTGATGGGACATCAAAAGGTATACTGTGTAGACCATTTCCGAAAAGATGATCCCATGATTCATTTAGATGAAATTGATCGTGATCTGATAGACTACTCTAAATTCGCAGAAGAACACAATCAAATGGATTTATTCCCAAAATATGATGACTTTTCCGAAGTTGAAGGAAAAAGACATAAAGACAAAAATGGAGCGACTTGGGTGGAACCCAATGAATATGAATCGTTAATTGATATGTACAGAAGGATAAACCAACCTGAATATCGTCATAAGAATCACCGCGTTTATTTTCGTGTCGCGCAAATTGGTAAGGGTGTTGAATACCCCGGTGCGAATTGGGTTGGACATCTCTGGTATGCTCGTAATCTCAAAATCTATGTGAATTTAACGCGCATCACTGAATACTCAGATGATCGTACATTGCTTATAATTGGCGCAGGACATACATATCTAATTCAACAATTCCTTGAAGAATCCGAAGAGTACAATGTTGAGAACCCGCTTAAATACCTAAACACGGAGAATACCGACTGATGAAACCGACAATCATGATCCTTGGCAGTGGACACTTAGCAAATCCTGGAAAGGATAGATTCAATCTCAGAATGGATGATGTGCTTGCCGAAAAACGGCAAAGGGAAATAGAACAACTCGTAACACAACTTGAGCCGTTTCGTCCTACAAAAATAGGCATTCAAGCAGACCAAAGATTTGACTCTGAGATCAATTCAAACTACCAGGAA
This sequence comes from Candidatus Poribacteria bacterium, assembly GCA_965261435.1. Classification (GTDB taxonomy): domain Bacteria; phylum Poribacteria; class WGA-4E; order WGA-4E; family WGA-3G; genus MSPOR6. Next base: position 650,597 of record CBDHDL010000021.1, read on the forward strand.
TATCTAACAGGCACATATCAACTCAAGCGATGGGAAGGTGAACAGATCGGTTTTCGGTTGGCGAAACAGATGGAACATCCAAAGATATACTGCGTCGATTATTCTCCTGAGCAAGACCCGTTTTTTCTGGAAGATTTTGACACGGATTTAATAGATGCTGATAAATTCGCAATGGAACACAACCAAGAACACCTATTGCCAAAATTAGAGGATTTCTTTACTAACGATACTAAAACCAACGGTGAAAATAATGGCAGGTTTTGGATTGAATCCAAAAAATATGAACCTATCATAGACATGTTTATAAGGTATAATGAAACTGAAGGTAGACGTGCAGATCATAAGGTATACTTACGCATGGCAAAAGTTGGTATAGACGACCAATACCCTGGTGCGAATTGGGTTGGACATCAATGGTATACTCGAAATCTAAAAATCTTCGTCAACCTAACGCGCATCACAGCATCTACTGATGACAAGATACTCGTGATTATCGGTGCTGGACTTGTCTATCTGGTACAGCAATTTCTGCGAGAGTCAGGTAATTATATTGTTGAAAGTCCATTAAAATATCTCAAAACAGACGATAACCTAAGCTAACTCCGGTTAAATTTGTAACGGAATATACGGATGTTTGCAACATTTTTCTTTTTTTCTCCATTCGTTAATCCAATCACCAAAAAACGCTTGTAGGGACGGGATTTCCCTGTCCGTATATTACACAAAAACGCTCGTAGGGACGGGGTTTCCCTGTCCGCATATTACACAAAAACGCTCGTAGGGACGGGGTTTCCTTGTCCGCATATTACACAAAAACGCTCGTAGGGACGGGGTTTCCCCGTCCGTATATTATACCCAAACGGTTTCCTAACCAAACCATACCAAACATCACCTAATCACACGATGAATTTGAAAAAAGATGCAACTTTTTTCTGACTTATTTGTAGTGACGTAAACTTAAATGCAAGCGATGTTACGATATGACAGAAGACGAATTCATTTTATTAGTCCGCAAGCATCAAGATCAGATTTATTGGCACGCTTTCTATCTACTCAAAAACAGTGAAGATGCAAAGGATATGACACAAGAAACCTTCAAAAAAGCATGGCAACACCGTACAAAATTAAGGCAAAAGACAGTTCGTGCATGGTTGCTGAAATGCGTGCAGAATCTCTGTTTCAACATGCTAAAAAGACAGAAATTTCAGGTGCATTTGTCAGATGAAGATGACAATACGTTTGAGATGCTACTGCATAAAAACACATATAAATCGAACCCATCACCAGAAGAGATTTCTATCAAGAAGGAAATTAAAAACTTAGTCCATCGCGCAATTGGGGAACTTCCTCCCGAAATACGATCCATAGTAATTATGCGTGAATTAGAAGAAATGAGCTACAAAGAAATCGCTAAGGTCGTGAAACAATCCGAGAACACAGTGAAATCAACTATATTTCGTGCTCGCAAAAAACTACGAGAGATACTAAACCGACTAATGGAGGAAACCGATGAACCAGAAATCTAAACAACAGATAACATGTCTTGATTGCCAAAATCTGCTTGAGGAATACATGACAGGTGAATTGGATTCTTCTACCGAGTCGAAAATCGCATCACATCTCAAAACGTGTGCCACCTGCCAACACGAACACAATTTAGCACAGGTAATCAACACAGAATTAAGTGACCTACCAAAACCTCAGACACCTCCCGAGATACTAACCGAAGTAACTGCTTATGTCCAGTCTCATCCTGCGAAAAGTGGCTGGTTCCATCGTTTTCTCAATATATTTGCATCTTGGGATAACCCACCAACGCTTATTCTTCGCCTTAGTACCCTTGCGTGTCTTGTTGGTATTATCTTATTCGGTGTCCATCTAAATCATCAGAAGGTAATAGCGGAACAAGCAATGAACGATTTCAACTATGCTGTTAGCAAGATACAATATGCGTTTCATAAAACAGGAATAGGTGTAAATGATAGTTTTGCATCACTGAACATTGATGAAGCATCACGGCGCGCTTTCAAATCAACATCAAATGTGGCAACAGCAATTGATAAGAGTTTAAATCTACTTAACATATTAACCGGAAATGTACCAAAATCCAATAACTCTCAAACCACCGATTCAAATCTGCAACCTACAGTCAATCAATAGATATAGTCCACAGCATCATAAAAGGAGAAAACCAATGAAAAGATTCAGCTTTGTAATTCTTTTACTCGCTCTCAGCATTTTCGCTACAGGTATAGCGGAGACTGAGAAAATACGCGGCAAAATAGAAATCGACATCTCAAATGCTCCAACACCCACAATCGAAATAAACTTAGACAAATCATTTTTCAACCTTTTTATTAACTTTACGATGAATTTACCCGAATATGCGGAATATGCAGAGATGGTAGAAGGTGTTTTCATTCGAAGCTACGTAAAAGAGTCCAGAACTCTCACTGAAATGAAAAACCATTTCCTGAAAATCCTTAAGAAAGAAAAATGGGAAGACATAATTAAGGTGAAAGATCAACTTTGTGTGAGTTTGCTCTTCTCCGAAACCCCAGGCATACTAAACGGCATTTATGTCTCTTTCACCGACGAAAACAACACGACCTTCGTCAACATTTTTGGGAAAATAGACTTCCAAAAACTCGGAACACTTTTCCAGAAGTTCATGGAATCAGAACCACAGTTTTTAAAAGATCTAAAACTTGATACAAATTTTAAAATAGATCATTAGTCAGAACACTGTTTAACCTCCGCAGACAAAACCGAAATAATTTGAGAAAGAAGCAATATCAATAAGGAGAAAAGACCATGAAAATTCAAAGATGGCTAATTCCACTATTCGCAGCAACTTTTTTAGTAATGTTATTCATACCAATCAATTACGCATCCGCTGAAAAAGCAACCGAAAACAAAATCAAGAATAAAGGACGGATTCTGTTCGATTTTCCAAATCCATCCTCTGAACCAACTGTTGAGATCAATTTGACAAACAAACTGATAAATCTGCTAACTAAATCCATGAAATCGTCGCCAGATATGGTAGAGATGGTTAAGATGCTAAAAGGTATCTATGTTCGCACATACCGTCATCAAAACGATATGAGACTTTACTACCAAGACAAACTCAAGGTCGAGGAGTGGGAAATTCTTGTCAAAGTCAAGGAAAAGAATGATGTTGTTGAAATCAGTCTCCTATATGATGAAGATGTGGTTTATGGTATCTTTCTCATAGTTCAACCCGATAACGAAGAGATTACCTTTGTAAACATTGTCGGCGAAATTGCACCTGAACGAATTAGTGAATTGCTCGGAAATCTAAGCAAATTTGGTATGACAGATATTGATCTTGAAAATACATTAAAAGCAAATGCAGGACAAAATATAAACAGCGGAAAGGGGAAAGAACTACTGGCTGTAAAAACTGCTACACCTCCCAAAATTGATGGAAAACTTGATGATAAATGCTGGAAAACAGCACCTCAAGCTGACAAATTCACTCACATCCAAACTAATAATCCAGTTAAGGACCAGACAGTAGCAAAAATTGTTTACACCGATAAATCAATTTACATTGCATGGCAGCTTAACATTTCTCAACCTAAAAGCATCGTATCACTACAAACAAAAGATCAGAAACGTTTCACTGACGAAGATGTAGTATGCTTTAGTATAGACCCATTTCATACACATCAATCCAATCATCGAACCTTGTTTATGGCAAATCCAATGGGGAAAAAGTATGTCCAATTTGCACCAGGTCGTCCGAAGAAGACAGAATTGACTGGTAAATGGAAAGTGGAAACTAAAATAGAAGACAACGGATGGATGGTTGAGATGGAAATTCCTTGGCAAATACTGGACTATCCTGAGACTACTGAACCGATTGAGATGGGAATTAACTTTGACAGGAAACAACAAAGCACTGGTGAACACTCATGGTGGTCAAATGTGGGTGTTGAGAAGTCATACAACAAAGATGGTAACTGGTTGCGGGTTTTACCACCATCAAAATCCTCACGTATGCAAGGGTTCTTGGATATGTTTGACAAGGACAAAAACCGTTTTGTGCGTGGTAACAACACGCCACCTAAGGATAGAGAACTATTTAGAGCCGTTAATACCAGCGGATTAAATCCAATTGATGGTCTACGACTTGGCGGTGGATTTGAGATCGGAAGCAAATGGAATGCTGACCCACTGTTTTTTGATAGATCCGGGGAAACAATTCGAAGGAGTCTATACACAGCAACTCCGAATGAACATTATGGAAGTGACAGGGGTTTTAGATCACCCTATTTGCCGAATCCTTTCGTATACGGCACGATGAGTTACGCACTTCGCACAGAAAGAATCAATTATCGTCTTGGCGGTGGCATGACATTCGGTGAGAGTTCAAATCTGACGTATAGTGCACAAATTCATAGACTAACATCTGCAAGGGATAGAGACCTGCTGTTAAACGGTAGTGAGCAATTCTTGAGAGCATTCGTTGATGCTGACTTTCAGGACTACTATACTCGACAAGGCGGAGTGATGGCAATTCAATGGCAGAATACGACATTGAAGCATACGCTGGGACTCTCGTTGCTTTTAGAAGAACATGAAAGCATAAGTGATAATAGTGATTCTTATTTCAGAATAGCAACTTCAAGCTATTACATAGACACACAGGCAAGGGCGAATTCTCAAATATACGATGGTAGAATGCATAGTATCTCCTTAAAATACGATTTTGATAATCGGGAAGACACCAAAGTTAGGTACGACTTGTCGAATCGAGGAAATAAAAACGAGTGGTATAACACGTTTATTGTTGAACATTCTAATTCTGCAATCGGTTCAACGTATGACTTTACGCGTTTTGTGGTACATCTTCGGAACTATCATCCTATCGGGGAAAACCGACTTGATACCCGCTTAAAAATAGGACTTTCCGCTACTGAATATTCCTTGCCTTTCCAACGTCAATTTGTTCTTGGAGGTCCTGGGACATTACGCGGATACGCACTCTATGAATTTGTAGGAAACCACGGATTTCTCTTCAATTTGGAATACCTCCATAGTTTGACAAAAGGTTTTTTCATTGTGCCTTTCGTAGACATAGGACAAACTTGGGACAACTTGGAAAACATAAAACCGGATTATCCGAAGGTAAATCTCGGTATAGGTTTCCAACTCGGAATCTTCAGGTTAAATTTTGCCAGAGCACTTGAAAGTCATATAGGATATAGTGCCAATTTCAAATGGTCTCGAACATTCTAATCTAACTGTTAACCATAACTTCAACAAGACATTTCATTCCAAATTAACAGGATATTTCTTGTTTTATAGGTATTGTATGTTCTTTAGTCCCGTAGGGACGATATGTTTATAGAAAAATGTGTACCTCCACCTCTCTTCAGTCCCGACAAATGCCAAACGCGCATTTGGCGTTGATTTGGTAGGGACGATATGTTTATATCATGGTGTGCTTTTACACATATCGTCCCTACGGGACTAAAAAGGGGTTGTATAACGTTTAACTATAAACATAGCGTCCCTACGGGACTGAAGAGGGTTTCTGACATAGAAAATCCCTTAAGTTTACACCTATGGGTTTCGCTTCGCTCTACCCGACCTACAAGTTAAGTATTGACAGAACATTAGAACTTCAAGATCAGTATATGTTTGTTTATTTTATGTGTTTTATTTGTTTATTTTATGTGTTTTAAAGGAGTTTAAAATGAGAAAATCAAACTATGTTTTTGCATTTGTCTTCATATCTCTTTTACTTTCGTTACCGTTTCTCATCAGTTGTGCTGAATCAGAACGTGAAATAATGTTTCCTGAAACCGATATACCTGAAAGCGTAACCGTTATAGTGAAAGATGTCTCTGAAGGCACAGAATTTGATCTGACTATCTCTACCGACTACAGTGAATATAAAGACAATCTTGGTGGAACAGTCTTCGTTTACGACTACAGTGAGAAATATACTGTTAACAATGATTTCAAAAGAACATTTCAGTTAGAAACCGAAGAACCTACCATCGCTCTTGATTTAACTTGTACTTACGACAGTCCCATAAATGAAGAGAGTCCAAGTTCTGTTCGTCTGATTCTTCAATTTAACGGTAAAGGAAATTTCAGCCTTGGAAATCATAACCAAGATTATCCCGTTGAAGTAGGGACAAAAATCAGTCTCCGAAGAGCTTTCAGTCAATACGAAGGCATTTCTACAAGTTTAGAATACTCAGCGCATTGATAAGTCTATGGACACTATCAACAGACACGGGAGTACTTCTAACAGCAAAAGTCGATTTGCGGAACTAAGTCTCGGTAGGTGCGGTTTCCTAACCGCACCTACCGAGACGAATCGCGTTAATTTGGTATTATCTTGGAAATCCTATAATCCCGGGGAATGCCAAATGGGCATTCATACCGTTGATTTAGCAAATCCTGGTTCAAACAACAAAAAACTCAAACCCACAATAAGTCAGCAAAGAAATTAGCATTAGTAAGAATTCCACAAGGAAGAAGGTGGTAGAGTTTGGATTGTACCAACGAAGTATCACCCAACATCAAAATCACCACGCATCCAACTCCGTTGAGGACATCTGATACGAAGATACATCACGGTCTGCCAACCGCTTTACACGTATCAGTGAACCATATCCTTGTCAGTAAGCTGCTTGCTTTACCCAGGCAGCTTACGTTATTTAAGATTTACGGTGCTTGTATTTTGTGTTATAATATTATCCAAAATTTACACAATAAGGGATATCTTAAGTGACACCTAAAATCGCATTAGAAAAACGTGAGCAAATGATTCGCGAGGGGTATTGTGTAATAGATAATATCCTCACAGAAGAATTCTTGCAGAAACTTCACGATGAAGCGGAACGACATATTGCTGGACACAAACAATCAGAAAAAACCAAATATCATGGACATTACATACTTGTCAAAGGTGATGAAAATGACCATTTTCAGAAATTATTGGAGTGGCAGCCCACGCGAAAATCATTAAACGAGATAGGATTCGGAGATTTTGCTGCACTCGGTGGCATGATTATACTCACAAAGGAACCGAAAGGACCTCCTCTCTTTTGGCATCAAGACTGGTACCATTGGGATGACCCAATTAGTTGTGCACCTTGGCCTCAGGACATATTTCTCAATTATTATCTTACCGATACAACCCAGGAAAACGGCTGTTTAAAGATTATTCCTGGCACCCATCGTAAGCGTATCAAATTTCATGATATTCTTCTGTCAAAGGGTGAACTTTTGGGTGCAGAAAGATATGACCTTCTTGAAGAAGACTATCCCTTTATGTTCAACGACCATCCAGATCAGATAGATGTGTGCGTTAAAGCTGGATCGTTAATTCTGACAGACGCACGGCTCTTGCATGCAGCACGGAAAAATACTACCGATAAACGCCGCACACTGCTTCTTGCATGGCATCGCCGACCAAACACTGTTCCAGATTATTGGGAGGGTGAAATACCTGAACCTATAGCGAGTCGTGATCCAAAAGCAGAATATCCTCAACAAAATATCCCTGGAATATTCTTAAATAGATAGCACACACCTATAAAATCAGCACACCGTAACAATACCCGCGCCAATAATAGACATTCTGTTAGATTGTGCTTGTATTCGAAATGTAGCACATCCTGTTAGATTGTGCTTGTATTTGAAATGTAGCACATCCTGTTAGATTGTGCTTGTATTCGAAATGTAGCACATCCTGTTAGATTGTGCTTGTATTCGAAATGTAGCACATTCTGTTAGATTGTGCATGTGAAGCATTCAAAATTGGCGAAGGTATTGATTTATATAGATATGGTATAATTCATTACTTCGGCATGATGCACGTTTTCTGATCAAAGTTTCGTCTTTAATATTAGAGAGTGTGAACCGAATTACTATTTTTCCCAACATCAATTACAAAGTATCCATAGAGGAGAAATCGTGGAAAAAGATGACGATGTTGAATTGATTCGTAGATTCCTGTCGGGTGATGACGCAGCCTTTGGTATCTTGGTAGAAAAATACCGAGAAAGCATTCATACACTTGCATGTCGGAAAATTCACGATTTTCATCATGCAGAAGAGATTATGCAAGATACCTTCCTTAAGGCATACAGAAAACTTCCGACACTCAAGAATCCTAATCAATTTGCTGGATGGATCCATATCATCGCCAAACACCTTTGCATCGATTGGATGCGGAAGCAAAAGCCTGAGATGCAATCCTTGGAGGACACACGTCAGGAAGAAATAGAGGAATCCTCTTATACACATCACATGTTGGAACAAAAAGTAACAGAGAGAGCCGAGTATTGCAAAGAACTCGTGGAAAAGCTCTTGGAAAAACTATCAGAAAATGAACGCACGGTCATAACACTCTACTATTTAGACGAAATGTCAACGAAAGAGATCGGTGAATTCATGGGGGTGTCGGTGAACACAATTACAAGCCGACTCCAACGTGCCAGAAAACAACTACAAAATGATCAAAGTCCACTGCTGCAAGAATACTATGGTCATTTACAATTATCAGATAATCTGAAGGAGAATATTATGAGTCAATTAGAGCAACTTCGCAACAAGTTCAATTCATTCATGGAACAGGTAAAATCTGATCCTACATCCAGAGAGGATATTCTTAAAGAAGCGGACAGCGAAATTGACGCTGCGCTTAAAGATAAGATTACCCCTGAGTTGGTGCATTTTGCCGTTGATGGTATATACCCGTATATGGGCAAACTCGGAATTGAAAAACGAGTATCCCTACTCCGCAAGTATATGAATGATGTAGAAGATGGGACAGAACGGTACTGGTCGCATAAGTCGTTAGTGGATGGTCTCGCAATTCTTAAAAGAAATAGAGAAGCTATTGAGGAACAGACGCGTCTTTACCGTTGGACATGTCAACACTCAAAAAAGCATGTGTTAAGAACTATTTCTAATCTGAGTACTGCCGAATGTTGGAAAGCGGAAGGTCGTATTGATGATTGGATTCAACTTTATAATGAGGCATCTGAACAGCTCGAAAAACCAGAAGTGAGTGACTACTCTCGTTGCAATTTTCTCCGACTCAGTGCAGACGTACTAAGAATCAATGAACGGTTTGATGAGGCATTGCTTGGTATTGAAAGGTTGGAACGCGCTAACAAAGAACAGGACTGGGAACATCATTTCCGTTTCTGGTTGTTTATCAGAATAAATAGACTGCTGTTGTATAGTAAACAGGAAGATTGGGATCGTTTTAATCAGGTCTGGACAGAAGTTAACATGTACCTGGAATTAGAGTTGAAAAAACTGGATGCGGACCTTCCTATAAATACCTACGAACTTTTTATGTGTGTGCACAATGTCGGTTGTTGTATGGTATGGTCAAAGAAGTATAACGAGGCGAAACGACTGTTACAAGTCGCCGTTGATATTGGAAATTACAACGAACATAGTTGTTTCATGCTTGCTGCGAGTATCTGGGCATCTGAGAAAAATCGCGAGAAGACTTTAAATTATTTAAAGATCGGTCAGGACAAACACGTGGTCAACACCCTTAATTACGTGAATTCTTATTATCAAACTTTCCTTGAGATGCCTGAATTTTCGGATGTTAAGGATGATCCAGAGTTTTTGAACGTTTTTGGGCAGAAATCAGATGTTTGATTTTCGTGATGCTGAAGAAATTCTCATGGATGTTTGGCAGGCTGTCTGGGAAAATATCCACGGACTTCACAACATTGAGAGTTTTGGTGGATGGCTACATCACATCGCTTACAATGCTTGTGGAGTGTCCAGACTAAATTTGTAGATCGGGTTTCGCTTCGCTCTACCCGATCTACACAATGTGTTCATATATATGAAAATAATCGCCAAAAAAACTAAAACTAAATAACCCCACCGAATGTGTCCCATAATTGCACGAATATCTTATGCATGATATAATGTTGCACAATCAAAGGAGAAAAAATATGAAACCAACAATCATGATTCTCGGCAGTGGACACTTAGCAAATCCCGGTGCAGACGCATACAACTTCAAAATGGATGATGTACTGGCACCCAAAAGGCAAAATGAAATCAAACAACTGGTGGACCAACTTAAAGTATTTCGTCCAACCAAGGTGGCACTGGAGGTAGACGAAAGGTTTAATACTGAAATTCAAGAAGAATATCAAAATTATCTGAACGGTAGCCACGAACTAAAACGCAATGAAGGTGAGCAGATCGGGTTCCGATTAGCAAAACAGATGGGACACCAAAAGTTATACTGTGTTGATTATTGGCCTGAAAAGAATCCATTTCTTCCAAATGATCTTGACCCGGATTTAATGGATGAGGACAAATTCGCAAAGGAACACAATCAGGAACACCTACAAGCAAGTGTAGAAGACTTTTATCCTGACGGTGAAGTGGAATTCCACAAGGAAGAAAATGGTAGAGTTTGGATTGTACCAACGAAATATCAACCAATTATTGACATGTACATCAACGGTAACAAACCGGATCGTATGCGGGCTCAACATCAACTATGCCTACGGAGCGCGCGGATTGGATTAAAAGACCAATATCCTGCTGCCAATTGGCTTTCACATTATTGGTATGATAGAAATCTCAAAATCTTTGTGAATCTGACACGTATCACTGAATCTCCCGATGATCGAATCTTCCTGTTAATCGGTGGCGGACATGTTTATTTGGTGCAGCAGTTTCTTGAAGATTCAGGAGATTACATCGTTGAAAGTCCATTGAAATACCTAAAAAACGGAGAATACTCATTAATGAAATCGCAGATAATTTTTGGAATAGTGTTACTCACTACACTATCGCTTATATCAATCACAAACTTACAAACTGCACATGCGCAAGAAATACAAACCGTTAAGAAAGAACTCCCCGCAATCAAAACCGAACAACCACCCACAATTGATGGTATCCTCAACGATGCTTGCTGGCAAGATTCACCACAAGCTACTGGTTTCACTGATGAACGCACCGAAAAACCAGCGAAAAACCAATCCGTTGGCCGCCTTGTCTATACAGACAAGGCCATCTACATCGGACTTCATCTCTACGATGACATGCCCGACAAAATTGTAGCACGCCAAACCAAAGATCAAACGCGATTTCAAGGTGAAGATTGGGTGTCCTTTAGTCTCGACCCATTCCACACACACCAGTTTTCTGACAGAAGTTTTTTCATTGTAAATCCACTCGGTACGAAATACGCACATCTCGCTACTGGACGCGCCGAAAAAAGCGAATGGATTGGGCTGTGGAAAACCGCAGCACAGATTGTGGACGATGGTTGGATTGTAGAGATGGAAATCCCTTGGCAGATGCTGGATTATCCAGATACAAAAAAACCTATTCGGATGGGAATTAACATTGATAGAGGACAACAACGGACAGGAGAAAAGTCGTGGTGGTGTAATTTAGGCGTTAACGAATTTCGTGAAAACGATGGACATTGGATTGATGTGTTACCTCCACCCCGGAAACGTGAATTGAAGTTGCTCCCGTATTTAATCGGCGGCATCAATGAAACAGAAGCTGAAAAAAGAGAATATTCTGCCCGCTTAGGCGGCGACATCCGTTATGAAGTTACGCCACAAGTCCGCCTCATCGGCACGGCTAATCCAGATTTCGCTAACATTGAACAAGCTGTGGAAGGCATAGATTTCTCTTACGGTGAACGCTACGTTCCAGATCGCCGTCCCTTCTTTTCTGAAGGTGGCAACGCATACTATCTTGACTCCTTTTTTCATTCGCGACGGATTGATGAGATGGATGGAGGACTAAAACTTTTTGGAAAAGTAGCAAAAAACACCTCTGTAAGTACCTTAGGCACCTATCATCGAAACAATCAAAACTTCATTTTACGGGTTGCACAAGGTCTAACGGCGACATCCAACATAAATGGTGCTTTCCTATCTAACCTTCAACTCGACACCGAAGCGAACAATGTTGGTTACTTTTGGGGAAATGTGCGCCACAATAAGTTTGCAGCGTTTGCACATATCGCCCAAGGGTGGGAAGGCAATTCTGATGGCAGGAACGGATACGCCAAAGTGGGATACGAAGGACAATACTTGAATACTGCGATCTCTGCATTTTTCCTTGACCCAGATTTCGTCAATAGACTTGGTTATCATCCTTTCAAAGATTACCGCGGCGTTGAGTTGAACAGTTTTTTTAGGAATGAATGGCGTGAGGGTTTTATTCGTAGCGTCTCTCTTGCCGGGCGAGCCCAAGCTTCTAATACTTATGACGATGAAGTTTTTCGACGTAACCTGTCCATATCTTCACGTATCCTCACACATAGTGACTACTCGGTTTCTGCGACATGGCACGGCGGTCAGTTTGAAGAATTTACAGACAGTGTATTCGGGATTAGATTAGGTGCACGCGCCTCCGACAGGTTCAATAATGTCAGTGTTAGTTACACGTGGGGGGAACAGGCAGATGAGAGGATTCATCGCATTAGTGGGAATCTGAATCTTCGTGCTTACGGTTTCACTGCAGGACTAATATCCCAGGTACAATGGCGTCTCGGTAGACTTTACCAGCACATCTTTACGCTGACGTATGACTTCAACCCCGCCTTAAGTCTTGGCAGTCGTTTAATATGGAGATCAGAGCATGTTAATGTCTATTTCGCGTTGCGCCGCTCAGGCTATGCTGGCATGGACTTTTTTATCATCCTCGGTGAGCCAAATGCATTGGAATTCAAACAACGTCTTGTCGCAAAAGTGATTCGGGCATTTTAAATCCAAAATATTTCCATCCTATATTCTTCAAGTAGGACGTTTTGCCCCGCTTCTTAACACAAAGCGCGATCGTTCTCGATTTCTGAGACAGATCGCGCTTATAATTTATTCAATCCCTTTTGAGCTTTTCCATTTTTTTTCATCCGATGCACGTTTTCTGTTCAAAATTTCGTCTTTAAATATTGGAATGTCCGATCTTTTGTAAATTGCATAATTTTCTGAAGTATATCCACCACAAAATACAGTCATTAAGACATCTCATCAACCTATAACTTCACAGGAGACGCAAATGAATCTCAAAAACACCGCTTGCATCTACTCTGGCATACTCTTATGTTTAATCGCTTTTACAGCATTAGCCTGGAGTGAAGAAGAAATGAATCCTTTAACACTTGAAGACTTGCTCAAATTCAACGCATTTGTTGGGAGAGTGCCTATTGATATCACGTCTGACGGAAACTGGGTTGCTTATAACATTCAGAACCGCGAACAATATGAAGGTGGCGGCGGAAACTCAGCATATTCCAAAACAGGCGTGATGATTGAAATGGCATACGGAATGATTTGGGTGACGAATACCAGAACAGGTGAACACCGTAACCTCACGCCAGATTGGGGCTCAAGCTGGGCACCGAGGTGGTCTCCTGATGGAACACATCTCGCGTTTTACTCAGATCAGATGGGCAAACCTCATCTATATGTCTGGAACAGAGAATCTGACGATATGCAGGAGTTTGCATCGGAAACCGTTAAGACCTTCTTTGGCTTTGAGGTGCCGAAATGGACACCGGATGGACGCTTCGTTCTTTTCAAATCCATTTCCGCGATAGATACCCCCATCAAAGTCAAAGAGGAATCTGTGGAAGACAAATCTGAAATTTCGTCTAAACCTTCCTTTGTTGAAATTTGGGACTGGCCCAAAAGGAAACTTCAAGAACAAGAAAATAAGCCAATACAGAAAAACGAGCAACCAAAAGAAAAAGAACGAGGAAGATCGAATATAGACTTGACTATCGCTGATACTAAGACCGGCAAAACACTATCATTGATGAAAGGATATGCGATTAGGAGTTTTGATATTGCGCCTAACGGGGAATATGTCGCTGTTACGGTTTCCTTAGGCGCCGAAACATCCGATGCACAACAACAGATATTTGATCTCTACATATTACCGCTGCCAAAGGCGTTAAGTGAAGCTTCCTCCACGGAAACTGAACCTCTTGTACGGAAGATCCGTCTGGCGTACGGAATTACTGTCAATTGGTCGCCGGACTCAAAACACGTTGCATGGACAACCGGGGGTGAAGGAGGTAAATTAGCATCTGGAAATGCTTATGTTGTTAACGTAGAAACAGGCATTGTCCGTAATCTCACAAAAGACCTTGACGTTGACCTTGGACGATCATATAAACCCCCGCTCTGGACAGCAAAAAGCGATGCAATCCTCTGTATTGCAGGAGGAGACGTATGGAAAGTAACTCTGGACAGCAACGTAATACGAAATCTGACGAAAGATTTTGAGTTTTCAGCTCATGATGTATTCTATCCAAGCGAAGGAAATACACCATGGACGGTTGACAACGCTATTACGATAAACACTTCTTATCACGGTTTCTATCGTCTGGACCTCACGGATGGCAAAATTACGTTTTTGCACAAAGATGAACATCGGATTGTTCATGCAGGCCGCTTTGATCAAGATGTTGCAGAGGAAACTGGAGAATTTATTTATGTTGTTGAAAATAGTAAAGAACCACAGAATATCTGGATGAGTGATACTGATTTTGAATCCCCGCAGCAAATTACAGACACTAATCCACACTTAAAGACAATTGACTTTGGCACAAGCGAACTTATTGAGTGGACACTTGAAGATGGGCGAACGGTTAAAGGAATCCTTGTGCTACCGCCTGATGCATCTGAGCAAGACCCCGCACCGATGATTGTAAACGTCTATGCAGGAGGTACACATTCGTCACGGATAAACACCTTTGCTTTCGGCGAGAACATAGGGGGTGCCCATCCGGGTATGTTTGTCTCACGAGGTTATGCACTTTTCTTACCCGATTTCCCCGTCCCGAAGATTGCGCCATCCAAACACTTCGCGAGTGTTCTTCTGCCAGGAATTGATGCCGCAATTGCCACTAAGAAGGTAGATGCTGAACGGTTAGGTGTCATCGGTCACAGTTTCGGAGGATATACTGTGAATGTGCTTATCACACAAACAACACGATTTAAAGCAGCAGTCGCTGCTGCCTCTATAGGAAACTTAATCAGTGGATACCTGAATAGTGGACTTGGTGTCGGTTGGCACGAGATGGGACAAGCTGGCATGGGGGGTTCCTTATGGAAAGTTCCACAACGTTATATTGATGGTTCACCAGTCTTCCATTTAAATAAGGTTGAGACTCCTCTGCTTTTGATTCATGGAGATCAAGACTTCATACCTTTTGAACAGGCGCAGGAAATGTTCATTGGACTCGCACACCTCAAAAAAGAGGTCGTATTGTTGAAATACAAGGAAGCAGACCATTGGCAGGGATTCTGGTCAAACGAAAAACTTGCAGATTACTGGGAACGTGTCCTAAACTGGTTTGACGAATATGTAAAATAAAAGTCCCCAATGGAGGATGTCTCGTGAAAATAGATGACGATGTTAAGCTAATTCGCGAAATCTTATCGGGCGATGATGCTGCGTTTAACATCTTGGTCGAAAAATACCAAAAGAGCATTCATGCCCTTGCATGGCAGAAGATCCACGATTTTCACTATGCGGAAGAGATTATGCAAGATACCTTCCTTAAGGCATACAAAGAACTTCCGACACTCAAGAATCCCAATCAATTTGCTGGGTGGATCCATATCATCGCAAAACACCTCTGTATAGATTGGGTACGAAAACAAAAACCTGAGATGCAATCCTTGGAGGGCACACGTCAGGAAGAAATCGCGGAATCCTCTTATACACATCACATGTCAGAACAGCGAGTGGCAGAGAAAACCGAGTATTGCCATGAACTTGTCCAACAACTCTTGGAAAAACTACCAGAAAATGAACGTACGGTCATAACACTCTACTATCTTGACGAAATGTCAACGAAAGAGATCGGTGAAGTCATGGGAGTATCAGTGAATACAATCACGAGCCGACTCCAACGCGCCCGAAAACGTCTACAAACTGATCAGGAACTCTTAGACCAAGAATTCTTTGGTCAATTACAATTATCAGATAATCTGAAGGAGAATATTATGAGTCAATTAGAGCAACTTCGCAACAATTTCAATTCATTCATGGAACAGGTAAAATCTGATCCCGCATCAAGAGAGGATATTCTTAAGGACGCATTCAACGAGATTGAAGATGCGCTTAAGGGTAAAATCACACCTGAGTTAGCGCACCTTGTCGTTGATGATATATACCCACACATGGGTAAGCAGGGAATAGAAAAACGACTCTCTCTTCTACATAAGTTCTTGGATGACGCACCAGATAATAAAGAACGTTTTTGGGCACATCAAAAGTTAGCTTCAAGCCTTGCACTTCTTGGGAGACACCGAGAATCAGTAGAGGAACAATTACAACTTTACCGATGGGCATGCAAAAACGACATTCCAGATAAGGATGTATTACATATTTTCTGTTCTAATCTTGAAAACCCAGGATCTTGGTCTGCAGAAGGTCGAATTGATGAATGGATTATACTATATCATGAGGCATCGGAACGTCTAAAAAAACCTGATGTAAGTTATCTTGACCGCTGCGAATTTCTACAAATCGGTGCAGAAGTACTTCGAGCAAACGGAAAATCGGATGAGGCATTAATTGAACTCGAAAAGTTGGAAAGAACGAATACTAAACAGGATTGGAGACACTATTTTCGATTTTGGTTAATTGTGAAAACAAATCGTTTGTTACTGTATAACAGATGGAATGAATCGGAACGTTTTGATGAAATCGTAACGGAACTCAAGAGCTATATGGAAGGTGAGTATAAGAAATACAGTGCGGGTCAACCGGTAAATACGGGTGATCTCATCTGGCTTTCTCACGACATTGGCTGTTGTCTGGTGTGGATAAATAAGTACAGTATAGCAAGAGGTTTTTTACAAGTCGCTTGTGATTTGGGCGGTGAGAATCACTATGGACACTTCATGCTCGCTGTAAGTATCTGGGCATCAGATAAGGACCGTGAGAAGACTCTGCATCATCTCAAGATTGCTGAGGAAGACTATGCTGTATCTTCCTATAATTTTCGTGATAGTTACTACGCATCTTTCGTTAATACACACGAATTTTCGGATGTTAAGGATGATCCAGAGTTTCTAAAGGTTTTTGGGCAGAAATCAGATGGTTGATTATTGAAAGAGGTTGCCTAATACGGACGCGCAGTAGCAGAAAATACTCTCTACTACTTTATACCATTTCAAATTGAAAATGTCTCTTTTTTGTAGCACAAACTTTCAGTTTGTGTCCTGAAGAATAACAACCATAATAAACGCCTAATGAGACAATAATTTATAGAAATGGTATTATTTCAAGAGTAATCAGGCATTTCAGAGTTTTCACGGATATCCGTGCTACTCATGAAATGCCTGATTATGTTTAGGAAATTGCATGTTATAATATATCGTGTTGAATGTGTATTTTGTCTTACCCTTATGTTAAGGAGCAATCTATGAATAGTCTGCGTAGTCCATTCTTCACCACTTGCAAAATAGTGTTGGTTCTACTTATATTCACTTCACTAATTTCTGTAACACAAAATAGCAAAGCAAAAAAGGATATAGAAATGGATAAAAACAGGATCCAGATTTACAAAGAAAACCCGCGTTACTGGCAATATAAAGGTAAACCGATTCTACTCATCGGCGGTTCGGTTGAGGATAATCTTTTTCAGATTTCAAACCTCAAACAGCACCTTGAACTGATGAAGTCGGTCGGTGGCAACTATGTACGATCTACGATGGGATGGAATGATGAAGGAAATTTACCTCCCTTCAAAAAGGTCGGTGAGAAGTATGACTTAGAACAGTGGAATGAGGAATTCTGGAACCGTTTTCAGAACTTCATTAAGTGGACACATGAAATGGATATAATTGTTCAGATTGAGGTATGGGGCACCTTCACCTACTACCGAGAGTCGTGGGCTGCCAATCCTTTCAATCCACAGAATAATACCAATTACACCGCAGAGGAAACAGGGTTACCCACGGTTGTTAATAGCCATCCCGTTGCAACCAAAAACAACTTTTTTTGGTCTGTACCGAAAGAACGTAATCAGAAAACTGTATTGAAATATCAGGAAAAATTTGTTGATAAACTCCTCGCCGAAACACTTCCTTATGGACACATCCTCTACTGTATGGACAACGAGACTGCCGTCACAGCCTCATGGGGTGAATATTGGGCAACCTATATACAGAAGAAAGCAGCAGAGGCTGGACGTGGCGTAGAAACTACGGAGATGTGGGATCCGTGGGATTTATCAGACGATAAGCATAAAGCAACATTTGACCATCCTGAAACCTATTCATTTTGTGACATATCGCAGAACAACCATCAGAAACGGCAACGCCATTGGGACAACGCACAGAAAATTCGATCCCAACTCTCACCCATACGACCTATCAATAACATTAAGATATACGGTGCTGATGGGGGACGTTTTGGAAGCACACGAGATGGATTGGAACGGTTTTGGCGAAATGTCTTCGGTGGGTTCGCGTCAGCACGGTTCCACCGTCCCGATAGTGGTGTTGGATTAACCGAAATAGCACAAGCACATCTCAAGAGTATGCGAATGATAACGGACGAAATGGACATGTTCACGTGTGAACCACGCAACGACCTCCTTTCTAACAGAGAAGATAACGAAGCGTACGTTTTCGCACACCCCGGCATAGAGTATGCCGTTTACTTCCCAAAAGGGGGTTCTGTTGATCTCAACTTGAATGTTGGTAAAAACCCAAATGCTAAAACGGTAAACATCAGATGGATAAGTATTAGCAAAAGCCAATGGAAACTGGAGAAAGAAATTCCATTTACGAATAGCATAACGTTATCACAACCAACAGATTCACACTGGGCAGCTTTGGTTCAAGTTAACCCATAACTCTCTATTCGTGAGATAAATGAATAATCAGGAGACAAACTTTTGCATACTCTGCGGAAATCTCATCTGCGTGTCAATATCTTCATTCTACTGATATTCCTATCCATTTGCTCAACAGCAGCGGAGGATAACAAAATCAAAATGGATATAGAAATGGAAAAAAACAGAATCCAGATTTATAAAGAAAACCCACGCTACTGGCAATATAAAGGCGAACCAGTCCTACTAATCGGTGGAACAGTTGATGACAATCTTTTTCAGATACCGAATCTCAAAGAGCATCTTGAATTATTGAAATCTGTCGGAGGAAACTATGTCAGGTCTACGATGGGATGGACTGAGGCAGTAGATGTGCCCCCCTTCAAAAAAGTCGGTGATCTGTATGATTTAAATCAGTGGAACGATGAATTTTGGACACGTTTCCGCAACTTCATCAAATGGACACACGAGATGGATATTATCGTCCAAATTGAAGTGTGGGCAACTTTCAACTATTATAGAGATTATTGGGAGGTCAATCCGTTCAATCCCAAAAATAACAGCAATTACACCGCAGAGGAGACAGGATTACCTACTGTTGTCAATAGCCACCCAAGCGCAGCGAAAAATGATTTTTTCAGGTCTGTACCGAAAAAGAACAATCAGGAAATTGTCCTAAAATATCAGCAAAAATATGTTGATAAACTGCTTTCAGAGACGCTTCCTTATGGACACATACTCTACTGTATGGATAATGAGACGGCGGTCACACCAGCATGGGGTGAATATTGGTCAACGTACATCAAGAATCGAGCAGCTGATGCAGGACGTTCCGTTGAGACAACTGAGAGTTGGAATCCATGGGAAATAGACCATGAACAGCATCTAAATACAAAAGATCACCCCGAAATATACTCATTTTGCGATATATCACAGAACAATATGCAGAAGCAGCAGACACATTGGGATAATGCACAAAAATATCGTAAAGAACTGACACCTATCCGTCCTATCAATAATGTTAAGATTTACGGTGCTGATACTGGGAAATATGGTACGACGCGAAATGGGTTGGAAAGGTTCTGGCGAAATATCTTTGGCGGATTAGCATCAGCACGGTTTCACCGTCCCCCCAACGGACTCGGTTTGACCGAAACTGCACAAGCAAGCATTAAAAGCATGCGAATGATCACAAATGAAATAAATGTGTTTCAGTGTGAACCACACAATGACCTGCTCTCTAACAGAGAAGAAAACGAAGCTTATGTCTTCGCCAATCCCGGCAAGGAATACGCTATCTATTTTCCAAAAGGTGGCTCGGTAGATCTAAATTTGGGTGTTAGCAAAAAACCAGATGCTAAAACCTTAAAAATCAGATGGGTAAATATCCGAAAAGCCGAATGGAAAAAAGAACAGGAAATTCCGTTCAGTGATAGCATAACGTTGTCTACCCCCACTGAATCACATTGGGCAGTTTTGGTTCAAATAAAATAGTGAGAATGGATGGACATACAAACATTAGGCATGCTTTGATGATTAAGTTCTTAATGAAGATTAAATAAACGACTTGTGCTAAATAACTTATTGTACAATATTTTTTCACACAAGTCCAATATTCAGCGAGTTTTCCTTATGACAGATAGGTTCATTAGTCCCATAGGGACGATATGTTTATAGAAAAACGCCGAATACCCCCTCTTCAGTCCCATAGGGACGATATGTTTATAGAAAAACGCCGAATACCCCCTCTTCAGTCCCGTAGGGACGATATGTTTATAGAAAAACGCCGAATACCCCCTCTTCAGTCCCGTAGGGACGATATGTTTATAGAAAAACGTGTAATCACCCTTCTTTAGTCCCGTAGGGACGATATGTTTATTTTTCTATGCCGTTCCTACGGAACTCAAGAGGGGTTGTATAACGTTTAACAGAGTGTATCTCATAAACCTAATTTTCCATAAATTTCTCATCACTGAGCCTATATTCGTAGGGACTGGGTTTCCCTGTCCATTGTTTTCGTAGGGACTGGGTTTCCCTGTCCATTGTTTTCGTAGGGACTGGGTTTCCCTGTCCATTGTTTTCGTAGGGACTGGGTTTCCCTGTCCATTGTTTTCGTAGGGACTGGGTTTCCCTGTCCGTTGTTTTCGTAGGGACTGGGTTTCCCTGTCCGTTGTTTTCGTAGGGACTGGGTTTCCCTGTCCGTTGTTTTCGTAGGGACTGGGTTTCCCTGTCCATTGTTTTCGTAGGGACTGGGTTTCCCTGTCCGTTGTTTTCGTAGGGACTGGGTTTCCCTGTCCATTGTTTTCGTAGGGACTGGGTTTCCCTGTCCGTTGTTTTCGTAGGGACTGGGTTTCCTTGTCCGTTGTTTTCGTAGGGACTGGGTTTCCCTGTCCGTTGTTTTCGTAGGGACTGGGTTTCCTTGTCCGTTGTTTTCGTAGGGACTGGGTTTCCCTGTCCGTTGTTTTCGTAGGGACTGGGTTTCCCTGTCCATTGTTTTCGTAGGGACTGGATTTCCCTGTCCGTTGTTTTCGTAGGGACTGGGTTTCCCTGTCCATTGTTTTCGTAGGGACTGGGTTTCCCTGTCCGTTGTTTTCGTAGGGACTGGGTTTCCTTGTCCATTGTTTTCGTAGGGACTGGGTTTCCCTGTCCATTGTTTTCGAAGGGACTGGGTTTCCCTGTCCATTGTTTTCGTAGGGACTGGGTTTCCCTGTCCGTTGTTTTCGTATAAAACACATCACAAACAACAAAGAACTCACCACATAAATGATTTATGAGATATCTTCTATAAACATTTCGTCCCTACGGGATTGAAGAGGGTTTCTCGCAACGAATATTCCTTAACTTTACATCCGCCAAATGCCACGCGCGCATTCACATCGTTGATTTGGCCAAATGCCACACGCGCATTCACATCGTTGATTTATAGGTTTCGCTCACGCCCTACCCGATCTACGAATACTATTAACAGGTGTAATAAAAATGTACAAATATACCTAAACTAAATTACCCCATCAAAACACGTTGACACTCACCACAGAATACGGTAAGATATTATACCATTTCTAATTGAAAATATCTCTTTTTTGTACCACAAACTTTCAGTTTGTGACCTGAAAAATGACTACCATAATAACCGCCTAATGAGACAATAATTTATAGAAATGGTATAAAATAGAGGTTCCTACATGTCAAATGAAAAACCATTCATGAAATCCGGTATCCGAGACAATCTCCGACGTGGAACTGTCCACGATTTCTTAGAAAATGCAATTCAAAACGGTTCTACCCTCTCTGTCGTTTCTGCATATTTTACCATCTACGCCTACGAAAAACTTCGACATTCACTTGATCATATTGAGGAACTCCGATTCTTATTCGGTGACCCCGATTTCGTAAAACGGATGGATCCAAATAATAAAGATAAAAAAGCTTATGACATAAAAGACATTGGTTTAGAACTCAACAAACAACTACAGCAGAAACCTCTTGCCAAAGCATGCGCCAAATGGATAAAAGAGAAGGTTCAAATCCGAACAACTCGACAATCAAACCTACTCCACGGGAAAATGTATCACATTGCCAATCAGGGGGTTGAGAAAGCAATTCTCGGCAGTTCAAACTTTACGATGCGTGGACTCGGACTGAGTGCCAATAGCAATAACATTGAACTCAACCTGGTGGTGGACAGTGACCGAGATCGCACCGATCTAAAGCGGTGGTTTGACGAAATCTGGAATGATGATAAACTTGTTGAAGATGTGAAATCCTTGGTGCTTGCAACGTTAGCACAAATAGGAAAAGACCACGCCCCTGAACTGATTTACTACAAAACACTTTATGAACTATTTAGAGAAGAAATTGAAACACGACAAGCAAGTGAAAAGAACCTTGAAGACATACATCTCTATGACACTCTCATTTGGAACAAATTATACCAATTTCAGAAAGATGGAGCAAAGAGTGTTATCGCACGACTATTACGGCACAACGGATGCATCTTAGCGGATAGTGTCGGTTTAGGGAAAACCTTTACCGCACTCGCTGTCATCAAATTCTTTGAATTAAGAAACGAGCGCGTGCTTGTCCTATGTCCCAAAAAACTCAGAGAAAATTGGTCAGTCTACCCCGCATATAACGCACAAGCATCTAATGAGTTTCTTGGCGACAAATTTAGTTACACCGTCATGTCACATACCGATCTCTCACGATACACAGGAGAATCAGGCAGCGTCAATTTGGAAGATTTCAATTGGAGTAGCTTTGCCCTCATCGTCATTGATGAATCCCACAACTTTCGTAATGACAGCAAACCGCGTGAAGATGAAGATGGAAATATACGCCACACTCGTTACTCCCGTCTATTAGAGGAAGTTATCAAGGAAGGCACAAAAACCAAAGTGCTGATGCTTTCTGCAACACCTGTGAATACCTCCCTCACTGACCTTCGCAACCAAATATATCTGATGACTGAAAAGAGCGAGGATGTCTTCAGAGAGAGTTTAGGCGTAAGCAACATCCGCAATCTCATTCAACAAGCACAAAAGGCGTTCAAGACTTGGGAGGAGAATGCTGCCAAAGATGGTAAAAGAGATAAGTCCGCGTTACTGGATTCGTTGGGTGCAGATTTTTTCCAACTGCTCGGTGGCATTTCTATTGCACGCTCCCGTAGACAGATTCAAGAATTCTATACCGATGATATTAACGAATTTGGCGATTTTCCAGAGAAATTGCCGCCTGAAAACTGCTACCCACGGACTGACCTATCGGGTGCGCTTTCATACAAAGCACTGGCTGACCTAATCGGTGACTTCGCTCTCTCAATTTATAGACCCTCCAGTTATGTTGTGAGCGAAACTGCAAAACAACGATTGGCAGATGAGAAAAAGAGACTTCGCTTTAATCAAGAAGACAGAGAAAAATTCCTTATAGGTATGATGCAAACCAACTTTCTCAAACGGTTGGAAAGTTCGGCACATTCGCTCTCTGAAACGCTTGCACGCACTGTCGGCAAGATTGACAAAATGCTGGAAAAAATTGATAAATTTGAGCAGAACCGCAATATACCGGATGCCCATGCCGAAGTGCTCCCCGATGACGATGATGAAGATGAGGAGTTTCTGATCAATCGCGCAAAAAATCCGTACCACCTCCGCGAATTGGACTGCAAACGTTGGAAAAAGGATCTTTTGAAGGATAAAGAAACCTTAACTGCAGCGTGGGAAAAAGTCCGCTCTATCACACCCGATAAAGATGGGAAACTTAAAGCGATAAAACAGCATATTCGGGAAAAGGCAAAAAATACCAACCGCAAACTGCTGGTTTTCAGCACTTTCAAGGATACCGCAGACTATCTTTTTGATAACTTGTCTGAACTTGCACAGGAATTAGGACTTGAGATGGCGATGGTTTCTGGGGATTTGACGCGAACAACTTCTGGACAAAATAACTTCAATGCTATTCTGACAAACTTTGCACCGTGGGGACGCATACATACTGAGGAAATAAGCGAGAACATTGATCTGCTGATCGCCACTGACTGCGTTTCTGAAGGGCAAAATTTACAAGACTGTGACACGGTTCTCAATTACGATATACACTGGAATCCTGTCCGCATAATCCAACGTTTCGGACGAATTGACCGAATCGGAAGCAAAAATGAATCTGTTAAGATGATCAACTACTGGCCAACCGAGGACATGGAAGTATATCTACGATTAAGAAGTCGAGTCGCATCACGCATGGTACTCGCAGATGCAACCGCAAGCGGAGATGACGACCCGCTCAACGAATTCACTTATGAACAAGCACAAATGGAACTCAATTTTCGCGACAAACAGTTAGAAAAACTACGAAATGAAGTCATAGATTTAGACGAACTCTCTGATGGCGTGGTACTCAGTGATTTCACTTTGGATTACTTCTTTACGCAGCTCCTAAGATATCTTGAAAGAAATAGAGCTGAATTGGACGCAACACCAGACGGATCCTATGCTGTAACTGACAATACTATTGATACGATAAACAAAGGTGTTATCTTCTTCCTAAAACTTCGGAATGCAAGCACAGACAAAAAGGAAAAAACCGCAAGTCCTATACACCCATTTTATACGGTATTTATCCGTAACAACCACGATATCCGTTATGGATGTATGAATGTAAAACAAATTTTGGATCTGTTTGAAGTAACAACAGAAGGTAAAACAGAAGCGATTGACAAACTGTGTCTATGGTTTGACAAGGAGACTGAACACGGTCAAAACATGGAACATTACAATGAACTTCTCAATACAGTCGTGAAGCATATCACAAGGTCACACACAAGAACACAGAAGGAAGGCATGAAAAGAGGCGGAGATCGCAACTTTAAACTCGCCAAATCATCCAAAGCACCAAAAAGCACAAGCGATTTTGAATTAATTACATGGTTGGTGATTGCTTAAGTCTGAATCGCGGAAAGCGCAGAGAACGCGGAAATAAGAGGGGTTTACTAAACCCACCCATAGGTGTCAACTTTAGAAAACGTAGGGGTTCTTATGCATCATTCCGAATCTTTAGGGTTATAAGGATTGCCTTCTCTTTAGTCCCGTAGGAACGATATGTTTATAGATGAACATCTGCCCCTTCTCTTAGTCTCGTAGGGACGATATGTTTATAGATGAACATCTGCCCCTTCTCTTAGTCCCGTAGGGACGATATGTTTATAGATGAACGTCTACCCCTTCTCTTAGTCCCGTAGGGACGATATGTTTATAGATGAACATCTGCCCCTTCTCTTAGTCCCGTAGGGACGATATGTTTATATCTTGATGTGCTTCACATATCGTCCCTACGGGACTGAAGAGGTATCTGAATTTGGAAAAATCCTTAAGTTGACACCTATGGGTTTGCTAAATCTACCAGATAACATTTTCCGAGTCATCCGCGTAATCCGCGATTCTGACAAAGAAAAAAAGGAATACAATATAATGAACAAAGAAGCAATCAAATCCGCATTAGCAGCAATCACAACTGATAATTTCTTAGACAACACAACAGCACTCTTAGCAACATTGGGATACAAAAGCGACAAGACTGCAGACCTATTCGGTTCAGTTGACGAATTCATCAATGACTATGATGCACCGAACCCAAACACAAAAACTGAACAGGAATTCCGTAATCACGTTAAATCTGTGCAATTCATTTTCCAGTTCACAAGCGACGAAATTGAAGATGATCCACAGCAGACGAAATTGTTTGAAGCTGCGACTTTTGATAAAGGAAATAACCAGAGTTTTATTTTCTGCACGGTTGAACTGAAAGACAACGACTACTCTCGGACAAAATACGCTGAGTTTACACGAGAGATTAACAAACGTCTAATTGCTCCGACTGTAGTTTTCTTCCGCACTGCTGCCCACCTAACAATAGCATTTGCAGATCGCCGTCCAAGCATAACCCAGCAGGAATACGATGTACTGGAACAGGTCACTCTCATCAAGGACATTCGTCTGAACAACCCGCACCGCGCACATCTTGATATCCTCTCCGAACTCTCACTTGAAGCATGCGTCAAGTGGATAGACGAAAAGAAAAAACAGAAAAACTTCGATGGATTGCTTGCAGCATGGATCGCTAAATTAGATACAGAAGAACTCAACAAACAGTTCTATCGGAAACTTTTTGCATGGTATGAATGGGCAGTTGAGACAACAAAATTCCCGACAGATGAGAACCGTGTCATAAAAGCAGAGGAACACGTCATCCGACTTATCACGCGCTTGCTCTTCATCTGGTTTATAAAGGAGAAAGGACTGGTTGCAGAGGAACTTTTCAATAGACATGATGTGCTTGAGTTGCTAAAAGAGGATGACATTGATAACGGCGATTCATACTATCGCGCTGTACTACAAAATCTCTTTTTCGCGACGTTAAACACCGAGATAGATAAACGCACGTTTAGCACGGGAGGGAACGCTAATCACCGTAATTTCTCACGCTATCGCTACAAAAAGCAGATGCAAGACCCCGACAAACTCCTATCCCTCTTTGCACAAACGCCGTTCATCAACGGAGGTTTGTTCGACTGTCTGGACAGTTTTAAAGCCACAAGAGATGACGGTTACAGAATAGACTGCTTCTCTGATAAGCATTACGACAAGTTATCCATTCCCAACAGCCTCTTTTTTGACGAAAACCGAGGACTCATCCCCCTACTTGAACACTACAAATTCACCGTTGAGGAAAACACACCGATAGACCAAGAAGTTGCCCTTGACCCCGAACTGCTTGGCAGAGTGTTTGAAAACCTACTCGCTGCTATCAATCCAGAAACTGGGGAAACGGCGCGCAAAATGACCGGTTCCTACTACACCCCGCGCGCTATCGTGGACTATATGGTAGAGGAGGCGTTAGTCGCCACACTCTCTCAAAAATGCCAACCGACAGATGCCAACACGGAACTTTGGGATGAACGATTGCACTATCTTTTTGACTATGCAAAGGTATGCGATGATGCAAGCGAATGGTTTGATGATCAAGAAATAGACACAATTGTCAAGACAATCTCTGAACTCAAGATATTGGACCCAGCCGTCGGTTCTGGAGCATTTCCGATGGGTGTGCTGCACAAACTCACACTCGCACTCAGACGGCTTGACCCAGATAATATTCGTTGGGAACAATTACAGAAGGAACTTGCAGGAAAACGTGCTGCAGCGGCATTTGATACACAGGATGACCAAGAACGTCGTGAAGAATTACACGAAATTGACGATACTTTCAAACGTTACCGAGATTCTGACTTCGGACGGAAATTATACCTGATTCAAAACAGCATCTTCGGCGTGGACATCCAACCGATTGCGTGCCAAATTGCCAAACTCCGCTTTTTTATCTCACTTGCAATTGAGCAGGAAGCGGACAGAACCGCTGAGAACTTCGGCATCAAACCTTTGCCGAATTTAGAAACACGGTTTGTTGCTGCAAATACACTGATAGGACTTCAACAACAGATGTCGTTGAAAAGTCAAAAGGCGAGTCGTTTGGAGCAAGCACTCCGCAACAACCGTGAAAAGCATTTCCACGCAACCACACGTCAACAGAAGCGCGCATGTAAAGATAGAGACGAAGAATTGCGCGCTGCACTGGCAACAGAATTAAAAGGACTCGGTGCGTTCGCTGATGATGCAGATAACATCGCACAGTGGGATCCGTATGACCAGAATGAAAAAGCAGATTGGTTTGACTCCGAATTGATGTTTGGAATTGTAAAAGGGTTTGATGTTGTTCTTGGCAATCCGCCTTATGTTCAATTACAAAAGGACGGTGGTAGTTTGGCAGATTTGTATCAACCATGCAAGTTTGACACTTTTACAAGGATGGGAGATATTTACTGCCTATTCTATGAAAAAGCACATAAGTTGTTAAATGGAACGGGACATCTCTGTTTCATTACGTCTAACAAATGGATGCGCGCAGGGTATGGTAAAAAGTTGAGAGATTACTTTATATCACACACCCAACCTATTCAATTGTTGGACATGGGGCCTGATGTGTTTGATGCTACTGTAGACACGAACATTCTACTGCTGCAAAACAAGATAATCTATGATGGTGTTATGACATTTAAAGCTGCGAGTATCGCTGCGAATTTTGACAGAAAAACAGGTAATATTTTACAGTATCTGACTGATAATGGTGTCCGTATGGAAATACCAGCAGAGAACGAACCGTGGGCGATACTCTCCTCAGCTGAACTTAACCTGAAGCGCAAAATAGAGGATATTGGTATTCCACTTAAGGACTGGGATATAAACATCTATCGAGGAATTGTAACAGGTTGCAATGAAGCGTTTATTATAGATGAGGATAAGCGTGAGGAACTGATAGCACAAGACCCAAAATCTGACGAAATCATCAAACCACTATTGCGAGGAAAGGACATCAAACGTTACCAAGCCCAAACATCGGGATTTTACATACTTGCAACTGGTTACGATTTGGATATTCTAAATCAGTATCCGACTATCTTCGCTTATCTTGAGGATATAGGAAAACAGATAGATTCTGGAAGAATAAAAACGAAAGGTAAAGGACTATTCAATAGAGACGACCAAGGCGAAAATTGGTGGAATCTCAGGGCTTGTGCTTATTACGCAGAATTTGATAAGGAAAAGATTGTTTCTCCTGACATCTTTAGGCAACAGGCTTTCACCGTAGATAGATCTGGGTCTTACTGTAATAATACATGTTATTTTATACCTACAGAGGAAACTTGGTTATGCGGTGTACTCAATTCAAAACTTGTTGGCTGGTATTATTCAAGACTTGCGAACACATTGGGTAGTGGTGGGTCTCGGGGATTTAGTATCTTTTTAAACCAAATCCATGTTCCAAATATTGACCCCGCTAAAAAAATTCCCATTACTAATTTTGTCAATGAAATCCTTGCAGCGAAAACCTTCAACCCCGATGCGGACACCTCCGATCTTGAAAAAAAGATTGATATGCTGGTGTATGCGTTGTATGGTTTAACGGAAGATGAGATTGCAATTGTGGAGAGGGCTGTCTGAATCACGGAAGGCACAGAGGACGCGGAAATAAGAGGTTTTTTGGTCGTGGCAACATATTTTGTGCAAGTGATTTTGGTATGTGCCATAGTCCTTCTGTGTTTTCCGTGTTCTCCGCGCCTTCCGCGATTCAGACAACAAAAAACCCCGAACATACAACACACCCCTCACACCAAAACACAGACCAATGTAAAGGTTTACACTTGAAAATGAGATTGATAAACTGGTTTACGCATTGTATAATTTAACATCAGCGGAAATTGCGATTGTGGAAAAAATCAGGAGGATCCAATGGATGATTTAATTAACACGCTATTACAAGAATTAGAAGAGGAAGCAACTAAAAGTAAAGTCGAGATGCATAGAGCATGTGACCAAATGATAAGAGAATTGCATACCAAGAATCCAGAATTAATGAAAACGAAGATTGGAAAAATTAAAAATACAGATATTACAATCTGTTTTGATGAAAGTTCCATTGCATCCGATAGTTGGGGAAAAATTCATAGCAGGGTAGAGGATCATATACTCAAACAGATTTCTTCCGAAATAGAGAAATTTCTTAATGAGTCTGTTCAGGACAACGACCTGAAAAAATATCTTTGGATAGAACGGAAAGATAAAAATAACCAATTGCAGGGAATTGTACATTGTCCTAAGCAGCAATTTGATAGACTTCGTCAAGTCTGCGATGGTTTCCGAATTCAGACTATAACAGAGATACGGGACATATTTAGACAAGCTACGATTGACAGTGCTCGTAATATTAGGCAAGTTATCTTACCAGACATTCTTATCACACTAATTTTCCCTACCGCCAGCACCTTAAATATCTTAAGGTACCGTACAGAGGCTGAAGTAATAAAGGAAGACTATATCTATAGTTTACCGTCAGTTACCTTGGATACCGACGCGCTCCTTAAGATGAAAAAAAGGGAATCTATGGATATCCAGGAATTCCGAAAGACATACCTCGTAGATTTAGCAGTTTCACAAAGAATCCGTGAGGATATTCAGTTAAGACCAGATGAAGAACAGTTTCTATCGGATTACTACATTAGAACAATTCCTTCTATTATGCGCTGCAGTTTTGACAGCAAGGCTCAACGATTTCTTATAAATCCAAAGTTCAATAAACCGGGGAGTACTGAATTTTTAGAATCTGCAAAGTCAATTATCAATGATCTTTTCAGACCCAAAGGAGAAACGCCTCCAGGTTATCTGGATTGGGATCACCTTCATTCTCATTACTTATCAAACAGAGATATTTTTCTCACAGATGACAAAAAAATCCTGAAGATTAAGAATTATCTAAAAGAAGAATTGGGTATTGTTGCAATGAGTCTTAAAGATTTCGTAAATAACTTTGAAAATAATGATGATCTAATTAAGTCTTTCGGAAAAGTCAACTCCATAGATGGTGTCAGTGACATTTTCTCTATCGCGGATTAAGTATGTTGCATGAACGGATTGGATAATAGAAATTGGAAATTAGTGATTTAAGAATTCCAGACGATGCTTTCGTTGTTCGGGGTGGTAAAAATCAAGTGAGCGACATTCAACGAGGAATT
The DNA here is from genome assembly GCA_965261435.1 of Candidatus Poribacteria bacterium. Classification (GTDB taxonomy): domain Bacteria; phylum Poribacteria; class WGA-4E; order WGA-4E; family WGA-3G; genus MSPOR6. The sequence continues at coordinate 681,589 of CBDHDL010000021.1, forward strand.
GGAACTCATCCGGCTGGAATCACTGGTGTGTCGGTAGAAAGTGCCGAAGGTGTACCAACTGAGGAATTGGCCAAAACCATTCCGCATGGGCAAATTGGCATAACAACCGTTGCGGAGGTCCGAAAAGCAGGTGGCGATGTGGTCCGAACTGCTGGACGGAGTCCTCATCATGCAACATTGACAGGACTTACGCCCGAACAAGTTAGTAAACTGCTTACACCGACAGTTCCAAATCCTGGGAGGGAAAGAAGATGAATAAAGTCAGAGTTTTCGCAGACTTCCACAACGCAGACGTAAAGGGCAGGGTACGGTTAAACTGCACAGGCACGATAGCAGATCTGGAACGTCAGGGAATTGTGCTGCAAGATGGACAAACCCTTATCATCTATAGCGAAGAGTTGGAAGTTGAAGGTGTTGTTCACTATTCAGAAGAAGAACAGTTGTGGACAGCCGTGATTGATTGGGATGCCATTCAAGAAATAGAACTTGTAGATCTTCAATTTCCTGCAATTCAGGCTATCAGCCACATGATGAAGAAAAAATGGATGAACGGTGGCTACATTACCGAAATGAAAATAAATACTGTGAGAGAATCTCCTCAACGTTCTACCGCGAATGTCAGCAAGTGACAAATTCCGTGACACTTTCGTAAGCGTTACCAAACTTTGAGCAGAAAAACTGTATTCAATTACCAGAAGACATCGCCGCACTGCTAACGCCTCCACAGCCATAGCAGTGAAACAGAAAACACTCACCTTAGCGGATTACTTGATGTGAAAGATTTTCAATTTCTGCCATCCGTGTCATTGTCTGAATCGCGGAAGGCGCAGAGGACACAGATGACGCGGAAATAAGAGGTTTTTTGGTAGTGGTGGCAAATTTTGTGAAGTGATGTTGGTATGTGCAATAACCTCCTCTGTGTTTTCCGTGTTCTCCGCGCCTTCCGAGATTCAAACAACAAAGAACCCCGAACATACAACACAACCCTCACACCAAAACACAGACCAATGTAAAGACTTACACTTGAAAATGAGATTGATAAACTGGTGAATGCGTTGTATAATTTAACGGAAGATGAGATTGCAATTGTGGAGGCAAGTGTCTGAATCTCGGATTACACGGATGATACGGATTAACGCGGATTTTAAGAGCATCACATCAGCACAATCTACGGACGTATCAACATGGTATATTAACAAACATCAAAATACAACCTGATGATACCAAAGTCAATAATCCGCGAAATCTGCGTAATCCGCGATAATCCGCGATTCAGACGAAAAAAATTGGGACTGTGGGGAAAATCCAATGAGCAAAACGTTAAAAGGATTCATTACATACTCACATAAAGATACAGCAGCAAAGGACAACTTGCGAGAACGCCTTGCTGTCATGGAGCAGAAAAATGAACTCACCACTTGGCATGATGGTGAAATTACTGCGGGTGACGAATGGCATGAAGATATTGCCAAAAAGGTCGCTGATTCGGATTTGCTTTTCTATCTCGTTTCCGCTGCAAGTCTTGCTTCCAAAAACTGCAACAAAGAATTAGCAGCAGCGTTAAAAGCAGAAACACGTGTTATACCAATCATCCTTGGGCGATGCGACTGGCTCAGTCACCAACTCAGTGATTTTATGATTCTACCGGACAGGGGAATGCCTATTAAGGAATGGGTTCCTGAAAGCAAAGGTTGGCAAAATGTGGTGGAAGGCATCCGAAGAGTCATTGACAAAATTCAGTCTCAGGTTGATCCCTCATCCAGCACTGCGAAAAAAGAACTAGACACTGAAATAGCGTTCCAACACGGAACTGTCATGTTGATGCTTGGGCAAATAGACACAGCAGTAACAGTATATTCCGATCTAATTAAACTTAATCCGTGTCGTGTAGATGCATATAACAATCGAGGCACTGCTTACTATCAAAAAGGTGAACTTGATAACGCCGTAATAGACTTCAACACGACGATAAAACTTAATCCACACTATGCGGATGCCTATAACAATCGCGGCAAAACTTATGTAGATAAAGGAAAGTTTAATCTCGCCATTGAAGACTATACCAAAGCAATAGAATTGAACCCTCAACTTGCCTTAGCCTATTACAATCGCGCGGAAGCATGGTTACATCAAAAAGAATGGGATAAAGCCAAAGCAGACTTCACAACTGCCAAACGGTTAGGTGTTGACATCATTGCAATATTCCATAATTCCTACAAAGATGTTGAGACGTATCAGAAGAATCGTCTCGTCAAATTGCCGGAGGACCTTGCACTGTTGCTGACGCAACGCCGGCGGGATCGCTATCCGAAGCTGCAAAAAGTGTTGGATGCCGACGGCAACCCGCTTGAATCTCCAGACGTGGTGAATTTACGTGAGCAAGCTGCGCAACGCTGGATCACCGTTAAGCGAGTACATCAAGGCAAAGTCCGCCTTCGGCATCAACACAACTCCAACCGAAGTTTTTGTAATAGACAAAACAACGCGGAATAAACTCATTGCAGCTCATCCCTCCTCTGCAGATATTTTAAAGCCGTTTTTGCACAGACAGGAGCTCAGACGTTGGCATGTTGACACACCGAAGCAGTGGTTAATTTTTACCCACCGAGGTATAGCAATAGACGATTATCCAGTAATCCTGAAATATCTGGAAAAACATAAAGAACCTTTGAGTAAAAGAAAAGGAAAACAGGAATGGTATGAGTTGCCAATATCTCTTAAAGATGCGGAACGTTTTGCACAACCGAAACTGGTCTGTCCAAATACCTATAATCATCAGACTTTCGCTGTTGATACTGCTGGCTATTTTTATGGCAATACGTCCTATCTTATCCCAACCGAGGAAAAATGGCTTTGTGGACTTCTCAATTCCCGGACTGTAGAGTGGTTCTATTCGCAGGTGTCAAAACAATTGACGATCGATCCGCTTCGTGCGCGTAGCGGATATATCCAACAGATTCCGATTCCCGACATCACACCAGTCCACAAAACACTCATTGCTAAATTCGTTGACTACTTGATCTATCTACAGCAGCAACCGGAGATAAACAGCGAGGATTTAAAGTACGCCCGCGATCGTATAATGCTCGGATATTTTGAACGAGTTATTGATGGACTGGTTTATGAGGCATACCTCCCCTTGGAACTTCATAAGAGCGATAAAGTTTTCTTGAAACCGTTATTGGACGAACAGTTACCGTCAATTGAAGATATTCAGGGTGATAAAATGTCCGCTTTCCGGGACATCTTTGAGCTGCTGTATGACAGGATGCATCTTGTCCGACGTCACCTTTATTATCTGGATGTTATAAAACCTATACGTGTTATTCAGGGGAAACTGTGAAAATAACCGACATTGAAATTAAAAATTTTAGAGCTTTTCCGCAAACCTATCGCATCAATCTTCATAATGCAGGAAAGAACTTACTTGTTTATGGCGAAAATGGGAGCGGAAAATCGTCACTGTATCTCGCCCTAAAGTATCTTCTTGAATCCAGTGAACCCAAAAATAGCAAGGATAATAGGAACCAGGCGTTTGAAACCCATCAGAACATCTTTGCCGAGGATCCTGGTCATATCAAACTTCGTTTTCTTTCAGAGGCTAAACGAGAGGAAAACATCTACGAATGGTCAGGAAATTCAAAAGAAATAACTGACGAACTGATTAGTGAAACGGCAAAAGCGAAAGGCTTTCTTGACTACAAAGTGCTATTGGAGACACACTATCTTCATCGTGAAAACGATATTGTGAATTTGTTTGATCTGTTGGTTGAAGTGCTGCTGGCAAACACCATCAACCCCAGTACAGATAGACCCCTCACAGCGGACTGGAACGCCATTCAGCCTCCGTTTCCCCGCAAAGGTGCAAAACACCAAATTGCAGATCTGGAAAGACAGATAGTTAACTTCAACAGAGAATTAACAAACAGGTTAGCAGAATTAAGTCCGAAGGTGTCCGAAATTCTCAACAAGTTTGGATACAAAGTCGCGCTTGCCTTTGATTTTAAAGGCGTTACGTACAACCAAGATTGGAAAACGCTTGGTAACCGAGAGATACTCTTAAAAGTTGAATTTTTTGATACAGATATACCTTCACATCATCGCTTCCTGAACGAGGCAAAGTTGGCAGCAATTGCTATTGCTATCTATCTTTCGTCAATCTTGTGCTTGCCAGAACCAGAACGGGGCATGAAAATTCTTGCACTTGATGATGTACTTATCGGTTTGGATATGTCCAATCGCTTTCCAGTCCTTGATATCCTTGAGAATTACTTCAAAGATTACCAGATCTTTTTGATGACTTACGATAAAGCCTGGTATGAGATTGCTAAACAACGGTTAGGTGAAAAGAATTGGAAATACACTGAATTTTATTATAAGGCAACCGACGAATACGAAATACCCGTGTGTAAGGAAGATAGTCCATATTTGAAAAAAGCGAAAGAACATCTTGATGAGAATGACTATAAAGCTTGTGCTATTTATGTTCGCACTGCATTTGAAGCGGCAATCAAGAAATATTGTGAGAAAAAGGACCTCGCTGTAAAATACCGTGAAAACCCAAAAGATTTGAAAAGTGAAGATTTCTGGGTGCCGATTAAAACAGAAAAGAACGATGCTGGCACCCTTCTTTTGAATGTAAAAGTTGTTGACAAGATTGAATCGACTCGAAAATTTACTTTAAACGAACTTTCTCATGTATCTGTTGCCAACATCTACAGAAAAGAACTTGAGGAAGCCATTGCAGCCGTGGAGGATCTTGAAACTGCGCTAACATCAGTCTAAGTATTACTAAGTCATTCACAAAAATTCAGACCCATGCCAAATCTTTCTCTTGAAAATCCATTTGACGTTATGATATACTGCTGATACAATCAGACTGCAAACATGATATAAGGAGGATTAATCCATGAACGGTACCGAAAAGGTTGTAAAACATCTGGAAATGACGCAAACCGTTATTAACCGCTTGGGACGGAACAGTTTTCTCTTAAAAAGTTGGAGCATGACGATCCTCGTTGCAGCAATGGTCTTAATCACCAGAGAAAACCTGCAAAATCCATATTTGGTCTTAAGCGAGAGAGAAAACCTGCAAAATCCATATTTTGCCTTGGTATTCTTCCTTCCCATCGTGGGATTTTGGATTCTGGATGGATATTATCTTTGGCAGCAACGGTTGTTCCGATATGTCTATGATGATATCAGAGAGCAAACCGATACCAATTTCAAGATGGATCTCAGCAAACATAAAGGCAAACCGAAAAGTAGTTGGATATCCGCTATTTTTTCGGTCACACTAATCATTTTTTATTTGATAGAAGTCCTTTTTGTGGTTGCAATTGTCTATTTTCCTATCCTAATTGATACGAAGTTGATATGAGATAGGTCTTTAAAGACACACACTCACAATTTCCACCTAAGCGATAGCAATTTACGCTTACTGATGGATATTTAAAGCCTCTATCAGAAAAAATTGAAAATTAACTTGACAAGCATATATTTATATGTTACACTATACTACACAATAGATGCTAATAAAATATAAACAGTAAAATAATATTCGTAGGACAACTTTCAAAAGGTGTGTTAGTATGAAACTATTCAGAAATACAATCTATCAGATATACTATAAGACCATCAACACAAAAAACCGTAAAGAAAACGCGCGTATTCAACACATCAGAGACCAGATTATTGGATCGGAAAAACGACTGCAATTCCTAAAAAATTATCAATGTTCAAACCGTACAAAAACAGGCGAAATTAAAAAAACACATTTTTCAAAAAACACTTTACCAACCCAAACAGGAACAAGCCTAACAAGAGATTTACAAACCGTACAGTTCACCGAAATATTGTACGGTTAAACAATAGCGAATTTTGTATCATAATTAGCGGTGATTTCATAACCGAACAAGTATCGAAAAATGCTTAACCCAATATCACTAACAAATAGAATATTCCAATGATTCTAAAGTGTATCTCATAAACCTAATTGTCCATAAATTTCTCATCACACAAACTATTTTTCGTAGGGACTGGGTTTCCCTGTCCGTTGTATCATTTATGAGATACGTTCTATTCTGATTCATCAGCTATTGTTCTGATTTTCTTCAATAGGCAATTTCAACTCTACCCGAACCGCTTGGCGCACCTTTTCACAGATTCGCATGGCATATTCAGCATCTGCAGCAGTTGGAGATTGACCTACATATCGCTTGTCCACTGCATGTTTTGATAATACTGCAAGATCAGTTTTCCATGAACGCCAAGATGGTGCGGTGCAAATTCACGTACAATATCATCACACGTGGCTTGAATGTCTTTGCGGCTAACCATTTTTTCACCTTTGTTCAGTTTGTGCTTCCACACTTTGCTTGTAATTCATCAAGAAATCGGTTTATCATCGGTTGTATTAATTATGCTATATATTTTTTATGCTTGCAAGAAAAAAAATCCCCGAAGTGCAGAACTTACGAATCACCTTAATAACGCGGATTTCATTAAATATCTTGCAACCTAAACTGCAAGAGCGTTATACTATTGATATGTAAAAGAAGTGTAACAACGACTAATGTCTTATACACAGAATATTGTTAATTTGCAGGTCGGTTAAAGCGTAGTGAAACCCGAAGGACGGTTGGACAGATTATACCATTTCTAATTGAAAATGTTGCTTTATTGTAGCACATTCTGTTAGATTGTGCCGTTTCCCGCTTCATTTCTAAACAGTCGGTAATGAGAGAAAAATTAATAGAAATGGTATTACAAAATAATTTACGCTCATGTCAAAAGTGTGTCCGTTTATTCAATAAAGACAGAGGTTAGTTATGTTTCATAGTCAAACCGAACTTATTGAAAAAATTATGCTTGGTGAAGACACAACAATTGAATTCAAAATAGCGATGCCTCACAGAAACAGTCTGGCAGATGAGATCGCTGCTTTTGCAAACTCCCAAGGCGGCGTCCTACTTATCGGAGTTGACGACAATAGGGAAATTGTCGGACTTGAACTGCAGGAACTGAATAAAGTAGAAAAAACGGTTGTTGAAATATGTGAAGATAACATTGAACCCACCGTTCCCATTTTCACAGAAAAATTACGGATTGATGATAAAAACCTGCTGAAAATAGAGGTGCCGAGAAGTTTTTTTGTTCACAAAACGTCTAACGGGTATTTCACTCGCCAGGGAAGCAGCAAAAGAGAAATGCGGACAGACCAGTTAGCAAGACTGTTACAAAGTCGTTCGCAAGCAAGGATTATCAAATTTGATGAACAGTTCGTACTAAACACAAATAAAGAGACATTAAGAGAATCCCTCTATCGCAAATTTATCACAGAAAGTGCCCCTGAAGATGTGATAGAAGACCTACTTTTGAAAAGAAGTTTACTTGTTCAAGAAGGGCGGGATATCCGTGCTTCTGTCGCTGGGGTTTTGATGTGTCATGACACACCTGATAATTACCTCTATAACAGTTTTATTCAAGCCGTTTATTATAGGAGTACAGAAAAAGATGCAAACTATCAAATTGATGCAAAAGATTTTAAGGGACCACTTGACCAACAGATTATAGATGCCTTTAAATTTGTCCAAAAACACAATGAGGTATCAGCGCGTAAGGACATTGGTAGAATAGACCAACCTCAATACAGCATGCGCGCCGTTTTTGAGGCAATCGTTAACGCAGTTGTACATAGAGATTATTCAAAAAGTGCTTCCAAAATCCGACTGTTCATGTTTACGGATCGACTTGAGCTGTATTCCCCAGGTGCCTTAGCAAATACTGTAACAATTGAAAAATTACGTTATAGTCAAGCCACGCGTAATGAACTCTTATCTCGTTTACTTTCGGAAATTACTTTAGATGATATAGGAAAACAGGTGAAGCGGCACCACTTCTTAGAACGACGGGGTGAAGGCGTAGGAATCATTCTAAACGAAAGCGAACAATTGAGTGGGAAAACACCTGTCTATGAACTTTTTAACGAAGAATTACGATTGGCAATATTTGCAGCAAAATCTCTTCAAGATGACAACAAATAACATCAGAAATTGTAAACCCTCCAAATGCCATAAGCAAGTACATTTAGCAACGATTGAGACAAAATCCACGCTTCAGGACAATACAACATTTCACAAAATAATTACACACCTTATACCATTTCAAATTCAAAATACCTCTTTTTTGTACCACAAACTTTCAGTTTGTGGCCTGAAGAATAACTACCATCATAACCGTCTAATGAGACAATGATTTATAGAAATGGGATTACATTGCAAAATTTTTGCATTAACACAAATCTTGTAGTATAATTTATTGCGTTGCTTAAGGAGGAAACTTGTTCTAACACCATTTTCATTTTGTGGAAATAAACGTCATGTTTAAACGACGATTAGACCAATTCAAACATGAAAATTTAGGTATGTTTGACCTCGCTTCAATTGGAATAACACTTGCCCTTGCTATTGCTATAGGATATTTCGGAGGTAAGTGGATCGGGGGAAAATTAGGCAACGCTGATATAGGTTCATACATCGGGTTTGTACTCGGAGTCGCTGCTGGATTCATGGAGATGTTTCGGTCAATAGCGCGATGGAACCGAAAAATGGAACGCATGGAAAAACAACGCCGTGAGCAGGCACACCAAGCACAAGAAGATAAAGGAGAAAACACCTAAAACTACCGGCAACAGTATATTTTACATCCGCCAACAGCCATTACTATCACAAAGGAGACGTTCAGAATGAGGACAGTTTTGGCATTTGATGACCGGGCTATCCGTTACATCTACAATTTTATACTCAATTTGACTATAGTAGTTATTCTGGAAACAGTGTTAACAGAGTTATTTAAAGCCCGACTAAATGCAGCAATAACTTCTACGCTTCCAATTTTTCTCATTGGATGTACTATTGGGTACAGTCTATTCTGGCTTATTGAATTTGTAGTTTGGAGGTCTATTCTTCTTGGAAAAACGAAGCGAACAAAGTCCGTACAACGTGTCATCTTTTTCAGTAGGTACACAGTTCTCGGAGGACTACTCTATTTCTTGTTTGCTTCAATAGAGATCATATATGTGATCATAGTTTGCATCTTTTATTTTGGAAGCACGTGGTTCAGTAGAAGAGGCAGTAGAAGAGGCAGTAGCAAAGAACATGACGCAAACATATTGACAAATATAGATATGTTCGATCTCGCTTCGCTCGGGCTAATGGTTGTCCTCACTCTCTCTATGGGTTTTTTCGTTGGTAGATTGATTGGACGAGAATTTGGTAATACGGATATCGGTGCAAATATCGGGTTAGTGCTGGGTTCAGTTGTTGCATACATTGTAGTTTTTCGAAAGGCGAAACAGCGACGCGATTCGGAACAACAATTAATATAGACAAAATGGATAAACACTTGAGACTGGACAACACATCGCGGTAATTTTGACAAAGGAGTCACCTACTAAAATTTTGACAAAGGAGTCACCTACTAAAATGGGTCCCACACTTGAATTTGGTGACCGTTTTATCCGACACGTTTATGTTTTAACAATTTGCCTCACCGTCGCTATTTCAGTAGTATTGTTAATCTTCAAACGTATCACGACCCCAAGTTTTCTTATCGGCAGTGCAATTGGTCTTAGTCTGTTCTGGTCAATTGAATTCATAATTCGGAGATTGATTCGTCCCGGAAAAACGCAGAAAACAAAATATCTGCTCGGTTTCATTGCTTTTGGTAAATATGCAATACTCGGTGTAATCCTCTATTTCTTATTTAATAAAGCTGAATGGCTGAATATATATGCATTCGCTGGAGGAATTGTTTTAGTACAAGTTACTATCATCATCAAAGCATTCGGTTTGATGGTAGACGTTTTTAAAAATAAAGACCCCGATCAACAATAATAACCTAACAAATCTACTTAAAAAAAACATTGGTAAAGTATTCCAAAATTTAAGAGATATTAAAGACAACGTATGAAAAAAATATCGTTTATATGCCTGGCTGTCGGACTCACTCTGGTTGCAATAGCCGGAGGTTTCGCAGCCGATAATGGCCACCGTAGTCTACTTTATCCGATTTCACAACTTCTACCGGATAATATTATCCCTGAACCGACTCGGTGGCATCAACCGGATTTAATTCCCAACACATTCTTTGCTGTTATCGTCTTAACACTGTTTTTTATTTTCGTTACCCGGAAGTTGAAACGGATACCTGAAGGAAAAGGACAAACCCTGTTAGAGGTATTTGTGGGGGGTATCACGGACTTCTTTGGAGGCATATTAGGTGACCACGGCAAAAAGTATATCCCATTCGTTGGATCCTTATTCATCTTCATTCTCTTCCTGAACTTTCTTGGAATCATTCCGGGTCTCCAACCACCAACTGCAGATTTGAACACAACGCTTGCACTCGGTGTAACGGCAGTATTAGGCGTTCAAATTATCGCTATTAGAGAAATCGGGTTAGGAGGGTATCTGAAACATTTAATCGGTAACCCCCCGTTGTTAGGGATTTTGATGTTCCCACTTGAAGTTATTGCACAGTTATCACGTGCAGGTTCACTTGCTGTCCGGCTTTTCGGCAATATCTTCGGCGAAAAATCGGTTGTTATTCAACTCACAACTCTGGGAATGATTACCATAGGGGCATTCTATCTCCCAATACCAGTTCAGGTACCAATGCTGTTCTTCGGGTTGTTTGCTGGCTTTTTGCAGGCATTCGTTTTTACTATCTTAACATCAATATATATCGTGCTGTTCATAGAACACGACGACGAAGCGCATGAAGCGCATCATTAATTCTTTAGGTCAAGTGTAAACTTGCCCTATCTGTCCAAGGAGGACATTTCATGATTTACTTAGCAGTCTTAGCGTTTGGTGTAACTTTAGGGTTACCGATCGCTGTTATTTTTGCCTCAACAGCGCAAGGAAAGGCAACAAGTACTGCTCTTGAAGGAATTGCGCGGCAACCGGAATCATCTGGAAAAATTCAAACAGCAATGATTATCGGGTTGGCTCTTATTGAATCGCTTGTTATTTATGCACTTTTAATGTTCTTTATCCTGCAGGCAAAACTTCCTGAAGGTGAAATGCTCAAAGAAATGATTGATGCCGACACTGGTACCAGTCAGATGGAACAAGCCGCTGAATAACAGTGATATAGATCATTATTCTAAATATATAAGCTAAACAAGCAAACGCAACCGACAACTTGTTGAGGCATCAAAATTGCCCAACAAGTTGAGGTATCAAATAGCAAAGTACAAAACTTATGAGAAAAAAGTTATATGCATGTTGTCTCATTTTGATGTATAGTTGTATCAACAGCGTATTTGCCGCGGATACTCCCGCTGAAGAGGGTCTCTTATACTTACTCGGTATTCAGCCAAAGACAATCATCATCCAAACCATCGGTTTTCTTATAGTGCTGCTTGTCCTCTGGAAGTTCGTCTTTGGTAAAGTAGGTGGACTTTTAGAGGAACGGCGAATTGGAATCGTGAACCAGTTGGAACAACTGAAGACTGATCGAGAAGAATTAGATAGACTCACCGCAGAAACACGACAACGTTTAGGGGATATTGAAAGTGAGGCGCAAGCCAAAATTCAAACTGCGATTGAGCAAGGTAACACCGAACGTCAGGAAATCGTGGCACAAGCACGGCAAGAAGCTGAAGATGAGATCGCCAGAGCACGCGCAGAAATACAACGTGAAAAAGACGACGCTATCTCGGAACTGCGCGGCGTTGTGGCTGAACTCGCTGTTGACGCAGCAAGCAAAATCATTAGCGCAGAACTTAATCCAGAAAGACATCAAAGTATTATTGATGCTTCAATTAGTAGATTGTCTGCGGAACCACCTCAATAGAAATTACTTATTCTTTACAGGTAAGAACGAACTATGAGAGACATTCGGGTCGCAAAACCTTATGCGCGTGCCTTATATGAAGCGGCTGATGAACAGAACGCTATAGATGCCATTACCGCTGATGTCGAAAAAATACGTGAGTTGATTGAACAATCAGAGGAATTCACACAATTTATCAATTCACCGCTGTTGTCACCACAACATAAAAGCGAAACATTTCAGCAGCTTTTTTCTGAATCAATGAATTCCCTGACGATCAACTTCTTTACGTTGCTTGCATTAAAACAACGTGAACGCTACCTTGTTGCAATTATGGATGTCTTTTCGGCGATTGTTGATGAAACTGCCGGTAGGGTTGTTGCTAAAGTAAAAACCGCTATACCGATTACACATGAACAAGAACAACAACTGACACAGCAACTAAGCACATATTCAGGAAAACAGGTGCGATTAGAAACCGAAACCGATGAAGAAATTCAAGGTGGGTTTATTGTTCAGTTAGGCGACACCGTTTTTGATGCAAGTGTCACGACACAATTGCAACGTTTGAAACGACAACTCGCAAAAGGATAGTTATTTATATGCTGCGGTAGGTGCGGTTTCCTAACCGCACCTATATTCTCGGATCCTGCAGAATACGCGTTTGGTATTCTGCATTGGTTAGGAAATCGCACCTACCAATACGGATCCCGTTAATTCGTATTATATAAGGCACTCCAGATTACACATCAAAGAAAGACAATTGCGACTCCATAGAGGATTGAAAATATGGCAAGAGAAGTCCGACCGGACGAAATATCGAATATACTAAAACAACAGCTGCAACAGTTCGAGCAGGACGTAGATGTCTATGACTCCGGCACTGTGCTGGAGGTAGGCGATGGTATCGCCCGGGTACACGGACTTGCCAACGCTATGGCGAGTGAGATGATCGAATTCCCGAACGATATTTACGGCATCGCTTTTAACCTTGAAGAAGACAACGTCGGCTGCGTACTCTTCGGTGAAGACCAACTTATACATGAAGGTGATACCGTTAAACGCACAGGTAGACTGGCAGAAGTCCCCGTCGGTGAAGCACTTCTCGGACGGATCGTTGATGCACTCGGTGACCCCATCGATGGTTTAGGAGAAATAAACACAGAACACCGACTCCCCGTGGAACAGAAAGGGTTAGGCATCGTTCAACGGCAACCTGTTAATGAGCCACTTTACACAGGTTTAAAGGCTATTGATAGTCTAACACCTATCGGTAGAGGGCAGCGCGAACTTATCATCGGGGACCGCCGAACTGGTAAGACTGCCATTGCGATAGACGCTATTCTGAGTCAAAGGAATACAGATGTCTACTGTATCTATGTTGCCATTGGGCAAAAGGGGTCTACGCTTGCGCAAGTTGCCAACACGCTCCGTGAACATAATGCGTTGGAATATACGACGATTGTATCTGCTCCTGCAAGTGCACCATCTCCGCTGCAATATCTTGCTCCCTATTCAGGCACATCAATGGCAGAATACTATCGGGATAACGGAAAACACGCGCTTATCATCTACGATGACTTGACTAAACACGCGTGGGCATACCGTCAGATGTCGCTGCTTTCACGCAGACCTCCGGGACGTGAAGCGTATCCGGGTGATGTGTTCTATCTGCACTCACGCCTGTTAGAACGTTCTGCCAAACTCAGTGACGATTTGGGTGGCGGCTCTCTCACAGCACTACCGATAATTGAGATCTTTGAAGGTGATTTGACGACATACATCCCAACAAACGTTATCTCCATCACAGATGGACAGATATACCTAACAACAGATCTATTCAACCAAGGTGTAAGACCTGCAATTGATGTCGGTACATCTGTTTCGCGTGTCGGAGGAGATGCACAGGTCAAAGCAATGAAGTCAGACGAGGTAGCTGGTACGCTAAAACTTGACCTTGCAAGTTTCCGAGAAGTTGCTGCATTCGCACAGTTCGGTTCCGATTTAGACGCATCTACGCAGTCTATGCTGCTTCGCGGTACACGACTTGTTGAATTACTTAAACAACCCCAATATCAACCGATGCCTGTTGAACGCGAAGTCGCCTCTATTTTCTGTGGCACCAACGGCTACTTAGATGATGTAACTGAATCAGAAGTTGCACGGTTTGAATCTGAATTCCTACAATACCTTGACAGAAATCATGCGGAACTCCTCACAAAGATCGCAGAAACCGGTGAGTTGAGTGATGAATTGCGTGAAACCATGCACGCTGTAGTGAAGGCGTTCAAGGAAAATTGGAGTGATACACCGGCATCAGAACCGCAGAGTGAGGAAGCAACAGCAGAAGGTGAATAGTCATGGCTACATTACGAGAGATACGTCGGCGTATTTCCAGTATCAAAAACATTGAGCAGGTGACCGATGCAATGCGTGTCGTTGCTGCAGCAAGACTCCGTCGGGCACAAGAAAACATCTTGAATACGCGTCCTTATGCAGAGAAACTTAATACAATTCTCGGTCATCTAATCTCGCAAATGGATGTTGAGACAGAGGCATTAACACATCCCTTACTCGAAGAGCGCGAAGTCAAACATGTCTGTATCATCTCTGTTTCTGGTGATCGTGGGTTATGCGGTAGCTTCAATAGCAACGTCATCCGCGCAACGACCCAACAGATACAGCACCATGAAGAAAACGGCGCAGACGTTACACTTATCTGTATCGGTAGACGCACCCAAGAACACTTCGAAAGACGCGGATACGACATCACGGATGCATACATCAATATCTTCCGTCAACTTGAATTTCAGACGGCTGTTGATGTTGTCCACGAATTTGAACATCTCTATATTGATAAGAAAATTGACAAGGTTGAGGTAATCTACAACAACTTTAAATCTGCTATACTTCAGACTGTGCTTATTGAGCAACTTCTGCCACTTGAACCCATTGAACCGGAAGGCGATACTTTATTTCTGGATTTTATCTATGAACCGAATCAAGTAGAACTCTTTGAAATGCTACTCGGTAAACATCTGAACATGCAGATGTGGAAGGTGCTATTAGACTCAAATGCAGCGGAACAAGCAGCACGAATGGCTGCGATGGAAAACGCCACACAAAAAGCAAAAGAACTTATAGACGAATTAATCTTACAACGCAACAGAGCACGTCAGACACAAATCACAACAGAAATATCAGAAATTGTCAGTGGCGCAGCCGCTTTAGAAAGTTAACAGCAGATTTTAAGAGACATTTCCAAATCTGTGAAAACTTTGAGTTTATGTTGTGGAGGAATATAGAAGTGACAAGAGTTTTTTGGGCATCAACAATTTTTTTTGTGGTAGGTATTGGGATTGGATTCGGAATTGGATGGAAATTACATGACAGATCTGTCAACACCCAAGAATCGTATGACAAAACGAATTCGGTTGATTTGAAAAAGCCAGTCGACAAAAGGAGTGAAGAATGGGCAAAACACATTGTTGTTAAGCGACTCAAGGAGGCGATGCATGATCCTTACTCATTTGAGCTTGTGTCTATTCGGCTATTAGAAGGTCATGAGAGTTTCTATAACAACAAAAACAAATTAAAACAAACTGATTTAACGCAGATCCATATCCTTATGGCAAAAACATCAGACACCATCCCTGATTTACGCACATTTAGAATCAACTATCGAGGAAAAAATGCATACGGAGCGTTGCGACTCTCAACGACAAATGCTGCGCATATTAGAAACACAGCATTTGACATGGATTTTGTTCATTTTTTTAAGTATAGGGATGATGAATAATTCTTAGGATTATAGACTCGTTGACTGAGATTCATGCAATTTTAGGGTTGTAAAGGGGGAATTATGATCGAAATTTCTGAAGAACTTCGGCAAGCAGTTAAAGATGCTAAAGGTAACCTTTTACGCCTTGTGGATCCAGAAACAAATACTGAATATGTTGTTTTGTCTGCAGACAAACTTGCACAACTTTTGGAAAAATCCTACTATGATGGACCACTTACTCCTGAAGAACGACGTTTCTTGATCGTGCAAGCCGGACTTCGCGCAGGTTGGGATGATCCAAAAATGGATGTTTACAATAAATTGGCACCACAAGAGTAGAAAATATACGTTAAATATAAAGGAATTTCTCATGAACCAAGGAAAGATATTAGAAGTTGTCGGCGCACGAGTAGACATAGATTTCTCAGAAGGCAAACTGCCAGATATCCTAAACGCTCTTAAAGTCCCACGTTACGATGGAAGCGAGTTGGTACTTGAAGTTCAGCAACACTTAGGAGAAAACCGTGTACGGGCAGTCGCTATGGACACAACCGACGGATTAGTTCGCGGCACACTCGCTACGGATACCGGCGGTCCCATCACCGTCCCTGTCGGAGACGCAGTGCTCGGACGCGTCTTTGATGTTACGGGTCAACCCATTGATGAGAGAGGCGACGTCGGTGAATCCGAACGCTATTCTATTCATAGACCACCGCCTCCCCAAGCAGATCTTACCACTGTAACCGAAATGTTAGAAACAGGTATCAAGGTCATTGACCTAATACAACCTGTTGTTCGGGGTGGTAAAGTCGGTTTCTTTGGGGGTGCTGGTGTCGGCAAAACCGTTCTGGTCGCTGAATTGATTTACAACATCGCAACACAACACGGCGGTTATTCCGTCTTCTGTGGTGTCGGTGAACGGACACGTGAAGGAAATCAGTTCTGGCTTGAACTTGATGATTACAACGTGATCGACAAAACCGCAATGGTGTTCGGACAGATGAATGAACCACCTGGCGCACGTCTCCGTGTCGGACTTGCAGGCCTCTCTATGGCGGAATACTTCCGCGATCAGCAAGGACAAGACGTTCTCATCTTTATTGACAACGTCTTCCGTTTCACATTAGCTGGTGGTGAAGTGTCAGCACTCCTCGGACGGATGCCTTCTGCTGTCGGATACCAACCAACACTCGCAACAGAAATGGGTGAGCTGCAGGAACGCATTACCTCTACACAACACGGTTCTATCACATCATTCCAAGCGGTCTATGTTCCCGCTGATGATTATACCGATCCGGCTGTGGTTTCTGTCTTTGCACACCTTGACGCTGTAACTCGCTTAGAACGAAGCATCGTTCAAAAGGGAAGATTCCCCGCAGTAGATCCCCTCACTTCAAGTTCACGTATCCTATCACCAGAGATTATCGGTGAAGAACATTATCAGACGGCTTTTAGAGTCAAGCAGGTATTACAGGAATATGGTGACCTACAAGATATTATCGCAATCCTCGGCGTTGACGAATTGTCGGACGATCAACAGTTAGTCGTCAATAGAGCGCGGAAGATAGAGATGTTCCTCACACAACCGATGTTTGTCGCTGAACGTTTCACAGGGACACCAGGTAAATATGTGAAGATTGAGGATACCGTGCAAGGCTGCCAAGCAATTCTTAACGGTGATTGCGATGAACTATCTGAACAATCACTACGGTATATCGGTACTATTGACGAAGCATTTGAGCAAGCAAAAGAAGCAGAAGCAAAATTAGAAGAAGCAGCTGATTAGTCATTAGTTCTCAGCATGCAGCAATCAGAAAGACACTTATTCTTATGCAAAGCAGAAGTTTTCATCTTGAAATTCGAACACCGGAAAAACTAATATTTGACGGTGACGTGAACAGTGTAGGTGCGCCAGGAGTGGAAGGCAACTTTCAGATTCTGGCAGGACACATCCCTTTTCTCACTGCATTAGAGGTCGGTGAAATCCGCATCACCGAATCATCAGACACCCAACGACGTTTGGCAACGAGTGGTGGAGTCTTTGAAGTGTTGCGTACAGGCGTCACCGCATTGGTTGAAACAGCGGAATGGTCATCGGATATTGATGTCACCCGTGCCGAAAACGCCCGCGACCGTGCCCAAGAACAACTCTCTACAGATACTCCAGACCTAAATCGTCCCCGTGCTGAAGCTGCCCTTGCGCGTGCTCAGAATCGGATTAAGGTTGCAAGTAATTTGTAGGTGACATGCCTTCCCTATCCTACACAGGCACGCTTGTAAGCGTGCCTTTTTTATTTGTCTTAACGATAACTCTTAAAATTATGTTCCTCATTTTCCATAGATTAGGGTAATTTAGTTTTCGGTATATTTGTATATTTTTATCACACCTGTTAATAATATTCGTAGGTCGGGTAGAGCGTGAGCGAAACCCATAGGTGTAAACTTAAGGAGTATTTGATGTCAGAAAACCTCTTTAGTCCCGTAGGGACGATATGTTTATAGAAGAATGTTTACCCCACGCCTCTTCAGTCCCGTAGGGACGATATGTTTATATGTACATCAACAATAAATATGCCGTTTCTACGGAACTCAAGACGGGTGGGGACAGTTTTCTATAAACATATCGTCCCTACGGGACTAAATATAAAACAGTCTCAATCATAGTGGCTATTGAGAAGGATTCATAAAAATACAGAAAGTTTCTTAAGTTTACACTTATAGGTAGAGCGTGAGCGAAACCCGACATGACAACCGAAATCAATAAATTTCGGGTTTCGCTTCGCTCTACCCGACCTACACACGGTGCTCACATATTTGAAAATGATCGCAAAAAAAACTGAAAACTAAATAACCTTGTGGTAAAACGATACTGAGTGGAGAGAATGGGTTTGTTTGATTTAGTCAGTGTGTTTTGTCGTCATCAAGAATATTCCATATCCCTACCATACATCGTAGCAATAACAAATGTATCAAGAATCTTAAACTCAGGTGCAGGATTTCCATTCTCAGACAACAATTTCTTAGTTATCGGGATACCCATACCAAAATGCTGCACGAATCCTAAAATACGCATCGCTTCAGCTAAATTCGGATTACGATAGTCAGTAACTCCCATATCTCCAAAGTTATCTGCAGTGACACCTCCGTAAACACCCCCTGGACTTATAACCTCAATTCTGTTATTGAACCAGGTTACACGGACAGGGGCATTTGTGCCTTCATAAGTCCGGTGCATAATAGCATTTCGGGTAATCTGTTGCAGTGCCTCAATCGGATAAAGGGACGTTCGCTTTTCAACAGGACCAGACGTAATATCAACGGCAACTCGGTTGTGTGCAACAAGTTTGTCATCTAAACGCTGAATCTGGTCAGAAATCGCACCACGAATCTCAAGACTGTCAATAATAGGACAGGCTAAGTCATTTCCATCAATTCTTAGGAACTGTACATAAGCTCCATAGACAAAATCATGTGGATTCTTTCCAAGTGTAAGAATTCCAAACACAGTAGGTGTTGGCTGATCAACAGCAGATATCATTTCCGTAGCGGCCAATTGTTCATTCAATGCTCTTTCATTAAGTGCCATTATCTCTTCAGAGACAGTTTGGGGAAGAAATTCATAAATGAACAGTGCAAGATTCAAGTCCGAAATACTTGCTGTGGAAACAGGATTTAGATCAAAAGGTCTATCACCGTAACGACGTTTTTCGTTGAGTTTTCTTTCATCTTGTGCTTTTTCTGATAGATAATGTTCCATAGAAACCTACATCTGTTGTCAATTAAAGTTTCAATTCTTGTGTTAGAATTAACTCCTAATACTTTATTTGTTAAAATACAAAGTGTGCTTTGATGAGATTATTAAAGTCTCTATAAGAGAATACAATCAATACAACACATGCACCCTATTCTTACCCCGCAACGTCTCATCAGGTAACACAATCGGCATCTCAACGATGGCAATCATAGAACCATCAGCACTAATCGCAAGCGTATCATAAGGCAATTGCCCCTCAGTCCGATACGTATACAGATATTTTGACAGACCACTACCATTTGCCATCAAGTCAAATACAGAAATACCGTGCAGACTCTCATTCGGATTCTGACTCCGCTTGGAAACTGCTAAGGCAGCATAACGACCCCCAGCATCAACACGTAAACCTTGCGGCATATTCTCAAGTTTCCACTGCCAAATCTTCTCTCCACCCCACGAATATGCAAATAACGTCATGCCGTTTGGGTGCAACGTAGATGGACGTTGCGCACCTTTCTGAAGATGGTAAGGGATATATGTATCACCCGTTACAAACAGTGCATCACTGTTCGTAGCACCAATTGTGCCGGTTGTTGCAATAATCGGCACGCCGCTGACTTCAATAGGTGTTGCCAAACTCTGTTTCCATATCGGTTCAGATTGATTGACATCAAAAATAAAAGCACGTCCATCATCTGTTGTAACGTTAACAAACTTACCATCCGACGACATACTGACACCACGCCAAAAAGTAACCCCTCTAAAATATGGGGCAAGTGGTTCAATATCTGCATGCCACCTTTCCTTACCGGTGGATGTATCAATCACAGACAACATCCCATTACCCTTGCCACTTTCATCTATAATAAGCGCGAGCACCTTTCCATCAGCGCTAACATCAAACCAACGAAATATCTGCTGCACTGTTTCTTCACTTGGAAACTTCCATTTAACACCACCTGTCTTAGCATCAAACCGATAGAGCAGAGATCGCTTCTGAGGTATATTCTCATGTGTCCACGAATGGACACCCGCAACTACCAGATCACCATTCGGCAGAGTCCGCATGCATGATTGACCAGGATAACTTACCCAGGCATAAACACTCTCAGGATTGCTCGGTGTTGAAGTCTCAATATCATCTGCAGTCCGATATTTCCAACGCAGTTGCGGTGTATCTCCAATCAAGTCATAGCAGTAGATAAATCCATCTGCAGCTTGTTCACCAATATAGAGCAGCTTGTTATCAGGACTAAAAGCGATGTGTCTAACATAACCTTCAGAGATACGAGTCTTCCAATCTACTTCCCCTGAAATAGCATTAACAATCGCCAGATGTCCTCTATCAGTTGCAACTGCAAGTTTGTGTGAATCAGTCCCGCTTCCAAAGGTCAATGCAGTCGGCTTTGCAGGTTGACGGAGATTTTCCATCAAGGACAATAGTCCATCTAATTCAATCGTTCTAATGAGATACGGGACAGGTTTCAGTGGGGAAGTGGCATCAACTATATCCTTTCCTAACCGAATCTGATAACGCTTGTTCGGTTGCCACGCAAATTGCAGTAAGACACGTTTTTCATCAAGACTTAGAGACGAAACAGTCTTAAATGTTGTGCTTTCTTGACCAACTGCAATTTCTATTTTTGACCCAAGTTCACCTTTTGTTTTAGTTTCAAGCACGACACCTGTGCGAACCCAGTTGACATTCAGTTCTGCCATCACTGCATTGATAGATAGAAAAATAAGCAATAATAAGAGACTAAAAGCTCGTAATTGTTTCATTGAAATACATCCTCAATAGATAGTTAGAAAAAAGAAATTGTAAATCAGCATTCAGTACTAAAGCGTGCACAAATTAATCCGCAACTCGCCACAAACCACGACCTAATCTTGCACCGAGCAGCACACCAATGAACGTATATGTGAATCCTTCAACAAGAATCCGCAGCAAAATATACCAATCTGCGTAAAAGAGACGGTAAAACAGGATTGAAAGTTGAAAATCAACATAGACAGCAATCGCATCACAGACACCGAGAACAAGTCCCCACATCAGCAGACCACGTCTCCGCACGAGGAAAAAACCTGCCTCTAACAATAACACACTCGTACCAGTGAATATAATCGTCATCGGCGTGAAAAGTCCAAATGTAACACCACCGAGCAGCAAACGAACAGCAGAGACGAGAAGGATAATGCCACCTTTACTGTAAGTCTGTGATGTATCGCGTTCTCCGTTCTTGAAGCCTTTAGGAGCACCGCACATGTAAATCAACAAAGCTGTGAGTAACGCATAGTAAAGAGTCTCGTTAACCAAACCTGTCAACAGCACAGAAAAAGGACCGAGCACTGCACGGATAAGATTTAAGAACAGTGTTGATGGTACCACAACCGTTACAAAGATCGTTGTGCCGAAGAGTGCAATAACAATCAATTGTTTTGTCGTGAAACGGACGAAGAATTGCCGATGGAAACGAAGCAAAACGACAAGTCCAACGCAACTGGCGATCACTGCTAATCCACTCACATACAGCGCGTGTCGGTTTGGAACTACAATATGAAGCGGTCTCTTTTCATTCAGGACTGTTCTATCGCTGCCCCATACCTTCACACTAATATCACGTTCGTATCTACCCGTTTCAGCAGAGTGCGATTGAAAATAGATAGGCAAAGAGATGGATGTTACTTCGCCTCCCGTTAAACTGGCAAAGCTGAGACTCTGATCAGTACCCGCATTCACCACATCAGGTGGTGCCAAAAAAGGCACTACCTCTCCACTGTTCACATCACGGTTGATTGATGAGATCACTACATGGATAGTCTCTTCTCCCCGATTATAAAGACGGATAGTCTGATGGGATCTTGGCGTATACGGATCAGTCTGTTCTGATCCAAGCCAGCTGAATAGAGGACGGGGGTGATAGATCGCATCTGTTCGTTGCCTTGGATCCGCTATACCCGACGCATCCGTTGGCATCTCAATCGATTCAACAGCAATATTCTCAACAATCTCTTGAACATTAGCTAATCGTAACTTTACCAAAGTCTTCTGCTCCCATGTCTCTCCTTCGGTTGTCGTAAAACGAACTGCTCCTGTTATTTCTTGTGTAGTTGATTCTTCTTGTGTTTCTATTGAAACATCAGTAGTTTTCAAACCTAATTCCTGATACCACACTTCGGACGCAACACTAAACGTACCCGTTGTTGAAAGACACTTCTGGTCCTCAACTGTCTCTATTTTCCAGTCCGAAGGAAGTGGGGTAATAGAAAATGTTGCAGGTAGACACAATTCTAAATCAAAAGTAGTTGGCGTTTTTCCGTTCTGCACAATTACCGTCGCTGTCATCTCGCTGTCGCGCAGAACGAGTGCCTTCTGATCTCTGCTTGTAAAACCTTCTGCATCTACCTTCAATGCAGCACCGTATGGAATAGCAATTTCCAAACTACCCCGTGGATAGATACGTGGTGCAGTCATAGTTTGAACACTCACCTGATCCGATTGTGAGACCACTTCAAATCTATAGGTTTCTCCTTCCTGCCATTCAAAATACAACATTTCTGTCCGTCGCGGTTGTATAGGAAAATCAAGTTGTGCTACCACCACGCCATCGGAATTGAAGGCAGATAGCTGCTTAATCGCCGCTTCGTTTGTAAAATTGACTTTAGCACCGAGGGAGGAAAAGGTAATCTGCCACAAGACCGACTCCTCTTGCATTTTCGGTCCACAACCGATGAAGAGTATGAAAAGAAAAAGCAAAAATCCCCATATACGCATGCAAAAACCTTCAATTTAATCGATAATATGTTTATTGTATGAGTGTACTCTAATCGCACTATCACAGGGATGTTCGCTTCTCTTTTTACGTACCACTACATTTAAAAATGCTGAGACACGAGTATTAAATCAAGGATGTTAACCACACCATCCCTATTCACATCACCTGTAATTCCGGGACCTCTTTGACCGAAATCACGACTCACTAATACCAAGTCTTTTATATCAACAAACCCGTCGTCGTTGGCATCTTCATTCCTTGGTATAATCTGTACGAGTGCAACCTTATCAGTACCAAACCCAAGTTCATAAGTCTTCAGAAGTGTCTCATCTGGTCCCATGACGAGAAGAGTAGACAAACCACTTTGCGTCCAGTCAGGTTTAGCAATATAGAGGTTCCCATCTGGACCAAAAACCATTCCTGAACCACCAGCAAATTCTGTCAGCGTATCATTTCTGTCCCGAATCCACTTTTGATTTGGCACATCATAAATTAGTAGACCGGGATGTTGCCACCCTCCTTGAATAAATAACTGCTTCTGTGAATTGATAACAATAGCACCAGGTGTCGTTCGAGTGTTAACCGTAGTGATAATTTCATCAGTAGTGGTGTCTATCAGCACGAGACTACCAGAAATCATATTGTAATCCCCTGTGGTCTTGACAATAACAGTGGCATCACCATCATTGACAATACCGGTAGCATTGATGGGTGTCGGGATAGATTTCAATACCGTATCTGTCTGCGTATCTATTACAGTCACACTGCTTTGGTAATAGATAGACCTCCCCGCTGCTGCATCCCACTCCCAGGCAGGATTGGTTACATAAGCTTTTCCATCGAGAATTGTGATGCCTGTCGTCTTGTTAAAAGATGAATCCGTTATGACTTTGGTGACCTTACGAGTATCAAGATTAACGACATGAACTTGATGAACGTTATCACAGGTAACATACATTTTATTTGGACTAACAAGTGCCATACGCTGCGGATAAGCACCAAGTTCAACAGGAATCTGACCAATGATTTCACGACGTTCAAGGTTCACAATTAGAACACTATCATTCAATGCATCAGATAACCAATCGAAACGCGTTATATAAGCAAGGTGACCATGAATGAGAATATCAGTCGGTACATCACCGATAGCCACTACTTCACTGTCTACGGCACGTTTTAGATTCGGTTCATCCAAATCAATGATTGAAAGTGATGAAGTGATGTCCCAATCGTCTGTATCTAAAGCATTCACAACAACAGCAAGATTGTCTACATCAGTTTGACAAGAAGCAGGACTAACAAGGAAGGTGAAAAGCATCGCGCCAATACATAGCAACGCATGCATTTTATGATTTGAAACAAGTGAGAAAAGCCGCCTAAAGAAAAAAACTCTGTTCATTAATACCTCCGTAATGAAACAAGAAACCCCTGCTTTCATTGAAAAACAGGGGACAAAGGCGACACTTTAAGAAACGCTAAATCCTGTATAATGTTGATAAGGTTGAACACCTTATACTGATATTCTAATGTTTGTCTGACAGGATTCTGCTGTGCTTTGTTCCACTGCTTTCCCGCGAAAGCAGAAACGTGAAACACGACTCAGGCAGGTCTCCTGACTTCCGATTATTAGCATAGTGTGCAAGTAAAGACTTGCTCTACTACAATATCTCGCTGTCCTTCCCATCAAACATTGACAGTGGTTTTTTCAGCGAAATTACCCTATTAGTGGGTATCAATCGTTCACAGTGGCGGGGCCGTGGCGGATTCTCACCGCACTTCCCTATTCTCCGTTCTTCGGCACCTGAACCGTTCGTTTATTCAATTATGATGTGAATATTATACTATAACACCCTGTCTTAAGCAAATTATTAAAACTGTCTCCAGTGGTATTTAGTTCTCAAAATTACCTGTTTTTCCTATTACCACTTGTTTATATTGTAGGTCGGGTTGAGCGTGAGCGAAACCCGACGAATCCAGATAATAATGGTAGTGTCCAAATCAACGCCGAATTATAGACAGGTGCCCTTTTCCCTCTGCCGCTGGCGAGGTTTCCTAACCTCGCCAAATTACCTAAATATTTTCTAAAACTTCATGCGGAGTGCTATGTAAACAAAACCGAACATAAGCAAAAAAATCAATGCTTTACCAAAAACTTTACACACCCTACACTTGAAAAAAACTTGACATTGACAAGAATTCAAGGTATTATAAAATAAAAGAGATTAAAAGGAAGATATGATGTTTATTGTTTCACATTCCCATTTGAATCGAATTGAGCATGATTGGCATTGGTGGCATTCCAATTCCAGCAAAGGGGTGTGTGCGCGTTAACGATATTTGGTCTATACTATTTTTGATATTACTTGTAAGCCTTATGCACACAAACCTCAGTAGCATAAGGTTTTTTGTTTTAAAGACACTAAGGAGAAAACATGGAAATATTATCTGAACTGAAATATGATCGCGATGGTTTAGTCGCCGCCGTTATTCAGGATAAGACAAACAAAGAAGTACTCATGGTTGGTTATATGAACGCTGAAGCGATCAAACAAACTATATCAACTGGTCGTGTCTGCTTCTGGAGCCGTTCCCGTCAAAAACTCTGGATTAAGGGGGAGACTTCTGGACATACACAGACTGTTGAATCTATCTCTGTAGATTGCGATGGTGATGCCCTGCTCATAAAAGTTGAGCAAAAAGTAGCTGCGTGCCACGTAGGTTATCGCTCCTGCTTCTTTCGGGAAGTCTCCCCCGATGGTGATTCAACTCGTGTGGTAGGTAAGAAAGTTTTCGATGCTGATACCGTTTATTAGAGTTTGTTATATCTGACTTTCGTATCTTAGTGTTCTGTCTAAACTCAAATGATGAGTAGATCAGTTCGTAGGGACAGGGTTTCCCTGTCCGATATACAAATCATTTATGGCTTGACAAAGCATTAGCATCAAAACGGAAATTGTAATATAGGATACCTACCATATCAATCTGACATTAAAGAAAATCATTGATGCTTAGAATACGAAAAGGAGCCATGTTAATGTATTATCCAACACTGGAAGAATTCCAGGAAAAAGCGAAAACAGGCAACACAATACCGGTATACCGACCAATCTTGGCGGATATGGAGACACCAGTATCCGCATTCTATAAATTAATGCCTGACAATTATGCATTCCTATTAGAAAGTGTAGAAGGTGGTGAAAACATTGCACGATACTCATTTTTGGGTAGCCAACCGTCAATCATCTTCCAAAGCAAAGGACATCAAGTTACCATTGAATATGTGGATAAGAGTGAAAAAATATCCAAGGAATACGAAGACCCGTTAAAAGCACTTGAAGAGTTGATGCAGAACTACCAACCTGTTAGCATTGACGGATTACCAGAATTCCACGGCGGCGCAGTCGGGTTCATGAGTTATGATATGGTGCGTTTTGTAGAAGAATTACCTGATGAAAACGAAGATGAACTACAACTTCCCGATTGCCTTTTCATGATCGCTGAAACGCTTCTCATCTTTGATCATGTGAACCATCAGATTAAAGTCGTCGCAAACGCACGTATTGATGAAGATGTTGACACCGCTTATGCCGATGCTATCACTAAAATAGATGAATTGGTCGCAAAACTCACAACTGTTTCTGAACGTATTTCAATCGATAATCGACAGCAAGATTTAGAAAACCTTCCAGAACCTATCCCCGATCCACAATCGAATTTCACGAAGTCTGACTATGAAAACGCTGTCCGCCGTGCGAAAGAATACATCGCAGCAGGGGACATCATACAGGTCGTGCCTTCACAACGATTTAGTCGTCCAGTTTCTGTTGACCCATTTGATATTTATCGCGCATTGCGAGTCGTAAATCCGTCACCCTACATGTATTATCTCAAGTTTGATAGTTTTGACATTGTAGGAGCTTCTCCTGAAATGATGGTACGGGTAGAGGACGGTATTGTCCAGACAGTGCCAATTGCTGGCACCCGTCCGCGTGGGAAAACTACTGAAGAGGACCAGGCATTAGAAGCGGAACTTATAAATGATCCGAAGGAACGGGCTGAACATGTGATGTTAGTGGACTTAGGACGGAACGACCTTGGTCGTGTATGTGAATATCATACCGTCAAGGTAACCGATCTGATGATAGTTGAACGATTCTCTCACGTGATGCATATCGTGTCGCACGTCACCGGACGATTGCGCGACGACCTCACTGCTTTTGATGTAATCCGCGCGTGTCTACCCGCAGGAACACTCTCCGGTGCACCAAAAATACGCGCAATGGAGATCATTGAGGAACTGGAACAGACTCGGCGAGGCACCTACGGGGGAACAGTCGGTTATTTCAGCTTCTCAGGGAGTGCAGACACAGCCATCACTATAAGAACTGCGGTTATCAAAGATGGTAACGCCTACGTGCAAGCAGGGGGTGGTGTGGTTGCCGATTCCGTACCCGAAAATGAGTATTATGAAACCGTCAGTAAAGCATGGGCGATGCTCACTGCTATTGAAATGGCACAACAAGGCCTGTTGTTATAGGAGGTAAAAGATGGTTTTAATGATTGACAACTATGACTCTTTTACATACAATCTCGTGCAATACTTCGGTGAACTCGGCGCGGATTTAGAGGTGCATCGCAGCCGAAAAATTGGAATAGCAGAATTAGACGCGTTGGCACCAGAACGAGTCGTCATTTCACCAGGTCCTTGCACACCGCGAGAAGCAGGAATATCAAACGATACGATAAAACATTTCGCTGGAAAAGTGCCGATCTTAGGAGTCTGCCTTGGACATCAGTGTATCGGAGATGTATTTGGAGGTGAGGTCGTACGCGCCGACAGGTTGATGCACGGCAAAACGTCAATGATACATCACAATGGAAACGAACTCTTTGCTGACTTAGACAACCCTTTTGAAGCGACGCGCTATCATTCGCTGATTGTAAAAAAGGATACATTGCCGGATTGTTTGGAAATCACAGCGTGGACAGATCAAGATGAAATCATGGGAATTCGACATAAGACCTTACCGATATGGGGCGTGCAGTTTCATCCAGAGTCCATTTTAACCACTGCTGGAAAAAGTCTATTAGCAAATTTTTTAGCATTATAATTACTAAAGTTTGGACAACTTCTGTCAACTATATCTTAAGTTATCAAGTCTATTCAGGTTTTCTGTGAGTTCCCTTATCAGTGTAAGCCTACGAAAATGCTGCACTCCAGCGGAGTGCTATGTCTATAGAAAACATTAGAAACACAATATTGATTCCTATGCTTTAGTACCCTAACATTGCTATCGTTAGATATTTAAGCTGTCTTACTACAATACTATTATGACAAAACCAATACCCGTACTCGTTTCCTGGTCATCAGGCAAAGATTCCGCTTGGGCATTGCACACATTACGACAACAACCAGACAAATACGACGTGCGCGGAATTTTTACCACAGTGACAAAGACTTTTGAACGTGTCTCTATCCACTCAACCCCCAAATGGGTATTGAAACAACAAGCAGACAGACTCGGTATCCCGTTGTACGAGATACCGATTCCCTACCCTTGTTCAAATGAGATATACGAAGCAGCGATGCGAAAGTTCCTTGAAGAATTAGAAACGTTACCAAAGCATTTAACCGCTTCTCATTTGGCATTCGGAGACCTATTCCTTCAAGACATCCGTGCATACAGAGAGGAAAAACTCAGTGGTACTGGATTCACACCTATCTTTCCTGTTTGGGGTGAGGACACTGTACGACTCGCGCAAGAGATGATCACAGCTGGCATGCGCGCTATTATAACTGCTCTTAACCCGACAAAAGTGCCTGCTGATTTTGCTGGACGATGGTTTAACGCAGAACTCCTTGCCGATTTACCCGACGATGTTGATCCACTCGGTGAGAACGGCGAATTCCATACATGTGTTATTGATGGTCCTATGTTTACTTCACCCGTTCATGCCAAACCCGGCAGAATCGTCCAGAGACATATTGTCTCTGCTGCCAAAGATGAAAATGACAAGATACATGCAAACAATACCACTCCTCCGAGTTATGTATATGCTGACGTAGTGACTTTGTAGATTCAGTAACTGTCTAATACCATTTCTAATTGAAAATGCCTCTTTTTTGTACCACAAACTTTCAGTTTGTGTCCTGAAGAATAACTACCATCATAACCGTCTAATGAGACAATGATTTATAGAATGGTATAACTTCTCACGATCTTATACCATTTCTAATTAAAAATCTCTCTTTTTGTAGCACAAACTTTCAGTTTGTGTCCTGAAGAATAACTACCATCATAACCGTCTAATGAGACAATGATTTATAGAAATGGTATAACTTCTCACGATCTTATCTGATACACTCCTATTTTTTCAGATTTATGCACCCGATTCACCATTTCGCAGTGTCACTATAGGGTGAAATCGGAGGTAAACCATGAAAAACAACGATGCACAATTAATCCAGCTTACGCTTGAAGGTGATGATACCGCCTTTACAGAACTTGTGGAAAAATATCAAAAACAGGTTCACGCGTTGGTGTGGCGTAAAATCGGGGATTTCCACATCGCCGAAGAGATTACACAAGATACATTCCTGAAAGCGTATCAGAAACTCGCTACACTGAAACAGACACAGAGTTTCTCAAGTTGGCTCTACGTTATTGCCACAAGCCGTTGTAATTCATGGTTGCATAAAGAGTATCGACGGACAACATTAATGCAGGACATGGATACCACTCATCCTGAAAAGGCAACCTATTCTGAGTATGTGCATGAGGAAAATGAAAGGTTCACGGTAGAAGCACAGCGCGAAGTTGTCAAAAATCTACTTGCGAAACTCGGAGAAAGTGAACGGACTGTCATGACATTGCATTACTTCGGCGAGATGTCGTGTTCAGAGATCGGGGCATTCATGGGTGTATCGGCAAATACAGTTAAGAGTCGGCTGCGCCGCGCGCAGCAGCGTCTACAAAAGGAGGAACCAATGATAAGAGAAGCATTAGACAATTTCAAGATCACACCGAATCTCACAGACAGCATCATGCAAGAGATTTCGCGTATCAAACCTATAACACCGACCAGTAGCAAACCTTTCATCCCATGGGCAGTCACTGCCTCTACATTAGCAGTAGTACTTCTGATGCTCGGTTTTGGCAACCAACAGTTTTTAGCACGTTTCCAGCGTCCTTATAGTTTAGATGCCTCGGCAGAGATGACAGTTGAGATCATTGACGCAACTATAGTCGCAAACTTGGAATCTAAGTCTGATCTACGAAATCAAGTCGGAGGTGCTAATGCCGAGAATAAGACCAATAACCTTGAGCAGCAACCGAATGATTCTGCCTCTAATATTGTAGAGAAACAAACTGAAGATACCGTTGAAGACAATAGCCGTGTGGAAGAATATACACAATGGGAACTGCCGAAAGCTGCGAAAGAGCGTTTAGGAAAGGGTGGAATTAGATCAATGCAATTTTCGCCTGATGGTTCTCAACTTGCTGTAGGCAGTAATATCGGCGTCTGGCTTTACGATGCTAAAACAGGTAACGAAATCGACCTGTTCCCGGGAATATGTGAATCTGTTGCTTTTTCACCGGATGGTCGTTTTCTTGTCAATGGCGGTGGAGACTTCTTCGCTCATTTTCGTGGAAGGAATTGGAAAAAGGGTCCTGAGTTGTGGGAGATAAAGACAGGTCGTAAAATTTCATTCCCTATAATCTCCTCGCCGTCAGCAGCTATACATTATTCTGAGGATGGTAAAACACTGATCAGTTCGAATAGATCAGAACGCACAATTAGTACATTAGATATTGAGACCAAAAAGAAAACTGTGACTTACATAGAGAAACACAAAGGGGTCTTTTCACCTGAACCGCATGCGCTTACAAATCATAAATTGGCAGTTGGAGGACAGGATGGAACGTTTGAATTGTGGGATACAACAACAGGTAAGAAACTATCCACATTAGGTGAATCCGGCTTTAACAAACATGTCTTTTCTTTGGCTTTTTCTCCTAATGGCACACTGCTTGCCAGTGGCAGTGAGGATGCAACAGTCCGATTATGGGATACCATTAGCAACAATGAATTGATGACACTCAGAAAACATACGGGTTGGGTAAACGTCTTAGCATTTTCTCCAGATGGAAAAATGCTAGCCAGCGGGAGTACTGATAAAACGGTACAACTGTGGGATACCAACACTGGCAAACCACTTGATACTTTTACAGGTTTTATCAACGGTATTACTGCACTCACATTTTCTACTGATGGTACCACACTCGCAAGCGGGAGTGCAGATGGTAGTATCCGATTCTGGAATACAAAGACTGGAAACTTACACTCTACCCATATTTCAGGACACACGGAATGGGTGCCAGCAGTGACTTTTATTGAAGATAGCAGAACACTTGCAAGCGTCGCGTTTAATGGCATTATTACCTTATGGGACTTGGAAACATCACAAAATACTAATCAGCATGTTAATATTATAGGATATAGAGATTGGTTAGCAGCTGCAGCATTTTCACCTGATGGAAGAAAACTTGCCAGCATAGCTGAAATCGGTCAGGCATTCTTTGAAGCAGGCAAAGGCATTTCCCGTTCAAGCGCGAAGCCAAGGGATGATTTCATTCGTTTGAAAGACGTGAACACGGGACGGGAGTTGCAGAAAATGGCAGGCGCAATGAATTCTTCATCTGTGGTTTTTTCACCGGATGGAAAAACGGTAGCATTTGATGGACACGGAAGTATTCGCATGTGGAACATAGAATCAGGTGAACACTATGATATATCACTCTTAGGTGCCCCTGAAATCAGTGTTCTGGTATTTTCACCAGATGGAAAAACACTTGTGAGTGGTACAGAAGATGGTAAAGTACAGATGTGGAAACCAGAAACCGGAGCTGAATTACCTCCGATCCCCCTCTTTGAGGCAAAAGGCCTTGAAGAAAAAGACTTAGAGGCAATAAAACAGGAAGGTAAACCAATTGAGGTACAAGAAACAACTGTTGTCATAAATAAAGTTCGTAGTCCTACAATTACCTATTACGAGCCTATTAGAACGTTAGCATTTTCACCAGATGGTGCTTTACTTGCCATGGGAAGTAATAAACGCATACGGCTGTTTGGAATCAAAAGAGAGATCGGTTTTAAAGAACTACCCTATGGTGCTGAAACTTTACAATTTTCACCAGATAATTCTGTGCTTTTATGCGGTTTCTCAATCGGTAGAATTGAATTATGGGATTTGGCTACTGTAGATAAACTCTCAACACTTGAAGGGCACACGGCTGCAGTGCAGACACTGGTATTCTCACCAGATGGGAAAACACTCGTTAGCACGGGGGAAGATGGCACAATTCTCGTCTGGGATTGGGATGAAGTTCTCAAAGGTTCGGATCGGTAGGAGAATAAAATGTGTTTAGGTAGTCAGGATACTACCGTTAAAATAGTTGAATACTGTTATCACATCTGAAATGGCAGTGTAAGAGAAAGACTTACACTGCCATTTCACCTTCCGCGTTATGTCCTTCAAAAAAAACGCGCAAGCAATATTAACTTAAATCTTTAGATAAGAACCTCCATTACAACCTATTTCTTTTGGAAAATCCCTCCAAGAAACCAGATTCATGGTATAATACCAAATTAATTCAGTTGCAGAGGCACAAGGAGATGAAATAGTGGAAAATTACACAAAATGGGAATTGCCAAAAGCGGCAAAATCGCGTTTGGGTAAGGGTGGAATTAATGTTATGCAGTTTTCACCAGATGGCACTCAACTCGCGGTAGGCAGCGATATCGCTTTGTGGCTTTATAATGCGAAAACGGGTAAAGAAGTATCCATGTTCCCCGGTAAGTACGAATCCATCGCATTTTCTCCAGATGGACACTTCCTTGCAGGCAGTATTGGCGGTCGGATTGAAGGCAGTAATGGCCGTTATTACAGAGAGGGACCCCAGTTGTGGAAAGTAGCTACCGGCCAGAAAATGCAACTCGCTCGTCGTTTTCCGCATGCCTCAGTATTGCGGTTCTCTGCAGATGGCAAAACACTTTTTGCTTTGGAAGCAGGGGGAGATGCTTTCAGCCAGCTGGATGTTGAAACCGGCAAAGGAATGTGGAAACGTATTGATCGACAGACAGAGACGTCCATTGATCGACAGACAGGGATGATCGTTAATCAGGGATGCTATGCGCTTACACATGATAAATTTGCAATTGGCGTAGGAACCAAGATTGAGTTGTGGGACACAACAACCAGAAAAATGCTATTTACACTCAAGGGAAACATACCTCTTTTAGCCTTGGAATTTTCACCTGATGGCACCCGCCTCGCGAGTGCAGGTAAAAATACTGATGAAACAGTCCCATTACAATTATGGGATATCAACAGCAAGGAATCTATTATCCTTGACAAACACACGAGGTGG
Organism: Candidatus Poribacteria bacterium; assembly: GCA_965261435.1. GTDB lineage: Bacteria > Poribacteria > WGA-4E > WGA-4E > WGA-3G > MSPOR6. Next base: position 715,174 of record CBDHDL010000021.1, read on the forward strand.
GTCAACACATTAGCATTCTCATCGGATGGAAAAATGCTTGCCAGCGGGGGGCATGATGAGACAGTGCAATTGTGGGATGTCACCACTGGTCAGTCTATCACCAGTTTCACAGGTTATACCGGTGGCATCAATGCTTTAACGTTTTCACCTGATAATCAGACACTTGCCGGTGGAACTACAATGGGCACAGTCCAATTTTGGAATATTAAAAATGGGAATCTATTACCCACATACATCACCGGACACACAATTGAGGTAGAAGCAGCAACTTTCTTTAAAGATAACACCACGCTTGCGAGTATCGCTTATGATCAGGAAATTAGTCTTTGGGATGTGAAAACATCACAAAAAACAGGTTCGAATGTAATACAAAAAACCGATTTCTACCCAGAAAGACGGCAACATGGGTTATCATCGTTTTCAACGTTTTCACCTGATGGGACAAAGCTCGTCAGTTTTCGTGAAAAAGGTAATAGAGCCTTCCCAGATGACCCTATAAAATGGGATGAGCCGCTGGTTCGTCTGAGTGATGTTAGGACGGGACGCGAGTTGCAGACTTTGGCTGCGAAAAAAGATTTCTTTTCACCCGTGACTTTTTCACCGGATGGAAAAACGGTGGCATTCAGCAATTCTGATAAGATTCGTCTATGGAATACAGAGACAAGTGAGACTTCGGATATATCTCTCCCTGATATATCCCCCTCATATCAGAACGTTGAGCGCAAGCGCAAACGCAAGTTTAAGGCTACAATCAGTGTTTTAGTTTTTTCGCCAGACAGCAAAAAACTTGTTAGTGGAACCTGGGATGGAAAAGTGCAGATGTGGGACGCGAAAACTGGGGACCCGTTAACACTTCTCTTTACGGGAGAGGAACCGGTATTCAGAGGCAAATCTGATAACAGTGACATCCTTTATAAGGAAAGGATTAATACACTGGCATTCTCGCCAAATGGCAATTTGCTTGCTGTGGCAACAACTAAACAATTATGTTTGATTGAGATTAAGGAACAGATCACTTTTAAGGAAGTGTCCCAAGGTGCTAAAATGTATAATGTTGAAGTGTTTGTGTTTTCACCAGACAACCGCATCCTTGTTGTAGGACTTGATTATGGTAGAATTGAGTTATGGGACACGGAAACAGGAGACAAACTCACTGCACTCAAAGAACATAAGGCAGCGGTGCAAGTGTTGGTATTCTCACCTGATGGCAAAACACTTATGAGTACAGGGCGAGATGGCGCAATTCTTCTGTGGGATTGGGATGAAGTTCTAAAAGGCTCCAACCGGAAAAGATAAATAATACCATTTCTAATTTACAAATTATCATAAATAAACTGTAGGTCGGGTAGAGCGAAGCGAAACCCATAGGTGTAAACTTAAGAATACTTAGAAGCTCTTATGAATCACTCTGAATCCTTATGTTTATTGGGATCGTCTTCTCTTCAGTCCCGACAAATGCCAAACGCGCATTTGGCGTTGATTTGGTAGGGACGATATGTTTATAGATCACGATTGAAGTCGAGTTTTCGGAAGGTCCTGGTGTGTGAATTGGAGAGTGTATAGCACAAAGTTAACCGCATTCTGTTAGATTGCGGACTCTTTGTACCGCATTCTGTTAGATTGCGGACTCTTTGTACCGCATTCTGTTAGATTGCGGACTCTTTGTACCGCATTCTGTTAGATTGCGGACTCTTTGTACCGCATTCTGTTAGATTGCGGACTCTTTGTACCGCATTCTGTTAGATTGCGAACTCTTTGTACCGCATTCTGTTAGATTGCGAACTCTTTGTACCGCATTCTGTTAGATTGCGAACTCTTTGTACCGCATTCTGTTAGATTGCGGACTCTTTGTACCGCATTCTGTTAGATTGCGGACTCTTTGTACCGCATTCTGTTAGATTGCGGACTCTTTGTACCGCATTCTGTTAGATTGCGGACTCTTTGTACCGCATTCTGTTAGATTGCGGACTCCCCGTTTCTCAAATAACTCCACTCCCACTGTTCCCAGTTATCAACTAAACCTGCTTTTACAGGATTATTGAGAACATAAGACACTATTCTATGCCATTCATCCATGTTTCCCACACAATGATCGTAACTCTCACGATGCCAAAAAGCACCACTCCGACCTAAGATTTGATTAGCTTTCCTGGCAGTATAACCTTTGAGCGATTGAAGAATTGAAGAAAGGGTGTTGTAGTGCCAACCTTTGCTTTGTTCAACCGCTGTTGGTTGTATAAGTAGAGGCGTGAACACGACATGAACATGGTTTGCCATAATGGAGTAAGCATCTAAACTATACATCCTCCCATCTCGGTAACAGAGACTTTCCGCTATTAGTCTAGCAATCCTATCCTCTTTAAGCCATAGAGGCCCACTGTTTGCCGCATCCAATGTCTTTTCGAATCTTCTAAACCATTCACGGTTCTGGTTAGATATTCTCCGATCAATATCAGCAAGTAATTCTTTGTCTTGTCGTTTGCTTATCCATAATTTTTCGTTCTGAAGTTGAATGCTTTCTTTCTTCCACTGCTCAAAAACATGTTTTGGTATTGAGCCTGCAAGATTGAACGTTACGAAGAACGTTGCCCCTGGCGGTTGACAATGTGGTAAGTTTCGTCTATAAAAAGGTCTATATTCGTAATTGCTCATTTTATTTCTTCTTTAGTACCGTATTCTGTTAAATTGCGGTCTTTGTCCCTAATTATTGAATGCCAGACTGTTCTTACAGAATGTGGTACACAGAAACTACAATCTTACAGAATGTGATACACAGAAACCACAATCTAATCGCACGGGATATAGGGAAGACCTTTAGACTCCGTTACTGCCAGAAGAGCATGTTTACTTCCCTTTTCATTTGCGACAAACCACTCAAAGTTCTTTCCTTCTGGGTCACGCTCGAGTTTTGAGCGTGGATAATCGATTCTTGGATTATCTGTATTAGGCTCCTGAAAAACCTGTAAGAATCCCTCAATGCCAATTTCTATCTTCACAAAGTTCTTCCAAATCTTTTTCCTTAGCTGCGTAAGAAATATTACCAACATAGAGTTCCATGCTAACCCTCTTTTTTGTTTTGATATTCTTGAGCGATTATAGTAAAATAAACCATATTGAGTCAAGAAAATTGTCGCAAGGCAGGATTATTTAGATTTAGGTTTTTCGGTTAGTTTTTATCACAAACGTTAGTACTGCTATTTGATTATTTTGAGATATTTTTTTGTCTAAACCAGGATTTGCAGGATTTCCAGATGGACAGGATTAGAGTCTGATGCGTTATACCATTTCTAATTGATAATGTCTCTTTTTTTGTAGCACATTCTGTTAGATTGTGCCGTTCCCCGCTTCATTTCTAAACAGCCGGTAATGAGAGAAAAATTAATAGAAATGGTATTAGATTGACATTCAATAGTTGACATAAACGCGCATTGAAAATCCTTGATGAGGTAAATCCTATAAATCCTATAAATCCAGGTTCAGATAAAGAATGAATAAACTTCTCAAAATTAGCAAACCTAACAGCCCGCGTGTGTTACTGAAGTATTCAAATTATTCAATGCAACCCTCAATGATAGAGATCGCGTCATGTATAATTGGAAGAACTTTTCAGGAGTATGCTGATGTATGAGAATGATTGTGAATTAATTCAGAATATTTTAGCGGGTGATGAAGCTGCTTTCAGCGATTTAGTCCAAAAATATCAGAAAAGCGTTCACGCGCTTGTATGGAGAAAAATCGGTGATTTTCATATCGCTGAGGAAATTACACAAGACACCTTTTTACAAGCGTATGATAAACTGTCCACATTAAAAGACCCGAATCTATTTGTTGGATGGTTGCATGTCATTGCAAATCGACGTTGTATTGCCTGGTTGCGGAAGAAAAGAGTGGTGATGCAATCGTTGGATTTAACAAGTGAGGAAATATTGGAAAAAACCGCTTATGCATACTATATCGCAGAGCAACGTGAATTAGCATCCGCAGAACGTCGTCGTGAAATCGTTGAGAATCTATTGGAAAAGTTGCCAGAGACTCAACGGAAAACGATAATCCTCCACTATCTCGGAGAGATGTCTTGTCAAGCAATTAGTAAATTATTGGGTGTTTCTTTGAATACGGTAAAAAGTCGGCTCAACCGAGCTCGGAATCGTTTAAAACAGGAAGAACCCAGACTTCAAGATTCCCTTGATCAAGAACAAGGAGATAATAGTATGGAAGACCAAAAAACCTCAATTCCTATACAAGTAGGTTCATTTAAAGGAGATGTAACAACTTGGATGCTCCCTGAAGGCGCGCGTGCGCGATTAGGGCGCGGTAGCGAACCGAAAATGACATTCTCACCGGATGGGAAGTATCTTGTCATTGGAACATGCATAGGTCTGTGGATATATGAGCTTGCCACGTTATCACCTGTCGCATTTTGGGAGGTAGAACAATGGGTTGTTGAAGCTGTTGCCTTTTCACCGAACGGAAAATGGATAGCCGCTAACAAATCAGGTGGAAAAATCATGATTTTGAATGTCCAAAATGGCACGTGCTTGACACAGATGAAATCAAAGGAATTTATACATAGTATGACCTTTTCTGACGATAACCGGTTTCTTGCTGCTGCTTATTATACTTCGCCTGACGTTGCAGTATGGCATTCGGAAACCGGTAAACCGTTTGCGAGATTTACACCAGACCCTGAAAGAGCCGGTATCAACCGCCCTATCTGTTTTTCACCTGACACGCGACTGATAGCATCTACATACAGATTGAGTGCTACTGATGAGGCAGAGTCAATAATCGTATGGAGTATGGAAAGCAGAGAAAAGGTTGCGAGCCTCTCAGCACACACCCGTTGTGTAACTACCCTCTGTTTTTCACCGTGCGGGAAGTTCCTCGCCACTGGCGGCGAAGATGGTACTGTGTACGTTTGGGATGTTAGTACTTGGGAACAGGTGCAGTGTTATACCGATTATGGTGATGTATATTGTATTATACCTTCTTGGACATCAGGTGGTTTGCTATGCGCAACGATGGTCCATTATGACGAGATTGGACCAGCTACTATATCAGTTCGTAATCTTGAAAGTGGAGAAGAATTATACACCGATCAAGTTTGGGGTAATACCATAGATTTTTCCTACACTGGTGATTGGGGCAACACCGTCGTATTTTCAAACGGTTCCCAACTTGCTTATGAATGCCGACATGAATCTATCAATGTGTGGACTACTGATAATCCTACCAAACGTCAATTCACCCATTCACCAATTTCATTTCCGACCTCAGCAGTATTCTCGGAGGATGGAAAGACGTTAGCTGTTCAGCATCATCAGGAAGGTGTTGTGTTATGGGATATAGTGACAAAACGTTCACGGCCAGCCATAAAAGATGTATTAGCAGGTAAAAACCAGTTTGTCCATAAAACCGATGATGGTAAACTATATGCGACAAGTATCCAAAATGACACTGTTACTCTCTGGGAAGCTGATAGTGACGAGATGCCACTTATTGAAACAACGGGACGTGAATATTGGAGCGCGTTTCCCGTATTGTCACCGACAGGCACGTTATTCGCTTGTGCTGATGGAGATGGGAACATACATGTCTGGGATGTGAAAAATAGAGAGAGAATTTTTAAGTTAACACACCCTCTTGAGCCAAGTGATAACAAGGTTGATGATGACGAAGATGATGGTGACTTTATTTATGAATTGGAATTCAGTCATGATGGAAAATTGCTCGTGAGCGTTTCAATGGCAAGAAATGTCAAACTGTGGGACATGGAACTTGGACAAGAGATCGAATTGTTATCAATTTGTAAGGTTACGGGATTCCGGTTTTGCGATTGTGGACAGCACCTTGTTTGCTTTGGCGATGAAGTTATTCCATATTGGGATATCACCCACCGAGAATTCTGTGAGGATGACAATTGCCTATATGAATCGAAAAAGTATGAAATTGAAAGGCGGTTGTCACTGCCCAAAGAATATGAATATATTGAAAAACCTGTATTTACGACATGTGGACAGTACATTGCATTTATAACATCGTGGAATAAGGTTACAAAGAGTTATCCTATCTGTCTCTTTGAAGCGGAGAGTGGCAAACATCTTGTCACCTTTAGGGGACATAGTTCAGATGGGACGACACTTGTGCTTTCTCCAGAAAACAAACTTTTAGCCAGTGCGAGTCATGATGGTACTGTCCTGCTTTGGGATCTCACACCTTATACCCAATTAACGTAATCTGTATTACGCTATTGAAAACGGGCAGAATACGCTAAATCAAGAAATCCTACGAAGCTCTTATGTTTTTTATCAAACTGGCGTTTTTTTTTAAACCTTTTTCCTAAAACCCCTCCTCTAAATTAAAACTGGCTCAGGAATTTGTTTATGCACAACATTTTTCTTGCTTTTAGTGACCTAACAGATGAAGAATTAATTCGGCTTGTACAAAACAGGAATGAGAAAGCTTTTGCAGAGCTCATGTCTCGTTGGTCACCGCGGATTAGGGGTGCCATTTTTTCTAATTCGCGACAACGTCGAGACGCAGAAGAGATTCACACTGACGTTTGGGTCGCTGTATGGAAAAACATCCGAGAACTCAGAAATATTGAGAGTTTCGGTGCATGGCTGTATCGTATTGCTTCCAATGCTTGTAAACGCTATTACACTGTAGGTCGACAAGCGCGAAATGAAATCCCACACGAGGCTGCTGTTATCGCCGAACAGTTGGATGATTTAGCCTCTGCAAGGTATAGAGAACGTCAACTCATCGCTGACATCAAAGAAGCAGTGCATCACCTGCCACAGAAGCTGCGTTCTGTAGGAGAATTGTTTTATTTGGAGTCGTGGCGGATCAATGAGATTGCATCTGAGTTCGGTATGCCGATAGGTACAGTGAAGACAAAACTACGAGAAATACGCACAATTCTGCGAACGGAATTTGATGCGGAAGATGTGAGAGGAAAAGATATGTTAGTCAAATCAGAAAGGATTCGGAGTCGGGAGGTCGCTCCTACGGAACAGGTGAAGAAATCAGTAAAAAGAAGAAAACCTGCGATTTTTAATGTTAATCGGGATGATCCCACTGGTGAAAGTTGGGGTGCACCTGAAGGGTTGTTCGCAAAGTTTGGTAAAGGGAAAGAAAAAAGTGTTGAACTTTCTCCCGATGGGTCATATTTTGCAGTGTCGACTGTGTTTGGATTGTGGTGGTATGATGTCGGGACAATGAAACCGATTTCTCTTTGGAATCACTTTGGAAGATTTGCGGTTAATATCGGTTTTTCTCCTGACGGCAAGTGGGTTATCTTAAGTACTGTAGCTCCATCTGTCAAGGTTTTGGAGGTCGAAACGGGTGAAACCGTATTTGAAATAGATGTTCAGAAATCGTTTGCTCGTTTTGCTTGTTCGTCAAATGGGAAATGGCTGGCCGTTGCTGATCAGGAAGGGCCTGTCAAGGTGTTGGATGTCCATACGGGGGAACAGATCACTCAGATGGATTGTGGAGAACACATGTGGAAAACAACTGACATTAAGCAACTTACTTTCACACCAGATGGAACGATGCTTGCTGCAATAGTTGGGCATCACAAGAAAAACTCAGAAGACAATGAAGTTTTGAATCCAGATGACGAAGTTGCTCAAATCTATGTTTGGTCCCCAGAAACAGGCAAGCCAGTTGTCCAGTTTTCAGGAAAGACTTTTGAGATTTCACAGGACAGTCGTCTCATAGCGGGTGAATCAACTGACGGTACATTGATCGATGATGAACTGCTTTATACCGATATCGCAGTGTGGGATATTGCCGCCAGTGAACAGATCGCCTACTTCACTGAACATAGTAATTGGATAAATTCAATCGCTTTTTCACCTTGCGGAAAATACATTGCATCAGACGACGGTATTTTGCAGGTTTGGGAAATTGCGACAGGTAAAGTACAGAAGGTTTTTCCCAATGTGGACGAGCCTTTCTATTCAAACACTGGACAACTATTCGATGTAAGATACCCCGACAAAAAAGACGAAAGTCCAGGATTCACTAACTACACTATAGATGTGTGGAATGTTGAGAAAAACGAAAAAACCCTTGAGGTATGTTTAGGTGTCGGTCGTTATTGGTTCGCCTACGATTTAGCGAAAGCATACACAAATCAATTGATTAAATTGCCTGCTGAAGGTAGTATTAATAAAGAGAGTAAAGGCAAAGCTACAACTAATACTCCTATGTTAAATGTAGTGCATGAACTTGATTTCTATGACCATGGACCTGAAATTGACTGGATTGATGACCATACCCTTGTGGCACTTTCTTATGATGGATTAGAATTCTTTGATATCAATAAGGTAAGTCAAAAAAATACACATTACTTTTATGATTATGTAAGTGGTTTTGTGGTGATGCCTTCAGGTGAGATACGGGTTGTACTTTGTCATCATGAGGAGCGTCATAAAACGTGGGGTATTCGGACACATGATCAACTCATCACTAAAATACCTTTACCTGATGAAGTATATGATAGGAATTGTGGTCCCGAATTTTCACCGATGGGGGATCGGATTGCGGTGGGGTGTGAGATGGGAGATATCTTTGTATGGAATATTGCTGATCCCGAAAATCTGATAGTGCTAAAGGGGCATACTCATGATAGTGGTGTATCAACGTTTTCTCCAGATGGACAGAGGTTGATAAGTTATGCTCGGGATGAGCCTCGGCGTGTGTGGGATTTGGAGTCTTGTCAGGAAATCAATAGGTTGGAGATAGACAATTCTATTGATCCTGTTGGTCTTGTCTACTCTCCGTGTGGTGAATTCATCGCTGCGGAGTTGAGTACCGAGATCCGCATTTGGGATGCTGAAAAGTTGACACCGTTGCGTTCAATCCCACAACCGAAACCACATTACTGGCGTACATCCCTGCTTGTGTTTTCTCCTTGTAGTCGATATATTGCTGGGGCAACGTGTTGGGATGAAGGTTATGACAGTTTGGCTGTCCGTGTCTGGGATGTAGAGACGTATGAACAGGTCGCAGATCTGCGTGGTCATGGCGATCTGTTGGATAGTCTTGCCTTTTCTCCGAATGGCAAGCTGCTGTCTGCTGGCTGTATGGATGGGACGATTGTATTGTGGGACTTAGAACATTATCTGTAGATTACAAGGAAATATTTTATGGAAGCGAAAATAAATCAAATTCTGACAGCAGTTGAAGTTAACGGAGATGATGTGACAACCTGGTCACTGCCTGATGGGGCAGTTGCTCGTTTAGGACGCGGCAGTGGGCCAAATATAGCGTTTTCTCCAGACGAACGTTATCTTGCAGTCGGAACTTGGGTAGGACTTTGGTTGTACGACTTGGAAACGTTATCTCCTGTTGCACTCTGGGAAACCGAAAGAGGTATGGTGGGTCGTATTGCCTTCTCACCTCATGGAAAATGGATTGCTACAAGCAATTCAGACAATGTCCTTAAAGTTTTGGACTTACAAGATGGCGTGTGCATAACACAGATGGAGACAGATGATGATATTACAGGACTAACCTTTTCACAGGATAACTGCTACCTCGCTGCTGCTTATGCAAGTTCGTCAACCGTTGAAGTTTGGCGTTCAGAAACTGGTGAATCTGATGGGCAATACTACACTGATACTGAAATAGCAAGATTCCACAGACCCATCAGTATCTCTCCTGATTCGCAACTAATAGCATCTACATGTAGTAGTGAGACGTACCATAATGCTGATGAAATAGTTGTGTGGGAAGTAGGAAAGGAGCAACAAATTGTATCGCTAAACGAACATATTTCTTGGGTTTCAACGATCTGTTTTTCACCGTGCGGGAAGTTCCTTGCTACTGGTGGCGAAGATGGTACGGTATACGTATGGGAAGTCGATACTTGGCAACAAGTACAAGAATACACCGATTATGGGCACGCGTATCGTATTATCCCTTCTTGGACTCACGATGGAATTCTCCGTGCAGCGATTATAAATTATGATGATACTGGTCCCGCTACTATTTCTGTCCGGGACCTTGAAAGTGATGAGCATCTTTACACTAATCAAATATGGGGTACTACTTTACCATTTTCCGATTCAGATGATTGGGGGAACACTGTCCTCTTTTCAAACGGTTCTCGACTGGCCTACGAAAGCAGACATGAATTCATCAATGTATGGACACCTGAATACCCATATAAACGGCAGTTTACACATTCACCTATTTCGTTTCCTGCTTCTACACATTGGTCTGTTGCCTTTCCTACTACTGTTGTGTTTTCAGATGATGGCAAAACATTAGCAGTAAAACATCATCTTGAAAGTGTTGTGTTGTGGGATATTGCAAGTAAATGTTCACGTCCTGCAGTAAAAGTGGAATCAGTAGGAAAAAATCAGTTTCTATATAAAACCGTGAGCGGAAAACTCTATGCTGCCAGCATCAAAGATGATAATGTTACGCTTTGGGAAGCTGATAGTAATGGAACTCCGCTGATTGAAGGAACAGGACGCAAATACTGGAGTGCCTTTCCCGCATTAGCACCGACAGGTACGCTTTTTGCTTATGCTGATGAAAATGGAAACATAAAAGTGTGGGATGTGATAGCGGGTAAGCAACTATATAAATTATCCCATCCCCTTATGGAAGATCATGAATTTTATGAAGAGGACGATTTTTTTGATGAGGATGATTTTTTTGATGAGGATGAAGAGTATATGGATGATGAAGAGGATGATGATACTATTAAAACGGTGAAATTCAGTTATGATGGAAAATTTTTGGCAAGTGAATCAACCTATGGAGGCGTGATAGTATGGGACTTGAAACGCAGAAAGGAAATAGGTGCGTTTCCATGTGATATAGTCCCATCAATTATAGGTTTTTCTCCGTGTGGACAGTACCTCGCTTGCAACGGAGATGAAATTTTGCTTTGGAACACAGCACAATGTAAACTACATAAAACTGGACTAAATCAAGGACCTTTTGAGTTTATTAATTTTTCTCCTGATGGACAGTATTTAGCTTGCAGCGGTGATGAAACGTTCTTATATGATCTGGAACAAGGTGAAATTCATGTGGTGTTGTCCATACCACAAGAGTGCAATCGGATGTATGCTGCCGCGTTTTCCTCGTGTGGACGGTATTTAGCAAGCTGGGACATGGTGGCGAGAAGGTATGGAGAAAATGGTCATCTGTGTATGGGAGGTTAAAACCGGCAAACAGATTGTCACATTTAGAGGACATCCAACAGATGTACATGCACTTGCCTTCTCTCCAGACAACAAACTTTTAGCGAGTGCAAGTTATGATGGTTCGGTTCTCCTGTGGGATTTGACACCCTATATATAAACGATTGCGGTTCATGAAAAAGAGTTGTAGGGATGCACATAAGAAAATGAAATGGATTTATCTGAAAAAAGCTTAAATTTGTTTCAATTATGACAATTCTGCAACTTATCTACCCAAAAAACGCGTCACCAATATAGAAAACCAAATTGATTATGGAGGTCTCTGATGGAAAGAGACGACGTTGAACTGATCCAAAGTGTATTGTCAGGTGACGAAACTGCTTTCAGCGATTTAGTTAATAAATACCAAAAGAGTGTTCACGCACTTGCATGGCGGAAAATAGGTGATTTTCACATCGCTGAGGAAATTACACAAGACACTTTTTTGCAAGCATACAACAAACTTGCCTCACTGAAAAATCCGAACCAGTTTGCTGGATGGCTGTACGTCATTGCAGATCGGTGTTGCAAAGCATGGTTCCGAAAAAAGAAACTACAAACACAATCGCTTGAAGCTACAAGTGTAGAAACACTTGAAAAAGCCGCTTATGCGGACTATGCATGTGAACAGCGTGAAGACGAAGCAGTTGAACACCGGCGTAAAATTGTGCAAAAGCTCATGGAAAAACTGCCGGAGAGTGAACGCACGGTAATGGTCCTTCACTATCTCGGAGAAATGAACTGTGCAGAAATTAGCAAGTTTTTAGGTGTATCTCCGAATACAGTGAAAAGTAGACTTAAGCGTGCGCGAGAACGTTTAAGAGGTCAAGAACACATAATTCGAGAAACCTTCGGCAACGTCCCATTATCTCCAAATCTAATTGAAAACATCATGCGGGATATTGCCAACGTAAAGCAGCCATCCCCTTCAATAGGTAAGCCGTTGCTACCATTAGGAGCATTAGGTTCATCTCTCTTTTTGGTGCTTTTGCTGATGGGCGCGAGTCATCAATACTTGCCGTACTTTCAGCTACCTTATAGTTTTGATGCCCAATCGGAAAACACGATTGAAATTGTCGAAATGCCCGTTATCCCTAATATCAAATTAAAAACGGATGTGCAAAATCGGATTGGAAGCGATGCTGTGACCGGTAAAAGCAGCAACGACGGTCTACAAAAAGGAAATTCATCTATGCAAAACAACCTTGTCCAAGATTCTATATATTGGAAATTACCTGAAGGTGCGAAGGCACGGCTCGGAAAAGGCTACGCATTTGATATAACCTATTCCCCTGATGGTACGTTATTTGCTACCGGCGGCACTATCGGTATTTGGATTTATGATGCCCTGACTGGAAAGGAACTTAACCTACTCACAGAACACATGGACGGCGTTTCAGCAATCGCTTTCAGTCCCGATAACCGATTGTTGGCAAGTGATGGAAAAGAAAACACTATACTATTGTGGGATACACATACCGGACAGCTAAAAACAACACTCACGGGACATCTTGATAATGCAAATTCTGTTGCATTTAGTCCAGACGGAAAAACGCTTGCAAGCGGAAGCAGAGATGAAACAATTCGCTTGTGGGATGTGTCTACTGGAGAACTCTGTCTGACATTTGCTGGACATGCAGATGGTGTCTCTGAAGTCATCTATTCGCCAGATGGTAAAATACTTGCCAGCCACGGCGGAGATGAGATGATTCATCTGTGGAATGCACACACTGGCAAATTCATACGCACGCTCACTGGCCAAACAGATTATATTAAGTCTATAGCATATTCTCCTGACGGTAAGATTTTAGCAGCTGGCATTGATGATGGGACAATTCATTTATGGGGAACCGACACCGGACATCTTAAGACGACCTTAAAACATACAACAGATTCCAATGGTGTTGGGTCAGTTGTGTTTAGTCCGGATGGACAAACTCTGATGAGTGCCGATTGGGCAGACGATATGATTCGGTTTTGGGACGTGGCAACCGGTGAACGTCTCAAAACTATTGAAAATCCACCAGATACTACCAATAATATCCTGTTTTCACCAGACGGCAACACTTATGCAAGCGCAGGCGGTGATGGGACAATTCGTTTTTGGGATGTGGAAACCACTCAACCGATAAGAACGCTCAACGGGTATGCAGATATGTTTAGAGATATGACATATTCACCAGATGGGAGTACTCTTGTTGTCGCCTGTGCGGGTCCCAGCGTTCAATTATGGGATACTAACACAAAAAAATTGATAAGAACATATTCCTTGGGTTCTTTCCGACTCATCCATTGTATTGCCTGTGCCCCCGACGGTGTAACGCTTGCCTGCGGAGGTTATTCGTCGTCCGAATATAATACTGTTTTTCTTTTAAGTACTGAAACGGGTGAGTACGGACGATTTTTCAGAGGACACAAGGATACGATTTCATCAGTAGCGTTTAGTCCTGATGGACTAACACTCGCAAGTGGAGACGAGAGCGGGACCATCCATATATGGGATGCCGCTACTGGTGAAAGTCTAAAAAAACTCATAATGAAAGAGGATGATGCCAGAAGTATAGGATTCTTACCGGATGGACAAACACTTGTGAGTACAAATAATTCGGATTACCATTTTTGGGATGTTACAACAGGCAAAACCGTAAAAACAATTCCTGCCGATGCAGTTCCGCCTGAGACGAAGGCGAGAATTTTTAGGTTTTATTCTCCGGACGGAAGCACTTATGCTTTTACACATCCGGACGACAATCAAGTACGAATTTGGAATACAGACACCGATGAATTAAGACAGACTTTTACTACTGGACACATACAAGGTGTTTGGTTTCATTTATACTCGCCGGATGGACGTACCCTTGCCACAGCAGGATGGGATAGCACAATTCTGCTGTGGGATGTGCCACAATGACGCTGCTTGATAACGTAATCAACAGTTTTTTTCTCTATTACACAACCCCCATCTATTACACAACCCCCAAAGGAGTTCATATTCACATGAAAGTCCTAAACCTTTTACTAATCACGCTGCCAGTGATTTCCACGTTATGGTTCTTTGCTTTTTTGTCCTCAACTGCCTTCTCTCAAGATCACACGCGTTTAGGTCTACCGCAGGGTGCAAAAGCACGTTTTGGAAAGGGCAGCATACATCAGCTAAAGTTCTTCCCCGATGGCAAACGTCTGGCTGTTGCGACTTCCATCGGCATCTGGATTTATGACGTAGAAACAGGAAAAGCACTTGACCTGCTCACGGGACACACAGCCCCGGTTAAGTCATTAGCAGTTAGCCAAGACGGTAAAACGTTAGCCACAGGGAGCGCGGACAACACTATTCGATTGTGGAGTACAAGTACTGGTGAACATAAGGCAACTTGTATTGGGCATAATGAAGAAATCAGATTAATAGCTTTTAATCCTGCTGGGAGGACGTTTGTCAGTGTTGACGATGACGAATCCACCCGATTCTGGGATGTGCAAACTGGAAAACATCTAAAAACCACCATTAAATCTGATGTTACACCGACGTATGCACTGGCATATTCACCGGATGGTGCTTTGCTTTTCACCATCGGATATGCTGACAATAACGGAACCATGATTGAGTCATGGGATGCACAAACCGGTGATCATATAAAAGATGTACTAATTGAAACAGATGTCGAAACTTTCATAACTGCTGCGATGTCACCGAACTGTAAAATACTAGCTTGCGCGGATGATGGTAATTCGCTTCAGTTTTACGATGTGGAGACAGGTAAACACCTGAAGCGTGCTGAAAAACGTTCAGGAGAGTTTAAATCGATGGAATTTTCATCTGATGGACGCACCCTCATTGCAGGCAGTTATTACGAAAAAGTTGATATTTGGACCGTTAGCACAGCAGAGCTTGCGAACAGTATGGAACATGCTGACTCGGTCAACTCTGTAACGTACTCACCGGATGAAAAGATGATCGTAAGTGGAAGTGACGATGGGACGGTTAAGTTTTGGGATGCAGCCACTGGGGAACTCATAAGAACCATCACCGGACACATATCTTCTGAGATCTATGCTGCTGCATATTCACCTGATGGTAGCACGCTTGTTTGTGGCAGCGAAGACAAAATTTACACATGGAATGCACAGACCAGTGAACTTCTGAAAACTGCTATTGAACCGAACTGTGATGTATATTCTATTAAATATTCACCTGATGGGAAGGTACTTTCTACAACGGGAACTTCAAGGAAGGCGCGTATGTGGGACGTACAAACCGGACGGTTTCTCGGTAGTTTTAGGTCACATCAACACCAATTTCGTCATGCATCTGATAAAGTTAGAATTTCTTCAGTTGCCTTTTCACCCGATGGTAATATACTTGCAACAGGTGGAACTGACAATAAAGTCTATGTGTGGCAAATTCTAAAGGATGAACTGTATCTGATTGGTGAAAAATTGGCAGCCTTTACTGAGCATACGGAGCCGGTCACTTCAGTGGTATTTTCGCCTGATGGAAAAACACTTGCCAGTAGTAGTCAAGATAAGACGATTCAACTTTGGGACATAGACTCCTACACCCACTTAAAAACACTCACAGGACATGAAGCGGGTGTCACTGCTGTGGTATATGCATTTTACGGTAGTGGACTTGCAAGCGGTAGTGAGGATGGCACTATCCGTTTGTGGAATACACATACCGGCGAACTACTGCTGCCGCCAATAGAAGGAGCGGGACAGGTAACGTCTCTGGCGTCCTCTCCGGATAGCAATATGCTTGCCAGTGGTAGTGCGGAAGACAACGCTTTTCACATCTGGGATGCAAAGACAGGAAAACGGCTTCATACTTTTACCGGACATACACAACGCGTCAATGCTGTTGTGTTCTCACCAGATGGTGAAACACTTGTGAGTGTGAGTTCGGATGGTACTGTCCTCTTGTGGGATTTGAAACTGTATCTATAACCTGATCCATACACCTTGCAGGTGGTTCTATTTATAGAAAATCGTCATTCAAACCTTCTTTAGTCCTATATGAAGATCAAATAATAAATTGGGTAATTTCTTGCTTGCATAAGGCAGCTACACCACTCTGCTGGCGAGGCGGGGAATGCCTAAATGGCATTCATACCGTTGATTTCTTCCCAACCTCGCCAAATTACCTAAATATTTTCTTAAACTTCATCACTAAAAAACGCATTTGTCCCAATTATGATGATTCTGCAACTAATTCCTATTCATATCGCGTCACCTATAAATGAAAACAGCAATTTGCTTATGGAGGCTCTGATGGAAAGAGACGACATACAATTGATTCATAGTATCAGATGGCAAACCCCTTGCAAGTGGCAGTAGAGATGGCACTGTCCGCTTGTGGGATCTTACTACCTCAGTCCTTAATCAATAGACATATTATCTATTTTTTAAAGAAACAGCCTTAAAGTGCATCCATGAATGTGTATATAGTGGCAAACATTGTGTTTCAATAATTCTGACAAGTAGCCTTCGTTATATCAACCCTGATAGACATCATTAAGAGATCATAGTCAGTATTATTCAACTATGATCTCTTAATTGTGCCAATCTTGCACCCAACTCGATCAGAAAACGCGTCCCCGATATTGGAAACTAAAATAGACCGATATTTATTCAATTGGACACTTTTGAGTTGTAAAGGGACCTCCGATTCCCGGTTATAAATGCAGTTCGTTCCGATTTGGAGATAGTTCCTTAATAACACAGCAATTTAAGGAGAGAAAACTATGGAGATAACGAGTGCGGACTACGCACTTTATTTAACATTTGAAGGACATCAGGAAGGAGTCAATAGTGTCGTATTCAATCGGGATGGTAATACACTCGCAGCAGACATGGATAACACTATCAGGTTATGGGATATTCCCACAGGGCAAGAAAAGAAGATGTACTGGGTGGATATAGGGGAACATTCCACAAGTGGTGTTAGAAGTGTTGCAATTAGTCCGAATGGATGTGTTATCGCTGGGGGTGTCAACGAAAGCGAGACAATCTGTCTTTGGGATTTAGAAACAACGGGACAGACCCATTTATTGCGTGAGAGGACAAGTAAAGCTATGCATTGGGTCAATACTGTGGCATTTAGTGTTGATGGTAAGATGCTCGCAAGTGGAAGTGAGGATGGTAACCTATACTTGTGGAATGTAAGGACAGGTGAAAAACTAAAAGCACTTACTGAGGGTACAGAGAATATCTTTAGCATTGCATTTTGTCCTGATGGTAAAACGTTAGTGAGTGGAAATGCTGGCAACACTATCCATCTGTGGGATATCGGTTCAGGTAAAAACATCGCGACGTTGGATGGACATGCTGATTGGGTCTTTTCTGTAGCAGTTAGCCGTGATGGCAAAACACTTGCAAGCGGAAGTAAGGATAAAACTATCCGTATATGGGATACGAACACAAAACGAGAATTAAAATCACTTATCGGACATAAGCACATCGTCTGGAGTGTCGCAATTAGTCCTGATGGTAAAATACTTGCAAGTGGAAGTGAAGACAACACCATACGTCTGTGGGATATTGCTACTGGAGAACAACTTACAACCATAACAGGACACACCGCACCAGTGAAATGTGTCAACTTTAGTCCAGATGGCACAAAAGTGGCAAGTAGTACTGACGATGGCGCTGTGTTTATCTGGGAAATAAACATCTAATGTTTTATAACTTGATATGTGCAATATTAAAAGTTTTTCTCAATTATGACGATTCTGCAACTAATTCCTATTCATATCGCGTCACCTATAAATGAAAACAGCAATTTGCTTATGGAGGACAATGATGGAAAGAGAAGATGTTGAACTTATTCACTGTGTATTATCAGGTGACGAAACTGCTTTCAGTGCCTTAGTCCAAAAATATCAGAAAAGTGTTCACGCGCTTGCATGGCGGAAAATCGGGGATTTCCATATCGCTGAAGAAATTACACAAGATACTTTTCTACTGGCACACCAAAAACTTACCTCACTGAAAAATCCGAACCAGTTTGCTGGATGGCTGTACGTCATTGCAGATCGGTGTTGCAAAGCATGGTTTCGAAAGAAAAAACCACGGACAAAATCACTTGAAACCACAAGTGTAGAGACTCTCGAAAAAACCGCTTATGCAGACTATATCTGTGAACAGCGCGAGGATGCAGCCGTTGAACACCGACGTAAAATTGTGCAAAAACTCATGGAAAAACTGCCAGAGAGCGAGCGCACAGTGATGGTGCTTTACTATCTCGGAGAAATGAATTGTGCAGAAATTAGCAAGTTTTTAGGCGTATCTCCGAACACGGTTAGAAGTCAGCTTCAACGGGCGCGAGAACGACTAAAGGACAAAGAACACATAATTCATGAGACACTTGGTAGTGTTCCATTATCTCCAAATCTAACCGAAAACATCATGCGGCGTATTGACACAATCAAACAAACGTCTCCAACAGGAGGCAAGCCGTTGCTACCGTTTGCAGCTTTAGGTGCATCTGCTATTTTGGTTATTTTGTTGATGGGGGCGAGCAAGCAACTCATCACAAATTTTCAACAACCATACAGTCTTGATGCGACATCAGAACACGTTATTGAAATCGTTGACACCCCAGTTGTTCTTGATTTCCAATCAAAACCAGAATTACAAAACCGGGTTGGTGGTGCGAATCAAAGCAAAAACAGGAACAACGGTCTAACAGAAGGAACAAAGACAGTGGAAAACAACCAAACACAGGATGCTATGCAATGGAACCTGCCTGAAAATGCCAAAGCACGAATCGGTAAGGGTAGGATAAATGAAATACAGTATTCTCCAGATGGAACAATACTTGCTGTGGCGACTAATATTGGTATTTGGTTCTACGATACAAGAACACATCAAGAGATCGCCTTACTTACAGAACATACGAGTGCATTCTCCAAAATTGCATTCAGTCCAGATGGACGCTTTTTTGCAAGTGTAAGTAAAGACAATAGCACTATACTGTTATGGGATAGAAGCTCAGGGACACAGACAACGCTTAACGCGCACAGAGATTTAACATCAGACTTGAACATTGCATTTAGTCCAGATGGAAAAACAATTGCGATTGGAAATAGTGGGACCATCAGCATTTGGGATACTATCACTGGAGAACAGAAGTCTTCAGTCACCAGTGATTTAATAGATTCAAATAACTTTATCAAAATTCTACCGGATGGAGAAACAATTGTTTGTGTTAATTGGGGCGGACTAATTAGTTTATGGAACATGAGCACTGGTAAACTTGAAAAGTCAATTGTTGATATAGATCATACAGCTCCTATGTGGGGAACAACCCTTAGTCCTGACGGCAAGACAGTCGCAGTGGGCAGTGGTGATTTAGATGGTAATATTTACATCATCGACTTAAACACGAGTGATCTCATGTTAAAACTCAGCGGACATTCGGGGGATGTGAACTGTTTAGTGTTTAGTCCTGATGGAAAAACTATCGCAAGTGCATCTTATGTAGATGAAACAATCCGACTATGGGATACAAACACTGGTGAACACAAGCGAACACTTACTGGACATACAGGGGATATTTTGGGTTTAGCATTTAGTCCTGATGGAAAAACTATCGCAAGTGGAAGTGGGGATGGTACCATCCGTTTATGGGATGCGTCCACAGGTAACCAACAAATTGAATTTATAGGACATACGGATACTGGTGAGAGTATTGCATTTAGTCCTGATGGTCAGACAATTGCATGTGGATTTAGTGATGGTTACATTCGGCTATGGAATGTGAACACCAGAAAACACATAAAAACATTCAAAGAGTCAAAAGATTATGTACAGAGTTTGATGTTCACGACAGATGGAAATACACTTATTTCTGGAATCGGCAAAAACATTTATCTGTGGGATGTTCATACGGATAAATTTAGAAAAATAATCTCTGGACATCTAATGGATATCAATAGTGTAGCACTCAATGCTGATGGAAATATACTTGCAAGTGGAAGTGCGGACAATACAATTCGTCTATGGAATATGATTACCGGAGAACATACAAAAACACTCATAGGACATGAGCATAGCATCTATGGTGTAACATTTAGCCCAGATGGCAAAACGCTTGTAACGGGTAGTGACGACAATATGATACGATTTTGGGATGTAAACACTGGTAAGACCAAAATGATATTAAACGCACTTACTGTTGATGAAAAAAATAAAGGTGTCATGAGTGTTGCTTATAGTCCAGACGGTAAAATCCTTGCCAGTGGAGGCATGGAAACTATTATTATATGGGATATAAATACTGGTAAAAGTAAGATGACGCTCTCAGAGCATAGACATTATGTTCTTTGTTTAAGTTTCAGTCCAGATGGTAAAACACTTGCAAGTGGAAGTACGGATACAGATATCCACCTCTGGGATCCACACACTGGTGAACTCAAGAATACATTCGCAGGACACACTGGTTCGGTTTCTGGGATTGCCTTTAGTCCAGACGGAAAAACCCTCGTTAGTAGCAGTAATGATGGCACTGTGCTTCTCTGGGAGATAAATCCCTAATGTCACTTACCTAATGAACTCCATTGGTCAAACGTCTATAAATGACATAATCGGTGGTCAAAAAATGGTTCTTATGATAAACTTTTTGAAAATGTCTCTTTTTGTACCACAAACTTTCAGTTTGTGTCCTGAAAAATAACTACCATAATAACAGCCTAATGAGACAATAATTTATAGAAATGGTATTATATGTTACTCGCTATGAGTTCATCGGATATTCATCTACCAGTTGAACTGAATTTAGAACTACCAACTGCAAACAGATAGAAGATCATTGCTTGATTATCAGCCAGGAGTAAAACATTAATGGAACAAGAAAAAGATGATATGTCCCCGCAGAACACAGAAGGAATTACAGGCACAACAGTTCTCTTAAAAAAGGAATATAAGGAGGACAAATCTCATGCTTTAGGCAATGGATTTTTCATTGAACCTGATAAAATCGCAACCAACGTTCATGTCCTTGCTGGTGCATCAACAATCACTGTACATTGCGCTGAAACAGAAACTACTTACACCATTGAAGGTATCATCGCCTTTGATGACATAAATGACCTCGCTGTTCTAAAGGTTGCAGAGGAAGGTACACCGTTTCCCCTCGGCAATAGCAAAAAAGTTCGTAAAAGACAACATGCCTATCTATTGGGACATCGAAATGGTAAGACAAACCGTTTGGAAGGCACTGTTTTTAGCATTCAAAACAGTGGTAAACATATCATCGTAGAGTTCGATATTACTGATGGACAGGGGTATAGTGGCAGCCCTTTGCTGAATACGAAAGGTGAAGTTATCGGTATTGTCAGGTCTGGAGATCCACCAGTTGATAATGGTGAACCCATTAAGAGTAGAAACATTGCCTCAAATCTTCTCAAAAACTTATTGAACGAAACCGATGAAGTGGAATCACTTGATGCCTGGCAAAAGCGACCACGAATATATGCTTATGTAAAATCTTATGATGCGTATCTTAGTTGTGAACACGGCGACATTAAGGAGGCAATTGCACGCTACGATGATACCATTAGACTCAATCCTGATTTGGCTGATGTTTACAGAAACAGAGCCTCAGTGATGTACTCCTTAGAGAAACGAGACGAATACCTTCTCAATACACTCTCAGCTTATAAACTCAATAGAGAACGATTCAGTCTTACACGTTTTGGCCTGTTTTTTTCGTGGCATCTACGATTCATCAGATTTTCTATTGTTTTAGGTTTTCAAAAACTCATAAGGAAATTAGTCGGAGAAAACTCTTGGTTCGAAGTTCATGCACAAGTTAGATTCCGTCTTGCCAAAAGTAAAATTGCCAAAGGAAAAATATCTGATGTATTGAATATATATCAAGCAATAATTGATGACTTTACTGAGGTTATCAACTCTAAACCTCGTGAAGAGAAGCGGAAGTATTTGTATGCAGCGAGAAACTCATATAAAGAAGCAATAGTCAATCTTTCCGAAGTTATCAACCAAAAACCGAAACGGGCAATGTCTTATTACCACAGGGGAAAAGCAAAATACATTTTCGGAGAGTTTGAATCACAACACAAAAGCTTGAAAGTAACAAAAGAATTATATCAAGGGACGATCAACGACTATAGTGAAGCAATCAACCGCAAATTAAAAGGACTATACATCTATAATCACATTGGAAAGGTGAGACATCAGTTAGCACAACTTGAAAATCAACAGGGGAATACGGAAGCAGCCTTAACCCTATATCAAAATGTCATATCAGACAGCGATGAAGCAATCCAGTCAGAAATGGAATGTGACGCTTGTCGGTCTGCAATCCATCACAATCGTGGTGCTGCAAAAGCTGCTCTTGAGGATTATGATGGCGCGATTGAAGATTACGATATGTCTATAAAAATAAATCCAAAATATGCAAAGGCTTACTACAATCGCGGTAAAGCAAAACAAGCACTCGAACAGCATGAAGCAGCAGAAGCAGACCTCGCAAAAGCAAAGGAATTAGACCCAAATATTGAAAAATAAACCAACTAACACCATTTCGGATTTTTAATGTCCCTCTCTTGTAGCATAAACTTCCAGTTTGTGTTTCCGTTCTCCGTTATAATTGCCTTTAGGTTTCATATTTACCAATAAATCTTTAACTCTCTTATCTAAACACAATCTTATACCATTTCTAATTGAAAATCTCTCTCTTTGTACCACAAACTTTCAGTTTGTGCCCTGAAGTATAACTACCATCATAACCGCCTAATGAGACAATCAATTATAGAAATGGTATTATATTTGCAGAATTATGCACCCGTTGCCCTCCCAAGTAGCGTCACAATTTATAAAACCAGAGTGATGCAACTATTTTGCTGAGGTGACTAAATGAAAAACAGAGATGTTGCCCTTATTCAACGTGTCCTTGCAGGCGATGATGACGCTTTTTCCGTGCTTGTGGGAAAATATCAGAAACAGGTTCACGCGCTTGCGTGGCGAAAAATCGGGGATTTTCATATCGCTGAAGAAATTACGCAGGATACTTTCCTGAAAGCATACAAACGATTGACGACTCTCAAGGAACCCCAACGTTTTGCAAGTTGGCTTTATGTTATAGCAGCGAATCGATGCAGCTCCTGGTTACGTAAAAAGCGTTTGCCGATACAGTCGGTGGAACATCTTGATCAGACTGATACGGAGCAATTAGAAAAAGCGGCGTACTCCGAATTTGTTGTTGAGGAAAATGAACGCATATCTGGAGAGGAACAACGCGAAGTTGTCAAAAAACTGCTTGCGAAGCTTGGTGAAAGTGAACGCACAGTCGTGACATTACATTACTTTGGAGAGATGTCGTGTGCTGAGATCGGTGCATTCATGGGTGTATCGGCAAATACGGTTAAGAGTCGGCTGCGCCGCGCGCAGCAGCGTCTACAAAAGGAGGAAACGATGATAAGAGAGGCTTTAGACAATTTCAAGATCACACCGAATCTTACGGAAACCATCATGCAAGAGATTTCACGGACCAAACCCGCTACCCCGACAAGTCATAAACCTTTCGTCCCGTGGGCAGTTGCTGCTTCTACATTGGCAGTCGTGTTGCTCATACTCGACTTTGGAAATAGCAAATACTTAACCCGTTTCCAGCAGCCTTACAGTTTCGATGCTACCACTGATATGACGGTTGAGCTTATTGACACTCCAATAATAGCGAACCGTGAGTCCAAACCTGATTTGAGGACGCAAATAGAAAATGTCAATGCACAGGATAAACAAAATAACCCGAATCTGCAACTTTATGACGCTTCTGCAGCATTTGCGGAGGCACAAGGAGATGAAATAGTGAAAGATTACACAAAATGGGAATTGCCAGAAAAGGCGAAAGCGCGTTTGGGTAGGGGTAGAGTCAACGATATAAAATTCACGCCAGATGGCATACAATTAGTCGTTAAAACAGCCATAGGTATTTGGCTTTACGATGCAAATACGGGTGAAGAAATTACATTATTTCCTGATAGTGAACTTGATAACCAAAGACTCAATAGATCATACATCAATATGCTCGTGAGTCCTACTGATCGCAATACCATTCCATGTGAAGGTTTGGATAGGAATAAGGACCTATGGAAATTAGAAGAAGATACTTTGGAATCTATTCTACCGCATCTTCGCCGTCGTAATAATATTCTACAATTTAGAGCAGAAAACATAATACTCTCATATTCTGGATGGAAGATGAAGCTGCCCTCTTATGTGAGAACTGATTTGTGGATTCTTGATGATGATCCAAATAAGTCAATTAAATCAAGACTGAGCATGAATGATTGGATAA
This sequence comes from Candidatus Poribacteria bacterium, assembly GCA_965261435.1. GTDB lineage: Bacteria > Poribacteria > WGA-4E > WGA-4E > WGA-3G > MSPOR6. The sequence goes on from CBDHDL010000021.1 coordinate 739,699, forward strand.
ATATGCAGATAGCAATCTCGCCTGATGAGAGATTTCTTGCAGCGGCGCACAGTAGCAAGTATTGGTATTCTGAATATAAAATACCATTTATCCATGTGTGGGACAGAACCACTGGAAAGTGTGTATTCACAGTAGAAGAATCAGAGCATGATATAAAAACATTAGCTTTTTCTCCAGATTGCAGAACGCTTGCTTATGCTGATAGTTCCAATACGGTAAGAATATGGGATGTTGAGAATAATTCGCTTCAGTATACGTTTAAAGCAGTGGATCCGTTCCAGACATTAGCATTCTCACCTGATGGTAGTTTTCTTGCCAGTGGGAGTCCTGATGGCATAGTGCGATTCTGGAAAGTTGATAAAGACGTAAAAAAATCCCTCTCTGACCGGGTTCGTAATATCGCAGGTAAGCCTCGACCACATAAATCATTAAAGGGACATGCAGATAATTCAAAATTCACCGCAATAGACTTTTCACCAGATGGGAAAAAAATGGTCAGTGCAAATTCTGATGGAACTATCCGTTTATGGGATGTCGAATCGGGAAAGGAACAATTCAAACTTACTCAACACTCCGATTCGCAAACTGCATTGGCATTCAACACTATCAACCAATCTAATGTGTATGATGCTACTAACAGGACAATGACGAGTTTGTGGGGGAGTAATTCTCATTTATCTGTTTCAGTTTGGGATATTGAAACTGGAAACAGACTTTCTGTAGATAGGGTTGAAGTATTAGATAGGCTTGAATCAAGTAATACTATAGGTTATGAATTTGCCATATCACCAGACGGGAGCTTATTTGTTACCCATGATTTTGTAGTACGCTTATGGGATACGCATACCAAAGATGTTTTATCTACAATAGGTGGTAAAGAATATGCTGGTTTTGTAAATAAAGTGGTGTTTTCTCCTGATGGTAAACTCCTTGCAGTAACTGCGCGTAAAGACAATACTGTTCAGATATGGGATGTGCCTAACCGCGAGACTCTCTGTAGACTTAATGGGCATACGACGTATGTTTACAGTTTGGCATTTTCTCCTGATAACAAGATTGTCGTCACCTCAGGTTGGACTTCTAAGGACGTAACAATAAGGTTGTGGGATACCATGACCGGTGCGTTACTTGCATCTTTTCCAGACCAAGGCATAGTAGCATTTGCATCAGACAGGAACATCTTTGCTGGTGGTACACACATTTATACCTGGAATCCGGAAACTATCCAGTACGACCGAACAGTGCGATTGGAAGATGTTTCTATATCTAAGCCTTTAACTGCAATTATATTTTCTCCGGATGGGTCAATCATTGTCAGTGGAAATTGGGATGGCATAGTCCAATTGCGAGATTCAACTACTGGTAAGATTATTTCTAATTTTTCAGGACACTCAGGTTGGATATCAAAGTTAGTATTTTCTGAAGATGGAACAACTCTTGCTACAAGCGGTGCAGATGGTACAATTCTCGTCTGGGATTGGGATGAAGTTCTCAAGGGTTCGGTCGGAGAATAAAATATGTTTAGGTAGTCAGGATACTACCGTTAAAATAGTTGAATACTGTTCTCACATCTGAAATGGCAGTGTAAGAGAAAGACTTGCACTGCTATTTCACTTTTCGCGCTATGTAGTTCAATAAGGATAACGCGCAACCAACTATACTTAGATTTTGAGTAAGAATCTCCCGTAAAATCTAATTCTTTTAGAAAATCTCGCCTACAGATCAGATTTACGATATAATTCTACTAACAGAAGAAATATAATCCGTTATAATCTCCCTTAGATTTCATATTTACCAGTAAATGTTTAACTTTCTTATCTAAACACCCACTTATCTATGCAGAATTATGCACCCATTTCACAGTTTCATTGCGTCCTATAGGGTAAAATCGGAGGCAATCTATGAAAAACAGTGATATGCAATTAATCCACCTTACGCTTGATGGTGATGATGCCGCCTTCACGGTACTCGTCGAGAAATATCAGAAGCAGGTACACGCGTTGGTGTGGCGAAAAATCGGGGATTTCCACATCGCCGAAGAGATTACACAAGATACATTTCTGAAAGCGTATCAGAAACTCGCATCACTGAAAAAGTCACAAAGTTTCTCAAGTTGGCTTTATGTGATTGCAGCAAATTGCTGCAGTAGTTGGTTGCGTCAAAAGCAACTGCGTAAGCAATTGTTAGAGGACAAGGATAATGCACATCCCGAAAAAGCAACCTATTCTGAGTATGTGCTTGAGGAAAATGAACGGATCACCACAGAAACACAGCGCGAAGTCGTGAAAAAACTGCTTGCAAAACTTGGTGAAAGTGAACGCACTGTCATGACATTGCATTACTTCGGCGAGATGTCGTGTTCAGAGATTGGCACATTTATGGGAGTATCAACAAATACGATTAAGAGTAGACTCCGGCGCGCACAACAGCGTCTAAAAAAGGAGGAAGTGATGATAAGAGAGGCTATAGACAATTTCCAGATCTCACCGAACCTGACAGAAACAATTATGCAAGAGATTTCGCGTATCAAACCCACCACACCATCCAGTAGCAAACCTTTCATCCCATGGGCAGTCGCTGCTTCAACATTAGCAGTAGTATTGCTCATGCTCGGATTTGGAAATCATCAATACTTGACTCGTTTTCAGAAACCTTATAGTTTTGATTCCTCCGCAGAAATGGAGGTTGAAATCATTGATACGCCTATAGTCGCTAACTTAGAATCTAAGCAAGATCTACGAAATCAAGTCGGGGGTGCAAATGTCCAAGAAAAAAGCAATAACCCTGAACAACAACCGAATAATACTCCTGAAGTAAATGCGGATGCACAAGCAGATGAAATAGCAGAAGATTGGACAAAATGGGAACTTCCCAAGGCTGCGAAAGCGCGTTTAGGGAAGGGTGGAATTAGGGCGATGCAATTTTCACCAGATGGCACATTACTCGCGATAGGTAGTACTATCGGTGTGTGGCTCTACGATGCGAAAACAGGCAAAGAATTATCCATGTTCCCTGGTGCGTGTCAATCTCTTGCTTTTTCACCAGATGGACAGTTTCTTGCTAATGGGGGTAGCGGAGGTGTTGGAGGTGGTGGAAAATATCATGGAGAGGAAGTTCAATTGTGGGAAGTTTCTACAGGTAAGCGAATGACACTTGCTAAAAGTCCTCCCTCTGCTTCAGAAGTGCGATTTTCTGAAGATAGTAAGACGCTTATCTTTTTGGGAGATTGGGAAAATAGAGATACAATAGGCGACTTAAATATTGAAACAGGAGAAGTGAACCTAAAAAAATTCAGAGAACTACCAAAGGATAGTTATAGTGAATCCTATGCACTTACACATGATAAATTGGCAATTGGTCAAGCATCCGGCAAGATTCAATTATGGGACCCGATTTCAGGTAAAAAACCACCATTTTTCAGAGGACATTCGGGAAAATTTGAACAAGAGAACATTCAGAAGGAAATGTCTTTTGAAATAGGCACACGCGAACATATAGAAACATTAGCAATCTCACCTGATGGATCACAACTTGCTATCGGGAGCATTGATGGAAGGAGTACGACAGTTCTATTGTGGGATACTACTGGAAATAATGAACCGATAATCCTCAGAAAACACACAAATGATTCAATCCATTCAGTCTCGGCTTCAATTTTGGCATTTTCACCCAACGGAAAAATTTTAGCAAGCGGGGATACAGATAATAAGGTGCGTAATACGCTGCGATTGTGGGATACAAGTACTGGTAAACTACTCACGAAACTTACTGGACATATCAGGGATATAACTTCCCTAACTTTTTCACCAGACAGCAGCACGATTGCAAGTGCAAGTGCAGATGGGACAGTCTTGTTTTGGAGTACAGAAACGAAAAATACGTTGCCAATTCACATCTCCAATCACTCATATACACAAAGAGGAATGGTAATTTTAAAAGATAGCAGTCTGCTTGCAAGTGTTGCATTTAACAGCAAAATTACTTTTTGGGATCTTAAGACACAACGAAAAGCTAACCTTCAAACTAAAGGACGTTACGATTTTTTACAGAGTTTAGCCTTTTCACCTGATGGATCAAAACTTGCAATAGCCGATGAGCAACTGGTTCAATTAACTGATGTCCGTACAGGTCGTGAATTAGCACGTTTAACCGTAAGAATGCATACGATTATTTCAGCAATGGCTATTTCACCCGATGGGAAAACGGTAGCTCTTGGTAGTTCAAGAGAAATCCACTTGTGGAATACAGATACGGGTAAAATCTTCAACATACCTCTTACAGATACATCCAAGTCCATGTCCATGTTCAGCACTATAATATTCTCACAAGATGGCAAAAAACTTATCAGTGGAGACTCACAAGGGAAAGTTCAAATATGGGACACGAAAACTGGGGAGGTTTTAACCACCTTCTTAACTGCAGATGAAATAGTTGATCCAATGGACAATGAAGTTCCTTTTGTGTTTCCAAAAAACCTAATTTCCGCGTTGGCATACTCTGCAGATGATGATCTTCTTGCTGTAGGAAGTTATGAAAAGATTTACCTGTTCGGCAGCCAGAAAAAAACGCACTTTAAGGAAGTAGCCAAAGTAAATTGCAATGCTTTAGTGTTTTCACCAGATGATACCTTACTTGTTGTAGGACAAGTAACGGGTGGAATTAAGTTATTTGATATTACTATAGGGAACGAACTCGCTACACTTGATGCACACACGGCACCAATTGTGAAGTTACTATTTTCGTCAGATGGCAAAACGCTTGTGAGTACAGGGTATGATGGTACTATTCTTCTGTGGGATTGGGATGAAGCCCTCAGGAATGCAAACAGATAGAAACCCTTCCGTGTCTTCCGTGTTCTCCGCGATTCAGACAAAAAGATGGACAATATTCCCTCCCCTGCTGGCGAGGTTTCCTAACCTCGCCAAAATACCTTGACATTCACAAAACCCCCTTCCGTGTCTTCCGTGTTCTCCGTGTTCTCCGTGTTCTCCGAGATTCAGACAAAAACGCGGACAATTACTTTACACACCCCCATCTTTGAAAATCCCTCCAAGAAACCAGATTCATGGTATAATACCAAATTAATCACGTTAACTTACCAATAAATTTTAACTCTCTTATCTAATCACATTCCTATTTGTGCAGAATTATGCACCCATTTCACATCTTCGTGGCATCACTATAGGGTGAAATCGGAGGTAAACCATGAAAAACAGTGATACACAATTAATCCACCTTACGCTTGATGGTGATGATGCCGCCTTCACGGAACTCGTTGAAAAATATCAGAAGCAGGTTCACGCGCTTGTGTGGCGAAAAATCGGGGATTTCCACATCGCCGAGGAGATTACGCAGGATACATTCTTGAAAGCGTATCAGAAACTTGCAACACTAAAAAAGAAACAAAGTTTCTCCAGTTGGCTCTATGTGATTGCCACAAGTCGTTGTAAGGAATGGTTTCGTAAGAAGTATCGACGAGCACAGTTAATGCAGGACGGGGATACCACGCATCCTGAAAAAGCAACCTATTCTACGTATGTGCATGAGGAAAATGAACGGTTCACGGCAGAAGCACAGCGCGATGTTGTCAGAAAGTTACTCGCAAAACTCGGAGAAAGTGAACGGACTGTCATGACATTGCATTACTTCGGCGAGATGTCGTGTTCAGAAATAGGCACATTTATGGGTGTATCTACCAATACAATAAAAAGTAGACTCCGGCGTGCACAACAGCGTCTAAAAAAGGAGGAAGTGATGATAAGAGAGGCTATAGACAATTTCCAAATCTCACCGAACCTGACAGAAACAATTATGCAAGAGATTTCGCGTAACAAACCCGCAACACCGACCAGTAGTAAACCTTTCGTCCCGTGGGCGGTTGCTGCTTCAACATTAGCAGTGATATTGCTCATGCTTGGCATCGGAAGTCTGAAGCATCTAACGCAAGTTCAAAAACCTTATAGTCTTGATGCTACTGCAGAGATGACGGTCGATATCATTGACACACCGATAGTCGAAAACTTGGAATCCACACCAGATATGCGAATGCAAATCAAAAATGCCAATTTTTTGGCAAAGCGAAATGATCCTAAAGCACAGCAAAATGATAACATTGACACTTTGTCTGAAGATACACAAACAGAGGAAACTATGGAAGATTATACACAATGGGAATTACCAAGAAAGGTGAAAGCGCGTTTGGGAAAGGGCAGAATTCGTGCGATGCAGTTTGCACCGGATGACACGCAACTCGCTATAGGCTCTGAAATCGGTGTGTGGTTGTATGACGTGCATACTGGTAAGGAGATAGCACTCTTTCCGGGGAGATGTGAATCACTCGCTTTTTCACCAGATGGACGTTTCCTCGTAAATGGTGGAGGCGACCCAAGTAGTTCAATTGGAGGGAGTCGATGGGAAACAGGACTGCAGTTGTGGGAAATAGATACGAACCAAAAAGTCACACTACCCGTCACGCTGCCTGCTGCATCCAAGCTTTGGTTCTCCGATGACAGCAAAACACTTGTCGCACTGAATCAAGCAGGAGACACGATCTATTGGGTAGATACCGATACCGGAAAAAGTCATGCTAAGAAATTTGAAAATCGACTCGATTCACATCCCCGTGATGTTTACGCACTTACACACGACAAAGTTGCGATAGCTGAAGATAGTTTTGCACTTGCGCTGTGGAACGCAAAGACTGGCAGAAAGTTGTCTACGCTCACAGGACCAGCAGAAAGGATTCAAGCAGGGGGATTTATAGGACCCGATTCTAACCGTGTTATATCCTTGGCATTCTCCCCAGATGGCACGCATCTCGCTACTGGAAGATTAGATAGAAGTGTACGGTTATGGGATACGTCAGGCAATAATGAACCTATCCTGCTTCAAAAACAATCGTTAAGTGGGGATTTGTTGCGAACCCATCAGGAGTTAGTTGGCGGTCCAGATGTCCTGTTATTCTCTCCGAATGAAAAAATCCTCGCATGTGGAGCAGGTCAGCAGGTGAAATTATGGGATACTACCACAGGGGCATTGATCACTCCCTTTACAGCACATATCGGTTTTATTGAACATTTAGCGTTTTCAACTAATGGCAGCACGCTCGCGAGTGCAAGTAAAGATGGTATAATCAAGTATTGGAACATCAACACAGGCAAACCGATTCAATCTCACATTACCAGACATATTCCTTGGGTAAGAAGCACGAGCTTTTTGAAAAACAGTTCCACACTTGTATCCGTTGATTATAGCAGAATAATGACTCTATGGGATTTGGAGACATCAAAAATAACTACACACCACACTAAAACTGCTTATGAAAATACGAGATGGGATGCAGAATCAGCCCCATTGACATTTTCACCCGATGGAACAAAACTTGTCAGCGAAGGAGTAATGAACGCACCGACAGACCCGCTGGGGACGACCTATATGCTTCGCTTGTTTGATGTCAGCACCGGACGTGAGTTGAACACCTTGGTGTATACCAATGAAAATGTCTCAGAGATAGAATTCTCACCTGATGGAAAAACGTTAGCCTTCGGTGTTCATAGCAATACTTATGGAAAAATCCGTTTATGGAATACAGAAACCAACGACACCTTTGATATCCAGTTTGCTGATCGATCCGAATGGCTGAGTGCTATGGCATTTTCTCCGGATGGATATAGACTTGTCATAGGTACCAGTGAAAAAAAGGTTCAGATGTGGGATGTCAAAGATGGCGTTCTGTTAACCTCCTTCTTTGAAGAACAACCGATTGAAAAAACCATTAGGGATATAACAATATCTTCAGACGGGTCCTTAATTGCTGTAGTAATGCCAAAAAAAATTCGTCTGGTGGGACGGGCGAAACAACTACACTTTAAGGAAGTGTCCTCTGAATCTGATACTTATTGGCTTGCAGCGATGTTTTGTCCAGATAATACCGTCCTTATTCTCAGCCTTATTGGTAGAGGAATTCAATTACGGGATGTGGTTACTGGCGACGTACTCACTACTCTTGAAGGACACACTGCTTCACCGTATGTGTTTTCATTTTCACCAGACGGCAAAACGCTTGTTAGTACGGGGTACGATGGTTCGATTCTTCTATGGGATTGGGATGAAGTCCTCAGGGATTTGGACAGATAGAGACATCTCCGTTAAGCAGTTGTCTCTCGTTCTTCAACTATGAAATGGTATATTATGCAATAGACTTACAACATTTTTTATCTCCCCTTCCGTGTGATGTATTTCAATGATGCAACAAACTTCACATCAGTCTTAAATAAGAACTTATACCAAATTAACAGGCTTTATCTTGTTTTATTGGAGTCCGGCAGAATACGCGTTTGGTATTCTGCATTGGTTAGGAAACCGCACCTACCGAGACAAATCGCATTAATTTGGTATTATCAAGAAACCATTCCTTGAAAATCACTCCAAGAAACCAGATTCATGGTATAATACCAAACTAATAAAACTTGGGGAAAGTGAACGCACTGTCCTGACATTGCATTACTTTGGAGAGATGTCGTGTTCAGAGATTGGCACATTTATGGGTGTATCTACCAATACAATAAAAAGTAGACTCCGGCGCGCACAACAGCGTCTAAAAAAGGAGGAACCAATGATAAGAGAGGCTATTGATAATTTCCAAATCTCACCGAACCTTACCGAAACAATTATGCAAGAGATTTCGCGTAACAAACCTACTGCACCGACCAGTAGTAAACCCTTTGTCCCGTGGACGGTTGCTGCCTCTACATTAGCAGTGATATTGCTCATGCTTGGCATCGGAAGTCTGAAACATCTAACGCAAGTTCAAAAACCTTATAGCCTTGATGCTACTGCAGAGATGACGGTCGATATCATTGACACACCGATAGTCGCAAACTTGGAACCCACACCAGATATGCGAATGCAAATCAAAAATGCCAATTTATTGGCAAAGTTAAATGATCCTGAAGCACAGCAAAATGATAACATTGACACTCTGTCTGAAGATACACAAACAGAGGAAACTATGGAAGATTACACAAAGTGGGAATTGCCTGAAAAGGCGAAAGTGCGTTTGGGAAAGGGCAGAATTCGTGCGATGCAGTTTGCACCGGATGGCACGCAACTCGCTGTAGGTACTGAAATCGGTGTGTGGTTGTATGACATGCATACTGGTAAGGAGATAGCACTCTTTCCGGGGAGATGTGAATCACTCGCTTTTTCACCAGATGGACGTTTCCTCGTAAATGGTGGAGGTAATCCCTATTCTATGTCTGGCGGTAGCCGGTGGGAAACAGGACTCCAGTTGTGGGAAGTAGCTAAAAGTCAGAAAGTTGCGCTACACGATCCACTACCCGCTGCATCTGAGTTGTGGTTCTCAAAAGACAGTAAAACACTTATCACGCTAAATAAATCAGGTGACAATATTAATTGGATAGATACTGAAACAGGAAAAAGTGATGTCAAAAAGATTGAAAACCGTTCAGATATGGATCCACGTTCTCATGAATTCTACGCACTCGCACACGACAAACTTGCGATAGCAAATGATAAAGGAATGATTGCGTTATGGAATTTAAAAACAGGCAAAAAGGTGTCCACACTGATTGGGCCTGAAGGAAGGATTAAATTCTCAGATCTTTCAATCAAATTAGAATCTATTTCATCCTTAGCATTTTCACCTGATGGCACGTACCTTGCTATAGGAAATACACCAGAATACTTGGAAAATACTGATAAATACTTGTGCTTATTGCATACAAGTAATAACAATGAACATATTATCTTCCAAGACAAATCAAGTAGTCCAGAAGTGTTAGAATTCTCACCAGATGGAAAAATCCTTGCCAGCGGAGAAAATGATAGTGTGAAATTATGGGACACTGCTACAGGTGAATCGCTTGACTCCTTTCCAGGTAATATCAACAAAGTAAGAAATTTAGCGCTTTCACCAGATAGTAGCAAAATCGCAATCGCAAGTGCAGACGGTAAGATACAGTTTTGGAATATCAGAACAGGAGAACCGCCACAGTCTCACATTACCAGACATATACCTTGGGTAATGAGCACAAGTTTTGTGAATAATAGTTCCACACTTGCTTGCGTTGATTATAGCGGTATGATCACTATATGGGATTTGGAAACATCAAAAATTACCACACACGAAACTAAAACCGCCTATGAGAATACACGTTACTGGATAGAGTCATCCCTATACGGCTTTTCACCTGATGGAACAAAATTCCTCAGTGATGGTGTAGTAAACAACCCATTTGCCCCTCTCGGAGTAAATTCTCTAATTCGCTTGAGAGATGTGAGTAGCGGACGTGAGTTGAACACCTTGTCGTATTCCAATGAATATTTGTCAGGCAATGTGGCATTTTCTCCTGATGGAAAAACAGCAGCCTTCGGTTTTCATACGGATACTTACGCTAAAATTCGTTTGTGGAACACAGAAACAGACAAAACTTTTGATATCCAGTATTCAGATGGAGATGACTATTTAAAGCGTTTGACATTCTCTCCGGACGGAATTAAACTTGTCGCAGTAACGGAAAAAGGAAAGGTTCAGATGTGGGATGCAAGAACCGGAACTGAATTAACGACTTTCCTTGAAACACATCCTCCGAAAGCGGGATTTATTAGGGATATGACATTCTCCTCTGACGGTTCTCTAATTGCTATTGTATATCAAAAGCAGATTCGTTTGATAGGCCTTCAGAAACAACCACATTTTAAGGAAGTATCCTCCGATTTTAAGGAAGTGTCCTCCGGAAATGATGTTTTTTGGAATAGAGTGGTGTTTTCACCAGACAATACCGTGCTTGTTCTCAGTCTTATTTTTGGTGGGGGAATTCAATTACGGGATGTAGTAACCGGTGAACTGCTCACTACGCTTGAGGGACACACTGCTCAACCGTATGTGTTTTCATTTTCACCAGATGGCAAAACGCTTGTTAGTGCAGGGGGTGATGGTTCGATCCTTCTATGGGATTGGGATGAAGTCCTCAAGGATTTAACTGGCAAAGACAATTAGTCCATTAACAGTTTCACATTATCCGAAGATACACAAACAGAGGAAACTATGGAAGATTATACACAATGGGAATTGCCTAAGAAAGCGAAAGCACGGTTAGGCAAAGGTAGAGTCAATAGAATAAAAATCGCGCCAGACAGCACACATTTAGCCGTTGAAACAGACATCGGTGTTTGGCTTTACGATGCAAATACGGGTGAAGAAATTGCGCTATTTAAAGATGTTGGCGGTGATAACCAAAGACTTGATAGATCATACATCAATATGCTGGTTTCTGTCACTGATGCCAACACAATTGAATGTCCGGGTTTAGATGGTGATAAGGACTTATGGGCTTTAGAAGGAGACAGTCTGAAACCTACTCTACCATATCTGCGTCGTCGTAACAATGTCCTACAATTTAAAGCATCAAACATAAAACTTGCATATTCGGGATGGCGTATGAATCTTCCGTGGCATGGGAGAGCTGGTCTGTGGAATCCGAGGGAAGGAGAAAATGAGTCTATTGAAGCAACAAGCCTTATCAAGACAGTCCCGGATATGCGGATAGCGATTTCACCAGATGAAAGATTTCTTGCAGTGGCGCGTGAAAGAGATGTTTTGGGCAAAAAATACAAAATGTTTGCAATCCAGGTGTGGGACAGAACCACTGGACAACGTGTATTCACAGTAGAAGAAACGGAGCTTAATATAAAAGGATTAGATTTTTCTCCAGATAGCAAAACACTTGCTTATGCTGACAGTTCCGATATCGTTAGATTATGGGATATTGAAAACAATTCGCTACAGTTTATTTTTGAACCCGGTGTTCCTTTACAGGCAATTGCATTTTCACCAGATGGTAGTTTTCTTGCAAGTGGGAGTCCTGATGGAGTATTACGATTTTGGAAAGTTGAGAAACGTGGAAAACATTCTATCTCTGAGCGAGATTTCAATATCAAAAGTAAGGTTCGACCCCACAAAAGGTTTGTAGGTCATGCTAATAACTCAAAATTCATTGCAATTAACTTCTCGTCAGATGGGAAAATGGTGGCAAGTGCTAATTCTGATGGTACTATCCGTTTATGGGATACCGATTCAGGTAATCAACTATTTACATTTACACAGCACTCGGGGTCACAAACTGCATTGGCGTTCAACGCTAACAATCAATCCAAACTGGGTGATACTACTAACAGGACACTTACCAGTATAGGTTCCAGTAATTCCCACTTTTTCGTTTCTGTTTGGGATGTTGATACTGGAAACAGACTTTCTATTGATATGTTTGATAAAGGTAATCATATAAATTATGAAGTTGCCATAACACCAGACGGGGGTCTGTTTGTAACCAATGATAGTATTGTACGCTTATGGGATACCCAGACAAAAAGTGTTTTAACCACAATAGGTGGTCATGGAAATTATAGTTTTGGAGCTAATGTAGAATTTTCTCCTGATGGTAAACTCCTTTCAGCAAGTGCACGTAAAGACAATACTATACAAATATGGGATGTGCCTAACCGTAAAACTCTCTGTAGACTTAAGGGACATACGACTTATGTTTACAGTTTGGCATTTTCTCCTGATAACAAAACTGTCATCACCTCAGGTTGGACACCGAGGGACGTAACAATAAGGTTGTGGAATACCATGACCGGCGAAGTATTAGCATCTATTCCAGACCAAGGTGCAGTAACATTTGCCCCAGACGGTAACACCTTCGTCGGAGGTACTCACATTTATGCTTGGGATCATGCAACTGGGGACTACGACCCTATAGTGCAATTGGAAGATGTATCCAAATCTAATCCCCCAACAGGAATTGCATATTCTCCAGACGGTTCTATTCTTATTAGTGGGAATAGAGATGGAATTATTCAATTGCGAAATTCGACTACTGGCAAAATAATTTCTGAACATGCCGGACATGCAAGTTCAATATCAGAGTTGGTATTTTCTGAAGATGGAACAACGCTTGCTTCCAGCAGTCAAGATGGTACAATTCTCTTGTGGGATTGGGATGAAGTCCTAAAGGATCTAACTGGGAAAGCCAATTAGTCCATTAAATGTAAACTTTGAAGATCTTATCAGCGTATGTGAATCTATTCCATTGATCAGAATTATGCACCCGTTTAATCCCGTAGTGTTGTCACTATGGGTGAAAACGGAGGTAATCAATGAAAGACAGTGATGCACAATTAATCAAACGCACTCTTGATGGTGATGATACCGCGTTCACGGAACTTGTTGAGAGATACCAGAAGCAGGTTCTCGCTCTCGTCTGGAGAAAAATTGGAGATTTCCATTTTGCCGAAGAGATCACGCAGGATACTTTCCTGAGAGCACATCAGCAGCTTAGGACGTTAAGGAAACCACAACGTTTTGCAAGTTGGCTCTATGTAATTGCTTCAAATCTTTGCGGCACTTGGTTGCGTAATAAGAATATTCGGATGCAGCTACAAGAGAATATAGACAATACAGTAGACGAAGAAACGACCTATTCTGAATATATCGTCGCAGAAAACAATCGGATCACAGCGGAAACACAACGCAATGTTGTCCAGAAACTGCTTGCAAAACTTCAAGAAAGCGAACGCACTGTGATGACATTACACTATTTAGGCGAAATGTCATGCACAGAAATCGGTGCTTTTTTAGGTGTATCTGCAAATACGGTGAAGAGTCGACTGCGCCGTGCTCAACAACGGCTACAGAAGGATGAGGTGATTATAAGAGAAGCTATAGACAACTTCCAAATTTCACCGAATCTGACAGAAACCATCATGCAAAAGATTTCGCGTATTAAACCTGCTGCACCAGCGAGTAGTAAACCGTTAATGCCGTGGGCAGTTGCTGCTTCTACATTAGCAGTGGTGTTGTTCATGCTCGGTTTTGGAAATAGCAAATATTTGGCGCGTTTTCAGAAACCTTATAGTTTAGATGCCACCGCGGAGATGACGGTTAAAATTATTGATGCGCCTATAGTCGCGAACTTGGAATCTAAGCCAGATATACGTACTCAAGTTAGGGGTGTCAATGCACAGGATAAAAACAATAACGTTGAACGACAACCTAATGATGCTTCTGCAGCAGTTGAAGAGGAACAAACAGAGGAAACTATGAAAGATTATACACAGTGGGCATTACCTGAAAAGGCAAAAGCGCGTTTAGGCAAGGGTGGAATTAATGCGATGCAGTTTTCACCGGATGGCACCCAACTCGCTGTAGGGAACGATATAGGTATATGGCTTTATGACGTGAAAACAAGTAAAGAGATTGCACTATTCCAAGGGATATGTGAATCCCTTGCTTTTTCACCCAATGGTCGCTTTCTTGCCAATGGCGGGTTTGGTAAACTTTGGGGCGAGGAACTCCAATTGTGGGAAATAACTACCCGCAAGAAAATCTCATTCACCGATGCACATCGTCCTGCTACAGCGTTGCATTTCTCTGAAGATGGTAAAACGCTTGTCAGTGTGGACAGCTGGGGAGCCACAATTAGCAGGTTAGATATAGAAACGGGTGAGAGGGATGTGACAAATCTTGAAGGACAACCCGATTCCTTGGGACATATTATCGAAGTCTATACGTTTAAGCATGATAGAGTTGCAGGTGGAAAAAGGGACGGTAAAATCCGTTTGTGGGACACAACGACTGGTAAAAAACTAACCACTCTCAGCGGACATGCTGTGGAGAATCAGGATCCGTTGCCTGACACACCTGTTCTGGCTTTGGCTTTTTCACCTGACGGTACGCGACTTGCAAGTGGAAGTAAGGATACAACGGTACGATTATGGGATATCACCACCAACGACGAACCAATTACCCTACGAGAACACACTGGTTGGGTTAACGTGTTAGCATTCTCTCCGGACGGAAAAATTTTAGCAAGCGGGAGTACTGATAAGACAGTGCAAATGTGGAATACCACCACTGGAGAATTGATTACAACGCTCACTGGACATATCAACGGTATTGCCGGACTAACGTTTTCACCGGATGGCAGCACGCTCGCGAGTGCAAGTACGGATGGCACGATTAAATTTTGGGATACCGAAACTGGATCCCTACTATCAACCCGTATTACTGGGCATACACAATTGGTAAAAGCAGCGGTTTTCGTTAGAGATAGTTCTAAGCTTGCGACTACTGCTTTCAACGGTGCAATTACCTTTTGGGATCTGAAGACATCAGAAAAAACCGCTGTCCAGATGGAAGGGGATCGGGATATTTTATTGGGTTTAGCATTTTCGCCGGATGGCACAAAACTCGCCAGCGTTGGCACAAAAGGTGATGTATTCTTTGCCGCAGGTTTCGGTCAATCGCCTTCTACACCAATGTCAGATGAGGTAATTCGTATAACGGATGTTAGGACCGGACGTGAGTTGACAAAAACGAATGGACATGGTCCAAATTTGGATTTTTCACCGGATGGAAAAACGGTCGCCTTTGACTATGGTGTTAACATTTACTTGTGGGATACGGAGACAGGTAGAACGCTTGATATTTCGGTTGCAGATCCGAACGATACGTCTAATACATCACTGAATGATACAAGCAATGCTTTAGCATTCTCACCCGATGGGAAAAAGCTCGTTAATGGAACTTGGGGAGGAGATGTTCATCTGTGGAATTCGGAAACCGGAGATGCTTTAACTTCCTTCGCCAAAGTAGAGCCTCTGGAAGGAGATCATGATCATGACCCTATTAGAACATTAGCATTCTCTTCAGATGGTACAATGCTTGCTGTGGGAAGTAACTATATACGAATTCTTATGTTAGGTAGTGAGAAAGAGATAGGTTTCAAGCAGATGCGCGCTCAAGCCGAAGCACTAATGTTTTCACCAGATACTACCGTGCTTGTTATTGGACATCGAAAAGGTGGAATTGAGTTATGGGATATTGCAACGGGAGACAAACTCACTACACTTAATGGACATACGGGACCGGTGGAGACGTTGGTATTCTCACCTGATGGTAAAACTCTTGTCAGTACGGGGCAAGATGGTACAATCCTTGTGTGGGATTGGGATGAAGCTCTAAAAGGATCGGAACAGTAAGAGATAAAAAAGGAAATCTTAGCGTTCTGATTCCAATTTTATATTCGTGTTTATGGCACGTTCCCAGTTTCAAAGCCGTGATGGTGTGCGTCGTCTTTGTTCCATGCTCTGCTACTATAGAGGCTTGCTTATCTGCCTCTCATACTCTGTATGTGTCCCTACCCAATACCACGTGATCGTGTGCTCGTGTCTGTATCCCAAAGCCCTATAGTTGTGTGTAATACGGAGCGACCATCTCCCCAACACTTTTTTTAAATCTGAGGGAGGGTGAGATTGATTCGTTTGAAGAAGTTGAAATTGTTTTGCTACAGCTCTCCGAATTTCTACAAGTAATTTGTTTTCCAGTGCAACAAATTCCTGGCTCCTAATATGCTGGAATTGGTTCATTGAGTTCAGACAATCTTTGTATAATTGCCTTCCTCACAACTTCGTTTAGCTTTTTCTATAAGGGGTTCAAGACGACCGGCCTTTACGTCTGCTTCAAATTGCTCATCCCATGCTTCTTCTATAGCGACTAAAGTTTGGTGAAGAATATCGTGTAGTTCTTTTCGGACGATCTCTACCATTTCACCTTCACATTTTACCTCTGGTAAATCTGGAATCCATCCAAGCCACGCGACACCGTTCTTTTTTATGTATGCTGTGAATGTCTCATCAAACGTCTCATTATGAACAACATGCGTCAATGGATACCCTTCCTTGAATTCCATATTACACCTCATATCTTTAGACTTTACTATATTATAAACAATGTCATTACGATACGTCAAGATTATTTTAAATATTACAACGTTCAAATTTCAACCATTTCTGCACCCGAGCCAACTTGTCAGCGGCGATGTGTACGACATTTTCATCTGTTGGAAAGTTTCCGTTTTCTACGTCGTATATATATGCTGAGATCGCCTCAAAGGTGAGATGCTCGTATTCTTGATAACGCCTGACGTGTTTGAAAAGGGGACCTAACCCTAAAACATCGTTGATAACGAGAACTTGTCCATCACAGAACCTGCCTGCCCCTATACCGATAGTAGGAATATCAAGTATCTCCGTGATGATCTGACTAATCTCTTCGGTAATTTTCTCAAGCACAATGAGTTTTGCACCCGCGTCTGTAAGTGCTGTTGCGGTTTGAATGAGTTCCTTGGCTTTTGCAACCGTTTTGCCGTGTGTTGAGGCTTTACTGCCATGGATCTGTGGATTGTGTCCAATATGTGCACAGACATCTATTCCTTGCTCGGTGAGTGCGGTAACAATGGGTACTTTTTCTGTTCCACCTTCCAATTTAACACCGTCAGTTCCGTTGTCTAAGAAGAGATTTGCATTTTTGATAGCCTGTTTTTCATTACGGTCAGATGCATAAGGCATATCAACGAGGAGGTAGGCATAAGTTACTCCGCGACGCACAGCTTTGAGGTGATGTAGCATATCCGCCATCGTCACCTCCATCTCGCTTTTGTAGCCGAGGATATTCGTACCGACGCTATCCCCCACAAAAACGATGTCTATGTTTGCGTCATCCTGCAGACAGGCTGTGGGATAATCGTAGCAGGTTAACACGGTGATAGGTTCTTTTTCCTGTTTTTTTGTATGGAGATAGGTAATATCTTTTTTCATTGTTGAATCAATTTTTCCAATACCTCTGCCACGGTTTCTCCGATGGTTGTCAAATCAGGTGCAACCGCAATTCCTGCATCCTTGAGTGACTGAATCTTATCTGCCGCGGTTCCTTTACCACCAGAGATGATAGCGCCAGCATGTCCCATCCGTTTACCGGGCGGTGCAGTCTGTCCCGCCACAAAACCAACCACGGGTTTCGTCATGTGTTCCTGTACAAATAGTGCTGCTGTTTCTTCTGCTGTGCCTCCGATTTCACCGATTAATACAACAGCATGTGTGGCATCATCTTCCTCAAAAAGTTTGAGCACATCAACGAAGTTTGTTCCAATCACAGGGTCTCCCCCGATACCGACACAAGTAGATTGACCGATGCCGAGTTGTTTGAGTTGATATGCGGCTTCATAAGTCAACGTCCCGCTCCGCGATACAATTCCAACGTTACCTGGTGAATACGCGAACGCTGGCATCACACCGATTTTACATTCACCGGGAGTGATGATACCGGGACAGTTCGGACCGATTAACCGAGTCTCCTTTCCATTAAGGAACGCTTTTGCCTTCACCATATCAAGGATAGGGATGTGTTCAGATATGCAGACAATTAATTTAGCACCCGCATCAGCAGCTTCCATTATGGAATCTGCTGCGTTGAAACGTGCGGGAACGAAAATAAGAGAGGTATCCGCGCCTGTTTCGCTAATACCTTCTGCTACAGTATCAAAAACAGGTATTCCGTTTACATCAGTTCCACCCCTACCGGGGACAGCACCAGCAACAATTTGCGTGCCGTAGTCTACACACTGTTCTGTGTGAAAACGTCCGGAACGTCCAGTGATACCCTGAACTATTACTTTAGTGTTTTTATTTACGAGTATGCTCATATTTCTTATTCGATGACGAGATAACTAACGCTCTTTGCCTCCATCTTAATTGGTATCTCAATGTTATAATTTCGGTCAATTTTGTACGCTTTTGAATCTCCTTCTTTTTCACGAACATTTACGGTCTCACTCAATCCCGTATAATAGATAGGTAGTTTCAATACAGTTTCTTGAACTGTATGTGTTGGATTATAGAGCATGGCCAGACCACAAGGGTTGAGTTGTGCGTTTGCATGGAGTATACAATCAATAGAACGTCCATCTGGACGCCGCACGTGAATTACATCAGATTCCAATATTAGACGATATTTCTTAAAGAAGTCAACCCATTTCTTAACAACAGATTTCGTCTGTTCTGTATCATAAAGTCGTGGACCGCGATAGCACGCAATCACACCACTACCGAAGTTCTGTGCGAGATGTGATTCGTAGTCATCAAGGTGTTCGCAAAGCGGTTCAAATGTTGCGGCTTGTCCACCACCGTGATATTCCACTAACGGAACGAACATCCAACCCATGCTTGGCGTTTTCTCATAAGTTCCATCGTAGATATTTTGACGGGAAATTAGGATTTGTCGTTCGCGAGGCAAACTGAAATTCGTTTCGCGATACCCCATACCGCACTTGTTTGAACCGTTGAGGTAATACCAATCTGGTGAATTGATATAGATACCGCGTTTTCGGCATTCGTGGTAAAATTTAACACACGCTTCCCATTGACGCAACTGTGAATCTTCCAATCCTTCATGATACTTGTGTGTCGTTGAGGCACAGACATCGCCGTGATAAGGACCATCGGTTTCAATGATGTCCATACCGGTTGTATCCATAAAATTCAGCACTCTCTCAAAATAGCCATCTGCCCAACTGCTTGCCAGACACGCACTCTGTCCAAATCTACTCCCGGGTTTTCCAGTTTTTGGGTCAATACAGTTAAACTCCTCACCTACACCGCGCGAAGCACACATCAGCGTATAACCCCCAAGTTGAATATCCTTGCTATGTGCATAATCTGCTAATTCCTTCATTGTTGCGATGTATTCCGGGTTTTCGCTCTCAATATTGTATCCGCTCCCGAAGGTCATAATCACCATCTCAAATCCGACTTCAGCGCACTGATCAATTGCTAAACGGACAGCGTCTGGTTCAGCACTCCGAACGTGCATGAGAATTGGGTTCTCTGTAACCTGCGGTGCAACTGTACGATACATCTTACGGCGTGTAAGTCCTTTCCGTTCACGGTCATCACTATCGTGCAGGATTTCAAACGTGCGAAAACTCTTGAAAGTCTCACCGGGTTGCAGAGATATACCAGGACCAAGTGGATAGAGACTTGTCATCAACAGAGGCATTTGATAGAGATAATCTACCTGCGTCAGGTAATCTTCATCCGGTCCCCACTGTGTTGTTTGCATGCCACTGAAGGCATAATCGCTTTCAACTTGCAGTCGATCTTTTTCTTGTTCATTCACTGCAAGGACTTCACAACTTAAGGTATCCAATTTAATTGGCTTTTGTCCTTCATTGTGAATCGTAATCCACTTGGACAGTACCGGTATACCTTGATAAAGTTCATAATGCACACAAACTTGAAGGGAGTCAAGTGATGTCGGTGGAGAGAATTCTACCGTCAGTGTAACCCCTTCCGGTGGGAATGCTGATGATGTGTTAGTACGTCTGTTTACCCACGGATACGGTGCCTCAGGTTCACCGACTCGATATTCCTTGAATTGGAATGCTTCTGGATCACTTGTCATATCCGCAATCCACAATTCATCAAGATATGCATAGTCGGGTTGTCCTTTCAAACCACCTACTTCATACTTTTGTCCGTCAATCGAAAGAACCACCTCTGGTTTTATACCACGTAGAAGACTGGTATCGGTAATAAGATTGGTATAATCAACTGTTGCAAAATTTGGTGCCGTGACGAAAGTCCGCTGAATGAGTCCATTACTGAGAATAAGTTGATTGTCCGTTTCTTCTACTGTTGCAGGTTGGTGAAAAGGGTGGACTAACCAATCGGTTTGTTGTGATGTGTAGTGCATGTTGGAGTTCATTTTATAATTTATGATTGCACTTCATTCCTTAAATTGATACCTGTTGGAACGTCAGGATTATTAGTTTAGTGTATAAAAGATTCCAAAATCTACCGTTGTATCACATTTTTAAACTCGCCCATCTGGTAGTGAGTTTATCATCTGCTTCAACAGCGGCAAATTCTTCAACATAGTTCAGTAGATTCTCCATGAAAAGTGCTGCCATGTCTTTCGTATTGTCATCGTTGCCTACAATATGATATTTATCGGGAGCAATTGCCATCATAAGGAATTTTCCTTTTCCGTAAGTTGCTTCCATGATGACAGGTTCTCCCAAACTTTCCATCAGCACATCAAATCCGTTTTGAGAAGCGATGACTTCCCAAACAGTTGGCCAAGCTTGAAATCCCCAGTCTTTAAACATATTTTCATCCATCCGGTTTGGTGCGTTAAAGAGTGGATGATCCGTTTCCAATATCTCAAAATCTGTGCTGTCCCGGTCACTCCGAACACAGCTCAATTCAGGAGGCAGCCAATCTACATTCGCTTCGTTTTGATCAGCTTGGGTTGGTTCCCAGACAATACCTCCATTTTCAACGAAATCCTGGATAACTTGTGCATTATTATCAAGGCTTTGGTGAAGCACAGCACTGTTGGTTGTCATACTACCGATTAAGAAGATTTTATCATCTACTTTGAAATGTAGCTGCCCACCTTCAAGGTCATTTGTGAGATCATCATACTCAACTTTGAATTCATCCAGCGTCTGACGCAACGCATCAACCTTTGTCCATTGGTCAGCAAAATCAACAACGACAATACCAGCGGCTTCTACAGGCATTACGCTTATTACGAGTATCAAAATACAGCACCATACAAGCAAACGGGGTAGCATAAGTTCATCTCCTTATTAATCACTTTGTTTTCTTGAGCATTTGGATTTTTTTGGTCAAATGGATGCCCTATCCACGGAAGGTTCATTTTTATTATCATAAAATGCTATAGGCAGAACTTCTAAATTTCCTAATTCATTCCGTCTATACCTACGGTCATTTGGATGTGTTTTGAGTGGGTGTTTTTTTACTCTTCTATAGAGTATTTCATCATTATCTATATCATTATTATTCATCAATTAACCATTTCCATAGTGATAAACAAACTACCGGATTAAGATATCCTTCTTCCGATCCTGATTTAACGTTATTTGCTGAACTCCATATTTTCCTATAATCCATATCACCTTTTTTTATATGGAAATGTAAGGCTTTACCTTTATCCTGCCATCCTATGCATACATATCCGTCTTCATTGCTATAAGCAAACGGACTAAACCATGGACAATCATCAGAATCTACTTGTTTCAGAAGTTCCTTACAATTATTACTGCATTATTCAGTGTCAACTCGGTTGGCTTTACAAATCCTCTGCCGTCCCAGTCAAATTCAATATCTACTATATCCTTAATAGATTTTTCTATTTCTTGCAGTGTGCTATCTAATTTCAAAAGGAAATCCCTTTACTTGCATAGTTAGCGTTTAGATCTGTTAATCTAAAGCGTTGATGCGACAGCCTTCGGCTGCACAGTATTGCAAACTACTGTGAATAAATGATAACATAACTATTGGACATTATCAAGATATAATTCGATTGTCAAATTTAGACTGAAACAGGTTGGCGAAAGGGTTGGATTAACCAATCGTTTTGTTGTGATGTTTGGTGCATGTTAAATTCTTCTTATATTAGCGGAGAAGTTTGCGGATTTTTCACTCAAGCCCTCGTGAAATAAAGTAATCCATTAAGTCGGACATAAGTCTATTGAATTTCTGATGCATGAACGAATTTTCACGAGTATCCCTTTGCATCAACGGATACAAATACGCACTAAACCCTCGGACATATTTTTCTGGATTGAACTGTGCAATCCATTCGTCTAAATGAACATGAAAAGGTCTGTTGCTGAGATACGGTTCTAAAAGTTCAATATCTTCTATCGTTAACACGGTAAGCGGCATAATTTTCACGTGTCCCATCAGGTTAACGCTATCCATCATCTCTTGGAATTTCGAGTTTAACAGCCAGTTCATGCATAGAACAGAAAATATGCGATCAGAGAGGACCAAAACAGGGTAAATCTTTTTCACTTTAGAAATGTCTATCTCTTCAACCCTTTGTCTTTTCGTTTCATCCAGATGAGTTAAAGACTTAATCGCATTACACAGTTGTTTTACACCTTTTGCTCCCTCAGTGTCATTACCTATAATAATTTTTTCCTTCAACTCCGCATAAAACTTGTCAAATTTACCACTAAACTTAGTATCCGCTCGTAAGACAGCAGCTTTGCACTCTAATAAGATAAGAGTGTCGTCACCACAAATCGCAAAATCTGTACACTCAGATTCTTCTTTTTGAACATATTTAGGACTAATAATATACTTTTCTATAGACGGTGTTTGAGCATCAATACCATTTTTAAGAATTGATGAGGTATAACGAGCGAAGACTTCTCCCCATGAGGCAATAAAGTTATCGCCTTTACTTTTTTCTATTTTGTTCAGTTGTTTTAGTATAGTCCAAAAAACTCCTGTTTGGAGTTTTTCTAAGAGAAAAACAATATCAATACAAATGACATGGTTTTCGTCTATTTTTATGAGTGGATATTCACGCCATAAACGAAACTCATTATTTAAACCTGAATATTTTTTTGCTTTATTCTTTAGTTCGCCTATTGGGATACTCTCTTGGGCAAGTAATTTCTCGTACAAAGATGTCAGCGTCGGCGACAGCTTTGTATCAACGAGTAGGTCCTCTCCGCTCAAAATTTTATCTGCTGAAAAACTTAAGCACACCCTTAGTATACCGTAAATTAGATATTGGTAATCCTTTAATGTCAAACCAGTTGCCACAGAAAAAACTTCGTTTATGTCAAATTGTAGGGACTGTTTCTGAAGAAGAAGTAAGAATTTCGCAGTTCGAACCATCAAATTTCTAATGCGATAGTTAGGAGAAGAATATATAGCATATTCCATAGTCTGAATCAATGCAACCAGTAACTCTTTTCTCACTTTTTCTTCTAAATCCGTTTCGCAAGATGAGGGTTCTTTTACAAGAAATTTATTAGCAATTAGATAGCATCGGGACAATTCATTTCTTGCATCAATGGAAGTATCTGGGACACGAGTCGAGAGCGGATCAGAAACGCGCACGCTTTCACTCAACAAGTACAAGGTTGACTGCCTACCAAAAACTAAACCTCCTGTTAACCCTTTCCAATCAATTTGGGCACGCAAATAACGGGAGCAGAAATCTCTTTGTAGAACACTCTCAGCTGCAAAAGAGTCCTCACAAGTCTGGAGAAGCAGATTAATCCCCGCTAAAGCTTTTAAAACAGACTCAAAACTGAAAGACTGTAAAATACCTGTTAAATGTTCCTCGGAATCTGGAAAACCTATCTGATTCGCTGTGATGACCTCACCGATGTTCATATTTCCGGTATGCAACAAACTTTGTTGATGCATATTCACACTCCTAACTCCAAGATCATTCATTTACAATGTTTTCGGTAACACCCACTGTAAGGATTAGAAAGTTACAGATTTTGCACAACGAAATCCTCCCCAAGGAGTCATCATTGAAGCCTTAGACTTATGACGAAAACTAACCCGATTGTGTAGAGATAGATCGATCCAAGAACCTCCGCGGCGGACACGACAATTGTTATAAGTAATATTTTCAATTATCAGTTTCCTGTTTTCATTGAAAATCGGGTTTTTACGCGGTGCCCCGTATATATATTGGCATTATATCCATCAAGACACCACTCGTATACGTTTCCTGCCATGTCATACAAACCATAGCCATTAGCAGGATAGCTACCAACAGGTGTAGTATCACGAACATTCTTACCAAAGTTTGCCTTATTGGGATCAATTGAATTCCCCCACGGGTATTTTTGACCTACCAAACCACCGCGTGCAGCTTTCTCCCATTCTGCCTCTGTCGGTAGACGCTTTTCTGCCCATTCTGCATAAGCCATCGCCGCAAACCAAGTTACCCAAATGACCGGATGGTCTGCTTTCTTATTCGGGTAAGTGTTTCCAGACCAATGTTCAAGATAGAAACGCTGGGAAGCATTTTTTTCAATGCCAACTTTGCTCCACATCGGATTTTCATCAATGAACTTTTTATATTGTGCATTAGTGACAAGGTTTTTGTCCATGTAAAACGCGTCCAGGTAGACTGAATGTACTGGTTTTTCATCGTCACGGGCGTCCGCACCTTCACTGCCCACCAAAAACTCACCAGCAGGAATCAGCATCATCTCAGCATCATCGTTTCCCATGATAGTCTTAGAGAGTTGTTGTTTCGCGTTTACAATAACTAAAAGATCGCCTGGATCTCCACCATAGACACCTATTTCTCCAGCACCACACAAGCGTTGTGTGATATTGCCCTTGTCAAGTGTCAGTTTGATTTTCTTACCTTTTACTTCAAATGTGACTTCTTCTATCGATTCCTGTTTATCGTCTGTGATATTCTTGAGTGAAACTTCCAGATGATATTCTAAATTACGCCCTGATTCCGGCGGGTTTAGTTGGTCGTATCGTCTTCGTTCCACAGTATCTTTCATCAGTTCGTAGGCTTCCGTGATTTCTCTGAATTTGGCTCCAGCAGTTTTATCTCCTTGATTCTTGTCGGGATGATATTTTAAAGCAAGCTTTCGATAGGCTCTCCTAACCTCATTTTCAGAAGCATCGCGAGAAACGTTCAAAATTGCGTAATAGTCTTTTTGTTTCATCAGTTGTTTACCAAAACTACCACTTATATCTATTTTCTACACATGACATTCAAATAAACCCAATCCCTATATACCGCTCCGCTGGAGTGAATCTTGAACACACTAATTGGATAGAACTTTAACCATAGTTGAAATACACTGATCAGCAAATAACCGAAATCCCATTATGCAACTTCCTCAAATTCTGCTAAGTCGCGCGCATAATCAAGGCAAGCATAAATCTGAGATGTGTTAAGATCAGGAAATTCAACAATGATTTCGTCTGTGGTCCACCCGGCAGCAAGATAACCAAGAATGAGACAGACAGGAATCCTTGTGCCTTTTATACGTGGCTTACCCCGTAATATTCCTGGCGTGCTAACAATGTGCTCTCTCCACTTTATAGGCATTTGTCCTCTCCAAATAAAGGTGGACCTAATTGATGTTTTCAATAATAGGACGTTTTGTACGCTACAATGCCGAGCTGATGTCAAGCGGCACAAGGAATAAGTCGTGATTTTAAGTTTTTTAATTTCCTTCTCTTTGTCCTGTAGAAGTTTTTGGGTGTATTTACGCTAATATTTTATTATGCAATAATTACTGTAACACAAATCGTTTCTTATCCGTGTGACATAGTAATTCATCCTTTTTGCTGGAAATCAATCCCTTTAAAACGGTAATAATAACTTACATAATTCATGCAATATAGGAGCAATCTCGTTATCCGGTTCTATTTCTATTGTTTTGTCAAGATCATTAGCGGCACCGTCGTATTTCTCCATAGCAATCTGTGTAATTGCCCGATAGATATAAGCAGAGGTATGATCCGGATCAAGTTCTATCGCTTTGTCAAAGTCGGCAATCCCATCATGAAAATTATATATCCTACAGCAGTGGATTTTAGCCCTTCCACGATAGTAGTAAGCATCAGGTAAACGGGATTTAAGATTAAGTTCAATAACTTTATCAAAGTCAGTAATCGCATCACCTCTTTTACCCAATACGAACTTTGCTTTTCCACGATTGAAGTAGGCAAAAGCATAATTAGGATAAATCTTTATCGATTTATCAAAGTCATCAATTGCTGCCTCGTATTGACCAAGTTTATCTTTTGCAATACCACGATGGCAGTAAGGGTTTGCAGAAGAAGCATAAATTTCTCCTTTGTCCGAGTTGAGTTCTATTGCCATATCAAAGTCTGCAATTGCGGACTCGTGTTGACCGAGTTCACCTTTCGCTATCCCACGCCATTTGTAAATAAAACAAGGATTACATGATTCTAATATAAGTTCCAACGCTTTGTTATAGTTTGCAATCGCTGCATCATATTGTCTCATATTATATTTCGCTATTCCCAAATAATAGTAGACACTATAAATAAATGGATAAGTTCTGTCTTCAATTACCTTTTCAAAATCGGCAATGGATGCTTCGTATTCGCGTAGGTGTAATTTCGTTCTTCCTCTCTGAAAGTAAGTAGTCATAAGATCAGGTTTAAGTTCTATCGCCTTGTTATAGTCATCAATAGCATCTTCGTGCTGAGACAATTTGCGTCTTGCCTCTGCTCGGCAGATGTAGGCAGATGTATACTTAACGTTTACGCTAATTGCATGAGTGTAGTGGGTAATAGCATCCTCATATCCCGCCATCCTGCTATAATTCTGCCCTACCTCAAAGAGGGCTTCCGCGATATTTTCTCCAGATATATTTTGTAGATAAATCCAAAATTGATCCCATGCAATTTCGCTAAACTGGTTTTTTCCTAAATTCTCATAGAATACCCAATCATCAGGATTTGTGCTATCAGCATAAATCCCTAAAGACGTATC
This sequence comes from Candidatus Poribacteria bacterium, assembly GCA_965261435.1. Lineage (GTDB taxonomy): Bacteria > Poribacteria > WGA-4E > WGA-4E > WGA-3G > MSPOR6. The sequence continues at coordinate 766,904 of CBDHDL010000021.1, forward strand.
AGTTGCACAAAGGTATGACTTTAATTGGTTGATACCGTCCTCAATATTTTCGAACCCCTCGCGTTTACATTCAACAATGAAACCCGGTGTGTCTACTCCAAAAACAACATCAGCTCTGCGTTTATGTGCTCCCATTTGAATTTCATATTCAGTCTCTATAAAAAAACCTTGTAATATTGGTAAGAAGTAATTGACGACAGTTTCTACTACTTTTGCTTCATGTGGAGCATCTTGACGGCATTCAGGACACAATTTGAAGTAAGGTTTGCGCGGTTGTGAATGTTTATGTAGGCGGCAAAATACTGCGTTTAGGTCTTTCATATACATGCCCCTTAAGTTTTTTTACACATCAGATGCGTAGGCTTTGCCTATAAACCCAACTATGAATATAAGGACAGAGATCACTAATAACCGTTTCATTTTATCTTCATCCTTAGTGTGCGGGTTTAACGTCTCCGCCCAAGACGGTTGGTTGTCTTATGAAAATGCGGTGTGGTTCTGAACGTTCATAGACATTTTTAATGTAGACTTATAACTCTCGTTGATTTCTGAGCTCTATTAATTCACTTGATTTCTCTACTCTCTTTTGGTATATCTGCAGCGTTACATTTTCATCTCTATGATATTCACCACACCAATGCTTGCTGATATCGACAATGCCAACATGCTTAGGGTATCGACAACATTTATGCAAAGTATCGTAACTAATAAGATCTTTTTCATAAAGTTGACCATACTCAAAGTATTTACATGATCCGCAGTTTTCTTTGCGTGTTTTGTCGTTCATATTTCCCTCCCTTGGTTGTTAGCATTGGGGTTTAACGTCTCCCAAAAGACGGTTAGAGTTGACTATTTATACCTAACTTGCTACCTATAATATATCATCTCCACAGAATTTTTAGATAAGCACTGTTCACAGTTTCTATATATACCGCTCCGCTGGAGCGAAAATTGAACACGTTCAATTAGGATAGAGTTTTGGAATTCAATCATCACAGAATACGCCAAATCAACTCCACCCATCAACGAGGGTAGGGGGCAGCAATTTGGGCAACAGTGATTCATCGCCGATAAGGATCCACGGTTTGCTTATATAAGTCCTGATCCCAATTAGTATCCTGACGTGTAACCCAAACTTTAGGTTCACTCGGCGTGACGGAGATACCAAGAAAAACCAAGACTTTCTTGAGGGTATCTTTTTGCTGTGTTTCCGTTTCTAAGTCTTTATACCAAATTGATAGTGGAATAATCTTGTTTTCTTGGAAGTAATATTCCCACGACAAATCCTGTGCAGTCAATTCAAAAGTGCTGTATGCAATCTCATCACGCGTAATTTTGATTTGATTGAGATCGTCATTTTTCCGATCTTTATCTGTCTCGTAAAAGCAATTACGTTTGTGAGCTTTCAAAAGGGAGATGGCTTGTTTTATTTTGTTTTCTCTGCGGAGCCAGATGCATTTTACATTTTTAAAATCAATAAACTTATCAACAATATGCTTTTCTGTGGACATGACCTGTATACCACACACTCCATTCGGTGAAATAGAAACGGATACGTATTTCTGATATGTTGCGGGATCGGTTATATCCAAACCTTTTATCGATTCGTGTCCTTCGTGGTATTCTCTCGGATATCCCGCAACATTAGATGAAACCAACAAGTCACATAAAACGGTGCTGCGTGTGCGGGGTGTTGCACAGATAACGTAGTCCATTTATTTTACCAAAAAAGCCGATTCATTTCCTAAATTCACACCTCATAGTGCGGTTAGGAAACCGCACTATAGGCGTCAATTTAGCGATTTTCCCAGGTCGGTAGGTGCGATTTCCTAATCAATTCAGAATACCAAACGCGTATTCTGACATACCCGGATCCTGCGCGAAAACCTTTATGAACACAATTGGCACAAAGCCGGTTCGGTTAGGAAACCGAACCTACCGCCCTGAAATTTATAGCGTAATTCTCCTTAAATTGACGCTTATGGTGCGGTTAGGAAACCGCACCTACCAGGGGATTGTGTAAGTTCCAGTCATTAATAGTGTTCCTGACTCACATTTATCTCAATCAAAGAATTCCAGCAGTATCGTTTCGCAATGTCTTGGGCAAATTTCTTCGTCTTTTCTGTATGTTTTTCCTATTATTTCAATATCATATACAGCGTTAAAGGAATAATTACAGCAAAAACTCCAATATTACAAATTATAAGAAGATTCGTCATTGTCCGTAGGGAGTTTCGCATCTCTTTGATATCATCTTTTAGGTCTGTTTTCACTTCTCTAACATCTTCTCTGTCAGTCTGTTCTTTGTGACTGGTAACGTTTTTTAGAATGCTAAGAATTTCATCTTTGTTAGAATCTGTCATGATATTTTCCTATTCTGGAGGTTTTGACTTATTTTAGGACGTGTGGACATTTTAAGATCCGTCCCTACGTTCCGTTTTAAGTTTTTCTATCTCTTGTTGCAGTGCCTCAATGCGTTGGTCTTGTGTGCGCATCTCTTTAATTTGCCTTGCAGCAAGGAATTGCGGCAATCCGACAGCCACAGCGATCAAAGCAACTAATGCAATCACAAACCCATATATCTGTGTCAATCGTCCTTCTACGCCTTTGATCCGTTCATCTAAAACATTTATTTTTAGATCGACATATTCCTTCATCCGATTTTCAGATGCCTGAATAAGTTTGTCTATTTCTTTAAGATCGGTTTGTGTGAGTTCTGCAAATGCGTTAGTAGTTAGGATTAGAAAACAGATTAAGAGAAGTAAAATCTTCTTTTTCATTGATGTCATCTTAATTTCTCTGTAATGAGTCGCAGTTTGTCGCTTCACAGGTATTCGCGTTATTGTGGAATAAAAAGCTAATTTTTTCTACGGAGATTGAATACGTTGTTATTTGAGTATTTCAATTTCTTGTTGGAGTGCTTCCATCTGTTTTTCGATTGATCGGTCTTTTTGACTTCTCCAAGCTGGGAAACCTATGGCAACTGCAACAAGTGCCATGAGACCGTAAGTAATATTTGCCTGGTGTGTCATACGTTTATCAACACTATTAAATCGTTCGTTAACAGTTTTTTCGAAACCATCAAATTTTAAATCAACGTATTCTTTGGTTCGTTTTTCAGATTCAGTGACAGCTTCTTTGACGATTTCTTGGATCTTATCAAGGTCTGTTGGTGTAAGATCGCTATGTGCGGGTAAGACGATGATTGAAAGTAGGAGTGTTAGAATCGTGATGTATTTCATATTTATCTCAATAAATTGAAACACATTGTGTTAGTATGCACGTGCAAAAATCGTAATCTCTTTTGCTTGTGTCCCACAAACAATACACACCCCATCGGAATCAGGTTGCTTAATCGGGATACATCGGATAGTTGCTTGTGTGTCTTCTTTTACCTTATCTTCACATTCCTCGTTTCCACACCACCATGTGCGTGCAAATCCGTTTTCAACAATTCCTTTAAATGACTCGTAATCTGTCGTTTCAAAGGTATTCGCATCACGGAATTCTGTTGCGCGTTTGAGCATATCTCCCTGAATTGTGTCAAGCATCTGTGTTGCTGTCTCCGCAACATCAGCAATCGGAATGAAGGTTTTACCCTCTTTGCCGGGAATATCCCGTCTGGCAAAGACAACCTGCTCGTTTTCAATGTCGCGCGGGCCTATCTCTATACGCAGCGGCACGCCTTTCAGTTCCCATTCGTTGAAGCGCCAACCTGGTGAATACTCATATCGGTCATCAACATGGTATCGGATATCACCTAAGGTTTCACAGAGAGTGTCAACGGCTTCTGTTACGACCTGTTTCGCATCCTCACTGTTCTTAGGAATAATCGGAACGATGACAAGTTGTGTGGGAGCAAGCCTTGGGGGCAAGACTAAGCCTTGATCATCACCGTGGGTCATGATGATCGCACCAATCATGCGAGTGCTAACTCCCCAACTGGTTGTCCAGCAGTGTTGCTGTTTCTGGTTTGCGTCAAGATATTGTATATCAAAAACTTTGGAAAAGTTCTGTCCAAGGTCGTGTGATGTACCTGCTTGGAGCGCGCGTTTGTCTCCCATCATAGCTTCAATTGTGTAAGAGGTTAATGCACCTGGAAACTTTTCACTCTCACTCTTGCGACCAGGAATGACCGGTATTGCTGCTTCATTTACGGCAAAATCGGTATAGATATCCAAGATACGTAGTGTCTCCTCTTCAGCTTCCTCGTGCGTGGCGTGTGCGGTATGTCCCTCTTGCCAGAAAAACTCCATCGTTCGGAGGAATAGACGGGGACGCAACTCCCATCGTACTACGTTTGCCCACTGATTGATAAGCACCGGTAGGTCTCTATAAGATTGTATCCACTGACTATACATATAACCGATGATGGTTTCGGATGTCGGACGCACGACAAGCGGTTCTTCCAACTTTTTACCACCACCATGCGTAACGACTGCAAGTTCTGGTTTGAAACCCTCAACGTGTTCCGCTTCTTTCTCAATGAAACTCATCGGAATGAAAAGCGGAAAGGCAGCATTTTGATGTCCTGTCGCTTTAAAGCGGATATCCAGTTGTTCTTTCACGTTTTCCCAAAGAGCGTAGCCGTAAGGACGCACCACCATGCAACCGCGCACGGGAGCATAGTCCGCCATCTCTGCTTGGCGAATAACTTGCGTATACCATTTTGAGTAGTCTTCACTACGAGGCGTAATTTTATCAAACATATTTTTCTCTTAGTTATACCCAATTAACGGAATCCGTATTGGTAGGTGCGATTAGGAAACCGCACTATAGGCGCCAATTTAGTGATTTTTCCCATGCCGGTAGGTGCGATTTCCTAATCGCACCGGATCCTTCGCGAAAACCTTTATCAACGCAATTAGCACAAAGCCGGTTCGGTTAGGAAACCGAACCTACCGCCCTGAAATTTATAGCGTAATTCTCCTTAAATTGACGCTTATGGTGCGGTTAGGAAACCGCACCTACCAAGTAATTCCTTAAGTCTTATTATTTGTCAGTTAATGCTGTAATTCCTGGCAAAGGTTTTCCTTCTAAAAACTCCAATGACGCGCCACCACCAGTAGAGACATGTGTAATGCGATCAGCGACACCAGCTTGCTGTATCGCTGCGACGCAATCGCCACCACCGATGATACTTACTGCTTGTGAGGCTTTTGCTATCTGCTGAGCAACAGCAATTGTGCCATGAGCAAACTTTTCAAACTCATAGACACCTAAAGGCCCGTTCCACACCACCGTTTTTGCATCGGCAATACGTTCACCAAACACTGCGACAGTTTTTGGACCGATGTCAAGTCCTTGCCATTCATCTGGGATTCCCACTTCATCAACAGTTTTAGATTCTGTTTCAGGATCAAATTCACGTCCAATAACGTGATCCGCAGGAAGAACAACGGTATCCGCAAATCCTCGCTTCTTAATTAAGGATGCTGCAACGTCAAGCTTCTCTGTTTCAACAAGTGAATTGCCAATTGAAACACCCATCGCCGCAAAGAATGTATACGCCATGCCTCCACCGATCAATAAACTATCAACTTTCCCTAATAGATTCTCAATCAGTGTAATTTTATCAGAAATTTTTGCACCGCCGAGGATCGCGACATAAGGACGTTGAGGGTTCTCAAGACTCATGCTGAGATAATGAATCTCGCGTGCCATGAGTATACCTGCAACACACGATTCCAAGTAATGTGTTACCCCTTCTGTTGAAGCATGTGCGCGGTGAGCAGTCCCAAAAGCATCGTTGACATAAACATCTGCAAGTGAAGCAAGTTGTTTAGCGAACTCTGGGTCGTTATCCGTTTCCTCTCTATAAAACCGAACATTTTCAAGGAGTAACATCTCCCCGCTTTCTAACGATTCAACAGCATTTTCTGCGACTTCACCGATGCAGTCTTTCACGTGTGTAACAAGTTTACCGAGTTTTCGACTCAGGGCTACAGCAATTGGAGCAGTAGAAAACGTTTCGCGATCAGTAGCGGAACCTACTATGGGTCTACCTAAGTGTGTTACAAGGATAATTTTCGCATTCCGATGAATAAGGTCTAAGAGTGTCGGCACAGCAGCAGTAATTCGGGTTTCATCCGTGATTTTTCCATCTTGAATAGGGACGTTAAAATCCACACGGACGAGAACACGTTTTCCTGCTACATCAATATCTTTCAATTCAAGTTTTGCCATTTCTCTTTTCTGTGTATTTTAACAGGTCTATCCAGCCTTTGCAGCAGTTACTGCAAGTTCTGCAGCTTCAGAAAGACCTTCTGCCAGTTGAAGGTTCAAGTCAGATTCTGTGATGATCTGTTTCCCGAGTTCCACGTTTGTTCCTTCTAATCGCACCACAAGAGGAACGTTGAGCTTGACCTGTTTTGCTGCTTCAACGATACCCGTTGCTATTGTGTCACATTTCATAATTCCACCGAAGATATTAACAAGAACCGCTTTCACGTTTTCATCTGCCAGTATAAGGCGAAACGCGTGTGCAACGGCTTCAACAGAGGCACCACCGCCGACATCAAGAAAGTTCGCCGGTTCACCACCCTTCTGTTTGATAATATCCATCGTAGCCATTGCCAATCCCGCACCGTTCACCATACAACCGATATTACCATCAAGGCGAATATAACTTAAACCAGACTCACTTGCTTCTAATTCGCTTGAGTCTTCTTCGTGTGGATCACGCATATCGGCAATTTCTTCGTGTCGCCACAGCGAGTTGTCATCAAAATTGACTTTAGAGTCAAGTGCAACGACTTCTAAGTCATCCCCTTCACCTACGATAGCCAATGGATTTATCTCTATCAACGAACAATCACATCCGACAAAAGCGTTGTAAAGCGAAATGATCAGTTCAGTCGCATTCGGTATAAGATGCCTGTAAGTTGGATCCGTAATGAGTTTGTATGAAAAGTCCCGTGCTTGAAAATCGGTTAATCCGAATGCTGAATCAATCTGTGTCCGAATAATCTTTTCCGGTGTTTGTGCTGCAACTTCCTCAATATCCATTCCCCCTTCTTCGCTCCCGATTAGGGTGAGTTGAGATGTCTCTCTATCAAGCAGTAATGCCAGATAAAACTCTTCTTGTATTTCAGCAGCCTCAACGATAAGAACTTTCCGGACAAGTTTTCCTTCGGGACCCGTTTGGGGTGTCACCAATTCCATTCCGATCATATCTGTAGTGAGTTGTTTAACTTCTCTGATAGAACTCGCGAGTTTCACACCACCACCTTTTCCACGTCCGCCAGCGTGTATCTGTGCTTTGACAACGTATTTTTGGCAATTAATAGTTTTCGCGATCGCTTCTGCTTCTTCAGGTGTTTCCGCAACCTTACCGGGAAGTGTGTTAACACCAAAGGATTCTAAGACTTCTTTAGCTTGGTATTCATGTATATTCATCTTTTATGCTGTGGGGTAAGTCCTTTTTTATAGGTATAATAACTTCAGGTAGAATATCAATATATGATGGGAAAATATGTTATAGATTATACTATACTTGACAGGTATTTGCAAGTATTTGATGACGGCTTACGATTGAGCGGATGATGGAATTTCCTGTATCACAGGAATCACATAACTCCGAATTTTCAGCCCTTCCAACGTCTCAGTTTCTACACGATTTTTCGCAGTTTTACGATGATCAAAAACCACATAATATCCTTCTACTGCATTTTCCGATTTGACGTAAGTGGCGAGTTGCGCTTTTCCGTTCTGATAACGGGTTTCTCCACTCCACAGTTTAGTTTCAACGATATACTTTCGGTTATTGTGTAGAATAAGTATGTCCATTCGTCCACGACCTGTTTGCACTTCAAGATACATCGCACCACCAACAATATGTACAAACTGGCTTAGATAAGCAAAGAGAAGGTGTTGTCCGACGTATTCTTGTGGTGTTTCTGGAACTTGTAAAATCTTGAAACCTGCGCGGGCGATAAAGTCGCGAAAGTTATCAACGAGAGCTTGCATTCGAATATCACCTTCCGGGGTGAGGTAGTCTCTAAATCCATCATGTGTGTCTTCAGGCAAGTAATCTTGTTCTAATCCGTTTATAGGGGGTTTAAAAGCTTGCATGATGCAATAGTGATAAATCGCGTTGACAATTTCACACATGCCATCAGCGCCCTCAGATATAACACCGTAGGTAGCAAGTTCGCTAATCAAATCATTATGCAAGGTAAATTCTACACCTTCATCGTTGGAAGCAATCTTCATGAGAAGTTTTTCAAAGTTACGGTTTTTTCGTATATTTGTTACCAAATGACTAATATTCGTATTGCGTTCGCGTAGAAGATTGATGTGTGCTGTTGAAAAGTGATCCATGGTAATTGGTTCATTTTTGGGTATATCCATCTCCTCAGTGAGAATCTGTGCAAATCGGTTGACAAGTACGGGTTGACCAGCAGTCTGTTTATGAATTGACTCAATGACCTGCATGTCAAAAGGTTGTCCAACTTCATCGGTATATTGCAATAGAAGTTCTTCCACCTGCTGAAGTGTGAAATTGTTTAGATTGAACTCATCTTGTATATTGAAAGGTGAAATAGAACGATCATAATTGAGCTGCGTAATGTTCTTAACACCGACTATACCAACACTGTAAGGACAGCGTTCTTTGCCAGTCAGATAGATACTACGGAGCGTATGCAGAAATCCTCTAAGTGCATCTGGGGGAATAGCATCAAATTCGTCAATAATCATGACAAATCGCTGTTTTTCCAATAAATTACCAAGGGTTTGAAAAAACCTTTGCATTGAGGTAGGTTCAGTTATCTCGGTACTTGCTAAATGTTGACTGAGCTTTTCAGGCAGATTTTGACTTCGTTCTTGGTATACTCTATCAACTTCTCTACAAATTTTCTCACCAAATGAACGGTAAAATGTAGAAGCATCAGAATCTACGTACATTTCAAAATTCAATTGAATTGGGAAATACTCTTGTGCTTTATTTTCAAGTATGTCAAGCGCGTTTCGGAAAAAGGTAGTCTTGCCTGTCTGGCGCGGTGCAAATAGGACGATGTACCTTCCCTTTTTTAACCGGTCAACAAAATCCGTGAGTTCCTCTGTTCTTGCAACAACGTAGTTATCCTCAGGATCAACGGGACCGCGCGTTTCAAACCATCGCATCTCTTAATTCTCCTTAAGTCGTTGAAGGTATTATATCAGTTAAAGGAATGGAAGTCTATAAGAAAACAAGTTTCGGTAGGGTTATTTATGGTAGAGATTAGAATTAGCACTACATTCCTGAACTGTAGGAGGGAACTCCGATTCCCGACTATTCTTCTGATTTGTCGCGATTCGGAGATCGCTCCTACAGAAGATCAGTGAAAAACAACGTACGAAAATCCGAAAACTAAATAACCCTACAAATCTATTGACAAATACAGACAAAATATATAAAATAATCCTATAGCAAACGCATAAAATCTTAAATCTGTTTAATTGATTGTTGGGAGGCGAATATGGCAAACGCGGACTATAAAATAGGGGTTGTTGGTGTAGGAAGAATGGGAGCAAACATCGCCAGACACCTAAAGGACGACGGGTTTCAAGTCGTTGTTGTATACGATGCAGCAACTGAACGCGCAAAAGAACTGGCAACTGAACTGGGAGCAACTGCAACTGATAAATTAGCACAAGTCACATCGCTGGCAGATTACATCATCACTGTTGTAACAGATGATGTTGCGATGCATCAGATCTTCTCCGACGATGCAGACGACAGCCTACTCAAAGGCGCATCAGGCAAGGTTTTTATTAATTGTGCAACGATTAGTCCACAGGTTCATGTAGATGTTGAAGCACTTGCAGCAGAACATGGCGCAGAAAGTCTTGAAGGATGTATGGCAAGCAGTATTACGCAAGCACGTGAAGGCACACTATATCTGATGTGTGGCGGCAAAAAAGAGACCTTTGATAAAACGCGCGCTATACTGGATTCTATGAGTGTTTCCCTCCGTTATATCGGTGAAGCAGGAAAGGCAGCACAAGTCAAAGCATTGGTCAACATGGTCATGAACATCAACACTGCAGGACTCGCAGAAGGGCTTGGATTAGGTGCCGCACTTGATTTGGACTTAGAGATGTTACAAGAAGTTTTTGCCCAAACTGGCGCAAACTCTCGCGTCTTAGAAACTGATGGAGAAGACATGCAAATACGTGATCATGAATGTTATTTTTCCGCTGCACACGCGTCTAAAGATTCTGGCATCGCACTTGACCTTGCTGATGAAGCAGGTATCTCACTACCTCTGGCACAAGCAACGAAAGACCAGTATGATCGCATGATTGACCTCGGATTAGGAGAATTGGATAAGTCCGGTGTCGCCGAATTGACGTTCCCCGGACGCGGAAAGAACACATAACGATGTCCTGACGAAACATTCAGCAGATGAGTTTTTCGATGGAAACTGATTGATGCCGAAAACCACTAATAAACCGATGCTAAAGGGCATAATTCTTGCTGCAGGATTAGGCACGCGTCTACATCCGCTTACGAAAGTTACCAGCAAACACCTACTACCTGTTGGCAATGAACCGATGATCTTTCACGGTATCAGGAAACTCTCAGAAGCAGGAATCAACGATATTCTCATCATTACAAATCCGTGCCACGTTGGGGATTTTGTCAACGCGTTAGGTAGTGGAAAAGACTTCGGTTGTGAATTTACCTATCGCGTCCAAGAAGAAGCAAAAGGTATTGCACATGCACTTGCATTAGCTGAAGGTTTCGCTACCGACGGTAGAATTGTCGTCCTACTTGGCGACAACATATTTGAATCTTCAATCCAGCAAGTGGTTTCCGATTTTCATACACAGCAGACAGGGGCACGCGTGCTGCTCAAGCATGTAGATGATCCGGAGCGTTACGGTGTCGCTACCTTGCAAGAAAACAAGATTGTCGCAGTGGAGGAAAAGCCTAAGCATCCCAAGAGCAATTATGCGGTAATCGGTCTCTATTTCTACGATTCATCTGTCTTTGATATTATCAGATCAATTGAACCCTCAGCGCGCGGTGAATACGAGATTACGGCAGTAAACAATATCTATATTGAAAAAGAACAGCTTGAATACAGCTTTTTAGAAGGTGAATGGGTTGATGCTGGGACCTTTGATTCCCTCGCTGAAGCACATAGAATTCTTATTAATCGGAAGGAGTAGCATTGAACGCTACACAAAAACCATATTTATCAATTGTTGTCCCAGTTTACAACGAGGAGGAAAATGTCCGACCACTGTTTGAAAAAATTCGGGAGGTATGTGAATCTATCGGTAGAACTTATGAAGTGCTTTTTGTGGATGATGGCAGCGTAGATAATACTTTTGAAGTCTTATCCGAACTACGAAATCAAGAACCGTGTATAGCAGTGATACGATTTCAAGAGAACGCTGGTCAAACAGCTGCGATGGCAGCAGGTTTCGAATTTGCACAAGGTGAGCGAATTATCAGCATGGATGGTGACCTACAAAATGATCCAGCAGACATTCCTCGTCTACTCCACAAACTTGATCAAAACTACGACCTCGTCTGTGGATGGCGCAGAGAACGACAAGATAAATTCTGGACCAGACGGGTCCCCTCTGTCATTGCCAATTGGATAATTAGCAAAGTCACAGGTGTTGATATTCATGACAACGGTTGTTCGCTAAAGGCATATCGTTCGGAAGTGATAAAACAGGTACCGCTTTATGGAGAGATGCACCGATTTATTCCAGCGATGTCAACTGTGGTCGGGGCACGCATTGCTGAGATTGTCGTCCAGCATCACCCGCGCCAGTTTGGAACAAGCAAATACGGACTCGGTAGAGTGTGGCGCGTCATACTTGATATCTTAGCATTCAAGTTGATCCTCTCAATCTTTGCACGACAACCTAATGCTAATAGTCACTCACCAACGCAAAAAACATACCAGATCAATCCGAAATTCAATGTCTATCGTGTTGCGGCGTTACTCAGTCTTCCCTTCTTTTTGATTGGATGCTTACTAATTAATGTCACAATTAATGCGGGACTTAGTTGTATAGGAATTGGCTTATCCCTAATTATAGTTAGCCTAATAACGGGATGGTCCCTTGCGAAGGCACAGCGCGAAGCAGCGAATCTAAGTCCGCTTGCATCTTTTTTCATCTACCGTTGTGCAAGACGACCTATACGCATCTTTGGTCCCCTTGGTGTCCTCGTATTATTGTCGGGTAGCATTCTGACCATAAGATTCCCTCACCTCGGACCAATCCTAATATTTATAGGCGTTATGATATTCTTTTGTGGTTTGTTCGGAGAAATTATCGCTTATGCAAATGCGAAAAGAGTCATAGATTATACAGTAGAGATATTTTTGAACACCAAAGACGAGGTAAGACGCGTTGAAAATATCTACTGATAAATGGCGAACCGAATTCCCGGTCACCAATTCTTATATCTATATGAACCATGCAGGTGTTGCACCGTTGTCACGTCGTGCAGCCGAAGCAATGACCACATTTGTAGATGATGCTACCCTCAATGGGGCAGTAAATGTAGATGACTGGGTTGAAACGGCGGAGCAGTGCCGAACACTTGCAGCAAAACTTATGAATGCTGATGCGTCAGAAATTGCGTTTATGAAAAACACAACGCAAGGAATACTCATCGCTGCAAACGGTATTGATTGGCATGAAGGAGACAACGTTGTCACAACAGCAGTCGAATTTCCAGCAAACGTCTATCCGTGGTGGAGTCTAAAGGAACGATACGGTGTGAAAACCCGTATGGTGCCAGAGAAAGAGGGACGTATTCACATTGAAGATGTGATTTCAGCAATTGACGAAAACACGCGTGCGGTAACAATTAGCCATGTTGAATTCGCCTCCGGTTTCAGAAACGATATCAAAGCAATCGGAGAAATCTGCCACGAACGTGATATATGGTTTGTCGTGGATGCTATTCAGAGCTTGGGGGCAATTGAAGTAGATGTAAAATCTTCCTACGTTGATATCCTCGCGGCAGATGGACACAAATGGTTACTCGCACCAGAAGGTGCAGCAGTTTTCTACTGTGCGAATGATAAACTTGACCGACTCATCAACACAAACATCGGATGGGCAAGTGTGATAAATCCTCGTGAGTTTCTTGATTATGACCTGACACAAAAACCGGATGCAACACGTTTTGAAGAAGGATCATATAATAGTGTCGGTTTATACGGATTGAAAGCAGCAATTGAGTTGTTACTTGAAGTAGGTATATCAAACATCAAGACGCATATATTACAAATTACAGAAGGGTTAATTAAAGGATTAGAAGCTAAAGGGTATCGTGTCATCACACCTACGCTAAATTCTGAACGGGCAGGAATCGTAGTGTTTGAAAGTGATCATCATACACCAGAAGAACTATTTGAAATGCTCAATAGCAAGAACATCATTACCGCAGAACGCGGGAGTGGTCTCAGAGTATCACCACATTTTTATAACACAGAATCCGAAATCAAACACCTGCTTGATGTTCTACCTGAACTGTAACGAGTTTTATTATGTAATATAACATGAGTTCCATATTTGTACGCATTATGTTAGATTGCGGTATTGTAGGCACAATCTAACATAATGTGCTACAAACCAGTCTACCAAAACCGATCAAACGAAATATAAAATAATGCCAAACACCCAACAAAAACCTCACATGCATATCTATAAATACGGTTTATCTCTCATTATAACTTTACTGATAATAATAGCGGGATGCACACTCCCTGGTAGCGGTCAAAAAACGAATCGTATCAAGTTTTCTATCCAAAACACACTACCGATTGAACGAAAAAACGTCCCTATTGTAATGACGTTAGATCAATTACGAAAAGTGAGTCCGGATTTTACGCTAAAAGCGTTTTCTGTTGTTACCGGTAAAGCACCCCGTGAGGCAATGATACCCGCACAGGCAGATGACATGAACTACGATGGTGAACGCGATCAACTGGTGTTTCTCTTGGACCTTGAAGAAGGGGAGACAAAGGAGATCTCAATTCTATATGATCCCACTGTCAAAGCAACATTTACTCTTGATGTAAATAAACAGACACGCGCAGGTATCTTCCCAGAACTCAATGCTATGGCGGCGTTGGAATCGGACTTAATCGCATACCTCATAAAACCGGACGGTGCTGTGGTTGCTTATGGGAAAAAACGGAAAGGATTATTCAGCGTTGATCACATGTTTCAAACTGAATTAGATAACAACGTCCCGTTTACTCCTGAGTTTAGACTACATTTTGAAACTAATAATCTAACGCTAACGCAAAATCCACAAGCACTAAATATAGAAATTGAAAAACCTGAAAAACGGTGGGTAATTCGCGATTTTGAGAATCAAGAAAATTACTATATCCGCAAATCAGATGAACAGCTCAATGTCTATAAATCAATCGGATTGTCATTAAATGCTCTCTTAGATTTAGAAGACACGAGCATGCTTGCCTTAACATCGCAAGAAGGTTTGATAGGGTGTGGTGGATTCGCACTATGGCATAAAACAAAACGGCAACTAATCCCACTACCTAAAGAAGGGGACTATGTTAGAATCCTCGCTAACGGTGGGATGCGTTCCATCGTTCAGAGGATTATACCGAATTGGAATATTGATGGTGAAACATACCAACTGACATCTACCACATATATTTATGGAAGGAACCCGTGGATCGAACATTATATACATATTGATAGAGAGTTGCCTTCGGACTATGTTATTGTTGTAGGTATTCCTAAACTTGGAGAAACGTACGGTATTGATGAAAAACAGAACTTGTTATGGAGTTGGGGAACAGATCCAGATGAAACCAATCCGCTCGGTATCGCGCTTATTTATCCTGCTGGACAGACATCCGGATTGATTGATACTGATCCATCTCTTATTACAATAACCTTAAATCCCGATGATAGTGGACGAGTTAATTATCGTTCATTAGGTATTTGGGAAGGTGGTATAAACGGAATAGAAACACAATCGGAATTCAAGCAGTATCTTCAAATAATGACAACAGCAATGGAAAATCTACCACGAATAAAATTCTTACCTTTAGAGGAAGGAAAAAAGTAGAATTTTCAATTTTCAACCGATGTGACTCCTTATGAACCGATAAACAGAAACCGTACGAAAATTGTGCAATAAAAAATTAAAATTTTGGATCAACACCTAATTAACCCAAACAGACTGGACGAACATCCAATTTTGAAACCTTACCCCGTGCGACTTTAGAAAGTATTATGATTATAAAGGAAGAATGTCTGAAACTTATCGCAGCGCAACGTACTGACGAAATTGTTGTTACCACAATGGGAATGACATCACCGTGGGGTAAAATATCAACACATCCATTGGACTTTGCCTCTGTTGGAAGTGCAATGGGACACGCAGCGGACTTTGCCCTCGGTATCGCACTGGCAAAACCTGAGAAGAGAGTCGTCGTGCTAAACGGTGATGGGAGTATGTTGATGTGTTTGGGAACACTCGCAACGATTACAAGTCTGGAAAAACCACCCAAAAACTATCTCCTTTTTGTATGCGATAACGGAACTTATGAGGTCACAGGAAATCAACCTGTTCCTCGAAAATCAGATTTTAGTTGGACAACAATTGCCAAAGGAACAGGTTTTGAGAATGTCTATGAATTTGATGAAATAGATCAACTTGAGACAGACCTACCAAAAATTTGGAATCAAGTAGGTCCTATTTTTGTAAGTCTGAGGATTGCAGAAGCGGCTGAACCACCACCTGACCGATGGGGTGGTTTTCCATATCCGTATCTACAAGAGTCACTTGCAACATCAACACATAAATTACGCAAAGCACTTGAGGATTAACAAGAAAAGGAATATGAACATGACACAAAAATTAGAAACACGCAGAATGGGACGAACTGAAATGACTCCAAATGCTTTAGCACTCGGTGCAGCATGGATATACGGGAAAGCCGATGCAGAAGTTATCAAAGCCATTCGACGTGCTATCGAACTTGGTATGAATTACATAGACACATATCCAGGGCACTCTGAACATCTTTGGGGAGAAGCACTTTCAGGGAGTCTGAGAGAAAAAATCTATCTGCAAGCCAAAGTCGGAACGCATCCTGAACGTAGAAAAGACTTCTCAGCAGATGGCACAAGATGGAGTGTCACCAACAGTCTGAAAGATTTTCGCACCGATTATCTGGATACTGTACTCATCCACGACCCATTGGACATGGAAAGTGTGTTGAATAAAGGACGCGCATTGGACACACTATTAGAGATGAAAGCGGAGGGATTGATACGAAACATCGGTGCAGGAGTCCGCTCACACGATTTTCATAAAACATTGATTGAAACAGGACACATTGATGTTATCCTTACATTTTTAGACTACACGTTGTTATCACAGACTGTAGCAGAGACAACTTTGCCGTTAGCACGTGAGCATGATGTCGGAATTATCCTCGCGAGTCCTCTGGGAATGGGGAGTTTGACAGGTGCGAAACCAAACGTAGAAGACGAGCGAAGACGCAACCCGGATGCTGAACCTAAAGCTTCTGCTATGTGGAAATGGTGTCAGGAGCGTGATGTCAATATCCGGCATTTAGCACTGCAGTTTTGCCTTGCTGCCCCGATAGATGGTGTTGTAATGTTCGGTCCCGCCGATATAGCACAAGTTGAAGATGGATATGAAGCCGCAACGACTCCTATACCAGAAGAAATCTGGCAAGCATTTGAAGCAGAATTTGGAATCAAACGCGGTATGTAAAAATTTAGAAATCAATACTTGTTCCAGAAGCCAAATCTGCGGCGAACTGTTTCACCGCATCAAGCATTTTTGTTTCGTCGTACATATTCTCTTCAATAACATTGATAATTGCACTTCCCACAATAACCCCATCAGCAACTTTTGCGACCTGCCCCGCCTGTTCAGGTGTTGATACACCAAACCCGACACTGATTGGTTTGTCGGTATGCTTACGAAGTTCAGTAATCATCGGAGTGATTTCGTCAGACAACGTCGCGCGAGCTCCTGTCACACCTGTCAATGAGACGCAATAGATAAATCCTGTGCTCACCGCTGCAATGCGTTGCATGCGTTCAGGAGAACTCGTCGGCGCAACAAGGAAGATGGTAGCAAGATTATACTGCGGTGCCACGTCCAAGAGTGGTTGTGCTTCCTCAGGAGGTAAGTCAGGCACGATAACGCCGTCAACACCTGCGTCTTTTGCAGCTTGACAAAATGCGGATTCCCCCATACTGAAAATCGGATTATAGTAACTCATCAAGGCAATGGGAATATCTGTTTGGAGACGGAGTGTTTTCACCAGCTCAAGTATTTTCTCCAGTGAGATACGATGCTTGAGAGCCCGTTCACTGGCACGTTGGACTGTGGGGCCATCAGCTATCGGATCAGAAAAAGGCACACCGAGTTCTATTAGGTCAGCACCTGCTTCTTCAAGGATAAGAAGGAGTTTTTCGGTGAGTTCTGGTGATGGGTCTCCCGCGCACAGATATGGCATAAATGCGCGTCTATTTTGCTCGCGGAGGGCATCAAATTTCTTCTCAATTCGATTCATAAATAGGATTGTGTTTCGGCTTTCTGATATTAGATTTTCCCAATTATACTTTGTGTAGACCGAATTGTCAAGGAGAGTTTTAAGATGATTTCACAACTACCAAAATTGATTGAAAATACTCCGACACTATGCTATTATAGATGATACGTTATGCAACTCAATTGTCTTTGCCGGATTCTTCATATTTCTTAGTGCAAAACATATTGGGGTATAGAGTCAGGAGAAGTTTAATGGTTATCAGATCCAGAGCACCCGTACGTATTGATTTTGCAGGGGGGTGGAGTGATGTAGCACTTTTCACAGAAGAATCAAAAGGCTTCGTTGTCAATGGTGCAATCAATCGTTATGCTTATGCGACGCTTGTTTGTGAAAGCCGAACAGAATTTCCCGATTCAGTTGAATTACAACGTGTCTTGGACAAAAAGATACGTATCTACTCCGCAGATTTTGATATGTTTGTGGCGGCCGAAGATGTACGCCAACTTGAATATGATGGCAATATTGATCTCGTAAAAGCAGCTGTCCGCCAGATGTCACTGCAAATCGGTAGTTTTGATCTGATTACACAGTCAAATGCTCCGCCAGGTAGTGGACTTGGTACATCTGCTGCTATGGGAGTTGCGTTGATCGGCGTGCTCGGTGCTATTAAGGATGTTACATATCTCTCATACCAGTATGCCGAACTTGCCAGCAGTATTGAACGTCATGAACTTGGAATACTTGGCGGTAAGCAAGATCACTATGCAAGTGCTGTCGGTGGAGTCAGTTTTATGGAATTCCAAGGTGAAGACGTAAAAACATCTCCGTTAAAATTATCACCACAAATCCGTTATGAATTGGAAAAGAACCTTGTCTTGTGTTACACGGGACAATCTCGCCTCTCTGGAGATATCCACAAGAATGTCACCCAAGCGTATGAAAGCGGAGACCCGAGTGTCAGGAAAGCTTTGGACAACCTAAAGAGAATTGCAGAATCCTCTAAAACCGCACTGCTGCGCGGTCGTCTAACAGATTTCGGTGAACTTCTAACCGAAAATTGGCAGAATCAGAAAAAACTACACCCATCCGTATCAAATGAACAGATAGATAAACTGTTTAAAATCGCTAATGAACACGGTGTTATCGGTGGGAAAGCGTGTGGCGCTGGTGGTGGAGGTTGTCTGCTCTTTTACTGCCAGCCGACACGGGAACACAATGTCCGTCAGAAACTTAAAGAAGCTGGTACTCAGATAATTGACTTCAACTTTGATTATGATGGACTCCAAATTTGGAGAGCAGAATAGATAATAACCGCAATATCCAATGGAAGGAAAATAGATGGAAACTCCCCGCATTGAGACAGATTTAGAAGCCGCAGAGTTTTTAAAAGCCTCGCGAGAAAAGATTTTAGCCGAACTAAAAAAACGTATCGTGGGGCAAAGTGATGTTATTGATCAACTTCTCATCGCACTTTTTTCACAAGGACACTGCCTTCTCGTCGGTGTGCCAGGGTTAGCGAAAACGCTACTCATCAGTACCTTTGCAAAAATACTTGAACTTCCCTTTAATCGAATTCAATTTACTCCCGACCTGATGCCTTCTGACATTATCGGAACGGATATCATTGAGGAAGAAATAAATACTGGAAAACGCGCTTTTCGTTTTATCAAAGGACCTGTTTTTGCAAATATAGTTCTTGCTGATGAGATAAACCGCACGCCTCCGAAAACACAAGCCGCACTCTTGCAGGCGATGCAGGAGTACAAAGTTACTGCAGGTGGTAATACATATTCATTAGAACTCCCCTTCTTTGTGTTAGCGACGCAGAACCCAATTGAACAAGAGGGAACTTACCCGCTTCCCGAGGCACAACTTGACCGTTTTATGTTCAATATCTACATCGATTATCCTGAGAAGTCTGAGGAGAAAGAGATTGTATTGACAACCACGTCCGCTTATGAACCTGAAATTGAACCGATTATCACGGGTGAAGAGGTATTGAGATTACAACAGATTGTGCGTAAGGTGCCAATCGCTGAAGCGATGGTAGACTACGCTGTTGAATTAAGCGTTAATACACGTCCTACACAACCCGATGCTCCAGATTTCATTAAAGACTGGGTCAATTGGGGCGCGGGTCCCCGCGCATCACAGTATCTTGTTTTGGGTGCCAAGGCACGCGCAATTATGCACGGACGTTATCACGTCAGCTATGAGGACATCAAAGCAGTCGCAAAACCCGTTCTACGCCACAGAATATTGACCAACTTTAATGCTGAGGCAGATGGTATTACCAGTCTGGACATTATCTCTCAGTTGTTGGAGAAAGTTGAACCGCCAGAGGTAAACTGATTTTCCCATCATGCAGATTAGGTAAACATGAATAATAAAGATACAGACCGTGATATTTTCAGGATAGATAAAAGCAAACTTTCTGTTACATCACTTTTTGATAAATCAGATGATAAAGAGTATTGGCTTTCAAAAACACCACAGGAACGATTGGCAGCACTTGAATTGATGCGGCAAATAAACTATGGCTACGATCCAACTACCGCACGACTTGAAAGAGTTCTTGAAATTGCTGAATTCCCATCAGACTGAATATCTTCTCATTGGAGGATACGCTGTAAGTTATCACGGATATCCACGAACAACTTTTGACATGGATATATGGATAGCAATACAGAGAGAAAACGCAGAGAAGATGGTTCACGTTTTGAGAGAATTTGGTTTTGAAAGCGATCAATTGACTGTAGACCTTTTTATGAAACAGAATCAGATTGTCAGATTGGGAAATCCGCCGTTCAGAATTGAAATCATGACAACGATTTCTGGTGTTAGCTTTGAGGATTGTTATCCGACGCGGATTACTGATGTGATTGATGGTGTTGAAGTTCAGGTCATCAATTTAGAACACCTGAAATTAAACAAACGAGCGAGTGGTCGTTATAAAGATTTAGAGGACTTGCAACATCTTTGAGATTTGACGTGCTGAGGTATAAACAAATGGAAGACAGAGAACTTAAGCCACACAATTCAGAATTACCTTCCACTCAACCTACACTCCTCACTGCTGAAGACCTATGGAAACAAACCGATGACAGTTACCGGTATGAATTGGTAAAAGGCGTAATACGTAGAATGCCCTTTTTTGGATTTGAACACGGTGTTCTGAGATCAAAAATTGGGAGTCACCTTACAAAGCACAATGAAAGGCAAAGTTTAGGATATGTATGTGGTGCAGGAACAGGTTTCAAAATTTCTACAAATCCTGATACTGTGCTTGCCCCCGATGCAGCGTTTGTTTGTCAAGATGCAATTGATGAAAAGGGTATTCCGACAGGCTATTGGGAAGGTGCTCCCGATCTTGTCGTGGAAGTCATTTCTCCAAGTGATACTTACACTGAGGTAGCGGAGAAATTGGATGAATGGTTAAATGCGGGTTGTGCAATGGTCTGGGTAATAAATCCACGCAGAGAAACAGTGAAAGTGTATCGCTCAACGGATGAAGTTTCCGTTTTACGTGGAGATGATATACTTGAGGGTGATGATGTCATTGAAGGGTTTGTGTGTCAAGTGCAAGATCTATTTGTTTGAAGTAATGAATACGAACCTTATTCCTGACTTATAGGATCATTAGGTTCGCCGTTTTCTTGTTCGTATTCATCCAATTTTCGGTATATCGTTCGCACCCCAATACCGAGTATTCTTGCCGCTTCTGTCTTGTTGTTGCCAGTTTCTCTAAGTGTTTTATAGATAGCTGCCTTTTCAATCTCCTCCATAGACATTCCAACTCTCCCAATGATTTTCTCCTCATCCAGTATTGGAAAGAACTCGTCCTGCTTTTGTGAACCTTCACGTTGTTCTACCGTCGTGACGATTGATGTAACTTCGTCTTGTGTCAGATTCTCCAACCCCTCTTGACTGGCTAATAGCACATCGTAAGCTTTTCTAAAAATGTCTGCCGCATCATCTGTGTCGGCAATATGCATCCAACCATTTTCCTCGTCGGGAATTGGAAATGGCACTTGAGCTTTAGACGGAGTCGTTGATTTAAGCAGGCGAGATACATAGGCAATCAACGCAAGGATTGTCTTGTATATGGCTTCATTTTTTGCAACAACCGTTTCAGAATCCGGATTTATAACCTGTATAGATGTTCCGGGTTCATCTAAAATTGGAACAAGGAATTGGGACTGTTCCAATTTTAACTCCTTAGGAAAATCCTCAATATCAAGCTCATCTGTATCTGTCATGATCATTGCGGATTCGACTGCATTCTTGAGTTGTCGGATATTACCGGGCCATTCTGCATTTTCAAGATAATTGAGTGCTTCTGGTTTAACACCAATAATGGACTTATTGTGTCTCTCGTTTAATTCAGTTATAAAAGCCTCTACAAAAAGCCGAATGTCTTCACGTCTGTTACGGAGAGGGGGAATGTGGATTTGAAATAGGTTCAGTCTGTAATATAGGTCTTGCCTAAACTTGTTTTCCTTGACTGATCTGCCGAGATCAATGTTTGTCGCAGCAATAATCCTGACATCAACTTTGACGTTTCTCTCCCCACCGAGGCGTGTAAATTCCTGTGTTTCCAACACTCGAAGGAACTTGACCTGTACTTCGGGAGGCATTTCACCGATCTCATCAAGGAAGAGTGTACCACCATCTGCCAGTTCAAACACACCGCGTCGTTGACTCGTAGCACCAGTAAAAGCACCTTTTTCATGTCCAAATAGTTCACTTTGTAGCAGGTCTTGGTAAAGCACGCCACAGTTTACCGCGTGAAATGAACGGTTCTTGCGGGAACTATTTTCATGAACGGTCCTCGCGATAACATCTTTCCCAACACCCGTTTCCCCTGTGATGAGGACAGTCGCAGTCGTCGGTGCAACCTGATGGACTTTACGTATAACAGCCTGCATCACTTCAGATTCACCGATAATGGAGAGTGAATTAGAATTAGTAGGAGATGTTGGAAGATTCAATTTTATCTCCCTTGAACTTTGAGGTAGGTTTCGTCTAACTATTTTATAATGTCAAGTATTAACTGCGGATCTTTCTTCACTTCCTCAAACACTTGAAAACCGTCACGACATGCAGCCTCACAGAATCTTCTCATCACAACGCCTTTGAGGGCATAATTTGAAGTGCGGAGTTTCTTCTGTAAATCTCTTCCGGTTTCAACCACGTGGACATTCGGTAAGTCCTCATTGACTGCTTTTCTCTGACTTTTCGGCAATAGGAAGATCAGAGGGACGGCACGTTCCACGTCAAAAACACGTTGCAATGATTTTATATCGTCAGGTCTCAATAAGGAAAATACGAGGTCGTAACTCTCAAGCAAATCTACTGTCCGTTCAGGAACACCGCTCTCACCGAATTCTAATATCTCAAGTTCATGAAGTGGTGCTGTGTCAAAGGGAACAACGATATCTTTCTCGTTGACTGGTTCTTTTTTCTCGTCAACTCGGCAATAGTACCACGGGAAATAGAGATCAATGATTGTTTTTCCATATTCCTCGTGTTCCCGAATCTGCTTTAAACCTTCACGTAATTGTACATACAAAGGTCCAGTGAACATTTCTCCTGCAGGTAAACGGTAGTCTCTGTCCTTGTCATGCCACCCTTCTTCATTGAAACCACACAGTTCCTTTATACGAGACTTTAGACGATCTGGTGAACTACAATCTTCGGCACTGAGAGGGTTGTCAAGTTTGTGTTTTTGTCCTGTTGTGTAAGAGTTAAAGATCAATATTTTCATAAAACTATGCTTCTGCTTTCTGTTCCCGTCGCTGCCATATATACAGGATCGGACTGGCGATGAAGACCGAGGAATATGTTCCTATTAACACACCAACAATAAGTGCTAAGGCGAAAGTGTTAATCTCCTCACCCGAACTGGAAAGCGAGAAAATGACAGCAACAACAAACAACGTTGTCAAAGATGTTATCACAGTTCGGCTTAGTGATTGATTAATACTTCGATTTAGCACTTCAGTATATTCGATGCCACGCAAAGAGAGGCCATTTTCTCTAATACGGTCAAATACCACGATTGTATCATTAAGCGAATATCCGATAATTGTGAGAAACGCAGCAATGGTAGGTAGATTAATCTCTTTCGAAAGCACAGCGAAGAGACCTAAAGTGATAAGCACATCGTGAACAAGCGCAGCAATAGCACCAATAGCAAAACGGAACTCAAATCGCCAAGAAATATAGATCAGCAAAATAGCAATTGATGAGAGAACAGACCAAAGTGCTGACCACTTAAGATCACGTCCTACACTGGGTCCCACTTCAGTAACATTCACACCGTCAGAGACGGCTTTCCAACCTTCACCGCCTTCCAAGAGTGCTTCCGTAAGAATACCACCGATACTTGCTTGTAATTGGATAGTTGCATTCTCTGTCAAATCAACGCCAAATTCATTTAGAAAAACCAGTTGAATCCTACTGCCATCAGCCACGGTTTCAACTTCACTTATCTCATTTCGTCGTTGTATGTTACCATCAATCAATTCAACTGTTGCACCAGGTTTCAATAGATGTGCTTTCTCAATTGAGCTGCTCAGTTGCAGGCTTTTAGCAGTCGCATCCCCCGGATCTTCCATGATAGGTATATCAACTGTCTGTTGCTGAAATTCCGGACGATGTCCCATTGAAATGAAGGCTTTATTTTCATTGGGTTCAAGTTGTATTTTCACATCCTCGTATCCCATTTCTGCTAACTTTGTGTTTAATTCTGCTTCAGTTACCGCTCTATTAAATTTTGCTTCAATTTTCACACCCCCGCGAAAATCAATTCCAAAATTCGGCCCCCCATGAACTGTAAGAAATACGATACCGATGACAATCAAACAAGCAGAGAACAAAAATCCAGCGCGGTGTTTACTGATAAAATCAAACTTAGTGTCTTTTAAAAATTCCAATTTTTATATCCTTTCCAATTTTGCGTTACCTGTCAGACTACTTGACAGGTTATGCTCAGGCTATCCTATATCTGTATAAGATTTAACTGTTTTTCCGACAGCTTAGATGCTTAATTTCTCCACTTCCCGGTTTCCAATTACTAATCCGTATATCTCGCGTGTCACAACGATTGCCGTGAACATACTTGCCAGAATACCGATACCGAGTGTGACAGCAAATCCCTTGATTGGACCAGTTCCAAAATGATAAAGAACGAGGGCGGTAAAGAAAGTTGTGAGATTAGCATCCAAAATAGTTATAAATGCGCGTTGGTATCCACTCGTAATAGCAGCCTGAACAGCCTTTCCAGCTCGCAATTCCTCGCGTATCCGTTCAAAGATAAGAACATTGGCATCAACAGCCATCCCGATAGTAAGCACAAGTCCAGCGATGCCGGGAAGTGTTAACGCAGCGCCAAAACCTGCCAAAGCACTGATAATTATGACCATATTAAAAATAAGTGCGATAATAGCAATTATACCTGAAAGTCTGTAGTAAATTATCATGAAGACCAGAACAAATCCCAATCCAATCACCGCTGCTTTTACGCCATTATCAATAGACTCTTTGCCGAGTGTGGGACCAACAGTCCGTTCTTCACCGACTTGGACACCTACGGGGAAAGCACCGGCATTCAAGATATTTGAGAGATAGTTTGCTTCCTCAAAGTTAAAATTCCCCTCAATCATAGCGTTCTTTCTAATCTGAGTTCTTATTACAGGGGCAGACTGCACTTTATCATCAAGAAGAATTGCCAAATGTTCTCCGATATGGTCGCCAGTGATTTTTGCGAATTTGTTACTTCCTTCGCTATCAAATGTCATAGAGACAACGATGTCAAAGCCAGTTGCTCCCGTATTAGGTCTTGAATCTTCAATATTGTGTCCTGTTAGGAGCACCGGACTTTCCAAGACATACCAGTCGCCTGTGTCAAAATGGTAGCGAATTTCGGCGTTTTCGCCCGGATCCTCCGGTGGTGGTGTATTTGCTGAACCTGACCACAAGCTGCCACCTGTTGGTGATTTCTTTACTATTTTAAATTCCAAGCGTCCCATCGTTTGTACAATACGGAGTGGTTCTGATGAATCTTTAGCCCCCGGTAACTCAATGATAATCCTCGGACGGTTTGCCTCTTGTCGGATAGAAGGCTCGGAAACACCGAAAGCGTCTACTCTATTACGTAAGACGATCAACACCTGTTGAATTGCATCATCACTGTATTCTTGCATGCCTCGATCTGTTAGACGAAGACGATAAGTTGCTTGTGCCTCTTTTTCAGTAACTACCTCTGCGTCCTCAAAAAAATCTTTACCGTTCAAAAGTTCAACTGCTTTTTCCAGATACTTCTTCTTTTCTTCTTGATCAGATGTCAAGCGAGAAGGAATGGCAACAAGAACATCTAATGCGTCTTCACCGTCAACTTGTTCCGCTTGTCTGCACAGAATCTGTTCTGCTTTCAGACTTTCGGGAATAGAGTAAGCATTATCTCTTAACAGTGCCCGCTTTGATTTCTCCAAATCAACTTCAAGAACGAGATGAACACCACCCTTCAAATCTAAACCTAACTTCAGTCGATTTGCGGGTAATATTCTCCTTAACATCGGTGGGATACTACCGTATAAATGTAGGTTCTCAAGGGTTTCAGATGGGTTTTCTTTTGCTTTATCTGAGATAAGTCTGACGAAGAATTCCTTTTCTTCAGTGGTGCCAAACTCATAATCCACATTTTCTTCAAAATCAAGACTCTTTAGATGAACATTAAAAACATCTTGTAGTTCCTCGGTTGCCTTCTGTAGATTTTTTCCTTCAGGGTAGTTGACATCTACTAAGTTCACCTTAAAAGCATTTTCCTCACTGACTTCAAAAGGAGGTAGGTCCTCTTGGATCCACAACGGCAGATTCCCATATAGGGGTAGGTATAAACTATCCGGTGTAGGAATAAGGTATAAGAGTGATAATAGCAAAACGCCAATAATTAAAACAATTTTCCAGATACTAAATCTGTACATTAAATGCTCCTATTTTCTAAACAATTTTTAGATATGCATATTCTTTATAGATGCGCCTGGGAGGAATCGAACCCCCGACACGAGGCTTAGGAAGCCTCTGCTCTATCCCCTGAGCTACAGGCGCGCAAATCGTTAGAACGCCACGTTTAAGTTTAGATTTGTTGCCATCAGTTAAAAGCGTAAAATGGAATTAAATCATATTTTCAACTAAAATTCAACCAGAGAAAAGATCGGTTGATTTGGTACTTTTTGCCGCCCCCCAAATTCCGTGAGTTCTAATAATAGCGCGATACCTACGATATTCCCACCAAGTTTTTTGACAAGTTCAATTGATGCTGCCAGTGTCCCACCGGTAGCCAAGACATCATCACATATCAGGACACGACTTCCCTCTGGAAAAGCGTCTTGATGAATGGAAAGTGTGTCAACACCATATTCAAGATCGTAAGTTATTTCATAGGAGTCAAAGGGTAACTTACCACTTTTACGAATAGGCACGAAACCAATACCCAGACGATGCGCAAGGGCTGCACCGAGAATAAAACCGCGAGCATCAATCCCTACAATTACATCAACTAACTCAGTTTTAAAGCGTTTTACGAAGACATCAATTGCAGCATTAAAGGCTAACCCGTTTCCTAAAAGCGGTGTAATATCTTTAAATGAAACACCTGGTTTGGGGAAATTCGGTATATCTCGTATAAATTTAGTGAAATCGCTCATAAGTGAATATTGAATTATATAGTTTATTTATGCTGCGTCTCTTTAAGTTGATGCAGCGTGAGGATGAATCATAATTTTCATACCCTTTCGGGATTCCATTGCTTCAAACGCCTTTTCAATTTCAACGAGAGAAAAATGGTGTGTAATAAGAGGGTCTACTCGAACTAAACCTTTTTCAAGTAGCCGAACTGCCAATTCGTGATGACGAGGCACACATCCGTGTGAACCAGTTACAAAACATTCTTTATAGTGGATCGTATTGGAGAGGACGCTCATTGGACGCATCGTCTTAGGTAGTCCACCAAACAAGTTGACATAACCTCTGTGTGCAACCATCTCCACTCCTTGTTCATGTGCTTCAACAGAACCACAAGTTGTTACAACGATATCCGGACCTTCACCGTCCGTTTCCTCAAGGCATCGTTCGACCACGTCCTCCTCTTCAGAGGCGATATATACATCCGCTTCGTAGAACTTTGCAATCTCCATCCGTAGTTTACTGCGTTGTACTCCAATAACTTTTGTCGCACCCATAACTCGCACAAGGTCAATCATCATACATCCGATGGGTCCCAACCCAATGATTGCGACTGTTTTACCAAGTGACATATTTACCAACTCAAGACCGTTAATAGCACATGCAAGGGGTTCGGCGAGGGCAGCATCATCAAAACTTAGACCCGTACCAAAAGTTGTGACGGGTCCTTCTTCTAAGACAAGTCGGGGGAGTTTCATATACTGTGCAAATGCACCGGGGATCTGGTAGCCGATGGCGTAATTAATATGACAATTATTGCCAAGTCCATTCCTGCACCAATGACATTGACCGCACGGAACATCCGCCCCGATGGACACGCGATCTCCCTCCTTCACACGCGTCACATCCTTGCCGACTTTGACGATTACACCTGAATTTTCATGTCCGATAATGGTAGGAGGTTTAACTCGAGGATTGCCATGGTGGAAGATGCGGACATCTGACCCGCATATACTGACAGATTCTACTCGCATCAGAGCGGATTCGTTATCAATTTCCGGTTCTGGAATATCCCGAACATCAAACTTTTCAAGGCTTTCAAGTATAGCCGCTTTCATAGTGTCCCTTGTTACTTGTGAAGTTTACGATGGATGTATAAGTACTTTTGCGTAAAACTCGCTTCTGTTCTTCATCATTTTTAGTATGTTCATGCTATCTGTTAACGAAACCTTGTGTGTAATCAATGGCGAAAGGTTTAATTTGTTTGTAGCCATTGCTTGTAACACAGTCCGCCAATCGTCGTCATTACCGGACGTACTGTAATCAGAATTCCAAGTTCCTAAAAGTTTTACCTCTCGTCGCATCAATTGTGAAATAAGAGGAGCGGGTAACGTTACATCTCCAATAGGATTTCCGAGTAAAACAACACTTCCACCCCGTCTAACGCTGCCGAGGGCATTGAGATATGTTTCCGGTACACCTGCTGCCTCAATGCAGACGTGTGCTCCCTTTCCTTCAGTATGATCGTTCACGACACTGACAACATCCTTGGCAACGTCTTCTGTCTTACTGTTAAAGACATTTTCAAATCCGAGGCTTTGTGCAAGATCAAGTTTTTCTGTAACAACATCAAACAGAAGTACCTGGGTTGCCCCCATAATACTTGCCCACTGCGCGACCATTAACCCTATCGGACCGGTACCAAAAATAGCAATCGTTTTTCCGACATGCGAATCTGGAACTCTACGAATTGCATGGAGTGCTACTGCAGCGGGTTCGGTTTGTGCTGCTTCTTCTAACGAAACACCGTCTGGCACGCGTATTATGTTTTCTTTCGGTGCGACAACATATTCTGCAAATGCACCGTCACTTCGTGAACCGAGGTAATCGTAGTCGCTGCATTGGACATACTTTCCGTTCTCACACGCTGCACACTTTCCACACCAGAGGAGTGGAAAAACAACTACCCTATCTCCCTGTTCAAAATCATCAACCCCTGGACCGCAAAGTTCAACCGTTCCAGCAAATTCGTGTCCACAGACTGTAGGAAAACTATATGTACCTTTAGAGAAGATCCGTGGAATGTCTGATCCACAAACACCACAGAAACCGATTTGAACTCGGACTTGTCCCTCAGAGACAGATGGAACGGGTATCTGTTCTAATCGCAAATCTCCGACTGCGTGCAGAACAAGTGCCTCCATCAACTGGTCATCCATCATCCATTTCTCTTCTTGAGTCCAAGCGCGATTGCGTGACGGATCTGTTGGATATTCTCTGCACGGGAACCGGATGTGTGAAACACGCTACTGCTCCCGCCGACTAAAATATCTGCACCTGCTGCTACCATTTTTGGGATATTTTCAAAACTGACATTGCCATCAACTTCTATTGGAAGGTTAGCATCGTGTTTATCCAAAAAAGTGCGACATTGCGCTATTTTTCGGAGAGTCGCTGGTACTAATTTCTGTCCCGCAAATCCGGGATTCACAGTCATAATTAGCACGAAGTCGAGCCTATCAATAACATACGTTATCGCGGAAAGCGGGGTCGCTGGATTCAAAGCAACACCCGCCTTTATACCATGTCCTTGAATAACAGATAAGGTCCTATCCAAATGGATAGCAGATTCAGCATGCACTGCGATCTGCTGGACACCGATGTTGGCAACTGCTTCAACAAAAAAATCGTTATTGTTCACCATCAGGTGAATGTCAAAAGCGCAATCTGTTTTTTGACGTAATTGTTCAATGAGTACCAACCCAATCGGCATGTTCGGTACGAAGTGTGCATCCATCAAGTCAAAATGAAGCAGATCAATTCCTGCAGTCTCTAATTCTCGTATATCTGTTTCCAAATTACAGAGATCAGCACACATCACTGAAGGTGCTATACCAATCTTGTTATCTGTGGAACTAAGGCTTTGACTCTCAGGAGTCAGCAAGATATTTCTCCAATCAAAATCATGTTTCTCCAACAAATATTATAACATGAAAATCGGGAATTGTCAAATTTTGGGATGGTTGCAGGATTGATTAGTTGACAGGATCGTTTCTCCACTGTCGTCCTAAAACAGGAACCTATACATCGGTCTATCCATAGTAATCCCAATAAGACTCCAAACACCGCCGACAATGAACTCACCGAGAATCAGTCCAAGGAAGAACGGAATGAGTTTGCGGTGGAGACTCACACCTCCCTGTTTTAGAATGATCCATTTGATCACAGAACTAACAAAGATTGAAAACCAAAAGACGTTCATTGACCAGCTGCTTGAGATGGCAAACCCTGCGGGATGGAAGGGCCACCAGAAAAGTTTTATCCGCATAATCATCAAGAAACCGGTTATGAGGAACCCTACACACATCGCTGCAATTGCCGGCACATCTGGCACTCTTGGAGAAGTCAACCAACTCTGAAGTCGGTTGAAAGGTCTGCCAGCGAACCAATCGCGTGCCCCTTCAATGTATGAGATATGATAAAATGCCCAGAATGATGCAAAGGTGCCGATAACAATTGCTACACACATCGCGATGAGCAGTCTACGGTTGGAAATCCGAGTCCGTTCAGCGAGTTTGAAACCTTCAAGGATGTGTGGCATCGGATGCCCGCGATATGCCCGATTGATCGAGAAGAGATACGCTAACATCGTCAAATTTCGTGGACCGAGAAAACGGGTTCCAAAGATACGCGGCATCATCTCATCAGGTCCGATGAAGTGTAGATCGTGTACGGGTGAACCGAGTTCAGCACGCATTCTGGTGACAGCAGTTGATATCGCATAGTAAATACCGAAGAAGACCAGAATTGCCCACACTGACATACCCGCGGCGTTACAGAATATTGTCAGGAAAATCAGACTTATGATTAAGCAGATTACCATTCCACGATAAGACATCGGTTCGTCAGGGTCTTCCCCCTTTCGCTGCGTAAAGATTTTGCGTCCTACTTGTGCCAGATGTTTTCGTGTTGCAACAATTGCAATTACGAATAGTCCGATATAAGCACCAAATGACTGTTCATCGGTAAACGGAAAGTTCGGCATACCTCTGATACCCAAAGCATCTCCAAAGATACGCTCTGCCTTCCAAAACAGATAAAAGAACCAGCAAGAAAACGACAGGTCCAGCGGTATAAAGAACGCCATGCCAACAGCAAAAGGGAATACAGCGATCGGCGTCCATCCAATCGCACTCCAAGGTTTCTGCGTAAAGAATGGACGCATATCGTAAAGCCGACCTCCCAAACTCGGCACAGAAGGAAAAAGATAGTGTAGTCCGTTGAGTATATCAATCGTCCCCGCAAGTGCAAAACCGAGCCACATCATTCTACTTGTCAGTAGTTTTGTCTTATTGACATTTGTCAATTCAAGTGGTAGTTGAATAATCGGATAACTCAGTTTTTCATGTTCTGTCCACTGCTTACGAACAATGGTGTTGATAAATACCATTGCCAGCACAAGTGCACACAAAAAACCACCCCAGGTTAGGGTGGTGGTAATCCATCCTTCTATTAGTTCCCAGCGATATAAACTGGATTCACCTCGGTAATATTCCGTCAAGAATGCCTTATCTTTGACTGCTATCCAATCAGGGACATAACGGTGAAATAGATGTGTCCAATCGTTTTCTGGCGTTGCATGCCAAAAAGCGTAAGGAATCATTGGGATTAAGACGCGAAGAACATCGTGACCTGCCAAGGATGAGGCAATGGCAAGCATGACATAGATCGTCAGCAACTCACCTTGCTGAAATGCCACTCGCGGCATAGTCCATGTCAATACAAGATTCGCACCGGTAAGAACAAAGATACAAAAAATGACATTGAAATAGAGGGAAATTGTGGTCGGATACCCTTGTCCCGCTGAATCTAAAATCCAATAGACGTTGGGTATAGTGAGTGCAGTGCCGATTAAGATAGCACGCCATGTGGCACCGAAGGGGTGTCGTTTTTGTGTTGTTAGTGAACGATGGGTTGCTTTTTGACTACTTGCTGATTGCAGTAAAATATTATGTGAAGTTGTAGGTCTCAAAATGTGGTATTGAATGACAAAGACTTTTAGCGAATTGGAAAAATAATCAATTACAGTGCTTTAAATGTTTACTACGTTCAAAATTAGAGACCTGTTTCAAATATTAATAGGCAATTACATCTTGACTGTTTAGGTACAGCGTATCTCATAAATACTTAATCAACATTTTTATACATGCAAGAAGCACAAATCCTAAATAGTTTTCAGCATGATATTCCCATCGCACTACTAAACGCCGAAAATCTTCTAACCAACTGAAAAAACGCTCAACTTTGAAACGGCGTTTATATCTGCATAGACGACCATCCTGCGTCACTGCACGCTTACGATTCTTCTTGTGTAGGATACCATCTCAACACCACGACACCGCAACGAAACATCTAAAGGATTAGAGTCATAGACTTTATCTCCTATCAAAATAGCGGGAGTTTCAGACGTAAAACAGGCATCCAAGGCAGGTTCAACCAGACCTACTTCATGACAGGATGCGCTTGAAATCAAAACACTTATAGGTCTACCACGCTTGTCTGTAATCGCAACCAGTTTTGTGCCTTTGCCACACTTCGTCTTTCCTACACAAGTACCCTTTTTTGATGGGACGAATTTCGCATCAATGCTACACTCAGACACATTCAGTTGATGGCGTTTTTCAAGTATCTCTGTGATTGCTGTTAGCACTTTTTCATAAGAACCATTCAAAGGCCATTGTTGAAAACGACGATGGCAGGTTTGGTAGGGTGGATACTCTTTCGGCATATCTTGCCAAGGTGCTCCTGTCCGCATCACCCAGAGGATCCCTTCTAAGACTTCTCTATTATCACGCCAAGGTCTACCGCGTTTCCCTGAAGGTAATTCGGGCAACAAGGGTTCAATGATTTTCAACTCTTGATCGCTCAGTTCCATGTAAACATCTCCAAATATATAGATTTACTACAAATATAACCGAAATGCTTACTTTTTAAAAAGTTTATCCACAAGTTTCTGACTATTTATGAGATACGCTGTAAACGGAATTCTGCATATACGCAGCTATAACTCAAATATCTAATGTATAATACCAACATGAAAAGAAGTACATTACCTATTCAAATATCTCTACCGCTAACGCCACACACCAAAATCATAAAATTAGGAATAGATATAGTTTCCTTGTTTTTGTCCAATGAAGGCATATTTTCATTATTTGCTTTAGGGTCTGAAAGTAGTAATAAAAGACCATTGAACCTCTAAAAAGGTTATAATAGAAGCATTTAATCCTTACGATTTTAGAGGTATTCAATGGCAAAAAGAAGTATAGCAAGAAAAGGGAAAAAGCGCAATGTAAATAAATGGGTGGTAACGTCACTCATGCATGTTTTTTCTCGTATATCTGCTTTAGCTGCCAGATTTTAAGTATCCGTTTGATTGGCAGCACATGAATTGGAATTAGAAGGCACGAAAATCCGCCAAGTGCTACCTGGACCTTTAGAGATGTTTTCTCCGAGTCCTTCTTCTTGTAGGTATCTGAGTGCTGTTCTGATAGGACTTGTTTTTGCTGTAGATGAGAGACCGCCGCGCGATTCATGAAAACGATTGACAGTTGTGTCAATGTCACGTCTTTTGATTGTTTTCCCCGATAGTAGTTCTAAAATCAGCCTTCTGGCGATTTTAGGTGTGAGGTGGACGCCTTCGTATCTATAGTTTTTACGCATGTCTTATTCCTTCTTGTCTTTTGACAAATACAATGCATTTATATACAATGCCTTTATAATTAAAGAC
This sequence comes from Candidatus Poribacteria bacterium, assembly GCA_965261435.1. Taxonomy (GTDB): domain Bacteria; phylum Poribacteria; class WGA-4E; order WGA-4E; family WGA-3G; genus MSPOR6. The sequence continues at coordinate 800,921 of CBDHDL010000021.1, forward strand.
ACAGTTTGTTATTGAATTAGGTGCATTATAGGAAAATATTATGACGTTTGTCTGATAGAAGGCGAACATATCTTATCTGATAGTTCGTAACGTTGAAGTTATGGTTTCATCTGAGGAGTCGTCCTTTAGTGATACGTGAAATATTCCACGTTTTTCTGTTCCAATGTAAAGTTTATCTGTGTTGGCAGAAAGAGAAACAACTTTATCTGGGATGTTGGGTATGATCTGTTTCCATCTACCGGAAGGCTCTAAGCTATAAACACCCATATCACCAGCACCAAAAAGATTGGAGCTGTCAGTTGCGAGCATCTCTACGATGATCTGTGTTCCGACACTATCCATTAACATATTCCAATGTTCTCTGGTGTGTGAAGTCAAAACACCCATATCCGTAGCGATATAAACCGTGGCATCTACAAAGAGCATATCCTTTATATTGGTAAACCTGTATGGAATATTTTGTGTAATATCTTGCCAACTGTTGCCACTATCAGTTGATTCGAACAACTTACCATCTCGCTTACCCATGTAGACAGTTGTTGCTGAAGCTGCTAATTTTGTACCTCTGTCATACAAATTATCAGCTCTTATATTCAGATCTGTTAATCCAGTGTCTACTGTATCAATACTCCCAAGAGTCCATTTTAAGAGTTTACGTCTATATTCAGCGTAAAAGGTATTGCCGCTTACAGCGAATCTGCTAACTATCGGTTGTCGTTCAAGAACTAATAGGTCTTTATCATCTAAATCTTTAGCATTTACCCACAGTTCAGAAGAAGGTATCCTGTGAATCAGAGAAAGGACGTCATCATCTCGCAAACGAAAAATGCGCAATTCCTTCTGTTGGTGTATTATGGCATACAAAATGTTGTTAGTGCATATCAGTTTGGCATTCGTAAAATAATTTGCGATTTGTGGGTTATTCTCAACGGTCTTTGGCATGAACCCGCAGTAATCAATTTGAATATCTTCCCATGAGTTCCCAGTGTCATCTGATTTAAAAAATCCACTGCCAGTATACACATAGAAACTATTGTTGAAGGCAACCATGTCTAACACCTTAGATTTTACCATGCCATCCGTGAATGTATGCCAGGTTTCACCACCATCGATTGTACGTAGTATTCCTGATGTTCCGACTTTGTAGAAAGTATATGCATTTGTTGCTAAGATAGAAGAATACTTTGATGGAAATAGGTTATCGTCCATTCCAAGGTTTGTCCATGTTTCTCCGCTATCTTCTGATTGGAATGCAGGCATGCTTAATACAAAAATTGTCTTATTAGCAGCAGATATTTCTGTAGGTCCTGCGTATAATGGTCTCTTGAAGAATGTTTCATCTTTAGGTGTTATTTCGATCCATGAGGAACCTGAGTCGGCTGAGTGAAAAACTTTACGTGACATTTCGTCAGGTGAACCTGCTATGAAAATTTCTCCACTAAGAAAATCCGGTCCCGTCACGACATAGAGGTTATTTTCAGATACAGTCATAGAATGAACAGTTTTTGACGGATCAAGTGGTATTTCATTCCATAGACCTGATTTTAAACGATGTAGACTTCGGTTAGTTCCAATAAACAGAGTGTTTCCAACCGAAGCAACTGCATTAATTGTTTCCCCAGTCAATTTATTGTTCCCAATTTTCAAAATACCCCACTCTTTACCAGCATCATCGGATCTAAATAACCCCTCATCTTTCAGTGCAAGAAACATACTAAAGTTATCTGGTGTATCACCTAATATGATTAACCCAACGGCATCTCCTTCGGGACGTGAACAGAATCTACTCCATGTCTCACCCGCATCTTTTGAAGCGAATATCTTATCTGTAGTGACTGAATAAATTACGTCACGATATTCGGTTATGGGCGAGCGATACATGTTAATGGGAACATTTGCGTTGATATTCATCCATGATGTCCCATCTTCAGTTAGTTTATAGATACTTGTTCTTGATATAGCGTAGATATTGTCTGAAGCCTTGAAGATTCTGGCTTGGCCAGACGTTTGCGGTCCGTTTACATGGGTCCACGGCGCAACTAAGGCATTGAAAGCGTTATCTTGAAGATTTGATGCTAAATCCTCATTCGAAATCGTTGTTCCAAATCCTTGATTTTGACTATCCATATCTCCATTTCCAATTCTTCTTTGTAACGTTGGTTTGGAAACAGTATCAATGTGTATAGGTGATTCAACGAGTTCAATAGTGGGTTCAGATAAAGCTGCATAATCAAACGGCTTCTGAAAATGCGTGAAATATTGATGCATTGAGCCCAGTAGTAGAAGAATGACTAACGCAGCAGTGCCGAAAGCTGCCCAGGGTAATATTGGTTTTGCGGTTGGCGGTGTGGGATCTATATCTGCAATTCGCCTCATAATAGAATCAGTGAGATCCGTAGACAACTGAATGCTGTTAATATATTCGGCATCTAAAAGGTCCTCTTTTGATTTTAGACGAATTCGTGCTCGGCGGATCCTGCTCTTAATTGTGTTCAGAGAAACACCTAAGGTCTTACTGATTTCCTTAGCAGACATTTTACCAAAATAAATGAGATGCATTATTGTGCATTCACTCTCTGGTAAGGTATCCAACAACTTTTTAACAACCTCGCTCCTATACTCAGTTTCATATTCAATAAGTTGTTCCGATTCATACTGCTTAATATCATACTCTTCTATTTCTTCCGCTGATAAATCCTCTATGGATTGAAATAGGGGTTTGTTCCTTGCAATCCAATTAAGGCAACGATTATTCGTTATAACATAGATCCATCCATCAAACCTCTTTAGATCTTTAAGTGTATGTAATTTGCTATATACTTGGAGGAAAACATCCTGTGTAATTTCTTCAGCAATGTGGAAGTCCCCAATTTTCCTCCAAGCACTTGCATGAACCTTTTCCTTGTTCTTCTCCACTAATTCAGCAAAAGCATTCTCTTCACCATCCAAAAACCTTTGGATTAATTCAGTATTATTATCTGACATAAAAACAACTCCTTCTGTTTAACTGATGCTTGACTAATGATCACATACTGATAACAATCACTTGCCTACACAACATTTTAAAAACAAATAATTGTTATACCCTTTATAATTAAAGACACAGTTTTTTGGTGAAAAGGGTGCAAATCGCGAAAAAATTTTAAAAAAAGCATCAGGTCAAATAAATTATGACACAATTCAACTTGTAGGTCAAGACCTACGAAATGCCTTTCAATAGACCGAAAGTTTCCTCGATAGTAATACCATTTCTAATTGATAATGTCTCTTTTTTGTAGTACAGTCTTTCAGATTGTGCCGTTCCCTACCTCATTTCTAAACGGCCGGTAATGAGGAAAAAATTAATAGAAATGGTATAACATTCTGCGTTTCGCTACATTCCGATGGGAACGGATGAAACCCCATCTCTGACCAATTCTAAAATTGAACTTTTTTTTTGCACTTTGCACCCTTTTTTGCTGTGTCTTAAATTATAGAAGGTGATTTACAGAATCACGCGGAAAAGTTTTGGAATGCGTTTTTGAAAATGTCTATCAACTTCAATTTACATTGTCATTATATCTGATTCAGAATTAGTTTGCTATCATAATTGGAAACGTAAGAATCTGGGACGATATAAACGAAAAGAAAGGAGGTGAATCCTAATGTTTAACCAACTACGCGATAGAATTATCGAATTCATCAACTCCGAAGAAGGTAAAGTAGGAGTCAAAACATCGCTATCACTCGGTCTGGTAGGCGGAGGTTTACTGTTAATGCAAACAATATTTCCGTCTTCTGCTAAGGCGGATCTTGAGTGTCTTAACGATAGCTTTTGTGAAGAGGACGAAACATGTCATTTTTGGAAAGATGAGTATAATAAGTGGCACTCTGAATGTAAAATCACTTAGGTAATTGAATCTTTATCATTGGTTCCGCTGTTCCCTCAGCGGAACCAATTCTACATCAAAACAAGAATTATTCATTATTCTGATATTATCAACGTTATTAACAATAACGACGAGGAACCCATTTACATGCTTTTTTACGTAAAAGTGCAGTTTTATGGCAGTTTTATGAATGGGGCATCTCAATAAGACCAAAGTATAGGTTCATATTTAAATTAAATGGAGAAATACATCAAATGAAGAGGGTATTTGTTTATCTTATGTTAATAACGATGTTATTCAGTTATAGTTGTCTATTGGTTAGTTTGGTTGGGAGTGTGCAAGCGTCAGAAAATTCCGTTATTTCATTTCTTGCTAACGAGAATGGAGATTATGATTTATTTCTTATTGATACGGATGGAAACGTTCTACAACGTTATCCCACAGATTCGATGAGAAAAAGTATGCTTACATGTTCTCCTAATGGTTACCTTTTCGCATATTCATCTAATGAACACGGTGACCCTGATATATATAAAATGGATATTAGAAACAATAAACCTATTCAGTTGACACATCATCCCGATAGAGATTTATGGCCGTCTTGGTCGCCTAATGGAGAGTGTATTGCTTTTGTGTCTGACCGAGAAGGAACACTAAATATTTATAAAATGGATGTGAACGGATCCAACATAATCAGATTAACTGACCAAGGCATTAACGGAAAACCCGCATGGTCTCCAGATAGTCAGTTGATCGCTTTTGATTCCCAAAGGGAAGGACATCACGCTATCTATATCATGAATGCTAATGGTGGACAGTTAAAACAGGTGACTGAAGATTTGCCACTGTGGACAGGTTGTTCGTGGTCGCCTGATGGCACACAGATTGCTTATGCTGCAGGGAGGTTTGACAAAGAAGGTGCAGATATTTTTACTATGGACGTTGATGGGAACAATATGAAAAAACTTACAAGCTTGGGAAGCGGTTTCCGTTCTGCTAACGCTGCGTGGTCTCCTGATGGGAAGTGGATTGCTTTTTCGGTTGTAAGCGTAGCTGAGTGGCCAAATCCCGCAAACGGTTTTAGACTTATTTTTAGCGATAGCACCATATACCTCGTAGATAGCAGTGGTAACGGTGATGCTTTACCTCTTGAAGATACAACTGGACTGTCAAGCAATCACGTGCCTGTTTGGACATCACGAAGTTTTTTTGCAGTAACTCCTGATGAAAGTAAACAGAGAATCACATGGGGTAAACTTAGAACATTGGGTTCTGAATAAGTTATTATGACTTACTACGAATACTACATCATTTTTTTAGCGCTTATCTTCTGTGGATACGCCTGTTACACAGACATAAAAACCCAGAAGATCCGTAATATATGTTCCTTCGGACTTCTTTATGCTGGGGTACTGAGCCAACTTATGGCGTGGTTTCTTGGGACAACGACACCCCTTTACCTCACCGGACTGTTTTTGGGTAGTGGAATCGTAGCATTTGCTTTATATTGGTTTGGTATTTTCTCACCGGGTGATTCCAAACTCTTCTGGGGACTCTGTTTGATTTTACCGCCGCCACTGTTTAGCCTCTTGAGTGGTATTATCAGTTTTCCACCGTTGATTCTTACGCTTAATATCGTTATCCCTTACACAATAGGGATAGTCGTTTTTCTACTTTTTAAGTTCGTCTTTATAGGTCATAACCTGCGAATTATCAGTAGAAGCATTATACCGAACCTTCAGAAGGGGATTCTATTAAAGCAAATCTTCAACTTATTGCTCTTAGTAGGTATAGGGTCAACCATTACCTATCTTGCGGGATTCTTTGCGTGGGAAATCAATAGACTTTTACAGATCAGTCTTGTCTTGACAACATTTACATTAGTCCGATCATTACTATCCAATATACCTAAAACTACGACATACTATGCAACCGTAGGATTTGTTTGTATCTGGATTTCATTGAAAGTCAGTGCATCAATATCAGGGTTTATTTACAGTTTTGCTATCTTCTTAGGAATATATTTTTTCATTTTCATCATTGCCAAACAATTGGTTCTTGGATTGGCAATGCTGTTGGTTAAGGATATTGATATTGCAAATCTTCAGATCGGTATGATTCCTGCAGAACAGATTGTTCGGGCTAAGGATCAGGACGGCAGAGTCAACTATGAAAAGCGACAAGCTACATTTTCAAGTGGTATAACAGATAGACTGATTATTACACCAAGTGCAACCGGTCTTAGTAAGGACACAATAACAGAATTGAAAGAACTGGCGGATCAAGGTGCATTTACAAAATATGGAAATAAGATTAAAATTCAACCCGATATCTGCTTTGCACCTGTTATTACTATTGGAACACTTCTGACAATTTTCTGTCAAGGTCCGTTTTATCTGACATTGATACAGATATTCTAACTTAATAATTAAAAAGGAGAAATCAATAATTTGATTTATATTTATGAAACGTACAATTTTCATTCTATTCATTTTAACGGTAGTCGTTACCTTACCGCCTTTTTACATGCGATGGGCAGAATCAAACAGGCAAAATAAGATACAAGAAGTAAAACAACAAGCGCGACCGATTATCGGTGAACCCTTGGAAAAAGTTGTATCAGACCTTAGAAACAGAGAACATCCATCAACTGTTATCCTATATACTGGCAACACGAAAAGTCATCTTGAACCGTGCGGATGTTACCAAGAACAATCTGGGGGTCTATCAAGACGCGCTTACGCTATAGAACAGATCAAAGCATGTGGGTATCCAACAATAGTCGTTGACGCTGGCAACATATTTGATGGACAAGAGGAAATTGACGCACAACGTTGCAAAACCAATATAAAAGCATTGGCTGAAATGGAGTACTCAGCAGTAGCACTGAGTCATAACGATCTCACTTACGATGATAATTACCTTAACCAGCAAAAGAACGTAGCAACGTTTCCATTCTTAGCACCAAGTGAAACAAAAAAGAACTACACAGAACCTTATGTTATCAAACAGATAGGACAACATACTATCGGATTTGTTGCAGGTGAAGCACCAGAACAGGTCGTATTAGAAGCAGACCTGATTGTGGCTTTAGGGCATCCCAAAAAACTTGCACATATTGACGTTGTGATTCTACCAGAAAAAGTCGAAGCAGTGGAATCTGACACGAAAACACTGTATGTCGGTTCTGAACCTGAAGGTAAGACTTTAGGGGTATTGGCACTTTGGATTGATGTAAATGGAGAGATTTCAGATCATTACGCGACGCACATTGCGTTAACTGGTGAAGTCAGCGACTCGGAATCAATCCGCAAAATGTTAACTGATTTTTACAGAAAAACTGCTGAAAAAAATAACATTTCCGACATGCGACTCTTTGTTGAGCAAATATTAGAAAAACAGAACAGTGGGTATATATCAGCAGAAACTTGTAAGTCGTGTCACGAACAGGAATATCTCCAATGGTCAGCAACGCGTCACGCTTTTGCTTATCATACCCTGGTAAAAAAAGAGCGTTATTTTGATCCTAATTGTGTTGTTTGCCATACCACAGGGTTTGGGTATGATACAGGATTTCAAATAGGTGATCACGACTCAACGCTCAAAGGCGTGCAATGTGAAACATGCCACGGTCCAGGGAAACAGCACGCGGGCAATCCGAAGAAAACCAATATCCGCAGTGGTAAAGATACATCACTCTGTTTAGAATGTCATGATCCAAAACATTCGCCAGGTTTTGCAGAAGTGGTAAAATTGCATACAAAGGATGTTGACCATAGTCGAGAACCGATGAACTTAGAAGAACTTTTAGCATCACGAATAGCACGTATGGGAAAACCGACATTGGAACTGTTTGTGATGAGTTACTGTCCTTATGGTATCCAAGCAGAACAGAAAATCATCCCGATTGTGAAGAAATTCGGGGACAAAATCGACTTCAAACTCCGATTTATCGCACAAGAAAAGGATGAACCTACCTCACAAGACATAACACCATTTGTAAGTCTGCATGGTTATCCCGAAGTAGCAGAGAATATCCGTCAGCTACTGATCGCACGGGAATATCCGGAGCAATATCTGGATTATCTCTTATGCCGCGGTAAAAAGTTGAACAAAAGTTGGGAAGATAGTGCCAAGAAATGCAACATTGATATTGAAAAAATAGAACGATTGTTCAATACGCCTGAAGCTGAGCAGCTATTTCGTGAAAATATCAAACGTTCAACAGAATTGAGTATCAAAGCATCACCAACGATTTTGGTAGATGGACATCAATTTCCAACAAATCAACTGCTACGCGCCAGCGGAACACCATGTCAATGATTTTCTAAGTTTTTATCGTCTTTTACCTGTTTTGTCTAAAATCTTAAAAATGAAATATTTTCCTTCACTTGCACCCTTTTTAGGTGGAAACCTGTGTCTTTAATTATAGAGGGTATGTGAATGATTTTCAGGAATTTTATCGGTTTATTACCTATTTTTAGTAAAAATGTCAGAAAAAGTTCATTTTTTTCCTTCACTTGCACCCTTTTTAGGTGGAAACCTGTGTCTTTAATTATAGAGGGTATGTAAGTGATTTCATGGACTTTATCGATTTTTACCTGTTTTGCTAAAATCTAAGATAATTTTTTCCTTCACTTGCACCTTTTTTAGGTGGAAACCTGTGTCTTTAATTATAGAGGGTATGTGAATGATTTTCATTATAGAGGGTATGTGAATGATTTTCAGGAATTTTATCGGTTTATTACCTATTTTTAGTAAAAATGTCAAAGAAAGTTCATTTTTTTCCTTCACTTGCACCCTTTTTAGGTGGAAACCTGTGTCTTTAATTATAAAGAGGATCATATACACTTTTTTAATAACTCTCTGCCAAAATCAGCGATTTTCACGGAATTTGGCAAATTCTTGCATTTTGTAGTAAATATGTAGAAAAATGCAAATTTTTTCACCGACATGCCCCTTTTAGGTATAAATGTGTCTTTAAGTATGAAAGCAATTTTATGCAGCAATTTGGAAAAATCCGTTTGCCGTATTTTGCGTAAGTTCGGAAATTTTCGGGTGACTTTTAACAATTCTTAGATGTTATTCGCTATGAGTTCTTATAATACTTGAAAAACGTAAATTTGAATGTGGAGATTTGAGATGACGAGTCAACATGTAAACACTACAATCCAGTTATGGAAAACGCACGCGCCGAATACTCGACCTGACTTGACTCGCTATAGCGACTTTACATTCTTAATTTTAAAAAACCAAGTTTCATCGCAGAAATGGAAAACTGCGATAGTTTTATGCTCGCCTGAAATATTTCGGAGCGGGCTTTTGTTGTTGCATTGCACAATGTTTGGACAGCAATGCAGCTTTTCTGTTTGACAATAACACGGGAACGTAATACTATATTTGCGTCTCCTATTATTGTTGTCTATAACTGCATAACTGTCAGAAAATTTAATAGTTTACTGATAATATAAGGAGATTGAATGATGCGTTACAAAAATCTAACGATTACGATAACTTTAGGATGTCTTTCCCTTGTTGCCCTTGCAGGATTGGTAATGTTGCCGATTACGGGGAATTGTGAACTCTCTAAGCCTTACGGGGAATTGTGAACTCTCTAAGCCTAAGACAGATTGGGATGATTACAATAATGGTACTGCTGCGAATTACTACAACTCGAAAGAGGAAGCAAATGAAAGTTGGTATCTTTTTTCTCAAGTGAATGCCAAAGGTGTCAGTGCAACTGGGATAGTAGGTCTTCTTGTAAAAGATCGATACACGGAAAGCCAAGATACACTTTTTGGTACTGCTAACTTGACAGTAAAACGTAATGCTTATATTTGGCATCACTGGAATATTTTTTTAGGGTTTAAGAAATGTAATAACATACGATATCGGGATGCTCTTGGTTACGTCGAATATTGCGGAGGACATACAGAACCGGCAGAAGTGGATTCTAACATACCAGGCACAGAAGGATTTAAACCCTTTTACGATTCTACTGATCTGGAAGGAAATCCTGTTCCACGTCATACAACTATTGCATTAAAGGCAAAAGTTCGTGAACCCACTTATAAAATTTTGAGTCTAAGAACCTTGACTACCGGTCATATGTTTACTGTAGAAGTTAAAGCAGATCACGACTTCGTACAAGGTAGAGTAACGACCGAATACAGTGTTGAAGCAGCCGAGACAAAGAGCATAACCGCAATACAAAAACGCGAAAGAGTCATAAACGAGGCAGAGACAAGTAGTCACTCGGTATATGTGGAATTTGAGAAGAAAGCAGACTGTTCGGCAACCGCTGACGTAAGTTTTAATGGAGTGAGTAGTACTTCTAAGACCGTCACATACACTGGGGTTCCTTAAGCACTAAACTTATCACTTATCCCCAACATAACTTGGCACTGTAAGCGATACTGCCAGGTACAAAGGAGATGTAATTATGAAACGTAAATATATCTATTTTACTGTTTTTATCCTATTAGGTCTTACTGTTACCTTCTTTTTGTTTCGTTCCTCTGATACATCTAACTATCATGCTAATTCCTTTAAAGGTGTAGATCAGCAGGACAGTTTATCGCCTACAGAGAAGGAGGCATTACATCCTCTTGCTAATGCAGAGAAACGGGAATCTGCTAGGAAACAGTTGATTTCAAGTTGGGATGAATGGGTTGATGGAATAACGGAAATCACTGTAGGGAGGGTTGTTAGTTGGGGTGAGTTATATACAACTGAAGAGGTGAATACACTGCGTAAACAGAACCGAGAAGCTCTTGAAAGTAGAATAGCAGAATACAGACACACCCACCCACCACCAAAAGACCTCACTGATGAAGAACCAACAACTATTCCTCGTCAAAAGTCTTTATATTATAGGGGTCCCCAAAATTCTAACGCTCTTATAGCGGAATTTGATGCTAAATACTTTGAAAAGCATCCCGAAGCCATTGAATTGGATGAACATTTTCCAAAAGAGGTATTCCTTCAAAAGTTCTTAGATAAAGGATTTCACGTAGATGAGTATTCTGATTATTCGGACATTCTTGGTTTGCGTAGACAACTCATGAAGTTCAAAGATGCCCCTGCCACCTGGCGTTCCGGTGACCTCAATATCCCGATTACCACAAACTTTGATGAATATGTAGATGGATACATTGATAGGAAGGTATGGGAACTTAATATCATTAAAAAAGTATCCAACGAGAATCCTGAAGTTTCAGCGGTTAGTATTTTCTTTCCGCCGAGTCATCCTGATAAATACTTGCCACATGTAGGTAAAATGACGTATATTCGTCAAAAACCGAGTGGCTCTATGCGGATGTGGGGTAGTCACTTGTCTAATGAACAACGTTCTAATCTTCTTTACAAAGGTATTGAACCTGAAGGTATAGAAATTGTCTACATTGATGATGACTACAATGTTGTGGGAAAGCCTGTGCCTTTTGATCGGGATAAATGGAGAGAAGAGAACTCTTACGATATAGTGCCGGAAGGGCTTCGCGCGCCGGATGGGACAATAGTTACCCCAGAACGTTATGAGGAAATCTCTGGTGAACCGATGACAACTGAGATTAGACAAAAGTATGATGAATATACCAACACTGTACCATCTGTTGACCCTGGGGCAATGCGTCGTGAAGCAGCGCGTGCTGCTACAGAGGCAGCTCAGGCGGCTGCAAAGTCGGAGTATGAAAAGTTTGAGAACCGCCTTCGTCAACTTGAATCGTTTGCGTCAATGTCTGATGCTGAGATAGAGAAGCATCTTGAGCGTCAGTTTCGCAGACAGTTCTTACCTGAGCATCCGATAGAGCAGTTAGAACAGATTACGCCAGAACGTCTTGAGCGAGCGTTAGGCACGTTGTTTCAACACGGTTTTGAAGATGGCATGCGTCATATACGGGAGGATAACGCGGCACTTGCGGATCAGTTGGAGCGTCACTTTGGCAAGCGAACTAAGCCGCCTGCACAAAAACCGAAGCCGCCACAAAGACCAGCACCGCCGAAGCCGCCATCAGAACCGCCTGCTTCGTCTACTGAAACGCAATAAATGAAAACGTATAGGTATTTATTTATCTTCTTGCTTTTCATAGTTGCGGTAGCAGTGGTCTACTATCTGGACGCAATGCCGTTTGGCGTTCCTGAACCCGAAGAACACCACTGGATAACAGACTGGGAGGTGCTTGATCTCCCCGAAATCAAGCGAGCGTATCAACCCTACACTGTTGTCCAAATGCATGCGTTGTGGCATCCACAGTTGATAGCAAAGTATGGTCATAGTGAGTCGTTTGTGGATATGATGCGCGAGCTTGACAGAGTATATCCGCCAGATATCTTCCTTGCGAGAATGCTTGCCCTCGGCAGTCCCTTTATAGCCTACTCGGACTATGAAACTGCATTAACCGAGCAGCGTCGCTATTTATATTCAACGCTTTTGTATTGGGATATCCTGGACATCTCTGAACGTCGTGTTATGGAAAGAAGACACGCCACGTAAAAGTGTTCGGTATTTGTGCACTGTCGTTTCGGGTATTTTTGTCTTTATAGGCGGAATGAGTTGGGAAGGGTTTGGCGGGTTCACCCTTGCTATTGTTGTGCTTGAACTCTGGCGTTATCTTACAACAGATACAGAAGAGAGACTCTCCGAGTATCTGCTGTGGGTGTTGTTGTTCGTGCCGACACTTTATATTTTTTCACCTGCGTATCGCAGTGGTAGCAGTTGGACAACATACGCATCCGTATTCATTTTGCTTCCCCCGCTTGTTATGCTGCTGCTACGTAGTCTACGTTACTTTCTCACGTGCAATAAACATGCGCTTTCAAAGTTTTTCACCGATCAGTTATCTTCTCGTGCGCTCTCCCTTGTGTGTTGTGCGTTCTGTTTACTTATCGCCCTTGTCCTTATCTTCCTTGTCCGTGATACTTTCACACAAGGGATTGTACCATTCAGCAGTTCAGCAATCATGAAAACGGTGGGAGAACTCCAATCCCCTCCAGATAGGTTCTGGTATGGACGTTATGGGCATGCCCTATTGTTCGCTTGTCTGTGTCTGAGTGTCGGTTGCATCAGAATCTGGGGGAAGAAAGCAATCCCTTTGGCGGCAACACTCGCTTTTTTTACCGCAGCAACATTTCTCAGGCAGTATTTATACCGTATCCTATCGCCTGTTATCTGTGAGTATCTGTTCTATGGTGCGGTCGCCTTCACGCCAATCGGCGCACTCGGCGTAGCAGTGCTGCGCGATCAACCTGTCAAGCACGAGCTGACTTACGTGACTTTCGCATTCTGGCTCTTACTCTGGTTAGGACTCGCACGCGATGCTGTCCGCTACGACTTCTTTATCGGCGTGCCTCTTGCACTCTTTGCCGCGATAGGTATAATACACATAACAACGCACAGCACAAAATATATAAACAGTAAAACAGCCGTGAAAACATATCAAACGATACATCGTTTCACGAAACCCGCTGTCACACTCGCCGCTATCGCATTTCTGCTCTTTTTTGAACCCCCAGGCACCGACATGCCTCCACTCGCTCACAGAGGATACAATGTAAAAATAGAACCTGAGCATGTCTTTCCCGGTAAAGACACCCCCATAGCAAACGCATGCAACTGGATACAAGAACAACTATCAACAGAAAGCGTCCTTGCTGCCCCTTGGAGTTACGGACACATGCTAAACGCCATCGGGAACATCAAAACGATCATAGACCCCGATCATTTTATATTACACTGGATACACCTCTATGAAAACATGTTGCTAACAACAGATGAGAACGAAGCCTTAACCTTCCTCAAAACACACAACGCAACACATCTACTACTCACTGAAAATGCGGTCTTACACGGTATTGCACAAAACACAAACGAAAATACACGCAGTATGATACCACTTAAACCGAACACACACATCGGCAGCAAACACTGCCGAATGATTCCCGCACACAGAAACACCGCGATAAAGTTTGTGGAGATAAACTTCCAGCCCACACACGCTTTGGCTACCGCAAAACTCGAAAACGAAAAAACAGTGAAACTCGGATATGTCAAAACCCATAACAGCAACGAAGATGCACACACACAAGAAGATGCACACACACAAGATAATCACGAACACCCAATAGCAACAGATAAAAACGGAGGATTACTACACTTCTTTGATAAAAAAACACATCAAGAAGCTGTCCATTACCTCTCACCGCAGCTTTGGAATAGTCTCGCTATCAAACTATTCTACCGAAATCAACGCAGCGAGGCTTTCGTGCCGGTCTATCCACAACATCAGACTGATAATACTGCAGTCAAAATATGGGAGATACACTATCCACTCGACATACAAACAGATCCAAAATATCTCCAAAAATCTCCACAAAATAGAGAAAAACAGAAATAATGCGTATTTTGAAACGAGGCTGTATCATCGGAATCGGATTCCTTTGCTGTCTTACACTTACCAATGCAATGATACAACGGTCAACAGATATAACACCAGAAAAGGTGTATGTTGTACCAAATATTGAACAGAAAAAACTTGTCAAAAAAAATACCAAACTCTACGATCACCTAAAACCGGAACCGATTGACCATCAGGAACAATTCTATAACATTATCATTGAGAATAACATCTTCGCACCACTCGGATACAAACCGCCTAAAAAAACATCTATTTATAGACTCATCGGAACACAAATACCTATCGGCAGAGAAATAGAAGCGGAAGCTATATTACAAGAGACACGTGAACCTCAAAATATACGGGTTGTTGACATCGGCACAAAAATAGCTGAGGATACTTATGTCATTGACATACAACCCAAACAGATCATACTCAAAAAAGGAAATCAGCGAATCCCAATGAAATTGATGATAACAAGGCTCTTCCTAAAGTAGCAATGACACTATGACAGCAAACATCATTACGTTGACCCGTATATTCCTCACCTTTCTTATAATCACACTCTTTGGCAAAACATATCTATAGATACAGTGGTCCTTGTTACCATAGCTCTTATTTCATCTTAGATGCTGTAGATGGGTATGTGGCTCGCAGGTCTCACACCACATCGGTGTTCGGGGCAGTGTTTGATATTGCTGCTGATCGGATCATTGAAAATGTGTTTTGGATTTACTTTGCAGTCAATGATATTATCCACGTCTGGATGCCGATTGCTGTCCTCACACGCGGATTTATGACCGATGCAATACGCAGCTTCACACTCAGCGATAACAAAACACCTTTTGAAATGATGAAAAGAAAGTGGTCACGGGCAATAACCAGTTCGCGCGTCTCACGGTTCTTATCCGGTGCCTCTAAAATGTGCGCTTTCTGTGCAGTGGGTGTCTTACACATGCTACAAAGTTATGAACTTTTCCCAGATTACTTAGAAAGAATTCAGACTGTGACACATGTCCTTGCAATTACGGCTGTCGCTATCTGTCTCCTTCGCGGCGTGCCGGTGATAATTGACGGCATAACACACATCCAAACCGCACGCACACACAACACACCAACCGCAAAACACCATTCAAGTATCAAAGAGATGTAGACTCTCTTCTTTAGGGATCTCTTTGTTTAACGAATGGGTTGATGCTAAAACTTACACACCCATACTTGTTGGAAATCTAATTGATGATTTATTTGAAGAGCACAATTTGAGTAATTTTCACGGAATCTATCGATTTTTACCTGTTTTGCTAAAATCTAAGATGATTTTTTCCTTCACTTGCACCTTTTTTAGGTGGAAACCTGTGTCTTTAATTATAGAGGGTATGTGAATGATTTTCAGGAATTTTATCGGTTTATTACCTATTTTTAGTAAAAATGTCAGAAAAAGTTCATTTTTTTTCTTTACATGCACCCTTTTTAGGTGGAAACCTGTGTCTTTAATTATAGAGGGTATTCTATTTCGTTGTTTGAGTAATTTTCTAAATCAACGCATTGTAATAGTTTTCTTGATGAATTAGAATAATAGAGCATGTTTTACTTTTTTCAGATTTGCACTCTTTTGGAATTAATACTGTGTCATAAATTAAAAAAGGTGTGATACGCTAAACTAATCTTACGATGATCTACTGACAAATGGAGTGTTATACCATTTCTAATTGATAATGTCTCATTTTTTTGTAGCACATTCTTCCAGATTGTGCCTTTCACCGCTTCATTTCTTAACAGCCGATAATGAGAGAAACATTAATAGAAATGGTATTAGATGCAAAAGCGTCAATATACCATAATCTCTACATTTCTTTTTTTATTAATTCTAATGCCTTGTTCTGTGATGTCAGAACAGGTTCTAACGATTTTCTATGCGGGTGAAGAACAGGGACAACTCGGTTTACATGGCTGTGGTAGCGAACAGGTAGGCGGTCTGGCACACAGACACACCCTTATTGACAATCTATACGTCAGACATCCGAGTTCAGTGTTGAATATACATAATGGGAATCTCATTAACGCAACGGATCCTAATGCGGAATGGGTTTATCAGATTGGTCTTTCAGCATTAGAAGCAATGGAAGTAGATGTCTTATGTCTGGGACCTAACGAGTTATCGTTATCATCAGAAAGCCTGGCATCCATACATGCTAACTATCCAGAAATTGATTTTATTTGTACAAACTCAAAGCCGGGTATAGAACAACCTTATCTGATTCAGACAGTTGATAATATGAATGTTCCCGTGTTGTAAAAGTCCTGAAAACTTTACAAGCAAAATATCCAAACATTGTTATTGAACAACGCAACGCTAAAACAGAACAGACGCTCTTGGAATCAATGGGTATTCTATATGAAGTAGCTGAAACAAAACGGATGACAACTCCCGCTGTATTCATTGGTAATACTGCATTAGTTGGTGAATTAGACGAACAGCAACTTGAAAACACTATACAAAAACATCTAAAAACAGGCGTTGCCTCAAGAGTAAAAGAAGCAGAAGCGCACTTAGGCACAGCTGAAGATGAGATCATCAACCGATTTCACGGCTTTGGTCTTTTGACAATGGCAGGGGCGGGGTTACTGGATGGGATTAATCCGTGTGCGTTTGCCACGATTGTGTTTTTCATATCCTATATGACCCTTGTAGGGCGTAAGAAAAAAGAGATGCTGATTGCTGGTGGGGCGTTCACTCTTGCAGTGTTTGTGACATATCTATTCTTGGGATTGGGTACACTCTCTTTTATGAACTATCTGAACAGGTTTTCAGGTGTTGCGACCTGTGTCTACCTGATCGCTGCACTACTGACTTTCGGTTTAGCGGGGCTGAGTCTCTATGATGCTGTCAAAGCGAAACAGGGCAAAACGAAAGAGGTGCTACTGCAGCTGCCGCTCGGGCTGAAACAGCGGATTCACAAGGTGATACGCGAACAGACCCGTACCTCTGGTGTTATCATCGGTGCGATTGTCATCGGGTTTGTTATTTCGGCATTAGAACTCGTTTGCACAGGACAAGTTTATTTGCCGACGCTAACATTCGTTTCTGGTATTGACGAGACACGCAGCATTGCTATCGCATATCTATTATTGTATAACTTAATGTTTATTGTTCCACTGCTTGTTGTGTTCGGTTGTGTCTATTGGGGCACAACCAGCGAACAACTCGGTGGTGTTTTGCAACGACATCTCGTGACTGTGAAAGTTGCTATTGGTATACTACTTTTTGGACTCGGTACCTGGTTAGTGTTGATTATTACATAACAAGGAGAAAACGATGAAAAGACTCATACTCTATCTATTGATCCTGATGACACCATGGACAGTTATGGGGGAGCCACCGGAAGGAATGGTGCTGATCCCAGCAGGGGAGTTTACGATGGGTACAGATGATCCGCAAACCCCTGATGCCCAAAGCCCCGCGCGTAAAGTAGATGTAGATGCTTTTTACATTGACAAACACGAAGTCACCAACGCCCAATTCCAAGAATTCATTTTGGCGGATGGGTACAAAACGCGGAAGTATTGGACAAAAGACGGTTGGAACTTTATTCAGAAAAAAAGGGTTATTTACGTCTATCCTACTCAGGAAACATATCGGATTGAAGAACCGCTTGGATTTGGCAATAATATTGTCTCTACAGACCCTGACCATCCGGTTATCGGTGTGAGTTGGTATGAAGCCGCTGCCTATGCCAAATGGGCAGGAAAACGACTACCCACTGTAGCAGAGTGGGAGAAAGCAGCCAGAGGTACAGATGCACGGATATACCCTTGGGGGAACAAATTCGACTTCTCTAAACTCAAATACTTTCCACATCACGAAAAGTTATCTTCCGTAGGCAGTTATCCTGAAGGTGCGAGTCCATACGGTGTGCTTGATATGGCAGGGAGTGTTGCTGAATGGTGTGCGGACAGCGATAAAGAAAAGAAAATAGTTCGCGGCGGTGGATGGCATTCCCTTCGATTTCAACTCCGATGCACCTATCGGGAAACAGAACCTCCAATATATAGACACTACACTATTGGCTTCCGATGTGCTAAGGATGCTGATTAAAAAGGAGTGGACAAATGCGAAAACTCATTTTGATAGGTATTATTTCGGTTGTCGGAATAATAGTTTGGATTAGTTATTTGAAGTATGATGTAAATCGGTTCATTGACGAGTTACCCCGATTACCTACATCCGGGCAACAATCGGATAGTATTTCAGGGGGGGCGGACCCTTTAACTGATGTAAATACTGATGTGAATAGTGTTACTACATCTGATACGACTACATCTGATATGAAGAAGGGAAGCGTACAGAATAAAGAAGGTGTGTTGGATGTGTCTACCTTGGTACTCCAAAAGGACTCTACATCTTTGATAAAGTCCTCTAATACGATCACTCTTGAAGATAGGGCTGAAAGTGATTTAATTTCTGCCGAAATAGAATCATTCTTTGTCGCATACACGGATAACTATCAACAGCAAATTAAAGTAAACGATAAACTTAATCCGATTTCAATGCAGTATGCATCACTAGTTGACCAACTTCAGGGTTTAGCAACAGGACCAGCGGATTCAGAGATTACTGGTCAATTGATCAAACAGATTGAAGAAGTAGGACATGATCTTTTCCCCTTGCAAGAGGAACGCGATAGAATTTATAAAGAGTTTTTAATCCTCTTGGGTGAACAAGGTTTTGAATCTAAAGAAGAATTTGAATTAGTCTATGGAGATATATATGAATTGTGGAAGGCTAATCGATAAAATCTTAACACAAAAACACCGAGTACACGGTGAATTTGTGAACAAGTCGGAGAATCCTCTCCGATATAATAATTAGCGGTTTTGAATATAACCGTATAACATTTTAACTTTAGTTTAATAAGGAGTTTAAGATGAAAATTGTATTGGCGATTTTGATGATTATAACCGTTGGTGGTGCTTTTGGTAGCGGAGTGTTTTTAGTAGAGTCTCCCGAAACACACCAAGGTTTACTCGTTCTAACCGAAGCAGAATTGTCGTGGAAAGCTGGCGGAAACGTCTATAAAGGTAAGCATGCTCAGAAATGGACGAATGGATCTGGTAATATAGCAGTATGTAACGACGTGTCCAACTGCCCACAGGGGAATAAATTATATAATATCCCCCGGGCACGGTGTAATGATTGTACGAGTAATGCTAAGGCATACAGACACGGAAGTGGTAAAGACGGTGACAAATACGCCACAAAACTGACAACTTGGTGTGACGATTTTGGTTTGGAGGGTGTAAAGTGTCTGTATAAAGAAAGTTTTACGAATTACGTGCATCAATGTACAATTCCTATGGGGAAATGCCCCTAAGAATTGTCAATCTACAATAGCGTATGAGAATCCTAAGTTGTTAGGATTCTTATACGCTTACTTAGGAGATTCACATGTTACAACGTAGGATTGTCCTGATAGTAATTCTTTATTGGCTTATTCCTATTTGCCATGCCAAAGACTTTTCGATAGAGACCCTTATAGAAGGTGTTAATCATTCGCGCTTAACTATTCGGAGCGGTGAGGTTGTTATTATGACAACCGTGGAACGTTCAATCCAAAAGTCGGAAAACGAAATCGTCACGTGGATAAAGGCAATGAAGGAACAAGAATTGAAAAATTTTTTTCCTGATGATTTTTTTCCAAAAGTTAGTGTGAAGTCGTTTGAGAAAGATTATCTCATACCACATCTTGAGTTTGTGGAGGCACGGTATCGTCAAAACACTGAAATTGAAAAATTGATAACTGCTTTTCAAATACTACACACAGATGAAGATAATTCTCGGGTAGTACGCCGCTATAAACAAACGCATCAGGAGATGGTGGGAGTATCTATTGAGAGTGAAAATGCCAAACATTCCAGTGATAGCAACTTTTACCAACTCGTCTATGACGGTCAAAATCAGATGAAAGAGAACATTGGAGACATTATCTCATCGGTGGCAAATAATGATGCTTTTTCCCGTCGGTTTTGGAATTCAGATTATCACGCGGGATATATACTCTTTGAGCTATTTGGCAGAGCACCGTATCCGATTTCTGCTCATGCTAAACAAGTAGGAAAAGAACAAATTGCGGGGACTGAGTGTTATATATTAACCTATGAAGCTGCGAACGGTATCCATGCCAAAATTTGGATAGATCCCTCTTTAGATTTCTGTATTCGAAAAAAGGAAGTATCTCGGAAAACTGAAGGTTCTGTGCGGCTTATTTCACGCACAGCGTATCAGCAATTTGAAGAATTCGGAGATATATGGTACCCAAAAATCAGAGATACAACGATCTATCATAAAGATGGCAAGACTAAAACCAGTGCAGTAGTTGAAGTGACATCTGCCAAATTTAACGTAGACTTCCCGGATGATTTTTTCGAGGTTGATAGAAGCCTCTTTGATATGCATCAGGGGAAATTAGAGAATAAAAAAGACAACCCTGCTTTAGGGGAATCATCAATAACTCCTTCAACGGAGTATGATGAGTCTTTTCTGCTCTGTGGTCCGCTAAGTTTATTTAGAGTTTGTGAATTGCTGAACGTCCAAACTCATATTGACGAACTTCAAAAGTTATCCAGCTTTGCTCCTGACCGGGGTACGACCATGCTTGGTCTTAAAGAAGCGGCAACTTACAAAGGGTTAGTTCCCATAGGTGTGAAAGTTCCTATGGAATTGTTCCGACGGAAAAATATTCCGATGCCAGCTATTGCTTATGTTAATTTAAACCACTTCATTGTCTTTGAATCCGTTAGCAAAAAGGGTGTCACAATTTTTAATCCCGCTGGAAAATATGAGTCGCCCCTTACGTATGGTGAACTCTCAAGAATATGGAATGGCGATCTCCTTCTTTTTAATAGAGAGAATAATCGGCGTATGAAACAAGAACCGCTGCCGATGGCATTCATAAAAAAACCGGAATACAATTTCGGAAAAGTTCAAGGTATTGCATTGAAATAAGGTGCTGAAAAGTGCCACAATTTGCCACAATTTGCCACATTAAGGATGGAAGGATGGAAGAATGGAAGAATGGAAGAATGGAAGAATGGAAGAATGGAAGAATGGAAGAATGGAAGAGTGTGACACAGGCACAATCTAACAGGATGTGATACAAAGATAGACACAATCTGGATGAAGTTTAATTTATTGATTAGGTTATAATATGCGGACAGGGAAACCCTGTCCCTACGAGCGTTTTTTATGGACTCGATTACCGATATATTTATTTTAATGTCCATCAGATTTTTCAAGACTACAGTTCTTATCTTACAATTTTCTTGAGTTTTTCAATAAATCCATGTATACTTTAAAACTAAAATAAGTCTATAGTAGAAATTACATTATATCTTGAAAAAGGATGAGAAAATGGAAACGATAAGCGATATTGCTGAAACAGCAACCCTTTCTTCAGAGAAAAAACAGTTTGTTGAAGACAACGGATATCTCTTAATTGAGAATGCATTACCCCCAGATGTCGTTGCAGAAATTGACGCCGCTGTTGACGAAGTTTATGCTCAACAAGAGGACGCAGGTAATTTGGAAGGTGGCGGTAAGTTGAACCTGCGAAATTGCATTACACATCATGATGCATTCCTTCAACTCCTTGATTGGCACAAAACTTTCCCTCTTGCATGTGGTGTGCTGAATTGGAACATCCAGATGATTACGTCCCATCTGATTGTCCTCCCTTCAAAAGAGGAACCACCGGACAAAGTGAAGAACCATATTGGACTTCACCGTGACGGTGGAACATCATTTCGTGAGATGCAGGAACCACATCCGAGAATACTTCTTAAGATTGCTTATGCTATCAGCGACCAATCTGATCCAGCATCAGGGGCAACGGTTTTAGTACCGGGAAGCAATCGATTAACAGGTTTTCCAGCGAAAGACCCCGAAACAGGTGGGGCACGCGGAGCAATCGCAATGAACGTGAATGCTGGCGATGCATTCCTGTTTGAACAGCGAACATACCACGGCATCGGACACAATTGGTCAGGAATACCGCGCAAAACTATCTTTATGGGGTATGCCTTCCGTTGGATCAAACCGATGGATTATATCACAATGCCAGATGAGTTGGTTGAAAGATGTAATCCGGTCCAAAAGCAATTACTCGGTGTTGTTGACGATGCGATGAGTTTCTACATCCCACAAGACAAAGATGTTCCGTTGAAAAAAGCATTAAATGGTGGCAGCTAATTTCTATCTGATCCCATTTACTCATTTTCCGTAGAGTTTATCTCTGGTTTTAATGAGAGACTATGCTCTAACAGCGCGCGAGCATAAGGGATGTTGTGTAAACCGTAACCGCTGTCTCCTTTCACCATGTCATAGTTTAACTTTGCGTCTTTATAGGCTTGCGTGGTCTTATCTTCTGCACTATCCAGAATTGCTTTAACTGCCTTCATCTTCTCCTCAATTTCGGCACGATATATTGGTAATCTTTTAGACATATCGTTGTCAACAGAGTCGTGACATCCTGCGTTAGCACAGGTTGAAAAGTCAGCTTTGAAGGTATGTCCACCGTGTTTTGTTAGGACCTCTTGCGTTTCCTCTTTCTTTTCGATTTTTGCCATGTGGCAGTGGACGCACCGTTTTTTCATTGCACGCACGTGCGGTGATGGCATCCGTTTAACACCTGATCCTTCACGACCTAAGAACATCTCCGATTGTGATTGATGAACAATACCTGCTCCTGCACACCCGCAGTCCATCTTATGGCAGGTAACACATAATTTCTTTGCAGGTATAACCAACAAATGTTCCTCTTTACTGGCATGGGAATGGCAAGAAGAGCAAGCGACTGCATTTACTGCTGTTTTTTCATTATACGGGTGTCCTGGGATCCCTCTTTCTGCAAACAATTTATATCCAGAGGAGTGGCAACTCAAACAAGACGTTTTAACTTCATAAGGTCCTTCAAGCAGATTAACAAGCGCATGTGAATGTCCGGCTTGTGTCCATTCTTGATATGCCTCTTCATCTCCGTGGCACTTATTGCATCCTTCCGCAAAAGGTGTTTTTTTATTCTCTGATGGGTTGGTTTGTGTATCAGTTGTATCGGCTTCTATTGTGGATATTACGAAGACAACAAGTGTCCCCATCATTAATGATAAGATTAAAAATAAGAATGCTTGTTTCATATAACACCGTTTTTCATGTTTTGTTGATATATAAGATATGTCATTTTCTAAATTTTGTCAATGAGAAGTTGTGGCATAAATGTAGATTAATTCAACAAAGAATGATACAATGTCAAAAGTTTCTAAATATCAGCATCAAATACAAGCACAATCTAACAGAATGTGCTACTAAGCTCGCAATCTAACAGAATGCGGTACAAAGAAGACGCAATCTAACAGAAGGAGGATTCTATATGGCTAAAGTTGAACTTTTTAACGGTAAGAATATGGATGGTTGGCACGCAAGGGGTGGTGCTTCAGAACATGCATGGTCTGCCATCGGCGGTGTTAGTCTAAATCCGGACGACAATAAGTTGTTGTCAGTGATTTCAGGAGAAGGCATTTTTTACAACGGTCCCACTGGACGGACTGCTGATCTCTATACAGAATATGAGCACGGTGATTGTGAACTGCACGTGGAATTTATGGTGCCGCAAGGTTCAAATTCGGGTGTCTATGTGATGGGAAGATATGAGATTCAGATATTAGATAGTTGGGGTGCAACAGAACTTAACTATGGATCTTGTGGCGGTGTTTACTGTCGTTGGATAGACAATAAACCGGTGGATGGTGTTCCACCTCGCGTCAATGCGAGCAAACCTCCAGGCGAATGGCAAACGTACGATATTACCTTCCGCGCCCCAAGGTTTGATGCTAACAACAATAAGACTGCTGATGCAACTTTTGTAAAGGTCGTCTGGAATGGGGAAGTAGTTCACGAGAATGTTGAAGTGGTAGGTGTCACACGCGGGGCAATGTTGAATGAAGAAGCTGCTACGGGACCCTTACTCTTGCAGGGTGACCACGGACCTGTAGCATATCGTAACGTTGTTTTGGATACGAAATGATTCTGTCTTATGCTATATCTACTGTAGCACATTCATCCTTGATTGTGCTACCTTCTACAACATTCAGTCTTGATTGTGCTTCTTTCTACCACCCAAGGCAGGTGTCAGCATATTATTGATGATTATTACTCGGTCTCGGTGGAGGCGGATCATTGAATTCTAAACCTTTTTCGGTAGCATCCTGTTTCCGTTTCTCCCAGTCGGCATACCATTCTTTGTAAACTTCTTTGCGTCCTTCTTCGCGTCCCTGTTCAATACCCTGTTCAATACCCTGTTCAATACCTTGTTCAATGAGTTTGTTTCTGATTAATGTGTAGCGTATCATGATAGCTCCTATTATCTCAAATGTCCCAATAACAACAAATAATGTATAATGAATAAACGGGACTGATTCTTTCACTGTAACCTTAAACGTCTCTAATATTGATTCTGATGTTTGACTTTCATCTATCCAAATGATTACGGAATAGACCATTGTCGCTGTAAATATAATCAGTATCTCAAGAAATATCCAAGTCTACACAAACTTAGTACACTTACCTGCTTTGTAGTCTTGGATAGCCTTTTCAATAAGGTGATCAAGTCTCCCTGCTTCCATATCCTCCTTGATCTGCTGATCCCATGCTTCTTCTTTCGCAATTAGGGTTTGCTCAAGCATATCCGGCAAGTTTTCTTGCACAGCTTCGGCAGTCTCCGCAGTGTATTCTATTTCGGGGAGTTCAGCGATTGTTCCCTTCCAATTCTTTCCATTTTTTTGGATATATGCGGTATAGGTTTCATCGAATTGTTTGTTATAGATATAATAAGTTACCATTCCTTCCCCAATAATGACCATCTTAAGCATCTCCTTATTAGATATATGATGCGTTTTATTTATAGGAGTCGCACTGTCTAACCTTGGCATTGTTCCCGACACGACTCGGTTAGGTAGGGACTCTGCCATGCGACGCGGGTCGTATTACCCACCAACAATGCATGTTAAGAGTATATATGAAAAAGGCAGGATTGACAAGAAAAGTCTCATGCCGTATTTGATGGCAAAGACAACACCATCAACCTGAGTTTGTAACACATTCTGTTAGATTGGGCATCTTTGTAGCACATTCATCCTTGATTGTGCTACCTTCTACAACATTCAGTCTTGATTGTGCTTCTTTCTACCACCCAAGGCAGGTGTCAGCATATTATTGATGATTATTACTCGGTCTCGGTGGAGGCGGATCATTGAATTCTAAACCTTTTTCGGTAGCATCCTGTTTCCGTTTCTCCCAGTCGGCATACCATTCTTTGTAGGTTTCTTCGCGTCCCTGTTCAATACCCTGTTCAATACCTTGTTTAATGAGTTTGTTTCTTATTAATGTGTAGCGTATCATGATAGCTCCTATTATCTCAAATGTCCCAATAACAACAAATAATGTATAATGAAAAAACGGGACTGATTCTTTCACTGTAACCTTAAACGTTTCTAATATTGATTCTGATGTTTGACTTTCATCTATCCAAATGATTACGGAATAGACCATTGTCGCTGTAAATATAATCAGTATCTCAAGAAATATCCAATCTACCCTTGCCGATAATAGCGGTGATCGTTCTTTTCTATTCAATTATTATCTCCCACTAAACTATTACATTCTTTAAGATATTATACCAAATTCTCTTGTATTAAACAACGTGAGTTTGATATATGGGTGTGTAAAGTTTTTAGCATGATCGTATCTCATAGCATGAAATTCACCAATTGCTGTAGCACATTCTGTTAGATTGTGCATCTTTGTAGTACATTCATCCTTGATTGTGCTACTTTCTACAACATTTATCCTTCATTACGGTAGACACCGGTTTATATGAAGAATTTACCCTATCTTCAACACAAAACCTAACGAAAAGTCAATCAACATGATTTAATCAAATTATGAGGTTATTACAATGTTCTACGGAAAACAATCAAAGTTAGGTCTGTATCTGACCTGTATTTTGGTTTTGTTTACGTTTTTTTGTGTTAGCACTTCCTATGCACACCAGTTTGGGGCAGGTGCAAGTGTGAATCTGAGAAAACTCGATAAACCTGCTGCGGTTGAAGCTTATAAAGCAATTTCCTCAATAGCAGTACTTGCATTTATGAAACATCTCACCGATCCGAATGATACTGATGCATTAGAGAAAGTGGTTACATTATCAGATGATTTTATCAAAAATCATCCGTCATCTGAACGGATTGGTGAAGTTTACTATTACTACGGTAAAGCATTGACGCAACTCGATCAGGTTGAAAGAGGTATTGATATTTTTAAAAAACTGATTGCGAATGTCTCACCTGATCATATTGCCACGACTTACTATTCAGATGGAATGGTGGATGCATTAAAGTGGAGACCTTATGAACATGGTTTGCTGGAATTGGGATTAGCCTATGATAAACAGAAAACACACGATAAGGCTGATGCTGTCTACAAAAAACTGATAACAAATCCAGATTATGCGGGTGGGGTACAAGCCCAAAGTGCAAGACAGATTCTTGAAACAGACATTACCTCTCGGACAGGTGAAGATCTAAAATCTCACATTGTATGGAAAGGTAAAACCGCACCCAATTTCTGGATGCGCCATGGGGAAATTAGTTTGAAGCACTATCAAGGTAAGATCGTTTTGCTCTATTATGGCACTACGGACCCACAAAATCTAATTCTGAAACAACTTCATGATAAATATAAAGACCAAAATTTTCAGATTATCTCTGTGAACCCAGATGTTGCAGTAAATCCTGTCGTGAAAGCGGTTGAGACGAAAGCTGACGCATGGATTCATTTCCGAGACACACACGGGAAAATTGCCGATATGTATCAGATACGCACCCTACCCGCTGTCTTTCTATTGGATAGTGATGGTGTTGTGCAAGAGACACATATTGACGCAGCAACACTTGAAAAAGCAGTCGCTGAACTGGTAGAAGAAAACCTTAACACTTATGCGGATCCGAGAACACAAAAAATTGTCACAAAGGCTGTTGAAGCACACGGGGGATTTGAGAAACTACAAGCAGTAGAAAACATGGTGATGAATGTAAGCCTCTTTGAATACTTCCCCGATGGTGATTCTGAGATGGAGGGATACGGTAAAGTCTACCATTACCCAGATCAATTCCGGGCAGAATTCTATACGAATGAAGGTGAACGAGCTATCCAACTATTTGATGGCACTTCACTATATGTATCAGAAGGGGGTAAACTTCAGCAGTTACCCGATGAAGAAGTCAAACATGTAATTAACCGACACAAGGATATGCTTTTTCATGAGCCGATATGGTTATTGATAAAACTCGCTCAGAAAAAGATACCAATACAATATGCCGGGACAGAGACAGTGAATGACGAATCTGCTGTTGTGTTACGTGTTCGTCAACCTTCAGGGAAACCATTAAAAATCTTCATCAGTGAAGAAACACATCTTATTGTGAAGTATATATTTAGCGATGGACGTGTAGATACAGTTCAGTCTTTCAAGCAATATAAGGAAGTAGATGGAATCATAATCTCACATCAAACCATTTTCAAGAACGAGTCACATAATGAGGTATATATTTCCGACATCAGTTTCAACGCTAAAATTGATCCGAAACTTTTTGACCCGAAGAATTAAGATGGTACTGGTTTCAAAAGTGCCACAGTCTGATAAAGAAGGATAATGATAGAAATCCCACAATTTGAGTCCCGTTTATAGAGGTGTACGATGTTCTTCCGAAAACAAGCAAAATTAGGAATGTATTTGAACATTATTCTGTTACTGATGACTGCCTTATGTGTGAATATCTCCTATTCACAGCAGTCAGGTGCAGACACAAGTGTGAATCTGAGAAAACCTGATAATCAAGAAATATTTGATGCATATAAAGCGATCTCGTATGCGGCAATAGGTGCATTTATGAAGCATCTCATTGATCCTAACGATACTGAAGAATTAGAGAAATTGGTAATGATGTCAAATGATTTTATTACTGCACATCCCTCATCTGAACGTGTAGATAAGGTTTATTACTACCTTGGCAAGGCATCAGTGAAATTAGGACGTGTTGAAACAGGGATCGCTGCCCTTGAAAAACTGATAAGGATTACACCACCTGATTATGTTCCTGGGACGCGTTTTTCTATGTTGTCAATAGGGGATGCGTTTAGATGGCGTTCACTTGAACGTGGCTTACTGGAATTAGGGTTAGCGTATGATAAACAGAAAGCACACGGTAAAGCTGATGCTGTCTACAAAAAGTTGATAGCACACGCAGAATTTGTTGACGGGATGCAGGCAGAAATTGCAAGGCAGATTCTTGATTTGGATACCGCTTCACGAATAGGTGAAGTACCCAAAAAGCACAACGGTTGGATAGGGCAAACAGCACCCCGTTTTGAGATAATAAATGAAAACCCACTCTGGCGAGAATTTCCAGAACGCGACTCATGGCATTATCGAGGAAAAGTAGTATTGTTGTATTATGGTGTTAACGAAGCAGACACGCAAGGTCTAAATCTGAAAGTGGTATATAGCAAATATAAGAACAAAAGGTTCCGTCTTATCACTGCGAATGCAGACGCATCTAAAACCCAAATTTCCGATCCGTTAGTGCTAAAACGCGCCGCATGGCTCCACTATTACGACTTATATGGAAAACTTATGAATATGTTTCAAATACACACTTTACCCGCAGTCTTTCTGATGGATGCTAATGGTGTTGTTCGAAAGACGGATCTTGATGAGGACGTTCTTGAGAAAGCAGTTGATGAACTGGTGAAGGAAAACCTTGCCACTTATGATGATCCGAGAACGCAAAAAATTGTTGCGAAGGCTGTTGAAGCACACGGAGGACTCGAAAAACTGAAGGTTGTGGAGAACATTGTATATAACGATTATGCTGTTTCACACCTTCCCGATGGGTCTACTCATATAGGTGGGGTTGCTAAGATGTACCTTACACGTGATAGATTTCGTTATGATTGGACTGGCAAGACAGGTGTGCAGTTTAGTCGGATCTATGATGGTACTGCAATATATAATAAAAAAGATGAAGGAACTTATAAACAGGTGCCTGAGCAGAATGCAAAATTTAAGATAGAATTCTATAAGGATGACGCATTCCGTGAACCGATATGGCTCTTGGTAACACTTGCTCAAAACGAGATACCTATTCAATATGTTGGAACAGAGAAGGTTAAAGATGGACTTGCTTCTGTACTTCGAGTTTGGCAGCCTTCTGGAATACCGCTCAAAATTTTCATCAGCGAAAAAACTGGTTATATTGTGCAGTTTGTTCGGGAAGAGGCACACGAAAACAGGGTTACCTCTTTGGAGCAGTATAAGGATGTAGATGGCATCAAAATTTCGCATCATTGGATTCAGACGTATCATGGAAACTATGAAACAGTTCTCACAAACATCAGTTTCAACGCTGAAATTGATCCGAAACTTTTTGAAGTGAAAATCCGAAACTTTTTGAAGTGAAGAAGCAAGTGGGTCTCAATTCGGAGAAGCGTTCCTGCAGGAGTGTTTTAGATTCGTAGAACGAATCCGCTGGGAACTTTACACAAAGAAGTTGACACCACCTCTCCAAATTGCTAATATAGTGAAACCTCAAAATAAGTGTGCACTCCCCGGTAGATGCGGTTTCCTAACCGCATCTATGAGACTGAATAAACACAGGTTCGGTTAGGAAACCGAACCTACCGTAGTGTGTACATAATTATGGTTTTTACTATATGTTTAGAAAGAGGTGTATTGCTCATAGTGCCCTACAGTGCGTCATTATTGATGCAGAATATGATAGGTTGCTACTGCTAATGCAACATGGACATTCAGGGAACCGACTTTACCATACATCGGAAGGTATATTGCCATATCGCAGACTTCAAAGGTACGTCGGGAGATGCCTCGGAATTCGTTGCCAACAATCAAACATACTTTATCGGGATATTCTACCGTATGATACGGTACTGCATCTGTTGCAACCTCTAATGCACATGCGAGATATCCTTCTTCTTTGTATTGTTTGATGGCATCGGCAGCATATTTTGTTGTTTGCCACGGAACGCGTCGGTGTGTACCGCGTCCTATACCTGCTATAGTCGGATTGGGAGGATGCGCGCTTATACCTGCTAACACGATCTCGCGAACGCCACAGGCATCGGCAATTCTGAAGGTTGCCCCAACATTAACAGGGTCTTCAACATCCTGCAGAATAAAGACAAGCTCTACTGATGGAGCCCCTGATTGTTTCAAAAACTGTTTAAGTGCTTTATTTCGTAACTGTTTCATTATAAGGATTGATTTAACCTATGGATAAATTTAAACTCGGTGTAATTGGTGCTGGTGGTATCGTTTGCAGAATGCATCTACCTGACCTGACAAAAGGTGACGATTTTGATGTAGCTGTCATTGGTGGTCGACGCGAACACCGCCTAAAACATCAATGTCAAGAATTTGATATACCCCGTTGGACTCAGGATTATGATGCAATTATAGCAGATGACACACTTGATGCTATCCTTGTCGGTACACCACACCCGTTACATGTTTCTTGGGGTGTTAAAGCATTGGAGGCAGGCAAACATGTGCTGATGCAAAAACCGCTCTGTGGTGATATGGACGAAGCGAATCAGTTTGTTGATGCTGCCGAAGCGAGTGGTAAAACAGTGATGTGCCTCCCGCACTTTAGTGCTGCGATCTATAAGGTTCGCCAACTCATCGCTGAAGAAGCCATCGGACGTGTGTCGGGTGCAAGAATGCGGAGTAGCCACGGCGGTCCTGAGATTTACTATGCTGAAATTCGAGACATTTTCGGTGAATCTGGAGACGACCTGTGGTTCTTTGATGCGAAACAAGCAAGTGTCGGAGCACTTTTTGATATGGGTGTTTATGCTGTCTCCGGACTTGTTGCTATGCTCGGTACATTTAAACGCGTGACAGGTATCGTATCTACTTTTGACAAACCGACAGAATTAGAAGATGTCGCAACACTCGTGCTTGAGATGCAGTCAGGCGGTATTGTTACTGCAGAAACCAGTTGGTGTGATCCTGCGCGAACAGGTGAATCAAGTGTCCACGGTACTGCTGGCAAGTTCACTATGCCCGGTAGAGATGGCGCAGCTTTAACACAATGGACACCGACCTCTTATACCCGAGAACATGCTCCTGTTGATACGAAAGCGATTGACTGTAGTGACGCTGCACCGAGTGGGATGCATGCACACTTCGCCGAACATATCCGTGCTGGAACACAACCCCCTCTCTCCAATGTTTATACGGCCCGTCATGCCACTGAAATCCTGCTTGCTGGACTGGAATCTTCCGAAACAGGCAGGTTAGTTGAACTTACAACAGCATCAGACAAGTAGTCGTTAACAAACAGACATCTCCACATAGGTATACATTTTGTACCTAACATGGAGATGTCTAACCAGTTAGTTTATGTTCGCGTGTAATTCATACCAATCATCAAGGTTGTTAAGGTTAACAGCATCAAGAATTGAACCATCGTCTTCAACGCCGCTTGCTCCGAGGATGCTTGTGCGTGTATCGTCATCGTGATTGTATCCGGTGATTGCACCGTTCAACTCAGCGACTGCATCAGCATCAAGACTGCCGCCTTTTTGCTCTAATACCCAAGCTTCAAATTGCGGGTATGTCGGCGAGTTGTCTCGGATATATGCAAGAGTTGCGTCTTTATCAAGACCGAGACCGTCCAGCACCATCTGATCAAAACCAGCGCCACATGCTGGGTAGTCTGCGTGGAGAACCCCTTTTGCGTCCATCAACACCTTTGACCAAAATCTTGGGAGGTGTAATACGCCGAGGGGACCTGCGACCCCGGAACTAATTGTCGGGATCATTTTTTTCTTCCTTCCGAACATAACATGCCTCCTTGCCTATTATGTGTTTATAGAAGTCAAAACTTGCAAGCCAATCCTGCAAGGTATCACATTATAGCAAAAACTTATAAAAAAGAGAAATAAATTTTGTGAGGTGTGTAAAATTTGTGGATAGTTCAGACTAAATATGTAGGTCGGGTAGAGGAACGAAACCCGACCTACAAGTTAAGTAAGGATAGAACATTAGATTGTTATATGGTGCTACTGTTCTATAAAACCGCGTAGGCGATGGCTCCGTATTGGGTGTCGGAGTTTGCGGAGGGCTTTTGCTTCAATCTGACGAATTCGTTCTCGTGTGACGTTAAAGACGATACCGACCTCTTCAAGCGTTTTTGGATATCCAGTTGTGATACACAGCGCAGCAATTCTGTTGCGTGTTGTTTCGGATAGGAGTGGGTTCACGATATCGTCTTCAATACCGAATCGTAGCACAATTACTTCCCGTTCCCGTTCAGATAGTTCTGCCAGTGCATCTTGGATACGTTCCTTGAGGATGCTAAGTTCCGCTTCAGTGTCAGGTGATAGGACAGTTACATCTTCAATAAAATCACCTAATTGGCTATCATCATCGTCGTCTCCGATAGGAGTTTCTAAGGATACAGTCTCTGGAACGATCCTGAGTACTTCGCGTACTTTATCTGCGGGAATTGCCATATCCTCTGCAATTTCTTCTGGTGTAGGTCTTCGTCCTAATTCTTGGAGTAATGATCGTTCGGTTCGTCTGAGTTTATTGATTCTTTCATGCATGTGGACAGGAATACGTATTGTGCGTCCTTGGTCCGCAATAGCGCGCGTGATGCTCTGTCGTATCCACCATGTTGCGTAGGTACTGAACTTATAGCCGCGCTGATAATCAAATTTATCTACCGCTCTCATGAGTCCGATACTGCCTTCTTGAATAAGGTCAAGAAAATCGAGTCCGGGTGCTTGATGCCGATATTTCTTTGCGATGCTAACAACTAATCTAAGGTTCGCTTCAACAATAGCTTTTTTTGCGTTCTCTGCATTGTCTTCACCAATGGAAATTTGCTTTGTAATAGATTGAAGCGTATCACGCGGAATTCCGATAACTTTGATATATTGTTGAATTTCGCGTTGGTACCGTACGATATCTATATATGCCTGTTTTGCAGCAGCATCCTTGAATTTACGTGTCTTGGGATTGACCTTTCCATTGAAGCATGCTGCGGGAAGTTTATGTTGTTTCTTAAGTCGTTCAATCTCTTTTTCTCTATCACTAATGTTCCGTTCGACGCCTTTGACTCGTCCAGAAATTTTGCTAATTTCTTCACTGTCAATTTTCAGTTGCTCAAGATGTTTGACAAATGTAGCATGTTTTCCCACAGTTTGAAGTTCGATCCCTGAATTATCTTTTCTGTTTTCCTTCACTGCAGTGAGATATTCCAGTTCTAAAGCCTCAATGACACGCATTGTCTTTTCCACTTTATCGCGAAGTTTGCGTTCCTTATCGCGTGTTGAACTGCTTACAACTACCATATCAATAATATCAGATGCGCGTTTTTTGGCGATGATGATCTTATATAGTAACTTCCGTACTTCAGCCACAGCTAATCGCGTCGCAAATGTCGCTTCTTGTGCTTGACGCAAACCCGTCTCTATCTGCTGAGACAATTCAATTTCTTTATCTTTGTCAAGCAGGGGAATTTTGCCTATATTGCGTAGATAGACTTTTATTGAATCTTCGCGTTCGCTGATTTCCCCTGGGGGTAAATCAATTAATTCATCAAACTCAACTTGATCTGCTTCATCAGATTCATTATATTCGGGTGGGTGCATATTTCCTAAGTCCACAAGTAAACTCTCCTTTTTTGATATCGCGATTATTTGCGTGTATTTGTTGCTTCATCGGACTGTTCTAATATCCATATCCGTCCGAGAAACCTTGTGTATGCGTGGTTTTGATCAAACAACTCTATGCTTCCTCTTGCGTTTCATTGCCATCATTTTCTGAAGTGTCTTGTTTCACGGCAGCGCGTGTGATACCCTGTCGGATCCACCAAGTGGCGTAAGTTCTAAATTTGTAACCGCCTTGATAATTAAAGTTGTCAATTGCTTTCATTAAAGCGACAGAACCTTCATGCATTAGGTTCAGAAATTCATCACTTGATACTTTATGTCTAAATCGCTTAGCGTAACTCAGTACCAAGTTTTGATTTGCTTTTACAATTGCCATTTTTGCATCTTGTGCTTCCAATATGCTTGTGTCAATCTGTTGCGTAATAGATTTGAGTCTGTCGCGAGACATACAGAAAGTGTTGATGTATTCGCTTATTTCTCGTTGATAATTGAGGATACTGTTATATGCTTCCTTCACGGTATCTGTCTTGAAATCCTGTGTATTGGGATTGAAGTTAACATCAAACCATTCTACAGGTATGCTATGTTGTTTTATAAGGCGTGAAATTTCTTGTTCGCGTTCATTGATATTTCGTTCAACTTCTTTAAACTGTATATCTGGTGTATGCATATTTTCTAAGGTCACAGGTTAGTTCTCCTTTTTTTGTCGTTAGCATTGTTAGATGTCACTTGCTTCATCAGACTGTTTTGCGTTTTGTGTCAGTTCGATTGACTTTTTCTGTGCATAAGCTCGTCTTTGATTTGATAGTTCCCACAGTTCCTTTAGTCTTTCAATATCGTTTTCCCCATCAGAAAGGGAGTTAGACCTTACACGTTGTTCAACGTCTTGGCATATATAACTTCTCAGTTTCTTGAGACATCCCTCAATTCTGGATGCGTGGTTTGGAATTACTTGATCGCTCATTAGTAGTCTGGATATAGCGTTTTTTAAGTTTTCGTCCTCACAGTTATCAAGGATATGCTGAATATCAACGGACTTTTCGGTTTCACAAGCATCCCACAGCATTTTAGCGATTTTGGCGAGGTGGGGTTGCGTGATATCGTTACAATCAAATTCCGATTTAACAGCAGCAATATGTTCAGGTGCTTGTAGTAAAGATTGGATAAATTTGTATTCAATTTGTTCGCGTGCGGTCATTTTCTTTGCGTGAGTTTTTCGGCTTGCAGCATTTATGTGAGGTGTGTTTTCTTTCAATCCTAATTCTCGCAATTCTCTCCAGATTAGTCCTTCATCAACATTGAGTTCCCTGACAGCGTATTTTACATATTCTGCGCGTTCAACTCTGTTCTTAATATTGACCAGTAACTCACTAACATCTTTAACGACACGGGTCTTGACATCGGGGTGTCGGATGTTACTTTCTTGAACCGCAGTTCGTATCTGAAATTCTATAAGGTTATTTGCCTTGTCGATTAGTTCTGTAAAAGCATCAACACCGTTTTCTTTAACAAAGGAATCTGGATCATCTCCTTTCGGCATTAATGCTATACGTACCCGTATATCTTCCCCGATGAGTCTATGCAATCCACGTTGTGCCGCTTGCAGACCGGCTGCGTCTCCATCAAAAACAATGACAACTTCAGGTGTGTAACGTTTCAGCAGCGCTCCATGTTCTTGGCTTAATGATGTCCCAGATACGGCTATTACATTTTCTATCCCGTGTTGGTATAGCATCAACACGTCCATGTATCCCTCTACAAGAAGTGCGGTCTTCTGTCTGGATATAGATTGTCGTGCTTTGTCAAGATTGTATAGAATTCTGCTTTTGTTATATAAGTCAGTTCCGGGGGAATTCAGGTATTTCGGTTGATGTTCGTCAGTAAGTGAGCGCCCTCCAAAACCGACAGGTACGCCTCTTTCATTATGAATTGGGAATAGTATACGGTTCCAAAATCGGTCCTGTGGCCCTTTATCTTCGTTCTTAATCAGACCTACCTCCTCTAACTGCTCAACCGTCCACCCCTCATGTTTTGCAGCTTTTACTAAGTCACGTCGTGCTGATTTAGCGTATCCGAGTTGGAAATGATCTGTTGTTTTCGTAACAACGCCGCGATTTATGAGATATTCACGTGCATGTTGACTGTGTTGACCAGTTCGGAGGAGTTCGTGATAGTATTTCACGGCAAACTTGTTGAGTTCACTCAGATCATTGATACGTTTTTGACGTGCATTGTATTTCGCATCTCGCTGTGGCAACGTTATATTTGCCCTATTCGCAAGCCATTCAACGGATTCAATGAAACTTTTGCCCTCATGTTTTTGCAAAAAACTGATGACATCACCGCCAGTTTGACACCCAAAACAGTGGAACATCTGCCTTTCTGATGAGACTGAAAAAGAGGGGGTCTTTTCTTCGTGAAATGGACAGAGTCCTTTACTGTTGCTACCAACTTGCTTCAAGGCAACTCCACACTCCGATATCACGTCAACGATATTGTTACGACTCCGGACATCTTCAATTATTTCTTGTGGAATACTATATTTTTCTGCCATGAGTTTACCCTTAAATCAATACGTCAATTATGCATAGTAGATACAATTTTCAGTTGTGCCTCTATTCCTTAAATTTAGCGACTGTTACACCTTCACCGCCTTCATTAAAAGGAGCGTATTGATAATCAACGACGTGTGGATTTGCTGCCAATGTCTTATGAACTGCACTGCGTAAAGCCCCAGTTCCCTTACCGTGAAGAATTCTCACACTTAACAATCCAGCGAGATATGCATCATCCAAATATTTATCTACCATATCTATCCCCTCTTTAACAAGCATCCCATGAATTGAGAGTTCCTCTTTGATAGCATTTGCTTTATTGTGTTGAATTTTCAGCACAGATTCTGTGAGGTGCTGAGATTCTTCTTTCGGTAGGACAGTATCAATTTCAGCGTAGGATATATACATTTGCATTTTTCCAACCCGTACCTGCAGTTGTTTACTGTTCTGTTTATTGATAGCAGTAACTTGTCCGAATCGATTTATCTGTATAATTCGCACTTTATCACCGACATTTACGATAGGCTTAGGTTTTTCTGGTTGTTCTGGGGGAGGTTCAGGTTTGAGTTGTTTTTTGGCGTTTTCAATTTTTGAGAATGCGTCTTGTATACTTGCCTTGGAGGCTTGTTCTCTGCGTATATCAGCGACGACGTTGTCTACTGTTCGGCGTGCGGTGGATATTATTTCGAGTGCTTGATTTTCTGCATTTTGTTGTCGTGTCTCTTGTTCTGCCTCATACGTATCAACAAGTTGTTTATATTTCTTTTGCTCTATTTCAGTGAGGCGTGTCTCTTCCTTGAGTTGTTCGCGTTCAGTATCCAACTTCTGTTGTGTTCGTTGCAATTCAATTAGGAGGTCTTCCACAGCGAGGTTGTTATTACCTAAGTAATTTTCGGCATCAGTGAGAATGGATTGGGGGAGTCCGAGTTGTTCAGCGATCTTTATTGCATTGCTACTTCCAGGAACCCCTATCTTCAGTCGGTATGTTGGACGTAACGTACTCCAATCAAATTCCATAGAAGCGTTTTCCATCTTATCTTGTGTATGCGTATAAGCCTTAAGTGCGCCATAATGTGTTGTGACGATTGTACTGACATTTCTTTCACTCAGCCAAGATAAAATCGAGATACCGAGTGCTGTTCCTTCTGCGGGATCAGTCCCCGCGCCGATTTCGTCTAATAGCACCAATGTGTGTTTCGTATCATCATTTTCAATCATGTTTATCATCTTGCTGATTTTTGTGATGTGTGATGAAAATGTGCTGAGATTCTGTTCAATATTCTGGTCATCACCGATATCGGCAAAAATGTTATGAAAAACTGGGAGTTCACTTCCGTGTGCTGCGGGTATATGTAAACCTGACAGCGCCATTAAACTCAACAATCCGACTGTCTTAAGGACGACCGTTTTTCCACCTGTATTCGGTCCAGTGATAACAAGTGATTTGAATTTATCCCCCACATAAACATCGGTAGGTATGACTTTCGTGGGTTGATCCAGGTTGTCAAGTGTGTCGGCGTTCAGTTTTTTGGATTGTTTATTTGCCCGCGTTTGGAATACGAGCAGCGGATGCCGTGCTTTTAATAGATTAACGGTTCCTTCTGCATTTAGTAGAGGTTCAATAGCATTTAGTTCTATACTAAACAGTGCTTTTGCTTTTAAAAAATCAAGCTCCGCCAGAATGTTAAGAGCAAGTTCAAAAAAACTAAGTTCTTCACGGAGTTGATCAGTTAATTCTAAAAGAATACGTCGAATCTCGCGTTGTTCTGCCTCTACTGCTTCGTGGAGTGCGTTGTTCATTTCAACTATTGCGAGCGGTTCCATAAAGTAGGTTGCACCACTGGTAGATTGTCCCTGAACGACACCGCTGAAAAACGATTTTGCGTCCTGTTTGATCGGAATCACAAAACGGTTGTTTCGAGAAGTGATAACCGATTCTTGTATTGATTTTTGATGATCAGGGGAACGGAGGATTGCTTCTAATTTCTGGTGAATATTATCTCGGATTTTTATGAGTTTGCGGCGGATGGAACGTAATTCTGGACTTGCCCGGTCAAGCACTACGCCTTCAGGACTGATACAGTAAGAAATAGACTCTGCAAGTTCGTCAAATACAGGTAAAGATTCTATAATTTGTCGTAATCTGTTAAGTTCATCACAGTTTTCACTCTTGAATTTCTTTTTGATAGTGGCGGGGAGTTTGGCGACTTTCGCAATATTTAGCAAGTCTTCCGGTTCTAAGATGGCACCTATTTTGGATGCTTGCTGAAGCAGGTTACTGACATCCATTAAACCGTCTAAAGGAATGCCACCGCACTGCTGATGAAAGGATTTCATCTCTGAACACAACTTTAACTGATATTGAATCGTGTCAAGCGTGTCATATTGGGTGAGTCTATCTACCCGCGCTTTTCCTAACTGTGAAGCGGTATATTTGATGAGATGTTGTTTGAGTTTGTCGTATTCTAAGGTTTTTTCTACATTAGGTAGCATCGGTTTAACCTTCGTTTTGTCCTAATTTATCAAGTGCTAACCGTGAAGTCTTGTATCATCATAGAAGAACTGTAAGACACACAACCATTCGCTACGCGTTATATTGGCGTAAACACTAATGTATATGAGATGATAGGGTTATAGAATAGAAAAAATAAAAATGGTGGCACAATTTGTACCACCAGAATCTGTTATCTGAAGTCGTTCTTGACATTCCCCCAAGTTGTTGCTAACTTATTTTTAGGTTCTACAGGTAGTATATCATGGCGCCACCAAGAAATGGCAAAAATGCCACCCTCAACTTCAAACAGTTTTTCCGCTTTTTCAGAGTCTATATCAAATAGATAAAATACACCCCATCGTGAATATATGATTGATTGTCCATCAAAAGACCAATCTACCCACATTGATGTCTGTTTGTCAACTGCAAAAAGTGGTGTAATAGCTCTGGTTTCAACATCAATTGCAAGCATTGTGTCAAATTCTCTGTTCCATCTGCGGAATAGTATCCTCGTTCCATCTGGTGACCACACGGGATAATAATCTATATTGGATTGCGTTAATACTTCTATCTCTTGTGTTTCAATGTCCAAAAGGTAAAGCTGCTCTAACCCGCCTGATCTTTCCAATGAAAACACCAATCTATTACTTTGGGGTCCCCAAGAAATTCCGAAGAAAAAGTAGGTTCTTCCAAAATGAGGAATAGAGGTGACAGTCTCCATTTCACCTGTATCAAGATCAAGTATCCATATTTGGTTATCTTGCTGTACTTGCTGATTTGTATATCCGTTGAAGGCAAGTTTTTTTCCATTAGGTGAAACGGATAGGAAGCGGTAGGTACCACCGATCGGTGTAAGTTGTGTTTTTCGATTCGGTTTTGTCACATCAATAGAAAAAATATGTGATTCAGTGCCAACATGTTGAACAAAGTATAACGTGTTGTCTTTGGGTCCCCAGACAGCATACATCCCTGCATGATTCAGTGCGACAGTCTCAAAATCTTCTTTCTCAGTAAAAGTTGTCATATATAGATTGAAATCTGTTCTACCGAGTCTCTCGTTGAAACCTGAGACAGCATAAGCGATTCGTCCTTCAAGTTGTGCTTCTGCGGTAAAAGGCAGAGAGATAAAAACTACTAATACACCTAAAAGTGCCAGTTTCAATTTATTTACAATACTTGAGATGTTGAAATTAATTTGATTCTTCATTTGAGATTCCAGTTCCAGGCGTTGTGAGCCGGTTATAATTAAGGCGTGCCCGTTCATAGAGGTCCCGATTTAATCCGAACTTTTCAAATTTTATAACTTGGTTATAGTAACTCAATGCGGTACTTTGTGAACCAGTTTTCTCATTTTTTCGTGCACTTTTTATGCTTGTGATAAATGTTGTTGTCATATCTTCAAAACTTCGGATCCGTTTTCGTACTTCTTTTGGTAACCCCCCTTTAACATCTTTTAGCACCTTATACGTACGAATTGTATCTGTAAAATCAAGAAGTGCCTGATAATAGAGTTGTTCTGATTCCAAATGTTCTGCTTTTGGGGGATTAATTGGTTCTTCAATAACTGTCAGGACTTCCTTTGCTTCTTTGATAAGGTCTTGACTTTCCTTCTGAATTGCGATTTCAAGTGTCTGTTTGAATTGGTCTATAATATCTTGATATGCTGCTTTCGCGTCCTCAAGTGCGTTCTTTTTTTCATAACAGAGTGCTTGATTGAATTTTGCGTTTGTGATGACGTACTGTCGAATTTCTGGTGGCACTTGAGACGTTTTTGGAAATTGGCGTTCTTCATAAGCGGAGATTGCGTTGTCGTAATCTCCTTGCTGTTCGTAGCAGTTTCCAACAGCCTTTTGTGCATAGAGTGCGTATATCTCGTTTTCTGGCCTGTGTGTTTCAATTACCTTCTCAAATTCTGTGCGTGCTTCCTTATATTTTCCTTGAAAATATAGGTTCTTAGCATAGTTAAATCTTGCTTTATCGGCAAATGTAACATTCGGGTATTTCTCAAAAAAGTCCTTTAGTTTTTCTTCGGAATCTTGAAAGGATGCTTTCTCAGTCTCTTCAGTATTTTCCGAGTCATTTTCATTTTCATTTTCATCTTTGACGGTAGTATCTAAAAAATTCGTTTCAGCTTCTTTAGAGATTTCTATTGCCGCATTGAAGTTTGCAGATGCTTCTGCATGCGTCGTTTCCTGATTCTGCTTAATAATTAAATACCCCGCGATGACGACAATACCTACTGCTAATGTGATGAAAATGGATCTTACATTGTCTTTCAAGAACCCATAACATAGCAGTACAAGGTTGATAAATTTATCTTCCTGGATTTCTTCTTTGGTTAGCTTTTTGTTCTGTGCCATGATTTCCTCTGATTATAATAACATTCAAGCGGGCGACGG
The DNA here is from genome assembly GCA_965261435.1 of Candidatus Poribacteria bacterium. Taxonomy (GTDB): domain Bacteria; phylum Poribacteria; class WGA-4E; order WGA-4E; family WGA-3G; genus MSPOR6. Next base: position 842,439 of record CBDHDL010000021.1, read on the forward strand.
GAATTGAACCCGCGACCCTCAGCTTGGGAAGCTGATGCTCTACCGCTGAGCTACACCCGCGCGCCGTTTATAAAAATTATACCATATCTCAGTGGGGTTGTCAAGATTAAGATTAAAAATGTAGGGTTATTTAGTTTTCAATATTTTCAATAATTCTTTGCTATTACGTTAATGTTGCTTTTTAGCATATTGTGTTTGTCTTTAGTCCCGTAGGAACTGAAGAGCGTTTCACATACCCTCAATCGTTGAGTTGATACATTCGATCTTCGCTATTCTACCCAACCGACAATGTAAACTGTTAGTAAAAGAAAAAATCGATAGTTCTTAAAACTAAATAACCCTGTTCAAAATGAGAGGTTTTTCAATGGTTGTATTTCAACGGAGCGGAACTTGATTTATAGTGAGGTAAATTTTCCTGATCGGACATCTTCAAGTGCTTCCTTCCGAAGTAGTTCAAGCTTGCCAGATTCCGCAACGTCTTTAAATTGTCTTTCCCATTCTTTTTCTTCGGCTTCTAAGTTTTCTTGAAGTTTATTTTTCAGAGTTTCCAGCAAGCCTTTTATCGTTTGTGCTTGACAGTTTACCTCTGGAATGTCAGGTATCCATCCGCTCCATCCAGACCCATCATTTTTTATAAGGACAGTATATGACTCCTCAAAGAGAGGGATTTCAATTTGAATTGTATCAGTAATAATGGAGAAGGGACGTATATTTTTAATCATTGTTTCCTTAGTCGTGCAAAATGTAGAAATAAACCTTTGAATCAGTAATGTGTTCTAAAACTCTTTCACATAATATATAATATACCAACATTTGCGATGAAAGCAAGAAAAAACTCCTCAGAGTCATTTAGTCTTTTGGTCTTTTAGTCATTTAGTCTTTTAACTTCTGAGTTAACATAAAATCTACTACAAAGTTGGTAGATATGCTATAATTTGTATGTAATCCTATTCGCTTGAGGAGTATATGAAAGTTGCAATTATTGGAACGGGATATGTAGGTTTGACGACTGCAGTGATGCTTGCATATCTGAATCACGATGTTGCCGCAGTTGATAAAGACAATAACAAACTCAGTCTGTTGCAAGAAGGTGAAAGTCCTATTCACGAGCCTGGTATTCAAGACCTTCTTGATAACCTCGGTCATACGATCCGTTTTACATCAAGCTTTGATGAAGTCGTGCCAGATGCTGAACTTATTATGATTGCTGTGGGTACACCACCGAAAAAGAACGGCGAGGCGGATACACGACACGTAGAAGAAGCCGCAAGAGAAGTCGCAGAAGTATGCAGCTCAAATAAACACTATACACTTGTCATCAAATCAACTGTACCAATTGGAACAAATAGACGTGTGGCAGAAGTTGTTAGTGATGTTTTTTCTGAGCGTAGGATTCAGGGGGATGTTTCAGTTGCATCCAATCCAGAGTTTCTGCAGGAAGGTTTGGCGTTGCACGGTGCATTCTATCCAGATAGGATTGTTGTCGGGGCAAACTGTGATAGTGCCATAGATGCATTGCGAAGATTATATAAACCGATATTAGAGCAAACTTTTGATCCGCCATCTTGGTTGCCACGTCCGGCATCTTACCATCTACCTCCGATGATGACCACGGACCCGAACAGTGCGGAGATGATAAAATACGCTGCTAACACTTTTCTCGCGCTGAAAATAAGTTTCATTAACGAAATTGCTGGTCTCTGTGAGGAGGTTGGTGCAGATGTGACAGAGGTTGCACGTGGTATCGGTCTTGACTCGCGTATTGGAAAGCGTTTTCTACGTGCCGGTTTAGGGTGGGGTGGCAGCTGCTATCCAAAAGATACTGCTGCACTGTTAGGTGTTGCTGCACGAGCAGGATACGAAATGCCGATTACTGAAGCGGCACGAACGGTCAACTTTCAGCAGCGGAAACGTATCGTAGAAAAATTGCGGTCTATTTTAAAAACACTCAACGGAAAAACAATCGGTATCCTCGGTCTTGCTTTTAAACCGAACACAGATGATATACGTGAGGCACCAGCACTTGATATTATCCGACAACTTGTTGCTGAAGGGGCGAAAGTCTTGGCTCATGACCCGATCGCAATGCCGAACGCACAACAAAATCTGCTTGATATTCAAGTTAACTTCGTAGAGGATGTTTATCAAATTTCATATAATGCGGATGCGTTGGTGCTTGTAACGGAGTGGGAACCTTATCATAGATTAGAACTGCGTAAACTCGCCAAACAGATGAAGACACCAATACTAATTGATGGACGTAATGTTTTTTCTCCTCAAGAAGCGAGAAGTGCCGGTTTTCACTACATTGGTGTCGGCAGATAATCCAGAATTAGGAAACATGGATACACACAAACAACCCGAACCTTTTGATGCAGATTGGCATCGGTATTGTCCAGAGATCTCATTTCCATCCTATCGGCATATACCGGGAGTTACACCGCACCCGATTCGTGATCCGCTTGGACACAGTTATGGTGTGGAGGAAGAACACGATGAGAATCCGCTACCACCAGAAATGTGGAGGGAAAATAAAGATTATTTATACGGGGTTGATCTCTACAATTTTGCATATTGGTGGGAGGCACACGAAGCGTGGGAGGGTTTGTGGCATACTGCAGAAGACACGTACCGTCTATTTCTTCAAGGACTTATTCAGGTGTCTGCTTCACTCATTAAATATCACATGCGGATGTTACGACCATTGCGAACACTTTCTACTGCTGGACGCAGTAAGTTACGACAAGTTGTTGTTGAAAGTGGGGATATGGCAAGCACCTATATGGGGATAGACTTACCGGAGTTCTTGGAAATCGCAGACACTTTCTTTGATCCGTTCTTCTCAGATCCATTTAAAGAGGAAACCTATCAACAGGTCTCGGTTAAGCCTCTTATTCAACTTCATTTTTAGATATTATAGTAAAATCTAAAAATATGTGAACACCCCTGGTAGGTGCGGTTTCCTAACCGCACACTACTAAGATAAATCGTGCGGTTAGGAAACCGCACCTACTGGATAGTCCAGACTAAATATGTAGGTCGGGTAGAGGAACGAAACCCGACACGTAATGATTATGTCTATCATATCGGGTTTCGCTTCGCTCTACCTATAAATGTAAACTTAAGGAATTTTCTATGTCAGAAACCCTCTCCAGTCCCGTAGGGACGCTATGTTTATAGTTAAACGTTATACAACCCCTCTTTAGTCCCGTAAGGACGATATGTGTAGTAGTTCATACTGATATAAACATATCGTCCCTACGGGACTGAAGAGAGGTGGCGGGTACACATTTTTCTATAAACATATCGTCCCTACGGGACTGAAGAGAAGACAATCCCAATAACCATAAGGATTCAGAGTGATTCATAAGAGCTTCTAAGTTTTCTTAACTTTACACCTATGGGTTTCGCTTCGCTCTACCCGACCTACACTTTAAGAGTAGACGCTCCACTACCACAGTGTAAAAGTAATTATAGATTTCACTATAACAAATATACAGTAGGACTTACACAAGTTTGAATCGCTAAAGAACGCATCATGAATTATGCTACTACAAAAATTGTAACGCCTGAAACAATTAGACTACATATATCCTACACAATTCATAGATAAAGGAAAAGCAAAATATGGATACAATTAATGCGATCCAGAAATTATACAACGCGTCGGGCGTTCACCCGACAACTGACCCTGATAATCCGAAATCGCAATTTGTTGTTGATAGATATGCGAAACACTTGTGTAAGTTGATACAACCCGGTATGCGTGCATTAGACTTAGGCTGTAATGCAGGGCGTTGCACCTTCGCTATGGAAGACATGGGGGCGATAGCAACAGGTATTGATTGCGCAGAAATTCCAATCCTACATGCCAAAACGGTAGCATATAAAAGAAAGAGTCAATGTCAATTTATTATCGGGAATATAAATTCTCTGCCTTATACGGAGAATTCTTTCGATCTTGCGTTATTCCCTTCAAATATAGTTGAGGTATCATATCAGACGCTGGAAAACCTGACAGTGCAACTAAAACAGATTTTATCGAATAACGGTCTTTTTGTTGTATTTATGCATGATGAATTTATCAAGAGAGCGGGTGATGCAGCTATTCTGGATCGCTACGATGCACTGACAGGTTTAAAAGGAGGACACAGCACAATTCCTAACAAAGGTCCGTTTTTCTACCCTACCTATTTCTGGACAGTGGCATTTGCTAAGTATATCATTGAGAAGTATCTCTTTTGTAAACACGTGGAACAAGTAGAAGAAAACCTGTTCATATTGGTGTTCTGTAATAAAAAGGGAACGGATCTCTATAGCAATGTTTATACCGATTCTACAAATGAAAGAGCCATCAGATGAATATCGTATTTCTGTTTTCAGATGAACACACAGGCACTGTGATGGGAAATAGCGGACACCCGATTGTGCGTACACCTCACCTTGATCGTCTTGCAGAACAGAGTTATACTTTTGATAATGCATATTGCAATAGTCCAATTTGTGTCCCTTCGCGTTTATCGCTGCTTACTGGCCGTTATCCACATCAGATTGATGCGTGGGATTTGGGGGTTATTCCAGATCGGCAGCACCAAACATGGGGTGATTACTTAGGAAAAGCGGGTTATCAGACGGTATTATGTGGACGTACGCATTTTAATGGGACTGACAGACTTCTCGGTTTCTCTGAACGTTTATTGGATGATCTGCCTCGGTGGTATGGCAGAAATGGTCGTCCACCGAACCGCACTGCGGAGGCGCGGAGAGGTTCAAATTCTCACGTCGCTGAATGCGGTCCAGGTGATCACGAACACACGAGATATGATCGAGAGGTCACTGACTTAGCGGTTGATTTCTTGCGTAAGAAGGCTGCTTCGTCAGACGAGAGTCCTTTTCTGCTCTATTGTGGGTATATGCATCCCCACTTTCCACTGATAGCACCGCAAGAGTTCTACTCCTGGTATGATCCAGACTCCCTTGAGTTGCCTGACACGTGGAACGAACCGCTTGCATCTCAACATCCTATCATTCAACATCACCGTTGGTCATGGCGAAACGACATTCCGCCGCCAGAAGAAACCGTCCGTTGTGCAGTGGCATCCTATTACGCACTTGTTTCGTCTCTTGATGCACAAATTGGTAGGATTATAGATGCTATTGATTCGTCCCGGTTATCTGAAGACACAATCATCATCTACACAAGTGATCATGGTGAAATGGCAGGAAGTCACGGTATCTGGCAAAAGCAGTGTTTCTATGAATCTGCTGTGAAAGTGCCTCTGATAGTTCGGCTGCATGCAGGAGAAACCGATCGCGTAAAACAAAACGTGTCTTTAGTAGACATCCTGCCAACCCTATTGGATGTTGCAGGTATGGACAAACCATCCGATTTGCCGGGAGAGAGTCTGTTGGATATTGCTCGGCATCAACCAGATGAGGCAACGCGTTCTGTCTTTTCAGAATATCATCACATGGGTATGATTAACGCAGGATTTATGCTCAAACAGGGTGATTACAAACTGTGTCATTACGTCGGCAGTGAACCTCAGTTGTTTAATGTGGAAACTGATCCGTTGGAAAACTGTGATTTAGCACAAAACCCGGGATATGCTGGAATTCGTGAAGAATTAGGAAATGCGCTATATGCTATTGCTGACCCTAATGTTGTAGATGCACGGGCGAAAGAAAATCAGAAAGCACGGAAGTAAAAGTCCTAAATATCATACGCACATTCAACGGTATCTTAAAAAGCCACCGTAGGAGCGACTTGCAGAAACACGATGTCAGAAATTGGAGTTCAGATCTATTCCTCCTCAAATCCCTGAGCAGTAAACTTCAAGGTTTTACAATTCTCCGACACAATAACAACTACATTTTCTGGCACGCCATCCGGCACATTTGCTTGAATATCCATTGTTATTTCAACTTTTGCCCCTATAAGGCTGGTAAGATGCTTCACTACTTCGTCTATAACATTTTGAGCATCTTTGGCTGCTCGTATCGGATTAAGAGTAACGGAACCGTAAAAACGTTTCGGAGGGACAGTTTGGGTAGGACCGGTTCCAGATTTATCATCTGTTTCACCTTCTGGAACAGTAGAACCTTGATCGCTTTGACCTTTGTCAGGTTCTTTTATACCTTGTTCATCACTCGATTCATCAGTTGTTTGTTCTGTTTCAAGTTGTGCTGCTGCAACGTCTGGCTTTATCAGCACACTCGCCTCATTGATATATATAGAACTACTGACTCTACCGAATTGCAATCCCTTATATTTACCATCGTCGCCGACACTATCTGCGTATCCGAACCATTCCGTTGTTTTGAGTCCCTCTTTGACAGTATCGAGCAGAACATCAGCATCACGCAGACGAGGCATATACAGATACGTCGCAAGACAATCCCACACGTGTTTGAGACTAACATGAGGTTCGCCTTCTTTCCATAACCATCGATTCAGTTCCATTTGTAGTAGTGCTGGGGACCATTTGGTAATTAACTGCTCATCACTTCGGACTTTCTTTACGACTTTGGTGACCGGATTTTCCTCAGTACCGGAAATGCGGACAATTTCCCATTCTACTGGTTCTGTGCCTTCCTGTATTGGCACAAGCAGCCATCTATATGCATCGTTGAGTCGCATACCAACGGTTTCGTTGCACTGATTTTTTCCTTCGCTCGCTTCGCGCCGTTGATTAGCATCAAGGTTCAGTGCCTCTGCGTCTTGGACAATTGAATTCCACGCAAGGTACCGACGTGTTTCCTTGTCAAGCGATTCCCATTCACCATCATCAAGTGCCACGAAGATAAGCATGTTGCTGTAGGTTCTTGGGCTATCACCGCGTTTGTTTAAAATCTCTGTTGCGGCTCTGATTGCATCTGAATTTTGCTGTCTTGTTTTATGTCCACTCACAGGTGATAGAATTACCAATCTTGTTTCTGATTCATCTGGTACATCGGTTGATGTGGGACAAATGTGGACAGCTTTGAAATCACCTCGTTCCCGGACCTGTCGTAAGCGACGGACAATTTCCGTTTCTACCTTCTCAGGTTCTAACTTTGCAGCGCGATCCTCCATGGTTCGTCGCAGGTTAGGATGTGTGTCATACCAGTATCGTTGGGCACGGGAGGTAAAGGTGTGTTAGTCTATTTTCCATGTGTTTCTTGGCATCAATAAACACAGAGACAGACTCATCGGGGTGTGCCACGCCGAGATTTATTCGTATCTCCTCAATACCGCGCACATTTTGATCGCTCCCATGTGGTGCGCTGCCCATGAAGATTGCACGTGCAACGTTTTGCGCTGCAGCGTGTTTGCCAAAACGTGTATTTCCTTTGTCAATTGCGCGTGTTTCAGAATTTGGTCCATCAACGTCTTTGTCTACAACAGCGTTCCATCCATCAGCAAGATAACGAAGCAATTCTTCTCGAACATTTCGATCATTTAATGGAATTGACCCCGGTAAAATCAGTCCTGAACGATCATTGTTTGCCCATAAGTGATGAATGACTGCTGCCATGAGACGCAGCACGCCACGGGTTTTCTGAAAAGTATCAAGTGGTGACCAGTCATCATAGAGTCTGTCAAAAAGTTCAGGATGTATCGGGTATGCTTGACGGAGTCTATCAAGATAAGTTGTTTCGCGGCATTCAGAGGGAAAAGCGGACTGATGGTCATCGTATAATTTGACAAATGCACGACATACCGCATCGCGTGCGGTTGTGTCTTTCACTTGTGAGAAGAGTCGTCGTCGAACAATCTCAAATCCTTCGTTAGCACCAACAGGTCTCCATATATTTTCGAGTCTTCCGACAATCGCTTCAATTCTCGCTAACGCTGCTTGCCCTGCATCGCCACCGATTTCAATGTCAGACTCGGGTATTGATGCGATGAGTTTGCTACGATCTGAACGTTTGACGGCTTCTGTTAAGGACTGCACAAAGGTTAAATTAGAGTCAAATGTGCCAGCAGGCAGGTCATTATCAACGTAGATGTTGCGCGCATAAGCCACCAATTCATCAATGAGGATAACAGCGGGACCGAATTGGTTGAGGAGTGTTGTTAAATCGTTTGCACCAGGGCCAACGCTTTTCTCATCAGCCTCTTTTACAATCGCATAACCCTCTTGCCCACCGAGTTGTGCAGCGATATCACCCCAAAGCGTCCGGACTTTAACGCCATTGACATCTCGGGTCACGGTCGGATTGAGATCTGTTCCTACAATAACAGCAACCTGTGCATCAGGCACTTCGCTCACCTGCGCTGCACTGAGGATGTGTTCTACCCCTTCCATCTGGTCAGGTGTTACCTTTCCACTGAGGAGATGATATAACGCCAACATGCTATGCGTTTTACCGCCACCAAACGCTGTTTTTAACTGGATGATCGGTTCTCCACCGTTGCCTGCTAATCGTTCAACAGCGGAGGCAAGGAGTTGTCCCATGCCGTCCGTTAAGTAGGTGCGTTCAAAAAATTCTATCGGGTCTTGATATTCTTTGTCAGCTGTACCTGCGACGACCTCTGCCAAGTTAACAGCAAACTCTGCATTATGGTAACGGTCTTCGGCGACGTCTGGATGTGGGGTAACAACTTCTCTCCACGGTTTTAGTGCCACAGTATCCCTCCAATTTCAAGTTCTCTCTTGAAATAACTTTATTCTTTTCAAGATTCCTCAGGTAAAAGTTTTTGTTGTTCAGCAAGCTCTGCTGTATCCCTACGTTCCGCTTGAATATTTGCCCATGAGGTGACGAGTGTGTTGTAAGGGATCGCCTCTTGTGCCCATCCATTTCGGTCACAGATGGCGTATAGTCGATAAGCTAACTCACGTGCATTTTCACTCTGTTCACTCCCCAGTTGAAACACTAATCTTGCCGTTTCAGTTTCACCACCCTGGTCAAGGGCACGAATTAGGTATTGTGTGCATTTCCACGTATTGAGATCACTATCCGAAGCAGGGTCCCATTCACCCGGATACTCGTCGCGGTTTAGCAAACGGACTCTTCCAGCACGTGCATGAAGGATACCAGATTCTGATATACCTTCTACGCTCGTGTCCCTTGCACGTGCAAGTACATCTGCCTCACCATAGTCTGCTTCTCCCATACCGTACTGTTGAAACCATGAAACACAGAAACGGGTATCGGCATCAAGGTCACCCTCTTGTGCGGTGAAATACGCATCAAGTTCAGCGTTAATAATTTCTAAAGCAGTCCGGACACGCATCGGAGTTCCATCTGCTTCAAGAACTTTGCTATATTGAGAGTAGACTGCCATGCCAGGCCCAATTGCTGCTTGGGCAAGGTCAACAGGGGCAATATTGCCTTGCTGTAAGTGTCCCAGTGCGGTGGGGAGTTTACTCCGAAGCACTGAAATAAAATCACGGCGGGTTGTCACACCTGCATCATCGGGGCGCGGACGGCAAACGAGGACGATTGAAGATGCAAGAGCATTAGTTTCCATTGCTACTTGACGAGTTTGTGCTTCTGTCCGGATCGGTAGCGTCCCTGTTATCTGAAAACCAGCTTCAAGCAATCCTTCAAGCATTGTCTCCCAACCCGTTGAAGAAATACTTCCATCTTTACTATCTTTTTCAGATTGTTTAAAAGCATAGTAGACAGTCATCGGATAATCAGGATGAGCGTGAGTTCGCATAAGATAAAAAGCTTTACTCAAACCTGTCAAAAAGTGTTGATATGCTTTTGATTTATTTCCCCCAAAGCGATGAGGATCAGCGACAAGTTCTTCAGTCTTAGGTACGAGCATTAGGTTAAACAAGTTAGGATAGATATGTCTTAAACTTCGGCGTAACCAGATGTAAAAGAAATCCGATAAGTCTGCATAACTAACGTTGTTGTAGTAAGGTGGGTCTGTGGAGATGAGAAAACGATCACTTTCCAAATGTATTGAAGCCGCATCGGATTGATTTGTGAAACCAATCTGACCATTGCCTAAAAATCGAAGAGGAGCAATTGCAAGTTCTATAGCTCTGGACAGATTCCCCGTCGCAGGTCCAAAAACATTAGCATCTGCAAAGTCCCATATCATTGCTAAAGATTGTTTTCCAAAAGCTGGCTGCACTGTTTGACCTTGTGGATTCCACCTTGCGAATGTATTACAAGTCATGGCTACTCTGTCAATTGCGAATGCTAGATAAGTCAATATGGCACCAGCATAAGTTTCTAATTCCTCACAATCTGTTGCGCTGGCATCTGCTACGACCTTTACTTTCACTTCGTTCAACAAATCGGTAAAGGTAGACAGAGCAGTCAACTGACGTTGCGTAAACAGATCTGCCCAAGTAAAAAAACCATACCCGCGCCCACTGACTAAAGTTGTAGTATCACGGTTCATTTCGACTTCAGGTGTCCAAACAGGCTTGGCAGATTCTGCAATTTCTACATGATCTTCCGAGGGTGAAAGATAAATTCGCCCATTTTCTCCATCAGCGACAATTGCCATCAGTTGTGCATCTATGTGACCTGTGATGCTTTCATTTTTGACGTATTCTTCGGGGTTGTCTTGATGACAAACAAGGCAACGAAAACGGGCACCTCTTCCTATTTTCGTAGGTTCAGGAGGCACACCTTCACCCATTTTTACCTCAAATTGTACTTCCTTACTTGCCTTATTGACCAGCGGTTCGACCCATGCTCTTTTTTCCTTTTTTTTCGATAACCAAAAAGAGGTAACAAGTGGAATCCTTGCCTCACAAGCAGGATTATGACATTTCACCCTCCGTGCCCAAATCCACGCAATGACAGTTGCTTCACCGCCGCCTTGTTCCTTCGGCACTTTCACTTTCGGGTAGAGATCTCCAATCCTCTCTTCAGCTTCATTCCGCATCCACTCTCCGTAATAACGGATATCTTCTGCCAATCCAGAAGCACCTTCCCAGGTCTGGATCTGCAGTGAGTCATTTGGCACTTCAGGGTTGACTGGTGGTCGTCCTGCAAACTGCTTAGGAATTTCGATCATTGCTTTGGTGATTAACACAGCAATAGGATTGAGATCGCTAGCATGCACCTCTAAACCCAGACGTTGTGCTTCCAGTGGAATTGATCCAGCACCACAGAATGGATCTAACACTGGGGGCGGATTTCCATTTGTTGACTTGAGAATCTCGTTCCGCGCCTCTGATAGAAGATGTACATTATCAGTGTTTTCCCACTTAATTAGTTGTTCAATAATACGGAAAAGTCGTTTCCTTTCACGATTCTGTTCTAATTCGGTTGGAAATTTGTCAGGACGACTTGAAGGGTCATCAACAAGTGAAGCAAATAGTATTGCCCGACATGCTTTTAATGGTCGCCGTGCCCACCAAAGGTGCAGTGTGGTCGGATGTCCGCGAGGCGGTCCTCCAGTTTTCTCACGTACTGCTTCGCGGTTGATATCTTCTAATGGTAATGCGACTTCAATTAGTTTTTTCCGGTAGGACATGGTGTTTCCTTTGTTTATTTTCGCATATCATAACATAAAAGCAGGAATTGTGAAAGTGACGTTTTTTTTTTTTGCAACAAGCAGTATAAAATTTATTTAGATTCAGATGCAAGCCTTGAAAAGACTTTACGGATGTATGTATCATAAAATTCTAAATGTTTCACCTCAAAACCTCTGCCAGTGAATTCAAAATAAGAACAGGATACATTATAGAACAACAAAACACTTACAAGTCCTGAAGCAATTTGTCCACGATACTCAGATTTACCATGCTTATTAAAACTCCAATATGAACCCATTAAAATATTGCCATGCACTTGTTCGTTAAGATAGTTAAACATTCTATTTAATCCATCAATATGGGAAATGTTATTATTTGGTTGCTTATTTATCCCTTGATCTATCTTTTCCTTTCTTGATTTTCCAGACCAAAAATCCCTACCTGGTTCTCCATATTTCTTTCTAAACTCCTTTTCCATTTTCTTGCGAATTTCTTTTTCACTATTTGCAATATCCAAAAAGGCTGAATATCTAGCTGTTACAGAATCGTTAGACTCAAAAATATAAAAATAATCTATTGTGCATTCCCAAAGCAGTCTTACTGAATACTCCATAGCACGAGAAAAATGATGGCTTTCATCATTAAGCAATGATTCTGCTAAAACACATATATCATAAGAAGCTGCTCTCACATCCATGAATAACTTTCGCTGTGCCAGTTCTCTATCACGAACAGGAGCGGAAAGCGGGGTTAACTTAATAGTTTCGTCCACTTTTAAAATTAGTTTTTTACTGTACTTCAATAATTCTTGCAAATCAGAATCAGATAAATTTTTAGCGACATCCTCTCTATACATATCTTCTCAATCCTGAGTAAATAGTTGGCTTGCTGAAGCTCATCAAGATCAATTTATTTTCAGAACCTTACGAAACCCATCTTGATCATAATATTCACAGGCAAAAATTTCAGGGTCTTTTGTTGGTAATAGTACCCGCCCGCATTCAACGGCAATTGATATAGGGACTGCTGGCAAAATATAGATTTTGCAGCGGTGTCCATGCGTGGCTTGAATTTGATTCAGCAACTTCCGATATTCATAACTGAAATGCTCAAGCTGCTTTAGGTTTTTCAAAAAATGTGGGGACGGTTCTTCAATTGTTATCTCGTAAATACTAAAAGTATCGTCAACGAAATTAGCATATTTGTCCTTCTCTATTGTATCGCTTAGAGCTAAAACGATTGCAACGTTTTCACTCTTTTCCGCTATCTTAATGGGCTTCACTATGTAAGAAGTATGTACCTCCCCTTCTTCTGCTTGCCATGACCATGTTTTGCTTGTATCCTTGATGTTTCTATGGCTTTGGTATAAATCAGTCGGAATGGTGTCTCCGATACATTTACCCAGAAACATAAGTAACGGCATCGGTCCAATGGCAAATACTGAGAAATGTTTAACCTTATTTTCGTCTATTCCTTCCTCAACACGCGATTTAATTTTTCTTTCTATAACTCTGGCATACGCCTCCCATTCCGATTCCTCACCATTCCGATCAAAATCCTGATTGTCAATCTTTATTCCTTCATCAACAGGATACATAGGGGACATAGCATTGCGATATGCTGCACGGTTAATTGGCGTAATTCTGTCTTTGATTTTCACCGTGAATAGCACAACCGTGGACTTGTGAACATCTCCTGAATGGCCTATCTGAATCTCTATTCTTTCTTCATGCTCTTGTTTCCACTGACGCAGCAACTCTACAGAGTATCTATCTGTGTTGTCGTCAATTTCCTTATGACATCGTTGACATAGAAGCATAAGATTAGAATAAGCAACTCGCAAATCTGTTGATTCTTCGTTCCCCCGAGGTCCATCTTTACTTGCCCCAATAATATGTGCTACCTCTCCGAAATTTCCTTCACTTAACGTCAGGTTATTCCGCCAAACAGGTTCGTTACATCCGCGAAACTCACATATACCTGCTGACTTGACCCATAATTTCAAGCGAGTATGTTCTGGCACTTTTTTGCGGATAATTTTTGATTTCTTTTTTTTATTCATAGGTTTGAAAGCAATTATTGCGTTGGAAAATCGCTACCAAAGACACCTTGTAAGATCTGACAAGATGTCAATGTATCAACAGTTAACTCCACTTGACTCAAAGAATCTCTGAGCACTTCAAGTTTATCTTTGAAGTTCTGCATCTGCCTACTACTCATTTTCTCAAATAGGTCATTGTAGGGGGTAACTGGTAGTTTAACGCTTATGTGACCCGTCCAACCAAACTGATATATAATTGTCTGAGCCAAATTTTTAAGTGCTATTAAATCGTCATAATGATTTTTTCCATCAGATGGATTATACCGAGTTCCTCTTTGAAACCAATTCAGGGCACATGCAGTTATTGCAATTCCTGTTGGTCGCGCATGACCATCCGCACGGAATTTAAAGTCCTTCCATCGCTTCAGAAATCGGATAACCCGCCTGAATTGATCTCGATCACTTTGATGCTGAATTCTTTGTTGAAAGACTTCTACCAGTTTTTTGGGGTCAGCGACTTCCCATATACGATTTTCTGGTGCGGATCCCGGAAAACCTTTCGCCAGATACATTTGATTATCCCAAGTAGAGGGACTTTCTGAATAAACTGCTAAATCTACATGATAAACTTCACTACCTGCACGATGGTACTGGACTCTCACACAAGGACGTTTGAATTCCACTGTCCGATTCCCAGTATTCAGAGCCTCAAAAACCCATTGCTTTACTTGAACAGGGAAATAATCATTCTTTGAAAGATAGAAGATTAATCCGACATCAATATCATAATCTTCACCGCGGAGGGGTTCAATACCTGTACCAATAGCGTAACTTCCTTGATTGAATGTTTCAAATTTTGGTGTTCTAATATTATAGTCTTGGAAGTATCTTCGCAACCCTACACGTATATCTTTTACAAGTAAATCTCTCTTTTCTCTCAGTATGCTATTGTCATCGTAACTTCTTCTGATAACATTATGAAACTTATTAAAGTATGTCTGAACGTTTGCCATAATTCCTCATATCCTTAAATCAATTAGACTCCATTTTTCCTAATTTGGTGTCTCTGAACGCGCAAGGAGTTCGTTGAGATCATAATTGACGCTGTTTGCGCCGAAGTCCGGTTCTTTTTGAAACGGCTCACGAATATAGCGCGGTTCTTTCGCTGTATCACCCTCTACTTCAACGATAGCAAGGATAAAATTCTTTGGCTTGTTGAAAGCAGTGAAAATCTGCGTTTTAGAAACGGTAACGCTTGTCGCTCCAGGCGATTTCCCTTTTACCTCAATGAACAGTAGACTGTTACTGTTTGGATCTTTTGACTCAATATCATAGCCTGGGTTATGATGTGGCATCTCTTCTGGTACACGTCCAAGTTTCCGCTCCGCTTCCATTACTGCAGCGACTGCAAGTTTATCAATCCTATCTCGGTCTGCTTGTGCAATCAGAACTGTACTGTCAGTGTTACCTTCGGTGATCTCCAAAAGCGTTTGTGGTACGATGAGTGCGCCTCCAATGACATTTGGTGCCATCGGGGAAATATGCTGTTCCTGATCTAATTCTTCCATACGTTTTTCAAGCCGTTCCTCCAACTCATTAGCGCGTCTTTGTGCTTGGTCTGCGTTGATCTTTGCCATCGGTTTTCCGGCTTCCTCTTGTCGTTTCAAATAACTTGCGCGATTATCCCAATAGATAATTTCCTTCGTGAGTCGTTCGTGAACCGCTCGCTTTGTTTTCTCCACCAATTCATCTTTATGCTTTTTCACTTCGTCAAGGTGTTGTGGAATAAGGTGTTCTGCCGCATAGGCAATAATCCGAGATTCTAATTCCTCACCGTTTCGTAACCATTCTGCTTCACGTAATGTAGATACCTGTGATTGTTCCTCATCGGTGATTGCGCGATAATCTAAGTAGGGGGCATATCCGGGTGTTTTTACCGTTCCATCCTTATAGATTTCTACGAACTGCATCTGACGTGAAACTGTTTGTCTATTTCCATCTTTAAGAGTCCGTCCATCTTGGATTGCATGTTCAAGGTAGAAGAGGACACGAATCTGCTCATCAGTTGCATTTGGATCAACCAAGACCGTTCCCTGTTTAAGCAGTGGACGGTGTTGTTCCAGGACTAAATCAAGCGTTGCATCAAGCAGTGAATGACCGGGGCAGACAAATTCTGCCAGAGGTTTCCCCGGAACAGTGATATAATCTTTTTCAAAGGTAATACGTTCATACTGTTTTAGCACTTGTGTACCGACACCAATTGCAACGTCTCGTTTACGAATTATTGCGGGAACGTTGCGAATTTCATAACGTTTAGACTCGCGTTCACGTAGCGTCCCACCGAGTAGTGAAAACGCTTCTCGGAAGAACGAAGCGATAAAGTGTGGTTGCAAACGTTTCGCTTCCGCGCGCTCCATATCTTCACGGATATCGTTGAGACGACTGGTATCAATTGTTCCATGAACCAAACTATTTTCTCTGATTAAGCCTTGGATATGATCGTGGTCTAATGCACCGACAATTACTTCCGTTAATCGTGCTTTAACTTTTGGGTCGTCTCCTTCTCGGATTGCTCGAATGAGAAGTCTCCTCAGTGGTTCATCGGTAAAACATTTCCCTAACACATCAAAAACAGCACCCCCTAAGGAGCTGCGCTGTTGATTAAGTTTGTGAAGTAAGGTGTTGAACACTTCTCCCTCTCGCGTTTTTGGTGCAACGAGATTCCAGAGATGACACACCTCAGTCTGCCCGATTCTGTGAATCCTCCCGAACCTTTGTTCAATGCGGTTTGGGTTCCACGGCAGGTCATAGTTTACCATCAAGTGTGCCCGTTGCAGGTTTATACCCTCACCAGCGGCATCGGTCGCGATTAGGATTTGTACATTCGGGTCCTGTGTAAATGCTTCTTGTGCTTCTTGGCGTTTTTTCCGTTGCATACTGCCATAAATTGTAACAACAGCTTCGGATCGACCTATCAACGTTTGAATTTTATCAGTTAGGTATTGAAGCGTATCGCGATGTTCAGTGAAGATAATAAGTTTACGACGGCGTCCTTCTGCGTTAAATAATTTACCGGATTCAGAGGCATTACCATCTTTCTGTAAAAGATTAGATAGTTCTTCCCATTTTTTGTCAGTATTACTATTACGTACCTTTTGCGCTAATTTTTCTAAACGTATAAGTGTTTGTATCTCCGCTTCAAGTTCAGAGATTGTTCGGGCTGCTGACGCTTGTTCTATGACTTCCTCCTCTATTGCTTCTACTTCTTCAGCAGTTGCGTCATCATAAAAGTTGTCTACCTCCTCTGGGTCTATTGGTACATCACTGTCTATTGGTGCATTTAAGCGGATTGAAGTATCGGATTTGATATTTTTCTCTTCCAGCAGTCGTCCCTCTAAGCGTTCCCTGCGGCGTTGAATAGAGCGGTAGATTGCCTCTGGTGATGAAGCTAAGCGTCGTTGTAAGATAGTGAGAGCAAATCCGACTCGGTTTCCGCGTTGTCCTTCAATATTATCAGCACGGTTCATCTCTTCACGGACATAGTTGGTTACCTCTTCGTATAGATGTGCTTCTAATTCAGAGAGCTCGTAATTGAGGGTTGAAGCGTAACGTTCAGGGAATAAACGCGTTCCATCAAATTTCAACAGATCTTCTTTAACCATTCGGCGCATCAGATCAGAGGTGTCTACGGGGTTAACACCACCACGGAAACGCCCTTCAAAACGATCTGCATCCAGTAACGCCATGAACAGTTGGAAATCTTCTTCTTTACCGTTGTGGGGTGTGGCAGTTAACAATAAAAAGTGACGAGTGATTTTTCCGAGCAGTTGTCCGAGTCGGTAACGTTTCGTTGCGCGCACATCCCCACCAAAGAAGGAAGCAGACATTTTGTGTGCTTCATCACAAACGATAATGTCCCAATCTGTATGCTTTAACTTTTCCTGAATATCATCGTTTCGGCTGAGTTGATCGAGCCTACAGATAAGTAGGTTGTGTTCTTGGAACGGATTTCCTGTACGTGAACTGTTGATTCTGTCACGGGTTAGAATTTCAAAGGGGAGGTGGAATCGTTGGTCAAGTTCGCCTTGCCATTGTTCCACAAGGCTACCGGGGCATACAATCAGGCAACGTTTCAAATCGCCTCTTACGAGAAGTTCCTTGAGATATAAGCCTGTCATAATCGTTTTACCTGCTCCCGGATCATCAGCAAGCAGATAGCGTAAGGGTTGACGAGGCAGCATCTCTTCATAGACTGCGGTAATCTGATGTGGTAGTGGGTCTACGCTTGACGTATGGACAGCAAGGCGTATATCAAAGAGATGTGCTAACCGGATTCGATGAGCCTCAGACGCGAGTCGGAACATTTCGCCGTCTCCATCAAAAGTCCACGGAAGTCCTGCAGTAACAATTTCAAGTGAGGATTCGCTGGCTCGGTAAATCAACTCGCTGCCAAGCGTGCCATCCGCTTTTTTGTAGGTGAGTTCTATTCCAATTGTACCTAACCATTTCACTGCAACGACAGTTACCTGTTGGTTAGGTAATATTCCTTTTACGATAAAACCTTGTTTAAGTTCTTCTAAGCGCGCCAAGTGATTTTCCTTCTTTATAATTATATTCCGATATGTGTGTTTTCTATCTTATCACTTTTTGGACAGACAGTCCAGTTAAAAAGCGATAGTGTCTACTTAACAGACATGCAAGAAGATATACTTCTACGTCGTCAACTGCATACCTTTAATCAGGTTTTCATTGCCAATACAATTTAATACTAATTCTAAAAAATGGTGTCGCATTACAGGTTTTTTTGAAATGTAAGCTAATACGACACAAACTAACAGTTTGTGCTACAAAAAAAGAGATATTTTCAATCAGAATCTGTAAGCATATCATCCAGTTTTTCTTGGATTACGGGGAGAAATATTGTTTTGTATAAGGAGATCCTTCAATTAAAAACCTCCAAACAGTTGTGCTACATCGCTTCCAATGTGTTCTTCAAGCAGCATTCGGAGTTCTTCCAGCAAACGTAGAGTTTCCTGTTTATCCGTTTCAGCATCAGAATGCAATAGTTGTTTCACAGATGAAAGTTTTTCCTGAAGAAATGGTGAATGAATTCGATATTCATTTTTAGCTTCAATCAAGTGTTCTATAAACTGCCGTCTACGTGGATCTACGCCTAAAAGCAATTTCTTTTCTACTTCAAAGCGCCGTACTTGAGAGTCTAATTCAGTTAGAAACGCACATAACGTTTCCTGAGCATTTGGTACCGCTTCTGCTCTATTGGAATCAGCATGTCCCGCCATTTCTAATTTAGTATGAATTGACAGAGTATTGATGGCAGAAATAAGACTTTGATTTTCTTGAAAACTTTGGACTGCTCTCCATTGAGAATTTACCATCAGTTTCACTCCTTCGTTTATCTTGAGATACTACAAGAATTGTGATATGTTATCGTAACCTTCGGATTTCCTGCGAATCCCGCTTTTTTAGTTCGTCATCAGTCCGTTTTAGTTCAATCTGTTCTGTGCTAAAAGCGTTTCAGCAGTTATCAAGTCTTCCTCGGCATAGCGCAGCCAGCGAGCCGTTTCTGGGAAGACTTCAGTTGTTTGCATACAGTATTTTTCCTTCTTGTTGGGCAAAACGCAGCACCGATCCGCGTGCGGTGGTGTTCCAGTTCTTCCGGTGTTGTAACAACGATGTCCTTCGCTACAGGTAAATCAGCCAAGGCGACGCGGATGTCAACAGCCGTTTTCCGCTTATCCTTATCTGCAAGTTTCTCAAAAACGATAAGCAAATCTATGTCACTATGACGATCAACATCCCCTCGTGCTTGTGAACCGAAGAGGATAATCTGTAGCGGGTCAAATTCACGGACTATTCGCTCTGTCATGATTGGGATAAGTTCGTTATTCATTTTTCTTTTCTTTGGAGTATTTTTGGAAGATCAGAAACGTGAATGTCTATTATTATAGCATGATTCACGGTGAAAATTGAATAAACTCACGTTAACTATTCTCTTCCCCCTCACCATCAAAATAGTTCAGACTCTCACCTTTGCGATATATTTCTCTGACAGCAAACGGTAGCACCTTCTTGGAATCTGGATATTCGCATACATCGTGTGGTGTGGTATTACCGAATATAAGGAGTGTGACAGGTTTATCACCCTCGTTTATAAATTTATGTGTACCGGCGGGACCTGGGGGAAACGCAATAAAATCACCCTCGCGTACTGCAACATCTCCGCGATGTGTCTTCAATGTGCATGTGCCTTCCATCAAATAACACATCTCTTCACCGAAATGGTGTAGGTGCAATGGGAAAGTCGCTTTTCCCGGTTGTAGACGGTAAGCACAGTATCCGATATGTTTAGCACCGATAAGTGGATCAATGTTCTTCTCTTCAAAATTATAGGGGTGAGGTGCTCCGTGTCTATACATCCATTCCATTTCATCAATATTGATACGATTGAAATGGATGTCGTTCCTTGCTTGAAGGCATTCTACCAATTCCTGCTTCCCGTCTCTAAAAAGTGAATGTCCATCTCCGACGAGGACAGCGTTGAAATTTAAGGGTAACACCTTGCGGAGTTGCAGTGCAGCTTTCGGTGGGTCTTCTAACTTTTCATCAGCGAGGAGTGTTAGACGTCCCATCGGTTCACCAGCGACTATATCTCCGAATAGGAGTGCCTGTTTACCAGAAAAATAGAGTGCAATTTCACCTGGACTTTTTCCGTGCTGGAGGTGTATTGCCTTCAAACCGGGAACAATGTTTTCACCGTCGCTGATTGTTCGTGAAGGTTTAATGTCCAACAGCTCAGCATCGGCTTCATGGACGATTATTTCTGCGTCTGTCCATTCCTGAAAAGCGGCGGCTTCACGTTCATGATCACGATTCGTAATGACAATCCACTTTGCACCACCGAGTTGTTCAAATTGGGAACGGTCAGCATCGGATATTGGGACCGGATCAATGACGATGTTGCCTTCTTCTCTAACCCAGAGATGTCCGTTAAAGTCAATTTGACGTGCTTCACTAAATACTGACCAACTATATATGTCTTCAATAATCAAACGTTTCATTTTTTGTCCTTTGATTTAAATCCGTATACTTCAACTTCCTTAGCGTAAACTTTACCTAATGCTTTCCGAGCGACGATTCCACCATGCTTTTGAGAAAACTGTGGCGGTTGTCGTGCATCATCTGATGTTGCACTCACATAGATTCTTAGTGCTTTTGTTACAGTACTCATGCGCGCTTCGATTGCTGGTCCTCTATTGTTTTTAATTTCCAGAATCGCCTGCCATTTTCTACCACCTTGTATCTGCTGATACACTACGGCATCTGTGATATTAGTGCCGCGAATGATGATACGATGAATTGCTTTTCGTTCGGGGAGTGTCAGGTTTATCCATCTACCCTCTGCGTATCCAACTGTCTTATGGTTGCCGTCTATCATTTTGGGAGAATTGCAAGTCACACCTTCTGCGACAGCGAGATTATCCCACTCTTGTGGTTCAAATATCATTTGCAATGCTTTCGATTGACATCCAATTGCCATGACGCAAATACAAAACACCATTGGTATATAAGAGTAACGTTTCATTGTCTTTTCTCCGTTACATTGATTGATGTACGCGCTGTTTAAATTGTAGTTTAGAAACTTGTGTTGAGTCTGTTTTCTAAGTTTAAATCCACATGGATATCCCTTTGGTATTATATCATAATCCTGTTTTAATTTGACTATAACTTGGCATCTATTGTATACTATATTATTCATTGAGCCGGGATGCTGGAATTTGGTAGACAGGCTAGATTCAGGTTCTAGTGTGCACTTCGCGCGTAAGGGTTCGAGTCCCTTTCCCGGCATGTCATTCTTTTTGTAGTGTCTCTGGGACTAACCAGAGGAATATCCCGACTGCAAGATAACCGATTCCACCTAATGTGAATGCAGATATACCTAATCCGAAAATGTCGGCGATATTGCCTACGACGACCGGTCCTGCTGCCCCGCCGAAATCCCCAGTAATTCTCCATAATCCGAGAAACTCGCCAGTACCTTCCGTTGGTGCTAAATCTGCTCCGAGTGTCATCATAGTACCCGATGCTGTTCCGTTGCCGAATCGCATTATTATTGCAGCGCACAGGAGCCATGTAAATGAACCCGTAAACGGCATCAATACCATTCCTGTCGCGAAGATACAGATACCGGGAACAGTTGCGTATCGTCTCCCGAAGCGATCCATCATAAACCCGGCAAGTGGAAACATTGACATGTCAACTGCAGATGAGATCATCTCCACTAAACGCACATATAGTTCGGATAATCCCAATACGTTATCAGCATAGAGTGGAACGATAATATTACATCCGCGTCTCAATGTCTGCACACAGACTTGACCGATACCTGCCGTTGCTAATAGTTTATAGTGCTGTTTTGATACCGCAATCAGTTGTGTTAGATAGGGTTGCCTGTTTTTGGTCTGTATCTCGTGTTCCCGTTTTGTTTCAGGTATAGAGAAGTAGCATATAATCAATGTGAGTAGTGCAATTACCGCGTATATGTAAAACGGAAGGCGTAGGTTTGCCCCAAGGAAGATTGCTGCGAGTTTCCCAGCAAAACTTCCCATTCGGTTAACACCACCAAATAGCGCGATGGAACGTCCTCGCTTTGTTAGTGGTATCACATCTGTCATATATGCGTGTCGAGATAGCATCCAGAGGGCATTACCGACACCACCGATCAACTGTGCACCGATAAGATGATACAGATTCTGTGCTGTCGCCATGCCGATGGTTGATACACCTACCATTATCAACCCGATCAGCATTGCTGTTCTTCTTCCCATGCGTTCTACAAGAACACCTGCGGGAATATTCCCAACGACACCGACAGCAATGACGAATGTCGTCAGGGTATAGGTCAACTCAAATGATTTGATGTAGATGGAGAGTGTCGGGGAGATGATTCCCACACCTGTTGATAGCAGGAAGGCGGGAAGATAGATAGGTAGGACTAATGTTGTCCGACTAAAATTGCTGGATGCCAAACTATAGACGACTCTCCTATTTTCTATTCCTTATATTCTGAGCGGTCAGTATTGCCGCCATACTTCATTGCGTATATCATCATGTTTGTCATGAACCGATAGACATCAGTTGAACGGCGTAGTCGTAATGCTGTTCTGGAATTTATCTCAGCTGTTTCCATTGCGCAGAGATAATCTTTCCTGTTGAAGATAACTCCCAGTCTGTTTGTTGTTCGTAATGTTCCTTGTGAGTCTTTATATTTAAGATTAGGTTTTTTGGTGTCCCCTGGTGTTCGTGGGACATATATGCCGCGATGGAATTTATATCTCGTTGGTTTAGCTTTATTTTCACTTCCCCAAAACACCTCGCCTCCCTCAGGGGGTTTCTTAAGGTTAAAGAAGATTTTGTAAATTTCGTGTTCATGTGGCAGTTTTTCTAAACTGTGTTCTGGAAAGATCATTCGTAGTTCATGTTCAACGGTATTAGAAAATGTCGCCTTTAATCCGCAATCATCAAAGAATAGTGTACCGCCTCTTTGAAGTACATATTCCCGTAGTGCAGCGCGTTCTTCAGGTGAGAATTCCGCTTTCATCGGTTCTTCCTTCATTAGACCCCGTCCCGTTGCCATTGACCTATCGTGTCCTGTCATAATTATGAGTGGTGCGTCCATAATCTTCGGATCAGTCAGTGGTAAGGCACCACCGGCGAAACTCATATCCGCACGAATCGGTGTCCATTCCTCTAACCATCCGATAAGTGAAGGGATTGCGGTTGGGTCTTGCCACCAATCACTCAACGAATGTTTTAACCGTATGACGCGTATATGTCCCTTTAACTCGTTGCCACTCCCCTTCAAAATAGCACCTAATTTATCGCCGATCTCATCCCGCAACGTTGGTAATCTACCGAAACCTTCACCTAAATCAGCGAATCCTTGCCCAGTGCCAGTTCCTTTTGTAAAATTGCCTAATCCGGTACTTCCTCTACCACGGTCTGCGAGACCGACTGTTCCACTGCTCCGCTTTCCCACTGTCGGTGAAACGCCATCAGTGGAAGTATCTATGCTGGTTAACGCTGGTCCGTCAAGTTCTGACTGATTCAAGATAGATTCAGGAGAGGGTGCAAGTCGTGTGACATTTTCTATTATGGAGGGTGCATCTATTGGTGTTTCTTTTTGGACAGGTGCAATATTGACAGGTGTCGGTATATTTTCAGCACTTGAAACGCCTCTCAGTCCGGCTGTTTCCACTTTGTGCACCATTTTGGGTATCGGTTTGGGTTTAGGTTTTGGGACATCTTGAATAACATCTCGCTCATTCATATCCAGAGGCACAATGTTCACATACATTGTGTCTTCAATATTTTGTATCATCGGTTTTATTAGCCATACGCCTAACACAATCACTGCGATACCGTGAATACCAAAAGACAGCAGTAATGCCTGTCCCTTCCTTCGCCTTGATGTTTTTCTGTTCACTAATTTAGAAATCATGTCAATATCCTCTCATGTTGTGTGTTTTCTCGTTAGAATTGTGATAGTGCGTCTGAATAACACCCATAAGTTGCGTCGTCAAATAAAACGAACTGGACTAACGTTGGTATGGTATCACTGCTTTCTGCTAAATCACGAATTGTCTGAAGTGCTACATTTGCTGCTTTTTCTGTCGGATACCCGTAAATGCCTGTGCTTATGGATGGAAAAGCGATTGAATTAATGCTGTTTTCTGCTGCTAATGTGAGGCTTTCTTTATAGCAGCTTGCAAGAAGTTCGGGTTCTCCTGAATCGCCATCCTTCCAAATCGGCCCGACGGTGTGAATGATGTATTGTGCTGTTAAGTTCCCAGCAGTTGTGATAACCGCTTTACCTGTTGGACAGCCACCTTGCCGTGCGCGAATTGCATCGCATTCCTTCGTGATTGCATCTCCACCTGCGCGGCGAATTGCACCATCCACACCACCGCCACCGATAAGTTTTTCGTTCGCTGCGTTCACTATCGCGTCTACTTCTGCTTTGGTAATATCCCCTTGACTTAGTTCTAATGTCGTTTTTCCAAACTTCTTCTGCATACAATTCTCCTTGCGAAATGTCCTCAATTATCAGTATCTACGTTGGATGAATCCTGCGTGCTGCAGATTCTCCAATATCACTGACTCAATAGAAACGTCTGTGCTTATTCGGTCATAACTGATCCCGCGTTCTGTACAGAAACGTTGTATGTTTTCACAAAATTCTTTGTGTCTGTTGTGGTATTGTGCGATTGTTTCTTCGTTGATTGAAATTTCCTTTGTCTCCCCTGTTTCGGCATCTTCTAATCGCCAGTCACCTGTTGGTGGTGGTTCTATCTCTTCAGGGGATTGAATGTGGATCATTGTCAGTACGTATCCCCTACCTGTCAAGGAATTGATCCCGTCTATGTACCCCTCAGAGTCCAAATAATCACTGAGAATGATGACAACGCTTGCTTGCGGTTGGAATGTTGCAAGTTGTTTTAGACAGGTCGTTAATTGTGTCGTTCCTCCTGCGTCAATCGTTGCTAATGCTTTCTGAAGTCTTGAGTATTGCGATTTTCCATATAGAGATTGTATCGTTGGAGACAGACGATCTGCTACTGTATACAGTGTCACCCGATCAGAATTTGCTAATGCGATGTATCCTAACGCTTCGGCAAGTTGTTTGGCATAGTCTAACTTCGTGGGTTCACCGTACGCCATAGATTGACTTGTGTCTATCAGTATTGAAACCGGCAGTTCTTCGTCTGCTTGGAACAATTTGATAAACAATTTTTCTAAACGCGCATAAGCATTCCAGTCAAGATAACGTAAATCATCGCCGTGTCTATAGAGACGATAATCGGCAAATTCCAGACCTGTGCCACGATTTTGACTGCGCCGTTCTCCTCTGAATATCCCACGGAACGGTTTTCGGCATTGGATGCGGAAATGTTCAAGTTGTGTGAGAAATTCTGGTGAGAGCATAAAACATCATAACCGTAATTCGTTTGCCAATTTTGGATAGTAATGATTGTAACACAATTATTTTATATTCGCAAGTTGTTCTGTTTTAGAGGTGGGGATATTTAGAGATGGGGTTTTCGTGTGATGTTTTTCACTAACGTTAATTCTTTAGGAACTTATTGTGGGTGTGAATTCTTATTCTCTGAACCAGGATTATCAGGATTTTTGCCTGAATCAGGATTATCAGGATTATCAGGATTATCAGGATAAGACATTCACAACATCAGAAAATCTGAGTAATACCATTTCTAATTGAAATTGTATAAGTTTCCTATCTTCACGTCAAGAAACATTAGACAATCTCTCGATCAAGTTCACGATTCTCAATAGTTTTCACATATTCTGTATCAATAATGCCTTCTCCCTTTCGAGGAAATAGATTGTCACGAAATGCAAAGTTAATTGCATTGCGACATCGTTTATTGATGTCACGTGGAATATTTCTCTCTAAACCCATTATCAACATTTCTAACGCTTTTTCCTCAAATGGATAGGTTTGAGGTAGTTTTATTGGCAGATGCTTACTACGGTGATGAGGATGATTGATGAGTTCTTTTACATATACCATAGCCTCATTCAATTCTAACTCTTCAAAGAATACGAAATCAGTGATGCGATTTAACAATGCCCCTCCTAATATTGTTTCAAGATCTTCATAATCTTCAGGGTCTGTAAGGGTCATATTTAGGAATAGTGTGAGGAAATTAGGTAGTCGATCAATCAAATCACGAAGTCCCTGTGACACAATACGAAACTGTGCTGAGGTTAGATAAAGTAGATCCTCCATTTCATCAATCCAGAGACAAACGCGGGATGGATGAAATGCCCCACTACCTGAGTCTAAACCGATTAAACATTGAAAAATACCTGCAATTATCCGAAATCGATCTTGTGACTTGGTAATATTCCGCGCTATTCCCAATTTTCTAAGTTCAGTCCGTGTCACATCTTCCAAAAAGTAAGAACGTAACAAGGATTGGTTTTCTGGAATTTTATCTGTACCAAGTAACCATATAGCACGGGAAAGTTCTTCACTACCAAGAACTTTATGAAGAATGTCTAATGTATCATCTTCTGACAGATCACCAATTGCATCTCTGACAACTTTCTGGAGATACCTCATGCCAAGGCTGTCAATAATATCAGTATAAAGATCCTCTGTTGGCTTGGTAGGCTCCTTAGGTATACAAATTGAGATATGATGTATTTGCATATCGTTTGTTGATATCTTGGGCAAGTTCTTCTTGTTTCCATAGTAAAGTGATGCATGGGTTTTTCCGCCTCCCCAAGGACCTCGGTTTAGCACGACTTGAGTGCTAGAATCCGATAAAGCCACCTCATAAATCTCGTCAAAGCTCTGTTTGACTTGCTCCATTCCGGCCCAAACAATCTGTTCTGGATCTATTGGTGGTGTCAGCTCAAAAGGATTCTTTTTTAAATAAATAAGAGCTAAATCAAAGTTATCATTCATTATGTACTCCTAATTCTTGAATAAGATGGTATTTGCGAGAGGGTCTCGTTAATCTTCTTCAATTTATTGTTGTAGCATTTTAACCTCTCCGCTGGGACATTAATTCTACTATTAGATTTTCCTCCTATACGCATGTTAATATCCCTTAAGGCTCCTTCTGCTTTCTCAAAAAGGAAGCGATTTTGATGTCTTGTAAAAAGGTACAGAACAAAATCTAAAGATGACCAAATCTTTCCTATCGGTAAACTATTAAATACACGGAATAACGACCCATCACGTTTTGGGTCGGTTGTTTTTAGTTCATTAGTTAAGAAGATTATTTGATTATATTTTCCACTCAAGATAGCGTCTAATGCTACACAACAATTATGACATTCACCTCGGTTTTTTCTGCCATCCAACTTTATACTATATTGGTTCACAAAAACTTGTTCTAACTTTGTTAATCTGCTCTTGTTCTCTCTGAAACTCCAAATTGATTTTTTACATTTGTTTTCCATTCCTGAATCAGTTAAATCTGGATGATCCTTAAGCTCATGACAGATTGTCTCACTCAATTTAACATCAAACTCTATCCATAACCATTTCCATAGCCGATTATTTATTACATCAATATCACGCATGTGCATCAATGCATTCGCATCAGGAATACATAATAAAGTTGAATATTGTTTATTAGACATTTCTCCTCACAATGTAAGACTCGTTTTCTCTGGCAGAAATTCTAACTTCATAGATATAGTTATCCAAAATTCGCGGGGTTTGAAGCCATTGTATAAGATCACTAATATTCGCTATTAAGTTCAATTTTCTTCCAAAACGAAGACAAAGGAATAGAACCGTTTGCTTGAGAGAAATCTTCGGAACAGTAGATTGCCGAAATAATTCAAACGCTTTTGGAAGATAGTCTTTACATATTGCTACACGGACATTGTCATCAACTTCTTGCCAAAACTTAAAACCTGTTGAAGGAATAATTAATGGTGTCATTTCTGTAAAGTATTGAACACCAAACCAGATATCAGTGACATCAGGTATTTGGGAATTGCTTAATATTGGCAAAACCTTTAACAATTTCTTTCCGGTTTCTGTAAGTTGAAAAATATTTCTATTTCTTTCTTTATTCAAATCCAATAAGCCAAGGTCTAAAAGCCAGTTTATACGTGGTGGCAGAAAATATGATGCATACGATTCAGGCTTTTTCCATCCCTCCTTGACCTTGATATACCTGTCATGTAATTGGTTGATAGTGTGTTCCTTGGAACAGGTCGCAATTTTCACTTTAAGGCGATTTACAAAAGATTCATGGAATTTTTCTTTTAAAACCTTTAGGTCGGTATTCTCATTTAACTGGACTATATTTAGGACAGTTAAAAGATTATCTGCATCTTGCTGTAGTAGTTGAAATGTGTAAAACAATTTTTCATCTTCATTCAAAGAGAATAAGTTATCACTTTCCTCGGAACTATCATTTAGAAGACAATAAAGAACACGTCCCATTCTTGTTAAATGAAAGACATTTGAAATTTCAGAAAGTACCCCAAACTTAACAGACAATGTGAGATACCCTTCTGCTAAATGATTCTTGCCTCTATTCTCCATGGAATGTGCGACACCAGTGTTATATTTATAATTGGTGAAATCTGTGTTATGAGAAATGCTCCATTCTTTCAATTTGTTAGCTAACACATGTTTATTCTTTGGTGTTTGCGCGACAAAATGCGTTAATTGGGAAATATATCTTAGTCTTCGTACAGGTGGACTGGCATGATAAATTGCTCTATAAGATATCCGCATAAGTGCAAATGATGTTTCTTACAAATTGTAAATCAAGCGTTTATATTTTATACACTAAAGTTCCTAATTATCCACGATTCTAAGTATCGTCAACACGGAACCAAAACAGTCTGTTCGCAAGCAAGCTAATCTTGCTACAAATACATAGGTTGGTATTTTATCCTAAGATGTTAGAAATATCAAGAAAAAAGCAGTGTTGACAGGGTTATTTAGTTTTCAGGTTTTCGTGTGATGTCTTTCACTAACGTTAATTCTTTGCTGCTTATTGTAGTTTTGAGTTTCTTATTGTCTGAACCTTGATATGTAGGATTGGTTGTGTATCAATGTCTTTGTGTATTATACCATTTCTATAAATTATTGTCTCATTAGACGGTTATTATGGTAGTTATTCTTCAGGACACAAACTGAAAGTTTGTGGCAGAATACGCGTTTGGTATTCTGCATTAAAAAAGAGACATTTTCAATTAGAAATGGCATTAGGTTAACCAATTTTCCATACTTGTTCAGTTATGAAATCGTCGCTAATTATGATACAAAATTCGCTATTTTTTCACCGTACGAAATTTGCGTTTTTTTCGGTGAGCAGTACGGTTTTTAAATCTCTTGTTAGTCTTGTCACTGCTTGTGTTGGTAGCGTGTTTTTTGAAAAATCTGTTTTTTTAATTTCGCCTGATTTCGTACGGTTTGAATCTTGGTGATTTTTTTAGCATTGGCAGTCGTTTTTCTAATCCAAAAATCTGGTCTCTGATGTGTTGCATAAGCGCGTTTTCTTTACGGTTTTTTGTGTTGATAATCCTATAGTATATCTGACAGATTGTCTGTCTGATCGGTTTCATATTATTACCCTTTTTGAAAGTTCTCCTACGATGTTGGTTTTTACGACTCATTCTTTTTTCTCCATTTTGCTTACGGATTGGTTCGAACATATCTCATAAATCATTTATATGTTGCGTTCTTTGTTGTTTGCGATGTGTATTGGACGGGGAGACCCCGTCCCTACGAAAAATAGGTGCTGTATTGTGTATTCGTGTTCTATTTGCCTGTTTATTCTATTGTTTATATTTTATTAGCGTTTATTGTGTATTGTAGTGTAACATAATGAATATATGTCTGTCAAGTTAATTTTCAATTTTTTTCTGATAGAGGCTTTAAATACGCATCGGTAAGCGTAAATTGCTATCGTTTAGGTGGAAATTGTGAGTGTGTGTGCTTGAGATTTATTGGCTTTTAATTTTGAAAACCGTACAGTTTATTGTTTACTGTACAGTTAGGAGTTGGCGATTTTCTTATCAAACGATGGACAGGTAGTATTTTCAAATACCTTCCTTATCTTTCATGAAGTGTTACAATTGCAAATGAAACGATTAGACGGACATATATCAGAATAGTAGATTCCCCGTTATTCTGATATATGTCCGTCTAACTATAACACCTGTCGCCCCGCTGGGGCTAAAGATTATTGTCTATTCGGTTTTCTATACACCTGTCGCCCCGCTGGGGCTGCCTCGTTCTTATTAGTTCTTATTAACAAATTTATATGTGGTATGGAAACTCAACCAAAATAGAAACTACATCAATGCGATAGTCCCAGAGGGACGAAAGGTGTATAGTAACATATTCGTATCTCAAACCTAAGCCCCAGAGGGGCGAAAGGTGTATTTCATTCACGATAGACATGAATATTTTAATGAAGGTTAACAACAAAAAAAGATCTGAAAATCGTCCAAACTATAATAATTGTATAAAGTTCACAATTTACAGATGAATACACTGGGGATAACCTATGAGCAAAAAATCGGCTGAACAGCTTATTTCTGAATGGATTTTAGACAAGAAAACACCCAAAGACGCTTGGAAAACCATGACCTATGAACAGATTGCTGAAGCCACTGGTATTAGCAAAGGATATATCAATCGCGTCCTCATAAAAGTTGCTGCACAAACGCTTAAACTTGAGTATCAAGAGGCGAAGGAAATGCGGGTAAACGCACGCTCTGGTGGAAAAGGAGTTCCCATTTCTGCCGAACTTGTTGATAAAATCAACGCACTCCTTACTGAAAAAGATAGAGCTACTGTCGCAGTAGAACTCGGTCTAAGCTATTCCACTGTGACACGGTATGATAACAAGACCAAGAAGAAAAAGAGGTCAGAAACAACAAAACGTAGTAAAGAATGAAATATATATTTTGGGTATGTAAATATTTTGGCAGCGTTTCCATATCGGCTCGATCCAAGACATAGCACTCCGCTGGAGTGCAGGGTTTTGGATATTGTGAGTTCTATAGACATATCACACCTCTGGCGTGAGGATAGCTCTTACCTGTCAAGAACGCTCTTTGCTCCAGCGGAGCAATATGTCTATAGAAAAATGTATGTCAAATGACAGCACTCCAGCGGAGTGCTATGTAAACAAAACTGAACATAAGCAAAAAACAATGCTCTGCCAAAAACTATACACACCCATTTTCAGGCAAATTTTTTTGTTGATATCATTTCCACTATATGATATTATATTCAGAATAATTAAAATTGGGTTAATTTTTAAAAAATTAAACGCACTATTCCAAGTAGAAAACAACCGCACGATATTCCTAAAGGCACACATTTCTTCTTTTTCAATACGTCTTGGGAGATTGATTTTGATACGCACAATCTTAGATATTAGTCCTGATTTTTTCAAACCTACCTCTCTTGATAATTGATACTTTCGTTCAATATTTGCACCTGTTTCTAATGAAATGAACGTTAATCTGTTATGAAGCGTTTTCATTTGAAGGAAGGGCGGAATTATGGCAGAGACCTCTTACAGTATTTTCAATTCGCGCGAACTTGATGATATTCACAATGATATTCAAGAGGTATATCTTAAAAATGCGCGCCCTTGGGTAATCGGATACAGTGGTGGTAAAGATTCTACGACTGCCCTTCAACTTGTCTGGTATGCCCTTGCAGAATTACCACCAGAAGAACGCAAATATCCTGTCTATGTAATCTCCTCGGACACACTCGTTGAAACACCTGTAATCGTTAGTTACATTACAAATACATTGGATCGACTTGAAAAGGTTGCTCAAAAAGAAAATATGCCTTTTCAAACAGATATAGTCCGTCCTAAAATTTCAGATACGTTCTGGGTCAACCTAATAGGTAAAGGATATCCTGCACCTTATAGCAAATTTAGATGGTGTACGGACCGCATGAAGATAAAACCTGCTAATAAGTTTATCTTGGACAAGGTCACTGAATATGGTGAAGTTATAATGGTGCTTGGGGTACGCAAAGGAGAGAGCACTACGCGTGATCAGGTGTTGAGTATGCACAGCATAGATAATTCTCCACTCATGCGACACACCACGTTACCGAACGCTTTTGTCTACGCACCCATCGTTAATTTCAGTCTGAACGATGTTTGGTTTTATTTATTGAACGTTCCTTCACCATGGAATAACAATAATAAGGAACTTGTTACGCTCTACCGAAACTCAAATGCTCAAGGTGAATGTCCGCTTGTTGTTGATGAAACGACGCCTTCTTGTGGAAATAGCCGCTTTGGTTGCTGGACCTGTACCGTTGTTACAAAAGACAAATCTATGGAAGGATTTATTGATAGCGGTGAAGATTGGATGCTACCGCTTCTTGAATTCCGTGATTACCTTGCTGCTACGCATGATCCTGAAAAGAAACCTGACATCCGTGAACATCGACGCAGTAACGGTCAAGTGACTATTATCAACAATAAACTCATTCACGGCCCCTATACACTTGATTTTTGCAAGAAACTTCTAAGAATGCTTCTTGAAACACAAGAAAAGGTCCGCCAAGATGGCCCTGACCCAAATATTAAACTTATTACTGATGATGAACTTGATGAAATTCGTAATATTTGGAGAACACAACGCCAAGACTGGGAAGATACAGTCCCCAAAATCTATAATGAAGTCGTTGGTAAACGTGAATGGATAGTTGACGATACAACTGCTTTCACAGCATCAGATAAGAGACTATTGTCTAAAATCTGTGATGAGAAAGGTGTTCCTGTTACGCTTGTAGCCAAATTATTAGATACTGAACGTCAGATGGACGGAATGAGCAGACGGGCAGGAATCCAATCCCGAATTGATACCATTTTCCACGAAGATTGGCGTTCGGAAGAAGAAGTACGCGACAGCATAGTTGATAGTGGACAACAATGATTCTCCACAAACTTACCCTCAACAACTTCGGTTTGTTCCGCGGACCGCAGTCTATTCAGTTAACCCCCAACGGTACGAGACCGATAATCCTCATCGGTGGAATGAATGGTTCAGGTAAAACTACGCTGCTGGATGCGGTAAAGCTCTGCCTATATGGAAGAAGGTCTTTAGGTCCACGTGTTTCCTCCAATGAGTATCACGAATATCTTTCCTCAATGATCCATCGAAATCCGCCTTCAGAATTACCTCTGAATTATGCCTCAGTATCACTTGATTTTGAGTACGTGCGCGGTGGTGAAAGAGAATCATATCAAGTAGAACGCTCTTGGCGGCAGCATGGTAAATCGCACCGCACTATAAATGAAGGTTTGACTGTTTCTGAAGATGATCGTTTAAACGTTGAAGTTGAGACATCGCACTGGCAGGATTACATCAATGAACTTGTTCCGGTTGGCGCATCACAGTTCTTCTTTTTTGATGGTGAGGATATCCAGAAGTTAGTCGATGATTCCAGTCATGATCAGTTTCTATCAGAATCAATCAAAGCACTGCTTGGACTTAATCTTGTTGATCGGTTGCATTCGGATCTGCGTATCTATGCAAACCGTCTGATCAAGCACGACAGTCCGGTTTCTATGCAGGAAGAGATAAATGCGTTGGAATCTGAAATTGCGTCTCTTAAGAAGTCGCTGGCAGACAGGGAGGAACATAGAGAATCTTTACGCAACGAAATTGAGAAATCAGAGGCACAAATTGCGCGTCAAGAATCTCACATTACTGCCGAAGGCGGTAACTATGCCGAGATGAGAGAAAGCTTAAACTTACGACAAGGACAACTCCTTGCTGATATTGAAGCGTTTGAAAATGATATACGAATGCATTGTGAAGAACTGTTTCCTTTTACATTAGTCCCTGACTTACTCAAAAAGTTAAGAGATAGACTTCTAAAAGAGATAAAATTAGATGAGTGGGAAGCAGAAAATCGTGCCTTGAAAAGGCAAAAAAACCAACTTCTTGAGGACATCACTACCGATGCTTTCTGGGATGATACATCTTTAACTAAAGCACAAATGAGAATATTCCATTCTAAGTTATCCTCACATTTTGAGAAGCCG
Organism: Candidatus Poribacteria bacterium; assembly: GCA_965261435.1. Classification (GTDB taxonomy): domain Bacteria; phylum Poribacteria; class WGA-4E; order WGA-4E; family WGA-3G; genus MSPOR6. The sequence goes on from CBDHDL010000021.1 coordinate 876,533, forward strand.
CGTAAACGTCCAAAAGAATTACAGGGATTCAAGAAAGTGCGAGATCGTTCTACTTCAGAATACGATAGTCTATTGGAGTGGATTGACATCAGCCTCAATGAAATACCCCAAGAATTTCTCACCTTAACCAATGAATTAAAGAAAGCAGAATCTGAACTACAAAGGGTGGAGGAGGATCTTCAGAGAGTCCCTACCGAAGAGGTCTTGAAACCGATGATTGAGAAACTGTCCACACTAAACCGAAAACTTGGACAGTTAAATAAGGACTTACAGACTTCTGACGAATCTATCCGCTCACTGTCTTATCAAATTGAGGTTGCAGAAAGAAACCTTGAGAAATTATATGTTTCCCAAAAACTTGGACAGGACCACATCCGACGTCAAGAACAGGTTCGTGAGGTAAGGTCGGTTTTATCTACTTATACAAGTGAACTCACACAGGCAAAAGTTTCTGCTTTAAGCGATGCGATCGTTGAGAGTTTCAACTATCTATCACACAAACCGGACCGAATTAGGCGAGTTGATATTAACTCCGAAACTTTTAGTGTTACGCTATATGATACCTATAATCAACCGTTGGCAAAGGAGAAATTGTCGGCAGGTGAAAAGCAGATATACACAACTGCTCTATTATGGGGTTTAGCAAGAACGTCAGGTAAACCACTCCCAATGATTCTTGACACGCCACTTGGACGTTTAGATGCCAGTCACCGCGAACTTCTTGTTGAACGTTATTTTCCTTACGTAAGTCACCAAGTCATCTTGCTTTCTACTGACACTGAAATTGACGAACATCTACACTCACTTTTGGAACCTTCTATCTCGCACACGTTCCATTTAGAGTATCAAAAAGCAGATGAACATTCAGACATTAAAGAGGGTTATTTCTGGTAGGGTGTCATGCAGTTAAATAGAGTTCATATCTCAGAAGATTCGTGCAATAATCTGAGAATTTTGAAGGGATGGAGTTCACACCCTTTTAATTACTTCAAAATCAACATCTTCCGCGTTGCGGTGAAATCTCCTGCGGAAAAATTGTAAAAATAGATTCCACTTGCCACGGACTCACCTACACTATTCTTGCCATTCCAATATGCTGCACGATTGCGGTTTTGATAGATACCGGCAGCTTGATGTCCTAATGACAGCGTCCGGACGACCGTTCCATTTGTTGCATAAATGGTTAATGTAACTTCTGCGGGATTAGCGAGGTGATACGGTATCCATGTCTCTGGGTTGAAGGGGTTAGGGTAGTTTGCGAGTAGTACTGTCTTTTCTGGTAGTACGGAAGCTAAGAGTTTTTGGAGGTTTTCAATGCCTTTCTGGAATGCAAGTGAACTGTCGTTTTCTGCTTGTGCAAGTGTTATCCATTTTTGAAGCATTTCAGTTGTTAGTAGATGTGTATCTATCGTGTGGTTAGTTGGAGCGGCATTGTTATCAGCAGTTTCTCCGAGGTGTTGTGCGACAAGGATTAGGTCTTGTATGTTAATGTTGCCGTCCTGATTTACATCTGCCTGTGGGTTGTCGGATGCATCCTTTCCAAAGGATCGGGAAACAAGGATCATATCCCGGATATTGACTTCTCCGTCTCCGTTCACATCTCCCACTAAAGGTTCTAAAGGCTCCTCTTTCGGTGTTATCGCGAAGATAAACTCATGGGGTCCGGCAGGGATTACCTCTTCTGAAATTGTTAATAGTTGGAAGTTATGTAGTGCTATTTGGGTTTCGACTTCAGTTTTTGCTTTGAAAGTCACAGAGAGTAGCACCCCTGTCCCGTTGACTCCTGTGTCGGTCAATATTGCTGAACTGAGTCCTTCGATTTTGCCAGTGGTGTTATCAATCGTTCCTTTCTCAAAATAGGTGCTTCCTCCATTCTGTTTCATGAAATCCCCCTCGTTGACTTCAAGGACTTCAAGCACGGTTGGATTAGAAGAGATGTCAAATCGCCAGTCCGCTAAATCCATGACATTTCTCGCGCTGATGTCAAGGTTGAACGTATCTCCAGCATTGATTGGAGTTTTAGAGAGGGTATAGTTTACACCTGGGATAGATATGTTGTATTCTGTGTTTATGTGGAATCTAAAAGGATCATGAATGCTCCCATGACTCACGCCGAATAACAGGATATTTTTCCCTTTTTTCAACGTAACAGGGACGGTTTCCTGGGATCCCCATTCACTGTATAAAATATCTCCGTTTAACCAAGCCTTTACAAAGTATCCGTGAGGGATGTATAGTGTTGTTTCCTGATCTCGTGGTGAATCCAGAAAGGTGCACCCATAAACAATATTGTTGAACGTAGTGGATCCTTCCATTCCTAAATTCTCCAGATGCTCCCCGATATTTGTTCTTCTTTGGTTCCATTCGTGCAATTCCCACACATTTTTTCCAACGGATGTCCCCTCTATTGCACCGGTAGCTGCGATGCCTGCTTCTGTTACGGCACCGTCACTTGCGTTTGCCATTGGTTTCCATCCTTTTGCCCATTGACCATGATTCCCCGGCACTACCACCCATAACCATGGACCTGTTATGAAGTGTACTTTTGATAAATTTCCCCTAAGGAATCCTGGATTGTCTTCCCAACGGACAACGTGACTCGTCATTGACTCACTCTGAATACCTTCTCTGCTCCGAGGTACGAAAAACGGCTTCAGAGGCGACATGTCTGATATGTTGTTGTGTCTGAGATCAAGCAGTCCCAACTCAGTGAGTCCTGCAAGTGGTGACACATCTGATATTTTGTTCCCGTAGAGAAACAGATATTTTAATTTCGTAAGTCCTGCAAGCGATGATACATCTGATATTTTGTTTTGTATGAGAGCGAGAGACCATAACCCAGTAAGTCCAGCAAGTGGTGATAAATCCTTTACGTTGTTGCCGTTGAGGCTTAAACCACCTAATTGAGTGAGTTCAGCAAGTGGTGACAGATCCGATATGTCGTTATCGTCAAGATACAGTCCTTCCAGTTCAGTTAGTTCAGCGAGTAGTGAAATATCAGATATGTTGTTGCCGTAGAGCCATAGAATCTTTACTCCAGTTAACCCGCTGAGCATTGAATTGTCCGATATGTTGTTACCACTGAGATTTAGTGTTTCCAATTTAGGTAATCCTTCAAGTGGTGACAAATCCGATATGCTGTTACCGCTTAGATCCAGAGACTTTAACTCAGTGAGTCCGGCGAGTGGTGACACATCCGATATGTTGTTATATGAACTATAGGTCTTGAATAGAAAGGAACCATCATCTGAGGATGTTATTGAATAGTATGGATTTGAATAGTTATAATCACCGATCACCAGTCTCTCTAATTTATTGAGTCCAGCAAGTGGTGATAGATCGGATACGTTGTTATTGGAGAGATACAGAAACTTTAACTCAGTTAACGCGGCAAGTGGTGATAAATCGGATATTTTGTTATCGGAGAGCAACAGTGTTTCTAATTGCGTTAGTCCCGCAAGTGGTGAAATATCAGATATGTTGTTCCCACTGAGCAACAGTCTTTCTAATTGCGTTAGTCCCGCAAGCGGTGAAATGTCTGATATGTTGTTATCATTGTAGAACTCCAGCGTTTCTAATTTTGTTAGTCCAGTGAGTGGTGAAATATCAGATATGTTGTTGTTTCCACTGATATGTAGGTATTCTAAATTAGTAAGTCCTACAAGTGGCGATAAATCAGATACGTTCGTTGTCCCCGCAATAGTCAGTTCTGTTAACTCAGTTGCGAATTGGAGACCTTCTAAATCTTGAACGTCCCAATCCACAGAAAGAGATGTAAATGTTGTCATCATCTCCACTGTAATTGGGGTATTTGGGTCTCTTAGGTCTACTGTAGTATTTCGGGAATTTTCCGATATTATGCTACGTGCAACATTTGCCTTCATATTAGGGTCCGTGAAGTTAACGATTGTTCCAGGAATGATTTCGGGTATTGGTTCAACCGGTGTTACTATGCTTTCTTGTGGGAAATCCAATGTGTGAACGATATCGGTATAGTGTCGTGTCCAAGTATCTCGTTTGATGGTGCCGTTCTCAAGCACCAGCAATCCTAAGTTTTGTAGTCCGTCATTCTGCTGAATTTCTTTTAGGAGTATCTCAGTTTGTAGTCCGAGAGATGCGGCGGCGTGTATTGCATCAATGGGTCCTTGGAAGACTTCATGGAAACGCTGAATGGGTTCAATTCCACCGAACACATCACCAGTTTTTTCAAGTGCTTGTCGGTATCGTTCTGTATCCTGTGTGACGAGTGCATCCATCTTGTCTTTTTCCACATAAAGGCTGAGTGCACGTGCTTTGTCATAAGGCGGGTTTGCGCTCTGTTCAACGACGTTGCGAACTTCATCTTCAAATGTTTTCATGCCTTCGGTATGACATCCGATGCAGGACAGCCCGTTGCGAACTGCTGGATCACTTACTGCAGGGTTTGATACGATGTCTGTGGGTGCTACATTCAGTCGGCTACCATTTTGATTTGCGAGGTAGTATGCCTGCAAGCCGTTCGGTAGGTTGAATATGATTTCACTGCCATCGTGTTCAAAAGAGAGTGGATGTGTGAAGATATTCTGTATGCCGACACTTCCCGCAAAGTCGTAACTTTTCCAATACGCACCGTGTTGAAAAGTGTGACGTTCTACAACTCTGTTGTGATTTGACACTCCAGAATCGTTGAATCCCGCGCGCCAGACGCGTTTGCCAGGGGCGTTTTGAATGTTTTCTGTAACGGATACCTCAAGTTTTTCTTGAAGTTCTCGTTCTGTCAGTGGCAGCTCTAAAATATCGTGATAGAGAGGTGGTAAAGAGGCATTTGCGATGAACCAATCCACATGAATAAATGGCACCTTACAGTTCAGTGTTTCTTGTAAACTTTTCAGTTTTTCGTGGAGGGTTGTTTCTGAAGGTGCGTTGTATTCATCCGTGTAAGGATATTTTTTTTCAATCTGTGTCCATCGGTTCGTGCCGAGCTCCCATTGATAATCTCGCAGGTCAATATAGAAGATAGTTCCTATAGGATCAATCGTTTTTGGTTTGACGATTTCGCGTCCCCATGAGAGGCTATTGACGAGTTTAGAGAGGGCACGTTGATATGCTTTTAGTGCCTCATCCGTTTCACCTGCGTTGTAGAGATGGGTTGATGTAAAGTAACGTGCAAAAGTGCGGTCAAAAGGTTCAAGTGATTGGACATGTGCTTCAATCGTCTCAAGAATGGCTTGCGTTTTGATGAAGTCTGTATTTGGTCTGACAGGCGTATTCCAATCCGGTGCACCCGCTGCAATCCATTGCCGGATTGTTTCTATCGATGCAGGGGCAAGGGGTGGTTGTCCAAGTGGCATCCGTTTGGCAACATTCGTTTCTATGAGGCGTTGATAGAATACAGAACCTTCAGGATCACCAGGGATGATTTTTTCATTCTCAAGGAGTGCATTGTGTTCAATGATGAGTGATTCCCTATAAGAGCCATTTTGACCATGACATATTAGGCAGGATTGCTCAAAGATTGTGTATGCTTCTTGTGCAATGTTTTGTTGTGCATCGGCATTCTGATGCATAAAAATAAGTGTAAATATGATAATACTGATTACAATGAATATATTGTTGCTCTTCAATTTCTTCTCCTTTTATTTTATGTTTATTTCCTTAGAAAAAGAGTATAGCAAATTTACCCAGTAATAGCAATAAATGATAGATGTAAAACAGCACATTTATCTATTGGTCTTGTGGAATATTATTACAAGCGTTAGTAATGTTGTTTATTCGTGGTAGGTCTGGTTTTCTTTTGTCTGAACCAGGATTTGCAGGATTCTTATCTGAACCAGGATTATCAGGATTATCAGGATAAGACATTCACAACATCAGAAAATCTGAGTAAGTTGATACACAAATGACTTGATGTATCAGCAACCTAATCCCGTAAATCTTAGTTCAGACAATTTCTCATCATTTCAGTATCAACATCTTCCGCGTTGCGGTGAAATCTCCTGCGGAAAAATTGTAAAAATAGATTCCACTTGCCACGGACTCACCTACACTATTCTTGCCATTCCAATATGCTGCACGATTGCGGTTTTGATAGATACCGGCAGCTTGATGTCCTAATGACAGCGTCCGGACGACCGTTCCATTTGTTGCATAAATGGTTAATGTGACTTCTGCGGGGTTTGCGAGGTGATACGGTATCCACGTCTCTGGGTTAAAGGGGTTGGGGTAGTTTGCAAGTAGTGCTGTTTTTTCTGGGAGTAGGGAGGCGAGTAGCTGCTCAAGGAAATGAATTCCTTGTTGCAAAGTCGCATCTGTCAGATTTAACTGCTGTGCTTGAGTAACCCACTGTTGCACAGTTGTTCTTGTTGGGATTCTCTTAAGGTTCCCGGACTGAGTTACGGGGGATGATGCTTCTGTATCCAAGCCACTTGCTATTGTAATGAGGTCTTTAATATCAACCGCACCATCACCGTTAACATCTGCAATTGTTTGGTCATCTTGTCCAAAACGCGCTGCGACATACGACAAATCTAAGATGTCTACCGAACCATCACCGTTAACATCCCATGGTGGTTCTACTACTTTTCCTGAAATTGCTATATAAGGTAGGTTTTCTCCATCACTGTTAGATAGCATCGCCGATAAGCTTATTGTTGATGCCTTACGTGAAACTACTTCAAATGTTATTGTAGCAAGTGTGCCATCACCACTTCCAGCGTCTGCCGTAGAAACGTAGATAAATGACACTTGTCCGGATTGATTAACTGTTGGTCCTTCAAAAACATCATCAGATAAATAATCACCATTAGCATGAGATACATACTGCAGTGAATCACTGTCGTAATCTACATTAATTTTGTAACCTCTGACATCTTGTCCACCAGCTATGTTAATATTGATTTCAAATTGTTCACCAATAGGTGGCGATTCAATAGTAGAAGGTGTAATGTTCACGTGCGTGGAGAGATTCCATAAGCGAATGGTTGTATCCCTACCTCCACTTGCTAAATTCTTTCCATCCGGACTGAACGTGAGACTGTAGATTTCCGAAGTGTGACCTTTGAGTGATGCCACTTCAATTTCGGTTGCAATATCCCACAATGAAATATTACGATTTGAATAGACACCAGCAAGCATTGTGCCATCAGAGTTAATTGAAACATTTCGGAGATTATTAGCTGAAAGAGTTTCCCTTTGCTGTCCAGTGGCAGCATCCCATAAACGGACAGTCCCATCGTTGCTCTTACTTGCGAGCGTCTGTCCATTTTGTATGAAGGAAATGTCATAAATACTTCCTGTATGACCTGAGAGTGTTTGCTGATGGAAACCTGTAGTAGCATCCCATAGTCGGATTGTTTGGTCAGCACTTCCGCTTGCAAGTGTCTTCCCATCCGGACTGAAGACTACACTATTGACACTTTCAGTATGTCCTTCAAGCGTTACTCTGTATTGACGGGTGGTAGCATCCCATAGACGAATTGTCCGATCAGCACTTCCACTTACTAATGTCTTGCCATCCGGACTGAACGCTAAACTATAGATATAAGATTGATGTCCTTCAAGCGTTACTCTGTATTGTCCCGTAGTAGTATTCCAAAGGCGTATTTTTCCATTTTGACTTCCACTTGCGAGTGTTGATCCATCAGAACTAAACGCAATAGAATAAATATAAGAATTATGTCCTGTCAACGTATGTTTGTGTGCTCCTGTAGCAACATCCCATAAGCGGATCGTTCTATCTTCACTCGCGCTTGCAAGTGTTGTCCCATTAGAACTAAAGACTAATTTCGTGATTCTACTTGAATGTCCTTCAAGTGACGTGAAGTGAAAATCTTGAGCGATTACGTTTAAGGAAAAAACGATGGATAGTACTACAATGTTGAAGATTGTCCTCATATTTAGGATGTCCTTTCGATTTTTTTCTTTGTATTGTTTAGTTTTACTTCAAAATCAGCATCTGCCGTTTTGCGGGATATTTTCTACCTATTGTGTGATGGTTCAGCGTTATCATATCCGAATAAAAGGTGATTGAATCTTATTACTGACTTAATTGCTTCTCACGGTGCCATGCTAACGCTTCTTGAGCTGGATAAAGTTCTTCCCTTTCTGGTAAAAGAATGTCCTTACCTTTTAGTGTCGCCAATTTCCATTCTGTAGGTCCCTGTTCAGTCATTAGATCTGATACAAGGACCTTATATGACGCGTCAACTGAAAACAGATATCTATCAAACGCCCAGTGGTGTAGTTTGCACAGTGAAATTCCATTACGAATGTCGTCATTGTTTGATTTCCTGAATGGGATTATGTGTGCAGCTTCAGTAACACTTTCTCCATTCAATGTTAAAATCTGCAGTTCACAGACTGCACAAGTATAATCGTATATCCTCATGATTGTGCGACGAAAACCAGGTTCCCGGATTTTCTTCTTACTTTCAATCGGTTTTTCAAGTTCTATTGCAAAATCTTGTTGAGCATAATCCAATAGTTCCTTGCTAAAACCGCTGATTTGTTGTTCTTCTGAAATGATCTTTTGGATCTCATCCATTTCATCAGATAAGTATTCGTCAATCAGTGTTTTCCGTAATATCTCTCTTTTATAAGGGTGTTTCAGTCGTATAAAGAGTTCTTGATCAAGACTCGCATGTGATATTACCTTTCGAAGTTGAGAAAAGGTATTAATCCGAGTGACGACTTCTAACGCTTTTTCATAGCCGGGATTTGGGTGATGATGCCAAAAACTGCGGCTCTTTAGGTGAAAGAACGGTAAAGCAGGATTCGGTTTCCTATCTGGGATGCAATTCCAATACTTAAGAAATATCTCAACCAAATGAGGGGATGGAGCGATTTCGTTAATTTCAATCTGTTCTTGCTCAATCATTTCAATAATTGTTAACAAGAGTATTGGTTGATGTGGTGCATCACCATGTGCCCTATCTATTCGTAAATTCCTAAACTCATTGATGTAATTTATCAAGATTTCATCATGCATAATTTCTAAATCTTCAAATGTGTATTCCAAGGTGTATGGTAAGGATACCATTTTTACATAGATTTTGCAACGGGTGTGTAAAACTTTCTTGTCAAGAGTATCCTATAAGTGGAAATCCTTTTCTGAATCGCGGATTATCGCGGATTTCACGAAAATGTTGACACGCTTAGCGTATTCAGATGAAACAAAAAACTACTGTTGGAAATCCCAAGAAATACCAAAGAAGCATGCACATTTGGCATGCTCCATGATTCATACCCTTGATTTGGTAAATCCTGAAAATCCTGGTTCAGACATAAATTTACGCATTCTAAAAAAATGAATTTGACAAACGTTAAAAGAGTGTGTTATAATATATATTGCTTATGGTTGAAATTGACTTGCATCAGATATCACCAAAAACCGAAAAACAGCGGAAAAAGGTATGACAAAGAACAGGGAGAACATGAACACAGAGCTCCAAAACGAAAATAGGTTGAAAAAAATGTATACGACACTGCAAAAAATGCAAAATAGACAGAATATAAACACAAATTACATAAAAATAAAGAAAATTCAAACTGTACCAAAATAGGCGAAATAAAAAAATAGAATTTTAAAAAAAACACGCTACCAACTCATACAGAGACAAGCCTGACAAACGATTTAAAAACTGTACCACGCGACGGAAATCACGGGGTTTTTGGTACGGTAAATTAAACAGCAAAATCTGTGTTATTTCGTAGTGCAGTTTCTAACCGTGCGGATATCGGAAATTACTTATCACGCACTTACGTTCAGGGATGAAAATCACTATGACTCCGTAGGGACGGTTTCCTAAACGTACCGGACTTCTGTGAGGGTAGTCTCTTTCTGTTAAGTAATGCCAAAAACTTTACATACCCTTTAATTTGCAATCATGCTAAAGATATATTATAATATATAGATATATTTTCCAGAAACACACAGATTATCGGGGCGTAGCGCAGCCCGGCTAGCGCGTCTGCTTTGGGAGCAGAAGGTCGGAGGTTCGAATCCTCTCGCCCCGATACCACATGCGCCTATAGCTCAATTGGATAGAGCAACGGACTTCTAATCCGTAGGTTGCAGGTTCGACTCCTGCTAGGCGTGTATTGCATTATGGTGGATGTAGCTCAGGGGTAGAGCGCCTGACTGTGGATCAGGAGGCCGTGGGTTCAATCCCCATCATCCACCTTTATAGACTGTGCGTCCGTAGTTCAACGGATAGAGCAATGGCCTTCGGAGCCATAAGTTGGGGGTTCGAATCCCTCCGGACGCGTGCGCTGTTAGCTCAATCGGGAGAGCATCTGACTCTTAATCAGAGGGTTGAAGGTTCGATTCCTTCACGGCGCATCGGTTCTACAACGCGGGCGGGTGCTGGAATTTGGTAGACAGGATAGACTTAGGATCTATTGGGGTTATGCCTCGTGAGGGTTCAAGTCCCTCCTCGCCCATCTCACAGGGAACTGAGGCACAGGTTGGACATTAGTATAAAAGGGAGATTCTAACTTGAGAGTTGAAGTTGAAACGTTAGATAGCACGCAAGTTAAATTAGAGATTGAAGTCCCTGCCGAAGATGTGAACGAAGCATTAGAAGAAGTCTATAAGACACTGCGTGGTTATGTATCGTTGCCGGGTTTTAGAAAAGGACGCGTACCTTTAAGCTTAGTCAAATCGCGATTTCCTGAACATATCAACTATGAAGTCGTCCGAGAGGTCGTCTTTCCGGCGTATGAAGACGCTGTTTACGAAAAGAAACTCATCCCCCTTGCCCAACCGACTTTTGACCCTCCTTTGGATAAAATAGAAGCGGCCGAAAACCAACCGCTTACATTTACTGCAACTGTCAGTGTGAAACCGACCTTTGAGATTCCGCATTACGACGAAATAGAGATAGACAAAACACCTGTCAATATACCACGTGATGATGTAGATGCCTTTATTGCAAAATTACAGGATCAGGCTGCGACTTTTGACCCGATAGAAGAGGATCGACCCGTCAACGAATCGGATTGTGTACGCGTAGATTGGACATGCTTTTTAGACGAAAATGAACTTAGAAACGATGCTGCCCAAGATATAGATATTGACCTAACACAAGAGGGTTTTCACCCTGATCTAATAAATGGCATATTTGGCATGCACGTCGGTGAAACAAAGTCAATTGAGGTTAATATTGATGAGACGCATCATATACCTGCTTTGAGAAGCAAACAGGTTATATACAACATCACACTGCATGCGATCACTACCAAGCATTTACCGGAACTTGATGATGAATTCGCAATAGACCTCGGTTATGACACTTACAGTCAATTACACGGGGTTATATGGAACAATTTAGTTGAAGAAGAGCGAATTCAGCAGTACGAAAAGCAGAAAGTTGAGATATTGGAACAGTTAATTGAAAAGACAGATATAACAATACCCGATGATTTGGTTGAGCAGTATGTGCAGGAGGGTATAGAGAATTTACGGAAACGGCTTAAGGAACAACAACAAACACCTGAAGAGGCGGGGATTGATTTTGAAACATTACCGACAGAAATGAGAAAAGATGTAATACAGAAAACAAAGCAGAATTGGATATTTGAAGAAATTGCTGCTTATGAAGATATCTTTATAAGTGATGATGAATTAGAAGTGGGAATTCGTCATGCTGCGGATCGACAAGGTAGGGATCATCACAAGTTTTCCACATTATTAAAAACCCGTAATCGCGTAGAGGAATTCAGAACACGTCTACAGCACGAGAAAATATACGGTTTTTTGATTGATGAAGTATCAGAGAAAAAATCATTGATTATCACCGGATAGTTTCAAATAACTTGTATTGTTTGCTGATATTAGCACCGTATCCACGCCATCATAGCCTCAATAATTTGACTGTTTCATAAGAATTTATATCACGAGAACAGAACACTTATCACTTTACGGACACAATAATGAATCTTGTACCCTTTGTTGTTGAACAGACAAATCGAGGCGAGCGGTCTTATGACATCTATTCTCGGTTACTTGAAGACCGAATTATCATGATCGGTACAACGATTGACGATGATGCCATAGCCAATCTGGTCACAGCACAGATGCTTTTCCTTGAAGGGAAAGACCCAGATGCGGATATAATCCTTTATCTGAATACCCCGGGAGGTTCGGTTTCTGCCGGTTTAGCAATTTATGATACCATGCAGTATATTAAGGCAGATGTTCAAACGTGGTGTTTGGGTCGTGCCTACAGCATGGGTGCTGTTCTATTGGCAGCGGGAACACCCGGTAAACGCTATGCCTTGCCGCATGCAAAAGCGTTGATTCATCAACCTATGGCAGGTGGTATTAGTGGACAAGCAACGGATATCAGCATACACGCAAACGAGATTTTGCGTGAACGCGAACGACTTTACACTATTTTGTCGCAACACACTGGACAGAATTTAGAGAAAATTGAAACAGATGCCGATAGAGATTTCTATATGACCGCTCAAGAAGCTCTTGACTATGGCATTGTTGATACAGTGGTAGCACATCGTCAGTAGAAAGTTAACCGGTTAAATAAGATCGGAGGAAAAATGCCAGAATCCATTGATGGTAAAGTTTATTGTTCGTTCTGTCAGAGAGAGAGTAGTCAAGTCAGCCGCCTTTTTCAGGGTGCTGAAGCAAATATTTGTGATGGATGCATTGATTACTGCAATAAGAAACTCGCTCAGGTCAATTCTGCGGAATTGTCTGACCCTCCTCCAAAGTCTGAGGAATCGAAAGAAGAGGAAGATGTTCCACCTCCAGTATTGCTACTTGAACCAGCAGAAATAAAAGCAAAACTTGATGAGTACGTAATTGGACAAGAATACGCCAAAAAAATCCTATCTGTGGCAGTTTACAATCACTACAAACGGCTACAGCATGAGGATACAGAAGATGTTGAATTGGATAAAAGCAACATCTTGTTGATAGGTCCTACTGGAACAGGTAAGACGTTGCTTGCGCAAACGCTTGCAAAGGTGTTAAATGTTCCGTTTGCTATTGCAGATGCCACTACTGTTACTGAAGCAGGTTATGTTGGCGAAGATGTAGAAAATATCATCTTGAAACTCGTTCAGGCAGCAGATGGTAACATTAAAAGAGCACAACACGGTATTATATATTTAGACGAAATTGACAAAATCACCCGTAAGTCCGAAAATCCATCAATTACCCGTGATGTTTCTGGTGAAGGTGTCCAGCAAGCCCTTCTCAAGATTTTGGAAGGCACAGTAGCAAACGTTCCGCCTCGTGGCGGACGGAAACATCCGCATCAAGAGATGTTAGAGGTTGATACCAAGAATGTACTCTTTATCTGTGGTGGTACTTTCATCGGGTTAGAAAACCTGATTAAAGACCGTATGGGTAAACAGAGCATCGGATTCGGATCAACTATCAAGTCAAAAAATGAGAAGAAGATTCACGAAATCCTTGAGCATGCAACTGCTAAAGACCTCGCCAAATATGGGTTTATTCCTGAGTTGATTGGCAGGTTACCTGTAGTCGCAATTCTACGTGAATTGGATGAATCAGCGTTGATTAGGATTCTGACTGAACCGAAAAACGCGCTGATCAAACAGTATAGGCAACTTTTGGCGTATGAAGGTGTGGAATTTGATATTACCGACGATGCGCTTTCTGCTATTGCACATCAAGTTATAGAACGCGAAACTGGTGCCCGTGGCTTACGGTCTGTGATGGAAAAAATTATGCTGGAAACTATGTATAATTTACCTTCGTTGCCTGAAGTACACGCGTGTCAAATCACTGAAGATACTGTCTTAGGAAAAAGTCCACCTGAATTAATAAACAGCCCCTCTGAAGCCCTCAAAACCGCGTAAAGGAGCAAACCATGAATCAAGAAACTGGAAGCACTCAGGACAATTCCGTTGTCATTCTACCGGTTATAGCCTTGCCACACTATTTTGAGACTTTTTTTCCAAAAACCAAAGCAGTCTTTGACAAAAGATTGATGGATTGGACACCGTTGAAGATTGAACGCGAAATGAGTGTCCTTGCTGCACGTGCTGCACTTGACACAAGTTTGAGGGTATTGCTCTTACATCAAAAACATGAGCTTGAGGAAGATACTGAACCTAAACCAGAAGACATGTCTGATGTTGGAGTCGTCGCAACTATCGTGGAACCTTATGACCCAAAAGATGGATCACTCAGCATCGCTATAGAGACAAACGCTCGAGCAATAGTTGCACAGTGTGCCCAAGTTGATGGTTACTTAACAGCAGCGGTTAAGATTGTTTCAGAACTCACGGGTGTTGCGGGTGCATCTAAAGGACTTATTAGAAAAGCACGCGGTGCGTTCTCAGGTTATGCAAAGGCAAATCCGAAAGAAATCCTTCCTGATGCGGAAAGACATATTCGCACTTTAGAGGAACCCGGTATACTTGCGGACAATATTGCACGTTTCGTTGATTTACATGCAACAGAGAAACGTGAAATTCTTGAAGAACTCAATCCTATCAAACGGCTCAATTTTGTCATTGAACTCCTTGAATCTGACCTTGACCTGATAGACTTGAAAGAAGAGATTCTCAACGAGGTTAAAGAATCCGTTAAGAAGACGAACCGTGAATTTTATCTACAGGAGGAGTTGAAAGCTATCCAGCGAAAACTCGGACGTGGTGATGAAATTGATGAAATTGATGACTTGCGTGAACAGGTAAAAAATGCTGGTATGACTGAAGAGGCAGAGGAGAAAGCCTTAAAGGAGATTGACCGTCTTGCACAAATTCCGCCTATGTCGGCAGAGTCCGGGGTTATTCGCAACTACGTTGATTGGCTTTTGGCGGTGCCGTGGAAAGAACGCACTGAAAATACGATTGATCTTGAAGAAGCGGAAAAGATACTGAACGAAGACCATTACGGGTTAGAAAAACCGAAAGACAATGTCTTGGAATACCTTGCTGTACTGAAATTGGTTGAGCAGGTAAAGGGACCTATTCTCTGTTTAGTCGGACCTCCTGGTGTTGGTAAAACATCAATGGGTAAATCTATAGCACGTGCCACAGGTAGAAAATTTGTTCGGATGTCTCTCGGTGGTGTGCGGGATGAAGCCGAAATACGAGGACACAGACGCACCTATATCGGCGCGATTCCCGGACGTATCATTCAAGGACTACGTGATGTCAAGACGAAAAATCCTCTCTTCCTGCTTGATGAGATAGATAAATTAAGTACCGATTGGCGCGGTGATCCTGCATCGGCACTTCTTGAAGTCCTTGATCCGGAACAGAATGAAACCTTCAGAGATCATTACCTTGATGTTGAGTTTGACCTTTCGGAGGTTATGTTTGTCACGACAGCGAATACGCGTCTCACAATCCCCGCTGCCCTTGAAGACAGGATGGAGGTCATTGAACTCTCCGGCTACACCGATTTTGAAAAACACAAAATCGCAACCTTCCACCCAAACGGATTGATCCCGAAGCAGTTGAAGAGTCACGGATTGAAGGAAGAGAACGTAACAATTGCCGATTCTGCTATTTTTGACATTATCCACAAATACACGCGTGAAGCAGGAGTAAGAAGCCTTGAGCGTAACATCACCAGTATCTGCAGAAAAATAGCTAAGCAGATCGTAACTGACGACACACCAGATATTGAAGTTAAGGTTACTGCGCTCAACCTAAACGATTACCTTGGACCCCCGAAGCATACACGGACAAAAGCACAGGAGCATGATGAAGTCGGTGTCTCTACAGGCATGGTGTGGACACAGGTCGGCGGTGATATTGTCTCCGTTGAAGCAACACTTATGCCCGGTGAAGGAAATCTGAACATGACCGGACAACTCCAAGACGTCATGCGTGAATCTGTCCAAACGGGTGTTGCATATCTGCGATCGCGTGCAGAACACTTTGATATACCTAAAAAGACCTTTGAGAAGCATGATATTCATATCCACATTCCTGAAGGTGCAGTGCCTAAAGATGGTCCTTCGGCAGGTATTACCGTTGCTATCGCTATTCTGAGTGCCATAACGGGTAAAAAGGTGCGGAAAGATGTTGCAATGACGGGTGAAATAACACTCCGTGGACATGTGCTCCCTATCGGCGGTCTCAAAGAAAAATCTCTCGCAGCCTATCGTCACGGCATCGTTGACATCATCATACCAGACGAAAATGAGAAAGACCTCGCGGATATCCCGACAGAAATTAGAGAGAAAGTTCGTTGGCATCAAGTCAATGATTTTACACAAGTCTTGGAATTAGCACTGAAACCATTAAACAATGGCACTGAAGATGATGCTGAAAGTGAACAAGATGCAATCACACCCACCTCAGATGACGCATCATTACAGAATCCTGATGTAATCGGACAAACTGGAAATTGATTTTTTTATTATAGAAAATGCGTTTAGACAAATTTCTGCAAGTTTCACGGCTCGTTAAACGGAGAACAGCTGCAAATACATTGTGCAGTCGAGGTCGTGTTTTAGTCAATTCACATACCGCAAAAGCAGGAAAAACACTCAAAGTCGGTGATCGTATTACAATTGTTTCAGACCCATTGCCAACAGAGACTTTAGAGGAACTGAACTATGAGATTCTTGAATTACCCACTGGCAATGTATCTAAAACGCGTGCGCAAACACTATACCGACGTGTAAAATAGACTGTTAGGACTTACGCAAAATGACCAAATTTCACCTATATTCACAGGATTCGGTGCGGTTAGGAAACCGCACCTACCGGGGAGTGCGTAAGTCCTGACTGTAATAAAATCACCCTTACGTTTTAACTAAAATCAACATGTTACCCCGTATTGGAATAACTATGGGAGATGCTGCTGGCATCGGACCCGAAATAATCGTTAAGGCACTTACAAACAAAAATGTCTATCAGATATGTCAACCGATTGTCATAGGAAGTCCGTCAATAATCCGCGATTCCATACATCTTGTTTCTATAAAAACCGGACAACCTGATAGCCAAAAGAACCTCCCTCAAGTCTCATCGGTCCACTCCTTAAAAAAAGTCAACGCTACGTTTGGCACAATTGATGTGCTTGATGCAAGTAGTTTAAAGGCTGAAGATATTTCTTACGGAACAATTGATCCTAATTGTGGTTCTGCAGCGGTGAAATCAATTGAGACAGCGGTGAAACTGACACTTGATGGAATGCTTGATGCCATAACAACCGCCCCAATATGTAAAGCATCGATTCAAAGAGCGGGTTCTCCATTCCCAGGACATACCGAGATGCTCACAAGTCTGACTCAATCAGAGAAATCTGTTATGATGCTCAAAACATGGGATATTCCACCACAATTTCATTCTGCACTCAATATAGATTCAAAAAAAGAGAAGAAAAACGGCACTGTATCAACTAATACTAAAGAGGGACTAACCGTATCGTTTGTCACAAACCATATTCCGATTGCAGAAATAGCACAACGCTTATCGGTAGCAAGAATCAGGGATGTCATTCAAATCACGCATGATGGTCTGATTCGCTTCGGAATTGCGAAACCGCGTTTAGTTGTAGCAGGGTTGAACCCACATGCAGGTGAAGAGGGTATGTTCGGCAGAGAAGAAGAAACATACATCATACCCGCAGTTCAGCAGGCACAAGCATCGGGTTTACAAGTTGATGGTCCTCTCCCCGCTGATACGCTATTTAAAAAAGCAGTCGGTAGAAAATGGGATGCTGTTATCGCCATGTATCATGACCAAGGAAATATTCCGATTAAACTGATTGGATTTGGACAAGTTGTAAATATTACATTAGGTCTACCCATTGTACGCACAAGCGTTGACCACGGCACAGCGTTTGACATTGCGGGACAAGGCGTTGCAAGTGAAACCAGTCTTATAGCAAGCCTTAGCCGCCGCATCACAATTAGCGAGAACTCAAATATGATAAAACGTTTTATATTTCTGATATTCTTATTTTGTTTCTTGATAGGTGTTCTACAGGTTGAGATTGAAATAGCGGGAATTTTTAAGACAAATTATGCGTATGCACAGAACCAATTACAGCATAGTAGTCGTTATTTAAGAAACAATCGTCCGATTGAGATCATAAAAACTGATCCTAATTTTCTTATTCTCCGCTTCCAACTTACCAATCTAAAAATACAGACACATCAACAGCACGGTAAACCTGCAACACAAATCCAGTTTGATGGTGCATCATGGACAACTGAAGCCAGCAAACCAAAACTGCCGATCTATTCCGTGCAAATAGGGTTGCCTTCCTCAAGTAGCGTAACTGCCACAGTAATCGACAAACAGAGTTCTTTCAAGAGACTGGAACATTCCCCACTTACAAACCAACACATTGATCCTAATATCACTGATGCACAGGATGGCCAAAACACCCGTGTCAATGCAGTTACATCTCCACTATATCCATCAAAATTAGTAGAGGTAAAACCTATTGGATTTGTTCGCTCACAACGGATTGGCATACTACACATCAACCCTGTTCAGTATAATAGCACAACGCAACAGTTAAAAGTCACTGACGACATTACCTTCCGTATTGATTTTTTCGGAGCTCCCTCTACTGTTTCTACACTATCCCCCTCTCATTCGCTTGATAGTTCTGCTTATGAAAACATGTTTCAATCAATATTGATTAACAATACACAAGCAGCACAATGGCGACACAGACAGAATCAACATGAGTTACGCACAAGACATTCTCCGAATCTTGGACCACTGGCACCCGCTGCCTCCGGTACACAGCGGAGACGTTTCAAAATTCCCATTCCTGAAACAAATATGTATCGTTTAACTTATGCCCGACTCCAATCCTCCAACATAGAACCTGAGACCATAGACTTTAACAGTATTCACGTTGAAACTGGAGGAAATCAACAAGGCTTTTATATTTTCGATAGAGACAACGATGGAACCCTTGATCCTCAAGATATGATCGTCTTTTATGCTCATGGTTTGATAGGTAATAAATTTACGGATACAAACTACTATTGGTTTAGTTTTGTTCCAAAAGGTGCGGTAGAGACAGTAGATGAAGGTGGTGGGGATTCATATCGGATCCCGACTCGTTCAGCGACCCCTGTTTCTGGTAATGTGAGTCCCCCAAAAGCATTCCTGACAAAAAAGCGTTTTGAGGAAGATAATTTTTATGATACCCTTGATGGGTATAATATAAAATCAGAATTAGCTGATCACTATTTTTGGACTGCTTTCAGAGGCGGACAAGACTCTAACCTCAGAAGGAAACAATTCCCAGTTCAACTCCCGGGTGCTGTAAACCGTTTTGAAACAGAACAAATTGCGACTGTGCGGATCAAACTTCAAGGTTCATCTCGCAAGAATGCAAGACACCAAGCAGTTATTATATTTAATAATACTCAACTTGGGGATGAAGAGGTATGGAAACGTCAAGCCAGTCCTCTGGTGATTCGTGATATTCCACAGAACAAGATTGACCATAAAGATGTAAATTATATGCTGATTCAGGCAAATGATACGAATGGCACACCAGAAGGCTCTTACGATTTCTATCTTGATTGGTATGAGTTTGCGTATTGGCGCACTTTTCGCGCAATAGACAATAGAATCGAATTTAACTCCAAAACGGATCCAGAAGTGATTGGTAAAACGCATTTTGAAGTCAATGGTTTCTCTAACGAGAAAATAGACGTTTATTCAGTGAGCCTACTATCCGGTCTCAAGGAAAAACTGGTTGATGGTAAAGTATCACGATCAAGTACTACCTACAAAATAGCTTTTGAAGACGAAGTAAAGAGTTACACAAACTACTACTTTGCTATTACGAATAATGATTATAAATCGGTCATCAGTCTTACAGAGGTTCCACCAAGTGCTTTGCGGAATGATGCCTCACAAACGGATTATATTGTAATCACAGATAAAACTTTTTTTGAAAGTATACAACCGTTAGTTGAATTTCGTCGTTCACAAGGGTTGACAGTCAGAGTCGTTGATATAGATGAAATCTACAATGAATATAGTTACGGCCTTTTTAATCCATTTGCAATACGGACGTTCTTGCGTGACGCCTACTACTCGTGGCAGCCGCCAGCACCGACTTATGTTGTACTCGTTGGTGATGCACATTATGACTATAAAAGGGTCATCGTGGAACGTTACAAGAGAGACCCAAACTTTAGTAGACCGTACGACCTTTATCCGAATTTTGTTCCAACATACCACGGCTGGGCACCAGAGAGTGGTGAGACTTCCATGGATCAGCGGTTTGTGAACATCGTTGGATCAGATGCGCTGCCCGATATGTTTGTTGGTCGAATATCAGTTCAAACACCCCAAGAACTTGACATAATTACTCAGAAGATCATCAATTACGAGAAATTCCCAAAAATTGGACCGTGGCAAGGACAACTTGTTCAGATTGCAGACAATGAGGTAGACAACCCCTCCGATGGCGGTTTTGAATTATCTCGTGATGATCTAATTGAGAACATCATCCCCGTAGGCTATACAACGAAACAGATATATCTCCGAAAGATTGGACGTGCTGACACAGCAAAAGGTCATATCCTCAATGCTTTTAAAGAGGGAACAATCGTCATGGAATATGCTGGTCACGGTGGGAACCAGACGTGGGCAGACGAAGGCATCTTTCACATCAATGACATTGGCAAACTTCGCAACAGTTATCTACCATTTGTTATCTCAACGACATGCTTAAATGGAGAATTTGATAAACCGCAACAATTCGGTAAACACTCTCTCAGTGAACAGTTTTTACACGGTAGATACGGTGCAATTGCATCACTTTCAGCGACCCGGTTAACTTATGCACCAGCAAACGCAGAATTTGATATTGACCTTTTTACGACTATGTTTGAGCACACACCTTTTGAGCAGAAACAAGGTGTCGGGGAAGTTGCCGCAGTCCCTTTAACCCTTGGTAAGATAGTGACTGAAGCCAAAATTAGATTCCTCACCCGTAGCAGTAATCCTCAATGGGTTCCCGGTGCAGAACAGTACACCCTTTTCGGCGATCCGGCGACGCAACTCGCGCTGCCTGTCTTAGATATACAAGTAAAATTGGAAGATGTTGCACTCAATCCAAGTAAACAGATTGTAATTTTGAACGGTGAATCTGGGGTTCATGATATCAACGGTACGTGGTGGAAAGCGGAAGAGTTTAGCACAGAAACCGTAATCGCTTCTGCTATATTCTTTAATGACTTTGACGAAGACGTAGAGAATGATTTCACTATACGCACACCCGGCAAAATGTGGAAAGGAGAATTCGGAACAATTCGGTTGGATATTCCTTCAAAAGCTTTACCGGGTAGAGGTGTTGCACGCGTATTTGCTGACGATGGTAAACGCGCAGCTGTCGGCGGAAGTGTCTTCTGGGTAGATACGCCTATTATTGAGGATGTTCGGGAAGAAATAGATTCTGTTGATACCCATTCGCTCAAACTCCAAGCACTTATTTATGATGACTTAGGGGAAAAAGGTATCCAATCAGTTCAGGTCGTATGGGATAATACTTTTTCGTATACGGACGAAATCTATCCTATGGTAAAAATCCAACCGCCTTCTGGCACTGGCGAGTTTCGTCCGGGAGGACAGTGGTACGAACTTCAAAATCCTATCCCACTACCAAGAGGTGGATACAAAATCCGTTACCAAATTACTGTCACCGATATCAACGGTTTTCAATCACGTTATCCCACAGAGAGGCGAGTTGAAGTTAGAGCTCCGAAAGGTCCTAATTTACATATCGCTGCTGATGGAAGCACACGTTACCCGATTCAATATTCCTATAATGACGAAACAGGGAATTATTATATTACTGCTGAAATTATTAACGATGGAGGTAGAACTGTCA
This sequence comes from Candidatus Poribacteria bacterium, assembly GCA_965261435.1. Taxonomy (GTDB): domain Bacteria; phylum Poribacteria; class WGA-4E; order WGA-4E; family WGA-3G; genus MSPOR6. The sequence continues at coordinate 898,341 of CBDHDL010000021.1, forward strand.
AAACTCCTTTTGACGTAATTTTTGCCGAAGCTGACCCCGATTTAGACGGTAACCAACAGATAAACGATGATGCTAAAATCATAGGTAGCGTCACAGTACAACCGAACGATTGGGAAACCGGCGAAACCGTTTTGCAAAAAGCGATTGTAAACTTGCGGCTAAAAGAAAACCTTGCTACGGGTGTTCATGAGATATATGTTATGCTTGACCCGGAAGTTGATACGACCACCAAAGATATCTTTGGTAGCATTATTGAATACAACGAACGTGACAACAAGCGCAAGATTACCTTCGTTGTCAATGAATACTTTTATAATCCATCACAACCTTTGACATCCAAAAGTCTTGATGGAGTCTTCAGCATTGATTTTCCTGCAGCAGCAGCAGCGACAGAGGATGAATTGATTCCACTTAACATATCTTCAAGTGCGCCCTATAACATCACACAACCGTCCTTAAGTTTCGCTACGATTCCACGTGTCGCTGCACTACGTAGAGGGATCGTCCGTACAGGAGATGAACGCGTACAACAATACGATGTCGTTGTCCAGAAATCCGATTTTGCACTTCAGAAACCCGTATCGCTCAAGTTTAGGTTTGATGTGAGTAGTTTGGAAGACATCGTGAGAGCAAATACACCCTATCACGATGGCAGTAGGGATTTTCAGGGGGCACTAATTGATGAATCAGAAAAACTTGGCATTTACGCATGGAACACAAAACACGAAAAATGGAGACGGCTTCTATCCGAAGTGGCTTATACAACAGGAGACGAGAAACCGACACTTGACACAGAAGGACCTGTTTTTGAACTTGAAAACTACGTCACACCTATCCAAATTGAAAATGGGAATAAACAACCACTACCGATTGAAGATGTCAACATTAGTCCGGAACTGGCCCCCGCAGGCACTTGGGTTATCCTTTTCTTAGAACCGACACATTTTCAAGTATATCTAAACAAGAAAGAACATGTGCGATATGAAAAATTTGATACTGCTGGACAACTTGACATCCCCTTTCGCATTGAGAATTACGGGATGGAATTTACTATCCCAGAAAAATGGGTCGTACCGCCTGAACTAAATGATGGTTCTCCTATTGTTCCATTTGAATTCGGAGATATTCTCACAATAGAAACTGATTATTCTCAAGGTACTGCTTATTTGAAAAGAACGCGAAACGGGAATGCGGGTAACGGAACAGCAACTGTGAAGGTAAGACTTGGTACTAAACAACAGTTTGCAGTAGGGGACTGGTTCATCTTTTTTACGTCTGACAGACACTATCAACTCAGAGACCGGACAGGGGAGCCGCTTTTTTTACCAAATGACGTTCTCATCAACGGGAGAGTCAACGAAATTCTATTTCTCAATCATCTCGGCATAGAGATACTCGCTACAGCGGGGTCTGAACCTTTTGTCTTTGGAGATAAGATTAAGTTTAGCACTGCACAAGTCGGCACAATTACTGCGGAAACCACCGAATTCACTCCCTTTACTTTGATGCGTAACGAGGACGATACACCCCCCAATTTCAGTTTATGGATAGAAGGTGTCAAACCACAGCAAGGTAGCGTCATCGCACCGAGACCGCACTTCTCTATCTTGCTTGAAGATGAGAACGGTGTAGACCTTGATACATTCATCATCCGTAGAGGAGATAACGGCAAACCTTTTGAACCTGTCACTGAATATGTCTTGAGAAATCCTAAAGATGTGAACACAGTTCCAATTGACTATAAACCTATTCTATTTCCGGGTGAATACGCTTTTGAGATTGAGGCGCGAGATTTTAATGGGAACGCAATCGGTGGAAAAGCGGGGAAATTCCAAACAAGATTCCTCGTGACTGAAATGCCCGATATTATGGCACCGGTTATTGAGATATTTGTAAATGATGAAACACTAATTGCGACAGAATTTAACGCGAATTCTCTGGGGGAGGTGAAGAACATGGGGAAAAACCGCATCACGGAGCAACCCAAATGTGAAATTCGTGTTACAGATGAAACGGCACTTGACAATTCTCTACTCAACATCACCTTTAACAAGATTATCTCAGATGATACCGAAAGTGATGTAACGCAACGGTATCGCGAATTTGAAACTGCTGAATGGGAATATGATAATACTAACCCTGGAGAAGCAAATTTCAGTTTTGCTCCCAATCTACCGAACGGTACTTATCGTCTTCAGGTAACTGCAACGGATACAAGTGAAAACACTACCGAACTTGAAGCAGTGTTTACACTTGATGAGACAGTCGGCTTCCAAGATAAAGTTTTCAACGTACCGAACCCTGTTGTAAAAGGCAAGACCGATTTTATCTATCAGTTAACTCAGCCGCCAGATAAGGTGACTATTAAAATATACACGGTGAGCGGGAGACTGATCCGTACGATTGTTGATGATAGCGCAAAACGGGGGAACAATGAAACCAATTGGGACTTAAAGGATGAAACAGGCACCAGATGTGCAAACGGTGTATATCTTTATCGTGTTGTTGCACACACTGGTGATAGCAGAGTTGAAAAGATAGGAAAATTGGCTATCTTACGTTGATGTGTTGCTTGTTGTTAGGATTACTGCAACGGTGAATATTCAGTAGGTTCAAGAATCTTATTACTCACAACGTTGACCAATGGACCCCCTACTTCTGTCAATCGTTTCGCTGCTTGCCATTCTGGATCTGATATAAACGCATCCCATGCACGTTGATAATGTCCCATATCTTCAAAAGCGAGGAGGTAAACCAACTCTGTTGTCGTTGCTTCGCCGATAGCGGTCTCCCAAAACCCTATAACCTTCATATTATACTTCTCAAATAACGGCAGCGTGATGTTTGCAAATCGGTCATTGATATTCTTCATCTTCCCCGGCACTACCTGATATGTTCTTAATTCATAGATCATATTTTCTCCTTAAGGGTAATATGCTTAGTCCCATGCGTCATCACAAAATCCCAAACTTATCATAAACTTCCCGTAATGTAGCCCCCTCTTGAAGTGCATCACGCGTTCGGTTTTCGCCGCTTACTTTTTCCAAAGCAGCTTCAATCACCTGTGTTTCCACTGTCTGCGGAATAACCACGACGCCATCTGCATCCCCGAACACAATATCACCTGGATTCACAGTGACACCTCCACATTCAATCGTGACGTTATATGCGACCACTTCACCGCGTCCGTTTGAGTCCACAGGTGTTATGCCCGTTGTAAATATAGGAAACTGCATTTCCATAATTTTGCGAACATCTCGGATGAATCCATCAATCACGGCACCCCGTGCCCCGCGTGCTCGTGCAGCAGTTGACAGAAGTTCTCCCCAGAAACAGATACGGGTGCTGCCGTTCGTAGAACAGACAAGAACATCGTCCTGTTTTAGGTTATCAACCGCTGCTATCTCCTGCTGATAAGGTTCATCGGGGATTTCATAAACGTCAAGGCACAACACAGGCATTGCGCGACCGACAACAACCGTATCTGGAAGCAACGGACGAATGGTGTGCCTCAATGCCTGCTCACGGCATCCTGATGCATCAAGCGCATCTGAAATTACAGCGGCATATAGGTGATCTTCCATCATATCAAAGAGTTCTGTGTCGTTCTTCCATTCCCTTTTTACTTCGTTTTCCATTCGGGTTTTACCTACATATCACTATCTAATAATTCTCATAACCCAATTCTTTGAGTCGTGCTGCTTTCTCAGCGACACCATCACTCATTTTCTTTTTATAGGCGAGTAGTTTTTCCTCTAATTCAGGAAATTCAAGTGCCAGAATCTGCACAGCGAATATCCCCGCATTCCTTGCGCCTCCTGAGCCAATTGCCATCGTACCAACAGGGATACCAGGGGGCATCTGCACCGTCGCATACAACGCGTCAACGCCATTGAGCGGTCCACCATCTACCGGCACACCGATAACAGGCAACGTCGTATGTGCAGCAACTACACCCGCAAGGTGTGCCGCGCGTCCTGCTCCCGCAATGATTACCTTGCCACCCTCAGCCTTTATCTTTTCTGTCCACGCCAACGTGCGTTCCGGTGAACGGTGCGCAGAAGATATCGTTATCTCAAACGGCACCTCAAAATCCTCTAATACTTTTGCGGCTTCAGCCATTTTTTCTAAATCGGAATCACTCCCCATCACAATACCGACAAGGGGTGTTTTTTGTTCTTGTAGAGACATATCTATATTTGTACCTCAAAATGTAGGTTGGGTTGAACCGATATAGAACCCATAGGTGTAAACTTAAGAGAACTTAGAAGATCTTTTAAATCACTCTGAATCCCTATGCTTATTGGGATTGTCTTCTCTTCAGTCCCGTAGGGACGATATGTTTATAGAAAAATGTGTACCCCCACCTCTCTTCAGTCCCGTAGGGACGATATGTTTATTTTCTATGCCGTTCCTACGGAACTCAAGAAGGGTCGTATAACGCTTAACTATAAACATAGCGTCCCTACGGGACTGGAGAGGGTTTCGGACATAGAAAATTCCTTAAGTTTACACCTATGGGTTGAACCGATATAGAACCCAACTTTTGACCTATAAATCTATGAATAAATTATATGCGTATTTCTCTCAATGATCAGTGGTTTAGGACCATCTGTAGGAAAGTTTGATGCCCATTCCTCAGGATCATAATCACGGGTAACAAAGCATGACCGGTGTGCTGGCACCGCTTGCTTCAACCCGATACGTGTCGCCATTTTAACACATCCATCAAAAAATGGAAACTCACCTTCGTTCGGATGGTTTGTCAGGAAACCGATATCTGGCTTATGCACTGCTACCGCTGCAATCAAGTCATCATGCTCAGCGAAATTATTGATCGGATCACCACTGAAATAGAGTGTCACACCATCACCAGAAATAACATATCCCAGATGTGTAACATCAGGAGGACCTATATCTGCCGAAGGATCACCTTTTGGCGGTTTAGCATAAATAGCATGCACAGTGAGTTCATTTAGTTGTGCAGATTCTCCTGCGGAGATCTCGGAAACATTGTCGGCAGCAACATCTGTTTCTGATGCAATTTGCCGAATACTTTCTTCCGGTCCGATGAATCTCGTTTCAGTTGAAGTCTCCCATATTCTACGTATAGATTCTGGACAGGTATGGTCTCCGTGCGCGTGTGTTAATAACACAAAACTGGTCGGAAGTTCCGACTCATCAAGCGGTGGTTCAGTATGAATAAAGCGGTCCGATGGACGATTCCTCGGAAAATAGGGATCAATTTGAACAATAGTCCCATTAGAATCTTTTAGCGCAAAACTGCTTTGCTCAAACCAATGAACTGCAATAGAACCTTTTGGCACTTTCAAGTTAACGAGTGGATGCATATTATTTCCTTTCTTTTTTTCTTTTATAATAGAAATAGACTCCAACTACCCCCGCAATCGAACCGATTACATCAGATACCCAATCTGCGATTGTAGCAAATCTACCGGGGACAAACATCTGATGAATTTCATCACTTGCCCCGTATAGAATAGAGATGAGCGCGGCAGCAACCCAGATCCGACTTGCGGGGAACCATTTCGGTGAGGCGTTCACAAATGCAATAGTCAACAATACACTGAGGATACCGTATTCTATGAAATGGTATATTTTGTCAATTGTCAACCACCCAAACTTCGGCATCGGGAGTTGTGGTTGCTTCAGAGATGATATAACAAAGATGAGTGCCATGTAAAGTAGCGGTGGTGCCCAATATATCCATTTTTTCATGGCAACTTTATTTCAACGCATTCAAAATCGCATCTACATCGTAGACACAGCCGCCCCACGTACCACCACCGACAGATTGCAACGCTGCCCACAGGCGTGTATCATCTGGCAGCATTTCATCTGATGCTAAGTCTGGTCGTGGTTGTCGTTCAGCTAACACGTTTTCACCTTCTTCTGCTCCGAAATTCTCGCTACCGTGTCCTACCAGATCAATACTCCCAACCAATTGCCGAGTATCAATTTCAATCTGTATTGTGTCGCCATCACGAACTTTTCCTATCGGTCCGCCAGCCAATGCCTCTGGTCCAACATGTCCGATACATGCCCCCGTTGATACACCAGAAAACCGGGCATCTGTGATTAATGCAATATGTTTCCCAAACGATAGATGTTTGAGTGCAGAGGTAAGTTGGTACACCTCTTCCATACCTGTGCCTTTTGGACCACGACAACACAACACCATGACATCGCCAGGTTTCATATCCTTTTCACCCTGACCTTTAAGCGTTTGTATTGCCTCAACTTCTCTGACAAATACACGTGCCGGCCCTGTCATTCGATACACGCCGTCATCATCAACAACACTTGGATCAATCGCAGTGCTTTTGATGACTGAACCTTCTGGGGCAAGGTTGCCACGCGGAAATGTGACAGTACTTGTTAATCCTGCTTCTTTTGCAGCATTTGGATTGAGGATCACTTCATCGGGAAGAACGTTATCTCTTTGTTCAAGTAGTTCCCGAACGTGCTTCCGTCTTTCTGAACTTTCCCACCAATCGAGATTGTGACCCAGCGTTTCCCCTGTTGCTGTTAGCACGTCTTCGTTGAGCAGTCCTCCCAATTTGCGTAGGTGAAGCATCACTTCAGGCACACCCCCAGCGAGAAAAACCCGTACTGTCGGATGCCCTACCGGTCCATTTGGGAGGACATCAACAAGACGTGGCACTTTTTGATTGATCTCTGTCCAATCTTCAATCGTTGGACGTTCAAGACCCGCAGCATGCGCGATCGCAGGTATATGTAACAGCAGATTAGTTGAACCACCGAATGCTGCATGCACCACCATTGCATTACGAATTGCTTCGGGAGTAACGATATCTTTCGTCGTCACCCCTTTTGCTGCTAAATTTACGACTGCCCTTGCAGACCGCAATCCCATATCCGTCCATATATTCTGTCCAGAGGGTGCCAATGCCGTATGTGTCAGACTCATTCCTAACGCTTCACCGACAACCTGTGAAGTCGCTGCAGTCCCCAAGAATTGACATCCACCACCGGGAGTAGCACATGCCCGGCACCCCATATCTGCTGCATCTTGGAGACTAATCTCACCGTGCGCGAAACGCGCCCCGATCGTTTGTATCTTCCCTGCATCCTCACCTGTAGTTGGTGGTAGCGTCACACCTCCCGGGACAAGCACAGTAGGCAACTCACGCATTGATGCAAGTGCCATCATCATTGCCGGCAATCCTTTATCACAGGTTGCTACACCGACAACGCCTTTACGCGTGGGTAGAGAACGGATAAGTCTACGGAAAATCTGTGCTGCATCATTGCGATATGCCAGACTATCCATCATGCCGACAGTGCCTTGGGTTCGTCCATCGCACGGATCGGAGCAGTAGCCAGCAAAGGGAATTGTCGCGAGTTCCTTTAGTTCATACGCTACAGCCTGCATCAGCAGACCGACTTCCCAATGTCCAGTGTGATATCCCAGCGCGATAGGACTCCCATCAGGTGCTCGGATCCCGCCTTGTGTACTGAGAATCAGGAACTCTTCACGTCGCAGTTCTGTCGGTGCCCAACCCATTGCAGTGTTGTGGGTCAATCCAAAGATGTCCCCACTTGGTCTATTGAGAAGCATCTCCGCAGTTAACGGTAGGCTGCCTTCGGGACCGGCTGCATGCGTTTGGATGTCGTAAATACCCTTGTCACCTGTTTCTAAGATGTCGGTGTAGTTGATCGGTTTTGGCATTAGGCAATTCCTTTATAGATAATGGTAGTAACTTGTTATAATCTCCTATCAATACAGATTCAATTCCATTTCCACGTATTCAGCAAAGTATACCATAATTATGAGAGTATGAATTTGTTAGACACTTGGTTCTATAGTCCATCCGTTTTTTGTTGCAAGTTTCGCAAGCGCAACCCTCAACTTTCTAAATGTTTTTTTCTGCTTGTTTGCTGTATCAAAAAATTCAGGATTTACAGTAATTTGTGAGTGTGCAGGATTGTCTGGGGTGGGATCATAAACAACTTCTACAGCGTGAATTACATCTTTTACTTCTGTTTTTGTTTCTACATCTTTTATTGAGCGGACATCAATAGGCACAAGACTAACAATACCTTCTGTTTTATCTTTCCTTGAAAAATAAGGATTGTGTTCTCTCAGTTCTGCTCTATCTACAGAAGGTTTTTTGTGCGGGTCATTAAAAGCTGCAGGATTAATTATGAGTCTTCCTCTATCAAAAAAATACTCATCAAATTTTGATTTGCTTCGGCCCCTTCGGTATAACTCCTCATCGTCTCGTACCAAGTCGTTATTCTCCATAAAGCAACCATTTCCAAAGCGTTAGATAATCGTCACGGTTAAGATAGTCTTCCTGCATTTCTGTGTCAATATTTGTCCCCCAAACTCGGAGGTATTCTGCCTCATCTTCTCCGATTAGGATATGTAATTCCCGTTCATCTTCGTACCAAGCTGCAGTTATAAAACCGTCTTCATCGCTGGAAACAAAGGGAGTATGCCACGGATGTTCCGAAGAAATAATATCTAACATTTCTTCTAAGAGATTCTGCGCTCGTTTCAGGATTAACTCGGTAGGTTTTTTTGAATCGTACCCATCCCAGTTGTCTTCCCGAAGTGCTAATACCTCAAATCGTTCCGAGATTTTGCGGCGTTCTGCATCAGGAATAATCTCCTTGTAGAAATTGTGTTTATATTCTATGTTTTCAGGTCTATTAATATTCATAGGTTATTACCTCAGATGATTGCAGGTTGAAAAAAAGGATTTCTCAGAATATTCTAATCAAACAACTCCGCAATTGGACATGAAAACCCTTCAACGACATCCTCACCTGTCAACGTGTCTTCATAGTTTAGTAGTGTAAAGTCCGCTTCAGAACGATAGACCATGACTGTTTTGGCAATCGGTTCAATCACCCAAACAAGCCGTGTTCCTGCCTTCAAATAAGCTAATGCTTTATCGGTAACGTCATACTGCTTATCTGAAGGCGAAACTATCTCAACAGCAAGGTCAGGAGCCACGGAGAATCCTTTGAATTTATCCTCTGATAACCGGTCTGTTGATACAAAAGCAATATCAGGTTTCACCACCCGATCACCTAATTGAAATGTTGTTTCAAGAGAATATAAACGTCCTAACTTATTTTCACGAACATGTATACCCAAGGGTATAATAAGATTTATACCTACCTCACCATGAACGATTGCTGCAGCTGCCATTGGCACTAATTCTCCCTTTACATACTCATACCCTTCTAAATCATTCTCAAGAAACTCTTCCATCGTCATCGTACCGCGAGGAGAAATTTCTTGAACAGATTCAGGATTCGTCTGAGAATTTGGCATCTGTATCCTCCTTCATAGAATAATAACTGCAATTCCTTATTTATTCTGGCTTGATAGCAGTTCCACAACTTTAATTCTACCCGCTTTGACTTTTGCTTCGTCAACTTGCATCTGTAATATTCCAACTACCAACTGTGTCAACCCCCAATCAAGTTGTGCTGAATTCACAGGTAAAGAATTGTCGTTACTTCGGACATTGATATTCGCTCCCTTGTCAATAAGCAGTTTTACCATATCAAAACGTCCGAGAAAAGATGCTGCATGCAACGGAGTTGACCCATCTCGATGTTTACGATTGATATTTGCCCCTTTTTCAATAAGCAATTTCGCTGCTTCTGTTTTACCATGAAGTGCTGCCCATCCTAAAGGAGGTATTCCGAATTGAGGATCTAAAGCGTTCAAATCAACATCTTCAACTAACGTCTTTTTAATGGCCGAAAGATCACCTTTTGCCGCTGCTTTCCAAATATTTTCTGATAGTGGTGCATTTTTCGGATGGACAGTCAGGAGGCGAACAACCTTAGCTCTACCTGCTTTAACTTTTGCTTCATCTACTTCAAACGGGAGTATGTTCAATATTCCTTGTGTGACCCCCCAATCAAGTGTTGCATTGTCCATGGCAGACCCCCCCTGATTATTTCGGATATTGACATCTGCGTCGTGTTTCAACAGCAATTCCACCGCTTCAGTGCGTCCAAGGAATGCTGCAGCGTGCAACGCTGTGTTTCCATCTCCCTTCCGTGCATTGATATCTGCTCCTTTTTCCATTAAGAGGGTCATCACCTGTGTGTGTCCCATCAACGCAGCCGTAAATAACAACGGATCCCCGGTAACAGGATTCTTTGCATTTACATCCATCCCTTCGGTTACTGCTTTCTGAACAAACTTTAGATCCCCGATAAACACTGCCTCCCATATATCACTTGCAGCTTTCTGTGTTAGGGAAATTGACTCACCTTTGATCATCTCTCTTATCTTATTCCTACCCTCTTCAATCTCTTTCCGTTCCAACTCAAAATCAAACATATTTGTCAGAAATTTTGCGAACCCCGAAGGAGCCATGAGACCGTTTGCGGGTATTTCACCACGATTATTTTTTGCGTTCACATCTGCCCCATCTTTCATGAGTATTTCAGCAATTTCAGCACGTCCTAAAAAGAAAGCGATGTGTAACGGCGTACCTCCATCCTCTTGTCTTACATTGACATCTGCTCCGAGTTGAAGGAGCAATTTTACTGCCTTTGTTTCTCCTGTCATGGTTGCCCATGCCAATGGGGATAGTTGTGTCTGCTCAGAAAGTTCATTGATATCTGCCCCTTCTGCAAGGTATTTCTTAATTCCATCAAGATCACCCGTTCTCGCAGCCCCCCACAAATCATCTTCTGGTAACTCAACAAACTGTTTCATAGCCTTCCCATCAAACCCTTCAGGTCCCATCACAAATGGCGGGTTCGGTCTCTTTCTCCACATCGGCATACCATCAGAAATCTCGGTTAGAATATCACTCTTACGCACACGAATAAAGTGCCGAGTTTCATCTAACTTTTCATCAAAAGAGATAGTTTTACCTTGTCCCCACCTTCCTTCCTCTCGGTAAGAAAGTTGCGCGGGTAACATGTGGGGTTTAATCATCTCAGCGATTCTATCAGTTTCGGCAAGTAATGTAACCTCGTTCCAATGATTTTCAAGAATGTCCATCATTGTTTTCGCATACCGTTCTCTACCCTCCTCAAGTTGATAGAGTTTGTGCGCAATTAGACCTTGTGTCTTAACAGAAATTGGTTTACGAGAATCTCTTTGAAATTCAAGCACACTATGTTTAAGAAAAAGCGAATCCGCTCCCCACGGTAAAAAATGGAATTTGTCTGTTTCTGGATTAAGATAGACAAAGAAGTTGTTGTTATTTCCGGAATACCCATCCCAGAAGCCGAGTAACCCTTCAATCACCCAAAACCGATAGAAACTATCTAAATCTACATGTTCTGCGATCGCTTGCTCAGTAACCTCATCCTCAGCGAGAACATCAATTAACGTTTTTATCTTCTCTCTACCTTTTTCATCATCACCTCTTTTATGTTCAAAGCTGTTCTCCCACTCCTTGTGAAAATCAACTACTGTCCCCTCATAGATCACTCCTTTGCTGTTCCCAAAAGCCCGTTTGATCAACGGTTTACGCATACTTTCAACGTGTGAATATAACCCCAAATTTTTACCGTTAACTGTTACCTTTGCATACGCGCAACGTGGTGCTGGAGAACCAATAGCATTGAACAAGGCATATCCCATAAACTGGCTAACCTGGCTTACATCCTGCTGATTGTTATTCAGTGTGAGATTATTCAAACCTTCTATCTCACCATCTTTGTCAACATGGTTCAATTTGATTTTGAGCGATGGTCGCACGTGATTTTGCGAACCGATAAACCCTTTCTTGCGGATTCCCACTTTCGGGAACACCACACCATCAATACTAACACTTGCATCAACATAAGTATACGGATGATCTATCGGCTTAAATTGCCGAGATTCTTGTAGTGCCTCAACAAAATTCCGGGACTGAAATCGAATCTTATTCCAATCCTGATCCGATACGGTTATCTGTATATCTAAAACCCTATCAGTTGGGAAAATATCATCCAAGGTTAACTCCTTCGCGTCTCCACTATAGACTGCAACTATTAAGCAAGTGATTGTAGTCAAACATAATATCCATTTTGCCATTTTTCTCTCCTCTTGTATGTATGTTGGTATATCAAATAGTTTAACACATTTTGTGTTTTTCTGCTTGTTTATTTAACATTTGATTATCTTGCAGGTTCAATCTTCAGCACGTTGACATTCTACCTTTCCGATCAATTAGAATAATACTAAAACTGTTATTGACAAAATAGGGCACGACAAAACATGTCGTGCCCTATTGTTGGAGTATGGGTATGTATGAATAATTTAATATTGGATTTGTGTTTTAAAGTACTTAGGTACACTCTGCTAGCTGTATGCAGGCATGATTTAATAGTAATTTATCCCTTTAGTTGTGATTTTTTCTATTGGAGAGAATTCCGATTCTGACCGTTATTGTTTTTGTGCGATCTGGAGATCGCTTCTATAGAAGACTGTATCAAAATGTGAAATAAACCGACAATTGAATGCTTCTGTGTCGCACGTGTTTTTTTATTGACAATCTATAAGTTATACCATTTCTAATTGACAAATTATCATAAATAAACTGTAGGTCGGGTAGAGCGAAGCGAAACCCATAGGTGTAAAGTTAAGGGAACTTAGTTGGACTTACGAATCATTCCGAATCCTTATGGTTATAGGGATTGTATGCTCTTTAGTCCCGTAGGGACGATATGTTTATAGAAAAAATGTGTACCCCCACCTCTCTTCAGTCCCGTAGGGACGATATGTTTATATCATGGTGTGCTTTTACACATAGCGTCCCTACGGGACTAAAGAGGGGTTGTATAACGTTTAACTATAAACATAGCGTCCCTACGGGACTGGAGAGGGTTTTCCGCGTATGGAAATCCTTAAGTTTACACATATAGGTAGAGCGAAGCGAAACCCGACATGGAAACCCTATCTAACTCTACGTGTCGGGTTTCGCTTCGCTCTACCCGACCTACGAAATAATGTTACATAATCATTTAGAAATGGTATTATATCTTACAATATGAAATTTATTTGAGAATTTCAATTTGCATATTTTAACATATAGTGATATAATTTATGGCAAAACGTCAGTATAGTGTGAGAGATCCTATTCATGGTCTCATTGAACTTTCAGAAAAAGAGATTGAACTGATTAACACAAAAGTGTTCCAACGCCTTCGCCGAATCAGACAATTGGCAATGGCGTTTTTGGTGTATCCGGGTACATTACATACCCGTTTTGATCATTCAATTGGTGTAATGCACATTGCGGGGAGAATTTGCACTGAACTCAAGAAAATCCGAAAGAATAAAGTAACCCTGGATGATATTGATAATGTTCGTTTCGCAGCATTGCTTCATGATATTGGGCACGGTCCATTTAGTCATACTTCGGAAGATGTTTTGACTACGGTTGATAATAGTGATATAGATATTGTTAATGGTAATCCTGACAATAGACAGACGCGTAAAAAAATTCACGAGAAAATCACTGTAGATATTATTCAAACAGATCCGGAAATTAAATCTATCCTAAGCGATGATCAAAGGTGTTACATTGTTAAACTAATTCAAGATAAAGAAATGTGGGACTGGCGAAGGAATATTATTTCTAGTGAACTTGACGCTGATAAAATGGATTATCTATTACGAGATTCTTATTTTGCTGGTGTCAAATATGGTCAGTACGATTTAGCACAGATAATTGAGTCTTGTCGTATTTATGTGGAGGGAAACCGAACCTCTCTTGTCATGAGTAGCGAAGGAATTTATGCCCTTGAACAACTTCTGTTGGCCCGTTATCACATGACACAACAGGTATATCGGCACCGTGTTAGACTCATTTCCGATCAGATGATTACCCGCGGGATAGTTCTTTCAATTAAGGAAGGCAATGATGACATGAAAAAACTCTATCAATATGATGAAAATGATAAAGAAGGATTTATTCAGAGGTATCTAAATTACCATGATGAAAAGTTGATTGATATGTTAAGGAACTGCAAGCAAAGGAAAGCTTGTGAAATTTTTAATCGACTTTATCATAGAGAACTCTTCAAAATGGTTGCCGAATTTTCACTCAAAGATGTGAAGGATGGTGTTATCCAATTAGGACTTTTTGAAATGGCAGACAAACAAAAGTTGGAATGGGAACAAGAGATTGCTAGGTGTTTAGGAATCGATCCTGATTTTGTGATTTTATATAAACACCAACTTCCAAGTCCAGATTACGGAAGTCGAAATAAAATTCTGAGTTCTGAATCAATTAAAATTTTTGATGATAAACTTGGTAAACCAAGAAACATTTGGGATTACGATAGAGAACTTTCTTTTGTGCGTTCTAGTGATGCAGATGCCCTTTCCTTAGAAACTGTACAAATTTATGCTCCACTTGATGCGGATAAACAGAGTCGGACGAAACTAGAAAAAGCAGTACGTAAAATTTTTAAAGCAACTTGAGGGAAATTAACATGCATATAACTGATATCCTTCTACTTGTTGTTGAGAACAACGATGACAACAAACTACGTGGAAGAACACTTCTGCAAAAGCAGGTATATTTTTTATCGGTGCTGATGGACGAAGATTTAGGATTTTCACCACATTATTATGGTCCTTATAGTAGTTATGTCGCAAGTCACTTAGATAGTTTGGTGAACTGTGGATTACTAAGAGAAGTAACAGAATCTTTTGTTACTACATCGGAAAACCAGAATATTTTCGGTGAAATGCGCCGACATACCTATTCAATTCCTGATAATTTTGATCCAGTCTGGCAGAACATCCAGCAGAAACTTCGCTTCTCAGAGTGGCAAGATGCTATTAGTTGGATAAACAAACAAGAGATATCCAAAGATTTTAACAAACTTTCCATTGCTGCAAAAGTCCATTATATCGTTAGTTGGGAAGGAAATAGCACAGTAGAAGAGGTAGAACAGATTGCTAAAGAATATCGCTGGAATGTACCTAAAGAGGATATTGAGAGCGTCCTTTCCTTTCTTGATGAACTGTGGAAATATAACAACTAAAATCCTAATACCTTAACAGTTCCATAATTACGAGTAGCATCGTCTTTGCATGAAAAAGGGAACAACTCATTGGTTGTTCCCTTTTTCTGTTTTGCGTGGTCAGTGCTTTACTCAAAATATGAGATTATAAACTAATCCTAATACACTCTTGACATTCCCACCTTATCCCTATTACTTCGTCTTCAAATAACCCCATGTCGTTGTCAGTTTTCCAGTAGCATCCACGGCAAATATATCTTCGGAATTCATAACTCTGCCGACCTCCTTCTCTGTCAATGCGCGGTCATAAACTAACAACTCATCAAGTAAACCTTTGTAAACATTCACACCTGTTCCACGACCACCAAATTCCAGGGGGTTATCATTCCAAATCATCACGGGTCCGTTAGCAGGCACAGGTTTGTCACCAGCAAGTTCACCATCAAGATAAACCCGAAGTTCCTCTCCATCAAAAGTGCCGACAACGTGATACCAGTTATCCACTTTTAAACCTAAGTCCGGCAATGGAAGTGTAGTATCAACATCAGCACCGTTGAAAGGTCCCATATCTTCCTGTCCGGAATTGATATACCAATATAACCCTTGTCCGCTACCGAGTCCAAATTCCACATTATCATCACTTGCACCAGACTTGTGAAAGAAGATATTACCATAGACATGTCCGGTACCGACATCTATGTCCGATATTTCATAAGGATATATCCAAACAGCAACTGTGAGATATTCTGTATAGAGGTCACTCTTTCCACCCGGTTCAGCAATTTTAGCGGATCCCGCAGAGAATTCTATTGCGCCACCTAACTTACCATCCTCAACAAATCTTGCGGTATTGTGGAGTGCGGCTTCAAATCCTTTTGGCCCGACATCCTTCGCGATATTACCTTCATCATCGTCAAATGGCATGTAAATGTGTAAACCGTCCGTAAGTTTAGCTGTAGCATCAAACGGCAGAATACAAAATGCAAAGATCACAAGAATACCAATATATTTCATTGTTTTTCTCCTTATTTTTCTCCGTAGCATACGCATTATCAGCATAATTATATCAATAAATAATGTCTATTTTACTATTGATACGAACTGTGAGCAAGCAAAAACACGGATTGAGTGTGTAAAGTAATTGTCCCCGTTTTTGTCTGAATCGCGGATTACGCGGAGAACGCGGAAGTGTGTTTTGGGAAATTCAAGGTATTTTCATAACCATCTGGTGCTCTGTAAGCTAAGAACAGACGAAGTCGCTAATTTCACACTTCTATTGATGAGAACTTTATGAACCAGAATCATATTGTGACAAAAACTTTACACACCCGACGGATTCTATAAGATGAGGATATTTTGTGTCATCAACGATTCAACATAAAAGTTCGATTGATATTAGGAATTTAACACCTTGACACTCCCACTTTTTTCAGATATACTTTACACATATCCATAGGTAATAGTGGATGTGTAAATATTTTGGCAGCGTCACGAAGAAAGTCATAAATGATTTGTATAATCGGACAGGGAAACCCTGTCCCTACGAACAGATCTACTCATCATTTGGGTGTAGACAGAACAGTAGTGAACCTGCATCATGTGAACAGACAATTACCTAATTAATTATTTAATCTTCATACGACAGGTCTATATGCAATATGCACATTAACGACTTGTGCTAAATGACTATATGTAATATTTTAAATACTATTATGTAGGTTTATGCGTGGACGACATCCTTTAATGCCATCAACTTGCATCCTAAACATTTGTTCAAGAAGACACCGAGTGTGAAACCCGCAAACTTATTGCTGAAGCGTGTCAGCATTCCCCAATGGGAACGAGCACGTATCCGTGAAATATGGAACTGTTGGGTCAGTTGACTAATCGTTGTCTCAACCCTTCTTCTTATTTTCTGATGCAGTTTGCGAAACTTTGGCGGATATTGTTTCTCCTGATTCTTACGCCGTGTTGGTAATAGACAGACATTCTCCGTTTCAAGTAAATCTCTTTCAAGTTTTTCACTCACATATCCTTTGTCTCCAATGATAATAGGATAAGTGCCGCGTTCACAAAACAAGGGAAGCACTTCTCTATCATCAGTATCAGCAGTCGCTATGGCAAAATCAACAGGGAGCCCGTAGGCAGTGGTTATCACACTACCACGAAATCCGAAGAAAGTGTCAAGTCCTTTTGTAGCACACTTTCCATAAGTCGCCAAAGTGCCTGTAGCATCCGCACATTTTAGAGGGGATGTAGAAGCAGGAGCTCGTTTGAAATCGCAAATAGGGATAGGGAAACTATCCACAATAAACACACCATCATCCGGTAAAAACTGTATCAAAATGCGTCTGAGTTTTTCACTTGCGTGGCATAGGTTCCGGCGTCTTCTATTGAAACGCGACCTTTCGGGCAAATGTGGGAATAAATCAGAGAGTTCTGCTTTGATCATTTTGTATCCTGCAAGTTCACTATCCTTGCCTATGAGTTCTAATAACCAGGAGATACAAATAATATCGCTATCAGGACAACGGCTTTTTGGTCCTGGACGAAGTTCCTCAGCACCCGGGAAGTAGGTGTCGTAAAGTGTTGCGGTAATATTTCGCACGACTAACGCTACGTTTCGTAGAGTGCGTGGTTTGTTTTTTAGTTGCATTACATGCTTTTCTAATGTATTCTGTAAATCCATCCTTATGCTCCTTTTAATGTAAAGGTTATGTTATAAAGAAAAGCATAAGGATGGATTAAAGTAAAGATAAAAACACAAATCCATAAATATGTGAAATACAATATTACATAAAAATAATCAACTGGCACAAGTCGTCACATTAGGGATTATGACCTGTTCAATATAAACCTGAAAATTATATGCTGCTTTGGAAATGGTATAACATAGGAGAAATCTGATGTATAATTCGCAAACGAACCCTGAATCTACACAAGAAATGCCACCTCACGGTACGATGACGATGGCGGAATTTCTTGAAAACGATTTAGAAGGTTATGAATATGTAAAAGGGGATTTAGTGCCGATGGCAGCTGCAGCAATTGTCCATGGTGAAATAGGATCTAACATTCATTTAATCTTAGGAATGTATGTTCGGGAAAAAAAGTTAGGACGTTTATATATAGTGGAAACGACATTCCAATTAGGTGATCGGGTGGTAAAACCGGATATTGCGTTTGTATCAACAGATCGGTTGTCAGAAGATAAACTGAAAGGTTACGCTGATGCCCCTGACCTCGCTATTGAAATAGTTTCTCCGACAGATAAGCATTATGATGTTACCGATAAAGCGTTAGCCTATCTGAAGGCGGGGACACGGCTTGTTTGGGTTATTGAACCTATTATGAAAACGGTTATGATCTATCGTTCTAAAACGGACTTTACGTTGCTAAACTATGAAGATACTTTAACAGGTGAGGATGTCGTACCAGGGTTTTCGTGTCCAGTGGCAGAACTTTTTGAATAGATTTTGGATGTCGTTAAAGTTGCGAACAATTCGTAAATTGTGTTAAAATAATAATTATTATTATTATTAAAGTCTACAAAAGGTGTATTGTAATATGCGCTTTGAGAATTATGAATCGGATGTGAATATAGTTTCCGATCACGCAGAAACCGGAACTACAATAACAGACCTTTCCCAACTTCAAAAGTCCCAAATAGAAAAGCAAAAGCGTGAAATATCAGAGCAATTTGATGTCCTATCACAACGAGAAGATAACTGGGATGGACGCGGTTCACAAAAACCAACCGAATTAACCTTAGTGCACGCGAAAGCGATTATGAACGCATTGGTAGATTCAGTCCCTTCTGTCGGATATCGGTGCGATACACCATCTATCTCCAGCGATGGATTCGGCAATATAACCGCAGTTTGGTACCAGAATGAACGACAATTACATTTTCAGATTGGAGAACATGAAGCTGAATACTTTAAAGTTTGGGGAACGAACATTGATACAGAGATGGATGTAGACTATCTAAAACCTGAAAACTATCTAACGTTATGGAAATGGTTAATTGATGAATAGCAGTGAAGCCGTGCAAGATGATTAGGAGCTTTGATGATGGCATGGGTACAAAGTTAAATATCTCTCGTTGGAAATCACAAGGTGGTAACAACCGCATGATACAAGCCATCTTCAACACAGTTCTACCTTGGTATCTCAAACTCTTGCACTGGTCCTTTCTCTTGTTGAACTTCCGTGAAGTTGCCTTCTGTATATTCGTTAATAACCTTTCTCCAAAAAGTTTGTGCAGGTAAATTCTCTGCTTCCTGTCCAATTGACCATTTACCTGTGAATTTAGCAAATAGTCAATGAGCAACTTCCATTCCTATTCCTTTTCGTCGGTATTTCCTTAGAATGAAAAATTCGGAAAGTAAGTTGATGCGCTCACCGTTTTCTGATTGGATTTGCCTGCCTATCGCAAATCCAGCCAATTTTTCGTCAATTTTTACAAAGTAAGCAAAACGTCCAGGTTCTGTCCAATAGTGGTCGAGATATTTGTAGTTGAACAGTCCATAAGGTCCAACATCCTCTTTGTTAAATTCACTATAATCGTGAAAGCAAAATTGCATCAGGTTGCGAAGAACAGGTTTATCGTCAATTGAAATTTGTTTAAGTTCAATGTTCATATCTGTTCTACTCCTCAAGTTTACGCAGTGCCTTTCCAGCATGATAACGTGTTTTGCAGAAGATGTCAACGCTCATCGGTGGTGTCCAAGTAATTCCGACATCTACCATAGTTGTCAATTTACGAACCAGTTAGATTGAATTAGGATTAGAGATAACCAGCCTCGGAAAGTAAGTTCGATAAGTTCTTTTTTCTACCACAACGCCCTATCAGAACCGGTACAGGTTTGCCTTGGAAATTCACGGTTAGTTGTCGGCACCCCCTTCTCCCCGCATTCGTTAGTGAGACTGTCTGGGGACACCCGCTCTTGAATGTAGGTGAGCCCTTTATTCAGATTCAACTGCATTCTTTCCTTTCATTTGCTCAATTCTATTTTGGAGTCCTGCCGAACGGTTATAGAGATCCCCCGCTATATCCAAGTGATCTTCAGGTTCTATACCTTCAACAAGGTCAAACGGAAGTTCCTCGACCGGTTTGTCCTTATGGAACCACCACGCACCGACCTCTTCCGCTTTCAGGTAGTCTGCTGATTCACTTGTGGATTCTCCCTGTTTCCGCAATTCGCCTTCACGAATCAGGTTGCCAATTTGTTGAATGAGCCAGTTGCTATGCGTTGTAATCACGACGCGAACGCCGGCACGGACCAAGCGAGCAAGGGTTTGGGCAATTATGGTTTGTGCCCCCGGATGCAGGTGAGATTCAGGTTCTTCAATAATAAGTAAGTCCCCCTGTCTAACAATACCTCGCAGATAGAGGACTAAAGGGGCAAGTTCAGAAACCATCGCTGCGGAGTGACTCATCCGCAGTGCCTCTTTTGCCTGATTTGGACGGTACAGAAATTCCGGAAGTGTTTCTGGGGCGACACGTTTAACCTCTATTTTGCCCTCCAGCAGATCCGCTTCCAGTTGTTCAGCGACGTGACTAATTTCTTTTGACGATTCCTCGCTTTCCTTGTATTGGGAAATTCGCTGCAGAAAATCCCCTATCATTCCCGAAAATTTAGAATCTTCAAGCGGACCTGAATCGATGCGCGTCGCCCGCTTGATGAGGACACTCGCGATTACACCACGGATTTGCATGATACCACTCCGAGCTGCCGGCAAGTAATATGAATTCGTTTTTCGACACCGATCAGTGCTTAAAGTCTGAAATAGGCGTTGAACATCGGATATCTTGTGGAACTCAGTCTTACGATTCGCGTCGAAGAGAATCATGTCTGGATTGATGTGACCTGTTATCGTAGGACCGGAACCAGAATCCTGTGTCTCAAAAGACCAACATATTTGATCCCTCTCGTGAACTGACAGCGAAATTTTCATTTCGTTGTCTCGGTTCCCAGTGAACCGAATTAACTTGGAAATATCCTCAAGGTCAAAACACCTTTTGAGCTCGTTTGGGAAGTATTCCTGATCTGTGAGTCTAAACTCCGATTGGGCATGTGCCCGCTGAGGTAAATCAGAATATTTGAACGGACGATCAGGTGTGTTTAACTTTTTAAGTACCTCCAATATTTCTTCTAGTTCCTTCTCAACCTGTGGAATTTGTGTATAGTGATCTCGCGAACCGTGAACATAACTGGAATAATAAAGAAGAGAGACTGCCCAAGGATATTGTGAGATGCTCCCAAAATGTTGGTGTAATGCGTAAATAAGAGCGGCAAGATATGTCTTGCCAGTGTTGCTCTCACCGACAAATACAGTTAACGGACGCAGATCTATCTCTGCTTTTTCTATTGGACCGAAGTTTTTTACGTTAATGTAGGCGTTCACTGCTTCTTCTCCTATTGATGATGACTCTGAATCAATTATATGTCTATCTGGAATCAATTGCAAGGAAAATGAAATCGCTTCGCGTTTCATTATACCATTTCAATAAATTATTCTCTCATTAGGTGCTTATTATGGTAGTTATTCTTCAGGACACAAACTGAAAGTTTGTGGCAGAATACGCGTTTGGTATTCTGCATTAAAAAAGAGACATTTTTAATTTGAAATGGTATTATTATGTTGACAATGAGAAGTCAAGACAGAAATTTATAGTAAAAACCCTAATTATGATTATGGACACACTACGAATCAACGCTAAATAGGCTTTTGGTATTTGGCGGGTTCGGTTTCCTAACCGAACCTTAGCGTCCGATGTGGTTAGGAAACCGCATCTAACAGGGGTGGGCATATATTTTTAGATTGGACTATAAGGTTGCAAGTAGGACATAACTGCAAATTTTATCAGTAAACACATTAGGTTAACACTTATTTGTGTCTTCACATCGTCACTCACTAAGTCTCTGCAGTGCTTTCTCAGCACTGATCTTGAGACCTGTATCACCTGCTTTAATCGCAAGTCGCAAAACAATTTGGAAATCCCGATGCGCTTTTGACTTATGACCTAAACGCACCTTTGAAACACCCCGATTGTAGTATGCTTTGGCATAATCGGGTTTGAGTCGGATAGCAGTGTCAAAATCAGAAATCGCAGCTAAGTGTTGTCCTAAGCTTTCTTTCGCTGCTCCTCGATTGAGATATACATCCGCAGCATTGGGTTCAAGTCGGATAGCAATGTCGTAATCGGAAATCGCAGCTGCGTATTGTCCCAACTTACGCTTTACAACACCTCGGTTGACATAGGTTGAAGCAAAATCAGGTTCAAGCCGAATTGCAGTGTCAAAATCAGAAATCGCAGCTGCGAAGTGTTCTAATAATGCCTTCAACAGTCCCCGATTGTAGTATGCCTTGGCAAGATCAGGTTTGAGTCGGATAGCGATGTCAAAATCAGAAATCGCAGCTGCGACTTGTCGCAATCCAGTTTTCGCTATTCCCCGATTGATGTATGCATGGACATAATCAGGTTTTAGTTTAATAGCAGTGTCAAAATCTGCGATGGCATCAAAGTATTTGTCCAAGTGATACTTCGCAAGTCCCATATTGTTGTATGCATCGGCATCATCAGGTTTGAGTTGAATAACCATGTAATAGTCTGCGATGGCATCAGCATAATCTCCAGTATTGTACTTCGCGTTTCCCCACAAAATATAGGTATCTGCAGATATAGATTGTACCGCTTTCAACAAAGGTTCTTCAGGTTTTGATTGCGTCAAGAGTTGCTTGAGATACTTTGATGGAATTGCAAAATTTGGACTCTGTACATCCAAAGATCTGTGAACTGCAACAGAAACACCAATTACTTCTCCCTTACGATTTAGCACAGGACCACCACTACTTAGAAACAAGACGGATGTATCAATCTGTAGGCGTTCTTTTGTCCCCTTATTTAGACGGTTGTGGACAATGCCATCCGAGAACATGCCTTCCAGACCTTTTGGATTACCAGCAACATAAACTTTCTCTTTATTCCGAATTTTATGACTATCACCGAGGATAAGCGGTTTGATGTCATCAGCGGTTACCTTCAGAAGTATAAGGTCATTATCTTTGTCAGTTGCTGTAACGCCTTCAATATTGTATGTTGTATTTTTACCCACTAACTTTGCCGTGCCTTTTGCTGCACCTTCAATCACGTGGTAATTGGTAGCGATAATGTTGGGTTTGACAAAGAACCCGCTGCCGATGCCTAAGGTTTTGCCGTTTGTATCTTTCATCTCTAAGTATACTGTCGCTGCTAACGCTTTTTCGGCAATATCTTCGGCAGGTAACGTGGTTTGGGCAGGTGCAATGCTTACAGTGCAAAAGAGAAGCAAAAGGACAATGGCAGTTTGAGGTATTTTTCGCAAAAATCTATCTCTATATTTCATAAATGTGTCCTTTTGATGGGATGGTTCACAATTCAGGCTAAGCATGTTGTCTATAACAATATGATAACCTTTCTCATCAAGAATGTCAAGTTCAAAATCCCTTGACATACCTGCCTGTTGTCAAGTATACTTTGTATAAATTCATTGGTAAAAACGCGTGAAAACAATTGGCGCATGAACAAACACAACACCAACCTTTAAGGAGAAATGCTGATGGAGACCTACTCAAAAGTACATCGCCTCCCTTATGCACCAACAGATACAGCGGATATTTACTACCCCGAATCGGATGGAAAACCAATGGCTGAAACCGATCTCCATATAGAGGAAATTATCCGCATGCGGCATATCCTTAAAGCATATTTCGCTGAAAAACCTGATGTCTACGTTTCCGGCAATATCATGATGTATTACGAAGAAGGTGTCGTTCAATCATCTGTCTCACCCGATATCCTTGTCTCTTTCGGTATCGGTAAAAAACGCCGCCGCACTTATAAAACTTGGGAAGAAGGGAAACCGCCTGATTTTGTCATGGAGTTCTCAAGTAAAGGCACCTATACAGATGACTTGGAGAAAAAGGTGGAAACCTATGCTAAAATGGGAATATCGGAATACTTTCTCTATGACGCAGAGAGACTTTATTTGCCTTCATTTCTGATGGGATTTCGACTTGTTGATGGGAGTTATGATGAAATTCCACAACGTCCTGATGGTGGGTTTTTCTCAGAGATATTATACTTGACTATCCATTTACAGGATGAGAGTTTTGGCGTTTATGATCCGACTACGGATCGGTGGTTGCAATCAGCAGAGGAAAGAGCTGAGGAAGAAGCCGCCGCAAGACAAAAAGCTGAGGATGAAGCCAAACAAGAAGCCGCCGCAAGACAAAAAGCTGAGGATGAAGCCAAACAAGAAGCCGCCGCAAGACAAAAAGCTGAGGATGAAGTTGCTCGACTCCAAAAGGAACTGAAACGTTTACAAAACACCCCTACACAGTCAATGTGACATCGTCCTGTTTTACAATCTCCTTGATATGTCCATACGATGCAGATGCCACCAATTCCAACGTCTCAGGCGATAACCGATCCAGAATAGACTGCGGAAGGTTATGTCTACCAGAAAATTGTGGAAAATAGCGTAAGACGAGAAATCGTCTATCCCGATCCTTCGGTTTCCATCGCAACACACCGTGCGTCAACAACTCTGAGATAATCACAATATCCCCCGCTTTCGGTGTGATATTCACAAAAACAGGGTCATCAATCGGATCAATACCATCCGCTTCGTCAAGTGTTAGCAGTTGCTTCGGACGATCAAACTCGCTTTTGTGTGAACCGGGAATTACGATGAGACCCCCATCTCCCGGATAAACATCCGTAAAATAAGGGAAACAGACGAAGTTGTCGCAGTAGATCTGTCCATTAGTCACTTCATAACGGGTGCTATACCAACCATAGTCATCACGCGCACAGTGCAGTCCACCCGGATTTACATGTGCGTTTTCACCTACCTTCCACAAATCATGTTTGTCGTGCTTTAGCGAACCTCTACCAAATCGAGGTTGATTGTCTGTCAACTCTTTGATAATTGGCCATAATGCTGTGTGCATTGTCAAACATTCAAGCGATTTGTCAAAAGCGAATCCGTGTTGATGAAGTCCTCGCTGTTCAAATCCAGGTGGCAATTCATCGGGGGATGTTGTGATGTATCTATCAACTGCGTCAGAAGCTTCTGCTAATGCATCACCAGTGATGACGTTTTTCAGATGAAGATAACCTGTAACATCAAAGAGATAACGTTGTTTCGGAGTCATACTTGTGTTTCCTTCAATGATCCTTGCCATAGAACAAAATTCAGTTACAATGACATATTAAAGTCCGTTCCTGTCACGTTACCTTTCACATACGCATCACGGAAGAGTGTTTGGCGTTTTGGTGGCATCGTTTCAAGCAATGCTTGCGGAGGTCGTGAAAGTGTCCACCGTTTGTCAACAGAGTTGTAAGCGTTGAAGATAGCGACCCGATCAGTCTTCGGATTTCTCCACGGTTGACCGCTGTGTGTAATCGCTTCAGTGAATATAATGA
Source organism: Candidatus Poribacteria bacterium (assembly GCA_965261435.1). GTDB lineage: Bacteria > Poribacteria > WGA-4E > WGA-4E > WGA-3G > MSPOR6. The sequence continues at coordinate 923,812 of CBDHDL010000021.1, forward strand.
CAGAACCAGCGGGACAAGCGTATGTATCCCAGTATTCCCATTCTTGTGTTTGTGCAGCCTCTGGTGCTGTAAAAGCTGCCTTATGGCTACCAGTGATGAACATTGTGCCTCCATCCTCTGCACCTACGGGATTAAGTTCCCACACTACACGTGTCAAACCGCTATACGCCTGTGCGGGTAAACACTGATATTGGTGGCAATCACCGGGCATCCGAAACATACCGTTACCGTTATGCGGACCGAATGCGTAAGGTGGATCATCTGTTGTAGAACGTAACGCCATAAAACTCATTTCCATGCGGAAACCGTAACATGTTTCTGATGCCAAATACGCCGATGCGAGGAACTCATTCGCAAACGCTATAACAATCGGATGATCTATCAGTGTTTCCAATGGACCACCGTAAGTAGATCGGTGATGGTCGGGGATTGTTTCCGATCCGCGTTTTAGCCGATAGCAGAAATCGCGCATCTCCTCTATCTCTGAATCAGTCAAGACACCAGGAACTAATAGCCACCCGTTCTTATCAAAGAGATATTTCTGCTCCTGTGTCAATGGAATTACAGGTTTACCATCGGCATTAGTAGTCGTAATATCTGTAGCCGATTTTGCCATCGGTTTCCCAAAATCCTTGTTGAATTTAATTCCTATCTGTTTTGCCATAGAGTCATTTCCCATTTATGTGAGTGGTATATTTCAATTTCAGATTTCCTGCACTGCCGCATCTCCATTTCGATCCTCAAAAAAAAATCACAAGGAGAGATAAAATACAATTCACAGCAATTCCGCACATAATTCACTAACCAATTGTGCATTTTCACCGATCTGATCCCCAAATTGCTGATACATCCCGAGCAACAGTACATCGTTCGGTTTAGAATTTTCAATCGCAAATTTGACTTCTGTCCGAATTTGCTGAGTACTTCCGATAGTTCTCCCTGCTGCCAATACTTTGAAGATAAGACACGGTTTTTCTGTCCGTTGTATCGCCTTAGACATCTCATCACGGTCTTCACGTGCATAGACTTCACCTAAAGGCGCGTAACCAAACTTCTCGGTAAACTTTTGACTGCCTCCGTGAAGGTTATAGAGTGCTGTCATATAGTAATCTATATCCCAGTTTTCATCTTCAGCAATATGCAAAAGTTTCGGGTCATGTACAGATAAACCTACCAATGCGCCAGTGTCGCGTATTCGTTTGAGGATATCCTGCAAGAGATCAAGTTTGTTTTCACGTAGACAACGTTGTCCAACACCGCCACCGTGTGGAGCCATACCAACTGGACTATGTTTTGCGTCTTCAAAAACCTGATCAGGATTCTCATACCATACGGCACTCCAACTAAGACAGAACCAGTGCATCGTGCCACCCGCGTCACGATATTGTTGTAGGTCAGAGAGTGAACGTTCCGTAACACTGTTCTGCCACCCGTTAATCCCAACTTCCTCTGCTCTTTTGAGTGTTGCAACGACTCGCTCAGGTGTATGATATTCCTTCTGATGCTGGGAAAGCAGTTTGTTAAAGTGGGAATAGCCGTAAATCGGATTATCCCCGATCAACAATTTGCTGACTTTGTGATTACAAAATGAGACTTTCGGTAAGGTCGTTTCCAATGCGTTTCCTCCAAACTAAAAGTTGCTTCAATTATAGCTAATGCTTTGTCAAGTCATAAATGATTTGTATATCGGACGGGGAAACCCCGTCCCTACGAACGGATCTACTCATAATTTGAGTGTAGACAGAACACTAACCGTAATGAAATCCTTCCAAAACGGATGCGTCAATTTCACGAACAAGATGCATCGTTAAATCCAATGCTGCGTTGTAGTCATCAATGTTTATGATTGAAACATGGCTATGGATATAACGTGATGGTACTCCGAGGACAACGGAAGGCACACCTCTACCGAATACATGGATTGCCCCACCATCTGTTCCTCCGGATTGCCGTACACCGAGTTGATACGGGATCTCATGTTTTTTTGCTGTTTCAACCACATACTCAGCGAGTTTCGGATTGACAACCATTGATGAATCAATAATCCTAATCTGCACACCCCCGCCAAGTTTCCCTTGCGAATTACTGACACTTAATCCTGGGGTATCGTCACCAGGGGGTCCTTCAAGTACAATAGCGAGATCAGGTTCTACACTTGCTGCCATTGTCTTTGCCCCTCGCAAGCCTATTTCTTCTTGCACACTCCCAGCACCGATAACGGTGTTTGGATGCTCTTCAAGTCGTTGTAGTGCTTCTATTACAAGCGCGACACCGACGCGATTATCAAACGCTTTAGCCGTGAGTAGCTTCTCATTTTTCAACCGCATAAAGGGTCCATAAGGTGCAATTGGACATCCGGGTAAAATCCCGTATTCTTCTGCTGCTTGCTCTTCACTCTCCGCTCCGACATCAATGAAAAGGTCCTTTATTTCTAAGACTTTATCACGTGAACCTGATAGCAGATGCGGTGGCGTTGAACCGACAACGCCTGGTACTTTGCCAGACTTCGTTTTGATATTCACACGTTGTGCTAACAGCGTATGTCCCCACCATCCACCGAGAGGCAGAAACTTGACGAACCCCTTATCTGTAACATTTGTCACAACAAAACCGATTTCGTCTAAATGTGAATCAAGTACAATGCGCGGCTGTTCCGCACTTCCAATGCGTGTGCAGAAAATACTCCCCAGTTTGTCGGTTTCTATTGGACCAACATCAGAGACAGCCTCGCGAAAAATATCTCGTACTTCTGCCTCGTAACCAGGGATTCCATCCGCTTGGGTTAACGCTTCAAGCAGTTCTATTGAGGTATCATTCATTGTTGTATATCCTTTGGTAATCATGTTATAATTTAGAAGAATTATAGCACGGCAGACGTTTTCTGCCAACGTTTAAGTGAAATTGGCATTTGACATAAGTTACTTTTCTTATTAACGTTTAGAGGCGTAAACGTTAATAAGATTATGCCTTATTAACGTTTAGAGGCGTAAACGTTAATAAGATTATGCCTTATTAACGTTTAGAGGCGTAAACGTTAATAAGATTATGCCTTAATTAACGTCTTAATAAACTAAAATGAACCCAGAAAACTTCAAAAATTCAAGTGCGGGTAGATGCATCCGTAGCATAGGGAGTCATCCATATTGGGTTTATATACCTAATCCACTCCCTCCAAAAATCGAATTGAATTGGGAGTTGGCTAATCTTCTCTCAGAAGCAAACATTAAACTTGGAGAGTTGTCTGGAGCAGGTCAACTATTGCAAAATCCACACTTATTAATCGGTCCATTTATTCGACGAGAGGCGGTGATGAGTTCCAGAATTGAGAATACTCAATCCGGTTTGGACCAGCTCTTTCTATTTGAAGCAGATAAAACCGAAGCACCACAAATCCCTGATGTTCAAGAAGTTGTCAACTATGTTAACGCCATGGAATATGGAATCGAAAGAATTCAACATTTACCTCTAAGTTCAAGACTACTCTGTGAAATCCATGAGGTATTAATGAAAGGAGTTCGTGGTGAGCACGCAACACCAGGGCTACTGCGCACAACGCAAAACTGGATTGGTAAACCCGGATGTACTCTGATGGACGCAACCTATATACCTCCACCTGTACAAGAGATGAAGGAGTGTTTTTCAGAACTTGAGAAGTATGTCCATTCCAACGCGAAAGAACCTCCTTTAATTCAAAATGCTTTGATTCATTATCAATTTGAGGCAATCCACCCATTCCTTGATGGAAATGGAAGAATCGGCAGGATCCTTATTATCCTCCTGTTAATTGAAAAAGGCGCACTATCACAACCACTACTCTACCTTTCTGATTTTTTCGAGCGGTATAGAGATTCCTACTATGAACTTCTATTGAATGTAACTGACATACTCCCAAGCCTAAAGGCAAGGGGTTCTTTTGTTCCTTGTAGAAACATTCCTCGCGTTTAAGACGAGGCAACAGGGACTTCCAAGCGAAAGCCCAAGGGCGGTGTCATGCGGACAGCGTCCATTTCCGCCACTACGGGGTCACCAAAGTGACCCAGATACTTTTGTCTTATATTGATTGCGCCAACACCGTCGCGGTGATATTTGAATCCACAAGAGCAGGTATAGTTTCGGTTCGTAGGTTTCTTTCGGTTACCACACTTCGGACAGGTTTGTGAGGTATAGGATTCGTCAATCGTTTTGACTTTGATACCCAGGGCTTTGGCTTTGTAGGTTATCAACTCGGCTATCTTACCGAAAGCCCATTGGTGTAGTTTCTGGTTCGCACGTTTGCCGTAGTTGATATGATTTCGGATACCCGTGAGGTCTCCAAGTATTATCATACCACCACCTTTGGTTTGGCAGTATTTGACGAACTTCGTTGTCTGTTTATGGAGTGCGTCTTTGATTTGGTTATCAATCTTTCGGATACGCTTCCATTTCCGACGTGTGAGTTTCCACCAGCGTTTGGAATGCCGTTTACAACGACTGATAGCCTGACTGAACTCGGCAAGCACTTTATTTCGCAGTCGGTAGAGTGATCTGATATACCGTCCATTGAATATCCGTGTGTCTGTTCCATCATGGCTCACAATCGGGTGTATTTCTCCTATATCAACGCCTACAACTTCTTTACCTGTTTCCGTTGTTTCGGTTTCATACTTATACGAGAAATGGAGTGTCCATTGCCCGTAGTTATAGCACAAATCAATCGTTGCGATATGTTCGGATTTAGACATATCAAAGTTACTTGGCAAAGGTATATCTATTTTCGGTTGACCTTGTGCCAAAGAGAGTTCAATACGTTTACCAAAAAGAGTGTCTTCTACAAATCGGATAGCAGACTTTTTGAAACGTGTCGTCATGTAGTTTTTTCGTCTGTTAGGAGGTTTCGGTTTTTCAATACTACCGCTCTTTTTTACAGCAGAGTAGGATTTCCAAGACTTGAAATAGCGTTGCAATACAGCTTGCCGGCTCTGTGAATGCAAGAGCGGATTGGAGAGTTTCTTATCAATCCAACCTTCGCAATCCTTGCCGAAATAGAAGTGATTATGAGCGTGCGGATAGCCACGATGCCACTGGTACATATCCATTTGATAGCAGCAGTCATTCCAAACGGTAGCAGATGCAGCATTGACTTCAGAGAATATGGGTTGTTCTTCTATTTTCACTGTTTGGGTTCGGTAGAAACTCGGCATTAGACACCTTTTTGGTTCTCAATATATTGCTTTAAGATTTCAAGTGTGACGTTACCAGCACTGGCAACAAACTTTGAACGTGTCCAGAGGCAAGGCAACTTTCGTTTGAGTTCGGGAAACTCGTCGCGAAGTATTTTAGCCGTATATCCTTTAATTTTACCGATTACGCTTGTTACGGAAACATTAGGTGGAACACTCGCAAGCAAATGAATATGGTCGGGCATGCTTTCAACTTCTCTGACGATATATTGGTATGCCTCTTGTTGTGCAAAAATCAAGGCTTTCAAACGATCTTGGATTTCAGGAGATAGAACAGAACGACGATATTTTGTAGACCAAATGATATGATATTCACAGGCGTAGGTTGTCGTTTCTGTTGTGTTGTATTTGTGGTCTTTGTTTGATATATTCATACTATTAATTATACCACAAAGATTAGATATTGTCAGTCCAATTAGCAAAAAATAATAGGTTTGGTGTATGTCAAACGATTAACCGCTACTACATCCCAAACCTAAAGGATTGGGCTTTGTAGCGGAAGATTTGGTAAACAAGGTGATTGGAACTCTTGGCTCACATTTTTCTTAAACGGAATTCGTGAACAATCTGAAGATGCTCTTTCAACAATTCAAAAACTCCTTAGATTGAAAGATGAATATGGGAAAATAGCAAGAGAACCGAAAGTGCCGAAGGCTGTAAATCCACTAATAGAATTTTTATTTGGAAAACCGATTGTCTCGATTCCAGAATTGGCGGCATCTACAGAATTGGCGTTCCCTACTGTTCAGCGAGGAGTAGACTATCTCATCGGAAAAGGCAAACTCAGAGAAATGACAGGTCAACAACGCAATCGCTTATTCGTAGCAGACGAAATCCTTGATGTAATCATGACCGAAAGAACCAAATCGATCTCGATAGTAGAGGATTAGATCAAACAAAACTGAAATACTCTTCTGAATGACTTCCGTAGGTTAGGTTGAGGAACGACACCTAACACAAAACAATTCTCTACAGTTAACAGTAAGCAGTGTAAACGCTAATAACACTATTGTCGTTTAGTGATATAAACAATTACACCGCTTTATTGATGCTGGTGTTTAATAGAATACTGTACTAAATCGCAAAAGGAGTATTAAAATACATTGATACTCTCATACAGATGTCTACCATCTAAGTTTTTCTCAGGACAGTCTACGGAGGATGGAAGGAATGAAACACACAAATACACAAGATCACAACACTGACTGTAATTCTATACAGTCAACCGAGAAGGAAGCCAACTTGTTGGCGATAATTCAAGAGAATTCACGATTACCGGAAAATGAGCAGGCACGTTATCAGCAGCTGTTGCGCAAATATGAAGATAAAACCATAAACGATGACGAAATTGCTGAGTATCAAACGTTGTTGTGCCAACTCGATTCTCGTAACTTGAAACGGATTGACGCACTCATGGCTTTAGCTCAGATCAAAAGGGAACGTTCCGGGAAATAATTATAGAACCGAAACTGTACTGTCTACTGTCATCAGAAAATTGACAAATAGATTGGTAAATTGGTATAATATCTTAAGTCATACAATCTGGAAAACCCAATGCCTTATATGCAAAGATAACGTGTATCCAGAAAGTTCTTGCGTTTTAAAATAGTAGATACGGTAAACCAAGTTTCATGAAAATACCGAATGCAGAACGGGCTATTGTGGACATTCGTAAGCTGCGGGATTATTGTCTAAACTCTAAGCATAATGATGGCAAACATAAAGCACGCCTATTTTTTAGGGCACTTGGAATAACTGCTGACAATGCAGAAGAATTACGGGATGCCTTATTGCAAGCAGTCAAGACACAAGACGCACAAGTAGGACAACGGGACAACTATGGACAACGCTACAGGATCGATTTTCCGTTTACTTGGAGAGGCAAACAAGCGATAATTCGGAGTGGTTGGATCATTGAACCTGATTCGGATGTCCCAAGACTGGCAACTACGTATCCATTGAAATGAAAGGAAAGAATAAACCATGAAAATTGAATTTTTAGATGGCGTTTCGCTCATAGACAGCTTGCCTGAATACCACCCAACAGGACGTACAGAAACAAAAAAGATCAAACTTCTGGATGTCGTTGCACTTACACACGACATACCTGATCGGAATCTCAGGCGTGGAGAAGTTGGCACGGTCGTTGAAATTCTCGCAAACGGAGACGCGTTTGAAGTTGAATTTAGTGATCGTGATGGACAAACGTATGAATCCCTTAGTTTTCGTGCCTCCGAACTTATGGTCTTACACCAGGAACCGATGCAGGAACTATAAGGTTCCTACACGAATAACTGGCTATAGACTAACTTTTAAACGCAAGTAATGCTCATAAATGCTTTTTTTTTTCGATCCAAAACACGAACCGTAAAACCTTGATAGGAGTTGCGTGAACAACGTATGTTGTGTTGTTAACAACCAATAATGTTTCCAAAATCTCTGAAACGAGGAAAATATGGATAAAGTCCTTCAAAATCTTAAAAACATTAAAGCATGGGTTGATTTCAATTCACCACCACCGGAGTACGATACGAATACGGAATTTATGAAATTCGCTGTTGAAATTATGAACCGATGCTTGTACCTACTCAAAACAGGAGCAGCTTCGGTACCAGATGCAGAAACAGCTAAAAAAGGATATGCTAAAGACGAGGCAATAATTGTAGGACACATGGTGCGAATCACAAAACTATACGAAGGGGTTCTAATGCATATTTGTAGTCATCAACAAGAATTAGCACATATCTTTTTTCGCCTCATATTAGAGACTGCAATTAGAATGGAGTACCTCATTACATCAGAATCCCCCAAGAAGTCCTTGCAAAGTTTCATTTTAGCTTCCTACAAACCTGAAAATGAAATGCTTCAGGACTTGGAAAATAAGGCTAAACAAAGAAACCTAATTCCTATTGAAAAAAGGATGAAAAAGAGTATTGCATCATGGCTTAGAAGCGATGGAATCAACCAAAGAGAATTGTTCAATAATACCATTTGGAATGTTGACGGTAAGAATTTTCGAGATATTATGAATGTATTAGATCTGGATTCTATGTATTCCTATGGATTCGGAAATGCAAGCCATCAAGTTCACGGTGATTGGCGCGATCTTGCATATTATCATCTTGAAAAAGATGGACGATACTACACACCTGACTTATCTTTTACCGAACCAGATCCGAGGTTAACAGGTTCGCTAACCCATGTTTGTCTTGACAGTCTTTTAAAATATCTTAAGTGGAATAAATCCGATCCTGATGACTTTATAACCTCCACGGTCGAAACACTACGCGAACTTAACCTTGCACTTGATGCTGCACATGAAAGCATGCTCAGCGAAGAATACGATGTTTTATCTGAGGAATAATACCAATGACGAAAACAAACAAAATAATTAAAAGCACACTTTACTTTTCGCGAAACTACATTATTCTGACTCTGCTATTTTTCACAACCCTCTACGCAACGGCAGCAGACCTAAACAAAGACCCTATCATCAAGCTCCTGCCATTTGATGCAATCCCTGCCATCACACAACCGCACTTTGTGCCTGCTGCCAAAGCAAAATTAGACGCGGATGCACCTGTCATCGGTGTAACATTCAACGATGAAAGTCATGCCTATTCACTCTATCTATTGAACGGACATGAGATCGTCAACGATGTTGTCGGTGGTAAGAAAATCGCCACGACTTGGTGACCACTTTGCAACACGGCTATCGTGTATAGTCGGGAACTTGAGGGTAAAACTTATACGTTCGGTGTTAGTGGAAAACTGTGGCGAGATGCGTTGTTAATGTACGACCATCAGACCCGTTCCCTTTGGTCACACATCACGGGTGAAGCGATACAGGGACCGCTCAAAGGCAAGAAGCTGAAACCCCTTGCTTCCATGCCAAAAATCACTTGGAAAACATGGATGGAGAATTTTCCGAATACAAAGGTGCTTTCCGTGCCATCCAGGGACGATATGCGTGAAAGCATTCCTCGCGACATTTACGAATGGTATCATAAGAGTCAAGACACAGGTGTGACTAAAACAAAATATACCGATAAAAGACTTTCAAATAAATCTCTCGTGATTGGTATTCAAGTTGCAGATAAGAATGGAAAGATACACTATCGCGCCTATCCACTCACAGAGTTTTCAGAAAGGTCTTTAATTCACGACACAATAAACGGTGTGCCGTTGTTAATCTTTCACGATAAAGACTCCTTTGCTACCGCAGTCTATAATCGCACAGTAGGTGGAGAAGTAGAAAGTTTTATACCCAAAGGCGGCTATATCGTAGAAGACAGTCCTGGAAGACACTGGAATCTCATTACAGGTAAACTAAAATTGAGTAAACACATAGATGTGAGCTTAGAGAGGATAACTGCGGTCAATATCTATTGGTTCGCGTGGGCGCGCTACTATCCCCAAACAACTATTTATCGGAAGTAATCTATCAATCGTCCAATTTCATTAGCCACCGATAACTATAACCAAAAAACAACACTTTACGAGTAATGTCAGAGGTATTACGTCCAATAGCATGCCACAACCGTCTATCGAAAAAGACTGCTGTCCCAGGTTTAGCGTAGACAGGTGTTGCGTTTTCCGGGTCTGCAAGGTTCTTTAGTCTGATTCTGTTTATTTTAAATACTTAGCATCAGCAAGGTAGGGAACACGCCAAGTCTCTTTAGGGAAATTTTTCCAAACAATGTTGATTGCCCAAGATATAATAATCACAGCAAACACCATAAGCAATATCGCTGCCGATTCTTGTAAAACGAAATGTGTTTCGTGTTGAGGCACTTCTTGTATAGGTGTTGGAACAAATTCAATCGCTGATGCTATTAGGTTGTTTGCCATGTGAATACTGATAGGGATTAGGAGTGACTTTGTTCGAATATATAATATAGATAAGACATAACCGGCAAAGAAAGTTCCAATGATATTTGTATGAAGGATATCAAAAAGGAGAGAGGACATGAGAATTGCCTTAGGTGTACCCCATTTGATACTCCATCTTGTTAACAGAATACCCCGCACGAAAAACTCTTCAACTACCGGTGCAATTAGCACAATGGTGAAAGATTCTAATACATTTGTCCTGAATTCCTCATGACTATCGGGTGGAACAAAAGAGGGAGAACTATCAACAAACCACCAATCTGCTATTTCTGGCGCCAGATAATGTAAAGGAACATATTGCAGATAGAAGACTACGATTGAAAAGATGACAAGTGGAATCACCCATAAAATGTATCTTCTAAATGTAGACAACTTTGGACACGGTCCAAATAACAGCTTGTAAGACAATCCCGAACGAAACAGGATAGGAGAAATAAGAAGAAAAAAAATCACATAAAAGAACAAACCCGCAACGGCTTCTGGAAAACTGCCGCATACGAAACTTGTGATAAGAAAACACAATACTAAAGTCCTACCCCGCAGTTTTTCAAAAGGAATGAAGGGACGAAGTTCATCTTGCATTTATATAATCCATCAATCGTTCAATTCTACGACTTCCCCGGTCAGGTCACGGTGCATCGTCGGACGAATAACCAGTTCCGGTATGTTGCTCCGTGCAGGTAGGGTTGCGATAAGAAGTATCGCCGCGGATGTTTCAGCAACATCTACCATCATTGTGCGTGCATCAGAATCCGGTGGAATAGGCCGTTTGTCCAGAATCGGTGTTGCGACTTCTCCAGGAATTATTACGCTTGCTCGGATACCGGTATTCCGTAAATCATTGTTGAGAAACTCGGTGAAGTTGATGGCTCCTGCCTTTGCAGCACCATAAGCAAACCCACTAAAGGGACCTGGCGTTACCGCTGCAAGTGAAGAAATGTTGATAATTGTACCGGATTTCGCTTTCAGCATTGCTGGCACCACCGCTTGCGTACAGAAAAATGTGCCAATCAGATTTGAGTCAACAACTGAACGTGTCTCTTCTGGTGTTGTATTAAGAAGTCTTCGATTGTGCGAACTGTGTCCTGCATTGTTCACAAGCACATCTATCTGTCCAAATTTCTCAAGCACATCGTCAACCATCTTTTGAACAGCATTGTAATCCGCAACGTCAAGCGCGTAACTTGCTGCTGTTCCGTCTATAGATTTAATTTCGGATATAACGGACTCTAATTTTGATTCTGTCCGTCCTATAATCACGACGTTTGCCCCTTCTTGTGCCATTTTGATGGCGGCATCACGACCAATTCCGCTCCCACCACCTGTGATAATACATACCTGTTCTTTAAGTCTCATTTTTCACCTCCATTTGGTAAAATACGTTTCACAACCGCTTTCAGTTCTTTTGAAAAGGATTCAAGTTCATACTGTTCCTCTGATATCTTATCACGATGCTCATCAAGAGGATATCCTCCTTTTCCGCCTTCATTGAAATAGACACTCAGTTGGTAGCGTTGAAATATATTCATTCGGGGGTAATCCTCTGTCCACGGACTTGCATCGTGTAGTAGATTCGTTGAGAAAACCGCGACATCCCCTGCCTGCATCGGTAGCGTAATTGAGGTCGGTGGATCGTGCTTTACAGGCAGATTTTCTGGAGTTTGAAATAAGGATTTATGACTACCAGGGACAAGACAGAATCCCGTTCCCTGCGGCACATCTACCAAGGCAACCCATGTCGCAAGATGGTTACAATAGACATGTCCTGATGCTGCTTGATAATCGTTATGCGGATTGCGGAACCCAGAAGGAAACTTAAATCCACTATCATCACGGTGGAAGTTTTGCGGATAGTCGTGCTTCGTCATCATCGTAAAATTGTTATGAAAGAGACGAGGTGCATTCATCATTAATCCTGCTACAACTCGTATAATATGCGGGTTCATTGTGAGGTCTTGAAACAGACGATGTCCGTATTGGATATGGTTTATATGTGTTTTGCATGGTTCTTGTCTTCCACGGTGCAACGGTGGTGGGATGTCAGATTCATCAATTGTTAGCCAATGCTGAAGCACCTTCAACATCTCCTCAATCTCATCATTCGGGATCACATTCCGTAAGATAAGGAAACCGTGTAGATCAAAATACCATTTTTCATCCTCGGTCAAAATGGATTGAATAGTATACATTAAACTCTCCATTGTTTCTGATTTTGTTGAATAATAGATTATCAAAATTATCCAAAATTTACAAGAGATAGATGGTTGTAATCAGAGGCATTCAATTGTCGGTTAATTGCAGTTCTGAAAAATAATTGATAATTAGTTCAAACTTTTGTATAATACTCAAACTTTAATATAATGTTTGTATCTTGTGCAAAAACTATCTATTCTGTTTGTATATTCACAAGATATTTGCCCAGTTACAGTCGTTAGTTTTAGCGAAGGCAGATACCATTAAACGCTCACGTTGGTAGTTCATTATTGAGTCAAGATGCTTCTGGAGAGGGTGAAGATTTAGGAATCATATTTTAAAGGACAGATGATGGTTTCCTAATTCTCATAATGTTGCACTTGACAAAAGTTAGGAAACATCTATAATAGAAATAGTTTTCGCAATCTATCATTCCTCAAGAGAAAACGATATAGATGAGGAGAACCAAACTCTTATAGGTTTCGCCTATAGCAAAATCTTGGATCTTCCTAAGGAGCAATTACAATGTCAAAACGGATAAAAATCGGACAGATCGGGTGTGGCAATATATCTGGTTCACACATCAACGGATACCTTGCACATCCACAGCATGCAGAAATCGTCGCTGTTTGCGATACGGTTGACGCTAACGCAAAACGGAGAGCCGCAGAAGTCCTTTCTGGTGCGGAGTCACGCGCAAAAACTGCAACCGAAGAAGCAAAAAAAGCAGAAAACGCAGAAGCACGCGAACGTTTGAAAGAAAACGCTGCACGATGGGGAGAATATAAAGATAGAGATGTCAAAATATTCAATGACTTTAACGCGATGTTAAAGGAAGTTGATTTAGATGCTGTTAGTCTTGCTACGCCACCCTTTGCACATGAAGAACCTACAGTGGCAGCTGCAAATCTCGGGAAGCACGTCTTCTGTGAAAAACCGATGGCACGCACGGCAACTGAGGCAAGAAACATGCGTGAAGCATGTGATAAAGCAGGTGTCAAACTTGCCTATCAGAGTGGTGGTACATGCCTAAACCCGAGAAGTTACGCTATCCGTGAGTACGTCACCTCTGGAAAAATCGGTGATGTGCACTACGGCAGACTTACAAGCTACCGGCTACGCGGCAGACCAAACGTTGATATGTTCGGTTTCGGTAAGTGGTTCCTAAACTCAGTTTACAGTGGCGGTGGCACAATATACGATACAGGTGTCTACGACATTAACCGTTCCATTTATTTGCTCGGTTCACCTCAACCTGCTACAATCAGTGGGATCGCGTATCGCGGTATGCCGCCAGAATACACTGGCGAAGAAATCAACGATGTTGAAGAATTCGCATCTGTCTTTGTTCGATTTACAAACGGAATGTCATTCACTTACGAACACGGTTGGTCAAGCAACATGGCAGGTCAACCGCAAGGTATCTTCATCTTCGGTTCTGAAGGAGCATTCAGTGGTGATAAACTCTTTCTTGAGAAAGGAAAATGGGAAACTGATGACAGAGGCAAACGCACACGGTATCAAGCTAATCTTGTCGAAACACCAATAGAATTACCAGATAGACATTTTCCTGATAAGTTCCGTGATTTTCTTGATGCATGCAACAGTGATGCACAACCTGCCAGCAATGGCGACATTGGTCAAAAGGTTACAGAGATTATGAGCGGCGCGCTCCTGTCAGCAAAACTCCGCCGTGAAATTACTGTTGAAGAACTTTATGAACTTGAAGCACTCCGCACTGAACCAACACCTGGGTGGCCAATACCTTTGGGAATGTAAGTCACCTGTTATGGGAGAGACCGTTCACTATGGATGATTTATCCAAATTTATCCGAAATATACCTGATTATCCGAAGCCTGGTATTCTATTTAAAGACATTACACCTCTTTTGGGGAATGCCTCAGTCTTTAACGCTGTAATTGAGGTCTACGCAAACCATTACAAAAATGAAGAAGTTGACGTCATTGTAGGTCCCGAAGCAAGAGGGTTTATTTTTGCTTCAGCACTCGCTTATCGTATGGGAGTAGGTTTCGCTCCTGTTCGGAAAAAAGGAAAGTTACCATACCACACATATCAAGTGACTTATGATCTGGAATATGGTAATGATACATTAACTATTCATCAAGATGCTTTTTCTGAAGGGAGTCGCATACTTATATGTGATGATCTCTTGGCTACTGGTGGAACTCTCGCTGCAACGATTGAACTTATTGAAAAACTGGGTGGAGACATTGTAGGTATTGCCCTCTTAATAGAACTGATGGAACTTAACGGGCGAGAAAAGATAGGAAATATTCCGATCTATTCTGTCTTTGAATTTGGTGCCCCATAAGAATGGTCTCTCGCAATGACACTCCTTCATAAGGAAAATAAAATTTTCGTGAGCATTGAATAATTCTTGTATTTATTGCTGATCCATGGAAGTAGGTACTGTATTTATCATCTATAATTTCATAAATTGCAGAAAAAACTGCAATTTGCTATTAACTTTTTCTGTTTAAGACATATATAATATTAACGCCTTTTGATGCCTTGGCAAGTGTTATAAGTAAACGTCTACTTAAACTGTATATTAAGTATAGTTATTGTGCAGTTTTCTTGTCTTACTTGTTCGGTAATAGGACTGAATATGTTGAACGCGTAAAGCATTTTGACTTTACTATTGACAAACGTAAATTGGCAGGAGATATAATCACACAATAGATTGACTGCAGATTGCGGTTTTGAAGAGAGGAAGGTTATTCATGAAATTGAAATGTCGATCGGCAGGCGCGAAATGTCCGCCTTATTCACATAATGGAAAATTTTATCCAACTAACATATCAATTACGGATCTCTTACCTGATTTGCGTCGTTGTGCAAACTGTATAGCATATACGCCACCATCTGCTCCGTCTTTTCAAGACGATCTCATACAAATTGCTTCCATCACACTTCTTAAAAAAGGTCCGGCGTTTAACCCTGCTCATGAAAGTGGTGCAAGTTTTGGAAGTTTCATTCGTCCCCAAATTTGCGGAAGTTTAATGTACGCAAAACGTAGAGAACTCAAAAAATTAGCTCAAGAAGTCCCCGGATCTTATATAGAATCAGATTTCAATGTGTCACAAAATTCCAAAGACAAGGATAATGTAACCCGTATTCTAAATGTCAGTGATCCTAATACAGAATTCTTTGAGGATAGACTCATTTGGGAAATTACCGTTGCCAATTTTAAGAAGTGTCTACCTCAACTCATTGAAACATTGACTGACCGTGAAAAACAAGTTTTTGACTGTCTTCTGGAGGATATGCCGAATTGTGACATCGCTAAAATGTTGAAACTAAGTCCGCCACGAATAAGTCAGTTGACAAAAAATATAATACAGAAATTGCGTGCAGCGTGTCAAAAGTTTGGGTTAACTGAATAGGATTTTAAGCTGACATTCAAAACATCCTAAAACTAAACTTGGGAGGGGCATTCTAATCTGAAAAAGTCACACTCCAACTGCATAGTGCCTTGTCAAGTCATAAATGATTTGTATATCGGGCGGGGAAACCCTGTCCCTACGAACGGATCTACTCATCACTTGAGTGCAGACAGAATAATAGTAGCGATTGCACACTCCGCCTGTTCAGTGGGTGTCCACTCGCTTTTATTTGTTTGAACGTGCAACACACGCCTAACAATACCTTCCAACTATTCCAATGCTTGTTGTTTGCTATCAGCAAGTGCTTGCGAAACAACCCTCCAAGTTATATAACACAAAGCCTAAGTCTATCATCCATCTATTTCAATTTACAGAATTTGCTTAAAAAGCCAATCAAGACATAGCAAGATGAGGATCACCGATTTCCACTTTCCGCTTTGCATCTCATAAGGTTTCACCTGAAAAAACAGATTAAATCAACTAAAAAACAAATTAAATCAACTTTTGCTATTAACTTTTTCTGTTTAAGACATATATATATATGATTGCATGTAAATATATGTGCAAATTAATGCATATATATGTGATTGAAGGTGTATATATATGCAAAAAAAATGCATATATATGTGATTGAAGGTGTATATATATGCAAAAAAAATGCATAAATATGTGATTGAAAGTGTATATTTATATGATTGTAAGTGTTTATATTCATTGCAAACTCCATTAATTTTGTTCAAGGAGGGACCTATGTCAACTAAAATACGTCAGAAAGATGGTATCGTAATTTTAGAACCGACTGGGAAAATAATTGGCGAAGCTATATCAGAATTGCAAGAAGTCTTGATTGATCAAATTGATACATCTAATGCACCTTGCATCCTTATTAACCTAAGACGTGTAAATAAAATCGATAGTGCTGGACTTGGAACATTCGTCTTAGTATATAAAATGGTCATGGCAAAAGGGGGACGTATTGCAATTATCAATGTTGGGAAACACATTAAGAACTTGATTGTGCAAAGTCGCCTCATCAACATATTTGAACATTTCAACACGGAAGAAGCAGCGGTCAAGGCATTTTCAAGAAACTACTCAATAAACTATTAGAACCAAGAGTAGTGATTAGTCCATGTTAAACTTGTAGGTCGGGTTTCGCTTTGATCTACCTATAAGTGTAAACTTAAGGAATTTTCGATGTCAGAAACCCTCTTCAGTCCCGTAGGGATGCTATTTTTATAGTTAAACGTTATACAACCCCTTTTTAGTCCTGTAGGGACGCTATGTGTAGCAACTCATCCTGATATAAACATATCGTCCCTACCAAATCAACGCCAAATGCACTTGGCAGAATACGCGTGTAGTATTCTGCATGATTTGTCGGGACTGAAGAGAAGACAATCCCAATAAGCATAGGGATTCAGAGTGATTCATAAGAGATCCTAAATTCTCTTAAGTTTACACTTATAGGTTTCGCTTCGCTCTACCCGACCTACATATTTTGTCTACACTATCCACTATTATCCCGATTCACTCCATAGAAGACTTTTGCATAGAACTATCAGAATAAGCGTGTAGTATTCTGTATTGGTTGGAAAAAACACGTCTACTGCTCTGTGAAAGTTATTTAATTGCTCCGAATAGGACATATTATATGCCTTTCATTCTATAGGGTTGGTGTATGTGTGATCAATGTTTACTATATACCTTTTGTGATGGTGAGTGCCAAATGCTTTACGCAACCCATTTAAGGTTGACAATTACGCGTTAATTGAGTATCATTTTATAGTAGAAAACAACCATACTATCACAGAAAAACAGCATATAGAAACAGGATATATTACCATGAAACCATGATATGGGGGACAGATTTGAAAAATTTTGAGTATTTTGAACCAACTACCCTTGCTGAAGCGTCCCGTCTGTTTGCAGAAGAGCATGCGCAGCTTCTTGCAGGCGGGACAGACCTTGTTATCGGCATGAAGGCTTACACCGAAACACCACAATCTGTGATTAGTTTACAGAAAATACCTGGATTGAATGGTATTACATCCGACGCAGATAACAGCATCACAATCGGTGCAATGTCAAAGTTGCGTGAAGTTGAGTTGTCAGAAGATATACTAAAACACCATACCGCATTGGCAGAAGGTGCTTCTGAAATCGGTTCTATCCAGATTCGAAACCTTGCGACCATCGGTGGAAACATTGCGCACGCCTCTCCTGCTGCTGATACAGTTTCAGGTTTGCTTGCCGCTGATGCGCAAGTCCATATCTCAGGTGCTGATGGCGAACGAGTCGTGCCGATTAATGAACTTTTCACAGGACCGGGACAGACCGTCTTAAAACCGGGTGAGATCATTACACATTTTCGTCTTCCGAGTCCCGTAACCGGTTCCCACTATATCAAACATAAAATCCGTGAAGTAATGGACTTAGCGTTTATCGGAGTAGCATCGGCTGTCAATTTAGATAACGGTACAATTACGGAAGCGCGTATCGGGCTCGCCGCCGTTGCTCCGACCCCAATACGCGCCACAGAAGCTGAAGACCTATTAAGAGGAAAAGAACCTACTGACGCACTACTGTCACAAGCAGGTGAAGCCGCTGCTGCTGCTACCAGTCCGATATCTGACCTGCGTTGCTCTGCTGAACACCGCAAAGAAATGGTTGATGTCTTGACAAGAAGAACACTTCAATACGCTTTGGACAGATCAAAAAACTAAAACAGCATTTATATCTATAGCGAGGATTATCTTTTAGTCCTCTTACTGTAATAAGTCAAGGAGAAAAATATGGCAAAATATCCTGTCAGTCTAAAAGTTAACGGAGATGAACACGATTTACTCATTGAACCGCGCAAAACCCTCCTTGCGGTGTTGCGCGATACAATCGGTTTGACAGGTACCAAAGAAGGATGTAGCACAGGCGATTGCGGTGCATGCACCGTCATCGTTGATGGGAAAGCAGTCACATCTTGTATGGTCCTCGGTGTCACCGCATCTGAAAAAGAGATTACCACGATTGAAGGTTTAGCCAGTGATGGTGAACTTCACCCTATTCAACAAGCATTCATAGATACGGGTGGTTATCAGTGCGGATTTTGTACCCCAGGATTTATTATGGCATCAAAGGTACTTGTAGATGAGAATCCGAACCGAACCGAGGAAGAATTTAGACATGCACTCGGCGGGAACATCTGCCGCTGTACCGGCTACACAAAGATTCTTGAAGCAGTGATACAAGCTGCAGAAGAAATACGGACTGCCTCATAGAGAAGGCACTGATTCTTTTCTATATATATATACAATAAGACAATAAGGAGAAAACATGGCAAAAACACATCGTGGAAAAGGCATAAGACATCTATATGTAGACCCGAACGGTACAGTTCATGAAGGTCTCTATAATAACGGACGAGGTACTTGTCCCATATCTGGTCGCACAGGTGTGAAGTTATTATATGAACATGAGGTTGATGGAAAAACCATTCGTGTTTGCAAAAGAGTTCATGCCGCGATAAAACGTGGAAAAATAGTCCTTCCATCTGCCAACAATAACACAGAAGAATAGCAGATACGATTTATTGACATACCTAACATTTATCAGAGTGAAAGGAGACTTGCATGTCAGAATATAGTGTTGTCGGTCAAAAATTACCGCGCGTTGATGCAGTTGAAAAGGTTACAGGTGCAGCACAATACGGTGCCGATGTCCATCCGCCAGGGATGCTCTACGGCAAAATCGTCCGAAGCAAACACCCACACGCGAACATCATTAGCATTGACACAAGCGAAGCAGAAAAACTACCCGGTGTCAGAGCGATAATTACACAAGACGATGTTCCCAGCGGACGCCGAGTCTTTGCAACTGATAAAGTGCTTTATTTAGGTGAACCGCTTGCCGCTGTCGCTGCTACAGACCCGGATACAGCCGAAGAAGCTGCCGAACTGATTAAGATAGAATATGAAGCCTTACCTGTTGTGCAAGACGTTACGGAATCCATCAAGTCGTCTGCCCCGCGCTTACACGGTGATGAGACAAAAGATGGACCTAATCGGCGAAGTATCAGTGCCAAAATCAAAGAACTGTCTAACGATCAAGAAAACAACAAGGATGAAATCCGAAAACTTGAAGCAGAATTAGAGAAATATTCTGATGAAGTGTATTACAATATCTCCGCAGAAACACACACTGAAGCAGGAGATGTTGAAAAAGGATTTGAAGAATGTGATGTCGTTGTTGAAGATACCTATGTAATTCCACGCGTCCACCAGACCTATATGGAACCTCATGTATCCGTTGCCAGTGCAGATTCCTCTGGTAAGATTACCGTCTGGGCATCAACACAAGGACCTTTCGCTATCCGTTCAGGTATTGCTGGCACACTCGGTATTCCTCTTACGCAAATTAACGTGATTGGCACAACGATGGGTGGTGGTTTTGGTGGTCGGTTTGGTGTGATTATTACACACGTTCCCGCTGTTCTTCTGTCACAAAAATCTGGTCGTCCTGTTCGCGTGCAGATGACGCGTGAAGAGGAATTCCTTGACGGTAGACCCGCCCCCGGATGTGTAATCAAATTGAAAACCGGTGCTACAAAAGAGGGGCATATCCTTGCTCGACAAGCACTCGCTTTTTGGGACTCCGGTTCAGTATCAGGTGCATCCATCGGTAGCACTATACGTGTGCGTGGGGTCTACAAGATACCGAATATCAAAGTAGACGCTTACGGTGTACATACGAACAAATCTGGAACTGCTGCCTATAGAGCCCCCGGTGCACCACAAGCCATTTTCGCTGGTGAATCGCAACTTGACGAGATCGCAGAACAGATTGGAATGGACCCTGTAGAATTCCGTTTGATGAATATGCGTGAGGAGGGAGATACTGTCCCAGCAGGTGGCAGCGAACCGAAAGTAGGATACAAGGAAACCTTAGAAGCAGTTGCAGATGCAGCCGGATGGTGGGATCGTGAAGCTGATGACAACCAAGGATGGGGTGTCGCTATCGGTGATTGGACAAACGGTTGTGGTCCGGGTGGTGTTTATGTCTCTGTTCACGAAGATGGAAGCGTACGAATTTTCCACGGTTCAATGGACATCACAGGAACGGACACAGCGATCACACAAATCATCGCTGAAATATTGACCGTTCCGTATCAAAATGTTACGATCCGTCGTGGAGACACAGATTCAGCGCCGTATTCAACAGGTTCAGGTGGTAGTGTCGTTACGTTCACGATGGGTAACACCGCAAAACTTGCTGCTGAAGATGCACACAGACGGATTCTTGAACTCGCCGCAGAAAGACTCAATACAAATCAGGATAACCTTGAATTGAGAGATGGTGCAGTACATATAATCACTGAGGACCCGCCGAAGTCTATTTCATTAGGTGAGCTCGCAGCGTATAGTCTTTCAACAACAGGCGGTCCGATCGTTGGAAAGGGCTCATTTGCCCGTCAACCGAGTACACCTGCACTCGCAGCGCAGATAGCAAAAGTAGAAGTAGACCCCGATACCGGTAGAACAAGGGTACTGAAACTCGTTGCCTCTCAAGATGTCGGTTTTGCTATTAATCCGATGGCTGTTGAAGGACAAATTGAAGGTGGTACCGTACAAGGTTACGCGTGGGCTATGATGGAGGAGATGCAATACGGGGAAAACGGAAACATAAATCCCGGTTTCGTAGACTACCGTGTACCGACCTCTGCTGACCTTCCGACAGTTGAATCTGTGATCGTTGAGATACCCGCACCAAACGGTCCTTACGGTGCCAAAGGTGTTGGAGAACCGCCGATCACACCAACATTGGCTACGATGGCAAACGCTGTCAAAGATGCTATCGGTATCCGTGTTACCGAGCTGCCCATCAAACCTGAAAAGGTCGTTGATGCACTTAAGAACAACGGACATGGAGCGTAGTGTTCTGTCAATACTTAACTTGTAGGTCGGGTAGAGCGAAGCCCGACAAGATAGTCACAATCATTACGTGTCCAAATCAACGCCAAATGCGCGTTTGGTATTTGTCTGGTTTCGTTCCTCTACCCGACCTACAAGTTTAACATGGACTATCCAGTAGTTTATTTCAAAAACAGAATTGCTATTTGATAAAAACATTACTTGATGACAAAATACGCGGCAATAAAACCGAAAGTCTATGTTGAAACATATGTCGCACCGCTGGGTATACACCAACAAGTATATGTACACTTTCAAACCTTATTGAGGAGATCAAAATGAAAGAAAAACCTGAACCCCCAACTGATCCTGTCCTTGAAGAAATATATCGGATGAAAGAAGAATTTAATGCCCAATTCAATTCAATGGAAGAACTCAACGCTTATCTGAGGGAAATACAAAAACAGGAAAAAGCACGGGGCAGGAAATATATCCCCGCTCCACCACTGCCCCCTGACTTTGAAGAAAGAATGGAAAAAGCTTATAAAGAACTTGGAATCGTAAGGAAATCTGAAAATAAAGTTTCTGATGAGCAGTTATAAATCTGCCTCTTACGCATCGTATTTATAAATCATCCATATTAGGAAAACAAAAAACTTATGTTTGGTGAAATTAGAAACGAACACGGTGAACACCTTGATTATACATATCACGAAGGTAAAGACAATAGGATCGTAGTAAGTTGAAGAACCCCCTATCACACCGACATTGGCAACAATGGCAAACGCCGTCAAAGATGCAATCGGTATCCGTGTTACTGAGCTGCCCATCAAACCTGAAAAGGTTGTTGATGCACTTAAGAATAACGGGCACGGAGCGTAGTTTATCTTAAAAAGTCTTGTGAGGCATTCGTGCCTCGCAAATAAAATTGCTATCTGAAAAAACCTACTTGATGAGAGAATACGCGGCAATAAAACCAACAGTCTATGTTGAAACATCAGTAGTCAGTTATTTAACTTCACTTCTGAGTCGTAATAGTCTTGTATTGTCTCGACAAGAAGCAACTCGGCAGTTGTTATTTGAGTATTCCGATAGATTCGAATTTATTGTCTCAGATATAGTTATCAGTGAAATAAGTCAAGGTGATGAAAAAGAATCTCAACTTCGACTTAAAGCGATTGTTGACTTTACAAGATTAGATATGTCTTCACAAGCGAATGTGCTGGCACAACACTTAATGGATTCGGGTGCTGTTCCACAAAACTCGCCTCAAGATGCGCAACATATTGCAATTGCAGCAGTTGATAATCTTGACTATCTGATTTCATGGAACTTTAAGCATATTGTCAATGAAACAAAGCGGCAGCATATTGAGCGAGTATGTCGCACCGCCGGGTATGGACCTACAACTATTTGTACTCCAATAAACCTAATTGAGGAGAGCAAAATGAAAGAAAAGCCTGAACCCCTAACCGATCCTGTCCTTGAAGAAATATATCGAATGAAAGAAGAATTCGCTGCCAAATTCAATTCAATGGAAGAACTTATTGCACATTTGGAAGAAGTCAATAAAAGGGAGAAAGCACTCGGTAGGAAATATAAACCCGCACCGCCGCCACCACCTGACTTCTATAAGAACATTGAGAAAATGAGAAAAGAACTTGGCATCGGAAAGAAAACCGAAGAGGAGATGTCAGATGGGTAGACCTGAATATACTTCTTTCACAGAATCTTTACAATCATCCATATTAGGAAAACAAAAAACTTATGTTTGGTGAAATTAGAAACGAACACGGTGAACACCTTGATTATACATATCACGAAGGTAAAGACAATAGAATCGTGGTAATTGGACACGGTGTCACTGGTAATAAAGATAGACCTGCACTTATCGCCTTAGCAGAAGGACTGGCAGATGCTGGTATCTCCGCTCTCCGCTTCTCATTTTCTGGCAATGGTGAATCGGAAGGTGCATTTACAGACTCCACTATCACAAAAGAGGTGGCAGACCTCGGCAGCATCATAGACATTCTTAGTGATTATAAAGTCTGCTATGTTGGACATAGTATGGGTGGGGCAGTCGGTGTATTGCGTGCTGCTACAGATGAACGCATCCAAGTCCTCGTCTCATTGGCAGGTATGGTACATACAAAAGAATTTGCTAAACGTGAATTTGGCGATGTCACACCCGATAAGGGTTTTATGTGGGATGAGCCAGATTGTCCACTCTCACGAACCTATATGGATGACATGGCAACGATTGATAGTGTCGCAAAACAAGCAAGTAAATTTGCTGTTCCGTGGCTCTTAGTTCACGGCACAGAAGACGACATCGTTCCTCTTCAAGATAGCATTGATATCCTCAATTTCGCGAATGAACCGACTGAACTCCTTGAACTTCCCGGTGTAGACCACGTTTTTTCTGGTGATTCGTCCGCTATTATGACTGAAAAAGTTGTTGCGTGGATTAATCAGACACTGTAATGTCACGTCAGTAGATTGATCATTTGGAGACTTAAAGTATGGCATCACCCCGCATTTCAGTATCAAGTTGGAGTTTGCATCGGCAGCTCGGCAAACCCGGTTTCACAGGTCCCGGACACGCCATGCAAATCCCAACTGAAACTCACAACAGTGGTCCCATTCCACTTTTGGACTTACCTAAACGGATATTTGAATTTGGTATCAATACCATGGAGTTATGCCATTTTCATCTTCCATCAGTTGAGAACAGTTATCTATTTGAACTCCGTGCTGCACTCCAAGATGCCGATGTTGAGCTATTCTCTTTGTTAATAGATGAAGGTGATATTACCCATCCTGCTAACGCGGAACGCGACATCGCTTGGATTGAAAAATGGATTGACATCGCGGGAGAACTCGGTGCAAAGTGTGCACGCGTCATCGGTGGAAAAGCAGAACCGACTCAGGTTACATTAGCACAAAGTCAGCAAGCATTATCTCGTCTCTCTGAACGAGCGGAAACAGCAGGTATCCGCTTGATGACTGAGAACTGGTTCTCTATCTTCTCCACCCCAGAAAATGTGATGACGATCTTAGATCAATTAGATGGAAAAGTCGGACTGTGTTTAGATTTTGGTAACTGGCGTGGTGAGGCAAAATATACGAACCTTGCCGAAATCGCTCCTTTAGCGGAATCGTGTCATACAAAAGCACATTTTGCTGCACCGCGAGAGATAGACAAAGAAGATTATATCCAATGCCTTGAACTTACGAAGAATGCAGGTTTTGCTGGACCGCACACCCTTATCTACGACGGACCTGGCGATGATGAATGGGAAGGTTTGGCTATTGAACGCGAAGTTGTAAATCCATATCTCAACTAAGCAAAGTAGTAGGCACATTACGTTGTGCCGTAAGACGATTAAATATGTACTCACTATCAAAAACACAACACAGTCTAACTATCGCCTGGAATGATCAACAAGTCTTAGGATACCATTTTCCTGAAGATGGCAACCGTCCATTTTGTCACCCGTTGAACTTACCCGGCGCACCATCACTTACTATGAACGAACCCGGTGATCACGTCCATCATCAAGGACTCTGGGTTGCATGGAAAAAAGTCAATGATGTCAACTTTTGGGAACAACCAGCGAAAGGAGCTGACCCGACAGGTTTCGGTAAGATCGTTCATCAACGAATTGTTTCATTAAACACCACTCCAGACAGTGCAAGTATATTAACAGAAAACGCCTGGATAGATTGGGAAGGCACAACACACCTTAATGAAACAAGAAGAATAACCGTTCATGATCCTTCTGATGATACCCTGCAGATTTCTGTAGGATTGACACTTCGTCCGACAGAACGTGAAGTAGTGCTTGATCTACGCCGTGGCGACCCTGGTGGGATGGGTAGATATTACAGCGGTATGGCAATCCGATTTGACAATATTATCACACCCGGCAAACTCTTAGACGCTGATGGACGTACCGAACCGATGGACATCTTCGGACAACAGAGTCGGTGGTGCAGTTTCACATCCCAACATCCAGCAGACAATGAAACCTACGGTGTTGCAATCATCGACCATCCAGATAATCCCCGTCATCCGACACCGTGGTGGGTTCGCAACCGAGAAAACTACTGCCTAATCCATCCCTCACCCGTCTATCATGAACCGCTCCATCTCGCGCCTGATGAGACTTTGACGTTGCGGTATCGTGTCGTTCTTTATCGTGGACAACCCGACGCATCTTTATTTGGGTAAAGTGTCTGACTCTCAAACAATTCAGTGAAATTATGCTAAACAGTATAGGTACTATTATATACGGAGGTAGAAATGAAAGTTGATTTTCAGGAGAAATTTGAAGAAGTTTTGAGAGAAGAAACAAAAGACTTTGATATAAATTGGCAATTAGTAGAAATCAAATGTATACGTTATAAGTCTACACTAATGTCTGCACTACCTGTAAAACTTGATGAATACATGGTGAGAATGAGAGTGGTAGAAGATGAAATCCCTGATACGGATACAGTTAACTGGCTCAGATCTCATAAGTTCATCTATGGCATGATGTCAAAAAGTGTTAGGACTGACTCGGAAAAGATTGATATGATGACTTTTGATGTAGGAACTATTGAATCTATAGCCATGAAAACTCGTGATGCATTCAGAGATTTTCAGGGACAATAGACTGACGCATTCACTTTGAAAGAAGAAGTTTATGTCTAAAGAACTAAAAGGTATCGGACAACCTAAAGATGAAGATACTGTGTGGCGATATATGAGTTTTGAAAAGTTTGCCAATATTTTAGCAACAGGATCCTTATTTTTTACAAGAGCCGATAAGTACGATGACAAGTTCGAAGGATACATTCCGGAATCAATAACGCTGTCTTACGAATCCTCGGGCAGCCAGATTGCACCAAACTTTCGTCAATACATCATGTGTAACTGTTGGCATCACGGCGACGAGGAATCCATGGCAATGTGGGATAAATATCACCTACGCAATAACGGTATAGCAATCAAAACAACTATCGGAAACTTAAAGAAAAGTTTGCCGGATGAACCTAATGTATTTATTGGTAAAATAGAATACATTGAAGATTATAATCAAATTGATATGATTGAAGACGTACCGCCAGAAATATGGCTGCATTATCCGTACTTCTATAAAAGAACACCTTTTAAGTACGAACAGGAAGTACGTGCAATCATTGATGTTGTATCATGTTTACAAGATGACCCCTATGAATTTGGCAGACCTATTAAAATTAATGTTAAAACGCTAATTGGTAAAAATAGCCAGGTAATTGTATCACCATACGCTGATAAATGGGTTACAGATACGATTGTCTTGATAGTTGAGCGGTGTGGATTCCAATTTCCTGTCAACCCGTCAAAACTTTTAGATCTGCCAACTTGAAATTGACACGAAATCGTGCAAACAACGCAATCGTTCATTCCACTATCTTTATACTCTTGGAAAGGGTTTAACTTCTAAATAATTCGGTATCAAAGTCATGCCAAACAGCGAAAATACAATTACCAGTGCTTTCGTAAATGTTTTACGTAACATGCGAGAAGCATGGAGTGTTAACGAACAAATAACAAGACCTTTCCTAAATGCAACAACGAAACCTGATGTAATTGTCACTGAAACAGGACGAAACCCAATCGTTATTGAAGTGAAAGTCGACGGTCCAACACCAAATCTTTCTGGCATGGCACAGGCAAAGGCACATTTTGGAATGCTGCTTGATCCCAGCGTTTTCTCAGGTCTTACCTATGATACCGTTGAGAACGTCCTCCGTGTCCGCATGCCTGCGCGTTTCAAAACGATGCCACAAGGAAACATTGACGCAGAAGTACGGTATGCTGAAGATATTGCTTACATGCTTATCAACAGACCAACACCTGAAAACGAAGCAGAGCCCGATTCTGTACCATTCACCTATGAAACCGAAGATACAGAACAGAATAACGAAACAGAACCCGACCGTTTTCCAAAAAAGGGTTGGTTAAAAGGCAGTGTTGCCGACATCGCAACCGCTATTCGCGTCGGGGCAACGCCAATCTCTAAAATTAACGCTGCCGCTGACTTATTAGAGGCACGGATAGAAATTGCCGCGCAGCAGCTTGAGGAGGCAATTTCAGAACGCCCCGGTATCGGAGAAGAAATTGAGGGGATTCTCTTTCAAAAATCTGGTGAACAAACTTCGCGGATGGCAATGCTGATCATTACCAACGCATTCGTATTTCAGAGTGCCCTTGCAGGTAAACCTGAAATGGAAAATGTCTTATCTCTCAAACGGATGCTATCCGACAACGCGCGACGACTCCGCTACGATCAAGTAATTGCTGGATGGAACGTTATTCTCAACGTAAATTACCGTCCGATTTTCTATGTTGCGAAACGGCTCATAGAGGCAATCGCAACCGACGACGAACTGATTGATAGGGTGCTGGCAATACTATGCAGGGCAGCAAGGGAACTGGTTGACCAACGACTCACACAGGTCCACGAACTCGCAGGAACTGTTTTTCAACGACTAATTGTTGACAGAAAGTATGTCGCAGCAAACTACACGCGTCTTGAATCTGTTTCCTTGCTGTCTGCCTTGGTCCTCCCGAAAACCCAAGAAAATGTAAGCGGATTGAAAGTTGCTGATTTTGCTTGCGGAACAGGTTCACTTCTTAACGGGGCATACCAACGTATCCTTGAACTTCACGAACAAACTGGCGGTAAAGGCAGCCTTATTCACACACAGATGGTAGAGAAAAACCTCGTTGGATGCGATATTATGCCAAATGCCAGTCACCTCACCGCCTCTCTTTTGACAAGCACCTACCCTGACCTGAAAATCGGTAATACCCGAGTCTATACAATGCCCTATGGCAAACAGAGAGATGGCAGTTATGCCCTCGGTGCACTTGATCTGTTTGATATCCCTGAAACGCTTCCGCTTCCAATGATGGGTACAGAAGTTCAACAAGTAGGTGGAGAAGACGACTCGACAGTGATTACACAACAGGAATTTCACCATAACGAATTTGATATTGTCGTTTTAAATCCACCGTTTACCAGACCGGACTCTGATGCAAGCAGTGGCACGCCTAAAGCCGTATTCAAAGGAAAGTACAGGGACAAAGAAGAAGAACAGAACATGCGGAAAGCACGCAGGGGAAAAGATTGGCGAGTCGGCAACGGCAATGCAGGACTCGCTTCTGATTTTGTGGATCTTGCAGACAAGATGCTAAAAGAAAATGGCAAAAGCAGAATGGGGTTCATTTTACCTATTACCTGTCTCGCTGTCTCAGATTGGCAGAAAGTCAGGAATATGTGGGCAACTGAATACCACGATGTGGTTGTCCTAACCATCGCGGATGCCAAAGCTGAAGATTGCGCGTTCTCTGCGGATACGAATATGGCAGAGTGCATGGTAGTGGCAACCAAAGGTAAAAAAGACAACAGGACAGGACGGGGCACTTTTATTTCTCTTTCTCATCGACCGCGTAGTGTATTAGAAGCATTTGAGATAGCCAATATCACATACAAGTTTGATAACTTGCGACGCTTGGAAGACGCACCAAGCGGAGGTAAATCTCTCAAAGTTGGGGATGAGATTTTTGGACATGCACTCAATTGTCCGCTACAGATAGACAGCATGTGGGATGCGGTTCGAATAAAGGAGATGGCGTTAATCCAATCCGCACACCGTTTAGCAAACGGCGCAATGTGGTTGCCTACACAAGCAACTTCTTATGAAATTCCTATCTGCTTAGTTAATGATATTGCGAAGATTAGTGCCAGTCACCGTGATATTTTTGAGAAAGGGAAACGCGGAGCATTTGATATAGAAGAAGGTTGTGCAGATACCGATCTGTATCCAGGGTTATGGCATCTTAACGCTCCAGCACAACGGGCAATGATAGTTAAACCCGATTGCCATATTATTCCTCGTCGCAATCGTCACGAAAAAGCACAGATGATACTCACATGCAGTGGACGTGTACACTTTAATGTTGATATAGGTTTCAGTGCCAATTCCCTTGGTGTTCTCTTTACTGAAAATCCCGCTCTTGGGATAAGCTCATTGCCCAACGTTGTTTTTGAAAAGCAGATTTTTGATTATGTTTGGGCTCTCTGGGGAAATTCAACATTAGGACTTTTGCTACACTGGGCAAATAGTGGAAAACAACAACCGGGGAGAGGTAGAGGTTCAAGAACATCCTTGCTTCAACTGCCTACACTGGATGTACGCTGTTTACCAGACAAAGCATTGGCAAATGCAGAACGTATTTTCCATGACTTGAAACATAAGCGCATGCTTCCTTTCAATGAGTCAGACCACGATCCAGTACGTCATGAACTTGACCGTCGTTTGCTGAATGAAGTTTTGGATATCACAAGTGAAGATGCACACAAGGCTGTGCATCGCCTCCGCGAATTGTTGTGTGCCGAACCGAGTATCCACGGTGGCAAGAAATCTAAGTGTGATCTTGAAAAGGAATGGGAAAAGTTAAGAATTTTTAACTAATATTCTAATACCAAATCCAATTTAATCATAGATCAACCAGATGAGGAGGAATTTTTATGCTTGATACCTTAGTCAAGATTGCCGATATTACCACACCCATTATTGCTCTTATTGGCGTTGGAGTTGCCGTGTGGGGAGCTTATTTAGTGCATCAATGGTCAAAGAAACTACGTCAAGGAAATCCTATTGAAGGGAGATGTTGTCTTAGTATTTGCTTTCCAAAAAGTATGGTCAAAGGAGCGATGGAAGATGTTAAACACCTCACTTATTTACCATGTTCTCTAATTCCAGCTATTGATATTGACAAAACTACTGAAACTGTTATGAGAGCGAAAATTTTTGTAGAAACTTTTCGCAAACGATACCCTAAGCTACCGCTAGAGCTGCCTAACGACTATCTGTGGTTTGACAGCAGCGAAGGCCCTCCTCCTTATCCTAAAGATTCAGCATGGTTGGATATTCACTATTTCCATGTTTGGTATAAGGGTACGTGGAGAAAGTTGGAAGTCTATAATTCTCAAGATAGCTAAAAACAAAATTTACGATCAACAGAGATGCAAAAACTTATCAACCCTATTTTCCTGCAAACCTGTTGTAAATATATTAGATATTTATTGTTCGGCAAACCACAAAACTTCTGATCACCACACAGAATTAGGTATAATATCAGTGTGAAAAAGGAAAACCGATGAATTGAACAAAACACTCTGAGAATCGCAAACAACTATCCAAATGCAAAGACGACCAACGTAAAACTTATCAAAAAATATCTACAGCAAGAGGAAAACCGTATTCCGCAATATAGATGAGAAATATAAAAATAACGCAATTAGTAGTTTTGGACATAAATTAAGTTGATTTTTTTGTAAATGGAAAAAGGTTTGATTCTGATTTTGTTACTATGGTATTCTATTGATATTCGTATAGTTGCCTCATTTTAATTTATTGAGGTGGCGAGACTCGAATGAATGGCATAAAAAACAATAGGAAATTTGAAAATGAATATTTTTGGAGATCAACAATCTCAAGAATATCAAAAAAGTTTGTCTTTTGAGACAAAACGTTTTTTTGTAGATTCTATGATATCGAAATTTGATGTATTATATCAGTATGAAAACCCACCTATTGATGATATACAATATACGGAAGATTTTATAAAAAATTTCGCATCATATATTGACATTGGCATATACCGTTTAGATATGGTAGATATAAAAATAGATGAAGATGATTATATCTCCATAAAGTGGGAAAGAGATGGCAGGTCTTTATACTTTGAGATTAAAGATAAGTGTGTATATTTTACAAAACTTTGGTTTCAGGACGGTCGATTAATATCATCGGACGGAACACTCACTAAAGAAATTTATAAAGAAACATGGGAATGGATAATTAATGGAAACTTGTAACTCTGTAGGTGTGCACGAAGAGATATATAGATGGATTAAAGCCATAGATATTAATAATCCATCACGCAACGATCATTACAAAGAGCTTCCTGATGGATTTTTAGAAATACAAAGTGCAGCATTTTGCGGAGGTGAAAAACTATCAGCGGATGTAGCCAGCATTAACTCGTTCGCCCCAGAAAAAACCAAGAGGCAGGGTTTGATACAGACGGTGTTATTGGTTTAATTGTTGACGATGTGGTTAATATAATTATGGAAGATAAAAATATGGGCGTAATAGACCATGATATTGTCGTTAAGCACGACCCTGAACCAGATAATAAGGCACATGCGCTAATATGTATGAAGCCAAGGAAAAATATAACTCATGAAATTAGTGGTGGCAGAACAGATAGAGCATTTAGCCAAATGAGGAAATCTCTTGCCAAACTTGTTAATGATAACCTCAGTTTAAGGATACCACCAAAGACACTTATGTGATTTACGGTACGCTTGCATATAAGACCGAAATTATTGAATGTAATAAATCAAGTTGAAATTCAGTTCTAAATTGGATTTCAACTTGGTTTTTAATATGGATTACCAGCGTTATATAGGTTCTCACTCAAGGTTGCAGCCCAAAAATACTGAGATTGTGGTAAAACAGCAAGTCTTAATCCTGAAATCTCAAAATAATCTACCCACGCATTTCCAATATGTAGTTCACTTCCTTCAAAACAAATCCGATCATCTCTATTGATGAAAATTATGTATTATTAACTCATATTTACAGAACACCACTAAACAGAAATGGTGAGAGTTGAAGATGTTTGCCAACAACTCGGGATACATTGGTATCGTTCTATTCGGCTCACACCGGGATTATGTGTTGCTTTACTGCGCTTGCGAATAGCACAAACATACATATGTGTATACGGGTGTTGTATTGGACTAGATTTCCTAAAGCGTAAAGTTTACTGCTTAAGTGTTCCCCAGAGGGTTGTCAATCTATTCTTAGGTTCAACAGGAAATGTCCCGTCGATATGCGTCCAATCAAATTTTGAGACCCTGTTCTCAAACATATTATCCAAAAGTCTTATCTGTTCTCCACCCTCATAGGGTATTGCATAATGTTGATAGGCGTTATTCTTTTCCCACCATGGTGCACTATAAGTTGTGTAGACGATATATTTTCCATCAGGTGACCATTTGATGTCTAAGAATTTTATGGGGGAAGTGATACGTTCAATCGTTTTGATGTGACGTAGACTCGGCACAGAGAAAATGTCAACTTCATACCATAAACCAAAAAATCCAATATTTCCAAAAACAACGGCAAGTTTTGTCCCGTCCGGTGAGAATGCGGGGATATTCCCGCCTATACTGACACGTAAATCCTGTTCGGTTTCTAATATGATGAGATCAACGCCCCCAGGATTATCATAAGCGAGATATTTTCCATCAGGTGATAGTGCGACATGCTCTGCTACTACGCCTTTTGTCAGTGAAACACGTGGCGAAAGCACTTCTCTTGGAGGGATGATGTTTTCTAACTGAGGTGGTACACGTGGTGGAATTGGCACAGTAGGGTCTACTATCTCTTTGTTGCGAATCAGGTAGATTCCGCTCGTTGTCCTACCAAATTGGTCATGTTTATTTTCTTGTTCCGTTATGGCAGGAAGAAAGTTTGTGTAGATAAGGTCAGGATTTTGTGAAAGATGAACATCAAGTATCTGATGAAATCTTTGATGGGTCATCATACGTTCTGGATCGCTGATATTATCTGTATCAATTAGATAAATATCGTGGGGTTTATTCGGGTCACTGTATTCGGTAAGCGTAGCGATGTAGTTGCCATTTTTTTGGACAGAAAAATCGCGAATAGGGTGTGTCTGTTGATATAGCAAG
The DNA here is from genome assembly GCA_965261435.1 of Candidatus Poribacteria bacterium. GTDB lineage: Bacteria > Poribacteria > WGA-4E > WGA-4E > WGA-3G > MSPOR6. The sequence goes on from CBDHDL010000021.1 coordinate 957,235, forward strand.
CGTGCGTTAGCAGTGTCGGTTATGTCGGTAATCCATAATTCGTTTGGATTGTCTGGATGTATAAAGATAATTTCGCCAGTAAGTTTCGCATAAATTGACAGTGGCAGCAGAACAACCAGCGATAGACAGATACATTTCAGCAAGTGTTTCATAACAATCACCCTATTTAATGAGGATTTGCTCGTGGCAACGTCCTTCAAATATCATTGCTTGATTTTACCCCAAAGCGTGGTTAGATGGTTCACCGGTTCAACGGGGTATGCTGGGTCTATCCAATCAAACATTTCCACGCCTCTTGCATCCGTATCCAAAATTCTTTCATGAGGTCCACCGTTAACGGGAATTGCAATGTTGTAGTCTACATTTCCTTGTTCTACAAGGTGGCTGCCTCTTGCGCTGTAAATTAGATACTTTCCATCCGGTGACCATATAAGAGGACGGTCCGATTGTCCTATCACGTCTTTTATGGTCTTCAAGGGTTGCAGTGTATCAAGTGAGATAATATCTATTTGAGAATTACCTGTCGCAACGTCTACGTAAGAGCAGGCGATCTTTTTACCGTCCGGGGAAAAAGCTGGTATTTTGCCTTCTCGGCTGATACGTGTTTCATTTCTGGTGTCAACATCAAGGATAAATAAACCATCATAGGACCCGTGAGCAATCTGTTTCCCGTTGGGTGCCCAGTCAAGATGTGGCACACTGTTTATCTCCTTTAACAATATGATCTTTGGAGTCTGTTTACCTATTTCACTCCTTTCAATAAGATAGATCCCTAATTTTTGAATATTCCTGGCAAATGGAGAGGTTGTGAAGACAACATCTCTGTCGTGTGAAATGTCAATATACGTAACATGTTCAATTTTATTTTGTATTAGGATTGCCTTATTCCGCAATGTATCAATAAGGTATGTATCTTCTTTTAATGTGTGATTTTCGTTATCTGAAACGATAGCGATGTAGCGGCTATTTTTTTGCACAGACAGATCTCTAATAACGGTGGTATGTTTAAATAGTAATCGTGTATTACGTGTATCTCTAATATCAGTAATCCATAGCTCGTTGGCATTATACGGGTGTTTATAGACAACTGCCCCAGTAAGTTCCGCATAAGTTGACAGTGGCAGCAGCACAACCAACACCCACAAGTAGAAACCTATTCGTCCGATCTTCATAGACTATACCTCTTTTACTTTAGTGTTTTTGTTTCAAGTTTCCCCAGAGTGTAGTGAGTCGATTTGTGGGTTCAACGGAGAAAGTTGCGTTTCCCAAAATAAAACCTTGTAATCCTCTTTCAAATATGTCCTCCATCTCCTCCAATATCTGTACAGGAGAACCACCATCAATTCGGATTACAAAATGCTTTGTATGTTTTGTTTGTCTATCGTATATTTTATAGGATAGATAATTTTCCGCAGGCCATTTGAGACCACCAAATCTCAAGTTGTCTTCAGGATCATTCGGGAACAACTTGGGACGCATGCTCTCAAGTGAAATAACGTCAATGTCAACGTTAGGTTCAAGAATAGGTTGATGAATAAAAGCAAGCCTTTTGCCATCTTGTGAGAAAGTAGGTAACATTTTATCTTTCGTGATCAGAAATTCTTCTGTGGTGAGGAGATTGTAAAGAAAAAGTCCTTTTTCAGTAAAAAGCCCTTTTTCAGAATAATAAAAGAACTGCTTGCTATCGGGAGACCAACGGAAATAGTTTATAGATCCTTCCTTTAATAGTGTGGCTTGTGGTTTGACTTTCTTGACTTCATCCGCCTTCATGAGATAGAGACCTTTAGGTACATCAGGAAAAGCAAGTACATGTGTGTTTGTAAAGAGTATATCTCCGTTGGGTGAGATTTCAACACCATCAGTAGCATTAAATCTATTGTTTGTTAGGTTGCGCGCTCCATCTCTTATCCGATTTCTATCTATCAGATATATGTCAGATGGAATATGTCCAGCAGAAATAGCGATAAGAGAACCATCTTTTTGTAATGATTGACTGTAGATAAACTCTTCTTTAGTATGTTTATAAAGTAGGCGTGCGTTCTTTGGTTTTTCAAAATGTGAAATCCATAGTTCGTTGTAATCGTTTCCTGGATGAAAAAAGATGAACTCACCAGTGAACTTTGCATGTATCGTAAATGGAAATATGTATACTAAGCAAATACAAAGGTATCTAATGAAGTATTTCATGATAACTCTCCTATTTTTTAGTGGATGTTTTCTTAGGATTTTCCATTTCCATTGGGAACTCACCCAAATCAATTATTTCTCTTTTGTCTTTAGGTAATAGATGTGAGGGTCTTCCAAATTTATACCGAACTTTTATCTGCTTTTCTTCAATACGTTCAAGGTATCTTAATTCCTTGTCAAGTTCATCAATCTGTATTTTCAATGTTTGGACCGTAGCGGGAATTGCTTGGATCCGTTCTCTTTCTGCTATGGTTTACTTTAGTGTTTTTGTTTCAAGTTTCCCCAGAGTGTAGTGAGTCGATTTGTGGATTCAACGGAGAAAGTTGCGTTTCCCAAAATAAAACCTGGTAGTCCTCTTTCAAATATGTCCTCCATCTCCTCCAAGATCTGTTTAGGAGAACCACCATCAATTCGGATTACAAAATGCTTTGTATGTTTTGTTTGTCTATCGTATATTTTATAGGAAAGATAATTTTCCGCAGGCCATTTGAGACCACCAAATCTCAAGTTGTCTTCAGGATCATTCGGGAACAACTTGGGATGCATGCTCTCAAGTGAAATAACGTCAATGTCAACGTTATGTTCAAGAGTAGGTTGATGGATAAAAACAAGTCTTTTACCATCTTGTGAGAAAGTAGGCAACATTTTATCTTTCGTGATCAGAAATTCTTCTGTGGTGAGAAGATTGTAAAGAAAAAGTCCTTTCTCAGTAAAACGCCCTTTTTCAGAATAATACAAGAACTGCTCGCTATCGGGAGACCAACGGAAAAAGTTTATAGATCCTTCCTTTAATAGTGTGGCTTGTGGTTTGACTTTCTTGACTTCATCCGCCTTCATGAGATAGAGACCTTTAGGTACATCAGGAAAAGCAAGCACATGTGTGTTTGTAAAGAGTATATCTCCGTTCGGTGATATGTCAACATCATCAGTAGCATTAAATCTATTGTTTGTTAGGTTGCGCGCTCCATCTCTTATCCGATTTCTATCTATCAGATATATGTCAGATGGAATATGTCCAGCAGAAATAGCGATAAGAGAACCATCTTTTTGTAATGATTGATCGTAGATAAACTCTTCTTTAGTATGTTTATAAAGCAGGCGTGCGTTCTTTGGTTTTTCAAAATGTGAAATCCATAGTTCGTTGTAATCGTTTCCTGGATGAAAAAAGATGAACTCACCAGTGAACTTCGCCTGTATGGTAAAAGGAAATATGTATACTAAGCAAATACAAAGGTATCTAATGAAGTATTTCATGATAACTCTCCTATTTTTTAGTGGCTGTTTTCTTAGGATTTTCCATTTCCATTGGGAACTCACCTAAATCAACTATTTCTCTTTTGTTTTTAGGTAATAGATGCAAAGGTCTTCCAAATTTATACCGAATCTTTATCTGCTTTTCTTCAATACGTTCAAGGCATCTTAGATCCTTGTCAAGTTCACCAATCTGTGTTTTCAATGTTTGGACCGTAGCGGGAATTGCTTGGATCCGTTCTCTCTCTGCTATGGTTTATTTTAGTGTTTTTGTTTCAAGTTTCCCCAGAGTGTAGTGAGTCGATTTGTGGGTTCAACAGAGAAAGTTGCGTTTCCCAAACTAAAACCTGGTAACCCTCTTTCAAATATGTCCTCCATCTCCTCCAATATCTGTACAGGAGAACCACCATCAATTCGGATTACAAAATGCTTTGTATGTTTTGTTTGTCTATCGTATATTTTATAAGAAAGATAATTTTCCGCAGGCCATTTGAGACCACCAAATCTCAAGTTGTCTTCAGGATCATTCGGGAACAACTTGGGATGCATGCTCTCAAGTGAAATAACGTCAATGTGAACGTTAGATTCAAGAGTAGGTTGATGAATAAAAGCAAACCTTTTGCCATCTTGTGAGAAAGTAGGCAACATTTTATCTTTCGTGATCAGAAATTCTTCTGTGGTGAGAAGATTGTAAAGAAAAAGCCCTTTTTCAGTAAAACGCCCTTTTTCAGAATAATACAAGCACTGCTCGCTATCGGGAGACCAACGGAAAAAGTTTATAAATCCTTCCTTTAATAGTGTGGCTTGTGGTTTGACTTTCTTGACTTCATCCGCCTTCATGAGATAGAGACCTTGAGGCACATCAGGAAAAGCAAGTATTTGGGTGTTTGTAAAGAGTATATCTCCGTTAGGTGATATGTCAACACGACTTGTAGCATTAAATCTATTGTTTGTTAGGTTGCGCGCTCCATCTCTTATCCGATTTCTATCTATCAGATATATGTCAGATGGAATATGTCCAGCAGAAATAACGATAAGAGAACCATCTTTTTGTAATGATTGATCGTAGATAAACTCTTCTTTAGTATGTTTATAAAGTAGGCGTGCGTTCTTTGGTTTTTCAAAATGTGAAATCCATAGTTCGTTGTAATCGTTTCCTGGATGAAAAAAGATGAACTCACCAGTGAACTTTGCATGTATCGTAAATGGAAATATGTATACTAAGCAAATACAAAGGTATCTAATGAAGTATTTCATGATAACTCTCCTATTTTTTAGTGGCTGTTTTCTTAGGATTTTCCATTTCCATTGGGAACTCACCCAAATCAACTATTTCTCTTTTGTTTTTAGGTAATAGATGTGCAGGTTTATCCGATGTTATACCGAACTTTTATCTACTTTTCTTCAATACGTTCAAGGCATCTTAATTCCTTGCCAAGTTCATCAATCTGTGTTTTCAATATTTGGATCGTAGCGGGAATTGCTTGGATCCGTTCTCTTTCAGCTCTGGATATTTAACACGGTTATTTTCGCTGTTTGAGCTGACCCCATATAGTCGCTAACTTTGATTGTGGTAAAACAGCAAGTCCTACCCCTGAAATCTCAAAATAATCTACCCATGCATTTCCAATATGTAGTTCACTTCCTGCCAAAACAAATCCGATAATCTCTATTGATGAAAATTCGGTATCTTTAAAATCAGCGCGTTTTTCACCATCTGCGAACCACTGAAAATGTCCACGATTAAAACGAAGCTCCATAGATGATAACTCCTGTGTTTCCCAAAGAGTGCCTGGATGCCGGGGCACATGCCACTTTGGAAAAGGATCTGAACCGTCCCAGCCGTTGATACTTTCTGCACGTATTCCATCTATAAAAAACAGATAGAAATAAGGCTGTTCTTCAGGTGGATAATCAAATAACTTCCCTAAAGCGACACCAAAATCTGATCGCTTTGATCCGAGATTTCTTAAGATAATTGTGAAGTTACCATAGCCAGGTTTTTTTACCTGTCTCTGAATAATGTTTTTGTGAACAGAAATATCATAATTTTTGTATGTTCCAGGGAGACCTTTATATTGGAACAGTTCAGTTGTGATGCGTGGTACGTGAATCCTTCCCCGCAGATGGTCTCTTTCAACATTCCATAGAGAATGTTCTCCCCATAGTTCCCAGTTATCTTCTTTCCAGCCATCAAAGTCTGTCTGAAAACTCTGTGCAAAACTGAAGAAGGAAAAAATGGTAGGTGCAGAAAATATGACAATCCATAGAAAAATGTTTCGACTCTGCTTCATATAACACCTTTTATAAATAGAATTGCTTTAGAACTTTACTCAAAACCTTTCAATTGTCCCCAAATGGCTGTAAGTTGCGTTTTTTGTAATTGAACAGCAAGACTATGGTTAGGAATACCATTCCCAGCGACCGAAAAACTTGAGATGTTTGCCCCAAACTTTGCTTCACCACCGAAATGGCATGTAATGAGTAAACCTACAACATCAATCTGTGTGAAGCGATTGTCAACGAATTCGATTAGCAAAACTCTGTCTGTAAACAGTTGGAATTGCCCTGAATCAAAAACAGCTTTTAGGTGACGTGTAGTGAATGGAAATTTATCTCCATACCATGCTCTCGTATTACCTCTACTATAATCATCCTTTTTCGAAAACGTTACTTTACTTGTCTCTTCTGGACTGAAAATGTATCCTTCAACTGCAAAGTCATCAATATTGAGCATTTTCCCGAGGAATAAGCAGAGCTCTCCCATACCATCTGGACCTTCTTGTGGATAATTAATTCTTGAACCTGTCACCGCCAATCGCTCAAGCTTAAATTGGTGTTTGTTCCAGTGCAGAAAATCCGCTGCGGTTTTCTCACATCTTGGACTGGCACGAGGTTTTCTAATTTCTGAGAATAGGATACCATCCACAACTTCCCATTTGGCGTTCCAAGGATCCCCCTCCGCAATTCTTTCCCATCCTTTGAGTTCGGCATCATCAAAAGTATCTTGCCAAACTCCAGCGAAACTATATCCACAGAGATACATATTCAGTAGCGTTAAACAGAAGACGTATTTAGTGATGCACTTAATACATTCTGAATTTAAATTAACAAAACACAGAAACTTTTGAGTTCGTAGTATGTCTTTTATTGTTTCATTTGCCATAAATTTACCTCCTGTAGTATTAACCAAAGGCGTATAGTTCTAACCAGAGTATTTTAAGATTACTCAGAACTTTTTAATGATCCCCAAGTAGAAGTAAGATGCGTCTCTCGTAACTGTACATCAAGAAAATTGTGGTTAGGAATATCTTGTCCAGAAATAGAAAATGCATTGATGGATGCCATAGAGTGATCTCCAAAGGGTCTATAAGAGATTATCAATCCGACAACATCGATTAACACCATCTCATCGTCAATAAATTCTGTCAATAGAATGTCTTGCGTAAAGAGTCTGAACTTTCCAGTATCAAAGACCACTTTTAAATGGTTTTTGGTTACATGAAACCTTTCATGATATTGTGCTTTCGTTTTACCAAATTCGTAAACACCTTTCGCTGTTATTGTCAATTTTTCTGTGTCTTCTGGACTGAAAACATAGCCTTCTATAAAGTTAGGTGCGAGTTTGCGTTTTCCAAGGAATAAAGAGAGTTCACTGCTAACATTGTGTTGGAACCGTCCGTATTGTATTTCCTTACTCACCACTGTTAATCTCGGGAGTTGAAATTGGCGTGCTTTCCAGCGTAACAAGTCAGATGCATTGACCAAAATATGATTCGGCTTCTGAATACTGGTAATAAGGAGTCCGCCTTCAGTTTCCCATGTGGCGGACCATGGGTTATCATCTAAAATGCGTTCCCAATCATTGAGTTTTGTTTCATCAAACTCATCTCTCCAAGTTCCAGCCTGACTAAATCCAATTGTGAACACACTTGAAAGTAAGACACAAAGTCCGATTTTTATGAAATGCTTTTCTATACTTGTAACAAGATATAAGATACTATTTATCACTTGCCTTATCATGAATTTCACTTCCCTGTCAGCGTTTAGCATTATCTTTTCCTTTTTGTTCCCGATTCAACCCGTAAACGGGAATGCTAATCGGTATTGTTTCTGCTGTCGTCAGTATCTAAATTTCTTCACGTAGGCAGTACTACCCCATGTGTTTTCGATCTTTTTCATACTTCTCCCTCAACCAATTCGGTATTTGTGAAAAGGCAGATGTTATTTTTCCAAGCATATATCCTTAATTCACTCAGAACCGTTTCAATGCTCCCCAAGCTGTAGTCAACTGTGTCTCATGCATCTGCACATCAAGCGAATTGTGATTAGGAATGCCTATCCCTGAAATCGTAAAGGCGGATATACTCCCTATGAACCAATTACCTGGAAATTCAAACAAGATTATCAGACCGACGACATCAATCATAGAGACCTCAGCGTCAAAGAATTCTGTAATTAGAAGTTTTTGTGTGTATAGTTGAAACTTCCCCGCATCAAAAACAACTTTTAAATTACCTGATGTCAGCCGGAACATGCCATCATATTTTGCTTTCACTTCACCAATTTTGTAAACACCATTTGCGGAAAACTGCATTTTTGTTGTCTTTTCAGGACTGAAAATATACCCTGCTGCGAAGTCAGGCTCAGGTTGCCTCATACCAAGGAATAAGCAAAGTTCACCAGACTTGTCTCTGGAGTACCGATTATAAAACATCCCTTCACCAATCACAGTTAACCGATTAAGCTGAAACTGTTGAATATTCCAGTGCAGAAAATCAGCTGCCGTCACCTACTCATCTTTAGGCTTTAGGCTTTAGGATACTACCATAGAGTCGGAACGGTTCATCCACAAGTACCCATTTTGCAATCCAAGGATTCTCCTCCACAATACGTTCCCATCCGTTTAGTTCTGCTTCTCTAAACTCATCTCTCCAAGTTCCGGCGTGACTAAGTCCACACAAGATCAAACTTAAAAGCACTATAATTGTGATGTAGTTTCTCATGTCCCATTCGTCTCCATGCTGTCATGCGAATTATTAGTTTCTTGTCAATTATTTGACGTGATGAAAATCCTTGCAATTATACGAACAATACGCCATCATGAAACATTTTTTGTTGTGTCGGTCAACAGTACTGAGATGCTAAGAATATGCTAAATATATTCAGAAACGTTTCAATGCTCCCCAAGTTGTAGTTAACTGTGTTTCATGCATCTGTACATCAAGTGAATTATGATTAGGAATACCATCGCCAGAAATCGAAAAGGATGATATCTTTCCGCTAAACCAATGGGCAGAGGGTTTATGTACTATCATCAAACCGGCAACATCAATCATAGTGACCTCAGGGTCAAAAAATTCTGTAATTAGAAGTTTTTGTGTATATAGTTGAAACTTCCCCGTATCAAAAACAACTTTTAAATTACCTGATGTCAACCGGAGCATCTTATCATATTTTGCTTTCACTTCACCAATTTTGTAAATACCATTAGCGGAAAACTGCATTTTTGTTGTCTTTTCAGGACTGAAAATATAACCTGCTGCGAAGTCAGGTTCAGGTTGTCGCTTACCAAGGAACATGCATAATTCACCCGCAATATCTGGGACATATACTGGATAACGTATTTCTTCACCCACAACTGCTACTCTGTTAAGTTGAAATTGATGTGCATTCCAGTGTAGAAAATCAGCTGCTATCACCTGCTCCTGTTTTGATCTTTGAATAGATCCGAAAAGGATTCCAGGGACGAGTTCATCAAGTTCCCATGATGCAAACCACGGATTGTCTTCAACAATTCGTTCCCAACCCATCAGTTCTGGTTCATCAAACAAATCCTTCCAGACTCCAGCATTACCGTGTCCAATTGTGAAAGCACTTAAAAGTACGACACAAATTGCTATTTTTATGAAAATCTTTCTCATGTGCAGAGCAAAATTGAAAATACACAGCACCCAAGAGGGAGCATACATAGTTTTTACTATCATTATTATTACCTTTTACATCCTACTTCAGTTCGGATAGTTTTTCTGAGAGTTCTTCTAATTCCTCAGAAGCCTCTTCTAATTCTTTCCTCGACAAGTTTTGAATAGATTTATGTAATTCATCTATTTTATCACTCTTCCTTTTTAATTCTGCACTCCTCTCATTGTCATCAGCACTCACTTCAAACGAATTGCTGGCATTATTCATATCTTCGGGTGTGGTTCTATTGTCAGTTCGTTGTGAGGTTAATGATTTTTTTTTGCACGGACACCTCCTAAGAGCTTACTGAAGATTTTTCTGAAAAGTCTCTATATGTTCAGGTTTTATTACGTCGTCGCCACTGTCAAGCACTATCTGTATAAGGTCTTGCATTCTTTGTGCCGTGTCAACATCGCCCGTATCGGAGATATATTCGGCTATTTTGGAAGCACCTGAAACAGACAATTCACCTTGAGAGTTTAAGTTATTATGCGTCATCACTGACAAGTCATGAATAAAACCTAAAATAGGATCAGTTTCACCCTCTGCTTCTCTATGAAGTGCTATCATCTCTCCCTGTAACTTGAGGATCTGCCCCATTTCTATAGGATGTGTAGCAGCGTGTAATTTCCCACCAGCTTTGGTGATTATTTGTACCATTTCTTTCCGTATTTCTTCCACTCGTTTCTTCATTTCTATTTTTCTTGTTTCTTCAGGTGAAAGAGCTTCTTCCACTTGTTTCTCCTCAGCAACAATTGCCTTGAGTATTTTCTCTACATCTACATCAGATATCTTCCCTTCTGCAGCAGTATCATTGAGTATTTTCTCTATATCTGCGTCAGAGACCTTCCCTTTATCGGTAGAGATATCGTCTGTAGAAACACCCCTGGCTGGTGAATCGGTTTTGTCTTCAGTCATGTTGTCAGTCTCTGTCTCATTAGTTATTTGCTTCTGGCGTACCACCTCATCGGCCTTGGCAACTTCTTCCTCGTCAGGTGATGTTTCATGTTGGTACCAAAAAATACAAGAGACAGCGACAATTATCAAAAGGACAACACTGCCCAATATCCATCTGTTTATCAAGACGTTGCGAAGCATTATAAACCTCCATTGTGATTATACTTCATCATAAATGTTTTTATGTATTCAGAGTTGTCGTTCACCATAACAAACAAAAAATGTTTTTATGTATTCAGAGTTGTCGTTCACCATAGCAAACAAAACTCGTTCTATTTAATAAACTGATATAACACTGCTCATGTGGCTGCTACTGAACAATAGTCTGCATTAGTTAGTCCTAAACAGTGTAACATATAGAGGCACCATATATGAAAAAGATAGAACATTCTGTAGAACCCATCCACTATCTGAAGTCTTTTGAAACATCAACCCGATGGGATGAATATAAATAGCAATCCGTTCTCCCTTCATAAAACCGATTAAAGTTGGATTGCCTTCTTCTGCCAAATCTACCGAAGCGTAGCGATGAAGTTGCCATTTTTTTGGACAGAAAAATCGCTAATAGGGTGTGTCTGTTGATATAGCAAGCGTGCGTTAGCAGTGTCGGTTATGTCGGTAATCCATAATTCGTTTGGATTGTCTGGATGTATAAAGATAATTTCGCCAGTAAGTTTCGCATAAATTGACAGTGGCAGCAGAACAACCAGCGATAGACAGATACATTTCAGCAAGTGTTTCATAACAATCACCCTATTTAATGAGGATTTGCTCGTGGCAACGTCCTTCAAATATCATTGCTTGATTTTACCCCAAAGCGTGGTCAGATGATTCACCGGTTCAACGGGGTACGCTGGATTTATCCAATCGAAAACGCTCAAGCCTCTTTGATACGCATCCAAAATTCTTTCATGAGTTCCACCGTTAACAGGAATTGCAATGTTGTGGCGTGGAGTCGGTTGTTCGAAAAGATGTATGACGAACACTGTGTAAATCAGATACTCTCCATCCTGTGTCCATCTAAGTCCACTAAAGCTCGAATGCACGAACAAGTCTTTTATGGTCCTTAAGGGTTGCAAGGTATCAAGTGAGATAATATCGATTTGACGGATACCAGTCAGGTTGTTAGAGTAGGAAAAGGCGAGTTTTTTACCGTCTGGTGAAAAAACTGCATTCTTGCCCTGTCGACTGATCCGTGTTTCATTTTTAGTGTCAACATCAAGGATAAAAACACCTTTAGTAGAACCGTGAACTATCTGCTTCCCGTTGGGTGCCCAGTCAAGATTATGCACAATGTCTATCTCCTTTAACAATATGATCTTTGGATTCTGTTTACCTATTTCACTCCTGCGAATTAGATAGATGCCCTCCTTTAGAATATCCCCTGAAGTTGGACGTCCAGCGATGACAACATCTCCACTGGGTGAAATGTCAATATGTGTACCATATTCAATTTCATTTTGTATTAGGATTGCTTCACCCCGCAATGTATCAATACGGTAAACATCTACATTCAATGGGGGCTTGCCGTTTGCTGAAAGGATAGCGATGTAGCGGCTATTTTTTTGCACAGATAGATCTTGAATAACGTTGGTATGTTTAAATAGTAGTCGCGCATTACGTGTATCTCTAATATCAGTAATCCATAGCTCATCGTAATTATACGGGTGTCTATAGACAAGATGACCCCTGAGTTCTGCATGTATTGACAGTGGTAGCAGAACAACAAGCATCCACAAGTAGAAACCTATTCGTCTGATCTTCATGGACTATACCTCTTGTAAACTTTTTTTGGTAGTTATACCTAATACATGTTTGACACACCTATCGCCTCACAGTGGATAATGCTTGATCCGCTATCATTGCTGCGGGGTTTCCATTTCCATTGTGAACTCGCCTAAGTCAATAATGTTTTTAATTCCTTCTGGTGAAAAATGTGGCGGTTTGCCAAAACTAAAACGCATTTTTATATAGTGCCTTGTCAAGTCATAAATGATTTGTTATCGGACAGGGAAACCCTGTCCCTACGAACAGATCTACTCATCATTTGAGTGTAGACAGAACCCTAATGGAGCGTCTATTCTTAAAGTGTAGGTCGGGTAGAGCGAAGCGAAACCCGACATGATAGACACAATCATTACGTGTCGGGTTTCGTTCCTCTACCCGACCTACATATTTAGTCTGGACTATCCATTAGGGTAAAGTTTATTGCTTCAGTGTTCCCCAGAGGGTTGTCAATCTATTCTTAGGTTCAACAGGAAATGTCCCCTCTATATGCGTCCAATCAAACTTTGACACCCTGTTCTCAAACATATTATCCAAAAGTTTTATCTGTTCTCCACCCTCATAGGGTATTGCATAATGTTGATAGACGTTATTCTTTTCCCACCATGGTGCACCATAAGTTGTGTAGACGATATACTTTCCATCAGGTGACCATTTGATGTCTAAGAATTTTATGGGGGAAGTGATACGTTCAATCGTTTTGATGTGACGTAGACCCGGTACAGAGAAAATGTCAAGATTATACCATAAACCAAAAAGTCCAAAATTTCCAAAAACAACGGCAAGTTTTGTTCCATCCGGTGAGAATGTGGGCATACTCCCACCTAAACTGACACGTAAATCCTGTCCGGTTGCTAAATTACTATAATAAACACCTTCAAGTGTATCATAAGCGAGGGACTTACTGTCCGGTGATAGTTTGATATGCTGTGTAATTACGCCTTTTATCAGTGAAACACGTGGCGAAAGATCTTCTTTTGGAGGGATGATGTTTCCCAACAGAGGTGGTATTTCGGGCAGTTCAACAGTCTCTTCTAACTCTTGTTTGGTGATCAGATAGATTCCGCTCGTTCTCCTACCAAATCGATCAGATATATTCTGAATATCCGTTATGGCAGGTAGAAAGTTCGTGTAGATAAGGTCAGGATTTTGTGAAAGATGAACATCAATTATCTGATGAAATCGTTGATGGGTCATCATACGTTCTGGATCACTGATATTATCTGTATCAATTAGATAAATATCGTGGGGTTTATTCGGGTCACTGTATTCGGTAAGCGTAGCGATGAAGTTACCATTTTTTTGGACAGAAAAATCGCGAATAGGGTGTGTCTGTTGATATAGCAAGCGTGCGTTGGCAGTGTCGGTTATGTCGGTAATCCATAATTCGTTTGGATTGTCTGGATGTATAAAGATAATTTCGCCAGTAAGTTTCGCATAAGTTGACAGTGGCAGCACAAAAACCAGCGATAGACAGATACATTTCAGCAAGTGTTTCATAACAATCACCTTATTTCTTGAGGATTTGGTCGTTGCAACGTCCTGCAAAAATCATTGCTTGATTTTACCCCAAAGTGTGGTCAGATGGTTTTTAGGTTCAACAGGATATACTGGGTTTATCCAATCGAAAACGCTCAAACCTCTTTGATACGCATCCAAAATTCTTTCATGAGGTCCACCGTTAACAGGAATTGCAATGTTGTGGCGTGGAGTCGGTTGTTTGAAAAGACCTGTGACGAACACTGTGTAAATCAGATACTCTCCATCCGGTGTCCATCTAAGTCCACTAAAGCTCGAATGCACGATCAAGTCTTTTATGGTCCTTAAGGGTTGCAAGACATCAAGTGAGATAATATCGATTTGACGGATACCAGTCAGGTTATCAGAGTAAGCGAAGGCGAGTTTTTTACCGTCTGGTGAAAAAACTGCATTCTTGCCCTGTCGACTGATCCGTATTTCATTTTTAGTGTCAACATCAAGGATAAAAACACCTTTAGTAGAACCGTGAACTATCTGCTTCCCGTTGGGTGTCCAGTCAAGATTATGCACAATTTTTATCTCCTTTAACAATATGATCTTTGGATTCTGTTTACCTATTTCACTCCTGCGAATTAGATAGATGCCCTCCTTTAGAATATCCCCTGAACTTGGACGGCCAGTGAGGACAACATCTCCACCGGGTGAAATATCAATATGATCAATATCATCAAATTTATCTTGTATTAGGATCGCTTCACCTCGCAATGTATCAACACGGTAAACATCTTCTTTGAATGGGTTATTTTCATCTGTTGAAATGATAAAAATATAGCGACTATTTTTTTGCACAGATAGATCTTGAATAACGTTTTTGGTATGTTTAAATAGTAGTCGCGCATTACGTGTATCTCTAATATCAGTAATCCATAGCTCATCATAATTATACGGGTGTCTATAGACAAGATGACCCCTGAGTTCTGCATGTATTGACAGTGGCAACAGAACAACAAGCATCCACAAGTAGAAACCTATTCGTCCGATCTTCATGGACTATTCCTCTTGTAAACTTTGCTGCTAATCACAAGATTCATGATATAAAGTGCAGCTTAGGTTTAATTAAAAACACAAGTTTTTGAATGAACTCATAGCGAGTAACATCTAAGAATTGTTAAAAGTCACCCGAAAATTTCCGAACTTACGCAAAATGCGGCAAACGGATTTTTCCAAATTGCTGCATAAAATTGCTTTCATACTTACAAGACACAGTTTTATACCCCAATAGGTGCATAAAATGAAAGAAAAATGAAGTTTTTACTAAAATTTCAGTGAAAACGGGCAAAAAACGATAAATTCCGTGAAAATTACTCAAATTAGGATCCTCTAATAAATCATCAATTAGATTTCCAACAAGTATGGAATCTGATCGCATTTTTACTCTTCATAGCTTAAGACACAGTTTTATATCTAAAAAGGTGCATAAAATGAAAAATATTTCTGTGAAAATCATTCACAAGGAGTTCCGCTGGCACGTAGCAGTTGATTCGTTGGGAACGGGTGGTTATACCATTTCTATTAATTTTTCTCTCATTACCGACTGTTAAGAAATGAAGCGGGGAAAGGCACAATCTGGAAGAATGTGCTACAAAAAAAGAGACATTATCAATTAGAAATGGTATAAGTCGGTGTCTTGGGTAAACGTGACAAAATTTTTCGTGCTAATATGAATGTCGTCATCACTAAACCGATCTGTAAAGGTCTATTGATGTCCCACTCAAATAAATCGAAAATATAGTTAATCGTAGATCCTATGCCTATCAATAACAACAAATTAAAGAGTTGTTTTAACATGCCTTCTTTTTGAAAGTTTGCCATAAGACTCCTACGAAGTATCTCTAACTTATTGGGTATTAATAAAAGTTTAGAGATGAGATATACAATAACTCCGATTGTGAAAGGCATAATGATATTAAGTGCCAGTATCAACGGTGGGAAACTTACAATACCGTGTAAGAGTCTGAAAAGTGACAAGGGGAAGATCATACAGAGTCCCCAGAAGAGTTTTGCGTCTCCCGGTGAGAAAACCCCAAACCAATAAAAAGCGAAACCAACCAGTCCACTTCCTAAAAACAAACTTGCGATGTAAAGCGGTGTCGTTGTGTTAAGGAACCATGCCATAAGTTGGCTGAGTGTTCCAGCGTAAAGAAGTCCAAAGGAACAGATATTGCGAATTTTCTGTGTTTTAATATCTGTGTAACATGCATATCCACAGAAAATTAACGCTAATAATATAAGCAAGTATTTGTAGTAAGTCATACGATATGAAAAAGATTATTCAATACCTAAGCTTTTTAAGTTTCCCCAGGTTACTATCTGTTTACTTCTCTCTGGAAATACTGAGAAAAAATCTTCAGATATCCAAACAGGCACGTGATTGCTTGACAGTGCAGTTGTCTCTTCAAGAGGTATTTCATTATTGTCACCTTTACTATCTACGATATAGATAGTGCTATCACTAAAAATAAGTTTAAAACCGTTTGCGGGATTTGGCCACTCATTGACTTCCACAACTGAATATGCAATCCACTTCCCATCAGGAGACCAAGCTGGCAAAACAGAACGGATCCCTCCACCCATATTAGTTATTTTTTTAATGTTCCTTCCGTCAACATCAATTGTGTAAATATCCACCCCCTCTGCACTAAGATCCCCTGCAGCATAAGCAATTTGTTTTCCGTCTGGCGACCATGTGCAACCTGGCCAGAGTTGTGAATTTTCCGTAACGTGTTCTAATTCTTCACCATCAGAATTCATGATATAGATAGAATGATTAACTCCTCTATCAGAATCAAAAGCGATTAACTGACTATCTGGAGACCACGCTGGTTTTCCATTAGTCCCTTGATTAGTCAGTCTTATTAAGTTGGAACCGTCCACATCCATTCTATAAATATCTAATGTTCCTTCTCGATCAGAGACAAATGCAATCCATTGTCCATTAGGTGACCACGCGGGCCATATATTCCTCTCAGCGTCCTGTGTTAATTGAATAGGTATGTTGTTCCTAATATCCATTTTATAAATATCGGGATTTCCTTTTTCGTTAGATGAATATGCAAATAGATACCCATTAGGGGACCATGTAAGTGAACTTTTTCTCATCGTATCTGTGGTATATCGTTTTAGAACGTTTCCATCCGTATCTATAATAAATATATCGTAATTTCCATTCTCATTAGAAAGAAATGAAATTGCAGAATGTTCAGCCGCGTGTCCCTTACCAACCAAACTAACCAATAGACTACTATCGCTGAGTAATATAGTTACTAACATAACATACATAATTGCACGTTTCATTTTGATGTGTTCTCCTTTTATTTTCAATTTGAATACTTACTTTATGTATCTTGAGAAGCCGAATTCATTGGCTGGATTCTACCCAGAATTAAACACAACAGCACAATTATCATCATTAAAACACTCAAAAGCAGATTTAGCATCAGAAGGATACATTGTTTGCATTAGCAGTAATCCTCCGCCTACCAAACCGAGTGACAGCGAAGTTTTGACACCGACTTTCCTTCTTCCGAACTGATAAATTCAGCAATTTTACTACGTAGTTTTTCGAACATTAGGGTTCATCTCCTTTCGTCTCCAGATAACATGTCCGGTATCTTGCATTGGAATTTATTATGAAAGCATATCATTAACATTGTCAAAACTTTCGTTTTGTCATTCAGCAAAATACCCTTCCACTATTCATGACACAGTAAATAGGTCAAAAGGGTGCAAAAAGTGAAAAAAGTTATAAAGAATTTAGTATTTCTCAATAACTTCGCTATTCTTGACTGCTTCAGTTTAATGTGCTACAGTTCAAATTCAGTGACAATCTAACAGAATGTCCTACAGTAAGGATAATTTAGTTTTCGGGTTTTCAGGTAATGTATCACAAACGTTAATGTCTTTGTTTACTTATTGCATGTTCAAAATTCTGTTTTAGAAAAAAATCCTGAAACTAAATATCTGTATATTCCGATTCTTAATCCATATTAGTTAACCTAAACAACATAAAGAGCTTACTATAGTTTGGACAGTTTCTATAATGACTATAGGTGTAAACTTAAGAAAACTTAGAAGATCTTATGAATCACTCCGAATCCTTATGGTTATAGGGGTTGTTTTCTCTTTAGTCCCGACAAATGCCACACGCGCATTTGGCGGGACTGAAGAGGGGTGGGGTACACATTCTTCTATAAACATATCGTCCCTAATGAAGTTAAAATAATAAATTAGGTAATTTCGACCCCGACACGGTATGTGCGGTTTCCTAACCTCACCAAGTTTTAAAGAAACAGAACATTACCCGATTAAAATCTTAAACTTCATACGGGACTGAAGAGCGTTTCACATACCCTCAATCGTTGAGTTGATACATTCGGACTTCGCTATTCTACCTAACCGACAATGTAAACTGTTAGTAAAAGAAAAAATCGTTAGTTCTTAAAACTAAATAACCCTACCTGAAGAGACATAAGACTTGTCCAAAAAGTAAATTTCTTGTATTATATTATTTCGTCACTTCAAGTAAAGACAATTGTACTAAAATTAGCGGTTTTAGAGTGTAGATTTCATTGCTTAAAACAATTAATTCAATTTTTTTGATTTTATGCACCCTTTTGACCATTAAACTGTGTCTTGACATGAAAGCAGATATTTTGTATGTTTATTTAAAGTTGATTAACGTGAGTTAGGTGGTATTAATTTGCCTCTGATCGTCCTAACAAATTAGATTAACCTTGGAGTCTATTCATGGAAGAAATTAATGTTGAAGAAAACAGTGTTGAAATAATTCAAAGGATCTTAGACGGTGAAGAAGAAGCCTTCAGTCTTTTATTTCAAAAGTACCAAAATCAGGTTCACACACTTGCTTGGCAAAAGCTCGGTGACTATCACATAGCTGAAGAAATTACCCAAGATACCTTTGTAAAAGCGTTTGAGAAACTACATGATCTGAAAAACCCTAAACAGTTTGATGGTTGGTTATATGTCATCGTCAATAGACTCTGTATTAATTGGCTGCAAAGGAACAAAAACACATTTCAATCCATAGAGGATACACCAATAAAAGAAATAGAAGAAGTTTTTTATAAGCAACACGAATCAGATCAACGGGAAATGGAAACTACGGAGTTATACCGTGACATCGTTAAAAAACTCCTGAAAAAATTACCGGAAAGTGAACGTACTGTGTTAAACCTCTACTACATCGGTGAGATGGATCCGGCAGAGATAAGTAAATTCTTAGGTGTATCAGTGAACACAATTAAGAGCAGATTGCATCGTGCTAAAAACCGTTTAAAAACAGCAGAGGAAATTTTAAATACCGAATATATTAGAAGCGTCCAGCTGTCAAGAGACCTCACTGATTCTGTTATGAGGAGAATTGCTGATATAGATCCCACACCACCAAAAGCAAAACCTCTAATACCGTGGACAGCTTTAGGCACTGCGGTGTTAGTCGTTATGTTACTGCTGGGTTCAATGAATCAATATTTTACGCATTTCCAGAAGCCGTTTGATTATGCAGCTTTATCTGAACCCACTATTGAACTCGTTGAATCACCCATACACATTGATATCGTTTCCACACCAACTTTACAAAGAAGAATTGGGAGAGGTGTGACGAATAGCCAAAATGAAGGTGTGGACACAACTTTTTCGAATGAGGATTTCGCATCCAACCATGAAGATAACGCTTTTAATTCCTCAATTGATCCGTGGAGCCATGTAAACGGACCGCAAACGTCTCCCCAAGCTCGTATCTTCGCGACTTCAGACAATATCTACGCAATATCAAGAACAAGCATTTATAAGTTATCAAAAGATGAGACAGCATGGATGAATATTAACGCAAATGTTCCCAGTAACATGTATCGATCACCTTTAACTGAACACGAAGGGGTTCTCTATTCGGTAGATACAAATGACATATTTGCTTCAACCGATGATGGTGAGACATGGAATAGATTCTGTTCCCGTCCCGATGGAGATGCCGTTGGGTTGATCATAAAAGGGGATACACAAGAAGAACTTTTAATGTATCTTGCTTTGAAAGATAAAAGGTTTTTTCAATCTGCTAATGCAGGTAAAGAGTGGATACTTCTAAATAATGATTTGACAGGAGAAAGAATTACCGCCGTTGCTTCGGTAGGGAACACTCTGTTTATTGGAACTAACCGAAGTCTACATCGTTTAAAATCAGGTCTATGGAATGAAATACCGTTAGATCCATTAAAAACTGTTCACTCAATGGCAGTATTTGAAAAAGACCTCTATGTCGTGACAGGTCCAGATTTTCTGAGTTCGGAATATAACCAGTTAAATTCCCCGACCGAAATGTCCCGTAAGATTTTCCACTCAACGGACACTGGAGCTACTTGGCATGAAATTACACCTGAGGATGAAGTTTTTATTAAACGACCTGCTTTCTTGGGTCCTACAAATATTTCTGCTGTTGAAAAAACACTTTTTGTATTAAGCATTCCTCCGTTCCAGTCAAGGGATGGTGGAAAGACATGGACAAACCGTGGAATTGACATGAACTTATTTCCATCAAATTATCCTTCCATCTCCGCAACAAATGAGAATACTTACTACAAGTTAGGACCGCAAAGTTTTCTCCGCACAACTGATAGTGGCGATACATGGCATCCATTCACGGATGGCATGGTAAAATCTAAGGTGTTAGACATGGTTGTCTTCAAAAATAGTTTCTATGTGTATACTGGCAGTGGATTTTTTAAATCAGATGACACTGGGAACTCATGGGAAGATATTCAAATTGATTACTGCGGGTTCATGCCAAAGACCGTTGAGAATAACCCACAAATCGCAAATTATTTTACGAATGCCAAACTGATATGCACTAACAACATTTTGTATGCCATAATACACCAACAGAAGGAATTGCGCATTTTTCGTTTGCGAGATGATGAAGTCCTTTCTCTGATTCACAGGATACCTTCTTCTGAACTGTGGGTAAATGCTAAAGATTTAGATGATAAAGACCTATTAGTTCTTGAACGACAACCGATAGTTAGCAGATTCGCTGTAAGCGGCAATACCTTTTACGCTGAATATAGACGTAAACTCCTAAAATGGACTCTCGGGAGTATTGATACAGTAGACACTGGATTAACAGATATGAATATAAGAGCTGATAATTTGTATGACAGAGGTACAAAATTAGCAGCTTCAGCAACAACTGTCTACATGGGTAAGCGAGATGGTAAGTTGTTCGAATCAACTAATAGTGGCAACAGTTGGCAAGATATTACACCCAATATTCCATACAAGTTTACCAATATAAAGGATATGCTCTTTGTAGGGTCTACAGTTTTTATTGCTACGGATAAGGGAGTCATAACTTCACAGACGGGCGAACACTGGCAGATGTTAACGGATAAAGCGGGAGAAAATATCAATATTGATAGATTGGCTATGGCTGACTCCGATTTTTACGGTGCTGGTAATACGGGTGCTTATAGATTAAATTCTCACGGTAGATGGGAACAAATATCCGCTAATATTCCTGATAGAGTTATAGCTCTATCAGCCAGTTCTGATAAGTTATACATTGGCACTGAAAAACGTGGAATATTTCACATATCGCTAAAGGACGACTTCTCAGATGAAACCATAACTTCAACGTTACGAACTATCAGATAAGATATGTACGTCTTCTATCAGACAAACGTCATAATATTTTCCTATAATGCACCTAATTCAATAATAAACTGTGTCATTAATTATAAAGGCATTGTATATAAATGCATTGTATTTGTCAAAAGACAAGAAAGGAATAAGACATGCGTAAAAACTATAGATACGAAGGCGTACA
Organism: Candidatus Poribacteria bacterium; assembly: GCA_965261435.1. GTDB lineage: Bacteria > Poribacteria > WGA-4E > WGA-4E > WGA-3G > MSPOR6. The sequence goes on from CBDHDL010000021.1 coordinate 978,755, forward strand.
CCTCACACCTAAAATCGCCAGAAGGCTGATTTTAGAACTACTATCGGGGAAAACAATCAAAAGACGTGACATTGACACAACTGTCAATCGTTTTCATGAATCGCGCGGCGGTCTCTCATCTACAGCAAAAACAAGTCCTATCAGAACAGCACTCAGATACCTACAAGAAGAAGGACTTGTTGAAAACATCTCTAAAGGTCCAGGTAGCACTTGGCGGATTTTTGAGCTTTCTAATTCCAAATAACCCTTTTAAAGACTCAAGGTTATTTATTTTACGGTTTTCTGGCGATTATTTTCACATATATGAACACCTTGTGTAGGTCGGGTTTCGCTTCGCTCTACCTATAAGTGTAAACTTAAGGGATTTTCGATGCCAGAAACCCTCTTCAGTCCCGTAGGGACGCTATGTTTATAGTTAAACGTTATACAAACCCTCTTTAGTCCCGTAGGGACTAAATGTGTAGTAGTTCATCCTGATATAAACATATCGTCCCTACCAAATCAACGCCAAATGCGCGTTTGGCATTTGGCGGGACTGAAGAGAAGACAATCCCAATAACTATAGAGATTCAGAGTGATTCATAAGATCTTCTAAGTTTTCTTAAGTTTACATCTATGGGTTTCACTTCGCTCTACCCGACCTACGATATAAACTATCAGTAACACACTTCAACTGATAATTCTTAAAACTAAATACCCCCTCTTAAAACCCCTCTTTTCACTTTACTTTTTTTTTACAGTAGTATACACTCTATGCAAGATACGAAGAACATATCTATCACCCACCAATATGAGACTTCAATAGGAGGTACATCGTGAATACATCAACTTCTCCACTTGAAGAAACCGGTATCGGTTCCATACACATTGAAGCACCACCGACAGTTGAAATAGAAGAAAGCGAGCTAATCTATCATCAGCTCTGTCCCGCAGAGGAATTTGAGGAATTAGAAGGTAAACCTTTTCATGTAAACGGCACGCATCTGGCTGTTTTCAAATCCAACGGTAAATACTACGCTGTTGACAATCGTTGTCCACACATGGGATATCCGATGTCCAAAGGAAGTATCCGAGATGGTGTGTTAATCTGCCATTGGCATCACTGGGAATTCGACCTTAACTCAGGTGCATGCTTCTTAGCATCGGGGGATGACTTAAAAGCATTTCCCGTTGAAGTTCGTGATGACGGTTATCTATACGTAGGGTTAGCAAAAGGTGAGCGCGAGGCAGCAAAACAACGTGTGATTGCAAATGGCAAGCGCGCCCTTGAACGTGGTCTCAAAGACCGCAGTACATTCTTCATCGCTAAAGCCGTCACTGCACTTCGTGATGCAGGTGCTCCGCCAGCAGAGATCATTCATCAAGGACTTCACTACGGTGCACATAAGAGCAGTGACGGATGGTCGTCAGGTGTAGCCATACTGACACTCGCAGCGAACCTCTGGGATGATGTTGATCCAGATGACCATAACCTGTTTCTGGTGCACGGATTAAGCCAAATTAGTCGTAGAACAACTGGAAGCGCACGTCCCTATCGCGCACCTTTTCCTCGCGTGAACGAGGATCACGACCTTAAAACACTCAAACGTTGGTTCCGTTATTTTATCAATAAACGCCACAGAGGTGCAGCGGAACGCATCTTGCTAACGCTTAATGATCGAGACTATGATAAGTCAGTCATTGCAGACTTCATCTACACTGCAGCAACAGATTTCTATTTCACTGGAGATGGACACGCACTTGACTTCGCTAACAAGATGTTTGAAGCATTAGATTATGTCAACTGGGAAGGATCCCACGAGATTTTACGTCCGATTGTCGTTGACCTTGTCAGTAGAACTCGACATGAGGAAACTTCACGCTGGGCAGACGCTGTCCCTGTCTTAAGACCTGTTTTTAAGAGAATAGATAGTATTTGGGAAGATAATCAAAACAACAGTGCGGAGCTTGATATATCAGAATTTACGCAGATCCTACTTGCGGATGAGTTTGAACCTACAGTAGAGATAGTTGAGCAACAACTTCGCAGAGGTGTCAAGCCAACGGACATCTGCCGTGCAATGACCTATGCGTCCGCTATTCGGACTGCGAGGTTCCATCTGAAAAACGAGGGTGACTGGCACGATGTTGCGAACATTTACTCGTATGCACATGCACTATATAAAGCCTTTCAGTATTCGCCAAGTGCTAACCTTCTGCGTGGTATATTTCACGGTGTCGTTTTCTTGGCATATCTCCGTTGGTTGAACATGCCTGCCGCACGTATTCCCAAACCCGGACAGCGTATACCTGATGAAACCTACACTTCTGCTGATAAAATGTTAGAACGTCTACAAGAATTTGCTGACTTCCAAAAAGTCTACGAAGCAGAGATTCTGGTCAATCAGTATCTTGAGGAAGGGCATGATGTTGACGCACTAAAACGCACCCTTGCACATATCCTACTACGTGAAGACGCGGAACTCCACATGTTCCAGGTACTTGAAGTCGCCTTCAGGCATTACGACTTATCAGATGACTTTGAAGAACAACGGATGCATCTATTGGCAGCGACGCGTTACATCACAGCTCAAAAACTGATGAAGAATATCTTGTGGTCAACCGAAAACGCTGAACGCCTGGCACGAGGCGAGTTGCTTAGCGAACGTGACGATGATTAATGTCAAGAACAGACCAAAAAATCAATCCAATAGATCGGTTTCATACACCAGCTAACTCAAGACGGGACTTCCTTGCGAGGATAGGCAAAGGGGCACTACTTGCGAGTTTAGGCATATTTGGTGCTGGATGTGAAGCTGTCAACCAAGGTTTGATCGGTAGAGGAATAAAACCTGCTGTCTTTGAAGATTTGAAGGTGGCAGGACTACCGAAGCTGGATATGCTTGTCCACTCGGATAGTCCTTTCAACGGTGAATTCTCCCCACATCTCCTGAATGATGCGGTTACGCCGACATCACGCCATTTTGTCAGAAATAACAACGGAATTCCTGAACGCGCAATAAAGAAAAATCTCAGCGGTTGGAGATTAGTTGTAGACGGTGAAGTACATAAAGAGCTTGCTTTGACAATGGAAGATCTGCTTCAGTTTCCACAGGTTACGATGGAGGTGGTATTGGAATGTGCGGGAAATGGAAGAGGTCTATTCGTACCGGAGGTGGATGGAACTCCTTGGCAACGCGGCGCAGTTGCTTGCAGTCAATGGACAGGAGTTCGCTTACGAGATGTACTACAAGCAGCAGGTTTAAAATCCAGTGCCGTCTATACCGGTAACTATGGTGATGATATTCCTGATGATGGTAAGGAACCCTTCTCTCGAGGAATTCCAATAGAGAAAGCAATGGATGAACATACACTGATTGCATTAAAAATGAATGGAGAGGTCTTACCTGCAGCACACGGATATCCCGCACGACTGATAGTCCCCGGTTGGATTGGAAGTTCCATGCAGAAATGGCTTAATCGCATCTGGATCAGAGATAGCGTTCACGACTCAGAAAAAATGAGCGGGTATTCCTACCGCATACCCGCTTATCAAGTAGAACCGGGACATACACCTCCCGTTGAAGATATGCGTATTGCCACATCATTACAGGTTAAATCTCTCATCACACAACCTGAACCGTATCTGGCAGACCGCAGCGGGAAAACTATCAAAGTAAGCGGACACGCTTGGGCAGGAGAAAACCAAATCAGTAAAGTCATGGTCTCCACTGATTTTGGGATTACTTGGCAGGAAACACAATTGATTGAGCCGTCAAATAGATATGCTTGGTATCACTGGGAAGTTGACCTTCCCCTTACGAACAAAGGATATTATGAAATATGGGCGCGTGCCTACGATGATACAGGCAAAGCACAACCTTTTACTCAACCGTGGAACCCTAAAGGATACCTTGGAAATGTCATTCATAGAGTCCCTATTTCAATAATCGCATAAAAGGAGAGGAAAAAGATGAAACTCGGTGTTATGTCGGATAGTCATGACAATATCCCAAATGTCAAACGTGCTGTTGAAACATTCAATCAAATCGGTGTAGATCTCGTTGTGCATGCAGGTGATTTCATATCGCCATTCGCTATTGACCCGTTAGCCGATTTAAGCTGCCGTGTTGTTGGTGTTTTTGGAAACAATGATGGTGAACGCGTTGTCCTCGCAAAAAAGTTTGAAGCGATTGGTGAGGTGCATCCTAACCTTGCCAGCGTAACACTTGGCGACAAAACAATCGCAGTCATGCATTATCCAGAACTTGCTATACCGATTGCCAAAAGTGGTGATTATGATATTGTCGTCTATGGACACACCCATAAGGTGGATGTCAATACGGACAATTCGCTCTTGCTAAATCCAGGAGAAACGGGGGGTTGGACGACAGGAAAATCAACAATCGCTGTTGTGGACTTGGAAGTACGAGACGCTAAAATTTATGAACTATGAGACACCAATCCTAATCAATTATGAATGACCATTTATCCGTAGAAACACCAGAACAGATCAATATCAATTTTCATAAAGCAGGAATCGGGTCACGTTTCTTTGCAGCTTTGATAGACACAACACTACTCTTACTGATTGCTTTCGTTGGCAGTTACGTCAATGAAAAACTACTCGGTGATATGAGAAGTGTCCTCGGTAATTGGGTCGCTGCAATTAACGGTATCATTATTTTTGCTCTATTCTGGGGTTACTATATGGTGTTTGAAATAGTAACCAATGGTCAATCACCCGGAAAGCGGATTTTGGGATTACGGGTAATTAGAGATGGCGGGTATCCGATCAACTTCGCAGATTCTGCTATTCGAAATTTAGTCAGAGTGGTTGATTTTCTGCCATTCGGTTATTGCATAGGTTTCACTGTGATGTTAATCAATGGCAACTGGCAACGGTTAGGTGACTTGGCAGCAGGTACACTTGTGGTGAAGACATCAAGTAAAAGTCTTGAACTCACTGCACCCGGTACAGAAGCATCCATGCCTAATATTAACATTTCACCGGACGATTTTATCTACCTTGACTTGATACAACCTGATATGATAACTGATATTGAGTTAGGTATGATTCGCGAGTTTCTCTCCCGTCGTTCAACACTTTCAGAAGCACGCAGGATTGAGTTGGCACAGACTATCGGTAAACCATTAGTTGAAAAGATGGGTGGAAATAGTCCTATACAATACGGCAAATTCTTAGAAGAAGTCTATGTGCTAAAGACATCAATAACAACTCAGACCGTGGGTGAGAAAAGTACTTAGTATGAATGTCAGGTTTGCGGTACAGCACTATGGAGTTGAACTCGTCATCAGACAACAAACACTACCTTCCTACACCACGCCAGATGGGGTCTACTGAACTTCTTGATACGATATTCAGCCTGTATAGAGCACATTTCCTACAGTATCTTGCTATTGCATCTATATATTTCAGTACTATAGTGCTTGGAGGAACAATCAGTCTTTTTAGATTTCCGTTAAGTCGAATTAATTGGATTGCGTTGTGGCTTCCAATATTGATTATAAACTTCAGTTTCTGTATAGTCGTCATAAACGGATTGTTTACTGCGACTTCGCAAGCATATTTACAGGGAAAAATAAGAGTAGGTGTGGCATTCAAACGCGGTCAACAACGTTTCTTTCCCTGTTTCTTCGGTATACTGATTTATAGTTTACTTGCGATCATCATATCTTCTACTATTACATTGCCTTTAGGTTTAATTTTCGGTGTCGCTGGTGCCTCTTTATTGGGTGCAGTCGCGACATTTGTACTTGGTCTGCTATCAATATTGGTTTTTGTCTATGTATCTGTTTATTTCTTGAGTCATTGGAGTTTCATGGCTGCTGCGGTTCTCATAGAAGGAAAATCTATGCGTGAAGGGATGCGTCGCAGAAGGGAATTGGCAAGACAGAAATCATTCCAAATTATCGGTGTAACAGCAGCAATTATCCTGATATATATTGCTATCGGTTTCATTTTGCGTTGTTCCTTAGGGGCATTACTTGGTTTGATAGGAATAATTAACTTAGAAGGATGGTTAAATGAGTTTGGCACGTTGTTTTTCCCGCAATTTCCAATTTTGCGAGGTACATTAAGTCTTGAAAACGTTGTCTTGTATCTAACACATGTAAGCGTTGATACCATTACGATGCCAATCTGGATTATCGGTTTGACGCTTATATATTTCAATCAACGTATTCGCAGAGAAGGGTTTGATATTGAAATGATGACACATCGTCAAAGGATTTAGATAATGAAAAATAGCCGCATAATCTCTATAACGGAATTTTTTAGTAACATCACAAGATTCTACCAAGACCATTTCACCTTACTTTGGAAAGTAATGATGCCGCTTATCATTTTTTGCTTTCTGATTGATGTCGGGATACTTATCTACTATTATAATATTGCTGTGGAGCCAACATGGACCGTTGAAACATCAGACGGGTTTTCTGTGACAAACCTTCTTACCACAGATGGGAAAAAGGTTAATAGATCTCTTGGCTTTTCGTCTTTCATTATCATTTTTCTCTGGTTTGCTATGTGTCCTCTTGCGCTCACGGTTTTCCGGCTACGTCTTGGGATGAATGTTTCATTCCAAGATGTCTGGAGGCATACGCTACGAAGAACACTCTCAATTATTAGCGCATCTTTGCTATTGGTTGTGTTGTTTTTGTTTCTTGTTTTATTAGTTTTACTTATTTCTTCGTTCATCGCACTTTCCATTAATTTTTTACCAATACATATTTTAACCTTACTTGTAACTGTCGTAGTCATAATCTACGTTGCAGTGAGATGGAGCCTGATAAACCAATGCCTCATCATTGAGAATCTATCGGTAATTCAGGCATTCCGTAGAAGTTATGAACTTGTTAAAGATAGGGACGTAAGTTTCTTTGTAAGGTATCTGTTACTTCTATGGGGTTCTGGTGTATTTACCAGTTTAGTATTTGCTCTAACGTTTTTGATGCTTTCTACTTTAGCACCTGAACTTCAACCAATGCAAGAAAAGTTGTTGTCTGTAGAAGCGTATAATCTTTTGGCAGGTATTGATATTTCATGGCAATACAAAGACTTTGTTATAGATATTGGGAATATAGAAGCTGTTTTATCAATGATGCCTAAATTTTGGGTGATTACGGTAATACTTATAGTAAAAATAATCCTCTTTGCAGTTTTCACACCAGTCTGGGCAATTTTGACAACAGATAATTATTTGGAACAGACAGGAAGCGAATCTAACAGTGGGGAAAATCTTGAAAACTCAATCACGGATTAGATTTAACTATGTTGCGAATTCACAATTTGTTTGATTTTATTTTTTGTCAGTTATGACTTGAAGTGCATCTTGAATTTCTGAGTTTACTTCAGGATCATCTTCCAGTTGTAATTGCGTTTTCAATGCTTGTTCAGCAGACTTTCCACCGATTTCCCCTAATGCCCATGCTGCGTGTCCACGGATTAGAGGTTCTTCATCTACTAAGGCTTTTTTGAGTGCTGGTACTGCAGTGCGTGACCTCCAATTTCCAATGGCAACGATAACGTTTCGTAAAAATCCTCTCCGCTTTGCCCGTTTGATAGGACTTCCTTTATACTTCTCACTAAACTCAGCTTGTGTCATGTTGACAAGTGACAGTAATTCAGGTGCGAGGTTGCCATCCCGCGGTTGAAAAGCAGGTTCACCTGTTGACACTGCCTTGCTGTTCCACGGACATACCTCTTGACAGATATCGCACCCGAAAATCAGATTACCCATTTTTGAACGGAGTTCCTTCGGAATGCTATCCTTCAATTCAATTGTCAGATATGAGATGCATAATCTTGAATCCAGCACATTCGGTTCAATGAATGCGTCTGTTGGACATGCCTCAAGACATTTAGTACAAGTCCCACAACTACCACGAAGAGGTTCGGATTCAGCTTCTAAATTGATGCTTACAAGTATCTCGGCGAGAAAATACCATGATCCTGAACGCCAGTTAATCAGATTGGTGTTTTTTCCTATCCACCCAAGTTTGGCTTTTTGAGCGTATTCCCTTTCCAAGATTGGACCCGAATCAACGAAGACTCGACTTTTGAGTTGGTTTTCCCCTGTGTTTTTGATAAATTCAACAAGGTTTAAAAGGCGTTCACGGATTACATCGTGGTAATCATCACCCCACGCGTATCTTGATATCTGTCCGCGACTTGGATCCTCTGCGAGTGTTTTTGGCGTATCTATCGTATAATAGTTCATTGCGAGGCTTATGATAGATTTAGCCTCTTGAAGGAGTCTTCGCGTATCTTCTTTGAGTGGTAGATGCCTTTCAAGGTACCCCATTTTACCGGCGTATCCATTTTCAATCCATTGTCGGTAACGTTGTATGGTTTGACTCTGTTCGGCGGGTGTAATACCGACGAGTTCAAATCCGAGTTCGTGTGCGCGCGTCTGAATTTGTTGGGAGAGTGTGTTTTTCATGGTTCTCTATTTGGAATTATCGGGAGTTGTTCAATAGAGAAGTTCAATCGTTAATGGGACATTAGATTTATAGGCTATTTTTCACCACGTGGGTATGAACCGAGGATTTTCAAATTAAGACACATATCTTCCAAGGATTCAAGGACGCAGCGCACGTTCTCATCGGCTGTATGTCCGCGTATATCCGCGTGAAAGATATATTCCCACGGCTTTGTGCGAGAGGGGAGTGATTCTATTTTGCTCAAGCTCAATTGATGTTTATGCAACACACCCAAGACTTCATACAGTGCCCCGGTTTTGTCTTTGATAGCGAAAAAGATGGATGTGCAGTCGTGTCCTGTTTTGCCATAGGTTTGATTGCCAATAACAAAGAAGCGAGTGGCGTTATCTGGGTCATCCATAATGGAATCTGCTATGATAGGCACTTCATAGATTTCACTTGCAAGTCGGCTTGCGATAGCAGCTGCATTCGGTTCTGCTGCGGCGCGTTGTGCAGCATCGGATGTACTCACTGCCTCAATCTGTTCCACCGATTTCATGAATTTGTTCAACCATATTCTACATTGTGCAAAGGTTTGGCTGTGTGAGTAGATACGTTGAATTTTTGATAACGGAAACCTTGAGATAAGATTGTGTCTGATGGGTTGGTATATTTCTGCACAAATATTGAGTCGTGTGTGTAAGAACCGTTCTAAGACATCTCTGACGGTGCCGTGCACAGAATTTTCGATGGCTACGACGCCAAAATCAGCGCGTCCTGTTTCAACTTCAGTGAAGATATCGGTCTGCGGTGTGATTGGAATCAATTCTGCTTTAGGACCGAAGAAAGCCTCACTTGCTGTGTGTCCGAAACTTCCCATTGGACCGAGATAAGCGATACGGTTTTTTGGTACTTGTGCACCTCGTGAAGCAGAAAAGATTTCCGCCCAAATTTTCTCAATAGCGTCTTCAGGATATATACCGTAATTCTGCTTTTTGATGCGAGTTATGATTTCGTACTCACGATGCGGTACACGGATTTCCGAACCGGTGCCTGCTTTTAAGGTTCCTACCTTCTTTGAAAGTTCAGCACGTTCTTGTAGTAGTTTTAGAAGTTGGTCATCAATACGATTTATTTCATCGCGTAAATTTTTTAGTTTCAAAGCAGTGATCTCCGAAAAAACGTTCAAAGCGATTCGCGCAAATTGCTACTATGGATAGCGCGTTGTATTAAGATATTCAGTTCGTATATATAGTGGATTATAGAAATAATTCTACATTTCCTCTGTAGGAGCGATCTCCGAATCGCGACAGAACTGAGAAATAGTCGGGAATCGGAGTTCCCTCCTACAGTTCAGGAATGTAACGTTAATTCTAATCTCTACCATAAGTCCTATAATGATATTGCTTTGTAGACGTGCAATGCTGCGCGTCTACAAATACAAGATCGTTGTGTAATTATATCGCAAATTCTGTCTTAACTGTTCAATTTTCTCATAGCAGCGATCATCTCTTCATCTGAGGGATTGTTTTTTACCATTTCAACGAAGTCCTCAGCAGATATATTATGCTCCTCCAGGAACATTCTATCTTGTGGTCATGGATATATGTATTCACCGATGATACCTTGCAGTTTTGCATTTGCTTTGTCAGAAATTCTTGCTAACCAGGGGATTCCACCTATGATCATATCCCGATGTCGTGGTTTCCAATCAAGTGACATGTGCTTCACCTCCTTCTAAGTATTAGCGTTAATTACTCTTTACTCTTTTCTTCAAGTTGTTTCAATGTCCCTTTTAAGAGTTCATGATTTCGTCCGTATTCTGTCCAGTTACCGTTGCGTCTTGCATTTTCCGCGCTGTTGAAGTAGGTATTTGCCTGCTCAATTAACGCCTGCAGTGAACTATCAACAGTGGGGAGAGCAGAGGTATCAAGTGCACCGTCAACGGTAGGTGTCGTTCCTTCGCTCTGTAACCCCAATCTCGTCAAAAACATCTCTCGGAGTGCTACATCAAGACTCTCACCCCAAGTGACATGAACATTGTCGTTATCGTTCTCTTCGTAAGCAACAACGACACGACGCAGTTCAGGAATTGCGGTTTCCGCATCTTCTGACTGAATATAGATAGGTTCCACGTAGAGCAGATCATTATTCATAGGTAGAATCAGCAGGTTTCCACGTAGGACGCGTGTACCTTGTTGATTCCATAGACTGATCTGTTCGGATATTTCCGGCTTTTGACTAATATAGTTCTCAACTTGCAATGGACCGGCAAACTGTTCTACTTTTGGAAAACGGTAGACGATGAGTTGTCCATATTGCGGAAGATCACAACGTGCGGCAAACCATGCAATTAGGTTTGTTCTTTTTGTAGGTGTGAACGGCAACATCAACATGAATTCAGCCTTTTCTTGTCTTGGAGGTCTAAGAACAACGTAGTAAGGTGCGACTTCTAAGGAATTAGATGATGTCGTTTGCGTGACCTGTCTTTGTGGTGCTAACGGGCTCGTTGGCTGAGGCTGAGCGGTTTGTCGACTATCAGTACTGTCGTAGAGTTCTCTCCCAATTACCCATTTATCTTCTTGTGCAAAAAATGCCTCTGGATCCTTCATGTGATAATCTCTATAGATCCGAGCTTGAATATGGAACATCGTCGCAGGATACCTGATATGTGCCTTTAGTTCATCAGGCATATCCTCTTCAAAAGATTTGAAAAGGTCAGGGAATATTTGAACGTAGCATCGTGCAATTGGGTCCTGTTCCTGCTCCATGTGATAAAAGTCAATGGTTCCATCATACGCATCAATAACAACCTTAACCGAATTGCGTATGTAGTTACCCCAAGGACTTGCGTTTTCCTGAGGTGTCATCATCTGCTGCCTACCCTCGGATGCGTATTCTTTCATTGAAACAGCGTAGGGATAACGATGGGTAATAGTGTAAGCATCAAGCATCCAAACGATTCTTCCATTATGGAGAACGATATATGGATCATCATCATAACGGAGAAAAGGTGCGATTTTTTTAACGCGCTGCATAATGTTCCGGTTATACAGAATACGACTTGTTGGCTTTATTTCACCGGGGAGAATAAAGTTGAGTTCATTGTCAAACTTAAACATATAGACCATTTTGCGCCAGAAAGAGGAGAGTTCTACACCACCTTTGCCTTGATAGGCGAATTTCACGTATTCATCCATCTTTTCTGTGGTACCAGTGTCTACCTCTTCAGTCTGACTCGGAGGGTAATCAAATTCCAAAGGATCAACCCGACTTGGATGAACGATCACATAACGGTTGGTACGTTCGCCGTAGTAAATGCGAGGTCCAGGTAAATCATTGAAGTGTTGAGTCCACTCTTCATCATATTTAATTGGCGGTAGTCCGCTGATATACATATTCGGCTTTCCGCTTTCAATTTCATTGACAGGACTGAGAACAACACCATAACCGTGTGTGTAGATATAAGTTCGCGTATACCAATCACGGCTTACCACAGGAGCACGTTCGTTGATTTCCCTTGCTAATAACATCACCTGTCTTACACCTGTAGGCGTTGTATATCGGTCAATATCAACACCGTAGAAATCGTATTGTGGTCGTATTTTTTGCAATTCTCGGAAGGTTTGTCTTAGAGGTCTCTTATCCCAAAGTCGTATATTATCTATGACTGAAACATTTTCGGAACTGGTTATGTCGCCATAGGTAAGTTCTTCTGTCAGTGGGTATTCTTCCTCTGTTACAACGTTATCTTCAAGTTTGTAGGAATGGAGTGTTGCCCTGATGTTGTAATTGATAAACTGCGTCTCTAATACCTGTTTATTCGGTTCAACACGCCATTTTTGTATAATCTGCGGATATAAGTTCCCGAGAATTCCAGCAGCGATGAAAATGACAAAGCCACCGAGAGCATAAGTATGTTTTCGTATAAAGATGCTGACGATGAAAACCAGAGCAACCAATACCGTAATAACGAGCATTATCCATAGGATAGGTAGCCGCGCGTTTATTGCAGCGAATCCACCACCGCCACGGACAACATCATTCGTTCCATATAACAGGTCATACATGACAAACCGGTAATTCCATGCGCGGAAGAGAAGCGTTATACCAGCAAGCGTAAATAGATGTGCCTTCACCTTGAAAGGCGGTTGGAATCGCAATTGGTTTGTGTCACCTGTTATCAGTCCGTGGAAGAAGTATATAATTGTTGCAAAAATCGTTACCAGCATGAACATCCCAAAAAATGTCCCGCATATATACCGCAACATCGGCATTTTGAATATGTAATAGGAGACCTCCTTTTTGAAAATTGGGTCTCGTGCAAGTGAAGTAAAGTACGCCTTTTGTCCCGCCTCAATCTGTACTGGTGTGTTTAGTTGGAGTCCCATCGGTACTTCTACATTCTTACCGTCCTCTGTTCTTTGATCGGTCAGAATACTCTCAACTTGAGCAGTTTGTTCGTTCCCATCAATATTAATTGTTATCTCATCACCGATCTGTATTTTTTTCGCTTTTAATTCTAATGTTGAAACGGGGAGGTCGGTTGAGTTGATACCTTCACCTACAGCGATAGGTGTTGCAGCCTGAAAGTTCAAGGTATCTGCGTGGGTATATCGCAGATAGACTTCCCATCTGTCTGTTGCAGTATATCCCATTAGGACACTAAAGAGGACTGCCAGGACCGTGAGTCCGCCGTAAATCATCTTGCGTGTGTTGGTTTCTCCACCTGTGAATTCGGTACCCCCTAAGAAAGCGGGACTGAGATGTGCTGGCGTGAACCGATAGACTATGTATAGATTTGTTAAGAGCACGATGAGGTAGACTAACCCTACGATTGCTCCAACGAAAATCTTTGTTGTGAGTATTTTGGTGTAGATACTGAGATATTCCACCATACTGTACCATAATACATCGGGATAGATATTGACCCATGCGGCGACAATCCCTGCGAGTATGGCTAAAACGACGACGATAATAATAAACCGTCTTACCCTTGTTTCCATTATTTCTCCTTGTATAGATTCTTTCTTTTTTGAAGATATTTCCTAAATGTTGTCATCCTTCTCAGATAGTATATTGCCATTCATATTATAACAAAACAAATTAATCACCGTTCTTTAAAAAATGGGTTATATCTTTCGTTAAGTGGTGGTTTGAAATGTTTAATTAGACGGTCTTGAATAATTCCACGGGAGTACGTATTCTGAGGCACATGGACAGAAATATAATTCATGCCAAGATTCCGAGCTTTATCCCACTTCTCATGTTTAGGAGTTAATCGAGACTTAAAAGAATATGTTTCGCCAACATATAGGATTTCACAATTGTTGCTATTTGGTAAGTTAGGGATTCCTTTTGAAAAAATGTAGATCCCCTGATCATCGTTATCTGGCCCATTTAAATCATAAGTTGCAAATTCATAAGTATAGCCGTCTGCGTTGACCTTCATCGTCCCAATCCTTGTCATATCCAACTCCTTTAGATTTCAGATTCTCTGATTTTTACATTTTCCATCTCTCTATCAGTCATTATTCTACTCAGTGTTTGGTATAAATATTCTTCTGCATAAGGTGATATATAAATAGAACTAATTAATTTAGTCAAATCTAACTCGACCTTAATTCTGTTAGGAACATTTTTCATTTTTTCGGTTTTGTTAGACGAAGACATTCGATCTACGAAATCAAATAATTTATCTGAATAGTATGGTATATCTGCCGTGTATACACGGTTGCAGAACATTTCTGATATATTTTCAAAAGATGTTACTACTCTTAATTCTTTTTCGGATTTATACAAGTTCCTTTTGTGCAAAATTGGTGTATAAAACAATTCCAATACTTTTTCAGGATCACCTAAATTTACTTTTGAGAATTCGTTATAATTATCCATAGAGGCTTTTTCGTAATCCAGATAGGTTATTTTACCAATATGTATATTACCTTCTATATCGTCCATGCTTGCGATCAATCTTTTTACCGTTGATTGTATAGCTACAGCTGTAGGATTTTCTTTACCGTATCTTTCCCACATTAAATTATCTTCATGTTCTATTAAACTCCAGCAACTGCAAAACATAAGATAATTTGAGAAACTTCTTGTCAATGGTCCAAAGGAATGTATTGTCTGTAAGAGTTCATGTTTTTCGTTATTTGAGGAATGGTTGTAAAAAATGTCTTTAGCAATATCGTAACCTTCATCTTTTGCTATTAGCGTATCTTCTTCTAACAAGTTTCTTTTTGATGTTTCTTCTAAGGCATTATTTGTAAGACTCCCTTCATGTTTATCGCTGAAAGAGTGTATTGTAGAGAAGTAAAATTCATTACTGTATAAGATTGATAGTAATCTCTCAAAAGTAGTATAATGCCATATTTTTCTCCTATCAGGCGGTTTTTCAAAACTCTTATGTGGCTGGTAAGGCATTCAATAATTCCTATTTTATCTCCTAATTTTCTATTTCTGAATTTCGTTCAAGTCAATTCCCTATCATTGTTAGTGCGGTTATTGTTTTTTCGACTTCAGCCAATTAAACAGTTCCAAATCACGGCAATACAAAAACTAAAACGCTTGCCCTAATCCGAAGTGATATTTAACTCCCGGTTTGATGCTTGCTAAATCTGTGTGGCGTGCTGCTGCGAAATCTAATGAGAATAGTCCGAGGCGTAGTCGCAGCCCAAGACCGACAGATCCTTTTACATCTGCTAAGCGATAGCGTCTATCTTCGCGGTGAATTATTCTGAAAGGTTTCTCAGCACTGTATAACTCGTCTGCCCAAGTACCGCCAATATCAGCAAATAGGACGCCTCCGATTCCACCGATTGACCAACGGAAGGGCCACCCGAAATGTAATACATCTATGAAGGGGACTCGCAATTCAACGTTGAATAGTCCGACTCGAGAACCGACTAAGGCTTCGTAATCGTAGCCACGAAGTGAGTCTATTCCACCGAGATAAAAGAGTGATTTGTCAGTGCCGAAACTGCCACCGAGTAGTAGGCGAGTTGCAATAGTTGAACGTCTCCCTAAACCGATATACTTACGGATATCAAATAGGGCATTCGTGAGTGCCAACTGACTACCGAGTGCGGGAAATGAACGTTCGATTTCAAAACGGTATCGGGCACCTCTATAGGGTGCTAATTCTCTCCACATTGTGTTATCACTTACAAAAGCGATGGAACCCATTGAGAGTAGTCCTCGGTCTTGAAAATGATAGGGATCAACCGTGTCAAAATTGTAAGCGAACGGTGTTGTATACATTGAAAACTGAAGATCTAACCGATTATAGCGACTAAAAGGATAACTGAGATAACCACCGCCTCCAGTGACACGTTGCAAAATCCCGCGTTGATTTCGAAGTGATCCGAGTAGATGGTATTGGTGGTAGTTGTATATGACCGCTCCAACATCAGCACGATTTGTCAAGTAACCGTATTGTGCAATAAAATCTGGGACGAGATACCCACCCGACTGGTTTATTACCCCCAGTTCTACGCGATGATTACCTAACATATCGCTTGCACTCATTTGTATTTGACTGCGCAGCAGACCGTCTGCGCCGTAAGTAAATTGTGGGAAAATAGCGTCAAATCGGAAAGAGTTTCTTGTACTGTATTTCCGTTTTGCAATTCTATAGTTTTGTTTAGAGGCATCAGATGCTATATTGACCGCAATCGGTTGCGCCTCAAACTTGGGTATGTCAACTGTTTCGTTTAGGATTTTATCTGATTCCATCACACAGATGTCATATTTTCCATCTTGATATGCACTGAATAGTAGCCTCTTTCCATCTGGTGAAAAACTCGGGTTGGAACAACCTGTTATTAGGTTTGTGAGTCGTGTCGTCTCCATGTTGGCGATGTGGAGTTTGTATGCATCATATACTCCTGACCTATCAGCACAAAACAACACAGAATCACCGCCTGACATCCATATCGGACTAATAGCGTTTGAAGTGTTATCTGTGAGTATCTGTTCCGTTCTTTGATCCATATCAATTAGGACGAGTCGGTTCTTGTGTTCGCGTTCTGATGCGTAGACGATTGCATTTTTTGTCGGATGCCAAGAGGGATGTGTATCGTTAAAGGAGTCTCGTGTTAATCGACTAACGGTTTCCGTGTCAAGGTTCATGATATATAGGTCTGTTTGTCCTTCCTTCAAAGCGGTAAATACGATACGTTCACCTGAACCACTATAACTGGGTGAATCTGCTGAATCAAAATCGAGTTTGACATAATGTGTGAGTTTGTGTGTCAGTATATTGACTTCAAAGAGATAGTTTGCATGGTGGTGTTTGCCGATGAAAGCGATGTGGTCTCCGCTTGGTGCCCAGGCAAGGCTTCTATCAAACCCGCTGGAATCAGTCCGGATTTCCTCGTACTTATTGCGGAAAAACCGTTTTGTGATTCTGTCCAGTTTTTTGCCTGTTCTTGAAGACATCAAGACGATCTCTAAAAAACCTTCATTTGCAGTAATATATGCGACGATATCACCACTTGGTGACCATACAGGTTTGATGTTGTGTGAAAATCTGGAGTTTTCGGTAAGTTTCCGAGAAACGATGTTGGGTAGTTCTCTATCTTCTATCAGCGGCCAGTAACGTTTTCGTAACATCTGCTGATAACCAACATCAAATTCTTTTAGACTGACTCCGAGTACGTTTTTAAAGACTAAGTCTATATTTTTTGTTCTACTTTGCCGTAAACCGCGCAATATCTCAGCGATTTTTTCTCGTCCATAGGTCGTGACAAGATACTCTACAGCCAACTGTCCCATTTTGTAGCCGAGATAAGGCGAACTCAGACGATTGAAGTTCTGCAACTCAGTTAACGGAAGGATATTATTGTTGATACTTGCATCTCGTAGTACCATCTCTCCCAACGCGTCCCTATCATCAGCGAAGTAATCTGCCATTCCTTCTATGAACCATATAGGTGCAGAATAAAGGAACTCGCCACTATAAATTCGTGCATGCGGTTTCTGATAGAGGATATCGTATTGAAAGATGTGTATGAGTTCATGGTAAATCACTTCGCGAAAAGCTTCGAGTGATCCTGTGAATGGTATAACAACACGGTGTTTAAAGAGTTCAGCGAAACCGCCTATACCTTCATGCAACTCTTGTAGGATGATGTTTGTTTCTTGAAAATCTTTATGTGATTTGTAAAGGATGAGTGGGGTTCTACCATCAATTTCGTGTTCAAAATCTTCGCTGTGTTTTTCATAGGCTTCTTCAGCGATGGCAGCCATTATAGGTACAAGTTTCGCTTCGCTTGGGTAATAATGTATATCAAAATGTTCTGTGCGATGTATATGCCAATCAAACCTTTGTGCAGTAATTTTGTTTTTCCCGAATCCTTGCGCCAAAGCATCTGTTGAGATGAATATTATTAGACCTAAAATGATAGAAAGTTTCGCGATTATAATTCCCGATAAAAGACTTTTGAATGCTGTTTTTTTTTGCGTTTTCATAAGTTTTCCTCTGATGTAGTTGCTGTATCTTGTTTTTATTTAAGTTTAGGAAAGCGGTTAGAGAAGATACAACATGTAGCGTTTGTATATTTCGGTGGGAAATTACCTCATCAGAAATCTGTCTTCTTGTTCGTAGTGCGGGGATATTTCTTGTGTAAATTGTGCAACTGCACGTTTGCTGAGTTCTCTCAACGTGGTTTCTTGTGGCGCCATCTGTGAGAAGACGAAGGAACCGATAGAATGTGCCTCTGCAGCTCTTTGCTGATAAACTTCATCCCAGATAATCTTTTCAGTGTCAACATCTATAATCATCACGCGTAATGCAAGGTAATAGGTTTTTTGCATATAGTCCTGATAATCCATGACATATCGTTGTTGACTGACTGAGTATCGTTCTCCATAATATCGTCTTGGTCGTGTATCAGTGTAAAACCGGTAACTTCCGATAATGACACCTCTTACTTCAAAATATCCACCTAACTTGCTTAATCTTTCGGTATCGGCGAGCAATTTTTCTTCAATTTCTTCCCCTGTTATTATTCGTTCTGTTTCCTGTTTGTTGATGATATCAAAATGTTTCTGCCGTGTAAGATTGCTTCTTAGTATCTGTGCAACATCGTCCCCTATGTCAGCGGGTATTTTTCCTATCTTTGTTGTATGTTTTTCACTGACAAACGGCAGAACAGCGAAGTTTGAATATGTATTGATGTCAATTTCTGATTGAACTTTGATTGGGATCGAAACGCGCGCTACTTTACTACCACAAGCACAAAGCGTTAAGGAAACGATCACTAATATGCAGACGATTACATATTGTCTGAAAATCTGAGAAAAAAGGTTTTGTATTTTGTTTTGCATCGGAGGGTTCCAAGATTATTGATCCTCGGTTTCTTGTGAGGATTCGAGGGTTGCATTTTCAATTTCTACTCCGCTTCGGCGTATATGTAGACGACATCTGCGATAATTTATTCGGTAATATTTGCTATTGGGTTCAAGTTCAGTTGCGCGTTGATATGCCGTCACTGCTTCTGATATTTTCCCCATTGCCTCATAGCCAACTCCGAGATTGTTATGGGCAGCAGCGTTTTCTGGGTCAATATTGACAACTTGCTTCCATCGGAAAATTGCCTCATTCCATAGACCGGCTTGTGCAGCTCTTATTGCAAACTGATTATAGTCTTTTACACTTGTAATGTCGTGGGATGCACATCCAATCAATGTTGTGAGTATAAAGAAAGAGCATAACAAGATGCTGATATGTTTGTGTTGCATGTTTTTTATCCTTCCTCGTGCAATCAATTTTACAATATAGTTGCTTGTGCTGTCAAGGAAATATGGAGATAGGATTTCTCTTGGTTTTAAACTATCAATCTGCTATGATTAAAATGCGGAATTAGTGAATAAATAAGGAGGATTTTAATGTCAAATATTACCCCAGTACGAACTGTTATTGTAGGATGTGGTATGATTGCAGCAGGTGGTTATCAACCGCGTTGTCAAGCGTATCCGAATCAGATAGAATTAGTTGGTTTCTATGATCAGGATGAAGCACGTGCATCAGCACTTGCTGAGAGAGAGGGTGGTAAGGTTTATCCATCGCTTGAAGCTGTATTGAATGATCCGAATGTGGAAGCAATTGTGAATTTGACTATTCATATATCACACTATCCTGTATCTTTAGCAGCATTGAAAGCGGGTAAGCATGTCTACTCTGAGAAACCGATTTCTATCAAGACCGATGAAGCGAATGAACTTGTAGAAACTGCGGAGGCTAACGGATTGAAATTGGCGTGTGCGCCGTCAGCGATACTCGGTTATGTTCAGCAGAACGTCTGGCAGCGGATTCGTGATGGTGAGATAGGTGATGTAATTTCTGCCCTTGGTAACTTCGGTGGACCATTGGAGCATTGGCATCCAAGTGCGGATGCGTTCTTACAGCATGCGGGACCCTTTAGGGATGTTGCTCCCTACCCTCTAACTGCTATGACAACGATGATAGGACCTGTGAAAACAGTTCACGGATTTGCAAGGGTGGCTGTGCCGAGACGGGTGTTGACCCAAGGACCGAGAAAAGGTACTGAATTTGAGGTGAAGGAAAAGGATCACGGGTTCGCTGTGCTTGAGTTTGATGTACCTCAAGCTGGTGGATCACACGGATTTATTTATCATAGTTTTACTGTAACCTCACAGATTCCGCCCTACGAGATTCATGGCACAAAAGGCGGTTTTTCACTTCAGGCACATGATGATGGTCGGGGTATTAAAAAGTTTACACCTCAATCTGGTTGGCAAGATGAACCTTCACCGCCAAAGTCTTATGCAGGATTGGATTGGGGGAAAGGGGTAGCTGATTTTGCGGATGCGATTAGGAATGATCGTAATCCGAGATGCAACGGAGCACAAGCACGGCATGTCTTAGAGGTATGTGAACGGGTGCTTGAATCTTCAGATTTGGGTAGACCTGTTGATGTATCAAGCCGTTTTCCTGATCCGCCAGCGGTTGACGAAGTAGCACCGTGGGAAACGAGTTAACACTTAATTCTCAATGATGAAATCACACATCAATTTAGATATTAAGGCTGCTGCGCAGCATTTCTACACTCTGTGGGACACCTGAGTGTGCATCCTCTTTGCCTTCAAATTCAATAGAGATATATCCTTGAAATCCGACATTTCGTAGAATCTCGCCGATTTTGGTATAATCAAGGTCTAATGTGTACCATTCTCCTCCGCCATAATATGTTTTTGCGTGTACAAGCACAGCTTCTGGTGCGATCTGTGCAAGTTTTTCATACGGATCAGTGAGGAAGTTACCGCAATCCATTGTAACCTTCAACCAATCGGAGTCTATAGCAGAAACGATTCTATTGACCCCCTCTGCTGTACAGGTCAGTCCCCAATGATTTTCCAAGCCGAGTATTACACCATATTTCTCAGCATCAGGGAGGCATTTTTCAATGGAAGCAATCACCCAGTCAAATGCATCATCTTCTGTATAGTCTGGTAATGCTGGTTCTTGTCCTTCAGTCTTCATCAGATCGTCAAAGGATTTGATAGTACCCCATCGTCCTGAGTTTAACCGAATTGATGGTATACCGAGTTCATGTGCTAATCGCAAACAGTGTATGGTGTGGTTGATGTCTTTTTGTCTTGTTTCTGCTTCCGGTGAAACAAAACTTTGATGGATTGATAGTGCGTATAAATCAAGTCCGTGAATAAATGCATGTCTTTTTAGTTTTTGTAGATAGGAGGAGGCTTCGGATTCCATTTGTCGATGTAGGATTTCAATGCCGTCAAGTTCAAGTCTTGCGGCTTCTTCAATGACATGTTCAATTGGTACTCTTTCAGTTTTGAAATGCCAATACGAATATGTTGATACGCCAAGTTTCAATTTATCACCTCAATAAGTATTGATTAACGTGGATTTGATTTAACCGATCTCAAAATTAGTGCGGTTTTGAAACTGTCCTTACCGCAACATTGATAAACAAAAGAATCTCCCGATGATGGTTATCATGTCCGTCATCGGGAGAATTCTGATTGGATTAAGGTTTGAACTGAATAGTCTCAAAGTAGGCTGTTATTCAGTTGCTCCAATTTTTGCTGCTTCAGGGGCGCGTGTTGGAAGTTCCTTCTTCGCTAAGGTGTCTTCTGGCACATAGCCGGAATAATCGGAAATAGAGCCGTGTGTTAACGCATAGACGACAACGTTTGTCATAAAGCGGTATACACCTGGAGAATAGTGGACACTTCGTGTAGGCAAACTGACAGATTCCATTGCGCACATGTAATCACGTCTGACCACGAGAACGGATAATTTATTTTCCACCGAGAATCCTTCAAGGAAATTCCGTTTCGGTGGACGTGTCCCCCACCAGAAAATATCGAATCCGACGGGAGGTCCGCCGATTTGATAAAAATTATCATAGATTTCGTGTGTGTTGTCCACACGTTCTATTTGGTGTTCTGGCATAACATATCGCATCTGTGCCAGGAACAAGCGTATCATTGCCTGTGCGGCAGCGTTAACACCGCAGTCGTCAAAGATGAGGAATCCACCTTTTTCAACGAGATATTTGCGTAAACCTGTAGCTTCAGCTGGTGTTAGACGGCTATCCATTTTTCCACCACCATACTGTCTACCGAGCAAGTTCCGGGAGCGTACGAGGGATGGATCGTGTCCTGTCATAAATGCAATGGGAGTTTTCAATAGATTAGTATCTGTGAACCTTAACGCACCGCCTTCTACATTCATGTCGGTTTTGATTTGTGTTTTTTCGTTTAGCCATTTGGTTAAGGCATTTAACGAAGAAGCATCAGCCCACCAGTCAGAAAGGTTATGTCTAATTCGTGTGAACCGTAATACCCCACGAATGTCACGACCTTTACCGATGACGCGTCCACCCGGTTCACCTTTCGGCAATGGGGGTACTTCAACATTTCCGAGTGTAATGCTTTCAGCTACACTGCCGAGTGCATCTCTCACAACTCCGACATTCTCAACCATAGTTAAACCTGGTGGTCTTTGGAATGTAACTTTGACTTGTACTGGACTTCCCGCAACACCCCGCGCAATGTTAGCAGGACCCGCTGAAGGTGCGCTTGGTGCTGGACCAGCAAAAGCTAAGGCACTCGGTGAATCTGACACAGGCAGTTCCGTATGGGTAACCACCTCTGGAATAGGCGCATTTGGTTGCACCACTTTTGGAACGTTTGGGTTAATCGGGGCATCAACCTTGACAGCTTGATTTGAAAATTCCAATACCGTCTGTTGTTCCACGACAGTTGTTTTTGGTGCGAAAGCGGTTGTTAGACGGGGTTGAACTTGAACTTGTTCAAGGACGACCGTGTCCTCAACCGGCACGATGGGTTTCGTCAGTTGTCTGACAATAGGTTTCCGTACCTTAGGCTTCGGTGGTTCTGGTGCTTTTGCAAATTGTATACCAACCAAGTCTTTGAAAGGCTCGGATTGAACTACAAAGTAAATTCCTGCAATAGCTATCAATAAAACGTGAATCAGAAGTGAAGTCATTAAGGCACCGGAAGTTCTTTTAGTACTCATTTTTTACCTCACATAATTATTACAAATAGGATCTCAAGTAAAATCTGTTCTTGATATTTGAAACTTTACGATAATACCTGCCAAGTTATGTGCAATTTCTATGCCATTAATTAAATCATTGTTAGCGGTATTTCTCTTAATTCTGGCATAGAATCTGCACAAATCAGTGCAGTTTAGAAATAAGCTGCACAAAACGGGGCAGCTTATGGAGCTTTAGCAGCTGGGTCAGTAAAGTACTTCGTAATCTTTGGTCTATTAAGTCCTCTGTTGATAATATTTCCAGTTATACTATCAATCTGCTGTAGCTTCCATTCCTCATGTTCATCTTTAACCAAGTAGGCAAATGTTACCCCAGAACCTTGAGATCTATAGGAGGCAGAAGCTCTTGCACTTGCTTCTAAGCTATTTGGATCAGATCTTTTCCTTCGAATCCAAAATTGACTAAACCGACTACTGCCGGTCCAATTTTGTCCCCTTGTGCCTGGTGCCTGCCATAGACTCTCTATATGGGCTTTAATATCATTCCAACCTTCAACGGGTCCAGTCGGTTCAGGAAAACCACCTGCTTCCCAAACAACAGCGAACTGTGCATTTATTATATGGTTTTTCCATAAATTACGAATGTCTGATATTTTTCTTCTATTGAAAGCAGAGTAAAATGCCCCATAAACTTGCTGAATTTCACTCTTTTCTGCCTCAAAATCAATTGGTTCAGTAGTTGCGACTATTATTTCCTCGGGTGGGTCTGTAGGCGTAGTCCTATTCCCTATATTGCCATCATCATCAGTACCGCAACCGAGCATGCCCGCACTAATAATACATACTACGAATATAATAAGAAGGATACGTATTGATTGCCACTTCATTTTCTATTCCTCCATTAGAATTGTTATGTATCTCTCAACTTACTCTTATAAAGATTAAATAATTCATTCGGTAATTTTCTGTCCGCATGATGCAGGTTCACTACCCTGCTGGCGAGGTTTTCTAACCTCGCCAAATTACATAAATCTTTTCTTAAACTTCATCAAGAGTAAGTATGCAAAGACTTGTTCTAAAAATGATATGGATTGTTATCCAAGTCGTACGCTCTTTAACAAAGATGTTTTATAAAGACATCATAGCATTTCTTCAAAAATCTGTCAACTTAAATAATAAAGTTATTGATGTTTTTATTCTATTTTGTTAATGTTTGTCATTATTGCTATGAAAAGAAACGTTGTTTTCAAGGCATTGAATCACGTGTTCAACCTGTATTTTAGACATACATTCATCTGAACCGAATTTGCAAACTTCTCCTGAGCATGATAGACAGTCAAGTTTCTTCCGTATTGCGAAACACTTCTCTCCGACTGGTCCAAACCGTTCGGGATCACCTGGACCGAACAATCCAATTGTCTGAACGCCGACGGCTGCAGCAAGATGCATCGGACCACTATCATTACCGATAAATATACTACATCTTAGCAAAATTGATGCCAACTGTGATATGTTTGTTTCGCCAGCAATGTTTGTTGATTCTATTGTCATTTTTTTCTGAATTTCGTTGATGATGGGAATCTCGTCTTTAACACCGACAAACAGTATCTGTACCTGTTTATTTTCAACCAACCAGTCGGCTAATTCTGCAAAGCGATCAGTTTTCCATCTTTTTTGAGGAACGGGGGATCCGGGATGAATCGCAACGATAGGGTTAAGTACCTGAATTTTCTGTGATGTAAGAAAATCAGATGTCCATTTTTCATCCTCTCCTTTAACTGTAAATGTGGTGTTCTGAATAGGTGTTGGAATACCTGCTTGCTTTAAGACATCAAGGTTCCGAATTGCTTCATGTTTACCACTGAATTTTGAGAATCCGAACTTGTTCCCTATCTGAAGATATGCTCGGTTAAGACGTTTTGAAGTGACCCGTAATAGTGCAAACATTACGAATCGCCAATCTCCTCGGAGTTCTATTAACAGGTCGTATTTTTGCCGGCGTAACTGCCTATAGAGTTGGAATGCTTTTCTGAGTGATGTAGGGTGTCCTGAGCGGCAAAAATGGGGAGAATTGTATTCTAATACTTGATTAATATCAGGATGGTTTTCCAATATAGTAAGACTCCAACTACCGGTTAGTGCATGTAATTCTGAGTTCGGATATGCCTTTCGTAGGTTGGAAAAGACCGGTGTTGCTAAGAGAACATCTCCTATATGGTCAAGTTTTACAACAAGGATGCGTTTTGGAGAGAAATCTTTCGGCAGACGTTTTCGATAGAAGAGCCATTGCACTATTGCAGAAGCGATTAGCGTAAGGATTTCGGTTACGTTCTGAAACATCGTTTTAGTCTATATGATTTAAGTGAATATGTCAAGATTTAGTCTGAATGGAGATGCGATAAGTCTGGTATTTAATGAGTATACAGTGGTATAATATGGTATTGGTGTTGTCTTTCTAAGTGATGTTCATGATTTACCATGTCATTGCGATATCGGTTTATCTGTTTCATCTGACAACTATAAAGATATTTTTGTATGTATTCTGTTTGCTGTAAAGAGGACTTGAATTATGGTAATTAATCGACTTGTTGCTAAAAATTGGAGGAATTTTCGAGAAATAGATGTTCCTCTTAGGGAACGGCAGTTTATCATTGGTCCGAATGCTTCTGGTAAATCTAATCTACTTGACATTTTTCGTTTTCTTCGTGATATTGTAAAAGTTGACGGTGGCGGATTTCAGAAAGCTGTGAAAGTTCGCGGGGGTGTCTCCAAAATTAGATGTTTAACTGCCCGACACGATGCTGAAGTGAGTATTGAACTTCACATAGCAGATACAGCAGATACACCAGCAACATGGCGATATGCGTTAGGATTTCGCGAATGTTCTGAAGAACATCAATACACACAGATAACACATGAACGTGTCTGGAAAGCAAACAAACTTCTTCTTGATAGACCGGATAATTTTGACAATGACGACCCAGACCGTCTTACCCAAACTGCTCTTGAACAGAGTGCTACTAATGCGAAATTTAGGGAGATTGGTAGTTTCTTCAGAAATGTCACCTATCTCCATCTTGTACCGCAGTTTATTCAATATGCGGACGCAATTCAGGGGAAGATAATTGAAAACGATCCTTTTGGACAAATGCTTCTGGACAGAATCGCCAATGTACATCCAAGTACTCGTCGATCTCGATTAAGAAAAATAGAACATACCCTTAAGATTGCAATTCCACAGTTTGAGAAGCTTGAGTTTGTTCGCGATAAAACAAGTGGAAAACCGCATTTAAAGGAACATTATACACATTGGTGTTCAAATAAGGAAGGACTGCCCGAAGATCACTTTTCTGACGGAGTGCTTCGACTTGTCGGTCTATTATGGTCTCTCCTTGAAAGTGATTCAATTGTGTTGTTAGAAGAGCCTGAACTTTCCTTAAATATTGGCATTGTATCTAAACTTGCTCCATCCTTTTCAAGACTGCGTAGAAGTCAGCATTCCCAAGTGTTGGTTAGTACGCAAAGCAATGTGCTTCTAATTGAACCTGGCATTGATGGTTCGGAAGTTCTCTTGCTGACACCGACAAAGAAAGGAACTTCAGTTGAAGTTTCGTCTGATATAGATGCTATCCAAATTCTCCTTGAGAACGGTTTTACTGTCGGCGAAGTCGTACTCTCAAAAACTCGTCCTAAACATATTGGAGGATTGGTTTTACCAGAATGAGTATAACAGATGAAAATGTGTCACCAAGTCTAAGAAGAACTTTAGATAGAATTAGAGATATGAAAGAAATAGGAACTGACGAGTGAGGAAATTATTCCAACGACGCATTGAGGATTTTACTTGTGGAAATTGCGGGGTATTCGTAAAAGGAGATGGATATACCAACCACTGTCCGCAGTGCCTCTGGAGTCAGCATGTAGATGTGAATCC
This sequence comes from Candidatus Poribacteria bacterium, assembly GCA_965261435.1. Classification (GTDB taxonomy): domain Bacteria; phylum Poribacteria; class WGA-4E; order WGA-4E; family WGA-3G; genus MSPOR6. Next base: position 1,005,628 of record CBDHDL010000021.1, read on the forward strand.
AGGTGATCGTGCTGAGACTTGCCTCGGTTTGATGGAACCGATAGGATTTACAATGAAACGAGGAGATTATATCATTATACATCAATGCACTACGTGCGGTATAATAAAAAAGAATAAGACATCAAAAGAGGATAGTTTTGATGTTATACTGAGTTTACAAGGAGAGCAAAATGGATAAAAAGGCTATCATTTCAATTGTATCGTTGATTATTGCTGTTATTGCTATTGTTGTCTTGTCGGTCCTGTTGTATTCAAAATCCGATGAACTCAAACGGACACAAGGAGAATTGTCTACGACATTAACGACGCTGCAAACGACTGAAACTGCAAAAACAGAACTGGAATCTGCGAAATTGGGATTGGAAAAGAAGTTAGCAGAAACCGAGAAAACACTGAATCAGACTAACACAGAATTAAACCAGACAAAAGAGATACTGGAAAATGCAAGCGAAGCTGCTCGGAAAATAGCGGTTGATCGGAATAAACTACAGCAGGATAAAACTAATCTTGAAAAGGAAAAAGAGAGTCTTCGTGCAAAATTGAGCGCGATTGAATCGGAGTTAAAGCAGATACGCGATCAATCTGAACGGTCAATTGCTGCGATTCAAGAAAGATTTAAAGACACGGTTGGCGCTGTGTTAGATGAAGCGGGACGACTGACGCTTGATGTTAAGGGTAAGATTCTGTTTGAAACAGGTAGCGCAATACTGAGTAAAGAGGGAAAAGCATTACTTGATGCAATTGCGGAAGAAATTTTGCTAAACACGGATTATTCAGATTATGCGATTCGGATTGAAGGACATACAGATAACAATCCGATAGCAGGTTCCGCCTTGCGTAATTGGGACCTTTCAACGCAACGTTCAATTGCTGCGGTGAAGTATTTACAAGAGAATGCTGGGATTACCCCCGAACGCTTATCGGGAACAGGGTATGCTTTCTATCAACCCATTGATACTGCCGATACAGATGAAGCGAAAGCAAAAAATCGACGGATTGAGATTATCCTTGTGCCGTCACAAGATTTATCAACAGAATTGCTGAAATCGCTACAGAATGTGATGCAATCTATTGAGGCAAAGGAATAGAACAACCTATATGGTGAATGCACAAACTAACAGTTTACACTTCAAAGGGTTGCTAATCCGATATTTTTTCTTTTGTCTCTGGAGAGCGTTTTGCTTGGCTTGCGAGTCTTGCTGCTTGTTGTGCAAGGCGGTTTGCACCTGCTATCTGTTCCATTAATTTTGCATTTGACCATGAAATTGCAGCGAAATAGCGTATGTCTTCCGGTTTGTTTAAAGTCTCAACCCCAATAGAGATTCGCAATCCACTATTTGCGGTATGCTGAATTCCAGCGTTTATTCCTACACCATCAAATTCCAGATTGAGCTTGAAATCGTCTCTTGCGAAAGCGGGACGAAGCTCTGTGCTTAGACCAACGAATACTCCGATTGGATAATCATCAATAGCGAAGCGGTTGTTACCGATGCCGATGTGTCCCGATATCAGATGGATTCTTGGTAGATTGAACGTTTTGCTGATAACGAGGTATGCAGAGTTAGCATGGTAGGTATCCCACTCTTGGATCACATTATCACCGAGATTATCAATGCCTATTGCGATATCCGGTATTTTTCCAGATTCTCTTATTATCTGTACTTTCAAGTGTCCCAAGAAGGATCGAGAAGCATCATTGTCTTGTGGTAGTATGTGTGACCCGCTGATTTCAATTCTGTCAAACATCCCGAAGTTGACACGGAAAGCGACCGGATCCCTTTTGAAATGTGTTGTGTTTTGGAAAGGAGCGTATACGCCTACCCCGAATATACCGTGTTCAAGTACTTTACCTGATGGGATATCGATCAATCCGCTTTCCGTAAAGATTTCAGCCCTAACGGGAGTCGTATACATAAGACAAGCAGCAAGTGAAATAAAGAAAAGGGACAGATGTTTGCCCATTGGTACTACTCCAAGTATTTTATCCCGTTTGTTGTACCAATAATCACCTTGTCTGCGCGTTTTGCGAAAATACCGTTATCAACAACACCGGGTATATTGTTCAGTAGTATTTCAACTTTTTCTGGTTCAGGAATACCTTCAAAATGGCAATCTAATATATAGTTTCCGTTATCTGTAATCAGTGGATTATGTGTACCCCCTCGTAAATCAGCGTTACCGCAGAACTCATTGACCAATCGCTGTGTTGCCTCCCATCCGAATTGCACTATTTCTACGGGTAGTGCAAACGATGTTCCGAGAACTTGAGAAATCTTACTTTCATCCACAACAATGATGATTCGTTTTGAGGCGTTTGCGATGATCTTCTCTCTAACCAATGCTGCCCCGCCGCCTTTGATTAGGTTGAGGTGGGGGTCTACTTCATCTGCACCGTCTATAGTTAATTCTATTGTATGATGGTCTGCAAGTGTAGCAAGGGTTATACCTTGTTCAGTAGCAATTTTCTCGGTATGTGCGGAGGTCGGAATTCCGATGATATTGAGTCCATTTCGCACCATTGCTCCGAGTTTTAAGAGTGCATAATAGACGGTGGAACCGGTTCCTAATCCGACGACCATTCCGTTTTGTATTTCTTCTGTGGCTTTTTCCGCGGCTATCTTCTTTAGGTCTTCTTTGTTCATATTACAATTCTACTCTGGTGTCTGCGCGCCATTCCACCTGATCCGACAATCTCGATCTTTATGTTGCTCATGCCCATCCTTGGCTATCGCCACCGATACGCGCCTTACTTATCTTTTCATAGTACCCACTCTTTCGGTATGCTGTCAATGGGTGAGGATCACGCCCCATTTCCAAACGCACCCGTTCAAGTAGTGGATTTACATCGGTTTCATACGCATGTTGAAGTATACTTTCTGCTTCAATAAGGTCGGCTGAATCTTGTGCTGCTGCTAATGCATCTCGATCAACTAATAGTGCTTTTGCATAGGCTTTTTGTAAGTTGCATACGGACTGGATGCTTGCTTCTACTTTTGGTTTCAAGTTATGACTCTGGTCGATCATATAAGCGATGTCAGTTTCTGTTTCAGGGTCAAGTTCTGCTGCAACGAGTTCATTGTATATGAGGAAAAGTTCTTGTGGATTGATAGACCCTACTGTCAGATCATCGTCAGCGTATTTTCGGCAGTTGAAGTGGAATCCACCAAGTTTTCCTTCGTCAATGAGGTATGCAACGATGAACTCAATATTTGTGCCTTGCGGATGATGTCCGAGGTCTACAAGCACTTGTGCCTTCTGTCCCAATTTTGTCGCCATGAGGTAAGCGGTTCCCCAATCAGCTAAATCGGTGTGATAGAATGCTGGTTCAAAGAATTTATACTCAATCAACATTCGGGTATCGTCGGGAAGTGCGTCATAGACTTCACCTAACGCTTCTGTCATCCACTGTTTACGTTTTCTGAAGTTTGCCTGACCGGGGAAGTTTGTGCCATCAGCAAACCATAGACTGAGTAAATCTGAACCTGTCTTTTGCATGATGTCAACACATTCTAACATGTGGTCAATTGCGAGGCGGCGTATATCTGCATAAGGATTGCAGACGCTTCCAAGTTTATATTCTTGGTCTTGAAAGACGTTCGGGTTAATTGCCCCTATACCGATACCGACATCAGCTGCATATTGTTTCAATGCACCCCAGTCATCGGTTTTGTCCCACGGTATGTGGAGTGCGACAGTTGGTGCAACACCTGTGAATCGGTGAACGGTTGCTGCATCTTCTAACCGTTCTGCAGCGTTTCTCGCAGCACCAGGTTGTTCAAAAACGCCGAATCGAGTACCGGAATTTCCGTAGCCCCATGAAGGTGTTTCAATATGCTGCTGTTTGAGGTGATCTTTAACTACTTCAACGTGAATTCCCTGTTTTTCTAATGTCTCTGCTAACATGTTATACGATGGACTGCTACTCATATAAATTTCTCCTGATGGCAGTTCAGTTTTTCATTATTATATCACATTTTTTATTTCTGTGTAAAGGATATTGAATTGCGTTACAGGGATATATGAGGATTAGATTAGTATTGCTCTGTGCTAAAGTCCCTGCCGTTGCATTCCACAAAAACAAAGAGCGGGTATCAAAGCAAACCCGCTAAACCTTAGAAGTGTTAGCACAATCAATTCAGGTATTCTACAAAGATATGTCTCTATTAGACAAACGCGACACTGATAAAGTTAAATCAGAGACAGAAATAGCACAGATATGATACAATATAGGTATCGCATAGAAACAGAAGGAGGCAACAATCTTGTCAGAAACAACAATACCGAAAAAAGAAATCAATCTCAATACCCTTGAAGCTGATGTGCTACTCAACAGATTCGAGTATCCTGTCTTACTGGTCACATTCAAAGGTATCATACAAACCGATGGCATTAGGTATGATACCTACGATCTACATACACCGGACGGGATCGTCAAGAAAAATAAAATGATACTTGCATTTATGGCAGAAGATGCACCTGTGCTTGATAAATGCATTAGTATTGATGCTGCTGTCAAAAGACTACGACTACGGACAAAGTATCACCGAGAAGATCGACCGGTCGTGATAACCGATGAAATGTTATCTGAAGCTGTCGGGAAAGATGTCTCGGTGACAATGATGAATGGACAAGTGCTTGACGGAGTGATCTTAGAATACAATCAATACAACTTTACACTCAACATCACAGATAAAGTCGTGCTGGGATACAGACACGCTGTCCATCAGTTTCAATAGGTCAATGAGAACAGAAATGAATAACAACATACCTACACGCTGCTATTTCTTTTGTCAGGATATGGATAGAAAGAAGTTTATAGACGAAGTTATACCATTTGCAATAAATTATGTTCCATTTGCAACTTTTGTTATATATTCAGCATTTGTTATACTTGCAATAGTGGTTTCTGTATATTTTTTCAATATTTATGAAAGGATTTCAAAATGACCCCTATTTTCCGCTTGCATTCTATGATATCAGAATATCAACAAGTCTTCAAGTATTCCAAATATTTAGTAGCGAAACGATTTAGCGAATTAACCGTTTTCATGATATAATATTTGTTATTGAATTACATTAGAAACGAAATCAATAATATAATGAAATCAGCGTACGGAATACATTTGACATTTCTTGAATAGTCTGGAAATGATGAACTTATGAGTCAAAAAAGACTTGCAACTGGCGTGGTACATAGAGTGCCAGGGGATTTACGGCAGGTTCTTCTTTCTGCTAATACTGTGAGCGATATGTGGAATGACCTTACGCCGCTTGCGCGAAATGAATGGATTTGCTGGGTTACATCCGCCAAGAAAGAGGAGACGAGAAAGAAACGTATTGATCGAGTTCGCGTGGACTTGTTAGATGGGAAACGTCGTCCTTGCTGTTGGCCCGGTTGCCCCCATCGTTCAAAATAGTCAACTAAGAAGGGTGGGAAAATGAGCAAAAACTCTACTTACGATGAATTACAAACACATATCCGAGAACTTAAGACACCTCAAATTGAAACGTGGGAAAATCAGTATAGCGACAAAGATTACATAATTGAGATTACTAATTTAGAATTTTCGGCAGTCTGCCCGAAAACAGGATTGCCCGATTATGCGACTATCTGCATTAAGTATGTCCCGGATAGAGATTGTGTTGAGTTAAAGTCATTGAAAGAATATTTTGTATTCTTCAGAGATGTAGGTATTTTTCATGAGCATGTTGTGAATAAAGTGCTTGAGGATTTTGTTACTGCATGTCAGCCGCGTCAGGCAGAAATCGTTGGTGATTTTAATATTCGCGGTGGGATGAAGACAATCGTTAAAGCGTGTTATCGGAAGGAATGATACCAAATTAACAGGATTTATCTTGTTTTATTGGAGTCCGGTGCGGTTAGGAAACCGCACCTACCGAGACGAATCGCGTCAATTTGGTATGAGACAGGTATGGAAATCCGCCTCAAATACAATTTAGAGAATTGGCACGGATCGTCCTATTTTGGCGGATTCGTAAAGTGCATCAAATATTTTTGCAACGTTTAATACCTCTTCAGCTGGCACAGGAGAGGGTAAATCTTCTCTGATAGCAGTGTGGAAGGATTCAAATTCACCGAGTAACCCTTTGAGAAGTTTAGGTTCGTAATTTACCATCTCATCCTCTTTGTCGAGATATATCTGTAGCGGTTCATAGGTTGCCCCTGCTAAATCTCCCATGAAAAATGTACCGCCGATATTCTGAATATGCGATGCCCATGCTGTCTCTAAGGTTACTGTTAATTCACCTTCAAATTTGATTGTCCCCATTGCGAAGTCTTCTACTTCAAAGTCTTCCGGATTCCATTTTCCCCACGGATTGATAACATTTTCTTTATCGCCGAATTTCTTTGCTGTCATACCGAATGCTTCAACCGGTTTTGGACACCCGATCATCCAGAGTAGGACATCAAGGATGTGTACACCGATGTCGATGAGTGGACCGCCCCCTGCAATCGCTTTACTAAGAAACGATGGGGATGCTGGTACACCACGACGGCGCATTGCCATTGCTCTTGCATAGTAGATATCACCGAAGAATCCTTCGTCGTAAAGTTTGCGTAGTGTCCTTGCACCTGCACCGAATCGGGATTGTAGTCCGATTTGTAAGATTTTGCCACTTGCTTTTTGTGCGTCTACCATTGCTTGTCCATCAATAGCATTTGCCGCGATCGGTTTTTCACAAATGACGTGTTTACCTGCTTTCAACGCTGCGATTGTTGGACCGGCATGAAAATTGTTTGGTGTGCAGACACTGACTGCATCTAATTCTTCCATTTCGACTAACTTTTTGTAGTCAGTGAAGACGTGCGGAATGTCATGCTGTTTAGCGAAAGCTTTTGCTCGTGATTTATCAATATCACACGCTGCGATGATTGAAACATCTTTCACACTGTTATGACCAGGGAGATGTTTGCCTCCCGCTATACCACCACAGCCAATAATACCAACTTTTATTTTTTTCATATTTTCCTCTTAGATATAATGAAGATATACAATAGACTATATACCGTGGTATCTGGAATATATCCGATACTTTACATTTATTCTCCTCTGTTTTCTTCTGAATTGGCGACAACTTTGTTCAAATCCCACAAAAGCACAGTGCCATCGTCACTTGTGCTGGCAAGTGTTTTGCTATCCGGACTAAACACCACGTCCGACACGACATCATTGTGTCCGATAAGGATGCGGGGGTGTTTTTCCGTCTTTAAATCCCATAGTAGCACAGTCTCGTCATAACTGCCACTGGCAAGTTGCTCCCCATCCGAACTAAACGCCATGCGACTAATTCCACTCAGATGTCCGGTAAGGGTGCGTATATGTTCGCCTGTTCTTGTATCCCATAGCCATACAGCGTTATTCCATCTGCTTACAGGTGTATTATCCCGCATTTCTGTTGCAAGCACGTTTGCATTCGGGTTGAAGGCTGTTGCATCTAACGTATATCTTTTCGTTGTAGGCACATTAAGAGAGTACAATAGTTCGTCAGCTTTTATATTCCACAAACTTCGGTTTCTGTTCTTACCTCCGAGCAGTGCATGTAGCTGCCCATCTGGATCGAACGTCAGGTGAATAACCCAATGTTTCTCTTTAGAATGTGTAGTGATTTTTTTAGTTTGTGTATCATACAAATTGACGGTAGAACTTGGACATATAAATGCGAGTGTTTCTCCATCCGGACTAAAGACTAAACTATAATTATAATTTTCAATTGTAGACAAGGTATGTAGGTGTTCACCTGTTCTCACATTCCACAAAAGGACATTGTTGTAATCCGCACTGGCAAGTGTCCCACCATGTGGACTAAACACCACGTTTGAGACACGTTCCTTATGTCCAATTAGAGTGTTTATGCGTTTAGCGGATTTCTTGTCCCATAAACTGACAGTATTGTCATTATTCCCACTGGCGAGTGTTTTTCCATCCGGACTAAACGCTACATCCAAAATAGCGAAATGATTAATGATAGAACGATTATGTCCTCCTTCTGTATTCCATAAACGGACATCCTCCTTACTGCTACTCGCTAATGTCTTTCCATCAGGACTAAAGGTTACACTTAAGACTTTACTTTTATGACCCGTAAGAGTATGGATGAGTTTGTTGGTTTTCATATTCCATAAACGAACAGTGCTGTCCCAAGCACCACTGGCTAACAGCATGCCATCTGTACTGAACGCTAAACATAAAACTTTATGTCTCATTGTACCGAGAGATTTAGCGAGTGTTTTAGGGAGTTCATCAGTTTTTATATCCGACAATGAAATTGCCCCATCACTCCATCCCAATGCAAGGATCTGTCTAACCGGACTAAAAGCGATACTATTGACATAATCCATTTCATCATCTGTACTAATTAATAGTCGTAAATGTTTACCTGTTGTCGCCTCCCACAGACGGACTTTAGTTCCTCTGTCAAGATAATGATAGTCATCACCTCCACTTGCGAGTGTTAACCCATCTGGACTATATGCTATGCAATGAATTAGACCTGTGTGTTCAAAGGGGCGTACAAAATCATTTTCACCTCCCGTACCGTTGGAGAAATCTCTAATATGTTTACCTGTTTCTGTATCCCATAATATTAGATAGCCGTTATCATGTCCACTGGTAACTGTCCTATTATCTGGACTAAATGCTATACTATAAATGCGTTCACGTGTTTCACCAATATGACGTAGCGGTTCACCGGTTGTCACATCCCATAAAATGATATGATGTGTCTTACTCCCACTGACAAGTTTCTTTCCATCAGGACTAAATGCTAAGCAAGACACACCATACATCGGGAAAAGGTTAAGTGCCTTGCCACTCTCTGCATCGTAAATCCAAACACCGATAGAGCTTCCTACTGCCAACCGAGTACCATCAGGAGAATAGGCTATTTTGCTAATTGTGCCTTTACCAAGGCGCGCTGTTGCACCTTCGGGTAAACCGATTTGCAATGAAGGTTCATTTTCACCGAAACTTGATGATAAGCAGGATGTTATGGTCAGGATTGCAAGTGACCAATGCATTAACATTCGCATAATGTCATCCTAATTGACAGAAAATCATTTTTGGAAACATATTGGTTTTGCTATGTTTAAGCAAACTTAGACACTTCATACTGTAACGATCTGTGGTTCTTGTTCTATTTGTAGGTTATGTTCCGCTGCCCATTGTGATGCAGCACCGCCGCCACCACCGAGAAATTGTTTACCGAGATCGTCAACGTTTTGCAACACATCCTCATCGGGTTGCTGTTTGTCGTTGTGATATAATAGATACCCTTCAGGTTTTATCCATGCATAATGGTACCCGTAAATGACAACCTTGGCGGTTTTATCTGTGTAGTTTTGACCGGTGGTATGGTAAATTCGGTTTTCAAAGAAATATGCGTCACCTGCCTTTAGGAGCGGTTCATCATAAGATTCGATTGGATCAATTTCTCCTTCGGGTATGCCTAACGGTTTACCTGAAATATGACTTTTTCGGACAAATAACGTTGCCCCGGAATTTGGCACGTCAAGGTCCGTTAGACAGTAAGCGACTTTCAGTCCAACACGTGGACAATTCTTGTGTCCAAGGTCTAAATGCAAACCGACATCACGATGCCATCCGCGGGTCTCAGGCAGCTCATGTGGCTGTGGACGTTTATAGAGGAGCGCCGTATTTGTGATATGGATATTTGTTCCGATCAGTTGGATGACTAAAGGTATCGCTTTCGTTTGTGATGTGAGTTCCGCGAATGCGGGTTCCTGCACCAATCCGTCCCGTTTATGAACGTATTGTGCATCGGTATCCATTGAATCTACGATACGGTCGCCTGCTTCGGTTAATCGTGCTAACATATCTTCGTCAAGTACTGAACGCATGATGAAATAACCGTTTTCGTCAAATTCCTGTCGTTGTTCTGCTGATAACTGGACGAATTCCATGGGTCTTGCTCCTTTAATGGCTAAACAATAGGGTTACAAATGTTTGGATATAGTATCATAGAATGAATATGATGTCTATATATATTAAATGGGGAGTGTAAAGTTTTATCACTGGATTGCAATTTTGCTTATGATGTGCTAAAATATCATACAGGATTTGAATAGACGACCCAATTAACAGCAGAACGTTTGCGATTAAATGAAAATGGTACACCAAGATGAGATGTTTTGAAACCCGCGGACCTGTATATCCAGAAAAGAACTACGTCGTGGCACGCACAGATGAACTTTCAGATTTTGTCAATCGTCTGGAAAAGGGACGGTACATCGTCCTTTTTGCACCGCGGCAGACAGGGAAAACCACATTTTTCCGAAGTGCATTAGATATGCTTGCAGCCGAGACGTATTTCCCACTGCGGATTGATTTTCAAGCGTCCAACAATCTTGAACCTGCCGAGTTTTACGAAAATATTTACGAGGAAATTCGTGAGGAGATAGAGTATGTTTTTCAAAGAAGCGGCAACCCACCTTCTGAAGCGTTAGAACAACTTTTAGATACCACAAAACTCACCAATCATGTTTCAATGCAAAGGTTTTTTAGACGACTTTCAGATGTACTGGAAAATAAGAAGGTTGTCCTAATCATTGACGAATTTGATGCTATCCCTCGAACAGTTCTAAGCGAATTTCTATACACACTCCGTCACATCTATCTCTCTGATAGACATCAATGTCCGTATAGTGTCGGCATCGTCGGAGTCAAGAGTATTACCCAACTGAACTACGATCGATCTATTTCCCCCTTCAACATCCAGGATGAATTCAAATTGCCCAATTTCACTCTTGATCAGGTGCGTGAACTGTTTACACAATACACAGACGAAGTTGGACAGCACTTCCTTCCTCCGGTTCTTGAATCCATTCACAAACAGACAGCTGGACAACCCGTACTCGTCAATCGGTTTGCGCAAATCCTTACAGAGGAGATGGACATTCCGAATAGTGAACCGATCACAATGGGACACTTTTCTAAGGCACACATCCAACTCCTGCGCGAAGGACATACGAACATTGAGCATCTGACAACCAATGTCCGTAAAGACCGGAGGTTTGAGTCGTTTCTTATGAAAATCGCCTCTTATGATGAGGGTGTAGATTTCAATTTGGATAGTGATATTATCAGTGAACTCGCCACCTATGGTGTTATTGCCGAAGGTGAGGATGGTATGTGTGAAATTATTAATCCGATTTATCAGTACCGAATCATGCGGACATTCAAACCGATAATGAATGGATTAGAGCAGGAGTATCTGCCAGAAGACAGTCACGCAGGATTTCAGGACTACCTCACACCAGATGGTCAGATTCAGATGACAGCACTGCTTGACAACTTCCGTGACTTTATCGCACGCGCAGGTTTCAAGATTCTACAAGTCCCAGAGACACCCCAGGAATATGTCGGACAATACCTTCTCTTTGCGTATCTTGAGCAGTTTGTACAGATTGTGGGTGGGACGTTATATCTGGAAGTCCAAACAGGTCGCGGCAGAATGGACATCCTTATCCTTCATAACCAGAGAAAACACATCGTTGAAACTAAGATATGGAGTGGTGAAATGCATTATCAGACAGGCAAAACCCAACTTGCCGCGTATGTTAAGCTCGAAAAGGCAGTAGATGGATATTACGTCGTATTTGACCATCGTCAAGAACCAGAGCCACGCGTAGAGACAGAGACACTGGATGGCATTACAATTCGGAGCTATGTAATTCCGGTCGTGCAAGAACGTCCTTCAACTTAGAAAAGAGTTTTGGCATAACAATACCTTCGCCAATAATAGACATTCTGTAAATCTATAGATTTATCTTTCGCACCGCTGGTGCTTGGTTACTGGACTGGGGGTATCTACGGTTCTATACACCTTTCGCACCGCTGGTGCTTGCCGACACACTTGTATCTAAATTCCATAAGGAAATCTGTTTTCCTGTTGCAGCGGCAAGGAATTGTCCATCGGGTGAAAAACCGAGCTGGAATCTACTATTTATACTTTCAGGGTCTCCCTAATCGATTTTTGCAATAGACCTGCCCCGACTAATATCCAACACGTCAATAACTTTCTTTTCATTTATGATAGTTATGGTAGTGATCCGCTTACTGTCAGGAGAAAAGGTTATATGTGAATTGACGACCCGGTTTATCTGTGTGATGCATTCTCCACTCTGAATATCTCGGAGCTTATTTGATTATTGTATCAGAACTGAATCAGAAGATGCAACTCCTAAATGACTGAATTCTTTATGCACACGCCTCATTTAACTTGACAATTCCTCTGTTGCGGTATATAATCGGTAACACAATTTGATCGATAATCCGGAGGATTCTGCGGATGGCAAAAACAGTTTGTATTGTTGGCACTATGGATACCAAAGGTATAGAATTTGGTTTCATCAAAGAACAGATAGAAACTGCTGGTGTGGCAACATGTGTTGTTAATACAGGTATTTTGGGGGAACCGCAATTAGCACCGGATATTTCTGCTGATGAAGTTGCGCAAGCAGGTGGTTCTTCGTTAAAGGCATTACGAGATGAAGGTGACCGAGGCAATAGTGTCGCCGTGATGGCACAAGGAGCAGCTGCATTAATTGCTGAAAAACATGCTTCTGGTGAGATCGACGGTATCATCTCACTTGGTGGATCTGCTGGTACCACGATAGGTACGACAGCGATGCAGGCACTCCCCGTTGGTGTGCCGAAGCTTATGGTCTCAACCCTTGCCTCTGGCGATACAAGTCCGTATGTGCAATCCAAAGACATAAGCATGATGTATTCTGTTGTTGACATCGCTGGGATCAATCGTTTGTCACGACAGATACTTGCTAACGCTGCGGGTGCAATCGTTGGTATGGTCAATGTTGAAATATCGGAAGCGGTAGCAGACAAACCACTCATCGCTGCGACTATGTTCGGTGTAACGACACCTTGTGTTACAAAGGCGCGTGAAATTCTTGAAGTCGCAGGCTACGAAGTTCTCGTTTTTCATGCAACTGGCACTGGCGGACGTGCAATGGAAGACCTTGTCAAAGGCGGATTCCTCGCGGGGGTGCTGGACGTGACGACAACAGAACTTGCTGATGAATTAGTCGGTGGGATTCTCAGTGCGGGTGCTGAACGTTTAGAAGCCGCAGGAGAAGAAGGTTTACCTCAAGTGGTTGCACCTGGTGCATTGGATATGGTGAACTTTGGTCCGCCTGACACTGTGCCTGAGAAGTTTAGTGAACGGCATTTCTATCAGCACAATCCGACGGTTACACTGATGCGGACAACTGCTGAAGAGACTGCTGAATTAGGGAAAATCATGGCACGCAAACTCAACGCAGCGACAGGACCAACGACTGTTCTCATACCTACACAAGGTGTGTCTGCGATTGATAAAACTGGACAACCTTTTGATGCTCCTGAAGCACGAGATGCATGGCGGGAGAGCTTAAAGGCACATATCAGCGACAATGTTACGGTTATTGAGATGGATGCACATATCAACGATGACGAATTTGCAACGAAACTTGCAGAGACGTTACTTGAGAGTTTGAAGTAAGAGGAAATCTATGGCAAAAACATACAAAACGCTGACAGAATCTGATGTTGAACATTTTATTCAAAAGGGGCATGTTATCCTGAAGGGTTGTTTCTCACGCGATTTAGCAGCAGAGTGGCGTGACTTTGCTTTCAAACGCCTCGGTTATGACCCAGATAATGCCAACACTTGGGAAGAACCACGCATTCATTTACCCGCTATGAATCGTAAACCTATACGTGAGATTGCGCCGTGTGCATGGGACGCTATCTGCGATCTTCTTGGCGGTGAGGACAGAATTGCCAACACAGAACCTTCATGGGGTGATGGTTTCATCATCAACTTTAAATTAGGTGCGGATACAGAGTGGCAACCCCCTGAGTCACATTGGTCTGGTTGGCATAAGGATGGTGATTTCTTCCGACACTTTTTGGATAGTCCGGAGCAAGGATTGCTTACTATCGTTGTCTGGTCAGATATCAAACCGAAGAGTGGTGGCACGTTTGTCGCGTGCGATTCGGTGAAACACGTTGCTCAGCATCTGCATGCGAATCCACAAGGATTGTTACCTGGAGAGGGTTTTGGGAAGTTGTATGAAAAGTGTCAGGACTTTGCTGAAATTACTGGTAATGCGGGTGATGTTGTTCTTTTACATCCGTTCATTTTACATTCTGCATCACAGAATCCTTCGGGTCGTGCGCGCTTTATCACGAATCCACCTGTCGCACTCAAAGAACCGATGAATTTCAACCGAGATAATCCTGACGATTTCTCGCCTGTGGAGATGGCTGTTTTACGGGGATTAGGTAAAGAACGGTTGGATTATAAACTGACAGCACCGCGGGAACGATTAGTACCGGAAAGAGTTAAACGTCAAAAGAAAATGTTGGAAGAACAGAAGAAACGACTTGCGATGGGATAGCAGACCTAATGCAAGCAGCGAGTATCAGTTTTATCATGGTGTATTTCTTTTCCGGTGTTGTGCATCGTAAATAAGGAATTTGGTTATCTGGTCAGCAGTTTTGGGTGTAAGTCCTGAACCTGCTTTGCGCATCATTTTTTGCACATATTTTTTCCATTCTTCTGGTGTAAAGTCGGAGTTTATGGGTCTTGCAACTGTATGACATTTGCTGCATCTTCGTGTAAACACGTTGTAAAGCGTTTGCATTTCCTGAGGGTAGTTGGAGACATCAATTTCGCTAGGTCCCTGATCTGCCGGATAGGTCTTGGCTGGAGGTCCATTTCTCCGCATGGCGAAGAACATTAGGATACCTACCACAAGGATAACGCATATTACTGAGAGCCATATAATTGTTTGTTGCATCTCCTATTGATCCTCTCCAGAAATTATTTCGTAGGAGACGACATCCTAAAACCTATACGATGTGCCGCTTGAAATCCGATGCGTAAACTATAGATGACAGCATCGGGACGTTTAGCAAGTAGTTGCATGGATGGAGATAAATCATCTGCACCTATTTCGTAATCCCCTGTTTCAATGTCAACAGACAAGAATTTGCCGTTGTGAACTGGTTCAACTTTGTCCTGAATCTGCTGCTGATAGATATCTTTACCACGAGCAACAACATCTTCGGGTTTATAATGGACGCGTGCCATAGTATTATTCCTTGATTGGCATATTAAAAGTTTATTAGGATATCCATAATAGTTTTCATAAATCGGTTAGATAACATCCTTGACCTTCTGTACAATAGCATTTGCACTAATGCCATGAAGTTCCAATAGCTCATCAGGTTTACCAGATCGCGGTATTCCTGTAACAGCGAGTTTGTGAACGCTGATCCCTTCTGTAGCAACCGCATCTAACACTGCATCTCCTAAGCCACCTTCTGGATAATGGTCTTCAACGGTGATTATGGTATCGTTCGTGTCCGCCGCTGCAGAAAGTAAGGTTTGGGTGTCAATCGGTTTGATGCTATACAGGTCAATAATTCTAATTGAAACACCGTCTGCGTTGAGTGTTTCGTGTGCTTTCAATGCTTCGTGAAGTGTAATGCCTGCGGTAACAATGGTTACTTTGTCTTGATCACTTTTCTTTACGACCTTACTTCCACCGATTGGAAAACTTTCATCAATTCCATATAGTATTGGTGTTTTTGGCCGCGAGGTGCGTAGATAGACGATGCCTTCATGTGCAGCAGCTTCCGCGACAAGACGTTCAGCAGAGACAGCATCACTCGGATATAATACGACACTGTTAGGAATTGCTCGGAACATCGCGATGTCTTCTAACCCCATCTGTGAGGGTCCGTCCTCCCCGATTGAGACTCCGCAGTGTGAACCTGCATACTTTATATTCGCCTGTGATATTGCGGACATCCGTATTTGGTCATACGCACGAGATAGGAAGGCAGCGAATGTAGAAACAAACGGAATCTTGCCACGTTTTGCTAAACCGATACCTGCACCTACCAAATTCTGTTCTGCGATAAACATCTCGAAAAAGCGATCTGGGTAGAGATTCATGAATTGTTCTGCATAAGTAGAGTTTTTCGTGTCACCATCTAATGCAACGACATTCGGATTTGCTGCACCGAGTTTAGCAAGACCAGTTCCATAGCCTCCCCGTGTTGCAACCTCTTCGTCCGGTTCATATTCTGGGGGGACACATTCCTTTACAGTAGAGACTTGCTTCTTTATCGGTTTAGGGGATTCTATTTCAAGCGGAATATCCGTATTCAATGGACCGAGTTCAGCCAAAGCCTTATCAAGTTCTTCACCCTTAGGAACAGCTTTTCCGTGCCAGTCATCTTCATTTGCGAGAAAAGAAACACCTTGTCCTTTGAACGTTTTGGCAACTATCATTGTCGGTTTATCGGTTGAGTCTTTCGCTTTTTCAAGTGCGGGTAATATTTCATCATATTCATGTCCATCAATGCCGATAGTTTGCCAACCGAACGCCTCAAAACGTTGACAATATGTATCTATATCAAATGCATACATCGTGCGCTGACTCTGTCCAAGTGCATTTACATCTATAATCCCGATGAGGTTATTCAATTTGTAATGGGATGCTAAGGCAGCTGCTTCCCATACACCCCCTTCAGCGGTTTCGCCGTCCCCCAGCAGTACATAAACACGATAATCAGACTTATCCAGATATTTGCCATTGAGTGCCATCCCCAGTCCAAGTGATAATCCTTGACCGAGAGAACCTGTTGCGACCTCAGTCCAATCAAAACGTGGGGTCGGGTGTCCCTCAAGGATACTGTCAATCTGTCGTAAAGTCAGCAGATCGTCTGTTGGAATGATGCCAGCTTCAGCATAGGCAGCATAAAGCAAGGGTGCTGCGTGTCCTTTTGACAGTATAAATCTGTCATTGTTTGGGTTTTGTGCATTGTCGCAGTCATACCGCATTGCATGAAAGAATAGTGCAGAAACTATATCTGCTGCCGAAAGACAAGTTGTTGGATGTCCTGATCCTGCTTCTGATGTGGAGAGCAGTGAGTGAATTCGTAAATTTGTCGCTTTCCGTTCAAGATTATTCTTCAAATTATCCACAAATTTTGCGTATCCTTTCCTTTTATTAATGTTTGGCTTTCAGAAGATCTGCACGCCGTTGTGCTGATAAAGTTAAATAGTGATCTTTACATGTCTTAGTCAGAGATTCGAAAGTCTTAATCGCTTTAGCAATGTCTTGTGTCTTGACATACGATTCTGCCTGCCAATACAAGGATTTGGCAACGATTTCGTTTTCTGCCAGTTGCTTAACCCTCTTACCTTTTTTCTCACTTTTAATGGCTTCGTCAAATTTCTCTATTGCTATTTCATAGTTTTTCTCTTCATAATATGCCATTACTGCTTCAGCATAAGCTAAGTTATCCTCTTCTTTCTGGCTAAAGTGTGGTATTGATATTCTTTGTTTTAATACTAAAAGGGAAGGAGCTTCTTCTATTTCGTCTTCATTCTCTTCTTGATCGTAATCATCTGCTGGTTCTTCTGCTGCATCCGCTATCCGATTAGCATCTTCTGATTCATCTTTTTCGTCAAAACCGTGGGGAACATATTCCTCGTTTTCATTGTAGTCATCTTCGTTTGAAGGTTCAGTTTCTTCCTCACCAACTTCATCAATTTCTTCAAGTTTGAAATTCATTATTTCTCCTCTTCAGTTATGATAGCTTGTAACAGAGCAAGTTGTAGCAATAAACGTGCTTATATCTTATCAGATTTATGGGAATATGTCAAGAAAAACCGTTTGTTTCTAACAGGTGTGTTGAGTCATTGCCACTCTTTTTGTCTGAACCAGGATTTTCAGGATGATAGGATTTCCAAGATTAGACATCTTCAACATCATAAAAATCTGATCATGTCTACTTTTGCTATTGATCTAATGAGAATCTATTCAATCCTGTGAAGCCTGGTAGTGACTCTATAGATCCACTGATTGACATTCTATACTGTTTGTGTTATTTTAAATACACTTCAATCCTGATAAAAAAGGTGAAAAAATGAACATAAATCAGTCTATAATCACACTGATGATACTTTTCACAGTGAGTAGTATAACAATCGGATGTGCATCAAAACTCACAGACGAACAGGCTTTAGCAGAATCCCAACTCACAGAGGAACAGGCTTTAGCACTCACAGAGGAACAGGCTTTAGCAGAATCCCAAGCCTTGTCAGATGGAATCAAGAATCGTTTCTCAAAAAGGCCAAATATACCAGGAATACCAAATTTACCACACTTTGATTTACCAGCAACAAAAAAAGTTGGAAACAAAAATCTAAGGTTGGTATTGCTAAGCCACAGAGCATCATTAAGATGGTTGGGAGAAGCAGGTTTTAAATTTCACAAAAACGATCATGGAATATATAGCTATCATAGAATACGCAATATGACAGGCAGGGGTTTTAGATCACGCAGTGGAGATTGGGGAGATGACCCGCAATACATATACTTCAATAATTTACCCGTAATGATTACTTCAGGTGGTCATATGAGAGGCCCTCAAGCCGGGGAAGAAATACTTTATATATTCGACCAATACGATGACGTTCGCGTGATAACTTACGAGCAATACTGAACCTCTGCATTTGACTTTCACGTCCTCGGTAGGAGGGATCTCCGAATCGCGACGGTTCGGGATTCGGAGTTCCCTCCTACGATTACAGCGTCCAGTTATTTGTAAAATCTGCAATAAATAAACAAAGGTACTTACATACCCGACAATATATCAGGCGAAATATAACGTTTGCCATACGTTAACATAATCCGCTCATGAATAAAGTTATATTTAGCCATATTACATGCGCGGAGTTTATCCGGATAGACGAGGTAATATGCGAGACTGTCCGCCATATCCTCGTTCGGATTTTTTTCAAATGCGTAGTCGGTTACAAATTCCTCACGTTTTCTATTCGTTGACCACCCATGCTCGCTTTCCTTATTTTCATACCACCCCCCAAGGGCAATCCAATCCTCTTTTAGTTGAATAGGTAGCAGGTGGCTCCATAAAAAATGCGACTTTTCATGTGCTAATATTTTGCGAATTTCGCTGATCCGTGTATTATCAAGGACAGATTTCTTAAACTCAATAAAACCGGAACTTGTCCAAGCTTTAGCTGCTGCACCGTCTCCTAAATCTCCATCTATAGACACGATATACCTTAATTGCGGCATCTTGTGCAGTGCTTGCGGAAAATCCTCAAGTATTGATATAAATAACATCAGGTCTTCGTTATCAATCTCAGGAAATCCTTTTGGATACCTTTTGTGTGAAGCATAAACGGGATTTAATACATGTTGAATTACATCCGACGTTAAATCTACACTGATACCGTACCGCTCCTGCAATATCCTCTTTATTCTTGGTCTATTCGTCCCATTTTCTGTGATGAATTGCACGACAGCTTTAAACAAGCGTTTGTCAGATATTGATGCTTGTTGAGATTCGTCAACGACAAATACATCTCTACTAATCGTAACGGATTGCTGACCAACCTGTGCATCTATTTTTATATCATTTTCTAAATCGTCATTGCTTATTTTCCATACAGAGGCTTGTGCAGTCTGGTCTGGTGATACGGATTTAAAGAATTTTAGGAGTTTTTCTGCCTGTTTAGTTGTCCACGTAGAATCTAAACGGACCAAATACTCTTGTCCAAGCAGAAATTTAGGATCATCATTCTGTGGTTCATATTGGAGATATGATAGACACCCTATTTGAAAAACAGCAATGGCAAAGAGTAAGTTATTGATGATTTTTTTTATTTTCATAATGTTTCCTTTTTACCCCTTCGTAAACGGAAAGGATCGCTCTTTACAATTTCAGTGATCAATACAGAAACTTTGTAATCATTCACCTCAAGTTGCGAAACGATCCTGTCCACAGTTGGTTTGTCGTAGTATTCTAATCCTCTCCCTAAAGCATAAATCAACATTTTTTCTGTCAAACATTTAGCAAACTGTTTTTTTCTATTTAGAAGAATTTGTTTTAGATCGGTTATCCCTTCAAATGATGTCCCGTCTGGTAGTTGTCCGGCAGTATCAATTGCGAGTTCACCATCATTTTCACGGAACTTTCCGATTGCGTCATAGTTTTCCATTGCAAATCCGATGGGGTCCATCTTTGCATGGCAGTTAGCACACCCCGGATCATCACGGTGCTGCTCAAGTCGTTCGCGTAAGGTGGTTCCAGTTATTGCCTGGTGATCCTCTTCCAATTCGGGAACATCTGGTGGCGGTGGCGGCGGTGGTGCACCGAGTATCTGCTCAAGTACCCAACGTCCTCTTTTGACAGGAGATGTGCGTGTAGGATTTGAGGTTACCGTCAAGACACTGGCATGTGTCAGGATACCGCCACGCATGGGATTTTTTAACCCTACGCGTTGAAAAGACTCTCCCTTAATTGGTTCACCTTCTGCATTTCTCCAGATACCGTAATGTCCCGATAAACGTTGATTGAGAAAAGTATAATCCGCATCAAGAATGTCAATGATACTCCGATTTTCACGGAAAATCGATGCCAGAAACAGTTCCGTCTCTTTGAGCATTGCAGCGCTTAGTTTATTAGAAAAACTTGGGAAACGTTCTGGGTCAGGTGTTACAGTATCTAACCTTTGAATTTGTAACCATTGTGTACCAAAGCTACTCGCTAATTCTGTTGCTTTTGGATCCGCCAACATCCGCTGAACTTGTTCCTCAAGAGATTCAGTCAACTTGTTTTTTTCTGCTAATTCAAGCAACTCATCGTCTGGAATGCTACTCCACAAGAAGAACGAAAGTCGTGAGGCAAGATGAAACTCATCAATTGGTTGCGGTTCTTCGCTCTGCGGAAGGTCATCTAACTCCAATCTAAATAGAAACTTCGGTGAGCAGAGGATGATCTTAATCGCTTGTTGAATACCTGCATCCCATTTAGCACCCTCTGCAACATAAGCGTCAACATACTGAGCAAGTTGTTCCACTTCCTGATGAGTCGGTGGACGACGGTATGCACTCCGAAGTAGACGTGTTAACACTTCTCGTGTCTGTTCTTTTTGAGGGATGTCCGGTGTGCAAGCCAATATCTTAAGGTGTGATGCAGGTCTTGTCTCCAAAGGTCCTTCTGACCACAGTGCACGAAGTTGCAGTTTCGCCTTCGGTTCACCTTGTGTAGGTTTCACCATTGCAATACCTACATTTTCTATATTTGGAACACGGCTCAAAAGGTGTTTGACCGTCTGATTCTGTTTAGGATCGCGCGAGGTAATTTCATAAATCTGCAGAATCTTGATATGGTTGTCCGCTGTAGGATCTACACCAACTAAACGTGAGAGTTCATCAGGCGTAGATAGGTTTTCAAGTTTTTTTCCTTGTATAAACAGGGCAATTTTCACAGGTGTTTGACTTTCAGTCTCAACGTAAAGAGTGGCACGAAGATAGGTTTCGGTATCAGGAAGTATCTTGAAATATGCTGCACCTGTCGTAAAGGGTCCGGATATCCAAGGGTCTGTCGCAGTCGGATCAAGTAATCGAAACCTTTTATCTGGCACGTCTTTGTGGCGCGGTTCAAGCCGTGTTACACCGATGTAGTTTCTTGCCGGTTTAGGCGGATGCAATATGATTACACGGGTTGCAATCGCTTCCGCAGCCTCAAGATAACGTTCCATCAATAAAGGCGACATTGTTAGCACATCCCCGATATTGTCAAATCCATGTCCGACATCGTCTGCTGGGAAGTTTTCAGTAGGATCAAAATCTGCCCCCAACAGATCGCGCACACTGTTCCTATATTCAACTCTATTAAGTCTACGAACAGTTATACGACCAGGGTCAGGTTTTGCATTGCGGCTTGCTTCTTCAACAGCGTCTTCAACGTGCTGTATAAATGCATCCAATTCTTCTGTAGGTGGTTGCTCACTACCCTCTGGTGGCATCTGGTTTGTCCTTAGCATATCTAAAACTCTCTCCATAACATCGTGGTTCTTGAGCAACGATTCGTTGTCTTCAATAGCATCAAGAGAGAGAGCCGCTTCAGGTTGATCACCAGAGTGGCAACTATAGCAGTATTGTTCTAAGAAGAACACGCCTTCATTAGCAAAGTCCGGTGTTTCCTTTTCACCAATACTCGGTTTCAATGAAACAAACGCTAATATTACAAAGAGAAAAAGAGGTAGTAATAGATATCTGTTACAGATGACTGATTTATGACGCAAAATAACCTTCCTTCAATAGAGATTGCAACGTAGAAATTATAGATTGCTGATGTTTATCTTTGCACTATATATAATAACGCATAATTCTGCTAAATGTCAAAGAAACTGTCAATGAGCAATATCATTTTCTATGTCCTCACACATGCTTTACAATCAATAGTTCATGCGATTTTTTGACATGTCCTGTCCCATTTTCTATCCGGTTTTTCCCAATACGAGTCTCACCTTGTCCTAAAGTATACTGCCATTTTACCTCAAGGATCCTATAATCAGCATACCAGTGCCGAATGGTTGGACAATCGTTATACGATAGAACAAACCCCTCTTTGTGTTGATGTAATAGGTCTCGCAGCAATTCATGGTTAAAGCCTTTGTGGTGGACAGGAAAGTTACGCTGCGGATAGATACCTCTAAACATCTCTCCTTCATCAAGATAGTAGGGAGGATCGCAATATAGAAAGTCTTCAGCATGACTTGGCAGCGTATCCTCAAATGTACCTTGATGAACAGATAAGTTAGGAGCTATGAAATCACGCAAAGTTTGCAGCGTTCGGGTATACTTTTTGGATGATTCATAAATCTTAGACATCCATCCGAGAAATCCAGGTCCGTAAGATAGATTGTGATTAAACCAGTAATGCGCCGCTAATTCTAAAGAATCAGAAATTGGTGTTTCACCATTCCAATGTGCCTTGAGTCGGTTCTTAATCTCAGCATATTGTATTTTCGTAGGTTGCCACTGTTCAAGCTTTTTCGCCAACGCGTTGCTACATGAAAGTTGTACCTGCCAATAGTTGACAAGGATATCAAAAATATCATAAGCACGGACGCGTATACCGAGTTCATTTGCACACGCAATTTCAACTGCACCACCACCTATAAACGGAGATGCAAGTCTTTCAAGTCCATCAGGAAGTTGTTCAACAATATAACCGACTCCAAGGCTTTTCCCACCAGCATATCTCAAGGGAAGTCCTCTATAGCGTGCATATTTGTGCTTGCCACGGCTTCTAAGGGAATCTAAGAATCTATCTTTTAAAGATGTTTCAAGTAAGTTAAACTGGGTATGTGTTTTGACAGTTTCTTGGGATGGAGAGTGTATATCAATAGTATCAGAATCAGTTTCAATCATGATATTCTTCAGTAGGATTGAATTCCGGATCGTGACTTCTTCCCACTCCAGTAAAATTTTTATGGATAAACAATAGATTGGCTTGAGTTGAGAATAAGCCGGATTCTGTATTTGATGATCATTCATCTGGGATCAATGTTGCCATTAACCTCAAGCGGTTACCCGAGGACGAGGCGGGCACACCTTTGAATGTCCTACATTTTACCTTGCTCCAGATGGGGTTTACCAAGCTCCATAAGTCACCTTATGGACTGGTGCGCTTTTACCGCACCGTTTCACCTGTACAACGTGCAAACACGTTGTAGTCTACTCTCTGTTGCACTTTCCATAGCGTTGCCGCTCCTGGGGATTACCCAGCATCCTGCCCTGCGGAGTCCGGACTTTCCTCATCCTGATTTCAGGACGCGACCATCTACTCAACTCAAGTGTTCCTTAAGAATAGCATATATTGGGGCTGTAAGCAATACCAAATTGGGTTTTGGGATGTGTAAAGTTTTTGGCAAAGCATCGGTTTTTTGTTTATGTTCGGTTTTGTTTACATAGCACTCCGCTGGAGTGCGGTCTCTTGACATTCATTTTTCTATAGACATCTTGCTCCGCTGGAGCAAAGAGCTAATCTATTGAGAGATCGGTGTCTCCTTACGAGAGAGATACGGTATGTCAATGGAATTCGGAATGTCTAAGACTTTGCCCTCAAGTCAAGTGATACGTCTTATGACTTTCTCCGTGACGCTGCCAAAATATTTACACACCCAATTTTATTGCCACTTTTCCAGAAAACTGTTATACTTCATAATTATTGAACAGAAATGAAGCAAGAGCGATGTGAGAGACCTCTACCTCATTATTTTACCGAAAACCCTCACATAATCTATTATAGGACTGGTATTTAGACGTGATTAAACAGGATAGTCGGTAATACCTATATTGTCAAGTTACTGACATGCATCAAATAAAGGAAATAAAAAGAATGGAAGATAAGAAAGGTGTAACTCCTGAAAAATCAGATCTCAAAAAGTTATATCGGATAATACCGATACCCGATATCTACAAAAACACGCAAGACGTTGTGACTTCGTGTCTTAAAGGACTCAAGTTAACTGGAAACAGGCAAACGCAAGACGGTGTGATGCCTGATCGTAAGAGACTTAATTTAACCAAAACTACACTACGCTTATGCGAATCGACACTGCGCTTATGTCACGATGTGGAATCGAAAATTAAAGAGATAATAGGTCCTGAAGGTGGGGCTATTGACAATGAGTGGATAAGAGAGTCAATAATAACGTTAGAGAACTTACACAGTGATGTAAAGGCAAAACATAAAAAGTTATTAGACTTACAAGATAAGATCAAAAAGAATCTGCACAGCGATGTAAAGACAGTGCTTAAAGAAACTCCGAGCAGTGATGTAAAGACAACGCTTAAAGCGATGGAGAACGATATAGATGCAAAAATAAAAGCGTTGGAGAATGATATACGCCGCGATGTAATAGAATCTACTGACGAGGCACAATACTTGTTTGATAAGTTCGCAGGGATTTCAAACTATTTAATAATCGAGTCAACTAAAGAGAGTTGCCTAAACGCGATACAGAAGATAAATAAATTGATATCGGCAATTCGAAAAACTATACCAGCACGTTATGAACTTTAACGCTTAACGTGTCTCCAATGACTATTCATGACTTGCTCCCATATTTTTTACCCTCAGATCAAAAAATAGGACTTATACCAAATTAATTGGATTTATCTTTTTTTATTGGTATTAGGTGCGGTTAGGAAACCGCACCTACCGAGACGAATCGCGTCAATTTGGTATAATATCATCTGGAACAAATGGTCTATGAACAGCCACTTGTCGATCCACAATTAGTGCATCGGTAGCAGACTCCACTACGCACCATAATCGTCCCACATTCGTGGCAGGGAGGGGCATCTCCGTGTCGGAGTGTAATAATTTTCTCACGATCTGCCCACGGATTTGATTCTCCATTATTCCCGTGTGCATGGGATTGCGTATCTGCCGGTATCGCCATCTGTTCATCTAACTCCAGCACATCAGCAGTACTTTCTTGTGCCTCTTTCGGTAGGAACTCTTTACCGAGCCAGCGAAAGACATAGTCAACAATCGATTTCGCCATCGGAATATCAGGATCTTGCGTGAAACCTGATGGTTCAAACCGGACATGGCTAAACTTATCAACTAACGATTCTAACGGCACGCCATATTGCAATGCTACAGAGATAAGGATAGCAATAGAATCCATCAGTCCGGAGATCGTTGATCCTTGTTTGCTCATCGTCAGGAAGACTTCACCCGGTGTGCCATCTTCAAAAAACCCGACATGCATGTACCCTTCATGTCCACCGACACTGAATTTATGGGTAACAGAATTCCGCTTATCTGGCAGTCGTCGTCTAATAGGACGGTCGCTGGTTTCAGACAGGGCATCTTGTTGGCTGCTGGTTGAAAGCGGTTGGCTCCCCTTACTGCCATCGCGATAAATCGCAAGGCATTTCACACCGAGTCGCCACGCCTCAACATACAGTTCTTTGATGTCATCAACTGTTGCTTCATGAGGAATATTGACGGTTTTTGAAATCGCACCAGAGATAAATGGCTGCACTGCTGCCATCAACTTTAGCGGTCCCATGTGATGAATAAAACGCGTGCCGTGCTTACCACATTGAACAGCACAATCAAAGATAGGATAATGCTTGGACGACAGATGCGGCGCACCTTCAACAGTACCTGTACCGCAAATAATCTCTTCAGCACTCGCAATTTCACTCGGATTGAATCCCAGATAAGTGAGCAGGTCAAAATCTTCTGCAGCAGCTTTATCAGCAGAAATTCCTAATCTTTCAAGACACTCTTCCCCAAGAAAACCTGGTGCAAAAGCAAGATTCAAGTCAAACGCACCCGGTAACATCTCCTCAACCCGTGCAATATCTTCCTCAGTAAAGCCTTTGTATTTAAGCGATTCTGGATTGATGAAAGGCGTCCCTTCAAGTGTACCGGTGCCAACGATGTGTGTGACAATTGCTTCAATGTGTTGTGGTATGTAGCCGAGTTTTTCCAAAGCTTCGCGGACGCTTTGATTGACAATCTTGATATATCCACCACCAGCCAACTTTTTAAATTTAACAAGCGCAAATTCCGGTTCTATACCCGTTGTATCGCAGTCCATTAGCAGTGCGATAGTTCCTGTTGGCGCGATAACACTTATCTGCGAATTACGGTATCCCCAGATTTCTCCTTTTTGCTGACAGATATCCCAATCTTCGCGTGCCGCTTCCAATAGATCGGATGGGCCTGTCGTCGCATCAATCTTATACGCAGCATCACGATGCATGTTGATAACACCTAACATTGAATCACGGTTATTAGCATAACCTGAAAAAGTACCGATACTTTTAGCGATTTCTGCACTTGTTAAGTAACCGTGTCCACTGAGAATAGCAGTGATAGCAGCAGCATAACTGCACGCCTCAGGACTATCATAAGGAATCCCCAACCGCATCAACATTGCACCTAAGTTGGCGAATCCAAGTCCAAGCGGACGGTATTCATGTGATCGTCTTGCAATTTTAGGAGTCGGATATGAAGAGAGACTAACGATGATTTCCATCGCTGTGATAAAGACGCGAACTGTCGCTCTAAATCCATCAATATCAAAAGTGTCATCATCATTGAGAAACTTAACAAGATTGATACTGGCAAGGTTGCATGCAGAATCGTCTAAGAAGAGATATTCACTGCATGGATTACTTGCATAGATACGGTCGGTCTGTTTGCATGTGTGCCATTTCTGTATTGTATCATCAAATTGCACACCCGGATCTGCACAGGCCCATGCTGCCTCTGCGATCTTTTCCATCAATTCCTTTGCTTCATACTCACCAGAGACTTCACCTGAGACGCGATAAGTCGTTTGCCAAGATTTGTCTTGTAGATACGCGTCCATAAAGATGTCAGGTATCCGCACCGAATTATTACTGTTCTGTCCACTGACAGTACCGTAAGCTTCACCATTAAAATCTGCCGGATAGCCAGCGGCGATGAGTGCTTTCGCTTTCTCCTCTTCCTTCATCTTCCAATCAATGTAATCGACAATTTCTGGATGGTCCATATCCAGGATAACCATCTTCGCAGCCCGTCGTGTTGTGCCCCCAGATTTTATACTACCTGCCCATCTGTCAAAGCCTTCAAGAAACGAGAGAACACCAGAACTTTCACCACCACTGGAGAGGTGTTCACCTTTTGCGCGAACCTTACTGAAGTTAGAACCGGTTCCGCTACCATATTTGAAAAGTCTCACTTCAGCCTTTTGAAGGTCAAGCATAGAGTCAAGTGAATCATCAACACTTTGAATAAAACAAGCCGAGTTTTGCGGATACTGATATGCATTTTGAGTTGTGTTTACTTTCTGTTCTTCACTATCCCAATAGTAGTTACCGCCGCTGCCTTTAATCCCGTATTCATGCCATAATCCGCAGTTAAACCATACGGGAGAGTTGAAAGCGCCGCGCTGCGTAACAAGAATATGTGTAAGTTCCATTTCGAATGTATCCGCGTCTTCCTGCGTAGCAAAATAACCGCCGATTTCTTCACCAGCACGGCGAAGTGTACGCGCAACGCGGGTAACTAATTCACGAATACTGCTCTCTGACTCTACGTCAGGAACACCTGCTTTACGGAAGTATTTTGAGGCAGCAATATCTGTCGCGAGTTGAGTCCAGAAAGACGGCACCTCAACCTGATCCTGTTTGAATATAGCATTACCTTTCTCATTATATATAGCGGAATCACGATTTTCCCACTCAAGTTCATCATACGGATGAACAGATTTTTTTGTGAAATAGCGAGCAAAGGCAAGTCCTGAACCGTCTCCTTCCTTCAAATTTTGTGCTGCTTCATCAAAATCTTTGATATCGTTAGCAAAGCCATAAATACTCCTCCTACATTATACAATTAACTCCTACATTAAATGCAGATCCTACATTAATGCAGTTAATGAATTAAATGTGTTAAAATTATAAAATTTTAACAGAAACTTTAAGTCTGTGTCAAGAAAAAAATAATAAAAGATTGCGGTTAAAAGAAAATACTAAAGTGAAAAAATAAAATTTAAACAAAAGAATTTGCTGACGTATCTACGTACACTTAATCAGGGACTGGATTCGTAGGATATTATAAAATTTGGTACGGAATACAACCAACAATTTTTGAATCTATATCCTCGAAATATAACGCAAAATTTGCTAATTTGGCACAATTAGATTTTAGGATTACATTGCACATAAGTGCGAAAATGATGCAAGTTTGCAGAATATTTGAAGATTTGTTGATATTATGATAACATAGAATGCAAGCGGAAGAGAGGTTTCATTTTGATGTTCTTTCATAAATGGAATTTTAGTATACTGAAAAGTTAACTTCTTTTCCACTTTTTGTCTCCAAAAAACTTAAAACTGTCCAAATTATAGGAAATTTAAAAGGAAATTTAAATGAAGAAACTTCATACACTTTTTCTTATTTCCAGTATGTTGATATTTGGCACTATTCAAGGTGTATTCTCCGAAGAATGGGTTGAAGATTTTAGTCTAAAAGGTCTTCATTCATGGAGAATACACGAACCTATTGCCATAGGATCCATCAACACCTGGCAGGCGAAAGATGATCACCTTGATGTTTGGATAGATCCACCACCTGGTCCCGGCATTTTTCACAGGTATCCGATTGAATTCATCGGTTTTCCTATTGACATTACGGAATTTAATGTCAAAGTCAGCATACTTGAAGCACGCGGTGGGAGTATTGGGATTTTTGTTGGAGAGTGTGATGACTGGGACGTATATAACAGAACTATACAATTTCTCCATACCCCTTTTTTGAATGCAATAATTCGGTACGGGGCAGATATTAAACTACCTCCGTTACGATTAGCCAATAACGTGGCTCTTCCCTTAAAAGAAATAGAAGTTTCTTTTAAAGAGGGGCATTTCAGGTTTCTGACGCAGGGAATACTCATCACAGAATTCCAAGTCAAGGAACTACGGGACAGTGATTGTATTGGGCTATTTGCTTATGTTTGGAAAGGGGCAGGCGCGTTTGGAGATTTTGTTTTGGATGACTTTATTATTTCTGGTTCTGATGTTCCAGAGTTCAGGGATTTGAGTGTACGTCCGGTAGGTAAGACTGCGGTTTTGTGGGGAGATTTAAAACGGTCTTAAGTGTACGTCCGGTAGGTAAGACTGCGGTTTTGTGGGGAGATTTAAAACGGCCTTAATTGATAAATATCAAACTCAAAACCAACTTTTAGGACATCCGTTACTGAGAAACGCGGTTGTCCAAGAAAATTGTATAATGGTTAAGTCATAACGTTGGTCTCTCAACCCATTTCAAAGGAGATTACAATGCGGTTACTATTAGCAACCTATTGCCTTTTACTAATGCTCTTTTCTACGATTGCAAGTGCTAAAATCGTATATACTTTACGAGACGCTGGTAGTGATAAAGACGTTGACTCTCTCTACGTCATGGATGATAATGGAATGGACATAACACTGCTGAACAATACACTTGATTCCAGGTATGCCCGCTGGTCGCCAGACGGGAAACAGATCATGTTTAGTAAACATACAAAGGGAATCTCTGGTAGATACATCTTCATGATAAATCCTGATGGCAACAATATGAGGCAAATCACAGGACTGCATGAAGTTTCTACTGACATATACCCTTTCTTTTTTGGACGTGGCAAATCAATCCATTTTTACAGATATAGTAAAGGTAGTTATGGTCTCTTAGTAATGGATCTTGGAAGCGGTGAGATTAGAAAAATCGGAGAATTAGATTTCCGACCTACCAATCCTGATTTGTCGCCAAATGGAAAATTTGTTGTATATACTGAACATGTGTATAATCTATTTAGGAAAGTTTCCAATATTTGGATTATGAACGCAGATGGCAGCAACCGAAAACAACTGTTACCACCAGCACCGAGTAACAAAATGATTATTGACAGACGACATCCCAGATGGAATCGGTATGGTGACCGGATAGTCTTTTTAGAACGCAGATATAAAGCTGTAGAAATTGAACCTGCTATACATGCCATATATTGGGGAATCCACTATTTCATTTACCATGTCAATAGCGGAGAATTGCATGAGTTAGAAGGTATACCGAAGGAATTGGATGCTGATTGCATTGACTGGATGGATCAAGATGAATCTCTCGTTTTCAGTGCATGTGAGAGAACACTGTTTAAGCAACAACCGGAGGATGAAATATTTCCTCAATATAGATTTTATAAATATCACATCGCCACTGGTGAAATCTCAGTTTTGGCTGCTCATCCGGGGGAACCTCAATCTGTAGATTGGATACGTGATGATGCACATGATCCTGTGTATGCGGTTTCACGAGTAGGTAAACTTACAACTCTGTGGGGAGAACTCAAGCGGAAATAGGCACAGATGACATTTTATTTTACCATTCCCTTTGCCAAAACCTCATCCTTTAGGTTGGGGATGTAGTCAAATATTTTTTTTGACATTCAATTCATTATAGATTATCCTATTAATGTAACGCTATTCATGTGGGTGCTATCACACGACAATTGACAAGCAAAGCAAATTGATTTTTTCACATTACCCCGTGGACATGTCCACAAAAGCGAGACTGTATCCTTGATTTTGAATTGTTTTGTGACCTTGATAAAAAATAGAAGCAGCTTTATGGGAGAATAAGGCATGTCTGGCAGAACTGAATACGGACTTGACTATCGCCAACGGTGTACTGACGCATGGAAGAAGAAACGTATTCCTGCATACGAAATGGCTGCAAAGTGGCATGAACTCTTTGAATACCTGCTTTCACAGCTTGAAAGCAATTGATAGACATCACACACTTAGATAATAGAGGAATATCATCATCAACACCAAGCGGAGATTTGAACATTATGTCGGAAAAAGGTATGAGAGCGGATGGAATCGAAACGTCGCCCAAGAAGGAGACCATACAACAGTGCTGAATATTTTCAATTCACAAAAAGAGAGTGATCCACAACAACTTGCCGAAGTCAAATCGTGGGTTACCCAAGCCTTTGATCTATCAGATGATGTCTCCATAATGATTACACAGTTGCAATGCACGGAAGAAGGCTGCCCGCCTATTGAAACGGTCATTGCGATCATGGAGACACCGGGAGAACCCCGGCAATACAAGATTCACAAACCGCTGGCGGAGGTGAAGCAGACGGACATCGTTAGCTTGACCGCTGGCTAAATTCAACAAGGAGAGAAAGATGAACACAGTCATGCTAAACAATCAGGTCCCTGTCACCGTGTTGACAGGCTTTTTAGGGTCTGGTAAAACTACGCTTCTCAACCGTATTCTCACCGAAAACCATGGCAAACGTATCGCCGTCATTGAAAACGAGTTTGGCGAGATCGGCGTTGATAATGATTTGGTCATCGGTGCCGAAGAAGAGATTTTTGAGATGAACAATGGTTGCATCTGCTGCACGGTGCGCGGAGACCTCATCCGTATTTTGGGGAATCTGATGAAGCGACGCGATAAGTTCGACTACATTATGGTCGAAACAACAGGACTGGCGGACCCCGGCCCAGTTGCTCAGACGTTCTTCATGGACACCGAAATGCAGGAGAAACTGCAACTGGATTCCGTCACGACGGTGGTTGATGCCAAACACATCTGGCAGCACATAGATGACAGCGACGAGGCACGTGAACAGATCGCCTTTGCCGATGTCATTTTGTTGAACAAGATTGACCTTGTGACCGAGGGAGAGTTAGATCAACTGGAAACCAGAATTCGCAGTATGAACAGTGCAGCGAAGATTTATCGAACGAAAGACGCCGTGGTTGAAATGGACAAGATTCTCAATGTCGGTGGATTCGATCTGGACCGGGCGATGGAGGTTGACCCGCAGTTTATGGAACCGGAGTATCCCTTTGAATGGGGTGGTGTTTATAACCTTTCGGCAGGCACGCATGAACTGGTTCTCCAAGAAGGTCCTGACCCGGCGATGAAAGTCGCGTTGGTACCGGTAAATGCGTCAACCGATGAAGCTTTGGAGGCCGCTGTTGAGCCGGTCGTTATCGTTTTCTCCGATGATGAGCATGAACTTTCGGCGGGTGGCACCCTTCAACCGAGTGGACAACTCATTGAGTTGAATCTCACAGCGGACGAATTACGTTTTGACGTGCAGATCGACCACGCCGGTGCTTATGGACTGTTTACCGAGCATCACCCGGACGAATTTCAAGCACAACTCCTTGGCAGCGGTGCCCTTGTCAAGCCAGTTGTTGAACGCGAATTTAAGCCTGACCACGAACATGATGACGAAGTCACATCGGTCGGTATTACAACCCCCGGTGACCTTGACCCCGACCGGCTGAACGATTGGATAGGTGATCTGCTTCGAACAAAAGGTATTGATATCTTCCGCATGAAAGGTATTCTGAGTATCAAGGGCCAGTCAAACCGATTCGTCTTCCAAGGTGTTCATATGCTCTTTGACGGTCGTCCTGACCGCCCGTGGGGGAGTGAAGATCGCTACAATAGTCTTATCTTCATCGGACGCAACCTTGATCGGACCGAATTGACTGAAGGGTTTGAAGCATGTCTCGTTTGAACAACCTTAGCAACCGCATTGTCCAGCCCTCTCAACTGCGCGAAAATTGGTCTGCAACTATCAGCGACCACGTCATTGATCTGGCGTGGTCTCCTGATGGGAGATACATCGCTGCCGCGTCGGTTCACGGTCCGGTGACAATTTTTGACGGTCGTCTATCGGTTATCCATGCCTTTGAAGGGCATGAATTCGGCACAATGTCAATCGCGTGGCGTCCAGATAGCAAAGTGCTTGCAAGCGCAGGACAAGATGGGAAAGTTCGGTTGTGGGACATGACAAGTGGCGAAGCGACCCATTCGCTTGATGGGGGTGCAGCATGGGTTGAGCACCTGGCTTGGAGTAGCGGCGAAAAACCGATACTCGCCTCTGCCGCTGGACGTAAACTGAAACTATGGAACGCTGGTGGCGATCTTGTTCGCGAATATCCCGACCATCAGAGCACGATTGCTGGTGTCCAATGGAAACCGCGTGAAAGACAACTTGCCTCGATTGCCTACGGTGGAGTCATGCTGTGGGACCCAGAACAGTCGGATGCTATCCGCCGATTGGAATGGAAAGGCTCATCACTGGAGATCGTGTGGAGCCCTGACGGCAAATACATCGCCACTGGAGATCAAGATTCTACCGTACATTTCTGGATTATGTCTATCGGTGAAGACTTGCAAATGTTTGGCTATCCGACGAAAGTGCGGGAAATCTCATGGGATGCCACGAGTCGGTACTTGGCTACAGGAGGCAGTCAGGATGTTACGGTGTGGGATTGTTCCGGGCAAGGACCTGAAGGGACCAGACCGATTACGCTTTCCGGACATCTGGATTTTCTCAGCGTTGTGCGTTTTCAACATCACGGAAAACTGCTGGCATCAGGTTGTGCTGACGGTCTGGTCTACGTCTGGCAATTGCGAGGTAATCTCCGTTCTCGTGCGGTTCATGAAGCCGCGCTGACAGCCGGAGTCACAAACCTCGTTTGGTCACCGAATGACGAGTATATTGCTGTTGGTGACGAGGCGGGTGGGGTACGTGTTTTTGCGATAAGTTAAAGTTTAGCAATGCTCACTTCATGACAAGACGTATCTGTAATCAGATGCTGAAAACCACGATGACAAGTTTGATTCAGTCCCGACAAATACCAAACGCGTATTCGTCGGGTTTCGCTCACGCTCTCCCCATAGGCATCAATTTAGTGATTTTCCCAGGCCGGTAGGTTCGATTTCCTAATCAATGCAGAATACCAAACGCGTATTCTGCCGACTCCTTCTCGAAAACCTTTATCAACGCAATTGACACAAACCCGGTTCGGTTAGGAAACCGAACCTACCGCCCTGACATTTATAGCGTAATTCTCCCTAAATTGACGCTTATGGGTTTCGCTCACGCTCTCCCTATAAATCAACGATGTGAATGCGCGTATGGCATTCATCCAAATCAACGCCGAATGCGCGTTTGGCATTCGGCGGGTGTAAACTTAAATTCGATGCCAGAAACCCTCTTCAGTCCCGTAGGGACGCTATGTTTATAGTTAAACGTTATACAACCCCTCTTTAGTCTCGTAGGGACGATATGTGTAGTAGATCATCCTGATATAAACATATCGTCCCTACCAAATCAACGCCAAATGCGCGTTTGGCATTTGTCGGGACTGAAGACGAACACAATATGCTGAAAAGCAACATTAACGTAATAGCAAAGAATTATTGAAAATATTAAAAACTAAATAACCCTGGCAAATTCCAATGAAAATTGACTTGAGAACCCTCTTATGATATAATTCTATGATTAGAAATTCTAAATCATACATCAAAAACCGGAAATAGTTTTGGTAAAATCAATATGGATGAAATCAAATCAGAAATACAAGAAATATTAAAGGGTGCAATCCGCGCTGCAATATCAGCAGGGGAACTTCTCATATCAGAAGTTCCCGAAATACTATTCTCACCCACTAAGACTCCCGAACATGGTGATATCGCAACCCCGGTTGCATTGGGATTAGCAAAAACCGCAAAGATGGCACCGAGAGCAATTGCGGAAACAATTGTTAAGCACGCAACTCAAATAGAACACCCGAGTATCCGTGAACTACAGATAGCGGGACCGGGGTTTATTAATGTCTACTTGTCTTACGACTGGCTATATGACACACTCCGAACAATTGTGGAAGCAAAGGATACTTTTGGGAAAAGTCAAATAGGCAAAGGGAAACGAATCCTAATTGAATTTGTCAGTGCAAATCCCACAGGTCCGCTTAACATTGTAAGCGGACGCGCAGCAGCTGTCGGTGATACGCTTGTCAACCTACTAAACGCGGT
Source organism: Candidatus Poribacteria bacterium (assembly GCA_965261435.1). Lineage (GTDB taxonomy): Bacteria > Poribacteria > WGA-4E > WGA-4E > WGA-3G > MSPOR6. The sequence continues at coordinate 1,040,919 of CBDHDL010000021.1, forward strand.
CGGCTATGGTGCAATCCGTGAGTATTACGTCAACGATGCAGGCGGACAAGTTGAACGACTCGGTGAATCAATTGATGTGCGCTACCGACAAGCATTAGGAGAAGAGAACTTAGAAATACCAGAAGGTGGCTATCATGGTGAATATCTACAAGAATTCGCAGACACTATCGCAACTGAAGAAGGCGATGTCTACCTTAAACAGAGCCAAGAAGAACGGATAGCACTTTTCCGAGACAAAGGTATTGAACATCTACTTGGAGAGCAAAAAGCATCACTGGAACGTTTTGGTGTTGACTTTGATGTGTGGACAAGTGAAAACGCAATCAGAGAAAGCGGAAAACCTGACCAGATCATTGAACTGTTTAGAGAAAATAACCTCCTTTACGAAGCTGAAGACGCAACATGGTTTCGGATGACAGACTTCGGAGATGATAAGGACTGTGTTGTAATCAGATCCGATGGAGAGTACACATATTTTGTGCCAGATGCAGCATATCATAGCGATAAATTCGACCGCGGGTTTGACAAAGTAATTGACCTATTCGGCCCTGACCATCAAGGACATGTAACAAGATTGAAGAACTTCGTGAAAGCACTCGGTTTAGCGGATGATTGGTTGGAAGTTGACATCATTCAACAAGTAAATCTGGTGGACTCCGAGGGGAACCGACAGGACATGTCAAAACGACGAGGGCAATTCTACACACTTGATTTGCTTATTGATGAACTCGCTGATGCTGTCGGTGAACAGTATGCCGTTGATGTCGCACGCTACTTTTTCCTGATGCGTGCTAACAATACACACTTGGATTTTAATCTGGAATTAGCGGTTACACAAGCGAATGAAAACCCGGTTTTTTATATACAATATGCACACGCACGAAGCTGTAGCATTTTTCAACAAGCACAAGAACAGCAAATTCAACTCATACAGATAGATGAGACTTCTCTGGAGCTGCTATCAGAACCGAGTGAGCATGAACTGATCCGCAAGTTAGCAGAGTTTCCATCAATCCTGTTATCCAGCGCAGAAGAGCGTGAAGCACACCGAATCCCGCACTACCTATACGAATTATCAGGTCTGTTTCATCCGTATTACAATCAACATCGTGTACTTGACAAATCAAATATGGATCGTACACATGCGCGCCTCATCCTCATTCAAAGTATACGAACAGTATTAGCCAATGGACTCAAACTATTAGGTATCTCAGCACCAGAAGTAATGTAAAAAATCAACGGAGATTTCCACAGATGGAAGCAAATTATAAAGAAATTGATAAATCGCATGTCTGGCACCCGCTGTTTCAACACCAACGACTTGAAGAAACAGAGCTGATAGTTTTCAAATCAGGACACGGTACAACACTTATAGATGCTGATGGAAACGAATATCTTGATGCATATTCAGCGCTGTGGAATGTCAACGTCGGATACGGCAGACAAGAAATCGTTGAAGCAGTCTATGCACAGATGCAAGAACTCCCTTACTATCCGCACTCACAAATAAACGTTCCTGCGACTGTATTAGCAGAAAAGTTGGCAGACTGCCTTCCCGGTGACTTGAACCACGTTTTTTTCTGTAATAGTGGCTCTGAAGCAAATGAAACAGCGATCAAAATTGCGCGTCAATACGGTAGGCAAACATACCCTGGCGAAAACCGTTACAAGATAATAAGCCGCTATCGTGGCTACCACGGTTTTACTTACGGGGCAATGTCCGCAACAGGACAAGCACGCAGACGAAAAGCTTTTGAACCACTGGCACCCGGTTTCCATCATGTTCATCCTCCCTATTGTTATCGTTGTCCACTCGGTTTAGAGAACCCATCATGCCAAGTGAGGTGTGTTGATGAATTTGAGAGGATAATTCAATCAGAAGGACCAGAAACCGTAATCGCTGTAATTGCCGAACCGATCATCGGTGGCGGTGGGGTCATTGTACCTCCAGATGACTACTTCCCAAGATTACGAAAAATCTGTGATGATTACGGTTTGCTACTGATTCTTGATGAAGTGATTACAGGATTCGGACGTACAGGAAAGATGTTCGCATGTGAACATTGGGACGTTCAGCCGGACATAATCACTCTTGCAAAAGGATTGACAAGTGGCTATATCCCTCTCGGGGCGTGTGTTGCATCAACAGATGTATTCAACACATTCCTTGGAGAACCGAATGAAAATCGGGAATTCTCTCAGGTATGCACCTATGGCGGACACCCCGCTGCTTGTGCTGCAGGTGTAGCAAACCTGAAAATACTGCAAGAAGAACGGCTCTGGGAAAATGCTGAAAAAGTCGGTGGGTATCTAATTGAAAAACTATTAAAGGTAAAAGAACTGCCTATCGTCGGTGATGTGCGAGGTAAAGGTCTAATGATAGCAGTTGAACTCATTCAAACAGACGGCACAAACCTTGATACCACAAAAACAAACCAAATTGTGGGACAATTAAGAGAAAAAGGAGTTATCGTAGGGAAAATCGGACATGCGGTAGACGAACCGGAGAATATCATCTTTATCGCACCGCCTCTTATTCTTACTGAAGCGGAAGCAGATAAAATATGCAATACATTATGGGAGGTACTTGTCCAATAAGAGTTTCAACTCATGCCGTTTAGCAATCGAAATCTTATCCGGTTGCGTCGCGATAGAATATTGAAGTGCATTTGAACAAGGACAATCGCGTTCACGATCCGGAATCATGGGAACCAAATTCTTCACAATCTGTTTAGAAATATCTACATTAGAACGCAGATTATCAAGGATCATCTCAGTTGTAACGTTATCGTGGTCGGGGTGCCAACAATCATAATCAGTAGAGCACGCGAGGACAGCATAACAGATTTCTGCTTCACGGGCAAGTTTCGCTTCAGGGGCAGCAGTCATCCCGATAATATCAAAACCGAGATGTCGGTAAACATTGGATTCCGCTTGTGTGGAAAATGCCGGTCCTTCCATACAGATATAGGTGCCACCGTTATGGACAGTCGCACCAACTTCGGTTGCAGCATCGTGTAGCAATCCGCTCAACTTTTCACAGAACGGATGCGCAAGGCTAATGTGTGCTGCTATACCATCACCGAAAAATGTTGATATTCGGTTCTTCGTATGATCATAGAGTTGGTCCGGAATGACAAAGTGTCGAGGTTCAATCTCCTCTCTCAAACTGCCTACAGCACTGACCGAGATGAGCCATTCAACACCAAGGGATTTCAACGCATAAATGTTGGCACGTACATTGATATCGGAGGGCAAAAGTGGATGACCTACACCATGACGCGGTAGGAAAACAACAGGTTTGCCATCAAGTTTACCAGATATGAGCGAATCACTCGGTTTACCAAACGGAGTCTCTATTTCAATGGTCTCAATATCCGTCAATCCTTCTATCTGGTAGAAACCGCTACCGCCAATTATACCGATTTTGACATGCATATATAACTATTCTCCAAAGGAAAGCAAAACAACGCGCTTGTAAATCATTATGTCATCATTAAAATTTGGAAATTGGATACTTGAGGGAAAGTCCAGTTCCGCTGTCGCAACATACATCAGAATAAAGCAATTAGACCTGATTTTTGATCTGGGTAGATGTCCGATGCGTTTTATCGGAACTAATCACGTCTTTATATCTCATTTTCATCTTGACCACTATTTTGGACTACCTATATATATAAGTCAACGGTGGTTGGCAGGCATGCCTGCCGGAAATGTTTGCATTCCATCTACAGGGTTCAAGCAGTTAAAGAACATCCTTGACAGGATTTCCGCATTAGACAATGGACGGAGTTGGGGTTATCAAATTACACCCGTAGAAGCAGGTGATTCTATCTCGTTTCGCCAGAATCTAATTGCACATGTTCTACCGGGGAACCATAGCGTTCCTGCTGTCTCCTATCTGATATGTGAAGTGCGAAAAAAACTCAAACCTGAGTATCATCACCTATCAGGAAAAGAGATCGTGGCACTTAAAGACGCAGGTGTCAATATAACGACTGAAGTGCAACTCCCTTTGGTCGCTTATTTAGGAGACACACGAGGCATCCCACTTGACTCACATCCACTACTCAAGCAGTGTAAAGTCTTGATTTGTGAATGTACCTTCATTACTCCCGAACATCGTGAACGTGCTAAGAAAACAAAACATATACATCTGGAGATGTTGCCGAAGTTCTTAGAGCAATTTGAGAGTGAATATATTGTTCTAAACCACTTCTCACGTCGTTATACACCAGAGTTGATCCGGGAAGAAGTATACAAACAATTACCGACTTCTGAACACTCCCGTGTTCACTTATTTATATGAACTCACCTTCTGAAATAAATGTATGGTAGATTTTAGAATTAACTCAAAAAGGTAGATGCGATTAGGAAAACGCACCTACCGATATTTGGAAAATAGAATTACCGATTGTTAATTAGGTTCTTGGTCAGATGTACCGTTTTCTAATTCCTGATAGAACAAAATACCATCCTGATCTTGGTCAAGTTCATACTGCCTTACAATCTGTTCAGCTTCGCGAAGATAGGATCGGTCACCTTTAGTAAGACTTACATAAGTTTTGAATCCTTCGTAAGCATTGCCGAATTCACGAATAGACCGAAAACAAACTGACTGTTGATACACCGCCTCATTTCTCCATGTGGATTCTGGTGCATCATCAAATAGGTCTCCGTAAGCGTCGATTGCGCGTTCATACTGAGCACTCTGTTGATATAGATCACCAATTTGGAATAGTGCATCAGCGACAGCAAATTTTTTGTGCGAAAGATCACGAATTAACACCTTATACGTCTCAATCGCATTTGGGTAGTTCCGGAGATCTTTCCAGTTCCTTGCAATTTGCTGGAAATTCTGTACAACAAGGTCGGTCTTTGCCATCAACCATTTTTCAGAAGGCAGAACGTAACGACCGAGTTTTTCAAATTCCTTCGCCTTTTTGCTCCTATTCTGCATGATCTCATCTTGGAGTTGTTTGATCTCTGTCAAGAGTTCCTGTGTTTTATTCAACAATATGACAACTTGTTCCGCTTCATAGGTCTCAGGGAAATTCTGTGCAACTGCTACAAATGCTCCCCACCCCCCAGAATTGGTATAATCATATAATTTGTAAAAATAGATATTTCCAACTTGAAATTGTGCTTGTACTGCTTTTTTATGATCGGAAAACTCTTTAGCCATTCTTTCAAAAGTTGCTATGGCTTCAGGATAATTCTCCAGTGCTTCATAAGCTTGTGCGACTTTGTATAGTGCCGTTGCTGCTATATCATAAGTTTTTTCCAACTCTTCGGCGTCATCTGTTCCTTCAGCCTTTTGCGTATCATACAGTGCCTTATAGTTTTGATAATTAGCAAGTTCTGTTGTAATAAGTTGACGGTTTTTGTGAATATTAGCAATACCACTTTTTGCTTCACTGGCATAGTATCCGGTCGGGTCAAGTTCTACGATGGCTTGATAGTGCTCGTTTGCCTTATCCCACTCGTAATGTTTTTTGTAGATCTTTGCAATCTGATAATGGGAGCGCTGCGCATATTTGCCATCAACGTCTTGATCAATAATTTCCAGATAGAGGGACAACGCTCTATCGTAGAACTTCTGCCTTTTAGCAAGTGCCTTCTGTTTTTGGTCCGCATCATCGGAGCGTGTGGTAACGGCTTCGGCTTGGTCATACGCGTTATCCGCATTCTGAATCTTTGCACTCAATGGAACAAGGTTAATGTTGCTTATACCACCGATACACCCGATATGCGTTACCAGTAGTAAACCGACTAAGAAAATAATGAGAAAACTTCGATCTATCTTTAGAGCGAAACCGGAAATGAAACGGGTCATTGTTGTTAATCCTCCTCAAGAATAAAATATGAAATCGAGCCAGCAAGAAATGTAATGACTGGTCTTTGATTATACAGTTAGTATAACAGTTACACAAAATTTGTCAAGAAAAAATCAAACCATCAAAAATGAAGATTAATAAGATATTTGGGTATTTTTGCGAGGTTAGGAAACCTCGCCAGCAGCGTGGTAGAAGAAAAAATCAAACCATAGGCGTCAATTTAGTGATTTTCCCAGGCCGGTAGGTGCGATTTCTAATCAATGCAGAATACCAAACGCGTATTCTGCCGGATCCTTCGCGAAAACCTTTATGAACGCAATTGGCACAAAAGCCGGTTCGGTTAGGAAACCGAACCTACCGTGTCTGGGTCCAAAATACCTGACGAAAAGATATAATCTGTTTTCTCAACAGATTTGTCGTCGTCAAGTTGATTGAGGAGAGATTGTATTGTCATCTCAAACACAGGATGCACAAGATCAGAAGCAATTTCGGCTAAAGGGACAAGCACAAAACGACGGAGATGCATCTCTGGATGAGGGATGATGAGGTCGGGGGTTTGCAGGCATAAATCGTCATAGATCAAAATATCCATGTCAATTTCTCGTGGTCCCCAACGGGTACGGTGTTGTCTACCAATGTCTGTTTCAATTTGTTTTAACGTATGCAGCAAGCTATGAGGGGAGATATGGGTCTTAATTGAGACAACACCGTTCAGAAAATCATCTTGTGCTTCATTTCCGACAGGGGCAGTTTTGTAAAGTGAGGACACGCTTTGTAAAGTGGTCCTCTCCGTTTCCGATAGTGCCGTGATTGCGCTCTGGATATACGAGAGGCGATCATCTATATTGCTGCCGAAGCCTATATATGCTAAATGCACGACGTTTTGATTGGTAAGAATAGCAAACTAACCGGAAAATTTACGGATTGCGATGGAAGTGTTGTGACCACCAAAACCGAATGCGTTGGAGAGTGCGACATCAATCTTCACATCACGACTCTCATTTGGAATGTAATCCAGATCACACTGTTCATCCGGGACTTCATAGTTGATAGTCGGTGGTATGAACCCTTTTTCCATTCCCCCTATGCATCCAATGAGTTCCACTGCACCTGCCGCACCGAGTAAGTGACCTACCATAGATTTTGTTGAACTAACTGGAATTTTGTAGGCACGTTCACCGAACAGTGATTTAATAGCGTTGGTTTCAGCGATATCGCCGCTGGGTGTAGATGTGCCGTGTGCGTTGATATAATCAACTTCATCTATAGAAAGTTTCGCGTCGTTGATAGCAAATTCCATTGCTTTTGCTGCACCTTCGCCGTTTTCAGGTGGACTTACCATATCGTGAGCATCCGATGTCATGCCGAAACCGATTACTTCTGCATAGATATATGCTCCACGTTTTTTAGCATGGGAAAGTGATTCAAGGATAAGAATACCCGCACCTTCCCCCATTACAAATCCATCTCTATCTTTGTTGAATGGACGGGACGCTTTTTCAGGTTCATCGTTGCGTTCTGACATTGCACGCATAGCACAGAACCCCCCAACAGCCAAAGGTGTAATAGCTGATTCTGTTCCACCAGTAAACATCACATCAGCGTATCCATTTTGAATCAACCGGAGTGATTCACCGATGGAATGGTTGGCAGTTGCACAAGCAGTGACCGATGAAGAATTTGGACCTTTGAGGTTAAAATAGATTGATACCTGTCCCGATGCCATGTTAATTATCATAAATGGCACGAGAAACGGACTGACGCGTTTAGGACCTTTTTCAATTAGGAGTGCTGCGTTTTCCTCAAGGACACCGATTCCCCCAACACCGGAACCAATTTGTACACCTGCGCGATACGGATCAACATTAGACAAGTCCAGGCCCGCATCTTCATGCGCCATCATAGATGCAGCAAGCGCAAACTGAATAAAAAGTGGAAAACGAGATATTGCTTTCTTATCCAGATATTTTTCCGCTTCAAAGTTTTTTACCTCAGCGGCAATCTGTGTACGAAAATCGGTTGCATCAAAGGAAGTTAAAGGTCCGATTCCGTTTGTACCACTGGAAAGCGCATCCCAATATTCTTCTTTCGTGTTCCCAATTGCATTGATAACACCGATTCCTGTAATTACTACACGCTCCACGAGACCGTTCCTTTTCTTAAGTAAATGGAGAGGGCTTGCAGTTTAGGTTACATGCCCTCAAGAAATTTGTAGGAATATGAGAATCTATACATGCTCATCAAGATAATCAAGAGCATCTTGAACAGTTTGAATTTTTTCAGCATCGCTGTCTGGAATTTCAAGATCAAATTCTTCTTCAAGTGCCATGACCAGTTCTACGGTATCAAGCGAATCCGCTCCCAAATCTTCCATAAATGATGAATCAGGCGTAACGTTATCTGCGTCAATACCGAGTTGATGTGATATGATTTCAATAAGTCGTTCTTCGTTTGTTGCCATGTCTTTATTTAATCTCCTATAATACGGGCGGATAATCAAAGGCAATTGAAGTTTACCGTTGTCCGCTCCAAGGTTAATTATTTCACTATTAATCTATGCGATAATATTACCTAACCTACCAGCAGTACGCAAGTAGTAATAAAAACTAATATACTACCTATCGGCAGAATTATGAGATATGAAGTTACATCACCATGCCGCCATCAACCTGAATGGTCTGACCAGTGATATAACGTGCGGCATCCGATGCCAAAAAGCAGACCGTATCTGCTACATCTTCTGGGATACCAAAGCTCTGTAACGGGATAAGTTCAAGCAGTTTTTTCTGTAAGTCTTCAGGTATTTCCGCTGTCATGTCAGTTGTAATAAATCCTGGAGCAATAGCGTTTACTGTAATGCCCCGTGTACCGACCTCTTTCGCAGTCGTTTTTGTCAATCCTATTATGCCTGCTTTTGCCGCGGCATAACTTGCTTGTCCTGCATTTCCCATCAAACCGATTACTGACGAAATATTAATGATACGCCCGCTTTTCTGCCGAATCATCGGACGCAAAACAGCACGGGTGCAATACATCGTCCCCGTAAGGTTTGTTTGTAATACTGCGTCCCAATCTTCATCTTTGAGACGCATCAGCAACATATCACGAGTAATACCGGCGTTATTCACAAGGATATCAATCTGCGAAAAATGCGTGATCGCTTCTTCAATAAGTGCTTCAACATCTGTCTTGTTTGATACATCAGCTGCCAATGCGTGCACGTTGTACCCTTTGTCCTTCAAAGCAGTCTCAATTTGTGATACCGACTCTGTTGAACGAGAACAGACTGTAACATTAGCACCAACTTCACACAACCTGTGCGCAATCGCGGCTCCAATTCCGCGTGATGCACCTGTTACAACAGCTGTCTTCCCACTTAGCATGTTATCCTTGAAGATAGACTTGACTGCAGCTACACTCATTATTATTACCTTATCCAAATTCTTCTATTATTAGCGATAACGTTTCAATATCTTCAACATTCAAAGCGGTGTTTTCAGGTAGCGTCCGTTTGACCAAGCCAGATAAAACCTTTCCCGGACCAACTTCAACAAAATGTGTAATTCCGGTTTCATGGATTGTGTGTAACGTCTTTTGCCACTGCACCGGTTCTGTAATCTGTTGAAAAAGCAGATGCTTGATACTATCTGTATCTGTCTCAAACTCCCCTGTTACGTTCATGACAATATCAATTTTAGACTGATGAAATGTTACCGTATCAAGCACAGAGTGAAACTTCTCTTGTGCCGATTTCATCAGTGGCGAATGGAAAGCACCACTAACAGGTAAGAGACGACACCTTCTTTCTCCAATTTCCTCCGAGGCTAATGCGACTGCTTGATTAACAGCATCAACTTCACCTGAAATTACTAATTGTCCGGGACAATTATAGTTAGCGATTTTAACGACACCCTCAACTTTTTCACAGATACCTTGAAGTTGACCTACATCCATGCCGAGGATCGCCGCCATTGTACCGTTTTGTTCTTCTCCTGCCTCCGCCATAAACTGAGCGCGAGCACTTACTAATCGGAAAGCATCTGAAAACTCCAGAACACCAGATGCCACAAGTGCGGAATACTCTCCTAAACTGTGTCCTGCAGTAACCTTCGGTGATATTCCTAAATCTGTAAGCACATTTAACGTCGCGATACTACATGTCAAAATAGCGAGCTGTGTGTTTTCTGTTTGTTTTAATTCTTCTTCTGGTCCTTCAAAACAGAGTTGGCTTAACGATCTGTTTAAAGAAGTATCTGCTTGCTCAAAAACAGCTTTGGCACTTGAATAATTCTGTGCCAATTCTAAACCCATGCCAACTTGTTGTGAACCTTGTCCAGGAAAAATAAAGGCGATTTGCGTCATTGTGTGATATTAGTGCGTTAAATTGAGTTTTAGATTTGATTTTATTTACTTGACAAACTCGCCTTTAGCACGAAACTATATTTATATTTTTGACTTAATGATATTACAGCCTTAAGAGTGTGCTACCCCATGTTAGACCTGCACCGAAAGTTACAAGCAATATCAGATCACCCGGTTTTGCGCGTCCTTGTTGGATCGCCTCATCTAAAGCAATGATGACCGTAGCCGCTGATGTATTGCCGTATTTGTCAACGTTCACATAGACCTTCTCTCGCGGCACCCCAAGTCTCTGTCCTACGGCTTCAATAATACGTAAGTTCGCTTGATGTGGTATAAGGAGATCAATTTCATCAATGGTGATATCTGCCTTCTTGAGTGCGCGTTCTGCTGCCTCAGGCATAAGACGAACACCGAGTTTGAAAACTTCCCTACCATTCATCTGAATCTTATTCAGTTTCTGATTGATAGCATCTGTTGTAACCGGCATTCTTGAGCCACCAGCGGGAATACCGAGTAGATCAATATCCGCATAATCCCCATCCGACCCAATGTATGATGAGATGATACCATTTTCCTCATCTGTCGCTTGAACAATAGCAGCACCTGCGCCATCTCCAAACAGAACGCATGTATTCCTATCGTTCCAATCAACGATGTTGTTGAAAACTTCACCACCAACAACAAGAATAGTATCATACTGTCCAGATATAATCAAGCCATTTGCCAAATCCAGTCCATATAGGAACCCCGCGCATGCGGCGGATATGTCCATTGCAGACGCATTCTTTGCCCCGATGCCTTTCTGTACATAACACGCAGTTGACGGGAAAAATGTATCGGGTGTAACAGTCGCAACGAGGATCATCTGAATTTCGAGTGGATCAATTTGTGCCTTTTTGATGGCTAATCGCGAAGCATGTACACTTAGGTCTGATGTAGCGACCTCATCTTCGGCGATACGTCGCTCAACAATACCTGTGCGTTGTCGTATCCATTCATCGCTCGTGTCCACCATTTTTTCAAGATCAAAATTAGTTAAAACATTTTCAGGTAGATAAGCACCCGTCCCTGTGATTGCTGCATTTCGAACCATGCTAAAGTGTCCTTTTTGAGCCGATTTATGTGGGTCTACGTTAGATATACAATTAGTTTCTAAGAAGACCTATCGGCGAATTTTAGATGCGGGTGTTTGCCTACAACTCTTCTGTTACTTTGCGAACTGAGTGTCCTTTATAATGTCCACAGTGTGCACAGACTCTATGCGAAACCATCATTTCACCACAATATGAGCAATCTGTAATAACTCGGCTCCGGAGGGCATGATGACTTCTGCGCATCCTCTTTTTCGATTTTGATGTCTTACGTTTTGGATGTGCCATTTTTTGAGGTTAACTCCTTACGGTTTTTCAATTTGCGTTCATTTTCTGACTTCGCTGATGCTAAAAGTTGCGGCAGTTCAGCAAAAGGTGAATTGACACGCGGTGTATCATCTTCAAAATCATCAGTATCTTCACAGGTGCAATGTTCAGCATTTAAATTTACACCACATCCTGCACATAGACCTTCACACTCCTGGGAGCAGAGGGGCCATACAGGTATCTGAATTACCAACGCTTGTCGTGTATCTTCAGATATGTCAAATGTTTCACCATCGTAGTAGCGTTCTTCGTCTTCAAAGCCTCCAGATGCCATATCTTCAGGATTGTCAGCGGGTGTGAACTGTATCTCAAAAGCCGCAGCAATGTCTATTGAAAATGGATCAAGGCATCTACCACATTGCATCTCAATCTCGGCAGAAACTTCAGCCTTGACATAGATATTATCTTCGCTATGTCGTAACAGTTGAACGGAACCTTGCACTGGACTGACAAATTCTATGTCCAGAATGCTAAACGCGAGCTGCGAGGACGGAACTTCTATGTCGTGATTATTAAAAACACCGTCTCGAATGTTTCTTACGTCAAAAACCAACGTGTTTTTCATTGTTCTGTCTGCCGCACTTAGAAGGCTACTTCTTCTTCAATCCTGATGAGTTTCGCACCACCTTTAACAACTTCTAACTTTAATATCTTTTCCAGGGCATCTTTCATATTTTTTTCACGTGCATGATGTGTTAACAACATCAACGACACAGTTTCAGTATCGTGCGGTTCTTTTTGCACAACTGAGGCAATACTAATATCGTAGTTCCCCAAAATATTACCAATACTTGCGAGGACACCGGGTTTATCTATCACTACGAAACGCAGGTAGTAACGCGTCTCAATGTCGTCAATAGGACAAAGCGTAATTTCAGTCTGTGAATTGTCAAGCCAGGCTTGGGATATGGGAGAACTTTTACCCCATTGGATAGATTTCGCTGCATCAATAATATCCGCAACGACCGCGCTTGCCGTAGGCATTTCACCTGCCCCTTGTCCATAAAAGAGTGTTGGACCAACAGCCGAACCGATGACACAGACCGCGTTATACGCACCATTAACATTTGCCAGTAAACTCCGTTCTGGGAGTAATGTCGGATGCACACGCGCTTCCACCCGATTGTCATCTGTCAACTTTGCGATTGCAATCAACTTGATAACATAACCAAGTTCGCGTGAATATTGAATCTCTTGTTGAGAAATGTCAGTAATGCCTTCAACATGAAATTGGTCAACAGAGAGATTCACGCCGTAAGCAAGCGCAATAAGGAGAGAGAGTTTTTGTGCTGCATCTATGCCTTCAACATCAAGAGTTGGATCAGCTTCAGCATACCCTTTGTCCTGAGCATCTGCAAGTACCTCAGAAAAATCGACAGCACTTTCATGCATTTCGGTCAGCATATAGTTGCATGTGCCGTTAACAATACCGTAAATGGATTGAATTTGATTAGCAGTGAAACTCTCCTGAAGTGTTTTAATAATCGGGATCCCACCAGCAGTGCTTGCTTCAAAATTGAGGCTCACCTGATGTTTCTCTGCTAATTGAAACAACTCATCCCCATGTTCAGCCAAAAGGGCTTTATTGGCAGTCACAACGTGCTTTCCATTTTGAATAGCACGGGTAATCAATGCATGCGCCTCGGAAACACCACCGATAAGTTCAACGACGATATCAATCTCTGGGTTGTCAACAACATCAGCTGGATTAGTCGTCAAAAAGTCATCAGGCAGTTCAATTCCGTGTCGTGAAGCCGGTAGTGTTCTCTTAACCACTTTTTTTAGTGATAATTGGACACCACTATTTCTGGATATGAGATCATTCTGATTAACGAGAATTTTGGAAACACCTGTGCCGACTGTCCCCCATCCCAAGATACCTATATTGATACACGATTTATCCACGACTGTGATTGCCTCTTTTATGATGATCTTAACAAACTGGGCAGCGGAAAATATCAATCCGCACCACCACCCGACAAATCGGGGCGACTGGATTCGAACCAGCGACCTCTTGAACCCCATTCAAGCGCGCTTCCGGGCTGCGCCACGCCCCGTTTTAAAGTTTAAGTTACCCTATAATAGTATCATAATTTGGCGGAAAAGTCAAGTTAATTGATTTAGAAAAGTAATCTACACATTGACCTATTTTTAAGGTATAATTTTTTTATTGGCATTGTAAACCCCGCATTTCCCGATTTGATGATAGGCATGCGGTTTTATTCATACGAGTTATTGTTAGTATCGGAGGTTATATGAATTATAGATGTTGGTTCAAAGGTTTGATTCCGGTTATTATGTTTGTTTTTTCTATCTTTATTACAATCATCATGTTATCTGGTTGTTCTGGTAATATAATTGATGTTTTACGTGATGACCGCAGCCCATCACCTGTTGACGGATACTGGAAAGTTGTCTCAATAGATGGTTTATCCGCGGATATCTTGTTCTTAGATCGCTTATCCAGGGATCCCTTGTTCTTAGATGGCTTATCCGTGGATCCCTTGTTCTTACAAGTCCATAAAAGGGAGAAGTTAATAGCAAACAAGTGGGGATTTTTTCCGAATGGGAACATGACGCATGAGATCGGAGTCAGCGTAACAGAGGAATACCTGGAAATTGCGTATGAACCTGTCCCGTCCGGGACTCTAAATAAGGTTGTGACGCTGGATGGAAAATTTACTATAGATGGCAGCACTATCACTATTGGGACACAAAAACAACAGTCAAGAGTTTATCTCAATTTAGATCCTTTTGACTATTGGCACGCGAACTTTGAAGAGCCAATGCTGAAACAATTGAGAAAGCATGTGGCAGACGAATTATTATCAACCATACCTGATTTTAGCAATTCAATATTCTTAGAAAATACATCCTATATGTGGGACTGGGATGCAAATACGGAACTTCTCACATTCAGCCGTATAATTGATCCGGATGCCGGTGTGGGTTTGGGGCCTAACGAAATTGTTATGGAAGCTTATGATCCGGATCGATTAGATTGATGAAGGTTAAGTTATTAATTGGGTATTATATTCGGGCGGGGAAACCCCGTCCCTATCAAAGGAGAAATACATGATAATACCAAAAACGTCTATTCTCATATACATTGCTTTTGCGCTCTCTGTGCTGGGGTGCAGCCGTGATCTAACATCAAATGTTGTCGGCCTACCTGACCCGAACACCACCCCACTTCCTGAATACGTTCACCCTACCCCAGAAGAGGGATCAGAATGGCTAATGGATCGTGTCAATGGGAGAAGAACAAAGGTATACAACGACGCGAAAGCAGCAGACGACTTTACGACTTTGCCTGATGCTTCTGATGAAATTTTCAAAGAAGTCATCCTTGGGTTTGGATTCGAAAAAGAGGGTTTCGCAATGAAGTTAATAACAGTATGGGAAGAAACTCTGTTTGCGCGCCATCAGGCTGGTGTTATAGATGATGCTGTCATTGAGAAGTATAACAACTTTCGTAGTATCTACGACGAAAGATTGAAAGCTGAGCGGGGAGAACCCTATTTTGAGTACATCCGCGCCTATGATAATATCATTACCGAGTATTTACGGCTCGCCCAAGAACTTGAAAATGATCGATTTGAAAATGGTCGATTGGTATCTGATGAGGAACGTATTGAACGTTTTAGAGAATCTATGATGATGGGAAATGCAGATATAATTTACCCTGAAGGTTTTTGATGAAAAGGAGAATAATAATGCTGATATTTATCATACTACTTCAGAAATCAATGCTTGGAGGCGACTCATGAAACATGTCAGTAGACTTTTCATATTCATTTTCATTCAATTTCTTATTGCGGGGTGTGCCAAACAACCTTCTTTACCTCACATAGGGGTAATCCTTGAAGTTCATGGCTCACCGCATATTGTGCAGAAAGATGTTTGCTATTATGTCGGTTCCTGGGGACCTGGTGCTGTAGTTCTCAAGATTTACTACGAGGACACATCTAAAACAGATGCGGCGGATCTGCCAAGATATTTCTATGCAAGAGAGCCTTATTTTCAGCAGGTTACATCAATAGAATGGGAATATATAGAAGAAGATAGACTTCACTTTTATATTCCTCTCTTGATAGAAAGCCTAAAGGATACGGAACAAGGTGGAACTGGGTCGAAGGCTCTGTCCAGACTTCATAACATAGTCAATATGATGTTTCCAGATGGTTATGGTGATTACTATATGCATGCAACAGAAGATATATATACCGGCACACCTTTTGAGGGGATCGGTAATGCGACATTAGAGCAAATACTTTTTCCTGATGTAGACGAAACAACTTATGAAAAATGGATTCAGTGGTGGAATACTGAGGGGCATAAAATATTTGATATTTATAAGGAGTAGAAAATGTGTTAGCCCGTGGGTGGGAGTTTTTTTCGTATTTTCTAAAAGTAAGTATTACTTCGTTATCAACATTTTGCGTGTGGCGGTAAAGGCGCCTGCGGTGAGTGTATAGAAATACAAACCGCTTGCCACTGTTTCACCCAACGCATTTTTACCATCCCAATATGCCGCACGATTTTGAGACTGATAAAAGCCAACACGCTGATGACCTAAGTCTAAGGAGCGTACAACGCTACCTTTAACATCGTATATTGTCAGTGTAACATCGGTCGGCTTGGACAACTGATACGGTATCCATGTCTCTGGGTTAAACGGGTTCGGGAAGTTTTGTAGCAACTGATTCTGATTCGGTTTGCCAATACTATCAAACTTGACAGACAATAGTGCGTTAGCGAGATGCTCAGGGTTTACTTTGAAAGTGCGGGTTTGTGATTCAATATTGCCATCCGGACCGATAACACGTAATTCTATCACATCTCCAACCTTGACAACGCTACGACGTGCTAAGTCGGCTGTTGCAGCAGCGAAATAACTATCTTGCACTGAGGCGGTGATCGTGCTGTTCGTTCTCAGGTTTCGGACGATGACCTTGTAGCCATCAAACGCGGGTTTACCTTCCAGATGCCCACTTACCACGAATGCCCAGGCTGCTTCGGGTAACGCCAGCGATGTGGCAGAGGGTGCTGCAGCCGCCTCGGTTTCATTTGTCCAATGTGATCCGACGAAGGCAAAATTGCGAGCTTGTGGCACATTAACAATATAGCCTTGTCCTCCTTCAATAGGAAAGCCATCGTTAGGTGCACCTGGTGTCCAACCGATGAATCGTTGATTCTCAGCATCAAGTGCTATGACAACAGTCGCACCGGCAATTCCTGCAAGTGATTTTGCAGTCATCGGTTTCGGCGGTGCTAAAGGTAAAGAGAGCATGTTCAAACCTTTAGACAGCTTGACAGTGTAGGCATTGCTGAAAGCATCGCTCTCTTCCTCAGTACCGAGTCTGGCAATAAATCCGTGTCTGCGTCCATCAGGGGAGTCATAGTGCCCAACAACAGAAGCGTCCTGATTGATATTGTAGCCTTCCGTTCTAACGCTGCCAGGAACTTTCAATTCATGAAGCCCTCCAAGGAATGTACCGACATAAGTGCGGGTGACCTCGCCGACAACTTTGCCTCGGGAAACGGAAATCTTTGTATCGGTGAAACCGTGCACAAAAAAGAATTCATAAGTTTCTTGGGTTGGCGGGGTGAAAGATACATACCTGCCATTCGGCGCGCGTAGGTATGGCGTATATGTACCTTCGTCATCTACGTAGCTACCAAACATACCCCCTAACGCGTTGATAAAATCGGCATAAGTTTCCACTGCCCCCGGATACTCAACGATGATATCCCCTGTGAATCCGCGACGCACGCCCGAAGCATCTGTCCAATTACCCGTCAGATTCCCCGTCGCATCACTGATACCCCATATCTCCGTTTCAACGGATCCCGGAAAATCGTATGGGTGTAACTCGCCATCTTGTAGGATGATACCGCGGTGGTGTCCCTCGCTATCCTCGTAGTGCCCGGCAGCACGTCCATCATTACCGAGGGCATAGAAATAGGTGTTCTGTGAACCTGGAAAATCATAAGTAGTAAAAACACCATCAATGAGTGTAAAGGCGACCATTTTTTCGCCATCGGCACTTTTCGTGTAACCCGCATAATCTTCAAAGTCAGAACTCGCCGTCAAGGCTAAAAAATCTACGCCCGGAACATCAATACTCTCGTAAGTATAGTTGAAACCACTGATTTGGAAAACGGGTTGATTAACGGCTTCAATGGGTCTGGCGATAAACCCGTGTCTACGTCCATCAGGGGTGTCATAGAACCCGACAACAGAGCCATCCTGATTGATATTATAACCTTGTGTGCTAACACTGTCCGGAACCTTCAATTCTTGCAAACCGTCAGTAAATGTGCCAAGATAAGTGCGTATGATATCACCGAACACTTTACCTCGGGCGATCCTTACTAATGCATCGTTAACACCATGGACATAAAAGAATTCAAGATTTTCTGCATTTGTGAGTTCGAAAGTTACATACCTGCCATCCGAGGAATATGCGTATTCTTGAAACACCCCGTTAGCATCTATGTAGCTGGCAAACAAATTACCATCCGAGTTGACAAAATCGGCGAATGTCGCTATTGCCCCGGGGAACTCAAGGATTGTGTCTCCTGTAAAGCCACGCCGAACACCCGCAGCATCTATCCAATTCCCTGTCAATACTCCCGTTGCGTCACTAATACCGTATATCTCTGTTTGCACAGCATTGGGGAAATCGTATGGGTGTAACTCGCCATCTTCCAAGATAACACCGTGGTGCAAACCCTCGCTATCTTCGTAGTAGCCCGCAGCTCGCCCATCATTGCCGAGTGCATAGAAATAGGTGTTCTGTGAACCTGGAAAATCGTAGGTCATAAAAACGCCATCAATGAGTGTAAAGGCGACATATCTTTCACCATCTGCACTTTTCGTGTAACCAGCGTAGTCCTCAAAATCGCTACTTGCAGTCAACGCCAAGAAGTCTACACCCGGAACATCAATATTCTCAAAAGTATAGTTGTCACCAGCTGCTGCAGCGTCGCCTTGTGCAGCAGTATTCATGAGGAAAAAGGTATTGAAACACATAAACAACGTTAATATGTAAAGAAAAAAAATGGTTTTTGCCTGTATAAATATATAGTTTTTCATTTTATCTCCTTCTTACTCTCATCAAGTTCACATGCAGCGGACATTTCAACATCATCTTCAAGACGGTTCACACTGGGATAGCGTGAACCGTTACTGGGTCCATCAGCACGAATAAATCCAGATTTTAGTATTTGGAATGTTCTCCTAATATAAATAAGACTTGTACGTATTTTATAATATCATTACACATATTGCAACCCGTTAATGCAGGCAGGGAGTGTAAAGTTTTTGTCCCTTCTTTTGTCCGAAACGCGGGTTACGCGGAAAGTGCTCCTGCACATCACATCTGTCTTGGGTGGTACAAAGAAGCACAATCAAGGATGAATGTGCTACAGCAATGAGGGATTTTCATGCTATGGGATACGATCATGCTAAAAACTTTACACACCCGTCGTTATTAAGCTATTGACACTTCGCTGCAAACATGATAAACTATACTCACATTTAATATACTATGAAAATGACATAAAACTCACGATTAAGGACATTATAGGCATTGGTAATTCGGGTGACTCCAAGTAATCCTATTTCAATCTGTATATGGCAACATTTTATAAAGGGGCAGGTGTCGGAACACATTGGCATGCTAACGACTCTCGTCAATTAAGCTTTACAGCAAGGGCACCAGAAGCAGATCCTTCAACTGAAGCATTGATACACCACATAGCCTCAGGAACACACAACAGTCCCTATATTTCACTCACACGTTCTTATGCAGTAGCGTGGAATTATGCGACGAGAGGTGGAACTGCAGGCATCATTCCTACAAAAAATAATCCAGGTTATGTATATGCATTAGAGATTGGCAAACCTTTATCTTCAGGCTTAAAGTTATTTGATCCAATTAGAGAAGTTGCGCTGAGTTTACAGGATCTTAGCCAAGTTGAAATTCAAGAAAGTTCTTCCTTCTACCAACATAATGGACTTCCGAATTTTCTGTTAGGGGTAGTTGAACCGGAAAGAATATTAGATTATCAGGTAGGCAGACTACCCAAACCACCCGGACCAGGTGAGAAGTGTCCACCTAATCTCACACCTCAGTTAAAGGCGTTAGTTAACACACTCCGAGACGCTGAGATTTTGGTCTATGGTCATATTCCTCCATCATGTGTCAAGGAACGTTTTGATGTAGAGTTGACAGAAATAGATTCATAACTCTAAAGGAGTCGTTATCATGATCAAATTTGAGAAACGGATTATTGACTTGAAAGAAACGTCGGTCAGTAATTCTATTAAGTTCCTCCGAATGGAAATACTAAATGTGCAGGGTTTCGGTCCAACTTTCTTCGGACATGTTCGGTACGCTCGCAATGGTATAGAAGAAAAAGAAGCGTTGCCGATGGATTTGAGTAAAGGAATATTTATTGCAACTCTCAGGGATGATCAATTAGCGGATCTTTCCAGAGAAGAACTTGAGGAAACTTTAAGTAATGCCGCTGGAGAAATTGCTACTATTGTTAGGAAACACCTAAATTTAAAGCCTCTTTACTCTAACACTGCTCATTTCATACATGATGATGAATGTACTACCAAGGAATCTGATAATGCTTCCTTACATAAACTAAAAGACATACTAATGGATTACCCTTATTTGGTGTATGATGAACGGCATTCAGAACCACCGGACATATTGAGATGTCGTGTTAATGATCCTAAACATTCTCGTCATGCCAAACATATCTTTGAGATAGCACACAAATTTAGCACTGCCACAAGCGTGGATTATAAGGTAGGATCGTATGGTGGTTCTTCAAGTGAAGGTGATAATTTAGATGAGATGTGGACAACTTTTTCTTTGAGAAAATTCAACTTTGAAGAGAAAACCCAAGAAAATTAATCATCAGGAGTATTTAGTTTTCGGTTTTTTTTCTGGCGATTATTATCACACCCGCCCGTGAATTTCTGTGTAGGTCGGGTAGAGCGTGAGCGAAACCCGACAACTACGATACGGGGCGGGTTTCGCTCACGCTCTACCTATAGGATACTTAATAACGCCTCCACACGGAGTGAGACCTTAGGTCTTTCTCAAATGTCCTCTGATTCCTATTTCATTATCAACATTTTGCGTGTTGCAGAAAATTCGCCTGCGGTGAGGGTATAGAAATACAAACCGCTTGCCACTGTTTCACCCAACGCATTTTTTCCATCCCAATATACAGCACGACTCCGACTATTATAAAAGCCTGTGGATTGGAAACCGAGCGAAAGTGTACGAACTAACTTGCCCGTTGTGTCATAAATGGATACCGATATAGGACTGTCCTCCGAGAGTTGGTATGGAATCCACGTCTCTGGGTTAAACGGGTTCGGGTAGTTTTGCAGCAACTGATTTTGATTCGGTTTACCAATACTATCAAACTTGACAGACAATAGTGCGTTAGCGAGGCGCTCAGGGGTCACTTTGAAAGTGCGGGTTTGTGATTCAATATTGCCATCCGGACCGATAACCCGTAATTCAATCACATCTCCGACTTTGACAACGCTACGACGTGCTAAGTCGGCTGTTGCAGCAGCGAAATAACTATCTTGCACTGAGGCGGTGATCGTGCTGTTCGTTCTCAGGTTGCGGACGATGACCTTGTAGCCATCAAACGCGGGTTTACCTTCCAAGTGCCCACTTACCACGAATGCCCACGCTGCTTCGGGTAACGCCAGCGATGTGGCAGAGGGTGCTGCAGCGTCCTCCGTTTCATTTGTCCAATGTGATCCGACGAAGGCAAAATTGCGTGCTTGTGGCACATTAACAATATAGCCTTGTCCGCCTTCAATGGGGAATCCATCGTTCGGTGCACCTGGTGTCCAACCGATAAATCGTTGATTCTCAGCATCAAGTGCTATGACAACAGTCGCACCAGTTATCCCCGCAAGTGATTTTGCAGTCATCGGTTTCGGTGGTGCTAAAGGTAAAGACAGCATGTTTAAACCTTTGGTCAGCGTGACGTTGAAGACGTTGCCAAAAAAGTCGCTCTCTGTTTCGGTAACAAGTCTGGCGATAAAGCCGTGTGTCCGTCCATCGGCTGACTCATAGTGTCCGACGATAGAACCGTCCTGATTGATATTCCACCCTTCCGTGCTAACACTTCCGGGAAACTTCAATTCAGATACCTGATATTGGGCATCTATGACAAGGGTGACGGGGGCACTCCCCACCTCTTTGGCTCTGGCAACAATAACCCTCTCGTCGTTGACACCGGGCAAAAATAGGTATTCAAGGTTTTCTGTGCCTTCTACGCCTGTAAAGAAGATAGGGAGAAATGTGCCATCCGAGGTGCGCTCATAAGGGTAGTATATCCCATCAGCATCTACGTAACTGCCGACCGCACGTCCACTCGAATTCACAAACTCGGTATAAGTCTCCGCTGCACCGGGGATCTCAATTATTTCATCCCCTGAGAAACCGCGACGTACCCCATCAACACCTATGAAATTCCCTGTCAACACACCATTCGCATCACTATAACCGTAGATAAAGGTTTGGACAGCACCGGGGAAATCGTATTGGCGCATCTCGCCATCTTCTAATATGACTCCGTGGAACAGTCCCTCGCTATCCTCGTAGTGTCCGGCGGCTTGCCCATTATTTCCGAGCGCAAAGAAGTAAGTATGCTGTGCACCCGGGAACTCATAAGTCATGAAAACACCATCAATGAGTGTAAAGGCGACATCTTTTTCGCCATCAGCACTTTTCGTGTAGCCGGCGTAATCCTCAAAGTCGCTACTCGCAGCCAACGCTAAGAAATCCACACCCGGAACATCTATCGTCTCAAAAGTATAGTGTAGTTCTACAATCGGGACAGTAGTGTCTGCTATGGGTCTTGCGATAAAGCCGTGTCTGCGACCATCTGCGGAGTCATAGAACCCGACGACAGAGCCGTCCTGATTGACACTCCAGCCTTCCGTGCTAACACTGCCCGGAACCTTCAACTCAAATATACCGATCTCAGGGCTTCTGGCAACGGTGATGGGGACATCCCCCACCGGTTTCATGGTGGCAATAGCAATGTGCTCATTCCCACCGTGTAGAAAAATGTATTCAAGGTTTTCTGCGGTTGGAAAGGGATAAGGAATAAACGTGCCATCCGGTGCCAGCACATAACCCTGGTATACCCCATCAGCATCTACGTAACTACCGATTACGACGCCATTCGCAGCCACAAACTCGGCATAAGTTTCCACTGCACCGGGGACCTCAATTATTTTGTCCCCCGAGAAACCACGACGCACGCCTTCGGCGTCTGTAAAATTACCCGTGAATACACCGGTTGAATCACTATACCCGTATATCTCTGTTTGGACAGCACCCGGGAAATCGTATTGCCGCAACTCGCCATCTTCTAAGATGACCCCGTGGTAGATTCCATCGCTATCCTCGTAGTGTCCGGCGGCTACCCCATTATTACCGAGGGCAAAGAAATAGGTGCCTTGTGCCCCAGGGAACTCATAAGTCATGAAAACACCATCAATGAGTGTAAAGGCGACATCTTTTTCACCATCAGCACTTCGCGTGTAGCCGGCATAGTCATCAAAATCGCTACTGGCGGTCAACGCCAAGAAGTCAACACCCGGAACATCAATCGTTTCAAAAGTATAGTTTTCATCGGCTGTGGGATCGGGTTCAGGATCAACTGTCGTAGGCGTGTCCTCTACGGGTCTGGCGATAAATCCATGTATACGTCCATCGGCTGACTCATAGTGGCCGACAATAGAACCGTCCTGATTGATACTCCAGCCCTCTGTGATGACACTGCCCGGCACGTTCAATTCATGTAGTCCTTGCGGTAATGAACCGATATAAGTGCGCGGGACATCACCCACGGCTTTAGCGCGGGTAACCATAAAGGCACCTCTTGCATCGTTGATACCGTGCAGAAAAAAGTATTCCAGATTTGATACGTCCAGAATGTCCAGATCTGCGAACCTGCCATCCGGGGTTTGCCCGTATAGATGATATAATCCATCAGCATCAACATAGCTGCCGACGATAACGCCCCTCGCGTTGACAAAATCGGCATAAGTCGCAGTTGCGCCGGGTCCCTCAACGATTATGTCCCCAGAGAATCCGCGACGCACGCCATCGGTGTCTGTAAAATTACCCGTGAATACACCCGTTACATCGCTATACCCGTATATCTCTGTTTGGACAGCACCCGGAAAATCGTATTGTCTCAGTTCACCATTTTCTAAGATGACCCCGTGGTAGAGACCATCGGTATCCTCGTAGTGACCGGCGGCGACCCCATTATTACCGAGTGCATAGAAATAGGTGTTTTTCGAACTCGGAAAATCGTAGGTCGTAAAAACACCATCAATTAGTGTAAAGGCGACCATTTTTTTATCATCCGTACTTTTCGTGTAGCCGGCGTAATCCTCAAAGTCGCTACTTGCAGTTAACCTTAAATACTCAATGCCGGGGACATCAATCGTCTCAAAAGTATAATGAAAGTCAGCTGGTGAGAAAACAGATTCATCAATGATTTCTTCGACTTCTCCTATGGGTCTGGCAATAAAGCCGTGTCTTTGTCCATCGGGTGAGTCATAGTGTCCAACAATAGAACTGTCCTGATTAATGTTCCACCCTTCTGTGCTAACGCTACCCGGCACCTTAAATTCTTGTAGTCTCTGCCCGAATATACCGATAAGAGTAGTCGGGGGACCATCTACCTGTTTGGATCGTGCAACGGTATTCCCTATATCGTTGATACCGTGCACAAAAAAGTATTCCAATTCTTCTGCATTTGGAAGGTCTAAAGATATAAAATCGCCATTTGGGGTTCTCACGTAAGGGTGGTATACTCCTTCAGCATCTACATAACTGCCGACCATACCGCCACTGGCGTTGATAAAATCGGCATAAGTCTCCGTTGATCCGGGAAACTCAACGATTATGTCCCCAGTAAATCCGCGCCTTACGCCATCAGCGTCTGTAAAATTACCTGTTAGTGCCCCTGTCGCATCACTAATCCCGTATATCTCCGTTTGGACGGCATCCGGGAAATCATATTGCCGCAACTCACCATTTTCCAAGACGACTCCATGGTAAAGACCTTCGTTATCTTGGTAGTGTCCCGCAGCGTTGCCATTGTTACCAAGCGCATAGAAATGCGTTTTCTGTGAGCCGGGGAAGTCGTAGGTTGTAAAAACGCCATCAATCAGCGTAAAAGCGATTTCTTTTTCGCCATCGGAACTTTTCGTGTAGCCAGCGTAGTCATTAAAATCGCTACTGGCAGTCAACGCTAAGAAGTCTACCCCCGGAACATCTATCGTCTCAAAAGTATAGTTTTCATCGGCTGTGGCATCGGGGTCAGGATCAACTTGCGTAGTCGTGTCCTCTACGGGTCTGGCGATAAATCCGTGTGTCCGTCCATCGACTGACTCATAGTGTCCGACAATAGAACCGTCCTGATTGATATTCCAGCCATCCGTAATCACACTGCCCGGAAACTTCAACTCCACTACCCCGGCGCGCTCAACGGCTGAACCGACGAATGTGCGCGGTATATCACCTAACACTTTGGCGCGGGCAACGTAAGTTCCAGCATTATTGATACCGTGTCCGTAAAGGTATTCAAAAGGAACGGGTTGCGGCACGTCAATAGATCGCATTGTGCCATCCGGGGTACGGATATAGGCATGATACACCCCTTCAGCATCTATGTAGCTGCCCATGATAACACCGTTCGCGCCCACAAAACCGGCATACGTCTCCACAGCACCCGGGAACTCAACGATGATGTCCCCTGAGAATCCGCGGCGAACGCCTTTATCGTCTATAAAGTCACCTGTCAATAGACCTGTCGCATCACTAATGACATAGATGAACGTCTCGATTGCACCCGGAAAATCGTATTGCCGCAGCTCGCCATCTTCTAATATTACACCGTGGTGCAGTCCGTTGCTGTCTTCGTAGTGTCCGGCAGCGCGTCCATCATTGCCGAGTGCATAGAAATAGGTGTTCTGTGAACCCGGAAAATCGTAGGTCGTAAAAACATCGTCAATGAGTGTAAAGGCGACATCTTTTTCACCATCCGCACTTTTCGTGTAGCCGGCATAGTCATCAAAATCGCTACTTGCAGTCACCGCTAAGAAGTCAACACCCGGAACATCTATCGTCTCAAAAGTATAGTTGTCATCGGCGAGTGCCTCATCAGATTCAGTGTTGACTTGTGCCGCAGTATCCATTAGGAAAAAGGAATTAAGGCACATAAACAACGTTAACATGTAAAGAAAAAAATTGGTTTTCGTCTGTATAAACATATAGTTTTTTTATCTCCTTTGTAAAATATGTAGATTGTTTTCAGGGAGAGACTCGCACAATCTACAAAGCGAGTCAGAAGAAAATCATACGCGTTTTTGAATTTCAGCGTGTGGATACATAGAAACGTCTCCCCGATGAAGTTCAATAAAATATTTAGGTAATTTGGCGAGGTTTCCTAACCTCGCCAAATTACCCGATTAAATTCTTAAACTTCATTATATATATATATAACCCAAGTTGCTACCTATCACTAAAGAGTCGTTTAATGTTAGTCGTGATGATATAGTGAAGTATGTAAATAAATAGACACTTCGCCTGTAGGAGCGATCTCCGAATCGCGATTTAACGCAATGATAGTTAGGAATCGGAGTTCCCTCCTACAATTCACTAATGTTCAATTAATTCTAAAATCTACCATAAATAGATATACTTTCAACGCAAAACCTATTTTGGAGATTCTAATGTTTGTTCAACCAAGTGTTTGCTTCATTAATTGTCAAAACTATAGATATTATACATAAATATCAGTAATATGTCATCATTAAATATAATAATTATTTTAAGTATATGTCTTAATATGACACGATGGTTTGGACAGTTTTCAGATTGTTGTGTGAAGGGTGGAAGATTGGAAGGGTGGAAGGGTGGAAGGGTGGAAGAAGGGGAGATTGGAAGGTAGGTGCGGTTTCCTAACCGCACCGGATTCTACAAGAAACTGAAATT
Organism: Candidatus Poribacteria bacterium; assembly: GCA_965261435.1. Classification (GTDB taxonomy): domain Bacteria; phylum Poribacteria; class WGA-4E; order WGA-4E; family WGA-3G; genus MSPOR6. The sequence continues at coordinate 1,067,616 of CBDHDL010000021.1, forward strand.
TACCCGATTAAATTCTTAATCTTCATACAGATTGCGGTACAAAGAGACAGAATATGTCGCATAGAAACGGATCGTGAGCGATTCTGACACACACCATCAACACCGAATGCACGTTTGGTATTCGGCGGGTTTCGCTCACGCTCTACCCGACCTACAATATAAACAATTGGTAATAGGCAAAACAGGTAATTCTGAGAACTAAATAACCCTGAATATCCCTAATAATTGCTTGACATCCACCACGAATTTCTGTTTTCCTACGATGACAGGAGGGGTACCGATGTCAGATCAATTCAACGAATTATTATTACAGACACTCAAAGAGGTAGGTGTCCGATTGGAGAGGCTTGAGGGACGCGCGGATCATGTCATAAACGAAAAAGCTGATAAGATTGATGTTAGCGACGTTAAGGCAGAACTCAAGGCAAGCTGTCAACGGACTTCGAGACGCTCTTAGGTCCAACGGGTTATGTCTTGACCGCATTGAGACAAGGATTAGGACGCTTCAATGGACGATGACAGCCGGGTTTGCTGCGTTGGGCATTATTCTTGCTTTCCTAAAGGCGTTCTAACGGACCGCTAATGTTCAAACCGAACGCTATCTGGAACGTAACGATTTTGAAAGTGATTTGCAAAAAACTTGGCAGAACATCAAATCGTTAAATGTTCTGCCAAGTTTGTATAATTCCAGAGGTTCGCGCTAAGAAAGACCCATTGCCTGTAGGTTCTTAAGGCTAATACCTAAACTCTCAAACGGGTCGCGTTCATAGCAGGAATCTTGCTCAACAATATACCATTCTACCTCAGCATGTTCACAGGCATTCAAGATTGCTTCCCAATTGAGGTTGCCTTCACCGACTTCTGCATATCGTTGTGAGTTGCCTACGACTGCCATATCCTTGAGATGAACAATATGTGCACGTCCTTTTAACTTACGAATCCAATCAGCAGGATCACCACCGCCGTGCTGAATCCAATAGGTATCAATTTCGCTATTAAAATACTCAGGATCGCTATCTTCATATAAGATTTGCAGTCCAGTTCGTCCATCGTCATAACGTTCCAGTTCAAAGCTGTGATTGTGATAGGAAAAAGTCAATCCACCTTCAGCGAGTCGTTTTCCGACCTCAGAGGCTTCCTTCGCAAACTTGGAATAACCTTCGGTGCTGCGGTATTCACCAGGAAGTCCGCCAATTGCTGCGTGTTTACATCCCCACAAATTATGTTCATCAATAACCGCTTGCGGTTCATCTTTCATCCTGGCATAACTACTGTGTGTAGCGCAGATTGTAATGCCTTCATTGTCAACAATGTTTTTCAATGCTTCAGGTTCAATTGGTCCGAGTGCTGAACATTGAACAGCTTCGTAGCCAAGCTGCCGAACCTTTTTCATGGTCTCCGCAATGTCTGCCTCTGTCTTTGTAAATTCTCTGAGAGTATAAAGTTGTGCTGCGAGTTGTGTTGCCATTTTCACTCCTTCTTTATTCTATGAATTTTGTGATAGTATAATCGCGAGGGTGGTTGATGTCAAGGTATAATTTCTGCAAAGATAAAATCGTTTGCACAAAACACTTCATTTTTGATAATATAGTAGAGTATGATTAATCCATTTTTCTTCGGCGGTAAAGGACGAGGTCTATTTCGTTTTTTACGTATCTTTCTACATTTTCCAAACTTCATACGGTTGACGTTGCGATTATTCCGTGACAAGCGGGTACCAATCTATCGTAAGGCGATCTTGGTCATTTTTGAAATCCTTGCGGGTGCTTTTGCTATTGCCTACTTAGTCATTCCTTTGGATCTCGTATTTGATTTCTTACCGTTGTTCGTCGGACGTTTTGACGATATTGTTATCGGGGCATTGATTATTTTGGTACCGGGAGCATGGTTATTTATTAAGTCTTGTCCGGAACATATTGTCCGTGAACATGTGGAAAAAATTTCTCGTGGTGAACAATAGTGTTCTGTCAATACTCAAATGATGAGTAGATCCGTTCGTAGGGACGGGGTTTCCCTGTCCGATATACAAATCATTTATGACTTGACAAAGCAATAGTCTATTTTTTCTGAACATTTTTTGCAACTTTAAATCGTAATAGGTGTGTTTTTATGATAGAACACAAAAACAGATAGCAATTTTAAACTTTCTATAAAATATCTGGAGGATAAAATCATGTTAAACATCAGACACATACTCCGCAGACGTGTAGCAATCCTGTTAGTTTTAGCTGGACTTGCTGTTGTTGCTGGACTTGTAATTGAGCAAGGAGCAAACGAATTTGTTGTGCCAACTGCAATCGGTGAAACTAATGAAACGGTTGAAGAGATTGCAGACTTTATGCATCTTGAACGCGCGAACCGTGCATTTATTAATTTAGTTGCCCGGACACGTTCTGCTGTGGTGCAAATAACTACAAAAACAGGACAGAACGGGAACCAACAAGTGAATCCAAGAGTGCAGATAATACCACCTGAAGGGCAGGGAGTACCACCTGAAGGGATGAACGAAGAAGAACTTAAAGAATTTAAACGTAGATTTCAGGAAGAATTTAAGTTTGACGGTCCCTTTCAATTCCGTTTTGATTTTGGCCAACCCAACCCAGGACCTTTTGGCCAACCCAACCCAGGACCTTTTGGTTTTCCCAATCCAGGACCCAGAATGGGTGTTGGTTCAGGCGTAATAGTCAGTGAAGATGGTTATATCCTCACGAATAATCATGTGATCCAAGGCGCAGATGATATCACTGTCACCCTCGCAGATGGTAAAGAACATGAAGCGACCTTAGTCGGACGCGATGGCGCAAAAGAAAATGGGGGTGGAACAGATTTAGCTGTCATCAAAATTGATGCCAAAGGACTACCCGTTTTACCGTTCGGCGACTCGGATAGGCTTGAAGTCGGGGAATGGGTCATTGCAATTGGAACACCGCTTAACCTATCGCAAACTGTAACACGGGGTATTGTGAGCGCGAAAGAACGCCCCGGAATTACCGCTTATGGAAGTTTCATACAAACGGATGCACCTATCAATCAAGGCAATAGTGGAGGAGCATTGATTAACATTCGTGGTGAATTAGTCGGGATAAATACCTATATTGCAACGGGTGGATTGTCTGCAGGAAACATCGGTTTAGGGTTCGCGTTACCAAGTAATCTTGTCAAACAGCTTCTGCCTGACCTAATTGAAAAAGGAAAAGTGGAACGCGGATGGCTCGGTATCTCAATGGCAGCCGTTGACCAAGATTTAGCAGATAAATACAAGCTGGACTCAACAGAAGGGGTCTTAGTAGATTTCGTCGGTGATGACAGCCCGGCTAAAAAGGGCGGCTTGCAAGCCGACGACATTATCCTGAAGTTTAACGGTCAGCAAATTAAAAACATGTCACATTTAAGACATTTAGTCGCAGCAACACCTGTCGGAGAGTCTGTTAAGGTAGAAGTTCTACGGGAAGGCAAAGCAAAGCATCTGACGGTTAAACTCGGCAAGCGTTCAGGAGAAACAGTGGCTTCGCTCAATCAGCAACCAAAGCTGTCTTTTGCTGGACTTCAAGTTGAGAACTTAACACCCGCACTCGCTGAACAATACGGATATCCAGAAGGTGAAACGGGTGTTATCGTCACGAAGGTTGAAGCCGGTAGTGATGCAGAGGAAAAAGGGATCAAACCCGGATACCTCATTCAAGAGATGGAATACGCCACCATTAAGAACTTTGAGACATATTCTGATATCGTCGGCAAAATTAAGGCTAACAGTGAAGAGCGTATCCTAATCTATGTGAAATCACCAGATGGAGACGGTACAGGTTATGTTACGCTGAATATAGCCCCAGTAGACAAATAGTCGAACTTGGAAATACCGTATATATTCCTGTTAGTTCTGAAACATGATAAAATTCTTGAAGGATAGTCGTTTTTGTGATATACTTCACAAAAACGACTATCCTTCATTTTTTTGAGGTGTGATTCTTTATGAAAGCACAACGTGTTATTTGGCCAGATCGTGCTATGGTCGATATTGAGGCGTTTGAACTACCCGATATCAAGGATGACGAAGTCTTAGTTGCGTCTGAATGCACACTTATCAGTCCCGGTACTGAACGTGCATTTTTGCTATCGCTACCGAACGCACGCGGTGGATATCCATCACGTCCGGGTTATAGCAATATCGGCAAAATCGTAGCGGTAGGAAAAAATGTAAGCGGTTATGTTGTCGGTGATCGCGTCGCTTCAACGCACGGACACACCAGTCACTTTGTCGCATCCCCAAGCCGCTTACTTAAGGTTGAGGCATCTGACGTTGCATCCGAAGAGTTGGTCTTTTTTAATCTCAGTGCTATCGCGTTACAAGGTGTAAGAAAAGCGCGGATAGAATTAGGAGAATCAACAATCGTCATTGGACAAGGACTCGTCGGATCGCTTGCGTTGCAACTTGCCAAACTGAGTGGAGCAGTCCCGGTGATTGCAGCAGATTTGACAGATAGCCGTCTTGAACTCTCTAAAGACATCGGGGCAGACTACACGCTCAACCCTGAAGATAACGATTTTTCCGAAAGGTTAGCTGATGCTACGATGAAAAAAGGACCGACCGTTGTCATAGAAGCAACTGGACACCCCGATGCTATTACGACTGCATTAAACGTCGCAGGTTGGGGAGCAAGGGTTGTGTTGTTAGCAAGCACACGCGGTGAAACACCGAAAGTCAATTTCTATCGGGATGTGCATAAGAAAGGTCTTATTCTCTATGGTGCACACAACTCCATTCGTCCGCGTCAAGAATCATCACCGAATTTCTGGACAAGTGATGATGACAGTCATTTAATGTTATCACTTATCGCAAATGGACGTTTTAACGTTACACCGTTGATAAGTCATCGGGTGCCAGGACATGATGCACCGAAAGCGTATCAGTTGCTTATGGAGTGGAACCCTGAATTACTCGGTGTTGTTCTACAATGGAATAGTGATATGTAGACACGAGGTATACTGTTAATATCCCTGAGTTTAAATATACCTAGTGGATAGTCCAGAATAACTATGTAGGTCAGGTGGATGAACGAAACCCGACATGAAACAAGATTTCAGGCGATTGCCCAAATCAACGCTGATGCGCGTTTGGCATTCGGCGGGTTTCGCTTTGCTCTACCCGACCTACATTTTAACATAGGCAATCCAGTAGATGTATTTTCAGGCACCTTAAAGGAAATAGATGGCACGCGAATACCCAATAGAAAAAGTACGCAACATCGGGATTGCAGCACACATTGATGCAGGCAAAACAACGACTACCGAACGAATTCTTTTCTATACAGGAAAAAAACACAAACTCGGTACAGTTGACGATGGGACTACCGAAATGGATTGGATGGTGCAGGAGCGTGAACGCGGTGTAACAATCACTGCCGCTGCAACAACATGTTTCTGGCAAGACCATGCAATACATCTGATTGATACTCCCGGACACGTAGATTTCACGGTGGAGGTAGAACGGTCATTACGGGTATTGGACGGTGTGATCGCACTTTTCTGTGCTGTCGGTGGGGTGGAGCCGCAATCAGAAACAGTTTGGAATCAAGCAGAACGTTACCAAATACCACGTATCGCATTCGTTAATAAAATGGATAGAGTGGGGGCAAATTATACGCGTGTCCTTGAGATGATGCGCGAACGTTTCGGAACAAATCCGGTGCCGTTACAGATACCTCTCGGTGAAGGTCGTGATTTTGCGGGAGTGATTGATCTTATTGCGATGAAGGCGATCCAATGGGATGAGGAAGATCAAGGAAAGACATTCCAAGAGATTGAAATCCCGCCAGATTTTCAAGAGGCAAGCTGCGTTAGCACGCGAAGCACTTGTGGAAAATGTCGCCTCTGAAAATGATGATCTCCTTGAAAAATACCTTGAAGGTACTGAAATTACATCATCTGAATTAATTGCTGGTATCCGAAGTGCTACACTCCAAGGGACTTTAGTACCTGTGCTTTGCGGGAGTTCTCTAAAGAATCAGGGAGTCCAACCGCTCCTTGATGCTATTGTTGAGTTCTTACCCTCACCGGTCGAAGTACCACCAATTGAAGGTGAAATTCCGAAACCTACCAAAGGTAAATCTTCAAGACGTGAAACGACAAAAACATTAGAAAAAGTTATACGTCATGCCGACGACTCCGAACCGTTTTCAGCATTGGCATTCAAGGTCGCAAGCCATGATACTGTGGATAAGCTTGTTTACTGCCGCGTCTATTCTGGCACGCTCAAACGTGGAGCGGTGGTCTATAATGTCGCCACAGAAAAACGGGAACGTGTCAACCGTATCCTACAGATGCATGCCAATAAAGAGGCAAGTTGCGATGCTGCTTACGCGGGCGATATTGTCGCACTCGTTGGGATGCGCACGACAAAGACTGGACATACATTGAGCGATCTAAATCATCCGCTGTTGTTAGAATCAATTGAATTTCCACCCCCCGTTATCTCTGTCGCGATTGAACCTGACCGTGCAAGTGATACGGACGCATTGGAAGAAACCCTTGAGAAACTTATGGACGAAGACCCAACATTTACCGTCGGTATTGATCAGGAAACGGGACAACGCATCATCTCTGGGATGGGAGAATTGCACTTAGAAATTCTTACGGACCGCATGATCCGTGAATTCGGTGTGAACGCACGTGTCAGTAAACTACAAGTCGCATATCGTGAGACGATCAGCACCACTGCTAAGGGACGTGGCACGCATATCCATAAAACTGAGGAAGAGGGAATCTACGGTGATGTGGAACTTTCCGTTGCACCTTTAGAACGCGACGAAGGTTTTCAGTTTGAAGACAGAACCAGTGAAACGCAGATACCGCGGCAGTTTATTTCATCTATTGAGAGTGCACTTGAAGGGGCAATGGGGTCTGGCGCACTTATGGGATACGCATTGCAGGATATTAAAGTAACACTGACTGGTGGCACCACACATCCTACGGATGCATCAGAGGTTGCTTATGAGGCGGCAGCTGTCCTTGCATTTGAAAAAGCTGTCAGACAGGCAAACCCGCTACTCCTTGAACCGATTATGACCGTACACATCACAGTGCCAGATGAACATCTCGGAAAGGTCATCGGTGATCTGAATTCCCGTCGTGCCCAAATCAACGAAACAACTTCTCAGGACACATCAAACGTCATCAATGCCATCATTCCGTTATCAGAGACGTTTCAATATACGACCCATCTCCGTTCAATGACTCAAGGTCGTGGTGCGTTCACATTAGAGTTTTCACATTACGATGTAGCACCATCGTCAATCACCGCATCATAGACTGTCGAATCAAGCTTCACTAAAAACTTCCATCCCCGCAGACCCATCTGCGATTTTCCGTATCTGCTTCTCAAAACCTGGGGGTGAAAGCGTCCAAGTAATCCAAAGCGGTGCGTCGCCAGTATTGACAAAGCGATGTTCAACATTCGGTGGGAGATAGATAACAGCACCGGGTTTCAAATCCGCAACTTCATCACCGACGTACGCCTTTCCTTCTCCACCAAACACGAAGATAATCTCCTCCGCTTCACTATGTGAATGCATCGGAATTTCGCTATTCGGGTCAATCTCCTCTAACCCCATTGCGAAATGTTCTGTGTCTCTGATTTTCGGTTCAATGAGTGTATAAAGTGTCCGCGGTGCATCACCTTCAATTCGAACAACTTCTGCATCTGCTATGTTATAGATGTATTTCATTGTTTTGTTCCTGTTTAGCTAATTGAGAGTTGGCTGGACGTTGCTATGCTAATTTCTGTAGATTACCCATCATCATTCAGTCGTGCGGTTATCTCTAAAAACTCTTGATCGTTGAATACCAATTGAAAAATACCTTTCCATCTGGAACTGTCATGGACAACCATAGTCCCCGCAGCGTTAAATGCGCCTTCAAGTGTTTCCAACACTTTTCGCTTATATTCGGTGTCCAAGTTGCCTCCGAGATGTTCCCCTTTTGTATCAAAAATCAACACGCGCGTTGCACCTGCGACTTCGTTTGTCATTGCTACGAAATCAGGATAAATACGTCCCTGTTTCCATCCCTGCAAATAATATTCACCACGTTGGCGCGCTGCCACTCTATACCACCATCGCAATGCCCGTTCCTCATCAAGATAGTAGGCAAATTTCTTTTCCAAGTCGCTATCAAACTGTTTTTCAAAAACTGGTTCAAATAGGCTTAATTGTACTGGCTCAAAATTTCTCAATAGTGGTTTATCGTTATCAGGACTGACTTGGATTTCATATTTGTCTACCATCCGATAATTGAGTTCTTGTGTTTCCAAGTCAAAACGGATTTCCCCTTGTTCAAGTTTTCTGCGAAAGACCTGCTCTGCTTGGTTTTCAACTTCACTTTTTACGTGTTCCCGCAACACATGTGCCAGGTAAGAACGTCTATCGTAAATGTCCGCCTCGGTTTCACCATCTGCTATCAGACGTTTACGCATCTCATGTGCAATGCGTGCCGCTTGCCAAAGGTTCGGTACAATATCTGACAAGCGGTGTGCAAAGTCGGAAATGTTAACTCTCTTTTCAACGTAAGGTTCTTGCTCGGTATGAAAAACGAGTAATTCTTCACCCACATCAACCGTTGCGGATTGTCGTTTCACGCTTTGCGGAGCGGATGCATTCGGATCGGGTGGCACTATCGCCTCCCAGTCAATATTTGGTAAGATATGCGCCTGATAATTGAGATGAATCCACTCATCGCCATTTTTATGAAGCACAATTGGTAAATAGATGTCTTTGGTTCGGAATTTTTGTCGGCGTTTAACTTTTTTAGGTTGTAATTCGTCTTGCTGCTGTGTCCCTGAAGCATTTATAACTTCGTCCCCCAAGCCAGTGAGTCCTTCCGATTCCAGTCCGTGTTTAACCTGCTCTACCACAGTAGCGACTTTAGTGTTATTACAATAGACATAGCATTGATCCAGTAATTCTCTACCTGTGAGTCGTGCGTGCGGTTGTCGCATCACCCGTCCGACAAGCTGCGTAATTGCCTTTTGTGCTTGCGTATTATCCAGCATGACTAACAGATATGCAAATGGACAATCCCAGCCTTCCATCAATGCAGATTTAGTGATGATCCAACGTACTTCAGAGAATTCCGAAAGCAGATCCTCTTGTCCGAGTTCATCGTTTTCAGCAGATTTTACGCGAACTGCATCGGACGGTACGTGCAGATTTTGCGTGAGGTACTCCCGCACATCCTCAGCATGAATATGATCATTATCGCGTTGATCTTTACCTGTTCGCTCTACGCGCACAACAGCAATCGGACGTATATACCGTCCTGTATTGTTCTCAAGTGCCTTTGCCTCTGTGTCAAGCCGTTCAAGTTCATCCGCTGCTTGTCCCAGTGTTAATTGCCATTCTGCGTTTGGAAACGCTTCTACTTGCACTGGCAACTTAATCATCTCCTCTTTTTTGAGGTCGAGACCTTCAATATCAACCAGCAGATTACTAATGCCACGGTTCGGTGTTGCTGAAAGTTCAATCACCATACGCGGATCAAGACGACTAATAGAGCGTGCAAATTCTACGTTCGCTTCACGCTTTTTTGCACCGTAAGCCTTATGTGCTTCGTCTAAAACAACGATAGGACGTAATATCTTAAACACATTAAACAGACTCTGTTTGACATATTCCCCTTCACCCTCCGTTTCCAGGTCGGGATATTCGTTTCGCAGGCGTGTGTCACCGAAGATGTCGTCACTGTCTGGGAAGAAACTGTGATACTTCCCAGTATTCCTGAACATGCGTAGGAACTCTTTACCTTTTTGTCGATTCGCTGCTGGTAACATCAACAGCATAACGCACAAATAGTTGTTTATATCGTCTCTATTAAAGGCATCTTCCTTTTCCAGCATTTTGATTCTGCCCGCACTTGCCCGTTGCAACATTTTTCGGTAGGGGTGTTCCTTATTCCACAAGGCAGTTTTCGTTTGCGCGTAGATTGCTTTGGTTGGCACAATCCACAGGACTAAACCTCTTTGCCACGGGACATGCTCCAATGCAGATGCAGCGAGTAGTGTTTTACCACCACCTGTTGGCACTTTAAAACAGATATGTGGAATTGGTCGGTTTGCGTCATCGGTACGGTCAACGTGTTCGCCTGCAGTTGCTGCAACTTCACCGTTTTCTTTCAACTTCTTCCACGCAACTTTCGGATAATTGCGTAACGCATCGGGAATCGGAATATCAGTCGGCGATTCTCGAAACATCTCAAGCATTTTTTCCAAATCATGCTGAGTCTCTTCAAGTGTTTCTAACCAACGGCTAAAAGCGTCAAGAGCGTTGCGTTGATATACTTTTAATTCCATCATAGTATTATTCTCTTACGCGGATGTCAGGATAACAAAGAACCCCTACCTTTCATGCAAGGCATCCGGAAGTTGACAAAAGATAATACCCATCTCTGTAAGTTCACGCTGCCCGATGTATTTCCCCGCTGCATAGACGATCGCTTTTCTCCCATTTTCACTGCACGCATCGCGGATACGTTCTGCCCGCTCCAAGTTGAATACCGCATCGTCACTTCGGAGATAGTCAAGGTCAGGTTTGTAGAGTAAGTAGTAGTCGTTTTCGTCATCGCTGTAGAAAAGTCCGTCACTGTTTTGAGGTGCTAACGTTTCTGATCCTATAGCAGTACCAGATTTTGTTAACAATAGATTTGCTGCAAGTGCCGAGAATTCTGGCAAACCTTCTCCCGTAAGCATCGTTTCAACCTCAATTGGTTTACCCAAAGTACAGTAAGAAAAAGAACCGCCTAAGCCTTCGCGCAACGCATCGTCACTTGCATCGGGAACACCGTTGATAACGCGGCGGACACGTTCTGCAGTGATAGTATCGGCATAATCTTCACATTCAATAAGGATAAATTTGCGGTTACCACCATCTTCCTTATTCAAGGCGAGTACAGCGTGGGCAGTTGTGCCACTGCCTGCGAATGAGTCAAGAACGATGGAAGTTGGATCAGTCCCGATTTGCAATATGTGTTTTATCAATGTATGCGGTTTGGGGTTTGAAAAAGCAACTCCTATCTTATTAAGTCCTTGTGTTGCACTCTGGGTATGTCCAACATCTTTGTGTAGCCATACAGTCAAAGGTGTAATACCTTGTTTTACTTCTGATAGAAACCGCTTAACGCGAGGAACATTATTGCCTTCTTCGCCAAACCATATCCGATTGTCATTAACTAATTCTTCAAATTTCTCTTTACTACATCGCCAACATCTACTTGGTGGAGGATTAACAACTCGTCCTGATGGAGTAGTTATCGGATAGTCATATTCTTCTTGATAGGTTTTTACGTCTAATCCGCTTGAACTCCAAGGTCCCCGAGGATCTTCATCAGGATTAGAATATCGCTTGTTATGTTCTTCCGTTCGCGGCAGTAAAACCGGCCTCCATGTCTCTTTATTTTTTGCATAACATACGACAAAATCGTGGTTATCAGAAAAATATTTTGCATCATTTTGTGGACTAAATTTCTTCTGCCAAATTATGTTTGTTACAAAGTTTTGAACTCCAAAAATATCGTCCATCAACATCCGCAGACGGTGTTGTTCATTATCATCAATAGAGATAAAAATTACGCCATCTTCAGCAAGTAGTTCTTTTAGCAGATGTAGCCGAGGCCACATCATACAGAGCCATTTGTCATGTTTCTCCATGTCTTCATTGTCAACGGGAGCGTTATCTTTAAGCCATTGCTTCATCAGCGGACTGTTCACGTTATCGTTGTAAACCCATCGCTCGTTGCCAGTGTTGTAGGGTGGGTCAATGTAGATACACTTGATTCGGTTTGCGTAGCGCGGGAGTAGTGCTTTTAAGGCGTGTAGATTGTCGCCGTGAATAATGAGGCTATCATCTTCTCCTATTGAGTTGCAGGAGCGGGTTTCGTCTGTTTCAAGTGGTCGGTAGGGCACGGTGAGGTGGTGCGCGTAGATGTGTTGTTTGCCTTTGAATTCCAGTGTTGGCATGCGTAAATTCCTTTCGGTACGTCTATGTTATCAAAGTCAAATATTCCCTTTTCATCAATCTTCCCAATTTTCCAAACGCAATCCCAACCCGATTATTCTCTCATAATCGGAATCAGAAGCAACTAAAATAGCGTCAAGTGCTAATGCTGTCGCAGCAATCCAAAGATCACATTCACCTAAAGACGTTCCTTGTTTTTCTGCAGCAACTTTTATCTGTGCATAGGTGTCACCAACATTCTCAGGGATTGGGTCACATTGCACATCAGCAAAAAGTTCATTTGCCCTTTGTTCAAGGTCTTGTCTCCTTTTTCCCATAGGAAGCCTGCCAATTCCGAACAGAATTTCACCCTTAACGATTGGGCAAGTAAAATGGTAGTCCGACTCGGATAGAGAATCTAAACGCCTTTTTACTCTGGGATTATCCTTCATCAACAAACTACATGTTGATGTATCCAAGAGATATTTATTCATTGCTTTCGGGTTCATCCATTTCAAAGGGCGAATCGAACTTTATCGGTATTTCCCCTTCTTTTATTGACTGATTCAGTACTTCAATATCTTCATCAGTAAGGTGTGGCGGTTTTTCCATTGCTTTGATGAGACGTTGTGCAGCTGGGTTTTTCCTTGTTGCAGGTACCTGTTTCTGGTCTGATGCTGTCCAAGCGCGAAATTGCTGTAAAGTTGGAGTATCAACCTTAGTTGTTACCACTGGGTATGCTGCGAGTAGTATTTGGCCGATTTTTTTCTTCCCAGCTTCACTGCTGTTACATGCTTGTTTTATCTGTTGAATTATATTTTTATTCATTAGCGACATCGATCCAGTTTTTATTTTTTCAAGCCATTGTATAGAAAGAAGTTTCGATAAACCTATCATGAAGGGATCCATCCATATTAGATTATTGATAAGAAAAGTTGTAATGAGTGTATGTGCATGAAAAAGGTTTTCTGGACTTGTTTCGTTATTATGAACAACCTTTAATGCTGCTATTAACCGTTCTTCAGGTTTAATATCTTGTGTTTTCATCACTTTTAGGGCGTTATTTTGATCTGCAGATAGCACTCTGTCAATCAGATTAAGAACAGTTGTCATATTTTCTTTTATAAATAACCCTGAAGAATTAGCACGCCATATAGACAAAATTGCCTGTGTATCTGCGCCTGAGGATAATTGAATAACAAGGGCTTGCTACTAACATAACAGTGATGTTCTCAACAGAGGCGAAATTGGGCACGTTTTCGACAGGTATAAAGCCAATTCCCTCTTCTCTGATTCCTTTTCCACTTTGGAGGTGCTTTTGTATTGAGTTGCAAGCATTTGCCAATTGCTGTATACGTGCTGGGAGTTCATTTAGGGTTTTGTTTCTAAAGTCGTATTGTGTTTTGAGTAGAGAGAGAAAGAAACATAATTCTGGAGATGTATTTTTATCTGTGGTTTGTAAGGCATGTTGGAAAACTGTCGTCTCATGTCCAAATCTGTACTCAATTTGTGCTAAAAAGAGCCAAGCATATCCTATCGGAGAATCAGGTAAGCCTAAAACTTTTTCGTTAGTCTCCTGATCACTACAGAAACCTGCAGCGGGTTCAGAAAGTTCTGAAGAGTTGTTTTCAAACCCGCACCATATCATCCATATCCATTTTATAGTGTATTCTAATCGTTTCTTTAAAGTAAAATACTTGATGTCTGAGCTGTTTTGAGGTAGTGTCTCAAAATTTTGCATCGCCAGATGCATGAACTTTATGCAATTCAGCATATTGCCTGCTTTAAAGTGTGCAAATCCTGCATCTGCATACCCACCAATATACTTTTCGGTGTTCTCAATTTGCTGTGTTCTTTTTGCACCCTCTTCAAAAAACGCAGCCGCTTTTTTCCAATCGTCCAAATTGGCTGCGCACATAGCAGCTCTTCTGTACTCCTCTAAAGGTCCAATGTCTACTTGGTCTGATGGTGGATTCCATTTTGGGAGAAGACGTTCATAAATATTGAGCGCGTCTTTGTAGCGTTTTTGGTTAAAGTATACGACTGCTTGTGCTTCTTCTATCGTTGGTAAAGTGCCAAGTTTTGATATAATATCTTGAAGGACTTTATGAGCGGTATCTGGATCGTTCAATTTTTCGTCATGGGTGATGGCTTTAATCCTTGCTGATGCAGCAGCGATATATGGATAACCCCATGCAATCGTTTTCTCAATTACATTATCAAAAGTTTCAAGACATCTTGTCCAATTAGGATTTTCAAGTTTTTCCTCTGTTAACCAAACTCCATTATTCAAAAGTTGCGATTGTACGGTATCATTCTCAAAGTCAACCAATAATAACGTTCTAATTCTTGGATCAAGTTTATCCAGTGTATCAATAAGTTCATTGAGGAAAACAGTATTGATTTCTGGACGCATATAGATAGAACTAAATAGGAAACTGAAAAAGTTTGATTCATCAATGTTTATTTCTTTAAGTTCTTCCATGGGAATAAAGTATGATTTCCATACCTCTTTGTCCGTGTTTTTGATATCAATCATTTCTTTTAGATAACCGACCAACTTTTTGGCTGGAAGTTGCATTTGATTATATTGCAGTATCTCTGTTGCTATCATTAGACGAGACAGCAAGTATGACTGTCGGGGTTCATAAGGTTTGGTTTCCTTATCCCAAATTTCAAGTATATTTGGAACTAATTCTGGCTTCACCTCAACGGCAATACGATATTGCATTGACCGAAATAGTTGATTTAGAAAGGTATCGCCAGGGAATAATTCTTCGGGAGGATCAGTTTTAATGTGTGCTAACAACGAGAATTCTTGGCATAGATTTTTCCAATCATCCTGTGGGGCAGTCATCAACGAATAAATGAAAGCAATAATTCCTTCCTTGTACTGTCCAGCCATACTATGTGTGAACACAGTCCATGCATCTGTTGGGGTCAATTGCTTTGTTTTAATTATAGCATCTACAATATGCCCATGAAGTTCTTTTATTTTGTCATCGGACCACACCTCTTTGGCGGCATCCTTTAATAAAGGTGAAATAGTATAGTAGGTTTCATTGATTTGATCTATCCAAGGACCGGTTAATTGACTGAAAACATCTCCTGGATCAGGTATCGCTTCTGGTATTGCGCCAATATTGATAGCGTAATCCTTCCTAAATCCAGTAGGTATTAAGCTGAGTCTGTAGAGCAATTTTCGATGATCTTCATGTAAGTCTGTGAGCAATTGTCGTGCTGCTTCCCGTTCTTCTAATACCTCTGTAGGTGTTTTCAACATACTTTCGATTGAATCTGGTTGCTTCCATCCATCTTCACGCAATTGAACAAGCCGAGCATGTACAAGCCTTGGGTGTCCACCTGTATGTGCTTGAATAAATGTTGTCCAAGTTTTTATATCATTTGTTGGACACCCCATTTGTTCAGCAAAGTGCTCAATTTCGGGCGTGGTAAAGTTAGGAACGTCAGTGACGATAGATGATGATAAACCAAGGCTGGTAACGAGATTAGGGGGTGGTTTATGTTGACTTGTAATCAACAATTTTGCACCATGATTAAGGACATTATATACCACAACCCCCAATTCTTCTTTATACCGCTGTAGATGTTTAGATTGTAAACTCAAGTCATCAAGGACAACATTGACCTGGGAAAATTCATTATGTATTGCAATAGAAAGTTGTTTTAACTGTTGGGCAACCTGAAGCGAAAAATCAGATGATGACGGATCCATGCTTGTGAAATTCAGCCAAAACCATGTTCCATTCATCGTGTTTGCGATAGATTTTGCGAGTGTTGTTTTTCCTTTCTCCGCACCTCCATGGATTACAGATACTCCCTTTGAGTAGAGTTTAGTTTGGATGTTTGTAAGCAGCTCAGTTCTCGGAACAACAACATCAAGAAGGATCTGAGGAATATCAGTTTGTATGTGAGGATGCGATTGAATTGTAACATTGGGTGCCCCCTCAATAACTCCTGCCCCTACAGACCTTGTTGTATCCAACATTTGTTGAAATTGCTGCCACTGGTGTCCAGGAACAATTTGCATTGTTTTTCGCTCAAAGATTTCAAGAAAGTGTGCCCGAGTAAGTACACGGTCTTCCTTCTGTGTTGCAACCGTCCAAACTTCTTTGAGAAGAGAATCTACAACTTTCTTGGAATCAAATGCTGAGATTCTATATTCATTACCATGAAGAACTAAGTAATTGCTTATGGATTGCTCAACAAAACTTATAGGTTTGCTGTCTGTTTCCCAAGTAATGGGGTCAATAAGTTGTTTATAAATTTCATCAGGATCTGCCTGTTTGAGAAAATCTTTTACTTCTTCTGATATTTTTTCTTCTGTCTGTAAAAATTCGGAGATTTTTGTTATAGCTGCTTCATCACCCGAACAACGTTGCCATAACTCAAGTCCCGGTTTGTCCTTTCCAAATAGGTTTCCTTGTTCCATACCTATTTTGGACCGTGTAAGAAAACGGTATTTCACTCGCCGACCAGGATTGTTGGTCTGCAATTCCCAAAAATTATTGATTGCGTCACATACTTCTTGAGATTTAAGTGTGATGTTGTGTTGTGTGTGTTTTACTTGCGTTACCGTAGCATCTTCCCCCGAAACTACATCAAAGTCTTCTGCACATTCTAAATATAAGATTTCGTCTTCGGCAAGGTCCAACCACGCGTCCACACTATGCCAGATTTGATAGAGGTATCCTTTTAACTGGGCATGTGCTTGACGCTTGGGATTTGAATTTAAGGGGCGTTTTTTGCGTTTTCTTTTCTTGTTTTTCTTTGCCATTTCTCACAACTCAACACTGAAAGATAGTTATCTTAAGGGTATATTACACTAATGGTATTTTAACACAATAATAACTCAAATTATATCACGGTATTGGGTAAAAATCAAGGACATTGCACTGATGCAAACATGGAAATTATGATGAGAAATTTAGTCTTAACAGAAGAAATTTGGAAAGAAGGCAATATGTACACCGCCTATTACCCAGAACTGGACAGGGAAGTAATGCCTTGAGGGCATGCAGGTTGTCGTCGTGGATAATGAGGTTATCATTTCCTACAGTTGGGTTGCAAGAGCGGCTTTCGTCAGTTTCAAGGGGTTGGTAGGGAAAGGTGAGGTGGTGGGCGTAGATGTGTTGTTTTCCTTTGAATTCAAGTGTAGGCATAGGGTTCCTTTGAAAAAGTTTGTAAGTGTATTTTTTCACAAATGAACATTAGATGCTTGAGCAAAACCCTACGTTTCATACATCAATTCTTACTTCCTCAAACCCACTTTCAGTTTGGTCTAATGCTCCTGGCACACCGAATTCCAAAATGTCAGAGATCTTTACTGCCTCGGACTCGCTTTCTGTTCGGTGAGAAACTTCCCGCGGTTCATATTCCAGGATTTCGCGAAGAGTGATTTGTAGACTATCTAATAATTCATTTTTCGTTCGTTCTTGACACGTAACACCGCGGACTTCCAATATCCAACCGATCCACCATCCTTCACTTTCTCGAATAAGTGCCGTATAGGTTTGCGTTGTTTCTTTAGAAAAATTCTGTTGTTCAACTTTTGCGTCTTCGACAAGCAAGATTTTCATCGTATTCATTTTTCATCCTCCATGAAATCTAAAATTCGCGATCCCATGATTGTCTTTCTGACTTGATATAAGCGTCACTTTCTTCAAAGGTACTTCCCCATGTTCCTTTCATTGAGCCGTTCATCTTGTGGATCAATTCTTTTTTTGCTTCGCGCGAAAGCTCATGAGACGTTTTTGAGGGGAGTCTGAGTTCTATCTCAATCTCTTGTCCTTCAGGAAGGTTAATCTTATTTAACGGTTCAATCACGCCATTTCTGTATGTCGCTTTTATCTTTTTTGTATTCACTACTTTTAGTCTCCATTTTTTCTGTCAACCTGATCCAGCATTCACCGCAGCGTTAGATATGTGTAGTATAGTACGCTACGCTTACATAACAATCTCCTGACACAAAACTCAATTTAACACAGTGATAACTAAAAGTATATCGCACATCAGACAAAAAATCAAGGACATTGCAACTAATGCGGGGTTATTCAGCTATAGGTTTTTTCGATTGTTGTAGGTTAACTCATAATTTAGAATTAGAATATACAGATATTTTGCTTACAGCATTCTTTATTGCTTGAACCAGGATTTACCAAATCAACGGTATGAATCATGGAGCATGTCAAATAGGCATGCTCCGGGATTACATAGATTTACAAGATAAGTCTCTGCTCAATCAAGTCATAAGCAAAAGTAAACTTAATCAGAAGAATTGATAGTGTGAAGTCTTATCCTGTAATCCTGTAATCCTGTAAATCCTGGTTCAGACTATAACAAAATTCAAACCCACAATAAGTCAGCAAAGATATTAACGTTAGTGAAAAACACCACACGAAAATCCAATAGCTAAATAATCTTGTGAAGACAGAAATCTCTCTTGATTTATTAAACAAAGTAAGGTACACTTTTACTCGTAATTTAGATGATTTTAAGGCAATACATGGAGACTAAAATGAAAAATTTAGTGGTGACAGAAGAAATATGGAAAGAAGGCAATATGTACACTGCCTATTGTCCGGAATTAGACGTTGCAAGTTGTGGAAGGGACCTTGAAGAAGCAAGGAATAATCTTATTGAGGTAATCGAAATCCAGTTAGAAGAGACAGCGAAACTCGGTACGCTCAAGACTTTTTTAGAAGATGCAGGTTATGATTTGAACACTTCACATCCGACACTTCAACTTGATAAGCAGGTAGTTGCTTTTAGTCAGCTTACCGTTCCACTTGGAGGCTTTTAATGCCTAAGATTTCGCCCACAAATTAAAGATCGATTAATCAAACCAATAAGAAAACAAACTGGCATCATTCAACTGAAACCTTAATCGAACTTCTTTATCTGTTAACGCTTCCAACGAACCATTAAAACTCACTAACCGTTTGCGCGAATTTCAACCTGTTGACGCAAGGAATCGACAGCATAATTAGGTGACACTAATTTTCTCTTTTGCTCCGACCTCTGCAATAATCTCATCTATCGTTTTTCCTCTGAGCTCTGCTAAAGCGATAATTGCTTCAAGACGTTTCAACTGTCTTCATCAGGGAGTACACACAGAACGCAGACCACACGTGAAAGAGAATTATGCAAACAACACACATTCTGTGATAATAACCCTGATATTCAAGAACACCTTCCGCGCCCTCCGTGTTCTCCGTGTAATCCGCGATTCTGACAAAAACGCTACACCCCAAACACTCAACGTCCATACTGCTTCATCACCTGTTTCAATCGTTCTAACGGAATTGCAGGCATCGTCCGACCATTACGTCCCGTCGTAGTCGTTGCCATCGTCATGGAGTTGATAATTGCTTCCTCAGTTGCTTCAATAGTTGCCTGAAAAAGTGAACTCAAACGCCTGTTGACGACCATATCAATCTGAAAAGTGCCGTTCTCCGTATTACTCGGAAAGCCGTTAGCAGTAGAAAAAGCAATAACAAACTCACCGCTGCTATCTGTGCTTGGCGTGCCTGTGCGTGCGAGTCCGTGCGTCGCTCGGATTGCCAACTGTTTCAACTGACGATGTGTCATAGGAGCATCCGTTGCGATGACAATTATAAATGAACCGTCTCTTCCCGGTTTTATTTGATCATCTGACAATGCCTTCCCAACAGGTACACCATCAATACGGAGTTGATGTCGTCTTCCACCGTTAGAATTCACCAACACACCGACTTTCCATCCACCGCTATCTTGTGGTAAAACCCGTGAAGCAGTTCCAATACCTGCTTTGAACCCGTAGCATCGCATACCTGTTCCGCCACCGACGCACCCCTCTGCCACTGCACCGGATGCAGCCTTTTCAATCGCTTCAATCGCATGTATCGGTTTGACATGGAGACCACTTATGTCATTCAATCCACCATCATAACATTCTGCGACAATAGGCAGGATAATATTGTCGTTAGGGTATCGCTTCACAATATATCGCACAACACCGTCGTGGACAGCACCGACACTCAGCGTATTTGTCAGCAAAATAGGCGACTCAATCCATCCTGCTTGATTAATTCGGGCAATGCCAGTCGCTTCACCATTACCATGAATAGTATAGGCAGCACCAAAATATCGTCTTTTCCAAATATCATCATGTGGAAGGATAGCAGTAACACCGGTTCGGATTGATTCCCCTTCGTTCAAGGTGACGTGTCCAACTTTAACGCCTGGGACATCCGTAATCGCGTTGTATTCACCAGTGGGTAGCGAACCGATATTAATACCGATGTCCCGTGCGCGTACCCTTTTCTCTGCTCCTTCTTGTGTCCAAGAAAAACTCGCTAACTGAATCAATAATGTACAGAGACCTAAAAAAACGAGGACTCTGAAACGGGTAAAAAAAGAGATGTTTGTTTTCATTTCATATCTGTTGGCAAAAGAAAAATTTGTTTTCATGTTTGGAGTTGCTCCCGATAGATTGTGCGAATATGATTGAAAATAGTAATGTAAGTAGGAGAACGATAGTCTGGATACGTCCATTCCCACGGCTGGAAGGTTTTATGATAAAAACGGAGTGTTATTTCCGCAAAGATACCATCGCGAAGGTAGATACGATGTGCATGGTCCTTCGTAGAAGCAAGTACCAACTTTGCCATACAAACGTACCCAACATCTAAATTCACTTGACGGTGTGAGGTGTCTTCTCGTGCAAATGCGCGTTCTACTTGATTTGTAATCAACTTCTTATCTGCTAATGACCCCGCATCAATCAGTTTCTCAAAACTGATAAACTGCCTTTTAAGATCTTTCCCCATCTCGGTTTCGTAGTAATTTGTGCTATCAAAAGGTAAGAGTTCACTGGTATAGTCAATTGGACCGAAATGATGCACCAATTCTTGATAGACATTTGGCAGTATCACAGGAGCCCCTGTTAGAACACCGATAATTGCTTTGACAGGAAGTTGCTCTAAAAGTGTTTTCATGAGATGAATCTTTTAAGGAAAGTTTCTGATAATCTAAAGTGTATCTCATAAACCTAATTGTCCATAAATGTCTCATCACAGCACCTGCCCGTTCGTAGGGACAGGGTCTCCCTGTCCGTGTATCACATCACAAACAACAAAAAACTCACTATATAAATGATTTATGAGATACGTTCTGCATAATTTCTTACATTTTTGTTGACATTCTCTAAAATATCATGTATAATATTACGTTACGCATTTAGGAAGTTATAAAAGTGAACGTATTTTAATGGAAGTATATAACTTCTTCATAAAATAGGCAAATGTTTTTGCATTTCAAATAAAGGTGTTCATGATTATTCAGTGTAGCACCACAGGTAGTCTCATCTCTCATTTGCTGCACCTTTTTAAATATGGTGTTATGCAACTGGGTTTTTTGCGTTCTCACCTACCAGTACCTAAGAAAACAGATCCGTCGTGTTTACAAAAAGATTCGCTTGACAAGTATTGAGAAATAACTTTCAGGCATCAATTATCGATAAGCCATCCATTACCGATAATTGAAAGTATTTTTCTATAAACTACTTGGTTACAATAGTCTAATCGCAAAACCTTCAACCCATCAGCGACCCGCACAAGGTGAAAATCTATGCCAGATAAAATTAAAAGTAATGGAAGTTCGGCAGCGTTACGCCATCGTGAATCCTTTGCCAAAACCCCCTCAGTTCTTGATTTACCTGACCTAATTGAGACTCAGAAACGATCCTACGCATCATTTATGCAACGTGATGTTGAAGAAGGTGAACAACGAGAGTCCAAAGGACTTCAGGCACTATTTGAGGAAGTTTTTCCGATTTATGACTTTAAAGAGACTACAAGTCTTGAATTCGTCAGTTATACCCTCAGTCCACCAACACATGATTTGTCAGACTGCCAATCTCGGGGTCTCAATTATCAGGTGCGGCTACAAGCACGTGTCATGTGTGTTGAACGAGAAAAAGATGAAGACACAGAACAGACGCGGGTTTTAGACATCACAGAATCTGAAGTCTACCTCGGCGACATCCCTTTAATGACTGAAAATGGAACCTTTATTATCAACGGTTCCGAACGTGTTATTGTTAACCAATTACAAAGATCACCCGGTGTAATTTTTCTTGACAAATCGCACGCAACAAGTTCACAGAAACTTCCCACAGGTCAGATCATCCCTTACAGAGGCGCATGGATAGAGTTTGAATTTGATTCAAAGGATTGTATCCATGTCCGATTAGACCGGAAGAAGAAAATATTAGCGACCGTCCTCTTACGTGCACTCGGTTGGGAAACAGATGAGGAAATCCTAAAACTTTTCAGCCGGACTGAAACCATTCCGATGCAACAGAACGTCGTCGGAAGAGTCATTGCCAAAACTGTCGTTGATGAAGATACAAGCGAAGTTCTCCTTGAAGCAAACACAAAGTTGTCTGAAGTAGAATTTGACAGACTTACAGAGGCGAATGTTTCAGAAGTAGAAGTACTGGTAGAATCGGATGAACAGGAACTCCGATATTTGCGGAATACACTATCCCGTGATACAGTGAAGGCTTATGGCGGAGGTACATTGCAAGAGGGCGCAATGATTGAGATTTTTCGCAATCTGCGACCCGGTGATTCGCCAACACGAGAAGCCGCATCAACCAGTCTGGAACGACTGTTTTTTGATGGTGCAAGGTACGATTTAGGTACTGTAGGTAGATATAAACTCAATTCACAACTGGGTGATTTATCTGTCTATATTGACGAATCTGGCGAAATACCAACTGAAGATTTGCGGGTGCTACGGAAAGAAGATATTGCAGCCACGTTACAGCATCTCATGCACATCCGAAATGGTAATAGATTAGTAGATGATTTAGACCATCTCGGTAATCGTCGGGTGCGTGTCATCGGTGAATTGCTTGAAAATCAGTTCCGAATTGCGCTATTACAGATGCGTCGTGCAGCGCGTGAAAAACTGAGTACGACTACGGATTCACAGTTGAAAAATCCGAAGAATCTGGTCAATCCGAAGCCGCTTATTATGGCACTCAGGGAGTTCTTCGGTTCCAACCAACTTTCACAATTCATGCAACAGATTAACCCGTTGGATGAGCTGACGCATAAACGTCGTATTTCGGCAATCGGTCCTGGGGGTCTACATCGTGATCGGGCAACCGCAGCTGTTCGTGATGTGCACCGTACACATTATGGACGCGTCTGTCCGTTAGAAACACCTGAAGGCCCCTCAATTGGTCTGATCGTCTCCTTAGCAACTTTTGCACGTGTTAATCCTTATGGATTCTTAGAAACACCCTATCGGGCAGTACGTAATGGCAAAATTACCAAGAATGTAGAATACCTCACAGCAGATGCTGAGGACAAATATCACATTGCACCCGCAGATGCTGTCACTTCGCAAGTTAGTCCTAAAACACTTCGCAGCCGTAAGGGTGAAGAAGTCCTTGAACGCGATTTAAACGAGATTGATTACATCGGTATTGCACCCCAACAGATTGTCGGTGTCTCTGCGGCACTTGTGCCATTCTTAGAACATGAAGACGCAAACCGTGCACTGATGGGGGCAAACCATCAACGACAAGCAGTACCGCTAATCCGTCCAGAAGCACCGTGGGTCGGTACCGGCATGGAACATCGCGCTGCACGCGATGCCAACGCTATGGTCATCGCACACAGAGACGGTGTCGTATCCAGTGTTGACTCAGAGGAGATCCTAATTCACACAGGACAAGCACTCCATTTTGAAGAAGGTGAACACGCTTTCAGTGAGATGGGGTATGATGTATACAAATTGAAAAACTTCAAACGAAGTAACAGTGGTACTTGTATCCATCAACGTCCACGAGTGAATATCGGAGACACCGTTACAGCGGGGGATGTTATCGCTGATGGCACTGCTACCGAAGGCGGTGAACTTGCGCTCGGTCGGAATATCCTTTGTGCTTATATGCCGTGGGGTGGACATAACTTTGAGGACTCCATCCTCATCAGCGACTCGCTTATCAAAAACGACACATTTACCTCCATACATATAGAGGAATTTGAAGTCACCGCAAGGCAAACGAAGATGGGAGACGAGGAGATCACACGGGATATTCCAAACATGTCCGCACGCAGTTTGGCGCAACTTGACGATGAAGGGATTATACGTGTCGGTAGTGTTGTGGGAACAGGTAGCATCCTCGTCGGAAAGATTTCACCTAAAGGGGAAAGCGAATATGGTCCTGAGGAAAAACTCCTACGCGCAATTTTCGGTGAAAAAGTCAAAGAGGTTAAGGATGCTTCCGCATATACACGACCCGGTGTTGAAGGTGTTGTCATTGATGTAAAAGTATTCTCACGCCAAGCAACTCCCGATAGTGAAAAAACCGCATGGCGACAGGACGCACACCGAAAACAGATCGAGCAAACATGGGTTGAGCAACGTGATCAGATTTCTGAACGTTTGACAGAAGGGATGCGTGAAACTTTGGCAAACAAAGAACTCGCCTATCCTACAGCCTTTGAAATTGCTGAAGAAACTGAAGATGGCGCCGATGCACCTGAACAATTGGATGCAGGTGAAGTGTTGACACGTGAATATCTCGAAAAACTTTCACAAAGTCAACTGGAATCACTTCAGATTACTGATGAAACGGCAATGAGCTACATCAAGAGTCTTCAAGAAATCGCCTCTGGTCGCATCACGGATTACACAAAGGAAAAAGAGGAAGCATTGGAAAAACTTGATGCTGGTGAAGAACTGAAACCCGGTGTATTGAAACTCGTAAAAGTTTATGTCGCAAGCCGTCGTCCTATCTCTATCGGAGATAAAATGGCAGGACGGTATGGAAACAAAGGAGTTGTCGCAAAGATTCTACCCGAAGAAGATATGCCATACCTACCGGATGGCACCCCTGTTGATATCGTCTTAAATCCTCTCGGTGTGCCTTCACGAATGAATGTCGGTCAAATCCTTGAGATACACTTAGGTTTGGCGTGCCAGGAACTCGGTATGTATGTCGCATCACCCGTATTTGACGGTGCTACAGAGGAGGAGGTATTTCAGATGTTGGGTAGAACGGAATTACCCGATAACGTCAAGCAGACCGGTAAAAGTGTTCTTTACGATGGACGAACAGGTGAAAAGTTCGGGCAGGAAGTCACAGTCGGTTATGTCTATTTCCTGAAACTGAATCACCTTGTGGCAGATAAGATGCACGCGCGTTCTACAGGCCCATACTCTTTAGTAACACAGCAACCACTTGGTGGTAAAGCACAACACGGTGGACAACGGCTTGGGGAGATGGAGGTCTGGGCACTGGAAGCTTACGGTGCAGCACACACACTACAAGAGATGTTGACCATCAAATCCGACGATGTGAAGGGCAGAACAAAAATCTACGAATCTATCGTGAAGGGACAAAGTCCATTGAAACCGGGTACACCCGAGTCTTTCAACGTATTGGTAAGAGAGCTGCAAAGTCTCGGTTTAAATGTTGAGTTGACCGAAGGTGACCCCGCAGATGCCGACGCAACACAGTCTGGTCTCCACGACGTCGGTTTCCCACTTTTACACACAGTAGAGACCTTAGAACCGATTGATGAAGAACCCCCTCTGAAACTGGCTTGGAACACCGACGATAGCGAATAGTTATCTGTTTTCGGTATTCGGTTCTCGGTTAAGAGTTACGGTTCTCAGATCAAGCACCTCTTAACTAAGAACCGAATGCTGATAACGGTAACCATTCTTCCAAAAACTATTAAAGGAGCAAAAGAATGGCAGACAAAGAAAATCAATTTAATCGTATCTCTATCAGCATCGCCT
This sequence comes from Candidatus Poribacteria bacterium, assembly GCA_965261435.1. GTDB lineage: Bacteria > Poribacteria > WGA-4E > WGA-4E > WGA-3G > MSPOR6. The sequence continues at coordinate 1,093,421 of CBDHDL010000021.1, forward strand.
CACCTGAGCAGATAAAGGAATGGGCAAAACGCACATCCTGCAAAAACAGGAATCCTGCAAGTGATACATGGTCATGTCCCGAAAAAGGCACATGCGACTGTGGAGAGATAAAAAAAGCGGAAACGATTAATTACCGAAGTTTTCGTCCTGAACATCAAGGATTGTTTTGTGAGGCTACATTCGGACCGCAGAAAGATTTTGAGTGCAGTTGTGGCAAATACAAACGGATTAAGCACAAGGGACTTATCTGTGATCAATGTGGTGTAGAGGTAACAAAATCGCAGGTACGCCGTGAACGTCTCGGTTACATTAGACTTGCAACCCCGGTCTCCCATATCTGGTTTTTTAAAGGTATCCCGTCGCGTATCGGTCAGTTCCTTGAACTTGCGTCCCGACAAGTTGAGCGTGTCCTCTACTTTGAGGCATTTATTGTAACAGAAGTCTCCGATGAAAGTTGTGGGTTAGCAGAAAAAGATATCCTCACCGAAACGGAAATGAGTGCAAAAATGCGTGAGCATCCTGATACATTTAAAGCAGGAACAGGCGCAGAGGCAATTCAAGAACTTCTACGAAAAATTAGTCTACCTGATGATGTTGATAAACTCACAGAAGAGTTGGAAGCAACATCAAGCCGTCAGAAGAAAATGAAGCTTTCAAAGCAACTCAGGATGGTCGCAGGCTTTAATAAAACACAGATGCAGCCTGAATGGATGATCCTTGACGTGCTTCCCGTGATTAGTCCCGACCTACGTCCTTTAGTTTCATTGGAAGGCGGTCGATTCGCAACAAGCGACCTCAACGATCTATATCGTCGTGTCATCAACCGCAACAACCGACTGCAAAAGCTCATTGACCTACGATCACCCGAAGTCATTCTCAGAAATGAAAAACGGATGCTGCAGGAATCTGTTGACGCATTCTTGGATAACGGCAGACACGGACGACAGGTTACCGGCCCCGGTAAACGTGCACTCAAATCCTTATCCGACATTCTTAGAGGTAAAGTCGGACGATTCAGACAAAACCTACTTGGAAAACGGGTTGATTATTCTGGTCGGAGTGTCATCGTCGTGGGTCCCGAACTTGAACTCCACCAATGTGGTTTACCCAAATTGATGGCAGTTGAACTTTTCAAGCCGTTCATTATTGAAAAACTTTTGGCAGCTGGACATGTGCAGACTATCAAACGCGGTAAACACATGACCGAACACGTCACGCCGGATTCTCCTGTCTGGGAAGCGTTGGAGGAAGTTATTGCTGACCATCCCGTATTACTCAATCGTCCCCCGACACTCCACAGACTTGGTATTCAGGCGTTTATGCCTGTCCTCGTTGAAGGTAAATCCATTCGTATCCCGCCGCTCGTCTGTAAAGCGTTCAATGCGGATTTTGATGGTGACCAGATGGCAGTTCACGTGCCGCTTTCAATTGAAGCACGCGCAGAAGCGAAGATGTTACTACTCAGTAGCGGTAACATTCTCAAGCCTTCTCACGGTGAACCAATTACAGTACCTGAACTTGATATGATCTTAGGCGCCAGTTTCCTGACAAAGACTTTGCCTGAACACAAGCAGAGAGCGGAACTACTCCACGCTGCATATACAGCAGAAAATAAACATGGCGATAACGGAGACAGTTTTGCTGCATTAGAAAATGAAACTTGGGCGAAGCGACGTTTCACATCAGTTGACCAGGTGACGCATGCACACGGATGCGGTACGTTAAAACTTCATGACTCTGTTCTACTCTTTTTTGAAGGGTACCGCGAACCGATCCTAACAACCGTTGGACGCGTTATTTTCAACGAAGTGCTACCATTTACAAACGGTACATCTACACTCACATGGACAGACACAGTGACAGGACTTGACCTGCCATTTTTCAACGAAGAAGCACGCGGTAGACGACTATCGCAACTTGTGAAACGGTGTTTCAATGAACTCGGAACAGCAGAAACTGTATCACTATTGGACCGAATGCAGAAACTCAGTTTTGAATATGCAACACGTAGTGGTATCTCGCCAGGTATACGAGACTACTTGATACCACTTGAGAAAAAGGTCATTATTGAGTTGTCAGATACACGAATTAAGTATCTTGAATCAGAACAAGAGCTTATAGAAAGCGTTGATAATGTAAGTTCCTTACTTGCTTATCGGAAAGAAACGCAATGTCAACTTGAGAAAAACGAAAGACAGTTAGAAGAACTACCAAGGTTATTGGACAATTTTGATATAGAACTCGCGAAAAAACTTCATGAGTTCTTGGAAATTGATGGCGAAAAACTTTCTAACGAGAAGCGAGAACGTATGACTTTTTATGATGTTGTGAAAGAACTACTTAAACATCACAGTGATCTAACAGTTGATTTGTCAACTCTTAAGACCATCCGTGATGCGGTAAGTCAACTGCATAAACGTCTCAATGACCGGCAAAAAGATCTACAAGAATTTATTGCCTCCCGTAATGAAGAACATCCAAAGTTGAAGGCCATCCGTGATGAGGTAAGTCAATTGCTTAAACGTCACAGTGATCTACCAAAGTTTATGAACACTCTTGATAAAGAACTTGATAGAGAATTTCCAAAACTTATGACTATCCGTGATGAGATAAGTTTACAGTCTGAACATCATAATTCATTCCAAGAGTTTATTTCCAACCTTGATAAGGTGCGTCATCTGCACAAACTTCACAAAGAAGTGCTAGAACACCTGAAAAACCTTGATGAAAAACTATCAGGATTTGAGACTGTTCCTGAGGAGTTAAAGGAACTGCCTAAACCTAATTCAGAACTTCAGACTAGTCTTGAGAAGATAGAGCAACTGCTTGAACCTAATAGTGAATTAAGAGAGTTAATTGCTGACCGTAGAGAGTTAATTGCTGACCGTGTTGAAGAACTATCAAAGTTTAAGACCATGACCAACCACGATAAGGTTAATCTAACCTCTAAAATCGAAGATTTGATTAATAAGTTACGTAAATTAAAAATCAAAGATTTGATGGATTGTGTGAGTTCTCTTAGAAAGGAAATAAAAAGAAGTAAGACCGTCTATAGTGGAGATTTAAAAGAGACTCTTAATAATGTAGAAGAGACTCTTAATAATGTAGTATCAGGTTGTGAGACCTTCGATCCTACGGTAACACAACTGGAGAAGATTCTCAATGAACTGATACAACTTCTGAACAACTTTAATTTTAATGTGGTTATTAGTGAAATAAAGCGTTCCCAACCTATAGTAAGTGAACTGCTAAGGTGGATCCTACAACCACTTAAAAGTCTTACGCTGGAAGAACTAACGAACAATCTGGATAATTCTCGGAAACTGCTAGAGGAGAAAAACGAAGAAGATTTAGAGAACGATAAGATTCTGATATGGTTTGATGCTGTCACTGCCATTGAGGATCAGTTGTTCTATACGCTGCCTTCAACAGCAACCTATCTGGTAGAACAAGAGAAAGAAGTGGAAGGTTTCAGTCCGGTACATTTGATGGCGGATAGTGGTGCACGTGCACGGAAAAATCCTTTTATTCAGATCAGTGCAATTGTCGGTTTGAAGTCAAAACAGAGTGGTGAAATTCTGTCTACACCAATTCAATCATCTTATCGGGAAGGCTTGGATGTACTTGACTACTTCACATCGACGTACGGTTCTCGTAAGGGATTGGTTGATACGGCTATGAAAACCGCCGCTTCAGGATACCTTACGCGGAAATTGGTTGATGTCGCACAAGATGTCATGATTACAGAAGAGGATTGTGGAACAACACACGGTATCCTCAAATTCACAACAAGTGCAGGGGCCATCGGTTTCAAAATTAGTGGTAGGGTTACTGTGGAACCTGTCGTTCACCCAGAAACTGAGGAAACAATGGCAGAAGAGAATACGCTCATTACGCCGCAGGTGGCACAAATGATTGAGGACGCTGAAGTTCCCAGTGTTCGTGTCCGGTCTATACTCACTTGCGAAGCAGAGAAAGGCGCTTGCGCTACCTGCTACGGTGCTGATTTGACATCAGGACAACGTGTTAATGTGGGTGAGGCAATCGGTATTATCGCAGCACAATCCATCGGTGAACCCGGTACACAGTTGACAATGCGTACCTTCCATACAGGTGGTGTGGTTGAAGATATGAGTGAACGGTTTGCACGTAAAATTCCGGCCAAGACTGCAGGAATAGCCCGATTTCGTGATTACATTCCCGGCAGAACCGTCAGGGAAGAAGGCGGACTCTGGATCGCACAACAGGTTGCTGAGCACCTTGACCAACCAAAATACAAGATCAAGACCGTGCAGCATCCCGATTGTAAGCTGCTTCCCGGTGAATTCCTCACCGAGAAACAGTATCAGGAATATCTTGAAAAGTTTCTTGGATTTCAGGTAGAACCTATCGCTTATGAAATTACAAGTGTGAACCGTCCAGACATCATTGAGGCAAACGCTGATTCAGACGAAACATTGCATGTAGGACAAAAAATCAGTGAGCATGAATACTACAAGTTCTCCAATAAGTATTCTTTATTCCGATGTTCTGAAGCACAACTTCGTGTGGAAAGTGTGAAGCATCCAGGGACTTCGCTGAAGGAAGGAACATACTTGACTGAAAGTGAAGCGGAAGAATGGCGCGCTGAAATCCGTCCCTTTGAAGGTGAATGGGTATATCAGACAAAAGGTGGCGACATACTTACAGAAAGTGAGTATAAAGAGGAATACAGTAAAATACAGAATGATATTCCTCCCCAATACCGTATTCAGTCAGTCACTCACGCTGATTGTCCATTTAAAGTAGGTGACATACTCTCAACGGAAGAAGAGAGTCAATACCGTCTGGAACTCAGTGAACCGGTTTATGAAATTACAGAAGTCAGCGAAGGTGTCGACTTAAAACCCGATCAAAAATTGACATTTACTGAATTACGAACGGCTCAAGAGTCAAATACAGCATTTGAGGTGCAACGTCCGTCATCCTTGACATATCGTGTCACACAAGTGATACATCCAGAATGTCCGCTAAAACCCGGAGAACTGATTGAATCTGATAACTTAGAATCGCTTCGTGAAAAATTCAGTGGCTTAACTGCGGATAAACTCAAATACCGAGTTACTCTCGTACATCACTCAGACTGTGATTTGAAACAAGGTGCTCTACTCACTGAAAGTGAGAAAAAAGCTGAGTCGAAGAAATATCCCGGTTTTGAGGTTAATGTTGCGAAAAACGACAGTGCTTTTGAGATAGAACGACTCTACCGTGTCGCCGCAGTTCACCATAACGACTTCCCCGTTGAGATTGGTGAAAATATCACACAGTCTGAGTCAAACCGGTTCCGGAGGAGTTTTAAAGGATTTGACTTTGAAAAACTATTCATACATACCCCTGAAGGTGGTGAAGATGAAGAAGTCCTGACCGAGACGGAGCACAAAGCACTTGTTAAGCAGCACCGAGAGACAGATACTCCGTTACCTGAGACAAAACTCGTGTATCATATCCTTGAAGTTCATCATGAAGAATGTGAACTGACTGATGGACAGCAGATTGATGAAACCGAATATAAACGTCAGCAACGCCTCTACAAGGGGTTTGATACCGAACGGGTTTTCAAGGTGACAGAGGTCATCTCACCCGATGTTGATGTAAAAGTCGGAGAGATACTTAGTGATGCAGATTACAAAAAGCATTCCGCAGCTACCTCAAAGAATAACTATGAGGTTACGAAGGTTATACATCCGAACTGTCCACTCACTATCGGACAAGAATTAAAAGACTGGGAATATGCCACTGCCCTTGAACAATATCCAGGTATTGAGGTAGATGGTTTAGAAGAGCGCTTCCGAATTGATATTGAGACATCTAAAGGTGCGCCGGTTTCACACCTTATTCCAAAAGGTTATTCCGGTTCACTCAAACAGGGAGACAAGGTCAAAGCACAGCAAACTTTGGCAGAATTGCACGAGAAAACGACTAACCTTGACATCGTTGCTGGTATTCCAAGAGTGACTGGACTTTTTGAGGCACGGGCACCAAAACGTCAAGACGCTGCCGAAATTGCTGAGATCGGTGGAACTATACAACTCACGGGACAGAAAGCTGGGGTGCCGCAATATAGGATTGTAGATGGACAAACACAGAGTCGTCTCTATTCCATTCCAGATGAGAAAAGACGTGTTGATGAGGGGGACAAGGTCGAAGCAGGACAACCGCTTACAGATGGATACCTAAACCCACACGACATCCTCGCCATCGGCAGAACTACAATTGACGGACACTCAATTGAAGGCGAAGAGGCTGTCTGGACATACCTTGTTGACGAAGTACAGACAGTATATGAAAACAGCAGTATCAACGACAAACACGTTGAAGTGATTGTGCGGCAGATGCTTCAAAAGATAAAGATTCTATCTGTCGGTGATACAGACTTTTACGAAAATGACGAAGTGCCTCGGCACAGATTCCACGCAGAAAATAGACGCGTTGAAGAAGACGGCGGCATACCCGCAACAGGGCAACCTGTCCTGCAAAGTATCAGCAAAGCATCACTCAGTACGGAAAGTTTCATCTCCGCTGCAAGTTTCCAAGAAACACGGAAAGTACTCTCTGATGCCGCTGTTGAAGGGCAGACAGATATGTTAACAGGTTTAAAGGAAAATGTTATCCTCGGACGTCTCATTCCTGCCGGAACAGGTTTCGCTGACTGGCGAGAACTTGATGTATCCAGTGACGAAATCACCGAGTCAGAAGCAGAACAACTTTTGGAACCTGATGAACTGCCAGAACCAATCGCTGAAGCAGAATCGGTTGAAGATTAATTTATTAACTGGGTAAAATACGCGGGCGGGGAAACCCCGCCCCTACGACACTTGTTTGGACTGGTTTACCGATACAAGATACTATAAATTGGGTGTTACCATATCACTTGGGACGACGAGTTCATCAAATTCTTCCCCCGTTAATACACCATCTTCAACCGCCACTTCCCGTAATGTTGATCCTTCCCGATGTGCCTTCTGTGCAAGTTTCGCTGCCGTATCGTAACCTATTCTCGGTGTCAACGCGGTTACTAACATCAACGATGCTTCCAGATAACCAGCAATAGCAGGTCTGTTCGCTTCAATTCCGAGGATACAATGTTCTCGGAATGCATCACATGCATCCGATAGCAACCGAATAGACTGCAGACTATTGAAAGCAATCACTGGCATAAAGACATTAAGTTCAAAGTTTCCCGCGCTCCCTGCTAAAGAGATCGTTGTATCATTGCCGATAACCTGTGCACAAACCATCGTCATTGCTTCACACTGCGTCGGGTTGACTTTACCGGGCATGATGGAACTCCCCGGTTCGTTTTCGGGCAAAGTCAGTTCACCAATACCACATCTGGGACCGCTCCCTAACCAACGGATATCGTTTGCAATTTTATACAACGCACAAGCAAGCCGTTTCATCGCGCCACTTGCTGATACAAGGGCATCTCGGCTTCCTAATGCTTCAAATTTATTCGGTGCACTCACAAACGGATGTCCAGTGCGTTCAGCGATACGAGATGCAATAGCATCCGCATAATCAGGATGTGTGTTTAAACCTGTTCCTACTGCAGTACCACCTATCGGAAGTTCATACAGATGCGTCAATGTATCCTTAATCGCCTCTTGGGCATGTGCTACCTGATGGGCATATCCACTAAATACCTGTCCTAAAGTGATAGGTGTAGCATCCATCAAATGTGTACGTCCCGTTTTTACAATATCTGAAAAAACTTGTGCTTTATCCTCCAACGCACCTTGCAATGCCGACGCCGCAGGCAACAAACGTTCAACACACTGTGTTACAACTGAAACGTGAATAGCAGTCGGAAAAACATCGTTCGTGGACTGTGATCGATTTACATGGTCATTCGGATGAACAGGAGATTTCACACCACGCCTCTCCCCCGATAGTTCATTCGCACGGTTGGCAATAACTTCATTGATATTCATGTGGGTCTGTGTTCCGCTGCCTGTTTGCCAAATCCTAAGTGGAAACTGATCGGCAAGATCACCATCAGCAACTTCATCTGCAGCCTGACAGATAAGGTCTGCTATTTCTGATGTAATTCCTCCGAGTTCTGCGTTGACACTCGCAGCAGCATGCTTAATAATAGCAAGCGCGCGAATGAAAGTAGGTGGGAAGTGTTCATTACCAATATCGAAATTGATATATGCGCGTTGTGTTTGGGCACCCCAATATGCATCTTCAGGTACTGCAACTTCACCCAAACTATCTTTTTCTATTCGTGTTTTCATCAAATTCCTCTTCTAATATACATTTTTCTTTCTTAGCAGCTCAATTTTAACGCATAAAAGTGCGTGTGTCAAGCAGCACATTGCAACGATTTTACTTGCTATCACACCGAAAACATGGTATATTTTAAAATAAGAAGATAATTATTAGGTATATTATACCAAAAGGCATAAGTGGAATTAGCATTAGTCAATCCTTACTTGACGCATCAGCGAATACCTCCACCGCACAGTTACCGCTACAGGCAGTGGACAGAGAGAGGTTTTCAACCTAATTTACATCCTATTTCACCTGATAGTGAATTAGGCACATGTATCGGTCAAATGGGTTGGGTTGGAGCTCATGCACATGCACACGATTACCTATGGGCATCTGCAGGAAATATGGGGGTGATACTATCTGAATCAGTAGATACAAAGTGTCTTATTGACTATGACGAAGCGCCACGTTACGCGCTACCTCCAGCAATTGTTGTGAAAGGATTAGCAGGTAGGCATGTGCTTTTGACCAAATCCGGTTCTCGGTTGGACTTAATCGGCATTGAGCATCCGGCACTCAATTTGACTGTGATTGAAGTAGAACCAGATGGAACACATTATCGCATGCGTTTTGGTACACAAACACAGTCGGAGCAAGAAAAAACTTCACAATCGTGTGTTCCAACAAGTGAGATGTTCCACTATCTACTCATTTTTGAACAACTTGAAAAACACGGATTTCATGCGTTAGTCCATTTGCAGCCGAAGTTTTTGAATCTAATATCACGTACCGAACACGGACACCCAGATCGTTTCTATCAGTTTCTTAAGGGGTATGAACCGGAAACACCAATCATCTATGACGCTACCGGTGGAATCGGTTTTGTCCAAGAACGAGTCCCCGGAATTCCTGAGTTATCTTATGAAAGTCTACGCCTATTTGAAAACGGTTCTGAACCTATGCGTCATATCCTTTACTGGATTGGACACGGTACTTTTTCACGTGGAACTGACCTGTTAGATGCCTATAAACATGCGGAATACTTTGAGGCTGTAGCAAGAATGGCATGGGAAGCGAATCAAAAGCAGGTGTCAGCAGAAGCGTACAGCGAAGAAATTGTAAACTGCATCCTGCAAGAATTCAACGCCAGTCGTACACAAGCGAATGCTGGATCCGATGAAGAGGATAAACTTTCCATACAATTAGACGTTGAACAGGAAGAACAAAAGCCAGATAATCTGTATAATTATCCATAAACTATTGGATAGTTATACAGATTAGATATGTAGGTCGGGTAGAGGAACGAAACCCGACATTATAGACACAACGATTACATGTCGGGTTTCGCTTCGCTCTACCCGACCTACAATTTAAGTAATGACAGAACACTATTCCAACTGTAGAATAGAAATTGACACTCTAAAAGCACTATGTAGGCAATAGAACCATCACAAGGTTGTTTCCATTACGGGTGATTTAGATAAAATGCTTGTTCTTATGTGTTAAAAATCACAAAGGAGATATTGCACAAAGGAGATATTGAATGAAAGAAGCACAACAGACACCTGTGATTGAAGATACACAAGAATCACAACAAACAAATCCACAAAACTTAGAATCCTATCTGAGAAACAATATATTTGGAGACGACTTTCGTCAATATAATGAACAACTCCAAAAATTAACACAAGAACTTGAAAATGTACAACAGAATGTCTCTGAAGTTGAAGCAAGATTGTTAAAGGAAATTTCAGATATTAAAGCACAATACGGAAATATACCAGACAGTATAGTCCTTCGTGTAGATAACCGTATTGACGAACTGATCAATCGTAGTGAAAATGATCTTGAAAAATTGTCTATGCTTGTCAATGAGTTCGCAACGGATTTTCAAGCGCAAATAGATGGACTTCAGACAGAGACTCAAAAGTTTCAAAATTCCGGCCAGTCCGGCCGTAAAGAACTCGCGGATGCTCTGATAGCAATCGGTAAACAACTGAAAAAAGAAAAATGAAACACATAACAATTGCTCTTATATTTACCATTCTGATTGTGTATAGTGGCACGACATCACACGCTTCGGATGCAGCAGAAGCTGAAGAGATAACCGTCCTTGCTGTTGGGGACATCACGATTGGACGCGATTTAAATCCGGTGATAGAACGGCAAGGAGCAGGTGTGTTTTTTGAAGGTACAAAATCTGTTATACAATCAGCAGATGTCGCTACTGTGTCTCTTAACTCCAGTATTTCAGACAGAGGTGAACCGAGAACTACGCAAGAACACAATTTTCGTGCTGCACCAGGACTTGCACGCGCCCTTGCGAATGCTGGATTCGATGCTGTTTCTTTAGCAACACCGCACATTATGGACTATGGAATTACAGCTATTGCAGATACAGTAACCAATTTGGAATGGTATAACGTTCAATCTATGGGAGCAGGCGTTTCATCCGCAGCTGCAAATTCACCCGCATGGATAGATGTCAATGATCGCAGAATTGCACTTTTCGCTTTTTTGCGGGGGAATCAATATAAGACGGATTCTCTGCAAGTCATTGCATCTGCAGCCTACAGTAAGATGATGCAGGCTGTTACAAAAGTTAAAAATGAAGCAGAACTTGTTATTGTTTGGCTTCATTGGGGAAAAAAGGAAGCACGACAAGCGAGTATCGGTCGACAACGCATTTTCGCAAAAGCACTAATCGATGCTGGCGTAGATATGGTGCTGTGTCAACAACTACACACCCTTGGAGGTATTGAACTCTACAACGAAAAACCGATCATCTACAGTTTGGCAGACTTTATTTTTGACACTTATGAACTACAACACATAAGAACAATTATTCCCAAAGTAACTTTTCTAAATGGCACCCTAAAATCTATTGAATTAATACCTATACTAACTGATAAAAAAGGTGTGTCAATTCCGCAACCAAGCCTGTTAAAAACCGAAGATTCTGCCGAAACAAGCACGGATGAAACTTTGGAAAACTCTGCTACAGAAACATTGCAGAAATATCAAAAACTATGTGCTGTACATAATACAGAGGTAATTATTGAAGGAGCACGCGGTTGGATTTACAGTGTCAATAATGCCAATTCAATTATCGTGAATGAAAACTAATATTCACATTAGTACTGAAAAATCCCTTAATGAATGCAATTGCTCTTAGAAAATAATATCCCCGACACTGTCGTATGAATTGTCTAACGATACACCTGAGATAAGATGGAAAGGAGAAATAGCAGTGGAAAATGAACACGAAAACACTACAGAACAGGACAAAATAGAAGAAAATCAGGATACAGAACAGATTGTTGAGACAGTAGAACTGGCAGTTCTACCCGTAGACGATCTGGTAATTTTTCCATATATGCCTCCGGTTCCACCATTTCACCCACATCATGTGGCGCTGTCAGGGAAAGTAGCCATGGATGCTGTTGACGATGCAATGTTAAATGGAGATAGAGATATCTGTATCTTCCAAACGACCACAGGCCGCAGTTTAGACACAGACCCTCGCGCCGTAAAGGACATGACAATAGATGAATTAAGACCGATTGGAAGTCTAATTCATATTATACGCACGAAAAAAGACGATGAAGATGTCTTGTTCCTCGCAAACGGTAGAGCGCGGGTGCAGATTGAGGAAATACTCTATAATGAACCATTCATGAAAGCACGGGTCCGACTCCTTGAAGATGATGACGGTATTGATGACAATGACGAAGAGAATATGGAAATTGAAGCACTTGTACGCAGTACTGATGAAATGTTTCAACGGATAATCCATCTCTCCACACGATACCAAGAAGAACACGGACTTATGGCAAAAAATGTTGACGAACCTGGCCGTTTAGCAGACTATATCGCTACAGTTTTAGACCTAAAGCCACAAGAAAAACAGCAAATTCTTGAAGCACTTTCTGTACCTGAACGACTCAACAAACTTGCTGTTATACTCGCAAAAGAGGTTGACCTGCACGAGTTAGAAAGCAAAATTCAATCTAACGCACAGGCTGTTATTAATAAAGGCCAACGTGAGTACTTTTTACGGGAACAACTCAAGGCAATTCAGACTGAATTGGGTGAAGCTGATGATTTAGCATCTGATATTGATGAGATGCGTGAACAACTAAAAGAAGCGAATCTACCAGAAAGAGCACATAAAGCGGCACTCAAAGAACTCAATCGTCTGACCAAAATGCAATCATTTTCTCCAGAATCTGCAGTGTCTCGTAACTATCTGGATTGGCTGCTAAATTTGCCGTGGTCAGTAAACACAGACGACTCAATTGACCTAAAAAGAGCTTTAGAGATACTTGACGAAGACCACTATAATCTGGTAAAAGTTAAGGAACGAATAGTAGAATATCTTGCAGTACGTCTCCTCAAGGAGGACATGAAGGGGCCAATCTTCTGCTTTGTGGGGCCACCGGGTGTAGGTAAAACATCCCTGGGGAAATCTATTGCGCGTGCCATTGGTAGAAAATTTGTGCGTATCTCTTTAGGTGGTATGCATGACGAAGCGGAAATTCGTGGACATCGCAGAACCTACATCGGTTCAATGCCAGGACGCATTGTTAAAGGACTGCGCCAAGCCGAATCTAATAATCCAGTTTTCATGCTGGACGAGATTGACAAACTCGGTTCTGATTTTCGAGGCGATCCCGCTTCCGCATTGCTTGAGGTGCTTGACCCAGAACAGAATAATGCATTTACCGATAACTACTTGGATGTCCCATTTGACCTATCAAGCGTTATGTTTATTACCACTGCGAACCAAATTCATACGATTCCACCGCCACTGCGAGACAGAATGGAGACAATTGAGTTGCCGGGATACACTTCAAACGAAAAACAGCAGATCGCAAAACAGTATCTTATCCCACGGCAACTGACTGCAAACGGAATTACGGATGAACAATTAGATATTTCAGATGATGCAATTCAAGAGGTGATAACAAAATATACCCGTGAAGCAGGGGTACGGAACTTGGAACGGGAACTCGGTACTCTCTGCCGTAAATCTGCTCGAAAAGTCGCTGAAGGAGAAACCGACCACACTACTATTGGAAATGACGAAATACCCAATTACCTCGGTCCACCAAAGTTTGATTCAGAAATTGCCGGACGCAACGCAGACGTAGGTGTTGCTACGGGACTTTCGGTAACGCCAGCGGGTGGTGAAATATTATTTGTAGAAGCTACTGCCATCCAAAAACAGAATGGAAAGGGTGACCTCCGCATTACGGGACAAATTGGGGAAGTGATGCAAGAGTCCGCGCAAACTGCACTCACTTATGTAAAATCACAAGCATCTTCATTGAAAGTTGATGCCGCAATATTACAAGACGATATCCACATCCATGTCCCCGCAGGAGCAATCCCAAAGGATGGTCCCTCCGCAGGTATTACAATAGCAACAGCAATCGCTTCCATCGCAACAAACCAAGGAATAAATCCTGAAATTGCAATGACAGGTGAATTGACCCTAAGGGGTAGAGTATTACCTATAGGTGGTATCAAGGAGAAAGTCCTTGCTGCAAAACAGGCGGGTATCAAGACAGTCATTATCCCACAAGGTAATGAGAAGGATTTTGTTGAGATTCCAGAGGATATTCAAGATGGACTTGCATTCCTCTTCGTTGAACACATGTCAGAAGTTTTTCCAAAAGTTTTTATATAACTTGTAAAGATGTTCGTAAACCTTAATAATTTAAAAACCAAAAGTATCTGATAATTGACACAACAGTATCAAATTCAAACGTTGTAAGTTACAAGACATTGTACGACTCACTAAATTGGTAAACAGTCACACCGAATTCCTTAGTTAAGGGAAGGAGAAATGAGATGAGAAGCGTTAGATGGAACATACCAGTTCCTATCCTAATAGTATGTGCTATTGTTGCATTTACATGTACGTTTGTTCCCTCAACTTGTTGGGGAAATGCAGATAGTGATACACAAACTGATAATGAAACAAAAACTACCACGCATCTTTTTCTGAAAAATATTGCACCGATTCTGGACAAACAGGGATGTTCCGCAGGTCTTTGCCACGGTAAATTCGGAGGACAGGGGGGGCTAAATCTTTCCCTACTTACACTCAATCCGGAAAGTGATTATGAGCCAATTGTGCATCATAACCGTGGCAGGCGGATAAACTTAATTGAACCTGAACAGAGCCTGCTCTATCTGAAACCTACTGGACAGATTCCACACGCCGGTGGTGTGCGATTTGAAGTCGGTTCTGATGAGGCAGAAACAATTCTAAGTTGGATTGCAGCCGGGGCACATTTTTCACCCGACGAACCACGTTTGGAAAAACTTGAAATTGAACCGAAAGAAATTCCTTTCACATCTGTAGGTGAAAAGAAGCAAGTAAAGGTCCTCGCGCATTTTACCGATGGTTCAAAAGAAGATGTGACACACCAAGCTGTCTATGAATCTAAAGACGAACCCGTTGCCACTGTCACTGAAGAAGGATTGGTCACAAGCACGCGTTGGGGTGGCACCGCTATCTTAGCAAGGTTTTTAGGTGAAGTCACCTCTACTTTCATCACCGTACCGAGAGCAAAAGCTGATGAGAAACCTTATCCAGAAGTCCTAACGAATAATTTCATTGATGAGTTCGTCGCAGCGAAACTCAAGAAGTTGAATGTTCACCCTTCTGAACTCTCTTCAGACTCTGAATTCATACGAAGGATATATCTGGATACAGTTGGTAAATTACCTGCTTCAGACGAAGTAAGAGAATTCCTCGCGGATTCAAACCCAAATAAACGTTCTCTTCTGATTGATAAGTTAATGGATACACCAGAATGGGTAAATCTGCGGACATTGAAAATGGCTGATATGCTACGCGTTCATCCACGAAGGTTAGGAAACGGTGAATTTGGCGAACGAGGTGCTACGCTATTCCATCAGTTTATCAAGGATGCCATCGCAGATAACACCCCATACAACGAGTTTGTCCGTGATATCTTGCAGTCCACAGGTAGTACCTATCAAAACGGACCTACTAACTTTTATCGGATTGAACGCCAACCTTCCGGTAGAGCTGAAACCACAGCACAAGTGTTTCTCGGTATCCGTCTGAGTTGTGCCAGGTGTCATAAGCACCCATTTGACGAGTGGACAACTGATGATTATTGGAACTTCGCCGCATTCACTGGTAAAGTCAACACGCGTGGTGGGGAACTTTACCAAGAATTAGTGGTCTATCACAATCCAGGCGGACGCGTAATTAATCAGTCTGTTCAAGGAAATCGCGGACAGGTTGCACAACCGACATTCCTCGGTGGTGAAACACTCCCTGAAGCATATAGAGAAGAAGCTATAGATCATCTGGCTAATTGGATGACCGCTGATTCAAATCCATACTTCGCCAAAGCGACCGTCAATCGCTTATGGAGTCACTATTTTGGACGAGGTATCGTTGATCCTGTTGATGATATGCGCGCAACAACGCCTCCAAGTGTTGAAGGACTTTTAGACGCTTTAGCCGAGGAGTTGATACGAAGTGGGTATGATACCAAACATATTATCAAACTAATCTTTAACTCTCGTACCTATCAGCTGTCAGCGGAACCGAATGAGACGAATGAATTAGACGATAGATTTTTCTCTCGTTTCATGCCACGTCCTTTGATGGCACAAGTGTTGCTTGATGTTCTAAATGATGTTACGGGATCATCGGAGAAATATGGAAGGTATCCTCAAGGCATGCGTGCTGTTGAGCTGCCGCTCCCAGTGGGTTCACGTTTTCTCAGTCTTTTCGGTCGTTCTGATAGGGAGTTCTTAGGTAACTTAGACCCCTTACTTGAACCAACGCTTACACAAGCACTTCATATCATCAACTCCTCTTATGTTAACGGAAAGTTGAAAGCTCGCGATGGAACAATTGCTAAGCTTCTTGATCCGAAAACAGGGGAGAAGATGCAACCGGAAGAATTGGCTACAGAGTTGTATCTAATGACTTTAAGCCGTATGCCGAGTGAAGGAGAACTTCAAACTGCTAAGACACATTTTGCAGATGAAACCACAAGACGGGATGACATGGAAGACCTGCTTTGGGCACTTATATCCTCCCGTTCCTTCCTATTCAATCGGTAGTTGTATTTAGAAAAACTATTGGGCGGATACAAAAATCCGCCCAATATATCATATTACAATAAATTGAACCTATAAGCCTCATAAAAAATTACTGTTTGACAATTTTTATCGTAATTGTTATAATCAATTTTAAGAATTATTCACTAAATTGAGTATTAGACCAAGGAATTATTTGGTATTGGAGGAAATAGAAGATGAGAATTAGAAATAACAGTGGTTACATTGTTGTTTTGTCAAGTATCATTGTTTTTACTTTGTCAATCACATGTATCATCAATGCAAGTATTGTTGAAGAGGGGACTGTTGAGGTGCTCTATCTCTTTGATGAGGGAGAAGGTGATGTAGCCGTAGATTCGTCTCCGAATGAACGGGATGGTACAATAATGGGGGCGCAATACACCGAAGGTGTTTTTGGTACCGCATTAATGTATGATGGCGTTGACGATAACCTACTCCTTTCCGGTTATATGGGTGTTGGTGGGAAAGACCCGCGGACAACAGTTTTCTGGTTTAAAGCCAGTGGGACAAGAGAACATTCATGGGTGAAATGGGGACCAAATACTGGTGGTGCTAAGTACTACATCCGTGGACATGTGTCCGGCGAACAGTGTTTCCTGAGGATTGAGGTTAATGGCGGACAAAATTACGGTCAAGCCGATGTCTGTGATGGCGAATGGCATCATTGTGCGGTAGTTTTTCCAGACGGGGCTGATTCCGTGCAGGACCACGACCTCTATGTAGATGGTGTTCTTCAAGAAAACACGGGTGGTGATAGAGAAATGGACACAGGTGTAAATGTGGAAGTAAATGCCGGCGCACGCCTAACTGGTCATGCATTTCTACACGGACTATTAGACGAACTCGCTATCTTCAGTACTGCATTGGATGCTGAACAGATCAACGCTATTATTGAGGGTGGATTGTACGGAACCGTTAGCGTTGACCCACAAGGTAAGTTAGCCACAAGTTGGGGAAGAATTAAGAAATACTAACACCTGTTTAGTTAAAAACATATTTCATTAACATTAGGATAGGTTTTTATGCCTGTCCTTTTTCATGCAAAACAGATTTCGGGTTATCTATTCATGTAGGCGCGATCTTCAAATCGCGCCTAATTCTAAAGTCTTACTATCAGAGACATTAAAGTTCCAAGTAGAAATCTGAAAAGGAGAGAACATGAATGTCACGTTCTCTCCTTTGTTTATATAAAATGAGTCCATCAAGCTGCTTTATCAGAGAGTATACCTTCAACAACTTTACAAACGTTCTTGATCTCCTCTCTATTACGGTGAATGGCTTGCCTGTTCTCCTCAATGGCTAACCTATTGCGTTCAATAGCCTGCCTATTTTCCTCAAGCCTGCAGGTAGGTGTATCATCTTGGCATATCTTTTCAAGGTGAGTTATACACGCTTCCTGGTCAGGAAATCGCTCCATTACTTGTAATAAATCCATGAAAAAACTCCTTTGGTATTTCATTGGATTAGTTAGTGAGACTGATTCACTAATTAGCCAATGTAGACTCAGAATATCAACGATAACCTATGAATCCTTATTTCTATAAGGATTACCTAATCAGATAGGTTGGCGTTGACAACTCATCTGATAAAACCCAAAACCGCCAAACATTTCTTTACATTTTGTTTAACGAATAATTCCGTTTTCTTTTTCTGTTTATTAGTTTAGATATGAAATTGATGGCTTTACAAGTGATTATCTCCGTAAAATGCTATTGAAAAGCAGTATAAAAAGGCATTTCCTGCACTTCAGGCGGCCAAATAGACTTATATTTATCTCTAATTTTCTTCGCTGTTGCACCAAGTGCAGGCAGATAATCGTATTCTTCAGTTAGCTGTGCCAGCATCCCTAAACGGTAAAAAACACGTCTACGTACAGCAGGTAATCCCCAGTGATTATAGTTTGGGTCAGTCCTTAATGCTTCATAATCACCTGCGGGACGATCATTTATGGTATTACTGAACACAGTTTTTGGGGGTTCAAAGAATCTATATATGCAGCGAATTGTCTCATATACACACGCTTCAATAAGTCGGTGATAAAACCACTGATCATCCAGCACTTCTGGACAAGCTGCGGCAAGTGTTGTGCGATATGCATCTTCCATTTCATGCATTACCACATCTGGAAACCGTGCGACCTCTGCCCACAAATCAAGATGCAGCCGTATTTGAAACCCATCCACAATCACATGCTGGTAATCTCCATACTCATAATCAAAAATATAGACTTTTGATGTATTAGTAGCATAATATACATTAACAGGATAAAGATCACCGTGGGTGAGTGCGTGAAAGCCATTAGTAGGCGTAAGGAAACTTACGAGTGCTTGTAATTCAGAAAAGGCTTCTTTATTTGGAACAATACCGGTAGCATCGCATATTTCTGTCCACTTTTCTATATACATTGAATAGAAATCTTGACTCTTCTGTTCAATAGGAACGATTGAACTCCGTAATCTGTGAAATGTTTCTGTTTTACCGATCGAATGTGCATTGATTTTACCGAGTGCTTTAGCACAATCCATCAGGATTTCTTCTACATTTTGACTGTCATTAGAACGCAATACTGCCCTGAGATTTTGTCCTTCACCCATATCTTCCATCACGATGACAGGTACACTGTTTTTCCCAATATATCCACCACCATAAAAGCGTGGTAAAGGACAATCTCCACGTATCTGATCATTTAGGAACTGCAGACATGCCCATTCGTTTCGGATTTTTCGTGATCTTTTTCGTTTGACGAAAACACTCGCTGGAGTCCCATCTGGACCTGAAAGAACTTTAAAACGATATAGACATTGGGGATGGATATTCTCACCTCGATCAAGCCGAACATCTCCACCAAATTTTTTTGATAGTATTGTCTTAACTGCTGAGTTAATATTTCTGTAAGATATGGTATTAGGATTTTCCATAATCCTCTTGAAAGAAATCAAAAATGAAATTCAAGAATGTAAGCCTTAAAAAAAAAACTCTTATGTATTCTAATAGATTATCACCTGCAAATCAATTGGAATAATTTTCTACTCTTTATATCATTTCACTTGTTTATTTTTTAATCATTTGATACAATTCTTAAACGTTGATTTAGAACATGAGAAATATTCTAAACATGCATTGAGATAAATATTTTGTAGGTTCAGTACAATTTTACGGCGGAGGAGAGAATATGAAAATAATAAGTCAAAGCAAAATCATGCTATCTGTTTTATGTGCTGTATTTTTTACAATGTCAATTCCAAGTATCGTCTATTCCGCTATAATTGATCAGGATACAATTGAGTTAGCCTATCTCTTTGACGAGGGAAGTGGAGATGTTGCTAAAGACTCTTCTGGGAATGATCGAGGAGCCAATATAGTTGGTGCGGAATACGTTAATGGTCGTTTTGGTAAAGCACTGCAATTTGATGGAGTTGACGATCATTTACTTGTTCCCGATTTTGCTGGTGTTGGTGAGCTTGAGCCAAGAACAACGGTGTTTTGGTTTAAAGCCGGGGGAACAAGAGAGCACTCATGGATAAAATGGGGAAGGAATTCCGGCGGTACAAAGTACTATATCCGGGCACACGTTTCAGCACCACAATGCTTCTTGAGGGTTGAAGTGAATGGTGGACAAAACTACGGTGCAGACGATGTCTGTGATGGCGAATGGCATCATTGTGTGGTCGTCTTCCCTGAAGGAGGCGACTCTGTGCAAGACCACAACCTCTATGTTGATGGTAAAAAGCAAACTAAGGCGGGTACTGATAAAGACATGAACACCGATGGCACAACAGTTCCTATTAACATCGGTTCAAGATTGACTGGACACTCATTCTTGTTAGGTTTGATGGATGAAGTCGCTATCTTTAATGTTGACTTGACTGAGAGTCAAATCAATGCCCTTCGGAACAACGGATTAAAGGGTGCCCTCAGTGTTGACCCAGATGGAAAGTTGGCTACAAGTTGGGCTAACATCAAGACATACTAACCGTGTTCAATTCTTGTGTAAAATCCTATTTTAGTGGCGGGTTTTTGTACCCGCCTATTTTATTTTCAATCCCATAGATCAATTCCCAAGAGTTTTCTTCCTAAAGGTGTCAATTCTGGGGACCCGTAGTTTTTTGCTTCCCATCCTCGTGGGTCTCCTGGATATGGTCCTCTACCGAGTGCCCTTCGTTCTCGCCACAACGTAATACGTTCCTGTCGTCGTTCTTCATTCATTGGATTAGGTGCACGATAATAGTTCATATATTGTGCGAGTCTTGGTCTGTCAGAGGTATTCCGTCCGTTACCGTGCGGAAGCGCAACATGCCAGATGAGCAATGAACCTGCCTTTGCTGGTACTTGTATGAACTTATCCTTATATACTTCTGCAGTAAGTTCCGGCACCCAAGGGTTCGCTTCATCAATTAGGGATTTATGGGCGCCGGGCCAACAAACGAAAGAACCTTGATTGTCAGCAGTATCTCTCAAAAATAGAACACCTTGCGTGCTGAATCTTACAGGTAGTGTCGTCGTATCTGCATCCCAGTGGTACATACCTTTATGATCCCATTCAGGATAATCAGGGTGTCGAGGTGGTTTCATGTTGACTCTATCTTGGTGTACCCAAATTTTTTCAGTACCATACACTTCACTATAAATCTGATGAATTGGTGGATGTTGATAGACGTTCCACATGGCTGGATGAAAATACATTTCTACCATGCCTGCCCCGGGTTTATGCGGTGCACGATACCAATCATCCGGATCAGATGGATCCATCTCTAAGAATGCGAAAATCGCGTCAACAACAGCTTCACATAAGTCTATCGGCACAGCATCTTCAATGACCATATAACCGTATTCATCAAAATGGTCATGATGCGCTTGTGTTAGTAATGTCATTCAAATTCCTTTGCCATAAGGAGTGTTTGTTTGAATTTTTTGGAGGAACCGAGTTGAATTCTATTTTGGGAAGCCGCGTCCTGTGCGATACAAAAGATCGGTAGCCTCAATCTCGTAAAGACGAATTGCTTCTGACTGATGCTGAAAGCCACTACATATATCGGGTAGGTTTAATTCCGGACAACCATCACATGCATGCAGCTTACGTATTTTGCGTTGATGAAAGTAAATCCGCCAGAAAACTCCCATGACAACGATGCATGTAATGCCACATAAGAAGTTTCTATGTAACAATAGAAAAGGTATAAAACCTATCAGCACACCCATGACTAAACGCAGAACATCTTGGACGACTCTTTGTAATTTCTTATATATACGGGGATAAGATGAAACGACCACTGGCACCAGAAAAAGTAAGAGCCATGTGAGTTTCATATTGGCTGTGAGGGTAGGATAAACTACAGAGGCTATGACTCCAATGAGTATCCCGCTATACGCAAATACACAACTGCGGCAGACATGTAATTTACCGATATGTAGGACACCGGGTTTAAACCTTTCACATAAAGGTTTGTGTGCCCAATTGAAAGTATGTGTGTGACTCAGCCACATACACTTCAAGCGGATGTTGAAGATGAAATTGGAAAACCGGTTTGCCATCATTTTTCAAAGGTTTCCTGCATATCTGCCAAGATATTTCCAACGGCACCAACAGGAACATAATTCGGAATTGGCTTAATTTCAACTGCGGTTCCATGCATAACGACTTGGGATGCTCCTTGGGATGCACCGGTTAATTCAAATTCGACGTTGATGATTCCGTTTGCTTTCTGTCTTCCAGCCATTTGCAGCATTAAGTCAATAGCCCGTTGTCGCGATTCATCCCCCAACGCGGTATAAGACTGCAATTCGCCACCTGTCACGTTTTTACACCCCATGGCGCAATCTTGTCCCACATCTTTCGCTCGGACAGAAATTCCCCATACCATCCCTTTATAGTCCATGATTTCATAACCATCAAAACCGTCGCTACCGGTCATGATAATCTTACCTTCAGTTATATCCGGACGCGTTCCAGCTAATAAGTCTTCTCTCCTCATTGAGTTTCCTCCTGCTTCAAAGGTGCACCACACATTCCACAACGGCTTGCGTCCATATATTCCACCCGGACTTTTTCACCACATTGCAGACATTTGTAGGATTTTCGTGATTGTACAGCTAAAAAATAAAAAAGAATAGCCACTGAAACAATGATTGCTGACATACTCCCAAGCCTAAAGGCAAGGGGTTCTTTTGTTCCTTGTAGAAACATTCCTCGCGTTTAAGACGAGGCAACAGGGACTTCCAAGCGAAAGCCCAAGGGCGGTGTCATGCGGACAGCGTCCATTTCCGCCACTACGGGGTCACCAAAGTGACCCAGATACTTTTGTCTTATATTGATTGCGCCAACACCGTCGCGGTGATATTTGAATCCACAAGAGCAGGTATAGTTTCGGTTCGTAGGTTTCTTTCGGTTACCACACTTCGGACAGGTTTGTGAGGTATAGGATTCGTCAATCGTTTTGACTTTGATACCCAGGGCTTTGGCTTTGTAGGTTATCAACTCGGCTATCTTACCGAAAGCCCATTGGTGTAGTTTCTGGTTCACACGTTTGCCGTAGTTGATATGATTTCGGATACCCGTGAGGTCTCCAAGTATTATCATACCACCACCTTTGGTTTGGCAGTATTTGACGAACTTCGTTGTCTGTTTATGGAGTGCGTCTTTGATTTGGTTATCAATCTTTCGGATACGCTTCCATTTCCGACGTGTGAGTTTCCACCAGCGTTTGGAATGCCGTTTACAACGACTGATAGCCTGACTGAACTCGGCAAGCACTTTATTTCGCAGTCGGTAGAGTGATCTGATATACCGTCCATTGAATATCCGTGTGTCTGTTCCATCATGGCTCACAATCGGGTGTATTTCTCCTATATCAACGCCTACAACTTCTTTACCTGTTTCCGTTGTTTCGGTTTCATACTTATACGAGAAATGGAGTGTCCATTGCCCGTAGTTATAGCACAAATCAATCGTTGCGATATGTTCGGATTTAGACATATCAAAGTTACTTGGCAAAGGTATATCTATTTTCGGTTGACCTTGTGCCAAAGAGAGTTCAATACGTTTACCAAAAAGAGTGTCTTCTACAAATCGGATAGCAGACTTTTTGAAACGTGTCGTCATGTAGTTTTTTCGTCTGTTAGGAGGTTTCGGTTTTTCAATACTACCGCTCTTTTTTACAGCAGAGTAGGATTTCCAAGACTTGAAATAGCGTTGCAATACAGCTTGCCGGCTCTGTGAATGCAAGAGCGGATTGGAGAGTTTCTTATCAATCCAACCTTCGCAATCCTTGCCGAAATAGAAGTGATTATGAGCGTGCGGATAGCCACGATGCCACTGGTACATATCCATTTGATAGCAGCAGTCATTCCAAACGGTAGCAGATGCAGCATTGACTTCAGAGAATATGGGTTGTTCTTCTATTTTCACTGTTTGGGTTCGGTAGAAACTCGGCATTAGACACCTTTTTGGTTCTCAATATATTGCTTTAAGATTTCAAGTGTGACGTTACCAGCACTGGCAACAAACTTTGAACGTGTCCAGAGGCAAGGCAACTTTCGTTTGAGTTCGGGAAACTCGTCGCGAAGTATTTTAGCCGTATATCCTTTAATTTTACCGATTACGCTTGTTACGGAAACATTAGGTGGAACACTCGCAAGCAAATGAATATGGTCGGGCATGCTTTCAACTTCTCTGACGATATATTGGTATGCCTCTTGTTGTGCAAAAATCAAGGCTTTCAAACGATCTTGGATTTCAGGAGATAGAACAGAACGACGATATTTTGTAGACCAAATGATATGATATTCACAGGCGTAGGTTGTCGTTTCTGTTGTGTTGTATTTGTGGTCTTTGTTTGATATATTCATACTATTAATTATACCACAAAGATTAGATATTGTCAGTCCAATTAGCAAAAAATAATAGGTTTGGTGTATGTCAAACGATTAACCGCTACTACATCTCAAACCTAAAGGATTGGGCTTTGTAGCGGAAGATTTGGTAAAATAAGAAATCCCCACATGAGCACACCTCAATTATGATATTACAAGACATACGAAAAATGATACCGTCGTTCAAATAATAACACATCCGATTAGAAATCACAAGAGAACTATTTTTGGATAGAACTTAGTAAATCTGAATTTTGTCTGTAGGGGTGTCCTTACGGGCACCTATAAGTGTAAACTTAAGAGAACTTAGAAGCTCTTATGAATCACTCTGAATCCCTATGGTTATTGGGATTGTCTTCTCTTCAGTCCCGACAAATGCCAAACGCGCATTTGGCGTTGATTTGGTAGGGACGATATGTTTATAGAAAAATGTGTACCCCCACCTCTCTTCAGTCCCGTAGGGACGATATGTTTATAGAAAAATGTGTACCCCCACCTCTCTTCAGTCCCGTAGGGACGATATGTTTATAGAAAAATGTGTACCCCCACCTCTCTTCAGTCCCGTAGGGACGATATGTTTATAGAAAAATGTGTACCCCCACCTCTCTTCAGTCCCGTAGGGACGATATGTTTATAGAAAAATGTGTACCCCCACCTCTCTTCAGTCCCGTAGGGACGATATGTTTATTTTCTATGCCGTTCCTACGGAACTCAAGAAGGGTCGCATAACTTTAACTATAAACATAGCGTCCCTACGGGACTGAAGAGGGTTTCTGGCATCGAAAATTCCTTAACTTTACACCTATAGGTGTCCTTACGGGCACCCCTACAGAATAGATTTTTGGGTACTGACAAGAATCTTTAGGTAAATTGAATATCTTACTTCTTAGGTTTGATATTTCCAAGATGGACGGTTGTCATACTGACAAAGTTCAAGAAAAATGAACCGACATCGTTTTTGGGTTCAATGCGGTTATCCTTCGTGCGCGCTGCCAATTTTGAGTCTATTAACAATTGCACTGCTATCTCTATCTCAGCTTCTGTGATTCCAGTTGATTCTGATAATTCCGCTTCGGTTTTCTTTCCTTCAACCAACTGTCTGACAACAGCGACGACGTTTTGATTTGTAAAGATCGTCGCAAAATTTACAATGTCGGCATCTGGCACTTTGGATAAGAAACGATCATAATCATCTTGCCAAAATGCAATGCGACTGTTAGTTCTATTGGAAGAGGTACGATATGCTCCTACATATCCCCAAGAGATATGTTTTTTATTATCATCAGGAAGTTCACACAGTTTCTTAAGTGCTGCATTCTTTTGTGAAACAAGTTCCTCGTCAGTTTCATGTCCAACAAGTGTGTTTGTAACAACCAAGAGTAAACCGATAGTTACAGTAATTGCAATAGAAAATGTTATCAAACGTGTAGTGCAAATGCGCGTAAAGGTTTTTATTGACATTGAATATCTCCTTTTTAATACTGTTATCGTTTTAGTTTTGCCCAAGTAATGGCGATTTTGCCATTAAGGGATACATCATAAACGTCTTCCAAACTGTTCTCCATGATGCTTTCAATCTCCTCTTCACTCAGCACAACATTTAAGATTGCCACTTCGTCAATAATACCTTGGAACTTTCCAGCATAACCGTGACCGATATAGAGGTTAAGGTTACTTGCTTTTGAATTTCCGCATGGATGCGCGCCACATTCATTCCATGTGTCTTCAGCTACCACATCTCCATTTTTATACATTCGATACTGTCGTTCATCCACATCTCTGACTTCGGCGATATGTATCCATTCACCACTGACGATAGTTCCGTTAGGGGGTCTTTTGACTTCTACATAAGGTTGGCAGTTGCCGCCGCAATCACCCCAATAGAAACTCATCACCCCTGCGGGTTCCTGTGTCAAACATCCTTCGCCACCGAACGATTTACAGACGATGTTTTGTCGACCTGCACCTACGTTATCGGGTTTTGCCCAAAAGAGAATTGTCACATTCCCGTCAAACTGGAGGGATTCATCATTTCCCATATCTACATACGCGTTACCATCTAACTCAAGCGCATCGCCAAATTTACCTTTCACCCATTTTGGACTGTTAATGATAGTGCCGTCATTACCGTTTTCTGAAGAATCCTTTGCTGTATCACCATTTCCTTCATCAAATCTCCATATTCCAATGAAGTCTTCAGGTTCAATAGCAGCATAACTTAATGCGATGAAAGACCCTGTCAGAAAAAGGACAACGATGCTTATATATGCTAATCTGAGTTTCATTTTAGTTCCTCCTCAAGTAGAAATGAATTCATAAATCATGTGTTAACTGAAGTCTCCATTTAGAATGGTAGATCAATACCAACGCGTTCAGCAAGTCCTTTAAACTGCTCCTGATGTCCCACACTAATCGGTATGCCGATTTCAGACCATTCCTGTTCACGTTCCCATTCTAATCCGCCGGGGAGATCGGATCGATCATAACCTGGGGCGGGTTGCATCTGGCGTGCATCGTGGATGTGTTGGTCGATTTCCGCTTTAAACTCGTCAATCGGTCGGAACTTGGAAATATCAAACGCTGCAATGAAAGCACCTTGATTGGCACCTTCCC
Source organism: Candidatus Poribacteria bacterium (assembly GCA_965261435.1). GTDB lineage: Bacteria > Poribacteria > WGA-4E > WGA-4E > WGA-3G > MSPOR6. The sequence continues at coordinate 1,120,295 of CBDHDL010000021.1, forward strand.
AGATTCTTGGCGGGTCCGGCGGTTTATCAAATAACCAGATACCTGCCATAAACCCACCCAGTGCATGGCTTACATGACTCAAACCCAACATCTTGAAGTACGCAGCGGGACTTTGCGCAAACGCTTCTTCTAAGGGGAGTTTGGCATCAATACCGATTGCCATATCAACGACTATGGGAGGTTGATCGCCAGCAGGAATCGCGAAACTCATCGGTGATGCTCCCGTTGCGTTAACAATCACACCCCCTGAACCGTGCCGAAAACGGTGACATGAGACAGCAAACCCAACGCAATCCACCTCAAGTGCAAGCCTCGTATACTTACCTGCACTCCCAAAATGGAAATGATTCCGACTGGTTGCAGCACCTATTCCTACCTCCTTAGCTTTTTTGACTGCTGCCTTTGCTGCATGATAGGAAGCAAAGTGCCCCATTCCACCGTCACCATCGTAGACCGCAGTTGTCGGTGATTCATCAATACACTGAACGTTTGGCTGTGGATTTACTTTGCCATCAAGCATCATCCCAACATAACCTGGTGATTGGCGAGTACCATGACTGAACACGCCACGAAGATCAGTGAGAACTAAGAGGTTAGCGATGTGCGCAGCATCCTCTTCCGATGTACCCGCCTCTTGGAACGCTTCACTCACAAAGGTTCGGATAGCATCAGGCATAACGCGAATAAATTCTTTTGGAACTACATTCATACTAAGAGAATCCTCATTTTTTTAAGATAGATTATACCATAAAACTATCTCTGATGAAATACACTCATCTTTTAACTTGTAATTCTAAGTCCATTGTTGTAACATTTAAACATTATCACACGTATTTTGAAATAAGTCAACGTTGCGGTAACGCTATCGGCATAAGGAGGTTTATGTTTTGAAAACGACTTCACTTCGGAATTTGCTAAAATTGATATTGGTGTTAGGACTTTTATGCAATTTTACTTCTACTACATCAGCACAAGATTATTATCCCGCCGATGTTGGCAATGAGTGGGTCTTACTTCGCAGCGACGGTCAGAGCAGACGGATTTATACCCTTGAGCAACCAGAGGATGCTGCTGACAGAGACTTGATCCTGTTGAAAATTGTGACTCAGGACATTATCACTGAAAAAATATCTGGTATAGACCAATACTTTGTCACAAGTGACAATGAAGGAATTAAACTCCATAAAACTGATCTAAAAACCACTACAAGTCTTTTACCCGATACTGTAATCAATGTTATTGCAAATTTCCCAACACCTGTCATTTTTTTTCCTAAAGTACTTACATTAGGAGATAAGTGGAAAATTGAAGCTAATACGACAATTCTTGATATTCCTGTAAAGAGTAATAACGAATTTGAAATAGTTGCATTTGAGGATGTCGTAACACCCACCGCAACATTCTATAACTGTGCTAAGATTCAACTGAAAGTTTCAATTACAGACTCTCCACTTACCCTTGAGCCAACGACATCTTATCAATGGTTAGCACCTAATATCGGTCCTGTAAAATATGAGACTTCCGATGGTGATATTTTTGAGATAATTAGTTTCAAGAGAGCCCCGCTACCAGTTGTTAATGCACAAAATCCTCCAACGTGGAATTTGCCATCAAATACGTTTCAAGTAATTGGTACACGCCTCGGTGGCATACTGAATGCAAAGATTCTTGGCAATGTTGAAGATTATGTATCGGAAGTTGGGAATTTAGGAATATTAGCGGTGACAGGGTCAATCGTGCAACCTGGAAATGGTACCGGTTTTGCAACGAACAGGCAAAGAAAACAGGACTTGTGGGTTGCTGGAAACTTTGAGAATGCGCCTATCATCGGTACAATAACGCTTTTTGCAGAAAATAACAAGGGTAGAACTACGGTAACTATTAATGTAACTATTAATGATAACTGATGTAGTTTCTTTTGTAGTTCAATTTCTAAACAACCGTGTAATTTCACTTGTTCATTCTTAGGTGAAACGTTCACACTTTCTGGTAGTTCTTGGAAGATATAACATGGCAACTTGGAAAGCAATTTTAGTCGTGATCGTAGTGGGTATTCTGCTTATAGCGATCGGAGCTTGGTTCGGATATCGATACATATCGGAACAGGATGAAATTCGTCCCACAGTACAAGAAAAGGTTTTTAACACAGATTATTCGTTAACTCGTATATTAAACAAACAGCAATGTTGCTGAAGAATGCAACTATGGTAGATTATAGAAATAGTTATACCCTCAGCACTTATATGGTTAGGAAACCACATCTGTCTTGATTTGGAAGTGTATAATTATTTCAAGATTCACCATATTTCTAAACTCTATTATTTGTATTTTGAGAAAGGAGAAATACATTATGAGAATAGCCAGACAGGGGTCTTGGTTGAAATTGTTCTTGATTTTTTGTCTTGTAAGTAGTTTCACGTTAACTGCTACAGCACAGGATTATTATCCAACAACTATTGGTAACACATGGGTTTTCCTAAGTGCCGATGGAGCAGAAAGACGGACTTATTCTATTGAGGAAGTCGAAGGTGAAGACCTGATAGCTCTGAAGATTGTCACGGAAACTCTCGGAACAGAGGCGGTGGATACAGATATTTACTATATTTCTGATGATGATGGTGATCTACTACTTCACCGCACAAGATTAGAGGAAGGTGCGTTCGGTATTGCAGCTGCGATGCTTGACCCACCTGCGCTGTTCTTTCCCGCAGACTTACCGCTTGGACGGGAATGGACAATTGTTACGGTAACAGAACTTGACTTGGTCGGAACGGCAACAACTACAAGTACTATAACAGTTGATGCCATAGAGACCGTTGAGACACCGGCAGATACATTTGAAAATTGTGCTAAACTTAAAATAGAAAGAAGAATCGTTACAGCCCTCGTAACTATCCGTTCAACTTCTTATCAATGGTTAGCACCGGATGTCGGTCCTGTGAAATTTGAGAATGACCAAGGTATTGTATATGAACTGCAAAGTTATGACTTAATTGAGGAAATAGTAGACGAACCAATGGTGGAAACACCTGAAGAACCTGAAACACCTGAAGAACCTGAAACGCCAGAAGAACCAGTTGTGGAAACACCCGAAGAACCTGAAACGCCAGAAGAACCAGTTGTGGAAACACCCGAAGAACCTGAAACGCCAGAAGAACCAGTTGTGGAAACACCTGAAGAACCTGAAACGCCAGAAGAACCGGTTGTAGAAACACCTGAAGAACCTGAAACACCTGAGGAACCTGAAACGCCAGAAGAACCGGTTGTAGAAACACCTGAAGAACCTGAAACACCTGAGGAACCTGAAACACCTGAGGAACCTGAAACACCTGAGGAACCTGAAATACCTGAAGAACCAATGGTAGAAACACCTGAGGAACCTGAAACACCCACATTGCCAATTGAACCGAGTCATTTTGATTTAAAACTTGAGTTTGGGTTGAACTTGATTTCTGTTCCACTCATGCCAGAGGAACCTTACACGGCAAAATCTCTTGCGTCATTTTTCGTTTCTACGATTATAATCAAGTTAGATGCAGAAACTCAGGAATTCGTGGGATATTCTGTCGTTCATGAGGGAGACGGTTTTGAAATTGATGGTAGTAGCGGTTATATTGTGAATACACCTGCTGGTGGAACTTTCACTTTTACCGGTACAGCATGGCAGAATAGTTCAGATGATGCGGCTGCTGCACCGAAACTTTCAAAGGCAAAGAGTGCCTGGGGGTTTGTCCTTACAAGCAAATTACTGAATTTAGATGACGGTATGTCGTATACTCTGGCTGCCAAAAACCTACGCACAGGTGTTGTTACAACCGAAAAGGTTACCAGTGAGCAAGGTAGCGTTTCCGTTGCCTGGGCAGATGTAAGTCGCAAAAGTGTTGTTAATGTCGGTGATGACATTGAGATTGCGCTTCTTGATGAAAGTGGTGCAATTGTATCCGGTCCTTTCCAGCGTAAAGTAACTGCTACTGATATTCATAACGCGTTTCTGAGTGTGCAGATGAGAGTTGGCGACGTGCGTCCAAAAGAAACAATCCTGGCACAGAACTTCCCGAATCCGTTCAACCCAGAAACATGGATACCTTATCAACTGAGCCAAGACGCCAACGTCACGATTCAGATTTATAATGTGTCCGGTCATGTTGTCCGAACGCTTGATTTGGGACATAAGTCAATAGGTTCATATATGACTGCATCAACTGCAGCTTACTGGGATGGCAAAAACAGCACAGGTGAACACGTTTCAAGCGGTATCTATTTTTATACACTTCAATTTAAGGATTTTTCTGCAACCCGTAGAATGGTAATCCTTAAATAGGTCTTGTTGAATACCTAATATGTAAAACGTCTTGATCGTATACGCAGTCCGATTAATTGACAGAACTGGCAATGATCATTAGATCAAGACGTTTTCTTATTATCCATCACACCTAAACAGAGTTTCAAGAGGGATTGAATGTTTAAGAAGACTGCCTCGTTGATGCTTTTTGTATCTATTCTCACCATTAGTTCTACTGTAACTGCGGTAGCACAGAATTATTTCCCATCAAATCTCGGCAATATCTGGGTCTTGGTAAGTGAGGACAAAGCTGAACAACTCACTTACACTGTTGAAGCATCTGATGAGTCAATCAACGGCATAGACCTTATACTAATAAAAATCACGACAGAAACTTTGGGAACTGATGTAGTCCTGTCCCAAGAAATATTTGCTGATATTGACGAAGAAGGGATTAAGGTGTATAAATATGTTGTGGAAGTTGATGATACATTTGGTGTAGCGACTGCGCTGCTGTACCCTCCTGAACTTTTTTATCCTGCATCAATAACACTTGGTGACTTGTGGGAAGTTACTGCTGAATCAGAGTTGAATATCATCGGACCTTTTACATTTATAAGCATAAATAAAGTAGTAGCTATAGAAGATGTTGTGACGCCAGCAGGAACATTTGAGAACTGCTTGAAAGTTAGGCTGCGGACACGGACTATAACTGCATTAGGCACAACTCGGGCTACCGCATACCAATGGTTTGCACCCGATTTCGGTCCTGTTAAATTTGAAAATAGTCAGGATATCGTCTATGAATTGGTGAGTTCTAATCTACTATATGATGTGAATAGGGATGGCGATATCAATATCTTGGATCTTGTCTTTGTTGCTTCGCGATTCGGTGAAGAAGATATGGCAGGGGATGTCAACAGAGATGGGAACGTAAATATATTGGATTTGGTACTTCTTGCTCAGAATCTTGATGAATAAATAGGCCTACTAAATACAGTTTTATCACAAAATTCGCTTTTGAACTTCTCTCGCGGAGAGTTTCTCGTCATACCATTCTGTTTCTTCAGTCTTTTTATCTGATGTACTTATAGCACTTTGTAACTTCCAAGTAAATTTGAGTGATGCATCCTCACTATTATAGAAGATTACTTCAGCGGTGTTGTCTTTGTCAATAAGCGGTCTGACCAAAGAGAAAAGTGCAGAAGGTATTCTTTCCACCTTTCTGAATTCTATAAGTGGCACAACGCTCCCCAATATTTCACGAGTACCGAGCAGTAGCGGTCCGTAGCAAGCGGTAACTGCGCCTTGTCCCCAATTCCTTCCGTGTCCTGCAGCGACAGAACAGACTGCACCCCCCATATCAGCGTGTTCCCTTCCACCTCTTAATACCCTCCTTGCGATGTTCAGTCGTGTCGATGCACTTTGTAATGCTCTAACAGCGTAGGCAATTTCACCTGTTACCTGATAGGCGAGCGTTAATGTTGCAGTTGAAGGTTCCCTTATTGGTTTTACCGAACCGTCATCTGACCATTCACCCCAATATGCCATATCCGAGCGTTTTCCGACACCCGGTTCTCTTCGACGCGTTTCTTGCGGGAATACAAGTGCCAATAATTCAGGAGAAGTAGAGGGAAGTTCCTGTAAATTTTCAGTGATTGCAGCGTCATAATTTGCATCGTTAAACGTCCAACGATAATAGCTGATAGCAGCTGCTGCAGGATCGTTGAAGGGATCACTGAGTGATGAAATAAGCGGTTCAACGATACGTTTTGCAGCAGTCTTATAGACCTCTTCGCTTGATAGGAGATAGAGGTCGCCCAAGGCATAGATAGCACCAGAAGCAAGAAGGTTTTCAATACCTGAAAGTGGGTCACCCGGAATATGATGTGAACTTGCAACGAGTCGGTGCAGTCTTTTGGCATCAACTTCTCCCTCGCCAAGTCCGTTTCCATTCAAATCCCATAGTAGTGGCATCGGCTCAGGCGCATCAATGAGTCGCTCAGCACGTTTTCGTCCATACCGTAGTGCCCAGTCAATATATCTTTGTTCACCTGTCACGCGATATGCAGCAAGTGCAATATGGATAAAGCGGAAATGTTCTGCCAGTTCGTAAGTATTATTTTCATCGTTCTCAACATGTTTTGTACCGATGTTGTAGCCAATGAAAGTATCTCGCCTATAGTCATACCAAGGCGGTATTTCCTCAACCCAATTCCCGATATGTTCCGCAGCATCAGTTAGTAGAGAAATCGCTTCAGTATCATCAGGCTTTAATCCGATGTAGCGGGGTAGGAAAAGTAAGAACGGTTCTGGTCCGTGGTGTGCTTCTGCTTTTGGTTCATATCCATGCAAACAATCACGTTCTACCCATCCGCGCAGTGCTTCTTTGAGTGCATCAAAGTGTTTTAGGACAGTTGGATCACCTGTGATAAGATAGTGTGGGAACCATGCAAGAGCGTAGTTTGCCTCATCTTCCCCGCCTTGATTCGGTCCGGGCGGGTCAAGCATCATACTCTGTTGGAGCCAACGTCCCATTTCTGATCTGAGTTTGTTATAAGCGTTATAGCAATCTTGTATTTCAGGTTTCATAGTAGGGAATTCAAAAAATCAATGCTCTGTTTCGCTATAGTCTTTGGATCGGGTTTGAAATCAAAGACTTCAGTTGAGAGATAGCCTTTATAGTCAATTTCTTGTAACGCTTCAATGATGGGTGGGTAGTCTACATTACCTGACCCGGGTAGATAACCGTTATCATCGTTGGAGTGGAAGTGAGCAACGTGTTTAGCGCAGTTTCGGATTTGTGTAGGCATATCCAACCCCTCTTTTGCTGTGCTACAAACGTCCAATATCATCTGGAAGTTGGGATGGTTCACCGCGTTTACCATTTCTACTGCTTTGTCTGGATGTGTGATAAAGTCTGTCTGATCGCTGGATAGAGGTTCCATGCACAGAATTACACCCCTTTCACCTGCGAGTTCCGCGCCAGCAGTGAAAGTTTCTTGTGCGTAATTCCACGCTTCATCAAAGGAGAGTGGATCCATTACGCTGCGCTGTTGTGGCGAACCGAATACCAGTATTTTACCATTTAAATCTGCACACAGTTCAATTAGTGCGAGTAGATAATCGCGTGTTTCCTTACGGATTTCTGCATCTGGATGGTTGATATAGAGTCCTGGTGGTGAGACGAGTAGCCAGTGTAGTCCTGCGATCTCTATCTTTGCGTCTTCTGCTGCTTTTCGGATTCGTGTGCGTTCTGTGTCGCTGATGTCTAAGACCGAGTCTGCCAATGTGAAAGGTGCAATTTCTACTGCATCAAACCCGAGTTCTGCGGCATAAGTGAATACATCATCAATTTTCCAATTTTCAAACATTTCGTTGCATATTGCAAGTTTCATTCTTATCTCCATAACCATTTTTTTCATGATTCTAAGAAGTTTTAGCGTTTTTGTCAAGTCATTATGGTTTTTGTGTCTCTGCTATAGTTATTGGTTTATCCACCGCTTTAGTTCGCCCTTGTACTGTTCAATCTCAAATATTTCATGGTTAATACAAAATTGCTCATAATACTTCCTACCATATAGCGTTATAATCATACAGAGCAGTAGCGTTACCGGACATTCGGCGGGTAAAGGAAAAGAGGGTTGTGATTGCGGAATCCAAACAGGACAATCAATTTGGAGTTTATCATCAAGTTTGCTTTGACCAAATTTCCGTATAAGTTGTGCGTGGTGGAAATCATGAATTCCATAAGCATTACCTGATCTTAGGTTCTGATTATTAGTGGATAAACTCTCATCTTGGTCAAACCTTTCAGGTGTTTCCATGCGAAATCCAATTCCATAAATTCCATCTGGTTTTGCTTTTCATCAAGTTTAACTAACATAACTCTAAGTTTTGCGACACTTTGTGTTTCTTTCAATTTGCAACATAGAGATAAAATTGGAACACAGTCTGGGTCTTTTTCCAATGGAGGTAAGTATAAAACCGCTCCGCGCTGAGATTTTAAAAAGTCCACTACTAATGGTCCCGATTCAGTTTTCAAACTCAAAAATAACCCATCAATATCTTCACGTGATAGAGGAGGCCATCCAGCATATATATGCTGCCAATCTTCAGTATCCCATATATCTTTCCGGTTTTTACATAGAGGTGTAAGAATATCTTTCAAGGTAGTGATAACTTTCTGCATTATATTCTTCTATAAGAAATTCACATTGAAAACCTGACTCTTGGGCGGTAATCAACGTCATCAACTTTCTTTACAAATCTCCGGGTAAATGGTGAAGCAGTCTCTGCAAGGAACTCTTCACAGTTTTCTCGGTATTCAAAATAAGAAGTGTCTTCACAAAAAACCCAACCGGGTTTTACAGTCAACCAAGGCTCAATTATTTCTCTAATTCGTTCACATTCACGCAGTTTATCCCAAAACCAAACGGGACGAGAAACCCAATGCTCTTTATCAAATTTATAAGGTTCAATCAGATCTGTTTTAAGTCCTAATTTATCAGGTTTTACTAATTGTGCGATACTGTTCCAAGTTCCAATTTCTTCCTTATCACCTTTAATTAAACTTGGGTACCTTGAGACCAGATGCGGTGCATCCACCAATATGTCCTGTTCCGGTAGGACAAGTTGCTCCAACCATTTTGATATTCTGGCGGCACCAACTCTTGCCAAAACGTGCTTATTAATACGCTTTTTTGCCTTTTTCGCATCTTTAGATCTTAAGCCGTTACCAGATTCAGTTACAAATTCTCGGAATGTCGTTTGATCAGGTTCTTTTTCGTCATATTTCCCAATGAACTGGACTATTTCACGAGGTAGCAATTGAAATATCTCTGGATCAAAACCAAGGACTTTGCAGATGGGTTCTTCTAGCATCTCTTGAATTTCCACAACTTTTTTATCAAAATCGTGTATGTAATCGGATAAATTGGGCCAGGACCAAGGCCTGTACCCACCCCTTCTTGAACCAAGCCAGTCTGTTTTCCAAAGATAAGGATTACTAAGTTGATCTTCCCCCAAATTTAGATCAGCAAATGAATCCATATCTCCTCTTAGCGTCAGATCAAAAGGATTGCTACCAAATTGATTCAATCCAACAATCAACTTACATTTTGAAAAACATCGAACAAGGTAAGCGACGATTTCACCAGTTAAAGATCCAGTTAATACTTCTTGATCTTCATTCTCCTCAGATTCTTGACTGCTCAAAAGATCGTAATCAATGAAAAAGATTGATGCGTTATCAATGTCTTCCGCGCCATCCTTGAACTTATTTTCAAGATTTATTTCCCCGTTCCGAAACTCAATTCGCCTCTTTTCTAATGCTCTTATTGCGTTATGAAATTCAGGACTTTTGAGCAACTTAATCTCAAAATTATCATATTGATCTGATTTTTTAAGCCCTTCTTTCAATCTATTCTTAAACGTCCTTATTCGTTCAAATTCATCATCATATATCAAGATTGTATCTTTTTCTATGCTCATATAGTTTCCCTCCACCCTACTGAGAATGCAGTTTTAAATCCTTTTTCCGGTTTAACGAATCGGACACGACAACCAATATTCTCCGCTAATAATCGAACGATCGTAAGTCCAAGTCCAGAACCGCCATAGCCAAGTGCTTTCCTTTCTGGTGAGATTTTTGATTCCCTTTCAAAAGGTTTAAACAACTTTTCCGCGTTTTTTAGATTGATCCCATATCCAGTATCTTGGATGAGAATTTCATGGAAATTATCATGAAAACGTGAACTGATATACAATACGCGTACTGGTGAATCAAGCATAGCATTGAAAGCGTTAATAAACACATTTTGAAAAATTGATCCCCATTCAGCAAATGATGCCTTAGGAAGATACAATAGATCATCAAGTTGACTATAATCTATTTTAGTGTCTCTTGCCAAGAAACTTATCTGGTGTGTAATTTCTTCTATTACCTTCTTAGCTCGTAACCTATTATCACGAAATTGTATATTATCAACATCAGCGACATAGTCAAACAAAAGATTCGTTGATTTTGCTCTTTTAAGCCATATTGCTAAATCCTTGCTTAGTGAGTTAAGATTCATTTGAAGTTCAGAATCCAATGTCTTTATTCCTCTGATTTTGTCAATGGTGTTTTCAATATAAACAAACTGTTTCTTTAATTCATGCTGATACGATAATGCTGAAATGCCCGCTGTAGCAAGAGGTGCAAGCATCCCCATTTGTCCAATAACAAGTTCCTGTTCGTTCTTGACTGCAATTGTAACTTCTTGCACTTTATTATAGATATCTTTGTAGATTTCTTTAGGAATTTCGGATTCGTACGCTTCTAACACTTGCTCAACTCGCTCAAATTTCAATGATGTCGGTTCAGTTGATCTTTCTCTCTCTTTTTCCTCATTCTTTCTCTTTGTAACTTCATTTGCGTACCAATCTATTGCATAACGCACCGTAGTTACCAAATCATCATAGGCAATAGTCTTTATTAAACGGTCACGCGTAATCATGTTTTTGAGATTAGGTTCATCGGAAGTATTGACGTTTACAACACCAAGGACCCGTCCAAGAGTGGGTAAATTATATAACGCCCTTGGCATCTGTCGGATATGATTGGGCAGAAGTTTAGATATGTTTTTTCTATGTGAATGATCAATTTCCAACCTTAGCCAGTCACTTTCCGGCATCCCATAATAGGGAAGACGAAACCCGCCATCATATACATGAATGCCACCGTGTTTTTCAAAATAATCCCGAGCGTCACCAACTTTGATTCCGAATTTTTGTTTACCTTGTAAATTATATATCCGTATTTCAAAACGGCATGTATTTAGGTTTACTGTTTTGTTGAATTGTCCATTATTATGGTCAAAATCCATAATGTTGTAATTATGGATTATTTTCTCTCCATCTGAAAACTCTAAGGAAAGAACTACTTCCCCATCTCTACACTTACCAACAAGTCGAGCAATCCATATACTCTTTATGGCGTTCATTTGGGCTTCAAATTCTTTCTCAAAATCCTGGCGAGAAGATTGAAAGCGGATTCTAAAGCGATCTTTTGGATTTTCCATAGAAGAAGTAGTTAAACCAAAAGGAGGTTGAAGCCACCATATCTCTGAAGCTAAATTACGAATCGCCTCACTGTTCCACACATGTTTAAGTCCTTTTAATGTAATTGAAGTCCCTTTTTTAAATGGACTACCTGATAATTTAGGATTACACTTCACCTCTACTTCAGTAAGATACTCCTTTAATTTTATTGACTTTTCCCAATTGATTTTGGCTTTAAGCCATTCCCCTCCACCATTTTCAGGTACAGTTTTAATGATTAATTTGTTGGCAAGGAATTGGACTGCTAAACGTCCTACACCTTTGGAACCTGACAAGGTTCGTCCAAAGTTTCTTGAATGCTTTTTCTCTCTTTTATGGGTTGTACCAATCCGCATCCAGAAGTTTTGAAATTCTTCATAAGTCATGCCATGGCCTTTGTCATATATCTCAATAAGGTCATCATTAGGTAAGAACTTAATCGTCACTTCAGCAGCGTCAGCGTCGTAACTATTTTTTATCAATTCAGCCAATGCAATGTGAGGTTTGCCAACAAGCCTTTCACCAAGTTCTCTCAAAAGTTCAGCATCAACTTTAAAATGAAGAATATCCATTGTTTTATCCTTTTATCATCAAGGTTTCGTATACCTTTGTTATATGCGGAAAAGGGTTGGCATGTTGCACATCCAATTAGTATTTTAACGTGTCCTTTTGGAACAGTTGCTCATGTTCGGAAACTTTCACATCTTCAATTTGCTTATGAATGAAAATTGCACCTTTTTGAAATGTCCAATATTCTCTTGGGCAATCTAACTCTCTATATCACAAGTCAGTTTCCAATGTTTTTGAAATTTGGTATGTAATACATCAACACCTTACAAGTTTAATGAATATCACCTAAATTGTCAATGTATTTGCGATAATGGGTGTGTAAAGTTTTTGGCAAGGCATTGATTTTTTTCTTATGTTCGGTTTTGTTTACATAGCGCTCCGCTGGAGTCTGGAGTGCGGTCTCTTGACATAGATTTTTCTATAGACATATTGCTCCGCTGGAGCAAAGAGCGTTCTTGACAGGTAAGAGATATCCTCACGCCAGAGGCGTGATATGTCTATAGAACTCACAATGTCCAAAACCCTGCACTCCAGCGGGGTGCTATGTCTTGGATCGAGCCGATATGGAAACGCTGCCAAAATATTTACACACCCTTTAAGATGGTACAATTTGAAATTTAGAGACTTATCTGATATACTTTTAAAATCCAATTGTGAGTAATAAAGTGACGGATGTCTACCCTCTCGCCTACATAAGAGAATAACCGTTTCGTATAAACAGGAACAACGCATGAAGTCAGACGCTTTTACCAACGCAATTATCGTTGCAGATACAACGAAGGTATTACCAAAGTTAATCAAAGACGAGAAGCAATACGATGTTATTATTGCTGACCCACCATATAATATCGGTAAGGACTTTGGGAATGATACCGATGTCATGCCAATAGAGGATTATGTTGAATGGACAGAAGCGTGGATTAAGGATTGTCTTAAACTCCTCACAGATGACGGTTTACTTTATCTATACGGTTTCCCAGAAATCATTGCAAGGGTCTCTGTGCGTTTTCCTATGCACGAACAACGCTGGTTGGTCTGGCATTATACTAATAAAACAGTGCCATCATTAAAATTTTGGCAGAGATCACACGAAACAATATTGTGTCTTTGGAAACCGAATATGCCACGCACAAATTTGGAGATTGACCAAATCAGAGAACCGTATACCAAGAGTTTCCTAAAAAATGCTGCAGGTAAAGTCCGAAAAGATACACCTTCACGCTACGGTTCACCAGGTAAAATAACAACCTATAACGCACACAAAAATGGTGCTTTGCCAAGAGATGTTATCAAAATTCCTGCTTTAGCAGGGGGTGCTGGACGTTCTGAAAGATGGTTCGTCTGTAGAACATGTGGTTCACAAATCTATCCTCCTGCTGAACTATCTGAACACCGAGAACACGACATATTGAAACATCCTACCCAAAAACCGATGGAATTGACGAGGCGGCTTATACTATCGCGATGCAACGGAATGAATGGTAAAGTACTTATCCCGTTTGCGGGGTCGGGATCAGAGTGTGTCGTAGCACAAACGTTAGGGATTGAATATCTTGGCATAGAGATAAATCCTGAGTTCGCAGATTTTGCAATGAAGTGGTTAGAATACGAACGTAAGGATCAAATAACTCTGAGACTTTTTGAACACACTACGGATATGGGATATAAGAATGTACCGATTAACAGCTAAGATGGAACAAGCATTACGACAATACTTAGAAAAGTATCACGACTTGTTTGATGGAGGACGATGCTCCGGTTGGGAATTAGAAGAGCTTGTATTCAAATCTATTCAATCAGATAGCACGGCTGGTCATCACGCGACTTGGCAGGAAGGCGGACACGATGATGAAGCTGATATTCGTGTACGGGTGAACGGTATAGTCTATCCTCTACAAATAAAATCTGGTGAGATAAAACAGATCAAATCAGGTGATCAAAAATCTCCTCATTTGGTCTTGTCAGGACATCGGTTAGGACGTTTTAACGGTAACTTTGAGGATATGACAGAGTATCTAAATACAGATAGAGCAGATTTTTTAGCTATTCCTTACCGTAAAATAGATGATGATACTGGCAGACATCATATTTACCAAATAGTATATGTACAACAGTCTTATCTTCGTCAACTCGATCCTACTGGATGGGAAAATGTAAGCAAATCCAGTTGGAAACAAATCAATGCTCCCGACGTGATATTCACATTACATCCAACTATGAGTTGGCAGGTTTGGTGGAGAATACCATTGTCGTTAGTGAGACACTCTCCAGAATTCATAATCGGATAGTTTCATTCACATCCCGATTGCAGGAACAACTTGAACATCACTTTTCTGCTGGTGATTCTAAAGGTGTATTCCAACGAAGTGCAGATTTTTCATTTAAACATTACAAAGACGCAGAGAGTCTGGAGATAATTTATTCTGTCCCTAAATGTGAACTCACCGAAGCAAGACTTTAATATAACAGGACCTGTGTTTAAATACTTGGAGAGTAACATAGAATGAATATCGCTGAACAGCGTTTTCTTAAAGACAACTTATTAGAGAATAGACAAATCACCGCCGACACACTTGGAGACGGGAAACTCATTGAAGGTGATACCCTTAAAGTGTTGAGCAAAATAGATGATGATGTTGTCAATGTCGGCATCACTTCGCCACCCTATAACAAACAAGAAAAACATAAAGGGTGGCTTGTAAAAAATGTAGTGTATGATGTCTATAAAGATGTAATGCCTGAACCTGACTATCAACAAAATCAAGTGGATGTACTAAATGAAATTTACCGAATAACCGCACCAGGAGGTTCGTTCTTCTATAATCACAAAATACGATGGGAAAAAGGCAACATGTATCATCCTATGGATTGGTTGCGCAAGACAGTATGGACCGTAAAGCAGGAAATCATTTGGGACAGGATGATAGCTGGAAACATACGAGGATGGCGATTTTGGCAGGTAGAGGAACGAATTTATTGGTTGTATAAACCCATTGGCGATCATCTAATCGGAAAAGAATTGCAATCCTGTGATGCTAAGTTGACATCTATATGGCGCGGCGTACCTGAAAACGGCAGAAAGAATCCACATCCTGCACCGTTTCCCTTATGGTTACCTGCACGTGTGATTATTTCAATCCTGGGAACAGAGACACAAGGGATTGTGTTAGACCCTTACCTCGGCAGCGGTACAACTGCTGTTGCTGCAAAACTATTAGGACATAAATATATCGGTATTGATAGAAGCGAAGCATATATTGAAATGACATGTGATAGACTGGAAAAAGCACGAAATGAACTAACTAAAATTCATGAAGAACTTGCATTGCGTGATGTGCAGACAACATTTAAAGAACGCAAATCAAAAGGTAAGAATGTTGGCAAATACCGCAACACTGATGACAGTAGACAGACAAAACTTTTTGAACGATAATTATTCGGATAATCTCATTCAACTGGTAATTCCACCTAATCCATCACTAATCCCCCAGATACCGTAATAGATAGTCCGGTCAAATAGGAAGCTTGGTCTGAAGCGAGAAATACTGCCATATTCGCTATATCACTGCCTTCTGCAAGCCGTCCTAATGGCACAGATTCTTCAGCGCTTTGCGTAAATTCTGCCCGTTGTTCGTCAAACGATAGTTCTTCGGGCATGGTAGCAATAGCGAGATGGTCAACCCGTTCAGTATTTACAAGACTTGGACAGATAGCGTTGACATTAACCTTGTATGGAGCAAGTTCGTGTGCAAGCGATTGGGTGAAACCGATTACGGCAAATTTAGAGGCACAATAGGCAGCATAACGTGCCGTTCCACGTTTACCGGTTATTGAGGATATATTGATAATCTTTCCTCCATCTCCTTGTGTGATAAGGTGCTGTGCTACTGCTTTGCAACATAGAAAGACTCCCTTAACATTCACACGTTGCACCCTATCCCATTCCTCTTCTGCAAGGTCAACGACAAGCACGCGGTCTTTTCCTGCTTTCGTTCCAGCATTGTTAACAAGGATGTCAATTCTACCGAAATGCGCGACCGTTCTGTCAACCATTTCGTTGACCTGCTTTGCATCGGATACGTCTGCAATAATGCTGATAGCGCGTTGACCTATCGCTTCAATTTCCTGAACAACATCTGGTAATCCACGCCACTTTCTATCGGCAGCAGTATAAGGGTGTTCTGAGATGTCGTTGACAGCAACATCCGCTCCTTCTTTTGCTAAACGGGTTGCGATAGCACGTCCGATTCCATTCCTGCCACCAGCTCCGGTAACTAACACTACTTTTCCGTTAAGATTATACATTTTCGCAGGAGACCATGCTTGAAGGTAAGATATACTGTAGAGAAACTATTGCTTAATAGATGCCCAAGTCAACGCAATTTTCCCTGAGGGTTCTACATCCAAGAATGCCTTGTCAAAAGTCAGATCACCGAACGCAAGTGGATCCCAAGCTTGTCCGGCAATCCATCCGATTTGATGTTCACGCACACTGTTTTCGCAGTCATTCATGTGGAAACTGAAACCAATCGTTAACCCGTCTTGTGCCTTAAAATTCTTCCCTTTATCCGCGTTCCCTGGGTTTGGCCCCCGCCGAGCTGTAGGGTCAATTGCAACTTCATAGATGTAATTATTACCATTCCTTGAAAGTGCCCAAGACGTATTATCAGGTGATGCCGCTGCGGACATATCTAAGCCATTCGCACCCAGAGTCCACTGAACGAGAGCGTCTCTGGTCATATCGTTATCAAAATCAAACATAAATTCAACACTATCATCAACCCACCACATATTATCTTCTGGATGTATATTTTGAAGTGTATCATCGGTGATTTCAACGAGGAAGTAGATGAGATTCGGTTCTTTGGAACTCCATGCAACCCGTCCGCTCCCAGAAAAATCATCAGCATCGGGAAGCGCATTTCCGGCATCTTTTAGTTGATCAAAGCGGACAACTTCGGCACGTTCCCATTCACTGATGTCACCATCCACCCGGAAATTTGTAAGTTGTTTGGCAACATACTCCTTATCGCGGTCTGCTGAAGAAGTCGGTACCGCAATAAATACTATCAGAACGAGTACGGATAAGATGGTAAATAGTACTGTAATTCCTCTAAAATATCTAAAAAATTTATTCATAGCAATTTCCTATTGGATTATTGGGTGAAGTTTATATCCTATAACTAACTCTCCTATCCTCTAAATATATTTCTAAGGATCAGGAACGCACCACCAACGACGATTATGAAAAACGAAGCGAAAAGAAGAATGCCGATGAGTGATTGCGCAATGTCAATAAGGAATCCGAAAACGATTAGAACAACTATTGCCCCTAAAATAATCAGTATTAATTTGCTCATAGATTTTCAAAAATAAGTTATGTAGAAGAGTGTAAGTTTTATAACTGTTGACGTAAGAGAAATTTGATCAAAAAATCTTACAAGAGCAGTAGGTGCGATTTGCTTAACCGCACCTACTGGATAGTCCAGACTAAATATGTAGGTCGGGTAGAGGTACGAAACCCGACATGAAACAACATTTCAAGGGGAATGTCGGGTTTCGCTTCGCTCTACCTATAAGTGTAAACTTAAGAGAACTTAGAAGCTCTTATGAATCACTCTGAATCCCTATGTTTATTGGGATTGTCTTCTCTTCAGTCCCGACAAATGCCACACGCGCATTTGGCGTTGATTTGGTAGGGACGATATGTTTATAGAAAAATGTGTACCCCCACCTCTCTTCAGTCCCGACAAATGCCAAACGCGCATTTGTCGTTGATTTGGTAGGGACGATATGTTGATTCTTCTATGCCGTTCCTACGGAACTCAAGAAGGGTCGCATAACTTTAACTATAAACATAGCGTCCCTACGGGACTGAAGAGGGTTTCTGTCAACGAATATTCCTTAAGTTTACACCCGCCGAATACCAAACGCGTATTCGGCGTTGATTTGGATGAATGCCATACGCGCATTCACATCGTTGATTTATAGGTTTCGCTTCGCTCTACCCGACCTACAAGTTAAGTATTGACAGACCACTACCAAGGTTATATGAGGCGACTTCAAGCAGTTTAGATCTAAGACCACTTATATCAAACCAATTTTATTGTAAATAGCGTGTGATTATCAAGTCTATTTCTTGAGACTTCCCCATGTGATAGTCAGTTTAGCTTTTGGATCCACAGCAGTGAGGTTCGTTTGCAAACCGTCATTCATGACACTTTGAACATCTGCTACATCTAAAGCAGCGTTAAAAATGATGAATTCGTCAATCAATCCTTGCCACTGTCTACTATTTCCCCAATCCCCGATTCTACCGGGGTCCAGGACGCCAGGATTTCCTCCCCAGTCACGTTCTGAGTCAAGCTCACCGTTGATGTAAAAGCGTATCTTCTTTTCTGTGGCACTATAAGCCGTCGCAACATGTACCCATTTATTGAGTTGTTCGGTTGTAAAAGCAAAGTCAGCAAATGCGTCATTGCCGCCAGTATTTCCGTTAATAGAAAACTCAACTTTATTGTTCGGGTGTAGTTGGTAGTGGATATCTCCACCTTTCCAACCATTATTGTTGAAGAAAACGCGCCAACCGTTCAAACGACCAGTAGATAGTACCCAATGCGTGAAAGTAATTTCTTCAAACGACCCGATCCTCTCAGCAATGTTGATCCATTCATTTGTACCGTTCAATTCGATTGCTTGACCAAATTTTCCTTCAACAAATTTTCCACCTTGAACATCACCATCAAATCCGTTGCCGGAAAAATCTTCTGCGTTACCTTCAAAGAGCCATGCAGCGGCAACCATATCCATTGTAACTTGCGCGGAACAAGGTAAACTGAATACAGTTAGCATTAACACGCTCAGCACCATAGTAGTTAATCTTATCACAATATACCTCCTATAGATTGAAGTCAGATTAGTGAATACTTATTTCTTGAGACTGCCCCAAGTAACAGCTATTTTTTCTTTAGGGTCGACTGCAAGAGCGGTTTCATAACCATCGTTCATGAGGGATTTAATATCTCCTTCACTTGCAACGGTGTTTAAGATGATGAATTCATCCATTAAGCCTTGCCAATGCCGACTATTGTCCCATGAACCAATTTTACCCGGGTCAAGTACACCCGGATTACCAGGGTGTGTAAAGTTTTTGCACAAGTCTCGATTAGTTAGTACTTGAGATGTTAGTAGAAAAATGGTATCCTTTCCAAATATTATTATCTTACAACAGGAGAGGATACCGATGTTAAGTATACCATTAGTAGTCTCTGAAAACAAAGAGATTCAAGAAGCGTATGAAAGTTTTGTGGAATCAATAAATGAGGTGATAGGAAAGTGTTTCTCTGAACCCGTTATGTCATTGTCAGATGCGGAGTCTTGTGTCTTTGATGGATTTCGTTTATTAAGCCAAAAGTTTTTAGAGATGTTTTTATCTCATCAAGCCAATGAAGAAGCGAATGAACCTATAGATTGCCCTGAGTGTGGTGAAGCGTGTCGTCCTCGGTATAAAAGGAAGCGGAACGTTACGACAAAATGTGGCGTTGTCCAAGTGGAGCGTTGGGTATATGGTTGTGTGAATGGGCATTATCATGTGGCGTGGGATGATAAACAAAAGTTGAGAGGTCAATATACGCAGGAAGTGATTGTGGTGATGTGTCGTCTTGCGGCACAACTTAACTTCAGAGCAGCGGCTAAGGAGTTGTCGCATCAAGGTATAAAAGTGAGCCATGAGACAATCCATCAAATCGTGGGTGAGTTTTCAGAGGATTTGAATATCCCTGATCAAGTGGAAAAACAAGAACTTGAAGATCATCAGCGTTGGTATGTAAGTTGTGATGGATGTCATACCAACTCCCCGGAAGGATGGAAAGAAGTAAAAGCGGGGTGTGTTTACAGAGACTATCCGGTTCCGCCCGATAGTTCTGCTGCGCTATCGCGTGCGAGAACAGAGAGTATTCGTTATGTGGCAAGTCGTGAGGATGCGGCACGTTTTGGTAAGGAGTTGTATGAGTTAGCCACCCAGTGTGGCATTTATCAAGTAGATATAGATAAGCAAGAGATTGTTTTTATAGGTGATGGTGCTGCGTGGATATGGAAGATTGCGGAAGAATACTTTCCGAATGCTGTTCAGATTGTGGATTACATGCACGCCAAATCTCATCTGTATAATGTGGCTAAACTTGCCTTCGGTGAGATGGAAACAGAAGCAATAGACGCATGGATAAACGAAACGAACCGCTCACTTTACGATGGTAATATCCCAGAAGTTTGCTCAAGGATACGCTCCTTATCCACCAAGCACCCGGAGGTCTCGGATATTTTAGAAAGAGAAGCGAGATATTTTGAAAAACATGCAAAGCGTATGGCGTATAAAGCGTTTAGAGAAAAGGGATATCAGATTGGCAGTGGGGTGATTGAGAGTGCTTGTAAACATGTCGTTGCAGAAAGATGTAAACAAGCTTCAATGAGATGGAAGGAACCGGGGATCAATGCTGTTCTAAAGATGCGGTGTCTTTTGAAAAATGATGATTGGAATGATTATTGGTATCCAGACACAAAAGCCGCATAACCTTCTGTGCAAAAACTTTACACACCCGGATTACCACCCCAATCGGCTTCATTATCAAGTTCACCGTTTATATAGAATCGGATTTTCTTCTCAGTTGCACTGTAAGCGGTAGCGATGTGTATCCATTTGTTCAATTCGCCGCCTGTTACGGCAAAGTTCGCGAATTGATCGTTACCACCAGGGTTATCTCTGATAGAGAACTCTACTTTATTGTTCGGATGCAGCTGGTAATGGATATCACCGGATTTCCAGCCAGCATTATTGAAGAAAGTCCGCCAATCACTATCTCTACCTGTGCATTTGACCCAATGTGCAAATGTGATCTCTTGAAATGATCCCATCCTTTTGCCAATCGTAACCCATTCGCTTGATCCGTTGAATTCTATTGCCTTACCGATCTGACCGTCAACAAATTTTCCACCTTGTTGCTCACCGTCAAAACCGTTCCCGGTAACATCTTTAGCATCACCATCAAAAAGCCACGCTGCAACAATCATATCTTCACTGATTTCTGCGGAAACGAGCATGTTGATTCCCAAGATAAGCAATAGACTTGCTGCAAAAGTAACAACTCGTACCATTATTAACCTCCTGTGTATAGACAGAAAATTAGAGATATTTAGTTTCTTGTTTTAGAACGTAATCTATGTATAGGCATTTTATCACGGTCACGGATTAAATGTAACAAAATTGTGTCAAGAAATATGAATCAGAGTTACAGCATTATATGGACCTATGTCCAGCGAACCCGCGCGGGTTTTCAAATGCATCTACCCATAAATGACACCATTCTTCGTGGTCAGTTAGGACAGTCTCAGGTTTTTTCAGGCTGCGCACAATAAAGTCTGGATGGGCAGTTCTACCTGTATGATGTCCTGTCGTCTGGAAGCGTAGATCCAACGACCAACGACATCTGTCAGAATTGTTCGGTTGTGAACGGTGTGGTGTAAAACGACTCAGTAAGATGATGTCACCTTTATAGCATTCTAACATCATCGGTTCGGTGTCTGGCATTAAGTCAGGCACAATCATAGTACCACCTGCTTTCTGGTGTGTGAGGTAACCGATATCTTCTGTTATACCGGGTAGTGCTTCAAGGCATCCCATCTCAATTGTACTATCCCCCAACGGTAGCCAACATGTGACGATGTTTGATCCCTCAGCTTCCTCCATCATCACACCAGCGTCTTGGTGCCACGGCACCCCACCTGCCCAACTTGCTTTACCATCAACGACTGGTGGTTTTGCACGTAGATGTTGAATTGGGTTGCATGTTATTTCAGGACCGACTATCCCCTCAATGACATCAAGTAGATTGTCGTTTCTCATGAAATCAAAGATGGCTTTACCACGATAGTGCATGATATCCAATCCGCCGCTCATTTCACCTGACTGTGCAAGCAGTTTGGCAAATCGTTTATCAAAAGGCTCATCTTCATGGAGGGTTTCAATTTTCCCTTCTTGTTGTAGGGAGTCTGCTCTTTCAGAAATCCAATCTTCAATTTCGCCAATAACGGGTTGAAGGTCTTCATCTGTCAAAGCGTTTTTGACCACCAACACCCCTTTTTCACGATATGTATCTTTCTGTTCTTGTGTTAATCTCATATACGCTCTCCTCATCAATCTAATACCATTTCTAATTGAAAATGTCTCTTTTTGTAGCACAAACTTTCAGTTTGTGTCCTGAAGAATAACTACCATAATAATCGCCTAATGAGACAATAATTTATAGAAATGGTATAATAGCGTATATAATAGCATTAACGTGTGTAACATACAAGTAGAAATGGGGTGTGGTCAGCGGTATTCTGTTGTTTGCGATGTATTATAGATTGAAATAACGGACAGGAAGACCCCGTCCGTACGAGAAGAAGATATTTCAGTGAGAACGATTGGGATAATCAAGAAATCTGACTTATGAGATACACTTTAGTGTTCTGTCTATACACAAATGATGAGTAGTCCGTTCGTAGGGACAGGGTTTCCCTGTCCGATATACAAATCATTTATGACTTGACAAAGCATTAGTTTTCACTTAGATATTCGGCTTTTAGTTTTTGGACATAATTCTTAGTGATCTGGCGTGACGCATGGTCTGCTCTTTGATGCGGATCAGGATAATCCTTAAGCAGTTTTTCGTAGGCCTCTATTGCTTGTTCCAAGTCTCCAGTTTCTCTGTGGATCTCCGCGACCTCGTATTGCGCTGAAAGTCTATGATCATAAACATGGGTAGAATCATCGGCAAACGCTTGAAATGCCTCAATTGCTAACTCTGTGTCCTGATTGAGTTGGTATATTTGTGCTAAATAATACTTTGCAGCAACGACGCTTCCATTGTCAGGATATTGCTCAATTGCGCCCTCAAGATGTGTGATGGCTTCATCGTATCTTTCGAGTTTTTCAAACGGCTGCGCAATATAAAAGTTAGCGTCCTCGGCAAATTGTGTGTCGGGGTAGAGTTCAATAACTTTTTGACACGCTTGAATAGCATCCGCGTATTCTCTTTCAGCGAAGTAAGTTTCAGCGATTTTGTAACTTGCGAATGGCGCATAATTAGGGTCACCAAAATCAACTACATTCTTGAATTCTATCCGTGCGTTTTCATAGTCCTGCTTTTCATAGTAAACTTCACCTGTAGCAAATATAATCTTATGAAGTATCTGATTATGTCGATATTCTAACCGTATATTATCAAGTTGTGTTAAGGCTGCATTTAAATTTCCTTTGCCTTTATAGCACATGGCGATGTTATACTGTGCTTCAGCTTCCAATACACTACCCGGATAGGTCGTGATTAGATCTGTAAAGAGAGAAATTGCGCGATCATAAAATGCATCCACAGATTCAAGTGTACCTTTCTTGCGCAGTTCATCCCCGATCCTAAACGAGGCAAAGGCAATTGCATATATCGAATCATCCGCATATTCACTATCAGGATAGTCTCGGATCAACCTGCGATAAAGCGCGAAGGCTTCCTCATCTGTACGCGCAAGTACGGCAAGCCGATAAAGCGCATCATCCGCCCAATATGAATCCGGATAATTGTCAAACACAGCACGGTAAGCAGCACGAAGCCTGTTTAATCGTTTTGGGTCTGGGTCATCTATTGTAACGGGAGGATTATTTAATTCTTGCACCTTAATCCAGGCATTATCCGCGTTCTTGTAGTAATGCGTATAGTCGTTAAAGGGACTTGTAAGACGGCCTATCCAGATACCGATAACAAGTGCTACTATAACGCAGATTTCTATGACTATGAATTTTTTCACTCTATTTCTCCTTTTGATCTACAATACATAATATTTCATGACGAATTCTAACGGGATTCTGAAAAGATGTCAAGCATGTTTGACACAGGCATTCAATTGACAAGGCGTACTATGGTCTCATTTATATCTATCTATAAACTAAAACAAGCAAATAATATGCCAATTCAGAATAGGCAAGGCACGGACTATGCCGAATTCAGCGTTAATCTGCTGCACAAAAAAGTGCAGTTTTTGAATATGACTGCACAATTTCGGGCAAAAAAAAGATGGGTACTCAGTTGAATTATTGGCATTTAAAGTCTTAGTATTTTGTGATTACCAGAATTAGTAACTTTTAGGTGACAATTATGTCGTTTAATGCTATACTCTATTTGCATGTCATTGAATCTTGCATGTCATTGAATCATTTATCATATTATTCAACAACTAAACATAGAAGATTGGAAACTTCTTATGAACCTAACGAATGTATTATTGCGCGCGAGCATTATGCTTTCTACTTTTTCAACCGGTAATGACACGGTAGAAATCACAACGACACTACCAGACACTGTCCGACAAGAATTTGAACTGCCCGGTTTTTATCAACAGTGGATTGATGTTGGAGGATTCCCAGTTGTCGCATCTGAAAAGGTGAACCCGCACGCTCTACAAGAGGCAGCTTGGCTCATTCAACAAGTTATCGGACACCGACCAGATCTGTTACAAGCGCTGGCAGAAAATAACGTTCGATTCTCTATCATGGCTTATAACGAAATGACTACGGCTATTCCTGAACACAGTGACTTGAAACCGGATTTTTACTGGGATCGTCGAGCGCGTGGCTTAGGGGCAACATCCGCGCGTCCAGCAGTAAGTTGTGGTGAAGAAAACCTGCTCAATTATCCTGGTGATCCTTACCGCACAGAGAATATCTTAATTCATGAATTTGCCCACGCTATACACCAGATGGGACTTAGTACCGTTGATCCCGATTTTGACAAACAGCTTAAAGGTTTGTATGAAAAAGCGATGGAAAAAGAACTGTGGAAAGGCACTTATGCATCATCCAACAAGGAAGAATATTGGGCGGAAGGAACGCAATCTTGGTTCAACACGAACCGAGAAAACGATGCACAGCACAATCATGTCAGCAAACGTGGAATATTGAAAGAATATGACCCTGACTTAGCAGGACTGCTGACTGAGATATATGGTGATAGCGACTGGCGGTATTCTACGAGTGAAACACGCACAGATTTACCGCATTTGAAAAATTTTGATCGTGATAATTCACCAAAGTTTGAATGGCCACCCGAACTGTCTGAATGCTATGAACAGTTGTTTGATTTGGACAGCAAAGGGAATGATAGATGGACAGATTTACAACGATATGAACCGAATAAACTTTCAACTTTAGAGGCTAACGACGGTGAGCATACTGCAATTCTATTTGTAAACAAGACTGAAGCAGATATCACATACTACTGGATAGATGCTGATGGCAATGAGTCTTATCGCGGTCGCGTCGCGGCAAATGCATTCGGTGTTCATCATACCCATGCCGGTCACATTTGGCTTGTCAAAGATTCAAACGGCGACAGCATTTCCGTTTTTCAAGGCGAAGAAAAAACTGGTCGCGCCTTAGTTAGAGAGTGACAGGTTTATTACAATTAACTAACTATTGGACTGTCCACGCTTACATTGTAGGTCGGGTAGATTGAAGTGAAACCCGACAAACTACCTGAAGTATTGTTTCATGTCGGGTTTCGTTCCTCTACACGACCTACATATTAAGTCTGGACTATCCACTATTGCTTTTACTGTTTAGAGATTAATCATTAGAGTTTTGTACTCTTTTAAACCATCAAATCTATTATATTGAAAGGAAAAGATAATGAGAAAATTTGGTTTTCGCATGTTATTATTAGTATTAGTCTGTTTAATGGTTTCCCCGGTGTTTGCAGATAGTCACGAGAGTATCCTTGACAAAGTCAAAAAACGTGATAAATTAGTCTGTGGTGTGCATGGCGGTTTACCGGGATTCGGCTTCCTCGGTGGAGATGGTAAATGGAGCGGTTTTGACGCTGATTTTGGGCGAGCAATTGCCGCTGCCGTCCTCGGTGACCCCGATAAGGTCGAATTTGTACCATTGAGTGCTGCTGAACGTTTTACCGCACTTCAGACCGGTGAAATAGATGTCTTAATCAGAAACACGACTTGGACGCTCAGCCGCGATGCAGAGTTAAGTACTGACTTCGCTCCACCGACCTTTTACGATGGACAAGGATTTATGGTGCCTAAATCTCTTAATGTCAAATCTATCAAAGATTTAGCAGGGGCAAGTATCGGTGTCACTGCGGGGAGCACTACCGAATTGAACCTTGCTGATACGATGCGTTCTTTAGGAATTGACTTCAATCCGGTTGTTTACGCAGACATTGACACGCTTTACAATAGTTATGATGCAGGACGTCTGGATGCTGTCACGAGTGACAAGTCTCAGCTTGTTGCAAGGCGAAAGGACCTAAAAAAACCAGACGATCATGTTATTCTGGATGAAACCATTTCAAAGGAACCTTTGGGGCCCGTCACAATTCATGGTGACAACAAATGGAATGATGCTGTGAGTTGGATCGTTTATGCGACATTTTTTGCTGAAGAGCACAAGATTACAAAGGCTAATGTCAGTGGCTTTAAAACGGATAATCCTGAAATCAAACGCTTTTTGGGTGAAACCGGTGAAATGGGAAAAAAACTTGAACTTCCTAATGACTGGGCAAAGCAGGCTATTATGGCTGTAGGTAACTATGGAGAGATTTTTGAACGTAATCTCACACCTATCGGTTTGCCTCGTGGTGTTAATAAACCTTGGACAGAAGGTGGTTTGCTTTATTCCATGCCGTTCCGTTAGACCGTGAATTACTGAGAAAACGTTTTAGTAAATGCGCGCTTACTTAAGCGCGCATTTACTACTAATTCAACTTTTCCCTGTCTGAACCAGCATGAAAGATATTTTATACCATTTCTAATTGATAATGTCTCTTTTTAATGCAGAATACCAAACGCGTATTCTGCCACATTCTGTTAGATTGTGCCGTTCCCCGCTTCATTTCTAAACAGCCGGTAATGAGAGAAAAATTAATAGAAATGGTATTACATAAAACGAGAACTGAAAGACCTTGCCTCAATCTGATTATTGGTTGACATTCTATGTTCAGAAATGTATAATGGTTTTTGGATATATAACTATAATCTCTTGGAGGGTACCATGTCTAAGCATCGTCTTACTTATGAAGAAATGATCCAGAAATTTCCAAATGAGTGGTTGTTTATTATTGATTGTGAAATCAATCCAAAAACAACGGAACTTATATCAGGTGTCGTTTTTTCAAACAAAAAACATCGTCAAGATATAGACAATATATCAAGTCAATATAAAGGCATAGCTGCAATACGCTATACTGGCGAAATTCCAGAAGACAGAATGTATCTACTATAGTGAACAACCTAAGTTTCAACATTCCAAGCCGACAACTAATCACAGTTGACGTGACAATTCATAGTTTTAATGAGAATGATTTAAGAAGTGTAAAATTAGTGCTTGACACAGGGGCATCAATAACCTCCATAAATTCAAAGGTTTTGTCACATTTAGGTTATGATATATTCAATCCTATCGGTACAACCGATTTTCTTACCGCTGGTGGATATGTAGAAAATAGCCTTTTAGAACTTAGTAGATTGACAGTGTTTGGAAAAGAGTTTAAGAAGGCAAATGTATGTAATATAGATTTACCTGAGGATGAGTACATTGATGGATTGCTTGGGTTAGATATACTTTCTAACTTTGATATAGAGATCAAATACTCCAATAGAAAAATGTATATTCAACCTATTGAGAATCCATTTGCATTTACTACACCTTGATTTTTATAAGATGGTTAATATGCTTCATATAATACATCAGCAAGTGATTGATGGTTTTCAACATTGAACCCTACAGGTAAACTTGTGGGGTTTGATTATTTTATCGGATTTTAGGGGGCTGTTTATCCGTTAGGATTGAAAGTTTATGATCCTATCCGAAATGCGATAGAATCTCTGCGGATAAGAGATTGGTAGCATCAGAAACATAGATAAAGTTGGTATATAGTTTATCTTGATGCTGCGGATTTCTTATCCTGATAGTCTGTATAATCCTGCAAATCCTGGTTCAGCAAGAATCGTGGATTATTGACATTGAAATTTGAGGTGGCATTCATCTGCCAGAGCGACTTTTGGCGTGCTTTGATGTAATCCGCGTAATCCGATAAATCCGCATAATCCGCGATTCAGACAGAAAAGTGAAGGTTTGCTGAATGAGGTGTTGGCGTTATGATTACTGAACTCAGGTCGCGAAATTTCAAATCGAAATTTCAAATCATGGCAAGATACAAAGGCTTTACAGATCGCACCATAAACCTGCAACCAAAAACACTCGTAAGGGCGGGGTTTCCCCGCCCGCATATTAATCCCAAATAACTTAATCTTCATATTCGTTAGATGTCAAACAAAGATATGAGGGATATAGCGATGGAACGATTTAGAACATGGCATGAAATTTTAATGGAACGTCTTTCTGAAATTTTACCAGAAGAAACTGACCCGAATAAACTCTATAATCTACAAAGCCAACTGGACGGTTTTACGCTTTACGATGAAAATACTCTTGAACAATTCTGTAAAATCTTTTATGATGCAGATAAACCTGATGAATTACTACATGCAATACTTGATGCTGTTGTTGAAAAGTGGTTAGAACTTGAACTCTACACGAAATTATCAAAACCCGATATCAATGCAGATCTCAAACGAAAACTCTATAAAGACTATCTTGAGCAAACGCGCTGCTGCGCTTAGGAACGATTAGGAAAGGTCAAGGTTAGAAAATACAATGCTACAACAGTCTTCAAACATCCCCTTCTGGCGGAATATCCGATTTCTAAAAGTTTTCTTCCAGGTACTTTTTCTTCAGGCACTCGTTGTGTTAGCAGTTTTCCTAATTTCAAATATGCTAAATGGTCTTGAAAGGCAGGGAATGAAACTTGGTCTGTCTTTTTTAAACAGTGAAGCAGGGTTTGGTATCGCTGAAGGGATTGAATTTGATCCTTCAGATTCATACCTCATGGCATTTTGGGTTGGTGTTGTTAACACGCTCAAAGTTAGTATAATAGGGATATTTTGTGCGACTGTTATGGGTTTCTTTTTTGGAATTGCGCGTCTTTCCAGTAATTGGCTTGTCCGTCAGATAGCATCTGTCTACGTAGAATTTTTTCGTAATATTCCGGTTCTACTGCAGATCCTGTTTTGGTATGCGATAACGCGTGTACTTCCTGTTGTGAGGGAGAGTTTTAGTTTCTTCAATGATAGAATTTTCCTCAACAATCGCGGACTATACTTATCCTCAGTTGAACGCGCTGAAGGATTCAACACGTGGATGTGGTATCTTCTATCGGGGCTCATCTTAGCTATTCTTGTTGTTCTTGGTCTGGCAGCATATCGTTATTTCTTTAAGTTCCGTGAAATTGAACAGACAGACAAACCGACCTTTAGATCTAATTTAATCTTTAGTGCAAAATGGACTGCTGCCCCTATATTTCTAATAACCGCTCTTGTAGGATGGTTTTTAATACCAGAAACACCATTTAGATTAGAACGACCTGTGTTTCAAGGATTCAACTTCGTCGGTGGGATAAGCTTTTCACCAGAATTCTCCGCTCTTTTAATTGGTCTCGCAGTTTATACAAGTGCATTTATTGCAGAAATCGTAAGAAGCGGGATACAAGCAGTGGTAAAGGGGCAACGGGAGGCAGCCAGATCTGTCGGTTTGAAGGAATCACAAGTATTACGTTTAGTTGTTATACCTCAAGCTATTCCCATAATTGTGCCACCACTCACCAGTCAATTTCTGAACCTTGCCAAGAACTCAAGTATCGCAATCTTCATTGGCTATCCTGACCTTTTTCAGATTGGAGAGACAATGATGGAACAAACAGGACAGGCTATCACTATCTTCGCTATGATGATGGTGAGTTATCTTACAATGAGCCTAACGGCATCTGCTTTCATGAATTGGTATAACCGTAGAATAATGCGAAGGGGTCAATCAAAGCAAATAGTGATCTCCCAACCCGATGAATTGGCATTACCGTAGAATAATGTGAAGGGGCAATCATGATGGATATAAAAAAAGGATAGAATAGTGGAAAATCTCACATTTACCCAGGAAGCCAGACCTCCAGATACCAGAAAAGGTTTACTGAAATGGCTAAAAGATAATCTATTTAGCACATGGTATAATATCATTTTAACCTGCTTAGCTCTTGTAGTTATATTCTTTGTTATTAAGGGGCTTTTCACATGGATATTTACCCAAGCACATTGGGCAGTAATTCCTGCTAACCTAAAAATCCTGATGGTCGGTTCTTATCCTGAGGATCAATTATGGAGAGTTGCACATGTTGTATTTGGATTGGCAGTATTATTGGGATTGAGTGCTGGCATTTGGAATGGATTGACCCGGCAAATTACAGTTGCTATTGGTTGCGTTGGTGCAATCATAGTCCTTCTACCTTTTCACATAGCTGTTAGAGAGCAAGCGGTTATAGCGACTGTTATTATGGCAGTATGTTATGCAATTGGACGGAACAAGGATAAATGGAAGAAGTGGGTGGTTATCGGTTGGGTACTCTCCTTTCCGTGGACTATGTTCATGCTGCATGGGTTCGGCGCGGAAACCGTAACGACAACAGATTGGGGTGGACTTCTACTCACACTTATTCTGGCTGCGGTTGGGATCGTTGCTTGCTTTCCAATAGGTCTGCTATTGGCACTCGGACGGAGAAGTCAACTGCCAGCGATAAGATGGACATCCACATTTTTTATTGAGACGGTCCGTGGCGTGCCGTTGATAACTATACTGTTTATGGGTAGTATATTGCTACCGATTTTTATGCCAGGGGATTTTCAACTTGATAAAGTCATACGCGCTATGGTCGCGCTAACGCTTTTCTCTGCTGCATATATGGCGGAGAATGTACGCGGCGGACTTCAAGCAATTCAGAGTGGACAATACGAAGCCGCACAAGCTGTCGGACTAACATATCCAAAAACAATGATCTTCATCGTTCTACCACAAGCACTACGCGCTGTTATTCCAGCTATTGTCGGACAATTCATCGCACTTTTTAAGGATACTTCTTTAGTCTTTATTGTTGGACTACTTGATTTATTAGGGATAGCCGATAGCGTGCTCGGGAATCCAGAATGGACAGGGCTGCAACCTGAAGTGTATCTCTTTGTTGCAATCGTATATTTCATTTTTACTTACTCAATGTCCTTTGTCAGTCAGAAAGTTGAAGCAGATTTAGGAGTAGGACAACATTAAAGGTTTGGTAGAATCTCCGCATCAAAGGGAGAATCACAAGGAAGGAATATATCAATGACTGAAAATGTAACGAACGACCCAATAATTATATGTGAAGACGTACACAAATGGTTTGATGATTTTCATGTCCTTAAAGGTATAACTACTACTTTCAAAAAAGGTGAAAAGGCTGTTATTTGTGGTCCATCGGGATCAGGAAAGTCGACTTTTATTCGAACAATCAATCGGCTTGAAGAACATCAGCGCGGAACAATCATCGTTGATGGTATTGAGCTAAGCGATGATCTGCGTAATATCAATCTAATTCGTCAGGAAGTCGGCATGGTGTTTCAACAGTTCAACCTGTTTCCTCACCTGACAAATATAAAAAATATAACCTTAGGTCCAATCCAAGTTAGGAAGATGTCAAAAAAGGCAGCGGAAGAGTCGGCATTGGCATTATTAGATCGAATGGGTATCGCTGATCAAGCGTATAAGTATCCAGCAGAAATTTCTGGTGGACAGCAGCAACGGGTCGCAATTGCAAGAGCATTAGCAATGGAACCAAAAATCATGTTATTTGATGAACCCACAAGTGCGCTTGACCCAGAGATGATCTCTGAAGTATTAGACGTGATGCGGGAACTGGCACATTCAGGTATGACGATGCTCGTCGTTACACACGAGATGGGATTCGCACGAGAAGTGGCTGATAGAGTCATGTTCTTTGATGAAGGAGTCGTTGTAGAGGAAGCATCCCCCGTCGATTTCTTTGATAACCCACAACATGATCGGACGAAACTCTTCATTTCGCAGACGCTGCAACATTAGGATTTGCTTTAGGAGATACAGTTGCTGTATAATTTTGAATGGGATTTTGAAAAAGAAAGACAAAATGAGAGAAAACACAAAGTGTCTTTTTTAAGATCAACAACTGTTTTTCGTGATCCGAATCAGATTACTGTTTTTGATGAAGAACATAGTACAGATGAAGATCGTTGGATCACTTTAGGTCTTGATATAAATGGTATTTTACTAATTGTCATACACACTTTTGAGCGTATGACACACTATATGAACATTCGTATTATCTCCGCTCGTAAAGCAACCCAAACCGAAATCAGACAATATGAGGAGTACAATCAATGAAAGCCGAATATGATTTTTCAAAAGGTGAACGCGGCAAATTTTACAATGCTGATGCTGTTTTCAGAACTCCTATCTATCTTGAAAAAGACGTTGATGACTTTCTGCAACATCTCGCTGGTGTTACGAAAAAAGATGTTGACGAATTGGTCAATGAATTACTACGGCACAACATTCAGTTGATCCAGAGTATCCGATTAGAATAAGTATATTCTACCTTAATAACTGTCTGCATAACCATACACCTGTCGCCCCGCTGGGACTAAAGACTGTTTGTTTTCTATTCACATTTCTATACACCTGTCGCCCCGCTGGGGCTTTGCTCTATTCTTATTAATATAGCCTTATGTCGTTTAGAAACTCAGCAAAAATAGAAACTACATCAATACGACAGTCCCAGAGGGACGAAAGGTGTATAGTAACATATTTGTATCTTTATCCTAAGCCCCAGCGGGGCGACAGGTGTATTTCTTCACGATGTAAGCAACGTATTCTAATGAATCATAACAACACAAAACAATCTGAAAACTGCCCAACTATAGTACTATTATACCATGCAAAAAACGAATAGGGATGCGAAAAACGACATCATGCGATTACAAGATAAAATAGCCATTGTCACCGGAGCAGGACGCGGTATCGGCAAAGCAATCGCAATTCGCTTTGCCGAAGAGGGAGCTAAAGTCGTCGTTGATGACGTGAACGACACCCTCGGAACCACAACTGTTTCTGCTATCACTGATGCAGGTGGTGAAGCACTATTTGTCAACGCTAATGTCGCTGATGCTAAAGCTGCAGATACACTCATTAATACAACTGTAGAGACCTACGGAACAGTTGATATACTTGTAAACAACGCTATCTGCTCTACAGAAGATGTCCTAAACAACAACTGGGAAGCAAACTTATCCGTAGCACTTCAAGGCACGAGTCATTGTAGTAATGCTGTTATACCCGTCATGCAACAGGATGACGGTGGTAGTATTGTCAACATCGCCTCTGTAAACGGTCTCATCGGATTGCAGGGGATACACGCCTATTCTGCGGCAAAAGGTGGAGTCATCGCATTGACGCGTTCAATGGCTGTAGCGCATGGCAAAGACAATATCCGTATCAACTGTATCTGTCCCGGCACCGTACAGACCGAAGTCTGGGAACCGATGATTGAACGTAATCCGAATATACTGGACGAAATCATCCCGTGGTATCCGCTCGGACGTATCGGAAAACCAGTAGACATAGCCAACGCTGCCCTCTTCCTTGCATCCGATGAAGCGAGTTTTGCAACGGGTGCAGTTTTCGTCATTGATGGCGGGTTAACCGCAGGCAACCACCAATTTCCGATCTGAAGCAATAAAATAATACCATTTCTAATTGATAATGTCTCTTTTTTTAATGCAGAATACCAAACGCGTATTCTGCCACATTCTGTTAGATTGTGCCGTTTCCCGCTTCATTTCTAAACAGCCGGTAATGAGAGAAAAATTAATAGAAATGGTATAACTTGAGGAAGGATTACCCCATGATCAAAAAAACATTAGAGAATTTCAAAATCTCACCCCATCTCACTACAAATAGTAAGCGTGAGATCACCAAAACAGAACCTGTAGTGCCATCTGCAAGCAAGCCGTTTCTCCCATGGCTAACCTCCGCCGTAATCTGTGTTACAGTGCTAATAATGTCAGGTCTTGGGTTTAGTAATACAGAGAATTATCCACAATGGCATCTACCAAAAGAAGCAAAAATGCGTTTAGGTAAGGGTGGCATAAGAAATATTCAGTTTTCGCCAGATGGAACACAATTGGCAATAGGCAGCAGTATGGGTGTCTGGATTTACGATGTCCAAACTGGTAACGAGATTTCACTATTACCAAGCATGCGCGGAGAGGTTACATATTCTCCAGACGGTCGCTTCATCGCATCCAGCGGAGAAGACCCACTTTCCAGTCTCGGAGGCACTTCACTTGAACACAACGTTGCATTATGGAATATAACCAAAAAGAGTGAAGTACCAGTTAAAGAGAATTTACCTGCGGCAGCTATCCTGCGGTTCTCAATTGATAGCAAAACACTTATCTTTTTGAGTAAGTCAAGAGATACTATTTATAGAGTAGATGTTGAAAGTGGAGAAACCACAACGACAAAAATGGAAGAGAGACCTGGACGCATACATCTCGAAAACTACGCGCTCACAGAGGACAAAATCGCCATCGGTAGTAATGATGGAAAAATTCAGTTATGGGATACGAACACTGGAAACCAGTTAGCCACTCTCAGGAAAATCGGGAAAGAATTTCGTTTGCGCGATTATTACATGGAGTATTACGATACAACAAACCGTGCCTTGACACTGAAATTCTCTCCTAATGGAACCCACCTCGCTACTGGAAACTTGGATACAACAGTTCAAATATGGGATACGACCACTACAGAGGAATCTCTCCTCTTACAAAAACCTATAGAAGGAAACTTATGGAGCGTAACAAACGAAAATGGAAAAGAGGTAATTAAAAACCCTTTGAAAAACGAGAGAAATGGTAGACCCACTGCATTGACTTTCTCTCCAGACGGAACACAACTTGCCTGTGGCAGTGAAGATAGCACTATCAAATTATGGTCTGCTCTTACAGGTGAATTGATCGCTACTTTCACGGGACATCACGGTTTTGTTGATACATTAGCTTTTTCGCCAGACGGTAATACGCTTGCAAGCGGTGGAACCGATGGAACAATCCAGTTTTGGGACATTAAAAATAGAAAACCGATGCAAAACCGGATCGCTGGACACCTGTGGATAAGGACAGCATCAATGTCAAATGATGATTCTAAACTGGTAAGTGTATCAGACAACGGTATAGTCTCTGTTTGGAATCTAAAGGAATTCCAAAAAACCACTTCGGTAACAAAAGCGACACTTGAGGAACGCTTATACTGGTGGACATGGAGAGATCTTGTGTTATCCCCCGATGGAACAATACTTGCTAATGAAGGTCTACAAACCAATCCATTTAAACCAAACTATCAAGGAGATGTCCTTCGTCTGACTGATGTTAACACTGGACAGGAGTTAAAGACTTTTACAGGCGGTCCTGGAGAGGTATTCTCACCTGATGCAATAACCTTAGCAGAAGGGGGTTTTCATATCCATCTGCTAAATATAGAAACAGGGGAACAACGAAAGATAATCACCTCAGAACACGATGAAGATTCCGATAATAAACCTTTTATCAATACTGTGAAATTTTCACCAGATGGAAAGATGATTGTCAGTGGAACATCGGGTGGACATGTTCAACTGTGGGATACGCAAACTGGGACAGAGTTGAGTTCCTTCTTTGATGAGTTATCGTCTGACGATGAAAATCGTGAACCTATACAACACTTTGCATTCTCTTCAGACGGTTCACTCATCGCTGTCAGCAGCAGAAAACGGATACGTATAATAGGAAGAGCAAAGCAACCCCACTTTAAGGAAATACGTTTTACTGAAGAAGAAAATAACGAGACATTCATCTTTTCACCAGATAACACAATTATGATCATCGGCTGCTGGGGTGGTAAAATCGGGTTATGGGATGTAGTGACCGGTAATCAACTCACCACGTTGGATGGACATACGGTTACAGTCGAAAAATTACTATTCTCACAGGATAACAAAACACTTATAAGTGTTGGTGGCGGTTTCACTCTATTTTGGGATTGGGATAAAATACACAAGCGTGCACGAGGAGAAGATCAAGAACATGTATCTGATATGGACATCTCTTCCAAAGAACAAACCAAAGAGAATGTGATGCAATTTCTTGAACTCTCACCAAATAAACCAAAAATCTCAGACCATATCTTGACGAAAGGTGAGGTATACCTCGCCAACGAATGGTATGGTGAGGCACTTGAACAATTCACCAAAAACCTATCTGCGGCAGATTACAATCCAGAGAAAACCGTTACAACACTACCAAGTTTTCACCGACAATTGTTCGCAAAAATTGGTAAGATAGGTAAGAATGTTCAGGATAAAGATGGTTTCACTGAAATGGTGAGCAAAATAATAGAAGATTTTCCTAATAACCGCAGCATCCAACTGAATGCACATCTCCTCTTAGCCATGTTCTATCACGATAATAGTATGAATCAGAAAGCGGATGCGCATATTCAGATGATTGACACACTCACCAGAAACCTTACGACAGAAAAGCTGAATCTTCAGTTAAATGCCTATCTCAGTCTCGCGACATATTATCGGGATACAGGTAGGCATGACAATGCAGACACTTATATCAAAAGAATTGATGATTTGATTGTTGAACTTGACCCTAATAATACAAGCAGTCTGAAACTTCAAATAGATACCAACTTCAGTTTAGCGGAATATTATCGTGAAAGTGGAAGACATGAAAAGGCAGATGCACATATCCAAAACACCTGTTTTGTAACTGAAGACGCGTGGATGGTACTTGGACCGTTTGACAATGCAGGAGGAATCGGTTTTGATACTGCATACATACCTGAAGACATTACGGAAATTGACTTAACGAAAAAACATGATGGACAGGTTGGGCCTGTGGGATGGAAAAAGCTCAGCGACAGGAAATTAAACGGTAATATCCATCTCGGAGAAAGGAATGTTAATTGGCAAGTCTTCTATGCTTTCGCAACCGTCACATCCCCTGATGAACGTGAAGTCCAATTACGTTTTGACAGTGATGACCAAGGCAAATTATGGTTAAACGGCAAAGAGGAATTCGTACATACAAAAACCTATGCTGTTCGACTTGACACTTATATTATTCCTGTCACACTCAGACAAGGCAAAAACAGTATCCTCATTAAAGTATGCAATGAGGAAGGGGCATGTACATTTATTCTACGTATTACTGACACAGATGGAAACCCCATTTCAGATCTGAAGTATTAATGAGATCCATTCAAATGCATGTGGATGATATGATTGTTCCTCACATCCGATGAAGCGAGTTTTGCAACAAGTGTGGTCTTCGTGATTGATCGCGGTTTGAAAGCCAGAAATCATCAGTTTCCGACATGATGATTAAGAAAAAGTGGTAATAAATGGACTTCACAAGAAAATATTTTCAAGAAAAATGTAAAAAAATGCTTGACATGTATTATTATTATGTTATTATACACAAGACTTACACATTTTTGAAGATTATTGAAAGATTAGAGAGTTGATATTGCCTATAATCCTCCAATTCCCGCACGGTGATCTAAGTTATTTTGAAGGAATAGTCCTATGAAGAGCATAATGATGTTAGTTGGTATCCTTATTGGATTTGGCATAGGTATATTTATATTGCCAGAGTTTACGATGTTCCAAAAAAGTGCTGTAAAGAATCTTTATGAAAAAGAAGGTGTTACGGCTGTTATATATAATGAAGAACTAACAATCGTTCTTGAGGAAAGAGAACGAGACAAGCCAAACTTGTCAGTAACAGCTCGTTTAACAGATGAATCTGGCAACGACAAGCCCAATCTCGGTTCAACCGACAAAGGGATAATTGAATGCACAGTAGAAAATAAGGGGGCACCCGCCCAAAATGTACGTGTCAATTGGAAAGAGCACTTTACATTAGAGGAACACCAATTGAAAATAACTCGCCCAACAAAGACAATTTCTGAGATAAGTCAAGGTGGCAGCGAAGTTTTTAAAATATCAGTTGAAACATTAGGAAGAAAGAATGCTGGTCGTATTACGATCACTTTAGAACCTATTTACATTCAGAAAGGTCAGGCAATTCAAAGCGCGTCTGAACCACATACATTTGAATTATTCCTTACACCTTAGATCTAAATGTTAAGACGAATAAATCAAAATTATTATAGAGAGGTATGAAGTATGTTAGTCAATAGAAGTGTATGGATATGTCTATTGTTTCTGTTCGTTATCTATGGTTGTGGTGTTTCTCGCAATGAATTCAATGAATTCAAATCTCACGTTGAGTTAAACTTCGTGACAAAGGATAAACTTGGCAATGTAGAATCTCGGTTACAGACAACAGAGGGTAAACTCCAGAAAGTGGTGGAAGCACATGAGAATACAAAGGATAAACTTGACGATGTAGAATCTCGGTTACAGACAGCAGAGGGTAAACTCCAGCAAACTGATAAACGGCTCAACTCAGTGGTGGAAGCACATGAGAATACAAAGGAAAAACTTGCTGATATAAAGGTGGAACATAATAAATTGCTCAAACTAAAAGAACCTTCCATTGAGGATTATTTTGATCTTGGAAAAGCTCTTATAAAACAAGCAGAGCGCGAAAGTAACCTCATCAAAATGAAAGAACTTATTGAGAGAGCGATAAATCGTCTGCACAAAGTAACAGTTCCCAATAACGATTATTCTGTGGATGCATATTGCTATATTGCTAAAGTTATCTATTATAAGAAAAATGAGTATGTAGAAGCTCACAAGGCGGTATTAAGAGCTAACGAGTTAGCGAAACAAGGCTATCCAAAAAACCAAGATATATTTAAAGATGCTCAAAAAGTATTAAAGAGCACAAAAGTTGCGTATGATGAATATATGGAAAAGCTGAAAATGGAAAAGTTGAAAAACACTCGGTGACACTTTAGTTAAGAGAATTTACTAAGGGAATTTGGAGGTATCTTGAAATGGTTCGGCAGTATTCACACAATAAGACCAGTTTCTACTGTATATTGACACAGAAGAAGCAACATAAAGAAATAGTGTGGAAAACGAGTTTCATATTATTTTCAATTTATCTATGCTCTCTTGTTTTTATGACAAGCTGTGGTGGGATCAGTGACAATAAAGTCCCAGATTTACCACAAGACGATGCTGACGCAATTCATGAAAATCATGAAAAAATATCTGAGAAACTTGTTGCCCGAATCTATTTTGACGCGACACTTTCAATGCAAGGTTTTGTTGTTCCCGGTTCTACGCGTTACACGCAAATGTGCCGTCATTTAGAAAGCGTTATTGTGAGTGGTTGGCAAAACGGAACTGTTGACTTTTTTAGGTTCGGTGAATTAGTTGAAGACATTGGCAGAAATACTTACTTAAACGTCACGCACAGAGACTTCTACCAAAATAGAAATATTAATCTCGTAACATCCATTCAAAAAGTCCTTGATTTTGAAGATCGGCGCGTTAGCAATCAAATAGAGGAAAGTAGCAATCCTGACGAACCAACAGAGATATCCATTACCCCGGAAGTTGTCAACAATAGTAAAGAAGAAATCCCATTAGTTATCATTGTGACAGACCTTTTTCAAGATAAACAAGATATAACTCTATTAATTACCCAACTCAAAGAACAATATATACAAAAGGATCTTGAGATAGGACTTTTCGGAATTCGTAGCGAATTTGTTGGAACAGTCTTTGATATAGATGGGGATCCACTACCACATGACAGCGGGACTGAGGACCCTGAAAGATTCCGTCCGTGTTATCTACTTGTTTTAGGCAGGCATGCAGATATAAAGCATTATTTTGATCTCTTATTAGAAATATTGAACAATGGATTGTCTGAACTACATGCGATTATCTTTTCTCGGTATTTAGTAGATCCTTTACTGTTTTTTGACGAAACAGAAGAAATTGATAAAAAGAATCTGAATCCCAAGACCCTTAAACCTGATCAGAGACAAATTCCACAATATGTAATTTGGAGAAAGTCCATTCCCGCCGAAATATCTGATACATTGAATTACAAACTATTGCCTTATGTGATGAGCTTTGAATCTGATACGATAATGTCTTCTTCTATAGAAGCTTGGTATGCTCCGAGGGGAGAGACGAAATTAAGTCCAATAGCTGTTGAATGTCTGAAGGTGACATCAGAACATTCAAGAGATGAAGAGAGTAATGTTCTTAGTGTTGATTTTATTTTAGACTCGGAGTCTTTGCCTCGAAGGGCAGTCTATCTATATGAAGTAACTCTGAGCCCGAATGTTGACACATTTCAAGTCCCCGATTGGTGTTCAAAATGGGATATGGGAGAAGAGCGGACCGGTGCTAAGACCCTTAACTTAGTAAACTTTGTTCAAGGTCTTTTAAAGGTAACCGCACGGATACATGATCCCAAAATTGCTACATTTCACTTCTACATCAAACAGAGGTAAAGAAGGGTGTTCTAATATGCAGCAACACATAATTTGTATATTCGGTATTTTGTTTTTTATTGTTTTGTTTGTTTTCTTAGCTTTTGTTGTTGAGCCTTTTCTTCTAGAGAATTACGATCCGCCTGATCTGTCTAATACAACTCTTGAAACGGAAGAATGGATAGCAAATTTTCAAGTATGGGCTCTTGTCTGTGTTGCAACCGCTGGCGTTGCATGTTTTCTTTGGTACGGCTTGGGACAGGGAGTTTTCAAAACAAAAACTCATAGAGCCTATGGAAAACGTGGATGGTGGGGGATTCTGTTTATTTTGCCTGCTGCTGCAATCTGTGTCAGTATATTTTTTATTGAAAAAGCTGATAGCAGCCTATGGTCAACATACTTGTGTTTTATCTTGAATGGATTGGGACTATATTACTTTGCTACGGTTCTATTTTCACCTGTGGCTGTTAAATATACACCAATACTTGCCAAGCAATTTCGTCGTTGGTAAATATTTTTATAGGAGTAAATTGATGGGTTATTATGCTATTGGAATTGGTGGGACGGGTGTCAAGTGTTTGGAGTCCCTAATTCATCTTGCCGCGGCAGGAATGATGCCAGACAGGAATGCTGAGCTTTACATGCTATTTGTCGATCCTGACGAGGCAAACGGTAGTCTTGAACGTGCCGTAGAAACTTTGAATCACTATAAGAAATTTCGTGATAACGAAAATCTTGAACAACCATCTTTACTGCAAACAAGAATAGATTTTGCCAAAAACCCCATTTTTTCTCCGTTTAATCTGGGAGATGACGTGACACCTTGTTTATCTGATTTTTTCGGGTACGATG
This sequence comes from Candidatus Poribacteria bacterium, assembly GCA_965261435.1. Lineage (GTDB taxonomy): Bacteria > Poribacteria > WGA-4E > WGA-4E > WGA-3G > MSPOR6. The sequence continues at coordinate 1,161,547 of CBDHDL010000021.1, forward strand.
GTCTCAAGCTTGCAAAAGATACCGCAGCGCATCTTTTTGAAGTTTTATATAGTAAAAAAGAAAGAACAACTGAGTTAGGTAAAGGTTTTCGAGGCCACCCCTCAATTGGTGCATCGGTTATGGCACAAACGGTATTGAGAGACGGTGATCCGTGGCAAACATTTCGTGCGAAAGTTGCGAATGATGTAAATGCTAAAATTTTTTTAGCAGGTTCAATTTTTGGGGGCACCGGTGCTGCTGGATTTCCTACCATAGCGGAACTGATTAAGGATGAATTGAGAGCAAGTCCAATAAATGTGCAAATAGGCGGGGCACTACTACTACCTTATTTTACTTTCCAAGATACAGGAGATAATGAACTTAAAGCAAGGGCTGAACATTTCTTAATGAATACCCAAGCAAGCCCTCAAGTATTATAGTCGCTGGAATAGAAATCTTGTTTACAATGCGATTTATCTGCTTGGGGATACTTCCCAAATTGAAGTTGACACCTCTCTGGGTGGAAAGACACAACGGAATGCACAACATTTCATTGAACTCTATGCGGCGTTGGCTGCAATAGACTTTTTCACCAAAGATTTTGCATCAGATGACGGGGCTCATTATTTCAGATTGGATCGAGGTAACAATCCGCTTGAATGGCAAGATATACCGGATGGTAACAACGTACATTCTAAGCTGCGCCAGTTGACTTATTTCTCTTTTGCCTATTTGGACATTTATAAGCAAAGACTTGATGAAATTCGTAAGTCCGGCGGGAGTCGTGATTATGATGCCCCATGGTACATAGATTTCTTTGAACGGAACGTCCCTAAGCTATCTCTAACCGACAACAATATAGAAGGTGCACTTGATAATGTAGCGGACTATTGCGAAGATTTTTTGATTTGGTTCGCAAATGTTCAAAATTCTAAAAAGGCATCGGGAGATCAATCTGATCCCATTGATGAATTCGACTCAACTAAATGCGAAAGACACATCTCAGCAGATACACTGAGACCTTTAAGGCGAGCAGCGTTGAACAAACTTTGGAAAAACATGTGTCACGTAAAGGAAAAAGATAAAAAAGGCACTGATATTGGAAAGTTTCTGAGTGTTTTATACACAAATTGTAAAAGGGTTTAAATGCTCAATGCATGAGACTTGAAGGTCAATTCTCAATAAAGTTTCTTGAAATAATAGGTTGAACAGTTTTCGATGAATTAAAGGTTTGCATACAACAATAGATTAGAGGATTATATGCCAAGTTTTCCGCTTCTTCCACCTTTAAAGGATAATGGTGTAAATTTAGGTTTCCTTCCAAGTCAAGGAGATTTTGTAGAGGTGCCTCCTATTGCACTTGACAGTATCGCTGATAATCTTGATGTTACACAAATTAATTCGAGGTTCATTGATATTGATAGTATTCCAAGTATGTGGGCACGCCCGCTTCTGTTTGAAATAGCTCTTTACGATGCAGACCATCCAATGCACGATTGCATTTTGGGGGAATGGCGAGGACTTTTAACACTCTTGGCACTCAAGGAACAACGGAACTTTCCACTGAAGACCGAGTTAATAAAGATACCTGATGGGAATAATGAAAATACGCCGGAGTTTCTTCGGGCGTTACGCAAGTTGCTCCCAGTGCGTACATTGGAAACCTCGACTACTTGGGATCAACTCTATCTCATTCTGTTTAATGACAACCCAATTGGTATGACTTCACCAACGACTCTCCTATGTTCTTCTATAGACTATATAGACTATATTTCGTCTGATATTGTGCCTTGGTTTGTGGCACCGCGTCTCTGCGATCCGTATGACTATTTGCGAGTAGATGAAAGAGCCTCCGTAGCTGGTTGGCTTAATGAATTTTATCAAAATCATATCAAACCACTCGATGATTCAACGATAAAAGCAAATTTAGATGGGGCAATTCTCGATTTTACAAGGCGTTTAGGTGGAATACCTGATGGGCAGCCAGAATTGTCTAATACCTCTCTCGGTATGGTAGTGGGCATCTTTACTGGTATGAACTTTCCAATAGCACCTAAAGAATACTTCACCCAAAATCTTTTTGTCATCAACCAACAAAATGCTTTTCTTGGGAGTAATATTCTTCAACCTCCAGGTAGTGCTAACCTCAGAGTAGACGGTAAACCTGTCACACCAATTCTTCCATTTAGAAAGGAGTTGCTAAACAATTTTAATGTCAACGAGTTAAACCAACGTATTACTTTTGATAGTACACCGACCGGTATCAATGTCAATATACGCCTCCCTTCTTCTGAAGATGGTACGGATATGGAAATTTCTCAAGAGTATATTCAGCAGAAAGATAGCGATGATCACAAAATATTTGGAACCCCTGAAATTATTGAGATTGATCATTTGCCGGTATTGGAAGTTTGGCCCGATTTCAGAATGTCAGGTTGGAAAGCTAACTATACCTATTGCAGGAAAGCCGGTGAAAATACATTTTATGCAGAACCGTTTTTAGAAAAAGATGCCGCTTCTGTGTCGTGCCCCCTGAAAAAGGACGAAAATATTAAATCGGAAATTACCCAAACACCTTCTTATCCTAAAGCTATGCTCTGTAAGTATGAATCCGTTCAGGATAAAACCCATGAAGAAGCGGGATTCTTGCTATTATCAATGCAAGATAGACCGCCAGGTACACAAACATGGGACATTGGCATTGATTTCGGTACCAGTGGAACCACTGTTTACCGGCGCGACAAAATAGATGGAATTTCGAACCCTATGAACTTTGATGATCGTCTTTTCCATATCACGAACTCAACACAAACCGCTCGCACGAATATGTATAAAGAGTTTTTTTCCTTACAAAGTGAAGAAACTCCTTTTTTTAGTTTGTTCCAACAACACGATCATTCTATAAGTAAATTGCAAGTGCCGGAACCGCGTCTTGAGCCACTGCTGGATGGTCGGATCTATTTTGGTGAAAATTACAAATTGGAAGAAAATGTCGTTAGCAATCTCAAATGGTCTGATGATTCAAACGATAGAACTCGTACTCGAGCATTCATAGAACAAATCTGCCTTCAATGTGCTGCGGAAGCAATTAATAACAGTGTTAACGAGATAAACTGGCATTTTTCTTATCCACTTGCCTTTTCTGAGGATTATAAGAGACAATTCGAAAACATTTGCACTCAGGCGACAAGAGTTTGTGGAGATGTAACAGGGATTAAAACAGGCACAGTGACGTTTGAATCTGAGAGTATCACTACTGCAAGATACTTAGCAGGTTGTTTCGGAGGGTTTGCCAATGGAGCAGTTTGTATAGACATCGGAGGAGAAACCTCTGACATCTCAATCTGGGAGGATAACAAGTTGTGTTGGCAAACGTCAATCAGATTTGCTGGCAGAACCATTTTTTTAGATCTGCTAAAACATAATCCTAACTTTTTAGAGAAATTCAACGTTTCTGATGATGTCATTCCAATGTTAAATAACGCATCCAAATCTGGCAAGTTCTATAGCCAAGCAGATACATGGATAAACGAATGGATCAATAATTCTGAAGATGGTTTAGAGGGTAAATTCGCTGTTTACGGAGGACAGATAAAAGACACATCATTCATTCCCTTTATCACCTTGGGTGTTTCCGGGCTGTTATATTACGTCGGATTAATTCTTAATTATCTTGGTGAGTACAAAGATTTTGAACCTAAGATGCCGAATGTATACATTGGCGGTAATGGAGCGCGTATTCTACATTGGTTGGATAATGGTAATTTCAAACAAGGCAGTGAAAGTAATAGACATCTCAAAGAGATTATCATTGCTGCGTCAGGTTTTAATCCAAACGATATTTTTACACTTAATATTACACCACAACCGAAACATGAGGCTGCTGCTGGATTAGTTGATAAGACAACTATTCTTGAGGTGACGGAAAAAGAATTTGGCATATTGGCAGGTGAAGATTTTGTGGCAGGTGAAGGAGTTTCAGGTGAAGAAAATTGTAGTTGGAAAACTATTCTAACTGATGAGGAATTCGGTAAACACCTAAAATCAAGAAATAAACTACCGCAGATAGAAAAATTCATAGAGGTATTCAATTCGAGCTTTGGCAAATCACTTGGTGCTCCAATGATTCTTGATCCAGAACTAGGAAAAGAACTTACAAGCGATTTAAATGATTGGTTCAGACGCCAAGAACAACTCGCTTTGCAAACTGACAAAAAACTTATTATTGTTGAACCGATTTATATTAAGGCATTGGAGAAATTATTGGAGCGAAAAACTAAAGAATGGGCAAAGAATGGAGCATCACCTTAATGGACCACACTAGAAACTATTGGATACATAAGATATTTTGCTGCGGTATTTTAGCGTTTGTTATGATAGCTTGTCCGTTTTTTTCATTGGCAGACCAGCAGGATGTGGTTCCCGAAAACCAGCAGGAGATGGTTCCCGAAAACCAGCAGGAGATGGTTCCCGAAAACCAGCAGGAGATGGTTCCCGAAAACCAGCAGGATGTAGTATTTGGGTTAAGAGTTATCTTCTATACACAAATTATTTTTGGGGTTCTAATTCTTGCGATCCTCATATTTCTTCTCCGGATGTTTTTCCAATATAAAGAGATTCCTGATGAATTGAATAATGTGAAATATAAAGTAGACAGTTCCATACAGGTTAATCTTGATTTAAAAGAAGACTTGTTGAATGTTAATAAACATGTTCAAAATTTAACTAAAGATTTTGATCCAGAGATTTTATATCAAAAGTTAGCTGCTGAAAACAAAAAGAATACGCAAAGGATTTTTAATTCTATTGAATCAATTATAGATAGTTTACCAAATGGAAGTTTTACGATACCTACAATAGCAACGGAGTCAGCTGAAGAAAATAGAATTCGTATTGATATAGAGATGCCTTCACAGTCCATCTTAGAATTCCGTGACTCCTATAATGCAGGAATTAAAGACAGACAAGCGTGGGGACATTTTTTAGACATTTTTAGGGAAAATTGCAAAATAGATGTAGTAAACGCCGAAGAACGTTACCGAAACCGGCAGGAAGATATTGCCCCTATTTTCAAAAATAACTCCGCAGGTTGTTATTTGGCTTGCTATATTGAAGCCGACAGGTTATATGCAGTGGTTCCGGTTTATGGTTTAGTCGTGGAACCTTCAACGTATACCGTCGGAGCTTTTGGAGAAGTGTTTAAATGTTCTCATTTTGATGATCGTCGGAATTATCAGATCATAAAACTTATTCAACCAGCAATTTTTGAACCAGATGACAAAAAAGAAACATGGACTCTTAAAGATGAAGGGATATTAGAATTACAAGAGACCTAAAGGAAAATCAAAATACGCTTCTAAATTGTGTTTGTAAAAAACAACAGATTAACTTTAAAAAATAAAAAGACTTATGCCTCAATTCTTTAGCGAATACCTATTTCCGACGAACCTGATCGCTTTAGTTATTTTAGTTTTTTTGACAACCTTCTTTTTATACTGGCTTATAGAACTCATCAGGTATTGGTGTTGGTTGCGGACAGAACAGAAACAGATCGAAAACAAGCAGAATGTCCAGCCGCTTGTCACTGCCCGACAAGAGCGAGATCGTGGGAGCGAAGATAACGATCAGAAAGCCGATCCTGAAAACGCGTTCAGCGAATTTTGCAATGAAAGAAGCCTTAACAAACGTTCTCCGATAGCAAAACATCTTAAAGCGATTTTCTTAGCAGGTTGGGATGAAACCCGTCTTGAAGTCAGTGAGTTAATTAGTCACACCTCATCTGAGCTATTTAAACGGAACAGTTTGTTTCGTTCCGTGTTGGCAGTATTCATCGTGATCGGGCTCCTCGGGACGCTCTTTGGACTCGCAGATAGCTTAACAGGACTCTCTCCTGTGTTGAAAGAAACCGTGGCAAATGATACATCCAGGGACAATAGTGAAAGGATGACCCAAGCATTGGGAATAGTGCTTGAAGGAATAAAAGGGGCTCTTGCCCCGAGCATTTGCGGGATTTTTTTTACTGTTTTAGGTGTTATTCTTTACGGTGCTTATTTGCAGTTTGCATGCCACCCTATCAAAGCAGTTCTGGAACAGTTGACCTTAACCGTATGGGTTCCTCAGCTCTATCCTACAACATCACAGAAACTAATTCAAACACTCCATGAAAGTGAAGTACAGATGCGAAGCGGGTATCAAACCGCAGCCCAAGTTGGTAAATTAGTTGAAAACGTACAAGGCAATATTAGTGAGTTTGATGAAAATTTAAAACGTGCTAATGCAATTACGAAACCTTTATCTGATTCCGCTTCACAAATCAACTCAGCGGCATCACAAATCAACACTGCTGCTGATGTACTTAGCAAAGGTTTTACAGAAAGCCTTGGACAGTTTTCACAAGAATTTACTGAAAATGTTACCCGTTTAACAGGCTTTCAAGATGAAATCCGTAGTCTCCACCAAGAATTTCAAAATGCAGCGAACCAAAAATTAGATGAACAAGATCAAAAGTTAGATGAGCAGACTCAAACTCTACACAATGTTTTGAATTCCCTGAAAAGCTATGAAGATGCTTTTATTAAGTCCCGTGAACAAATTGACGGGACACTGCAAAAGTTTATCAATGTAGCAACAGATGCAAATACAAGTATACACGAGCGAAATAGAGAGTGGTTTGAGCAAATAAACAGTAACAATAAAGAACATTTCTTAGAGATACAAGATCAGTTGAAGACAGACTTAACAGATCTTCAACAAACTTTGGAGAATGAATTAAAAACCCTTACCGGCGGATTAGCAACTAATCTTGAGAATGTTCAAAGTGTCTTAGATGAAAAATTAGAAGTACTAAATAATCGATTAGAGAACTTTGATACTCCACTCAAGGATGCTGTTGTTCAAATTCAGAAGACCTTTGATGAGCAGTTGGAAATTCTTAACAATCGATTAGAGAACTTTGATGCTCCACTTAAAGAAGCTGCAGAACGAATGAGAGGCACTTTTGCAGATTTAGTTACGTATATGAGAACGATTGTTGGCGATCTGCAGGGAGAGATAGAAAAACAAAATAAAAACTATGCGGAGCAACTCACCGAAGCCAAAAACTTAAGTAAGAGTGTCTCAAATCTGTTGAACCAATTAGATGATAGCAGTAAGAATCAGCAAAATGCTGTTAATGAACTGAGCGGTAATGTCAACGGACTGACTGAAGATACTAAAAACCTTGCTACTGCAATAAAATCTTTTACATCAGATTCAGGAACGCTCAGCCAGTCCATCGTAACAATTGAGAGACATGTTGAAACGTTAGGCACAGCCTCACAACAATTCGTGGAAAAAGTAGATAAAGCAGATGTTACCCCTCTTAAAGCCAGTATAGAGGAACTCGATACCTCTGTCAAAAATATTTCCCAGCATTCTAAAACGTTAGCGGATGCTGTCAATACCTTAGTGAATGTTGTCAATACATTGGGAAAACCGGAGAACCAATCAGGATCGAAACGCAAGCGGAAAGGTCCATTTCGCGGTGGAAAATGGAATCCTTTTAGCTGAAAAAACATCTAGACAATCCTCCGAATCCCAATCTAAAGATGAAGAAAAGTGACAAAGTTTATTCTAATACTGATATTACATAAAAAGGAGTTCTCTATATGCTATCTTTATTATCCAACTCACGTTATTTAGTAATTGTACTACTATCTCTGCTTCTCTTTGGTTATCTGCTTTTCTTTGGTAGTGGAGCGTTATCGTCAAGAGAAGGTGACGGTAAAATAAGTGAGAGAATAGAATCAGAACTAGAGCATCAACCAGATGAAGAATTACACGTACGCCAACCACCCCTAATTTATATAAAATCGCTGCCTGCATTCAAAATCGCCCTTCACAAACAGATGCAACCAGTATTTGATACAGGTATTACTACTAAAATGATTCACGCAGAATCGGATTACATAGAATCCCTTACAGGTATACTCGTTACGCTTGCGAAGTATTATTCTCCAAAGCAATTTGGTGATCAAACACCGCAAGAGTTTATTTCTGAGGTAATAGAATCTCGTTTCCGGTGGCATAATGCTGTTGTTGAACCGCTTGGGCCAATGACAGGTGGAAAAATAGCACAATTAACGGCTACTGCTGGCGTAACAGGTGATGTTGAAAAAATGATTGAAGAGATGGTTTTTCACTTGTATTTTGATGATATTTTAGAAGATAACTTTAACTATAATGAGTGGTTGAAGGCTTGGGATAAGGGTGGCTTTACCCCAGAAAAAAACGATTGACATTATGGAAGACAATACATTAGATTTCAACTTTTGGCCATCTTTTTCAGACTTAATGCTGACACTTGTCTTGATATTAGTCATTGTAGTGTTTGCAGTTATCGTTTCCTTTTCTGTAAAACCAGTACCGGTTCCACCTGATCCCCCCGGAACACATGATCTGACAAAAGTTGAAGAAAAACAGAATGCAATGATCAAAGCAATCGCTGCTCAATACGGTATTGAATGGGGAGATGTCAAGAAAACGAAAGATGAAGAAACAGCGATCGATTCCTTCGTGATTCCAATTTACCTTAATGATGGTAAGTACACGGAAATTCAAATTACCAATGAGACTACACTGCAACGTTACAGTTTCAGTGACCGTATTTTGTTTAGACGAAACAAATCTAATCTGAACGAAGAAGGAAAGAGAACACTTCGGGATGTCGGTCACGAAATAAAAAAGAATTTAAAGCACATCAAGGAGATACAGATCCAAGGGCATGCAGACCCTGACCGTCCGGTTGGTGACGATTTTTTTAACTTAAATCTTGCATCAAAACGTGCCATTGAGGTCTATAAATTCTTACAACGTGACATTAGAATAGATCCAGCGAAACACCTTATGTCAGCAACCTCTTTCGGTGAATATAAACCTGTTAAACGTTTAAATGATGATAGCACTTATAACCGAAAGAAACTCATTCAGCATAATAGGACTCGTGTGTTAAAAGCTAAAAACCGCCGCATTGAAATTCTGTTATTTTATCGACTTGAGCAGGAAAATTAACAGAAGGATAGTTCATTATGTATATTAGATTGTTTATCTCTCTACTCCTGAGCAGTTTTCTTATAATTCCAAATAGCGATGCACAAGATGCACTCAGCTATGTCCGAATCATAGACGGACTTGTCCAACAACGTCCTCCGAATACCAGACAAACAATGGGAAAACGGTATGTATGGAATTTTAAAGGAAAATCTTATACCGCATTAATGACAATTGACATTGAAAAGTATAATTCCTACGATGGCAAAGAACGTTATGATATTCCCAAATTAGTTGAGGAAGGAAGAACAACGATAGGCAACCTGACACGTGAATTTCAGAACATCTTCAAACAGCACCGTCAATGGTCACATCAGGAACGTATAGACTTTGTCCTAAGCTTCGTCCAATCCCTACCCTACACGTTTGATGACGTAACAACAGGTTACGACGAATTCAGACGCTATGCAGTCGAAACCTTAATTGATGGCGGAGGAGATTGCGAAGATACGACGATCTTGGTTGCAGCCATCCTACGCGGATTAGGTGAAAAGACAGTACTCATCTACACTCCCAACCACATAGCACTCGGTGTCAGTGGTGACTTTACGGGGTCCTCGGTCACTTACAATGGCACACGTTATTACTACTGTGAAACCACAGGCACTGGATGGACTGTTGGCGACGTGCCTCCAGCCTATAGAACAACCAAAGTTGAGATAGAGCCGTTAACACCCCCCAAAATAGAACCTGCACCGAAACCAGATAGAGAAACAGACCCGGAAATAACGCCTCGTCCACCGTCCCCTGAAATAACAACACCGATGCCTGAAATAACAACACCGACGCCTGAAGTACCCAAAACTGAAACCCAAACTGAGAGTAAATCAAAGAGTCGCCTCGGCACCGCGATTGTCATCCTCTTTATCCTTATCGCTCTCGGCATCTCTACAGTATATTTCCTGCACCGATCCTATAAAGATCAAAGGGAATATTAATGGATTGTCCGCAGACAGTCCGGTATCAAACCGATAACAGGACAAAGTTTCTTTCTTGAGATGTCTCGGCTCAATGGTTCTTGTTTCCAAGTATTCTTTAAATGGATTACACACCCACTTCATAATATCCAGTTGATATCTGTTCGCCTTGCATGTTATCATTATCCTCAAGTAATCCTTATTGTGCAGGAGAGAAGGTTATGTTACAACCAAACTTTGATTTTCTTGCCCCCAGTAATTCTTACCGTTACATAGGCACGCCTAATCATGATATTGAAGATTACAACGCAGTTGTAACCAGCACTCCTCAGGATGCCAAAGCTTACAACACTCTCGGCATCGTTCACAATAATAATGGAGAGTATGATCTTGCAATATCGAATTTCAGCAAAGCTATAGAATTAGATCCAAATTTAATCGGAGCTTATAATGATCGGGGTGTTGCCTATGCGGAAAAAAGTAATATTGATCTCGCCATCGCAGATTTTACAAAAGCGATAGAACTAGATCCGCATCTTTCTGCAGCTTATTTGAACCGTGGAACCGTCTATTTTGGCAAAGGAGATTTCAAGAAGGGAATTAAAGACTATACCATAGCAATACAACTTGAACCTAATGATACAGTGGCATATTACAATCGCGGAACTGCCAACAGTAAAATAGGTGAAATTGCTCTTGCAATTGAAGACTATAACACTGCGATAAAAATAATGCCAACATTCGCAGAAGTTTATGTTAATCGGGGAGATGCTTACAGAACAAAGAATAATGTTGATCGCGCTATTAGAGACTATAACAAAGCAATAAAACTAAAACCAGACCTAATAGAAGCCTATAATCATCGTGGGCTTACCTATCAATCTACTGGTGCTTTTGACAGAGCACTTGAGGACTTTAACACTGTATTAAAGCTAAAACCTGATTATGCTGGTGGCTATAATAACCGCGGTATTGCTTATCAGTTTACCGGATCTCTTGACAAGGCACTTGATGATTTTGATATGGCAATAAAATTAACGCCAAACGATCCTAACGCTTATAACAGTCGTTCATCTATTTACTATATGAGAGATGATTTTGACAGTGCCATTAAAAACCTTAGTATCGCTATAGAATGTGATCCAAATTCTGTTATTTCCTATAACAACCGAGGTATAGTTTACTATGCCAAGGGTGACTTTGACAAGGCAATTGCAGATCATAACAAAGCAATAGGACTGAATCCAGAGTGTTTTGATGCATATTTTAATCGGGGGAATGCTTATAATGCTAAAAACTATTTTGATGATGCAATCCAAGACTACTCTAAAGCAATAGAATTGAATCCAAGTTATTACTTTGCTTATATCAATCGTGGTAATGTTTATGATATTAGAGGAAAGATCAATAAGGCTATTGCAGATTATAATACTGCAATCACCTTCAATCCAGAATGTTCCATTGCATATAACAATCGTGGTCTCGCTTATAATAAAAATGGTGAAGGAAACCTTGCTATTAAAGATTTTAGCACCGTGATACAACTCGATCCGAAATTTGCTATTGCCTATTACAATCGAGCAGAAGTTTGGTTACAACTTAATGAATGGAAAAAAGCTGAAAACGATCTAACCTTTGCCAAAGACTTGGGAGTAGATATTATCACTGCGTTCAATCACAACTATGAAAACGTTGGAGATTTTGAACAAAAAACAGGCATTCAATTACCCGCAGACATCACTGCAATGCTGACATCCCACTCAAAAGAAACGTCTGATAAAGATATTCATATCGCTCATGGAATGGATTTAGTACAAAAAGGTAAGTTTGATCTTGCTATCTCGGAATTTGGCAAAGCGATCAAAATAGATCCGAAATATGCTGAGGCTTATTGTTATCTTGGTAATGTATTCGACATTAAAGGCGAATTTGACCTGGCAATAGAAAACTATGCCAAAGCCGTAGAATTCAAATCCAATTATGTTGAGGCATTTAACAATCGCGGTATCGTTTATGGTGAAAAAGGTGAGTACGACCTTGCCATAAAAGACTTTAACAAAGCAATAGAACTCAAAAGAGATTACGCGAAAGCCTATAATAATCGTGGTGCTGTCTATCGAGACAAAGGTGAACATGATCAAGCCATTCAAGATTGTAGTAAGGCAATACAATTAGACCCTAATTATGCAGATCCTTACAACAATCGTGGTGCCGCCTACCGAAACAAAGATGAAATTGACCTTGCTATTAAAGATTATAATAAAGCAATACAACTGAATCCCAATTTTTTCAAAACCTACTACAATCGCGGTATTGCTTACCATGACAAGCGCGAGTATGATCTTGCTATTAAAGACTATAGCAAGGCAATAGAACTCAATCCAAAACATTATTATCCTTATTACAATCGCGGTAATACTTATTTCATCCAAGGCGATTTTAATCGTGCCATTGAAGACTATAGCAAAGCAATAGAACTCAATCCAAAACTTGCCCATGCATATTACAATAGAGGTGAGGTTCTACTAAACCAACAAGAGTGGGAAAAAGCCAAAACTGATCTAATTACCGCCAAGGAAATGGGATTAGATATTGTTGCTGCATTTCGGAATGATTATAAGAACGTTAAGGCGTTTGAGCAAAAACACAAGGCTAAGTTACCTGAAGACATTGCTGTTTTGGTCAGACAAGGCTTCAGATACCGGTACCCCATGGAGGAAAAAGTCTTAAACTCCGATGGAAAACCCCTTGAATCACGAGAGGTTTTGAATTTGCTGAAGGAGTTCCGCAAAACTAACATTACACTGGGAGAATATGTTAAAATAAAACCCTACTTTGGTATAGAAACAGTCCCAACTGAAGTGTTTGTTGTAAATAAGGAAACACGAGATGAACTCATTGCAGATCACCCCTCATCATCTAATATTTTGAAGCCATTTTTACAGGGACAAGATATTATACGCTGGCATGTAGATGCACAAAATCAGTGGTTAATATTGACATATCGCGGTATAGAGATTAACAATTATCCAGCTATCCTGAAATACTTAGAAAAATACAGAGATGCTCTGAACATAAAAAGTGACGAACAGAAATGGTACGAACTCCCAGTTTCTCTTGGCGAGATAGAACGTTTCAATCAACCAAAACTGGTTTGTCCAAATCTCTATAACAGACAAACTTTTGCTGTAGAAACTCAAGGTTTAATTTGTGGACATACTTGCTATATTATCCCTACCGAGGAAAGGTGGTTATGTGGTCTGCTCAATACACTGGCAGTGGAATGGTTCTATTCGCAAACATCTAAACAGTTACATGCAGGTGAACTTGAGGCACGTCAGGATTATATAAAAAAGATACCTATCCCTAATATGGACACAGCACAGAAAAATTTGGTTCTCAAACTCGTCGATTACCTCATCTATCTTCAGCAACAACCGACGATAAACAACAAAGATTTAGCAAATTCCCGCGACATCACGGTGCTCAGATATTTTGAGTGGATCATCAACGGATTAGTTTATGAGCTTTATCTGCCTGATGTGCTAAAGAATGCTGACAGAGATATCTTTAAACACCTTATGGCAGAGCAGTTGCTTAAGATAGATGAAATGCACGAGGATAAAATGTCCGTATTTCGTTCGCTTTACGAGCGTTTACACGATAGAGAACACCCGGTTCGGAAAAACCTATTTTTTCAGGATAGGCTAAGACCTATCCGAATCATTGAGGGTAAATGGTGAGAATTACTAAAATTGAGATCAAAAATTTTAAAACTTTTCGAGGAGCAGATGTAATTGATCTTAGTGAAAAAGGACAGAACCTTTTACTTTACGGTGAAAACGGTAGCGGTAAAACGTCACTATATGATGCCTTAAAGTTATTCCTTGAGTCCAGTGAAAATAGATCCATCAAATTTAATCAAAATATTTTCGTGGATAAAACCGATAAGGGTTATATCAAACTCTACTTTACACCTGATCCAAAGTTAAATAAAGATAGCTATGAATGGTCTGAGGATGTGCAAGAACACACATCAGTTCAACCGATTGTTGAGGCATCATGGGCAAAAGGTTTTCTTGATTATAAGGACCTCTTGAAGACGAATTTTCTTCATCAAGATGAAAATAGTGTGAATGTATTTGATCTATTGATCAATACTTTATTAAAGAATGTTGTCAATGAACAAGCTGTTCCAACGCGCAAATTTTCAGAACAGTGGGATATAATATTAAAGACTGTTCCTTCGGATCAGGGAGCAACACAAGAAATTATAACTTTTAACCAACAACTTGAGACTTTCAATACAGGCCTTCAGGATACACTAAACGATTTGGAAAAAGATGCAAATGACATCCTAAACAAATTTGGATACGAAAACACCGACATTCAGATTGAACTGGACTTTGAGAAAGTCACATTCGAACCCGATAAAATCGAAAGTAACAGTCTTTATCCGCAGCAGATTCTCTTAAAGGTTAATTTTTTGGGAACAGATCTTGAAGGTGATCTGGCATATCACCGATTTCTGAATGAGGCAAAACTATCGGCAATTGCACTTTCAATCTTTTTCGCAGGATTCAAGTTACAACCGGACAGTGACCTAAGACTTATCGTTCTGGATGATGTTTTAATCGGCTTAGATATGTCACATCGTTTGTCTTTATTTAAAATTTTGGAAGAAAAAGAATGGACAAAATATCAAATCATTTTAATGACTTATGACCGGACATTTTATGAGATGGTCAAAAAGCTTAAATCTGAAGATGAAAAATGGAAAGCTGCCGAACTCTATTGCGGAAAAGTTTATGGATACGAAGTACCAGTCTACGTAGAAGATAAAACATACCTTGAAAAAGCCAGAGAATATCTTGACGCAAATGATTACAAAGCCTGTGCTGTTTACACTCGTACTGCTTTTGAAGCGATAATCAAAGGATATTGTGAGAAAGAAAATATCCCTATCAAGTACCGAGAGGATGGAAATGCGTTAAACAGCAATGATTTTTGGACAGTAATAAAAGACAAAAAAATAATTTATCCAAAAAGCAACAATAAAAAGCGTATTATAAAACTTACCCTCGTTAAAAAGATAGAATCAGCTAAAAAATTCATTCTAAACCCACTAATCCATGCTAACATTGTAAATATTACCAAGAAGGATCTTGAGGATGCCATTGAAGCAGTTGAATGGCTTGAAGATGTATTATCTAAGATTAATAGAACTTACACAATAATATAGCCTACATTCAAAGCTGTCAAAGAACTCTATCAAACTATTTCATGTCGTTAGACCTTATACTCATTGCCAGTTACTCTTATTGAAAGTTACTGGTGTAAGCGCAACTATGAAAAATACCAGTAAATGATATTATACCATTTCTAATTGACAAATTATCATAAATAAACTGTAGGTCGGGTAGAGCGAAGCGAAACCCATAGGTGTAAAGTTAAGGGAACTTAGTTGGACTTATGAATCATTCCGAATCCTTATGGTTATAGGGATTGTATGCTCTTTAGTCCCGTAGGGACGATATGTTTATAGAAAAAATGTGTACCCCCACCTCTCTTCAGTCCCGTAGGGACGATATGTTTATATCATGGTGTGCTTTTACACATAGCGTCCCTACGGGACTAAAGAGGGGTTGTATAACGTTTAACTATAAACATAGCGTCCCTACGGGACTGGAGAGGGTTTTCCGCGTATGGAAATCCTTAAGTTTACACATATAGGTAGAGCGAAGCGAAACCCGACATGGAAACCCTATCTAACTCTACGTGTCGGGTTTCGCTTCGCTCTACCCGACCTACGAAATAATGTTACATAATCATTTAGAAATGATACTACATAAAAAGGAGTTCTCTATATGTCATATTTCTTATCAAACTCACGTTATTTAGTAATTGGACTACTATCTCTGTTTTTCATCGGTTTTCTGCTTTTCTTTGGTAGTGGAACGTTATTGTCAGGAGAAGGTGACGATAAGATAAATGAGAAAACAGAATCAGAACCAGAGCATCAACCAGATGAAGGATCGCAAGCAACCCAACCCCCTTTAATCTATATTAATTCACTGCCTGCAATGAAATTAGTCCTTGAAAAACAGAAGCAACCAATACTTGATACAGGTAATACTACTAAAATGATTCATGCAGAATTGGATTACATAGAATCCCTTACAAGTATGCTCGTTACGCTTGCGAATTATTATTCTCCAAAACAATTTGGTGATCAAACACCGCAAGAGTTTATTTCTGAGGCAATAGAATCTCGTTTTCAATGGTATGATGCTATTGTTGAGCCACTTGGGCCAGGGACAGGTGGAAGAATAGCACAATTACTCGTTACTGCTGATGTAGCAAGTGATATCGAAAAGATGATTGAAGATATGGTTTCTCGCTTGTATATTACTATTTTGAAGGATAACTTTAACTACAAGGAGTGGAAGAAGGCTTGGCGTAATAGTGGCTCTACCCCCTAAACAAACGATTGACATTATGGAAGCTAATACATTAGTGTTCTGTCTACACTCAAATGATGAGTAGATTCGTTCGTAGGGACGGGGTTTCCCCGTCCGTTATACAAATCATATATGACTTGACAAAGTATTAGATTTCAATTGGAATTTTAAAGGAAAATCTTATACTGTATTAATGACAATTGACATCACCGCGATTGTCATCCTCTTTATCCTTAAACACACTTCCGCGTCTTCCGTGTTCTCCGCGTAATCCGCGATTCAGACAAAAACGGTGACAATTACAATACACAACCTCTGGTGCTGCAGATTTGACCAAAATCCTCTTATCCTGTCTTTCCTGTCTTTCCTGATAATCCTGGTTCAGACAAAGCACATCATCACACATAAATCCAAATCATAATCAGAAACCTACAAATCACAAAAAACATAATCCGCGCAATCCGTGTCATCCGCGATAATCCGCGATTCTGACAAATAGAGTGACAAAATATTTACACGCCCATACCAAAGACTATCATTGCTTGAAGTGTTATACTATTCGGTAGCAGCTTATTCGACTGAATGAGATTGATGGGCTTCAACAAACCCCCTGAGATTACAGAAAGTGTTTCAGAGTTGAAACGTTTGATAAAAAAATCACCAACTCCTAACTGTACAGTAAACAAAAAACTGTACGGTTCTCAAAATTAAAAGCCAATAAATCTCAAGCACACACTTCACAATTTCCACCTAAACGATAGCAATTTACGCTTACCGATGGATATTTAAAGTTCCTTCCAGAAAAAATTGAAAATTAACTTGACAAACATATATTCATTATGTTATACTACAATATACAATGGAATATAAACAATAGAATAGACCTCGCAGGACAACTTTTATAAGGGTAATAATATGAAACCAATCAGACAGACAATCTATCAGATATACTGTAGGATTATCAACACAAAAAACCAGATAGAAAACGCGCATACGCAACACATCAGAGACCAGATTTTTGGATTAGAAAAACGACTGCAATTGCTAAAAAATCACTAAGATTCAAACCGTACGAAATCAGGCGAAATAAAAAAAATAGATTTTTCAAAAAACACGCTACCAACACAAGCAGTGACAAGACTAACAAGAGATTTAAAAACCGTACTGCTCACCGAAAAAAACGCAAATTTCGTACGGTGAAAAAATAGCGAATTTTGTATCAAAATTAGCGACGATTTCATAACTGAACAAGTATGGAAAATTGGTTAACCTAATACCATGTCTAATTGAAAATGTCTCTTTTTTAATGCAGAATACCAAACGCGTATTCTGCCACAAACTTTCAGTTTGTGTCCTGATGAATAACTACCATTACACACCCCTTATTGCCAGTTACTATAATTGAAAGTTACTGGTGTAAGCGCAACTATGAAAAATAGTAGTTTTACATATTTTATCTTATTCCTATTGATGACATCTATGTTCTTAGGTTGTCAACGGATTCAGCAGGTTATCACCCCTGACAAAATAACAACGGACGCAACTTGTATTGACGGGGGACGTGTTCTCAATGTGGGTTTCTATGCCTATTTTGCGCCTGTGAGTTCCAGTGCCGACGAAGACCCAACTGCTGATGCCTTCAACACACATCAAGGTTATGAAGCAAACCTATTAACAGCCCTTGAAATGATGGAAAATATAGGCGTATCTTTCACACGGAGTGCCATCGCTGAATGGCCCGGTATCTGGCTCAAAGCTGCCGAACCTGAATTTGACATTATCGGGGGTGGAATCACAATTCTTGATACTCGGACCCGAGACACAGCAGGCACCCCGCTTGTTGTCTTTACATCGGGACATATCAAGTTCCGGCAATCGCTTCTCGTCCGTGCCAATGATGCTGATCGTCTCTCTGACTACGGTTCCCTTACACGTGATGTTCGCGTTGGTGTGCTGCCCGGTACGACAGGAGAAGCGCGCTTGCTTCAAATCACTGGTATTGTTGACACCGATGGCGTTCTTCTTGAAGGAACGCGCATTGAAACGCCACAAGATACTATCGTCACCGATGGAACAGATAATTATAGGATTACCGCAGCCAGTGCTTCTCCAAGTTTGGCAGGCAGAACCCGTCTCTATCCACCATCGGAGAATATGCCACAGGTGATTTATCTGGGAGACGAGATAGGTGAATCAGCGTTGCTTGATGCTCTCACTGAAGGCAGTATTGATGCCATCGCCAGAGGTGAGATTGGTAACCAAGATGCTGCTTTTGCATCCGGAGAGGCATTCGTTGTCACTGCACGCGATGACCAAGTCGAATACGGAGGTTTTACGTTCGCCTTGAAAGATGCTGAACTTGCCGCGTGTATTGATGAAAGGATCAACTACTTAACCGATGATAGAAACATCGGTTATGGAGAATGGCTGCAGGATCCCACTGTATTTATCACCCGCGCCGAGATGTGGAATGCTACACGACAATCCGAAAACTAAAGAACCCTGCCTTCACAATATAACTCCTTACGCAAAATCTGTGAATATGTTATACTTATTAATATCAGGATCGTACCGCATTATGAAATTGTCATTTATACAATAGAGCGTTGACACAAGGAGAGAGAAACCTAATGGCAACACAAGAACAGATTAACTTCTTCCAAGAAAACGGATACCTCAAATTCGGCAAAGTATTAGATACTGATGGTGTAGAAACCATGCGCGATGGATTAGATACTATCATCGAATTGGAACTCAACGAGGGAGATGATTCATCCCCAGAGTTTAAATACGGACATGACCGCCAAGGACAACGCCTCCATAGAGGCAGAGATCATCCACGTGCAATCCATCAATTCGTCAATATGTGGAAACGTGAAGCAAGTTATGAGGCAGCTATCCATAATCCACTAATTGCAGAAACTGCGTGTGCATTGTTGGAAACAACGGAAGTCCGACTCTGGCATGACCAAGTTATCTCTAAACCGCCACAAGATAATGGACATTTCGGATTTCATCACGATTTCTTTTTCTGGCCCCTCAGTCCTCCGAACATTGTAAGCTGCTGGCTTGCATTAGACGATGCAACGGTTGATAGCGGATGCATGCACGTAATACCAAAAAGTCACAAAGACGAACGATTTTCGGTTGAAGCAAAAGCAACGTTCAATGCTGAAATAGCAAAGGCACAAGAAGAGGGTCGTGAACCACCTCCGAATCCGTGGAATGAAAGACGGAGTTTGGACATTACTCACGGAATCCCTGTTGAACTAAAAGCGGGTGAGTGTATGTTCCATCACTGCCTAAACTGGCACGGAACACCACCAAATGTTACTGACAAGCAACGTCGCGCGTTTGTCATGATATTCATGGCACAAGGTGTTTGCTATAACAACGCACAATCGCCTGGACACGTCCTCGTACCGACGATTGAAGTGGAAGACGGTGAACCCCTTGTAGGGTCTGGATTTCCTGTAGCATAATGAGGTTTAAATAGTGATATGCAAGATTCAACGTTTATTAGAAGAGTCACCCTAAAGAACTATAAGAGCATTGCAGCATGTGATGTACAGTTGCAGCCGCTGACATTCCTTGTGGGACGCAACGGTTCTGGGAAGAGTAATTTTCTTGATGCATTGCGGTTTGTTGCTGATGCGTTGAATTACACCTTAGAACACGCTATACGCGATCGTGGGGGGATGAATGCTGTCCGACGTCGATCTCGTGGCCACCCGAAGCATTTCAGTATTTCACTTGAATTCACTTTACCCAATGGTACCACTGGTTCTTACGCATTTTGTATTCGCGCACTTACAACTGGAAGGTACGAAGTACAGAAAGAACAGTTTAAACTGCAACCCGATATATACTTCAATGTTAATAAAGGAACAGTAACGCAAACAAGCGTAAAGGTCGCACCACCTGCTGTGTCTGATAGACTCTACTTGGTAAACAATTCAGGTTTGCCAGAATTTCGTCCTGTCTATGATGCGTTTTGTCAGATGGGGTTCTACAATTTCAATCCGGATATGATTCGTGACTTGCAAACACCGGATCATAGCGAATTTCTTACTTGTAACGGGAGTAACATTACAAGTGTTTTCGCTCAACTTTCACCTAAAGTGAAGCAAAACATAGAGGAATATCTGTCAATAATCGTTCCCGGTGTTCGTGGTGTAGAAGTCGAAAAGGTTGGGAACAAGGAGATGTTAGCGTTTAAGCAGGATGTGTCAGGTGATAAATACTCTTGGCGATTCCTGGCAAACAATATGTCTGATGGTTCTCTACGCGCCTTGGGAATTTTGGTAGCACTTTTTCAAGGAGATCAGAACGCACAAAAACGCGTGTCACTCATCGGAATTCAGGAGCCAGAGATAGCACTGCATCCTGGGGCGGTAGCCGTACTGCTTGATGCTCTTCGGGATGCTGCCCACAGAACACAGGTTATCGTCACCACTCACAGCACAGACCTACTTGATGACAAACATCTGGATGTGGAGTCAATACTCGTTGTTGAAGTACATGATGGAAATACAATTATTGCCCCAGTAGACGCAGTAGGAAAATCCGCCTTACGTGATCGGTTGTGTACTGCAGGTGAATACTTACGCCTCGATCAATTTCAACCTGACCTTACGCAGATTCCTAAAGGTTATGGTCCAAAAGTGCAGCAGCTGACACTTTCTGAATCCATCAATAGCGTTCCAGATACAAAAAAGAAAAGGACGCTTGAATGACAGTCAATATTGGATGTGTTGTTGAAGGAAAAGGTGAGGTTAAAGCAGTGCCAATCTTGATTCGACGCGTCGCAGCGATGCATTGTCCTGAAATATACCCTATTGTTCCAACTCCCGTCCGATTTTCCAGAAACAAGGTATTAAAGACAGGGGAGCTTGAACATGCAGTCGGAATAGCCGCTCAGAGGATTGAAAGACAAGGAGGCATACTCATTATTCTTGACAGTGACGATGACTGTCCGGCAGAATTAGCACCGACATTAATTCATCGAATTGTACCAGTTTTTCGTAATATACCGATTGCCGTTGTGCTCGCTAAATATGAATTTGAAGCATGGTTGCTTGCAGCAGCCAAGTCACTTCGTGGGATGCGAGGATTAAAAAATGATATTGATCCGCCAGATAATCCTGAAGCAATCCGAGGAGCAAAAGAATGGTTACACCGACGAATGCAGAGCGGTAAAACATATAGTGAAACGCGCGACCAACCCGCACTCACAGCACGCTTTGACATTGAACAAGCACGGCAAGCAGATTCGTTTGATAAATGTTACCGAGACATCGTCAGACTTCTTGAAGAACTACAAAAAGCAAGTGAATAAGCATTTATGATCTATCCCAACTGAATGGAGAACTAAAATTAATGGATAACAAACCAAATGTCATCTTTGTTCTAACAGACGACCAGGGACCTTGGGCAATGGGATGCAGCGGCAACGATGAAGTCCGCACACCTTACATTGACCAACTCGCAACAGAAGGCACACGTTTCCCTAATTTCTTCTGCACAAGTCCGGTCTGCTCACCCGCACGCGCAAGCCTTATGACTGGACGCATCCCATCAGCACACGGTGTCCACGACTGGATTCGCGATGGAAACATGCCTCCCGATGCATCCAGGTATCTTGAAGGATTGACATGCTATACCGATGTTCTGGCAGAAAATGATTACACCGTAGGTTTAAGCGGGAAATGGCACCTCGGCGATAGTGTGACACCACAGCACGGCTTCAGCCATTGGTTTGCTTTGCCCACTGGGGGTAGCAAATACAACGATGCAAATATGATTCGCGATGGAGAAGTTGAGGAACAACCCGGCTACCTTACAGATGTAATCACTGATGATGCGTTAGATTTTATTTCAGCAAATAAGGATGGTCCCTTCTATCTCAGCGTCAACTACAATGCTCCACATACACCATTTACTGGACATCCACAGGATATCGTAGATTCTTATGACGATTGTCCGTTCAAAACATGTCCACAAGAATCATTACATCCGTGGGCAGTGCAGGGGGCAGCAGCACACATGGGAAATAGAGAATCGTTGAAAGGTTATTTCGCTGCAATAACAGCACTCGATTTAAACGTCGGACGCATCTTAGACCGACTCGCTGAGTTAGGTATCAGAGACAATACACTCGTTGTCTTCAGTAGTGATAATGGGTATTCGTGTGGACATAACGGATTTTGGCATAAAGGCAATGGTACGTTTCCACTGAATATGTATGAAAATTCGGTCAAGGTTCCGTTTGTTATCAGTCAACCCGGTAGAATTCCTGAAGGACGCGTCAGTGAAGCGATGGTGAGTCAATACGACTTC
Organism: Candidatus Poribacteria bacterium; assembly: GCA_965261435.1. Lineage (GTDB taxonomy): Bacteria > Poribacteria > WGA-4E > WGA-4E > WGA-3G > MSPOR6. The sequence goes on from CBDHDL010000021.1 coordinate 1,184,330, forward strand.
ATGCCGACACTCCTTGATTATCTCGGTCTACCGGATCCGAATGATGATTTGTCTCCCGGCAAGAGTTTTGTTTCTGCACTCAATGGTGAAACAAACGATGCACAAAATGAAATCGTTGTTTTTGATGAATATGGACCGGTTCGGATGATACGCACACAAGAGTGGAAATATGTTCATCGCTATCCTTACGGTCCACATGAACTTTACAACCTACAAAAAGATCCTAAGGAACGCAAAAACCTGATAGAAGAGAATGAACATAACGCGCTCATATCCGAAATGCGCAACCAGATGGGGGCATGGTTTGAACGCTACGTCAACCCAGAATTGGACGGCGCAAGATGTTCAGTCACGGGTGGTGGACAGGCAGCTAAACTTGGTGATGGACGATACGGAGAAGATTCTTTCCATCCAAGATACGCACCACCCCGTAGAAATGTGTAATAGTTAGAGTGTATCTCATAAACCTAATTGTCTGTAAATTTCTGATCACAGCACCGTATTTCGTAGGGACTGGGTCTCCCTGTCCGTATTTCGTAGGGACTGGGTTTCCCTGTCCGTATTTCGTAGGGACTGGGTTTCCCTGCCCGTATTTCGTAGGGACTGGGTTTCCCTGTCCGTATTTCGTAGGACTGGGTCTCCCTGTCCGTTTTTCGTAGGGACTGGGTCTCCCTGTCCGTTTTTCGTAGGGACTGGGTTTCCCTGTCCGTATTTCGTAGGACTGGGTCTCCCTGTCCGTTTTTCGTAGGGACTGGGTCTCCCTGTCCGTTTTTCGTAGGAACTGGGTCTCCCTTGTCCGTTTTTCGTAGGGACTGGGTCTCCCTGTCCGTATTTCGTAGGGACTGGGTCTCCCCGTCCGTATTTCGTAGGGACTGGGTCTCCCTGTCCGTATTTCGTAGGGACTGGGTTTCCCTGTCCGTATTTCGTAGGGACTGGGTCTCCCTGTCCGTATTTCGTAGGGACTGGGTCTCCCCGTCCGTTGTATCAATCTCATACACATCACAAACAACAATATAAATGGTTTATGAGATATGTTCTAATTTGATCTATACAAAATACCACAAGGAGCATAACATGTCCGATAAGGAAAGGAAATATACAACAAACATATCCCGTCGGAACTTCTTGAAGAATGTTGGCACTGGCACTGTCGCCGCAGCAGTTGCTCCAACATTCCTAATCGGTGATGCTCAATCAGGAGAAAATAAAATGGAAACCCAACCGAACGTTATTTTTATTTTGACAGATGATCAGGGTCCTTGGGCAGCGGGTTGCAGTGGGAACGATGAAGTTCGTACACCTTTTATTGACCAGCTTGCATCAGAAGGCACACGTTTTCCCAACTTTTTCTGCACAACACCCGTTTGCTCACCTGCACGTGCAAGCCTGATGACCGGTCGCATCGCCTCTGCACACGGTGTCCATGAACATGTGCCTGTCGGAGGCATGCCACCTAATGTGATCCGATATCTTGAAGGACTTACCTGTTATACCGATGTACTCGCTGAAAATGGGTATACAGTTGGACTCAGTGGCAAATGGCATCTCGGTGATAGCCGATCACCACAACACGGATTTAGTCACTGGTTTACGATGCCAAGTGGAGGTAGCAGATACAATAACGCAAATATGATTCGAAATGGGAAAGTAGAGAGGCAACCCGGATACCTCACGGACGTAATTACCGATGACGCATTAAATTTCATATCCGATAATAAAGAAGGCCCTTTCTACCTTAGCGTCAACTACAACGCACCGCATACCCCGTTTAATGGACATCCACAAGACATTGTGGACTCCTATGATGATTGTCCATTCAAAACATGTCCACAAGAAGCATTACATCCGTGGGCAGGCAAGGGAACGGTTCAACACATGGGAAACCGCGCGTCACTGAAGGGGTATTTCGCAGCGATAACAGCAATGGATCTAAATGTTGGACGCATCTTAGAACGACTGTCTGAATTAGGTATCCGAGAGAACACCCTCATCGTTTTCAGTAGTGACAACGGATATTCATGTGGACATCACGGATTTTGGCATAAAGGCAACGGTACGTTCCCGTTGAATATGTACGATAATTCAGTCAAAGTTCCCTTCATTATGAGCCATCCCGGGAATATACCGGAAGGACGCGAAAGTGAAGCAATGGTGAGTCAATATGACTTCATGCCGACGCTGCTTGATTATCTCGGACTGCCAGACCCAAATGACGATATGTCACCAGGGAGAAGTTTTGTCCCAGCACTTACCAGAAAAACAAACGACGCACAGGATGAGATGGTCGTTTTTGATGAATACGGTCCTGTACGTATGATACGCACGCAAGAGTGGAAATATGTCCACCGCTATCCTTACGGACCCCATGAATTGTATGATTTAGTTAAAGACCCAGGTGAACGAAAAAACCTGATAAATGACAAGTCTCATAACGCATTGATAAAGGATATGCGACGACAAATGGCAGCATGGTTTGAACGCTACGTTATTCCTCGATTGGATGGCACAAGATTTCCTGTAACTGGCAGAGGACAGGCTGCAAAAATAGGAGATGGAACGTACGGTGAAGATGCCTTCCGTTCAAGGGACATCGAACAACGTTACAATAGACAGTATATGTAAAGTGTATCTCACAAATCCCATGATTTTCACTATTGTTCTGATTGTGTGGTCAGTTTATCGTAGTGACTGGGTTTCCCTGTCCGTATAATTCCGATGATTATGACTATTGTTCTGATTGTGTGGTCAGTTTATCGTAGTGACTGGGTTTCTCCCCGTCCGTTGTTTCAATCTAAAACTCATGGTAAGCAACAAGAACTCACCATTAAATAATTTATGAGATACACTATAGCAATTATGTTCACTACAATAATTGTGCCTGTATTTTGTAGCACATTCTGTTAGATTGTGCGTTTCTTTGACTTGTAGCACATTCATCCTTGATTGTGCTACTTATGTGGCAACTTAGGTTATATAAAGGAGTGATATGGCGAGTGCGTTTGCCCCAGGCAATATTTCATGTGTCTTTAAAATCATCCCACACACCGATCCAGCGCGTATGCATTCTCTCGGCATGGGGTTCACCGTAAAAGAGGGGGTAGAAGCTACTGTTTCTGAACATCATGAAACAAATGTAATATTTAACAAACAGGACATCAATTTTCCAACCGTTCGCGCTGTTGTCAATCAGTTAATACAGAATACAGGTATTGTAGGCATAAAAGTAAATCTTGTCTCTCCGTTACCTCTCGGTTGCGGTTTCGGTTTGAGTGGTGCTGCTGCCCTTGCTACAGCTTACGCACTGAACGAACTGATAGAATTAAGGACAGATAACGAGAAACTTGCAATGATTGCACATGTCGCTGAGGTGGAAAACCGTACGGGATTAGGGGATGTATGCTCACAATACCACGGCGGATGTCTCGTTAAGTTGAAGGAAGGTGCACCTTTAGCTGCAGACACATTGCCAATTCCCGAACAACCCATCTATTATCGCTACTTCGGTCCAATTCACACCAGCGAAGTCCTCAGAAATAGTGAACAAACGAAACGTATCAATCACGCGGCTGATACCGCCTTAAACGCTTTACAAAAACTCACAAATACGCAGATGAATCCTGCGTTGTTTAAGGATTGTTTTGCAGTCGCTAAACAATTTTCAGTTGAAAGTGGTTTGCTATCGGATAAACGAGTTATAGACACTATAGCAAAAGTTGAGGCGGCAGGAGGTGTCGCCTCTATGATTATGCTGGGGAATGGCGTTTTCAGTACACAGGCATTTAACGGCGCAACAGAAACAGAGTTAATAAAAAATCCCGCACGTCTCATCTAAAAAAGTTCTTATTCGTCTTATAGAAAAATCACTGTTTACGCCGCACTGACAAAATGCAAACATCAGTCATACTCCTCTTATTATTCATTGCAGTCTCTCCCGCTTTCTCCGAAATAGTGTTTGAGGATGTTTCGTTTGGTTTCGACGATGTATATAAAGCAAGGAAATGGGTACCACTGAATATATTAGTGAGAAGTCAAAACGAACCTGACATCTTCATAGGAGAACTCACGGTTGAGGTCCGAAACTATAACTCCGATGAACCTATTTACCGATATGTTAAACCGTTGCGACTCGGCAAAACAGATCGGAAACATAAGAAATTATATATCTATTGTCCAAAAATCAAGATTAAACTAATTATACAACTTGTGCGAACAGGTGGATCTGAAGATGCAATTCAAACACCTATTTCAGGATCGCTTGTCAAATATGAATTTGAACCACAAACTCCAATTAAAAACAGAGATTATTTCGTTTTAGTATTAGCACCAAGCGGAGACAAAATCGAAAAGTTCGTTGACAAAAAATCATTAAATGAGAGTGATACACAGGCACAAGCGAATGAAGATAATACGCAGGCACATGTTAAGTATCTTCCTAATTCACGTGCAATGCCTGTACACTGGATAGCGTATAGTGCCGTTGACATGCTGGTCATTCGTGAGGTGTCATTAACCGATAGGCGTATTTCTAAATCACAACAAAATGCGCTCTTAAATTGGGTGCAACAGGGAGGAACACTGCTTTTATCAGGTGGCGACAATTATCAATATCTGCGCGGAAGTTTCATTGAACAACATCTGCCAGTAAAATTGATCCGTGAGGAAACAATTGATACATTACCATCTATTTTAAAAGAGAAATTCGGACTCACTATAGAAGATGCGACATCAGAAACTGATAATAGATACACTGCGTATAAAAGCATCTATTTTGAGCGGAAACGGGGTTGTCAGACTTTACTCGGAACAGATGATCAGGTTTTCATCGCAAAACGAAACTTTGGCAGTGGACAGATTATCTGTTTATCATTTAATTACAATGCACCGCCTTTTTCGAACGTAATGGCAGGTGAAACCTTTTGGCGTTGGCTACTCAAAACGCACGGAAAATCACCGAAAAGATTTGCTGACAAATATGCACTTTTTCGGCAACACGATCAGAAAATCAAAAAACATTTTCTGTCAAAAATGCCTACACAAGTCCCCCTAATTAAACTTTTGGCTACTGTTTTGCCGTTATATCTAATCAGTTGGGGTGTGGTGAGTTTCTATTTTCATAGACGTAAAAGTCCACCACATAAGAGAATTCGCCGCTATTGGATTGGTGGACTAATAATCGTCCTTGTCTCTGTGAGTGCAATCGGGATTGCCAGAGTCGTCTTACCAAAACAGATAGAGATAGACACGCTTTCTATCATAACGATCTATCCAGAATGGAAGAACGCGCATTTAAAAACTTATGTTTCTCTCAGGAGTTCGGCATTTACGAAAACGCATCTTGATTCATATCAGGACGATCCTGTGCGTCCTTTACTAAACGAAGGTAGAACGTATCCTGCTACCTTTTTTCAAGAAACACCATTTTATCTGGATCATATTGCTTTGGATCCTTGGAGTCCAAGCACCTATGTGATTGATACATTTTTTTCTGTAGCCAGACAACAGAATGAGATAAAACTCGAGAATGCTTGGATAATAAGAGGGGAAAAAGCAATACAATTAGGAACAATCACAATCGGAAATGGCAACATACTACCGCAAGAACCGTTGAGTGAAATAGTAAAGAAAATACCACCTAAAGAAGAACTTGTTGGAAATCGCAAAACGTTCGCGCAGATATTACAGCAGGAAGGTTTGTTCTTATATCTTACTAAGCCAGAAAACCTACTTAACACTGACGAAATACAGACGCGGCCTGTCTTAATTGGATGGACTTCAAAAGGAACTCCAATTACACAGGAAGGCATTGATAACATTGACAATAGCGAAACATTGGTAATAATGTATCTTGATGAAGAAGACATAGGTATGTAATCTCAATCCATCATCACAGAATCTAAAAGTGGAGAATCTTGAAAGGATATGAATAATAATCAATCTCAAATCGAAAGCAGACTGTGGAGTGCTGCTACAGACACGATAGTGCAAAACTCCTCAAAACGAGATTCCCTGACGGAAAATACGTTGACGTTCTCGGTCTCTGCAAAGTTGCTACATTGGAAGAAATTGAAGCACAAGGATGGAGTTTGAACCCTGGACGTTATGTCGGTGTCGCAACACAGGAAACGGAGGATTTTGACTTTACGACACGATTCAGTGAACTCAATGAGGAATTAGAAAACCTAAACGCAGAAGCACACCAACTGGAAGAACGAATCGCTGAGAATGTTGCGAAGATTTTAGAGAATAGGGTATAATATTGAACGCAATGCACAACTTATGACATAAACTAAAGACCCAAACCCTTGATCCTCAGTCCCATCAATCTGTAACTCATAACAACGTTCTCTACCATTAATTATAGAACTTAATTACCATTTGTTATTTTGGATACCTCAGCAATAAGTTTGAAAATCTGAAATAAAAGTATACCGCCAATGCTAAGTACGGATACAAACATAGCATAACCCAGTTTTTCTATAATACTAAGCTTGCCTTCAAGTACAGAAACTTTTTCATACAACTCTTTATGCTCACTTTTATTCTCTTTATCCAGATCATCAATTTTCTTATCTAAACTATCAACTTTCTTATCTAAACCTTCAATTTTCTTATCTAAACCTTCAATATTTTCTAATATCTGAGCATTTGTTTCATTTTGCATTTTATAATCACCTCAATTTAAAATTATACAATGGAAAATATCTTGGTGTCAAGAAAATCGGGTGTGTAAAGTTTTTGGCAAAGCATTGATTTTTTTTGCTTATGTTCGGTTTTGTTTACATAACACTCCGCATGAAGTTAAAATAATAAATTAGGTAATTTGGACCCCGACACGGTAGGTGCGGTTTCCTAACCGCACTACCTTCCCGATGCCGCTGGCGAGGTTCCCTAACCTCGCCAAATTATCCGAATATTTTATTGAACTTCATGAGGCGTGATATGTCTATAGAACTCACAATGTCCAAAACCCTGCACTCCAGCGGAGTACTATGTCTTGGATCGAGCCGATATGGAAACGCTGCCAAAATATTTACACACCCGCTGAGAATGTTGCGAAGATTTTAGAGAATAGGGTATAATATTGAAGAAGAATTTGAGAAAAGGGGCAAACAATGAGTGAAGAGGTCAAATTTACAAAGAGTTCAGGCAATGTGTTTTTAGACATCGGTTTTTCTAAGGAAGAAGCAGAACTTGAATTGCTGCGGTGCGATCTTGCAATTAAGGTTTATCAACTCCTTGAGGAACAGAAATTGACACCCGTGGAAGCCGAAAAAATATTTGGACTCAATCCATCTGATGTGGAACGTATACAAACCGGGGATTTCGATTTTAAAATTGATAAACTGTTTACAATCCTGAATCAGTTGAACCGCGATGTTGAAATTCATATCAAACCTTCAAGCGAAGAAGGCGGACACCTGCGAGTCGTGGCAACCTCCTGATCTATCCTCCCGAAATCCAAATTATTATTTTTTGACATTTTGTGCCCCATTATGATAGACTTTTTAGAGGAATCTTGTAAATGTTTTGGAAAGATTTTTAAGTGACGCAATGAAAGATGTAATATGGGTTGGTGATTCGCATGCGCGAGTCCGCAGTTTTCCAAAAGAGGCGAGAACAAAAGTAGGTGGAGCATTACGTGTCGCTCAAATGGGAGGTAAAGACGATAACGCAAAACCACTACGGGGAGTAGGTGCAGGTGTATTTGAGATCACGGCTCGTTACGATACGAATACTTATCGCGCTGTTTATACCGTCAAATTGGGTGAGAATATCTATGTGCTTCACGCGTTCCAGAAGAAATCTACACGTGGTATTCGCACACCTAAAAGAGAAATTGATTTAATAAAACAACGATTGAAAATGGCACGAGAGATGGAGGTAAAAAATGAGTGAAGAAGTTAAATTTACAAAGAGTTCAGGCAATGTGTTTTTAGACATCGGTTTCTCTGAGGAGGAAGCAGAACGTGAGTTGTTAAGGGTAGACCTCGCCTATGCGATCCACTGCCTACTTAAAGAACTGAAACTGACACCAGCAAAAGCATCAACACGCTTCGGACTTGATCCGAATGATGTGAAACGGCTGAAGAAGGTAGATTTTGAGGATTTTACTGTAGAACGTCTGTTTATGATTCTGAAGAAATTGAACCGCAGTATTGAAATTCATATTAAGCCTTCGGACAAAACAGCCAGGCACCGACGGGTTTTTGTTGCGTAGTGATGTCCCTTTCTTAAGCAAAGGGTTATTAAAGGATATATGCCCGAAGATAAAGAACGAGATCCAATGCCACCTCCCGATGCCACACCAGAGGAGATCGGCGAATTTTGGGATACACATAGTCTTGCCGATTATTGGGACGAAACCCACGAAGTGGAATTTACGATATTGGACAGAACTTAGCAACAAGGTAGTTGCAGTTGCTGACTCTAAAAGTAGAGAAATATTCTCTGATTTAATATCTCCCTTCTTCCAAAAAATAGAAATACTTAGAAGAAGGAATCATAATCTCAACCAATCCAGAGATACTCTCCTCCCCAAACTCATCTCTGGCGAAATAGATGTATCCGAACTGGATATTGATACAGTCAGCACAACCTAATCCACTACACCAGCTACACCAAAAGCAATTGACAAGTACAACTGTGGAGATGTATAATTACAACAAGGGCAATTAAGAGGACACTTGTGTTCAATATCAATCTCACTACTTTGTTAGTGAGATTGGAAAATGCCTGCATAAGTAAGTAGAAAAACTTGACCCTATGCAATATTCAGATAAGGAGAAAATGAAATGAATGTAACCACTGAATTAACAACCGATCAGGAAGTGCTACCGGAAGATAAACAGCTGATCCCGCATGCTGCTACAGAGCAAGTTGATGTTGAACAAAATGCACTTATGGACTCCGCTGAGGCACAACTTCGAAAATTATCGGCTTCTCAAGGCTTAGATTGGGATATGATGACCGATGAGGAACGTATAAATTTTGTTGATGATCTCATCCACGAGGACCGCGAGTGCAAACGGTAGCCGTTTATGACACAAATATTCTATTTTCGGGCACTGGTTGGAGAGGCACCCCTTATCGCTGTCTTGAATTAGGACGACAAGGCAAAGTTGAAAGCATAACCTGCATAGAAATTTTAGATGAATTAGCAGAAAAGTTCTCTACAAAGCTCAATCTCTCGACAACCCAAACAAGAAAAAGAATTGAATATCTCAGCAATTTTCTACGGCTGGTTACGATTAACAACACCCTCAAGATTGTTGACGCGGATCCGGACGATGACAAAGTCATTGAATGCGCGGTTGTAGGTTCGGCAACCCACATTGTAACTGGCGATTCGCATCTGTTAAAACTTGGAAGTTATTAGAACATCCAGATCGTAACAGCCGTAGACTTTCTCGCCCAGTTTTCATGAGAAAAGATGGAACTATGCAGAACCCTTACAGTAAAGCCCAACTCATAGAACAACCCACCATTGCATATAACTCTGAAATTTGGCACTATAAAACCAGGGTATGTAAATATTTTGCATTCTGAAACGCAAATTTTCACAGGTTTCACGACTGAACACAACCCATTACTCCAAAAGCAATTGACAAGTACAACTGTGAAGATGTATAATAGGAAAAAACGTACGGTTCTATAATAGATTTCAGTATTGATATTGCTATTTTCGCACTACAAGACTTACTGGAGGAACCGACATGGCAAACGTGAGAATATGGACTGTGGAATCAGATTATGATGCCGATGCACTCACATCTTTGGTAAATAGGTTAGCGACAGACTTGAAATTCAAGGATCTATCTGTCCAGACAGTCGGTAGCAAAGCTTTCTTAATGTCCAATTGGAACGATAAAGCCTCTTTGAATGGCAAACTTAAAAAGGCGGTTCGGGATTACCTGAGGCAGGATGATTACGTTATTTTCTTTCTTGATAGCGATAGTCCAATGTTAACGCGCCAGCAACCACAAGAATTAGAGGCACTTGTCAACCAGATCAAACAGATAGTTACGGACCCAGGGTTTGCTGGCAAAGTATTTTTCGCACCAGGGGTTCAGGAACTGGAATCTCGGTTGTGGCGGGCACATCTGGGAATTGAAGATCCGGACCGGGCAGCATGGATGGATTATGCTGAAGCGCAATTTCGGCAGTTGTGCGCCTCGCGCGGCTGAGACTGGGACACGATGACTGAAATTGATCGTGAGAGGTTTGTTGATGATCTCATCCACGAGGATCGTGAATGCACCCGGTAGCCGTTTATGATGCAAAATAACATATCAATATAACCGATAGGATGACTCCAATGCTCAAAATCAACCCACAATATCTTGTTGATGATAAAGGCGAAAAAACCGCGGCGCTCCTCACAATCAAAGAATTCCAACTTCTCATGCCACGTCTTGAAGATTTAGAAGATACTTTAGAGATGGACACTGAGGTTGAAACCGAAACAGAGTTTCGCGACTATCAAGATATTCGAGCCGAAATAATGCGTGAACGAACAGGAGAACCGATGGGAGATATATTATGGAAAAGGAGGATCCCGTGGAACTTGAAAACCTATTTGAATTCATCAACCCAACCGCAATCCGAATAAAAGGAACACGCGTCGGTATTGAAATAGTTATTGAGCAATTTCTTAAAGGGGCAGACCCAAGGGAAATTCAACGGCTTTATCCCAACTGACATTAGAACAGATTTATGCAACGATTACCTACTATCTGTTCAATAAAGAGAAAATTGATGCCTATATTGCAGAGGAAATTAAACAAGCAGAGGCTGCTTATGAGGAACAACTAAAAAACCCGTCCCCTGGTGTCAAACGTCTCATGAAAATTAAAGCGGAACTTGAAGCACAAGGATATTTTTCAAGTTAATGATGAACAAATCCCCAATTCGTTTTCTATCTGATAAAAACATCCCCAGTAAATCATGCAAAACCCCTACAGTGAAGACCAACTCATTGAACAAACTGCCATAACCCTTCTTGAAAATATGGGGTGGTATCACCAAAACTGTACCAACGAATTCCAATACAGCAACGGGAGTCTGAACAGCAGAGAAACAAAGTCTCAAGTTGTGCTAACAGATAGACTTCGTGCAGCTTTAGAACGACTCAACCCCGATGCACCAAGTGATGCTATTAATGCCGCAATTGAAACGTTGACTCAATCCAGATCAGTTATGAATCTTGTTGAAGCAAATATGGAACTCTACAACTACCTGAAAAATGGTGTGAAGGTGACAATTACGGATACGGATGCTGAGGAAGAAAAAGTATCAGCACTGCAATGAGAACATTATGGATAAGCAAACAATCGGATTTATCAGATACACTTTAATCTCACTCTACAAACGTAAGAGTTAACAGGTGAACAGATGGACGTGCTATCACTCGGAATTTATGTAGTTGATGTACTCGGAAAACCGATAGATGCTTTTCCTGAAAAAGGAAAATTAGCACTATTTGACCAATTGGAAATACATACAGGAGGCTGTGCAAATAACACTGCAATTGCACTTTCTCGACTTGGTGTTTCTGCCGGGGCTATGGGTAAAATCGGGAACGACAATTTTGGGGATATAGTCCTGCAAACCCTTCAAGAAAATCGCGTTGACACTATAGGTATCCAACGGGATAATAGCACAAACACATCTTTCACATTCGTAGCAATTGCTTCAGACGGTGAACGGAGTTTCTGCCATTACATCGGTGCAAACGGGGAACTGTGCGAAACCGATGTCAATTGGGATATACTCAATACAACAAAAATATTGCACATTGCTGGCGCACTTGTCATGCCGAAATTCGATGGACAACCGATGGCAAATGTCCTCAAAAAAGCAAGAGAATTAGGAATAAAAACCTCACTTGATACTGCATGGGATGCAACAGGTAAATGGTTGGAAACTTTGGAACCGTGTTTGCCGTATGTTGACATCTTCCTGCCGAGTCTGACTGAAGCACAACAACTGACAGGAAAATCTGACATGCGTGAAATCTCTGAGTTTTTCCATCACTACGGTATCAACACCATTGCAATTAAAATGGGGGAATGCGGCAGCTACGTCTCAACACCTGATGAAACGTTACATTTACCCGCATATCCTGTTGAGATCGTTGATGCAACAGGTGCTGGTGATGCTTATGTCGCAGGTTTCCTCGCAGGGATAGTAAAAGGTTGGGACCTAAAAGCTACTGCCGAATTAGCATCAGCAGCAGGTGCTGCTTGCGTAACTGCAATCGGAACGACAGCAGGCATCATAAATCTTGAAGAGACAATCAAAATCAGCAAAGGCAACCCATCAAAATAGACAATATTTTGGACAACATTATGAATGATACCGCAATCGTTAAAACACAGAACTTGTCAAAATGGTATGGCGAAGTCATGGGGGTGAATGATGTTACGTTGACCATTCAACCAGGTATTACCGGTCTGCTTGGACCCAACGGAGCAGGGAAAACAACGCTACTCAAACTAATGACAGGTCAACTCAAACCGAACAAAGGCATGATCACCGTCCTAAACGAACTTGTTTGGAACAACCACCTACTAACCAAAAAAATCGGTTACTGTCCAGATATAGAATTAGCATATCAATTTATGACCGGTTTTGAGTTCGTAAGTTTTTTCGCGACATTAAACGGATATGGAATAAACGAGGTAAGAGATCGGAGTCAAAAAGCTCTTGAAACAGTTGATATGATTTCAGTTGGCAACAGACAAATCGGTTCTTACAGTAAAGGGATGCGGCAACGTATTAAGCTCGCGCAAGCACTTGTGCATGAACCCGAACTGCTTTTCTTAGATGAACCTCTCACCGGACTTGACCCAATCGGTAGACGACATATCATAAACCTTCTCGCTGAACTCACAAAACAAGGTATTAGCATAGTTGTTTCAAGCCATATCCTATATGAGATTGAAGCGATGACAGAAACAATTCTACTCATTAATCAAGGACGAATTTTGGCAGAAGGAACAATTTCCGATATCCGTGGACTCATTGATGAACATCCACACAAAGTCTACCTTAGTGCTGACGAACCCCGCCGCTTAGCACAAACGTGCCTTCCTTATGAAGACATTTTGAGTGTCACCTTCGGTGATGAAACAGGTGATGTTATTATAGAAACAGCTAAACCTGATGCCTTTTACGCACGACTCCCCCAAATCCTCATTGAAAACGAATTGAAAGTATCCCAACTCTACTCACCTGATGACAATCTATCTGCTGTCTTCAAGTATCTGGTAGGGTAGGCTGTTTCCTTATTGTCTTAACCTCTAAATCCACAATTCTATTCACTAAAGATCAAAAAAACGATCACATTTATGAAGAATTTGGTAACCTTTTCCCTCCTAACTCGCGTCATTATATACTGATAGCACATTAAGCAATTTGAGGTGTCTAATGAAAAACGAAGATGTTCAACTGATAGAACAATTCCTCTCAGGTGATGAAGATGCTTTTGTCAGTTTAGTGAATAAATATCAAAAGCAGGTTCATGCACTCACTTGGCGGAAAATAGGCGATTTCCACATCGCCGAAGAAATCACACAAGACACCTTCCTCAAAGTCTACCAAAAACTGGAAACATTGAGAAACCCAAAGCAGTTTTCAGGATGGCTATATGTCATTGCAAATCGCGAATGCCTCGCGTGGCTGCGAAAGAAAAAGATACCAACTGAATCGCTGGAAGATTCAGAGACCGAGCCTATAGACGAAACAGCCTATTCCCGATATGTCGCCGAAGAACATGCTAAAGCTACGACTGAGACACAACGGGAAGTCGTAAATAAGTTGCTTGCGAAACTGAAAGAGAGTGAACGCACGGTAATGACACTTCACTACTTCGGTGAAATGACGATTGAAGAGATCGGGAAATTCTTAGGTGTGTCTACCAGTGCTATAAAACTTCGTCTGCACCGCGCACGGCAAAGATTACAAAAGGAGGAACCGATGATTCGAGAAGCACTCAGCAACTTCCAACTATCACCAAATCTTACGAATAACATCATGCAAAAGATCGAAAACATCAAACCCACAACGCCATCAGGCAGCAAACCATTTATACCTTGGGTAGTAGGTGCTTCAACTGCATTGTTGATTGTGTTGATGCTCGGAATAGGCACCAAGAACTTAGAACGTTTTCAACAACCTTATAGTCTGGATGCACAGTCTGAGATAATGGTGGAACTCGTTGACACACCTATTGCACAGAACCTTGAGGAAAAACTGGATATCCAAAATCAACAGGGGAAACCTAATGCTGATGCTCAGGGTAAGGGTGATGGTAGTGGAGGTGAAGCCGATCAAGTCTTGTCTGGTGAAGGAGATTATACCCAGTGGAGGTTGCCAGAAAATGCTAAAGCACGCCTTGGAAAAGGGAGTATATCTGGAAATGTAGCGTATTCACCAGATGGTAAGTTATTAGCGGTTGGAAGTTCTGTAGGAATCTGGATTCACGATGCACAAACCGGTAAAGAATTAGATTTTTTCAGTTTACATCGTTCACTTGTTCATAAAGATGGAGAACATATTGTACCAAGTGAATATAATCATCATATTGGTTGTATAGAATTCAGTCCTGATGGAAAAATACTGGCAAGTGGAGGTTGGAACCAATTACATTCAGTAGTTCTATGGGACGTTACCACTGGACAGCAAAAAGCAGTATTTCAAAGGAATATCCCTAATACTCATGGCATAGATGTTAGATGTTTGAGTTTCAGTTCTGATGGCAAAACACTTGCAAGTGGACAAGGAGATGGTATTATAACGTTGTGGGATATAAAAACTGGCAAACAGAAAACACTTTCCGGCGTGCATTCAAGCCATGTATATGGTATGAGTTTCAGTCCTACTGATAATCAATTGCTTGTTAGTGGGAGTAGCGGCGAATTGTGGTTATGGGATGTTGATAAAGGAGAACACAAATCCATTTATCATGATATTTTTGGTGACCTCAAAATCTATCTACCAACTGTTTTAGGATTAAGTTTTAGTTCAGATGGAAAAACACTTGCCACTACACACGTAGATCGTACGGTTCAGTTGTGGGACATTGAAACAAAAACAACAAAAACTATATTCAAAGGACATACAGAATTTGTTCATAAAGTGCAATTCAGTCCGGATGGTAAAACACTCGTAGGTGGTTGTTGGGAGGAAACAGTCCTGTTATGGGATGTTACAACAGGAGAACAAAAAGTAACACTCACAGGACACACAAGTGAAATCGATGGTGTTGCATTCTCTGCTGATGGTAGTACAATCGCAAGTACTGACGGTAATACGGTTCGTTTGTGGGATGCTACTACAGGAAAACAAAAATCTATTCTGCAAGGTTTTACACCACGTATCAATAGCATTGAATATTCACCAGATGGAACTGTGATTGCAAGTGCAGGTTCTGATGGTACCGTTAGGTTGTGGAATGCTACTTCAAGAAATCAGGAAAAGACGCTCATAGGACATTCTGAAAATGTTAGGGATATTAGTTTTAGTCCTGATGGAGAAACACTCGTTAGTGGCGGTGCGGATAACAAATTGTGTCTATGGAATGTTAAGACAGGTGAACTGGTAAAAACTTATGAAGGACATACAGATAAGGTTATCAGTGTTAGTTTCAATGGTCAGAGTCTGGCAAGCGCAAGTAGAGATCAAATTTGGCTCTGGGATATTGCAACCGGTCTACCTGAAAGGACACTCTTTGGACATACTGGTATTGTTTCAGAAATCATATTTAGTCCTGATGGAAAAATACTGGCAAGTGGGAGTATAAGTAAATCATCAGCCACAGGAGATAATTCTGTGCTGCTTTGGAATGTGGAAACGGGTGAAAGATTAACGAAATTGGATGGCATTCTTCGAGGTGTCACCGATCTCAATTTCAGTCCGGATGGCAAAATGCTCGCTTGCGCAAGTAGGGAACAGTATATTTTCTTGCGGGATATTAATACAAAAGAATATTGTAAAGTACTATTTGTAGATCCACCGAGGTCGGGCCCTTATGGTTTAAGCGTGCATTTCAGTCCGGATGGCAAAATACTCCTGAGTGGACATACTGATAATACACTACGAATATGGGATATATCTACGGAACAACAAACAGCTATATTTATTGGACGTTGGTCGCACTTAAGTATTAGTCCTGATGGAGAAACACTTGCAAGTGCAAGTTCTGATGGAACAATTCTTCTCTGGGACCTCACATCTATGACTAACACAAGCCAACATTCTCAGTAGACTGTTCTAACTACTTTCTTGAGGTGTCTGATGAAAAACGAAGATGTTCAACTGATAGAACAATTCCTCGCGGGTGATGAAGACGCTTTTGTCAGTTTAGTGAATAAATATCGAAAGCAGGTACATGCACTCGCGTGGCGGAAGATTGGCGATTTCCACATCGCCGAAGAAATCACACAAGACACCTTCCTTAAAGTCTACCAAAAACTGGAAACGTTGAGAAACCCAAAGCAGTTTTCAGGATGGCTTTATGTCATTGCAAACCGCGAATGCCTCGCGTGGCTGCGAAAGAAAAAGATACAAACCGAATCGCTGGAAGATTCAGAGACAGAGCCTATAGACGAAACAGCATATTCCCGATATGTCGCTGAAGAACACGCAAAAGCTACGACTGAGACGCAACGAGAAGTCGTAAATAAGTTACTTGCGAAACTGAAAGAGAGTGAACGCACGGTAATGACACTTCACTACTTCGGTGAAATGACAACTGAAGAGATCGGGAAATTCTTAGGTGTGTCTACCAGTGCCATAAAACTCCGTCTGCACAGAGCAAGACAAAGGTTACAAAAGGAGGAACCGATGATCCGAGAGGCACTTAGCAACTTCCAACTATCCCCGTATCTTACAGACAATATCATGCAAAAGATCAAAAACATCAAACCCACAACGTCATCAAGCAGTAAACCATTTATACCTTGGGTAGTAGGTGCCTCAACAGCAATATTGATTGTGTTGATGCTCGGAGTAGGTACTATGAACTTAGAACGTTTTCAAAAACCTTATAGTCTGGATGCACAGTCAGAGATAATGGTGGAACTCGTTGACACACCTATTACACAGAACCTTGAGGAAAAACTGGATATCCGAAATCAACAAGGGAAACCTAATGCTGATGCTCAGGGGCAAGGGGATGGTAGTGGAGGAGAAGCCGATCAAGTCTTGTCTGGTGAAGGAGATTATACCCAGTGGAGGTTGCCAGAAAATGCTAAAGCACGCCTTGGAAAAGGGAGTATATCTGGAAATGTAGCGTATTCACCAGATG
The DNA here is from genome assembly GCA_965261435.1 of Candidatus Poribacteria bacterium. Lineage (GTDB taxonomy): Bacteria > Poribacteria > WGA-4E > WGA-4E > WGA-3G > MSPOR6. The sequence continues at coordinate 1,201,638 of CBDHDL010000021.1, forward strand.
GTAAGTTATTAGCGGTTGGAAGTTCTGTAGGAATCTGGATTCACGATGCACAAACCGGTAAAGAATTAGATTTTTTCAGTTTACATCGTTCACTTGTTCATAAAGATGGAGAACATATTGTACCAAGTGAATATAATCATCATATTGGTTGTATAGAATTCAGTCCTGATGGAAAAATACTGGCAAGTGGAGGTTGGAACCGTTTCCATTCAGTAGTTCTATGGGACGTTACCACAGGAGAGCAAAAAGCAGCATTGCAAAGGAATATCCTTAATACTCATGGCACAGATGTTAGATGTTTGAGTTTCAGTTCTGATGGTAAAACACTTGCCAGTGGACATGGAGATGGTACTATAACGTTGTGGGATATAAAAACTGGCAAACAGAAAACACTTTCCGGCGTGCATTCAGGACATGTATATGGTATGAGTTTCAGTCCTACTGATAATCAATTGCTTGTTAGTGGGAGTAGCGACGACTTGTGGTTATGGGATGTTGATAAAGGAATACACAAGTCCATTAATCATGACATTGCTGGTAGTGCTAAAATCTATATACCAACTGTTTTAGGATTAAGTTTTAGTTCAGATGGAAAAACACTTGCTACTACACACATAGATCATACGGTTCAGTTGTGGGACATTGAAACAAAAACAGTAAAATCTATTTTTAAAGGACATACAGAATTTGTTCATAAAGTACAATTCAGTCCGGATGGTAAAACGCTTGTAGGTGGTTGTTGGAAAGAAACAGTCCTGTTATGGGATGTTACAACAGGAGAACAAAAAGCAACACTCACAGGACACACAAGTGAAATCGAAGGTGTTGCATTCTCTGCTGATGGTAGTACAATCGCTAGTACTGACGGTAATACGGTTCGTTTGTGGGATGCTACTACTGGAAAACAAAAATCTATTCTGAAAGGTTTCACACCCCGTATCAATAGCATTGAATATTCACCAGATGGAACTGTGATTGCAAGTGCAGGTTCTGATGGTACCGTTAGGTTGTGGAATGCTACTTCAAGAAATCAGGAAAAGACGCTCATAGGACATTCTGAAAGTGTTAGGGATATTAGTTTTAGTCCTGATGGAAAAACACTCGTTAGTGGTGGTGAGGATAACAAATTGTGTCTATGGAATGTTAAGACAGGTCAACTGGTAAAAACTTATGAAGGACATACAGATAAGGTTATCAGTGTTAGTTTCAATGGAAAGAGTCTTGCAAGCGCAAGTAGAGATCAAATTTGGCTCTGGGATATTGCAACCGGACTACCTGAAAGGACACTCTTTGGACATACTGGTATTGTTTCAGAAATCCTATTTAGTCCTGATGGCAAAATACTGGCGAGTGGGAATGTAAGTAAATCATCAGCAACAGGAGATAATTTTGTGATGCTTTGGAATGTGGAAACGGGTGAAAAAATAACGAAGTTGGATGGTAATCCTCACGGTGTCTCTGATCTCAATTTCGGTCCTGATGGCAGAATGCTTGCTTGTGCAAGTGGGGGACGGTATATTCACTTATGGGATATTAATACAGAAAAAAATAAAGTACTATTTATAGAACCACCGATCTTTAAAAAAACCCCTAATGGTGAAAAATATTGGTCGGACCCTAATGGTATAAGCGTGCATTTCAGTCCGGATGGCAAAATACTCCTGAGTGGACAGAATGATAAAACATTACGAATATGGGATATATCTACGGAACAACAAACAGCTATATTTGTTGGACGTTGGTCGCACTTAAGTATTAGTCCTGATGGAGAAACACTTGCAAGTGCAAGTTCTGATGGAACAATTCTTCTCTGGGATCTCACATCTATAACTAACACAAGCCAACATTCTCAGTAGGCTGTTCTAACTACTTTCTTGAGGTGTCTAATGAAAAACGAAGATGTTCAACTGATAGAACAATTCCTGGCAGGTGATGAAGACGCTTTTGTCAGTTTAGTGAATAAATATCGAAAGCAGGTTCATGCACTCGCTTGGCGGAAGATTGGCGATTTCCACATCGCCGAAGAAATCACACAAGACACCTTCCTCAAAGTCTATCATAAACTGGAAACGTTGAGAAACCCAAAGCAGTTTTCAGGTTGGCTTTATGTCATCGCAAATCGCGAATGCCTCGCGTGGTTGCGAAAGAAAAAGATACCAACTGAATCGCTGGAAGATTCAGAGACAGAACCTATAGACGAAACAGCATATTCCCGATATGTCGCTGAAGAACACGCAAAAGCTACGACTGAGACGCAACGAGAAGTCGTAAATAAGTTGCTTGCGAAACTGAAAGAGAGTGAACGCACGGTAATGACACTTCACTACTTCGGTGAGATGACGATTGAAGAGATCAGCAGATTTTTAGGTGTATCTACAAGCGCAATCAAGCTACGACTCCACCGCGCACGGCAAAGATTACAAAAGGAGGAACCGATGATTCGAGAAGCACTCAGCAACTTCCAACTATCCCCAAATCTTACGAATAATATCATGAAGAAGATCAAAAACATCAAACCCACAACGCCATCAGGCAGTAAACCATTTATACCTTGGATAGTAGGGGCATCAACAGCAATATTGATTGTGCTGATGCTCGGAATAGGCAGCCAAAACTTAGCGCGCTTCCAAGAACCTTTTAGTCTGGATGCACAGTCTGAGATAATGGTGGAACTCGTTGACACATCTATTGTGCAGAACCTTGAGGAAAAACTGGATAGCCGAAATCAACAAGGGAAACGTACTGCCGATGCTCAGGGGCAAGGGGATGGTAGTGGAGGAGAAGCCGATCAAGCCTTGTCTGATGAAGGAGATTATACCCAGTTGAGATTACCAGAAAATGCTAAAGCTCGCCTTGGAAAAGGGAGTATATCTGGAAATGTAGCATATTCACCAGACGGTAAACTATTAGCAGTTGCAAGTTCTGTTGGGATTTGGATTCATGATGCACAGACTGGAAAGGATCTTATATTTTGCAGTTCAGTGCGTCCTATTATCCAAGATGATTTAGAGGGAAAACTTGTCATACCAAGCGGACAGAAAGGTGATATAGCGTGTATAACATTCAGTCCTGATGGGAAGATACTTGCAAGTGGAGGTTGGGATCATACAGTAGTTCTATGGGATGCTATCACAGGAGAACAGAAAACGACACTTAAAGATCACAATTTCAATGCTGTTGGTGGGGATATTAGATGTTTGAGTTTCAGTTCAGATGGAAAAATACTTGCCAGTGGACATGGAGATGGTAATATAAGATTGTGGGATGTAAAGACGTCCCGACTGAAGAAATATCTTAACGGACGTTCAAGCCATGTATTATATGGTATGAATTTCAGTCCTACTGATAAGAATACACTTGTTTGCGGGAGCGGTGACGAATTATGGGTATGGAATGTTGCTAAAGGGAAGTATGAATCTCTTTATATAGGTGTCAATGTTGTCGCTACAGTAGAGCCTGACGGTACAAAAGTCTATGAATGGCCAGCTGTTTACGCAGTAAGTTTTAGTTCAGATGGAAAAATGCTTGCAACTGCACACAGAGATACTACAGTTCGATTATGGGATATTCAAACAAAAATAGCAAAATCTATTTTTAAAGGGCATACGGATTTTGTAGAAAGCGTTAGTTTTTCCCAAAATGGTAAAACGCTCGTAAGTGGTGGTTGGGATAAAACAGTCCGATTGTGGGATATTACAACAGGAGAACAAAAAGCAACACTCACAGGACACACAAGTGACATCAATGGTGTTGCATTCTCTGCTGATGGTAGTACAATCGCTAGTGCTGACAGTAATACGGTTCGTTTGTGGGATGCTACTACAGGAAAACAAAAATCTATTCTGCAAGGTTACACACCACGTATTAATTCCATTGCTTATTCACCAGATGGAACTGTGATTGCAAGCGCAGGTTCTGATGGGAAAGTGAGACTGTGGAATACCACTTCACGAAATCAGGAAAAGACGCTCATAGGACATTCTGAAAGTGTTAGGGATATTAGTTTTAGTCCTGATGGGGAAACACTCGTTAGTGGCGGTGAGGATAACAAATTGTGTCTATGGAATGTTAAGACAGGTCAACTGGTAAAAACTTATGAAGGACACACAGAAAAGATTATCAGTGTTAGTTTCAATGGACAGACGCTTGCAAGCGCAAGCAATGATGAAATTTGGATCTGGGATGCGGCAACCGGACAACATGAAAGAACCCTTACTGGGCAGATAGGAATCGTTTCAAAAGTCCTATTTAGTCCTGATGGCAAAATACTGGCAAGTGGAAGTCAAAGCAAATCAGCATACGCAGGAGATAATACTGTACTGCTTTGGAATGTGGAAACAGGTGAAAAAATAGCGACATTGGATGGATATCCTCAAGGTGTAACCGACCTCAATTTCAGTCCTGATGGCACAATGCTCGCTTGTGCAAGTAAGGAACGGTATCTTTTCCTCTGGAATATTAATACAAGGAAATATAAAAAACTATTCGCAGATCCACCTATCTTTAATGTCAATCCTAATGGTGAAAAATATTGGTCGCAACCTAAAGGGTTAAGTGTAAGTTTCAGTCTTGATGGAGAAATACTTGTGAGTGGACATAATGATAAAACGCTACGAACATGGGATATATCTACGGGACAACAGATGAACATATTCGTAGGACATACCGGAACAGCGGGAAGTTTAAGTTTAAGTGCCGATGGAAAAACACTCGCAAGTGGAAGTCGTGATGGCACGATACTTCTTTGGGATATGACATCTATTACTAACACAAACCAACATTCTCAGTAGGCTGTCCTAACTCCACCAATCTTCCAATATCCGGTTCGTCAGACGATAATGCTGCAAAACTACCCTCACAAATAGCACGCCGAATCCCGCGCATCAGACTAACATAAAAATGCAAGTTGTGCAGTGTGTGCAGCTGTGAACCGAGTATCTCATTTTCCACATGCAGATGTCGGAGATACGCACGGGTAAAATTCTGGCAGGTATAACAACTACAGGCAGGATCCAAAGGACTATAATCTCGTGTATATTTTGCGTTTTTAATTCGGACGATACCCTCAGAGGTGAACAGTGAACCGTTCCGCGCATTCCGAGTCGGCATCACACAATCAAACATATCAACACCGCAGCGCACACCATACACCAAATCCTCAGGCGTGCCGACACCCATCAAGTAGCGTGGTTTATCTTCAGGTAACAGTGGCGCAGTATATGCCAACATCTCATACATCAGATCCTTTTCTTCCCCGACACTCAACCCACCGATAGCATATCCCGGAAAATCAATTGATACCGTCCCTTCCACACTTGCCTGACGCAGCTCGCTCTCCATGCCACCCTGCACAATCCCAAAAAGCAATTGATCCGAATTCTGGTGTGCTTTTTTGCTCCGTTCCGCCCAACGCAACGTCATCTCCATCGAATTTTTGAGATATTCATACGTGTTCGGCAATGCAGGACATTCATCAAAAATCATGATTATATCCGCACCGAGAGCATTCTGAATTTCAATTGAACGTTCAGGACTGATAAACCTTTCCGTGCCATCTATCGGCGAACGGAACGACACCCCCTCCTCCGTAATCTTCCGTAGTGGACCAAGACTAAAGACTTGAAACCCACCGCTATCAGTTAATATCGGTTTATCCCACGCCATAAACTGGTGTAGACCCCCTGCTTCTTGGACAACCTCATGTCCGGGACGGAGATAAAGGTGGTAGGTATTCGCAAGGATAATTTCTGCTTGAATCTGTTCAGATAGAGTCTGTGGTGTGCATGCCTTCACTGTGCCACGAGTACCAACAGGCATAAAGATAGGTGTATTCACATCGCCATGTGCCGTCTGAAGTTTGCCAACTCGTGCTTCTGTCGCTTCATCTTTGTGGATAAGTGTGAAGGTTTTTTGAGTATCTTCCATTGTCGGCATTTTATCACAATCTTCCGCAGTAATCAAGACTAATACCTCTGATTCACTTCACATTTATCATTGAAATTTCAAGCTATATTTGCTAAAATAAACCAAATATTCTTGTGAGGATACAAATTAATGGAATGCATCTTTTGTGCGATAGTTGCGGGTGATATTCCCGCTGCTAAAGTATATGAAAACGAACACGTCTTCGCCTTTATGGACATTGCCCCAGCGAACCCTGGACATCTCCTGATTATACCGAAACAACACTATCGGAACATCTTTGATATGCCAGCAGAAGTGGGCGGCAAGATTATGGAAGCTGCTGTCTCGCTTGCAGCAGGGATTAAGAAAGCATTAAAACCGGATGGACTCAACCTATTCCAATCAAACGAAGCAGCAGCATTTCAGACCGTTTTCCACTTCCATCTACACCTCATTCCCCGATGGGAGAAAGACCCGCTAAGACTACCGTGGCAACCCAGTGAAGGGAATATTGAAGAGATAAACGATATAGCATCGAAAATCCGAGAAGTTTTGTAATAACATAATATTGAGTGGATAGTCCATGTTAAACTTGTAGGTCGGGTAGAGCGAAGCGAAACCCATAGGTGTAAACTTAAGAAAACTTAGAAGCTCTTATGAATCACTCTGAATCCCTATGGTTATTGGGTTTGCCTTCTCTTCAGTCCCGTAGGGACGATATGTTTATAGAAAAATGTGTACCCCCACCTCTCTTCAGTCCCGTAGGGACGATATGTTTATATCAGGATGAACTACTACACATATCGTCCCTACGGGACTAAAGAGGGGTTGTATAACGTTTAACTATAAACATAGCGTCCCTACGGGACTGGAGAGGGTTTCTGACATAGAAAATTCCTTAAGTTTACACCTATAGGTAGAGCGAAGCGAAACCCGACATTCCGCATGAAATGTTGTTTCATGTCCAAATCAACACCGAATACGCGTTTGGTATTCGTCGGGTTTCGTTCCTCTACCCGATCTACAATGCATGAGTAGACGCACCATAAGAGAGAAAACTAATGAACCTTTTAATTACTTCAGCAGCTTCAGAATTAGCACGGAGATTAGCAACCGCCGCATCTGAATCCCACACGATCCGACTAACAGAACTCCAACCTGTTGATACAGTCAATTTGGATGGATGCGATTTTGTACAGTGTGAATTAGGACACGACGAGTCAACAAATGAATTGGTGAAAGGCATAGACACGATTGTCCATATTGCCGAAATCCAACCTGATATATTAGCAAATTCTGACCAACCAGAGAACTTTGAGATAGACTTCCAGACGCGATGCACCTATAACTTGCTGATGGCGGCATCCGAAGAAGGGGTGAAACACTTTATCTATGCCAGCACACTCCATCTCTTCGAACAGCACGGTGAGGATTGGACAGTAAAAGAGAATTGGAGACCGCGCCCCAGTGTAGACAGTTTTGTGCTCTCAAAACATCTCGGTGAATTCACCTGTAGAGAATTCGCAAGGGAAGGCAAAATCAATGTAACTTGCTTACGACTCGGTACTATTATTACGGATGACGAAGCAGCTACTACGGAGTTCAACGCCATGTGGCTCGGATTAGACGATGCAGTTACTGCCTTTCAAGGCGCAATTGATGCTCCGTCAAGATGGGGTATCTTTCACGTTCAATCTGAGTTCCCCGGTTCCCGCTTCATTATTGACAAAGCAAAGGGACACCTAAAATTCAATCCTCAATTTGTGCCACCGACTCAATAATATCAGGTACTACCGTGTAATAAACACAACACGAAGGAAAAACAACAATGAAAGTTCTTATTTTGGGAGGTAACGGACATCTCGGACCGCACGTCGTCAAAGCATTGGAACCATACTATACCTTACGTGTGACTGACATCAACGATATTGACACAAAACATGAATCCATGCATATTGATGTCGGTTCGTTAGAACAAGTCATGCAAGCAGCTGATGGAATGGACGCGATAGTCAATTGCTCGGTCCTACGTCATGACCGTCAGTTAGCATTTGATGTTAGCACTCGTGGATGCTACAACACGATGCGTGCCGCCGTTGAACACGGTATCCGACGGGTTATCAATACAGGTCCGCATTTCACCATCCAAGGTGATAGCTACACCTCTTACGACTATGAAATCAATCCCGATGTCCCACCACATACCAGTACGGGACTATATCCTATAACGAAAGGACTTGGACAAGAAATCTGTAAAGTTTTCACTGAGCATTACGACATCTATGTGTTATGCTATCTGTTTTTCAGTTTTCAGGACATAGATCATGAGAAAGAAGGCACCGATCTCAATCCATTTTCTGTCAGCTGGCGGGATGCAGGGGAAGCGTTCCGATTAGGATTAGAAATTGATCCGGCGAAATTACCATCAAAATGTGAGATATTCAACATCTTCGCAGATTTACCACATCAGACATTCTCAAACACAAAAACGAAACGAATTTTAGGCTTTCAACCGCAAGATAATTTTGAGTGGATGTGGCATAAAAAGAAGTGATTTCTAACGTGGTTTTTTCATATTCTCTACAGATTGCAAAAACACCAGAATCTATGTTAAACTACTTGAAGACAGAAGCGTGATATAAATTCAGGAGGAGAAAAAATGGCAAACACTGAAAACCCATCAGAACTGACGGTTGAGTATCTGCTACAAAACGTCAAAAAGTTATCACCGGTTGAACTGTATGAATTTACTAAAAAATTGTCTGAATGGAAGCAACAGCAATGCTATTCAATAGAGGAAGATTTAGACCCTGATGCATCAGATGATGAGGTCTTAGAATTCATCAGGAAAAACACACGTTTACCCGAAAAAGAGAATCGACGTTATTGGGAATTGCGGCTTAAGCGAGAGGATACAGATTTAAGCGATAACGAAACGACTGAATATGAGAATTTTTTATCAAAGTTAGGAGAGATGAATGTCAAACGCCTTGAAGCACTTGCTATTTTAGTAGACCGTTGGGATAAAACAGCAAGCGAAATTCTTTCAGAATACGATCTGCAAATTTCCCAATTTGATGAACCCGATTATTATGAATCTATTACTCAACTATTTCAATCGGAAACCTAAAGACAGGGATATTATAAAGAGTGGCGTCTACTGATCGAATTCCTGCTCGTATACGCCGACAAGTTCAAGAACGTGCGAAGGATTCTGTGAATATTGCAGAACACCTGACAATTTCGCTGTCTCTTCTTTTCATTGTGAACATATCATTCCTCAAAAAGTGGGTGGAACTAATTCATTAGAAAATTTAGCATGGGCATGTCCACGTTGCAACCACCACAAGCATGCCAAAACCCACGCACATGATCCACAAACAGGCAAACGCTTGCCGCTTTTCAACCCTCGTCAAAAAAAGTGGAATCGACATTTTATGTGGAGTGAGGAATTTCTGTATATAATTGGACGCACGCGTACAGGAAGGGCAACAGTTCAGGCATTGAATATGAATATTCCACAACGGATAAATCTACGCAGAGCACTGAAAAGTTTAGGGGTACATCCTGCAGACATTGGTTGACAGATTGGTTATGAACATAAAACTCCTTGCACACCGCGGCGGTATGGGACGCGCTCCCGAAAACACGCTCGCATCATTTAAACAAGCATTCACAGACGGTGCTGATGGATTTGAAGTTGATGTCTGTCTCACACAAGACAAAGAACCAGTACTAATTCACGTTGATTTCAACCGTGATGATATACGAATAGCCACCGGATGTACAACGCCTCTCAATGAACTAAAATGGAATGACGTTCAACAGATAAATATGCTAAACTCAGAGGAACCTGTCGCACACCTTGATGACGCACTCAGATTTGTAAAAGAGAATCAGTTTCCCTGCTTTATTGAACCCAAGACCGATACCCATGAAATCCTTCCAATCATTTTAGATCGGATTCATCATTTTGATGTTGTTAACCTTGTCAGTATTCTCACGTTTTACCGATGGAAACATCTACTCGTTGAAGCAAAACGTTTAGAACCGCAAATCAGTACGAGTGCTATCCTGATTAATCCGATGGCAAACTACCTCAAAGCAGCCACCGAAATTGATGCAAACCGTATCATCTTCGGATGGGATAAAATCAATCAATTTGGAATCTATAATGCAATTACACGTTCCATTCCACGAAAAGTAGATGAACTACAAGCAAACGGTATTACTGTAGACGCAGGTTTTATACTGACCTATCGAGATGTTGCTTGGTCAATAAAAAATGGTATTGAAGGTTTATGGGTAGACGATGTACCCTTCATCAGAGATTGTGTAAAACAGTTTTCTGATGAAACAGCAACGTAAAGTTTGCCTAATGTTCTGTCTACACTCAAATGATGAGTAGATCCGTTCGTAGGGACTGGGTTTCCCTGTCCGTTATACAGATCATTAATGTTCTGTCTACACTCAAATGATGAGTAGATCCGTTCGTAGGGACTGGGTTTCCCTGTCCGTTATACAGATCATTTATGACTTGACAAGGAACCTGAAATTTAAAAGTATGAATGTTAGCGTTTGTAATCCGCTTCTCAGAACACCTCTCTCCCTTATAGTTGACGATTCGTGCCCTGTCATCAATCTCACCTACTATTGGATTCAACAAAGACATGAATGGAAAGCACGACATCAACCGAACACACCTCCGCAACGTTGGGAAGGGGATGCGAAACAACACAAGAAAATGCCACAAACGATACCCGCAGATTTTGCATGGGAATGGGCAGAATGGTGTTGGGAGAACGGAGTGAAAGGAAAATTCAGTCTCATTCCATATCCTGCTGGTATGGGACGCGTTGACGAAGGTTTTCCCGATTTTCCAACACACGAATATCAGTCTTGGCTACGTATTTATCGCGAAATTATCTGGACAAACTTCGACCTAACACCTGAAATGTTAACCCACACCGCTGTTGTTGATCTGGACACATTAGCACTGACTGACGAATGGGAACAGGTTGAATGGGTTGACCCTCCTGTTGATAATAGACTCACAGACTATATCATCACAGCGATGGAGATGCTCAATAATGTCGGTATTCCTTGTGAAGGTGTAACGAGTCCAGGAGCATTCGGCAAACGACAAGAAGCAGTGTATGCGAAAGCAGTGTTAACCGCATCTCAGGAGGTGAATAACGATCCGCGTCCCTTCTATTTTCTGTGGCTAAAACATGATGAACTACCCGATGTGCCAATCTGGTATGTTGAAAAGGAGAAAGGCATCGCTATCGCCAGTATTGTTTCTTGTGCAGGCGACTGGTTCGGTGGATGGACAGGCTACGATTTAGGTGATCCTGACCGATTTATCACAGAAGACTTACAAGGTGGCAGACTACCACCAATCCTTGAAAAGGAATTACCGTGTGTGCTTGTTGGACATTGGCCCGGTTTCTATTTCAATGGAGACAAACTCGGATTCAATGTGTTGAAAACCGTCAAATCACGCTTGGACGATTACGATCCTGATGGTACGAAAACGATATGGATGAAAAACTCAGAAATCGGACGCTATTGGATGGCACGTGAACTCACCGATATTACAGTCCTTACAAAACAGCATCAGATAAACATTTCCACACAATTTCCAACAGCAAATTTTACCCTATCTATTGATATTCCGATACGTCAAATCAAAGTCAACGGAGGGGATCTACGCCAGGTCTATTCTCGGCGGGATTTTCACAGAGATACGTTTCTATGTGAGAATAAGCAAACATTCATTGCTTTTGATTTAGAGATTGGAGAAACAGAACTGATACTTACGGTATAAGAATCCTACCACCACTCGCAATTATCGTTGAACCTGTTATATAACTGGATTCTTCGCTTAAAAGAAACGCTATTACACTCGCCATTTCGTACGGTTCACCGAGTCTACCGAGTGGGGTTGTTGTTCGAAGTTGTTCCACCATCTCTGGTGATACTTCACTTAGCATGTCTGTGTCAATTGCGCCTGGTGCTACGGAATTGATGCGTATATTGTGCTTCGCCAGCGGTCCACAACACGATTTCGTCAGAGATATAATTCCCGCTTTTGCCGCTGCATACGGTAATTGGTCAGGACGGACTGCCAACGCTGCTATTGACGACACATTCACAATGCGTCCGAACTTCCGTTTTATCATACTGTCCTTCACTGTCCATAAAACATTGAATGGTCCCGTAAGGTTGATAGCGATGATTCTGTCCCAATGCTCCGGGGTGAGTTCATCAAAGTTCAGATCACCGACATCCCCAGCGTTGTTGACCAGTAATGCGATAGGTCCGAGTTCTTTTGTCACCTCCGCTACCATTCTGTTCACGGCTTCTCTATCCGATATATCTGCTTGGAATGGCTGTGCTTTCTGTTGATATTTACTATAGATTTCAGCACAGAGATCCTCCGCTTTTGCCCTTGAACTTGCAAAGTGAACTGCAACGGTAGCACCTTCACTGGCAAGTTTGAAAGCAGTTTCCTTGCCAATCCCGCGGCTTGCGCCGGTTACTAATGCCACTCTGTCTTGAAATCTCATTGAAATCTTCTCCATAGTAAATACGATAGTTCTATTATATTTTATTCGTTAACGGGGATGCTTTCATCTACATCAGGTGTAGAGGGATCGTCCATTTTAAGCATTCTGTACCATGATTCAAAATCAAGTTCAGGTTGTCCCCACTGAAAATGGTCTCCAGAAGAGTACGGAACTGCATATCGAGTTTCAAGCAGAGTCTCCGCAACTGAAATTCTTGTACCGTTGATGTTAAGATAGACATCAGCAATCGTTCGTCCTACGTACGATCCGAAATCGGGGTTACGAATTTCTATGGTGAGCGGAAACTCGTCAAACGCAGATTTTTCAACGAGACTTCTCAAATAATCCCTTGATGCAAATCCGCGTTCCTTGGCACGATCGCGTTCCTCTTCAGGATAATTACTTGACCTTCTGACTTCTGCTGCATCGATTCCACGAATACGAATATTTGTGTTGATATAGATACCATCTTCACGCTTTTGTAGACCGGGCCAAGCATCAAGGTCCCCAGGCAACGGTCCTTGATCATACTCGTGAAAAAGGATTAGCACTCTATTGATTGTATCAGCATCGTAGACATCCTCAATGTTTGCGATACTTCCATAGTAAACAGGTTCACCATCTTCGTATTCAATTTTAGAGAAGGTCTTACATGTCAGATAGATTGCAGTTTCATCTTCAGTGAGTGAGCACTGATTATTGTTGTAGTAGATATTTCTACCAAATACAGTTGCATCGTCACAACTGATAAGGGAAACTACACTGAGAATCGTGATAATTAATAGCAGGTGTTGGCTTAACTGGTTCTGCTGTTGAAGTGCGTTATTTTTCATCTATAACTATCCCTAATTGAGGGGTGTGCATAATTGAATTTAGTCAGGATATAGGTTATACTCTTTTAAAAATAATAAAACAAAGGAGTATTAACCATGTTAGTCAGACTGATTTGGGAACTCACCCAGTAGAGAAATTTCACGGATGAAGACCTTATTTCAATAGAAAATAATAGGTGGAAATTGCTATTTTGCTATACGCATTTATGCACACCTATCCCTTAATTCTTCCCACACCTCATCAGGAACCGGTGTTGTGGCAGCAGCAAAATTCTGCTCTATCTCTATCGCATTCTTAGAACCTGATAGGTTTGTCGCAATTAAGGGTTGACGCAGACAGAATTGGATAGCGAGGTTTAACAAACTTAAGCCATTCTCAACTGCCCATTGCCATAGTTGATGTGCTTTTTCTCCTTCAGGGGGTCTTGCATTTACGTCTGGTTCAATGTCGGAAAGTAACCCCGCTGCAATAGGACTCCCGTTTACAATACCGATATCTCTTTCATAAGCGAAAGATAGCAACCACTCATTAGCAGTCTGACTCACAAGTGTATAATCCAGATAGGTTAGAATTACGTCAACAATACCGGTTTCTATAGCAATCTTATGGAATTCATGCTCCCTAACACCGAGACCGATGTACTTGACCAAACCCTCTTCCCGCATCCGTTGTAATTCATCAAGTGCGCCACCTTTCGCAACAACGGGATCCATATTTGAAGGATCATGCACCAAACAGACATCAAGGTAATCTGTACCTAACAGATTAAGGCTATTTTCCACACTGCGACGTGTCCCCGAAGCACTATAGTCACCGCGCCATTTTGGGTGTGTTCCGGTCTTCGTAGCAAGATAAATCTTTTCACGCCACCCATCAGCGAGTGCAAGACCAACTCGTCTTTCACTTTCTCCGTAGAGCGGGGAAGTATCAAGATAGTTTATCCCCAGAGTAATTGCGCGGCGCACCGCTTCAACCGCTTCGTCATCAGAAACTTCATTACCTCCGATACGTGCACCACCCATACCGAGGCAAGTGACTTCTAATTCGGTTCGTCCTAACCTTCGTTTTGGTAACGGATTTGTTTCTGTTGACATAGTTCCTCCGTCAAAGGTAGACGAGGTTCAAATCCATTAGATAACACCGATATCTTTCAAGTGTTGTAACGAATCAGCGACACGCGCCTGAACACCTGCTTCATCAAGGTTTTCACCTTCAATACCTTCCAATTCCATTGTAAAGGGACCGTAGAATCCAGCATCATTCAATGTTTGGAATACTGCTTTGTAATCAACCACTCCTTCACCAAGTGTTGGAAAATGCCATGTCCGAAAACCACCGTTTGTGTCCTTCAGGTGAACAGCACCGACATATTCAACGATCTTTTTAACTTCTGTGACAGCATCAACATCATGGTTATAGTAATAGACGTTCCCCGTATCAAAATTGATGCGGATGTTGGGATGCATAACACCTTTCATCGTTTCAAGTGCGATGTCCCCGTTGTGTGCCATATCTGGATGCGTTTCTAAACAGACTTTGACACCTAACGGTTCAGCATTTTCACCGATGGCACGTAGACGTTCATAAACGATACGCTTATCAGTTTCTCCTGAATGAACACTGACAAATATAACATTCACGTCCATCTCATTTGCAATGTTTAGGGTCCTCTGGAAATCCGCAACAACTGTTTCAGACTGCACATCACAGCTACCGGTTAGGCTGGTTGCAGTGAGTCCGTGTGCCTTCAATTCCGACTGAAGTGTGTCAACTGCATCATCTGCGGGGACACCAATTTCAACATTGGTCAAACCGATTTCTGCTAAATGTGTATAAGCATTTGCACCAAACTGTCTATAACTTCCTAAGTTACAGGCGATAATATTTTGCATTTTTTCTCCGTGTAGATAAATGGTAATTGGAATTATGCTACGGAATTTTCCGCAGCACCGTATTGCTTAAGAAAACTTCAAGTCCAAACAAAAGTGCAGCGGGTATAAGAAAATACGCTGCCAATTCTTTATGTTCGGTATAATGAACAACCTTAAATTTTGTCTTTTCAAGTTGATCGATCTCTGTATATACATGTTTGAGTGATTGCACATCTGTTGCGCGAAAATATCTCGCACCTGTTGTGTTAGCAATCAGTCTAAGAGTGTCTTCATCAAGATAAGTTTTAACCTCTCGGTATCGTTTCCCAAATGTGGTATCTTCATAAGGAATAAGAGCTCCACCCTCTTTACCCATACCGATTGTATAGACTTTAATGTCAAAAGATTGTGCTAACGATGCGGCTGTTCCCGGTTCAATTGCACCCGCATTGTTCTCACCGTCTGTCAACAGGATTACAACCCTATTTTTAGTTTCTGATTCTCGCAACCGATGTGTTGTCGTCGCGATCGCATCACCGATTGCAGTACCATCTTGCAGCTGACCACCCAATGCTACCTCTACGCCATCAAGTAATTTTATCAGCACTGTATAGTCTAATGTGAGTGGACAAAGTGTATAACTTTCACCAGAAAAAACCACTAACCCAATTCGGTCACTTACACGATGCCTGAGAAAATCACGTATAACCGATTTCGCTGTCTCAAGTCGGTTAGCGTCCTTAACATCCTCTGCCCGCATACTCTCAGAAATATCAAGTGCCAGCATGATATCTATACCTTCTGCGAAACGCCGTTCTTGACTTTGTAATAATTGGGGTCTTGCGAGGGCAACAATCAGTAGCGATATGACAATGAACCTTAGTATTTTGAGCGATGGCAGTAGTTTAACAGAGAGTGTTCTCGGCACTTCCCGGGCACTCTGGAGTTCTCCGATACGAATAGCAGGTACTCCCGACCGTTTCTGTTGCCACCGAAGATATATCACCAATACCGGCATTAGAGCGAACAGGCTAAGGAATATCGGTGATTCAAGGTGCATTATTACGTACTCTTTCAGACCAATGAACGTTTCTGCTATGACTTTGTGATGACACTGCACTAATGATTGAAAGTATGCAAAGTCCAACACCGATGACATTAAAAAGCAGGAAAGTCACCCAATCAACATGCGGTATCTCAGTCGCCATAAAATAAGGGATAAAGCCAAAAATCACTGCAAGGGGCTTTAACCGTCCCGCAAGAAGTGTGCTGCCAAGTGTATAAAAGATCGCAGTCTTACCGCATAATGCAAGCGGCACTAACAGACAAAGACACAATATCAGTAATGGAAATCCGACAATAGAAAGTATGATCACCCAGATAACTACCGGAATAACAACAAACATTAGAAGACTAAATAGGATGCTACCGATCGGTCTCTCTACTAACATTGAACTTACTGCATTGATAGGTTTTCGGAAGGTGACCGCCATCAGCAGATATGTCAAGAGCAGAAGTCCAAACTTTAAGGTTGTAAATCTTAAATTTCGATGTTTGCTAATATCCCAGACAGTGTGCGGATGCATCAACAGATACGCAGCAGCCGGAAGAATGCGCCAATTGTTACTCACAATATGATTGTCAGTGGGTTCAAAATCCCCTATAATGTTTCCCCCGACGACTTGAACCATCCCACCCACTTGTGCATCTTTTGAAAGTTCTACATCGCCACCGATAACTAACACATTTCCAGTTACTGTACCGTGTATAGTCGCATCTCCTGAAATCATAATCACCGTTGTAACGACTTCGTCCGGTTCTAAATAATAGTCATTAACAAGTTTGAAGATACGACGTGTCCCTTCCCACTTATACGGAATAGGTGTTGTCTCCTCAGCGTGATCTTCAGATTCCTCTTCCTCTTCAGTGATAGGTGTTGTCTCCTCATTGTCATTATCATCAGTTATAGCGGATTCAGTGTTCTGTTCCTCATTTTCCGGATTGACCTCGTCTGCCGTTGTAGGTGGCGTTTCTGGTGTTATCGCTTCAGTCTCCTCCTCGTCAGTTGTGGTAGATGGCGTTTCTGGTGTTACCACTTCAGGCTCCTTCTCCTCATCTTCAGTCTCCTCCTCATCGTTTTCCACAACTTGTTCCTCTTCAGAAGGCGGGGTAGGAGATTCAGACTCTGATTCTGGTGTCTGACCAAATATCGATAGTGCTCCAAATACAATAATAATAAATATAAATGCTATCTGTTTCATTTTCATATCGCTTAATAAAGTGAAGTAAAGTATCTATAAAGGTTTTGAATAATAACCCTAACTATTATAGGTAGAAAAACTGTTGATGTCAACTTTTTTCAAAGATACGAGTGTGTAAATATTTTGGCAACGTTTCCATATCGGTTCGATCCGAGACATAGCACTCCGCTGGAGTGCAGGGTTTTGGACATTGTGATTTCTATAGACATATCACGCCGCTGGCGTGAGGATATCTCTTACCTGTCAAGAACGCTCTTTGCTCCAGCGGAGCAATATGTCTATAGAAAAATGTATGTCAAGTGTCCGCACTCCAGCGGAGTGCTATGTAAACAGAACCGAAAACTTTACACACCCGCTTGATTTTTTAATATCTTACTTCTATATACCTGTCGTCTCTCCGAGACTTTCGTAAAACTCGTCTAAGCGTCAGTATTATGAAGTGAGAAAAGTAGAGTTTGAGCATGAGTAATCAATTCTCTTATATATATTGAAGGTTAAATCTCCCTTTGCAAATTACTTTTAAAGTTGAAATTTCATCAAGTTAATGTCATAATTGGAATTGTCAATTATGTAAACAAGAATAAAATTAGGACAAGATTTGATCTTTGATTGCTCAGCATGAAAATGGGTAAATTACTAATTTTAAGTCTTCAATTGAGCTTATCTCTGTTATCACCTATAATTGTCCAAACTCCAGATACATTTGAAAATATGATTTCCACTATTATAAGTACCTGATGGATGTTGATATATCTTTTGAAATCACACTTTGCTATGACTTGGTAATCAATGGGGTATTAATTTGCAGTTTCAGACAAAAACTATAGGGCACTTATGCTCTCTCTTTACAGATGCCTTAGAACAGATTGGACCAGATCCGATCTTCTTGATCGGTGCTGGTGCTTCGTTCAGTTCAGGTATTCCCCTTGCAGGTGAAATGGTTGAAAAAATAGCAAGATGGGGATACTGTAAGGAAAACAACCGTTTACCGGAAGATCCACGCATACGACGCAGTGACTGGTATCCGTGGTTAGAAAGGCAAAATTGGTATCGTAAGGAGTTGGGATCAGCTGATAATTTCCCTTTTGCTGTAGAGAATATACTTCAACCAAGCGAATCGCGAAGGCAATTCTTTGAGAGTATTTTAAATACAGAAGTTCCACACGGTCAAGGTTATGAGTATATGGTGAGATTTATGGAACGGAAACTTATTCATACTATTCTTACCACAAACTTTGATTCAGTATTGCTAAACTTGTGTAGAGCGAACCGTAGACTTCATTATATTGATGATATTCAAACACCGTCTGATTATTCCATTATATCAACAAGTCCACTACGTCCACAATTAATCTACTTGCACGGTTCGGTTCAACACTACACTGACAAAAACACCCTTGCAGAAGTAAATGAGGAACTTAATGCAGATCTTGTTTCAAGATTAATCCCCCTTTTGAGAGATCATCCATTGATTGTCATTGGATATCGCGGAGCGGAACCTTCTGTGATGAAACATCTTCTCATTGATAACGCTGCGGCTGTAGAAGGTTACCGTCATGGGATCTATTGGTGTTCTCGAAATTATTCTGATGGAGATTCTGACAACTTGCCTCAGTTAGTTAAGGCACTCGCTGGTGAAATCAAAACAAACTTTCAAATCGTCTCCATTGATGGATTTGACGAAGCGATGCAGACATTATGGCAACATGTGCATCAGCAGGACACGCATTATCAACCACAAATCCCTTCTGTACCTGAAGAATCATCACTACTTCCTTTTGATTTCCAAATACTTACCGAAGCTGCATTGGATGATTTTGATTGGCCGACAATGAGAGTACGGTTATCTCAATACTGTGACAGAACGGATAAACAATTCTCACCAACTGTCAACGACGATTGGATTATTCAATTGCTATGCGAATTAGACCTTGCCTCACCTACAGCAGAAGAGAGTGTTTTTCCAACGGTGGGCGGTTATTTGCTCTTTGCAGAGACTCCGCAGCACCATATCCAAACCGCAAAAGTCATCGTACGTATAGATGGAGATCCCAATTGGATCGAAAGTGTTTTTGATACTTCAGACAATCAAATTGAACAAGAAATTGAGGGTAACCTTTGGCATCAACTTGAGGAGATTTATGCGGTGCTTGCTCGAATTAACCGATCATTCCTTCTAAAGGAAGGACAACACTCAAAATCTGTGTATCCCTATCCTCCGGATGCCTTGCGAGAAATAGTTGTTAATGCACTTGTGCATCGTGACTATGAAAAGAGTGAGCCAATCGTAGTTGAAATTGAGCAAAATTGTATTCGTGTCCGTAATCCAGGTGGATTGGTTCAAGATGTTATAGAACTGATGACATCCACTCCTCATAACGAGATCAGAGACACGTTTGAGTCAAGAATTAAAGAAGGAAAACGTGGTATTCAAGGATATCGGAATCCGGTTGTGTCAGACCTATTCTATGGCACAGAAGATATGGAAAGAGCAGGTTCCGGATTACCGGACGTTTGGCAGAAATGTGATAAAAATAAAAATGAGGTAAATTTTGGACCGATAGATGACAATACTGCCTTTGAAATAACAATTTCGCGCCGTCCAGAAGTAGTGGATACGATTACTGGAACTGCCTCAAGTAATAATCACTTTACCCGTTACGCGAGCAATCTTCTTGAAGTAGTTAATCTACCAGATGTAGTTTGGCACGCTGGAACTGATGCGCGAAGAGCAAAGGATGTATGGGAAAACACAGAAGCAGATTGGCTGCCGCCATTCATGACTTATGCAGAAAGACTTTTTACTTTTGAGAATCTATCAACTTCTGCTAATCCGCTTTTCGCTGCAATAGACAATAATGACGTAGGAAAAATGACTCCCGACGAATTTATTAACACTTATGATGAAAAGCCTTTTGTCTGGCTACTTAATACATGCTTCTTCAGACACCTTGAAACACAAGGACTATGGGTAGACAAAGATCGAAAACGTGCATATTTTCCACGAACTGAGGAGGGTCCACGAACTATAAGCTACCAGGCTCGCGTGCGCCGCGCTACACGAACAGTTGTGAAACGCCTTAAACATTACTGGGAACATAAATCCTTTTGGTTCCGATTTGAACGCTTTGGAGAATTCTGGATGCTTGTCTTACTTCCAAGCTATGTTTTCACAACTGATGGAAAAAACTCGCTCTTACAAGGAGATTTAGTAAATAGATATTCTACAAAGCGCCAAAGTCGTGATTACAATAATGTTATTCATAACGATCTCACATTTTGGACATGGGTTCTTTCCGAAGGATCGCTTGGGACATTTTCACTAAATACCGGTCCAACTGAGGTGCAAAAAAGTATAATTTCAGCTAATGATGTTGACAAATTAAGTAAACATCAAGTTCGTATACGATCCAATTTATCAGCAACCACTGTTCTTGATTATGGGGATGATGCTTGGGGTATTGAATCACATGATATAGTTGATCCAAACCTTGAAGTTGATGATACAAATGCACCCGGTGATTCTACTGAAGAGTTTGAAAAATTACGTTCAGAGCAATTAGCAAAATTAGAATCTGAATTTACTCAGGTGGTTTCACAATTGGAGGAGTCTGAAAATGTCTATTGATATTAAACTTTCCCATTTGCCATCTCCGTTGATTGAGTTTGGTGCCCCTGTAACATCTATCGATCCAAAAACAGGGCTCACTGAGGCAGGTCCCTACGACCTCCGTTTTGGATCCGCACACAAAAAAGAAATCAATGTTGGTTTTGTTGGAAATGCTGAATTACTCAAGAACGGAAAAAGATGGTTGGAACGGTGTAGCACAAGTATTCCTTCAGGTGTTACAGATGCCAAACAATATCTTGATTTTCCCGGTTTTGAACCTGTTTTCCGTGCCCCGCTTGTACTTAGCGAACAGTGGACAGTAGAAATCAATAACAATAAACTTGAAATGGCATTAGCAATAAGAAATTCAAAAAGTCGCTTTGATGAGGTATTAGATCTTTATGCAGATAGCGTAGAGAAGTTAGCCGATAATACTAATATTCGACCAGATATTGTGATATGTTGTCTTCCTGATGCCGTAGTTCAGACCTGCTGGAGTATCTCAAAACCATTAACATCCAAACAACGACAACTTATTAAAAAAAGGCAAGCTGAGCGTGAACGTGGACAACTATTTTTATTTGACATTGAAGAAACGGAAACAGATCTGCTTAATAGGAATTTTAGACGAGCTTTAAAAGCTCGGACAATGAAATTTCGTATGCCAATTCAGATCGGAACTGAGAGATTGTTTGAAGAACAGAATACTAATCAAGACCCTGCTACGCGAGCTTGGAACATGAGCGTTGCACTCTATTACAAAGCCGGAGGAATACCGTGGCGTTTTAAGACAGAAGGTCCAGAAACCTGCTTTGTCGGTATTAGCTTTCATCACTTACGAACGCCATCACAACATCTTGTCTATTCAAGTTTAGCTCAAGCATTTTCAAGCCGCGGCGAAGGTTTCGCGCTCCGTGGAGAAGCTATTCCATGGGATGAAAAACAGGGAAGAAATGTACATCTAACGGAAGATCAGGCAGCTAAACTTGCAAACCAGGTCCTTCAAGAGTACAGTGAACAGACAGGTGGTAACCCGAAGCGTATTGTCCTCCATAAGACATCAAGATTTGACAACTCTGAACAAGAAGGGTTCCGACACGGTTTCCGTGACATTCCCATAGTTGAATTAATTAATATTATGCCGACACAGTTTCGACTTTTGACGTATGGAGCATATCCCCCAAGAAGAGGCACACTCTGCACAGTGAGTAAAGATGCCACATATCTATTCACCACGGGTTACATGCCCGAATGGCGGACATATCCTGGACCACACATTCCTGCCCCTGTAAGACTGATGAGCAACGATGATGTTGACATGCATCAGGTTGCCTCAGATATCTTAGGTCTTGCCCGAATGAACTGGAATACGGCAAGCATGAGTAGTTCCCATCCTGTAACGCTATTCTTTTCTCGACGCGTCGGAGGTATCATGGCAGAAGTGGGAGAAAATGAAAAACCACATCCATCTTTCCGTTATTATATGTAAATCATAAGATTATTATACAACTGATGATGTTCAAGCGTATTGATTGACAAACAGTAAAATGGGTGGAGAAACTATGGAAGAAAAAATATTGCCAAAACTGCTTGTAAGTAGAGAAGAAGCAGAAGAGAAAATACAAGAACGGATAGATGCTGGGAAAATACTTAGAGATCAACCTATAGATTCAGATGATGAGTATGAGTCAGCTGGAAAAGAAGCTGTCAATTGGTCAAAATACAACAGAGATCTTTTAATCAAATTGTTTGAAAGTTCCGCTATAACAGAGGATTACAGAAGCTACATCTTTGAAAATCTTGATCTTAATGAATTTGAAGGTGAGCTTTTTATTGACCATGTAGAAAACTACGAAGATTATGTAAAAAAGAAAATCTATAAATATAGAGAATATTTGACAGAGAGTTTGAAAAGCTTAGAGGGAATCCGAAGTAGACTTGAACTGTTTGAAGAACCAGAGCATCCTAAGCGTATCTTCGGCGATAAGATTTTCATTGTCCACGGACATGATGAAGGAGCTAAACACAAAGTTGCAAGGTTCATCGGCGACTTGGACTTAACCGAAACTATACTTGACGAACAACCCGGCCAGGGGCAAACAATGATTGAAAAGTTTGAAGAACATGCAGACGAAGCTGGTTTGGCAATTGTTTTGTTGACAGCTGATGATATTGGCGCACCAAAAGATCAAAAAGATAATCTACAACCAAGGGCACGCCAAAATGTGATCTTGGAACTTGGATATTTTATCGGTCTGTTAGGTAGGAAAAGAATATGCCTTCTCTATGAAGAAGGTGTTGAACTGCCATCAGATATTAAGGGTTTAGAATATGTACCACTTGATAATGCGGATGGATGGAAGATAAAGTTAGCAGTTGGAATGCGCGCCGCAGGTTTCACAGTTGATTTGAACAGAATTTAGACATCCCATTTACCCAAAGGAAACCCAATGCCAACCCTCGACTTCAAAGGCAAACAATTCATATACGCACACCACCTCACCGTTCCCTTCCGCAAACCGGAAATAGACACAGAAAAATCCCTCACAGACGAAAACCCGCCATCATTAGACGACAACCTTATCATACACGGTGACAACCTACACGCCTTAAAAGCACTCCTACCAAGATACGCTTGCAAAATCAAATGTATCTATATTGACCCGCCTTACAACACTGGAAACGAAAATTGGGTTTACAACGACAATGTTAACAGTCCGATGATGCAAGCGTGGCTTGAGAAAAACAGCCCGATTGACATTGAAGATTTAGAACGTCACGATAAATGGTTGTGTATGATGTGGCCCCGTCTTCACCTGTTACATGAACTACTCGCTGATGATGGTGTAATTTTTATCTCTATTGATGATAATGAACAACATCACCTACGTATGTTGATGGATGAGATTTTTGGAGAGAAAAATTTTATAGGTACATTCCTCTGGAAGAAAAAAGGCACATCAACTAATACTGAAGGGTCTACCGTAAGTCCCGTAGCTGATTATCAAGTATGCTATCGAAAATCAGCTGTGGGATCAATTACACCAAGAATAACTCCAAAAGAAACCAGGAAATATCCGAATCAAGATGAACAAGGTAATTACAGAATGGAGATAATAGAAAAGAAAAATACCGGCACGTCTGAAAGAAAAACGATGCAATTCCAAATTTTGGGTCAGCACCCTCGTGAAGGAAAGAGATGGCAGATTGGTGAGAAAACAGCCAGAAAATTGGAAGCGAAGAATCGCTTTATCATACACAATGGACTCGTTAAGAAAAAAATTTACGATTTTGAAGACAAGGATACTACTTCTGCTCATCCGACCTATTTGCCTGAAAGTTGTGGTAGTAGTGATAGTGCGGAGAAAGATCTTACAGTTATATTAGGAAATAGCGGATTCGAAACTTCTAAACCCGTTGAGCTTATTTCATACTTGCTTAAATTGTCAAGTAATTCAAACGACATTATTCTTGACTCTTTTGCAGGCAGCGGTACCACTGCACACGCTGTCCTGGCACTCAACAAAGCGGATGGCGGTAACCGAAAGTTTATACTCGTTGAATGTGAAGACTATGCTGACACTATCACCGCTGAACGTGTCCGTCGCGTCATAAAAGGTGTTGAGAATGCCAAAGATGAGAACCTGCGGGATGGTCTCGGCGGTTCCTTCACCTACTGCACACTCGGTGAAACGATTGATGCTGAGGGCATGCTCACAGGCGACACACTTCCTACCTACGAAACATTAGCACGTTATATTGCATGGACCGCAACCGGTAGCAAGCTTGAAGTTAGAGCGCATCAGAAAGATTACTGCTTCGGTGAAACAAAGGATATCCGCTTTTATCTTATCTATGAACCGACACTTGAATTCTTGGAAAGCAATAAGTCCGCTTTGGATGGGAAAAGTGCTGAGCAGATAGCAGAGGAATGCAAAGCGATGGGTAAAAAAGCCTACGTATATGCATCTCATAAGTTTATGAGTCAAAGAGAACTTACACCGATGGGTATTACCTTCTGCCAACTCCCCTATAGCATTTATCAAATCGCGTAACTCTCATTCTTGTCTTGAATTTTTTCGTTTTTTATACTATAATTTAGTCAAGCGTTTACTGAAGGAGTACACAAATGAAAAAGGTTTCACTCTTAGCACTCTGTTTTCTTATCTCAACGACTTGTGCGTATGCAGAACTCTCACAATCCGATTTTGAGAAAATCCAATCTATCATTGAAAAGACTGTTGAAAAATCTGAAAAACAGATTAAGGAATACATCGATCTCAAAATTGATGCCGTTAATACGAGAATTGATACCGTTAATACGAGAATTGATACCGTTAATACGAGAATTGATGCCGTTAATACGAGAATTGATGCCGTTGAAAAATCTGTTGGTCGTAATTTTTACCTAATTATAGCCACGTTTGCTCTAATTGTAGTTGCTGTTGGTATTCCGCAGGCAATTATTGCAATACAGAGTAAGAAATATGATAAATTAATAGAAGATGTTGAGATGTTAAAACAGCAACGTATTGTAAATCCGTGAAATCTGAGCACACAACACGGATAAGTGTTACCTCTCGTTCATAACTGCTTATTGCATCACTTTGCCCTCCGACAACCATCTTTCACATCACAAAGACGTAAAAAAATGGAACTGAAACACTACCAACAACAAGCGTTAGAGACATTAGATCGGTACCTTGAAGCATTGAAGGATGCACGGCTGCAAGCAACAGAACTCGCTGCACTTGACCCTAACACACTCCCACCAGCTTTGAGAGAACAATCTGCAGCCTTTGCCACTGCAGCGGCGGATTATCCGCGCACTGCATGGGAAAGTTTACGCAAAAAATCGGGACTACCGGGCGTGCCAGATGAAAATGGTGAGAACCACATCCCAGAATACATTTCACGTGAAGCAGCTTCTCGTGAGCCGATCCCGCATGTCTGCTTAAAAGTGCCAACAGGTGGCGGCAAAACGTTATTAGGTGTAGAGGCAGTGCGACGACTCAAAATCGGTACTGGATTCCTGCTCTGGATTGTGCCAACCAAAGCCATCTATACACAAACGTGGGACGCTTTTCGCAACAAAGAACATCCATATAGACAGATTTTGGATCGCGCCTCTGGTGATAGCGTCAAACTCCTTGAAAAAGACGATAGGTTTACAAAGCAAGATACTGAAAGTCACTTGTGTGTGATGCTGCTCATGCTACCCTCTGCTAACCGTGAAAAAAATAAGGAATTTCTGAAAATATTTCGTGATAGCAGCGGTTACGATTCCTTCTTCCCTATTGAAGATGATATAAGGAAACATCAAGCGTTATCAGAGGAACACCCTGACCTGGAAACAGTAAGTCTTGATGAACCGGGACAGATGCGTGGCATGTTCGCTGCAAATCCTGCAGACAGACTGATTAAGCAGAGTCTCTTTAATGTACTAAAGCTGCTGCGACCAACGGTAATTTTAGACGAAGCGCACAAGGCTTACGGGAGCAAAACAGTTGAAAACAACCGGGAGTTTGTGAAAGCAGTGAATCGCTTGAATCCTCGCTTTGTGTTGGAGTTATCTGCTACACCGCAGCTCGGTATTAGCAACATCCTTGTCAATATCTCTGGCACAGCACTTAAAGAGGAGGAGATGATAAAAATCCCGATTCAACTAAGTAATTATCCCAATTCCGATTGGAAATATACTCTTGCCAAAGCAAAGACAGAACGGGATAAACTGGAAGAAGTAGCAAAACATTTTCAGCAAGCAGAAAATCGCTACATCCGTCCGATTGCCGTGATTCGAGTTGATCGGACAGGTAAAAAACAACGGGATAGAATAAAAGTGCATGCCCTGGATGCTCGCGACGAACTGGTCAAAGTACTCGGTGTCCCAGAAGAACACATTAAAATAAAATCTTCTGAACAGGATGAACTTGCTGGTATAGATCTGCTCAGTCCTTTTTGTCCTGTCCGCTACATCATCACAAAAGATGCACTAAAGGAAGGATGGGATTGTCCATTCGCTTATCAATTGGCACTGCTTGATAACACGACCGCCCAAACCGCTATGACGCAGCTTATCGGAAGAGTCATGCGTCAACCGCATGCCCGCGCAACGAATCTACCAGCATTAGATACGTGCTATATCTACTGCTACAATCAGAAAGTAGGCGATGCTGTTGACAACGTTAAAAAGGGTTTGGAGGCTGAGGGGTTAACTGGACTTGCAAAATACGTTGAAAGTTCGGATGCGGAACTTGAAAAGAAAAGTGTCCAGCGTAGGAAAAAATATCGTCAAATGGATATTTTTCTACCACAAGTACTGCATAAACGAGGACACAATTGGGAAATGCTAAATTATGAACGTGATATTCTCAGCGCAATCAATTGGAATCAACTCGGAGCAGTGGAACCTGTCCGTTTAGATGACCAAGAACTTTTACAAGAAATTCGCGCGACTATCCATTTGCAAGACCATGACGATCCAGAGAAAATCGCAGTAGAGAATACCTCTCAAAATTTGGAAATATCGTTTTTTGTTCGGCGATTGGACGATGTTATTCCAAATCCTTGGCAAGCAGCGCGTATCGTAAAAGCCACCCTGAAAGCGTATCGGGAACAAGGCACTGACGAGAACAAATTATTTGCAAATCGGTTGTATCTCTCCGAAGTTTTAAAAAACAAACTCCGCACACAGATAGAGTCCCTCGCTGAAACTATTTTCCAAGAGAAACTGGGCAATAATAAAATTAGGTTTAGTCTTAAAACTGATGTAGCATTGAATTTTGAGTTGGAACAAACGATTGAAGTTATTATCCCAAAAGATGCAAAACGTCTAACCCGTTCGGATGCAAGTCCTTTGCAGCTTAACCTCTTTAATCCAGTGTATGAAGCAGAATTCAACAATTTGGAGAAAGATTTCGCGCTTTATCTTGATAAAAAAGATACAATTCAGTGGTGGCATCGCATCGCCGCAAGACAAGGCTATTTTTTACAAGGGTGGCGGCGTGACCGTGTTTATCCTGACTTTATCGCCTGTGTGCAAGAAAACAGAGAAGGGCAGCAACGTCTCCTGATTTTTGAAACAAAAGGACAACACCTTGAAGGGAACAGCGACACCACATACAAACAAGAACTTATCAAGACATTAGAGTCCGCATACAAAAACGCCACAGAATACGGGACGATGGATGCGACCGGACCTAATGACAAACCTATGTCTTTCCGTATGTTACTTGAGGACACTTGGCAGGAAACAGTAAATGAAACAATAGATGAGAATTACACGACTGAAAATAGTTGATTCACTCTATAGTTTCCCGATGCTACAAGGATTGTACTACCATCGGAAATTTAGACCACTACCTTAGACAAGATTGTGATATAATTACAATCTAATTGAATGGAGAAATCCTGTGGAGACCAAACGAAGAAAATTCACACCTTAAAGCTGAAGTCGTCATTTCAGGAATAATCAGATGGGCGCAAGCACAAAACAAGCATATCAGATTCAACATCCTGAAAATACAAAAGAATTTGTAATTGAAATGGATGATGCAGGTGATGACGGAGTTTCATTATATCATCGCAAATGCAAAAGTCCAAAAAATAGAATCCGAAGAAGAAAAAGAAACTGATGAAATAGAAAAAGAAGAACCAAATCAGTTGACCCTACATTCCGCAGTGCATGAATACTGGGTTTATGGCAATTTTGATGCCCAAATTGGCATGTTTTTTGACTTAGCTTGAATTAATTCAAAGGTTCAATCAGATCACAGAAAATTGAAGAATTCAATATCTACAAGGGTCCATAACTTCTCAATAAATGTCAAAATACGAAAAAGTAACTGCGGAATGTAGGGTTGACGCAAAATCAAAATTAGTTTTAACTTGGGGAAAAATAAAGGACAGATATTAAACTATACTAAAGTTTGGACAGTTTTTTGATTGTTTTGTGCTGTTATGATCCATTAGAATACGTTGCTTACATCGTGAATGTAATACACCTGTCGCCCCGTTGGGGTTTAGGATAGAGATACAAATATGTTACTATACACCTTTCGTCCCTCTGGGACTGTCGCATTGAGGTAGTTTCTATTTTTGCTGAGTTTCTAAACGACATAAGGCTGTATTATAGTGAACATTGAAAAAAATGATACAAAGTCCATGTAGGAACGATTTCCGAATCGCTACTTAACTCAGTGATAGTCGGGAATCGGAGTTCCCTCCTACATTTCAAAATGTTTCATTAATTCAAAAGGTTCTTATAATAAGAACAGAGCAGCCCCAGCGGGGCGACAGGTGTATAGAAATGTGAATAGAAAATAAATAGTCTTTAGCCCCAGCGGGGCGACAGGTGTATGGTTATGCAGACAGTTATTGTAATCTTAAGTTAAGTCATTATAGAAACTTTCCAAACTATAGTAAACTATAATAAAAGAGTTCGCAATGAAAAAAGTATTATTCAAAGTTCATGGCACACGAGCAGAACGCTTCAACTTTTATGGTGGATTATTACTTTTGATCGGCGTGTGGTCGGGGTTACTTATCAATGTCTTCCTTTGTTCAGTTGTGTCTGGTTTAGGGAGTTGGTTCAGTTGGTATGCCTTGAGAGAGGGGTTGAGAGAAGGAGAACTTTCCAAACAGCAGTGGGCACGCTATCCACTTCTCATTCTGAGCATTCTCATCAGTATTCTTGTTCCCATTGTATTCGTTGGAACAATCTTGGGAAGACTATAGTCAAAACGGTAGTGGATTAATCTATCTGATTAAAGCTTGAGTTTGCTCAGACCCACCAGAGGGTTATTCAAGATGGATCCTTCGGTTGTTAACTGAGAAAATTGTAGAGCTGGAACATTTTTCAAGCATATCTCATGAAACTTACGACAGACATTAAAAGACTAACTTAGATCTTGACTAAAAAGCAAAGGTGTATTCCACAAGAAGCATCTGCGGAGCCTGTCGCTGCAATGACACTTCAGGTATGAAAACTCATGAAATCAGAATTGTTCAATGGGACTCAGCATCTTTAGTGAGAATGATTATTCGGTCAGCACCATCTGAAAATAAAGATTTAAATCTATTCATACTTTCCTTCATGTTTTCTTCAACAACACCTGCTTTTCCCAACGGAGGGTCTTCCAAATCATAAACAGGGACATGATGTTCTTGTGAAAGTACAATCAAAGTGTTAAAATCTGATAGTTGTAGTATCGGTTGACTCGCTGTGTCTCGGAAAAACAAAGGTAATTGCATCTGATCTGATCCAATCAGACTCGCCTCATGATACAATTCATCTGGAAGTAACATATCGTTTTCGTCTAACACAGGTAATAAATTCTCTACAACCCCAGATCTAATTTCGTCAATCCAATGTTGGAACACTGCGGCAGGGATACCCTTTTTTATGTAAATATTCTGAATGATCGTTCCAAGAAATCTTGGTGTTTTATCTGGAAAAGGGTAGATTGCCTCTTGCAGCAAAGGTAACGTTTTAGCATGTTTTGCCCAGGAACACCATTTCGGCAAGATAGAGGAAAGACTTACCGTAGCCATCGCCGAAAAGTAGTCAGGAAACATCGGAACTATAAAACAATCACTTGTCATCAGCAAGTTCTGATTAATAGGTCCCAAACTTGGACTCATATCAACGAGAACATAATTTGCATTATACTTCTCTGCGGTCTTGGATAATAGATAATGCATCGCACCCGGCAAGTTCTGGAGTGTCCGCAATGAACCAGAAAGCTCTTGTGATATACCTAAAGTGACCTCATATTCTGCAAGTCCGATATGTCCCGGCAGAAGCAGCATGTTTGGCTGCCCTTTAATGGGCATACAATCAACTGGCTCAATAAGCACTGGACGCGATTCAAAAGCAGGTTCAAGACCATCCCGGATGTTCCTTACCCTATCTTCATCACTTGGATACAAAGAGTCAAAGTTTTCTCCATCCTTAAAACCCAGCACCATACCAGTGAGATTACATTGTGGGTCACAATCGACAATAATTACCTTCTTGCCTTTTTCTGCCAACATCCAACCGAGGTTGAAGGTAGTAGTTGTTTTGCCGACTCCACCCTTGTGGTTGAAAAGTGCTATCTGTATTGCCATTAGATATATTCCTTGAGTGTGCAGATTTCAATCTAATCACATAATTCACATTTTATAGTATACCATAGTTTTTATGGGCGTAAAGTGTTTTGTCACTACCGGGTGTGTAAATATTTTGGCAGCGTTTCCATATCGACTCGATCCAAGACATAGCACCCCGTATGAAGTTTAAGATTTTAATCGGGTAATGTTCTGTTTCTTTTAAAACCCGGTGAGGTTAGGAAACCGCACCCACCTTCCCGATGCCGCTGGCGATGCGGGGAATGCCTAAATGGCATTCATACCGTTGATTTCTTCCTAACCTCGCCAAATTACCTGACTTATTTTTTTAAACTTCATCTGACGTGATATGTTTTACCTGTCAAGAACGCTCTTTGCTCCAGCGGAGCAATATGTCTATAGAAAAATGTGCCGCAAGCGGACGCACTCCAGCGGAGTGCTATGAAAACAAAACCGAACATAAGCAAAAATCAATGCTTTGCCAAAAACTTTACACACCCTTAGAGAATAAAGATTAGACATAATAGAGAATTAACGATATAATCATCCTTAGAAATGTTGCTGATTCTATAAGGACGATATGAAATGAAAAAAATAGCACTAATTGTCATAATTTTGTTTGTATGTATTGTAGCCACTATTTGGTTATTTGGCTATCCTTCAAAACCAGACCTACTTGATGTAAATACTGCACAATTAAATACACTGCAATGGCACTTACCAGATGGAGTGAAAGCGCGGATCGGAAAGGGTACAGTTAAAGATTTGGCGTATTCTCCAGACAGTACTATACTCGCTGTTGCAAGTTCTATAGGAACATGGCTCTATGATACGAATAGTGGAAATGAACTTGCACTCCTAACAAAGAACAGAGAAGGCACGGATTCTGTCGGATTCAGTCCTGACGGAAAAACACTTGCCACCGCATGTAGTAATAAATTGGTTCGGGTATGGAATGTTGAAACCCGTAAACTGATGCATACTTTTTTTGGACTTAGAAGAAGTATAATTAGAAGAGATATAATAGGTGTTCATTTTAGTTCTGATGGGAATACATTGGCAGGTTGGAGTGATGACGGCATACGTATTTGGGATATAGAAAAAAGTGTGTTTAAACAGGATATGAATATGCATTTAGAACGCCAATCTGATATCATATTCCACTCAGATAGGATATCAATAGTTAGTGGAAATTATAAGACAATCCGATATCAGGAGTTTAGTACTGATACGAAGAAGGAAAAAAACAGTGAACATGAAATAGATGATGCACATAAAGAGAGTATCACATGTGTCTCAGTCAGTCCTGACGGGAAAATGATTGCCTCTGGAAGTAGGGATAAGACTGTTCGTTTGTGGAATGCTGAAACAGAAACATTACATAAGACCCTAAAAGGCCATAGGAAACCTATCTTGAGTTTAAACTTCAGTCATGATGGGAGAAGCATTGCAAGCACAAGTGAAGACAAAACAGTACGTGTTTGGAATGTTGACACTGGAAGGCGGAAGCACACTTTCAAAACAAATTCTGAACATCTGCATAGAGTTGTTTTCAGTCCAAACGGAAAAACTTTGGCAAGTTCAAGTGTGAATGGAATTATCCATCAATGGGATCTAAAAAAAGGGAAACATAAGAATACCATTGTTGGACATGGTGGGGGTTTTGCTGCAAAGAATATAGTGTTCAGTAATGATAAAATTACAGCTGCAACCACTTATGGAGATAATCATATAATTCTCTATGATGTAAACACACAAGAGATACAGGCAATCCTTACGGGCATAAGAAACGGGTGAATTGTCTATCCTTCAGTTCAGATGGAAAATTACTGGCAAGTGGAAGTGAGGATAAAACAATCCGGTTATGGGATGTTACTGCAGGTGAACATAGAAAGACGTTAAAAGGGCATTTTGAACAAGTTTCACATGTGGTGTTCAAGGATGATGAAACACTTGTCAGTTACGGTCATGACGAAAGGGTTTGCCAATGGGATGTTAAAAAGGGTAGACAGAAATTTAGTTTTGAATTCGGTGAATTTAGTCAGAATATAGGCATCAGTCCAGATGGAAATGTAGCATTATTGAGGAATTATAAGAAAGAGCAATCAAACTCCCTTTATCTGCGGGATTTAGAGACAGGAGCATATACAACACTATCCAAACAGGTTAAATTTACAATTCAAAATTTTGTTAATATACCAATCAGTTCTGATGGGAGTATGCTCGCATATTGTACTGAGTCAGAAATTGTTGTGTGGGATGTTACTACAAGCAAAGAGAAAAAGATAATTCCTGTAAAACCAAGTATGTTTAGTTTTTTAGTTTTAAATTCAGACTTTAATATACTCGCGAAAGCAGATATTGATGGAATAATCAATCTATGGAATGTTGATACTGGAGATAAAATAAATGAACTTAAAAATCAATACATAATAGATGGATATCAAAAAGATGCTATACGGCAGATTCATCAGATAGCAATCAGTCCTGATGGCAGAATACTTGTAGGGGGTCGTGCTGATGGTGTAATCAATGTCTGGGATATTACGACTGGAAAGCGAATTAAGACTTTTACGGGGCATGTTGGTCAAGTTACTCACCTAAAATTCAGTCCTGATGGACAAACACTTGTGAGTTCTGGAATAGATGGGACAACACTCATAATGGATTTAACAGCGTTATCTCCGAAGAACAATGACGAGAACAAACAGATTGTAAACTAAAATACTATAGAGTGATAATGTAAGAGGGTATTACAAATGATAAAAACAGTACTTCCAACAATTAATTTGTTCCTTCTAATTTTTCAATTCGGCATACTCAATATATATGCTCAAGACTATACACGATGGGAATTACCTGATGGTGCTATCGCGCGTCTCGGTAAGGGACGAATCAATGATATGGAATATTCCCCTGATGGAAAAATACTGGCTGTTGCTACTACCATTGGTATTTGGGTATATGATACCGAAACATATCAGGAACGGAAACTGTTTACTCGTAGTCATCAGGAAATGGAGACAGTGAATTTTGAGAGGGATGGGACAGTTCTTGTAGGTACGGAAAGGTTAAACAATAGAAAAGTCACGCGTTGGGATGTTCCTTTAACGGAAATCGAAAAATCGTCAAAAAAGAAACATGATTTTGCTCGCAAGGCAATATACAACTCAGATCGGAATACTTTTGCAACTATAAGATCCAAAAATATTCATATATGGGATTCAGAGACAAACACCTCCAAACATATACTCAAAGGACATGAAGACTATATTGGTTGTTTGTCTTACAGTCCAGATAGCAGAATCATAGCAAGTGGGAGTAAGGATCAGACAATACGTTTGTGGGATGTAAAAACTGGGAAACACATACGAACTCTAAGAGGACACCAGAGTCAAATCAATTTCTTATCATTCAGTCCGGATGGAAACACACTAATTAGTGAAAGCAGTGATATGACAATTAATTTTTGGGATATTGAGTCAATGGAACTAAAACTACCATTGGCAATTCAAGGTGTTATATCCGATAAGAGTATCGAAAAAGAAAAGATAAAAAGAACGTTTTTCAGTCCGGATAAAAGTGTACTCATTACTACTGGTGAAAACAGAACGATACATTTGTGGGATACTTCAACAGGGAAACTTAAACATACTTTTTCCGATAAAAATGAAGACAACAAGGAAAGAAGTTATGTATGGGGAGTAGAGGACATTCTGTTTAGTCCTGATGGAAAATCGATTCTTAGTTTGGTGAAAGATTCCCAAATTCGAATGTGGGATATAGCAACGGGGAAACGTATACCTTTCACCGGAAATACTGGGTACATTACGAATGCAACTTATAGTCCTGATGGAAAAACGCTGGCAACTGTAGATTATCCAGGGGGAATTCGTATATGGGATATTATGACAGGGAAACTTAAGAGAACTATTTCAAATTTTAATCCAAGGGATACTTCTCAAAAAACAGAGTATGATACCTATTTTATTGCTTTCACTCCTAATAGAGAAAAAGCCATCATTTCAGAAGCTTATGGAGCTTTATCTCTGTGGGATCTCGGTACAAAACGGTTGCATACACTTATCAAAGTCAAATGGGGACAGGATGTTCTGTTGAGTCCAGATGGAGAAACAGTAGCGAGTTGGAATCGAAGTAAGGCTGGGTTAATTCGGTTTTGGAATGCCACCACAGGTGAACACAAGCGAACAATAAAAGACCATTATGGATGGATTAGAGGTGTGGCGTTTAGTAGGGATGGTAGTCTACTCGCAAGTTGGAGTTCTTCATACGAAGATAAGATGATTCGTTTGTGGAATGTTGCTACCGGTAGAAACACACAGACGCTAACAGGCCATAATTATCTAATAGGAAGTGTGATATTTAGTCCAGATGGAGAGACACTTATCAGCGGAGGGCAAGACGGAACGGTCCTAATATGGGATGTAAGCACAGGAAAACATAAGTCTCTCACGGATCAAGGGGTAGATACCGAACGTAATACACATTATAATTCGAAAATGGTGTTAATGTTCAATTCAGATGGTAGTAAACTTGCTACCGGTGATGCTACCGGTGATAAGAATGGAATTATCCGTTTATGGGATGTTTCTACATGGAAAGAGGAGCAGACATTAGAGGGGCATGCAAATGCTATTACCAGTATAGACTTTAGTCCTGATGATCGTTCAATTGCAAGTACAGGTGAAGACGGAACAGTCCGTTTATGGGATATAGATACCGGACAACAAATTCAATCAATTTCTGGCCATAGAAATCTGTTGTGGTATGTTAAGTTTTACCCTAACGGTTTAACATTAGCAACAGAAGTCGCTGGGATAAATTCATTTTACTATAGCGACATTATAAACCTATGGGATTTACGTACTGGAGAAATTATAAAAACGCTTTCTGGACATTCAAGAGATATTACGAGTTTATCTTTTAGTGATGATGGGAATATACTTGCCAGTACAAGTTCTGATGATACAATGCTGCTGTGGGATCTCTCTTCTATTATTCAAGAATTTGATATTAAATAATGCCATTTTTGATAATTAAGATCTCTTTTAATGTAGCACAAACTTCCAGTTTGAGTTATTTATACCATTTCTAAATGATTATGTAACATTATTTCGTAGGTCGGGTAGAGCGAAGCGAAACCTATGGGTGTAAACTTAAGAGGACTTAGTTTCACTTATAAATCGTTCCGAACCCTTATAGTTATTGGGATTGTATGCTCTTCAGTCCCGACAAATCATGCAGAATACCACACGCGTATTCTGCCAAGCGCATTTGGCGTTGATTTGGTAGGGACGATATGTTTATAGAAAAATGTGTACCCCCACCTCTCTTCAGTCCCGTATGAAGATCAAATAATAAATTGGGTAATTTGGACCCCGACACGGTAGGTGCGGTTTCCTAACCGAACCGGGTTTGTGCCAATTGCGTTGATAAAGGTTTTCGCGAAGGATCCGGGTATGTCAGAATACGCGTTTGGTATTCTGAATTGATTAGGAAATCGCACCTACCGGCCTGGGAAAATCACTAAATTGACGCCTATGGGGACAAAATATTTACACACCCCTCCCCCTTCCATTCTTCTTCCCCTCTTATCCTGTCTTTCATGTCTTTGCTGTAAATCCTGGTTCAGACAATATATACTATGTTTATAGAAAAATGTGTACCCCCACCCCTCTTAGTCCCGTAGGGACGCTATGTTTATAGAAAAATGTGTACCCCCACCCCCTCTTAGTCCCGTAGGGACGCTATGTTTATTCTTCTATGTCGTTCCTACGGAACTGAAGATGGGTCCGTATTTTGTCTGAATCGCGGATTATGCGGATTACACGGAAAAAGAGGTGTTTTCGTAGGGACTGGGTTTCCCTGTCCGCATTTTGTCTGAATCGCGGAAGGCACGGAGAACACGGAAAACACAGAAAAAGAGGGGTTTTCTAAAATCACGACAACTTG
The DNA here is from genome assembly GCA_965261435.1 of Candidatus Poribacteria bacterium. Lineage (GTDB taxonomy): Bacteria > Poribacteria > WGA-4E > WGA-4E > WGA-3G > MSPOR6. The sequence goes on from CBDHDL010000021.1 coordinate 1,238,773, forward strand.
TAAAAAAAACTTGAAATGCCCAAAAACCTCTTCCGCGTTCTCCGCGTAATCCGTATAATCCGCGATTCAGACAAATAGCGACAAAATATTTACACACCATAAGCGTCAATTTAAGGAGAAATACCCTATAAATCCCAGGGCGGTAGGTTCGGTTTCCTAACCGAACCGGATTTGTGCCAATTGCGTCCATAAAGGTTTTCGCGCAGGATCCGGTGCGATTAGGAAATCGCACCTACCGACCTTGGAAAATCGCTAAATTGACGCCTATAGTGCGGTTTCCTAACCGCACCTACCTTCCCGATGCCGCCGGCGAGGTTTCCTAACCTCGCCAAATTACCCTATTAAATTTTTAAACTTCATTAGGGACGATATGTTTATAGAAAAATGTGTACCCCACCTCTCTTCAGTCCCGACAAATCATGCAGAATACCACACGCGTATTCTGCCAAGCGCATTTGGCGTTGATTTGGTAGGGACGATATGTTTATATCAGGATGAACTACTACACATAGCGTCCCTACGGGACTGGAGAGGGTTTCTAAAATAGAAAATTCCTTGACTTTACACCCGCCGAATGCCAAACGCGCATTCGGCGTTGATTTGGATGAATGCCATAACCGCATGCACATCGTTGATTTATAGGTAGAGCGAAGCGAAACCCGACCTACGACTTATATTTACAGGTGTGATAAAAAGTGCCAAAAAACCGAAAACTAAATAATCCTGATCAGTTTAGCATAGCCGGGTAAGTAAATATCTTGACAATGATCCTAAGGTATTGTAAATTAAACACAAAAAATCGGAGATAGTTATGAAGACTTCAAATCAATTTTCACGTCGAACTTTTTTACGTAACCTGAGCATCGGTGCTGCTTTGCCGCTGTTAGGAACAGCAGGCACATTGATCAGTAGAGCAGACACATTTCCTGATGGTAAAATCATTAAACGTTATCCTGATCCTGCGATAGAAGTTGTTGATGACCGTTTCACCAAGTATAAAATTGGGAATGCGGTCGTGGAAAGGTTATGGACAGGCGCGCGTTGGTCTGAGGGGCCTGTCTGGATCGGTGATGGCGGTTATCTCCTTTGGAGTGATATTCCGAATAACCGTATTCTGAAATGGCAAGAAGCAACTGGCAAAGTGAGTGTCTATCGCAAACCGTCTAACTATACTAACGGACATACTCGCGACAGACAGGGACGACTTATCAGTTGCGAACACGGCACACGGCGCGTCACACGAACCGAATATGATGGCACTATTACTATCCTAATTGACAACTTTGAAGGGAAACGGTTCAACGCACCGAATGACGTTATAGTGCATCCCGATGAACATATCTGGTTTACCGATCCTGGATATGGGATTATGTTCAACTATGAAGGACATAAAGCCGAATTTGAGCTGCCTACAAACGTCTATAGACTCAACCCGGAGACAGGTAAAGCAACTGTTGTGACAAGTGCCCTTGAAAAACCGAATGGATTATGTTTTTCTCCCAAATACGATAAACTCTACATCGCTGATACCGGTTCGCCAAAGAACATTATGGTCTTTGATGTCATAGACGGTGAGCGGTTAGGCAAAAAAGAAGAATTTTATAAGACAGCACCCGGCAACGCTGACGGACTTAGATGTGATACTGATGGGAATGTCTGGGCAGGTGCTGGTTGGGTCGGTGAAGGTTACGATGGCGTGCATATCTTTGCCCCTGATGGAAAGCTTATCGGCAAAATTCATCTGCCAGAAATTTGTTCTAATATCTGCTTTGGCGGCGTTAAAAGGAATAGACTCTTTATGACTGCAAGTCAGTCTTTGTATTCCGTTTTTGTTGAAGCACAAGGGGTACCGTTCTTTAAATGAAGAATAGGACCTGCACATCCCCCATTAAACTTCATACAGCGTGCGCTACTATGTGACAACTTATTGTTCTCTCTATTCCTTACTTTAGTTTGTAAGTCAGGACTATTCAAGCGTTCAAATTTCATTTTTTTGACAATTCGGCAGTGTATACAGTCCTCGTTTGACCTTTACGATTTCCCCGTTTTTTACAAGGCGCATGAGTTCTGTATTTATTGCTTTTGGATGTCCTTGAATTTCCTTAACGATTTCCGTTGTTGTTTTCTCTCCATCAGCGAGAAGGGCAATGATTTGTTCACGGAAGGGGACCCACTGCATTTTACCGCCCCTTAGTTTTTGCAACACTCGTTGTGCCTGCCTTGTGGAGCATCCCAAAACACTTTCTACCTCTTTTCTGCTGGATTCAGGTGTCAGATTGTCGCGTTCTGTCTCAAAACGTTGACGTGTCACTATCACCTCGGCAAGTTTGTCTAACCCACCGGCAACCTCGAGTTCTTCCCAGTCAAAATTGATTAGCTGAATAACAATAGATTCAGGTTTTTGCGGAAGTATTTTTAATGTTTCATGTAGATACTTCAAACCTCGGTAGTGTGCCTTTAGGTCTAAAACACTAAATGCTGTATTTTTACAACGGTGTGTATTTATGAGTTTAGCACTCACATTGACCATAAACATAGAAAGGTTCACCGCAGTGTCTACCGGTATCTTGTTGACATTTTCTAATTGAAAATGTCTCTTTTTTGTACCACAAACTTCCAGTTTGTGTCCTATAGAATAACTACGGTATTTTTTCGTATCATACAATTCATATTAAGATAGTAAATATAAATTATATATGAAAAAAAGTTATTGCTTAAAATTAAACTATGTATTATTATAATGCATATTACCAATTTTGTATGTAATTGTAGGTTAGGTAGAGCGACAGCGAAACCAGACACGAACAGTTAAAGTTGAAAATGGTATTTGCCCAAATCAACGCCGAATACGCGTTGGTATTCGTCAATGATCTGAAAAGAAATCTTGACAAATATTGTCATATACACTAAACGTGGATTTTCAAAATGGAAAATCAACAAGTTAATACCGCAATACAGAAAGTGAACACACAACACATATCTGTTCTAAGCGTGAACGTGTCCTTTTATGATGCTAACAGGCATGGTATTAACTATAAGTTAATACTCCCCCCCCCCCCCCCCCCCCCCCCCCAGTTATAACATTTGTAAAATTTACATTAGAAAATATTATTGCATGCATTCTATGCTGCGATTTTTTATGTCCGCACGACGAATTTCGTCGCGGGCTTTTGTTGTTACATCCGGATTCTCCGATGTCTGTTACCCTTACTACCTGTTACCTGGTACAAATCGTCAAAGTATAAATTAAAGGAGATAATTTTAATAATAATAAATTAATTATAGGAGTTAATAATGTCTACTATCGTGAGAATAAATGTCATATTACTGTTTGTCTTATGTTTACATTTTATGAGTTATGCGGAGGTTACACCCGTTGAGGAACGCACACCGGCAGTGCGTGATGCGATTGTCAAGGCGATAGAAGGTGTGGATGCTGCAGCGGATGTGACGGATGCACATCTTGCATCTATTACTGCTCTGAATCTTCGGAATAAAGATATTTCTGAATTGAAAGCAGGGGATTTCTCTGGTCTTACAGGTTTAGTCGATCTGAATCTGTTTGGTAACAAACTTTCGGAGCTACCGTCAGGTATCTTTGAAGGGTTAACATCGCTGACAACAATACGGTTGGGTAGAAATAGTGTGAACCCGATGCCGTTTACTGTTTCGTTGGAAAGGGTTGCATCGGGGCAGTTCAAAGCGGTTGCACCTGCGGGGGCGTTGTATGATATTGTGCTCCCTGTCACTGTTGCGAAGGGTAGCCTTACCGGTAGTGTCGAGACGCTCACAATTCCAAAGGGGAGTATTGAAAGCGGCACGCTCAGTGTAACACGCACCCCTGGGACGACTGATGCTGTCACCGTTACAATTGGCACATTACCGAGTCTGCCGAGTAGAAACCACTACGGTTACACGCTCGTCAAATCCGACTCCCTACCGTTAGCAGTTATTTCTGGTATTAACACACCTCCTTCGTTTACGGATGGCACAACTGTTACCCGTTCTGTAGCAGAGAATACCGATGCAGACGTCAATATCGGAACGCCAGTCGCTGCAACTGACACTGAAAACGATGCACTCACTTATACCCTTAGCGGTACAGACGCGGATGCGTTTGACATTGATACCACAACGGGACAACTGAAAACCAAAGCTGCCCTTGACTATGAAACGAAAACGCAGTATATGGTGACAATCACTGCCTCTGATGGCACACTCACAGACACAATTACGGTGACGATCGACGTTACAGACATAGATGAAGTTGTTGTCCCCGTGGATCCCCCTATTTCACCAGACCCACCAACGACTAACACTGCTCCAACGTTTTCGGAAGGGAACAGTACAGCACGAACGGTACCTGAGAATACCGATGCAGGTGTAAATATTGGCACCCCCGTTTCTGCAACTGACACTGAAGACGATGCACTTACTTATACGCTTGGTGGGGCAGCTGCGGATGCGTTTAGCATAGATAGCACAACAGGGCAGCTGCAAACCAAAGTTGCTCTTGATTATGAAACCAAACGCGTCTATTCTGTCACAATCACCGTTGCTGACGAAGCACTTTCTGATACAATAATGGTGATTATCAGTGTCATTGATGTAAACGACACACCCATCAGCGCAGGATTTGTACCTGTGGCAGATAGGACACCACAGGTGCGTGATGCGATTGTCGCTGCAGTGCCGAATGTGGCAGCTGCTTCGGATGTTACGGAAACACAGGTCGCAGCGATTACCAGCCTCGATCTACGCCGCAAAGGTATCGCATCACTCAAAACCGGTGACTTTTCTGGCATGGTATCCCTTTCCAACCTAAACCTATTTGGTAACCAGTTACGCAGCATGCCTACGGGACTTTTCAGTGGGCTAACAGCACTGACGACACTACGTTTAGGCAGAAATGCGATTGATCCATTACCGCTTATCGTATCGCTACAACAGGTCAGTACGGATGAGTTTAGGGCAGTGATGCCGAGCGGCGCGCCGTTTAATGTTGCGTTGCCGATACGCGTTACGGATGGCACTATTCAGGGTGGCATAACGACTGTAACGATCCCACAAGGGAGCGTGGGAAGTCCCGCCTTTACTGTGGATGGCACTTCTGCTAAAGTGTCGTTTGGCACATTCCCCGCATTACCCCAAAATCATTTCGGCTACACGTTAACCCAAACGGCTATCTTCAACCGCACACCAGAAGTTACAGAAGCGATCCTAAAAGCGTTAGACGTTAACGATCCGAGTGCGGTGACTGACACGGATATTGCGATGATCACACGTCTTGACGTGGACAATATGGACATCACATCTTTGAAAGTGGATGATTTTGCGGGGATGCTTTCGTTACAAACACTCACGTTAAGTAATAATAAATTGACAACGCTCCCTGTGGGTATCTTCAGTGACGTGACAGCACTTGTAAACCTATCTTTAGAAGGAAATAGTATTGCAACCTTGCCGAGTAATGTTTTTGAGAATCTTTCCTTATTGTTGACGCTCAACCTCGCTGACAATGAACTGACGGGACTTTCGGGGAATACCTTTGATGGGATACCGAATATCCGGAGTCTCTCTCTTTCTAACAATAAACTGACTGCGTTGCCAGCGGGTATATTTGAAGGGGTGACGCAGCTGAATCAACTGTTGCTGAATGGAAATGCGGTTGCCCCATTGCCAATGCTGGTATCTCTCCAAAAAGTTGGAGAAGATCAGTTTATGGCACGTGTGCTTGCAGGCGCGCCTTCATCACTGACTCTACCTATTACAGTTAAAAACGGAGAGATCGTTGGGGGTCTAAATGCTGTCACTATTCCTATAGGTGCAGTTGAAAGTCAACCTTTGACAGTGGTACGTACGCCTGGCACGGTCGATGCTGTCACTGTGGATTTTGGCACACTCCCGAAACTACCCGAAGCACACAACGGTTATGCTTTGGTCACATCAGGGACACTTCCTTTAGAAGTGCTTGCACCGTTGAACATTCCACCGGTCTTCACAGAAGGTGCAGATACCGTTCGGTCTATCAGAGAGAACACCGCTGCGGATACAGATATAGGGGAAGTTGTGTCGGCAACGGACCAGGACACGGCAGATACCTTGACATACACTTTAGGGGGCACCGATGCAGCTGCGTTTGGCATTGACGCAGCAACGGGACAACTGAAAACGAAAGCTGCGCTGGACTACGAAACGAAAAACAGTTATTCGGTTGTGGTTACCGTTTCTGATGGTATAGGTTCCGATAGCATTACTGTGTCAATCGTTGTGATTGACATAGATGAGAACCGCGCCCCAGTGTTTTCAGAAGGTGAACGCACCACGCGGTCTGTCGCTGAGAATACCGATGCAGGTGAAAATATAGGAGAAGCAGTGACAGCAACCGATGCGGATAACGATACACTAACATACAGTCTCGCTGGAACAGATGCAGCAGCTTTCGCACTTAATCCGCAAACCGGGCAGCTGCAAACAAGTGCTGCACTGGACTATGAAACAAAGAACGTTTATAATGTTGTTCTTAATGCTTCCGATGGCAAACTCACAACGCCTATTACAGTTGTAATCAGTATTATTGATGTGGAGGAAGAGACTCCCTCAGTGGGAGAAACGGATGATGAGCAACAAACGCAAACTGCAAACAATCCACCCGTTTTTGCTGAGGGAGCGAGCACGACGCGAACTGTGCTTGAGGGAACTGCTGCCGGTGAAGATATTGGGCAGCCTGTCACTGCGACCGATGCGGACGGACACACACTCACTTATAGTCTCGGTGGCACAGATGCTGTGGCATTCAGTATGGATAGCACAAACGGGCAGCTCCGTACAGAAGCAGCCCTTGACTACGAGACGAAATCTACTTATGCCGTCACGATCACGGCTTCTGATGGCACAGAGACTGCCACTATTACCGTTACGATCAACGTTACTGACGTAGCAGAAAACCGCGCGCCTGTGTTCACAGCAGGCACAAGCACAACCCGTTCCGTAGCAGAAAATACGGGGAGTGGTGTGGATATTGGTGCTGCTATCGCTGCTACAGATGTGAATGAAGATACGTTGACCTATAGTCTTGGGGGTCCTGATGCGTCTGCGTTTGGTATTGATAGCACGACAGGACAACTCCGAACAGAGGCATCGCTTGACTATGAAACAAAGACATCCTATACGGTGACAATTACCGTGTCTGATGGGAATGGTGAGAGTGATAGTATCACGGTCACGATAAATGTGACAGATGTAGATGAGACGCTTCCAAACAGTGCCCCGGTGTTTAGTGAAGAGAGCATAACACGGTCTGTTGCAGAAAACACCAGTTCTGGCGTAGACCTCGGCAGTCCAATTGCCGCGACAGATGCGGATGGCGATGATTTGACCTATACTCTTGGTGGCACAGACGCAGGGTCTTTCAGTATTGATAGCACGACAGGACAACTCCGAACAGATGCACCGCTTGACTATGAAACAAAAAATGCCTATACGTTGAGAATCACCGTATATGATGGGAACGGTGGGACTGATAGCATCACGGTGACTATCAATGTGACAGATGTGCAAGAGAACCGCGCCCCTGTGTTCACAGATGGTGTGAACACGACGCGAACTGTTGCGGAAAATACTGGCTCTGGTATAGACATCGGCAGTCCAATTGCCGCGACAGATGCGGATGGCGATGATTTGACCTATAGTCTTGGGGGCACAGACGCAGCGTCTTTCAGTATGGATAGCACGACAGGACAACTCCGAACAGAGGCATCGCTTGACTATGAAACAAAAAATGCCTATACGGTGACAATCACCGTCTCTGATGGGAATGGTGGGAGTGATAGTATCACGGTTCGGATAAATGTGACAGACGTAGCGGAGACACTGCCAAACAGAGCCCCGGTATTTAGTGATGGTGCAAGCACGACGCGAACTGTTGCGGAAAATACTGGCTCTGGTATAGACATCGGGGAACCGGTCTCCGCGACGGATGCGGATGAAGATGATTTGACCTATAGTCTTGGTGGCACAGACGCAGCGGCTTTCAGTATGGATAGCACGACAGGACAACTCCGAACAGAGGCATCGCTTGACTATGAAAAAAAGACAAACTATACGGTGACAATCACTGTCTCTGATGGTAGAGGTGGGAGTGATAGTATTACGGTTCGGATAAATGTGACAGATGTAGATGAGACACTTCCAAACAAAGCCCCGGTATTTAGTGATGGTGCAAGCACGACGCGAGCTGTTGCGGAAAATACCGGTTCTGGTATAGACATCGGGGAACCGGTCTCCGCGACAGATGCGGATGACGATGATTTGACCTATAGTCTTGGCGGCACAGACGCAGCGTCTTTCAGTATTGATAGCACAACAGGACAACTGCGAACAGATGCACCGCTTGACTATGAAAAAAAGACGAACTATACGGTGACAATCACTGTCTCTGATGGTAGAGGCGGGAGTGATAGTATTACGGTTCGGATAAATGTGACAGACGTAGAGGAAGCACCGGCGAACAACCCGCCCGCGTTTGATGAAGATGAGACAACACGCACTATTGCCGAAAACACGGATGCCGATGCGAATATCGGTGCAGTCATAACGGCAACAGATGCGGATAAAGATAGCTTGACTTATAGTCTGGGTGGCACGGATGCGTCTGCGTTTGCTATTGATAGCAAAACAGGGCAGCTCAAAACCGAAGCTGCTTTGGATTATGAAAAAAAGACATCTTATGCGGTAACCGTTATTGCTTCTGATGGCACACTTACAGACAGTATCTCTGTCACGATTAACGTTACAAATGTCAATGAAGCACCTGAGTTCACTGAAGGTGCAAGTGCGACCCGCGCAATTGCTGAAAATGTCCCGGAAAACATCAATATCGGCAGTGCTGTCGCTGCAACGGACCCTGAAAAGAGTAAACTGACATATACACTCGGTGGTACAAACGCTGCGGCTTTCAGTATTGATGATGCGACAGGGCAGCTCAAGACAAAAGCTGCACTGGATTTTGAAGATAAGGATTCCTATTCGGTGACAATCACCGTCTCTGATGGAAACCTCACGGACAGAATCACGGTAACAATTAACGTGACGGACCTTGAAGAAACAGAGGCTAATACCCCACCTGTGTTTGAGGATGGCACCAGCACAACACGGTCAGTGGCGGAGAATACCGAGGCGGACGAAAACATCGGCACACCCATCACCGCTACAGATGCAGATGAAAACACGCTCGCATATCTGCTCAGTGGAACGGATGCAGCAGCGTTTGCTATTGATAGCACGACAGGACAATTGAAAACAAGTGCTGCGCTGAACCACGAAACGAAAGCGGCGTATACAGTCAACGTTGTCGTATCAGATGGAAGTGACACGGATACGATTTCGGTGACAATCAACGTCACCGATGTCAATGAAGCACCTGTCATCGCAACGAATACCGACACAACGCGGTCTGTGGCAGAAAACACAGAAGCTGGTGAAAATATCGGGAGTGCCATCACAGCAACGGATCAGGACGATGGGGATACGTTGACATGGACGCTCGGCGGAACAGATGCGGATTCGTTTAGCATTGTTCGCACTACCGGACAACTCCAAACAAAAGCAACTTTGGATTATGAGAGTAAAACCCAATATGAAGTAACGGTATCTGTTTCTGATGGAAACCTCACAGATACAATTGACATAACAATCAATATCACAGACATAGATGAGAACCGCGCGCCTGAATTTAGTGGTGACACCGCGACGCGGTCTATCGCAGAAAATACTGGCTCAGGACAAAACATCGGAGATGCTGTCGCTGCGACAGATGCGGATACTGATGATACGTTAACCTATACACTTGGCGGCACAGATGCTGCCGCGTTTAGCATCGTCGGTTCATCCGGGCAGCTGCGAACGAAAGCAACTCTGGATTATGAAGATAAAAACCAATATGAAGTGACGGTGTCCGTTTCTGATGGAAACGGCGGCACTGATAGCATTACTGTTACTATCAACGTGACAGATGTTCAAGAGAACCGTGCACCCGCATTTAGTGCTGACACAGCAACGCGGTCTGTGGCAGAAGACACTGCTACCGGACAAGACATCGGGGTTGCAATAACAGCGACAGATGCGGATGGCGATGACTTGGAATATACTCTGGGTGGCACAGATGCTGCCGCGTTTAGTATTGTGAGCACCTCTGGACAGCTGCGAACCAAAGCAACTTTGGATTATGAAAACAAAAGCAGCTATGAAGTGACGGTGTCCGTTTCTGATGGTAACCTTGAGGACACAATCGCGGTGACTATCAACGTGACAGATGTGCAAGAGAACCGCGCACCCGCATTTAGTGCTGACACAGCAACGCGGTCTGTGGCAGAAGACACTGATACCGGACAAGACATCGGTGATCCGATAACAGCGGAAGATGCGGATGGTGATGACTTGGAATATGGTATTAGTGGCACGGATGCTGCCTCGTTCAGCATTGTGAGCACCTCCGGGCAGCTACGGACAAAAGCAACTTTGGATTATGAGAGTAAAACCCAATATGAAGTGACCGTGTCTGTTTCTGATGGAAACGGCGGCACTGATAGCATTACTGTGACTATCAACGTGACAGATGTTCAAGAGAACCGCGCACCCGCATTTAGTAGTAACACAGCAACGCGGTCTATCGCAGAAAACACTGGCACTGGACAAAACATCGGGGCTGCAATAACAGCGACAGATGCGGATGGCGATGATTTGACCTATAGTCTTGGTGGCACAGATGCATCCTCGTTTAGCATTGTGAGTGCATCTGGGCAAGCTGCAGACGAAATCTGCTTTGGATTATGAAGATAAAAACCAATATTCCGTGACGGTTTCTGTTTCTGATGGGAGTCTTGAGGACACAATCACAGTGACTATTAACGTGACAGATGTGGCTGAAAACAACGCGCCCGTATTCGGTGAAGGTGACACAGCGACGCGGTCTGTGGCAGAAGACACTGGCACTGGACAAGACATCGGCTCTGCTGTTGAAGCAACGGATGCGGATAGTAGTGATACACTCACTTATAGTCTGGGTGGCACGGATGAGGCTTCGTTCAGCATTGTGAGCACCTCTGGGCAGCTGCGGACGAAAGCAACTTTGGATTTTGAAAGCAAAAGCAGCTACGAAGTGACGGTGTCTGTTTCTGATGGGAAGGGCGGGAGTGATAGCATTACTGTGACTATCAATGTGACAGATGTGCAAGAGAACCGCGCACCTGTGTTCACAGATGGCACAAGCACGACGCGGTCTGTTGCGGAGAACACGGCTGCTGGACAAGACATCGGCACGGCTGTCGCTGCGACAGATGCGGATAGCGACAAGTTGACCTATACCCTCGGTGGCACGAATTCTGCCTCGTTTAGCATTGTCGAGACATCTGGGCTTTGCTCCGAACCAAATCTGCTTTAAATTATGAGACGAAAAGCGAGTATTCCGTGACCGTGTCTGTTTCTGATGGGAATGGTGGAAGTGATAGCATTACCGTCACTATCAACGTGACAGATGTGAATGAAGCACCTGTGTTTAGTGATGGTGCAAGCACGACGCGGTCTATCGCAGAAAATACGGCTGCTGGACAAAACATCGACTCTGCTGTCGGTGCGGAAGATCCGGAAAACAACAGTTTGACCTATAGTCTGGGTGGCACGGATAAGGACTCATTTGCTATTGTCACTTCATCCGGGCAGCTGCAGACAAAAGCAACTTTGGATTATGAGAGTAAAAACCAATATTCCGTGACGGTTTCTGTTTCTGATGGGAATGGCGGGAGTGCAAGCATTACCGTCACTATCAATGTGACGGATGTCAGTGAGAACCAAGCCCCTGTGTTTGATGATGGGACAAGCACGACGCGCTCTATCGCCGAAAACACGGCTTGCTGGACAGGACATCGGCTCTGCTGTCGGTGCGACAGATGCGGATAGTGGTGATTCGTTAAACTATACCCTCGGTGGCACGGATGCTGCGTCATTTGCTATTGTGAGCACATCTGGGCAGCTGCAGACGAAAGCTGCTTTGGATTATGAAATGAAAAACAGCTATGAAGTGACGGTTTCCGTTTCTGATGGGAATGGCGGAAGTGATAGCATTACCGTCACTATCAATGTGACAGATGTCAATGAGAACAGTGCCCCTGTGTTCACAGACGGGACAAGCACGACGCGGTCTATCGCAGAGAACACGGCTCCTGAGCAAAACATCGGCACGCCTGTCGCAGCAACAGATGCAGATAGTGGTGATTCGTTAACCTATAGTCTCGGTGGCCCGGATGCTGCGTCTTTTGATATTGTCAGCACATCTGGGCAGCTACAGACAAAAGCACCTTTGGATTATGAAAGTAAGAGCAAGCTATGAAGTGACCGTGTCTGTTTCTGACGGGAATAGCGGAAGTGATAGTATTACCGTCACTATCAACGTGACAGACGTAACGGAAACCACAATAACACCTGTCAAAGATCGAACGCCTTTTGTGAGGGATAAAATTGTGGCAGCCGTGTCAGGTGTGAATAGAGCAGAGGATGTAACTACAGAACATCTCGCTGCTATTAGAAGCCTGGATCTATCAGGAGATTGGGCGGATGAGAGCCTTGATGCGGATTGGATCGGATTGGAGTCACTGCAATCAGGTGATTTTGATGGTCTCACAAATCTAAGAACACTGGTCCTCAATTATGGCGATTTTGAATCATTGCCCGAAGGTCTCTTTGACGACCTTACATCACTCAAAACGCTTAGATTGAACAATGGCGAACTTAGAACGTTCCCAGCTGGTATTTTTGACAAACTCACATCACTCAAAACCCTTGCCATGAACTCACAGCCCTTTACCACATTGCCCGCAGGTCTCTTTGACAAACTCACATCACTGACAACACTTAGATTGAACGATGGCATATTTCAGACGTTGTCCGCAAGTATCTTTGACAAACTCACATCACTCAAAACCCTTGACTTGAGCGATGGCTACTTTACCACATTGCCCGAAGGTATCTTTGACAAACTCACATCACTCAAAACCCTTGAACTGCAAGACGGCTTCCTTGATTCGTTGCCCGTAGGTCTCTTTGACAAACTCACATCACTCGAAACGCTTGACTTGAGAGATAACTTACTTGATATACCTGCTATGCAGAATGCAGGATACTTTGACAACTTAACCAACGTAACCATCAAGACCAAAGGGAACGAACCTGAACCAGGGGCTCCAGCAGCAGCAGACACTGCTGTTTCCAGACCAACATCGCTTTTACAGAACTATCCTAACCCGTTCAACCCTGAAACTTGGATACCTTATCAGTTAGCAGACCCCGCTCATGTTACCTTGACGATCTATGATGTGCGCGGTGTTGTGGTGCGGAAGTTGGACTTAGGACTTAAACCCGCAGGTGTCTATGTCAATCGTAGCCGTGCTGCACATTGGGATGGTAGAAACAATGTCGGTGAACAAGTCGCAGCAGGCGTGTATTTCTATACGTTTACCACTGGTGATTTCATCTCAACGCGGAAGATGTTTATACTGAAGTAATATTCTAAAACATAAATTGTCTGAACCAGAATTTTATTGGATTACTTGTATGTAGATCCGTTCGTAGGGACGGGGTTATGAAGTTTAATAATTTAATCGGGTAATTTTCAGTTTCTTTTAGAATCCGGCAGAATACGCGTTTGGTATTCTGCATTGGTTAGGAAACCGCACCTACTTTCCCGATGCCGCTGGCGAGGTTTCCTAACCTCGCCAAATTACCTCAATATTTTCTTAAACTTCATACGGGACTGAAGAGGGGGTGTATAACAGTTAACTATAAACATTGCGTCCCTACGAGACTAAAGAGGTATCTGAATTCGGAAATTCCTTATCGCGAAGTTTGTGAAGGGTGTCTTGTTGTTCATCAGTGAGGTTAAGAATGTGTCGTTTTGCCATAATAGTGTTCCTCCTTGATGAACACTATAGCACATTTTTAGAATTACCCGATTTATTTTTTTAACTTCACGCGGAGTGCTATGTCTTGGATCATCCTATATGGAAACGCTGCCAAAATATTTACACACCCTTTGTTACGGTTTGATTTGCTTTTTTTACAATTCTATGTTAAAATTACTTGTAGAATGAAATCAATCTTACCATACAATAGACTCTATATTCTATCTGTCATTGAAATTCTCAAGGAGTAATTTGAGGGGTATGAAATCCAAAATACAATTATCACGTAGAACATTTTTGCGAGGATTAGGCGTTAGTATAGCCTTACCGTGGTTAGAGTCAATGGGACCTCTAACAAATTGGGCATCCGCATCCACAAAAGGGGTAACTGGACAGGTAACCCCAAATCGGATGGCATTCCTTTATGTACCAAACGGGAAAATAATGGAGAACTGGACACCACAACAGGTTGGGGCAAACTATGAACTGACAAATATCCTAAAACCGCTTGCGAATGTAAAAGAGAAAACGTTGGTTCTAAGTGGATTGACTGCCGACAAAGCGCGCGCTAACGGTGATGGTGGTGGTGATCACGCCAGAGCAATGGCGGCGTTCCTTACGGGTGCACAACCTCGTAAAACAAGCGGAACAGATATCCATGCAGGAATTTCTGTTGACCAAGCAGCAGCTTCACATGTCGGCGATCAAACACGGTTGCCTTCACTTGAACTCGGTATTGAACCCGGTTACAGAGCAGGAAACTGCGACTCTGGATATAGCTGCGTCTATTCCGCTACGATGGCATGGAAGTCAGCAACGCAACCGCTACCGAAAGAGGTTAATCCAAAACTCGCTTTTGAACGCATGTTTTCCACTGAGCCTGATGCTGAAAACACTCAACGTGATGAAGAACGAAAAAGTATCCTCGATTTTGTAAAACAGGATTCAAAAGACTTACTCCGACAAATCAGCGGAAATGATGCTCGGAAACTTGATGAATACTTTACTGCTATACGCGATATTGAGACGCGAATTGAATCCGCTGAAAAGTTCCCACCCATTGAGAATATTAACTATGCTGCCCCCGAGAAGATCCCAGCAGATTTTGAAGAACATGTCCGTCTCATGTTAGACCTGATTGTGCTGGCATTCCAAACAGATGTAACCCGAATTGTGACCTTTACATTAGCGAATGAAGGAAGTAACAAGACATATCCGAATATCAACGTTACACAAGGACATCATAATCTTTCCCATCACGGTGGGGATAAAGCGAAAATAGAGAAAATCCATAGGATCAACGTTTTCCACATGCATCAACTTGCTTACCTACTTGAAAAACTTGATGCGACACCCGAAGGGGATGGTTCATTGCTTGACCATTCTATGATTCTTTACGGTAGCGGAAATTCAGATGGTAATAGACACAGCCACCACGACCTACCGATTATCTTAGCAGGTCAGGGGAGTGGCACACTGAAAAGTGGACGACATCTCCAATATCCGAAGGAAACCCCGCTTAATAACTTGTGGTTGGCTATGCTCAATAGAATGAATGTTGATATGAAACAACTTGGGGATAGCACTGGTATTTTGGAAGGGTTATCTTAGAAACAGTTTGCCATACAGATATAATAAAATCGAAATCAACGCTGAATGCATCGCATTCTACGTTGATTTTTTCTTTGCATAAAATATTATCCCATCCGAATACCACCGTTGACATCAAGCGTTGCCCCAGTGATATACTGTCCCTCTTCGGATGCGAGAAATAGGATGACATTTGCGACTTCTGCCGGGTCTGCGACGCGTCCAAGTGGAATCTGATCTGTCATATCTGGGTGGTTTTTCGCCATATCGGTTGCAGCAATTCCGGGTGCGATAGAGTTGACAGTAATGCCGTATTCTCCCAAAACCCTTGCGAACGATTTTGTCAAACACATCACACCTGCCTTTGATGCAGAATATGGTGCAGATGCCACTAAACCACCTACCTGTCCCGCCAACGAACCGAGATTGATGATCCGTCCAAACTTTTGTGCCTTCATCGTCTCCATTACTGCTTGCGAACAGAGAAAAGGACCTTTGAGATTGACAGCCATCATTCTATCCCATTCTGCTTCGGTGCATGCATCTATACGGGTATAACTGAAAATACCGGCGTTATTCACTAAGATGTCAATTCGCTTAAATTCCTCAAGTGTATTGTTCACCATTGCGCGAACAGATTCACCATCAGCAACATCGGTTTCAATGACGATGCATCGCCTATCAAGTGCAGTTATCTCTTTTGATACGACTTCAGCATTCGCTATATTTACTTCGGGAATGACAATATCCGCACCTTCTCTGGCGAATGCAAGGCAGGTTGCTTTGCCAATACCACCGCCTCCACCCGTTACAATTGCAACGCGTCCATTCAAACGCATCTTTGTTTCTCCTTTTCTGATAAATAAAATGTTGGATTTCGTACCTCTGTCCTATATGTGTCAACTTAAAATAACATAGAAGTTCCTATGAATCATTCCGAATCCTTATAGGTATAGGGATTGTTTTATCTTTAGTCCCGTAGGGACGCAATGTTTATAGTTAGACGTTATACAACCCCTCTTCAGTTCCGTAGGAACGATATTTTTATAGTTAGACGACCCCTCTTCAGTTCCGTAGGAACGATATGTTTATAGTTAGACGGTAGAAAACCCCTCTTCAGTTCCGTAGGAACGATATGTTTGTAGTTAGACGGTAGAAAACCCCTCTTCAGTTCCGTAGGAACGATATGTTTATAGTTAGACGGTAGAAAACCCCTCTTCAGTTCCGTAGGAACGATATGTTTATAGTTAGACGGTAGAAAACCCCTCTTCAGTTCCGTAGGAACGATATGTTTGTAGTTAGACGGTAGAAAACCCCTCTTCAGTTCCGTAGGAACGATATGTTTATAGTTAGACGGTAGAAAACCCCTCTTCAGTTCCGTAGGAACGATATGTTTGTAGTTAGACGGTAGAAAACCCCTCTTCAGTTCCGTAGGAACGATATGTTTATAGTTAGACGGTAGAAAACCCCTCTTCAGTTCCGTAGGAACGATATGTTTATAGTTAGACGGTAGAAAACCCCTCTTCAGTTCCGTAGGAACGATATGTTTATAGTTAGACGGTAGAAAACCCCTCTTCAGTTCCGTAGGGACGATATGTTTATAGAAAAATGTGTACCCCCACTCCTCTTTAGTCCCGTAGGGACGATATGTTTATAGAAAAATGTGTACCCCCACTCCTCTTTAGTCCCGTAGGGACGATATGTTTATAGAAAAATGTGTACCCCCCACTCCTCTTTAGTCCCGTAGGGACGATATGTTTATAGAAAAATGTGTACCCCCCACTCCTCTTTAGTGGTTTACTCGCTAAGTTTTAGACATATTTTCAATTACAGAACCGTAAGGTCCTAATGTGTATAAAGGTTGTTTTTGCGGTTGTTTCTTCCAATAGTAAGGGTGTTTATGAGCATTCCACCAACACACCGCATTTTTCAGAGCATCGGTCAGTTCTTCTTGTGTCTCAAATCTTCTCCCTTTCAATGCCAATGATTTCAACTGTTTCCACCACGGTTCTATCAAGTTCAACCAACAAGCATATTTCGGTATAAACTGCACACCAATCTCAGGCCACGCCAATAATGCCGTTTTCACATCACGACCATGGTGAGTAGAAAGATTGTCTTCAATCAGAAGCCACTTTTCTGATGGAAACTTCTCTATGACTTTCTCTATTAGCGCAAGATGGCTTATACTATCCCTCCGTTCTGAAATCACTATTTCTGCTTGACCCGTCGCAGGTTCAAACGCACCATGAACCCATACTTTACCACGACGATCATAGTCCGGAGTAAAGGTTGCACGACACAAACCGGGTTGCCAAACAGCACCCGGATACGTCTTGACTGCTACTGGACCCATCTCATCAATACAAATAACACGCGTCTTCGCAGGTGGAGCACTATACGCTGCTATGATGGCCCCCTTTTTTCTACAAACGCCTCATCTTGTTTCTCTGCTTCACGAAACCAACTTTGTTGACGCTTCCAATGCAAACCCTCCTCTTTCAACCACTCCCAGATCGTTGAATCAGAAAGATGAATACCTACCCTCTCTCTAAACGCAGTTTGCAAGCGTTTCAGGGTCCACAACTCAAATGGATAATCAAGACTACGCGGTTTTTGCAACGCTAAATCAATCAGTTGACCCCTTACCTCATCTGTATGGATGCGTGGTTTACCACTTTTCGGTTTATCGGAAAGTCCTTGAATACCATCGTCATTGAACCTTTTGACCCAACACGCACCTGAGTTGCCTGATTTGAAACCTGCCTGTTGTGATGCTTGGGTAGCTGTGAGTTTCTTGTCATCAAGCATGCTAACAATCAATTTCGCACGCTGTACCATCCGATAGGGTTCCGTGCGTGAACCAGAAAGTGTCCTCAGCTGTTGTGCTTCTTCTTCATTAACCTCGCGTAGGTGATGTACTCGTTTGCCCATCTAAATTCTCCTCTCCATTTACATAATAATTTTCGATCCAATAGATAGAAGAATTATACCATAAAATCTTGGCGAGTCAACCATTTAGTCCCGTAGGGACGATATGTTTATAGAAAAATGTGTACCCCCCACTCCTCTTTAGTCCCGTAGGGACGATATGTTTATAGAAAAATGTGTACCCCCACTCCTCTTTAGTCCCGTAGGGACGATATGTTTATAGAAAAATGTGTACCCCCACTCCTCTTTAGTCCCGTAGGGACGATATGTTTATAGAAAAATGTGTACCCCCACTCCTCTTTAGTCCCGTAGGGACGATATGTTTATAGAAAAATGTGTACCCCCACTCCTCTTTAGTCCCGTATGTTTATAGAAAAGGGACGATATGTTTATAGAAAAATGTGTACCCCCACTCCTCCTTAGTCCCGTAGGGACGATATGTTTATAGAAAAATGTGTACCCCCACTCCTCCTTAGTCCCGTAGGGACGATATGTTTATAGAAAAATGTGTACCCCCACTCCTCTTTAGTCCCGTAGGGACGATATGTTTATAATGACATCAACAATAAATATGCCGTTCCTACGGAACTCAAGAGGTGTGACGACAGCGTTTTCTATAAACATATCGTCCCTACGGGACTGAAGAGCATACAATCCCAATAAACATAGGGATTCAGAGTGATTCATAAGAGCTTCTAAGTTCTCTTAAGTATACACTTAGAGGTTCGCTTCGCTCTACCCGACCTACAAGTTTAACTTGGACTACTTGGACTTCTAATTAGGTTATTCTTCCTCTCTTTTCCAACGTTCAAGTGGATGGTCGCGTGGTGTCAACGGCATAGATACGCGTCCCTTTTGGCGGTGTGATTCCCATGTCGCATGTATCATCTCAAGGCAGTCTCGTCCATCTCTACCGCTCGCGAAAGGGTCTCTATCTTCTTCAATTGCTTCAATGAGATCGCGTACCATGAGTCGTTGTAAATACAATCGCCTGGATCCTTGAGCTCGTTGTTTTCCATTCTCATCAATATCTTCATCGGATAGATGCACCGGTTCCCACGCTTCTGCGGGTGTCTGATGTTGTCCTCTGTGGATAAACATCGTTGTGCCAACGCTTTCTCGGATTGCGATTCTTCCTTCGGTGCCGATAATATCAATCCCGTATGCGTTGTCGTTGGTCTGCGGTTGCGCGATGAACTGTACATCGGCATGAATACCGTTTTTGAAACGGAAAGAAACGTGACCGCGTTCACCAAGAACCAATCCTGCATCTCGATCATGTGGGTGGACTTCTTGTGTATGTTTGATGTCATTAACGGTTGACTCACGACCATCCATTTGCACGAGGTGTGCATGCGTCCATTCAACATCACCACCGAAAAGACGCAACCAATCGTATAGATGTGTTCCCATCTCCATCAGTGAATTACCTACCTTACGACCCCCCTTATCGGTTGCCTTCATCAAGACGACATCACCGATTTCACCTTTATCAATAAGCGAGAGAACATAACGATTGTAAAGACTTGCACGTTTGATGTGATTGATAGCAAACTTAACATTATGCTCATCACAAGTTTTTACCATCTCATCGGCTTGAATGAGGTTGAGGGCAATCGGTTTTTCACAAAAGACATGGATACCGCGCCGTGCAGCTGCGATGGTGGGTGGGTGGTGCATCGGTGCTTGCGTTGGAATGATAACAATGTCCGGTTCCTGTTCATCAAGCATCTTTTCATAGTCGTCATAGATTGCGTTGACACCGAATCGTTCACGCCATGCTTGTGCTCGTTGTTGGTTAATTTCTGCGCCTGCAACGAGTTCACAGTTCGTTTCTAACTTTACTGCTTGGGCATGTGCTCCACCCATGCCACCCAAGCCGATAATTGCAACACGATACTTTTTCATATAGGTCTCCGAAGTTGACAAAAGAAATCACTGATTACAACTATCATACCAACATCAGAATGATAGTGCAATAAAAAACGGCACGACAATAGCACCGCACCGTTTGAGAATATTGATGTCAAAACTCTTGAAATTACTCGTTTTTGATGTTTGCCCAAGTCGTCGTCAACTTGTTTTTATCTGGGGCAACATCGTGAACTCCCTCGGTATCCAAAGCGATACCAAGTATATAATTCATACCTATAAGAATATCTGTGACATTTGTCCCATCAAGATTCGCGCGTCGGATAAATTTACTCCTTTCTACCCAATACATTTTACGACCATCTATGTCTATAGCAATGGAGCTGGGTCCTTTCAATTCTGTAAGTAGTGTTTCAATGTTTTCCCCATTAAGTGATGCTCTTTTAATGCTTCCCGATACGTGGGTCCAATACATTAATCGGTTTTCTAAGTCAAGTGCTAACCCATAAGGATCAACTATACTAATACCAAGATTTTCGTAGTTAGAACCGTCAAAGTTCACGCGTGCGATATTGTCATTAAGAGAATCTACAAAATAAATCTTACCTGCCTTCACATCAAGTTGGATATTCTCAGCATCAACGGTTATTGCGAAAAGACCGCCATCCACGGGTGCAATCCTAATATCCTCAATATTAGATCCATCGTAATCTGCCCGCGAGATTCCCCAGCGTCCAGTCCAATTTCCCCAGTATATCTTACCATTAAGCGGATCTAAGGTGATGTTGATTGGAGAAAAGGCGTGTTTATTCGGTTCCGCAATCAGTTTTTCTCCATCAATAATGGTTTCAATATCCGAGCCATCAAGGTTTGCCCGGTATATTTTTGAGTAGGCGTTACCAATCCAATACATCTTACGGTTGCGCAGGTCCACGTCAATATCTATCGTCGCTTTCAACCCTATTATGATGTCTTCTACGTTAGACCCATCAAGGTTTGCACGTCTTATCCTGTTTGATTCTTCCCAATATATTTTAGCACTTCCTTGTCCGTAACTGATACTTTGAATGACAAGAAATAACAGCACTGTAGCAAAAATAAAGATGACCTGCATTTTCGTCAAAACTTGATTTTTCACTTTAGAACTCCTTATATTTACCAGTTTTGGACTTTGTGAGAACTCGCCTCATTTCCTGATAAGCATTTTGCGGGTTGCGGAGAAGTCCCCAGCATTGATAGTATACAGATAGATGCCGCTACTAACAGGTTCACCTTGATTATTGCGTCCATCCCAATGTATCGCTTTAGATTGTGAAGAATAATTCCCCGCAGACTTCATCCCTAACGATAACGTTCTGACTAAATTACCGGTAGGTGTATAGATTTGGATGGTAACGTTTCTATTCTTAGCAAGTTGAAACGGAATCCAAGTTTCTGGATTGAATGGGTTTGGGAAGTTTTGTAGAAGTTGGTTTCGCTTTATCTGTCCGAGTGTTACGAGCTTTCTGCCTTTCGTTTCAACAGCAGTAGGCAGTTGAGTCAGTGTGTGTTTTATATCATAAACATGGTATTGTCCGGGTATTGTATATGACAATAAAACAGAACCATCCTGACTTATGTCTTCAAAACTTGGATAAGATGGATTATTGACAGGTTTGCTCGTTTGCCAATCCCAAATTTGTGCGGAAGCGAAGAGATAGCGACCATCTGGACTAAACTGTGCCGGTCCCTCTCCATCCAAAGTTGCTAACATTTGCGGTTTGTCTGACAAGAGTTCCCAAATTTGAATATCTTCTTCTCCGGGGGCGGCTAACACCCTTGAACCATCATCAATACTCCCAAATGCAGGTGGAGCTTCTAATTCCGGTGTTACCCATGCATATTGAAAAATGAAAGTCTCTCCCTCGCGTTTCCACAAAAGCATCCAATAAGTATCGTCATTATTGTTATTTGGCCATGCTGAAGCAGCAAGATATTTGTCATCTTGACTAAAAGTAAATTTGTCATAACCCGGTATTGTACCAGATTCTAAGTTCCGTTGCGGGAATTGCGGGTTGTCAAGGTTTTGCATGTCAAAGATAACAAGATCTCTCCCACCTGCTACTGTAAGCCACCTTCCGGATGAACTGAAGGTAACATCCCTGATAAACCAAACGGATTCTGGATAGATTTGAGTTTCAACTCTTCCAGTTTGAATGTCAACTATTTCAACCCATGGTTCTTTGATAACTGCGATTTTCTTGCTATCGGGGGAGATTGCGAATCCTTCATACATATATCCATCTGCAGAAGTGAGTATCCGCATCTGCTGTGAAGCAACATCCCACACCTTAATAAAATGTGCGGTTAATCCTACGACGGTTTTACCATCTGGACTTAACTTCACAGCGCTACAACATGATCTGGCAACAAAATCGCCCCAGACTTGAAGCGATTTCTTTTTCTCTATATCCCACAGAACAACAGCATCCGAGTATTGCAAGAGCACTGTTCTGCCGTCTGGTGATAAAATCATCATATCTAAGTTAACAAACTCTGTGCTAATCGTATCAATCAGTTGTCCTGATTTAGCATCCCAGACGCGTACCTTATCATCCCAACCTGTCCAAGGTTGATAACCTCGTCGATGCAATTCACTTGTTTTTGTCGCGACATACAGTTGTTGGCTGTCCGGGCTGAATGCGATCTCTGAGATCTCTCCCTTACCACTTTTCGTATCCCACAGTAGATCTCGTGAATCCATATTCCATACATAAACACCCTCCTGTTTCTCGTCAAACGCTGCTATGTATTTTCCATCGGGACTGATAGCAACACCGTCAAGCCGACTCCCATTATTCCCGTCAAAATGTCCTACCAGATCGAATGTTTCCACGTCCCACATGTTCGTATTCACTTGATTTGATACTGCGATGAGATGTCTTCCATCAGGAGTAAACGTGACAGTATTATCGTCCAAATTACCTGTGATTGATCCAACTTGTTCGCCGGTTTGCCAATTCCATAAATAAATCTCCCTGTTACCTGAAATAGCAAGCACTGGGTGAGTAGGACTAAATGCAACGACTTCATCGCCGTTTTCAATCTCCCATTCAGCTAATTTTTGACGGGCATTGACATCCCAAATTTCTACAGTATCCTTTCTAATTTTACCGGTATAGGAATAGGACAGAATGGCAAAATGTGAGGTATTAGAACTAAACACAAGATCATTACCATAAGTCAAATTGAGCAATACATCTACAACGTTTCCTGTATCAGCGTCAACAATCTGAATCTGCTTTGGCGCAATGCGTAAAATCGTATTATTTTCCAGAAATGCTTGCCATTTAAATAGTGGTTGCCCGATTGTAGCAATAAGTTCGCTTGCTACGGAGATGTCTTGCACACATACAAGGCAAGCCAGCATGATATAAACTTGTAACTGATTTTTAAAGTGAAAAATACGAGATTTCATGAAAATCCTCCATTTTTTGTCAATCCATAGGTGTCAGATTAAGTACATAATCCTATCTTTAGAACCCCATCATCGCCCGAACATAAGTTGTGTTTCCCGTCGTATGTTGGAACAGATGTGTGGTTCTACGGTACCCCGCAATAATGACTATATTGAATCCGAGCCATTCACCTCTGTTAATTGCTTGAATTTCAAAAATACGTGTTCTAAGGTCAGCACGGTACTGATTTGGAACGCTAACAAAAGGCAAAAAAGATTGTATGTACTTCTTGTAATCGCTATCTCTGTTCGTAAATTTCCTATATTGGAATCCCCCGAGAATATTTAATCTTTGTGTAAACTGATAATCCAAACGGACACCGATTATATCCTCTCGACTTCGTCTATTAAATCGTAAATATTCAACAGGTTGATCGTCAGTTGGAAGATATAAACTTGGGATAAGTATTTCTTTAATTTCCTCGTCAGTCCGGTCAAAAGCACGGTTCCAGACATACTTGACCATCGGTGTTAGCGTTATATCATAATTCAATCTGTTGATAAACGGGAATTCCCCGATTGGAATTGCGTATCTCGCCTTCAGAATGATAAGCTGATTACGACTGATCTTTTCAACGTAGCGACGTTTTTTCCAATTGCTATCATTATAAATCAAACCTGTATCAGACGGGTCAAGTACGTTAAGACCGTGATCTGGATAGAACGGATACACTCGCCTCTCTTCAACTACCCGAACCTGCTCAATTGGCACCATAAAATCAACACGTTCATCAACCTGAAAGTTATCCGATATAGGTTCGTATTGTACATCGGTGAAGAGTGCATTTATCGCATCCTGTTCAAACTGTTTTTGCAGGACAAGGAGTGATTTTGCTTCAAGTGTCAAGTTCGGCACTGCGGTATAGATGCATTGGAGTGTTGCTGTATTCAAACGTGCGTTATAAAAATCAAGCTCATCATTTATGTGGATTGGCTGCAATTCGCCAACAGGTAAAGTTATTGTGTAATCAGGAATATCATCTTGAACACGGACAAATCTATTTTGGATGAGGAAGCTGCCAAAATCGGGGATGTCGCGTTGATATGTGATATGTATGTATTTTGAGTTGTTTCTGCGACGGCTTGAAATTTCACTCTCGTTTAGCCACCCCACTTGGACAGCAAGGTTATCAAGCAGGTCGTACTTTGCTTTGACATGATACCCTTGACGGTCAATCCCGTATTCGTATTGGGGTTCATAATCATCCTCAATTGTATCAACAGTACCGTTGTTATTGAGATCAATAATTCCTGTGAATACTGGCGGATCAGCATCAAAAATGAGAAAATCCTCTTGATAATCAAATATACCGTTGTGGTCTCTGTCATCAGTACTTGGAATTACACCATCATAGTCGGTGTTATCGGGCCATCCATCATCATCGTCGTCATCCTCAATTAGTGTATAATTGACTGCATCCCATGGCACTCGTTCATCCACAACGTTTTCCAATTGTTCCGGTAAAGCCGTGTAGATTTGACCTCGCTCTGAGTATGCACCAAAATTCAGATAATTGGTTGTGTACCCTGGATCAATATGATATAAAACACCTTCTAAATGCAGTCTATCAAATCGTGATTCAAGTTGGACGAACCAGGCTGTTTCTCTACCGAGTTTTCCATTACCATCCTCATCTGTTCCGTCCCCGCCTAAAAATGCCTCAAAACGTTCCCCTTCGGTTACCGAATAGGTTGGAATGCCATTAGCGTCAACGGGAAGACCACTAATTTTATCTATAGTGACACCTGTTGGTTCCTGTCCAGAAAAAGTCGGTATAGTTGCTTTGGTTCGACTAAATCCTACTTTATCCTCAGGAATTGTGGGATACTGTTTGTATTTGCCATTTATAGAGTAGTGTGTTCTGATGCGGACATTGCCGATAGTACCTTCAAGGTCTATCCCGTAGAGAGTTGCTGCACGTGCTGCACCATAACGGTACTGGACTTTGCGCGGTCTGCCTTCACCTGTCCATTGACTGGGATTGTCTTTGAGTTTTTCTCTATTATGGATGTATTCTGGAGATTGTCCGTAATTGCCCGGTGCTTGGATTATATCGCGATACGGCATCTGAATATGTCCATCTTCAGTTTTAATCCACTCTTGTAGTTCAGGGGTTTGCTGAGCTCTATTTGCCTTACTAATGCCGACAACCGCGATATTGTAATCACCCGCAACAACCATATCAAATACAACAGATTTGACGGTTCGTGGATCAATGTTGATCTTCTCATCAGAAAGGTTTAAGTCATATTTCATCTTATTGAAACCGTTGACAATTTTCCACTTTTTGTCAATAGAATCACGAATTTCGGATGTGCCATCAGCGTGTTTTATCGGTACAAGTTGGTCTGCCATTACTACAAACTGACTCGTCTTTTGGGGTAAGAGTTTGGGTTTAATACCCTTTTCTATAGTTTCAGTAGTTAATTCTTCAAGTTCCTGTGTAACAATAGTAACCGTCATGCTTTTAAAAGCAGCACCGACACCACCTTGGATATTCTTGCTATGTAAGCTATCATTATATTCCTCAAAATCAGTAAATGCGTTCGTATGATTATCCTCTGGTGAGTCATCACGGAATACGACAGAAATGGTTTCTGGTGGTGTATTAGCGACAGTTCCCATCAAAGAACTTATGAGTCGTTCAGGATGTTCTTTATGCAAATTCACATAAGTAAATCCGACGCGGAACATTTCACCTAAAAGTCCTTGTCCTCGAAAACCGATGAGTCTCGCGTTTTCTATGTTCCTGACACCTGACAATTGGTTCAACCCGTTCCGTCTTCCTTGCTTCGGTCCAAGGTTTTGCATCTCAACTTCTTCTAATTGAACAGGATTAGAAATACGTGAGTGGATGAGTGTAAAGAGATGATGTTCTTGTGCTAACGAAGCATCCCACCGAAGTCCATCAAACTCGGTTTTATAGATAATATATCGGTTCGGAAACAAGGTATCAGGTTTTAAACGCATTTGATCACCAATAGCAAATTCAGTGTGTCTACCGAGAAAGGTTTCTTCAACCAAGATACTTCGGTCCAATTGTGATGTAAAACGTATACTGTCAAGTTGACCTGACCAACCAACAACTAATTCGCCATTCTGATTAAATTCCTTCTGATTTGTGTATGTACTGATTTCACTACCTTCTACTACGCCTTTTCCAAAAAGGTCATAGTAGGTTTGTGCATATTCATCCAATTGGTGTCGATCTGAGAATTTCTTGTCACTCTCAATTATCGGTAAGAGTGGTTTATACGGTCCAAGGGGCGTTGCACCACAACCATAGAATATATACATGGTAAGGATGCAAGTTATTACAAGCGTAATGTTAATTGCTGGTTTTAACTTCTTCATTTGTTGTAGTTTAAGAAATATCCACAAACTATAATACAAGATTAACGGAATTTGTCTTATTTTCGAACGGTAGGTTCGGTTTCCTAACCACACCATAAGCGTCAATTTAAGGAGAATTCGAAGTCGATTATACCCCATGCGGTAGGTGCGATTTCCTAATCGCACCGGAACCTTCGCGAAAACCTTTATCAACGCAATTGGCACAAACCCGGTTCGGTTAGGAAACCGAACCTACCGGCCTGGGAAAATCACTGAATTGACGTTTATGGTGCGGTTTTCTAACCACACCGATAGGTTTGTATCAAGTTAATTTAGTATAAGAACCTTCATTTGCGTATTAGCATTTTGCGGGTTGCAGAGAAGTCCCCAGCATTGATTGTGTAAAGGTATATACCGCTACTGACAGGTTCACCTTGATTATTGCGTCCATCCCAATGAATCGCTTTGGATTGTGAGGAGTAAGTCCCCGCAGACTTCATCCCTAACGATAACGTTCTAACTAAATTACCCGCGGGTGTATAGATTTGGATTGTAACATTGCTACTGTTAGCAAGTTGAAACGGAATCCAAGTCTCTGGATTGAATGGATTTGGGAAGTTCTGTAGGAGTTGGTTTCGCTTTATCTGTCCGAGTGTAACAATCTTCTTACCTTTTGATTCAACTGTGTACGGTAGTAAAGATATGGCATGTTCTACATGATACACGTGGTATTGTCCCGTGGCTTTAGCTGACAATAAAACAGAACCATCCTGACTAATGTCAACAAACCTCGGGTAATCTGGATTATTGATAGGTCTGCTTGTCTGCCAATCCCAAATTTGTGCCGAAGAATAGAGATAGCGTCCATCAGGACTAAATCGTACTGGTCCTCCTCTGTTTAATAAGGTTGTTAACAATTTAGCTTTTTTTGGCAAAATTTCCCAAATCTGGATTTCTGTCCGATCGGGAGCTGCTAACACTGTTGAGCCGCCAACAGTGGTATTAAAAGCAAGTGGAAAATCTGTTTCTACCGTCTCCCATGCGTATTGGAAAACGAAGGTTTCTGCTTCGCGTTTCCACAAATAGATCCAATAACTACGTTCATTAGTGCTATTTGACCACACTGAAGCGGCAAGATATTCATCGTTTTCACTGAACGTAAATTCCTCATAATAGGGTCGTAAGTCAGGTACAACGTCATCTGGTATTATCTGAGGGTCATCAAGGTTATTCATATCGTATATAGGAAAATCTCCTCCGCCCGTTACTGTAAACCATCTTCCAGAAGAACTGAAGGTGATATCCTTCATAAACGAAACGACATCTTGATGAATTTGCGTAATAACTTTGCCAGTTTGAATGTCGAGTATTTCAATCCATGGGGCTTTGATTACAGCGAGTTTTTTACTGTCTGGAGAGATATCGATCCCATCAAACTTATATCCATCAGCATAAATACTTAACTGCATCTCCTGTGAAGCGACATCCCAAGTCTTTATAAACTGTCGAGATATTGCTGCGAAAGTTTTCCCATCAGGACTTATCTCAACTGCACTGCGAATCGATTCACCGACAAAATCTTCCCACACTTGTATCGATTTTTTCTGCTTTATATCCCACAACACCACAACACTTGGATATTCCATTTGCACAGTTTCACCGTCTGGAGATAATGTTATCCCAGCTAAATCATGAAACTCTGTGCTAATCGTATCAATCTGCTGCCCTGATTTGACATCCCAGACGCGTACTTTATCATCCCAACCTGTCCAAGGATCAGAACCTGATCTACTCAACCCAACTGTTCTTGTAGCAACATACAAGTGTTGACTGTCCGGACTGAATACGACATCTTTAATCGCTCCAATGCCGCTTTTCGCGTTCCACGATAGTTCTTGTGTTTCAATATTCCACACATAAATGTCGGTATCTCTTGCGCCATATAATGCTATGTGAGTTGCGTCTGGACTGATAGCCAAACCGCCAAACCAAATACCAGTATATCCTTTAAAATGTTCAATCCGTTCGCGTGTTTCCACATTCCATACCTCTATATGTGGTTGTGTAGAAGCTGCGATAAGATGTTTCCCATCTGGTGCAAACGAAACGGTTTTAATGTATAGATTACCGCTCATTGAACCAATATGTTCCCCGGATTGCCAGTTCCATATATGTATCTGCCTGTTCATTAAGGTAGCCAGCCATGGTTGTGTCGGACTAAATGCTGCGATATTAAATTCGCCATCAGCCTCCCACTCAGATATTTTTTGACGGGTATTGACATCCCAAATTTCTACAGCGTCTGCTCGGTTGTACAGTTGAATTGCTACGTGTGAGGCATTAGGACTAAACACAACATCGCTGTAATATGAAAAATTGCCGAATTCATCTATAACCTTCCCTGTATTGGCATCAAGAATCTGTATATGGGTTGGTACCACGCGCAAAATCGTATTACTGTCCAGAAAACTGTGCTTTATCGGTTCTGGTTGTCCGATGATAGCAATAGGTTCAATTGCTACTGCAATGTGCGGCAAGCATACAACGCAAATTATTGCGACATAAACTCTTAAGTGGTCTTTTAAGAGAAGTGATTTCATAACATAATCTCCAAACTATTGATATTGAACAACTCCCTATATTTGCTGTTCTAACAGAGATACTTTAAAACATTACGGCTTATTTGCGTATTAGCATTTTACGGGTTGCGGAGAAGTCCCCAGCATTGATAGTATATAGATAGATACCGCTACTAACAGGTTCACCCTGATTATTGCGTCCATCCCAATGAATCGCTTTGGATTGTGAGGAGTAAGTCCCCGCAGACTTCATCCCTAACGATAACGTTCTGACTAAATTACCCGCAGGTGTATAGATTTGGACTGTAACATTGCTACTATTAGCAAGTTGAAACGGAATCCAAGTCTCTGGATTGAATGGATTTGGGAAGTTCTGTAGGAGTTGGTTTCGCTTTATCTCTCCGAACGTAACAATCTTTTTGTCGTTCGGTTCTACAGCATAAGGAAGTAGAGATAGTGTGTGTTTTACATCATACACTTGGTATTGTCCCGGCATTTTATATGACAATAAAACAGAGCCATCCTGACTAATATCATCAAACCTCGGGTAATCTGGATTATTGATAGGTCTGCTTGTCTGCCAATCCCAAATTTGGGAAGAAGAATAGAGATAGCGTCCATCAGGACTAAATCGTATTGGCGGAGATCCTTCCAGAGTTGTTATTAGTTCAGCACTATCTAATAATAGTTCCCAAATTTGAATACCTGTTGCGCCTGGGGTCGCTAACACGGTTGAACCATCTGTCTTGTTGGTGAAGAAAGCGGGTTTTGACGCACTTCCTTGCACCTCCCAATTATACTGCAAAACATACGTTTCATCTATACGCTTCCACAATAGAATCCAATGTTTGTAGTTATTATTGCTGATTCTTGTCCGGGCAGTTGCTGCCAAATATTCATCATTTTCACTGAATACAGTATGGTAGATGTTCGGTGAGTCAGTACCTATTTTTGGTTGTATTCTCTGAATTTCCTTCAGATCTTTCACATCCAAGATAAGAATAATTCTGGAGTAATTCCCTACTGCAAGTAATTTACCAGACTGACTGAAGGCGACGTGTTGATCTGAGAATCCACGGGTATTCAGTAATTGCGCTTCAACTTTTCCAGTATGAATGTCACGCAACTCAATCCAAGTATCTTTGCTTACAACGATTTTTTGACTGTCTGAAGATATTGCGAGCCCTTCAAATTGATAACCGTTTGCAGAAACGAGTAGTTGCATTTGCTGGGAAGCAACATCCCACGTCTTAATATAGTTTGGCGATCTATTAACCACAGTTTTACCATCAGGACTTAACCGTACAGTGCTGAAACCGAATACAACAAAATCTGACCACACGTGTCGTGTTTCCTTTTTCTGAATATCCCACAACACATCGGCATCCCAGTATTCAAGTAGCACGGTCTTTCCATCTGGCGATAGTGTCATCGCTTGCAAACGACGAAATTCGGTACTGAATGAGTCAATCTGTTGTCCTGATTTGACATCCCAGACGCGTACCGTATCATCCCAACCTACCCAAGGATCAGAACCAGATCGTCTCAATCCTGTTGTGGTTTTCGCAACAAACAACTGTTGACTATCCGGACTAAATTGAATGTCTGTTACGTTATCATCTCCATATTTCGCCTTCCATAGTAGTAGTCGTGTCTCCATATTCAAGACAGAAATAGTATGAGTGCCTAATTCAAACGTAGCTAAGTAATTCCCATCTGGACTGATCACTATACCTTCAACCCAGTCTCTGGTATGTCCTTCAATGTGTCCTTCCAATTGTCGTGTTTGAACATTCCATATTTCAATGTCTGGCCGCATTGAGGCTACGATAAGAAATTTTCCATCTGGACTAAAGACAGAACTAATACCATGAAAAGGATACCGACAATTTGAAAGATTACCATTGACATAGATACACGATGTTAAGGGACGGCGTTTTCCAACCATTTCTCCAATTAACGCTCCCTCTTCCCAATTCCAGAGATATATTCTATCGTTAATTGCGGCAGCGAGTATAGGTTCTTCAGGACTGAATGTTACGAGATCAATACGGTCTTCAACTGTCCATTCAGATATCTTCTCACGAGCATTAGTATCCCATATACTGACAATGTGCGTTTCTGAATCCTTGATATAATCCTGCGTCGCAAAATGTGATCCAGTGGGACTAAACATAACATTGTGGCCACCTTTAAAATTGCCGAATTCATCAACGACCTCCCCTGTATCAGCATCAACAACCTGAATGTGTGTTGCCACAACGCGTAAAATGGTATGACTGTCAAGAAAAGCATACTTTTCTGGGTTTGGTTGTCCGATGATAGCAATAGGTTCAATTGCTACTGCAATGTGCTGCAAGCATACAACGCAAATCAGTATAATATTGACTCGTAAGTTCTGTATAAAGAAAAGTGGTAAGGTTTTCATGAGAGTTTCTCCGATTTGTTTTTATTTGTAGTAAAAGCAAATTCCGTGCCAAAGATAGATGGTATTGAAATACGCAGAGATTCAATAGAAGCAAGAAAGTAAGCTAAATAATCTGCACCAGAAAGTGCAAGCATCATTCGAGATTGCACAACTGTGTGCATTTGCAGTAGGAACAGAGATACTCTAAAAAGTCAGGTTTATTTGCGAATTAGCATTTTGCGAGTAGCAGAGAAATCACCTGCATTGATCGTATAGAGATATTTCCTTTACTTCACTATGTTTCTGTTCATTTTTTGGACAGAACTGTTCAGAAAGTGGTCTAAATTACATTGAATGCCTCTGCGGACAATATGTAAGTCCTTGACAGACATTGACCTTTCAAGTATACTTAGCAGTAGAAATATGAACCCGCAGTTTACAGCGAAATGATTGAAAAATGGAAGCATCTCAGCAACGCAGAAACTTACTCGGAATGTCTGACGGTGCAAAAGTGTAATGCAGTATCCTATTTTTAATTTCAAGCAAAACTTGACAGTTTCGTCCCTTACGATGATATTGGCACTTTTTACTATGACAATAATACCAACCTATTCCGTAGCACAAGATGCGAAGAAAACGCTCCCCAAAAAGATTATTTTCGAGACTGATATGTGTTACGACGTTGATGATGTCGGTGCATTGGCTGTGCTTCACGCTTTGGCAGACAACGGAGAGGTAGAGATCCTCGCTATCAGTTTCAACGAGGTACATCCAAACGGTGTCAACGCCATTCGTGCAATAAACACATGGTACAATCGGAGTGAGATACCTATCGGTATCTATAAGGATGTTCTCGCCAATCCTGATAAATCCAGATATTTGGATAAAATCGCTGATTTCCCACACGATCCCCCCGCTGTTGAAACACCGAGTTCGCTTGAACTCTATCTGCAAGTGTTAAGGGAACAACCTGATAACGCAGTGACGATTATCAGTGTTGGTTTTCTCAACAATCTCCACGATCTTATGAAAGCCGATCCTAAGCTTATTGACCAAAAAGTTTCAGAACTCGTCGTGATGGCAGGACTTGTCAACGACAATTTTAACACAGTTCGACACGACTTGGTTGATCAGACAGAAGAGATAATCCGCGAGTGGCCTACACCACTCGTTATCAGTCAGCACGGTAGTTCTGTCCGCACGGGTGCGAAACTTGCATCAACCGCTGCTGAAAATCCGGTACGAGAAGCGTATTATCAGTGGTTCAACGGACAATACAAGGGACGCGCCAGTTGGGACCAGATTGCTGTCTTATATGGCGTGCGGGGGCTCGGCGACTATTTCATTGAAGTTACAGAAGGTAAAGGAAAATTATTGAACGGGTTTGAATGGAAAATGAAACCCGGTATCAGGTCTTATCTGAAACCCCGATTGGACGATGACGCGTTTACCAATATTATTGAGAATTTGATGGTTAAACCGCCGAGAAGATGAAAGGAGCATCACCAGAATGACATCTACCGTGAAGACACAAGAAAACTCAGAGGTGAATATGATTGAACGTTGGGAAATATTTGAATTGACATTGAACGGACCTGACACAGGAAATCCTTTCACTGAAGTCGAATTGACAGCGGAATTTAAACAAGGCGATCGTACATTTGAACCCCAAGGGTTTTACGATGGAAACGGCGTGTATAAAGTCCGATTTAGTCCCGATGCGCTTGGAGAATGGACTTACACGACAAAGAGTAACACAACAGAGCTCAACGGAAAAACAGGACAGTTCACTTGCACTTCACCATCCGAAGGAAATCGCGGGCCTGTTCAGGTTCATAAACATTTCTACCTGCGTTATGCTGATGGCACGCCGTACCATCAGTTCGGAACAACCTGCTATGCATGGGTACATCAAGGCACTGATATGGAAGAACAGACACTCAAAACCCTTGCTGAAACACCGTTTAATAAAATGCGAATGTGTATATTTCCAAAAGATTATTCTTACAACAAGAATGAACCTGAATACTATCCGTATGAAGGTAAACCACTAAAGGATTGGGATTTCACAAGGTTCAACCCCGAATTCTGGCAGCATTTTGAAAAGCGTGTACAAGACCTGTTAGACCTTGGTATTGAGGCGGACATTATCCTGTTTCATACTTATGACCGATGGGATTTTGAGAATATGGATGCCGAAAGCGATGATCACTACATACGATATGCTGTGGCACGTTTATCCGCTTTTCGTAATGTGTGGTGGTCCCTCGCAAATGAATACGACATCATGCCTGCAAAAGAGGAATCCGACTGGGATCGTTTCTTCCAAGTTATCCGGGATCACGATCCGCATCAACGTTTACGTGGTATCCACAACTGCAGAGGTTGGTATGACCACAACAAACCGTGGGTAACACATACGAGTATACAGACGTTCAATATGGCAGAAGGCATACTCTATCGCAGCCGATACGGAAAACCTGTGATCTATGATGAATGCCGCTACGAAGGAGATATTCCACAAGGGTGGGGAAATATCACCGCGCAACAGATGGTACAAAACTTCTGGGCGGGAACCGTATCGGGATGCTACGTCGGACACGGAGAGACCTACAAACATCCTGAAGACCTTCTTTGGTGTGCAAAAGGGGGTGTGCTTCGGGGTGAGAGTCCATCCCGGATTGCATTTCTTAAGGATTTTATGGCTGATGCACCACCGTTTGATACACTTGAACCGATTGGTGATGATAAGGGACGGTATGTCCTCGCCAAACAAGGGGAATATTATCTCGTTTACACAACCGCACCGCAAACGATAAAAGTGGAGTTACACGGAGATCAACCGTATAAAATTGATGGTATTGATACGTGGAACATGAAAATCCTACCTATCGGCACTGCACAGCCCGGGGAATATACCTTTACATCAAGGCATCACGATTTTGCGTACCGTTTTACGCCTTATGCATCCGGTGAAAAACTGCGTCCTGAAGCAAAAGCATCCGCAGATATCACTCAAGGGAGTGAACCTCTAACAGTTGCCTTCTCTGCGGAAGGTGATTTTAAGCAACATTGGGATTTCGGAGATGGCGCAACATCTGATGAAGCGAATCCCACACACGTCTATAAGAACCTGGGTCAGTATACTGCCACACTACAGGTTACCGATGCTGAAGGGGCAACATCAACAACCGCGCTCACTATACAGGTGTTACCCGAAGTCACTGCAAACTTCCACATACATACAGAATTCCCCGGTTCACGCGATGATCTTATTATTCTCTGTTATGACCCATACTATTCCAGTGAACTTGAAACACGTGGGGATGCCAAATTCACTGAAGATGGACAGATGGATCTAACCGATGGTTCGTTCGTAGTTAAAGAGGAGAATGATACGTTACTTGCAACATGCAAGGAAAGCAATCAACTGACGGTTGAATGTCTGATTACAACAGATAATCTCAATCAGAGTGGACCGGCACGGATTATCTCTTTTTCAAAAGACCACACACATCGCAACTTCACTTTAGGGCAAGATGGTAACCGCTTTGCAGTACGAATTCGGACCCCACGCACCGGAGAAAACGGACAAGGTGGTGAATTCTCTTTCGGGAATATTGAAAAAGGAAAACCGACACACGTTATTGTCAGTTATTTTCAAGGGAACGTCTGCTGCTATGTTGATGGTCAGTTAATCTATTCAGGCAATAGCATTCAAGGGGACTTTAGCAATTGGGAACTATATCCCCTCCTATTCGGTGATGAAGCAAATGGGGGTAGAAATTGGGATGGTAAGTTGAGTCACGTCGCAATATACAGTCGTTTTGTTGGTGCAGAAGAAGCTGCGCATAAGTTTAAATTGATTCAGGATGAGTGAAACTTTCTGAGCGTGCCATGAATAGCACGATGACAAGCGGATTGGTTGGTGGACGATTCAGGGTTTTTTGTCAATGGCAGAAATAAATTCCACAACCTCCTTCGCTCGATCAACCGAATCTAAACGATAACCTCCCAACGCAATCAAATCGGAACCAGAAATAGTCTGTGTTAATTTTCATCTTTTCGTTCTATTCCTGTTCTTTCGCTTTTTTGAGCAATTCCTTGAGATAATTTGAAGGAATCGCAAAATTAAGGTTCTTCCCTTCTTCAATAGCACCCACTATAATACCTATCACTTCACCCCTGCTATTTAACAGAGGCCCCGCTTAGATATATCACCTTCATTGGGCAAGTTTCCTTTCCAGTTTCTGTTTATAACGGCTCCAGAACTCAACTCAGTAAGGTTGATTAATTGTTAACCGTGGAATCATACGGAAGTGACGCATATTCCTCGTATAGAGCGTTAAATCATACTCCAGAGCCGTTGCTGCAATAAGCGCGTCCGGCAGATGCAGCCCGTGGCTGTGATAGAACGATTCCATCAACTGGTAAGCAATCCGTGAAGAAGTAGCAGTAACAGGTAAAAAAGTGATTTTTTCAAGGAATTCTTGTAGTTCACGCATCTCAGATTTGTTGCGGCAACCAGCGACTAATTCCATGGCGAAAACAATGCTAATTTGGATCCCAGATTTCTGCTGTTCGTTTAAAAACGCAATGGCATTTGGGATACCGTACATAGCATCAATTAGAATATTGGTGTCGATCACTCCATTCGGGTGTTGCGCTGGTGCCATTTCTCACGCTCCTTTTGCAACCACGCTACACTGTCGCGCATCTCCTCTCGGTCTGCCCACATGCCGAAACAAGGCAGGTTCGCAAAGTCTTCCGATTCATCTGTCGCTGTGCTTGTGCTATCGTGAGTGTCTATCGGTTCAATCTGTACGCGGATTTCAGTCCCTTCAGGCAACGATAAAGGCTTTGATAGGACAATACCGCCGTTATTCACCTTACCTTGCTCTATTATTAAAGTCATTTTTTTCTCCATTAGCTTCTATTTCGGACTCTCCTTGTTTATAAGATACTATGTTTTGTGGAGGGAGTCAACCGAATTTAGTAGAAGCGGGTGTGTAAATATTTTGTTATCTGAATCGCGGATTATCGCACCAGGTACATAGATGGGCATGGATTTCGCGGATTATTGATTTGGATTTTAAAGGATATATGGCAAGCATGTATTCGTAGGATAAGCATTTTGGCACAACAGATAGGCAATCAGCAAATGATTCAGAAGAGGACATCACTTGTGAATAGCACCTTGAAACACGAACTCAACAATCCGCGCCCATCTATGCCATCTATGTTAACTGGGGGCGTCATCCGTGATAATCCGCGATTCCGACAGTGCGATTCTGACAGGGAAGGGGCAAAATCTTTACGCATCCGTTTATGTACATAAAGTTCTCGTAAATAGAGGTTTGAAATTAGCAACCTATTCTGTCCTCAGCTTACAGAGCACCTGATGGTTATGAAAACACCTTGAAATTCACAAAACACACTTCCGCGTCTTCCGTGTACTCCGCGCCAGCTATATAATTGGCGCGATTCAGACAAAAACAGTGCCAATTGCTTTACACACCCGATTTGACACCAAAAGCGATATGCTATAAAATAGAGTTGGGTGAATTTATAAAAGACAAAATCAATAGATATCTATGGCTTAAATAAGGAAATTGGTGTAATGAAAACCAAAGTATTTTACCTCAATCTGCTATTACACGTCTTACTGTTTAGTATTCTCTCAACACTATGTTTGTCCCCCTGTTTTGCAGAAAATTACACGCAGATGGGACTACCTGAAGATGCTATAGCGCGTCTTGGGAAAGGACGAATTCAGCACATGTTGTATTCCCCGGATGGCAATGTGTTAGCAGTCGTTACTTCTATCGGAATTTGGCTCTATGACACAAAAACTTATCAAGAACTAAACCTACTCCCAATCCCAATACATAAGAATAGAGGTATGGCACCGAAAATTATTAATACAACATACAGCGCTGATGGACAAACACTTATTAGTGAGATCAATGAGAATATAGTTATTTTGTGGGACGTTACCTCAGGAAAGAATCGGGAGATATGGAAAGGAGATGGAGTCTATTTCGATCTTGATAGGAAAACATTTACCATCAAAAAAGAGAATACAACCATACAATTGTATCAGGAAACTAAAAAAGATTTAGAATATACATTGAAAGCAAATCAAGAAAAAACCGTTAGCGTAGCGATTAGTCCTGATGGTCAAACATTCGCCATCACAGATGATCATGATCTTGCCGTTAGGATACGGGATGCCCATACACGCAAACTTAGGAAACAAATTATAGGATATAAGGAGTTTTTCTATTGGGATCGAATTTCGCTTAGTCCAGATGGGAAAACGCTTGCTACGTTACGTGCAGTTAATCCTATTCGTGTGTGGGATGTTACCACAGGAAACTTAAAGAAAACGCTTACAGGATACAAAGTGTCCCAGAGAAGAAATCCACACTATAACCTCGTCCGTTATGCTGATCATTCTGTTGTTGATAGTGTTGCGTTTAGTCCGGATGGAAAAACATTGGCAAATGGGGGGCGTGATGGAAAAATCCATCTGTGGAATATAGACAGTGGGAAACTCAAAAAGACACTGTTAGAACATCAAGGTTTCATTAACGGTCTCGCTTTCAGTCCAGATGGAAAGTTCCTCGCAAGTGGTAGCGAAGATGGACTCATCCTGATGTGGAATCTTGAAACTGGCACTCATGAAGTATTCCTTGCGGAACGGATGGGGTCTATCTCTTGTGTATCATTCAACCGTGATGGAAGTATGCTGGCAGGGGGCAATACAGATGGTAACATTCACTTATTTGATGTCGCAACAGGTAATCCTAAAATAACCTTTACGGGACATATATCAGAAATCAGTCAGGTGTTATTCAGTCCTGACGATGATATGATAGCAAGTGCAAGTTATGATGGTAGTATTCGTTTATGGGATATACATACTGGAAAGTCTCAAATGACACTTTCAACACCTAAGGAACATTTTTGGGGCGGATTACTGTTTGCTGACAACGGGAAACTTTTTGCTGTCAGAGGCGAGTTTGAATTCATCCATATATGGAATGTTACGGATGGACAATACAAGAAGATTCTGATGGGACATACGTCTTTTACACGGTACTTTTCAATGAGTGCTAACAGACAGACACTTGCCAGCAGCAATGCTGATGGAACAATCTTGTTTTGGGACTTATCTTCTATAGTTAAAACAACTGATTGAGGGAATCGATCCAGATTAATGCTTGTATTAACACCTTTGATTTGATGTATTCAGCGAGGACTAATATAATGAAAACAAAATGGATTTCAATCTTAATTGTAATAGGAATCGTTGCGGTTGTATTAGTATTCCAAATTGCATCAACGCGTAATCGTCCTGATACATTCATCCATGATTCTCCGCAGTGGAATCTTCCCAAAGGCGTGAAAGCACGCCTCGGGAAGGGTAAGATTCAAGATATAGCGTATTCTCCAGACAGCAAACAATTGGCAGTCGCAAGTACTACCGGCATTTGGTTCTATGATGCCAATACCTTAGAAGAAAAAACGCTTCTTATAGGACATACGGGTGCTGTATTAAGTTTAGATTATAGTCCGGATGGTAAAGTACTCGCGACGTGTAGTGCTGACAAAACGATCCGTCTATGGGACACGCAAACGCTCAAACATAAGAATACATTCATTTGTGATGTTGATCACACGGATGACTTCAATTTTAGATTTGTATCGTTCATTGGGGATGGCAATACGCTGGCAAGTTCATATCTCGGTAGAATGGATTTATGGGATCTCACAACAAACACCCATAAAGTTGAACTCCGTGTGCGGCCAGATGGAAACGAGGATTTTAGTCCCAATGGTCTTATTCTCGCAAGTGGTAGAAATAGAGATGTTGAATTATTTGATACTGTAACAAATGAGGCAAAACAAAAACTAAAAGGACATACGGAATCGGTCAGAACTGTGGCTTTCAGTCCAGATGGTAAAACTCTGGCAAGTGGCGGTTTTGACGATATTATTCGTCTATGGGATGTAGAGACAGGGGAGCAAAAACAGACACTTAAAGGGCATAAAAAGAGTATAAAAAGCCTTGATTTTAGTCCGGATGGACACACGCTTGCAAGTGGAAGTCGTGATGATACTGTGCAATTGTGGGATGTAGGAACGGGGAAACATAAGAAAACGTTCAGAAAACATTCAGAGGAACTTGAAAAAGTCTTGTTCAGTCCCGATGGAAATTCATTTGTCAGTTGGAGTCAAGATAACATCGTTCATCTGTGGGATTTAGCAACAAATAAACACATAGATACAATCAAAGGTCATACCGATTTTGTGTATGAAGTGGCACTATCTCCAGAACCAAATAGGAACGAGGTACCTCTAATACTGTTAATGCGGCAGTTTGCTAATAGTATATCATTTAGTGCTGATGGCAAAACGCTTGCAAGCATGGGTAAAGACAGGACTATCCGTCTTTGGGATGTTGAAACAGGAAAACACACAAAAATATTAAAAGGGCATACGAGAGGAATCGCAAGCATGGCATTCAGCCCAAATGGGGCAACAATAGCAAGCGGAAGTGGGGACAAAACCCTCCGTTTATGGGACAGTGTTACGGGTAAACAAAAAAAAACACTCAGAGGACACAAGTCTGTTGTTTCTACTGTAGCATTTAGTAATGATGGCACCATGATTGCAAGTGGGAGTTGGGATAACACTGTGCGTTTATGGGATACTGCCACAGGAAAACAGAAGAAGACATTCAAAGGACATACAAGTGTCGTTCGGAGCGTGTTGTTTAGTCCGGATGGCAAACTCATCGCCAGTGAGAGCAACGATAAAACTATCAAGTTATGGAACGTAAAGTCGGGTACAATAAAGCATACACTAAGTGGACATTCATCTGTGATCTTCGGCATGCAGTTCAGTCCAGATGGAAAAACACTCGCAAGTGCAAGTGTGGATAGCACTATACAGTTGTGGGATGTAGCTGCTGGTAGAATCAGAAAAACGCTTACCGGACATACCGGGATAGTGGAAAACATCTCTTTTAGTCCGGACGGGAAGACACTGGCAAGTGTAGGTTGGGATAATACTGTTCGTGTATGGGATGTAGACTCTGGCGAACTCAAACATACTATGGAAGGACACACAAATTTCGTAAGAAGCGTGGCATTCAGTCCGGATGGAAAAACACTCGCAACTGGCAGTATGGATGCAACGTTTCGTCTATGGAATCCTGACACTGGTGAACACAAACAAACCCTGAACGCACATACGGCAAGTGTTAATATTGTCACCTTCAGTCCGGATGGAAAAACACTCGCAACTGGCAGTTATGATGGCACCTCGCTTTTGTGGGATTTTGCGTCTATAGCGGGTACAGTAGACACGCAGAAGTGATAGCATTTGACAACAAGAGTCTATCTCATAAACCTAAGGGTCCGTAATTTTCTCAGCACACAACCTCTTTTTCGTAGGGACAGGGGTCTCCCTGTCCGTTGTATCAGTCTATGACACATCACAAACAACAAAAAACTCACAATCACAATATAAATGATTTATGAGGTATGTTATAGAGTGCATCTCATAAACCTAAGCGTCCGTAATTTTCTCAGCACACAACCTCTTTTTCGTAGGGACAGGGTCTCCCTGTCCGTTGTATCAGTCTATGACACATCACAAACAACAAAAAACTCACAATCACAATATAAATGATTTATGAGGTATGTTATAGAGTGCATCTCATAAACCTAAGCGTCCGTAATTTTCTCAGCACACAACCTCTTTTTCGTAGGGACAGGGGTCTCCCTGTCCGTTGTATCAGTCTATGACACATCACAAACAACAAAAAACTCACAATCACAATATAAATGATTTATGAGGTATGTTATAGAGTGCATCTCATAAACCTAAGCGTCCGTAATTTTCTCAGCACACCACCTCTTTTTCGTAGGGACGGGGTCTCCCCGTCCGTTGTACCAGCCTATGACACAAACAACTCACAATATAAAAGATTTATGAGATATGGTATAATTAGAATATGTCAATACCAAAAAATAAAGCAGAATTGATTGATGATATTAATTTTACATATCAAAAATTACAAACCGAACTATCAAATATTCCTGAAACATTAACCAAGTCAAAAGACTTAGAAGGTCATGCCAAAGGAACTAAAATGTCTGTTTGTAATCTTCTTGCATATTTAATTGGTTGGGGGAATCTTGTCCTTAAGTGGCATAAAATTAAAAACCAAGGTGAAGAGCCAGATTTTCCAGAAACAGGTTATAAATGGAATGAATTGGGGAAATTAGCTCAAAAATTTTATGCTGAGTATCAAGATGAAGATTTTCAATCTTTACTAAAAAAATACGACAAGGTTGTAAAAGATATTCTTAATCTAATTGAAAAGAAAGATAACAAAACCTTGTACGAATCCTTATGGTATGAAAAATATACAATGGGAAGGATGATTCAATTCAATACTTCTTCACCTTATAAAAATGCCTATACAAGAATTCGTAAGTGGAAAAAAGAAAAGGCATTAAATAAATATCTTGGTTTATGTAAAGAATAAGTGCTAATGAAAAGTTTAACTCCTACGGCCATTGTCAATGATGACGGTTAAGAAAAACTCAAGGGACGTTGCTTTGGGTGTGTAAAGTTTTTGTCACAATATGATTCTGGTTCATAAAATTCTCGCCAATAGAGGTCTTAAATTAGCGACCTCTTCTGTCCTTAGTTTACAGAGCACCTGATGATTATGAAAATACCTTGAAATTCCCAAAACACACTTCCGCGTCTTCCGTGTTCTCCGCGCCTTCCGCGATTCTGACACACACCATCAACACCGAATGCTCGTTTGGCATTTGGCGGGTTTCATTCCTCTACTCGACCTACATGTAGGAATTGACAGTCTACTATAGGTGTTGACTTTTTCTGTTGAGCTGATGAAGAAAATCTTGGAAATCTGGAAATCCTGAGAATTCTGGTTCAGTTTTAATTTGAATAAAATCACCGTATTGCTTATAATGGACAGCACAAGTTATCTTTACATTACAACCTTTGAAGATAGATTATAAAAAATCAGAACTCAGCAGCAATCCGCTGCAAAAAGAAGGATGGACTGATAGTGACAAGAATAGAAACACCGCGTCCAGAATATCCGAGACCCGATTTTCAGCGCGGTACCTCTGAAGGAATTGACTGGATAAATCTAAACGGCACATGGGAATTTGCGTTTGACCCTGACGATGTCGGTGAAAAAGAGGAGTGGTATTCGTCAGATGATACAGACTTCCCCCTACAGATACGTGTGCCATATCCGTGGGAAAGCCTCGCAGCATGGGGTGAAGAAGACCTCGCTGATAGTGAAAATTACCTTAGCACAAAAGCATATCTTCAACCTGAAGATATCACATGTGGTGGACTTTCGCGAGAAGGGAATTACCGTGGTGAACCACGACACACAATCGGGTGGTACCGCAGAACTGTCTCCATCCCACCAAATTGGCAAAACAAACGTGTAATTTTGAAGTTCTGTGCTGTAGATTGGGAAACGACTGTATGGGTGAACGGTAAGACTATCGGCGGACATGGAAACGGTTATCTTCCCTTTGAATTTGACATCACAGATACGCTCACTCCCGGAGAATCTGCTACAATCGTTGTGCGTGCGTATGATGCACAAGACCACGGAGAGCAGCTTGCGGGTAAACAGATAGGATGGTATGTCCGCACAAGTGGTATCTGGCAGACAGTCTACCTTGAACCGAGAAATGAAAACTATATCAAGCAGTGCCTTATCACTCCCGACATTGACAATAGCACCGCTACTTTTGACGTAACGATTGATGGTGAAATAACATCAGGAACGGAACTGCACTGGGAATGTGATGGAATGAGCGGTAACGTTACTGCTACGGATAAGACAGAAGTCACCGTAAATATCCCACCAGAGAAACTCAGACTTTGGGATGTGGATACACCCAACCTTTACGATGTTACGCTAAAATTGGTATCTGCTGAATCTACTATTGATAGGATTTCCACCTATTTCGGTATGCGGAAAGTTTCTATTGAAAAGGCACCAGGAGGCGATTATAAATACATTTACCTTAACAACCGTCCCGTCTATCTACTTGGTGCGCTTAATCAGTCATTTAATCCAGAAGGTGTGTATACCTTCCTCACCGATGAAGCAATCAAGACCGATGTTGAACGTGCTAAAGAGTTTGGGTTCAATTTCCTACGTCTCCACATAAAAGTTGACGAACCGCGTCTCTATTATTGGGCAGACAAATTAGGGATGCTCTTTATGTGCGACATTCCCAATTTTGGACATTACACGGACAAAGCAAAAGCCAGATTTGAGGACACACTGCGTGGAAACATTGAACGCGATTTCAATCACCCATCCATC
The DNA here is from genome assembly GCA_965261435.1 of Candidatus Poribacteria bacterium. Taxonomy (GTDB): domain Bacteria; phylum Poribacteria; class WGA-4E; order WGA-4E; family WGA-3G; genus MSPOR6. The sequence goes on from CBDHDL010000021.1 coordinate 1,283,343, forward strand.
ATTTCATGGTGTAATTTCAACGAAACTTGGGGACTCGGTGGTGGAGGTTACAAGGAGCAAAAGGATCGTCAAGAGTGGGTGCGCGAGATGTATCATCTCGCAAAATCACTTGACCCGACGCGGCTGATTGAGGACAACTCTCCATGTCTATATGACCACGTTGAAACTGACATCAATTCATGGCATTTTTACATCAACGATTACAGACATGCGAAAGATCATATCGCCAACGTTGTTAAACAGACATATCCAGGTTCAAAGTTCAATTATGCCGGTGATAACGTACAAACCGATGTACCACTTATAAATAGCGAATATGGTGGTATCGGTGCCGGTGCCGGTGATAAAGATGTAGCGTGGTGTTTTAAGTATCTGACAAACGAGCTTCGAATACATCCGAAAATCTGCGGTTACATTTATACCGAACTACAAGATATTGAATGGGAACATAACGGTTTTATGAATTATGACCGATCAGTAAAAGAATTTGGATACGATTACAACGACATCAACACCTTGGATTTCATTGCCATTGACTATCCACCCGGTACCACGGTTGCCCCTGGTGATAGTATAAATGCAGATATCTATGCCAGCCACTTTTCACACAAAACGATTGAAGGAACGACGCTTCATTGGCAACTGGATACACTTGGGCAGGACGGAGAGGTGGCACGCGGACGTGTAAGCGGAAACGTTGACATCCCCTTCCCACAGTATCAGGTTGAACAGGTGCATCAACTGGAACTCACGATCCCGGCGATTCACAACGCAGTTGGAACATTACATGTATGGGTATCTGATGAGACAGGTACTGTTGTTGCGCGGAATTATATCAATTTTGAGATACTCTCTGAAGATGAGACACCGCTTAGCCATTTACCGGGAAACATAGCTGTCAGTAAATGGGATGCAGGATCTGAAATAACAGAACAACTCCTCACCGCACAAGGAACTGGATACGTTGAATATCAGATAGATCTGCCATCTGATCTCAATCCGAATGATATAGACAAAATGGAACTTGTTTTTGAAGCATCTTCATCAAATGGCGGTTCACGACAAACAGAACCTGAGAAGTATCCATCGGATGTTACTATCTCCATCAACGGAAAAGAGATGGAAACCGTGACACTTTTCGATTGTCCTGCGGATGCGCGCGGTGTGCTAACCTATATCCATCAAAACCTTGGCAACTACGGATACTTGTGCCGTGTCCAGTTGGATAAGGAAATATGTCTGAACGGTGGTTCTGCAGATACACTCACGGTTCGCTATGAAGTTAAAAACAGTGCTCAAAACAGAGGCGGATTATCGCTCTATGGTAACCGTCGCGGCAGATATCCAACAGCCCCACATATTCTCATTTCATAATCAGGAGGAATAATTGAATGGCAGCATTTCAATATCTATTTACACGCAATCCCGGTTTAGAAGGTTCTTGGCCCTTCGTCCACGAACAGATGGTAAAACGACTTGAAGAATTAGGTGTAACGCTCGTTCTCAATACGACCAGCAAAGACCCTATCCACGAACAGGTAGACCTGAGTGAGGTCATCGGCATTTCACAATGGGGTGGCAGTCTCACCGAGACGTGTATTGACAACGCACCGAAACTGAAAGTACTTGGAACAATGACAGATAACACGGGACACGGTATCCCTTACGCCAAGTGTCAAGAACGCGGGATCCCTGTGATTGAATCCACACGTGCATGGGCACAATCTGTCGCAGAATGCGCTTTCGGACTCGCTCTATCATCGCTACGAAGAACAGCACAATGGCATCTCAAAATGTCAAACGGTGAAAAACTGTGGGATTGGAGCAATCCGATTTGGGGTCCAGGAAAACTTCCTGTCGCACATCAATTCTGTGATGATCCTGATTTTGTGAACGGTGACCTCGGCACCAAACAGATCGGTGTTATTGGGTGTGGACAAATTGGTGGAAAAATTGCAAAGTGGTGCCGGGTGTTCGGTGCAACCGTCATGGGTTACGACCCTTTCGTCCCTGATGAACTTCTACAAGAATGGGATGTTGAACGCGCTGATATGGACACACTTGTTGATAGGGCAGATATTGTATTTGTTTCTGTACCGCCAACGCCATCAGCACGCCATCTGTTAAATCGTGAACGCATCTATCATCTGCGAAAAGGCGCGTTAGTTGTTATCATTACACGTGCACACGCTGTTGATATGGCTGCCCTTCGTGAACGGATTGTCAAAGATGAACTGGCTGGTGCATTTGATGTTTATGACAGAGAACCTGTGCCGATTGATGATGAACTACGGAATAGAGACAACGTCGTGCTTACACCACATATTGCCGGTAGAACAAAGGACGCAAACCTACGGGTCGCTGATATGATTGTTGACGATTTTGAACGGGTGTTGAAAGGTGAAAAACCTCTTGGTGCGTTAACACCAGCGGCAATTAAGGTACGCACGTCTGATAACCCTTTTGAGTGAGTTTGGTCTGAACTAGGATTTATAGGATTATTGTAATGTGTTATAGTCGCGTCCGCTGTTGAAGGGTGGATCGGTGCAAATTAGGTGGACGCGTTCGTCATCCATTTCTCTTAGGATTTGTAAGTTATCGCCAAAGTAGAATTTGTTCATTTCGGATCTCCTACGCGCGAGTCAATTTCACGACAGAGATCATTAATCTTATGCGCTAATTGCGGATCATCATCAGCAACTTGCATGGCCAAGGGGAAGGCTGTCTGACAATCAGTTATTGCTTCCTCAAGACGGCCTAGCTCTTTCTTAGCACACGCACGCCAGTAATAGATATATGCAGGATGGGGGTTTTCACCTATAATATGCTTCAAACTGACAGCCTTATCAAAGTCGGAAATGGCTGCCTCATATTGCTTTAATTCAAAACTCGCCAGCCCGCGTAGATAATGCGCTTTGCCATCACCAGAATTTATCCGAATCGCCTCGTTATAATCGTTAATAGCATGTTGATACTGTTTTAGTTCATATTTGGAAAACCCCCGCCAACGATGGAATTCCGTATGATTGGGTAACAAGCGAATCGCCTCGTCATAGTCGGTAATAGCAGCCGCATGTTGATTTAATTCGGCATTTGTTCTTCCTCTCCGATAATAAGAATTTATATCATTTGGGAAAATGCGAATCGCTTCATTATAATCGTTAATAGCGGCCGAATATCGTTTTAGGGTATAATTCGCATTACCTCGAGTCTGATGGAATTCTGCATTATCTTCAGGTAATCGGTTAATAGCTTCATCATAATCGGTGACGGCTAATTCATATTGTCCTTGTGACGCTTTCGCGAGTCCGCGTTGGTAATAGGTCTGTGCATCATCCGGATCTAAGTGAATTGCCTCATCGTAGTCGGTAATAGCTTCCGCAAATTCCTGTCTCTGATATGCTAAATCTGCACGTTCCCTATATTCCGAAGCACTAAGTTGTGTGTATGGTGTATTATGGGTGCGTAACCGCGCGAAGCCATCAAAATCAGGAAACAGAATTGCCTCTGTAATATTTGCCCCTTGCTGCAGCGCGGTTCGCATATCTTGCTTGCTCTCTTCTACAATAATACATTCTTCATCCGGATCAATTTCAGAATCCCCAAATAGAAAAATAGATTGCTGAGCACCAATGCGATTATTCAGCTGCCGAGGTTGCCATTGGTACAATTGCTTGGATTGCAATTGATGTTGCGATGAATTTTCCGCATTGTTTTTGAGAAAGTAATCAATCTTTTCTTGCAGCAAATCCGGTGTAATCTCTTTAAACTTTGGTGGCTTATTACGTATCGCAAAAACCTTACCGTTTGAAGGGTTTTCGGAATCTTGTCCACAGGCAAACCAGAGTGCTACTTGGGCACTATAGGTAAAATCTATCAGACATGTTGCTGCTCGGAAGTGCTGAAATTCAGCAAGTATTTCTAAATCCCTCAGTTCGCGTCCATCCTTTACGTCCAATCCCCGGAGCCTCGCGTCTTTGATTAATTCCTTATTGATTTGAAGGAATTTCTCAAAATCTCTGTCTCCTTTCTTAGGGCGACGATAAGCGGACGCTTCTATTTTATAATCTTCATTTTGCACACCACGAAATAGGTACTCTTCGGGAGCTAACTGTTGTGTCCATTCCATAAACTCATTTAGTGTTGTGATCCGGGACAGCCCTAAAGTTTCAGAACTTTCAGTAACGGCCACTTCACCTTCTTGATGCTTTTCGGGAATTGACCAAGAACCGTATTCAGGATTCTCTGCAAGCCCGTATTGCCTCATGCTTGACAGTGCTAACGTAACAGGATGATGAAACCTAGCTATTGAGGGCTTTCCACCACGTTCAAGATGTGTTTGGTCGACTTTTTTTATAATTTCTTGTTTTTGAGAAGTTTTTCCTGTAAATAGTTCTAAAATGAGTTTCTCAGCAATAGATGGTGTGAGTGTCTTACCAATATATTCATACTGATTATTCATAGGCGCGTACCTTCTTATTTTAAGGGTTGGAGAGTGATAAATGCTTTTGTTACCATCACTTGCAGTATTTTAGGTTATTCGGATTTGACAGAAGTAGATTGCCACATGCCGCTTCCTGGTTTCAGATTGCGAATCTTGCCTTCATTCTTATACGAATTAAGAACGATATTACACATATCATATAAACGAGTTTTCCAAGTTTCCGAACCTACCAACTGAAAATAATGTGGTGAAAGATTCGGATAAGCTTTTTTAACAGCATTTACTAAATCGCGTCTACGTTGAGGTTTACCTGTATTAAACATTGAATCAAAAACTGTTCGAATGTCTTCATTTGTAATTTCTGTTTTTTCATTATTCATTAGATGTTCCTTTCTTTACAGTACTCCTTCAGGAGCTTGGATAGACCCAACACGGTATAGCGTTCAAGGTGGAATTCGTAAAACCCCTTAATATACTTTTTAGTATATTAGATATTGACAGAAAAGTCAAATTAATTTCTGATTCTTGGACAGAAAATGACACTTCGATTTTGTTTTGAAAAAATAATACAAAAAAGTTGGCATTTAATTAAATTTTGTGTTAAACTATATTTCACATTTTTTATTAGATTTCGTTTCTTGTTAAGAGATTCTGTATCAGAATCTTCTAAATTATGCTTTTTTATTTTAAACAATGAAATGACACAAACGGAATTAGCAAAAGAAGCGAATCTAATGCCAGCAGCTATTTCTCAATTTGAGTTCGGTAGCCGAAAACCTTCTTTTAAAACGCTTTCCAGTTTGTCTGAAGCCCTAAAGGAAGCGTTGATCCCGTCAATAGTAAGCCCCAGAGAGACGACAGGTGTCCCAATACACTAACGTTCCTCGTTAAATTGACGACTATGGATAGAGCGATAGCGAAACCCATAGGTGCCAACTTGGACTATAAAAGTGAGAGCAAAATTACCCGCGCAGTAATGGCATCTGCTGGTTGTCAAAATGGCGTTCTGACTTCTGAGTTGGACGGATACGCCACGCATCCGGCAAACGAACAAGCGTGTTAATAATATCTGGGTTCTTAAAGTATTCGCCATCTATTTGCCAGAACTGAAGGCGAGGGTAGCTTTTGTTGTTGTGCTCAAAAGTCCCCATATTCTCTGCTTCTTGTCGCATTTTCGCGGTGACGGGTTCAATAGTGATAAAAATGCCTACTTCTGCTTTGTGTTGATCCATGACATGACAGAATGCCCGTACTTGTGTCATTGTAGGTTTACCGGCTTTGACTTCGGCGAGGATACGCGAATCTGATTCTTTCATCTGTTGTGGGTCCCATAACGTTAAATGTCCGACACCGTCAAGACCGCCATCACCTGCATCTTTTGTCGGTTTTAGTCCAAGCCGTGTTACTGCCCAATTTGAGAAGTCGTGATATTTGCGTTTGTCACCTTCTTTTAACAACTTTCGGACTTCCTGCATATTGGTCGGATATCCTTCAATCTGATAGTCAATAGAGGGTTGTAATCCATGCCGGTCTGCTAACCTCTGCCGCATGGGATCCAATGCAAGGATTGTAATGTCAATACCGATCCAATACCGGTTGAGGGTATGTGCAGCATCAATAGTTGTACCACATCCGCAGAACGGATCAAGAACAATGTCACCTTCATTGCTGGAGGCATTTATCATGTGTTCATAAAGGACTCGAGGCTTTTGCGTAGGGTAACCAAGACGTTCTTTGGCATTGCCCGTCAAGGGGTTGATATCTGTAATCACATCATGCACTCTACTACCCTTTGATGTTGATAAATACCGCTTGAATCTTGGGGTTTTCCCATTGCGAGGCCATTCAATTAATCCGTTAGCGTCTAAAGCATCTAACTTTTCGTGAACTGAAAGGGATTCATAATTTTCAGGCGGTTCAACCCCTTCTGGCCACGCTTCTCTCCGTGGGGCACTCCAGTGTCTACCTACGTCACTCGGATTGACGCCGCGCCAAGGTTGACCGGAGTTCCCTTCTTGTGTAACTCCTGGGGCATTTAATGAAACAACTTGATAGAGTCCCCTTTCGTCTTGGTGGCGATAAAACTTTTTTATGTACTCTGGATCGTGTTCTGTGTAGACAGGATTCCAAACTGTTTTCCTGCTTTTACTATAGAATAGAATTGTATCGTGAACCCTTCCGTATTGCTTACCATCACTATGTGCATGGGTGCGTTGCCAGATAATCTCATTTCTGAAATTATCTACGCCAAAGATCGCATCCATAACTCCTTTAAGATAGTGGCTTGCTGTCGGATCGCAGTGCAGATAGATACTCCCGTTTTTGGCAAGTATACGATGCATCTCAGCGAGACGTGGTCCCATGAAGGCGAGGTAGGCACGCATTCCACCTTGACTGCCAGATACGGTGTTCTGCAGAACCAAGTCGTATCCCTTAAGGCAGTTATGGAGGGCTTTGTATGTGTCACTTGAAAATGCACGCGATTCAATGTCAGCTCGAGAGTCTTGTGCGGCGGTGTCCCAGGTCCAGGTATCAGTAAACGCTTTCTTTTGTGCAAGGGAGTCACCGATGAAGGCGTTATAATCGCGTCCACTGTTAAAGGGTGGATCGGTACAGATTAGGTGAACGCGTTCGTCGTCCATCTCACGTAGGATTTGTAGGTTATCGCCGAAGTAAAGTTTGTTCATGAAAATTAAACCTCAGAGTTCGAAATCAATACTCTTTCCATCTCCAAGACCTATACGAAATTTAGTAGGGGATGGAGCAGTTTCTATTGCAGATTTTTTAACTTTAGCATTCACCTTAAATTTACGATTCAAAGATTCTATTTCTGATACATCCAAATCTCCATTTCCAAAAGGATTAACAACAACTTCCTTTATCAAAGAATTAACATCCACACGACAACGTACTCCAGGTTCTGACAAAATGCTATTCAATATTGAAGCATGTTTGGCATGGGTCCGCTCAATGTCCTCCCAAAATTCTACGATTAAATTATTCATTTCCAGGTGATTAGCAATGAAGGGAACATTATTGAATAGATATGGAAAGTTTGGTCTTTGATGAAGTCCCAACTGAAGTTGAAGGACAACCCGCAATTCCTTTTCAGATGAGTATTCAGGTTGTTTATGGAAATATCGATCTAAACCAACAGCTTGGATCTCAGTGCCTCGTGGAAGATATTTAACCTTATCAACTTTTAGTGAAATTTCATACCCATCTAATTTATCAAGCCCATGATCTTGCCAAAATACATTAGCATTTTGATAAGTGTCAACATTGATCCCTAAAGCATTTTTTAATGAAGACAAATCAGATTTAACCATTATCCCTTTTTGTGCGTACATTTTCCACATAAGAGATGATTCTTTGGCATTCTTATGCCAGCAGTTCACAAAAGTAAAATTTCGCAAGAAATTATGGTAAAGTAGGGGCTCAAAAGCCTCTAAGAACTCCCGTGCCAAAGTTTTTCCCGGTTGAGGCATACTGGTTATTTGATTTAATCTTTGTGTATGTTGATCTATCAATTTACTGGGAGAAACATAACTCAAAGAACCCTCGAACTTGTCCTCAAATTTATTATACCGAGGAAAAAATAGCGTTTGTGTAGATATTAAATCTTTATATTTTTCGACATCCATATACCTTGTTAATTTCATCTAGCAACTCCAAAAATCCTATTCCTATGAAATTTCCTCATCGGGTTATGAGGTGCTAATTATTTAGAAAATTTCCTCCAAAATTATTCTTCATTGTCCAGTGACTCATCGTCCTTTCCGGGTACCCACTTCATTACAACGTTTAATGTTTTACTGTCATTTGACGACACGTCATTGTTTGGAAACTCACCATCTCTAGGGCAAATCCGGGCAACTTTACTACGTATAAATTTACGGTACCCTGGTAGGGCAAAAACATTTTGCTGGATTTTAACTTTGCCATCTTTTAAATAGTGTCGTAGTTCGGAAAATGGCAGATTCAAACACACTTCCATTCCTTGAATAACATCCATTTCCAATATACCATCAGTACTATCGGGATAAGTAATTCTTACATTTCTATTTCGCGTGCTCATAAATTACTCCTTTGCGTGATATATAAGTTTAACTGAGCAGTGTGCATAATGGTTTAGCGTAGCAACACACAAGTTAGGCACTTCATATATCTACCTTCAAAATAAGCAAGACGTTCTGAAACAGATGCGATTCCCTTTGCGTTCTCTTGTACCTGAACCTCTATACTACTTATCTTTGTTTCTATATTACCTAACTTGTTTAGAATCAATACCTTCGCCAAAATTGTTGAATAAATTGGGCAAATGTCCTAAAGTTATAGAATCTATAACAAATAACTTTGAAAGGACAATCGCCCATGCCAGAAATTATAGCACTGTTTACGGTTCTTTATCCATATTTATCTACAACACTTATACGACAGTTATCGCACATTGTATTTGCACAACTTGCGATGACAGGGCTAATGTTCTGTCTACACTCAAATGATGAGTAGATCCGTTCGTAGGAGCGAGGTTTCCACGCCCGATATATAAATCATGGGTGTGTAAAGTTTTTGGCAAAGGATTGGTTTTTTGCTTATGTTCGGTTTTGTTTACATAGTACTCCGCTGGAGTGCGGGCACTTGACATACATTTTTCTATAGACATCTTGCTCCGCTGGAGCAAAGAGCCAATCTATTGACAGATCGGTGTCTCCTTATCCTATCTATTCCCGCAGCAATGGTATTTGTTGCTCAGTAAAATGCCGCGCTGACTTCTGCTCATTAGTATCCTTCTAAACTATAGCACGTCCCTCCTGCCACGATGGCATCGCGGATATCCGCGAAGAGATCGTATGCATCCTGAAAGTCAACGAATTCGGCGATGACGCGTTTAGAACCATCCGGCGCGGTTAAGACAAGTTGACTTTTTCCAGGGTCTCCGCCTTCAACATGTAAATTTTGGTAATAATTGAAGTTTATGATTTCCAAATCATCAGTCACGATGAACATAATTATTCTCCTTAAAGCAGGCACTTACACAAACGGAACAAGCACATCGTCCACAGAACGCGTATTGGGAAACCAGCCAACGATTTTTTGTAACACCTCATCAAGGAGTATATCCGGACAAGAGGCACCAGCAGTCAAAACAATGTCAATTGGAGTGCCATTGGAATGTTCTATTGGTAGCCAATCCTCTGTGATTTCCACCTGTTTTGTCTCAAGTGATAGATGCCGTATCCGTTTCGGACTAAGCAATTCTTCAGCATCTCTGATAAAATAAGTCGGTAGTTGGTGTTCACAAAGTTCTACAAGATGACTCGTGTTAGATGAATTATATCCACCGACCACAACTGCAACATCACCCCCTTCAGCGATGAGGGAAAGCGTTGCATCCTGATTCTCTTTTGTAGCATAGCAGAGTGTATCTTTTGTATCTGCAAAATGATCGGTAAGATTCTCTTCACCATATCTGGCAATAATCGCCTGCCGTAATAAATCTGCGATGGCTTGCGTCTCTGTTGCCAGCATTGTCGTCTGGTTTACAACACCGATGCGTTTGAGATGCGTATCTGGGTGGAAACCTTCGGTATATCTATCTCCGAACTTTTCAAAAAAGAAGTCGGCATCTGCTTCCCCGCGAATTACTTTAGCAAGTTCTTCAGCTTCCGATAGATCACGCACAACCACAACAGGTGCTTCTGCTTGTGCATGAGAAAATGTCGCGCGAGTCTCTTCATGGTATCGTTTACCATGCACAACAACGGTGTAATCTTGCTTGCCAATTTCTTGACTACGCTTCCATACCTTTTCAACAAATGGACAGGTGGTATTGTAAGACGAAAGGGTAACACCGCGAGCGTTAAGTTCCTGTTCAACTTCCAAAGTTGTGCCAAAGGCAGGAACAATGACAACATCCTCCGGGACCAAAACATCAAAAGGTAGCAACGGATTCCCCTCAGTATCTGAGAGAAACTCTACACCGTGATGTCTTAGATTTTCGTTAACACGCGGGTTATGGATAATTTCAGATAACAAGAATATTCGCTTGTCCGGATTCTCTTCAAGGGCACGATATGCTATTTCAACAGCATTCTCAACACCATAACAAAACCCAAAGTGACGAGCAATCTTAAAACGAACAGGACCAAAGTCTAAAACGGAAGGAGATAGGTCGCGCTTACGGGTGTCCACACTCCGCCGCGATGCCTTGACAGTGGAGATAATTGAACTTTCATAAAAGCGAGGTATATTAAAAGTGCGTGGCATCTTTCGTTCATTCCGAAACGTTTTTATGCACTGAGAACTTTTCTACCCTTAGCCCTTCGGCGCGCAAGAATCTTCCGCCCGTCTCGAGTAGACATCCGCTTCCGAAATCCAAGCTTATTTTTTCTTTTCCGCCGATGCGGTTGATAGGTACGTTTCATAATCTTTTTCCTTTCTATTTCTTAACTGCACATAGTACCCACCGAAACAATGTGATGTTTTAGTTGACTGCTTAAATAATACCTGATTTTTCACATTTTGTCAAATATTTCTACATCATACTCAGAATAGTATCTATTGCAGAAAAATGACGTTAATATTAAACGATATTAAAAGTTTCTCATGTTTTTCGTCAGTAATTAACTTTGAAAAATTCTCATTTTTTCTTAAAAAATGAAAATATATCGCATAATTAATTACAACTTAATGATAATTAATTTTTCAATTAGAACGGGAAAAAAGGCACTGTTAAAACGATTTTGAACGAAAAACTGACACTTAATATCTTAAAAAATATCCCTGAATTTGCCTTAAAATTTCCTTGTTTTAACTTGCTAATTAAAAATCAAAAATGCTATAATTCACGTTCGCGTCATTAACATTTTTGTATAAATTCAGAAACATTTTAACAATATATTTTGACTGCCAACCACAGTTTAGGAATATCCTCATGCGACACACCGCTGATACACTCTGGTTAGAAATACTTGCGGAACTTGATGATGCAGCCGATAGTGACGTCTATCTCAGGCAGGTTACACCGCGTTCACTGAGCGAGGCGTGTTTGAAACTCGCTGTGCCTTCAAATTATACGCAAGCCGAGATCGAAAATCGATTTGCAAGCGACATCAAAAAGGTGTTAACAAATCGGATTGGCCCCGATTGCATGGTGAAAATCTCTGTGGAAACATCTCTTGTGAAAAGTCCTGGACCTGATGGAAACGGCTCTATCTCACCAGAAAGTAAAAACAACTCTGGACTGACAGGTTTAAATCCAAGCTATAACTTTGATAATTTTTGTGTTGATCAGAGCAATCGAATTTGTAATGCAACTGCTCTTTCAGTCTCCGAAAATCCTGGCAGTGATTACAACCCACTCTTTATCTATGGGGGCGTAGGACTTGGAAAAACCCACCTACTACATGCAATCGGTAATCGGGTACATCAGAAAACTCCTAAACTAAAAGTGCTTTACGTTACCTCTGAAACGTTTATGAACGAATACATTGAATCAATTGTTAACCGACAATCAGCACAAGGCTTCCGCACAAAATATCGCGAAACTGACGTACTCCTGATTGATGATATACAATTCTTGGCACGAAAAGAAGGCACACAAGAGGAATTTTTTAACACTTTCAACGAATTACACGGAAATTCAAACCAAATTGTGATTTCGTGTGATCGTTCACCAGACATGCTTGAAAACCTTGAAGAACGGTTGAGCTCACGGTTTGGATGGGGAATGGTCGCAGAAATAGACAAACCCAATTATGAATTACGTTATGCAATCCTAAAGCGCAAATGTCAAGAACAAGGTCTGAAGGATGTTGATGACGAAGTCCTGAACTATATTGCAGAAATAGTTACAGCAAACATCCGACAATTAGAAGGTACACTCTTACGGTTATATACACAAGCTTCTATTTTCGGTGAAAAATTAGATATAGACTTTGCACGCAAGGTGCTAAACGACACATCCTCAATTACGAGAAGATCTAAGGAAAAAATAATTACTGCAAAAACAATACAAAAAACCGTTGCAGATCATTTTCAGCTCAAAAGTAATGAACTTACTTCGGCGAAACGAACGAAAGTTTTGGTGTACCCACGACAAATCGCTATGTACTTGTGTAGAGAACTTACGCAACTTTCTCTATTAGATATAGCAGACGCATTTAATAGACAAAACCATAGAACCATTACTTATGCTTGTGAACAGGTTGAAAAATTACTTGAAGACAACGAAACAAAAAAACTTATACGAAACTTAATGGATGAACTGACCTAATGTTCTGTCTACACTCAAATGATGAGTAGATCTGTTCGTCGGGAGAGGGTTTCCTTGTCCGATAACAAATCATTTATGACTTGGCAATGCACTAATCTCATTACTGCATTTATTACCAAAACACTGATAATAACTTGATAATAACTTGATAATAAGTCGCGAATAAGTATGAATTTAATGGTCATAACTTGATAATAACTTTAATGTTTTTAAAGGGTTTGATAACTTGATAATAAGCACTAAAGTTGTTATCAACTTATTATCAGCGATCACGTCAATCTCCATATAGGATTAGAGCAGTTATTAACATATTATCACTACTACTACTACTACTAAGTTACAATTTTAATTTTAATATTGTAATTAATAATATAATTAGAGCATACAAATTCAATCGGAAGAAAATATATTTTTATAGATATTGAGGTTATCAAGAATTTTGGTAACCTATAGTTTATATGCTCTAAAAAGTCTTCAATTCATCATAACATCCCAAATGGATAAAATGACCAATAGCAATCATGAGATACAGATGCACTTGGAACGTTTATGCCTGCGGAATTTTAGAAATTACCTTGAGTGCGACATTACATTTCACTCACCGGTGACATTAGTTGTCGGTAGAAATGCAATGGGAAAGACAAGTCTACTGGAAGCTCTTTATTTTCTTTGTACTGGTGAATCACACCGAGCAACTTCTTCTGCAGAGTTAATACGGCATACTTCTGAAGGATTTTCTATTACAGGCTATTTGCATAATAGTAAGAATGCTAATGCTGTGGTAAAACTTGAGGCTGTTAAACCACGCAATGGAGCGTATCGTCTAAAAACGGATGGTGTTTTGCAACGCCGGCGGTCAGATTGGATCGGGCAGTTTCATGTTGTTGTGTTTTCACCAGAATCTTTGGATATTGTTAAAGGTTCTCCTACATCTCGTAGACGGTGGCTTGATCTATTATTATTACAATTGAGTAGGGCATATTTGGAAGAACTCCAGCGTTATCGTGGTATATTGCAACATCGGAATGCTCTGTTGAAACGGATAAGTATAGGAAAAGGACCTGTTAGCGAAATATCCGTTTGGGATGGACTCCTTGTTGAATCGGGGGTTGCTTTGATTACTGCCCGAAACGCTGCTTTAACTCGTATAAGTCCGGTAGTAGAGGCGGCACACCTATCGTTAACAGGCGGACGAGAACGGCTTTTACTACAGTATGTCCCAGGTCTTGAGCCTGCCAGCTTTGATGCTGATGATATTTCTAAACTTTCAGATTGTTTTCGGGATGCATTGACACATGTCCGAAGAGATGAAGTGCGACGCGGCGTAACATTGGTGGGACCGCATCGTGATGATTTTACGTTGGCTTTGGAAACATTGAAAGGTGATGAGGTTATAGTCCGTGAAACAGCACGAACTTTCGGTTCACAAGGACAACATAGGACAATCGTGCTTGCCCTAAAACTTGCTGAATTAGAGTTTATCAGAGAGGATACAGGATTTTCACCACTTTTCCTGTTGGATGATGTATTGTCAGAATTAGATGTAAAAAGACGCGCATACCTATTAGCCTATCTGCAAGGTGTTTCGGCACAGACTGTGATAACTGCAACTGACAAAGATATCATGGATGATGAATTATCAGATGTTCATCTGTTGATGGTTGAAGACGGTGTTGTTGTCAATGATGGGTAAGGATTTATAGGGGAAAACAATGCGGTACCGGACTGTTAAAGTTCAAGGTGTTCTGGATGCTCTTATACGTAAGCGAGGGTGGTTCGGTAAATTCGATGAAATACGGATTTTTAATGTCTGGGATTCAATTGCCGGTGAAGGAGTCGCGCAGCACAGTAAACCTATATCTATATCAGGAGGTATTTTGAAAGTTGAGGTATCTCATCAGACTATTACACACGAACTGTCTATGATGAAAAACCATATAATAGAACAACTCAAAACCCATCTTAAAAATCAAGATGTCAGAGTACATAAATCTTCTAAGAGAGATAGAATCGTTGACATTCGGTTTTACTTCAATCCAGAATTTGAAAAGCAAGGATTAGTTCGGAGTGTCGCAAAATCGGAAACTGCATCGTCAGAGATACCAATAAAACCTGTCTCAGCTGAGAAGGAAGAGCAGATTAAGGATACGGTGTCGGTGATAGAAGACTCTGAGCTACGGGACGCTTTAATGACGCTTTTTTTGACACAAAGTTCTCATAAAGAGACCTTAGACTGACAATTTAAAGAAAAAAAAGGATAATTACTTATTTTTCACAAAATAGATAAAAAAATAGGTTGCATTAAACTGAAATATATGGTAGAATAGATACAGAATACATAAGTTTTTTATTGGAATATAAACAGAATATCATTCAACGCGATTTTGAGATGTGAAGTGTCAATAAATTTATAGTTTTTTTAACATATTGTTAAAAAATATGTTCAGAAAGTTTGGCAAAATGAAAACAACATACTCTTCCCATGCAATCCACTACTTAACCTCCTCGTATCCAAGGTTGCGATTAACACACATGGTCGCAGCAACTTTTTAGTAAACTGTTGAGTTGATAATACATAAAAATAGCAAGAACGGTTTATGGTAGTGTTGACTAAATCCATAGCCAAAAACCGATACTCTTAAGATAAGGAATTATACCTAATGGCAAATGATTATACTGCGTCGTCTATTCAGATATTAGAAGGATTGGAAGCCGTACGGAAACGACCAGGTATGTATATTGGTAGTACGGGGCCCGCTGGACTTCATCACCTCGTAATGGAACTGGTTGATAATTCTATTGATGAGTTTGGGGCAGGACATGGGGCAGAGATAAGAATTACACTCAATGAAGATGGGAGTGTCACTGTTGCTGACGACGGACGCGGTATACCTGTAGGGGAGCATCAGACAGGGGTTTCGGCACTACAAGTAGTGATGACTACTCTTCATGCCGGAGGTAAATTTGATGGACGCGCAGATGTAGGCTACCAAACTGCAGGTGGACTCCACGGGGTAGGGGCATCCTGTGTAAACGCACTATCCGAATGGCTTAATGTACGGGTGGCACAAGACGGTAAACTTTATGAACAGCACTATAAACGCGGGATACCGACAAAGGATGTAGAAATCGTCGGAGACGCAAAAAATCAAGGCACAGAAACAACCTTTATGCCGGACCATCAAATTTTTGATACTCTTGATTTTCATGGGCAATCTTTAAAAGAACGACTCCGTGAGCTGGCATTTCTCAACCGAGGTGTTCGAATCAAAGTCAAAGACCTTAGAGCAGGAGTCGCTGCTGATGAAGTAGAAAAAGTCTATCACTATGAAGGTGGTATAGCTTCGTTTGTTACCTTTCAAAATGAGAATAAAGAGGTATTTCATAATACACCGATATACTTTGAAGGAGTGTCTGACAATGTTCGAGTAGAGATCGCAATTCAATTTAATACCAGTTATTCGGAAAATATCTTTTCTTATGCCAACAACATCCGCACAACAGAAGGTGGATTCCATGAGAGCGGTTTTAAAAGTTCTTTAACCCGGACTTTTAATTCATATAGTAAGGATAATGGATTGCTGAAGGGGGAAAAAATTACACCGACAGGTGAGGACATTCGTGAAGGGATTATGGCTGTTATCAGTGTCAAAGTTCCCGAACCGCAGTTTGAAGGACAAACCAAGGCGAAACTTGGCAACACTGAAGTAGAAGGTATCGTGATGGGGGTTGTGAACCAACACCTAAAACAGTATTTGGAAGAACAGCCGGCACTTGCGAAACGTATAGTCCAAAAGAGTCTCCGAGCAGCTGAAGCTCGTGAAGCAGCAAGACAGCAACGCGATCTTATTCGACGAAAAGGAGTCCTTGACTCCGCTTCAATGCCAAGTAAACTTGCCGATTGTTCCGAACGTGATTCAAGCAAGACAGAAATTTTTCTTGTTGAGGGGGATTCGGCTGGTGGTCCCGCAAAACAAGGACGAGATCGCATTTTTCAAGCAGTCCTACCATTAAAAGGGAAAGGCATCAATGTAGATAAAGCAAGATTGGATAAGATATTGAAAAATGCACAAGTCGTAGACATTGTTACTGCACTCGGTACTGGTATCGGGGCTGAAGAATTTTCACTTGAAAAATTGCGATACGGTAAGGTGATTATAATGGCGGATGCTGATGTAGATGGCGCACACATCCGTACACTACTATTGACATTCTTTTTCCGACAGATGCCGCAGTTAATTCATGAAGGACATCTCTACATCGCACAGCCTCCACTTTTCCAAATAAGAAGAGGACGACAAGCAAAGTATCTCCAGGATGAAGACGCTTTAGAAGAATATCTGTTCGAGGCAGCTGTCAGATCACAGACGATAAAAAATGTACGACACGATGAACCTTATACTGAAGAGGAAGCGATTGCTTGTGTGAAAGCACTTTCTCATATTGAAAAACGGATTTCTGAATTAAGTGGACGTGGAAACAGGACACGCCAAGAAATGTTGGATTTTTTGTGGGAACCGATGCAAGAACAAGAGGTAACTGATGATATACGAGAACAACAAGAAGACCCAGTAGACACTGTCTTAGATATTCTTCAGACACACGAGAATGAGGACGCACAAACTGAACTGCCACTTGAGAGTGAAGGGGAAGATGAGGGGGATGTAAATGAAGATAATAATGAGGACGATGTTTCTGCGGAAGTCACTTTTGAGAGCGCATTACAACAATCAATAACATCTGACGCTGCTGTACATGCAGAACTTTCACCTCACATCACATGTGTTAAAGAACTCGGAATTCAACTAAAGGATTTTAATGAGGATGCATCGGAGGATGAGGCACTGTTTAGTATGGCGAATAAATCAGAGGAACAACATACCGCAAACTCTGTTGGGCAACTTCTTTCTTTTATTAGAACAAATGGTAATAAAGGAATGACGCTAACGCGTTTCAAAGGACTTGCAGAAATGAATACTAAGCAATTACGGGAGACAACGATGCAGATAGATGCTCGCGTGTTGTTGCAAGTGACTCTGGAAGATGCTGTGCAAGCGGAACGGATGTTCACATTACTGATGGGTGATTCTGTAGAACCTCGCAGGGCTCTTATAGAACGTTACGGAAATGAGGTTAATCTTGACGTTTACGGTGCGTAATGCAGCAGATGCAATCCGCAAACACCATTTACCACCGAATAGTATATCCGCACATAACCTAACAAGGATTACAAGAGAAGAAAATGCAAGAAAATAACATCATTAGACAATCTATAGAAACAGAATTACTTCAATCCTACCTTACCTATGCGATGAGTGTCAATACCAATAGGGCAATTCCTGATGTCCGAGATGGTTTGAAACCGAGTGCACGACGAATAATCTACGCGATGGGAGAACTCAACTTAACCAATGACCGTCCTTACGACAAATGTGCTGCCGTTGTCGGTGAGGTGATGAAGAACTTTCACCCCCACGGTGATGGACCAATTTACGGTACGCTTGTCGGACTCGCACAGGAATTTAGCACGCGCTATCCGTTGATTGATGGACAGGGGAACTTTGGATCAATTGATGATGACCCCGCTGGGGCAATGCGGTACACAGAATGCCGACTAACCAAAATTTCCGAAACTCTTCTACGCGATATAAAAATGGATACGGTTGATTTTCAACCGAACTATAAGGATTCTATGGAGGAACCGGTTGTATTACCCGGCCTGCTTCCGAACCTACTTGTCAACGGTACTACCGGCATAGGTGTAGGTTATTTGACAAGA
This sequence comes from Candidatus Poribacteria bacterium, assembly GCA_965261435.1. Taxonomy (GTDB): domain Bacteria; phylum Poribacteria; class WGA-4E; order WGA-4E; family WGA-3G; genus MSPOR6. Next base: position 1,301,844 of record CBDHDL010000021.1, read on the forward strand.
ATTCCTCCCCATAACCTCAACGAAGTTGTAGATGCTCTCCTACACTTACTCGATTTTCCGGAGGCAACCGTTGACGAACTTATTGAATTTATACCAGGTCCTGATTTTCCCACCGGCGGCATTATCGTAGGTAAAAAGGGAATTAAGGATATGTACACTACAGGTAAAGGCAATATGATGATGCGCGCAATCGTCGATATTGAACCGGTACCGTCTGATAGAACGCGAGGAGACCGTGAGCAAATTATCGTCACTGAAATACCGTATCAAATTAAGAAAAATAAACTCCTTGATAATATGACTGAACTGGTAAACAATAATACAATAACGGGAATACGAGATATACGAGACGAATCTGATGAGAATATACGGATCGTTATTGAACTCAAGCAAGGAGAAGTGCCACAGATTGTTTTAAATCAACTTTATAAACATACAAAGATGCAAGATATTTTTGCTGCAAATCTGCTCTGCCTTGTAGATGGACTTCCAAAAGTCTTAACATTACCTGAGGTACTATTTCACTACCTTGCACATCGTCGGGATGTAATTCGTCGACGAACGCAGTTTGATTTGGCACGATGCGAACGACGAGCACATATTTTAGAAGGGTACCGGATCGCACTGGAGAATTTAGAGGAAGTTATTGAGATTGTACAGACTGCTGAAACACCGCAGGATGCCAGAGAACAACTGCAAACAGAGTATGAACTTACTGAAATTCAAGCGAACGAAGTCCTTGGGTTAACATTGCGTCAGTTGACAGGATTGGAACGACAACGGATCAATGATGAATATACCGATCTCGTTGAACGAATTGCTGAACTCAAGGCTATTCTTGAGAGTGACGACCTTGTTACCAACATCATTCGCGAAGAATTAGAAGAGTTGAAGGAACAGCATGGCGATGACCGTCTCACTGAAATCGTTGATGAAGTCAAAAGTTTTGAAATGGAAGACCTTATCGCTGATGAGGAGATGGTTGTTACGGTAACGCATTCTGGCTATCTTAAGCGGATTTCAATGGACACCTATCGCACACAGAATCGAGGCGGCGTTGGTATCAAAGGCGGGAACCCTAAAGATGGGGACTTCTTGGAACAATTGATCATCGCAACTGCACATCAACCACTTCTCTTCTTTACGAGCCTTGGAAAATGTTTTTTACTAAAGGTCTATGAAATTCCGGAAGGATCACGCACAGCTGCGGGACGGGCAGCTGTCAATATACTCAAACTAAGTGAAACTGAGACCATCACTGCACTTTTACCTGTCCGAGAGTTTAAAGAGGACCACTATATCCTTATGACGACAAAATATGGTATAGTAAAGAAAAGTCCACTTCGTGATTTCCGAAATCCGATTTCCAGTGGTATTATTGCAATCAATTTAGACCAGGAAGACCAACTAATTGGGGCAGCACTTACCGACGGTTCCTATGATGTGATTTTGGTAAATCACAATGGAAATTCTATACGCTTCCATGAATCTGATGTTAGAAGCATGGGACGGCGCACACGCGGGGTTCGCGGGATACGCCTGGGAGAAGATGACTACGTCGTAGATATGGTCTGTTCCTCAGATGAAAATGATTCACTTCTGGTCGTAACCGAAAACGGATATGGTAAACGCACTGGACTATCAGCCTATCGTTCACAGAAACGAGGCGGAGTTGGCTTGACTGCAATTAAACGTTCAACCCGAAATGGATCGGTCGTTTCGGCAAAACTTGTAAAAAGGTCGGATCAACTTGTGCTAATTAGTTCTAAAGGGTATATTACGCGTATGTTAGTCAGCGACATACGCTCAATTGGTCGTACAACGCAGGGGGTCAGACTCATGACTTTACAAGAGGGTGAGACCCTCGTCGACGTTGCTAAAATCTCTGATACCGATTCTGTATAGAAGCGCAGAACACCTATTTAATAGTGGTCTGTCTACGCTTGAATTGTAGGGCGAATAGAGGCGTAGCGAAACCGGACGATCGCCTGAAATGTTGTTTCATGTCAGGTTTCGTACCTCGTAAATCAGTATAAGACTTTTGAAATAGAAAGGAGAAAATGATGAAAAATAAGACATGGATTAAAGTACTCTTTTTTACTGCATTCTGTTTTTCTCAAATAGTGTTGATAGCAGAAGCACAAGATGTAACAACGACAGAGAACGTTGAACAGGTTCCGCTAACCGAAGAATCTAAAAAAGCAAAGCAGGTTTATACACAACTGATGCATGCAGTCTACCTACAAAGTTTTGATACGGATTTGACTGGAGCTAAGATATTATATGATCAACTGGTAAAACTCACACCAGAGTCCGCTTATGTTTGGTATAAACGGGGACAACTTCGTTACAAAATGCAGGATGTACCAGGGGCTGAATCAGATATGGAGAAAACACTTGAAATTGACGATGCTAATATATTAGCCACTTGGCAGCTCGCGCAGATACTGGCACACCGCGCATATTATTCTGGTGGAAAAAATATCTCTAAAGTATTAGATACTGTTAAAAAAGTAACTGAATTAGACCCGACGCATTTTATGGCACAACAGATGCTGGCAGATTTAGCGTTTCAACTACGGGAATACACCACTGCGGAAACCGCATTTAAAGCACTCACCCGGATTATGCCTTTTGAACCTTCTTTTCATAAACGACTTGGTGAGATTTATCAGGAATTAGGCAGACCACAGGACGCCATTGATGCATATAAACGCGTCGTAAAAATTAAACCAGATGATACAAATGCGTTGAAAACTTTAGGATTCCTTAAACTCAAAACCGGAAAATTAGATGACGCACAGAAGGTATTTGAACAGAGTTTAACGATAGAGCCGCAGGATGTTAGAGGTAACTTAGGCTTAGGTTTGGTACTACAGGAGATAGCGTATCGTAGGCAGACTACGAAAAATGACGATACAGAAAATGAATCCGTTGACTCGAAGCAACTCATACGAGACGCTGAATTATATCTTGGACGTGCAATTTACTTGTCATTAGCAATTGTAAACCGATCTGAAAATGGTCGCCGAAAGTCTACCTACAAAAAGCTAGCTGTTGACGCACAATTCGCCTTGGCAAACGTCTATCTGCTTTTTGAAAAATACGAAAAGGCTGAGGAGACATTTACACAACTTTTGGTAAACGATCCTGAACATATCGGAGCCATATACGGACTCGCATCAGCCTACCAATCGATGGGTGTATTTGACAAAGCAGAAACCTATTTGCGGAAAACACTATCAATTGAACCTGCACATGAATATGCACTTAATGCTCTCGGCTATCTATATGCTGAGAAAGGAACGAAACTTGATGAAGCAGAGGAACTAATCAAACGCGCTCTGGAGAAATCTCCAGAGAACGGTGAATTTCTGGATAGTCTCGGGTGGGTTTTCTTTAAGCAGGGACGCTTTCCTGAAGCTATTACTACATTGGAAAGTGCCAATCAACATTCACCGAATAATGTAGTTATATTAATGCATCTTGGAGATGCATATTTAAAAAACAATGAACCCGATAAAGCATGGAATATTTGGCAGGAAGCACAAACTATTGAACCGGATAATGCTGAATTATTGGAACGGCTTACTCAATAGTTTTTAGGAATCAGTTACGAGTCATACACCTACTCGTTAACCATTTGATGCTAACCGAAAACTATTAAAAATGCGAAAAATCATCACGGTTCTCTTACTAACTTTCGTTTTTGCTGTCCAGTCTGGTGATGCGTTCCGTTGTGGAACACCATTCCTAAAAGAAGGTTTAGTGTTTGAACCTTCACCAGATGTGCCAACTGCGCCAAGACACCCCGCTGCACCTGCACTTAACATCGGATTCCAACGTTCCTTCTTTGCTATTGATTTTGCCAGAAAACAGCAATATTCCATCGCTGCAACATTGCGAGCAAGTGGTCAAGACTGTTATATTTTCGTTGAAGATGCAGAATGGCAAAAACACGTCACCACACAGACAGTTTTATCTATACAAAGAGCATTTGATACGGCGACACCAGCAAATCCAAATCGCGGCATATACGACATCTTAACCGAAGATTTCGGTCCGCCACCAGATGTTGATCAAAACCAAAAAGTCATAATACTTTTGCTAAATATCCTTGACGTAAATACGAGCCAAACAACTGCTGGATATTTCATGCCGATAGATCAACAACGGGGGAGACTACATCACCCCGTCCTCGGTCCACTGCACAGCAACGAAGCAGATATTCTCTATATCAACTCAAGAAATCATCCGCTCGGTTCTCAGGTAATTCACTCTGTTATTGCTCACGAACTTCAACATCTTATCCATTGGAGATATTCTCCAAACGAAGAAACATGGATTGATGAAGGGTGTGCTGATTACGCAGCATTTCAGTGCGGATATAACCTTAACCAACATGTGGACGCTTTTCGAAAAGCACCAAATACATCCCTCACCGACTGGACACAGATGAGTCAAACGAATCTACTCGCGCATTATGGTGCTGCTTTTCTGTTCATGTTATATTTTAATGATAACTATGGCGGCACACAAACTATCGCCGCACTCATTAGAAATCCATTAGATGGAATACCCGGGATTACGCAAACCCTGAAGGCACAAGGAATAAATCACTCATTTTCTAACATATTCTCAAACTGGAAAGTTGCAAATTATCTCACCACATGGCAAACACTTGGCACTGTTCAAAAGCCTTTTAGGTATAACTCGAGAATACTCGTGATGCAACCGCCATTTGAGCACGAAAACTATCCTGCTATCGGAAAAAATAGAACACTTGCCAATTTTAGTGCACATGCTATAGAATGTAAGGTGTCAGATGCTGGACAGTCCGGCTTAACACTCGGATTAACCACACAACGGAATGCAATTATTGATGTTAAGGCAGCCTATTTACACAATTCCGGTGAGATCGTAGTTGGAAGTGTACCCTTTAAAAATGTTGATGGAACCACTTCACTTGATGTTCCTGATTTTGGATCAGAAATCCAACGATTGATGCTCATGCCGAGTCTGCAGGTTGAGAATCCAAGTTTTGCACAACAATCTATTCGTTATGACTATAGTATATTTGAAGGTAATTTAGGGACTTATACGACACATATACTACCGAACCCAATACATCCGAACTACTGGGAAATTATCGCAATTCCGAAGGAGAGAACGGCTATACATTCTTTCACTGTGACTTTAACATATCAGAATCGTACGATACTTGACGCAAAACCTATGGTATATCTTCAGAATGAGAAAACTTCACTTTACCGATATGCATTTCATATCAAACCAGAAATTGAAACGGAAAAGGTAAAATGGACTATCATGCGGGGTGAGACTCTTATTGATGAAGGAATACTCAATGAACCGATAACCGATAACTGACAATTGTCAAAGGAGACATACATGGCAAATACACTATATGCGGGAACAGTTGGACAGAGTATTTGGCGTAGCACGGACAACGGTAAAACTTGGAATCGCGCAAGCAACGGTGTCTTTCCAGAAGCAGATATTCGAGCGATTGTCGTTGACCCATCAGACCCAAAAACACTCTACGCAGGTACTGAAAAAGGTGTTGTCAAAACAACAGATGGTGGTGATTCTTGGAGACACCTACCCAGTGATATGGATAGCAAAGAGGTTTGGTCACTTGCTATTCATCCGACAATTCAAGGGACACTCTATGCAGGTACGTGTCCATCAGCATTTTATAAGACGACAGACGCAGGGGACAATTGGACACAACTTGATGCTCAGTTGGCGCAAGAATGTGAAGGTATACCTATTATTCCTCGCGTGACAACTATCATTATTGACCCAGAAGACCATGAAACTGTCTATGCAGGGATTGAAATTGATGGTATGCGGCTTAGCACTGATGGTGGGAAAACATGGGATGAAAGAAGTGAAGGATTGAGTAGTTTGGATATTCATGGACTCACAGTGGTTCCCGGGGAACAAAAAACACTTGTTGCTGCTACAAATAACGATGTTTGTATTACAACAGATATGCACACCTGGACACCGTTGAAAGTACGAGAGCATTTTCCGTGGCCTTACTGCCGCGCTGCGTTCTATTTGAATGGAGATAGCGCAAAGGTATTTATCGGTGCCGGGAACGGCCCTCCAGGAGACCAAGGCGGTATCTTTTATATGCAGGATACTACCGATGCTGCCGACGCGGAAGCAATAGAATGGGGACGTTCTGATATCGGAATAACCGCAAATAGCACTATCTGGTGCTTCGGGTATAATCCAAGTGTTGATGGATTGCTGATAGCCTGCAGTGTAAGCGGACAACTTTTCCTGAGTGAAGATAACGGTGGTACGTGGGAGAAGTTGACACATGAATTTGGAGAGGTACGGGCATTGGCGATTGCATAGTTGCTATTTTAATCCAATCTTCAGTCCCGTAGGGACGATATGTTTATAGAAAACGTGTCCCGCCCTCTTTAGTCCCACCAAATGCCAAACGCGCATTTGGCGTTGATTTGGTAGGGACGATATGTTATGCGACGGTATTTATAAACATATCGTCCCTACGGAACTAAAGAAACCGTGTACAACCGTGATCTATAAACATTGCGTCCCTAATGAAGTTAAAATAATAAATTAGGTAATTTGGACCCCGACACGGTAGGTGCGGTTTCCTAACCGCACCGGATTCTACAAGAAACTGAAAATTGCCCGATTAAATTCTTAAACTTCATACGGGACTAAAGAGTGTCCCTCATTCTCAGATAATCCCTAAATTGACGCTATTAGTGACAAAATATTTACAACCCAAAGAAAATTTGTTGCTTGACTAATTTTTACCAATTATGATACACTCTATTTGATAAGTGGGTTGTGTGTGAACAATGGTTCGTTGGCATAAATATCAGAACACCTCCTTAAAATGCGGTATAATCAACATAAATATTTTTTCTGAGGCTAAGAAATGCATGCCAACTGATACGTGGTATTTTAAATCTGAATGCACGGAATACGCACAGTTGTTCTGTAAGAACCTATCTAACGACCCATAAAAGCGCAACATTCTATAATAGGTTGACAAAAAGTATTATCAAGGAGGCATTTACTATTATGCGTTTTATTTGTTTTTTACTCATATCCCTTCTATTAGTCTCAATTGTTGGGTGTTTTAATTCAGAGAATATTGATACGACACCATCATTTAATGGGACGAAGAAAATCGGTGTCACATCTTTTCTCGCCGATAAAGACGAAGCAGCGGCACTTGGAGGCCGCATTAGTGTTAATCTATCAACCCGGTTAGAACTCATACTAAAAGACATTGAATGGGTTTATGACCTATCGGATAAAGTGCGTCCAGTTGGGGAAAAGATAGATGAACTCGGAATATCACTAAATGATGTTTACGATGATCCTGCCTTAGCAGCAAGAGTTGGACAAGCTCTTGGGGTAGACATGATTATTACAGGTATGGTGTGGAAACCTAATTTGGAACGGAAAGATAGTGACCAACACCTAATGCGTCAAGGTAGACAGTCGGGAATTTCTGGCACATCTACATATATCACTACCAGGCAAGTAGCACGTAGCAAAGTACGCGTCAAAATTGTTGATGTAGCATCAGGTACTATTCTCTATAATAACCAGATACACTCTAATCTCATATATTGGTATGCATACCAGACACAAATGAGTAATATGGTTATATTTAAGCAACCTGAGGAAATGGACGCAGATTTAGGAAAACACTTGCCGCTACGAATTTCATATTTGTTCTATCCAAGTGGACTTAAGGAAGAACCGCCAGATAAAGTTTTACTAAAACCTGATTTCGTGCTAAAAGGAACAGGTGGTATAATACAGTATAATTAGAAGCCTTTTATGTGCTGTTAAAACCAAAAGTCGGGTTGAAGATCCCACTTCAACCCGACTTATTTTTATTTTCTCTATCTCATCAGATGTCTGTTGAAGCGGCTGTATCTTCAAAGAATGCATTGATCTGACGGGTGTAGGCTTTACCGTGTTTTAGCAGTTGGGAAGATACATCGTAGAGTTCACCAGGGGGTAAACCCTCATACGGATTTGAAATCTTTTGGTAACAGGATAAAGCATGTTCAAAGAAATTTAGCGTTTCAATATCAATCGCACCATTTTCTTGAACAGCTCGGAAACCTTGATGTTTTTGGTACGGTGGGGTTTGACCACCAAATTCTATGATGGCGTTGTTAATATCTACTGCTCGTTGCACAATCATAAGAAAGCAGCTCTTGATATAAGAATGTGTTAGTCTATCAGCTTCTACATAATCTTCCTTCTTAGCTGGCAAACCACTGTGTAATTGACTAAAACATTCGTCCATGTATGCCAATTTTGCCTTTACAGGATTAAAATGACGTGGAAATGTTTTCTTTTTAAGAGGTTGTGACATCATTATACTCCTAAGGTAATGTTATTTCTAAGTCAAATATTTGTTTTAGTTAGTTAGACGTTATTCATTTAGAAAAGTTGTTAAGCTTCGGAAATTCCTGATAGATGAGATATTCTCGTCTATTTAGAAGTTCCATTTCTATTTAGGAACGCGGATGCTACGTCTCTACGATGAATGGTGATTATCTAAAATAGAATATGTATACAATTTGTGCGATATACTGTAATATATTTGGCAGAACGAAATAATATATGATAAAATTCTAAATGCTTTGTTGAGGAAAACTAATGAAAGCGATTATCAGGACAGGAGATGGCGGACCAGAGGTGCTGCAATTGTCTAATGTGTCTTCGCCTAAACCAACAGAAACACAACTCGTAGTGGATGTGGAAGCAACGGCATTAAATAGAGCAGACCTTATACAACGCCGTGGTGGGTATCCACCTCCACCGGGTGAATCCGAAATACTCGGTTTGGAAATTGCTGGTACGGTTGCTGGTATAGGTTCAGCCGTGAAAGAGTTTAACAAGAATGATAGAGTATTCGGACTCGTTGGAGGCGGCGGCTATGCGGAACAGGTGGTTATTGATTACCGCATGGCTATGTCAATACCTGATAAATGGAGTTTTGAAGAAGCAGCGGCTGTACCGGAAGTCTTTTTTACCGCAAATGAGAATATTTTTACTTTAGGACAACTAACATCAGGAGAGACAATTCTTATACATGCCGGCGGAAGTGGTGTCGGCACTGCGGGTATTCAGATCGCTAAGCACGCAGGAGCAAGGGTTTTTGTCACCGCAGGTACATCTGAGAAAATTGAAAAATGCATGACTTTGGGGGCCACAGCAGGTATCAACTACAAGCAATCGGATTTTGTCGCTGAAATTGAGCAATTGACAGAGGCACAAGGAGTGGATGTTGTATTAGATTTTGTCGGCGCGCCTTACTTTAATCGAAACTTGCAGATACTCAAAATAAATGGTCGTTTGCTACAAGTAGGGTTAATGGGAGGTTCAGCTACTGAAATAGATTTAGGAACAATCATGCGAAACAGGCTTAAGGTTATAGGTTCTGTCATGAGACCGCAATCACTTCAGGAGAAAATAGCAATTACACAACGATTTGTTGACCGATGGCTGCCAGAGTTAAAAAAGGGAACACTTCGACCAGTCATTGATAAAGTATTTCCGTTAGTTCAAGCACGAGAAGCACATGAATATATGGAAGCTAATCGTAATTTTGGTAAGATCATTTTAAGAGTATAGATAATGAATTATGAAGAAAAGTAAATCAGTTAACTACTAAAAATAAAACTTCACATTACAATCTGACATCATGATAATTCATATATGAAGATTAGAAATAATAGACACTTTCAACCGCCTGCTGGCGAGGTTTCCTAACCTCGCTGGTGCAGAGTGTCTGATTACTTCTAAAACTTACTATATTTCAGTCTATTTCACAAGGTTTTGATAATGGTTCCACATAAACAACATTGGAATAGGAGTTCATCCGTTTTGTGTAAGCACAGCTTGCTTGCGATGTTATACGCAATACAGTATTATTTTAAAGATATTCTCAGAATACTACCAGTTCGTGTCTTGTATACACGATGTCTAATATTTGCAATAGTATCATTCGGTTTTAGTGTTGCTGCGGTTGCAGATGTCACACAAGTTACCACGGCAAACGGCATAACTATTAATTTTGAGCTTCCGCAGCTTGAAGTTACGCAAGTTTCACCTGATGAGAATACGAGGGGACAAACTACATACCACAAGGTACAATATACCGAGTGTGGTTGGATCCAAGAACCAGGGTATCCGAGATTACCAGTTACCCGTGTCCTCTTAGCAGTCCCACCTGATGTCAAACTGAGCAATACGGATATAGTAGTAAACACGGGTTCTTTACAAAAGCGGAACGGTGTGCGGCTTTTATACAATCAAGAAGAGAGAAATTCCAATGTCGCATCATATCCAGCAGTTCTCGCACGGATAGAGATGGATGGCTACATCCGTTCCCAACGTGTTATCACCGTCGCTTTGCATCCAGTTCAGTATAATAGTGTAACCCGCGAACTGCGTTCATATAGTAGCCTTACCGTTTCCATTCCCTTTCAAACACAATTGCCTACGCAAGGGATAGGTGCTGCCTTCAACAATCTTCCAAGGAATATACAACACGTTTCGTCTCCTTTTGAAAAAACCTTTGCGCAGCACATTTTCAACTACTCGGATTACCACAGAATTTTCAACAATGGTATGGGAATGACTGGAAATTCGCGGGCAGATATAGGTTCACTGCCATCGGCACCATCTGCACCAGGATTGTCCGACGAATCACGGCAGACCCGATATAAACTTTTTATTGATGAAACGGGTATATACAAAGTGACAGCAGCAGCTCTGAGAAAGGATTGGGATATTGACTTAGTAGGTGTTGATCCTCGTAAACTTCGCCTTACGAATGGTGATCTTGAAATTCCTATCTATGTGAGTGGTGCAGCAGATAGGAGTTTTGATGCAGAAGATGCAATTTTTTTCTTGGCACACAGTACTACCGACCCCGATACTCCCTTGACAAGGAATTCGTATACGTTATGGAATATCTATTGGCTAAGTGTTGCAACAGAAGTGCAACATCCGACACGCATCCCACAGATTGATGCGAGTCCGAGCGATGCCACTGCGGTACAAGTACCTACCTTCCGTTCGCGCGTTGTTTTTGAGGAGGATCACCTTACGAACAATTTGGAGTTTGTCCATCCAGAAATCGTCGCAGCGGGAGATAAACATAAGTGGTTCGATTCCTTGGATTTCTGGTTTTGGGACGGTATAAAGAATTCAAGTGATATTGGTGAACTACGTCTTGAATTTCCACTCTATGATGTGGCAAGAAGTTTTGACCCACCACAGATACAACTCGTTTTGCAAGGTGGAACACCAGTAACACATGAAATCTATGCAGCAGTTAATAGCGTGCGAATTGACCAGCCTATATGGGACAGTCAGGCACAAGTAACGCTTACAAAGAATTTAGGAGTATGGAAAAACCTTAAAGATGCTTCGCAAGGTGAAAAAAATGTACTTTCTCTAACACGCATTGATACGACTATTGAAGAAGATACCACCCGTTATCCGTATCATATTTATCTCAACAAGTTTTGGGTTGATTATACACGACTTTTTTTAGCTGTGGATGACCAATTGCGATTTGGAACTCCCACCAAGACAGCACAAGATGATGAAAAGAAAGGTCTTATACACCAATTTCGCATTGATGCTTTTCTTAATCCAGATATATCCGTTTTTGAAACTGATGGAAATACGCTCACTGCTAAACTTCAAGGTGTGGATGTTACGCGTCAAGCAACGGATAGTGAGATGCGCGCACGAATTAGTGCGTTAAATGCTGGTGATCTTAGAACCGTACCGAACAGCACATATACTGCAACTTTCCAGATACCAGACACCCGAACAACAGAATTCATAGCAGTATCAGATAACGCATTCCGCAATCCTGTTAGGGTTGAGACTGTTGAACCGAGTGATCTGCGTAATCCGTTGAACGGAGCAGATTACATTATCATAACACACGCAATCTTTCGCGAGACAGCCGACAGGTTAGCAAATTGGCGTTCCACAGCGCGAGGGGGCGGATACCGCACGAAAGTTGTGGATGTCAATGATATATACAACACTTTTGGCGATGGAAAAGTTCATCCCGTCTGGATAAAAAACTTCCTCACCTATGCATATAAGAATTGGACACCCCCCGCGCTCTCGTATCTCGTATTTTTAGGTGATGGCACTTACGACTTTCGCGGCATTGATAAAGAGATACATCTTGAACCACCAGAAGATTCCGGGTATATACCACCCCATTATATTACGACAGACTCCTTTGGTCGAACCTCTGCTGATCATTGGTATGCCACTGTCTCTGGACATGATGAATTTGTTGATTTCTATGTCGGTAGATTAAGTGTCGAAACTCAACAAGAAGCAGATACCGTTGTAGATAAGATTATCAATTATGAAGGACAACGACCTAACGGGGCATGGAGACGCCGAATTATATCCGTTGCTGATGATGAAGTCAGCAATCCGGGAGATCATATCTTCAAGAAAAGTCTTAACGAAATCGCAAAAGACCATACTCGTCTCGGTTACGAAACCGTTGAGATTTATCTTGAAGATGTAATAGATGAAGTTGAGGCAAATCCAGAACAGTTCTCCGACGCACTGCCACGACACGTAGCAAGAGACAAAATTATTAAGGCTTTAGGTGAAGGCGCAGCTATTGCACAATATGCCGGACATGGAGGACGAATTGTATGGACCCACGAAGCTATCTTCGGTAATGCCTCTGTAGATAAGGTGCAAGAGACTGAACAAATACCTTTTATGCTTGTGTTGAGCTGCTATAACGGATATTTTGACAAACCCGGTGAACCGAGTATGGCGGAGAAGATGCTGCGTAAAGAGAATGGCGGTATCATCGGCATGCTCAGCGCAACGCGCCTCACTTATGGCAGCGGAAACGAAGACCTTAACAGAATCATCTTTGATATGTTATTCCAAAGAGATATCCGACAACTCGGCCCACTCAGTTTTGATTCTAAACTTGAGTATCTATTAACAGCAGGCACATCTCAGCTTGACATCATGCTTGAGTATACGCTATTTGGTGACCCCGCGTTGCGTATCGCTATGGCTGATTATGAGATCCTTCCGGCAATTCAGACCAAAACTGTCAAGGCAGGTGATACACTAAAAATTGCCCCTGGCTACGTTCAGAATGCTCGTTACGATTATGCGCAGGGTAAGAAAGTCTTTACACGGAACACGAGTTTTAGCGGTGACCTAACAGTTAAGGTCAGTTTCCCTGGTCAGCAATCTGTCGGTGTTGACAAGACCGGGGCACCACGGGAATACTATACTGGTGATGTGATCGTCACGGAAACCTTAAAGGTGCAGCGGGGTAGTTACCGTGAGGTTGAAATCAAAGTGCCAAATAATATTTCTCAGGGGGATGCACATGTAGAGTATTATGCTGAAAACACATCTGAAATCGCTGTTGGAGGAGATGGATTCACAGTTGAAGTGCCAAAGATACTTGATATTATAACGCAATTGGTTACGGATGCATCCGGTCAAGATAGGGTTGACATCTATGCGTTCGTTTCTGATGATAAAAGCGAGGCGGTTACAGTGTCATTAGAATGGCGTAATCCGATAAACCCAAGTGATAACCAGGTTTTCCTTGAACCTACTGAGACACCCTCCGAATCAGCAAAATCTTCAGCGACGACTGCCAGGTGGTGGAAACTTCCGCACCCCTTACCTATACCCACCGACGGATCGGCATTTCGATATGATATACAAATTACGGATGCGGACGGTTATGTTGTAACTTCCGATTATTTTCGGTTCTATCCATACATATATCCCAATCTTTCTGTCGTCTATAATAGCCGTTTTGCAGATTTTGATGAGATCAATTATTCTATGGATACGGATGATAACGGATCACTCAAACGTTTTCTGAGTGTGGACATTGAATTGGTGGGAACTGCGAATAATCGAAATGAAGCAGTTTCTGATCCAGACCTGCTTGAAAAAGTAGGCATTTCTGATATTGACGTTGAAGTCGCTTTCTTTAGTGGAAATCCAGATATAGACGAAGACGATATTGTTGACGCGGAGGCTCAGCTGCTCGGTAAAACAAAAATATCTCCGAAGGATTGGGTTGTCCGAAATCCGCTCATTCAAAAGTCAAATGCTTATACACCTGAACCACTCAATGTCAATCCGATTGCAACTGTTTCTATACCGATATCTCTACGCAATGGAACGCATGACGTGTTTGTATATGTTGATCCGATATTTAGCGAAACTGAGAAGCCTGGAAAAGTGCTTGAAAATGAAGAGCAGGATAATATCGGATATAGGCAACTTACTGTTTCCGGTGACATTATTGGTGATGTGCCAGCGAAAGTAGAGAGTGTTGATGGAGGCATACGCATTTTAACGTCGGCAGGTGTCGTTGAAGATAAACCTTTGCTGCTAACTGCTGTGCCTATTGTTCCTGAGACTACGGATCCAAATTTCGCATATTACCTGGGTGGCACAGGTGAGACAAGAAATACCACGCCACATCTACCTTTTACGCATATTAGTAGTGCGCAAAATGAAGCAGGACTGCTGCCGGTAACATTACCAGCGCAAGACGCTTTATTGGGTTATGCTTTGCATTTAGACACTGGAGAAACAACGAATCAATGGAACACGTTCAAACTCCAAACACCTATAACTCTTGAAATTGATTTTGACTTTAACGCACTGCAACAAACCGTAGCTAAGGAACTTTTTGGAACTGATCCAGTTTCGTCAACTGATGCACAAGGTATGGAAACTAACCTTATGATCGGTGTAGAAGAACGTTCCAACAACATTTGGACATATCTTTGGATTGATACTATAGCAAATTGGGTGCGTCTTGATTCTAAAGTTAGAAGACAGGAAAATGGTAGTATCTATACATCAACACGGGCAGCAAAAATCCGAACTGAAAATGCTGGGAACGGCAAAATTGACAATGTTAATATCAATACCAGTGAAGTTAACGCAGGAACATGGTTAGTCTTATTTGATACACCGCAAACCTATCGACTCTTGTTTATACCGAATGTTTCTAATGACGGTACAACCGTGGACAATCAGAAATTAGAGGAAATTGAAAGAGACCTACATATTATCGGTTTTAATAATTTCCGAACAGATCCTCTCAACAGTCCCGGATTTACGATAGATATAAAAAGCGGAGAGAAACCTTTCCAATTCGGTGATAAATTAAGCTTTAGAGTGTCGCAAGTGCGTGTAACAGGTGAAGCGAATACTGAATACTATACCTCATATTATACCAGTAGGAACAGCGGAAACGGGGCAATTCAGTATATTGATTTGGTCCCTGAGACAACTATGCCGCAAGATACTTGGTTGATCCTGTTTGTTTCCCCAACACAGTTTCAGATTGAAGGAAAAAACAGCGGCGTTTTGAAACAGAATGGAACACCGATCTACGGAACTGTCGGTAGACCTTTTGAATACGATGAATACGGATTGAAGCTACTTATTACACAGGGACCTGACGCTTTTGGCGCGGGGGATCGATTCCTGTTTAATACTGCAAAGGTGGGAACACTCCAAACACAAACATCCTATTTAGGAACAATTACTTGTCTCCATAGTGAGGACGATGTACCTCCTAACATACAACTGACAATCGGCGATCAGCAGCACTTTATTTCCGGTTCTTCGGTTGATGCCTCACCACTTGTTCAAGGAATGCTCACTGATCCGCGCGGTATTGACTATATCACCCGTCCTGTTAAACTTGCCTTAAGACGTTTTGGAGAGTATGAACCTATTGCTGAAACTGAATATAAATTGACACAGCATCCGGGGTCAAATCAGGTGGTACTAACATACAATTCTCCTGAACTTGAACCTGGTGAGTATCAGTTACGTCTTACAGCAAGTGACCTTGATGGAAATGAAGGTAAGAGTGAGATTACCTTTCAAGTTCATAGTAATCTTCAGTTAGTGGAGCCTTTAAATTATCCAAATCCGTTTACACGCACAACCACAATAACCTGCGAATTAACAAAACCTGCTAAGTCGCTTACTGTAAAAATCTATACGCTTACAGGAAGACTCATTAGGCAACTGAAAAAGGAAGCACCTGCGGGATTTATACAACTCAAATGGGATGGCAAAGATGACGATGGGAACGAAGTGGCGAACGGTGTATACTACGGAAAAATAATAGTGAGTCTTGATGACGAAGATGACCAGACCCATATTTTGAAAATGATGAAATTGAAATAGTGTTCTCTACACTCAAATTTCGTAGGGACGGGGTTTCCCCGTCCGTTATACAAATCATTTATGACTTGACACTCAAATTTCGTAGGGACGGGGTTTCCCCGTCCGTTATACAAATCATTTATGACTTGACAAAGCAATAGGTTATACCAGAAACAGTATGAGAAAAATATTAATTGTTTGTATCCTTCTTTTATCGGGAATGTTGCCCGTGGTATCTGCGGAAACGTATACAGCAGACTTCCTCACATTCGGTACCGGTGCGCGTCCATTAGGTATGGGGAACGCATTTACGGCTATTGCTGATGAGGCAAGCACTACTTACTATAATCCTGCCGGCATCGCGCAATTGACCCACCACGAATTTAACTTTATGCATGCAACGCTTGCAGACCTTGCTGCGTATGATGTGGCAAGTTATATATATCCGTTTTCCAAGAAGATGACCTTCGGCATCAGTTGGCTCCGCGTCGGTGTAGATGATATACCTATTACAGGAATTCCTGTTACCAGTAGGGCGATCGGTCCTAACAATCGTCCTTACGTCATCGGCACCTTTAGCAATACAAGCAATGCGATACTCCTGAGTGGTGCGCGGAATCTCACGACTTTACCCTCAAATATTACCATCGATCTCGGTGCCAGTCTTAAACTGCTATATATTGATACGTATCGTAGTACTAATGCTGTGGGGGGTGGGACAGACCTTGGCATACTTGCGAGAACCAATCCTGACAGATCAACAGCCTTTTCCATCGGCATCGTTGCAAGTGATTTTCTCACAACTAAACTCTATTGGAACACACCCCCAGAAAACGAAGGGGAAACGCCACATACAGAGACACTTCTACCACGTCTCAAGCTCGGCATCGCTTATCATCAGAAACTCGCTGTTTTCAATAGTAGACTCACATTAGCCGCAGATGTAGACACCCGTAACGACTATGAATTCCATACAGGTGCAGAATATGTTCTCTTTGAGTTGTTAGCACTCCGTTGTGGACTTGATGGCAGGAACGGCACGTCTCGTGAGATGTATTTCACCGCTGGCGCGGGACTCCAACTCCGATTTGTTACTGGCGCAGCATTCCATGTCGACTACGCCTATCAACGACAACCTGATTTAGGCATCAGCAACCGTCTCTCTCTCCGTGTTAGATTTTAGACGAAGCATCTACATACAAAGAGGCACCGCCGTTTATCCCCGTATGTGTTTCGGTTCATTGCAAGAACGCGTTCTGTAGCATCCTCGGGTAATCTGTCATAAATTTCCCGAATTCCATTTCGCTTTTTATGACGTCGCTTTATTAATGCAGAATACCAAACGCGTATTCTGCCACATTCTGTTAGATTGTGCCGTTCTCTGTTTCGTTTCTAAGAGATGGTAATGACACAAAATCTAATAGAGATGATATAACACCCTTCTTCAGTCCCGTAGGGACGCTATGTTTATAGACAAACGTTATACACCCACTCTTCAGTCCCGTAGGGACGCTATGTTTATAGACAAACGTTATACACCCACTCTTCAGTCCCGTAGGGACGATATGTTTATAGAAAACGTTGAATACCCTATCTTCAGTCCCGTAGGGACGATATGTTTATAGAAGAATGTGTACCCCTACCCCTTTTCAGTCCCGTAGGGACGATATGTTTATAAGTACATCAACAATAAATATGCCGTTCCTACGGAACTCAAGACAGGTGGGGACAGCGTTTTCTATAAACATATCGTCCCTACGGGACTAAATATATACATTCCCCCCTTGATAAGGGGGGTTAGGGGGGTTAAAAGTCGTTATTTCAGTGATTTAACTCCCTAAATCCCCTTATCAAGGGACTTTAAGAGAAAATACGTCTGTTCTAAATATTTATCAAACTCACGTTACTTTAAAACATGATTATTCTCCTTTGTTTGTTAATTTTTGTTTATTGAAAGATGTTCGTAAGGATCAATTCCATGCGATTTTGTATTCAAAACTGTTACACCAGGCAAAGTTTTTCCCACAGAAATAGCATTCTGCAACTTCCGTTGTATATCGCTTGTTCCGCCAGGACCCAATGTTCTAATTGTTTGTCCGATTACGAAATCACCATCTAAATCAAACTCCTGCTCATGAAAATCAACATAGAATGTGTTGGGATAAATAGGATAGACTTTACCCTCATGCCATTTTCCAGCAATAAACTCATGATCCCCCGCATTATATAAGTCTATTAAGACCCTATCAACTAATTCTGCTTGACGCTTAATATAGCGGGGAAATATACTATCTGGTAAGTACCAGCTTACACCGAGTGGATACCCTTCAGGGATTTTAGGATACCTGCCAAAACCAAAAGGTGATTCTTTTACTATAGTTTCGTCAGTAGTCTCAAGCGCATGTGAATGTCTATTTATACTACTTTCGTTTTTTGATTGAGAATCAGTCTCTCTTGTTTCAATATCATTAGTCTTTTCTTGAATCTTGTCATCTGAATTTTCAAATAATTCATTTGAACTTGTACTTTCGTTAGAGGCATCTGATGAATCAAATTTCCCTTTGCTATTTGTAACAGTGTCTTTTCCAGTTGATTGAGTTGTTGAATATTCAGTTATTAGTCTTTTCTTGAATGTATTGACATCCCATTTATACCAGAGATAACATCCTGCCAATACAATAATTAGCATTGAAATCATAACAAGAAGATATTTCATGATTTAATCTCCATAAAACACATGAGAGTTTTACACTACTAATAGTTTTAGCAGCATGTACCGGACCCTCTAAATCGTACAATTTGCTACTAATAAAGCAACCCTCACGGCTCATGTGCATCAGTTCACACAGTCTGATGCCACCGTTTATACAGATGCCTGGCGTGGCTATAACGCGCTTGACCGCTGTCATGCGGTAGTCTGTCATAGAGATGGTGAATGGGCACGAGATGCCGATGCTGATGGTATCTGTGAAGTCCATACAAATTCTATTGAAAGTGTATGGACGACCGTTCGCAACTTTCTACGGCCGTTTCGGGGTGTTCATAAAAAGTTTCTCGCCGGCTATATTGCTATCTGTGAGTTTGCTATTAATCTCAAAACCATCACCCTTTGTTTATTTCAAAACTTGTTCAAACATAGATATGCATTCATTCTTGACATCAGCGAAAATAGTAAAATTGAGGGAAACAACGTTAGACAAATGATTACGGACAAACAAACTTACCTAACACCTTCCTACATGTAGCACCTGTTGCATTAGGTACATTGGCAAAATTACCGTGCACCGCCTCGTTTGCAAGGATGGCAAAACCGATTGCCTCCTTCGCATCTCCCGCCAGTTTATTTAGATGGCCTCTTTCTGCTACATCAACAACCGAAATAGGATTAAACCTCTCAGCAAGACCTTCCATAATTAACGGATTTTGCGCACCACCACCACTGACGTACAGGATGTCTAAAGGTAAATTATCTGCTATGAAATACGTGTAGTAGCGTGAGATACTCTCAACTGTTAAAGCGGTAAGCGTTGCAAGTCCATCATTATCTGAAATTCCGTGAGTGCGTATCTGTTGCAAACAGTCATCCGCAAACGTTGTTCCGAACATCTCGCGTCCTGTCGTCTTCGGTGGTGTTAATTCAAGATACGGATGTGAAAGCCATTTATCTAAAAGGTCTTTACACACATTGCCTTGCCTCGCGAGGTCTCCATTCTCGTCATACTGCTTTTCACCGTCTGTCATTTCTTCTACACATGCATCCAGAATCATATTGCCAGGACCTGTGTCAGATGCGTGAACTGCTTCAATGCCTTTTCCTGCGGGTAATACTGTCAAGTTAGCAATGCCTCCGATGTTTAGAAGTCCGATTGTCTGAGTAGGATTATGAAATAACAGATAATCAGGATATGCAATTAGAGGCGCACCTTCACCACCAGCAGCGATGTCTGCAACACGGAAATCAGCGATGGTCGGAATACCTGTTTCATGTGCTATCACCGCAGGTTCACCTATCTGTAGTGTGGCGGGAGTTGATGCGGAAGGCATGTGGTGAATCGTTTGACCATGTGAACCGATCAGATCAACCTGTGACGGCGATACACCACTCTTTTCTAATACTGCTAATGTACTTTCGGCAAATAGTCTTCCCAGCACAAAATTCATTTCGCAGATTTCATCAACGCGTGCCGTTTCTACACTGAATAAATCAAAGATTCTTCGACGAATTTCAGGTTTATACGGGATTGTCTCAAACGCTATCAATTCAATCTCGGTAGTCAGACCTGAGCCGGTAATTTCAACAAGCGCGACATCAACCCCATCCGCAGATGTTCCACTCATTAAACCGATAACACGTTTTCTGTCTTTTTGTAGTAGATCGTAAAATGGTTTCATTGGTATTTTGTTTGGTCGGATTTACGCACCCTGGTATCATCCTAATACAGCAGATAAGGCTTGCGTCGTTCACGAAATTCTGCTATTCCCGCAGACCATTCTTCAGTAATTTCCTCTATCGGACGGGGTATCCCCGTCCCTACAAGTGCATTACGGAGAGTAGAACTCCCCGCTAATCTATCAAAATGTGCTTCCCATATTTTAAAATCATCGGGGAATTCAAAACTCAATGTGCTTAACATCCAGACTGCCACTTCAATGGGATTGACCTGTTTTTGATCAGTGATGTGTATTGCAACACCTTGACATACTTCCCCCTCGTATTTGGAATACTGTGGCGTGAATACTATCGGACGGAAAAGGATACCCGGAAACTGCTTCTCGTTCAGTCGTGTTAACCACTGCTGATTGTCTATCCACGGTGCACCGATATGTTCAAAAGGTTTTGTTGTTCCGCGACCTTCGCTTAACTTAGTACCTTCAAATAGACAGGTTCCCGGATAGAGGGTAGCGGTCTCAAGTGTAGGCATATTCGGTGAAGGCGGCACCCAAGGTAATCCTGTTTCATTAAACCACATATCCCGATGCCATCCTATCATTTGAGCAATCTTGAGTGGAAAGGTAAATCCCTGTTCTGTATGATATAGTTTGGCAACTTCACCTATTGTCAATCCGTATCGTACAGGGATAGGATAAGGTCCGACCAAAGACGTATAGGATGGATCTAACATCGGACCCTCTATCTGGGTACCACCGATAGGATTTGGACGGTCCGCGATAATACATTCAACGCCCCGTTTATTATAAGGGTCCGATTCCATTGCCCTTTGTTCAATGTCAAGTGCCTTCATTGTCTCAAACAAGGTGCCGAGATAGGTATAATAACGCACTCCCACGTCCTGTATATCGTATATGATGACATCTATATCTTTTAGAACCTCTGTCCATACAAGCGGGGTTGATCCATAAAGACTATAAACCTGTAGTGCCTTTTTTTCTGTTTCTTCTTGATTTTGACGGTACTTCGAATCCGTTATCTTCACGCCATCTTGTGCTGCGCCCCACAAACCGTGCTCAGGTGAGAAAAGCGCGACCAGATTGAATTCTCCTAATAATTCAATCGTATGGATCAAGTTTTCATCAACACCAGTGTGATTTGTTAGCAAACCGACAGATTTGCCATCAATCCATTCCTGATATTCTGTTAGTAGGCGCGTTATGCCGAGTGTTATCATCCGAAGATTATCCTATGAAATTGATTACGGCATTCCATGATACCCGTGCGTTGTGCATCTGGATGAACCCGATTGGTCAAAAGGATCGCAGCAATTCCCATTTCAAGATCAATACGTATTGAGGTACCAGTGAAACCTGTATGATACATTGCGCCGTCAGAAAGGATGTGCCAACCGATACTCCTTTGTTCAGTGACTCCGTTAGGGGTTTGTGGCATTGCAAACGCTTGTATACTTTTTGTAGATAAGAACGCGTTTCCACCGTGCAGTAGCATCTGACAAAAGGTGATAAGGTCTCTGGCATTAGAGAAAAGACCAGCATTGCCCGATACGCCACCCAAATAATTGGCATTTTCATCGTGAACCTCACCTATAATCACACCCTCGCGCCAGTTATGTCCTTTATAATATCGACCATGCTGACCAGAGTCTATCATGCGTCGTTCAAAACTGTTCGAATCTTCTGTCGCTGCACAGTTATCTTGGAATTGAGATGATGGGTTATAGCATGTGCGATTCATACCGAGTGGATCAAAGATACCCTCGTACGCTAATGTGTCCAAAGGTTTTTCTGTGATAGCGGTGAGCAGTTTTCCCATGAGAATGTAGCCTAAACAACTATAGGTAACCTTCTCACCCGGTTCAGATTCAAGTGGCATTTTTCCTAAGTGTTCTACCACATTTTCAGGAGATGTTGTTTCAATGTAGAGTGGTTTCCACGCGGGTAATCCAGAGGTATGCGTTAGGAGGTCTCTGCACGTGATGTCAGGATGTGTGAATTCAGGTAAATATGTCTGCACTGTTTCACCTAACTCCAACTTATCAGATTCAACCAGTTGCATGGTCAGTGTGCCGATGACGATGGGTTTTGTCAAAGAAGCAAGGTCAAACAACGTGTCGTTAAGCATTGGTGCCTGTTTTGGCGTTATAATGCGCTGTCCAAACGCTGCGTGATAGAGTATTCTGTCTTTTTCAAGTATTGCTACAACAGCACCAGGGACTACTTTTTCGGCAATCTGTTTTTCAATGAGTGTTGAAACAGCTTGTACATTCACCTTTATGTGGAATGCCTTTCTTGTTTATTGGAGTAAAGAGAGGATTAGTTGTCTGCTTCTTTGAGGATTTCTGCTATGCGTTTAGCAAAACGGAAAGCACTGTTGTCTTCAGGGGCATACCCTATGACCTCCCGTGCGTTGGCAATACTCCAAAACTTATGTGAATTGTCACTAATACCGTAGAATATCTGGAACGGGATACCGTTTTCATCTTCAATATTCTCTGTCTCAATACTCTTGACAAAGAGTTGTACCTGATCGCGAACACTTAAGTATGCCCCGAGTGCGCGGTGCATCTTATGATAATTGTCGACTGTGATGTCATTCAAATCTGTTTCCCGCGGCGCGCCAATACGTATCTGTATATTCTGCACCTTTTTACTTTTTCTGAACCCAGTCGCAAACACAAAACCGAGATGTTCATACGCCTCCTTTGCCCATCCGTAGAAGTTATCCGATAAGGGACGCATATCGGGTGTCACAAAATCCCATTTTCCTGTCCATATTAGTTTTTCATAGTAATCTGCAGCGTGATTAGAACTACAGACAACAATGCGTCTGACATCCGTTTCAAAGCAGGTATGATAAACATTGTATGCCATCTGAATATTTTTAAGTTCCTCCTCAAAACCACCACCTTTGAAGGCACAATGGACAACTGCGTCAACCCCTTCAAAATAGTGTTTATATAAATCTCGGTCAGGATCACTGACATCAACGATGTGAACATCTTCCATCTCTTCTCCCTGCCGATTTGTATTCCTGACATCAAGTAGGACAAGATCATAACGTTCACGAAACACTGGCAGCATACGTCCTGCAATATAACCTGCTGCACCTGTGACAAGGACTTTTCTGCGGTTTGACATCTGTTTTTAATGTTTCCTTCTGTATAATTTCAAGAAAGCTATTCAAGAGGTTGTTCTATGTACTGCAATTTTTCGCTTTACTTCTTCCATTAATCTATCTAACAAGGGATGTACCCCAGGCATCCTAAGTGCAAAGTTATAAAGTGCATAATCGTTAAGACTTGCCTTCTCAAACCCGTGGGCAGGTTTGCTCAGAAAACGAACCAGTAATTGGAAAAGTTGTTTTCCTCTAAGTAAAAGTTTATATGTGGATCTGATTTGTTGAATAAGATTTGGATCAGGAACGCGGAAACCTTGACGGGTGCAAAAATCTGCATCCAATTCAGTTTTGCCAGGCGGCACCAATTCATCACAATGCAGATCAAGTTCTGGAGAATTTCCTGCTAAATATTCCTCAACTGCAAAGGCAAACCATGTGCTGATAGAATCCAGAATTTGTTGATGTTTTGCTGTGTCGTTTTCATCTAATAAGTGTTCCAAATCTGCATCCGAATACAAGTCATTTTCAATACTGTATCCGCTTGTCCAAATTACATCATCGTAACCCGGCTCAATTCCAGAAAACAACCACATATCTTGATCTGCGATGAATGCAACAGGTATGTGACCAAATTCACTTCTTCGCTCATAGACTTGTAGTAAATTATCCCTTCCACCAGAGGGGCGCAAAATTGCTTCAAGGATTCCAATTCTCTTAGTTAATTCTCGATAAATGATAACATCGTCATTTCCTTCAACCACAATATTCGGTTTTTGAGAACTTCGCAGAACACCGACTAAGCGGTCTACCGTCATTGGATTCGGTGTCGGCATTAAATATCTCCTTGATTCCCGCGAGTATCACATAACATAAATTCTTTATCCGGGTACAAGGTATAGATGAATGGTGAATGTGTGGCAATGAAAAACTGGTTATTTGTTGCTTGTTCAAGCAATGTAGTTAAGAGGAGACTCTGCCAGTCTACATGCAGGCTCAACTCAGGTTCATCAATGAAAATGGCGGTATTTTTGCTAAAAGCGTTGTAACATAAAAAACTGAGCATCTGCTTTTCGCCTGCAGAAAGTATACCTGCGGAGATAGCATCTTTTGTTTTCCCAGCTGTAATTCCATCTCTACCTTCTATCAAAGTAACTCCCGCAGTTGTTTTCCCACGAATAGTTTGTCCAGTAACATGTATTGCATTATGTTGTAGGATCTTCCGAGTCAGCTCAGATAGCACAGAAAATGGCTTACTTAGATGGTTTCGTTTCTTATTAACTTGTTCAATAGCATTCAGAACGGCAGGAGCCTCTTGAAGATTATCAGAAACTTTATCGTTATCTGGATTGTTTTGCATTTTTTCTGATATATCTTCTAATACCTGAGACTGGAGGTTAGTAATCTCTTCATAAATATCTGCATATTTCTGCGTTAACAATTCGCCTATATCTTCTGTTGAAATCGAAGCGATGAATTTGTGTCCATTGACTGACACATCAGATGAAAACCGCGTCATCGTAATCTGAAGCATTTCTGATAATGGAAGTAACTTTCCAACCGAATCCTCTATATCTCTCGGGTCTTTAGAAAAGCCTCCTTCAATTCTTCTAAATGTTGGAAAAAACAGGCTGTTCTTTGTTGTATGAGCAATTCGCTTCTCAAGTTCGTGCACCTTATCTATATCTTTTCGGTCAATCACTTTAGTTTTTGCATCTATATTGATAGTTTTTGAGATCGGTTTTTCACCAGTAAACTCCGATTTTAGTTCAATCTCATCAGTTTTTGTTTGTGCCATAGTTAAAGAAAACGTATCGGTTTCAATTGAGAGAGAAGAAAACGGGATTTCAGAAAGAATTTGCTCAAGATGTCCACTGATGAAATACCATATCAACTTCAGCAATGTTGTCTTACCTGAACCATTAGGTCCAGTAAAAATATTCAAGTCTTCATTGAACTCAAATGGTTGGGTAAGTTTATTATTAAGTCCCTTAACTTCAAGGTACCGTATCATATGTTTTCACCTATTTGGACTTTTTAGCATTAATTGCTTTTTCTTTTCTTTCAAGTTCAGCGTCTATTGCTTTTATTAACCTTTTAGTATTATTATTATTATTAGAGTGTATCTCATAAACCTAATTGTCCATAAATTTCTCATCACTGCGCCTGTTTTCGTAGGGACTGGGTTTCCCTGTCCGTTGTTCGTAGGGACTGGGTTTCCCTGTCCGTTGTATTAATATAAAACACATCACAAACAACAAAGAACTCACCACATAAATGATTTATGAGATATGTTCTAGTGTTTTGTCTACTCTCAAATGATGAGTAGATCCGTTCGTAGGGACTGGGTTTCCCTGTCCGATAACAAATCATTTATGACTTGACAATACACTAACGACGACTAACAATAGGAGTTCCTCAGTTTTCAAGGTTCAAGAGTGCCTGTGTAAACGCTTCTACATCTGATGCTTGGGCAGCGACACGGTGTAAATGATCGAGGCGTTGCAGATTGTCAATGGCACTGAGAAAAGGTTTTAGTTTGTCTGCGACATCGCTCTGAAACTTGACTTCTAACACCGTGAGGATTGCTTCAACAGCGTATTCTTTTTTGCCTTGTTCTATACCTCTTTCCAACGTTACATCTACCATAGACTTTGCCATGATTTCTACCTCCTCCTCATCTGAAAGTTGATTTACTAAGTCTATTAACTCAATATGTTCATCAGGTGGACGACGACTTGCGATCAACATTACAAAATAGTGTAAAACACGTTTCCTCTGTTCTACCTCTTCCGGTTCCAATGTATTGAGAGTTCTCGGAGTTCCTGTTCTCTAAATGTTATGTCTTCTGGCATACTCGCTCCTACGGATAATCTGCTTATAGAATAACATAAAGCGGACATATATTCAAAAGTATTTGAAATGGAATAATACCTATGGAATCTTCAATTTTTCTTTACAGTGCCGCGCCAATGTTTTCATATCTTCAATAACTTGCGCCTCTGCCTGAAGCAGTTGACTATAAAATGGAGGAACAGGTTCTCTTTTAAAGAGTTTGTCAAAGAAACTCTGTTGTGCTTCTGCAGGAATCTCAAAACGCGATGTATCTGCTCCTGATGGGTCTATTCCCAAGTATTCAATTGAGAGATAGTGTTCCATATCCTCTTTTCTGACTTCGCCTTGATGGATACTCCCTGTATTCTGTCGTCCATAACTGACCGCATAGACTCTACCGGTTGTGTGGTTTAGAACGGTATATCCACCTTCGTCAATAGATTCGTTCCAGCACTTTTCAAACCCGTTTTTTGGTAAACGTTCACGCAGTTCTCTTGCTGAGCGTACTACGAACCTATTCTGATTTAACGTCTTTCTGATAGTAAATTCCTCATCCTGCTCATTAACTGGAGGATGACCTGTCAATAGGTCAACGTTATCAAGTGTCCACACAACACCGTCTTGAACACCTTTCGCTAAGTTTAGATGTTTTTCGACGAACTCTCCGTTTAGTGGATGGAGACGGTAATCGTCGTTTCCATTGAAAACAGCACGTAATTTCCTGCGATGGTCTATCACAGAGAAACGCTTTTCAGGTAAAGGTATCTCTAACTGAAGTGTGTATCCTATGTCTAAATCCGTTGTCAGGTTCAGCTGTGATTTACGGAGTTGTGCAAGACGTGTCAATGCTGTTTGACTCTTAGATAACACGCGTCCGATGAGATATTCACTGCGAAGTGCCGGTATTTCTGTTGCCAGACGTTCAAGTGTAGCGGCATCAAGTAATTCCAACATCACTTTGTGTTCCCAGCGCGTGCCACGTTCGTGTGCTAAGATTTGAAACTGTTGTTTATCTCCGCTTGGACGAATATATCCGAGGGCAGTCCACGGGTCAAAGGTTGCCCGGTAATAACCGCTCGTCTCAGCATCTCCGCCTGCTAAGACACAATCTCTGCGTTCATAACGGGAATAGAGTCCAAATTGAAATTCGTACGATTCGTAGTTTTCCAAAGTTTTACGCAAATCGCGGGCAAACTCGCTGCCGCGTGAGAATGTCTTAAATATTTCTTCAGTCCGTTGCGGTTCATTGAGTGCTTCAAGGAAAGAACCGATAGGGATACCTGCCTCTTCCACGCCTTCGTCCTCACTTTTTCCGAAGACCTTTGTTTTTGTTTTGAAAGGTGGATTGCGAAGCGATACATCACGTTGCGAAACGAGTTCTACAGCGGGGTCATCAGTCATGCCAGTAATTGTCGGAGCATCACCGAGAATTTCTGCTAATTGGGTATCGTCAATTTTTTCCATCAAGACAGTACCGCGTTTCAGTTCCGCAAAATGAATGATGTCGTTAAGGCTATATTGGAGCGGAGCACTTGACGAGAGGTTATCGTAGCTAGAACGATGAAAGCGAATGCGCGGTTTGATACGAAAAACAGGCGTCAGACCGTAATCCTTTAGCAACGCATATAAGGTCACGGTATACGACTCTTCATGAACTTTTTGCGCTAATATCCTGTTTTCACTACATGTATCGTCCACAATTAACCGTTCTTGAACGGGACGACTATCGTTACCGAAAATCATCATCCGATGTTCTTCTCTGTTATCATCAACTAACATGACTCTTCCCCCCTTGATTTACAGAGCTACTTTGCCGAAATTAAGGTTTAACCTGATTTGAGTCTTTGTCTCGCAAGTGCAGCTGCACCGAGCACACCAGCATTATCACCAAGTTTTGCACCCACAATTTGAACCCCTTTTAACGTATCGGGTAGCGCGTATTTGTTAGCAGCTTTGCGGATATCTTTTAAGAACTTATCACCAACTGCTTCAACAACACCACCACCGAGGATTATCATTTCAGGATTCAAGAAATTCACAATTGAACCGATGCCGATGCCGAGATATTTTGTCGTATTTTTGAAGACTTTCCGCGTCAATTTATCTTTGCTGTGCAATGCCTTTGCTAATACACCGCTACGAATTAATCCAAGATCACCACCGGTAAGATTTGAGAGGATACTCTTTTTCCCTTTTTTCTGAATTGCTTTCTGGAATTCCTTTGTCATAGCGGTTCGGCTTGCCAACGCTTCCAGACATCCACGGTTACCGCATCCACACCGTGGTCCTCCCGCTTTCACGATGATATGTCCGATTTCACCAGCCGTCTTACTCGCGCCGTGGAACAGTTCACCGTTCATTATTATGCCGCCACCGATACCAGTTCCAACAAAAATACCGACTAAATTGTTGACACCACGACCTGCTCCAAAGGTGTGTTCACCAAGCGTTCCTACGTTCACATCATTGTCAACAAACGTTGGAATGTTCACGCGTGCTTCAAGTTCAGTCTTTAGCGGTACATCTTTCCAGCCGAGATTTGGGGCAAAGATCACAACACCTGTAACTGGATCAAGCGGTCCTGGAGCACCAATTCCGATTGCACCAATTGAGGCTGCATCAACCGGAGATTCGTCAATTGCCTCTCGGATACAGGCTGCAATCCGATC
This sequence comes from Candidatus Poribacteria bacterium, assembly GCA_965261435.1. Classification (GTDB taxonomy): domain Bacteria; phylum Poribacteria; class WGA-4E; order WGA-4E; family WGA-3G; genus MSPOR6. The sequence continues at coordinate 1,331,160 of CBDHDL010000021.1, forward strand.
AATCACGACAGATGTTTTGCTTTTGGCTTGTGTTGGAATTTTGGATGTGTTGAGGATATTACCTTCAGTATCAACAACGGCGGCGAGAATCTTCGTACCACCCATATCTACTCCGACAACATTGCTGCTCATTTTTTTCCCTTTATTTTATATTATTGCTTACGGGAGTTCCGTATTTGTACCGCATTCTGTTAGATTGCGGTCTTGGAGGCACAATCTAACAGAATGTGCTACAAACCAGTCTCCCGTAATTTCAGATTTCTATTGTACTCTATGACTCAATAATTGTGAGAAGTTTCTGTTTGAAGTTTGTTGTTGACAATTCTTCCCATCTCTTTAGAAACCTTGCATAGTCTGCATCGCGCAATTCACGAGTGCGTTTTATAAGTGTGTCAATCCCAAGCATAGTATTAGACTGATGGGTGTTCTTATATTCTGTTAAGACCTCCAAGACGACATCACTATCGTGTATATCACCAATTATATCCTGTAATTCAATAGTTGTATCAATAAAATCCCTGAAATCTCTGTCGTAAATTCCCGCAAAAAACTCCATTGTGTACCGTAGCCTTTTAATAGAAATGCGCATGTTGTGTAATTCTTCACGCCGTTCTGGATCTTGAATAAACTGCTCCCAACTATAGACTTCGGCAACCTTTTGTGGAAGAATTATACGCGCATTCTCATGAAAACTCTGTTTTGGATTGACTCCTTCTATACTATGTGGTTTTGCCATTTCATTCAGATGCTTTAAAGAAAGTCAAGAATTGTGATTCAAAGTCACTTTTATCAAGTTCAGCAAAGAGTGTTAACATCGGTTTGCGGACATTTTCCCGTTCCCGCTGGAGGTGTTGAATCAGACCTTGTATATCTCTTTGTTCTTCTGCTGATAAGGTATTTAATTCCTTTTCAAAACGGGCGATGAGGACATCAAGATCACGCACCGCCCCCATTGTTCGTGTGATTGTACGGACCTGTTTGTAGTGTATTTTGAAAGGTTCTTTTTCAAAACAATCAGCGAAATTGTCCATTGCAGCACGCAAACGCCGAGATGCTACACGCATATCGTGGACGAATTTAATATCTACACCCTCTATTGCTCCTAATTTATGCGACATCATTTCGTGAAAATATCCCACAATAATCAACCTTGCACAGTTGTCCAGTGTCTTATCCGATGCGATTCCTTCAATTTCTATTGCCGTAGACATATTTCGGATCCATGCTTATCTAAAAAAGAAAGAGTTTCGCTAACATAAAATAGGCAAAGATACCAATCACATCAATTGCTGTTGTGACAAAAGGTCCCGTAGCAACAGCAGGATCAATTTGAACACGTTTGAAGAACATCGGTATGATTGTGCCTACTGTTGCTGCTATCATCATATTGACGAAGATAGCGAGTGCGACAACAAGGGGTAGTTTCCACGCATATTCACGAAATTGTGGAAAAATACTGGCAAACCCTCCAAGTAAGACTCCGTAAGTTATTCCAAGTAATGCTCCTGTGCTAAATTCCCGCCACAGCACTCGCCAAGTATCTTTAAGATTAACTTCCCCAATTGCTATACTTCGGACAATGATTGTAGAGGATTGTGTGCCGATGTTTCCTCCCATTCCCATAATAATCGGGATAAATGCTGCTAAGGCAGCAATCTGCTGCAATTGCGCTTCAAAAATATCGATGACATAAACAGCCAGTAATCCGCCTCCAAAACTGGCAAGCAACCACGGCAAACGTGCTCGGGTGTTCCTAAAGATGGAGCGAGAAGTGATATCCAGATCACCTGTCCCTGCCATCTTCAACATATCTTCCGTATTCTCTTCACGAATAACATCAACTACATCGTCAATTGTAACCACACCCACGAGTTGTCCAATAGTATTGATAACCGGAATGGCAAGTAAATTATACCTGGCAACTGCCTTAGCGACTGCTTCTTGTGGCATGTCGGTATGAACGGTATATAGGTGTGTTGTCATTAAATCCTTGAGCGGTGTGTCCGGTTTTGTTGCGACTAACTGACGTAAGGATAAAACACCATTTAGTTTGTTTTCTTCATCAACAACATACACATAGAAAGTAATCGGTGGTAATTCAACTTCAGTGAGTTCACGTATCTGTTCGGTAGCTTCGGCGGCAGTTGTCTCCTCGGGTAAGGCGAAGAAATTCGGTGACATGATCGCCCCAGCTGTTTTCTCCTCATATTCAAGTAACCTTTCAATATGCTCAGAGTTGGCACCTTCAATAAGGTCAAGTAGTTCAGTCTTCTTTTCATCAGCCAATTCTGAGAGAACACGCGTTACATCGTCGGCAGGCATTGTTCTCAAGACATTTGCTACAACTGACGATTCAGTTTCTTCAACGAACTCACTTATATCCGTGCTGTTCAACTCACACAGCACCTCTCCCATTCGCTTCTCTTCAATCAATAGTGTAAATAGACTGCTTTTTTCCTCATAGCGGAGACGCGGAAACCAACGCGCAATGTCTGCTGAATGTGTTTTAGCGATGATATTACGAAGATTCGGGAAGGCACGCCGTTGAATCAAACGGACAACGGTAGAGATAAACAACTCATCAACATCTTGTGTTCTTATGATTGTTTGACCTTCCATGTTGTTCTCGTAATTCTTCCTTATGATGAAATTGCTTAGGACTTTGCCTGTTGACGTAAGAGGTGATCCGTGAGGACAAGAGCAGACATCGCTTCCACAATAGCAGGTGCACGTATTAACACACACGGATCGTGTCGTCCGCTTGCTTCTAATGTTATCTCGTTTCCATCCTTATCAACGGTCTGTTGTGGTTTGCCGATTGTTGCAGTCGGTTTAAAAGCGACTTGGAATACGATATTTTCGCCGTTTGATATACCCCCTTGTGTACCACCAGAATTGTTCGTCCGAGTGCGGATCTGCCCGGACTCGTTATAGAATTCGTCATTATGTTCAGAACCTGTCATCGTTATACCATCAAACCCAGAACCGATTTGGAACCCCATCGTTGCGGGTAATGACATCATCGCTTTCGCTAAATCCGCCTTGAGTTTATCAAATACCGGTTCACCAAGACCGACAGGAACGTTACGAGCCACAGATTCAATTATTCCACCCAACGAATCCCTATCTCTTCGTGCTTGATCAATACGCTCCGCCATTTTCGGACTAACAATCGGGTCAGGACAACGGACAGGACTTGCTTCTATCTCATCATGCGTTACGGTATCAGTATCCACAGTAGCTTCAAGCGTATGTATCTGCTTGACGAAAGCGAGTGTTTCGGTATCACATCTCTCACGGAGAATCTGTTTTGCTATTGCGCCTGCTGCGACGCGTCCTATGGTTTCCCGCGCACTTGCTCTTCCACCACCTTGCCAGTTTCGGATACCATACTTTTGCTGATATGTATAGTCAGCATGTGAGGGACGATATAAGTCTTTCAGGTGGTTGTAAGCGTCAGGACGCGCGTCTTTATTCCACACCAACATTGAGATAGGTGTGCCGAGTGTCTTGCCTTCAAAGACGCCGGATAGTATTTCAACGACATCCTCCTCTTGACGCGGTGTTGTGAGATGACTTTGTCCCGGTCTCCTGCGATTGAGTTCATACTGTATTGCGGATGTATCAATGTCAATCTGTGGTGGACATCCATCAACAACAACCCCAACAGCACCACCGTGCGATTCTCCCCACGTTGTAATCCGAAAAAGATGACCAAAAGTATTCATTATTTTCTGTTCCGATAGGTATGTATTTACTTTTTGGTGTATATTTAACTGCTATTATGCTATACTATATCAGATTGCAAACAAACATGCAAGCAATTTGATAGTAGCTTATCATTATATTGTCCGCTTAAAGCATACACTTCAAGTACAATCAAAAAATCGGAAAATAGTTATGCCAACGTATGATGAATGGAACAAAGCAATCATATCCTACTTCTTTGAAAACTGTGAACCTGGAGAAATTGTTTTTTTACACACAACTCCTGAAACATTACCTGAAATCGCTGAACATGCAGGTTTTGATGTAGATGATGCTGAAGAAAGTTTGAAAAAGGCTGTTAGAAAAAAAGTTGTTCCGAAGAATGTCACTTCTACAGATGAGATTTGGCTAAGAAGGATTTCTCCAGCAGAAAAAGAACCGCCATATGTTGCTTTCCTTGCGCTTTGTGTGCTTGCTGCGAGCAATATGGAAACCACTGAAAAAGCATTTCATACTAATTATTATGTGCCATTAAATATACTCTTGTTTGATAAACCAAATGAAGGAAGACCAAAAGGACTCAAGTATAGGGATTGGGAAGAAAACTGGATATATCTCCAAGATTGGGTGAAAGATAAGCATGATGTAGAACTCTACCTGACACAAGGTCATCCAAAGTATGTTTGGTATCCGATTTCGCAATGCCTGATTAGCAAACATGACGAACATATACTTCATAGAATCTTTAAGGAAATGGATCTAAAACCGGGTGCTTACCTTGCCGAGAAACAACTTCTTGATATACTTTCTTCAAAGAAATCTTTTCAAAATCTTTCAGTAAAAATTACCAGACCTATTGATCAACAAAAGACTGCTGAAATCCGACTGATATTAGGTCAAATTCAATTGCTTTTAAAAAACTGGGATGGGGAAGTATGGGAGAGAATACGACGCGGTACAACAAGACAAAGTTCTACATCAATTAGTGTTCATCTGTTTGATTTGCCTGATGACATTGATGAGTTTTGTTTTTGGTTCAGACGAAGACAAAAAAGCCAAATTACTTTCAATAATAACGATCTCAATGTCAAAACACTACAACCTTATAATGATCAATGGTTTGAACCGCACGTTATGCGTGCTAATCCGCTTTCAATTCAGATGTTGCGGAACGGTACCGAACTAAATACGACAGATACTAAACCATTAACCTATCGGATTAAACCTTCCGATATCTGGGTTTTCCGATGGGATAGAGAGCATGTTGGTTGGTTAAGCCAAGGCAACTTTTTGTTACATGAAGAACACCTTATCGTTTATAGCAGGCAATTAGATCGGAATGTTATACCATTTTTACAACAAGTTTGCGATGAACAACCTACATCGAAATCAATTCGTATCGGAGGCAACGGAACAGGTTGGCAATACATCAAGGCAAAGCCAACCCGTTTATCTGATTTTTCTCTTACTGGATTTCGGATAACAACAACAGAAACCGAGCAAATTAAATTTGTAGGTGGATTGCCCTTAGATAGGCGAAGCAACTCTTATATTGACTTCTGTCTCCCCTCCATTGTTGTTCCTAACCTTATCGCAGATTCAGATGAGTTGTTTTATATGAATGGAGAACCAGTTGATATTCCGGCAGATCGAAAAATTGAACTTCCAGAGAAACTTGATTCTGATAAATATCATTTTTCATATCTTGACTATCTTCAGACCACATTGCACATAATACCCCCAAAACGTTCGTTAGCGCACCAAGACAAAACGCTTACTACCGTACTATCCAAAAATAGAAATACTATTCCAACTTATTCTAAAGAAACAATAGCTGAGATTACGAAGAAATCTGGTGTACGGATCGGGGGTGCCAAGTTATTCGGGACAGACATTCCCGATATTACATGGGACGACGTGGTAGAAGTGCCAATAGAGCCGCTGCCCCCCAAATATGATAAAGTAGCTCCTGCCCAACTCATTTCATCAGTCGTAAAATTAGCAATTGAACTCAAAGACAACGGTTCATTGATACCGGAATGGTTTGACGAAACAATCCAATATTTAGATGAGAACGATGCTGTGCAAACCCTTGTTCAGAAAAAATTAAAGCAATACAAAGAAAAAGCATTATCGTTTGATGATCTCCGTAGATATATTAAAGGTTAGTTATGCATGCAAAACCTTATCCTGAGGCAAAACGAAGAATTCTAATTGAACGGAGTGTAGAGGAATTTGTTGCCTTCTTAGAAGAAGTAGTAGATAGTGAAGGCAAAGAATTTATACGAACTCAATTACTCCAACCTAATGTTGCGGGGTTTCGATCAGGTCGCGCGCCGCTAACGCGAACAGTCCCAATGTTAATTCCCCACCTAAAAGATGAACAAGAACTTACCAATCCTGATTCTCGTATCTGGGATTCGTTCAAAAACGCCTGGATTTACTGGGTCAGATCTCGCCAGAAACTGTATGATATTCTACTTGAGTTTGACAACAACGCAGATTTTGATGAAAACCATATCTGTATTACACCTCCGAACAGTGAACTTGATCGGAAATGTTTTGAAGTCTTACTCGAAGCAAGTTTCAACAATCAAATTAATCAAGAGACGATACGACGTTTTTACGAATATGGTCACTTTAGTGAAGATGAACAGATAGAAGAATTAATTGATAAAGTCCTGCCTCAAGAGGAGATTGAACGGATGCAACAAATGGAACAACTTCCTGATCAAGTTAATAGTCTTCTCCAAGAAATTGAAGAACTTCGCACGCAACTTTCTAACTTAGAACCTATCAGTGAACTTCGACAAGTATTAGATGAACGGATTGCAGAAGTCCAACAGTCTTTTGAAAATCAGTTAACTCAGATAAATGTTTCTGAAAATGTTGTTCAATTAAAGCGATTGATTGAATCTCTCAAATCTCGGATTGTTGAAGTTGAGACATCTCTGAATACTCGACTTGTAACACTTGAGAATTCACGGACTGAAACCGATTCTGCTATAAATGATTTCGTTGATCACATTGAGAAGACAATCGCACAGCTGGAACAGCAAATCCAAAACATTAACCAATCGGTTGCGGAACGCCTTGGCAGTATGGACAGTGCCATTGCTGAAATTAAATCTATAGTAGAGGAACAAAATCAAACGACTGTTCAGCGGATCGCACGTCAAGCTATAGAAATTGGGAGACGTTATGAAACCAAATTAACATCAGATATCGGAAGTTACAGCAATGAAGAGGAGTATCTGGAAAAAATGTCTATTTTCCAGAAAAAGTTTGGTTTAACGAATTTAGAAGAAAGCGATGATGCTGAAGAAATAGCAGGAGCTGTTCATATAGCTATGAAAGCATTTCCTGCTCTTGAAATTACCGATGACAGATTAATCAAAATTTGGCAACTGATATGTGGTGATCATTTACATATCACAAAAATTAATGTTGAACTCGGTTGGCTTGGATCGCAGGATTGGTTTCCTGGTCTCTTTTCTGAAGAATGTTTTGGTGAACGGCTTGAAAGAATTGATCTTGAAATCTCAATTAGGAAGATGCTTAAGTCAGGTGATATGCCTTGGGCTGTCCATCTAAGCAATTGTGATAAATCGTATCCAGATTCTTATCTTCCGTCATTCCTTGATTGGATTAAAAAGACTTGCGGTGATAGCCTGAAGGTGTTTCTCACCCGTTGTTTAGGAACTAATCGTTGCGTAACTAGTGATGACTTTTATGAAAGAGTCGCTCGTTTACCCAAACCAAACGAACCAACCACAATTAATATGCGGCATTTGGAAGAACTCCATGTAGTTACTCGGAGTAAATGGGTGTCTTGGTGTCGTCCACAAACAAGTGAAAGTGTGAATTTTGATAAGCAGTTTAAATTGCTAAAGAATATTCAGACGATAATTGAAAAAATGGAAATGCGACTACCTGAGAAAATTATAACCGAAATTTCTCACTATCTACAACTTTCACACAACATCTTAACGCCTACACTGGCACTTGACTGGGCATTAAACTTACGGCTTTTGCCATGGATAGAAAAACAAACTGAGATCGTTGATAGCATTTACGGCAGGGCCAATTCAGAAGGATGGGAATTACCACATTTCTACAAGAGTTTACAACAGTCTCGGGAGAATAATGATGAATCAAACTGAAATTAATGTCTTTGATAAACTACTTTATTATTTATCCCATGAAGGTGAGGTAAGTTGGACAAAATTCAAAGATGCAATTGACATATTAACCGGTAAACAACGACGTTTTGAATATATGTCTACTTATCTAAAATATCTTGCGCGATTGGGACATCTTGATTTCGACCCTAAATTAACACATGTTACAATTGGTCCTTCCGTTCTTTTAGAAACTGTAGTAAAAAATCGATATGTCCTTGTAGGAAGTAGAACACCTGCCTTACTTAAGGAAGTGGAAAACTGTGTATCTGATATTGGGGGGAAAATTCGCTCAGAATCAAATCAAAATGCTCCAGCAACGATTATTATAAGTGATATTGATGAAACGTCTTTCACAGAATTTGAGAAATTAGGCATTCATATCAGCCTCGAATTTTCCGCGAAATTGTCACAACTATTGCCACAACCAAAACGATCCAGTTTTCCTCCGAGCGATACACCGCTTTCAGATTCTCGAAAAAAATTTAATCTTAGGTCATTGAAATTTGACACTTTTAACCAACGACAACCTGGTAATGGACTTTATGAAATACCCCAATATGGTCGCAATATTTACATCTTAAAATCTGGTGATGATCAAAGAAGCGTGCCACGCGATTGGGGAATATGGCTTGCACTTTCTGATGCCGGTAAAACATCGAAATTAGTTTATTATCGGAAAGAATATTATAGATGGTATGTAAGGGCTCCGTTGCAGATACCCTTAATTTTAGACCGATGTGCAACGCTCTGTTCCGGTACCCCACCAATATCTAAATTTAAAAATAGATTTTATCGGTATTCCTATGTTCACGCCGGTATTGCTTTTCAATTAACAAAATCACTTCATCAAAACTGGGAGAAAGTTGATGGCTGGTCTAATAAAAACTGATCCATTTAAAACTTATGAACTGCTTTGCGATTCTTATATTCGTTACATACAAACCATTATGGGTTTCAATAGCGAGAAGTTAGAAGAAGAAAGAGACGAGTTATTAAAGAAAAATGGTTTGCTTTTTCAAGATCCTCGTTTTGAACCGATATTCCCCTATCCTTCTTCAGATAAAACATTATCCCAATTGTCCCATGATCTAAATCTTACTTCTGAACTTGGTGATTTTCTCGCTGCGGGAGGAAAGGAGGGACTTGCCCCAAAAGACCGCCAACTCTATGAACATCAAGCAGAGGCAATAAAGGCATCCGTTGTTGAGGGTGAAGATGTCGTTGTCACAACTGGCACAGGTTCAGGTAAGACAGAATGCTTTTTGCTGCCAATTTTCAGTTACCTTATCAAAGAATCACAAACTTGGACAAGTTATGGAAAGCGAAATATAGACCATCCATGGTGGCGCACTCATGAACGTTCGGTAGGAACTCGCATTCCCCAGCGTAAAGGAGAAACCCGACCAGCTGCTATCCGTGCGTTGATTATGTACCCGCTTAATGCACTTGTTGAAGACCAACTTATGCGGCTACGGCGCGCTTGTGATAGTCCTAAAGCACGCCAATGGCTAAACGATAAACGGGGTAAAAACCGATTTTACTTTGGAAGGTATAACAGTTTGACACCAGTGTCTGGTGCTGAAAATAGTAGTAGTATTAGAAGACTCCGAGTTAAACTTGATGATCTACGTAAGCAATTTGAAAAAATAAAAGATTCACCAGAGAAACGCTATTATTTTCCTTCAACTGATGTTGATACTGCTGAGATGTGGACCCGTTGGGACATGCAAGACCACCCACCTGATATATTTATTACCAACTATTCAATGCTTAACATCATGCTCACACGAGATTTGGAACAGCCAATATTTGAAAAAACCAAGGAATGGTTAAAACAACCAGATAGCATTTTCCATCTTGTCGTTGATGAACTACATTCCTACAGAGGCACGTCCGGTTCAGAAGTTGCATTTTTACTTCGAACGCTTTTTAACCGGCTCGGTCTTGACCCCGACTCACCAAAGTTACGTATCATTGCCTCAAGTGCATCCCTTGAAGGAAATGCAGATCGAGAAAAAGATGAAGGCAGTGAAGAAGATGAAGGGCGTAAATACCTCCGTCAGTTTTTTGCAAGTGGGAAACGTTTTAATATTATTGGTTCCCAACCACACAAGGATAAAAGTGATCAACTTCGGGAATGCCTAAAACACGCAAAGAATTTTGAAGTATTTAATCGTAATGGTAATTCTACTGAATTGGATATGATACCGAAGGATCTCATCAAAACTGCTGTAGCACAACTATGCAACATTAAAGGTAAGCTCCATGCGTCAACCATAAAAGAAATGTGTGATGCTGCAAACAAAGTTGCCTCAACGCCAATTACCGAAGAGACAATTCAGGGCTTAATTCGTTATCTAATTCAGCAAAAGGATACGAAGAAAGATCAAGCATTATTACCACTACGCGTTCATTACTTTTTCAAAAACTACGAAGGATTATGGGCATGTAGCAATCCAAAGTGTCAAGGAGAAAACAAAGATGCTACCATCGGAAAACTATTCGCAAATAGACGCGTTTTGTGTGATCAATGTGGCTCACGGGTATTAGAATTGTTAAACTGTGAAACGTGTGGAGATCTCTTTCTGGGTGGATATAAACAGCAGATATCGGAGAAGCCACCCAGTTGGTACCTAAGTGGTGATTATCAAGAATTAACAAGTTTGCCTGAAAAAGGCGTTAGGGATCGAAACTATGATACTTATGCTATCTTCTGGCAGAGAAAACAAACACCTGAACCAGGCAGGTCTTGGGAAAAACATGGTATTAAGAGACGGTGGGCACCAGGAGATTTCAAACATGCCGAGGGAAGACTCACACGCAATTCTGTAAATTACAACGGTTATTTTTATAACATTGACAAGCCAGAAGATTGGTGTTCAGAAATTCCAAAATATTGTCCTAATTGCGGTGATGCGTGGGATCACACTAACAAGCCAAAACCAATAAGCGGGAAAGAAGAAACGTATTCACCACTCCATGATATGGGAACAGGATTGCAGAAGATAATCCAAATACTTACCCAAACTATGCAAGCGACCGTTAAAGAACAATCTGAGCGAAAAACCATTATCTTTTCTGATAGCAGACAAGACGCAGCGAAATATGCTGTTGGACTACAATGGGCACACTATCGCGATATGATCAGACTCATCGTTATTGATACGATGAAAAGACAGACAGAAAATTCAGATTTTACAATACTTCGCGATATTGAAAATGGCCGTGTGACTCGCGAAGAAGCACGAGAGCCAATCAATCGCCTTATCGCTAATTTCCCAGATGAACAATCTATATTTTGGGATATCTATGATGGTAAATCTCTAACTGAAGAGCAAAAAAATCAACTCAGGGCACTTGAATGTAATTTTCCTTTCACCGTTCTCCAGGAAGAATGTTTTAAAGAATTTATTAACCTTGGCATGAATCCAGGTGGATACGGACAAAAAGTTGATAATTCTTATAACGGTGATAGTTGGTTGAGTCTTTGTGATTGGGAACGAGAACCGGCCGTGTTACACTCAAATCGACGGCTTGAACCTCACCAAAAAACTCTTATAAAGGAGATTGAGTCTGAATTTAAAAGGGTAATTGCAGAACGCATTCTTTTTGCACGAAAAGATATGGGATTAGAAGGTTTAGGACTCGCATGGTGTGAACCAAAGATTGATCCTGAAAGGTGGGAACTTAATAATGTTAATCATACTGAAATAATGGCTTCAGTTACCAGGATACTTGGAGAGCGAAAATACACTAAAGTTAATCCTTATCGCTATGAGGAAAGGGACATGCCAAAATTTGTGGAAGATTTTCTCGTGAAATCAGCAACTCTATTGGAATGTTCTCTTGAAAAACTTATAAAGTCACTTGGTGAACAAATTGAAGCATCCAGCACCTTTGATGGATATCTCATACGCGTAGAAGATTTGAGCATTCGTTTATCTCAAAGCGATACAATCTATCGCTGTACCAAGTGTAAACGAAAGCACCTTTACAAAGCAGGTGGAATTTGCACAAACACGAAATGCCTTGAAACGTTAGAGGAAATTGATAAAACTTCGGATAAATTAGAACAGTACGGTGGGTACTATGCGTACCAAGTTGATCCTGAAGAACTTGGTATTCAGCCTTACCGTTTTCATTGCGAAGAGTTAACTGCCCAAACCGATTCTGAAGAACGACCTAACCGGCAAAGGTGGTTTCAAGATGTAATACTTGATGATGAAAATGAGAAAACGGATGAGATTGACCTTCTCAGTGTGACAACAACTATGGAAGCTGGTGTTGATATCGGTTCACTTTCAATTGTCCTAATGGGGAATGTCCCACCACAACGCTTCAACTATCAACAGCGCGTCGGCCGCGCAGGACGCCGCGGAGATCCGATAGCCTACTCCTTAACGCTTTGCCGTCTAAGAACTCATGACGATCACTATTTTTCACATACAAATGAGATTACAAATGACGAAACACCGCAGCCATATCTGGATTTAAGAAGCAAAGATATTATCAAGCGCGTATTGACAAAGGAAGTTTTATTTCAAACTTTCCCACGCTCCGACACAGAAAATGCTAATGAGAGAAACGTACACGGCAACTTCGGAAAGGTTTCAGATTGGTCAACTAATCGTGAGAAACTATCTGAATGGATTCAAACTCACCAAGAAACTATACCAAAAATCATTCATGTGCTTGCAGCACAAACAGAATTACAAACTGAAAATGCAACGGATGAGTTGACAGATTGGGTTGTCAACAATCTTGAAAATGAAATTAACACCTGTTTAGACAATCATCTAATTGAAGATGATGATTTAAGCCAAGCACTTGCCGAATCTGGGCTGCTACCAATGTTTGGATTTCCAACAGGAGTGCGTTTCTTGTATCATCAACAACCACGTAAATCCAATTGGCCACCGACATCTGGAATTGTTGACAGAAACATTGACATCGCTATCAATCAATTTGCTCCGGGTGCTGAAACTGTGAAGGACAAAAAAATTCATACGTCTATCGGCATCGTTTCTTATATACCCGAAGGCAGAACTATAGAAACAGAACGCGATGTTGGACGTGAAAAACCTATAGGGTTCTGTGAAAATTGTAAAGCTGTTTTCACTGAGTCAATTGAAAACAAAAAGAACTGTGGAATATGTTCAGAAAGCAAATTTAAGCTAATCCAAGGAATTGAACCGAAAGGTTTTCTGACTAATTTCAGGCCAGACGATGCTCATGAGAATTTTAACTGGGCACCACGAGCAACGTATTCACGCCTTCCATCAGATATACCAGCAGAATTGACAACGCAACATAATTTTAGAGCGGGAGTAGAAAGTAACTTAAAACTATTTTCTATTAATACCAACAATGATAGGTTTTTCAGACTTCGTAAACAGAAAGATAGCAATGCACTTGTATCGGCTGAAGTCTGCCGTGAACTCGCACAAAAAAGTGGTAGACACGATTTCACAGAGGAAAGAGATTTGACTGGAAAAACACGAGAATTTGCACTTTATGCATCAACAACTACTGATATTTTGTTAATTGAGGTTGACAAAATTTCAAATGGCATTTCAGATAATTTGCAAGGAGATTACTGGCGTGCAGCTTCGTATTCCTTTGGATTCCTATTCCGTCAATATGCAGCGAACCAGTTGGACGTATCTCCTAACGAATTGCGGGTTGAAATACGTCCAATGAAAGTAAATGGAATTCCCAAACAACAGATATTTATTGCTGATGCATTAGCAAACGGCGCAGGATACTGCCGCTATCTCGGTGAGACTGATTCTAAAGGAAGACCTTTCCGATTGGTTCAATTCCTTAAAGATATGACTAACCCCGAAAATGATTTTGCAAAAAGATTGATTGCTCATAGCAGAGATTGCGATTCATCTTGCTACAGCAAAGGTTGCATGCGTGATTACTCTAACATGCCTTATCATCCATTTCTTGATTGGCGGTTAGGACTTGATGTAGCACAACTTTGTCTTAACAAAGACTATCAGATGGATCTCCAGAAAGACTATTGGACTACCCTTGTAGATCCTGTTAAAAAGAACTTGGAAGAACTTTCATCAAACCTTAAACATAAAGATTACAACGGTGTCCCTGTTTTTAAGGATCAAAAACAGCAAAAAGCATTCATTTTGCATCATCCATTGGCTGCAAGCGGTGATTCTGCAGCACCACAGGTCGGATCTGCTATCAATGAAATTGTTCAAGATGGATTTAATATAGATTACATTAACATCTTTGATGCGATCCGTAGGGTGAGTGTTGTAATAAATACGCTGAATCAAAGGTCTTGATACAATCCACATTTTCTAAACTTATCCTGAGGAGAGATAATGGAACTTTTTAAACGATATATCGCTCTACTTCTGATATTCATCGCAGTTGCATTATTGTGGAATACCATTGTAATGTATCCTCTCAAAATCTTCGTCGTGTTTATGCACGAAGTAAGCCACGGACTTGCAGCAATTGCTACTGGTGGAGAAATAGTAAGCCTCACTGTAAATCAGAATGAAGGTGGGTTGGCAACTACCCGCGGCGGTTCGCGATTCTGGATACTCACCGCAGGTTATCTCGGAAGTCTACTATGGGGTGGGTTTATCCTATTATTAGCAGCAATGACACACTACGATAAAATAATAAGTGTGCTGCTCGGAATCGGGATGGTCGTTATCTCTATCGGGTTTGGGACAGGTATGTTTACCTACATTTTCGGTATCGGTTTTGGCGTTGTGCTAATCCTTTTCGGTTTATTCCTACCAGAGATAGTTAACGATTGGCTATTACGCGTCATCGGTTTAACAAGCTGCCTCTACGCAATTCTTGACATCAAGAGTGATGTTTTGGACCGGTCGGAATTGCCTTCTGATGCTCGGAAGCTATCAGAAGTAACACCGCTACCGACAGAGTTTTGGGGTATACTGTGGATTGTCATCGCCATCGGGTTAACGTTCTGGTTTCTCTTCATAGCAGGAAAATCCTCCGCTTCTACTCAGGTAGTGGATAGCACGGATGCAGAACCAGTGGAGGAGGTTTAATTATTACGTTAACATGCTAGTTCTTAAGTGGACCGAAATCTATATTATAGAAGTTCAACAACCATATACAAATACCCAACAGGAATAAAGGTATACAGATTAGGAGGAGAAGAATAAAGACACCCCATATCCATGAACCTTTGGATTTTGCGACGGTTGCCAACCGTGCTACCAATACCCCACCACCAATTATAATCAAAACGACGAGTCCGAAGACCAGCATCACCATGTCTCTTTTCTCTCTATGAATTCTCCAACAAGAAGCGCTATCACGTTCCGTGCAGTATTAATCGGCATTTTCCTCATCCCACTCAATAGTTATTGGATTTTACATCTTAGTTATATCTGGGATTCCAACCGTCCCACAAGTTTAGCATTACTGTTCAATGTGCTGTTCACGCTGCTTGCGCTGATTACCCTCAATGCTTTACTTCGCAGACTACGACCAACACTCGCCTTTACACAAAGCGAACTCTTGACTATCTACGCTATGCTGTGCCAAGCATCCGTTTTCGCTGGACGAGATATGCTCCAAGTGCTTGTTCCGTTGATGGGGAACGGTTTCTGGTACGCAACACCCGAAAACGAATGGACACAACTCTTTCATCAACATCTACCAGAATGGCTTGTTGTTGGCAAGCAGGACATATTACGCGGTTTCTATGAAGGTGAATCGACGCTTTATCTTCCATCCCACATACTTGCGTGGTTAAAACCCGCGCTAATATGGGTTGGGTTTTGTCTCGTCATCGGAATAACGATGCTCTGCCTAAATGTGCTATTACGCAAACAGTGGCAAGAACACGAACGACTCACCTATCCGATTGCCCAACTGCCTCTTGAAATCACGCAAGGGAAAAACCGATTTTTCAATAGGCGAATGATGACTGTCGGATTATGTATCGCTGCCTTGCTGAACCTTCTCTATAGTCTACACCAAATCAATCCTGTTTTCCCTACAATTCCACTGTATCATAGTTTTCGTCTTACTGAAAGTCCGTGGAGTGCAATGAATAACCCTGGTTTCCGTATCAGTTTCTTTCCTTTTGCAATCGGTGTTGGTTTCCTCATCCCACTTGATCTCGGATTTTCATGTTGGTTTTTTCACCTATTTTGGCATTTTCAACGGATTATTGGTCAAAGTCTCGGTTGGCGTAGTGCGATAGCATTTCCGAGAGAGATGGCACAGATTCGCGGGGTGTGGATAGCACTATTTCTCTGGACGATATGGATGGGACGTGCACATTTCAAAAATGTACTCCAGACCTTTTTCACAAGCCGTTCCCCGACAGACAGTGATGACGGTGAAGCGTTACGCTACAGAACAGCAATCGTTGGCGCGATTATAGGATTTATCCTGATTTTGGTATTCTGTCTGAAAGCAGGGATGTCTTTATGGTTTACCGCGCTGTTTTTCTTACTGTACTTCGCAATGTCCATTACTATCACCCGCATTCGTGCAGAATTGGGACCGCCTGCCCATGATCTCTACAACGCCGGTCCTGACTTACTTTTGACCGACGCGATCGGCACACGTCGCATCGGTAATCGTAATCTAACTGTGATGTCGCTATTCTTCTGGTTGAATCATCTCTCCTACCGTGCACACCCGATGCCCCATCAATTAGAAGCCTTAAAACTTGCACATCAGACCCGTTTTAATCCTACGCAGTTGTTATGGGTATTAGCGATAGCTATATTTGTTGGTGCGCTTTCTGCCGCGTGGGGACATCTCCATCTCTCGTATCAGGTCGGATTAGAGAACGCGCGTTCATGGTATGCACGCGCCGCATACAACCGTCTTGCTGGATGGCTCTACAATCCCAGCGAAACGAACTTCAGCGGCATGTTGTATACTGCTGGCGGATTCACTTTTGCTGTCAGTCTACTACTGCTCCGATGGCGATTTATCCAATTTCCACTCCATCCTGTAGGATATGTAGTATCAAGTTGGTGGACATTTACCGGACTCTGGTTTCCCATTTTAATCAGTTGGACGGTAAAACGGATTCTGCTTTCAACAGGTGGTGTCCACCTATATCGGCGTGCCATACCATTCTTCATCGGTTTAGTGATAGGTGATGTCATCGTTGCATCTATCATTAGTATTTTTGGGTTGTTTTTCGATTTTCGGGTTGTCTACCTCAGTTGGTGATGTATTTGAGTTGTCTGAACCAGGATTTACAGGATAAGAGTTCACATTATCAATTGTTCAGATTAAGTTTATACCATTTCTATAAATTATTGTCTCATTGTGCATTCTGCTTATCGTAGGGACTGGGTTTCCCTGTCCGTTGTTTCGATCTAAAACCTGTTTTTCGTAGGGACTGGGTTTCCCTGTCCGTTGTTTCGATCTAAAATACATGGTACGCAACAAGAACTCACCATTAGATAATTTATGAGATACACTATACTTACATCATTATTTCTACAAAAACTTTACACATCCTAAACAGGGCTATTCACAAGGTTGCTGGAATTGCCAAAAGTTCAGGGGATTTTGAAAAGGAGGACGGCATGCTGTTTGATCTTGTTCAACCCACAATTCAAAACTACTAAGCAAAATGGACACCCGATAACGAAGTGCAATGCGTCCTTTTTGAATTAATCTATCTTTGTGTTGTGTGCTACATTGTTTAACGTTCAATATTATCACCCAATTGCTCTACAACATGACCTTCGTTGTTATGGATAACCACTCCTCCGCCATCCTCGTCGGCATAAATAGCAGCACTTCCTTTCATTGGATTGCGTGAAGATTGATTGTTTTTTACGATAACAATGCCCCCGTGCTTCCCTGGGAGACTTTCTTGGATAGATAAACCTGCCAACCCTTTTCCGCTCTTATCAAAAACATGGATTGATCCTCCCAAGTTATTTTCAGTGATATATATAACTGGTTTAAAGTTACCTGTTTTATGTTTACCAGTAACTGCAACAAATCCTCCTGTTTCATCGTATCCTAATCCTACTCGAATATTTCCTAAATTATCAACGACTTGTAACTTTTTGCACACTATCGTATCAATCACTCGTTTGCTTAAGTCTTGCGCGTTCACTTGTTTGCTCTGCGGTAAGAACACCCCACCAAGCAATACCAATACACCGCCTACACCCATAAATAAAAGTCTCTCTAAACTCTTCTTCATTTCTGCCTTCCTTTTTTATACAATTAGCATTCCTAATTAAACAAATAACATTGATTGTCTATAGATATTATAACATTTTCCTGCACTGAACACCAATTTTGTTAAACGCAAAATAATGTTGTATGATCGAACTCTTATACTATCGTTCGTTGTTAGGTAGTGAATTAACTCCTGCGAAATCGGAAACATATCATTTGTACTGCCATCGGAAATTTAGACCACTACCTTAGACAAGATTGTGATATACTTACAATCTAATTGAAAGGAGAAATTCGATAGGAAAACGAAGAACATTCACCCCAGAATTTAAAGCTGAAGTTGTAATTCAGGCACTGTGTGGTCAAACTTCACAAGCGGGACTCTGTCGTAAACATAACATCAGCGATGTTCAACTCTCAAAGTGGAAGCGACAACTTCTTGAAAGTGCATCTCCCTTCTTTGAACCCGTTGACTTTGATCAAAAAAACTTGTCCTAACTTTAACTGAATTGTGGTCTAAAAAAACGATAGCACTTCAGTTTTTTTTTTTTGATAATCACAACAACATTTTGCTCACTTATACATGTCAAATTTTGTTTTGTTCCCCACTTGCCTGTATTTCATAACGAATATTGTTATGTGATTTTGTCTATGTGTCGCGATGCGTTATGCCGTGCTTTTCTGTCGTTTTCGCACTTATCCGCTATTTCAACAAATATACTATCTTTTTATATTTTGATGTGTCACAATAGGTAACACAATACTCGTAGTCCGCTGTAGGTATAGAATCAAAGAGACGGAAAGTATACTGTGAGTCATGTTGTGCGGAAAGAAAATCATAAAAAGGATTTATTAATGTCAGTGTTTGAGTTTATTGTGGATTGGTCAGAAAAGTTGTTACCTCTGGCTACAATCATTATCGGTATCGCCATGTTTGTTGTCACATTTATATATGTAAGATACACATTAGCTATACTTCGGGAAAGCAGCAGACCAGAAATTGTCGTATATGTAAAGAAACTAATATCAAACGATAAAAATATGTATCAGTTATGGTTTGAGAATGTAGGAAAAGGGACTGCGTTGAATATATCAACTGATCCTGACTTGAAGGGATTATCTGCTTATTCTAATGCGTTCTTGCGGTCTTACGGTAAATCTATAAGCAGCAACGATTTTTATTTGCCTTCTAAATCAAAAATCTTTTTTCCTGTTGATAGCGAAAAAATAGAAGATTTACAGGAAATTACTATCTCATATCAAAGTGTCTATAAAAAGCCTTTTAAATATTCAATAAAAGTAACTCATGATCAAATCGCTAATAGAAGGGATGAATTCCATAGTATAACAGAAATACTAAAAGAGATATTAAGCGTATATGATGGGAGTAGATGGTTTTTAGAAACAATGAATAGTATTCGAATAAAGCATAGATTGACTAAGATCGATATAGAACGACTCAAGCAAATAAATCAGGGATTTCATCTAATGCATAGCGAAGAAGGTGATGACCGTTTATTAGAAATCTATGAACAACTATCAGACCATGACAAGAATATGTTGTTTAGTGATATTTATGGGTAAGGACGCATCTATGAGTTTCTACTCATCAGATTAGCAAGTTGTCTGTTGCATATTATCCTGTTGTGCGTATGCTTTGTTCTGGTTGATACCGGACAAGGTAATGCGCCGATATGAAATAGGCAATAGACCAAATCTTGTCTCATCTTGGTAAAAGATCCGAAAAACCAACCGAAAACCTCAAAAACTTCACACCTATCACAAACATCCCCGTTGACCAAAAACCCTCACCATGCTATACTATCCTCAACACCACATACTAAGATAGGAAACACACGCATGGCAATAAAGAAATCACAACTCTACGCATCACTCTGGCAAAGCTGCGATGAACTCCGTGGCGGAATGGATGGATCACAATACAAGGACTATATCCTCACACTCCTTTTCATGAAATATGTCTCCGACAAGGCTTGCTAACGGCGACGGTGGTATTGATGTCCCCGAAGGCGGAAGCTTCAACGATATGGTCGCATTGCGTGGCGACAAAGAGATAGGAGACAAAATCAACAAAATAATCGGCAGACTCGCAGACGCAAACGAACCCCTCAAAGGTGTCATTGATCAAGCAGATTTCAACGACGAAACTAAACTCGGTACTGGTAAAGAGATGCAGGATCGGCTAACCAACCTCATCGGTATCTTCAACAACCTTGATGACCTCAGCGGAAACAGAGCAGAAGGTGACGACTTACTCGGTGATGCCTACGAGTATTTGATGCGTCATTTCGCTACGGAGTCCGGCAAAAGCAAAGGACAATTCTATACACCCGCGGAAGTCTCACGCATTATGGCAAAGGTCATCGGTATCGGAGCGGACACCACGGGACAACACACTATCTACGATCCAACCTGCGGTTCAGGATCGCTACTGCTCCGCGCGGCTGACGAAGCACCGAGAGGTTTATCCATCTATGGACAGGAGAAGGACAACGCTACCTACGCATTGGCGTGGATGAATATGATACTTCACGACTATGATGACGCAGAACTCAAACACGGTAACACACTCGCAACACCTAATTTTATAGACGATGATGGCAAACTGACAAGATTCAACTTCGCTGTGGCAAATCCACCCTTCTCCGACAAAGGATGGACCAGCGGTCTCAATCTTGAACACGACCCGTATAACCGTTTTGATGGATACAGCATTCCCCCTGCCAAAAATGGTGATTATGCGTTTCTGTTACACTTCATCGCATCGCTCAAAAGTGATGGTAAAGGTGCGATTATCCTGCCACACGGCGTGCTGTTTCGCGGCAACAAAGAGGCAGACATCCGCAGAAATCTCATCCGACGTGGCTACATCAAAGGCATCATCGGTTTACCGGCTAACCTGTTTTACGGTACGGGAATTCCTGCTTGTATTATCGTGATTGACAAGGAGCATGCAAATACCCGTCACGGCATCTTTATGATTGATGCAAGCAAAGGGTTCCTCAAAGATAGCAACAAAAACCGACTCCGTGCACAGGACATCCACAGAATCGTGTCTGTTTTCAACGAACAGACTGAGATAGAAGGCTATTCCCGGATGGTACCGACCTCCGAAATTTCCGACACTGCCAACGCCTATAACCTCAATATCCCGCGCTATATTGACAACAGCGACCCTGAAGACATACACGACCTCAATGCACACCTCAACGGTGGCATCCCCGATACCGATATTGACGCTCTTAATGACTATTGGCAGGAGTTCCCAACGCTACGCGACGCATTGTTCATAGAGATCGGTAGATCCGGTTACAGCGACCTGCAGGTAGACATACAGCAGGTAAAAAGTATGATCCTCTCACATAACGAATTTACTGCTTACCAACAACGGGTTACATCTATGTATGAGGTGTGGCGTGATACACAGAAATCGTTGCTGGGTAGTATTGATGCGAATACTAAACCGAGAGATGTTATTAATGCCCTATCGGAAAACATATTGGTGAACTTTACCGACCTACGACTGCTTGACGCATACGCTGTATATCAACAACTTATGGATTATTGGGATGAGGTAATGCAGGACGACGTATATCTCATCAGTGCAGTCGGGTGGGTTGAGGCGTCAAAACCGCGTGAAACCGATCAGAAAAAAAAGATTAAGGAGACACCTAACCTTACTATCGGCAAAAAGAAATATATGATGGATTTGATTCCACCCGCGTTGATTGTCGCGCGCTATTTCGCCACGGAGCAAGACGCTATCGAGGTATTGCAGACTAAACAAGCAACTGCGGAAAGCGAGTTGGCAGGATACGTTGAGGAACACACCGGTGAGGACGGATTGCTCTCCGATGCCAAGAACAACAAAGGCGATATCACCGCGAGCAGTGTGAACGCACGACTTAAGGCGATTCAGGGTGAACAGGAGAGCAAAGAGGAGGAGAAGGTTCTAACATCCTATGCCCTTTTCAGCGATGCCGTGTCAAAATCCAGCAGAGCTATAAAAAAGGAGCAAAAGGCATTGGACCAACAGGTACTAACGCAATATTCGACCCTTACTGAAATCGAAATCAAGACGATTGTAGTTGAGGATAAATGGGTCGCTAATGTTCAATCCGCAATTAAGGACGAAGTACAGCATATGACGCAAGAACTAACAGGACGTGTTCAAGAATTGAAAGAACGTTATGCAAAATCATTGCCGGATTTGACGAGCGAGATAGACGAGTTTAGCACGAAGGTGGACGCACATTTGCGGAAAATGGGGGTTGATAGGGCATGAACATTGCAGCATTGAATACACAAACACCGCAGAGGTTTAGTGACGAGTGGGAAACGAAACCGGTATCAGATTTCGGCAATATAGTGACAGGAGCAACTCCAAGCACTAAAGTTAATGACTTTTGGAATGGGCCATATCCTTGGATTACACCTACTGACATAACTTCTGAACGTGATATAACTGTTTCTGAGAGGATGATTACACAAGAAGGTTTGAACGCAATAAGAACCTTGCCTCCGAATACTGTATTAGTTACGTGTATAGCAAGCATAGGCAAAAACGCTATTCTTAAAACCACAGGTAGTTGTAATCAACAAATCAACGCCGTGATACCAAACTCTGCACATAATCCAGAGTTTTTGTATTATCTTTTTGAATTCCATTCAGACTATCTTTTGGCAAATGCTGGGATTACTGCAACAAATATTGTTTCGAAATCCGTTTTCAGTAATTTGGTTTTTGAAGTTCCGTTACTTCCCGAACAATGCGCAATCGCCAAAGTCCTGTCAGATGTGGACAGGTTAATCAATGCATTGGACGCACTCATCGCCAAGAAACGTGCCATCAAGCAAGCCACCATGCAGCAACTGCTCACCGGCAAGACTCGCCTACCCGGCTTCAGCGATGCATGGGAAACAAAGCGGTTAGGGGAAATTGCTGCGTTTTTTAAGGGTTCAAGTCTTTTCACGAAAACAGATATGTCTCTTGACGGAAAAAGGCGATGTATTCATTACGGGGAACTATTTACAACTTATGGTGAATGTATTTCTGAAGTTCTGCATGGGACTGATAGAGAGGAATCATTTTTCCTGTCTGTAAGTAAC
Source organism: Candidatus Poribacteria bacterium (assembly GCA_965261435.1). GTDB lineage: Bacteria > Poribacteria > WGA-4E > WGA-4E > WGA-3G > MSPOR6. The sequence goes on from CBDHDL010000021.1 coordinate 1,354,364, forward strand.
GATGTTCTAATGCCAGCATCAGATGTTACGCCTAATGGTCTTGCTACTGCAAGTTGTATAAGCGAGTCTGATATTATTCTTGGCGGTGACATTTTAGTCATCAGAGTGCCAACGGAAATACTCAATGGTGTTTTTCTTGCTTATGCGATCAAAATAAATCGTAATCAGGTGATGCAACTTGTCACGGGGACAACTGTATATCACTTGTATGGTCGTGACATGGCGAACTTCAAATTTGATATGCCAAGCGTCCAAGAACAGAACGAAGTTGTCCGTGTCCTCTCCGATATGGATGCCGAGATCGCCGCATTGGAACACCGTAGAGACAAAACCATCGCCATCAAACAAGGCATGATGCAGCATCTCCTCACAGGCAAGGTGCGGTTGGTAAAAAAAGAGTATACGAAGCCCTATCGAAAAAGCCCTTACTTTAAAACACCTAAAAAATGCAAGACAATATGGAAATACATGCCTATAGATAAATTCATGGCAATGCTCAGTGAAGAATCACTTTATTTTCCCAATATATATTTATTTAATGATAGATACGAAGGAAAACTAACATGTGAATCCTCAAAAGAAGTCAATAAAACAGACTTATTAGATGCAGAAAACACACCAGTAAAACAAGATGACGAATTCAATAGACAGATTAGTCAGAAAGATAATGTGGAGGAACTTAGGGAATCGGAACCTCACAGAGAACAGAAAATAAAAAACATCTTAGATACTCCAGCCTCATTTCAAACATTACTAAAAGATTTTTCAAACCATCTAATGTTTTGTAACAGTTGGTTTCTAAAGAAAATTGAAAGTCATTCTATGTGGGCTGAATATGGAGACAAAAGAAACCCTACATCTGTAGCGATTCAAACTACTGTGGGTGATCTCATCAAGAGTTTTGAACCTACCAGTTATCAGATTCACATAGGTAAGATAAATTATAAAGACTATAACACACAACATATTGAAGGTTATGAAGATTTTTTATCAAAGGACTTAACCGATCCTAACAATGTACTTGAATTATTTTACGCTCCTGTTTTGCACAAAAGAGATGTATATGATGACGAGAAAGAAGTTAGAGCAATTATTTCTTTTGAATCTGTTTGTGAAATCTACCTAGGTAGTGTCTACACATCTGATATACCGTTCCATAGTGATCGATTGTGTAGGAAGGATTATCGTTTATTCAGAGCAGGTCAAACTAACATAATGAATGACATACCTGAAGGGATTTCAATTCCAATTAACCTACAAACCTTACTAAAAGCGATTGTAATATCCCCAAACGTAAATGAATATTTTAAGGTGCCATTTAGAAAACTAATAAAAAACTACAATATAGATCCAGCTATAGTTCATGATTCTGTCATATAAAATTGAAACTATAAAGTTTAGTATGTTATCTATCGGAATTAGTCGTTTAAGGATTTGACATTTTTTTGAATTTTTAACTTATGCGGGATTAATTCACTTTTAGGAACATTACTGCAACCAATGCTGTGTACCTATAATGTCAAGTCAATATTTCTTCCACTTAGCATTTTCAATTTTCGTCATACATAAGTTGTTCATTTCGAACAATATTAGTCAAGTTGAGTTTCTAAAGGTATACTATAATGAAAATTAAAGTTTTTATTTCTTATGTAAGAGAAAATACAGAAGTTATCAAGAGAATTGATGCAGTACTTACTGAATTTAATATTGAAGTGCTTACTGATTATAAATGCTTAATACCAGGTCATACATGGGGCTATGAATTAAAAGATCTAATATCAGAAAGTGATTTTTTTATTATTGTATTCTCTAAACAACTTCTTGAAAAATCTGAAAGCTATTTATATGAAGAATTAAATACTGCAATATCTATACATAAAAGTAAACCTCCTGGAGCAAAATGGATAATTCCTGTTAAGATCGATGAATGTGAAATACCTAATATACCTATTGATGCAATACTAACAATTAACGGACTGCATAGGGTTAATCTGTTTCCCTTAAGCAATATTAAGAAATTCAAATCTGGTATTAAATCTATTATAGAATCAGTAAAAGGTAAACCAATAGATGATAGCGAATTTGAAGAATTATACTCGTCCATTGATTTTGAAGATCACATCAATGATGGATTTATATCATATAAAAATCTCGGAGGCTCATCAGGGGTAGACTCATACAGACTTGGAAGCAATTTTATTGAGGTTAGGTTTTCAGATCTAAGTGTATATGTATATACATATTCTAGTGCTGGTCAAAGTCATGTTGAAATGATGAAAGTATTTGCTAAAGAAGGAAAAGGTCTAAATAGTTATATTCATAAATATGTAAGAAAGAATTATGAAAGGTCGTATTAGATTATGCAATATAAAACCACACTAAACTCAACCCTTGCATATTTTCATACAAAGAATATTTATGTCATAAGTGATTCATTGCGAATAAAATAACGGAAAGCAAATGTATATAACACTTCCTGCAACTCAACAACACCTTTTCATACTTAAGCTCGATATGAGAAATCGGTTTACTGTATCTGTTAACAATCCTGACACAACACAAAAGAGAATCCTGCTTTGCTCCAGCGGAGCAATATGTTTATAGTCACAAGATGAACCGACATTCCCATCCAGAAAATTAAAGCCATGACTGAAAAATGTTCAGGTAATCGTATATTTGTTTCCCAAGTTATATCCAAACTATTAGATCACAATTTACAGAGGTGAATATAATGACCATTGACAATGTTATGAGAAAATATCACATGAGCATAGACGACGTGTTGAATGTCCGAGCGATGCACGGCGGCACTGTCACCATCGCAGCCGATGAACACTTGGCGGATGTGAATCGCATGGAACGTCCCGATACACCGTGGCCCAAGCCTACGCGATGCCATGTCCGTTTCAAATCGTTAGCTGATCCAGACTATAATAGAGCGATGACGTTGTTTTTAATTCTCTCCAACGAGGAATTACAGACAATCTTATCCGAATCATGAAGGTAAACAATGGCTTCCATCCGTATTTTCATAAGCAGCGTTCAAAGAGAATTTGCACAAGAGCGCAAAGCACTACGAGACTTTATACAGAACGACCCATTGATGGGACGGTTCTTTGATGTCTTTCTATTTGAGGACGTGCCAGCGTCAGATCGTCATCCCGATGAACTCTATCTGGATGAAGTTAGGCAAAGCGACCTTTATGTAGGCCTGTTCGGAAACGACTATGGAAACGAGGACAAAGAAGGTATATCACCAACAGAACGGGAGTTTGATCAAGCAACAGTCTCCGGCATCCACCGGCTCATTTTCGTGCAAGGAACAGATGACAACGTCCGACACTCGAAGATGCAGAAACTCATCGGTAAAGCACAAGATGGACTTATCCGTAAACGTTTCAATACATCAGAAGAGTTAGTAACAGCACTCTACGCAGCACTGGTTGAATACCTTGTTAACAAAAACCTTGTGCGCTCTGAGGCTTTTGACGCAGCACCTTGCTTGAAGGCATCGCTGGATGATCTTGATGCCGAACAAATGACTCGGTTTATCCGAATTGCCCGTGGTGTAAGGTCCTTTCCGTTAACCGAAGAAGCATCAATGGAAGAGCTTCTGGGACATCTTAAGCTCCTAAATGATGGACAACCAACGAACGCTGCGATGTTGGTTTTTGGTAAGGCACCACAGCAGTTTCTGATTTCCTCGGCGGTAAAGTGTGCACACTACCACGGCACCGAAGTAGCAAAACCAATTCCGTCACACCAAATCTATAACGGTACAGCATTTCAACTCGTTGATCAAGCGGTGGATTTTGTACTTAGCAAAATCAATCTATGGGTAGGTACACGTGCAGAAAGCACCCAAGCACCTATTGTCTATGAAATACCGAAGGAAGTTGTAACAGAAGCCATCGTCAACGCCGTAGCACATCGGGACTATACCAGTAATGCCAGCGTCCAGGTGATGCTGTTCTCAGATCGACTTGAGGTTTTGAATCCAGGTAGATTGCCGCCTTCTTTGACTCTGGAACAGCTGCGAGAGACACACCAATCGGATCCCCGCAACCGTTTGCTTGCAAGTTCTTTGTATCTCAATCAATATATCGAAGAGATGGGGACAGGGACATTAGACATGATCCGTCGTTGCCGTGATGCTGGTTTACCCGAACCGGAATTCAACGACAGCAGTGGATTTAAGACAACAATTTGGCGTGCCAAACCTTCAGACCTGCCAGAGTCACTGCCAGAGTCATTGCCAAGAGGTATTAAATCAAGAGTTTTAATCTTACTTACCTATGGTCCGATGTCAAAAACTGAATTGTCTAAGAAATTAGGACAGAAGAAACCAACAGGTTATCTCTTCAACGTTATTCGAGACCTTCTGGATGACCAAATAATTGAATACACGTTGCCAGATACACCCAGGAGTCGAAGCCAGCAGTACCGGTTGACTGAAAAAGGTAGAACCAAACTATTGAAACTGAAATCATAAGATGCAGTATATGTGCAGTATAAGATGCAGTATATGTGCAGCATAAGCCGCAGCCTAAGTGCAGCATATGTTGCAGTATATGTGCAGTATAAGATGCAGTATATGTGCAGTATATGTGCAGCATAAGCCGCAGCCCAAGTGCAGCCTAAGTGCAGTATAAGATGCAGTATATGTGCAGTATAAGATGCAGTATAAGATGCAGTATATGTGCAGTATAAGATGCAGTATATGTGCAGTATAAGATGCAGTATATGTGCAGTATATGTTATAGGAACCAACCACATGAACACCGTTGGCGACACAGAAGGGCAAATACAAGGACGACTTGTCACGTTTTTCCAAGACGCATTAGGTTACGAATACCTCGGTGATTGGCAATCCCGTGAGAATAACAGCAACATTGACAAGACTTTGCTGACCGAATGGCTGCGCACCCAAAGGCACAACGACAGAATCATCAAAAAAGTGCTGGATAAACTGAAACGGGCAGCAGATGTCGGCGGCACAAAAACGTTATATGACGCAAATCGTAAAATCTATGACCTATTGCGTTATGGTGCAAAGGTGCGGCCAGATGTTGGACAACAACACATCACCGTCAAATTGATAGATTGGAAAAATCCAAACCAAAACCTGTTCGGCATAGCAGAAGAGGTAACCCTCAAATCCCAAAACACCAACAAACGTCCTGATCTTGTGTTATACATCAACGGTATTGCTATTGGTGTGCTGGAGTTGAAACGTTCTACCGTGTCAGTCTCGAAAGGTATCCGTCAGAACATCACGAACCAGGAGATAGAGAACATCGGTCAGTTTTTCAGCACGGTACAGCTTGTGATGGCAGGCAGCGAATCGCAAGGGATACATTACAGTGTCATAAATACTAAGGAGAAATACTGGCTGCAGTGGAAAGAACCAGACGCACATCCCAGTGCGGGAGATAATCTGTTGCATAGAGATGTTAGTCAACTCTGCGATAAAGCACGACTTCTTGAAATCCTACACGACTTTATCGTGTTTGATGGAGAAACTAAGAAGATTTGCAGACATAATCAATACTTCAGCGTGAAGGCAGCACAAGAGAAAGTGCGAAAGCGTGAAGGTGGTATCATCTGGAATACGCAGGGCAGCGGGAAAAGTTTGACGATGGTGTGGTTAGCAAAATGGATACTGGAAGACAACGCAAACGCCCGGGTGCTCATCATCACAGACCGAACCGAGCTTGATGATCAAATTGAAGGTGTGTTTCAAGGTGTCAACGAGAAAATCAAACGCACGAAAAGCGGACGCCACATGGTGCGAGTGCTCAGTAATTCTACAGATAGACTCGTCTGTTCACTCGTTCATAAGTTCCGCAGTTCATCTAACAACACATCTGATATCGACGACTATGTGGCAGATATTGAGGCATTACGGCGAGATGATGTTCGACCAAAAGGAGAAATCTATGTCTTTGTGGACGAATGCCACCGCACGCAGTCAGGAAAACTACACAGAGCGATGAAAACCCTCCTACCCGATGCAGTTCTCATCGGATTTACAGGCACCCCGCTACTCAGAGCCGACAGACAGCGAAGCATTGAGATCTTCGGTCCATACATCCACACCTACAAATATGACGAGGGAGTTCACGATAATGTTGTCTTAGACCTACGTTATGAAGCACGCGACATTGACCAAGACATCACATCACAGCAACAAATTGATCAGTTCTTTGAAGAGAAAACTCACGGACTAACCGACACAGCGAAGGCGCAACTCAAACAGCGATGGGGAACACTACTCAATGTGGAAAGTTCAAGGGATAGGTTAGCAAAGATCGTTGCGGATATTGTGGTAGATATGAACACTCGACCGCGGTTGATGAGTGGACGCGGGAATGCAATGCTTGTTGCTAATAGCATCTATTCTGCTTGCCGATTTTATGATCTGTTTCAGGAGACAGAACTTAAAGGGAAATGTGCGGTTGTTAGTTCTTACAGACCGATGGATGACACCGACAGACAACAAGAATATAATACCTACAGAAAAATGCTCTCGGCATATTTCAACGAACCCGAAGAGACGGCAATGCATAGAGCGGAAGAATTTGAGAAAGCCGTCAAAAAGGATTTTGTTGAAAAACCTGCGGAGATGAAACTACTCATCGTTGTGGATAAACTTCTCACCGGTTTTGATGCACCCCCAGCTACCTATCTTTACATTGATAAAAAGATGCAAGATCACGGTCTCTTTCAAGCGATCTGTCGCGTCAATCGTCTTGATGGTGATGATAAAGATTTCGGCTACATTATTGATTACAAAGATCTGTTCCGATCACTGAGACAAGCGATTACGGACTATACCGGAGAAGCGTTTGCCAACTTTGATGCAGAAGATGTCGCTGGATTGTTGAAGGATCGACTTGAAAAAGGGAAAGAACGTTTGGACGAAGCACGAGAACAGATAAAGGCATTGTGTGAACCTGTTGAACCGCCTAAAGACATTCCCGACTACATCCGATATTTCTGTTGCGAAGAAATCGGTAACGATGCACAAATAAGAGCCAATGAACCGAAACGTATAGAACTCTATAAACACACAGCCGCTTTCGTGCGTGCCTATGCCAACATTGCGAATGAGATGATCAAGGCAGGATATACAGAAGTCGAAGCGCAAGAGATGGAGGACGAAGTATCGTACTACGATGATGTTTGCCAAATCATAAAATTGGCGAGTGGGGACTATATTGACCTGAAAGACTATGAACCCGATATGCGTCAACTTTTGGATACCTACATAGAAGCTTCTGACACTGAGACCATCTCAACCTTTGACGATACACCACTCGTTGAGCTGTTTGTTGACAATAGAGAGGACGCAATAGCATCACTCCCGGAAAGCATACGCAGAAGCGAAGACGCAGTGGCAGCAACCATTGCAAACAACGTCCGCAAGCTAATCGTAGACAGATCGGACATCAATCCGAAATATTATGAAGACTTGTCGAATTTGCTTGATGATTTAATCCAAAATCGGAGACAAGGTGCACTGGATTATCGTGAGTATCTGTCTCGGATAGCTGATTTAAGCGGACAGGTTAGAGAACCAGAACGGCATCGTCAATATCCCAATGATATTAACACTGCTCCGCTAAGAGCATTATATGATAACTTAGACAATGTGCAATCAGAACAACAAGAGGCAGGTGCAATTGCACTGGACAATGCTGTCCGGAACGCAATCAGGGACAATTGGCGAGGGCATGTTTTCAAAGAACGCCGCGTCAAAAGAGCAATTGAGAAAGAAATTCAAAACGAGTTGTGTGATCTTGACATTGACGTTGATGCCATCTTTGAACTTGTAAAGAACCAAGATGCGTATTAACGATCCATCACGGTAGGCGAGGTTTCCTAACCTCGCTGGTATTGACTTTCAATGAATACTAAAACCATGAACTATCACATTGACGTAAGCGGACTCTCCATAGAGGTATTCCGCAAAGACATCAAGCACCTTTATATTGGCGTCCACCCACCCAACGGACAAATACGGGTGTCCGCACCGTTGCGGTTTGATGATGATGCTGTGCGAATGGCAATCATATCACGCTTGGGATGGATACGGAAGAAACAAAAGGAGTTTACCAAACAACAACGCCAATCGCAACGCGAGTTTATCACCGGTGAAAGCCATTACTTTGCGGGGAGACGTTACCGATTGGATGTAACCGAGCAGAATCGTCCACCATCAGTCAAGTTACTCAACAATTCCAGAATCGGACTCACAGTCCGTCCAGGAACTGATCGGGATAAACGTGAGGCGATATTTCATGCGTGGTATCGCGAACATCTGAAATCGCAGCTCCCACCACTTATTACAAAATGGGAGCAGAAGATAGGAGTATCCGTAAACGAGGTTTGCATCAAGAAAATGAAAACGCTATGGGGTTCATGCAACATAGATGCAAAACGAATCTGGTTAAATCTTGAACTGGCAAAGAAACCTAATTCTTGCTTAATATATGTGTTAGTTCATGAGATGGTGCATCTATTGGAACGTCACCATAATGATCGATTCCATAAGTTGATGGACACTTTCATACCGCAGTGGCGTACCTATAGAGATGAACTCAACAAAGCACCGTTAGCCCACGAAAATTGGCGATATTGATAAGTGCAACTAACCAAAAAATAAAAGAAAATTCATTTATAGTAAGACATACAATTAATGAGGCACTTTTGTAGCATACCCCAGTAGATGCGGTTTCCTAACCGCATCGGAACAACACAAAGATAAAACCATTGCCATCAAATAGGAATTTATGCAGCAGCTTGCTCATAGGCAAAGTGCGTTTGTTGAAATCAGAATAAATTATGGATATAATATTCACAAACAAGTCTTTTTTAGGAGGTGTAAACAATGTCGATTAAATCTATAGAGCAGGACTTTATTGAAAAAGTCTCAGCAAAGGTGCGGGTTATACCTGATGGCAAAGACCGTTTTCGCGTGTTTACTCCTTTCCGATTTGACGATGGTGACCACATTACCATTGTTCTTAAAAAAGAGCAAGGCGGTTGGGTGCTTTCAGATGAAGGGCATACCTACATGCACCTTACCTACGATATTAGTAAAAAGAAATTATTTAGTGGCACGCGTGAGCGGATTATTTTAAATGCCCTATCCACGTTTAAAGTTGAAGACCGTTTTGGAGAATTAATTCTTAAAGTTCAGGAAGATCGTTTTGGCGATGCGTTATATTCCTTCGCCCAAACACTGGTGAGGATGGGTGACGTGTTGTGTTTGTCAAAAAAGCAGGTTCTATCAACGTTTATGGCTGGCTTTTATACTCTACTGAACGAAAGTGTTCCGATTGCACGTATGGATCTTAATTGGCACGATACAGACCATGATCCCGATAAAAACTACACAGTAGATTGTAGAATCAATGGATTGCCTGAACCTATTTTTGTATATGCGCTTTTCAATAATGATACGATCCGAGATGCTACCATAGCACTGCATCGCTTTAACGTGTGGAATATTCCCCACTGTCCATTGGGTATTTTTGAAAATAAGGAGGAGGCGAATAGAAAAGTAAGAGCGCGCTTTGATGATGTATGCAAAGTTCAGTTTTCCAACATGCGAGTAGACCGCAACAAAATCATCAACTATTTATCAAAACAAATTCAAGTTGATGCCCCAGACCGGTAGATGCGGTTTCCTAACCGTATCGGAACAAGTAAGAAACGGATAAAAGAACTGGTTTAGAACACGATATGGTGCGGTTAGGAAACCGCACCTACCAGGGAGTGTGCACATAAGAGGAGACACAATTCATGCTTGAAAGACGCTTGGAAGGACTCTGGAGAGATTTACAAGGTAAGAAACCACATTTACCACAATTTCTATCGGAAATCCGATTGGATGGTATACGTGGCTTTAAGAATTTACGGGTAGTATTTGACTATCCGGTGAGTGTCATCGCTGGAGGAAACACCACTGGTAAGTCAACTGTGCTTTTCGCTGCAGCGTGTGCATATAAGGTGCCGGGGGCAGGTGTTAGGGATTATGTGCCATCCACGCTGTTTCCAGATTACCGTCCTAAATTTGGGGAACGGGAAGATGTGCGCGAACAGGTTACAATAGAGTTCACTTACCTAACTCTTGACGGACCATTTTCTATGCGTTGGCGGCGCGGGAAAGGTTGGAATCGCAGCTTCTTGGGTCGTAAAAACGCCAGTCAGCCGGAACGACAACTCTATCTTAGAACACTGAGCAATCTGAGTAACCCATCAGAGGTACGCAGTGTTCTTAATATGTCCCGGTTAAAATCTCAACCGGAAGAAACACCGCTGACAGCCGCACAGATTGAGTTTGCACATCAGATGTTACCCTTTAGATATTCAGAGGTCGTTGATCTATCCGACGGCAGAAAGAATCTTCTTTTTGCATCTCAGGAAGGCGGAGCTACTTACTCTGAATTACATATGGCTTGCTGGAGAACGCGCGATCCTTCGGCTGTCACAAGAAATCACACAACTTCAAGGTGCACTCATTTTAATAGATGAAGTGGAAGCGGGGTTACATCCTTGGGTGCAGCAACTGCTCATGTTGCATTTACAGCAGCTTGCACTACGCAATGATCTGCAAATCATTGTAACATCTCACAGTCCAGTTGTTCTTGACTCAGTTCCCCTAAACGGTAAGATATTTCTGGACCGGGATGATGTATCGGGTGAAGTCGTCGTGCGCCCGGCATACCGAGACTTAATTCAAAACGCACTGTATGGGCGTTCCAATGAAATCCTCAAACTCCTATGTGAAGACGAGATCGCTGAAGGTATTTTGGAAGGCGTATTTGATTACCTGTTACCTCAAGAGAGAATCAAGTGGGAATCAGTTCATATTGGGCGCGACACGGGGGCAAGTGAGTTCACAATGCACGCTCGTTCTTTAGCAAAATTCGGTCAACTTCAAGATACTATCTTTATCCTTGATGGTGACCAACGGGGTAGTGAGATAGAAGGTGATATACAAACAGCAGCCGGACGTGGTGTTAACATATCAATACTGTTCCTTCCCGGTAGAGAGTCACCGGAAAGTTGGATGTGGAACAGGTTAAAAAACATCCATGCTAACGTTTTAATTGACCAACTGGGGATTGAACGTTCAGTTCTAACAAACACAATGAACCAATTAGATGCTATTTATGACTCAGCCTCCGATCCACCTTCAGAAATTGCCAAAAACAAATTCCGTAGTTTATCCGAGGAACTTCGGAGAGATGTGACGGAAGTATCCCGGGTCATTGCACGTTTTGAAGCAGATAACAGAGACAGCGATATTCAACCCCTCGTGAATGATTTACGAGAGATTATAAGACAGTGGCGCGGGTAAAGGTGCAGCCAGAGTCACTGCCAGAGTCACTGCCAGAGTCACTGCAATCCAGAGTTATAGTACTGCTTGCCAAAGGTCCAATGCAAAAATCTGAATTGTCCAAAAGTTTAGGGCAGAAAGCAATTTCTGCGCAAGGCAGATGTACTCCCCCGCTGGCGAGGTTTCCTAACCTCGCCAAAATACCGAAAACCTGCCACCAAAAAACGCTCGTAGGGACGGGGTTTCCCCGTCCGAATATTCAGCCTCGCGGAACGCGCGGAGATATTTTTTGTTGTCTGAACCAGGATTTACAGGAGGGACAGGAAAGACAGGATAAGACTTTGCACTGTCTGTCATTTATTCCAAGTAAAAACTTTAGTTTATCGTTCATAATCGTTCAGAAAATAAATACTCAAAACGTATCTACATAATCATTGATTCTAATGTTCCAACCTCTTATCCTATAAATCCTGGTTCAGCTCTTCCATCCTTCCATCCTTCCATCCTTCCATCCTTCCCCTCTTCCATTCTTCCCCTCTTCCATTCTTCCCCTCTTCAGCTTTCCAACTATCATAAGGTCTTATGATACTATTTCAATATCAACAGTTTTCGTGTTGCGGTAAAATCGTTTGCGGTGAGGGTGTAGAAATAGATACCACTGGCGACTGGTTCACCGGCTCTATTATTACCATCCCAATATGCAGCACGACTACGGCTTTGATACCTACCTGCTGACATACTCCCCAGTTTTAGTGTTCGGACAACCTTTCCGTCCGCAGCATAAATAGAGATACTGACATCCGCGGACTTCGCGAGTTGATAGGGTATCCAAGTTTCTGGGTTGAATGGGTTTGGATAGTTTGGTAGCAGTGCGTCTTTGTCGGGTAAGGTAACCTGAACGGTAGGGGCTGCTTGTGTTTCGGTTACTTCAAAGCGTGTGATTTCAGTAAAATCATGGTAAAGTGTATTCCTTGCTTTATCGGTAACACCTATTCCGATAACACCCCAAATACCGGGAAAACTGCCTTCCGGTAAGTAGATAGAACTTGTATATTTCCGATAAACAGTTGGGTCACCTTGAAAATAGAGCTCTTTTGTGGTGCCATACTCGTATGGTCCCCAAATATCATGTCTTCGTTCACCACCTAACGGGTCTCTGACAACGATATGCCCTCTTTCAAACCCACTTGAATCGTCTTTCACATAATACGTTACTGTGACGAACGTCTCCCCATTTGGATTTTCAGGATTTACGGGTCTGGCATCTACATTGATCCTGTTAACATCAAGAGTAGGCGGTGTCGTATCCACGTTCCTCGTTTCTATTGTTACTTTTTGTATCTGATCATCAATATTAGGTAACCAAGCATTCTCACGATTTATAGCGTCCTGAAAGTAGAGTCTTTTTAATTCATACACCCCTCCTGGCATATAATGTGGAAAGTAAAAAGTTGAATTCAATGTCCAAATATCTCCCTCACCCCTGATAATATCAGCATACACGTGCACTCGAACACTACTTCTTAGAATTGACCAATCTGTATCGTATGGTTGTAGGTAGTAGTATCCCTTTGTGAGATAGTCTGAAGTGTCATATTCTTCTGGTTTTATAGAAGCAGATCCTCCGAGGGTCTTATCCTCTTTTACCTGCCACGTTGCGGTTACGACGTAGAAATGTTCATTTTTTTCGGTGTATGCGTCTGCTACTGACAACTTTGCGGAATTCGGCACATACTCCGGTGGGTATAGGTCTTCGTATACGTTATTGATATAGACTTGCAAGCCGAAGCCACCCGAATTATATCTTGTGAGTCCATTCACATCATAAGTATACACCTGTGTTAGTGTGTAATTCCCTTTAGCTTTATACGAAGGCACATGCACCCTTCCGCGCAATATATTGCTTTGGATCTGATGAGAATAACTACCCCTGCTTTTTGCATCTACAGGATGTAAATTAACATAGAAGGAATTTAGATGATATCGATCGTCATTTAACAATTTGAAAAACACACCTCCCCCTGTTGAGTAATCCAATTCGTTTTCTGTATGGGTTTCTATTTCAATCTCAACAATTTTATACCCTTCTGGTTCACCTTCCACTGTCACATCCACCCGTATAACTTCACCAGGGTATACATAATCGGGGTATAAGTTGTAGACAACAAAGGTAAGGTCTTCACGTATCGTAGATATATAACGTGTGCCGTGCATAATCCTGTTCTGTATGAACTCATACTTAGCAGGCGATCTTGACCTAAGTTTATCAGGGGTGACGATATAGTAAGCGATACTTTCTGCCATATCTTCATTTGGATTTACGCCATGTGCATAGTCGGATACAAACTCGGTCTGATTGGTTGTCTTCCACCTGTCATCTTCATAATACCACCCTCCCAGTTCTATCCAGTCTGCTTTGAGTTGCTCATCAAATAGATTAGCCCACAAGAAATGTGCTATTTCATGGAGAATGATTCGTTGTGTATCGTGTGTAATCCCATCTAAAAAAGCATATTCTGTAAATTCTATATAGCCTTTCCCCGTATTTGCGAGTGCAGCGTATTCAACAAACGGATCGGGTGCACGTCTGATAAGATATTTCAATCCTGGCGTCACATGCATACCTGATGGATATTCTTCAAACATGACCATGATCCCTATGATTTCCTCATAAGTAAATTTGTCAAACTGATCGGCAGGTTCACCTGTTAAAGCTTTGAAGTCGGTGACATGCACCGTAACACCATAGTTGTTCAGCAGCAGGTGGTCTATCGCATCGTGTTGGATGCCCATGCCGGGTATGTATGTTGCAAATCTGAGGACAGCTCGCCACAGTCGCTTGGAAAAATATCGTCCTTGAATACCATCTATTTTCGCGACAAACGGATGTGCATAAGTGAAAGTCTCTGAGGCAATTGTTATCGTCCGAAGGCTACCGACTTCCACACCGGGACCCAGGTCAATGTCCTGTTCCACATGCGTATCACTTAATACCCAATAACTGGGGTTCAATCTCCAAGATGAAAGACTACCACCATACCCTTGCGCCACCTCTTGTAATGTCTGTAGCAGCAGATATGCCTTATCCTCATCCCATTCTGGCGATAAATACACGTTATACCAATCTGCTAATCTCAGACTCGCACTATCTGATATAGACGTTTTTATGTCAGTTCCTTCGATTTCCACCTCTACCGGTTTGGGAACAAAGACTGTTTCTTGTCCTGAAGGGACTTCATCTTTTTGCCAGTGATATGTAGTCGTTTCCGATTCAGCAATCGCCTGCCCTGAATATAGGCTCATTAAGAAAAGCGTGATCATCCAAAGGACTGATATTTGTTGTCTTATCATAGGTTTATGCATTGCACTGTTGCTCCGTAATTATAAAGTTGGGGTATTATGTATTCCAAGCTTACTTCTGTATCAATAACTTCCGCGTCGCAGAAAAATCACCTGCGGTGAGCGTATAGAAATACAGACCACTTGCCACAGCTTCACCGATAGTATTTCTTCCATCCCAGAATGCTGCACGACTGCGACTATGATACAGACCCGCAGCTTGATGCCCAAGTGCCAATGTTCGCACCAATGTGCCATCTATCGCATAGATACGCAGTGTGACATCTGCCTCTTTTGCTAACTGATAAGGTATCCACGTCTCAGGATTGAACGGATTTGGATAGTTTGCCAAGAGTGCTGTTGCTTTCGGCACCGTCTCTCTCAGTGTCGTTAGAAGATTTTGCAGCACAGCAATTCCTTTCTGAAAACGCGCATCTGACCTATTGAGTTGCTTGGCACGGTCAATCCACCGTTGGAGACTTTCGGTTGTGGACACAGCAGCAGGTGCTGCGGCTGCCGCATCAAGTGCGTCTAAAACTGCGTTGATGTCCTCACGGTTCACTTCACCGTCCCCGTTGACATCACCTGTAAGAGGTGTATCAGAACTACCAAAATTCTCTGCGACTATCACAAGATCTAACACATCCACGACACCATCCACGTTGACATCTGTTGCGGGTACAAATGCTGTGTAAAGGGTATAGTCCCCAGTTTTTTGCTCAGAACTTTGGACTTTGATGTAATATATTCCCGGTTCTACAACGTGTTTTAATCTGAAACCTAATGTTTCATCACCGTTTTGATCCGCATGCGTTGCTAATGTGGATCCTTCACTGTTTTGTAATGTGCCTATCGTATCAAGGGAGCCTGTCGTTGTAATCCAAAGTGTGAGTTGACCCCGCACCCCTATTGGGACACTGAAGTAATCCACATCATTATCGGGATCTATCTTTGCTGTGAGGGAGCCTCCAAGCATCAGCGAGGTCGCTTCAACAAGTGTATTGCCATGGTCAGCGGATGTGATGTTCCACAACAACACCGTACCATCATCACTCCCACTTGCGATTGTTTTGCCACCTGGACTAAACGAAACACTATTGACAGCATAGGTACTATGCCCTTTAAGTATGCCCATACCTGTCCGCGTAGCAACATCCCACAAACGCACAGTGGTGTCATTACTCCCACTTACGATTGTTTTACCATCGGGACTGAAAACAACACTATTGACTTTTTCGGTATGCCCCTCAAGTGTGCCTATTTCTGTCTGCGTAGCAACATCCCACAAACGCACAGTGCGGTCATTACTTCCACTGACGATTGTTTTACCATCAGGACTAAACGATACACTATTGACCCAACCGGTATGTCCCCGAAGTATAGCGACTTCAGTCCATGTATCTACATCCCACAGACGTATAGTACCATCAATACTCCCCGCACTTGCAAGAGTACGTCCATCCGGACTGAACGATACACTTTTGACACTCCCGATATGTTCCCAATGTCTGCTTATTTCTGTCTGCGTAGCAACATCCCACAGTTGCACAATGTAGTCTCCAGTTGCGATTGTTTTGCCATCCGGACTGAAAACAATACTATTGACAGACGCTGTATTAATTGGTGCGCCTATTTTTGTTTGCGTAGCAACATCCCACAAAAGTAGATCACCGCTACCCCAATTTATGCCTCCAGTTGCGATTGTTTTGCCATCTGGACTGAATGATATACTATGAACATATCCGAAATCAAGTTTGCCTATCTTTGTCTGCGTCGCAATATCCCACAAAAGTGGACGACCGTACCCACCACCACTTGCTATTATTTGTCCATCTGGACTGAACGATATACTCAAGACAGATAACGATATACTCAAGGCAGGATTGGTTTCCTCCTCAAGTATGGTCTCGAACCATAATTTTCCATTATTTCCCCTTTTTTTTATTTGCGCAGCAACAACCCACAAGACATCCCATGTATGTTCAGAGCTTCCGAGGTTAGATCCGTATATTCTTCTCTGCGTATTTAAATCCAAGAAATACACGCTGGTGGAGCCCCACGGATACTTATATGCGATTGTGTGACCATCGGGACTGAATGAAACACCCGTGACAATGGAGGGAGTCTCATATCTTCTTATTTCTGTCCGTGTAGCAATATCCCATAGACGCACAGTGCCATCGTCACTCGCACTTGCGATAGTTTTTCCATCCGGACTGAACGCTAAACTATTGACAGCATGGTTATGCCCTTCAAGTCCACCTATTTCTGTCAGCGTCGCAACATCCCACAAACGCACAATATTGTCATGACTCCCACTTGCGATTGTTTTGCCATCGGAACTAAATGATACACTACTGACATAACCGGTATGCCCCTCAAGTCTGCCTATTTCTGTTCGTGTATCCACATCCCATAGGCGCACAATGTTGTCATTACCGCCACTTGCGATTGTTTTGCCTTCGGGACTGAACGATACATTCTCTACCCACCATGGGTGTTCTTCAAGTATGTATATTTGCGTCTCTGTATCTATATCCCATAGGCGCAGGGTGTTATCATCACCCCTACTTGCCAGGGTGCTGCCATTTGGACTGAATAATACACTTTTAACAGCAGCGGTATGCCCCTCAAGTCTACCTATTTTCGCCCATGTATTCATATCCCATAAACTTACGGTGTTGTCAGGACCCGCACTTGCAAGAATGCGTCCATCCGGACTGAATGACATATAATTAATATCCCCTGTAAGCTCAGAGTGTTGGTATTTACGTACACTAACATACGAGGTTGCCAACCTTGTAGGCTCAGGGAGTAGGGCAAGTTCTTCGCCTGTCTGGAAATCATAAATCCATATACCGATCGTACTTGCCACAGCAAGCAACGCTCCATCTTGAGTGCACGTTATATCATTGATCACGCCTTTACCAAGCCTCGCTTTTGCACCTTCAGGTAAACCCCATTGCGTGTAGGGTTCATCCGCCGCATCAGTCTGTAGTATGCACAGAAACAGTGAAACACTCAGAAATATCACGTTGAGAAATAGTGTTGTTTTTGTTGCATTATAGACTTTCATGCGTTTTTTTTCCTTCTTATGACATCGTAGATACAAGAGGTACAACATCACTATCGCTGAGTATCTGTTCCTGGCGTTTCTCACCTAACGTTTTTGCAACTTTATCCATTCTTGTCGTCACCACTATAGTTCTGTCAATATTAATTGGTCTGAGATTTCTCATTATCCTTCAAAAGTCAATGCTTATGAAGGTTCTTTCGGTATATGTTCATGAAAATGCTTTCTGATATCAGGCAGTATATGCCTTTGTCCTGAAAGTTCAAGTTGTAACTGATGGAATGTTTTGCCTGTTGAACGACTTACGTCTTGCATAAAGAGATAGCTCAAGACTTTGACACCTAAGCTGGCATACGCACCTTGTCTACCACTTAGGCTCATTTTTGATATTTTCAAATCTGTTTTCAGGTGTCGCCAAAATTGTTCTATACCGTGGTGTTGAGACCAAATCTTGAGTATTTCGCTTGATCGCAAAGGTTTGCCAAAGACCATCATCGTTCGGATTTTACCCATATCTTGAAAGAAGAGTATGACAAGTGAACCAAACGTTCGACTTGTGGCTTGAGTGCGATAGTGGGGTTTGTCACAGCCCCATTGACCCGATTTCAGTTCTATCTGCTTTTTGTGTTGTGAGAGTTTGGCAGT
The DNA here is from genome assembly GCA_965261435.1 of Candidatus Poribacteria bacterium. Taxonomy (GTDB): domain Bacteria; phylum Poribacteria; class WGA-4E; order WGA-4E; family WGA-3G; genus MSPOR6. Next base: position 1,372,771 of record CBDHDL010000021.1, read on the forward strand.
CGTGTTATCAATCTCCATCACATAGTTATTTTTTCCGTGAACGAGTATGTCATCAAATCCCATATCCGATAGTGTTTGGATAAGGTCTTGACTACCATACCAAGAATCAAAAGTGATCGGATATTTTGTCAGATCAATACCTTCAGCTTCAAAGAAACTTAGTACTTCTTTGAGCATAGCCACAAGAAGGCTCGGTCTATCCGTGTTGCCACGACCTTGTTTGCTAACAAGACGGAGGTTGAGCGGGATAATTTTATTTCCAATCTTGATTGTGATGCCTAATATATTACGGCATCGGACAGTCCTATTCTCTTTTTTTGACCACCATTTGTAGAAGTAGGACAGGAGTTTACCATATCTCTTATCATTTGTATCGTCTATGCTGATGGTGATACAACGACGGGATCTTGTAGAAGCACTTTTAGATTCGGCATCTTGTATCTCTCGGACTGCGATAGTACACCCGACACGCGCAAATAGAGACTTCAACTGATAAAGACTCATACTTTTCAGATGACGATAAATGGTTGATGTCGGTATAGACAACGCATGAGCGACTTGACACGGATTGTACAATCCAAACAGATGACACATTGAAAGTAAAAGCAAGGTTTCCATCAGTTCGAATGACATCTTTCGAAAGTTGGAATAGAGAATAAATTGAAAATACATTGTAGATTTGGTAAGATGTTGTTGCATGAGATAGCCTCCTAAATAATTATTTAGAAATATTACTATTTAGAATGCTATCTCATGCGCTAAATGTCAAGAAAATTTAAAACAAAACGCATTTTCATAACGCTATCTATTCATAATGTTGACTGTTATTAGGTTAAACACCATATTGGGAAATGTCAGTTGGTAATATACAACACTGATAATTCTGAAAACTAAATAGCCTTGGTGCTACATAGATAGCGATTTTAGTTATAATTAGTTATAATACGTGAATTTATTTTAATTTTCAACTATTATTAATTTTCAACTATTATTTATATAGCCTTAAGTTTATTTAGTTGTCAGTTTTTGGTGATTATTTTCATTTCGTCTGGACTATCCACCAGGATAAGAAATCCCCATCATCAAATAAACTCAAATGTAAACTCTTTCTATCGTTCTGATGCTACCAATCTCTTATCCTGTCTTTCCTGTCTTTCCTGATAATCCTGGTTCAGACAAGTACCCTGATAATCCTGGTTCAGACAAAAAGCACAAGTCAACTTAATCAGACCGATTTATAGTGGTATCTCTTATCCTGTCTTTCCTGTCTTTCCTGATAATCCTGGTTCAGACAAGTATCCTGATAATCCTGGTTCAGACAAGTACCCTGATAATCCTATAAATCCTGGTTCCCCTCTTCCACCCTTCCATTCTTCCCCTCTTCCATTCTTCCACCCTTCCCTCCTTCCCCTCTTTAACATTGTTTTTCCCATTATCCTATGCTACAATACGGTTATTCATTGTCGGCAAACCCAATTTATGGAATTCTCACATGTCCAGACGCGAAGAATTTATCGCAGCAATAAACCTTATAAAAGCAGCCTCTCAGACAATAACACCAGAACTGCACAAAGGTCTTATACAACAAGCCGTGCAGGAACATGGACTAACAATACACGAGGCAACCCAAATCATCAACACGACTGGATTAGTTGTCGGTGAAAGAGTCAACTATTTTGATGTGCTTGGACTGACCATAGAGGAAATAGAGAATAAGAGTGAAGATGTCATTATCACCCGTATTGACGCTGCACATAGTCAACTCTATACCGCATCATTACGTGCTGGTGGACTACCGCGTCAGGATGGAAGAACGCAGGAACAGTGGCGCACACTTCTGAATACCGCACGAGATACACTAAAAGACCCACACAAACGGCGCGAACATATTACACCCATAGTGTTTCAAGAAGACCTATCCGAATTAGCAACACAAGACACCCTCGCGCACACAGACAACAATCAGTCCCCAAATAACATCAATGAAAGCAGACCTCGTTCAACCCTAATGTCAACAGCGTCAAAAGATGAGGCTGCTAAGATAAACACAGATACAAATACCCCTCAAGGTATGGTCTTCATACCAGAAGGCACTTTCCAAATGGGAAGCAGCCATGAAAATGCTGATGAAACTGAGAAACCTGTACACACCGTTCATGTAGACGCATTTTATATTGACAAGTACTTGGTTACCAATGCACAATTTGAGAAGTTCGTACTCGCTAATCCGCAATGGGGTAAACCAGTCGATTGGTTTGGCATAACAATGAATAGCAGGAACGCTATATCTAAACGGTATCACGATGGCGACTACCTAAAACATTGGGACGAGAATAACGACTATCCAGAAGATAAGGCGGAACACCCAGTAACTTGGATCAGTTGGTATGCTGCAAGGGCTTATGCAGAGTGGGTAGGGAAACGACTACCAACGGAAGCTGAATGGGAGAAAGCAGCGCAAGCAGGAAAAACCGAGCACGAATATCTAAGCGGCATTAACATTGATGATTCCGTAGCAAACTACAGTTGTAATATCGGTGATACAACACCTGTCGGACATTATCCGCCAAACGATTATGGACTATACGATATAGCAGGGAACGTGTGGGAATGGTGTCTGGATGCTTATGACCCGCGATTTTATGACAATCCGATACACCGAAACCCAATTGCCAATGTGGACAGCCTCAGACCAATAGACAACCAGGGGACATCTGACACAATACAGAGAGTATTGCGAGGGGGTTCATGGCTCGACGCATCTCAACGCGTACGTACAACATACCGATATAAGAATACACCGACACGCACACTCTCAGGCATCGGTTTCCGTTGTGTGCAGCAGGCGAACCGTCCACACAAACGCCAGTAGGTTCGGTTTCCTAACCTCACCAAATTACCTAAATATATCGTTCTGTCTAATCCCCAAACTCTAATCCTAGTAATCCTGAAAATCCTTGTTCAGATAAAAGCAAGGCAAGGAAATTCAAGAGATCTTACCCAAGGGAATTCTCAAGATCCTTTAGCATTTTTGGAACTTGTAGCATCATTTTATATTGCATCTGAAGTGAATTATGATGAGAAGCAATCCAAGAAAGGGCATTAGCAACATCATAGATATTTTCTGCAGGTTGTGCTCCAGGCACATTACCTTCCAAAGAAACTCTAATCATATAACAATCTTTATTTTTTTCAGTTTTTTTGTCTTTGAATCTTCTGATCTTTGCATCTTGCCCTGTCTCTAAAATACAATATAATCTTTCAGCATTATTCCGTCCCCACTCTTTAGACACTATAGTATCAATCCAATTCTGTAGTATTTCTGCATCTGTATCAGCATTTAGTTCTTTCTGTTTCCATTTTGTATACACTTCTTTTTCTTGTTGAATGTTTGAGATATTTTCATTTAAATATTCAATAAGTAATCCAAGCTCTAAAGACCTATTATGTCGCTTACTAAAACTACTTTCTGTATCTAAACACATAAGTCCATTTTTACAAACAAGTCTATACCAAGATAGATCAAAAGCCAATTCGGTATTTCTATCTACGGAATTTCTAACATGCAACTGAGGTATTAGTTCATGGCCATCTCCTGGATCAAACATATATCCTTTCAAGAATTGTATTTTCAACCACATACGCTCACCGTATTCTGTTAAATACAAGTTGCACTCGGTTTCATCTATGTTATATCTTAGATTTTCAAATGCTTGAGTAATAATTTGAAGTACCTCAAAATGTTGAACTAAAGAATATGACTTAGATACTATTGCGACAGGTGTGTCACCATGTGAATTATTTACGATTACATCATAATGTTTATTCTCCGATCCACCTACTTTGAAAGGCATCTTTTTAAAACCAGGCATAAAATCTGCAATATCTATAAGATTTCCTATATGTTCATTAACTAATCTACTGTCCCATTTTAAATTGTTTTCGTTAAATGTATTATTTAAAATGTTCATCGTACTTTCTCTTTTCTGAGTTATTAGCTTTTCTAGCTGAGATTATGCGAATTTTATTTTCCCTATCTGTATGGATAACAACCAGCAATCTGTTTTTATTAGAATATCCGATAGTTTTATATCTTTCTTCATCTTGTGAATGTCGATCATCGTTCTCTGTTAATGATGTAGAAGGTAACAATACTGTCATTGCTTCATAGAAAGAAACTCCATGTTTAATTACATTGTTTTTAAACTTGTTCTCATCCCAGTCAAATATAAGGTTATCATAGAATTCCACATGCTCATCTCGTTCCAGCAGGAAGATTGCGTTATGCAATCTTCAGTAATCTATTTTGTGATGTGATATTTTAGGATAACATATAATTTAATACTTGTCAATTTTATATATATATATAGCGTGTGGCGGCGTCATTTAGTTTTTAAAATTACCTGTTGATTATTTATACCATGAATTTTGTCCACACATAGTAAGCATCCCGCCCCCGCTGCCGACGTTTCCTAACCTCAACAAATTACCGATCTATTTTCTTAAACTTCATCTTGATTGTCCCTATATTTGAACTGTACCACAATCATCCTTGATTGTGCAGGCATTTGTACCACAATCATCCTTGATTGTGAATGTCTTATCCTGAAAATCCTGAAAATCCTTGTTCAGACAACAGCATCCTTCCATCCTTCCATCCTTCCACCCTTCCCCTCTTCTACTCTTCCCCTCTTTAACATTGATTTCCCTTTTATCCTATGCTACAATACGGTTATTCATCGTAGGCAAACCCAATATATGGAATCCTCACATGTCCAAACACCAAGAATTCACCACAACCATCAACACCCTCAAAGCACTCTCCCAATCAATCACAGATGAGCAGCGAAAAGCACTCCTACGGCAAGCCGTTCAAGAACACGGGCTATCCATTCATGAGGCATCAGATATCCTGAACGCTTCTGGACTAATTGTCGGTGAAAGGACCAACTATTTTAAAGTACTTGGGTTTACCATAGCAGAAATCGAAAATCAGACTGAAGACACGATTGCTATAAATGTTGACATCGCACATAATAAATTCTACACCGAATCATTACGAGCGGGTGGACTCCCGCGTCCTGACAAAACAACACAGGAACAGTGGAGAAGTGTGTTAAATGAAGCACGCGATACACTCAAAGACCCGCAAAAACGAATAGATCATATCGCAGAACTCCGAACAGAAACCCCACAACCTGTTGACCCCATTCCCCAAGAAGAACCATCTATTTCTGAATCAGAAACAATCTCTCCGCAAGAAGAGACATCTATAAGCATAGCAATGCCAGAAGATATGGTGCATATTCCCACAGGTGAGTTTCTTATGGGAAGCAGTAACGAAACTGAAAACACACAAGAGAACGTAGTAAAAACAGTCCACGTTGATTCGTTCTGTATAGATAAATATCCAGTAACAAACGCACAATATAAAAGGTTCATTGATGCTAATCCCATGTGGCAAAAAACTTCAAAGAGGTTCCGTCAACAAAAATTCAAAAAGAGACTGTTTCATACGGATACAACCTATCAGTGTTTCGACCCAAATTACCTAAAAGATTGGAATGATAACAACTTCCCAAAAGGTAAAGATGATCACCCTGTCACGCATGTGAGTTGGTATGCTGCAATGGCGTATGCCAGATGGATCGGAAAACGATTACCCACAGAAACCGAATGGGAAAAGGCAGCACGCGGCGGATTAAAATTACAAAAATACCCATGGGGAGATGATTTGGATTCAGCAAACGCACTCGTTGACGAACGCGCAGGTGAAACCAGTTCTGTCGGGAAATATCCTGCCAACAACTACGGTTTGTTTGACATGGTAGGCAACGTCTGGGAGTGGTGTCTTGACGAATATGATCCACATCACTTTACCAATTTACCATCACAGAACCCAATTGCGGGGAATCTAAAAGAGTTGTATTCAAACTTTTGGGAGGTCACAACAGACCGAGTATTACGTGGAGGCACACTCTTTGGCACCTCAGTACCTGTTCAGACAGTGGTACGCAAAAGTGGCAAACCTATACTTACCAGTTTCATGACATCATCGTACACCAGTTTCATGGCATTATCGTACAGTTCAAATTTTGTCACAAAAATCGGTTTCCGATGTGCATGGGACGCCGGACTAAAAAAATCATAATGTTAACGGACAAAAAATGGCAAATCGAACAGAATTCATCACAACCATCAACACCCTCAAAGCACTATCGCAAACGATCACAGATGAGCAGCGAAAAGCACTCCTACGGCAAGCCGTTCAAGAACACGGGCTATCCATTCATGAGGCATCAGATATCCTGAACGCTTCTGGACTAATTGTCGGTGAAAGGACCAACTATTTTAAAGTACTTGGGTTTACCATAGCAGAAATCGAAAATCAGACTGAAGACACGATTGCTATAAATGTTGACATCGCACATAATAAATTCTACACCGAATCATTACGTGCGGGTGGACTCCCGCGTCCTGACGGTAAAACAACACAGGAACAGTGGAGAAGAGTGTTAAATGAAGCACGTGATACACTGAAGAACCCGCAAAAACGAATAGACCATATCGCAGAACTCCGAACAGAAACCCCACAACCTATTGACCCCATTCCCCAAGAAGAACCGCCTATTTCTGAATCTGAAGCAATCTCTCCGCAAGAAGAGACATCTATAAGCATCGCAATGCCTGATGATATGGTGCATATCCCCGCAGGTGAGTTTCTTATGGGAAACAGCAACGAAGATGAAAACACACAAGAGAACGAAGTAAAATCAGTCCACGTTGATTCGTTCTGTATAGATAAATATCCAGTAACAAACGCACAATATAAAAGGTTCATTGATGCTAATCCAGTATGGCAAAAAACATCAAAAAGGTTGCGTCAGCAAGTATTCAAAAGAACACTGTTTCAAAGGGATACGCGATTTCAATGTTTCGACAAATACTACCTAAAAGATTGGGATGATAACAACTTTCCAACAGGTAAAGAAGATCACCCCGTCACGCATGTCAGTTGGTTTACCGCAATGGCGTATGCCAGATGGATCGGAAAACGATTGCCGACAGAAGCCGAATGGGAAAAGGCAGCACGCGGCGGATTAACAGCACAGAAATACCCTTGGGGGAACGAGTTGGAATCGGAAAAAGCTTTCACTGATAGACTCGCGGGTGTAACCGCGCCTGTAGGAAAATATCCTGCTAACAATTACGGACTCTTTGACATCGTAGGGAATGTCTGGGAGTGGTGTCTAAACGAATATTTCCCAGACATCTTTACCAGCTTACAACAACAGGAGGCAATTACCGCAAACTTCTGGACAAACTACTGGAAGATTACAACCGACCGAGCATTACGGGGAGGCACACTCTTGACAACAACTGCACCTGTCCAAACGACCGCGCGATGTAGTGGAAACCCTACACTTACAGCCATATACACCCTATCGTATGGCGCATACTATAACGCCAATATCGGATTCCGATGTGCCTGGGACGCCGGACTCAAAAATTCATAATATCTCTATAAATACCTTCACCAATAATAAACATTCTGTTAGATTGCGTTCTTTGTACCGCATTCTGCCTCTTTGTACCGCATTCTGTTAGATTGCGTTCTTTGTACCGCATTCTGTTAGATTGCGGTCTTTGTACCCCATTCTGTTAGATTGCGTTCTTTGTACCGCATTCTGTTAGATTGCGTTCTTTGTACCGCATTCTGCCTCTTTGTACCGCATTCTGATAGATTGCGTTCTTTGTACCGCATTCTGATAGATTGCGTTCTTTGTACCGCATTCTGATAGATTGCGTTCTTTGTACCGCATTCTGATAGATTGCGTTCTTTGTACCGCATTCTGTTAGATTGCGTTCTTTGTACCGCATTCTGCCTCTTTGTACCGCATTCTGTTAGATTGCGTTCTTTGTACCGCATTCTGCCTCTTTGTACCGCATTCTGCCTCTTTGTACCGCATTCTGTTACATTGCGGTCTTTGTACCCCATTCTGTTACATTTAAATGTCTTTCCTACACGAAATCTTTTAGATTGTTTTGCGTTTTATGCTATGCTACAATATGGTTATTGACTATTAGCAATTAACTCCTTTTATAATTCCTATCAATAGAGGAACAAAAAGATGCAACTTTATCAGGTTAAAAAAGTCATTGATGGTGACACTTTTATAGTTGATCCTCCAATCTCCTTGCCTCGGTTAGATTCTTCAAACAAATACGACAAAGTTCGTTTAGCGAATTTAAATGCTGCAGAAAGTGGAACGCTTAAAGGGATGCAAGCGGAACTATATTTAAAGGAACTTATTGAACAGAGACAAGTAACCTTAAAACCTGTTGGAATTTCTTACGATCGTGTTGTGGCTGATGTAACACTTTATCCAATAAATCTTAATGTTAATGCCGCAATGGTATATAAAGGATATGCCAGACGTGCATAAGAATGCCATTTGCTGTTGTGCATTGCGAACCAACCTACATAGAAGTAAGCGCGTTCCGACAAGTGCTATAAGCACATTCCTTGTTGATTTAGCGTGTGATCCAAATAGTACTTTTATTTTCAAAAAAAGAGAGATAAACTATGAAAAACACGAATAATTATGTTTTATGGTATAACAAACCAGCCGAAGCGTGGACAGACGCATTACCCATCGGAAACGGACGACTCGGCGCAATGGTCTTCGGGGGTGTAGAACGAGAACGTATCCAACTCAACGAAGAAACCCTGTGGGAAGGCGAACCCCTTGATAGGAATAACCCAAACGCGTTAGAGGCTCTCCCAAAAGTACAGCAGCTACTTTTTGAAGACAAAAACGATGAAGCCACAAAACTCGCTGGCAAAACCATGATGGGAATTCCAGACCGTATCAAATCATATCAATCTCTCGGTGACATAATCTTGGAATTCTCCTACGATGAAGATGTCTCAGATTACCGCAGAGAACTGGATTTAAACACCGGTATAACCAAAACCACCTATCGTTGCGGCAATGCCAATTTCAGCAGAGAAGTATTCGCAACAGCAGTAGACTACCTCATCATCATCAAACTGGAATGTGATACACCTGAAAAACACTCCTTTGACATTACAATGACAAGAGAACAGGACGCGACCGTTGAAGCCATATCTGACAACACCCTCAAACTAAATGGTAAGGTTAGTGATGGCATTGTAAGCTTCACGGCACATCTACAGGTGGATCCTGGAGATGGAAAAGTTCACGCAAAAGAGGACCGACTCTCTATCAGCAATGCAAACAGTGTTACACTCCTCCTCGCAGGTGCAACCAGTTATGTCAATCAGAAGGATGCAAGCGGTAATCCGGATGAACGCTGCGAAAACGACATCGCAAGTGTTAAATCAAAATCTTATGAGGAAATCCGCTCAGAACATATCGCGGAACATCAATCCCTATTCCAGAGGGTTGACATGAACCTCGGTGATACTGATGCAGAAAAACTTCCGACAGATGAACGTTTAGCTGCGGTGAAGGAAGGCGCGTCTGATCCTGGTCTCGTAGCACTCTATTTCCAATATGGACGCTACTTACTGATGGGAAGCTCACGTCCAAAGTCCGCTCTACCAGCAAATCTACAAGGTATCTGGAACGAGCACATGAAAGCACCTTGGAACAGCGATTTCCACACAAACATCAATCTACAGATGAACTACTGGGTACCGGAAGTTTGCAACCTCGCAGAATGCCACAAACCACTATTTGATTATATGGATACACTCGTTGAACCGGGAAGTGAGACAGCAAAACGACATTACGGTGCTGGCGGTTGGGTTGTCCACCACCTCTCAGATGTCTGGGGTTTCACTACACCCGCCGACGGTATCTGGGGGATTTCACCCATCGGGTCAGCATGGTTAGCTGAACATGTCTGGGAACATTACCTATATGGCGGTGATGTGGACTTTCTTAAAGAACAGGGATACCCAATCATGAAAGGTGCCGCACGTTTTATGCTCGATTTCCTCGTTGAAGCACCTGAAGGAACACCTTTCCCTGGAAAACTTGTGACGAACCCATCCCATTCACCCGAAAATAGTTTCACGAAACCTGATGGTACGCGTTCACTTTTCACCTATGCTGCAACGATTGACCTGATGATTGTCCACGAGATCTTCACAAACTGTATCGCTTGTATTGATGTACTCGAATGTGATGCTGATTTTCGAGAGGAACTCGTAACTGCACTTGAACAGTTGGCACCGCTTCAAATCAGCGAAAAAACTGGACGACTACAAGAATGGATATACGATTACGATGAACCACAACCCGGACATCGACACATGTCACACATGTATGGTCTCCATCCGAGTTGTCAGATTACACTGCGTGGTACACCCGAATTCGCAGCCGCAGCGAAGAAATCGTTGGAACATAGGTTAGCACACGGCGGTGGACATACAGGGTGGAGTCGCGCATGGCTGGTCAATTTCTTCGCCAGACTGGAGGAAGCAGAAGAAGCATACAACCATCTACAAGCACTCCTTGCCAAGTGTACCCTGACGAACCTATTTGATACGCATCCACCATTCCAGATTGATGGCAACTTTGGCGGGACGGCAGGCATCGCTGAGATGTTGATACAAAGCCATGCCGGTGAAATCAACTTGCTACCCGCACTACCGGAAGCGTGGCATACTGGGCACGTCAAAGGGTTACGCGCACGTGGCGGATTTGATGTAGATATGGCGTGGAAAGATGGCAAACTCACACAAGCGCAGATAGTATCTAACCTTGGACAAGATTGTTCGGTACGAACACCGGGACAGGTAAATGTCACTTGTGACGGATCGCGGATCAAGTATTCCCAATCAGAAAACGCCGTGAACTTCCACACCACAGCAGGAGAGACCTACACGATAGCGCCTTCGTAGGGACAGGGTTTCCCTGTCCGCTTTGAAGGTTGTTTTTCTACAGGAAGACCCTACCCATTCTCGTAGGGACAGGGTTTCCCTGTCCGCTTTGAAGGTTTTTTTTCTATAGGAAGACCTTACCCATTCTCGTAGGGACAGGGTTTCCCTGTCCGCTTTGAAGGTTGTTTTTCTACAGGAAGACCCTACCCATTCTCGTAGGGACAGGGTTTCCGTGTCCGCTTTGAAGGTTTTTTTTTCTACAGGAAGACCCTACCCATTCTCGTAGGGACAGGGTTTCCCTGTCCGCTTTGAAGGTTTTTTTTCTATAGGAAGACCTTACCCATTCTCGTAGTGACAGGGTTTCCGTGTCCGCTTTGAAGGTTTTTTTCTATAGGAAGACCCTACCCATTCTCGTAGTGACAGGGTTTCCGTGTCCGCTTTGAAGGTTTTTTTCTATAGGAAGACCCTACCCATTCTCGTAGGGACAGGGTTTCCCTGTCCGCAACTAAATAACCCGCTCAAATGCTCATCCTATCGGCAAACGAGTCTGATTGGCATACCGGCTAATCCGCTCGTTTGCCAACGCAATATATTCCGCTTCAACATCGTATCCAACATAATGCCTATCCGCCTTCAAAGCACTCAAACACGTCGTGCCACTCCCACAAAATGGGTCTAACACCACATCACCCACGAAAGTATAGAGCTGTATCAAACGATGTGGCAACGCTTCAGGAAAGGGAGCAGGATGACCGATCCGCTTAGCAGACTCAGATGGAAATGTCCAAACACTTTTCGTCCAATCTAAAAAGTCCTCTTTACTAATAGAATTCTCTCTATCATTACGCTGTCGAGAAAAGGTGTCTTTACTAAAGATGAGGATATATTCGTGAACATCTCTCAACACAGGATTCGCAGCGGACAGCCAACTTCCCCACGCAGTGGAACTCCCCGCACTTGAAGCTTTATCCCAAATGATTTCACCACGCATATAGTAGCCTATATCCAGCATATCTTCTATGATATAACTGTGCAGCGGGATATACGGTTTTCGTCCCAAATTCGCAATGTTTATACAAGCGCGACCCCCAGTCACTAATTTCTTGTAAGTCTCAGTAAACACAGCACGCAGGAGTTCTCTATATTCCTCTAACGACAAATCGTCATCATATTCTTTCTTGGCATTGTAGGGAGGGGACGTAACCATCAGATGAATACTGGAATCTGGGATTGCAGACATGTCTTCACTGGAGGCACAATAGAGCCTATCTATCTTTTCAGCGGGAATAGGATTTTCTATCCACGTATCCGGTTCGTTAGGTTCCTGATTGGCGTATAGTCTGCTTTTATAGAATTCACTTGAGTCGTGATTGATTCTACCGGCTGTTCCGAACCCGCTTGTTTGCGTTCCCCGCTTTTCAATTTCACTGTTTTTCTTGCGCCTATTCTCCATCCTGTTACCACCATCTGAAGTGTAATACCAGATTAACGGAATTTGTCTTATTTTCGAACGGTAGGTGCGGTTTCCTAACCGCACCGATAGGTTTGAATCAAGTTAATTTGGTATAAGTGTATTACCTATGCTATTTTCTTACGGCATACCTAACTTTTTCCTCCGATGACAATCAGGAAAGCACTATCTGTCTCAGCATAGACACTGTGAAGAATATCATTTGTGAAGGTGACACTATCACCTTGTTCCATTGTAATCTTATCTGCACTTGTTGAAAAAATCATCTTTCCGTTAAGTGCGATGACTGTCGCAGCAGCAGGAGCAGAATGTTCCTCAAGTGTGTTTCCAGCTTTTAATACAACGAGAACGATCGTGAGTTCATCTCCACGAGCAAGAGTCAGCGAGGATCTACCTGACGTGGCAAATGCGGCTTCTGCCATGAGTTCTTCGGACATTGACATCAGTGAAAACGACTGAGTTAATGAACTATTGAGGTCTACAGGTCTATAGGGTCTTTTGAATGATTTTTCCATTATATGTTCTCCTTAATTATTGTTTGAATGACTTTGTCTGAGCCCTCTTCGCGTTGCTGCTGACGAGGTTTCCTAACCTCGTCAAATTACCGAAATATTATCTTAAACTTCATTTAAGATAAGAAAAATCCGTACCTTCGCTCAATACCGATCCGGATACCAGAAAATCACATCGCGTTTCGGAAACAGCACCTCTAAAAAAGCCGACACCTCTTCAGAAACCGATGAATCCGATTTTACCTGTTCCCAACCAATTTCACCGAACAGCAGTTGCCAAAATTCATCTTCACGCAGGTCTATGTTCACCGCATCAGAAGCATCGTCAACGATCTGGATTGTATCGTTACCGTTGAAACGTAACACCGCTTGCTGGTTATTGACAACAGGAAATCTCACAGCAAGCTGCGGGAACGATTCATCATCATCAGCAGCAGCAATCTGTGCTTCCCATCCGACGACAAACCGACGCAGCAGTACAGACAAACTTACCGCATAGAGCATCATCGCTGTATCTGTGCAATGATTTAGTCCTCCACCACACCTTTCTACAAGACGGCTAACAAAAGGATGTTGTGGGGAGAACATACCTGTCATCTCTACAACTTTATTCTCAACACACGTCTTCAAAAAGTGGGACACAAGTACATCTAATAATTCTGAATTATTAGGTGTATACCCAACCTCAAGCACCTCCGCACACTTGTCTCCTATCTGATAGTTCAGATATCCCGCAATATCCCCATTCTTATGTGCGACAACTGTAGGAAGGATGCCACGAATACGGGAGGGTTGCATATCCCAATAAGCACGCGTTCGCGAAACAGTACCGCTCTGGTATTTATTAGCGATGTCGTGTATTGACGCAATAGCATCCAAATCAGTATCTGGGTTGAAATCTCTAATCTGCCAGTCAGAAGACATTTCTGATACCGCATCCGAATTGCAGTCCACCGAGAAACCGCGCAGTGGCAGAGATGTCCACCCTAATCTATGGTAAAACGCCTCCGGTATAATCGTAAAAAGCACACCAAGGTCATATCCTCTGCTTTTTAGGTATCCGATAGTATCTCTCATGAGTGCAGACGCATACCCGACACCACGGTATTTGGGATCAGTGCAAACACCTCCTATTCCACCCATCATAGCGAGAGATGTACCGATCCTTATTCTCCGTTCCCACACGCGCAACGTCGAAACAACACGATCATTCACAACGACCACTCGCGTCTGTGAAAGCCGATAACTGCTATCACCACGCACATATTGCCAATAACGTTCATGCTGGTTCGGATTGAACGCAGTGCAATTCAGTTCAACAACCTGTTCTAATTCTGATTCCTGTGCTGCTCTAATTTCCATAAGTCATTAAAGTACTTTCCAAACTATAGTTTGTTTAGGAAAATTTGCGGGTCAACAATCTCAACGCCGAATTCAAACAGAGCCTTTTTGAGTGCAGCATCGTCTATGAGATCATTGTCAGTTGATACCAAGAATTGGACACGTCCAGAGATTGCACATTCAATCAACTTGTCATCGTTTGCATCCCGACACATGGTAAATGGAGAGGAGATTTTAACGATGTTTGCTTGGTGTAGTCTGATTTTGAATTGTCAACATCGGTAATGAAAACTATAAAATCATCTTGTATGAGGTAATGTTGAATTGCCTTCTTCAGACTTTCATCTATCGGTGCCCCTTTTCTATGACAATTTCGAAATGCACTTCTTCCTGCTGATCGTATTGCCAAATGTCCAAGCTGCCGTGCTCTCAGAAACTCATCCTTCAATAAATTAACTGCATTGGTGTCTCTGTCAGATCCTATGTTCCAGGCCCTAATACTTATCATACAGGTTCCTCCATTAGGTCTTGCAGCAGTTCACTATCAAAAATGGCACTGCCGATACCAAAATCTGCGATCCAACCATCAAGTGCTTCGCGTTTATCCTTGATTTCTTGAAGATTTAAGACTTCCGTGCCAATTCCTGATCGCTTCCGTAAAAGTAAAACACCCAGGGAATCGGATAATTTATCTGGATCAAAGGCATCAAGGAGTTGAGAACTGTGGGTTGTAATTATTACCTGTGTCTGTTCTGAAAGTTGTTCAAGAACACCTGCAATATCATTTAAAGCACCAGGGTGAAGATGCCGTTCTGGTTCCTCAATTGCTAAAAGAGTTGGTAATTCAGGCTGATTTAGTAAGATGAAATAAGCAATCAAATGTAATGTGCCTTCAGATGCTCTGTTGAAAGGTATAGGATTCTTATACCCCTCTAATATATATAACTGAGGGAAACCGTTAATTTCAGAACAACCTATTTTAAGGTTTGCAGATGCAAAAAGAAGTTCATTTATCTTCTCAAATAATGCTGGTTCACTATCGCACCAGTTGGATAGTAAGGATGTTAAATTTGATCCATCGTTCTCTAATTGTGAGAATTTACCAAATCGTATAGATCGTTCCAAAATGCTATCTGGATCAAAGCCAAATGGTGGCGTCTGAAAAAAACCACGCATAAGTTCAGGTTGCAAGTCGTAGCAATTCCATGACTGAAAAAACTCTGTTACCTTGCTGGTGAAAGGTCTTTTTCCATAATCCCCAGCAGATCCTAAAGAGATTTTGTTAGGTTTGGCTTTGTAGACTGTTTTGTTTATTCCATCTTCATCCCATACTTCTCCTTGCCCTCCCTGAATTGAAATAACCTTCATTCCATTAATGATCAATTCCTCGTTGATAGTCAGATCTTCGTCTTCCGTAATGATCTCAAATTTATATACCGTTGGAGTTTTATCCATTCTAACATAAAATTGAAAAGTTAGGTTGTTCGCCCCTCCTGCCCAAATAGAATTTTGGATTATTTCTTCTCGTGGTAACTTCTCCGCATTTATCATTTGCATAAATAGACCTAATGCTCGCAAGAAGTTTGACTTCCCGCTGGCGTTGGGACCTACTAAGACAGTGAGGGGCTTAAGTGGAAGTGTCACATTCCGCAAACTTAGAAAGTTTTTGATATGTACTTTATCTAAAAACACTTTGGATTCTGGCATGTAAGTTTACCTTTTATATACAACGATAGTTTACTCAAGGATGATAAGATCGAAAATGTTCACAAGAAAGTGTTGATAGTACTTATGTTTTTAACTTACCCATCAGCAAGTTAACGCGTTCTGATTTGAAAATATGTTTCCTACACATTGGTTTGATTAAATTATACACCTTTGTGTCATAGATGTCAATTTCTATAGATTTCGTGGGTGTGTAAATACTTTGACAGCATCACGGAGAAAGTCATAAGACATATTAATCGGCTTGAGTGCAAAGTTTTAGGCATTCCGAATTCCATTGACATACCATATCTCTGTTGTAAGGAGACACCGCTCTGTCAATAGATTGGTTCTTTGCTCCAGCGGATCAATATGTCTATAGAATAATGTGTGTCAAGTGACCGCACTCCATCGGAGTGCTATGTAAACAAAACCGAACATAAGCAAAAATCAATCCTTTGCCAAACACTTTACACACCCAACATTCAAATAAAATTTAATTTGACATTACACGTAATATCCTGTTATAAGCAAAATATGCTCAATCTGCACTCAATACCGAATCGGCAACAAGGTGGCGAGTGCACAAAAAGGAACCTAATGGTTCCAAAGATTAAAAGGTTAGTATGAATTATTGTTTGGTCAATTAATGTAGCAATCACTTGGTTGAACAAGCATTATAATCTCAAAAAACTGTCTAAACTACCTGATTTTCGTCCAATTACGTAGGCTCGTGGTTGAGCATTGAAAGGTTATCAATACCAATCCCCATCTGCTTTCAAGAGATGTCAAAAGGTCTCAAAGGACAACACCCTACCTTTGAAACCTTTATCATAATTGGGCACCAGTCTTTTTCAAGAAATCTATGGGGCCGGAAAAAGCGATTAAATCGTGATTTTCGTTTCCTTTTTCTCTGAAAGGTATGTAGAAGTTTTATGCTACCTTTCAAGGTGTTATTTTTTCAATACGGGTATGGGTTTGTGTGCGCTCAGATCTGGTATGGTTTTCCACACTCATTGGACAAAAACAAGGAAACTATAGTTAAATTATGAATGGTTGTATAATAACTTAATGCCTTCACCACTTATCTAAGTTTGCGTTGAATGGATATGTCCTAAATACAACCCTTTGATCCGTGATGTTTAAGGGTTTAATGAATAAAAATAGTTTCAGGTTTTGCAATACCTTCTCCAATTATCCTGGGTTTAATTCAGGTTGCGTGTAGTGAATAGCACCGATTGATCACAGTTGTTCATTGATGTGCTGAATAACAATAGTTTCAGGTTTTTGCGGAAGTATTTTTAATGTTTCGTGTAGATACTTCAAACCTCGGTAGTGTGCCTTTAGTTCTAAAACACTATATCTTGTATTTTTACAACGGTGTGTATTCATGAGTTTAGCACTCACATTGACCATAATCATAGAAAGGTTCACCGCAGTGTTTATAGGTATATTATTGACATTTTCTAATTGAAAATGTCTCTTTTTTGTACCACAAACTTCCAGTTTGTGACCTATAGAATAACTACGGTATTTTTTTCGTATTGTAAAATTCATATTAAGATATAAGAAATAATAATAACATTAAAAAAGTTATTGATTAATATGAATATATACATTATCATAGTTGTAGCACATGTATCAATAACTTCGCCAATTTTCTAAGTTTGCGTTGAATGGATATGTCTTGGATACCACCCGACGATCCGTGATGTTCAAGGATTTTAATGAATAAAAATAGTTTCATGTTTTGGCAGAAGCATTTTAATCATGTAAATACTTCAACCAACATTTGACTGTCTTGAGGTGTAAAGGCTCTAAACTTAGTGTATTCTGAACGGGATACGGGTATAAGTGGTCCTCTGTTCCACCCGCACATTGAAAACCCCGTTGAATAGTTTCTTGAAGTTGGTTGGTTTATGAAGAACTGTCCATTTTTGGCGAAGGTATTGATGTCGTTATACCTTATACTTATTGATAGTTACTGGTGTAAGCACAATTATGAAAAATACCAGTTAAATAATTAATTGGGTGATTTCTTGTTAACATGAGGCTGGTACACCACTCTGCTGGCGAGGCGAGGAATGCCTAAATGGCATTCATACCGTTGATTTTTTCGTAACCTCGCTTAATTACTTGTTGCACCCGGCAATCGGAAACAATCAGAAGGAGTTAATTATGAGAAAGACAATATATTGGCTGTTATTGATGGGTTTATTCCTCTTTATGATGGGTTGTGGCAGTGAGGACGAATCTCCTGATCCACAAGCCGCTTTTAAAGCGAATGTTGCACCGATTCTTGCAGAAAAATGTGCACTCTCTGGGTGTCACGTTGCCCCAAGCGGTGACTTCAGTCCACCCCACGATTTGGATTTTACTACGTATGCATCCTTCATTGCAGGTGGAGATGAAGGTGTTATATTCCTTGTGGGAAATGCGGATGCAAGTGAAATCGTTGAGGAAATCGTCGAGGGTAAAATGCCGCCGCCAGACAGCGGGATCCCAGCAGTGACTCCCGATGAACTCCAATCTATCAAAGATTGGATCAATGAACAGTAACGCTCATCTTTAAGCGCGCGAGTCCGTTAGCGTGAAGAAAGAAGATGTTGAAAAAACTTGGTAGATTTGATAATCTGATAAAGCAGGAGATGTTCTCCTAAGTATAATCAAAAAACTTGATTTGTTTTTATACTATTAGGATGGCAACTCATGCCATAATAGTCAAGTCAAATCAATAAAAATAGCATTTTCAAGTCGTTAGACCTTATACTTATTGATAGATACTGGTGTAAGCACAATTATGAAAAATACCAGACACTTAACTAAATGAGTTGCATATCTACCTGGAGTAATACATGTTCACGAAGTGCTTGTTTTGGTTGGGTTGTTTCACGCTAAGTCCCCTCTGTGTCCTGATATTGTCTTTTGGATTGTCATTCCTTTTTGTCCCTCATCAGCCAGTGAATCCGTATAAACTTATGGAGAAAACAAGGCAACAGGGGGAGATAATCACTGCAGACTGGTGGGAAGAGGTATATATACCTGAAAAACACCATGTTCGCTTTACCATACTTGCGAATAAACGGGGTGTGGTATTTAAGAGACTATTCATAGTGCTTATTCCTCTTGTTTCTTGTAGTTTCTATATTTACTGGAGGGGACGTTCACGTTTTTCGATGCACCAAGGTTCAAGTTGACTATTTGATTAATCTTCATTTCACAAGGTCATCCGCTCTAATTTCCATTCAATATTCCTAATCTCATTTATTGCATTGTAAAGATAACGCCTAACGCTGTATTTGGGTCTTGTATCAATTTCTCGCATGCCTCAGCAGCTTGGTCAATCGGCACTATATCTGTAAGCAGAGGTTCCACCTTGACTTTACCTTCCGACATAAGCCGTAATGCTAATTCTAAATTCCGTTGTGTTGGCCACGGCACAAACACAGGAGGATAATCCGCACCGTGTTCATAAGCTTCATCGTGATAGCCTGGACCGGTACGTGCAGCACTGATAACGTCAACATTACCGAGTCCTGCAGCAAATCCGTGTGTGATACTCGCACCACCGACAATCACAATCCGTCCCATCTTATGCGTATCAGGGGCAGTTTTCAACATCAGGCGTATCTGCTGAAAAGCACTCGTCGCATCTCCACCGAAAGCGATAATCCCGCAATCCATACCGTACCCACGCGTGAATTCCTTCGCAATCGGAACAGGATCTGTTTCAGAGATATTTATTGCCATGTCTATACCAGCACTTTCAGCGATGCCGATCCGCAACGCCAATCGGTCCAAACCTATCACATAAGCACCCGCAGTTTTAGCAATCTGAGATGCAAACTGTCCGAGAATACCCAATCCCGCAATGACGACATTTTCACCGATACGGATCCGTCCACGCTGCACCGCATGCAAGGCAGTCGCCACAAGGTGGATAGATGCTGCCACCTCATACTTCACACTGTCAGGAATCTTAGCGCACAAGTTATGCGGTACACAAGCATAAGAGGCGTGTAAGGCATAGCCACCACCCATCCCCGCGACTCTGTCACCGATTTCAAACTCATCACAATCCCCCTCTTTTCCGATGACGACACCAGCGTTTGTATAGCCGAATGCACGTTGATGGGACGCGGAACCCGGGTTTTCCCGTCTCCGTTTGATACCGCCAAGTTCTGTGCCAGGACTGACCATTGATGCGTGAACCTCAACCAACAGTTGCCCCGGTTTCGGTGAAGGTGTTTCCTGTTCTTCTGTCCAGATACGTCCCGCCTCATTCCGCATCACAACTTTTCGTGTTTTACTCATAATCGCTCCTTGAATTTCTTTATATCAATTTCTCAACGCTATTTTATTATATTTTACATTTACTGTCAAATATGCGGTTGTGTAATAGGGTTATTCAGTTTTCAATATTTTCAATAATTCTCTGTTATTACGTTAATGTTGCTTTTCAGCATATTGTGTTCGTCTTTAGTCCCTAATGAAGTTAAAATAATAAATTAGGTAATTTGGGGCCAGACACGGTAGGTGCGGTTTCCTAACCGCACCGGGTTTGTGCCAATTGCGTTGATAAAGGTTTTCGCGAAGGATCCGGGTATGTCAGAATACGCGTTTGGTATTCTGAATTGATTAGGAAATCGCACCTACCGGCCTGGAAAAATCACTAAATTGACGCATATGGTGCGGTTTCCTAACCGCACATACCTTCCCGATGCCGCTGGCGAGGTTTCCTAACATCGCCAAATTGCCCGAATAAATTCTTTAACTTCATACGGGACTGAAGAGCGTTTTACATAAAAAAATCATAGAATCACAACTTCTAAAAAATAATTTGGCAAACGTTATCAACATGTGTTACAATATAGTTGTCCAATTGTTGAAAGTGTCCTTCTGTTAGATTGTGCCTGTATTTGAACTGTATCACAATCATCCTTAATTGTGCCGGTATTTTTATTTAGGTAATCTTACAATATTACAGATCAAGGGTAGAGCAGCACTATATTCTCATTCAACTGAAGCATTCAAAAATGCCGAAGGCATTGAAGTTACAAGAGGTTACAAAAAATGAATACGACAATGAAAAAAGCACAAAATAGACTGAATATAATTGCACAAAACATAAAGAAAATAGAAACTGTACCAAAACAAGCAAAAAAAAAAAATTAATATTTTGCAAAAAACACCTTATCAACACAAACAGGGACAAGCCTGACAAGAGATTGACAAACCATACCACGCGACGGAAATAACGGCATTTTTGGTACGGTAAATTAAACAGCAAAATTAGTGTTAATTTGGAAGTCCGGTTTCCTAACACGCGCGAGGCGCAAAAATTGATAAACCCAAACTCATTTCCAAGGAGGAAAATGAATGATTTTTCAAGAACACCACAAAACTTATGTAGTCACATGTTTCGCAAAATTTATGACACGAAACGAAGTCGTAATAGCATTCATGAACGAATTCCCAGATGATCTGCCAAAATCCCCATCTGAAAACAACGAAAATCTGACTGTTGATGAACAAGCAAAGATAGATAAGCACATCAATGCAGAACTTGATCAGTATAAAGCACTCTATTTTGAAATGGATCATAATCTCGGAATACAGAAATTCAAAAAGGATTTACCAGAACTCACAGAACAGATCGTGAAGAAATATCAAGAACCCAGAAATAAAGAAATTGACGAACAACACAAACGAAACGTCAAACGCGAAATTTCTAATCAAATTCGGAGATATAACATTGACCATAGCGACTTTCCAAAAAAGTATAAGGAACTATTCGACCAAACACGAAAAGAATACGTAACCCACTTATTAAACATTGGAAAGGAAAAAGGAGACTTCTTCAAACAAGAACTACAAAAAATGATGGTCATAACCGAAAAACGGCTATGTGCAGAGAAAGATCCAAACAGAATCATCGCAATAATCAAACTCAAACTCCAATTACTAAACACATTTGCAAAACAAGAACAGTCCAAAGAGTAGCAGGCACTCTATTGAAGATTAAAAAAATAATCTTGAATCTTTACCAGAAATATAATAGAATTCTTAAAACTTACGCAAACTTTTGTAAACATGTTGTAGCCCAAAGATGTAATACCATTTCTAATTGAAAATGTCTCTTTTTGTAGCACAAACTTTCAGTTTGTGTCCTGAAGAATACCTACAATAACAACCGCCTAATGAGACAATAATTTATAGAAATGGTATAAACAAGCTTCTATGAGATGGAACAAACCAGGGATCAATTACGTCCTGCGGGGAGGTACAAAACCCGCACACTAACAAAGGAGATTTACGTATGCTGACGCGTTTTTTTGCCCATAAGTGTTTTGCGATATTCTTGCTTTTATGCTGTGTAATAGGGGCGGTATCCGCACAAAGTGTTCCAGAAGCAGCCAAAGAAGCACTGAAAGCAACTGTGTTGTTAGAGATGGAAGCTAACGACGGCACCCCGCTCGGTAGTGGCAGCGGTTTTTTTGTGGCACCGAATACAGTCGTAACAAACTATCATGTCATAGCAGGTGCTGCACACGGCACCATCAAACAAGTGGGAGAACACAAAAAACACGAGATAGAAGGTGTTATTGCAATTGACAAGGACAATAACATCGCACTTCTAAAGGTGACAAACGATGGTATCAAACCGCTTCCGCTGATTGCTGATAGTCAGAAGATAAAACTGGGAGAAGAGGTATCCATCGCGTGGTGTTCTGAAAAATTAGAAGGTAAGTCCTCAAAAGGAGAGATCCGTGCCTTGGGAAAACTTTTGGTAAGAACCCCTATTACAGAGGACAGCAGTGGGGGGGCAGTGCTGAATGCATCAGGTGAAGTTATTGGTGTATCTTTACCCGTTTCACCGGGCATCCGTGGGGGTGTCGTGCTCAATGCGTATGGCGATGTTTTGGGCACAACAATATTTCAACACGACATTGTGGATATAGAACATCTCCACTTTGTTATACCTACGAACGTTCTCAAAACACTCCTGCTGCAAAACGATCCCCCAATACCGCTATCACAGCTCAAGAATAACACGATCACTGCACATACTTATTTCCATTGGGGATACACAGACTATCGGCGAGGGGATTATGAAAAGGCGATCAAAGATTGGACAATGATTATTCATCTTGACCCCGATAATGTCTTTGTCGCTAACAATCATCTTATCGGTATAGTCTTTATTGCTCACAACCTTATCGGTATAGCAAAAGCGAAGTTGGGACAATATGCCGAGGCAATCCGTCATTATGATACCGCTATCAAACTAAAAACTCGTTATTTTGATGCCTTTGTCAATCGCAGCATTGCCAAGTCAGAAACAGGAGACCTCTTAGGGGCAATTGACGATTTTGATACCGTACTCAGATCAACGCACCGCTTTGCGTATCAGGCTAAAGTTTACTACCATCGAGGCGTCGCGAAACTAATATTGGGGCACACGACTGAGGGCGAAAAGGATCTACACACCGCCTTAAAAAAAGCAAAACAACAAGAACGGGAGAATCTCATAAAAGCGATTAATCAGGCACTAAAAGAACTTAAAATAATAAACAGATAAACAGGAACACCCACCCATAGTGAAGTATCTAAATAAATAGACACTATGGTTATAGGGATTGGATGCTCTTTAGTCCCGTAGGGACGATATGTTTATAGAAAACGCTGTCCCCACCTGTCTTGAGTTCCGTAGGAACGGCATATTTATTGTTGATGTACATATAAACATATCGTCCCTACGGGACTGAAGAGGGTGGGGTACACATTCTTCTATAAACATAGCGTCCCTACGGGACTGAAGAGGGTTTCTGACATAGAAAATTCCTTAAGTTTACACCCGATGAATGCCATACGCGCATTCACATCGTTGATTTATGGGTTTCGCTTCGCTCTACCCGACCTACGAAATAATGTTACATAATCATTTAGAAAATGTTGTCGCTCGCTAAAACGGTATACCTAAACCAACACCGCGTCCCATCTGTTTTCAAAATGATCGCACCGAGTTGATCTGTCCTCAATTGCCTACAATTACTCTCTTGATACCTATCAACAACTTCAGGATGAGGCAATTGAAACTGATTTCTCTGACCAAGTGAATAGATAGCATAGCGCGGTTGCACTGCATCTATAAACTGCACGCTGCTTGAAGTGCGGCTTCCGTGATGTGGCACTTTCAGTATTTCTGACCTTAAATCCTGTTGCGAACCGATTATCCTCGTTTCACCCGCAGATTCTATATCTCCAGTGAAGAGGATGTCTACTTCACCATAACTGAGTTTTATTACAAGTGAATCAGCGTTCTTGTTAGCGTCCATTAGGTCGGTAGAGGCAGCATCAATCGGATGTAGTAGGCTAAGTGTTGCAGTTGGAGACAAATCTATTTCACCAGCATAAGGAAATGAATGTGGAATATCACGCGCTTTCGCTATACTCCGAAGACGTTTATGGGTTGAGGCTTCAAGTTGCATATCCGCAATCCCAATGACTCGCATAACTTTATAGTTTTGCAAAATGTAAGCAAGTCCACCTCCGTGATCAAGGTCAGGGTGTGAAAGCACGACTAAATCCAGTTGCCGAATGCCGTTCGCGTCAAGGAAAGGTTCAATAACCCGTTCACCGACATCGTATTCAACCAGTCTCTGCCGTTTTTCATCGTAATATGAACGTTGAATACCGCCATCAATCAACATCGTCTTCCCATCGGGAAATCTTACAATCGCAGCATCCCCCTGTCCGACATCAAGCGTAACCACTTCTAACAGGCGCCCCTGTTCGTGAAATGCACTGTCCCAAACCCAGATTGCGAAAACTGAAAGCCCGATAAGACTGGCAGTTCTCCACTGTTGATATACATAACGCCAGTGTGTGATACCCAATATTAATGCAATGTAGACAACAATGAGCCCAAACGATGGGGGTGCTATCTTCATGATTCCCCATTCCTGTCCGAAAAAGCCGATAAGTTTTAGGAATATGAACATTATTGTGTGGTTGAACACTGCAAGAATTTTGGCAAGTGGGAGAAATATAAATCCCACTAAAACAGATGTCATACCCACACCAACGATGAGTGAAACAAGTCCAACAGCAAACGGACCGACGATAATACCAAGCGGGTATGACCTATAAAAATGATACGCGATAAAGGGGGATGTGCCAAGTTGTGCAGCGAATGTCACAAGGTAAGATAGCACTAACCATTTCAAAGCCAGTTTCTTATATTTAACCAGTCCGCTTATTTCGTCAGATTCAGAGGTATCCCATAACTTCTGAATCGGTTTCTCCATTTTCTGCACAAAATAGACGATGGCAACGACAGCAACAAAAGACAACTGAAAACCGACATCCCACACCTGAGTCGGATTTAACACGAGGAGCGCTAACGCTGCCACAGCAAGTAGATTGTAAATATCAGCATCACGGTCGATGATCCTGGCGAATAGATATAACGTCGCCATCAGTGCCGCACGAAACACCGAAGGACGGAAACCGACCAAACATGCATAGATAACAATCGCTACAATCGTCAGCAATGAAACGACCTTAGGTGGAATTCGATAGGGTAACGTTGGGATACGAAATTTGGAAAAAGCAACGAAGCAGAACATCGCAATCAGACCAACATGCAAACCTGACACGGCTAATACATGGAAAGTACCACTGTTCCGAAAGATGTCTAATGTCTCCGTTGGCAGATCTCCACGTTTACCGAGTAGAATCCCCTTTAACAATTGTGCGTGCAATCCGCTTGTTTCGGTATCTTTGTATTTGCCATAAACATCATCAATAATACGTTCAGTTCCCAGACGAAGTGCTTCTATCCAACGTAGTGGTGGAAAACCTACCTGATCACCTAAGCGAAGCAATCCTTGGTGAGAAATAATACCATATACGTTTTGCCGTGCAAGGTAGGCACGATAATCAAAACCGCCAGGATTGCGTTTCGTATCGGGTTGATGAAGTACCCCAGTTAAGGTAAGTTTTCTACCGTATCGTAGCGGAATGAGTTCGTCGAACCTAATCAACACCTTCGTTGAAACCGTCTGCACAGGGTCATCTAATAGTTGTATCTGTCCGACAGCGTAGCATGCATCCCATGCTTCGCCACGCTCAGGTTGATATGTCGTTTTACCTGTGAAACTAACAGGTCTATCATAAAAATGATTCGGGATTGATGGGACGGTGGCGATCTCTAATCTCAGCAGTCCACACGCAAAGACAGCGAGATGAAGCAGTATGTAACACAGATACCTTCTTCGATTCCGTGCTACCATACTGCAGATGAGACATATCAAGATGGATAACCATAGCCAGAAAATTGGGATTGATGTGTAGTTTCCCGTGATGATGCCGAGTAGAAATGGGATGAGAAAGTAGACCGCAGGACGCAGTTTGGATTTCATTTTAAAATGAGCTACACCGAACTATTGTTCTGTCAATACTTAACTTTTAGGTCAGGTAGAGCGAAGCGAAACCCTACCTAAAGTATTCACATTGGACAACTTTACCTGTTTTAGCGGATTCGTATGCTGCGGCTAATATGCTGCTTGCTTTTAATCCGTCTTCCCCGCTGGCAATCGCTTCCCCCCTTGTCGCAACGCATTCTGCGAAATGCTCAAACTGGCGTTGGTATAGGTCTTCAAATTGTGAGGCGATAACCTGTTTTTCACCATTAAAGTTAGTATGGATTTTCCATCCATCATCGTTTAACACAGTGACCGTGCCTTCTGTGCCGTAAAGTTCAAGAACAATGTCGCACTGTGCCACAGAGAAACTAAGGTCAGTGAACCCTTGCGCGCCGTTTTCAAACCGCATCAGGATACCACCCGTTTCCTCTACCTCGTAGTTGTGGATTGCACTATCACAGAATGCAGAAACTTCTGTCACCTCACCGATAAGGTATCGCAACATATCAACACTATGCGGACCTAAGTCCATCAGACATCCACCACCACTCTTGTCAGGTTGTGCGCGCCATTCATCAGGCTTTAATAGGTATTTCTTGAGGAACGGCATTCTACCATGGACTATCTGACCGAGACGATTTTCGTCAACCCAAGTTTTAATCTGCTGAAAACAGGAATGGAACCTGAACAGAAAGCAGACCTGTAAATGGACACTGTTAGCAATACACGCGTTTGCCATCCGTATGGATTCTTGTGGTGTGAGTGCCAACGGTTTATCACATAGGACGTGGAGTCGGTGTTCTGCAGCAACGATGACCTGTTCATAATGCAAGTTAACGGGTGTAGAAACGTAAATTGCATCAATTTCTTTGTCCCAAAATAGATCATTAACGTCGCTATAAGCTCTTGTTGCGTTGTATTCTTTAGCAAGTTTTTCGGCGCGTGTTTCGTCTCTCGAAAAGAGGGCGTGTAATTCAGCACCTTCCGCTTTTTGGATTGCCGGCATTACGCGACGTTGCGCAACGCTTCCTGCACCGAGGACACCCCATTTTAATGTCATTATGTTTCTCCATCGTTATTAGGTTAATCGTATGGACAGGGTTCCCCTGTCCGCCTATTTAACAAAGACCGCTCGTAGGGACAGGGTTCCCCTGTCCGCCTATTTTAAAAAAACGTTCGTATGGACGGGGTTTCCCTGTCCGCCTATTTAACAAAGCCCGCTTGTATGGACGGGGTTTCCCCGTCCGCCTATTTAAAAAGCCCGCTTGTATGGACGGGGTTTCCCCGTCCGCCTATTTACAAAAACGTTCGTATGGACGGGGTTTCCCTGTCCGCCTATTTAACAAAGCCCGCTTGTATGGACGGGGTTTCCCCGTCCGCCTATTTACAAAAAACGTTCGTATGGACGGGGTTTCCCCGTCCGCATATTTCCTACCAAAACAGAAGATGTATACCGGTTGCAAATAGAACGAATAAGACAATTCTGGAAAAGTTCCGCTCCGAAAATTTACTGTTGAGATACACCCCAACTTGAACACCGAGTCCTATAAACGGCAGTAACGCTAATGCTTCAATGATGATTTCAGTAGAAAAAAGACCAAGTTGGATATATGCCGGTATCTTTGTTAGGTTGATGAAAAAGTAGAGTATCGTTGTCGTTGCGACAAATGTGCGGTTCCCTAACCGCTGCGGCAACAGATACATGACAATGACCGGTCCCGCCATATGCGCGAGTGTTGAGAAAATGCCTGCAAGCGCACCTAATAACAAACCGTGCCATGTCTTGAAACTGATAGGGGTTTCTTCATTTGTCTCCTCTGAAACTTTTGTGCGTTTGCGTTTGGACCGGACAAATTCTAATATCGCAAACAGACAAGCAATTCCACCGATAACCTTCTTAAGATGTTCATCTGATAAATCATTCAAGATGAAACTGGCAAGTAAGATACCGATGACAGCACCCGGTAACAGTTGCCAAACACTTTTGCGGTGCCACTGCTTCCAGTAGTGTCCAAGTGAAAATACATCTGTCGAAAAAAGCAACGGAAGCATTAGGGCAACGACGTTACGGGCAGGTCGGAATTGGGCAAATAGGGGGACAACTATCATACCGATGCCACCACCGAATCCCGCTTTGCTTACACCCGTAAGCCATGCTCCAAAACATAGTATAACTATTTCGTAAATATGCGTTCTCCTGATGTTTTTGCGCTTATGTTAACGCAATTTGCTTGTATTGTCAAGACGTAATTGCATGGAGGCGACGTAAATTATATACCATGTCAACTTAACTTGTGGTATGATATAAGACAAACCTAACAATATGATTCCATAAGGCAAGATACTAACTCAATGGATTAAGAAACATCATGACACGTAAAACTTTTATCTCTTTACTATTAATCGGCATTGTATTCCTCATCGGTGTAATCTTACTTCTCAATTTAGGTAAGAACATAATCTATAGGGATTTTCTATCTATAGACGACGAACTCCCACCACGAACGCCAAGGACAGTGGAGATTCCAGATGAGATTCGTGAAAAATATGTGAAGCTTTCTGAAAAACCCCTTCTTATCGCTCAGATCAAACACGGCAGCTATATTGACGCTGTCGCTTTTTCACCTATAGACGCCTCCCTAATTGTCAGCAGGAATCAAGATGACGACAGTATAAAACTCTGGAATATAAACAACCCAAATAAACCGATAGCAAAACTCAAAGGAGATTCATTCTCTTTTTCTACGGATGGAAAATTGCTTGCTGTTAATGAATTGAGAAATGGTGTCAGATTATGGGATATTGATAACAAAAAATATATTAGAACTGTAAGCCGTTATGCTATGAACGCCGTTTTTTCACCAGACGGTAAATGGTTAGCAATTGACAGTTCAGATATTGAATTATGGGATATCCGCAATCCAAAGGCAATTAAAGAGGGACCCTCAATACCTACAAAGGGTTTCAAGGATTTTGTGGCATTTTCTGCAGATGGGAAACTACTTGCGACTACAGATGAATTTAGTGGAGATGTTGAGGTATGGAAAATTGTTGAGAATCAAGCTATCAAAAAGGTGGCATTTAACATAAGAAATAAAAATAAAGATTTAGATTTGGTAGAAGCATTAGAATTTGTGCCTAAGACTGACAATCCGATACTTGCAATCGCAAAAGATGATGATGAGATAAAACACTATTCCGCAATAAAATTCCATACGGCAACAGATGGACAAGTCAATGATAAAATTTCAACGCAGCCTGTGTTTGATATCGCATTTACACCCGATGGTAAGACTTTAGTAACTGGTGGAGTTAAGGAAATTAAATTATGGTCAGTAGAGAATGGAGAACAATTAACATCAATTGAAGGTTATACGCAGTGGATTAATTGCGTTGACATATCTTCAGATGGTAACTTCTTAGCAGCAGGCGGACAGGACGGTTTTCTTGGTGTCTGGAACATCGCAGACTATCTAAACGAACAGCATACCACGCCAACAGATATCGTTAAGTTGATCTATTTTATACCAAGTGATTGTGGTGCTCAAGAGGATATACCAGAAAATTTAGACAAGATGATTAAGAGTGTTCAAAACTATTTTGCAGACGAAATGGAACGTCATGGGTTCGGTAGAAAAACCTTTACTTATGAGACGAACGAAGATGGTTCAGCCAAAATATATCTCGTTGAAGGCAGGACAACTGCGGAATATTATATGAAAAACACCTTAGCAAGAGTTAAGAGAGAAATATATGACGACTTTGATGAAACAAGGAATATTTATCTCATCCTTGTCGCTGCTAATCTTGAAGATGATTTATACAATAATGCTGTAGTTACAGCAATTCCAAATTCATTTAAAATTAACTATGAAAAAGATATCTCTGGTCAGAGAGGTGGTACCATCATTATTCCAGAAGACTCCGACGGATATATACCAAGATCAATGCTACGAATGTTCGGATACGCTTTTGGATTAGGCAGAGATTTTAGCGATCCTTCATATCTTATGTCTTATGGGAGTAAACAGAAACAATTATCTAAAAAGAACGCTGAATGGTTGGATAAGAGCCGTCTTTTTAACACTTATCAGAAAGTTTTTAATAAGCCATCAACAATTGAGAAACTCTCAACTTTAAAAGGAAAAGTGCGATTTTATCTAAAAGATGCTGATGGAATACATCAAGTGCGATTGTTTGTAATACCAACTAATGAA
Source organism: Candidatus Poribacteria bacterium (assembly GCA_965261435.1). Classification (GTDB taxonomy): domain Bacteria; phylum Poribacteria; class WGA-4E; order WGA-4E; family WGA-3G; genus MSPOR6. The sequence continues at coordinate 1,403,322 of CBDHDL010000021.1, forward strand.
AACCCACCGCTAGGTTATCAGTCAAGCACAGATCCCGATAAAAACAAAGCAGACTGGAAAAGTAAGTATAAAGGGATAAAGTATGTATTGTATGATTATCTAAATCTGGATGCTGAAACAGAAACTACAGTGGAATTCGATTATCCAGAATATGCTGGAAACGAAGCGAAGATTCATGTTATTGATGGGTACGGCAACATAGTGTTTAGAAAAATGAACCTTGTAGACAGGAGATAGTGCGGTCAACAATGAAAAACAAAAAGATATTACTTTTATTCATTCTATTAGTCATTGCAATTGTTGGTATTGTCGTATTTTTCATTTCTCGGCCACAACCAGAGGAATTGTTACCACAGAAATTTGCGGAACTACCAGAAAAACCAAAACTCATTTCCGAATTTCATCACGGTACAACGAGTAAGTCTGATATGAGTCACTCTTATTTTGTTCCTCCTGGGCTCAATCGGGATATTGTTTCTGTTGCGATTTCTCCAGTAGATGCTTCTCTCATAGCGAGTGTTAATGGAGCTGGCACTATAAAATTATGGAACACAAACAACACGAAAGAACCTGTAAAAACTCTTAACCATCCTGGAATATCCCCATCTGTGGGTTTTTCACCTACCGGAGAACTGCTTGCAAGTGCAGGTTCTGGAAACCTGGTATTGTGGGACGTTGCTTCAAGAAAAAAAATCACTACGCTTGAAACATCATACGGTCAATTCGCTTTTTCACCAGATGGAAATCAACTTGCTACAGTTCGAAATAAATTGAGACTCTGGGATATACGGAATCTAAAGAAAATCAAAGAGATTGATACTTTACCTTTCAACGAAGCGCATAATACCAGAGGTTGGGCGAGTGCAGTTGACATATCATCCAATGGTAAATGGATAGTCATCGGTTATTCCCGCGGAACCATAAATGTATGGAACCTTCATACCAAGCAACTTGTCAAAACATTAGAAACAACATTCTATGAAATGAAATTTCTCAAGTTTTCACCGGACAATAAATTCCTGATAGCAGGAGGACCCGTGCTTTTCACGGATCAGAATGAAAAAAAGTGGGTAAGTAGTGTTGTTAGTACTAAGGGTTATATCATGTGGGATTTGTCAGGTTGGCAACGCCACGGCGGAGTGCAACGTGGAAACATTGATAAGTTAGTGTTTTTCCCAAATGGAAAGGTGTGCGTCAGTGCAAATAATCAACCTTATTCAGGAAGAGGCGTTGAACTTTGGTCGGTTGAGACTGGTGCTCCAATAACTTTTCTACCGACGCAGGCAAATGATGCCGAATTTTCAAAAGATGGGAATTACCTCCTCACTGGCGGATGGGACGGCATTATACAAATGTGGCAACTTACACCACAACAATTAGAACTGGACAATACGCCAGACGATGTGGTGCGGATAATTTATTTGCTAACAGAGGGTAAAGAACCTTCTCCAAACATAACACAAAAATTAGATAGAACGATTAGAGAGGTCCAAAAGTTTTACGCAGATGAAATGGAACGCCACGGATTTGGTAGAAAGACGTTCAAATTTGAAACTGATGAAAATGGAAAAACCAAATTCTATCTTATCAAAGAAAACCAAATCAAGAATGTTGATCTGTCAAACTACCTCTGTATTGCTGTTATAGAGGGTGATGTATCTAACTATCTACCAGACGTTAGCATACATCATTCAGAAAACAAAAATACATTTTCATATACCAGTATTGTTAATGGGATAGATGGACCCAAAGGAACAACATACGGTGACATTGTTTCTGTGTATACAAACAAAACCAAGTTCGACTGGAGGACTATAGCACATGAACTCAAGTATGCATTTCCCAGGTTAGATTGGAGACATCGTGTGTATAAGTATGAGCGAAACAGAGTAAAACGTTTCTTCTCCCACCTAAACAGTAAAATGCCGTGGGGCAAACTTAGGGTAGAAGTATCCAAATGTGAGGCAGAATGGCTGGATAAGTGTCGTTTCTTCAATCCAGACCAACCTTTCTTTGATAAACCAACTGAGATCACACTAAATGTCTCTCCTATGGCTGCAACAAAATCTCGAAACTTCCAATTTGATGTATCAGATGAAGATGGGATACATCAAGTTCAATTATTTTCTCCAATAAATCCTAATTTACAGTCCTATAAAATCAATCTTCAAGGTTGTCGCTTGTTGAACGGTAAAAAGAACGCATCTGTTGAATTTGAAATAACTGATCCCGATATAAAAGAGGTTGAACTACGAATGATTGACATGCTGGGCAACACCGCATCACGAGAATTTCATATTAAGGAAGAAACATCAGAACCAAATACACAACCTTAGTTTTTACGGGAAAGCATCAATGATGATCAATTGTTTTGTCAGGTCGTTTTCAGCATTCAATTAAGGTCAAGAAAATGAAAACTAAAATCATACTCACCTCACTCATCGTTTTAGCAATAGCTGTTATTGGTACTGTCGTATTTTTCATTTCTCGTCCACAACCAGAGGAATTGTTACCGCAGAAATTTGCTGAACTGCCAGAAAAACCAAAACTCATCTCCGAATTTCAGCATGGTGCAACTGTTATCCCTGAAACAGATGTCCCAGAAGTTTTTTCTGTCGAAGACGCAAAACCTATTTTTTCTGTTGCGTTTTCACCAATAGATGCTTCTCTCATAGCGAGTATTAGTGTAAACGGAACCATAAAGTTTTGGGATATAAACGACACGAAAGAACCAGAAAAGGTATTTCGTCATCCCGGCATATATTCGGTCATCGATTTTTCTCCTACAGGTGAATTACTCGTCAGTGCTGGCTCCGGAGAACTCATAATTTGGGACGTTGCTTCGGGGACAAAACTCAATTCAATTGAACCATCAAGCCGACAATTTGCATTTTCACCGAATGGACAACTTGCAACAGTTGACAACGAAGTGAAACTCTGGGATATTCGGAAACCGAAGCAGATAACAGAAGTCACTACATTACCGTTTGATGACGCACATAAAATCAGAAGTTCGGCATGTGCAGTCAGCATTTCAGTAGATGGAAAATTGATTGCCGCGGGGTATAACAATGGTTTTGTGAATGTTTGGAACCTACAAACCAAACAACATATAAGAACTTTAAGAACGCCATTTGTAGAGATGAGGTATCTAAAGTTTTCTCCTGATAGTAATTTTCTGGTATGTGGAGGTCCCGTCCCGAAACGCTACATATATTTAGGGGAAAGGGATCACGATGGTTTAGGTTTAGTTAGTAGCGGTGCTCAAGGGTACATCATGTGGAAAACAACGAATTGGAAACGGCACGGAGAAATACAACGTGGACACGTCGAAGATTTAGTGTTCTCACCAGATGGAAAAATATGTGCAACTATGAATGATAAGACACGAGATAGAGCAGTTGAACTATGGTCAAGTGAAACTGGTTCTCCAATTACCGCATTACCTACGAATAGTATGCCACGAGCTGTTGCCTTTTCACATGATGGAAAGTTGATCGGAATCGGCACCTTTGATGGGGGTATTAGAGTGTGGAAACATAATTCTAAACAATTAGAAAACGCTACCCCATCATCTGATGTTGTCCGAATAGTTTACTCCCTCATGAAAGATGAAGAACCTTCTCCATACATTACAGAAAAATTAGATAAAACAATAAGAGACGTACAAGACTTCTACGCGGATGAGATGGAACGCCACGGATTCGGTAGAAAAACATTCAACTTTGAAACCGATGAAAATGGAAAAGCCAAAATATACCTTGTAAAAGATAATCAGACCAATATTGACCTGTCAAACGATATTTGGCTATCCTTTGTAGAGGATACATCAATGCAGTTTGAGCCAATTCCAAAATTATATTATGTGCGTCTAATTCATTCGTTTGAGTACACGAATAAAGACGGGAGAAGCACTAAAAACAGTGTAAATGCGAGTAACATTGAAGGAATTTCCCCCGGAAAAATGGTATCTACCTCCGTAAGAGACCTGAATCGGAAATCTATCGCTTATTTGCTGAGAGGAACATTTGGGTTGCAGTATATTGATGCTGAGAAAAAGCAAAATACTTTAAAACGTCTTTTCACCAGTCTTAACAACAAGATGCCTTGGGGAAGGAAGTGGGCAAAACTTTCCAAATATGAGGCGGAAGTATTAGACAAGAATCGATTCTTTAACCCAAACCAACCTTTCTTTGATAAATTTCCGAAAATGGATATGCAGGTAGCCTTTCCTAAAAAAAGTGGAATTCGACACTTCATATTTGAGGTGGCAGATGAGGATGGAATACACAAAGTACAATTGTTTGAACTAAAATATGCTAAAAACCAACACATAGTAATAGAAGAGTTTTATGCGGGTCAATCGTTACAAGGTAAAGATAAGGAAACCGTTGTCTTTGAAATATCTGATCCAGAAATAGAGAATGTAAAACTACAAATGATTGATATGTATGGAAACATTGCATCTCGAAAATTTGGATTCGATGAAATGCCCTGGCACTCTTCAAAAATATTTATACGCAAATAGATTTAACAATTTCCAAAAACATGTTGCTAAGAGACATCTAAAATGAAAACTAAAATCATACTCACCTCACTCATAGTTTTAGCAATAGCAGTTGTTGGTATTGTCGTATTCTTCATTTCTCGTCCACAACCAGAGGAATTGTTACCACAGAAATTTGCGGAACTACCAGAAAAACCAAAACTCATCTCCGAATTTCAGCATGGTGCAACTGTTATTCCTGAAACAGATGTCCCAGAAGGTTTTTCTGTCAAAGACGCAAAACCTATTTTTTCTGTTGCAATTTCTCCAGTTGATGCTTCTCTCATCGCAAGTGTTAATGGAGCTGGCACTATAAAATTATGGAACACAAACAACACAAAAGAACCTGTAAAAACTCTCAACCATCCTGGAATATTTCCATCTGTGGGTTTTTCACCTAACGGAGAACTGCTTATAAGTGCTGATCATGGAAAAAAAGTATTGTGGGATGTTGTCACCGGAACCAAAATAAATAGTATTGAGACTCATAGCAAAGAATTCACATTTTCACCAAACGGTCAACAACTGGCAACAATCCATCATAAAAAAGAAAAACGTAGTACTGAAGTAAAAATTTGGGATATTCGGGATCCAAAGAAAATCAGCGAAATAGACACACTACCTTTTGATGAAGCACATAAAACTAAAGGTTGGGCATGTGCAGTTGCCATCTCACCCGACGGTAAATGGATCGCTGCTGGATATTCAAACGGAACTATTGACGTATGGGATTTAAAGACAAAACAACTTCTCAAAACATTAGAAACATATATGTATAGTATGGACTTTATCAAGTTTTCACCTAATAAGAAGTATATGGTAGCAGGGGGACATGATCAAGATCTATACAGTTCCAGTCGTGTAAAGGGATTCATTATGTGGGAATTGCCAAGTTGGCGACGGAAGGGTGAGGTGCTTCGAGGACGTGTTGAAAATTTGGTGTTCTCTCCAGATGAAAATATATGTGTCAGTGCAAATAATTTTAATCTTCACGGGAGAGGGATAGAAATCTGGTCAACTGCAAATGGGTCACCAATTGGTTCAATACAAACAGAGGCAAGAGATGTTTCGTTTTCAAAGGATGGCAACCTTCTCATCACTGGAAGCAGTGATGGTGTTGTTCGACTGTGGCAACTTATGCAATCGCAATTAGATTTTACCAAAGTCCGTAACAATTTCGTGCGATTAATTTACTACCTACCAGAAGACGGAGAACCCTCACCTAACATAACACAAAAATTAGATAAGACAATTAGAAAAATTCAAGGGGTATACGCGGATGAGATGGAACGGCACGGCTTCGGCAGAAAGACATTTAGGTTTGAAACCGATCAGAATGGGAAAGCAAAAATCTATTTTATGGATCAAAAGCAAATTGAGCATCATGATTTGCAGTTGAACGATATCTGGCTTGTTTTCGTTGATTACAAGGAACATTTCAATTCTGTTATGTTTGATAACTCAACGCGTATAATTGGACTCAGCAATTATCCTTATGATGAAACATTTCCGATCCCTACAAGAAAGGATAAGAATTGGAAGAGGGAAATAAAGGGATTTATTGGAAAAGGTCGTTTTGTACATGCTACGAAGAAAGGCTTTGAATGGAGGTTGATAGCATACGAACTTAAGTATCTCTTTAATGGAATGGATCAGAGACATCGATTGAATAAGTTTGAACCAAACATGTTTAAACGGTTTTTCTCAGGTATTAACAGAAGACTCCCTTGGCACAAAAATTGGGAAAAATTGTCCAAATATGAAGCAGAATGGTTGGATAAGAGTCGTTTCTTTAACCTACCCCAATCCTTCTTTGACAAACGACCCGATATTAAAATGGACGTATTAAATTCGGATACAGAAAAACGACTTTTCCAATTTACCGCTGCTGATGAAGATGGAATCCATCAGATCCAACTGTTCGTACCTCAGGATATAGAAAAACAATTTTATGAAACAAGAACACTACAATTGCTAAACTGTCAAGCTATAAATGGTAAAAAGAAAGCCACAATTGAATTTGAAATAACCAATCCTGAAATTTACACTGGTGAAATACGAATGATTGACATGCTTGGTAATATCGCATCAAGAGAATTCTAAAATGCACATCAAAAATCTAACGAACCTTAGTTAAACTTGTAGGTCGGGTAGAGGAACGAAACCCGACATGTATTGCTCAAAAGTTAAACTTGTAGGTCGGGTAGAGGAAGGAAACCCGACATGATTGCTCAAAAATGAGTAAAGATGTTAGGGTTCGCGCCTCAACCCCATAGGTGTCAATTTTAGATAACTTAGTTGCACTTATGAATCAATCCGAATCCTTATGGTTATAGGTATTGTATTCTTTTTAGTCCCGTAGGGACGGAATGTTTATAGAAGTACGTTTACCCCTTCTCTTTAGTCCCGTAGGGACGATATGTTTATAGATAAAAGGTCAATAAAATGAAAACTAAAATCATACTCACCTCACTCATAGTCTTAGCAATAGCCGTTATTGGTACTGTCGTATTTTTCATTTCACGTCCACAACCAGAGGAATTGTTGCCGCAGGAATTTGCGACACTGCAGATGCCTGAAAGACCGAAACAAATTGCGAAATTTCATAACGGACCTATTTTAGAGGCAGTTGCTTTTTCACCTGTGGATGCATCTATAATAGCAACCACTGATGAATATGGCACTGTTAAGTTGTGGAATACAAACGACATAAAAAATGAGATAGCGAAACTTAGCCACCCCGGTTTTTCTACATCCATCAATTTTTCTCCTACAGGAAAATTGCTTGTAAGTTCAAATCATGCGGAAGTAATATTATGGGACGTTGCTACAGGTAAGAAATTGAATTCTATTGATCGTTCAAGCGGTCAAATTGCATTTTCGCCTGATGGAAATATACTTGTGATCCCTACAGAAAATAATGTAACACTCTGGGATATACGTAATCCGAAAAGCATCAAAAATATAGATATTTTACCTTTCGAACCTCCAAAAGGTGGACACAACTGGGGGGCAAGAGCATTAGATATTTCGTCAGATGGAAAATGGATTGCCGTCGCGCATAATAACAGAATTGTGAACGTATGGGATTTTCAAAACAAGAAACTTGTAAAAACATTAGAACCTACCTTAGAATTGGAAGGTCCTTTTAGTTCTTATATACGTATTGAAATAATCAAGTTTTCTCCAGACAACCGATATTTGGCAATTTGCGTTGATGCAGCAGGTTGTATTCTATGGACAGTGCCTGAGTGGAAATACCATGGTGAAATAAACCGTGCTCTAATTCAAGATTTGTCCTTTTCACCAGATGGAAAGATGTTTGCCATTGCTAAGTGGAATTCTTTTATAGGCAGGGGTATAGAATTGAGGTTATCTGAAAATTGTGCACAAATTACCTCATTATCCGGTCAGACAAGAGATGTCGCGTTTTCACACAACGGAAAATTGATTGCCACAACTGGTCAGGATGGTTTTCTCCGTTTGTGGGAAATTAAACCAAACCAATATGATTTGGATACTACACCATCAAATGTAATTAGGATAATGTACATTGTAGGTACCGGAAAGACTCCTCAACCCGGTATCACTTCCAAGCTGGATAGAATAATAAGAGAGGTACAACAGTTTTACGCAGATGAGATGGAACGACACGGTTTCGGGAGAAAAACATTTACTTTTGAAACTGATGAGAATGGAAAGGCAAAGATATATCTAATTGAATCTGAACTTACTAAAGACCTCGATTTTTCAAACGATACATGGCTTGCTGTGTCGGATGATTATGATTCATTATACAATGTTTCACGGGACAATAAATTTCCAGGCTCTGGCACTTTTCAATACCTCCTTAGAAGCGGGGGTACCATATCAAACAATATCGCTGAGATGCATATTGAAGGGGCAAATTATGAGGGACGGATAGATGTCCTTACAAGGAATCTCAATCGTGACAGAATTGCTGATGAGTTACGACCTGCTTTTAATATACCTTATGATTATCGTGAAAGTGGTTCTAACTTTTTGACACGGATTTTTTCAGGTGGGAACGAGATAAAGTTATCCAAATGTGAGGCAGAGTGGTTAGAGAGAAATCGTTACTTTAACCCACACCAAACCTTCTTTGATAAAGCACCAGAGATTGATCTGCGTATTTCTCCATCGGAATTCGCTGAAACCCGGAACTTCCAATTTGATGTATCAGATGAAGATGGGATACACCAAGCACAACTATATGTACCGGGAGATATAAAATCTCAAAGAAATATAAGAAAACTTCAGGATTGTCAATCAGTTAACGGCAAAAAGAAGGCAAACGTTGTATTTGAAATAACAGATCCTGAGATAAAGAACGTAAAACTACAGATGATTGACATGCTCGGTAACATCGCATCACGAGAATTTCATATTACGGAAGAAACATTAGAACCAAGTACACAACCTTAGTTTTTACGGGAAAGCATAATTGATGTCCAATTCGTTTTGTAAGTTGTAGGTCGGGTAGAGGAACGAAACCCATAGGTGTAAACTTAAGAAAACTTAGAAGCTCTTATGAATCACTTTGAATCCTTATGGTTATTGGGTTTGTCTTCTCTTCAGTCCCGTAGGGACGATATGTTTATAGAAAAATGTGTACCCCCACCTCTCTTCAGTCCCGCAGGGACGATATGTTTATATCAGGATGGACTACTACACATATCGTCCCTGCGGGACTAAAGAGGGTTTGTATAACGTTTAACTATAAACATAGCGTCCCTACGGGACTGGAGAGGGTTTCTGACATAGAAAATTCCTTAAGTTTACACCTATGGGTAGAGGAACGAAACCCGACATGATTGCTCAAAAATGAGTAAAGATGTTGGGGTTCGCGCCTCAACCCCATAGGCGTCAATTTTAGATAACTTAGTTGCACTTATGAATCAATCCGAATCCTTATGGTTATAGGTATTGTATTCTTTTTAGTCCCGTAGGGACGGAATGTTTATAGAAGTACGTTTACCCCTTCTCTTTAGTCCCGTAGGGACGATATGTTTATAGATAAAAGGTTAATAAAATGAAAACTAAAATCATACTCACCTTATTCATAGTTTTGGCAATAGCCGTTGTTAGTTTTGTCGTATTTTTCATTTCTCGTCCGCATCAGGAGGAGGAATTGTTACCGCTGAAATTTGCCGAGCTACAGGTGCCTGAAAGACCGAAACAAATTATAGGATTTCATAACGGATATATTTTAGATGCAGTTGCTTTTTCACCTGTCGATTCAACTATAATAGCAACCACTGATCAATATGGCACTGTTAAGTTGTGGAATACAAACGACATAAAAAATGAGATAGCGAAACTTAGCCACCCCGGTTTTTCTACATCCATCAATTTTTCTCCTACAGGAAAGATCCTTGTAAGTTCAAATCTTTCGGAAGTAATATTATGGGACGTTGCTACGGGTCAGAAATTGAATTCTCTGGATGGCTCAAGCGGCCAAATAGCATTTTCACCTGATGGAAATATACTTGCGATCCCTACAAAAAATAATGTAACATTCTGGGATATCCGTAATCCGAAAAGCATCAAAAATATAGATATTTTACCTTTCAAACCTCCAAACGGAGGACTCAATCGGGGGGCAAAAGCATTAGATATATCGTCAGATGGAAAATGGATTGCAGTCGTACACAATAACGGAATTGTGAACGTATGGGATTATCAAAATAAGCAACTTGTAAAAACATTAGAACCTACCTTAGAATTGGAAGGTTCTTTTATACGTATTGATACAATCAAGTTTTCTCCAGACAACCGATATTTGGCAATTTGCGTTGATGCAGCGGGTTGTATTCTATGGACGGTGTCTGAGTGGAAATACCATGGTGAAATACACCGCGCTCGAATTGAAGGTTTGTCCTTTTCACCAGATGGAAAGATGTTTGCCATTGCTGATCCGATTTCTCTTATAGGCAAAGGTATAGAATTGAGATTATCTGAAAATTGTGCACTAATTGCCTCATTACCCGGTAAGGCAAGGGATGTGGCTTTTTCACACAACGAAAAATTGATTGCCACAACTGATCAGGATGGCTTTTTCCGTTTGTGGAAAATTAAACCAAACCAATATGATTTGGATACTACACCATCAAATGTAATTAGGTTAATGTACATTGTAGGTTCTGGAAAGTCTCCTCAACCCGGTATCACTTCCAAGCTAGATAGAATAATAAGAGAGGTACAACAGTTTTACGCAGATGAGATGGAACGCCACGGTTTCGGGAGAAAAACATTTACTTTTGAAACCGATGAGAATGGAAAAGTAAAGATATATCTAATTGAATCGGAACTTACTAAGGGACTCGATTTTTCAAACAATACATGGCTTGCTGTGTCGGATGATTATGATTCATTCAACAATATTTCACGGGACAATGACTTACCATTTATTCACAAAATGTTTTCGTTCCTATACTCTTTTTCTTTTAAACTTGGGAGTACTAAGAGTGCTATATCTAACAATATAGCCAAGCGAAATATTAAAGGGGCAAATTATGAGGGACTGATACATGTCCTTACAAGGAATCTCAATAGTGACAGAATTGCTTATGAGTTACGACGCGCATTTAATATACCTTATGTTTATCGTATACGGGGTTCTAACTTTTTGACACGTGTTTTTTCAGGTGGAAACGAGATAAAGTTATCCAAATGTGAGGCAGAGTGGTTAGAGAGAAATCGTTACTTTACCCCAAACCAGACCTTCTTTGATAAAGCACCAGAGATTGATCTGCGTATTTCTCCATCGGAATTCGCTGAAACCCGTAACTTCCAATTTGATGTGTCAGATGAAGATGGGATACACCAAGCACAACTATATGTACCGTTAGATTTAGAATTTCAAAGTATGTTAATAAAGCTTCACGATTGTCATTCAGTTAACGGCAAAAAGAAGGCAAACGTTGTATTTGAAATAACAGATCCTGAGATAAAGCAAGTAAAACTACAAATGATTGACATGCTCGGTAACATCGCATCACGAGAATTTCATATTACGGAAGAAACATCACAGAAAGGAAGAAACATCACAGACAGATAAAAAGGAGTAGAATATACAAGAAAGGAGAGCAGATGTCTAAAAGAATAGCAATCTTCCCCGCAAGTTTTGACCCTATCACTAACGGACATGCTGATCTGATTGATAGAGTTTGTAAACTTGATGTTTTTGATGAACTCATCGTCGTTATCGGTGTGAATCCTGCAAAACCGGAACGTTTCACGCTTGAGGAACGAATCAAGATGCTTGAGGAGGTTATCAAACCTTATCCGAAAGCCACTATTGATGGGTATGCTGGATTGACTGTGCATTATGCACAAGCATGTGGGGCATGCTCAATCATCCGTGGGTTACGTGAAATATCCGACTTTGAATGGGAATTCAAAATGGCACGCATGAATCAACAGATCGCACCAGAGATAGATACCCTCTTTATGGTCGCAAATACACAATATGCACATATCAGTTCAACGCTCGTAATGGAAGTTGTGGAGATGGGACAAGGAAGGGTTAGTGAAGAGAAACTGCTGGAAATGGTGCCGCCGATTGTTGTGGAACACATCAAGCAAAAATTCCATGTATCGTAAAGTGAGGGGGAACGTGAAAACGCCCCTCACACCGCGAGTTTTTTAGAAGCGGTTATCTAAACTAATACTCACATTGAACCCGGGTGAATTTACCCCCGACCCGTGTATACGATACCGACGATCCAACAGATTCTCAAGCGTTAACATGAGACTTGAATAACCAAATAATTTGACCCCGCCTTGCACATTGAGCGTCCACCAGGCAGGTGTGCCAGCATCTACAGCATAGCCGTCGTCATCAAATTCAACTTCCTCAGGATTACGTGTTTTTCCTTGTATTCGGGGGTCTCGAATGTCACTGCGATTGAGTCGTCTCTGTTCGGCAGCACCGCGTACAAATACGGAAGCCCAATAGTTCGTATTTACTGGTTCCCACTGAACGCCGATGATGCCGTTCAACGGAGGTTCTCTTCGCGTACGTGCCTCCCACGGTTTCTCAGGGTCCGGTTCAATACCATTTATCAATAGTACTTCCCCACGCATCATTGCTGCGTTCCCAAAGATAGAGAGGGCAGGATCAATCGGAATTAAACCAGCTATCTCAACTCCCTGAAACTGTGCTTTATCAACGTTATCAAAGACGAGGACATCAATATCTTCGTATTCTCTGATGAGGTCTTGATGAAGTTGAGGTATTTCACCATCTTCATAAGCATCTTGGACAGGTCGACGCGCAACCAGACCGTTGACCCTGCTATGGAATACGGTAAATGTGCCGCGGAAGTTAGAATGGTTCACCTTAAGTCCTCCCTCTACTGTCCACGAAGTCTCAGGATCAAGATCAGGACTCGGAGCTGTAACACCCTCATTTGTCACCTCTACTGCTGTTGTATCATTCAGGGAAGGTGCACGAAACGCCGTTGCGATACTACTGACGAGGTTCACTGAATCTGTTAGACCAACAACCACACCAGCACTTCCTGTCAAGCTGCTGTCTAATTCATCAAACACATCAAAATCTTCCGCACGGACAGAAAGGGCAGCATTGGTTTGATAAAGTGTCGCGCGTCCACCGAGTGTCAATTCAACTCTATCGTGGAGCGTTATTTCATCTTGCAGGTATAGACTTGCATCCCAAAACTGAGAACCGTCAATGAAACGCGCAAGGTTATCATCAATGCTCTCTTTCCCCTCTCCATCTGTTCTTACAGTTTGACTTTGCAGTGTATCAAAGTAGAATTCCCCACCACCCACAATGCGTTGCTTCGGTAAAACAGAACTGACGACTTGCGCGCCTAATCCGATAGTGTTAACCGTATCATTTCTGTGTCTTCGTGAATCCGCATCGCGCTGAACTTCATTCCTTCCCTCTTCTTGACGGTGAAAAGAGGCTGTTACCCGATACTGGTCAATACGCTCATTTTCAGGATTCGCAAGATAGTTCACATAAATAAGGTCTCGATTTTGGGGTTCAAAATAAAATTCGTCAAACTCTTGCGGTGCTATCTTATCATAGCGAGGCGTCTGCGGTTGCCGCCACATCTGGTAGGCAACGTTTAGCGTGCTTGTATCGCTGAGTAGATAAGCAATTTTTGCATCCGCATCATAAGCATTCCAATTCAATGGACCTTCGTCGTCAATGAGCCATTCATCTGGGATATTATCTTTTGATAACTCACGCACATCATCATAATTATAAAGTTCTGCCCCATTTGGTATTACATCAACAATTTCATACTTGCGATTTTTGTAATGAAGGTCGTATCCGCTACCAGAGTTTATGTCACCGTAGTATCGGACACCACCACCGACACTGAATCCGAAACGACCTTGGTTTCCTGTCACCTCTAATCTCCCAAGTCTTTCCTGTGTAGCAGTTGAATAACGAGCAAACACTCGTGGAGATAGCGTCCAGTTTTCCTGTGATGCATCAAGTGGAATATCTTTCGTAAAGAAACTTACAACACCCCCCAAAGCACCGCTGCCATACAAAACAGAACTTGATCCGAGTAGTACCTCTGCGCGATCTACCATTTCCGGCGCAATCGTCGCTGTGTATTGATTCGGCCCTGAGCGAAATGTTGAGTTATTGAGACGCACCCAATCGATCTGTATTAACGTCTGATAGCCAGTTAAACTTCGGAGCATCGGCGATCCTTGTCCGACTGTTGTCTCCTGTGCAATAACACCAACGACATCTTGGAGCAGATTAGACGCGTGTTCTGCGTTCGTTCTCTGAAACTGTTCTTGATCAAGAACAGTAATTGCGTTTGGCGTTTTATAAGGAGATTTTTCAGAGCGTGTAGCAGTCACAGTAATCTCTGGGAGTTCCACGATCTCATCGTCACCCGTAACCTCACTGTCAGAATGACCGTCAGCGTCAACCTGCGGAATCCAACTTAGAAAACAACCTAAACTTACAATTAAAAAGAGATAAAGTGCTTTTTGCATTATAGTATTCTCCTACGCTTCTTACTTTAGGATCTGTTGAGAAGTCTTCACATCGTTCATAATATAAAATCTACAATGCAAATTATATGCCAATGGAAATAAGCATAAAACAGAGGTATTTTATGCTGTTTCTGTCACATTCTGTTCAGTGATGTCCATTTTCTGAGCAGTTTGTCAGGATCGCGGATTAGCGTTGATGGCACTAAGCACGCGGGAGGGATTAATAAGAGTGCTTCATGCATTATTCTGTTTGAATCTTGGTTAAACAGTGAATTCATGTTGAGATTTCACTCTGAATTTCAAAAAGATGTTTAGTGGAACAATTATAAAAGGCTGCGGATAAGTCGGCAAGGGTGATTTTCTTATCATGATATGCATCAAAAGCAGATCGGGCATAATATTCACCTGAAGCACTCAAAAGTCGTTTATAGTATTTACTTCTTATTTCTGTATCATCTTGAGGTACTTTATACTTGTCTTGTATCATCTTTCTATAAGCATAATACTTCTGTTGCGATATTTTTTTGAGTATCAGCAAACGCCGCATCACAACTTCAGTACTCACTTGAAAATGTTTTGATAGTTTTGGTATATCTTCTTTTAGATTTTTCAAGTCAATTAACTCAAGCAGTTCAATTTCTGGGACTAATACCTCACCTGCCACCATATTACAAAAATGTTCTGTTTCATTTTTTGAGACTTTCCTGATTTCACTATATCCTGTATTCTGCTTTACGCTTTTCCCCAATGCCACGTGAACTAACTCGTGAACAATCGTAAAAATCCGACCATAAGGATTATCTTTCGGGTTGATAACGATTACTGGGAAAGGGTTCTGTGCTATGCAAAACCCACGGACAGTCTTTAATTCAAGGGATAAATATGTATTCGCGGAGGTATGACACACCAAGATGTCTTTTGCTTCAATGGTCTGTTTCCAAAATTTCAAAGTTTTGTATGGATCGGACGTTTTTGGTAGATTCTCTCTGTTAAATTCAAGAAATTCAGTTATTTTTTGCGCGGCGATTTTATGTGATTCCCGCAAATTGACTTTTAAAGAAACCTTAGGCACTTGCCGCTCTAATAACTCGTAAATCTCAATTAACCTATGTCGTCTTTCTTGTGCTTCAACGACATTGGCATTTAGTTTGTATTCCTGCTCTGGATCAGGTTTCTTAGATTTAGGCAATACTCGGTAATCAGTCAGAGGACGAAAATCCTTTGGAGTGGTAGGCAGATAGAAAATAGAAATGTGTGTTTTATAGAGTTTTCCAATTTTTTTTAACTGCGCAAAGGAAGGTTTGTCTTGATCATTTTCCCAGGCTTTAAGGTCTTCAGGATCTATCTTCAATTTTTTCGCAGCAAAATCAAGATCTAATTTGATGCGATTTTCACGTACCCACCTAAGGACTTTATGATTTATGAGAGCTTTTACAGATTTTGCCATAAGACTAATTAAATGAGAACTGTGATTTTACATTTACTGCTATATGAGACTTAAAGTATAACGAAAAAGGAGCGTATTGTCAAGAAGTGAAATGTAGGGGGTGTGTAAATATTTTGTCACTCTATTTGTCAGAATCGCGGATTACACGGAGAACACGGAAGACGCGGAAGGGTTTTCCGGATCATTATATGACATTGAAAATATACTTGACAAACATATACCCATTATGTTACACTATACTACACAATATATTGATAATAAAATAAAAACAGTAAAATAAAAAGGTGTGATAATATGAAACCAAACAGACATACAATCTATCAGATATACTGTAGGATTATAAACACAAAAAACCATAAAGAAAAAGCACATACCCAACACATCAGAGACCAGATTTTTGGAGTGCAAAAACGACTGCAATTGCTAAAAAATCACCAAGATTCAAACCGTACCAAAAAAGGCGAAATAAAAAAAATAGATTTTTCAAAAAACACGCTACCAACTCATACAGAGACAAGCCTGACAAACGATTTAAAAACTGTACCACGCGACGGAAATCACGGCATTTTTGGTACAGTGAAAAAATAGCGAATTTTGTATCATAATTAGCAGTGATTTCATAACCGAACAAGTATAGAAAAATGCTTAACACAATATCACAAACTACAAAATATTCACCAAATACACGTTTTCTATACACCTTTCGCACCGCTGGTGCTGATATGTGATTTTCCAAAGCCTCAGAGAGGCGAAAGGTATATAGTCCAGATTGATACAACCAATAGCAAGCCCCAGAGGGGCGAAAGGTGTATAATCCGCATTGCTCTAAATCTTTACACACGTTCTCTATCTTTAGTGACAAAAAGTTTACACACCCAATGTAGGGTTATTTAGTTTTCTATATTTTTAACAATTCTTTACTATTACGTTAATGATGCTTTTCAGCATATTCTGTTAAACTTCATACAGGACTGAAGTGGGTTCTGACATCAGAATATTCCTTAAGTTTACAGCTTAGGTTAATATAGAAAATTCCTTGCATTTTGTTAGGTCTCGTGGTAACTTTAAACAAAAAGAATTGATGAGGAACATACATGGCGAAACAGAAATTAAAGTTTGGGTTTATAGGATGTGGTGGGAACTCACGCGGACACGGACGCAGTGTCTCTGGTGTTGAAGAGGTAGAGATTGTCGCACTTGCTGACCCGAGCGAAAACGCACTCAAAGCGTTTAAAGAGACAGTCGGTTTAGATGATGCTGTCCCTACTTATGCTGATCACAATGAGATGTTGGCAGCAGCGAAACCGGATGCAGTTGTTATTAGTTCACCGCACGGACTACATTTTGAGCATATCATGTCGGCTCTTGATGCTGGATGCCACGTGCATACCGAAAAACCTATGGTTTGCACAGTCGACCACGCTAAACAGGTGATGGCGAAAGTTCAAGAGACCGGTTTACATCTGATGATTGGCTATCAACGACATTTGAGTCCTACCTATCAATACTGTCGTAATGTCGTCCAGAGTGGTGAACTTGGAAAAGTGAACTTTGTAGCTGCACATCAATCACAGAATTGGTATCGGAATCAGCAGGGGAAATGGCGACAAGACCCATTCCTTGGAGGTGGTGGACAACTCAACGATTCGGGAAGCCATCTTATTGATATACTTCTCTGGGTATTGGAAGCGAGTCCTGACACCGTGTTCGCGATGATAGACAACTTGAACATTGAGGTAGATGTGCTTACTGCAATGTCAATCAAGTTTGACACGGGTGCGTTGTGTAATATCAGTATTGTTGGACACGCTTATGGTGGTGTTCAAGAAGACTTTTCCATCTGGTTGGAGGACGGAGGACTCTTTCTACGCGCAGGACAACTCTTACGACAAGGACAAGGTGGCAAACCGACCCCTGTTGATAACGAGGATTTGCCAAAAGGTGGTAATAAGGATGTCGCTTTCATTGAACTGATACGTGGAGAACGCACGGAAAATCCAATCGGTGTTGAGAATGGATTACGCGTTATTCAACTAACAGAAGCCGCTTGGCAATCTGCTGATCTTGGAAAACCTGTTAAGGTGGATCTTAGTTAAGTGTTAACACACGATGAACGACATCAACACGGGAGAATCTAATTGCTTGATGTCCAAAACCTCTGTAAATCTATTGACAAAAAGTCGTTTCTCTCAGGACTTACTTTTCAGGTGGCAGCAGGAGAATCACTCATACTGATTGGTGAAAACGGTTCGGGAAAGACGCTTCTCATCAACATCTTAGCAACACTTGTTGAACCTACATCTGGCACTGTCTCTGTTTCTGGGATGAATGCGTTCTCAAACTTGAAACAAGTACGTCCACAGATCGGATATATACCGGTAGGATTTGAAGGATATCCTGAGTTATCTGTTGTTGATTATCTCAATTTTTTTGCTGCTGCATACAAATTAGAAAAACAGGAACGTACCGCTGCAATTGATACTGTACTTGAATTAATGGACATGCAGCAGCTACGTGACATACGAATTGGTGCATTGTCAACTGGGGAACGTCAACGTCTTTTGTTTGCGAAAACATTTCTCCACGATCCTTTGTTATGGTTACTTGACGAACCACTAACACCATTAGGTCCACGCGGACAAATTCAGATGGTGGAATTACTTGCTGAACTCCAAGCAATGGGTAAAACGCTCGTAATCGGAACCAATCGTTTAGAGGATGTGCATAAACTGGGTGATATAGGTGCTGAGGGTATGTCAAAGACAGACCATCTCGGCATTCTCAAAGATGGAGAAATCGTTGTATTGAATACAATCAGTCAGTTACGACAGGAACAGATAGCGCAAAATAACACAGAAAACCTAAAGCCGAATTGGCTTGCAGAACTTTATTTGGAGGTTACAAAATCGTAATGTCAGATATCGGACAATTCTTTAACGAAAACGGATACTACTTCGCAAAAGGTGTCTATTCACCAGAAGAAATCAAACTGATGGAACATGACTTTGATCGCGTGGTAGGCCAGTTGGTAAAAAGCGATGAGAACATCAATGCACGTTGGGGTGGTAGACTGATGGATGCATTGGATGGCGGTGAGTCTATTATTATCCATACGCATAATATACAGAGTTTCTCAGGTGTGTGGTTACAGGCATTTCTCCAAGAAAAGTTCCTTGACACGACCGAAGCTATCATCGGGCCGGATATTATGCTGCATCATTCAAAACTTTTCTGTAAACCACCTGAGAAAGGTTCTCCGTTTCCGATGCATCAGGATTGGCAGTATTTTCCATCTGTCAAAGATACAATGATCGCTGCTATCATATATGTATCAGATGCAACGAATGAGATGGGGTGTGTTCGCGTATATCCCGGTTCTCACAAAGAACTTGGACGAACTGACGGTATGATGGGTGGAGGACAGAATGAGGAAATCACTGAACGATACCCGATTGAAGATGCTACGGTATTAGAGGCAGAAGCGGGAGATGTGCTATTTTTTAGTTACTTCACACTACACGGTTCAATGCCGAATCGTTCAAAAAAGATGAGAAAGAGTGTTCTTGTTCAGATGCTTGCAGGTGATGATCAGATTCAAGGCGAAAATCGACATACCAACGTGCAGTTAGTGCTGCGTGGTTGGAATCATTTCGCTACCCGATCTTCTGTCGGACGTATTCGGTAAGGGCGCGAATCAGGACATCAAGAACGGTTTCTTTAGGCGTATGAGCGGGTATCTTATACCATTTCTAATTGATAATGTCTCTTTTTAATGCAGAATACCAAACGCGTATTCTGCCACATTCTGTTAGATTGTGCCGTTCCCCGCTTCATTTCTAAACAGCCGGTAATGAGAGAAAATTAATAGAAATGGTATTACCAGAGGCATTTAAGATGGATGATCAAACAATTCTCAGCAAAGAACTTATTAAACAGAGTCTGGTAGACAATCGAGAGACCTTGCGAAAATACGGTGTCAAGCGGATCGGATTGTTTGGATCCTACGTACGAGGCACAGCAACTACCGAGAGCGACATTGATATCATAGTTGAACTCGAAAGATTGACCTTTCGAGACTACATGGGGTTAGCTCTCTTTCTTGAAGATCTGTTTAAAAGGGACGTAGACCTGGTTACCGTTACTTCTATAAAACCGCGTCTAAAGCCTTATATAGAAAAAGAGATAGAATATGTCGCGAATCTATAGTTTATATCTCCAAGATATAGTAGAAGCATCTGAACGTATTGCTTCGTACGTTAAAGAAGTGACCTACGTTGAATTTGAAACGGATCAGATGCGAATTGACGCGGTTATTCGAAACCTTCAAATCATTGGTGAAGCAGTCAAGAAACTCCCTGATTCAATCCGAGACAGATATCCAAATATCGCATGGCAGGAAATCGCCGGGTTAAGAAATAGAGTCACTCACGTATATTTTAATGTAGATATTAATATTATCTGGGACGTAGTGCAATCTGAATTACCACTGTTGCAGACACAAATTCAACAAATCTGTGAGGAGACAAGCGAATGATACTATTCCACTCTACAGTTCAAGGAACCAATGAGTCAGATGTTAAGCTTCCGGTATTTTTAGGTAAAGTTTCTTATATAGATGCTCTTTAAACATACTGTGGACACCACTTTAGTTATTCATTATTCAATCAAGTTAAATAGGAGAATTACATGATAAAAGTCGCAAAAATTAGTATGGCGCATGTTCACGCAGGTGGATACGCGAAACAAATTCACGATAACCCTGAAACTGAACTCGTTGCGGTTTGGGACGAAGAAGAATATGGTGGTAAAAATGCAGCGGAACAATACAATGTGCCGTTCTATACAGACCTCGATGAAATGTTAAGCCGTGATGACGTTGATGCTGTTGCCGTTGATGCTGTTACATCTGACCATCCGCGTGTGATGATCGCGGCAGCTGAAGCAGGTAAACATATTTTCACTGAAAAGGCACTCGCTATTACCGTTGCAGAATGTGACCCAATTATTGAAGCAGTTGAAAAAGCAGGCGTGAAGTTCATGATTTCGCTACCGTCACGTGCCAATGCTGAAATTCTGTTCGCGAAAAAAGCAATTGAGGATGGACTACTCGGTGATATAACGTTCGGTAGAGGAAGAATTGCTCACTCCGCTGCACTTGATAGCTGGTTCAGCGGCACAAGTGCTTGGTTTGCAGACCCTGTCCGTGCTGGTGGTGGGGCACTTTTTGATTTGGGATGTCACCGCGTTGATGTAATCCGATGGTTAATGGGTGAACCGAAGAGTGCAATCGCTAAAATAAACAACTTCACTGGGAACTTTCCGATAGATGACAATAGCGTTTCGGTTGTGGAATTTGCGAACAAGGCACTCGGAGTAATTGATGTTGCATGGACGCACCGTTCTGGCCCAAATATGCTTGAGATATACGGCACAGAAGGATCGTATGCCGCAGGACACGGTGAGATGCATTTTCAAACGCGCAAACTATCTGATGAAGAAAAAGCAAAATACATTGAGGACGCACCCGCAGCACCACCGTCACCGATGCAGCAGTGGATAAATGCTATCCTCCGCGATGAACCGATGACAATAACGATACAAGATGGACGTAATCTGACAGAACTGATGCAGGCGTTCTATATGTCGTCTGAACAGGGGAAAGCGATAGAATTTCCGCTGTAACCATTTCTTGACTCGTCCATAAATTAATGTTAAAATCTCATCATAAGGAGAGTGACATGAAACAAACTTATACCGCACAGATTCAACACAGTGACGAATGGTGGATCGGATGGGTGCGTGAAATACCCGGCGTGAATTGCCAAGAAAGAACACGGGAAGAACTGCTGGAGACGCTAAAAATAACACTACTTGAGGCATTAGAATTAAATGCACAAGAAGCATCCAGCCAGATGGAAAATGAGTATGAGGTAGTGCAAATCGCTGTATGAAACGCAGGCAGTTGATACGACATCTCAAACAACACAGGTGCTATTTGGTGCGTGAAGGAAGAAAACATTCGTGGTGGGGAAATGCGGACACGAATGACCGAACTGCTGTTCCGAGACATACTGAAATCAATAATCAACTTGCCAAGAAAATATGTAAGGATTTAGGTATTCCAAAACTATAACTTCTTACATACTCAACGTACCGTCCGATATCAATCCTTCCTTGGTTGGCATAGAATCATGCGGAATGCTATACATGCATTCCGCATGATTTGGCGTATTGTAAACCGCACCGATCCACAATGTCCAATTATTCAATAATCTTTTATATTCTTGGATGTGGCGAAAAGTATGAAAGAAAATAAAGACAGACAGATTACCAGTATATCTAAGGCACAAACTCTGGAAGAAATTGCCGACTATTGGGACACGCATAGCTTGGCTGACCACTGGGATGATACACATGAAGTCAATTTTGAAGTGCGGATGCAGCGAAAGTGTCGTGTAACGCTCACCCCAGAGATATATGAAAAAATAGAAAAACAAGCCTTGGAACAGGGTGTCTTACCCGAAACGTTGGTTAACTTGTGGTTAGCGGAACGCCTTCAAGCGATAGAATCATCGTAGGTGATAATTGCCCCGCACAACTATAAGTTAGACCATAGTGTTGATAATGGGTTTCCTCCAAGAGGAAGAGGGTGTAAAGTTATTGGCAAAGTATTGATTTTTTGCTTATGTTCAGTTTTGTTTACATAGCACTCCGCTGGAGTACTATCACTTAACATACATTTTCTATAGATATATTGCTCCGCTGGAGCAAAAAGCGTTCTTGACAGGTAAGAGACATATCACGCCAGAGGCGTGATATGTCTATAGAACTCACAATGTCCAAAACCCTGCACTCCAGCGGAGTGCTATGTCTTGGATCGATCCGATATGGAAACGCTGCCAAAATATTTACACACTCCAAGAGAAACGGTTGATTGAAGCAAAACCCTCTTTTGATATGTCTATATGCGTTTAACGGCTCAATAAGTAAAAATATAACAGTTGACTCAACAATTATTATGGTGTATATGAAATGAATTCTGTACAAACGAAATTAGATAAAGCTCGCGCTGAACTGCTTGACTTAACCTTGCGTAACCCATTGATCAACTATAAACCTCTCACGGCGCGAGGCGTTGAGATTGTTGATGAATCTCCATCAGATATTTATCAGATACTTGTTCAAGATAAGAAAACTATGTCTTTCCTACCAAAAGATGAAGATGATAGTTCTTTCCTATTTGAAGATGAAGCGGAACAGGATCCTGAGCGGTATACCGATACCAAACTTCAGACAAAACATTCCTCTACTGAACTTCAAAAGCGTTTACGGAATACCGAGTATACGGAGCGAACGGCAATTGAAGAACAAGGAGTGACGACCCTCTATCTTGCACTTGGGATGCTTAAATGGTATGAATCTGACTCAAGTGATGATTTTCGTTGTGCCCCACTAATTATGATTCCAGTGGAACTCAACCGAACCAGTGTCCGTGCTAATTATCGAGTTGAGTACACAGAGGAGGAGATCGGAACGAATCTTTCACTACAAGAAAAATTGAAACGTGACTTTCGTATTCAATTACCAAATCTCCCCGAAGTGGATGACCTTGATCAGTCAAATATTCTAAAATACTTTGAAGAAGTAAATGAGGCAGTTGGTAACGCTAAACGATGGTTAGTAGATGAGTCAGCGGTAGTGCTCGGTTTTTTCTCATTTGCCAAGTTTCTGATGTACTGTGATTTAGACGTTAATAATTGGCCTGATAATACCCTCTCTGAACATCCAATATTAGATTCAGTGCTCGTAAACGGATTCCAAGAATCAGATCCATCCATTGACGACAGTGCCTCCAACGTTGATCAACACCTTACACCCGAAAATACGTACCACGTAGTGAATGCTGACAGTTCACAAGCATTGGCCATCCATGATGTAAATGAAGGACGAAATCTCGTCATTCAGGGGCCTCCCGGCACAGGTAAATCCCAGACCATTACCAATTTGATTGCTGCATCTATAGCGAAAGGGAAGCGTGTGCTTTTTGTTGCTGAGAAGATGGCAGCTTTGGAAGTGGTCAAGCGGAATTTAGACAAAGTTGGACTTGGGAACGCATGTTTGGAACTGCATAGTCATAAGATGAACAAAAAAGCCGTAGCTGATGAACTGAAGCGAATTCTTAATACCAATAAACCTCAAATAACAGACCTGAAACAGGAATTGGAGTCTCTCCTCAATGATCGTAACCGTTTGAACAGTTACTGTGAAGCAGTCAATAAACCGATTGGCACAAGTGAGATTACACCTTATCAGGCGTATGGAGAACTTTTAGTTACACAGCGTCTCCTCTCAGGGAAGGAACTACCGACTTTAGCATCAAAAGATTTTCAACATTCAACACCTGAATTTAGAGAAGGCGTGGCACTTACTGAAGGATTGCAGACACTCCTTAAGCAGATGGGTATACCCAAAAAACATCCGTTTTGGGGTAGTCGTTGTAAGGTCTTTCTTCCTGCCGAGAAAACACTGCTGATACGAGCATCGGCAGAAGCGTGCGAAAGAGTCTCAGAACTCAAGGATTCCTCTGAAAAACTTGCACTGCACCTCAAAATTGCGCCGCCGGATACTTCTGAGGAAGTAGAAAATCTCGTCAGCGCGGCGTGTCATATATTAGAAGCACCAGAATTATCAGGTATTGCTGTGCAGTCAACTGCATGGGAAACGCATAGTAATGATTTAGAAGTAAGTTTTAAGGCTGGAGAAAGATTAGGTGAACTCCATAAAATACATGATGACATTCTTATACATGAAGCATGGGAGCAAAATGTGTTGGAGATCCGGCAAAAACTTGCTGCTTATGGCGATAAATGGTGGCGTATCCTTTCGGGGAACTATCGACGCGCACGTAATAAACTCAAAGGTTTATGCTCACAACCACAATTACTACCCAAAACCCATAATGCCCGACTCGGTATCGTTGATGCGATTCTTGAAGTGCAGCGTGAATTACCCCAGCTTGAACAGATACAAAAGATCGGACAAGAACTATTTGGTACACACTGGCAGGGGCAATCCTCAAATTGGGATCAACTACGCGAGATCACAAAATATCTTTCAGCACTGCACAAATCGGTAGCAAACAATGATTTACCCGAAGCTGTAGTTATATATCTTGCGTCAAGTCCGAATTTGGAAGAACTTAAAGCATTGCTTGTGAATGTTAAAGAACTGCTGAGTAACTATCCGGATCTACTTCAAACGGTGATTGAAAAAATTGAACTTGATGAAAAAATGCGTTTTGGAAGTGATGGTGGATTAAAACAACTTCCATTTACTGAACAGGTAAAAACCTTTAAATCTTGGGAGACTGAACCTGACAGCCTCTATGATATGGTTTCGTATAATCACCAGGTTGAGACATTAAGGGATAAAGATTTCAATGAAATTGTAAAGGTCGCAAATGAATGGCATGAAGCGGGAGAATATTTATCAGATTTACTCAAACAAACGTGGTACAACGCAAGGATTGAGACGGTCATGAAAGAACGACCAATTCTTGCAGGTTTTAGTGGTGAGATCCATCAGCATATTGTAGAGAAGTTCAAAGAGTTAGATCGCATCTCATTTGAATACAATAAGGCTAAAATTGCTTATGAACATTGGAAACATTTACCACAGCGTCAATCATCCAGTGGACAGTTAGGGGTACTGATGCGTGAATTTCAAAAAAAACGGAAGCATCTACCAATTCGTCAACTTATGGCTAAAGCAGGAAATGCAATACAAAAAATTAAGCCAGTATTTATGATGAGTCCACTCTCTGTAGCGACATTTATACCACCGAAAAGCGTTGACTTTGACTTAGTGGTTTTTGACGAAGCAAGCCAAGTAAAACCTGTTGATGCTTTCGGATCAATTGTCCGAGGTAAACAAACAGTTGTAGTGGGTGATACTCAACAACTACCACCGACCTCTTTCTTTGATAAACACATAGCAGAAGATGACAATGACACGGAAGAAAACGCACCAGCTGATACAGAGAGTATTCTCGGTTTGTTTAGTGCTTCAAACTCGCCAGAACGCATGTTACGTTGGCACTATCGCAGTCGACACGAATCGTTAATTGCTGTGTCAAATTTTGAATTCTATGACAACAAGCTTCAACTCTTCCCGAGTCCTGATGCCGCGAAGAAAGAGGTTGGGTTAGTTTATCATTACCTATCGAATACTACTTATGACCGTGGAGGCAGTAGAAGCAATTCGGAAGAAGCAAAAATAGTCGCAGAAAATGTCATGGAACACGCACGCACACGTCCTGATTTGACGCTTGGCGTAGCAACGTTTAGTACTGCTCAAATGCAAGCAATTCAAGACCAGATTGAACTTCTACGTCAAGAAGATCCATCATGTGAGAATACTTTCTTCAATGTGCATCCTGAAGAACCATTTTTTGTCAAGAATTTGGAAAACGTTCAAGGTGATGAACGAGATATTATATTTATTAGTATCGGTTATGGACGAGATGCTAATGGAAAACTTACGATGAACTTCGGTCCCCTCGGTAAAGATGGCGGAGAAAGACGACTGAACGTTTTGATTACGCGAGCACGCCAACGTTGTGAAGTGTTTACTAATCTTACTGCTGATGATATTGACCTAAGCCGTACCAATGCCCGCGGTGTAGCAGTCTTAAAACGTTATCTGAAATATGCACAGACAGACGAAATTGACATTCCAGAACTGACAGGTAAATTACCAGACTCCCCGTTTGAGGTAGAGGTGGCAGATGCGTTGCGGGGATGTGGCTATGAAATTGATCATCAGATTGGTTCTGCTGGTTATTTCATTGACCTTGCGGTTAAAGATCCGGAACGCCCAGGACGTTATTTATTGGGAATTGAGTGTGACGGAGCAACTTACCATAGTGCTCAATCAGCTCGCGATAGAGATCGAATTAGGCAGGAAGTACTTGAAGGATTGGGTTGGCGTATCCATCGTATTTGGAGTACCGATTGGTTTAGATTTCCAGACCGTGAACTCAAAAAAGCAGCTGAAGCAATTGAGGCAGCTA
Organism: Candidatus Poribacteria bacterium; assembly: GCA_965261435.1. Classification (GTDB taxonomy): domain Bacteria; phylum Poribacteria; class WGA-4E; order WGA-4E; family WGA-3G; genus MSPOR6. The sequence continues at coordinate 1,430,403 of CBDHDL010000021.1, forward strand.
AGGTACACATTCCCTTCTCTATTGGCAAAACACCAGAAACTAATAATCATGATTCCAATGAAGATAAGGATATAAATGAAGATAAGGATAAATCAGAAACAGAAGTTGACGCAACTGGTGATCCAACTCCAGAACCAAAGTCAAATTCACTTGCGGAAAAGTATAAAGTCGCTGAACTATCTATTTCTACCAATGGGCTTGATTTACATGCGGTTCCGAGCCACTCTATGATGGATTGGATTCAACGTGTTGTTGAAGTTGAGAGTCCTGTACACATTAATGTAGTAGCAAAACGCATAGCAAATGCTGCGGGGTTCAAAAAGGTCGGCAATCGTATTCAAGACGCAGTTAAATTTGCTGCAACACAAATAGCGCGTTCTGAGAGTATTCAGATCAAAGAGACATCCTTTTATGAGACATTTCTTTATTGGACTGGACAAAAAAATATCACTGTACGAGATCGTAGTGAACTTCCAAATACTTCACGCAAGTTTAAGCTTATTGCACCTGAAGAAATACAAGAGGCAATCAAGTTGATTGTATCGGAATCTTGCGGCATAGAACAAGACGATTTACCTCGCGCAACTTGTAGGTTATTTGGTTTTAAAAAGGTTAATTGGGAGATGCAAGACGAAATTGAAGGCATAATTTATAAAATGATTGAACGCGGTGAATTGATAGATAAAGCTGGTTCGTTGGTACTTACTACTTAATTTGACCTTCTAAAGCAAATATGATACTATTTGATAATTATTTGCAGTGATGATGTTGAAAAGATTTTCCGGACGCTGCAATGGTATTTATTGATAGTATATAAAGGTAGAGCGCACAATGACAGCAATAAACACAGACCTTTATCTTGGGGATTGCTTAGAGGTACTTGCCGATTTTGACATCGATTCATTTGACCTGATTGTAACCTCTCCCCCGTATGCGAACCGTCGATCCAAAACTTATGGAGGAATCAGCCCTGATGAATATGTCAACAGGCGAGACTACATCTTAAAATCTAAGCTAAGATGGCGAGGCACAGGGAACCCACCTACAAATGATTTATGAGATACACTGCTACATAAGCGCACTAACCTAAATTGAGGAAAAACATGCCAGACTATCAACCTATCTCTCTGACCAATTTATGCAACGTTAACGCAGAAATCATCGGGGCAAACGCATCACCAACCTTAGGAGATCAAACATTTCACGGACTCCCTTTCCACATCTCCGAAGGTGAGAAATGTTTCTTAGGTTTCGGTGAAGGTGTCAATTCGGATCCTATCCAAATTCCAGTGAACACTTCACCACTCCGAGTTATATTTGCACATCGTCTACTTGAATCCCGAATCCACGAAGGTGAACTGATCGGTAAACTGATCGCCAACTATGTTATACAATATACGGATGGAATGTCAATGAGCGTTCCTATCCGTGAACGTTTTGAGATTGGTAGTGTGCCGCAAGGATGGGGACAACAGACCTTCATCGCTATACCCGACACTAAAGAAGGTTTGCACGCACGTCATCAAGGACCGTGGGGTTCTTCGGGGAATCGGCAAACAGAGGCAACGCAATGTGTGCCGCGCAACTATTACCTGATGATATGGAAGAATCCTAATCCTGATAAAGAAATTGACCACATTGAAATTCGTCCACAAGAACGTAAGTTTATTGTGGCTGCGATCACACTCGGTTTTGTTGATGAAGACCCAATCCCCCGTCATCCGAACCGAGAGGTAAAGATCACACTCCCACAAGCAGAAGATGCTGATAAACCTTTTGACATGGAGGTTAATGTTGACCGCGGTACTGCGACCTATCCGTATCCATTACCAGAAAATCCTCCTGATACATTTATCAATGACGATTTCAAGGGATGGGGAGAATTTCAAAATAACAAAAGCAGTCCTGCTTACACTGAGATATCCGCCACACCATCTGCTACCGTGGAAGTTGTAAATCATGGCGAATCGCTTGGTAGCGTCAACTGGGGAGAACTCCAAGAAAAGGGAAGCGTCCAACCGAATGAACGGGTCAAAGTGGAGGTCATTGACACTGGTAGAAACTGGGTGCATACGACCGTGATAGACGAAGACACGAACAAACCGGTACCGTGCCGTATCCATTTCCGTTCTCCGCACGGTGTGCCGTACGCCCCGCATGGACACCACGCGCATGTCAATTCAAACATGGGAACGTGGCACATAGATATAGGCGGGGATGTACGGTTAGGACAGATTAGTTATGCCTATATTGATGGCACGTGCCAGGGATGGCTCCCTCGCGGTGATGTCATCGTTGATGTTGCACGCGGTTTTGAATATACACCTTTGCGGACAACCATTAACATAAAACCGGGACAACGCGAGTTGACACTACGGATAAAGCGGTGGTGTGATATGAACTCCGAACGTTATTTCAGTGGTGATACACACGTTCATTTCCTCTCTACACAGGGAGCACATACCGAAGCACAAGGTGAAGACCTCGGTGTTGTTAATCTGCTGCTTTCACAGTGGGGACATCTGTTCACAAACACTGAGGAATTCATCGGAAGACCGACGACCTCTGCTGATGGAAGAAGTATTGTCTATGCAACGCAGGAGAACAGACAGCATGTGCTTGGTCACCTTACGCTTCTCGGTTTGAAGGAACAGGTCTCGCCGTGGTGTTCGGATGGGCCGGGTGAAGCAGAACTCGGTGGAAATCTGGAGGTAACGCTATCGCATTGGGCTGATGCGTGCCATGAACAAGGCGGAACTGTCGTCCTACCACACATACCAAATCCGAATTGTGAACCAGCAACACTCATCGCAACGGAACGTGTGGATGCGGTAGAATATCTCACAAATGCCATGTATGGACATATTGAATACTATCGCTATCTCAACTGCGGATATAAATTGCCACTTGTCGGGGGTACTGATAAAATGACAGCAGATGTACCTGTAGGTGTTTATCGTACGTATGTCCACATCCCAGATAACGAAGAATTCAACTATGATAACTGGTGCAAATATATGAGTGCTGGTAATACGTTCCTGAGTGGCGGTCCGATGATCCGTCTCACCGTTGATGGTCAACCGATAGGCAGCACAATTAATCTGCCGGGAAACGGTGGTACTGTTGAAGTTGAAGCATCTGCCGATTCCATCTTCCCCATCCATACGTTACAGATTGTGCAGGCAGGTGAAGTTGTCGCTTCCACAGAGGAAAATACTGGTTCACATCAGTTACGCATTAAAGCAAATCTTAAAGTGGATAAGCATTCTTGGATCGCTGCACGATGTGGTGGACCTAACTATGCACAAGCGGTTCCACACCACGATGGTTGGAGACGGGGTATTATTGCTCATACATCTCCAATTTACATTGCTGTCGGTGGTGAATGGTGGATGTTTGATCCTGAAACAGCAAATTACATGTTGACCTTGATAGAAGGTGGATTATCGTATATCCAACAATCAGCACGGCACTATGAACCTGGAACAACAACCCATCACCATGGCGAATCTGACCATATAGAATATCTCTCTCGTCCATTCCAAGAAGCACGAGAAGCAATTCATCAACGGATGCATAAATTGGGTATTCCGCATTAGTTAACCAAACTTGAGTGCCAACTTCACATGGTCAAAACGATACCCTTTGCTATCTAAAACCATTCTAATTGATAATGCCTCTTTATTAATGCAGAATACCAAACGCGTATTATCATAAATAAACTGTAGGTCGGGTAGAGCGAAGCGAAACCCGACATGGAAACCTTGTCTAACTCTACGTGTCGGGTTTCGCTTCGCTCTACCCGACCTACGAAATAATGCTACATAATCATTTAGAAATGGTATAAGTAAAGAAATGAAAGATGAAAAAAACGATTTCACACAGATGGATTACCGTATTGGGCAAAATAACCTTCAGATATTCGGGTTAGATATTAACGCACCGGTATTCTTTACATCAAGTCTCACCATTATTGTTTTTGTTCTCGTCGCGCTCGTGTTCCAAGAAAAAGCGAAGGTTGTCTTTGAGACGATTCGGACGTGGATGACCTCATATTTGGATTGGGTGTTTCTTCTGACCTGTAGTCTACTTGTACTGTTTTGTCTATATCTGATTGTTTCACCGCTTGGGAAGGTGCGTCTTGGTGGAAAGGATGCTGTGCCGGATTATTCCACGTTAACGTGGATAGCCATGCTCTTTTCTGCAGGATTAGCAATCGGGCTGGTTTATTGGGGGATAGCAGAACCTGTTCAGCATTTTCAGACACCACCGTTCAACATGACGAAGGTTTACGATCCAGCACAGGTTTATGATAAACAGCATCTATTGCCCGATCTCAATGATCCTGATGTAAAAGCGGCACACAGTATGAGTTTTGCCGCGGTAGCTTTTCATTGGGGACTTCATGCGTGGACAGGTTACGCTGTTGTCGGTCTTGCCCTTGCGTTTTTTACCTATAACCGTGGACTACCACTCGCACTCCGTAGTGCGTTTTATCCACTTCTCAAAGAGCGTGTCTGGGGCTGGACTGGTCATGTTATTGATACGTTGGCAGTTTTCGCAACATTGTTCGGACTCGCTCCATCGCTTGGGTTAGGCGCACAACAAGTCGCAGCAGGGTGCAATTATCTGTTTGGTATTCCTGCTACCAGCACGACCGAGGTTGCAATTATCTTGCTAATTACCATTGTAGCGACAGTTTCCGTTCTCAGCGGACTGAATGTTGGTATCAAACGACTCAGTCAGGTGAACATTTGGATCATGGTAATGCTGTTTTCATTTGTTATTGTTGTGGGACCGACAGGTAAAATTTTCAGCACCTTTTTTAAGGCACTTGGGGATTATGTCGTTCAGATTGTGCCGCTCAGTAACTGGATCGGACGAACAGACTCCTATTTTATTCACGACTGGTCAGCATTTTACATGGCGTGGTGGATTACCTGGGTCCCGTTCGTTGGCATCTTCATCGCCCGTATTTCAAAGGGACGCACAGTGCGCGAGTTTCTGTGCTATGTGCTCCTGCTACCGATGTTGATTACACTCCTATGCTTCAGCACTTTCGGGGGGACTGCTATTCATCAGTTCCTCGTTGAGGGCTATACCGGGGTTATGGAAAGTGTTGAAACAGGAACGTATGAGGTTGCGCTCTTTAAAATGTTTGAAGAACTGCCGTTGACGCAGGTGGCTTCATTCGTGAGTATTGTGCTGCTCATCACTTTTTTTGTCACAACATCAGACTCTGGTTCGCTGGTTGTTGATACGATCACTGCTGGTGGCAAGACAGATGCCCCGGTCGCACAACGTGTGTTCTGGTGTTCTGCGGAAGGATTAGTTGCTATTGCACTCCTGCTTGGCGGCGGGTTACGGTCACTGCAGGCTGCAACAATTGCATCCGGGTTACCCCTCGCAATTATCTTATTAGGAATAGGCGTTTGTGTGTGGGTAGGACTACGGAGCGAACGGCGTAGTTAAGGCACGGTTTAGGCATACAAACAATACAAACACCCACTTGTGTTCTGTCTACACTCAAATGATGAGTAGATCTGTTCGTAGGGACAGGGTTTCCCTGTCCGATAAACAAATCATTTATGACTTGACAAGGCACAAGTGTTCTGTCAATACTCAAATGATGAGTAGATCTGTTCGTAGGGACAGGGTTTCCCTGTCCGATAACAAATCATTTATGACTTGACAAGGCACTACAAAGTTTGATCAAGATTTTGTTCTTGACATTTTCCGTGTGTTTTGATAAATTTTCGGACGTTTTTAAAATATTGTTTAGATGTTCCCCGCTATGTGTAAAAAACAATTCGAACTTTCGGGACAAAGAGAGATGCTATCTGAACTTAGATCTCATTTTCAACACGATTGTAGGCAAGTCGTATACAAAAGGTTATAAGCCAGTTTCCAATAAGAGTTGAAATCCACCCCGATGCCCCAAAATATGTTCAAGGATGGATGGCTTATGGAGATGGACTCAAAGAAGAAATAGAAAAAATACGAGACGTGATAGACCACATCGAAGATGATAAAATCATTCTTCCCATGGAAAAAATTGGTCCAGTAAATGAAGGATTAGAAGCAGAAGAACGGAGAAAGCAAAACAACCGCATCGTAGCACAACAAGTAAGTCAAAACGATACATGACTTTTCAGAAAGGCAGGAGTTATGCAATTTTTATTCATTACGAGATGACAACGTATGACGATAAAAAATTTGAAGAGAGTTACCTAAGTTTTCAAGGAATAGAAGTGACAAAACAGTAAGTTTAAAAGGAGACAGACATGCCAAAAGAATTAGTAGCAATTGCCCCACGTGAACCAGTTTTAAAGGAATATGAAGATGGACCTGTGCCAAATAACAGTGTCCGAGTTCAAATAGAATTCGGCGCGCCGAAACGCGGTACTGAGATGACGATGTATTATGGACTCAGAGGTGCAGGATTTCCGCATGGACTTGGAAACATGTGCGTCGGAAAAATCATAGAAATGGGAGAAGATGTTGAAAACTGCGAAATCGGGGAACGGGTCGCAGGATACGGAAACCTCAAAGAAACGCATACATGGCGTGCAAACGGTTTACTGAAAATGCATGAACAGATGACGTGGAAACAGGCAGTCTGTTATGATCCCGCACACTTTGCACTGTCAGCTATACGTGATGGACAGGTACGCGCGGGTGATCGTATCGCCGTTTTCGGACTCGGGGCAATCGGATTGATGACGCAACAGTTCGCAAAAGAAGCAGGTGCCGATTTCATCGCATGTGTTGACCCAATTGAAAGACGCCGCGCTGTTGCAGAAAAAACCGGTGCTGATCTTGTCTTAGACCCAACCACGTGTAATGTCGGTGAAGTACTAAAGGAAGCAACTGGCGGCCCCGGACTTGATGTCGCAATTGAAACAAGCGCGAATTACAATGCCCTTGATGATGCTATTCGGAGTGTCGCTTTTGAAGGTACAGTTGCAGTTGCGGGGTGGGCAAAAGAGTGTAAAGGTGGACTTGATCTTGGTGCCGTTGCACATTTCAATATTCCGAACCTTATCTTTGCACGTGCAAACAGCGATCCGAACCGAGACCATCCCCGTTGGAATTTTGGACGCATCAGAGATACCTGCTGGAAATGGTTATCAGAAGGCAAATTTGACTGCGAAGACATCGTTGACCCCGTCGTTCCGTTTGAAGATTCCGTTGAGGCATACATTGAGATGGACAACCATCCTGAACGGAGTGTCAAATTAGGTGTTTCTTTCGGTTGAGAAATCTATTGTAATCAAACAGAAACAGTGCTATGTTAGCGTTACTGATACGCAATCAGAAAAATACCGGTTACCATGACTACCGCAGCGACAAATCGGCGTTTTGTATATGTTTCTTTCAAGGCGTAACCGCCGAGTAAAACTACGAAAATGACAGAACACTGACGAACAGCAGTTACATAACTGACCTTTTCTGTCATTAAAACGTAGAGGATGAGTGAATAGGATATCAACGCCAGTGCAGCTACAGCAAGAGACCGCTTCCATTCTGCCCGTCCAATCTGAGTTATAAGTTGTCGTGGGAACCTAACAATACATACGACACCATAAAGTGTTTGTGAGATAATGTTCTCTGTTAAGTAGAAAGTCCCAGCGTGCCACCAAGGGGAATCTGTTGAATAGCGATGAAACTCAGACATACCTTGTTTATCTACCAGTGAGTAGGCAATGACGCTGCCCAAGGTTGCATAAGCCCAGAGTGAGTCAGGTTCTCGAAGAAAACGAAAGAACGCCTTGAACTGGATACGTGCTTCACGTTGTTGATAGAGTAATATTGAGACTATAACACAAAAAATACCACCGAGACCTTGTGCCGACACAAGTTCATTTAGGAACAGAAAGGCAAATAGTGGCAAGAAGGCTGGGGCGGAACGGGTTATTGGATAAACATACGAAATCTCACCAACCGTATAGGCGTGCGACAGGAACAGGCGGTATAACAGATGAACAAATGCAGAGCCAATAATATATCCCCACACAGGTTTTGGAATTATAGGGTGCTTGATACCAAAAGCAATGAACGCAATTAATAAAGTGAAAACTCCAGAATAAAAGAAGAGGATACGGGTATCTCTACTGGATTTGCTGTAGTAATTCCATAATGCATGGCAAAAAGCTGACAGTAAGACTAAGTTTATTGATGTAAAACGCATAGACTCCTCAGAGGCAGTATCGGTTCAACTTATTCGCCATCTTGAAAACTGTCATTGATTTCGTGTTGTTCTATTCTAACATTATAAAAGAAAATCATGTTGAAAAAACGAAACACACCAGTTTCGTTAATGGAGACTTGGCTAACCCTCTATCCGGTCTACGATATAAAATCCAAGTAACTGGCATTAAGTGAAAAATCAATAAAACTAAATCATCATGATAAGGAGATAATCATGTTTAACAAACCCAGAAATATCGTTCTGATGGTAGCAATATTTGGATTGGTTGTCTTTATTCTATTACATTTACTGACTAAACATCTTTTATTACAACAAAAACTGCCAAAATCGGAAGAACTTAATGAGTTAATAAATGAACAAGTAAACGAGAATGTAGAACCACTTCAAAAACCCACAGTGCAAAAATCTATTGTCAAACTCGATCCACTGCCAGTGATACCAAAGGACGCAGAAGTGCGACATCTATCTGAGTGTGGTATACATGACAATAGTATGTCTGGCAGGAGTGCCCAGGATGTTGCTCCATAACTAATTCTCCTTTTGCTTTTCACCTCAAAATAGATTCGTCAATACGATAAGAAAAATGATATAATTGAATTATCGTTACGAACTCCTCTTGCAGGTTTTACTTATCCGTTTATACCTTTGGTATATTCCATCTACTAACTTTTTTTTAATAAATCTACTTAATAGGATAGTTTCGCGCTTGATGAGCTTTGCCTTCATAAATGTTACTGACATATTAGTAAGGGAGAGAAATGAAAATTGGGTTTGTCGTCAATGACATCAGGACTGAACAGCCGGTATACACAACGACGCGCATGGCAATGCAGGCAATAAATATGGGACACGAGGCGTGGATAATCTCAGTGGGAGATTTGTCTTACGACCCTGATGAGTATATCCGAGCAACGGCGCGTATGGTACCGCGCTGCAATTACAAATCTCACACTACCTACTTTAAAGACCTACAGAGTGATCGGGCAAAAATAGAACGAATCACTATTGATGAACTGGATATTGTACTACTACGCAATAACCCCGCAGACGATGCAATCAATAGACCTTGGGCACAAAACGCTGGACTTATCTTTGGAAGAGTTGCGATGCGGCACGGTGTGATTGTTCTCAACGACCCGAACGGACTCTCCAAAGCACTCAACAAAATGTATTTCCAGGATTTTCCACAAGAAGTAAGACCTAAAACCCTTATCACGAGGAGTCATCACGAGATAAAAGCCTTCGCAAAAGAACAGGGTGGAACGATTGTCCTCAAACCGCTTCAAGGCTCTGGTGGTAAAAATGTCTTCCTCGTTAGACCTGATGACCTACCCAACCTCAACCAGATGATTGATGCTGTGAACCGGGATGGATATGTCATCGCACAAGAATACCTAACGGCAGCAGCCGAAGGTGATATGCGTCTGTTTGTACTCAATGGTAAACCGATGCGTTACCGCGGCAGATACGCAGCCTTCCGTCGTGTCCGCATAGGAGATGATATGAGAAGTAACATACACGTCGGTGGAGAAGTACAACAAGCAGAAATCACAGATACCGCTTTAGAACTCGTAGAAATGGTGCGTCCAAAATTAGTTCAGGACGGCATGTTCCTCGTAGGATTAGACATCGTCGGGAACAAACTGATGGAAATCAACGTGTTCAGTCCCGGCGGGTTAGGCAGTGCACAGAAGTTTGAGAAAGTAAATTTCAACATTGCTGTTATTGAAGCACTTGAGAAAAAAGTGCAATATATGAAATACTACCGGCGCAACTTTGACAATATAGAGATGGCAGTTCTATGATAAATACGACCTATCACCTTACCGCACTATTGATTATCAAATCATCAAAAGGTTGTCCATCTTGGTCTGTGAGACGTAGATAAAATCCCCATCCGCCAAATTCATTACACACCTTAACGAGGATACTGTTTTGCCCCTGTTTGAGTTTCACAGGAATAGTGTAAGTATCAACTATCGCCATAAATGTTTTTGTATGAGAAAATACTTCTTTGCCATTTAACCATACTTTTCCTTGATCATCGCTGTCGAATCTGAGTTGGACTTCCCGTTCATCAGGGGAATTAACAGTCGCAAAAGAATAGGAAACTTGCCAGTCAACATGCTTCTCCCCAAGGTGGATATAGCCATCAAATTCCGGATCAGTGAACTTTTTCCAACTTATTGATCCATCAAGTCCATCATATTTAGCATTCAAATCAATCTCAGTGATATCTTCAGGGATGTATGCGGTATCATACCCGATTCCATTAGCATTATCATAAGGACCAAGCACCATCCACGCATCTTCAGTAACAAAACCTGTTTTCTGAATATGCAAATCTGCCATCTCATCCATACCTTTATCACGATAGTATTCAGCTAAATTGAAATGCTTAACAAACTGATGTGTCAAACTAAACGGATCATTAGAGGCAAGTTCAGCAGGCATATCATATATTTTTTGAATATACTCATCTGCTTTATCAAGGTTCCCAATATCGTGATAATAGTCAGCCATGCTGAGATACACATTTCTGCTGGTGAGGTCTGCAGTGAGTGAGTCAAGTGTCTGAATATGCTCTTCTGATTTATCAACTAAACCCTTGTTGTGATAGAATTTAGCAAAAACTAAGTGTGTTTGCAATTGGATACTCAAACTATCGGTGAAAGCCTCAAGTAATTCATTCAGCATATTGACAAACCCTTCTATGTCCTGAACATCTTTTCCGACTTTGCCAATTCTTGCGAACAATTTGCGATGAAAACGTGGCGGTGTAGTAACATCTCGATCACCTGGATAGTCTGCTGCCGTTAGGTATTTAGTAAATTCTTCAAGTGCAGCATCAAACCATTCGTTTGCCAGATATACTTCACCCATCCACAATACATGATCTGAAGTTTTTGCCAAAGAAGTAATAGAAAGGTGTTGTGAATGTTCAAGGAATTGCAGAACATTTTCTTTAGCCTCTGCTTCAGTAAAAACGGTCTGTTCAGACGTGTTTTCTTTCTCCTTACCGCGTGCGATCGTGAGAACTTTGTCCCAGTCCCAAAGTAGAATATTGCCACCCCCAACACTCATAAGTGTTTTATTATCCGGAGAAAACTCCAGATCCTCAACAGATACTGTATGTCCATCAAGCGAAAGGAGTTTATCCCCTATAGCGACATCCCATAATTCAATTTTACCACCACCGATTCCAATAATGAGTATTGAGTCATCAGGTGAGAAGATAAATGTATCGTAATATTCTCTGGGGTAGGATACGATTTCTTTCAGAGCTATCTGTTTGGTACTGCCGATTAAACGGAGACGTTTGGTGCTGCCAACAGCAAGTAATGTCCCGTCTGAAGAATAGGCGAGGCTTCGAATTGCCTCTTGATACGTATTACCTTTTGGAGGTGTCTCTTCAAAGAAAGCACTTATCCTCTCTCCAGTTTCCACACTCCAAATCTGTAAATGTCCACCCATGGTTCCGCTGACGATCTTCTTTCCATCAGGTGAAAATACCAATGATGCGATAAGAGGTTTGTGTTCATCAGAATCTTCATCGTGGTCTGAGGTAATGATATTACGCGTTTCACCCGTTTCCGTATTCAACAAACGGATTTCGTTACCCCCGCTGCATGCTGCGGTTTTCCCATCAGGCGAAAACACCTCTGCGCCAATATTCGGAAAAGTCGCCACCTCATGTCCGGTGTTAACATCAGTCAAACGTAGGACTCTCTCACGATAGTTTGGTTTAGACGGGTCGCTCTGTATGCCGTAAATGGCGAGGTTTGATCCATCAGGTGATAGCACAAAATCTCTGTAAGTTTGCCAATATAAAGGTTCTTCAAGCGTAGCTTTCGTTATTAAAGTCGTTTTTTCTGAACTTCTTAGATCCCAGTTGGTAATGATACCGTTGGAAAAAACACTCGTTACCTTAGACCCGTCACCCAAAAAAGATGATGTCCTCATCCACATGTGTCCTGTAATACGGGTAGGTAATGCCTCCATCGTTTTGACATCCCAGAATCTTATAGTGCCATCAGAGCTCCCACTTGTGAGTATGTTCCCATCAGGTGAAAATGTTACACGATAAACATCACTGAGATGTCCAGTAAAAGTAGCAATCAATTCACCCGTAATTGTATGCCACAATTTTATAGTGCTATCTTCACTTCCACAAGCAAGTAGTGAACCATCTGGAGAGAATGCCAAGGTGGATGGTCTTGCATTTCCCTGATCTTTCATAGGATTATTGACGATATCTTTACCATTTCCCCTTGATAGGAACCACATATTACTATCTTTTATAGATGTTTGTAAAACGGTCAATTCCTCATCTGATGTAGTGTCCCATATTTGTATGGTTGTATCAAGGTTTCCAGCTGCGAGTCGTGTGCCATCAGGAGAGAATGCCAACGTAATTGCGCGGTTTTTCTGCGTGAAATAATTTGGCATATCAACTTGCTTTCCCATTTTCCTGAGTGTGGATATTTTCTCACCTGTAATTGTATCCCACGTCTCAAGTCTGCCATCTCTATTTCCAATAGCGATTTTACCTTCTGTCAAAGCACATTCAATAAGGTGTGGATCAGCGGGGTCTTTTTGTAATTTTATCACGTTGTTCTTTCCTGCCTCAACATCGTATCTGTAAATCTGGTCTCCTTCCCCGCCAAGGCACACGAATGTTTTGTTATCATTTGAGAACCGCAATGCATGCGTGTCGGGGAATTCATCTGGTAGTGGAATTTCGCGTTGTGTTGTGATCTCCCACAGTTGGAATTGGTTTCCACCTTTTGCCAGGAAACGGCCATCTGGTGAAAATGTAAGAGTCCCGCGTTTCCCAGTAAACAAGGACAGCTCCTTACTTGTTTTCACATCATAAAACCATACACCTGTAGGACAGCTCAACGCAAGTTGTGTCCCATCGGGTGAAAACTGCATTGACATAGTACCGCCTTTTCCTAAACGTGCTTTTGCGTGTTTCGGTAGATTCCATTGTGGATATTTTTCCATGTTATTCTCCTTACCTCCTGATGGTAAAATAGTATTTGTATTGGTAATCTCATGTATAGTGTATCTGATAAAATATTTAATGACAAGTCCTTGTTGCCTGCCATGTGTTTTAGATTGAAACAACGGACGGGGAGACCCCGTCCCTACGATAAGGGTGCCTGCAATGAGAACGATAGGGATATTCAAATAATCGGATTTATGGGATACACTTTACACTTTACTCTTTAATTTGTAGTGCCCGATTGATTATCAAATCATCAAAAGGTTGTCCATTTTGGTCTGTGATACGGAAGTAGAATCCCCATCCTCCCTGTTCATTACACACTTTAACAAGGATACTGTTTTTCCCTTGTTTGAGTTTCACAGGAATAGTGAAATGATCAACTTTCGCTGCAAAGGTTTTGGTATGTGCAAATACCTCTGTACCATTTAGCCATATTTTTCCTTGGTCATCGCTATCAAATCGGAATTGGACTTCCCGTTCATCAGGTGAGGTGACAGTTGCGAAAGTATAGGATACTCGCCAATCAATATCCCTTTCTCCAAGACGAATATAGCCATCTAATTTCTCATCAGTAAACTGTTTCCAACTAACCTCTCCATTGAGTCCATCATATTTTGCGTTTAGGTCTATCTCAGTGATGTCTTCAGGGATGTATGCAGTATCGTAACCGATTCCACCTGCATTATCAAAAGGCCCAAGTACCATCCAAGCGTCTTCGGTAACAAACCCCGTTTTTTGAATGTACTTATCTGCCTTCTCAATCATACCTCTTTCACGATAATATTCTGCCAGGCCGAAGTTTAGCGGTGAAAGTTCAGCAATCATCACATTGATCTTCTCAATATATGCATCAGCAATGTCAAACCTACCACTTTCACGGAAATATTCAACCAGACTGAAATCTTCTTCTAATCGCAGATTAAGCATCTCTGTGGGTAGGTGTGAAGTTTTGGACTCAATGTTTTTAATGTGTTCCTCAGACTTCTCAAGTCTGCCGTTATCGTGATAAAACTTCGCCAAAACCAAGTGTGCATATAACTGGATACTTAGACTATCAGATGAGCGGTCCATCAATTTTTTCATCATATTAACAAACCCCTCTTTGTCCTGAATATCTTTGGTGGCTTTGCCGATTCTTGCGAACAGCTTCCGATGAAAGCTTGGGTGTGTAGTATACTCCTGATTACCCCGGCGGTCTGCTCCAGTCAGATATTTCGTAAATTCTTCAAGTGCAACTTCAAACCATTCGTTTGCCAAATATACCTCTCCTTTCCACAATATATGGTATGAAGTTTTTGCCAAAGAAATATTAGAAAGTTGTTTGGAATGTTCAAGAAATTGGAGCATATTCTCTGTGGATTCTTCTTTGATGGGTAGCAACTGCTCAGATGCTTTTTCCTGATCCTCTCCGCGTGCGTCCAGAAGAATTTTGTCCCAGTTCCACAAAAGGATCGTACCCCCTGCAACACTCATGAGCATCTTTTTATCTGGAGAAAATTTCAAAACTTCCAGAACGTTTGTGTGTAAATCAAGCGTTGAGTTTAAATCAAGCGAAGTGAATTTCTCACCTGTTGCTACATCCAACAATTGAATTCCTTCATAATACAGACTTCTAAGAAGAACGTTATCATCGGGTGAAAACAGTAATATTTCGTCATATACGTCTTCAGGTTCTGAGACTTCCTTAAAATGTTGTTTGTTTGAACTTCCCAATAGGCGAATCTTTTTCCTGCTTCCTACGGCAAGTATCGAACCATCTGAAGAGAATGCAAAAGTTGTAATCGGATCCTCATAACTCCCATCAATTGGGGGTTGTTCTTCAAAGAAAGAAGATAGTTCAATTCCTGTATCTACTTCCCACAACTGAACAAGTCCTCCATCTGTTCCACTGACAATCTTTTTTCCATCTGGTGAGAATTCAATAGCATTGAGTATAGGGGTATGTACATCAGTATCATCCTCGACTTCTTCAGCAATAATTATCTCCCGTTTTTCACCTGTTTCAGTATTCAACAAACGGATTTCATTTCCACCGTAACTTGCTAAGAATCTTCCATCAGGAGAATAGAGAACACCACTTCCATACGGAAAAACATCTAATTCCCGTCCTGTTTTTACATCAGTCAAACGAAGTACTCTCACGCTAAAGTGTGGTTTTGTCGGGTCGCTTTGTATTCCCTCACTTGCATGTATTGTTCCATCATGTGATAACACGTGATATCTGTAGGTTCCCCAAAATGAAGGTTCCGCAAGTGCCGTTTTGGTTTGTAAAGTTGTTTTTCTTGAGTTTCGCAGATCCCAATTGGTGATAATACCGTTAGACGAAACGCTTACCAATACAGATCCATCATTTACAAAAGATGCAGTTCTCATCCACTGATGTCCAGCAATGTGTGTCTGAAGGACTTTCTGCTGTTTTACATTCCAGAATCGAACTGTACCATCACTGCTTCCACTGGCAAGTATGGTACCGTCAGGAGAGAAGGTTAATATATAAACAGTACTAAGATGTGCCGTGAAAACGGAGATCAATTCACCATTCATTGTATTCCACAATTTCACAGTGGAATCGTCACTTCCACATGCCAGGAGTGATCCATCTGGAGAAAATGCCAATGTGGATGGTCTGCTATTTGTCTCGTTCTTCATTGGATTATTTAAGATATCTTTACCATTTCCCCTGATTCTTGTTATACGCCACGCGTCTTCTTCTATAGGAGGTTTCTGATACACAACCAATTCTTCTCCTGAAGTTGTATCCCATAGTTGAACCGTTGTATCAAGGTAACCTGCTGCAAGTCGTTTGCCATCCGGAGAGAATTCCATTGTAATGACATGGTTTTTACGCCTTTCATAATTCAGCAAACGAACTTCTTTTCCAATTTCTCTGAGCGTAGATAACTTCTTACCCGTGGTTGTATTCCACACCTCAATTCTACCTTCCATACTTCCCATAGCAATTTTATCTTCTGTGATAGCACAGTCGCTAAAGTGAGGGTATTTGCGTTTTTTCTCCAATTTTGTCACCGTGATCTCTCCAGTGTCAACATCCAACCTGCTAATTTCGTTTCCTGGCTTCCTCAGATAAATCAATGTTTTGCTATCGTTTGAGAACCGAAACGCATTTGCATAAGATAAATCATTAGATAAATCATCTTGTAGTTGCACTTCACGTTGGGTAGCGAATTCCCACAGTTTAATATTGTCTCCACTTTTTGCAAGGAAACGACCATCTGGAGAAAATGCAAGTGATCCGCGCTGTCCAGGAAATAGAGCCAGTTCTTTACCTGTTTCAACATCGTATATCCAGACACCCGTAGGGCAGCTCATCGCGAGTTGCGTACCATCCGGTGAAAACTGCATTGACCAAGCACCACCCTTACCTAAACGTGCTTCCGCCGTTTCCGGTAAATTCCACTGGGGATAATTTTCCATTTTATTCTCCTTATCTGTTTCTGAAAATCGTAGTGGTGTATTATCAGGTTGTTGTGCAGAAACATGTTTTTCATCTCGTGATTGTATACGTCCTACTTCTCTACGTATGTCAGGTTCTAATTCAAGTTTATCTACAACAGGAGTCTCTACAATTTCAACCGACACCTCTGAGTTAGCATCTAAGTTATACGGTTGTTGAAAAAGGGGAATATTTCTGTTGTATCCAAAACCAAATATTATCAACACCAGTGTTGAGGCAGCGACTAACCATGGTGCAAAAGGTTTGCCTCCGGATGGTGTAATTGGGTCTGTTTTGGCGATCTCACGCATGATGTTTTCTGTGAGATTCGGTGTGATTTTGAAATGCTCTAACGCCTCTCTTATTATGGGTTCCTGTTTCTTCAGACGTTGTTGTGCTCTGCGAAGCCGACTCTTTACGGTATTTGCTGATACACCCAAGAATTCACCGATCTCCGAACATGACATCTCACCGAAGTAATGCAATGTCACGACAGTGCGTTCACTCTCTTGTAATTTTGCGAGCAATTTCTTCACAACTTCGCGCTGGGTTTCTGCTATGGATCGTTCCTTTTCCGCAACAACATATTCAGAATACACGACCTCTTCTATTTGCTCATTGTCTGTCTGTTCCAGATGATCAAGGGATTGTGTCCACAAACGCTTCTTACGCAACCACGCATAGCATTGCCGCCTTGTAATTACAGACAACCATCCCGCAAGACTCTGTGGCTCCTTCAGTTTTTTCAGATCCTTATAAGCGATCAGAAATGTGTCTTGGGTGATTTCTTCTGCGATATGAAAATCTTTAACAATTCTCCACGCTAATGCATGAACCTGTTTCCGATATTTTGTTACTATCAATGAAAACGCGTCATCGTCCCCTGTCGTCATCGTCCCCTGTAAGGATACGTTGGATTAGTTGAAAATCGTTGTGTTGCATTCGTCACCTCTTGAAGCAGATGGTTATAACTCCTCTCATAACCTGTGACGCGATTTAAGATGCAATCGGGTGCATAATTTTTGGATTGGAAATGGAATTACTTAATCACCTGAATTGTTCCGCTTGATGCGACTGCCGATTTTGTTGGATCATACATCGCTTCGGCAGAGACGGGTGGCACTGTGAACGTTCCTTGCGTTACCACTCTGAGCGGATAATAGAACCTTTGCTCCTCTTGGTAATTAAACGTTCCGAAAAAGATGAGCCTATCATCACGGATGTCTATATAATCCGGTGTGAAGTCGTTTCTCTTTATCCAAGGCGCATTATAGCGAGATGCTAATCTGGGATTTTCTATTTCAAATCCTGCGGGTAACATATCAACGACGACTACATTTTGCAGGTAACTTGTGAGTGCCTTCACGCTAATCTCAGCGATGACTAATTCGCCTTGCTGAAAGACGTTCTTGACCCGTGAACCGTCGGGTGTGAGGTAACGTCGGTTTATTTGCAATTCGCGTCCGTACTCCTCAATATAAGAATCGCGTCCGATACCGAAGGCTTCCCAAAAATAGTAGCATGTCCCTTTACCCTTGACCGTAAGTTTTATGTGTGCACCATCCCAATCTGCTCCGGTGTATTGAGTTCCAGTAGCATCAAAGTTTGCGAGGTGTGCATCGTCTCGTGTGATTGTACCGGTATATTTCTGATTGGGTTGTTTTTTCAGGTACTTACCGAGTGCAAGGAAGGCAAAAGCGTTGTCCTGCGTATTAGTCCAACGATGTCGTTTTGATGCAGCCTCTGTTAGACTTTCAACGAGTGACGTGATAGCAGGATGGTCGTCCATAACTTCCATCAGCACATCCAACATGATCGCTTGTGCACGCACAGGTGAATCAAAATTGCGACCTGTATCCTGTATTCTATCTACCTTATCAAGTTCTACTGTTTCAGGTAGCATTGAGATTGCCATCTTCATGTTACCGCTAAGTGCGAATGCACCTGCAAGTTGGAATTGGCTGTAATCATTGAGTTCACTGAGCTTATTATTTTTCAGATAGTACATCACAGATTTTTCAGGTGTGTCTGCCGCTGCGAGCACATAGCATGCATAAACGGCTTGACTTAGACTATAGTTATCTGCCTTCTGAATAGGTTTGTTGAGACTTCCAGCGTTTCTGGCTTGTCGACGCAATCCTTCTAACATCCTGTTATAGACAAGATCGGATACTTTGTAGCCTGCTTTTCTCGCTTCAACAAGGAAGTGAGACGCGTAGATACTGCTCCAATTGTTGACTTGAGTTCTTCCTTGCCAATAGGTAAAATGATGTTCTGGTAGCAGCATATCTTCCAACTTTGTGATGCCTGCATTGATGTATTCGTCAATCTTTCCTTCCGCTGCCAGCATGGGTTCAACGATGCGTGCAAGGTCGCTAAGATAGAGTAGTGGAAAGACTCGACTCGTCGTCTGTTCAAGACAGCCGTGAGGATACTGTATCAGATAACGTAGTCCGCCAGCGAACCTAAGCGTTGGAAGTGGTGAGACCGTGAGCATGAATTCAGATGTATCAGGTCTGATGTTTGAAGGAAAGATAAAATCTGCGGGTTCATTCTCGCGAACAGTACCGTTCCCAGTCTTTGTTACAGGGGGTGATGCAGAACGTAGCGGTAGACGCATCGGTGCGAATTTTATCTCCTCACCATTACCCGATGCGGATAGATTGAACGTCGCAATGCCAACTGCATCTTGTGCGATTACATCAAAGAATACTTCTCCCTCCTTACCTGCAGCGATCTCTACCTGTTTTTGGATTGAATCACCTTGAAGAACTACTGTCTGGTTGATAGAACCGTTTTCAGCAATGAGTTTGATAGGACCGGAAGCCTGCAATTTTACTTTAAAGTCGCCGGTATTATCAGTACCGTTATAGACAGAAACGGGGACGCGAATTTGATCGCCTCCAGTCAGGAAGCGCGGGAATGTCGGTGTGAGAATTACCGGATCACGCACCTTAATCTGTTTAGTAGCTGAACCGAAATCTGTCCCAGAAAATGCGACTGCCATCACACGTAATGCCCCGTTGAATTGCGGTATTTTGAAACGAACGATGCCATGTCCGTTTACATCAGTTGTCATTAGACCCGACCAGAGTGAAACAGACATCACCCGAACAACAGTATCTGTATTCATGCGACTTTGCATTTTAGCAGATTGATAAGCGGTGGTACGACTTATGGAATCATTAGCCACTACCAATCTGGCAAAAGAAGCAGGTGCAGCACCTCCTGAAGCAATTGCGTAACTTGCTTGTCCTCTTATTAATCTCTCTTGTGCAATTAGCTGTCCACGCGACTCACGTCTCGGCGTAGTCGTCACCACCTTCATCAAATCAGCAAGGGATTCAATCGGTTTAATAGGAAAGCTACTATCTCTGGTGATGGCATTATGGAATTCATAAGAAATAGTATTAAGTCTTCTCTGTTGATAGAAGCGCGCATGGGGATTCGGTGTTTGCATACCTGTCAATTGAAGGATACCTTCATCAACCGCTGCGATGGTGACTCTGTAGGGTTGTCCCTTGCGCTCACCGCTAACCCGATACTTTATGTCTATTTCCTGATTTGGACGAATCTGTTCAGGCACGTCAATTTCAACGTTTAACTTATGTGTGTCCGCATCAATTTTTAACGGGACAATACCGAACGCTCTGGCAGGTGCGTCTTTCTCTAACGACGTGGTTGAACGTATTAGCATTGCAGAAAGATAGACGTTTGGCGCATAAATATCCTCAACAGGAATTGTCAATGTTTCTGTGCTCTCTTTAACCGTAATTATCTGATGGCTCAATACCTTTTCCCGTTCAATCGTTAGCAACACTTTACCGGGGAAAGGTGGTTTAATCTGTAGTTTAGCCTTTTCGCCGGGACGATAAGATTCTTTATCAAGTGTCATATCCAACGTATCAGGATTCTCTAATGACCACGGCACCCCACCCCATTCTGCGACATAAAACTGCAGTGAAGTTTTCGCACCACTGTCAACATCTTCAATATCCACACGGTGGACACCGTAAGAAACAGGGGTATACCTAAAATCAGCAATTTCGGCTTCAGATTTTAAAGTAAGCGTCTTCAGTTCTGTGACCTCAGGATCGTTTTGTCTACGCCATCTATTCCAATTGGAGACTATTGAGATTGTTGCTTTCAAATTGCGTCCTGCGGTCGGTTCTCCACTCGTATCAAGTGAAATATAGTTGAATACAACCTCTTTATTTCGCTTTACCGTTCCTGCTTCCGGTCGTTTGATACCGACATAGTGGGTATACGGATGGACAGAGAACCACTTTGATTCTGTAACTGCCCTTCCACCGAGTTCTTTGACAGTTACCATAGCATAGCCACTCAGTGAAGATGCTGGTTTGAGATCCTGAGGTAATGTAAACTGATAGGTTGCTATGCCATCTATGTTTGTTACGACCGCATCAAAGTTGACTGTGTCGAAACTGAAAGTCCGTTTCGGGTCGTAGAAGGTGAACGAACGCCACGCTTCAGGGGGACGATATCGGTCCGCTTGAAGACTGTAATAGCCGCTAACTTTTCTTCCAACTGCTGGTGTACCGAAAAGGTTTTCAGCCTTTACATCTATATTAACCTCGTCCCCTAACATATAGGAATCTTGATCCGCTTCTACTGCGACTTTCATGCGATCTGGTATGAACTCTTCAACCTGAAAATTAGCAGTTCCGATCTGTTTTTCACCCGACCACATTTTGACGGTATACCAACCTGTTGGTGCATAAGCGGGAAGTGGAATCTCAATTTCACAAGCACCGTCATCATCTGTCTGTTCTTGAAATTCCTTGAATGTGGCACGCTGCGAATTTACGATCTCAATCCGCACAGGAATTGATTCGGGTGTTTCGTTGTTCTTATCGCGCACAATTCCGATGAGATTTGCTGTTTCTCCGGGACGATAAACACCGCGCTCTGTATAAAGAAATGCTTCATATCCATCCACTAAATAGGGTATACCACCAACGTTAAAACTGTGTGTTGACATCTGATTCCGCTGTATTTGCAATAGAGAGAAATCGTCCCCCTTCTCAGCAGTAATCAAGAACTGCGGATCATTCTTGAGCATCTCTGGTTCTAAAGTAAGTTTTGCAAAACCTGCATCGTCAGTTTCACCAGAGCGTAATGTCTTCTTATCACGATTATTGATGAGTTGAACCGTCGCCTTCTGAATAGGGTCTAAAGAATCAAGTGAATTGACCCAAACATACAATTCCGTGCCAATTCTCTTCGTAACGATACCGATGTCTGTTACGACGACCAATTGCTCAGCGTAGCCTGTCCTACCACTATCAGCATGAACGACCACCTTGAAAATACCTGCGTGGTTGTCCTTCAAATAATCTTTAAGTGATAGTGGCGTGATAAGCTCTTCGTTTAGTTTGTCTTCAATCGTCAATTCACCTTGATGTATCAGTGTTGGTAAACTGGAAAGATAAACCTTTGCGATCCCGATTCCGACGCGTTCTAAGTTCGTCGTTGCGACGTTGAGTTTCAAAGGCCCCTTTCTCGGCAGGAAAAATGTGTTCTCTGTAAAACGGATCCCGCGATATAGGTCTGGCACTGTGAATCTTTTCACAAAAGTGTCTCTTAATATAGTCCCATCTTCAGATGCGATTCCGTTTTTGATGTTTACTGTATAGTTTTCGCGATGCTTGTAATCCGCGTGTATTTCTAATTCACTATAATTCACTGCTAACTGAAATGGGAGATCCGGTTCTATACTTACATTTTCTTCAAACATCTTAAGGTCAAGTGGAGAACCAAAAGAGATTCTGATAAACATCTTACCATCTCTCTGTTGAATGTCTGACCGATCAATACGAAGTTCTCTTATATTTTCCAGTTGTATTGGCGCGACACTCGGTTCTTCAAGTCCAATTTCTGCTCCAGAGCATTTAAATCCTTCTGCGATCTTGACTTGTAGATAGCGTCCTTCAAGTAGTGGTGGAATGTCTTCAATTTCTATGAGTACGGTACTTGTGATAGGACTCTGTTCTTGGAAGTTATACGGGATAACATCCCCTCTACCTGATTGTATTGAAAGGTGTTTCTCTAAACCAGCAACGGTAACTGCATAGTTGCAAGTAATAGTGCCAATAGCCTTCGCTTTTTTCAATTCCTTGTTATATTGAAATTCAATCTTGGCACTCTCAATCTTAAAAGGTGCTGTTGGATATGTAAATTTCCGTAATCCGACAAGTGTATAATTTGCGGATGGACTCAGTTTCGCTGATATTTCAAAAGTGTAATTGACGCCTGGTGCCAATGCACTTTCTAAAAAGATTCCGATTTGATTGGTTGCTATCCATCTCGCTTTTCCTTGAAGTGCGGGTTTAATTTGAATAGCATCGTCTGGCAAATCAGTAAAAAGCAGTTTTTTATCAATGATGTGTTGAGAAAGGGTTATCAGAAAATCTGCCATGCTATCACTCTGAGACCCCGCAGTGAAAGATTCAACACTGAATTCTGTTTTTTCTATCTCTTCGGCATAGATAACCTGTCCTGAGAAGTAAAAGGCGATGAATAAAATAAAAACGATGATGATTTTTTGAGAAACTTCATATTTCATGGTTATGGCTCCTGTGTTAGCGAGAATGGAACGAAGATATTCTATCTATTAGATTAGGTAATACGACTGACATCTGTTGCGAGGATTGAAGCAATTTTTGTGCCAACAAATATTGGCCTGAATCTTAGGGTTTCAAAAAATCACCTGCACCAATTTGTGCATTAGTGGCGGTTTACGTGCAATGTAGTAGACATACACCGTGTGCCTACTACCTTTAATCTACTTGTAAACTTCCGACCAACTCTTTTATTGAAACCGTGTTCGTCTTTTCAAGATAGGTTTGGATACCTTTCACCACTTCCATTGATGCTTTCGGATTGACAAAATTGGCTGTGCCGACTGCGATTGCGGAAGCACCAGCGATGAAGAACTCCACTGCGTCTGTTGCGTTCATAATGCCACCCATGCCAACAATCGGGATAGAGACGCTTTTGTACACCTCCCATACTAAACGTAAAGCGACTGGTTTGATAGCGGGACCGGAGAGACCGCCTGTGACGTTTGCGAGTTCCGGTTGACGTGTTTCGGCATTGATTGCCATGCCGAGTAGGGTGTTTATTGCAGAGAGTGCGTCTGCACCTGCCTCTTCAACGGCGCGCGCGATCACGGTAATATCTGTGACATTTGGAGACAGTTTTACCAATAACGGTAGATGTGTTCGCGCTTTTACCTCTTTGACAAGTTCATGTGCTAAGGTTGCATCAACACCGAAACTCATACCGCCACAATCTAAATTCGGACAGGAGATATTGAGTTCTACACCGGCAACCCCATCTACGTCGTTTAGTTTGTCAACAACTATCAGATATTCCTCCACCTTTTTACCGCAGACATTGACTATGACAGGCACATCAAAATCGCGTAGATAGGGTAACTTCTCCGAAATAAATCCATCTACTCCGACATTTTGTAGTCCAATTGCATTGAGCATACCTGAAGGTGTTTCCATAATGCGGTCCATCGGATTGCCGGGCCACGGCACACTTGTAACACCTTTAACGACAACCGCGCCGAGTTTGTTCAGGTCAACGAAATTGTGGTATTCACTACCATACCCGAATGTACCTGAAGCAGTCATCACCGGATTCCGCATCCGAATCCCGCCAATATTCACGCTGAGGGGAAAGTTTTGTGTATCCATCGTGAATTTATAATAGCAGTTAAAATTGAAAATTTCAAGATTACATTTTGATTTTGTAGGATTATACCATTTATAGGTGAAGACAATAGGCAGTTACACCGCTCTGCTGGCGCGGTTTCCGAACCTCGCCACATTACCGATAAATCCTGTCAATCCTGTTCATCCTGGTTCAGACAACAAAAACGGGCAACGAACCGAAGTTCGCTGCCCGTTTTCTTTGGGTAGGTTAGTTAGAATATCCCTGATTTAATTCTGTGATTTCAAATCGCCCCAAGTTGTTGTCAGTTTGTTCTTGGCCGAGATCAAACCTTTCAACTTGCTCGTAGTGAGTGTTTGACGCTCACCGGCGAAAGATACATCTTCAATTTGGTAGTAGTAAACAGCATCAGGTTTAGCAGTCGTATCTACCCATTTGTACGTGCTACGTTCACCTGTAGTACCGTTACCTTGAATCATCTGTTCATTGACCTGTGTGAATTCACCATCTCGGCTATCACTACGATAGATATTAAATCCAGCGTTGTCAAGTTCGGATTCGGTTACCCAACGGATGACGACGTTGCCATCTTCAAGTGTCGGACGGAAGTAGGACAAGTTGACTGGCAGAACAGTCCCTTCACGATGTAAGGGAGTTCCGAAGTCTTGTTCACTACCATACCATGTATGACGGATATTGATTACACCGAGGTCAGCTTGTGAAGCTCGGACCCACGCATATTTTGCGGGAATCTGGTTTCTTGCCAGGTTCACTGTATCATCCATTTTCTTAGCACCCATCGGTAAGACGTTACTTTCGTCTATGCTGACGCCATTACGTGCGACACCATCATCAATGATACGGATGTATGAAGTCCGCAAGCCATCTTTAGTCATTGTACTCTGAGAGAATTCATACTTGGCAGTATCGCTTGTCCGGACGTTACCGTCAAGGTTACCGATTTCGTCTGACACATTACCTTTTCCATCAATGAGTTTAAGGTTGAACGAATTCTCATTTAGGAATGGGTCAAACCTATTTGCCATGCCAAAGTGACTTGCCAGTTCCCGGTAGACATTAAAGACACGGGTTGATGGGAATACAACGGACGCAGGCAAGAAATCACTACCTAAGTCTCTCGCTGCACCTGAAACGACGAGAATCGCTTGATTCGGCAGAACCCGCTTCACAGCACCTTTAGCCTTAAAGTTAATGGTTCTAAGTGCTATACGTTCTTCTTCAATAACGATTCTCCAACCATCATCAGCATCAAGGACGACTGCGTTGTCGTTAGGATTGTAAATTTCAATCCATTGCGGTAAATTTGTACGACCGTCGCCCTGTGACAACATAATTTCACTGATAATAAGTTTGGCACCGTCGGTTGTTTTACCTTTCTCAATGCCGTGGTATCCAGGTGTACCACCGTTTGCGTTGCTCCGGGCAGCATGACGTTTATAACCTATACCAGTGTAAGCGGCGTTACGGAACGCTGCTTCGCCTGCACCACCCTTATTCTCATGGGCACCCGCACCACTCAGACCATCGTGTGTGGTCGAACGCTGGCGATAATGAACCGTATTAAGATCAAACTTGTTATGACCAAACTGTGGACCGCGTCCAAAACCTTGTAGAGGCCACATTTTGGTGTTTGAAATTGCATTCGGATATCCATTTTTAGTCAAATTGGAGTGATATCCAGCAATATCCACGATTCTGTTTAGATCCCTTTCACCTGTTTCAGCGACACCTTTATCGTTATGTGCACCAGATCTTTGACCTTCATGATTGTCTGGTTTCCGCAGTATCAACACAAAGTTACCACTGTCTGGTAAATTCAGATTTCTGGCAACCTTATAACGTGGCGGGTTATCACCTAAACCGCGAACCTGATCTTCCGTGTTGCGATCTACATTCCAACCGATTGCCAACGGATGCTCAGACGGCTGTGCATGGTCATCTCTCGGATCGGTAGCGACTAAGAGGAATACACCATTTGCAGGAATCTTGGCGTTATCGTTCGCTGGGAACTGATACAAGACATTATCACTGCCTACACCCGTTACAATTGAAATTAGGTAATTTCGTAGATTTATCTCATTACCTGTAACATTGCGGAGTTCAATCCACTCGTAATCGGCATTAGAAAGGTTCGCAACCTCGTTGATAAGAACTGAATTACTTGGAACGTTTGTTCTACCCGCTGGCGTGAGAAGTGATACACCTGTGAAGTCATTTCTTTGACCTGGAGTACCTTTGTAATTCGTAATTGCTACAACATCGGTCGTTGCACTCGCAGGCGAGTCTGTCCGTGCACCGGCATAAGCGGTACCAGTTGCACGCCAAACGCCACTATCTCTTCCATTGCGTTTCGTATAATTCTGTGATGCACTATAGGCAGGCTGTTTATCTGGCAGAATCCGGTACATTGAGGTGAAATCATCACCTGTCACACTGTTACCGTTATCTCCTGGTACATCCCATCCACCCTGAGTTTGATCACCTTTGTTACGAATGTTTGTGACGGCGTCAACAACCATGCCACCAAGATTCCCAATAATTGAGTCGTCGGCAGCCGTACGGCCAACGAGTCCACCACTCACGATTTCACGTGCTGTTTGTGCGTAGAGCAGAACATTAACGGGTTTACTATTGAGATTGTGAAGTTCAATCCACTGTACACCGGGCTGAGAGTCTCTATTTGTAAGACCGAGATCCAGTCCCCACATAATTTCACTGATACCGACACTACCGACACCGGGTGTGGCAAATTCATTAGTAGGATTACCATCAGCATCATTTATCCGGTTATCACGGGCATCAGCAGATTTTCTCAGGACGAGTGCGCCACCTTGACCGAATGAAGAACGATTGAAAAGTGCCTCTAAATCAGGCATATCAGACCACTCTCTTTTCATGACAGCTTCACCGTCAACCATTGGGAAAGTCAATCCAACCGCGGTACTACTCATATCTCTCACGACAACAACATAAGAGTTGGCAGGAATCATAATCGGAGCAGAAATGTTCGCTGGTGCAGTCGGATTTGATGAAACGAACGCTCTCGTAATTGTGTAAGTAAGCATCTGGGAACCGGCTTGGTGACCTGATTTAGTCCATGAAATTGTTATAGTCACTTCACCTGCTGCCTGACCAGCTGGAATCGTAAGTGTGCGTGTAACACCAGTACCACTAATGGTACCTACACTTGCTGTTACAGTACCAGGATCTGCTGCAAAGGTCAGCGTTACTGTGCCACCAGCCATTACATTACCACTTGCTGGAGCCGCAGACGTAAATCCTACAGCAGCAGCGGGTGGAATTACAACTGTGTAATTAAGCACTTGTCGTCCACCAGTCCATGTGAGTACAATTTGCAGCGCGCCTGCTGCCTGAGCAGCATCAACTGTGAGCGTGCGTGTTGCACCAGTGCCAGAGAGGGCAGCACCTGTAGCTGCTAAATTTTCTGGAGCTTTATCAAAGGTCACTGTGATTGTACCGCCTCGCATTACATTACCACTTGCGGGAGACGCAGACCTATAAACTGCGGGTGGAGGCGTACTCTGCGCCAACTTAACTGAAGTTGACACGCTGCCTTCGTTACCGGCTTTATCAACAGGTACTATAGTGATGACGACTTCTTCTCCAGCGGTTGTTGCTCGACCCTCTTTCGGTGTTATTCTAACAAGATACTCAGTACCGTCAACAGCACCGTCTGCAGGAGCTAAACCCACGGGACCTACATCAACTTTGGTACGGTCTGTGTCAATTCTGACAGGATTTACATCTGGTAATCCACTACCAGTACCGTCATCCGAAACAGAGAAAGTGAGAATGAAAACACTATCCCATACGCCGTCAGCGGGTGTAGGGAAACCAGAAGGTGCAGCGATGTTAACTGAAGTAGCAGTTACGGTCGGTGCCATATTATCAAAAGTAACCATTGCCTGACCGACTGGAGTAGTAGTATCATCAGTGGCGTAAAGAGCATTAAGGCTCACGGTGGAAGTTCCTGAGGGATCAGTAGCTGGCTTAGTTGAACGAAGCGTTACCATATTAGTACGGCTAACACTTACAACCTGTAAACCGGCTGCATTGGCACCATCAATCGCGACATCACTTATATGCAACGGGGCAACCGGAGCACCATTAGTACCAGCAACTGCATCTGCAAAATCAAATGTCACGGTTACTTCTTCACTAAAAGAAATGTAATACATGGAAGTGGTGAGTTTTTTCAACTTTGGAAGTCTAACCAGGTTCGTTGCTGCCAGTGTAGCACCGGGACCGCCAGCTGGAAAGGTTACACGCTGATAATTTACGGGACTTCCTGATGGACCTGCTGCGACTTGCACTGCAATGACATCACCAATGGCAGCTAAGATAGAGCCTGTAGTAGATGTACCATCCGCTGCTACATCGGCAAAACCTGCTTGGGTGCCGGTGGCAGCTGCTGCAGTACCAGCAGTGTCTAAATATGTAACGGTTACGACATCGCTATTAGCAAGACCTGCAATTGTAACTCTCCATCCTGGGTCATCAGCAGTATTATTATTATCTCGATCTGTTGACCATTCAGCTGCGATTGTCTGTGCCATGGCAGGCAAAGCAACGAATGCCATCAACAAAAATATACAAAAAATAGAAAATGTCAAACTTTTTGACAGGTTCATTTACTTGTTCTCCTCTGTAAAAATCTTACTATATACATCGCGGGAGGCGATGTGCGATATGTCGCAACATCGCAACCAGCAATACAATATGAAATTCAGGAACAGATTCAGGGATATGGAAGGAATCTATTCAACTAACCTTATTATCGGATCTGTGTGTTGCCAATAACCCAGACCCTTAATTTTCATGAATTCGGCTCTTGCACTCAGGATTGAAAACCTTACCACAGGAAAATCCTTCGTCCATCTAATAAACCGAACTTAAAATTTTATAACGTTACCTATTTATAGCGCTGACTAAAAATCTAACCAAATATATTAGTATTACGCTAATTTGTAACATTGCAGGGCGATGTGCAAAATATTACAATATCGCACCTGACAATAAAATATGAAATATGTGGAACAGATTCAGGGATTGGAAGGAATCTATTCAACTAACCTTTTATTATCGGACCTGCGCGTTGCCGTTGCACAGATCCTTCGTTTTCGGGATTTCGGTTTGTGTCATCAGGATTGAAAACCTTGCCACAGGAAATCCCTTCAAACATAACTCAAACCGATTATATTCTTTTTAACGTCACCTATTATAGAATTGGTTACAAAAAATGTCAACCAAAATAAATTATATCGGTATTACGTTGTAATTGTACGTCCCTTATTATACTTGAGTTACAAAAATAAGTTGTACGTCCCTTATTATACTTGAGTTACAAAATTAAGTCAAATATTATTTTGCTATTAAGTCAAATATTATTTTGCTATTATATTTGTAACTGCTTTATGCGCTCTGTTTATCTAAAATATGTATGAGAATTATTTAGAATTCCTTTTTCAATCTCTCAGCGCATTATTTGTAACTGTAACACAAATCGTGAAACTTGTCAAGTATTATGTAATTCGGTATGCAATAAATTCTAAATTTCCCACATACCATATATTAAGTATACATTCTGATACAAAGTTTGTCAAGTATTTTTCTTAAAATTTTGAAAAAGTATCATTTTTTATTAATATTGTTGTCTGAGCATAAGATTTGGTAGGTTCGGTTTGCCTGAAGTTCCCATAGGTGTCAACTTAAGAAATTTCCGAATTTAGATTCCTCTTCAGTCCCGTTGGGACGCAATGTTTATAGTTAAACGTTATACAACCTCTCTTCAGTCCCGTAGGGACGATATGTGTAGTAGCACATCCTGATATAAACATATCGTCCCTACGGGACTGAAGAGTAGGGGGTACACTTTCTTCTATAAACATATCGTCCCTACGGGACTAAAGAGAATACAATCCCTATAACCAGAAGGATCCGGATTGATTCATAAAAAATTTCAACTTTCTCTTAAGTTGACACCTATGGGTTTGCCTGAAGTTCCCAATTTCTTATCCTATAAATCCTGGTTCATACAACATACACATGGATAAAACTGGCAAACAGTGTTATAATACACAACGCATTCTCATAACGTATATATATATAAAGGAGTCATAAATGCTCAGAAACATATTTAAAGGTGGCAAGGAAACAAACAAGGACAAAACCGTCCCAGAAGACAAAACTGTCCCAGAGGAAACGGAACAAAAAGAGAGCTGGTTTAATCGTCTCAAGTCCGGTTTAGCCAAAACCCGCACCCGATTTGTATCTCAACTCTCGTCGCTCCTGCGCGTCGGCAGGAAAATAGATGAAGAACTCATGGAAGAGATTGAGGAGATACTCATACAAGCTGATGTGGGGATCGAAACAACACTCACACTCATGGATAACGTGAGGGATACCGTCAAAGAAAAAGGGTTGGGCGACTCATCTGAACTTGAGACAGTCATCAAAACAGAAATCATCAATCTACTCGGCGAAGACAAGCCGTTGCAGTTTACAGACGAACCGCCCTATACAATATTGGTCCTCGGCGTGAACGGTGCTGGTAAAACGACAACCATTGGCAAACTCGCGAGTCGGTTCAACGAATCGGGTAACAAAGTTCTCGTTGCTGCAGGGGACACGTTCCGTGCTGCTGCCGAGGACCAACTCGCCATCTGGTGTGAACGTGCAGGGGCAGAACTGATACGGGGCGGTGAAAAAGCGGACCCCGCTTCTGTTGTATACGATGCCGTCCACGCAGCAAAACACCGCGAAACCGACGTGTTAATCGTAGACACCGCAGGGAGACTTCACACCAAAAAGCCGTTAATGGATGAATTGTCAAAAATCGGTCGGGTCATGAAGCAAGCGCATGCAGACGCTCCGCACGAAGTACTGCTTGTCATAGATGGCACGGTAGGACAAAATGCATTGATGCAGGCGAAGGTATTCAACGAGGCTGTCCCCATCACAGGCGTCGTCGTCACGAAACTGGATGGAACAGCAAAAGGGGGGATCGTACTTGCTGTCAAAGCCGAGCTCGGTGCACCTGTCAAACTCATCGGCATCGGAGAAAAACTTGATGACCTGCGCGACTTCTCAGGACAAGATTTCGTCGAAGCACTTTTCGCCACAGAAGAAACAGCGTTGTAAATGTACTCTTAGACGACGCTAACGCAGACAATTAACAGCCGCGATAGCTTATTTGCGGACGCCATACTTTTTTTAATCATAGGAATAAAAAATGCGAATTGATAGACACTATTTTTGGTTTCGTCTCTTTAAAACTCCTGGTATAGGTGCTAAAACCCTCTCATCAATTGCGAAGATATTGGAAGAACAACAACTTACTCCCGAATCGTTGTCATGGAACCAAAACGACCTATTAGCACAATCTCCGGAATTAGCGAAGATCCTTAACCGAAGAAGAATTCGCTTAGAAGATAGCGAAGAAATATCCACAGAATATGAACAACTCAAAAGACAAGAAGTTCATATTATTTATCCGGGACACCCTAATTTCCCATCACAACTACTTGAAATTTCACCCGTTCTATTCGTAAAGGGTAAACTAAGATACTTGATGTCGAATAGTGTAGCAATCATAGGAGCACGAATCGTTTCTGATAAAGGAGTTCGTGTCACAGAGGAACTTGCTGGTAATCTTGCAAAGGCTGGAATAAATGTTGTCTCTGGGTATGCTAAGGGGGTGGACTCAGCAGCACACTTAGGATCCTTACAAGCTGAAGGCACAACTACAATAGTACTGCCTTACGGCATCAATGAACTGCATCAGAAAAGAGCGTTCAGACAATTTGACTGGAAGCAGCAAGTGTTAGCGGTGTCTCAATTTGATCCATCTCTGAAGTGGTTCACACACAACACATTGGGACAGAGTAAATTGCTGTGTGCCCTCTCCAAAGCTGTAGTTGTAGTTGAATCGGGACCAGATCAAGATGAAAAAGGAAAAAGGAGTGGGACTTTCAATACTGCAAAAATCGCTCTCAGTATGAATGTGCCACTCTTTGTCCTTGATCCAAGTTGTTTTGACAATCCACCAAAGGGAAATACGATGCTGATTAAATTGGGAGGTATTCGTCTTGATCCTGTTAAGGGTGTTGAACAGATTACTGAACATGTTTTACAATAAACCGATAGAATCCATAAGTTGTTGCTGAAATAAAGTTTGTTATTATATCCTTTTTACGACCTATTGCGCTTCTTCTCCCACTTCTTTCGCGCCTTCAATTTCTTCCTCAGTTAATTGGAAGTCAAATACGTCTTCCTCTTCGTCTGTATCTTCTGGTTCTGTATCCGTTGGGGTAACCTGCTGCACCTCATCTGCGGGTTGTGTTTCATCCTGAGTTTCAAGTTTCGGCGCGGTCGCACCGAGTATCGTTAATCCCACAATTGCTACAACACAAACACTTGTGACCGTCATCGCAATTGGTCGTTTCCAAAACACCTTGCGTTCACTTCTATCCAAAAACGGAAGGAACAGCAGCAGCAACATACCAGCAGTCGGAATCACAAATGTACCGAGAATTTCAAAAGGACCTTGAAAATACTTGAGCAGTTGAAACAGGAACAGGAAATACCATTCAGGGCGCGGGTCATAATCCGCATTTGTCGGGTCAGCAACATCTTCCAAAGGTACTTGAGCGAACAGTGCAGCGCATGACAGCACTACAAACAGTATGAGCATGCCGACAACATCTTCAAAAACCTGATCCGGAAAGAACGGTTTACCCGAATGCATCTCCTCAGGTGTATTTCTCGGCGTACCAGACGACCCGTAAAATCGTACAAAGAAAAGGTGGATACCAACAAGAGCGAAAGCTAACCACGGCAGCCAGATCGTATGGAGTGCATAGAAACGAGATAGCGTCACAGCACCGACTTCCGCGCCACCTCGTAATATCTTCGCGACCCATTCACCCAATATCGGTGCTTTACCCGATATTTCAACACCCACTTTCGTTGCCCAATACGCCTTCTCGTCCCACGGTAACAGGTAACCCGTAAATCCGAATCCGAGAGTAACCAATAGCAACAGTACACCGAACACCCATGTGAGTTCACGCGGTGCCTTGTATGAACCGTATAGCACCACGCGTAGCAGATGCAGGAAGACGATGATAACCATCGCACTGGCACCCCAGTGATGCAGCCCCCGAACGAACTTACCGAACGGTACCTCTTCTGATATATACTTGACAGCATTATAGGCATGGTCAGGGGAAGGTGTATAGGATAATGCCAGGAATGCACCTGTCGCCGCTTGAAGTAACAGCAGAAACATCGCCAAACTACCCAGCGAGAAGAGCAGATTGATATGTTTCGGCAGCGGTTTACGCAGATGTGCCATCACCCCATCATAAGGCAGGCGATCACTTAGAAACTGCTTCATCTACGCCTCCTTCACATACAGAAGATCATCTTCCACTTTAACTTCAAGCTTCTGCAACGGTTTAGGAGGGGGGGCCAGCAACAACTGCACCGTCCTTATCAAACACAGCGCCGTGACACGGACAGAGAAACGATTCCTCACTCTCTTCCCAGCGCACAAGGCAACCGAGATGTGAGCACGTCCGTGAAAACACGCTCCACTCACCGTTACCCAAATCGGTCACGTAAACGGAACGTTTCTTCGTCGCCTTCACCCAACCATCTTGTGCAGTGAATGTATAGTTAACTTTTTTAAAACGGCTATTCTTAAGGGTGTCAACAAAACCCAAGTCCACCCATTGCGATTCCTCCTTCTTCCACGCAGGCGAAATAGCAAACCCAATGAGCGGAATACCGGCAGCTAAACTCATCAAGCCACCGATAAATGCCGTCGCTATCTGTAAAAAGGAACGTCTACCATCGTCTGACATACACTCTTCTCCTTTCTGCATAGGGACGAGGTCTCCTAATCCGTAATCGCCATATCCAGTTGGTCAGGAAATCCCATCCTTCCCTCTTCCATCCTTCCATCCTTCCACCCTTCCTTCCACCGTAATCACCTTATGGAATCGTGCGGGGAAACCCAGAAGTCTATCTTTTCCGTGCCTGCCCTTCAAATGGCGTTCGGAGATCATACCGTCCCTCTTCCAAAACAGGCAGCGTCCCATCGTTGACCATCAATTCCAACGGTAATTCCTTCGTTTCAAGAGGTATATTAACAACATCTTTGATACGCAAAGATTCATAAATCGCCATCATAATCTCAATAGTATATCGTGCTTGTTCTCCTCTACCGCGATGAGTCGGGATTTTACCTTCAATCCACTCAATCAGTTCCTGGAACTGATTCTTAGGTTCAGGTGGAGGCGTTATAGTTTGCCACCCTTTAGCATCGTTATTTTGTATTAGCACTGTACCGCTATCACCGTTGCGGATTTGTCCCTCAGTACCAGCGACTCTCGGCATAGATACACCCGGATCGGGCAGGTCGCCTTCATAGATAGCGCGTGCACCCCCTTCAAAACAGATCAGTCCCATACAGAGGTCTTCACAAATAGTGCGTCGTTCCCACCGATCCGTCGTCCGGGATGTTTGTCCAATCACCCATAACGTCTCAGGATCAGACAGCAGAAAACGCCATCCGTCAATTGCGTGAGTGCCAGTATTGAGTAATCCAGCATGTGCTTTTGCTCGGTGATGTAACGTCGTCGGTGTGCCGATTGCACCTGCAGCGACAAGTCTCTGGATTTCTATGTTTTGTGCACTGTATCTACCTTGGTGTCCGATGACAAGTTTGACATCGTTCTCATTACAAGCAGCGATCATATCATCCGCTTGTCCGAGGGAAGCGGACATCGGTTTCTCTCCCATAACGCCTTTTACACCAGCCTTCGCTGCAGCGACTGTAGCTTCAGCGCGCGGTCCCTGCCACGTCGTAATGCTGACAATGTCCAAATCCTCTTTCGCTAACATCTCCTCAACATCGGTGTATGTAGATGGAATGCCGAATTCATCAGCAACCCGTTTAACTGATTCCTCATAGATATCCATCGCCGCCACGAGTTCTACATTCTCTTGTCTCTGCCAAGACCTGGAGTGAGACCTACCCATACCACCACAACCGATGATACCGATACGATAAGTTTGATCTGTTGCCATAATTCAATCTCCTTTGATTAGATGGAACTTTGATCCTATACGTTAACTGTAACAACAAATATCGTTTTCGTCAACAAATTTCCACTTCTTGTCTGGTTCACGCATTATGAAAAGGATTGACAAACTTTTGGAATCATGAAAAACTAAAGAACAACAAAATGAAAGGATTTAACTACAATGGCAGACTATGAAGATAAAGGTTCACAGATACGTATCACAAATCTGGAAGCTTACCCGATGGGTGAGAAAGCGTATGTCAAAATAGAGACCAACATGGATGTTACCGGGTGGGGTGAGATCAATAATATGGAGACAAACGTCACCTGTGAATTGGCACGTTCATTGTCGCAACTGATTATGAACGAGAACCCGACACGTATTGAACACCACTGGCAACGGATGTATCGCGCATATCGCAATATTCGTGGTGGCGGACTGATGGTGCATACTATTTCCGCTATTGACATGGCATTATGGGATATTGCTGGAAAGTTGTGGGGTGTACCCGTGTATCGTCTACTCGGCGGTCCTTGTCGAGATAAAATTTGGAAATATCCGAGCCCGAAAGCGATAAAGATAGGACCCGGTGGTGCTAAAACTTTCGCTGGAACACGCGCCGAGATTGCGAATATGATACAACGGATCCACGAGGCACAAGAGAAAGTCGGCCCGGATGGCGCTGTTATGGTTGACGCACATAGCGGCTTGCCACCACCCGTTGTAAAACAATTTGCTGGACGCCTTAAATCCGACGACCTACTGTTTTTAGAAGAAGCGTGGGTGCCGGGAAACATTGAGGTCATGCGTAAAATTCGTGAAGCCGTTCCAGTACCCTTAGCAACAGGTGAGCGCGACAGAACAATATGGGAAGTACGGGAAATCCTTGAAGCACAAGTGATCGATATACTCCAACCTGATGTTGGACATGGCGGCGGTATCACACAAGTCAAGAAGGTTGCTGCGTTAGCCGAAGCACACTACGTACCCATAGCACCACACTGCACGATGTCATATCTCGGTCTCACAGCGAGTTTTCATCTATCCGCATCCGTACCGTTTTTCCTCATTCACGAAGCTTATGATAGCAACCTACCTGCACATAAAACATGGGAGATGGACGATGAAGGTTACGTCTCGCTACCCGAAGGACCAGGGTTAGGTGTTGAAGTAGATGAGGAAAGAGTGATCGCAATGAGTACTCAGGGAAGAAAGTTCAATTGGCCCAATGCACGGTTAGCAGATGGCTCCGTAGCAGACTATTAGAAGCGTCCGGACGAGGTTATCCCCGCTCTTTGTAGGGGCGGGGTTTCCCCGCCCGTTGTATCACACTATTAACCACCCAACAACCCCGACTTATATTCCTCAACAATCCCCCGCAAAACAGACTCAGGAATGTCCTCTAATTGCGAAGTCAATTCCTCTTCAACATTAACCATCAGACTGTGATCAAAAGTCTCTCTTTCAGCACAGGGATCAAACGACTCGCCATGTGCTTCTAACAATAGCGCTAAACGTGCGGGTGTTAAACCTTCGGAGATACCGTGCAATCCCCAGGCAGTACCACGGTATCCTTTCTCATATTCGTCGCCGAGGTGTTTCTGTAAAATCGTCTCTCTTTCAGCACCTTGAGCACTGCTATTTTCGAGTTCCTCTGCAGCAGCAACCGCATCTGGATCCAACTCCACTTGAAAAGCAACAGAAGCATCCGCAGCTGCAACAGGATAAATATTAAATATCCCCATCTTTACCTCACTGTTTTCTTACTACTATAATCCAATCAGTATTGATTCGCTCTTCTCTTGGAACCTTTATGAAGTGTTTTATAAGCTCCGAACCGATGAGTATCAATATGTTTTCCACGTTTTTCATCATATTGTTATTTCTCTTATGCTGATTATTTTTGCTTGGTTTATTATAACATAGATTTGAGGTATGTGTAAAGTTGTTGTAACCGTGAACATCAAAGTTGGAGTTTAAATGCAGGTACACCCCTCTGCTGGCGCGGTTAGGAAAGCTCGCCAGCGGCAGGGGGTCCGTTCTTCCCTCTTATCCTGTCTTTCCTGAAAATCCTGGTTCAGACAATCCTATCCTGCAAATCCTGGTTCAGACAAAACACCTCATCACACACGGGTGTGTAAACTTTTTGTCCCTAAAGATAGAGAACGTATGTAAAGATTTAGAGCAATGCGGATTATACACCTTTCGCCCCTCTGGGGCTTGCTATTGGTTGTATCAATCTGGACTATATACCTTTCGCCTCTCTGAGGCTTTGGAAAATCACATATCAGCACCATCGGTGCGAAAGGTGTATAGAAAACGTGAATTTGGTGAATATTTTGTAGAGTGTGTCTCATAAACCTAATTGTCCATAAATTTCTCATCACAGCACTGTTTTTCGTAGGGACTGGGTCTCCCTGTCCGTTCCGTTCGTAGGGACTGGGTTTCCCTGTCCGTTCGTAGGGACTGGGTTTCCCTGTCCGTTATACATCACAAACAACAAAAAACTCACCATATAAATGATTTATGAGATACGTTCTAGTTTGTGATATTGTGTTAAGCATTTTTCTATACTTGTTTGGTAATGAAATCACTGCTAATTATGCTACAAAATTCGCTATTTTTTCACTGTACCAAAAATGCCGTGATTTCCGTCGCGTGGTATAGTTTTTAAATCGTTTGTCAGGCTTGTCTCTGTATGAGTTGGTAGCGTGTTTTTTGAAAATTCTATTTTTTTTATTTCGCCTTTTTTGGTACGGTTTGAATCTTGGTGATTTTTTAGCAATTGCAGTCGTTTTTGCACTCCAAAAATCTGGTCTCTGATGTGTTGCGTAGGTGCTTTTTCTTTATGGTTTTTTGTGTTTATAATCCTACAGTATATCTGATAGATTGTATGTCTGAATAGTTTCATATTATCACACTTTTTTATTTTACTGTTTTTATTTTATTGGCGATATATTGTGTAGTATAGTATAACATAATGGGTATATGTTTGTCAAGTAAATTTTCAATGTCATATAATGATCCAGAAACCCCTTCCGTGTCCTCCGTGTTCTCCGTGTAATCCGCGATTCTGACAAATAGAGTGACAAAATATTTACACACCCTCATACACAAAACGCTTGATATTTGGCAGGAAAAATGCTAAAATCTTAAC
Organism: Candidatus Poribacteria bacterium; assembly: GCA_965261435.1. GTDB lineage: Bacteria > Poribacteria > WGA-4E > WGA-4E > WGA-3G > MSPOR6. The sequence goes on from CBDHDL010000021.1 coordinate 1,469,074, forward strand.
TACAAGTTCTATTATGTCTACTCTTTATTATGCAAATTTATAGATCAAATGAGGAAAAACGAGTGATGAAAAAAATCTTATGGGTAGTGATGCTGTTTAGTATCTGTGTCGCTACTGCACACAGTCAATATAATGGAGAATGTTGGGTTGTCAGCGGCGGTGTAACCGTATATAAATTACACGCAAATGGTGCAGCAGACCCTAACGCGATTCAAGATTTAACAAACGCAAGTGCTGCGGAAGTCAATCCAACTAATGGTGTCGTTTGGATTGCTGCTTCGGCAGGGGACGCAGTCTTCAGATACGACCCCGCAGCAAATTCCTTTACACAGACACCAGTAATCAGAAAACCTTCAGGCATTTCAATTAACCCCGCTGACGGAACGGTCTGGATTGCTGGCCTTGACGGTGTAAGGAAAATATCAGCCGATGGAAAAAATATTCTGGCACAAGTAATCCCTCCAGATGGACCCGCAAATATTGATGTCGGTAGGTTCAACGTAGCCGTGAACCCAAAGGATGGTAGCTGCTGGATAACAGACGGTAAAGGTCCGATTGATCGCTATGATGCTGATGGAAATAAGATCGCTACGGGACCACCGATGAAAGAACCCAAAGGCGGTTTATCTGTCGATTATCAAGGAAATGTATGGGTAGCAGACACAAAACATAATACCCTTATTCGACTCTCGCCTACCGGTGCTGAATTGGTAAGAAAAGAAGATATCAAAAGTCCTGTTTCACCCAGTGTCAATCCAAAAGATGGCAGTGTGTGGCTCGCAGCAGATAGCAATAAGTTAATTAACTTAACAGCAACTGGTACAAAACTAAAAGAATTTGAAGCTGGCGTTACAATCGTTGCTATTTCATATTCACCCGCAGATGGAGAAATCTGGGTCGCAGACCTACTCGGTCCAACATTCGGCGGAGAAGTTAGCAAGTGGACAGCAGGCGGAGAGAAAAAATTCGCAAATAATATACCGACACCCTCAACCGTCTCAATCGGATTTTGGGAAGGAAACTAATACCTTAGTAAGAATGCTAAGGGGAGGCGTATTATGAAAAGATCAATCGCATTTACAATAGGCGTATTCGTCCTGGTTCTTGTTGCACATACATACGCACAACTCCCAGATTTTCATGTGGACGCCACTGCAATAACTTTCTCTAATCCAAATCCCGTTGAAGGTGAAGAGATTACCATTTGGGTTGACGTGAAAAATATCGGTCAAGCTACACCAACTATGAATGAAGATTTACTCGTTGATTTGTACGAAGGAGAACAGCTCACAAAACCTCTCCAAATATTAGTTAATGATGTTATTCTGGATCTGAAAGTTGGTGAGACTGACCGTATATCCGCACAGTGGCAACCTCCCGCAGGTAAGACAGAAATATATGCTTATGTCAATCCACCAGGCGAAAAGTATATTCAAGAAGCTAACGAAAAGAACAACGTCGCACATGCAACAATCACTGCTACACCGATAACCTTTCCTCAGGTAACTCCCGATCAAATTCAAGCATCTATAGATAGGGGCGTTGCATGGATAGAATCACGGCAAGGAAAGAGTAGTCGTACCTGTTTGCAATGCGGTGTTGAAAACCAAATCATTCTGTCCTGTTTCAATTGTAACGCCAGTCTGAAAGGTCTCGCAGAAAACTTTGTACCGGGAACAAAATGGAATTTTGGGGAAGACCCGTTACAGGAAACCGCTTTAGCAATACAAGCATTGCTCGCAGCTGGACGGAAAACAACAGATTATTCTGTGCAAAAAGGGCTAACATTTCTAATCGAACAGGATTGGAATACCCTTGATGTCTACCAGTATGCTGTAATCATTCCTGTTATGGTAGCAACTGGAAATCCAGAGTATAAGAATAAAACACAATTCGCTGTGAACCAATTAGTAAAAAAGCAGCTTCCTGTTGAAGGTAATGAATTTGCCGACCCACGAGATGACGGTGGGTGGGGATACGGACTCTCAGCGGACGGCGCGCACATGAACATGGTAATCTATGCACTTTATGCTGCGAAACAGTGGGGCCTTGAAATTCCAGAACAGACCTGGAAACGCGCTGAGAAATGGATTCGGCGCAACCAAATAGAAACCGGAGGGTGGCTCTACAATTTAGTTGACAACGGTTCTCCTTGGGCAATCGGAGTTTACGGCAGTATGACAGCAACAGGATTGTGGGCATTACGCGCATGTGGTGTTTCTACCGAGGATGTTCAGGTGCAAAACGGTGTCGCCTGGCTAAAAAAGCATTGGTCACTTACACGAAATCCAGGATGCAACTCATGGCTTTACTACTATCTGCTATCTCTACAACGTTATTGTGACATACCACCAAAGATAAAAACATTAGCAGGACACGACTGGTATGATGAAATAGCTCGAATGATGGTAGCAAAGCAGCATCCAGACGGTAGATGGCATGGTGCTGAGAGCGATTTTTTAGCAACCTGTTTTTCGGTGATGACTCTGAGCCGAGCACTTGTCGGGCCAACAGAACCCAATATTGCTGTTGTTCCGAAGACGTTGCGTTTTTCTCCATCCGAACCGCGCGTCGGGGAACCAGTGAAATTGCGTGTTACACTTACAAATAATGGCACCCCGCTTGATGAAAAAACGTTGAAAACCAAGTTTTTTGCTGATGACAACGAAATACAGACAGCAGAAGTACTCTGGACACCCTCACTCAACGAAACAGACGTTACAGTGGATTGGGTTCCCAAGCAGGAGGGTGAAATAACGATTTCTGTTGAGGTAGACTTTAAAGATGCAGATAATACTGACAATACGGACTCGACACTTCTCACTGTGCATCCTAAATCAACTTCTGCTACAGATGCAGCATTGGTAAAACCTAAGAAAATTTCTGAAGGCGTCTATCAGGTGGGAACTGTCGTTCTTGACACTAACAAAAAGGAAGTGGTGATGCAAGGTGAAATCAACATCGCAACCGGTGATACAACAATAGAATTCTTTGCATGTGGACTACTTGGAAAGTCCCATGAAAGTGTGCTGATTATTCATGCAGAACCGCTCTCTATCTTTGCTGCACTTGGATTGTTAGAACTTAAACCTGGAATGAATCTTGAGGTACAAGGAGACCCGCACGATCCGAAAGGGTCTAATGTTCAGGTATGGGTTGAATGGAAGCAGGGAGAAAAGATCGTCTCTAAAACCGCACGAGAGTTAGTGTGGAATAAGTTGACAGGACAACCGATGCAAAAAACGCATTGGGTTTTCACGGGAGGACGGGTGATCAACAATCTATTTACACCGCAGCATTATCACAATCTGATTGCTGTTTATCGTGATCCAGATTCAATCCTAAATAACCCACTTCCCGGTGGCACTGATGATCGTACCTATCGTGTCAATACTGATGTCGTCCCGCCTAAAGGCACAAAAGTCAAGGTCATTATCCGTCCAATCTGATTTATGGTAAATTATGAAATGATTATACATTCTCATCCCACGGTAGTGTTCTATCCTTAAATCTGTCACCAAAAAACGCTCGTAGGTGCGGGGTTTCCCCGCCCGAATATTATACCCAATTAATAACTTCATCTTCACATGAAACAGAATCCTGAAAAGCAACCTGCAACTATCCTTCGTGAAATAGAAGGAAATAAAATTTCACCGGTTTATCTACTCTGTGGGAAAGAGACCTTTCTAATTGAAGGCACTGTCAAGCAGATGTTGGATAAACTGCTTTCACCTGACACACGTGATTTCAACCTAACACATTTTGATGGAAATACCGCATCGGTTAGGGACATTCTTAGCAGTGTTGAAGTCTACCCTGTGATGTCAGAATGGCGTGTCACCGTAGTGGATGATTTCCCCGCATTCAAGTCACAAAAACGCACTACCTCACCGTTAACAACCATCCGTAATGCGATGCAAATTGAAACTGATGATGTGGAAAAATGTGTAACGGATACTGCCAAACTACTCGGTGTCCCTACAGAACAAATTGCCAATGGACATCCAGATTTCAACAGCGCAGTTGAAGAGATCAGTGAAACACTTGGAGATGGATTAACCGAAGATGTACGTTCTTTTTTGACGCGTTTACCACAACTTGCCTCACAACTTGATACACATTCTGAAAGTAGAAACAGCAATAATGATGCTGACCTATTATTAGAATGGCTTCAAGAAGAACTTCCTGAAACGAGTGTGCTCATATTTACGGTAAAGGATGAAGTTAGTGAAAGAAACCGATTCGCAAAAGCGATTAAGGAAGTGGGTAAATATGTCTCTTTTGACCCCCAGGAAAGAAGAGGATCACTCAATCAGGACCCGCTTTATAAAAAGGTTGTTGATAAGTTTGCGTCCTATAATAAAAAGATTACACCGCGCGCCTTTGAACAACTCCGCCAACGGACTGGTGGCGACATGCAAACAATTGCTGAAGAGATTAACAAAATAACTAACTTTGTCGGAGATAAACATCAGATTGATGAGGCAGATATTCGGAATTTAGTGACACAAAGCACCTATGACAGAATATTTGATCTCACCGATGCCATCGGAAAACGTTCACCTCGACAAGCGTTGAAAAGCCTACGGGAAATGATATTGAGTGGTCAAGACCCGTTTCCGATAACTGCAGCAATCGTAAGTCATATACGGCTGACACTTCAAGCAAAGATGATAGCAGAAAGGAAAGAACTCAAACCGCTCGGAAGGCAAACACGGTACGAGTACTTCATAAAAAATATATTTCAACCGCTTTCTGAGGAGTTCAGTGACATCCTACCGCAATCAGCATCACATAACATCATGAAACGTAATCCTTACGTCGCTTTTAAAATCTTCCAGACGCTACATGCGTTCACAACTGAAGAATTGATGCGTGCTTTGGAGAAAGCCTTGGAGGTAGAAATACAGATGAAGACAACAACTGTGGATGGTGAATTGTTGCTTGAACAGTTGTTGTATGATATTTGCAAGAGTTCAAAATCAAGGTGAGAAATTATACCAATTAACGGGATTTATCTTTTTCAACGGTAGGTGCGGTTTCCTAACCGCACCATAGGCGTCAATTTAGTGATTTTCCAAGGTCGGTAGGTGCGATTTCCTAACCGCACCATAGGCGTCAATTTAGTGATTCCCAAGACCATGGCTGTAGCACATTCACCCTTGATTGTGCTACCAATACTTCCAATCAGGTTAAATAAGCGCTATAGGCATATTATACCTATAGCACTTTGTGTTATTAATCTCTGATAAATTAAAATGGTCGCTCAAGTAAAAACACGTTAACCCAAGAATATCTCGATCTTAATGAATTCTTAAGTGAGTTCCTAAACTTATTACCTTGTAAATTGGCAAAACTTAGATCTGTATGGATTTAAGATTTAGATCTAATATAGTGCTTTGTCAAGTCATAAATGATTTGTATATCGGGCGGGGAAACCCCGCCCCGACGGACGGATCTAATCATCATTTGAGTGTAGACAGAACACTACTATAGTTTGGGCGATTTTTCAATGGAGTATTGTTATTGTATGATTTCAATGAAGTCGGATTCGGATCCTGTTACAATGAAACCGTCAAGTGTAACTTCGTTTTGAGGCTCATCAAAAATAAAATCATCTGCAGACACAATATCTTCTGAAAGAACGATTGTGATTAGTCCGGGTGCCTCGTTCTGTTCTTCTTCCAGTTTTTCAATGAGTTCGTCAAGGTTTTTGGGCATGGTACCAGAATCAGAGTCAGTATCAATGTCAAAGTCAAATCCAAAAAATGAGTATTCATCAGGATCCTTTGAGAATACACTGATCCAGGCATCCCCTAACGGATAGTCTTGCGGAACATCAAGTGTCACCTGCCTTTCTATCTTCCGTTTTCCATCCTGAATGGTACTCCAGTGTGGCAGCAGCACGACGGTAAATGTAGCAGTCTTACCACGAACAAGTTTGTCTGGTGCAATCACCTCTTGAATTGTCGCCATCATAATTTGCGGTTTCTCTGTTATCGTCATGTTAACCGATGTCAATGTTGCATTCTCGTACTTGTTTTCGAACGTATCGGTAAAGGTGGATATAATTCTTTGTGTGTTAGAGAGTATATCAAAATATGCATCTTCAGATGCGCTGAGAAATGTTTCTGTATAGTTCTTTTGTGACTCTTTGAAACTAAGTTTAATTGTCATCTCTACCGTGGTTGGACTTGTTTCTAACCGAATTGCGTCAAGTGTAACGGCAGCAATCATCGGTATATACAGTTCGTTTCCATAAGCGACTTCGTGTTCTTTCTCAATAACATTTTTATTCCTCTGGTACTCTATATTGAAGGGTATCATCTCTGGTGCGTTACCGAGTTCACCAGCAATCGCGGGGATGAGGTCTTTTGTGACGGTGCCGATGGGATCGCCATAAGCGGATACAGATTTATAGGTGCTTTGTAGGTTGGGTACAAGTCCGTTGACGACAGCTCTATATACTGGGAGTGATGTTTTACCATCGCCATACGCCGAAAAGGGGTGTCCGAATGCGATAAATGTATTATCGTTATAGACTTGTGTGACGGTGCCGAACCCGATCGCATTGACGACATCACCTGTTGCGATTGCCACGCCAATCATATCGCCTGCCATAAGTTCTCTGTCGACTGAAGGTGCAGCGGGAGCTCTACCGACATCAGCGAATAACTCAACATAGTCAAATCGTGAATCTTTTAGATACTGTTTTAGGTGTTGAAGCCTGTTCGGTTTAATACCAGTAATCATTAGTGGTGTTTTTACCGGTGCGTATACAGCGTTTATGTGTGCGGATGGTGCGGCAGCGAGGTATTCTGCTAATTCCTCACCGAATGTTTGATGTTTAAGTGTAGATTCCATTGCATCCATGGATGTCACCCAAAAGCGTGTAGGTGCTGCGGAGAAGTTGTTTCCATAAGCGAGTGCACCCATAATTTTTCCGGGTGGACCGACAGGACTGCCTGACATACCGGCTGCGATTCCGCCTATTTTCTCAACATCTTCGGACCTAAGTTCGCACTCGTACAATGGAAACCCGAAACCAAAATCTCGAATTCCGCGAAACTGAGCTTCAATGGTTACACGTTGTGAACCGTCAAGCACAGTCACAATTTGCACAGGTGTTTTGTCTTCAAGTTGTGCTGCTTCTGTCTCAGACATGCTTTCTAATACGACATCATCGGATAGGGGAACAACATCTGACATCTTTATTGTTTCAGTCGTTTCTCCTAATGTGTCTTCCATAGTTAATGTGTTTTCCATAGTGCCAGAATCTACATCTGTCGGTTCTTCGTCTGAAGAACAACCGAAGTGGCAAAGTGCCATAATTGTAATTGCTGTTAGTGTCAAAATGCGTTTCATTGTAGCTCCTTTTAGAGATATTGGGTTACGGTATAAGTATTCTCAGTATTCTTGATTGAACTTTTATGGTATAACATCTAAAAAATGTTATACCATAAAATTTTCGGTACTTTAGCGAGGTTATGAAACCTTACCAGCATGCGGTACACTTGCCTCATGTGAATAGGAAATTACCGAAATAATAAATTAATGGATAAACTAATGTTCGTTGACAGTTAGCGATATATGGGAATTTGAATTTTTGACTGTATCAAAATAACACGAAGTTGTGTAAAGATGTTTTGACAGTCTACAGGGAGGTTGACAGACTCGTCTGTCAATAAGGAAGTAGTATTTGCAGGTAAAAATCATCCCTATAGGAAGCTGGTTTCCATATTAAACTAACAGAAAGCGAAACTTTCTGCTATAATAGAAACCAGCGCTGTCATAGTGCCTTATGTCAGTGCTCAGCGTCGCTGGTGTTTGTTCCACCGGCGGCGCACCTAAAAATTTAGGCAGCTTCCCGACGTAACCCACGCGCTATTCGTGAATTATTAACGTCATACATATATTGTAGCAATTATGCAATATTTGTGCAAGAAAAAATCAAAATTTGTGAAAAAAAAATGAATTAGTGATTAAATCAACATATTATGTATATTCAAGTATATTCAAGATAGAACACATGTGTGTGATTTGGAAGAAAGGTTTCCCTAACGACGAGGTTATAGACCAATGCAAAGGTTCAGAGAAAGAGGTTACAATTTTTCTAATCACTAAATTCTACGAAATTACCTCTGAACCCCGCCTGAACATCAAACCAAACACGATTTTTTTAGTCAACACGCTGTAAATCAGGACAATGTCAGGGTTTAAAAGCAATTTGAGATGCTTATCTAAATCATCAGCAGATCGCGTTTGGATTGTATTAATAAAAAAATACCAAATATGCAAAAAAGTGTCAAGAACAATTTCTGATTTTTTTTTGAGATTATTGTTGTCTGAACCAGGATTTATAGGATAAGAAATTGTCTGAACCAGGATTTACAGGTATCCTCACGCCAGATGAAGTTAAAATAATAATTTAGGTGATTCGGACCCAGACCCGTTGCGGTTTCCTAACTGCACCATAAGCGTCAATTTAAAGAGAATTACGCTATAAATATCAGGACGGTAGGTTCGGTTTCCTAACCGAACTGGATTTGTTCCAAGTGCGTTCATAAAGGTTTTCGCATAAGATCCGGTGCGAGTAGGAAATCGCACCTACCGGCCTGGGAAAATCACTAAATTGACGCCTATAGTTCGGTTTCCTAACCGCACCTACTCAATACGGATCCCGTTAATTGGTTATTATTAATGAGTCAACGTATAGATGACAGCATTGATGCCAATTTTCAACGCTATATTTGAATACTCTTTAGGATAATAATCCTCTGCGGCATGTTCCCACGCATCACCCAAATCCGAATTGAAACATATCATCATCATCAGTCTTCCTTTGTCATCAAACACACCGAGATATCGTGCTGGGTGTCCGTCAAAACGTTCATAGGTCTGTCCACTAAAGAGTGCGCGTAGTCCAGGAATTTGAACCAGTTTTTCAATTTTATAGAAACAGCGGAAAATCGGATGCGATATTGGAATGTCCACCGGTTCTCTGTTCGGAAATATCTTCTTGAATTCCTTATAAAACCACTTCCACTCCAATCCACCGTGAAAATCATCAACGAAGAGGAACCCACCGCGTAATAGGTATTCGCGCAGGTTCTTCACATCAGTCTTGCTCAGTCTCATACTTCCAACTTCTAATACATAAGCAAACGGATAATTGAAAAGCTCCTCAGACCAGACAGCAATACTCTTACTATCTGGTGCCACATCTATATTGGTCTGTTTGCTGAGTTGATAGATAAAATTACGATCAGAGGCGGGATAATCTACTTCCCAATTGCTAAGAGCAGTGAGATCACCTTTATATTCAAGGCGAACAAAGGTGAAATCATATTCAGGATACGCAGCGCTATTCCGAACAACGTTTGGAAAGAATATAGTAAGTAGCGTAGAGAGTAAAATAGTAATTCGCATATCTATCTAATACCAGATTAACGGAATTTGCCTTATTTTAGAACGGTAGGTGCGGTTTCCTAACCGCACCGATAGGTTTAAATCAAGTTAATTTGATATAAAAATTATGATACCAAGAAAAAGTGGTTTAATATCCTTGCCATCGTATTTCTTTTCATTTTCCCTTTTTATTCATTTGCTTTCTTAATTTCCTCAACTCTTCCTGGACATCGTGTTTGCCGCGTTGGAAAATGACTTCAGGTGGCACAATTTGTCTGCGACCCCCGGGTGGCGTATAAAACCATTGCAGCGCGATATTAAATCGTGGACCTTGAAAGTACTGAATCTCAACAGGATGAAAACCTACAGCAAGGGGTATGCGGGCTCGTTTGGTCTGCGCTTGATGGACCCCATCGTTATCAATCACCAATAGTCCATCAATATATAATTTCGCGCCGTCATCAGATAGGATTTCAAAGGTGTATGTTCCGGGGGTAGGCACGGCTAATTGTCCTCGAAAACGAATTGCGAAGTTCTCAATGATATTCTGCTTCTGTGGTGTGGGAAAACCTTCAGTGAAATCCCTAACGCGGACATCCAACTTTGAAGTCGCAAAAGTGTATATAGAGTTGAACCCTTCAAAATGAGGCATCATATAAATCTGACGACCAAAAACATAGACTTGTCCTATCAGTCCATGTCCGGGGACTAAGTCGGTGTCAAAAATACCGAGTCCTCTAATACCTTCGTCTAATTTTATATTCCCAAGGTCATCTGCGCCTGTGATACGTGATAATCTACTCCCCATACCGCTACCAACGCCACTACCTGAACCCCCTCGTCCAGGACCTTCAACAGTTCCACCAGCACCCCTCTTAATAGGATCAACAACTGGACCAGATGGTTCTGCACCTTCTTCGCCGAAACTCTTATTTGGAAGTGTATAAAACTCTGTTTTTGGTATATTCGTATGTGTGACGATTTCTGGTGCATAATCATCAAAGAAAAGTGCTTTTGGTGGGTTCATCTCTGGTGAGTGTTTCGGCGCAGCACGCGTTTGAGACGGTGAACCACTATCATAACTACGTTTCTGCTGTTTAGTTTTATGCTGGCGCAAGGCACGCCGTTTCAACTGATCAGGTGTGCCTAACCTATAAATAATAAGCGACAAGTCCTCATAAGGTTCGTGGAATTGTTTTAAGAGAAATGGTGAAATCAGTAACATCAAAATGACATGTAACCCTAATGAGATAAGTAAAGATATTTTGCCTCTGTTTCTTTTCATGCAACTTTTCTCCTCACTGTTTCTATGATGTCGCATTACACTATTCAAAGTGTGCTGCAGTTCATATTGAATTGTGTTGAAAGGGGGTGTTCGTATGTAGGCACTAAGATCCAATTTTAAAAACGGAGTATAATAATAAGTGTTTACAAGTTTAACAGATTAAGCATTTGCTTGTCAAATTGTAGATGCGGTAAACTATAGTAAACTCTAAAAATACGTGAGCACTTCAAATGGACATTCTACCTCTCCGCTGTCTGCTGGGTAGGTTTCCTAACCTCGCCAATGTCCAGATACGCTGTATTTATTACAGGTTTGATATGCAAGAATCGTTGTTTAGGTTACTTCACCTTGATAACAACAAGCGTCACATCATCCCCCTGTGGTTCTCCATCTGCCCACGAAGTGCCCGCTTTAAAGAGATGATTGATAATTGCATTTGGAGATTTATCTGCAATCTCTGCAAAAAGTTCTTTTGTCTTTGGATAGTCTAACATCTCGTTTTCAGGATTCATCATTTCTGGTAGACCGTCACTCATCAGCAGGACAGTATCGCCAGTCTGGAGTTCAAAAGATGCTTCTTGCCGATCCGCGCCAATAACCCCGCCCAACGGCATCCCTTCAAGAAGTATCTCCTCAACCTGGTTTTCATTTGCTTGATAGAGCAGAACAGGCGGCATTCCTGCGTTTGTCAGTGTCAGTTTATTGTCGTTGAACGTAGCGAGTGTCATTGCCATGTATAACCTTTTCAGGTGCATACTTTTAATACCTTGCGAAATGCGTTCAAGTGTCCCCAAGTTTCCCACCTCATGTGCTGATGTTTTGAAAAGACACTTGACAGCGGAAACCACGAGTCCAGCATTCATACCGTGTCCTGTGGCATCTCCGATTGCGATAGTGAGTTGCCCATTGTCAGTGAGATTGAAATCATAATAGTCCCCACCGACCTCTGTTGCGGGGCGCATTTCAAAGGCGACATCAAGATTCGGAAGTTCAGGTGGAGCTTGCGGAAGCATTGACATCTGAAGTTCACGTGCTTCTTCCAATTCCTCAGTTTTGCGGGTGTTTTCAACTTCCAAGAGTTCTCGTTCAAGCTCTTCTGTCTCAAGTTTTCGTCTGGTTTTGGAGACGTTGCGGGCAAGATACACCGACATGGAAAAAAATGGGGCAAGCAACATGATGAGTATTACCAATACGGAGATATTTTCGGAGATAATATTGTCACCTGTTCGTGAATTGATAAAATTGAATACGAAAGAAAGGATAACAGGAAGGATTATAGGCGAGAGTGACCCAAGTCCAAATATCCACGCGCCATCTTTTCTCTTAAAGATAGCAACAATTATCACGCGAGCCATTTCTAATACCGTTAAAATCGTAAGCCAAGATAAACGAGAAACTATTACTTCTATGTTCATGTTAATTAATTCGGCACTCGTAAAATGATAGTTGATATTTTCTATCTGAGGTAGACATATAAAGAGGGTGATAACCCATCCAGTTAGAAAGAGCCAAAAGAGTTTAGGCAGCTTCGAATAAAATAACGTATACAGAAACAACATTCCTGATAAAGACATTAGTACATAAACGCCAATCAGTAACCGAAGTGAAAACAGATGTTGTGTCGCACTTATGACAAAAAAGAAAGATTGTGCGTAAAGAAAAAAGAATGCCCCGAAACTTCCCGTTAATAAAGCGAAATAGAGGTTTTCCCTTGCACGAGGATAAAAGAAAAACAGCAGTAAATGCTGCAACATCAGAAAGACGGGGATCGCTGTCCATACCATCTGATAAGTGGTGGCTTGACGAACCATCTTGACACGGGCCATGATGCTTTCATTGAGTGGTGCTACAATAAGCCTAAATCCCTGCAAAGGTATTGACTGATAAGAAGAGAAGTTGGAATACCGAACTGCGATGACATGGTCAGTTTTACCAGAAAACGAGATGACCTGCGGGTTACGTTCCCAATAAGGTTCCTCTTCCTCTTTCCGCGTTCCGACTTTACCGATGGAATAAAGCAACTTGCCATCAAGATAGATTTCAGAAGCACCCGCCTGATATGCCACATAAAGTGCCAATGGCATATTCTTGATCTGTTCACCCGAAACAGTAAAATGTAGCCTAAACCAACCGATGCCCTCCCATCCGCTTTCGGGTAGGGCATTTTGAGATAGCATTGTGCTAACAGATTCCCAATCGGTATCGTCGTAAGCCGGATTCGCCCATTCTGGATTATCACCTGGATGATACTTCCATGGGGAAGTGGGCCAAGGGTTTGTCGGGTCCAAAAGAAATAAGTTTAGTGCAAGTTTGCCGGTGAGCGGGTGCACAATTGGAGGTTCGGCATCTTGCGCAGATACTTGAGGTATAAATCCTGATGCCACTAAAATGAGATGGAATATTAGAATAAACTTGTGTTTCATTAAAACGCACGCTTTTAAATGATGTGTTATAACGGACTGCTTCTATTAACATTAAAAATATAACAAATTTTGTCCAAAGATAGCAAGCGTATTTTGAGGTCCGAGATGAAAACAAAATCTGGTTGCGTTTTGACGGGTTTAGTGATATTATCTATTTATGGAAAACAAAACAGATACCATCCCAATTTATACGATAGGATATGGAAACCGCTCAATCGAAGATTTCATCGCGCTGCTTCAGCAGTATAAGATAGCCTATCTAATTGATGTCCGCTCAATTCCGCATTCCGGGTATAAACCGGAGTTTTCCAAAAGACAGCTTGGGAACAAATTGGAACGTCACGATATTCGTTATGTGTATATGGGCAATTTACTCGGTGGGAAACCTGAAGATGAGTCTTGCTACGTGAACGGGATCGTTGATTACGAAAAGGTAAAAAATGCGGAATTCTTCCAACGCGGTATCCAACGTCTCCACGCCGCTTTTTCTCAACAACAGCGCGTGGCTCTGATGTGTAGTGAAGGAAAACCTGAGCAATGCCACCGAACAAAACTTATCGGTGAGACCCTTTTTAAGCAGGAGTTGCCTGTGGTGCATATTGATGAAAATTGTGAACTGGCAACGCAGGAAGAGGTTATTGAACGTATCACAGGTGGACAGATGTCTTTGTTTGGGGAGGAAACCTTTCATTCACGGAAGAAACATCAATAAATCTATATGAAAATAAAAATTGTCACCATCGGTGTATACGGTTTTGATGAAGCCGGTTTTTTTGAGGCATTATGCCAAGCAAAGGTTGATACCTTCTGCGATATTCGTAGCAGACGAGGTGTACGGGGAGCAACTTACGCATTTGCGAATAGCAAGCGGTTGCAAGCGAGACTTGAGGAACTTGGAATCAGATACGTTTATCGTAAAGACCTCGCACCGACAGTAACTGTCAGAGAAAAACAGGCAGCAGCAGATAAAGCAACACAAACTGCAAAACGTAAACGGACAGAACTCGGACAAGCGTTTATTGATGCATATCACACAGAATGTCTTGCTGCGTTTGAACCGCAAAGCCTACTTGACGAATTGGAAACGGATGCACAGGTTGTCGCACTTTTTTGTGTTGAAACTTCCCCAAAGGCATGCCACCGTTCTTTAGTAGCAGATAAATTGGCGAAAACGTTTGATTTGGAGGTTGAGGATATTTTACCGTGAGAGTATTGATTGTAGCAAAGACTCGTATGGCAAAAGGCGCATGTATTGGTGCAATTACGGAAACGGGAGAAAGTGTTCGGCTTATTCCATTTAATGCTGACCCACACGACGGGGCAAACAGAGAATACAATGTAGGTGATATTTGGGAGATAACCGCTGAACCTGTGCCAGAAACTTCCCTGATTCCACCACATGTTGAGGATATTGTTGTTCATGAGAAGTCACGCCTTCACGAATCGAAAAACATGAGAGAATTAGTGAGTGCTATTGAGTTGTTGATGCCTCCGAAAATTGGACATCCGCGCGTGCTTTATGAAGGTTTGTTGCAAAATACTGAGAAAGGTAGGTTACACATTACCAAACAGAACGGCATTCCATCTTACAGCACCACTTTTTGGAGAACAGACCAACCACTGTCTCTTGATATAGAGAGGCAGAAACCTCGGTATCGCTATCCTACAGAAAATGGTGGCTGTACATTCACTTTTGGAGGTCTTCAAGAACCGCTTGAAATAATTCCTGCAGACACGCTCTTGCGGGTGTCGTTAGCACATTGGTGGCGACCAGACGATGAACTTGAAGTGGATAAACGTTGCTACGCGCAGATTTCTGGTTGGTTTCTTGAGGAAGTAACGCCAGAAAAACAGAAACCTTTTCGTACCGAGAAACTGCCTCCACCTCAAACGTTACCAAAAACTCCTTTAGAAATTCTCAAAGACGTTTTTAAGTTTGAAGAGTTCCGCCCATTTCAAGAAGATATTATTAAGCATATTCTCAATGGGCAGGATGCTTTGGTTGTTCTCCCGACAGGTGGTGGAAAATCGCTCTGTTATCAATTGCCGGCACTTATCTTTAAAGGCTTGACCGTTGTTGTGTCGCCTCTGATTTCGCTTATGCAGGACCAGGTTATGAAGTTGGAACAGAGTGGTATTCGCGCAGCCTTTTTCAACAGCACTCTCAGCTATTCAGAACAAGAAACTACTATGCAAAGGTGCACACAAGGCGAAGTGAAACTACTTTACATGGCTCCTGAGACGTTGGTGAAACCTGGAACGTTATTGAAACTTGATAGATCAAATGTGTCGTGTCTTGCGATTGATGAAGCCCACTGTATTTCACAGTGGGGGCACGATTTTCGTCCTGATTATCGAGAATTAGTCTCTATTCGTGAACGATTTCAATCTGCTGTCTGCGTTGCGATGACTGCTACTGCTACTCCTGAGGTTCAGGATGACATCAAACATTTGTTAGGGATTCGTGATGACAACATGTTTATTGCCAGTTTTGACAGAGAAAATCTTTTTATCGCTTTTGATCCGAGGCTTGACTTACTCGGACAAACATTAACATTTCTTAATAAGCATAATAATGACTCTGGTATAATCTACTGTCAAAGGATAAAACAGGTTGAATCTCTTTATCAGGATTTAATAGCACATGGGGTTTCGGCACTGCCTTATCACGGAGAACTCGATAACGAAACCCGCAAGCAAAATCAGGTTGCTTTTATTAACGGAGATATCCGCGTAATAGTTGCTACAATTGCGTTTGGAATGGGGATAGATAAAGCAGATGTGCGCTTTGTCCTACATGCTGGGTTGCCAAAGAATCCTGAATCTTACTACCAAGAAATTGGACGTGCAGGCCGAGATGGGATCCGAGCAGAGTGTCTTTTGCTATTTGATAATGGAGATGCAGAAATCAGCCGAGATTTCATTGAGCAAGGTGCCTCATCTGAACGGGAAGGACGACTAAAACGATTACAGACGCTTGTTTCATGGACGACTTCAATAGAGTGCCGCCGTAAGAAATTGCTAAACTATTTCGGAGAAGAGTTCGAGAGACAAAATTGTGGAATGTGTGACAACTGTCACATATCTGGAATGGAGAAGATTGACTTAACGGAACCAGCGCAAAAATTTCTTTCTGGTGTTTACCGGACAAATCAGATTTTCGGGGAAGTATATATTGTTGATGTGCTACGGGGCTCAAAGCGTAAAAAGATTCTTGATAACGACCATGATAAAATCAAGACTTATGGCAAAGGCTGCGAATACAACAAGGAGCAGTGGCGATATTTAGCACATCAATTCCTTAAACACGAACTTTTAGAGCGAGATTCGCGGTACGGTAGTCTTCGTTTGACAAAAAAAGGGTGGGATGTATTAAAAAACAAAGAGAAGTTTTGGGGACTTCCGGTGGATATAGTAAATCAGGTAACCGAAGCAGTAAATACTTATGAATCAATATCCGAAGAACCAAACGTATCCGATCCTGAACTTTTCGAGCAACTTCGTGTCAAACGTAAAAGTATAGCAGATCAGGAACGGTTACCAGCATTCTGTATTTTTCACAACAAAACGTTGCAAACTATGGCAACAGATTTTCCAAAAACCAAAGAAGCCTTTATGAAGATTCGTGGTGTTGGTCCTGTGAAAACCGAAAAATACGCGGATATTTTTTTGCCGATCATTCGTGACTATTGCCAGAAACATGGAATTAATTCTATTGAGGACGTATCTGAAACATTGAATACTTCTGATGCCAAATCTGAACATCCAAGTGAATATTCACCTAAACTCTTTGAATTACTACAGACCAAACGAGACAAAATTGCTAAGGCAAAAGGTGTACTGCCCTATGAGGTCTTTCACGATGAAACACTAAAACGAATGGCTACCTATTTTCCAACGTCTGAAGAATCCTTCAAACCAATGTCTGGTGTTGGCCCCAAGCGAGCTGAAAAATACGCAGATGATTTTTTACCGATTATCCGAGACTATTGCAAGAAACATGGAATTGACTCAAGAGCGGAGGTGCCTGAAACATGGAATATTTCTAAGGCTACTTCCGAAAGACAAAGTGGATATTCTCAGGAACTTTTTGAGCAACTTCAAGACAAGTGTAAAATATTAGAAAATGCAGAGCAAGAAGGGATTTTCACTGATGGGACGTTAAAAGAAATTGCCACCTCTTTTCCAAGAACCAGAGAGGCGTTTGAACAGATTCGTGGGGTCAGTACGAGGAAAATGCAAAAATACGCAGATGATCTTTTACCAATTATCCAGGACTATTGTGAGGAACATGGGATTGATTAAAAGACCTTCTTTTAAGATTACTTTACTGATGAAGATTTGCTTGTTGTCCATAGTGCTGAAAACAGTGAGGAGATGACGCAGGAAGAGGTTATTGAACGTATTATAGGTGGACAGATGTCTTTGTTTGGGAGAAGACGTTTACTACTGGATAGTCCATTCTAATAGTTCGAGTAAAAGTCGCGATTCGGAGATCGCTCCTACCGATGGACTGCTTATCATAGGAGCGATCTCCGAATCGCGACCTACATATTTAGTCTGGACTGTCCACTACGCTGTATAGCGTGGCATTTGTTTGTCTTAATGCTTCGGTACATTAATTCAATTCGCCCTTGAAAAATTTGACAGAACTAATATTCTGTGATATAATTTGCAACGTTTTTGGCAAGTGTTACTTTTGTTCCCACGAAACAAACATTGTTCAACTGACAAAATAAAACTTACTGTGAGGGACAGACAAATGCCAACCAGAACTGTTGATCAAGGGTTTAGAAATTTCTTACCAAAACTTACACCTACTTCAGGGGAATCTACTGCAGCCAAAAACCACCGATCTACTATAGAAGCATGCCTTAAGAACAAGTTTGGTATGACCTATTTCTTTAGAACAGGTTCATTTGGAAACGGAACCAGCATTTCCGGGTATAGTGACGTGGATTATTTTGCTGAAATTCCTGTTCAGAAACTTAGTAAGAATTCTACATATACATTAAATCAGTTAAGAAATACTTTAAACACACGATTTCCACAGACAGATGTTAAAGTAAGATGTCCTGCTGTTCTTGTCCCATTTGGCATAAATGCAAAAGAAAGTACTGAGATTACTCCTGCAAGGTATATTAGGATTACGAAAAAAGACAAATATAGAGTTTATAGGATTCCAGACTATTTCAATGGTTGGATGTTTTCGAGTCCTCATGCTCACAACGCTTATGTCAGACAGATTGACCAAAAATTGGGTGGTAAAGCGAAACATCTTATTCGATTCATAAAAGCCTGGAAGTATTTTCAAAATGTACCAATTTCCTCTTTTTACCTTGAACTTCGTGTGGCAAAATATGCCGAGGGTGAATCAAGTATTATTTATGATTTAGACGTAAAAAATATATTCTCACATTTGCATAGAATTGATTTAGCGGTTATGCAGGACCCAATGGGGATTTCGGGGTACATACGTCCTTGTTCTACAAAAACAAAACTCAGGAATGCGAAATCGAAACTTACCACCGCTTTAACCAGGGCTCAAAAAGCGTATACTGCAAAGCAAAATGGAAACACAAAAGATGCCTTTGGTTGGTGGAACATGCTTTATAATGGTAAGTTCCCCAGATGCTACTACCGATGAATAAAATCCCAGAAACTCAATTAGAACCAATCCAACTGAAGCGTTTGGCTGCACAAAGGCAACTCTATTCAGATGCTAAACTCATTCAAGCAATTCAAATAATTTTTGTATTTGTTCCTCCGATCTTAACAGTCCTCGTTGTCTACCATCTTCTTGCGGCAGTTTGGGCAG
This sequence comes from Candidatus Poribacteria bacterium, assembly GCA_965261435.1. Lineage (GTDB taxonomy): Bacteria > Poribacteria > WGA-4E > WGA-4E > WGA-3G > MSPOR6. Next base: position 1,488,008 of record CBDHDL010000021.1, read on the forward strand.
CTGTAAGTGGTATAATTATAGCTTGCCTCTATTTACTCTTCGATTCTCAGCAAAAGTCTTTGAAGCAAAAAGCCTCCAAAATCCAAGAATCATTTGATTGCGATGTGCTTGAATTGAATTGGCGAGAAATTATGGTTGGTTCACGCTTTGAAATTGAGACAGTAGAAAAATACGCCTCAAAACACAAGCGTAAAGACCCTGAGTATAGTAAGTTAAAGAATTGGTATTCAGAAAATGTTGGTAAGTTACCACTTCATTTAGGACGTATCGTTTGCCAACGAGAAAATTGTCGTTGGGATGCCCAACTGAGGAGACGTTATGCTAAGTTTGTAATTGGTGTTTCTCTTACTTTAATAATAGTGGTTGCTATCTGTTTTGGGCTTTCACCGGATTGGACTTTAGAAAAATTCATTTTATTAGTGGTAAATCCATTGACACCAGCGTTTATTTTTGGAGTACGGCAGTATAAAGAAAATATCAACTCTGCAATACGTTTAGATAAATTGAAAGAACATACGGAAAAAATATGGGATAAAGCCTTAACAGATGCTAATTCCAAAGAATTAGCTCAAATATCTCGCTATTTGCAAGATGAAATTTATCATCACCGTAGAACAAGTCCACTTATTTTTGATTGGCTTTATAAGCTTCTAAAAAACAAAGATGAGGAATTGATGAACAAAACAGCGGAAATACTAGTAAACGAAGCATTGGAATCCTTACGGATTTAATCTTTTGTCGCATACCTCTGCCAACAGAATCCGCTAAACTCTTTTTTCTTACTTCCATGATGTCATTTGCTTCTTGTCTAAGTCTCAACACACGTGCTAAACGTATATTCACTCCTTCTACAATCAGATTTTTAAGGTCAATGAATGATAGTAAGAAATCTCAATAAAATGTAATTGGTCATAAGATTCATTTCTCATTTGTATCAAAAAACATCCCTGAGATTTTCATTTCTTGAAGCAAATCAAATTTCCAACCGTTGTTATAATCCATCATCACAGGATTTACACCATCAAGACTTGGAGGTAAATCAAATTCACCTCTGCTGAGAAAACATATCTGATTCCGGCCATGCTTTCCCATCATAAAACCAAGTTGAAGAATAACATCTTGACTAGATCGGGAGTTGCATTTAGTCAATCCCGTTTTTGATTTATCAATACTATCAGGCGTAAGTAAAACTACTGTAAAACCTACATCTTCTGAGTATGTCTCAAGCATTTCAATTCTCGTCTTTGCTCCACTAGGTTGTTCATCAATTATTATCACCTCTAGTCCCAATTCTTCTATGAATCTTGCGACCGTTTGCTTAGCTTCTTCATCTTTTCTGCAGACGATAAATACTTTCTTACAATCTGTATGAGTGGTATCAGTTAGATTCGAAATTCTGTTTGATTGTGTAATTTCTTCTTGTTCAGGTTCAATTAATATGTCATCACATATAACGGGAACAGAGATGGAAGTTGTTGCAGGCTTTATACTCTCTTCAAGATTGGAAGTGTTATTAACAGAAGAATTATTGAATGGTTCCATTTTAATACGAGATCCATTGAAAACACTTGTTGAACTAACACGAAGTCCTTTAATAGAAGAATTGAATGTGTATTTACGCAATTCCTTCAAAGGGTCTTTAAAATGCGCCATTTGCTCACGAAATTCCTTCAAAGGGTCTTTAAAATGCGCCATTTGCTCACGAAATTCCTTCAAAGGGTCTTTAAAATGTGCCATTTGCTCACGAAATTCCTTCAAAGGGTCTTTAAAATGCGCCATTTGCTCACGAAATTTACTGAGAGAACAGCGTGTTTCAGCACTTATTCTGTCCAAAGGACTCTTCATTACAGTTTGTATGGACCCCATTCCAGTATAGAATTTTCGAGCATCCATGAATATAGTCGATCTACCATATAGTTTTTGCATTTGTTGATTTTTCTCATTCATAATTTTCACCATTTCCAAAGATTGGAATTTACTTGCTATAGTCAAGTTTCAAATTAATTCCAAAGGTTTATTGGGTAGAACAAAAACAAGTGATGAGTTTTAATTTGCTATTCTGTTATATTACAACTGGCAAGGAGTTTAATTTCCTTCATTTCTTCAATTAATTTAAACTTCCATCCTCCGTTGGAATCAAGAAGGACATAACTTACTCCATTAAGATCAGATGGAAATTCTACCTCTTCTGTAGACATAGCACAGACCCTACCACGACCTAGTCCCCTAAAGAAATAACCGATTTCAAAGATTACATTCTGACGTGCTCTGGGTTTAAGGTCATGTTGTCTATCTTTTGGAGCACCAACATCATCGGGTGTAAGTAATACAATTGCATACCTCACGTTACTTGCATAATGTTCAAACTTCTCTATAATAGTTCGCCCACCACCGGGTTTTTCGTCAAGTATAATTGCTTCTAATCCCAATTTTTCGATAAACCTTGCAACCTCAGATTTAACTCCCTTCTCATGTCCATGCACGATGAATACTGCATTATTATTTACGGGTGTAGGCTTTGGAGATGAACTTTCAGGTGGTTCGGTTGATTGTTCTGGAATTATGTCAAGTTGCTCAAGAATTCCTTTCATGCGATCAATCCTTTTGGTTACATCTCTCCTATAATAATCTATCTTGTCTTCAAAAGTCGCCATCGTGTTGTATGAACCACCATAGAAGTCAGTATATTGATCTGCTATCGCGGAATTATCAAATAACCGTTTTAGGAGTTCTTCATTGAATTTTGACCAATTATCAAATTGTGCATGTAGTTTATTTAGTTCATTCAGTGAAAGGATTTCCCGATCTACTAGTGCTTGCCCTTTGTCAATCTGTGCTTGGATTTTCTCAGCAGCATCTCCCCTGGGTACAACGAGATTAGGTAAGGATTGTTTTTCTGTTTTCATGTTCTCTCCTTTCGTTCTTAGTAGTGTATTTTATATGTACCAACACAAACTCCTTAGGCTTATGATTCTGCCACAATGTAATATTTATTGTAGCAGATATTAATTCGTTTGTCAAGAAAAACTAGGCGAGAGGAGGGTTATTAGTTTTCGGTTTTTCTTGCGTTTTCTTCACAAGTGATAAATATGCCAGAACGGTAGGTGCGGTTTCCTAACCAATTCAGAATACCAAACGCGTATTCTGACATATACGAATTTGTGCTAAAACCTTTCATAGTCATTCTCTTGTAGGATCCGGTGCGGTTAGGAAACCGCACCTACCGCCTCGAACATTAACTATGAGTAATTCTCAATATAGAGAAATTCTTAAAACTAAATAACCCTGAGGCGAGAGAACCACTACTATACAAATGTTTACTTTACAGGCTAAAAAGAGGTGGATAGCATTGTGAAATGTGAATGAATATTACGAATTTCTGTCCCGTGTGTATTTAATGAATCTAATTAGTTGAAGGCATCTCTTGCATCACAGGAATAACATAACTCCGAATCGTCAAACCTTCAATCGTTTCAGTTTCTGATGGCGTAATGCCCTCCCAAAAAGTTGCAGTTTCCAAAATCTGTTCAATTGCCTGTTCGAATTCTGCCTCAGAAATACCTTCCTTTTTGCATTCTACTACAATGAAAGGGGTTTTCTTGTCGTCGTCTTGGAACACAACGATGTCAGCGGAATCGGAAGGAGTTCGACGTGGAACGGTTACCTCCAGACCAATTCGTGTTTCGGAGTATTGAAACCTTTCGATTAACTCAACGTAAAACCTTGCGCGAACCTTTTCTTCTGGTTTGGTAAATCTATATTTTTTATCGGGGACGACGTAGTGGATTCTTTTTTTGTCGTTAAGGAGTTGGATGTATCCTTTTTGCTGACCTATCTGTAGGAAGTCGGTTTGATTCATTGTTCACTTCTACCTATCTATTACTCAAAGAAATTAATGCGATTATAAGACCTCTGAAATTGTTTGTCAAGTCCAAAATTGTTGAGGACAAGAGACATTCAATTATCGGTTAAATGACTGTTCTGATATTACTTATCCTATTTCTAATTGAAAATGCCTCTTTTTTGTAGCACAAACTTTCAGTTTGTGTCCTGAAGAATCACTACCATAATTACTGACTAATAAGACAATAATATATAGAAATGGTATTATTTTGTAGGAACGATCTCCGAATCGCGACTAAACGCTTTCATAGTCGGGAATCGGAGTTCCCTCCTACAGAAGAGTGCTGTTATGTTAATTGGATAATATCTGTAAGAAACTGGGAAAACACGACAATTGGATGCCTTTGACAAAACTGCTATTTGCGATTGACTTCTGTGGTAAATTATGGTATACTACTCACAAAACAGCAATTAAATAATTTACTATTAGTTAATTAAAGAAAATCCGTCACTATATTGAGTGTTTTGATGATTATGTATGAATGTTTGACTTCAGACTAAGATTATCCGAACTCTTGTAAAATATTTAAGCGAAACATTGAAAGGCATTGCTTATGAAATTAGACCATTCCTCAAGTACTTTAGTTATTGTAGGTGGTTGGAACGCACATATATTTAATCCAAATTGGATTAGCAGATATCTTTTTGATGGAAAAAAAGAAAAACTAAAGGTTGACATCCTAAGCGAACTACCCTACGGTTTTAATCCAGAATATGCTTCGCAACGAGTATCGTCTAAAGAAGTTAGAATTCAACTGCAAGGCAACAAGTTAAGTCTTAGTCCTATGGAAAACAAGGACAAATACTTTAAAAGAATAGAAGAAATTGCATTGCTGCTTGCTGATTATTTGCCACATACCCCTGTCTCAGGGTTCGGTGTTAACTTTGTATTCACTGAAAACAAAGTTAGTGAAGATTTGAAAAACATCATACGTCCAAAAGATTTAGGTAAAATCGAAAGTTTTGGGGCTTCATTAATCGGCCAACAATATACTCGAAGTTTAGAATTTAATAACATAACTCTTAATTTCACCATTGAACTGAAGGATAAGAAAGTTACTTATAAATTAAATTTCCATACCGAAATTAGCGATTTAGTCGAGTTCAAGACAAAAATATCTGAGACCTCTGTCCTTGCCCTAAAAGAAAAAGCTGTAGAGTTCATTGTTTCAGTCTATGACTTGGAGCTAAAAGGAGTAATGAATGAGCAAATGGAGTGATACAATTGATATTCCTGAAGATACTTTTTCAGATGATGGATCCTATGATAAACAGTCTATAAAAACCCGTATACCAAGGGACGATCCAAACACGGAATTTCAAGAATTAGAAGAAGATATTTGGAAACAAAATCAAGATCAGGAGGTTGCGACAGCACCGGAAATCCGTGTTTTTGATGTTGCCGCTTACATTTTGGAGAAAAAGGGCATCTTGAATACTATGAAACTCCAAAAATTGGTATACTACAGTCAAGCGTGGTCATTGGTGTGGGATGATAAACCTCTCTTTAAGGAAGATATTGAGGCTTGGGCAAATGGTCCAGTTGTTAGAGATCTGTTTTATTACCATCGTGGGAGATATGAAATAGATAGCGTGGAGATTGGCAATCCGCGTTTATTAGATCAGGAACAGCAAGATACTGTTGATGCTGTGCTTGATTATTATGGGGATAAATCCGCCCAGTGGCTAATTGAACTCACACACATGGAAGATCCTTGGAACCAAGCAAGGGAAGGTTTGTCTCCACTTGAACGAGGTAATAAGGTTATACCATTAGACGCAATGGCAGTTTATTATAGTTCTTTACCTGTTGAGGATGAACTTGTAGATGAATAAAAAGCGAAAGAGATCAAGCCGTAAGTCTAATCCAAAGACACAAAAGACACCCACATCTATTACTACGCAGACAACCAAGGATAACGACTTGTGCTAAATGACTATATGTAATATTTTAAATACTATTATGTAGGTTTATGCGTGGACGACATCCTTTAATGCCATCAACTTGCATCCTAAACATTTGTTCAAGAAGACACCGAGTGTGAAACCCGCAAACTTATTGCTGAAGCGTGTCAGCATTCCCCAATGGGAACGAGCACGTATCCGTGAAATATGGAACTGTTGGGTCAGTTGACTAATCGTTGTCTCAACCCTTCTTCTTATTTTCTGATGCAGTTTGCGAAACTTTGGCGGATATTGTTTCTCCTGATTCTTACGCCGTGTTGGTAATAGACAGACATTCTCCGTTTCAAGTAAATCTCTTTCAAGTTTTTCACTCACATATCCTTTGTCTCCAATGATAATAGGATAAGTGCCGCGTTCACAAAACAAGGGAAGCACTTCTCTATCATCAGTATCAGCAGTCGCTATGGCAAAATCAACAGGGAGCCCGTAGGCAGTGGTTATCACACTACCACGAAATCCGAAGAAAGTGTCAAGTCCTTTTGTAGCACACTTTCCATAAGTCGCCAAAGTGCCTGTAGCATCCGCACATTTTAGAGGGGATGTAGAAGCAGGAGCTCGTTTGAAATCGCAAATAGGGATAGGGAAACTATCCACAATAAACACACCATCATCCGGTAAAAACTGTATCAAAATGCGTCTGAGTTTTTCACTTGCGTGGCATAGGTTCCGGCGTCTTCTATTGAAACGCGACCTTTCGGGCAAATGTGGGAATAAATCAGAGAGTTCTGCTTTGATCATTTTGTATCCTGCGAGTTCACTATCCTTGCCTATGAGTTCTAATAACCAGGAGATACAAATAATATCGCTATCAGGACAACGGCTTTTTGGTCCTGGACGAAGTTCCTCAGCACCCGGGAAGTAGGTGTCGTAAAGTGTTGCGGTAATATTTCGTACGACTAACGCTACGTTTCGTAGAGTGCGTGGTTTGTTTTTTAGTTGCATTACATGCTTTTCTAATGTATTCTGTAAATCCATCCTTATGCTCCTTTTAATGTAAAGGTTATGTTATAAAGAAAAGCATAAGGATGGATTAAAGTAAAGATAAAAACACAAATCCATAAATATGTGAAATACAATATTACATAAAAATAATCAACTGGCACAAGTCGTAAGGATAATAAGATCGTCTGGGACGTTTCTCAGGTAGATGACGATGGTAAATGGGGTTGGAAAAAAGTAAATTGCTCATTTTTCTTTAAACAAATTTGGAAAAAGATGCGCTACTTTGAATCTACAACTTGGGCTCAATTAGAGGGAGAAGTTCACCATATGATACCTGACCATATGATACCTGTTAGTAGAATAATAAAATCGGCGCAAAAGCGGCTTGAAGATTTAGGACATGATGATGAGAACAGTCTGGCTTCATTTCATATCAATGGACAACAAAGACTGTGGGCAATTCGTAGGTCTAAAAACCAATTTTACCTGCTTTGGTGGGACCCTGATCATGAGATTTGTCCATCACGAAGAAAACACACATAATCGTATGTCAATACATAAGAAACCAACCACTTTGATCTTCACCTATGGACTTCCTGAAGGCATCTCCTGCATCACAGGAATAACATAATTCCGAATCTTCAACTCTCCTATCGTCTCAGTCTTAACTCGCGGCTCCGGCTGCTCACCACGATCAAGAACAATGTAGTACCCTACTTTACGCTTTCGGGCTAAAGACTCTCATGATACGATGAAAATAAATCGGATTCAGAATCTCACACATACCATTAGGAGATTCTTTAATTACACCATACGTGGCTAATTCTTTAATCGTATCATTAAAAATGTTGAAGACCACGCCATCCTTACGTTCCATAATCCGCATCAGAAGTTTTTCAAAACGCGGATCTCTTTGAATATTGGTCAGCAGTTGTGTGAGATTGACATTATCTTCCTCAAGTATTTGTGCGTGTGCTTTTGAAAAATGCGTCATCGTAATCGGTTCTGTTCTTGAAATATCATATTCTTCAGTGAGAATTTGTGCCATACGGTTCACAAGCACAGGTTGTCCTGCTGTCTGCTTATGGATAGATTCAATCACCTCTGGAGCAAATGGTTGTCCGACCTCTTCAGTATATTGTCCGATTAGTTCCTGCACCTGCTCAAGTGTAAAGTTAGGAAGATGAAACTCATCTTGGATGTTGAATGGAGAGATAGAACTGTCATAGTTGAGTTGTGCTATACTCTTGACACCAATAATACCTACACTGTGTGGACATCGCGGCTTACCGGCAATGTAGATATGACGTAGCGTATGCAGAAAATCGCTCAGTGCATCCGGCGGGATGCCATCAAACTCGTCAATGACTATCACGAATTTCTGCGGTGTTAGTATGCGCTCAAGACGTCTAAAGAATCTTCTCATTGTAAGGTGATCCGTTAGTTTTGTGTCTGTCAATAATTGACTTAAGGCATCAGGCAATGATTCGTCGCTTCGCTGAAACAGGTTCTCAATTTCTTCACAAATATCTTGATAAAGGTTGTCGTAAAAATCGGCAATAGAGGTGTTCTTATAAATGTCGAAATTCAGTTGAATTGGGAAGTATGTATACCCTGGAATGGAAGCTGTTTCAGCGTTAGCATTATTCGGTTCAGTACCAGCAATGAGCGTTTCTAAAGCGGTTTGAAAGAAGGTGGTTTTGCCTGTTTGGCGTGGAGCAAAAAGCACGACATATTTGCCATCTTCAACACGGTTGATGTAATCGGCAATTTCATCGGACCGTGAAACGACATAGTGTTCTTTAGGATTGACAGGACCTTGTGTACCGAAACGTCTCATTTTTCCTCTCCTTTTCGCTTACTATCAACACTCAATTTTATCACATACAGTTTAGTGTAGTCAAGGAACGCTTTTATCAAGGCAGGATTATAAGATATCCCTCATAATATACGCTACAACATCCGGTGTTGACTTACGATCTAACCATTTTATACGCTTATCTTTGCGGAACCACGTTAACTGCCTTTTAGCAAAGCGGCGGGTGTTCTGTTTCAGTTCTTCTATCGCTTCAATATACGTGCATTTACCATCCAAATATGCTATCAACTCTTTATATCCAAAACTTTGGAGGGCAAAGGTGTCACGGGAATATCCTGATGCTAACAACGACTCTACTTCCGCGATCAAGCCGTTAGCAAGCATGATGTCAATACGATGCTCAATGCGACGGTAGAGCATTTCACGAGGTAATGTTAACCCATAGGCGATGAACGGGTAACGTTGGTCTTCTTGATCCCATTGACGTTGATGTTCGGACATCGGTGTACCAGTCAGTTCGTAGATTTCAAGTGCGCGTATGACTCGGATGAGGTTATTGGGGTGGATTCGGTCAGCAGAGACCGGATCACAAGCGCGGAGACGAGCATGTAGTACATCAACACCGTGCTGTGATGCTTCTTGTTCAAGCTGCTTTCGGAGAGAAACATCAGCACCAGGACCCTCAAACAAACCATCAACAATTGCACGAAAATAGAGACCGGCACCACCGACAAGTAACACCTGTTTTTCTCTATTCTGTACATCTGCGATTGCTGCGTCTGCAAGGGATTGATAGTCAGCAACAGAAAAGGTGGTTGTGATGTCTACACAATCTATGAGATGATGGCGTGCCGCTTCCTGTTCTTCAGAAGTAGGTTTAGCAGTTCCAATATCCATCTGGCGATAGATTTGACGGGAATCTACCGAGACAATTTCGGCATCAAGGTGTTGTGCCAGCTGAAGTGCTATTTCTGTTTTACCAACTGCTGTAGGACCGAGAAGGCAGATGAGTTTCGTTTTCATCTATTAAGTGCTATTGTGCGGATAGGGTATCAGACAGATTCGGGATCCATCGTGAAAAGAAATTGACTGCCTCAGCATCTTGGCGATGTGGGGCAAACAGATATTTGCCTTTGCAGCGTTCTGAATAGGATAGAACATAGAAACCGAAACCAATATACCCAATAGTGACAACGCCAACGGCATTACAGCCGATTGCAATCACCCCAACAGCGTTTGTGCCGATGGCAATTACGCCAACAGCATTGACGCCGAAGGCTAACACACCGAATACGTTAACACCAATAGATATTATGCTCAAGTTAATGATGCCTATTGTGATAATACTATAATGAATGTTGTTTCTATCAAATATAGCACCTTTTTCCAATAACCAGGAAATAAATCGGTCTGAAAATTCCCAACTGGGAACAGAAATGACGACAGTGATGAAAATTATAATCGTGATTAAAATTGCGTAAACGATACCCCATCTAATCAGATATGGTTTGAACGCATTCTTAAAGTCTTCAGCGTTCGTCATGTCCTGTAGATTCTCTTGCATCTGAGTTGTCTTCCTGTTTATAGTGCGGGATTGCGGGCATTTACAATCCACCCGCCACCGATAACATATTCACCGTCGTAAAAGACTGTGGCTTGTCCGGGAGTAATAGCACGGCGCGGTTCATCAAACTTTACGACTGCTTCAGTTTCGTTAATAGGAGAAATAGTCGCAGGTCCTCCCTCATCACGGGAACGGATTTTGACGTGGGCACGAATCGGTTCTGTCAACTTCTCTATGGAGATGAGATTAATACGTTCAACATGCATGGTATCTTCAAGCAGATCGTCCGGATCTCCGACAACGACGGTGTTATCAGAGGCGTTGAGTTGCGTTACATAAAGCGGCTTACCAACAGCAATGCCAAGACCCCGACGTTGTCCTACTGTGTAGAACGGAACCCCTTGATGTTTACCAAGGACTTCGCCATCTTTGTCAATAATATCCCCACTCTCAATCTTTTCGGGGATCCTGTCTTGAAGGAAACGCCTATAATTTGTATCCGCTACGAAACAGAGTTCTTGACTTTCAATCTTTTCGGCAGTTTTTAATTGATACTTACGCGCTAAATCGCGGACCTCTGTTTTTGAGAATTCACCGAGAGGCATCATTGCAGATTGTAATTGCTCTTGTGTAAGTCCTGCAAGGAAATAGGACTGATCTTTGTTGACATCAAGTGCCGTGCGTAAGAGATACCTTTCTGTTTCTGGGTGCTGTTCAATACGAGCATAGTGTCCGGTTGCAATTGTCTCACACTCCAATGACTTCGCGAGGTCAAGGAGCTTACCGAATTTGAGCTCTCGGTTACAGACCATGCAGGGACTCGGGGTTCTACCGACGAGGTATTCAGAGACGAAGTAGTCAATAATCTGTTCTTGGAAAATATCTTCGTAATTCACACCATAAAAAGGTATTCCGAGTTGCGTGGCAACACGTCGTGCATCCTCAATGCCTTCAAGAGAACAGCAATTGGGACGTTCAGGTTCTACTTCTATTGTATCGGGAGAACCGAGACGCATTGTGATGCCGGTGACATCATAACCTGCGTCAACCATCATGGCAGCTGTGACAGAACTATCTACACCACCGCTCATTGCAACGAGAACTTTTTTCATGGGATTTTACCAGTGATACGGAGTTAGTCTACTTATTATGCAAATTTGCCGTAGAACAAATTTCTGTTAAAATTACTGAGAATACAATTGGTTATTTTTGTCTTTCATAAGCATCAATAACAGCTTGTTTTAACTCTTTAGGGCTGCATTCATATTTCACGAACTCATTGATGTTGTTCTCTTTTAGATGTAATTGCCCTTCCCCTATATTTCCTCTATGCTGTTTATCTGAATAGTACCTGTTTCTTTCTACTTCGGTAGAAGAAATAACCCAATATTTAATGACATCTCTCCAGACAGCGATCCAGATAAACACATCTGCACACGCAGGTTTGATTTGTTGGAAATTCATCGTAAATGGATGATGACTTTCGAAAGATAGAGCTTTTACGTATAGTGGTTCTTCACTTCCTTCGTCCACTGCTCTGGATGCTTTTACTTCAATTTTTATTAGTACGTCTTTGTATGGTAATGCGATGTCATATTGACCACTATACGTTTCATCTAGCTTTTTTGTAGGTTTTAAAAAATCTGGTTCAAGAGACAAAAGTTGTCCTTGTGCCCACCTTTCTCCAAAACCTCTTGGTGATGCGATCTCGAAAATATATAGATAAATGTTACGTGATATATAATCATCTCTAATTTCATAGTAATCATCTAAAGTTATCTTCCCGAACCCCATCAAAGATGAAATGATGTATTCATACTCATTAAATGGATAAACTGAGGTTAGGTCATCCAGTCTATTTCTGATTACTGCTTTCTTGTCCTCAGATAGTTCCTCTATAAGACCATTCAGTTTCTGTTTTAAGGTATCCATATATTAAATCACTTCTAATAATTTATCTGATACGCTCACTTCGTTATATATACGGTTCTTTTCTTTCTCATCTAAAGAAAATAAACTCATAACTTCATCATCCAACTTTTTGTATAGGCGTCTACGTTCTTCCATATTAAGATCTTTTTTCAAAAGTTTATCAACCAATTTCTCAAATCTAAGATGCTCACTGGTGTTAATATCTGGCAACGGCAGTTGCTCTATATGGCTTTTAAGTACTTTTATAGCACCAAACTTTTTTTCAAAGATAAATTGATATAGAGTTGAATTAAACAGTGCCAAAATTGTTTTAATTGAGTAATTTGGCAATGTCGGTATCAATACGTTAGCACTATTAAGGGCAAGAGTTTGTTTATCATTGTAAGCAAATACTAATTGTTTTGATATGAACTTATATAGTAGTTTTTCTTTTGCTCGATATTTTGCCTCTGGTGCAACTTGCTGAAACGATTCCGGTATAAATCTAATAAATTTGCTTGGTTTTTTCGTGCAAAATCTTTTAATATCCTTACCAGTTAGAATTGGTTCTAATTCACTACTATAGTCTTCGTGCAGGTGTTTTTTATTATCACCAGTCACAATACCAAGTGCCCATATTGCATTATCTTTTAGTGTACTATGATTAACAGAAAACACCTTATCTGTCAACACAGCATCAACCGTGTCTGTAAAAACATCAAAGATAAAATCGATATTTGATAACAATCGTTTTTGCTCAGGATGAAATAATAAATCTTCCTTTTCTGCCGTGAAAGAACTGTTATCTGTTTTTTTATTTAACAGATCTATTCGAACTACATTTGTAAAGACCCCATAAAACGGACGATTAAGGTGTTTGATTTTCTTGATTGTAGTTTGCTTAAGGATTTTTTCTCTAATATCTCTATGGATTTTTATGTTCAGGATCGACTCCGGTAAGATATAGGATAGTGTAGCACCAGCTTTTAAAAACTGAATACCAGACTCGAGAAAATAGGCAAACGCTTCGTTTGACTTAATCTCTGTGTATTTCTCTTTTAGTAATGCTTCTTCATTTTTAGAAAAATAAGACCCCCAAGGGGGATTAGTAATAACTAAATCAAATTTGGGTATTTCTTTACCATCATCGAGTAATGAATTTCTATGATAAATGTTGGGTTTAAATCTATGTTTTGGAAACTTTAATAAAAGGTTTATTCTTGCAAGCCTAACTGCACTTCTGTCAATATCAAAACCCCATAGATTAGATGGATTGTCTATTTTTTCAGCTGCTGAAAGCAAAAACTGCCCCGTGCCGCAACAAGGATCAAGAACTGTGTCGTTGGCTTTTATATTATACAGAATTGCTTCTTCAACAATGTATTTTGGTGTGTAATATGAACCTGTTTTTGCTTTTTCTCCTTCATTTAGCAGGGACTGATGCAGTAACCCCAAGAAATCACAATTTAAAGGGATGTCAAAATCAATAATATCTTTGTAATGTTCCGTTATTTGCCAGTGTTTATTATTTTGCAACCAATCATCTATTTCCCTTTTTACTATATCATTAGTATAGTTGATGCTACTAAGTGAGGAAAAATGTCTGTCTTCAATTTGGCCTGTCTGCATTAGTAAATTCATAGCAGTCAGGAGCAACACTGTATCTCTATCAAGATTATTTGTTTTAAACAGTTCTGTGATCTTTAAAATAGTATCAAATACATCACGATTATCTGCATATTCTATTGGAATGATCTTAGAGACAGATTTTCCTTTATTTGCACGTTTGCTAAGTTTGGCAAGAGAGCCATTAGTAATCCTGTCTCTGACCTCTTCTATATGTGAACTTAGAAATTTATTACTAAAACGAACCGATACGGGGCTAATGTGTCCAAGTTTTACCCAATTTCTTACCGTTGCAGTAGAAATACCTAAAACTTCTGATACCTCTTTATAGGTGAGATATTCTTCATTAGGGCAGTTAAACAACTTCAAATTCATATCACACAAGTTTAATAAGTAATAAACTCCTCATTAATATGTCATACTAACAATCGTGTATGATTATGAGTTTAGGTGGAGCGACCTTAGGCTCGTAGTGGCTAAATGGTGGGAATTAGGTTCCTTCCTACAGTATGAATTTGGGTAACTGCACCGGAATGTTGACTATGAGACCTGCCAGTGTTCATTACCAGCATATTTCGCATCGTAAACGTCTTGATTGAATTCTAATCCGAGGCCGGGGGTGTCGGGTACTGTAAATGTTCCATCTGTGAATCCGTAGCCAGAAACATCTATCACATCACTTGTGAGGGTAGCGACTTCTCCGTATAGAAAATGTGGGATCGTCTTTGCAAATTGGAGACTGAGGAAGAAACCGAGTAGAGAACCCCAGTTATGTGGGGCACATTTGACGTTACCCGCAGCAGCCATATTGGCAAGCTTTCGCCATCCTGTGACACCGAGTCCTTTCATATCGTGCTGGATGACATCAATCACACCTGCTTCAAAGAACGGATCGTAGAATTCCAACGGCGCGCGAGTTCGGGTTTCACCATCAGCGATTAACGTGTTCAAACCCTTCTCTTTAATATATGCTTTTAGAGTGCGATATAACTCTACATCCTCTTCAAACATCTCCTCAATCCAAAAGACATCACAATTGCTTGTTTCGTCCAGAAAGGTGATAACTTCATCGTATGTATACGCATTGTTGGCATCAACAAGGATATTGTACCCTTCACCCGCCGTACTACGCGCAAGTTGGACAACTTCTATGTCTCTTTCAAGTCCTGCTTTACGCTCCATGAGATGATTGCCACGTCCCATCTTCATTTTGCATGCAGTGAATCCATCGGCTAAACTCTTTTTAACATCATCTTCAATCCGTTTTAGTCCTTCACCCTTCGTTTCATAGAGCAAATCATTGAAATAGATTGTACTGTCGTATGCGGGTAAACCGTTTCCATGTGATTCAGTTCCCATCAGTTGATATGAAGGTTTGTCAAGTACTTTTCCGATAGTATCCCACAATGCGTTTTCAAATCCGCGATACGCTTCAGTAACGCCATCTTCAGGATTCAGGAGGTCAAAAGGGTTCTTATTTAGTGCAGCTTTTGCCTCTTCAGCAGATGTTCCCCAACTGGTAGCACCCCAACCGAGTGTGCCATCATTGGTATAGATTCGTGTAATCCCTTCTCGCCATTTTCCGTTTGGATCGGGCTGTTTTATCTCCTTAGCACCCGAGTTGCAACCGATGGCGGGTTGGTCAATTTCTATTGTAACCTGCTCAATTTTTGTAATTCTAATATCCGTTGGATAGTTCGGCATGGATGCAATCTCCAATCTAAATACGATGAACGATTAATAGAGTAAACTGAGACGATTCTTTCTGGTCGCTATAAAGATGTTCATTCTGTTTGCTCACCTTCATCAAGTTTAAGGAGAAGGGAATTCAACTCATCTTTCACCAGATCGTTGCCTTCCTTAGTATCATAATAGGCGTAGATCTTAGCGGGTAAATTGTCAAAAGGGTCTGCGGCTTGAATTTGTTTTACAAGTGCAGCTTTACTCATGAGTTGAACGATACGAATCCTATCCTCATGATTATTGATCTCGGTCTTTGTCAATAAGTTGAGCAAACGCGGTGCTAATCCATCTGCGATCCCCGATTCCGCATATTGGTTTAGAGTGTTTAAAGCAATCTGCTTTGTGTTTCCACTTGAACCATTTGTAAGTATATCAACTAAATTATCCACAGCATTAGGATCAACATGTTTTTTTAATGCTTTTACGATGCTTCTCCGTACTTGGTCATCAGGGTCTTTGAGTGCACTTACCAATTTTGAGGTGGATGGTTTATTCAGTATGACCATTGATCTTGCAGCAGCTTGTCGGACTAATACGTTGTCTGAATCCAAACCTGCTTCAATCTTATTCTGATATGTCTTGTTACCGAGTCTATATAGAACGACATTTATCTCAGTCTGTAAAGCATTATCATTGATTGTGTCTCTAATCTCTTCCAATTTCTTTTGAATAGATGCATCTCCTATATCACCTATCACTCGAATCAGTCGTATCTTAACAACTTTAGGTGGTCTTGCTGCGTCAACAGCAGCTAAGAGTTGTTCAAGTCCCTTGGATCCGATTTGGGTCAGCGCATCAATAAAACTATCATGTGCATCGGGATGTCGATTGTTGAGAAAATCCTCCAGAATCAGGGGAACAACCGGAGTTCCTTTATCAATTAGGATCTGTGTTGCATCTCTTAGCACAGGATTCCTTCCATTAAGAACCTTAAAAATCTCATCAATTTCATCATCATTCAGTGCTTTAAGACGTTTAGTACGTTCATTCCGATATTCTGTTTCTAAGTTATTACTTTTTAACCATGCAAGGTTTTGTGAAAGTGCGTGGCTATAAGCAATAAGCAATAATGCCCGAGGTTCAGACTTATCTTTTTCATCTATTTCAGCACGTTTGAGATGTTCAATCGATTCTACTGCCAGACCCGCTAATAACAATTTATCTCTGCCCGGTGAAAGCTCAGGAATTATTTGCTCCCGCTTACATCCAAACGACACAACCCATACTAAAACGAGGCATATCGTTACAAGTTTTTTCATGTTCCGTTTGTTTTTCCTCCTAACTCAACATAAATACAAATCCGGTGTATAGTATAAATCCGGAACGCGTAAATTCTTCTTAGTCGTATGAAACTTATTTGAAGTATAATAAAACAGTTGCGTTTTTGTGTCAAGTAAATATTAATGCTGTTAGGTGTTATTTATACCATTTCTAATTGAAAATGTCTCTTTTTGTAGCACAAACTTTCAGTTTGTGTCCTGAAGAATAACTACCATCATAACCGTCTAATGAGACAATGATTTATAGAAATGGTATTAGTATCACGTTTCGCGTATGTTGTATATGGAGGACGCTCCCACAAGCATTTACAAAGGTTGAATTAGATGCGTAACTTCACACAAAATCTGAACCTCCCCCATTATTATTATTATTATTAATGAGAGAGGTTGTATGAACTCATCCTAACACTTTCTTTGCTTATACAACTAACATTCTATTATCTCACATCACCAAGTAGTTTATGCAGTGCTGTTTTTACAATCTCACTCTGTTCAACTTTTGTGGTATATTCGTAAAGTTTAACCGCAATATCATCAGATACCGTTACGGCTTTTAACTGCTTAACCAAGTGGGTCTGGAGAAATCTTGTCAGCCGATATCTGTCTTGATCACTGTCAACTTCTTCACTAATCAGTAGCAATGCCATCCTCTTTGCCAACCCTTTCTTGAGGTCACCACCGGCATCGGTATAGGTTTTAAGTGTGTTGATAACAGCGTCCTTTGCTTTTTCATCATGGGTACCCTTGAAGATGTTTAATAAAGGTTCTGTAGCGTTTTTGGTTTTATGAACAGCCAATGCATTTGCTATGTCCGCGACAACTTGTGAATCTTCGTCTTTTAGGGAATTGATGAGGGTGTTTGTGTTAACGTTCTTGATATTTGCCATCGCTTTAGCTGAGGCGCGTCGGACATCAATTTCATCAGATGTTAATCCCGCAAGAATCTGAGATTTATAACTACTATCGCCAAGTCTATAAAGTGTTATATAAACTTCCAGTGTGAACGCAGCAGACATATTCGTCAGTTCAATTACTTTCAACTTATCAACAGCCTTCTTATCACCAATTTCGCCAATCACCCGGATAAGTTTGATCTTATCCGCCGGAGTAATCGCTTCATCTGCGATTCTGTTCAGGATAGGATCAACGGCTTCAGATCCCATTTTCGTAAGCGTTGATGGGAAATGCTTATGTGCGTCAGGTGATGTTCCCTCTGCAAGGTGGTTTAAGATCACCACTGCGGCATCCGCTCCCTTATCGGCTAATGCTTGAAAACCGTCTTGTTGTACCTGTGATCGTTTACTGAGATGTTCAATCATTTTGGTCATCTCAGCGGCAGTCAATGCGGCTATCCTTTCATCTCTCTGTTTATTATACTCATCCTCAACCTTTTGTGCCTTCGCTGCATCTGAGGAAAGTGCGTATGAGTAAGCAATTACAAGCAGCGCACGTGCTTCGTCCTTATGTGCATCATTCTTTTCTGCTTCTGTAAGATAATTAACAGCCTCAATTGCCAGTCCGCTTTGGATAAGACTGTCTCTCCCGACCGATAAATTGCTCGGTCCCTTCTGCTCCGTTTCACAAGCAAAGCAGGTGAATAAGATTAAAAACAGCGGTATAATTTTGGAATACTTCATAACCCCTTCTGTGTTCCTCCTTCTTAATTAATAAAACATACCAATATCAAAAACTCTGTATCCAATAAGTAAAGAAACTGAATATAAAACCTTCAATTAAAAATTACCACAAAATTTGAAAAAAGTCAAATGAAGATTATCTTGTGTTACAACGGCGTCTACTTGCGTTAAAATAGAAAAGGTGGGTAAACCAATTACCCACCTACACAACATCTATGTGAAATCACACTTATATTTTATCAAGTTCGTCCAGTACCTGTTCTGCGGTGAGCGTATTATCCGGTGGTGCATCTTCTACGTGTTTAAATGCGATTTTGCCTGCGTCGTCAATGATAAAAACACCGCGTGTTGTGATGCCGACCTCTTCAATTGCCATCCCGTACTCTTTTGATACCTCAAGATTCATATCTGAAAGCAGCGGAAAATTGACGCCGCCAAGTGCCTCACTCCATGCTTTATGCGCGAAAGTTGAATCGCGATTGATAGCGATAACATCGCCACCCTTTGCCTGGATAGCAGCTAAATTCTCATTAAAATCTGGGACTTGCTCGGAACAAACAGGTGAAAAATCTAATGGATAGAAAAGTATAACCAATTTTTTGCCTTTATAGTCTGACAATGAAACATCTGTTGTATCTTCCTGATCTGTGGAGCCTGATAGACTAAAATCAGGAGCAGCACTTCCTATTTCTGCCATTAATAACCTCCTATAGCAACTCGTGAAATGTTGATAACTATTGTTATTAAATGATACCACATTTCCCGCAGAAAACCAAATAAAAACAAGTCTCAGTACTGTTATTTAGTTCTTAGTAGAGTGTATCTCATAACCCTAATTATCCATAAATTTCTCATCACTGCGCCTATATTCGTAGGGACTGGTTTTCCCTGTCCGTTGTCTTCGTAGGGGCTGGTTCTCTCTATCCGTTGTCTTTCGTAGGAGCTTGGTCTCCCTGTCCGTTTTCTTTCGTAGGGACTGGTTTTCCCTGTCCGTTGTAGATGTGTGTTATTGATAGTTTATATCGTAGGTCGGTTTTCGCTCTACACGACCTACACAAGGTGTTCAAATATGTGAAAATAATCGCCAAAAAACCGAAAACTAAATACCCCTAAGGAATACCAATTAGAATTGACATCTCTACTGAGATATGGTATACTACAATTGTAATTTATAATAGGAGGACTGTAAACATGGTTCAAGTAGAAGTTACGGTTGATTCAGGAGAATCATTTGATAGGGCACTTGCTCGTTTTAAGAAGATGTGTGGTAAGGCGGGAGTCGTCACTGAGATTAAGAAGCGCAGTTTTTATGAAAAACCGAGCGAAAAACGCAGACGGATAGAGTTGAAACGTCAGCGGAAGGTTAAGCCAAGGACAACTGAGTATCGTCCCCGTTATGATCATAGCAGATAGATTGCGAGGAGGTAGTCTATGCCTGTTCAGGATGTTATGGAGGCAGATGAGAACTATAAAGGACTTCTGATTCAATATTGCCAAGAACGCGGCATGAGTCAACCCCGATTCACTGAAACACAACACGGCACACCGGACGCACCGAGTTGGAAGGTTACTGTTTATTATGGAGATAGGGTTCACGAGACAGATGAACCTATACCGGGTGCTAAGAAAGGGGCTCACCAATTTGCCGCGAAACAAGTACTTGATGCAATTGATGAAAATCGTGAACGACTGTTATCAGGTGAAGATGATGCACAAGATCATATTCCACCTGAACATGTTGAGGTTTATATCCCTGATGAACCGCTTGAGGTTGCATTGCCACTTGTTACGAGTGCTTTGACGATTGCGAATGATCGTCTCGGGTCATCCCAACCTTCGCGATATCGTGGTCTTTCCGATGCTGAGTATTCACGGAAACTGACTCAGTTGACGATGCGTATTGTTAGAGATTTAGCACGGGCGGCAGATGAAGCCAATATAAAGTTTCCACAGAATTAAGCATATACTTTTGATGGCGGGGTCAGTTCTCTGACCCCGTTTTTGTTTTAAGATGATACACTATTGAGGTCGCTGCATTACACGGAATGTGCATATTGTTTTATGGTTGATCGGATTAAGCGTCGTTTACGACGACATCGTTTCTTGGCACCATTGATGGGGTGTCCTTATCCTGCACCGCGCTGGAATCGGGCAGCTAAAAATGTGATTCGAAGTTTGCCTGATGATGCGCGAATATTGGACCTTGGCTCTGGGATGCACAGACGCGCACCGAATGTCGTTAATCTGGAAATTGAACGGACACCAATGGTGGATGTTGTTGGGGATGGACACCGTTTACCGTTTTCGGATGCCGTTTTTGACGCAGTAATTTCTGAGGCTGTTTTGGAGCACGTGAGTAATCCGAAACAAGTTGTAGAGGAGATGTATAGGGTGTTGAAACCCGGAGGGTATGTGTGTGCAGCAGTCCCGTTCATGCAAGGGTATCATGCATCCCCTCACGATTATCAACGTTGGACGACTACAGGGTTTAATACGTTGTTTAATCTATTTGAGAAGTTAGAAAGTGGTGCTTGTGCTGGACCGACAGCAGCGTTACATTGGATTTTTCGTGAGTATGTTGGACTTCTATGTTCTTTCGGCAGTTTGTTGGTTGCAAAAGCAGTTTCGTTATTGGTAGGGTGGGTAACGTTTCCGTTGGTTTGGTTAGATTTTTTGTTAATGTTGCATCCACACTCACACGTTTTGGCGTCTGCGGTTTATTTTGTCGGAAAAAAGGTGGAGTAGGTTATACCAGATTAACGGAATTTATCTTGTTTTCAAACGGTAGGTGCGGTTTCCTAACCGCACCGATTAGGTCTGAATCAAGTTAATTTGGTATTAGGCGCGCGTTAGCAGCGCGCCAAAAATATTCCTATTATTTGGGTTGATATTTACTCGCATCAACAGAATACAAAAAACCGATACACATTTCATCTGTAGTTTTGTCTCCCCAACCGACCGCAACTGGCGGGTTGTGAGGATTGGCAGGATTGTCTGCTGAATTGTCAAAGTGTGCAAGGAGTGAGACTTGTGTACCCGCAGGTAAGAATATAGGTTTGCTGTAGTAATAGATGTCCTGCCAGTTGAAGTCCCAATCTTGTATCCAGATAAGGTCAATAGGTTTGCCTGCCGGAGGTTTCGCGACGATGCGCATGTCGCGTCCAAGGAGATGCATGTGTGGCATTGTAGCTAATAGGTAGCTGTCTTTTTTGAAGTGTTTGGTTGCTCTGACAGCGTAGTTTTGCTTCCCAGGAGGTATTACGAATTTAGTGTTGATTGCAGAGTCAATACGTAACCTCGTAGTTTTTTCTGTTTTAGAGAAATAGAGTCCGACTCTGGATTGATCGTATTCTGTATGTCCTGTGCGGTAGTAATGTACCTGTAGGACGATATCAGCACCTTTGGGTAATAGATACCCCACACCTTCAGGTAAAACATGGGGTTGCATACCGGGTGCCCATCCACCGAGCGTTCCTACTGGTTCAATACCGGGACCGGTACCTTGCGTTAAATATCCAGGTTTAGGGTCGCGAGCATCCAGTTGCCGTGCTTCGCCTTTTGTATCAAGATAGAGAATGACGTGGTGAACTGTCTTACGGTTACCTGGCTGCACATCCGCTGCTTGGACATATATGTCTGTCTCAAAATTTGTGGGTATGATAAAGTGTCTGTATTCGTCTTCCCCTTCAGGTTCAATTTCGTATTCCACCGGCATTTCAACGATGTGATCAGGGTCTCCGAGAGCCCATCCTTGATGGAATTTTGGATTAGGGGGTGTTTTGGATAGGTCCCCACTGGGTGCACCTGCAGCTGCCCAGTCTGTTATCATCTTTATCTGTTTGTCTGTTAGTCTTCGTTCGTTCTCAAAGTCTCCGTAACCATGTGCGGGTTTCCAAGGCGGCATAAGGCGAGCTTTGGAATATTCTGCAATCTCAGTTGCCCATGCTTTCGCATCACTATAATCGGTGAGTGAGAAAGGCGCAACTTCGCCTTGACGATGACAAGATTGACATTGTTTCTGTAATATCGGTGCGACGTGTTCACTGTACGTGATCTCTTCGGCGTGTATATAAGGTGTTATGAGCGTAAAAGTGATGAATATAAATAGCAACTTCTTCATGTGTCTGGGGTTGTCCTCCTATTGTATGGGTTCTTTATATTGTAGTTTATTCTTGTGTGGATGTCAAGTTAATTAGCGTTGTCATGGATTGTATACGCCAAACATAGCGGTGAGAAATGATTAGAAACCGGTTTTTTAAGCAATCTGTTCGAAAGTATTGTATGTGTATTTTCGCTTTCTGTTTCTTCTACCACACCGCAGCTGCGATTGGACAGACAGAATATCCGTTTGAAACTGCCCGACCTCATTATGTCGGGGCGCGCGCTTTAGCGATGGGAAACGCTTTTACTGCCGTCGCAGATGATGCTACTGCAGGCTTTTGGAACCCCGCTGGACTGATTCAATGGCAAGGTGTTAAGCTTTTCGGTGTTACCAAGTTCTACGATAGACAGATGTATAGGTTTGATCCTAAAGGTATTGGATTTAGTTGGCGTGGTTATAGTCTATACTGGGGAAATAAGATCGCACTGGATGTGGCAAGTGGTACACCCGATTTTAACTATTACAGTATAGCGAAGCAACTTGGCGCGTATTTCGCAGCAGGGTTGAGCCTCAAATTTAAACGTGAGCATCCCTCCGATTACTACCAATTCTTTGGTTACCACACCTCGTACGATGTCGGTCTACTCTTCAAACCACGACAAGACCTTAAATTCGGATGCCTGATCCAAAACATTGATGGACACAGTATTCAATGGGTGACTATTGGAACAGCCTACCTTTATGATGCATACTTGTTCTCTGCGGACTTATCTATTTCCACAGAGATAGATAAACCCGAATACTACTTCGGTGTAGAATGGATGTTGACGTCGTATTTTTCTATACGGGTTGGAAGTTCTAACGGCTCTATTACGAGTGGTTTCGGACTACGAATAATTGACGTGTACCTACACTATGCGCGAATTTACGAAGCAGAATCTATATCTGATTTCATTTCAGCTGAAATCCAATTTTAAGTGTATCATCAAACTGTACCACGACCTCTTCCCAATCTAACGCTTTCTGAACCCACTCAAATTGCTTCATTTGTAATTCCTATGATTTATTTTCCCTATTCATCTCTAATTCTCCCATAGACCTAAGATTTAGCAACGGTGTCATTACACCGCCTGAAGCAGGTAAAACGACACCTGTATCATAGAGGCGCATAGCAGCGACAGTCGCATGTGCGACGTCTTCAGGAGTACCAGGACGTACCATGAAGATATACCCTTTTTCTGCTGCCTCTTCGTAATCTGGAATACGGACTCGCGACAGGTCCGTGTCTATGACACCTGCAGCGATGCCGTTTACCTTAATACCGTGCATCGCTAACCTACCAGCATAGGACCGCATACTCATCTCTAAACCAGCTTTTGAGATACAGTATGCCGTTCGATTGTCGGATGCCATCACATCAGAAATGGATAATGTATAAATAATGCATCCGGGAATTTTGTTCTCTATCATGTAATTTGCAACATGTTGCGTAAGAAAATGTGGTGCCTTTAGGTTCGTATTCAATAATAGGTCAAACTGTTCAGGGGTTTCCTCCAGAATATCAGCAATTCTTGTGATACCCGCATTGTTAATAAGGATATTAACCTTACCGAAAGCATCGCGTGCGGTATCAAGTAGGTTTTGATGGGAGTCTAAATCGCTGATATCCGCTTGGATAATCACTGCTTCTCTCCCTATAGCTTCAATTTCATACTGTACTGCTTCTGCAGCATCACGATTCTGATTGTAATTAATGAGAACGTCGGCACCTTGACGTGCCAATTCAATAGCGATAGCTCGTCCGATTCCCCGACTGGAACCCGTTACGATTGCAGCACTATTTTCAAATGAAACGTCTGTAGCAAAAAAAACCGAGGTCTGTATGTGTTGGCATGTTTTACTTTCCTTTTATTCATCACTTCGTTGTGCCAGAGAATCTGTAAACAGATTGAGTTCATCAGAGAAACTCTGAAATAGGCTTTTGATGTTTTTAGCGTGCTTCTCTGTGTTTTCATATATAAGTTCATCTGCGTAGATGTTATTCACCTTGTGACGATATTCTAAGAGTTCACCTAAAAGTGGGAATGTCTCTTGTGAAATCACTGGAGGTCTTTCGGGTTGTTGTCTTGTCATCTGTTCAAGCAGATCTTTGTGCCATCTACTTCTACGTGGTGTGTATCCGTCAACTTCACTGGCAATGCGCTCAAAAATTCGCTCTATACCTCTATAAACATCAGAAAGTTTATTCGCAATTGCTTCTTCTACATACGGCGTTGCAGCTTCAGGGAGGACTTCTATATCATCCAAAGCCTTAACAATTGCGTTAACAGTAGATTCTATTTTTACACATTCATCGTTAATTCGCTGTGTTAGTTTTTTTCTGTTGATTTCGTATATTTCTTCCTCAACAATAGGGAATATTTGATGCTGTAAATGATCGTAAAGTGTCTTCCATAAGACGGGTTGTTCTCCTTTCTTAATAGGTATTGCCTTCTGTTGAATCCTTTCTTTAAATAGTCCTTTCGTCAGATCAAAATTAATCAGGTCTATCTTGAAGCCTGTTCTAAGGTCCATCGCTTTACTGTGTGCCTTTGTGTGCTCTTTGTCGGATAATCCCCAGACCGCAATATCAATGTCGGATGATTCTGTAAAGCCGATTGGTTCCGAAAGTGATCCGAAGACTGCAACATTCGTCGCACCGAATTCATCATACAGAAGCGTAGCGATTTCGTAGACTGTCTGCCATGCGAGCTTTAGCAAAGACTCATCAACTTTACGGTTTTTCCATCGACGTTCAAGATGCTTCCTACAAGATGCAAGTTCTTGAGGTGTCATCTTTTTTTCAGACTGTTGTGTGTTAGTTGTAGAGTGCATTTCAAGTGTCCTCCGGACTCTGCGCAAGGGAATCGATGAAGTTTTTCAAGTCTTGTGATATGTTTGCATATAATTCATCAATTGACTCTGCATGTTTTAGTGTATTTTCATACTTCAGTTCT
The DNA here is from genome assembly GCA_965261435.1 of Candidatus Poribacteria bacterium. GTDB lineage: Bacteria > Poribacteria > WGA-4E > WGA-4E > WGA-3G > MSPOR6. The sequence continues at coordinate 1,513,496 of CBDHDL010000021.1, forward strand.
GTACCATATATGTTATTGACTTTGTGTCGAAAACTTAAGAGTTCTGTCAATTGTAAATATGTCCTATCTGAAATCACAGGCGGTCTGTCGGGACGCTGTTTTGTCATCTGTTCAAGTAAATCTTTATGCCATCTACTCCCACGCGGTCGGTGTGAATCAATTTCATTTGCCATCCTTTCAAAGATCCGTTCTACGCCTCTATAGATATCAGCGAGGTCTGTTGCAATAGTATTTTCTATGAATTCTCTAGCTTGCTCCGGTAGCACAGCAATACTCTCTAATCCCCTTTGAATTCTTGCAAGTAAATCTTTGATCTTATTCAGCTCATCGTTGATTCTTTGTCTCAGTTTTTTTCTGTTGATTTCGTATATTTCTTCCTCAACTATAGGAAGAACTTGATGCTGTAAATGATTGTAGAGTGTTCTCCATAAGACAGGTTGTTCTCCCTTCTTAATAGGTATTGCTTGTTGTTGGATCCTTTCTTTAAAAAGACCATTCGTCAAATCAAAATTAATCAGATCTATCTTGAAACGTGTTTTAAGGTCTAAGACTTTATCTGCTGCCTTTGTATGTTTGTTATCAGATAACCCCCATACTGCAATATCAATATCAGATGATTTCGTGAAAACGATTGGGTCCGAAAGTGATCCGAAGACTGCAACATGCGTTGCACCGAATTCATCATACAGAACCGTAGCGACTTCGTAGACTGTTTGCCATGCACGCTTTAGTAACGTCTCATCAACTTTACGGTTTTTCCATCGACGTTCAAGGTGCTTCCTACAAGAGGCAAGTTCTTCTTGTGTGATCTGATGTGATTGTGGCACGGTTATACTCCTTGCAGCTCCAAGGTTTCGCTCAAATGACAAGCGACTTTGACATCGGGTTTTATCTCACGTAGTTCAGGTATTTCCTCTTTACAAACATCTGTCGCATATCGACATCTTGGATGAAAATGACAACCGGTGGGGGGATGAGATGGATCGGGGACATCACCCTCAAGTTGAATTAACTCCCGTTCACGTTGAACCTTTGGATCCGGCATCGGCACAGCTGAAATCAATGCTTCTGTGTAAGGATGAAGCGGAGATTGATAGAGTGTCTTGACATCACTGATCTCAACAATCTTACCGAGATACATCACGGCTACACGGTCGCTGATGTGTTCTACAACACTGAGATCATGTGCAATGAAGATATAGGATAGTTCATATTTTTCACGCAGTTCAGCCAGAAGGTTGAGAATCTGTGCTTGTACCGAGACATCAAGAGCAGAAACCGGTTCATCGGCAACTATTAGTTCAGGGTTTAGTGCTAAAGCACGCGCAATACCAATACGTTGTCGTTGGCCTCCACTGAAGGCATGCGGATAACGTCGCATGTCTTGAGGTTTGAGCCCGACAGATTCTAAGAGGTCAACTATTTTATCTTTAATACTCACTTTCTTGACTGTTCGATTGACACGCATCGGTTCACCAACAATATCCCCAACAGTTTTCCTCGGGTTAAGAGATGACTGAGGGTCTTGGAAAATCATCTGAATCCTTTGACGATAAGGACGCATCTGTTTTGGCGTTAATTTCGCAAGATCAACCTGTTCATCACCGAAGGTGAAACTCCCATCTGTTGGCGTAATTAAGCGTAAGATACATCTGCTCGCAGTTGTTTTCCCACAACCACTTTCGCCAACGAGTCCAAGAGTTTCCCCACGTTGTACATCAAAACTGATACCATCAACTGCCTTTACGTGTCCGATAGTATTCCGCAATATACCTTTTCGGATCGGAAAGAATTTACGCAAATCATTTACTTCAAGCAGTTTCGCCATTGACATTTTCCTCACATAACCAACACCTGACTGCGTGTTTGCCATTTTCATGATTGCTGTTTTTTGATGATTCCATCATTACCAGTTCAGGCATCTTTTCACAAGTTGCTATTCGTTCTGAACACCTTGGTTGAAAGGAGCATCCGACTGGAAGATCCAATGGATGTGGTACTGTTCCCGGTATTGATGGCAATGTATCTTGTTGAATACCACCGAGTGTTGGGATAGAATTGAGTAATCCACGTGTGTAAGGGTGTAAAGGATTATAGAAGATATCCTCAACATCTCCTTTTTCAACGACACGTCCAGCATACATAACAACCACTTCATCTGCCATATCAGCAATAACCCCTAAGTCATGCGTGATTAACATAATAGCCATACCGATTTCTGCTTGCAGCTCACGCATGAGCGAGAGAACCTGTGCTTGAATCGTCACGTCAAGTGCTGTCGTTGGTTCATCGGCAATGAGTAATGCTGGTGCACAACAGAGTGCAATTGCGATCATCACGCGCTGTCGCATGCCACCAGAAAGCTGATGCGGGTATTCTTTATAACGTTGTTCAGGCGCAGGGATACCAACGCGTATAAGCATTTCTATCGCAAGTTCGCGTGCCCGTTTCGTCGTTGATTGTAAACCGATACGTTGCAGAAACGGACGATTCTGTTCTTGATGCAATACAATTGCCTCAGCAATTTGATCTCCGACAGTATACACAGGATTTAGAGATGTCATCGGTTCCTGAAAGATAATCGCAATTTCATTACCTCTGATATCCCGCATGATTTTATTTCGTGGCGATACTTTGGCAATATCCAACGGTGCGTCTATTTCATTACGGTAGAATAGAATCTCGCCGTTAATGATCTTACCTGGATTAGGTACAAGTTGTAGTAGAGAGAGGCCAGTAATGCTCTTTCCGCAGCCGCTTTCTCCCACGATACCAACGGTCTTACCACGCTCAATGGAAAAACTGACATCGTTTACAGCATTAACGATGCCACTTTCCGTAGGAAATACCGTGTTTAAGTTCGAAACTTCAAGCAAAGGATGTACCAATATTCTAACCTAAATGAGTCAGGACTTACGCATTCCCCCTTGATAAAGGAATTTAGGGGTTAAAAAGTCGTTATTTCAGTGATTTACCCCTAAATCCCTTATCAGGGACTTTTGAAGATAATGCGTAAGTCCTGAGTAAGATAAGTAATAGAGGGCACTCACTGCCCTATTGTTTTACCGACCCCCACATTACTTTTTTTTTACCCTTTGAGAGTACAGGTAGCACATCATCACTGATCCAATCCATAGCGAACTCGTCCCAAGGCGTATTTGTTAGGTTCACAATCTTACCTGTTGCGAGGTGATACTGGTACAATTCCCATTTATCGGGTTTGCCTTCTCTACTCTTTGCTGAAATCAATAGTAGTTTGTTACCCATATAGCATGCACTATGAATTGACCAATCGTCAGGTGTATCAACAATCTGTCGTTTGTTAGTATTGATATTATGAATGACAACTTTATCTAAAACATTACGAAGTTGTCCCCTACTGGACTAAACGTATCTTCGGTGTAAACAACGGATTGACTATCAATAGACCATCTCGGAAAATTGCGTCTGAGCGAAGAATCGCCTGGTGCAAGCTCCCGTTGTCTGTCTCCGTTGCTAAGCATAACATAGATGGTAGAGAACCCTCTTGGAGGATCGTCTCGATAAGCGATATATTTACCATCGGGAGACCAAGATGGAAATGTTGACAATCCATCTGTGTCTGTTAGTTGCCGCAAATTTTTTGTTTTGAGATTAATCGTCCAGATTTCAGAGCGTCCAGTGCGTGAGCTTTCAAAAACCATGTGCTGACCATCCGGCGACCAATCACAACTCGTCTCATAAACACGATTCCCATTTAGATTATCCTCATGGTCTTCGGTAAGTCTATGTTCATTGCTACCATCATTATTGATGATGACGATGGCGGATCTTTGCCTACCTGCCGGTCCCGGTGGTAGAAATTTACTAAAAGCAATCTGCATACCGTCCGGAGACCAAACAGGCCACAGGGGATTAAAGGTTGTCAACCTAATGGAATTGTGACCATCATCGTCCATCACATACAGATACGGTCCTCCATCTTGTCGTGACTTTAAAACGATTTTTGCGTTCGCAAACGTCGGTAGCAAGAGTAGCAGGCAGCAGAAAATAAACCGTTGTAAGACCATATTCATCTTTCTTATTTTAATTCTCCTTATCGTTTAAATATTCTACCTTAAAAGACAATCATTTTCTACATTAAAATACTAACTTGGTTAGAATACTATTGTTTGGACAGTTTCATCGTGTTAAGACTTCCAAACAGGTTTTTTCGGACTTTTATACAGTGAACTCATAGCGAGTAATACCATTTCTGATTGAAAATGTCTCTTTTTGTAGCACAAACTTTCAGTTTGTGTCCTGAAGAATAACTACCATCATACCCGCCTAATGAGACAATAATTTATAGAAATAGTATAACATCTAAGAATTGTTAAAAGTCACCCGAAAATTTCCGAACTTACGCAAAATACGACAAACGGATTTTTTTTCAAATTGCTGCATAAAATTGCTTTCATAATATATAGACACAGTATTAATTCCAAAAGAGTGCAAATCTGGAAAAAGTAAAACATGCTCTATTTTTCTAATTCATTAAGAAAACTATTACAATGCGTTGATTTAGAAAATTACTCAAACAACGAGATAGAATACTCTCTATAATTAATGACACAGGTTTCGACCTAAAAAGGTGCAAGTTGAGGAAAAAAATAAACTTTTTCTACATTTTTACTAAAAGTAAGTAATAAACCGATAAAATCGATGACAATCACTCACATACCCTCTATAATTAATGACACAAGTTTATACCCAAATAGGTGCATAAAATGAAAGAATAATGAAGTTCTTACTAAAATTTCAGCCAAAACAGGCAAAAAACGATAGATTCCGTGAAAATTACTCAAATTGAGCTCCTCACACAACCTACTTTGGAGATCATACAGAGAAATGGATCCATGATCAACTCAATCGTTTCTTGAGAAATGAGAACATTCCTTCAACCGAACTCTATTGTTCTGTCCAAGTTAAACTTGTAGGTCGGGTAGAGCGAAGCGAAACCCGACATGATAGACACAATCATTACGTGTTGGGTTTCGTTCCTCTACCCGACCTACATATTTAGTCTGGACTATCCACTATTGTTCTGTCTACACTCAAATGATGAGTAGATCCGTTTATAGGTGCGGGGTATCCCCGCCCTATATACCAATCATTTATGACTTGACAAAGCAATAGTCTATATTGAAATGACAACTGATAATCAAAAAAAGAGACACAAAAAATTGTGCCTCTTCTATATGGACTAATATGATCTATTTGAGATATAAATACCTATATTCTCCCCCTTACAGATTTGTTTTGATGTCGTTCCAAAATAGGGTAAGTTTAACACCGGCATCGTCAATAAAAGGAACATCAACTGTTTCTGTGCCTTCATTTATTGTATTAGAATACCACATTTCTTCGATCTTGGTATCAACAAACTTGTTAGAAGGACTGACAGAATTCACTTTCGGAATAGGCGTGGTCTCCATTTTTCCAGTTCTAATATTTTGGTGTTTTAACGAACCCCAGGGCGAAGGTGAAATACGTACATTTCGGAGGCGCGTCTCCTCCATAGCAGTCAAACCGAGACCATCATCCTGTACGTCCGTAAAGAAAGCAAATTTCACCAAGAATACTGAAGCAAGTAAATAGCAAACCAGTGCTGTGCAATTCACTATCTGTGGAGAAAGTTCTAACTTCAACTTACCGAAAAGCCATGAGAACGGACTTGCAAGAAGAGCAGTTCGACTCCGCCTATGCAACTGCCGTACTTGGTTTTGAATATTGCTGAGTAATTCAGGTGGTGGTTCTGGAGCTTCAAGGTTTCCGATAACTTCAGCGGTATGCAACAATCCTTCATATTCTATTTGACAACTATCGCAACCACGCAAGTGTTTAAGAAGTTCGCTCCGTTTTATCCCTTTCAACTTCGGATCTTGTTGATGTAGGACCAAATTTTCACGAGTCTGTTCACAATTCATCTTAACAACCCTCGCTATAGTAGGTTATTGTTCTATCTACACTGAAATGATGAGTAGATTTGTTCGTAGGGGCTGGGTTTCCCTGCCCGCTCTACTCATTATTTTATTTTTCTATCTACACTGAAATGATGAGTAGGTTTGTTCGTAGGGGCTGGGTTTCCCTGCCCGCTCTACAAATCATTTATGACTTGACAAAACATTAGTTTATTTCTCACGATTAAACATGCATCACTTAATAGTAGTGTTTTTCTAACTTTACTTTAAGATTCTGCATCGCTTTATTTAATCGTGAAGCAACTGTACCAATAGAGCAGTCAAGTATTTCGGCGATCTCTTTATACTTAAGGTGTTGCATATAAAACAACGTTACAACCTCTCTCTGCTTTAGTGGCAGTCGGTCAATAGCAGCTTGCACCATCTCTCGCTGTTCAGCCTTGATCGCCAAACGTTCTGGAATTTCACGTTCTTCAGTCATACCGCGAACAGACTTTTCTTCAGTGTACGCGTCCATCATCCTGTTTCGAGATTTCGCTTTACGGATAATCTGATTGCATGTGTTGAGCCCAACACGATACAACCACGTTCCGAATTGTGATTGAAAACGAAACGTCTTAATTGACTTATACGCTTCCAGGAACGTCTCTTGCGTAGCATCTTGAGCATCTTCAGAATTCCCAAGCATGCGATAGGCAAGACCATAGATTTTGGTATGGTGACGATTGACCAACTCGTTAAACGCCTCAACATCACCCTCTACTGTTTTGTGTACATATACATCGTCTGGTATCATAGAAAATCCACCTTACGCAGATGTTACTTATATGTTGTGTATGAAGTATAAATTCTTCATATTTTTTTATTTTTTTATAGAGAGAATCTAAACTGTGCAACATTCCTTACAAATCATAGCTAAACGTTTCTCTCCATTTATCTCAAATTCTGTTTCATAATCATACTTGACGAGAATGAATCCATTTGGACCTATTCAACTTCATACTCGTCTTCAAGAAAAGTCTCAAAACTTATTCCGTTTACGAATTCTTGGACAGCAAGCATTGCTGCAAGAATGTCATTAAAGTAAAGGCGAAGATCTCTCATAGGTATATCATATCTTTTAATACGTTTTCACGAATTTCTTCTCGTAATGCACGCCGTGACACCACATCAACCTTACGGTTAAACCTATCTTCAAAATATAGTTGAAGGCCTACAAGATCCAGCAAAGTAGCACCTGCATCAAAATCTACCAACAGATCCAAATCACTATCCACATGGTAGTCACCACGTGCATACGAACCGAAGATACCTTTTATTTCTGCTTTGAATTGTTTACGAACTTCTTCTTTCGTATCTGAAATTGTGTTTTTAATTTCTTCAATCATGATTTCATACCTCATTGAAGGTAGCACAACAATTACTGTTTCATCAAATCCTCAATCGCATCAATCTCTTTCGGTACAGCATCAGTTAACACTTCATAACCAGATTCGGTTACAAGGATATCGTCCTCAATTCGGACACCGATACCAAGGTATTTTTTGGGCACCTTCCGCGTTCCCTCAGCTACATATAATCCTGGCTCAATGGTCATGACCATTCCAGGTTCAAAAGTCTTGAATTCTTCCTCAGACTTCTTCACACAGTTGACATCATGCACGTCCAGTCCAAGCATGTGCCCTACACGATACATATAGAATTGTTTGAATTTCTCTTTCTCGATTAATTTCTCTGCTTTACCTTTTAATAGACCAAGACTGAGCATTCCCTCAGTTAGCAACTCAATAGATTTCTGATGGGGTTCATCAATAGATACCCCCGGACGGATCGTATTCATAATCTCATAATGTGCATCAAGAACGAGTTGATAAATGTCTTTTTGTGCTTCAGTGAATATACCGTTGACAGGAAAAGTCCTTGTTACGTCGCCACAGTAGCGTTGATATTCTGCCCCCGCATCAATGAGAACGAGTGTATCGTCTTTGATTTGACAGTCATTTGTTCTATAATGGAGGGTTGTTGCGTTTCCACCGCTTGCAACTATAGTCGGAAAAGCTGTTCCGTTTGCCCCACTGCTACGGAATGTAGCATCAACAAAAGCTTCTAATTCATATTCGTACATACCAGGTTTCGCGGCAACCATCGCTGCGATGTGACCATCTACTGTAATATCCGATGCTTTTCTGATTCTTCGCAATTCCTCTTCATTTTTAATTAACCGCATCTCACTCAGAATTGGACTTGGATCAACGAGCGTATGTATTCCCTGCCCATTTCGAACGCGCGATCTGACCCCTTGTTTAAATCGGGCAAGGATTTCTGCATCAATATGGGAATTTAAACCGAGCGTGTAATATAACCTTTCAGCCTCTTTTAAAAACTTACCTATCCGTTTCTTAAATTTGTCAATTGGGTAGGCTTTATCCGCTCCATATTTTTTGCACGCGTCTTTAACACCGACCCGTTTACCATCCCATATCTCAGCTTTTTCGTCTTTAGGAAGCACAAACAAGACATATTTATACTTCGGATGGTCAGGCGCAATCACACAGATTGATTCCTGTTCTTCAAAACCTGTTAGGTAATAGAAATTTGGATCGGGATTATATATATGTTCCGTGTCATGGTTCCGCATAGCAGTAGGTGCATTCGTAAAGATCGCAACACTGCCAGATTCCATCTGTTCTATAAAGTTATCGCGTATTTCTTTATGCATATTCTGTCCTAATCAAAATCCTTCGTCAGATATAGTTAATTGGTGTGCCAATTTTACCGATAATTCCCCCACTTGCAACCATCGGATAAATAGGATGCGACCAGAATATTCCTTCTTCAGGACTATGTACCACTTCACATACATGTCCATATACATCTCGTATTTCGGCAATTGGCTGTCGTGCTTCAAGCTGGTCATATAGGTTTGCTTTGTAGTAGACAAAACCACCTTTATTGCTAATCACGGGCACGAAACGGTTTACTACAATTTGCTGGTCAAGAAATTCAGGTGTGCCTTCAATGAAGTCATAGTGTTTCAATACGTTTAGCACACCGCGAACACCCTTTTTGATACTTGTAGAGTCCCATCCGTATGTTCCTCCCAGTTCGGGGTCAATTGTCGGTATACCGATATCAGGCGCAGCCTGTGCAAGTTGTCCTTTTGGTCCTTTCTGATCAAGAATATAACCGATACCAAATACCCGTGCCAAATCAAGGCAGGCACTATGAAGTTGATGTTTTTCTCCAACACGGACACGCACCTCATCTATCATCGGTTGAACGCCGCCTTGATGAAGATCAATACAGTAGTCAGTGTGTTGAATAGCCGCCTTAAACAGGCGATCCGCAATTCTCTGACTTGAAGTTCCTTCGGCGCGTCCAGGAAAACAACGGTTCATTTTAACATTATCAACAGGACTATAAGCTTGCTTCGCGTGAAAAGCATGAATATTTACAATCGGTACTACAATAAGTCCACCACATAATTCTGAAGGGTTTATCTTTCGTAGTATTTCGTGTATGACTGCGATACCGTTCAGTTCATTTCCATCGCTAATTGCTTGAAGATAGAGAGTTTTTCCAGGTTGTTTTCCGTTGATAAGAACAATAGGCACACGAATTGGTGTTCCATCTGGCATGTTGCCAACGAATAGATGTCCTTCAACTCGTGTACACGGTTCGGCTGCAAGTGAGTCAACGACCAGATTTCTTGTTTTCGTTTTACGCATCAGGTTGAGTATTAGTTCCTTGGCACTGTGAAAGTTCTCTTTAAATATAACAGAATTAACGATGAGCGTCAACCTATTATAGAGATTGGTGTTAGGATTTTTTTAGGTTTGTAGGTATAAGCGTGAATTTAAGGAGAATTACGCTATAGATTCAGTTCGGTAGGTTCGGTTTCCTAACCGCACCTACCTTCCCGATGCCGCTGGCGAGGTTTCCTAACCTCGCCAAATTACCTGACTTATTTTTTAAACTTAATTCAGTTTGTGTCCTAATGAATAACTACCATAATAACCGTCTAATGAGACAATAATTTATAGAAATGGTATAACGAATAAATTATTGGCGTTAAAACGGATATGAAAACCGATAAACTATCGCAGCACTACAGAGATTTAAAAGCTGCAGTTCAACGTTGGGCAGACGACATCGGAGTCGAAGTGTCTGAGATACACTTACGGGCAATGACAAAGAAATGGGCATCCATCTCAACAAATGGCAGATTAACACTCAACACCCAACTGCTCAAACTACCAGAGGCATTGTCTGAATATGTCATTGTGCATGAATTAGTGCATATACTGGTACCCAATCACAGCAAACTATTTAAAGGTTACATGTCCACCTATCTTCCAGATTGGGAAAACAGGCAGAATTGCTTGAAGGAAGGAACTATGAACAGTACAGAAAAAACTTGATTAAAATATTGTGTTAAGCCATAATATACAAAGACACCTATAATTGACTTGCTGCATTTTAATGCCATTTCTATAAATTATTGTCTCATTAGGCGGTTATTATGGTAGTCATTTTTCAGGTCACAAACTGAAAGTTTGTGGTACAAAAAAGAGACATTTTCAATTTGAATGGTATAATATTGAAATATAAAAAGCAAGTATACCTATTGAAAAATCAAAAAACAGATTCGACGTGACACAGAACCACACCCTAACGTTTCCCCGCAGCAGACGCTGTAGGAGGAGGTATTTTCCAATGTTACGCGCAATGACATTCTCACTTTTAATTATATTACTGTTAATCACTGCCGGTACGCTTACGGCTGACCTTAACGAAGGACTTGTTCTTTACCTCACATTTGACGATGTGAGTGGAAAGACCATTAAAGATAGCTCTGGTAACGGACTTGACGCCAACATCGTTGCCAACACAGAAATTGTCAAAGGCAAATATGGTAATGCGATCAAAATCACTGCTGAAGGTCCTGATTGTGTCAATGTTCCTGCTGACGAAAAACTGAAAATCAGCGGGGAGATTACCATGGCTGCTTGGATATATCAGGATGCTTGGAATACCGATGGACAATGGTTTGATAAGAATTGTCATAACGGAGGAGAGCACACTTCCTACGGTATCGGTGCTTTTGAAGACGGTAGAAATATCAATATGTTCTTGGGGACAGGTGCTGCCCGTCCGAGATTGAACAAAGCACATTCACTTAAGGAGAAAACGTGGCATTATGTCGTCGGAACCTACGATGGTGAAACCATGAGAGTTTACGTTGATGGTGAAGTATCACTTGAACATGCCGAAAAAGTCTCCTTTATGGGTACTAATGACCAAGACCTTCGGATTGGTTGTTCTAAAGACAGAGCCAATTACACGTTTGATAACGGTATGATTGACGAGGCTGCTATATGGAGTCGCGCACTCAGTAAAAGTGAAATCCAAGCAGCTATGGGAGGAGAACTCCTCTCAGTTACACCCAAAGATAAAGTCTCAACAACATGGGGCAACATTAAGCAAAAAACTATTGCTAATTAGCCGTTGATTTACATATTAGTTTTTTAGATGGCACGGGTGTCAACATTGTAGGTTAGACATCTGTGCCATCTCATTTTGAACAAGGATAAAATAATGGTAAAAATTGGAATTGTCGGTATCGGATTTATGGGTATGATTCACTACTACGGTATCCAACGAGGAACAGGCGCAGAAGTCGTAGCTATCTGTACGCGTGACCAGAAAAAACTTGATGGAGATTGGACAGGGATCCAAGGTAACTTTGGCCCCCGTGGCAGCATTGAGGATCTCTCTGACATCCGAAAATATAGTGATATTGAAAACTTACTTGCAGATGAAGAAGTTGATCTTGTTGATATTTGTCTGCCGACACACCTTCATAAATCTGGGAGCATTGCATCACTTAAAGCAGGTAAACACACGCTTGTTGAAAAACCTATCTCTATTGACATTGACGATGCAAACGAAATTGTGGACCTTTCAGAACAAACAGACAAAGAGTTTATGGTAGCGCATGTACTCCCCTTCTTTGCAGAATATGCTTATGCAAAGCAAGTTGTTGAAAGTGGAGACTATGGAGAACTTCTTGGTGGACATTTTAAGAGGGTTATCTCAAAACCGGGTTGGTCGCGAGAACTGGCTGATATTGAAAAAAGTGGTGGTCCGGGTATTGATTTACATATACACGATACGCATTTTATTCAACTGCTCTGTGGTGTTCCCGATGCAGTGTTTTCGCAGGGTAAATTAGCGGGTGGTAATTTCATAGACTATTTGACAACACAGTATATATATAACGATAAAGAACTTGCAGTGAGTTGTTCATCAGGTGCTATCTCACAGAAAGGTAGAGCGTTTTCACACGGTTTTGAACTCTATCTTGAAAAAGCGACACTCTTGTTTGATTTCTCAACACTTGCGGGTGAACCTTCTACTGCAATGCCGTTGACACTTCTTACTGAGGATGGCACTGTTGAACAGGTTGATTTAGGCGAAGTTGATCCTATTGATGCGTTCACTGCTGAAATCCAATATGCCGTTGATGCTATTGATAGTAAGACCGAACCGACAGCGTTGTCGGGTGTTGGCGCGAGAGATGCACTCTTACTCTGCTATAAAGAAGCGGAGTCTGTCAAAACTGGTGAGATAGTATCAATCCGCTAAACCCACGGAACGCAAATGAACGCATTTTATTCTGTCAATCCTATCGGTGAACTCTATGTCCCTGAAGAATGTCGCGAAGCAGTCTTTGCACGAGGGAGTGTAAAGTTATTTGCACATCAGGAATTAGAACATCTCGGACGTATTTTCACACATATTCAGCGTGGTGGCGTTGCTATTGTAGAAGGTGAATGGGAACAGATTATCAATGTAATGGATTATGTCAACCGACACAAACGTGAATTGTCAACGAAGGGTCATGAACGTAGCAGGAAAGGTAAGTCCAGACATCAGCGGAACGGACCTAAACAGGAGCGCGAGGCAGTAATATCAAAGTTGATGTGTTGGGCAGACGAAGATGGTAAATTGCAAGTATCACCACCCCCTGAGTTGCCTTATCTATTGGAATTGATAGGGGGACCATCAGACGCTAATCAGGATTGTCCGTTTCTTATACCTATAGTAACTGTTCAAAGCATCCAAAGTGCACTGGAAGAAAAATACGCTATTGATGCATTGGGTGTATCACTTGTTGCATCCAAAAATGTCTTAGCACCACGTTCTCAAGAAACAGTAGAGTGTTTTCAAGAAGCACTGCAAAGTGTGGGACGTGGAAACCTATCTAACAACCCCATCATTGCAGATGTCGGTTGTGGAAGTGGTTGCTTGACGTTACTTGCTCAGCAAGAGTTTGGAGAACAAGCAGACATCTATGCATCTGACATATTACCAGAGGCAGTCGCAACAACGAGAATAAACGTCCAACGTCTTCTTCCTGATTCAGAGAATGTGTATGTGATACCGTCTGGTGATCTGTTTGAACCGTTTTCATCTCTACAGTTTGATATCGTGATCTTTAATGCACCGTGGGTTGTTGCGCGTGTGCGAAATAGATCAGAATTGGCAATCCACGATGAAAAACAGCAGACATTAAAAAGATTTTTTGAAGAAGTACCGAACTACCTAAAACGTGATGGAACGCTACTGTTAGGTTATGCAGATGCATCTGGTCCCAAAGCAATCGCGAACCTTGAGAATATCATAGCAGATGCAGGTTTTGCTCATGAGAATGTCTTTAAAAGGCGTGTGGCAACGCATCGGACTAAGCGAAAATGGGAGCATATACAGGTTTATGTACTTCGGAAGCAGTAAGCAGGTCTTACTCACATTCTATAATGAAGTTGAAGGGAATATTTTGGTAATTTGGCGAGGTTAGGAAACCTCGCCAGCGGCATCGGGAAGGTAGGTGCGGTTAGGAAACCGCACCTACCGTGTCTGGGTCCAAATTACCTAATTAACAACAAAACCTTCATAATAGAATAAAACAAAGAGAAGTAAAAAAACATATCTGGAGGGATAAAATGAGTACAAACGATTACCCTAACCGGGATGCACTCAGAAAAGCAAATGACATTTACCTAAGTGCCATGCGATCATTTATTAAACATCAACTGCAACAAGTGAGAGGTAGAAGTGTTGAAGATTTAATTGAAGAAGCTTTAGAAAATTATGAGCAACAAGTTGATACGTTTTTACAAATGTTGGGTGAAAATAATGATGTTGAAGCAGCAATAGACTTCAATAATATTCCTCATATTATCAAAAGACACTGGTACAATTGTTTTGCTCAGAGATTTGGTCAAGACTTGGTTGCACAGAACTTGTTATGGATGATTAGCAAAGGAAGAAATAGTTGTGAACATATCGGAACAGAAGATTTAGACTATGAAATGACCAGAGTACATCTTTTTATTATTGCTGATTTGCTTGGGATAATAAACAGATCTGACAAGCAGGACGAAGTTGAGACAATACGCGATCAACTTATATCAACTAATGCAGCAACACAAATTTCTGAGATTTCAGAACAGTTAGAAGTAGTAAAAGCGGAGAAGACAAAATATAAGAAAGACCTTGTTGCAACGAAAAACTATGTAGAAGAATTGGAAGGAAAAAAATCACAATACGAAAAAGAGTTAAATGCATTAAACGGTATAGAAAATGAAAAGAACAAGAGTGAAAAACAGGTTCTAAAACTTGAACAAGATGTCAAAGAGTATGAAGAAATGTGGAACCTCAGTGAAGAAAATCTGAAAGATACTCAGAAACGTTTGCAAGAGGTCGAGAAAGAAAAGAATAGTTTGGAGGAACGTCTTTCCCAGTTAAAACTACAATGTGATGAGGTCATTAAACAGAAAATAGAATACGAGAAACGGCTTAAGGTGTTAGGAAAAGAACTGGATATAATTAAATCAGCAAAGGATACTGCCGAAGAACAGGTCGCAGTTTTGGGTAACCTGTTAGGCACAATCTCAATTGATAATCTAAAGGCAGGTCTGGTATATCCACCAATAAATACTGACTCAAAATTTCATATCATTGACAGACGTAATACTGACAAAAAGAGTTACCTGCTACAATTACTTGAACTCAAGAAACCGACTCTAATCTATGTTCAAGATGATGAAATGATAAACAATTTTATGAAATTAGTCGATCCTGAGAAATGGGATGTGATTGGAAGACATTATAGGTATACAACTATTGCTGAAGAGAAAGAGTTGTTGGAGAAACTTAAAAACGGTGAGTTAATTGCCATTGTTTCAAGTGATGTTTTTTCGGCGTTGACAACTACAGATTGTGTTGAACATTTTGTTTTCTGTCATCTATCTCACAGTTTAGAGATTATTGTTGAAAGGAGCAAACCCGCCTTCATATCGTCTCAGAAAGCTTTCTTACATTTAATATATAATCACGACGATAGAGAGAAAAACAACAATTGGCTAACTCAAGAGTATCCTACACATAAGTATCCGAAAAGGATGGAATTGGAAGATTTATACAATGTATTAAAAGAACTTATTGGTATTAACGATGAATACATTACCCCTAAAGAGGTCTATGAAAAAATTAGTATGGATGAACTGAAAATGCAAACATCATTTGCTATCTTTGAGGAACTGGGTTTGCTTGAGAGAAATGTAGCTGGTATAAAACTATTGGAAACTAAAGAAAAGAAGTTAGAAGAATCAAAAGTCTTTTGTAAAGGAGATAATTTCAGGTTACAAAAGCAGGAAGTGTTAGAGTTTTATGATACTCAACTTAATCAGACTGTTGTTGAGTTTTGGGAAGTAATCAATGAAAATATACCTTCCGTTTCTGACAAAAATAATACACCTGAAATCACAAAATCATCAGACATTGCAGACAAGTTAGCACAAACACACATTGACGAGAGTTAATAGGAACGAAAAGTTATTCTAAAACGCAACACTTGGAAGCATGTTGAGTAGTAGGTTTAGATAGTTGGACAAGAAATCCGGCTGCTAAGGAGTTTTACCAAATGCACCTGCAACAAGATCCAACACATTGACGCTGTTATCTCCGTTAACATCTGCGATATTTTTACCGCTATGTCCGAAGTTATTAGCAACCGATACTAAATCTAACACATTGACAGCACCATCTCGGTTTATATCTTCTTTGAGGAATACCGGTGCGGAGAAGTCTATAATACCGAATCCGACAGAACTTATACCATTTCTATTTGTTTATATCTCATTAGCAGTTTTTATGAAATACGGGAAACCCGTTATATTTGAAATAGTTGTATTGGAATATCCATTCAATATTCGTGTGATGGTTTCTTGCATTTGTTTCAAGGTTTGATATGCTTTGCTAAATAACTTTGCTTTGATATCTTGCCACAGACGCTCGATCGGATTCAACTCAGGACAATAAGGAGGTAGAAAAAGTAATACTACATTTTCAGGCACTTTCAATGTTTTTGCGTGATGAAAACGACCATTATCAAGGATAACTACATTTAGCGTGTCAGCAAAAGTCTGACTCAGATGGTCAACGAACATTTGGAAACAGAAGGTATTTAGATGCGGTAGTTCAAGAAAACACCTTTCACCCGTGAGGGGTTCAACAGCACCATATAGATAAGTTGCTTCATAAGTATAATCTACCTTGGCGACAGGTTTGATACCGGGTGCGGTGATACGCCTATAAGTATTTTGTATAGTGCCATACCTTGTTTCGTCTTGGCAGAAAAGACGCACACGCTGAGCATCTGATTGCTTGTCTGAAATAGCAGAAGACACTTCTGATGAAAAGGTCTTTACGAACTCATCCGCTTCAGCTGCGTTTTTTTTTATATGACTTTTCCGAGGCACTTTGAGTTTTGCACCCCATTTGTTTCGCACCAGATCATAAACTCCCTTGTAGCTAATAGCAACTCCAAAAGTTTCGGTGACATATTGATGGATTTCAACATAACTGCTAAAACCATCGGGTTCGTTCAGTTTTGATCGTAGTGTCTCAAGTTGAGAAGGTGTCATATATGATTGACGCCCAGGAGCATAGCGGCGTTCTAATAACCGCTCAAGTCCACCTTTTTCGTATTTAGCTAACCACTGACCGATGGTCTCACGACACATACCGAGCAAGTGGGCGACTTCTTTGCGCGTTTTCGCTTCTCCACTTTTTAGCAGATAGAGCATACGCAATCTATCTTTTTCTGTCGTATTCTTAGATTCTTTCAGAAGAGCATTTAGTTCTTCTACGCTTTCAGTAATCTCAGGCACTTTTTTGTTCATAATAACGTCTCTTTGTAATATAGAATTTGCAAAATATCATAAAATAATAATGAGTATTAATCAACTAGAATTGGTATTATATCGTTCTCATTACCATAGAATGTCTTTTGATTTTTTGAGAGACTGGCATCTGCTGCGGAAATCCAACTTTCTTTTCTCGTTCCAACAAGCACTTCACCATCGTCATAAAGCCTAATGAGCGAAGTACGATTGCCGTCTCTTGTTCTCCCCTATTGAAACTATAAGGTAATTCCCAAATCATTTCCATATTAACATTTTACGCGTAGCAGAGAAATCACCTGCGGTGAGGGTGTAGAAATAGACACCGCTTGCGACAGTTTCACCTAAAGCATTTTTACCATCCCAATACGGTGCACGGGAACGATTCTGATATATACCCGCAAACTGATGTCCGAGTGCCAATGTCCGCACCAATCTGCCGTTCATAGCATAGATACGCAGTGTGACATCCGCATCTTTTGCCAAGTGATACGGTATCCATGTTTCTGGATTGAACGGGTTGGGATAGTTCGGCAGGAGTGCTGTCTGTTTCGGTGTCATCACATTGAGGAGTTGTTGTAAGAACTGAACACCACGTAGTGATGTTGCATCTGTTATAGGTAATGCTTGTGCCTGAGATAACCACAATTTGACATCGGCAGTGGTAAGCATTGATAGTGCCTGCACATTCAGAACAGGTGCAGCGGCACTTGTGCCTAATGCGCCAGCAACCAAGACGAGGTCCCTTATATCAACAATTCCATCGCCATTGATGTCTGCAGCATTTTGACCGCTCTTACCGAGATTTGAAGCGACTAACACTAAATCCCGAATGTCTACGATCCCATCACCGTTCACATCACCTTTGAATAACTGTGTAGCAGTTATCTCTGCGTTTTCTAAGTTGGGAACATATCCTATGCCTTCACTGTCGGTAAGCAGCACATTGGATAATGTTATAGCGGATTCCTTGATGGTAATAACCTGAAAAGTAAGTGTAGCGAGGGTACCATCCCCTTCTGTTTCTCCTTCAAGAGATACAGCGTTCAATTTTACGAGATTTCCCTCCACAACGGGCTGCACAAAGAACACACCCGCAGGCAGAAAATCGCCATTCACACCTGACACAAATTGGAGGGCAGTTGTGTCAAACTGCACAGTTGCTTGATAGCCAGCGACTGTTTCGCCTTTTGTTATGTTAAGCGAGAGTGTTAACTGTTCCCCAACAGCGGGGGATGCCACTGTAGCGGGCGATATGCTCACTACGGTATCGGTGGTGGCAGGTGTTTCTGGTGTGGTGGGCATTGTTGGTTGCGTTGAGACTGCACCTAAGGCAAGCCTTGTGGGTGCAGCTATGCCGTAGACAACATTCTCAATCTCTCCACCGCTGATATCTATCCGCTGAATTCCGCCAGAAGAGTTTGTCCAATAAACCTTGCTTCCCTCGGTGTCAACAGCAATGTCGACTGGTTCTCCCATAGGGGTAGCGAGTGTTTCATGATTCGTACCGTTGAGGTTGGCACGGTATATTTTACCACTTATTTGATGCCAAACTTGTTGTTCTGTCCAGTAGATTTTGCCATCGGCTATTACGATGCCTCCTATCCCGCGGGTTAAGTCCGTACTCCAATCGTGTAACAACGTTTCCATATTTGTCCCATCAAGCTTCATACGCCTGATGCGATACTGCGGATCTGTCCAATAGAACTTGGCTCCCTCCATATCTATAGTAAAGTTTGTAAGATCATCATCAAGTTGAATGACAGTCTTGATGTTTTCACCGTTGAGGCCTGCGCTCTGAATTCTTGTTTCGATCGAATTTATCCAATAGAGTCTCTTTCTGACGGTGTCCACCACAATACTTCTTGGGACGTTTGGTTGAGTTAACAACACCTCAACGTCTGTACCATCAAGATTCGCGCGTTTGATTGTACCACCACTTTCACTATCGCGCTCTGTCCAATAGACCTTACCGCCTGATTTATCCACGAATAGACTTACTACCTGGTTCGTAATAGCATTGAAAGGGTCAAGTGACTCAATTTTGTTAGTATCAGCATTTACCCAATACATTGACGGTTGCTGAGATTCTGACACAAGCACCTGTCTGTCTGTTTTTACAGTGACAGGTAATGCAGCTGCGAGTGGTGGTCCGTCGTAGTTTTCTATTATATATGGTGGAACGATGAAGGTTAGTGTAGCATCAGTGTCTAAGTTGCCATCAAAGGAGAGTTTAATCCATATTTCCTTTCTACTTAGGTTAGTTAAATAAGGACCATACCCATTATTTCTCCTGTCATTTTTTACGCCAGGAATACCCGACGTTATTACCACAGGTTGATTGTCGTAATCGTAAAAGTAATTGTCTTCTATATATAAATGATTTTTCAGTGTTAGTTTCACAATACTCTCATTAAGCGTCGCCTTCGTCAATGGAAACGCTGTTGATGCTACTAATTCGCCAGTCACTTCTATTTCAGTGGTTGCTGTAACAGGTATTTCTGCAGTTAGTGCTGGACCGTTATAAGCGTCTATTGCTTCCGGTTCCACAGTAAAAATTAACTTCGCATTCTTGCTAATGTCGTCAATGCTGCCATCAAATGCAAGATCAACCATTATTTCAGTGTCGTTGACTTTTGTTACAGCCTCAGTGATGAAGGTATCGTAGCGAAGGGATACTCCACTAATACCAGATACTTGAATTTTACGTGCGATAGACCATTCGTCGCTGAAAACCCCGTTGGTCAATGTTAGTGTTACTCTGGCACCGTTCAATGTTACTGTTGTTAGCGGATGGGACGTTGATGTCACTAACGTTATACCTAATTCTGCTTCAGTTGTAGCGGTAACAGGGAGCAGTAAAGTTTGGTTGGGACCGTTGTAGTTGGCGATTGCTCCCGACTCCACTGTAAGGGTGAGAACAGAATCTGAGACAATATTACTGCCCGAGAATGTAAGTTTAATCTCTATCTCTGTATCACTGATATCTTCTATTTCACCCCAGCTCTCCTCAATACCAATACCATGAATGCCAGAAATCGTCAGGGCATCTCTAATAACACTCCTTCTAAGCTCGAACTCCCCGCTATTCAGTGTTAGTGTCACTCTGGCACCGTCCAGCGTCAATCCCGTCAAAGGTTGAAGCGTTGAGGCAGTTATTGTTGGACCCCCTTCTTCCTTGCTAACTTCAATATCTATATATATTTCTGGATTTGCCTCAAGAAGTGCGTTAAGTGGATATGTATCCGAAATTGGATTATCTGAAAGATATAACGCATCCAGTTGTGTAAGCTGCATAAGTGGTGTGATGTCGCTGATGTTGTTCCACCATAGACTTAAAGTCGTCAGTTGTGTGAGTTGTGCAAGAGGCGTAACATCACTAATTTGGTTGATATCAAGGTATAATCGAGTTAATGAAGAATTGGCAAATTGTGACAGGGGTGTGATATCAATGATATTGTTATTCGAAAGGTTCAATGAAGTTAATGAAGAATTAGCAAGTTGTGATAGGAGTGTGACATCATTGATGTTGTTCCCTGAGAGTCTTAACGAAGTTAATGAAGAATTGGTAAGTTGTACCAGCGGCGCGACATCACTGATTTGGTTGTAACCGAGGTCTAACTCTGTGAGTTGTGTGAGCTGTGCAAGTAGGGGAACATCACTGATTTGATTGTCCGAGAGTTCTAACTTTGTCAGTAGCGTAAGTGATCCTAACGGAGTGATGTCGCTGATTGTATTTTCTGAAAGATCTAATTCTGTCAATTGTGTGAGTTGAGCCAGCAAAGTTAGATCATTGACTTTATTATCATAAAGAACTAACACGGTAAGTTGAGTTGCATCATCCAAACCCGTAAGGTCGGTTATCTCACTCGCGCTCGCGTCTAACTCCGTCAATTGTGTCAATTTTGCTTTAGGGATTTTGAGAAGGTCTATATGTTCACCTCGCGTGCTAAGTCCCAACTCCCAACGTACTGCTCGTGCTAAATTAGCATCAACAAATTCAACTCGCGGAGGGGCTACCAAATGAGTAGTACCTTCCCCGATGCTGGACCACGGCCCCGGAGATATGGGATTCTCAACACATACAGACTCGTTTGTATCCCGGTAACGTGCTTCATAAGAAACGCCCGGATCAAGATCTCCGAAGATCGCATAGTCTCCAACGCAGTCACCACCGACAAAAAAAATGAATACAATGCGACGTTCTGTCTCACTAACAGTAACGCATTTTGTACTCCACTCTCCTTGAGGCGACTTGCGCCGTAACTGGACCTGATATGCGTTTTCATCCTCGTTACAAACACCCGAAAAACTAACTATAAGGGACGTGTTGTTCTCACCTGGTGTGACATAGGGTGCATTATCTTGTGCATAACTAATGCCTTGTAGACCATATACTAACAACATGACTACGATAATTGACACAATTATATTTCGTTTTACATATATCATTTTCATAATAAATTCCTTTATATCTAAATCAGGATTTTCAGTATTGATCCTATCTATGCTATAAACGTTTGTCGTCGCGCAATTCATTGCGCTTCTTAAATTGATGATGGGCGGGCACAGAAAACCGACTCTACAATACAGTTCAGGTTTACTTTACGTATTAACATCTTACGTGTAGCAGAAAAATCACCAGCTTTGAAAGTGTAGAAATAGACTCCCATCGCGACCTTCTCACCGAAATGATTGAGTCCATCCCAATGCGCGGCACGGGAACGACTCTGATACACTATCATGACAAGTCAAGGATCAGAGTTTCTACTTCACTTTCAAATCTGACCATCGTGTGGTAAGTTTACCACTTGCAGACACCAACCCTCTCAACCGAACTGTTGCTAACTGCTCTCGGACACCAGCATGTGAAATATCCTCTATCCGATAATAGTAGACAGTATTCAGTTTAGCAGTTGTATCAGTCCAAGTATATTCATTGCGTTCCCCTGTTGTTCCTGCACCTTGGATCATTGTTGTATTGATGGCTCGGTATTGTCCATCCTTTGTTTCACTCCGATAGATGTAGAATCCTGCGTTGTCTACTTCTGATTCGGTTATCCATTTCAGCACGACACCTGCATCGGTGTGTTCTGCGTGAAAATAGGACATGGTGACGGGTAAAGTTTCACGAAAATTTTTGAGGTAGATTTTAATATTTGGATTTTTACGCAGTAGATCAAGGAGAGGCTTTTGACTATTAATTGGATTTCCGACTAGGTCTAATCTTATAAGGTTTACCAATTTAGCGAGAGGCTTCACATTACTGATTCGGTTGTTTGACAGTTTTAAGATTCTCAGTTGCGTCAGTTCTGCAAGAGGGGAAACATCTGTAATAGCATTGTTATGAAAATGCACATTTATTAGTTGGGTGAGTTCTGTTATTGGAGATATTTCCGACACAGTGTTGAAACTAAGAAGTAGTATCTGTAATTGTGTCAATTCAGACAATGGGGATATATCCGAAATATCGTTATGTCCAATATTCAGTACTTTCAGTTTTCTTAATTTTGACAATGGAGAAACATCTGAAATCTCGTTCTGAAAAAGCGATAGATGCAGGAGATTTTGTGCGTGTTCAAGCCCCGTAAGGTCTTTTATCCTTTTGTTATTGACATTAAGTTCAGTTAAATAAAAAAATGAGTGTGTCGTGATTGCCTCTCCGATCTGTTTCCGGATAGCATCAGCCAAATTTGGATCTGGAACGTCCAAATCCTGTGCTGGCGGAAATGGAAGCGGCTCACTCAGTTTGAATTCTTGTTGTTTATAGTTTCCTAACACATCAAGCATCCTAAGAACGATAGTATCAGTATAAGGGGGTAATTGGTTGGTTTCGAATCCAGTGGTAATTTCTGAAACTCCATTTAATTCTTTACAATTACGCAACTTTAGGTCTTCATCACTTTCTATTGAAAGTAATTTGACCATGTGAATTCCATCAGGATCACTTATCTCAAAACGCAGGCGGATATTATAAGGTGGAGATGCAAGTTCTGGTTCAAACATCTTGACTGTCGTGTTTTGATTGAGAAGAGTAGAACTTGTGTTAAATACCGGAAGCCTGTCTAACCATGCCGCAGCACAATATGAGGTTAACATTGGATCAATGGTATTTAAATATATCCGTTTGGCATCTGCATTCGTACGGTCATCGTGTGCCAATTCAAAACCGTGTGCAAGTTCATGTGTTATGACATCCACCCCGTGCTCGCCCTCAAAGCATTTTCCGGAGGAAGGCACGAGTCCACCTTTATATTCAGTGGCGTTAAAACCAAGTCCACACCAAGGTAGTGTGTCAGGGCGTTGCGTGTCAGTCTCAAAAAAAACAATGTAATAGTCTTTTGATAGATCTGAATCTTCAGGAAATTCATACCAAAGTGAAAATACATTTTCGCGATAATATATATCGCTATTCGATCCCCATCTATGATGAACGACCACTTCACCCTCAGCATCTTCTTCTAATTGGAAGGTTTTTCTGTCAAACCCCTGAGCTTCCATTAAATCTGCAATTAGTTTTTGTGCCTTCTTTACTTGTGAAACCAGCTTTTCGTCTATACTTGGTTGTGGAGAGCGATCTTTTGGGATAAAGTAGATGACCTTGACAATGGGTCTTTCAAGTTCTTGTAGTTGTTTTGGTAGGTCACTTTCACCAGCTAAGCTATTGGGTATAAACGCAATGGTTACAAAAGTAAGTGGTATAAGTATGAAATAAAGAGTTATTTTCAAAGATTGGCTCCTTTTGTGACAGAGTGGTTCGTGTGATTGCCTGATAAAACACACGAACCCCCCAAGTTTGAAGTACTACTGCTAAAAAAATGATTGACTATTATTCACTCCGTTTTCAGATTGAGTTCAACTTCCGCTTATGGAACAAATGTGTTATAATCCTGAAGATCAAGGTAGATTTTAAAAAACATACCCTAATCATCGTTGCCACCCCACCCACCATGGTTGCAAACTTTAATTAACAGCAAATTGTTACCGGTATTCAGATTTGCATGGAACCGGTTTTGTATTCCTGTTGTCCTTCTTTGAATAGGGTTTGTGTAAATAACTGATCCATTAAGCCACACTTTGATTGAATCATCGCTCCCTACACCCATCAAAACATCGTTTTGATCGCGTGAAGAAACAACGTTAATCAAAGCATAAGCAGAATATTGGGTTAGTTGGTGACTATTGGTGAGTCCAATCTCTCTGACTACGTTGATGACATTATCTGATGAACATAATACAATTCCGCAAACGGTTGTAGGAAGTAATTGCCCCTTTGTCCATTTCAGTTGGTTAAAGTGTTCTCCCTCACTAACACCGTTTTGAGCGATGTGATTCTCCCTAATCACACCTTTACTTGCTATGGATAGATTATCAACAGCTATATTTCCACCAGGTGCAATCATCCAGAGCCAGGGTCCTTGTATATGTTCATAATAAGTTTCTTCACGCAAATCTGAGACGACAGGTACCTTCACGGTGAGCGAAGGTCCTGTATATTTTTCTGCAAATGCATCACGCCTCACAGTGATGATCAAATTACTATCTCTGTAAAAGTCGGTGTAATCATAATTAATATCAATCTCAACTTCAGTATTACTTAATAGTCTATAGTCAAATGAAACACCGCTAATACCAGATACCTCCATGTCTTCCCTCTTAAGATCCTGATCAAAAGTAAGACCGATTAAACTGAGTGTGACAGTGCTTATATCTAAAGATGACTCTTTCAAAGGTGAAGTTGATGCAATGATTTCTGGTTCAACGACAGTGATCTCAAACACCGATTCAACGGTTGCGTTTGCTTGCCCACTATCGTCTGTAGCAGAGACTGTAATAATCGTGCTTCCTTCCGATACACCGGCAATGGTAAGGTCTGCTACGCCTATGAGGTTGAGATCCCTTTCGCTTACAGACACAGTGGCTATATTTCTATTTTCAGAGGTTGCCCTGACTGTATGCATGTCTTTATCATCGGTATCGGTGATGTAGATTTTCACCATTTTCTTGGTATTAACAGCAATTGTCTGATTGTCTATAGTTTCAATGAACGGCTGATCGTTCTCACCACAACCCATTAAAACAAAGGTGACGCTGAACAAACCAGATGCTAAGATAAGAAGATTGACTTTTGAAGACCTATGCGTCTTCTTCATGATAGATACTCCTTGTAGGGGCAAGGTTTCCTAACCTCGCCTTCAGAAACTGTTGAAGGTTTACTTCCGTATTAACATCTTGCGTGTAGCAGAAAAATCACCAGCTTTGAATGTATAGAAATAGAGACCCGTTGCGACCTTCTCAGCGAAATGATTGCGTCCATCCCAATGTGCCGCTTTGCTCCGACTCTGATAGACACCCGCAGTTTGTGAGCCTAATATCAACGTCCGCACCACACGACCACGGATGTCAAATATCGTTATCGTAACCTCAGACGTTTTCGCCAGCTGATATGGTATCCACGTTTCAGGGTTGAATGGGTTTGGGAAGTTGGAGAGAAGTTCAGTTTGTATAGGCGTAGTTTGTGCTGATGGTGCACCGTTACCCGCTTGCACGACAGTAATAGTGACATCAATGAAATCAGCACCACTATTTCCATCGTAAACACGAATTGTCATTGTATAGGTGTCATTGAGAGAATAATTGTTCGGCGTACTATTGGTTTTTAACTGCCCAGTACTCCCATCAATGTCAATAATGTTGGTAGACTTAGCAGTGATTGTATAAGATAAAGTATCATTGTCCGCATCGGTAGCCGATATAGGATCACCAATGTTACTACCTTCGGGTGGGTTCACAGTAAGAGAGCGCGTCGTGCTTTCACCATCTGTGAACACTGGAAAGTTGTTGTCCAAATTAATATCTATAGATATATTCGGATCGTTCTCTTTGAGGGTTTTGAGGGGTGTATAGTCTGTTAACGGATTGCCATGGACAGATACGGATGACAATGATGACAGACCATCAAACAGGTCTGATGGGAGCGTCCTTAATTTATGGTAACGCAAGTTGATAGATGATAAAGAAGATAGGCCATTAAACAAATCTGATGGAACACTTGTTAAATTATCATCCGAAATTGAAACTCCAGCGAGCTGAATGGATGTCAGAGAAGATAAAC
The DNA here is from genome assembly GCA_965261435.1 of Candidatus Poribacteria bacterium. GTDB lineage: Bacteria > Poribacteria > WGA-4E > WGA-4E > WGA-3G > MSPOR6. Next base: position 1,539,802 of record CBDHDL010000021.1, read on the forward strand.
CATCAAACAAATCCTCGGGAATACTCGTCATCCTATTCCCACTCAAGTTAATAGATGTCAGTGAAGATAATCCATCAAACGCATCCACCGGCAAACTAATAGAACCACTATTTGTCAAACTGAAAGTTGTTAAGGATGTCAGTCCATCAATTAATTCTTCAGGCACACTTGATAGACTAAGACATATATTGAAGGAAATTGAAGTTAAGGATGACAAACCATCAAATAAATCGTCTGGAAAAGAATGACGATTCCAAGTAAATCCAACAGATGTTAAAGATGTCAAACCATCAAATAGGTCTGATGGTACACTTGTAATTGTCATAAATCCATGTAATCTGACAGATGACAGCGAAGTCAAGCCATCAAATAGACCTTCAGGGATACTCGTTGCTGCACTGAAAGAAGAAAGTGATATGTCCACCAGCGATGTTAAACCATCAAATAAATCTTCAGGAATACTCGTTGCTGCACTAAAACCTATAGTTATATCTGTAAGAGAAGTTAAGCTATCAAGTAAATCTTCAGGAATACTCGTTGTCGTTCCATCGTAAATGTCCAGGTCCGTCAGAGATGTCAAATCATCAAATACATCCGAAGGGTAACTCGTTAAGGAAGTTTCAAGCGTGAGACTTGTCAAGGACGATAACCCATCAAATATATCTGAAGGTAAAGTTGATATGGTATTACCCATTAAATTAAGACGTGTAAGTGCCACTAAGCCGGAAAAATCACCGGTTTTCAACGATGTAATCCCCTTATCCCATATAACAAGTTGGGTAATACGCGCGAGGTCTTCCGCAGTTATTTCTGCTGCAACCTTACCTGTTGCCGACACAAGTGCGTCGCGAATCCCTTCTGTGCGATCACTAACAAGGGTTGAACTGGATTCATCTACATTTGTAACATTGATAGTGACAGTAATCTCGGCAGAGCCGCCTCCACCATCAGAATCCTGCACACGAACTTTTATTGTATAGGAGCTTGTTGTTTCATGATCCAAAAATGCTCGGGTTTTCAACTGTCCTGTGCTACTATCAATGGAAAATACATTGGCATGTTCTGTAGTGATGATGGAATATGATAAGGTACTACTCTCTGCATCTGTTGCGGATACCGGTTCTCCAATGTTAACACCCGCCGCCGTTTCCTCCGCAATAGAACGAGTTGTACTAGTGCCATCCGTAAACACTGGTGCTTGCGTGATATTGATTGTTACGATAATACTATCGCTACCGCCTTTACCATCAGAGACAGTGACTGTAATTGTATAACTGTTCTTGGTATCATAATCAAGTTGTGCTGTGCTCCGAAGTCTTAAATGCCCTTTATTATCATCAGAAGTTTCAACAACATAAAAAGTATCTGTATCAGTTCCACTGAAACTAAAAGTAAGTGAATCATTATCTGCGTCTGTCACAGACAGAGGATTCTTGATTTGACTTACACCATACGCTTCATTGACGGTTCGTGTTGCAGTTTCACCTTCTGTAAACACAGGTGCATTATTTGCTACACCCGGAATTGTAATATCTATGGATAAATCCGAATTACTCTTCTTGAGTGCTCGGAGTGGGGCGTAATCCGAAATAGAATTCCCATTAAGATATAAGGTTGTAAGTGATGTTAAATCTTCAAGTTCAGAAACATCTGTGATACTATTGTTTCTGAAATCCAGTGTTTCCAATGACGATAGGTCGTCAAAGATATCTGAAGATAGACTTGATATATCGTTGTCGCTAAGATCAAGAGATTCCAACGATGTCAATCCATCAAATACATCAGACGGTAGACTTGATATATCATTACTTGACAGTCCGAGGGATTCCAGCGATGACAACCCATCAAATACATCAGACTGTAGACTTGATATATCGTTGTAGCCAAGGCTAAGGTCTGTCAGTGAAGATAGCCCATCAAACACATCTTCTGGAAGACTTGAGAGGTCGTTGCTTCGAAGATCAATAGTTTCCAGTGAGGACAGACCATCAAATATATCCCCTGGAAGACTTGTGAGAGAACCAGCAAAGAAAGTGACATAGGTCAGTGAGGACAGACCATCAAATATATCCTCGTCAACGCTCGTGAAATCGTTTCCATTTAACCCCAGTCGGCTTAACGATGACAACCCGTCAAATATATCTGAAGGTAGACTGCTAATGTCATTACCGCCCAGAAGTAGGGTTGCCAGTGAAGTCAAGTTGGCAAAATCCCCTGATTTCAACGAGGTGATAGATTTATTTTCTATACGTAGATATTGAATTCTTGAAAGGTGCGTCAAGGTCACACTGTTATGTGAATCAACACCCGGTATTGCAGCGACAATAGCATCACGTACCTGCGTTGTTCGACTGCTAATCGGACTATCTTCAACTACATCGGTGATATTAACTGTGACGCTAATAGAGTCGTTACCACCATTGTTATCAGTAACAAAAACTCGGAAGCTATATGACCTCTTAGTTTCATAGTCAAGTGCTTCTTTTGTCTTCAGCTGCCCATTTGTGCTGTCAATGTCAAACGCTCGTGCCTCTGTATTATCTTGCACGATATTGTATGTCAACGTATCATTATCTGCATCTGTAGCAGAAATAGCAGTTCCGATATTCACGCCAGCCGCCGTGTTCTCTGCTATAGCCCGAGTCGTACTATCGCCAGCAGTAAACGTCGGTGCGTTGTTCTTTGTTGGTGCTGTTTCAGGAATAGTGATATCTATGTCTACAAAAGGGTTTTGCGCCTTGAGTGTCCGGAGCGGTGCGTAATCCATTATAGAATTTTCATTTAAAGCTAATGTTCTAAGTTTAACTAAATTTTGAAGTGCAGATACATCACTAATCTGATTCTGATTAAGTCTTAAGGTGTCCAGTTCAGTTAAACTGGACAGTGTTGAAATATCACTAATTTGATTATTCCGGAGATCTAATGATGTAAGTTTTGTCAAACTTCCCAATGCTGTGATGTCGCTTATTTTATTATCATTTGTATAGTTTCCGTGCAAAGATAATGATGTAAGGTTCGTCAAGTTTTGGAGAGAAGAGATGTCACTTAAGTAGCTGAATGAGAGATTTAATGATGTAAGGTTCGTCAAGTTTTGGAGAGAAGAGATATCACTGAGTTGACTCTGCTGAAGACTTAAAGAGGTGAGCGCGGTGGCATACTCCAATCCTGTCAGATCACTAATTGCTTTGGAACTTGTGGATAATGATGTTAATTTTGCGATTCCTTGCTGTGTGAGTTCATCGCCATCATTCAATCCGAGTGCGCTGCGAACTGCAGTGCGTAAAAGATCATCAGGCATCAGTTCTGTCTCGCGCCCTGTAATGTCATCAGATTCAGGTAAGTCTGTTACATTGATGATGACGGTAATAGTATTTGAGAGGTCTCCATCAGAAACAGTAACCGTAACCGTATAGGTGTTCTTCGTCTCATAATCCAGTGCTGCCTTCGTTTTCAGTTGTCCTGTTCCACTATCAATATCAAACGAGGCAGCATCTGTGCCACCGAGCGTGTAGGTCAATGTATTCACATCTGCATCAGTCGCATCTACCGCACTACCAATATTTATACCTGCAGGACTATTCTCTGGAACGGAGCGGTTTGTGTTATTTGTATTCCTAAATATAGGAGATCTATTTTCTACAGTTTCATCTATATCAGTGATATTAATCGTCACAGTAATAGTATCCGTGAGTGCGGTATCAGAAACGGTGACGGTGACCGTATATGTGTCCTTTGTTTCATAATCCAGTGCTGCCTTCGTTTTTAATTGTCCTGTCTCACTGTCAATATCAAACGCTGCAGCATCCGTGCCACCGAGCGTGTATGTGAGTGTATCGTCATCTTCATCAGTAGCAGAGATAGCAGCACCGATATTCACACCTGCCTCGGTATTTTCTGATACGGACCGTGTTGTGCTGTCATCTACAAAAACAGGAGCGTTATTTACAGGATCATCATCTAATATGACTATAGGTTCATCTACATTAGTGATATTGATGGTTATGGTAATTGTATCAGTCAGCGTGCCATCAGAAACAGTGACGATGACCGTGTAGGTGTTCTTGGTTTCAAAATCCAGTGCTGCCTTCGTTTTGAGTTGTCCTGTCACAGCATCAATATCAAATGAGGCTGCATCCGTACCACTAAGCGTATATGTCAATGTATTACCATCTTCATCGGTTGCAGATACTACAGTTCCGATGTTTATGCCAGCACCAGTATTCTCTGCAATAGAACGGGTAGCAGTGCTACCTGCTGTGAACACCGGCGCACGGTTCGGTATTGCTTCATCTACATCGGTGATATTGATCGTGACGTTAATAGTGTCCGTGAACGTGCCATCAGATACGGTAAGAATTACTGTATAGATCCTCTTCGTTTCATAATCCAGCGTCCCTTTCGTTATGAGTTGTCCCGTCTCACTATCAACGTCAAATGAGGCTGCATCCGTACCACCCAACGTATATGTCAAGGTATCGTTATCTGGATCAGTCGCAGAAACAGCATCCCCTATGTTCACATTGGCATCCGTATTTTCCGCTACCTTGCGAGTCACTCTATTACCATCAACAAACTCAGGTGCCTCATTTACATTAGAAACATTAATTGTGACGTTTATTGTGGCTTTCAAACTATCATCAGAAACCGTGACAGTCACTGTGTAGGCGTTCCTTGTTTCAAAATCAAGTTTAGACTTAATTTTCAACTGTCCTGTTGTGCTATCAATATCAAACGAGGAAGCATCTGCACCACTGAGGCTATAGGTCAAAGTATCAGCATCATCGTCAGTAGCACCGACTACCGTGCCGATGTTAACACCAACTCCGAGATTCTCAACTATTGTCCGCGTTGTGCTACTGCCATCTGTAAATATAGGTGCTTCATTCACATCAGAAACATTAATCGTGACGGTGATGGTATCGCTAAGTTTTCCATCGGATACCGTGAGTGTTACGGTATAACTGTTCTTCGTTTCATAATCCAAAGCTACTTTCGTTTTCAGCTGCCCAGTGGAACTGTCAACGTCAAACGACGCTGCATCCGTGCCACCGAGAGTGTAAGTCAATGTATCATTCTCTCTATCAGTTGCAGCCACGGCAGCACCGATGTTCGTGTTCGCCACGGTATTCTCAGCGACGGTGCGGGTTGTGGTAGCACCATCCGAAAATACCGGTGGTGAATTCAGCGGCGGGATCACTTCTATCGGCAAACCTGTCCCTTTGACAAGCGCGTAGCCGTTATGAAGTACTGGTATGGTGGGTAACGTCCCGATGTTTGCAGTGACAGTATCAACCGTGCCAGTGGTCCGGGTTACGGTCAGTGCTTGGCTTTCAACTTTTCCTTTCGGAATCGTGATAGTGGTAGCACCGTTGGTAATTCGACCATTCGTTATTGTGATTGGCAGCACAATAGCAAAAGGTGCACCGTTCGGTGCGACTGCTTTAAATTGCGTCGTTCCTACTTTCTGCAGCGATACTGTCATTGGCAACGGATCAACTGAGTTGACATATAGATGCAGTTGACTCAACTGCGTCAAACCCTCAAAGAGACCATTCGGTATAGAAGTCAGATTGTTTATTGAAAGTAAAATACTGGTAATATTCGGAATTCCATCAAAAATCGCGCCGGGTAAACTTGTCAGTCCATTGTCTTGCAAGTTAATAGACACTAAAGACGAAAGTCCATCAAAAGCATCATTGGGGAGTGAACTCAGGTCATTGCCCTGTAGATAAAGGTGTGTGAGGGATGTCAAGTTGCTAAAGATGCCACCGGGGATGCTGGTCAGTTTGTTAGAACTCAAGAAAAGTTCTCTCAGTGAAACGAGATCATCAAAGATACCACTTGGTAAACTTGTAAGGTTGTTGTCTTCCAATATGAGATATTTGAGCGATAACATCCCATCAAAATCGCCAGAACTGATAGATGCAATAGATTGGTCTGATAAATCAAGCGTTGTAATTGTTGCAAGATCGGTTTCTGTCACATCGCTACAATCACTAACACCAACCGCTTTTGCGATCGCGTCAGCCACTTCAGTTGTGCGGTTGCATACGTTCGATTGTGCCAGCATATATCCGAAGTGATTCGCGGGCAATCCCGGCAATGTACCGAAAGAGACTTTAGCAGAAGTGCTTGTCACGTTAAAGGACGCGCTTTCTGCACTGCCTTGTGGTATCGTGACTGATGTTGTTCCATCGCTAATACTACCCCCTGTAACAGATATCGGCAGAACAATATTAAATGGTGCACCTGTCGTAATTACAGCCTTGAACTCACCTATACCCACACTTTGCAAAGACACGATAAGTGGCAGAGGATCAACAACATTACCACCTAATCTGAGCGTTGAAAGTGCTGTTAATTCTGTAAAGATACCCGGTGGCAGACTTGAGAGTTGGTTTCCAAATAAATTAAGGGTGGTAAGCGATGTCATACCGGAAAAATCACCGGTTATCAGAGATGAAATGCCTTGACTACGCAGATTGAGTGCGGTAATTGCTGCGACCTGCGATTCGGTAACATCTGCAGCATCTGTAACATTTGGCACAGCAGCAACAATTGCATCACGTACCTGAGGTGTTCGGTCAGCAACAGGGACAAATCCTGCACTTATGACGGTATCATTCACATCAATGACGCTGATAATCACTGTAATCGTATCTGATAGTTGTTCGTCGTCAACGGTGATTGTGACTGAATATATACGTTTAGTTTCATAGTCAATCGGTGCTTTTGTCTTGAGCTGTCCACTGCTATCAATTTCAAACGAATCCGCATCAACACCTCCAAGAGTATATGCCAAAAGGTCTCCAGGAGTATCGGTCGCCCTCACAGGACTACCGATGTTTACACCTGCTTGTGTATTTTCTAAGACAACACGTGTCGTACTATCACCTTCAACAAATGATGGGGAAGTGTTTGTGTTTACAGAGGTTGTTGTACTTTCACCAATTTCTTTGATTTCCCAGGATGTGTCTTGTACCTGTTCTGCGACAAAGTTATACGCTTGTCCATTGACAGTTGTAGAAATACTCATTGAATCACCAATAGAAACTTGGTTAATAAAAGCCAGCAAAGGTGGTAAGTTGGGGATGTTCCATTGTGCTTTACCGTTCGCAAGAACAGAGAATACTGCCTCGGTATCGGGATATGTGCAGCTCTCACCAGGGGCAAGCACATCACCAACTTGGCAAACACCAGCTGCTACAGGCAATTCATTTATGTCAGTAACGTTGATAGTTACCGTGATTGTATCTGTGAGATTTCCATCGGAGACGGTGATTGTTACTGTATAGGTTGTCTTGGTCTCATAGTCAAGTGCTGTTTTTGTTTTCAGTTGTCCGGTGGTGCTTTCAATGTCAAACGAGCTGGCTTCGGTGCCGCTGAGGGTATAGGTCAACGTGTGTCCTTCCGCATCCGTAGCAGCGACGGCAGTGCCAATGTTTTGTGCAGATGCAGTGTTTTCTGCAACGGATCGGGTGGTGGTTGCACCGTCAGAAAACACAGGTGCGTTGTTTGTCACAGTAGGTGTCGGACTAACAGGCACATCATCCCCCGTTGTCGCCTCTATTCTGCCTTGTGTTACTTGTCCATCTACAATTTGGCAGCCGCCTGCATCAACACAAGTGTATGTCGTGTCATCTTCTTCAATGTATCCTTCATTATTGAATGTAATGGTGACTTGACCGTTGCTAAATTGGAAAGACGCACCATTTGCCGTTCTATCCGGTATCCAGAATCCACTCGGCAAAGTTGTAATATCATCTCCAACATTGTATGTCGTCGTGGAGGTCTCTTGTTCATTGACATCTGTGACATTGATTGTGACGGTGATGTTATCTGTCCCACCATTTCCATCGGATACGGTAATCGTTACCGTGTAACTCGTTTTTGTTTCATAATCAAGGGCTGCTTTCGTTTTCAGTTGTCCGGTAGTGTTTTCAATGTCAAACGCACTTGAATCTGTACCGCTAAGGGTATAGGTCAGTGTATCGTTTTCGGCATCTGTTGCAGTAATCGGTGAACCGATGTTCACAGCTTCAGCGGTGTTTTCTGCTACGGTCCGTGTAACAGCCGTGCCATCAGAGAAAACGGGTGCAGTATTGATACCAGAAATCACTGTTAATGGTAGACCGTCCGACTTCGTAAGTGCGTAGCCGTAATGGTTGCGCGGCAAACTTGGCAACGTTCCAATATCCACCGTGACATCAGTAGTCGTCCCGGGTGTTCGGGTTACGCTGAGTGTTCCGCTTGCCACACTACCCTGCGGAATTGTGAGCATCGTTGCACCACCTGTGATGCTACCGTCCATTACGGTGACCGGTAGCACAATAGCAAACAACGCACCCGCAGGGGCAACTGCTTTGAACTGTCCTTCGGCGACTTTTTCTAACGAAACAGGGAACGGAAGTGGATCAACCGTATTTCTACCTAATCGGATTGTTGTGAGTGATGTCAATCCTTCAAATATACCATCCGGTAGGCTGTTCAGTTGGTTGTTAAACAGATTGAGATTTGATAGCGATGTCAGCCCCCTAAAAATGTCTGCGGGTAGTGAAGTCAATCGATTGTTCTGTAGACGTAGTTCCGACACACTGGTAAGCCCATCAAAATCACCTGATTTTAGCGATGTAATACTCTTGTTATTCAAATATAACGCCGTTGGTGCAGTAAGGTGTTCTGCTGTGATGTCTGCGTAAGTAGAGACAGATGAATAGTCTAACCGGACAACGCCAAGGATCGCTTGTGCTACTTGTGATGTGCGGTCACCAACAGGTGTGATGGAAACGACTACCGGTGTGGTCGCAGTTGCAGTAAATGTAATCGTCTGCGTGATTCCCGTCACACTAACGCTAACCGTATTTGCGCCATCAGTATTACCGAGCGTTAATGTGCTTTCTGCTCTGCCATTCGCATCGGTTGTGGTACTTGTCGTGCTGAGGGTACCCCCGCCTGCTGTGACAGCAAAGGTTACAGGCACCCCTATAAACGCAACACTATCTGCGTCTTTCACTTCCACGACAAATGGGTCTGCAAGCGTTGCACCAGTATCACCCTGTTGTGTATCCCCTGATATTTTCACTGCAGAAGTCGCTACACGGTTATCAAATTCAATATACACATCTTTCGCTTGTAGTGCAGGAATATGGCTATAGATAGATGGGTAACTCAATGGATTCCCAGATACATCTATCTCGGTGTATTCGTCAAATCCCGTGTTTGTCACCAAAGGCGATAGGTCAGATACAGCGTTATTCTGGAAATATAACTCTACCAAACTGGTAAGATTTTGGACAGTAGATATATCTGAAACGTTGTTGTTCGGCAGATCTAACCATTCAAGGTTGGTAAGGTTTGATACAGCAGCTATATTCGAGATCGTGTTATCACCGATTTGCAGTTGTGTCAAGTTTGTTAATCCTGACACGGCAGATATATCTGATATTGCGTTTTCTTTGACAGACAGATATGTAAGGTTTGTCAAACTCGACACAGCGGATATATTTGAGATACTGTTTTCACCGAGACGCAGCTCCGTGAGACTTGTTAATCCTGACAAGTGAGAAATATCCGAGATACTATTCCCCCACAGATATAGTTTTGTCAGATTAGTTAATCCTGATAAATCTGATAGATTAGAAATTTGGTTATCCCATAACTGTAACTCCGTAAGGTTCGTTAGGCTTGACAGTGCTGAGATGTTAGATATTGTATTATTTCCAAGTTTAAGCATTGTCAAGTTTGTTGCTGTCTCAAGTCCCGTCAAATCGTTAATAGATGAGTCTTGTGCGTTAAGCGTTGATAACGTTCCCATCTCCATAGTTGATATTGTTGCACCGGATGTTTTGCTGAGCGCGGATTCAATTTTTGCCCGCAGGTTGCTATCGGGGATGTTCACACCTGATTCTTGTCTGGGAGTATCTGTAGGGGTAGTAACATTCGGTGTAGTGCTTGTACTAATAACTTCCAATGGTAGATCATCAGATTTGACGAGTTCATAACCGGAATGTACCGGACGACCGATATAGTCTGTATCCGTAGGTAACCCTGGCAACGATCCGATATTCACAGTGACAGCAAGCTGTTGTCCCAGTCGTGCGTGTTACGGTTAGCGTCCCACTTTCCACATTACCTGTCGTAATAGTGATACTACTTACTCCACCACTGATGCTACCGTTCGTAATGTTTAACGGTAATACAATATCAAACGGTGCGCCTGCAGGTGCCACTGCCTTGAGTTGATCCGTCCCAACCTTTTCTAAGGAAACTTTAAGGGGTAGGGGATTAACTGCGTTAAAACCCAGACGAAGTCCAGTTAGACCAGTCAAACCATCAAAGATGCCTTCTGGTAAAGATGTCAATTCGTTTCCGCTAAGACGAAGGTCTGTCAGTGCGGTAAGTTCGTCAAATATACCAGATGGCAACGAAGGCAGAGAATTGTCGAACAGATAGAGTTTTGTTAGTTCTGTGAGTTCATCAAATATACCAGACGGCAAAGTTCCCAGAATGTTCCCTTGCAGCCAGAGCTCTGTCAGTGCTGTGTTATTGTCAAAAACACCAGATTGCAAGAATCTCAGATTGCTCCATGCCAGTTTGAGTGTTGTCAGTTTTGTGAGTTTGTCAAAAATACCAGACGGCAAAGAGGTGAGAGAGGTCCTGTCCAAGTAGAGCGTTTTTAGTTCTATGAGTTCGTCAAAGATACCAGATGGCAAAGTTCCCAGAAGATTGTCGTGCAGATCAAGGTGTGTTAAAGTAGTGAGTCCATCAAAATCGCCAGACATTAATGAATGGATTGAGCTGTTCCTTATATCCAAAGATGTAATTGCTGTGAGGTGTGCCTCTGTTACATCCGCAGCATTATTCACACCCGGTACTGCTCGGACAATAGCATCACGCACAGCAGGCGTTCGGTCTCTGACCCTGGTTACCTGGGGCAGCGGATAGTAAAGCGGCAAGCTATCGGATTTGGTAAGTGCGTACCCGTAATGTTTTCGGGGTAAACTCGGCAAGGTGCCGATATTGACAGTGACATCACCCGTTGTGCCAGGCGTGCGGGTCACTGTCAGAACAACGCTTTCTACACTGCCTATGGGAATCGTGATACTGGTTGCTCCGGTAATAGCACCGTTCGTTACGGTGAGTGGCAGCACAATATCAAACATCGCACCAGCTGGTGTCACTGCTTTGACCTGATTATCACCAACCTTCTCCAATGATACGGCAAACGGCAACGGATTGACAGTATTTCTACCTAAACGGATTGTTGTGAGTGATGTCAATCCTTCAAAGATGCCATCCGGTAGGCTACTCAGTTGGTTGTTATAGAGATTGAGATTTGACAGAGATGTAAGACCACTAAAAATGTCTGCGGGTAAGGCAGTCAATTGATTGTTCTGCAGACGAAGTTCTGATACATTGATAAGTCCATCAAAATCACCCGATTTCAGTGCAGTGATGCTTCTGTTATTTAGATATAATGCGGTTGGCGCGGTGAGATGTGTCCTCGTGATGTTGGTGTAGCTGGAGACAGTTGGGTAATTTAACCGCACCACACCGAGAATCGCCTCTGCTACCACAGATGTGCGGTTACTTACTGGAACGAATACGCTACCGCCCAGCTCAGCAAACACTAATGGTAAATCAGTGGATTTGACAAGGGTATAGCCATCATGAATCGCAGGTAATTCCTGCAGCGTTCCGATATCCACACTCACCGCAAACGTCGCACCGGTAGTGCGGGTAACGGTAAGCACTCCACTTTCCACACTTCCAGCAGGGATTGTGAGTGTCGTCGCACCACCATTTATACTTCCATTCGTAACTGTAAGAGGCAATACAATATCAAACGGTGCACCTGTGGGTGCAACTGCCTTGAACTGTCCATCTGCCACCTTTTCTAATGATAAGGTAAGGGGGAGGGGATCAACTGTGTTGCCACTCAGTAGAAGTGAAGTTAATCCTGTCAATCCTTCAAAGATGCCATCAGGTAAAGCGGTCAATTGGTTATCGTTAAGGTTGAGGGTTGTCAGTGCGGTGAGATTATCAAACATATCCGCAGGCAAAGAACTAAAATCGTTATCGCGCAAGGACAAGGTTGTCAGTGCGGTGAGATTGTCAAATATATCTGCAGGCAAAGAACTAAATAAGTTCTCATCTAACCCAAGATACTTCAGTGAAGAGAGACCATCAAATAAATCAGCAGGCAAACTCGTAAGGAAGTTATTCCACAGATATAGATTCTGTAGTGAAGAGAGACCATCAAATAAACCAGCGGGAAGACTCCCGAGTGGGTTAGATGACAAACCAAGTTCTGTTAGTGAAGTAAGACCATTAAACACGTCTTCAGGAATACTCGTAAGTCCATTGAAAGCCAAGAAAAGCGTTGTTAGTGAGGAGAGACCTTCAAAGATATTTTCGGGCAGGCTACTAAGTGGGACATTATCTAAGTGTAGCTCTGTCAGCTTAGAAAGACTTCCAAAAATATCTTCCGGTAGACTTGAAATGTTATTGGAAGTCAGACGCAATAATGTCAGTGAGGAGAGCCCGTGAAAATCACCGGATTTTAGGGATGTGATGCCTTTATCAAGAAAGTTAAGCTCCGTAATCGCCGCCAGGTGTGCCTCTGTGACATCTGCAGCATTATCAACACCCGGCACTGCAGCCACAATAGCATCACGCACCTGTGATGTACGTTCGCTCACAGGGGTAACATCGGCAGAACTTGTAACTTGTGAAATTAGAACTGTCAAGAGAAAAACAAAGATTGATATAACACGTTTCGGATTTCCAGTTGGCATGCTCATTATAGATTCCTTTGATTGATTTCAATCGCAGTGCTATGATTCATGTCAATGATGTTCACCTATTGTTGTCTAAAAAACCGATGACACGTCATTAATTAACCTAAATAAATCCATTATAAATCAATTAGATTGTTAAAATATTATATTAAAAAGAAATATGTGTATATATGGAATTATAATTCTCTTAGCATACATTTGTCAAATAAAATATTGCTAAATCTTGACTCAATTATGGGGGTATAAAGTAATTGTGTGAGAGCCGAAGAGCTATTTTTAGATTGTTATACCATTTCTATAAATCATTGTCTCATTAGACGGTTATGATGGTAGTTATTCTTCAGGACACAAACTGAAAGTTTGTGCTACAAAAAAGAGACATTTTCAATTAGAAATGGTATTATACCATTTCTATTAATGTTTCTCTCATTATCGGCTGTTAAGAAATGAAGCGGGGAAAGGCACAATCTGGAAGAATGTGCTACAAAAAAAGAGACATTTTCAATTAGAAATGGTATTATATAAAATAAAAAGAGAGATGGAATAAAGAATGGGATGGGTATGCGTCAGTGCCTTGTCAAGTCTTAAATGATTTGTTATCGGGCAGGGAAACCCTGTCCCTACGAACAGATCTACTCATCATTTGAGTGTAGACAGAACATTATACCATTTCTAAAAGTTATTGTCTCATTTGGTCGTTTTTATAGTAGATATTCTTCAGCACACAAACTGAAAGTTTGTGGTACAAAAAGAGACATTTTCAATTAGATTTGTGGTACAAAAAGAGACATTTTCAATTAGAAATGGTATTAGGTAGTTTCGCACAAGCCTTGCTGAACGCATTAGAAGTCGAAAGTGGACCTGAAGACTTGCTTGTAAAACGGATACGGACACTAATTCCGCAATAATTTTCTGCAAATCAATCTGGGGAAATTGAAACTGCTATTCCATCTTTTAACAGATGCTGATTATCAACAATTACCTGTGTTGACCGGGGAAGGTTCGTACTAATCTCTATTTCGCTTCCGTATATACCCCCTACGTTCACCTGTTTGAGACGCGCTACGTTTTCCTCAATAACATATATTTTACCTTTTCCACTTTGAATCTGCAACACTGCGCGTTGCGGTAGTAGCATCACGTTTTTACGTTCACCCGTTTTGATTGAGATTGTGATGGATGTGCCAGGTTTTAATCTGCTGTTCTCCTTCGACGCGGATAAATCGTTATCAGGATTAGTGTCTGTTATATTTTGCAAGGTGGCATGAACGGTAACTGTGTTCTCACCTTGTTTGACAGTTGGACTGACGAAATCAATTGTTCCGATAATGTTCTGAATACCAGATGCTGTAGAAATCAGCACCATATTTCCGATTTTTATTCGGCTAATTTCACTAATAGGCACAGTCCAGACGGCTTTTAGCACATCAACTGCGACAATCGTAAAAACGGGTGTGCCTGAGGTAGCGGCGGATTTAGCATAATCTCCGACTTCTAAATGGCGTTCAGCAATAATACCTGTAATTGGAGAAACGATCACTGCTTGATTTACTTGATCTCGTGCAAGTTTCAGTTGTTCTTCCGCTTCACTAACAGCAGACTTAGCGATGGCGATTTCTCGTTCCCATGCCTTTGCATCTACAAGTTTTTGTGCTGTAACCAAGTTTGCTTTTACCTGTTTCACTTTTGATTCAGCAGCAGCGATTTCTCGTTCCCATCCTTTACTTTCCACGATTTTCTTAGCAATCGCCAATTCAGCTTTCGTTTTTTCTACTGTCAGTTGTGCTGAACCGTCCTCAAACTGTTTTGCTGCAGCGACCGCTTCCTCGTGTCGACTTTGCACCAGTTTGTATCGTGTTTCAGATGATTCAAAATTACTGTCACTGATGAGTTCTTTTTCGTGTAGTTTCTTATCCCGGTCAAAGTCTGAAGTAGCTTTTGTGTATTCGGCTTTTGCGCGTTCTAATCCTTGTGTTGCGCTGACTTTTGCGCGTTCTAAGTTTGACTCGGCAGCTTTGTATGCGACTTCCGCTTGTATTAACTGGTTCCTGATACGCATTTCAGCAAGGGATTTTGTTTCCTCAAGTTTCGCCTCAGCTTCCGCTACCGCCTCTTTTGCTGTTACAAGTTGAGTCTCTGTCCGTGCTTGTGCGTTTGCTTCAGTTGTTGTGAGTTGTGATTTTGCTACGCTCAATGCGACATCGGCTTTTATTGCAGCAATACCAGCTTCACGTGCACTGCTTTGTGCTATCACATCACCCTGTTTTACTGTTTGTCCTGCTTCTACATTTAGACTAACGACTTTTGCTGAGATATTTGCATATACCTTTGCTTCCACACGTGGTTTTAAGACACCGTTGTAACTCTTTTCAGATACGATTGTGACACGTCGTGGCGATTCCGCTTTCACGGATGTAGGTTGTTCTGCTTCTTGAGCCGCCATATCACCTGTTTTAAGAAACAGTAAAGAGAAAACAAGCAATATAACTCCAATAAAATTCGGTTTCAATACTATTTCCTCCCGATATAATACCATATTAAGATTTTACATATTAAGATTTTAGTTTATCCTTGAATTCCTTGGTGAACTTTTTCATTTTCGGATGAATTACGAATTGACAGTAAGGTTGTCCCGGATTTAATTCAAAATAGTTTTGATGATAGTCTTCAGCAGGATAGAAGACATCAATCTCGGTTATCTCAGTGACGATCGGGTCATCCCACATGTCCGACTTGTCCATTTCTGCTTTAGATTCTTCAGCGATTTTACGCTGTGTATCTGAATGGTAGAAGATAGCGGAACGATATTGCGTGCCAACATCGTTTCCTTGCTGATTTAGTGTTGTGGGGTCATGTGTATACCATAAAACTTCCAACAACTCTTTGAATGAGATGACGGTAGGATCAAACTCAATCTGTACTACCTCGGCGTGTCCTGTCGTTCCCGTACACACGGCTTTATAATTCGGATTAATTGTCGTTCCCCCAGTATAACCAGAGACGACCTTATGAACGCCTTCCACTTGTTGAAAGACTGCTTCAACACACCAAAAACATCCTGCTCCAAATGTAGCAGTTTCTGATTGCATTTTATTTTATATACGGTACTCACACATCGGTGAACACCGCAATGCTCCTTTATTTGAAAGTATAATGCTTAGGACTTACGCAATACTTCTTAAAGTCCCCTTGATAAGGGGGACTTAGGGGGTTAAATACCTAAAATCATGACTTTTTAACCCCCCTAACCCCCTTATCAAGGGGGGAATGCGTAAGTCCTGATACTAAGTGAGTGTATGATAGCACAAATATCTGAGATATGCAACTTACAGACTGATGGCGTTAAATCCCATTAACATTTCTAAGTCAGGACTTGGGTTTTTTAATGCTTGGAGACAGGCATCCCAATACACAGCAACATACTGTTTTACTGAATCAGATTGGTTATCCTGTTCAAGATAATTTTCAATCCAATCAAGCAAACGTTGTTGAGGAGCCTGCCGGATTTCATTAGTATCTTTATCAAGAACAATCTCGCAAAAGTCAGAAAGCGTATCGCTTTCTAACTGCAAATCAGGTTCAAAATACAACGTCAAATTTGCCATCAGACTGACCGTTAATGTCTGAATTGGGTCTATAGCGATACTAAATGGTGGGTCAACAGAAAAAACAGTGTCAAGTGGCAATGCTTGAACATAAGACCATCTTGCTTCAAGGAAATCCAGTTGCTGACGTATAGTTTCCATATCAGAAAGGTTGGCAAAGGTTCGCGGCGGATGACTGTCTTTGATTATAACTTGAGCAGAAGAGATAGTGGTGTTATATGTGGATAGTTTATCTAAGAATGTTGCTTCTGCATGGTTATAGATACGGATGTTATCAATGTCCAGATGCGTCAGGGATTCATCGGGTTCAATCACAGCGTTTTCAAGAATGTGATTAGCTTTTTCAAGTAATTTATCGGTCAGTGTATTCCCAATTTGGTAAAATTTGACAATAGGGTTTGCAAGCAGCACGTTCACAGCTTTATCTAAGTTTCCGTTGCTACCGTATTCTATACCGATACTTGTCAAAGCAAAGGATGTTTGTATCTGTGCTCGGAGTGCTGCTTCGTCAGATAGGTCAACGACCTTCATAGTAATGAGTTTATGTGCCAACGCAGCGATATCCTCGGAAAATCCTGCCGCTTTTTCAGCGTTGATTTTTCCGAGGTCATCACCATGTGCTAATGTGCGTGCCAAAAAGGATTGACCATCAAGGGTTGCATCTGATACGAGGGAATATTTACTCGTCTGCATTCTCCTCTTCATCCTCAGCAAGTTCAAGTGAATCTAAGTCAACTTTCTGTTGTATTTCAGACTCTGTGACGTTGATACCTGCTGCTTTATCGCGTTCCTTGACACGTTCATCTCTTTCTGCTCGTGCTTTTTCAAATGCGGTACCAATTTCTTTACTCGTATCAACTTCTTTGTCAATTACGAATAGTTCTCGCATGAGTAGTCTGAATAGGTCTCCGTCTGCTTCCCAAATTGCGTTGAGTATTGCTTTTGCTTTTTCATCTTTGCACTCAATTGATGGAGAGTTTGGATCGATGATCCCTTCCTCAATCAGCATTGCACCGAGTGCACCTTTTAGTTTAACCCTATCCTTTAGGAGTGCAGCAAAAACGCGCATATCCATTTGCCCCATGAACCGACTTAGATCCTCTCTATCACATTCGGATAGTTCATACAGCCAGAGGTTCAGGGATTTTTCATCTATCTTCCCTTCATTCCAAATGGCGATGTCAAGGATCTCTTCAAATTGTTCGTTGGATAAACACGGTAAAAGTCCACAGGCGAGACCCGTGCCAAGAAGCGTGTCTAACACCTGCAAAACATCTTCGGTAGGACTTTCCTGAATTAATTCTGTACAATCTGGAACGAGGTAGTATAATTCTTCTCTCTGTTTAGGGTTACGGGTAGCGCGGATAATATCAAGTTGCTGTTCTTTCTCATAACTCTGAAAGAGTTGTTCTGCTTCACGTGTTGGGAGCGATAGGAGTTTGTTGACTTCTGATTGTGGAATAACCAATTTATTGGAATTGCTCATACCAACCCTCCCGGTAGGCATTGCGAGGTATCGCTTAGTTTATATTATTGTCTTTTTATGGTGATATTGATAGGTCAGTTTAGTTTTCTGTAGGACAATTCAAAAATCGTCCTACAACCACAATCTGCTAAGTTTAGTAGTTTTCCCTAACAAAATTCATGTTCTTTACTGCAGATGCGATGGGGTCATCCTTTCCCGGTGTTTCCAATACAAACCAACTATCGTACCCAATTGCATGTGCGGATTCAAAGACAGCGGAGAAGTCAACATCGCCTTCTCCGGCGTGGTTGCCACCGGTATCTTTAATATGCATTTGCACGATTGAGCTTCCTAAGCTTCGTATTTCTGCTGGTGAGTCGTATCCAAAATTCGTCGCATTCCCCATGTCGTAATAAACGCCGACATGTTTTGAACCGACTTGGTCAATAATCTGTTGGTGTTGGTCAGCATCTAATGTGGATTCAATTGCAAGATATGCTTCTTGTTTTTCAGCGGTTTCGGCAGCTGCTTTTAAACCGTCAATGAAACGCGGGTTAGTAATGTGTTCATCTTTAATTTGACCTCCACCAAAAAAAGGCACAAGAATTACATCTGTTCCTAATTTAGGTGAGGTTTCCGCGAGATATTGCAGCTTCGCAATGCCTTCAGTACGGATGCTATCGGTTGGATGCATAAAAGAATATGCAGTAAAACCCCCCGGTGAAAGCGATGATACTTCAATGTCCGCTTCATCAGCAAGTTCATTTACCGTGTCAATTCCATTTTCCTGCCAGAGTACATGTTCTCGATAATTTACACCCATGCAAAGTTCAATTCCATCAAACCCAATTTCTTTAGCCTTTTTAAACTTTTCTTCAAACGGAACGGGTAACATTCCGTCCCTAATACCTACTTTCATATTCTCCTCCTATACGGTTGATTCTGAATTTTAACATGTTTCTTTGATGATTTTCAAATAGAATTTTATATTCTATCGGTTGAAACAACATCAACAGAGTCTGTATAAGTTAAAAATTGCCATAAGTTACTTTTCACTATATTTTGTTCTGTCCGTATTACCGCCATATTTCAACGCGTAAATTAAGAGATTCGTCATAAACCGATAAACGTCTGGTGAGTGTCGCAGTCGCAACATAGTTCTACTCTCAATTTCCGCTGTTTCCATTGCACACATATAATCCTTACGATTGAAAACAACCGCCAGACGATTGTCAATTGTAATACCTTTCTGAAAACGAAACTGTGTTGGTTGTGCGTTATTTTCGTTTCCCCAGAACACATCTCCACCATTTGGTGGTTTTTGTAAATGGAAGTGGATGGTATAAAGTTCATGATCGTGAGGTAAAATCTCAAGCGGGTATTCGGGAAAAATCTCCTTTAACTCCTCAGCAACAATATGTGCGAAAAGTCCGCGAAAACCGCAATCATCAAAAAAGAGCATACCGCCTTCATCAACGATGTATTTCCGCAGTGCTGCGCGTTCTGCTGGTGTGAAACTATTCTGTATAGGTCCATTTTTTGCAAGCCCGCGTCCCACAGTAATATCTTTGTCATGTCCTGTCATAACGATGAGAGGTGCATCTAAAATTTTCGGGTTGGTAATTGGCAGAGAACCCCCTTCAAAACTCATGTCAGCACGAATTGTTGTGCGTTTATCCATCCATTTTATCAATGCAGGAAGGGCAGTCGGGTCCTGCCACCAGTCAGAGAGTGAATGTTTCAGCCGTATAATCCGTATATGACCGCGAATATCATTGCCAGTTCCTTCTAAGATCCCACCTAATATGCCTTGCGGAAGCATTATAGGGTTTCGCAATTTGTTAGTATCATCGTACGTTAAGTTTCCCGGTTGAAATGTATCCTCAAGGAATTCACCGAATTTTTCTGATGAAGATGTGTTCGGTTTTGGACTTATAACAGGGACAGGGTTTGTTTTTGTTGTGACTGCAGCAGATGGGATAGATGATACAACAGAAGGTGTTCTCTGAGCAGTCGTAACAGAACGCTGTTGTTTTTCCAATTGAGGGTTGGGTATAGATAAATCAGTAGGACTTAATTCGTCTGTTTCATGCATCTGCAATGCCGTTGTATTGTGTATTGGTGATGCTGTTTTTGGTATGTTATTCATTGAAGGAATCTGAAAATGCAATTGATTGGCTGTTTGCTGTGTTGTGGGAGGTGCAACCGTTCTGTGTGTGCGCCGCACGATATTCCTTACAGGATTGGGTTTAACAAACTTGACATCTATTGGGTCTTCATCTAATGAGGAATAGTGATCAGATATGAAAAGAGCGATGACCGCAGCAAAGATGATGTGTAGGAGTAATGAGATGATTACAGCGTGAAAGCGTCTATTTTTCATTTTCTACTTACAGATGTCGCTGAATATGATGAAAACTCTGCGCATCCAACTCCCTATAATCTGGAATGTCATAACGATTTCCACGTATGTCAGTCACGAATAGACGTGCAGGTGGAACCTGTTTTATATTTTGATTCAATCCCCGAACTGAAAATGTCACGTGCCCGCGTTCCGTTTCTACTTCCCATTCATGAATACCAAATTGTTCTTTCACACGATATATCTTTTGGATTTTTGGAGTGAAGTATCTCTTATCTAATTCCTCATTGAGTATTTTGAGACTTTCAGATTCCAGTTCTGAAGGATTCACAAGAATACCAATTTCAGTGTCTTCATCTGCTGCAAGAGAGATGTATTTTCCAGGATTGCTGAGCGGCATGAGTCTACGTATAATTACACGCAAATGACACACCTCATCTCGGATTTCAAGTCGTGCTGTACCAACCTGAGAACGACTAAATATAAGTTGAGATGCATCCAGAAAAGATTGTGTATGAGTACCTTGTTCAGGTAACTCAACTGTTTCATAAGACTTTATTTGAGCAGTATTTTGTTCTTCTTTATTATTGTTTGACATGCCTATCTCTCCACAATCTGTGCATCAGCACGGACATTTGCGGCTTCACGTTGTGTTTCTACGAGTTTGTAATAGATACCTTTTTTCTCCATAAGTTCGTCGTGAGAACCACACTCAACCCCCTTCCCTTTTTCTATCACGAAGAGTCGATCTGCATTACGAAGCGTTGACAGTCGATGTGCGATTGCAAATGTGGTGCGGTTTTGGACTAATCTATCAATCGCCTGCTGAATTTGCTTCTCCGTTTCTACATCTACAGATGATGTCGCTTCGTCAAGAATAAGGATACGTGGGTTATGTAAAATTGCGCGTGCAATAGAGACGCGCTGCCGTTCACCACCGGATAAACTGCCACCACGTTCACCGACCTCAGTATCGTATCCATCAGGAAATTTGATAATAAAATCGTGAGCATTTGCTGCTTTCGCAGCGGTGATAATTTCATCCATTGAAGCATCCGGATTAGCATAAGCAATGTTTTCCGCAATGGTACCACTGAACAGATACGGTTCCTGAAGTACTACCCCAATCTGTCGTCGCAGATCTTTCAAATTGATTTCTTTGATATTCTCTCCATCAATCTCTAATGTGCCAGAATCCGGTGTGTAAAACCGACAGATCAAATTTATCAGTGTTGACTTTCCGGCACCAGAATGTCCAACGAGACCAATCATTTCTCCGGGGTTCACATGTAGATTTATGTCTCGCAGCACGGGTTTATGCGAATCGTACCCGAAGGTTAAGTTATGAAATTTGATTTCTCCCATGATATTCGGCATTGCCTTGAGTTTTCCATCGTCTACCTGTTCCGGTTGTGAGTCTACCACTTCAAAAAGCCTTTCTGCTGCAGTCATTGAGCGAGATGCCCAATTGATGAGTGGACTAACATATCGTAGCGGTTCATAAAACATCGCGAGATACGCATGGAATGCGATTAGGGTACCGAGAGACATTGTTCCAGTGAGTACATCAAGACCACCGACATACCAAATAATAAGTGAACCGAATTGGACAGCAAACATAAGCGGTGGGTAGTAGGTTGCCCAGATTAATTCAGCTTGCGTTTCATAATCGCGAGTATCAACATTTGCAGTTCCGAAACGATTGACTTCATCCTTTTGCTGCCCGAAAGCTCGGACAACTCTTATACCGGATACAGAATCGTTGACAACATCAAAGAGTTTTGAACGGCGGCGCCATGCGCGATGCCAAAGACTGCGTACCTTACGCCAAAACCATCCTCCACCTAAGATAATAATCGGGATCGGGATTAGGATAAAGCAAGCCAATTTCCAATTCATTAAGAAAAGCATGCTGCCTATTCCGAAAAACAGAAACAGTTGTACACTCAGAAACGATAGTCCCTCTAATAAAAAGTTTTGTAGTCGTTCGCTATCTTCGGTGATGTGTGAAATGACAGTGCCTGTAGTCCGTTTGTCAAAAAAGCGTATGGACAGATTGTGTAAATGTTCATAGACGTGTCCGCGTATATTGGCTGCAATACGAAACGTCAACCATGCCCCCAATCTTGATTGTAATACAGTAAATAAAACGCGAATTATGTGTGTTGTCAGCAACGCAGCAATAGCTATAGACAGTGCTATCGCCGCAGGTTGGATTGATCGGAATACACCTCCTAACCATGTCGTTTCTCCATCAGGTGTCGTTGTTGCAGCATCATTGATCAGTAGTATATCGTCAATTAGGATTCGTGAGAAATATGGCGGTATTAAGAAAATTAACGTCCCAATGATTACGAAAAGAACATAGAGGACTGCCTTACTACGATAAGGACGTATATAAGACAAGATTCGCAACATGACTCTATGTTTCTTGGTGCACGCCGGACACGGAGCGTATTCGTCTGGAAGAAGTAATCCGCAGGTTTTACAGGAATGTTCCTCAACCTTATAGTCCCAAATCGGTGCTTCATCACGTTTTCCACTATGGAACTCAATTTCGTCGCCGATAAATCTTGCGACAAACCCAAATTTTGGTGCACACCCGTTGGAATAACGGATAAGGTCTACTGTTCCCTCTTGCGTTTCCAGAACAAGCAGACCAGCATCTACTACGATTTCAGCCCGTATACCTAATACACTTTTGTATGGTATGTAGTGCAGCACTTCCCCTTGACTTGTTACGGTAAATATTGCCGCATCAGATAGTACGAACCATTCTTCCCCGTATGTTCCTTCTGAATTTACATCACTACAGACAGCAAATCGTATCTCATTAAATTGGACATTAAGCGTTTTTAATGTGTCTTCAATTGACTTGGGCAGCTCATCAAGCGTACCCGTTGGTGTGTCTGCTGTTGACATGCCTTTCCTTTAGTTTTAGAGTTCAATTGTGTGTTTTTTTAGGACATCTTCGTTTAGTTCAATCCCAAGTCCTGGTTTAGTCGGCGGTATGATGTATCCGTCTTCCCACTGGATCGGTTCTTTGAGAATATCTGCGTGGAATCCGTCCCACATGTGTATGCCTTCTTGTATGAGGAAATTTGGACTACAGACATCTAACTGTATATTTGCTGCCCCGCCAATGGGACCACCGTAGAGATGCGGAGCGATTTGTGCATAGTGTGCTTCACCCATAGATGCGATCTTTTTCGCTTCAAGTATCCCACCTGTTATTGTCAAATCCATTTGTAGGATTGATGCTGCTTGTTTTTCAAGTAGATCAGCAAATTCATACTTGGTTAGCAACCTTTCGCCAGTAGCGATAGGAATACTTGTAGATTGTGCGACTCGTGCCATTTCGTTTATGTTTTCAGGCGGTATCGGTTCTTCAAACCAGAGTGGGTCGTAAGGTTCCACCCGTTTAGCGAATCGGATTGCACTGTTTGTATTGAATTGTCCGTGTGTACCGATTAGAATATCACATCTATCTCCGACAGCATCCCGAATCCCGCGGATGACACTTTCGGCATAGTTGAGCGTTTCTAACCTATCTGCTGTGTGTGGATGAATAGGGTCAAATTTAACTGCGGTGAACCCTTTTTCAACATAAGAGAGAGCCACTTCACCGGTCTTTTCAGGGGAGTCACCGTGCCTCCAATGCAAGAGGTAGGAATACGCTCTCAATTTTTCATGAAACATTCCACCCAATAGGTTGTAAATGGGTTGGTTAAGTGCTTTACCGACGATGTCCCAACACGCCATCTCTATTGCGCTCATCGCAGGTGTGGTAAGTGGTCCAGAATGCCTTACACAAGGACCTTCATAGAGTGTTGACCAAATTTTTTCAATCCGAAACGGGTCGTTTCCGATGAGAAACCGCTCTCCCCAGTCTTTGATCAGTTCAATGACTACATGGTTGAGGCGAGTATGGTAGGTGCATTCTCCTAAACCTTCAATTCCTTCATCAGTAATTAGTTTAACAAAAATCCAATGTCTGCCACCCCAATGTGGTGGTGGGACGTCAACCATATAAGTTTTTACATCTACTATTTTCATCGGGATCTCCTACGTGATAGAGTTTGTTTCATAGTTAAAGAAATTACTGCTATATTATACCCGATGTTTTAAAATTATACATTAATCATATTGAATTTGCCATATCATCTTTGAGATTCACTGAGGGATTTAATTTTTGATTTTATTTGTAGGGCGGGTTTCGCTTCGAGTCTACCCATAGGTGTAAAGTTAAGGAAATTTCGATGCCAGAAACCCTCTTCAGTCCCGTAGGGACGCTATGTGTAGTAGTTGATCAAGATATAAACATATCGTCCCTACGGGACTGAAGAGGGGTAGGGTACACATTCTTCTATAAACATATCGTCCCTACGGGACTAAAGAGCATACAATCCCTATAACCATAAGGATTCGGAACGATTTATAAGTGAAACTAAGTCCTCTTAAGTTTACACTTATAGGTTTCGCTTCGCTCTACCCGACCTACAAGTTAAGTATTGACAGAAAAATAGCAAAATCCAACTCTATCGGAACATCTTATGGACCGTAGCCTTATCCTGAAAATCCTGGTTCAGACAAATGCTCATCACTTCGTTTCTTATTGAGATATAAAAACTCAAATGATATAATACCTCAAACTTCCAGAGATTCGAAGTAATTCTTGAACAGTATATCGGATAAATATCTTCAATCTAATCAATCCTATATGCGTCACATCGTAAGTGCTGTGTTTCCCACGTCCACATATTACGATGAAGTTCCTATTGACTTATCAACATTCAAACATAAGGAACATTATGATAAAACACACAAGTTATTTGACGATACTCCTGCTAATATGCCTCTCAACAGTCGGCATTGTACAAGAGGACTTACCTGAAAACGCAATTGCCCGTCTCGGTAAAGGCATAATCTACGATGCAAAGTATATCAGCGAAGGTACAGAACTTGCTGTTGCCAGTTCTCGTGGTGTCTGGATATATAGTACCATAAAAAATGACCCCATAACCTTGCTGAAGAGACATAAGGAAGCTGTGGTGAAGCTTGCTGTTCCACCCGATGGCAGTATTTTCGCAAGTGGAGGTATGAATGGTGGCATCAATCTGTGGAACACAGAAACGAGAGAACATCTGCACGAATTCAAGAATCCACTTGGAGCGTTAACAATTGCCTTTGATGCGACTGGGGAGACACTTGCTACGACAGCAGGTCCCGGGATTATAACTACGTGGGATACACAGACAGCGAAGAAAAAGCAGTCTTTTAATGTCCAAAACCAGGATTTGCGCGCTGTTTTCTCACTCACCTTTAGTCCGATTGACTTTGTACTCGCCAGCGTAAATCTGGACAACTCAATCACGCTGCGGGACTCAGTCACTGGACAAGAGACACATACACTAAATGGCCACACTGCATTACCGGTGAGTTTAGCTTTCAGTCCTGATGGAGAAACACTTATCAGTGGTGGTATTGACAATAGTATACGACTATGGGATCCAAATAAAGGGATACAGAAACAGGTCTTAACTGGTGATATGATGAAAGTCACGAAAGTTGCTTATAGTCCTGATGGTGCTCTGATCGCAGGGGGTTGCTCAGATGGCTCGATCCACTTGTGGCGTGCAGACACACACACATTGCTAAAAATGCTGAAAGGACATACATACTATATTTCTGCTATTGACTTCAGTCCTGATATGCGCACGATCCTGAGTGGTAGCGTTGATGGAACATTTCGTATACGAGAGATCCTAACAGGTAAAGATATCCAGACTTTTGAAGAACATTTGGGGTTGTCCACCATTTTTGACATCACAGCGGATGGGAGGTCGATCATCTGTGTAAGTAATAAAGGACAGGTCATCAGTTTTTGGGATACTGCTACAGGGACATTTAAAAAGAACATAAGTTTAGGACCTATCACTTCCATCACTGACATGACTTTACATCCTGATGGGGAAATCTTTGCCACTGCTAATAATCTAAATTCTGTTAGTACTTGGGATTTGGAAACCGGTAAACTAAGGTCTACATTTGAAGGACATACCGGACCTGTCTTTAGTACAGAGTTCAGTCCTGATGGCAATACAATCGCCTCAGTAAGTCGTGATCTCTCAGTGCGTCTCTTTGATGTAAACACTGGGAAACTGAAACACACATTTAATCAGACAAATGTGAAAATATCGTGCATTGCTTTTAGTCCTGATAGTAAAACATTCGCTTATGGCGATGTTGAGGGAAACATTCTACTGTTGGCTGTGGATACAGGAGAGTTACTGCACCATGTTTTTCAAAGAGGTACAACGATTTCAGACTTGGCTTTCAGTCCGGATAGCAAAACGATCGTATCCATTGATAGAACGATTCATATCATGCTGTGGGATGTTGAGACTGGTGAACTAAAGAAGGACATGAGACATCCAGGTGAGTTAATTATTTCTATTGATTTTAGTCCTGATGGAAAAACGATAGCAGTTGGACACCTTAAAGGTTCTATTAGTCTCTTTAGTGTTGCCACCGGTACACAACAATATACTTTTAAAGCGATGGATGGACAGATATTAGATATTGCTTATGCGTCAGAAGGTAAAGTACTTGTCAGTTTTAACGCTAACCAAGAGATAATGTTGTGGGATGTCCCCTGATTCTGATGGTGTCTTGCACCGCAAACTGCATGTAGGGTAGGGTTTCCCTGCCTGTTAATAAATAACCCCGCCTTTCCTCCTTGTCACTTGCGAAAATTGGGAACTTGTGTTAACATTGCAGGTAGATGACGAGATATTGTTGTCATTTCATCTCAAATTAGTTTGCAGATATATCTTTTATGTTGAAGTATGTGAAGTTGAAGTTTTTGAAAATTATGACATTAGAAAAAGCAGAACACAATTGGAGGAAATATGAGCAATGAAGGAAAGTGTCCGGTGATGCACTCTCAAGCACAGGGCACATTAGCAAATAAACGTTGGTGGCCAAATCAGTTGAACCTGAAGATGCTGCACCAGAACCCGCCTCAGTCTGATCCAATGGGTGAGGATTTTAACTACGCGGAGGAATTCAAGACAATTGACCTCGCTGAGTTGAAGGCAGACATTGACAAAGTTATGACGACATCACAGGGGTGGTGGCCCGCGGATTATGGTCATTATGGACCTCTCTTCATTCGTATGGCGTGGCACAGTGCAGGTACATACCGAATCGGTGATGGACGTGGTGGCGCAGCCTCTGGCACAATGCGCTTTGCACCGCTCAATAGTTGGCCCGACAATGCGAGTCTTGACAAGGCACGTCGCTTGCTCTGGCCCATCAAGCAGAAATATGGTCGTAAACTCTCTTGGGCAGACCTGATGATATTCACGGGTAACTGTGCCTTAGAGTCGATGGGACTTAAAACTTACGGTTTTGCCGGTGGACGAGAGGATGTATGGGAACCAGAAGAAGATATCTATTGGGGTTCAGAGACCACGTGGCTTGGTGATGAAAGATACACTGGCGAAAGGGATCTGGAGAATCCTCTCGGTGCTGTACAGATGGGACTCATCTATGTCAATCCACAAGGACCTAACGGCAACCCTGATCCGGTTGCTGCTGCGGTAGATATAAAAGAGACGTTCCGTCGGATGGCTATGAACGATGAAGAGACAGTCGCACTCATCGCTGGTGGACACACATTCGGTAAAACGCACGGCGCTGCTGATGCGGACGAATATGTAGGACCCGAACCGGAAGGTGCTTCTCTTGAAGAACAAGGACTTGGTTGGAAGAACACCTACGGTAGCGGAGTGGGCAGCGACACGATTACCAGTGGATTAGAAGGTGCATGGACTGCTACACCGACCAGATGGGACAATAGTTTCTTCTATAACCTGTTTGAGTATGAGTGGGAACTCGTGAAAGGACCTGGCGGTGCATGGCAGTGGACTCCCAAAGATGAATCTGCACAGAACACTGTGCCAGATGCTCACGATCCATCAAAGAAACACGCTCCGATGATGTTGACGACAGACCTGTCCCTGAAGGCAGATCCTGTCTATGAGAAAATATCCAGACGTTTCTACGAGAATCCAGCAGAATTCACAGAAGCATTTGCTAAGGCATGGTACAAACTGACTCACCGCGATATGGGACCACGGACACGGTATCTCGGTCAGTTAGTGCCTGAAGAACCACTGTTATGGCAAGATCCGGTGCCAGATGTTGATCATGAATTGATTGACGCAAAAGACATTGAGACTCTCAAGAGCAAGGTCCTTGAATCTGGACTATCCATTTCCGAACTGGTCTCAACCGCTTGGGCATCTGCGGTAACATTCCGTGGCACTGACAAGCGTGGTGGAGCTAACGGTGCACGCATTCGTCTCGCGCCACAGAAAGACTGGGAGGTCAACAATCCTGCTGAACTCGGGAAAGTACTTCAAACACTGGAAGAGATTCAAAACGGGTTTAACGAATCGCAATCCGATGGAAAGAAAGTCTCATTGGCAGACCTAATCGTTCTTGGTGGATGTGCAGGAGTGGAGTCTGCTGCAAAAAATGCTGGTAGAACCGTAGAAGTTCCGTTCGAACCGGGACGTACGGATGCATCACAGGAACTAACCGACGTGGAATCATTTTCTGTGCTTGAACCGACTTCAGATGGATTTCGCAACTACCACGCGAACGGACACGATAGTACAGCTGAAGACTTGTTGGTTGATCGAGCACATAAGCTGACTCTCACCGCACCTGAAATGACGGTTCTTGTCGGTGGTTTGCGTGTACTGAATGCAAATACTGGTCAGTCTGAACACGGTGTCCTCACTAAACGTCCAGAAACTTTGACGACTGATTTCTTCGTGAATCTGCTTGATATGGACATTGCGTGGGAAGCGAACTCTGATTCAGAGGATGTGTTTGAAGGGCGCGATCGCTTGACAGGTGAGGTTAAGTGGACTGGTACTCGCGTCGATCTCGTATTCGGGTCAAACTCCCAACTTCGAGCCGTTGCGGAAGTCTACGCATGTGATGACGCTCAGGACGCATTTGTAGATGACTTCGTTGATGCGTGGAACAAGGTCATGAATCTTGATCGTTTTGATCTTGTCTAATTTCAAGCATTAAAAAGATAGTGGAGCGTGGAGCAATTCACGCTCCTACTACATTTGTATCACTCCACATAGTCTTTGTGTGAATACACAAGTGTCTTGTCAAGTTATAAATGATTTGTTATCGGACAGGGAAACCCTGTCCCTACGAACAGATATACTCATCATTTGAGTGTAGACAGAACACAAGAATTCCTTCCTATTACTATGCAAATCGAAAAAAAATGAAAAACGACAAAAAATCTATCTTCGGTTGGTGTATGTACGATTGGGCAAATTCTGCCTATATTACCACCGTCCATGCAGCATTACTGCCGATCTATTTCAGGGAAGGTATTGTTGGGGAAACAGGTGTAGCAATTCTGGGTACTACAGTCAGCGCGACAGCGTTGTGGGGTTATATGGTAGGGATCGCTGCATTTATTGTCTTCCTCTTTGCTCCTGTGTTGGGTGCGATTGCTGATTTTTCTTCAGCAAAGAAGCGATTTCTTATCAGTTTTGCATATTTCGGTAGTTTGTTTGCCACTTTGCTGTTTTTTTGTGAACCTGGATATGTTTGGTTGTCTGTCCTACTCTATATCAGTTCACAAGTCTGTTTTGTTGGTGGTAATGTGTTTTATGATGCTTTTTTACCGCAGCTTGCATCTGAGGACAAGATGGATTCCGTTTCTGCCAGAGGATACGCGTTCGGTTATGTTGGGGGATCGGTGCAATTTGGTATCGCGCTTGCAATTGTCGCTATGCATGACAGAATCGGTATTAGTCAACCGATGGCGGTGCGCATCAGCATGGCAATGACAGGAATCTGGTGGGCAGGTTGGACAGTATTGACGCTCCTCTATTTAAAAGAGGAGAGAACAGAACAGAAACTACCTGATATTTACCGCAATAAAATCAAAATATTTGCCTATCTTTCACTGGGTATTAACCGAACTATCGCAACTGCCAGAAAGGTGGGTAATTTCAAACACCTCTCCCTTTTTGTGATTGCCTATATGGTATACAATGATGGCGCGCACACTGTTACGAGTATGGCGGCAATCTATGGCAAAGATGAGTTAGGAATAGGTGCGACATCACTGATGGTGACACTCCTACTTGTCCAAGTTGTTGCAATTTGCGGTGCGTTGATATTTGGAAAAATCGCAAACTTTATTGGTGCAAAACGCGCGGTCATGGTTTCTTTAGTTCTATGGAGCGGAGTCGTTATTTACGGATATTTTATTCAATCAGCAACAGAATTTTTCGTATTGGGAATGGTTGTCGGGTTAGTTCTTGGTGGCACACAGGCACTCAGTCGTTCTTTCTATGGCGCAATGATACCGGAGCAAGCGAGTGCCGAGTTTTACGGATTTTTCTCCGTCTTTAGCAAGTTTTCTGCTATTTGGGGACCGATCACCTTTGGAATTATTAGGCAGATCACGGGGACAGCACGGCTTGCTATTATTTCATTGATGGTTTTCTTCATTGCGGGGTTGATTCTACTATCATTTGTGAACGAGGAGAAAGCGAAAGCGGAGAAACTCGCTTATGATCTATAAAAAATCAAAAGACACATGCTAATTTTCAATTTAGTGCTTTTTTCGTCCTACTGTGTTTTCTGTCCCTTCCACTTATCCAATTGTTCACTTATGATAGTTTTATCAAAACCGCTTGAAACAGGAGGAACCGATGATTCGAGAAGCAATCAGTAACTTCCAAATATCACCGCAAATTACAGAGAATATCATGCGGGAGATAGAACACATAAATCCGACTACACCTTCTGCCAGTAAACCTTTGATGCCTTGGGTAGTAGCAGCTTCAAGTGCAATACTAATAACTCTAATACTTGGTGTAGGAAGTCAATACTTAACACGTTATCAAAGACCTTATAGTCTTGAGGCAGAAAAAGAAATGACTGTTGAACTTATGGATACTCCAATTGTACTAAACTTGGATGTGAAAGCAGATGTCCAAAATCAGGTTATAGAACGTGCAGATGAAAATAACGTAAATAGAAACAGATTTCAGCATCTTGATCAAACACAATTTTCAGATTTAAATGCAGATGAATCAGGAGAAGGTACAGACGCAGGAAAGGGGTGGATGCAGGTTAATGCCCCAAGTGCTGCGGGGCCAGTCTGGAGTTTATCTGCTACACCTGATGGGGAAGTCTATGCTGTTCTGGAGGATGCGGGTATTTGTAAATTACCCGCTAATGGTGAATCATGGCAACAACTGACACCGATGACAGGTGGAGGTTATTCAAGCTACGCACAATTAAGAAAATGGAAAGATACACTCTATTTTACACCAGGGGACGCTCTCTTGCTATCTACGGATGAGGGCAAAACTTGGGTACCAATTGACTCACCACTTAGGATAAGTAGGAATTATCATGATTTTGTATTTACAGATCATGCTTTTTTTCTACGTGTCGGTTCAAGTATATATAGATCTGATGACAGAGGTAAGTCCTGGGAAGAAATGAAGATTCCAGGTGTTGGTCGTTTGACGTTAATTCAACATTTAGATGCAATGGATAATACACTGTTTGCTTCTTCTATCAATGGAGAAGCGCAAGGGATCTACCGTCTGGATGATACTGATTGGCAATTTTTTCCGCTTCCTATAAATGCTGCTAACGGAGAAATAAAATCTGTCGTAGTATCTGGCAATACACTTTATGTCTTGTTTCTATCTCATCGTGAAATAAATAGTGAAGTAAATTCAAAACTGAGTCGAAAACATAGAGAGACGTGGTGGATTTTCCGCTCAAATGACAAAGGCAATTCTTGGACAGACATCACCCCAGATAATGCATGGTCACGCATTGATACACCTCAAAAAATAACCTTAGTCGCTGCAAATGATACGGTATTAGCAATAGGTATGCAGGATGTATCTGTTGCGCGTTCTACAAATAAAGGCGACACTTGGTCATACGAGAAAAATACAGGTATATCAAAGAAAAGTTCAAGGAACAATGTTTTTGAAAGTATAATCCATGCAACAGCAGTAAATGAAAATACATTCTATGTAGGAGGAACAAGCGGAATCCACCGTTCCATTGATGGTGGAAAATCTTGGCATAGATTTAATAAAGGATTAGAAAGTCGTGTAAATAGTATAATCGGACTTCGCATAAAAGACAAACAGAAGAAAGAGGGCCCTTTGGTACTATTTGCGATTACTGAAGCGCAATTTGGAGCAGGTGATTTGGTGCGATCCATAGACGGGGGAGAATCTTGGAGGACCGTTAACTTAGACGTGCCAATTAAGCCTGATAATAAAGCTTCAGCAAATAGGGAGATAATACCACGTATTGTTTCAATAGAAGAATCAGAAGGTATTCTTTATGCTAAAGGGGAAGCTTATGATGATAGTCTTAGAACTAAGATGTATCGTATTTCCCAAGATGGTAACACGTTATCCACAGTGGAGGGATTACCCGAATTCAACTCAAAACAACTATATGATGAACTTAATAGACTGCAAAAAGGTTTCTCTGATTCAACAATTGATTGGCCACCTGATAAATCATATATTGAACATTTACAGAAAAATTATAAAGGGGCACCAGAATTTATGAAAGCAGTTGCAATGGCACCAGGATCAGAACTGCTACAGCGAGGACTGCAGGGGGTGTTTGCTGTGAGTGATGATACTTTCTACTTGGAATATAACTACAAACTATACCGTTGGAAACGCGGGGAAAAGCAATGGTATGACACAGGTATAGAAGAAACAGCAGAAATCAGTGGAAAGAGAAGTTGGAGGTTACATATTGCAGTTTCAGGTGAGACCGTCTATGTGGCAACACGGAATGGCAACATTATGCAATCTATAGATGGTGGAGATGTTTGGAAGGATATAACCCCTCAACATATCAAGGATATTGACCCTTTACTTTATAAACCCATTAGACACATGATTTTTGTGAATAGAAAGGTTTATATCTCAACACTCAAAGGTGTAATTTTCTCAAGTGATGGAAAGAACTGGCGTGTGTTAACTGACAATGCCGGAGATACCATTGCCATGGAAATCCTTGCTGCATCAGCCTCAACCATTTACGGAGTATCCATTCAAAATCAGATATATCAATTGAATGGCAGAAGTGGGACATGGAAACAAATTGCCCCCAATGTTACCGCAAATATTCTTTCATTCCATGTTGATGTAAGTTCGCTATATGTTGATGTAAGTTCGCTATATTTGGGAACAAATAGAAACGGTGTGTTACGATTTGATCTTGAGTAATTGTTTGTTGATTATTCCATTTCAAATCTGTAAAATTCCATAACTTGGAATCCTACTGCTGGTATTTTTGACTCACTGTAAACGGCAACGCAACATTCATGTTTCACATTCACATAAATAGTGTATAATCATGAAAGGTATCAACCTAACATATACGTGAGTTCGGTATTTTACCGCATACTGTTCGTTTGCGGTCTTGTAGGCACAATCTAACAGAATGTGCTACAAACACAGGCTACCAGAACTGAATACAAGAACTTCAAAATTCACTCATGATTTATTTATCGAACTCACGTTAACATATACAATTCAATGAAAAGATAGATAAGGAAATGGTTAGTTTTTGTGTCCGTGAACAAGATCAACAGCTCAACTCCACCGTGCGCGAAACCGTTTAAAGCAGGAGGAACCCATGATCCGAGAAGCAAGCAGCAACTACCATATCTCACCGATCATAACAAGATATATCAGGCAAGAGATTGGACGCCTAAATACCACAACACTATCCGGTAGTAAACCTTTGAAACTGTTGACGTATGCTATAGTGCATGCTATTTTAATTGGATTATTACTTTGCATAGGAAGTCAAGGCGTTGAAGATTCCCCGGAACCCTTCGGTTTAACCTCACAATCTGAAATGAGCGTGAGTAGCTCCGCACCTATTACTCAGAATCTTGAGAGAAATCAGTACACTCAGAATCAGTTGGGAAAACTCTCTGATAAGGATGATCAAGATGGTGGAGATGGAGAAAATTCAAACCAACTAACAAGTAATCAAGGTGACTATACCACTTGGGCATTACCAAAGGATGCTAAAGTCCGATTTGGAAAGGGACGGATAATTCAGATGCAATATTCTCCAGATAACTCTCAACTTGCAGTCGCTACTCCTATTGGTATTTGGATTTATGATTCACAAAGCGGTGAAGAGCTAAATCTTCTCACAGGTCATAGCTCGGAAGTTGATCATTTTGCATATTCACCAGATGGTGCTACCATCGCTACTGGAGCTTGGGATGGCGTGCGATTATGGGATGTTGCTACGGGAAAACCTAAAGCATTAATTAAGACTAAGGCTCTCCGTTCTCTTACATTTTCGCCAGATAGTACCACAATCGTAACAGGTAGTAACTTTGGTCCCGTGGAGTTATGGGATGTTACAACGGGACAACGCAAAGCAGAATTCGTCGGACATACATCTATCGTTTCTTCAATGGCGTGTTCCCCAGATAAAACGACTATAGCTACCGCAAGTAACGACAAAACAGTGAGATTATGGGATATTGCTACTGGACAGACCAAAGCAACACTCGCAGGACATACGGAATCGGTTACTTCTGTCACCTATTCCCCAGATGGTTATACTATAGCAACTACCAGTTTAGATGATACGGTTCGCATCTGGGATGCCTTCTCTGGAAATCACATAGAAACACTCACGGCACATCAACACTATGTCTCGTCAGTTCAATATTCACCAGATGGTAATACAATCGCAAGTATCGGGTGGGATGGTATCATTTTTTGGCATGTTGATGTTGAAAACGATGAGGTAACCATAAAAGGTCGTATCCCGAGTGTTTCTGCTCTGGCTTATTCTCCCGATGGAAATACAATTGCTGTTGCAGGCAATGATGGGACAACATACTTATATGATGCCACTGCAATTAAATCCGATGATAAACAGGAACTAAGCTCTAAGGGTAAACCTCTTTTCTCAGGACACTGGAGGTGGGCAAATTGTGTGACCTATTCTCCTGATAGTACTTCTTTCGCTACTGCAAATTGGAAAGGTATTCACCTATGGAATGCGGAAACTGGCAAACACCTAAGAACGTTCAAAGGACACACGGATAATGTCTATTCTCTTGCTTTTTCACCAGATGGGGTAAGAATCTTAGCAGCAAGTTGGGACGGATTAGGACATTTGTGGGATGTGGAAACAGGAGAATATAAAAGACTTCGTGTTGAAGATGAATCAAAATCATCTGATGCTAACAATAAAGGTTATGTCACTCGACGTGATTTTGTTACTTCTGCCATATTTTCACCGGACGGTAAGACTATTGCGAGTGCTATTGATGAAAAAACTATCCGTTTGTGGAATGCTGAAACTGGTAAACTCACAAATTCACTCACTGGACATACAGACTATATCAGTTCTATTGCCTTCTCCCCGGATGGTGCAACAATAGCAAGTGTCAGTAAGGATAAAACGGTACGTTTGTGGGATATTGCAACAGGACAACAGAAATCAATTCTTACTGGACATACAGACGGTGTCTACTCTGTAGCATATTCACCAGATGGTAAGACTATCGTTACAGGTGCGTGGTATGGAGATAGAGTGATTCGTATGTGGGATGCTGCTACAGGTAATGCCAAACTTCCTCTTAGAATTGTTGGAGGTGCTGTCGTTTCCATGGCGTATTCACCGGATGGAACTATATTGGCTACATCCAGTAGTAATGTTGTTCGTTTATGGGATGCTGCTACAAAGCAACCGAAAAAAACCCTCACAGGACATAAGGGGCGCGTTGATAATCTTGCGTTTTCTCCAGATGGTAATACAATTGCGACTGTTAGCACAGACGGCACGATGATATTGTGGGATGTTACTCAGCTTGGAGAGTTAAAATAGCATCACGACAACTCCCATTGATATTCTAAAGTCTACCATAGAGGTAACAACAAGGTTATTTAGTTTTAAGAATTATTAGTTATTGATTTCGGTTGTCATGTCGGGTTTCGCTCACGCTCTACCCGACCTACGAAATAATGCTACATAATCATTTAGAAATGGTATAAATAGCAATACAGTAAGAGTTTGAAGTTATGAAAATGCGTTTATTTAAGATTTGACTTGATTTTAATTGCCTGAGTTGCCATCCTAAGGGACGCTATGTTTATAGAAAAACGTTATGGCAACTCTCTTCAGTCCCAGAGGGACGCTATGTTTATAGAAAAACGGCGCATATTCACATCTATTGCCATTCTCTCAATCATGTCAATACTATGCTTTGGGTGTGATATATCAAACCCAAACCTGCAACCGAATGTTGAAAAAGTGTCCGACTTGGATGATCCAAAACGTCGTGAATCGGTTTTTCATATAGCATTAGATGAGACAGATTTAGAAGTTAAACAGAACTTCTCAGGTGAATACATTCATTATGCGCCCAATAACACTGAACCTTATACGGGGTGGGTTAAGAACATTAGAAAACTACAGCAATTTCAGAACGGCAAAAAGCACGGTATTTACATAAGTTGGTATGGAAACTGGAAAAAAGTAGAACAAGGTACCTATAAAGATGGGATGCGGGATGGTGTATGGATACAGTGGAGTCCAACCGGACAAAAAGAGAATGAAGGTTCTTACAAAGATGGAATACGTGACGGTCTGTGGACATTCTGGGATTTTAAAGGAAATAAGACGAGTGAGATTACATATCAAAACGGGAGAGTACTAAACACGGAACATAGGGTTCATAAGGAAAAGAGTAAAGATGATCTTGAGGAACAATCAGGGAAAAAAGTTCAGCGTGCTTTT
Organism: Candidatus Poribacteria bacterium; assembly: GCA_965261435.1. GTDB lineage: Bacteria > Poribacteria > WGA-4E > WGA-4E > WGA-3G > MSPOR6. Next base: position 1,576,927 of record CBDHDL010000021.1, read on the forward strand.
ATACTGCATGAATCCAAACAGAACAAATCGTTAACAGGTCTACCAGATGGGGCAAAGAGGCGTATTGGTAAAGGCGAAATCAATGACATTCTATATTCTCCTGATGACTCACGGATCTTTGTGTTAACATCCATCGGTCTTTGGGTCTATGATGTAGATAGCGGAGAAGAAATTGCTGTGCCAGGGGATATAGGAAGATTAAGAAAAATAGCATTCAGCCCTGATGGTTATACCTTTGGAAGCATAGCAAATTTTCCAATACAACTTTGGGATACATTGACAGGTAAGCAAGTACGAAACGTTGCCGATCTCAATGCTTCTGCAGATGACATCTTCTTCAGTCCTGATGGACGACTGACTGTAACTGTGAGTCATTATTCAGGAACTCTGTTGTGGGATACACATACAGGTGAACTTAAACAAAGGATCAATGGGAGAAAAGACTATGACCTTATGAGGATCTTTAGTCCAGATGGTGTTACCTTTGTCATTGGAAATGAAGAAAGACTCGATATATGGGATACACTCACTGGACAACGCATACAATCACTCGTCCCTAAAGAAGATAAATTTGATTACGCTCTCTTCAGTCCTGATGGAAAAACCTTTTTGACCCAAAGTAAGAATGGACATATTCATCTATGGGATCCACGTACGTGGCGAATCAAGAAAAGTCTTACACAGAATAAGAGCGTGCTGAGATGTGTAGCGTTTAGTCCTGATGGAACAATCCTCGTTCATGGAAACAGTGATGGAACTGTAGTACATTTGAATGCAGAAACAACAGAACATTTGCAGACACTCTCTGGCGATAATGTTAGTGTGCGTTGTATTGCGTTTAGTCCTGATGGATCAATCATAGCAAGTGGTGATTGGTCAAGGACAATTCACCTATGGGATGTCCGCACAGGAAATCTGATAAATAAACTCACGGATCAGAATTTTAAAGATGAAGATACCCTATACCGTGTAAGACACAGTAAACCATACATTAAACTCAAGTTTAATGCTAATGCGACAATACTCGTGAGTCAGAATGAAGACAATGAGGTACTGCTGTGGGATCTCCGAACAGGAAAGCATAGGAATCTTCTTACAGGATTCAGTAAAAGTTTAAATAGCCTTACTTTAAGTCCTAATGGATCTACACTCGTGAGAGGTAATAATAATGGTACTATCGACTTGTTGGATTACCAAACAGGACAAAAGAAACAAACATTGTTGGGACACACCAGTTTGGTTTCAAGTGTAGTGTTCAGTCCTGATGGGTCAATACTCGCCAGTGGGAGTTCGGATAGAACCATTCGTTTATGGAATATACGAACAGGAGAAGAGAAAAACATACTTACTGGACATCAGCATTCAATAGAGTCTCTTGCTTTCAGTCCTGATGGAACTACCCTTGCCAGTGGCGGACGTGAAGGAGGAGAACTAATCCTATGGGATAGCCGCTCAGGACAACAAATAAACACTCTAATTGGTCATACATCAGAAATTTACAGTGTCTCATTTAGTCGTGATGGAGGTACCCTCGCAAGTGGTGATCGTGAGAAAACGATTCATCTGTGGGATGTCAAAACAGGGGAACTAAAAAAAACACTCTCTGACCATGAACATTATGTTTCAGCGGTCCTATTCAGTCCAGATGGAAAATATCTTGCCAGTGGTAGTTGGGATAACACTATACAGTTATGGGATGCTAACACTTTTGAACATAAGAGAACGTTAGTCTGGGATACTGTTTCAAGTCTTTCGTTCAGTCCAGATGGGAAAACTATAGCCGGTGGGAGTGTGTTTTCACGTAAGAAGCCATTCAGGGCAATTCGTCTATGGAATGTAAAGACTGGACAGGTAAAGATGACTTTTATCGGACATACCGAACATATTTTTCAGGTGCTGTTCAGTCCAGATGGTAAAACTCTTGCGACAGCAAGTGATGACGGAACAATTCTCTTATGGGATGTTACTTCTTTATCAAAGTAGATTGGGGACATATATGAAATTCAGAATTCAACGATCAAGTTCACACAAACATCTTTATAATTACCTAAAATCTTCAGGATTAAGGTTATTCAGTTTTTCTTCGTTTCTCTTTCTGTTTTCAATGATTTCTATCTTAATTTGGATATCCCTATCATCCGAATCACAAGAAGGCAATACGGTATCAGGGAGATTAATTGATACCGTTGGTAATCCTATATCAGATGTGCAATTGTCTCTTCGTCCGTATAAAGAACAGGTGAGTCGCACTAAAACCTTCACACCAGGTAATACTCACCAGATTAGAACAGATTCAAGGGGACGTTTCGCTTTTACTAACATTCATCACAAGTCAATTGATATAAATATACACAATAGGTCTAAGATAGGTTTTGAGATTAACGTCCTATCTTATGAATTTGGTGAGATCACCCTATTTCCATTTCGTGGATGGAGCGGATCCACCGTGATTTTTGCCTTAGAAACTGGTGTAAAAATGGAAAACATCATCATTACTGCTGACATCAGAAAACGACCAAAGTTAACAACCCGTGTCATCTACGCAGATGGTACACCGGCTGCTAATTCAAAGGTATATGTCCTTAGGGAAACGCCGTCTTTATATAGGGATGGCAAAGGTGAAGGTTGGTTGATAAAAACAACTGATTCTAAGGGGTATTTCGTTGATTATCTTTATGTTAACTATCCACCGAGATACTTCGTTAGACTTGCTGTTGAATATCAAGGACTTAATGCGAAAACATCCCCTTTCATTATGATAGACGATGTTGACCTTGTATTGAAGTTAAACGGAAATCCTGGTCCGTTAACCAAACCCACCAAAACCCATAACGAAAGGTATTATGCTCTTGAAGAATTCCTTGAACCGCCACCGATGTGGATTGGTAACCAAACAAATGGACATGGTTACAAAATAACTAAAATTCAAACTATTAAAGAGGCAATGCAGCAAGCCGAGAGAGAAGGTGCTTATCTCCTTTCAATAAATGATGAAGCAGAGGAGGTATGGCTCAGGCGTATCTATGGTAATGATTCTTTTTGGATTGGACTAAGTGATACTGAAGAAGAGGGAAAATGGAAATGGCACAGCGGTGAACCTGTTACCTATACAAACTGGTTGCCAAACCAACCTGAAAAAGGGAATACCGAAACGAAAGATTATGTCATGACAGATTCTTTTGACTGGCGATGGGATGTGACTGAAGCAGAATTCGGCAGAGCAATCCTTGAAAAGCCATCCATGCAATTCATTTCACAACCTAACGAAAATTAGCTTCTTCACGGTTCACAGTCCTCTAACTGCAAAGGAAAACAAAAATGAATCTTCTGAAAACAGGCAATATCATCTCAAAATTTGGGATTATCGTAATGTGCTGTGTCATACTGAATGCATGCAATACCAAGGATAACGCAGCAACCTTCTCTGGTACACTAATTGATGTTGATGGAAAACCAATTGCTGGACATATTGTTATGGTGTATCCAGTTGATATGGGTGAAACCGGTTCAATGATTTATCAACCAATTAGGACAATTGCTGCTGCTCCGGGTTTCATAACAGCACGCACTAAAAACGATGGTTCATTTGCTATTAAAGAGAAGATCAATCAAGGTATGATGAAAATTGAACTTATGCCTGCCAGAATGCTTGATATAATACGCAACCCCAAAAAAACAGAAACTGAATTTAGGTCAGAATATCAACTCATTTCAGTCAAAATTGGTGTCATGACTCTCTATGGAGATAAACATTCTCCGAGTAGCATTGTCTTTTCTTTACCAACTGAAAAAAAGTTCAAGGATGTTGTGATCGTAGCACGACAGATGATGTGGATTGAGGGAAAAGTCGTATTTAATGATAAAAAACCTGTAACAGGTGCACCCGTTATTTTCAAAATTAATAACTATGGTGACCGTATCCTTACTACAGATGCGAAAGGGAATTTCTGGTACGGACTGTTTCACCATACTGAACCGAAATCATATAAAGTCTCAATTGAATATCAACAGTTGACAGCAGAATCAGAGGAGATCCTTATACAAGGGAATTCACGTTACAAGGGATTAGTTTTGGAACTTAATGGCGATAGTAGCGATATACCTGAGAACCCGAAACCACCAGAACCTATATTGATGCCAGGAATGCTTCGACCGCCAAAAAAACCTACACCTCAAGATTGGATAGTGAATCCGTATAATGGACATGCGTACGTAAGGATAATGTGTGAAGGGTATGATGCTGCTAAAGCACGCGCACAAGCTGAAGGTGCATATCTCGTTGCAATTAATGATGCGGAAGAACAGAAGTGGGTGTCAAGCACATTCGGATATGAACTCTATTGGATTGGATTGCATAAAACAGATAGTGGACAATGGTTATGGGATAGCAAGGATCCTTTAGGTTATACTAATTGGGGACCTGAGGACAGATTCCCTGAAGAAATCCTTGCTAAGAGTGAGAAAGTAGGAGCGGTTATGACTTTTGTTGACGGTGAGTGGCATGCAGTCGCACCTGGTGATCTGTTTTGGAATTCTACAATATATGCGATTCTTGAAAAGAGTAGTTGGCAAACGGGAACGACATCAGAGGATAGATGAACGTGAGTTCGGTATGCGGCTTGTCAATAAACTCTTCAGAATATATCCTATTGTCAATCCGAATATGAAACACGGGTATATATATCCCTGAGTGGTAATTCGCATTCAATGGAATTGAACTTCAGGACATCTTCCGGTGCTTCAAACGTCTTTCCTACCCACAATGTCTCAACCAGACGGTGATGCTCAACGCGAATCCTATCTTGTGATACGAGGATATACTCACGCAAAGACATAAGTTCCTGATAATGTGCGAACTTTTTCCCTCTGTCATAAGACTCGGTTGATGGCGAAAGCACCTCTACGATAAGGATGGGATTCAGGAGGGTATCAAAAACATTATCTTCAAAACGGGGTTTATCGCACACAACAACGACATCTGGATAGAAATAAGACCCTGTCGCCTCCGTTTTTACCCGCATATCGCTACTGTAAACTAAACAACCACTCCCTCTCAACTGGAGATTAAGTTCAGTCGCTATATCTAAGGTAATAAGATTATGTGCGTTACTCGCTCCAGACATTGCGAATATTTCACCGTAGATGTATTCGCTTTTGATCTCTGCTCTACGTTCTTCGGCGAGATATTCCTCAGGTGTGATGTATTTTTCGGCTGTAACAGATGCCATACTTGTCTCCCTGAATGATAGTAATGTTCTGCATGTATTTTAGCACATAGTGGGTAAAACTGCAACATTCGCAATTGGGTGCGGGTATAGGTGTGTAAAGTTTTTGGCAAAGCATTGATTTTTTGATTATGTTCGGTTTTGTTTACATAGCACTCCGCTGGAGTGCGTTCTGTTGACATCCATTTTTCTATAGACATATTGCTCCGCTGGAGCAAAGAGCGTGCTTGACAGGTAAGAGTTCTTGACAGGTAAGAAATATCCTCACGCCAGATGAAGTTAAAAAAAATAAGTCAGGTAATTTGGCGAGGTTAGGAAGAAATCAACGGTATGAATGCCATTATGAAGTTTAAAAATTTAATCGGGTGATTTTCAGTTTCTTGTAGAATCCGGTGCGGTTAGGAAACCGCACCTACCGTGTCTGGGTCCAAAACCGTGTCTGGGTCCAAATTACCTAATTTTTATCTTCATGAGTGTGCCTAATACTCTAATTTACCAACTCAAACACGACCGGAAGTTCAAGTCGAATGCTATTTCCTGACTGTCCATCGGGAAACGGTGGATACGGTTCAGCATTCTGAACAGCAGCAAGAGCAGCGTTATCCAACAATCGTGAACCTGACGAATTTGATACTTTCGGGTCACGAATTGTACCATCTCTGAGTAGCGTAAAGCGGATTGTTGTTGACGATCCATCATCTAAACTACGAACATTTGGTGGGAATCGTTGTACTTCTTTAATTCTATCGCGTACCTTCCTCAAAAACTCTGAGAAGGACTGTTTCGTCTCACCAAACTCTGATGCAGATAATCCAAGATCCGCTGTTGTACCGAAATCCATTACGGCTAAACTTGATCCCATATCCATTTTCATGGATAGACTTGTCGTTTCAAATTTCGGCATTTCAAACTTCGGAATTGTTGAAACGATTTTCACCTGCCGTGTTGTTTCCATCATTGCTCTACCCATACCTAATGTGTTTAATTGCATTGCGTTGTCTGCTGGCAGGTCAGACACTTGCATCGTAAAACTTGCGGGTCCCAATGATAAGTTGGGATTCGCTGATACAGCATTCGTTTTAGGTACGAGAATCTCGACTGCTTTTGGTTTTGTCGTTTTCTGAGCATGTCGGGGGGCAGAAGTTCGTTTAGTCTGCGTTGGTGGTTTTTCCACAACGACGCTCTGTATTTTGTCTTCGTCCATCTGTAAGACTGTCTTTTTAACAAACCATACCGTAACTATGATAAGTGCAGCAGCGTGTAGACCGATTGCAAATCCAAACGCCAACTTTCTGGCTTTTGCTTTCCACTTTTTGCTTGCTTGGCGGTTCTCGCGTTGTGCGTCCGCGACTGTGATTGAAACCTCTGCAGCTTTTTCTACGGCAACTCTTCGAGCAACATTTGGGGGTTTTACGCCTAACCTTTCACTCGCTGCCATTTTCTTTCTACTTCTTTTTCTTCTCTGTTTTCCTGATGTATAAATAGAGAGTGCGTGACTCATTCAGTTTAGTCCTCCCAGATTTTGGAAATGATTATATAGCATTATTTTCGTAGGTCGGGTAGAGGAACGAAACCCGACATGTATTGACTGTGGCGGTCATGTCCAAATCAACGCAGAATGCGCGTTTGGCATTCTGCGGGTTTCGCTAACGCTCTACCCGACCTACGAAAAGACAATAAAAAATCCTTCAATGCATCAGCCTTTAGTCATCATAACTAAGCAGTTTATATCTGTTACCCTTGACGACAACGGAACCAAGAATTTCCAACTCCTTATGTTGTCCTTTGCCATTCTTAAGTGTTAAGATGGTGCCACGTTTAAGTTGGAATCCGTTGTAAGTTTCTGTCGGTTTTTCAAAACGTATGTCTACAAAACTTAGGTTGAGACCACCGTAACGTTCAATCCACCTTCTCATCCCGACGGTACATTTCTTATTTAGGTTTGACCAAGCAAAATCGGCAGAAAAAGTTCTCTTTGGAAATGCAGGATAAATCCAAGAGATATACTCGTTCCGTTGAACGCGTAGCTGGTCTAACTTTTCAATGTTCTTCTGATTTAAAGCGTCAACGACTGCCAGACCGATTTGGTCCGGCGAGTCGAGACTGTTTTCCCATACTTGGTGCTGACACCCCATCAAACAGCTGCTAAACAGTATAACTGCAGTCGCAATGTAAGAGAGGTCGTACCAAGCAGAGATTGTAGTACTACGTTTTTTAGTTCCTTGCACTTGTTGTCCAGCCTATTGTCCAGTTGTTGGATGGACTTACTCCACCGATAAAATTGACAGCGTCAAAGAACCCGTCTGATGGCGGGGTTGCTGGTGTAACGACAGATGAACCGGAACTGGATGTGAAATTGGGATTACTCTTGTTGAATGGATCAACAAGGTTTGCATCCGTTTCTGCATTGCCAAGTCCCTTTGCCCATCCAGCTTCGTCAAAACTGTCATTGTCACTTCCTTCACCTTTTTCATCTCCGAAGTTAGCGACTCCATTATTATAGAATGTGCTGTTCTTGACAACTAAGTTTCCATCATTGGCTTGCTTGTGAGATGATTCGTTATTGACATCAAGACCAACCTTGTTGAATCCTGTGACGATAAAGTTTGCATACATCCCAGCAGCACCCTCACGTATCAACATACCGTTATCGCTTTCGGGCCCATCGGGGTCACCAACTAATGTAACATTGTATATCGTTGGGGCTGAACGTGGCTCTGCTTCGTTGTTCATACTGCTATTATCATTTTCAAAACCGTTATCTGCGTCGTCACCGTATTGTTGTGCGACCCAGAATTGTCCTTTACCTGTCCAACCATCTGTCCAATCAAATGAATCATCGCGTGCACCTGTTACAAGAGCGTATTTAAGGTCCACTGTCCCCCCGAACATTTCAATGCCATCATCTTGATTCATGTGTACTTGGACATATTCAATGACTGTCCCGGACCCGACACCTTGTAATGCGATACCGTTCAACTCGTTGTCAGGACTAAATTCTATTCCTGCGTATTCCACACGCACATACCGTAATATGCCGCTGTTATCATTCGGCTTATCTCCACCGTAATTACCGGTGTCCCCTTCACCAGCGGTAATACCTTGATTTGCCGGTGCCATACCGTTGATAATCAGGCCGCCCCACTGTCCACGGGCGCGTTGTCCGATTTCAGCATCACTTGTCATGACAATAGGTGCATCGGCAGTGCCGTCTGCCATAATTTTCCCGCCTTGTGCAACGATGAGGGTACCATTTTCTGCTTGTTCCCCATAAATTGTGACACCGGGTTCTATTGTCAATGTTGCACCGGATTCCACGAACACAGCACCCCGCAATAGATAGTCGTAGTCTGATGAAAGTGTTTTGTCTTCAGTTAGTTTACCTTGTAGAACAACCACTTCCCGTCCATCAACGGTAATAGTCTCTTCTACGACTGCATCACCTACGCCATCATCTTCATCGTCACTACCGCATCCAACAAAGACCAAAGCCAATCCAAGGACGAAAACGACAATTAATTGAAACATCCATTTAAACTTACCCTGTTCCCATGAGGATTTTAGGGTTGATGAAATATTTAACATTAGCTTATCTAAGCTCCTTTTGCTTTTTAGATTTGTATATCGGACAGGGAAACCCAGTCCCTACGAACGGTTCTACTCATCATTTGTATATCGGACAGGGAAACCCAGTCCCTACGAACGGTTCTACTCATCATTTGTATATCGGACAGGGAAACCCAGTCCCTACGAACGGTTCTACTCATCATTTGAGTATTGACAGAATATTAGACCGTAACCCATTGTTGAGTGGTCACGACTATCAATTCTTACGCTTAAAATTGTACTCAATAATTGTTACAGAATACTGACAAGGTTTTGACTTTTTAACATCATTTATAGTAAGTTTTAGAGTTAATCAGACACTCTGCATCAGCGAGGTTAGGAAACCTCGCCAGCAGTTTTTTTTATAGGTTATAGCTAATTCCGAGTGAGAACGACCTGCCTATTTTGTAACTTACAGATGTCTCATCTCCCTGTTTGAAATGGATTTCTGGATCAAGTAAGTTCTTAGCGGAAAAACTAAATTTATATGAACCTGCGACTGTCCGACTAAAACTCATATCTAACTGTCCCCGTGGTTGTTCAAACACATCAGGTGCACCGTGGTTCCCCACATCTGAGAGTCTTCTGCCATAGATGTTGTATGCTATAGAACTTGCTATACTCCAATTAGGATCTTCATAACCGACTGAAAGGTTTATAATGTATGGACACTGTCCTTGCAATGAGCGTTCTGATGATGTTTGAATACCCACATCTTCTGGGAGTACGACTCTTGAGGTGATGAAGGCTGCATTTGTATTGATTGAGAAAGCGCTTAATTTTGGCGTAATCACACCCAAATTTTGTCGTGCTTCAAATTCCAATCCGTAATTGTTTGCTCCTTCTGCGTTTTCATAAGTGATCCGAACTTCAGCCTGCGGTTGAATGATCTGTTCAATAGGTTTCTGGAATCTCTTATAGAATGCACTGATTGCGACAACACCGCCGCCACTTGTATCTGGAAAAACCTCCCAGCGGAAGTCATAGTTGTCAATCAATGTCCGTTCTAAATCTGGATTACCGAGAATAGTTCGTCCCCCAACAAAGTCTGTGAATTCAAAAGGTGCGAGTTCGCGAAAATCGGGACGTGTGACTGTGCGTGAAACTGCTAACCTTAGATTCATGCGTTCTGTTAGTCTATATGTGAGGTTCGCTCCCGGCAAAAGATCCAGTGTTCCTAAATCTGCTTTAATGGGTTTTAGAACAGGCGAGAATGGGTCATAGGTAGTGACGACCTGTTCAGAAGACTCCAAGCGCAATCCCGTCATCAACTGCCATTTAGCAGTTAACGGTATATCAAGCATCAGATATCCAGAATAGACATTGTGGTCAGCGAGGTAATTATCTGTTGCGAGGGTGGATTCACGTAACTCAAAAACACGCGGTGCAATGTTCTTTGAATCAAATAGTGTTTCAGGGGGTGAAGCGAGGTTTACACTCGCGTCTACATTGTCTGATGGCAGAAACCTAAATCTTCGCACATCAAATGAACGCGCCCTATCTCGCAAAAGACCGCCAAATTTGAAGAAACCTTCTCGTCTAATAGGTATTGTCATGTCAACACGCGCATTGTACTCATCATCTTCCAAATCAAAGAAGAAGCGGCTTCCGCTATGTGTTACATCGCGGAAGGTATATTCACCTTCCCGATCTTCATAGATCGTTTCACGTGTATCAGGTTCATTGCGTGCAGCGCGGGAGTATGTTAGTCTCCATTCCATGGATAGGTCTGCGGGGTCATCTCCCATTTCGGCTTTTGCAGCTACAGCATCATCAACGGCTTCAATGTTCTCTTCCATAGAAACGGTTTTAAGTTGCGGTGTACCGAAATTGAAACCGTGTGTACCAGCCAATTGTCCAGAGAAGAGTTGGCGTTCTACATAACGCAGCCTTGCACTCTGCAGATCCGTATTTCTATCTGCGTTAAAACCTGTCCAGGTCCGGGTTTGGTCTTCTGCGGCATGTGTTGTAAGTGTTCGTAAACTAAGGATATGATGGGGTGAAAATCGCAGGCTTGCATTGACAACGCTTCCCCAATCTACCTCATGACCACTCTCTTCAACAGCGTAATTGGTAACCGGTGAAAGTGTCTCGTTTAGTCCGATTCGGAACGCTTTTCGTACTTGTGTATTGTAGCTATGACTGTTGCCATAAGAGATAACACCGAGATAACCGAACTGTTTTCCGAATACTGTATTGCTGTTACCAAAACTGAATTTATACCCTTGGTTTACCGGGACGGTATGTCGTTCTGGGGACCATACATTTGAAAAGGAACGTCCAAACTCCTGAATTTCTTCACTTGTGAATCCTCTTGTGGTAAAACGTCCCCGTTCACGGATCGGAATCTCTTCCGCCTTTTCTTGAATGATTGTTGGAAGTTCTCGTGAACCGTCGTCAAATCCGAGGAAGTCAAGACTACCGCCCGGGTATGTCAATCCATCTGTCCCTGTTGCTTGTGTATTAAAACCTGTTGAGAGAGAGAGGGACATCGTCAATGCATCTGGGAAGTCTTTTGTAAATACTTGCACGGACCCACCGGCAAACCCACCCGGTTGGTCAGGTGAAAATGTCTTCACAGTTTGCAGACTGGCAAGTAGACTGGCAGGGAAGATATCCATCGGGACAACACGACGGTTCGGTTCAGGACTCGGTATCTCAACATTGTTCAGAAGTGTGTTACTATAACGTTCCCCTAACCCGCGGACAAAAACATATTTTCCACCGACGATACTGACACCTGTTACACGTTTTATCGCTTGCGCTGCTGATGAATCTGGCAAACGACTGATCTCTTCAGTACTGATACTGTCTTCAATTCGTGAACTTCGCATCCTCTTTTCAAGGAGTCCACGCTCTCCAGACTGACTCAGTCGCACCTTCATTTTGATGGCGTCTAATGTGACAACCTTCGGATCAAGGATTACTCGGATAGATTCAGTAGGCCCTTCGGCGTTGACTTCAATTTCGGATATAACAGAAGTGGTGTAGAACGGTGCAGAGACTTGTAATGCATAAGTCCCGATCGGTAATTCTAAAGAAAAGGCACCTGATTCATCTGTTTTTACCTTGATATTTGTGTCTACAACCTTTATAGTTACATCAACTAAAGGTGTGTCGGTATCAACATCTACGACTACACCTTTGATATTTACGGTCTGTTGTGAATCCTCTGCAATAGCATTTGAAGCAAAGAATAAACCTATACTAAATACAAACAGCAACAAACCTATGTAAAGGCTTTTCATTTTTCCTCTCATGATAAAACAAAATTTTTCTTCTATTGCTTTGTCAAGTCATAAATGATTGTATATCGGACAGGGAAACCCTGTCCCTACGAACGGATCTACTCATCATTTAAGTGTAGACAAAACACTATGTCAATTTTTTATTTTCAAAGCAATTTCCAATGGTGTTAAATTTTAACCTTAGAATGCAACAAAATTGTGATATTTCTTTGGCAAATACAAGAAAATTAGTCTTTTAGATTTCTGTCCACACCTTATGTTGGAGATATTGATTTAATGATTGCGGAATTATTAAGGAAAACCACACACCTTGCAGGCTTCTTCCTACCTTTAATATATATTGTCTTAGATAAGTCAACGATGCTGTTAATTGGAGGTTGTTTGGTGGGGATTGCGGTGGTAGTAGAATTCTTGAAATGGGTGTCTAAACGTTTCAGAGATTTGTTCTTTCGCTTTTTTGAATCTATTCTCCGTAAACATGAACGTAAGGGAGCAATTACTGGAGCGACGTACTATCTTGTCAGCACGTTTCTCTGTATTGTGTTCTTTGACAAAAACATCGCAATAGTTAGCATTTTCTTTATAGTTTTAGGGGATACAGCTGCTGCCTTAGTGGGTAGAGCGTGGGGTCGTATAAAACTTATTGGTGATAAGAGTTTGGAGGGGAGTGCAGCATGTTTTGTCGTTTGTGCAGCGATTTCGCTTTTCTGGCTAAACCCGATTATAGGAATTATAGGTGCATTTGTTGCCACACTGACTGAACTTCTTCCGTTGGGTGTTGATGACAATCTGACTGTGCCGCTTATTTCGGGTGCGGTGATGCAGGTTATGGTAAGTAATCTAATACCATTTCTATAAATTATTGTCTCATTAGGCGGTTATAATGGTAGTTATTCTTCAGGACACAAACTGAAAGTTTGTGGCAGAATACGCGTTTGGTATTCTGCATTAAAAAAGAGATATTTTCAATTAGAAATGTTATAAAGTCTCATATCGCTTTTGATTGGGAAAACGCCACTGGATAAGGTGGAGACGGACTATTTTGATTTTAGGTTAAGGAGCACGCGTGCAGCGTCGTATCGTGTCTCACTACGATCTGCGTGTAAATCTTCTTGTATGATGTCGGCACCTGCATCATCACCGAGGAATGCAAGTTGATAGGCTTGCCCCGCGCCTGACTGCGGGAATTTCATGGTTGAGGAGTTCTTTTAATCCATCGCGTGTCGCGACCTTTTCAACGATCTGGGGCCATTGTGCTGCAAGTTGTGGTGTCTCGTTGCTTTTGTAAAAATGTGGGGAGGTGATAGCACTGTCGTAGTCCCCACGGTGACTGTCTACATATTTGGGTTGCTGTAGGCGCAGTAGATTCTTCGCCCCCTCTAACCTGCGCGGTTCATAGTCATGCGTGAGGTATTTTCCCGATAGCTGTTTGCACCATCTGATATATGAATCATCGCCAAGTTTTTTGAGTTGGAGTGCGGCTTCAACGTTTCCGCTTATTGCTTCATATTGAAAGATCTGGATGCTCTGTGCGCCGCCTATAGCAGCGACATATTCCATGATGGGTTGCGTTTTTGTCAATGACATATTGTGCCATGTCAGATTATAGAATTCTTCTATGAGCTCTTCATTTGAAAGTTTCAAAAGTTCTGGACCGTATAAGCTGGTCATTGAGAACTCACTCCTGTATACACTGCGTGTAGAGGGTGTAAAAGGTATGAATGCACGGGTTTGTAAGCGAGGGAACAACCCGGATTTTTTCAATTCTACGAGTTGATAGTAGGTCATATCGGGATTTATGATAGTATCAGCCGCTATCTGAGCAAGGATATTGTCTACATAATCTACAGTAGGCGGTTTGATATTGAAATCCGTTTCAGCGGTAAGTGTATGGGGATTTGTTACTGCTGTCTTGAAACGACTGCCAGTCCTATAAGGTATCAGATGTATCTGTGCGGTATATTTTCCTATTTGATAGAGGGGATGCGTGCTAAGAGAGATTGTAAGTGTGTCGGTGATTTCATCGCCCGGTTTTAACGTTTTGTAATCGTCCTTTGTTAAGTAGTAATCTACGTGCAGCCCCCAATAGTCTGCGCGTGTGCCGTCAGGTTTTTGGACATTCATGCTTTCTTTTGTAGCCGATTTTATTGCGAACAAAACTTTTATCGGATAGTTGGCAACATTTTTGACCCGGTATTTCAGAGTGATAGGTTGTCCATATTCATTTTGCGGTTTATCTGGCTCGACCTTTAGTGTGAGTTGTGGTTTCCCCGCAAGTTCATCCAAGAGGAAGTGCGCGGCGTTTTGAACGTATTTATCGGTGTGTCGTGTAAATCGCTTTATGTCCGGTGCGAATTCTGTCAGTTCTAATGTTCTGATAAGCCGAAAGGTAAGGTCTATTATGCTTGGATCTGGGTCATTGAGCAGCTGCGGAACGTATTTAGCGATCTCCGCTTTATGCAGTGGACTAAACTCTGTGAGCATATATAGTGCGGTTTTCTGTAGTGCCGAGTCGCTATTGAGTGCGAATGTAGCAACCGCCTCTATCGCTTTAGGACTGTGGAAAGTTTTTAGGGCAAATAACACACTGCCAGTCGGTTTTTTTTCAACGATACGCAGTAATGCTTGTAGTCCTTGTGGTCCCATATCCTGCAGCACCCTTATGATTTCGGATTTGCGTATGATGGTATCATCGGTTTCGTAATATAACTTCTCGTAGATCGGTATCATTTGAGGTGTCGCGCCTTTTGGATGGCGTATCGCATATTTAAAATCCTCACGCCCCTTTTCTATTTTTGTTTGTTCTAATACCTTTAGGATGGCTTGTAGGTTTGTGGCGTTTATCGGTGCCCACTTTGGGGTAATCTCTCTGCTGAGATGTTCTTTGTAAGATTTTACAAGTGTTGACAGGATAACTGGGTCATCAAAACGTGCCAATGCCCCTGTTGCACGTTGTAGCATAGAGTCTTCTAAATGCTCCGTGTCATGAAGGATACTCATCAGCGCGGGGATCGCGCGTTTGTCATTGAAATCTGAAAGCACTTCCGCAGCATATAACCGAGTATGCACCTTTGTATCTTCAAGACGTTTTACAAGTAGCGGTATCACCTGTTTATCTTTGAGACGGATAAGCCCATCAACGATGATATTTTGTGTCACTCTATCTGCGTTGAGGTGTTTTTGGAATAGCTTTTTCGCATATTCGTTATCAATGTGAGCGATTGTAAATGCTGCGTCACGGCGTTGTATCAGATCGCGGGTGTCGTTTAGAAAAAAGGTTGTGAGTGCTGGTAAAGCCTCCGGTTCTGGGTAGTAATCTTTGATGTAATTCAGTGCTCTCCATTGTGCCTGTCCATGATAGTCTGTTAATGTTTCAGTCAGAAATGGGAGTGCTGCCGCTTGCATTTCGTAGAGCTCCACAAGCAGACCGTCGTAAGGGGTCTGTTGGGGTATGCGGAATTTCTCAAGCAGGTCCGGGTTTGCGTGTGCAGTGCCACAGATTGACACTATTAAAAGAGAAATCCATAGTTTTTTGAGTTTCATAGGTTGTTCCTTTCATATTGTATTTGATTCTAAAAACGCCACTGGGTAAGGTGGAGACGTACTATTTTGATTTTAGGTTAAGAAGCACGCGTGCAGCGTCGTATCGTGTCTCACTATGATTTGCGTGTAAATCTTCTTGTATGATGTCGGCACCCGCATCATCACCGAGGAATGCAAGTTGATAGGCTGCGCCGCGCCTAACTGCGGGAATTTCATGGTTAAGGAGTTCTTTCAGTCCATCAAGTGTCGCGACCTTTTCAACGATCTGTGGCCACTGTGCTGCGAGTTGTGGTGTCTCGTTTTTTCGAAAAAACTTGGATGCGTGAGAGCACTGCTGTATTTAGCACTGCCGTATTCCCAACGCTGACTGCCTACAAATTTTGGTTGCTGTATGAGCAATAGATTCCTCGCCCCCTCTAATCTGCGTCGTTTGTCGTCATGCGTGAGGTGTTTTTCCGAGAGTTGTTTGCACCAGGTGATATATGAATCATCCCCAAGTTTTTTAAGTTGGAGTGCAGCTTCAACGTTTCCGGTTATTGCTTCATATTGAAAGATCTGGATGCTCTGTGCGCCGCCTATAGCAGCGACATATTCCATGATGGGTTGCGTTTTTGTCAATGACCTACCATTCAATAACAGATTATAGTATTCTTCTATGAACTCTTCGTTTGAAAGTTTCATAAGTTCTGGAGCGTATAAACGGGTGGAGGATGGAAAAGGTATGAATGCGCGGTTTTGTAGGCGGGGGAACAACCCGGATTTTTTCAATTCTACGAGTTTATAGTAGGTCTTAGTGGAATCTATGATATTATCAGCCGCTATCTGATCAAGGATATTGTCTACATAATCTACGGTAGGCGGTTTGATATTGAAATCCGTTTCAGCGGTAAGTGTATCGGGATATGTTATTGTATCGAAATTACTGCCACCCCCGTAAGGTTTCAGACGTATCTGTGCGGTATACCTGCCTATTTGATAAAGGGGATGCGTGCTCAGAGAAATTGTAAGGGTGTCGGTGATTTCATCACCCGGTTTTAACGTTTTGTGATCGAACTTTGTTGAGAAGTAATCTTTGTGTGGACCCCAATAGTCTTCGCGTATACCGTCAGGTTTTTGGATTTTCACCTTTTCTATTGTCGTCGATTTTCTCGTGAATACAATTTCTATCGGATAGTTGGCAACATTTCTGACTCGGTATTTCAGGGTGATAGGTTGTCCATATTCATATTGCGGTTTATCTGGTTCGGCCTTTAGTGTGAGTTGTGGTTTTCCCGTAAGTTCATCCAAGAGGAAGTGCGCGGCGTTTTGAACGTGTTTTTCGGGGTGTCGTGTAAATCGCTTTATGTCCGGTGCGAATTCTGTCAGTTCCAATGTTTTGATAAGCCGAAAGGTAAGGTCTATTATGCTTGGATCCGGGTCATCAAGCAGCTGCGGGACGTATTTTGCGATCTCCGCTTTATGCAGTGGACTAAATTCTGTGAGCATACTAAGTGCGGTTTCTTGTAATGCCGAGTCTCTATTGAGTGCGAATGTTGCAACCGCCTCTATCGCTTTAGGACTGTGGAAAGTTTTTAGAGCATAGAATAGGCTTTCAGTCGGTTTTTTTTCAGCGATACGCAGCAATGCTTCAAGGCCTTGCGGACCCATATCCCGCAGCACCCTTATGATTTCGAATTTGCGTATGATGGTATCATCGGTTTCGTAATATAGCTTCTCATAGATTGGTATAATTTGAGGTGTCGCGCCTTTTGCATAGTGTATTGCAGATCTTAAATTCACACGCGCCTTTTCTGTTTTTGTTTGTTCTAATACCTTTAGGATTGCTTGTAGGTTTGTGGGGTTTATCGTTGCCAACTTTGGGGGAATCGATCTGCTGATATGTTCTTTGTAAAATCTTACAAGTGTTGACAGGATAACTGGGTCATCAAAACGTGCCAATGCCCCTGTTGCACGTTGTAGCATAGAGTCTTCTAAATGCTCCGTGTCATGAAGGATACTCATCAGCGCGGGGATCGCGCGTTTGTCATTGAAATCTGAAAGCACTTCCGCAGCATATAACCGAGTATGCACCTTTGTATCTTCAAGACGTTTTACAAGTATCGGTATCACCTGTTTATCTTTCAAGTAGATAAGCCCATCAACGATGATATTTTGTGACACTCTATCTGCGTTGAGGTGTTTTTGGAATAGTTTTTTCGCATATTCGGTATCAATACGAGCGATTATAGACGCTGCTTCACTGCGGTGTCCAATGTCGTAAATGTCGTTTAGAAAAAAGGTTGTGAGTGCTGGTAAAGCCTCCGGTTCTGGGTAGTAATCTTTGATGTAATTCAGTGCTCTCCATTGTGCCTGTCCATGATAGTCTGTTAATGTTTCAGTCAGAAATGGGAGTGCTGCCGCTTGCATTTCGTAGAGCTCCACAAGCAGACCGTCGTAAGGGGTCTGTTGGGGTATGCGGAATTTCTCAAGCAGGTCCGGGTTTGCGTGTGCAGTGCAACAGATTGCGACTATTAAAAGAGAAAATATCCATAGTTTTTTGAGTTTCATAGTTGTTTCTTTCCTATCACCTTTGATGGCAAAGACGGCATAGATACCTCACTATGCCCGATGGGTAACTGCCGATGGGTTGTAAGATTTATAGAATTTATCTGCTACAGGTTAATCTATGATGTTAACGTATATAGGCTCATGTAAAAGGTGTGTGCGGTTATTTTTAATAAAGTCAATGGCCATACGGGTTAAATGTTTTCATTAGCAATCATTCTTTACATGAGCCCGTATATAATATTAGTTAGAGTAGATATTTCCCAAAAGAGTGTCGTTCCAAAATCCGCACTCACGATGTGTTTGCCATCAGGACTGAAAACTAACGAAATTATTTGTTCGTTATGCCCGTTGAATACACCGATCTGTTTTTGCGTATCAAGGTCCCATAGACGTATTTTTCGTCCATCAACACTTGCGAGGTATGGGTCAAATGGGTGAAAAGCCAACGCAGTAACATCTCCATCATGTCCCAAAAGCGTTGCTTTCTGTGTGCCTGTTTCAACATCCCATAATATTATCGCTGGCTGTCTGACTGTGTATATTGGTGGGTCTCTGAGTGCGCGCCCTTTGCCACCACCACTTGCGAGTATTTTCCCATCAGGACTAAAAGCAAGTGAGACGACAATCCATTGATGTCCCGTGTGAGTGATTTTACGTTGTATGCCCCAGATAATATTCGGTGATATGTGCGGTTTAGGCAGTCGGTTCGGACGTGTAGGATTATAAGTGCCGGTCGCGACATCCCAGAGGTAAACAGTTCTATTTTTGCCACTTGCGAGTATTTTCCCATCAGGACTGAAACGAACGACTTCAGGGATATCCCACTGCCAGTCGTCTATGCGGATGAGCGTATCTTCACGCGTCAAATCCCACGAATAAAACCCAGTCTTGCAGGTCATAACGAAGGTGTGATTCGAAGTGAAAAACAGGTCAACTTTTTCATCTAACCACCCCCATTCTGGATGGGTTGCTGTGAGTTCTTCACGCAAGGTGAGAAAAGAAATATCCCACAGGTTCACCTCAGAACCGTGTCTTGTTGGTGAAAGTGAATCTCCTATTGATGCAAGCGTTTTTCCATCAGGACTAAAATGTAATGAATTTGATTTGAGATTATAATATGGATAGGATGCAGCTTTGTGTGCCGCTGTTCCTACATCCCATAGATTGACTTTCCCCCAGTATGTCGTCGCGAGTATTTTACCATCAGGACTGAAACGGATATAACCCCCACTGGTTACCCACGGTATCATTTTTTTCGATTTCGCTTCAACAACGTCCCATAACTGAATATAACCTATGTTGTTAATCGTTCGTGATAGCACATAGGTGGCTTGATCGGGACTGATACATAAAACCAATGCCCTTTTCCGCCAATATCCGACCTCATCGGGAAGTTGCTTTTGTTCACCTGTGTCAACATCCCAAAGATAACTATTTCCAACCCGATCTGATGCTTTCAGTAATTGTCCATCGGGACTAAAGGACAACCCGCTATCATAACGTATGTCTGCTCTGTCGTTGAGCGTTTTTGTGTGTGTGCCTGTTGCTACATCCCACAAGGAAACGTGATTGTTGGCTTGTAAACGTGCCAACGTCTGTCCATCAGGACTAAAACACAAACTGTCACCATGAGACCTATCCCCCGTAAGTTGATGGGTGTGATGGTTACCGGTTGCTACATCCCACAGATAAAGTGTCGTCCAAGATTCGCTAATACTTGCAACTGTTCGCCCATCAGGACTAAAGGCTATCAAGTTCGCTGAATTGGGATTATACATGGGATCATGCAAGTCCAAAGGTCT
Source organism: Candidatus Poribacteria bacterium (assembly GCA_965261435.1). Classification (GTDB taxonomy): domain Bacteria; phylum Poribacteria; class WGA-4E; order WGA-4E; family WGA-3G; genus MSPOR6. The sequence goes on from CBDHDL010000021.1 coordinate 1,596,898, forward strand.
TTGAAACGTGGCTTGCAGTTCCCATGTTTTCATATTCCATAATTGAACGGCACCTTTTCTATTTGCACTTGCAAGCATTTTTCCATCAGGACTAAACACAACAGTATCTACAAAATCTCTGGTATGAACATCTTTGGGTTCAAGAGTCTGTAAGATTGCTTTTTGGGTGCCAGTGATAACATCCCATAAGAAAATGGTGTTGTTCTCCGCACTCGCGAGCGTTCGACTATCGGGGCTAAACGTAATATTATTGACAGTATCCGTGTGCCCCGTGAGCAGATGAAGTGCTTCAAGCGTGTCGGCATCATATAACCACACACCGATAGAACTCGTCACCGCGAGTACCGAACCGTCTGGGGAATACTGAACCCCAAGCATGTATCCATTACCGAGGCGTGCACGCGTACCTTCGGGCAAACTGAGCTGCGGTGCAACACGAACAGGAGCGGTCAGATACCATAACATCTGCGCAAGCGCAATGACTAAAAAGATTAACACAAAAATAAGTGTCCAAATAATAAGGAAATACTGTCGTTTCTCCGTTTTCTTTGGCATTTCCGATTACCGTCCTGTTTTGAAGTCTGCCCATTGTGTTATCAGTTTGCCTTTGGCGGAAAGCAAGCCGCGCAGGCGTGTTGTCGTAAGCGTTTGATGCACACCGGCATGTGATACATCTTCAATCTGATAGTAGTAAACTGTGTTCGGTTTAGCTGTTGTATCTGTCCACGTATAAGTGCTACGCTCGCCTGTTGTGCCTGCCCCTTGTATCAGTTTGACGTTAATCTGTTGAAACTCACCTGTCTTTGTGTTGCTGCGTAGGATATTGAATCCCGCATTATCTAATTCTGATTCGGTTATCCAGTTAAGAATAGCCCCGTTAGCTGTGCGCGTGACTTTGAAACTGGATAGCGTTACTGGGAGTGGCTTATCCTTTCTTGTATGATAGATTTTTATGCTGGGGGCACGCCGTTTGAGTGTGAGTAGCGGCTGTAGGTCAGTAATTTGATTCCCCCAAATGGATAAGTTTTTTAGATTGACCAACCCGATCAGTGGACTCGTATTGACGATCTGGTTTTCTTCTAAACTCAACTCCTGCAACTGTGTCAAGTTTGCGAGGGGTGTGATGTCTGTAATCTGATTTTTATGTATCAAAAGCACTTTTAATTTTGTCATGTCTGCCAGCGGTGTAATATCACTAATTTGATTATTCCGCACATATAATTCGACTAAGTTCGTCAATCGTCTCAGGGGTGTGATGTCTGTAATCAAGGGGTTTGGGAGTTGTAAGTATTTGAGTTGTGTCATATTTTCAAGTCCCGTAATATCATCAATGAGCGGATTGCTATCAATATATAATACTCTTAATTCAACCAACCCTTTGAGCGGACGGATATCGCGTATCTGATTGAATTGAAGATTTAATCTGAGTAAACGTGTCATATTTCGAAGCGGCGTAACATCACGTATCTGATTTTTACCGAGTTCTAACAATGTCAGTGCTGTCAAGTTTGTGAGAGGTGTGAGGTCACTGATCTCATTGTCACCGAGAAACAGTTTTTCCAACTGCGTTAAGTTTTCGAGTGGCGTAAGGTCACGGATCTCATTGCCACTGAGAAGTAACTCCGTGAGCTGCGTCAATTTTGCCAGCGGTGTGATGTCAAGGGATGGCGTGCCGTCAGGCAAAAACGTGATGTGATTCAAACTCTGACTTCCACCGGCTATTAGCCTTGTGAGGTGTGTCAACTCTGATATTTGTGTGAGGTCTGTGATAGGGTTGAGACTGATATCGATTTTACGGAGTTCTGGTAACGCCAATATTGGTGTAAAATCTTTGACTTTATTGTTGCTGATGTTTAAATACTCTATTGCGACAGCATGCTCAAGTCCGGTGAGGTCTGTTATCCCACGACTGTTAGCATTCAAATATGCGAGTCTTGCCATGTCAAATGAGGTGATCTGTTTTCCGGGTGGATAATCTAAATGATCGCGTATTGCTGCAGCTAAGCCCATATCAGGTATATTGACGAAGGTGCGGTTTTCCGGTGTGAGTGCTGTAAAATCAATATCAAATGTTTCCTGTACAGAGTTGCCTTGTTTGTCTGTAACCTGTATCAGGACATCGTTCAAAATTTTCGTTGTGACAAGTTCAACATTTTCGCTTTTACCGTGTAAGGCTTTACACGTTGCAATCTCTGGGAATCCTGTTGTTACAGAGTCGCCAGTTGTGCGTGTTAGCAGTTGTGCTTGGACAAGTCCATCAGGATCGTTAATTTCAAAACGCAGGCGCAGTGCGTGAGGCGGTGTTGCATCAAACTTGCTTGACAGCAGCTTGATACGTGTATTATAATTGTGAGTGATCACTGTATCCGGATTGAAAAAAGGATGCACATGCAAATTTAAGGCAGCACATTCAGACAACTCGTTCCGTATCCAACCGTAGGACATAATGTTAGACTGATTACGAAAATCGTGGTGTAATCCAAAGGCATGTCCGAGTTCATGGGTAGTACGCGTAGAATTTTCAAAACAATTCCCCGATGCGGGGATATAAGCGTTCCCACCCAAGACAGTATTTACACCATACCCACACGCAGCACCATCGTCAAATGTATCACTGCTGATCTCAACGCATATCAGGTAGACGCTGTAGTAGTAGTTGTCAAGCTGAGTGCCTAATTCGGCATCTATTTTCTCGGTCGGTTTGATCTGATAATAGGCGTCATCGAAGCGTCCATTGACATGATGGACAATTGCATTACCATCTTCATCCGCTTCAAATCGAAAGGATTTTCTGCTGTGCCCGTGCCGCTCCATCTCGTCTGCATAAAACTGCTGTATCTCTTTTATCAGCTTATCTAATTTCGCGTCTATGTTCGGTTGCGGTTTACGGTCATTGGGAATTAAATAGACAAGCTGAACCAGACGTTCACTATCGTCTGGTTCCTCAGGGGCCGGAACCACGACAATCGGGGGATGATCCTCTTGTGCGAAACCAAATGATAGACTAACAAAAATTGTCAAAATAAATGTGAATACAAAAAACCTTAGCGTTTTCATAGAACCTCCAATTTGCTTGTGGCTATTCCGCAATACGCGGACAACCGTGTTTTTCAAATAGATCGTTGAGTGCTTCAGTTAAGAGGGATTGTATGGTTATATCTTGTTCCGCAGCGATGACACGCACTTGCTGGTGCTGCACCTCTGGTGCGATATCTCCACCAACAAGTCGTCTCTCTGCTTTCTTGTCCCTTTTTGTTTTATTCATTTCTGGCAGATTGTTCAATGATCTTCTGAGTGTTTATCAATCAACTTTCACATCTGCCCAACGTGTTTGAAGTTTCCCACTCGCAGATACAAGTCCTCTCAATCGCACGGTGGTTAATCGCGTGCGTTCACCTGCATGTGATACATCTTCAATCTGATAGTAGTAAACTGTGTTCGGTTTTGCGGTGGTATCTGTCCACGTATAAGTGCTACGTTCGCTTGTTGTGCCTGCCCCTTTTATCAGTTTGACGTTAATCTGTTCAAACTCACCTGTCTTTGTGTTGCTGCGTAGGATATTGAATCCGGCATTGTCTATTTCAGATTCGGTTATCCAGTTAAGAATACCCCCGTTAGCTGTGCGCGTGGCTTTGAAACTGGATAGCGTTACTGGGAGTGGCTTACCATGTCTTGCATGATAGATTTCTATTTCAGGCGCACGCCGCTTGAGTGTAAGTAGCGGCTGCAGGTCAGTAATTGGATTCCCCCAAATGAATAAGAGTTTTAGATTGACCAACCCCATGAGTGGACTCGTATTGACGATCTGGTTTTCTCCTAAACTCAACTCCTGCAACTGTGTCAAGTTTGCGAGGGGTGTGAGGTCTGTAATCTGATTGTTATGTATTGAAAGCATTTTTAATTTTGTCATGTCTGCCAGCGGTGTAATATCGGCAACTTGATTATCATTCATATACAATTCTTCTAAGTTTGTCAATCGTCTCAGGGGTGTGATGTCTGTAATCAAGGAAATTGAGATCTGTAAGTTTCTCAGACGTGTCATATTTTCAAGTCCCGTAATATCGTCTATAAGATGGTTGTTGTCAATAAATAATCTTCTTAATTCGACTAACCCTTTGAACGGACGCGTATCGCTAATCTGATTGAACTGAAGATTTAAACTGCGTAAACGTATCATGTTCTTAAGCGGTGTAACATCACGTATCTGATTTTTACTGAGTGTTAACCATGTCAGCTGCGTCAAGTTTGCGAGAGGTGTGAGGTCACTGATCTCATTGTCACCGAGAAATAGTTTTTCCAACTGGGTTAAGTTTTCGAGTGGCGTAAGGTCACTGATCTCATTGCCATCGAGAGATAACTCCGTGAGCTGCGTCAACTTTGCCAGTGGTGTGATGTCAACCAATGGCGTAATGACGGCTAAATCTGTGATGTCAAGTGATGGCGTGACGTCAGCCAAAACAGTGATGTGATTCATGCTCTGACTTCCACCGGCTTCTAATCTTGTGAGGTGTGTCAACTCTGATATTAGTGTGAGGTCTGTGATTGGGTTGAGACGGATATTGACTTTACGGAGTTCTGGTAACGCCAATATCGGTGTAAAATCTTTGACTTTATTGTTGCTGATGTTTAAATACTCTATTGCGACAGCATGCTCAAGTCCGGTAAGGTCTGTTATCCCACGACGGGACGCATTCAAATATGCGAGTCTTGCCATGTCAAATGAGGTGATCTGTTTTTCGGATGGGTAATCAAAATGCTCACGTATTGCTTCAGCTAAGCCTGCATCGGGTATATGGACGTCGGTGCGGGTTTCCGGTGTGAGTGCTGTAAAATCAATATCAAATGTTTCCTGTACAGAGTTGCCTTGTTTGTCTGTAACCTGTATCAAGACATCGTTTAATATTTTCGTTGTGACAAGTTCAACATTTTCGCTTTCACCGCGTAACGCTTTACACGTCACAATCTCTGGGAATCCTGTTGTTACAGAGTCACCCGTTGTGTGTGTGAGTAGTTGTGCTTGGACAAGTCCATCAGGGTCAGTGATTTCAAAACGCAGCCGAAGTGCGTGAGGCGGTGTCGTATCAAACTTGCTTGAAAGCAGCTTGATACGTGTATCATAATTGCGATTAATCACTTTATCCGGATTGAAAAAAGGATGCACATTTAACCTTAAGGTAGCACAATCAGACAACTCGTTCCGTATCCAACCGTAAGACATAATGTTAGACTGATTACGAAAATCGTGTTCTAATCCAAAAGCATGTCCAAGTTCATGGACAGTAAGCGTAGAATCTTCAAAACAATTCCCCGATGCGGGGATATAAGCGTGCCCACCAAAGGCAGTACTTCCACCATACCCACACGCAGCCCCATCGTCAAATGTATCACTGCTGATCTCAACGCATATCAGGTAGATACCATTGTAGTAGTGGTCAAACTGGTCTTGTAATTCGGCATCTATTTTCCCGATCGGCATGATCTGATAATAAGCATCATCAAAGCGTCCATTGACATGATGGACAATTGCGTTACCGTTTTCATCCGCTTCAAACCGAAAGGATTTTCTGCTGTGTCCGTGACGCTCCATCTCGTCTGCATAAAATTGCTGTGTCTCTTTTATCAGCTTATCTAATTTCACGTCTATGTTCGGTTGCGGTTTACGGTCGTTGGGAATTAAATAGACAAGTTGAACCAGACGTTCACTATCGTCTTGTGTGAAACCAAATGATAGACCCAGAAACATTGTCAGAATGAATGTGAATACAAAAAACCTTAGCGTTTTCATAGAACCTCCAATTGCTTGTGGCTATTCCGCAATACGCGGATTACCCTGTTTTTCAAATAGATCGTTGAGTGCTTCAGTTAATAGGGATTGTATGGTTATACCATTTACATTATTAAAATGCTTCTGCCAAAACATGGAACTATTTTTATTCATTAAAATCCTTGAACATCATGGATCGTCGGGTGGTATCCAAGACATATCCATTCAACGCAAACTTAGAAAATTGGCGAAGTTATTGATACACTTACTACAACTATAATAACGCATATATTTATATTAAGCAATAACATTATTACTATTTTTTTAATTTTTAATATCTTAATATGAACTTTGCAATACGAAAAAAATACCGGGGTTATTCTATAGGACACAAACTGGATGAAGTTTAAAAAAACATTTTGGTAATTTGGCAAGGTTAGGAAACCTCGCCAGCGGCATCTGGAAGGTAGGTGCGGTTTCCTAACCAATGCAGAATACCAAACGCGTATTCTGCCGGGTTTTAAAAGAAACAGAACATTACCCGATTAAAATCTTAAACTTCATCTGGAGCAAAGAGCCAATCTATTGACAGATCGGTGTCTCCTTACGACAGAGATTCGGTATGTCAATGGAAATCGGAATGCCTAAGACTTTGCACTCAAGTCGAGTGATATGTCTTATGACTTTCTCCGTGACGATGCCAAAATATTTACACACCCACTACGAATCATTTACCTTGACAAATCACTCACAATAACGCGATACTATAAGCAATTCAATATGTATCATAAGAGGGTAACATAATGACAGACAAACACGATTTTACCATTGAAAAAATAAAGATTTCACCGGTCAATATTGATGCTGAAGATGAAGCAGGTATTAGAGAAACTATATTGAAACTGGCTCATGGACATAAGAAAGGAGAGACTGAGATAGAGGTGTTCAAAGAATTTTTCCTCTACGTTGGAGCAGGCATTTGGTGCGCAAATGTCTACATTCAGTCCGCCTTCAGAGGACTATAAGCATTGGAAGTTACATATTCCTAAAGATGGTAATTTTGATGCTACACCTTCAAGATTCTCCGTGTCATTTTATATTGAACGTGTTGAGATACAGTAATTAAGTCAAACAAGGAACTTTAATGATACGTAATCTTACAGGTATAGTGCAGCCTATAGATTCAGATTTTCTTTGGAAATATATGAGTCTTTTCTTTACAAGAGCAGACAAGTTTGAGGATCCTTTTGAAGGATTCACACCACCATCAGTAACTGAGTATTATAAACACAATATTGATAACATTGTTACTTTTGAGATGTTTCAAGAAAATTGGCACAAATATACCTACGCACACATCTACTCCTCTGTCTGACCTGCTATTGCAGAAGCACGTGCACCTACGCCAAGTACAGCAAGAAACCCTTCCGAATCCGCGTGGTCAAAGTCTCCAACATCCTCCATTGACGAAGTTTCCTCCGAGTATAAAGAATGCGGCACGTCACTTGCTGCATGAAATGCTACGTTCCCTTTGTATAATGCTACCGTGATTGTTCCAGTTGCTAAGCGTGTCAACGGTTCAATTGATGCAACCATTGCTTGTGTAGCAGCATCAAACCAGTAACCTTGATATACCTGCTCGGCAATTGTTGTGGAGATACTATCAAAGTGTCTGCGCGCACGTCTATCTATAATGAGTTGGAGCAAGAACTCATAACATCTTCCTAATAATTCCATTCCGGGTGACTCGTAAACACCACGACTTTTTATCCCAACAAAACGATTTTCCACTGTGTGTATACCTATACCGACACCGTTTCTTCCACCAATGCGATTAGCCTCATTCAGGCTCATCAGTGGTGTGCCAGGAGAACCGTTTACCTCTACTGGAATTCCACGACTAAATGTCACTGTAAAATGTTCTATATCATCAGGTGCATCTTTGGGATGGGATCCCATTCCTGGGATAATGAACCCAGCGGGTGTTTTTAGTGATTCTAACTTACCTGCTTCATGTGTTAATCCCAATAAATTTGCATCTGTAGAATAAGGTTTTTCGTGTGTAGCAGTGACGGGCAAATTGTGTGCTTGACAGTAATCTATCATCTCTTTTCTGCCCCTGAATTTTGCGAGGAATTCGGTGTCTCGCCAAGGTGCATAAACAGAAAAATGGGGGTTAAGCATATTTGTTGCCAGTTGAAACCGGACTTGGTCATTCCCGCGTCCTGTTGCACCGTGTGTTAATATAGAGATGTCACGTTTTTCCATTTCGGGTAAGAGTGCTTTTACGGTGACATGTCGTGCGATGCCTGTCGTATTCCAGTACCCTCCTTCATACATCGCTTGGGTTTGGATTAGACAGATTCCAGCATCAGCAAGTGCGTCTTTAGCATCAACTATGACCGCTTCTTGTGCCCCACAGGCTAACATGCGTTCACGTATTTCATCAACGTCCCGTTCATCAGGTTGTCCGAGATCTGCTGTAAAACAGACGACATTGACACCGTTATCGACTAACCACTTTGTTATTGTGCAACTATCAAGTCCACCAGAGACCGCTGCTCCAACTGTTTTATCTTGTAATGTTCTAACATTCATAATATGTTATTATACCATTTTTCATATTAAATGACAACATGTCAGGAAAACAGGTGTGTGTAAAGTAATTGTCCCCGTTTCTGTCTGAATCGCGGATTACGCGGAGAACACGGAAGTGTGTTTTGGGAATTTCAATGTGTCGGGTTTCGCTTCGCTCTACCCGACCTACGACTGGGTCTAAATTACTTGTAGCAACCGGGTCTGGGGACAAATAACCTAATTTTTAATCTTCATGAGAGTGCCTGCTTCTCTTTGGATAGTTCCTGTTTTTGCATGACCGTTAGTAATTGGAGTTTGAGTCTGATTATTGCGATTATTTTGTTTGGGTCTTTCTCTTCAATTAATCGCTTTTCGGTTACAGCAAACATTTTTTGTAGTTCTTTATTGAAGAATTCTCCTTTTTGGTCTCCTAAGTTTAATAAGTGTGTTTCGTATTCTGCTCGCGTTTGATTGAATAGTTCCTTATACTTTTTTGGGAATTCTATATGGTCAATGTTATATCTCCGTAGTTGATTGGAGATTTTGCTTTTGACTCTTAGTTTGTGTTCTCTTTCAGTTTCTTTATCAATGGGTTCTTGATATTCGCTGGTGATTCGTTCTGTGAGTTCAGGTAAGTCTTTCTTGAACTTTTGTATACCGTGTTCGCGGTCATTCTCAAAATAGAGTTTTTTGTAATGATTGAGTTCTTCATCAATGTGTTTATCTAATTTTGCTTGTTCATCGGCAGACAGTTTTTCGTTGCCTTCTGTTGGCGGTTTTGGCAGATCTTCTGGGAATTTATTGATGAATGCGGTTGCTACTTCGTCACACGTCATATATTGCGCAAAACATTTTACTGCATAGGATTTGTGGTGTTCTTGTAGAATCATTGGAATATTCTCCTTGTAAGTGATATTATACCCATTCTATCAATTATTGTCTCATTAGGAGGTTTTTGTGGTAGTCATCCATCAGGACACAAACTGAAAGTTTGTGGCAGAATACGCGTTTGGTATTCTGCATTAAAAAAGAGACATTTTCAATTAGAAATGGTATTAGGTTAAGCATTTTTCCATACTTGTTCGGTAATGAAATCGCTACTAATTATGATAAAAAACCGTTATCTTTTACCGTACAAAATTTCGGTGAACTGTACGGTTTGTAATTCTCTTGTTAGGCTTGTCGCTGTTTGTGTTGGTAAAGTATTTTTTAAAAAATCTATTTTTTTAATTTCGCCTGTTTTCGTACGGTTTGCATCTTGGTGATTTTTATTAGAAATTGTATCCATTTTACCAATTCAAACAGCAGTTCTATCCTGTAGGTTCGTCTGTGGGTAACTATCTGCTTGTAAAGCATTTTATAATCCTTCTTGATAGAGAAATTAGTAGATTTTGTTCTTTTTGAATTATAGTGCATTGGTCTCTAATTTGTTTTTATCCTATTGTTTAAATTTCCATATCAATGTATTGTGTGATGTATTATAACACATAGATATATATTTGTCAAGTAAATTTTCATTTTTTTCTGATAGATGCTTTAAATACCCATCGGTAAGCGTAAATTGCTACCGTTTAGGTGGAAATTGTGAGTGTGTGCTTGAGATTTATTGGGAGATTTATTGGCTTTTAATTTTGAAAACCGTACAGTTTTTTGTTTACTGTACAGTTAGGAGATTGTCTGTCATATTAGTTATAGTTTGGATAGTTTTTCATACGTAGTTCAATAAAAGGAAATATCAGTCATATTTAACTTGATACTATCCCTAAAAGATGCTATGCTGAATTCATACAAGCAAATTGGAGAGATGTAATGGGATTTACTGTCTACGATTACCGTACAGATATCCGTAATGTTCTGGTGACGCCGCAAATCCGTTCACGTTTTCTGAAGATGGAAGCTGGACAGAGTGCACAACTGCATAGCCATGACCTCGGTCATGAGATTTTCCTGATTTTAGAAGGTCACGTTGAATTTGAAATTGACGGAGTAACGCAGGAGTTGGGTCCTGGACAGATGTGTGTCGCATTGGCAGATCAACCGCATCGCGTAAAAGTGCTTGGAGATGAACCGATGACGATGTATCTGTCTGTAACACCGCATATCCACCCTACTCACACGCCGCGTACAGATGATGGTGAAAGACTGCCACACAATTTCCTGCCACAGCGTGCTTACGATGTGGAACCTGATTTAGACGTGTCTGTTTCAGATCTGGTTACTCGTCAGATAGAGGCATCGCAACGACTGGCAGAACTAATACAAGTATGTGCATCAGTTCAAGAAGAGATGGGACAACAATTTGAAGATGCTGTCTCCGATGCTGATGAGCAGGCTGCAATTGAAGCACGTAAAGCCATGTGGGAAGCACTCTATCCGGTTTTCAAGTCAGTATCGGAATTAGCAGCGGTGTGGAATGAACTTGCACCTCGTACGGTAAATAGAACAGACATTTAATTTGCGTTGTTTCTGGTATTTGTGTATAATTAAAATATGTTATTCTGATTCGCATACTATTATTCTAATTTGAAATCTAATTTTACTTGACAACGTATTTACCTTTAAGATAAATTAGGTGTTAAACGCCAAGTCACGTTTGAACGATTCCCTTTGTGTATTAAGTGACGGCACATTGTTATGGATAGCGCCAATGGTTTCTAATGAAACTTAACTCAAACGTAGTATTAAATCTATACCGCAAGGTAGCGAAATCGTCACAATGTTAAAGATATTTTTAAGGAGTGTTTTATGAAAAATCAGCTTTTTAATAGGAGAGTATTATTTTCCCTATTGGCTGTTGTAATGTGTTTTGGACTTACTGCAGTGAGTTATGGTGCTGCTACCGTTTCTGTAGACCCCGCTACTATGGATTCTCCTGCAGTTGGTGAACAATTCACAGTAAAAATTAATATTGCAGGTGGTGCTGGTGTTGCTGGATACCAATTTGACTTGAATTTTGATTCGTCAGCACTCAAATATATTTCAAGTGCAAATTCTGACTATTTACCTGCTGGTGCTTTTGCGGTACCTGCTAAGGTATCCGCAGATGGGAATAGTGTCCAACTCGCAGCAACCGCTATTGGTGCAACTTCTGATGGTGATGGTACACTTGCTACGGTAACCTTTGAGGTTGTAGAGGTAAAAGCATCATCATTTACACTGTCAGGCGTTATCGTTTCTGATGCTGCTGCCATGGAATTGGATGTCACATCTGCCGATGGAGCAATCACTGTCGCTCCGCCACCTGACCCTGAACCGGAACCTGACCCAGAACCGGAACCCGATCCTGAACCGGAACCCGATCCTGAACCGGAACCCGATCCTGAACCGGAACCCGATCCAGAGCCGGAACCCGATCCTGAACCGGAACCCGATCCTGAACCGGAACCCGATCCTGAACCGGAACCCGATCCAGAGCCGGAACCCGATCCTGAGCCGGAACCCGATCCAGAACCGGAACCCGATCCTGAGCCGGAACCCGATCCTGAGCCGGAACCCGATCCTGAGCCGGAACCCGATCCTGAGCCGGAACCCGATCCTGAGCCGGAACCCGTTGTACCAGAACCGCAAATTTTCAAAATTACATTGACGAACCTTACCGAAGGTGAACCGGGAATGGGTGGTCAGATATTCTCACCCCCGATCGTTGCAACGCATCCTGCTGGTGCCAAACTCTACGAACTTGGTCAACCTGCCAGTGAAGCAATGGTCCTTCTCGCTGAAAATGGAGACACATCTGGACTCGCCGCCCTCGCGGCAGCAGTCAATGCAAACGCTGCTCAGCATGATGGTTTAGTTATTCCTGGAGAATCTGTAAGCGTAATGGTCGCCGCGAATGCCATAAACTCTTCGCTTTCATTTGCGACAATGTTAGTCTCAACGAACGATGCATTTATCGGTAGAACTGACTTAGCGCTCTATGATGAAGCAGGCATGCCAATTTCAGTAACTATCGCGCTCCAAGCTTATGATGCCGGTAGTGAACAGAACACTGAACGCGGCTCCGATATTCCGGGACCCATCGGTCTATCACCTGAAGAAGATCCAGAACATAGCAACTTACGTGTTCCCACAGAAGGTGGCGTAATCACACCGCACCCTGGTATCCTCGGTACTGGACAGGTTGCTGCTTCGTTTGCATGGAAAGAACCAACTGCAACGTTGACAATTGAACCTTATGTGCCAGAACCGGAACCAGAACCGGAGCCGGTCTTGTCTACTTTTGATGTCAAACTTGCTTCTGGATTGAACATGATCTCTGTTCCATTAATGCCAGTTGAACCCATCACGGCAAAGTCACTTGCTGAAATGATAGACGCAACAGTCGTCATCAAATTAGACGCATATTCACAAAAATTTGTCGGGTATGTTGTAAGTGAAGATGACGAAGGTTTCGGTATTGAAGGTGGAAAAGGATATATCGTCAACACACCTGATGGTGGCATGGTTACATTCACTGGTACTGCATGGTCAAACGAACCTGCTGCTGAAGAAGAAGCCGCTGCGGCACCCGCGATCGCCTCTGTCAAAAACACTTGGGCATTTGTCGTAACAAGTCGTTTGCAAGACAAAGTGAATGGTGCTTCTTACACGATGGTTGCCAAGAACCTCCGTACTGGTGTGATTACAACGCAGAATGTTACCAGTGAAGATGGAAACGTTACTGCTGTTTGGGCAGACTTGAGTTATAAGAGCGTCGTCCAAGCTGGTGATAAAGTTGAGATCGCTCTCGTTGATGATCAAGGTACAGTTGTTTCTGGTCCGTTTGAACGCACAGTCCAAACAACCGACATTCACAATGCATTTATGAGTGTTGAAATGAAAGTTGGTGATGTGCGTCCGAAAGAAACAGTGCTTGGTCAGAACTTCCCAAATCCGTTCAACCCAGAAACTTGGATTCCTTATCAGTTGAATCGTGATTCCAAAGTTACGATCCAGATTTATAATGTTTCTGGTCATACGGTACGGACGTTGAACTTGGGACATCAATCCACAGGTTCATACTTGACAAATTCAACTGCGGCTTATTGGGATGGTAAAAACGACACTGGTGAAGCTGTATCAAGTGGTATCTATTTCTACTCACTCAAAACAGCGAACTTCACTGCGACACGTCGCATGGTCATCCTTAAGTAAGTTTAGCGATTAACGCACGATACCAAAAAACGCCCCGATTGCCGGTTTATCCGACTGCGAATCAGCACCGATTAGCGTCGGCGGCGGGGCGTTTTTTGCGTATTTGGTAAGGAGGAGTTTTTTGAAAAATCTAAAGAAAATTACACCGATTTGTGTGGTGTTATTATTCTTTTTCGTTGCAAGCAGCACTGTATTTGCTTATTCCTTTAACCCACCAAATGAAAAAACAGATGCTCCTGGTGAAAATAACTGTATGCAGTGCCATTCCGGAAATCCGTTGAATGCTATAGGCGGGGCACTGGTGTTGACAGTACCCGAGACTTACACCCCTGGCGAAGAGTATGATATCGTTGTCAAATTATCACGTGAAGGACAAAAGCGTTGGGGATTTCAGATGACTGCTTTAAATAGTAAGAACGTGCGGGCCGGTTCATTTACTTCTGTGGATCCCAATACAAATACAGAAGTAACTAACAGTAGACAATACATTGAACATTCAGCAGCTGGAACTGCTCAAGGCACGCCTGACATGAACAGTTGGATGTTTAAATGGAAGGCACCGGAAAGCGACATTGGACCTATCACCTTCTACGCAGCAGGTAACGCTGCTAATAACAATTTTGGAACAAGCGGTGATTACATTTATACGCAATCAACGTCATCAATAGTTCCTGTCTACGGTGTTACATTAGCAGGTGTCGGTAATTTGGAGAAAGAGACAAAAGATGCAAGTGATGGGGTCAGTTATCGATTTACAGTGAGAAATACTGGAAACATTGATGATACGTTCAACTTAACTACATCCGGGGATGTTTCTCGTACACTCAGTAAACGCTCTGTTACGCTTGCCGCAAATGCTTCAGAAACAGTAACATTAAGCCTCTCTGGCAGTTCGCTTACAAGTGCGGGAGAATACGATGTCAATGTTAAAGCGACCTCACAAGGTGATAACTCAAAAACCGCTGAGATAACGACGACAACGACTATCCTGCCCGTATATGGCATTGCGTTAGCAGGTGTAGGTGGCATAACAAAAAGCCCATCGGATGCAAGTTCAGGAGTTAGTTATACGCTCCGAGTTACAAACACCGGTAACACAAATGATAGGGTAAGGTTAACAACTTCCGGGGATGTTACTGCTACTCTAAGTCCCACTTCTTTTAACCTAACGCAAGGTGGTTCGCGAACAGTGACTATTAGAATTTCTGGCACCTCACTGTCAAAAGCGGGTAGGTATGATGTCAAAGTCACTGCTACATCACAAGGCGATGAAGACGTAACTTCCGATATTACAACGACTACAACGATCCTTCCTGTTTATGGCTTTACATTAGCTGGTGTAGGAGATTTGACGACTGAAACTACTGATGCAAGTGAAGGTCTCAGTTATAAGATGACGATCACAAACAACGGAAACACGGATGACGTCATAAACCTGTCAACATCGGGAGATGTAGAGGCTACGTTAAGCCAAAATTCTGTATCCCTTGTTTCCGGTGCTTCAGCGGAAGTGACGTTAACAATCTCTGCTGATGCACTTATGAGGGCAGGGGAATATGATGTCAAAGTCACTGCTACATCACAAGGCGATGAAGACGTAACTTCCGATATTACAACGACGACAACGATCCTTCCCGTCTATAGCTTTGCATTAGTAGGTGTAGGAGATTTGACGACTGAAACTACTGATGCAAGTGAAGGTCTCAGTTATAAGATGACGATCACAAACAACGGAAACACGAATGATGTCATAAACCTGTCAACATCGGGAAATGTAGAGGCTACGTTAAGCCAAGATTCTGTATCGCTTACCTCTGGTGCTGCTGCGGAAGTGACGTTAACAATCTCTGCTGATGCACTTATGATGGCAGGGGAATATGGTGTAAAAGTCACTGCTACTTCGCAAGGGGATGAAGACGTAACTTCCGATATTACAACGACGACAACGATCCTTCCTGTTTATAGCTTTGCATTAGTAGGTGTAGGAGATTTGACGACTGAAACAGATGATGCAAGTGAAGATGTCAGTTATAAACTGACTATCACTAACAACGGAAACACGGATGATGTCATAAACCTGTCAACATCAGGAGATGTAGAGGCTACGTTAAGCCAAGATTCTGTATCCCTTGTTTCCGGTGCTTCAGCGGAAGTGACGTTAACAATCTCTGCTGATGCCCTTATGATGGCAGGGGAATATGGTGTAAAAGTCACTGCTACTTCGCAAGGAGATGATACACAAACAGCGGAAGCATCAACCACGACGACTATCCTACCTGTTTATGGTTTTACATTAGCTGGTTTAGGAGACTTGACGACTGAAACCAATAATGCAAGTGAAGGTGTCAGTTATACACTGGCACTCACAAATACTGGAAACACAGATGATGTGATAGCATTAGCGACAGAAGGTACCGACGTGACCTTGAGTGAATCCGAATTATCGCTTGCTTTCGGCACTTCGGCAGAAGTTGTTTTGACTATTTCTGGTGGTGTTTTGGCGACTGCAGGTGAATATGCAGTAAAAGTTACTGCTACTTCACAAGGAGATAATTCAATCTCCGCTGAAGTCTCAACCCTCACCACTATTCTACCAGTTTATGGGGTAATGTTGGAAACTGAAGATGCTCTTACAGGGTCAACGACAGATAGCGTTGCAGGTGTAACTTATAGCTTCAAGGTAACAAACATCGGTAATACTGAAGATACCATTCTACTCGGTTCTTCTGCTGAAGCCGGTATTGGTGGTGCTGTTCTCGGTTCGTTCAGCAGACCTGATGATGAAGGGCCTCCGACAAGCCAGTTAGAAATAACGCTTGCTCCAGGGGAGTCCGATAATGTGATGTTCACTGCTGCGGGTGACCTTCTCACACAACAAGGCACCTATAAAATTGTGGTTACTGCAACATCGCAAGGGGACAGCACAAAGTCTGCTGAAATCACTACGTCAACTACAATTGCTGCCGTTCCTTCCGTTTACGGTGTTGAGTTGCGAGGTGAAGGTGAGTTGAAAGGCACAACGATGGATATACTCACCGGCGTAACTTATACACTTTTAGTGACAAACACCGGTAACACTGAAGATACCATTCTACTCGGTTCCTCTGCTGAAGTCGGTATAGAAGGTAGTGTCCTCGGTCAGTTTAGTTTATCTGAAGACCAAGAAACGGCTACAAGTCAGTTGGAACTTGTGATTGCACCAGAGACAACCGAGAAGGTGCTATTTACAGTCACGGGTGACTCCTTCACAAAATCAGGAGAATATGAAATTACAGTGACTGCTACTTCACAAGGAGATAATACAGAAGCTGTTGAAGTAACTACGACTACGACGATTACGCCTGTTTATGGTGTAGCGTTTCGGGGTCAAGATATCCTCATCGGAGATACAATGGATGCTATAGAGGGTGTCAGTTATGTGTTGATTGTTACAAACGAAGGCAATACTGATGACACTGTAGTGCTTAGTTCTTCAGCAGAAGTTGGGATTGAGGGCAGCGTTCTCGGTTCCTTCACTACATCAAGTGATCCAGCATCTCCTTCAAGTCAGATAGAGGTTATGCTTGCTCCCGGCACTTACACTGAAGTTACGTTTACTGCTGCAGGTGATTTCTTTACAAAACCTGGTGAATATGAAATCGTTGTTACAGCAACTTCAAAAGCGGATAATACGGAAACTGCTGAACTCACAACGACAACGACAATATCTCCTGTGCCGTGGGATCTCAATGCTGATGGTACTGTGAATATCTTAGACTTGGTACAGGTTGCAAATGAGTTTGGCGAATCGGGTGAAGGGCTCGCTGGTGATGTGAACATGGATGGACATGTGAACATACTTGACCTTGTGCAAGTTGCATCCTATCTCGGTAAATCACATGCGGAAATAGTCCAAGAAAATCAGTAGTTTTGTGTTTGAAATTATCTCATGTGATTGACACGGCAGCGTATAGGGATTGAAATGTAGGTTGTTTAGTGATAAGGAGAAGCACAACTTACACTTTAATCCCTTTTTCAAACTCACGTTATTGTGGAGTATGTAGAACACATCTCATAAATCATTTATATGTTGAATTCTTTGTTGTTTGTCATGTGTATTAGACTGATACAACGGACAGGGAAACCCAGTCCCTACGAAATAGGACAGGGAAACCCAGTCCCTACGAAATAGGACAGGGAAACCCAGTCCCTACGAAATAGGACAGGGAAACCCAGTCCCTACGAAATAGGACAGGGAAACCCAGTCCCTACGAAATAGGACAGGGAAACCCCATCCCTACGAAATAGGAGAGGGAAACCCAGTCCCTACGAAATAGGACAGGGGAACCCAGTCCCTACGAAATAGGACAGGGGAACCCAGTCCCTACGAAATAGGACAGGGAAACCCAGTCCCTACGAAATAGGACAGGGGAACCCAGTCCCTACGAAATAGGACAGGGAAACCCAGTCCCTACGAAATAGGACAGGGAAACCCAGTCCCTACGAAATAAGGACAGGGAAACCCAGTCCCTACGAAATAGGACAGGGAAACCCAGTCCCTACGAAAAATCGTCTTATCAGGAAGTGGAGAAGAAAATGGCATCAAAATATCGTGTGGGAATAATCGGATGTGGTGGCATAGCAAACGCGCATGCGCGTGGATATCAAGGCGTTGAACAAGTTGAAATTGTTGCGCTTGCCGATCCTGTCCAAGCTGCTCTTGACAAGTTTGCAGATACTTACGATGTCCCCGCAGAAAATTGTTATCTGGATCCGAGAGACATGCTGGATAACGAGGCCCTTGATATCGTGAGTGTTGCAACATGGCATAAACTCCACGCACCGATGGTAATCGCAGCGTGTGCCCGCGCGCCAAAGGCTGTCCTATGTGAAAAGCCGATGGGAGTGAGTGTTGGGGAATGTGACGAGATGTTAATCGCTGCCAATAGAAACAGCGTTAAGCTGGTGATAGGTCATCAACGGCGGTTCAATTCCGCTTGGACAGATGCCCGGCATCTCATCGCCGAAGGTGCCATAGGCGAACCGAGACAGATTGTCTGCCACGGTGGACAGGGATTGTTGAATGACTGCTCACACCTCTTTGATATGATGCGTTATGTTCTCAGTGACCCAGCACCACAATGGGTAATAGGGAACGTTGAACGCAAAACAGAACGTTATGAACGAGATATACAGATTGAGGATAGAAGTGCAGGAATAGTCGGCTTCGCTGATGGCTGCATCGGTATGCTACTCCAAGAAATCGGCAGACCTAACTATCAAGGTGGCATTGTTTATGGCACAGATGGTATCGCTGATGTGACAGAGGGACGCGTCCTTCTCTTAAACAATAAATCAACAGATTGGGAAGAGCGTCCTTCAGATGGAACGAATCAGCACGTTGCACAAGCAGAAGAATTGGTTGAATGGCTTGATGGTGGGCCTGAACACCGTGGCGAAGCAAAACATGGTCGTGCTGCTATAGAAATCATCATGGCAATCTACGAATCCGCTCGCATGCATGAAGTGGTACAACTTCCTCTGCGGACACATGCCAATCCTCTTGATCTCATGATTGAAAGTGGAGATTTACCGATTGAGCGACCCGGTAGATACGACATACGTGCATTCTTATTGCACGGTGAATCTATGAAACCTGAGTAGTGCTTGGTCAAGTCATAAACGATTTGTATATCGGACAGGGAAACCCTGTCCCTACGAACGGATCTACTCATCATTTGAGTATTGATAGAACAGTAGTATTAGTTGTAGTGCTACTTTTTTCAGGACTTACAGAATTATGCAAATTACGCAAGGTGTTAGTGTAGGTTTAGCAGCCCTCAGACGGAATAAGTTGCGTTCCGTGTTAACCACGCTTGGCATTATTATAGGAATTGCTGCAGTAGTTGCAGTCGTTTCTGTTGGTGGTGGTGCGGAACACCTGATACTTATTGAAATGGAACGGATCGGCGGTGCGGGTATGATCGTCTGTTTTCGAAAGGAACATATCCGTAGGGATGATGGTCGGTATGTAGAAAATAAGCATCCGGAGTATATTGAGTATCAAGACCTTGCTTTCATTCTTGAAAATTGTCCCTCTCTCAAAGTCGCTACAGCACAGTCCGGTATGCAGCGACGTGTCTCCCACAAACACGTCAATCAAACGCGTCAGGTACATGGCGTTACCCCACTATTTCAAGCTGTCAATAACTGGTATGTCAAAATGGGACGTTTTTTTACAGAAGAAGATATGCAACGTGCGGACCCTATCTGTTTAATCGGGTCTGAAATCCATAAAGAACTATTTCACATGGATAATCCAATTGGAAAAGAATTGAAAATTGATAGAGAACGATTTACCGTGGTTGGTGTTATGGAGGAAAAAGGAAATCAGATGGCGACTGAGGGATGGGATAACCGTGTGATAATGCCACTTACTACGATGCGGGACCGGTTTATCGGTAATAGACGGGGTTGGCTCATCTTATTTGCCCAAGCGGAGAATTATGAGAAAGTTGAGCAAGCAGTCGCTGAAATAAAAGTCGCTTTCAGGCAACTCCATGGAGATGAAAAATACTTTGACTTTTTTACTGCTAAGGAGATGATAAAACAGGTCGGACAAGTCAGTCGCATTGTACAGATATTATTGGGTGCTGTGGCGAGTATTGCTCTATTTGTCGGAGGAATCGGCATCATGAATATTATGCTGGTTTCAGTTTCTGAAAGGACACGAGAGATCGGTTTACGGAAAGCAATAGGTGCAAGACGCACTGATATCCTTATACAGTTTCTTATTGAGGCGATTGTCTTGAGTATCTGTGGCGGATTCATCGGTATTTTTATCGGGAGTGGACTTGCAACCGGTTCAGGATGGGTTATCTCAACATTCATGATTAAGGAGGCTAATTGGCCTGCGATTGTCTCAGTTCAAGCAGCTGCAATAGCGTTCTGTGTTTCAGCGTTTATCGGAATATTTTTCGGTCTCTACCCCGCAAACAAGGCATCAAACCTCATGCCAACAGAAGCACTCCGTCATGATTAAACCTAATTATGGACAAATTGAAAAAACCGCACAAAATTCCATCAGGAACACCTTTTGCATTTGGTGAGCATCGTTTTCATTTTGGCGAGGAGATCGTCGAATTAACAGATTCCTCCTCACTGATGACTAATCTCGGTGCATTGCAAAAGAAGATGAATGAGGATGGATACCTGTTTATTCGGGGTTTCCATCCGCGTGAGCATGCGGAGAAAGCAGCGCATTGGACATTGCAATCAATCGCGCAGCGTGGGGGTTTGAAACCTAATACGCCGATTGATGAAGGTATTATCGGTGACGCGAATCAAACATTTAGTTTCTTTCGGCAAACTGAGGTGGCTCATGCCGAACCGATTCTTGATGTTGTTGATAGCGAACGAACGATGCAGTTTTACGAAAAATTCCTCGGTGGTTCAGTCATTACGTTTGACAAACGATGGCTTCGTTGCATGGCGAAAGGTGGAAACAACCATTTTCATTACGATAGCGTTTACGTTGGACGTGGTACACAGAACAGGTACACGATGTGGAGTGCGTTAACGGACATCGGTCTGGAAAATGGACCTCTTGTCATTTGCCTCGGTTCCCATCAGCATGATCATTTAAAGTCGACGTATGGAGCGACCGATATGGATCGCGATTTAACCGAAGCCGTGTTTAGCACTAATCCACGTGAGATGGTTGAGAAATTTGGTTTCACACTCGCAACAGCACACTTCCAACCGGGTGATGTGATTATTTTTGGTCTCTACATGATGCACAGCAGTGCTCCTAATCGCGCTGAGCGTTATCGTATCAGCATTGATACGCGATACCAACTCGCTGGTGAAGAGAAGGATGACCGTTTCTTTTTCCGTGAAGATGGCAGCTGGCTTGGTAATTTTTACAACAAGGGTGTGAGTTATAGACCGATGTCAGAACTCCGCAAAGAATGGGAATTGGAATAATACTCTTACGCTCCTATGTGCTACTCTTATGGTTGCGGTCCCTTCCATTTCATTAACATTGACAATAGAAAGAACTGTAATGTCAAATCCTTCAACGGACAGGGAAACCCATCCCTACGAAAAATGGACAGGGAGACCCACCCCTACGAAAAATGGACAGGGAAACCCATCCCTACGAAAAATGGACAGGGAGACCCAGTCCCTACGAACAATGGACAGGGAGATCCAGTCCCTACGAACAATGGACAGGGAGACCCATCCCTACGAAAAATGGACAGGGAAACCCAGTCCCTACGAAAAAACGGACAGGGAAACCCAGTCCCTACGAAAAATGGACAGGGAGACCCATCCCTACGAAAAATGGACGCAGTGATGAGAATTTATGGACAATTAGGTTTATGAGATACACTCTATAAACATATCGTCCCTACCAAATCAACGCCAAATGCGCGTTTGGCATTTGGCGGGACTGAAGATAAGACAACCCCTATAACCATAAGGATTCGGAGTGATTCATAAGAGTTTCTAAGTTTTCTTAAGTTTACACCCGCAGAATGCCATACGCGCGTTCACATCGTTGATTTATGGGTTTCGCTAACGCTCAAACCGACCTACGAATACTATTAACAGGTGTGATAAAAACGTACAAATATACCGAAAACTAATTAACTCTACTCATTCTGATATAAATTATTGACAAATTTAGCAAAATCTGATATTGTATAAAAATAGCTTGACATTCAAGGGCAAATGTGTATGCCAATTTAAAGTTTACAGATGTTTTTCTGGAAATAGATGTAGCACTCAAAGGTAGCAACAACTTGGGGCACGCTGAAATCATCTGAATAGTAAACTCTCATTTTTTAACTTTCTCATAGATAAAACTAAACATACGTATTTTTAACCAAAGTTAATTTATAACAGTTCAAACCCGATAAATAGAAATACTATCTTTGTCGGAAACAATAATAAAGGAGGACGAAAAAAGTGATCAAGTCAATAAAGGTTATCGGTATCATCAGTCTCTTACTGATTGCGATATGCTATGTCAATACGGCTGATGCAGCAAAAGATTTCGTAACAGACGGTCTCGTTGCCCAATATACGCTGAATAAAAAAGATGTCAGAGGGGACGTTGTGAAAGACACATCTGGTCAAGGTAACGATGCCAAGTTAATGGGCAAACTTGACTTTGTTGAAGGTCCCATAGGGGATGCTTATGAATTTAAAGCTGAAGCGAACACTTATGTTGAAATTCCTGCAATGGGTATGTTCGATTTTGCATCAGTTGAATGCTACGCTCTTCAAACTGCGTTCGCTGGGATTCAAGGCATAGTTTCTACTTGGCAATGGACAGCAGGAAAAGTCCATTTTAAGTTTCAGAATAACCAAATTCAGGTTGATAAGAACGGTGGTTCAAAAATCACATATAACGCTGAGGCAGGTAAGTGGTATCACATCATTTATACTACAAATCCAGAAGATGGTGAGCTAAAACTATATGTTGATGGTGTTTTAGAGGCGGAAGGAGCAGCTGGCGCTCAACCTGAAAACATGGATGAACGCCGTATTGGTAGTGAACACGACGGTCGATTCCTGAATGGGATGATTGATAACGTCCGAATATACAACCGGGTTCTGACTGAGGATGAAGTTATGCAGAACTTTGAGGCAAAATCCGATACATTACCTGTTGAACCTATTGACAAACTTTCTACCACTTGGGGAAAAATTAAAGGTAAGATTAACTAAAGGTCTTATGCAACCAATTAAAAAGGCGATTATTCCGATCGCTGGATACGGAACACGCCTCTTCCCAGCAACAAAAGCCGTGCCAAAAGCACTTTTTCCGATTATTGATCAGGATGGCATTGCAAAACCTATAATCCAATTGATAATTGAGGAGGCGTTAACGGCTGGTGTGGAAGAGGTGTGTCTCGTTGCACAACCGCATCAGGTTGAACCGATTACTGGCTATTTTTCTGGAGATGTTCCAGACGCTATTCGTGAAAAGCCGGAATTGGCAGTGCAAGCAGACAGATTGACAGAAATTGGTGCCCGCTTGCAATTCGCAATTCAGGCAGAACCGCAAGGTTTCGGACACGCTATCTATTGTGCAAAGGATTTTGCCGCTGCTGAACCTGTTATGATCCTGCTTGGAGACCATCTGTATATCCCAAATTCAGATATCTCTTGTGCTAAGCAGTTGGTAGATGTATATACGCAAGTTGGGAAATCTGTGACCAGTCTTGATGTTTGTGATGAAAGCGAACTCTCATTAAACGGCATTGTGCAAGGAAATCTTGAGACTGACAATCCTGCTATTTTCAAATTAGCACGAATTGCCGAAAAACCCACAGTTGATTATGCGCGCGAACACATGCGCGTTGAAGGAATTTGGGATGCACAGGAAACCCATAAATACCTGTGTCATTTCGGAATTGACCTGCTCACACCACTCCTGTTTGATATATTGGATTACAACTACCGCAACCAGATATTGACACATGGTGAGATTCAACTACGTGATGCAATGGCTGAAATGGTTAAGCAGGAAGGTATGTACGGTTACCGCGTCGCAGGCAATCGATACGACACGGGTAATCCTCAAGAACTGTTAAACACTTCTTATGCCTTTGGACTGCAAGGTCCGTATAGAGAAACTTTAATCTAACGTTCCTCCGACCTCTAAATCTACTATCTCTATGTTTTGAGATGCCGTCAATTTGCGAAACTCCTCTACCGTTCCTGTCAGTACCGGGAAAGTGCCGTAATGATTCGGATGGATTGCAGGAATGTTGAGCAATTTTGTTGCGTAAGCAGCCTCACGCGGTCCCATTGTGAAATGGTCGCCTATTGGAAGCAACGCCAAATCGGGTTGATATATCTCTCCTATAAGCTGCATATCCCCGAATACATTTGTATCTCCGGCGTGATAAATTTTATACCCGTTCTCAAATTCAAGCACGAATCCTGCTGGTTCACCTAAATAGATGATTGTCCCATCTTCCTCTATAGCACTATTGCTATGGTTTGCGGTAACCATTGTTGCTTTTACTTCATCTAACGTTACGGTGCCGCCTTTATTCATGCCGATTGTGTTCGCAACACCTTGTTTTTCAAGATACTTTGCCGTTTCAATGATTGCGACGACTGTGGGAGAATGCTTTTTAGCAATTGGGACTGCATCTTCCATGTGGTCAGCATGTCCGTGAGTGATCAGCATAATGTCGATTGATTCAAAGGTTTTTAGTTCATCAGGACAGACAGGATTGCTTGTAATCCAAGGATCAATTATTATGGTCTTATCGTTTACCTCTATAAGATATGTTGATTGTCCAAGCCATGTAAGTTGAATACCGTTGTTTAGTTTCATTTTATTTTGTTTATAATCTCCTTTAATCTATGTGCGATGATTTCCATTTCACCTTCCATGAAGGTTTGACCATTGATAATACCAATTTTAATTATTTTTATTCCATTCTTCCGTAGGTCGGGTAGCGGCACGAAACCCGCCGAATGCCATGCGCGCATTCGGCGTTGATTTGGGCAGGATAATCACAATCAATACATGTCGGGTTTCGTACCTCTACCCGACCTACGAAAATGGTATATTATAAAGTAGAACCTGTTTGTAGATGGACATTGAGAAATTTATCCGACTTCCTGACCGTCCAATTTCCCAACATGAAGGTCAATTTCATCGCGCGATTCAATCTTGTCAACTTTTCCATCTACCATATGAAATATCCTATCTGACACATCCAGCATCTTATGGTCATGCGTTGCGGTAATAATAGTTACGCCGTTTTCGTCATTAAGGCTGCGCAACAAATCAATGATTTCAAGTCCAGTTTTGGTATCAAGGTTACCGGTTGGTTCATCAGCCAGGACGATTGCTGGGTCATTGGCAAGAGAACGTGCGATCGCGACACGTTGCTGCTGTCCACCAGACAATTCTAACGGCTTGTGTTGTACACGATCCCCTAATCCTACAAGTGATAGTAATTCAACGCCTTTTTCTCTACTTTCATCGGCACTCATACCAGCGAAGATCATTGGCAGCGAGACGTTTTCAAGTGCTGTCATAACAGGGATAAGATTGAACGATTGGAAGATATAGCCGATCTTCCGACAACGCAACCACGCCAACTCATAAGCATCAAGTTGAGCGATGTCTACTTCATCAATATAGACCCTTCCCTCAGTCGGTTTATCCAATCCACCAATCATATTAAATAGTGTAGATTTTCCAGAACCGGAGGGCCCCATTATTGATATGTATTCACCCCGTTGAATTTGGAAATTGACACCGCGTAATGCGTCCACAGTCGTTGTACCCATTTCGTACCGTTTTATCAGGTTTCTGACTCGGACAGTATTCTCTTTTGGTAGCGTGCGTTTGAATCGTTTCGGTGTTTCGGTGAGATCTGGTTGAACACCCCCCATATCTACTTGCATAACTATTTCTCCTTATGTGGACGATTTAAGGTATTCTTCTAATCAACCTTTGGATAAGAACCCGAAACGTTTCTTTTGTGCTGGTTGCTTCGCTGCAGCTTCATTCTGTTTCGCTTCTTGTGGAATAGCAAATTGGATAAAATTCCGTTTTCCCAGTGTCTGTATAAATGTGAATAATGATGTTTCAGCCTCTTTTCGAGTCAACTGATGTTTTTTCTGGAGTGCTTTGATAATCTGTGAGATAGTATGCTTACCATCACACATCTGCCATACAAACGCACCGATGCTATCCAGCACGACAACACGTTTATCGGGAAGCATGAAAAGTTTACTTGTCCATTTGATCCAGAATTTGTCCTTCTGCGGAATTACAAGTGAAGCCTCTTCCTTATCATCTAATTCCCAGGTGATCAATTGATTTCGTAAGGGGAATGCTTTAAGGACTTTACTTCTATCTACATCCGGTCGTTTTCTTAACTTAAGAGCATATAAGACTTTATTTAACATGTTATCTGTGGTATTGATTTTGCGATGGTTTCTACCTTAATGACAATAGATACTTTCTGCAACTTCTTGTGCCAGTTCTTCGGATGCGTCGCTGCGTCCGATGGATTGCACTACATATATTCGGTTTGTATGATGACAACGCCACATATAAAACACAAGTCTCGTCCGTTTGAAGATTTTGTCAAATATCAACACAGGTGAAAGCGGAACATTATCATACAGTCGTGTCTGCTGTCCGACAAATATTATGTGTTCGTCTCCGTTTTCGTTATGTTGTGTAACTTCAAATCCGTAGCCTCGAATTGCTTTTGCATACCTTGCGCGAAACCATGTTTCCAATTGATTTTCTTCTGAACTGTACTCATTGAGTAATACCTCAGCGGGACCGTAGCGTTCAACGCTTATTTTTCGGTTTCTACCTCTGGTAAACGCGAACAACAAGTAGCCGCTGAGCAGTTTCTGTCGTTCTAACTTATAGTTGTTCGGAACAGCAAGTCTGAGACCGTAAGCACTCCATATAGTAAGTTTCGGGTCACCTCTATCAGAGATAGATCGAAGGATTCTCAGCACAGCTGGTCGCCAATTTTCCTTTAACCGCCCCATTATTTGAACAATGGTAATTCGTTTTGTCTCAGGATTATGTATAATCAAGCCGTTGGCGCGGATACTTCCTTTCCAACTAAAGCCGAGGACAGTGCAATCATTTAAGAAATCTTCGTCTTTGATCAGGTCAACATTTCGACGAAATGAGACATTACCCCCACGTTTGTAGTTTTTTCGGACTAACTTGAAGTACTCGTCAAGTGTTTTGTGAAGGTCGGGTTTCTTTTTTCTTGATTTTGCCCATTTGAGTTCCAATCGTGGCATTTCATCGTCATCTAATCTGAGGTATCCATTCTTTTCATCACCGTTGATACCGCTGATTTCCCAAGGTGTTGGTATTTCTAATTGAATACCTGCCCAACCAAAAAGAGTCCATTCCATTTCTCTTTCCCACCATGAAGTACACCCTAAAACGGTTTAACAATCACTGCTTTAGAAACAAGTGCAATTGCAACTGTACCCATTCCTATTAGTCCAACGCCGCAAGCAAACCCAGCTGCCAATACGGGATTGAACATAAACCATCTCTTCAGCCCGAATCGTTTAATCATGTAGAATCTACCGATAATAGCACCGAGTAATCTTGCGACCATACTTCCTGGGTCTGCTCCGATTCCACCGACGATACCGTAAAACCACATTGATGGGAATTTGAACACCCAAAGCAATCCGTATATTGCTAAGTTTGAGGTAAATCCTGCTGCGACATAATCACCACGGATAGCTTGTATTATCTCGCTGTTTCCATCGCGCAGTGAAGTTTTCATGAGGCATTCGTTTGTTGCGTTAATCGGCCACATCATCTGTACATAAGGATATTGTGCACTCGGTATTGGTGCTATCTGCCAAATGAAGTGTTGTACTATAATCCCACTGACAATGAGTATAGGCATAATGAGCAACGTTGCAGCGAGATTTGATGTAAAGGTTGTTCCTGTAAGCTCCAGTACGCGCCATCCTTGTGTGCCTGCGCCGTAATCTTCATCAGGGAATGGTGCAAACCAGATATCAATCTCCTCGTATCGACTCAGAATGAAGGTAATCTCATGCAAGTAAGGTATTTCAAACAGATCTCGTCCCAGCACACCGTATGTCCGCGCGGTGATATAGGAGTTGAGCGGTGTATATACAAACGCGAAGCCGAGTAGGAAACTCAGTGGGAAATTTGGTACCATCCAGTGGATAAGCCAGACAAAACCACCCATTCCGATGAGCCATAGTACCCCCATAAGCCACAACGGAAAATCACCACGATTTGGTGGGGTTGCCAGTGAACCACGTTCTCCTGCCTTTTTCTTTGAGGAGCGTAACTTGAAAATCATTGGAATAGAGGCTGCCATGCCTACCAGTCCAAGACTAAACGTTTTACCTATACCGTAACTTCGCCAGAAATCAAGATCGTTGAAGAGTCCAGTTGCGCGCACATCCAGACCGGGTTCCCATTGATGTAATATTTCATTTCTGTAAAGAATATGTGGATTCAGAACGAATTGCGATAACACTGCGGCAATAAACTCTGACATCACCACAGGAAACGGCAAGACAAATCCGAAGAGCATCTGTCCAAAGTCTGTTCGGAGTGCAAATACCCCTGTTGGTGCAAATCCTTCAATACTCTGCGTAAAGTCAATCCAAGGTATCTTCAAGATTTGTATCGGTTGACTCATCATCACACCGGTAAGTGCGGGCACACCGATGTAAATGAATCCCCAAATTAAACCTGCCATTGACCCGATAGAGAAGACTTGCCATCGCCATGTTTCCTGTTTACCTGTAGTCTCTGCTAATGCGGTTGCCCCTTGTGCAGTAATTGGTGCCATCGGATAGGGTAATCGTTCAAGATCAGCTGTAAGTCTAAATAAGATATATTGTCCGCTGACAAAACGAAGCGTACCGAGTAGCTTACTTGCAAGGAACACGCCGATAGGTAACAGCCAATCGGGATGCAACAGATTTCGGGTTAAAACCCCGACAGAATCACCGGGTGGGACAACCCAAGCGGGAACTTTATCAGCGATTTCATAGGATATAGCTTGCGGTGTGTTCACAAAATATGCATACCAGATAAAGCTCCTATATTGCATACCGCTACCAACTGCAGCACCAGTCAGACTCAGCAGCATATAGAGTTCTTGCCGGCGTGCGGTAGTGAACGATCTTCTGGCTAATTCTGTGAATAGGATGACCGCGACCCATGGGGCAGCAGCCGCACCGGATTGTCCAGATACATAACTGAGATAAATGGAACCGGGCATCATGAGCAGACCGACAAAAAGTGCACCGAAGAACACTTTGCCGGTCAATCCCGATTCAAAGGTTCTGATGCCACCTTCAATGTCGTAGCGTTGTGCCCACGTTTGCCATTCATCTGCTTGTGAGATTCTCTCTCGCGCCAATTAATTGTTCTCCTTAATAAACTCTCAGCAAAGATACCTTTATTATTTCTTATCCGTTTTTACAGAAGCAAAGAGTCGATATCCCTCAATTATCATCTTTCGGTGTATTCTTTTTGCTCTTTCCCTCGTTGAATTCTTCCCAAAAATGAGCAATAAAGATACCGATTGTCAATATAAGTGCTGCAAACATCTGCCACTGCCAACGACCACCTAAAAACAGAATACTGACAAACCATAGGATAGTTCCGATGATAATAATGAAACTTGCTAATTTTTCCATACTCAATTCCCTTGTTCAGTGGTATTCTAATCTATCAAGTAACTTGTCTAATCCTTATCTATAGTTGTATACGGGCGATAAAAGTAAATTTATTACTGTGGGAACGACTTTCAGGTCGCGACTTGTAGGCACTGATTTTAGACTTGAAACGACACACGAACCTACAAACTTAAAGATTGAACACATGATTTAACTTGACTTTGGCTTTTTCTCAACTCTTTCCACAATCAACTCAACACCAAGTAAACCTGCAATCTTTTCAAGTTCCTCTTTTCTACCTTTTGTACCAAATCCTGTTATTACTCTAATCCAAAACTCACCATGTTTGACACCTTTGTCTTTAAGAGGGAAAGGTTCTTTTGATACAATTTTAGGACGAACTTGCATTACTTTTTCCAGTTCTAACTTTTCAAGCACCTCAATATATGTTTGTTTCCCATTATAGTGATGAATTACTGTCTTATCAGGCATAGTAACTCTAAGGTTCGTAGGTTTCGCAAGTCCACCGCTTTTCCCATTTTGTTCATCATTACCTTTGTGTTCTTCTTCAATTTGTTCATCATTCCCATTAGACTCTTTCTTGTTCTGTTCATCATTCCCAATAGTTTCTTTCTTGTTCTGTTCATCCAGAAACTCATTAAATGCTCGTTTGACAACATCTGTGAAATCTTTTTCCCCCATTTGTGTTGTTATGGTATCTCGAAAAAAATCAACAAAGCCAATATTAGGAGTTTCAAGTTGTTTAACAAGAATTTGCTTTATCTCACTTCGATGTTTTAAGTCTATAGCCTTAGAACGAGTATTGTCCAGATCAAAGTTGTCCTTGGTGAAGTCATTAAGCACATCAGCCAACGGTTGGTGAATTTCAGACATAGTAAATTCGAAAAAAGGTTCGGTATCCATCACGTTTGGTTTTTCTGAATCAGTGTAAAATCTATACTGAACACCATTGGTTAATACACCAATACGTGCTTCTGTAACTGCTGTAAAATAGCGATAAAGTTGTGAAACGTCTGCTTTAGAAATATCTGCACCCGATTTCTTGCACTCAATAAGCATAATGACATTTTCATTTTTTAAAATAGCAAGGTCAATTTTTTCACCCTTTTTTGTGCCAATATCTGCGGTAAATTGAGGCACAACTTCGGTCGGGTTAGCATGGTCATATCCCAAAATGCGTATGAACGGTAGTATAAAAGCATTTATCGTAGCCTGTTCACCTTTTACATTATCTTTGTAATTGGCAATACTGTTAGATAGGTTATTGAGTTCTTCAAATAAGTTCATAAACATCTCCGAGCTAATCAGCTGGTGCTACAATCGGTTCTAACTGTGCTGTCTCTTCCGTATCACTGTTTTCTATTCTTCCTCGTTCGTGGAATTCTGCGCGCATATCTACACTAAATGTCCGCCATATCAACAACTGTTTCCGTAACAAGTTAAGGAAGCGACGGTTGACACGTTTCCAAGACGCGATCTCTCCGCTTTCACGGTTCACATCCAATGTAATTTTGTATAAGTCTTCCTCTTCTCCGCCAACGGGTGATGTGATGAACTGTATAGATTGACTTACGCCCAAATCGTAGGGTGCTAACCAGACCATCATACCGATCTGGTAGGAATCCTCTTCCTGGGATGTGCTGAAAGTCACATTGTCCGTATAGAAATCGCTTGCAGACTCGTCGGCATGTGCATCAAAATAATCGCGCATAAAGACATTCAATCCGAGTGCTTCTTCCGCCAATACAGTAAATGGTAGATTGAAGTGCCACACATCACCTTCAGGTTCAGGTAGTTTCCATTTTCGTTCAATATCTGGTACTGCCATCCTTGAGGCTTTTATAGCAGGATATAGGGTACTTAAAAGCACCACGATCATCACGACAACAGTTGCTGCAACGGTAGACATTGAAGAATAGTTCAACGTTAGTCCTGCAAGCCAACCGAAATGTACTAAAGTTGTTGCAATGACCTGTCCCATCAGATACCCCAAAACTGCTCCGACAATCGCGTATACGCATGCTTCTGCCAGGAATAAGAAGGCAATATGGATAGGTGCCAGTCCAACAGAACTGTAGATACCGATTTCACGCACCCGTTCATAAACTGCCCCGAGCATCGTATTCAAAACAATCAACGCAGCAATCAGAATTGGCACGAATAAATTACCCATACCGCTAAAACTGGTCATACCGATACTGCTATATAGATATGTATCTTTGCCGCGTCCAACAAAGAAATCAAGCGCGATACGATTCATCAATGGTGCCATTATGAGATCAAGTTTTTCAGTTGCGCCGAGTAATTCCGGGTCCTCATCTTTTGGTTCCATGTTGACAGCGACACTTCTTAACGTCCCACCTTGGTTCATGACAACTTCATAAGGTAAGATTGCAATACTGTCGGGTGTCAGATGTAGATATTTCTGAAGTTCTCCTTCAAGTGTCTCATCTCCTGTTCCACCCCGACTTTGCTGTTGTTGCATGAGTTGATAATCCACGGGGGTGAGTTCTTCACCGTCATTATCTGTCAGGTCTTTGAATCCGATTCCTAAAACGCCAACAACAGTGAAGTCAGCACCGTATACTGAAATAGTTGCTTTCCCCATATCGCTTTCTGTGAGTTTTAAGAGATCTGCCATACCTTTCGGGAGTACAATAGCGTAGGGCCATTCTGTTGGCCAATTTTCAGCATCAGCACGGTTGAACCATTTTCCATATTGAAGATACCTATCAATACCTGTTACGTCCGGTTCAGCCTCACTCATGCCAACAAGCATATTAGCAGCAAAACGCAAAGTCTCTCCTGTGAGAGGATGTGTTGGTGGTGCGGTATCTTGTTCATTTGCACTGCGTGTCAATTGCACGAAAGATTGATCCCCTGTTCCAGATGACTGATACCAAGAACGCGGTGCGACGACGTTTTGGACAGCAAGAACCTGTTCTTCATCAACGTTTTGTATGAAACCGTTTTCGCTCAGTGCTGCGACTGTAGCAGGAATATCAATTGGGGTTTGTTCCTGTCTTAACAGCATATTGTTTTTCTGTTCAAGGAGTCGTTTAAAGTCATCAACAGAAATTTGCGTTTTCTGCATATCGTTCAGGATTGAGTTCAAAACAGGTTCTTCAAGCGGACGCCAATATTGATCTCTGATGAGTAGACCTGTATATCGCGGCGTCACCTGTGGCAAACTGGTTCGGTTAGGATGCATAAACGTTCGGACTGATGTAAACGATATTACAGTAAACGTAAGTATAACTAACGTCGCACAGGTAAGGATGGTACGTCCTTTCCGTTTACGCATGTTTGATATACCGAGACTAAATGCTGCGGCACTTGCGCTTAGTCTACCGACATCTGCCTTATATACTTTGTTTCCCTGCTGCCGAATTTTCTCAAGCTGCTCCTCGAATTTCCTCACGATAATGCTAATTACAATCACAGTTAACGCAAGGACAACGAAAGCAATTAAGATGATAATAGGTGTTGTTGTGATCTGGAATGCTGGATGTACCTGACTTAAGAAGTAAAATACGAGTAGGAAAATACCGAATGTCGCTAAAATCTGTCTGTGTATGTTTGGAAACCCGAATATGAGGCGTTCCATAAAATAGGCGAACGGCATCAGGAGAGCAAGATAGAACATAATACCGTTGACGACATCATTACCTGTTCTTTTTACATCTGGATATGCCCGGGATTCGTAGCCCCAAGCAGCGCGCGCTAACTTCAAAGCCTGTTGATAGTCGTTTTGGAATAGGGCGGTTTCTGCGCGATTGAGATATTCATTTGCAAATTGGTGCAACTTGTCAAGTCTATCACTTGAAATACCGAAACGTTTGTAAAGACGGGAGCGGTTTTCATCAAGCCACCACATATCACGTACAACGACATAAGGTGTAAGACGAATACTACCGTTTTCACGCACGACAAAACCTTCACCCGTATAAAGCGTGGGGTTTTTCATGCCGCTTTTCGTCGCTTTAATCAGAAGTAGACGTTTGCCGATCTGTCCATAAGCCATACCAACCTTGATACGGCTATCCGGTTCACTATAAACAAGCGCGATAGGTTCTGCAGCGGATACGCCTTCCTGTTGCCACGGTTTGGACATACCAAATTTCTCCGGTGGACTATCAGACAACGCATCAAACACCTCCAATTCACGTAGTGTTCGGAGATAGCGTTGATCAACCAGATCATAGATAGTTGTTGACACACACGGGAAGGTGACAACGCGGCATCCACGACGGCGAGTGTTGATTCTTACTTTATTCGGCAGTAGTTTTGCACCGTAATTTCCTAAATCTGGTGCATACACAATATCTCCAGAATCTGCGTCAAGTATATATGCCTCTACTTCCTGTACTCCACCAAGGCGGCGGGTTGCTCTGCCTTCCATTGCCAATCCAACAACTTCAAAATTTCCTTTGTTATCCCCCATAGCGAACAGGTCACCACGTACACCCATCATGGTCTTGTGTTTACGGCGGATAGTGAGGATAGGATATGGGACAGGTTTGTTAGGTAGTGCAGATTCACGGGCATCAAATTCAACAACGTCACCGAAAAGGTTGCAATAGAAATTTCCGACTCTCGCTGCAGTCGGCATCTGTGGATCACGGAGTGCCTGTATCAGAATAGATGCCAATGTCTTTGCTTGTTGGTGCAGGTTTCCATCTTCCCGCAGGTCAACCCGGTCAATCGTATCGAGCGGTGTATCTGTAAGAACCCGTGCATCTTCTATTGTTGCAAAGGCGATACCTGTTTTGCCGACGAGGGTCGCCACTTCACTATCAAATGCGATTTTACCGGGGATATAGGTTTTCCACGTTTTCCCGCCACTGGCTGAAATGGCATTGACAAAGTTTGTTCCGCCACCAAGTCCAACAATAGAGATAAGCGTTTTAATGTCCTCTATCTCATCATCGGTAAAAGCCTCCGGGTCTTCGTATCGGAGTCTAAGCATAGCATCTAATTTCTCACGCATGCGGATACTATTCTTTCGGTTTTTCTTTGCGCTGCGGACATCATTCCGAATAAACCGTTCTACCTCTTTTCGAATGTAGTCCATATCTTTGAGCATATCTTCTGAAGGTTCACCCCGGTTTCTCCACTGCTCAAATTGCATCTTCATCAAGCGACTGACTCCACCTAAACCTGTGAGTTTTCCATAGTGTGCGCTGAGAAGTGTCTCAAGTGTCTTACCTTCAAGGTCAGCTTTATCTGCGATCTGACTTGCTACTGACCACTGCCGTGCCATGACTGCTTGTCGAATCTGATCATCTGTTGCCCGCCATAATTTTCTGACCCGTACTCCAAAATCAGCATCTGCAGCATACGCTGCAAGTTTATTCCCGATACTTGCAAACTCTCTTCGCAGGACAAATTCAGGTTCTTGGTCATAGAACCAGCCTTTGTTAAATACGCCGAATTGATTGGACTGAGATGATAAGTCAACGCTACAGAAAAGAGAAGTATAGTACCGATTGAAAAGGTCTTGTAAAGCTACCGCAGCCTCAATTTGTGCAAGCTTTCGACTATATTCTACTTCACTAATCCGCGACATCTTTTCTACTCGGCTTTGAATGTTGCGGAATCTTGCATTCCTAAGCGTTAGCATATTATCCCGAAGCAGTACCTTCGTTTGTGCATCTAAATCTCCTGTTAGTGAAGGGAGGCGTTTTATCAGATTCTCAAGTGCTATCACGTCAGAATCAGCATTCTGTCTGACAACTTGTAGGAGTTGGGTTTCAACCAGATATGCTTTTATACGTTTCCTAACCTCTTTTGCTTGTTCAAACTCCTCATCTGTCAAATAACTTTGCAGTATCAGTAATTCTTCATCCAGATATTCACGTTTAAGGGTTTCGTGTGAATTCAGTAGGTTCTGAATACGTGGTCTTTCTAAACGTGCATTTCGGAGTGCAATTTCAAAGATCCCCTGTTTGTCTCGTGCTAAATCTTCAATTAAGATGGATGCAGATGATCCTTCAACACTCTCTAAGCTTGCCGAAACCGCTTCAGCTTCTGTCAAACGTTGGCGGAGTTGTGCATTTATCGTCTCTATCCGTTCATGAGAGGATTCAGTAAGATATTGACTCAGCAGTTCTGATGAAAGGTCATGTTCTCTATCATCTCTCAATTTAGTGATTGCGTCTTTTATCTGATTTTCAATAGAAGTCGTGTCTTTAAGGCTGTTCTGAATTTTTTGTAGCAGATCTTTCTCTCGTGAAATTGCAGCTTCCTTAGTTTCAGTAATGCTTGCCAGAATCTTGCGTGCTTTTCTTGCTTCTCTGAGATCATATAGGTCTAAATGCCGATCAAGTATCTTATCTGGCGTCCACATCAATGCAAATTTACGTAGGTCACTCATCTCCCAATTGGCAAGTGTGTTGTTAAGTTGCTCAATGTCTGCTACTAATTCTGCTGGTAAGTCTTCGGGTGTTGGCACAGTATATTTTGAACCGTTTTTTTCAGGTAGTAGGTAGGATGTATTTGGATGTGTGCCAAATTGGTCTTCAATATCTCCAGACTCAAGCTCCCGCATAATCCTTTCTATTGCCCAGGCATCTAATCTCGCGATTGGTAGTGCGATGTTATTTATGAGTTCTTCTTGTGCTTCTTTGCTTGTCTTCAATGCGGACGACTGTATCTGTGCGAGACGGTGTACTATCTGACGCAGGAAATGTGTTGTTTGCAATGCTTCCTTTTCAAAGCGTACAAGGTTAGCGTCAAGTCTTGATTTTTCTTCTTCTGTGAATCCCTGTTTTTCGCGTTTTCTGTTCCGTTCGGCATCTTTTTTCTGTCGCTCAGAAAAATCCCGCTGTGCAGTATGTAATGAATCAATTTGTGAGCGTGTTGTTGAAAGCCCTCCGAGGGTTGTGGAGAGAGATTTTAGGTCCTCTTTAATGCCGTGAACACCGTGGTAGAAATCTGCATCCAAGTCGACCAATATACTCCGGTCAATAGAGAGTAAGAGTTTTCGTCCTAATTCCTCAAACTCAATAATATCATTGGATAATCCTCGTCTCAATCCGTGTAATGTAGGAGTACCGGGGGAATCGGTTGCTGAACCGACTATATCTTGTCCGATACCTTCCATAAATGCCCGCATCCCTGCCAGACCTTGAAAATGTGCATCAACGGCAACAAATAAGACAGAGCGTCCGGGGCGATATTCTGGTTGTCCGAACAAACGCGCGAGTTCCATGAGAACTGCAATACCGCAAGTCGGGTCGGCCCCGGGTGCAATTGCTGGTACAACCGACATAGAATCGTAATAGGCAGTCAGTACGACCAATTCGTCTCGGAGGACGGGGTCGCCACCTTCTAAAAAGCCGCGTATATTCTGACCGACGCGCCGTTCCCATGTCATCTTACCGTATAACCGGACATCAACATTTTCCTCTGTTTCAAGTAGATTCTTTAATTGGATAGCGTCTTCTTTTGAGACCCAAAACCGGGGGATATTTGCAGGAACAGTGAGGAATTTGTTTTCAGCTTCGCCCCGAATAGTTGTCTCCGGCTCTATGAAAATGACAGCCGCTGCGCCGAGCATAGCGGCGTTGATCCAGCGCGTACCAGAGTTAAATTCAGCCAATATAATAGCACCTTTAGGAATGAAGATATGGGATTCACTTGCAGCGATAAATTCACCTGTTTCGTCAATTCGACCATCTTTATTGTTATCAATCCCATCATTTTCATCACCGGGCACTTCATCCGTCCAACCATCAGCATTGTTGTCGATACCATCTGTTGACCACCCAAGGATCTCAGACAATAGGGGGATTTCACCGTATTCATCAACAGTGCCATCTTCATTGTTGTCAATGCCGTCAGAAGCTTTCTGTAGGTGTCCGTTAAGGACATCGTCGGTTATACTTGCTTGTGTGACGCGAAAACGTCTTGCCAGTGATACGAGCGTATCACCCTCTTGGAGCGAGTACCAAAAACCGCCGACATTTCGTCCGTTAAAATCTGAGAGTTGGGCATCATCACCGTACAGCAAAGGCCCCGTGAGACCACCCGTTGGAATGAAGACTGTGTTTCCTTCGACTATTGGTGTGGGTAGCTTCTGATTATGATGATTTTCTACGATATCCGTAAGGGGGACATCGTAATTCTTTGCTATTATTTCAAGTGTTTCGCCAGTTTCAACAGTATGTTTAACACCGTCGGCAAGGAGAGATGTCCTAACAAGGTTGGGCCATAATGATTTGAGCGGGAAAGTGTGTAATACGGTGCCATCAGCAGCAAGGATATCAATCGCACTCTTACCGTGATCGATTGGGACTGTGACAGTAAATTCACGACTCTCTACGTTCTTCAACCCCATTTCAACGAAACGGTCAAAGATGTATTTACTTCCATTGGCAGCCTGTGGATAACCGGTAACGCGGCTTTCTAAACTTGATAATCGGGCGAGGTCTTTACGGATGTTCCTGATAGAGAGTTCATCTCGAATTTGAATTGCAGCCTCTGACAATCCTAATGTTTTTTCACCTTCTGCTGCAAAACCGAATGAGACGAAATAAAAAAAAGCGAGTAAGTATATTATTTTATTATAATACCAATTTCTCATATAATTTCCCCGAATTCGTACGTCTGGCTTTTTTTAGTATATCAAATTAGCAAATTATTTTCAATATAAATCTGGTTGCGTCCAGTGGATAGTCCAGACTAAATATGTTGGTCGGGTTTCGCTTCGCTCTACCTGACCAACAAGTTAAGTATTGAGATTCGGCGTTAGCACCTACGACTTCAATTTTAGAGAAATGCGGTAACCTTCTAAAGCGGGGTCTGTGTCAACTATTTCTTGAACTTCTTTTGATGTCCGTCGTTTTGCTGGTATTTTTTCTGCGTTTGCACAACGGAGTGCGATCCGTGCTCCAACTGAGCTTGCTCGTCTGAGATTATCCAATTCGATTTTTTCAAGCGTATCATAAGCTGTATGCCCAAATCCTCGTCCAGATGGTCCG
Source organism: Candidatus Poribacteria bacterium (assembly GCA_965261435.1). Lineage (GTDB taxonomy): Bacteria > Poribacteria > WGA-4E > WGA-4E > WGA-3G > MSPOR6. The sequence continues at coordinate 1,635,568 of CBDHDL010000021.1, forward strand.
GATGTCGGATCACCCATGTGGCTTGTCGGTACTCCTTTTAAGAAGAACGGAAAATGGTCGGAATAGGAATGTATATTTTGTCCTATTGGCATATCAACATGGATCTGTTGCTGAAAAGTCTCAAGTAATTGTCCTAATCCAAACCAATGATGTATGATAATCCCCTTTCGACTTGTTCCCCCTGCTGCATCCATATTCAGCAAGAAACGGATATTGTCTAATTCGTCCTCATGTGTTTCAACATATCGGAACGCACCTGTGAGTCCGATTTCCTCTGTTCCGAAAGCGATAAATCTCACAGTCCGCTTTAATATATCTGCAGTATGGGTAGCTAATACGCGTGCTGCCTCTATAACAGACACCATTCCGGAAGCGGGATCGTGTGCCCCTTGTGCGATGTCGTGTCCATCGTAATGGCATCCTAATATGATCATTTCTTCGGGTGCTTCTTTTCCTGGTAGGTCAGCGACAACATTCCATGAGGTGCGTGGTTCGTTAATGTCATTTGTTTGCAGCCGCATTGTCACCTTTTCGTAGCGTTCTATGCATCGTGTTAGAAAATCACCATCTTCTTTACAAACAGAGATACCGGGAATGGGTGCGGGACTGTCACTTTCGAGGCTGCCAGTTTCGGGCCCGACGCCTGGATGCTCACTTACGAATATAAAGGCACTTGCTCCACTGAGAACAGCCCGGTCATATTTTTCCTTGCGGTGTACCCATCTTCCAAGGTTTCTGGGTGAAGAACTCTTAGTCATCACAAGTTTTCCTGTGGCAGTGTCCTTGAGTTTACTGTATTCGTCGGGGCTTCCATGTCCAACAGAAACAAGCTCAGCAGTAACATCATTTGCTGGACAGTACGGTAGTGAAATGCAGTGCAAAGTCCTTTCAATAGGTTCAGTGATTGTCAAGGTCGCTGTCCCCCGTGTCCAGCCGGCATACGGGTATTCCTCTAATCTGACATTTTTGAGTCCATATCTTGTGAATGTCTCAGAGATAAAAGTTGCTGCTTTGTATTCTTCAGGTGTTCCTGCAAAGCGGGAGCCGAAGTCATCACATAGAACTGTAAGGTTTTCCATAGACTCACGGCTTGTATAAATATCACCGACCATTTGCTGGTCTAAATGTAGGTATGGATTATTGTTATTCATAGTCTCCTGTTTTGTAGATATAATGGACAAACAAGTTGTTACGTTGACGATGCAGTTGAACCAGTTTGATTGTTGCCTTCGTTTGACAGATTTGTGAGTAATTCCAAATCAAAATCATCAGTCGTAGTCTCAGGTACTGGAAGTGGAGTCAGCGTTTTCATGCGTGCATCCGCTATTTTCTTTAGTTGCCAAGGATTTAAAATCTGAATTCTTCCTCTTCGTTTTGTAATTACATTGTGCTGCTTGAATGTTTTTATAAGTGATTCTATTGCATCGGTTGAACTTCCGATTAATCTTGATATACGTTTTATTGACAGACGTGGCACCAAAACGATACCTTTTCTGCCTGGTGTTTCAGCAATATTCTGTAATAACAAAGCAAGACGAGATGACGCACAGTGAAAGGCAATGTTCCTAAAGGGATTCGTGCGGAGTTTGTCTGGTTTTGTGTTTAACTCTAATATATTGGATGAACCGGCACGCAAATTTTCATTTATCTTCTTGACAGATGAATAAGTACTTTTGGCTTTACTAAACACATTAGGCATCTTACGTTTTAGAGGCAGTGCTAAATGTGGTTTCCGTTTGAGAAAGAACGCAAAGTCGCGAATCGTCACAACACCGAGACATACATCTGATAAAGTCTCTGCATAAGTCTGAACATTTTCATGTAAAACATCATCATCGTTTTGAACAACACCAAATAATTCGCCTTGTTCCAATACGTCCTTTGTCTCCTGTTTTTCTTCTTTGTCTGTATTCTTAGATGCGGTCCTTGGTTTTTCTGATTCAGTATCAGGTGAGTTGTCTGCAATCTTAACCCTGCCTTCTTTAATCAGATAAACACCTTCTGTTGAGATGCGTTCCTCATGTGTTAGGTTCTTGAATGTCGTTATTTGTGCTAAAGTGCAAATGTCTTGTTCGTCAAGGTCTCTGAAGATATTAACGTGTTTTATATACCAGAAGTGTTCTTTAGTAAGATTTTTCATACTAATTCTCAGATTTTGTTTTCTTCATTCATTTAACCACCATTACCTTTTACAAGTAAACTTACTAACATTATTATGATACCTGTTAGTATAGATCCATTGAATAGTAACAGAACGGTTACTTTACCAATAAGATTAGATACTGTTTCACTAAGATTAGATACTGTTTTGCTGAGATCAGATACTGTTTCATATAACTGTTTATGATCTTCTTTGTTTTCTGTATCAAGATCTTCAATTTTTTTATCTAAACTATCAATTTTTTCTAATATCTGAGAATTGGTTTCATTTTGCATTTTATAATCACCTCCTAATACTACTGCTTTGTCAAGTCATAAATGAATTGTATATCGGATGGGGAAACCCCGTCCCTACGAACGGTTCTACTCATCATTTGAGTATTGACAGAACACTACTTACAACTAAGTTTAAATCTATTAAACACAATAATCAACCTGAAAAAGTGGGTTGCATTAATCTGATCTGTTAAAATTAGACCCACTGATCCTGTAGGTAGGGAATCCATAAATTCCTGATAATCAGCGACCTCAACGGTAAATTCATTGAACATATTTGTTACACCTTTTTAGTTGGTAATTCAACGTAGTATTCTATATCGAAAAAGTGTTGTCAGTATTTTGACACCGGCTTTGAAACTTCCTACATAAGTTCCACTGATTTTTGATGTGCCGATACGTTTCCGATAGGTGACTGGTACTTCCTGAACATTCATCCCCATTTTAGCGGCTTTGAGTTGCATCTCTATTGTCCATCCGAAATTCTTATCCTGCATGTCCAATGCTAAGAGTTTCGTGTATAGGATTGCGCGAAATGGCCCTAAATCAGTGTACTTTACACCGAAAAAGATACGCATTAGGAAAGTTGCGAGTTTGTTTCCAAACTTTGCTTGTGGTAGCAACGCTCCTTTTTCACAAGGGACACGGGTGCCGATAACAAACTCTGCTATACCCTCTTGAATCGGTTGAACAAGTGTTTGCATCTCTGTAGGGTCATCGCTGTAATCTCCATCCAAAAAGACCACGATATCTGCTGCTTGAATAGCGTCAATTCCTGCCAGACATGCGCTCCCATATCCTCTTCTCGGTTCTGTCACGACTGTTGCGCCGTGTTTTCGGGCAATTTCCGCTGTGCGATCAATACATCCGTTATCAACAACGATAATTTCTTGTACCAAAGTAGTCGGAATATCGTCGATAACTTTTGCAATAGCGTTTTCTTCGTTCAAGACAGGTATAATGACTGAAACTTTCACGGTTTTTCCGCCTAAAATGGTAGGACGGTAACGTAGACAGATTGATCGGTATCTCTCTTATTCAACCGGCCCAGTTACATTTTGACAGCAGGTTCCTGCACAGTTTCAATTAGGCGTTCTATAACAGTATCTGTATCAATTCCTTCAGCTTCAGCATGGAAATTTGTTAGGATACGGTGACGGAGTACCGATGGTGCGACTGATTTCACATCTTCACAGGAGGCGTTGTAACGTCCTTTAAGAATTGCTCGTGCTTTCGCTCCTAAGATTAGGTACTGTCCTGCGCGAGGACCTGCTCCCCATCTAACCCACTGCTGAACGAAATCTGGTGCGTCCTTTTCTTTTGGTCGTGTTGCTCGTGCGAGTTTTACTGCGTATTGGACAACGTTATCTGCAGCAGGCACTCTACGTACTATTTGATGCAGTGATACAATGGCTTCACCCGACAGTGCTGTTTCTAATTCAGGTTCTTCTGCCCCCGTTGTTGCTGCGATGATGTCAACCTCTTCCTCCTCTGTTGGGTAATCAATAACGATCTTGAACATGAACCTATCAAGTTGTGCTTCTGGTAAGGGATACGTACCTTCCTGTTCAATCGGGTTCTGAGTCGCCAACACAAAAAATGGTTCAGTCAATTGATATTGTGTACCACCAGCAGTGACATGGTGTTCTTGCATTGCTTCAAGAAGTGCAGCCTGTGTTTTCGGTGGAGTTCGGTTAATCTCATCAGCGAGCAGAATATTTGCGAAAATAGGTCCCTGTATAAACCGGAGCGTTCTATGACCTGTCGTGCGGTCTTCCTCAAGCACATCAGTTCCAATAATGTCTGCAGGCATTAGGTCGGGTGTAAACTGAATTCGTTTGAATTTTAGATTCAGGATATCCGAGAGTGTTTTAATCATCAAGGTTTTTGCTAACCCTGGAACACCTTCGACTAAACAGTGTCCACCTGCAAAGAGTGCCATCAACATTTGATTGATGACCTCTTCTTGTCCGATTATAACTTTCTTGAGTTGCGCCACGATTAAATCTTGGCTTTCCATCAACTCTTCAATGGCTTTGACTTCTTCAGTTGCTGGCATCTACTAACTCCTTTGTGTTATGGTACACGGTGTGTACCGAATACTGTATTAAGGTTTTTGAATTAGAATGAAACGTTTTGTGCTTTGACTGGAAGCGATTCTAACAACATCTGTGAGTTGTGAGACATTATCTGCTTCTACCGATGGTGCATGGAAACGTATCGTCTGTTTCATTTCTGCTTTCTGTCTTGACTTGTTGTAGTCCAATTGGATTTCTGCGACATCTGTCATTAGTTTCTTAGACTCTGGTACTGCTTCTATAGTAAAGGGTTCATCCACATTAACAGTAATTTCATCTTCAAGAGTAAAGGCTTTCCCGATGAGAACCGGATGTTCCCGTTTCTCATCAGCCAAAAGCGTTGCATACGGGTGTTTAACTACAGGCAGCTCCAATATGTACCGCCCACCTATCTCATAGACAAATTCCTTACATAACCAAGTTAATTCGACCTTTAGATCTTTATCCAATTGTTCAATTTTTGATATTTGAAAATGGTCAATTTTTGCGCGTTCATCCAATTCTAATGCATCACGTAGCACTTGAATTCTTTCATCACGATTACTTGCATTTAGCAGTCGTGCACGCAGTCTGGAATTGAAATCACCTGATACCCAAAGTTGATGAGTTACTTCTACACTCAGGTCTTTTTTGACTCTAACTTGAGTAGATGTCCGCTTTTCGTTTGAATTCGCTGGGAGTGCCGGACTTTGTTGAAAAGCGTATAAAAGTTGCTTTACTTTTTCGCCATCCAGTTTTTCTTGGTCTGATGTAGATGTTTCAGTGGTATTTGATTTCTGTGCATCGGTGTTGATAATTACTGTCCAACGATTTTGGTCGCCGACAGGAAAATCACCGAAAGCACAAGTTCGAGCGGTCGGATCGAGCCATATCAGTTCTTTGTTTTTACCGCCATCTACGGCGAGTATCATGTGATTGAAGTAGGCGAGTGAAGGTACATCTCTGATGATTCTCTGCTCTTTACCTGCTGAAATAAGAACTGGATAAGAGTCAATACCTGCGACGCGTAGCATCGTAGACAGTAATGTTGATTTACCTTTACAGTCTCCCCATTCCTTTTTTAATACTTCACCAGCGGGATAAGGTTTGATTGCCCATATTCCGCGTTCATCTCCAGCATAGCGAATTTTTGTCGCAACAAAATCGTATAGTCTCTTTATTTTTTCGTTGCGTGTTAATGCGCCTATTAACAACTCATTTGTCTTCTGTTCAATCTCTTTGGTACTTCTATCTTGCTCACGAATTAGTGTAGCATACCATGTGATTAATTGATCCCATGAATTTAAGGTAGAAAAGCTGATACTATATGCAAAATCTGAGACTGCTGGCATCAAAGGTTCTTTGCGTAACGCTGGCACATTTTCCACCTCAAACTTGTGTGTTCGAGTATAGTTATTCTCAGTAATGGTTGGCGTAATTGGTGGTCCATCAACTTTGAAAAGAAGATTAACCTTCTTCGGTAGATGTGTAGTAAGACGGTAGTACTGAACGGGTTTATCTATCTGAAAATAGACTTGTCTCCAAAATTCACCTTTCATAACATGTCGTAGGTTCTGTGAAGAATAGGCGTAGTCAATGATACAACCATCTGTCATTTTTGGTAGTTCAAAATACATCAAACGTGTGTTTACGTGTAACCCTGCTTCAGCCGCCGAAGCAGGTGTAATACCGCGAACGATCTTTTCCTCATCCAATTCTATTTGAGAACCATCTGGGAGGAACGTTTTGGCATGGTGTATAGTAACATCATCTGCCCCGGTTGTATAAGGTATTTTTACTTCACCGAGATGGAATCCATCTTTATTGAATATTTTTACTACTCGTCGTGTGGAATATACATGCTTGCTATTCTCATCAACGTCATATTCCTCTGATTCCCATAGCACAATAGCACCATCATCTGGATGGTATGGTTCATTTGGAGCATCGGCGATACTTGTTTGAATTGCTTTTTCGTCTTCTTCGCTAATGAAGTTATACGGCAGAGACGACTTACCCTTCATTCCTGTCTGTTCTTCGTCTTCCTCGTCTTCAGGTGAATCTGCGCTATGGTCATCATTCTCGTCGTGTATAGGTGAAATCAATGGATCGTCTTGTTCTTCACTTGGGTTCTGTGCTGTGTCTTCCTCTGGTGGCGGTAGTGGTGTAAGCCGTTTCCCCAAATAGGTTTTATCTGCGAGTGTTCCTTCACCGCTTGCTTCCATATCCTTGCGTACTGCGCGACCATCTCCGTTATCATCAATATGTGGATGTTCTGCCTGAACAGCTCCCTCTTGTGCATACCAATCGTCTGTGCGCTCTTGCATCCAGAGAAATGCTTCAAAAATTGATATTGCTCCGTCGCTATTTTTATCTGCAGAAGACTCAGAGAAAGCATCAACAAATAGGTCTCCGAAACTCACCCGAGAGGCATAACCTTCCCTTGCCGAACTTGAAGTGAGGATAATTCTTCCAGATGCACTAATATCCCTAACTATTCTTGCGCTATATTGAAAACCAAAAATGAGTAGCTGCTGTTCAGCTTGTATTTTGTTAATGCTATCGGTGTATTCTTTCTGTGAGATGTCTCGTCCAGGTAAATTGAATTTGATACCGTCTGACGATCTTGATGCATGCCCTATCATGAATAGGATGAATCTATCTGTCGGTTGTATCGTTTCAGCAAGTTGTGTGAATGTTTCCAGTACTTGTTCCCGTTTTGCTTCACCCGTTACAAGTCCTGGAAGGTTGCCTTGATCTTCAAAAAGAAAGGTCATCTGTTCAGGAGAATAACCGTATTGTTGTGTGAGTAATTGATGGAATCTTGATGTTGCGCTCCAAAACTTGTCATAGTATGATTTCTCACCACCGACCCCGCCAAGGATTAGGACATAGTCTGCGGCATAAGTTGTAGCGGAAACTGAAAGTAAAACAGCGAGTATTATTAGGATAAATCGACGCATCATTTCTCTCCTACTGCAGCAAAACAGTGAAGTTTAAGAAAATATTTAGGTAATTTGGCGAGGTTAGGAAACCTCGCCAGCAGCGTAGTGAACCTGCATCCTGTGAACAGACAATTACCGAATTAATTATTTAATCTTCATACGTTTGCTGTTATTAAAATGTATTTGTTGATAATTACTTTTCTTGATGTAGATTGAAATCTCCACTTGTGCCACCAGTTTTCTTGACTAATTTAATTTCGGAGATGCACATCTCTCTGTCAACGGCTTTACACATATCATAGACTGTCAAACCAGCGACCGACACTGCGGTGAGTGCTTCCATCTCCACTCCTGTGCGTCCAATGGTTTGTACTTCAGCCTCTATCTCAATTTTTTCCTGAACAATCTTGACATCAACCCGTATAGAAGTTAGGTTTAACGGGTGACACAATGGGATAAGGTCGCTTGTTCGTTTTGCTGCCATATACCCAGCGAGTCGGGCGACTTCCAATACATTCCCCTTCTTCATCTGTTGATCTGAGATGAGTTTTAGTGTTTCTTGTTGGGCGGTTACATGACCTTTCGCAATAGCCGTACGCAAAGACTGAGGTTTTCCTCCGACATCAACCATCTGTGTGTCGCCTTTTGCGTCGAAGTGTGTGAGTGTGCTTTTTTCGTCAATATGTGTTACTTGTTTCATAATGCTTTTTATGAATAATTGTTACCATTCGTTGCCAAATGTTATAGTGGGTTATCTCTCATGATTCTTTCATATTTCTCACGGAATTTTTGAAGGTAATTTCCCTCTCCGTGATATGCTGCGACATCACTTGCATTTGGTTGGATCAGTTCACCGCGTTTTAAAACTGCCGCACTAAATGCTTCAATGTCAAAAGATTCACCTATATTATCACAATGTGCCTTCACTCCTGCGACGGCAGCACCGAGTGCTGCACCGCCTTTCTCGACGGACATAGCAGGTCTGTTCCAAATACTTGCTACACGTCGCATTATTTGAGGACTATCTGTCGCACCGCCTGTAACATGTAATGAGTCTTGTGTCTGTTCTGTAAAAACTTCCGAATAGACATAAACGGCTGCAAGACTTGTCTCAATTACACCTGTATAATCTTGTGCTAATGTAGGTTTCTTTGTTTCGCTTGTGCGTATTATGTCAAATGCACCAGAGACGGGAAAAGACTCAGTCTTCGGTTGCCAGAATGTCATGAATTTTCCTGGGGAAACCTCGTTTAGTGCTTTTTCTGCTGGTTTGTATTCTTCTTTTGACAACCCGTAGTTACTTCTTACAGCATCCCAGACCATCGCACCGTTGGTGCGGCATCCGAACATAAATGGACGACCGATTCCATCATACATAGCATTAGCATACCCCTCGGGGTCAAGTGTATTTCCATCTGTGGAGACCATATTGACGAAACTTGTACCGAGACTTAGCAGGTCACCTGCAACTGGCACTTTCGCTTGTGGATTGTCTCCTGATCCTGCGACGATAGAGCATTCATCTGAAAATCCATATTTTTCAACAAAATATTTAGCGATGTTCCCTACAACTGTATCTGGTGATGTCAATTCTGGTAATTTTCGCTGTAATTCTTCCGGACCTCCCGGTAAACCGTGCGCAGTAGCAGCGATCAAGTCGGTGTCCCACTCCTTTTTCCGATAGTTCATCAGCGACATTCCACACCCGTTTCCTGTGTCAATTGGCACTAATGGATTTGCAGTTAACACAGCGGGGATAAAGCTGCTGATGAGTTGTATTTTCTCTGTTGATGCGTATTCCTCTGAAGATTGTTCGGCGACACGACGGATAACCGCCCCTGTAAATCGTAGTGGTGCATCCGAACCGGACCGTTCTATCATCTCCGTTTTTCCACCGACTGTTTTTCGCACATGATCTGTCTGTGCTAAGGTATTCGCTGTCATCCATATCGGTGCGGTGAAATACGAGAAGACACCTGCTAAGAGCGTTTTTAAATCTAATGTACTACTCTCAGTTCTCAGTAGGTTAGAGAAAATGATTGAGAGGTTTTTGTTTAGATAAACATGCCCATGTTGTTGTCCCGATGTATTAATTGCAACGATTTTCTCCATCGGAATTCCCGCCTCGCGTATATCTGCAAACATTGCATCAAGTGATGCCAGATACATTAACGGGGGTTGTTCAGCTTCTCCTTCAGACTTTGACGGTAAGATATAATCTTCACCGATACCGAAATAGTCAGTTCGTTCATCTGCACGATAGTCAATTGCGTGCTCAAAACACTTCTCGGCAGAGTCAATATCTATGATTATTGCTGATAAACTCTGTGTGCTGGAATCTAAGCCGAGGGCAAGTCGTTTGTTTTTGTGTTCATTCACTGAAAAGAGTTCCCTTCATTTCAAGATTATGAATATTCACACCATTTCAATTATACAGACATAAAACAATTTCATCTTCACGTTGAGTCAATCAAGCATATTATTGATTTAACTCAAACCATTATTCAAATTCTCAATAAATTCCTCAAGATTCTTGACTTTTAAGGCAGCATCATGTAATTCTTTGAGGCGACTAACATTACTCATGTTATCCAATGTAGGTCGTAAGATCCGAACTGTATTAGAATCAAACCGATGCTCAAGAACTTTCAATAAAGTTTCAAAGGCTGTCTGTCGCGCCCCTAATTCAGTACCGTGTTTTAACCCTTGCTGGTAACGTTCTTCTCCAGTTGTCTGTAAAAGATGTTGGTAAACCGATGATTCTTGCATAATTTCCTCCGTTAAGAAACTTCCAACTGCAATATTAGCGTGTATCAATCCACTTAGAACCCACTGTGAGACAAGCAGGTTATTCCGAATATTCGTAGGAAGCGACAATGCTTTTGTCTGATTGTTACATTGAACAGCCCACTGATAACCTTGATATCCTGTAGGAGGCTGCATCAATGGTGTAAAAGGCAAAAACCCAATGTTCTCCGTTTCAAACACCGATTGTCCATCAAGCTGAATTAGACGAATTACCTTGTACTCAACTATGAATCGGTGATCTTTAATGTTCTGTCTATAACCTCCCGTATCATTGCGTCCAGCATTTGGTCGGAGATAGATTACGTGAGACAATATAGGTAACCCGTATTTTTCGTAACACCTGCCGAGATAACCAACATTACGGCGCGCCATATCTACAGAACTGTCGTCAACTTGAAATTCTACATGAACAAGAACTATTTCGTCGTCAAGTAATACTTTTATAATACTATCTGTTCGACGGACTTCAACAGTCGGGAATTCTCCATCAACAAATTCAAGAAATGTAAAATCCGATCTATCCAAGACTGTCCGTAGTATGTCTTCAGGATATGACTTCAATGTATCCTTTGTAATAATATCGTATCTGTCGTGAGGCAGTGGAGTGTTTTCTGGTTCAGAGCTCTCCCTAAATAATAGGATATCATACGCAGGTTTATAAATGACTGACAATGCTTTATGTGTTCTCCTATCAATTCCCTGGATATGCGCGGTTCTCCAATTCGGCAATGTACTTTTCGGATGCGATGGCTGCGGCTGCGCCTGCTCCTGCAGCCGTAATCGCTTGACGGAAAACGTGGTCATGCACATCACCTGCAGCAAAGACACCGTCTATATTTGTTCGTTGCATTTCGTCCACGATGATATATCCTTGATCATCCAAGTTAATTACATCTGTAAAAAGTTCTGTATTCGGAATATGTCCGATAAAGATAAAGACACCGTCAATTGGAAAGAGATTAGTTTCCCCTGTTTTGACATTCTTGAGTTTTGCCCCGGTTACCTTATCGTCATCTCCAGAGATTTCTTCAACGATGGTGTCCCAAATGAACTTGATTTTATCATTTTTGAAGGCGCGTTCCTGCATAATTTGGCTTGCGCGGAGTTGATCTCGTCTGTGAACAACATAGACCTCAGATGCGTATTTCGTCAGGAATATACCTTCCTCAAGTGCAGCGTCCCCACCGCCAACAACGATTAGCCGCTGATCTTGAAAGAAGAAACCATCACATGTAGCACAGTAAGAGACTCCCCGTCCACCATAACCTTCTTCGCCAGGTATGTTTAGTAAGCGCGGTGAAGCACCGGTACAGATTATAACAGATTTTGCGTGATATTCTTTTCCGTAAGTTTTTATGACAAATGGATGTTTAGCGAAATCAACTTCCGTGACTGTGTCAAATTTAACCTCAGTACCAAACTTTTCCGCTTGTTCTTGCATGCCTTGTATAAAGACAGATGCCTCGCTACCAAAAAAACCTGGATAGTTCTCAAGGTCAAGTGTTAAAGAGAGTTGACCGCCAAGTGCATCGCCTGTAATTAGAACAGGTTCCAGCATAGCACGAGATGTGTAAACACCTGCTGCAAAGCCAGCAGTGCCACCACCAATTATCACGATGTTTCGATTTTCAATGTTATTTGTATTCATATTCCTATATTCGACTTTTCAAGTATGTGTGTAAAAAAGTAAAATCACAAGTTTTCAGTAGGGTAGATGTCAAGCAGCAGTGAATGTAAATCTCGGTATTCCATCAACAATAGGATAACGTTGTTTACATTTTGTACATTTGACTTCTTGTTCATTCCAAGTGACATCCCCTTTGCATTTAGGACATGCGAGTATTTCTTCTAATATTATCGACTGGCGTTTTCTGTTTTTCGCTACGAAGGACTTAGTGTGAGAAATAAGACTGCGCGGTATGATACTTGATAGAATCAGAGAAAAACTATGCAGACTCTGCTGTGCGTTACTATATGTTAGCAGTTTTTCAATAGTTTGTGGACATTGCAAATCCAAAGGCGATTCATCTTTGTCCATTATCTCATATTCAACCTTACCATCCCATTCATATTGGACAAGGAAGAGATTGTGATGCAAGATATGAAAACGTCTCCAGTGCTTATCTCTTTCTGCTAAGGTATGGAATAGTTGTCCAAAATCTGCGCGTTTATCGTTCTTTTGTAATATCAACCGCCCATCAATCAGATTGACAACCCAGTTGTGATAATGCCATCCGTAAATCCGTTCTCCGATTTCTGAAGGTGTTTCAATATAACCTCGATGTGCGACACGCATCAATTCGGAGATAAGTAAATCTGGGTCTTCAACATGCTCCAAGACATGTGAACAGATAACATAGTCAAACGTGTTGTCAGCAAAAGGCAGATACTGTCCATCTGCTTCTACGATAGGACGATCTGAAACTAATGTTCCCCCGCGCTGTTCGTCATCATCTATGAACTTATCACATAAAACATCCGATCTTGTTTTTGGGTTGTGACCGCTACCGATTTCTAAAACAAAGTCGTTCGGACGAATGTTCATTTCTGCACAACCATAGTGATATAAGGGCTCAGATACGGTAAAAAGTTCGCTACAAGTCTCCCTTTTACACCAAAACCGACTGCCCTTTTGATGATGCTGAACCCATTCAATTTGAAGAACTGTGCGAGATCAATTGGATTAGCGAGATAGGCACTGTCTGCATCTCCACCGATAGCTGCGTCCCGTAAATCTGGATTCCGATAGATAAAGTCTGGTGTTTTAGTGGAAAATCGTTTCCTCAAATAGAGTCCACAGTTCCGTTTAAATTGTTCCCATGCTTGCTGCTTTGTTTCTCCCCAGACAGGTCTTCCGGTTTTTCCACACATCAGACGAATCCAATCAAATAGTGGGGTTAATGGTGAACAAAGGTTCGGTCCTGATAGCACTACCTTCCCATCCTTGCGAACAACCCGTATCATCTCCTTTAATGCGGTCTCGGCATCAGGGAGGTGTTCAATTAGTTCATTTGAACAGATAACATCAAATGAATCATCCTCATAAGGCAACTCCAAAACGTCACAGACTTGATATCTTAGTTTTGAGTTCTGCCAATTCCGCGCTTCCTCAAGAAAAAGCTGAGAGATGTCAGTACCGACAACGTCAAATCCCGCTTGGTTTATAAGTCGAGAGGATATACCGTTTCCACATCCGAGTTCCAATATTTTGGAATTTGGTGGGGAATAACGGATTACTAATTCTACGTAGTGTCGGAGATAGTTCTCATCATGTGCATCTAATAGATGCTTATAGGTCTCCGATGTTTCGTAGAATTCGCGCATGCGTTGTCGGAGTTGGGGTGATGTATCAGACACCTGTGTTCCAAGCATTTTCTTACAACTCACGTTAGGTTTAGATAAATTATATCTTTTTGATTGTAGGATAACAAGGAAAAGTGAAAATCAGTAGGAATTACTTGCTGTTACGATTATTTTCGAAGGGTATTCCATGGAGCTTCATCAAAGACATCAACGAGTTGATAACCTTCATCCCCTTTGCTGGGGCTGAGCGTAACGAATAATTTTGCGGGTTCAGAAGAAACGTTAAAAGATGCGTGCACAACATCCGCTGCGATGAAGACAGAATCTCCGGCATTTAATGTTTGTTTCTTATCTTCGAGCCACTGTTCTACGCTACCTTCTATGACGTAAATCACCTCTTCCTGTTCTGGGTGTTTATGAAAATCATGTCCGTAACCGGGCGAAAGACTGACTTCCATAGCGACAATATCTTTCCCACCTGTGGTTTCTGGACGACTTAGCCAACCGATTACGCCCCAGTCAAGATGGTCTCGTTCAACTTCCTGAGATGTTATAAATTTTCCTTTCACGTTCTATATTCACTCCTTTCATCAAAAACGAATGATTACATGCTAAATTTCTTTCTCTATTGATAATACCATTTCTATAAATTATTGTCTCATTAGGCGATTGTTATTGTAGGTATTCTTCAGGCCACAAACTGAAAGTTTGTGCTACAAAAAGAGACATTTTCAATTAGAAATGGTATAAGTTATAGGTGAGCGTGTTAAGGCTCACCTATAAGAAAAAGCATGATAGAATGTAATCTGTTATTTACTTGATTTAATTGTACCCCATGTCGTTGCTAATTTCTGACGTGGGTCAACAGCTGTTCCAGGTACATAACCGCTTTCCATTTCTGCGCGCACGTCATCATCGCTGAGTGCGCGGTTCCAAATTCGCACCTCATCAATTAGACCGAGAAATCGTCGGTTTGCGCCTTCAGCGGTAGTACCGACAAAAACAGCAGAAGTATCAGCAGTACCGGGCAATGCACCTTTACCACCAGATTCAAAGATATTTTCACCATTCAACCAGTATCTATGTGTACCACTATCGACCTGTCCGACGACGTGAACCCATTCGTTAAGGGGGATCTTAGCAGCACAGGTGCTTCCACCGCCAGCACTAAGGTGCAAACACTCACTTGGTGATTCAGTGTAAAAACTGTAAGAACGGGGACTATTACCTTTAGCGATAATTCCTTGCCAGCGTTGTTCATTGGGTCCCATGTGTCGTTCAGCATTTATCCATGCCATCACAGTTACACTTTCTGTAACTGTAAGGATGTCATCATGTGGCACTTCAATCCAATCACTTTCACCGTTGAATTTTAGTGCTTTTCCAAACTTCCCATCCACTAATTCAGGAGCACCGAATATGGTTCCATTATTTCCATATTGTGAATGGTCAATCGTCATATCTCCATCTAACTCATCAAATGAGAAATATAGGATAAGCGATTCATCTTCTTCTGCCTCTGCGAAAGCAAAAGATGCCACGAACACAGTTAGGATTAGCACTACAAACATAGACCTCATAATATATTCTCCTCCAATAATACCAACTTTGGGAGATGAAGTTTAAGAAAATATTTCGGTAATTTGGCGAGGTTAGGAAACCTCGCCAGCAGAGTGATGTATCTGCCTTACGCAAACAAGAAATTACCCAATTTATTATTTAATCTTCATAGACCAAAGTGATACTATTAATAATAGGACTTACGCAAAATGACCAAATTCACCTATTTTCACAGGATGCAGTGCGGTTAGGAAACCGCACCAACCGGGGAGTGCGTAAGTCCTGAATAATTAATTGCGATAGATATCAACCTACCTCAAATTTTTGATAGTGATAGATGTGAACCTATCTCTATTTTAGATTTATCGTTTTTTGTTTTTGATAATTCCCCATGACGTTGCTAATTTTTGCCGTGGGTCAACAGGAAAGAGTTCATCAAACCCTTTCTCCATCTGTTCAATAACTTCATCTTCTGAGAGAGCACGGTTCCAAATTCGGACTTCGTCAATCAATCCCAAGAATTCACGATTTGCTTCGTGCGTTTTTCCAATTAAGACATCATCTGTATCAGCCTTACCGGGTGGAGGACTTTTTCCGCCGAATTCACCAGCATTCTCGCCATTGACCCAATACCGATGTGTTCCACTATCCATTTGCCCTACCACGTGTTGCCATTCATTTAGTTTCACTTCACCAGTGCAAGTGCTTCCGCCACCTACGCTGAGGTGAAGACATTTACTATTTTGTTCAGTATAGAAACTGTAAGACCGGTTGGTGTTACTTTTTGCAACGATTCCTTGCCAGCGTTGATTATTGGGTCCCATATGTCTCTCAGTATTGATCCAAGCCATTACTGTGAAATCTTTGTCAACGGTAAGAATCTCGTCATGTGGGACTGTAACCCAGTCGCTGGAGCCATTTAGCTTGAGTGCTTTACCGAATTTGCCATCAACAAGTTCTGGGTTACCAGCCAATTCGCCGTTATTCCCATACTTAGAATGGTCAACAGCCTGTTTCCCATCAAGTGAATCAAAAGAGAAATAGAGGATCATTGATTCCTCTGGTTCATTTAACGCATGTGCAAAAGATGCAACAAACGTAGTGAGTATTAAAATTATAAATATTTGTTTCATTTTTCCTCCTCATTTTAATCTATGTTTTCCCTGCAAACTAAGCTTACTCTATTTGCGGGAACCGATGATGGAAGAATCAATGATCAACATCTTCATCAATGTTGTGTCTTTAGATTCCCCCAAGTAGTCGTTAATTTCATTTTCGCGTCTACGGCGAAAATCTCGAAATGCCCCTTTCCCATCTGTTGGTTAACCTCTTCTTCGGAAAGAGCGCGGTTCCATATACGGACTTCGTCAATCATACCGAGAAACCACCGTATATTTCCGCCACCTGCTGTCCCTACGACAACTGGATTGGTATCTTCTAAACCTGGCGGGTTCGGTTTATTGCCAATTTCACCGACTTTCTGACCGTTGATCCAATAACGGTGAGTTCCATCATTAAATTGTGCGACAACATGCTGCCATTCGTTTAACGCAACTACGCCTTTGCAGACACTACCGCCTCCATTTGGTGGTCCCACACTTAAGTGTAAACACTTACTGTTTGCTTCAGTCCAGAGACTATACGAACGTGGGTTGTTTCCTTTCGCCATAATACCTTGCCAACGTGCGTTTTCTGGTCCTTCATGTCTCACGGCATGAATCCAAGCCATGACTGTGAAATCTTTGTCTACAGTGAGCGATTCATGGTGTTGGATTTCCACATAGGTATTTTGACCGTTAAATTTGAGTGCTTTGCCAAATTTTCCATTGACGTGTTCTGGATCTCCCTTCATTTCACCGTGATTTTCGTATTTAGAATGGTCAGTAACTTGCTCCCCATCAACAGTGTCAAAAGACATGTAAAGGATCAACGAATCTTCTGGTTCGTTTGCAGCAAGGACAGGAAAAATACAGAACAAGATAGGTATAAACATCACGAAAAAGTGTTTCATAATTTTATAAAATCATTTGTATATCGGACAGGGAAACCCAGTCCCTACGAAAATGGTATCATAAATGATTTGTATATCGGACGGGGAAACCCAGTCCCTACGAAAATGGTATCATAAATGATTTGTATATCGGACAGGGAAACCCTGTCCCTACGAAAATGGTATCATAAATGATTTGTATATCGGACGGGGAAACCCAGTCCCTACGAACGAATCTACAATCATTTGTATATCAGTATGTGTTACTTTGTATTCAATGAGTCCATCGTAACGATTTTCTTACCTTCTTCTGCTAAGAATCTTTGATTAACAGGCAGGTGCTCGGTTCTGTCTATTTGACCAGATGTCCACCGTATCTCAAGGAGATCAATCTGTTCCGCTTTCCCTACTCCAAAATGCGCGCGTAAATCGTGGAATGACAGATAACTACCGCCGCTTTGTATTTCCCGGTATTGCGTCTGATTACCGGTCACAACCTTTATTTTTGTACCGATTCCTGAACGGTTACTTTTTCGTCCGACGACACGTATTTGTATCCAGTTATTTCGATTACCAACAACATTCATTAGCAGGTCTGGCGGTTGATTACAGTTTGTTACGAGGATGTCAAGGTCGCCATCATTGTCATAATCTCCGAAAGCAGCACCGCGACTGACCTTTTTCAGACTGAGACCGTCTGCTTTTGATATGACATTTGCATAAGTTCCATCACCTAAATTCCGAAACAACAAGTTTTGCTGTGGATAACTCACGTGCTTTTCAAGCAGTGTAATGTTATCCATCAGATGTCCATTCGCGACAAATATATCTTGATACCCATCGTTGTCATAATCAAAGAACTTAATACCCCACCCGAGATAACCGTGTGTCACCTCTGCTATACCTGAAGTAATAGTGTTATCAATAAAAAAGTCTTTATCGTGATTGTGATAAAGTGTATTTGTTTCCGTCTGATAGTTGCTAACAGTTAGGTCAAGTTGTCCATCATTGTTGTAGTCGCCGAAATCGGTTCCCATTCCAGCTTCCTCTTTTCCCATATCATTGTAGCAAACTCCCGAAATTAATGCAATCTCTAAAAATTTACCTTTCCCATCGTTTTGAAATAAGAAGTTTGGGTCTTGATCGTTTGCTACATATAAATCTATATCACTATCGTTGTCATAATCTCCGAATGTTACCCCTAATCCGTGCATCGGGATCAGGTCTGCTGGTCGATACGATTCTGACACATCGGTAAATGTACCATCCCCGTTATTTTTGAATAAAGTATCATGAACTGCGGGATATGCGTGAGGTCCACAATAGACATGAACACCTCGTTCATCACACTTTATATCTTCCTTAGTATTATACTTTGCATAATTCGCTATATATAGGTCTAAATATCCGTCATTATCAACATCAGCAAAAGCCGCACTCGTTCCCCATTTCTGATTGCCAACTTGTGCGTTCTGAGTTACATCCGAGAAAGTTCCATCACCGTTGTTCTGATATAGTTGGTCTTCACCAAAGTTCGTGATGTATAAGTCAAGGTCACCGTCGTTATCATAATCGCCGACTGTCGCGCCTGTTCCATACGCGGAGCTTCCGACACGTGCAGTTTTAGTCACATCAGCGAAAGTCCCATCACCATTGTTTCTATAGAGTACATTGTGCGGTGTTTTTTCTTTCTGACCGTTGATCTGAATTGCCCCGTTAACAAGGTATATATCAAGGTCACCATCCCCATCATAGTCAAAGAACCCCCCACCAGAACCGAGGAATTCATTGAAGAGCCTTAAACCACTTCGTCCATCGGTATGCTCAAATATAATTCCTGCTGATTCAGTTGCATCAATGAATATTGGATCTGCAAACACAACGCTACTGTATTGAATATATAGTATATTTACGAAGAATATTGGGAGGAAAAAGGAAAAAATATGTCTGTTAAGAGGAATTTTCCACATAAAAGTCAATGACAGCAAATAGCATTTATCGCTTCGTTTGTCCTCCTTTTTTTAGTCGCTTCAATTTGTCTAATGCGGACCGAGCCTCTTTATCGTTAGGTTCAAGTTGTGTGATGTGTTGATAGACAGTAATCGCTTTATCTATTTTTCCTTGTTTAGAATACACTTCGGCTAACCCGTGATACGCCAATGTGTGTTTTGGCATCTTTTCTATGACCTTTTTAAGGTGTACTTCTGCTTTGTCAAACGTTTTCTGATTTGAATAGAGCCACCCCAATCTAACATGTGCTTCCATATTGTCAGGTTTTAGTTTAAGCACATTTTGAAACATAGGTATTGCTCTGTCAGGTATGTTTAGATCCATGTATAGTCTGCCGAGCTTATCATACCCTGCAACGAACTCTGGATTTAATCGAATTAGTGCTTGGTATGTTGTAACAGCTGCGGTGATGTGTTTGTGTGCTAAATGTATTTCTGCTAATTTCAATCGCAGTGTCGTATTTGTCGGGTCTTCAGTTAAAGCACCTTCAAGAGCGTATATCCGAT
Organism: Candidatus Poribacteria bacterium; assembly: GCA_965261435.1. GTDB lineage: Bacteria > Poribacteria > WGA-4E > WGA-4E > WGA-3G > MSPOR6. The sequence goes on from CBDHDL010000021.1 coordinate 1,655,183, forward strand.
CATAATAGTCTTTCATCTGCTGGAATAACTTTAACTGTGCCTTCGCTGAATCCATATCACCCAGGAGTCGGTATGCCTTTGCTAAATTATAATATGGACTTTGAGCATAAGGCTTTTTCTGGATAGCAATTTTATAGTGAGCAACTGCTTCCTGAGGTTTGTGTTGCATTAGAGCTATCAATCCGAGCCATTCATATACTTCAACAAAATTAGGGTTGAGTGCAAGTGCTTTGTTAAACGCTGCAAGTGCTTTGCCAAACTTCGCTTGATGTGTATAGATATAACCAAGTCGGTAGTGTGTATCAGCAGATGTAGATAAACTCTGAACTGCTTCTATAGCATGCTGTTCTGCATTGTCCAATTTGCTCTGTTTGCAATAGATTTCTGACAATGCCAGATGTGTAAATCCGTATAATTGTTGGTTTAAAGATTCATCTTTCGTTGCAGCGATTGAGAATATTTTATTAAATGCCTGTATAGCTAATTCCAATTCATCCTGCAATTTGTAGACATTCCCAAGTTGAAAAAGTGCATTTACATCGGTAGGATTGCGCGATAAAACAGACTTAAAGGAATTGACCGCTTGAGGATAGAGACGGAGTTTTGCATATTCAACACCTTGTTGCATCTCTGATGCTGCTTCAATTGTCCCAGCAAGTGTGGTGGACAATACGGCACAAGTAATCATAACGCCGCAAAATAGTTTTGCAAAGGTATTATGGTGACGTTTTTTGTCAACTTGCATATATGAATGTTCTCAATCATTATTTCCGTGTTTATCCAGAACGTCTTTAATCCACGACAAAGCTGCCATGCTTGAAGACCACCCTATTGAAGTGACTGCAAGCAATGCGACCTGTTGTATCTCCTCTCGTGATATTCCTTCACGTAAAGCGCGCCGAACATGGGAATGCACTGCACCTTCGGACTTTGCACCAATGGCTAATGCCAGTTTTACAAGGCGAACGGTCTTAGGTTCAAGCGGTCCTGCTGTTCCGCAGGCTTCACCTAAAGACTGGTATGCTTTCCACACTTCAGGATATTCGTCTATGACTCCCTGAAGAAAATCGGGTAATTTATCTTTCATTTTCAGTTAGGATTAGCCAGTTTCCTCTTTTTGTTGTGTTTCCTTTTCCGCTTGAGTCGCAACTTCTGTTTCGTCATCCACGGCTTCATTGAGTCCGGATTTGAAATTCGTGACACTTTTTCCAAGTCCGCGAGCTAATTCAGGTAACTTTTTCGCTCCAAATAAAACCAATACGATTGCTAATACAATCAGCATTTCTCCTGCACCAAAACCACCCAGCATCTTTCTACCTCCAATTATAAATGTGATTTATACTCTAAATTAAAATACACAGTATACTTAAAAGAATATTTTACCACATTAAGTGAATAATTTCACATGAATTTTACAATTTGACTTAAGGACTTACACAAATTCCCTTTAAATGAAGATAAAAAAATAAATTAGGTAATTTGGACTTAGACACGGTATAAGATTTTGTCTGAACCAGGAGGGACAGGAAAGACAGGAAAGACAGGAAAGACAGGAAAGACAGGATAAGAGTTGTCTGAACCAGGAGGGACAGGAAGGACAGGATAAGAGGGAGGGCTGAAATAGGATTTATAGGATTTACCAAATCAAGGGTATGAATCAGGGGGGATGACAAATGTGCATGTTTCTTTGGTATTCCTCGGGATTTCAAAGATTTCCAGGATTGGTTTTTGTTTCATCTGAATACTCTAAGCGTGTCAACATTTTCGTGACATTCGTGGTAATCCGATATTCAGAAAAGGATTTCGACTTATTGGGGTGTGTAAATATTTGCCATTCTATTTGTCAGAATCGCGGATTACGCGGATGACACGGATTGCGCGGATTATTGGCTTGGAAATTCAAGGATGTATGCGTAGGATAAGCATTCTTGCACAACAGATAGGCAATCAGCAAACGATTCAGTAGAGGACATTCCTTGTGAATAGCACTTTAGATACACAAACTCAACAATCCGCGCCCATCTATGTAACTGGGACGTCATCCGTGATAATCCGAGATTCCGACAGTGGCAAAATCATTACGCGTCCGTTTATGTACATAACACTCCGCTGGAGTGCAGTCCACTGACAATCCTTTTTCTATAGACATATTGCTCCGCTGGAGCAAGGGGCGCGGGTGGCACATACCTTGTTATTCTGTTTTCTGCTCACCTCCGTGATGGCGGTCTCTACATGGAAGTGATTGACAAGCATACTGATAATCCTGTCTGTAAAAGAAATAGAAAAACTCGGATAAAATAAAACAGAAAGAAGGTGAGCCTTGTGGCAAAATCTAAAGGCGGTAAAGGTGGTAACACGCGCTATCCGCAGAACAAACCGTCAACAACCGGTAATAAGTCTGGTGGCGGACGTAGCAATAACACGTCAAAATGCAAACATATCCTTGACACGATTAACGCGACGATCAAAGACCGTGCATCCTCTGATCAGCAATATTACTGCCTTGGTTTGACGCGAATGAAGGGAAGACCAGCACTTCACTTATTCTGAGATGATTGGTTGGTTTGATGGTGGTTTGACGCGAATGAAGGGAAGACCAGCACCTCTTGATCCTACAGGAAACCCGACTTTACCTATACCTGCCTTTATCCCAATATCCAAAACTCTAACAATCTGTTCATGGTAAACTTGCTGCCCCGCATAAATCAGCAGTGTCGTCTTATGTTCTTCCGGTAGTTTTCGCAACAGAGATAACATTTCGCCATACTGAATAGGGACTGAGTGACCATATGCCCTTATATACATTGCACCTTCAGCATTCCTATTAGTCGGATTATCGATCTTGACAAAAACTTTTCCGTGCCGCCAACCACTTTCGCCATGACCATGTGTTTGGTATATAGGGATAGCCCGTATTGGTGCGAAGCGTTCTGATACAATCACCAAGAAAAAGAAAATCGTAAGCACTAAAAAACAATCTATCATCGGTATAATATAGAGTTTAGGAATTTTGTATTGCCGTCTTTGCAAATTAACGGTGTTAGATTCTTGCATTTCAGACCCCTTTATAGAGAAGTTGCTACTACCTTAACACTTGTAAGACTTAGAAGTTTCATTCATCTGCGACGTTTCATCTCACAATTGAGATGCTTATATGTTCTGCGGGGTTATTTAGTTCTTAGAATTACCTGTTTCGCATATTACCATCTTCAAATAATTTTTTATGTTTAAAGAATGCATCATCTCGTTTTATTGGTGTGTTACTTTCATTGAACAGGTTTTCTTTCTGGACATTTTGTCGGCTAAAAAATGGTAGTTTTCCTTCATAATTGTCCATAAATGAAGTGATTTTAGGGAAATAAAGTGCTCCATCGTTGAGCATTGCCATAAATTTATCTATTGGCATGTATCTCCATAATTCAGCTTTTTCTTCTGGGGTGTCAAAGTAGGGACTTTCTTGGTAGGGCAAAGTTCTTCACCAATATGTTAAATTTAGCAATAATGTTGTGTTTCAATTTAGCTCTTAATGTATTCTGTAAGTTCCCATTTCTTTACTTGATACAATATCGGGGAAATAGAAAGTCCTTTGATAGGTATATCAGCTGATGTCAGATTTTCATGGTTCAATGGTCTTGTTATGCCTATTCCACTCATGTGCTCAAGAGTATGGTTGACTATAAATTCTTTTTCATATATTTGTCGTTCATAGTCAATGCGCGAAGCTATTTCTGCTGGTGTTAATGATTGGTTTTCATAAAGGCAATCGTAAATTTTATAGGTTAAACCCCAATTCAGACAAGCCTTTGGTGATGCCATAAGTGGAACTTTATTAACTTGAATTGTGCCTGCTTCTATTTGGCTATCAACTTTCTCTGATAGAGTCTTTACATCAATATATTTCCCTGATAGCATTTCACCAAGTAGTTTCTTTTTTTGTTCTTGCATTGTTCATGCCTCCAATTAGTTGAGTGAGTGAACTCTCTAAAACTTATCTCTGCATTGGGTGGAATTACCTACCACGTATTTCATTCCGTTGTTGATACAATTCTTTAAAAGGTTTTCTGCAATTTTGTATTGGTGTAGCACACTGCATTAAGTCTAACAACGTTCCGCTCTCATGTCAAGGATTTCAGTGATTGCATTGTTTTGGTAGGAAGCAGATTTATTCAATGGTTGTTTTTTACTGAACGATATGTTATGCTTTTAAATATGAAAACCAAATATCTACTTTTTATTATAGGTTTATTGATAGTAGTAATACTTCCAATCGGATTCTGTCAAGACAACACACAGGTTGGTCTGCCTGAAGGTGCAATTGCGAGGCTTGGTAAAGGCGGGATTAATTTCATGCGGTTTTCGCCGGATGGTACACACCTTGCAGTTGGCACGAATGTTAGCATGTGGTTATATAATGTTAAAGATGGTAAGGAGACCGCATTGTTCACTGAAAAGCGAGGTCAAGTGAATGCACTTGCATTTTCTGCAGATGGGAAAACCGTAGCGAGTTGTGGCAAAGACAGTCCTATCATACAGTTGTGGGAGTTGAACACAGGAGAAAAACGGCTATCAATTGGGTTGACACAGCAGCGTGACTCTATGGTATCCATAACCTTCTATGAAACAAAACTTATTAGCCTGGATAGACGAGGGGGATTGGTTTATTGGGATGTGAGTACTGGTAAAGAACTATCGGAGGTAAAAGGTATCGTTCAATTCAGTTCGGCAGTATTTTCAAATGATGGTAGCCAATTTGCAGTTGGTGATAATGACAGCAGAATACACATATTTGATGCGACATCGGGAGAATTGAAAAGAATACTCATTGGTCATGCAACCCTGTTTAGAAAACAGGATAAAGAGATTCTTGCACTGGCTTTCTCACCTGATGGTGAAATATTGGCGAGTGGAAGTGAGGACAAAACAGTGCAGTTGTGGAATACACAGACTTACTCAAGGATAGGCATACTCCGAGAACATAACGAATGGATAACCGCAATTGCATTCTCAGATGATATTAGGACACTTGCAACCGGTGATACAAGTGGAGAAATCAAAATCTGGGATATAGCGACCAGACAAGTCCGTATGACTCTAAAGGGACATAAGAATACAATAAATGCTCTAACATTTGCGCCAGATGGAATGTCTGAGTATAGCGGATACCTTGCCAGTGGCAGTGCAGACGGTACTATTCGCTTATGGAATCCGTATACTGGCAATGAAATGATTATATTAACTACGGGGCATACAGAATGTGTGAAAACGGTTGCTTTTTCTGAAAATGATACTTTCTTAGCCAGTGCTGCATATAACGGTGTAGTAGAAAAATGGGATCTTACGACTTTTCAACGGATGGATACCTTTGGTGCTGGTCATAATGATACAACCCATTTTGTTGCGTTGTCATCAGATGCAAAGTACTTTGCATGTAAGGGTGGTAATGCTATGGTAGTGTTTAATTCATTAGGATCTGGAGGACATATAAGAGGAGGAGGTAATGGCAACTTACAAGTATGGGAAATGTCAACAGGTAAGGAATATTCCGTTCCAGCGATACGTGGTGGTCCAAGAACTGCAGCACCTGCCTTTTCTCCTGACAATAATCTACTTGCATCAATTGATTTCCGCACAATTCGTGTGTGGCATAGAGAAACTGGAATGGAACTATTTCAGTTAACTTCAGATACGCCGTTATTCAGAGGACAGATGCTTTTTTCACCTAATGGACAAATGTTCGCTGCACTTGCATCACATAATAGACCACAAATCTGGGATGTAGCCACACAGAACGACATCACTCCTGCAAATATGCAACCAGCAGAAGTGTTTGCCTTTTCACAAGATAGTGCTACTGTTGCTATCGCGAGTCATGACGAAATGCACTTATGGAAATTGAACGCAGCAGCAGAAAATGTGCATACCCGACTCAACGCAAAATTATTTGGTATAGGTGAATCATTGACATTTTCACCTGATGGGAAGATCCTTATTGGGTTTCAACGTAGGAATCTGCAGCTGATTGATGTGGAAACAGGTAATCAAGCTGCACTTCCCACAAGACATACGGAACACATTGAAGCAATTGTGTTTTCTCATGACGGCAAAACGCTTGCAACCGCAAGCATGGATGGGACGGTGCTCCTTTGGGATTGGGAAAAAGTAGTTACTAAAGTAAAAGGAAACGGAGAAAATTAATATATGAAAACCAAAATTCTATCCTTCACACTTATTCTGTTGACGACTGTGCTGCTTTCAGACAGTTTCGCACAAGACAACACACAAGTGGGTTTGCCTGAAGGGGCAATTGCGCGACTCGGTAAAGGTGGTATTAATGTCTTATGCTTCTCTCCTGACGGTTCCCTCCTTGCTGTTGGGAGTGACATCGGTGTCCGACTATATGATATTAATACGAAGGAAGAGATAGATCTCCCCAATAGGGTTTTAGGTCAGATCAATGCCATCGCTTTTTCAAACGATAACCGTATACTTGCTTGCGGCGGTTATTTTAACCCGATTATTCAACTTTGGGATATAGAGAACAGACGTGACCTGCCATCAATACCATCATCAAAACCCAGTACTTATAGGGAATGGGAACATTTTCCCATATATGCGGTTATGGCACTATCTTTCTCAAAAGATGGAAATACACTGATCGGTGTAAGTGAAGAAGGACGATTTACCTATTGGGATATAAACTCACAACAGATTGAATCAGAACAGCAACAGTATACCATATTGGATATATACGCATCTACATTATCGCACGATGGGAGTCTATTTCTTACAGGAAATATTAATATCCAATTATATGATACACAAACAGGTAGCATAGAGGCGGTTCTCAATGGACACGAACCAATGTTCACTCTCTTCACAAAACCAAACCCGCGAATACGTGCCTTAGCATTTTCGGCAGATGGACGCCTATTTGCAAGTGGCAGTAAAGACATGACTGTACGATTGTGGGATACAAAAAGTCGTAAGAGGAAAGCCACTCTGAAAGGACATAAGGCATGGATCACAGCAGTTGCACTTTCACAAAACGGAGATACCGCTGCAAGTGGTGATTCACATGGTGAAATCAGGATTTGGAACACACGTAGAAAACGGCTACAAAAGAAGTTAGAGGATCATTCAAATAGTATCACGGCACTTACATTCTCGCCTGATGGAAAAACATTTGCAAGTGGCAGTGCAGATGGCACAATAAAACTATGGAATCCAAATACATGGAAGGAACCAGTTACATTGGATTCTGGGTATACAGAGTGGGTTAGATCTGTCGCTTTCTCATCGGATAGCACAACGGTTTCTACCGCAATGTTTAACAACACTGTACAGATTTACGATGTCAACACAGGTGACAAACTCAAGGAATTCACCGATGCACATCAGAAAATAACAGATGCAGTTTCTCTATCACCTGATGCGACACTACTTGCTTGCCATCCAGAACAAGGGAATATTGTCTTTAATGCAAAGCAAAAGTGGCATACTGAATATCGGTATGAAAGACATGAGAAAATCCAGATTTGGGACCTTGAGGACGCTCAAGAACTTCCGCCGTTTATCAATGCTTATGGCAGTATAGTTTTTTCCCCTGATAGCAAGACTATTGCTACAGGAACTAATAGATCTGGTGGGGGTGATGGAATGGCTCTTTGGAATGTGAGAACTGGCAAGAAAACGAAACAATTACCTTCTATTGACTATGTTCTTACATTCTCACCAGATGGCACTAAACTTGTTGCAAGAGGTGAACGTTCATCTTTTGAGACACTTATTTGGGATGTAGAGTCATCTGATATATCACACATACTTAAAGAGAGTGCTGAAACCGCGGCTTTCTCACGCAATGGTACCATGCTTGCAACAATACATAGTTTACATAGTTTTGATATACATTTATGGGATACTGAAACGGGAAAGATGTTGCACAAAATTCGTCCCAGAGGAGAGAATAAAGTGCAAGGGGCAACTATTACCTTTTCTCCTGCTGGATCTATACTTCTGGTTTCAAAGGTCTCTTCTGTTTTGCAATTTCCATCAGATTTCATTGAAATAATTGATATAAGGACAGGCGATACACTCCGTTCACTTCCAGGACACACAGAACCTATTGAAACATTGGTGTTCTCTCACGATGGGAAAACCCTTGCCAGCGGTAGCATGGATGGCACAGTACTGTTATGGGACTGGGAGAAAATTATCTTAAAAGCAAAAGAATACAAAGGGAATTAACTTATGAAAATCAAAATCTATTTTACTGTACTTTTTCTGACCGTTGCGATATGCCTAAATGGATACGCACAAGATAATACGCAAGCTGGATTGCCAGATGGTGCCAAAGCACGTTTTGGAAAGGGCAGAGTAACTGAGATGCTGTTCTCTTCTGATGGTGAGTCTCTTGCAGTAGGAACTACCATTGGTGTATGGCTATATAATGTAAATACGCGTAAAGCAGTGGCTCTGTTTCCTTCAGAGTCAAGGCATGTTGACAATAAGGTGTTTGAACCCTCTAACATAAATGAATGGCAGACTGCCGTAGCCGCTTATGTGAAACATTTGGCATTTTCCCATGACAACCGTATTCTTGCTACGGGAGCATCAGAAAACGGAGTTGTTCAACTGTGGGATGTAGCAACCGGTAAAGAACTCTTAACACTCCCCTTAACATCTAAAAGCGATTCGGTTGCGGCAATTGCATTTAGCGCGGATGACAAAACTCTTATTACGCCAAATGAACTGGGTGAAATTTTTCATTGGGATGTTTTTTCTGGTGACTTACAGTTACAGATAAATAATTATCGTCCAGACCTTGCCTTCAAAGAAGAAGATGGTAAACCCAGCATGCATTCTTATGATGTTTTGGCGTTTTCAGAAAACAGTACAACATTTGTCAGTGGTGATCCAAAGGACGGAAAGATCCGTTTATGGGAGACAGACACCGGACGACAACTCTCTATTTTCATGGCAAAAACTAAGTTTGCAGGAATTTCACGAAAAGAACGTGAACCTCAGAAAGGTGTAAATGCCCTCACAGTGTCATCGGATACGAAGACTGTTGCAAGTGGTCATGATGACAACACCGTGCGGTTGTGGGATATAACAAACGGCACTGAAATTGCTACGCTCAAGGGACATACTGAACGGATCAACGACGTTAAGTTCTCTCCTAATAATGCAATACTTGCCAGTGGCAGTGCTGATAAGACGATCATACTATGGGATGTGGCAAAGAAACGCAAGCAAGCTACTCTCACTGGACACCGTGCTGGTGTGAGAGAACTAACATTCTCACCTGATGGGAATATCCTGGCAAGTGGAAGTATGGATGGTACTATTCGCTTTTGGAATGCCAAAACAGGACGAAAAATGTCTATCTTTGCCACAGGACATACAGGATGGATTGGTAATGTAGCGTTCTCCGCAGATAACACAACTCTCGCTACAGCAGCGTCAAATGGATCAGTTCAGATTTGGAACGTAGAAACAGGACAACAACTACCTTCACCATCGGTGGCACATTACGATACTATTACGGCTTCAGCTTTTTCACAAGATGCTACACTCTTTGCCAGCAGTGGAGCAGACGCAACCGTCCGTTCACGGAGTGGTAATACGCGAAGAAGTTGGTCAACACATCCAGAAACCCGTCTATGGACACTCCTAACAGGTGAAGAACTCCACGCTTTGCCACAAAGCAGCAATGCTTTGGCATTTTCACCCGACAACAGAATACTTGCAACCAGCAACTCAAATGTAACACGTCTATGGAACATCAATACCGGATCAGAAATGTTTCGCTTGAACGCCAAACAGTTTCCCACTGACGTTGTTGTCACTTTTTCACGAGATGGCACAATCCTGGCAACAGGTGGTATGAACGGTGAAGTACATATATGGGATGTTAAAACCGGACAAGAAACTTTTACACTTAAGGCACCGATACGTGACTTTACAAAAGCTATAGCTTTTTCACCTGACAATACTATTCTCGCTGTTGTATATGTAAATAACCAAATCTATCTGTGGGACCTCAAATCGGATGAGGGAATCTATAATCCACTTACTACACAAAAGAAGATTCGGGTTGGAAAATTGATTTTCTCTCCTGATGGAGAAACGCTTTTGATTGCTACTCGTGACTTCAAAACACCGCGGGAAATACAATTATGGGATGTAAAATCTGGACAACAATATCCATCAATCCAGACTGCACATACATTAGGGATACATACCTTGGTTTTTTCAAACGATGGTAAGACACTTGCAAGTGGTGATGCGGATGGCACTGTCCTCCTATGGGATTGGGATAAAATCATTGCAAAAGCAAAAGAATACAAAGGGAATTAACTTATGAAAATCATAACCTATTTTACCGTAATTTTTCTGACCGTTGCGATATACCTAAATGGATTCGCACAAGACAACACACAAACTGGATTGCCGGAAGGTGCAATTGCACGCCTCGGTAAAGGTGGCATTAATATTATGCGGTTTTCACCGGATGGTACACGCCTTGCAGTAGGCACGGATGTAGGGGTGTGGTTATACGATGTTGCAAGTAGGAAAGAGACTGCTTTGTTCACAGGACATACTGGACAAGTCAACGCGCTTGGATTCTCACCAGATGGAAAATTGCTGGCAAGCGGTGGATTTAAAAACCGAATTGTTCAAGTGTGGGAACTGGAGACTGGCAGAAAACACACAACACTAAAATTAACCAATAACCTCTATTCAATGGAATCACTGGCTTTTTCTCAAGATGGTAAAAAACTTGTCGGTGTGGAAGACCTAGATAGAATTAAACACTGGGATGTTAATACCGGACGTATATTGTTAGATGAGTTAATAGAACGTGCTGATGATGCAATTGTGTTTTCGCAAGACGGTAGTACTTTTGCCAGCGGAAATAAGGATGGAAAAATACTTTTATGGACCGACACCGGACAGCAAATTGCTGAACTTAAGGGACATTCAAGTTTTGTTAAAGGAGATGGTTTGATCCGAGGGATTGCCTCAGACGTTTTCAAAGTACCACCAGTAAAAATATCGGCACTTGACCTTTCGACAGATGGTAAATTGCTTGCAAGTGCAAGTTTAGATGAAACGGTGCAGGTGTGGAATATTGATAAGCGATCCAAACTTGCTACGTTCAAAGGACATAAAGTCGCGGTGTCAGCTGTAGCGTTCTCCCCTGATTCCAAAACAGTTGCCAGTGGGGATGTAAAAAAGAAAATCATACTCTGGGATGTAAGTAACCGACGCGAGCGCGCAACACTCACTGGACATACCAGTGGTGTCCGCGCATTAGTTTTCTCACCGGATGGGGACACACTTGTGAGTGGTAGCGATGATGGTACTATCCGATTCTGGAATCCAGTCACAGGAAAAGAAATAACTACTTTTACAAGTGGTCATAAAAAATCGGTAAAATCAATCGCATTTACTGAAAATGATACCAACCTTGCAATTGCTGCCTTTGATGGCACAATTGATGTGTGGAGTCTAAAGAACCACCAGCAATTGAGAACTTTTGCCGATGGTCAGAGTGAATTGACTCAAGCAATTGCCTTGTCATCGGACGCAAAACTCTTTGCCTGTCAGGGTTATAATGGTACATTGGTGTCCATTCCTTATCAATTTAAAAACTGGGAAAAATCCAGGGGACATAAACCTATTCAATTGTGGGAACTCAACAAAGGTTTTGAACTTCCCGTACTTACAGAGAAAGATATATATGGAGCTTTAGCATTCTCGCCAGATAACAAAGTTCTTTCAGGTAGCATATCAAGAGGGATTCGGGGATGGGACGTAATCACCGGAAATGAACTGTTCCATTTTGATACAGAAGGCTATACCGCAAAAAGGTTAGTGTTTTCACCCGATGGGAAAAAGCTTGCTGCGCAATCCTCTTATGGAACAACGGTATGGGACCTGAACTCTATCGCTCCTGATCCTATCCTTGACATTGACATTCAGTTTACTGGCGACTTTTCATTCTCACCAGATAGTAACACTATTGCAATTGGGACCTTTAAAGGGTTATATTTTTGGAAATTGGATGCAGCACAAGCAATTGTAGACTTTGAACTTCGTTATAATAAAATAGGAGACTATTATGAAAAATTTACGTTTTCACCTGACGGCACCGTTCTCGTTGCTGTAGATAGGGATTTTTTTGACGTTCAAATTAAAATACGGGATATAGAGTCAGGTAGTGAATTAACAACTCTCACTGGACATACGATAGGTATTACCACATTGACTTTCTCACACGACGGGAAAGTTCTCGCAAGTGGCAGCAGTGATGGTACAGTACTGCTATGGGATTGGGAAAAAATTGTCTCAAAAGCAAAAGCATACAAAGGGAATTAACTTATGAAAATCAGAACCTATTTTAAGGAAATTTCACGCCTTAATCCAGTAACGCCATCAGGAAGTAAACCTTTAGTGCCTTTAGCAGTTTCTGCTGCTTCAGTCATCATAGTCATGCTACTAATAGGTTTTGGAGCACAGAACCCCGATACTCCACTACTCGCTGCAGCACAATCCGATGATGCTGAAGGAACTAAGTCCAAAGGCACTTGGAGACAGACGAATGGACCTTACGGTGGCAAGATACTCACGCTTTATGAAACCATTGATGGTGCGCTTCTTGCTGGGACAGAGAAGGCAGGTATTTTCCGCTCCATTGATAATGGATACAGTTGGACCCCAGTTAATACTGGGTTATCATTCGGAGGACGATCCATGGATGTTACTGCAATCTCGGAAAAGGGGAATAATATCTATGTTGGCGTATGGAATACATTATACTTTTCTACTGATATTGGCGACACATGGCAACGCGTACCTGCTATCCGAACACCTAATGAAATCTATGACATTGTGACTCTTGATGACTACATCTATGTTAGTGCACTACTCACAGGTGTTTGGCAGTCAAAAGATGGTAAATCATGGACTCAAATCAATGATGGACTCGGAGCAACGTCACAGGGGTACCTCTTACAGCGCGACCAACCGCTGATTCCTGTTCCCTCTGGAGGGTTTGCATTAAATCCGATGCCTGTTAAACTCGCCAGTGTTGGGACAAAGCTGCTGGTCGCTGCAACAGAAAAAGGGTTCTTTCGTAGAATGGTGAATGAAGACTCGTGGACGCCTATCAATTCAACTGTCGTTGGGCATTCAGATGGGGCTGAATTGGAAAACAATTCACATGATAAACAAGGATTAAACCCTTCATCTAAGCAACATTCTTCTTATGATTTACATGTTGAGTCGTTTGCATCAATAAGACATTCACTATATATGTCTGGTAGTATAGGAGAAAATTCTGGGCTCTTCCGGTCAAATGACGGGGGTGACTCATGGATGCTCATCACCCCAGAAAAAGCAAAAGAAGAAAGTGATGACGTTCAGACAATTGCCGTGCAAGGTGAGAGGCTATACGCCGGCACTTATGACGGTTTAATCTATCTTTCGGAGGATATGGGTGATTCCTGGATATCAATCAATGATGGGGTAATGCATGGTGAAGTTTTAACGGTGTTACCAATCAATGATAATACTGTCTTCATAGGCACATCAAGAAATGGAGTCTTTCGCACAACAGACGCAGGAGCTTCTTGGATAGAATGCAGCACTGGCATAATAAATACATCTGTCAGTAAATTAGAGGTTATTGGTGATAAACTATATACCGTTGTTGGTAGCAAAATTGTCTATTCTGTCGACGGTGGAGATACATGGTCGCCTATAAACAATTCTTTAAATCATGGCAAATGTGGTGTTAAAACCTTATGTGCATCAGATGGAGATCTCTACATTGGTGCTTACTTTGGTGATGATAAATTTCTTCCGCCTTATTCTCCTCTTGGTGGTGAGGGAGATAGTGTCTATAGGTTGAATAGAGAAAACGACACTTTGGTTGAACTTTTCACAGATAAAGACCTGTTTCAAATTGAAAGTATGAATGTAGTTGGCAATACATTTTATATGGGCACATGGGAAAGTGGGGTCTTTCAGTGGGATCAGAACATGGGTCTTACCAAACTTGGCTTGGAACAACATCACAACATCTGGTTATTATCTGCAAATAGTAAGTACGTGATTGCGGTTACTGGAGATAGTGAAATCTACCGTTTTAAAGAGAACCGTTGGGATTCTATTCATTCAAAGGATATGATTGATGAGGGTTTGAGTGATCTCAAGTGGGTTGGATCAACGCTATATGCAACCTTTTGGAACAAGGGGGTATTTCGTTCCAGAGATGGAGGCGATACCTGGACATCCATCAACGATGGTCTGGATGATACATCTGTTACATCAATAGGAACAGATGGTACTGAGGTGTATGTCTGCACTTATCCAAATGTTACAAATGTTTTCCAATGGATAGAAGATAAACAGCATTGGAAGTCGATTGGTTCTCTTACCCAACATGTTTCATCCTTAGCAGTAGTTGATGGTTTTCTCTACGCTGGTACTGACGGTAGTGGTGTGTATAAGATTCAGATTGAGAAATAAACTGTTTATAGTCGATTTACAACAATACCTGCGCCATTTTTTTGTGCTTCAGTGGAATGAGAAAATTGTGTTGTTTTTTCACTGATATGTGATATTATAGGATTACATGAGTATTAATTGATTGAGATTTTTGCTGAAGCGTTTTTAATTGTCATAGATCCTGATTTGACAATAGAAATGACTTTTCAGCAGACTGACAATAAAGACTCTATGCCCAATCAAGGATGCTTGTGTTAAATGCTAACTTAGGTGCAGATAGGAGAACCAACCATGAAATTCAGAGTGTTTTCTATTTTGACAGCACTTTTTATAGTTTTTACATTCACAACCAACAGTTTCACTCAAAATATACAGCAACGGAATGTCTCTGGCAGCAGAAACGCGAACATAGGAAAAAAGAAACCTGGAATCTATGATATAAGGTATTCCCCCGATGGCAAACGACTTGCGGTGGTGATTGAGACGGGTATATTGATCTTCAATACACAGACAGATAGCAAACCTGAAGTGTTTGTAGAGGATATAGATAGATCCTGGCGTGTAGCGTTTAGTTCGGACGGAAAGACCCTCACAAGTGTCAATTCATTCGGTACCATTAAATTGCGAAATGCAAAAACGAAGGAACACATACGAACACTCAATAATTTTCCACCAGATGAGTCAGAAATAATGCTTAGTCCGGATGGAAGGACTATCGCATATACACACAGGAATAATACTGTCAGTTTGTGGGATGCGAATACGGAACAACGCCTCAAAACATTTATAGGACATTCGAAACATGTTAGATGTATAGCATTCAGTTTGGTTGGTGATCAGATAGCTACTGGAAGTGATGACAAGACAGTCCGCCTGTGGGATATAAAAACGGGAAAACATCTACTAACACTCACAGAACACGCTCATGCAGTCCAGAGTATAGCATTCAGTCAAGATGGTAAGTATATCCTAAGTGGAGATATGAACACTATCCGTTTGTGGAATGCAAGTACTGGAGAACTCATACGAACACTCTCAGATCCACAACGTGAAGATACATTTATGGGGGATGTTGCAAGTGTTGCGTTCAGTCCTGACGGAAAATTAATCGCTGGTGCCGGTGTTTTTTCTTCACATCTGTGGGATGCGAAAACAGGAGAACATCTTCAAATTCTCTCAGGACCGCGGACGAGTCATCGCGGACATGGTGGTCCCTGGGTGATGTTCAGTCCGGATCCTGATGAAAGAATCATCGCAAGTGCTTGTATGGGAGAAATTCAACTGTGGAATGTGGACACGGGAAAGCTCATACGAACATTCAGTACAGATTTTTGACACCACCGTCTCGGTTATTGTCTAAACGAAGAATTACGAATTAACCTCTCATGCGCGTTTTAGCTTGTGATGTGAGTTGTTTTTAACCAAGGCAGTATAACGCCCGCGTATTCTACCAGTTCCCATAAACTGCTTATACCAAATTCAGGGAATTTATCTTTTCCCAACGGTATGTGCGATTTCCTAACCACACCACAAGCGTCAATTTAATGATTTTCCCAGCCCGGTAGGTTCGGTTTCCTAACCGAACCGGATCCTTCGCGAAAACCTTTATAAACGCAATTGGCGCGTAGCTGGCAGAATACGCGTTTGGTATTCTGCATTGGTTAGGAAACCGCACCTACCCGGTTTGAGGTTGAAGTCCGAATTACCTAAAGTATTATTTTAACTTCATAAATCCCGCTTTTTTAGTTTAAAATTTATAATATTCAAATTCTTTCTAAAAAGTTGCATTTTTTGCAAGAATATGCAATTCTATACCACAAAATCGCGTTATTAATTATAGGGAGTCCTATGATCTGTAATTGCATTATATTTCTCTAAATGAAGGTGATACGATGAAAAACGATGATGCTGAATTAATTCAACACACATTAGAAGGTGATCAGCACGCTTTTGCTCAACTTGTGGAAAAATACCAAGAGCAAGTACACACCCTTGCATGGCAAAAAATTGGTGATTTTCACATTGCACAAGAAATTACACAAGACGTTTTCATCACCGCATACCAAAAATTCCATACCTTCAAACACTACAGACAATTTGCAGGCTGGCTTTATGTCGTTACAGACCGAAAGTGTATCGCGTGGCACAGAAAGAAAAAGCTTGAAACACAATCAATGGACGAGACAAATCCTGTTGAGTTGGAAGAGGCATATTATACGGAATATATGACCCAACAACGCGAAGAGGCGGTAAAAGAAAAACACCGTTCTATCGTTCAAAAACTGCTCAGTAAGCTGCAAGAAAGTGAACGGACAGTCGTGAATCTGTATTACATTGCAGAAATGAACTGTGAAGATATTGGGAAGTTTCTGGGCGTATCGCCAAATACCGTACGAAGCCGACTACACCGCGCACGGAACAAATTGAAAAAGGAAGAAGCAATGATTAAAGAAAACCTTAGCAGTTTCCAACTTCCGACACATACGACAGAGAATATCCTGAAGAAAATATCACAACTAAAGCAGGCAACACCGTCTGGATGTAAACCTTTACTACCGTTAGGAATATCCGCAGTATCGGCAATAATTGTTTTATTGCTAATCGGATCTGGGATGCAATACGTAGATCGTTTTCAGAAACCGTATAGTTTAAACGCACCATCAGAACAAATGATTGAAATTGTTGACGCGCAAATAGCTTTAGAATCTCCAACAGAACCTACGGTTAAAAACAGAGTTGGAGCTACAGATATAACCTCTGATAGCAGCAGTATAGGACAAAATTCTGACACGATGCTTACTGATGCGACACAAAAGAAAAATGGTATTTCAGAAAAGAAAGGACAATGGCGCAAAACAAATGGTCCTGTAGGGGGTAGAGTCGTTAATCTCTATGCAACAAGTGATGGCGATGTATTGGCAGGTACAAATAGCGGAATCTATGAACTCACAGATGATGAAGCAGCCTGGACTCGCATCTACCCCCGTGATATATTCTCTTTCAGAGAACAGATGAGCGGAATGCGATCCGGACCAATGGTAGAAAAAGACGGTATACTGTATCTTGCCACAGATGAAAAAATCATCTCATCAAAAGATAGAGGTAAAACATGGAAGACATTCTCTGTGCATCCTGGAGGTGGACTTATTGACATGACAATGCTGGATCAAACATTTTATCTATGTCTTAAAGATGAATTTCGACTTTCAGGTGATAACGGGGTATACCGTTCAGATGACAATGGCGCAACATGGGATTTATTGACACCGTTTGATAATAAATACCCAAACATAGAACCGCGCGCAATTGCTGTAATTCAAAACACTGTTTTTGTCGGTACCAATAAAGGACTCTATCGTCTGAATGGAAACACATGGGAACAAATATTCCTTGATGAAATAGGCGAAAAAAGTACATATTTACCCATTATATCTATGGAAGTTAAAGATAATGTAATCTATGTTGCAAGAGGTTATCATATTGAAAATAGTTTTCGATCTTTTTTAAATATAGACAGGAAACCTGGAAAACCTATACATGAAATCACTAAAGATTCTTATGTTGAAGTACGGGAGACTCCACTGTCCTTACAACGTGAAATCTTTCGTATAATGAGAGCAACAGGTTTGATTTGGGAACTTTTCGTATCAAGTGATCATGGGTCTACATGGGAAAAAATTACACCGAGAAAAGATAATACAGATAAAGAGGATCTGTCAAAAATCAATTTATTGAATGGGATTTCAAAGAGCAAAAAAGACAGTAAGAAAAAGGATACTAAATCACCACATAAATCAAGTGGATACAGACCACTGAAAATCATGGTAACCACAAATAAGGTGATGATTGTAGATCAAAAGAGACACTACTATTCATCAAATTCTGGGGAAACATGGAATTCCGTAGACACAGTAACCTTAGGAAATGCTTTGGCAGTAGCTATGGTAAATGAAGATACCTACTACAGAAGTGGAAACTATGGAATCCATCGCACGACAGATGGCGGTAAATCGTGGTATCCATGCAATACCGGGCTTGTAAATACAGATGTTTGGCAATTGATTGCTCTTGATGGCACGCTTTACGCTAATTCGGTAAATGGACTTGTCCATTCAACTGACAAAGGTAAATCTTGGACACCTGTTAAAGGGGATACAGGTTTTATCACACGTATTATAGAATCCAATGGAGATATTTTCGTTAGAGACGATCAAATGGGTGCACCTCGTTTTTTCCGTCTTTCTACCAAAGACAATAGTCTCATCAATATTTCTGAAATGCCAATTTTAGACAAAATTGATCCGCATAAAGAAAACCCGCAATTAAATCGTCCTACCGGTTTTATGGGACGAAATGTGTCGCATGGAGATGGACTGTTCAAAGAATTGCAGCTTGGGGGTATAGCAGTTAGCAATGGAACTTACTATGTTGAATACAACTATCAGCTCTATAGATGGAAACCCGGTAATACGCAATGGTTCAACACAAGATTACTGGATAAAGGTGTAAGTGAAGATAGGTCTTATTGCTATACAAATAATATTTTTATAGATGCTATAGGATTTAGATTTGCAGTGTCTGGTAACACTGTTTACGTTGGAGAAAAGGAAGGTCAACTGATGCGTTCACTTGATGGAGGCATGACTTGGACTGATGTTACAGGAAACCTTCCATATCCTATAGATCATTACAAGGCGATAGTTTTCGCAGGCGACTATGTGTATGTGGCAACCGATAAAGGTGTTGTGATGTCATCTAACGGAACTGATTGGCACACACTCACCGGTGCAAAAGGTAAACCCCTTATTATTACTATGTTTGCTGTGGAAGGGACAACGGTATATGGGGAAGCAGGAAGAAAAATATACCAAGTGAATAATGGTATGAGTATGTGGGAGCAAGTTATTCCGAAAATTCATCATTCAATGGCGCGTACTGTTACATGTTTTGATGTTGATGGGAATACGCTTTATGTCGGAACAAGAAAACGGGGTGTGTTACGCTTTTCACTTGACGCTTCTACAGATCGATAACCAATGATAGTCAACATCATAAGGAGGGTTGTGGGCAAACATGCACACAGCTTCAGACGTAGTGAATATCACAAAACTTTATTTCTTATTTGGAATGCTTATTATTTCAACGCTTTTCGTAGGGTGTGCTACCTTTCACAATATTGTTTCTGAAGATATGCAGGGCAATTATGATTTTCGTGAAGTACTGTGGGGTTACCCGCAGGAACGTGTAATGTTAATTGAAAAAGGTAAAGCAGTGTTTATGCGAACACCGGATCTACTTGTCTACAAATCTGTAATTGACCAAGTTCCTGTTTTTCTTGTGTATACTTTTAGGCATAATAAATTACGCTCAGCAGGATATATGACACAAAAACCGGTTACGAATGCACAGAATCTTGTCCAAAAGACTATTGACAAATTTGGTGAACCCAGTTATGAACTTACCAATGGCAAGATGTGGGAAATGCCTAAATCAATAGTATATGTTGATGGTTATTCAACACATACACGTGCAAGAACTTCAACATATCAACGATCAAGCGGCGTGTTAGAGCTTATTTTAAACGAAAAACCAGAAGATACTGATATTACAATGCGTTGGCACGGGGTCTTGACGTTTATTGATAGAAATTACTATAGACAACTGTCAGAAATTGCACATCCGCTATCGGATTTATCCTATTATGAAAAAAGGTTGTTTGGCATCCTAAAAAGACGCGAAACTACGAGCGTTAGAACCCTAACAGGTAGGAGAATAACGATACCATCACAGCTATTACCATCACAAGAAGAAACAGATCGTTAATTGTCTGAACCAGGATTTGCAGGATTATTAGATTTCCAGGATTAAAAACTGGTGCATCAAAGTGACATTTGAAAGATTACCTTTTAATCTCTGGAGTAGCATATTGCGTTAATTTATGTTTCAAAAGGTCGATATTTCCCATTCTTTTACGAATTGTATGACAATATTCTAATAACCAAGAATGTACGGTTTATGAGGAAACTTTCCCATGAAAAGCAAATTGTATTTCATTCTAACTGTTCTTTTGACGATATTTGCCTTTACATTAAACACCTACGCTCAAGACTACATCCGTTGGGGGTTACCTGAAGACGTAAAAGTGCGGTTTGGGAAAGGAGGTAACGGTGAAATTGCATATTCCCCAGATGGCTCAAAACTCGTAGTGGCAAGTGCCATCGGTGTTTGGATATATGATGCACAAACAGGTGAAGAACTGGACCTATATATTGGACATACAGGAAAGTTTCATAGCGTAGCGTTCAGTCCGGATGGAAATACAATCGCAAGTGGAAGTAGGGACAACACTATCAGTCTGTGGGATGTTGATACAGGTGAAGAAAAGAGAATACTTAGAGGACAAACAGGAAATGTCTATAGCGTAGCGTTCAGTCCGGATGGAAAGACAATCGCAAGTGGAACTGAAGACAGTACCATCCATCTGTGGGATGTTGATACAGGTGAAGAAATAAGGAATTTCAATGGACATACAGCTCTTGTCAGAAGCGTAGCGTTCAGTCCGGATGGAAAGACAATCGCAAGTGGAAGTTTAGACAACACCATCCGTCTGTGGGATGTTAATACAGGTGAAGAAAAGAGAATATTCAAAGGGCATAGAGGATTTGTCTCAAGCGTAGCGTTCAGTCCGGATGGAAATACAATCGCAAGTGGAAGTAGGGACAACACTATCAGTCTGTGGGATGTTGATACAGGTGAAGAAAAGAGAATACTTAGAGGACAAACAGGAAATGTCTATAGCGTAGCGTTCAGTCCGGATGGAAAGACAATCGCAAGTGGAACTGAAGACAGTACCATCCATCTGTGGGATGTTGATACAGGTGAAGAAATAAGGAATTTCAATGGACATACAGCTCTTGTCAGAAGCGTAGCGTTCAGTCCGGATGGAAAGACAATCGCAAGTGGAAGTTTAGACAACACCATCCGTCTGTGGGATGTTAATACAGGTGAAGAAAAGAGAATATTCAAAGGGCATAGAGGATTTGTCTCAAGCGTAGCGTTCAGTCCGGATGGAAAGACAATCGCAAGTGGAAGCAGGGATAACACTATCGGTCTGTGGGATATTGCTACAGGTGAAGAAAAGGGAATACTCAGACATTCATGGTTTGTCGAAAGTGTTGCGTTCAGTCCGGATGGAAATACAATCGCAAGTGGAAGTTTAGGCAACACCATGCTGTGGAACGTGGCTACTGGTGAAGAAAAGAGAATACTCAGAGGACATACAGGAATTGTCACAAGCGTTGCGTTCAGTCCGGATGGAAAAACAATCGCAAGTGGAAGTTTAGACAACACCATCCATCTGTGGGATATTGATACAGGTGAAGAAAAGGGAATACTCAGACATTCAGGATACGTCAGAAGCGTAGCGTTCAGTCCGGATGGAAAGACAATCGCAAGTGGAGAGGACAGAACAATACGTCAGTGGGATGTGGTTACGGACAAAGAAAAGAAAGTACTCAAAGGATTTATACAACCTGTCACAAGTGTAGCATTCAGTCCTGATGGGAAGATGCTCGCAAGTGGAAGTTTTGACAACACCATCCGTCTATGGGATGTTGCTATAAGCGAGGAACAGAGAATACTCAGAGGACATACAGATGGGGTCATAAGCGTAGCGTTCAGTCCTGAAGGGAATACACTCGCAAGTGGAAGTCGGGACAGCACAATCCGTCTACGGGATGTTGATACAGGGGAAGAAAAGAGAATACTCAGAGGACATACAGGTTGGGTCCCAAGCGTAGCATTCAGTCCGGATGGGAACACACTCGCAAGTGGAAGCGAGGACAGCACAATTCGTCTGTGGGATGTTGATACAGGCGAGGAAAAGGGAATACTTGAAGGACATACAGCGGGGGTCTACAGCGTAGCGTTCAGTCCGGATGGAAAAATAATCGCAAGTGGAGGCGGGGACAACACCATCCGTCTGTGGAA
Organism: Candidatus Poribacteria bacterium; assembly: GCA_965261435.1. Taxonomy (GTDB): domain Bacteria; phylum Poribacteria; class WGA-4E; order WGA-4E; family WGA-3G; genus MSPOR6. The sequence goes on from CBDHDL010000021.1 coordinate 1,677,689, forward strand.
TGTCAATACAGCGGAAGAAGAAGGAATACTTGAAGGACATACAGCACTTGTCAGAAGCGTAGCGTTCAGTCCTGAAGGGAACACACTCGCAAGTGGAAGTTATGACAACACCATCCGTCTGTGGAATGTTGATACAGGCGAGGAACAGAGAATACTCAAAGGACATACGGATTGGGTCAGAAGCGTAGCGTTTAGTCCGGATGGAAAAACAATCGCAAGTGGAAGTCGTGACGGCACAGTGCTGTTATGGGATTACAGATCCGTGGCTGAGTCGTTTTCCGTTGAGTCTCGCGGCAAGAAAATTGTCACACTCGGTCAGGTAAAACGTACCCAACTGTTCCAAAACTATCCGAACCCCTTCAATCCTGAGACGTGGATGCCATATCGTTTAGCAAATGCCAGTGACGTGCAGATTACAATCTATGATGTGCGTGGTACTGTGGTCCGCCAGCTTGATTTGGGGCATCAACAGGCGGGTGTATATCAAACGCGCGGACGTGCGGCACATTGGGATGGTACAAACGCGATCGGTGAAAAAGTGTCAAGTGGTATCTATTTCTATCAACTGCAAGCGGACAATATGTCGATCCTGCGCAAAATGTTAATTTTGCAGTAAGATATAACAATAGGACTTAGGCATTTTCTCTTAGCATCCGCTTGTTCGCTTCCAAACATCCTTAAATTGCTTCCGATCATCTAACAAGTATGAAATCTGATTTACTATAGTTGGCAATTGTCTAACTATATGCTATCCTTTTAAACAAAAACTCTCCATTATAGAAGCTTCTTCATAATTTTCACTGATAAAAGCTGCACAAAATTAGTCTTTCTCTTTAAATTACGTACTTTTTTCTGATAAATGCAACCTTCATAAGCCAAATAGCATCTTTATATTAAAAGATGAGTCTATTTGTGAGGTGTTTCATGACATATAAGGATACCGAGTTGATTGAACGCACACTTGAAGGTGATGAGCACGCCTTTACTGCCATTGTAGAAAAATATCAAGAACAGATACACGCTTTGGCGTGGCAGAAAATTGGTGATTTCCACATCGCACAAGAGATAACACAAGATACCTTCATCACTGCGTATCAAAAACTTGCAACCCTCACACACCCCAACCGATTTGCGGGATGGCTCTACGTCATTACCAGTAACAAGTGTAACATGTGGCACCGGAAGAAAAAACCGCAGTTACAATCTCTGGAGGAGACAGACGCAATGGAATTAGAAGAGGTGTATTATACCGAATATACGTCTCGTCAACGTGAAGAAGCAGCGAATCAAAATCGGAGAACAATTGTTCGAAAACTGCTCAGTAAACTTGGAGAAAGTGAACGGACAGTGGTAACGATGCATTACCTTGCAGGCTTAACGTGTGAAGAGATTGGTAAGTTTTTGGGTGTATCACCGAACACGGTTAAAAGTCGGCTGCATCGCGCCAGAGAGCGGTTAAAGAAGGAGGAAGCAGTGATACAAGAAAACCTTAGCAGTTTGCAACTGCCTACACAATTAGCAGAAAACATCATGAAGGAAATATCACATCTTAACCCTGTAACGCCATCAGGAAGTAAACCTTTAATACCTTTAGCAGTTTCAGCTGCCTCAGCCATTTTAGTACTCTTGTTGATGGGAGTTGGTACGCAATACTTAAATCGTTTTCAGAAACCGTATAGTTTAAAAGCACAATCAGAACCGACGATTGAAATAACAGATACACAACTCGTCATAGATACACCAGCAAAACCGGCTATACGAGCTCAGGTTGTGGAATCTGGCGTATCCGGTAGAACCGAAGGGCAAGGGAGAAAACCGGACGCACCACTATTCGCTGCAGCACAAGTGGATGAGGATGAAATATCAAAACCGATACGGCAATGGAGTGATGCGAAAGGACCGGAAGGTGGTGCAGTTGGTACTCTCTTCAAAACAAACCACGGTGACGTTTATGCCACGTCAAGAAACGGTCTCTACAGACTCATAGGTGATGGACAAGCATGGAAACTCATAAATCTAACAAGAAGGAATGTATTTCGGCATGTGGCAGAGTGGCAGAATACGCTCTACCGGGCTATTGATACAAAAATCTTCGCTTCTACAGATAGAGGCACGACATGGAAAAAATTTTGCGAGTGTATTAAAGGTGAACTTGTTGGTATAGTGATAACAGGAAGTAATCCAGGATCTGAAAGCGAGATGACAATCTACCTTGCTTATAAGAAAGGGGTGTTTCGATCAGAAAACGCTGGCAAATCGTGGACACCACTATTCGAAGGTATCAGCGATAGACAAATTGGTGTAATCACTAATATAGAAAAAACTGTTTTTGTTGGTACTGACAAAGGACTCTATCGCATAAGTACCGATAAATGGGAACTGTTGTCCATTGACCAAGAGGATAGAAACAAAAACTTATTACCAATTATTGCAATGGAAGTTGCAGAAAACAGCCTCTATGTTGTTACAAGGAAAAGTAGATTTGGAGATTCTGATCCATTCTATGAAACTTTCGGTTTGGCAAGGGTAAAAAACAATTCTCCGATGTCAAGAATTGGATTTAAACCTCCTGAACCATACGTGCGGTCAATTTTTCATTCAGATGATATAGGCAATTCATGGAAAACTATCACGCCAGATAGCAACAATATAGAGAAGAAACCAAAGCAAAAGCCAAAAATCTCCAATATATTTCCATCACGCAAAAAAGAAAGCGATATTCCCTATAGGACACCAGTGAATACAACCTTCAATATATCCGCAGCAGGGAAAAAGGTGATGGTGATAAACGGTAAGGAACACTTCTATTCAACGAACGCTGGTAAGACTTGGAAGTCGTTGGACAATGCTAACGATATGGGGAGTGCTGTTGCTTCGGTATTCTTAAATGAGAATACTTTTTATAGATCTGGAAGACTCGGAATTTACCGTACTACAGATGGCGGCAAATCGTGGCATCAATTTAATACTGGGTTTGTAAATACGGATGTGCGGGAATTGATTGCTGTTAACGGCACTCTCTTCGCGAATACAAGAACTGGTCTTGTTAGTTCAATTGATGGTGGTGAATCGTGGACACATGTTCCAGGTGATACTGGTTATATCACACGTATTGCGCAATCTAATGGGCAACTATATGTGAGAGACGATAAAATTGGGATACCTCGGTTTTATCGGTTATCTACCAAAGATAATAGCCTCATTGACACATCTAAAGTACCCGCCTTTAATGTATATGACCCAGACAAAGCAATGGAAGAATTGCTTGAAATGAATACTACTCATAGGAGACCTATAACATCTGTGTATCAAGGAAAGGGTAGTTTTTATACTTCAATGCTTGGATGTTTTGCTGTTAACGACGGAACGTACTATGTGGAATACATGCACAAACTCTTCAAATGGGAACCAAACATGGCTAAATGGGTAGACACGGGCATATTAGATGAAGGTGATAGTGGGGAGAGTATGTGGAATTCCAGTACCTTCTACGACATCATTGGCTTTAGACTTGCTACCTCAAAGAATAATGTTTACGTTGGAAAATGGGATGGTCATCTCATGCAGTCTGTTGATGAAGGAGACACGTGGAACGATGTGACTGCAAATCTTCCATTTTCTGTCGTTAATTTCAGGGCAATAGTTTTCGCTGGAAGCTTTGTTTATGTGGCAACCGACAAAGGTGTAGTCCTGTCAGGAAACGGCACTGATTGGCACACAATTACCAATGTCAAAGGTACACCTCTCGTTATGAATAGACTCGCAGTGAATGGTGCAACAGTTTACGGCGAATCTAAGCAAAGAATATACCAATTCAACAAGGACATTGGCACTTGGCAGGAAGTTACACCAGAAATTTCATACCCTGTTACCTGTCTTGCTGCTGATGGGAATAACGTTTATGTTGGGACGAATGGACAGGGTGTGCTGCGTTTTTCACTTGGCGATTCAACTAAGCAATAAACAACAGAATATAGTCAATTACAACCCATTCATCCTTGATTGTGCATCTTTGTAGCACATTCTGTTAGATTGTGCGTCTTTGTAGCACATTCATCCTTGATTGTGCTTGTTACTGCAACCCCATTCATCCGATTCCCGACTACTTTCAAAACACATCAATTGACGCTTGACGAAGCAATAGACAGGGACACCCAAATTTGCAGAGGAAATGAATATATCAAGAATAACATGGATGAAATCAAATCTCGATATTTCTACATGAATCAGTATTGATTCATATATCATACTTCAGAAAGAAAATGTGCTACAGATGCGGCCAATATGAAAGTTGTGCAGAGAAGGGCAATCTTACTACTTATTATCGGATTTACACATTCTCAATTATGTGTTATAATTGTGTATAAGAACTTACGGGTTTTGAAGTATACTCCCAAATGATGCTACATCGCCAAAGACGCGAAGAGAATCCCATATTACAGACCTCAAACATCTGAACAAATAGGTTGGTAAGTCCCATGGAATACAAAAAATCCTATCTGGTGATTATCTTATTGGTGTTTTTGGTCACCCCGTTTTCTATTGGTGAAGATTCTGACTATGAATTCACATTTGTCCGTTTGAAATATAATGGTAGTTATCGGTATCGGAGTTTGTGGCATATAGACCATCCAGCGGCAGAACGAAACTTACTTATTCAACTCCGCAAACATACAAACATCAAAGCGAGTCCTCTGGAAAAAGTCGTTGAGGTAGGTTCACCTGAAATTTTTGCTTATCCGTTTGCCTATATAGCAGAATTGGGTCGACTTAACCTTTCCAAAGCAGAGGCTGAAAATCTTCGGGAATATCTGTTACGTGGTGGATTTATTATGACAGACGATTTTCACGGTACAGTACAGTGGAAAAGGTTCTATAAACAGTATAAGAAGATCTTCCCCAAACGCGAACCGAGAGATATTCCAATGACGCACCCCCTTTTCAAATGCTTCTTTAAGATTGACGAACTAATGCAAATCCCTGCACCCGCTGCCTACAGGAGTGGAAGAACACATGAAAAGGATGGATATCAAGTGAAATGTATGGGTGTGTTTGATGACAAAGGTAGACTGATGATGATGATTAACTTCAATACGGATTTGGGGGATGCATGGCAAAATGCTGCAGAATCGTTTTATCCGCGTAAATTTTCCGATATGGCATTCAAAATGGGAATTAACGCTGTTGTCTACACGCTTACGCATTGAAGTTATAGTATCTGTTTAGTACTATAACATTTTTCCTCACATTAGAAAGCATCAATAAAGCATCAATTTCTTCCTTTTTATACCTACCTTTTTATTCTTTTTCAAGTAAAATCATTTTCTTCCTTTAGAAAATTGCAAATATTCAGAAAAAGTGCAATTATTGACCTCAGAATTGTGTCTATATATTAAAAGTTCAATTTGTCTTTGAGGTGTACAATGAAAAACAGTGATGCTGACATGATTCGCCGAACCCTTGAGGGTGATCAACAAGCTTTTACTGCGCTTGTGGAAAAGTACCATAAGCAGGTCCATGCATTGGCGTGGCAAAAAATCGGAGATTTCCATATTGCGCAAGAAATCGCACAGGATACTTTTCTCACAGCGTATCAAAAACTCGAAACACTTACACATCACAGTCAGCTTGCTGGATGGCTCTATGTCATTACTAATAATAAATGCAAGAATTGGTACCGGGAAAAACGATTAGTACTCCAATCGTTAGAAACGACAGACCCTGTTGAAATAGAGGAGGTATATTATTCAGAATATATGACCCAACAACGCGAAGAAGCAGCAAAGCAGAAACGACGTGCAGTCGTTCAGAAGTTGCTTAGTAAGCTTCGAGAGAGTGATCGCACTATCGTGAATCTGTATTACATTGCAGAAATGAACTGTGAAGATATTGGGAAGTTTCTGGGAGTATCGCCAAATACCGTACGAAGTCGACTACACCGCGCCCGGAACAAATTGAAAAAGGAAGAAGCAATGATTAAAGAAAACCTTAGCAGTTTCCAACTGCCAACACATTCGCCAGAGAATATCATGAAGGAAATTTCACGTCTTAATCCGGTAGTACCTTCAGCCAGTAAACCACTTGTACCGTTAGCAATATCTGCTGCCTCTGCGGTCTTAGTTCTATTGCTGATGGGGCTTGGCACACAACGGCTTAGCGTTTTTCAGAAGCCGTTTAACTTTAACGCACAATCAGAACGGACAATTGAAATCTCGGAAGCGCAGCTTGTTATTGAGTCTCCAGCAAAACCTGCAGTTAGAAATCAGATCGGACACGCGGATTTAACAGGTGAAAGCAATGGAGTAGGACAGAAACCTGATGATTCACTCTTCGCTGCGGCAAATGCAGATGAAACTGAAATCTCAAAGGCAAAACCGCAATGGCTGCAAACAAAAGGTCCGGAAGGTGGTTCAGTGTCTGGGCTCTTCACAACAACCCGTGGAGACGTGTATGCAGGCACACGGCAAGGTCTATACAGACTCACAGATGATGGGACTGCATGGAAACTTATAAACAATATGGAAGGTCCTTCACATGCTTCACTAACTGTAAAGTCAAAGTGGTGGCCCGTAGTTGAATGTCAGGATACGCTCTATCTTGCTACCAACACAGAAATTTTAGCTTCCACGGATAGAGGTGAAACCTGGGAGGCACTCTGTAAGTCTATAGAAGGGCCGCTTGTTGATATGGTAATAACAGATGGAACTCCAGGCGCACAAAGCGATATGACGATCTACCTCGCGTATACTGACGGCGTATTTCGCACGGATGATGCAGGTAAGTCGTGGACACAATTGTCCGAAGGGGTAACAGACAGAGAAGTTCGTAAAATTGCTGCTGTTGAAAATACTATCTTTGTTAGCACTGATGAAGGACTCTTTCGTCTGAAAAATGAAAAATGGGAACATTTACCCATTGGCCAGCCAGGGGCGAATGATAAAACACAGGCAATTCTCGATTTGGCAGCGGATGAACACCGGATCTATGTTGTTGTAGGTGAGGAGATGAGACATCAATTCGGTGAGGGATATATAATCATGATGTTAGGCGATCCGGGTTGGTTACTCTATCAATCAACTGATATAGGGAATTCTTGGGATTTAATAGATCCCAGAACGGAAGGTTTTGAGAACAAATTTGGGAGTCGGCTCCCGGGTATTAAGATTACCACAATGGGAGAAAAAATTTTGGTGACGGATGGGAAGGATCACTTTTATTCAAGCGATACAGGTGAAAATTGGACTCTTCTCGATTTAGGTAATTTCTCTGAGATATACAACAATTCCGCTGCACTGCTCTACGACGCAAATACCTTTTATAAAGGCGGAATGCACGGAATTCATCGGACAACCGATAGCGGCAAGTCGTGGCATCAATTTAATACTGGATTGATAGGAACACATGTGCGGGGTCTGGTTTCTGTGAATAATACGCTTTACGCTTATGCAGTGGAAAGAGGACTTTTATCTTCAAGTGATGGTGGTGAATCGTGGACACTTGTTGCTGCAGGAGTTTTCGCTGATAAGTTAATGATAAGATATAATAACGTCCTTTATATGTCTGCCTCAAATTCGAATCTTATGAACCCGCGTCAGATGCGTTCCTCCGATTTACGTCTTATGCGTTTCTCCGACCAAGAAAATAACTTAACCTTTATTGAAGGAATGCCAGATTTAAAGAAAATCAATCCAACTGAGGATGGTTGGATAAGATTAAACAGACCTCTTGAACCAGTGTCGGATACAAAAACAGAAAATCCTAATGAAGACTTACCGTCAGCTCCAAAGAAAATTGGCGATATTGCGTTTGATAGCAGGATAGAAATAAAAACTCAAGTCAAAATTGCAAGTTTTGCCGTTAGTGATACAGCGTACTACGTGGAATTTCAGCACCAACTCTTCAGATGGAAACCCGGGACTTCTGAATGGTACAACACCGGACTAATAAATGAAGACACTCGAGCTAAATTTAAGAATTCCGAAGACCTTGCTGATACTTCCACTTTTAAACTTGCTATATCAGGTGAGACCGTTTACGTCGGCAAACTTAATGGACACCTCATGCAATCGTTTGATGAAGGTGACACTTGGAACGATGTTACTGCAAATTTGCCATTTTCTGCTGAACGTTTCAATGCAATAACTTTCGCAGGTAAATCCGTCTATGTCGCAACGGATAAAGGTGTTGTCAGGTCAAACAATGGCATGGATTGGCAGTTGCTCGACGACACTGAGGGGACGCCTCTCATTGTTAGCAGGTTTGCTGTGGATGACGCAAAGGTGTACGCTCAAGCTGGACAAAAGGTATATCAATTGAAAATGAAATCTGGGACATGGGAACAAGTAACGTCTGAAATTCCGCATCCTGTTTCCTGTCTTGATGTTGATGGAAATACGCTCTATGTTGGCACATTTGGGCGGGGTGTGCTACGTTTCGCCCTTGAAAAATAACATCATCATATAAATCATGTTTTCAAACATGATCTACAATAGGAGAAAATCAATGAAAAAATTGATATTTACACTCATTCTTTCAATCATTTTATGCATCGCTTGGGTTTTATATGTGAATTATAGCCACAAACGTTTTGTGGATGACCTCAGGATAATATCTCCCTCTTCTACGCAATCTACCAACACATCAAACACGTCAGTTGTGTCTGATGACGGAGAAACCAATCATGTTGATGGGACACCCTCAGAAATTGTAGATGAAAACGTATTCACAACCGACAAACAGATGAAGGTTGGATTAAAAGAAAAACATCCTCAGAAAGCCACAGTTGAAGATGTAATAAAATCGTTTGAGAAACGACTCTCTGAATCAGATGATCCAGAGGCGACTAAAAGAAAAAATGCCTTTGAGGATTTTCTTGAATCACAAGGTATCTCAAGGGAGGAATACGAAAGGCAGGCAATAGCACGGGAGGTGATGCAACGTATTATAAACAACCCAACGAGATGGTTGGATGGAAATCCAAATTTAATACTCGTGACAGATGATGAAATAGATACACTATTTGAAGCGAAAGACATTTTGCCTTATGATTCGGATCAAATCAAAAGTGCCGATTCCATTTTACCAAAAGGTGCTGTAGGTATAAAACAGAATGATGATGGAACTTGGAGTTTTGTTTATGAAACAAATCAAGATGCCACCCAATAAGTTTGGCCTAAGGTTGGAATAGCGTGAAATGCAACTATTTTCACACCCCAACAAATCCGCGTAATCCGCCAATGCTACAAGCCGACTTTATGAAGATTAAGACAGTATTTGGGTAAATTGGCGAGGTTAGGAAACCTCGCCAGCAGAGGGGTGTACCGGCCTGATGCCAACAAGAAATTACCCAATTTATTATTTAATCTTCATTAGGGACGATATGTTTGTCTTGCTATGCCGTTCCTACGGAACTCAAGAAGTAGTAGTTATCTTCTTTCTATAAACATATCATCCCTACCAAATCAATAGATGTCGGGTTTCGCTTTGCTCTACCTATAAGTGTAAAGTTAAGAAAACTTAGAAGATCTTATGCATCGATCTGAATCCTTATGGTTATAGGGGTTGTCTTCTCTTCAGTCCCGTAGGGACGATATGTTTATAGAAGAATGTATAACCCCCTTCTTTAGTCCCGTAGGGACGATATGTTTATAAGCACATCAACAACAAATATGCCGTTCCTACGGAACTCAAGACGGGTGGCGACAGCGTTTTCTATAAACATATCGTCCCTACGGGACTGAAGAGGGTTTCTGGCATCAAAAATTCCTTAAGTTTACACTTATAGGTTTCGCTTCGCTCTACCCGACCTACGAGTTTAACATGGACTAACTATCAGGTATCTGCTCGGGTGCGTTAATTTCTACAACAGTCTTTTGATAAATTGTTATTGTCATTATAACATATTTGTCTTGTTAAGTCAAAAATTGGGAAATGTCATCTAAAGAATAGTCTTATTCTTGATCAGCATGCAATTGAAGCGAGGACAACACCTCATCCAATGCGCTATCCGCTTTTTCTCGAGCAATACGTGCATCTGTCAAGTCTACCAAAATCTCATCCACAGGACGATGTTCAATGGTTTCACCGACATCCACGAACTGAGATGGACTTAGGTTGTAATCGGTTTTCTCTGCATCTTGAAGTGTGATGACGCGACTCAACTTCTCACGCGTTTCCCAGTCGTTATACACCTCTGTTGCTGCATCAATACCCGCATCGGTCAGGACGTTTTTGGGTTTCTGTGACTCAAAATAGTTGGACAGATTGATAATCAGGATTTCACCTTTACGTTCCGCCGGTTTGTTGCGGTTCAACAGCAGGATGATTCCCGGCGCGGTTGTATTATAGAACAGGTTTTCAGGTAGCAGTATGACCGCTTCAATGTGGTCTTCTTCCACGAACTTTTTGCGTATATCTCTTTCTCTATTTGTGTTTTTACTGCCGGAACCGCGGGAGACTGCGCCAGTATCCAGTACAATCGCTGCACGTCCGTTGTCTTTCAGTGATGTGTGCATGTGCTGCACCCACGACCAATCTGCTGATGAACTCGGTGGGGAACCGTGAGTAAATCTATTCCATGTGTCATTACCATAGAATTTGTCATCATACTCCTTCTGATTCCACATCGGATTAGCCATCACATAGTCAAATCGCATTAGAGAAGCACTGTTTTCATGAAATCTTGGGTTTCGGAAGGTATCTCCTATCTGTATATCAGCACCGATAAAGTCGTGTAGAAAGGCGTTCATCTTTGCCATTGCGAAGGTTGTCGGTGTCAGTTCTTGTCCATAAATCTTTGGTGCTTGACTCTTATCGTCTGGATGGGTCTGCTGATAGAGCAGTCGTCCTTTGATAAGCAATCCACCTGAGCCGCATGCGGGGTCGTAGATGGTGGATTTCGGTTCGGGGTTGATGAGATGTGCCATTAACCATCCGACCTCTTTCGGCGTGTAGAACTCACCAGCACTCTGTCCTTGTCCTTCAGCGAATTTGCGCAACAGATATTCGTATGCGCGTCCAAGGATGTCCGGTTCGGTGTCCTGCAATCCCAGACGATGTTGACTTAATACCTCAATGAGCGATTCAAGTCTTTCATCATCCAGTGTGCGTTGTCCGCTTTGTGTTTCGTTGAAATCCTGGACATCAATTACACCATTGAGTCGGGGGTTGAGTCGTGCGGCTTCACGCATCGCATCAGTTACAAACTCACCTAAATGTCCATCTGCAGATTGATTACGAAGTGCGTTCCAACTATATTCGGATGGAATGAAAAAACGCACCATCGGATCGCGTCCTGTTTCCAAATCGTCTCTGTGGTCGGCTTGGATCATTTCACGTGCTGATTCTTCATCACCGAAAGTTTCAGTATGTTTAGCACATTCATCATCAAAGACATCGGAGAGTCTTTTGTAAAAGATGAGAGGTAAGATGAAATCTTTGAATTTTGGAGCATCGCTTGCACCTCGGATGGTGTTTGCTGCATCTAATAACCATGTTTCGAGTTTGGAAATATCAAGGTGTTCTTCGCTATCGGGGTTGATTGGGAGTGTGGTTTGGGAGGTATTATTATTATTCGGCAAGTTGCTTGCTCCTTCGCTTATGTGTTTTATGTCTCTACAGAGGACATCGTAAGGTGAGATACCATTACCCGTAACGATAAAATGGGCGGGGAAACCCCGCCCCTACGAAAATGGGAACATAACGTGTGTTGGATAAGTAAATACAATAACCACTGTAGGTGGGTTTCGTACCTTAATCCGACCTACGGAGACTACAATTCAGAACAATGAATCCAAACGAAGCATGTATGCATCGATTCATCACTTACTGCTTATCTTGAATTTCGTCAATTTTCAGATCTGGAATAGGTTTTCCATCAGCATCAGTGATGCGGAAATAGAAACCCCAACTCAGTTCTTCATTGCAGATTTTGACAAGGATAGTGTTCTTTCCAGCCTTGAGCGTAACCGGTATAGTCTCGTTATCAACTTGTGCCCAACGATACTCTGGGAATGCGTAGACCTCTTTGCCGTTGAGCCAGATTTTACTCTGGTCGTCACTGCCGAAGCGGAATTGCACCTCCCTTTCATCAGGGGAGTCTATTGTTACCCAGGCATAAGAAACAAGCCAATTCTTATTCCGACCAAAATCAATAAAACCGTTGAAAGTTTCATCTGCTGATTTTTGCCATTTTACTTTACGTTCTTCACCATCAACAACACCATCATATTCCGCTGTTAAATCAATTTCTGTTGCCTCTTCTGTAATATAAGCCGTGTCATATCCAATTCCACCTTCGTTATCAAAAGGTCCCAGGACTAACCATTGATTTTCATGAATCAAACCTGTCTTCAGCAATTCTTCCATTGCCTTCTCTTGCATGTCGTTTTTGCTGTAGTATTCAACCATACCGATAACAGCATTTAGATGAAATGTTGGTTCGGGAGGTGTAGCACTGAGCAACTCATCTGCCGACTTATATGTGAGGTCATCAAACGGCATACCTTCATCATCGGTTATTCGGAAATAGAAACCCCAACCTTGTGTTGAATTGCATACCTTGAGGAGGAACGTGTTTGCCCCCTGTTTTAATGTGACTGGAAAAGAATCTCGGTCAATTTTCACATTGCTGCTTCTTTCGTGCTTATACATCTGTTTTCCGTTTAACCAGACTGTGCCCTGATCATTACTGTCAAATCGGATTGTAACATTGCGTTCTTCTGGAGAAACAGCGATTGCCCAAAAATATGCAGCACTTGCATCAATCGGATCCTTAAAGGTGTAATGTCCGTCTAATGACCTATATTCCGATTTTTGCCAACTGATGAGTCCATCTCTACCGTAATATTTTGCGGTTGGATCAATCTGAATTGTCTCCTCAGGAATATATGCATTTAGATGCCCATGTGAATCTATATTAATAAACGGTGCAAGAACAAGCCATCGATTTTCAGGGACAAAACCACCCTTCATCACATAACTTTCTGCTTTATTCTTCATGCCTTTTTCGCTATAGAATTGCGCAACCATTTGGTAGCCATTTGCCCATTTGCTAAAATCTTTCTTCGGGATTGAGTTTATCAAGTTATCAAGTAATTGTCTGTGGTTTTCATCGTTAATTTTCAGATCTGGAATAGGTTTTCCATCAGCATCAGTAATGCGGAAATAGAAGCCCCAACTCAGTTCTTCATTGCAGATTTTGACGAGGATGGTGTTCTTTCCAGCCTTGAGCGTAACGGGTATAGTCTCGTTATCAACTTGTGCCCAACGATAATCTGGGAATGCATATATCTCTTTGCCGTTGAGCCAGATTTTACTCTGGTCGTCACTGCCGAAGCGGAATTGCACCTCCCTTTCATCAGGGGAGTCTATTGTTACCCATGCATAAGAAACAAGCCAATTGTCATTCCGACCAAAGTCAATAAAACCGTTGAAGGTTTCATCTGCTGATTTTTGCCATTTTACCTTACGTTCTTCACCATCGGCGACACCATCATATTCCGCTGTTAAATCAATTTCTGTAGCATCTTCTGTAATATAAGCGGTGTCATATCCGATTCCGCTGGTGTTATCAAAAGGTCCCAGCACTAACCATTGATTTTCATGGATAATTCCAGTCTTTAGCATCTCCTCCATGGCTTTGTCTTGCATGTCGTTCGTGCTGTAGTATTCGACCATACCGAGAACAGCATTCAGATGGAATGCTGGTTCGGGGGATGTAGCACTGAGCAATTCATCTTCGGACTTGTATGTCAGGTCATCAAATGGCATACCTACATCGTCGGTTATTCGGAAATAGAAACCCCAACCTTGTGTTGAATTGCATACTTTCACAAGGATTGTATTTTCTCCCTGCTTAAGTTTTATAGGGAAGTTGTATCGGTCAATTATTTCGGCACTGGTTCTGTCGTGTTTATATTCCTGTTTTCCGTTGAACCATACTGTGCCTTGATCATCACTATCAAAGCGGATAGTGACGTCCCGTTCTTCAGGGGAAACAACGATTGCCCAAAAATATGCTGCACTACCATCGGTGGGATCTGTAAAGTTATAATGTCCATCTAAAGATCTATATTCTGATTTTTTCCAACTGATGAGTCCACCTTTCCCGAAGTATTTTGCTGTCGGATCAATCTGCGTTGTTTCCTCAGGAATAAACGCATTTACATGTGCTCTGGAATCTATATTGTGAAAGGATTCAAGGACAAGCCATCGGTTTTCAGGAATAAATCCCCCTTTCATCACATAACTTTCTGCTGTTTTCGGCATACCTTTATCGCTATAGAATTGTGCAACATTCCTGTGTGCATTTGCCCATTTGCTAAAATCTGACTTCGGAATTGAGTCTATCAGGTTATCAAGTAATTGTCTGAAATTTTCATTGTCTTTAAGTTTATCTCCTGCATCATGAATGTTCTTCCAAACACTGTCAGTTCCAGATGCGGAAGACGCAGTGCTAAACGCATATCCGTAAAACTTTACAGCATCGTCATATAATTCGTTAGCAATACATGCACGTCCAACTGTTGAGGGATAGGTATAACTAACATAACTATAACCTTGTAATGCGCGTTTTGCGAATTTCAGTGCTACTTTCGGATAGAGTCCCTTATCAAGGAGTTCCTTAGCGAAATTATGCTGAGTGTAATAACTCGTTGAACGGTTCAGTTCCTTCTCACGAATTTTCAGCCATCGATCATAAGCAAGACGGGACTTTTCTGTATCCTCAACCTTTTTGTATGTTTCGGCTAATAGGCGATGCATCAGGGAACGACTTTCCATTCTCGGTCTGATCTCTTCAAGTATAGTAATCAGTTCTTCTGCTTGTTCATCCTCAACGTAAAGTCCGGCAATCGCGCGGACTGCTGAATCGTGGTTACTTTGTGAAAGTGGCGCTTCCAATGCCTGGCGATATACCTTTTCAGCATCAGTTTTCCTATCAGATTTCAAATAGGACTTTGCGACTAAATCATAATAATTGTATGAATCAGGTTTGAGTTCAAGTGCTTTTTCGTAAGCAGCAGTTGAATTTGCTAAGTTCTCGTTCTTTGTTGTCTCAAATACTGGACGCGTATACGGTTCAAGTTTAGCGTCACCAATTAACCTTCCCTCATTATTGTTAGGTGAAGAATCAGCAACAATGCCATCTGATTGTTCGTCAAATTTCCAATAACCGATCAATCCGGGTTCATCGCCTTTGAGTTGTTTGTTCATATCGGCACGAATCTGGTCTTCAGTTCGAGGAATGTTCCAGATGCGCACCTCATCAATTTGTCCAACGTAACTTTTCTGAGATTCTGGATTATCCCAATGCATCCATCCGAATCTGAACGGTAGCTTACTCTTATGTATACTTTTCGCTCCACGATAATTTCTTTTGCCAACTTCATTCCCATCAATGAATAGTTTAAAAGAATCCTTCTTAACATCAATGACAGCTGCAATGTGGTGCCAATTGTTAAGTTCAACGCTATTAGAAGGCGAAGAGATGGACACAAAATCCATACCTTGAGGTGCTGATGTAGTTCTAATTTTCCCACTGTCTACAATTTGTAAGAGGAAACTTCGTTTATGTGGGTTTTGTCCTCGCTCATCTGTCTTTAAGATAATCCGTGTGTATTCATTTGGATATTCGGTTGGTTTGATCCAAGCAGACACCGTTAACTGTTCTGTGATACTGTTTAGAGTTTCACTATCGGCAATTGCGACGTAACTCCTTTCTCCTGGCAAAGTTAGAGCGGTGCCTTCAATGATTTCACCTGTTTCCCGTTTCTCTATCGGCAGATTTGAATACAGATCACCTACCTTTTTGTACCATTCAGCTTTCTCAGGTTTGAGGGTAATCAACTTTTCATACTGTGCAATTGCTTCTTTGTGTTTTTCAGCTGATTCATAATTTTGTGCAAGTTTCAAACGGAGATTGGTATCGTCGGGATTCTCCTCAACCTTTTTCAGTTGTTCAGGAATCCACTTTTCAAAGAGTTTACCCTCTTTAGCAATCTTACGAATTTCGGATTGCACATTCACACCGCTACCACCTGGAACTGATCTATACGCTTCAACAGCCTTTTCATACTGTTTCAATTCGTAATAATTCTTGGCAAGCAGCTCATACAGAGTGTCTTTCATGTAAGTACCACCGTATCTGCTACTCTCTTCAATTGCCAATTTAGTCAGTTTGATCGCTGGTTCATAAAACTTGTTTTCATAACAGAACGTACCGAGCGCAGCGAGATACCACATATCTTGACTGTGGCTGCTCGTATCAAGTGATTTTTCAGCTTTCTTAATTATCTCTTTGGATAACTCGGGTTGTTTATTCTTTTCTAAAGCAATCGCTGCATAGTAGAAGTTGAAGATATTATTTGATTGTGCTTTACTTAACTTCTGATAGGTTTCACCTGCTTTTTTATAGTCTTTCTCATCCCAATAAATTTTTGCAAGCACAGAAAGCACTAAGGCATCATCGGTTTTTTTCTCAAGTTTACTCTCATAGCGTTTCTTCAGTTCGTCAAGTTTGTTTTGATCTTTAAAGGCATTAATCAAAGTCTCGCGTGCCGAATCAGCATCGGACGAAACAGAAACACCTACTGATTGGTACCTGATTGATCTAACTAAAGTACTTGTACTCGCTTCATTTTCGTAGGTTTCCAATACAGACTCAGTATCTCCGAGTTTTACTTGAGCTTTGAGTATGCTGTCAGAAATTCTACTTTGCTCATAAGTGTTTGTGGTCATATTTTGCGCTATCTTATAAGCGTCAATAGATTTCTGTATTTCACCTTTATTGGACAGAGTTTCCGCCCAAAGTTTTTGCATCTCATAAGTGATTGTGCCTTCTTCCTCAGCCTTTTGCAGCTTTTCTTCTAAAATCCCCTGTAGACGATATAGACTTATGATTTGCCGTTCGGTATTTCGACGCTCATATTCTGAAGACGTAAATTGAATAGCGTTTCTATATGCCTTTTCAACGTTTGGCATGTCGTCTTTGAGAAAATATAGTTGTGCCATCTGGAGGTACGTTTGTCTATCTCCCGGTGCAAGTTCAGTTGCTTTCTCATAAGTTGCGACGGCATCATCTATCCTGTCGTTATTTTCATAGAATTTTGCAAGTCTGATATGATGAACACTGCTATCCGGTTCGGCTTCAATGTATTGCATCGTAATCTGGAATGCTTCTTCCTTTTTACCTGCATCTTGAAGACTGTTAACCAATCCATCCTGATACTTTGTGTTTTCTGGATCGGCTTCAATCAACCCGTTCCACGTTTCAGTTGCCTTATCGTGTTGGTTATTTCGGCTATATAGCGATGCAAGCTGCGCACGCGACTCAAAGTCTTCAGGCATGTCTTTCTCAATCTTTTCGTAAACATCAATTGCCTTATCAACCTGATTACGTTGCGCAAACTCTTTTGCCATAGCACGCTGCATACTTACGCTCATATCCTGCAAGTTATCAGCAATTTGGTCCGGCGTATTGAATTCACCCCGCTGCTGTTTGATCTGCATCACCCTATCTTGCGAATAATCACGCTCATACGATGAAGCTGCAAGGTCATTGATGATCTCTGTAAAGATAGCCTCAGCATCATCCCACATTTTATGTTGCATATAGGTAGAACCAAGACTTCTTTTCTCATATAGACTTCTTTGACTGTCTTTCATCGTCCGGAGAGTACCCATCTTACGAAATGCGTTCTGCGCTTTTTCTAACTCATCTCGTTTAGCGTAAGCCTCCCCGAGTTTCTTGTAACATTCTTCAAGTTTCCAAGAGTTCTCTTTTTCAAGTTTTTCAGCAACTGCTTCCAGGATGCGGAATTGGAGTTTATATCCACCTGCTTCTTCAGATGCTTTTGCAAGATTATAGAGCCACTGTGTTTGGACAGTCTTCAGCGATGTATCAATCAGTTGATTGACATGGGCATCTGCACCTTCAGCATCTTTTGCCTTTAGTTTTAAATTTGCGGTAAGATATAGCAGTTTAGTATCTTCAGGAGATTCAGCAAGTTTGGCATCAAATTCCTTGATAAAACTATCCAACTTTTCATCCTCTTGATAGAGTTTGGCAAGTCTTAATACATAAGAAATGTCCGATTTAGATGAATCATCAGAACCGAGTTGATCACGTAAATATGTGATAGCCTTCTCACGTTCATCCGCTTCTTCATAATACTCCGCAATCTTCAATACTAACTCTGATTTTGATAATGATGTCTTATCAAGTTCAGTCATCTCAGTTAAGTATTGTACTGCTTTTTCAACGTCGCCAGCTGCAATGTATGCGTTAGCTAAGTCTTGATGTATATAATCCCAACTGGGATGAACCTTTATAATCTTCTTGAAAATCTCAATTGCATCCTCAACTTTTTCTTCTTTTAGACATCTCCGTCCAACATTTACGGTCATATCACTGCCAGCATATTTTCCAACAGGATCAATCATATCTTTCACGAGTGCTATAAGTTCATCAAATCTCTCTGCTGCAACGAAAGCATGAATTGCGCTTTCGTAATTGTATCCGAGTGCACTTGAGTCGTTTTTGAGAAGTGTAAGATATTCCGGTATTACATCAACAGACTTCCCACTTCGTTCCATCATCTGGACGTACCGTAGTCTTACCATATCGTCCTTGGGTTGTATTTTCAGTGCAGCCTTAAACGCATCTGCGGCTTGGCTAATCTTGTTTATCCCTTCAAAATACATTGCTAATCTCAGTTGCGCTTGTAGCGACTCCGGATTCTTCTCAGCATCCGCGATGAACTTTTTTTCTCGTTCTTTAATACTATTTGAACGGTTTGCCAAATTTGTCGCCTGTTGAAAATTATAAGAATACATCAAACGTCCATAACGGTCTGGACGGCTTGCAAAACGGAGTGCCCGTTCAGCGAGAAGTGAGGCATCTTGACCTCTGCCAAGACTACCGAGATGTTGCCCCAACTGAATTAAAAAGGTTGGGTTACGTTGCACCATTGCCAATGACATTGCTTTTTTCGCTGCAGCGATAGCATATTGCGTGAAACCTGCGTCCCGAAGTTTCTGTGAGTATTGATAAAGTTCTGTTGCACCTGTGTGTGAACTCAACAGTTTTGACATCAATTCACGTATAGCGATAGTATCCCCTGTATGAATGGCAAGTTGCAGCAATAGGTCTTGGTACTGTTTCCTATTTCTCGGTTCAGTTGCAGCAAGGTTTTCAAGTAGTTCCGTAGCTTCCTTATGATTCCCTGTCTGAATAGAAGCAAGAGCAGTGTTGAGTTTTAGCGTAAGATCATCTGGAAATTCCTGTTGTAGGACTGTTAGTACCTGTTGCGCTTCATCCCGTTTTTCATCCCACCAATAGCAATAGCTAAGTGCCAAAGCAGGGAAAATCTTATTTCTACCTTCTGTTGTTTCAAATTCCGATTGGAGTTTCGTAATTAACAACTGTTGTTGGTCTCTCATCCAAAAATCGCGGAAGATAGATTGCAGATAGCTTAACCGAGTACTATTGAGATATGCTGTTGGCGCAGGATAACTGGTTTGAATCGGTCTATAACCCCCATAGTAATAGGTCGTTTGTGCAAGTGCAGCCACCCGTCGTGGGTTAATCTTAGTGGGTTTTGTCCGTTCACAATAAGTCCAGAAGAGCTTAACTGCTTTCTCCAGTTCTCCTTCTTCAATGTAATCGTCTGTAAGATTTGAATACAGACGTTTATATTCATACTGTTTTTTCTTTGGAGGTGTGGGTAAATTAACAAGTATCCTCTCAGCGATATCTAATTTCTTAATAAGATGAAATGCATCAACTAATTCAAGACCTGTGTTAATATCGGTCACAGTTACATCTTCAATTTCACGCAATAGTTTTGCCGCATCTTCTTTTTTGTCCTTACGGTAAAGTATCTGTGCATATTCTGCAATATAAGCAAGGCGCGACACGTCATCTATCCCAGGCATTTCCTCAAGTGATTTCTTCAAGGTCTCATAGTCCGGGTTTTCTTCCATTGTGCGATGCAATTTTAGCGGTTGGTAGGCAGAATCATTAGGTGAAATTTCAACCAATCTGTCTATCGTTTCCTTAGCTTTGTCTTCAAATTGAACCAAAGTATATAGTTTCACCAAGATTTCAATAGACTTAACATCCGTTGGATTTGCTTCAGCCTCGTCTTCAAAATGTTTGATGAGTTCAGGTAGTTTCCCCTGACTTTGTGCGATTGTCGTCAATTGAACAAGTGCACCAGATTGTGCTTCCTCAAAATCTTTCGGCATCCACGGCATGCTGGCACCAGCAAAAGTCGGTTTACTCTGAATATTCCCAAGGCTGCTACGGATTATTTTAAATTTGTCACGTTCAATTCCAGGAACTGAAGAGTTATAGAAGATTGAAGCTTGCGTTGACTTCTTATTTGAAGTATCTCCAGTTGGCTCGGACATTTCCAGAATTCGGTGGAAATACGTCTGTGCGCGTTCCGCTTCATTCATACCAACTAACATCACACCTAAACGATATAGAGGAAGATGTGCATCCGTACCACTGATTTTTTCAGATGCACGGTCAAGTACAATGAATGCCTCTTCAGACAATCCATGCTGTAGTAACAATGCAGCAAGTTTGACTTCCGCCTCAAGCGTCTGGTTTTTTGCGTGGAGAAGCTTTGTCCATGCTTGAATCGCTTCCTGTTCACGTCCCGCATCAAACAACAACTCTCCAAGTCTACGCTGATGTGCATAGTCCGGATCAACTTTGACGAGGCGTTGCTGATATGTCAGCGCCTCCTGCAAATCACCGAGTTCCATGCTAATCTGAACGAGGTGTATTAATAGTTCTGAGTTTTCGCGCTGCCTGTTTAATGCTTGTGCTAATTGGAAGCGAGCACTCGGTAGGTCACCCTCTATGCGGTGAAGTTCGGCAAGAGCAAGAACTGGTGCTACACCCACAGTACTTGACTTCGCCATCTGCTTAAGTCTTTCTTCAAACTCACCACGTCTGCCAAGGTCGTAGTATACCTCAGAGAGTGGTTTGACAAAAGTCAGTTTGTCGTTGATGTTATCGCTCAGTTCCCAACAACGCCAATACTGCGCGAGGGATTGCTGCAGTTTTCCTGCGGTTTTATAAATGGCAGCTAACTCACTGCGGATGTCAATCGCTTCTGGACGTAAACGAACCGCTTGTTTCAAACTATCAATAGCGGTCTCATATTCTCCAGATTGCTTCGCAACTTGTGCAAGCAATTGGTGTCCTTCGGGATTGCGCGGACTATGTGCTATCACCTGTTTTGCTGCAGTTGTCGCAGCCTCAAAGTCCATCACATTCAGGTATGACTTCGCAATGTTTGCATGATATTCCCGAGCGTTTGCGCTGTCCAATTCAATAAGATACATATAGATAGCATTAGAATCATCCCGCCTGCCTTGTCTATGGTACACTTCCGCAAGCCAACGGTTCACACCAATATCATCAGGTCGCTGTTCTTTAGCTTTCAGGAGTACTTCAAGTGCATAAGTAACATTACCTAACCTAAGATACATTTTGGCAAGTTGCTTGTGATGCGTGAATACATCCGCATCAACCAAAGCTGTTTTTTCCAGTTCAGTTTCAAGTTCTTCTATTTTTTCAAGAAGCGTCCCTTGCCGTCTATAGAGTTCAATTCTCTTGTCATCCATTTTCTCCGCGAAAAACGCATTTGGTGCAAGTTCCATCGCCTTCGTGAATTCTTTAAGTGCATCCTCATACTTATTGTCCTCCATGAGTTGTTTTGCCAATGCTTCACGATAGCGATATTCATCCGGCATTAATTCAACCGCTTTACGCGTTGCCTCAACTGCTTCAGTTTTGAATTTCTTTGCATTGAGCAACTCTGCCAACTGGTTATAATTCTGGGCAGTATTCAACTCTCCAGCAACCATGCGATTCCAAGTTTCAAGTGCCTTTTCACGGTCCCCTTGACGGAAATAGAAATCACCAAAATACTCAATGAAATCAAGATTCTTAGGGGCAAGCGAAATTGCTTTCTCATACTGTGCAATAGCATCCTCTACCCATTCGTGTCCAGCATAAATCTCGGCAAGGATGAGGTGTGTACTCGGATTTTTCGGATCACGTTCAATCATTTTTTGATATACAGACTTAGCCTTATCTTGATTCCCAATCTGTAGATACAACTCACCGAGTTCACGGTAGATACCGAAATCGTCGGGATCCTGTTCACTAAGCACCTCGTATTCAGCAGCTGCATCCTCATATTTTTCTGAATTGCGGAGAGAAGCAATCAGGTTAAGGCGAAGAGCAGTATCGGTCGGTGCAAGTTCTAAACCTTTCCGATAAGTCTTCATCCCTTCCTCAAGTTGTTGGTTCTCAATATATGCTGCTGCCAGTAAACCTATAAGTTCCGGTTCATTTGGAGTTGTTTCAAGTTTCCCTTGATAGTACTCAATTAATCCTTCCCAATTGCTATCAGCTGCAAAGATACCGATGATGCGGTGTTGTAGGTCTTTACGCAGCCAGTTACCCGGTGCAGTGAGCGTGAGTGCGTCGTCATAAAGTTGGATGGCTTTCTCAAAATCACCTTTCGCTTCATGGATATTGCCGATTTCTCTACGACTTAAACAGACACGATAAGGTTCATCCTTTTTCAGTTGAATGATTGCCTCGTGCTGTGCAATCGCCTGTTCAAATAGTTCCTGTTCTCGGAATAGGTCTGCCAGTTCAATACGCGCAAATATGTCGTCCGGATCAAGTTCAGAAATCTTCTTCCATGCTTGAATCGCTTCATCAACATTATCGCGACTGAAATATGCGTTTCCAAGCGCTTTATATATTGCTGTTAACTCTTCAGGTGGGACATTCTGTGCTTGTTCAGATAACGATGCAGCCTTCGTCAACTCTTGGATGGCATTCTCATGTTGTCGCAGTGTAGCATACATCTGTCCCAACGCTACATGTGGATAGTATTTATTAGGAGCAAGTTCAACAGCGCGTTGATAGGTTGTAAGTGCTTCAGTATCTTTACCGAGGCGTTTGTATATATGTCCCAAGATTAAATGAAGATTAGCATCGTTTGGTTTTGCTTGCACTTCAGCTTGATAATCGCTGACCAGTGCCTCTAATCCCGCATTTTCAAGGTAAAACTGGTAGACACGGTCAAAAGTACTTCCTTCTTTCGGCTTTCGCACCAGCATTAACTTGTAGCGTTCGATGATCTGCTCATCGCTCGTTACATCTTGAGCATAGGTGATTGGAATAAGATAGAAAGTTAAAACAAAAAGACAAAACAAAGAAACGGCAAATAATCTTTTTTCTCGTCCGAACATTCAATATCCTCCGAGTGAAAATACGCAGATGTCAACAGCAATCTGCTTAAATAGATGGGAATCTTGCTTAACTTTACAAATTATTCAGTGTACTTGTCTGAATTCATATATAGCATTGGAACCTGACTATACAGAAGCAAGCACGTTATCCATCACTGCTTGCCACTTACCTTCAAATTTCTCACCGAATTCTTTTTCTCCACCGGTTGCCAACGGACCTGTAATCATCGGTTTAGTAGCGTTATTTCTCTCCCAGATTTGTTTACCACCGAAGTCATTATGCAGGAAATGCAGTGCTACTCCAGCGCGTTCCTTATCAGAGAGATTTGATCTTGTGCAATGTGCAACGCCGTAGCAGAAGAACAGCACCCCTCCTGCTTTCAACTCAATCGGTACAGCACGTTCTTCAGGCGGATCGCAGCGGATATGATGGTCGCTAAGCGGGTCACGATAGTGTTCATAACTTTCACGGTGACTACCAGGGATAACATGTATAGTCCCATTTCCAACATTTGCATCATGAATAGCAATCCACATAGCGGTACCGCGCAACGGATCGGCAATTTTGAAATACGCATTGTCTTGATGCCAACTTGTGCCGATACCGACTTTCGGCGGCTTCCAAAACGCCTGATCTAATTCCAACATAAACTCATCACCAATAAGTTGCTTAACCGCGGAAACAACGTTGGGATGAAAAGGTAACGCTTTGTGCAAATCACTCCGATTATTTAGAGGAATGACCTGCAGATTTTGCCGTTCACCTTCGTTATCGCGTTTCGTGCCATCCTCTTGGACAGCACAATTAATACCTCTACCGTTTTCAAGTTCAGTATTATAGATCCGTTCTAACTCTAACCTTAGTGCTTTTGCCTCATCAGGTGAGAAAAAACCATCAATTGCCAAGTAACCTTCTTCTCTAAAATGCGCGAGTTGTTCTTCTGTTAATTGCATGGTAGACTGTCTTTCCTACTTAAGTACTTGTTTGGGGAGTTCAAATGAATATTGCTAATGTCAGTATGATAACGATTCAACGCTAACATCTTACACAATTTTGACGTGCAGTGTTAATTATAGCATAATTTGAACTCTATAGCAAAGAAAATTAGAAATGAAGCAAGGTAAACTTAATCAGAACAATTGATAGTGCGGAGTCTTATCCTGGTAATCCTAGTTCAGACATAAAATCACGCATACTAAAAATAGTCTGACATCGGCACCCGTGAAATAAAACCTGAATCAGTGTCAGCCTTACTGAAACATTAATCGTTTAAAAAGTTAAAAAGTGGGTCTAAGGGTTTTGCATTGGGAACGATGTAAATAACATTAGACTTGTAAGTATTTTAACGTGATGTTTCATCTTATGCCAATAATTCTAAAACTGGGCAACTTACAAATCGCACCATATTGTCCATACAACAATAAACGAACTTTTGAAATCATGAATTG
The DNA here is from genome assembly GCA_965261435.1 of Candidatus Poribacteria bacterium. Lineage (GTDB taxonomy): Bacteria > Poribacteria > WGA-4E > WGA-4E > WGA-3G > MSPOR6. Next base: position 1,702,427 of record CBDHDL010000021.1, read on the forward strand.
ACTAAAATTTATGATAGTGCTAAATTAATATCAGAAGTTAATTATAAACAAAAGGTCAACACTATAGTTTTACAGTGTTGTATAGTGTTCTGTCTACACTCAAATGATGGTTAGATCCGTTCGTAGGGACAGGGTTTCCCTGTCCGATATACAAATCATTTATGACTTGACAAAGCAATAGATGTGATTCTTAATTTTAAAAGGTCATGAACGATAAAGGGGATAAAAATGATAAAAAAAGTAGTAATCATATTAACATTAATGTCAATAGCGTTTATCGTTGCACTTACGCTTAAAGCTGTTGATTCTGCTGAGGTTGATGAAGAAGAAAAAACAACAAATATAGCTGAAATATCAGAAAAACCTTCCATCGTAGCGTTGGCAACTGTGATGAAAAGTTTCCGAGAGTCATTAAGCGATGAACTCCTTGCTAATGCTTCCTACCCACTCGGGCATAAAGAATCATATTCATGGTCGAATATACCAGCCTCAAGTGATCGCGGGGGGATTGATTTTGCAAAGTTGTCCATAGAACAATTGACACTTTTCCATAAAGTTCTGGATGCGTTTATGAGTGATGAAGGTTATAATAAAGTTTCTCTGATAACAAAGAAATCCGAAACACCTCTTGACAAAATGAAACAAGGTTTTTGGAATTCACGTCCCTATTTTATTGCGCTATTTGGCAACCCAGAGACCGATGGTTCTTGGGGATTCCAATTAGATGGACATCATTTATCACTCAACTTTTTGGTGCATGGGGATGAAGTCTTGATTGTTCCCTCACATCTCGGAACACGACCAGAAACCATTAACGGAAAGGCTGTACTTGGAAAAGAAAGAAGGAACGCTTTAGCTTTACTCAACAGTCTTGATGATACGCAGAAAAAGAAAGCTATTCAAACGGGGCGTAGAGGTTTAAAAGTAGGTCCCGGTAACACAACGGATCCTTACTTGAATTACGACTATTCACACTTCAAAGACATCGGAGTAAAAGGTTCAGAGATGAATGATACGCAGAAAGACCAGCTGCGGAAACTAATTAGAACCTATGTCTACAATCTTGAAACTGAGTTTGCTGATGTCTGGATGAAGGATATTGAAGCTAACATTGACGATACCTATTTCGTCTGGATCGGCGGAACTACTGAAAACGAATCCATTTACTATCGTGTCTTCAATCCCGCAGTCTGGATTGAGTTCAACGACGAAGATAGAGGAACAGATCATATCCACACAATTCTCCGAGCACCAAATGGAAACGATTACGGTATTTTTGCTTTAAACCGTGGACCAAAGACTCTCGTGGAACACTATGCTATGGCAGATCATCACAATAATAGTAAACGGTTCTTTGATTATACTACAACTGAATAATCAATTTATGTGAATATATGGTAGATTTTAGAATTAATTGGACATGAGTGAATTGTAGGAGGGAACTCCGATTCCGACTATCATTGAGTTAAGTCGCGATTCGGAGATCGCTCCTACAGGCTAAGTGTCTATTTATTTAGATACTTCACTATATTAAGGAGCAGTAATGTTTGATAAGGTATTAGAAGAAGTTGAGCAACAGTGTCGGGAAGAACGAGTTCCTATGTTAGGACCTGACAAGGCGAAATTACTCGCAAGCTGCGTCGAAAAGGCAAAACCTTCTCTCATTGTAGAGTGTGGTACAGCAATCGGTTATTCCGGTTTGTGGATACTACGTGTGTTGAAAGCCATAGGTTCTGGACGCTTGATCACGGTTGAAATAAATCCTGAAAGCGCACAACGAGCACGCGAGAATTTCAAAAATGCTGACGTGGCAGATCTGGTAGATTCTCATATAGGAGACGCACCAGAAGTACTCAAAACTATACAAGACCCCGTCGATTTTCTTTTCCTTGACAACAACAAGGATGGGTATTATGCTTGCTTCAAGGCGATTGAAGCGCAGTTAACCAATCCAGCAACTATTGTGGCAGACAATGTCGGCAGAGCAGACCAGATGGCGGAGTATCTGGAACATGTGCGTTCCAATTACGAATCAGAAACGCATTGGTTTGAAAGAAGACGTCCACCAAGAAGGCCTGGTGGCACAGGAAGGCCCGGCGGCAGGGGAGACGGCAACCGAGGACAGCGCAGACGCGACGGCATGGAGGTCAGTATCTATAGACGTTAATTGAACGAAATCAAAACAGGCAGCTATTCTCTTAGCGCACAAGGCACGATAATAGAATCCACCATGCCGTGCAATATTTTCTTATCCGCAGGACAAACAGCTGCCTGTATACCACCAAGTTTTACAGTATCACCCACAACAAAATAGTATGGACGGAGTAGCGGACGGGATGGCATTTCCTGCATATCCTGTGAGTCGAAATCGTAGTATTGCATGCGAACACGCATAGCAGTATGGAATTCCTGAAGTACGTACGGTGTTTTCTCAAAATTAGCAAGACCGTTCTCAACCGCTGCTTCCCACTCTTCTGTAGGCAGGTCATGTCCTATCTTTACACCACGACTTCCCCATGACAGTTCAGAAAATCCAGATGGTTTGATGACCAATTCCCGCTGTTTCTGTGTTAATGGGCTAAGCTGCCGCCAATCGGTTATTGCCATACCGTCAATTTCCAGGTTGGGAATCACCGCATGGGGTGGTAATGGACGCGGATCCAGAATCCATGTCTGCGGAATTACCTCCTGCAAGAACGGATAGGTCTTTTTGCCGAGCTGACGTTTCCAAAATGTCTGAAGTGATGGGTGATGGAAAAGTGCTAAACAGAGTTTCTCTTCTAAGTAAGCTTTTGGTGGAGGTGTCATCACAACGGCGCGTTTCTTGGCACTATAGAAGATCAACTCCGTCTTGGGTATATTAGGTAGATCGAACAACTCATAAAAACGGTAAACTACATCAACATCCATCCTACCGTTTCCACTTTGAACAGATATACCGTCTTCAGTGAAAATTACTTCATGTGGCTCAACTGTTGCGGTGGGAAGACCGGCATCACATAGTGCATTTGCAAGCCATAACATCTCTGGACGGTAATCCTTAGCCTCATCTGAAACGACTATTGCAAGTGTAACGTCATCCTTTTTTGCCGAAGTACGAATCATTTCAGCAAATCCATTCACCATGCCGTCTTTCTCACCGATAACGGGATATCCGAGCTTCGCATATAGACGCGATAGACACCCAGTTCCACCGATGAAACCGGGAATAGAATCTAATTCTGTAATTACTCTTGTATCGTCGGAAGTCGGTAAAACATCAGGACGTATGACTCCCGGTATCTGGCTTTTGAAACGGTTCATACGACCATTCTGTATGACCGTTTCTGGTTTACCAATGTCTAAATATTCTGCTACCCAAAGAGGTTGAATACCTCTTACACTTTGAGAATAGAGTAAATTACAAGCGCGATAAAAACTGAGCAAATGAGGACCGAGTTCTTCAAACCAACGCAGTTCCTCTGCTGAAATCCAGTACGGTTCTGGTGAGATCCGCCATGAAGTATTGCAATCGGGATGCACTTCCCGTTTTTCAGCGGAAAACAGTTTTTCATTCGGAATTTCATCATTGATTAACAAACATATCTGTTTAGCATCCAAACTAAAACTCCTATTGGATAGTCCATGTTAAACTTGTAGGTCGGGTAGAGGAACGAAACCCGACACGTAATCGTTGTGTCGATCATGTCCAAATCAACGTCAAATAAGCGTTTGGTATTCGTCGGGTTTCGCTCTACCCGACCTACGAGTTAAGTATTGACAGAACATTATGGTATAGTATTTTGTGAGTTATAGGATAACCTGTTTGACAAAATCTATCTTTTTCTGTGAGGCAATTGTTTTTATCACGGGGCGCGGTACCGGACTATCAACGTTTATCAGAGTCAGGGCAACTTCATCAATACGCGAACGACCCACCGTCATATCGGCTATATTTATATTATGTTCACCCAATATCGTGCCGATTAATCCAATCATTCCCGGTTGATCTCTATTGTAGATGAGAAGTATGTACCCTTCTGGTGTTGCGTTTAGGTGCAGTTTGTTGATACGCACAATACGGATATCTTTTCTGCCAAAGGTAGTCCCAGCAAGGACTATATCATCTCTATCTGTTGTAACTGTAACTGTCATCAAATTTGCGAAGTCTGCCTCTGCGTCACTCTTAGTTTCCGTGACAGAAATACCGCGCTGTTTAATCAAAAAAGGTGCATTAACATAATTAACCTCTGTTAAGACAGGTGCTAAAAGACCTTTCTGTAACGCTACTGTGATGGGGGTTACATCCTCTTTTTGAAAAAGGGTACCGCTATAATGAATTTTGATTGCTGATATCTGTCCCTCAACGATTTGAGAATGGAAACTTCCGATCTTTTCAGCGAGTTGAAGGTAGGGACCTAAGATGTCATACATCCTCGGATCAATTTTTGGTTGATTTACAGCGTTTGCAACGGGTTTTCCACGAAGGGCATCAATAACTTGTTGTGCCACTTCAATAGCAACATGTTCTTGTGCTTCAGTTGTTGATGCACCAAGATGTGGTGTGGCGAGGAAGTTTTCTAATTCAATGAGCGGATTCTCAGTTGCAGGTTCATCTTCAAAAACATCAAGCGCAGCACCAGCAATCTCTCCAGTCTTTAGGGCATGATAAAGTTCTTTTTCGTCTATAATACCACCACGAGCGCAATTAATTAACCTACCTGTCGGTTTCATCAGTTGAAATTCAGTTTCTCCAATGCTATGGTATGTTTCTGCGTTCAGATGTGTATGAACTGAAATGTAATCCGATTCACGGAATAGTGTTTCTCTGTCAACGAGACGAACTCCGAGTTTTTCAGCAGCTTTTGCAGAGATATATGGGTCAAATGCAATGAGCTGCATACCGAAAGCGTTTACACGTTTCGTAACTTCGCGTCCGATTCTTCCCAGGCCGACAGTGCCGAAAACTTTTCCGTATAGTTCCACCCCGATAAAATCACTTCGCCGCCAAGTTCCTTTTTTGAGAGAGATACCAGCTGGGACAATGTTGCGTGCCAATGCGAATAAAAGTGCAATTGTGTGCTCTGCAGCTGCAATGGTATTTCCTTCTGGGGTATTAACGACTAATATTCCGTTTCGTGTTGCCGCCTCTATATCAATATTATCAACGCCTACCCCCGCGCGCCCGATAACCTTCAACCGTTTCGCTGCTTCAATGACTTCTCCTGTTACTCTCGTATCACTTCTAATAAGTAGAGCATCATAATCGGGAATACGTTGTAACAAATTGTCAGGGGTTAAGTCCAACGCAACATCAACCTTAAAGTCTCCGCTTTTAATTAGAACATCTAATCCTTGCTGCGATAGCAAATCGCTAACCAGCACTTTGTCCATATTTATTTTCCTCCTACCAACACATAGCACGTTAGATTGTAGCACTATAATTGTCTACTGTCAATTCTTATTTGAGTTTGGGTAGGATTACCGCCGACTGAATTCAACTTGACAAATTATACACAATTGATTTACAATAGACTTAAGGTTAGTAATTGAACGGGAAAGGTGTGTTTTCTGTTGCATGACATCAGGTATAAAAGGCATTCGTTTGTGGCCGCTAATCATCATCGTTAGTCTCGCTATTTTAGCGGCTGGGTTAATTTGGTTTTTGGATGCAGCGCATCGACAGAACAAAGTTGCGTTTACTGTCCTCCTACTCACCATTACTTTTCTACTGTTAATAGTATGGTTGCTTGCGTTTTCAGGTTTAGCATTACGAGTTAGATTCATATCCTTTGGTGTTATCCTTTTAGGCATCGTTGCATTTATATCCTTATTCCGTTTTGATGTGTTCAGCGGCGATCTCATACCGAAATTTGAATGGCGATGGCGAGGAGAAACACAACGTTCCGTTGGTACCTCCAACACACAGGATTCCGATGCGAATCTGCTATCTGACTATCCGCAATTCCTTGGTCCGGATAGGAACGCCATAATAACCGGTATTGAACTTAACACAGATTGGGAAAATAACCCACCCGAATTGGTATGGAGAATACCCATCGGTGATGGTTGGTCAGGCTTCGCAATTGTGGGTAATTCTGCTATCACGCAGGAACAGGAAAACAATTGGGAAAAAGTCGTTTGCTATGACCTTCACACTAGTCAGGAAAAGTGGACGCACAGAGATCATGCGCGTTACTATACAGCTCTTGGTGGTCTCGGACCGCGCGCAACACCAACTATTGATGGTGAACGAGTCTATACTGTCGGTGGAACAGGAATTCTAAACTGTTTGGATTTTCACACTGGAAGACAGATCTGGTCTACACATATCTTTGATGAAAACAGTGCATCAGCACCTCCGTGGGGTGTCAGCGTTTCTCCACTTGTTTACAATGACCTTGTTATTGTGAGTGCTGGCGGTGCTGTCGCGTATCACAAAGACTCAGGCGAAATCGCGTGGACAGGACATAGGGTTCAGAGTGCTTATAGCTCACCTGTTCTTCTAACTTTGGGAGGAGCTGAGCAGGTTGTATTATTTGACGATGGACTTGTCACGGCTCACGAACCTAACACTGGTAAACTCCTATGGAAACAACCTTGGCAAGCTGCTGGTGTAGAGTGTGTGGTTCAGCCGATACCGCTTCCTGAAGATAAACTACTCGTCTCCACTGCTTACGGAATTGGGGCTAAACTATTTCAGATAACTAAAGGTAACTTATCATCGGAATTCAACGTTAATATGATATGGAAAACAATCCGTCTTAAAGCAAAATTTACTACAATAATCTATTACAAAGACTATTTATACGCCCTTGATGATGGTATCTTTGCGTGCATAGATGCTAATGATGGATCCCGACAATGGAAGAAGGGACGTTACGGACACGGACAGACGCTATTGATTTCAGATGTGCTATTAGTACTCACCGAGTCAGGTAAGGTTGTGCTTTTAGAACCGAATCCAGAGGCACATATAGAACTTGGACAGTTTTCGGCATTGACTATTGGACAGACATGGAACACACCCGCGCTCGCGGGTAATTTTCTACTTGTTAGAAACAACCGAGAAGCAGCATGTTACCGATTGCCATTAAAATAAACGGTATTCTGAACAAAAGTGAATTTAGCAGGACTTACGCATTCCCCTCGCTTGCGGGGATAAAGGGAGGTAAATCCCTAAATAATGACAAAAAATCGAGGATAAAATCCTTGAAAAAGCAAAATTCTAAACAGGTACACCCAAATTTGCGTAAGTCCTATTTAGAATTTCAAGCATTCATACCCTATTTTGGGATATTATACATACAAAAGAGGAAGACTTAAACTGATGAAAACCAATCTTTACAATTTCTTCGGATTATTGGTTTGTTGTGGACTCACCGTCTTACTCTGCGTTGCCACAACAACTCACGCAAGAACTCACGCAAGATATGATCCTTCGATTGATTCTCCACTTGAACAAAATATAGATGATTTTGTCAAACGATTCCGCCGAAGCGGCCCTTTAGCATCCACTGATAAAACCAGTTTCGTAGTCTATGACTTGTCAAGTGGGAAAAAATTAGTGTCTATCAACGAGGAGGAGAAGAGGATGGCTGCCTCATTGATAAAAAACTTTGTCATGCTCGTCTATTTTCATGAGGTGAAGAATGGACGGTTGACCCATACCAATAAGAATCGTAGACATTTGCGATTGATGATTAAGGCAAGTTCAAACGTCTCTACTAACTATTTTATCAATTTAGTTGGTGGTCCATCTAAAGCGAATAGAATTTTAAAAGCGAACTATGGTTTCTTTGAGCAGACCTCTATAGTTGAGAGGATTCCAACAACGGGCCGTACTTATAAGAATAAGACGAGTGCCCGTGATCTGAACAAGTTTTATGTGCAGTTATGGCATGACAAATTGCCCTATTCCGGGCACATGAAGTATTATCTTGAACTTCCAAACGGAGACTACATCTATAAGAAGACCCGTATCCCAGCATCTGTCAAAGTCTACAACAAAACAGGAACTGTCTACGGACTTATAGGGGATAGTGGCATTATTGTTATGCGGGATCCGAAAGGCAAACTACGGCCTTATGTCTTTACGGGTCTGATTGAAGATACAAGTAAACCTTATGGGAGACGACGTATCTCTTTTGGTGCTTGGGTAAATCAACGCGCAAGTATTTTACGCAAGACATCGGAAAGAGCCTACGGGTATATCTACAACAGTTATGGTGGAAAGTTCACCATCCGCTAAGGCTTCGGCATAAAGAACTTTATGGCATCCATTGTAAATATCGGTAGACGGGTTGAACTTGTACCGATTGATCAACACTTCAAGGATATTACTATAGGACTTTACCTTCAGCAAATAGATAACCGCGCGATTTATAGAGTACACACCTATAGTCGTTTAGATGGTGCTGCAACTCGCATTCAAGAGATCGTGCAGTCGATGAGAACATTAGGTGGCATGCAAGAAACTTCTGATGGTATGTTGTATTTTCATTGTGGTGAAAGACATGAAGCGGCTTGCCGAAGGGTGTTCTTAGAAGCATGCAAGATTCCATCAGATACACCTGCTGAACCACGTCCTTTAATTATACTTGATAAAAAGTCTCAACTGACTATTTCTGTAGATTCTGTTGGTAAAGGCATTTACCGTGTTTGTTCAAACGGGGAAGGTCGGAGTGCAGAAAGAAGGATTACGGCAATCGCAGCAGGTTTGAAGAAGTTGGGTGAAATGGATTCCGATTCGGAAAGTCCGGATGATAGCGTTGTATTTCCATGTGGTCATTCTCATGACGCATTGATTGGACTGCTATTGGTCCGCGCTCCCAACGTCCGAGTCATCCTCCGCGAAGAAGAAGCAAGTGCTTCTCGTGGGGTGCTATCTGCTCCAAGCCAGCAAACATAAGGATAATACCGTGAACACAAAAAATGATAATGTCGTAAAACCTATGACGGGTCGTGAACGTGTATTAGCGGCTCTCCGCAATGAGCCGACTGACCGCACGCCTGTCTGCAACCCTACCTCCGTTGCTACTGTTGAACTGATGGATTTGGTTGATGCACCTTTTCCACAAGCAAATCGTGAACCGGAACTAATGGCAAGACTTGCTGCTACCAGTTATACTGAACTCGGATTTGATACCATTATGCCAGTGTTTACGATTATCCAAGAATCGAGTGCACTCGGATGCAAAATTCAGTGGGAACAGAAGGATAATTGGCCCACCGTCAAAATGCGCGAACCTATCTGGGAAGATGTGGACGACATCACTATCCCAAAAGATTTCCTAACACACCCAGACACACAATGTGTGCTTGAAGCGATTAAAATCTTGAAGAAAGAATACGGAGATGAAGTCGCTGTTATCGGCAAAACGATGGGACCTTGGTCGCTTGGTTATCACTGCTTTGGTGTTGAACCATTCCTATTACTATCACTTGACGATCCGGGTAAAACTAAACTGGCTTTAGACCGTATGAAAGAAGCCACCGTGGAATTCGGTATAGCACAAATAGAAGCGGGTGCGGACGCACTCACACTCCCCGACCACGCAACTGGCGACCTTGTCAGTGGAGAATACTATAAAAGGTTTCTCCGAGACCTACACATTGAATTCGTGGATCGGATTCCGATACCTCTCATCTTACATATCTGCGGACATACTGTTGACCGCATGGAATACATTGCACAGACAGGTATGGCAGCATTTCATTACGACTCAAAGAACGATCCGAAAGAATCTATGGACATTGTCCAGGAACGCATCGCATTGGTTGGCAATATCAACAACCCTGAAACGCTTTTTGCCAAAGAACCGGAAGACGTTAATATTGAAGTCGTAAAGAACCTTGAAGCTGGTGTGCCTCTGATTGGTCCAGAGTGTGCTATTCCCCTCCAAACAACAATCGAAAACCTACAAGAAATCCCTAAAGCCGTACAGAAATGGCATAAAGGGTAGCAATAATTCATAAATTGCTTGCCATTTATTGTCTTTCATGACTTTCATTATTTGTCTACTAAGATCATAAGCAACCCCAGAAGCAAAGTCAGAAAATGATTGCGCCCAATTGAAAATAACTAAAATTTGACAAATAATCCTTTTTATGCCATAATTCCCGCACTGTGATAGATAATAGGTAAACGGTTTTCACGCAAACGTTTAAACTGACTTCGGTGCAATACGACAATCACTACATACACCGAAAGGAAGGGATAGTAATGGACGTTAATGAATCACCTGAAAAAGAAACATATAGAGCTCCTGCATTTGCTGATTTCAACCCTGAACATTCAAGACCTGGATCCACACCTGAACGTTTAGAACACCTTAAAGAACACGGTTTTGTCATCATAAACGATTTCGTTGATAATCCCTGGATACCGATTCTCCGTGATGCAGGTCGACGTGTTACAGAAGCATGTGCACCTGAAAACAAGTATGATGTCATCGACTGTTCAAAAGGCTATGTTCATAGAACAGGACAGGAACAACCGTGGGCAATTCGCGGGCTGATACATCCGGATTTTGGTGAATCCTGTTTCGCTGAATTCCACGGTTCAACAGAGTTCTTAGACTTCGTTGCATCTTGGTGTCAAGGACTTCAACCTGAAGACTTGACATTCAGTGGTATGTTGCTCTGGGCGAATCCACGCACACATGAAAACAAACTCGGATGGCACAGAGATGTTACATGGTGGGGGACAGGAAAAAGTTATTTCGCACAACGCGAGGTGCGCGGAGATGGTCCCGAAGCTTATTCCGAAGAGGTCGAAAGAATCCGATGGAAAGAAATCAGAGAAAAGAACGCGAAAAACATCAAAGAACGCAACGGCGTGAGCATGTTTTTAGCACTCGTCGACGAAGAATGTCACGAACTCGTTCCCGGGAGTCATGACCGATGGCGAACCCCTTTTGAGCATGATGTGCTACTGCCAAAATCGATGAAAGATCAAGGCGTACCGCATACCCCGAGCTGGAACGGCACTGACCCACTACCCGGACAAGTCGCAATCCGCCTGAAAGCAGGAGAAGCACTGATACGCAACGGTGCTACCATACACACTGGACACACCGTCCCTGAACGCGAGCGGAATACACTGTCAATCGGTTGGTCGAAGTGGGGTGGTGAATTCTCTGGAGAGCCTTCAGTAACAGATGTTCGGCATGCATGGCAACTTGATCCTGCTGTGCGCGAAGCGTTACCACATGACTGGATGAAAACAGCATGGGACCGCTGGGAAGAAACTCAAAAACTGGGAGATACACTTGAGGATCGTTACACCGGGTTTGACATCAATCATATCAAATCTGGAATGGTGCTTGGGTGGCGCAGTGACTTGGAACGGCACGCTGCAGCAGACATATAAAAACTATGGCAGATGGCGAATACTAAGGTTTTTGTAGCAACTTCTCATATACATTCTGAAGTTTCTCTGCTATATTACGCCAATCGTAATCCTGTTCAACGCGTGCGCGACCGTTCTTTCCTATTTCGATACGCAACTCTGGGTCAGTAAGTAGTCGGGTGACTGCTTCTGCAAATGGATTTGGTTCATCAGCGATGAATATCTCTTTACCATCTTGCAGTGCTAATCCCTCCGCACCGACAGTTGTTGAGACAACCGCTTTACCCATAGCCAAGGCTTCAAGGATTTTTAGGCGTGTACCACTCCCGATGCGTAACGGCACGACAAAAACTGTCGCTTCCGCAAAATAAGGTTTGATTTCAGGTACACGTCCTGTTACGACAACACCTTTCATTTCTGCTAACTTTTGCACTCGTTCAGATGGATTCCCGCCAACAATTGTGAATTTGACATCAGACACATTTTTCTGTATTTCAGGCAACACTTCTTCTGCAAAAAACGATACTGCATCTTCATTTGGATACCAATCCATACTGCCAATATAGATGAGATGTGCTGATGATTCAGATGCATAGTCTGGAGAAAAATGCGTAACATCCACACCGTTGGGAATTATCTGTACAGTCCCTTCTGCACAATACTGCTCAAAAACAGCAGCGTCAACCTCAGAAGTGCAAGTGACAGCACCAAACTTAGGGCTTAACACCCGTTCATACCTCTGAAATGCCCGTTGTTGACTCCAATACGCACATTTGTAAAATAAATTGCCTGTTTCATCTTGTAAACGATGCCAAATTGCGGAGTCAACGTTCTGAAGTGATAGCACACTCGGTAGGTCTGATTCTGTCTGAAATTGTGCAGTATGTAACATCTCATAATGAACAATATCAAAAGTGTCAGAAGACAATAGTTCCGTGAATTTCTGTCGGTATGCAGGTACATTGTAACGTGCTACAGTGATAGGTTGCCTATTAAACAGTGCTGAGAAGATTGTGTTTAGGGATATAGACGGTAGGGTTGAATCGTTTTGCACGAGGTGAACTTCTATCCCGAGCTGTTCAATGTTAACAATGTTGTCTGTGTCTGTCGGTTGAGTCTCCAATGCAAGCAGCGAGACATCGTTTTTTCGAGCAATTTGTTTTAGTAGATTAAATACACGGATACGACCACCGTCAGTGAGAGGATACGGTAAGGTAGGAGATAGAAAGAGAATTCTCATGTTTTAGAGATCATTTTGCTTGGAAATTCCGAACATACTCTTTACGCCTGCGAAAAAGGTCAGCATATTTTCTTTAAGCTGCTGGCGGGAAGTGAGCATAGGGTCAGGAGGAAGGATAATAGTACCTCGTTCACTCTGTACCCATCCATTCACTCTTTCGGCTTTCACGAGAAGCCATCCACTATCAAGGTCAAGATAGGTCTTCAACCGACCATCTTCGTTTCGGATAGTATATTTTTGAGTGCCATCGGTAACTTTCCAACTCATGCCATCTTCTCCCTGAACAACTTTTGCTTTTGGCGATAATGGTATATTCAGGCTTTTAAAACCCTTGTGCAATTCGTCAGATAACTTTCCTTCAGGTAACGCCATCTGTGAAGTTGAATCTACGTCAAATAAAACTGTCTGAAGAGGAGCTTTAGAGAGTTTGTAGACAGCAAGTTTCTTAACGTCGTTCCGAATTTCAAAAATCTGTAGATTCTTATTATCCGTTATTGACCACTTTTTCCCATCTTCTACAACAGAGAATTCAGTATCATTTGAAAGTATCATGTTGTTGATTTTAAATGCTTCCAATAGATCAGGCAGATAGATTTCCAATTCGTTACCTGCCTTTTGAACTAAATATCCAGCACCAGTTTTATCGGTAAGTAGCCAATCTTTACCACTCAGAACAACTTTAATCTTCGGTGTTCCTGGATTCATACGAATACCTACCGCTGACTCCGAGAACATTTTCTGCCAATTAAAACCAGTAGTTACTTCTTTATCCAATAGTTGCGCGTTATATTTTGCACGCACACCTAAAACAACATTAAACAACAATTCTTTTGATAGTATATTACTATTTAGGTTGCTAAGATATATAGGGTCTAAACTATATAGATGCGTATTTTTTATATAACCAACCGGTTGTGAATTGACGGTGGGTCTTTTGCGAAATGCTGTCTGTACATGCACCAGCAATTTAGGTTCACCTGGTGCCGCAACAGGGGGCGCTTGCATCACATAAATGCAGAAAAATAAACCGATGATTAGGAGTATAAATATAAATATAAAGAATTTTTTAAGTACAGATTTCATATTGGTGCTTAGATAGCGTAGAGATGCAATGTTTTCTTTTATTATAGTTTACAGCATGCCACAGCGTTATTGCAAGTCTTTATTCTTTGACATACATAGATGCATTACAATATTGCAGTTTACACGCAAAACATGTCTGTTAATGCACTACAAAATGGTCAGTTGTACCTTTATATGTTGTTTATTCGTTAAAATAACAGGGAAAATACCATCAATCTGGAATTAGCAAAATTAATGGAGTTAAAAAATGCAATTAAAGACTCTCGTTTTAATGAGTATTGTAGTGATAATGTTAGGTAATGTAATAATTGCGGATGGGTCTTCTGGTATAGACCATCGTGATAAATTCGTAGGTGCAAGCGCGCGAGCAGTTGGTATGGGGAGTGCGTTCACGGCAGGACCATCTGCAAATAACGGCTTTTTGTGGAATCCATCTTCACTCGGGTTTTTGAATGGATTAGAGGTGAATATGGGCGGGATCCCGTTTTCAGGTGAACCATCAGGTCCGGATCAAGCGTTTTCGTTAGCCGTAAGTCCTTACACGCTCGGTTTAACAAACAAGAATTTGGGTAATCTGTCAGTCGCTGCTTGGTTTAATGGCTGGAATAGCAGTAATGAGAATTCCACTCAGATAGGACTTTTAGGGTACGGATTGGCATTTGGAGATTATGTATCAGCAGGGGCAAATATTCGCTATTATCAGAGAAAAATTGCGGACGAAAACAGATTCCTCTGGAGTACAGATATCGGTATGCAGTTTACCTATCCCCTTGAAAAGTTCGGGGATTCTTTTACCATAGGTATGAATCTATCGGAGTTGAGCAATGGTATCCGGTATAGTGATGGTGAGTTGGTTGAACCGCTACCCTTAGCTGTGCGTTTTGGTATGACATATCGTCCTGACAGGTCAACTTTACTATCAACGGACCTTGCTATTCGTGGACAAAATGACAGGGTTTGGGGTGAGCGTGTCCGTTTGCACTTCGGAGCAGAAAGATGGTTGTTCAATGATCATTTCGGCGTGCGAGTCGGATATACCGCTCAAACAGCATCAGATAAATTCCGAAACGGACAATGGACACAAGGGATAAGCTTTCAAAATTCTTCGGGACAATTGGATTATGCACACGTCAGCGGTGGAGAGTTAGACCAAAATCTACATTGGATTTCGGCGACATTGCGTTGGGGGGGTAGCAAAAAGAAGGATAACCCAGTGAAAGAGGTGCAAACACCAGTTACAGAGACAAAACCTATAGATACTTATGAAACTGCTACAAAACCAAAGATACTGATGCCGAAAACGCTTGATGTTAATATAGATGCAGAGATACCGCCAGGAGAATTGCAGTTGTCAGAAAAAGCCATTTCTCCCAACAGCGACGGCGTTGCTGATACAACAACATTTAGTTTTAAAGTTAGAGTAAATGACAAATGGAAATTGACACTGAGTGATGCATATACCGAACAGGTCTGGGAAAAAATCGGCACCGGTTCACCACTATCAGGTGTCATCTGGAACGGTATTGGAAGTAATGGGGAATTAGTTCCTGATGGTGATTATGTGGCGCAGCTTCACATTATTGATAAAGATGACACCCCACATCTAAAAAGTAGTAGTAAGGTTACGGTTGACCTAATTCCGACAACGGTAGACATTTCAAAGAAAGCATCTGGAACTGTCACTGTGCAGACGTGGGACATTAACCCTATCGCCAGTTGGAAACTTCAGGTATTTGATGCAAATGACGCGCTGGTTGAAGAGAGCGAAGGGAAAGGCGCACCACCGGATACTGTTGTATTGAGCAAAGTGCCGCAGTTACCAGAGACAACATATAAATTCACATTGAGTGTACAAGATATAGCAGGGAATAAGACCATTAAGCAGACACAGTTGAAATTTGGTAATGAATCAACAAAAAGTGAAAATCAGGCGGTGAAGCAGACACCTAAGTTCACTTTGATGGTTGGGTCTTTCTCAGAACACAGAAATGCAAAGATGTTGGCAGAGAATCTGCAGCAACTTTATCCGAATGAAAAAGTGAAAATATACACTGTGACGGTGAACGAGAACACTATGCATCGGGTAACTATCGGAGAATTTACTGAGCGGGAAGACGCAGCAACACTAAAACAGCAGGTACAAGAGTCACAAGGTGTTGAACCTATTCTGATTGCACCGCAATAGGTGTTTCTTTTTGGGTTCTAACGCATTTATTGCATTTTGTAGAATTCCAAAGCGTTTTGATAGAAAAATCGGTTTTTCTCAGCATCGGATGCACCATCAATTGCCAAGAATAGTGCTTCTACCCACTCATGATAATCGGAAGTTAAAGTGCATACAGGCCAATCGCTACCAAACATGAGTCGGTCATATCCGAATGTTTCTACGAGATGTAGGATGTAAGGTTTTAGGTCTTCAGGTGTCCAGTTTTCGCTGGCAGTTGTTACAATCCCTGAAACTTTGCAGCAAACATTTTCAAAGGCGGCGAGTTCTTTCATGTGGGTTGCCCACGGTTCAAACTCGTCGTCTTTTATATTTGGCCCACCGCAGTGGTTGACAGCATGCATTATGTTAGGGGTCGCTTTCACTAACGTTATGGCAGCAGGAAGTTGATCGTGTTTTGCGCAAAGTTCAAAGGACAGATCATATTTTGCTAACAACCTCACACCGTTAATCAGTTCGCGGGTGGCATAGAATTCGTTGTCTGGATTATGCCATGCCATTCGGCGTATACCCACGACAAGATCAAACGCCGCGAGTTTTTCAAGTGTCGTTTCTACATCTGGCTTTTCAAGTGGTGCAGCGGCTGCAATCGCACCTATCATACCATCTGTCTCTGCAATCTGCGTTAACCACTCAACTTCTTTGATGACATCTGTCTCTGCCGGATCCCCTTCAACGTGTACCGATTTGACAACGTTTAAATCGCCTACTGCGTCCCGATAGTCTTGCGGGGTATACTGCTGTCGAAGAAGATCAAATCCATCTAACCAAGGATATTCTAAATTAGATGTATCCCAAAGGTGTTGGTGTGTGTCAATAATTTTTTGCATGAGTGTCCTTCCAGTTTAGAAGAGCATGTATTTCTCACGGTATTATACCATACAATATAGGATTAAAACAGATAATCTCTTCAATCAGCATTGTCATATCCGTGAATTTATGTTACTATATTACGTAGATAAATCAACACATTGAAGTTTATTGATGATTACCAACCCCAAATCGTTTCCATCCTATTTTGCCTTATTCAAATTGACGCTCCGTCAACTGTTCTGGAGTCGTCGTGTTCTCCTGATTCTAATAGGATGTGTGTTGATGCTTGCTGTCACTGTACTATTTCGCTTTTATGAAAGTGGGAGTACGAGTGTAAACACTTTTATCCCTTACATAACTTTTGTTGGCTACGGTTTTTTGACGAGTTTATGTGCGATATTCTACGGTTCAGCAATCGTTTCGGATGAAATTGATGGAAGAGGTTTGACTTATCTCCAAATGCGTCCCCTTCCAAAATCTATGATACTGTTAACCAAATTCGCCGCATATATGGTGGGGACAGTGGCTATCGTAGGTATCTCACATCTTCTTTTGATGGGAATCATGCAAACGCATCCAAAACTCAAAGAACGCCTACTTGTCATATTGTTGAGTTTTCGCTACATGGGTTCGTTTGCTTTAGGTTTATTTACCTACGGAATATTCGCTGTGCTATTATCAGTTCGGTTTAAGTTTCCAGTACTATGGGGATTGCTATTCGTGTTTGGATGGGAGGGAATTACGGCGTTTGCACCGATGCCAACCGGTGTTAAGAGAATGGCTTTGAACCATTACCTAATGTCGCTGTTTCCGGAATTCAAACTGAGGAGTAACATGCTTGACCAACTATTGGGAGAATCACCCCCAGCAGTGTGGGTAGCAGTGTTAGTTTTAAGCCTTCTGACAATCGGTGCAATGTGGCTTGCTATACGGATTTTTAAGGAACGCGAGTATTTGATGTAGGAATGATTAATACTAATCTGACAACACACGTGCTGTTTCGCGTGATACAATAAGTTCTTCATTTGTAGAAACAATTAGAATCTTAACCCGACTGTTTTTTGCAGAGAGATCACCTTCTCCTGTTAATTTCTCATTTCTTTCAAGGTCTAAATGGATACCGCACCATTCAAGTCCTTCACAGATCTGTGCACGTGTTTTAGCACCTTTCTCACCTATCCCACCAGCAAATGCGATAACATCAACACCACCGAGTACAGCAATATAAGCACCGATATACTTTTTCACACCGTAGATGTATGTTTCTAAAGCTAAGCGAGCATTGTCGTTGCCTGTTTCAATTGCCGCTTCCACATCGCGCATATCACCGCTTGTGCCAGAGATACCTTTCACACCCGATTCCTCAATGAGTTGTCTACGAATTTCGTCAGTTGAAAAACCTTCTTTATCCATCAGATACATAACAGCGAAAGCGTCCAAATCTCCGCAGCGCGTGGATTGTATCATGCCGTATTGTGTTGATGCTCCCATAGAGGTGTCAATCGATTCCTCATCCTTGATGGCACAAATAGAGGAACTCCCACCAAGATGACAAGAGATTATCTTGAGTCCTTTACCGGTATTTCGTCCCAGCATTTGTGGCACACGTTCAGAAATATAGCGGTGTGATGCACCGTGAAACCCGTATTTGCGAATTTCGTGTTGTTCCACCCAGAAACGAGGCACGCCGAATTCGTAGGCGTAATCTGGAATAGTTTGGTGGAACCACGTCTCAAAAACAGCAACAAGTGGCGTGTTTGGAATGAGTTCTTGAAACGCTCGGATAGAGGCGATATAGGCAGGATTGTGCATCGGCGCAAGCGGTGTGGATTCTTCCAATGCTGCGATGACATCATCTGTAATCCGTGCTGAACGCCAGTATCCTTTCGCGAGAATAGTTTTGAATCCGACACCGTCTAACGAGTTCAGGTCTGTCAGACAACCGACATCAGCATCGGTAATAAGTTGCATTGCATGTGCAATCGCATCAATGTGCGATGCAGCATCAATTTCACCTTCACGGGATGGTTTCCCTGGCACTGCGTGTGTGTAAGCCGATGGTGAATTGCCAATACGTTCAATACCTCCCTTGACGAGGGTTGTGGTTGTTTCCATATCTATGATTTGGTATTTGAACGAGGTGCTTCCTACGTTTGCACAGAGTATACGCATGGTTGTATGGTAATTATTCGTCTGCTTTTGCAAGTGTTTGATTGTAAAGACTTTGACTGATTCTGGTCCCCCGAACACGGAGGTTATCAAGAATTGGTTTGATTGTCGGAATTATACCTTGAGTTTTGGCAATAAGCAAAACTCCAACGGTGCCGATAACAGGTAAACCTACTGCTATTGCTTCTCGACGCGCAGCACTGTCATCAAGAATTACTTGTTCTGCATTAATTTCTTGAGCAAGTACAATAGTTGCACTTTCACCTAAATGAAGTGACTTTTGGTTCTGAAGTTCTATGACCTGATTCATATCAGTCACTGATTGACGATAGATCCATTCTGCTGCTCCAACTTCTGTAGCACCCTGTTTTCCAACACCATTAACAACTACTTCAATATAAACTTCTTCAGGAATGAGAATTGAGTCGTAAACTTTACGTAGCAGGTTTAACTGCTTAATTTTCGAAAGTTCAATCAAAGGCGAACTATTTGTGACAATTTTCATCGTGCTGATTATTTAAAACTTTCAGCGCAGTTTCTACTTCAGTTGCTAATTCCTCTGCAGTCTGCTCAGCAAAAGGTGAAATTCCAGTAACCGACATTAACTCTGAAAGGTCCCATCGTGAAATGTTAAGGAGTTGTGCAGCTTTGCCCGCGCTGATGTCACCTTGCCGAAGGAGTTCAAGCACGAATGCTTCTTTTGCTTTGCATTCTGCATCAGTTTTATGTTGGAGTAATGTCTCGTCAATAGGGAGTGTGAATTGGACTTCAACTTGAGTTTTTGCCATGCTTATTGTCTCCACATCTGATCATGAGAAATGTTGGTAAAGAAAAGGTTAATGATTTGGGGGCCATTTTCTACAACGTACCGTTTGACGCATGCATTTGCATCTAACCACAAATAATTCACTCGGTCTGTCTCTCCCGCTCTTCAATGATAGCACGACTACCCATGTTATCCTCAGGTTTTATCCCTTCTTTCAATAGAACCTGCTGGAGTTCTTCTGCTGTAGGGATTTGAGCATCAGGATCGGGATTCTTGCCTGACTTTTCAATTGAGGAACGCAATCTTTCCCTTTGTGCTTGTATACGTTCTAATCGTACTGCTTTACGCTCCTCGGGAGTAAGGGACTTCATGAGGGAAGCTTGAAGTTCTATTAACTCCTTTTTCACTTCAGCTAAATCACATTCAAGTTGGTCAATGTTTATAAGCAGTTTCGTGATTGGCGGTATCATAATTCCTTTTCCTACTTACCCTAAAGAAGTGAAGAAACAGGTTCACGATATTAAAATAACAGTGTTTGCACCTACTACTAACCCTTGCTAAACTATCAACTATTGATTAAACCATCCAGATAAGCCTGATCATTAGTTTCGGGGTTGAATGTGCGTAACTGTTCACTTCTCGCTGCTTTCAGCAAACCTTTATCACTACTTACAAGGATTAAATCATGTCCATCTATTCTCAGCTCATTTGCCTTATCAAGTGCACATTGCAGAATGATAGCATCAGAACTATTGATAGAGTAAGACTCGATGAATACCACTGAAGCATCTGTCTGACTGTTAGTTGGGTACACTTTTACAACATCGGGTTGCTGGCTGATTTCAGTTTCAAATAACTGTTTGATCTGATTGTAATTTACTATCGTAATGTCTCGGTTGTTTTTGCGACGGACAAAAATAGACATGACTTCACCAACAGTTACAGTCCTACAAATCATCATTCGATCTGGGGGCACCTTAGTAAAGAAATATTGCATTTCAGGCGTTCCGTTTGGTTCGATAATGTACCGTTTGACCACTGCACTTGCATCTAACCAGAAATAATTCACGTAGGTTGCTCCTCATTATCTCAATTCTGATTTTCATCATAAAGAGACCTTAAGAAGTCAAACCCGGCTGCACCGTATAGATTGCAAATCCGGTCAGCAACCTCCTTGTGTTCCATGTTATACAGCACACGGACAATTCCTTGAATATGTTCCTGATCGTGATACGGATAGACGTTATGCATTAGCATTCCCAGATAAATATCTCCCACTTCTGCAGGAGTTTTGGTGGCGTGCGGTAGCAGCTCCTCAACGAAAAATGCAGAATCTGTAAGTCCTCTGATGTACTGCGTAGACATTTTTAGCCATTTTAGTACTTCGGCATCTATTTTATCAACAAGAGCCACCCATCCGGATAAACGAGATAAAACTTCTCCATATTTCTCTATATCGTCTTTTTGAGAAAGGGATTCATATAAGGCACGCCAGGTCGGTATCACTTTTACCTTTAGTTCCTCAGGTAAGTTATCCCTTTTCTTCCAGAAGTAATGGATGAGGGTCGAGAGAAGGTTCGGATTATCGCAATTTACCAATTGGCAAATGAGACTCGTTTCATCTTCCAATGTTTCGAATCCCTCCATCCAGCCAAGGCAGATGTCGGAGACAAGTTTTTCCTGAACAACCCGCTCTACTGTTACATCTATTTGTTGGCTATCAAGATAAACAATAGGTGTTTGTGGTAATACCGTTGCATCTATCTGTTGACTACAAAAGTCGGATGTTATAGCCTTCACATAGTGTCCAGACTCCTTAAGTAGAGAATAGATAGCTTCGGAGAGTGGTTTAGAATACAAAAGATATCCCGAGAAGGCCACGTGCCAGTGATACTCATCCTGTTTTGGAAAAATACGATCTATGTTATCAACTACCCAGGCCTTATCAAGGTATAACAGATATGTCAAGTACGCACCAAGCGTGAAGGAAAATTCAAAAGATTGTTCAACGCTCCTATCCAACCTCCGCGTGAAATCCGCTTTAATAGTTTGTGGCCACCTATCCTCCTGATCGACACCGTTAACACGTGCAAACTGAAGAGCGTAGCTCATCATCGCTGAAAATACACTACCTCTATCTGAATTCACGACAGCAGTAGGCAGATCTTGAATAGTAGAAGGGATCAACCCAACTTTTTCTATAAGAACCAAAAGGATTTTCTCAGCAAGAGGTAAAAGTTTCATATCAAATACATGCGCGCCATTTTTTGTGCCTGATTCGATTAATTCAGCCACTGCAAAAATCCACTCGCTGTGACCGCCATAGCGAGTCTCGTGATGTTCATCCCAAAACTGTTCTGAGGAAATAAGTTGATATATGAAATCCAGCAACTTTTCCCAATCAAATTCTCTCTTATCATGCCATGCTTTCAGAAGTCCCCGCAATATCCAATATTGATAGAAGTTGCGAACACTTTGGAAAGGTTGTAGATCGTTTACAAACCGTTGGGGATTCAATGTTACATATTCCTCAAGCATTTCCGCTAATCCATCTTCAGTGGGAACTGAGGGTCCAGAAACACCTTTGTCCTTAAAATCGTTTAGCAGCCCAGCGATTTGCGCGTTTGACATATCGGACATCTCTTCGATTGTTGTCGGACTGGTCCGTCCTACCCAAGTTACTGCCCAGAACAAATGTCCTGGACGCTCAAGTTTCGCTGGGTTAATCTGTTTATACTTGTGATAGGCAGCGACAACTTTTTCATTGCCTGTCTCCATGAGTGCAGATAACCACTCTCGTTTTCTGTAGGCCTCCTGTTTAGAGCGAGTTTCGTCATCCGCGGAGGAAACTGTGTCTTGTTCAGATTCTATCCACTGGAGGATTTGCTCAATTTCAGCTTCATCAAAAGCGCGACAGTTGATTTGAAGCAATCGATAAAGTTCAGGCTTCAGCAAAGTGTCCTCAAGCGGATTGTCTTGCCGCTGCCAGAACATCTGTTTCAAATCCTCGTAATGGTGCGTGATAGCATGAAGGGCGATCCGTCTGAAGATATCGTGAGTTTTTTGTAATAAGTCTTCTACCGTCTCCGCGATATTCTCTGCTTCGGCACGCCGAAGCAGACTGCAGATAAAATGTACCAATAGTTCGTCATACCCCAAAAGTTTCTCGGAAGGAGTGGCTTCAATCCCTTGCAACATTGCAAACCTATCCACACGCTCAGCAATGATATTGTGAATCTGTTTAAGTGCAATATTCACTGCCTCAATACCACATAATTTCACGATAGCAGGTGTCTGTTTTTCCATTATAGAGAGCATTTTGGGGTCCTTGATCATCACTTCAAGAAACAAAAGGGTTAACTCTCTCGCCTTTGCATTGAGAATTTTAGGAAGAAATTTTTCCTCGATTACATTATTTATTATCAGTGGAGGCCCCCATTGTAAGGATTGCGATAGAAAAACTATGTGTTGGCGTTCTAACCAATCAATAGGAAAAGTATCAAGAATTTCGACGAGATCCCAAATTGTGTATTTATGCAGCACTCGTTCCTGATTATTGTTAATGTAGGTGATGATACCTTTGAAGATCTCCACTAAGGTCTCTGTGGTTTTATTAGAAGGATGCTCTCTTGTATGATTGGCAACTTCCTTCAGATACACCAAGGGAGGCCATAGAGATGGAACGTAGACTCCAGGTTGATCTGGCACTTCATAAAACGGGGGTCTAGATTGTAGGTCAAACCACCCTTTCTTTTCCAAGGGCTTCAACCATGCAGGAGATTGGAGATTGCGAAAAAAGTAGTTATACCTAACTCCAGCCTTTAGTAAATTGGGCAGTGTTTTTATTATTTCCTCTGTTGGTTCCTCGTAAGCAAGGAAGTGATCTACTCTGTTAAGGAAATTAAAATGGTTTCCTACCAAATCCATCAAGACCTCTTCAAATTCGTGCCATAGCGGTACAAAAATCTCCTTTGCTCGTGGGGCTTCCCATGCGCCCTGCCGATGGGCAAATTCATGAAATTGAGTAGCAACCCTTATCCACTTTTTAGCAAGTGGGTCATCTAAATCATCAATCCCCAATGCCGCTAAAATGGAAGCGATATGTCCTCTGCGTTCGCTGAAGTTACCCAAATCTGCTTTTTTCAGCTGCTTTTGGATTTTCCGTTTCTCTGGGTCAGTCGACAGTACATCTCTTAACCCTCCCTCAATTTCCCGAGCGATATGTGCTAAAAGATAGGAAGACGTTTCTATGTCATCGTTTTGTAGCACTTTTACGCCAGAGAGATAAAAAGCAGCTATTTCGGGCCCGATAGCTTCAAGGTTACGGTAAATTTCAGATTGCCGCGGGGATAATTCAGGATCTCGGTTTTGAAATCTCTCAGGCGGCTGCGATAAGTCTTGTTCTCTCTCAAATCCGTTTTTCATATTTCACCTCTTACAGTACTGCTAACAACATTTTAACACATCACAAACCGAACTTCAACCGTTCTTTTTCCAAATCACACCGCGATTTTTTACCACCATGAATACTCGGCTCCGCGCAAAGTTTCTCACGGAGACGATGCACCGCTGCATGCACATCATCAGACGTGATGTCCAAAACCTCTGTAAGAAACCTCCGATCCAACTCATGACGTACGGTATCCTGATCCGCCTCATTAAAGGGTAACATCCGCTTATGCTTCATCTCATTGAAAAGATGCTCAGCACGTGTTAATGCATCAGCAGAAAGAGACCGCACGTCTAATGTAGGCAAAGTGTATAATGTCAACTGCGATAACATACCTCGTCCGGGCTGCTGTTTACTGCTATGTTTCCAATGACAAAACAGTCCTAATGTAGTGTTGCACCAGAGCGTCCAAGCGATTTCATAACGAGGATTCTCAAAAGCGACATTCTTGATTAAGCTTACTCCCAACGTAGGTTTTTCTGTGAAGAGGGAAACGATAGAATTCGCATTAAAGCGTAAACCCAAGTTGTAATGGGTACGACTATTTCGCTCAAGAAGCTGCTGTAATTTCGATCTCCCATCAGCGCGAAGTATGCCATGTGCATCAGGTTGTACAACCATTGCCCGCTGTTCGGGAGATTTCACTTTCCAGAGACATGGGTAGTCATCGCTGTCGGTGCACCCGGTTCCCATGTCAAACGCACCGCGTCCATTCCCACCAAAAACATCCAAATGAGACATCCCAAGCGTTGCAAGGTCTTCAACGCTGCAGATAGAGATTTCTATAGGTGTTGTCTGCGTTGGTAACCACAATTCTCCACTTGCTAAACGGTGTGCCGCTTGGATTAATTCCATTGCTTGGACACGTGATGCTGCCCATGCCTCGTTTATAGGTAAGGGGCAGTCAAGTAGATGTCCAACAGTCTCATCGCCTATCTTGAGTTCATCGCCGCCGATTGGGGTATCCTCCATCGTTCGCGTGTTATCTATTCTGAGGATGCCGTTTCCTATTGCCACACTCTCAAGCGCGCTCCTTGACTGATGTAACAGGGAGATAAACTTTCCACGGCCTGTGTTATTTTTCTTACCTTTCGTCGCGACGATCATACACTCCGCCATTCCGGTATCAGAGGAAAAGGCGCAACCAGAGGCTTGGGCATCCGCGATCGTAATCACAATCACGTCGTGATATTCAGTTGCCCACATATTCCGAACTTTTTGCCAATGCGGAGAAGCGAGGGCAGTTGCTGGTAGAATGAACCCCATCGTTGATTTACCGTTTGATTTGAGCATTCTGTCTGCTAAATCGACGAAATAAGAGGCGAGCCCGGCTTGCCCGTTTGCGACGCGGATGTCCTCTTTTCGGAGTATACGCCGCATGGCGTTTGTATCGGCTTGGGACCGTTCACTCCCTTCAAACACGGTTTTCGGAATACTGCTGCCACTATCAGCATTCGGTTTGCTGAAGGGCGGATTCTTCACTACAATATCAAACTCACTATGCCGAAACGCTTCTTGTCGGGTGACAGTGGCATCCCCTTCACCCCCAACTTGTCTCGCTTCACTCTCCATGAGATAGAATATCTGCGTTTGCTCAGGGGTATTGAGAAGATCAAGAGCGCCGAGGGCGTAACTACCATCTGTCTGTTTTCCGTAAGGAAGCGTATGAATCCGGGTACGCCCGATCTTCTTGTCGGGATAAGTACTGGTTAGGAGTGAAGCGGTGAGATGGCTGGCGTTGGGCATAATATCACATCCACCAATATTGTGTTCCATCATGTGGGTGTGGATATCTTCCCCGATGCCACCTGTTTGTTCATACATGTTGAGAATGCGCTGGTATACACCGTTGAGGAGAGCTCCAGTACCGCATGCGAAATCCGCTACTTTCAACGTATGAACCGCTGGTTTAGCGTTTGTATCATCCCGAGATGCCATCGGAAGTACCAATGCGGATAAAAGTGCTACGGCCTCAGGACGGGTATAGTTCGCCTTAATATATTTTCGATCTATGATGAGACGTTGGAAGACGATACCCGCTAATTCGTGGACTTGGGTAATACCTCTACTGACTAATTCGTGTGCTGCACGACAGAGGATAGACAAAATTCTGTTGACCAATTTGTCATCGGTTGCGGTCGCGTGTACAAGTTGACGCGCAACATCAAAGATATGGTGATAGTTGATTTCGTGAATAATACTCCAATCTTTCAGCACATCACTATAATTAACGGATGTTGTGTCTGTGGTGATCTGCGCGAGAGAGGATACCTGTTCCATTTCAGGTTTGCCTGCAAGAGAACTCTGGAAGACAAAAGCGTTGGTAATAATCAGCATTGCCATTCGGGTAGTTTGCTCACCGTGTTGCTGGTGAAGAATGTTACTGATTGCCTCGCCGATGCTGGGACGCGTTGTAATTGCGGCTCCCAACAGCAGTGCAGCTTGGTTAATACGGTGTTCTAACAATGCTGCAGCTTCCTGAATTCTTGAATTCGGCGTTGCCCCAAGTTGAAGTGCCATTGCTATATCACCGATTGTACCTTTTGCCCATCCTTCATGCGGAAACCTGTCCGTTTCCGGTCCATCTCTACTAAGTAGGATATAGTGAATATCATCCGTTTGTCGAAGTTCCTGTTCAAGGTCCCGACGTTCGACTCGTAGGAAGCGCGCGGGAATGCGGAGTGCCATAGCAGTGGTAAGCGTCTCCGCCATCATATTCGGGGCAGGTAAAAGTTCCTCACCGAGGTGTTGAATTGCTTGCGGTTCACCATGAACATTTGGGCTTTTACCATCAAGTTTGACTTCAATAGCGACAGGTTCACGTCCAAGTTCAGTTACAAAAACATCAGGACATTTCTGATTGTTTTTGAAAGGACGCGCTTGCTCCGCGAGGGTCCAAGTGCTCCGCATCCTATTGAGGATATCCACAAGCTTTGTTGTAATTGTGTTTTCATGTTGTCTTGACATGTCAACCTATTCCGCTTTCGGCAATGTCGGCAACGTTAGGCGTGGGCGGTCCCCGAAATCGGGAAGTTCGGGTGGGTTCTCTGCCATCTCCTGGAGGAGAATCTCAATCGCTTTGTCAAGTTGCGGATCACTGTCTGTCAGGTAATCTTGCGGACGATAGTCAACTTCAACGTCCGGGTCGGTTCCGTAGTTCTCAACGCTCCAACCGACATCAACGAACCAGAAAGAATATTCCGGTTGCGTTGTTGATCCACCATCAACAAACCCTTGGTGTGGTGAGATGCCGATGACACCACCCCACGTCCGTTTTCCGATAAGTTTTCCCAACTTCATCAGTTTGAAGCAGTGTGAGAAGATGTCACCATCAGATCCCGCATTTTCATTGGTGACAGCAATCATCGGACCCAATACTGACGCAGCAGGATACGGGTGAGGTGTACCCCATCGTGGAATATCATAACCGATACGACGACGAGACAACTTTTCTAAGATTAACTGTGAAACATTTCCACCACCATTATAACGGACATCAACGAGTAAAGCGGGATAGCTGACTTCAGCAAGGTAACCTCTATGGAATTCGGCATAACCTCGTCTTCCCATATCGGGAATATGGACGTACCCTACCTTGCCATCCGTTTTTTCGTGGACATATTTTCGGTTTTGAGAGACCCATTCTCTGTATCGCATTTCGTTTTCACTGCCGCGAACCTTTATTGTGAGAGTGCGTTTCTCACCATCACTGGCATTCCTGAATGTGGTTAGCACCTCTTGTCCTGCCAGATTGACTAACAGTTCTCCCGGTGAGACGTTTTCGCTTACCTCTACCCCACCGATGGATAGGAGTATGTCGCCTTCTTGAATATTGATGCCAGGGGCATTTAGGGGTGAATCCCTGTTCTCGCTCCATGTGTCACCACGCACGATATGTGTGATTTGATATCCGTTATTATCTGAATCGTAAGCAAAATCAGCGCCGAGAAATCCTTGTGAATAGTTTGGTGAACTACGGTAATCACCACCGGATTCATAAGCATGTGAGGTGCCGAGTTCCCCTTGCATCTCCCACATGAGATCAGAGAATTCTGCCCGTGTTGCAACCCGTTCAAGTACCGGTAGATAGCGTTGATAGACGCTTTCCCAATCAACATCGGACATATCCTCAGTCCAGAAATAGTCGCGCTGAAGTCGCCATGCTTCACGATACATTTGTGCCCATTCAGCAGAAGGGATGACAGAAGGTCTGATACGGTTGAGATCAATCCATCCACCGTGTCGGTTAGCACCCCCTTTGTTATCACCTTTTGGGTCATCATCCGCTTTTTTACCAGCTTTAATCACGCGTATCCTATCACCGGTGCGATAGACAAGGTTCTTGTTGTCTCTTGAAAGTTGAAAAGAGTCAATATCACCAACAAGCACCTCTTTTTTCTGCTCTTTGAAATCATAAGCGTGTAATTTTCCTTTGGCTTTTGAATCATCTTCCCCAGGTGAGTTGGTGGCATGCTGAACAGGAAAAGATGTAAAAATCGCTTTACCTTCAACGCCAGCAATCTGTCTGTAACGTCCGTGTGAGTATGGAAATGCGATCACCCTTTGTTCAATACCTTCCAATTCTATATTGATGGGTTCCTGCTTTTTTTCATTCTTTTTCTTTTTAGAATCATCATCTTTTTCCTCAGATTTTTCATCTTTCTCCTTTTCATCTTTCTCCTTATTCTCTTTTTCCTTTTCATCTTCTGGAGATGGTGTTGTTGGTATAAATGGATTTTTCAATTCCTTCTGCAATGTTACCAACATTGGGCGCGTAGCTGTAGGAAATCCGAGGTCAAAGTGAAGCGCATCACCGACAGGATCAAACTCACGATGAGAAAGGAAATATAGGAATTTGCCATCCGGATCCCATGCAGGCGCAAAGTCTGAGAATTCGGATTGAGTGATGTACCACGTCTCTCCCGTTTCGACTTTACATAGTTTGATGGAGGATGTCGTCTCTGTTGATGGAAAACTATATACGATCCATTTGCCATCAGGAGACCAACTTGCACCCTGAATTCGATTATGGAGGCTCTTATCCAATACTTTAAGCTCAGGTGTTTCAAGTTCTATGTGCAGGAGTTCAAAACGGTGATTGACTATAAGGAGTTGATCTTTGAGTTTATCTCCTGGTGGACAGACCGCGAGGAGTCGGACGTGCCCGATGTCAAGGTCGTCTAAACGTCGCACGTCTTCACTTCCGTCGCAGGTATGTATTTCAAGTGCCTCTTCACCACCTGCATCTGATAGTGTGAGAACACGTTTTCCATCATTTAACCATTGCATTTTTCTGTAGCGTGTGCCGTTTCTCTCACCTTGTTGAAGGACAGCACCGTCCCAATTTGCCATTGTGAAAAGTTTACCGCGTGAGGTTAATGCAAGTGACCTCCCATCATGGGATGGTGTGAATTCTTGGAGATATCTTGATGCATTGACGAACTTACGTTGTTTTTGGACGCGAGGACTACGGAAATCAACTTCAATCTGCTGATTAGTGTCGTTTTCAATGTCGTAAATCCAAAGGTCTGCCCCCGCATGATAGACGATACGGTTTCCATCTGTTTGTGCTGAACGGCAGTAGTATGTCTCCTGATGTGTATGGCGTTTAATGTCCTCACCTGAAGTTGTACAGGAGTAGATATTTCCGACACCTTCGTGGTCAGATATAAAGAATATACGTTCATCAATCCACATGGGTGTGGTAAAGTTGCTTTCTTCAACAGGAGTAAAAGGTTGGAAGTCGCCGTCACCATCGGTGTCAATCCAGAGTTGTCCGGCAGTACCACCACGATAACGTTTCCAGCGTGCGGGTTCTCGGGTTAATCTACCGAGTATGACGCCACCGTTTTCTCCGAAAGAAATGTGGTTAGCCGGTCCGTAAGGTAGTTTTTGCGGTTCGCCACCATCTGCAGATATGCTCCATAACCATGCACCGAACGCAGAATTTGCACCGCTGGAATAAAGGATGTATTCTCCATCCGCATCCCATCCGACAATACTCGCATTACTGCCTTGGTATGTAAGTCTTTTCGCCTCACCCCCGAGTGCAGGCATGACATATACTTCTGTAGGTCCTTCCTCACGACCTGCGAAAGCGAGGCGTTCACCGTTTGGGGATAACTGTGGCGTACCGGTTGCACCGAGATTTGATGTGAGTCTTCGGGCAACACCGCCGCTGATTGGGACTGTCCATAAATCATCTTCACAAACAAAAACAATGGTTTCATGAGAAATAGTTGGGAATCGATAGTATCCTGACATTCACACCTCCGGGTTGTAATACATTTCTGGATTGTTATTCTCTGAGGTCATAGAAAAAGGCGAGGCACCGAATCACTCCGAACTCTGCTGGTTTCGGTTTGGACCTCGCCCTATAAGATTGACGTTAGACCGTGTACACCGCGGTCTAACGTTTTCAATTTACTTGTCCGAAAAATAGAAGGCTGTTGTGTTAATTTCCTTCTAATTTTGCTTGCTCGTCATCATCTGGTCGGTTCCCAAGCCAGAGTTTTACGGCAGGACTGCTTGCGACACGCCGATTTCCGACTGAGGCATTGATGACGAATGTATGCGGTCTGGTCTGTTGATTACCGATGAACGGGTTTCTACGTATTTCGTTATTGCCACCAGAAATAATCTCAGGTTCAAGAGTGATGACTGCTTCGGATGAACCTCTTCTAAGAACGGTAGTTTGTCGCTGGAGGGTGACACCAACAGGCAAACCGACTACAGTTAGGTTCATGTTTTGTCTATTACCTCTACTACGATCAACCTTCACTGTTATATCTACAGGGCCATCTGGCGTAACGATCACTTCGTTAGGTATAGCAGTGACAATAATAGGAGTAGCCTCTGTAATACTGACGACAATGTTCTGCCGTTGAACAGTCTGGTTGTTGTTACGAATTTGGAATATTTCTATTGGACTTGCGGCACGTCTGATTTGATGTCCAGAAGTTGTGGTAACGGTACCGACAACTTGCACAACACTATGTGCTAAATCCGCATCTGGCGCGGCAGTTAGGGTTAGATAGCCTTGATTGTTTCCACCTTCAGACAGAATAGCACTCTGGCTTGCTGTGACACCCGGTGGTAAATTTTCAACTGTCAGTAGAATCGGTTCCGTAAAGCCGACACGCCGCTGCAAATTGACATCTAACAAAACTGTTCCGCCACGTCCGATATTTGGATTATCAGGTGTTACAGAGATAGCAAAGTTTGGTGAAGTAGGTCGTATGTCTAAGTGATAGACATAACCGTCTCCACCCTTACCAGAGATATCTTCAACTCGGAGTGCGTATGTACCGGGTTGTCCGAAACTGTAATCAATAATGGAGTCTCTTCTTCCACCTCTGCCAGCATTGTTCCTCAGCACTCTACCATTTTCATTTAAAAGTGTTAGGGACGGACTCAACGGTGAGTTTAGTCTTTCTGCGGATAGGTCAATGGTATATCCCCCGATATCAGCAAAGAATCCCCACGGACCATAACCGTTAGTGATCTTGAAGAGGATCTTGTTCCTTCCCTTTGAGACGGGTAATTCGATGACATCATCGCCTCGTCTGAGCGCACGATGCACGTATTTACTAAAGATGAGTTTATCATTTACCCATATTTTAATAGTGTCGTCAGTACCGAGGGACAACAGATATTTCTGGTCACGGTCAGATTTAAAGTAGGTTAAAGCATATCCTGTAACGTCATCTTCAGGGACATTGGAGAAAACGCCTTCCCCCCTACCGTTAGTTCTATACCATTTTATTATCCGTCCGTTCTTGCCTTCATATTCTTTGTCAAAATCAATTTCAACTTCAGGTGGATATACGGTATCAAACCCCTTTTCGTCAGTGTTGTCAAACGGGTGTATAACCCACCAAGGACCGAGTCGTGAACCCTTCGCAATATTGAAGCGGTAATAATCTACCTCACCCGGTTTTGAAATACGTCCACTGATTGCACCGGGTGAATTTATTACTTGTGCGTTTTCAATCTGTTTCGCGATAAGTTGCCCCATTCTGACAACCTCTTCAGCGACGAATGCAATGATACGGTCGCGCTCAGTGGTTGTTATATCCGCATTTTCTTTTTCTGCCATACGTGTAATAGTGGCTTCCCACTGTTCTGAGGTAAGGGCACGGTTATCTGGTGAACGCAGTTCATGGCATGCAGAACATTTCGTCTGAAATATGATCTCTGACTCCGCACTTATTGCTTGAGTTTCATTTTCCGCATCGGTTGCTGAAGCATCTTTTTGATCCGCAATTGCGGAACGTTCAACATCTTCAGAATACTCGTTTGCGAAAAATGGAAAAATACCGTAGGGTGTTCGGATCAGTTTAAGTCCAGGCTGTTGTTCACTACTTAGGTCAACTTCCCAGTCTGTTTCTTTAAGGTTTTCACCACCGATTTTTGTCTGAATTTTACTTCCGATTTCTCCACCTGTGGGGTAGATATAGGTGTTATATGGCACAACACCGCTCATCAAACGGTAAACAGAATCCGGGTTACCACGATAGAGTAGGTCTCGAATCCGTAAGAAGTATTTGCCATCCTCAGGGATTGTGAAGTCTATGAGAGGATCAAGACTGTAGAAGCCGTTGCTTCGTGCCAGTTCTTTTCCTTGTTCATCAAAAAGTGAGATTGTGGGATTGAAAAATTGTTGACTGATCTTGTTATAGCGATATGCCTTTACATTGAAAACGCACCGGTCACCCTTAATTCCATCAAAGGTATAATAATCTTCATCTCCACCTGAGTTAATGACACCATTAATGATGACAGGTAATTCAATGTTAGTTGCGGAATCAGGTAAGTTGTTTGATTCAGTTTCAAAAGTGTCTGGAACATCCGTAATTTCAAAAGGCCAGGCAGTGGATGCACCGTTTTTTCCGACAATTCGTAGTTCACGGACACCGATTGGTGCATCAGGAGCAACAACTAACTCAGCAGTCATACCGCCACTTGCTCGTGCGGCAGATTTTAGGTATTTAGTGATTTTGGTTTGATCTGCTTCACTGATTTCTGCACCTTGATTTGTCACCATTCGTTTTACAATAGCTGCCCATTGTGTTCCAGTCATAGAACGATTACTTGGGGAGCGAAGTTCATGGCACTGTCCACAGTTCGCCTCAAAGACAGGTTTATGAGTCTCATCTACCTTCCCGCCGCCAGCGTTGAGTGTGCCAGTGATACCGGGGGCACCTTCTACAATTAGTTTATATGCTCCATCTAAATCTGATCCCTGAATTTTCACTTCAACAGTCTTTCCAATTTGTGCACCAGCGGGGAAGAGAGAGTTAAGTCTCGGTGTAGCTTGTGCAAAAATGCTTAATGGCGTACACAATGATAATAGGAATGCCAGATGTAGAAGGGTTTTCAAATTCCGTCTGAGATGTTGAATTGGGAAGATTGGATTACTTTTACTGCCATACATAAATATTACCTCCAAAATCGGCAGGTAGGGACACAGAGCCGCCTAATCGCCGAATACAGATCGTGTGTTGATTCCCTCCCACATTGGGTTAGAATTCGTGGGTTAACATATTTTCTCTGATACTCCAGATTCGCACTTTTCCATCACGTCCACCAGCTGCGACGTGATTACCATCGGGACTAATTTTTACTGCGTAGACAGCATCTGGAGACTCGTTAAAAGTGCGGCGTCTATTACCGTTACGAATGTTCCATACAATGACTGCGGAGTCTGCACCACCCGATACGATTACTTCTTGTCCATTCCAAGTACCCGTATCTACGCTATAGACAGGGCCCTGATGACCGTTGAATTGCCGAACAGGTGCACCACGTGTATTACCATTATTGTTCTGCGTGACTCTCCAAGTACGGACTATATTATCAGCTTGCTCCTGAAACAATGACGTTTTCTCCAGTCGCGTAGGCAAGCGAATAAACAGAATCGTCATTTCCATCAAAACTGACGAGAACCGTATAAGTTTTTGGATCCCACACCTTTAGGGTTTTGTCTTCACTACCTGTGACAAAGTAGTTCCCATTGGGATGATACAGTGTGCAAAGCACTCTGCCAACGTGTTGCGTCAACCATTCTGCCTGATCATCTATCGGTTCAGTATCATCAAGATTTTCTAAGTCAATAACAGCACTAAATTCATCCATGCTTGCTGTGAGCAGTTTGGTATTATCTGGACTGAGCGCGATAGATTCAATAGTGTCAGCGTGGATTTCATAAGTTTTGATGAGTTCTTCTGCTTCAACATCCCATAAGCGGATTTCACCACTTTGGGCTTCTCGTCCCCCTCCCGCATATAACATTTTGCCATCAGGAGTGAATTTTACACATCTGACTCGTCCTGCATGCGGTTCATAGGCACGGGTCATCCGCTGGGTATCTAATTCCCAGAGTTCTACCCATTGATACTTTCCAACGGCGATTGTTTTGCCATCTGGACTAAAATCAAGTGCCCAGATAGGAGAAAGAAGTTCCTGTTTCTCCTGTGAATGTTCATCAGCTTGTGCGATATTTGTGAACAACGTTAACACAAGAATAATGCATAAGGGAAGGATCGCGTAAATGCGGTTTTTCATGGTTTAGTCCTAAAGTAATGATTAAGTTGATGAGGATGGCAACTTGCTGATGGAATTATAGCGGGATTTTGTAGTAGGAAGTTGAATGTCGTTTTGACTTTCAATTAATTCTGCTACTACAGGTTTTCCACGTCATCAGGTATCAGACAAGAATTATGTACCAACCTCAGTTAGCAGCAGGTAATGCGAGATCAGTGTTGATTGACCCCGCACTACATGTATTGTGATGTGCGTTCAACTTATGACAAGACACCTCGGACGGGTCGTCCACCGCGTGATAGCACGATTCGGACACCATCAGGTGATTCAATGCTCTGATTATAGTCAATACCGAGGCTCTGATAGATTGTGGCTGACAAGTCTTCAGGTTTGACGGGTGTTTCAGCGGGTTCTATCCCGAATGGGTCGGATGCGCCAACAACCTGTCCACCTTGAACACCACCGCCTGCTAACATGATTGAGAAGACGCGTGGATGATGATCACGGCCACCGTTTCGGTTGATGACAGGTGTTCTACCGAATTCACCCATTGCGACTACCAATGTGCTTTCAAGGAGTCCACGTTGGTCAAGATCGCCAATCAGTGCTGACATTGTATGGTCAAAAGCGTTGAGTTTTCCTGGCAGCGATGAGAAGATGTTGTTATGGTTATCCCATCCACCATTGCTGACAGTGACGAAGTTAACGCCTGCTTCAACGAGTCTTCTTGCAAGGAGACAACTTTGTCCGAATGTGTCTCTCCGATACGCATCACGCATCTGCTTAGGTTCTTTTCGGAGATCAAAAGCACCGCGTGCATCTTCGGAACTCATAAGGTCGTAAGCGGATTTATAGAACTTATCCATTGCTTCAACTTTTGGATTACCCGCTTCGTATTTCTTGAAGGCGTTGTCAACAGCATTTCGCAGATCCTTACGTTCTTCAACGCGTTCATAAGAGACACCTCTGGGAGGTTCCATATCCCGCACTTTGAAATTATTGCTTGCCGGGTTGCCATCTGGTGAGAACGGGGCAAGTGAGGCGCCTAAGAAACCGCCACCCGCATAAGCAACAGGTGAAGGAATTGCAATGTAAGGCGGCAAAGCACTACGCTGTTCTTTGAGTTTAGCTACGACAGCACCGTGTCCAGGAACCGCAAAACCAGGTAAAGGTTGATATCCTGTAATCATGTAGTGTGTGCCACGTTCATGAGCAGCTTCTGGCGAGGTCATTGAACGGATGATACAGAGTTTATCTGCTTGTTTTGCCAGTCTCGGCATGTGTTCACTAATCTGAACACCGGTAACATTTGTTGAAATAGGTTTGAATAAACCGCGGATCTCTTCAGGTGCGTCTGGCTTGAGGTCCCACATATCAAGATGACTTGGACCACCGCCTAACCATACAAGGATGACAGATTTAGCCGTTCCCGGTTTGGTTGTTGGTTCAGCTAATGCTTGTAACCGGAAAAAGTCAGTGAGACCGAATCCGAAAAATCCTAAGACACCAGCTTTAATTAAATCTCTGCGATAAAATCCTTCGCAGTCTGTGTTTGTGAAGTCTTTTTGAGGCATAATTTCCTCCTAAGATGGGTTAGCAGTTATCTAATGAGATAATTTGGGATAGTACGCCGATCAGTTAAACTTTCTTTTACATTAACGTTTTTTATACTAACGTTGTTACAAATTCATCAGAAGATTTTACCTTAGAAAATGATGTGATATTTGGGATTTAGGGCGGAAAAAACCTTCCGAACCGCACTTCACGATAATTAATTACTACATTATATCTTATTAAATTGGTTAAGTCAAGGGAAAAATAGGATAAATTCAGGGTTATTTAGTTTTAAGAGTTCAATGTTTTTTTGTGTTAACTTGTAAAGTTAGAGTTAGAAGCGGGATATACAAGTGTTTTATGGATGACATCTCTTGTCTGAACCAGGATTTTCAGGAGTATAGGATTTACAGGATTGGTCTCTGGTGTATTGGGTGTTTTTGAGGAAGTTAACGGTTGTGTTTGTTAAGGGGTGTTATAGACAGGTTAATGGTTATGTTGGATCAGCGGAGATGAATGTTGTCAGGAAGTATATACCATTATGGATCCCTCTGTAGGTCTCTCCGACTTTTTAAGCACATATAAAGTGCTCTGGCATAAGAGTTGCCGGCTCCTTCAGTTATTTCCTTTAAAAACTCATCTGTGCAATTAACAAAATCAAATCCTGCTTCTTTGATTGCCTCTTCCATTGTAGATGCTGTTTGTGTAACAAATTCTTTGTTTTTGTCAAAATAGTACATTTCTAAAGTCATTCTATTTTCTCCTGGTTTTTATTTTCTGTTGCAGTTAGACGGTAGCAGAAACATCAAGCAATTCTGATTTTTGTTAGTGCTGTGAGTATATTCGTTAATGGGTAGTATATCAGGAAAAAGTAGAATCCCAATCAATTTTCAATTAGAATTTGTCATAGTGTAACTTCACATGTTATAATTAGAAAAATCAGATCGGAATTAGTCGTTTTGGGATTTGAGATTTCAGTAGATTATTGAATATATTATTCATCTTGATCTGGCAGAG
The DNA here is from genome assembly GCA_965261435.1 of Candidatus Poribacteria bacterium. GTDB lineage: Bacteria > Poribacteria > WGA-4E > WGA-4E > WGA-3G > MSPOR6. Next base: position 1,739,620 of record CBDHDL010000021.1, read on the forward strand.
ATTGTTGTTCTTGCTGTTGCAGTTTTGACTTCAATTCTAGGTTCCCATTTCTAATTCCTGTGATTTGATTTTAAATTCCAATATCATACCAAGTAAGTAAGGAGAAAGCATTGTCAGTAATAATACTATAATACCTATGAGAAATCCTACAGCTGCAATTATTTCTTTATCTATTGGGACTGAAATGTATTGACCACCAACAAAACCCGCTCCTAACCATAAAAAAACAACATCCTCCCTAATATTCCACTAGCGGTTTTTGCGGTATTGAATTGAAGCATGCAAAGATTGTGCTGTCATCCTTTCACTACCAACAATTAGTTTATTACTGAGATGTATTTGCAAGACTTCAATATCTGCTTTTGTAGACTATACCACTAACTTCAGTAACTCTGTTGTTGCCATTCAAATGAACAGTGGCTCCCCTTGGAGAAGTGAAAGTCCATGTGTCTCTATTACTGTTTGTCCCCATGACAGTTCCTCCTTTTTTGAAATAAACAATATAGATGATTCCCTCACCAAAGACTATCTTAGTTTCAGAAGTCACCCCTTTAGAACTATATAAAATAGGATAGTCTTCTTCATCTATGAAAAGTTGATCAAAAACCTTGAGAGTATTCTCCTCGTGAGTATTAAGTTGGTTTTGAATAGGTTCTTTCTCCATTTTAATCAATGAGTCTATAGCATCTTTCGTCGGGTTTATTTTTTCTTTTTTAAGATTCTTGTACTCAGCGTTAAGATTCTTGTACTCAGTGTTAAGTTTATCATACTTCGTTTGAAGGCTGCTACACTCAATGAATATTATTCCGACTAAAAGTACTGAAAATGCCATTCCTATGTATTGAAATATTTTCCGGGCTGTGGCCATTTTTCCTCCAAATTATGAAAATTGTGTTTAAGAGTAACATTATTGTGGTATTAGTTCACTACTTCTAAGTCGCTTAAAGGTTTTAGTGGTCCGACTCGCTCGAGAAGTACTTTAAGATCATTCACAGGAACAGCGAAATTGAGATTCTGTGCGCGATTAACTAAGTATTTTGGGTCTCGGTACAACACTTGAGATACAGCAACTCCTACAACCTTCCCTTTGCTACTTAGTACAGGACCACCGCTGTTACCAGGAGAGATTGGAGTAGTCATCTGAAGCAGCTTACCGGTAGAATATGTTCGTACACCACTTATCTTACCCTGTGAGACTGTGCCCTGGAGATCAGATTGTCCAAGTGGGGAACCTACAGCGTAAACATTATCATTAATCTCAACATTATTGCTATTTCCAAGGGAAAGTGGTTTTACGTCAAAAGCCCTGTCTTTCAGGATTGCCAGGTCTTGCTCTGGATCAACTGCCGTATAGCCAACTATAGCGTATGTCATCCCTGTTTTAACTAACCGGGCAGTGCCCTCTATAGCTCCTTTGATCACGTGATAGTTGGTGGCAATTAGATCATGACCAACAAAGAATCCACTGCCATACCCCGTACCATTATTCAGGTTCAAATTCAAAAACACGGTAGATGCTAAGGCTATTGAAGTTATATTCTCATCTGAGGAATCTTCCGCTTTACCAATCCCATCACCTAAATTTGTCTTAGGGGCCTTTAACTTACGGCGAATTTTCTTCACATATTCTTTCGCCGTTTGAATGCAATAATCAAATTCCTCTTTAGTAATGTTATGCTGAATGTTCGGAATATCAATGAGGGGTTGGAAAATTGCGTCAAACATTCTTATGGCTTCTTGATAAGCCTCAACCGATTTATCAGGTGTTTTCCCCTTTTCATAGCAGAGACCTTCGTAATACTTTCCCCGTAACTTGATCAAGTTTAGCCTTAGATAAGGTTTCGGCGGATAGTCCTGTAACTTTGCATATTCTGTGGCAGCTTTATCGTACTGCTCAGGTTTTTCGGCAAGTTCTTCGCGTAGGACATCAGCAAATTTACGTTGTGCCTCTGCGGAAAGGATAAGTTCGCTACCACTAAGTATATTGGTATTGCCAAATGCTTCTATATAGGTAGTTGCAAAAGTTTCTAATTCGTCCTTACGACCAAGCTTGCAAAGGGTCTCCATAGCCTTATACAAAGCAAAAGGGGCGTATGGATCTTTCCGGAAGTCCTGCTCATCACTTGCTGTTTTTTTCACGATACGCGCATACGATTCAAACGCTTTCTTAAAATTGTCCTCTCCGAAGTAAGCCTCGCCAATCTGAGCATAACTAGCGACTGAAAGACTTAACTGTACTGGAAATCCTGCATCTATTCCTCCAACAATAGTGATAATTCTGTTAACTATTTTATTATCAGCGTGATTCTCAATGATATCTGTATGAACATTAATCGCTTCATCCACTCTATTTTCTTTGCTATGGATGTGGGCGATCATAGTTTTGGCATTAACAAAGTTTTTGCTCTCTGGATATTTCTGCAATATCACATTGTAGGCAGCAATTGCTTTTTCAAGATTCCCCTCGTCGTAATAAGTACCGCCAATCTTGTACTGTATTTCGACTGTGCGGTCTGAGTCATCCGCACTTTTCAGTGCACGCTTGTAGTTGAACCGAGCAAGTTCATAGTCTTTTTTGTTGTAGGAATAAAAATCTCCAAGGTCTAAATAAGCGTTAGTGACGTATTCACTGTCAGGGAATCGCGTCATGAATTCAGTATAACGCCCTAATGCTTCATCATTATCCTTAAGTTGTTTTAAGCAGTAAGCGGTTTTATACATTGCTTCCGCTTGAAGATCAATATCGTTTTTAAACACCGCGGTAGTCAACTTATCAAAGTTAAGATAAGCTTGATGGTAATCTTTAAACCTCTGATCAAGGTATGACTGTGCAATCAAACGCCGTGCATCCTTAGAGACGAATGCGTTAACCGAGTATCCCTTCTTAGAGTGCCTTACCAGAAACTCTCTAAAGACTTTTCTTGCATTTTCGTAATCCTCAAGTTGATAGTTAACTTTCCCAAGATCATAAAGTGTAGTCAATGTGAGATCACTATCCGGAAAGTTGTCAACTAATTCTTGATAGGCTCGCCGGGCTTCTTCATAGTTATGCTTATCCTTTTCATCATACGCAATGAGCCACAACGTATTCTCAAGTGACTGCGTCCATAAGCTCTCCGGAAAGTTTTTGACGATGCTTCCAAAAACGAGACTAGCAGCTTTGTAGTTAGCCTGTTTATAATTTTGTTCCCAGATTTGATACAAAGTGCTCGCTATCGAATTGGAACGATTTGGAAAGTTAACTATAATTGTTTGATACTCCCTGAGTGCCTCCTTAAGTTTGTTTTCTGCCCTTATGGGTTTATTTGCTCTCTTATACTCAATGCTTTGACGGTACAAATCTTTAGCAATTTCAATACGTTTGTTCACCTCGTTGGCACAACCTGTCGTAAACAGTGGCATTGAGGTAACTGCCAGAATTAATAGTAATAACATATAATGTCTATAATTTTTCATAATTATCCTTTATAGCAAATTAGTGGAAGTAAGCGCACAATCAGAACTCATTAGCACGCCCTGTGACTCTACTAATATATTGATGTATTAGTGACAAACATGAATCACATGTCTGCAATTCACTCATTGTGTTTTGGAATTAGTCGTTTTGGGATTTAATAAATCGCTATAAACCTATATATAGACTACATTTATCGCTTGTTTTACTTGCAAGAATATGATACAATATTGATAAGAAATTAGGGGCTGTAACCCCCTAATAATACCCAAAAAAGTGAGTTGCTTTTTCTGGTATACATCTTATCTGATAATTGTATCAGAATCTATCAGAAAAAGCAACTCGGATTAAGGAGTAGGGATAATAGGATAAATTCAGGGTAATTTAGTTTAAAGAGTTCAATGTTTTTTTGTGTTAACTCGTAAAGTTAGCATTGGAGGATGAAAATTATGGATGTTTTCTTGGAGACATTTCTTGTCTGAACCAGGATTATAGGATTTACAAGATAAGTTTCTGAGGGGTAGGATGTGTTTGAGGAAGATTGCTGTTGTATTTGTTGGGTGGTGTTATATGCTGGTTAATGGTTTGGGTGGTGTTATATGCAGGTTAATGGTTATGTTGAATCAGTGGAGATGAATGTTGTCAGGAAGTATATACCATTATTGAGCCTTCTGCAGGTCTCTCCGACTTTTTAAGTACATATAAAAGGCTCTGGCATAGGAGTTGCCTGCTCCTTCAGTTATTTCCTTTAAAAACTCATCTGTGCAATTAACAAAATCAAATCTTGCTTCTCTGATTGCCTCTTCCATTGTAGATGCTGTTTGTGTAACAAAGTCTTTGTTTTTGTCAAAATAGTACATGTCTAAACTCATTATATTTTCTCCTGGTTTTTATTTTCTGTTGCAGTTAGACGGTAGCAGAAATATCAAGCAACTCTGATTTTTGTTAGTGCTGTGAGTATATTGGAGCATAAGTAGTATATCAGGAAGAATGTAGAATCTCAATCAATTTTTCAATTAGAATTTGTCATAGTGTAACCTCACATGTTATAATTAAAAAAAACAGATTGTAGTGAATTTTGAAAACAGTTCTACATTAACGGTATTCTAGAGAACCCTGATCCCCGATTACTACAGGTCACGATTCGGAGATGTTTCCTACAGAAGAAATGTCAACTTACATGATAATTCACTATGATTAGCAAGAAATCTTACTAGCAGAAAGGATACAAATGATATTTGACCTATTTTCAAAACGTCAGAAGCGAACTCGCGGTGAAGTGCCTGATATCTATCAGTATGATATTATTCCCTCAGAATTGCGAGTTCAGATTGTTCATATCTGGACTGATGTATTCGGACAGATCGAATATGGTTCTTTTGGACATCCAGAAGGTTCGGTTTATGAAGCATATAGGTATATCCACTATGTATTGTGTCGTGAATATGGTGTGTTTACACTTGAAGATGGACAGACATTTAAGGATCAAGTCTGGGAATTTCTTATTAACACAGAAGAAACTGAAAGAGTAATTGATATTATTGAGTTTTCATTTCTCTACATAGATAAGGTCGTTCGCGATAGACCGGCTCTGTTCCATTTAGCTAATATTACACCGGACAAAGCAATTGAAGAACTAAACTATAGATTTCGCGAACACGGCTTGGGATATCAGTATGAATCTGGACAGATAATTAAAGTTGATGATCAGTTCATACATTCTGAGGTAGCCAAACCAACTCTACTTATGCTTTCAGATCACATCTATGAAGGTGCAAATGAGGAATTTAGAAAAGCACACGAGCACTGTCGGAAAAGAGATTACAAAGAATGTATCAATAACTGTCTGAAAGCATTTGAGAGTTGCATGAAAGCAATTTGTGCTAAGAGAGGATGGCAATATGATAATAATGCAACTGCGTCGTCTCTTATTGACATCATATTTGATAATGGATTAATACCATCTCATCTGAAATCGCACTATTCAGGATTGATAGGTGCATTAAAGTCTGGTGTACCAACTGTCCGTAACAAACAGACTGGTCATGGACAAGGAACAGAAGTGGTAAATATCCCAGAGTTTTTGGCTGCACACATTCTCCACTTGACAGCATCCAATATTCTTTTTTTGGCAAAAGCAGATGAAGAAATGTCTGGGAAATATTTTGATAAATCGTAATGGTATAGGTTAATCCATTTGCTAATAAAAACCTCTACATCCGCTGCCGAAGTCTGAGAAGGTTTAGCCATTTGCGGGCGTTGGGGATGCTGGTGTCGAGGGGTTCTTTCATTTCAAAGCATTCAGTTTGTCCAGCATAGATGTGATGCCAGTCAACTATACACGGCATTTTTTGCTTTTTTAGATTCCGCATCAGATAGCCGCGAACCCTTGCACGCGTGTTAATTGGGGAATTGCTGATGGCGTTACTGATCTGTTGGTCAGTAATCACACGTCTCATACATCCTTCGCCTTGAAGTGCATAAAAAATTCCAACTTCAGGATCAATGTTGTGATATTCTAAGTCAAGACTTTTCAGCCACTGGTCATCCCATTCTAATTCCTCGTCTTCAACTAATGCATCAAGGAACCACTTCTTTGCAGCCCAATCAAGCCGGGTTGTAAGACGAGTCCAGTCTGTTTCTAAGTCATCAAGCACATTTTCCCATTCAGAGAGAATCCATTCGGTTGTTTCATCAGGACGCGTTACCATATCTTGGACAAAGTTTAGATACTTCCGTTGAATGTCAACGGCAGTGACAGTTTGACCGTTCTGTAGGTCTACATCCCACGTGAGTGTGGTGTCTCGTGAGATGTGTCTGATAGCGGCGATCGGGTCTACGAGATCAAGGTTCGGGATAGGGAGTTTTTCTCCGTGCAGTTCGTAATGCCGCTCAATAGCATCAAGAATAAGAACAGTTGTGCCGATTTTGAGTGCTGATGCGTACTCGGACATGTTCGTGTCACCGACAAGGAGATGGAGTCTTCGATATTTTGTGTAATCACTGAGCGGTTCGTCGCGTGTATTTATGATCGCTCTGCTAAACTGTATCCATTCATAGATTTCAGTGACGATGTGGTCAGCGCGTTGCGATATTTGATATCCGATAAAGTCGTCAACGCTGTATTGTCCATCTCCGAACTCCAAGATGTCATCGTACCCGCCGACCCGACCTGCGCCTGCGTATATTTGTCGGGTAACAAAAAATGGTAGAAGTGTTGGGATGACGATCCTATAGAACGGGACATCTCTGCGTGCCTGATAGTTTTCATGGCAACCGAATGTCGCACCGGTGTAATGATCAATGTTATTTTTGTAGAAGGCGACGTGTTCCTCAAGTCCGGTCTCTCTTAGAATCGCTATGATGACATGTTCAATGGCTTTGTCGTAGGCGATAGCATCAAAAAGATTAGCACATTCAGGAGTAGCATATTCAAGATGTCCCATGTCTATGTAGAGCCTACCGCCGTTGAATAGGAATCCACCGTTGCCGGGAGGTTCACCCCAGTCGCGATAGTGGAGATCGGGTATACCAAGTTCAAGATTTTTGAAAACATAGTCTCTGACACGGGCAGCAATACCTTCAGGAGAGACCTTGACGCGTTGCGTCTGTATTGTCTGCGACTGTATCATGCATCCGAATTCGGTTTCAATGCCGATTATTCTGTATGTCACGAGATTCTTCCTTAATGGCTGTTGACTGTTATCTATTGGTAATGTCTTTTATTTCATCTTGACTTAACAGACGGAATTTTGTGTCTCCTGATAAGGATTCATCTAAGATTCCTGCTTCAATTTCTCCATCTTCTAATTCAGTGTTGATGACTTCATCTATCTTATCTTCCGAAACTTCGGTACTATCCTCTGCATCTTCAAACCGTTGGCTTAATTCTCTACCGACTGCCCATGTTTTCAGTGCTAACTGCAGTGCCGGTTCAAGGTCGAATTGTGTAGCGTTTTGTGCATCGGTGAGATAGTTTTGCATCGCTGTTTCTATCTCTTCAGTGCCACCGATGACACCAGAATCGTGCTGGACTTTCACGTTGCCATCGTAGTTTATATGCGTAAATTGCGCTTCGTGATTACCGTTGCCGATTTCAACGAGTAGCATTTTTATGATGTAAGCTTCACCGACGATAGATTCAAATGCTTGCTTGAACGTATGCGCTAAGACATAGTGCGTTAATCTGTGTAGGTTCACATCTTCGGTAGCACTTTGAAATGCTTGAACACTTGCGGTATCAGTAACCAGCATGCGTAGTCTTTCTATATCGGCGGGATGTCCTATGGCGGAGAGTGCAATTCTATCGTGAACTTCAAATATTTTCTGAGCACCTTTACTCACGGTAAGAAGGAGGCTTCCTTGTTTAAAAGGGAGTCCGACGACTGGACTTCCGGGTCTGAGTTGATCTTCAATGTAATCGCGCCTGTCCTGAATTGCTTCAATCCAGCGATACGGCATATCGCGCATTATGTAGCCTCCGCGTAACAATCGGTAAGAAATTCATCGGTAAGAGTTTCGACCCCCTGTCGTGTAATAGTTTTGACTGTGGGAAAGATTTCTGCTTTTGCGTTGTATCCGCTTGTTGCGGCATCATACTCGCTTGCTGTGTCAAGCAATCTTAGGATGGTGATGGTTGCTTGTTTTTCGTCCATATCTTCAAGACGAGTGTCTCCCCATCTGTCAAGGTATCGTAACACACCTCTTATCCAGACAGAACCGGAACCGGTTGTAGCGAAATCCACGTTTTCAAAATGTGCACCGAGTGCGTCATAGAAATAGATTTTGCCGCCGTTAACAGATTCGTCAGTTTGTGGGGCATACAACGCAAAGATAGGGATTACTGCGCCGATCCCTTGCAGTGCCATCGGTAAGTTATCAAGGATAAGCCGTGAAAGTGTTCTCAACTTTCCTTCAACACTGAGCTCTTGGAGTTGACTACGCCGGAAATACTGGAATGAGTGTTTTAAAACGCGCGCAATCTCATAAGCCATTGCCGGTGCTCCTGAGATTGCAAGGACAGAATGTGAGTCAATCGGAATGACTTTCTCAGCACGGTCGTGAACAACAGAAGTACCCGCAGTAGCACGCCGATCCCCCGCAATGATAATCCCATCATTGTAACGCATAGCGACGACCGTAGTGGCTTCTGCAAACTCTATGGTTGTGCCGTGCGTCTGTTTTCCTTGTGTTGGTAATTGATAGGCATCGCGTACAGACTTTTTGATACTTTGAGTCTGTTCACCGTCAATTTGCAAGGTCTCGTCGTGTTTTAAAAGGCTGAGAAAGTCGCCTTTATGGTTCATTATTCCCCCGTTCTTTGACGGTATCGTCGCGATTGATCTTTGTCAACACGGCGCATGCGTTTGAGAAGTTCGTTTGTGTCCGGCCTGTTGACATCTGGTCGTTTCGGTGCGTTGCTATCATCGCCACCGTCACCGGGTTCAATCGGCTTTACCGGTCGCTGTTTGCGTTCGGGAAAATAGACAATCTTGTCTTTCATGAATTCATTCTCCTTAGATTGCTTTATAGAAGCGGTTTACGGTTTACGTTCCTCTAAGGTAAACCGAGTTTTTCAACGAGGGTTTGAGGGTTAGGGGATAAGTCAAGAGCCTCATTATATTTTTGTGCAATTTCTGGGTTGGCAAGTGAGTTCATATTAACAGTCACTGACCTGCCTTGAATGTCAAAGGTAATACTGTCCCATTGAACAGTTTTGACTGCATCTTCAAACTTATTGAGTGATTTGCCACGGAAATAAGCACGCGTATCAGATGGTGGCGTATGCATAGCAGTATGAACTTGCTCATCTGTTACAATTCTTTGCATCGGTAATCCATAAAATAATCCTTCTTCAAGGTTAATGTTATGATATTCTAAATCAATGCTCTGCAACCACGGATCATCCCATTTAATATCTTCTGATTCAACAAATGTTTCTAATAACCATTTTTTTGCGACCCAGTCAATCTTGTCTATTAGCGTCATCGGATCATTTTCGAGTGCGTCAAGTGTCTGCTCCCACTGTGTTAACACCCAATCGGTATCACTATTTTGGTTTGTGAGATGCTTCTGCGCAAGCGCAAGAAACTCGCGTTGATGATCAATTGCCGAGATCATTTTACCATTAACTTTCTGTAACATCCACCGATATGTTTGGTCATGCGAAATGACTTTTATGGTATCAATCGGATTCGCGATCGCACAAGTATCTGGAATCAGCCGCTGTTCAATCAGGTCAATGACAAGTGCAGTTGTCCCGACTTTCAACGCTGTTGCGTATTCGGACATATTCGCATCGCCAACGATTCCGTGAAGTCTGCGGTATTTTGCAGGATCCGCATGGGGTTCGTCTCTGGTGTTCACGATAGGACGTTTGTGCATCGTATCCACACTCGCTTCAACGTGAAAGAAATCGGAACGTTGTGTGAGTTGAAAATGTCCGGGGGTTGCAAGTCCTGCTTCGGTTTCAATTCCTATCTTTCCCGCTCCCGCAAATATCTGACGCGTAATGAAAAAAGGGAGAATACTGGCTTTGAGGTAATCAAAAGGCACTTCGCGATCCATCAGGTAGTTGTCATGGCACCCGTAACTATGACCATAAAAATCTGTGTTGTTCTTGTATAGGATAACGCGTTCACCAAGTTCTTGACTTCGTCTTTCAGCACATTCTTGAAGTATCCGTTCACCTGCTTTGTCGTGTGCGACGAGATCAAACAGACGTTGACATTCTGGGGTTGAGTATTCTGGATGTGCATGGTCGTTGTAAAGCCTCGCACCGTTTACCAGAATGCGGTCACTCTTGATCTCTCTGAAAGTACGTTCAGGTTGATTGGCAAAACGTTCTTTATCCTTTTTCTCTTCCTCCACTTCGTCAGGGTGATTGTTCAGATGTTTTGCTCGAAAACCACGTTCATCTTTGAAAGGGTCCTCACCATTATAATCCCATTGTGGTAAAAAAGGTTCCTGTTGATAGTTCTTTATTAGCTCAATGGATTCCTTGACAGTATCAATCTGCTCAGCGTTTTCAAGTGTGATTCCGTATTCGGTTTCAATACCAAAAAGTCTATGCATTATTTGTAACTTTCTATTTTATCCAGACGCTATGTGTATTTTTCCAAGGTGAAGGTAGAGAACTAAATCACCGGACTTGATGCTTTCCGAGACTCTTTCTTTTCTGACTGAATAGGCGTGACCTTGACAACATTCACGGGATCGTAATCAAGGAGTTTTAACCAATCTTCAGTAGCCTCTGTCGGTGGGAAAATGTCATTTTCGCTATATTCTGCGTTAAGTGACTCCATAAGGTCGTCTAAAGTGATACCGGTTTCAGTATCCGGGTCCGCAATAGCGCGTTTCATGGCAGATTCCTTTGCTCTCTGAACAATAGATTCAATAATAGCACCACTGCAGAGATGACCACGATAGAGAATATCACGACGTCCACTGCGAAGTGCGACTTCAAGGAATCGGTTTTCAGATGATTCTCGGAACATCTCGTCAACCACTTCTGATATTAGATTATCAACGACTGCTTGGTCTGCGGTTTCATCTGTCTCCGATTCAATTGGAAGTTCTGTCGTCAAATAGATGCCGAATATATCTTTTGCTTCGTCTTTATTCGGACGGGTAACTTTTATTTTTCTATCTATGCGTCCCGGACGCAGTATTGCTGGATCAATCAAGTCTGGTCGGTTAGTAGCGAGGATGATGACAACCTCTTGTAAAGGTTCTATACCGTCCATTTCAGCACAGAACATCGGCACGAGTGTATTTGAGATACTGTGTGAGCGCATTGCACGGCGAGTTCCCAAAATAGATTCTGCTTCATCAATAAAGACGAAAGCCAGTTTACCTTCATCGCGTTTTTCACGTGCTGTCAAGAAGATTTCTCTGACTTTCCGCTCCGATTCACCGAGCCACATATTCAGTATTTCAGGACCTTTAATATGAAGGAACGTGCCTTCTATTTCTTCACCTGTCTCTGTTTTGAGACGTTCAGTTAGGTTGTATGCTGTTGCTTTTCCAATCAACGTTTTACCACAACCGGGAGGACCGTGGAGCAGGAACCCTTTCGGTACAGTATACTGAAACTTCTTGAATAGTTCAGGATGTAAAATCGGTTGTTCAATAGTATCTTTAATCCGCTGAATAGTTTCGTCAAGTCCACCAACTTTTGACCACGGTATTTCTGGAACGGCTTCAAGGGCGTAATCCTTCTGTTCTTTTGAAGCGATACGTTCAATTGCCACCCTTAAGCTCGGATCAAGACGGACTTCATCCCCTGACTTTAACTTAACATCAGCAAGATCAGAAGCGCGCTCTATGATGACAGATTGTAGACTGGGTTCAGAACCGACGCGTAGTCTACCATCGGGGAGAATGTCAGAAACCTTTGCAATGGGACCGGCTTCGTTGTAGCCAAGTTCTCCCACAACAACAAAAGCTTCATTTAGGAGGACACTGATTCCCTTCTTGAGGTTTTTAGTTTCAAGTTGTGGATCAACATTAGCATAGTATTCAGATCCGCCAACGGTGACGCGTGCAGTGTCGTCTTCAGGTGTGTCAAGGAGTGTTCCGATACGATTCGCGGGGGCAGTCAGTGCTTCGATCTGTTCTTCCATCTCTTTGTGAATGCGAAGCGCTTCCTGTTCAATAGCACGTAATCTTTGGCGAAATTCACCCTCATCGTTCATAATAGAACGGCGCAATTCAAGCAAATAACGACGTCTAAGGTCTTCAACAGGTGTTTCTAAGATAATCAGGTCAATGAGACGCAAAGAATAACCTGAACTGGCGGTATTTTCTCCGAGCTCCTCATCTATATCAAACTCTAACTCATCATCTTCAGTGTATTTGCTATCGTATCGACTTCGATCTGTTCGTCGTTGAGAATAATTAGAACTTGTGTCTTCTTCTTCAACAATATCCTCATCTTCCTCAAATTCCAACTTTTCCTTATCCTTATCCTTGACAGATTTATTATCGTAGTGGTTTCCACCGACTTTGTTATACTTATCCTTATCGTTCATTGTGAACGTCTCCTCAGACGGAAAGGGTGACTTTACGATAGAGTTTACCACATTTCTCTTTTATTTTGTGAATTTTGTTGGATATTATCAGATTCTCCTGATATTTTGATCCAACTGTGGCAATTGTCATTAGTTTAACATAATCTCCAGAATTTGTGCAAGTTAAATAAAAGGCTATTAAGCATTCAACGTTGTCTGTTGCCTTTAAGTGTCTTAATTCTTGGGTTAAGTACAAGCGAAACCTGACAATTGTTGTGTCTTGCGTTTCCTACATCATCCTAACCTACAACCAATTATAAAAGCAATAGGCGCGGTTGTAACCACGCCTATAAGGAGAAACATACTAATTTTCAATCACAATATATAGATTTACTCAAATAACCTACTGTTTTGTCTATACTCAAATGATGAGTAGATCCGTTCGTAGGGACGGGGTTTCCCTGTCCGATATACAAATCATTTATGACTTGACAAAGCACTACATCAATATTACGCATTCCACTCCAATGGACGATTTTCTAAATAGGGTCGTAACAATTCCCGAAGTCTTCGATGTGCATGATACAAATGGGTCTTTACAGTACCTTCTGAACGATTTGTCACCATTGCAATCTCTTTCATCTGAAGCATCTGGTCATAACGGAGTTTGAAAACGCGCTGCTGTTTCGGTGGAAGTTGTTTCACCGCTTCTTGAATGATTTCTCCCAACTCCGCCATCTCAACCTGATGTGAAGGGGAGGGTTGTCTGCTAATCAACAGAAAATCATCCACCCCCGGCGTCAATTCGTCAAAAGGAACAGTTTGTCGTCTTTTCTGTTGACGTAAATAGTCAATGCAGCAGTTCATAGCAATGCGATAAAGCCAACTATAAAACGCAGAATCACCTTTAAACTTCGGTAAAGCTTTATACGCTTTTAGGAACACTTCTTGGCAGAGGTCCTTAGTCATTTCAATGTCCTTGATGTTTTTGTATACTAACTTCGCAATGCGATCTTGATATTTCAATACAAGTGTGTTGAACGCTTCTACATCACCATTTTGGAAGCGTTCAACTAACTTCTTTTCATCAATATTTTCTAAATCATCTGTTGACATGAAGTCCAAAGACCTATTCGTTTCTGACATACAATTCTCTCCATTATTTTGGATGTGAACGTGGTATCGGTTTATGCAGTGGATGTAATGGATTGGAAACTCCTTATTAATACACCGCAAGTGTAAAAAAGTTCCCGATTTCTGTAAAGTTAGACATTTTTAGTTGGGATATTGTTCATTTTTGTATGATATTTTGGAAAGACAGATTTGCTGTCTACCGCATTCTTAGTCAATCCCACATAAGCATTTAGTGTTGATTTGATAGGAAATACGCTAATCCGTTTGCATGTGTCTTGAGCATTTCATAACGTGTATTTAGGAAGGCTTTCAGTTTTCCCCATTGCAAAGTTTTTTTGCCTGTGGGTGATACTGCATACACATCATCACTTATCCAATCTAAATGGTAATCATTATCCTGATGATTTGATAAGCGCGTAATTTTTCTTGATGGAATATGGTACTTATAGATATTATACCCTTTTTCCCAATCTGGATTTATGAATGGTACATTTAACCCAATTTCGCGACCACTGAATAGAACAGTTTCACCATTATCCATCCATTGGCTGCAACCTTTTGATGACCAGTTCTTTGGTATATTCAAATGACGGATTTTATTCCCGTTTTTATCACAGATCAGAAGTCGATATTCTAAAGTCTCTGGAGCCAAAACTTTTCCTCTAATCGGGTCTTCTGCTTCAACATATCTGAATTTCACTTGATGATACAGTATTTTCTTGCCATCTGGTGACCAACGGGGACAACTTCGGCGAACGACAACAGCTCCACCAGCTTCAATGGGTGGCGGCAGCAATTCCCGCACATTACTTCCATCACTCCGCATTATCCAGATATTGATGTAACTGGCATTAAGCTTGATTATACCTCCGAATAGGATATCCTGTCCATCCGGTGAAAACTCCAATCGGTTTACCTGTAGATCTTCCGCGATTATTTTGATACGACCACTTTCCATATCTATGACGTTAATGCTTCGTTCTCCTGTTTTTCTATGTAAACGCTTGAATACGATAGACTCTCCATCTGGTGAAAATGATGCATGTCCATCCCATACGTTCTCATGCGGAAAGGTGAGTTGTCGAATATTTGTGCCATCTGCATTTATTAAAAATATTGCAGAAGAACCAACTTGTGCATTTCTTCCAAACACAATCTGTTTACCGTCTGGTGACCATCGAGGATAACTTGGTGATAACGTATTTGTTAGCAGTGTAAGATCACTACCGTCATCGTTCATAATGTAAATACCTGCAACACCGTTGCGGCTTGAATTAAATACAATTTTGGTGCTCCCTACTGATGCAAAACACATTAGAATCACGCAAAAAGTTGTGAAACGCGTAAGCATGACTTTACTCCTTTAAGGTTGGAAGGGATACGTTAAAAGTATCCCTTGCAGCCAAGAACTGTAAGAATTAATTAGTTGGGTATTTAAACACCACAGTGTTCGTAATATACCATGAATCTTCAGCATCTCTTCGTCTAACTTCACGTCCAGATGGGAGGGTTACCATAATATCACCCGTGACAACAAGTCTGACGTAGGATATAGACACAATATCATCATCCTCACTCCCGTGACCAACGTGGACTGAGAGTCCAGTGGAGAAATCCGAATAAGATCCACCCACAGGAAGATCTGTTGCTGCGGTAGCATCGTCCGGTGCCCTAACTGTTCCATCTGGACGAGTCACTTCGTGTACAAATTTGTGGTACACTTTCCGCATAAAACCATTTTCGTTCCCTGGGTTATAGGCATAAACATAACAATCCATATCAACATAAGGATGATTATAGAATTGTCTGCTGAGTTCTGCATATCCCTCTACATTGTGTTTTCCCATACCATTATTATTCGCGAAAACAGGTTTATAAACCTTAAGCTTGTAAGTTTTAGTAACGAAGTGTGAAACATCATCATGTACATACCATGCAACTGCCTTGATTATATATTCTGTCCCTTCAAGGGATCCGCTGAGCACATAAGGATTAAAGGAAGCATAAATTTTGTCACCATCACCAAATGTTGTATGGACAGGTTCTGTACTTTCCTCGCCTTCCGTGCTAACATACCAATCCACTTTGTGGTACGGTTCTGATGTGACCACATAAGCCTCATGTGCTAAGTAATCAAACACTTGATAGTCTTCGTATGAGTCTGTTCCTACGGGATTATAGCACCATACTTCAGGACGCATTACCATAATTTGGAAGGGTTCATATACCGTGATTGTATAAGAATCGCTAACAATTACTGAATTACCATTGTCATCTAACCATCCAACTTCAGATTTGATAACATATTCGGTCCCATTGACGCTTCCCAAAATCCTGCTGAAAGTGAAAGATGTTTGTGTTTTGGTATTGCTCCCATCACTCCATCCTGAGTATTTTCCATCAATATACCACCATACACAATAGAACGGATCATCGGTTTTCACAGTAGCTCTATGGTATGCGCCTTCTCCAAATCCGTGCGCATCGTATGCCCCTCCATTATGCGGGCTTAAGTCCAGAATTTCTCGTGCATTACTATTGCCAACAAAGCTGAATAAAGCGATTGCAGCGAGGATCACTACAACCAGGACCGTTTTGAACTTCAAACTGAACAACATTTTGAAATCTCCTTTTCAAAATTGATAGATTTTACAAAGGAGATGTACTCTATTTTAGCCCGTCTCCTTGTGATTACGCAATTTCTAATTCTATGTGCTTTGCATTACGTTAAGATATACATAAAATCACATTAGAATATCCTGTATTCGTGTATACGTAACGTGGAAAATTGCAAAAAAGACTGCTCCGTAAATAATAATATTACAAAATACGCAAAAAAGATGATTTATGATGTAAATTGTTGCTTTCTTTGCGGTTTAACCGTTGAAGGAATAGAATTTTTGTGGATGGGTTTTGTAAGTAGGGTTTGTCAGGATCATGCATTGCCTTAAGTAAACGGAAAGTTCTCTTTTATTCAAAATGGTTTAGAGGATATATTTTAATCCATTGAAAGTTCCTGATGTAAAGAGACACTTTCAGTTTACTTTCGTTAGAAGTCAAAAGACTATACATATATTTAACGTTAATGTTGTAGGAGGAAATCCGATAATCCGCTTGAAAATAACTTGAGTGTTTTGTAGCGGGTATATAGGAATGCTTTTAACTGACCCCATTGTATAGTTTTTTTACCTGAAGGTGACACTGCATGCGCGTGGTCGCTTATCCAATCAAGTGAATAATCTTTCCCTGGATGATTGGTTAATCGCGTGATACTACTATTTTTTATGTCATACTTATAGATATTATAGAGATAAGGTGTTCCATCTCCTGGCTTCTGAAGTTTTATCTCAACTGCACTAAAGACTACTGATTTACCATCATCCATCCAGTCAAGTCCAGCAGTCTTGTAATGCTGAGGTATTTGTAGCTTTTGAGTTGTCTTGCTTTTCAGATCGTAAATGAAAAAACGATAAGCATGAGGAATTCGACGTCCAATCCCATCTATTACTCCAAAATCGTATTCACTCTGCATAAATAATACCTGTTTACCATCCGGTGACCATTTTGGAAACACACGATCAATACCTAATTCGTTATTCAATGGTGGTGGTAATAGTTCGCGTAGATTGTCACCATCAGCCTCCATTATCCAAATATTACTACCACCTTCTACGAAGCTGGAAATTGGCGAAAAGGCAATATGTTTTCCATCTGATGACCAATCCGGAAAGTTTACACCTAATTCCGCAATCTTTGTTACATCGCCGCTTTCAAGATTCAGCACAAGGATGCTTCTTTCGTTTTTGTCGTTTATTTTCTGATATCTATAAAAGAGGATTGAATCTCCATCGGGTGAAAATACTGGATGTCTTTCTGTTCCATTTTGTATAGGAGAAGTGAGTTGCCGTATATTCGTGCCATCTGCATTCATAATAAAGATGTGCAAACGTTGTGAATTATGTAGATTTACCCATCTTTCAAAGACAATTTGTTTGCCATCTGGCGACCAACGAGGTGCTGATGGTTTTAGTATATCGGTGAGCAGCATAACATTGCTACCGTCATCATCCATAACGTAGATACCTAATTTACCATCAGGTGATGAGGTAAAAGCAATTTTGGCACTAACTGTCGTGGCAATAGTGAGGAGTACAAGATAGAAACAACCTGCTATAAGTAAACGCATAGTAAACTCCTTTTTTATGGAAGGGGAGATAGTTCCCCTTCCATAAAAACTTGTAGGTTCAAATTACTCAAGGTTAGGAGAACCAAGCTCATTGGTTTCGGTAAAGAACCAATGATAATCTGGATTTCTTCCATCATCTACGGTAAGTCTGATATATGCTTCACACTCATATTGAAAACCATGTTCACCATCTTCAATTGAGTTATAAATGGAACCAGATTCAGAAAACGTTCGGTTTTCTTTGGTTAATGTACCTAAAGGATTCGAACCTAATTCCTCTTTATCTTGATTTTGCTGACCTTTATAAAAATCTTTCACAGTGTTCTTAAACTCGGTTTTCACGTTATATTTCCACTTTTCAGTTCCCATATACGATGTATTTGCATAAACATGCCACTCAACAATAACGTACGGGTGACTATAGTAATGCCGAGAGAGTTCAGCGTGTCCATATATATGGGGATATTCAGTACTGTACCCGCTTTCTACTACGGGTTTATAGACAGTAAGATGGTAAGTATCAGTGTGACTGCGGAAAAAACCATGTCTATCGTCCCATTCCCATACTCTCGCACCAATTTTATATTCATTCCCTCTGATTGAGCCGGATATTCTATCTCCGGGAGAGAACCAAGCTTCTGAGGTAGTAGAGTCTAATGTTTGTCCGTATACCCATTCATCATCAATATACCAAGAGATATGATAAATAGGTTTATCCGTTTTCACATAAGCTGTATGGTATATATATCCTTCTGAAACATCATCCTCGGTATCAGATGGAAATACCTCAAACGTGATAGCATCACTGCTATTTATAAAACCGACTAACATAAGAAAAATGATCGTGAGAACGATCAGGTTTGGCTTCAAACTAAATAACATTTTGAAATCTCCTTTTCAAAAATAAATGAGTTTTAGAAGGAGATGTACTCTATTTTAGCACGTCTCCTTGTGATTACGCAATTTCTAAATTCTATGTGCTTTGCATTACGTTGAGATATGCATAAAATCACATTAGAATATCCTGTATTCGTGTAAACCGTGGAAAATTGCAAAAAAGATTGCTCCGTAAATAAAATATTTACATAATAAGCAAAAAAGATGATCATTAAGTAGCGTATCCCTGTCTCTTTTCGCTTTCTCTTGACAAGAATAATCGTCTACGTTAAAGTGTTGTTACCGTTTTCAATATGAGGGAAATACATGAGACGCTACAGCATTCAAACAAAAATTGTTCTCCCATTTTTGATCCTCTTTGCCCTAATCACCATCCTCGTGCCATTGCTAACGATACAGTTCTTTGCTTGGAAATATAGTGATCAATTTACGCGCGAAACAGAGGGATGGTTAAAGGTCATTATTGAAACGGGATTTATTGATGAGGATATAGAAAAGGTAAAACAAGCATACAGTGTTGAGGTGATGATCTTTAGTTCGGATTTCACGATTAATGCAAGTACCCTCACAGACCTTTCCGAAACTGAACAGGATGTAACAAATTTAGCCGAAAAAATGCGACTAAAACAGGTTCAACATACCTTCCAGATAGCTGGAGACACTCCTGTCACTCACAATGTGACGCTCGGTGGGAAGCATTACGAAGTCTTTTATCATATACTCTCGGTCGGCAGGATTTACTGTCTGTTACGTCCGATGGATGAAATCGCAGATGCTAAACATACACTCACCCTCTATATGTTAGGTATAGCAATTATCGTCACAGGACTTGTTGCATTTATCAGTCATCGTATTGGAAAGACGATAACAGAACCGATTAAGGACCTGGTGGGTTTTACCAATAAGGTGGCGGAAGGAAACCTGGATGAGCAGTGTGGAATCAAGACACACGATGAAATCGGTGATTTGGCTGGTGCATTCAATCAGATGACACAGGAACTTAGACAGTCAAGAGATAAACTCATTCAAGCTGAAAGATTGGCAACGGCGGGGAAAATGTCTGCTTCATTTGCACACGAAATCCGCAATCCGTTATCATCTATGCGGATGTTATCGCAGCTGCTTGTACAAAAACCGGAATTAACTGATGAGCAACAGCAATCATTGCAGTATATCCTTGAGGAAATCGAACGGATTGACACCATTGTGAAAGGCCTGATGGACTTCGCACGTCCGACATCACTTAACGCTGTCCAACAACCGCTTGAACCCGTGTTAAGAGATGTTTTAACATTCATGAAAGCAAACTTGGCACACCATCAGATTGAACTTGAATTAGAACTAACCGCTGATTTACCAGATTTTCAATTTGATCCCGATAAAATAAAACAAGCATTTATGAATGTTGTTTTGAACTCAATGGAAGCAATGCCACAAGGGGGTGTATTGACGGTATGTACCTCCAAATCGGACGACGGTGTATCAATTCAAGTAAAGGATACAGGCGTTGGTATACCAGAAACTGATATTCCACATCTCTTTGAACCATTTTTTACACGGAAGGAGAAAGGGACAGGACTGGGGTTAGCAAACGTTAAACGCATCATTGAAGAACATGATGGTGTCGTCAAAATAGAAAGCAATCTCGGTGAAGGCACGGCGGTTTCAATGTGGATACCATTAACAGAAGACCTGATGCCATCTCAGGACAAAAAATCTTGACGATTCATCTGCATTTAAGGTATACTATTAATTGAAGAAAGAAATTATCAAATTCATAAATAAAGGCGAAAACGCCTGTACGTCTTATATAGACGCGGTATCCGATACTATTATTTTTTTGGTTCCTGATGATATTTTAACTTAACGGATACCTAATATTTTGATCACTTGGAACACCTTGATTACTTGGAGTATGAGATTGCAAATGTACCGACATTTATATGAGAAGGATGCCTGTGGAGTAGGGTTTATCGCAAACCGTTCTGGGAGTCGAAGTCATGCTATATTGGAAATGGCAATTCAAGCAGTAACGAATCTAACGCACCGTGGTGCTGTGGCAGCTGATGCTAAAACCGGCGATGGGGCAGGTATCCTAACACAAATACCGGAGAAATTATTTAAAAGAGAATTAGAGAAACTTAGCGTAAACCTCGATTCAATCAATGACCTTGCAGTAGGGATGATGTTCCTACCGGGGAATGATCCTGATGGACAAGAACTGGGGCGGAAGGTCGTCGCTGACATATTAGATCATTACGGTTTTCCACTCTTTGGATGGCGTGCAGTTCCTATTGATGAATCTGCTCTCGGAGACAAGGCATTAGCAACATTGCCGAGAATAGAGCAGGTACTTATCGGTAGACCTACCCATGTCTCTCCTGACAAATTTGAACAACGTCTATATCTCATCTGTAAAGAAATAGAACACAGGATTACAGACCGGCAACTTGATGGTTGCC
The DNA here is from genome assembly GCA_965261435.1 of Candidatus Poribacteria bacterium. GTDB lineage: Bacteria > Poribacteria > WGA-4E > WGA-4E > WGA-3G > MSPOR6. The sequence continues at coordinate 1,760,764 of CBDHDL010000021.1, forward strand.
ACATTGCGTCTTTTTCCCATCGGACAATAGTTTACAAAGGGCTGCTCGTGGCACCGCAGTTAACGATGTTTTATTCTGATTTGCATGACGTTGATTTTGAGGCGGCTTTAGCAGTTTTTCACCAACGTTATAGCACGAATACATCACCTTCATGGTCACTTGCCCAACCTTTCCGAATGTTAGCACATAATGGTGAGATTAATACGCTAATGGGAAATCGGAACTGGATGCGTGCCCGTGAAGCAGAAATGCAATCACCTGTATGGACAAACGAAGATATAAAGAAACTTGCCCCAATTATCAACCCCCACGGCAGTGACTCCATGAGCCTTGATAACGCTCTGGAATTACTAACAAATTCTGACCGTAGCATTCTCCATTCAATGATGTGTTTAATACCCGAAGCTTATGAACAGATACCTGATATGCCACCTGCCATAAAGGCTTGTTATGAATACTTATCATGTGTTAGCGAACCTTGGGATGGTCCGGCTTTGCTGTGGCATTTACTGATGGAAAAATCATTGGTGCCAGTTTGGATAGAAACGGACTCAGACCCGCTCGATATAAGGTTACCAATGATGGACTCGTTGTAATGGGGTCTGAAGTGGGAATTATTGAATTAGACGATAGTCGTGTTGTAGAAAAGGGACGTTTAGGACCGGGACAGATGATCGCTGTTGATACTACATGTGGACAATTGCTCAAGAACTCAGATATTAAGACCGAGATTGCACATCAGAAACCTTATACGAATTGGTTGAAACAGAGCACACAGTTGGATAAACTAAAACCACAACCACTTGGTTCAATAACGCCAGTACCAGACAATCTTGAGACTCAACAGAAAGCGTTTGGATATATGGTAGAAGATGTTGAAAAGTTTATTAAACCGATGGTGGTGCAAGCCAAGGAAGCGGTTGGTTCCATGGGAGACGACACCCCACCTGCTGTTATTTCACGTCACCCACGTTTACTCTATCACTATTTTAAACAACTTTTTGCACAAGTTACCAACCCTGCAATTGATTCACTCAGGGAACGATTAGTCATGTCCCTGACGACTTATCTCGGCAAACGGCACAGTCTGCTGACAGAAACTGAAAAACACGCACATTTAATTCGTCTCAATACCCCTATATTGACAAATGAAGAATTAGAAGCATTGCGAACACAGAACCTGTCAGAGTTTAAACTTGCGACTATTCCTGTCTGTTTTCCTGTTGCTTCTGGCGAACAAGGATTGGAAAATGCCCTTGAGAGTTTGTGTGAAAAGGTCGTAGAGGCAGTAGATGCTGGTAATACACTTCTGGTTTTAAGTGACGTGGGTGTCAATGCCGAATCCGCACCAATTCCGATGCTGCTGGCTATAGGTGCTGTACATCACCACCTAATCCGAGAAGGTAAAAGACGGAGGGTTAGTCTGATAGCTGAAGCAGGGGATCCTCGTGAAGAACATCATTATGCTGTACTCCTCGGTTATGGTGCTGATGCTATCAATCCCTACCTCGTTTTTTCAACAATTGTTCAACTTGCTGAGACTGGAGAATTTGAGGAATTTACAACTCAACAGGCGATAAATAACTATAAGGAAGCAGTTGAAAAAGGCATCTTGAAAATTATGGCAAAGATGGGGATTTCTACGGTGTCAAGTTACCGCGGTGCTCAGATATTTGAGGCTATCGGTATCAATGCATCGGTTATTGATAAGTGTTTTGCTGGAACCCCATCACGGCTAAGCGGTATCGGTTTTGAACACATCGCAGCTGAAACACTACATTTCCACACAAAAGCTTTTGGTGGCACTGACGAAAAACGATCACTACAAGAAGCTGGATACTTCAGATTTCGTAGACACGGTGAATTTCACGCCTTTAATCCGACTGTCTTCAAAGCAATGCACAAATTCGTAAAAAGTGGTGCAGCTGAAGACTATACGGAATATGCCGAGGCAGTTGAAGAGGGGGAACCTTCCAGTCTTAGAGATTTACTCGCTTTCAAAGCAAGCACACCAATACCCATTGATGAGGTAGAAACCGCAGACGACATTGTTCGCCGTTTTACAACGGGAAGTATGTCTTTTGGAGCATTGAGTCGTGAGACACACGAAACCTTAGCAATTGCAATGAACCGTCTCGGTGCAAAGTCGGGAAGTGGTGAAGGGGGTGAAGACAGCGGTCGTTTTGAAAGACAACCGAATGGTGATCTTGCATCCAGTGCTATCAAACAGGTCGCATCTGGACGTTTCGGCGTAACACCACAATATCTCGCTTCTGCAAGAGAACTTGAGATCAAGATGGCGCAGGGATCAAAACCTGGTGAAGGTGGTCAGATACCCGGACATAAAGTCACGCTTGAGATAGCGAAGATTCGCCACTCAATTCCGGGTGTGCCTTTAATCTCTCCACCACCACATCACGACATATATTCGATTGAAGACCTTGCGCAATTGATTTATGACCTCAAACAGGTTAATCCGAGAGCTAAAGTAGCAGTCAAGCTTGTTTCTGAGTTTCTTATTGGCACTATTGCATCAGGTGTCGCGAAAGGATACGCAGATGTGATCCAAATTAGTGGTCATGAGGGCGGCACAGGGGCATCCCCGCTAAGTTCTATCAAAAACGCTGGAACCCCATGGGAACTCGGTCTTGCTGAAACACAGCATCGGTTAGTAGAAAATGACTTGCGCGATCGTGTCGTATTGAGGGTTGATGGCGGCATGCGTTCAGGACGTGATATCGTCATTGCAGCGATGTTAGGTGCTGAAGAATACGGTTTCGGTACAACAGCAATGGTAGCAACAGGTTGTATAATGGCACGACAATGTCATTTGAACACTTGTCCAGTCGGTGTTGCAACGCAAGACCCCGCACTCCGAGCAAAATATCCCGGTACACCTGAAATGGTTGTGAACTTTATGCTGGGTGTCGCTGATGAAGTGCGGGCAATTCTGGCAAACCTCGGCCACCGTTCTTTAAACGATGTTATTGGTCGGCCAGAGTTACTGGAACTTGCTGACTTAACAGAATATCCAAAGGCAGCCACACTTGACCTTGGCGAAATACTTGCATCCGCTGATCAGACAGGAGAAAAACCACGTTATCATCTACAGGAACGCAACGACCGTGTTGATACACCTTTGGATGACCAAATCTTGCAGGATGCTGAGACGGCGATTTCCGATAAAGAACCGATACAACTTTCATACCTCATCCGTAATACACATCGGACAGTGGGGGCAAAGTTATCTGGTGAAATCGCATATCGGCATGGAGACACGCCTTTACCGAAAGAGACCATCCGATGCTACTTTACAGGGAGCGCTGGTCAGAGCTTTGGAGCGTTCTGTATTAGCGGTATCCAACTTGTGTTGACTGGTGAGGCGAATGATTATGTCGGAAAAGGAATGGCAGGTGGTGAACTTGTCATCAAACCTTCTCCAGATGCACGTTTTGAATCGCATGAAAATACCATTATCGGTAATACTGTGCTGTATGGAGCAACGGATGGTTCTCTTTTCGCTGCTGGTATAGCAGGTGAACGTTTCTGCGTGCGAAACAGTGGTGCTACTACCGTTGTAGAAGGTGTGGGAGATCACGGATGTGAATATATGACAGGAGGCACTGTTGTGATTTTAGGAGAAACAGGACGAAACTTCGGAGCAGGTATGACTGGCGGAAGTGCATACGTCCTTGATCAAAAACAACAGTTTGAGACAAAAATCAATACGCAGCTAATTAAGTTAGAACGAATCATCGACAAGGTAGACGAAGATACCTTGATGGGACTCATACAAAAACATTTTGAGTTGACTGAAAGTCAACGCGCACAACAGATCCTTACCGATTGGGATACTTACTTACCACTCTTCTGGAAAGTGGTTACACCACCACCGCCACCACCGCCTGAACCAACTCAGCGGGTCCGAAGAACACCTCGTAAGAAAAAATAGACGTTAGCAATACCATTTCTAATTGACAAATTATCATAAATAAACTGTAGGTCGGGTAGAGCGAAGCGAAACCCATAGGTGTAAACTTAAGAAAACTTAGAAGCTCTTATGAATCACCGTGAATCCCTATGGTTATTGGGATTGTCTTCTCTTCAGTCCCGTAGGGACGATATGTTTATAGAAAAATGTGTACCCCCACCTCTCTTCAGTCCCGTAGGGACGATATGTTTATATCAGGATGAACTACTACACATATCGTCCCTACGGGGGCTAAAGAGGGGTTGTATATCGTTTAACTATAAACATAGCGTCCCTACGGGGACTGGAGAGGGTTTCTGACACAGAAAATTCCTTAAGTTTACACCTATAGGTAGAGCGGAGCGAAACCCGACATAGAAACCCTGTCTAACTCTACGTGTCGGGTTTCGCTCCGCTCTACCCGACCTACGAAATAATGTTACATAATCATTTAGAAATGGTATAATATTGGAACATCTAATAAGAAAAGGCAGCAAATGCTGCCTTTTCTTATATAGACGAGTTAGAATTAAATTTAACTGAACACGTTGTTATTGGCTTGGAGCAGGGGCACTACTGCCGCCGGTACTTTCGTCTTCAGCAACGGCAAATGCGACTTCAAGTCCTTCAGGTTTCGCTGAACGTAGTTTTGCACGTTCAACTACATCAATAACCCTTCCGTGTTTCGCAAGTTTATCAGCTTTTATGATCAAGGTACTAATTTGATGCTCGTGTGCAGCTATGAAAAGTCCTACTTCATCAAGTGTAAACATCTCACGATCATCAATTGCTATTTTACCATCGCTGCTGATAAACAAGTTATACTTCTTCCTTGGAAATTCGTGCTCAGTAGTGGAATCCGGTAGTGTGACACTAAAGGGTGGTGGCACCCTCATAATGGCAGACACCATGAAGAAAATGAGTAATAGAAACACACAATCAATCATTGGTGCCATAGGGATGTCATCATCGCTACCAGTGTTCCGTCTACGTTTCATTTGGAGAGCCATGTGCATTCTCCTTTAATCACGGTTAAACCGTATTATGATTGCCGGTGTCAGTCGCGCGCGGCAATCGCAAATCCAATTTTATCAATACCCGCATCTTTCGCAGTATCCATCACTTCAACAATCTGTTCATGGAGAACATCTCGTTGGGATTGGATAATAAGCATCGTTTTCTGTTCATCAGGTGCATCGCGAAGACGGGCAAACATGTTGTCAAGTTGTACAACTTCACCGTTCAAAAGCATAGTGCCAGTTTTTTGGTTGCCAGTAGGATTGTCAATTTTGACAATAAGTCCCTTCGGTTTATCCTGTGAAGGTTCACCCGGAGGTGGCAATTGTACACGTATTCCCGGCATCGGTGTAAACGTTGTAGACACCATGAAGAAGATTAGGAGCAGGAACACACAATCAATCATAGGTGCCATACTGAGTGATGGGGGTTTTCGTTCTCGTATTCGCGTCGCCATGAGACTCAATTTGGCTTCGCCAAGTTGTTGCATTTCAATTCTCCCTTATAGTAGGACAAGGACGAGTATAAAAACCCGTCCGTCGTGTCATTAGGCGTCTGCTTCACCTACAATCAACTGGTTGACGATCTCTGTGGATACCTGTGAAATTTCGACCATGTGTCTATTGACCCAACTATCAAAAAGTTGGAAGAAAATCAGACACGGAATAGCAATCGTTAGACCACCAGCGGTTGTTAGGAGTGCCTGTGAGATGCCTTCAGCGAGCTGTTGTGGGTCACCAGTACCTTCAAGAGCAATCGTGGTAAAGGCTGTAATCATACCTGTAACAGTTCCAAGTAGACCGAACAAAGGTGATACCACTGCGACTGTTCCAAGTACGGGTAGATTTCGCTCTAATTCAGGAATTTCAAGGAGACTTGCTTCTTCAATGGATTCCTGGATTTCTTCTTTCGTAATATCTCGTTCCTCAATTTGTGCTTGACTGTATCTTAACAACCCAGCTTTCAGCACGTTTGCAAGTGGACCTCCTGCCTCTTCACAAGTTGACACAGCTTCCATAATGTTTTCTTTGCGCAATGAATCTGCGATACTTGCTATGAACTGTTCAGTACCAATTCTTGATCGACTACGGACGAACGTGAAAAGTCTTTCAATAATGAATGTCAATGCGACAATTGAGCAAATGGCTAAAGGATAGAAAACGAAACCGAATTTCTTAAAGAAAGTGTAGATAGTATCTTTTTCTCTCATTTTGATTCGGTCAAAAATTTCACCGCCTTCAGCAACGACTTTAGATTTGCCGACTCGGTCACCATATCCATCTTTAGTAACACTAATCGTATAACGACCAGCAGGAAGACCGGTCTTTTCATATTGACCGTCTTTATTTGTTGTAACTTCATGCTCTTGTCCGTCACCACTATTGATGATCGTAACGGTCACACCTTCAATTGGGTTCTGTTCAGTGGAAGTATCAATGACTTCACCTTTGATGGTTGCACCGCCACCCACGGTCTCGTCAACACTTGCGGTATCATCAGCTTCAACTGCTGCATCATCTGCCGTTGGCGTTTCTGCTCCCTCTTCTTGTGCCAGAGCGACACCAACTGACATAAACATACAAGCAATTAACATTAAAATTAAACTAAAACGAGTCATTAGTTCTAATTCTCCTTTAGGTAACTTGCCGGTTTCGGCATTTAGTTTGTTCTATTCTGGATTCTGAAATAATAATCAAATACTTAGCAAAGTATAAGTATAAAATCGTAGATAACAGGGATGATAAAGTAAAATTAGATTATCAACACCTGAATTCATAAATAATAGTCTTAGTCTCCTATTTTATAGAAAGCCCCACATACTTCTTACTTTTAAACACCTAAGTGGTATAGAAGTTACGCGCTGTTTCGTAGATAAAAACAGTGTAGGTTTCTATGTAAATTGGATGTACCGTATACGAAGCACTCGTACACGGCACAGTTGATTTATTTAGAAACCCATCATTGCTCGCACAAACGTAGTATTACTTGTTGTGTTTTGGAGCAAGATGGTTGTCCTACGATAACCCGCGAGTATAACGATATTAAAACCTAACCATTCACCTCTGTTAATGGCTTGAATTTCAAAAATTCGTGTACGCAGATCGGGTCGGTATAGGATTGGGACCGGTTCATCTTCCGGGAAATATGACAGATAAGATTGATAGTCAGTATCTCGGTTAGTGAACTTTCTATATTGATATCCGCCGAGAATATTCATTCTTTGTGTGAACTGATAATCAAGCCGTACACCCAGAACATCTTCACGACTCCTACGGTTGAAACGCAAGTATTCTATTGCTTGATCACTACTGGGTGCGTTGAAACGTGGATGTATCCCCTCTGGTGGTGCCCAAGTGCCTGGATCCTCATCAACATCCGGACGCCTCGGCAGTTGGATCGCTTCCGATCTTTCCCGGCCATCAAGTCCACGATCCCAGATATATTTAACCATAGGTGTGACTGTCAAATCTTCACCGATGATTCTTCTAATCAAGGGGAAATCTCCAAGCGCAATTTCATATTTTAACTTGAAAATTGTCTGTTGACTACGTATGTTTCGGGCAGGGTAACGCCTTATTTTCCAGTTGTCAACATCATAAATCAAACCGGTATCAGCAGGGTCAAGTGCATTAATACCGTGATCAGGATAGAAAGGATATTCCCGTCTTTGACCACTTGTGCGCACCTGGTCATCAGGTACTAAGAAATCAACACGTTCATCCGTAAGATACATCTCTCCATCTTCCTCAATATCCAAGAAAATCGCATTGGCTTCATCAGTTTCAAGCTGATTTTGAATAATCAGGAGAAGTTTTGTTTCCAATGTGAGGTTGGGTATAGCTGTATAGAGGAATTGGAGGGTCGTTGTATTAACACGCGCATTGTAATAATCCAATTCATCAGATATCTGGATTTCTTCTAATTCTCCAACACGTAGGGTGATGGTGTAATCAGGTATATCATCTTGCGCCAGAACAAGCCTGTTTTGGAAAAGGATAATTCCAAAATCAGGAATATCGCGTTGGTAAGTCACGTGTAGATATTTGGAGTCATTTTTCCGACGACTTGAGATTTCACTTTCATTCAACCAACCAAGTTGGAGAGATAAGTTATCAAGCAGATCGTATTCCGCTGAGATATGGTAACCTGAACGGTCAATTCCATATTCATATTGCGGTTCAAAATCATCCTCAAGGGAATCAATCGTCCCATTATTATTTAAATCAACCAGGTCAGTAAAGATTGGCGGATCGGCTTCAAAAATGAGGAAATCTTCTTGGTAGTCCAATATACCGTTTTGATCTCTGTCATCAGCACGGGGAAGGACTCCATCAAAGTCATCGTCATCAGGCCAATCATCATCATCATCATCATCTTCTACCAAAGCATAATTGGTTACATCCCAAGGTTCACGTTCTGCCTGTGAAAGTGTTGTCCTCGGAAGTTGGTATGGCTGATCACGATCACTATTAGAACCGAAATTCAAATATGTAGTCGTATAGCCTGGGTCAATGTGGTATAACACCCCTTCAAGGTAAAGTTTACCGAAACGTGATTTAAGTTGTACAAACCATGCGGTTTCTCTGCCTAACTCACCATCACCATTTTCATCTGTGCCATCTCCACCGAGTAGCGCCTCAAAACGCTCACCTTCTGTTTCAGAGTAAGTGGGAATACCGTTTGAGTCTACTGCTATGCCTTCTTCGTTAATAGAGATACCAGTCGATTCTTCACCGTCTTCAGTCACGATTTCGGGTGTAATTCGGCTAAAGCCTACTTTATCTTGAGGAATAGTAGGATACTGTTTGTATTTTCCGTTGATAGAATAGTGTGCTCTGACGAAAACATTCCCAACGGTTCCTTCAAGGTCAAGACCGTAAAGAACGGCTGCGCGTGCAGCACCGTATTGGTACCTCACTTTCCGAGGTCTGCCTTCATCTTCCCATGCACTTGGATTATTCCTTAGCGTTGCGCGATTACTCGTATAATGATCTGACTGTCCGTAGTTTCCAGGAGCTTCAATAATGTCCCGATAAGGCATCTCAATATGACCATCTTCGGTCTTAATCCACTCTTGGATGTCAGGATCAGATTCTGCCATGTTAGCTTCACTAAAACCGATAACCGCGATATTGTAATCACCAGCTACGACCATTTCAAAAACAACGGATTTTACTGTACGGGGATCAATGGGTTCACCATCAACCGGATCAAAGTGCTCGGAAAACACAAGGTTATATTGCATCTTGTTGAATCCATCAACAATTTTCCAAAGTCCATCATCCGAATCTCGGACACTATCTACATCAGGGTTGACAGCAGTAATTTCGTCAACGCCGACTATAAATTGATATGTTCTTTCCGGTAGAAGTGCACGTTCTGGCGGTGATTCACCCTCTTCTAAATCAACATCCTGAGCTTCTTCAAGTTTTTGGATAATGACCGTTACAACCATACTCTTGAAAGCTGCACCAACACCACCCTGAAAGTTTTCTTCAAATATTCCTTGAATATCATCATCCCCTAATTGCTGACGATCTTCATTGTTGATGAAATCGTCATAAGCATGATTATCTTCAGGAGAATCATCTCGGAAAACCACAGTAATACTTTCTGGCGGGGTATTTGCCACAGTTCCCATCAACGGGTTTTCAACACGTTCAGGGTGTTCTTTATGTAGATTGATATAAGTAAACCCAACACGGAAAATATCACCTAAAAGACCTTGTCCTCTAAAACCGATGAGGCGCGCATTTTCAATATGACGCACACCAGCATCATCGTTTAACCCATTTCGCCGACCAAGAGTCGGAGCGAGACTTGCAGCACCTTCGGTAATTTGCACCGGATTAGAGATACGCGAGTTAATTAAGGTAAAAAGGTGACGCTCTTGAGCAAATGACACATCCCAACGAAATCCATCAAACTCGGTCTTGTAAAGGATATATCGATTTGGAAACAAGGTTGAAGGTTTGAGACGCATGTGGTCCCCAATAGCAAACTCATTATATCTACCACGATAGGCATCTTCAGTCAAGATTGTACGATCTAATTGTGCCGAGAAACGTTCACTATCAAGCTGACCCGTCCAACCGACAACCAATTCACCGTTCTGATTGAAAGCCTTCCTTTCGCGATAATTATAAACTTCGCTACCTTCCAGAAGTTCTTTACCAAATAGATCGTAGAAGAACTGGGGTTCTTCTTCTAATTGGAATCTATCAGAGAATTTTGAATCACCCTCAATGGTAGGTAAGAGGGGTTCTTGTGGCCCCAAACTCTGTGCTCCACAACCATAAAGCACAAATCCACATAGGACACAAGACGTTACAAGCAAAACATTGGTTATGCGTTTTAACTTGTTCATTAGTTAGTATTCCTCCTTAGGAAATAAAATTTCGGATCTTAACATTTAACTATTGCATCCTGTTGCATCGGATGCCTAACTCCGAAAACCATAAATTTTGAATTGAATCTATTAAAGTATGTTACATAATACATGTATTATCGTTATAAATATAATAAAACCACCCATGTGTATTAGGACATTCTTTTACCCAACATGCAGTGACAATTTATATTTCGGGTAATTTAGATTCTTTCCAAAATAGATGTTTTGTGAAAGATTTCCGCAAAACGCGTTATTTAGTGATAAAATAACATAGATGACATTTTTTGTCAAGTTACTGAACAATGATTGTGTCATAATACGGAATTCACACATTATCATATCAAAATCGTCAATATTTTGCAACAACAAAAATGTCTTAGGCACGTAAAGTTCTGTCATTATCAGTTCTGTGATCTGTAGAAGCGTCCTCCAGCGATTAACGGACCTATAACAATAACTTCAAAACTCAGTTTTTCACCAGAAATTTAAAAATAAAAATCCTATCCATACTGATATGTAGATAGGATTTCAGTCTTATCATTTAGTTGGTGAGGTGTGGAAAAATTCAATTACTAAAGCAAGCGTTACACCTAAGCATAACCCAACAACGCCAGAAAGTATAACGATTAATTTGAACTGGGGACTAACCGCTATTTTTCTTGGAACGGCGATGTCAATGATCTCAATACCACCCTTTTGGGAAGCGGTGACATTCGAATCAGCACTGAGAATCTCAGATTCAAGATACCGCTTTTCAATTTCTTCTTTGAGTGTACCAGCAAGTTCAATATTGGCGCGTAACTGTGTGAATGTATGTTGACTTTCTGGTATCTTAGTTAGCAGTTCTTGCAATTGACCTTCGGTCCTTTGTAGTTCTTTTCTCAGTTGCTCTGTTTCGTTCTTGTGTCCTTCAATGGTTGGTGGCAGCTCAATTAATTGATTTTCTAAGTAGGTGTAGTGAGCAGAAGTACCATAAGAGTTGGTCGTTGACAATTGTGGAGTGTTCTCAGCTTGCTTTCGGATATCATCAATCTGTGCCTCAAGTCCGCTGAGTTCATGTGTGCTTTTTCCTGCTTTCTCAACATCGCCAATTTTTTGAGACTCTAATTCTATTGATTTCTCTTGTAGATATAACCAAATAGGGTTGTTACTCTGAATTTCTGAGATTTTTGTCTGTTTAGGGAGGGTGTCTTTTCGGTTTTTAAAATGGTCAAGACGACCACGGGATGTGTGAAGTGCCAGTTCCGAAATGCCAAGTCGTTCTTGTAGGTTTCGATGCTGCTCTAATAAACTCGCTAACTGAGGGTACCAAGTCTCTGGACTCCCATTTTGGCGTACAAATGTCAGGATTTCGTCTATAAGTTCTCGTATCTTCTTATCAATTTCATTGCGTTTATTTTCAAGCAAATCTTGATGTCTTGCCAACCTTGTTTTTTCGCTTTCACTCCGTAATGTTTGCATGTCTCGTGCTAATTGGTTAACCAATAATGCAGCATTACGTTCACCGCCTTCATCTTCGTTTAGTTCAATAGATAGTTCAATATAATCAGAATCAGGACGAATTTGGGCTTTCAATTTCCGTTTTAAAATACCGATGCTCGGAAGGTGCCGGACGGCTCCCAGTTCATTGTCTTCCAAGTTCTCAATCGCAGCATTTAGCATAGATTCTGTAGCGAATCTTTCACTAATCGTTGCCATTTCCCTCCTATCAACTCCACCTGAAAAGACTGTTTGGAACAAACTGTTGGAGGAGATAGGAGAACTGGAGTTAGATTGAATAAGCTGCAACAACGTGGAAGCAGAATAGGTTTTAGGGAGACGGAGGGAAATGACAAGTGCAGTTCCTAAAACCAATAGAGTACACAGACAAATAACGAAGGTGTACTTTTTTATGAAATGCAGGTAGTCACGCAAAACTTCCTGTTTTTGATGCATGAATGTAAATTTTCCCTATCGGTTGGGTGAAAATCCTGCTCCTTTCATCGACTCTTATGTGGCTTATGGTTATAGTTGATTTGCGGCGCGTATTTCTTCATCATTGAATGCTTCATCATGCCATTCTGTTATGCGCCATTCATCATCTCTTTTTTGAAAAAGAAATAGGTTATCGCCTTCAGCAAACCATCCAGTAAATCCTCCCTCAAGTGATTCGCCGTCAGCTACAAAACCCTGTATCCGATAGTGATTCCGAACTTCTGCTTCGTCCCCATCTTCATTTACTGATACTTCAGGGGGTTTTGAGAGTTCAATCTCAATATCCTGAAACCTACTAAAGACACGAATAGCAGAGTCCCGTTCATCTCGGATATCATCAAAGATCAGATCGTCGGTTTTATCACCATCAGTTCCCATGTCAGAAACATACCGGAAACCGTCTGACCAGTAGGTACTCATATACATTTCAACATCTTCAGTTTCATAACCTTCTCGCCACTTTTGTAAGACACCGTTAATTGCCAATAAATCCTCGGGTAATACGGGATTTACCTTATCAACGTCACCACAACCTATAAAAGCTGTCAGTAAGATAAGCACTCCGCTCATCTTTAACAATTTCTTAAACATAATACTCTTTCTCCAAATCAAAACGGTTTAACGACCCCTAAATAGAGCCGTGATGGAGTAATTCCAACTTGGAGTCCTAAATTTTCTATATGTTCTACATCCTCTTGGATAGATTTAACTTGTGAGGTAGCATTGTAAAAGTTTGCACTGACATAAGAATCTATAATGCTGTAAACCCAGATGCCGACACCAGTATAGATAAAAAACATCCTAAGCTTATAATTCTGATTTGCTTTGTCATAACTTGCCAGTACAGCATCATGGTTATCAGGTTCATTACTTGCCGTAAGTGCGTAGTTGTTATATTCCGCTTTAAAGGTTTGATGTGTCATTATCGCCCCAAGGGTAGAAGTTCCAATACCGAGTAGCACAAGACTCCCGCGAAAATAGTTGCGACTATGAAACTGTCCCCATCCAGGAAAAACAGCTGAACGGACCATAGTGCCGGCAGGCGATATCAGTCGTATTGAACTATCAGGGGCTAAAACGGACATGTTTTCTTTCGGCTCTTTAGCTGAACAGATTTGTACGCTCAATAAGAAAATCAGAATAAATGATAAAATACGCATCTTCTAAATCCTAACTGTCAATAGTCAATGTTTTTACAAGCAATGATGTATATATTATTGTTGACGATGCCTCGTGCAAAAAATGCATGAGGCATCGGTAATGTTAAATTCGCAAGTATGCTACCAGAACTTATCTTCTTCTTTTAATCCGTTCTGATGAGCGACTCCGACTTTTATCATCATCGTCATCCTTATCATCGCTACTTGAACTTGAACTTGAACTTGAACTGCTTGATGAACGTGTTCGACTCGTCGTTGCTGAGCGCGTCCGGGAACTACTGGATGATGTTACACGTGATGGACTCTGTGATGTCGAACGTGTCTTTGTCGGTGTTGTCGTCACGACAGGTGAACTACGCTGTGTCCTACTACTACTATTGCTGGTGCGTAAACGTGAATTAGACGAAGACGAAGAACCTGAGCGACTGGAAGAAGTCGTGATTGACCTTCTAAAGAAATTTGAAGATCTACCTGTAACTGATGATGAACCCCTTCTGTCTGTATTCACATTTGAACGTGTATTGTAGAGGATACGACGTTTATTATCAGTATTCAGGTTTGAATAACGCGAACGGGTGGTATAAGTCCTTGCAGACTCGTTTGTTCGGAGTGATGATCTGGTAACACTACGTTGTTTCTGAGAAATTAAAGCTGATCGTGACAACCGCTCCGTTGCTGGAGGTGCTTGTCTACGGTGATCCTCTATAACCCCACGAACATCATTGTGGACTTGTGTCCGTTTTACAGTGCGAGTCGGAACTGCCAACCGACTGCGAGAATACTGTTTACGCACATTTTCGTGCTGGGCACTCCACCGATTCAACTGTGTTCGTTTAGAGTAGACAACGTGTCCTCTACCATAGCCGTACCCATATCCACCCCCATGATATGGCGTGTGGTAATACGAGTAACGCGATGGGTAATAGGTGCGATAACGACCAAGGTATCCTCCATAATGGGTGCGGATGGAAAGGTAACGATGGTCATAGATCGGATAACTCCAACATAGATATGAATCGTAACCTGTTGAATAAAAAACGGGTCCGTCATAGAAGTAGAGGTAAGTATATCGATTCCATGGACGCCAACGATACGAAGGTGTATAGTGTTGAACTACGCGAAGTTTTGGCGCACGACGGTAAGTTGATACTTCAATATACTCAACATCAAGTTGTTCGCCACCTTCGGCAACGACATGAAGTTCCATCCAACCATCTTTTACGTGTCCTGCTACAGGTATCTTTATAGTTTCAGAACGATTTTTTGCCCGAAGCACAAAAGTGTCACCGTAGCGTGTTTCAGAAGCACTTTGGTCATGGTAGCCGCTTCTTGTGAGTTCGCGTTTGATATTACGAATCCATATTCGTCCTGCGATTGGTTCATATTGATCGTTAATTTCAAACTTGTGTGGTTCACCTTTATAGCGAACGACGATCTCTATTGATTGTGCGTCACGTGGAATTTCAAAAAGATATACACCGCTTGCAATAGCAAATTCAAATTTGTCTTTATCCTGAAAATTGTTTGCCCAAGCGGTCAGCCGCATACCATCCTCAAAAAGAGGACTTGCTGTTATAGTTGCGTTTCCGCGTTCGATCCATTCATCAACATCATTTGCCAGTCTATGCTCACGGCTCAGACGGTCTGCATAATTCCCGTAATCAGCATCACTTACTGACGCCAACGAACCAATTAACATGCAGCTGAGGAATCCCGCGATTGTTAAAGTAAAAATTCGTTTCAGCATGAGAACCCTCCAAAGTAATCATATCAGACATCAAACTTATGTCTGATGCGATTTTATGTAAAAGTAAAAATATTTTCTTTTCTGCTCGTATCCCAATTAATATTATTTCTGTGAAATGTAGTCTATGTTTTGCTATATGAACTATTCAAAAAATTTGATTGATAAGAACCTTATATTTAACAAAATTATACAATTAATTAACACAATTGTCAAGCAGCACTTAATCACAGACAATTCTTATGACTAATACAACTAATACCTGGTTATTTTACACCTCATGAAATTAAAATAATAAATTAGGTAATTTGGAGCCCGATACGGTAGGTGCGGTTTCCCAACCAATGCAGAATACCAAACGCGTATTCTGCCGGATTCTACAAGAAACTGAAAATTACCCAATTATATTTTTAAACTTTATCTGGTGTCAACTTAATCCCGTGTTTTTGTGCATGTTCACGCGCAAGAGGCGTAATAATAGTAGGTTTTGTGTATACTAACTCATTAACAGCGGGTGCCAGATTAGCGATAACCGATGCACTTATGACTGGTGTATTGATATTTACACGATTCGTCGCATCAACTTCACCAATTGTTTCCGCAATCTGTTCAACTGTCACCCATTTAACGCCAAAACTGGACAACGTGTTGACATGTTCAGGTTCAATTTTGTCAATTTTTGCGGATTCTTTATTTAAAAACTCCCTTTTACTTAAAACATCCGACGCTGCGATGACCTGCTTCCTACATGATAGCGCGTGAAAAACTAAATATGTACAAGGTGTATCAACTAATTTCAATGCAAGTTTGCCTGCCATTGGATATGAAAGTGCAGGTAAAACAATTTGTGAATACTCGTTAACAATAGTTGGAATATTAGTCAGATCTTTTTCCTGAAGAATATTCTCCTCACCAAACGTCGTATAAATCGGCTCAAGTTTTACAACTTTAGTTGCGAGTTCAGACAGAATTATTCTAATTTTCCATCCTTTTTCTATACACGTTTGTAATTGCTGAAGTCTATGTTCTAAAGGGAGATGTGTAGCTCCAATGATTGCAAGTATTTTCTTGTCGGATTGTTGGGTGTTGTGTAGATGTTCTTGGAGCACTCTCTCAACAATTTTTTCAATTTGGTCAATCTGTTCTGATGTCATGTGTTGTCGCGTAGCAGTTCAACTGCTTCGCCACCTTTCAATCCAGCGGCGTTAGAATCGTCTGTATCAAGGTGCATCTGAAGGACATAGGATTCATGTATTTTCGGACGAATATTCTCAAAGGTTAAAGCGCGCTCCCCTGGTATACGGACCTTCAATAGGTCTGTTTCACTAATGCTAAAGGATGCTGCGTGCTCTGGTGTCATGTGGATATGTCGTGAAGCGCAGATCGCCCCCTCTTCTAAATAGACACTTCCAGTAGGACCGATGAGAGTGATCGCCTCAGCACCAGCAAGATCACCTGAATCCCGAATCGGTGGGTTTAAACCGAGTCGAATTGCCTCCGTTTGTGCTACCTCAACTTGTGAATAATCCCGTACCGGTCCGAGGATACGCACATGTTCAATGGCACGCATTCGCTTTCCAACGATTGTAACCGTCTCATTTGCAGCAAAGGCCCCGGGTTGATAAAGCGGGGCATAAACGGTAAGTTGATGTCCAGAACCGTAAAGGATTTCAAGGTCTTCCTGGGTCACGTGTGCATGCCGAGCAGAAACACCAATCGGTATTTTTTGTTGTGCTGCGACAACATCACACGCCCGTTCCCCCGGTTCACAACTCCGTAAAGCACATCCACTGCAAGGTTGGTCGTTGGATAATCGGCTTACCACACGACGGGTAATTAACTCTACTAAGTCTTTGTCGTGCATTTCAATATGTTTTCTATTCAATTACGAACGTTTTCAAAGTGATGTTCATGAAAAATGTTTTATTTTTTTAGGATAGTTTCAACTTCAGCGTGCGGTCGTGGGATCACATGAACTGAGACAACTTCCCCTACACGGGCTGCTGCCTCTGCACCAACATCTGTTGCTGCTTTCACTGCACCTACGTCTCCACGGACCATCACAGTGACGTATCCGGCGCCAACTTCTTGACGACCTATAAGCTTTACATTTGCAGCTTTTACCATGGCATCTGCTGCCTCAATGCTGCCTACCAAACCTCTCGTTTCAACTAATCCTAATGCATCTTCTGTCATCTTGGTATAATATCCTCCTATAGTGTTATCCATTCTCGGTATGAGATGTTTCCTAACTGTTCCAATTTCCTACGCGGAAAACCTTCTATGAAACAGATTGGAACAGATCCGATGCGGTTAGGAAACCGCATCTACCGTCCCAGTCAATTTACGTTTATCTGCGTTTCAGTTCTCCCCATTTTACCAACCGTTTCCCAACTGAGGAGACACTCAATGTACCTTCACGATCAACATTGGCACCCATATCTACAGCTGGACTGTTTAACTTCACTCTGTAATCACCTCTATCAGCATCAACAAATAGAGGATCTTCATCTATATTATCTTCATAGATAAACTTATCAGCATCAGCTTCACGACCAATTCCTTCAAGTCCGTCTCGAATGTCACAAGACTTTATGGTAATCCAACCACCGATAGCTGAAAACTCATCGTGTGTACCATTTGAATTATTACCCCAAACAATAGAATCAGTAAATTTAAAATCGCTGCCTTCAATGAATGCATAAACGCCTCCTCCTCTATCATTTGCTGTATTCCTGGCAATTGTGCAATTTGATAATTCTGCGTTTCCAAACGTTGAAGAAACTGCAATTCCGCCTCCATTCACCTTAGCAATATTTTCAACAATAATACAATCGGAAACGTAAAGGACTGAAGTTGGACTACAGTAAATACCTCCGCCCGATCTGGCAGTATTATGTTTGATGACTGAATTCGTAATTTTCATCACTGAGTATTCACTGACTTGAACACCTCCACCAGTATTTTGTGAAATAGTACAGTTAGTTATCGGTATATTGGTCCGTGCCATAAAATTATACTCAATACCACGACCCGTATTCTGAGAGACGTTACAATTTTGAATGTTTGGGTTAACGAATTTAAAAGTGAATATTCCACTACCTCTATTTCCAATAATCACAGAATTAAGTATACTCGGTTCAGGCCTCGTTTCTCTCAACACAGTTCCATCTCTTATCCATTCACCTTCAATAAAAATGCCAGCACCATTCGACTCTGCAGTATTGTTGGAAATTATGCAATCTAATATGATTGCATCAGAATTGAACATGTAAATTCCGCCGCCGCCTTCATTGTGGAAACGTCTTGCGGTGGCTTTATTACCAGAAATCACGCAATTCTTTATAGTCGGAGAAGCATCATAGATATAAATCCCTCCACCTAAATCATGGATTCCATTTCGAATTGTAAATCCTTCCAAAATGGAGTTGTTCGTTTCTTGGTTTTGGAAAATGAACCCACGCGTTTCCGGTGTCCCTAAACAGTTAATAGTAGTTAAACCTGGACCGCTGGAAGATTTAACGGTGATCTCTTTACCCAAAAAGTCAATATTTACATTTCCTTCGCCGTTGTAAGTTCCTTCTTCTACAAGAACGATATCTCCATCTTGCGCCATATCAATACCGGATTGAATTGTTGGCTCATCACGGGGAACATAGATCGTTATTGCTAAGGCGTAAGTATTCAGACAGATCAAACTTAGAACGATAAACAGTAAGTAACAAAACCTTTTGTATTTCATGCTGTCCTCCACATTCAAAATCTCAATGTAGTGTTATGTCTACACTTAAATGATGAGTAGATCCGTTCGTAGGGACGGGGTTTCCCCGTCCGAGATACAAATCATTTATGACTTGACAAAGCAGTAGATTGTTCTACAAAGGTGAAAAACTTCAGTTTATAATATATCAGAAGTACTTATTTTTTTCAAGAAAAATTGCCCAAACAAGGCATAAATCCTTTTCATATCAGTTTCTGCTTCTTCAACGAGACTATTCTTTTTGTAAGCAACTGCACGCCACAAATAAATCGTTAGCAATCCATCAGCGTTCTTTTTCCAATTCTCAATCGCCTCCGTCAACAGGTCAATTGCATATGTATAGTCTGCGTCTTTTGATTCCTGTTCTCCTAAATGTCCATAGATGTCTCCACGACTGAGGTACGCTATAGCAAAATTCGGTGCCAATTCAACTGCTTTATCAAAATCTGCCAAAGCGGGTTTTAGTGTTTCGTCTACGCTCTTTGAAAGTAGAAACTTTTGATAGTATGCTCTACCCCGATTGTAGTAAGCGATAGCACTCGGTCGTCGTTTAATGATGTAGTTATAGTCTGTCAGAGCTTCCTCTAATTTTCCTGTTTCAAGATAACTCTGCGCGCGTTTTGACATAACAAGCGCATTCTTTCGCTTCTTTATGGAGGTAGAGTAATCGGTGATAGCCCGCTGAACATCCCCTAAAGCGCGATATACATCTCCGCGTCCTGAATACGCATCTACGATGAATCTATCGCGTGAAATCGTTTGGGTGTAATCGTCAATCGCTTCTTTGTAACGCATAAGATAGTAATAGGCACGACCCCGTTTTACATAAGCCTCAGCATATTCGGGTTCAATCTCAATCGCTTTTGTCAGTTCAGCAATAGCTTGATGGTACTGACCTTTTCTCAGGAATTGTGTGCCATCATCCAGGTGTTTTGATGCTTCTCTGTCAACGCTTTTCAATCTATCCCAAGATACAAAACGAGATGCAAATAGAAATGTTAGAATTAGGACAGGAGTCATTATGTAAATCAAGGTGCGCATATTAATCTGGATAAAGACGATGAATGTTAACACCCATCTTTAATTCATCCACAGAGGTATATGTTTTGGCTAAATCAATTTCAATATAGGTTTGTCCATCTCTATTAACCCCTCCATATCCTGTAGAAAAGACAAGTTGTATTCCACCGAGTCGAGCGACTCCATCTCTAATATTTTTTTTCGGGAAATAACTAATAGGTGTATGACCAACGATAAGAAATTTCGCATTCAGGAACTTGAGAAAATCCCTGGTGTGTTTGAGTGTATACCCGCCACCAAATGCGATATCTGGACGATCCCACAATATCTCGTCAAGCAACTTAGGCCCAGGTTCAATAAGTTCGTTGAGCGTAATTTTGCCTCGTGGAGGTCCAGCGTGAACAGCAGCAAAACCTTTCTTGCCTACGACAATTGTTGGCAGATTCATTAGGAAATCTAAATGTGTTTCATTCATACGTTCAATGAAATTGAACTGTTGATAGGTACTACCGAGAGGCGTGTTGTATAAAGCTTCAATAAATTCCGCGCGATTATGTTCAGTCATTCCTCTTTCCCGCAACATATTATATATATCCGCTGCAGCGAATTCATGATTACCTCGTAGATAGATAAATCTCTTACCATTTTCCCCAAGCTGCTTTTGGATCTCAATGACACGGTTGATAATTTGTATATCACCGTAAGGCGGTTGAGGATCTTCACCGGGTTTATAGTCAATTGAGTCTCCAAGCATTAAGCCGTATACATCCTCCCCGGCTTTAATTCGCTCAATTAATTGAGTTTGTTGTAGCCACTGATTGAAATCGTCCCAATGTGCATGTAAGTCTGAGACAATGTAGACTGTGCCGTGGTCAGGTAGAACAATTAGATGTCCATCACGTGTGAACTGGTTCGGGTATTGCGAAATATGTTTATGTTGGGCAGTTGCTGCAAAAGTGATACAAATAAGAATAAGTAGGACGAGACTGGTAATTAGGGTACTATTCATAAATATTTACTCGTTAAAGAATGAATCTACACTTTTTTCTCGGTGAATTAGTCGGTCAAGTTGTTTCCGTCTACGACTCCTTGTAATAAGATAACAAAGCAAGAATAAACCGCTGATTCCTCCCCAAAAGACATAGGAACTGGAAAGGAAAGATGCCCAATGATAACGTTGTGGTAACGATTCACGCCAAAGTTGGTCAAAAGTTTCAAGATCATAGCCGATAACTGCTACAAAAGCTCTATTGAGAGGTATACCTTTATGAAGGTGGTCAATGACTCCCCACAGTGCTTCAATACTGTTGACTTCAATAAACCATCGGAGTGCATCTTGGCTCTGCGCGTAAGCTAAATCTGCCCCTAACTGTGAAACAGGAAATTTCTCCGCTAATTCGTGCAGCGGGAGAATGGATTTTGAGAAAACATTTCTCAATAAAGTTTTATGCCGCCCCGGTACCCACTCCTTTGAAAAGTGTATCGCTATACCCTCAACGAACCATAATGGAACACCTTTGACGGCTTTTCGCGTATACTGTCCAAACAGAACATGTGCTATTTCGTGTCGAAGCACCTGTGCTAATTGCAGCTTCGCTTCCATAATCTGAGATGGATTCTGTATAATGATACGTCTACTCAGCGGAAAAGCACACCCGACTGCCCAATCTTGAATCGGGGCATGAACGTAAGCTTGAAAATCTTTTTGTGTATTACAAATCCAGATTGTTATCGTTTCGTCTGATATGTGACGTGTAATCCGAGACATCTCCGCATAGAAGCCTTCAGCAATTTGAAGTATCGGTTTGGGGTCTACCATTTTTTCTCGGTAATACACGCGAAAGTGTGTGCTTTCTGATGACCCCCAATTCGCAGCTACCGAAAAAATAGGTAGAAACATTATGATAAATATAAGGCTTTTCATATCCTCCTCATTCAAAGCCTGTCAACGGAATCGTTTGCTTTCAGTCTGATTGATAGACTTATCATAGATGTAAGTTCTTCAACTTGTTTATTAGCAAAATTAGGTTGGATTCTTTCAATATTTTGGAGTACTGTTTCCAAACTCCCCTCTTGTGCCCAATAACTCTCACGTAGAATTTCTGCGAATTCTGCAATAGAGGCGGCAAGTTGAAACCCGGCAGATGCTTCTTCAAACATACTGCTCAGTTCTGTTGATGAAATATCTTGACTTATTTCAGATACGGTATAGGTATCAGGGTCTTGATAGCGAATAGAAACTTTTGCAAGATGTCCTGCGGCATCTTCGTGCAGTTTTATCTCGTATAGTGCTGTAACACTATGTCCCGAACCAATTTCTCCTGCGTCTACATCGTCATCTCGGAAATCTTCATCTGCTAAACGACGGTTTTCGTAGCCGATTAAACGAAAACGGCTAACATTTTGAGGATTGAATTCGACCTGAACTTTTGCGTCTTTAGCAATGATCTGTAAAGTACCTGTCAGGTTCTCAACAAAAACCCGTTTTGCCTCGTTCAGACTATCAACATAAGCATAACTGCCATTACCGTTATTTGCAAGTTGTTCCATGAGAACATCATTAAAATTGCCCATTCCAAAACCGACGGTTGTCAATGTAATTCCTTCATCAACATAAGCTTGGATCTTTTTGAGAATAGCATCTGCCCCTGTTTCTCCAACGTTGGCAACGCCATCTGAGCATAGAATGACGCGGTTTATACGACCAGACCTGGCATTGCGTAATGCAAGACTGTATCCGAGTTCAAGTCCTGCTTCAGCATTCGTTGCACCTTCAGGCTGCAGTGCGTTAATTGCTTCCAGAATTTCCCCGCGCGCCTCAATCCCTGTATGCTCCAGAACAACCCTCGCGTTAGAACCGTAAACTACAATAGCTACTTTATCACTTGGACGAAGTTGTTCAACTAAGAGTCCCAAAGAACGTTTTACTAAACCCAACCGATTTTCCATTGACATTGACCCAGAAACATCAATCACAAATGTCAACGTCGCGTCTTTTCTGTCTTCGTCAGGTACGATTCGACCCTGTATACCAATTCGCAGTAATTGGAGTCGTTTGCCTTCACCGTATTGGGATGGAGATCCTTCAATATTGACAGAAAAAGCACCATCAGATGGAGGTGTATAATTATAATCAAAGGAATTAACAAACTCCTCTACCCTTACAGCTTCACGTGGTGGTAAGTTCCCATCTCTAAGATAACGACGCGTAACTGAATAGGACGCAGTATCAACATCCATACCGAATGTTGATAAGTTGTCGTCCTCTGTATCAATAAAAGGATTTGTACCATATTCCTGAAAAAACACATCGTCATAGGCAGCACCATTCGGTGGATTCAATCCTGATTGATAAATGCCACTGTCAAAACTCGCTAATGTAGATTCTTCAGATTTAGCAAATTCTTTATCACCCGAACCACAACCTATGCAGGTGAGAGTTATAAAACCATATATTATCAGACTAAAGGAAAAATAAATATTGCGAAATTGCGTTTTCATCAGAATTTCCTCCTTTCTTTTCAGTGTCATCTAAGGATCAACGACAGTTCCCATAAATAGCACTGTTTTTGTCTCGTTATCATGAATTGCAAAGAAAAATGGACGGTTAGCAATAAACTGTGGTGGAGCTGACGTGACAGCAATCCCAACATTAGTCACTGCAGCAGCTTCAGTGCCTTCTTCATTGACTTCTACGAATGCTTTATGATCAACTTTAGAGATATATAGATTTCTTGTAGTCGTCACCCCATCAGGCAGCATCCGACTGAAGTTTGCTTCACTTCTATCAAACGCCATACCCATACCGAGTGCCTTCAGAACTTGGTTAAGGTTTGTTCCATATTCAATTTTAAACTTTGGAATTTGGATCCAAACTTTCTGTTCGTTAAATTGTGAAATCCATTTTTTCCAATTTTCAGCGTTCAAATTCTCAAGAAAAACATCAAGACTGGATTCGCGGGAAGGTAAGAATATAGACATATTTACCCTTCCATCACCGTAAGGAAGGCTAATTGCTGTGAAATCGGATGTATATAAAAATTGATATTTATCCTCGCGGGTCATCATCGGGACCTGCTTTTGACTACCGTTTGTAAGATGGAACGTTGCATCACGCGTTTTTGAGGGGTCAAATTCTGTCTGCCATGCCCCTTTGAAATATATCGCATTGATAAGGAATAACACTTCATCTGATGCAATTTGATCAATGATTTTTTCAATCTTACCTTCCGTATTTGTATTTACCCACTGATTAATTATATTAACGGAGTTCATGTCGCTAAAATCAAGAGTTGAAACTTCCGCGCCAAAATAATCAGTATTTCGCTGAAGAAAATCTTGATTGAACGTAAAATCTTGGCGTGCCCAGAGGGAGTTTGCAATGGCAAGTGTCACTTTCGGATCCGATGTCTTCAGGGCTTGAAGCAAAAGAGCGTAACTTGTATTTATTGCTTCAGAATCATTGTCTTGTAGTTGGAGAGTATCTGTCATGACTTGTTCAGTTACATCTGCCGCACCGTTGAGTGTCATCGCCAATGCCACCGAAACACTAAATGGGGAGATAAAAATATTCTTATCTTGCTCAGTTTTCAGGATTTCGTTGAATAGGTTAAAACCGAAGTTTGTGTTAGCTTCAACGACCCCCGGCGCAATAGTGCCTTCTATAGCAGGTACATTAATTTGTATATCTGATTCACGTTCACATCCAGTGCATATTAACAACATGACTCCACACATTAGAAGCGGAATGCTTAATGTGTAGAGTGTTTTAAATTCCATTTTCATCACTAAAGGTCTCCCATTTTAATTGTAAAGATGTGCAACCGCGTCTCCATAACCGTTGTAGATTAACGTAGGGTGTTTTTCCCTTGAACCGATCATCCATTCGGTAGCTTGGGACCAACGGGGATGTGGTACATTTGGATTGACATTTGCTTCAAACCCGTATTCCCTCGGCAGAATAACGTTCCAAAAGTTTCTCGGTTTTTTCTTAGTGATTTCAATACTAACAATAGATTTGATACTCTTGAAACCGTATTTCCACGGAACAATCAAGCGAATAGGTGCGCCGTGCTGTGGCGGTAGAATATGTCCATAAATACCGACTACCAACAAAGTCAGGTCGTTCATCGCTTCTTCAAGTGTTAACCCTTCAAGATAGGGCCACGGCAATGTCGGGTCATTTTGCTGTACTGCAACATCGGGGTCAAAAAATGTGGTCATCTGAACATATTTCGCATCATCTTTTGGTTGAACTTTTTCCAGCAGTGCCTTCATTGGAAAACCGATCCACGGTACGACCATTGCCCAAGTTTCAACACAACGGAAACGATATATCCGTTCCTCCAACGGCATCATTTTAATCAATTCATCCACATCTAAAGTCATCGGTTTTTCTACGAGACCAGATATTTCAATCTCCCATGGACGTGTCTTGAACCTTTCAACACGTCTCCACACAGTACTTTTGGAACTTGTGAATTCATAATAATTGTTGTAGGTAGCAGCAATAATCTCTTCAGTCTGTTTTCGTTTAACGGTGAATTCAGCGTTTTTCTTAAAATCAAGTTTCTGTGCTTGATAAGGTTCAAGTTGTTTAGCAACCCTATTATCTTGTGCACAAGCACTTGTACCAAACAGCGATAAGGTTCCAGCACCAATGCCAAGGTCTTTGATAAACTTTCTCCGGCTAATGTAGTCCGATTCAGGAGTTACACGGTTTTCTGGGATCTCCCATCCTTTAGGAATTCTTATGTTTGCCATTTTGAATCTCCTATCTAATATACTTCTTTGTGTAATCTATTCACTGTTTTCTTTTCTTTAAACAAATTATACCGATTCCGCTTCTGTTAAGCAATGCTTTTTAAATCTGTAGCGGTTTGAGTCTTAACAACAAAATGATAGTTTGAGTTTACTTCTTTTCAAAACTTAGGTGTTAATCGGTAAATTGAGGGTATCAGATGGTTCTTGGGATTGCCTTCACTCGGATTACCGCTATCTTCAGGCGATCCGATACATATTGATATTATCGTGCCTACCGTTGAAGCAGATTTCTGACGGTGGTTTGAGTAGATGGACAAGTTGTTGCAAATTTTAACAAAAAAGAGACAGGGATTCAATTGATCTATACAACTTCAGGTAAGACTGGTAGGGGAGACGGGGGTATTACCCCCGTCTTTAGGTAATGACTAAACATCTGATTCCTTGAGGTAAGGACGCAGATGTTTGCGGAGGTTACGATGTGCATGGAAAAGATGCGCTTTGACCGTGCCATCCGATCTACCAACTACAGTCGCAATATCTTTCAGGGATAATCCGTCCCAGTGACGTAAGATAAAGATTTGGCGTTGCTTAGGTGGTAGTTGACGAATCGCCTTCCGAATCTGCGATCTAAGCTCCTTGTTTTCGGCAGCTTTAGCGGGGGAATCTGACCGTAAATCAGGAAAATTTGCCATCGGCAACTCATCAGTATCTTCGGTTTCATATACCATCACTTCCGAACGGGATTTCTTACGTAAAAAATCAATACACAAGTTGACTGTAATGCGGTAAAGCCAACTATAAAACTGGCATTGACTCTTGAAATTACCTAATCCTTGGTAAGCGCGTATGAAAGCGTCTTGCGTAATATCAAGCGCATCTTCGTGGTTTGGGACAAAACGCTGAACTAACCGATATGTACGTTTCTGATAACGAGTAAAAAGCGTATCAAATACTGCTGTATCCCCATTCTGAAACTGTTCAATTAATTCGGCATCATCGTTATGGGATAGTGGAATATTCTCTTGGCTTTGGGGCTGCATGTTCTCCTCTCAAGTGTCATTGACCAAAACTGAAACTCAGCTGGCCTTTGATAAAATAGAAGTCACCGATTCTTTTGTTTATGAACTCTGCGAAACCATTTTTTGTATCTGTGGCTATCTTGTAACATCTGTTGGAGAAGGACAAATTCTTCATCCTCTTCGTCGCAAGGAGCATCATCAATTAATGCTAACAACTCCTCGTAAACTACTTTATCTTCATCAACAAGTGATGAGAGCAGTGTATCAAAATGTTCTCCGTGTCCGAGTAGAGAGAACAACCGGTTTGTATGTCGTATCTCTTCGGAGGCAGCTTGGTTCAGGTACGCCGCAAGTTCGTGCTCATTACGTTTTTCCGCAATTTGGGCAAGTATCAAGCGGATACCAACGAGCTTCAGTTTAGTCTGCGCAAGCTCATCAATATCTGTTTCAAACTTTTCTCGTAAATGATCATCATCACGGGGATGTAACTGTGAATAACTCGGCCACACAGGCTTTGCCATCACCTGTTGCAACTTCTTTAGACTGTCAATTAGGTTTTCCTGTTCTTCCTCAGAAAGTTGACCAACGGTCTGTTCCCAGAAGTCCACAATATGGTCTGCGCGTTCACGGAAAAGTTCTTTTGATTGCGCTGTAAGTTGAATACGAGCACGTCTACGATCTTCTTCACATTTACGACGAATTACCCATCCATTACGTTCAAGACGATCAACCAAACCAGAAACTGTGTTGTGTGCCAAACCCAAATGTTCACCTAACTCACTCACATACATACCAGTTTCACAACCATACCAATGCAGATGTTGTAAAGCATTGAACTGAACAATTGTTAATCGTTTAGGAACAACATCTTGTATAAACCTGGATTTGACTGCTGCTTGCGCATGACGCATCACGCGCATTACAACATCAATTTCTTGATTGAACCCTCGGTCCTTTGGCATTTCAAAATACGTCCTATATAAGATATGTATTCCGTCGTATACGACATAAATTATACAATAATTTTATACTTGATGTCAAATAAAAATGGAATAACTATGGAATTTACGAATTAATTATGGGAAATTAGTTGCTGCCAACCAAACGTTGAGCCTTCATCTTCCGCTTCCGCTTAGATTTTGACTTTGCCCGTTTGGGGGGTGATGCACTTTGAACAGGTTTGTCTTGCTCAGGCATCTGCTGATCAACAACCTGTTTCTGTTGTGTCGCTTCAAACTCAGTATAAGTACCTTCAAATAAGAACGTGTTTGTTCCTTCTTTGGTTACATCAAAAATTAGCAATTTTGTTGCAAGACGATTCAAAAGGAAGCGATCATGAGAGATAATGAACAACGTAGCAGGATATTCAGCAAGTGCGTTTTCAAGCGACTCGCGTGCTGGAATGTCCAAGTGGTTTGTCGGTTCATCCAGTAAAAGCACATTCGCATTTTCTAATAGCAATTTCGCTAATTGAACGCGACTCTGTTCACCTCCACTCAAGTTTCCAATCTGTTTGAGCACATCATCACCAGAAAAGAGAAACTTCGCCAAATAACTTCGTATTTCAAACTGTGTCTTATCTGGACATAGTTCCCAAACTTCATCAAGGACATCGTTCTCAGGATTAAGTCCCTCTAATTCTTGCGTATAATATCCGAGCCTGAGATTGGGACCGACCCAAAGTTCTCCTGCTGTTGGCTTTTCTTCTCCCAACATCATCCGGAAAAACGTAGTTTTACCAGTACCGTTAGGACCAATAATCCCTATTACATCTCCACGAAACACGTCAAAACTCAGATTTGTAAATAACACTTTATCGTCAAATTGCTTACTCACATTTTGGCATCGCAGGATGTCATCTCCACCGCGTTTTGAAGGTGCTATGTTAAGTTTCAACGTTGGCGCATCAGATTTCGGTTTTTCAACTAATTCTACACGATCCAGTCTTTTACGCCTTCCTTGTGCTTCACGCGTCCGTTGTCCTGCAATATTACGATCTATGAATTCCTTCTCCTGTGCAAGAAATGCTTGCTGTGTTTTATATGCACGACTGTCAACGAGTTTCTCTATATTCTTGATCTCCAAGAATTTAGAGTAGTTACCACGATAGACATTTATCTTCTGTTCAGTCAGTTCCCAAACCTTCCGAACGACCTTATCTAAAAAGTATCTATCGTGAGAAACAACCAGCACACCGCCTTTGTATTCAGTGTTGAGATAGTTTTCTAACCACTGTATTCCATTGATGTCAAGATGATTTGTCGGTTCATCAAAGAGTAATAGGTCTGGTTCTTCAAGGAGCAGTTTCGCCAATGTTGCCCGACTCTTTTGACCACCGCTTAGGACACGGACAGGTAAATTGAAATCCTGTTCCCTAAAACCCAATCCACCCAGAACACGATTTATCTTATGCTCATAATCGTATCCACCAAGTCGTTCATGCTGTTCCTGAATACGCGCATACTGCTGCAGCAGAATAGGTGATTCTTCAGTTTCCATCTCTTCTGCAAGGAGTAACATCTTATCCTCAAGTGCCATCCGTTTATCAAAAACCTTAAGCATTTCTTGACGTAACGTACAATCCTGTTCTAACTCAGGTTCTTGGCTCAAGTATCCAATGCGTCGTCCCTTTGCTAAAACAACATCTCCCTTGAAATCGGTGAGTATGCCACACATGATTTTCAGTAAAGTCGTCTTTCCACAGCCATTACGACCAATTAACCCTATTCGGTCACCAGGCGCAATTGCTATAGATATATCGTCCAGAATTATGTCTGGATCATAACGTTTTGTGACATTGTTGATTGTAATTAAAGACATCTTTCTGTATGCAAATTATATTCCTATGATAAGGAAGTATGTTTATTATAGCCTTACTGTTTCCCATTTTGCACTGCGTGAAATCATTTCATGATAGGTTTCTGCGCGATGTTCGTCCGGATAGCGGATATTAAACTGTCTAAACCGCCAGAACGCAATCGACAATGCTGCATAGTGGACAAAACCATCTAAACAGTCCCATTCGTTTTCTGTCAGAGGACGCAATGCGTTATACACCTTTAAAAAACCTTGGAGAGCATCAACATCCAACTGATCTTCTGCTGTATAGCAACACCCAATAATTGTCATCCCGATATCAATTAGTAAGGTATCATGGCACCCCTCCTCAAAGTCGAGAATTGCGACCATTTTATCATCATCAAAGAGGGTATTATCTAAAAACAGATCTCCGTGCAGGAGTCCTACAGGAAGAGATTTGTCTAATTCAGGTTTGATCCATTCAAGTTCCGACTGCAACCAAAGTAAAAACGGATGTGCGGAAAATTGTGTACCTTTTACCTCTTCAAAAAAGGGCATTATTTGTGCAACCCCCATTGGAAAACGTGGCAATTCTGAAAGTGATGGTATGCAATGCAATTTTGCTAACGCTTCGCCAATATGTTCTGATACGCGTTGTGAAGGGTGCGGTGTGTCTCCATCCAAAAACGGATAGATCATCACTCGGTACTTCTGCTTATCGTAAAGAGGGGTGCCATTTTTCTGTAGAATTGGATACACAGTCGGATAGAAATGTTTTTGAAGATGTTCTAATAGTGCGATCTGTTGATGAAGTTCTTCAAGATTCTTCTCATCACAGATTTTCAATAGAAACTTGCCATCTGTAGTTGTCAGTTTAAAGTTGCTATTTCCAAACCCTCCCTGAAGTTCTTCTAGGTCTGTAGGTGTACCGATCTCATAATGTGCAACAACATCATCAAGTTCATCGTGAGAGAGAGTGGAATATTGTGCCATGCGGTATTACTGTTCCGATTAAAGAGTATTTCCTGACAAATACTTCAGCAAGTCCTTCCAATATCGCAAATGAATTTCTTTTATATCCGTATTCTTATTGTAATCTAATTCTATGAAAATCGGTGACACGCTGCTGAGCATACTCACAGTAATCGGCATTGATGTCATATCCGATGTAATATCTGTCAAGGTTCTTACAAGCAACCGCTGTTGATCCTGACCCCATGAACGGATCAAGAACGATTGCACTTGAAGGAGTGAGAAGATGTAAAAACTCCTCTACAAGGTTGACAGGGTAGATTGCGGGGTGTATATTTCCTTTAACAGCAGCAACAGGAGTTTCAATTACATCTCGCTTGAGTTTATTGCCGTGAATCCGAATGATTGTAAATCCTTTGTTTTTTAATTGTAATGTACGTCCACCCATCTGTCCACCAAATGGAGGAGCATGAATATCACGAATTTTCATTCGAAAACTTTTTGTTTTTCCGCGTTTTACTTCTTGAATAACCTCTGCAAGTTCAATCCGAGCAAGAGATTTTTCCTCCTTAGATAAATCGGATTCTTCAATGAGCTCAAAATACCGCTGCCCTACGTTTGAATTGTCTTTTTTGTTTAAACGTTGTGGTTCACTCGATTCTGCTAAAAAAGCTTTGGGATCGTAAAAATATTGGTCTGATTTGGCAAAATGGAAGAACGGTTCAGTACTACTGACAAGACGTCTGCTAAACTGCCGTGGAGTCGGATTCTTTTTCACCCATGTAATTTCATTTACAAGTTTAACCAATCCTGTATCTGTTGCTGCAACAGCGAAACGATATGGAACAAGAAGTAAGTTGCTATCCTGATACTTGTCACCAATATTAAAAACAATACTACCATCATCTCTCACAACACGGACACATTCTCGGAATAGGCAAATTAGTGTCTCAATGTAATCAGTGACATTAGTTTCATTTCCCATTCCGCTACCATAATCACGTTGTTGAAAATAGGGGGGAGAGGTAATAACCAATTGAATGCTACTATCAGGCAATTGTCTGATAAGTTCCAAATTATCTCCGCACAGAATTTGGTCAACTGGTAAACTATCATCAGTAAAGGACATTTTAAACTCCTGTTCTTTGATAGACAATCAGATAATTTATAGTCCTGTAAATTTCATAATGTGTATAATGTTTTGGCGGTATGCGTGCTGGAAAACAGTGCAAGTAACTATATGATAGAACGGAGAGTCTAACTAATTCGGTTCAGGGGTTTCAACCAATGCCTTATATTCAGGTAGTTCACGAATTTTATCAAATGCAGTTTCATTTTTCGCATCAGTTAGAGTTTTTTTATCTATACGGATTGCTTCCCGTAATGATGCAATTGATCTTTCAATATCAGTGTGTTTAGGATAGTCGTTGTCAGTTTCCTCCGCGCGTAGAGAATAGGCAACAGCAAGATTGAAGTGTGCTTTTGCGAAGTCAGCATCCAGTTGGGTTGCACGTTCCCATGCCAAGATAGCGAAGTCAAGTTCTCCCCTATTTCCATATACTGCACCCAGATTGAAATACGGAAGTACCCATCCCGGTTCATTCTGAATTGCCAATTCCAACTCGGTAATAGCTTGCGCGAGATCTCCTTCTTTGGCATAAGTAAGTCCCCAATGATAATGTGCCATTGCTGCCGCATTCGGTTCTATAACATTGGTTTTTTCTGAATATGGAATAGTATTAAATCCACATCCGATTAGCACTACCGCAATGCAGTATATGATGATTGGTCTCATTTCTCCCCTCCCCCAAGTCTTTTTATAACACTCTACCCGAATTATGTGTAGCCTCTTCCACACTTCCAATTTCCTATTATGACTTTGGGTTAGCTGCGTGTTTGTAAACGTTGCAATTGTTCTCGGAGTTGTGCGACTTCAGTTTCAGCTGTCTCAGCGCGTGCTTCAGCTGTCTCAGCGCGTGCTGCTTCCTGCTTAGCGCGTGCTTCAGCCATCTCAGCGCGTGCTGCCTCCTGTTCTGCCAGTGCTTCAGCCATCTCAGCGCGTGCTTCAGCTGATTCGGTAGGGGTCTGCAGCCATGCACCCGCAACAGGATCATAAATCCCTAAACCTACATCGTCTACATGGAAATCTAAACTTAAAACGTCAGAATGTAGACCACCATCTCTATCACCGGAAATCGGATCATACACACCATCAACTAATGTAAAACCCATCAGTGGCGTTGGCAGGTATAGATCTAACGCATCATATAAGAAGTAATCTTGGATTCCTAAGGAAGCATAGCGATCCTTTTTAGGTCCTAAGTCTTCATCATAAGTGGTTTTGCTACTGAACTCCATCACAAAATCAGGAAGTTTACCCTCAACCCAGACAAGATACGTAAGCCGATCTTTTTTCTCTAACCCGAAAGAGACTAACACGTCCGGTGCAATCACCTGATATGGGTCACCCTTCACATAATACATCAGTATATCACCAGAGACATAAACATCCGGTTGTTGGGCGTAATGCGCTTCAAGTGTTTCTATTGTGCGAAAGAGGATCCGTCTGTGACGGTCGCTTGCAGCCATGGGTTTACCATCCGTATCAGGATAAAATATTGGTGTGTCTGTTGGAACAGAAGATATTTTTCGCTCATCTGCATCGGTTTTCATCGGTGTTTCTCCTTTTAGTCAAATACGTGAGAATATTGTTAATACAAGACTTACGCATTCCCCTCGCTTGCGGGGGGATAAAGGGGGGTAAATCCCTAAAAATGACAAAAATCGGGGATAAAATCCTTGAAAAAGCAAAATTCTAAACAGGTACACCCAAATTTGCGTAAGTCCTATAATACTTGAACCAGGGAGACATCTTTTGTTAATTATATCTGAGAATTGATAAGAATAGCAAGCACTTTTATGTTCTGATTTTTGAATGAATCACGACATGCGCGAATGACACCGGTAATACGCATTGCGTCATTCCCCGCCTACCGTTTTGGGTAATAACTATAAGGAAATCTCAATAATGGGTATTCATAAAACTGAATGGTCCTGAACATCCATCACACGCAAGTTACAACACATGTCATTTAGATGGTACATTCCAAAGATAAACCGTTCCATCTTGAATTCCGTTCATACTCGCGAGCGTTTTCCCATCAGGTGTAAATGCCAATGTGTGGATAAAACCTTTAGAGGCTTTGTAAGTTGTGATATGGCGTCGATTGGCAAATTCCCATAGATGTATTTTACCACCTGTGTCCCCACTGGCGAGAATCTTACCATCCGCAGAGAATACTAATTCACAGACTGCATGTTGATGTCCACTGATGGTTTCAATAAGATGCCGGTCTACAACATCCCATACCTGGATTTTCTTGTCGCCGTTGCCAACGACAAGGGTTCTACCGTCTGGTGTAAATGCCAACGAAAACACATTAAAATTACGTAAGTTAACACCTTCTAAGAATCCATCAAAGAATCCTTTAGATGTTTCAAGTGTTCCTAATTGCTCATCCTTTCTCAAATCCCATAAGTAGATTTTGCTACCTATACAATTAACAAGCATTTCTTCATTCATCGTAAACTCATACGAACGCCAATCAATCTTTGTAAAGTTATTTAGTTTCTTGCCATTGAGAGTATCCCAGATCTCAATTCCGCTCTTTGTTAGAATAATCAGTTTATCACCGTTCTGTGTAAAAACGCCCCGTCTGTGTTCAAAAAAGTGTGTTCCATCATTAAATGAATCATGGAATCCGCCAACCCGTGTTTCAGGGATAGTGTATGCATTTTCCTGTTCTCCAGAGGCAATATTCCAGATCTTGATATTACCTCTACTCTCACTGATAAGCGTTTGGTTGTCCTTAGCAAATGTTAGCGCACGGATAGATTCTTCATCCGTTTTAATAGTCATCCGTTTGTCATGTGTGGTAATATCCCAAAGTTGAATGGTTTCAAAAATATCGCTCGTTGCAAGTGTTTTACTATCCTTAGAAACTGCCAATGAGTTGAACGGTTTTGTATAACCAGAAGTAAGGGTAAATAGTGGTTTATCGGTGTGTGTCTGCCATACATTTACTTCACCGTTTTCATCTGTAGTGGCAAGAATTGTCCCATCACCTGAGACTTCAAAACGATCTGGAAAAGGTTTAGACTCATCTGACACAGTCAACGACTTAGCGACTTCACGATTGGCAGCTAAATCCCACAACGTGTAATTATCCTTGCTAATAAGAACAAGCAAGTTTCCATCATCTGAAAACTTGACAGTGTCGACATCTAAGAACGTAGCAATTTTACTCCGGGTGCCGATGTCCCATATAACAGATCCAGCAGTTCCTGTCAGTGCCAGGCGTTTGCCATCATTTGAAAACGTGACATCAATATAAGGGGGAAGTGCTGCAAGTTGTTCAGTTGTATCAATATCCCAAATTTCAAATGGTCCTGGGTCAGCATTAAAACCTTTAAAACGTGGGACCCTGTATGTACATGAACTCACCAAGGTATTCCCATCTGGGGAAAACTCCAACTCGTCCAGCCATTTTATTGGTTGTTCCATAAAAGTCTCAGGAGAAACATGTGATATTCCTAATTTATATTGGATAGGAAAAGGTGTCCCATCATCTCTATATTGTGTGGGAAAGGAAGCAGCATCGTCATTAGCATTTAGCTGAACTATCACTTTTGGAGGCGTCGTAACATCACCTATCTGATAGAAGGCGGCTTCATTCGTCCTTGCTACGAGCGTTTTTATATGTTTACGCGTATTTCCATTTTGTATGCTAACCGTTCCATCATGATTTCCAATCGCAAAGGAAACATTCCTTGTTTGGTCAACAAATGCAGCCAAAGCACGAGTCCAATCCATTCCTTTGACCCTTATTTTATTGTACTTAGGGCGAAATGTTTTTAGCAGTTTGCCAGTGAGGATATCCCATAGAAAAACTATTCTTTGTGCATTCAATCCTACAAGTGTTTTTCCATCATCTGAAAAACTTAGAGAAAAAAGATAACCCTTAGGGACATCAAGTTTCTTTAAGTTTCTCCCTGACTCTGTGTCCCAAAGCCGAACGGTTTTATCATCAGCACTGCTCGCCAGGATTTTACCGTCTGTTGAGAACACTACCTTTCTAACAACATCCGTATGTCCTGAAATGAGTGCTGTTTCCTTACGCGTGTTAACATCATAAAGCCATACACCGATAGAACTGGCTATAGCCAACTTTGTGCCATCGTGTGACAGTCGCACATCGTTTATGGTGCCTTTTCCAAGCCGTGCTTTTGCACCCTCTGGCAAATGTAATTGGGTATAATCTACCGCATGTGTTTTTGGCAAATAGAACGTTATGATGAAAAATAGAATCAATAGAGTAGAAAAAGTCTTGATTTCCACTATGTAGGTTCCTTTTGTTTAATATGCTGGGATATCCCACAGCAGCACTGTCCCATCCTCACTCCCACTTGCCAACTTAGACCCAGCAGGACTGAACGCAACACACTTAACATCTGCAGAATGTCCAGTGAGCATTTGCAGTTGTTCTCCTGTGCTAACATCCCACAAGCGGATAGTCTTGTCAGCACTGCCACTTGCAAGCACTCTTCCATCAGGACGAAATGCAACACTCCAAACGATACCTGTGTGTCCTGTAAATGATTTCAATTCCTTTTGCGTATTTGTATCCCATAGGCGAATAGTTTTGTCCCAACTGCCACTTGCCAATGTACTGCTATCTGGACTAAACGCAACGTTGAAGACCCAATTCGTATGTGCTTCAAGTGTTCCCTTATGCTTCCCTGTTTCTATATCCCACAAGCGGATAGTATTCCCCGAATTACCACTTGCAAGCGTTTTCCCATCGGAACTGAAGTCAACACTAAATATATTATCCGAATCCTCGGTAAGCTTCTTCAGTCTTTCACCCGTCGCAACATCCCACAAGTAGAGATTTCCGTCTTCACTGCCACTTGCGAGTATCTTCCCATCAATACTAAATGTGACGGTATTGACCCAATGTAAGGCGTTGCTTTTTCTTTCAGTCAATACATTAATCTGATCTGCTGTATCTACATCCCAAAGACAGATTGTCTCACGTTCGTCAATACCACCTGCGATCATCTTCCCATCCGGACTGAATGCAACACTCCTTACAGAAGTTGTGTATATTTCATCATAACTAACCCAGAACATCTTCTCTTCTTGTCCTGTATCAACATCCCAAAGTCGGATAGTATTGTCCTTACACCCCGCAAGTTTAGAACCGTCAGGACTAAATACAACACTAAAACGTGTATTTTTGTCTTCATCAATTTTTAGGTAAGAAGTTTGCATGTCTACTGTTGTCTCCATAATTCTGTTGTCTCCATAATTCTCATAACTTATTGCCTGCATTCCTATCTTAATTATATCCAAATCCAGAGTCCCATTCAAGGAGGGTTTACCATGGCATATAGTTTTCGGATTTTCGTGCAATGTTTTTTACTAACGTTAATTTATTTGTTGACTTATTGTGGATTTGAATTTTTTGTTGTTTGAACCAAGAATTTCAAGATTATAGGATTTACAGCATAATACAATCTTTAGTCTTTCTATAGCTCCAGAGGAGCGGAAGGTATATAGAAAAAGGTGAACGGAGAGAAAACAAACCCCAGAGGGGCGAAAGGTATATAGAAAACACAGATCGTCTGAACCAGGATATATAGGATTTCACAGATTTATATGATTAACGTGAGTTTGAAAAAAGATTAGGCGTGTGGAATCTACAAAAGAGATGCCACTACATTCTCCGCGTTGCAAATATAGATAAATCGTCAAGACTTGCAGCACCTCTTTTTTGAGCTGCACGAACCGAGAATAACTGACAAGATTTGGAAACTCAGCACACCAATAGACGCATACATGTTTTTCATAAAAATGTTTGAACGTCCGAAAACCACTTTGATGGAAGACAATGAGGATAGTCATTACCTCACTGTCGTGTAGACTGCGGGGACACCCGCGTGTTTCAATCGGTTTATCATCCTGAAGTGATCGTGATGTCAGAAATTTCTCAAAAGCTAAATAAAAGTCGTCAATTTTGCAAAAAAGTGTTAAAATACTCAAAAGAGTTCTCTTTTAAACAAAAATTATAGAATTATTTATCAAACTCACGTTATAATATCGTATAATATAACTGAACAAGAATTGAAAAAAGTTGAAAAGAGTTGAATAAGATAACAAAACGGTTAACATAAAAAATATAGAGTTATATCATGCGAATTACACTTAACTGTTTAAATCAATGTGGGCACCCCTTATTCTAAAAATACATTAGATTTAAGCTGTAAGTGGCAGGGGTGCGCTGTTGCTTTAAAGGGGATACCTGCCAACTAACCGACCTATAGGAGGATATAATGAAAAAACTGTACTGGGGGATCGCTACCCTCATTATCATTCTAATAATCAGCTTCTCTGTCGTTATGCTGAGGGATAACATAGAAACAGAGAAAATCAGCGTCTCCCCACACGGTTTTGGCCCTTATCCTGAAATACCAGAAGATTATCCTTATCCTCATGTTGACTGGTCTAAATATCACGATAACCCTATGCTTGAATTAATGACACGCGTCCAAATCCGACTATGGAAACAAGGACACCGGACTGAGGGGATCCTTGAGAAAAGCAACGGATTACTATATCCTATCAGTCGCGGTACCGTTTATGTCCAACGTAGTTATAATGGCGTATATAGCAGTGGAACCATAACAGGACATCCGAGGGATCTGTCTGATGATGTTAAGCAGCAACTCATGGCAGGGGAGATACCCGCAGGGCTTACAGTCTTAGATTATGATAAGGGTATAGACCCATATAAATTTCTGAACATACGACGGATGTCAGAATAACATACAATACTTTTACCTATAGAAATGGTATAACTTTTGATAAGAAGCTATATTATGGAAAACCAAAATATACCAACAAGAGAAACAATAGAACAAAGGTTCGCGAATCTGGAAACAAAAGTTGATGTTGTGGATAAGCAGGTAGATGACGTTGAATCACGTTTAGGTCTTAGGATAAAAGAAGTGAAGGATGATTTGATCGATAATATAAGAGACATTAAAAACGATCTTAAAGACAACATTAAAGAAGTGAATACTGAACTAAAGGAAACAAAAAGGGAACTAAAAGAGGAAATTAGTGGTAAACAAGCAAATTTGAAAACATATATAGGTTTCTTTATTGCTGGTGCAACCATAATTGTTCCTGTCCTACTTAAATTTTTAGAATTCGTTATAAAACAGTTGTCCCCATAATATACTTTGTATTTGTTTACAAAGGAGCTTACAATGGAAAATCAAAATTATGGATCAGAAAAATACATGCCATCTCGATTAGAGTGGTTAGCGGTAATGTTAAATTCTTTGTATAGGGCAGGTAATTTAACGGCTAATGGCTTTAGGCTGTCTTATTCCCCTAATTCTGATCAGAAAACAATCAATGTGAATATATCCTATTACCCCGAATTGGATAAAAAAAAACTTGATGAGATTAGGGAAGCTGGCAGGGATGCAGTCTTAATTACTGCAAATGAGTATGGATGGGATGATTGGGTAGAGATCAATATTACTGAACATGAGTTTGATAAAGATGCTTAGAAGTTACTCTGAATCTCGGACTATATCGGATAACGCGGTTTTTTTATCTGTTATTTTAAGATACCTTTCACAGAATTATGATATGCACTACAGACATCTTATCTTGGAAATCCTATAGTCTTGTAGATCCAGGTTCAGAATTGGTTTTACTACACAAGGGAATTCAGAATTGGAAGCAAAGCACCCATTGTCGGGACATCTCGGAAGATAAAACCGAACTCAGAGAAATAGGTAGAAGACTCTAATGCATCCGAAATGATCGGTTTTTTCTCTAATTCTTTTGAAACACCAAGGATAAGAGGCGTATCTGTATGGTCGGCAAGTGTATTAAGGCGTGTAAGTAGATGACTTTGATGCCACGGGTGGAATAACTCAATAAAAACCTTCACACTACTGCTATGCACCAGTTGATAATCTGGGAAGCAGTAGGCATCACCAGGTAAAGGTAGAAACTGACTTCCGGGACTTATCTGCCAGTCATCTGTTTTGTTCGTAAGCATCTCTTGAAAATGTGCAATATCTTCTGGTATATAGGCGAGAAACTGTTGTGAAATCGGTTTTATCCCACACGATTCGTTGAGATATAATCTTAAAGGACGTTTATTCCGCAGCTGAATCTCCGCAGTGATTTCCCACGTCGGTTGGTGCAGCACAGCAACAAAGAAGTTTGCCAAATTCATGCCGTACCGTTTCGTCTTGTAGAACAGATTAAGCGGACCATCAACTGTTATCTGGAATACATCTTCGTTACGGGCATTCTCTTTCTTTTCATCCTGTTGCTGTAGATTCGTGTCTTTGTGTCTATCTAAACGTTGTATCGTACATAATAACTGATGAAACCTGAGATACTTGAACAACTGACGCAGTTCTGCTGTCATAGAATCTGTAAGATTCAGAGTGAGGGAGTTGCAATGAAAGAGTAGACCTTGCACCTGGGCAGTATTGTAGCGATGCAGCAAGTGTTCCGCAGAAAGCGTCTTAAACGACAAAATCGGTTGACAACTCGGCAGATCGGCATAAAGTCTCTCGCCTAACGTATTCTCTTCTGTAGGCGTAATATCTGTTAACGATTCATCGGCTACTATCTTTAGAACTTTCTGCTGATAATCCGAATAATCCTGAAAATGTTCGTGTGATAGCAATTGACTTGTCTTAGTGAAAAGTTTCTGTCGAAACATTATGAGTTCTTCGTTAGGAGATGTATCAAAATCTGTTCTATCTAACAGTAACTTTTCAAGTCCGCGCTTGATTACAAGTGCAACAGATGAACTATCAATAACTTCTTGACTTGCAGCTAAAAGTGTTGACCTTGTCTTATCCGATGATTCTTCAAACACAGTGATTAACAGATCAGCAATTGATAGCAATTTCTGATCTGTAGGTTTCACAAATTGCGGATAAATCTTTCCGCTCTTTATCTTATATCGGAGGAGGTCTTTTGTTAGCATAGTACTTTATCAACATATTATTGTAGCTATTTCGTAGGTCGGGTAGAGCGAAGCGAATCCCGACACGTATTGATTGGAACTATTGGGTTAATCTTTAACTTTGATACGCGTGGTGTTGCCTGCGTCGCTTATTTACAAACTGTTCACCGGTACGCTTGGATATAAGTTCGTAGAGTACTGCTTGTTTCCCTTCACGTTTACGAAGGATACGTCCTAACCGTTGCACGTGCTCTCGCACGCTACCACTTCCAGATACAATAATGGCGACATTTGCCTCTGGAACGTCCACACCTTCATTTAGTGCTTTTGAGGTGACAAGGATGGAGTAAGTACCATCGCGAAATCCGTTCAAGAACGCTTGTCGCTCTTTCTGTTTTGTCTGATGTGTTAACACTGGGAGGAAGAAACGAGTTCCGATCTGATACGCAGTATCGTTATCTTGCGTAAAGATAAGGATGCGATCACCCCGATGTCGCTGGATTAACTTCCACACCCACTCCTTTTTAGCGGTAGAGGCGAAACTAAGACGTTTCTGTGTAAGATACGCTTTAAAGGCTACGCGTCCAGCTGCGGATTGAGATGATTTCCAAAGAAACGTCTGCCAACCGCTCGGTGTACCCATATTTATTCTGGCTTGCTTCAGAAAATTGAGATAGGTGCGACGTGCCTCTTCATACTGAACCCGTTCAATGTCTTCCATATCAACTGCAATCGTGACAACGCGATATTCGGAAAGTGTCTTACCAGAGAGTTCCTGCACCTGTGCTTCATAGCAACACTCCCCGACAAGTGAATAAAGCCGACTCTCTTTACCGTCAACACGATCAGGAGTCGCTGATAATCCCAAACGAAAGGGAGCAATACTACTAATCGCAGCATATTGATATTGATCTCCCGGAAGATGATGGCATTCATCGAAAATAGCAAAACCGAACCGATTACCATAATGGGGGGCATGCATCACAGCAGACTGATATGTAGTAACAGTCAAGTCTCTCAGTTCGTGTTGTCCGCCGCCGTAGAGACCTACTTCTTGACCAAAATGTTCTTTCAGCACATCATACCATTGGTGCATGAGATCAATTGTCGGTACATGCACAAGCGTTGGACGTTGCGTTTCTGCAATAAGCAAAATTGCAATGAAAGTTTTACCTGCCCCCGTAGGAAGACTTATCACACCGCGTTTGTTATTTGCATGCCACGCGTCAATTGCTTCAGTTTGGTAGGGATAAGGAGATACTGCTTTTTGGTTAGTAAAGTCTTTAACTGTGAATTGTCTTGCTGAATCTGTGTAAGGAATGTCATGTGCCCGCAGCTGCGACACGATATGGCGATAACGATAAGCAGGCGCACGGAAAGTGAGTGTGCGTTCATCCCAGAGAATATCCGGCAACTTCGGTTGCACATCATCAGGAACGTTCTGTAAGATAAGTGTACCTTTGTCAAAGTCTATTCTTAGTGTATCCATGACCTATTATTTCAGATTAAAAAACCGGATTTTATCTATTTCTTTTAGGTCTATTATACCAATACTCAGCCAGAATATCAATACTTGATTTTTGTGTCATCCCGTGTTAAAATAAAGACACCTAAATGAAACCAAAGGAAAAGAAAGAATATGAAAACAGATGGAGAATTCAATCACATGCTAATACTTACAAATATGAACGCTCTTGAGAAAAACTACCGTAGAGAAGTGCCCAAAATCAGAGAAGCGATTGAGACATTTGCGCATAGACACAATGCAGAGTCGCTTGATATTGATGAAGTTCATTTGCAGAAGACAGGGAAACATATCAAAATACCAAAATATCCAAATGCAAAACTGACAGGAATGGCAAAGGAAATCAAAAATGAGGTAGTTACAAGGACAAATGGAAAGTTGGATTCGCTTATACTGGTAGGTGACGAAACCATTATACCGATGTGGGAAATCGGTTTAGGTGATCTGCGTCTTCACACAGACTCTTTTTATGCTGATTTGGATAACGATGGTCTGCCTGAAATTGTTGTAACAAGAATACTTGGCGATCCTGAAGCTATGATAAAACAATTGAGTGACACTACAGACGTCGCGGGACCAGAAGCGACAATTATGTGTTCAGAGGATACGCGTATCCATTTAGAAACCCAACTATTTCTGGATGCACTAACACAACAAGGACATCAAGTTGAGGTCATCGGAAGGAAAAAAGACGGACAACTACCTGATTCGGACCTAATAATCCATTTCGGACATGGCAGTCCTCAAGGTTTAAGCAATCGATTCGGAGAAAAATTCATAACTGCTAAAAGTATGCCGCAGTTAACACGACACCCAATCGCTATAATCAACGGATGCGCAACAACACCCCCCGGTTCAGAACTATTAAGAGCATTTTTAAACAACGGTTGTCGCACCTATCTTGGAAATACTGCAACTGTCCCCGGCATGATTCCTGCAAGGTATACTAATCAATTGGTTATGTGTTTCCTGAACGCTTACAAAGCCAATCCTGACTGGTCTGTTGTGAAATTGTTTACCAAGGCACGAGCTGAGTATGCGAAGATTAACCGTCTGTCAAATATACTATTAGAACTTGAGCAAAACGAGAATGTCCAGCAGTTTGAAGGAGATTTGCGAACACACTTACTCACGTTTCTGGAGTGGAACGCGTACGGTTCACCTCTTTCACGTTTTCATCAGGGAACGGCACACGCTGTCTTCGCAAAGCATCCGTTGGTAGAAAATGCAGTTTCTCTCCATACACAAAGTCAAACGGCAGTTGAATCCACTTTCAACATAACTTCAGAGGATGGAAAACCGATTCTTTTTCTCCAAGCGGACTGGTTGAATTCAGTTTCCTCATCAGTTGAACTTCGTGTTAAACAGAATGGACAAACCATCCATGAGTTGCGGGGAGACACACACATTATCTTTCAACACATAGAAAACTTATGCGTCGGTGGTTATGTTGATGGGGACGTGTATCGTGCCTATTGGCTATTACCTTTAGAAAGGAAAGAATGTGAAAACCATCTAAGGGTTGAACTTGCAAGTGAAGGTATTGAAATACAGATTCAACCTGAATCTATGATAGAGATTTGGCCAGAATGGGAAACAACATCTGCACCAGAAAGAAAGTAGAGTAATAGAATATTGTCAATCCTGCATAAAACATATAGGGTAGTTACGTTCAAAATGTGAAATTAGCGTCTCCTCTGTTAATTTCGAATGCTGGAGTTCCTGCTTGTCTATTTGATCTGCTTGATTTGACCCCATGTAGTTGTTAATTTTGTTTGCGGAGAAACTGATAACCCTATACTGGAGAACGTAAATGAATCTACCCGTCCACTTCCAACATGTATTTCATGTCCTAACAAGACAAACCCAATGATCTCAATTACCGAAAAATCGGAGTCTTTAAAATCAGCGCGTTTTTCATCATTCGCAAACCACTGAAAACGTCCATTATCAAAACGTAGTTCCATAGACTCCAACTCCTGTGTTTCCCAACGAGTCGCTGGATGGCGAGGAATTTGCCACCTTGGAAAATTTGATAGACCATTCCATCCATTAAATTCTCCTGCAATGATCCTATCGGTAAAAAACACGTAGAACAACGGATATTCTTCAGGGGGATCAACGAACATCCGACCAAGTGCGACACCAAAATCACCTCGGCGGGATACTAAGTCCTTTAAGGTAATTGTGAACTTTTTGTATCCAGGTTTATTTACTTGTCTCTGAATTGTGTCATTGAAAGCGGATATGTCAATACTTTTATATTTACCAGAGAAGAGTTTGAATTGAAACACTTCAATATTTCTTCTTGGAGACTGAATCCTACCCTTTAAATAACCTTTTTCAGCATTCCATATAGAATGATACCCCCAAAGTTCCCAGTGTTCTCCTTCCAGATGATCAAAATCTGTCTGATAACTTTGTGCAAGAACAGATTGAGAAATAATATTAAAAAG
Source organism: Candidatus Poribacteria bacterium (assembly GCA_965261435.1). Classification (GTDB taxonomy): domain Bacteria; phylum Poribacteria; class WGA-4E; order WGA-4E; family WGA-3G; genus MSPOR6. The sequence continues at coordinate 1,805,405 of CBDHDL010000021.1, forward strand.
GACGAAAACCAAAATCCATATCTTGATCTGTCGTATCTGCTTCATAATCACACTATTTTAAATTTCAGTCCTTATAACACTCTACTCAAAACGCTTGATCTGAGCCCAAGTTGTTGCAAGGTGCGTTTCTCGTAACTCCACAGCGAGGTTGTGATCCGGAATACCCTGTCCAGAAACTGAGAAACTTGAGATGCCACCACCAAACCAATGTCCTCCGACGTGGCAGGTAACGAGTAATCCCACAACATCAATGCTCGTGAAGTTATTGTCAACAAATTCAGTTAACAAGACATTTTTGGTGAGGAGCTGGAATTTCCCAGAATCAAAAACAACTTCAAGATAGTCAGACGTTAACGGAAATTCGCCTCCATACCAAGCTCTTGTTTTGCCTCTACTATAAGTACCTATGGAAAATGATACTTTGCTTGTCTCTTCGGGACTGAAAATATATCCCTCAACTGCAAATTTATCAATATCCACAAGTTTTCCAAGAAACAAGCAGAGTTCACCCATGCCGTACGGTCCTGTCTGTGGATAGCTTATCTTTCTGCCAATTACTGTTAACTCTTTAAGCTGTATTTTGTGTGCATTCCAGCGTATAAAACCTCCAGCGGTCTCATCACAACGCGGTTGACTCCTAAGTCCACCCATTTTACCAAAAAGGAATCCTTCTGCGACTTCCCATTTTGTCCCCCAAGCACCTCCTACTAAAGTATCTTCCCAACCCTTTAGTTCTTCATCATCAAACGAATCTCGCCATTCACCAGCGTAACTGGGACCACACATAACAATACCCAATAGGATCACAAATAATATGTTGCTTATGACACCTACCTTGTAAGGTAAAGTGATATTGACGTTACCCGTAAATTTTCGATATAGGAGAATATAGTTTTCTGTTTTCTTTTTCATAGACACTACTTTCTGCTGTAAGTCTATTCATCTTTCCATTTTAACCTGCCCCAAATGGTAGTTAACTGATTCCCACCGACTTGGACATCAAGAGAGTTGTGATTAGGAATATCTCTACCAGAAATTGAAAAGGTGGAGATAGATGACAGAGACCATTTTGCAAAAGGTCCTAAAATGATTACCACTCCGACAAGATCAACGAAAATTATGTCTTCATCAATGAAATCTAACAATAAAATGTCTTCAGTAAAGAGTCTAAACCTACTATTTTCAAAAACAACCTTTAAATGCCCTGAGGTTAGTGGTAACCTGTCTCTGTAATGTCCCTTACTTCGTCCAAGTTTGTATACCCCCTTTGCAGTAAATCTCATTCTTTCTGTATATGTGGGTCCGAAAAAATAACCTTCTGCTGAGTCAGACGCTGCGTTCCATTTGCCGAGGAATAAACAAAGTACGCCACTGTTACCCTCTTTCAGAGTAGGTTCACGAGCTATGTTCTCACCGACCACTGTTAGTCTATTGAGTTTAAATCTCTGAGCTTTCCATCGTAGAATGTCTGCAGCTGGGACATGTGCTGGCCCATGTTTGTTAATGCTCACGATTAGGCGACCATCCATAGTATTCCATTCTGTTTCCCAGCGGTTTACTTCTACAAGCCGTTCCCAATCATGGGGTTTTGCTTGATCAAACAGATCTCTCCAAGTTCCAGCATAACTGTATCCATTTATGAAACAACTCAAAAACACAATACAAAATGCGATTCTTCTGATATACCTTCTCGTTTCTCTCACTTGATTAGTAGTATACAGAGAATAGAAAAAACGATTAACTTTAATTTTCATATAGATGACTCACATCCCAAAGACCTAACACACCATCAAAACAACCGCCGGCAAGTGTGTTGCCATCTGGAGAAAACGCAATTGACGTTGCGAAATTGAGAAATCCTTCACGTTGAAGCAGCGCAATTGGTTTTAGTGTTTCTATGGACCAGAGAGTTATACCTTTATGACCAGCAACAGCAAACATTGTTCCATCTGGTGAAAATGAAATGTCCACTATTCGTTGATGCAGAACTTCATGAAATATATTCCAATCTGGTAAAGACCATATAGTGAACCCATTCTCAGCTGCAAGACCAAAAAAACGACCATCAGGTGAAAATTGGATTGAGCGTGCCTCGTTAGAAGTAGGCGTTTTGACGGCAGGATCCTTTTTGTCTCTTCGTTTGGGTTCTTGTATCTTTGGTTTGTCTCTTTCAATAATCTTAGACAGTTTTTGTTTCTCCAGATCCCAGATCTTTACATTCTGGACCCATTCCCGGTTGTCTTCGTCAAGTCTCTCAAGTGTCTCTCCTGCCGCTGCAATCCAATTTCCATCAGGAGAAAAGTCAATTGCCCTATAACGATGACCTACGCATTCATTCTTATAATCTGTAGGTATATTGTGTCGTAAGATATTAATATTCTCTTTGGGATAAGAATCTATTCTTTCTAATCCATCAAGTGAAATTGAGTCCCAACCCATCTTAGGAGGTAACAGAAATGTTCCCTTTATGTTCTTAGGGTCGTTTGCATCCCATAATTTTATATTAGCATTTTCCGATGCAATGTTATTACCTTTCGGTGAAATCGTGAAATTTGAAGAAGCTATGTGTAGTGTGTTTATTTTTTCACCTGTAGTGCTATTCCAAATTTCAAGCGTCAAAAATGTCTTGGTTGCTATCCAATTATCAATAGGTGAGAATGCCAGACCAACAAACATCGCAGTTCCATATCTATCTTTTTTTGCTTCTAATGTTAACTGTGGAAAATCAAGTCTGTTTCTATTCCAGACTTTTACAAAATTATCACTTCCAGCAGTTGCAATTAATTCTGGATTTTTTGGATCGAAGGCAATATATCTTATTCGTCCACCATGTGTAAATGTAGCAACAGGTGAAATCGGTATCATCCGCGAGAGAAACGGTTTTAGAGTACTATTCCAGTGATGCCATGCTGAAAAACCTAAGACTACACAAACTACTATTAGGATTACGGACCAGAATAAGAATTTTCTAATTTTAATAAAGTTCACATCTGAATCCTCAGAAACGTTTTAATGCTCCCCACATTGTAGTCAACTGTGTACCTTGGATCTGAACAGCCAGAAAATTATGGTTAGAAATGCCTGCTCCTATAACTGAAAAGGATGAGATATTCCCTTCAAACCAAAGAAAATGTGAAATTATGTTGTAGATCAATACAATTCATCGATCCGAACCAAAATCAGGTTCATCTGCTGAACGCACTACCCATTCCGAAAAAACAGACTTAAACGACCTTGCCTTTTCACCAAAATGGAGATACTGGATACTGTTCACCGGAACTGAAATCTCTCCATAGATAGACGACTTTCCAAACAACTTGTCCCCCCTAACCTCTATAGGTTCGAAAATTAAGATCGGGTTGTGGATCAAAGCAATACGTACCACAGACGTTGGATTCGTTGGCTCGTTGCTGTTTGTTGTGGATGCTAATGCCTCTTGGTCAATCGCAATGTCGGCTTGCTTCACTTCTTCCGATTCGTCAATACTATCATCACTAACATCAATAATCCGAGCTACCCTATTGAGAGGGAGGACGCTCTTTTGCATCTTTGCTTCAAACTGTATAGTTTCTCCATTGAATCCGACTAATTTCCCCCGTTTCAAATCACCGTTGTTTGCCACGAGTATATGTTGTGGCGGATTTTCACGACTGAATCGGGGAACAGTCAATGCACGTTCTGTTTTCACATCCAATTTATCGGATTGGATTTCGAGCGGGTCAAACAGAAGGTCAACGCCGTGCTTGAGCGCAGCGGCTTGGTTTGCAGCAAAATCACCTGCGATTTTCACTTTCATCGGATTTTCATCATCATCATCAGATTCAACAACGATTGTCAACATTCCATTTTCTGCCTTCTGCATCTCAGCCTCCAAAATCCGTCCATCCTCCAAAATGATACGATGCTTATTTCCACCCGTAATTGTGATAGGATTGCGATTTTCTTTCCTACCCTGAATCTTACCCCGTGAAAACTCTATGGCTTTCATATTAGTTGAGGCCAAGCGCGTCGTACTAATGAATGGAGACCGAAAATTTATGTTATCCTTATCATAAGACAGAACATTACACGGGATGACTTCACCATTTTTCAGATGCAATAGATGCGGATACAACGTCACATCATAAGGTTGCAATCTTGAAACACGTTTACTATGACGTTCTATCCGAGGAGAACGCTCATTAGCAAAACGTACCGATTCCGATACACCTGTCGGTTTCCAAGCTATACTGAAGCCACCTTTACTACCAAATATAACCTGTCCTTGTAGACTACCATCTGGGAAAAACATCCTATCATAATCTTCAGAAGTCTTTGCTGTTTTTGCTGAAGAGTTAAACCTAAGCAAGGAAGCACCTTCAAGGGAACAAGTTAACGGTTCGTCTGCGAAAGCAGTCTGTAAAACGACATTACTTGAACTCAAATCCAAAGTTTTACCTTGTACTAAGGCTCCATCAATATAAGCTAATGTTGAAACTTCATCAGTGGGTGATAACTCCATCCCGGGTTGAACAACACGATCAACCTGTTGCAGACTAATATCATTTCGTGTTCCATCTGTACCAATTACATATCCTTGTTCGTTTTCAACGTACAACTTACCGTGAAATACTTCCCCATTCATCATGTGGACTCTCGGTTTAGAAAAATCAACTTTTTGGTTTCTAAGTTCAGCATGCTGTCGGTATACCCTCAACCTCCGCACTGTAAGATCCTGTCCGCGATTATAAATATAGATTCCGGTTGCATTGACAGTAGGACTAACATTGTTAAGCTCCAAAAGCGGGTTACCGTTCATATCAAAGATCTTTAACATCCCAATCGTCTGATCATACGCAAGACGCAAACGGAAGGTACGTCGATCCGGTTCAATTGTCATAATCGGTTCAAATATAGTACCTTGAACAACAACAAGTTCGTTAACCCACGTTTCTAAACGCAACGCTTCATACAGGTTCTTACCAAGAGCAAATACAAATCCTGGTGGACGCGAAGTAGAACCCAATTCTAAACTAATTTCAAATCGTTCGGGCCATTCAATACCATGAAAGATGTTTGCTTTACCCTTATCGGTCTGTGGATGTCCTGCTTGATCAGCATAGAATCCTGTATGAGGCACTTCCCATGATGATAATTGAGAACCATCAAATAACAAATTCGAATGCTCACGACTTTCAAGTGAGTAGATTGAGGATCGTTTTACTCTAAACTTGCCAAAACGCTTGTTGGAAAAGACTAAGGTGTTTTCATCTGAATTGATTATATCAGCAGTCCAAACATCTCCTGATGTAGTGCCTATGCGAAATGTTCCTTGTTTTGATTCAGCAACTTTAGAGAAGACAATTGAATCCAACACGCTTGCGTCTATCTCTAATTCATCTGCAAAGTACGGTGAAGACCAACGAATCTTCCCCGATTTACTTTCTAATAGTTTGCCAGAAAGGGAATCACCATTTTTCCAACGTAATAGTTCTTCGGCTTCTGCGATCATAGAAAACTGCAATACAGCAAGTGCCAAAGCAGTTATCAATGTCCACTTTAAACGTATTTGCACTGTTTTTCTCCAACTGGATTTATTGAGCATTGGTAACGCTCTTTCGTCAATTGTTCTCTATCTCTCATAAATCGGTAACAGACGATAATTCAACGCTAAAGTAAGTACTGCCATCCCTGTTCCATAAGCCCTACCATGACTGCTGTTGAAACTACCATCTCCTCTTTGTAGTTTTTGAAGACGTTCAATTGTGTTCTGATTCCAAATCTGCCATGCATCAATGTCACTTTGGAACAATGCCTGAGCCATATAATATAGTGTATAGAACATATACCCGCCGCCAATATTGTAATCCAACCGGCGTTTGATAAATTCTGATGTTGCCTTGTATTCTGGCGTATCTTTCCGTTTTCCAATGGCATACACGAGGGCTGCAATCGCTGAACGCGTTATACTGTCCCCGTGGCTCCTTGCAGGCATATAGGTTACACCCCCACCGCGCGTAGTACATGTCTGAAAGAAGTTCAATGCTTTCTCAATGGCTTCATTAGGAACTTCAATTCCTGCATTACGTGCACCAAAAATCCCCATCAAGACAGTCCCAGCGACTGTTGTATCAGCATCCTTTGCATTGAGGGTATATCGCCATCCACCCCAAGGGTTCTTTTCTTGAGCCGTTAATGCACATCTTACAGCAAGCTCTAAAGCTTCACCGATGGTACGTCTTCTACTTTCAGGGACCCCACTTCCTTCCCAAAGCAAATCATCGCTGACTGCACCGTACGCCTCGGATAGTGCCAGCAAGGCAAAACCGTGATGGTACATTGAGCCGTGACCGGATCCCTGTATAAAACCTGATTTAGGATTCTGTGCATTGATGATGTTCCGCAACGCCCTACGTATGTTCTCCGCATAAGGTCCGTAATCAGGATCATCACCACTCGCCATAAATGCCATTAAACATATACCTGTTATTCCCGCACCATTACGTGAACTTTGCCAAGTACCGTCACGCAGTTGAGTATTCGCGAGGTAACGCAAGCATCGGTCATTGATGGTCCTCACTGCTGGCGGAACACCAGTACCATATCGGAGTGTCGGATCTTGCGCGAAAGTTAAGCTGGGAATACACGTTCCATACAGTATTAACAAACCGATGAAAACAATCACAAGTGTCTTTTTGCTTATTAGTATACTTTGGTTTATCTTATATCTTTTCATGATTTTCCCTTAGCTATATAAAAGGACCTTTGTTTTGATCATTCAGATTGTAGCCAACCCTGTTTGCCACTCTTTACCTTTCTTACCTGCATATAGCATCACATAAGTATCACCAATTTCGAGAACCTGTCCTGTCAACACCCCATCGCAGTCAAATGATTTTGGATTTTCTGAGGGACTAAAAACTGGATTGTAAGGGTTGGGTTCAAAGGTTGAGAAATCCTTTGTTCGTATATGTCCGATCCGCCAGATTTCACCATCAAAACCACCATAGAGAATATGAAAATACTGCGGTCCTTTAAACAATTCGGTTTCCCTGACAGCTTTACTATCCCATGTTTCTCCACTACCAATAAAAACAGGATTAGCAGGATTCTTAGTGACATTTCCAGGGTTACGCGTTGGCGCAGTCGCATGACACATTGTCAACCCTTCACCGAATGACTGCGTTGCTTTTCCTGTATAAACAATGTGGATTGTATCACCCTCTATTGCAACAGAAGGATGTGTTGAACCGTGCCGTTCATGTTCAGTATCTGCAGGAATGACAGGGGTAGAACTAACGCGTTCCCATTTACCCATATCCCCATCACTTACAAGCAAGCCAGTTTGTTCAGGTGTCGTTTGTCCCTTACCCCGATAATACATATAATACATATTGTCAGCAGGATTCAGGAACGGAAAAGGATATTCAACCGCTGCATTATCAAAACCTTCTACTGAAGGTTCGAGAATAGGGTTGCGCGGGTCTTGTGTGATGTTAGTTAGGTCACTGATAGGAGCTGTCGCATGCATCATCAACCAACGGACATCAATATCGCGTTTACACCAAATATAGTGTACCGTATCATCAATGATGATAGCATGCGTTGCTGCTGCCCAATAAGGAGGTGGAAGTGAAATGATCGGATTCCCCACCTCTATTCTCTTAAAACTCGCAAATACTTCAAACGGGATGGCTTCCGTGCTTACATCAATCATCAGTCTTACCTATGAATTCCTCAGGATATGGAGTCTACTGTTTGCCTTCTAATACATTGAAGTAAGCATCTAATCCTTGTCGGAATTCCTCGGGTAACACGCGACCAGCTTTTCCAGTTGCCTGCTTCGGTGAGCGTTTCTCAATGAATGCTGTGCCACTGTCATCACCGATCCCTTTGTGTTTTAATGCAGAAAAGATTGCAGCAAGTCCTTGTCCACTACTACCGCCACTCGGCATATTCCCTCCGCCGCCACCGCTACTCGGTGTATTTGGAGAACGTTTGATTTCAAGCAATATTTCAATGGCTTCTGTGATTGCGGCAATTGCTTCGGGACCCGTCTCTGGTCTCGCGAGAATCGTTTCTGCTTCATCCATTACTTCAGCAGCTTTTGCTACCTTAGCAAGTTCCTGTTGGATAAATCGTGTATCCGCTTCGGGTAGCATCCGGATTTCACTTGCAATCTCACGAGTTTCTTCTGCAAGTTCGTATTGTGTATCACTTAATGGTTCACTACGCTCATAATACTTATCTTCTTTCAGTGCTTCTCTTGCTTGTTCAACCTCACGTGTCTCTTCACGCAATTGAATTTCTCTATTTATGACGCGTAATATTCTTACAATAATCTCTGGGGGTAGGTTAGGTAACTCGTTTATTCCATCACTACCAGCATCCTCTGGAGGAGGGGGTAAGGGATCAACAAGTTGTTCTGCCCACCGGTCAAATGTATCTGCCCAATATTCCGCTTCAATTGTTGATTGACCGACAAAATTCCTATCAATCGATTTTACCAGATCAGATATCTGTTTAGATATAGACGAATCCTCTATCTCCGAAAGAACACGGAGGTAATTTTCATTAGGACGTCTGTCGGTGTATGCCGACATATCTTGTATGATCGTTGATATGTTTTTTTCTTCAGCTTGTTCAAGTGTTGCCAAACGATTTCTCTCATCCTTATTATCCGTGGCACCGTTTGCTAAGCCAAATGTATCCAGTCTATTGAGGTCTACTGCTATGTCCATTTGCTTGCGTGATGCAGCTTTCAAACGTTTAACGAATGTGCTGTTTTCAAAATTAACCAGCAATTTTTTAATTTCATCAGAGAATTTAGCAAACTCATCAAGCAGGTCCTGTTGGACTTCAATTGCTTCATCAACCAACTCATCCGCCTCAGGCGTTGTGGTATCTTGTTCTTGTGCTTGTTCTGCCTCTTGGTCTTGCTTGTCTCTGCCGCTCCCTTTGAGAGTAGTGTTAGGAATGCCCATTCCTCCGACTATTTTTCAGCCGGGACCCGATTGGGGGTCATCAAGCATGTTGAAACCAGATTCGACATCTCCGATGCCCGGATAAGGATTCGTAAATGAGGAACTTTGCTGTTCACCTTCTCCTTGAGGTGGCTTGCTACGATCAACATTTACGGAATCATTCTGCTGGTTTGGATCATCACTTTCTTCTTCTTCTGTTTCATCTGATGATTTCTCACCGATCAGATTGTCAGGACCATACTTCTCAATATCATCTGATTCACCAGGTTTGCTATTAGAAGATTGCGATTTTCCACCTGGTGTCTGACTCGGTTGTTGATTTGAATCACTCGGTTCACTCTGTTTTCCATCAGAAGGTTGAGATTCGCCACTCGGTTCACCCGGCTTCCCATCAGAAGGCTGAGATTCGCCACTCGGTTCACCCGGCTTCCCATCAGAAGGTTGAGATTCACCATTCAATGATTGACCTTGTTGTTGATTTGAATCACTCGGTTCACTCTGTTTCCCATCAGAAGTTTGAGATGATTGTCCGGGAGCCTCAGATGCTTGGGCAAGCAAATTTGCAACTGAAGGCATTTTCTTTTCAGCAATATCCTCCAACTTTTCAAGCATTTCTCCCCACGATTCAATCTGTTCACCATCAAATTCACTATTTTTTGCTGCTTCCTGAAGCAACTCTCCACCTGCATCAATTAGGCTATCCAGTTTCGCCGCATTAGCCTTTTCTGCTGCAGCTTGATTCTGTAGTTTCTTTCGCTGCGCTGGGTCATCAAGTGCTTCCGGAGGTAGACTGCTGAGTTCTTTATTGATTTGGTGGAGCGTCAATTCCTTATCGTGAACATCTTTCGCTGCACCCGCCCAAAGACGCATCTGTCCAATAAGCCATTTGAAGTGGTCTGACGGTGAAAGGACATGTAGCACAATCTGGGGGGAATGGATACGTCCACGGTCTGGGTAGTAATCTTCTGCATAAGCACGCAAACGTAGACTCTGTGGTTTTACATTTTCACGTCCAACAGAAAATGTTGCGCCAACACTTAGTTCTTCTGAACTCGGAGAACCTGATGATACGGTTTTCTCACCATTTGCAGGATTAGGATTTTGAACGGGATTAGCAATCCCTTCCCATTCTAAACCAACCTGTTTAACGCCAAAGTCATCACCTGCTTGTATCTCAAATGAAAGCACCTCTGTTGATACAACAACTTGATTGTTCTTTAAGTTCTTGATAGCGACTGTAGGTGCTGCGTCATCTTCTACCTCAAACTGTAATACTTGAGGTTCTTTTACCTTAAGTCCAAAACGATCCTTCCATGCCAATTGCATCTCTGTCGTCGTTTCAACCGATATCGGTTCGGTTGTCACGGTTGCTCCATCTACCTTTTGCGGACGATTGTTTAAAGTTGCTTCTGACAATTCACGTGTCGTTGTGGCTTCCAATGTAGCAGTACTACCTTTAACTAAGTTAACTATTCCGCCACGGACATCGTCCACTTGCGGTTCTTCACGTTGTAAATACTCTGGCAGTTGTACCGTTGCAACAAGTTCCTTTAACCCCGGTCTTAATTTTGGTTCAACGGGTATAGAACGGCGCGCATCACCAACGCGTAATTTGATACTGCCATCCTCCGTTTGTGGTGGCATTTCAAACTTATAGGATTCCCCATCACGTTCTGCTACTATCGGTTTTTGGTCTGAATATCGTGCCTCACCAGATTCCGGTTTCCACCGCGATTCGTCTTTTAATTGTGCATTTACATCAAATGATTCCGCGTATGCAACGACACGCCGATCAGGATTACCATCTAACTGCGCGAAGGTATATCGTTCCACATTTCTCCAAGGTGTCAACCAACGAGCAAGGGAATTGCGCGTTGTCGCGGGGATTATCATCACACCAATAATGACCAAGATTAATGGTAAACCAACTGCCAGTGCCCACCGCCGATGGCGTGGATACGGAACAGCCTCAGCAAGATTGTGTTTTGCAACCTCTTCATCAACTTGACGCATAGCCGCCGCAACCAACGCTGGACTTGATGACCGATCAGACCTATCTGATGCAAGTTCCACGATGCCAAGTACATGATCACCAAAACGCGGAAACTTATGCTGTAATAACCGCGCAATCCCATCTAAAGTCCGGTTTCGCCACACCCATTTGTAGTACTTTAAAGGTAGAAAGACTACCATACCCACCATACCGATGAGCAGGATGAAGGCGCGCAGAAGTGCTGGCGTATCAATCATTCGATCTAAACCAAACACGATGAGATAAGAGATGATGAGACCAAAGAGTGCTGCTAAAGCACCTTCCGCAAGCTTGATTATCCAGACACGTTTTCTATATTTTTCTAATGCTTTTTCCGTACGCGGTGGTAGGTTAACCGCGTGTTCTTTTGACTGTGTTTGGTTCATTGAAGTTCTCCTTTTGAAAGTTTTAGACTTTTAAACAATAAAGTTTTTTGCCCATGATCAATGTGTATCATTGTTATTATTATATCGTACCAACTATCTTTCGTGCAACCCAGAATAATCCAAGTAGCAACACTATTAACCCACCCCAAAGCGGATGAGCCCAAATACGTGTTCTTTGGATTATCGGTTCAGGTTCGGGTAACGCAGCCAGATGATCCAACAAAGTTCCAACATCAGCAATAGAAACCAACTTACCATCAGTAATCTTTGCGATTTCTTCAAGTACATCAAATCGTGCTAAACGTCCCTGTTGTTCACGATTCAAACCTTGTACTGACAAATCTGTTTGAATGGATTCGCCTGTCTCACTACTCGTCGCAGCAAGACGATAACTACCAGATTCTTTCGGCACGAACGTCCCAACAAACAGCCCTAACGCATCTTCTACTCCCGGTTGAAGTTTTATAGTTTCCGTTTTACCTGAAGGTGAAATCGCCTGCACTGTAACTGTGCCTCTATCCAATGGTCCACCAACATTGTCAATCACATTTGCATTTAAAGTTAAAACATCATCCACATGAGGTCTATCTGGTGAGTAGAATAATCTTATGGATTCACCTTGTGCCATCTGTCGTCGATATGCCATCCAACGTGCAACTTGGCTCCAGAAACGATAGTGGTATCTATCTTCAACACCGTGTCGCCAACGCCATGCACTGTCGGTTCCCATAAACAACACTTTTCCTGTCCCGTAAGTCTTTGTAACGATTAGTGGTACGCGTCCAGAAACAGTAGCAACCTGATCGTGCACCGCCAGAGTCTCAGTGCCTACTTTAGCACGTTTAACACCAGCATACCAGAAAAAACCGGGTAATCCACGCCACACATCGCTATTATCAAGATCAGTATCCCCAAGACGAGTTAACAAACTACGTTGTCCCGGTTCGGTGAGTGCAAAGTATCCCTGTTTACTTGACCCAACACCTTTCGGCATCGCTTCGTCTATGATCACAGGATATAGGTCTGCAAGTGGACCAGATGTTAACGATGCCTGTGATCCCTTACGTCCCGGCATAAAAACAATCCCTGCAGCTTGGGCACTCACGAGTTGCCTTAAGTCTTGGGCTTGTTCAACTGTTAACTGTCCTGAAGCAATTCCAACATCTCCAAGAAAAACCACATCAAATTTGCTAAGCTCCCGCTCGTCGGGCATCGTTTTTATATAGGTGCGTCCACCACCGACTTCGGGCAACTCAGGATGAAATAGTAGACACGTCACATCAACACCAGGGTCCCGTTCTAAAGCATTGCGCAGATATCTATATTCCCAACGCGGATAAGATTCAATTACAAGAACCTTCAACTGCTCCTTACGAATAGATATAGGAGCAGAGAGTTGATTGTTCTCAGGAATCAACTCCTCCATATCCTTTTCAATACGTAGACTGAGTGTAAAATCACCTGTTTCCTTCGGATTCCAAGCTATATTGTCTTGTGCTTGTCCCATAGCGGGAACAGTGATAGTTTTAGAAAGCGTTGCCTTGTCATCAACACTTAAAGTAAGGTTGACAACTTTATCCTGTCCCAATGTATTACGTACAACATACGGGATGCGAAGTTGCTTCTTCGTTACACCATAAGTAGGCGCATCCATACTAACCAATTCAAGGTCTGGTAAAGGCACTTCACTACCAACGCCTACTGTGAAAACGGGAATACCTTTCATGTGAAACCGAGTCGCTGTCTCAACAGGTGATTTGCCGACATTCCAATCGCCATCAGACAGTAACACTACACCGCGTAAATTTGAGTGATTTTCAAAAATATGGGATAACCCCGCATTTATATCTGTAGCTTCCTCTGCGGGATCTAAAAGCGACGAGAATGGTTCAAACACAACATTGAGTTCTGAATCTTCCTCTGATTTCCATATATCTTCGGACAGCAATGGTTCAATCGTTTCTGCACGACTCTTACGTGCTTCAGTAGTATCTTGCTCATTGATGACATCCTGTGTATTCATGCTGTTGGATTCGTCCCATAGCACCGCAAGTGTTGAACGTTGCTCCGGAGGTTCTGATTCCAACCATTCGGGTTGATTTAACGTGACAACAACGAGAACAACAAGCACAAATCGGAGGAATTCAAGCACCCCGATCCGCTTACGGTAACTGCTACGGTGCCACGCAAACCAGCATAACGCACCGGTAACGATGATGACAATCAGTCCCAGCGTTATGACGGAACTGTTTGAGAAGAATTCAAGATGTCCTTGTTGGTCTTGCATTTTTTATTTGGTTTCCACGTTTGCTAAAATCTTCTTTCCTCGTCAATCTTTGCGTGTTCAATTTGCTCTTCAAGAAAAGGTACAAATTCGTTAATCCAAAGGTTAACTTTTTCCTCATTGTCAATGTTCTGGATGTTAACCAATTTCTTTATTTTCTTTTCATAGTGTAAACTGGCAGGTCCCCAGAATACATCTGTTGAATAATTTGAAATCAGTGTATTTCTAACATCTCCATGATCTCCATATCTAATTAAAATATCTCGTGCTAAAGAGTCTTTCCATTCTTCAATCCGTAGGGTTTTTGGAACAAATTCACTGGCAAGAAACCATGCGCGATTTTCTACGTCTCCTTCAACCCATTCCCAGATATTTTCGCGTGGAATTAAGGTTAATGCCCCTTTTTCTTTTTCAGTTTCCGAGAGATCCGCTTCTCTAAGCCATCTTGCTAAAGACATAGTTCTTGAATAATTGTCATAATTTCCCAAGTATTTACACACGTAATTCCATACTTCAGTGGGATATTCTTTAGTTGCTTCAGTAAGGAAAGAGCAACTCTGTGAGAAAGAACTAAAGAGTGTTTTATCACTTCCAAAGGGAACTAACATGAGCTGTACCAATTCTAAAGCTTTCTGTGGATAAGCGTTTAGAAGTGCATTTGCTATTTTTGTCCAATAGAAATCTGTCATTGTATTGTACTGATAATTCTCAGATTGTCTGAATAATTCTGGGTGTGAAAGCAGACGGAATGTGAGTTCATCTGGTAATGTGAGTTCTGATTCTTGAAAAATATAGTAACTGTGAAATAAATTCAATGCAGTATGGACAGCTGACATGTTCGTAATATTTAATAGAAATTCTATCCAAGTCTTAAAGACATTTTCGGATAGACTGGTAATTGCATTTTTGTACTTGAATAATCCAAGATCGGAAATATCAATAATACCGCTTTCAGCAAGGTTAAGAATATGAAGTCCAACATGATCTGTCAGTCCCGAGTAGTGTATGATTGACGGCACTATTTTGTTAAGTGCGGAATCCTCACAAAGTAAGCCAAACTGTTTCTCCCATAGTTTTACATCTCTATCAAAGATTGCATGATAATAACCACCAAGAAAATAGGCACTTACATTTTCACTCGCGTTTCGTTGTGCTTCCTGAAGCACTGATAGAAGTGAAATATGCTTATCTATCGTTCCTAATTCATACCCAAACTTATTACCGTTCTTTGCTTCATCGGTAACGAGCCAAGATAATTCAGATTCCAAAAGTATAGGATTATCTATAGATTGTTTAGCGAGTTTTTCAAGGTGAGGTTTTACTTTATCAACACCGTCTCTGTCTTCAATCAGAAGGTCTTCAACCAAATTCATTCCAACATATCGTTGCATTAATGAATGATAGTCGGAACCAATCAATTCGTCTCGAAGTTTTTCAAAACTTAGTCGGATTTCCGATTGCAGTCCTTTGTTTTCAACATAGGAATCGTCATGAAACAAAATCCGACTGATTATCTCAATAATCTGTTTTTCACTTGCATATCCATTTTCAGAAATTGTTCTGACTGTCTTCACAACCATGTCACCTAATTCGGGAATTCTTCCCATTGAACCAGCATATTCAAGCAAAATTCCTACAACTTCGTCCCTTTCATCTTGTGGTAAAATGTCTAATTGTTCAGAAAGAAGTTGCCATACTTGCTGGTAAGAATCCCAAAGTTCTCTATAAGTTTCTGGTTTCCATAAGTTAGGCGGATTACGCAAACCTTGGAATCTTACATGCATTGATCGTGAAAAATATTCAGTTTTTAATGCCTTGTTGCAGGCTTTAAACGCAAGTATACGTCGTTCCTTTGAATCGGATTCAAACGCCTCTTTCAAGATAGGTAAACGTTCTGTTGGTGGTGCTTCGGTTGTAGCAATTCTCCCAGGACCTGGGGAAAAGAGTTCAGCAAATACACCGCTTGCATTATTTGAGCATCCCTCATTTTCGGCTTCACCAAGAGCAAGGAGCAAGCCTTGCGGCATCGGCAAAAAACTCACGCCATACAGCAATCTTTTCAATTGCCCCTACGACATATCTACGTCCCTCTTTGAATTGCAGAAGGACATCCTTATGGTATGTTCCTATAGTTCGCATAAGACATCTAAGTGCTTGTTTAGGATTCGCTTCAGTCAGTATTGAAAAAAAATGACTGCCCAACCTTGTATTCAGATATTCATCATTGTGAAAAGGACCGCTTGGTCCGAGAAGGTCTCTAACAATTCTTGATGCTGCCTCCGATTCTGCAGCATACTGAAACATCTCATAAAACCATTCAACCAATTTGCTGGTTAATTGATCGCTGAACATTTCAAAGTCAAATCCCTTGCTGCGCCGTTCCCACCACTGCGACCACAACTTGATATGAAGTGCTTTTGGCGTAATATAGAGCGCAGACTCCCCTTGAAGGATTTTACGTTCTCTAAGTTCATAGATAATATCTTGGAACCTATCCCATGTGATTTGCGGATTAGCTGTCTTAATCATTTCTGCGATGGCTTTAGCCTCATCAACTACAGTGCCTGCAAAGCCAAAACGTTTAAAAAGTGCAAGATACTGAAGTACTAATCGTCGTTGTTCTGTCTTCTCGCTTTGTAAAGTATCTCCTGCGGCTATGTAACGTTCCCAAATATTTACAGTATCAGGGGCTTTAAGCACATCTTCCGGGTAATTCACGAGATTCTGACCTATAACATGTGCAACTCTTGGTGAACCTCCACAGAGCTCTCCCCATCGGTCTGCTTGGCCCGGAGATATCTCATATTTCTGAATGATGATATTGCGAATCTGTTCATCATCTAAAGGGGGAGTAATATGGTAAGTAATGTCTGCAGGCATCTCTTCATAGTCATTAAAAATGGTAATTAGTTTAATCCTTGGACTATAGTGTTTCAATTCATGCCAGATACGCGCGCGATTGTCTGGATCACATTCATCAATCACGAGAATAGCAGAAAAATTATTATTGTATCGAATTTCATTCATCAAAACACCAGCACCAAACTCAGAAGGCGAGCTAAAGTAAATTACAAGAGAAGATAAATCGTCTACCCGCGTCGACTCTAATACCAATCTCGTTTTGCCGATCCCGGGTTCACCCCAGACTCTCACGTGGATTGGGTAATCGTCTCTACGTAAATCATTTCGAATTTTTTGAATTAATTCATCCTGCAACTGCCCATGAACAAATGGGACCTGCAGATCTGGATATTGGGACCAAGTTTGATGAGTTTGATAATTCGCTTCCTGAAATCCTTTTAGGATTAATTCTAATAACGGGAAGTTCTGCAGGAAATTTATCAGTATATCCTGATTCCAAACCTTGATTTTAGGGTTTTCATAACCACACTGCTTTAGACATTCTACAATGTAGGAATTAGATTTGTCTAAATTAGATTTTGAAATGTGTATTCCAGTGCAAATTAAGATGTAAGTTCCTTCTATGTCAAGACAATCACGGATACTTTTCCCCAAATTTTCCTTATTCATGGCTATTCTTTCGCCACCAAAAAGTTCCTTTCGAATTTTTGATTTCTGCCAAGGTTTAAATTCTGTTCCCGATTTGACTTGGTAACCATTTTTACCAACCGCAATTATATCGCTTTCTGCTATAGATATGTCTGCGTCAACAATCGCATCAATCCCACCATCTGCAGTGTTTATACTACTGGGTACATCAACCGTGCAATTTTCTTTACCCAGTCTACGTGCTTCTGCCCTCAGCAGTTCTTTGACAAATAAAACTGCTTCTGTAGAATTAAGAATACTCAGGTGTTCTTTTCTGAGAGTAGATATATTCTCACTTTGCATTATCTAACTCCACTTGTTTAATTATAAATATTGAAGGTATTTACCACATTATGTCCTAAATCGTTCTGTTATCAGTCTGTAGTTCCATCTACTGATGCAAAGTCCCCCAACGATCCACTCTCAACCTTCTTACTCGGCAAACTCAGTACGGCTTCTACAATCAGCGCAATTACCATACCAATCAGAAAAATACGCCAGAGTTCATTCGCTAAAGCAGATGTGTCCCCTACTTCAACGTCAATTCTACGATACGATAACCCTTCAAATAGCGCGTCCACTGTCTCAACAGATGCTGCTTTTGCAGTATCCTCAACAGAACTACGGTTCACAGCTGTCCAATACGTTTCGTCTCGGTAGACCCCAGCATGCAACCCGCGTTCAGAAAGGGATGATGCATTTTCCTCAGGCGCAACTGCCTCCCACTGTTCGCGATCAGTAAGTGAATCGGGTGCTGCATCACGTTGGGATGCGTCAGTGAGAGCAGATGTTCCGGCTGCTAATGCACGTTGCA
Source organism: Candidatus Poribacteria bacterium (assembly GCA_965261435.1). Lineage (GTDB taxonomy): Bacteria > Poribacteria > WGA-4E > WGA-4E > WGA-3G > MSPOR6. The sequence continues at coordinate 1,823,433 of CBDHDL010000021.1, forward strand.
ATGCCACATAAAACACGACTCCATCACGTTCAAGAGAAGAATATTGTGCTGTAGGTAAAGTACTACAGAAATAAACTGCGCCATGCTCAGAATTTACACGGGATAGTAACGGCACATCGTCATCATACCTTGCTAATGTTGTACCAGAACTTTCAAACGAGCGATACTTGAAAAACCTTAGATCGTTCAATGGTAAAGCATTACCACTCTCAACATGTGCAAACAGATCCGCATCTCCACGCCACCATGAGATTTTGTAAGGTTGGTCCTCAGCAGTCTGCCAATCGTTCCATTGTGCATCAAAGAATTGACCACCAGCATTCCGATTTGGTGGAAAGAAAATCACCACACGTCCACTGTTGACAAAACTCTGAATCTGTTCAGCAACCAATCCTTTAGGTAAAGCTGCCTGCCAAATCAAAAGTCCTGTATTTTCCCAATCAATCTCTCCAACCTTGTTGACAGAAATCACATCTGTTTGATGTTGTAGGCGATTATCCGTTGGAATAGCAAGCGCACGACGAAATGCCTCACTAATTCTTGCATCATCACTTACAATGACCGATTTACGTATCGGGGGTTCGGCAAATACAAAGAAGAATCGATTGTCCAACGGGTTCGCATCACCAGGCAACCCGACTGAACCCCAACCTGTAGTGAGTGTGCCATCAAGCGGGATACGATGTCCTTGAATTGAAGCACCCAGTACATCAATCTCAACTTCAACAACAGAACGGACATTATTAACTTCAAACTCAATTGGTACGCGTTGTATTTGAGTCTTGTTGATCTCGGACCGGACAATCACATCAAGCACCAGTTCTGCATTGTTCCCTTGCTGCCACCGCCGCACATTTTCCACTCTTACAGATAAGTTGCTTGAAGACGGTTCTGAATATGACAGCAAGAAATGATTTACACCTTCTAACTGTGAGAATTCCTCCGTTATAGCCTCCCAACGACCGCTGGCAACAGACCAATCGTTCTCACGCAGGTCAGAGCAAATCCATATATCAGCGCGCCCCGTATTGTTTGTCTTCAGGTACGTTAAGGATGATTCAAGCATACCGGGAATATTCGCACTCGTAGCACTCGATTCAGTCATCGGTAAACTCAATAATGCTTTTGGTGAATCTATTTTCTGCATACGTCCAGTGGCACTATCAATTAGCATCAGGTGTGTCCCGTAATCTCCCTGTTCCAATAAATGTGCTAACCTTTTTAATGCGGTCGATCTCTTTGACTCACCCGCTTGTAAGTCTTGTGCTTCCATACTTGCAGATCGGTCAAGTAATACCAGAGTAACATCAGGTTTTGCGAAACCAAGACTACCTAACCACCCACCAGAAAGCGGACGACTGATAGCAAATATCAATGCGGCAATAGCAAGAACTCGCATCAATAGAATCAAAATATGGCGAATCCGTGCCATCCCTTTGCTCATACGTTTTGCGGTCATTAGAAACATCATCGCAGCCCAAGGAACAGTCCGGTGCCGCTGCTGATTAATTAAGTGGATAATAACCGGTAGCAGAACTAAGGGAAGTGCTATCAATGTTAATGGTTGAAGGAAATTCATAGTTTACACACCTATAACTTAACTGTGACTTTTTCTAAACCATTGATGCCTTTGACATCAAGAATAACATCTGATCCGTCCTGTTTCTGTTTAAGAATCGTCTCAAGTGAATTAACATCAACGACTTTTTTCCCATCAATGGCAACGATGAGCGTCCCCTTCAGAATTTTCGCTTTAAACCCCGAGGAACCTCCCTTAACTTGTTCAACGATTATACCGCGATCTTCCCCAGTTAGGTAGGCATACCTTAGATAACTGTCATTCTCTAACTTTCGCACTGCTAATCCCAGCTTCTTCCAAGAAGCAGAATCGGTATTTACAGAACGTCCCAATAGCTTAAGTGACATCTCTTCAATAGGTACATTGAGTGTAACTTCTTGGTCTTTACGTAAGACCGTAAGGGCACACTCTTTACCAATCGGGTATTCCATGATGATATTCTCAAATGCTGTGATGTTTGGAACCTTTTCACCATCGTATTCAACGATGATGTCATTCCGTTTTAATCCGTTCTTGAATGCAGCTGAGTTGAGTTTCACACTCCTAACTTTGATGCCTTTTGAATCATTTCTCATATCTGCATCAATATAACCACGAATCACTCTGCCGTGCGCGATTAGTTTCTGTCCTATTGTTTCAGCAAGATCACAATTAACCGCAAAGATTGACCCCTCGCCTTGCTTTAAGGTGTTGATGCCAATGACTTCACCTTGGATATTCAGTAATGGACCCCCACTGCTTCCTGGATGAATCCAAGCATCTGTCTGGATGTAATTACCGTGATATTGAAATAGGTCTCTGTCTTCATGTGGATGGAAACAACGTTCTTTACCACCAACGATACCAGTCGTTACAGAATACCTTAAACCGAGCGGGTCACCGATAGCAATTGCAAGTTGTCCTATACGAATTTTATTCGGATCCGCCATCGTAAGGATAGGACATTCTCCATCTCTATCAATCTTTATGACAGCAACATCGGTGTTCTTATCGGCACCGATCATTTTCGCATCAAATGAAGTGCCGTCATGCAACCTCACCTTGATGTTCTTGGCACCATCCACTACATGTTCATTTGTTAAAATGTAGCCGTCTTCACGAAAAAGAAAACCGGATGCCGCCGATGGACGCGTAATAGGTTTACCATCTTTTATCTCTGTTTTTTGAGTCGATATACTAACAATAGCTGGCATACTCTCTTCTACCACATTCGTCAATGCATTTTCAAAAGAGCTTAATATATCATAATCACTTGGTGGAATTGTTGATTGTGCACACGATGTAACCAGCACAACCAAAAACAGAAAACCGATATAGGGAAGTGTGTGTTTTTTCATCAGAATATCTCCTTAGTATTATCAATTGTAGTAAAGTGTATCTCATAAACCTAATTGTCCATAAATTTCTCATCACCCACCTGTTTTTCGTAGGGACTGGGTTTCCCTGTCCGTATTTCGTAGGGACTGGGTTTCCCTGTCCGAAAATCATCATTTTCAGATTTTACCATCTACCATATTTCAAACCTACCATTCTTACTATTTATACTTTTTTTGGCGTGCGTCCTAATAGGAATTTTGCCAATACATCACCGTAATCTTCATGGATACAGACACGGTGATAGTCAATCTCAGTGCTACGGATGACCTCATTTATACTCTCAAGGTAGTTTTCAAGTGCACGGCGATACTGAACACCAATGATAGTCGGGTCTGCTAAAACAGGTTCACCACCCTCCATATCAAGAAACCGTATCGGACGATCAAACTCAAAGTCCAATTCGTTCTGTTCAATAAGATGGAAAACTGCTACATCATGTTTACGGAATCGAAGGTGCTCAAAACAACTTCGGGCAACTTCAGGGTCAATGAAGAGGTCCGATATGATGATAATCATTGCACGTTGGGGTACCCGCTCGGCAGTCTCGTGCAGTACTTCAGCTAAACCTGTTTCACCTGATGGTTCTACTGATCCGAGTTCATCAAGCACCGTACTGAGATGTGTCGCGCTTCGCTTTGGAGGGATCTCTTTGTGGAATTCTGTTCCTGCACAATATAGACCGACTGCGTCACCTTGTAGTGCCGCAATATAGGCTAATGTTCCACCGATTCTTCGGGCATAGTCAAGTTTACTCATTCCGTTCTGAGCAAAACCCATGGATCCGCTGGTGTCAACAATCAAACATAACCGTAGGTTTGTATCCGCCTCAAATTCCTTAATGTAATAACGGTCATTCCGCGCATAAGCACGCCAATCAAGACGGCGCGTGTCATCGCCGGGTACATACTTTCTATACTCAGCGAATTCGAGACTTGAGCCACGAATCGGACTACGATGTTTACCTGATACGTTCCCGATCATCGGTAAACGGGCATGCAGTTCCAGCGTTGAAAGGCGTTCCAATACCTTCTGATTGAGATAATCCCGTTTGAGTTGCAGTGCCATACATTACCCTTGTGCCGATAGTTCTTCAACGAGACGTTCTACGATGTCTTGACTGCTGATGTTTTCAGACTCTGCTGCGAAGGATGTAATAACACGATGTGATAACACCGGACTCGCAACAGCAACCACATCTTCAAGACGCGCCATATAACTACCACTCAGTGCAGCACGGGCTTTTGCTCCAAGTATCAAATATTGAACTGCACGCGGACCAGCACCCCAAGAGACGAGAGGTTTCAACCATTCAGGGGTTGAATCATCCTTCGGACGCGTACTTCGCACTAAATCAACGGAAAATTCATAGATGTGTTCGGGGACTGGGACACGCCGAACAAGATTCTGAAACGCTATGACACGTTCACCTGTCAACACATGATCCAACATCTCCATTGACATACCAGTGGTCGTCCGAGCAATTTCAATCTCTTCTGAACGGTTCGGATAGTCAACCTCAATTCTAAACATAAACCTGTCTAATTGTGCTTCAGGCAGCGGGTATGTCCCTTCCTGTTCAATAGGGTTTTGTGTCGCTAATACAAAGAATGGCGGGTCTAATTGGTAGGTCCGACCAATTACAGTAATCTTATGTTCCTGCATTGCCTCAAGCATTGCAGCTTGTGTTTTTGATGGCGCACGGTTTATCTCGTCAGCGAGGATAAGGTTCGCGAATAACGGACCCCTTACAAATTCAAACTCACGTTTACCACCCGGAATTTCTTGTAGGATATCTGTGCCGGTGATGTCCATCGGCATTAGGTCAGGCGTGAACTGAATTCGACTGAACTCCAACGCCATGGTCTCTGCGAATTTCCTTACCAAGAGCGTTTTTGCCAATCCCGGAACACCCATCAATAAGGCGTGTCCTTGAGCAAAAAGGCAAATTGATAAATGTTCAATAACTTGCTCCTGACCAATAATAATCTTAGCAAGAGCCGTTTTTAATTGAGCATAGACATCACCCAATTCGTCAATCGCTGCTACATCGTCAGCATCCATTTGGTCATTGTGTTGTGGTGTTTGCATCTTTATTCCTTTAAATTAGATTGAATACATTAGATTGAAGTAGAACAATTTATTTCTCATCACCTATTATTTCTCTTTAAGATGGGATTTTGTGCCTAAGTGGTTACATGTTCCGATTACTTTCTAAAAGATCAGTCAAGAGTATAACTCTCTTTTTTACACACATTCCAAGCGAATTAGTTCCATTTATCACGAGTTCTTCAAAAGGGTTTTAGCACTAATTGTCAAGAGGCGTAGGGTTACTTAGTTTTAGGAATTACCTGTTTCGCATATTACCAATTCATTATATTGTAGGTCTGGTTGAGCGTTAGCGAGACCTATAGGTGTTAACTTAAGAAAACTTAGAAGCTCTTATGAATCATTCCGAATCCCTATGTTTATTGGGATTGTCTTCTCTTCAGTCCCATAGGGACGATATGTTTATAGAAAAATGTGTACCCCCACCTCTCTTCAGTCCCACCAAATCATGCAGAATACCACACGCGTATTCTGCCAAGCGCATTTGGCGTTGATTTGGTAGGGACGATATGTTTATAACAATAAGTACATGTGTGAAAAGGATACAAACAAATAGTTAACTAACACAACTCGTAACTGTAGTAAAATGATGTTCTTAAACATCCACTGTTTAGTATCGATGTTTCCGAGAGTACACATACTTTTGAGGAAGTAGTTCAATGTTTTTATCCATCCATTTAATCCGGGTTTTCAACCATATTTTCATTTTTTCTACTTCCTGTTCATAAGTCGGATATCCTGGTCCACGGTTTCCGAATATAGTACGACCTAATACACGCCACCGTTCAAAGTTTCGTTCTTGTGCTTCCGAGAGTAAATCAACAGTCCGATCAACTTCACCAATGATTTCAGCTGTAGCGAGTTCATTTTTACGCAGTTCTTTCCATCTCTTGACAAGTTTCCCTTTAAATTTTTCATCTGACACTAAACGTTGCCACCAAAATGGAACAGGATTAGTATAAATTAACCAATCATACGTAACCCAGGAGTTGTGAAAGATCGTATTTCCCATTGATAGATTAAAATCCCAGACGGGTCCAGCCTCCAATTTGCCATCTCTATCTATATACATATATGCACTAAACCGAAATCCATCTGTGTTTTTGAAGAGTTCATTGATAATAAAGTGATCAACAAAAGCATCTACGTCAATATATTTCGCATATCCTTTTACCGGATCCTTATAATTTGGTCCTGCCAACACAGATTCTAACCTATTCATATAGTTACGAATCCATGTTTTTTGAGCTTGCGTAATCTCGCGTCCTTTCGGATAAACATGGGTAAGTTGTGTGCCACGTTGTGTATAGAAATAGGTATCATAATGATCAATTTTATCTATTTTGATGATATATCCGCCAGTGATTTCGGGCGGATTGTTCTGGTTAGGTTTCAGTGATTTAATATCAACGCGGTGCTTCCCACGTTTGATCTTTTCTAAAAGTAGATAGACACCTACGTAATGTTTAGCTTGAATTGTCTTATCTCTTTTATCATTTAGAAACACCTCAACAAATTTAGTCCTACTTGCATATCTACCAATTCGGTTGCTAAATTCGAAAGCCAAGTAGTTCCGCATCAATGTTTTGTCGGAATATGGACCGTGCAGTATCCAATCCGATTCTGCTGGTAAACCGAAGATAGATACATCTTTATCGTTTCCCCGTTTATCCTGAAACTCAAATCCGTATTGCCGTTTCGGAAATCCAAATGAGGTCTTTCCCCTAAGTTCTATCCCAATCCTACCTTCAAAATGGATATGCGTGCTATCCAAACCGTTTTTCCCACCAGACTCATCGTAAATAATCTTCAGGTGTGCAGGGACTTTAGGATCGTCAGGTATCCATCTGCCGTTCGTATCAATAATGACAAGTGGTAAATCGGATTTATGTTTCCAAGGACCACGCAGTGAGGTAGTTGCAATTGGACGATTATAAGTGCCTTGTCTGCTCCGAACTGCCCGTTGACTCTCATATCTACCTGTTTTCTGTTGAGGAGGCGGTTTGTCGGGAAAGCAGCTCACAACTGTAAATAGAAAAAGACCACACAGAAGTAGGAACATGACCTTTCTAATACGAATCATTGTTGACAAATACCTCGTTTAGAAAAAGGATAAAGATTGGTTAAATATGAAATGAGAAATGCACTCTATATCAGTATATCAGAATAGAGCTGTTAAACGCAAATTAAATAGGGCATTTTAGAGTGGGAAGACTACTGATACTGAAACCAATTCAAAATGTTGCATCACCAGCGCCGAGACATACTTGAAATTAGAACGGAAATATCACTCGTTTCATTAAGCCATTGGTAACTGTGAGTTTCAGTTGTTGGTCGGGTAAAGACAAATAAACAATCTAACACCTCTTTCCAAGTTTGACGTGTAAGTTTCCAAGTGAAATGGTTTTTAGTATTCCCTAACAAGACTACGCCAAAATCTTTCTCGGCAACTTCTGCTGTTAGTCTGCAGCCATCAATTGGGCATATAAAAGTCAAACCATGGATTTCCAACAATGTTATATAATCCGTAGCGAGATTAAGTAACATTAAGTATAACTCTTCAGTCGGACTTAACGCTTTAGTTTTACTTGGAAGGGCAGGTGATATAAGCAATATTGGACAATCTTGATGTCCATCTGGTAAAAATTCAAGATACATAAATACCTCCTAAATCAACTGTGAAAATCACACATACAAATACCTCACTTCTTCGTAGGAGTGACTTCCAAATTCACTATTGCTGAAACTACAGCGTATCTCATCTATTATATAGGTTAGGTTTCTTCGTCCCAAAAATAAACCTCAGCAACAAATCTCTCGTAACCGTCTTTTAATGCAATGCTTGCCTCTATTCCAGGTCCGAATAAAACCATGTCTACTGATGCGCCACTGATACATATTGAGCACGCCAGGATTAAAGCAACAATGTAATTCCTTACTTATTCACCTCATTTTTAATTTCAGCTATAAGCTGATCAATTACTTCATAGTCAAAGTATATTCTTTTTCGGTCATTGTATATCCCGTATTCATTATTTGCTTTTTTCAAAGCTTCATTCATAAGTCTATGAGTTTCATCGTCGTCTGCACTTGTCTTTACACGGTTATAAATAGAATGTGCAGCTACCGAGGGTATTTCACCTTGTGCGTTGTCTTCCAATAATTTTAGCCGTTGCTTTGCTCGCTGAACAATACTACTGTCAAGTTTCATTGTTTCTATAATATGCCTGTGCGTAATAGCAAACAATGCTTGATAAGTTTTCCAATCATGATCACTTAGGAAACTACGATTAAACCCAAAAGATGTTGTAACCTCAATAAAAGGTTCGTTCTTTTTTATAAGTTCTATAGAACCGTCCCCTAATTCAATGTAAGTGTACCCTTTGGGTGGTGGATTTAGACCGTATTGTGCAAAAAACTTGCGATTGATTTCTTCTGGTGATTCTTTGTTATCCTGAGTTGTGTCGGTTATCGGTTTCTCTGCGGTGGACTCTGTGCTGTCCACAGGGGCATCAGCCGAATCAGAGATAGGCACTTCAGGTAGTGGGTTATTCTCCGAAATCTTTTTTTGATTGATCTGATTTGCCGGTTCTTCTGCTTCTTCTACCTGGACTTTCAGTGGGCGATTTTCTGCAAGTTCGTGCATAATAATAAACATGGCTGCTGTTCCGAGTAAAATTATGAGGATAGTGACTCCCCAATACATTTTACGTTTCATAATTGGTTTCCTTATATAACTTATATAAGAGATAGTCCTTCCGCTCCATATAACGAAAAGGCTTGTAATTAACATGTTAATATTTGAGATGGACTTTAAGTATAAAAAACTAACTTGGAAATAATATACAAGACTTACGCAACTTGCGCAAAAAACAAGCATATTTGCATAATAAGTCGTAATTTCAGCACATTATAACATATAAATACCTCGCTTCTTCGTAGGAGTGACTTCCAAATTCACTATTGCTGAAACTAACCATTTAAGAGTGGACAGACTACCGAAACCAATCCAAATGTAGCATCACCAATACCTATAATATCCTGAAAGTATAACTTCAATATCATATGTTACATCATCAGGTCCAAGGTATTGATAACCGAGACCATCTGGTTCGGTGAAAGGACCTAACAACGCTAATACCAATTCCCAACCTTGATGGGTCAACTCCCACGTGAAATGATTTTTTGTATTTTCTATCAGAACTGCACCAGTATCTTCATCACTAACTTGTGCTGTTAGTCTGCACCCGTCAACCGGCGAGACAAAAGGCAAAGTGTGTATATCTACGACTGCATTATTGTCTGTAACCAGAGGGGTTAACGCTTGGGATAACTTTTCAGCTTTCTCTGGTGTAGAATCTGATAGAAGCACCAGAGGGAACTCGTCACCTTCTGGTATGAATTCAAGTACAAAACACATTAGCATTCCTCCAAACGACTAACTTAAATTCTTAATTATATTTTTCACCTGGGAGATCAACATTTGTCCACTCACCTACACTATTACCTCCTGATTCGTATACAACAAGCTTAACATTAAATTCCTACGAATGTCATGCTTGTTTCTGAAATCTGAAATATGAATTTTTCTTATGTTGACATTTTTCCCATAAATGTCTATAATGCAAATAAACGAAAGAAGCTATTACAATGAATGAATCCGCTCCGAATATACTTTGGATATGTACCGATCAACAACGATTTGATACGCTCGGTTGCTATGGAAATCCGTATGTGCAAACCCCGAATTTGGACAGACTTGCACAACAAGGGATGCTTTTCGAACACGCCTACTCACAAAGTCCTGTCTGCACACCGAGTCGAGCAAGTTTTCTGACTGGACGTTACCCACGCACGACGCGATGCCGACAGAATGGTCAAGCAATCCCATCAGATGAAGTCCTTGTAACCAAACTGCTCCAAGATGCAGGTTACGTGTGTGGGTTAGCTGGCAAATTACATCTTGCGCCGTGCAATCCGCGCGTCTGCAAAGGTACAGAAGAACGGATCGACGACGGTTATGACCAATTCTTCTGGTCGCACGATCCAGCAGATGCATGGCCAACACACGATTATATTCAGTGGTTAACAGAAAAAGGAATACGCAGAGACAGCGCACCATTTGCCGACTCAAAATACGTCCGCGTAATTCCATCAGAGGAACACAGTCAAACCACATGGAGTGTTGAACGCGCAATGTCCTTTATCAGCAACGCATCAAGGTTTAAACAACCGTGGCTTTTTTCAGTGAATATGTTCGATCCACACCATGCATTTGATCCACCCGTTGAAGCATTAGAACGATACCGTGACATGTTAGACGACATCCCACTCCCAAACTATGTTGAAGGTGAACTTGATAATAAACCCATCTGGCAACAGATTGACAACGGCGGTGCTTACGGTGGAAAATCTGGGTTCCCATATAGAGAGATGACCGAAACCGATCACCGTTGGGTGACAGCTGCGTATTGGGCTATGGTTGATGTCATTGACATACAGGTTGGAAGATTACTCGACTTTTTAGGTGAAACAGGACAGAGAGAAAACACAATCATTATCTTCACATCTGACCACGGGGAGATGCTTGGAGACCACGGCATCTACCTGAAAGGACCCTATTTCTATGAACCCGCTATACGCGTGCCACTCATTATCTCTGGACCAGATATGCTAAATAGCGGAGAACGGTCAAACGCACTCGTGGAATTGGTTGATTTAGCACCGACGCTCTTGGAGGCAAGTGGCTTAGAACGTTACGGAGGTATGCAAGGGCAAAGTCTACTGCCGATGTTAACAGGAGAAAAAAGTTTGGATACCCATCGTGACGATGTATATTGTGAGTATTACAACGCGATGGGGTGGCATCGTGAACCTGCTGCCAACGCTACAATGGTGAGGAGTGAACGGTACAAGTTAGTCGCAACACACGAAACAGAGGGTGGGGAACTTTATGATATAGAGAAAGATCCACAGGAAACACATAACCTCTGGAATCATTCGGATTACAAAGATGTTAAACTGGAGATGCAAGAACGGCTAATTCATCGAATGGCATGGACAGTTGACCCTTTACCTGAACGCCAAGCACCGTGGTAATCTCAAGAAATAAAACAAGGACAATCAAATTGAGCTTATATACCCCATCCCGTTTAAAACAGATGTTGCTATTATACACACTGTTTTTTGCCTTGTTGACAATCAACATAGAGGCAAACGCCAACAACATCGTATCACAATGGGATCAGCAGCTTTTTGATCGTATCTACGATGCACCGCCACCTAACGAACCGATGTGGACAGTTTTTGAGGTAACGACAGAGTTTGGTCATTACCGATCTATCATGGGATTGTCTATTCTAATGATGGCTTACGGAAATGAGGAACATCAAAATACAGGTAAACTGTTGTCCTCAGCCTATATAAGCACAGGGATTTTGACATACGGCGTAAAACAATTAGTCCACAGGAAACGACCACTTGATGACACCCTTGGAAATCCATCCATGCCTTCAGGACATGCATCTATTGCATTTAGTGCGGCTACAATTCTTGGGTATCGTTATCCGAAATGGCGAATTCCGCTTTACATTGGTGCTGGATTGGTAGGTTACTCGCGTATCTATCTTGGACGGCACTATACATCAGATGTATTAGCAGGTGCAGCAATTGGAACAACTATGGGTATACTGGTTTGGCATAACCGTGTAACGTTGCTGAAGTGGGAATTTTAAATAAGTAAAAACAGGTATCTTATGTTAAAAACAACAGACAAGACACTCGTAAGTTGGTTCTGCTTTGATGAGGAATCCCCAAAACAGTGTAGCGTAATTACTGTGCAAGCAAGCTGACAAGTATGACGCACTTGCCTTTGGACAGGATGTCCCAGGGAAGTGGACTACTGCCAGCGAAGATAACACTCGCACGCAAACCCCCGAACAGATAGCACAAAATCCGGAACAGAAAATCGTTCTCGGACAGTTCATGATGATGGCTGCAGTCTACAATGACAACTCAGTCACTATTTACCGCAATGGAGAAATCTACGCCTCCTACACCATTGAAAAGTCGTATGATTTCCTGAATAGTCCCTACCTACAACTCGTAATTGGCTCAGTCAGTCTCAATCCCAATTACGCAACATCATTCAAGGGAAAAATCAAGGATGTCCGAATTTATGCACAGGCTTTGACGCAAGAACAGATAAAAGAATTGAGACCTAACGAACCTTCCACAGTTCAACCTTTTAGTTGGTTTGACTTCTCGAAAGATGGTTGGTGGGATGATCGTGCCGGGAAATTTCCTGAGTTTAAAAACATTGCTGCAAAAAAACAGAATGAAGAAGATTCGTATATTATCTTTGATAGAGACGATAGACACATGTTTACCATGGACAACGAAGCTGTCCGAATCGCTCGGGATTTTCGGCAACGACTGATGCACGACCCGAGTCGTCCGACCTATCATCTGGTTAATTCCGATGGTGATAACGAAAGGAACTATTCCACCGACCCCAATTTCATGATCCACTGGAAAGGTCAGTATCATTTCGGGTATATGTATAAGGGTGATGAGCATGCTTTCGGGCACTTTACCAGTACCGACCTTGTTCACTGGAGACGACGTGGCGATTGTGCCTTGGGCAGTGGTGGCTGTGGAACAGGTGGGACAATTATATCTAAAGACGGTAAGAGAGTAATCTTTGTTGGAATATTTGGTGGACGTCCAACTTATGTAGAGGCTTCGGATGAACATCTGGAGAACTGGTCTAAACCAATTGAAATTGATGTGCCTCAAGAGGCACGGGACGCTGATTATTGGGTATTTTGGGATCCCACTGCATGGGTTGAGGGAGATTACTACTACATATTTTCTGGCGATCACATTATGGAGGATACTCGACCAGGATTGGGGAACTGGTATAAGAGAACGACACTTATGCGATCCAAAGACTTCAAAAAATGGGAATTTCTCGGTGAATTCATGACAAAGGAACTACCGGGACTTGAGCATCACGACCACTCCTGCACCGACTTCTTCAAACTTGGCAACAAGCACATGATGCTACTCATTAGCCACAGTTGGGGAGCGCGGTACTATCTGGGTGAATGGAAGGATAACAAGTTCACACCTGAGTATCATACCAAAATGAGTTGGACTAACAATTACCGCGGAATACCGATCGAACTCATATTGAGTAACATCTAAGAATCGTTGAAAGTCACTCGGAAATTTATCATTGCATATGCTAAATTACGAAAACCTAAACGGGTTTCTTTGAGTTTGTCGTAGCTAAGTGCGAGTCTCCGGTAAGTATCTTGCCAACCGAAAGTTCGTTCTACTTTATATCGTTCTTCGTAGACATCTTTTCTAAACCATCGGAACTTGCGAGCAATAACAATAGGTTCTTTCGTATTCCGCTTGTTCGGGTAGATCACGGGAAGCAACCCATGGTCTTTGATAAGCTTGTGATTCGACTTAGAGTCAAAACCGGAATCCAGTGTTAGAGCAGAACTACTCAGATCTATGCCAATCCGATGACTAAAGGTGATGAGGGAAGTGAAGACTTCGGGTAAAATCGTTGTGTCGTGTTCGTTGACAGGTTTGACAGTTATCGGACCAATGATGAACCCTTGATTGTCAGTGATAGTCAACTCTTTTTCACCTTTCTGATGTTTGTGTCCTGAATAACCGGTGCCGTTCCCCCTTTTTTAACCACGGTATTTGACCCATCACCATGAAGGTGAGTCGTGTCAAGTTGGTCGGTATCATGAAGATGTATTACAGATGCTTCAAAAAGTTTCTCATAAGAACCATCTTTAGACCAACGATTGTGCCATTTATAGACATTAGACCAATGCAGTTCATTACGTTTTGTTCGGAGTTGATTCCATTGAATACCCGTATGTAAAACATAGAGGATGTAGTTGAAAATCTTGTAAGAGGACAGTTTTGGCTTTGGTCCTTTTATTCGTTTTGACAAATGGGGTTTGATATAACGATTAAAATCCTTAAGGGAAACTTGTTTAGGAATCTCATTATATCTCGGTTGCTTTTGGGTTTCAGCTGCCATAATAACACCTTTCATAAAGTGATTGGATTTCTGATATAGATTAAAGGGACATATTTTATATCCTTTTCTCTACTTATTATACTACATCTTTAGGTTTTACTCAATATGAGTTCATCTATTGGGCACCAAAAACCCTACTCACACCAGATGGACGTAGAGTCGTCATTACAAATATACAGGTTAACCTTGGCAACACTTTATGGAGTTGTGTGTTCTCATTACCGTGGGAGTTGAGCCTACCTGATGATGGGATTGTCCGGATTAAACCCGTACGTGAGCTTGAATGTCTACGCTATAACGAAACGGTTGAGAACAACATTACTGTCAAGAACGGGGAGAATTATAGATTAAAGGAAATCTCCGGTGATACGCTTGAATTGAACGTCACAATTAAATCCACCGAAGCAAAAGTCTATGGTGTGAAAGTTTTCTGTGACAAGGACAACCAGAATGGTATGGAAATCTTCTACTCATCTGAAGACCAGACAATTTCGGTAGGTGACGGCAAAGAAGTAACAGAACCATACCGCGGATCCAAACCTTACGGCGTTGCACCTTTTGAATTGAATGATAGGGAGGATCTGAATTTACGTATATTTATTGACAGAGCACTCATAGAAGTCTTCATCAATGAACGTCAAGCTGTCGTTCAGAGTCAGCTCCATAAACAGGAAGATGTTGGAATATGCATTTACTGCATAGGTGGAGACATCAAAGCAGATGTGACGGCTTGGAAGATGGCACCTGCAAATCAGTGGTAATAGATGTCATATAACCAAAACTCTGGAGGTTAAAAATATGCAAATCTTAAAAGATATCGGTTTGATCATCCTCGCAATAATCTGTCTGATTTTGTTGATTCAATATATTCGCGATGCGCCTGACAGTGAGAGAGAGTGGTGGAAATGGCCGTGGTTCTAAAGGATGGCTGAAAATAGCAATCTGCTGCTTCAGCATCAAAGTCTTACCCAATATGAATATATTGATTCTCTTTTACCAAATACACTACCTCATTGGCAAAATCGTCATTACCCATCAGGTCAGAGACCTTAACTACTATTAGGTTATCCGGTTAATTGTGATCAATACCATAGACAAATTCTAAGATGTTTTCGTCAACATGTTCTGTGGCAATATCAAACGTCTTATTTGCTCCGAACCCTTTTACCATTTCTAACAAATCCGAATCTGATTTGTCAGTGAGTTCAGTTTCATGTTCCACAATAAAGTTCGTGGCGACACGCACTGCAAGTGGTAACATAGCCGCCGCTATTTTTTCTTTACGTATCCTCTCTCTTCTATCTCTCAATGCCTCTTTAGCCAAAATAAATCCTCGCACTGTATAACCTCCTATTTCAATTATTCAATTAATAGTGTAGCAATTAACAGATAATAAACTGGCACAAGTTGTAAGCTTAGTGTTCTGTCTACACTCAAATGATGAATAACTCCGTTCGTAGGGGCTGGGTTTCCCTGCCCGATATACAAATCATTTATGGCTTGACAAAGCATTAGTTTATTGTAATCTTTGTGTATGCTTTTGCATTATAATCTATCACAGAAGGTGATAAATCTCAAGCGAATTGCGCTTCAATTAAAATGTAAAATAAAAAACTTGACAATTTTGACAACATTCAGTTATAATTAAGCAAAAGACGGGGCGTAGCGCAGCCCGGCTAGCGCGCCTGCTTCGGGAGCAGGAGGTCGGAGGTTCAAATCCTCTCGCCCCGACTTTACTCCGCCTGCTATCGCATAGATACAAAAGACTCAATCATATACACAGAAACATGCCTGCTCAAAAAACTGAAGCAATTGTAATTCGCACTTATCCCCTACGCGATGCTCATAAGATCGTCACTTTCTATACCCCTGATTTTGGAAGAGTAAAAGCTGTCGCTTACGGTGTCAAGAGTCCTAAGAGTAAACTCAGCGGAAGATTAGAACTGCTTAACCACGGCATGCTAATATTTAATCACCGTGAAAATAGGGATTTACAAAGCCTTTCCGGGTTTGAACTTATTGAAGGTTTTGATGGCATTCGAGATGATTTTGCTCGGATTACTTATGGATGCTATTTAGCAGAATTGGTTGATGCTATCGCATCGGAAGGAGATGCCAATCCTGAGATTTTTCAACTCCTCCAAAACACCTATCACCTTTTAGAAGATATTGAAGATGTCGCAATGCTTGCAAGGGTTTTCGAAATAAAGTTTCTCGACCTTGCAGGTTACGCGCCACAACTTTCACAATGCGCAAACTGCGGTTCAAATGTTACAGCCGCTTATGTCAAGAAAACGCACGGAACACCAATCATGCGCTTCAGCGTTCGACAGGGAGGTATGCTCTGCGAAAAATGCCACAATAGAGATACCGATGCTTATTCAATTACACCCGGAAGTTGTGAACTATTGAAAACATTACGAAAATCAGAATTGAATAAACTAAACCGAATTCGCGCTTCAACGCGTAATCATCGTGAACTAAAACTTGTCCTAAGTAGTTTTATCCAATACCATACGGAACGAAACCTAAAAAGTCTAAGATTCATAGAAAGTGTGTTGGAAGTATAACAGGACTTACGCACTCCACGGTAGGTGCGGTTTCCTAACTGCACTGAATCCTGTGAAAATAGGTGAAATTTGGTCATTTTGCGTAAGTCCTATATAAGTTTGCTAAACGTCTAAGCACGTCCAATCGCGTGCTAACAGAGACAAGGAGTCCTGAAATGAGAGTAGATAATAGTTTTTCTTCATCAATATTTATCGTGTGCATTGTTATGTGCTTAGTGATTTTCGCCACACATGATGTCATCGCTGCTACAACCGGCAAAATATCTGGTATAGTCACTGATGAAAGTACAAAACAACCATTAACCAATGCTAAAGTGAAAATTGTCGGCACAAGTACAACGACAACGACTAACGATTCGGGTTATTATGTTATGACTAACATTCCACCTGCCGGATATGATGTAAAAGTTGAACTTACTGGATATCGTTCCAAAACCGTTGAAGCAACAAAGGTTTTCGCGGGTCTTACCACAACCATAAACTTTGCATTACAAGTTTCAGAGGTGGTTGAACTTGAAGGAATAACAGTAACAGCCGCAAGACCACTGATTAAGAAGGATGTTACGCAGACAACACGGATTATTGAGGCGGACGAAATTGCTTCTATGCCACGGGATACTGTGAACGGTATACTCATGACACAAGCAGGAGTTGCAGTGCAAAACGCATCAGGGTCAGTTCATATTCGCGGTGGTAGATCAATGGAAATAAAGTATCTTATTGACGGAATCCCTGTGAATGACCCGATTTTTAGGGGGTTAGGACTTCAAATAAGTACAAATGCACTTGAACAGATGGAAGTTATAACAGGTGGATTCAACGCAGAACACGGTGACGCACAATCCGGTGTAATCAATCTCATCACAAAGGCAGGAACGCACAAATTTAAAGGACGGCTAAGATACCGTGTCGGTCAATGGGGAACACACCACGGTGACCCAATATACGGACCTTGGTTTGATCCAGATAACGATTTCCGTCCTGTCGCACTTGAACCCTTCAGAGGCATTTTCATCGGGAAACCTTATGCATATCAAACACCCTATCGGGGCGACCCCGTTACAGTTGAAGAATTAGAGAATAGAGAAGGTGATGAAAAAGTAACCTTCACAGAAATTGTCCCCGGCGTATATGCTGATAGAACAGAAAACCCGTTGCAGCCAGTTATTGACCCCGAAACAGGCGAAGAAGTCATGGATGAAGCAACGGGGGAAGTCGTTATGGAACGCCGACCATTCAAAGACGCAGACGGCACCGTGATTGATTATGAAAATAGGAAAGTAATACTCTTAGATGGATATGAAGTTGATCTTGAACAGTATAGTGAACTCTTCAATGCTACCAAAGACTATAATCTATCACCAAGCCATATCGGAGAATTTGCACTGAGCGGTCCAATACTCGGAAATAGATTGACTTTCTCTTTCGCCAGTCAGTTCAGAAGAGATGAAAGTTATCTGCCAAATGATGACAGTGGTGGATATACACTCCAAGGAAAGTTAAAGTTTGAAGTCACACCGAACATTAAACTCTTGGCAAGTGGACTCTACGATGAACGCGAAGTTAACTACTACGGTGGGAGCCTGCGCTTTGTGCCAAGGGCAATTGATGTGGGTAACAGGGATGGTCGGAGTCTATCCGTCCAACTCTCACATAATATCAACTCGGGAACTTTCTATACTTTGACGTATGGACAATTCGATCGATCATCCAAAAGCAACCAACCCGGAAAAGTGTGGGATCCATTAAACAAGACGTTTGAGGAAAACGCATGGGATCCAGAACTATCTTATGAACAGAATCAAGAGGAAGGCAGAATCAGGAACCCTCCCCAACAGGCGTATAACGACACAACATACTTCGTTGCTGGAGATAACAATTCCTGGTCCAGACGAAGTTCAAATTCTACCATTATTAAAGGTGATTTTTCAAGCCAAATTACTGAAAACCATCAACTTCAGACAGGACTTGAACTCACATCAAACGCTCTCTACTACCTTGGAACAACCAATTACGGAAGTTCTAATCTATATATGGAGTATTATGATGTAACGCCTACCTCCATCGCACTCTATGCACAAGACAAAATGGAATATGCTGGAATGATTGTCAATGTCGGATTACGATATGACCAGTATAACCCAGACGGTATTTCACCCACGGAACCGCGGGACCCACTTGAACTGAATGATGATGGCACAATCAAAACAATCAGACACCACATAAATGAAGATGGTGAAATCCAAATGAGTGATAACGGTGAAATTCAACTTGTCACAAGTTCTGATGAAATAGTTGAAAGAGACGAACTGCCAGTCTACCTCACTGATATTTTTGAATCTTTTGAAAGAGAAGATCAATACATCAGAGCTGGACTACCGGTCATCAAAGATCCAGTTAAGGCTTCTGTCAAACACATGATAGCGCCACGTCTCGGCATTTCCTATCCGATCACAGAGCGGACGAAATTGCACTTCACCTATGGACACTATTACCAGATACCACGAGGAGATGACTTATACGAAAACCTTAGCTTTGATATGCGTGGGGCAATACGTAGACGAGGAAATCCTGATATGGAACCAGAAAAAACCATCGCTTACGAAGTCGGGATTATACAGCAGTTTACTGACGACCTCACCGTTGACATCACTGGATTTACAAAGGATATTGATAACCTCGTCAGTAGTGTCCATGTTGATATTACTAACGATTATAGTTATTTCATCAACGACATATATGGACGTGTTCAAGGTTTTGAACTCCTCATCCGAAAATGGCGTACGGGCAATAGTCCAGTTTCAGGTATGCTGAGTTATACTTATGCCGTTGCGAAAGGAAAAGGGTCAAGTCGAACTCTGGGATATCTCACCTATTACCGACAACAACCAGAAGTGACAGAAAGCCATCCTTTAAATTGGGATCAACGGCATATAGTTTCCGCAGCGTTAGATATTCAACTCCCCTTTACCTCTGCCGTAAATTTTGTGGGTAGATATGCCAGTGGTTTACCTTACACACCAAATCCAAGAGCACCGATAAAACCCGCAGTCAACTCAAAACGTTATCCAGCGACTTACAATGTTGACGCACTTGTCAGCAAACGAAGCCGAATTAGCGGTATAACTTATACCTTCTTTGCGGATATTCGGAATATCTTCAACACCAAAAACTTGAACAACATACTTGACGCAGTGACGTATGACCGCTACGGTATACCCTTAACAGCACAGAAGCACACCAGTCCAGGTTCCTGGAGTTCACCGCGTTTGGTTATGGTTGGCGTGAGTTTGGATTTTTAGGAGGGTAGATCCTAAATGAAGGAAATTAATATAGTGTTCTGTCTACACTCAAATGATGAGTAGATCCGTTCGTAGGGACAGGGTTTCCCTGTCCGATAACTATAAGTGTAAACTTAAGGAATTTTCTATGTCAGAAACCCTCTCCAGTCCCGTAGGGACGCTATGTTTATAGTTAAACGTTATACAAACCCTCTTTAGTCCCGTAGGGACGATATGTTTATAGAAAACGCTGTCGCCACCCCTCTTGAGTTCCGTAGGAACGGCATATTTATTGTTGATGTCGTTATAAACATATCGTCCCTAATGAAGTTAAAATAATAAATTAGGTAATTTGGACCCCGACACGGTAGGTGCGGTTTCCTAACCAATGCAGAATACCAAACGCGTATTCTGCCGGATTCTACAAGAAACTGGAAATTACCCGATTAAATTTTAAACTTCATGTACGCATTTATCTTCACCCTTTTCAATAGACAAGGATTTCATTAGTTATGCCATTACCCCCTGATTTCCCCGAATCTCCATATACAATTATTGACCCTTCAGTGCGTTGGATTCCGGATACAACCCAGCTGCCCTTAGGGGATAATGCTGCGTTGCTCCCACCACTCGTTTCAAAAATTCGTGATGCTGTTAAAGCATGGCGTGACGACAACTACATAGATGCATCGGAAACAAGCAAAGCACTTCTCAATTGGTGGTTCAAAACACCACATCTGCAAGAAAAGTCTGACGGCACAATGGAACAGTTTCAATATTATTTTGCCCAACGCGAAGCACTCGAAACTATCATCTATCTCTATGATGTCGTCAAGGTCCAAGACGAAGTTGATCTGATAAGATTTGACAGTTCAAATGCTGTTTCAAGAGGGATGTTCGATGAAAATTGGCGACGGTTTGTCATAAAAATGGCGACAGGTACAGGTAAAACAAAGGTAATGAGTCTCGCTATAGCATGGAGTTTCTTTCACAAGTTGTATGAACCCGATTCTGAACTCTCCCGTAATTTCCTCGTCATAGCACCGAATATCATTGTGCTTGACCGTCTCTATCACGATTTCAAAGGACTGCAAATCTTCTTTAATGACCCCGTGCTACCTGATAACGGATATGAAGGACAGAATTGGCGAAACGATTTTCAACTCACCTTACATGTCCAAGATGAAGTGCGGACCACCCGCGCTACTGGGAACATCTTTCTCACCAATATCCACCGTGTCTATTCCAGTGATCAAACCCCGCCATCACCCGATGACGACGATAGTATGGACTATTTTTTAGGTGAAAAACCGACGGGTGCAACTACAGATTCCAAAGTGGACCTCGGGGACATCGTCCGGGACATTGACGAACTGATGGTGCTAAACGATGAAGCGCATCATATCCATAACCCTACTATGGCATGGTTTAAGTCAATTGAGGATATTCACAACCGCTTGCTACAGAAAGACAGCGAATTGGCTTTGCAGGTTGACGTAACCGCAACCCCAAAACATAACAACGGAGCAATCTTTGTCCAGACTGTCTCGGATTATCCGCTGGTAGAAGCAATTTCCCAAAATGTTGTAAAACACCCAATCCTTCCAGATAATGAAAGCAGATCGAAACTTAGAGAACAACAGAGTGTGAAGTTTACAGAGAAATATGCGGACTATCTTAATCTCGGCGTTATTGAGTGGCGAAAAGCTTATGTAGAACATGAGAAATTGGGCAAGAAAGCAATTCTTTTTGTGATGACCGATGACACGCGAAACTGTGATGAAGTGGCAGAATACCTCGAAAACTTCTATCCTGACCTCAAAGATGCCGTACTGACAATTCATACCAAGAAAAATGGGGAAATCTCTGAGGCAGCAACTGGCAAGAAAAAGGAAGAACTTGAAAAACTCCGTTCCCAAGCGAATCAGATTGATTCATGGGAGAGCCCATACAGAGCAATCGTTTCCGTGTTAATGCTCAAGGAAGGGTGGGATGTCAAGAACGTTACCACTATTGTAGGACTCCGCGCCTATTCTGCCCAAAGCAACATCCTACCGGAACAGACACTTGGACGCGGACTCAGACGAATGTATAATAACACAGTAGATGAGTCTGTGAGTGTCGTCGGGACCGATGCATTCATGGACTTTGTTGAACAGATTCAAGAAGAAGGTGTTGAATTAGAACGTCAAGTAATGGGGGAAGGGGTTGGTCCTCCACCAGTCCTTGTGATTGAGGTGGACAAAGAGAACGTCAACAAGGACATTGCCGCACTTGATATTGAAATTCCGATTTTAACACGACGCGTCTATCGTGAATATAAGTATCTTGCAAAATTAGATGTTAGTAGTCTTGACTTTAAACCGATAGTATATTTGTCCTATGGTGTAGATGAATTACGTGAAATTGAATTCCGATATATGACAACAAGTGAGGTGGCACATACAACAATTTTAGAAAATCCTGGAACCGAAGACTACCGAAACGCGCTGGGTTATTTTGCACAGACTCTCATAAAAGAACTCCGACTCGTTAGCGGTTATGATGTGTTGTATGCAAAGATAAAAGAATTTGTACAGCACCATCTCTTTGGTGAAACGGTGGCATTAGACGATCCCGTCACCATAAAAAATCTCGCTGAACTCCAAGCGACAAGAACTATTATTGAAACATTCAAACGTGCCATCAACGAACTTACAGTCCAGGACAAAGGAAATGCAGCGTTAAACGAAACAACTAAAATTAGCAGTACAAGACCCTTTATGGTCAAAGATAGAGAACATTTGGTACCGACAAAATCTGTGTTCAACAGAATCGTTGGTGATAGTCATCTTGAATTGGAATTTGCCAGATTTTTGGAAGAATGCCCAGATGTTGTCTCCTACGCCAAAAACTACTACGGGGTACATTTCAAACTTGATTATGTCAACGCCGATGGCGATATTTCTAACTACTATCCCGATTTTATTGTCAAACTGACAGATGACAACGTCGTTGTCGTTGAAACGAAGGGATTAGAGGATTTAGATGTACCACTCAAGATGACACGCTTGTCGCAATGGTGTGAAGATGTAAACAACATCTCATCAGATGTAAGTTATGACTTTGTATTTGTTAATGAGGAAAGTTTCAGGTTATATCAACCGACAACATTTCAACAGCTGCTTGACGGGTTTACAGAATACAAAGCAACATAACGAGCTTAAACCAATAATAATGTAGCGTTGCAAAAGTAATGATTCTTTTGACATGCATATCAATTTGTGTTAGGATTTTAAAAGAGATTTATTACATATTTTACCCTTGAGAGGAGATAACGTTATGACAGCTTACGCATTCTGGAACAACAAAGGAGGTGTCGGTAAAAGTTTCTTAAGTTTTGTCGCAGCAACGGAATATGCCCGCTCTTATCCAGACACAGATGTCTATGTGATAGACCTTTGTCCGCAAGCCAACATATCAGAAATGTTGCTTCTGAAAACTGATATTTTACCTGATGATGACGATGATGTATCCGATGACGAGCATTATAATGTAATTCACAAGAATTACGATGTAATAAATAAACTGATTGGACAAACACCGCGTGCTACAGTGGCAGGTTATCTTGAAGCGCGATTAAATTCTCCGTTCCGTACGCTTCAGGACGTATCCCCTTACGTTTGCCGTCCTTGGGATTTCAATAGAAAACTTCCAGTAAACTTACTTCTGGTTTGTGGAGACTATTTACTTGAAATTCTATCAGAAGCGATACGCCAGACATCTCAACTTGCTCTTCCAATAGATGCATGGAAAAAGGTACTCAGTTGGATTAAAGACCTGACATTTGCCTTGCGTAAGCGCAGTGGGACAAGAGACACACTTTTTATCCTTGACTGTAATCCGAGTTTTGCTATCTATACCCAATTAGCTCTTGCTGCAGCCGAGAACCTTATTGTGCCATTTACACCTGATGAAAGTTCGCGCCGCGCAATAGAAAATGTCGTAGCACTAATTCACACGAACGGCACAAGCGATCCAAGGATAGATGCTTATGCGAAAATCAACTTTGCCAAAAGAGCAAAGGATGAAGAATTAGATATTCCTAAACTTCATACTTTTGTTAGTAATCGCGTAACTCTCTACCGGGGTAAAGCAAGCAAAACTTTTGAAGCAGTGAGTGAATCTATTAAAACAACATTAGATAATCTCTACAAAAAACATCGCCAGATATACGCATACCCAAAAGACCTACCGAGTGAGAGATTTATAGAGATTCCCGACTATCACAGTGCTTGTGTAGTCATGACAGCTAAAAAAATTCCTTTAGAGAATCTCCAACCTGGACCGCATGATCTTCACGGTAAACGGGTACAGATCAATTCTGAACCGTTAGATCGTTATCGAAAAGCTCTCACCGAATTTGTAAGTTATATATAAAAGGTTTCTTGTGAAATCACCAGCAGCGTTGAAGTATGTGTCAGCGACAGAACATATAAAGGCACTCCGTAAAGCAGGAACAGATGGACGTTTACGGCACATGTTGCATGATGAAATTCAGGTTTTTTATCACGCAGCACTTACAGCTTATGTTGCAGCGTGGAACGCATATATAAATGACTTGGTGAGCGAATTTTATAATCTAATATCTGACCCATCAAATCAGAAATTTGATGCAGTTTATATAATCGCACAGCAAGCTGCTGAAAACGCTTTGACAAGATTTAACACCCCAAACTGGGAAAATACGCGTGATATTCTCCGTCGATATACAGGTTACGATCCGATTAACGATTGGGGTAGTTCGCAACGGAGCATGAACCTGGCACAGGTTCGTGAACGATTAACTGAGATATTAAAGGTCCGTCATAGTTTCGCACACGGTTCCAATATCCCTGCCTATGCTTGGACACAATCCCCAAGTGGACTGGTGCGATTAACGAGTAAAGCGATTCAAGACGCTGATGCATTCTTCAAAAGACTTGTCAAGGTTACGGACAACGGTATGAAATCACATATTGAGTCAACTTACAGCCTCACCAACATTTGGTAATTGGTTTATATCTTTTGGTACTTGGAGAAATGAACAATGACTGAACCAATTAGAGGAAAAGTAGCACGAGTGCTAAACGAAAGAGAAATTGCAATAAACTTGGGACTTGCAAACGGTGTAACTGTTGGCATGTATTTTGATGTAATTAATCCTAAGGGACAAGAGATCAAAGATCCTGATACCGGTAAACCTATAGGTTCTATTGATCTTCCGAAAGTTAGGGTCCGTGTCACGGAAGCGAAAGAGAAATTATCTGTCGCAACTACTTACCGAAAAAAGAAGGTGAACGTAGGTGGTACCGGGGGATTAAGGCCTCTTGGTCCATTTGCACGATCTCTTATGCCTCCCAAATGGGTGATGGAATATGAAACGTTACACAAAACAGGCGAAACTCCTGAGTCACTTGATGAGGAAGATAGTGTTGTTAAAACCGGCGACCCCGTCAAACAAGTCCTTGAAGTAGACGAACCAGAGCAGGAAGACACTAACGAAAAGAGAAATAAACAATGACAGAACCGATTAGAGGAAAAATTGCACACATACTCAACGCACGTGAAATCGCACTAAATGTAGGAACTGCAAAGGGCGTAACCATCGGTATGCACTTTGATGTAATGGATTGCTACGAAGATATTAGCGATCCTGATACAGGTGAAGTATTAGGCGCAATTGAGCGTCCGAAAATAAGATTAGAGATTACCCATGCACAGGAAAAACTCTCAGTAGCAACGAGATGCCGTACCAAGCGAATTCAGAGTGGTAAAACAACAGAAGTAAGAATCCCAGCGTTTGGACCAGTTGCAAGAGCCTTAATGCCACCGAGTTGGGTAGAAAAATATGAAAATGGTTCTATATTAGATGATGTAGTGGGTGATCTTAGTGAAAAAGGTAAACATATAAAAACTGGCGACCCCGTCGTCCAAGTCCTTCAAGTAGACCAACCAGAACAGGAAGACACTAACGAAAAATAACGAAAGACAACTATGCCACGACTCACCGAATCAGAACAACAAGAAATCATCCGCTATATTGAAGCAGACAAACCGCTGCCCGAAAAATACCGCTTCCTCCTATTTGAAGACAAACGCGAAGTAGAACTCGTTTGGAACGGCAAGACCAACGAAGTTTGCAACATCGTTCTACCCTTTCAGACAATTGAAAACGTAGACGAACCCCGCGCCGAAGACAATCAACAACTCGGTTTATTTGACACACGCGGTCGCCAGCGCAAAGGATGGACAAACAAGCTCATCTGGGGTGATAACAAACTAATTTTATCATCACTCAAGAACGGACCACTTCGCGAAGAAATTGAAGCACAAGGTGGACTCAAACTGATCTATATTGACCCGCCTTTTGACGTAGGTGCGGATTTTTCAATGGATATTGAGATCGGAGGCGAAACGCTTACCAAAAACCCTAACATCCTTGAAGAAATTGCTTACAGAGATACTTGGGGTAAAGGTTCAGATTCATTTATTGCGATGATCTATGAGCGGCTAATCCTGATGCGTGATTTGCTGGCAGAAGATGGCAGCATCTATGTGCATTGTGATTGGCGGGTTAATAATTATATCAGGTCGGTGTTAGATGAGATTTTTGGGAGAGAGAATTTCGTTAATCAAATATCTTGGTATTATAGGAGATGGAATATTGCTGGTAAAATGTTTGCATCTAACCATGATAATATTTTCTATTATGGAAAAAATAAAGGGAAGCATTGCTTTAACCAGCTTTTTATCCCAAAATCCTCTAAATCCAGCGCACAAGGAAAAACATGGAAAAGTGTTATTGGGGAAGACGGGATCAGGCGATCTATAATGATAGATGAACCTACAAAAGGTGTTCCAATGCCGGATATGTGGGAAATCTCAATGATAAATCCTGTTGGAAAAGAGAGAATAGGTTACCCAACACAAAAACCGGAAGCCCTCCTTGAACGCATCATCAAAGCATCTTCTAACGAAGGCGATCTCGTTGCAGATTTCTTCTGTGGTTCTGGCACTACCGCTGCTGTTGCCGAGAAACTTGGACGCAAGTGGATCGTTACAGACCTCGGCAAATTCGCTATTCATACCACACGCAAGCGGATGATCGGGGTTCAACGTCAACGCAAAACGGACGGTGAAGAGTATCGCGCCTTTGAAATTCTCAATCTCGGCAAATATGAACGTCAACACTACGTTGGCATCAATCCGAATCTACGTGAGGTTGAACAGCAGAAACAGTTAGAAGAAAAGGAAAACGCATTTATGGAGCTAATCCTGCGCGCCTATGCTGCTGAAAGAGCTGAAGGTTTTGCCAGTTTTCAAGGCAAAAAAGCGGGGAGGCTTATCGCAATCGGTCCCGTTAATCTGCCTGTAACCCGTCTATTCATAGAGGAGATCATCCTTGAATGCCGTAAACATCAGATTACTCGTGTTGACGTTCTCGGTTTTGAGTTTGAGATGGGATTGTTTCCTAACCTATTAGAAGAAGCGAAAAACAAAGGTATTGACCTCGTACCGAAATACATCCCTGCCGAAGTATTTGATAAGCGTGCAGTGGAACAGAATCAAGTCGTGTTTCATGATGTCGCGTTTATTGAAGTTAAGCCTCATATAACAGCAGCAGAAGAAGATAAACCAGCCACAGTAGCAGTAGAACTAACAGATTTTTCTGTCTTTTACTCCCAAGATTCTGTCTCCGATGCCCAGCAGAAATTAAAGAATAAGGGTAGTAAGATCGTGGTAGAAAAAGGGAAGGTCATAAAGGTTAGCAAAGATGCTGATGGAGTTGTTAGTCGTGAAGTGTTGACTAAACACTGGACAGATTGGATCGATTATTGGTCAGTTGATTTTGACTTTGAGAGCAAACGCGAAATTATCCGAGTGCAGAATCCAGACACAAAGGAATGGGAAGAACAGTGGTCAGGTGACTATATCTTTGAAAATGAGTGGCAAAGTTTCCGCACTAAAAAAGATCGTTCTTTAGAGTTAACAAGCATTGCACATGAATGCAAACCCGGCCCCCGTAAAATCGCCGTTAAAGTTGTAGACATTTTTGGTAATGATACAATGACGATTGTTGAGGTGAATATTTGAAAATAAAATCAATACATTTACAGAATTTCAAGCGATTTACAGACTTGAAAATTCAAAACATACCTGAAACAGCAAAACTTGTTGTTCTTCTTGGACCGAATGGATGTGGAAAATCATCTTTGTTTGACGCATTCCATTATGAATCTCCAGAATATATAGGGAATAGACATGATAATTCTGATTATTATAGAAAGGTACCTGATGTGAAACCGGATTGTGATATAACTTTTTACGATGCCACGCTATCTGAAAAATCCTTTTGCATACGAACTGCCTATCGTAATCAACCTGATATAATCATTCCTGAAGCAGGTCTTAAACGAATAACACAGGAAATGGGACCGATTACTCAGGAAAGAAGATTCAATACCATGATTCAAAACGATGCAGCGGTTTTCACAAATTTTCAAAGACTCACCTCTAATGCCTCTCGGGAACTCCTAAAACAAACTACTAACAAAGAAAATCGCTCAAAAAATGTAGGACAATTGCAAGACGAGATTTCAAGGATGTTTACTGATATTCAAGAGTCTATGAGCAGACTTTTCATTGATTTAGTTCTTAATGATTTGACTGATTTAGTTCTTAATGAGCTGGATGTTCATCTCGAAAGTGAGAGCAAAGGTCTTACTTTTGACAAGGGAACAAGTAAAGGCTTGCCTTATGGAAATCTTTCGGGAGGAGAAAAGGCAGCTTTTGATTTGCTGTTCGATATTTTTATTAAGAGAGAGGAATACGATGACACTGTTTTTTGTATAGACGAGCCGGAAGCACACATGAATCCAAGATTACAAGGAAAACTCCTTGAAGAGCTTTTTAATTTTGTGAATGATAAATCACAGTTGTGGATAGCGACGCATGCTATTGGAATGATGCGAAAAGCATTGCAGTTGTACGAACAACACGGCGGGCAAGTTGTATTTCTTGATTTCACTGATGGGAAGTTTGATGAAGCAGAGGTTATAGAACCTACTAAACCTGATCGGAGATTTTGGGAACAGACTCATGAAATTGCTTTAGATGATTTAGCTGCCCTCGTCACACCAGATCAAATCGTCATTTGTGAAGGAAGTCATGGAGATGAAGGTTTTGATGCAGAATGTTACAATCAAATCTTTGCTGAAGAACGTCCAGATACGAAGTTTGTTTCGGCAGGAGGAAAAAGAGACCTACAAAATTACATTTCAGTCGTTGAAGCGGTTACGAAAGGGGCAAAGGTATTTGGACTCAGAGATCATGATGTTAATATCACGCCCGGCGAAGTGAACCAGCTACAAAGAGAGGGAATAAAGGTTTTAAAAGAAGAAAAAATCGAAAATTATCTGCTTGCCAATGATGTGTTGTATGCACTATGTCAAGAAAAAAAATTGGAACCTTGTAAGGAAAAAGTAGGCGAATTGATAACATTACGAGACAATGTTGCAGATATCAAAAGTGCTGTTAATCAAATCCGTAGGAAAGTAATTGACTGGGGCGTGCGCGAAGCAGGGGAAACTTATCAAGGGTTTCTGAGAGATACACTTGCTCTGTTAATCAAACCGGGGATGACCACTTACGACGAATTGAAGGAAATTATTTTTGGCAATGACAATGCGGATACCTAAATTTACAAAATTTTAGACATGCAGACACCTAACAACTATAATTGAGAGGGTATGCGATGGTTGTAAAAAGCGGAAAACTTCTAATCGCACCAGTTTGGAATTGAAACTGAAAATTGAAAGGAACTGAGATTATGGTAGAAGTTGCATTTGGTATACTTATTGGCGGCATCATAGGACTTCTCATCAATATCATGTGTATATTATACCGCATTGATCGACATCTCAAGATGATTGTAGAACTCGAACAAAAGGGTATTGAGAGTTTATCTAAAAGTGCTGAACACTTTGAACGAGAAAATAAAGAAGAATGAACTACAATAAAGGTATGGGTTAGTACGAATGGGGAGACGTTGAAACCATGTTCATTGCTAAGTTAATCGCTGTATTGTTTGCGATATTTCTCTTGAACGCGTGGATGTTAATACCTATACTCATTCATGAATATAGGTTACGAAATAGAAAAAAGAACCTTTAATCGCATCTGCCTCAGAAAGGGCATTTTCGTCTTCTAATCACACCAGTTTAGAATGAAAGGATGTGAAGAAATGAAAGTGCAATTGATGAATACTGCGATCATGCCTCAAGCAGGCACCTACTCATTAAGAACATACGAGGAAGAAACGTAGAAAGCTGAACTCAAAGCGGCGATCAACGATGGCATTGACTTCCAGCAATACATAGGTTATTTGTCCACCTTAACGTATGTGGAGCATTTGATAGGCAAAAGTTTAGGAGAGGCGAATTGGGACAAGACAGAATTGAAAGACAGAGATTTTATCTTTGTGATTCGGTTAGACTATCGCGTCTTACCTTACGAGAAAAAAGAGGATAATCCCAATAATCACGACTTTGAATTTTTCATTGGTCGCTATTGGGAAAAATCCTTTAGTGTCGTAAACCTTGAAGGGCTACCCCAATTTGAGTTGACATAAGTAAAACTATATGTTACACTATAATATGCAACATTTCGCAAATAGAATACAAACAATAGAATAAAAGCATAAAGTAGGAAAACTATCAAGAAAACTTTCAAAAAGCGTGATAATATGAAAGCAATCAGACATACAATTTTTCAGATATACTGTAGTATCATCAACACAAAAACCCAGAAAGAAAACGCGTGTACGCAACAAATCAGAGACCAGATATATGAACTAAAAAAACGGATACAATTCCTAAAAGTCACTAAGATTCAAACCGTACCAAAATTAGTAAATAAAAAAAATTATATTTTTTAAAAAACACCTTGCCAACACAAACAGGGACAAGCCTAACAAGAGATTGGCAAACCGTACCACGCGACGGAAATCACGGGGTTTTTGGTACGGTAAATTAAACAGCAAAATTTGAGTAATTTCGAGGGAAAATAGGTTGTGTAAATATTTTGGCAGCGTCACAGAGGAAGTCATAAGTCATAATACTCGGCTTGAGCACTAAGTCTTAGGCTTTCCGAATTCTAATGATATACCATATCTCTGTCGTAAGGAGAGACCGAACTGTCAATAGATTGTCTCTTTGCTCCAGATGAAGTTTAAATAATTTAGCGTGTAACTTCTTGTTTGCATAATGCGGGTACACCACGCTGCTGCCGAGGTTTCCTAACCTCGCCAAATTAGAGACACACCACGCTGCTGCCGAGGTTTCCTAACCTCGCTAAATTACCTAAATATATTCTTAAACTTCATAATTTCATAAGGGTGTGTAAAGTTTTTGTCACAATATGATTCTGGCACATAAAGTTCTCGTCAATAGAGGTGTGAAATTAGCAACCTCTTCTGTCCTTAGCTGCCAGAGCACCTGATACTTATGAAAACACCTTGAAATTCCCAAAACACCCTTCCGTTTCCTCCGCGTAATCCGCGATGCAGACTCTTATCCTGTCTTTCCTGTAAATCCTGGTTCAGACAATTCCACCCTTCCATTCTTCCACCCTTCCATTCTTCCACCCTTCCATTCTTCCACCCTTCCATCCTTCCGTTTCCTCCGCGTAATCTGCGATGCAGACTCTTATCCTGTCTTTCCTGATAATCCTGGTTCAGACAATTACACTCTTCCATCCTTCCATCCTTCCATCCTTCCATTCTTCCATTCTTCCATTCTTCCATTCTTCCATCCTTCCACCCTTCCGTGTCATCCGCGATAATCCGCGATTCTGACAAAAACGGTGACAATTACTTTACACCCCCTATACTCCTTAATGGAGTTGCTTTTTCTGATGCATTCTGATACAATATCAAATAAGATGGAAAATCAGAAAAAGTAACCCGTTTCTTGTCTTCAATTAGGGGTGATAGTCCCCTAATTTCTTATTTATATTATTCCATACAAACCCACTATACACAAGGGGTTATTACACTTTTTAAAACATGTTTTTCAAGTCCAAAACGACTAATTCCGTATCTTTTAACGAAGCATCAACTGTATTTGCAGACACAAATGGATAAAAGAACCGAACTTAATGATGAATTACGTCCCGAGTACGACAAAACATTGCTGAAAAACGGCATTCGTGGGAAATATGCAGAACGCTACGCTGCCGGTACAAATATTATCAAACTTGATCCTGACGTTGTTGCATCTATTCCAAACGCAGAAGCGGTCAATGAAGCGTTGAGTTCTTTGTTAAAAGAGAAGAATAAGGATGAATAACCGTGTCCAAAACAATCGAAGGCATTTATCGTGACGGTAAAATTGAACTCTTGGAAACACCTGATGGTGTTTGTGAAGGCACGCGTGTTATCGTAACTCTCCTTTCACCCGGTTCTATTGATTTGCGTGAACGTGGTATTGACGAAATCCAAGCTGCAGATTTACGTGCTCGCTTCTCAACTTTTGTAGAGGATTGGGAAAGTCCTGAGATGAGTGTGTATGACAACTATGATGAAGAAAAAGCCAAATTAGAAAAGATTTAAACCTTTAACTAAGGTGTGTATAAGAACTCTTCAACAAATATAACGACTTGTGCCAGTTGATTATTTTTATGTAATATTGTATTTCACATATTTATGGATTTGTGTTTTTATCTTTACTTTAATCCATCCTTATGCTTTTCTTTATAACATAACCTTTACATTAAAAGGAGCATAAGGATGGATTTACAGAATACATTAGAAAAGCATGTAATGCAACTAAAAAACAAACCACGCACTCTACGAAACGTAGCGTTAGTCGTACGAAATATTACCGCAACACTTTACGACACCTACTTCCCGGGTGCTGAGGAACTTCGTCCAGGACCAAAAAGCCGTTGTCCTGATAGCGATATTATTTGTATCTCCTGGTTATTAGAACTCATAGGCAAGGATAGTGAACTTGCAGGATACAAAATGATCAAAGCAGAACTCTCTGATTTATTCCCACATTTGCCCGAAAGGTCGCGTTTCAATAGAAGACGCCGGAACCTATGCCACGCAAGTGAAAAACTCAGACGCATTTTGATACAGTTTTTACCGGATGATGGTGTGTTTATTGTGGATAGTTTCCCTATCCCTATTTGCGATTTCAAACGAGCTCCTGCTTCTACATCCCCTCTAAAATGTGCGGATGCTACAGGCACTTTGGCGACTTATGGAAAGTGTGCTACAAAAGGACTTGACACTTTCTTCGGATTTCGTGGTAGTGTGATAACCACTGCCTACGGGCTCCCTGTTGATTTTGCCATAGCGACTGCTGATACTGATGATAGAGAAGTGCTTCCCTTGTTTTGTGAACGCGGCACTTATCCTATTATCATTGGAGACAAAGGATATGTGAGTGAAAAACTTGAAAGAGATTTACTTGAAACGGAGAATGTCTGTCTATTACCAACACGGCGTAAGAATCAGGAGAAACAATATCCGCCAAAGTTTCGCAAACTGCATCAGAAAATAAGAAGAAGGGTTGAGACAACGATTAGTCAACTGACCCAACAGTTCCATATTTCACGGATACGTGCTCGTTCCCATTGGGGAATGCTGACACGCTTCAGCAATAAGTTTGCGGGTTTCACACTCGGTGTCTTCTTGAACAAATGTTTAGGATGCAAGTTGATGGCATTAAAGGATGTCGTCCACGCATAAACCTACATAATAGTATTTAAAATATTACATATAGTCATTTAGCACAAGTCGTAAATATAGGATTAATATATTACAATCAAATGAACCTTCAAAAGAATGTACCACTTTCGACCGTTTACCCAGGACAAAGCGGAGAGAGGGATTTCTCCGCGGATCTTGCAGATAACCTTGACGCACTCAAAGTCGGAAAATTTGAGGACGCAGAAACAGAAGCAAGAGTTGGAACAAAACGGGCGGATATTGTTGCTGTCGGAGAAGATGGAACCCTTGTAGTCGAAAACCAATTCGGCAAAGCAGATTATGATCATTGGGGTAGACTTGAAGCTTATGCACGTTTGAAAGAAGCTGATGTAGCAGTGTTAGTCGCTGAAGAATTTGAGGAACTAATGATTGTCACATGCAATCTGCGTAATGAGGATAGCACTATTGACTGGTATCTGATTCAAGCACAAGCAAATTCACACAACGAACTTTCCTTTCATCATGTTGTACAACCCGCAATAGATATCCAAACCGAAAGGAAAATTGATACTGAATATAGTGAATTTTGGACACCAATTCTTCAAGGTGAATTAGGAGAACTTTTTGTAGGAAAACTCACAAATTACCATAGCCAGGGTTGGATGTTGGCTAAGACAATTGGAAATATAGCAATGTGGTTCCGTATTACTGCCAACAAATGCTATATTCGCCTCTACTTCTTAAGACCTAACCACTTAGAACGTCGAGACAAAATCATGGAATTGTTCCCAGAAACAGATTATGAATATGAATATAAAGATACATCATCACAAACTACTGTCATATTTCCAGTCATTGAAAAAGGCAAAAACGACCAAGATGATTGGAACGAAATTCGTGAAAAATTAGTCGAAATGGGAACCGACATCTACAATAAAATTGACGAATCGGGTTTATAATAATGAAAGGAACTCACAATGGACAAAAACTATAAGGTAGCAGTCGTCGGTTGCGGTGGAATTTCACACATGCACGCCGGTTGGTACGTCAACGAACCGAGAACTACTATAACAGCGATTGCCGATCTTGACGAAGAACGAATGAAAGGGTTCGGTGAAAAATACGAGGTCGAAAAACTATATACAGACTATAACGAAATGCTGGAAACAGAAGATATTGACCTCGTTTCTGTCTGTACGCGTCCCAAG
Source organism: Candidatus Poribacteria bacterium (assembly GCA_965261435.1). GTDB lineage: Bacteria > Poribacteria > WGA-4E > WGA-4E > WGA-3G > MSPOR6. Next base: position 1,858,365 of record CBDHDL010000021.1, read on the forward strand.
CACCATGCGCCGATTGTCGTTGGAACTGCAAAGCACGGTGTAAAAGGTATACTATCAGAAAAACCGATGGCTGAGAATCTCGGACAAGCGAAAGAAATGCTTGAAGCGTGTGAGCAGAACGGGGTAAAATTAGCCATTGACCATCAAGTGCGTTTTAGCACACCCTATCAGAAAGCAAATCAGATGATCGCCGACGGCGCAATCGGTGACATATTTCGTATTCACGGTGTCTGTGGTGGCGGCGATCTAAAAGATAACGCAACCCATACCGTCGACCTTATGCTATATGTTTATGGCGACCGTCCTGTCAGTTGGGTTATAGGACAGATCGAACGTATCGGCACACCGACAAAATACGACCTGCACTCAGAAGACTTCGCTATCGGATACTTCAAGTTTGAAGATAATGTCCGCGGCATCATTGAATCGGGAAATGATACAGCCCCCGGTTATCATCACATCTACTGTTATGGCACAGAAGGCGAAATAGAACTCGCGGCCCCCAGGCGGACCAGGAATCCGCTACCGCAACCAAGACACAGGAGGTGCATGGGAATCCCCCGAATTACCACCAGGAGTTACACCCGTGCATGACCTAATTACTGCTATTGAAGAGGACAGAGAACACCGTTCAAGCGGTCATTGTGGATATGCTACCCTTGAATTACTAATGGCTATTTATGAATCATCACGAAAACGGCAACGCGTACGTCTGCCTATGGAAGAGATGGAATCTCCATTGACACTGATGATTGAGGATGGATGGGTATAAGTCTATGAGACTTTTGAGATTGAGAAGTAATCCTAAATTAATATAGGACTTCGGGAAAAAGTAATTAACACGTCAGATTACTCAGGACAATGCGGATGTTCTCAAAAGGCTTTGACTTAAAAAGTGAATCTTTACTAATCAAAGTAATCCTGTTTTGCATTCTGATTACCGCTTTTGCTCTGGTATTACGAAATCTTGGACACAGCAAAATACAGTATTGGGACGAAGGTTTCCATGCGATTGTCGCACGAAATTTGACGAAACATCCGTTGAAGTTCACACTTTACGATCAACCGTGGCTTCAATATGACTACAAAAATTGGGGTGGAAACCACATCTGGCTACACAAACCACCAGTAGGGATGTGGCAAATATGTGTATCACACTTTATATTTGGAATTAACGCATTCGCGCTTCGATTCCCATCTGCTATTAGTCTTGTCCTATGTGCATGGTTAACTTTTAGAATCGCATCTGACCTATTTGACAAACGGGCAGGCTTAATCGCAGCATTTCTGCAAGCATTCAATCCGTTTCTCTTTGACTCGGTACACGGGTATCGTTATTCGGACCATATTGACATTGCCTTGCTTTTGTGGGTTCAAGTATCGTGTTGGTTTCTCCTTCGGGCAATACGGACAGGAAAACAGAGAAATTATATGCTATCGGGGGTGGCAATGGGGATAGCGTATCTCTCAAAAAGCTATCTCGCTTTGATAACTTTCGGGATTGCACTTGTCGTTTGGTTCGTTGCATGGTATAAACGGAGACTTAAGAATACATCTATAGATAACGCTACCGCAGAGGAGGTAATAGAAACAAACAATCACCAATTGGATGAAAATGACCTACGAATCCGATTCAGAGATGTCGCATTGCAGCTGGGTGTTGGAATTGCCACAGTCGCACCTTGGGTGATATATTGTCTTATAAGATATCCTCGTGAATTCCTTTGGGAACATAAACGCGTCATTGATCATCTGAATACGAACGTTGAAAACTGGGGTGCATCTTGGGACCGCCCACTGTTTGAATACATGCCGCTGTTTTATCCGTTTTTCTATGCTGCGCTCTTTGCTGTCGTATTATGCCTAATCGTAATAATGCTAAAACGTTGGGAGTTACCCGAACTTTTCATATTAGCGTGGGGTATCGGTGTAATTGTACCGCATACGCTTGCAGAGACAAAAACACCTTCAGCTACGATGATTGCTGTGCCAGCACTGCTAATATGTATAGCCGCAGTCATCAGCAGAGCATGGCAACGAAAGGATTGGCTTTACACATCAATTTGGTTAGCATCAATGCTATCAATTGTAGTCATTACTTCTATCGCAACCTATACGGATGGACTAATCCAAATACGAAATATACTTCCTGTTGATGTAATAAAAGGTTTTGCACCTTATGTACATAAACATTTTTGGATTATTGAGCAACTCATCTGTTTTGGAATATTACTTGCATTATTGTGTGGACTCTATCAGTTAATCCGTGAAGTAAAGCCACAAAAATGGGTGTGGTATGCATTTCGATTAGTTGCACTTGCAATTGCGCTGTTTTATGCCGGACATTATGTCTACGCAGCCTATAAGGTCACTGAGCGAAATGCACAAATCCCTTTATATGTTGAAAGTGGGAAGCGAATTCAACGAGAGTTACCTGATAACGCGTGCTTTTTCCTTGACGAAGCACGTACTGGGGCACATTTTGATTTGATGTATTATGCCGATAGATCAACATATCTTGTCTCCCCTACTGACGCAAATGCTTTACAAAATATAATAAGAAAAGCAACAGAAGCACGAGGCGCGGGCGCGATCCCATATCTCTTCTCAGTCATAGACAAAGAATACGACTTTCCACTGATTGTTGAAGACGAGATTGATGTTGGAAATGGCAAGAAACAGCGGTATCGTATTTATGAAATTACCGAGTCTCAATGAATAAATTAACTGATTAATTTGATATCAGGGATAATCATGGAAATCAAACCAATTAGAACTGAGGGAGACTATGAGAATGCATTAGTACATATAGAACAATTATGGGATGCTAAGCCTGGTTCACCTGAAGGTAATAGATTAGATGTTCTTGTCACACTGGTGGAGGACTATGAAGAAAAAAAACATCCCATTCCACCAGCAGATCCAATCGAGACTATACTTCATTATATGGAAAGTAAAGGTCTATCAAAACGTGATCTTGAACCGTATATTGGTTCAAATATCAGTGTATTAGAAATCTTGAATCGTGAGCGTGCACTGTCTTTGGAAATGATTCGTAACTTGCACAAAGGTTTAGGAATCCCAGCGGATATTTTAGTTCAATCTTATGAGTTGGAAGCTGCTAAATAATAAAAATCAATTGTGGGATAGCACATGTTATCATCACCCACTATTGTTCTGTCTACACTCAAATGATGAGTAGTTCCGTTCGTAGGGACGGGGTTTCCCCGTCCGATCTACAAATCATTTATGACTTGACAACGCACTATATATAGGAGAGACTAAGCCATGAAAATTTTAGGATATAGTCTTATATTATTGGTATTAATAGCAGCTGCAATATCTGTAAATGCAGCTGTAGAATGGAAAGCACTTGACGTTGGCAACTTATCCTCTGCCATTTTTAACACGACTGTCGTCGGTTTTCCCAGTAACCCCACTGCAAACCCATCAGGATGGTGGCCCGCAGGCACAAACGATTCATACATCTATGAAGGAGACATCTGGATCGGGGCAAAAAGAAACGGGGAGGTCGGCGTCGCTGAAGCAGATGGGAGACATAGCGAACTATGGCCAATTCCAATTGAAGACCCAGAAACAGGTGAAATGGTTGATATCTATTCTAAAAAACCGTGGATAACTACCAAAGGAACACCGACAAATCAAGCAATAGGATTCAAATGTACTGACACGAATGCTGAAGCCAATACAGACCTGATACTCGGTTTAGAGATTGAAGTCAACGGTTTCCAATGGAGTTACGCACCCCTCTACGACTTCTTTATCCTTGAATACAATGTAAAAAATGTTGGAAGTGATACGCTTGAGGACGTATTCATGGCGTTCCGTTACGACGTGGATATTTCCAGTAACGAAACAGGCACAGCCAGCTACTCAGCAGATGACTTCGTCGCATTGGATCAGACCCCGGACAGTCTCAACCCTGATGATCATCCGAACCGCTACCTCTCCTACGGGTTCTCAAATGCCTCAGCACCCGGATACATCGGTTTACGCGTGTTGGATGCATATTTGGGTGAAGACTCAGAAAATGAAGCAGGAAAAATCCCGTTTATAGCGCACAAACGCATTACAATTGACACAGACCCGACAACCGATGCAGAGATGTATGCGCTCATTAGTACCCCTGGTGTTGAACCACTCCCAGCAAACTATGATGACCAACGATTTATTCAATCATACGGACCAGTTGAATCCCTGGCTCCCGGAGAAACATTTAATGTCATCATCGCCGTTGCTATCGGTGAAGGACTTGGAGGTCTACAAGCAGCATCCGACTGGGCACAGAAGTTGTATGACGACGAATATGTCGCACCCGCGCCACCACCTTCACCTGTCGTCGCCGCATATCCCGCCGATGGACAAGTCGCACTCTTATGGGAAAGTGCTGGAAGATGGGTAGATGACGGCGTCAACAAAAGCATTGAAGAATATGTTGACCCAACCGATCCGGAAAAAATATTTGAAGGGTATAGAGTCTATAGACGTGATACTGCTTATGATGAGAATACCGGAAAACCTGTCAAAGACTGGGAACTGTTGATAGAATTCGACAGACCCAGTACTACAGGTAATTTTTTCACCGTTGCACACGTTGGTAAACAATCTGATGCGATTATTGAAAGCATGGGAGATGAACCATTTTTCTCCGATTTTTTCAAAAATGCAACCTATGCAATAAAATTCAACTCAAGCACAAACTTTGAGGTGATAAATACCACACTCTGGGAAGTCTTGGAATACAACACTGAATTCCCCGATAATGGTGGAGGATACGTGATAACAGAACCTGAGACAGGTGCACCCTACCCAGATGGAACATACCGATCCGGTGCTCAAATCTATTTTGGCGGACTCTATGTCAAGATAACAGATGGACCATCGGGACCACCTGTTACAGGAGATATTTTCAGAGTTGTTTCAACACCTTCTATCGCACTGGGTGAAGATGTAGGTATAAAGAATTTTTATTCCGACACAGGATTAACGAACGGAATTCAATATACTTATGCTGTTACCTCTTATGATACAGGTAATCCAAAGAAAGGGTTGCCTGAAATGGAAAGCAGTCAGATTGAGACCATGCTTCATGTTGTCCCGAGAGCACATCCTTCAGGGTATAGAGAACCGACAGTTGATGTAGAACAACCGAAACCTGTAGCCGTAACGGTTGAACCGATGGTGTTAGCTCCTGATAAAGTCACTGGAAATGAATATAAAATCGTTTGGTATGGCGCAAAACAGGCAGATGCGGGAGCATATATCACAGGGCCCGGGTATCAACCACCGCAATATGAAATCATTGACACCACGACGAATCAAATCGTAGTAGAAAAGCAAACGTTTGGTTGGTATGATCCAGAACATCAAGAAGCTGTGGAAATCTCATCACCGATGTTTGATGGAGTCATCCTAAAACTAACAGGTGTTAACATATCTTACGGAAGTCCATCTGAAAATCCAATAGAGGACGTTCAACTAACAGCAGGAACAGTAACTGACTGGGAAGTAAAAAGACAGTCCCCTGGTGTTGGCGAGAATACTTGGCCCAACGAATGGTGGTCAACCTATTACCGTCCGCATACCTACTCCATCACCTTCACTGATGACACACACGTCAAAGTTGTTGACGAAGATACAGGTGAAGAAATAAAGTTCAATGACCAACGTGCGGATGGATATGCTATCCTAACAGGGGCAGGATGGAGTGAAGAATACATTCCTGCTGACACGGAAGGTTTCTTCCGCATTTTCATACGTGGTGCTTATGTCTATATCTTTGATCCTAATAGTGAAATCTCTGCGGGTGATGTATTTACCGTAAAAATGGGAGGGGTAAGCGCACCACAAGATGGAGACGAAACTATACTGAAAACAAAAGGTGAGTCACTTGATAATCAAAACATCAAAAACGACCTCGCAAAAATTCGTGTCGTACCGAATCCTTATCTCGTGACAAACAAGGCGGTCACTTCAGAAGGAACAGATAAGGTGTTTTTCACACATCTACCCCCACGCTGCACAATACGAATCTATACCTTAGCTGGTCAATTGGTTCGGAAAATAGAACATCAAAGTAGCGATCCCTTCAATGCAGATGAACGTCTCGCAAAAGGAAACAAAGGAGGTACTGCTGAATTTAATCTCCTCAATCGTTACAATCAAGCTCTTGCCAGCGGTGTTTATATCTTCCACGTTGAAGCACAAGATGATAAGAATAACGTCATTGGAAATAAGATCGGAAGGTTTGCGGTTATACGATAACAGTAAACAGGTCTGTTAATCCTACGCTTTAGGAGAAGCGCATGCACAACACTATTTTTCATAGATATCTTAGGAACAAAAAGCAAAAGAGTCGTCCACCACTGTTTCTGATATTGGTTTTAACTATAGTCATCTCTTTAACCACAACCCCAAGTTTTGCCACCACTAACGTGGGAACAGCAGGGGCACAATTTCTAAAGATCGGTCCAGGCGCGCGCGTAGATAGTTTAGGAGGCGCGTTTAGTGCAATCGCAAACGATGTAACAACAATCTATTGGAATCCAGCAGGGTTAAGTCAACTTGAAAAAACAAGCTTTTCTGACACACATACAATTTGGCTTGCAGATGTCCGTTACAACTATCTCGCGTTTGCTACACCTATAGAAAAAATTGGCACATTGGGTGCAAGCATCACATTTCTCAACGTTCCAGATACGGAGATTACGACGCTTGACAAACCTGATGGAACAGGACTTTGGTATTCAGCATGGGACACTGCCGTATCCTTAGCATACTCAAGACAACTTTATCATAAAGAATCCGGTGCCAAACTGTCCTTAGGTATGAATGCGAAATATATCCACCAGCAGATTCATCGTGAAAATGCAACTGGCGTTGCCATTGATGTCGGAACTTTATATCATACAGGGTGGCGAAGCTTACGCATCGGTATGGCTTTTTCAAACTTCGGTCCGGAGATGCGTTTCGGCGGTCCCGATCTTGAAACAGGGGCAGAAGAAGCAGGGGATGAACGAAACGCTGAATATCAACCATTCCCAGATACAACCAATCCTTCACGGAAAGCTGAATTAGAAACCATTGAATTCCCATTGCCAACAAATTTCAGACTCGGAATCGCTTATGATTTAGTGGACAATGACTCAAACTTATTGACCATTGCGATTGATGGAAATCATCCGAATGACAATAGTGAACGGCTCAACTTCGGACTTGAATATTGGTATAGGAAGATGGCAGCAATTCGCGCAGGGTACAAACTACGCTTAGGTCCTGATCAGGGCGATGATGAAGAAGGACTTACACTCGGTTTCGGTATACATCTAAAGTTCAGCAAAACGATGCTATCACTTGATTACGCATTCGCTGATTTTGGATATCTTCAGCAGGCACACCGAGTCAGTTTAGGGTTCATGTTTTAATGAACACTACAACATTAACCACAATAGGAGATTAATATGAAAACCGAAACCTTTACGGCAAGTATTACACTTGAAGACAAGTGGTTTGTTGCACAGTGTTTAGAAGTAGATGTAGCAAGCCAGGGAAAAAGTGAAGATGAAGCAATCAACAACCTTAGAGAAGCATTAGAACTGTATTTTGAAGATCCTCGTCCCACTATAATGCCAAAACTACGAAAATTTGAGGCGAAGATAAATTCTAATGAAACCTCTACCCTATCGTAAGATTAAACGAAAACTTGAAAGAGGAGGCTTTTCGATCAAACACCAACGCGGTAGCCATGTAAAATTCGTTCGTGAAATGGTGGTGAAATTCGCACGGTAATAGTTCCAAGGCACCGTGAAATTCGTGTAGGAACACTACGGACCATTATACGTCACGCAGGACTAACTCCAGATGAATTTGAACAACTCTAAACAATTGGGTTTAGTGTAGAAATAGATCGTTATGTCTGCCTCTGATTAGCACCTTAGATTTGATAAGACATAAACATGACAAACAAACCAAACATCGTTTATCTACTCAGTGATCAAATTCGTGCGTGTTCATTACCTATCTACGGTGAAACACAAATCGAAACACCACATATTGATAGGCTTGCACAAGAAGGCACTGTTTTCTCAAATGCCATTGCCACCGCACCAGTCTGCACACCTTACCGTTCCATGCTACTGACGGGAAGACACCCACAGACAACAGGTCATCTCATCAATTTCGTCAAAACACGCCACGATGAAATCGGACTGGGAGATGTCTTCAGTCGAAACAGCTATCGGACAGCATGGGTCGGCAAATGGCATCTCCACACTGGTTCATTTCCAGAAATCGGTGGACGAGATTATGTTCCCGAAGGTCGCGACCGACTCGGATTCCAGCATTGGCGTGGTTACAACTTCCACACAGACTATTTCAAAGGCTCTGTAAACCTTGACAATTGGCGAAACGAAAGATGGGAAGGTTACGAAACCGACGCACTCAACCGATACGCCTTTCAGTTTATGGATAATGTTGACGCCGACACGCCATTTTGCCTGTTTATCTCACCACATCAAGCACACGGTACGCCTTATGAATTTGCACCGCAAGAATACTATGACAGGCTCCCCGCCGAACTCAATCTGCCTGAAAACGTGACAGAAAAACAGCGAAAGCAATCGTTAAATGCTTATAGACACTATCTTGCAATGATCTTAGCAGTAGACGATATGCTCGGAGATCTGATGGCATATCTTGAAAAAACAGGACGTATGGAAAACACGTTACTCGTTTTTGGTTCGGATCACGGTACACAAGGTGGCGCGCAAGGGATCAATTTCTGGGCAAAGAGAAAACCTTACGAAGAATCCATAAAAGTGCCACTGATCATGCGACTCCCTGGTGTTTTTGATGGCAACCGCACCTGCGACACACTCACATCTCCCGTAGACCTATTCCCTTCCCTTTGTGGTTTATGTGGTATCCAGACTCCCCGCACAGTCGAAGGATACGACCTGTCCGCATCTTGGCGTAATGAAGCAGATGCGTTTGAACAGGATGCTGTCCTGACGATGAACTTCGGTGCAACCTACGATTACCTCGTTGATGGAGATGAATGGCGCGGTGTCCGCACAAAAACGCATAGCTACGCACGTTGGCTTGATGGTAAACGGATGCTATATGACATTGAAGCAGACCCACTCCAGATGAACAACCTGATTGACAATCCAGAAGCGAAACCGTTAGTAGATAAAATGGAGGATACCCTCACAAACCTGATGGACGATCGAAACGACAAACTCCAACCTGCCACAAGTTATACAGATTGGTATGACGCGCAACGCCGCATCGTCCGCAACGCACACGGACCCCTCGGGAACCCAGAAGACGAACCCGATTGGTCATTGTTGAAGTGAATTGACAATAGTCTTAAAAATGAGATATAATACTATTGAATTTCGTGGGTATGTCCTTGATGTAGTCGGGAACTCCGATTCCCGAATATCACTACGTAAAGTAGAGATTCGGAGATCGCTCATACAGGTACTTTGTATCGTTATACCATTTCAAATTGAAAATGTCTCTTTTTTGTAGCACAACTTTCAGTTTGTGTCCTGAAGAATAACAACCATAATAAACACCTAATGAGACAATAATTTATAGAAATGGTATTATTTTCAATGTTCACTATATATGGATAGGGTTATTTAGTTTTCAATATTTTCAATAATTCTTTGCTATTACGTTAATGTCGCTTTTCATCATATTGTGTTTGTCTTTAGTCCCGTAGGGACGATATGTTTATAGAAGAATGTGTACCCTACCTCTCTTCAGTCCCGTAGGGACGATATGTTTATAGAAGAATGTGTACCCCCACCTCTCTTCAGTCCCGTAGGGACGATATGTTTATATCATGATGTGCTACTACACATATCGTCCCTACGGGACTAAAGAGGGTTTGTATAACGTTTAACTATAAACATTGCGTCCCTACGGGACTGAAGAGGGTTTCTGACATAGAAAATTCCTTAAGTTTACACCCGATGAATGCCATACGCGCATTCACATCGTTGATTTATAGGTAGAGCGAAGCGAAACCCGACCTGCGTTATTTACTATCAGTAATAGAGAGCAACTGATAATTCTTAAAACTAAATAACCCTGATATATGGAGGGAGCACCTTGACATTCACCAAGTCGAACGAAAACACGACAACCAAGAAAAAAATACGTTTTGCCCCGACAGTCTACTATCCCTCTTCGGATGGTGAACCCATGGCAGAAACAGAAAGACATCGGAAGGCATTGGCAGACCTTGTAGATATGGTGGATAGGCATTTTCAAGACGTACCAGACGTGCATGTCTCCGGTAATTTACTTCTCTACTATGAGGAGGGGGATCCTCATAAAGTTATTTCTCCAGATGTGTTTATGGTGCGCGGAGTCTCAAAAAAAGAACTCCGAACCTATAAAACGTGGGAACAGTCCCCTACAATTGATTTTGTGATAGAACTTGCAAGTCCCAGCACTTATACAAAGGACTTCAAAGAAAAGAAGGAAATTTACGCGAAGATCTTGCAAGTCCAAGAATATTACATCTATGATCCGTATCAGGAAATAGAACCGCCTTTTGTCGGTTTCCGGTTGATTAATGGAGAATATGAGGAAATAGCTTTCATAGATGGTCGGTTGCCATCTGAGGTGCTCGGCTTAGAGTTAGGTGAGCAAGCGGGATTTCTACGGTTATATAATCCGAACACGCGAACATGGTTAGAACCTTCTCGGGAGCGAGTTGCCAAGGCAGAAACCCGCGCGCAAGATGCAGAAACCCGCGCGCTGACAGCTGAAAGAAGGGCACAAGAAGAAGCACAAGCACGGCAAAACGCTGAAGCTGAACTTGCAGAAGCACGGGAAGCTCTCAAACGCCTGCAACAGTAGATACGCGTTTGAAAATAGGTTCTTGGCACTCAAGGGCATTCAGCATAGTTCTGAGAATGTCAAACCGCGGGGCATTTTCGTCAGATAAGATATCTGAGAGGATATTGCTATCAATACCGGTGCGTTTGGAAAGTTCAGTAACTCCGCCTTGTGATTCTATAAAGATCCGAAGACCCTTTAGAAAAAAAGGAAGATCACCGTCGACTTGATACTCCTCTAATGTCAATTGGAGATAGTCAATTGCTGCTTCACGGTCTTTAGCAAGTCTTTCAATTTGGTATTCGCGCCAGTTTCCCATTTCTCTCATTGAACATCTCCTCCATATTTTTTCAATTATACTCCATTTGTTTTAATAAGTGTAGTGGAAAATTCTATCTTCGTAATTCGCACTTCTGACTTCTATGCATTATTGAAATGATTTGACAATATACTCCGTAAAAGATATAATTTATATACTGTATCATACCCTTTGTAGAGGAGAAACATAAATGTCTAATGAACGCATGACCCTTGAAGAGATGACTGAGAAATATCCTGATCAATGGTTGTTTATCATTGATTGTGAACACAGTGAAAACACTGAACTATTGTCAGGGGTTGTTTTCGCTCATAGTGAATCGCGAGATGATATTCATGAAGTATCCGGAAATTATGAAGGAGGGGCAGCAATTCGTTATATAGGTGAACTACCAGAAGGGATGCATTACTTACTGTAATCATTGAGGATATTCAACAAACACAAACGGAGCAGACAACAAACAGATATGACCTTTCAAGAAATAATATTAGCATTAGAGAAATTCTGGGCAGAACACGGATGTATTATTCAACAACCTTGCGATATAGAAGTCGGCGCAGGAACATTTAATTCCGCCACATTTTTACGATGCCTCGGTCCAGAACCGTGGCGGGTAGCTTATGTTGAACCTGTCCGCAGACCTACCGATGGCAGATACGCAGAAAACCCCTTCCGCCTTGGTGCATATTACCAATATCAAGTTATTCTTAAACCCGCGCCTAAAGATGTACTACCACTCTATCTTGAGAGTCTTTATCATCTCGGTATTTCACCCCGAAAAAACGATATCCGCTTTGTAGAAGACGACTGGGAATCCCCTACCCTCGGCGCATCAGGACTCGGTTGGGAAGTCTGGTGGAACGGAGCAGAAGTCACACAGTTCACCTATTTTCAGCAAATGGGTAGCATTGACCTGGACCCAATATGTGCTGAAATCACCTACGGACTTGAACGTATCGCACTTTACCTACAAGATGTTGACACCTTTTTTGACATCCGATGGAATGAACACTTCAACTACAGAGATGTCCACCACCAGAGCGAAGTGGAATACTCAAAATACAACTTTGAACACGCAAATGTAGATATGCTTTTTGAATTATTTAACACTTATGAAAAGGAAACACATGCGTGTTTAGATGAAGGTTTAGTGCTTCCCGCAACTGACCATGTATTGAAATGCTCACACACATTTAATATGTTGGACGCACGCGGTGTCATCAGCGTAACAGAACGGGTGAATTATATTGAACGGGTGCGGAGACTGGCACAACGCATCGCTCGCGCCTACGTAACACAACGCGAAGAAATGGGACACCCACTCCTGGGACGCTTAGAGAACCCATCACCTACCGGAACTGTAGATGTAATATCACTACACCCCGAACCTGCAGAAAATAAACAAACCACTGAACTCTTGTTTGAGATCGGCACAGAAGAGATACCCGCAAGTTATGTGCCACCTGTGCTTGAACAACTCCGTGAAATCGCATCAGATTCCCTCACAGAGCACAGAATACCTATCGGTGAAATACAGACCTTCGGAACACCGCGCCGTATTACCCTGGCAATCAAAGATATAAACAAACTTCAAGAAAGCCAAGAGACCGAGGTAATAGGACCCCCTAAAACCATCGCTTACGATGAAAACGGAGAACCGACAAAAGCAGCAATTGGGTTTGCAAAAACGCAAGGTGTTGAAATCTCTGATTTACGAATCGTTGAAACTGAACGCGGAGAATATATCGCTGCATCCAAACTTGAAGAGAGTATCCCAACCATAGAACTCTTGAAAACGCTTCTCCCCGAGTGGATTGAAGCACTACGATTCCCAAAAACGATGCGATGGGAAATAGGTGAGACAGAAGCACAATCGCGGACACGCTTTGCACGTCCTATCCGATGGATCGTTGCAGTACTCGGCACCGAAATTATAAACTGTTCTTATGGCGCAGTAAATGCAGGACGTATCACTTACGGACACCGTTCATTGCATCCCGGACCCATTACGTTGTTGGCTGCGGACTTACCAAATTATATACAAAAATTGCAAAACGCAGGTGTAATTGTCTGTCCAAAAGAGCGAAGAGACACAATTGAAAAACAAGTTCTAACCATTTTAGACAATGAAGAATGTCTTCCAAAATTAGATGAAGAGTTGTTGGACACTGTAAATTATCTCGTAGAGAACCCGCAACCGATTATCGGAAATTTCAGTGAGTCGCATTTAGAATTACCCACTGAAGTCCTGATAACTGCAATGAAAAAACATCAACGCTACTTTCCAATGTGGAAAAGTGAAAACTCACTCGCACCCAAATTTATCACTATTTCCAATGGAACAGATGGCAACATTGATGGGGTGCGACACGGCAATGAACGTGTTCTACACGCAAGACTCAATGACGCAGAATTCTTCTATAGAGAGGATCAGAAAACCAGACTTGCTGATAAGGTTGAACGTTTAGGAGCAGTCGTCTTTCATGCTAAACTCGGTTCACTGTTAGATAAAGCAAAACGTATGAGAAATTTGGTAAGTTTTATTGCCAAACAACTATTGGATTTACCAAAAACCATATATCGAGATGCATATCGGGCAGCATGGCTTTGTAAGGCAGATTTAACCACACACACGGTTATTGAATTCCCATCACTGCAAGGAATTACCGGTGGATATTATGCCAAAAACTCTCGTGAACGGACAAAGGTAGCCGCCGCCATCGCTGAACATTATCAACCACTTGGCGCAGATACACCGTTACCCGAAACAGAAGCCGGGGCGTTAGTCGCTATTGCTGACAAACTTGACACCATCGTTGGATACTTCGGTATAGAGGAACGTCCCACTGGTTCACAAGACCCATACTCTTTACGACGGCATGCCCTCGGTATAATCCGCATTTTGCAAGATCGACAATTACCGATCAATTTAAACGCTGCAGTTCATCAAGCAATCATTGAATATAAGGTCCAATTGGTTGATGAGACAAGATCAACCGTGCTTGATTTCTTCAGAGAACGTATGCGTGGTATCTTGCTAACCCAGCAATATACCCCCGACCTTGCCGATGCGGTGTTGGCAGCTGATCATGTTGACGTTATAGATATCCTTAAACGTGCCAGCGCACTTGCCGAATTTCGCTTGACACCTAATTTTGAGGCAGTATATAATGCACTCAATCGGGTGCTGAGAATCTTGCCAGAAAAGGCAACGGTTAAGGAAGAATCTGATGTACTGAGTGTAATAGAAAGAATCCTAACTGAGGATATCCCAGGATTATTAATTGTTACATCACTACTTCATGAAGATGCAGAAAAAGTATTATACGATTGTATCATTAAAGCGGAACCTGATATTGAGAGAAGCATCAAGACACGCGCATATTCAGAACTTTTGACGCAGTTAGCAGAACTTCAACCCGCAATAGACACGTTTTTTGACGATGTACTTGTCATGGCAGAGGATGCTAATTTACGAGGAAATAGATTAGCATTACTAAATCGTATTGCACAACATGTCTATGCTGTAGCTGACCTTACGAAGTTGGTTATAGCAGGGGAATAATCGAAATTTTATTATGAACATCAAAAGGTTTTTCCGTTATTTCACGGATTTTGGTACCTTAAGCTCTTTTGAAAATGCTATTACTAAGATCGTAGATCGCAGTAGACCGGCTGTTGTTAGTCTTACAATAAAAAAAGATCAACAGAAAAACAATACTACAGGGTCCGGCTTTATTTTTCAAAAAGATGGGCATATTTTAACAAATGCACACGTAGTGAATGAGGCAAAAAGCATCAGCGTGAAATTATTTGATGGTATGACGTTTGAGGCAGAAGTGGTTGGAAGCGACCCGAACACTGACATAGCGGTTATAAAAATTGAACGAGACAAAAAGTTTCCATTTCTCTCTATTGCGGATTCCAAAAGAATTCGGGTTGGACAATTTGCTATTACTATCGGTGATCCGATAGGTTATAGACATACCGTGACTGCTGGTATCGTCGGCGGTAAAGATCGTTGTTTTCACCCAAAAAAAACAGAACTCTTCCAATATCATAATAATTATATCCAAACAGATGCTTGGATTAACCCAGGCAGTAGCGGTGGACCCTTACTGAATATTCATGGTGAAGTTATCGGTATCACCTCCTTAAACCCTGGAGAAGGATCAACCTTAGCGGTTAATAGTGATCTCGCGAAAACAATTGGACATCAGTTGATTGCGCATGGGAGAGTTATCCGCGGCTACATTGATGTGGATATGCAAAATGTCCCAGAAGGTATCAAAATTACAAAAGTAGCAGACGGTGCGTCCGCATCACAATGCGGTTTAAAAACTGACGACATCATTGTTGAATTTGATGAAGAGAAGGTACCAAAACATTACGGATTCAGATTGATGGTTGCGGAATGTCAGATCGGTAAGCAATATCCCCTTAAGGTGCTACGACAAGAACAAGAAATAACACTCGATGTGACTATTGATGAGATGCCACCTGAATTAGTGGGACGCTCTGTGGACACTGAGTCTGTTTCTTGGAAAACGCTCGGGTTAGCAGTGCGAAAATTAGAAAATGGAACTTTGCAAAGATATACCTACCTAAGTGAGGAAGATCGCGGTATAATCATTGAAAAAGTTAAGGAAGGTTCACCGGGATTTAATGCAAATATTCCACGTAACACTCTCCTCATTGCTATTAATGGACAAGAAACTATTGATGTTCAAACGCTTGAAACGTTTCTGCAGGATAAACAAGACATATCAGACTTGACTCTTGAGATCAAAAGCCCCTATGGCATAGAAAAGGTAACGGTGGCGTTAAGTAATACCATTTCTAATTGAAAATGTCTCTTTTTGTAGCACAAACTTTCAGTTTGTGTCCTGAAGAATACCTACAATAACAACCGCCTAATGAGACAATAATTTATAGAAATGGTATAATAATTAACCTAATAACGGATGTCAGTAAAAACCTCGTCCATCTGACATCCTCAATCCCACTTGAGATTGTTGAGGTAATATGCTATGAAACAATGTTCTATTATCTGTATCTATCTCGTTCTCTGTTTCGGCTTTCTCATTGGCTGTGCTGAGAAAGAAGACAAAGGAATCCTTTCTGCAAGGAAAGCAATTGTTCAAGGCGATTATGCTTCTGCAGTGTCCGCTGTCCAAAGCACACTATCAAACGATTCAGATAATCAAGAAGCACACCATCTCAACCGTTTGCTGCAACTACGGGAAAGTACAGACCCGAACAATTGGCACGAAGCCATTGCACAGATTTTAGGACATCTTGAAACCTTGAATACCGAGATTCATTCAATTCAACTGCAGGATGATCCTGATTCTGACGATTTGAACCGACAGGAACGGCTGAAACGTTCACGAAATTCAATTTCTGGACTGCTCACAACAACGCTTGCTATCGCATCTGAAAAACAACCATCTATTTTATCGGATTTAACGAATAAGTCAAACGCAGTTGTTATCACCGCACTATTGGATGCAAAGAAATGCTACCAACCTGCAGTCCACTCAGTAGTCAATAAACTATTACAGCAACTACGTAATACACCTGAAGGTATAGAATCTAACTTCACTTTACTCCTAAAAGAATCCACTCAAAATCAGGATCCCCAGATTCGTAAAACTGCCATACAAGAATTAGGCAAACTGAACAGATTTGATCTAATACCAACATACAGATCTATCCTCACCAAAACGGATGAAGCACCTGAAGTTGCATATAGTACTATTGTTGCTGTTGGAGCACTCTGCAAACCAGAATTCCAACCGAGAGATGAAATCGTATCAATCCTGCAACTTGCAACAAGAAACAACAACGCACAAGTACGCATGCATGCAGCGAAACTGCTTGGTAGATTTCAAGCAGCAGAGGCAGTTGACGCACTCATCAAACTCTTAGCAGATGCCAACGGTTATGTAAAAGAGACTGCTATAGTTTCTCTTGAAAGAATTGGTGAACCGGCGATAGCACCACTTTTGACAGTTATTGATACTGGAGCAAGGAACATCATACCAGATGTAGATGATACCCAGATGTTATTAATATCTGAGCAATATCAATACATAGCAAGTGCATTTATTGATGACACTTGGATGAAAAAATATCGGTTGAGAGCACAGGCAGCAGCGATTGACGCTCTGGGAAGACTTAGAGCAGAAGAAGCGGTAATTCCCTTAATACAACTATTAGCAAACGAGGACTCTAAAGGTGCTGCACTTGGCGCACTAATCGCTATGAGAGGCACCGCAGTACCCGCACTTATACAAGCACTCCAAACGGATGAATATCTTGTGCAGCTTGAATCTGCTAACGCGCTCAATAGTATCGGCGATAGACGCTCAATTCAACCATTTATAGATATATTAACGGGAATGGCAAACAAAGAGGTTAAAGCAATTGCTGCAATGGCACTTGGCAACATGCGAGCACGCGGTCAAGATAATACAGCAGTGTCCGCATTAACCGATGCGCTTAGTCTTGATGACACCACCGTCACACAAGCTGCCGTAGCACTCGGAAAAATAAATGTCTCTTCTGATGAGACGATTCGGAAGCTCATCGCAATATCTCTTGACAAACTGCGGAGAGAAACGGTTAGAACCGCTGCTATAAACGCACTCTGGCAGATAAAACCTTCAAATGCTACCCAACCGATGTTATTGCTTATGCTCAGTGATGAAACAAGTGCTGTCATCAGATCAAACGCTGTGAAAGTCCTCAGTCGCATCAAAGATACAGAAACACTACCTGCACTGTTCTGGGTTCTGTCAATGCAATATGACGAAATCTCTGACTTCCAACGACACATGAAACGAGAATACAAGACACTTGACGCGCTGAGAACGCAACTCGATTCTCTGAATATTGAATGGACAGCAGATTACCCACGACCTGATTATCGTATATGGGGTGAACTAAAACCAATTCCAAGCCTTGTCCGTAGCGAAGTCGCACGAGCACTCGGAATATTCAAAGGTGATACAGTTGTTGAACCGTTAACGGATGCTTTAACAGACGATCAACGAGCTACAGTGAGACGAAGTGCTGCATGGGCACTCGGTAGAGTAGGGGGTGATAATGCAATTGATGCACTCATTACTGCCTTGAAAAAGGATAAACAGGGTGTAGTACGTCAAGAAGCAGCGATCGCATTAGGTACGATCAAATCGGAAAAAAGTGCTGAACCTTTGCTTGATATTATCAGAACTGACAAGTACGAAACCGCAAGACTTGAGGCAGCAATAGCACTCAGAGAAATTAATCCTACAGTGGTTGATAAAGGACTGGTTGACATCGTCAAAAAAGGACGTGGCAGCTTTGATGACGGTCATGAAGTTCGATCAGTACAGAATGAGGTCATCGGCGCATTATTGACAAACGGAAATGAAACCACAACAGGTTTTCTGCTTGACGCTCTCAAAACAGCAGACGACGAATGGACTCGCTGGACAATCATATATATGCTCGGTGTCATTCATAACAGTTCAGCTTTAGATATTATGCTTGCTGAATTGGATAGTACAAGTTATGTTATACGCAAAGAGGTCGTTACACGACTCGGTGGATTCAAAGATAGAAAGACGGTAGACACTTTAATCGCAATTCTTAAGAACGAGGAAGAACCTGTATCCATCCGTGCTGCAGCAGTTGCTTCGCTAAACGCACTCCGAGACGAACGCTCAGCACCCGCACTTCGACAAGTGCTTGATGATCAAAACAGTGCTATTCGTCAACAAGCAATTGCCGCCCTTGGAAGCATCAAGGATGCAAAATCGGTTACGAAACTCAGTGAAATGGTTGAAAACCAGTTAGAAACTGATGCAATCCGTGCTGCAGCCATCACCGCACTCGGCAACATTGGCGATAAGTCTTCTGAGGATTTATTACTTCGCGCACTTGACAATAGAATCGGCAACATCAGAAATAACGCTATACTTGCACTTGGCAAACTTGAGAGCACAACTGCTGTGCCGTTCTTAATTTCAATCTTAGAAGATAAGCGAATACCATTAGATGCCAGCACTGCTGTATTGGCGAATTCCTCTCCTCGTATGAAAGCTGCAGTCGCACTCGGTCAAATCGGAGGTGAAGAGGCAATAAACGCACTATCTAACCTTCTCATTGATGATGCCGAGTACATCATCGCTTTGGAAGATGCTGGCAACAGACGCAATTTAGCACTGAATGACAGAAAACGGAACTGGAGTTGGCGAATCATTGTGAATGCAGCAAAAAAACATAACCTACCCGAATTCATAGCAGATAAAATGCAAACGCGAATTGATGACGAATGGGAAGGAAATCCTGTTAGAAACGCTGCATCAATCGTCTTGGGACGGACACGTTCTCCTAATGTCGCTGATCTCAAGCAAGCACTTGCCGATTCAGATATAGACACTCGCAAAGATACAGCACGCCAAATAGGTGAAACTGGAACGATTGCCTTAATACCTGACCTTGTACTCGTCGCAAATGGAGAAAATGAGAATGATAAAGACGTTCGGAGATTAGCAACACAAGCACTGGGTGAACTCGCTGATCCATCAACAACCGATTCGCTTATTGAGATAATGAATAACGATGAGAATCATATTGAAATCCGACGTGATGCATCTCGTTCACTCGGAAAAATCGGAAACGAACAAGCTGTCACCGCACTGGTGGCTAAACTCACTGAGTTACAGGCTGACCAAACAGAACGAGCATTCCGACTTAATATCATACAAGGCTTAGGGGACGCAAAAAGTAACACTCCGATCAAGTTACTTGAAACTCTTTTGGAAGACTCAGACGCGGATATACACTTCCAAGCCGCTTCCGCACTCTATGAGATCACTGGTAAAGGTTACGGCTATGATAGGTTATAATCTAATGTTCTGTCAATACTCAAATGATGAGTAGATCCGTTTGTAGGGACGGGGTTTCCCCGTCCGATATACAAATCATTTATGACAGGACAAAGCACTAATGTTCTGTCAATACTCAAATGATGAGTAGACCCGTTTGTAGGGACGGGGTTTCCCCGTCCGATATACAAATCATTTATGACAGGACAAAGCACTACTCTCAGTTTAAACGGACGCGGTTTAAATGAAGTTGCTTCTCAAAGTTAAAGGAGCATGCAAATTCATGACACAACGCATATTATTATCATTCCTATTTATCTGCCTTCTGATGAGTTGTTCACAAGCCGAACACGCTTCTGAATACGTAAATATATCCGATGAAATATTAGCAGAATCCCTAAGACATGAATTAAATCTAAGTCCCATTGACCCAATTTCCAAGAAACAATTATCAGAATTAACTGAATATCAATTACCAGGGCAAATAGGAATAAAAAGCCTAAAAGGTTTAGAGTATGCAACTGGACTTAAAGTCTTAAACTTATCTACTAATTATAAAATAAAAGATATTTCTCCACTTTCAAAATTAACGAAGTTAGAGGTCCTATATATTTCAAGTAACGGTGTCAGCAATCTTAAACCGCTGGAAAAGCTAACACAACTCACTGAGTTAAATATCTTTAGGAATAGAATAAGTAACATCAAACCACTTGCAAAGTTGACAAACCTTAAGAAATTATCTATTGGTCGTAATCCAATATCCGATCTCACTCCCCTCAAGAATTTAAAGAATCTCAAATCTCTGTCGCTTGTGGAGATTAAAGAGCTAAGGGACATTACGCCAATCGCAGGTCTAACCCAACTCACAAACTTAGACTTGGATACTATACATATAGACGATCTTGCGCCGCTCGCTGAACTGAAAAACCTGACTAAACTGAACCTAAACGACAATTACATCACCGATATATCCGCACTATCTGAATTGACAAACCTTACAGTGTTGAGGTTATACCACAATCTTGTGAAAGATATCTCACCCCTTGAGGGATTGACGAACTTGACATACTTATTACTTCACGGTTCAATCAATGATATTTCGGCACTTTCAGGTATGACAAAACTTGACACACTGACTCTTTATGCAAATTATATAACAGACATTACACCGCTTGCTGACCTAACCAATCTGACTGAGCTGAGACTTGAAGATAACCAAATTTCAGATATCACACCGCTTGCTGACCTAACCAATCTGACTGAGCTGAGACTTGAAGATAACCAAATTTCAGATATCACACCGCTTGCTGACCTAACCAATCTTACGACATTACGACTGCATAACAATCAAATATCGGACATTACACCCCTTCGTGGTATGACCAAACTTCTTCTATTAGAACTTCATAAAAACAAAATCCAAGATGTTTCCCCACTTGCAGAACTAACAGATCTGAAAGAATTATTCCTTGGTGGGAACAATATTACTGATATTTCATCCCTTGCAGGATTAACGGAACTGACTCATTTAGGACTTGCATATAACGGTATCAAAGACCTGAGTGTTGTTGAAAATTTTAAGTTTTTGGAACACCTCAGTGTCAAACAGAATCCTGTCCAAGATTTTACGCCGCTTGATACGATTCGGAGTCATAATCCCGAGTTACACCAACCAACAAGAGATAGGCGTTACAGAGAAGCTCCCAAACTCGGTTATGTTTATGCACGGCACGAAACGCCGACAGGTCTACCCACTGGGGTAAAAGCACGTCTCGGCAAAGGGGGTATCAATGTTATGCGGTTTTCACCTGATGGATCTCAACTGGCTGTCGGTACCGATGTCGGTTTGACAATATACGATGTTGCCACTGGAAATGAAAAGGATTTTGGAAGCAAAATAACTGCTGAAATCAATGCTATTGCATTCTCCCATGACGGTAGATTGCTTGCGTGTGGTGGTGCCTCAAACCCTGTGATACAGATATGGAATCTACAGAATGTTAGTGAATTACCTGCCATTCAAGTGCCCTTTAGAGGTAGGATAAGCGACAGACCGATATATGCGGTTACTGCTTTAGCATTTGCTAAAGATAATAATACGTTGATTAGTCTGAGTGACGATGGAGATCCAAAACATTGGGATATTACTACTGGTAGTAATACGCCTATATTAGATATAAATGTCCACGGATTTAGTAATAATGTGTTTTCAATCTCTTCTGATGGCAGTAAATTTGTATCACACACTTATAAGGAAAAACTTAAGATATGGGATACATCTAAAGACAAAGCGATTGCAACACTAAAAGGACACTCACGTTTCCTTGATGGATGGCGGCCCTTCAGAAATAAGAACAAAAACCCACAACATGCTGATGTTCTTGCATTAGACTTCTCTTATGATGGGAAATATGTCGCGAGCGGCAGTAAAGATATGACGGTACGACTGTGGGATACGGAACGTCGCAAAAAACGTCATACCTTGAAAGGACATAAAGGATGGGTTGCCGCTGTCGCATTTTCAAAAGATGGCAATACGGTCGCAAGCGGGGATACGGAAGGCATACTCCGGTTATGGAAAACGGGGGATGGTAACGAGCTGGCAATAAGCAAAGGACATAAAAATACGATTGTCGCATTGACATTCACACCGGATGGGAAAACACTTGCAAGTGCCGGTGCTGATGGCACAATACGATTCTGGGAGGCACATAGCGGAGACGAAATATCTATCTTTGCATCGGGATATACAGAATCGGTGAAAGCAATTGCGTTCTCCGCAGATGGTTCTACCCTTTCATTTGCAACGTTCAACAACACCGTCCAAAAATACGACGTAACCACACATAAACAAATCTCAACCTTCACTGCCGACAACGACAACCAGATACTCGCCGAAGAAATCGTGCTAACACCCGATGCATCCTTTTTAGCATGTCAACCTGTAGAGAACTTCTTAACATTCAACATAAAGGGAACAGAGTTTGATAAAGTCTTTTCATCTAACCGTATTCCAAACGATTATAGAGTCTGGGATATGTTGACAGGTGAAGAACTCCCTACACAGAGTTCTGCAAGAAAAATCATCATATCACACAATAATAAATATATTGCAAGAAGTAATTGGAAGCGGGTTATCATATCTGATGTAAAAAGTGGTAATGAACTCTTTCAGATTAATGTTAAAAGTGACTCAATACTATTCTCACCTGACAGCAAGTTACTTGTCACAGGGGGTAGATTTAGTGACTCAACAGTGATATGGGATGTACAAGAACAAAGACGGATCACAACGATTGGCACAGGTGATGAACCAGGTGATGAACCGATTGTATTTTCAACAGATGGCAATATACTCGCCTGTGGTCGTGGTTTTTCTGAAGTTGTATTATGGGACGTGAGTGTGCCAACAGAACCACTTTTAATTGGTGATATAGATGGAAGTTACTCAACCATGAACATAAGAGTTTATGCAATATCCCCTGATAACACCATCTTTCTTGAGGCACATCATCTCTTGCATGATTGGTTCTGTGAAGCACAAATTCAGCTATATGATATGACAACTGGCGTTAGGCTGCTAACACTCTACGGTCATACAGAACCGATAAATGCTTTAACCTTCTCACCCGATGGTGAAACGCTTGCAAGCGGGTCCGAAGATGGCACTGTGCTTCTGTGGGATTGGGATGACATCCTAAACGATGTCCGCCTAACCAACAGAAAGCCGGGCGATAGATAACAAACTTTATGCGTTTTTCACATTTGTACTAATGTATATTTGTTTTCAAAATCAACCATAGATAACCTTGTCCCACTTTAAAATCCACTTGACACATAGACAAAACGGGTGGTAGACTTTTATATCTCATTACAATCTTGATTATTGATAGGTCACACTCATGAACATTTACAAAGTTAAGTCTCCGTTTAAACTCACTATTAGAACATTGGACTTAACCGAACGTCTACCAGGGTTAGATTCTATTGATTTTCTCCGTGTTGAACTCCAGTATGAAGATGGGAATGGTCCACTCTTCCTTGCGCGAGTTCGGTACGCTCGGGACGGTATTGAGCAGGAGGACGGTTTCCCGATTGATTTAGATAAAGGGGTTTTCATTGCTACGGTCACAATCCAAAATGAAGGATTAGAAGAAAAACTCCAAGAAATTGGTCCTGAAATTGTTAAGATTGTACAAAAGGATTTAGCGAAACATTGTCAAGTACACGCTTGAAAACATCTTTGGAGTGTGTAAAGTTTTTGCACAGAAGATTATAATGCTGCAGCGGAAATCCCCGAAACTTTTACCCCTGTGAGTGATTGATAATAGGTGAATTTCAGCTTAGGAGATTAATGTCAAAAAATTTGGGAACTCAAGAACCGGAAAAACTTAGCTTTTCCGACATCCCGATTAAACATTTTCCTGACCGAAGCACGCGCTGGTTGTTTGAAGACAAAGAGTACGTCCGAGACTTGGTAGAAATCCTTGCAAGTTAACTGGCGGCGTATATTGATTTTAGTCGTCTATCACAGGTTAATAGGAGTTTTATCCCTGACACGTTACGCTCGCAAGAGTCTGATATGGTGTTTACCGCGCCGTTTCAGACTGAAACGGGAACAGATGAACTGCTAATTTATATTCTTATTGAACATCAGTCCACAGTTGACCCGATAATGGGGTTCCGTGTGCTGTTTTACATGATGCAGATTTGGGATTTCCAACGTAGAGAATGGGAGGTTAATAAAGTTCCCAAAAGTCAGTGGCGTTTCCGCCCGATCATCCCAATAGTATATTATACGGGCGAAGAGCGGTGGAGCAACCCACTTACACTTGATGCAATAATGGATATGCCTGATGCGCTTGCGCGGTTTGTTCCAAAATTTGATACGCTGTTTCTCAGTGTAAATGAGACAGAGGCAGCGGACCTAAAGGAAACTGACCTTCCATTAGGATGGTTGTTAACAGTTCTTCAACAGAAAAATGCTGATATAGAAACGATAAGCACTGCTCTGTTTGAGGCGGTGCCGCACGTTAAGCATCTACATAAGGCGATTGTCTATTTAGTTCTGTTTATCTTACATCAGCGACCTGCTGCAGAACACAAAGACTTGATACGGCTTGTTGAACAACATGCACACGATATGGAGGTAGAAAACATGGCAAAGTCAATGGCAGACGTTCTCATAGAGCAAGGGGAAACAAGAGCAATACGGGAGGGTATTATCAAGCTGCTGCAAATAAAGTTTGATAATGTCCCCGAATCCATTACCCAAAAAGTTAACAGAATACGTAGTCTTTCACGCCTTAATTCACTCTTTGAGAAAGCCGCAACAATTGAAACACTTGATGATTTTGATGAATAAAACCAGCACAGTGCATTGACCGCAAAAACACTTGATGAAATTGGGTTGCAAGACAACAACTAATAGTTTTTTCAAAGTATCTCGTTTCTCTTTCTAAACTAATAAAAATGGTAAGATTAACGTTAATGAACATTAAAAAGGAGATTTATATGGCATTTTTTGAACTACGTCAATATAGAACACAACCCGGTCAACACGAAAACTGGGTGAAATACATGGAAGAAACGGTCATCCCGTTCCAGATATCCAAAGGGATGGTCGTTATCGGCAGTTTCATCGGTGAAGAAGAGGACGACCTATACGTCTGGATTCGTCGATTCGAAAGTGAGGAACAGCGAGAACAACTCTACGCTGCAGTTTATGAAGATGACAGGTGGGTCAACGAAATCTCAGCACGCGTCGGTGAGCTTATTGACAGATCCAAGATCGTTGTTACTCGGTTAGAACCGACATCGCGCTCACCACATCAATAAGCGAAAACGGAGATACTGTATGAACGCTGAAGAAAAATATCTATTTGACCTCTGGGGATATGTTAATATTGAAGGTGTTTTGCAAGAGGATGATCTTTCCGAACTGAATTCGTTGATTGATGCACAGAACTATCCTGCCCCTGCCAATGATAACATCCATTCACAGCGATTCGGTGGTTTCTTAAGTTGGGAAAATGATGCATTTCGGAGACTTCTCAATCATCCACGTATCATGCCGTGTTTAGCAGAGATTGTCGGGCCAAAATTCCGACTGGATCATGTCTACGGCATTTTGATGATAGATGGGAATCCAGGTGGCACGCTTCATGGAGGCGGCACACCTTATGACCCGTCACAATACTATGTCTTCCGTAATGATCGGATGTATAACGGCTTAACCGTTGTATCGTGGGCATTGACAGATATGCTTCCCGGACACGGTGGTTTCTGCTGTATACCCGGTAGTCATAAGAGCAACTATCCGTGTCCGCCGCAGTTCCGACCCGTAGTGGAAAACAGAACCTGTATGGCACCAGTACATCAGAAAGCAGGTGATGCCGTCATCTTCACAGAAGCGTTGACACACGGCACGCTCCCGTGGACTGCAACACATCAACGCCGCTCTATTCTGTTCAAGTATTCTCCAGGACACGCATCATGGGGACAAGGCAGGTATGACGATGCACTCCGTGAATTGATGAAAGATGAAGATCAGAAGTTGATGCTTGAACCGCCTTATGTTTCACACCGTAAACCGGTTGTTTAACATTTAGGATAGGGGGCAATTTAATGATTAGACATTCTAATGATTTGAAACGATTATGTAATTGTTTATTCTTCTTAATATTAATATCAGTTACGTTATCGGTAAGTGCAAAACATGATGTTCATATTATATATTTTAAACCAGCTGATGCGGTTGATATAGACCATGAATATCATGATACTATTTTAAAGGATATTCAAAGATATTTTCAATCTGAAATGACAAGACACGGATATACAGATAAAACATTTCCTTTAGAATTAGATGATAATGGTAAAGTTATTATTCATACAGTAGAAGGTAAACAAAACAGTAATTATTATACACCTATAGGATGTACTACAGGAGAGTGTGAAAATAACTTTTTCAAAAGTAAAATCGAGCCTGAAATTCCGTTGAGATTTAATAATCCACAGAATATATCATCCCGTGATAACGTACATTTATTTATCATAGGTGGTATAGAAATGAATAATAAATGGTCAAGTGGATTCGGGTTTGGATTTACATGGCATGGTGGTAGATGGGGCGGTAATGCGGTTGTAACTATGGATATGATAAATGATTTTCCTAATCATTATCTTGCAGTATTGGCTCACGAGTTAGGGCACGCATTTGCACTTGATCCTGGACAAAACAATATACCAGAATCTTTCAACGGCAGTGTTATTGCATGGGGTAGAACGACTGCAGAATGGGGTGATCGAATGCGGATATTAGATTTTGAGGCTGCATTATTGGATAGTCGTCCGATATTTAGAAAAATTGATTTACAAGAAAACCTTCCTGAATTAAATAAAAATGAAGATTTAGGAATTGGTACCGATGATTCAGATAAAGACAAAGGTGATCCTATAAACGTTAATCCTTGAAAAAAGTTAACTGTAACATGGGGAGAATTAAAAATGAGGAAATAATGCAATTTCCAATATTCTATTTGCAAAACCATTATTAACTTATGTGAAAACCGCATTACTCCTATAGTTTTCGGGTATATATGTCGCAAAGAAAAAATAAACGCTACCATTGGCGAGGTTTTGGACAAAATTGGCGTGTGTAAATGAATAGAACCAAGAACACCATTTCCTACTACTGTTCTTTCTACACTCAAATGATGAGTAGATCTGTTCGTAGGGACAGGGTTTCCCTGTCCGATATACAAATCATTTATGACTTGACAAAGCCCTACTGTTCTTTCTACACTCAAATGATGAGTAGATCTGTTCGTAGGGACAGGGTTTCCCTGTCCGATATACAAATCATTTATGACTTGACAAGGCACTACTGTTCTTTCTACACTCAAATGATGAGTAGATCTGTTCGTAGGGACAGGGTTTCCCTGTCCGATAACAAATCATTTATGACTTGACAAAGCCCTACTGTTCTTTCTACACTCAAATGATGAGTAGATCTGTTCGTAGGGACAGGGTTTCCCTGTCCGATATACAAATCATTTATGACTTGACAAGGCACTACTGTTCTTTCTACACTCAAATGATGAGTAGATCTGTTCGTAGGGACAGGGTTTCCTTGTCCGATAACAAATCATTTATGACTTGACAAGGCACTACTGTTCTTTCTACACTCAAATGATGAGTAGATCTGTTCGTAGGGACGGGGTTTCCCTGTCCGATAACAAATCATTTATGACTTGACAAGGCACTACCAATCCGCAACGCTACCGTCAGTGTCATAATAGTATTCACCACCGAGTTCTTCAGGATAAGTATCAAGCACTTGTTGTGCTTCATTCTCATTCATCTCAAAACCGAGTCCGGGTTTCGTTGGCAATTCAATGTGTCCGTCTTTCACTTGCCAATCTTCTTTGAATAAGCCAGCACCTAAACCGGCATCAATTTGCTCTTGAATTAGAAAGTTCGGCACAACAGCATCAACATGAAGGGAGGCAGAAAAAGCAACCGGTCCAATCGCACAATGCGGCGCAATATGTATATAGTAGACTTCCGCCATGTTCGCTATTTTCTTGAGCTCCGTAATACCACCTGCGTGAGAAGTATCGGGTTGAATGTAAGCGACTGCTTGTTTCTCAAATACATCGCGGAATTCCCAACGAGTCAACAGACGTTCACCTGTTGCAATCGGAAACGGCACATGGTCTGACACTAATTTGAGAGCATCCACATTTTCTTGGGGGACAGGTTCTTCTACGAACATTGGACGCATGCCTTTAAGTTCATTACAGACCTCAATCGCAAGTGCAGGTGTCATTTTTCCGTGGAAATCGAATGCAAGTTCAACATCAGGTCCGACCCACTCACGCATCAGGTATGCACGTTCAACAAAAGCGTCAATCACCGCAGGAGGTTCATGACCACGCCATTTGCCACCGGGACCACTCTTGAAGGCTGTGTATCCGCCTTTTTGCTGTAAATAATCAAGACGTTTTTTCGCAGATGCTTTGCCTTCATCAGAAAGGTTTCCGATCCCCCAATGGGCATAAACACGGATGCGATCGCGCACAGCACCACCTAAGAGTTGATAGGTAGGCACACCGTGGTGTTTGCCAGCAATGTCCCACAACGCTTGATCAATTCCTGACAAGGCAGACATCAAGATGTTTCCACCACGGAAAAAAGCGGATCTATAAACATGCTGCCAATGGTGTTCAATACGTAACGGATCTTTGCCAATAAAATAGGCAGCAAGTTCTTCCACTGCTGCCCATGTGCTCTTCGGTTTACCTTCAAGCGTTGTTTCACCCCATCCAACGATGCCGGTGTCTGTTGTAACCTTCACAAGCCGCATGCGGCGACGTGGATAGAATTGCTCAATAGTTGCTATTTTCATTTGTAACTCCTTTATAGGTTATACCATTTCTAATTGAAAATGTCTCTTTTTTGTACCACAAACTTTCAGTTTGTGACCTAAAAAATGACTGCCATAATAACCGCCTAATGAGACAATAATTTATAGAAATGGTTTTATTCAGAAAGAAACGATCAATCCAATCAAATATTCGGAGGAAATATGCCATCACAACCTAATGTCCTATTTATTATTGCCGATGACCACAGATGGGATGCCATCGGTGGAATGGGCGATCCAACCGTCAAAACACCAACAATGGATTCACTTATGGAACGCGGAACGACGTTTCAAAAGACACATATTATGGGGTCTCTTGTCGGCGCGGTCTGCGTACCAAGCCGTGCAGCAGTTCTTACAAGTGCAAACCTTTTCCGTAGCGGAGGCAACCAAATTAACCCCGACTTAGCTGTCTGGCCACAAACTATGCGTGAATCAGGATACAACACATTCTTTGCCGGAAAATGGCACAATGACAGAAATACGTTTACAAACAGTTTTGATGGTGGTGCCAAAATCTTTTTCGGTGGAATGGGCAACCAATATAAAGTGAACGTTTTCGACTTTGACGCTTCTGGCACATACCCAGCTGATGCGAAGTATGTCGGGGATAAGTTCTCTACGACACTTTTCACAGACCCCGTTGTTGAGTTTATAGAAACATACAACCGACAAGACCCGTTTTTCGCATATCTCTCTTTCACTTCACCGCACGATCCGAGAACTCCACCGGGTGAATACGCAACGATGTATCCACCTGAAGATATCCCCCTCCCAGAGAACTTTCTTCCCGAACATCCGTTCGACAACGGAGAAATGCGGATTCGCGATGAAGTGTTAGCACCGTTCCCACGCACACCAGAAGTCGTTCAGCAACACATCGCGGATTACTACGGTATGATTTCACATCAAGATTATGAAATGGGACGTGTCTTACAAACATTGGAAGCAAATGGTCATCTTGATAACACTATTGTCATATATACCGCTGACCACGGACTCGCAGTCGGTCAACACGGGTTGTTTGGAAAACAGAATGTCTATGATCACAGTATCCGCGTACCATCAATATTCGCTGGTCCGGGGATCCCTGAAGGACAAACAGTAGATGCTTTGACCTATCTATACGACCTATTCCCAACTGTATGCGATCTAACAAATGTGGACTGTCCAGATACAGTTGAAGGCATCAGCTTAGTTCCATTGATGGAAGGGTGTGTAGATAAAGTGCGTGATTCTGTTTTCGCTGCATACAGAGATATTCACCGCACTGTCAGCGATGGAAAATGGAAACTCATACGACACTATGTTTCTAAACAAAACGGCAAGGGGACAGACTATCTCCAACTCTTTGATTTAGAAACAGACCCGTGGGAAATGAACAACCTTGCGGAACATCCAGAACATGAGGAACGTATCAAAGCGTTAGCTGCCGAACTCAAAAGATGGCAGAACGAAACTGATGATTTCATGAAGGATGTACCAGTATTGTTGTAAACAAACAATTAATACCAAATTGACGCGATTCGTCTCGGTAGGTGCGGTTTCCTAACCGCACCGGATCCTACGCGAAAACCTTTATGAACGCAATTGGAACAAATCCGGTTCGGTTAGGAAACCGAACCTACCGGCCTGAAATTTATGGCGTAATTCTCCTTAAATTGACGCTTATGGGTTGTGATTGAGCGAAATCCAACCTACTTTATCTCTGATGAAGATGTTTTCCAATCATCACTAATCTCGCAGCTTGCTCAGCAGTGTCCGCAATCAATTGCAATGCATCTTCAACCGCATCTTCAAGTGACATCGGTGCTTGGACAATACCTAACATGGAATCAATACCTTTTGTATAGACTGTCTCTGCTCCTTCACCGATACCTCCTGCAATCGCAATTACAGGGATTTTTTCTTCTTTTGCGACCTTTGCTACTCCTACAGGTGTCTTTCCAAACGCAGTCTGAAAATCTATTTGTCCCTCACCAGTAATAACGAGAGATGCCCCTTTCATGCGTTCCCTCAGATTAACAGCATCAATCATAATATCAACACCGAGTCTTAATTTAGCATTGAGAAACGCCATGAGACCAGCACCCAAACCACCCGCAGCCCCCGCACCGGGAATACTATCATAAGACTGTCCAAGTGTTTCTGTTAGGATTTTGTCAAAATGCGACAAATTACAATCAAGCGTTTTCACCATCTCTGCTGTCGCTCCCTTTTGTGGTCCATAGACATGGGATGCTCCATCTGAACCTGTCAATGGATTGTTAACATCACAAGCAACAACTGTTTCGGTTTCAGATATCAAAGGATGTATACCCTCCATATCTATAGATGCTAATTTCCCCAATCCACCGCCACCACGTTCTATCGGGGTTCCATCCGCTTTTAGGAATTTTACCCCGAGTGCTTCAGCCATGCCAGCCCCCGCATCGTTTGTCGCACTTCCACCGATACCGATTATTAAGTTCCTACATCCCTCTTCCAACGCAGCACGTATAAGTTGTCCGGTACCGTAGGTTGTGGTGTATAACGGGTTACGTTTCTTTAGGGGAACGAGTGTCAAACCGGAAGCAGCTGCCATCTCAATGACAGCACAGTTATATGAACTGGCACCATCAGATAGTAATCCGTATTGTGCTTCAACGTAGTTCCCCAGAGGATCAAGGACACGCTCAGTACGGAATTGTCCACCAGTAGCATCAACAAGAGATTGAACAGTACCTTCACCACCGTCAGCCATTGGGATTTTATCTATGATTGCTTCTGGAAACACACGACGAAGACCTTCTTCAATTGCGTTCGCTGCTTGCAACGCTGTGACGCTTCCTTTGAATGAATCGGGGGCAACGATTATCTTCATAACTGAAATTCTATCACAATTACTTCACACCGTCAATTTCTTATACTATCTATGCTAATGGACACTATCCTTGTCATCTGATTGTTCGTAATGTATAATCAAGGGACTTATGTTTGTTGTAATGTTAAAGGTAGATGCCAAGAAACCCATACCCACTATTTTGGGATATCTACAAATTTGGAGTAACTAATGCACATTGGTCTTATGGAAGGCACTATTCGCAGAGAGACTATAGAAGAAACACTTGATGCCGTGGTCACACAAGATATATATTCCTTGCAGTACCATGTTTCAGAAAGTGGAACATCTACTGAAAAGATTCGTCAAACGATAGATGATAGGGGAATAAAGCTCGTTGCTCTGTCTGGAACGTATAACATGATCGACCCAAATGTTCAGAAACGGGAAGCAGGTTTACGTATGTTATGCTACGTTGCGGAACAGTGTCAGGCACTTGGAACATCAGTGATAACCTTATGTACTGGTTCCCGAGACCCACACAGTATGTGGCGCGCGCATCCTGAAAACAACTCAGACTCTGCATGGAAAGACCTTGTTCAGTCTATGGAAAAAGCGTTAGAGGTCGCTGAGGAATATAAGGTTACCTTGGCAATGGAACCTGAAGTTTCAAACGTGATTGATTCTGCACAAAAGGCACGACGTTTGCTTGATGAGATGCAATCACACTATCTAAAGGTGGTTATGGATGGAGCGAATATATTCCATAAGGGTGAATTACCAAAAATGAGGGATATTCTTGACGAGGCATTTGCTCTTGTAGGAGGAGACATCGTCCTGGCACACGCTAAAGATTTGGACCAGGACGGGGAAGCGGGACATCTTGCCGCAGGAACAGGGTTGTTGGATTACGATCAATATCTCCGTTTGCTAAAGGAGTGTGGTTATGACGGTGCCGTCGTTCTGCATGGACTTTCAGAAGAACAAGTTCCTTACTGTGTGAATTTTTTGCAGGAAAAGATAGATACACTGTAGAAATTGTCTGAACCCGGTTTTAGCAGATTATAATGAATGTCATAATTAACGGAAAAATTTAGAGCATCAGACTGTCTCAGACATGCGTTCTGCTAAACGAGCCAGTGCCGGAGACCTATCCAATTTTTCAAGTTCCGCCTCAATAAGTGTAAATTGTTGCGTCTCAGCCAAAGCAGTCTTCATCGCCTCTTCAAATTCACCTTCGGTTCTGACATGAAACCCCCGTCCTGAACTAAAGAGTGAAGGCATGCAGCTATAGTTCCAGCATCCGATATCGTTAAATTCTCCTTCAAGAAGATGACGCTCTGTACCGTATCCGTGATTATTTAAAAGAAGCACTATCGGATTAAGTCCGTAACGGACGGTGGTTGACAGTTCTGTACCTGTCATCTGGAAAGCACCATCTCCCACGATAACGAGTGGACGGGTGTTCGGTGTACTCAACTGTGCGCCTACAGATGCTGGTACTGCAAAACCCATTGAGGTGTAATAAGCTGGACTGAGAAAATTAGTGTGTTGATGTATTCGCAATTCGGCAGCACCAAAGAGACTATCCCCTACATCTGCAATCACCGTGAGTTCCTCGCTAATGAATTCATTAAGGTGTTGGAACAACCTTTCAACCTTTAGAGGCGCGTTAGGTTTGACCTCAAATGGTGCTGTATCTGGTAATACCCACCCTAAGTTCGGTTTCTTTCGTCTTTTAAGTTGTGGTGAAATGAGTCCATCAATAAAATCATTGAACATCACTGTTTCATAACTGTGGTAACGGACAGTAACTTTTTCAGAAGTCGCGTAGATTGAGCGTGAACGTTCAAGGTTCGCTGTGTAAATCCCAAGATTCACATCTGTCATAAATGCACCGAGGATAATCACACAGTCGGAATCTTCTACAAATTCACTAATTTCCTTTCTACCCATTGCACCTTCATAAATCCCCAAGTAAAGCGGGTGTGACTCTGGTATCACAGATTTACCGAGTAACGTTGCTACAACAGGGATACGTTTTTCCTCAACCAGTTTGAGTAATTTGTCTTGATAACCGAATCTGTGAAGTTCCACACCTGCCAGAATGACCGGATTCTTACTTTGATTAATGAACTTTACTGCATCTTCAACGGCAGCGTTTAACGTTTCAGGGTCGCTGATGTGTTCACCAGTAGAGGGACGGCGATAAAGCGTTCCGCGCACATCTACCATATCACGAGGAAGTTCTATGTATCCGGGTCGTTTATTGTGATATACAGCATCAAGCACCCGATCAATTTCATTGAATGCAGTAAGCGGTTCATCAAGTAATGCGGTGGCGACGGTTATCTCGTCATAGATGCGTTGTTGAGTGTGGAAATCTCTGACTTTGTGGTGGAGTAGTGCATCTTTACCGCGTTCTTTCATACCCGGTGCTCCACTAATGACAACAACGGGAGATTTTTCCGCATAAGCTCCCGCGATAGCATTTACCATTGATAATCCGCCGACACAGTATGTAATACACGCAGCACCCATGCCTTTAGTGCGTGCGTAGGCATCCGCTGCATAACCCGCTGCATCTTCGCGTGTCATACCGATGTGTTGGATATCACTTTGCTCAATGAGATGATAGAAACGCAGCACATAATCCCCGGGTATACCAAAGATGTGGTCAATGTCGTAACTTTTGAGTTTCTTGAGTAAGTATTCACCGATTGATGGAGGTCTATTACGCATGGAGTCACCTCGCTGTTGTAGTTGTTTTAGTTTTGTCAAGAAATGAACAAAAGTTTCGATTGATTTACTTTAAAAATAAAGTGTTTGTTTTGGAAAGTAGTTTAGGATTGTGAAATGTCAATATCCTATAAGAATAATCCCTTTTAGCGGTAACACGAGACGATTACTGATATATAAAGTTTCTAAAAAAGTGTAGATTTTATCGAAATCGTCATTTCCTCTGTAATCATTCCTAACAGCTAAGATTAGAAATTCTACACCGAACATCATAGATGCCTGAAAAACGTCCTTCAAAAATGCAAAATTCGCATACGCTCTACCGGCTTCAACTTCAATAACTATTTTTCCGTCCTTGCTTACACCATCGGCGTTGAAAGACTTGTCAACGGTATTATTCAAACCGAAGAGAACGGGCACAGGAATTTTCTGCCCTTTTGCTTTTCCAGCTTCGATCGTGAAACCGATCTGCTCAAAATGAGGCCTTAATACATCTAAAACCTCATTGCTTTTTAACTCGTTTTCAGGAGACTTTATCTGCTCGTACGTCCGTTCAAAACATTCAATAATGTCCTGAATTTGCTCGGTTATGCCTTGTGATCTGGGAAACAGTTGATACCTTAACATCTTTATGTGTCACATCTTAATGTGAAAAAACTTAAGAGGATTCAGAGTGACAATGTATGAGCTTCAGTTATCACTCAAGAGTTTTGTTTTGGTACCCAGGGGCTGGTCGAGTAACTCTTTGTAATCAATCACCAAATTTTCAACAGCGCGTTGAATCTCTGGGGAGTCCTTATAGCGATGGATACCTTCCATAACGAGTTTTATATTGGCTGCTGCCTCGCTGAGAAGTTGAACACATTCTGACTCATCAACTGCCATCTGCAAAGCATAATCAAAGTTAGGCTTTTGGCTATTTTCCAAATATCGGACAGCTTCGGGACTCTCAAGAACTTTGTCGTAATCATCAACTCGTCGAGATGCAATAAA
This sequence comes from Candidatus Poribacteria bacterium, assembly GCA_965261435.1. Taxonomy (GTDB): domain Bacteria; phylum Poribacteria; class WGA-4E; order WGA-4E; family WGA-3G; genus MSPOR6. The sequence goes on from CBDHDL010000021.1 coordinate 1,894,424, forward strand.
AACGGGTGGCTGTTGCGGGGTGCCAAATAACCATCGCGCAAAGTGCGCTAGGGCATCCAATCGCTGTTTGGGTACCGGCATTCGGGCCTTCTGCAGATCTGCAAAGAAATCAACATTAAGATACTTTTGGACTGTTGACTTACGAAGCAAATGGTACAGCACACTGAATTGACTATCAGCATCTTCAAAAGAAAATCCCTCCAAGATGCTTTCTATCTGTAGGATAAGTCGATATGAGATATAATGATGTCGAACTGTGGATGTATAGCTTCCAATTTTCAGAGCCACTTCTTTATACGTCATACCGTGATCATCTATTAATCTACCAATAAATCTCGTTTTCTCTAGCGGATACCAGTTTTTAATACCGGCGGTGTGACGAAATCCGCGAAATGTCTCAATCGCTTCGCGAGTTTCAACTTGTATGTAGGGAACTCTATCGAAAAGTTCTTTAGGAACCTCCCTGTTTTCTACGAGCAAACCCCATTTTTTGGAAACTGGATTTCCGTTAACAGCTTGGCAAAGATAGATTAGAGCAGCGAGTCTGCGGTTTCCTTCAATAACAACAAGGTGTTCCTTTCCACATAATTCTTCTTTCACAACTAGCAATGCCTCGTGTTGCCAAAAACCGTTTTCCAGAAAAGAGCCAGCGAGTTCATCAAGAACCCAGTTACGCATCAAATCCAGAACATCTTCCTGGGATAGATTTCTATTAGATTGGAAACGCCCAAGCCTCGGGTTTTTTGCATCAAGATAAAAGTTATTTAGTCCTGCGTATTGAAGTTCTGTACTTACATTCATATTTTACCTCTCTTATGAAAGGGCTGAGGACAGCCCCGTATATTGACAATTTCCGTCAGGCATTACTACAGAAAATATGGGCGATATCGGATCAAAGGTGTTGATTCGCTATCGTATTTCTAAAACTCCTCAGTGGCAATAAGAGCAGCATCTGGAATTTTTCGAATATTTACCGTTATTTTTTCCCGTCTTGGACTGCCATCGGCATTTCTAAAACCTTTCTGGAATGTTCCACTACACTCAAGCAGTGTTTCACTATCAAAACAGATAAAGTGGATTTCAGACAAAACAAACTCTGTTTTTCGTCTTCGGGACATCGCGCCTCTGTTAATTCGGTTCACTTCATATTTACTGATTCCTTCTTTCAGTGCGTCATGCCATCTTTTAAAGGTTCTTTCTTCGTCGTTGTATTCTACTTCACCGATTGCAAGAATTAGTCCGTAGTAACCGTGATCGTTTATCGTGTTCACTATTGCTTCGGCATCATTTGTAATAACCGTATGGTTTGTGGTATTGGCAGCATGTACCTTAAAATCCCACGAAATTTTACAAAACGCGTCAAACGTTGTATTACCATATTTTTTCCCAGGCATATCAATTATACCACCAAAATGTTTCTCACACAAAAATTCAAAGTAAAACCCCATCCATTCCATTTGCCTCCACTGTTTTGATCCTGCATCTTTCATTTCAATGATAGAATTTCTACCATCCCAATTTTTTTGTATATTTCGCGAGGTGATTTGCAATTTTTTAACCGTCTCCACGATTTTTTGGTCTAACATGATATATTATTCTTCCTCTCTAAACAAACCCCATGAAGGTTCATCCTCCGTTTTTTGGATTAGGTATTTCCCCGATTCAAGACGGTCACGTGCAAATTCATAATATGCGGGGACTATCTCGAATCCGATGTAATGCCGACCCTTCATTTTGCTAACGACAGCAACCTGACCAGAACCTAAAAACGGATCTAAAACAATATCACCTTTCTGACTGGAATAATCAAGGATCTTGTCAATGAGTTCAGCTGGCAATTTTGTTGGCGTTTTCACAGCACCTTGCCAATATTCTCTTTTGATTTCCCAGACATCTTCCTTGTCCTTATAGTGAGCGGATCCTCCGTTTTCTGTTTTTGCTTCTTTATCAAAACGACGGTAGGGATAGAATTGTCGTTTTTTGTCGTTCTTACATAAGAAAAGACAGTGGTAGTGAGATGTTACATACTTACGTTTAGTGACGACTCCAAATTGATATTTCCAAATCAGGTGATTAACCGTTGTAAGTTTACATTCATCAATAGCAATCAAGATATCTTTCAAATAATTCCAACCTGAAAAGATATACATGCTGCCAGAATCCTTTAACACTCTTGTTGCTTCTGAAAGCCAATCAAGTGTAAAAGTTAAGTAGTCACTTCCCTCAATTTCATTGTAACCTTGAAGAACGCGGTTTCCTATACGGTTATAGTTGTGTCGGGTTGCTTTGAAATCAATTGCAAAAGGTGGATCCGTTATGATGAGATCAACACATTCAGACGGCAATTCGGACATTAACGCATTGCAGTCACCTTGTTTGATGGTATCAATGTAATCGGAATGTTCCATTTTATGTTTTGTGTCTTAGAGTCTTGCTCCTGTTCGGTTCAAAACTGCTTATCGCTATCCAATAGGATTGTAACCGGTCCATCGTTAATCAATTCCACATCCATCATTGCTTGGAAAGTCCCACCATAAGTTTGTATGTTCAATTGTTTTAGAGCATCAATAAACTTCTCATAAAGTGCGTTCGCTGTTTCTGGACGTGCAGCATTGATAAAACTTGGACGTCTACCTTTACGGCAATCACCATATAACGTAAACTGAGAGACGACGAGTGCTGAACCGCCGGTTTCAAGCAGCGAACAATTCATTTTACCATCAGCATCTTCAAAGATTCGCAAATTTGCGACTTTGTTAGCAATATAATCTATCTCTGTTTCACTATCGTCGTGTGCAATGCCGAGAAAAACAAGTAAACCCGCTTCAATCTCAGAAACGAGTTCATCATCTACCTTCACACTTGCTGATTTTACACGTTGTATGACCGCTCTCATATACCTATATTCTTATGTAAACATTAGAAGAGTAATTTATTTCCTTCAACTTCTTGGGCTTTTTCTCCGCCTAATGTTAGACTGAAATGAAATCCAGGTTGGTTGTTAAGACCAATTTGGAATGCCAACGAATTAGAAGTCTCATAACGAAAGGCAAGTCCCGCAATATTTGAAATGTGGATACCCGCATGATGAATCACATTTGCGTAATCAGCAGCGAGCCACATATTATCTGAAATTGCGATTTCCCCGCCAAGCTGCCAATTCAGAGAAAAAGAGTCTGTCGTTCTAAGTGATTTTGAAGATAAATATAAACCAATACCCGCGTGGACTTTGAAGTATTTTCGCAGCTTTTGTGTGCCGACACAATAGGCGTTCATAGCAGCATAGGGATAACCATCTATCGGAGTATGATCAAGAAATTCCTTATCAGAATTGATGAGTCTATCGTCTGGTGTGAATCCTGTGAAGAAATCCCCACCAATAGATATACTCGGAAATCCATCATTTCGTTCAGGTTTTAGGTTATACTTGAGTCCAATCATTCCATCATAGATGGGTTGTTTGTAAAAGCGGTCAGAACTGAGTTCTATATCTCCGGTATTATAAAAGTCATGGACTACTTTGTGTACATCCCCGATTGATACGGTTGCGCCGAGATTCAGATCAAGTTGTTCACCTAATCCGTAGGTAAACCTGACAGGTAATAGATATGTCTCAACTTCAAGAGAGACATAATGTGATTTTTCAAAACCTCCAATTTCGACTTTCTGTATTGCATCGGGACGCACCTTGTCAACAGAATATTGAAAGAAACTAAATGAGGTAATTGACCCTCCTTTACCTATCGGTTCCGCTGTCTGAATCGTCGTTAGCTGCGAAACAGGGGCAGTCTGGGCAAAAATCGGTGAACTTGCTAATAGTATAACGATCACTAATCCAAATAAAAGTCGAAAACTTAGGTGCATTTTATATCCTCATATTTCTGATTTCACAAAGTATTTATCAAAATTATCGTGCTTCTACTAATTCGCTATGGTCGCGTTTCCCATCAGGTCCAGGCGTATTGTCATACGCAGTGATATAATAGGTTCGAAAAGCCACCCCGCCTCCTGGCGGTGGGTCTTCGCCGGGGAAAGTGATTTCTGTCTCAAAACGGTTCGTTGTTCCACGGACGAACAAATTACCCTCTGCATCTTCGGTGAAGATTTGGTATCCAGCAAGATCGGGCTCTGTATTTGCAGTCCAAGAAATCGTAGCATCATACTTGTTGTTAAATATTGAACGTGAAGTATATGCTGCCCTAACATTTGATGGAGGAGCAGGAGGCAGATTAGGGGATGTCGCAAAAATAGTGGTAATGCCTTCAACACCAAATATATCCACAGCAGCAACACGATATATCTTTGATACACCATCCGCACGGAAATTTTTGTCAGCGTAACCTTTCTCATCTCGTTCTATTTCAGCGATCTGTCTAAAGACGGGAGGCTCAGTATTGCCATCATCTATTGCAGCGTATACACGGAAAATATCAAAATCATTAGGAAATTCGTAGTCGCTCCAAAATAGATTCACGGTAAGGTCTACCGGATCACCAAGTGTGACAACGGGGGCAGGTGGCGCAATACTTGGCTTTACAGTGGCTATCTGCCAATGTCGAAACGGTTCTTGATTCGGGTCCGGCGGATTAGTCGGATCGGGGGTTTCAACATCATTAGTGTCAATGTATGATATACGATACGCATACGCAAGTGGTCGTCCGAACTCATCAAGGCGGTCATTTTCTATGTTATCTGTATCAATAAACTCGTTAGCTGGCGCATCCACCGTAGCAATTAACACAAACGGTTCGTCTGAGTTGCTTCTTAAACGCTTATAGATCTTATATGCTTTTATTCCCTCTTGTTCGCTATCTATCCAAGTTACTCTGACCTCTCTATCCCCTGCATAAAGTTTCAAATCAGGTGCACCTGCTGTTCTCAAGTTGTCAGCGTCAAGTGGGTTCGCAAAATCTTCACTATTGGTGCAACCAGCAAAAACGGAAAGGATAAGAAGGGTAGGAAGATATATCTGTGCTGTGATCTTGACAATTGATTTATGAGATAACTTTTGAACAATAGTGTGGAATAAATTCATCTAAATTACCTCTCTGAAAATTGATTGAAAAATAGAAGTGCATTAAAAGCGGTGTATGAATTGTAGACTTGTTCGTTGTTCTTGAAAATCATAAGATGGGTACAAACTTAGTCCATTTGAACGTCCAAAATATGAGTTGCTTTGTGACAAACCCATAGTATTAAAGTTGTTTTGTCCAATTCTGTTTGACAAGGTGGTCATTTCATTCTGTGGTGTAGAAACTGTATCTATTGAACTTCTACTCAATTGGTCAAGAATAGAGATTATCACTGCGAGTCCGATAAATCCGTAACCAGCGCGAGACATTGAAACACTGGCATTTTTAAAAGCTACAACATCGCTCTTTTGATTTTGAATATCTTCTTGGATTACAGCAGAGAGATAGTCTTCATACTTATTTTCTGCAGAGGTATTTAGGAACGTACTACCCACTTGTAGACCTAAACCCGATACAAGCAGCGTAAGAGCAAATGTTCGATTACCTTTCCCCGCATCAGCAGGTTGAATAATGACAGTTAAGACAAAAATACAGCTTATAAGTAGTGAAAGCGGTTTCTGATATGAATGAAGATATTTCATTTATTATGCAGTCCTTCAGTTTACCCAGTTTATCTAAGTCTATTGTAAATAGTGTATCCTATAAATCTTTGAAAGTCAATGTTATTTAAATGGTATTGTAGAGTTAACATTAGATGTGATTTTTTTATCCACTTTAAGACGGATATGTATCTAATGCTTCCTGCCATTTTGTCAGCTGTGAGACGCGTTCCTCTGATTCATTTGGTATTTCAAGAGGTCTACCACGCGTATCAATCACGAGTCCTACCACACCGCCTATTGCCTCTTTTTCTACAAGAGTTCCTTGTCCTGAACCGAGATCAAATCGGCGAGATGGATGGAGTTTTAGTGATGCTGTCTTACCCAACTCAAGCGGATATAGTCTTAACTCTCCGAAAGGAACCTCATCATTAATAGTAGGTTTATCTGTATAATGAATTTCAACGTTAAGACATGTGTCTCCTTCTTTTCCGTTCCCAATTGGCGCGACACACGTGCCAAGGTGTATTAGACAATCTCGTTCAAAGACTTGTGTAGCAGCTTCAGCATTCACCTGTGCGAGTACACCAAGTTGTGGCATCATAAAGATACTATCTACAGCAAGGTGTGTTATTCCTTCCGGTTCAAATGCGTCAATCATCATGAGCATTGATTGTTGACGTCGTGGTGCATGAGACAACACCCCACCACTACCTACTAACATATCTAAAGAAAGCATGTTGACAAGCGTTTGTCCACTTTCTTCTTGACTAAACGCTTCTGAGATGGTTCGTTGCTGTTGCACGCCACGCAATTCTACTGCTAACTGCTTGTGTTGTTCAAAAGCTAATCTGAGTGCCTCGCGTGCGATAGCCTGTTCAAGCACTAATTCTTGTAAAGTTTGCGGAATTGTAGTGGGACGAATCATCTTGTTTTTAACACGGTTTCTAAGGTCACCGACTTCAATATCAAAAGGTACCCATCGTAAGACATTTTCTATACCTGCTTCTGCAAGGACATTAGAGACACTGTAACTCATCCCAAGATTAGCACTGACGGTTCGGTTGAAAATTGCTTCGGCATCTTTGTTCTTGAACACTGAGAAAACATCTGTTGTTGCACCCCCGATATCAACACCGACAACCTGTATATCCTGTTGTGATGAAACTGTTTGGATGATTTCACCCACAGCACCAGGGGTCGGCATGATTGGAGCATCTGTCCACTCAATAAGCGTTTTGTAACCGGGTGCTTGTGCCATTACGTGTTCAAGGAATTGTTGCTGAATCTTGTGCCGGGTAGGCATTAAATCTTCACGTTCTAAAACGGGACGTAGATTGTCAACTATTTCCAATGCCATGACATCATCTAACCGTTCACTGATAAGTCCGCGAGCATCTTTGTTCCCCGCAAAGATAAGCGGCAGTTCATAAGCGATACCAAGACGCGGTTGTGGACGCGCAGCTGCGATAATCTCTGCTAATTCAACTACGTGTGACGTTGTCCCGCCATCAATTCCACCTGAAAGTAGGAACATATCTGGACGTAACTGCCGAATCCGCTCTATTTTTTCATGGGGAAGTCGTTTGTCATTTGAGGCGATCACATCCATGACAATTGCCCCCGCACCAAGTGCTGCCCGTTCCGCGCTCTCCGCAGTCATATTACGCACCACACCAGCAACCATCATTTGCAGTCCGCCACCAGCGCTGCTTGTTGATATATAGATGTCAACCCCTTCATCGCCGTTTTGCGGTTTGATGATCACGCCGTTATCAAGAAGCTTACGTCCAGCGAGTTCTTCAACTTCTGTAATTGCATTGATAACACCAGCAGTTACGTCTTCAACAGGTGCTTCAACGGTTGTCGGTGCTTCTCCGCGCACGATCAACTGATATTCATCACCGCGTTTCTCAATTAGTATTGCCTTAGTAGTAGTGCTGCCACAATCTGTGGCAAGAATAGAGCGGAGTTGTCCCCCCGATTCATTCATATAGTTCATCTCCTATTCCATTTTACGGAAAAATTAATTGTTTTCTTTCCTAAATTTTCTAATCTTGATTTTCCACAAGCAATTGCGTTTCAAGTGTTTCAATTTTCTCTCAGAGTGCCTTAATATCTTCGTCTTGTTGAGAACGCATTTTGATATATTGATAGGTGATGAATCCCATCGGCACAGCGACAAATCCTATAATGGATGCGATCAGTGCTACTATCAGCGTACTATGAAACGATAAGCGTTCCCCGAAGTTTTTATCAAAATCTTGAATGTCCCCGGAAAGGCGTTTATCTAAATCTTGAATATCCCCGGAGAGACGTTTATCTAAAGCTTGAATTTCTCCGGAGAGACGCTTCTCTACCTCTGAGAGAAGTTTCTCCATCCGCGCTTCGGATTCTTTCACAATCTCTCGAATTTTGTCTAAATCTTCAACGGTTAATGCCGCGAACGCAGATAGGTTAGAACATAAAAACCATATTACTATAAAAACTAAACTTAACCTTTTCATAACTTCTCTCCATATCAAGCTTTAATATCCCAATTGCCGCAGATACTCCCGATTCACTGTCATCCGTTCTTCATCTGTGCGGTCTTCTACCATACCCGGACATGCAGTAATCCATCGTTCATATTTGAGTTCATCCAAAGTGGACATAATTCCAGGAAAATCCATAGCATCTCCGCCACCTACATCAACCCAATCTACTTCAAAAGAATTGCCGTTACCACCAGTATATCCAGAATAATCTTGCAGGTGTACGTAAACCAAGACATCCTTATATCTGCGTATGGATTCAATGGGATCAAAACCCCATAGTGCGGCGTGTGATACGTCAATACAAAGTTTACACTTACGCAGCAGACTCATGTATTTTGCCCAATCCTCAATAGAATCCACTGTTGTGTTAGTATGAATATGATAACAGACATCTAACCCATATCGTGATGCGTAATCTGCCCATTCTTCGGAAACATCAGCAAGTTTTGCCAGGTCAGAATCGTCTACAGGACGGTCACTCGGTTTTCCTGCTCCCATGAACATAAAACAATCTGCGCCAACCTCGGCAGCGAAATCAATTCTGCGTTTGTTGATTTCCATCTGTTCACGGTTTTTGTCTAATGGCAATCCACGGGCAGTAACTGCTGCGACGGGCATGTCAACATTCTCACACATCCGACGAATACGTCGTGGTGTGCCTGCCCAGTCTAAGGACTGACGCATTTCCCAACCATCCCAACCAGCCTTCTTGAGTTGTACTAATAGTTCTTCAAAATCGGGTTCTTTCCAACGTAATGTACTATATCCAAATTTAAATCCCATTCTGTTTGCTCCTCTTTTATGTGTCATCAATGTCATTAAAATATTGGTATTGATTATAACAGATTTTCAAATTGCTTGCAATAAAGGTTACTTTTTGGTAAACTATGGAAAAATTCACGGATTTTCCGTTATGACCTATACTTTTAAGGAGATAGTATGGACAAAGTTAAACTCGGATTTATCGGTACAGGTGGCATGGCAGGCGCACACATGCGTAACCTAAAAGATAACTTTGAAGATGTTGAATTCTGTGCGATGTGTGATATTTCTGAAGATCGTGCTAAAGGACGCGCTGAAGAATATGGTGGGAACGCTTACACCGATTTTCGCGTGATGTATGATAAAGAGGAATTAGACGCTGTCTATATTTGCACACCCCCGTTCGCACACGGTGATCAGGAACGGATCGCTTGCGAAAAAGGCATCGCGATGTTCATTGAAAAGCCAATCCATTCTGAATTGGAACCGGCAATTATCATCAATGACTACATTAAACAGACTGGTGTAATAACAAGTGTTGGTTACCATTGGCGCTATGGTGGTAATGCACAGAACGCAAAGAAAATGCTGGGTGAACAGCCGCAAATTCTCGGAGCACTCGGATATTGGATGGGTGGCATGCCCGGAACACCTTGGTGGCGTGTGCGTGCACAATCTGGTGGACAGCACGTTGAGCAGACAACCCATATCTTTGATCTCTGCCGTTTTCTCGTTGACAGTGACGGTAAAACTGTACACGGTGTCGCAAACAGCGGAAGTATGACCGATATAGAAAACTACGATGTTGACGACATCAGCATGGTGAACATTGAGTTTGAGAATGGTGCTGTCGCCAACATCGTCTCGGCATGTGCCATGCAAGGATTCGGACGAGTACACCTTGAAGTATTCACCCGAGGATTGGTTGTCACCGTCGGCGGCCCAAACAACGTAAACCGTGCAGGAGAAACAGAACCGCTTTCCGGTGCTGGCGGAAAAGACCGAGACCGTGTCTTTATTGACGCAGTTAAGAGTGGAGATGACTCAGAAATCCTGTCGCCATATAGCGATGCATTACAGACGCTCCGTATCATGCTTGCCGCAAGCACATCTTTTGTAACCGGTAAAGCAGTTGACCTATAAAACGTACAGGACTTACGCATTCCCCCTTGAATGAAGATTAACAGGACTTACGCACTCCCCCGGTAGGTGCGGTTTCCTAACCGCACTGAATCCTGTGAAAATAGGTGAAATGTGGTCATTTTGCGTAAGTCCTAATTAAGAAAATATTTAGGTAATTTGGCTTCGTTTCCTTCGGCAAGCGTTTGTCCCGTTTCAGACGCTACACGTATCGGATTTGCGTAGGTCCTAAATCTTTTGATTTATACAAAAAGGAGAAAGAATTATGCCAATAAATCAATCTATCTGTTTTGGTGGTTTCCGGCGCGACAGAGAGCCGGAAGATGTAATTAAGAAAGCAGCTGACATCGGCTACAAATCCGTTGAAATGCTTCCTGCAGATCTCTGGCCCGTTGTTCAAGATAACGGGATGCGGGTGGCAATCATTGTTGGACATTCATCCCTTCCGTCTGGTCTAAACAACCCAGATAATCACGACAGAATTGAAGATGAACTGCTCAAGAATATTGACATCGCAGCGGAAAACGATATCCCAGGTCTTATCTGTTTTTCTGGAAACCGAGAAGGCAGGTCTGATGAGGAAGGTCGTGATAACACAATAGCTGGCCTATCACGTGTGACAAAGGCTGCCGAGGAGAAAGGTGTTAACCTGTGTGTTGAACTACTCAACAGCAAAGTGAATCATCCCGATTATCAATGTGATAAGACCGAATGGGGTGTTGAAGTATGCAAAGGTGTCGGTTCACCACGGGCACTGCTACTCCACGACATCTACCACATGCAGATTATGGAAGGTGACCTCATCCGTAACATCACTGACTATATTGAATATATCGGACACTTCCATACAGCGGGTAACCCTGGTCGTCGTGACCTTGATGATGAACAAGAAATCTATTACCCCGCTGTAATGCGTGCAATCGCGAATACGGACTACGATCTGTATGTTGGTCACGAGTTTAGTCCTAAAGGTGATGCGTTTGATGCAATGCAGCACGCTTATGATGTCTGTAATGTGTAAGTTCTACCTAAATAATAACCGTAGGGATGGGTCTCTGTGCCCGTCCCCGCAAAACATATCATAATCGTATTTTAGAACCATTTAGTGCAATCGTCGCCCGAAACTTTGAAGAGTGGTTAGAGGGTAGAGACTTCACACTGGAACAAGTTAACTGGCTTGAATGGATTCAGGAATACATTGCCACATCACTTGAGTTTCAAATAGCCGATTTTGGGTACATACCTTTCGCGCAGCGCGGCGGTATAGCAAAAGCCATTGAACTCTTTGGAGATGAGTTGGTGGATATGCTAAAGGATCTCACTGAGAAATTGGTTTCTTAATTCATCTTTTGTAGGAGCGATCTCTGGTCGCGAACACCTGTCCAAAATCCTCGAATCCGAATGCATTTTGTGCTAAAATTGTGGACATACGATAACTGATTTACCGCAATTCCCAAAACACACCAAAGTGGATCTGAAAATGGCAAACCCAAAAGATGTTTTTGATCACCCTTTAGAGTATCTGGATTTCCTTCAGTCTGCTGATTTTGAAGGACAGTATTTCGAACGAAAAGAATTTCGGATTGATACGAATAGCCAAATCAACACACTGAAGGACAAGATTAAGCAGTGTATTTCTGCCTTTGCGAATAGTAATAGAAGTGGTGGACTCTTGGTCCTTGGTATCGCTGACGATGGGACCATCAAAGGCACACAACATGTTGACGAACAGACGCTCAACGGAATACTGCAAGCGGCACGAGATCTAAGCAACCACGCTACGCAGTTAAAAGAAGTTGTACCATCTGATTCAGATGCAACAAGGTTACATCTTCTTTACACCCCGTGGACACCAAATGGAATTTGTGACACCTTCACAGATATTCCAAAAGCATGGAAAAGGTTTGGCGCACAAAACCTTGCATTGACTGAACAAGATCGTGAACAACTTAAACGTGATAAAAAGGTAGTTGATTTTGAAACGTCCTACTGCTGTCCCTACACCCCTGACGAACTTGATAAAGACGTGGTTGAGGAGTTCAAAAGTGTTTTCCTTGAGACAAGAGATGCCCAATATGAATATAGCACAGAGGCATTTCTCTTAAACATAAATGCCATTAGGCAAATAGAGGGTGAAAAATGCGCTTTCACGAATGCCGGTTACCTCTTTTTTGCTTCAGAGCCTCGTAAGTACTTTCCCAGTGCGTATGTCCGAGTTCTGCGATTTGAGGTTGACGTTGAAGAAGCACATAACCGTGGCGGGACAACTTTTGATAGAGATTTTGATGGTGCCCTTCCAAAACTTATTCGTAAATTAAAAACTTTTTTTGAAGAATCTGCGATCTTTAGAACATTTATTGAACGCGGAGATTCCGGGCGGTTCATTGAAGACCCCGAATATCCACTCTTGGCAGTTGATGAAGCAGTTGTGAATGCTGTGATGCATAGAGATTACGCGTTCTCCGAAGCAATTCACTGCATTGCATATCGGAATGGCTTTGTGGTAAAAAGCCCGGGTAGCATTCCGCAAGACGTTCCACAGCATTTTAGCCTTGAAGATACAGTACTTAGTTCCGTGCTGCGAAATCCGAAACTTGTTGAGTGGATGCGTTTCATGAAAGATGAACGAGGAAAACCTTTGGTGCGCGCGCTAAGCGAAGGCACACAGAAGATGTGTGAAGAGATGGAGAAGTTGGGACTACCAGCACCGTATTATGAGACAGGTCGAGATACCTTTCTCACCCTTTACAATCGCGACAACCATCTTGCTGATCGATCTACACAGCAAGCTACATATACCACCACACCCAAGCCGGACAAGTTGAATGAACCGGGCAATGTGAAAAAAGTACTACGTTCCATCGGAGAACGTCTCATAAAAATATAGTAAAGAAACACATCAGCAAAATGAATCCGAGGGATTACCTTTGAATTCTCAAGCATGCGTTTTCTGATTCTCAAGCATGCGTTCTCTGGTAAACTTGTCCCGCAAGACCCAAACGATGAACCTGCAAGTGTGTTGTTAGAGATAATCCGAGAAGAAAAAGAACAGCAGCAGCCGAAGCGAAAAAAGACTACGGCAAAAGTGAAAACACCTACTTCTGAAAAGCAATTGTCCCTTCCACTTGACTGAAGTGAGCTTTCTTCAAACTTGCGTTTAACTAACATCTGTGCTAAAATTTGGATATATTTATGGAATTTATCTCTAACTTAGACAGATAATACATTATGGAAACTTTGCAAAAGGAACATGGACTTTCCCTGCCGCCCACAGATAAGGTGCTGTTTCAGAAACAGGTACAGCACGAATTAGACGAGATTCGCACGGAAGTTAAAGAAACTTGTGCAGTGGATAATGACGTTGAACCAATGCCAGAGTCAGCTTATCAAGATGTGTCCTCTTTACTTGAGATCCTTTTTTATAATAATATACCTATGCCTGATATTGGTTGGTTGATGGATGGCGGAATTGGACTTGAATGGCGATCACAGCACGTCAAAGGCATTGGTACAATGAGCATATACGGTGATAATCAGGTTGTTTATGGAGCATCTTTAGGAAGTGGACAGAAAGTTAAAGGGACTTGTAAATTAACTGATTTAGTAGAACTTGTACGTTTTTTGCCAATATTAAAGGATGTATGTGCTCAATAAAGGACTTGGTATGCACGTTCCGCCAGATGAAAAGTTGGCTCGTTTCATTTCTTCTAAGAAAAACTTTTCTATTGAAAAGAAGACAGTCAGTTATAGAGCATTTATCCCGCAGAAAAAGAGTCCACAAGATATATCCGTGTATCGCATCTCTACGCTCATAGAAGACGAAAACAAAATATGGGAGATTGGAAGAAAGTATGTTCAAGGAGAAAATGAAATAAAAGTAAGAGCAGACTTTTTGGCTGAGGTTGTTTATGAGAATAACCTTATAGTAGTTGCAGATACACAAGTTCATGAATTACATGCGAATATCATGCCTCTCCCAATAAACAGGGAAGATAGGGATGAGATTTTAAGAGAACTTGCACTCGCAAGTGAGTTAGTACTAATAACTGCAGAATAGATATTTTCTATTCATAAAGGTGACAGAATATGGAAACAGGACAGATAGAACATAATCTCTCTTTACCACCATCAGATAAAGTGCTATTTCAAAAACATGTTCAACGCGAATTAGACGACATCCGACAAGAAGCTGAGAACGCTTATGCGTTGGATAACGAGATTGATCCTATACCAGATTCGGCTTACGATGACGCGCTTGTTTTGTTAGAGATCCTCTGTAATTACAAAATACCAATGCCAGACTTCGGTTGGGCAGAAGATGGTAGCATCGGGATTGAATGGCGACCAGAAGGTGGTATAGTAACCATGGGAATCTATGGTGACAATCTTGTCATCTATAATGCCTTCTTTGAAGAAAAACGTCAATTTGAAGGGATCTGTGAATTATCAGATACTGCTTTGTTGTCAGGTTTTCTCACAACATTGACAAATATTTTCGTATGATTACGTTAATCGATATTTCTGAAAAAAGCATTTGATAAACGGTTTCTTATAGAAATTTGGAAACAACTGAGGTGCCCGCATGGCAAAAACAGAAGTTGAAGTCCGATTTACATTACCGCTTGATGAGGTCTTACTACAACACAAAGGTGACGCTGAGTGCAAAGCACGAGAAGCTTTTATACTTGAACTTTTGCGTCAAGGTGACATCAGTGCTGGTAGAGCTGCACGACTGCTAAACATTTCACGATGGGATCTCTCGGAATTGATGTATGAAGTCGGAATCTCCCCTTTTGACGACAGTCTCACGGCAGAAACGTTAGACACTGAAGTTAAAAGCGCGTTAAAGGATTTCAATGAATCTGACAACCGAAAGTGAGTAGTCACGAAAATGCCAAACGAATCCGCAACAATCGTTCAAAAACTATGGAATTTCTGCAATGTACTCCGAGATGACGGGGTCAGTTACGGTGATTACGTTGAACAACTGGCCTACCTACTTTTTCTCAAACTCGCTGACGAACAGAGCAAATTACCTACGAACACATCAACTAAAATCCCTGCTGGCTTGGACTGGGAAAGTCTACTCAAAGAGAGTGGTGCTGCGTTAGAGGAGCAGTATGTTAAAACCCTTCGTGAATTGAGTAATGAGAGAGGTTTACTTGGTGTTATCTTCCGAAAATCGCAAAATCGCATTCAGACACCTGCACACCTTCAACGACTTATCAGCCTCATTGATGCGGAAAACTGGAGCGCAATGGATGCAGACATCAAAGGTACAATCTACGAGGGACTTTTACAGAAAAACGCTGAGGATACCAAAAGCGGGGCAGGGCAGTACTTCACTCCCCGACCACTCATCAAGATTGTGGTATAATAACGAGTTGTGCTAAATAACTATTTGTAAACTAATGATTCACAAATGAATTGCGTTTTGTTATTATACCATTTCTAATTGAAGATGTCTCTTTTTTGTAGCACAAACTTTCAGTTTGTGTCTTGATGAATAACTACCATAATAACCGCCTAATGAGACAATAATTTATAGAAATGGTATTATTCTCATGAGTTGATGCATTCTTTAGTCCCGTAGGGACGATATGTTTATAGAAAAACGTCGCATACCCTATCTTCAGTCCCGTATGAAGTTAAAAAAATAAATCAGGTATTTCTAAAAATGTGCTATAATGTTCATCAAGGAGGAACACTATTATGGCAAAACGACACGTTCTTGACCTCACTGATGAACAACAAGACGCCCTTCACAAACTTCGCGATAATGGGAAACAATCTTATATACGCGAGCGTGCCGCTGCAATCTTGAAGATCGGCTCAGGTATGTCCCCGCATAATGTAGCACTAAATGGTCTGTTGAAAAAACGAAAACCCGATACTGTCTATGACTGGTTGCGCCGTTTTCGCGAGCAAGGTATCCAAGGCCTCTATCAGAAACCGGGCAGAGGCAGAAAACCTTCGTATGCGCCGATGTCTGAAGAAGACGCTGAAAATGAGCTGCGAACCCTTGTGGGCAGACCACCAGCCCCCACCTCGGGACATCAGACGCGCTGGACGCTAAAAGAGATCAGAGTATCAATATCCTGGCTTAATGACCTGACTTTGCAGGGTGTGCGTCAGATTCTCTCACGATACGGTCTTAGCTACAAGCGTGGTAGAGCTTATATCCATAGTCCTGATGCTGCCTATGAGCAAAAAATGCAATATGTCAAACAGTCATTAGAAATAGTGGAGCAAAACCGTGATACCCATGTTGCGCTCTACCAAGACGAGTTTTCTTTTCACCGACGCCCCACCATAGCCAAGGATTGGACGCAGCGTGGTACGAAAAAACCTTTGGCACATCAGGGTTTGGGTTCGGATCAGGTCTGCGTCGGGATCGGCGCCCTGAACCCACACACTGGCGATGTCGTTTACCAGCAAGTAGAGAAGGCCACCGTGTTAGCAACTCATGCGTTTTACACAGAAGTTTGTGAGCGATACCCTCATGCTAAACACATTTATATGATCCAAGATAATCGCCCTATTCACCTCCATGTGCGTCTCTTGGAAGCACTTTTGCCACAAAACTCGGCGTTTGATAAACCCCTCCCACCGAGTTGGGAGAAAGGTAATTCAAAAATAGAAAAACTGCCTAAGCTACCAATAGAGATAGTACAACTACCGACCTATGCGCCTTGGACAAACCCGATTGAAAAACTATGGAGACAAGCGCGACAAGCTATTTTACATTTACACCGTCTCACTGATGAATGGGAGAACCTTCAACAACGGGTCATGGCATTTATGGAACAGTTCATAGGTGGTTCAGAAAGCCTCTTGCGGTATGTTGGGTTATCACCCGTTTAATTATTTTAACTTCATTAGGGACGATATGTTTATAATATTAATCTAATGTGTGTGAAAAGGATACAAACAGATAGTTAACTAACGCAGCTTGTACAATTTATTCATCATAAGTTTTGGTATTTGTCTATTCAACTACCTGACATAAAAAACCATAAAGGGAGATAAAAAATGCATATACGAGTATTATTTACACTTATCACACTCACAATTGCAGTTTGTTTCGGTTCAATTGTAAGTGCTGGAATAGATGATGGTTTAATTGTTTATTATCCATTTGACGAATCTACTGGTGATACCGCCTCTGATGCCAGTAAAAACAACAATGATGCGAAATTTGTCGGTAGCGCAAAGTGGGAACCGAGTAGTGGAAAAATTGGTGGTGCTTTAAGACTTGATGGAACAGGTAGTTCTGCTGAGGATGATGATGGCGGAGACTATATCAACGGTCTTGAAGCTTTTACCATCTCTGTCTGGGTAAAATCTGATACAGTTGGACACGACAGGGGTATTATCCACGGTGTTGATCCTGATGGCGGAGATAATGTTTTCACACTACGTTATGATGCCGCAAGTTGGTCAACGAAAGGTGGAACGAATCTTATCAAGGGTGCCGTTACTACGACCGGCGGCGGACAGGCGTACGAAGGAAAGAGCGATGTCCAAACAACTGAGTGGCAACACCTTGCGTTTTTATGGAGCAGCGGGGAAAAACTCCAACTCTATATTGATGGTGAACTTGATGATAACCCGACACACAATGACGATGGCAAAACTGGATCAATATCAGGAGCCTCCAAGTTTATTGTCGGTAAGGGAGCAAAAGATGCATCCGCATCGTGGCCCGGACTCATTGATGATGTTCGCATCTACGATAGAGTATTGTCAGAAAGCGAAATAGCTGAACTTGCATCTGGTGTGCTTGCTGTTGAAGCTGAAGGTAAGTTAGCAACAACTTGGGCTAACCTAAAAACGAACCGTGATTGATTAGTCCGAATGTCCTAAAGCAATGCAAGACGTGTGCCAATACTGCAAAATACTTGGATACATGTCTTGCCACTTTTTTTTGGCACTATAAGGTAATTGTATGTTACAATTGCATATAGAATAAAGAAATTCCTTCCATACATGTTAGGTAATCTATTATGGCAATTTTACAAAGTGATATTGATTTTGAACGTCCAGCGGGCGATGACATATTGTATCGGAAATATATCCAGAATGAAACGAGAAGATAACATATCAAACAAGTTAGGAATTTAGAATATATGAGCAGCGACGCGCACACATTCAAAGCGCGCATATCAGAAAACACAGCACGCATTCTTGAAAAAATCCTCGGTTGCACACTTGAAGAGGCAACTGAGGACTTGGATTTAAACAGTGATTCCTTAGAAACTCTCCTAAACTCACTCTCCGCAGACTCTCTTGAAAACTACTTAACACCACAATGGATTGTGCTTGCTGCAGGAAAAGGCACTCGCATTGACCCCACAGGTCGTATGAGCAAGACACTTGATATTATGTTCGGAGAACAGAACATGCTACAACTATCAAGACGTTTCTTGCCGGGTAACCTTCCACATATCATCGTCATAAATCCAGAAATGGCACAACGAATCACCAATAGTGAATCACCTGAACAACTGTTAGGTACTAATGCCATACCTTGTATTCAAGAAGTGATGAATGGTACAGGAGGTGCATTGCAAGCTGCCCTCCCAGAACTTCGCAAATCTGATACAGAATGGGTTGGCGTAGCATTCGGAGATGAACCGTTCTTAGAGAGAACAATCTTTGCACAGACTCTGCTATCTCATTTTGCCTCTGGTGCCGATGTTACGCTGTGTGGTAAAATACCTGAAACTGTGGTGGATAAAGGTGGACTTTTCTTTGATACAGATGGAAGGTTTATGGGAACAAAAGAGTGGTATGATATGACACCTGATGAGAAAAATGAGATGCGGCAACGATTGGAACGCGGCGAAGCATATACCAATACAGGAATCACTATCATACGCAAAAGTGCTATGCTGGAACGCATCAATCGGTTACAACCACATCCAAATCGAAAAGGTGAACTCCACCACGTCGATCTAATTCGACTTTGCTATGAAGATGGCTTGAAAACAAACGCGTTTATCTATTCAGGTGAAGTACTATCTGGTGTGAATCGCTGGTCAAATGTGTTAGCAGGTGAAGCGGCACTCTTCCAAAAAACACGAGATATACTGCTTCAGAAAGGTGTTCGTGTTGATCCTGCAGCACAGATAACATTAGAAAATGAAGATGTTGAGATTGGAACTGGGTGTTATCTCATCGGAAGAATACATATCGGGAAAGAAGTGAAAATAGGGGATTATTGTAGACTTGAGAATGTAACGTTAACAGGAACGACGTCTATTGGGAATTCAGTGGAACTTCAAAATGTATCCGCAAATGATACCATAATAGACTCCAACCACTTACCTAACACATTATCAGAGCCAATAAGCGGTATTGCGACCACAAGCACTATCAAGAACAGTAGTTTTGACTGTGTTGTAGTTGGTCATACAGTGCAATTGATGGATGTTCAAACACATGCAACTGTGATTGCTCCAGAAATAAGTCTTTCAAATCAAAAGGTTGGTGTTCCATTCCAGCAAGCTCCAACTGGTGTTCAGAGTTCACTTTTCAAACAGATAATACCTTCAGATTATATACCGGGAGTCTATACCTTTGGTGATAAGAAGGGTTTACCTGATTGGGAAAACCTTCGTAAACATGTGAGTTCTCATAGTGCAGCAGAATTGATACCTCGTGCAACAGGTAATAAGAAACTTCAACAGGATGTATCTGATGCGGTAAATACGCTATTGGATATGCGTCGTTCAAGTGGTGATTACCTCATTGAATCGCTTACCCCTGAAGAACTCTGGGGAAGTATATTCGAGATGGTAAAAATATACACTGGCAACCCGAATCCATACCATCACGACAAACTGAAAGCGAGAAAAACGGCATTTGAACTTCTACCTGAATTTTGGAATGACGACTGGTTGACAAGGTTGAAACTGGTGGTGGCGGGAAATGTTATTGACTATAGCAGTGCACGGGTCGTAAAAAAGGTGAATGATAATCCTGCCTATTTTTCTGAAGCGTTACGGGCTGCTGTTGAAACACCTTTCGCAATTGATTGTTATGAATTATTCAAACAAAAGGTGATTGATGCATCACTGAAGCATATAGTATGGCTCGCTGACAACGATGGTGAGATCATCTTTGATGTTGCTTTCGTTCAGGAATTGGTGCAATGTGGGCATCAAATATGTATTGTAGGAAAAGTGGACAATGCCAGTAACGATGTGACGCTTGCGGATTTACACGACATTATTCACTATCCACAATTCAACGAACTACAAGAAGCAGTTAAAGACGGCGTTGTTACGCTCATGTCATCAGGTGCAAAGACAATTGGCACAAATCTATATAATGCTTCACCCGAATTTGTTAATGTGCTTTTGGATACCGATCTTGTTATCTCAAAAGGACAAGGCAACTTTTTCACAACACCGGGTTGGTACAAGGACACTTTCTATCTACTCCTTTCCAAAGGTCTGACCGCTGAACGATGCACAGGTGTTGTCGCAGATCGCAATCTGCCGGTTGATGGACTTATCTTAGCGTATCTACCGGGAGGAACAAAACGTGATGCCTTGTTGAAAGACATGTGCAATCCATAATAAGGTATTGAACAAGGCAAAGTAGATTGAACAAGGCAAAGTAGAAGGTATTGTTGATGCTATTCTCACGGTGTTAGAGTCAGATGTTAGTGAGAAACTAAAACCTTTTCTACGCGAACAATTGAATTACTATTTTTCAGGCATGTTAAGTCTTCTTTACTCATACACACCCCTCAATTACCTTGTGCATCATTAATTTTCACACTTGGTTTTCCATCAGTATCCGTAACCCGCAGATAGAATCCCCAAGACATCTCTTCATTACAAACCTTGACGAGGATGGTGTTTTCACCTGCCTTGAACGTTACGGGAATAGTGTTCTTGTCAAGTATTGCTGTTTGAGCATTAGTATCAGCAAATACTTCTGTACCGTTTAGCCAAATTTTTGATTGGTCATCACTGCCAAATCGGAAAAGGACTTCTCGTTCATCAGGAGAGGTTATGGTTGTCCAGGAATATGCGACACGCCAGTCGATATCCTCTCCGAAGTCTATGAAACCGTCAAATGCAGTATCCGTAAACTTTTTCCAACTTATCTTTTCGTCTACACCATGATATTTTGCGGTAAGGTCAATCTGTGTTGTGTTTTCGGGTATGTACTCAGTGTTATACCCAATTCCCACGGTGTTATCAAAGGGACCAAGAAAAAACCATGTGTTTTCATGAAGCATACCGGTCAGTCGCATCTGTTCCATTGCCTTATCGGGCATGTTGTTTATGCTATAGTATTCAGCTAAGCCGAGGTTAACTTTTACGTTGAAGATCGGTTCGGGAGGTGGTGCATTCAGCAACGCATCAGCAGTTTTGAATTTCAAATCTTTGAACGAATTACCGTCAGCGTCTATAAGCCGCATATACATATCCCAGGTTTGCGTTGCATTGCAGACTTTGATAAGGATAGTGTTCTCTCCCTGTTTCAATGTAACTGGAATGGTATGGCGATCAATTTGTACAGCACCACCACCAACACTTTCTCTGGAATGTTCAAAGACCTTCTTCCCGTTTAACCAGATAATTCCTTGGTCATCGCTGTCAAATCGGAAGGTAATGTCACGTGCATCTGGCGAAATAACAACCGTCCATAAATAAGCTGCGCTCCAATCATTGATACCGTCGTTGTTACCGAAATCATAACGTCCATCTAATTTATTATCAATGGACTTTTCCCAACTTATGAGCTTATCCTTATCTCTCCCGAAGTATTTTGCGGTTGTGTCAATTTGTGTGGTTTCCTCTGGGATGTAAGCCGTATAGTAACCGACACTATCCTTATTGTCAAATGGACCTAAGGTTATCCATGCATTTTCTGGAACAAAACCGGTTTTTAAAAGGTATTTTTCTGCATTTTCAGGTGTATCATTTTCTGCATAATACTCAGCGAAAATAGCGTAGATTTTTGAGCGAGCATGTGAACTTTCCGCCGGCATTGAATCTATCAATGCATCCAGCATCTGTATGTAACGTTCCTTGTCGTTGGCAATCTTGATTACCTCACCGATGTCCTCCCAAAGCATATCCGTATAATGTTCATCGGATATGAGAATGAGACTTAACGCGTATTTGAAATATTGAAGTGCTTCATCATAGAGTCCATTAGCAACACATGCGCGTCCAAGTGGTACAGGATATTGATATTCATATCCTGAATAATTGTGGAATGCGCGTTTCGCGTAAAGTAGTGCTATTTCTGGGTATAGTGCTTTATCAAGGAGTTTCTCAGCAAAATCAAGATAATAGACTGGGGTCTGTAAACTATAGAGTTCTTTTTGCCGAATTTCCAACCACTTGTCGTAGGCAAGTAACGCTTTTTCGGAATCGTCTATTTTTTTGTAGAGATCCCCTAATAGTTCGTGCAAGACAGCACTCTTAGCCATTTTCCGCAATTTTTGACGTATCTCTTCAAGGATAGCAATCTGCTTATTTTCTTGACCTTCATCAGCGTAAAGTCCGATAATAGCACGGATAGCAGCATCATGATCACTTTGAGATAGCGGTGCGTCTAATGCGCGACGATACGTCTCTTCGGTTTGTGAAATCTGTGCGGAATTGAGATAGGTTTGTGCCAATAGGTCGTAGAGTTGGTATGAATTCGGTTCAAGTTGAATTGCTCTTCCATAAGCATCTATTGATTTTGCCGATTGTTCTGTGTTTGACACTTCAGTGCCATTGCCTGTTTTACGGCTTTCTTTCGGATGATTTTTATAGAGGGATCCAAGTTTTATGTGCCATTGTGAGTTTTCTGGTTCAAGTTCGGCGAGTCTCTCATATTGTGCAACTGCCGCCTTAGTTTTATTCGTCGCTTCGTAACTTTGTGCAAGTTTCAGGACGTGTTCAGGATCGTTGGGGTTTTCAGTTACCTGTTTCAGTTGTTCCGGTATCCATTTTTCATAAAGTTTTCCCGCTTTCGCAGCTTCGATCATTCCACTTTCTGCTCTGTCTTGATGCTCGCCGCGGTCAACATTTGCCATCTGTTGATATGCCTTAAAACCGTCTTCATAACGTTTTGTTCCGAGGTAACTCTTAGCGAGAATCTCATACATAATCTCCAACTGCAAATCATAAATATCAGTATCTGCTTCAGAAACTGCCTTTTCGGCGAGTTTAATAGCAGGATCGAACATCTTATTCTTAAGACAGATAGTGGCAAGTGCGGCAAGGAGGAACGTACTATCATGTCCATCGTTGATAGAGGCAAGGGCATTATCGGCTTGGTTTAATACCGCATTGACTCTATCAGGCTGGTTGCTTTTATGGAATGCAGCAGCTGCGTGATAGAAGCTGCGAATATTTCTACGTCTTATCGGTTCAGTTTTACCAAGTAAGTGATATGTTTCGGCAGCTTTCTGATAATCACTGGTCTCCCAATAGATTTCAGCAAGTAGCTCAAGCATAGCAGGATTGGAAGCATCCTCTTCAAGTTTAGTTTCGAAATAGGTTCTCAATTCATCAAGTCGTCCTCGTGATTTATAGGCATCTATCAAGGTTTTACGTATGTCATCACCAGCGAATGTGACTGTAATACCTGACCACATGGAACTCGCTGAGATGTATTCTGATCGGGTCAGTTTTGATCCTTCATTCTCGTAGAATGCCAATACCAAGTCTTCTCTATCCTGTTTTAGATAAATATTGAGCAATTCATTAGTCATTTGATTTTGGTCATAAGAATTTTTTTCTATTTCAATGGCTTTTTTGAAATAAGAAGCGGCTTTCTCCAAATCTCCAGTATTGTAAAAGTATTGTGCACGTTGTTTTTGCATTTCTGATGTGAGTGTGTCTTCTGCTTCAGCCTTCTGTAGCATATCTTCAAACTTTCCTTGATAACGATAGAGGTTAAGCAATTGGCGTTCAATCGGTTCTTGTTCCCATTCTGATGTAGTTGATAGAATGGCATTCTTCAATGCTGCTTCAGCAGCTGTCATGTCCTCGTTGAGAAAAAAGTGTTCTGCGAGTCTGAGATAGACTTTTTTGTCACCGTGTTCGTATACAGATGCTTTTTTGTAATTCTCAATAGCTGCAGCTTCATTACCTTCTGTCTCATAAAGGGTTGCGAGTTTTATGTAAGATGCATAGTCATCGGGTGCTGCTTTCACAATTCGTTCGTAGAGTTCTATTGCTTCTTCTGTTTTGTTTTGCTTGACTAACCCCTCTGCCATTTTGACGAATTCTTGTACTGGCGCGCGATTAACTTCGGTGTCTTGTGCATCGATTTCTGCTATGAAAGCACCTAATGTGATTAACATGAGAACGACTAAGAAGAAAGACGATTGTATGCGAGCCATAGAATTATATCTCCGAGTGGTGTTATATTTGCTTTTTCTACATTGACCTTATTCCATTATTCCAAAAATGGATTTAATTGTCAAGGTTTCTGCTAATTTTCCTTGCCAACCGCGAGTTGCTGACCATCTGGTGAGAATCTAAGCAAGTTAATCCCACCTTTGCCGAAACGCGCTTTCGCTTCTTTCGGTAGTTCCCATTTTGTGTGATTTTCCACTGTTGCGTCTTCTTGTGTTTCTACAACCGCTTCAGGCTTATTATCTGACTGCTGTTTAGGGTTATCCCGTGTATCTGATGCATTGGGACTTCCGATCTGTGTTTGCACCTCAGGTTTGGCATCCCTGTTCGCGACTATTGGTATGTCAATGATGTCAACTGTCATTTCAGTGGTAGCGTCAAAATTATAAGGTTTGTAAAATCGCGTTAGGTACTGGTGGTTTCCAAAACCGAGCATGAGCAACACAACTGCTAATGTGGAAGCTGCAATTACCCATGGCATTATGGGTTTGCTACTGGAAGGTGCAGCAGGTCTATTATGCGAAATCTTTTGCATAATGTTTTCTGTGAGTTGTTTTGGCAGTTGGAAACTACTCTTATTTTCTTTGATCATCGTTTCATCCTTCCTTAATTTGTTGCGTGCGCGGTGAAGTCTGCTCCGTACAGTATTCGGAGATACGCCTAAGAACTTTCCAATATCTTCACATGTCATTTCAGCGATATAATATAGGTTGACGACTGTCCGCTCACTCTCTTGCAGCTTACTCAGCAGCTTCTGAACCAATTCTCGTCGCTTCTGATGTGCTGCTGCTTCGCGTTGTTGGGTGATATGTGCAGAATAATACGCCTCCTCTATCTCAACAGGGTCTGTCGTTTCTAATGATTGGGGTTCTGGTTTTTTCTTTCGGTGCCACGCGATACATTTGCGGTCAGCAATCACATAGAGCCATCCCGAGAAACGATTAGAGTTTTTGAGCGTTGTGAGTTTATGATAGGCAGTGAGGAATACGTCCTGGGTAATCTCCTGTGCAATATGAAAATCACCAATCTTTTGCCACACCAAAGCGTGTATCTGTTGTTGGTATTTTTCTACAAGGGCAGCAAACGCTTGTTCATCGCCTTCTATAGTGTGTTGAATCAGGTCAGCATCATCGTATATCATCTGATACCCCAATAGGAAATTGATCTTTTAATGTATAGACGCGATTTTGTGTCGTAGAATTGCATATTTGGAAAAAAAGTAGTTTTTGTGAAAAAACGGTTTCTTTGAGATGTAAACCAATACGGCATAAACTGAATGAATCTCTCTATTTTCGTTAAACAGGGTTTCAACGGTACACATAACAAGTTAAGCCGGTAGATCAATGTCAAGTTTCAATTTCGGATTCTGTTGACGGAGTTTGTAAATTGGTGTCATGTCCTGAATTGGGTTCCCCTTGATAGTCAAGGAGGATAAGCGCGGCAAGTTCTCAATAATGCTAACATCTCTGATTTTATTGTCACGAAGCTTTAGAGACTCAAGGTTTATTAGTTTTGCGAGTGGTGTGATGTCACTGATATCGTTGCCTTCAAGCCATAAGTCTGTAAGTTGCTCGTATTCCGCAAAAGGTGCAACACTACTAATATGTAGCCGATTCATTGACAATGAAGTCAGTAAAGGGAATCGCTTGAGTAATCTATAAGTGTGAGATAAATCTTGTATAGGATTCGAACCAAGCCACAGTGACCGAAGCTGCGTCAAATCTGCTATCGGTGTAAAGTCGCTGATTTCATTAATGTTCAGACGTAATGTCTCAAGCTGCGTCAAACCTGCAAGGGGTGTAATGTCCTTAATTTTATTGTCATTGAGTGTTAAGTGCGTCAACTTTTTCAAATTCGCTAACGGACTGATGTCCTCAATTTCATTATTGGAATATAGATTTAAATTCCTCAACTCCGTCAAATGTTCTATCCCGGATAGATCACGAATATAGATGTAAACTGCAGTCAGTATCTCTATACTTGTAAGGTTCTGAATTGGTATAGGTTTATCTGAATCTATTCCGAGTTTTCGTCTTATCAAGTCTGCGATTTTTGGATCGGATATATGGATGTATTCTTCATTGTAGTTTTTCATTTTCTGATCACCTTCTTTCTAAAGCGTGAGTGTGTTGAATTAGTCCAGTATCATTATATATCATCTGATGCCTCAATACGCATATTAGTCTTCTGATTCGTATAGACGCGATTCTGTGTCGTAGAATTGCATATTTTTAAGTTGTTTAATACAACAGGATTTGGTATTATAATTTGAAAGACTTAGAATTCAACGATCACCTGCACCAAGACCGAGTAATCACCATCGGTAATATGCTGATTCTCACCTCAGCAGGTACGATTAGGATGAATGTGTTTCTTTATGTGCTTTAGTTATATTTCCCTTTAGCACACTGAGTTTAGGAGTAGCGAGTAACATGACAAGTTTTGACACTACCTCTAAGAAACATATTGAAATGAATCCGAAAGACTTTCTCTATCTGTGCTTCGGATTTGAAGCAACAGATATCAAGGTGCTGGAGGTCGTTACCCCGGAACAACCTACCGTTGAAATGCATCAAGCGGATTCACTCATCAAAGCATTCTACAACGGTAAAGAAGTGCTCGTGCATTATGAATTTCAGACGACCGATAGTTATGATCCGGGGATGCCACTTCGGATGGCTGGTTATATCATTAGATCGATTGAAGCATATCGTTTGCCAGTTTATTCCAATGTGATTTATCTACGTCCAGATGCTGGCAAAAACGATCCGGGTAGATATACGCAACATATTGAACATCATAATATCTCTATTGAATATCAAGTTTTCCGACTTATTGATCTTGATGGACAACAAGTTTTAGATTCTAGACTTACAGGATTGGTCCCTTTTACACCGCTGATGGGACATCAAACAGATATAACAGATGATCAATGGCTTGTGCGTTGTGTGCAAGTTGCTGATAGCATTGATGTGCAGAACAAGACAGCGTATCTTGGAAGTTTGGTTATATTTGCAAATTTAGTCCATGATTCACAAAAAATATCGAAAATCATATTGGAGGAAACCATGCAACATGCATCCATCGTAGAATACTTGGCACCCCAGGCTCGCGAACAAGGCAAAGCAGAAGGTATTGAACAAGGCAAAGCAGAAGGTATTGAACAAGGCAAAGCAGAAGGTATTGAACAAGGCAAAGCAGAAGGTATTGAACAAGGCAAAGCAGAAGGTATTGTTGATGCTATTCTCACGGTGTTAGAGGTCAAGTTAGAGTCAAATGTTACTGAGAAACTAAGACCTTTTCTCAGTACTATTGACGATCTGCAACGTCTGGACCATTTACTCCGGGTTGCCACCCAAACATCAGATTTAGATGTGTTCACGCAAGCACTCTTGAACCTTGAGAACTGATATATTATGAAAGTCTACAGCAGTCAGTTTCTCCACTCAACATCTGGGTCTAATTCCTTTGCTTTCTGAAAATCTGCTTTTGCTGCATCCTGTTGTCCAAGTGCCTCTTTTGCAAGCCCCCTGTCAAAGTAGGCTATGGCATCATCAGGGTCATTTTTGATAGTAATGTCAAAATCTTCTATCGCTCCAATTGCATCACCCATGGATGCTTTCACTTTACCACGGGTGTGATAGATGGAAGCTTTCTCAGGAGCAAGTTTTATGGCTTCGTCACTGTCGTTTATCGCTATGTGGTATACCGTTTGTGCTTCTTCCGTATTTCCTGCTGCAGCAATAGATTTCCCTAATAAGTGCTTCACCCACGCACGGTTATTATAAGCAGTAGCGTCCTTTGGGTTTCGTTTGATGACTTGCGAATAATCTTCACTTGACTTTTCATAGCGTTGCTGTGCTTCTGCTGTATTACCTTGGTCCTCTTTTAGGCTACCCATTTTGGATTGAGCATCCCCTCTACTGAAATAATTTTCAACTTGTTCCGGAGCTATTTTGATTGCGGCAGTGCAGTCTTCAATTGCTGCTTGATACAAGTTTTCTGCCCTCTCCAGATTTCCTTTGTCGGATTCTGACTTTGCAAGGTTAGTCCGTAGTTTAACCCGATTTCTGTATGGAGAAGTGTCCTTAGGATTTAGTTTTATGACCATTTCGTAATCGGCAATTGCGCCTTCAACATCCCCAAGCCATGACTTCGCAACACCCCGATTATTGTAATAACCAGCCTTCTTAGGTGATAGTTTTACGGCTTGGTCATGGTCGGTTTTTGCCTCTTCAAATCTGCCAAGGTCAACCTTCGCAAGACCTCTATTACTATAATAACCTGCCTCCTTAGGATTATTCTCTATGGCTTTATCATAATCGGATATTGCCCCCTTCTTGTCACCGAGTTTAGACTTTGCGAGTCCCCGATTATTGTAAGCACCGTCGTCCTTCGGTTTTAGTTCTATGATTTTGTCATAATCTGCTATTGCCCCTTCAAAATCACCGAATTTAGACTTTGCAATCCCACGGTTATTGTATAAACTGGTATTTTCAGGATTCAATTGGATAGCGTAATCATAGTCATCTATTGCCCCTTCAAAATCACCGGAGTCCCGCTTGACATTTCCCCGATGAAGATATGCCCCAAAATCGTCTGGATTAAGTTTAATGAGTTCATTAAGATCGAGCAATGCACCTTCATGATCTCCGAGTTCAGCCTTTGCAAGAATTCGTCCTTGGTAGGCATCCGTAAGTTTAGGATTTAGTTTGAGTGCTTTATCGTAGTCAACTATTGCCTTGCGAAAACGTTTCTTGCTTTGGTTGCGTTCTCCTTGTCTGTATATGTTCCAGGAACGGATAATTTTTCGTTTGCGCCAAGTCCTCAAAGGTTCCGCCGGCTCTAACCTTTCTATCAATGCTTTGATCAGATTTGAGGTAATAGCCCAACTGTAAGAATCGTGTGTAAAGTAAGAAACGATCCCTATCACTTGTCTTTTTTCGTTTAGTATAGGGCTCCCGCTGTTTCCATAAGATATATCAGCCTTCATACGAATCCGTTCATCACTTTTCTGGTGATTCTGGACACTCCCTTCTGTGACCTTATATTTTCCGTAAGGAAATCCTACAACGGTAATAGAGTCACCATTCTGTACTACATCACTGTTGGCGAGTGGTAGAGGTGAGCCTTCACCTGCGACTTGTAGAATTACAAGATCGTTATTAAGATCAAACGCAGCAACGCCTTTTACTTTCCAAGTTGTTTTTCCATCAGACGAACTTACTAAAATCGGCTTCCGACCTGTGATGCCATGGATGTTGGTCACAACCTTATCGGGTTCCACAAAAAATCCACTACATGCCCCCGCTAAACCATAGGAAGCGATGCGCTTCGTTTCTACGCGAACAATTGAATTACTATTTTTGTAGTCTGTTAAGTCTTCTTTACTCATACACACCCCTCAATTACCTTGTGCATCGTTAATTTTCACAATTGGTTTTCCGTCAGCATCCGTAACCCGCAGATAGAATCCCCATGCTATTTCTTCATTACAAACCTTAACGAGGATAGTGTTTTTACCTGCCCTCAACGTTACTGGAATGGTGTTTCTGTCAAGTATTGCTTGTTGAGCGGTAGCATCCGCGTATACCTCTTTGCCATTTAGCCACATTTTTCCTTGGTCATCACTACTAAATCGGATAAACACTTCTCGCCTATCAGCAGACGTTACGGTTGCGTAAGCGTAGGAAACACGCCAATTGACGTTATAACCGAGATCAATAAATCCATCCAAAACATCATCGGTAAGTTCTTTCCAATTTATCTGTTCATCAGCACCTTCATATTTTTCAGTTAGGTCGATCTCCCCAGTGTCTTCCGGTATGTACTCTGTATCATATCCGATTCCCGCAGTGTTGTCAAATGGTCCGAGGGTCATCCATGCCTTCTCATGAACGATCCCGGTTTGTAGCAACTGTTCCATTGCTTTGTCGGATATGTCATTCTTGCTATAGTATCCTGCAAGACCGATGCGACTTTTCAGAAGGATCCCAGATAAAGACTGCAACACAAAAGGTTCATCGGAATTCTCTGCTTCAGTAATAGCGTTAACACAGAATTTAATAGCTAAGGCGTATAACTCATTCTTAAGACAGATCGTGGCAAGTGCACCGAGAAATGATCCATCCGTTCCATTGGTGTAAAATGGCAGTAGAGATTCGGCTTGGTTGAAAATCTTTTGTGCCATATCAGGCTGGTTGTTTACTTCAAAAGCGATGGCAGCGAGATAATAGCTGCGGACAGAACGCTGTTCCACTTCGCAAAGTGCGTGGTATGTCTCGGCGGCTTTTTGATAATCTTTGGCATTCCAATAAACATCAGCGAGTATTTCAATGATAGCAGGATTGTCAACGTCTTTCTCAAGTTTCCCCTCCAAAATGTCCCTTAATTCATCAAGTTTCCCTCGATTTTTATAAGCATCAATCAAGGTCTTGCGTGTGTCATCACCGTTGAATTTGAGTTCTATAGAAGATGGACCGAATAGTATTGAAGTTCTTGTGGATTTTTGATCTGAACTCTTTTTCTGATACTTGAATTCATATTCATAAAGTTCAAATGCCAAGTCCATTCTGTCCTGTTCTATGTACATATTGAGCAATTCATTAGTGATTCTCTCTCGTTCATGATAACTATCAGTCATTACGAGCGATATTTTAAAATAAGCGGCAGACTTCTCCAATTCACCCGTATTGCGAAAGTGTTGTGCCCGTTCTTTTGAATTTGACATCTCATAAGAGAGCGGCATACCTTCAGTTTCAGTTTTCTGTAACACCTCTACTAAATTCGCCTGATAAAGATAAAGCCTGATCAACTGCAGTTCGATATCTCGTCGTGCGAATTCCGATGGTGTGTATAGCAATGCATTCTTCAATGTTTTTTCAGCGGCTGCTATGTCCTCATTTAGAATGTAATGTGCAGCAAGTTTGAAATAGGTTTGTACTTTTACACCACCGGGTGTTAATTCAATTGCCTTTTCATAGTTGGCGATGGCTACATCCACGTTCCCCTGCGTTTCATGTATTTTTGCGAGTCGTTCGTAATGGACACCAACTTCCGGCTCCGTTTGAACATAAGTCTGTGCAAGTTCAAGTGCTTCATTGACTTTGTCAGCATTCTGTAAGCTAACAACAAGCGCATCCAGATACTTGGTGTTTTCGGTGTCAGTTTCAAGCAGTTTTCTGTAGATTTCTGAAGCTTTTTCGTGCTGGTCTGTCGCTGAGTAGAGTGTTGCGAGTTGTGCGCGAGATTCTAAATCTTCAGGTGCCGCTATCACAATTCGTTCGTAGATTTCTATTGCTTCCTCAAATTGGTTGAGTTTCACGAACTCCTGTGCTTTTTTGACGAATTCTTGTACTGGCGCGCTATCTTTTTGGGTCTCTTGTGCCTCAATGCCAGTTATGAAAATATTAGTCGTGATTAACAAGTAAATCATTAAGAAGAAAGACAATTTTGGGAGCGTCATTGAAATATACCTCCTATGTGGGAGTCCGAGGCATCCCAGTAGATTTTTTGAACTCTATTGGATATAATTCCTTTGCCTTGTCAAAATCCGCAGTGCCATGAAGGTTGGTCACAACCTTGTCGGGTTCCACAAAGAACCCGCTACACGTAACTGTTCTCCTTGTTCTCCAGAATAAAGTTTTGCGCTTCGTCTCTATAAGAACGCAAGAACTACTGTTTTTGAGGTCTGATAAATTCCAAAACTTCATATAAGCTCTATTGTTGGATGGACACCGCATTCCGTACATGCAAAACAGGATCCTGAAGCAACAGTTGTCTTATACTCTCGATGAAGGCTGTGTCTTTCGAGGCAATTGCCATCTTAAAGGCAGATTGTCTCATGTAAGGGTCCTCGTGTCGACAAAATTGGTCAGCGATTTCTTTGGCATCATTTGGATAAAGACGTGCCAAGCTGGAGAGTGCTCGCCGTTTGCAGTAGTTGTCGGGATCTTGCAGCCCTTTTTTCAAGAGATTTTCCGCCTTCTGACCAGCACAGCTGAGAACATCATACACTTGCCACCGAGTATCTTTGTATTCCGATTCTGTCAGTAAAAGCAATACGTCCCAACATCGATCTATGTGGGTTCTTGCATAATCAGCAAGATGTTCTCCTTCTTCTGAAATAGCCCAGCATTTGTCGATGAACTGGATATCCTCTTGGCTTGGGACTTGGCGGGTCATCTCGTAAATAGCGGCGTCCATCAAAAGTTTCCACTTAGGATAATCTTCTTGCCAACCATCATCGTTTTGGTCTGCCGTGATCGCCCACTCTTCCCACTCTTTGTATCTTCTTTTTAGATCGCTTGCCATCATATCTCCTTATTTTGACAAAAGAATTGAATAAAAAAATGGAATTTTGGAGCAATTTTTTGAATTTGTTCAGTACCTTTACATATTATTCCAAAAACGGATTGATTTGTCAAGGCTGTGTGAGCCTTGACACGTATCTATCTATTTTCCTCTCGGTTAGAACTTTTGAGGACTTCATCCCAATCCCACAATAGAATTGTGCCATCGTTCCCTGTACTCACAAGTGTTTTGCCATCGGGCGAAAATACCAACGTTTGAACAGTTTCAGTGTGTCCTTTAAGTATAATGGGCCTGTCTTCTGTTTCCAAGTTCCATAACTCAATTCTACCACCATGAAGACCGACAACAAGCATAGCTTTATCTGGTGAAAACACTAACACTTGGGGACTTGCACCACTATTGGTGGATATTTCCCTAAGAAGGGTACGGTTCTGGAGTGTCAATACATGGACTTTCTCAGTACTTGCCATAGCAATCAAATTGCCATTTGACGAAAATGCTAATGATTTAATATGTTCATGATAGCCGATACTAATATCAGGTGGAGTGCCTACTACTATAGGACCTTTGCCTTCAAAGAGACGTGCTAACGAAGCTCCAGTTTTCGTATCCCACATCTCGACCTTCCCGCTACGGGTTGCACTAACAAGTTTTTTTCCATCTGGTGAAAAAACCAAAGCACTAATTGTAGGTTCAGGTTCGTTGATTTGTGTCTTAATGTGGTCAGGTATCTTGTCAATTTCATCCTGATCAAAGTGAGATGTATCAGCAGGTAGTATATCAAGAGCTATATCATAAGTCTCCCCTGTCTCGGTATTCCACAGACGAATCTGACCGGAATCACCGAATGCTACTGTGTTCCCATCAGGTGAAAACGTTAGGGAGGCAGGACCATCATCCGTAGTTAAAGTCTGCAATTCATCTCCTGACTTAACATCACTCAGACGAATCAATCTATCCTCTGTATACTCAGTCCTTGATGAGTCTGGGAGGCTATTACCTTTTGCTCCAGCACTAACGATCTTTGTTCCATCAGGTGAGAAGGCAGAGGTCGTTAACCAAACTTGGAATTCTCTATCTTGATCTCCTTTATGGTAGAAATCAGTTGTTCGTAATGTTTTCGTATCGATTCTTTGTGATGTTTCGATATCCCATAGACTGACGATCCCATCATGCGCGACAGTTGCAAGCGCGGTACTATCTTTAAAGAAAGTCGCTGATTTCACACGCATTGTGTGTTCGGTGATACGTGTTGATAGCGAATTTCCAGTTTTGACATCCCAAAACTGGACTGTGCCATCTGCACTTCCACTAGCAAGCGTACGGTTATCTGGTGAAAACGTTAGCGCATTGATACCACTGTTATGACCTGTGAAAGCTGTAAGATGTTCTCCTGTGGTGATATCCCACAACTGCACTGTCATATCGCTCCCTCCGCTTGCCAGCATTTTTCCATCTGGGGAGAATGCTATCGCGTGGACCCACCCCGTGTGATTCTCAAGAGTGGTTGATTCCTTGCTTTCGGTATCCCATAGTTGTAATTTGACTGTTTTATATCCGACCTCACCGGCACACGCGAGTTGTGTACCATCAGGTGAAAATTTCAAGTCTAAAACATGCCTGTTTCCCTCAAATGTAGACAGTATTTCTCCGGTCATTGTGTCCCACAACTCAGTTTTGTTTTCTGTTCCAACTGCAAGTTTGTCATGTGTGATCGCAAAAACATCCCGATAATGCCATCCTGTTCGTCCCTCAATATGCTGCACATTCATTTTTCCTGTTATAACATCTAACTGACTGATTGAGTCTCCCTTGACACTCAAAGCAAACAGTGTTTTACCATCTTCAGAGAATCGGAGTACTGATGCTTTCGGTAAACTACTATTGTACAATACTTTCTGCCTTGTAGCGACTTCCCACAACTGGGTCACCTGACCGGAAACAATACTTGCAAGAAAACGACCATCTGGAGAAAATGTGATGAATTTGCATTTACCGGGGAACATAGACAGTTCTTTCTCTGTCTCTACATCATAGAGCCAAACACCGATACTACTACCTACTGCGAGTTGCCTACCATCTGGTGAGAACTGAATCGCATTGATGCCGCCCTTCCCAAAACGTGCTTTTGCTTTTTCTGGCAATTCCCATTGTGTATAATCTTTCACTATTTCGTCTCCTTGTGCTTCCGATATTTCTGCAGAAGCGTTATTTGGTTGCTGATTAGGGTTATTGTTTTTCCCGATTACATTGGTACTTTCAATTTGTATTCGCTCATCAGGTTTGGTATCCAGGTTCGCGACAATTGGTGCTTCAATGATGTCAACTGTCATCTCAGTGGTAGCATCAAAACTATAAGGTTTCTGAAAACGCGTCAAGTATTGGTGGTTTCCAAAACCGAGTATAAGCAACACAACTGCTAACGTAGAAGCGGCAATCATCCATGGCATTAAGGGTTTGCTACTGGTCGGAACAGCAGGTTTGATACGCGAAATCTCTCTCATAATGTTCTCAGTGAATTGTGTAGGTAGTTGGAAACTATTTATGTTCTCTCTTATCATCATTTCTTCCTTTCTTAATCTGTTGCGTGCTCGGTGAAGTCGGCTCCGCACAGTATTCGTAGATACGCCTAAGAACTTTCCAATATCTTCACATGTCATTTCAGCGATATAATATAGGTTGACGACTGTCCGCTCACTCTCTTGCAGCTTACTTAGCAGCTTCTGAACCAATTCTCGCCGCTTTTGATGTGCAGCTGCTTCGCGTTGTTGGGTGATATGTGCAGAATAATACGCCTCCTCTATCTCAACAGGGTCTGTCGTTTCTAATGATTGGGGTTCTGGTTTTTTCTTTCGGTGCCACGCGATACATTTGCGGTCAGCAATCACATAGAGCCATCCCGAGAAACGATTAGAGTTTTTGAGCGTTGTGAGTTTATGATATGCAGTGAGGAATACGTCCTGGGTAATCTCCTGTGCAATATGAAAATCACCAATCTTTTGCCACACCAAAGCGTGTATCTGTTGTTGGTATTTTTCTACAAGGGCAGCAAACGCTTGTTCATCGCCTTCTATAGTGTGTTGAATCAGGTCAGCATCATCGTATATCATCTGATACCTCAATAGGAAATTGATCTTTTAATGTATAGACGCGATTTTGTGTCGTAGAATTGCATATTTGGAAAAAAAGTAGTTTTTGTGAAAAAACGGTTTCTTTGAGATGTAAACTCATACTGCACAAACTAAATGTATCTCTCTTTTTTCACTAAACGGGGTTTCAACGCCATACAAAACAAGTTAAGCCGGTAAATCAATGTCAAGTTTCAATTTCGGATTCTGTTGACAGAGTTTGTAAATTGGTGTCATGTCCTGAATTGGGTTCCCCTTGATAGTCAAGGAGGATAAGCGCGGCAAGTTCTCAATAATGCTAACATCTCTGATGTTATTGTCTGCAAGGCGTAACTCCCTTAATGTTACTAATCCGGCAAGAGGTGTTATATCATTGATATTACATCCTTCAATACTCAACTTATTGAGTTGTGTAAACTCTGATAGTGGACTAATATCGTTGACCGCTATGCCATTGAGAAATAGATGCCACAGTTCCTTCAACTCAAATATGGGTGTAATGTCAATAATAGGGTTGTGATCGAGAGACAAGATTTTTAGCTCAGTTAAGTTCGTCAATATTGAGATGTCACTGATTTCTAAATTTCTAAGCGATAACCATCTGAGATGTGTCATACCCCTTAGTGGTGAAATGTCCTTGATGCTATTGTTATCAAGAAACAAATTTAGTAGCTGAGAACAGTTCGTGAGGGGTTTGATGTCACAGATTTTATTGTTGTCAAGAGACAACCTTTTAAGTTGGAAACAGTTGGAGAGGGGTTTGATGTCTCCGATTTTATTGTTATGAAGGTATAATCCCGTAAGTTGTGTCAAATTGGTGAGTGGCGAAATGTCACTAATGTAGTTATTATAAAGGTCTAACCCGTAAAGTTGTCTCAATTCTGAGAGTGGTGTGATGTCCCTTAAGTCATTATTTATGAGACTTAAGCTCCGGATTTTTGCTAATCCTTTCAGTGGTGAAATATCTTTGATTTTATTGTCACGAAGCTTTAAAGACTCAATGTTTATTAGTTTTGCGAGTGGTGTGATGTCACTGATATCGTTGCCTTCAAGCCATAAGACGGTAAGTTGCTCGTATTCCGCAAAAGGTGCAACGCTACTAATATGTAGTCGATTCATTGACAACGAAGTCAGTAAGGGGAGTCGCTTGAGTAATCTATAAATGTGAGATAAATCTTGTATAGGATTCGAGCCAAGCCATAGTGACCGAAGCTGCGTCAAATCTGCAATCGGTGTAAAGTCGCTGATTTCATTAATGTTCAGCCGTAATTTCTCAAGCTGCGTCAAACCTGCAAGGGGTGTAATGTCCTTAATTTTGTTGTCATCGAGCATTAAGTGCGTCAACTTTTTCAAATTCGCTAACGGACTGATGTCCTCAATTTCATTATTGGAATATAGATTTAAATTCTTCAACTCTGTCAAATGTTCTATCCCGGATAGATCACGAATATAAATGTAAACTGCAGTCAGTATCTCTATACTCGTAAGGTTCTGAACTGGTATAGGTTTATCTGAATCTATTCCGAGTTTTCGTCTTATCATGTCAGCGATTTTTGGATCGGATATATGTATGTATTCTTTGTTTGAGTTATTCATTGTCATTTCTGTCTGTCTTACGCTTAGCAGTAACTTCTTCCCAATCCCATAGCAGCACCGTGCCATCATCGCTCCCACTTGCAAGAGTCTTTCCATCATGTGAAAACACCAGCGTAGTGACTGTTTCCGTATGTCCAGAAAGGGTTCCTAATTTGATACCGTTTGTCCCCCACAATATGATTGCAGACCTTCTCGTATCAAGCAGTATTTCTCCATCAGGCGAGAATATTAGTACACTACTATAACCGCGGAATTCATCCGTAATTTTGCCACGTTCTTGGATACCTGTAGGTGTTACGTTCCATAGAACGATCCCTTTTGTATCACCGAGTGCGATGGTCTTACTGTCAGGTGAAAATGCCAATGTATTATGCTTTTCCAAGTTGGGTGGCGTAAGCTCGCGCTGTACCGTAATATCCCATATCCGTGTTTTCACGTGGATCCCGTTCAAGGAAAGGAGTTTTCCATCGGGTGAGAAAACTAACATGCCTGAGAATGGTGAATCTGAATTAAAACGAAACAACTCAACACCGGTGTTTACATGCCATGCAAAAACACCATCACGGCCATAACCGGCAACAAGAATCTGATTATCAGGCGAGATTGTGAGTGCATTTGTATATCCAGCCTCCTGCCAAGGACCCAACATTTCTTTTTCATTGCTTATGTCCCATAATTGAATGCTGCCACCAGTATAAGAACCTGTGTCCCTGTAAGCAGTCCAATAACGCAACCCCTTACTGCCCTGAAAAACGAAACGTGTAGTATCAGGTGACAATGTAACAGTGGCAGTATCATTGGGATGATCGTCAAAGGTATTCAGTTTATTCCCAGTTTGTAGACTCCATACGGTGAGAGTACTGTTATGCGCAGCTACTGTGAGGTTAAGGTTATCTTCAGAAAACGCAACTGCTTTGACGGATTCTGTATGTCCACTTGTAAATGTGACAATTTCCTTTCCACTATCTGGATCCCAGAATCGGATTGTGCCATCGTAGCTGCCACTTGCGAGACAACCCCTATATTTCGCCACTATATTGCGACTCCCCTCGGGTGCAAATGTTAAAGTACTGATGGTATTATTGTGTCCTAAAAGGGTCGCGCGTTCTTTGTACGTATCTACATCCCAAAGTTTTATGACTTTATTGGTGTCACCACTGGCAAGTGTTTTCCCATCTGCTGAGAATGCCAGAGCGGTAATCCATCCTTCATGTGCTTTCAAAGTAGCAAGTTTTCTTTGTTTTTCTGTATCCCACAACTGGACCGTTTTGTCCTGACTTCCGCTGGCAATAATTTTCCCATCGGGTGAAAACGCCAATGCCCAAACCTCTACCTCTGTATTATCTTTTTTTATAATACTGACTATTGCATGACCCGTTAGTCTCTTATGATTCCTGTCTGTCGTTGAATCCCATAAATGGATTCTGCCTTCACGCGTGCCAACAGCAAAACTACTCCCATCTTGAGAGAATACTATCGACTCGTAATTACGAATATCATGCGACTTCGGCACTTTAGTACCGGTTTGCACATCCCAATGCACAATTCCACCACGATTCAGATTAACGAGCGTTGTGCTATCTTGTAAGAATGCAATTGCTTCTACTCCGTTAAGTGATGAATCTGTTATTGCATGTTTAGTGTTAGTGTCTACATACCACAATTGAATAATTCGGTCTCCAGCTCCGCCACTTGCGAGGGTTTTCCCATCTTGTGAAAATGCCAATGCATTTACTTGTCCAGCTCCCTCTCTGAAGGCAACAGGTTCTTCTCCATCAAGAGCATCGCGAAACGGTTTCGATTGTGATGTGTTGATGCGTGGGATATACGTTTCTTTACCAGTTTGCACATCGTATAACCATACGCCAACATCTGTTCCTACGGCAAGGTGCGTGCCATCGGGTGAAAACCGCATGACATTAATGCCACCTTTACCAATCCGTGCGATTGCTCCTTCGGGTAGACCGACTTCTATGTTGTCTTGGCAAAATCCGGTAGAGTATATTACGTTTATCAATAGAACTGTAATAAGCAGATATTTGACTTTCATGTGTTAATTACCTTTTTTAATTTTGGGGTAAAGTGTGTTCGTATTGCCATCAAATTTCTCTTTCCTATTTGATTACAATTATATCACATTTTTGCCTCAGGTAGTGGTCAAAAGTTTCAATCGCAGTACATAAATACGCATATTAGTCTTCTGATTCGTATAGACGCGATTGTGTGTTGTAGAATTGCATATTTTTGATTTGTTTAATACAACAGAATTTGGTATAATGACTTGAAAGTCTTAGATTTCAACTATCCGCCTTCACTAAGAACGAATAATCACCACCGGTAATATGCTGATTCTCACCTCAGCAGGTACGATTAGGATGAATGTGTTTCTTTGTATGTGCTTTAGTTATAGTTCCCTGTAGCACACTGAGTTTAGGAGTAGCGAGTAACATGACAAGTTTTGACACTACCTCTAAGAAACATATTGAAATGAATCCGAAAGACTTTCTCTATCTGTGCTTCGGATTTGAAGCAACAGATATCAAGGTGCTGGAGGTCGTTACCCCGGAACAACCTACCGTTGAAATGCATCAAGCGGATTCACTCATCAAAGCGTCCTACAACGGTAAAGAAGTGCTGGTGCATTATGAATTTCAGACGACCGATAGTTATGATCCGGGGATGCCACTTCGGATGGCTGGTTATATCATTAGAGCGATTGAAGCATATCGTTTGCCAGTTTATTCCAATGTGATTTATCTACGTCCAGATGCTGGCAAAAACGATCCGGGTAGATATACGCAACATATTGAACATCATAATATCTCTATTGAATATCAAGTTTTCCGACTTATTGATCTTGATGGACAACAAGTTTTAGATTCAAGACTTACAGGATTGGTCCCTTTTACACCGCTGATGGGACATCAAACAGATATAACAGATGATCAATGGCTTGTGCGTTGTGTGCAAGTTGCTGATAGCATTGATGTGCAGAACAAGACAGCGTATCTTGGAAGTTTGGCTATATTTGCAAATTTAGTTTATGATTCACAAATAATATCAAAAACCATATTGGAGGAAACCATGCAACATGCATCCATCGTAGAATACTTGGCACCCCAGGCTCGCGAACAAGGCAAAGTAGAAGGTATTGAACAAGGCAAAGTAGAAGGTATTGAACAAGGCAAAGCAGAAGGTATTGTTGATGCTATTCTCACGGTGTTAGAGGTCAAGTTAGAGTCAGATGTTAGTGAGAAACTAAAACCTTTTCTCAGTACTATTGACGATCTGCAACGCCTGGACCATTTACTCCGGGTTGCCACCCAAACATCAGATTTAGATGTGTTCACGCAAGCACTCTTGAACCTTGAGAACTGATATATTATGATAGTATACAGCAGTCAGTTTCTCCGCTCAACATCAAGGTCTAATTCCTTTGCTTTCTGAAAATCTGCTTTTGCTGCATCTTGTTGTCCAAGTGCCTCTTTTGCAAGCCCCCTGTCAAAGTAGGCTATGGCATCATCAGGGTCATTTTTGATAGTAATGTCAAAATCTTCAGAGTTGGGAACTCCTCTAACAAGAGTATCAAGTATGTCTTTTGATAGGATC
This sequence comes from Candidatus Poribacteria bacterium, assembly GCA_965261435.1. Lineage (GTDB taxonomy): Bacteria > Poribacteria > WGA-4E > WGA-4E > WGA-3G > MSPOR6. Next base: position 1,935,465 of record CBDHDL010000021.1, read on the forward strand.
AATATGTGGAGAGTAACCCGGCGGCAACTGATCACTTGATGAACGTCCATCCTGGAATAGTTGGTCAGCATCCGGATTCTCAGGTTCAGCAGGCGGTGGAAATTCCTTCCAACGATTATCATCAAGCGGTTGCTCGTAACCATCCTCTTTGAACCAATTAATTAATCTTTCCCGATATTCCCTAAGCGTTCTACCGTAAGCAGGATTACCGACAAGACTGCGTTCATCAAGTCTTCCTTCCAGACGTCTAAATAACCATTCCTTTCTGTCAGCAGCAGAATAGATATATTTATAGTCGGAAGTAATAAGTGTATACAACCCTCTATGTTCACCTGCTAATTGTCCGATAATCGCATCGCGATCGGAATTACCAGATGCAATATCAGCAAGGTCAACACCGCTATGTTCGTCATGGGGTGTCAATCCTGCTGCCTTAAGACTGGTAGGAAGTACATCAACAAGACTCGTCGGTGTACTGCACTGTACATCGGCATCAAATCGTTCCGGATAACGCACCAGCAGCGGAATACGCGCGGCAGCATCAAGGAAGGAACGTTTCCCATAACAATCATAATCCCCGAGTAGTTCCCCATGGTCAGATGTGAAAATGATTAAAGTGTTATCAAGTTCTCCCTCAGTTTCCAGATGTTCAAGTATTCGTCCAACCTGATAGTCTATAAAAGAGATAGTGCCATAGTAGGCTGCACGCATCGTCCGAAGAAGGTTCATATCTCTGCCTTGGTCGCGATATTTGTACCGATTCTGATGTCTGTTCCAATAAGTATGCAGATGCTCATAGTCCGGTGGCAAGAAAGGTAAAGGCATTTCAACTGTCCGGTAGAGTCTGTTCCACGGGACGGGTGATTCAAAAGGTGGATGTGGTTTAATGAAACTGCTCCAACACATAAATGGACGGCTTGTATCGCGCTGAGAAAGGAATTTAAGCGTCCCATCTCCAACCCACTGTGTATGATGCAGACGTGCAGGAAGTTGCGATTGTTGTGGTATGTAGTAATACTCACTTCTTTCTCCGTGCGGCGCTATGATGTGGTCAAATCCATTTTCATGTATGAAATTTGTATAGTCATCGGGACCGGCACCCTCCTCTGAGAAATCGCGGGTTTCATATCCCCACATTTTACGTCCTTGTGGTGTAAAATGCATTTTGCCGATACCGTGAGTCTGATAGCCTACTTCGTTGAGCAATTCCATCACTGATGGACGATCCTGGGGCATCGCTGAATTCGTAGTGCATCCGGTTTCATGTGGCCACTGTCCAAGCAAGAAACTACAACGTGAGGCTACACATACAGGCGAAGGACAATACGTAGAGGTAAAGCTTGTGCCTTCGTGGACAAGTCTATCAAGTGCGGGTGTCTGTATTATTGGGTTTCCGAGTGCTCTGACAGTGTCAAAACGCTGCTGGTCTGTCATGAGAAATAAGATATTCGGCTGTTTTGCCATGGGGTTTAGTATTCCTTTCATTGCAGAAGATGTGTGGCAATAGCATATCATCTTTCATCACAGAATACAATTGTTTTATTTAACGACTTGTGCCAGTTGATTATTTTTATGTAATATTGTATTTCACATATTTATGGATTTGTGTTTTTATCTTTACTTTAATCCATCCTTATGCTTTTCTTTATAACATAACCTTTACATTAAAAGGAGCATAAGGATGGATTTACAGAATACATTAGAAAAGCATGTAATGCAACTAAAAAACAAACCACGCACTCTACGAAACGTAGCGTTAGTCGTACGAAATATTACCGCAACACTTTACGACACCTACTTCCCGGGTGCTGAGGAACTTCGTCCAGGACCAAAAAGCCGTTGTCCTGATAGCGATATTATTTGTATCTCCTGGTTATTAGAACTCATAGGCAAGGATAGTGAACTCGCAGGATACAAAATGATCAAAGCAGAACTCTCTGATTTATTCCCACATTTGCCCGAAAGGTCGCGTTTCAATAGAAGACGCCGGAACCTATGCCACGCAAGTGAAAAACTCAGACGCATTTTGATACAGTTTTTACCGGATGATGGTGTGTTTATTGTGGATAGTTTCCCTATCCCTATTTGCGATTTCAAACGAGCTCCTGCTTCTACATCCCCTCTAAAATGTGCGGATGCTACAGGCACTTTGGCGACTTATGGAAAGTGTGCTACAAAAGGACTTGACACTTTCTTCGGATTTCGTGGTAGTGTGATAACCACTGCCTACGGGCTCCCTGTTGATTTTGCCATAGCGACTGCTGATACTGATGATAGAGAAGTGCTTCCCTTGTTTTGTGAACGCGGCACTTATCCTATTATCATTGGAGACAAAGGATATGTGAGTGAAAAACTTGAAAGAGATTTACTTGAAACGGAGAATGTCTGTCTATTACCAACACGGCGTAAGAATCAGGAGAAACAATATCCGCCAAAGTTTCGCAAACTGCATCAGAAAATAAGAAGAAGGGTTGAGACAACGATTAGTCAACTGACCCAACAGTTCCATATTTCACGGATACGTGCTCGTTCCCATTGGGGAATGCTGACACGCTTCAGCAATAAGTTTGCGGGTTTCACACTCGGTGTCTTCTTGAACAAATGTTTAGGATGCAAGTTGATGGCATTAAAGGATGTCGTCCACGCATAAACCTACATAATAGTATTTAAAATATTACATATAGTCATTTAGCACAAGTCGTTATTTAATGTATACCTTATGTTTTTAACTTGTAAAAAAACAGCAATACTGCTAAATTCTACATAAGAATGAATCTCTCGGTTATATCTAAAATGTGATCCAAATATAACGTCAAAAAAAGTTCTACTATTTTATCATTCTAATTTCATTAGGTTCACATCAATCAAGGAGGGAAGGTATGTCGGATAAGGATAAAAAACAGGATGCGAATATTTCGCGTCGGAGTTTTATAAAGGGCGTAGGAACCGGTACCGTTGCCGCAACCGTCGCACCGACGATCTTAGTTGGGGACGAGAAATCTGCGGAAGCACAAACCGATGAAGCGATCTCAACAGCAGAAATTCAGTTGAATATCAATGATACCGTATATGAAATTGAAGTTGAAGCACGCACCACATTATTGACAGTCCTGCGCGATGGTATAGATACAGGGGGAAATAACGTTGATCTTACAGGCGCAAAACTTATCTGTGATAGAGGGGAATGCGGTGGCTGTACTGTCTTAGTAGAAGGTAAATCCGTTTACGCTTGTATGATGCTTGCAATGGATGCACAAGGCAAGCAAATTACCACAGTGGAAGGCATTGCCGATGGAGACGACCTTCATCCTGTACAAGAAGCATTTATCAAACACGATGCAATGATGTGCGGATTCTGTACACCCGGATTCATTGTATCTTCAGTGGCACTCTTGAACGAAAACAAAGAGCCTACAACCACAGAGATTAAGGAAGGCTTATCGGGCAACACTTGTCGTTGCGGAACTTACCCGTTCATAATTGACGCAGTAGAAACTGCTGCACAGAAAATGTAATCAATATGAACGCGGTCTGTAAAGAAAAGGAGAAAGAAAATGGCATCATGGGGAGAAGCAAGCCAATCTCGACTTATTGGCAAGCGGATTGCCCGTTTGTCCGGTAAGGAAAAAGTCACAGGAAAAGCAAAGTATACCTACGATATTAACCGACCAGGAATGCTGTATGCGCGTATTTTACGGTCTGAAGTTCCACACGCAACAGTTAGGGATATAGATTTGACACAGGCTGAAGCAATGGTTGGCGTCAAAGCAGTAATACCGTTAATAGACGTCGGCAAGAAACTTCGTTATCAGGGACAGGAGATCGCAGCTGTTGCCGCAGATACTGATGACATCGCTAAAGACGCACTACGAGCAATTTATGTGGAATTGGAAGAATTACCTTTTGTCGCCACAGAAGCGTATGCAATGGCAGAAGGGGCACCACAGATTCGGGATGATTGGAAAGGTAATCAAAGTAATCCCGGGAAAAATGCAGATGGGGATATAGAAAAAGGATTTGCGGAAGCAGCGGTCACTGTTGAAGCCACATATCACACCCCTGTTCAAACGCATGTCTGCTTGGAAACACATGGACATGTCGCCGAATGGACAGATGAACAAAATCTAACTGTTTGGGCTTCTACACAAGCGGTTTTTGGTGTACGTAATGACCTTGCAAGGAACATCCAGATACCCGCGAATCAGGTAAGAGTCATCACTGAACACATGGGAGGCGGTTTCGGTAGTAAATTTAATGCCGGACCTGAAGGACTAGCTGCAGTGAAGTTGGCACGCATGACTGAAAGACCGGTAAAACTGATGTTGACCCGAAAGGCTGAACACCTCGTAGCAGGGAATAGACCCTCAATGACACAACATGTAAAAGCAGGGGCAACTCGGGATGGTCGACTTATTGCTTACGATATGCGTGGCTACGGAACGGGCGGCATATCCAGTGGGGCTGGTTTCCAAGCACCGTATGTCTATCATGTGCCGAATAGAAGAACAGAACGTTTTAACGTTGCTATTAATGCCGGTAACCAACGCGCTATGCGTGCTCCAGGACACCCGCAAGGGGCATTTGCAATGGATTCATTGATGGATGAACTTGCGGAAAAACTTGGTATGAACCCACTTGAGTTCCGTCGCCTTAACGATAATAACGAGGTACGTCAAGCACAATATACACTCGGTGCACAAGAAATTGGATGGCATAGACGTAAGAGTGTAGCAGGTTCCAGTACCGGCGTTAAAAAGCGGGGTTTCGGTGTTGGTAGCGGTCAATGGGGCGGCGGCGGTGGCAATAATACGCAAGCACTTGTCACTATCAACTCGGATGGTACCGTTGAAACTGTCACCGGCACACAAGACATCGGAACCGGAATCCGAACTGCGATTGCTATCATTGTCGCCGAAGAATTTGGCCTCACTCCTGAGGATATTAGCGTTAAAATCGGTGATAGTGCTCCTGGACTTCCCTCCGGTGGAAGTGGTGGAAGTCAAACGACTGCATCAGTTGCACCTGTCATCAAAACTGCAGCCGCTAAAGCCAAGCAGAAACTATTTGAGCATGTAGCACCCCTATTGCAAGCACCCGTAGATGATCTGCGTGTTGGAACTGGCACTGTCTATGTCGCTTCTGACCGAACAAAGACGGTAACTTGGCATCAGGCAACAGGTCTACTTGGACAGGAAACTATTAGCGAAGGGGGAGAGTGGGACCAGGAACTCCGACAAGGTGGGGTTGCAGGTACGCAGTTCGCTGAAGTTGAAGTTGATACACAGACAGGACATGTCAAAGTACTTAAGATTGTCGCTGTCCAAGATTGTGGATTAGCCATCAACCGACTCACGACAGAGAGTCAGATTAATGGTGGGGTCATTATGGGGTTAGGGCAAACACTCCTTGAAGAACGGATTATGGATCCGATGACAGGACGCATGCTCAATGCTAACCTTGAGGACTACAAAGTCCCCGGTACTTTTGAGATACCTGAAATCAAGTCAATTGTTTTTGATACACACCGAAAAGTTACCGGCGTTGGTGAGCCACCGTGTATTCCAACACTTGGCGCAATCGCGAATGCTGTCTACAATGCAATCGGTGTCAGAATTAGAGAACTGCCTATTACACCAGATAAAGTCCTAAACGCACTTGCTGAGAAGAAGGCATAAAGGAGGTAAGCAATGGATAAATTTAGTTATGTCAACGCGACAAGTCTGAAACAGGTTACCTCACTACTCAGCGACAGCAGATGGGGTGAGGTAATGATAATAGCAGGAGGAACTGACCTGCTTGCTGAACTTAAGGAATACATTGAAACACCTAAAACGCTGATTAATCTCAAGACGTTACCTGGAATGGATAGCATTACAGCGGATGCTAACGGTTTGAAAATCGGGGCATTAGCAACTGTCTCTGATATTGCAATGCATCCGACTATTCAACGGCAGTACAGTGTACTTTCACAAGCAGCAGCATCAGTCGCGACACCACAGATTAGGAATGTTGGAACACTCGGTGGAAACCTCTGTCAACGTCCGAGATGTTGGTATTACAGAGATGAAACCGTTAATTGCTTTAAAAAAGGTGGAGATCTCTGTTATGCCGTTGATGGTTTGAATAAATACCACGCAATCTTCGGTGGTGATCCTGTCTACATAGTCCATCCTTCTGATATAGCACCCGCATTGATTGCACTCAATGCATCACTCAAGATAGTTGGTCCAGAAGGTGATAAAACAGTGAAGGTTGAGGAGTTCTTTACGCTACCCGCAGCAAACCTGACCCGTGAAAACATCCTGCAACCAAACGAGATCGTTACTGAAATCATGGTACCAACACCTAATCCGAATACAAAGAGTTTCTACCTGAAAGCGAGAGAGAAAGGTGCTCCCGATTTTGCTTTGTCAAGTGTGGCAGGGGTTTTTGAGATGTCAGGAAAAACATGTCAGAGTGCAAACGTCGTCCTTGGAGGTGTTGCACCAGCACCTTGGCGATCCCCAGAAGCTGAAACCATATTGACAGGTAAGACCATAAACGAATCGGTCAGTATGAAGGCGGGGGCAGAAGCTGTTAAGGATGCACAACCATTGAATGATAATGCGTATAAGGTGACCTTAACCCAAAATCTCATCAGTCGTGCCGCAATGATGGCAGTCAGCTAAAGGAGGATGAATATGTTAGAGGGAAAATCACTTCCAATCTACAAGCGTTCAATATGTCAGAACCTTCGGACGAAAGCAATATACATTCCCGGTGGGAACTTGCAAAACCTCGTTGAAGAAAATCCGGGAACTCAATATTGGTGTAATTGCACAATGCAGGTCGTTGGCCCCGATGACCAATTCGTGTCTCCTAATGCTTGCAAGCAATCACGTTCCTGTTTCAACGCGCTTGGCGGTAAGCCAATAGCGTAAGTATTCATAAGCAGCTATCGGTTATCAGGCATCGTTCTGATAACCGATAACCATTTCTATAGAAATCTAAAGCATGTTAGTTAAACCTTTGATACAGTGGGTGCATGTGGGTTCCGTCGTCTTGATGATTGGCGGATTTTTCTTTTTTCGGGTAGTATTGATCCCAATCGCAAAACGTAACCCCGATCCGATGACATTGATCTCATCTGCACTCAGACGTTTTAGTGTAATCGTTTGGATTGCACTCCTAACAACCCTTATATCTGGTCTGTATAATGTCATTACTTTCTTTAGAACTGCCCGAAGTACCGCTGCAGAATCTCTTGAGGTAGACTATTCAGTTTACATCCTCGTTTTGGGTATCAAGTTCTTCATCGTATTTGTTATCTACACGTTTGCAGTTGTCTTGACGTTTCCATATCCCGTCTTTGAAGAAGTACAGAAAAAACCTTCACCTTGGCTGAATATGCTCATATTTTTAGCTTTGATAACGATATTCTTATCCGCGTTTCTAAGAAGGTTGTATTAATGGAAATACTGTAAAAGGAACTGTTGAAAATCCTGATTCAGACAGAAACTAAATATCACTGACAATACACTTGCTCACTATTCAGTTTTAAAGTATTATAAATAGTATCAATCCCAATTCCCTAAGACTAAAATCATCAAACAACAGGAAAGAAAATGCACACACCAACTCCTAACCATAACAGTAGACTTCTAAGAGCAACAATTGCAAGACCAATTGTCCTGCTAATTTTGATCGTTCCCTTCTGCCTCCTGACAAAAAATGCTGTAACTGAACCTAAAGTTGAAGACATCATCAGACATATTGATCAGTTGTATCGCAGCAAAACAAGTCAAGCAGAAATGGAGATGCATATTGTCACCCCGCATTATGAAAGAACATTAAAGATGCAGGTGTGGACGAAGGGAATGGACCAGACCTTTATCAGAATTACTGCACCAAAAAAGGAACAAGGCGTCGCAACCTTGCGTATCAAAAACGAAATGTGGAACTACCTACCAAAAGTCAACAAGACTATGAAAATATCACCTTCAATGATGATGGGTTCTTGGATGGGGTCCGATTTCACAAATGACGATCTGGTCAGGGAATCGTCGTTGATTGAGGATTACACCTACCAAATGGTAACTCCTGAAGATGCCTCTAAGGACTTACTTTATGTTGAACTCATACCCAAAGAGGATTCCTCCATTGTGTGGGGTAAAATCATTACGGCTGTTCGTGCCAAGGATTATATCCCAATCTGGCAACATTTCTATGATGAAAAAGGGAAACTGATGCGCGTTCTTAACTTCAAGGAGGTTAAGAAATTCGGAGGAAAAACTGTACCTTCTGTTATGGAAATGATCCCACAAAACAAAGACGGACACAAAACAGTCGTCCGATGGGTACGTGCAAAATTTGATGCAAAGATAGATCGTAATATCTTTACAAGACGAAATCTACAAAAGAGAAATTAATGAATTACAATTCAGAACGAAAGCATAGAACACACTTCATCTCTTACTTAATCTTTATAAGTTTGAGTCTAATATTCTGTGTGTCTATTCAAGCACAACAGGCAAAACTGACCAAGAAATTCGGCATAGGTTCTCAAGGCGCAACACCTGCGTTTGGTGGTGTTAGTTTTCGATATAACGGGTTAGCACCTGTCTATTTTCAAACCGTTGGTCGTTTTATACTTGATGACGAAAATGCTGATCACATGTTAGGGGGTGGTGTGTCGTTTGCAATATTTGAACACCGTGGAAAGTGGAATGAAGCACGCCTATATTTTACATTAGAAGGTGGTTGGAGGTATCATAAAGAGATGGATACCCAGAAAGAGACTGTTGAAACCACTACATTGGCGGCAGGACTCGCGTTTGGTGGTGAACTCGTGTTTTCACTCGGTGGAATACCTCTCGGTTTGAACATAAGTATTGGTCAGGGAATTGGTAGAGATATTACCCCTTCTCAATCTATGGGTATTGCTGGGGTATACGTCGGAGCAGGAATACATGCCTATTTTTAAAACAATTTCCATAAGCCTGTTTACTATAATGTCCTTTGGAATATCCATTTTAGGGTGTTCTACGAAAATTGATGAAGAAATTAAACAAGTTTCACCTGAACCATTCACCTTTGAAAAGTATAAGGTATCCATAGGTTCAGACAAGAATCACACCGTTTTGACAGGTTTCCTTTCGGACAATGCAATAGCAGAACTTGTAATTGTGAACATTGAGAAGAGGAACACTCGTCGCATACGTATCTATACGCTCAAAGAAGATACCTGGGAAATAAGGCTTGACACATCTCTACGGCCACAAATACTCTTCGTTGACATAGTAACCATCGGTGGTCGTGACAGACTCGTTACTTACGAGCACGGTCGCCTGAATTGGTTTGATTTGGAATCAGGATTAGAGCAAAAACTGATCAATATCACCATAAACTACAATATGATTGATGCTGATAAAATCTCACGTATTGATATCTCTCGCGACCTTAATGCTGATGGTCTTGACGACTTAATATTACCCGATTTTGATGGTTTTTGGATTTCTACGCAATTAAATGATGGAGCGTTCGCTGATCCAGTGAAACTTGGACCACCCGAACCCTATCTTAACAAAACTGCTTTAGATCAGAATCGCAGCTACCGAGAAATCGGGATCAACGAATTAACTGCATTATGGTATCTCAGTCGCATACATCAGATGGACTACAACGGAGACAAACGCATTGATCTTGTGTTTTGGAATGAAGACCATTTTGATGTCTATCTTCAAAATGCACATGGGATATTTTACTCAGAAGCAGAATCCTTTACTATTGATGTGCCGTTCGGCACTGATGGTGCTTACTCTATTGCCTTTGATTTTAGTGGTGAAAACATGTTCGCGCTAATGTTCGGTTTTAGAGAGAACACTAAACGAAGAGTGCTGCACACATTCCGAGATATGAACAGTGATGATGTTACTGATATGATTATCCATACATTGCAAGGTAGAAGTCTTGGCAATCAATATAGCGAATATGAAGTACATTTCGGTAAACAGACTGCCAATGGACTTGTATTCACAAGAGATGTGAAAATCACAATTAAACCTAAAGGTTCTGCGGGAGGATTAATGCCGTGGGGATATTCTTCATACTGGTTGCAGGATTTTGACTCCGATGGCGATTTTGACTTCCTGTTTAGAGATGTAAATACAAAAATCGGTGGAATGGCACGTGCAATGGCCGGCAAATCAATAGCAATAAACCTTGAATTCTTTCGCATGGAAAACGGTTCTTTTCCAGCTAAACCCACGACTACGCGCAAAATTAGACCCGCACTTGATATTTTTCAAACGGATAGGGTGTTTTTCCCAGCAGTACTATTTGGTGATGTGAATGGAGACAAACGGTTAGACCTCATAGTAGGAAAAAACTGGACAGATATGCACATCTTTCTCGGTGAACCAGGACCAAAGGTATTAGCGAAAAAACCACAAAAAGTAAAAGTAGATATGCCAAATGATGAGCGAAATATGTGGTTAGTTGACCTAAATAGAGACAACAAGAAAGATATACTCATAAATAACAAGGCTGCCACACAGCAGAATCAAGTGACAATGTTAATTACCAAGTAACTTCTTGAGGATGTCACGACTATGATGCTCAAAATTGCGTTTCGGAATATTTTTCGTCAAAAACGACGGACAATCCTCACTGCACTCGCGATGATTGTAGGATTTACACTCTCATCAATTGTCATCGGTTTATCCGATGGTGCATATTCTAATGTTATTGAGATGTTCACTGGGAACCGTATCGGACACATACAGATACATCACGCGGGATATCTTGATAAACCGTCTATATATAAAACAATTAGCGATTATGATTCCATCGGAAAAACAATTCAAAGTCAGGAGGGTGTTGAAGCGTGGACACCTCGAGTCTATACAGGTGGATTAGGATCAGTTGGTGAAAGAAGCACTGCCGTTCGGATCATCGGGATAGATGTCACCCGAGAGAACAAAGCAACGAATTTCAATAAAAAAGTCATTGAAGGAGACACACTCACAGAAACGGCATCACGCGAAGTCGTTATCGGAAAAAAGTTGGTGAAAACACTTTCTGCAACTATCGGGAGTAAGATAGTCCTATTTTCACAAGCCGCAGATGGTTCAATCGCAAATGACGAGTATACGATTGTTGGAATCGCTGACAGTGGTGATGATATAACGAATCGCGTTGCCTGTTACCTTCACATTGACGATGTTCAAGAACTATTTGTGCTTGAAGGACGTATTCACGAAATTGTCGTGATTGTATCTAATATCAATAAAGTAGAGAATATAGCTAATGCAATTTCAGATAGACTTGCAGACACAACGCTTGAGATTTTGCCTTGGTATCAGGTAGTCAAATCCTTCTATGATGCAATGCAAAAGGATAAACAAGGAGATGCTGTCGCACGTTTCATCATAATGTTCATTGTGGCAATCGGTGTCCTGAACACTGTGCTGATGTCTGTGATGGAAAGGACCCGTGAATATGGTGTACTAAAGGCTGTTGGTACAAAACCGATACAAGTTTTTTGGTTGGTTATATATGAAGTAGGTATAATCGCTGTGGGTAGCATCCTTATCGGTGCAATGTTAGGTGTTTTGTTTAATTACCTTCTCTCTGTATATGGTGTGTCTTATGCTGAAGGATTTACGATGGCAGGTGTCGAATTTGGTAAGATGTATGGAGAGGTTAATGTCTCATGTCTAATGATTCCTGCTACAACTGTCTTTGTGTCTGCTTTGATCGTGAGCATATTTCCGGCAATAAAAGCTGCCCGAATTATGCCTGCAAAAGCAATGCGGATACATTAGAAACTTATCAGAGAAAAAGTGTATTTCTTACTGATAACTGACGACTGAATGCTGAGAACTAAATTTCACTATGATTCTCATACTAATTAAACTCGCTTGGAGAAACATCCTACGAAATAAACGGCGGACATTGATTGCTTCAACGGCAATTAGTATCGGTCTCGCTGCGCTAATTTTTCTTGATGCGTTAATGATCGGGATGTTTGAGAATATGATTAGAACTGCAACCGCTTCCTTCATCGGTGACGCGCAGATTCATCGACAGGGGTATAGAGACACACTGGAAGTCTCAATGGTGATAGAACAGCCAGATAAAGTAACTTCCAATCTTGCTAAAGAAGCAAACGTCCAGCATTTTACCCGTAGAACCTTTGTAATGGGTATGATTACCTCAGCAGCAAACAAAAGTGCCATTAGTCTTGTTGGTGTTCAGCCACCTACCGAAAAACATCTGTCTCAGATTGATGATGCCATTACAGAAGGCGTGTTCTTTGATGGGACAAACGAGCAGGATATTGTCATCGGTAGCAAACTCGCTGAGAATCTTGAAGTAGGAATTGGAGATAAGGTAGTTGTAACGGTCGTTCAGGCAAAGACAGGAGAGTACTTTGCAGAAGGATTCCGTGTTTCAGGGATATACTATTTTGCTGACGCTGCGATGAACAGTGGGATGGCATTTATCAGGATAAGAAAAGCACAACAGATGCTTGCAATCGGCAACAGTATCCATGAAATCGCTATTAAGTTTACTTCAACTTCATACGGACAGGATAAGGCGTTACCGTTTTGGAAAAACTATTCGCAGTTTGGAAACGAAGCAATCAGTTGGATGGATATTCTCCCACAATTACCAAAAGTGTTTGAGATATCAAAAGTCAGCAAGTATATTATGGGAGTTGTTCTGTTTGGCGTCGTAGTATTTGGTATCATCAACACACTATTTATGTCGTTATATGATCGGATGTTTGAGTTCGGGGTGTTACGTGCCGTTGGAACACGGTCTCTCGGCATGGCGCGAATTATGTTATTTGAAGCAGCTGGGTTGGCAATCATAAGTATCGTTTTCGGTGGAATACTCGGTTTTGCTTTAGTGACAATTTTTGCACATTTTGGATTAGATTATACGGGTAATGAAATGATGGGTGTGACATTACAAGAAAATATTTATCCTGAAATAAAGATACAACAGTTTATCACATATCCGCTCTCTGTCTTCATATTTACTATCATCGCTGGATTATACCCAGCATGGCATTTAGCCAGAATGAAACCAGTTGACGCAATGCGGAGAAGTTTTTAGGAAATATCATGAATCAGTCTGAAACAACAGAAGTTATTATCGCTGAACATGTGACGAAAGTATACGATGCTGATGGCATTCCTGTGAATGCACTCAATGGTGTGGATCTGACGATAAATTCAGGAGAATTCACAGCAATCGTTGGCCCTTCTGGATCGGGTAAAACAACTTTTCTCAACATAATTTCTGGGTTAGATGTACCTACAGAAGGTAAAGTATCACTTGCTGGTAAGGTCATCTCAGAAATGTCAGGAAATGAACTTTCAGACTATAGACGCGATAACATCGGTTTCATTTTTCAAGCTTACAATCTGATTCCTGTGTTGACAGTTGAGGAAAATGTTGAATATATCATGCTGTTGGCAGGTGTACCGAAAGCAGAACGACACAAACGTGTTATTGACATGCTTGAAGCAGTAGGTTTAGAGGGGGTAGAAGATAGACTTCCAACTCAACTTTCAGGAGGACAGCAGCAACGAGTCGCTATCGCTCGTGCAATGGTATCTGAACCCACAATTATACTTGCAGATGAACCGACCGCAAACTTGGATTCTAAGACCGGTACTGACCTTCTTGAAATGATGCGCAAACTCAACACTGAAACAGGGATGACTTTTCTATTCTCAACACACGATCCCTTGGTGATGGAAAGTGCTAAACGATTGATTACACTACGGGACGGTAAGGTAGACAGCGATGAGATAAGAGGATAGTATATTGCTATATGAACAGAATCCTATTGTTCCTTATTTCGTTATTGATAATATCTCAACTAAGTACTTCTAATGCTGAAATCAGAATTAGTGGTTATTACAAAAACTTTTTTACTGGTTTTGATACAAAATACACTGATGAACCACTAACGGGTGCAGTGGTCAATAGATTACGTGTGAACCTTACCTACAATCCCACAGACTCACTGTACTTCGCTTTTGCTTATGATTTCACACCGCGTGTACAAGACCCATCGCTCTTCACAGAATCTCCATTTGCTATTGGGAAAAACGCATCGCGTTACCGTTTATTAGATTTCAATTCACGCTTATATCCAGTTGAAAACGATCCGATAGGAAGTATAGGTATTTTTCACAATCTTGATCGTGCATCGGTACAGATAAGCACAGAATTCGCTGATATTTCTATTGGTCGTGATGCAATTGCTTGGGGAAGCGCACGTGTTATTAACCCAACAGATGTCGTGGCACCCTATAATTTTGATCAGTTAGATACTGAAGATCGCATCGGTGTTGACGCAATACGCATACGTATCCCTGTCGGCGTACTCGGAGAGATTGACTCTGGGTACATCATTGGTGATAATTTCGATTTTGGCAAAAGTGCAATCTTTTTTCGGACACAGTTTAATTCCTTTGAAACAGATTTTTCAATGCTGCTGTTGGAATATCAGAAGGACCTACTCATCGGTTTAGATATTACCCGCGGTATTGGCGGCGCGGGCTTTTGGTTGGAAACTTCCTATGTGTCTATTAACCCATTTGGAGCGAAATCTGACATATTTGACAACTATCTCCGAAGTTCTGTCGGAATAGACTATAGTTTTGGAGGTGAAACTTATACGTTCGTAGAATACCATTTCAATGGAGCAGGGACTGCGGATCCGGAAAACCTGATGACACTTTTAGATCAACCCGCTTATATGCGCGGCGGTGTTTATCTGTTAGGAAATCACTACCTTTCGCACGGTATTTCACATCAGTTGACACCTTTGATTAATCTCAGCGGACAGATCTTACTGAATCTCTCTGATTTATCATCTTGGCTTGCACCGCAAATGTCTTATAATGTTGCCGAAGATATCCACTTATCTATTGGTTGTTTTTTTAGTTTCGGCAAGCACCCATTAAACAATGATCCGAATCAGTATCAATCGGAATTTGGACTGTATCCCAATCTTTTCTTTTCGTCTTTCAGTGTGTATTTTTGACAAGACGCTTTATGCCAAAACTTTGTTTTAGTAAATACAATTGCATTCTTCCCATCAAATATGATACGATAATAAGCAACAATAGAGCAATGTATCTTATGAACATCAGAGGAAGAAATGGATAATTGTTGTCACGATAAAACCAGTGAACTTGAAGCTCTCCGCGATAGACAATCCAAGACTTTATGGATTGTGCTGGCAATTAACGGTGTGATGTTCTGCTTAGAATTGATCGTAGGTCTCCTTGCAGGTTCAGTTGCACTGCAAGCGGATTCTCTTGATATGCTGAGCGATACACTTGTTTACGGTTTTAGTCTCTATGCAATTGCTAAGAGCAACCACTGGCGCGCAGGTTCAGCACTGCTAAAAGGCTGTATAATGGCAATCGTTGGAATATGTGTATTGCTGCACAGCGGTTACAAGTTCTTTACTGGTGACGTTCCGATGTCAAACTACATGCTATTTATGAGTATACTTGCTTTAGCAGCAAATGCAAGTTGTCTCTTTTTCTTATCAAGACACAAAACAGAAGATATAAACATGCGGTCAACATGGCTCTGTTCACGAAATGATATTATTGCCAACTCAAGTGTCTTTTTTGCTGCAATTCTCGTCGCTATTACACATTCCAAGTTACCAGATTTGGTAGTCGGTTTGCTGATTACAATAATCTTTCTCAAATCCGCAATCTCAATCATCAGAGACTCAGTTAAAGAATTACGCTTACCGGTTAATAAGTCTACCGATCTTGCTTCACCACAAGAACTCTGTGAAGAAGGCATTTGTGCAGCAAATGCTTGTATATGTTAAGGTGTCTAATCAGAATTAACTGATTCCTCCTGATCAGATTTTCCTACCTAATGTATTTCAGTTTATACAAGATTCTATAAAGGTTCGTAGTTGTTAACAAAAAGGGAGCAGCGGTCTGAATACCACTACTCCCATAAACCGCGATTCGCTTGCGCGCCAATCCAAACCGCGATTTTGCAAGCGCGCCTTAGGGGAGAGGGACAGACGCGCTTACACTCTTAAGGTAATACCATTTCTAATTGATAATGTCTCTTTTTTGTAGCACATTCTTCCAGATTGTGCCTTTCCCCGCTTCATTTCTAAACAGCCGGTAATGAGAGAAAAATTAATAGAAATGGTATAATATGTATACCATGTATTAAACATTAAATCATAGGCATCAATTTTATTTTCAACTTTATTGCTGTAGAATAATCTGTAAAGCAATAATATCCTCTATCTATTAGAGCAAATTACATGCCAATTTAGTAAATAGACTTGTTATGATTATAAATACTATCTGACATCATAACTTATTTGTAGATTTCAAATCCTTCTAAACCTATATAAACACTGAATTTGTCCGAACACAAAAACCTTGCGTCTATAGAATTATTTTTTATAAAACACCCCGTTTTGCATTTTTATCATTTTCGTCAATATGCAAATATTGTGAGTATATAATATAGAAAATTTTTAAAACATGCAAACTATGCTACATAAGCACAATTTTAGAATAGTCTTGAGAATGATGAACAAATCAATATTAATTAATAGTCAACTAAAACCTATTTCTGTCGTTTATTGTCTATAAACAATGTGCTGCATTATATTTCCTATAAGACGCAAAAAGACATTCAGGTGGTAATGACGCATCACTTTGTAATCTGTCTTTAGGAATATAAAGGCTCAAACTTAAATATACTCCGTCCAGACTATTATATACTTTAAGGAGCACATTATGAAGATGCAACCAGCATACATAGAATTGCCATCTGAGCAAATGCAGGTGATTTATCAGAAGATACAGCAGGTTGTAAAATCTAATATACCTTTCTTAATAACAGGTGAAACGGGTGTTGGTAAAGAAGGAATTGCACAGTATATATATAAGAACAGTCCTCGATTCAATAAACCTTTTATTGCCATCAACTGTGGCAGGTATTCCGCTGAACTCCTGCAAAGTGAACTTTTTGGTCATGAAGAGGGAGCGTTTACCAGCGCAATACGCCAAAGGAGAGGCGCTTTTGAACAAGCAAATGGAGGTATACTATTTTTAGATGAAGTGCCTGAGATGTCTCTTGATGCACAGAAAATGCTACTCCGGGTATTGGATACTAACACATTCACCAGACTTGGCGGTAATCAAGCATTGACAGTTGACGTTCATATTATCACTGCTACAAACAGAGATATTGAAAAAGTCGTTGAGGAAAATGAATTCAGAGAAGACCTATATTACCGCCTAAAAGGAATGACATTACATCTACCGCCATTGCGGGAACGAATTGAAGATATTCCTCCATTAGTAGATGCTTTTATACATGAATTTAGTGCCGAATATGGTAAGGATATAAAGGGTATTACACCAGAGGCACTTGCACGCCTTGAACAGGCTGCGTGGCATGGTAATATTCGACAGTTAAGAAGTTCTATTCAGACTGCAATCGCTCTTGCAACAAGCGAAAATCTTGAACGCAAAGATTTTCCAAATATCTATCCAGAGTTCTTGCAAACGCTTATCTCTATTTGGGGAACACTTCCACAACAGACACAACATGCGATCTGGGAAGCACTCCATCCTGAGACACAGCGCATCATAACGCATGAACTCGCAACGAAAAAACCTCAACCGTGGTATCGAATCCAAAATTCTAATGGTATGAAAGATGAAGCAGTCGAACCGATCAATATTCAAGATATGAAGCAGAATGAAATCCTACGAGAGGTTGCTCAAAGTCGTATTGATAAGCACAAATCTCTGCGTGAAGCAGCTGAATCATTAGGAATTGACATCCGAACACTTCAACGACATGCACAATTGACTGAGAAGAGGGAATAGATGATCACTGCAGAAACATGTCCAATTGAATGGAATGCCTTACGGTTGAAGTATAGAAATGGTCGGACTTTATGAGTCCGACCAAACTCCCTTTGTAGGTTGAAACCTATAAATCAACGATGTGAATGCGCGTAATCCGCGATTCAGACAAATAGGGACAAATATTTACACACCCATAAGTGTAAAGTTAAGGAATATTCGATCCCAGAAACCCTCTCCAGTCCCGTAGGGACGCTATGTTTATAGTTAAACGTTATACGACCCTTCTTGAGTTCCGTAGGAACGGCATAGAAAATAAACATATCGTCCCTACGGGACTGAAGAGAGGTGGGGGTACACATTTTTCTATAAACATATCGTCCCTACGGGACTGAAGAGAAGACAATCCCAATAACCATAGGGATTCAGAGTAATTCATAAGATCTTCTAAGTTCTCTTAAGTTTACACTTATAGGACAAAATATTTACACACCCTACCCTCACTCGTACTTGAATTCTCTGCATTCTTGTGCTAAACTTATTTTATGTCAAAACTCCAACCTGATATCGCACACCTCTTAAAATCTGATCCGTTGCTAAAGCCTTATGTTTCCCAATTGCGTGAAAGAACTACACACTATCATCGTTTCAAAGCACAAATTGAGAAAACAGGTGGCGTATTAGGCGAAATCAGTCAAGGACACTCGTATTTCGGATTCAATCGTGGTGAAAATGATGGTGAAAGCGGTGTTTGGTACCGGGAATGGGCTCCAGGAGCTAATTCATTGTCACTGATTGGGAATTTTAACGACTGGAACCGTGATGCTAACCTGATGTCTGTTGATGAATGGGGAATCTGGCATCTGTTTTTGTCCGACAAAGAGTACCAAAATAGATTAACACACGGAAGCCGAGTAAAAGTCCATATTATCTCCGAAAATAGTGCACTTGATAGGATACCCGCATATATTCAACGTGTTATTCAGGAATCCGAAACCGACTTCACAGGACAGTATTGGTGTCCCCCGAATCCATATCAGTGGCAAAATCGGAATCCATCAATAAATCTGAATAGGGAAGGGTTGCGTATATACGAAGCACACATCGGTATGGCACAGGAAGCAGAAAAAGTCGGCACGTTTACGGAGTTTACAGAGAGCATTTTACCTCGGATTGCCGATTTAGGATACAACGCTATTCAACTCATGGCAATCATGGAGCATCCCTACTATGCCAGTTTCGGTTATCATGTGAGCAACTTTTTTGCCATCTCAAGTCGCTTTGGAACACCAGAGGAACTCAAAGAACTCGTTGATACCGCACACAGTATGGGACTGTTGGTGATTATGGACCTTGTGCATAGTCATGCTGTGAAAAACATAATTGAAGGTCTGAACCGCTTTGATGGGACAGAACATCAATATTTTCATGCTGGTGAAAAAGGGGAGCACATTGCTTGGGACTCCCTCTGTTTTGATTATAGCAAATACGAGGTACAGAGGTTTTTACTCAGCAATGTCCGTTATTGGTTGGAAACATATCGATTTGATGGTTTCAGATTTGACGGCGTTACCAGCATGCTCTATAGCGATCACGGACTTGGACAGGAGTTCTCAGAATATGCCGATTATTTCGGACAAAAAGTTGAGTTAGATTCGATTGCCTTTCTTATGTTAGCAAATGAAGTCGTCCATGCTGTCAATCCGAATGCTATTTCAATCGCGGAAGATATGAGCGGAATGCCCGGTCTCGCGCGTCCTGTCGCTGAAGGTGGACTCGGTTTCGATTATCGACTTGCAATGGGAATCCCCGACTATTGGATCCGTTTATTGAAAGAGAAAAAGGATGAAGACTGGCATATCGGTGAGATTTACGGCATGCTACGAAATAGACGTCAAGATGAAAAACATATCGCTTACGTTGAAAGCCATGACCAAAGCATTGTCGGTGATAAGACCCTCGCGATGCAATTGATGGATGCTGACCTTTACACAAAAATGAGTGTCTTCACACAGAATCTAAGGATTGGGCGCGGTGTTGCGTTGCACAAACTCATTCGACTCTTGACCTTTAGCTTAGGGGGTGAAGGATATCTCAATTTTATGGGAAATGAATTTGGTCATCCTGAATGGATAGACTTCCCACGTGCAGGAAACAACAATTCTTATTGGTATGCACGCAGGCAGTGGCACCTTGTTGAGGATGACACGCTCTACTACAGACATCTAAATGCTTTTGATGTCGCTATGCAAAGACTTGATACAATCCATCGTGTACTGGCAGATACAGACATTCAATTGCTATTTATTCACGAAGAGGCAAAACAGATCGTTTATTCGCGTGGTGGACTTGTGTTTGCTTTTAACCTCCATCCGACAGTATCCGTCACGGATTGGCGTATCCCTATCCCTGAAAAGAAGGACTATAAACTTATCCTCAATACTGATGACAAGGAATTTGGTGGTTACGGTGCTGTAGAAAATGACCACTACCCATGGCAAGATGTAGCAGTAGAAGGACAAACCCAATCAATTCAACTCTATGTCCCTGCTCGAAGTGCACTTGTGCTGGTGTCTGAGATGAAGTGTGGAGTATGAACTGTATCTGTTTTGCAAATTCAATTTATATGTGATATAACATTAACCGAAAGGTGATGCATTTCATTTGGCAATTGCTTCATTGCATCAGGTTGATGCAATACTAACTTGGAATTGTGCTCATCTTGCCAATCCAAATAAGTTTGATTTTATCAAGCGGATTAATCAAGAATTAGGTTTAAAAACACCAAAATTGACAACCCCGCTCAACTATTTAGGAGACACTGCATAAAATGGTAAAATACGAGGATCTTCTAAAACCAGAAATGAATGAGGTGGTTAAGGAAGTTCGCGAAATGCGGCAAAAAATATCCGAAGAATGTGGACACGATCTTAATAGATTAATTGCCTATTATCAGAAAGCAGGTGAGAGATTACGAAAGTCTGGTAAGTATAAGTTCGTTGATCCACCAACAGAAAAAACTTCCACCACAAAACCATCCAAAGATGAAGCAGCTGATTAGGTATAGTCGCAATCGATGTTCACATTTTGATAGTCCTTGCCCGAATACGTGCCGTATGGACGGTGCTTTTCTTTAGGAAAAGATAGGGACAGCCAACCGTGACCTCTGCCTTTACGGTATGTCTATGTTGGGTAGTTAGAGCCAGACACTCTAACAGTCTGTCACTACAATACTGCCAAGATCGCGATAATCGTTTTTATGAAGTACCACTTTAGGTTAGATTTTATTTTCAATGGGTTACTCCTTTTATGTGTCAGTTTGTAGCGTTTGGTTGAGTTCGTCTCTAAATTGATTTTCAGTGCTTTGGTTATAGAACTTTCCGACACCAAGTACTCGGTATTGAGGGTTTTCAGCAATCACTTGTGTGTTGGCTTGTGTTTTTATATTTTTCAAGAAAGTCTCTTTCCATCGGTCTTTATCTTGTAGGTGTTTACCTTTAGGTTCTACAAAGATCTCGTATGTGATTGTGTTTCCGTTTTTCTTTTTTAGGAACATGACGTAGTCGGGATAAAATCGCTTTCCATTGTTGAAGTCGCAGATGCAAACATGTTTTTCGTTTCGTATTAGATAGAATGTCTCATAAGTATATTGAGCGTGCTGCCACCAGCTGCTAAGCATTTTGACAAGTCCGCGCTCCTCGTCTGTCCCGTATAAAACACCATCAAAAGCGAACCATTCTGAAGCACTAACGATTTGGTCATAATTGCTATCGTTGTAATTGACACTGGAACTATGTGGGCTGAAGTTGAGCGTTTTATCTAAAAAGACAGCTTTGATTTGAAGGGGCTGGAATGTCTTTGTGCCGATATATTCGGTGATTTCTTCTTGAAGTTCAGTTGCGAGTTTCTCTAAAAGGTCACAGCATGCTCTGAGTTTCTCTGCTGGATGTGTTGCCAGTCGTGCTATGTTTCCCCTAAATTCAATTGCTAATCCACCAAGATAGTTTGGCGAAGTGCGAAAATCTCTCATGGAACGCAGGTTTGGGAAGTATTGCTTGAGGTTATCAAATCGGAAAAACGGGTTGCGTGCAATGGACTCAAAAACGATGTTCTGTTCTATCTGACTGATGGGTATATCTGTTCTACCTCTTTGGTGTGTATCTGTTATATCATCGCTGTTCTCCAAGATGGTCGTCACACCGCCTTCTCCGGCATAAATGGTATGCTGGTTATTTTTTTGTTTCAGACTCAGCGTGGCTAAATCGTCAAAAGACTTTACGTGTTGGTAGTTTCTTTTTTTCTGTTCATTTACCCAGACAACCCCATTTTCATAGAAATCTGTATCCCTAAACGAGTTTTTAAGTGTAATGTGTCGTTTCTTTAAGTTTTCGTCCATCAGTCCCTGATCAACGAGAGCTCTTCTGATTTCAGAGATATAGTTTGGATTATTGACACTGTGATAGTGTAGTTCTTCAAGCACGCGCAATTCGTGGTTGGTATCGTTGTCAAATTTTCTCCTATATTTATCATCGTAATGGGTAGTAGTAAATGGGTAATAGCGTGCGCCTCTGCCGATGAGTTGTGCTTCAGCGATCGTTGTTCTGCCGGGACGGTTATATCGTGTGTCTCTGGTTTCGTAGCAGCGAACGATGTCAAATAGGTTTAGCACGTCCCAGCCTTCATTGAGTTTGTGAACCGCGAAGACTGCGCGTATGGGATTGTCAGCTTTTTCAAGCGTGTTGACAAGTATCTGATTCGCTTCTGCTTGATTGTCATTGTTGACAGACAGGCAATAATTGGACTGAAATTCCTTTTTCAACCGCTGTGTTAAAGCGTCAAGAGTGAGTCCTTGTGTCTCAAAGAAATCAAAAGCTTTTTTAACAATGGGTGCCTGTGATTTTCGTATTCTGTTGATATAACTTGCGTCAATAGCATCAATAAGTTGATGGAACTGATGCATAGCTTCTTGTGATTGTGCGATGGTTCGTTGTGCCTTGAACAAGATGACAGGCTTGAGTTGTATCTTATATTTGCTGGCGATTAGCTTGCTTATAGTAGTTGAGTATAATCGCCTGTAGCATTCTGTCTGGTAGGTGGAAATCCGTACGAACAATTTCAATCTCTTTAGAGAACTTATCTTGTCGGAAGTCAATCAGATCATATCGGTATATGACTTTATCTCTATAGCTTTCTACCATGCTTGCTGCTTCGTAATCGTGTGTCGCGGTGAATTCGAGTAGCAGATTGTCCGGATTGGCGTTAAAAATGGATTCAACCGTATCTTCCCATGTATCAAAGAGCTTGCTGTTGTGTGCGGGTTCGAACATTGAGATGATGTGCTTCATCGGCTAACATGACAATTTTCTTATCCTTGAAGTGTTCGGGGGTCAATGCGTTCTCTTTTTCAGTATTCATGTCAAGGTGCAGCTGTTGGATCGTCGTGAAACAGATATTGATGTTAGTTTCGTATATATCCTCAAAGTTTTCAACTTCGGTGAGAGATATAGGGAGTCCATCAATGCGTATCTCTTGATTGAAAAGATACTTTAGCGCGTCTATATTGATGAAGTTATCCTTTGTTTTCTCAATGATGTTCTTGGAATTGACAAAAAAGAGGAAGTTTCGGTAGCCTTGTTCGTAAAGGTAGAGTATCAGTCCCGCCATAATGAGCGTTTTCCCACTACCTGTTGCCATATTAAACAACAGATGAAGCGGGAGCTGCATACCAAACGGGCTCTTCTCATAGCAATAAATGAAGCGCGCAAACGCTTCAGTCTGGTAATCGCGTATCACATACTCAGGATTGAGATTATGTGTAATACTTTCCGGTATATCTTTAGGGATCATGTCATCATCCCAGTATATATCAAGGCGTTCATAAAGAAACAGATTAGGATTCCGCATCGGTATCTCCTTTGTAGAAGGCATGTGTTAGACGCTTATCAGTATCACTTACTTTAAACATTTCATCCTCCATTTCAGAATAGTGGACATAGAGATGGGTTTTATTGAGCAAGGCTACTAACTCTTTTTTCTGTTTGTCCAAATCGTTAATCGCAATGAAATCTTCTGCAGCAGCTTCCATATTCTCTGTGTTGAGATACCATTTCAGCACAGAAACCCCTTCACACATTTCGCATAGAATCTCTAATAAGATTTCACTTTCGGTAGCGAAATGGATACGATCTAAATAGTTTTGGTTGTAGGATTTGAGTTCGCAATAGACGAAGCTGCTTTCTTGGATCAAAACCTGTTCTAATCTCTTCTTACAAACGTCAATATGTTTTTCTAACTGTTCCACGAGTATGAATTGTCTGTTCCCATCATCTGCAGCGTTGAGTTCACAGATAGCGTGTGCTGTTGTTCCTGACCCTGCAAAGAAATCCAAAATAATATCATGAGTATCGCTTTGAGTGAGCAGGTAAATGGTATCTCTTACGGTATGAATTGACTTTGGATAACTGAAAACTTTTTCTCCGTCAAACATCTTTTTCAGCAACATGGTGCCGTGAGCAGAAGCATCATATTCTGGGTCCAACCATATTGTTTTGGATTTACGACCGTCTGGCATTCTATCTTTCATATAGAGTGTCCACTTCCCCTTCGTTTTTTTACAGATGATTTCCCCGTTTTCAACGAGTCGCAAAAAAGAATTAGGGGTCTGCCGCCAGACACGTTCTTTACCTTCAGAGTCTATCGGTAATATCTCAGTATGCCCCTGTTTTCTCTCTAAAGAAAATTGTTTGGTACTTTCATTGTAGTAAATCGGATAGAAAGAATTAGGGCGTTCTTGCGGGGTAGAATACCCACCACTTCTCCTAAAAGGAGACAGATGATACTTCCCTATATCATCTTCGTGATTGAAGAATCTCTCCTGTTTTTCTGTCAACGGAAATAGGTTTATGACAATTTTCTCAATAGACTTGGCGTAAAAAAGTGCATATTCATGACAAGTTGCGAAGTGCGTATTTGTGGTTTGCCCGCTTGGTTTACTTTGGACAACGATTGTGCCAATATAGTTGGCGCGTCCAAAGACTTCATCACACAACACCTTGAGATGTGCATATTCATGATCATCTATGGCGATGACGATTGTTCCATCTTCTGTCAACAGTTCTTTGGCATTTTCAAGCCGGTTCTTCATAAAGGTCAACCATGAGGAATGGTTGAAGTTATTGTTATATCCGAATATGTTTGCGTCACCTTTAGTATTATAGGGTGGGTCAATGTAAATGAGTTTGATTTGCTTGCGGAATTGCTGTTGTAGACAAGAAAGCGCAATAAGGTTGTTGCCTTTGATGACGAGATTTTCTCGGATGACACCTTTATCATCCCGCTGTATTTCTGTGACATTCGCTTCCCCTGCCGTAGTGTGCCGTTTCCAGTTGGTTAGTACCTTCGGGTCAAGCATTCTGTTGATTTCATCTTGTGCAAGCAAGCTCATTGAAAAACACTTCCTCGCGCTTCTCTGTTTCCCCCGTCTGCCCGCCTTCAAGTACACAATCTTTGTAAGGAAATGCAAGTGCGACTTCACCCCGTTCGCGTAGGTATTTGTCGTCTATTGTGAGCCCGATCTTATTTCTGAATTGGGTATAGGATTTCGCAAGGAAGTGTTGGTCGTTGAGGTATTGTATGAAACGGGTGTTATTGAAGATAAAGTGTCCATCACTGACTTCATCAAAGAACTGTGCCGCAATTGTCTCATCGATGAGTAGTAAGTTGAGAAGTTCTTGGTCAAAGTTCCATGCTTTGTCTTTAATGCTTTCGCGAAGTAGTTCGCCGGTGTTATCTACAAAATTAGGATTTGTTTTGAGAAGTTCGGTAAGTTTTACATCAAATCGTTTTTCGGACATAAGCGTAGAAATACTCCTATCGTCTGATTCATCAACATTTGTTTCATAAGTTTGCAGGGCATTCTTTTACAGAACCCGACCTACCTGCTACTGAGCATTATTTTGTCCGCGGTAATAACAGATTTCTGTTGAGCTATGTAAACACGTAAGTTTGATCTTCGTGTGATATATAATGTTTATGGGTGTTCCTGTATTTAGACTGCACAAAAAACGGCTTGTGTATACACTTTGACAGTCTACAGGGAAGGTTGACAGGTGTGTCAACGAGAGAAAAGAATTTTCAGGTAACTTATCCCTATAGGGAGCTGGTTCCCACTTTAGTTTATCAGAAAGTAGTACTTTCTGATATAATAGAAACCAGCGCTGTCATACTCCTGATATGGCAGTGCTAAGCGTCGCTGGTGTTCCAAGCACCTGCGGCGCACCTAAAAAAATTAGGAAGCAAGCCCTGACGTAACTCACGCACTCCGTGAATTGCTAACGTCAACATATATTATAGCAAATATACAAAATATGTGCAATAAGAAATAAATTCGGGTTAAGAATCTGCACATCCTGCATAACTTGATGCCATAAATGCTGAAGTGGTCAATTCAACACCGCAAATTGGATTGAGATAGCGTGAAAAAATCACGCTATCTCTGCATATCCAAAATATTAACGTTTGTGATAAAAAACGACCAAAATGCCTAAAACTAAATAACACTGTATGAATTTTAGGGTGTGTAAAGTTTTTGGCAGAGCATTGTTTTTTGCTTATGTTCGGTTTTGTTTACATAGCACGCCGCTGGAGTGCGGTCACTTGACATACATTTTTCTATAGACATATTGCTCCGCTGGAGCAAAGAACGTTCTTGACAGGTAAGAGATATCCTCACGCCAGAGGCGTAATATGTCTATAGAACTCACAATGTCCAAAACCCCGCCCTCCAGCGGAGTGCTATGTCTTGAATCGAGTCGATATGGAAACGCTGCCAAAATATTTACACACCCTGAATTTTGTATCTGTTTTGCAAATTCAATTTATATGTGATATAATACTGATAATAATAACCCAAATTCGTTGCTTTTTTCTATTAGTCGGAAGAGTGATCTTAATCGCATTTTGTGATGCCTATAAAAAATAGCAGTGATTGAGTGTGTTTAATTCTTCAGGTAATGCAAAAGCGAATCTATATTGAAACAACAATTCCAAGTTCCTACTATACGTTACGAACCGATGAAGAATCGCTCATTAGACAACAATTAACTCGGCAATGGTGGGATAAATATGTTGATTTGTTTATTCTAACTTCAAGTACCGTCGTTATTGAAGAACTTCAACAGGGAACGAGGCAAGTTAAACTAGACAGACTTGCTTTACTTGATGAAATTGAGATATTTGATCCCACGACTGAGAGTGCGCAAATCGCGCAGGTTTATATTGAAAGACTGATAATGCCTCACGAACCGGAAGGTGATGCATTTCATTTGGCAATTGCTTCATTGCATCAAGTTGATGCAATACTAACTTGGAATTGTGCTCATCTTGCCAATCCAAATAAGTTTGATTTTATCAAGCGGATTAATCAAGAATTAGGTTTAGAAACACCAAAATTGACAACTCCACTCAATTATTTAGGAGGCACTGCATAAAATGGTAAAATACGAGGATCTTCTAAAACCAGAAATGAATGAGGTGGTTAAGGAAGTTCGCGAAATGCGGCAAAAAATATCCGAAAAATGTGGACACGATATAAATAAAATGCTCGCTTACTATCAGAAAGTAGGTGAGGAATTGCGAAAGTCCGGTAAGTATAAGTTCGTTGATCCACCAACAGAAAAGACTTCCACCACAAAACCATCCAAAGATGAAGCAGCTGATTAGGGTATAGTCGCAATCGATGTTCACATTTTGATATTCCTTTGCCCGAATACGTGCCGTATGGACGGTGCTTTTCTTCAGGAAAAGATAGGGACAGCCAACCGTGACCTCTACCTATAAGGTATGTCTATGTTGGGTAGTTAGAGCCAGACACTCTAACATTTAGTGATGGAAAGATATAGGCGGGATTTTTAATCCCGCCTATTGAGTTGCAATACTATCATCACGTCGTATTATTTTCCAACGAATATGCACGATTCCCACCCGGACCACCGCCAATCGCCCACGTCCCTCTAAATAACGATTGCCGTTTCGGTGGCATAGTCTCAATGACTTCATGGCTCAAATTCAGCCGATGCCATTGTGCCCAAATAGAGTTATAACAATTGAAAACTGCACAGCGTGGATTGTCAGTATTCGTCCAATCGTTCGCCGCATGCACCAGACTTTCAGTGAAAATAACCACCGAACCCGGTGGACAACTATATTCGTCCATCATATCACGCATACTGTTCTCCCAAGGAGACTCACCGATATTCGGACGAAACGGGTCAGGACCACCGTAGTTGAAATGTGCCTTATGAGAACCACTTAGAAAAGAAGTACCACCTTGTCCTAATTTCACCTCTTCGAGTTCCCAAACGACGCGTGTCAATCCAGCGAAAATCTTACCACCAGCAACCTGATACCGCATCGCATTTGCCTGTTGCGGCGGACGCACAACGTGCGGTAATCCATTGTCCCCGCGTGATTGCTTACTCCAACCAGGTTCTCTTACAGTCGTAAATGACCCTTCACACCGAAATCCGTAGCAGTCTTCATGGACAAAAGGATCTTCGGATAGTATTTCATTGAGCACCCCCACAATTGCCGGATGATCAAGCAAGTTCTGCAAAGCACCTTGATAACTTTGTCTAGCTCCCGCATAAACTTCCGCTTTCATCTCTTCAATTTCTGAATCCGACAATATTGATGGTAACAAAATCCATCCGCGTAAGTCGAAAAAGAACTTCTGCTCTGGTGTCATCGCTAAAGGTTCACCATTTATAGTTTCTTCTGACATGTATATCTCCTTTAATCAGGTAATTTTGCGCAAGGTATTCTATTCCACTATGTAGTGTTATTATCCAACGAATACTGACGGTTTCCACCAGGACCACCACCGATTGCCCAGGTTCCACGAAACAAGGATTGGCGTTTTGGAGGCATCTTTTCAATTATCTCATGACTTAGATTCAACCGATACCATTGTGACCACACAGAATTGTAACAATTAAAGACAGCACACCGCGGATTGTCAGGATTCGTCCAGTCGTTGGTAGCATGTATCAGACTTTCAGTGAAAACAATAGCAGAACCTGGTGGGCAGCTATAATCCTCCATCATATCCCGCATGTTATCCTCCCAAGGCGAACCGCCAATATTAGGACGGTTTGGATCCGGTCCGCCATAGTTGAAATGTGCTTTATGAGAACCCGTAAGAAAAGTTGTGCCACCCTGCCCTGCCTTCACCTCTTCAAGTTCCCATACAACGCGCGTGAGTCCGGCGAATATCTTTCCACCCGCAACCTGATATCGCATCGCATTTGCTTGCTGTGGCGGACGCACGACATGCGGTACCGTTGTGCCTTTGCCATAAGCAGCATGCCAGCCAGGTTGTCTGACTGTAGTAAACGAATTCTCACACCGAAATCCGTAGCAATCATCAAAGATAAAACGCTCATCAGCAACGATTTCGTTGAGAATCCCTACAATTTCAGGGTGATCAAGTAAGTTCTGAAGTGTACCTTGATAACTATGTTTTGCACCTGCATACACTTCCGTTTTCATCTCTTCAATTTCCGATTCTGATAAGACCGACGGTATTAAAATCCAACCGCGAAGGTCTAAAAAGAACTTCTGCTCCGGTGTCATCAACTTCTCACCCGGAGCCAATGGCATTGGTTCATGAGAATGTCGTACTTCTTTTTGCATAATTTTGATTCTTTATAATGCCTGTTTCAATCCAGGCAGGAAATAATCCTTAACAACAACTTCCCAACTCATACGAGAAGCAATTTCATAGCCTTCTTTAATCATATCCTCAACATCGCGCGGTTTACGCGGTAGGCGACCAAGTAGTTTCGCAGCGATGTCTCTACTATTTTCAACTTCAATTTGTGTTCGTTCCGCTAAACCGATATTCAGCACGTTCTCTAACGATTTCGGAGCGGAATTAAGATGTGTATAATCAGCAATAACAACATTAGGCACTTCCCGATTGTCAGTAGCACTCCGAATAAAACCGCAGCAACCACACACGTTGCTAACAACGCAAATCGCACCGAAACTTAGAGGTTCCACCTGCGCAATCCCGAAAGGTTCGTATATTGATTGTCCAAATTCTGCATCACTGCCCTTGCGGATATCCATAAACTCCATATCTATCGGCATTCGTGTCCCACAAGAAGCTTGGTTCCACCCAAACTGATTAACAAAAACGACCTTAATCGCTTTAGATTGCAGATTAAACGCAGAAACACCATTGTTCAATTCAATCTCAGCACCAACCAAATCAGGATACCCAATTTTATGATGAACGGGCCATCCGTATTCACGCTCCATTTCATGAACGGTTTCATGAGGACGTCCCGTCGCAATTTCTGTTGAAAGCACAAACAAAACAGCAGTCTTACCATTGGATTCAAGTAAAGAATCCAAATGTGTCAACACTTGCAAATCACGCCATAAACCTTTGCTTTTAACAAGTCGTGTCACATGCGTAAAAACATAATCTGGACGATAATCAAGCAGCGTTCTGGCATACTTTTGCAACCGTGCTTTTGACTCTAACTTCTCATCTAAACTCATTTCAAAGGCAGGGATACCATTATAAACGAGGTTAATAGGAAATGTCTCAAACGGTTGTGCTAAGAAGCGGAGTTCATCTACGACAAGATCGCCAACAGCAAAGACGGTATCACATAGATGTGCCTTGTCAATCAAAGCATGCTTGTAATACCAGAACGGGTCACCAAACACATCCTGAATCAACTTGTTTTGTGATTTTGCTTGATCTAATGCATTGTAAAAACGGACATCGTGTCCGGGATGTCCCTCAACAATAGGACGTATTGTTGCCACTTCATGAGCGTAAAACACCGTCCGCATGTTTTCAGCACCAGTGCCATTTTTCCGTTCAATCTGCGTTTTCAGCGCAAGCGGCATCCCCATAAACTCATGTGAGATAATATAAACAGGTGTTTCTGTTTCTTCACCAATTAACACCTGTAGTGCTTGATACGCAGGTTCAGCAAGGCGTACATATTCCTCATACTCCCATTCACTCTCATAGCGAGTTGAGTCAATTCCGAAGTGTTCGTAGAGTTCCCACTTGAACTGTCCAGTCAGGTCTTCATTGCTATTTGAAACATTGATTAAGATAACGTCTGCCAATATCGTAATGTTGTGGTCTTTATTCTCAAATCGTCGCTGTCCGTAGACAATTTCGACATGATAAGTCGTCTCAATATCGCTGAGTGCAGAGGCGTGTGGTGTCTCTTTTGTACCTTTTGCTGCATGATACAGCACAGCATCGAATGCCCCCAAATCTGCACCAGAAAAAAGTGGACCGACGAGAAAGGTTTGTTCAACCGCTTCGTTGTAGTTTCTGGTAGTCAACAATCCTTCTAAAACTGCACCGATCCCACCCATTTTCTGGATGGCTTCGTGTGTGACGTGAACAACAATACTCAAGATTCTTCTCCATCAAAATATAAAGTTTGGATGCCTTAAAATACCATGTAAAATGGGAAAGTGTCAAGACGTTTTACTATTAGATGTCTTACGGATGGGGATTCCATACTGAATGCGGTCAGATTTTCATAGGGACAGGGGTTCCCTGACCAAAGTAGGAAATGTAAAAATAGGTGCCTTATTCATTCTTGTTCTGTTGATTGTTACGTTGAGAAGGCTGCTGTTTTTCTTCAAGAAAACGTTGGACATCTGCTGCGAGTCCAGGATCTTTGTCTTTGAGACGTTGCAACCCGCGCGTTCTGCCGTACCGCTCGAACATTTCAAAGGCACGAACAATTCGTTCAGGTGTCACTTCTGTTTTGTCGCCTTTGAGGTGTGCTGCAAGTTCTTTCGTCAGAAAGTCATTCGTGGCAATTGCAGCGTCCTCACGCATGATGCTTTCTACCCATTTCATGAACGCGTCAAATTCTTTCTGTGCAGCGGTGTGTCGACGTTGAAATTCTGCCCGTGCTGCTTCGTCGGCTGACTGCTGATTTTGCGGTAGATGTGTCTCCTGCGGTGGGAGTTCCGGGAACCAAGGCATCTCTTTGGCATCGGGGATCCGTTTTTCTTTTGGATTAACAGTGCCTTTATCCTTAGACGTTTCGTCACGTGGTGGAACCGGTTGGCGTTCTAAATAAATTGGTGTATACTTCGGTTTACCTGAATTAATCCAACTCAGGTGTGATCTAGCTAATGGATCCGTAGGCCAAAGTGTTAAGTGTTTTCTGTAATAGAGCCACGCAGTTTTCACATCACCGAGACGTTCATATACCAATCCAATAGCCCTAAATCCAAGCGTGGGATCCAGTTTATTCCCTTTTATGAGGTGTACTAATGCGCCCTCCGGATCATCGTAATGCGTACGATAACCCAAATTAAGTAAAGCCCCGACGTTGTTAGGGTCTTTCGCAAGAATTTCTCTATACCCCGCCGCAGCTTTTGCATCGTCTGTTTCGGAAAGGATTAATTTCATTTTTGCATCAAAATTGTCAGGGTTTTCTGCAAGTGCTTTTTCAGCATATTCATTAACTTTTTGCCCCATTGCACGTATTGTATGAAGATATTTAAATGCGCGCTGCACGGACACTTTACTTAAGATCGCTTCATTATACCAACTATACTTCTCCAAAAGAGCAATCGCTTCTTCAGGATTCATGTTACGGATGAGTGTTTCAAGTTGCATTTGAGATTCTGCACCAGGATAAACATGACAAAATCCGGTTTGTGTGTCCCAACGTTCTTTATGTGCCTCTAATAGATCTATTAGCAGGGTACGACGCAGCTCAAGATCGGCTGGAGGTGGTAGCATAAGGATACGACGGTGCTCAAGACTGATTGGCGGTGGCGGAGGTGGATCAATAACATCGTCATGATCCGCAACAGGTATAGTCACAATATGTTTTGTGGGCACAATATTTTTGAGTGCTTGGATTTTATGGACTGCCTTTTTTATACGGGTAGGTCTATGTTTTCTCGACACTTCCACGTTCGGTGTCTCGTGTGAGGTGCTATCGGGAGACAGATTCATCTGTGTTTTGTCAGCATCGGGTGTATGTGCTGCAACATCGGGCAGCGGCTGCTGCGTTTCACTCGCCTGCTGTTGCACGCGGTGCATCTTAATGATGATACTCCCGATACCGAGCCCGATAACGATGCTGAGTATCCAATACTAGTTGTTTCTCAAGAATTTCAAGGCAGTTCATCCTTTTAGTCGTTATTTTGTGCAACCATAGGTTAATGTTTTTACTATATAGGACTTACGCTAAGGTTATTTATGGTAGAGATAAGAATTAACGCTACATTCCTGAACTGTCTGCATAACCATACACCTGTCGCCCCGCTGGGCTAAAGACTATTTATTGTCTATTTGCATTTCTATACACCTGTCGCCCCGCTGGAGCTTGCTCTGTTCTTATTAATATAGCCTTATGTCGTTTAGAAACTCAGCAAAAATAGAAACTACATCAATGCGACAGTCCCAGAGGGACGAAAGGTGTATAGAAACATATTTGTATCTCTATCCTAAGCCCCAGCGGGGCGACAAGTGTATTACATTCACGATGTAAGCAACGTATTCTAATGAATCATAACAACACAAAACAATCTGAAAACTGTCCAAACTTTAGTATTATTCAACAATTCAATTCAGATTTCTTGGTCTATATGAAGTCATTTTGGGGCGTTGTCTTTGTGCTGAATCATCTCACATAAACCTTATAGCTGCATTATCTTTATATTTTCTTGATGCTTCATACACTTCATCACGCGATACATCATGTGTATGAACTATACCAGACTTAAGCTGTGTAGTTCCTTCATGATATTCAGGATCAACAATAAAGATCCACATGTTTGGATATTTCTCTTCCATTTCTTCCACTGTCATCTTCTTACGGGGCACGACATACCTCCTAATATTTATGATTTTATATCACATTAAAATACAATTTGAACATTTTATGTTTGATATTACATCCTTGAATTATAATAAAAACGCTTCACTGCAGTTATAACACGCAAAATTCTATTTGTCAAATATTTTTAATTGATGAACTATGTAAAATCAATTCCTTCGCTATTATTGGCGAAGATACTTCAAAATAGCTATATATTCAGATATAAGTCGTAGCTAAATGCCTCTTGCTATTACACTATAATTCTTGACACACCTCTCAAATACAAGTATAATTACACATGAGAACTAACTTCTTACATCACACACAATTGGATGGACTATATGCTTGAAGAAATCGGCACAACTGCTGGTGAAATATGGCACTACCTTGAGGAATATGACGAGGCTTCTGTCGGAAAATTGACACAAGAACTCAAAAAAACTGAACGGCAAATTTCGCTCGGTATCGGTTGGTTAGCACGCGAAGGAAAATTAAAGATTGAGAAAAGAAATCGAGCAACCTATTTCATGCTAAATTCCGCTTCTCCCTCTGACCCTGATAGTTAGGAGCATGCTGCATAATGAAGCCACTTCGCCAATTGTCAGTCGTACCAACTTTACCAGAAAACCTTGAACCGCTCAGAGAATTAGCACAAAATTTATGGTGGACCTGGGATAACGAAGCACTCAGCCTATTTCGCCACCTTGATTCAGAACTTTGGGAAGAAACCTATCATAATCCGATTGCAATGCTCGGACAGATTTCGCAGGAACAGTTGGAAACTACCGCAAACAACGATGTCTTCTTAGCACATCTGGATGTGATCCATAAAAAGTTCAAGTCATACCTCACTTCACCCTCCTGGTTCGAAAACTATTCAGACGACAATACCTTTGATAACCTGAAAATCGCATATTTTTCTATGGAATTCGGTTTGACGGAATGTATGCCGCTATACTCAGGGGGTTTAGGTGTCTTAGCAGGTGATCATCTAAAATCGACCAGTTATCTGGGACTTCCTTTCGTTGGCGTTGGTCTGTTATATCAGCACGGCTATTTTCGACAGACATTAACTTCCGATGGTTGGCAGATGGCAGATTATCCAACAAATGACTTTTACAATATGCCGATTTCACCTGAACAAAACGCTGATGGAAGCCAGCTCCTGGTTGAAGTAGACTACCCCGAAGGCAAAGCATTCGCAAAAGTCTGGCGCGCACAAGTCGGACGTGTTCCTTTATATCTGTTGGATACGAACATCCCCGAGAATGAAAATGCAGAATTGCGTGAAATAACAGACTATCTATATGGTGGTGACGAACGGATGCGAATCAAGCAGGAAATATTGCTCGGTATCGGTGGTTATCGTGC
Source organism: Candidatus Poribacteria bacterium (assembly GCA_965261435.1). GTDB lineage: Bacteria > Poribacteria > WGA-4E > WGA-4E > WGA-3G > MSPOR6. The sequence continues at coordinate 1,970,605 of CBDHDL010000021.1, forward strand.
TTTAGCAAAACTTGATATTCATCCGACGGTTTGCCACATGAACGAAGGACACGCAGCATTTTTAGCACTGGAACGCATAAGACAATTGATGGATAAAACGGGAATCGGTTTTGATGAGGCATGTGAAGCCACAGCTGCAGGCAATATCTTTACAACCCATACACCCGTTCCTGCCGGGATAGACTGGTTCCCACCAGAACTGGTAAAAAACTATTTCAGTAGATTTTACAATACACTCGGTATTTCTGAAGAAAAATTCCTCAGTTTAGGTAGGAAAAACCCCTCAGACAGTAGCAGTGAATTCAGTCCCGCATTAGTTGCATTGAGGCTTTCAACGATGTCTAACGGCGTCAGTCAATTACACGGTCGGGTTTCCAGAAACATGTGGAAAGACCTATGGCATAATCTGCCGACACATGAAGTGCCAATAAAAGCTATAACGAATGGTATCCATACGCGTTCGTGGGTCTCAGAAGATATGCAGAGCTTGTTTGACAGGTATCTCGGTCCTAAATGGATCGTTGATCTCACAAACCAAGATGTGTGGACACAGATTTCACAGATTCCTGATTCAGAGTTGTGGCGCACACATGAACGAAGACGAGAACGTCTAATTGCTTTTGCTTTGAATCGTCACAGCCAATTACGCCGCAAACATTCAGACCAAAAGTTAACAATTCAAGACACACCACAGACGCATACTACAGTGCACAAAATACTAAATCCAGAGGCGTTGACAATTGGATTTGCAAGGCGATTCGCAACTTATAAGCGTGCGACCCTACTGTTTAGTGACCTTGACCGACTCGCGCAAATTCTCAACGATCCAGACCGACCAGTGCAGCTTATCTTTGCTGGAAAAGCACACCCGCACGACCATGAAGGAAAGGTCTTGATCCAGAGAATAAATCGTATAGCCGCTGAACCACGATTCCGAAACAGAATCCTATTCGTTGAGAATTACGACATCTGTGTTGGACGCTATCTCGTTGAAGGTGTAGATGTATGGCTCAATACCCCTCTTCCACCGAATGAAGCAAGCGGTACAAGCGGAATGAAAGCGGCTGCAAACGGTGCGCTTAACCTCAGTATGGCTGATGGGTGGTGGGCAGAAACGCAACTGCTCGGAGGTGGATGGACAATTGAAGCAACACCTGAAGCAGACGACTCGAAATCCGTAAATAAAGCACATGCAAATGCCATTTATGAACTGCTTGAAAAGGAAATTGTCCCACTTTTTTATGATCGACACCCAGTAGATGATATACCTTATGGGTGGGTCGCAAGAATGAAAACAGCAATGCAGAATCTTGCACCTGTGTTCAACACAAAACGGATGGTCGCAGAATACGCAGAACGACTCTATTTTCCCGCACACAGAAGATGGCAGAAACTCAATCAGAACAACGCACGAAAAGGGATCGCACTCGCAAATTGGAAAACAAACATACGCAAACATTGGGGAAGTTTGCGAATTGAGGAACAAGTTGCTAAAGAACAGAAAAACGACAGTCCAAAAGGTGTGTCAGCACTTTTGGTCGGAGAGACAACTTCAGTTCAAGCAATCGTTCACACAAATGCCTTGTTCCCAAGTGAACTTTCTGTTCAAATATACCACGGTTTATTAGATGCAGCTGGTGAAATACAGAATGGCAGCGCAACACAATTGGATTATCAAGAAGACCTTGATGGCGGAAAGTATCTTTTTGAAGGAACACTGGAACTCAACCAAACAGGACTGCACGGTTACACATTGCGCGTGTTACCCTATCATGAGGATTTACAATCCATCTATGAACTCGGACTCGTAACTTGGGCAAAATAAAATCGTAATTCAATACTTATGTTGTTGGTAGTATTTCATATCCGTTTACCGTTGCTTAACGGTAGTTTTGAGCGTATAATAGTACATATTACCAAGATATTTTCACCGTACATTTTTTATCATGAAAAGAAAAGCAGACATTTCACGCGAAACAAAAGAAACACAGATCCAGCTCAGTCTAAACCTTGACGGAGACGGCACTTACAAGATAAACACAGGTGTCGGATTTCTGGATCACATGTTAGAACTCTTTGCAAAACACGGATTCTTTGATCTGAAAGTGGAAGCAAAAGGGGATTTACATATAGACGCACACCATACTACAGAAGATGTCGGTATCTGCCTCGGTCAAGCATTGCAAAAGGCTGTAGGGGACAAAGTAGGTATGCTACGTTTCGGCAGCTTCACTGTTCCGATGTATGAATCCCTTGCGAAGGTTGATCTTGATATATGCGGACGTCCTTTTCTCCATTATAAGACTCCCGTTTTGTCAGGCAAGATTGGCGAATTTGACACTGAACTCGCAGAGGAGTTTTTTCACGGATTTGTAAACCACAGCGGAACAACTTTACACATTAACGTACCTTATGGAACAAATCAACATCATATTATTGAAGCGATCTTTAAAGCAGTAGCAAAAGCATTGGATATTGCAACCCGTGTTGATGCTCAAATCACGGATGTGTTATCAACCAAAGGGAGTTTGTAAGAATATTGAAATATAAAATGTCGGAGGGTTTATGAGTACTGAGAACGTTATTGCAGTTATTTTAGGCGGTGGTCGTGGTACACGTCTATTCCCCTTGACGCGCGACCGTGCCAAACCCAGTGTCCCAATCGCAGGTAAATTTAGATTAGTTGACATTCCGATTAGCAACTGTCTTCATTCAGGATTAGATCGCATTTTTGTTCTCACGCAGTTCAATTCTGTTTCACTAAACAGACACATTGCACAAGCGTACCGTTTTGATTCATATCGGCGGGGGTTCGTTCAAATATTGGCTGCCCAACAAACACTAATGGGGGATGAGTGGTATCAAGGTACTGCTGATGCGGTTAAGCACAATCAACCCTACATCCTAAATCCTCGCTTCCCAGATGATTATGTCCTTATCCTTGCAGGTGACCATCTGTATCGGATGGATTATCGGAAAATGTTGGATGTTCACACTGAAACTAATGCGGATATAACGGTTTCTGTAATCCCTGTATCAAAAGAGGTCACAAGCGGTCTCGGAATTCTACAAGCTGATGCAAATGGACGAATTACCGATTTTGTCGAAAAACCACAAACTGAAGAGGAACTACAGAAATTACGCGTCGAACCCGATGTCTTTACTTCTCGTGGGATTGACCCGAAAGGTAGGGAATATATCGCTTCTATGGGAATTTATATCTTTAACCGCGGTGTCATACAAGAGGTACTCAAAGACGATGCAAATGTGGACTTTGGCAAAGACATTATTCCGAAAAGTATAGGAACGCGTCCGGTTTCCGCATACTTTTTCGACGGGTATTGGGAGGACATTGGGACAATACGATCCTTCTATTCCGCAAATATAGCACTAACAGATACATCCCCTGAGTTCAACTTCTATGATGAGCAAGCACCCATCTATACTAACCGCAGACATCTACCAAGTACTAAAGTCAACAGCAGTAGCATCCGGTCTTCTATTCTTGCCGAAGGTTCTATCATTGATGATTCAGAGTTAGACAGAACGATTGTCGGCATAAGAAGTATCATCTCTAACGGTAGCCGAATTTACCAATCCGTTCTTATGGGGGCGGACTTTTACGAGTCTGCCACATCAAGAGCAGAAAAAGCAAAAGCAGGTATTCCCAACGTCGGTATCGGAGAGAAATGCTTAATTCAAAACGCTATTATTGACAAAAATGCAAGAATTGGAGATAATGCTGTCATCGCTAATACAAAAGGTCTTGACAATTATGATGCAGACAACTATTATATTCGTGATGGAATAGTAATTGTGCCTAAAGACGCAACAATTCCACCTGATACCGTAATCTAAAAACACACTAATATTGTCTCACGGAGTTTACGCTCCAAGACTATAAGCCTTATGGTAAAGGAACATTCTATATGTATAAAATTATTACTGTACTCCTATTCAGCATCTTGATATTTTCTCCAAAAGTGATGTCACTTGATACCGATGGTCTGGTCGGAGCATGGTTGATGGATGAGAGTAATGGAAACACCGTCTCTGATTCTTCGGAGAATGGTTTAGATGGAAAATTCGCACAAGGAAACCCAAGTTGGGTGAAAGGAAAATTCGGCAACGGTTTAGAATTCGGGGGTTCAGATATGGTAACCGTTGACGATGATCCTGCACTTGACCTTACTTCATTTACTTTGTCTGCTTGGGTGAAGATTCCCAGAATAACCACCGGTACTTGGCAGATTATCGCTTCAAAGGAAAATCGCAACCCAACGGGACGAAACTACGGAACGTTTGCACATACTAACTCGGGTGTTGTCCACTACTCCTTCACAACAGGAGGTTGGAAATCCTTTGATGCAAAAACCGTCATAACCAATGGAGCATGGCATCATGTTGTCGCAACTTACGAAAAACCAGACTTCAAACTCTATGTTGATGGCACGGTTGATGCCCAATCGTCACCAGGTACTGACCCTGACAACCACGATAATTTCCTTTTCATCGGCGGATGTAACATCGGAAACTATTGGATGAGCGGAGTCATTGACGAAGTTGTACTCTATGATAGAGCCCTTGACGAAAATGAAATTAATGACTTAATGAAAAATGGAATTGAGAGTGCTTTGGATGTCAAACCGGGTGGAAAACTGGTAACAACGTGGAGCCATATTAAATCGCGTTCTACTCGGTAGTGTTCTGTCTACACTCAAATGATGAGTAGATCCCTTCGTAGGGGCAGGGTTTCCCCGCCCGATATACAAATCATTTGTGACTTGACAAAGCAGTAGTGACCAATCTTAACTTTGTAGATAATATAAAAATAGTAAGTGTTGTGCTACTAATCTTGTTTAGTTATCAATCGTGCACAACACTTGTAAATTAAGCGATTATTCTATTATCGCTATATAAATTATTAAGGAGATTTTGATGTATAAGTTAGTTTTGATATTAGTTTTAACACTTCTTGCCTTCTCACCCAACCTTATGGCAGTAACAACAGACGGTCTCGTAGGTGCTTGGTTATTTGATGATGGTACCGGAAATACAGTCGCAGATTCGTCTGGGAATGAATTAGATGGTGAGGTTTCACTCGGTACTCCAGAATGGGTTGACGGTAAATTCCACGGCGCGATGAAATTTGGTGGAGCGGACATGGTTACTGTACCAGATAATGATGCACTTGATCTAACATCCTTCACTATTGCTGCGTGGATAAATAGTCCAGCAACTTCTGGAAGATGGCACGTTATTGCAGCCAAAGAAGCACGCAATCCGACAGGTAGAAACTACGGAATATTTGGTCATGTGAACTCTGGTGTTATACACTATTCCTTCACTTCTGGTGGATGGAAATCTTTTGATGCGAAAACCAATGTCACCGATGGTGCATGGCATCATATTGCTGCAACATATTCATCACCAAACTTCAAACTATATGTTGATGGTACACTTGATGCTGAAACAGCACCAAATGCTGTTCCTGAGAGTAATGACAGCTCACTTTATATTGGTGGATGTGACATCGGAAACTATTGGATGTCCGGAACAATTGATGAAGTCGTCCTTTATGACAGAGCTTTGAGTGAAGCAGAAATCGCAGAATTGATAGAGGATGGAATGGCTTCCGTAACTCCGGTAGAACCAGCAGGTAAGTTGGCGACGACTTGGAGTCAGATAAAATCCGAAGCTGCAAAATAAACTTTTTCACAGATTTATCGTCTCTAATTGAAATGTGATTTATAAATAGGCACTTGTATAATTTGATGCTTAAATCAATTACACACTTGTATAATTTGATGCTTAAATCAATTACAAGTGCCTATACCATAGAAAATTTATGTTCTGTTACGATAAAGAAGGTTCACACATAATATGGCTGAATTAAGACAGCAGCTTCTCGTCTTACATTTACACACACCGGACCTGAACAGCCACGTCGTTGCATGGGCAATGTATGATGGCACTGGGAAAAAACGTTATACAACTGGAGATAGCGATGCTCCACCATATAGTTCTGTTGTTGAAGCTATGCAAGATGGATGGCGGGTGATTCAATTTCCACAACAATTTCCCGCATATCCCGGAATGGAGTATCATACATCATATCTAAGATTTGAATATGTCTTAGAGAAAATGGAGGAAATCTAATGGTTGACAAACAGCATCTCCTGACTACAGAACAGATGGCGAGTTTTGTCGCAGATGGGTATCTACGCTTTGATGATTTTATACCTGATGAATTAAATAAAGCTGCACATCAAGAAATGGCATCAGGTGTGCCTACCCGAGGCGGTGGCGGAACCGTTCTAAACGACGTATGGGGTGAAGGTTCTGCTGTCGGCGAAGTCTTTAACCTACCAAAAGTGCAAGGTATTATCCAAAGTCTCGTTGGTGAAAACCCGTTATATGACCATCACGCTGTTCATATTGTACGTCCACAGAGTGAGCATGGACAAATATGGCACGCAGACGCAATCATTGACCTTCGGATGCACTTTGACATACAGTTCTTCTATTTTTCACACGACACACCGCGTGAAATGGGAGGGACGATGATCTTACCCGGAAGTCATTTCAGACGCGTATGTGAAACAGACGTGGCTCGTTACCAGAACTTCCTTAGCCAACACCCGATCGTTTGCAATGCTGGAACACTCGTTGTTGTCCATCACGGAATGTGGCATTGTGCACAACCCAACCTCACTGAAGATACACGCTATATGTTCAAGTTGCGACTTAACCCAACAGTCCGACAACTCAAACTTTGGAACACTGATGACATTGACACAGCAGGTATCCGTGGCATTTTGAGTCGAAATCATAGATGGTATGGCAACGATGTACGACTTGAGATCGTCAACCGAATTAAGCTATGGAGATTCCTCATTGGTGATGAATCTTATGATGTCGGTTATTGGTTATCTCGACTCGAGAATATGCCTGAGAACGTTAAAAACGTTGCATAAGAATAACTGCCTAATAGCATAGAATCACCCCACAAGAAACTCTATGAATTTCCTGTGGGGTTATTGCTGTAATATTGGTTCACTCCAAGGCCCCTATATGATTAGATTCCTAATCATCATAAACACAAGTTGACGATTTTACTTTCCTTTTAATTCCTTATCAATAGCAATGATCTTCTTCTTCTCTGTCGTTACTGCCTTGCGTTTTGCTTGCTCCATTTTCTTTTGAGACTGTTGCGTTTCTTTCATCACAGATTTCATTTTTTTCTCATTTTCTCTGATCATCTTCTCCATTCTTTTCCTATCTTCCGCAGTGCCAGTTGATTTAGAGCGAGTTCCTCTTTGAACAGTTCTTTCTTTGTCATTGCCTCTTTCGTATCGAGAAGAGGAACCTTCGCGGGATGATCTTTCGCCACTTCCGAGAAACCCCATACTGCCACGATTAAGCGTGATGATCTCACCATCTTTGTATAAAGTTACCGTCTTATCATCAATTTCTTTAACTAACGCATCCCCTACTTTTTCACCAACACCGACCATAAAAAATTGATTTGAGCGTTCATCCACTACAAACGCTTGTGACCTATTTCCTATTGGGTCCACAGTCGTACCGACCAACGAATATTCAGGTTCCTTATTCGGTGGCTTCCAACCGAGAGGACGGAAAAGATTGTTATCAACTATTACCTGATAATAATCGGAATTATCAGAAGATTTTGCACTATCGGAATCTTTATTAGAAACTTGTTTTAGGTTTTTATATTCCCCGATACCTTGTTTCATTTTTGGTTTCGCTTCGTCCACATTGACATCAATTTTTCCCGTTTTAGATAAATTCCCCAACTGAAGGTCTACACCAAAGACAAAGGGAAAACCTACAAAACAACCGACTCCGACAAGAATTAGAATCTTTGAATACTTCATTACAAGCTCCTTATTTACAAGACAAGCGAAGTGTAATGAAAAACAAGTATTTCATATACGAATACACTCCGGTTAACTCTCTTCAATAATTAGTATACTTCATCTTTAAGGAGAAAATCAAAGAAAAATGTAATTCCTGCTGAAATCTGAAGGAGTAGACACTCTCCGTGTGCTAAAACAAAAAAAGGATTAGGCACACCTTTGCTTGTACCCTGTTTAATTATTGACAATCGTCTATCTCATATTGTAAAATAGATGAAAAGGTGAATATTGAGAGGAAAATGTGGCGTTTCAATTTATAGATGATATGGTCAACAAGTATCTTTCAAATGGTTATCTTGTTTTCCAAGGAATTGTACCCGCTTCACTCCTAACTGACTTACGAAAACAAGCGGAGAAAGCGCGGCAATTAGCACACAAACTTAACGGACCTCAGACACAACGGATTCAACCCTTGTCAAATTATGAGGATGAATTAGATCTGAAACCTTTCTATGAATATTGTGAGTTACCCGAACTTCGTGATGCAGTCGAGAAACTCCTCGGTGCTGACTACACACACGGACATGTTGATATAATGGGATTACTTGTGGAACCACTTGAACACCCTTGGCATCTTGGATGGCATCGTGATGGTGTAGTAGAGGTGCCAATTGAAGCGCGTGATGATATAGTCAATGCAAAATTGGCAGAAGTATGGCACGACCTTCGTCACTTTAATCAAGTCAATTGTGCCATATATGCTGATTCTTGCACATGGTTTGTTCCCGGTAGCCATCTCAGACAATGGGATATGCCAGGAGAAGTACAATCTACTAAAGACCCTAAATTACGTAAACCTGCTGATGGACAGTCGAACGTTGAAGCAGAAAGATATAACTTAGAACACTGTCAACAGTTTCCTGGTGCTGTTCAAGTCCATTTAGCCCCAGGAGACTTTATGATCTATCGAAACCTTGCATGGCACACAGGAAACTATATAACATATCAACCCCGCGCAACAATCCACGATGTTGTTAGATACGAAGGAAAGACAGATTGGACAGGTTGGCAAGAAGCAAAGATAGAAGCCGTAAAACGTTGGAAAGAACGAAATCCATGATATTAGTTCTTAAGACAAACAATAGGGAGAATTCAGTCTATGATAGGTATCGGTATTTTTGAACTTGCAATTTTACTGTTCTTTGGTGGAGCTTTTCTCTCGGCAATAGTAATTTTGGTTTTGAAGAGATAATTGAATGTACTTTTGCCTGCGTCCCTACGCAACACAAGATACATAATTCACACTATAGGAAAACAAAGTCTACTCATACATTGTAGGTCGGGTAGAGGAACGAAACCCGACGAGATGCCCATATATGAAGTTAAAATAATAAATTAGGTAATTTAGACCCCGACACGGTAGGTGCGGTTTCCTAACCGCACCTGCCTTCCCGATGCCGCTGGCGAGGTTTCCTAACCTCGCCAAATTACCCGAATAAATTCTTTAACTTCATATCAACTTTACATGTCGGGTTTCACTTCGCTCTACCCGACCTACAAGTCTAACTAACTTAGGAGAAAAAACATGGCAATTGGTCCCATTGAATTGATTCTTGTTGGAGGCATAGTGTTAGTCGGTGCAATCCTTGCGATAGTCGTCTTATCAAAAGACAGATAATCTTGATGAAAGGTATTACTAAAACATGACATCTAAATTCTCAATTCATTCACCAGGAGAAGTATTAGATCACCCTTTTCCATCAACTCGTCCAGAGATAAAGATAGTCGAAAGTTCCCAACGGATTCAGGAGGTAGACTGTCAAGAGCTGCAATGGTGGTTTGCTATACCCAAAATGGGTGAATCATACATGTGGGCAGAATATGACGGAGAAACACAACGATTAGACGCTGTAACTGAGCTGATCCCTACTGCTCCCGCTATTATTCGAGACATTGAATGTGTAGAAATACAGTTCAATGAATGGGTAAAGAAGGAGTGGCCGGCATCACCTGATCTGATGTATGTTGCTATTGACGATACGCGTACAAGGTGGATCTCGGTAGTAAACACCAGTGATGGAAAAAGGATTTACAACACGATCGGTGATGAAGGGTTTGAAGCACAATGGGGTCCAGACGCGAACCGTCGGATTTTTGATGATGGTCGATATGAACTTCAGTCTGATGGTTCCTACATAACCACGGATGGAAACGGGTTGGGAGCCGGAACATATCATGTGACAATAGGAGAAAATACGTTTCATTGTCTAAGAGTGATAGATGCTGACCTTGAGGCAGAACATGGCGGGGAAATGTGTGAGGTATATATTGAGGAAACTGGACGCACCGTATTCTTTAGACGGTACGACGGTAGATTCTTACGGGGACACGATCTAACTGAAAAATTTCCTAACAATCGTCAGATTAAGATAAACGATATTGTCTATGTACACAGTAATTGTACGGGTTGGTTTCACGATACGTTAACAGTGGCGTCCTTACGAAAGACGCAATACAAAAATGACCCCTAATGGATTATATAGTAAAATCTAAAAATACGTGAGCACTTCAAATGGACAACCTATCTCAACACCCACTGCTGGCGAGGTTTCCTAACCTCGCCAATGTCCAGGTAATTGTGGATTTTACTATAATTAACGTGAGTTTGATAAATCAGAACAAATAACTTACGTAGGTTGGGTTGAGGAACGAAACCCAACATCTTGACCCATTACAGAACAATACATGTCGGGTTTCGTGCCTCTACCCGACCTACAACGAATATTGTATTTAATTATCAAACTCACGTTATAATTAAAATTGAAATTTTGCTATCTAATTCTAAGGAACAGTATCTAAATATGAAAAGGTGAGTTTGAAATCAGCATTGAATTCTCATATCAATGGAGGTAATCTGATGTCTATCAGTAAAAATAACAAAATCGCGTTGTCTGTCTTACTTCTTATTTTTTCCACCCTTTTGCTGACCCCTATTCTCTTTGCACAAGAGGAAAATAACGATACCAAAGTCATAGAACGATACAAGTTGATGCTTCACCGTAAACCGAGAGAAGGAAGCACATTTGATCGGTTGTATCAGTTCTATCTTGAAGGAGACGGTTTAACTGCAATGGTGTCAGAATATGAAAAAGAAGCAGAAGCCAGTCCAAAAGATGCGAACCTAAAGCTTATATTAGGACACATATACAAAAGATTGGGTAATGATACTGATGCACTCACTTCGTATCAAAGCGCAGTCGAACATGCTCCTAATGATTACTACACTCATTTTGCACTTGGACAACTATATGTAACACTTCGTGAGCATGAGGAAGCAATTAACGCATTAAGTAAATCAACTACGCTGTCTGAGCAGACAAAATCGGTATCACCAGAAGAATTAACTGCTATTTACAAAGCTTTGGGTAATGCTTATTTCAGTCGTGACAAGTTGGACGAAGCGATTAAAGCCTGGGAAAAAATCTCTGAACTTGACCCGCAGAATATTTTTGCACGCATAGAACTGGCAGACCTATTCAGAGAGAAAGAACTGTATAATCAAGCGATAACACAACACCAATCTATCATTGACATCAAATCAGATGACCCGTATCGTATGTGTCTTAGTCTGCGTGAAATCGGTAAAATCCACGAGGATTCTGGAGAATTTGAGAAAGCACGGAATAGTTATGACAGTGCATTAGAATTAACCGCACCTGGTAATTGGCTTAGAAAAGATTTACAACAAAGGATTATAGCAATATACTCAGCGGATGCCAATTGGAAAGACCTCATAGTTTATTATCAAGGTAAACTTGAAAAGGATGCGAATGATACTGAATTAATCGGGTTGCTTGCTGCAGCTTATGTTGAAAATGAGCAACTGGATGAAGGAATTAGTACATATAGAAAAGGATTAGAGCTTGCACCGACAGACAATAATCTACGTTTGAGTCTTATCGCTGTACTTAGGAATGCCGAAAAGTTTGAAGAGGCAGCAGCAGAATATGAGGTAATCTCTGAACAAAGTCCTGACAACTTCGGTATCTATAGAGAACTTGGGAAAATATACTTGGAACTTGAGAATGAGGCAAAAGCAAGAGAAGTATACCAACGGATGATTGATCGTGATCCGGAAAATGCAAGTACCTTTCTGACCCTCGCTGAAATATACACAAGCAATGAATGGTCTGATGACGCTTCAACTGCTTATCAGAATGCTATCTCGCTCGCGCCAGATAACCTTGATTTTATAGAGTATTACGGCGAATTTTATTTCCGACAAGGAGATAGCGAAAAGGCAATCAACGCATGGAATAAAATGGTTGAAGATGATAAAGAGACAGCTGAGAACTACGACCGTTTAGCACGTTTGCTGGAATCTAAGAAATTCTCAGATAAAGCAATAGAAGCAAGTAGAAAAGCTGTTGAACTCATGCCAGACACCTATCGTTTTCGAGAAGCGTTAGCGAAACGCTTAATGGATAACGCTAAATTTGATGATGCACTCATCGAATATACCCATGCCGTCAAACTGGCACCGAACGAATTTTTTGCAGAACAGATGGACGATCAGCGTATTGAACTATACAGAAGAAACGGTACAATCGTTGACAAAATAGAGGAGGTGGAAACTCAACTTAATAAAGAAGGTATCACGGATAAAGAAAAGTTCTCACATCTAAAGCGGCTTGCTAAGATGTACATCAAGATCGGAAATTCGACTTATGCTCTTGAAATCTTACTCAAGGCACTTGAACTTCAACCTGATGATATCAATGTAAATAGATGGACAGCTAATGTTTATGTTAAACAAGGACGGCGCGACGAAGCTATAAAAATCTACAATCACCTAACGCAAATTGATAGCACCAACTCAAGAGAATACTACGCGAATATTTCTAACGCTTACCTAAAAGGTCTCGATTTTGAAGAATCCACAAAGGCTGCTAAGCAAGTCGTCGCACATAGTCCACGAAATCCTGAAGGACATCAGCTTCTTGCGCAAATCGCAAAACAAGCCGGCAATTATGAACAGGCAATTGATAGCTACAAACAGGCAATTAGACTGCGTCCTGAAATCATTGAAAACAGAATTGAACTTGCTGCTATTTACAATCTATCAGGAAAACACCGAGAAGCAATTGCACAATATTGGAGATGTTGGGAACTCAGCGAAAACGTTAGCGATAAACTGAACTTTATAAAACCTCTTACAAATGCATATTATGATTTAGGGCGAAGAGAAGAATTTGAAGACAAATTGAAGCAGATGGCAAAAACCAATACATCTGATATAAGTCCAGTCTTAGCACTCGCACAAATCTATCGTGTTGAAGGTGATTTAACAAACGCACGCTTTCAAATCGCACGAGCATTAGACAGACAACGCGAAAATGCTGAACTGTTAACACAATTGGTTGACATAAGCATTGATCTGGGTGAGATACAAGAAGCACTAAATTACCAAGAAAGACTGGTCAAAGTTAAACCTGATCCTGTACATCGACAGAAACTGGGGGAATTATTGTTTGATATCGGACGGGAACAGGAAGCTATCCAAGAATGGTCAAAAGTACTCCATTCAAAGAATCAGACTCTTGAAGCAGAAGTAAAACTCGCTAAATTGTTGATAGGATACGGTTTATTGGAAGAGGCGCTTACTGCAATTGACAGTGCTGCTGAAAAAATTACTGGCAAAGATGCACATCTTGCATTATATCAAGTCGGTTCTACCCTCGTATCAATAAATGAACCAGAAAGAGCCATACAGATTTTTCAACGGGTGTTGGCAATGAGCAAACCTATTGATGAGTCCACTTCTAATGCTATAGCAAAAACGACTACCCCAAATGTTCCTCAATATAACTACGGTCCACCCGGCATGAACCTGAACAAACTCCACCTTGCATCAAGTCTGAGGTATCAAATAGAAAGACAACCTTACGGCTATACAACCAGACAAGTTTGGAGTCCGAGTAGTTTTGAAGAGGCACAGTCAGGGGCACTCGTGCAGTTGTACCTCATTATGGTTGGAGAAGGAAGATTAGACGAGTTAGTTCAACAATTTGAGAAAAAGAGTGAAGAGAATCCTAAAGACATACATAATCTTGAATTATTGAGCCAACTCTACGGTTTGAATGAGGATGATGAGAAATTAGCACTGCTTATTGACAAGTTACTTGCTGCTGCTCCTAACAATCCGTTGTATCAGAGCATTAAGTTGCGTAACGATGTCTTTGAGAATAAACTAAATTTTGAAGAATTCATGCCACGACTCGATAGTATGGAATGGTTATCAACTGATGCAAGACAGTGGTTCATGATAGATTTTGTAAGAAGGTTAAATTTTCAAGGTCAGAAGAATGATGTTGATAAGTTAGTAGATGAACTTCAGAAGGAAGAAATTGATGACCCCAAATTAGTACCGATGTTAGTCAACGCTTATTCCTCAATGGATAGAACAGCAGAAGCTGAAAAACTCATAACAAAATATATAACAACGGCAACACCACAAATGCTGCGACAGTTATCCAATTCGTATCAAACACTCGCTTCACTGCGTCTCAAGGAAAACAAAGCTGACGAAGCGGTTGCTTATTACTGGAAGTATTTTGAACAGACAAAACCTAAGTCTACAAATCCCCGGCGGGCATTAGCTCTCAGTAGATCTACTTATTCTTATGGCGGTTACGCCGCGTTACAAGCAGGTTTCCCAACTGCCACAATATATTACGATCAGAGTCGTCTGCGTTCTCTACAGCAGACATTCAACCGATTGTGGATTAACGAACAACATGATGCACTTTACAAACATTTGAAAACAGAAATTGACAATGCTGAAGGAAGAGACCGTATCTATCCAGCATTAGCAATGTGCTACTGTTATTGGTGGGAAAATAAACGCGATGCCGCGTTGGAGATTTTAGCAGGATTAGAGGACGAATTCCCTGATGATCTTACCATAAAACTAAGTACAACATTGATTTCAATTCAGTCAGGTAAACATAAAGAAGCCTTAAAACTATTGCAGTCATTATCTGAAGCAGATCCGAGAAACCGACGTCAATATTTCGACCTTACTTTACACATTGCCGTTCATATAGGTGATACTTTCGCTGTTCGGGAATTAATGACGAAAGTATTGAACTCACCCAGTAGTTTAAGAGAACTTTATCAGTTTTCACAAAAACTACATCAGAACGGACTTACGCAATATGCTATTGCGGTAGCAAAGAAAACTATGACCTTAGCAATGCGTGAACGCGACCCCAACTTCCTTGCGGAACTTAGCCAACATCTGAATAATCTCGGACGAGGACAAGATGCTGCACGGTTAGCCGCACGCGCAATAAAATTCGCAAACCAGACTGATAGATATGGACGAACAATGCAGTCATGGAATTTTCAACAAGCAACACGTTTAGTCGGTAGAACAACAACCACTGGAGATCCAGCAGCAAAACTAATTGAAGCTGCACAAAAGAATCCAAACTCTTTCCAAGCACAAATCAGATTGGCAAGATATTATGCTGGCAAAAGGCAAGTACCACAAGCGTCAAACGCTTACGAAGCAGCATTGAAATTGCGACCTAAAGATTATAACACACGAGCGACTTACGCTCAGTTCCTTCAACGGAATAGACAATATAAAAAGGCGGCAGCTCAGTTTGGTATTCTTATGAGAGAAAAGAGCCCAGCACAGTCAGGTTATCATTACTATGAAGTTGTACGGACATTTACAGAAGCAAGAGAGATTGATAAGTTAGTTGAACTTTCAATAGAATTAATCGGATCTGACAAACACTATTCAAGTGGGATTGAATTTGCAAACAGAGTTGCATCTGAGTTATTAAGCAACAAAAAACCGAAAGATGCAGTAAAAATCTATGAAAAATTGATGGAATCAAGTGCCAATAATGTTAGCAATCAATTAGTAAATGCCTATGTAGATGCTGGGAACCGTGATAAAGCTATTGAACTCTTACGGCAAAAACTCAATATTGAAGAAACAGAATCTAAAATTGGGATAATTACAAAATCAGCAAAATTCACTGAATTAACTGAAGATTTAAAAGCATTAGATACGAAGTATAACGCACTGATTGCCAATGAAGAAGCTGAACCAGTAGTGCTTTATTTGGCTGCTGTTACAAAAGTTGTGACAGAGGAATTGGAAGCATCAGATGCACTTGTAGATAGACTGATTGAAGATATTCCGTCAAGAGACAGACTCAATTGGTTAGGTACCTTGGCGAATACCTATAGAGAACAGTCTGACGTTGATCGGGAAATCCGAGTTCTAAAAGCTGCGATAAAAAATGTTGATCCACAGAGACATTATCTGTTGTCTGAAACCTATAACCAACTCGGTACAGCGTATTCAAAGAAAGGTGAGAAAGAGACTGCAAAGCGATATATACTAAAAATGGGGACAATCCGCTTAATGCGGCATACTATTCCACAATTCTATGAGAAGGAAAGTGTTGCCCGAGTATATATTCAACATGAATTGTGGGACGAAGCAGAAATATTGCTAACTGAAGTTTTGAATGACTTATCCGGACAACAATACTATCGAGAACGGGCACAAGAACAATTAGCAACAATCAGAGTTCGACGCGATGGTGTATCAGCAATAGACGCACAAAGCCAGAAAAATCAGTCGTTTAACATACACACACAAAGAACAATAGCGCAACAACACATGCGACGAAATCAAATTCCTGAAGCAATTGCTGCCTATGAACAGATAGCAAAAGTGATGCCCGAAGATTTGGAATCTCGATCTCAACTCGCAACCCTTTATTCAAGACAAAAACAGCATGATAAGTCTATAGAGACTTGGCAAGCGTTGATTAAAGTAGATCCTGAAAACACTAAATACAAAGATGGAATTGTCAACGCATATCAGAGCGCAGGTAGAATCAATGATGCAATTGAGCTTGCGAAAAAGTATATTGAGGAAGATGCTGAAAATGGCAACAGTCATGCAAGACTGGCAGAATTATATAGCAGTAAGAATCAGAATGATGAAGCTATCGCTTCATACAAAAAAGCAATTGAACTTTCGCCAGGGAACGGTCAAGTATATCAAGATTTAGCGAGTCTCTATATGAAAAACAACAAACTTGATGATGCTGAAAAGACTTACATTGAAGCAAAAAAGTTTGTCCAACAGACATATCAACTCGACCAGATTGAGCGACAAATGATGGAGATTTATCGGCGCAAAGGAAAACTTGATGAATATCTGAAAGAAGCCGAAAAAAAAGGAACACTTTCACTTGATATGCAAAAAAGTATTGCACGTTCCCATCAGAATAACGGAAAATTTGATGAGGCTGTTAAAACTTATGAGAAAGCACTTCAAATGGCAACAGATGACTGGGAAATACGAGATATTGAACGACAGATATTAACTATCCTGCGACAGCAGGGAAAACTTGAAGAACATCTAAAGGAAGCAGAAAAGAAAGGCACACTTACCTTTACAATGAAAGTTGAACTGGCACGGCACTATCGAAATAAAGGTGAATCGGATAAAGCAATTAAAGCTTACAAGGAAGCAATAGAGATGTCGTCCAGAAGTTATGATTCTGATAGTGTCTACTCCGAATTATTGAAAGAATATATCCGAGGCGGTAAAGATGATTTAGCTATAGCACTTTATGATACTATGGAACAGAATAAAATAGGCGGCACCTCAATATCAAGTAGTTCGAGTGGTTTCAATATTAGATTTGGAGAAGATAAAGCCAGAAATACTCTAATTAACGCATATCAGAGTCAGGGAAAGATAGATCAACTAAAAGCAACTTTTGAAAATAGACTTGCCAAAAACGCAAACGACTCTATCTCTTTGGAAGTTATTGCGGAAATATATAGGAATGCTAAAAACCATGAGAAAACTGCTGAAATGTATCAGGCATTAGCAAAAGCAGACCCCAGCAATGTAAGGGCATACTTCTATGCTGCTGCAGCACTCAACAAAATTGGTAATGCGGAACAAACTAATGTTATGATAAATCAAGCCAATACTGCACTTACTACAAGTAATCGATCACAGGATCTGTGGTTCCTCTGTTCAATAGGTTCAATTTGTTATCAAGGTGAATTGTATGAACCTGCAATAAAACACCTTAAAGATGCTCTTGTTGTAAACTCCAACCGACACAGTGGCGGCAGTCGATGGGAAGAAGAAATCATTTATGATCTAATTGGAAAAAGTTCACTTGCCTTGAAACAGTACGAAGAGGCAGTTGAAGCATATACAAAATTGAAAAGTATCGCACGCGATAGTAGAAAGAAAACACAAGCAGAAAATGCAATTAAACAAGCTTACAAAGATGGGAACCTATTTGAAAAACAGTTACCTGAACAAATCAAGACAGTTGAGGATAATCCTAATGATGCTAATGCACGAATAACGCTTGCTCAAACTTATGAACAAAATGATATGTTCAAAGAAGCCATAACTCAATATGAAAAACTGACCGAAATTCAACCTAACAAAGTTGAGTGGTATAAGAAAGTAGGCGAGCTATATTCAAATGCTACGGATGCAGATATGAAAGAGAACCTTAAAAAAGCAGCAGATGTTTATGAAAAAGCGCTCACACTTGAACCGACATCATATCAACTCATTAAATCGCTTGCAAATACATATAAGAGACAGAAAAGTCCGGCTAAAGCTGAGTTGGTGTATCGCCAAGCGCTGCAAGTTTCTCTCAAGCCAACTGAGCATGATGAAATTGTTAAAACCCTATTAGACCTCTATCCTGGCGTGAAGAATGCTAACAAACGACTTACATTACTAAATGAGTTGAGTGCTAAATCGGCAAACAGTCCACTCCTACACAAAATGTTAGGGGATACGTTCTTGGCGTCAGAAGATACAGAAAAAGCCACAGAAGCTTATGAAAAATGGTTGGAACTGTTAGGAAATGATCCTGAACAGCGAAAAAATGTACAGGATATGTTTAGACTGGCAAGAAAACTCATTTCAGCAAACAGATTACCGGAGATTGCATTAAAACTTTCTGAACGGATTGTTGAATTTGATTCAAGTCCTACGATGTATGCCACCTTAGGTTCAGCATATCTCATAAACGAAAAATATGACGAAGCATTGGAAAAGTATACTATTAGTTTAAATCCTCAAGGACATTCTCAAACTTTCAGAGTAAAGAATATTGAGACAATTTTGCAACACATCTCTGAAACAAGTAAACACATAAAAGATAAAGAGAAATATAATGAGATGATAGGTGAATTGTTTGAGTCAATACCAACAGATTT
The DNA here is from genome assembly GCA_965261435.1 of Candidatus Poribacteria bacterium. Taxonomy (GTDB): domain Bacteria; phylum Poribacteria; class WGA-4E; order WGA-4E; family WGA-3G; genus MSPOR6. The sequence goes on from CBDHDL010000021.1 coordinate 1,989,789, forward strand.
TGGTTCACAGTTAAATGCTAACTTACTAATTGCAGAATTTTGCCGTGAATTGGATATGAATGATAAAGCAAGAGTTTATGTTCAGAAAACCGGGTTTTTACCGGAAAGTGCATGGTTGACACTCGGTCCATTTGATAATACCGCAGGTATCGGTTACAATACTGCGTATATTTCAGAAGAGACAACTCAGATAGACAGCAACACAGAATATGAAGGCTTTTCTGGGCAAGTCAAGTGGAAACAGGGAACTGATGAGACCTACGATGGATTCTTCTCTTTTGGTGAAGATGAAAAAATGCTTACATCTTATGCTTGGATAACATTTTCATCACCAGATGAACGCAAAGCACAGATCCGTTTTGACAGTGATGACCAAGGAAAGGTGTGGTTGAACGGCAAAAAAGTGTATGCTCACAGAAGAACACGTGGGGCACAGATTGATCGACGCACTATTCCCGTGACAATCACTGAAGGAAAAAACGCCATCCTTGTCAAAGTTAGCAACGAATCTCTTCCATGGGGATTTTACTTGCGGATAACGGATACAGATGGTAATCCATTCGGCGATCTAAAAATCAATAATCCTGAATAGATGGCGTCAATTTAGAATGCATCCGATGGAATTAAAATTAACCATGTAAGGTAGATGTGCTTTCAGTAAGTGTGGTTTCCTAACCACACGGACGTAAAACTAATAAACCCCTACAGTATAATAGACATCATAATGAATTATATAACAGGTGTTGCATAAAGCCATGGGCGAAAATTTAGTCGGAAGTTGTTAAACCACCTACAACAACGAATGATAACGTCCTGCCTCAGCATCACTGCCTTTAATAATCTCGTAAGACATATCACTTGCACTTGCTCTTTGTTGTGTAGCATCTGCTTTTGCCTGAACAATTTTGTCATCAATCTTATTGTCACCTTTGACCTCCACTATTACCCAAGAGTCGTCGTCTTTTTGCATCAAGAAATCTGGGTAATATCGTCTGACAGCGTGGGATTCTGGGTCAATATATTGGATGTAGAAATCCGATTGTCCATGTGTCAACATTCCTGTGAAATAAACCTCTTTTACTTTGCCTTCCTTTAGTAGATACCAAAACAGATCGCGTTCAGGATTGGAGTCAAAGGCATAAGTATCAAGATGGAAACTCTTATGTCCATGCTTATTCACGATAGGACTGTCAGGTTCATCTTCTTTAAGCACAAGGCTCGGATTCGCTCTGACTTTATAGAATCCATCTTCTGGTTCTTTAACTAATTCAATTTCTTCAGGTTCATGATGTTCAAATTCTTTTAGATCATACAGAGCTTTGAAAAGACGAGGTATAATCTCGTCATAGAGTAGCTCATTGAACTCATTCACATTCTGAAGTATCTCCTCCATCCCCTCTTGCGTATTCATTAGGATTCCCTCTATTTCCAGAGGAGATCGATTGAGATAACGAGCGATCTCAGCACACAAAGTTAACTGACTAAAGTCAAGCCGCTCCTTGAATTCACTCATATCTTCGGTATGATCTGGTTGTGAAGATTGCAGACCTTGGCGTCTTTCATATATCAAGCGATACTTATTTGACTCTATCTGATCGAGTTCTAAGTATAGCTGGTTTGGTGGTTGCTTCTCTATCAACTGATGCATCTTTCTGATACGCTTGAGCGTCACTTTCACCTGTTTTTTGACACGCACCGCATAATTAATTCTTTCTCTACCAGCGTTACTCACCTCATCAATACTGACTCGGAAGTTCTGTTGCAACTCGTTACTGAGAATCTCAGTATTCTCTTCTGATAGATAGATGTGTCCAGTTTGTTGTCCCTCACCAATCTGGCGCAAGCAGCGCATACTCGCTTGTAGGACAAATATTTTCGATCTCGGTTTTCGGTAAAGTGCTACACCAAACAGTGATCTGCAGTCCCACCCTTCTCTTCCTTTATTGACCAATAAAATAAACTGTTTCTCGGATTTAGGGGTATCAAGGCTGTTGAACTCTCTACGCTCATCATTAGTGGTTATCTTTTCGTCACCTACGTTGACGAGGATTCGAGAAGTTGGAACACCGAGATCACTCAAGACAGATTCAACTGCGGGCAGAAGTTCGTTTTGTAATTCACTAATAGTAGCCGCAAAGAGAGCAAGTTTCGGTAACATCCCTTCATGTCGTTGCTCCTTGTGGTTCTCCCAAAAATGTTTAATAACCAGTTTAACAAACTCAGAACTTTTCGGATTGGTGTAGCTGTGGAGATTCACTTTCTTGAGGAAACCTTTATCAATTGCTTCCTTAAACCCATAACCATAGACAACTTCAGGTAATACCTGTTGTCCGACGTAAGGTGTCCCAGTAAAGTTATAACAGGCACAGACACTTGTTTCAGCTTGTTTCAAACTCAACGCTAATTCATCAATCGTAAGCCGAAGACTGGTTAAAGAATCCCTATCCTTTATTCCCATATCTTTTGCAAGTTTATTACCGAAGGCATGATGTGCCTCATCAACGAAAATACCGAGTTGTTTAAGGCGCGTCAGTTTCTGAAAACGCTGGTTGCTGGTTAATTCTTTTTCATCTTCAGGCGAATCAAAACCGTAAAGTTTGGAAAATTCACTGTAGACCGATCCCGTCGTATAAGTAGGTATCTCACTCTGAAACAGACGGTCTCCCGCACTTATTTTAGTGTGCTGCCGTTTCAGGATAATCTTCTGGGTGTTGGAAATAATTACGTTAAAGCGAGATTGATCGATAGTTGAAAGCGACGTTCCTATTTCTTCAAGGAAGTGGAACTTTATATGACTTGACAGAAAATTGAGATACTCAGCAGGCACTACAAGTCCCATGTCAAAAGTTTGTATCTTTTTAAGAGATTGCAGGACAGTTTTATCTGGTGCAAAAACAAGCGCATTATGACAGTATTTTCGATCTTTCGGGAATTTATTGGCAAGCAGAAATTCATAGAAGATACAAGTCGCCATAAGAATAGTTTTCCCCGTTCCCATTGGAAGAGCAAAAATATAGTTTGGATAGATGCACTCAAACTTTTGGATGTATTCAAATACAGATTCATACTGTTCCGTATCAAGATCACCAAACAATCCCATCTGTTGATCTCCGATATTTGACCGACCTTCAAATCCTTTTTGTTTTGCGTGCCAGTCGGCAAATATCTCATGAACGTGTTGATTGCCCAAATATTCTTTGAGGAAGACGTACATCTCTAAAGCCTGAAACTGAGGTTCACGCAGAAATGCACCTGACTCGGGGTCGTTAAAATCGAGAATTTTTTTGGAAAGTCCACGAAAATGGGTACGAATTCGACCACGGTTCTCCCTATAAAAGTAGTGCAAGTAAGTATAGAAAGCAAAGTCAAGATCAATTTGTCGTCTGTTGCGTACCATTCTTTCCTCCTATAAACGTTACTCAACACTCATTTCTAAGGACTCCGACAGCAAATCGGTGATTTTCACCCGAATCGTGCCTGCGTCTTCTGGTATAGTGTAAGAACCTTTAACCAACTTCTCACCTTCAGGTGAATCTATTACTGTTGGATTCATCACTGCACTGTCATAGTTGAAATCGATTTTCACTGATTCTACTAATTCGCCCCAATAGCCAACGGTCTCTTTCATGATGCTCAATTTTTGAAGCAGGTTCATTGGATAAAATTCCTCTATGACTAAGTTCCCGTTGCTACGGACTATCTTCGCTTCAGAATCACGTTTGAATTCTAACTTGGATTTATCACGCAGTATATCCATTACTTCTATCTCAAGTTCGAAATTAGGAACTCCGGCTTCAAGAAAGGCTTTGAGATCAGGTTCATGTCCCATACAAACCAACAGTAACTTTTCCACCGGAGCATTTGGGTGTTCCTCCTGACTCCGCTGAAATTCTTGATAGTTAAAGCTAGTAATCAATTCTCCAAGGTCTGCACGGGTTGCGATGCGGTTTATCGGCATTATCTTGACCTTGCGTCCATCTTTCTCACCATCGTAAATGCTGCCTGAGGGCAGTTTTTGAATCTCTAATGCTTCAATAAGCAAATCTTTCGCCTCTTTAGGATTGCGGAATACATCATAGTTATTAACATTGTAGACTTCAAAACCTGTGTAGTAAGTTTGTATATTTTCAGTTTCTCCCCCTTCTTGAAGGTCAAGTTCTTCTTGTGCTGTGTTTATCCGTATCTTCTTTGCAAGGTTGAAGAGACGTTTGGAGGTAGTCTCCACTGCACCCAGATTGATGTCTGCTCCGATGAATCGACGCCCGAGTTTCATAGCTACTGCTTGTGTCGTTCCACTTCCCATAAAACAGTCAAAAACAAGATCTCCAGGATTAGATGACGCTTTAATGATGCGTTCAATGAGTGCCTCAGGTTTCTGAGTAGGATAATCAAGCCGTTCACTAGAAGTTCTACCTACCATGTCAATATCCCAAACATCACGCATAGATACAACCGTATACCACCGTCCTTCTTCATCTTCAAATTCTTCAACACCTTTGAAACGATATGGCTTGTTGTCCCTATTATATGATCGTTCTTTCTGAATATTGAAGACATAGTCATTATGGTGGGCTTTTACATAAAATAGAATTATGTCGTGTTTTCTTCCAAACCATTTCTTACTAACACCGCCAGAACGATAAAACCACACGATCTCATTCCTAAAGTTGTCACTTCCAAAGACTTCGTCTATGATTATCTTGATGTAGTGGCTAGCAGTTGGGTCGCAATGTAGATAAATTGTCCCATTGTCTGCTAACAATTCACGCATCAGAATTATGCGTTCATACATGAACTGCAGATATTCATCGTTTGTCCAAATATCTGTGTACTGTTTCTCTTCAAAAGCGGTCCTGTCATTTTTAACTTCTTTTCCCTTTAGTTCTATCTTCTTTTTATAGTCTGCCTTTGAGTCAAAGGGCGGATCAATGTAAATTAGGTTAATCTGTCCGCGATATGTTTTGAGGAGATGGCTCATCACTTGTAGGTTATCACCCCAATAGATTTTGTTTATCCAACCGTCTACTTCTTCGCCGTAAGTCTCTTTTAATTGTGCCGGATAGAATTGTGTGGGTTGTAGTGGACGTTTACCCTTCCAATTAAGCATAGGATATCCTTGTATTGGTTCAAATTCATAGGTTTCAACAGAATCAACTGTTTCAGTATTAATTAGTTCAGTTTGTGTTTCCATAAGTACCTCCTTGTTATATTTTCAATACAATCATTCAGTGTATTTACTTTTCGTCACAATACGCCTTCATATCACAGTTCCGACACAGTCCCTCAGGACGAGAAACTATCTCAAAGTCTTTGTTTTCAATACGTTCAACAATTCCATCAAAGTCCTCCATCGTACGATCAATAGAGTGCTCATCTTTGTTAAAACTGATATACGGATTACCATCGTCCACGCCTGTATAGTAGAGGTGCATCTTACTAATTTTGTGTCCTGTGCGTCCTTCAATGATATGTGCATACACTTCCAACTGGCGGCGGTAACGGCTTACCTTCTCACGTTCTCTATCAATGTCCGGTTTCTTTTCCGACTTAAAATCAACAATCTCCATAGTGTCATCTTCGCCTCGAATCAAATCCACATGCCCTTTGAGGAGATATGCATCCTTGACAAGCGACACTTCAACTTCTGTTTCACGAAGTCTGTCCCACGTTCTTTTTTCGCGGTGTGCATACTTCAGGACGTGATCTAATGCAGCCTTCTGTCCACCGGGACTGAGGTAGAGTCGTTCTTGACGTGAGAGATGAGTATAGTTAGAGTTGAACCAATGTTCTATTTGTTCCTCATTTACTATCTGTTCCTCTCCCCGTAAGACAGCTTTGTGGATATCCTCAATGGTTTGATGAACCACTGTCCCGAAAAGGATCGGATTACGACGAATAGGAGCGAAGCCGAGGTCGCGATAGAATTTGTATTGTCTGGCACAATTCTCAAAAACAGTGATGTGAGACGTGAACGAGTATTCCTTCTTTAAGTCCACGGTTTTGATTGTTTCAAGGGTAAGTTGTTTAACTTGGAACTTATTGCTATGCCACGGACACGCCTGATTGTATACTTTTTTCAAATACTTTGATGGAGCTTGCCAACTGCCCGTTGTTTTTTCCTGACAGGTGAGGAGTAGAAGATTTTGCGCTCTGGAAAACGCAGTATAAAACAACCTCTGGAAATCATAGTGTTTAGTTTGTTCCAAAGGTTCAAATGGTTCTTTACTGTAGTATTCCTGTTGAAGCAACTCATCAAGTTCGGTGTATTGTTTGATGGGTCTTGCTTCCATTGAACCTACAATCACAACAGGGAACTCCAAACCCTTCGACTGGTGAATCGTCATAAAGGAGACGCACCCACTTGGTGCGTATTCGGAGGCATCCTCATATTCGTCAATACCACCATCTTTGAGGAAACGCAAAAATCTATTGAATAGATCTCTGATATTTTTCTCAAGATATTTCGGTAACAGAATATCAATGTGGTGAAGATACTCAAACTTACTGAGCAGATGTGAGAATATTGCCAAGTTACGAGCAGGACGACTGTCAATTGCACCACCTTGCGTTGCTTCTCCAAGATACTGACTAAATAGAGGGAACTGCAGCAGTTCATAAAATAGACCAGTGAAGGCGTAGTCTGTCGATTCAGGCAGATTAAGATGTACTTTTGCTCTCCTGCGACACCAAGCCAGCATAAGTTCGTTTTCTGGTTTCTGAACCTCAGTTGCGAAGTCCCGAAAACATTCTTCATCGTAATACTTCCAGATTTCAAGTTTAGCACCTGTTTGCCATTCCCGCGCTTGTGCAAACTGCGGAAATAGGAAAATGAGCGCGCCGATCATTAGCCGAATTTCTGTCCTATCAAAGAATAGATTTGAGCGCGGCGAGTAGACAGGGATACCACCTTCCTCTAATGCTGCGGCTAGGGCAATGACCTTATCGTTTCGCACTGACCGGAAAAGGAAAGCAACTTGATTCCAATCCGTCAATGCACCACTGTCCTTGCAACGACGAAGAAATGTGAGTACTTCGTTGTGCCAATTGTTAGTCTCAGGATCACCAGATACCTTTAGCACAGTGGGAAAATCTATAAAGTCTTTTTCAGCGTTTGGCATGATTGTCTTGTCAAAACGGAAAGTTTTACCTCCAGATGTCCAATCAAAGGTATCCATCCAACCGTTGTAGAAATTAATAATATCTGGATGTGATCGATAATTCGTGGTAAGTTTGACTCGTTGACAGACACCTTCCTTGAATTTCTGCGGAAATTCAAGAATATTCCGTATTGTTGCGCCTCTAAATCTGTAAAGCCCTTGGTCATCATCACCAACGACACAAAGATTAAATTGCGGTTCAGAAAGTTTGAATAGGATAAGTTCTTGAATAGTGTTGGTATCCTGATACTCATCCATCATCAAATACTGGATCTTGTCTCGGATTTCGTCAAGTATATCTGGGTTTTTGTCAATTAGACGCAATGCCTCAACCTGAATAGTGGAGAAGTCAAGACAGTTTTCTTCTTCAAGATGTGCTTGATACTGTTGATAACATCGTCCTAAGGCTTGTACTTCAGGTTCATTACCGTTCAGTAAATGTTCCGGATCAAGTGCTTCCTCACTTACCTTATTTACCAACTTCATGAACCTTTCCGCACCAATCCAATATGACGTATTCGGTTTGCCAATGATGTACTCTGAGCCTTCAATTTCGCGATATTTAGAAAGGCGTTGATATATGAAATACTGCTGGTCGAACTGATCCAACAGAGTGAAGTTTCGTTTCAGTCGGGTAAAATCTCGGTTTTCCTCAAGGAAACGGAGACAGATTGAATGAAACGTGCCAATATACATTTCGTTGAGATTGACAGTGATTTTGTCAGCATCCAATCTGGTTGAAATTCGAGTGATGAGCTCGGCAGCTGCTTTCTCCGTGAAAGTTGAGACAAATAGACGCTCTGGCGGTATCTGCTTCTTAGAAATCAGATAGTAAATTCGTTCAACAAGGGTAAAGGTTTTGCCAGAACCAGGTCCCGCAATAATAAGCAGCGGGCCCTCTGTCATTTGAATTGCTTGCTGTTGATCAGCATTTGGTGTTGCTGTGGAGGTTTGTGTCGTTTCCATATATACCATTTCTATAAATTATTGTCTCATACCATATTTACTCAATTATTCTTGTATATATTTTAGAGTTTTGTTTTTGTTCTGAACCCGCAGCCATGATACATACAACGATTTCGTGTCTAACTCAACACCGAATACACGTTTGGTATTCGGCGAGTTTCGTTCCGCTACCCGACCTACAAGGATTAGTGGCGCACTCTTTTCCCAGGCTATGTCGCGTATCAAAAATAGCATGGACAAAGTGTGCAGCTTGTTATGTGCAACAGAACTATTGATGAAGATTAATAAAATATTTCGGTAATTTAGCGAGGTTAGAAACCCCGCCAGCAGGTGGTTCACTCACCTCATGTGAATAGGAAAGTACCGAATCAATACATTAATGTTCATTGATAGTTTGCGATTTATAGGTATTTAGATTTTGACTGTTTCAAAATAACACCAAGTTGTGTAAAGATGTTTTGACAGTCTACAGGGAGGTTGACAGACACGTCTGTCAATAAGAGAGAAGTATATTCATGTAAGGCATCCCTATAGGAAGCTGGTTTCCATATTAAACTAACAGAAAGTGTAAGTTTCTGCTATAATAGAAACCAGCGCTGTCATAGTTCTGATATGTCAGTGCTCAGCGTCGCTGGTGTCTCTAGCACCGGCGCGCACCTAAAAGTTTAGGCAGCTTCCCGACGTAACCCACGCGACATCCGTGAATTGTTAACGCCATATATATAGTATAACAAATATGCAAGATTTGTGCAAGAAAAAATTGAAATAGTGATTATATCAACATATTGTGTATATTCAACGCAAAAAATGCGTAAAATTTGGAAGTTTATATCTACAAACATGCTGTATTAACGTTCATACATTAGAATCTTGGATTGCAACAAATGTGAGTATGGAAATTGATGTGTGGGATTTGACAGAATCATGTGCAAAGTGATCGTCTTTTCCAAGTTCTCTGACATCAGCAATCTCTGATTCTCTAAACTGGAAGTTTTCCGCTGCTCTGAAGTTTACAGAGCATAATTTACACCTGTTAGGAAGTCCTGACAGGAAAAAATTGTCCAAATTATAGGAATGTCTAATAGAATTGTCAATCAAATTTACGGTCTAAATCCTAAATATCTCACCTAACTTCCCACCAAGCGCGCGACCTGCACCGAGTAGACAAGCAATTAGAATAAACATTCCAACAACGCCAAGTGCACTGGCAATATACGGACCACTATCAACACGTTGTGATAAAGAATAAATAGCCTTAGTGATGGGATAATACTCGGATTTTGTCGCTAAGATCAAACTATCACTAACTTCAAGCATAGAGAATGAGAAAACCAGAATTGCACCCGCAAGGATATTAGCAAAAACTAAGGGAAGTGTGATCTTATAAAGTGTGCGGGTTGGGGTCGCACCCAGATTTTGTGATGCTTCCTCATAAGTCACGCTGGTTTGCTGGAAACCCGCATAGATTGAACGTAACATATAGGGTAAACGCCGTACAGCATAACTAATTATCAACAATAAAGTAGGGTTCGCTCTTGGATCGATAAGATTAATAATACCTTTGGGAAGCAGGCTAAGTAAAGGTGCTGTATCAGAAAAACTTCCCATATAACCAAAAGCTATTGCTACGCCTGGCAGTGCTAATGGTAACATAGCAACTGCATCTAATAGATTCTGAAAAGGAAGTTTCTTCCGAGTGAGTAAGTACGCTATCGCAACACCGACGGTGAGAGCAAGTAAAGTGCTAAAAATGCTATACTTTAAACTATTAAGTATACTCGGCAGTGTGTCTGAGTGTGTGAAAGTATCAACATAGTGAGAGAAGGTATAGGTCTTTGGTAGCACACTCATATTCCATGCGCCATCATGGGGTGTTAGAGACGCTAATATGACACTAAGGTGTGGAAGTAGTGCCATAAAAGTCAATCCACCAATGAAAACATAGATGATGGTACGCATCCCTACATTTGTGTCTTCCTCACGTGAAGTTACATGACCTCTCCCCAGCATTTCGTACTGTCTGCTTCCGGTCATTCGTTTTGATACATAGAATGCTAAAGCGGTCAACACGATCACCAATACAACCAATGCATACCCCATCGGATTGACATTTGCATCGCTTATCTGTCGAAAAATCTGGACAGCAATGACTTCATTGTAATTGAATATCAAGGGTGTACCGAGGTCTGTAAATGCCCAAATAAAGACAAGAATCGCACCAGCAAAATAACCAGGAACCATCAATGGTAACGTTATTTTCCTGAAAATTTGAAATCGAGTTGCCCCGAGATTCTCAGCCGCTTCTTCCAAACTCGGATCAACATTTGCTAATGCTGCCACTATATTTAGGTACATGATCGGATACAGATGCAGTGTTGATAATAGAACAACACCCCAGAAACCACCACCGAACCAATCAATAGGTTCTGTAGTTGTTATATCAATCAGATTCAATTTATCCAGCAGCATATTTATGCTGCCATATTGACCAAAGAACTTTTGCATTCCCAATGCCCCCACGAAGGGAGGCATGATCATCGGAATTAATATGACTGATCGTAGCATATTCCGACCTGGAAATCGGTAACGCGTTAAAAAATATGCAAGAGGAAGGCTAATGAAACTCGTCATCAGAGTGACCATGATGCCGATGTAAAAACTATTGATAACCAGTTTTCTAATGTTTGAATCGGTTACCATCAGCTTGAAGAAAGTCAGATTGAATTTTTTCTCAATCCAGAAAGCTTCTTTAAAAACATAGAGGAGGGGATAGATAAGGAAAACGAAAAAGAATAGGGTTATGAGACCGAGGATGAGAACTATAGGGGGTGTTAAATCGTAATTTCGTCTTATTCTGTCCAAAAAAGACAAGGCTTCTAACGGGTTATCATTTTCCTCAATGTTATTTAACATCAAAATCTCCAAAACCATTATAACAGGACAGAAGTAGATATGGAAAGTTATTCAAACAGTCAAATTTTAGGTCGGATAAATGACACAATAAACGTCAAGATTCTTGTTAATTTCAATTTTGAGTAAGATTGATTATGAAATATGTTACTGCCATAGCAGTTGAGGTGATGGTACTAATCAATCCCCAATTCAGTTGAAAACGTTTCTTTACTTCTAAGATGTCCCCCGGATAGAGTAGAGTATTATCAACACCAATCTCATAAATATGTTCTATTGTCGTCCCATCTATACGGTGGATAAACATCTGTTTTATATTTGCTGCATCTTCAAACCCACCTGCTAATGCAATAGCTTTCTGTATTGTCAGTGGACCTCTGACACGTTGTGCACCAGGTTCGTGAACATAACCCGTGATATAGATAGGTTCTACTTTGAGAGCATTGGGAACAAATAGTACCTCACCATCTGTAAGTGAGATTTCCTTTTCACCAGCTTTAGTAGCTTTCCAGTATTCTTCAGAGATGCTAAGTACAGTGTGTGTGCCATCTTTATTGATCTTAATTAGGGATGTCATATCGGCATCTTCTAATAAGCCACCTGTCCTTGCTAAAGCATTTGTTATACTGATTTTGTCCTTTATAAAAAGTTTGCCTGGAACTTTTACTTCACCCTGAACCTCTACCACACTCAGTGGTTTAACATAAACTAAGTCCTTTGCGTACACCCGTATATCTCTATAGGGTTGGTTAGAGGATAAATTGTATATTTCGATGTTTGATATGGGAGAGGATAGAGTTTGATCAGTTGGTCGTTGCTGAACTACTTGTCTTTCTTGAGAATCGCTTGAATTAAAGCGAATCAATTGAATCGCTTGAACATCTGCGTTTTCAGAAAAACCACCTGCAAGTGCAATTGCCCGGTATAAATCAGTTGAGGATTCAGGAGAAATAGTATATAAACCTGGATTATTTACTGCACCACCCACAATAATTCCGTTCTCATGTAAAACTGGAGAAACCAATATAATAGGTTTGTTAACAAGTCCTTCATTTTGTAGGAAGTCATAGATTAATTTATTCACCTCGTCTGTTGACTTACCCGCAACTTGAAGATCACCACCAAAATAACTAATCCTTCCATCATCCCGTACTTGAACCGTTTGTGTATATTCTGGTTGTCCAATAACAGCTATCAGTAGGTTATCACCGTTTCTAATTTTGTAAACATTAGCAACAAGCAAATTACTTGTTATGAAAGCAAATAGTAAGGTAAAGTAGCTAAGTTTCCGACGAAATCTATTCATAGTATTGTCTTAATGAAGTATCCGAACTGTAGATTATACCATTTCTAATTGAAAATGTCGCTTTATTGTAGCACATTCTGTTAGATTGTGCCGTTCTCCGTTTCATTTCTAAACAGCCGGTAATGAGAGAAATTATAATAGAAATGGTATTACAAAATATCGTTTATTCTAAAATAGCATTCTATGGCGTTCTATATTGATCAAGAAAAGAATAACGGAAGATGGTCTTTACATACAAGTAAATTCTTACGAGTGTCTATCTGTCTACATGGCCGCTTTCGCCAATGTGGTTTGACATGCGTTCCATTACTCCGATAGTATCCATTGACATAGATTTTTCCACTTGTGTCAATTCTATCTATCTTATTCTTAAACTTATTGTTAAAAAGGTTTAATTGTTCCGCTATCATGGCATTTTGCCTGCGAAAGTTAACCTTCTTTTAGAGAATCGTAATAGGCTTTAATACAATCCTGTGCGCGCCTGACACTATGGGAAGGCACAAGAAGATCACCCCATTCAGACCTACCAGGATGTCCCTTTATATCACCGAAAAATGACATCTCATTAGACCGCAAATATACCTGAATGCCTTCATCTTCTAAAACACTCCTGAGGATATAACCAGCGACTTCATTTGGTACTGAATATACAATATACCAACCTACCGAATCCGGAACATGTGCTGGGGCTAAGTCTGGCAACAGATCAACATGACACTTCTCACATGTTAATTTATCTTCCTTATATATCCTTTTGCAATCTGGACAGAAAGGCATGATTAGTTCCTCCTCATAGTAGCATTTGACACTTGATTATAACACATTTATGCAAAATATTCAAGATTTGGAAATGTATGAGGCGTGTGTAAATATTTTGGCAGCGTTTCCATATCGGATCGATCCAAGACATAGCACTCCGCTGGAGTTCAGGGTTTTGGACATTGTGAGTTCTATAGACATATCACACCTCTGGCGTGAGGATACCCGTAAATCCTGTCCATCCTGGTTCAGACAATCTCTTATCCTGTCCCTCCTGTCCCTCCTGTAAATCCTGGTTCGGACAATAGACTTGCTCTTTGCTCCAGCGGAGCAATATGTCTATAGAAAAATGTATGTCAAGTGACCGCACTCCAGCGGAGTGCTATGTACATAAACGGACGCGTAAAGATTTTGTCACTTAACTGTCGGAATCGCGAATCATCACGGATGACGCCCCAGTTACATAGATGGGCGCGGATTGTTGAATTTGTGTATCAAAGTGCTATTCACAAGGAATGTCCTCTACTGAATCGTTTGCTGATTGTCTATCTGTCGTGCAAAAATGCTTATCCTACGCATACATCCTTGAATTTCCAAGCCAATAATCCGCGCAATCCGCGTCATCAGCATAATCCGCGATTCTGACAAAAAGGATTTAGAAACCTGCAATATTTTTGTGCTCGCGCGCTTTGTCTCAGCAAGGTGTATCTTCGCGAGCTTTTGTCGTTGCATCGAGGATGTCCCGATGCTTTCGCTGCTTGCACATGGTGCGACAGCAAAATAGTAGATTATGAACCTATTTCATGATATAATTGGAGGCACAAGATGAAACGAGGCTACAAATCTAAACACCGTAAATACATCCGATATTTTATTTTTGGTATTATCCTTGCATCAGTGGCGTTTGGAAGTCTGGGTATAAGATTAGGGCGTCTCGACACATCGGAACCTGCACAGTGTGAACCATCAAACATTTATCCAGACTGCAATCCTGGCTGGATGTCAAAAGATTATATACGGGAATGCTGGAAAGGTGGACCGCCTTGTCCACTGGACGCAGCAAATAGCAAGGATAACGACACTATAAGGAGTAAAACTCATGAGGAATAAATTATACTGGGGACTCGGTATCCTCATTGTCTTATTGATAGGTGTTTTTGTGTTTGTGATGGTCAATGAGTATGCTGAAAATGATCAGATTGAAGCTGAATCAAAGGAAGCAGAAAATTTAGCGGACAGCATCAATCGCAGAAAGGCTGAGAATAGACCACCTCCCCCTGGCAAATCTTTTGAAGGTGGTGGACATTGGCACGGGGACGAGTGGCACGATGCACCACATGAACCGACTGAACAGGTTGTTCAACCTATTGTCAAAACAAAAAAGTATGATAAACCTTTGACTTATGACGCGGAATTGCTAAAAAATAATCCAGTTGAAGCGATGATACGTGAAGCGAAAGCGAGGGGACATTGGGCATCTGAGTTTATACCGCCATTTCCACCTGATGATCTGGAAGCACAGACGTTAGCAAGATATGAGTATATGATTACATTTATGAATATTCAAGATGCAGAAGAATTGTGGGACATCGTACTTAAGAAAAGTGAGATGCTGAGGCGTATGCGGGAGAAATATGGTCTGTATGATTGCCTGATCAAGGGAATTCTTCCTCCTCCAAGGTATTTGGATTTGCAAAGATTGCTCTGGATCGATTGGAACAGTCCTTATGATGTGGCACCAGATTTTTATAGCCTTCAGTGGCGATCAGAGTATTTTCCTGACGATCAAATCCGTAACAGTTTGAATCCAAAATTTTAAATTGAGAAGGAGAAAACGATGTTTAGAATATTTTTAGCAGTTATTGTCTGTGTTTTTATGTTTTCTATATTTCAGTTATTTAACGTTATTGAGTTGGCAAATTCGCATCCAAATGATACTAATCCAAATGATCCTGCGGGAACACAACGAGCCAACAAATATAATAATATTAATAAGATAAAAGTTAGTATGTTGGATAGAATAACACTGAGAAAGCAAAACCTTGTGGTCGCACAATCGGTCATAATAGATCTCAATACAAATTGGAAGGCTAATGAGACAGCAATTAAAGAAGGGAGCCAAGTTACAATAACTGCAGCATTAAAGACCCTTTTTGGCACGATTGGAGCGATTGCTACAGGTGGAAAGAGCTTAGCAGCGAATGTTGCTGTGACGGGACCTACTTTTATAAATGCTTCGAAAACATATAAGGCAGCGTCAAAAACAGATAGGGCAATACTAATGAGATATGTATTTGTGAATGCGTATGTTAAGGCATTGGAAGGTTATGATGCTGCGATCACATTTCATAAAACTGATCATGATTACGTATACTAACGACTTGTGCTAAATGACTATATGTAATATTTTAAATACTATTATGTAGGTTTATGCGTGGACGACATCCTTTAATGCCATCAACTTGCATCCTAAACATTTGTTCAAGAAGACACCGAGTGTGAAACCCGCAAACTTATTGCTGAAGCGTGTCAGCATTCCCCAATGGGAACGAGCACGTATCCGTGAAATATGGAACTGTTGGGTCAGTTGACTAATCGTTGTCTCAACCCTTCTTCTTATTTTCTGATGCAGTTTGCGAAACTTTGGCGGATATTGTTTCTCCTGATTCTTACGCCGTGTTGGTAATAGACAGACATTATAAGTAAAAATTTTTTTAAGGTGAAGTATAGCAGATATAGTGTGAAAAAATCACGCTATATCTGACTATTCAAAAATATTAACGTTTGTGATAAAAATCGACTAAAATGCCTAAAACTAAATAACCCTGGGGGACCACCTTGTCCGCTGGACGCAGCAAATAGCAAGGAAAACAACACTATAAGGAGTAAAACTGATGAGGAATAAATTATACTGGGGACTTGGAGCTCTCGCTGTATGTATTATCGGCGCGACAGTATTTCTTGTTCTCAAAGACCAAGCGGAAATACGGGAATGGAAAAGGCAATTAGCCAAAGACCTGCAAGGACATTACCATTCTGATGGCACTTTCCATCACGGACCACACGACGAACACGAGTCGGCTTGCTGATGTTCCTCGTGATGATGTGAGTCAAGCAAAACCTGGCAATGTGCAGAAGATAAAACCTGTTGAAGTGCCTAAAGAGGAAACGCGCAAGGAAGAACCGAAAAAACCGTTATATACCGGTCCTTTGACGTTTCATGAGGAATTGCTGAAAACAAATCCCGTGAAAGCACTCCGCCTACAAACCGAAGAACGCGGACATTGGAGCGCGAAATGGATACCCCCATTCCCACCAGATGACGAAGAAGCTGCCGCAATAGCACGCGACCTATATCTGATCACATACTACGAAAGCATTGGCGACACAAACAACTCCATCTGCCAAAAAGCATTACGAAGGTATGAAGCTATGCTGATTGCACATAGTAAAAAGATAGAAGAATGGTCAGATCGACGCACCGCAATCCCATTTGAGGATGCTTTTGCAAATACAGAAGAATACCAACAGGTAAAGTGGGAAGGTGCACGAATGAATGACTTAGCAAGAGTAATGTGGGCAAGAGTTACGGAAGGCCTCATTCTAAATCCTGCCCGCTTTGCCAGAAAAACACTTTTACCTAATCTTGAATAGGAGAAATACCTTGCGAAAAAACATTTGGACGATTGTAATTTACATTGTTTGTCTATCTATTTTCAGTTTCAGTCTTGTTCCATCTTTTCAACACCATATAATGACATAGATCCTACGACAGCTTTGTTAGACTTGATCGCGACGGAAAATGGTCTTCGTGATTTTCGTGATGATGTCTAAGATGCGTGGGACGTTGTTGACATGATTACGATCAAATGGGACAAGTTGTCAAATTATACCATTTCTATTAATTTTTCTCTCATTAGCGGCTGTTTAGAATTGAAGCGGGGAACGGCACAATCTAACAGAATGTGCTATAAAAAAGAGACATTATCAATTAGAAATGAATGATCCAGAAAACCCTTCCGTGTCCTCCGCGTAATCCGCGATTCAGACAAATAGAGTGACAAAATATTTACACACCCGAACCATACGCCTCACCGTGGAACAATGACTACAAGTTTAACATGGACTATCCATTAGTCAATGAAACACAACGATTCAAACAATGAGAATTCACGGATATCCGTGAGATTACAATTTTAAGAAGCTAAAATTCGTGCAAAGAATCGTATATTGTGATATAATTCTGAAAAATAAATTTTAGTGACTGATTCATGGAGGATATTAGCATTGTCTCGGCGTAACTTCTTTAAATATTTTGGCTGGGGTATATTTACATCTGCTCTTGGTATCGTTTTCGGTCCAGGGCTGGTTAGATATCTTTACCCACGCGTATTATATGAACCGTCATCAGTCTTTAAAGCAGGCTTTCCCGCAGAATATCCTCCGGGTAGCGTTAGTGAGAAATTCAAAAAAGACCCTTTCGGTGTTTGGATAGTTCGACGTGAAGATGGTGTATTTTATGCACTATTAACGACATGTACACATCTCGGTTGTACACCACGTTGGCTTAGTTCTGAAGGAAAATTCAAATGTCCTTGTCATGGCAGTGGGTTCGACCGTGATGGGATAAACTATGAAGGCCCCGCACCACGACCCCTTGAACGCGTCAAAATTACTTTGGCCGAAGATGGACAACTTCAAATAGATAAGTCAGTTAAGTTTTTAGGGGAAAAAGACCAGTGGGATGACCTTGGAGCATCTTTGAAAGTATAATCTGGAGGTAAGATTACGTCTGACGTTTAACAACGGCTTATCAGATAAAAAAGGAATATAATGAACGAAGAACAAAAAGGTCTAAAAGATAAGATAACTAATTCTGATATTTGGAAATCCATTTTCCGACACGGTTATGAAAAAACCGGACGCCGCTATACATTACAGATACTACAAAATGTATGGTTACACTTACATCCTCCTCGTATTTCTCGACACGCACTCAACTTTCGATTCACTTGGTGCATGGGTGGAATTACATTTCTAATGTTCCTTGTGACCGCTGTCACTGGCGTGTTGTTGATGTTCTACTACCGGCCAACAGGAGAATATGCCTTCGCGGATATTCAAGCACTTGAATTTGACATACCATTTGGGATGCTACTTCGCAACATGCATCGGTGGGCTGCGCACGGTATGGTCATATCTGTTATGCTACACATGTTCCGTGTGTTCCTGACGGGTTCCTACAAGAAGCCGCGTGAGTTTAATTGGGCAGTTGGTGTAGTTTTGCTGTTAATCACCTTCTTCCTGAGTTTTACCGGTTATCTACTGCCATGGGACCAGCTCGCATATTGGGCAGTTACTGTAGGGACGAATATGGCAAGAGCAACACCAATTATGGGACATGAAGGACCATTTGCACCACCCGACATTACACAAGCAAATGATGTTAGATTTGCATTGCTCGGCGGGACCATTGTTGGACCATCAACATTATTACGATTTTATATATTACACTGTGTCGCTGTTCCATTGGTAGCAAGTTTATTGATGGCATTGCATTTCTGGCGGGTTCGCAAAGATGGTGGTATTTCAGGTCCTCTATAAAACATATTTGACGGTTTTACATTACACTTTTATAGATTTTTTACGATATGTTCGTTTCTGTTTAATGTCTTGCTGAGGAGATAGGATTGCAATATGGAACCTTTTCTTGAACTAATTAAGAAACCTGATAACGTGCCGATTTTGGCCATCCTCTTTTTAATACCATTTTTTCTATGGTTATCCTACAAACAAGCGCGTCAAACTGACAAGACAGGTGTGCCATCAGACGCAGCATTGAACGACAAAGTATATGTTTGGCCATATCTGTGTAGAAATGAATTTGTCTGTGCAATCATCATCATGTTGGTGTTAGGTGTATGGTCAATTATGATTGATGCACCGCTTGAAGAACCGAGTGACCCCGCAAAGACTCCGAACCCATCAAAAGCACCTTGGTATTTCCTTGCATTACAAGAGATGTTGGTCTATTTCGACCCATGGATTGCGGGTGTCGTATTACCAGGATTGATTATCGCAGGACTTATCGCTATACCATATATAGACATCAATCCTAAAGGCAAAGGTTACTATACTCTCAAGGAAAGACCATTTGCAATAGGAGTGTTCCTTTTCGGTTTCCTAATACTTTGGATTGTCTTAATGATAGTTGGTACTTTCCTAAGAGGTCCCGGATGGAATATCTTTATGCCTTGGGAGGAATGGGATCCACATCGTGTTGTACCACTTACAAACGTAAATCTGTCTTACCTATTCGGGATACGGGATGATTTGACAGCAAACTTCTTCGGATTTGCAGTTGTTGCTGGTTATTTCGCCCTTGGTCCCTTAGTCTATTTAGTGAAAAGTAAGAGCAGTAAGTTCTTACAAGAACTCGGTTTAGTAAGGTATGTTATCGTCTCTTTTCTGTTTTTGACTATGATGGCACTACCAATTAAAATGATACTTCGTTTAGGGTTAAATATCAAATACGTCTGGGTTACACCCTGGTTTAACATCTAATAGAGATAATTAGAACTTACAAACATGAAATACACCTTAATAAACGCATCATTGAATTGACTGTCTTGGAGGTTATAGATTCCGTGAGGAACAAGAAAGAAATTCCCGCAGAAAAGAAATCATATTCTGTTTTGTTCTTTATTCTGTCAGCTTTGTTAGGATTGGTGACGATATGGGGTTTTTGGAGTGAGATGATCACTCGCAGACCTTGGAAAGAAATTCAACAGAACTTCTATACTTACGAATACGAAAAAACAAAATCTGAATATGAAAATGCAGTGCAGAATTTGCCGCCTGAAAAACCATCCAAACCTGAAATTGATGAAAAAGAACTAAGGGAATTAACGAAGACTAAAATCGAAAAGCAAGTTAAGTTAGATGAGGCAATGCAGAACAGGAAATTTGAACAGAGCAAGTCTGACGCTATCAATTATAAATTTCAGCATAGTCTACACGAAGCAAAAGGCGAATATACTGAGACAGTACAGAAATATAAAAAGAAACTTGATGAATATGAGAAACGCATAGAGAGCGAACTAACTTCTGCTGTACTTGATGCTGAAGCAGAATTTGCTGATGCAAATAAAGCACTTGCTGCCTTTTATCTCAACGGGAATGACCCAACCAACGCACTCAGCACATACCTTATCGCGCAAAAATATAAACCCGCAGATCCAGAAATCGTTGAAGGTATTAATTCCGCACAAGAATCACTCGATGCACTTGAGGCAGTGCAAGCAGAATTTGATGCTGTAGACCGTCTGCATGAAAAGTTATCTGATGTCGGCGGAATAAAACGAACCTTTCTCGGCAGTCTCTTAGAAAACCCATTTAGAGAAACAAGAACAATTGTTCAATACTATCTTGAAGAGTTTAATTATACAGCCGATAGATGCGAAACATGCCACTTCGCTGTAGATAAGAGCGGCTATGAATCTTCTGCTGAGGAGACTTTTGAAGTAGTAGGTGAAGGTGATGGTGAAAACCTTGAGAAACGCTTTCTCAAACATCCCAGTGTTAAATTGGAAAGTGAGAAAATCTTCATTGACGGTTTTGACGCAGAACCTGAAGAGTATGAGTTAACTGAAAATGGTCTCCTGACTTTCACTGACCCAGATGTTTTCGGTGAAGTAGAAATTTCGTATGATACAAATTATTTACCAGAACTTCGCACGCACCCTCATCGTGATGTGTTACTTGCAAAACATCCTTTAGAAAAATTCGGTTGTACGCCTTGCCACGGTGGACAAGGATACGGGTTAACAGCGAAATCTGCTCACGCATTAACACACAAGGAGTATTGGCTGACACCTGTTCTTGGTATGGATGAACACACAGGTAGAACTTCTGAAGAGAAAAAAGGGTATATGGAGTCAAATTGTAGAAGATGTCATGATGGTGTGATGAAATTAGATTACGGTGTAGATCCAGATACGAATGCACCTGTGGATTATGCACCAACCCTAACAAAAGGAATGTCTCTTTTTGAAGACCTTGGTTGTCACGGATGTCATGCAGTAGAAGGATATAGTGCCCTCGCGAATATTCCTAAAGTCGGACCTTCATTGAAAAAAATCGGTAGTAAAGTCAAAGATGTCGCATGGCTTGAAAACTGGATTAAGAAACCTGAAGAGTATTTACCCCATACAACAATGCCGAACTTTTTCCCAGTTGAAGGCATGAGTCAGATTGTCTACTTAAAGAATGGTGGACAACGCATAGGACTTGTAACCGAAACAGCTACAGGATATAATGTAAAAGCTGATGACGGTACCGAATATGCTTATGAAAATGATGATGTAACAAAGATTATTGATGAAGTTAAGTCTATTGCCGCATATCTCGCTAATATGAAGGACCAAGATATAGATGACACATCGGTGAGTTATTCCACATCTGAGAACGCTATCAGAGCAGGCGAAGAGACAATTAAAACGGTCGGATGTCTTTCATGCCATAAAGTCGGTGAGTTAGGGAGTGATTTTGCACCAGCACTGGATAGTGTCGGTACAAAGGTTACTGTGAGTTATCTAAAGAAGTGGATTGAAAATCCGAGATCCTACGATCCAGACACTGCAATGCCGAGTCTACGATTGAGCGATACAGAATTAAACAATGTTGTTGCATATCTAATGAGTCTGCAACGTGAGACAGAAACAGTGGTCTCTGCCTCAATCGGACAGGCAGACGTTGCTGAAGGAGAAAAACTTGTTAGGACTTACGGATGTTTCGGTTGTCATGAGATTTCAGGTTTTGAAAATGAATCAAAAGTCGGGGCTGATCTGGGTGAATTCGGTGCAAAACTTGCTGATGAACTTGATTTTGGAGATACCGTAGGTATAGAACATAGCTGGCACGATTGGACTATCGGTAAGATTACAAATCCACGACGATATCAAACACGGCGCATTATATCACGCATGCCAATATTCCAGATTGATGATGAAGAAGCAAAAGCAATCGCTGTGCTTTTGAAAAGTTTCCAACCAACATCATATCCACTAAACTACCAATTTGACCATGTTGTAGAAACGCATCGTGTAGAAAAACAGAAGATAATTGATGCGGGTAGACGCGTCGTAAAAAAATACAACTGTGCTGGTTGCCACGAGATTGAAGGTGAAGGCGGCGACTATAGAGATGTCATCATCGCTCACGAGGGGTTAGATCAAATGACAGCAAAACAGTTCGCGCCTCCCACTTTACAAGCGGAAGGCGCAAGGGTATATCCTAACTGGCTGTTTAACTTCCTGAAAGAACCTTCAGAGATACGGTACGGACTTAAGGTGCGAATGCCAACATTTGATATGTCCGATGAAGAGGCAACAACACTTGTCAAATACTTCTCAGCATTAGATAATGAACCATTCCCTTATGAGACCTTGCCAGAACCAGAATCCACTGCAGCGGAATTACGCGTCGGCAAGCAGATATTTGACGCATTAAAATGTGATTCCTGTCATCCTTCACAAGGTGAGTTCATTCCTGATGGAAGTGAAAAGGCAGGAAGACCTGATCTCTCATTAGCAAAACAACGTCTAAAAGCCGATTGGTTGATAGACTGGATGAAAGACCCACAAAGTTTCCAACGTGGTACAGCAATGCCACAAGCATGGCCCCTTGATGGCGCTGGACAACATATACCTTTTGAAAATTATGCTGATAGGGATGCTGAAAAACAGATCCAGTTGGTTCGTGACTACCTGATATCGTTAGGTCGTTAGTTGTAGTGACGGATTACAAAGGAATTCCGTCATATATGAAACATCTATTGATCATTGTCGTCATGATTTTCGTCTGGCTTAACGGCTTTATCTGGTTAGGTCAACAGGTTGATCCAAGCACCAAATATCGCTCAAAGGTGGAATATAATTACGCGAGGTATTGTGCCGGTTGCCACGGTAATAGCGGCGAAGGCAGTGGACGTATAGGTCGGTTTAAGAAATTAGATCCTGCCGACTTAACAGACTCCAATTTATGGGAAATGCATGACGACGAACAACTCTTAAATACCATCCGGGATGGTAAAGACAATATGCCCGCCTTCCACTACTATCTCAACCGTAAAGAACAGCGTGAAATACTTGAATATATTAAGGTTACATTCAAACCTTAATCAGACCGAAATTCACACGGATATCCGTGATTTATATTTTTAAGGGTTTGCCTTTTTAAATACTAAGGTGTTAACATAATAAAAAAGTAAATTTTAAGGAGAAAAACCATGAAACATCTTAAACCCATTTTAGTTTTATTTGCTTGTATTACATTAACAAGTGCAGCTTATGCCGCAACTGTCACCGGCACAATCACTTTTGATGGAGCAGAAGTGCCAGAACGGAAACTATTAGACATTAATACGAATGAACAGCACTGCCTAACTGTTACAAAAGACGCAAAATCTGAAGAACTTGTTGTATCCAAAGGCAAAGGTATTCAGAATGTTGTCGTTTATGTCAGAGTCAGTGGACACAAAGCAACGCCACTAAAGAAGAATCCTAAACTTGACCAGAAAGATTGCAGATATTTACCCCATGTCCTTGTAGTACCGACAGGAACTACCGTTGATCTCACTTCCGATGACCCGGTAGCACACAATGTAAACGCTCATGCGACAAAGAACGAAGCAAAGAATCTACTTATTTCAAAAAAAGGACAGAAGTTTCCTTACACGCTTACCAAAGCAGAAGCAATTAAGTTGACCTGTGATGTGCATGCATGGATGAGTGGGTATATCGTCGCAGTTGATTCTAACTTCTATACGGTAACTGGTCAGAAGGATGAAAAAGGGAAGTTTATTCATCCAGATGAGTACGAACAATCTGCTGACACTGGCAAATATACTATCAAGGACGTTGCCGCCGGAAGAGCAAGAGTAGTCGTATGGCACGAAACCTTGGGAACAGCAAACAAAACTGTTCAAGTTCCTGAAACTGGCGAACTCAAGGTTGATTTCAAAAGTAGTGAATTCAAAAAGCCCAAGAAAAAATAGTAATTTAGAATTACTCAATTAGAGAAAATAAAAATGCGTTGTTGTTCTTCAATTGCTAAAAAGCGGATTTACTTTATACTCGGCTTTATACTGTTGGGTATAATACTATTCTCTGTCATCCCAGCGTTTGCTGAAGATATAACGGATGCCGAATACCGTCCTTTCCCAAAGATCGGTAGCCGAAGTGCAGCATGGATTGCTGCGCAACTACATCTTTTGTTCGGTTCCTTTATCCTCGGTGTACCGATGTTTGCAGTCATCATTGAATTCATCGGATGGAAAACTAAGGAAGAACGATATGACCGAATGGCACAAGAGTTTATCAAACTTTGCATGGGAGCATTTTCAACAACCGCTTTACTGGGTGGAGTTCTCGTATTCATCCTCGTTTGGTGCTATCCGATGGTGATGAAGAAGTTGAGCGGCATCTTCGGACCGACGATGATATTCTATGTCATTCTTTTCTTCGGTGAAACCTTTACTTTGTATCTCTATTCCTACGGTTGGGATAAGATGCAGGGACGTCATAAAGGATGGCATCTGTTCCTCGGTGTTTTATTAAATGTATGGGGGACAGCAATCATGTTTGTATCCAATACATGGCTGACCTATCAGACAAGTCCAGCAATACAGTGGCGAAAAGCATCTGAAGCTACACGAGAAAAATGGATTGAAGCGGAATTAGCAAGTAACCCAGGGATAACTCGAAGTGAGGCCCTTGAAGGGATCAACGATGGAAGTGTTATTTCACTACATAATGACGGGACAGGTGACTTCTTAGGAACAGTGTGGGAAGCTGTCAACAACTTCACATGGATGCCTGTTAATATACACCGTCTCATCGGCAACATCGCATTTGGGGGTTCTATTGTCGCAGCGTATGCTGCATTC
This sequence comes from Candidatus Poribacteria bacterium, assembly GCA_965261435.1. GTDB lineage: Bacteria > Poribacteria > WGA-4E > WGA-4E > WGA-3G > MSPOR6. Next base: position 2,014,834 of record CBDHDL010000021.1, read on the forward strand.
CGTTACCTCGTCGCGAAAACTGATGAAGAAAAGTCTCACTACGATTGGATGGGATATAACGGGAACTTCATCGCACTGTGTGGACTAATTCCACTGCCATTCGCTGGTTACTGGTTGGGACGTGAAATATACATGTTCAACAACACCATGGGTATCAACATGATGGGTGCGCTGTTTTCATGGTTATTTATCCTTCAGGCAGTGATGATCGGAGTCCTCTTCATCGGCGCAAACTACTATCTCTGGTCAGGAATGGGTAGAGTTAGCGGAGGTGAAAAATATGCACGTTACCGCCCCTATATGATCACTATTATCATCGTCTGTGTCGCTATATGGATGACACCGAGAACCCTATCTAAAATCTCAACTGCTTCTGAACTGAGTGCAATGGGAGGGGCAAACCACCCCCATCTCGGTTTCTTCGGTCTCATGTCTGCTAAGAACACAGTCGTAAATATTGTTATCCTGACGACATTCTTGAGTTTCCTCTTCTATAGACGATCCGGAAAAATCCCGACAGCAAGTTGGAAAAATATCGGTAATATCATCATTTCGGGGATCTTCTTTTTAGGTGTCGTAATAATTGTCGTGATCGGTATTTTAGGTTTTGTAGTGGAACCAGATACACGCGTCAACGTGCTTACACCCTGGCAGGTATTAGTCGCACTCGGTGTTATGGTCGTTGTGACCATAATTGATATTTTCATGTATCGTAAAGCAACATCAACTGGAACTATAAACTGGGGAAAGATGACAGATCGTTCACAGTATGTCTTGATTCTGCTTGCAATTACCTTTACCTCTCTCATGGGATTAATGGGATACGCACGCTCAGGATTACGAGAAGGATGGCACATCTTTGGCGTCATGAAAGATACTTCACCAGACGCTTATACACCATCTCTAAGTGATGCAGTGAATATGGTATCAATAATTATGGTTATCTTCTTCGCACTTGTCGGATTCATCTTCTGGCTTGGTTTGTGGGGAGATAAGAAGAAACAATCAAATGTGGCAATTGTGGAAGAAGTTCCTGCCGAAAGCGACGATTGATAGGAGAAAAAAATGAAAGAATATATTATCAAAGTTGCAGGTCTTATCCTAATGGTTGTGAGTTTCATCGCCTTTCTCGCAAAAGCACCAGCTTTTCCCATCGCATCTGAAAACCTGATTCCTTGGTGGGTATGGTTCACAATATCGGTATTGGTGAACATGATCGTATGGTATCCAGTCATGAAATTAGTATCGTTTTCTATTTTTGTTATCTGGTGTTATGCTTTTATTGCCGCACTTGTTCCAGATACTTCAACAGCATCAGGAACCTTGGAATCATTAGATTGGACAGACCCCGAAGGCGTAGCTGAACAGGGAGAAGTGATCTTTCATGGGAAAGGACAGTGTGCCGCATGTCATACGCTTGATACATCAGCACCACCAGGACGATGTCCAGATCTGTCTGATATTGGGGTGGTCGCTGCAAACAGACAACCCGGTATAGAGTCGAAGCAATACTTGATCGAATCTCTGTATGAACCTGCTAAGTACTTAGTTCCTGGATATGGTAAGATTATGCCAGAGGTTTGGAAAAATCCAATTGCACTATCAAAAATCGAAATTGAAGCGGTTATTGCATTCTTACAAAGTCAAGGTGGGGATATTGATCCTACCCCTTTTGATGAACCCCCAAATGTTAATAGAGCTGATGCGGGTACTTCAACAGAAGTATTGGAACCACTACTATCTGGTGACATTGAGAAAGGTAAAGCCGTGTTTATTGATACTGCATGTATATCATGCCATGTTGTGAAGGGTGTAGAAAATCCAAAGGCTGGTGAGGAAAATGTTGACTTTGAAGTTGTTACGGCTCCTGAACTCTCAGATATTGCAGCTATCAACAAAATGCGATATATAGAGAAATCAATTCTTTTACCACATGCAGAAATCGTACCGGGTTATGGCACAGTAAGAGTAACAGCAAACGGTGTTCTATACGAAGGAACACTGATATCTCGTGACGAAGAAAAAATTGTCGTCAAATCAAAGGCAGATGATGGAACTGAAACAGAACATACGATATTATTAAGTGATATTGACGAAGAACCGATAGAAGACCTGACAACGCTTAAAGATGATGGATATTTTACTATAACGATAACTCCCATAGACTCTGACACACCAATTAGTGGGGAGATTGTTGAAGAAACTGAAAATTCTGTTACAATTAAGGTCGGTGAGGAAACGCAAACAGTATCTAAAACTGATGTAAAAATGCAGATGACACTGATAGATTTTGATGGAATTCAAACTGTTGGAGAACTCGTTTCAGGTGATATGGATTCTGATGAGATCGTTATGTTGGTTGATGGTAGTGAAGAGAGTTTTGATCCGTTTGATATTGATGCAGCGATAACGGCCCTCGCTACTGGAAAAAGGTTGTATGAAAGATCTCCAATGCCAGATAACTTTCCAATTCTATTGTCAGTTAGTGATATGGCAAACCTACTCGCATTTTTGAGCTCTTTAACCGGAGCAACTGAGACTGAAGATACGACTAATGATACTACGGAAGCAACAACCGACGATGTTAGTGAAACAACAACTGAATAATACAGACGATAGAGTTATTAGAGGATAAGCCGTGAAGAAAACATCTCTTTTCACACTATGCTTCATTATTTTCATTGCGTGCTGGGTATTCCTACGTTTTGTGATAGGGGGATTAATCTCTGTCCCAATACCAAATAGTGTCATCGCCATGTATATGGGGTTAATCCTCATGGCAATTCTGGTACACGTTTCTGTAGAAGACTCAAGGTTTTCTGAGTTTCTCCGTCCTGTTCGTGAAACACTTGTTGATGACAATAAACGCAAACGAAGAATTTTATTCGCAGTTTTGATTCCACTGCTCTTGCTCGGATATACATATACAAATATTGCACAGAAAGCCACTCCAACAGGAGATCCGCGGGATGCACATCCAACACCTCCGACAGAATTGACCTACAAAAATGATGTTATTGATTCAATGCAAGATGCACATAACCCATATCGCAAATATGAAAAGGAAGATCCCGAATTATTCAAGTCACATGTAGAGAATGGAAGACGAGTCTATTATCAAAACTGTTTTTATTGTCATGGAGACCATTTAGATGGAAAGGGACATTTCGCAGCAGCACAAAACCCTTTACCTGCAAATTTTCAGGATCCCGGTATAATCCCGAATTTCCAAGAGTCTTTCTTCTTCTGGCGCATAAGTAAAGGCGCTCCAGGATTACCTCCATCAGGTACACCTTGGAATTCTATGATGCCTATCTGGGAAGATCATCTTACACAAGAAGAGATTTGGGACGTCATTCTTTTCCTTTCTGATTATACTGGATATGCATACAGAACTTTTGGGGAGGGACATTAAATATGAGAATTACACTTTTATCCATGACTTGTCTCTTTACAATAATAGGTCTTGTGCTCAATCCTTCATTTGCTCAGGATGCTCCAGAAGTTTCAGAAACTGGTAAACAGGTATATGAAGAAAGTTGTGCACAATGCCACGGGATAGAGGGACGTGGTGATGGAAGTGCAGCTGAAAACCTGTTACCCCGACCAAGAGATTTCACAAGAGGTCTATATAAGATACGGTCAACCGAGAGTGGACAACTCCCGACAGATCAGGATTTATATGATATCATAACAGAAGGAATGCCCGGTTCATCAATGCCTGAATGGGAAACTTCACTCAGTGCAAATGAACGCTGGGAAGTCGTCGCATACATTAAGACATTCTATAACGGTTTTGAAGAAAACGAAAAACCACCACGGCAAATCAGTTTAGCAGACAAAATACCTTATTCTCAAGAGAGCGTGGAAATCGGTAAAGGTCTATATGTAGAACTCGGCTGTGTGGAATGTCATGGCAATGTCGGGCGAGGGGATGGAACATCTGCACCGACACTCGTAGATAGTTGGGACTTCAAGACGTGGCCCTCTAATCTTACAGAGAGTTGGAATTATCGAGGCGGGGCTGATACAGAAGACATTTTCAAACGGTTCCTGGGAGGAATCGCAGGGTCACCAATGCCAGCATTCCAAGGAGACAGCTTCTATCATTTTGGTTTATCAGCTGAACAATCAAAACAGTATGCTGCATTAGAACTTAAGGTCGAAAATGATGAAGAATTAACGGCGGAAGAAGAAGAACTCTTCGCTCAATTCTACGATATAAATGATACTGCTACTACTGCTGCATTAGATTGGTCTGAGGGTTTGGAAATGACACCGGAAACTCTAAAGATTTACAACGATGCTATGAAGGTCGTCTATGAAAAAAGTTGGCATCTTGCAAATTATGTTAAATCACTCTCCCCTGAAAAGCAACCAGAAATGGCAATTGGAAAAAACGTCCTTAGATCACAATATATATTAGGTGAATTACCAGCAATGGATGATGAAGCATGGAGTTCACTTGAATTTAGTTATTATCCATTGATTGGACAAATCATAGTTGAACCGAGACAGTTTAATCCATCCATAGATTCTGTCAACGTGAAATCTTTCTATAACGACAACGAAGTAGCGTTCCTTTTCTCATGGGATGACAGAACAAACAACACTTCCGAAGAGGAGAACGAAGAGTTTGGCAAAACATATCAGGATGCAATTGCAATTCAATTTCCTGTAAGATTACGAAAAGCACCCACTGATCCTAATCCCTATTTCTTATGGGGAGGCAAGAAACCTGTCTATATTTGGCAATGGAATGCATCCGCACATGATAAACTGACTGAATTAACTGCGAAAGGTATAGATAATGTTGAAGTTCAAGAAGTACAAGGTGGTTTTGAAGTCACAAGTGAATATACTGATGGTCGATACAACTTGTGGGTAAAACGACTACTAAAAACTGAGGACAAAAAAGACCTGCAGATTGATCCCGCAGTATTTGTTCCAATAGCATTTTCTGTATGGGATGGAGGCAATGGAGATGTAGGCACTAAACGAGTGATCTCAAGTTGGTATTCATTTGTCCTGGAACCTTTACCTTCATCAAGAAGGTTCATCTATCCACCATTAATTGCCATACTCTCTTTCGGTCTATTGATCGGTTTACGGAAGTTTGTAAAAAGTAGAAATACATAGCGGTTAGTCCATGTTAAACTTGTAGGTCGGGTAGAGGAACGAAACCCGACATGAAACAATACTTCAGATGGTTTGTCGGGTTTCGCTTCGCTCTACCCGACCTACAATGTAAGCGTGAACAGTCCACTAATTGAATCAGCTATAGGATTATTTTTGAATCAAGTATAGGTATATTAACCGTTTTATTTTAAATGAAATGTAAAAGTTATTGACGAGTTGTTATGTTTAGAACAGTTTTTTAAATTGCATATTTATATAAGGAGTACAAAAATGAAAACTAAAATGTTTGCATGTCTTACAGTTCTTCTCGCATGTGGTCTTGCACTTTTTGTGTTTGCAGATAACCACGAAGAAGAAGAGAAGAATGTCCTTGTTTTTCCTAAAGCATATAAAGCCAAATCGGTTAGCAATGGTGGAAAAATAAGTGGAGTTGTTAAGTTTGAAGGCGAAGTGCCTGAAATGAAGAAACTGGAAATAACAAAAGACCAAGCAGTTTGTGGGAAAGTAGACAAATTTGACGAGTCTATTGTCGTTGGTAAGGAAAATGCATTAAAGAACACAATCGTCTATTTGATGGATATATCAGAAGGTAAAGATTTTGACGCGAAAGCAAAAAAACCTGAAATTGATCAAAAGGAGTGTAAGTTCACTCCACACGTCAAGATCGTTCCTGTCGGTGTTCGTCTTACAATGCTGAATAACGATAATGTTACTCATAATGTCAACATTAAGGGCGTTGACAACAAACAGCAGACGAGAATGATCAAGAAGTTAAAGATCAAGGCTATAAAAAAACCACAAGGTCCAGTTGAAGTTAAATGTGATATCCACGGTTGGATGAGAGCTTGGATCGCTTATGTTCCTCATCCTTACTTCGCAGTGACAGACGAAAAAGGTCAATTTTCACTTGAAGATGTTCCCGCTGGTACATATAAGTTAGGGTATTGGCATGAAACATGCGGAAACAACAATAAAGAACCGGTTACTGTTGAGGTAACTGCTGGTGGAGAAGTCAAGCAGGATTTCACACTCAAATTGAAAAAGTAACACGGTGTGAATAACCTGATTACAGTTGGTAGTCTAACGCACAACTACGAAACAAGATGTGTGTTAGACAATATCAATTTCACCGTATCATCCGGGGAAATCTTATGTTTCCTCGGTCCAAATGGAAGTGGTAAGACAACACTGTTCAAAATTTTGTCTACACTCATTTCACCCACATCGGGCAATGTTGACATTCTCGGTTTAAATTTGAAAACTGAGAAAAAAGCAATTCGCAAGTTATTAGGGGTTGTCTTTCAGAACCCAGGACTTGATTTAAAACTCACTGTTAATGAGAACCTGCTTCATCACGGGAGCCTGTATGCACTGAGTGGCAAAACGCTAAGAAAAAGAATTGATGAATTGCTTGAACAGTTTAACATCACAGATAGAGCAAATGATCTTGTAGAAAAATTATCTGGAGGTATACAAAGACGCGTTGATATTGTAAAAGCACTACTTCACAAACCAAAGGTCATGCTTCTTGATGAACCGAGTAGTGGACTGGACGTTAGTGTAAGAAGTCAACTGGGACAATATTTGAATGATCTTACGAAAAATGACAATATCCTCGTGCTGTTAACAACACATCTTTTGGATGAAGCAGACATGTGTACACGTGTCGGTATCTTGGATAAAGGCAGGTTAGTTGCTATGGGTACACCGGATGAGCTCAAGTCTGAAATTGGAGGGGATGTTGTCTTAATTGAGAGTGAAGACTGCAAATCACTCTGTCACGCAATTGAAGAAAGGTTTGATGTTCACCCAGTCTTGACTGATGATAACTTACGTATTGAATGTACAAATGCACATGAGTTCGTAAGAGATGTTGTAGGGGAATTTGACGATAAGATAAAAGCTGCTCGTTTTGGAAAGCCGACTTTAGCAGACGTATTCATAAAAAAGACAGGTAACCCTTTTACTTGGGATGACTAAATGCTGAATCTATTGCTACCGGTTAGAACTATTTGGTGGCGTGAGATCATCCGGTTTTTGCGGCAGAGGAGTCGATTACTTAGCGCAATTGTCCAACCCTTGATTTTCTGGGTACTCATCGGAAGTGGATTAAGTGCGTCATTTCAACCATCCGGTATATCAGAAAAACAAGGTTACATTGAGTATTTTTATCCCGGTATCGTCGTTTTAGTATTGTTATTTACTGCCATATTTGCTACAATCTCGGTAGTGAACGAACGTCGTGAAGGATTCTTACAGAATGTACTTGTTTCACCAGTACCGAGATGGAGTATTGTGCTCGGGCAAGCATTAGGAGGAATTACGTTAGCACTGCTTCAAGGTGTTCTATTATTAGGAATCGCACCTCTTATCGGAATCAAGGTCGGTCTAATTTCGCTACTAACAACATGTGGTGTTATGGTTCTTATTGCTTTTGGATTGACGAACCTCGGATTGCTGATTGCATGGAGAATGGACTCAACACAAGGATTTCATGCAATTATGAATCTAATTCTGATTCCGATTTGGCTACTGTCGGGAGCGTTTTTCCCACTCGTAGGGGTACCAAATTGGTTAGAATGGGTCATGAAGTTGAATCCCGTAACTTACGGTCTCGCTGCTTTCAGACACAGTCTTTATTTAGATTCGCACATAACGTTTGATGAACTACCGACAATGATGATTTCTATCATAGTTTGCAGTGTCTTTTCCTTATTGACATACGCGGGTGCAGTGCTCACAGCTTCTACGCAACAGATTTAGAATAAATATAACAGTTATAGTGTACATAATTGGAGTTTTTATATAACTTACAACAGCATACATTTTTAGGAGAAATTAATGCTTGAATGGTATACTGAAAATATATCAACGTATGCAAAAGGTGTCGATTCACTTTTTGCACTCATATATTGGATTACTGTAGTGGCGTTTATATTGGTAATGGCTACACTCATCCTGTTTCTAATAAAGTACCGGCAACGAGAGGGACATAAGGCTGAGTATATTGAAGGGAGTACGAAACTTGAGATAATCTGGACAACAGCAACTACGGTGATTGTCTTCGGACTTGCGTTGCTCAGTTTCCCGCAGTGGAATCAGTTAAAGTCACCTGCTGAGAATCCAAATTATACCGTTCAAGTCCGTGGAGAACAGTTCAACTGGTACTTTATCTATCCCGGACCCGATAACGAAATCGGTACAGAGGACGATCTTGAATTCGAAAATCAGATGTATGTTCCAGTTGATAAAGTCATACAGTTGTACCTGACATCAAAAGATGTTATACACAGTTTCTTTGTCCCACATCTAAGATTGAAACAGGACGTATTACCTAACAGGATTATTGATTTTACGAAGTTTAATGCTCAAAAAATTGGAAAATATGAGATACCGTGTGCCGAACTTTGCGGTTTTGGACACGCAACAATGATTGGATATCTCAATGTCCTCTCACAAGAAGACTACGACGCATGGGTTGCGGAAAAATGGCCACCTCAGGAATAGTAACAATAGCAGGTTACTTTGATCCACCGTGATCATATAAGGAGCTAATTAAAATATGCAAGAAAACGAAAATATATCACATGAACACAACGATGATGAGAATCATGCGCAAGACCACGAAAACAGTGATGCATTAGAACACGCTGGTGAGCATAACGGAGACAGCCACGATGCAGAAGATCATCATCATGATGAAGGATTCTTCCGAAAATATATCTTTTCTCTTGATCACAAGATGATTGGGAAACAGTTCCTCATATACGGACTGTTGATGCTGTTTCTCGGCGGCGGGTTGGCAATGCTATTTCGATGGCAGCTCGCGTATCCTGAAGTTCCTGATAGATTTCCAGATAGTAGAATGGCAAAGCCTTTACCAATCATTGGTGTTTCAGACGAATTTCTTGAAGAATTCTTAGAGAATGGAGAAGCAGAACCCAGAACAATGGCAGACAGAATGTGGGTTAAGATAATGGATTCAGATGATACAGAATGGCTTGAAGAGAACATTCCGTTTGGAATAATGACTCCTGCATTCTATAATATGTTGTTCACCATGCATGCCACTATTATGGTATTCTTTGTAGTTGTGCCGATATTGGTGGGGGCATTCGGGAACTTTCTCATTCCGTTGATGATTGGTACGCGTGATATGGCGTTTCCTATTCTCAACATGCTCTCATTCTGGCTTGCGGTGCTTGCAGCAGGTATCATGATAGCAGGCTTTTTCGTCCCTGGAGGTCATGCATCTGCCGGGTGGACAGGATACGCACCTTTATCAGTTGATCCTGAGTGGACAGGCGTTAAATGGGGACTGAACCTATGGGCAATTAGTCTGCTGATACAAGGTTTCTCTTCATTAGTCGGTTCAATAAACTATATTACCACAATTATCAACATGCGTGCACCAGGTATGACCTTCTTCAGACTTCCATTGGTCATCTGGGCACTGTTCATCGTTGCTATTCTGTTACTTCTCGCTTTCCCCGTATTGTCTTCAGCATTAGCACTTCTTATTTTTGATAGACTTGCTGGTACAACATTCTTCACATCGACCGCAGCTGGCGGCGGAGATCCACTACTGTGGCAACACCTATTCTGGTTCTTTGGGCACCCTGAAGTATATATCCTAATCTTACCCGGAATGGGTATCGCATCAGAACTGATTCCAGTGTTTTCACGTAAACCTATCTTCGGATATCGTTCCATGGTTTATGCTATGATTGCGATTGCATTCTTAGGATGGGTCGTTTGGGGACATCACATGTTCCAAAGCGGTATGCGTCCAGGAATGGGTGCATTCTTCATGACAACAACAATGCTTATAGCCGTGCCTTCTGCTATCAAGACATTTAACTGGCTTGGTACAATGTACCGCGGGTCAATTCGATTTACGACACCGATGCTACATGCTATCGCATTCGTCTCAATGTTCGTTGTAGGTGGACTCAGCGGAATCTTCATGGCGAATACACCCGTTGACATCGCTATTCACGATACATACTTTATTGTCGCGCACATCCATTATGTCGTTTTTGGTGGTAGTCTATTTGCAATTTTCGGCGGTATCATTTTCTGGTTTCCAAAAATGTACGGTCGTTATATGAACGACACGTTGTCAAAAATTCACTTCTGGCTGACCTTCATTTCTTTCAATTGCACCTTCTTCCCGATGCATATACTCGGGATGGGAATGCATAGACGTCGTATTGAGAACCCAATGGCTACTGAATACACACAGATGTTTGAAGGAATGAACATTTTTATCACTATGAGCGCATTTACACTGGGAGTAGTTCAGCTAATATTGCTATTTAACTTCTTCTGGAGCATGAAGAAAGGAAAAGTCGCAGAAAAGAATCCATGGCAAGTGAATACATTAGAGTGGGAAGCACCTACACCAGTGCCACACGGAAATTTTGCACAAATACCAACAGTCCATCGTGGACCCTATGAATATAGTGTTCCCGGTGAAGAATCTGATTGGATACCGCAAGCACAACCCGAACACGCACCCGCAAGTGCTGGTGATTAAATAGTTTGACTAATGTATAGTAGTTAGTCCATGTTAAACTTGTAGGTCGGGTAGAGGAACGAAACCCGACACGTAATGATTATGTCTATCATGTCCAAATTAACGCCAAATGCGCGTTTGGCATTTGTCGGGTTTCGCTCTACCCGACCTACAAGAAAGGTATTGCCTTTTCGGTAAAGTGCATGAAGAACGAAAGAGGGTATAGTCCTTGGATACATCGAATTGCACTACTCACCGCTGGGGCAACCTTTCTGTTAGTTATAATCGGAGGAATTGTCACAAGCACTGAATCCGGGTTAGCTGTTCCAGATTGGCCAACAAGTTTCGGATATAACATGTTCACCTATCCATTAACCGAGATGGTGAAAGATCCTAAAATACTATATGAACATAGTCATAGGTTAATGGGGTCTTTGGTCGGTCTGTTCACAATTGCACTCTTTCTTATGTTCTTGTTTAAAGACACAAGAAAATGGATAAAATGGCTTGGGTTTGCTGCACTTATTGGCGTTTGCATTCAAGGAGTTCTCGGAGGACTTCGCGTAACTGAACGTAATCTTGATTTTGCGATTTTGCATGCATGTTTAGCACAAGCGTTTCTTGCATTACTATGTGGGATCTGTTGGTTCACTTCACGTGATTGGTACGAAGGTCATGAGCAAATCTCAGATAAAATTAAAAACGTAACAGATAAGAAATTAAGAAGATTGAGTTTAATCACAACACTTCTGATTTATGTTCAACTCATCTTCGGTGCGATCTTACGGCATACTGGGAGCAGACTTGACGCGCATCTCCTTTTTGCTTTATTAGTTGCAGTGCACGTTTTCTTATTAGCACGACGATTCTTGAGTATTGGTGAAGAAAATAAAAATATAGGTCAATTTTTACCTCTGATTTTACTCGGATTACTTGCAGTACAACTGATTCTTGGTACTGGCGCATTTATTCTTAAATTAACTGCCATAGGAGAGACAGCTTCAGCTTTACTGACTGATATAGTCACGACTTCACATGTGGCAGTTGGAGCATTAATGTTAGTCAGTAGTTTTGTTTTAACCTTGAAAGTCTATCGTTTTACTGACAAATCGGTATCAACTGAAACAAACATGGGTGATACTTTGGTTACTGGGTGAGAATATGTCGTTGACAACAGCAGCATTACCTGAAAATAGAGACGTTGTAAATCCGCCTACAAAGACTTCGGTACTTATAGCGCGTGCAGCAGACTACCTTGAACTCATCAAACCGAGATTGGTTCTGATGATCTTGATAACGACCGCTGCAGGATTTTATATCGGTTCACCTTCTACGGTAAACTGGACGCAATTTTTACACACACTTATCGGTGCAGGGTTAACTGCTGCCGGTGTATTAGGTCTTAACCAATACTTGGAACGTGATATAGATGCTCAGATGCCACGAACACAACAAAGACCATTGCCGGCAGGAAGGATGTGTCCGATTAAGGCACTGCTTTTTGCTGCAATTCTCACAGGAACCGGCATGTTATATCTTACAGTAATTGTCAATGCCATGAGTGGATTTGTCATCTCACTCATCGTCGTCAGTTATCTTTTCATATACACGCCTTTGAAACGGAAAACATCTTTATGCACGCTTATCGGTGCGGTTCCTGGTGCCTTACCACCCGTCGTCGGATGGGTTGCAGCACACGGTAAACTATCAGGGCCTGCATGGGTACTGTTTGCAATACTCTTTCTCTGGCAGTTACCACATTCGCTTGCTATTGCATATATCTACCGAGATGACTATGCTAAAGCAGGACTAAAGTTGTTGCCAGTCATACATCCAGATGGAGCAAGTACACGCCGGCAGATTGTTTTTAACTGCTTAGGACTATTAGGGATCGGACTCCTCCCCGTGTTCTTCAACATAGCAGGAGAGTACTATTTTCTCGCCGCACTGTTCCTCGGTGGTATGTTCCTTTTGAGTGGAATTTATCTTCAAAAGTCAAAGTCAATGAAAGCAGCAAGGTATGTATTATATGCTTCTTTATTGTATCTGCCATGTTTATTCATTGCTATGGCGATTGACAAGATTTAGTAAGTTGAGGTGGAGAAATAGATGCAACAGCAAAAGAAACGATTACCAAATTGGAAACTTGGAGTTATATTAGCACTGTTGTTTATCGGGATATTTACTATCACCACTATAGGTTTTGTAATTGGGTTTGAAGCTACACCTCCCATAAAGAAGATTGTTGCATGGACCACTACTATTATAGCAGGAGCAATAGGTGTCTTTCTTATCGGGGCTGCTATAATTGATATAATTACAAGGATCGTAAAAAAGATAATATCTAAATGATGGCACAGAGTGAACTCGAAATAACCCATAGTCGTCCATTGAGTAATGCCAAATTAGGAGTATTGGTATTACTCGGTGCTGAAACGATGCTGTTTGTTGGTCTTATTGGGGCATTCCTTGTTTTTCGAATGGGAAATGTCAATTGGCCACCCGAAACACTTGGAGACATTCAACTGCCGCAATTGGTTACGGGCATAAACACTTTGCTGTTGTTAATCAGTGGGTATACGATGTTCTTTTCGGTGCGTTCAATTCAGAATGACAAAATGGGGTTTCATCACATATCCTTGATATTTACTTGGTGTTTAGGGGTGGCATTCTTAGTAATACAAGGAAGTGAATGGTTACAACTCATTGGTCAAGGATTAACCCTTAAGTCTGGCATATACGGCGGTATTTTTTATGTACTCATTGGTTGCCACGCTGTTCATGTTTTAGGAGCAGTAATTTGGTTGTCAATTGTTGTGGTAAAGTCATTACTTGGTAAGTTCTCGTCTCAGAAATATACCGGTGTTGATACTTGCATGATATATTGGATTTTTGTAGTGGCATTGTGGCCAATACTATACATCTTGGTATATCTTTCATAATGGAGAAGAGCATGATGCGTCAAGTATTTATCTTAATCATACTCATTGGATTTGTAGGTGTTCTGTTACCAAATACTCTTGATGCTTGTCCCGCATGTAAGAACCTGGACGAACCGATCGCAAGAGGATTTAACTGGAGTGTCCTCTTTATGATGGCGATGCCATTTACCGTAGTTGGTGTAATCGGTGGAAGTGTGTATTATCAATTTCGTCGCGCACAAAGACACCTAAATACATAGTACGTTATTCTTTGAAGGAAAAACATGTCAAACGATGCAACAAATAAAGCTGAAGTTAACACCCGATTAGAGTGTATTGACTGCAGAAAAGGGATGTTGGATGTTGCATCACAAAGTGTTTCGCTTATACTGACTGATCCGCCATACTTTCTTGATGGGATGGATGACAATTGGGATACGGAGCGGATTAGGTCAAGAATGAAAAAAGGTGTTGTGGGTGGCATTCCTGTTGGAATGAAATTTGATCCCGCACAGGGACACAATCTCTATAGATTCTTAAAGCCTATAGCAAAACAGTGGTTTAGAATCCTAAAACCGGGTGGGTTTGTTCTCTGTTTCTCACACCCAAGACTTTCACATCGTGCAACACTCGCAATAGAAGAAGCAGGTTTTGAAATAAGAGATATGTTAGCATGGCGATACGAGGGACAACCTAAAGCATTTACGCAAGATCACTTCGTCCGAAAACGCAACTTACCAGTAGATGAGAAGGAGAAAATAATAAAGACATTGGGGGGAAGGAAAACACCTCAACTCAAACCACAAATGGAACTGATTATTCTCGCACAGGCACCACGGGAAGGAACATTTGTTGACAACTGGATGCAATACCAGACTGGACTTATAGATGTGTCTGATCCGGTTGTTGAAAATGATCGATTTCCTGGAACAGTTATTCCCGTACCAAAACCACGACAGAAATTCGGTCATATTGCAGCAAAACCAGTGCCTTTGTTACGGCATTTAATACGTATTTTCTCCGTAATAGGTGCTCTGATCTGTGACCCATTTGCAGGATCCGGGTCCACTGGAATCGCTGCAAGTTTGGAAGGTAGAAACTTTATAGGTTTTGAAATTGACAGTGAGATCGCCGCTATCGCGGATGCAAGACTTACTGAAGGCACTCAATAAAAAAGATCAATAGTCTATAAGAGATGATTTTTGATAATATATAATTCGTATTACAACAAAAAAGGAGTTTAGTATAGTGGAACAAGCTACCACTTTCGATCATACTGAAGACGTATACGAACCATCGCTTACGCCTGACAGCCTCGGAAAACTCGGAATGTGGATATTCCTCATCGGTGATACTATGTCATTTGGTGCACTACTCGCTGCTTATGCAGCAGTGCGGGCAGGCGCAGGTGTGATCGGATGGGTCCCCCCTGACGAGATACTTGGGATTACCCTGACTGCTGTAATGACATTCTTACTGATATGCAGTAGTGTTACGATGGTCAAAGCATTGGAGTCAATTCAGAAAGGGAATGTTTCAAGAATGTGCACATTCCTTGCTCTCACAATCTTAGGCGGTGTGATATTTCTTGGGCTACAGGTCTATGAATGGACACACTTGATTAAACACGGTTTGACTCTTACAGGTATTCCAGACCACGGTTTATCTGGTGCAGCAATCAGTGGTTCAACGCTGTTTGGTCCTACATTCTATACAATCACTGGTTTTCATGGGTTACATGTCACAGGAGGAGTCATTTATCTCATCGTCATACTAATTCATGGATTACGAGGAAGATATACAGCAGAATTTAACCATGAAGTTGAGATCGTTGGACTCTATTGGCACTTTGTCGACCTTATTTGGATAATGGTTTTCACCTTTATCTACTTACTGTAGGAGGAATTAAACATGGCAGAAAATGGACATAAAGATCATCCAAGATATATGTATATCTTCTTATGGCTTGCTATATTGACAGCTATTGAGGTAGTGGTCGCAATCCCTGAATACTCTATCATAATAAAAGCGATCCTACTCATCGGATTAGCATGTGGAAAGGCGTTCTTGGTTGCAGCATATTTCATGCACCTTAAGCTTGAAAAACGCACATTAGCAATCATAGTAATAACACCATTTCTTATCTGCGTATTTCTTGTCATAATGCTAATGCCTGATCTAACGTTAAAGTCAAGACTCGCAGGATATGAGAAGCCAGCAGCTGAGGTCGTTGATACTACTGAACACTAAATGCTGGCTAATAATAAATGTGTGATTGAAATGGATAATCAGACAGAGAACATAAACAATGAAAACCGCAAACTTGATAGCAAGACTCTACCTTGGCTTGTGTTAGGTGTTATAATTATAGGTATTGCTGGATTCACTTTGTGGTCAACATTTAATACCAATTCTGAATCAACTTCTAATGTTGCTTCAGTTAGTGTCCCAGACTTTTCATTGACAAATCAGCAGTCACAACCCTTGGGATTAACTGATTTAACAGGTAAAGTCTGGGTTGCAGACTTCATCTTCACACATTGTCCGACAATATGTCCTATCATGACAAAGGAAATGGCAAAATTACAATCAGAGTTTGAAATAGAACCCGTCTATTTTGTTTCATTCACAGTTGATCCCGAAAGAGACACAACAGAAGTTCTATCAAAATATGCTGAAAGATACGGGGCCGACGAAAAACGATGGCATTTCCTAACGGGTGATAAGGAGAAGATTTACAAATTAGCTAATGATGGATTCAGATTGTCCGCTGCACAACACGGCAACGGTTTTCCACATAGCACAAAGTTTGCACTTGTTGAACCTAATGGAAAAGTTCACGATTATTACGATAGCCGCAGTAAACCGATGATGAAGAAACTAAGGTTAGATATTGAAAAACTTCTTAAAAAATGAAGGATTTGAATCTATTAATTTCTGTCGCCGCAGTGTTGGTCCATTTTCCGTTTGGGTTTTTTCGCGTTAGATATAAAAAGTTCAGTCGTCCTTGGAGTAGATGTTTATATATCCCAATTGTCCTAAATTTTGTTGTTCGTCGTTTTATATTAGACTGGCATTGGCAAACAGCAATTTTGTATTTATGGCCAGCGACTATACTTGCGCATATTCTTGGAGGCTATTTAGGTTCGCGGAAGAAATCAAGTCATAGTGAAGAAGCCGATAAGGCACATTTAAGTTGAACATCAAGCGAGATAAATAATGAAAAAGATATACGTTCCGGTAGATAATTCAGACTATTCAGATGCAAGTATTGATTTAGCCATAGAATTTGCTAAGAAATTTGATTCCAAATTAGTAGGTTCTCACGTCTATGCTGCAAAAATGCACGATGTGCGTTTTAAGCAGATG
Organism: Candidatus Poribacteria bacterium; assembly: GCA_965261435.1. Taxonomy (GTDB): domain Bacteria; phylum Poribacteria; class WGA-4E; order WGA-4E; family WGA-3G; genus MSPOR6. Next base: position 2,031,781 of record CBDHDL010000021.1, read on the forward strand.
GAATATACTTTACCGGAAGAATATCAAGATGAGGTGGAACTTGAAAAACAACGACGTATCCACGACACTCTCATTACTATGGGACTTCAACTCATCTCGGATTCTTATCTTGAGGTAATGAAACAGAAATGTGAAAAATTGAGTATCCCTTATGAAGCTAAAATGCCTGAAGGTAAGCACTATATAAAACTGGTTGAGGACATTAAGGAAAGTGATTACGACCTGGTCATTATGGGGGCACTCGGTATGGGAGCAGTCAAGGATAGTCTAATTGGAGGTGTATGTGAACGCGTCGTCCGACGTATTACTACTGATACACTGGTTGTGCGTGATCTTAATCCCATAGAAGAACAAACTGGTAATATCCTTGTTGGAATTGATGGGAGCCCCGAATCTTTCTTCGGTTTGAAAACCGCTATTCGTCTTGGACAAAAGTTCAACAAACAGGTTGAAGCAGTCGGCGTGTATGATCCATATTTACACTATATCGTTTTCAATTCGGTTGTAAATGTATTGACAGAACGCGCAGCCAGAACCTTCAGATTCAAAGAGCAGGAACAACTTCATGAAGAGGTAATAGATACAGGTCTTGCTAAAATATATCAGTCTCATCTTGAAGTAGCACGTTCAATCGCGAAGGAAGACCACGATTATCAACTAAAAATCACACTTCTTGATGGTAAAGCTTATGAAAAAATTCTACAATACACACGAAAAACCCAACCGTGGTTACTCGTCTTAGGCAAAATTGGTGTGCATAATGAGCAGGATTCTGATATTGGAAGTACAGCGGAGAATCTCCTGCGTCTTGCACCGTGTAATATACTACTTTCAAGCCAACGCTATTTCCCGCAAATTGATGTAAAAGCCGAAGAAACGCTTGTGTGGACGCAAGAGGCATTAGATCGGATGGAAAAAGCACCTCCACTGGTTCGCGGCATCGCAAAGACTGCGGTACACCGTTTCGCTATTGAACGCGGACATTCTGTTATCACTGAAAGTGTCATTGATAGTGCTATGGAAGCAATTATGCCACAACGTGCTTCCGAAAAACTTACACGAGTCGCAAAAGAAATCGCAGAACAAAAGGTCATAGAAGCTGGCGATGTTCAAACATATATCTGTGGTGAGTGTGGATACGCAGCACATAAACAACAACCCGTAAAATGTCCGGTCTGTAGTTCTCCACCTGAACGTTTCCAGATGGTTGATAAGGATTCTATAGAGCATATCGCTATAGATGAAGGTGGCACAGCTGAAGAGGAAACGTTTGACGGCATTCGTCTACAGTGGTCAGATCAAGCAAAGAAAGCGTTGCGAACTGTACCACGCGGATATATGCGACGCAATGTTAAAGCACGTATTGAAAAATCTGCACGGTCTCAAAAAATTAGCACTATTACAAATGACTTCGCAACACAAATTATTGACGAAAGTATGGGGGAAGCAGCTGCTGTCCGTGAAGATGCGCCAGAATTAAGAGCAATGCAATCTCAATCAGAAACACACACACCTGAGCAAACCATTCGTATTGATAGTCCTCTAATATGGACTGATGATGCAATAGAACGACTAAACTTAGTTCCCACTGGATTTATGCGAAATATCACACAGACACGGATTGAACAGCGAGCACAGGAAGCAAATATTTCTGAAGTTACGCTGGATTTCGCTGCACGTGTTATCGAAGATGGTAGAAGTCTTGCGAATGAAGTATTAGGAGAGTATTATCAAAGTAAAAACCAAACAGACACAGAATGAAATTCGTTTCAGAACTAAAGAAAATAAAGATTTAAACGACACTACTGATTTGATTCTTTAGTATAACATTGACATACCTGGCAACATTCAGTGTCGTTGAAGGCATTGGTATGGTTGCAATAATTCAGATGGTGGATGTTATTATGTATTTGACGAATAGATTCAGAACTAATGTAAAAAAGCAGGTTGAAATTGCCAAAGCTGAAGGTGAAGCAAAAGGTGAAGCCAAAGGTAAAACAGAAACATATCAACTTTGGGCAGCTTGGAATACACGACGTATTGAGGCTGAAACAAAAGGTATACCTTTTGATGAACCGCCTCCTGATCCACCTATAGAAGATAAAAAGTCTTGACGAATGTATAATTAATTCCAAAGTCTACCGTAAATGGAGGGACATTATGAGGATGAAGTTATTTCAAAATCCATTAACTATCTTTCTGAGTTTGGTTTTACCAATTCTACTTATCTATGTATGTGGTTGCAATATATCTAAATCTAATATTGCTCATGTCGATGAACTATCAGAGAATTGGTATCAGTGGCGTGGTCCAAACAATGACGGCATAAGTCCAGCAGAAAATGTCCCAATAAAGTGGAGTCAAACAGAAAATGTCCATTGGCGTTTACCACTGCCCGGGGAGGCAGCTTCCACACCGGTTGTCTGGGAAGATAAGATTTTCCTGACTTCTGCTGATGGAAATGAACTTGTTCTGATGTGTGTCAGTACCGAAGGGGAGGAACTGTGGAAACGCACTTTTGGGCACGGCAACCGCACTCGTCGTGGTGATGAAGTAAACTTTGCTGCTCCCTCTCCAACAACTGATGGTAAACATGTTTGGGCGTTCCTCGGAACAGGTGATCTGGCTTGTTACGACATTGACGGGAATCCTGTATGGCAAACAAATCTGGAGGAACGTTACGGCGAGTTCAGACTCGGCTTTCTGATGTCTATGTCACCTGTGATGGACAAAGATAGGCTATACATTCAGCTAATTCATAGTAACGCTTGGTTGGTCCTTGCACTTGATAAGAAAACAGGTGAAGAAATCTGGAAGCATGATCGTGATAGTGATGCCGTAAAAGAGTGTGAACACGCATATACTTCCCCAATTCTTTACAGAGATACGGAACGTGAGTTCCTTGTTGTGCATGGTGCAGACTATGTGACGGCACATAATCTTGAAGACGGCAGCGAAATTTGGCGATGCGGTGGTATAAATCCGCCTTCACAATATAATCCATCGTTCCGGCTTGTAGCCTCTCCTGTAGCAACGGAAGGTCTGATTGTCGTTCCTTCAGCCAAAAACGGACCTGTCTTAGGTTTAGACCCATCGGGAACAGGTGATATAACAGACACTAAATGGCAAATTTGGAAACTTCATCAAGGCACACCAGACGTGCCCTCCCCACTTATTCACGACGGTCTCGTCTATCTGTGCCGAGAAAGAGGCACCCTTATCTGCCTTGATGCGAAAACAGGAGAAGAACTCTATGAGACGCGAATAAACCGCCAGCTACACCGCTCTTCTCCCGTCTATGCTAACGGCTATATCTATCTAACATCTCGAAATGGTGTTGTCAATGTTGTAAAAGCAGGGAGAGAATTTGAAATCGTGGCTACCAATTCAATTGACGAAACCGTTGCTGCATCGCCGGTAATTGCAGATGGAATACTTTACTTACGCAGTTATGATGCCTTATATGCCATCGGCCAGAAAAATAAAAGTGAAAAGTGAAAACTCACACAGAACTCCCGGATGATGCCGGTTCCAACATTATCGGTCAAGTCAATGCACAAGCCACTCGTATCACTGAAAGACTATCCTCTGTAGACCAAACGATAGCTATTATGAGCGGGAAAGGCGGGGTCGGAAAAAGTGCTATTACGACAAATCTTGCTACCGCTCTAACTTTAAATGGATGTTCTGTTGGAATTGTTGACGCAGATATAAATGGCCCTTCAATTGCAAAAATGATGGGAGTTCGCAAGGAGACACTTGAATATACATCAACAGGCGTAATTCCGGCTAAAGATTCCCTCGGGACAAAGATTATATCAATGGATCTACTCCTATCAGGAGATGACGCACCGGTCATGTGGAGTGCACATTCTCAGAAAGATGCATTTACATGGCGAAATACGATGGAAGTTGGAGCACTGCGGGAGTTTATAGGGGATACAGAATGGGGGGAATTAGACTTTCTCCTGCTTGATCTACCACCAGGGTCTGATCGCCTACCAAATGTCGTCGAACTTATTCCAAATTTGAGTGGCGTAGTCGTCGTGACAATACCATCCGAAGTATCAACTCTGATTGTAAACAAGTCTGTTACATTGGCGAGAGAAACCCTCAATGTCCCAATAATCGGATTTATTGAAAATATGTCGTCCTATATCTGTAAACATTGCGGAGAAGAAGAACCGTTATATCCAACCAATGAAACACATAGAACCAATTTTGATTTAACAAATCTCGGCAATATTCCGTTCGACCCCAGACTATCGCTATGTAGTGATAGTGGCACGCCTATTGTAAACAAACACCCTGATTCCCCTACAAGTAAATCCATAATGAATGTTGCAAAGCAGATACAACAATACTTTAGAACTTAGAAGAGATTATCTGTCTATGAAAAACTTGGAGATACATATATGAAATTCTTATGTATAGATTGCGACGCTGCGATGAAGTTTAAAGATGTAACGCGTCCTCAACAAGGTTCGATCACAGCAGTGTTTGAATGTCCTGACTGTTTTACTGAGATCGCAATGTTCCTGAATCCCTCTGAAACGCAGATGTTGAAGTCTTTGGACCTGAAACTTGGCGGAAGTAACGAAGCAGCACAACCGATGCAGATGATCCGTTCGCAATTAGAGACAGGAAAGCAGGATATAATGTCAAACATCTCTACAGAAACAGAAACGGGCGAAACATCCGAAGGAGGAAAATGTCCTTTTACCTCTGTAATCTCTGATGCTTTTGAAGAAAAGCCTGAACCTGAATCCGATGCTCTAAAGTGGACACCTGAAGCTTTAGAACGCTTAGAACGTATTCCAAGTTTTGTACGACCCATGGCAAAAATGGGTATAGAAAGTTTCGCTAAAGATAATGGACATGTCGAGATTACAGCTGAAGTAATGGACGCTGCACGTGGAAACTTCCCCGCACAGTTCTAAATCCTAAAATGCTTGATACCCTTTCGGTTTTCGGTTATAATCTTTGCAAAATATTGACAGAAGTCATGGTCTTAATCGCTGGCTACATGCATATTATGGTATAGGAGCACATTATGGCAACTAAAGCAGAGAAGGAGAAACTCTCTTATGTCCCTACAGATGTCCTTTATCCTGAAGAGGATGGTGAACCGATGGCAGTAAGCGACCTTCACAGAGAACAGATGGTATGGACAATAGATGCACTTAAGACACAATTCTCACAAGACCCGACAGTCTATGTTTCTGGTGACATATTGATGTATTATGTACAAGGTATACCCAGTATGTCTATTTCTCCAGATGTTCTCGTCTCTTTTGAAATAGGAATGAAGGCACGGCGGACATACTTGGTATGGGAAGAGGGTAAAGCACCGGATTTTGTGATGGAATTCAGCAGCAAGAAAACAGTCCAAAAAGACTTGACTGACAAAAAGGACATCTACGCCTCTCTCAATATTCAAGACTATATCTTGTATGATGCTGAGGGAATTTATCTGCCTTCTCAACTCATGGGTTTTAAGTTGGTTGATGGAAACTATAAAGAAATAACTCCTTATGCGGATGGTGGTATTCATTCTTCAGCTCTGAATTTAGAGTTCCATCTGCGTGATGAAGGTTTAGGAATATATGATCCTGTTGCAAGTAATTGGGTACAAACACGAGCGGAAATCGCAGAAACACGCGCAGAGACAGCAGAAGCAGAAATTGCAGAACTACGTGAACAGTTGGCTAAATTCAAGGAAGACAAATAGTGTTCTGTCTACACTCAAATGATGAGTAAATTCGTTCGTAGGGACGGGGTTTCCCCGTCCGTTATACAAATCATTTATGACTTGACAAAGCACTAATACCCCAGGGTCTTTAGTTTTCGGTTTATTGTCAGATATTTTAATATTTGTGAAGTAGATGTGTAAGTCGGATAAAGCTTTAGCGAAAGCATAGGTTTCGATTGTAAGGAGATCGATCAGGATTGATCCAATTTGCTCCATTAATGAAACCGCCATCTGGCATGGAATTGCTACAGTGGATACATCAATGTGCAGAAACAACAAAATCTATATCGCTTGACCCACCAATCCGTGCTAACTTATTAGTAGACCTATGGGTGATGAGTGGTTTGACTTATGAACGGGAATCAATAACCGATCTTCTTCCGGAGGATATCATGCAACAATCGTCTGTTTATCAACACATTATAGAAAAAGGCATTGAACAAGGGAAAAAAGAACACGCCTTTGAAGCAATTCTCACGGTGTTAGAGGTAAAGTTTCAGGCTGATGTCGCTGAGAAACTAAAACCTTTTCTCAGCACTATTGATGATCTGCAGCGTCTGGATCATTTACATTTGGTCGCTGCCCAAGCATCAGATATAGATGCGTTTACGGAGGTTCTCTTGAACTTTGAAAACTGAGGAATGCCTGACACAAGGTTATTGGGATTATCCTATTTTTTGTCCTGTGAATCAACTTGCAGTGCTGGTGCTTGGTCTTTGGTAAATCGGACTTCAGACAGATAATCAAAACTTTACACACCCTACATTAACTAAAATTGAATTCGATCTTGATGATCTACTTTTACCCTATACCAGTGATCTGTCTGTTTTCAGTCAGGTATCAATCCTGATATGGTTGGGCAAATTGAACGTGTCGGCATAAACTTTTTTGAGAAATTTGGGCTGTTTAATCATTATTGAATTAGTTCGTCTTTACAGTATTACACAGAATTCAGAAGGTTTTATGATATATCCACTGTCAATTTATAAGACTTACTACCTGGGATTACTGTTGTCAGTGCTTAAGTTATGTTGAAAATACAATATGTGAAAGGATGGACATTTGAATGAACATTAGAAACAAAATAAGTTCAAATGAAGCGTTGACATATTACCGTAGAGGGACTACGAGGGACTTAGAAGGGTATCATGAAGATGCCATCATAGACTATAACCACGCAATTCGATTATTGCCAACTTTTGCCGAGGCTTACGTTGGTCGTGGAATTGCAAGGAAAAACTTGAGACAATATTCTTCAGCAATGGCAGATTTTGATACAGCGATTCAACTAAATCCAAATTGTGTTGATGCCTACAACAACCGAGGCCTTGTGAAGGATGTCTTGGGACAACACGCTGCAGCCATAAGCGATTTTCAAAAAGTAATTCAACTTGGACCTAATGATGCTTCTAGCCTTTATGCTGCGTACTTTAATCTGGGAAATTTGAAGCGCAATCTTGGAGAACATACAGCTGCTATAAGTTTTTATGACAAGGCAATTCAACTTGAACCTCGTTTTTTTCACGCATATTGCTTTCGAGGTAGTTCAAACTGTGAACTTGGCCAGTTTGAAGATGCCATTGCTGACTATAACCACGCAATTCAACTAAAACCAGATGATGCCCTATCATTTTGTGCTAGGGGAAGTGCAAAAGGAGAATTGGGCCGTTATGAAGATGCTATAGTAGACTTTGATCATGCTATCCGACTAAATCCTAATGATGCCAATGTTTACTTCAACAGAGGGTTCGCCAAGGGTAATCTAGGCCACTATCAAGCTTCTATTGTTGATTATAACCAAGCGATCCGACTCAAACCGGATTTTGTTAACGCTTACAATTATCGAGGAATTTCGAAAGGATATTTAGGACATTACTCTGCTGCCATAGAAGATTACGACATAGTGATTCGTTTTAAGCCGAATCATGTGGATGCCTTTTACAATCGGGGAACTGGAAAAATCCAATTAGGTCAATATGAGGCAGCTATTGCTGACTATGACCAAGCGATCAGACTAAAACCAGATTTTCACTTAGCATATGTCAATAGGGGAGATGCAAAGCGTCAGTTGGGAAGTTTTGAGGCTGCTATTGCTGACTACAACCAAGCCATCAGATTAGAACCTAACTATCCTAAAGCATACTTTAATAGGGGAAATGTGAAGCACTTTTCTGGACAATACTCAGCATCCATTCTAGACTATGACAAAGCGATTTACCAAAAACCTGATTTCACTGAAGCTTACATTAACCGTGGTATTGTGAAAAGTAGATTAGGATACATAGATGAAGCTAAAGAAGACCTGTTAACCGCGTTGCAACTAACAGAACGCATAGGTGATGCAAACCTTAGAATGAATATTATGGGACTTCTTCAAGATCTTGAATAAACTTTTTTGGAAAAGAAAATGTTGAGAATTTGAATTTTTATTTATCAGCATGAGTAGCAGACTGACCAGTTATAGTTCTCAATTTTCTGTCTCATGATATTGTTTGTTCAGATATATTAACAAACAAACTCATTGATAATTCACAACCGGTATTGTCAACGGTTTGATTAATGAATAACCGATTTGTACTGCCATCGGAAATTCGGTCCATTCTCTAAGACAAGATTGTGGTATAATAAAAGTATTATTGAAAGGAGTATCCGATGGCGAAACGAAAACGAAGAAACTTTACCACTGAGTTTAAAGCCGAAGTTGTTCTTGAGGCACTTCATTCCTCAGTGTTAATAATACAACATTTTACAAGAATTTAGCATTTTTTCTTGACAATTTCTTGACAATATGATAAATATTATGGAATACTTTATAAAGTTTTCAACGTATAATATATGTGACACGGTATATATTGGCAATGTTAACCACATCACATATAGTAGAAACTATGTAAAAAATGTTATGAAGACAACAAGAAATCTATCAGATCTTTATCAATAAAAACTATGAGTCTATTAAGAAAATTTGTAAGGTTGCTGAATCTATAACTTTTTCATAAGGCAGTTGCCAACCTCTTATCATCCGAGTAAATACATCCAGGAGAAATGAAACATAGATAAAGTTCCCTTTGAGCTGAACATAGGTAACGTCCGCAACCCAGACCTGATTGCGCCGACAAATGTCAAGGTTATCAAGTCGGTTGACCCATTGATACTTACCATCAACGGATTTCGTGGTTTGACAGGAGCGTTTGACGGAGACCAACAGATTAGCTGATTTCATCAATCGTGCGACGCGTCGGTATCCAACGGTGTATCCCATACGTAAGAGTTCCTCTGTGATACGCCTATAACCGTATCTTGGATAACGGGCAGATAACATTTCTATCTCCTGTTGGAGCAGTGCTTCACAAGGATCCTTTTTAGGTTCATAATAGAGACTACTTCTGTTGAAACCGAGTGTATCGCAAATCTGTCGAATTGAGTAACCGGTTTGCAAAGTTTCTACAATCCTTCTTTTTTCAGTAAGGGTCAACTCAGCAAGGTTGAGACTTTTTTTTGGATATCCAATTCCAAGGTCAATTTACCAACAAGTTGTTCAAGTTGAGTGATCCGCTGTTGAGACGCTTGGTTGTGTTTATCATTAGGTTCAAAGAGGGTTGCTGCATTTTCAAGTAGTTGGCGTTTCCACTTTGAGAGTTGAACATCGCTGATGTTATGTTTACGACAGAGTTCCGCTTGTGAAGTTTGACCACACAGTGCCTCAAGTACAACTTCAGCTTTAAATTCTGGGGTGAATGTTCTTCGTTTTGCCATCGGATTTCTCCTTTCAATTAGATTGTAATTATATCACAATCTTGTCTAAGGTAGTGGTCTAAATTTCCGATGGCAGTACAAACAATTGTTCATACAAAATTATTATTTCAATAATCTAAGGAGATATAATAATGACCACAGAAATGAAAACTGAAACCAATGCTACTGCTTTAGAAAATGTACAGAACAAAAAGGATTGGGTTGATTTGAATTCTGCTCAAAATAATCCAAATATAGATGCGGAATTAATTAAAAGTTTTCAAAAATTAATTAAACCGCTTAAAAAAATCACTTTAATCGGTAATGGAACAGATTACAATTTATCGCATCCCTTTGAATCAAACTACAATGGGTAATTTATTTCATGACTTCAATTTTCATTATAAAATGACACTTATAAACGCACGCTTTGAATTTTGACAATTATTTTAACTGATCTTTTATGAACGATTTTAGAAACGAATTGAACTATACATTTAATTCGTTTCTTTCTTTTTAACGCTATAAAACTATATAATGAAAGTCAAAGAAAACTTGTGCATCATATCGGAATCATGCACGAGTTTTAAATCACTTCTAAATCCCATATCTATTCATTTCATAACATTTTGTCACAAAGTGTGTTATATTTTGCAAATACGATATAATACAAGTATGAACCATATTCCAAAATTAAAAAATAGATAAGTGAATGGCGGATTTTATGTGTTATGTGTGAGTATATAAAGAACTGAAAAGATTTTTGTAATTCTAAAATTACTTATTGCGCTAGTGAATAGTCTATTCTAAAAGTTTGTATTCATTTTTCAGATTTCTTGCCTCTTGACAAACAAGAGTGTTTCTCTTATAGTATAGCAAAACGTAAGGAGGAATACTACCATGAGGAAGAAAAATGTTGTAAAACTGAGTGATGCGGAACGTCAGGAGTTAACCGACTGTATAAACATAGGTAAGAAAGAGGCGTGTAAGATAAGGAATGCTCATATTTTGCTGAAATCAGATGTAAATGGTCCGGACTGATGCGAAAATAGCAGAACAATTGGATAACTTTGGATTCAATCCAGATCTAGGTATGCAAATTGAACGTGTTATGATAAACTCTTATGAAAAATCTGTGTGAGTTTAATCCATATACAAAAACACCTTGTACTAACCTCAGAATAGTCTGCTTTTAAGTTGACTTGTTTTTATAATTTATTTGATAATTTTGAATTTATAAACCTAACGAGGTCAAAACATGTCTTATGAAGAAGATATAAACTCTATAAGAAAGTTTCACGATCAGTTAAAACCACACGGAATAGAAACATGGAATTCGTCTGAATCACTACCTGAAGAAGTTATGCAGCAACTTTTAAGCGATGACGACACAGGGGCGGGGCAACCGAGTGCAGAGGAATTACACACGGCTCAACAAATAAGTGCAGAAGATAAGTTACCTGAAGGAACACCACATATCCAAATTGCTCATTTTGTGGATGGTTCACCACGAACTGTTAACACAGGTTTTCTCTTAGGTGCGGACGGAATATCTTATCCTGTTGCTTTATCACACGTTGGAGCGGCTGCAGTCACCTATGAAAATAGTAGATGGCGTGAAACAGGTTTTGAAGATAAACATTCGATATTAGTAGCACATAACCTCATGGATATCGATTTAAATGAGATCAGCGAAAAGTGGAAACTTGAAGATCCTACGGACAATATTGATGCAGACGAAATTGATAAAACAGACGCTGTTGCACTGCGAGGTGCTGCAGTCAGGAGAGCTCGACGAAACATGGCACTTTCCGAGAGGTGCTTAGTTAACGAATTGGCAAAGAGTTTTCCTGAAGATTGGATTGCACTTGATGGGACGCTTTTTTCAATTGAAGGAATGTACTCAGATTTAAAGGTCATTGGGATTAGTAAGTCTTTCAGGCACAACCCACGCGTTATTCAGAAGGATGGTACCCAAGACCGCATGGGAAATCTTAGTCGTTTACTGATCAATTTAGAATTAGGTTGGCGTAGTCCTGTTTACTTATTAACACCAGAAGAAAACCGACCTGAAAGGTATACTTATATGTGGTTTATTAGAATCCATCGTGCACAACAAAAACCTGGGCAAAACCCCGTTAGTGGAATTGTAAAAGTAGAGTTACCTCCCTCTGAATGTTATAGTCGGGACGAAGATTTGAGAATTCAAAGTATAGATGCAATAAGTCACGCAATATTTCGATTACGTTACCCTTATCAATATGACAATAGGAGAGGAGAATCGTTTTTGTATCCAATTTATGTCGCCGAATCGCTTGTGAAAAGTAAGTTGAATTCTGTAGAAATAATACAAGGGATTTGGAAATCCAGTCAATACAAGGAGGAAAACTGATGGAGCATACATTGATTGAATCTACAGAAAATCAGCAATTAGAAACAGATGAATCGGAAAATCTAAAAGAACCAGCAGTTATTGGACGGGTTGCAGCTACCAAATTTGACCGCAACAAAAGCCGGGAATTTTATTTCTGGATTAAACCGAAGACACAGGTGAATCCTTTAGATTTAATCGTAGTTGACGAAAAAATAGATGTAGAAGCAGGTGAACCTATTCAACGAAAAGTGTATGCCCAAATTTTAGATATTGAAAGTTATACTGATGCTGAGAGTTTCCTAGACGTATTCGCCTCAACAAACTTTGGAGATACCAATCTTGACAGCGAGGTAGACCGCCTAAATTTTTGTGTAGCAAAAGCACAAGTGCTCCGTACATCGGTTAATAATCGTATGCCAGTGCAATTCAATAGTTCAGTCGCTCTCGCTGATGCAGAAGCAATAAGGGAACTATTAAGAGTAGACGAAAATATAAAGGACAAGCTGCCTATTGGGTATATTGAACAATCAACTGCCAAAGAAACCGTTTACATGAGCACAAAGTATTTGACGGGACCTCTTGGCGCACACCTGAATGTATCCGGCAAATCACGGTTGGCTGCTAAAACTTCCTACGTGCTTTTTTTAATTTCATCAATCCTCCAAACGCAGCTTCAAGCACAAGAAGGTGAGGATACAGCCGTTATCATTTTTAATGTAAAAGCCAGCGACCTGCTACAAATTCATGAACCAAACCCGGACCTTGCTGCCCCAAGAGATCAATTGGATGACAATAAACTACAGGAAGTAATAGGACTAGAAAAGACATGGCAAGACATGGACTTGGAAGCCAAGCCATTTGATAAAGATACAGTTTTCTACTTCCTTCCAACTCAGCGCAATAGTACTCAAAAAACCAATGCGGATTTGAGAAATCTTCCTAATCCTAATTCAAACGACATTATAGACCAACCTGATAACTATTTTGCTTACCATTACACTCTACCGGATGTAAGAGGGAGGCTCCAATATTTGCTTCCTCACCCTGAAAGCGAACCTCAGCAACATTTTATATTTGCCCTTGATAGTGAAGCTGAATCACCTGTAAATACATCAAACACTTTTTCAGATCTTATAGACCGACTGGGAGGTAATCTATTTGAGGCAACCGCAGGAACAGTTCGTGCCGTTAGACGCAGCATAGAAGTTGCAACGAGTCGTGCAACAAGCGGTGTGTTTAAGTTTACGGGTTCAGGGTCAGCAAGTAATCGGTGTAAACTACCTTCGACCTTCATAAAGGAATCGCTTCAAGCTGGGCAAGTCATGGTAGTTGATATTGCTAACATAAAAGAGTATGAAAAACGGTGGGTCTTTGGTGATGTGATGGAAGCAGTTGATAGTTTGATGGGACAAAGTGAAAGGGAAAATAAACCTAAAAAAGTCGTTGTCTTTGTAGATGAGTTGAACAAATACACTCCTTCAGGGCGCAGTTCACCTCTTACAGAAAGGATACTTGAAATCACATCTGAAGGAGGAGGATTAGGAGTTATTCTATTCGGAGCGGAACAATTTGCTTCAAGAATCCATCCACAAGTTTATGGCAACTGTACGAACAGAGCTTTTGGTTTGACAGATCCAACTGAATCAGCAACTGAACCTTACCGTGCTTTTCCAAGAGAGATAAGAGATAGATTGTCCGAATTAGAGGTTGGTGAATTGTTGATCAATTACGATTACTTTGGGATGCCACTGAGGATCAAGTTTCCTCCGCCTGTTTGTCGTAAGCAGGAAGACGCTGACCAGTAATTTTAATAGCTAATCTGAAATTTTATTTAAAAGGAGTAGATAATGAAGGAAATTGAAAAATCGAATGTTAATTGGCATCCTCCATTGGCAACTCTCAATGAACAATTAGAGTCTTGCTTTTTTAAGTATTTTCTTCCTCTCGTCCACTCCAAAGACAGGTACTCTAAACGATTTTTAGAGGAAAATCCTTATGATTTTAGATTATGGACGAAAAATGATAACAAAGTCGTTATATCACTTCAACCTCCACCGTTGGTCAAAGAAGATCCAAAAGCCAAACCTGAACGCCTCGGGCGAGTTATAAAACGTTTAGCTTGGTGCTACCGACAACCTCTGAGCAAAAAAATTAAGATGGCAAACCGTGTACTGAATGATTTGTTTAGAGCGACAGATGATAAGGTTGCAGTTGCTTTCAGTGGTGGTAAAGATAGTTTGGTAGCATTGCATTTGGCGTTGCAAATCAAACCCGACATCACAGTCCTATTTGTCAATACTGGAATTGAATTTCCTGAAACTTTGGAATACATTGAGCAGTTAAAAAAGGATTTGAAACTGGATAATTTTTACGAAGCTAATGCCAAAGTCAACTTTTGGAAATTGTCTGAAGAAAAAGGGATACCTGTTGCTGGTCGAGGTAATACGACTTTTATGCGGGATTTGTCTGATAAATCCGGTGTCAAGTTATCTAATGCGTGTTGTCATCAAATGAAGGAAGCTCCCGCGCGCCGATTTTACCGAGAACATGACATTGAAGGGACTGTGACAGGTTTACGTGTTTCTGAAAGTCTTATGCGAAAACTAAATTTTGCAGATTATGGTGCTTTACGTTATAGTAGTATCTATAAGACACTTATTAGTTGGCCTTTGTATGCTTGGAAAGACGAGGATATTTTCAATTATATAAAAAAAAATAATCTTCTGCTGAATCCTATTTATGATATAGGGTATACGCGTGTCGGTTGTTGGCCATGTTTACAAGACATGTTCTATAAGGACTCTCGCCTGTTTACTCTGCAAGAGAAACATCCCAACATGTATAAGACGGTAAAGAAAAAGTTTGGAAAGCAGATGATGGACTTGTTAAAGGTATGGGCAGATTTAGAAGAGCGGAATTTCACAGAAGAACACTTGGATGGGCTTTACAGAGCATGTGAATTTGGCATGCTGAATGAACGCCATAAGGCAAAGAAAAAGGCGGAGAAGCTTAAGAAGCAATCTGAGAGTGTCTAAATTTGAGTAAACTATATTTCAGTTTGCTCCTTACATTAGTCATTGCACTGAACCAACTTTTCTTACAAACCGGCAAAATTATCCACTGATAAGTAATATACCAAAATCATTTTAGGAGAAATTATGTGGTGTTTTTCTCAAATAATGCCAGACCATGAACTATTGCTGAGCCTTGAACCAGAAGAATTAGCAGTGGTCGTTTTGCAATATTTTAATCTACCTGGTATGAATGTTCAACTAAACCGCGATAGTTTTGGGATGCCTCATACAGTGAAAGAGTACCCACGTGAATTACAGAAGAAGATTCGCGAAGTTCTTATGGAAGCCTGGATGTGGTTAGAGCATCAAAGACTTGTAATACCAAAACCAGGAGGATATGATCAATATTATATAATTACTGCTAAAGGAAAGGAATTAAGAGACTCTACAGATTTAGAAGTCTATCGTAAAGCAAATCTATTACCTCAACAGTTGCTTCACTCTTCCATAGCCGAAGATGTTTGGTCAAACTTTTTACGAGACAAGTACGACACTGCTATACTTGAAGCATTTAAAGAAGTAGAGGTAGCTGTTCGAAATGCTGGTGGTTACACTGAAGCAGATTACGGTGTTGATATGATGCGAAAAGCATTCCATGCTGACAACGGACCATTGAGAGATCAAAATCAACTGAAACCCGAAAGAGAAGCCACAGCTCACTTGTTTGCAGGAGCGATTGGACGTTACAAAAATCCGAGTAGTCATAGAAATGTTCCTGTTACAGCAGAGGAAGCCGTAGAAATCATCATGTTTGCGAGTCATCTCCTTCGGATTGTTGATTCTCGTACCCCAACGTCAAATGCAGTGTAAAGTTAGAAATGCGCCATATCGTAGAACTTCTTATCCGAACTATCCATCTCATAGCAGCAATAACCTGGTTCGGAGGTATAGTTTTTTCAACTTTTATAACTTTACCAATTATTAAAAGAAATTTACAAACGCATGACTTATTGGAATTACACAATCGCTTTCGCTTCTGGATTCGATTGATGATAAATTTGCTACTGCTTACTGGTGGAATTGTTATCTTTATTGTGGCATGGAATAATGGCATGAAATTAGAAGCAAAATATATGATAATATCTGCTGCAAAGTTAACCGCATTCGGATTAATGACACTCTTTTGGGGGATATACAGTTCACTTTACAAGCGACACCTTGAGAATGCACAACCAGAAAGTATGATCAGCATCCCCAGACATATCAATGTTCTTGGACATCTTACACTTTTTTCTGGTTTAATCGTATTTGCACTTGCACTGTATTTGAGAAATTAAATGGAAAACACTAAAATTCAAGCAGTCTCATGGAATATCACACGATTGTGCAACCTGAAATGTATGCACTGCTATCTTCCTGCAGGATTTGTGGATACAGACGAGTTTCCACAAGGCTTCCTTAGGGATACAGAGCTAAGTCAAACGCAATGTTTCCGTGTGATTGATGAAATAGCAGAGATAAATCCACATATCCTCCTCATTCTCACAGGGGGAGAACCTTTGTTACGGCCAGACATATTAGAGATTTCAAAGTATGCGTCTGATACAGGTTTTCTCGTTGTTATGGGAACGAACGGTGTATTACTCAACGATGAAGTTGTAGAGAAGATGCAACAGCACGGTGTGACCGGAGCTGGACTTAGCATCGACTCTATCCAACCGACTGATCACGATAAGTTTCGCGGAATGGAAGGCGCATGGAAAGCAACAATGAATGGTGTTGAAGCACTCAAACGTGCTAAACTCGATTTCCTTGTCCAAACATCAGTTACGCAATGGAATTATGATGAAATTCCACAGATCGTTGAATACGCATATCAGTTAGGTGCAAAAGTATTAAATCTCTATTTCCTTGTGCGAACAGGCAGAGGAAAAACAGTTATGGATATCACTCCCATACAATATGAAAAGATGCTTGAAACTATGTTCAAACTACAAGCAGAATATAGTGGGAAGATGTTAATCGCAGCGAAGTGTGCACCCCACTACAAACGGGTCATCTACGAACAGCAGTCAGATTCAGCGTTTCTTCAAGGGTACCCAAGTGGAACATGTCCTTGCGGTATCTATTATTGCCGCATTAGTCCTGAGGGTGAACTTACACCGTGTCCATATTTACCAGTAAGCGTAGGTAATCTTAAAGAAGAGAGTTTTGTCAAACTGTGGAATGAATCAGATACTTTCCATGATTTACGCAATCGTGATTTACTTGAAGGTAAGTGCGGTGCCTGCGAATTCAAAGAGGTCTGCGGTGGTTGTAGAGCACGAGCTTACGCTACGAGCGGAAACTATCTCGACGCTGATGAATCTTGTGAATACCAACCCGGACAACAGGAGAAACCCGTAATTGGATTTGATAAACGCACTGCATTTGCATCTGAACCCGACTACGACTTAGTATGGAATGAAGATGCAGAGCAAAGGCTAAAACGTGTCCCTTCATTTGCACGCGGCATGGTTGTCAAGAGCGTGGAAAAATACGCACGGGAAAATGGATACCGTGAGATAACACCTGAAATTATGAAAGCGGTCAAAAGTCGATTTGATAAGACAGGTATTCCTTCGTTCCGACCCAAGCGGTAAATATTTAAAAAGGTGAGTTCTTAGATTTTATTCAGCAATTAGGAAACTTATATGTTAACAACAGAACAGGTAAAATTCTTTCAAGACAATGGATATCTTATCCTTGAAAACATCATAGATAATGAAGTAATTGAAGGATGGCGGGAACAGATTTGGAAACATTTCAATTCCAGTTTAGAGACGCCAGAAACATGGCCCGATAATTATGTCGTAGAGAACTTCGGTTTCTCTCCAAATTTTGGACATTTATCCGAGATGCAGACGATAATTGATCAATTCAGTGGAGGTAAGTTTACAGGTGGTGGCGGTGCACCATTAGTAAAATGGCCAAATCCAGAAGCAGAATGGGCAATGCCAGGAAGTGGACACATTGATGCTTACGGTCCCGGTGGATGGAGTCCGTTTATGCTTGGAGCAACAACATATCTATATGACGTACAACCCGGTGGAGGTGCTTTCGTTTTTTGGCCAAAAAGTCATCTCACTACACATGAATACTTCCTCAAGTATCCTGAACAGGTTGATGGAAGTTTCAGAGATATTGAAGGATTCGGTTGGAATATATTCTCTGATCTATCACCCGAAGGACCGCGCGAATTCATAGGGTCTGCTGGAGATGTTGTCCTGTGGCACGCATATCTGTGTCATACAGGTTCTGGTAATGTCAGAAACATACCACGAGTAGGGATTTTTGCACGCTACCACCATAAAAACCGTGAAGAAATTAGATATGAAATACCGAAAGACTTATGGAAATACTGGACAGTATAAGGAGGAAACATGAGCGATCAGACTAACGTTCAAGAACGACTCACGACTGTAGAAGACCGATTAGGTCGTTTAGAAAATCTACTTGTCAGCATAAATGAGAAGTTAGATCAGAAACAGGAATCAAGTGTTGTAGAAACTGAAAGTACAGAGAAGTTTCAAGAATGGGTGACAGATTACGTCTCAATGCGGTTACAGCAGCTTGTTCCAGAGACATGTGATCATCCTGACGAAACTTTAGTTCAAGACGGACCATTTCTTGACAATACAAATGTTCCGTGTACTGAAGAGGTTGTGCATCGCGTAAAACGCATTCCAATTCCGTTTGTCCGAGAAATGGTTGTTCAACGGGTTGCTGAAAATGCACGTTCTGCACAAATTGAACGTGTGGATATTGATTTCTTTGAAGAAGCAGCAACTTTCTGACAGTGTAAAGCCACAGAGGAGTTCCCTCTGCCAAATTTTGATTGGAAGGACTTCTTGAAGGCTCCAAGCCTTTAGCACATTCACGGCATTTTGCCGAATTCTGATTAGTTCGTTATAAATAACTCTTTAGGAGAACCTTATGTCGTCTGCTGTTGCACAAACAATCTATTCACCGGAGGAATATCTATATTTAGAACGTAAATCGACTTTTAAGAGTGAATATCTTAGTGGAAAAATACTTGCTATGTCGGGAGCAAGTCGAGCACATAATTTTATTACACTTGATATAGCAACAGAGATAAATATCCAATTACGAGATCGAGATTGTGAAGTTTTTTCTGGTGACATGCGGGTCAAGGAAAGACAATCAGATTCCTATTTCTACCCCGATGTTGTTATTGCTTGTGGTGAATCACAATTTGAGGACGATACCTTTGACACACTCCTCAATCCAGTCGTTATCATAGAAGTACTTTCACCTTCAACCGAGGCTTACGACAAAGGTGAAAAATTTGAGTACTATAAACAAATAACTACATTACAAGAATATATCCTCGTTTCACAAGACAAAGTGCACGTTGAACATTATCAGCTGCAAGATATGCAATGGGGGTTGAAAGAATTTCACGCGCTTCAAGTTACCCTAACACTTTCTTCGATAGGGTGCAAACTTTCTTTAAATGATGTCTATAGACGCGTGAATTTAGATTAACAGATAGTGATTATAGTTGTTTCAATTGGAAGAACAAGTGCTTTCAGTTGATAGTGGTGTTTACCAACATAAAACGAGATTTGAATGCTTTATTACGAAATTATATTTTCTTATAACAATTGATAACAGTCATGGAGTTAAGCATGTCATCTCTTGGCGCACAAACACTTTTTACTCCTGAAGAATATATCTCTTTGGAACGCAAGGCAACGCTCAAGAGCGAATACATTCTCGGAGAGATACTCGCGATGTCTGGTGCAAGTCTCGCTCATACGCTCATCACAGGGGATATAAATACCGAACTTAACATCCAATTAAGAGGAAAAGAATGTACAGTCGTTAGTAATGAGTTGCGTGTGAAAGCTACCCCGGATATTTCTTATTTCTATCCAGATGTAGTTGTTTTCTGCGGCGAACCAGAATTTGAGGACGACACCTTTGACACACTCCTCAACCCAGTCGTTATCATAGAAGTACTTTCACCTTCAACCGAGGCTTACGACAAAGGTGAAAAATTTGAGTACTATAAACAAATCACTACATTACAAGAATATATCCTCGTTTCACAAGACAAAGTGCACGTTGAACATTATCAGCTGCAAAATATGCAATGGGGGTTGAAAGAATTTCACACGCTTCAAGACACACTAATATTTCCAAGCATAGGATGTAAACTATCATTAACGGACATCTACACACGCGTCGATTTTGACTAATATCAGATTAACGGAATTTGTCTTATTTTCGAACAGTAGGTGCGGTTTCCTAGCCGCACCGAAATGAACGGAACACAAATTATGGATTGGGTTTTTAACACTTTCTCAGAATATCTGGAGAATGACTTTAAAAAACGAATAGGGAATCCTAATCCCACAGTCGGAGACTTGTGGGATGCGTTTCAAGTCTTATTTCCTGCCACATCAGCACAGTTGTTGGTCCAAGAACCCGTTGGAAACACTGTCCGATTTAAACCACTCGCTTTCTATTACGCTGATGAAATGGGACCATTAATTGATGAACCCATGGGGTACCTTAAGCAACATTTTGGTGGAGGTAAGTTCAAAATAAACTTCTATCATGGAATGCAGTTCATCGCGACGATCAACTTTAAACCTGAAGGACCAGAAATATGGAGAGATTTACCTGAAATGGAGGCTATGAATATCTGATGAGCCATGTATATCAGTTTGATGTCTGTCCAAAATGTAACACCACAAACGTGCAACAGTTGGATAAGAAATCATGGTTTTGTTTAGATTGTGATTGGGATAATATGACCACTATTTCCAACGGGAATGATGAATTACTTAGATCACTTCTGCATGGGGATATCCATTCACGAAGGATTGCTGCACAATCACTAATAAATGTGGGGGATTCAGACCGTCATCTCGCTTCACCATCAGATACATACGCTTTACTTAAAGCTCTTGAAGATGAAGATGCTGATGTACGTTATTTCGTCGCTGTAGCACTCGGCAAATTGGAAGCGAAACCGAGCCTAAATAAACTCAAACAACTTGCTCAAAACGACGGTTCGGCACTTGTGCGACAGGGCGCTCAAACGGCAATTGAACAGATAGAATCGCTTGTGGAATAAGGAGAGAGAATTAATGGAAAGAATAAAGATCGGCTATATCGGGTGTGGGTTCATGGCACAAAAAGTGCATATCCCAAACTTCGCAAGCATTCCTGAATGTGAAATAGTTGGACTCGCAGAAGTAAGAACTGAACTTGGTAAAAAAGTACAACAGAGATTCGGGATACCCAAGCTGTATAAAAGCCATGCAGAACTTGCACAGAATGCTGATATTGAGGCAGTGGCTGTATCGGCGGATTTTGCATTACAAGGTGAAATAGCAAAAGATCTACTGAACAGCGGTAAACACGTCTTTATGGAAAAACCGATGGCTGTATCAGTGGAACAAGCACAAGCAATTGTTGATGCATCAAAAGAATCTGGAAAGAAACTTATGGTAGGCTACATGAAACGATACGATGCTGGTAACGAGATCGTCAAGGAAAAAATCTCACAATTCCGCGAAACCGGTGAGATGGGACGGTTGACCTATGCACGGAATCACGGTTTTGGAGGGGATTGGGTCTGCAATCTTGATACACAAATGGATAGTACTGATGAACCGAAACCCAGTGCACCTCAGAAATTCCCTGAGTGGTTGCCAGAAAAATGGCACGGTGCATACATCGGATATCTACAACAATATACGCACAATATCAATCTCATGCGATGGTTTCTTGATGCAGGGGATAATGTCACTGTGAAAGCAGTTGATCTAAACGATAACGGATATATAGGTGTTGTCATTTTTGATATGGCAGGAACAAGAGTCACCTTAGAAACGGGGCATGTTTCCCACTATCGCTGGGATGAACATTCCCAGATATATTTTCAGCACGGTTGGATACATACTTGGGCACCACCGTTGTTGCTAAAAAATACACCTGCAGAAGTTGAGATCTACCGCGCAGGAGATGAACAGGAAATCACACGTCCAATCCCAAAACCTTCTTGGACATGGGCATATCACAGGGAAGCAGAATACTTCATAAAAAACCTTCATAATCCAGAACCGTTCCGATCTTCAGCCGAAGATACACTCACAGATGTAAGACTATTTGAAGACATATACCGTATCTTTGTTGCACAACAAGATAACTGACATTCCTTCCGATTTCTAGAGTGTATCTCATAAACCTAATTTTCCATAAATTTCTCATCACTGCGCCTATATTCGTAGGGACTGGGTCTCCCTGTCCGTTGTTTTCGTAGGGACTGGGTCTCCCTGTTCGTTGTTTTCGTAGGGACTGGGTCTCCCTGTTCGTTGTTTTCGTAGGGACTGGGTCTCCCTGTTCGTTGTTTTCGTAGGGACTGGGTCTCCCTGTCCGTTGTTTTCGTAGGGACTGGGTCTCCCTGTCCGTTGTTTTCGTAGGGACTGGGTTTCCTTGTCCGTTTGTTCGTAGGGACTGGGTCTCCCTGTCCGTTATACATCACAAACAACAACAAACTTACCATATAAATGATTTATGAGATACGTTCTAAATTCCTACCTTCATTTAGCCATATCTAAAATAAGATGAGATCCTACAGTGTGTTTGAATTGTCTATCAAACTCAAAATTGACTGGGAATCATATCATCCCAGACCTTTAAGTAATTTCTTAGTAGAATCTCTGTATTATTAATGTCTATTGCCAATTCGTAGTTATCCCGCAAGTATTGTGCAATTAGTGGATGACGTTCCTCAACAGGTATACCATCAACATTATCAAACCATCCTCCAGTCTTGAATATAACCAACCGTGTCTGATCCCGTTCAAGTGCAGCTATCACTTCCTCTTGCATCCCCGGTGTTGAAGCATACGACACCATATGAAATCGGGTAACACTCGGTCGATTAGCAAAGAAATAATATGCACCTTGACTTGTAAAATCGAATATCTTTTCGTTTGCATGTGTTATCTCCTGTATGTATTCAACAACCTGCTGAATTTGCTCAACTTGAGCATCAGGAATGTCTACCTGTCCAGCACGTTCTAACTCCTCTGGAACAAGACTTCTATTGAATGGATTCCGAATTAGTCGTTGAATGTCTCCTTTAAAATCACTAATAGGATTGTGTATTTCACCAACATACCAACCACATATTACTAAAGGAATTAGCATCAAGCAAATTGGTTTCATCACACGCTGCCAACGCACTTTCTCAGTAAGCAGAGATAGACGTTTAAAAATTCCTGCACTGCTACTTTCACCATAGAATTTATTGAATATTCCTGAGATGCATCTATCATAAGGGAATAGGATGATTAACCACAAGAAAGTTGACCCGTAATTCAGATGACCACCATCAGATCTGCCAAGTGCTGTGCGGAAAAACGCAATTCCACCCAGCAATAGCAATAACAACTTCAGATAATCTTCTTCAAAGATAGGTCTTCCACTCAACCGTCGGTATGTCAAATACGTACCAGTTACCACAAACACACAGATTGGAAAATACCATCGGAAATTTCCACTTAGGAAGAACGCTCGTAATCCCTGTTCAGATAAAATGGCAAGTGTACTGGACAAAGAGGGAAACCTAAGTCCCCACGTAGCAAGCTGATACTTACACTGTATATAGGTATTCCAAAATAGATCGTTCAATGCACCGTGTGATAGAAAATATAGTGCTACAGGAAGAAAACCTATCAGAAGTCCTAAGCAATAACTGATTATCGGATATATACGTATATGAAATAAAACACCTTTCTGAAGGCAATAGATCACAAGAAAAAGGGTTATTGCTCCAAGTGTATACAAACCTACTTCAGTACTATACCAGAACGCTAAACTCGTAAAGAATCCGCAAAGAATTAATTTCCATCCTGATGAAAACAACAACGAGCTAAATCTATTCCTATTTTGTTCTGCCTCATTACTCAGTTCAGAGGGGCCATTTCTCTTATGAAAGGTTAGATAGCTTGCAATGAAGGCAAAACTAATCAAACCAAAACTATGTCTTGAAGTAACATGGAAATTACTTCCAGATACTATAAGAAAACATAAGAAAGCAGTAATGAATCCTCCGCGAAATACTTGCAGTCCAAGTAGATAAATGGCAATATAACCCAATGGTGCCAAGATTTGTTCAAATGACCTTAAACCCATCAGAGTCGGTTCAAATATTTTGCTTCCAAACCACGCCAAATAAGCGTTCTGAAATAGTCCATGCTGCACATAAATATCTTTGAACACCACGCCACCATGTAACATCTCATTCAGAGGTGCTAACCGTTCACCTTCATGGAACATATCAATACCGCGATTTATATTACCATTATAAATCAGTAGATAGATAAAAACTGGTACTATGATATATGCGAATCCAACACGAAAAATATTTGACCCTTTTGTAAAAGATCCAGTTTTAGCATTCTCATGTATGTCGTTTTTTGTGTTCTTTGAATCAACTCTTACGTAGACTGGATCATATTTCAAAAGCAAAAATACCAATTTGAACAAAAGTGTCAAACCGACTGGCAGTATTAAACCAACTAAGCTGCTGTGTTCATAGTGGAAAACCTGTAACCAACATAATAATAAGGGAATTGATGCAAGCGCGTTAGCTTTTAGTACAGAACGAATTGGTTGGTTAGTAACTTTAGCTTGCCCATTGCGAATACGCAAGCCATCCTGTCCAGTAAAGCAATAATACAATTGGAATCCCAACAAGTGCAAGAAGGTAATAGAAGTATTCTTGCTGCTTAGGATATTGGCTCACACTTATCCAACCGACTACACCGGAACTGTCGTGGAATTCAAAATCAATGTATTGTCGAAGTACAAATCCTATGCCAATGGCAAGCGAGAATGCAGAGATAGTAATGACACGTAAATAGGGTCGGACATAAGAATCATAACTTAGACTGAAATCAGGCAGGAATCTTCGGAGGGAATTCAGGTGTTTTGTCTGTATTTTGTACATTAATTACAATGGCAATCAGTACAGAAGCAATTCATGTCATCAGTGCAATAACCACGTATAGAAAGTCAGATAAAGAGCAAAGTTAGTGTCAATAACAAAACAGACACCGAACTTTACCCTATATCTTTAGAAAACAGTATAAACTACTTCCGAACACTAACAGAACGACAATTGACAGTCACGGATCCAACAACTACATTTATGATGAAATCAAGCACAGTAACTGAAGTTGTTATTTCATAATCCGAAACACCTTCAGCAATAGCATTTGTGTCAACATTGTTGATCGGTACAAGTCCCCACAACACATACCATTGTCGGGCATCTGTAATGTCGTTTCCTTGTGCACCATTCCCAACTTTGTGAATATGTGCTGTACAACCTACGATTAACAAAACTGTTAAAATCATGAGGATTGCAGAAAGTTTTCTCAACATATATTTCTCCTTACGTGTTTGCATATAAAGCATATCTATAATAACTATAATATCGGCTTTATAGAGCCTATAGATGATTCAATGGCACGCAGCTCAAGCTCATATTCAGTTTTGTGTAATCGATAATCCACCTCAAAATCAAGCGTATCAGGTGAATGAAATAACATCTTAATAAGTACAAAATCTGATGCGTTAACCATTATTTGATGTATCGTAAACGAATCCTTTATAAAAGATGTCTGTTGCACAGTTGCATTAGGAAATTCTAATTGGTAAGCAGCATTAAATTTCTTTAGTGTCCCTGCGTCAGATACGTTTACCATTCCATCTAATTTTGACACAACACACATCGCTCCAGAATTTACATTCAGAAATATCCAACGTGGGACAACAGACAAATCATCAAGAACATCAGTGTCTAATTTATCAACAACGACAGAGAGCATTGAATCGTCGATCTTTTTCCAGTTTTTTGGTGCACTTAAGGTAATCTTAAGTTCTTTATCTGTAATTCTGGGTTCAAGAAGGACTTCGTCAACATTAAACTTGAGTGTCTCATAGGACAACTTTTTATCCTTTGCTGTATCACATCCGCTAAAGACACTCAGTATTATGCAACAAAATAGTAACTGATAAATACCTAAACGAGTATTCAAAGTTCTCCCTCATTAATGAAATCTCTTTATTGAATCCTTGGTTTATCTATGCAATATGTATTATATTTAAATTATACAACGAAACTAAATTAACATCAACAAGAAACAATATCTAAACTTTAGAATTTGGCTTGACACTAATGCCACTTATTGGTAGGTTGACTTTGGAATTAGACATCTATTGAACAACATCACCTTCAATAAGTTCAACTTGAACTCTGATATTCTTCAAGAAATCTATCGCACGTTCAATTTCGTCTGCAGCGCCTATCATTTCTAACATCACCCAACCGGAATCTTCTGTAACATTTGCACGACGGATATTTGTTATCACACGAAACTGCTGTCCAATATTGTAGATAATTGGTTCGGTGATTTTCTCAGACGGAATTGTTAGACGCACCTTTAATGATGTAGTTGGCATAGCACCTGACGGAAGGGTTTGGAAAGGAACTTCAATAAAATCTGTCTTGATTTCATCCCAAGTAAACGCTTTGACAACACGGATTGTATCATCAAAAACGGAAATTACAAGATATGCTACACCAGGATATACTGGTTCACCCCACATCATAGCATCTGATTTGTCCTTTTCAGAAAAATAGGCGTCATGATTAGGATGTGAATGGTAGAATGCTTTAATAGGTAATTGCTCTGTTTCTGATTCTTTATGTATTGCAATGAGATCATCAGGATGCATCACATACGCAGTTTTGGCATCGCGGGGATACATTGAAGGATCATCTTTATGGAGATCGTTCTGAATATTTCGACAAGGTCTGACATGTTCCTGCTTACCGTTGTGTAGAATTATACCACAACATTCTTCAGGATACTGTGATTTTGCATGCAAACATATCTCGTTCAGAGTGGTAGATAATAACGTGACCATCTCAATCAGTGTCAATCAGGAATAAATATAGGTAGGGAAGTGTAAGGAGAGATAAGAATCTCCCTTACACAATTTAGTTCATTTAGCAAATATTTCTACCACCAGCAATAGCAGGGATTATTGAAATTTCAGCACCATCATCTACTGTGGTTTCCTGTCCATCAAGAAATCGGATATCTTCATCGTTGAGATAGATATTCACAAACCGACGGATATTACCACCCTCATCACAGATACGCTCTTTCATGCCAGGATAATCAGAATCTAAATTTTCAATGATGGCTTGAATATTTGTCCCTTCTGCTTCAACCTCCGCAAGATTCTGAGTTAAACGCCTTAGCGGGGTCGGTATACGAACTGTAACAGCCATAATTTCCTCCTTTGTTGAGTCAGAACTTGACTCCGATTTAATAAAATAACAGTATTATATACATTAAATTGAGTAGTGTAACCCACACTCTTTATCGTTTTCTTCTGTGTCTATTGCGTTTTGCCATCGCCAACGTCCTGCACGTTTCGGTTCCCCAGGACGAATGCGAGTTGTACATGTCATACAACCAAGTGAATCATAATAGTGTCCGTTTGCATCTGGTTTAAATAGAGGATTCACAGGAATATCATGCTTATGGACAAACGACCATATCTCTTCAGTAGTCCAATCAATCAAAGGACTCACTTTAAGGATAGGATGAGTCTTTGAGGATACAATATCTACTTTTTGAAGATGTTGACGCGTTTCAGATTGATCTTTCCTTGTACCAGTGATCCACACATCTAAGGACTCTAATAACGCCTGCATAGGTTGGATTTTTCTAACATCACAACAGAACTTCTGTTTTGCTCTACTGTCAAAAAATAGGTACTCACCATGTTCTGCCATCATATTATCAACTTCAATTGGGTCAGGCTGAATTCGTTCAATCTCAATTCCATAACGTTTCTCAACTTGTTCAAAGAATGTATAAGTCTCTGGAAAGAGACGAAGCGTATCTATAGTGCAAACTCTAAATGGCAATTGACTTTCTGCTGCCATGTGAATCTGAACCATACCTGTTAATTGTCCGCTCGTTACAATGGCTGCACGATCATTAAAATGTTTAAAAAGACAAAATAAGATGTCTTGCGGATTCTCTGTTAAACTGATTTTCTGTTTCAATGTCATCAATGAAGCACTTTGAATCTGAAATGTCATTCCGTATAATTTCCTATTAATATATCCTAAGATAATGTCTCCATAATGTCAGTTTCAAGCTCAAAGTGTCTGCTTAAACTGAAGTAACGCTCACCTGTATCCGGTAAAATGGTAACTACAGTTTTACCACGACCAAGATCCTTAGCAACTTGTAATGCTGCATGTACATTTGCACCTGACGACATACCAACGAGTAAACCTTCTTTCTTAGATACATCCTTCATCGTTTGATATGCAACCTCTTCAGAAACTGCAATGACATCATCTATGATATCAACATTCAAGACTTCCGGTATCATACCGGCACCAAGTCCATCAATCCGAGTAGGACCGGGCATTCCACCAGAAAGTACAGCCGAAACAAGAGGTTCTACAGCAACTATTCTTGTATTTGGATTACGAGCTTTTAGCATCTCGCCGACACCTGTTAAGGTGCCACCAGTACCTACACCAGCAACAAACACATCAATATTCTCTTCCACTGTTTTTAGAATTTCTACCGCAGTGGTCTGCCGATGAATCTGCGGATTTGCCTGATTCGTAAACTGATTGGGCATATAGTGTCGTGAATTCCTCCGAAGTATCTCCTCGGCTTCCCAAATTGCACTCGCCATGCCACCGTGTTCAGGTGTCAGCACGATGTTTGCACCAAAAGCAGAAAGAAGCGCATACTTCTCACTGCTAACATTCTCTGGCATAGTCAAGATAACTTTATAGCCGCGCGCAACCCCAACGATAGATAGACCAATACCAGTATTCCCAGCAGTCGGTTCAACAATCGTATCACCAGGCCTAAGAATACCACGTTCCTCAGCATCAAGTACCATCGCATAACTAATACGATCCTTAATGCTACCGCCAGGATTGTAGGATTCTAACTTAGCAAAGATCCTCGCATCCTCTTGACCCGTTAACGCATTTAAGCGAACAATCGGTGTATTGCCGATAAGTTTGGTCAGGTTTTGTGCATATTTCATATTGAGAACGGATGAGTATGCGTTGGTTGCGGTAACTGTTTCAGTTTCCGAGCATGACAACAGAGCTCATGTAAGGTTTTGGTGTTCAAGACGTCACGCACCTCTTGTTCAATCTCAGCAAAAAAGCCTTCTATCTCAGAGGATTCCTGTGACTCAAAACCTTCCGAAAAATTCACCGGCCCATCTACTGCTGTAAATATATCACCGATGCGAATTTTGTCAGGCGGCAACGCTAAACTATAGCCACCATCCGGACCACGTCGACTCATTGTCAAACCAGCGTGTTTAAGTTCTAAAAGAAGTTTTTCCAAAAAAGGTCCCGGAATACTACGTTTTTCTGATAGTGCTGTTACTGATACGAATTGATTGTGTTGTTGAAGACCAAGTTCTAACATTGCACATACGGCATACTTTAACTTAGCAGATAAGTGCATCTGTGTCCCTCCTATTAATCCTAACCATTTCAGGTGACTATACATTATAATATATATTACTAAAAAAGTCAAATAATTATGTATTTCCCGACCAATATTGTCCACATTAAGAGTTTAGTGTTCAGTCTACACTCAAATGATGAGTAGCTCTGTTCGTAGGGACAGGGTTTCCCTGTCCGAAATTTTTGTTTTAGGTTGAAATATCAGAATCATTTGACACTTCTACTGTTCAGTCTACACTCAAATGATGAGTAGCTCTGTTAGCGGACAGGGTTTCCTTGTCCGCTAACAAATCATTTATGAATAGTACCTTGATACACAAACTCAACAATCCGCGTCATCCGCGATAATCCGAGATTCAGACAGTTAAGTACCAAAAACTTTACACCCTTCATCAATTCAATAGTTGACACAAACGCATATATGCTATAAAATTGGTAAAAAGCAAAATGAATAGATTACTTTACGGATTGATTACATAGGAGAGATTAAATGGCTAACAATGTTTTTACACCGAATGAGACAACATATCCTATCAGTGACGCACATGTAAACAGTTTAGAAGCATATCAAGAAAGATATGCTGAATCAATCAAAGACCCAGATACATTTTGGGAGACCATCGCTGAAAGATTGACATGGTATCAAAAATGGCATACAGTTCAAGATTATGATTTTGTTAAAGCACAGATTAAGTGGTTTGATGGCGGCACTTTAAATGCTTGCTACAACTGTCTTGATCGTCATGTTGAGAATGGGTTTGGCAATGAAACGGCGATCATTTGGGAAGGAAATGACCCAGAAGAAGATAAGACATTTACATTCAACGAACTACTCACAGAGGTAAAAAAGTTCTCAAATGTTCTAAAGACGAACAATATTGAAAAAGGAGACCGTGTCTGCATCTACCTGCAAATGGTGCCAGAATTAGCAATCGCAATGTTAGCGTGTGCAAGAATCGGCGCGATTCATTCAATCGTATTTGGCGCGTTTTCCGCCGAATCACTACGAGATAGAATTAATGACTCCCAATGTAAAATGTTAATCACACAAGATACCGCTATGCGGGGCACACGAAGGGACATCCCAATGAAGGCAAACGCTGATGATGCTATTAAGGATTGTCCATCTATTGAAAATGTCGTCGTTGTAAAACGAACCGGGGACAACGTTGACTTTGATCCTGCACGGGACGTCTGGTGGCACGAAGCTATGGAAAATGCTGATTCTGAATGTGAACCTGAAGTCATGAATGCTGAAGACCCACTCTTTATTCTCTATACATCAGGATCAACGGGAAAACCCAAAGGCGTTTTACATACAACCGGTGGATATCTGGTATATACATCCTATACACATCAGCAGGTTTTTGACTATCATGAAGGGGACGTATACTGGTGTACTGCTGATATTGGGTGGATAACAGGACATTCGTATATCATTTATGGACCCCTTGCGAACCGCGCAATTACTGTAATGTTTGAAGGTGTGCCGAATTATCCAGACTATGGACGATTCTGGCAAGTCGTTGAGAAGCATAAGATCAATCTATTTTACACTGCACCCACAGCATTGCGCGCATTAATGAAAGAAGGAGATACCTGGGTTGAAAAATATGATAGATCTACACTCCGATTGTTAGGCACTGTTGGGGAACCGATAAAAGAACCTGAATGGCTATGGTATTATAATATAGTCGGTGATAAACGGTGTCCGATTGTTGATACATGGTGGCAGACAGAAACGGGCGGAATTCTCATTACACCACTACCCGCAGCGACTCCCCTTAAACCCGGGTCTGCTACATTCCCATTCTTCGGGATTGAACCCGTCATTTTAGATGAAGAAGGAAAGGAAGTTGAAGGAAACCCCGCAACCGGTTATCTCTGTATAAAAACTGCTTGGCCCGGAATCATGCGAACAGTATATGGAGATCACGAACGATTCATTGATGTGTATTTTAAAAGATTCCCCGGTTATTACATGACTGGAGACGGAGTCTTACGAGATGAAGATGGGTATTATTGGATTACTGGACGAGTAGATGATGTATTGAACGTATCAGGACACAGATTAGGGACGGCGGAAGTTGAAGGAGCAATCGGACAACACAATGCGGTAGCTGAAGCTGCTGTAGTTGGTTACCCCCATGACATAAAAGGACAAGGTATTTACGCGTACGTCACGCTGATGACAGGCGAAACACCATCAGATGATGTGTCAACCGGAATCAAACAAGCAGTCAGGCAACACATCGGACCTATCGCTACGCCTGATAAAATCCAGTTTACACCCGCATTACCAAAGACAAGATCAGGAAAAATTATGCGTCGTATCTTAAGAAAAATCGCTGAAGGCGATATATCTGAACTCGGTGATACCTCAACCCTCGCTGATCCCACAGTTGTTGAAGCATTGGTTGAAGGGAGACTGTAAATACGGATTTTATTTCAAGATCATTGGATGAGGAATCTTGTGGTTTCAGCACAAAAAATTGTTGACGCATTAAAACACCAGAACATCACACATGCAATCGGTGTGCCTGATAACGGAAGCGCACGTATATATGAACTACTGCGTGAAGAACCTGAAATTGATGTTATCACAGTAACACGCGAAGGTGAAGCATTCGCTGTCGCAGCTGGACTGTTTACAGGTGGGAAAAACCCTATAATCATTATTCAAAATACCGGGTTCTTAGAGTCTGGAGATGCTTTAAGGGGGACAGTCTATAACATGCAAATACCAGTTGTTGTGATCATCGGCTATCGCGGGTATCACAATCGAGATGATGGCAAATGGGTTGACTCAGCCGCATCCTTTCTTGAACCAACATTAAAAGCTTGGTCGCTACCCTATCAAATGTTAGAAACTGATGCTGACATAAAAAGTATTGAATGGGCATTTCATAAGAGTGAAACAACTTCATTGCCAACTGCAGTTTTACTCATCGGCCACGCAAAATAAGTAGAGAATCCAATAACTCCATTATATCGTGAAGATTAGAAATAAATAGACACTTTCAGCCGACTGCTGGCGAGATGGGGAATGTCTAAATGGCATTCATACCGTTGATTTCTTCCTAACCTCGCTGATGCAGACGGTCTGATTAATTCTAAAACTTACTATAATTGAGTTTCATGGAAATCCATTCAACATATTTCACTTTTTGGAGTAATATAAATGCTTAGTGTTGAAGAAGCACGTCAACAGATGTTAGAAACTATACCTGTCCTACCAATTGAGAAGCGACAGATACTCGACGCTTCAGGTTATGTTCTTGCAGAGGATGTGTCTGCTACAGAAAATATCCCACCATTTGACAATTCCGCTATGGATGGATTTGCGGTAATCTCAGATGATCTCCAGGAGGCATCTGAGTCCAATCCACGTGTCCTGTCTGTGATTGAAACCATCGCAGCAGGTTATGCACCAAAAAAACAGGTCGCATCAGGAGAAGCCGCGCGAATTATGACAGGGGCAATGATGCCAAAAGGGGCTGATGCTGTCGTAATGCAAGAAGAAACGGAACTGTTAGGGGACAAAGTAAAAGTCTTTGAAAGTGTCGTTAATGCACAAAATATACGGTTTACAGGTGAGAGTGTACAGATAAATGACTGCGTAATGTCCAAAGGAAAAATACTTCGTCCGGCCGATATATCAATGCTCGCTTCTCTAAACAGCGCTGAGGTAACAGTATACAGGAAACCTACTGTAGCTATCGTGTCAACAGGCGATGAACTTACTCCCATCGGCAAAAAATTAGAACCAGGAAAAATACGGGACAGTAATCGCTACGGTCTATTTGCACAAGTTCAGAGTACTGGAGGATTCCCATTAGATATGGATATCGCACCTGATGATGAAACAGAGACTGAACGCATATTTCTCAATGCTATTTCACAAGCAGATGCTTTGATTACCAGTGGAGGCGTCTCTGTCGGTGAACACGACGTCGTGAAAAATGTTCTGACGAAATTAGGTGAGATGAACTTTTGGCGAGTTGCAATGAAACCCGGGAAACCGCAAGTCTACGGTTTTATTCACGGTAAACCAATCTTTGGTTTACCAGGAAATCCTGTATCTTCACTCGTTGTGTTTGAATTGTTTGTTCGACCAGCACTCCTAAAAATGGCTGGACACACCGACCTATTACGACCAACATTCAAAGCAATCTTATCAACAGATATTACGAACAGCGACGGACGTGTAAATTATATGCGGGCAATTCTTACAAAACATAACGATGAGTATATAGCAAAAACCACCGGACCGCAAGGATCGGGGATACTGCATTCACTTGTATTGGCAAACGGGTTAATTACAATTCCTGCAGGTGTAACCCTAACCGCAGGTGAAAAAGTCGAAGCACAGTTCCTACATTAACGAGTTGTGCTAAATAATTTTTTGTAAACTAATGTTTCACAAATGAATGGCGTTTTGTTATTTTTCTCATGATTTTGTTATTTTTCTCATGAGTTGATCCCTTCTTTAGTCCCGTAGGGACGATATGTTTATAGAAAAATGTCAAATACCCTCTCTTCAGTCCCGACAAATGCCAAACGCGCATTTGACGTTGATTTGGTAGGGACGATATGTTTATAACATTAATCTAATGTGTGTGAAAAGTATTCAAACAAATAGTTAACTAACACAATTCGTTACATTAAGAATCATATAATGCAAAAGATTATGGCACTTAAGAGATTTTGGGGAGAGATGGTATTCGTTGATTCTGTGGGAACAGGTATACCAATTTTGTTCCTACATGGAACAGGTTGTGAC
This sequence comes from Candidatus Poribacteria bacterium, assembly GCA_965261435.1. Taxonomy (GTDB): domain Bacteria; phylum Poribacteria; class WGA-4E; order WGA-4E; family WGA-3G; genus MSPOR6. The sequence continues at coordinate 2,066,065 of CBDHDL010000021.1, forward strand.
GCAGCTGACTGGGAAAATGTAACAGAAAAACTACCAGACCAACAACACTTCATCGCACTTGATTTCAGGGGACATGGACGGAGTAGTACACCTATTGAACCATTTACAATAGAATGTCTCGCAGATGATGTGCTTTACCTAATCTATGCTATGGAGCTGCAAAACGTCGTACTTGCTGGACACAGCCTCGGCGGAATGGTCGCTATGGCAGTTGCAAAACGTGAAATCCGTGTTAAAGCACTAATCTTACTTGAGGGGTGGACAAGCCTGGCTACTTCAAGCGGTGCATTTGAACTGGGCAGATTTTACGGGACATTATCACCCAACATGATTAAAGAAATACAGCACAAAGCAGGAATCACGAGAGATAGGTTTATATCCAGAGTTTGGAAAAACTTCTGGACTTCTGTAAGAGACTTTGATGCTTATACATTCCTTGAAAATTCTAAAATTCCAATTATTGAAGTATTCGGTGAAATGGGTAGAAATGAATCAACTGAGGAGAAATTGCGAATTCCACAAAATCCAAATATCCGTTTGAATTGGATACCAAACGCTGGACACTATTTACCCCACGAATGTCCACAGGAAATCGCTGCAATATGTAGCGCATGTATTACCGAAGTTTCTTTCTCATAGCAAATGGTGTATTGACAGAATATGAACCAAAACGATATTAAAACAGCATTAGCAGCAATGCACACAAGCGATCTGTTAGAACAATCAAAACACCTCCTTTCTGTCTTGGGGTACCGCAGCGAACTCACCCTTGAACTATCTGGCACTGTGAACGAATTTTTTGACGAATTTCCACCACTGAACCCGAACACCAAAACCGAACAGCATTTTCGTGATAATGCTGAATCTGTCCAAATCGTTTTCCAATTTACAAAGGACGAAATTGTTGATGAACAGCAGTTGACACTTCTTGACCCCGCCACATTTAATAAAGGGAACAACCGAAGTTTCCTATTCTGTGCCGTTGAACTGAAAGACAACGACTACTCCCGCACCAAGTATGCTGAGTTCACACGAGAAATCAATAAACGTCTATTTGCACCGACTGTGATTATATTCCGCGCAGGGGAACATCTAACAATCGCATTCGCAGATCGCCGTCCAAGCATAACCCAGCAGGAATACGATGTACTGGAACAGGTCACCCTCATCAAGGACATCCGCCTGAACAACCCGCACCGCGCACATCTGGACATCCTCTCTGAACTCTCACTTGAGGCATGCATCAAGTGGATTGACGAAAAGAAAAAACAGAAAAACTTCGACGGATTATTGGCTGCATGGATCGCCAAATTAGATACTGAAGAGCTCAACAAACAATTCTATCGGAAACTATTTACATGGTTTGAATGGGCAGTTGAAACAGCAACGTTCCCGACGGATGAAAACCGTGTCATAAAAGCAGAGGAACATATTATCCGCCTTATCACACGACTACTCTTTATCTGGTTTATCAAGGAGAAAGGATTAGTAGCAGATGCGTTGTTTAACAAAACACAAATCCGAGACCTATTGACAGAGGATGACTTTGATAGCGGCGATTCCTACTATCGCGCTGTGTTGCAAAACCTCTTTTTCGCGACATTAAACACCGAGATAGACAAACGGACGTTTAGTAAGGGTGGCAATGCTAATCACCGTGATTTTTCACGCTATCGCTACAAGAATCAGATGCAATACTCCGACAAACTGCTATCACTTTTTGCACAAACCCCGTTCATCAACGGCGGCTTGTTCGACTGTCTGGACAGTTTTAAAGCTACAGGTGAAGGGGGTTACAGAATTGACTGCTTCTCCGATAATCAGTACAAGAAATTATCTATACCCAACCGACTCTTTTTTGACGAAAACCGTGGACTCATCCCCCTACTTGAACACTACAAATTCACCGTTGAGGAGAACACACCGATAGACCAAGAAGTTGCACTTGACCCCGAACTGCTTGGCAGAGTGTTTGAAAACCTACTCGCTGCTATCAATCCAGAAACAGGAGAAACTGCACGCAAGATGACAGGTTCCTACTACACCCCACGCGCTATCGTGGACTATATGGTAGAGGAGGCGTTAGTCGCTACATTCTCTCAAAAATACCAAACGACTGATGACAATACAGAACTTAGGGACGAACGATTGCGTTATCTTTTTGACTATGCAAAGGTGTGTGATGATGCAAGCGAATGGTTTGACAACACCGAAACAGACGCGATTGTCAAAACAATTTCTGAACTCAAGATATTGGACCCCGCAGTCGGTTCAGGGGCATTTCCGATGGGTGTACTACACAAACTCACACTTGCACTCAGACGGCTTGACCCAGATAACACCCGTTGGGAAGCACTACAACGGAGCATCGCTGTTCAACGTTCAGAGGCAGCTTACAACACGCAAGATCAACAGGAACGCAACGAAGAACTCACCGAAATCAGTGATACCTTCGAACGTTACCGGGATTCTGACTTCGGACGGAAACTATACTTAATTCAAAACAGCATCTTCGGTGTGGACATCCAACCGATTGCGTGCCAAATTGCCAAACTCCGCTTTTTTATCTCACTTGCAATTGAGCAGGAACCGGACAGAGATGCTGAGAACTTCGGCATCAAGCCATTGCCGAACTTAGAGACGCGGTTTGTTGCTGCGAATACACTGATAGGACTTCAACAACAGATGTCGTTGAAAAGTCAAAAGGCGAGTCGTTTGGAGCAGGCACTCCGCAACAACCGTGAAAAGCATTTCCACGCAACCACACGTCAACAGAAGCGCGCATGTAAAGAGAGAGACGAAGAATTGCGCGCGCAACTGGCAACGGAATTAAAGGGACTCGGTGCGTTCGCTGATGATGCAGATAACATTGCACAGTGGGATCCGTATGACCAGAATGAAAAAGCAGATTGGTTTGACCCCGAATTGATGTTTGGAGTCACGGATGGGTTTGATGCGGTGATCGGGAATCCGCCTTATGTCCAACTACAAAAGGACGGTGGTAAATTGGCAGATTTGTATCAACCATGCAAGTTTGACACTTTCACAAGAATGGGAGATATTTACTGCCTGTTCTATGAAAAAGCACATAAACTCTTGAAAAGCGCGGGACATCTCTGTTTCATCACTTCCAATAAGTGGATGCGTGCTGGGTATGGTAAAAAGTTGAGAGATTATTTCATATCCCATACCCAACCTGTTCAATTGTTGGACATGGGACCAGATGTTTTTGATGCCACTGTAGACACGAACATTCTACTGCTACAAAGCAAGATAATCTATGATGGTGTTATGACCTTCCGAGCTGCAACTATCGGTACGGATTTTGACAAACAGACAGATAATATCTCAAAGTATCTGACTGATAATGGCGTAGGTATGGAAATACCAGCAGAGAACGAACCGTGGGTAATACTCTCTTCTGCTGAACTTAACCTGAAACGCAAAATAGAGGATGTGGGTATTCCACTTAAGGACTGGGATATAAAAATTAACATGGGAATTAAAACAGGTTGTAACGAAGCATTCATCATAGATGAGGTAAAACGAGAGCAATTGATAGCACAAAACCCAAATTCTGCTGAGATCATCAAACCCGTTTTACGTGGAAAAGACATTAAACGCTACCATGCAAAATGGAATGGATTATATATAATATCAACTTTTCCTGCAGTTAAATTGGATATTGACCACTATCCTGCAGTTAAGAACTACCTTATAGAATTCGGTAGAGATCGGTTAGAGCAAGTAGGAAAAACACTTACTGATGGCACTAAATCTCGTAAGAAAACTGGGAACAAATGGTTTGAAACACAAGATCAAATTGCTTATTATGCCGAATTTGAGAAAACGAAGATTGTTTATCCCGATATTTTCCGGCAGCTAAGTTTCACTGTAGATACATCTGGGTCTTACTGTAATAATACCTGTTATTTTATACCTACAGAGGAAATTTGGTTGTGTGGCGTGCTCAATTCGAAACTTGTTGGCTGGTATTATTCGAGACTTGCAAACACATTGGGAAGTGGCGGATCTCGGGGATTTAGTATCTTTCTGCGCCAAATCTGTGTTCCAAATATTGACCCAGCTAAAAAAGAATCCATTACTAATTTTGTCAATGAAATCCTTGCAGCAAAAGCCTTCGACCCAGAAACCGACACTTCCAACCTTGAAAATGAGATTGATAAACTGGTGTACGAATTGTATAATTTAACGGAAGATGAGATTGCAATTGTGGAAGGGGCTGTCTGAATCGCGGAAGGCGCAGAGGACGCAGATGACGCGGAAATAAGAGGTTTTTTTGGTCGCGGCAGCATATTTTGTGATAGTGATTCTGATATGTGCAATAGTTTCCTCTGTGTTTTCCGTGTTCTCCGTGCCTTCCGTGATTCAGACAACAAAGAACTCTGAACGGACAGGATATCCCTCCCACCAAAACACAGACCTATTCCAAGGCTTACACTTGAAAATGAGATTGATAATCTGGTGTATGCGTTGTATAATTTAACGGAAGATGAGAAGGCAATTGTGGAGGCAAGTGTCTGAATCGCGGATTACGCGGATGACACGGATTAACGCGGATTTTAAAAGCATCACATCAGCACAATCTACGGGCGCGTCAACATGTTATATTAACAAACATAAAAATAATTAACAAACATAAAAATACAACTTGATGATACCAAAGTCAATAATCCGCGAAATCTGCGTAATCCGCGATAATCAGCGATTCAGACAATAAAGAAATTGTCATAGCGGAAGGCAAAGAATGAACAAACCGTTAAAAGGATTCATTACATACTCACATAAAAATAAAAGGGCAAAGGACAAATTGCTAACTTGTCTTGAACCAATGAAGATCGAAGGTTTAATAGACCCCTGGCACGACAACGAGATCATTCCAGGGGACAAATGGCGTGAAGAAATTTTTTCTACTAGCCTACCCGATTCAGATATATGGCTTTATCTCGTTTCCTCTGAGAGCCTTGCCTCTAAAACTTGTAATGAAGAATTGGCATTAGTCTTAGAAAAAAATATAACACCGATTTTGATTATTCTTGAAGATTGCGATTGGAAAAACTACAAACTGAGCAATGTTCAAGATTTGCTTACCCAAAGTTCGTTCCTTAATATATGGGAATCTCAAAAACTTAGTGACTTTCAAGCTTTGCCTGCCAGTGGCAAGCCGATTAATGAATGGAATCCAAGGAGCAAAGGTTGGCAAAGCGTTGTGAAGGGTATACGAGAAGCCGTTAATAAAATACAGTTGCAAACTGATGCGGAAACAGCGTTTAAGCAGGGCAACTTTCTGTTAACACTTAAGCAAATAGAACAAGCAATTAAGGCTTATTCACAAGCGATTGAACTAGATCCAGGATTTGTCTCTGCTTATTACAATCGTGCCACTGCTTACGAAAGAGAAGGTAGTTTTGAGAGGGCGCTTCAGGACTATGACAATATAATAGCGCAAAATGCCAAATCATTTATTGCTTACAATAATCGTGGAGTCGCTCAGGGCAGAAGAAAAAAATACGATCTTGCTATTTCGGATTTTAACAAAGCGATAGAATTCAATCCAGAATATGTTGAAGCCTATTGCAACCGTGGTACTGCTTACTACTGTAAAAAAGACTTTGAAATAGCTATTGAAAATTTTAATAAGGCAACTGTGTTGAATCCGCACCATGCGGGTACATATAATAATCGTGGTGCCACCTACGGCAGTAAAGGTGAACATGCGAAAGCTATCAAAGATTTCACGAAATCAATTGAACTGAATCCGCGCAATGCCGGTCCCTACAACAATCGTGGACTTGTTTATATGAACATCCTGGATTTTGATAGGGCAATCAAGGATTATAACAAAGCAATAATACTGAACGCAGATTTTGCTGAGGCATATGTCAATCGCGGTGTGGCTTACCATCACAAGGGTCAATATGAAAGAGCAATTGAAAACTATAACAAAGCAATAACACTAAATCCAAATGATATCTTCGGCTACAACAATCGTGGGTTATCTTACACCCTAAAAGGTGAACCTGATTGTGCAATTGATGACTATAATGAGGTAATAAAACGAGATCCATGTTTTCCTGAGATATACTATAATCGAGGAGCTGCCTATGGTAACAAAGGCGAAGTAGATCTTGCCATCCGAGACTTTAATAAAGCCATAGAGCTTGATCCTAATCATGTTGGTAATTACAATAATCTGGGTACCGCCCATGCAAACAAAGGTGAATTCGACAATGCAATCGCTACCTATACTAAAGCAATTGAGTTGAATCCAGAGGAAGTCGTTGCTTACATCAATCGCGGTATGGTCTATTTCATCAAAGATGAGGTAAAGCGTGCTATTGAGAACTATAACAGGGTTATAGAACTAAAACCTGATTATGCTGAGGTATATTACTATCGCGGTATTGCTTACATGACAAAAGGTGATTTTGAAAACGCTATAATAGACTATACCAAAGCGATAGAACTCAAACCTGATTATGCCGAGGCATATTACAACCTTGGAACTGTTTACCGTGAAAAAGGTGAAACTAACCTTGCGCTCCAAAACTTTAAAAAGGCGGCAGAATTAAATCCACAAATGTTTAGTACACTCCGAACGGATCAATAGCCTTCCAATCTCAATCGTTTACAGCGGCTATAAAATCTATGCTGATTTTCTATGAGATTTAACTGGTATCTGCACACTGAACGTGTTATCATTGCATGCAAACAACTCGCATTGTAGAGGAAGGAAAGTTGTGAGTGAATCGCTAAAGGGGACATTACCTCTGCACATTTAGATGCAGCAGTGAAAATAAACCACCTTATTGCAATACTGATGTAACAGTACAACCAAACCTAAATCTACATGAAGAAATGGCCCGAATTTGACAATAATGGTGATCTTCCCATAGGGATTCATCAAGCAACTTTGGCAGAAACTCTACAACATTTTGGTACAGGAACTCCACAAAGAGAACTTGTTGGACAGCAATTGGAGCGTATTTTCCTACTGGCAAACAGCACTGGAAAAGTTGCACGGTTCATTGTGTTTGGTTCGTTCGTAACATCTAAGCCTTCTCCTGGGGACGTAGATATTTTTCTACTAATGGAGGATTCTTTCAATCCCGCTCAAGTGCATGGTGATGCCGCTCTCGTTTTTGATACACAGAAGACACAAGATGTTCTGGGAGCAAGCATATTTTGGATTCGTAAACAAGGGGTAATTAGCAGTGAACAGGAAGCGGTGGAAGATTGGCAAATTAAACGCGATGACTCACGGCGCGGCATAGTTGAGGTAATTCAAAATGATTCAAAATGATCAGGAACTTAAAGCAACACTGAATCGCATCGAGCGTTTTCAAAAACAGGTAGAAAAGCTCCAGCAGGTTGAAACCAATCCTCGGAATTATGAGTTATCTGCAGGTGGTTTCCTTGCAGAAATAGATAGGATGAATCTTGAAGTGGCGGAATATTTATCCGTTCATTCAAGCGAACTGATAAAACCGATCACTGATACTATTCACCTAAAAACGGAAAATGCAGTTTTTCATTCCACAACGGAGCACGGCAGGAGTTCCTCTTTGCAAGCAGTATCCTTAGTAACAGAACAGTGATTTGGAGAGAAGATGAACACACTCAAAGTCAATAATCCGCGTTAATCCGTGTCCTCCGCGAAAATCCGCGATTCAGACAACAAAATTCGCGTCCTTCGCGCACATACTACCGATCAGCATTCACCGTAAAAACAATTGATAATCAACGCAAGTTGTGGAAACTCTTTTCAACTGTTTTTGCAAGAGGTAGATACCATGAAAACGTTCCCGTTGGAAACCGACCATAAAATCAAGTTGCCCCGTGACTGGGTGAGAGAATTAGGATTGGAATCGGGTGTTATGCTTGAACGGACAGACGAGGGTATCCTCATCCGTCCCTACACAGCACAGTCGTGGGATGAAATCTATGCCGAGAAACTCAAGATGGGAACTCCTTCGGCATTAGACCTATCCGAGGTAAGCGGTGATGACCTTATCTTCTGAACAATTCGCCGGACGCGGATTAGACGCAATGCTGATTGTCTATTCCTTGCTTGACGACCATCCCGCATCCGACGTGTGCGAATTGTTCATCCGAGACCACGTCAATTGGTTTACGACAACGCTTACATCACACGAAACCCCGAAAACTAAATAACCCCGCCTTAAAGAAAATCCAGTTGACGATTGGAAGTTTATTCTATATAATGTAACCAAGAATTCCGTAAGAATCTTTACAAAACATTTCACTTTATGCTATTCAGAACCTTATTATCCATTTTCTTCCTCTTATTCCTTTCTATCTCGGTATTTGCTCAAGATCAATATACTATACCGAAGAAACATCGCGTAATTCAGGAATCGTCTACTGACTCACGGGATGTTCAAGTTGATACTAAACTTGCAAACGTAGATTTTACTGCACTGACTGAGAAGACATATCGTTTAGACGAGCTGTTGAAGCTGGGACCAGTTGCTTTTATATTTCTCTCGGCGGAGTGTCCTGTTGCACAGAGATATGCAATGCGTCTAAAACGGATGCATGCTGAATATCAGGAAAAAGGTCTAACCATTGTCGGGGTTTATGCAAACGAAAACGATTCTGTACAGGATGTGAAAGCATATCTCGCTAAGGCAGAATACACGTTTCCAATTGTAAAAGATACGGACGGAAGTTTAGCACGTCATCTCGGGGCTACGATGACACCCCAAGCACATCTTATAGATACATCTGGAACTCTTCGCTATCGTGGACCGATTGATGATAATAGATATATAACACGTGTGAAGCATGAATACCTGAAAGATGCACTTAGAGCCGTTCTTGAAGGAAAACCCGTGCCTATAAAAGAGGCACCAGCGTTCGGTTGTACGATTCACCTGCCTGATTTGCCTATGCTGACTGAGATAAACTATAGTGAACATATTGCTCCAATTATTCAGAAGAATTGTCAGTCTTGTCATCATGAAGTTGGAATTGCCCCGCTCCCACTTGAGGATTATGAAGATGTAAAGGCGTATGCAGATAAAATTCGTGAGCAGACGCAAGCACGATTGATGCCACCCTGGAGGATAGTTTCTGATCACGGTGATTTTAAAAATGAGCGAAGACTCACAGAGAGTGAGATAGAATTGATAGCGAATTGGGTTAGAACAGGAGCAGCATCTGGATCTATAGATAGTGATTCGCTGAAAGGACAATCACCGAAAATATGGACACTCGGAAAACCTGATGTAATTGTTAACACCAATATTGTATACAAATCACTCCCAAAAGGGAAGCAGGCAACAATTAAGGCTCATATTGATACAGCTTTTGCCAAGGATATGTATATACGCGGGATAGACTTCCAGTCTGAGAATAGTAAGACGGTGCGCCGAATAATTGCAAGCATCCGATCAAAGGCTAATTCAGATACAACTCTATTGAAAGACAATAATGGAACAGGCAGAAAAACGATAAATGGAAGTAAGAATAATTTTGAATTTAGGATTGGTAATTGGACAATAGGTATTCAACCAACAGTTCTACCTGATAAGATCGGATATCTATTACCAAAGGGGGCAAAGATAACTCTTAATATACTGTATCAAGGCACTAACCGTGAGCAACACGATACATTGAAAACCGGCCTCTATCTTTCTGATTCGCCAGATACTTCTCGGACATACAAAGCAACGCTTTCCAACAATGTAATTAATGGAAAGGATAATTCTGAAAAACAGAATGAAGTTATATCCTATCATTTTAAAGAAGATTCTTATGTATTTGCTGTGGAGCCACAAATGCTTACGGAAGAGCATGAAATAAAAATTGTAGCGATTACCCCCACAGATGAACAAATTAAAATGATCTGGTTTAAGGAATCTCTATTTGATTGGTTGGATGTATACCATTACCAAGAACCTATTTTCTTACCTGCTGGCACGCAATTAGTATTTGAATATGGTGCTAAAGCTAAGCAAAATCCTTTTGTACTACATTTCTATTTTACCAAGGCATCAGAGTATGTTGTGGAATGATTATGGCGGATAATACTCAGGAATCGGAGATCCATTTTACTGAACGTGTCATCAGTTTGAGGTTAAAAAGCGTTACTATATTTGATAAACTACGAACAAATTTGACGATAAGGAGAAAAAGATAAAATGCCAAAATTTGGTGTAAATTTACTGTTGTGGGCAGATAAGTTTGACAAAGAAACAGCAGACTTAATACCTAAAGTCGCAGAAATGGGGTTTGATGGGGTTGAGATACCTATCTTTGATCCTGAAACAGTGGACATCCCGTATACGCAATCCATATTGAAGGATACCGGTTTAGAAACAATCGGGTGTAATATCATGGCGGGTGATAGGAATCCAATTGATGAAGATCCCGCAATTAGAGAAAACGGGACAAGTTATCTGAAACGGACCATTGAAGTTATCGCAGAATTAGGGGCTGATACGCTCGTTGGACCAATGTATAGTGCAGTGGGTAAACTGGTTGGTCGTGGCAGAAATGAACAGGAATGGGCATGGTGTGTTGATGCGTTGAAGGATGTCGCAGAATTTGGCGGAAAACACGGTGTAACACTCGCAAGTGAACCCCTAAATCGATTTGAAACTTATTTTGTCAATATCGCTGAAGATGCTGTGAAACTTTGTCAAGCCGTTGATAGTCCATACTTCAAAGTTCATTTGGATACATTCCACATGAATATTGAGGAGAAAAATCAAGCGGATGCAATACTAAATACCGGTGATTACTTGCATCATATGCATTGCTGTGAAAATGATAGAGGGACTCCAGGAACAGGACTTGTTGATTGGGATGGTGTGTTTGGCGCACTTGCTAAAGTAAACTACGATAGATGGTTGGTCATTGAGTCTTTTACACCGGCTGTTGAGGAGATCGCCGCTGCAACATGTATTTGGCGGGATATTGCTCCGAGTGCTGAGACGCTCGCAACAGAAGGACTGGCATTTCTTAAGCAGAAAGCTAATGAGTTTCTATAGTTAGGTTGGTTTTAAGCACCTTAGATAGGTGATTCGTTTGTATTAAATGGAGGGATAGACATGCAATACATAAAGAAGATATGTATGATATGGATATTGTTTTTTGCTTTTTCTCTAATCGGTTACGCTGAACTGCCTAATGCATTGGAGAGTGAAACAGAGACGAAGACTATATCAGAGGAAAGGTTTCTTACCAACATTCGTCAACTGACTTATGATGGCAAGCGTGCCGGTGAGGGGTATTTCTCTGAGGATGGTAATGCACTCATTTTTCAAACTGAACGCGAGGCCGACAACCCTTTCTATCAGATTTATATTTTAGACCTCCTAACGGGTGATTCGCATCGTGTTTCTCCTGGATTGGGGAAAACTACATGTGCATTCTTTCGACCGGGGACAGATGAAGTACTTTATGCATCTACACATCACGATGCGTTTGCACAAGCGAAACAGGATCAGGAATTAGAGTTCCGCGCTACAGGAAAAGAACGCCGCTACAGTTGGGATTACGATGAAACAATGGATATCTTTTCCGCAAATCGTGATGGAAGTAATCTAAAACAATTGACAGATGCTGAAGGATATGATGCCGAAGGTTCATATTCTCCTGATGGAAAATATATCGTCTTCTGTTCATTACGAGATGCTTATCCGAAAAGAGACCTTACCCCCAAACAACTTAAACAGTCCGAAGTTGACCCATCCTATTTCGGCGAAATATATATTATGGATGCAGATGGTTCAAATCAAAAACGCTTGACTGATTCACCCGGATATGACGGTGGTCCGTTCTTTACACCTGATGGAGAACATATTGTGTGGCGACATTTTTCAAAGGATGGTACGACCGCAGACATTTACACCATGCGGATAGATGGATCGGGTGTGACACGTTTGACAGATTTCGAAAGTATGTCCTGGGCACCGTATTTTCATCCGAGTGGCGCTTATGTAATATTCGCATCCAACAAACTCGGTTTTTCTAATTTTGAGTTGTTTCTCGTTGACTCAATGGGTAGACACGAACCTGTGCAGGTTACCGCAACTGATGGGTTTGATGGACTCCCCGTTTTTTCACCTGATGGGAATCGTTTATGTTGGACATCAAATCGCAACAATCAGAAGCAATCGCAACTCTATCTGGCAACATGGAATCATGAAGCAGCTTTAGAAGCAATCTCTTTATCCCCAAGAAGTACCATCACGCAGATCTCAGAACCGATAGGACTGAACGACGAAACGGATTTGGAATTTACCGATTTTGTTGATGAAACTAAGACTACCATTCAGCAACATGTTGAGTTTCTTGCTGATGATGACTTAGAAGGTAGGATGAGCGGTTCGGAAGGCTCAAAACTCGCTGCGGATTACATCGTTGAACAATTTACAAAACTCAATCTCCAACCCGCTGGTGAGGAAGGTGGATTCTTCCAGACTTTTGAATTCAATGCTGGGACCAAGTTAATTCCCGATGGAAACCACTTCTATCTAAAACGACTGAAAGACGAAACTGAGGAGACGTTGAAGTTCGGGGTAGAGGAGGACTTTATGCCCTTCTCTTTTTCAAGCAATGGAGACGTAGAGGGTGAAGTTGTATTTGTCGGTTATGGGTTAGTCGTTCCCGGTGAAGCAGGTGAAGGATATAATTCTTATGCTGGTATTGATGTGAAGGATAAGATCGTTGTCGCACTTCGCTATGTTCCAGAAGTCGTGAAGGGTGAACGTCGACAGCAACTGATTCGACATGCGGGTATCCGGCACAAAGCGGTACAAGCAAAAGAGAACGGAGCAAAAGCCTTTCTTACCGTTTCCGGCCCAAATTCTCCAAACGCTGGAAAGATTATCCCACTTAGTTTCCATAGCGGGAGTGCTGAATCTGGTATAGTTGCCTGTTCTATTACAGATACGGTTGCAAATGCACTCTTATCACAGGCAGGGAAAGATTTGAAGGAAGTCCAAACCGGACTTGACGATGAGAACCCACACTTTGCCGGACATTTTGCTATACCGAATGTAAAAATCAAGGTAACTGCAACCGTTGAAAAAATTAAGAAGTCTGATAATAATATCCTTGCAATGCTACCACCTACAAATCCGGGGGAAGATGACGAATATATCATTGTCGGGGGGCATTACGATCATATCGGCTATGGAGAGGTCGGTTCACTGGCAAAAGGTGAAGAGAAGAATAAAATACATAACGGTGCTGATGATAATGCTTCTGGTACTGCAGTTGTCCTGAAATTGGCAGAAATGTTCAGCGCAGAACGCAAGAATCATCCTGAAAAGTTCAAGAGAGGCGTCATCTTTGCTTTATGGTCCGGGGAAGAACTTGGACTTATCGGCTCTACGCATTTTGTGAATGATCCTTTGCTTCCTTTAGAAGATGTTGCTGCCTATATCAACTTTGATATGGTAGGACGTTTACGTAATAACAAACTTGTTCTGCAAGGTATAGGATCTTCACCTGTTTGGACGAAGGTCATTGAAAAAAGGAATGTCCTTGTCGGGCTTAATCTGGCACTAAAGTCGGATCCGTATATGCCGACTGATGTGACAGCGTTCTATCCGAAGAATGTCCCCGTTCTCAGTTTCTTCACAGGAATGCACAACGATTATAATCGTCCATCAGATGACCCTGAAACGCTTAACTATCCCGGTTTAGAACGCATTACAAGCCTCGCTTACGGTATGGTTACAGACTTGATTAGCATGGAAGAACGTCCAATATATGTAAAGGTGGAGCGGAACGCACCTGAACAGGGAAGTCGTGGCACTTTACGCGCATATTTAGGTACTATTCCTGATTATACAACTGAAGATGCTGGTGTGAAACTGTCTGGGGTTGTAGGGGGCGGTCCTGCTGAAAAGGCGGGGTTAAAAGCAGGAGATGTCATCGTTGAATTTGGTACTAAGAAGATTGAAAATATATATGACTTTACTTATGTGCTTGACAGTGTGAAAATCGGTGAACCCGTTGATGTGGTTGTGATACGTGACGGGAAACAGGTGAAGTTGAAAGTAACACCTGAAGCGAGGAAATGATACCATTTCTAATTGATAATGTCTCTTTTTTAATGCAGAATACCAAACGCGTATTCTGCCACATTCTGTTAGATTGTGCCGTTCCCAGCTTCATTTCTAAACAGCCGGTAATGAGAGGATAATTAATAAAAATGGTATGATAAGAATAACCGTCATCAGCAAGAAGTGCCGATGACGGTTATTCAATTGTGTCAATGAAGTCTTTGACGTTATTCTGAAGCTGGCAAGAGACCGTGCCTCTCAAAAACTTGCAGTGCTCCATCTACAACCTCAAGCACAACAATCTGATCATAGAGTGCCTCTCCGTTTGGATCAAAAGAGAAAGCACCTAATACCGTTGGAAATTCACTGGTTCCTGCCAATGCGTCACGAATAGCCACTGAATCTGTTGAGCCTGCTTGTGCTATAGCATTAGCAAGTATGTTCAGTGATGCAAACGCTTGGGCTGCCCAAGGACTCGGAATTTCTCCATGTTTATCCATATAACTCTGCACAAAAGCTTGGTTTTTAGGATCATCATTTAGTTCTGACCATCCTGCAAAAGCTATTGCAGATTCAGCTGCCATTCCTACAGTTTCCACTTCGGCAATTGTCAAATCTGGAACAATCAATCTGGGAAAAATCCCCTGATCATCTGCTTGCATCATAATCTGGACTATCTGTGTTGACAGAGCAGCAACAAAGACAACATCAGGATCCGTTTCATTGATACTGGTTAATTGAGTCGTAAAATCGGTATCAGTTGTGACAAACTTTTCCGTGATGGTAGTAGTAACACCGGCTGCTGTTAGTGCCTTTTCCAACTCAGCCTTTACACTTGTGGAGTAGACATCAGCATCATCATATATAATTGCTGCACTATCATATCCCAATGATTCTTGAGTCTGCATCACACCGAGCGGAATAAGAATGTTTGTAGCAACGCCTGCCCGGAATACATAATCTCCTATCTCACCACTCAAACCTGCAGCGGACGAAATAGGACTAAAGGCGATAACGCCAGCCTCTTGGGCTATAGGGAACGCCGCTCTGACATGTGTTGAGATACCGACACCGATGATGGCAGGGACACCTTGATCAACCAAAGACTGAACTGCTGCAACAGCACCATCTGAGGTACTCATATTATCTATTGAAACGAACTCAATGTTGGCTCCCTGGTCATTGAGTTGTTCTTTTGCTAATTCAAGTCCACGCTTCATTGGAATTCCATACGGTTCTGCGTTATCTCCGGTTTCTGCTACAGCGATACCGATAGTGATAGCAGTGCCGGTTGGCGGTTCCATATCATCAGGCATCATTGTCTTCATCTTATCACAACCGGAAAGTCCTACTACTAATATAACTACTGCAAATACAACAGCAAATATTGAAAATTTTCTTATACGCATTATAAATATCCTTTCAAATAGATTTCGCAAAAAAAATAAATTGTGAAACATCCTGTTAACTAATAAAGTCCTAACAATTAGCAGTTAAACTCCTTACCAAGTGATTTGTAACGAGTTTAAATGTAATACGAATTGGCTGCTTGAAATAATTCAATCTAACCTTGGGGTTGATATTATAGTTCAACCTTTTACAATTATCACATATTTAGTAGTCAGTGTCAAATTAAAACATGGATTTAAGCCATATAGGTTTTATAGTTTCTTGATTACTTGTGCAATATATCTTACGAAAGCTAATATTACTGTTATCCGTTGAACGTTAGTCATCGTTCATCAACCAATCCAAAATCGTACCGAACATAAGCAAAAAATCAATGCTTTGCCAAAAACTTTACACAGCTCGTTGTAACTAATTCACTTGACAAAGTGTTTAATTATATGTTAAAATTAGAATTGTTAATTTGTTAAAATTGGTGGGATGGCTGAGTGGACGAAAGCGGCGGTCTTGAAAACCGTTGTGGCGCAAGTCACCGTGGGTTCGAATCCTACTCCCACCGCCACATTATATGGAGAGGTGCAGGAGTGGTTGAACTGGACTGCCTGCTAAGCAGTTATGGCGAAAGTCATCGTGGGTTCGAATCCCACCCTCTCCGTTTTTGATTTTATTACACATACCTATAGGTTAGATCGCGTATCTTACACCAAATTAAATCATCCTATAGATTTTGTAATGATGCGCCTGTAGCTCAGTGGATTAGAGCATCTGACTACGGATCAGAAGGCCGGGGGTTCGAATCCTCTCAGGCGCTTTTTCAGACTCATGATTACGCAAACTTCAGGTCTTTTAAGAAGTGTCAAATACTTTACCTTCCGGACAAATTAGCGACGATGATGTCTATTGGATGGAACAAGCACTCGCTTTAGCGCAGCAAGCTGCTGAAATAGGTGAAGTGCCTGTTGGGGCGTTAGTTGTAAAAGAACAACAACTTATCGCTGCTGCACATAATATACGTGAAAAATCTGGTAATCCAGTCGCACATGCTGAGATGCTCGCAATACAGTCTGCATCTGAAAAACTTGGCAACTGGCGGTTGACAGATACAACCTTATATGTAACTTTAGAACCGTGTCCGATGTGTGCAGGTGCGATCGTTCTTGCACGTATTCCAAGGGTTGTTTATGGTGCTGTGGACCCAAAAACAGGGGCTGCAGGAAGTCTATATAATATCCTTCAGGACAAGAGACTAAATCATCAGGTGGAATTAGTAAGTGGAGTCTGCGCTGAGGAAAGTAGTACGTTGTTGCGAACTTTTTTTACGAAACGGCGTTAGTGTTCTGTCTACACTCAAATGATGAGTAGATCTGTTCGTAGGGACTGGGTTTCCCTGTCCGTTATACAAATGATGAGTAGATTCGTTCGTAGGGACTGTGTTTCCTTGTCCGTTATACAATGATGAGTAGATCTGTTCGTAGGGACTGGGTTTCCCTGTCCGTTATACATCTGTTTGTAGGGACTGTGTTTCCTTGTCCGTTATACAATGATGAGTAGATTCGTTCGTAGGGACTGTGTTTCCCTGTCCGTTATACAAATGATGAGTAGATTCGTTCGTAGGGACTGTGTTTCCCTGTCCGTTATACAATGATGAGTAGATTCGTTCGTAGGGACTGGGTTTCCTTGTCCGTTATACAAATCATTTATGAGTTGACAAAGCACTAACATCAACAAGGAGAGATGCAGGAGTGGTTGAACTGGACAGTCTCGAAAACTGTTGTGGCGCAAGTCACCGTGGGTTCGAATCCCACTCTCTCCGTTTTTAGTTTTTGGAGATGTGATTGCATTCGCGATTTGGAGATTGCTCCTACAACGTGTAAGATATCAAGATTCGGAGACCACTCATTCAAAGTATAGAAGGTTTGTGCAACCATAATATCAGGTTTTAGGAGAATGTTGGGGCAGTAGCTCAGTTGGGAGAGCGTATCCCTCGCACGGATGAGGTCACGGGTTCAAATCCCGTCTGCTCCATTTTGGAGAACTTTTCGGAGAGATGCAGGAGTTGGTTGAACTGGCATGACTGGAAATCATGTGTGCTGTTTTGCAGTACCGTGGGTTCGAATCCCACTCTCTCCGCCATATTGGTATGAATAACGTCGGTTTCGCATTATAAACGGCTTGTTATGCTAAACCATGCTAAACCGACGTATCTCTCTATGAAGAACAGATTTTACGCCTTGGCTATGCTAAGTGGGGAATTAGCGGTGCCCTGTATCTGCAATCCGCTATAGCAGAACCGAATTCCGAGTACGCGGCCTGCCTTTGTGGGGACAGTCCCAAGCACGTAGCGTTGATAGTTGGGTCTTGAGCAACGAGAGTTTATTGAACCCCGTCAGGTCTGGAAAGAAGCAGCGGCAGATAAGTTTTCTCGTGTGACGCAAGGTAGCCTGGTTTGAGCCAACGACTTGGGCAACGCCCGGAAAGTCTTGTCAACACTCGGTGCATAGCCATTTTTTTTACAATCAATAATCTGCACTAAGAACATAATACACCCTATACCTCTCAAAGGTATTTAACATGTCATACGAAGTATTCGCACAGAAATGGCGTCCTCAATTCTTTCGCGATGTTGTTGGACAGACACATGTAACTACAACTTTACAGAACCAAATTAAGTCTGACCGCCTGGGGCATGCCTATCTTTTTTGGGGACCTCGTGGTACTGGTAAAACAACAGTCGCACGTCTCTTTGCGAAAGCCATCAACTGTTTAAATCCCACACAAGAAACCGATTTTGATCAAACAGCAACCGGTGAACCGTGTAATGAATGTGATGCTTGCAAACAGATTACGCAAGGCAGCTCATTTGATGTCATAGAGATGGATGCAGCCTCTAACCGGGGGATTGATACAATCCGTGACCTACGAGAGAATGTCAAACTCTCACCCGCCGCATATAAGTATAAAGTATATATCATTGATGAAGTACACATGCTGACTCAGGATGGTTTTAATGCACTACTGAAAACGCTTGAGGAACCTCCTGATCATGTAATCTTCATAATGGCGACGACAGAACATGCCAAAATACCCAAAACTATCGTCTCTCGTTGCCAAGATTTCGATTTTCGATATCTCTCCTCAGAAGAGATAATTGAACGACTACAACTTATAATTGCTGACGAAAATATAACTGCTAATGATGAAGTGCTCGCGCTAATCGCACGACAGTCCGAGGGATGTTTACGGGATGCAGAAAATCTACTTGAAAGATTAGTCTCATCCGGTAGGAAAGAATTGACACTGGAGAATGTTGAGGAATCGCTTGGACTCGGATCAAGTTTCCTCCTTAACGAACTTTCTGAATCGATCATCAACCAAGACTTAATTTCGGGACTGGAGACATTAAATAAACTATCCCGACAAGGTATGGACTTGGTATTGTGTCTTGATCAACTCATTTCCTATTTTCGCGATTTACGGCTGCTTGCAATTGATAGTCAACTCGGCGACCTTATCCACGGTTCATCCACCGAACTCCCTACACTTAAAGAGAAGGCAGATAGTATTTCTGTTGATCGATTATCCCGAATCATAAGAATCCTAATGCACGCAAACCGTGAAATTAAAGAATACGGTTATGTGCAATTGCAACTTGAGAGTGCCTTGGTTCAGATAAACGCTATCAAAGAGGGAATTCAGCTTGATGAGATTGTGGACAAACTGATTGCTATTGAGCAGAAAATTGGTAGTTCTGAAACTGTATCAGAATCCTCCTCAAAACCCAGACTTTTTGACACGGACGAAAGGAAGCCTCTCAGTCAAAGGAGCACTGAACAACCGATTTTAGAACCTAAGGAGACTCCAGCTACACATGTTCAAGAATCAGAAAAGCAGAAGACTGAAACTGATTCTACACCACCAAAGCCTACCCCCGAAACAGAAAAAATACTTATTTCAGAATCAGAACAGGTGACTCGTAGTTCAGATGATCTTGATAGTATTTGGGAAAATGTTAAATCAAAACTGCCAAAGATATTAGCGTTGGGTCTGTTTCATAATGCTGTCCCAAGTTTTGACGGCGAAGAACGCATTAAAATTGCTTGTCAAGGGAGTTTCTCTTTAGCTGATAACGAAGCTAAGCAGCAAATCACACAACTTTTCTGTGAAGTCATGGGAAAACAGGTTAAGATTGAACTTGTCAAAGAGGAAGTAGTACCTAAAGACGAAGAATCTGCCGAAACACAAGATGTAGAAATTACAACTACACCTACGATGCGTAAGCGTCAAGCAGAAGAAGATGAACAAATTAGAACTGTACTTGAAATGTTTGATGCAAGTATATTAGAAACCAAATAAGGAGATATTTCAATTCTCATGCAAGAATTGGAACAATTTACAACTATGAAAATGAATGACTTGATGAAACAAGCGCAACAGATGCAAAAACGGATGCTTGAAATCCGTGAAGAACTTGCAAACCAGACCGTTGAGGCAAACGTCGGTGGTGGCATGGTTACTGTCGTTGTCAATGGACAACAAGAACTTGTTTCAATACGTATTACACCGGAAGTCGTTGATCCTGATGATATCGAGATGCTTGAAGATTTAATTGTCTCTGTAGTGAATCAGGCGTTGCAACAATCACAAGAATTGATGTCTGATGAGATGAGCAAACTAACCGGTAATTTCAAAATCCCTGGACTACCATAACGGTAGAACGGAATACGCTGCTTTCAACGAATTTCTGCCGTATCAACAGGTAAAACCATGCAAGGTTACCCACAACCTTTGGAGCGTCTAATATTGCAGCTCCAAAAACTTCCCACGGTTGGTCCAAAAACAGCACAACGTTTGGCTTTTTTCATGCTATCCCTACCAGATATTGAGACCAACCAAATCGCTGAAGCGATATTGGAAGTAAAAAAGCACTTGTCAGATTGCACTATTTGTGGTACTATCACGGACATCAACCCCTGCTATATCTGTTCAAACCCGAGACGAGACCAACAGATTATATGTGTTGTTGAACAGTCTGATGACCTGTGGGCAATTGAACGAACTGAAACACATAAGGGACTTTATCATGTTCTGGGAGGTGTATTGTCACCTTTGGATGGTGTTGGACCAGAATCATTGAGGATAGCTTCGTTATTTAAACGAGTTCAGGATAATGATGTTAAGGAAGTAATCCTCGCGACTAACTGGGATACAGAAGGACAGGCAACAGCACTTTTCATAACGCAGCAATTGGAGAAATATGCAGTAAACGTAACGAGAATCGCATTCGGAATACCCGTAGGCGGAGATTTGGAATATATTGATGAAGTGACACTCGCAAAGGCTCTTGAAGGTAGAAGGGCAATGTAAAAAACATGTCTTGTAGGTCGGGTTTCGATTCGCTCTACCCATGGTTGTAAACTTAAGAAAACTTAGAAGTTCTTATGAATCATTCCGAATCCTTATGGTTATAGGGATTGTATGCTCTTTAGTCCCGTAGGGACGATATGTTTATAGAAAAATGTGTACCTCCCACCTCTCTTCAGTCCCGCCAAATCATGCAGAATACCACACGCGTATTCTGCCAAGCGCATTTGACGTTGTTTGGTAGGGACGATATGTTTATATCATGGTGTGCTTTTACACATATCGTCCCCACGGGACTAAAAAGGGTTGTATAACGTTTAACTATAAACATAGCGTCCCTACGGGACTGAAGAGGGTTTCTGACATAGAAAATTCCGTAAGTTTACACTTATAGGTTTCACTTTGCTCTACCCGACCTACAAGTTAAGTATTGACAGAACACCAATGCAAGTGGTAAACCGAACATGTCATGGGTAGTAAGAGTGTAAAGAATCTTGAATATTCACCATAGAGAAATCTGCAAAAATGGGAAGCCAGTTGAGATTGATTACTGACAGGTATTGTAACTTATCTCCTGATTTCCATATTTGCTTTAAAATAACATAAGGTGTGTAGTTAATGAGACTCCCGCAATTGGCTTTTTATTCTCTTGTTTTATTTACTTGTATATTGACTTGCGCTGTATCGGAACAGCAGGACGAACCTGTAAAAGAGCAGTCGTTATCATTTGACAGGAACCGTGCTTTTGATTTGTTGAAAAAACAGTGTGAATTTGGTCCACGTCCACCAGGTTCAGAAGCACATAAAAAGACAAGAGATTATCTCTTTACTGAACTGAAGAAATATACGGATACTGTTTCACTACAACCTTTCACAGCCGAAGTAGATTCTTTCGGTATTCCAAAGCAACGAAAGACATTGCACATGAACAACATCATTGCAGAATTTGGCAGTAGTCATAGTGAAACACTTCTTTTAGCAGCGCATTGGGACACTCGTCCGATTGCTGATAAAGATCCGGATAAAGATATGCAACTTAATCCGATACTTGGCGCAAATGATGGGGCATCGGGTGTAGCCGTATTACTTGAAATTGCGCGTATCCTAAAGTTGAAACCACCACCACGCAGAATTGTAATTGTCTTGTTTGATGGTGAAGATTATGGAAAATCAACGGACCAAATGTTCTTTGGGTCGCGCTACTTCGCAAAGAACATGGGAAAATGGAAACCGGATTATGGAATCCTTTTAGACATGATCGGGGATAAGGATTTAGAAATACCGATTGAACAATTCTCTTGGGAAGCAAACCGTGAATATACGGATTCAATTTGGAAACGTGCAATAGAATTAGGATTAGCACCTTTTCAACGCAAATTAGGTCCGGCAATAATGGATGACCATGTGCCTTTGATTGAAGTTGGTATACCGATGGTCAATATCATTGACTTTGGATATCCGTATTGGCATACACTTGAAGACACAGTGGACAAATGTAGTCCAAAGAGTTTGGAAATTGTGGGAAGACTGGTTGTCAACATTATTTATCAAGGATTATAAGGGAAAAAGTGAGATTCTTACAATTTTAGATATGATTTCGGAGGAAACAATGCAACACCCACCAATTGTAGAATACGTGGCACCACAAGCACACGAAAGAGGAAGACAAAAAGGCATACAACAAGGTAGACAGCAAGGTAGACAACAAGGTAGGCTGCAGGGCATAGAACAAGGATCCCAAGAAACTACGCGTGAGAATATACTTGAGACCCTCGCCTTTCGCTTAAAGACCGAAGACGCGCAAAACTTGAAACCCGCATTAGAAGCGATTGATGAGCTCCAACGCCTCAAACAGCTATTTCAAGTTGCAATGCAAGTTAAAACTCTGGAGGAGTTCACGCAAGCGTTAAACGAAAACAGTGAATAAACAAAACCCACTGCTCCACAAGTTGTCTAATGAACAAGTTTCCGGAGCACATCAGAAATTAGGTATAGACTTTCACGCAGCAATGTGAGATATATAGTGAAGATTAGAAATAAATAGAGACTTTCAGCTGGCTGCTGGCGAGGCGGGGAATGCCTAAATGGCATTCATACCGTTGATTTCTTCCTAACCTCGCTGATGCAGCGTGTCTGATTAATTCTAAAACTTTCTATAATAAAGTTTTGGAAATGTTAACGATGAGAGAAAAGAAATGAGAAGTTTTGGCACCCAAGGGCGTGTGTCTCCTGATACTAATTATATAGTATCACGTACAGCAGAGATCGCCGATTTCATCAATCGCATCAAAGAAGGCAAGTACGTTGTCCTTTTCGCCCCCCGCCAAACCGGCAAGACCACTTTTTTCCGGTTCGCTCTTGACGCACTCGCCGCAAAAGATCCAACCTATTTCCCGATACAGTTGGATTTCCAAACGATGCGGAGTGCCAAGCCTGACACCTTTTATGACCGGTTCTACCGTCTGATTCGCATGCAAATTGAGAGCGTTTTTCGTAAACGGGATGGTGTCCCTTCTGAGGCATTAACGCACTTTCTGGAGAATACGACATTAAACGACGATTTTTCAATGATGATGTTTTTTCAACAGCTTACAAGTTTTCTGGACAGCGATGCTCACAGAGATGTACCCCCTTTCAAGAGAGTTGTACTTCTCATTGATGAATTCGATGGTATTCCGCAAACTGTCGTAAGCGATTTTTTGTATACACTCCGCCAGATTTATCTCTCTGATGAGATGCACTGTCCCCATAGTGTCGGCATCGTCGGTGTCAAGAGCATCGCGCAGCTTGATTACGATAGGTCTGTTTCGCCGTTCAATATTCAAGATGAGTTCAAATTGCCGAACTTCACGCTTGAACAGGTACAAGAACTCCTTCAACAGTACACTGATGAAGTCGGACAAACCTTCGCGCCAGAGGTCATTGAATCCATTCATAAACAGACCGCCGGACAACCGTTCCTCGTCAATCGGTTTGCACAAATACTCACTGTGGAGTTGGACATTTCAAAAACCGAACCGATTACCATCGCGCATTTTTCAAAAGCACACTCGAAACTTATTAGGGAACGGAACACCAACCTGACACATCTCGTAACAAACATTCGTAGAGACAAGCAGTTTGAGACCCTCCTCATGCGAATAGCCTCTTACGACAAAGGCATCCCTTTTATTCTTTACAATGACCACATTAGTGAACTCGCGACTTATGGAGTCATTGCCGAGGGTACGGATGGAATGTGTGAGATTGTTAATCCTATTTATCAGCAGTTTATCATCCAAATATTCCAACCGTTGATTAACGGACTGGAGAACGAGTACTTCCCTGAAAATACCGATCCAGACCTTTCGGATTATCTTACCCCTGATGAACAGATTGCGATGACACGCCTACTTGATAACTTCAAGGATTTTATTGCGCGTGCGGGGTACAAAATCCTTCAGGTGCCAGAAACGCCACAAGAGTTTATTGGGCAATATCTCCTCTATGCATTTTTCGACCAATTTGTACGGACTGTCGGCGGGGCAATGTTCCTTGAGGTACCCACCGGGCGAGGCAGGATGGATCTGCTTATCACTTTTAAACAGCGAAAGTACATCGTTGAGACCAAGATTTGGGAAGGGCAACACCGCTATTGCGCAGGCAAGCAGCAGCTCGCCGCATATCTTAAGTTAGAGGGCAGTCCGGAAGGATATTATGTCGTTTTTGATCATCGGAGAGAACCAGATCTGCAGGTAGAGACAGAAACAATTGACGGTGTGTCGATCCGGAGTTATGTGATTCCTGTGATCCAAGAACAACCCTCTGCAGTTTAGACAGATATGTGGTATAATATACTTGGTCTGGCAACTTAATGCTTTTATCAGAAACAGATATGATTTCGGAGGAAACCATGCAACACCCACCAATTGTAGAATACGTGGCACCACAAGCACACGAAAGAGGAAGACAAAAAGCCACAGTCGCGCGGCATATTGGGATGGCAAAAACAAACTCGGTGAATCTGTGGCAAGTGGAGTCTATTTCTATACGCTCACCGCAGGCAATTTCACCACAACGCGCAAAATGCTAATTCGGAAGTAAAACTGATGAATACATATCACAAAAAATACGATGTCATAGTAGTCGGCGCAGGTCATGCCGGGTGTGAAGCAGCACTCGCCGCAGCGCGCATGGGGTGCGACACGTTAGTTGTAACCATCAACCTGGATACCATAGCGAAAATGTCCTGTAATCCAGCAATCGGCGGTCTGGCAAAAGGGCATCTTGTAAAGGAAATTGATGCACTCGGCGGTGAGATGGCAAAAAACATCGACAAGACGGGTATCCAATTCCGACGTTTAAATACAAAGAAAGGACCCGCAGTACGATCAAGCCGCGCACAAGCTGATAAGAAAGCATACCAAGATGAAATGAAGCGCGTTTTGGAAAAACAGGAAAAACTTGACATCAAACAGGTCTTAGTAGAAGAATTGCTAACCGAAAATGGACGATGCATTGGGATAAAAAGTCAAACACAAACAGCGTACTATGGGGATACTGTAATCCTAACGACAGGCACTTTCTTGAGAGGTACAGTACATATCGGAGATGTATCCTATAGTGCAGGGAGAGCAGGCGAATCCGCCGCAGAAAAACTATCAGAAAGTTTCCTAAAATTAGGTTTTGAAATCGGTAGACTAAAAACGGGGACTCCACCACGGGTAAATGCACACACTATTGATGTTACTCAGATGGAAATACAACCTGGAGATGATGATCCACTTCCGTTCTCATTTTCTACCGAACAGATTACCCAGCCGCAAGTTCCATGCTACCTTACTTACACCAACGAAAAAACGCACGATGTGATTCGGGAAAATTTACACCGTTCTGCGATGTATAGTGGACGCATCGTTGGAATCGGGCCACGTTACTGTCCATCTATTGAGGATAAAGTTGTCCGTTTTGCTGAGAAAACAGAACACCAAGTTTTCGTTGAACCTGAAGGTTTGGACACAGATGAAATATATTTGAACGGTATCTCTGCAAGTTTGCCTGAAGATGTGCAGGTTGACATGGTACATAGCATTATCGGCTTGGAAAATGCAGAGATAATGCGATTCGGCTATGCAGTAGAATACGATTTTGCACCTGCTACACAACTGCAACCAACTTTAGAAACCAAACAGGTCCCTGGACTCTATTTCGCTGGACAACTCAACGGCACAACCGGTTATGAGGAAGCCGCCGCACAAGGATTGATCGCTGGAATTAATGCTGCATTGAAAGTGCAAGGTAAGGAACCCCTAATCCTTGATAGATCGCAAGCATACATCGCTGTTCTCATTGACGATCTGGTTTCATTGGATATTCGTGAACCCTATCGTATGTTTACGTCTCGTGCAGAATATCGGTTAGCACTACGTGAGGATAATGCTGATCTTCGTTTGACGCACATCGGAAGAGAAATTGGACTTGTAGATGATGATGCATACAGCAGGTTCCAAAAGAAAGCAGCAGCTATTGAATCCGAACTGAAGCGATTAGACGAAACACGATTGACACCAAATACAGCGACAATCAAAAGAATGGAGAGTATCGCGGAGACGGGTAAACTAAAACAACCTACATTGTTGGCAGACCTATTGAAACGTCCCGAACTCACTTATGAACATATCGCATCTTTATCGCCACCTCCAGATTTGCTACCCTACGCAGTTAAGGAACAGGTTGAGATACAGATAAAATATGACGGTTATATACAACGACAACAACGACAGATCCATCAGTTCAAGAAGATGGAGAACTTACGCATACCAGATTCTTTTGAATATGTAGATGTGCGCGGTCTCAAAACAGAAGCACGGGAAAAACTTCAGAAGATTCGTCCGGCGTCTATTGGACAAGCATCTCGTTTGCCTGGGGTTTCTCCCGCGGATATTTCAATACTGATGGTAATGTTGCATCAACATCGTAGGTAGTGTTCTGTCAATACTCAAATGATGAGTAGAACCGTTCGTAGGGACGGGGTTTCCCCGTCCGATATACAAATCATTTATGACTTGACAAAGCAGTAGTTTGCTTACTGGTTGAGGTAGAAGAACGGGTGAAGATTTAAAAATATGGAGGAAACATTCGCTCAATGTAGGTAGTGTTCTGTCAATACTCAAATGATGAGTAGAACCGTTCGTAGGGACGGGGTTTCCCGTCCGATATACAAATCATTTATGACTTGACAAAGCAGTAGTTTGCTTACTGGTTGAGGTAGAAGAACGGGTGAAGATTTAAAAATATGGAGGAAACATTCGCTCAATGTAGGTAGTGTTCTGTCAATACTCAAATGATGAGTAGAACCGTTCGTAGGGACGGGGTTTCCCCGTCCGATATACAAATCATTTATGACTTGACAAAGCAGTAGTTTGCTTACTGGTTGAGGTAGAAGAACGGGTGAAGATTTAAAAATATGGAGGAAACATTCGCTCAATTTCTTCAAGACACATTTAGTCAACACGGATTTCCGTTGACATCGGAGCAGATACAACAGCTAACAATATATCGGACAGAACTGCAAAGATGGAATAAGTATATCAATCTTACAGCAATCGACGATGATGCGGCTGTTGTCTATAAGCATTTTCTCGATTCTGTGAGCGTAATTGATCACTGTAATTTGACAGCAGGACAAAATATTATTGATATCGGTACTGGCGCTGGGTTTCCAGGGATAGTTTTAAAAGTCTATATTCCAGAAATTCAACTAACACTTATTGAGGCTTCACACAAGAAAGTATCGTTTCTAAAATATTTGGTTTCACAATTAGGATTTGATACTTATGTTCAGATTATTGCTCAACGTGCTGAAATTTGTGCGGAGGAAGACCCTTTTATGAACGCCTATGATTGGGTTTTGACGCGATACGTTGCTTCACTCAAGAACTCAGCAAGATACTGTCTACCGATGCTAAAACCTACAGGTAAATGGGTTGCGTACAAATCAAAGGACACGGATGAAGAAATAGCTCAGAGTGAAAATATACTTGAGGAATTTGAGGGAAGAATTGAAAATGTGCATTATTCCAACATTAAACAAATTGATCGTTCTTATGTTGTTATGAGCCATATTGGTATTAGGAGTTAAAATAAAAAACACTTTCACTTTTCGCAATTATAACTTTTTTTAAAATTTCATAATTGTAAAAATATTGTAAAAAATTCATCCAAGTCGAGGAGACTTATGGAATGATTGATATAACTACATACGCTGATAATATGGCAATCGTCCATGTAAATGGAAAGATTATCGGTGCTACAGTCACACAGTTCCGTAATGAAATAGAACAACAGCTGCAACATGGGAATAATAATTTGATCATAGATTTGACGGATGTCCCACTCCTTGACAGCACGGCGCTTGGTGTCATCATCATTACACTGCAAGTATTACAAAGGTCTGGTGGTAAATTGGTGCTACTCAATCCACAAAAGGCAGTTAGCAGTGTATTAGAAGTGACACGCCTTACCTCAATCTTAGAGGTATACGAATCAGAAGAAGCCGCGCGAAACGCTTTCTCATAGAAGGAGTGATTGACCATAGTGAACGAATAATGGTAAAGGTTTCTTTAATCGTGTAAAGAGAAAATAATTAACCTAATTGGAGTGACAGGAATGAATGATAGAAAACCTGTAAGACGTTCTTGGTTTAAGATGAGATTGCGGGGACAACAGGTCGTTCTATTTCTTCTTGTTTCACTAACCCCCTTGTTAATCGTTGCGTTAACGATTAAAATGATAGGTGATAAAGCACTTAGGAGTAGCGTTGGAGACGGGTTAGTTCAATTAGCACGAGGAAAACTCTTCCGAATAGACCGCGCAATATCAGAAAAAATAGGAAGAATAAGAGCAGAATTTCCGAATATGAGATCAGCGATCGCAGACGCAAATAGGGCAAACCGAAACCTAAGTGTATTCACAGATGTAAATGAACGATTAGAGGATAGTTTGCGGTTATTAGAGTCTTATGCTGGCAGAAGACGGGGATATAGAACTGAGGTGACAATCACAAACTTAGAAGGAGATGTGATAGCTTCAAATAAACGTGATTTGGATTTTAATCCAAGACGTGACCCATCAAATATGATTAAAAATGTTAAACTTGAGACTTGGTGGAAAAAAACATATAATAATGGGAGTGCTAAATCTTATATTGAAGACGTCAGATATGACCCTGAGCAAAGAGTATATCTACTGCCAGCTTCTTTACCCATCTACAATAGAGGTCGTAGACCCCCACAAATCAGTGGGAACCGCAGTTCAAATTCTAATAGGGACAATCGAAGAAACGTGCAAAGTAATGAACAGAAAATGATTGGTATTCTAAAAACAACTCTGATCTTGCCAGAACTTTCAAGTATAGTTGAACCTCAACCCGGTATGGAAAAAACCTTTACTATTTTGACATCTGAATCAGGAAAGATCATTGCAGCATCACCCAATAGCGGTTATCAAGTAAATAGCAACATAGATATTGAGTATGCCGCTGCCAGAGCAATCGTCGAAGCAATAAGGGCAAGGGACAAAAACAGAAGTGAAAAAAATATAGTCTACTACGGTTATGAAGCTGTCGGAGAAACTGACCGAAATAATGAATCACGAGTCTATGGATGGGCAAGGACAAGTATCACTCCAAGGACACCATGGAAAACATCACAAAATTTTAGTAACTGGATCGTTTTTGTCTCATATCCCAGTTCCAAGGCATTTGCAGGGGTGGTAAGACTGAATCAGTATGTGTTGTTGGTTACCATACTATCTTGTGTGATAGTTGTCCCAGTAGCATATATTGCTGCAAAACGCATATCACTACCAGTGATGCAACTGGCGGAAACAGCAAAACGCATCGGACAGGAAGCAAACAGTGTCGTGCAAGAAGAGTCTGATCAAGTACGGAAACAGATAGCAAATATGCAGTGGTTGCAGCAAGACGACGAAGCAGAACTCATCGCTATTGAAAGCAAGAATGAAGTCGGGGTATTAGCCGAAGAATTCAATGACATGCACCGAAATTTGAAAATCGCAGTTGAGAAACTCATTAACGCAGAACAACAGATGACAACTATCGTTGACTGCCTTAGCGAAGGTCTCATCGTTGTTGATATGAACGATAAAATCCTATATTTTAATCCTGCTGCAAAGTATCTATTGAACTATAACGAGACAACGGATTTCCCAGAACGATTTACTGAGTTGATACGAACTACAGACCTGACAATCTTAGCAAATGTCTACGGTAAAGACTCTCGTACCACTGTAGAAATCAACTTAGATCAGGATGATGAAAATCGTGTGCTACGGGTCGTTACAAGTCAGTTCGCATCTATAGAGGTGAACTCGGATGAAGAGCAACTATCAGACGAAAACGAGGATCTGACCGGAATGGTTTATGTTTTTGACGATATTACGCGGGAACATGAGATTGACAAGATGAAATCCGATTTCGTCGCACTTGTTTCACATGAATTACGGACGCCATTAACTTCCATTAAAGGGTTTATTTCACTGATTCTTGATGGGAAAGCTGGTCCAGTTAACGATCTACAACAACAGAGTTTGACGCGGGCACATAGACAGTCTAAACGCTTGGAAACAATGATTAACGATCTTCTTGACATTTCCCGCATAGAAGCGGGACGTATCGTTATGAAGTTTGAACCTGTTGATATAATCGAAATTGCACAGCAGCGACTTGAAGAACTGAAACCACCCGCAGATGAGAAGAAAATAAACTTGG
This sequence comes from Candidatus Poribacteria bacterium, assembly GCA_965261435.1. Classification (GTDB taxonomy): domain Bacteria; phylum Poribacteria; class WGA-4E; order WGA-4E; family WGA-3G; genus MSPOR6. The sequence continues at coordinate 2,096,668 of CBDHDL010000021.1, forward strand.
ATTTAGATGCTCCAACTGAATTGCCTGACTTGACAGGAGACTCTGAAAGAATCGGACAAATTTTTACCAACCTGATTGGAAACGCTATCAAATTCACACCTGATAACGGAAGTGTTAAGGTCAGAATTTCTCAAAAGGAATGTCCTGTGAAAATGGAGAATATGGTGGACGAAAATGATGGAGTGCATGTTGAAGTCATTGACACAGGACCCGGAATTCCAGAACAGGATCGAGAAAACGTCTTTGATAAGTTTCAACAACTTAGTAATGTACAGACCAGAGAACAGGGTGGCACAGGTTTAGGTCTTTCAATCGCACGCGGATTTGTTGAAGCACATCACGGAACAATCTGGGTAGATGCCGCAGAAAATGATAAAGGATGCAACTTTCAATTCTGGATTCCGTCTAAATCATAAACGGAATAATGATTTAAACAATAGAATTTAGTGATTCTTATAAGTGGTATATTGTGGTATATAGAGATAATGTGATAGAGGGCTATTTATTTAAAGATTTGGAGAACTTGATCTGAATATATGCTGAACGGAATTCTCCTTAATAGAAGTGAAGGTTATTGATATGTCCGAGACAGTTTATGTATCTAAAACCGAAACATCAACTGAAGTTATTCTGGTAATTGATGACGATACAGATATCCTCGCGCTATTAGAAATGAGTTTAACTTCTGATGGTTTCAATGTGATAACTGCAAGTGATGGAATTAAGGGGTTAGAACGAGCTAAAGCAGAACAACCTGATCTAATTTTACTTGATGTAATGATGCCGCAGATGGATGGCTTACAAGTGATTGAGAAACTTAAGGCTGATGGAGAAACAAACACTATTCCTGTGCTGTGGTTGACAGCGAAATCACAGACTGAAGATAAGTTGAAAGGATTAGAGATTGGTGGTGACGACTATATTACAAAGCCTTTTGACCTGCGAGAGGTCACAGCCCGCATTAATGCAGTTTTAGGTAGGACGCGGCCTGTCAAATACATAAACCCATTAATTAGTGCAATGGGGGAGAGTTTCACCGAAGAAGGGGTAGCTGAACTTGGATCGCATTTACAAGCAGCCGCAGAAATACAAATGAAGCTACTACCTGACAAACCTCCTGTTCTTCCAGGCTATGAATTTGCAACGCTGTTTCGAAGTTCTACTTCCGTTTCAGGGGATTTCTATGACTTCATTCCTCTCAACGATAAACGACTCGGGGTCGTTTTAGGTGATGTGAAAGGACACGGTATCCCTGCCGCATTATTGATGGTAATGATCCAAACCGCATCACGTTTACTATGTAACGAATCAGACAGTCCATCAACCATACTTAAGCGCATTAACACATTACTATTTCACAATACAGACCTTGAACAATTTGCCACGATGGTCTACGGGATATTAGAATTGGACACAGGGATTTTTACTTATGCAAACGGTGGACACTGTCCACCCATTCATTTTAGCACAAAAGCCAACAATACGAGAGACACCGAGAACAACAATGTTCAAGTTGAATTGCTTGAAACAGGCGGTATGTTAATCGGTGCATTTGATATTGCAACCTTCTCTTCTGATACTTGCCAATTATCTCCTGAAGATATACTATTAATTTATACTGATGGGGTTACTGAAACCGAAGGGAAGAAACAAAACGACTTCTATGGTGAGGAACGTTTGATAGAATGTTTCTCAAGAAAAACAAACCTATCCGCAGCATCATTATGTGATGTTCTTGAATCAGAACTGATGGATTTTAGCGGAACAACCCAACTGAAAGATGACCGCGCTGTTGTAGTAATAAAACGATGTGAAGCAAACGCAATGTGAATATGATATAATATTGATAAACACACCACATCATAAATACGCTAAGTTGAGAAGCAACTTGTAATTTTGTCAATCTTTTCAAATTCTTATGATGATTGCGCAGACATCTAAAATCGCAGGGAAGGAGCATAACACGTGGGTGAGAAAAAACAATGGAGGATTTTCCTTTCTCTCCCAAGCACAATGCAGTTGATATATTTACTTGACACTGTCATCAGCGATATTTTGAGAGAGATGAAGTTTGATGAAGAAGCGCAAGAACATGTCAATCTCGCTGTCATTGAAGCCGGGACAAACGCAATCAAACACGGCAATGGAGAGGACATAAATAAAAATGCAACTTTTGAATTTCTAATTGATGATGAGAAACTCGCAATTGTCATCACTGATGAAGGGGTCGGATTTGAACGAGAAGAAGTTGCAAATCCTCTTGAACCGGAGAACTTGTTAAAAAGCAGCGGTAGAGGGCTTTTCCTAATGGAAGCCTGTATGGATGAAGTTGTCTACGAAGAAAACGGCACTATTGTGAAAATGGTAAAATATAAAATCAAACCAACACCATAATAGACACAGCGAAGAAACAGCAAACATCCTTTTCAATAGTAAATTGAAGGTGAGAATACTATACTATAGTGTTTGCTGATAGATGGAAGAAACTGAAAGGAGACTACATGCAAATAAATATACGCCATAAAGGGAGCGTAACAATCGTGGATATCGAGGGAAACCTCGTAGGACCGAATACAATCGCACTAAAAAATATCATTGATGATCAGATTCGTACAGCAGAAGATGAACCTGTATATATGATATTAAATTTGGAGCGTGTAAAGATGCTGGATAGTTCGGGGCTCGGAGTCATTGTGGCCGCTTATGCCTCTATACAACGCAATAAAGGCAGAGTTGTTCTGCTTAATATCGGAGGTAATATCAGAAGCCTAATTGTCATGGCAAAACTCGTCACTATATTTGACCGATACGATACGGAAGCAGAGGCGATAGCCAGTTTCCTTTGAACTAATAACGCTAAGATGGGAAGCAGGAACTACACTATGGAACAGATTATAGACATAGCACGCACTTCAGATATAGAAGAGGAGAGCATAGGTTTATGGCACAAATGTTCTCATTGTAGTGAGGTGTCATTCCGAGGTGAATTAGATCGAAATGGATACATCTGTCCGAAATGCAAAGAACTATTCCCGCTAACGATTGAAAACCGTCTGAAATTACTAACGGGTGATTTGCCCTCCGATAGAGAAGATACAACTATAGTGGACAATGGGGAAACTGAATGTGAAGTAATAGCAATAGTTGAGATCATTGAGGAATATCCTATGAGCCTCTTCATTCTAAATCCTGAAACTTCACTTCAAACTCAGCATATAAAAGTGTTCTCCGATGCCATAGCTGATGCAATTGATAAATCAATCCCATTTCTTTCTGTTTTTACTGCCAGTCCAATTGAAACAGAAGTATCTTTTCAAGATATAGTTCCGCTGCTACAAAAGTTAGAAGAGTTAGCTGAGCAATCTCTTCCATACTTAACAGTCTTAACGGAAACTGGAACAGTAAAACTTACAACACACCTGCCGCTTGGAGAGATTATCATAGCCGAATGCACTTCACAGGTAGATAACGCTGCCCGATCTCATCCACAACCAGCATTACATGCCCCTGAAGAACAACTCCTCCCAGAAAATAATCAAGTACCAAACCTGAACATCCCAGACATTAGTGTGGATTGCTATGTTCCACGTTCTGAGTTGCACGAAGTTTTAGTGCGGTTTTTAAGATTCTTTTCTTTTTCCCCACAATAGATTGAACGATTCCAACACATATCTATAGTTGTTATCAAATGACAACTAAGGTATAATAATGAAAAAACTCCGATGCTACAGGAAGAAGTTATGAATACTGATAGATTGGAACAAGAATTCAAAGACCGATTCAGTCATCCACCAGAACTCTTTGTATCTGCACCGGGAAGGGTAAACCTTATTGGTGAACATACAGACTATAATGACGGTTTTGTCTTTCCTGTTGCTATTGACAAATATATCCATATTGCTGCCAGCAAACGTTCTGATAGACAAGTTATCGTTCACGCTCTGGATATGAATGAAACTTGTAAATTTAGTCTGGATACAAACATCAAGTCAAGTGATCCCGCATGGAGCAATTATCTTAAGGGAGTTGCGAACCTATTGCAAGAGCTTGTATTAGATGAACGCGGTTATACATTAAATGGTATGTCTGCTGTTATTTCCGGAAATGTGCCAATTGGAGCAGGATTAAGTTCCTCTGCTGCGCTTGAAGTCGCTTCATCCATGGCTTTTTTAGGTGTCTGCGGATTGGAGATAGCAAACAGTGGAATAAGCTCTGACCAAGGTGTAGAATTAATCGAACTTCCTGCAACAGAATTAGCAGCACTGTGCCAACGGGCAGAGCATGAATACGCTGGTGTAAAATGTGGTATTATGGATCCAACCATTTCATTATTAGGAAAAACTAACCACGCACTGTTTTTAGACTGTCGTTCCTTGGAATACAGACATGTCCCACTAAATTTACAAGATATTCTGCTTGTAATTTGCAACACGAATGTCAAACGTGAACTTGCTTCATCGGAATATAATAAGAGACGGGCAGAATGTGAAAAAGGTGTTGAAATACTTCAGCAATGGATACCCAGGATTTCTTCACTACGAGATGTAACGATGGAAGACTTCAAAAAATATGAAACAAAACTACCAGACATCACACAAAAAAGGTGCAGGTATGTGGTTGAAGAAAATACACGAGTGGAAAATGCTGTAACTGCACTCACAGCAAAGGATTTAGACACGTTTGGCAACCTAATGAATGCTTCACATACCGGATTACGCGATGCCTATGAAGTGAGTTGTGATGAATTAAATGTCTTAACAGATATTGCACAGAGTATTGATGGTGTTATTGGAGCAAGGATGACTGGGGCAGGATTCGGTGGATGTACTGTGAATTTAGTCGAGAAAGACGCAGTAGAAGAGTTGCGTAAGCGAGTCCTAAATGAGTATCCGAAACACACCAACATTCATCCTGACATCTACGTCTGTAACGTGGGAGATGGTGCCAGAATTAAGTGGAATACGCAGCGTTAAATGAAATACAGTATAGGTATTGATCTCGGTGGAACTGATATAAAAGCAGGATTGTTGGCATCAACTGGAACACTTTCGTGTCGTATGGTCGTTTCCACACGTGTGAAGGAAGGTGCAAAAGCAATCGCGAAGAGAATCGCTGGAACTATTAAACAAGTCATTGCTGCAGCTGAGGGACCATCCCAGCAACACAAAGAAAAATCCAAAGACATAATCGGTATCGGTTTAGGTTCACCCGGACTTATCATCGCAGAAAGTGGAATCATCCACTTTTCACCAAATTTTCCCGGATGGCGAGATATTCCACTATTGGATTATGTCACTGATGAACTGAAAGAATTAGATATCCCGCTCTTTATTGACAACGATGTCAATGTAATGGTATTAGGAGAATTACACCACGGTGCTGGTGTCGGGTATGACAACGTCGTCGGTCTCACAATCGGCACTGGTGTCGGTGGTGGTGTCGTCATAAATAGGAAAGTCTATCACGGCAGCTGGAATACCGCGGGTGAATTGGGACACACAATTGTCAGACCAAACGGTCGCAGGTGTGGATGCGGAAATAAAGGGTGTCTGGAAGCTTATGCTGGGGCAAGACATATTGTTGAAAGAACACAGCAGAGAATAGGTGCCGGAACGAAAACATGTTTAAAACCCGCAGAATTGACACCGAAGCAAATTGCAAACGCAGCATTAGCAGGGGACGAACTGGCACTGGACATTTTTGCCGAAACCGGCAAATTAATCGGAGTAGCATTGACATCTATAGCACACATTCTTAACCCCCAGATCGCGATCATCGGTGGCGGTATCTCAGCAGCAGGTGAGAACCTCTTATTTCAACACATTCGTAAAGAATTCAAAAAACGGACAATGGATATTCCTGGGGAAATGGAAATTGTTCCAGCAAAATTAGGAAATGATGCTGGACTCGTCGGGGCAGCTATGCTGCCATATAATACCATTCCTAATTGAAAATATCTCTTTTTGTAGCACAAACTTTCAGTTTGTGTCCTGAAGAATAACTACCATAATAGCCGCCTAATGAGACGATAATTTATAGGAATGGTATAATACCATTCCTAATTGAAAATATCTCTTTTTGTAGCACAAACTTTCAGTTTGTGTCCTGAAGAATAACTACCATCATAACCGCCTAATGAGACAATAATTTATAGAATTGGCATAACAACAAATAACGGACCTGGAGGATAAACACTATAATGGGACTCAGAAATAAAATAAAAGAAAACAACGAGAAAAATACACTAATAGGTAAACGGACCTGTTACATATTTATCTTATTGGTGCTGACTATATCAGTTGCTGGATGTAACAAGTTCCAGAATTTTGCTAATGACTTAATACGTCCCGAACGCATTGTACCTGTATTTGATCCGAATGCAACGATTATGCCTCAAACAGGTACCGTGATTTATGAGCAAAACGGCATTGTTGTTATGGCTGTCCCACTACACGATGTAAAAAATCTTGATGCATTTGGGATCCTTATCCATAACAGAACGAGCCATTGGATCAGTTTTGAGAAGGAAAAATTTTGGATGCAGGATCAAGCAGGGAATATCGTAAAACAGTTAAGTAGAGCACAAGAAGCATTTCATATAAAAAAGAACGCAAAACCGAAATTCCCACCAGAGTTCGCAGCGGAGGTTTTCCGATATGATAAAACAATACGGGCACAAGGTGACCACGCTGTTTTACCTACCGAAGACCTGAAAAAAACGAACATAATGCCGAGAAAAACTATACGATTTCCAATCTATTTTCCAAAACGAAGTTTAAAGTCTAAAAATCTACGGGTTGTGCTACCGGGTGTAACGAGTGAATTCAATGATCAGCAGACTACGTTTACTTTTAGATTTAGAGTGCAACGATGATAATGACAAGATGAAGCCGAAATGGGATTCTGATAATAGCATCCACACCTCTTTAGGGAATTCTTCTGGATGGACACTGAGAAAGTCGCCAAACTATGGCTTTGTCATCATCGTTGCGTTACTACTCTGCACCGTGAGTTGTGTTGTACCAGAACCTAACGGTAAAGGTGCATCGCGTCCGCCTATTTCTCCCAATGTTGACTTAGTTCCATCCATACGAAAACGAGAAGCGCCACCAATTTTAGGTGTAAGATTTATCAAGACGATAGGTAGAACAGGACAAGGTGCGGGTGAATTTCTGATGCCTATGGGATTGGTACTGGACGCTTATGGACAACTATACGTAGCGGATGCAGGAAACAACAGGATACAGGTTATTGATACTAACGGACATTTCGTTGCAGAATTCGGAAGTTATGGATGGCGTGATGGTGAGTTTGATTACCCTAACGATGTAGCACTCAGTTTAGACACACTCTACGTCACAGACACAGGTAATGACAGGGTTCAGTATTGTAATCTGGTCAATCGCATCTTTTACCCACTCCTAACAACTTTAGAAGAGTACGAGTTTGATAGTCCCCAAGGTATAGATATTGGTAGAAATGGCGAGGTGTATGTGATTGATACCCGCAATCATCGATGGGTTAAGTTCACCAGAGACCTGGCACCTGTCTTCGCCACGGGTAGTTTCGGGAGCAGTCGCGAACAGTTCTGGAATCCAACAGATATTGTTGTCAACCCGATTAACACGGTTTATGTTGTAGATAAAGACAACAATAGCATCAAATCCTATGATTTCAGTGGGAATCCGATACACACCTGGGGTGAAGAAGGTAGCGCACTGGGACAGTTCCGAGTACCGAAAAGAATCGCTCTGGATACTTGGAATAACCTATACGTTACAGACAGCGGAAATCGCAGAGTTCAGGTTTTTACACCAGATGGTAAGACAATTTTAGATTTTACTGATAAAGCATTACTTAATCCTTGCGGCATCGCTGTTTCAGCAAAAGGAAGGGTCTTTGTAAGTGATGTTGATGCAGGAGATATAAAGGTTTTCCATGTGATATATAAAGCAGATGCGACAAAAACCAAATGATAAGAACGAAAATGGAAGGAATAGAAAATGGAAAGGTAGATGGATGGTTAGACAGACAAGGATCCAACTTTCCATACTGCTATTTTTCTTATCTGCTTTTCTCTTATGGAGTTTTACCATCGCAGTTGCTCAGGATGAAAGCAAAAAAATAACTCCGCAACTCATCTTACCACCTTTTTCTGTAATTGAGAAGTCAGAAAAAATACAATTAGAAACAGATAAATCGGAATGGACGCTTGAATATGCACCTATTTTTCCAAATAGTGAGAATATTGAGGATGATACAGGACAGACACTGGTCAGTGAACAAGATTATCAGATTGACTATTCAACGGGGAAAATCACCTTTGATACATCAGTTTTAGATCAGCAAACACTAACTTTCACTATTACATATCGTGTTATACCTTTTACTTTTCTGAAAACATATAAACGTGATCTATTTGGGACACCGCTTGACCAAACGCCTGAAGATACACAGCGAAAAGATGAATCAACTGATCTAACAAGTCAGACACCGACTTTACCTACCACCTCCACGACAACCCCCTCTTCACAGTTAGAGTATTCAGGCAGCCGAACATTTGGAATATCTGTCGGCAGTGGACGCGCGTTATCTCAAAATCAGGAATTTCGTATCAATGTCAGAGGAAACGTCTCAGACAACATTCAGGTACTTGCAATGCTTTCGGACCAAGACTTACCTATTCAACCTGAAGGTATGACAGAGGATATTCAGGATATTAATCAGAAACTCATCCGCATCATGCATCCAAAAATGACAGGAACATTGGGTGATTTTGATGCGACACTTGGACCATCTGAATTCATATTCTTTCCGCGTGCATTAGAAGGGGTTAAGGTTGAGGGCGATTTTGAAAATGTGAAATTCCATATTATACCCAGTGCACTGCCAAAAGGACAATCCACAAGTAAGGTGATCCGTGGTGAGGAAGGACGGAGTGAATATCGACTTGATGTAGACAACCAGTTCGTTATCGTGAAGGCAGGAAGCGAGATCGTATGGCTGAACGGTAACAAGATGCGGCGCGGTGAGAATAATGATTACATCATACGAGAATATGGCGATCCTATAATCGAATTTAACAGTAAGCATCTGATTACGAGTAATGATGAAATCCGAATTGATTTCGAATATATTCCTGAAGACCGATCCTATCAACAGAATCTGTACGGTATCAATAATCTCTTTGTACTACCGGGGGAGTGGTTGTCTATAGGAGCATCTTATGCGGTAGAAGCGGATTTAGACGACCCTGATCAAGCATTAGTCCTGTTTGACGATGACAGTTTGGCTGCATTACGTCAAAATACACTGGATCCAGAAGGTGATGGGACTCTTCTTACACCACCTCAGAAACATACTGTGTGGGGTCTTGAAAGTCGCTTGAATCTGGGTGAAAAGACATGGGTGAATGGGGAACTCGCATTCGGTACAATAGACAAAAACACATACTCTACTGTGGATAGAAAAGATACCAGTCAAGCTTGGAAATTAATCGGCTATACAGGATGGGATATTCCAACATGGTCAAGGGAGTTGCGTCCTAAACTAATAGGTAACCTTGATGTGCGCGCATTAGATGCAAATTTTCTACCCGTTGGCGCGTCAAGCAGTAATCGCAATCGTGATCGCTACGGGACACAATATGCAACGGAGGGATTTGAGGATGCACTTTTACTAAATTCAACCGCTATAGCATCCGACGAAAGGACGATTAATCTTGACTTCAAACTGTTACCATATCCTTGGTTACAATTCAATGGTGGTGCGGGCAGAACCATTGCGGTAGCAAAGGATGCACAAACAACACGGCGAAATAATATCAACTGGGGAGCAAGTTTTTCACCACGTACACGGACAAGCAATAACTTATTCGGATCAACCTCTCAAAGGGAGAATATACTTAGACCTTCATCGCAATATCAGATTGACGATATACGTAGACCAAGACCGACTGACAATGAACCAATGAAACCTGAACAAACACCTCTATTGGAAAAGTTTCCGAATCTACGCTGGAATGATTATAGAAGCGCCTCCGTTTTGACACTAAGCACGGACGAAACAGGTGCAGAAGAAAACTATCAAAAATCAAGACAGGAAGGAAGCATTTCCTATTATCTCTCTCCATTTGAATTTGTTGGCAGTTTTGATCGCTTCAATGCAACTGACGATTTTACGGCTACCCGCAACCGAAGACGCAATCGATCCTCTGGACGAATCAATCTGGTCAACTTCAAATGGGTTTCTATCCAGTCAAGTTATGAACTTGAGCAAGGATTCGTTAAAGAACCTCTACTCACAGTTGATGACACAAATTTGGGAATTTCTGATTGGATGCGTTCAACGACGGCACGAACATGGAAGGTAGGTCTCTTTTCGCAGCAACGGCAATGGGTGAACGTGAGAACAAACCTATCTCGACGTAGCGTGAAAGCACATTCAGAACTCGGAACAGACGCTACCACACAGTTAGCAGATATGAATATTCAACTGACACCATTCAGTCGTGCAATTGATGCTGAGGTTACTTATGAATTGGATAAGAAACTGACCACACAAAGACGCGAAATATACACCGACCTTCATCCGCTGACAGGACACAGAATCCAACCCGGAGAAGGATATTACGTCAGGTTAGATGATTTGCGATATGTAGAAGATCCGCAAGAAGGAACATTTATTAAGATTTATCAAAACATCGGTGACAAACCGACAACTGCAGTTGATGCAACTTTCCGACTCCGGATTCAGCCACGTGAGTTTTTTGCCAGACGCAATCGCCAGCAACGCAATGTCAGCCGAACAGGATTCGGTGGAAGGGATCCTGGTGTATCGGCAACCCGTACTGAAAACCAGAAACCGAAAGAGGAAAACACTATGTCCTCTTTTACACGGTTTTTGAATGCACTGAATGTAAAAACGGAGTTGAGGTTAACAGAGGAACAGCAAGCAGAAGACGCAATATCACTCTATCTGTTAAGGAGTCTACAAGGTTCACAAACCCTTTTTGGCAGAATCATTCAAGACCACAGAGTTGAATTTTCACCTTCTCCGAAGTTTAGATTTGAAGTGAATCAACGCAGTGGTCGTTCTCTCAACAAACGGATAAACACCCAGGAACGTCATCGTAATCACAGAACGTTGGAGGTCGCTTTTTCAGTTAATCCTACACTCAAACTCTCAGTCGGTGCAAATTGGGAGCAGCGACGTGAAACAGAGAGATATAGCCAACTCAACTTCACAGATACAGGAGGCGCTTCTAACATAGAAGAAAATAACATACCACCAACACCCATCTCCGACCTTCGTCAATTTGAGCAGACTACGGAATTGAACTGTCAGTATGAGTTAAGCCGCGCGATACGATGGAATGGAATCGCAGGATACAATCGCACTACCGACATAGAAGAACTTGACGAAGAGGATGATGCAAAGACGCGCACCTTCTCACTTGAAAATAGCATCGTATTTAGTATCCTTGGTAAAGGCAGAATTAATATTAACCACAGACTCGGTTACGGTAAGAGTGATGGAGGAATCCCCTATGCTCAATACTACTTCTACGAGGGATTGAGTCATGAAGTCCGTGCCAATGCCAATTATAGATTACGTAAGTTTACTGACCTACTCTTCCAATTGAATTATCGGTTGCTTTCTACAAGACATCGCAAACCTGAACACCGCTTAGAGATGACTGTCAGTGCGGAACTTTAGATGAACAAGGAGTACTATGAAATCCGCACCTTATTATACCAAATTGACGCGATTCGTATCGGTAGGTGCGGTTTCCTAACCTCGCTCTCTTCCTGCTGCCGCTGGCGAGGTTTCCTAACCTCGCTGATGCAGAGTGTCTGATTAATTCTAAAATTTATACCATTTCTAATTGACAAATTGTCATAAATAAACTGTAGGTCGGGTAGAGCGAAGCGAAACCCATAAGTGTAAACTTAAGAAAACTTAGACGCTCTTATGAATCACACTGAATCCCTATGCTTATTGGGATTGTCTTCTCTTCAGTCCCGTAGGGACGATATGTTTATAGAAAAATGTGTACCCCCACCTCTCTTCAGTCCCGACAAATGCCAAACGCGCATTTGGCGTTGATTTGGTAGGGACGATATGTTTATATCAGGATGAACTACTACACATATCGTCCCTACGGGACTAAAGAGGGTTTGTATAACGTTTAACTATAAACATAGCGTCCCTACGGGACTGGAAAGGGTTTCTGACTTAGAAAATTCCTTAAGTTTACACTTATAGGTAGAGCGAAGCGAAACCCGACATGGAAACCCTGTCTAACCCTACGTGTCGGGTTTCGCTTCGCTCTACCCATAGGTGTAAACTTAAGAAAACTTAGAAGCTCTTATGAATCACTCTGAATCCCTATGGTTATTGGGATTGTCTTCTCTTCAGTCCCGTAGGGACGATATGTTTATAGAAAAATGTGTACCCCCACCTCTCTTCAGTCCCGTAGGGACGATATGTTTATATCATGGTGTGCTTTTACACATAGCGTCCCTACGGGACTAAAGAGGGGTTGTATAACGTTTAACTATAAACATAGCGTCCCTACGGGACTGGAGAGGGTTTTCCGCGTATGGAAATCCTTAACTTTACACCTATGGGTTTCGCTTCGCTCTACCCGACCTACGAAATAATGCTACATAATCATTTAGAAATGGTATTACTACAATTTAACGAAAGACTCTTTTATTCGTCAATAGTGTAGTGAAGCATTTCATTATATTCTGTGCCAATGTATATTGTATCACCCGAAACAGCCAGAGAAGTCACATTTTCTGGAATCTCTGAAACAACCTGTCGCCAATGTCCGTTTTCCATGCGATAAATACCTGAATCCTTTGTAACACCATATAAGACACCATCATCAACCGCAAGACGTTCCATAATAAGGTTTGTACCTGCTGAATCTGTGATAGTATTCCAACTTTTTCCATCACTTGTTCTAATGATACCTGCGTCCGTTGCAACGTATGCTTTCATGCCATCTACCACAATATCTTTAAATGTGTTTACATGAAATGGCAGCGCAGATGTCAGATCAGTCCAGTTATTCCCCCTATCAAACGACACGACAAGATGTCCATCCCGTTTCCCAGCATAGACAGTGTCCCCTGAAACCGCAAGTTTGAGTAATTTTGTTGGATAACCCAAGTCTAATTCAGTGGTTTCTTCCAATCCTGTGTCGTGCCATTCTTTTTCACCCGGTGTCCAGCGGAAAAGCTTGAAGTTATACTCCATATAGAACGTATCGTTACTCACTGCAAACGGTCCCCAAAATGCTACATCAAAAAGTCTAATGACTTGCCGTCGAGCAGTATTCTTATCAAGATGCATTTCATCTAACACCTTGAAAAATTGTGCTGCACCGAAGGAGTTTTCTTTAGCTAACTTTTGATATGCTAACAGAGCATCTTTTGAGAGATTTTCGTACTTAAGATTCGCATGGTAGTTTCTCAACGAAGTTCCATCAAATACTGGCATATCTTCAATCGGCACAAGTCTTCTGTCTTCTTGAGATACGCGATAGATCGTAATTTTTGTTGTGCCATTATTGTCTGCTCCTTTAGCATATATCTCTCCATTTGATTTTACTATCTGTGAGATACTGGGTTGTCTTATTCTTTTGCTTGCTGTAACTGGTGGTATTTCCATTTCAATAGTTTGCCAAGATTTACCATTGTCAGCAGTTTTTGCTATCTCTCCGATTCTAAAATGACTTCCTCCATATCTCGCGTAAATACTGGCAAGAGTGCTATGTTGTTTATCACCATTGCGAAACACAATTAGATCTCCAATCGGAGTTCTTTCCTTTTCTTGAGGAATATATACCTTATTCCAAGATTTCCCATCATCAGTGGAACGTTGTAGTCCGTCGCTACTTGCGATATAAATAACTCCTTTGTTTAGTGTGACAGCGGGTGAAGAAAAGTCTTTCTTTAATGAAGAAACGTGCGGCATCCAAGTGTCCCCTTGATCTGTAGAACGTACGAAACCGTCTCCAATTACAAAGAGGGTTTCACCCGCAGCAAGAAGTGTAATTTCTGGCGGCGGCCATGCTTCTTGTGACCAAGTGTTTGTTGGTGTTATATCTGTCCAGGAGTCTCCAAGGTCAACAGATCTGTAAATCCGCCATGCACCCTCCATTCCTCTGTCAACAAATCCCGGTCTTTCCATTGCCTCAAAACTAAACTCTGTAGCAACATATAATTTTTCTTCAGCTGCTGCAAGTGAGCGAATATTCACTAACACAGGATCTGGTAGATTCAGACGTTCCCAACTGTCCCCGTTCAAACGAAAGAGTCCGTATTCTGTTCCAGCAAACAATATGTTTTGGAATTCTATTAATGTAATCAATCTCTCATTCAACCCATCATTCATTTCCTTCCATGTTTTTCCATCGTCTTCAGTTCGAAATACCCCATCACCAAGAGCCACATAGAGTGCCTGTTCAGTTCCAACAATGGTATTCGGTGGTCCATCATCGTCATTCCACTTGTATACTAAGTCCCATGTTCTGCCATTGCTCGTTGATGCAAAGAGATCCCTTGCTGCCAATATGTAAAGCGTATTCTTCCACTTTCCCATAGGTGATTCTGTCGCCCAAGCAGCTGCAAATGAACTTACATCACATAAAAATTGCCATTCTGTACCATCGTGGGGAAATTTGTACAAATTTAGTTCTTCTCCAAGTGCGTAAATTTCACCTTCAGGAGTAGCAAGTAGGTTTAAAACTGGACTTCCATTGATAGGGGTTCCCGAAATCCATTGCTGTTTTCTATTGGATACATCAACACCATCGTCTTGTGCAGCTGCTAATGTTACATCATCCTGTTTCTGTTCATTACTGTTATTGTTCCCTACAGCGTCTGTTCTTCCAACCTGATTTCGAGTTTCCTGCTTCTGTTCAAGGTTTAATACAAGAGATGAATCAACAAGTTCTATAGTCGTTTCAGCTTGCGTATCAAAACTATAGGGTTTCTGGAAATGTGCTAAGAACTGACTGCCAATTCCAAGTATTAATGCTAATATTACTGCGCTTGAAGCGGCAACTATCCACGGGATAATTGGCTTGCTGACAGATGGGGTAGGTTTAATATGAGATACTTCTCGCATGATGTTTTCTGTTAGGTTTGGCGTAATTTGGAAATGTTCAAGGGCTTCTCTAATCATGTGTTCCTCCTTTTGCAGTCGTTGTTGTGCTCTACGCAGCCGACTCCGAATTGTGTTTGCTGATACACCTAAGAATGCACCAATTTCTGAACTTGACATCTCACTGAAGTAATGTAAGGTAATGACTGTGCGTTCACTTTCAGGCAGCTTGGCAAGGAGCGTTCTTACAACATCTCGTTGTGTCTCTTCAGATATCCGTTGGTTTTCCTCAATGAAATATTGCGAATAAGTTGCGTCTTGATCCTCTGTACTTTTTGTTTCATCAAAAGGTATCGTCGGCAAACGCTTTTTACGTTGCCATGCAAGACAGCGACGCGAGGCACTCACATATAGCCAACTGGCGAAACTTTGAGGTTTCTTCAATGATCCTAATTTCTGATATGCTTTTAGAAATACATCTTGTGTAATCTCTTCAGCGATATGGAAATCCCCTATTTTCCGCCATACTATTGCTTGAACTGGTTTTTGATATTTTTCAACAAGTTTTGCAAAAGCTGCCTCATCACCATCAAGAGTGAGACGAATGAGTTCAGTATCGTTGTTTTTCATGAATTACCTCCGTGCGACATATACTGACGCGACTTAGGGGTAAAACTGGTGCATAAATCTGCAAATGGAGCGCGTTTACTCAAAAAAGGATTGTTTCTATGTTGTTGGATAACGGATTTTACTTATTATACCATTTCTATAAGTTATTGTCTCATTATGCGGCAGGGTTATTTAGTTTTAAGAATTGTCAGTTGATGTGTGTTACTGATAGTTTATATCGTAGGTCGGGTAGAGCGAAGCGAAACCCGACATTTATTGATTTCGGTTATCATGTCGGGTTTCGCTTCGCTCTACCCATAGGTGTAAAGTTAAGGGAACTTAGTTGGACTTATGAATCATTCCGAATCCTTATGGTTATAGGGATTGTATGCTCTTTAGTCCCGTAGGGACGATATGTTTATAGAAAAAATGTGTACCCCCACCTCTCTTCAGTCCCGTAGGGACGATATGTTTATATCATGGTGTGCTTTTACACATAGCGTCCCTACGGGACTAAAGAGGGGTTGTATAACGTTTAACTATAAACATAGCGTCCCTACGGAACTGGAGAGGGTTTTCCGCGTATGGAAATCCTTAACTTTACACCTATGGGTTTCGCTTCGCTCTACCCGACCTACACAAGTTGTTCACATATGTGAAAATAATCTCCAAAAAATCGAAAACTAAATAACCCTGATTATGCGGTTATTATGGTAGTTATTCTTCAGGACACAGACTGAATGAAGATTATTTTATTAATTCGGTAATTTATGCCATGCACAAGGCAGGTGTACTTCCCTGCTGGCGAGGTTTCCTAACCTCGCCAAATTACCGATTTATTTTCTTAAACTTCATAAAGTTTGTACTACAAAAAGAGACATTTTCAATTAGAAATGGTTAGGACTTACGCATTCCCCTCGCTTGCGGGGGGATAAAGGGGGGTAAATCCTAAAAATGAAAAAAATCGGGGATAAAAATCCTTGAAAAATCAAAAATCTAAACAGGTACCCCAAATTCGCCTAAGTCCTGATGGTATTAGAAGAAGGAAGGATTAATTTTTGTAGCGTTTGTTATACCGAATATTACGGTAAAAATCAAGTAAATATTATAGGGTCTGTAAATATTTTAGCAGCGTTTCTATATCGGCTCGATCCAAGACATTGCACTCCGCTGGAGTGCAGGGTTTTGGACATTGTGAGTTCTATAGACATATCACAACTCTTGCGTGAGGATACCTGCAAATCTTGTCTATCTTCAGACGACCTCTTATCCTGTCCCTCCTGTCCCTCCTGTCCCTCCTATAAATCCTGGTTCGGACAATAGATTGTCTCTTTGCTCCAGCGGAGCAATATGTCTATAGAAAAATGTATGTCAAGGGACCGCCGCACTCCAGCGGAGTGCTATGTAAACAAAACCGAACATAAGCAAAAAATCAATGCTTTGCCAAAAACTTTACACACTCTTAGACATTTCGGGAAATAGACCCCGCATCTATGAGTGATGATAATGAAAGTCAAGAAGAAGAACATTTTTTTCAAGATGGGACAAAGCGTCCGTGTCTAATCATCTTGATTATTTGCTTCACTTCATCGTCTTTTTCTATCTACTTCCAATATTTCCTTGTCCATAACGCTAACTATTTCACCCACTAATTCGGGTAGTTTCTTAAGCGAAGAGGTATAGATTGCAGTCGTCACCATGACAAAAGTGTCTTGTAGCAGTTTGTTTGTTGCTTCCCATTTTTCTGGAATAACATTAGGTTTGAGCTTCTCAATATCAAGGGGGTTGAGGAAATTGGCACAAAGAGAGATTATAGAGTTTGTTTTTTCTACATCGTCTTTTTGAACCCATATTGCGGTAATAGGAATAATCAGGTCGGCTTCTCTATCATTTTCGACAAGAATGACATCTTTAATATTTCGCAGTTCATCTAAGAAGAGTGGGGCAAGTTGATCTCTCAAATCTTTGTGACACGCGAAACGGACTGCTAACTTATATCCACTTTGTGTGAGTGGAACAAACGACTCTAAGCCTGCATTGGGGGTAAGGTTCTTAGGATTTTCATTACCTGATTTCTTATTTTCCTGAATATCTTTAACTGGAATAGCTTTTATATTTGAAACGAGCGATATACCTACTATACCTACTAAGAAAAAGGTGAAAATCAAAATCCAAGATGAAGACTTTCTCATTCTATTATCCTTGTTATTTTTCCTGTTTCGCATATTACCGATTTCTATAGACATATCACGCTTCTGGCGTGAGGATCCCTGTAAATCTTGTCTATCTTCAGACGACCTCTTATCCTGTCCCTCCTGTCCCTCCTGTAAATCCTGGTTCGGACAATAGATTGTCTCTTTGCTCCAGCGGAGCGAAATGTCTATAGTGAAAAACAAGTTTGAGTCAGACCCAGAAAGTCGCGCCTACTCCAAACCCCACAAGACAATCACTCCATCCCGGCGACAGCTAACGATGGTATCGCTACTTGAAGCAATCGAAAATCTCGTTATTCCCTCTCCGTATCCATCCAATCGCTCAGTTCTCGAATCAGTTGTAAAGTCTATGAAAGTGATGTATCCCCAAGAATCACCGACACCAATCACATTCGGATTAGGAGTGAATTTCACACTTAGGTTACCCGGATTGACTGGCTTGATTTTCTTTATTTGCTGACCCGTTTCAAGATCCCACAGGTAGATGTATCTATAACCGTGAGTTGTTGCCACAGTCTTACTATCTGCGCTGATGTTAATGCTTCTAATATCTCTATCATGTCTTAGTGCATGCTTTAACTCACCAGTTTCTACGTTCCACAGATGGGCATGTATGTCACTCGTCGAGGCTATTGTCTTACCATCGGGACTATAAACAAGACGATAGGTGCTCATCTGTTCTGTGTCAATAATCCGGATTAACTTTGCCGTTTCGGTATTCCACAGATGGATGGTGCCATCCTTACTCGCGCTTGCAGCAACATCGCCTTCAGGACTATAGACAATCTTACTGACACCTGCTTTATGTCCTTCATAGACATTCACATTCTGTCCGGTCTCTGTATTCCATTGACTGACGATATTGCTGTCTGTCGCTGTTGCGAATGTGTGACCATCAGGATGCATTGCCATGCATCGGGTATCCTTCAGCGAATCACTGCTGTAAGTCTTCAGATTATTGCCAGTTGCGATGTCCCATACACCAAAGACGTCTCCCTCGCTCCGTGAAAGGATTATCTTAGGATCATTTGCTGGAATGCGAAACGCTTTAAAGTCCCCCAAATGTCCGTGATACGTGTGTTGTGTTTTGCCTGATGTGATATCCCAAATATGCAGATTACCGTCAAGACTGCCACTTGCGATCGTGCGTAAATCCGGACTGAAGGCGAGGGCGGTAATTGTTCTCGAATGTCCCCTTAGCACTTTCAAGGGGGCGCCTATATTAACAAACCATAGGTGGATGCTGCCATCATCACAACCCCCTGCTATGACATTACTATCAGGGCTGAATGCGATCTCTTTCACCGCTGTCATCTCACCTTTCAAAACGTGTTTGAGTTTGCCTTCTTGCGGATCCCATAAACGTATTGTTCCATCATTGCTCCCCGTCGCCAATGTACTGCCATCGGAGTTGTAAACAACTTTATTCACTTCGTCGCTGTGCCCTTCCAACTCGTGTATACTTGTTTCAAAAATTGCATCCCACAAGATCGTCTTGCCAAGTATATCACCCGTTGCGACTATATTCTTATTCGGACATAAGTCCATTGACGCTAATATCTTTTTGAATCGATCACGATCACTCTTTTTAAACTCCGTAATTCTATCTGCCAATTTGGTTTCCCATATTGTCAGAAATCCCTTGGCATTGAGTATCGCGGTGACGTCTCCAGTCTCACTTAAACCGACAGAAGCAATTGGATATCTAACATCAAATACCCTATAGAATTGCATCGTGTTTACATCCCAAGTAATTACCTTTCCATCCGTATCTCCAGAAGCTAACCTATTGCCATCATTGCTGATTTCGAGCGTAGTGACCGCATATTCGTGTCTCTTTAGGCAAGTGATCGTTTCATAGGTCACTGCGTCATATATCCAGATACCATTTGAAGTGCCGACTGCGATCTGTCTGCCATTTGCAAGATACGCGATATCATTGATTGTGCCTTTACCGAGTTCAGTTGCAACTCTGGCAGGTATAGCATAATCAACGATACTGAATGGAATTATAAGTAGTAGTAGCAGAAGTGTCATTTTATGTATTTTCATTTTGCTACCTTACTTGTCATTCTATTATCCTTGTTATTTTTCAAGAGTGAAATGAAGCATTTCGTTATATTCTGTACCAACGTATATTGTGTCACCCGAAACGGCCAGAGAAGTCACATTTTTTGGAATCTCCGACACAACCTGTTGCCAATGTCCGTTTTCAATACGATAAATGCCTGCATCCTTTGTAACACCATATAAGACACCATCATCAACAGCAAGATGTTCCATAATCAGATTAGTACTCGCTGCATCAGTGATCGTATGCCAATTCCTCCCATCACTTGTTCTAATGATACCTGCATCCGTTGCGACATAAGCTGTGAAACCATCAACGATAATATCTTTGAAAGTTTTAACCTTAAATGGCAGCGCAGATGTCAGATCAGTCCAGTTATCTCCCCTATCAAACGACACGAAAAGATGTCCATCCCGTTTACCAGCATAGACAGTGTCCCCTGAGACGGCAAGTTTAAGATATTTCCTTGGAAAACCCAATTCAATTTCCGCAGTTTCTTCCAAACCTGTGTCGTGCCACCCTCTTTCACCAGGCATCCATCGAAAAAGTTTGAAGTTGTATTCCATGTAGATTGTATCATTACTCACAGCAAACGTTCCCAAATACCCAAGCTCAAAAAGTGAACTCTTTAACATTTTGGCATAAGCTGCATCGGGTTGCTTTTCATCAAGTTCAGTCAACTGTTTGAAAAACTGTGCTGCACCATAAGACCTTTCTTTTATTTCCTTATCATGTTCCAAAGCATAATCCTCTGGGAATGTTTTATGCATCTGATGCACATAATGGAAATACAGTATTCCTTCATCAAACCTGGGAACATTCGGGATCGGGACAAGCTTTCTGCTTTTGTGTGATACGCGATAGACCTTTGCTCCTCCTACATTTAAGTGAGTTCCCCCTTTCGCATAAATGACACCATCAGACTCTATAACATGCGAAATACTCGGTGGCGTTTCTCTGCTACCTTCAGTAATAGGTTCTATTTCAAATTGAATTGATTGCCAAGATTTGCCATTGTTGGTTGTTTCTACAATCTCTCCTGCAAATCTTCTGTGTTCACTTGGAAACCTGGCGTATAAGGTAGGATGCCTGTCTTGCCTTCTACTGTTTTCGCTAAACACAATTAGATCAACTATAGGACCGATTCTCTTTTCTTGAGGGATTTTTACCATATTCCAAGACTTTCCATCATCGGTGGAACGATGTAGTCCATTCGCAGCAGCGACGTAATAAACTTCATCGTTTTGGACTATAGCTGGAGAATAAGAGAGCTTTTGCATAGCCGTTGGCGGCAACCACGTGTCTCCTGCATCCGTTGAACGAACCATACCTCGTTCCATTGCAATAAGTGTGTCACCGGCAGCAAGTAGCGTGATTTCAGGCGGTGCTGCTTTCTGGGGCCAAGCGTTTTCTGGTGTTATATCTTTCCAAGTGTTACCAAGGTCAGTGGATCTGTATATCCACCAACTACGGACTTTGCTTTCGTATATACTTCCAGAATCACCAATTTCCTCGTAGTTGTATGCTGTAGCAACATATAACTTCTTCCCAGCTGTAGCTACAGATAAGATTCTTCCAACTGCCGGATCAGGTAGTTTTATACGTTCCCAAAAATCATCTTTGAGACGGCGGAGTCCGTTGTCAGTTGCCGCAAAAAGGACGTTCTGAAATTTAATTAGTGAGATCGGATTTCCCAACAAACCATCGTTCAATTCCTTCCATGTCTTACCTTTATCTTCAGACCGTAAAATCCCGGATCCAAAGGCGACATAAAAAGCGTCTTCAGTGAGTAAAATGGAATTTATTCCGTATTGTTCTTTCCATGAGTAGATTACATCCCAAGTTTTTCCATCATCCTTTGAAGCAAATAGTTCGTTAGCAGGTAAAATGTAGAGTGTATCTTCCCACTTTGCAATTGGAAAGGACGGCCCCCATGCAGTTGGCAATGTTTTAACGTCACAGATATATTGCCACTCGCTACCATCAGCAGGGAGTTTGTAAATGTGCATTTCGCTGCCCAGTGCGTAAAGTTCTCCTTCAGGCGATGCATGTAAAGTTACCACCGGACTACCCTTGATGGGGGTGGCAGGAACCCATTGCTGTTTGGTTGAGGAGTCATCTACACCATCATGCTGTGATGCAGCAAATGAGACATTTTCCGGTCTCAATCCAAAAACTTCATTTTCACTGAATGCACGTACACTGCCAATCTGATTTCGCTCATCCTGCTTCACTTCAAGATTTAGCACAAGTGCTGAATCGACAAGTTCTACAGTCGTTTCAGCTTGCGCATCAAAATTATAAGGTTGTTGAAAATGTGCAAAATACTGGCTGCCAATACCAAGCAGTAAAGCAATTATCACTGCAGTTGATGCAGCAACTACCCATGGGATTTTCGGTTTGCTGCCAGAAGCCACCGGTTTCAAACGCGAAACTTTCTGCATTATGGTCTCTGTTAAGTTCGGCGTAAATTGGAAATGTTCAAGTGCTTCTCTAATCATAAGTTCCTCCTTGCGCAAACGCTGCAGTCCTCTACGCAGACGACTCCGAATTGTGTTTGCGGATACACCTAAAAAGGTACCAATTTCTGAACTTGACATCTCACTGAAGTAATGTAAGGTGATAACTGTGCGTTCACTCTCAGGCAGTTTAGCAAGGAGTTTTTTGACAACGTCACGCTGTTCCTCTTCAAATACCCGTTGGTTTTCATTAACGACAAACTGTGAATAGGTTGCATCTTCATCCTGCTCGTTACTTGCTTCTTCCAAAGGAACCAACGGTAAACGCTTCTTACGATGCCATGCAACACATCGCCGCGAAGCAATTACGTATAGCCAACTGGCAAAACTTTGAGGACTTTTCAATGATCCTAATTCATTATACGCTTTCAAAAAGATATCTTGTGTTATCTCTTCAGCGATGTGAAAATCCCCTATTTTTCGCCAAATTAATGCCTGAACTGCTCTTTGATACCTTTCCACAAGTTCTGCAAACGCTGTGTCGTCACCATCAAGTGTGAGACGAATAAGTTCAATATCGTTGTTTTTCATGTTTGTCTCCATACTACGTATAGTGACGCGAATTAAAGGTAAAACTGGTGCATAATTCTGCAAAAAAGAGAAATTTGTGCTTTGAAAAAAAATGTAGGACAGTGTAGAATTATTTCTATACTCCACTATAAGTACTCAGAGCGTGTCTAAAGTGTATCTCACAAATCCCATGATTATCACTATTGTTCTCATTGTGGAGTCCGCTTATCGTAGGGACAGGGTCTCCCTGTCCGTTGTTTCAATATGAAGTTAAAATAATAAATTAGGTAATTTGGGGACAGACACGGTAGGTGCGGTTTCCTAACCGCACCATAGGCGTCAATTTAAGGAGAAATACCCTATAAATCCCAGGGCGGTAGGTTCGGTTTCCTAACCGAACCGGGTTTGTGCCAATTGCGTTGATAAAGGTTTTCGCGAAGGATCCGGGTATGTCAGAATACGCGTTTGGTATTCTGAATTGATTAGGAAATCGCACCTACCGGCCTGGGAAAATCACTAAATTGACGCCTATGGGGACAAAATATTTACACACCCCTCCCCCTTCCATTCTTCTTCCCCTCTTATCCTGTCTTTCATGTCTTTGCTGTAAATCCTGGTTCAGACAATATATACTATGTTTATAGAAAAATGTGTACCCCCACCCCTCTTAGTCCCGTAGGGACGCTATGTTTATAGAAAAATGTGTACCCCCACCCCTCTTAGTCCCGTAGGGACGCTATGTTTATAGAAAAATGTGTACCCCCACCCCTCTTAGTCCCGTAGGGACGCTATGTTTATAGAAAAATGTGTACCCCCACCCCTCTTAGTCCCGTAGGGACGCTATGTTTATTCTTCTATGTCGTTCCTACGGAACTGAAGATGGGTCCGTATTTTGTCTGAATCGCGGATTATGCGGATTACACGGAAAAAGAGGGGTTTTCGTAGGGACTGGGTTTCCCTGTCCGCATTTTGTCTGAATCGCGGAAGGCACGGAGAACACGGAAAACACAGAAAAAGAGGGGTTTTCTAAAATCACGACAACTTGTAAAAAAAACTTGAAATGCCCAAAAACCCCTTCCGCGTTCTCCGCGTTCTCCGCGTAATCCGTATAATCCGCGATTCAGACAAATAGGGACAAAATATTTACACACCATAAGCGTCAATTTAAGGAGAAATACCCTATAAATCCCAGGGCGGTAGGTTCGGTTTCCTAACCGAACCGGATTTGTGCCAATTGCGTCCATAAAGGTTTTCGCGAATGATCCGGGTATGTCAGAATACGCGTTTGGTATTCTGAATTGATTAGGAAATCGCACCTACCGGCCTGGAAAAATCACTAAATTGACGCATATGGTGCGGTTTCCTAACCGCACCTACCTTCCCGATGCCGCTGGCGAGGTTTCCTAACATCGCCAAATTGCCCGAATAAATTCTTTAACTTCATTCTGAAACAAATGGTAAGCAACAAGAACTCACCATTAAATAATTTATGAGATACATTATACATGATCGTTGATTCAAATCCTCCAACCTCTTATCCTGTAAATCCTGTCTTTCCTATAAATCCTGGTTCAGACAATATATACTATGTTTATAGAAAAATGTGTACCCCCACCCCTCTTAGTCCCGTAGGGACGCTATGTTTATAGAAAAATGTGTACCCCCACCCCTCTTAGTCCCGTAGGGACGCTATGTTTATTCTTCTATGTCGTTCCTACGGAACTGAAGATGGGTCCGTATTTTGTCTGAATCGCGGATTATGCGGATTACACGGAAAAAGAGGTGTTTTCGTAGGGACTGGGTTTCCCTGTCCGCATTTTGTCTGAATCGCGGAAGGCACGGAAAACACAGAAAAAGAGGGGTTTTCTAAAATCACGACAACTTGTAAAAAAAAACTTGAAATACCCAAAAACCCCTTCCGCGTTCTCCGCGTAATCCGTATAATCCGAGATTCAGACAAATAGGGACAAAATATTTACACACCATAAGCGTCAATTTAAGGAGAAATACCCTATAAATCCCAGGGCGGTAGGTTCGGTTTCCTAACCGAACCGGATTTGTGCCAATTGCGTCCATAAAGGTTTTCGCGAATGATCCGGGTATGTCAGAATACGCGTTTGGTATTCTGAATTGATTAGGAAATCGCACCTACCGGCCTGGAAAAATCACTAAATTGACGCATATGGTGCGGTTTCCTAACCGCACCTACCTTCCCGATGCCGCTGGCGAGGTTTCCTAACATCACCAAATTGCCCGAATAAATTCTTTAACTTCATTCTGAAACACATGGTAAGCAACAAGAACTCACCATTAAATAATTTATGAGATACATTATACATGATCGTTGATTCAAATCCTCCAACCTCTTATCCTGTCTTTCCTGTCTTTCCTATAAATCCTGGTTCAGACAAATCCAGGAATTCCAGATAATCTTGGTTCAGACAATTTATTTTTCGGTTTTCTGTCTTTCTTGAAAGGGCCCAGACACGGTAGGTGCGGTTTCCTAACCGCACCGGATTTTACAAGAAACTGAAAATTACCCGATTAAATTCTTAATATTTATTCAAGGGGAATGCGTAAGTCCCGGTCTTACTTTGAAAAAACAAAATGGAGCATACCAAGTTCTTGTGTGCCAACATATAGTGTGTCACCATGAACAGCAAGAGAAGTAACTTTATCAGGCGTCTCTGATACAATTTGTTCCCATGTGTCATTTACTAAGAGATAAACACCCGTTTTCTCGGTAATTCCGTAAAGCCATTTACCATCAACAGCCAAGTATTCCATAACGAGATTTTCTCCTACTGAATCTGTGATAGCATGCTATTGTGTGCCATTATGCGACATAGTTACACCAGCATCCGTTGCAGCATATACTTTGGATCCCGCGAACTTGATGTCTTTGAAGGCAATAACAGTAAGCGGTAGTCTTGGTGTGATGTCAACCCAACTATCTCCTCTATCATAAGATACAACGAGATGTCCATCTCGTTTACCAACGTACACAGTGTTACCTGATACAGCAAGTTTGAAACTTTGCAAAACCCTTGCTCGTTCCAATACCCTCCCCTTTGGAATACCTGCAGGAGACACGACTCCTGGAAAAAAGGTTCCGTCATGTTTCCTCATAGTGAGACCAATCGTTTCCTCCACACCCGTATCATACCACTCTCTTTCTCCCTGCGTCCAACGCAAAAGTTTGAAGTTATATTCTAAGTAGAAAGTATCTCCACTCACTGCAAACGCTCCGTTCAGACCTCTTCTAATAAGGTCTCGTTGTATTAGGAAAAAATGACTCTGAAAACCACCTTGTGCTAATTCTACTAATTCTTTGAAAAATTGGTCAGCACCGATGGAATTCTCTTTTAGCTTTTCAACGAAGGACTTATCTGATAATCCAGAAGGGTTACTTCGACTCTGATTCAACTTGGTTGCTATTGAACGAGATTGAAGAGTCGGCACTCCCATAATTCGTGTCAGGGTATCATCATCTTTAGAAATCTGATAGAGATTAACTTCTTCAGTAACCCTCTCACCTTTCGCATAGAGTTCATCATCGGATGCGATTATACTAAAAATTTCTGGTTGATCTTCTCTAAAAGGTGCTTTCATCGGTACATCCAACTGTACGGATTTCCAAGATCTGCCGTTGTCAGTTGTCTTGACGATTGAAGTCCAAGATTTCGCATAAACTGATGGACGTATTCTTTGCAATTTATCGCTTCCCTCAGACGCAATTAGATTATCCATCATAGCTCTCGAAACTTTCCTCTTCAAGGGAATCTCAATGCTGTCCCATGATTTTCCACCATCGCTTGAACGCTTGAACCCATCATCGCTACCAATATAAATGACACGGTCATTTACAACGACCGCAGGTGAGAAAGACTGCATTGAAGGTGAAACATCGGGTTGCAACGGAGGTAGCCATGTATCTCCTCCATCAGTTGATGAGACCATCCCCTTCTCCATTAACAAGATGTTCTCCCCAGCAGCAATGAGCATAATTCCAGGTGGCCATCCATTTACAGGCCAAGCTTCAGTCGGGGTTATATCCTCCCACGAATCCCCCAAGTCAGTTGAACGGAATAACCACCATGTGCGTTGTCGTCCATCCGAAGCTGCCTGTGGATCAAAGTCCAGACCTAAATTTACCAAAGCATACATCCGTTCTCCCGAAACCGCAAGTGAAAAGACATATACTTTTTCAGGTATTGGAAATTCTAATCTTTGCCATCTATCATCGTCCCTACGATAGAGCCCTGTACCTGATGCAGCAACTACTGTATTCTGTATCACGACGAAAGAGTCGGGACCATCTTGGAATTCGTCACTCATAGCCTTCCATGTTTTACCTTGATCTTCAGAACGTAAAGTCCCTTCATGAAAAACAACATAAAACGCTTTTTCTGTTAGCACTAATTCACTTGGATACCAATCCTTTGCCTTTTCCCAAGTGTGAACTAAGTCCCAAGTTTTACCATCATCTTTTGAAGCATAGAGTTTATTATTGATAACAAGATAAAACGTATCCTCCCACAATGCGAAAGGTGTCATATTATCCCAAAATTCATCATCTAATGAACTCATGTCAATGAGATGTTCCCATTTTTCACCGCCATTTCCCGATTTGTAAAAGTTCCCATCCGTTGTTATTGTATAAAGTTCCCCTTCAGCTGTTGCAAGTAATTCAGCCGGGAGCCCTCCTACAGAAGACTGTTCGTACTCAATCCACTGTTGTTCAGGATTAGGAATGTTCCCACCGTCATCCTGAGCAGCTGCTGATGAAACGTCATCTGGTTTCTGTGGGTTGTCATTAGAGTTGCTCGGTGCGTTTGAACTACCGAGCTGGCGACGAAAATCTGGTTCAATATCAACATTCTGTAATAGTGGTGCATCAATGAGTTCTACAGTCGTTTCAGTCTGCGCGTCTAAGCTATAAGGTGCCTGAAAACGAGCTGAGAATTGACTGGCTATACCAAACATAAAAACTATCAAGACGAAACTTGAAACAGCAACTCCCCACGGGATGAAAGGTTTAGTAGCAGTCGGGGCAGCAGGTTTTAAACGAGCAACTTCTTTGACAATATTGTCGGTTAGATTCGGTGATAATTGAAAATGTTCCAGGGCTTCTCTAATCATGGTTTCCTCCTTTTGTAAACGGTTCCGTGCACGTTGAAGACGACTTTTGATCGTTCCCGATGACACGCCGATAAACTTACTAATCTCGTCAACCGTCATCTCACCGAGATAGTGAAGTGTCATTACTGTACGCTCACTCTCTTTCAATTTTGCCAGTAATTTTCTGACAACTTCGCGGTGTGACTCAACAGCAGTGTTGGTCCGTTCCTCAACGACATGTTGCGAATAAAAGTCTTTCTCTGACATGGTGATTTCATCGTCCTCTAACGGTTGTGTTTGTATCCGTTTTTTACGATGCCATGTTGCACATAAGTTAGCAGTTATTACATAGAGCCAACCTGAAAAGAGATTCGGATCTCGCAGCGCGTGAAGTTGTTGAAAGACTTTCAGGAAAACCTCCTGTGTAATGTCTTCGGCGATATGGAAATCTCCAACTTTTCGCCAAGCAAGCGCATGAACCTGTTTCTTGTACCTATTCACAAGTTCCGCAAAGGCTGCTTCATCGTCAGCATGAATTCGTTGAATTAGTTCAACAACGTCATTTTTCATAGAGTGACTCCAGTAAGCGTTAACTTGATTAATCACATTTCAGAATATACTGACGCAGCTAAGATGCAAAACGGTTGCATAATTCTGAAAATAAAGCGCGTTTACATAAGGATCTCTATATTTTAATCCACAAATTACCGATTTATTGATTATGTAGGAAGGAATTAATTTAGTCTAATGGATTTTTATATGCTCTAAAGAGATTATAGCATATATTGACATATTTATGCGGGGTTAGGAAAAATAACAATCATAGGTGTAAACTTAAGAATTATTCGATACCAGAAACCCTCTTCAGTCCCTACCAAATCAACGCCAAATACGCGTTTGATATTTGTCGGGTTTCGCTCACGCTCTACCCGACCTACGAATGCTACTTCATTATCAACATCTTGCGCGTGGCAGAAAAATCGCCAGCGGTGAGGGTATAGAAATAGACGCCTGTTGCGACAGTCTCACCGAAGGCGTTTTTGCCATCCCAATATGCAGCACGACTACGACTTTGATAGTTGCCTACTGGCATACTCCCTAATGCGATAGTTCGGACAACCTTTCCATCCGCAGCATAAATAGAGATATTGACATCAGCAGACTCCGCGAGTTGATACGGTATCCAGGTTTCTGGGTTGAATGGGTTGGGGTAGTTCGCTAAAAGCCTATTTTTCTCTGGTATGAAGGTATCCAAAAGTTGTTCGAGTTTTGCGATTGCATGTTGCCATGTGGGTGATCCGTCATTTTCTTGTTTGAGTATATTGAGAGCGTGTTGAACGTTTTCCTCAGTAATACCAGCAGTAACGAGTGCGCTGGGTGCGGCTTGGGGTGTTGTTTCCTCATCAAGATGTTGTGCGACAATGATGAGATCATGCTTATCTACGACCCCATCTCCATTGACATCTACGCGTGGATTCTCAGGGTTAACATGTCCGAGTGCGGAAGCGACCATATACACATCGATTACGTTGACAATACCATCTTCATTGACATCATAGGGTGGGTATACTGGTTCTATCTTTTTCACACCGACGGTTATACCTGTTGGATTTGCTGTTACTGTTTCGCCTGCGCTTGTGCCGGCGACAAATCCGTGTAGTGTCACTACTGTTTCTCCTGCAGTTTTGATGGCAAATGTTACAGATAACAGTGTTCCATCTCCGTCTACACCGCCTTGTGTGATCCGCGTAGAACTTACGCCGTTGATTCTACCTGCTGTGTTATCAATTGTACCGCGTCTAAAGTGCGTTTTTCCTGCGTTTTGTTTTAGGAAGGTGCCTTCCCTCACGTTGTTTACCTTTAGGACTTCTGGATCAAAGTGAATATCAGTTTGCCAACCTGCTAAATCAGAGAGAGCGGTTGCCTTTAAATCAATGGTAAAGGTATCGTCTACTGCAAAGTCTGTTGCTTCTGTAGACAGCGTAAATCTGTCAGTAGGCGGTAACACAGTGTATTGTGTGCCAGTCTCAAATCCGAAGAAGCCGGTCCATCCCCCCGTGGCTTCATAAACAGCAACTAACAACACATTTATACCTTCTTTCAAGGTGACGCCGAAAATATCTTGATAATTGCTCGCGCCTCGAAACACAGCATTCGTGTGAACCACTGTGCCATTCAGCCATACCTTGACACTATCATCACTTCCGACGAGCATGGTTGTCTGCTGTTGCTCTGGAGAATATAATCGAATGGAACCGTAAGCAACATGGTTGTTAACATCACCGGATCCCAATCCAGTAGTATTCACAAGGTCATTAATATTATTTCCGTTTATTGGTGATATTTTCGCGGGTGTCCATACTTTTGTACCGACAGGACTTCCGCTTATTGCGCCTTCGGTAGCGATTGCGTCTTCCGTGACGCTACCGTTACTTATTTGTGCGAGAAAATCTATTTCAGACCGTACGGCATTTATAGGATCTAATCCATCTGTCGGCGCGATCATCCACAACCAGGGGCCCTCTATTTTTGTGCCATCTGTTCTAAAGAACGAAACGATATTGCTTTCACTGTGAATAGACACAGTTAGGGGTAAACTTTCTAACGGAGAAAAATCAGCGATCGCGTTTTCTCTCAGGTCTAAACGGGTCAAGTTTGTAAGGTTTGCCAGTGGCGATACATCGGATATAATGTTGTGCTCAAGTATCAACTGATTCAATTGTGTGAGTTCTGCCAATGGTGTTAGATCGGAAATTAGGTTAAAGTGAAGATGCAGTGTTTTCAAGTTCTTTAGATCGCGCAGTGGTGATAGATCGTCAATTTGGTTGTTCCGTAACTGTAGTGTTTCCAATTGTGTGAGTTCGGACAGAGCATCTATGTTTGTAATACCAGCATTGTTTATTTCCAAGCGTCTCAATGTTTTTAATTGACGCAAAGAATCGAGGTTTGTCAAATCCTGGTTTCCTGAACACTCTATCCATTTCAATCTGCGTGCGGATGCTAATACAGAAAAATCTGAGATACGTGTATCCCAAGCACGGATACCTTCAAGGCTTGGTAATTGCGCGAGTGGCGACAGATCCGTAACAGGTGTGTTTTCAATGCCGATGCCTTTGAGACGCACCAACCCGCTTAGCGATGACAAATCGGTAATATTGGTTTCCTCAAGACCGAGCCAATCGAGGCTTTTTAGATTTGCGAGCGGTGATACATCGGTGATGTTGTTCCCGCGCAGTTTTATGTTATTCAGTCTGATGAGTCCTGCCAGGGGTGTCAAGTCGGTTATTGCGTTTCGTCGTAGTTCTATGCGTTGCAGTTTCGTCGCTTTCTCAAGTCCTGTCAAATCGCGAATACCGGCATCATCCGCTATAAGACTCGTTAATGTTTCCATTTCAGGAATTGTTATCGTTGAAGCATTCGGTTTACCGAGTGCATTTGCGATAGCAGTGAGTAGATTCGTGTCGGGGATATAAGCCACATTCCCGATGAGTATGTCTTCTCTATCATCTGGTGTCGGGTCTATGATGCTATCGTCTGAGTTGATAGCACTGATTATATCAGCAAACTGTGCCGTCCATGCGTCTCTGTTGATAGTGCCACCACTTAAAAGTGTTGTCAATCCTAAGTTTTGTAGCGACTGTTTATCTTGTATCAGTTGCACCAATGCTTCAGTCTTTAGTCCTAAAGCAGCGGCGGCGTTCGCTGCGTCAAGCGGTTGTTCAAAGACTTCGTGTGCACGATGCACCGGTTCAATATCCTCAAATCCGTGTCCAGTGGCTTTCACCAGTGCCTGCCGAAACTTTTCAGTATCTTGTTCAAGGAATTTATCCATTTTATCTTGTCCGACATAAAGACGGAGTGCTTGTGTTTTATCATAGGTTGGGTTTTCTGTCAGTTCAATGGTCGTTCGCATGATATCTTCAAACGTCTTCATTCCTTGGGTGTGGCATCCGATACAAGACAATCCATTCCGCACAGCCGGATCACTTGCAGCGGGGTTTGAAACAATATCTGTTGGTGCTTTATCAATACGGTTCCCTTTATCATCAGAAATGTAGTATGCTTGTAGTCCATTCGGCAGGTTGAAAACGATCTCTCCTCCATCGTGTTGGAAAGTGAGGGGATGTGTTCGGATGTTTTGTGCGCCGACACTTCCTGCAAAGTCGTAGCTTTTCCAATACGCACCATACACAGAGGTATGGCGTTCAACGACGCGATTGTTCTCCGATACACCAGAATCAACGATCCCCGCCCGCGCGACGCGGATGCCGGGGGATTGTTGTATATTCCGCTGCACATTTATACCCAGTTGATCTTCTAAGGCGCGGTCGGTATCGGGTAGACGCAGAATATCATGGTAAAGCGGTGGGAGCGATGCTGTTGCCAGAAACCAATCCGCGTGAATAAATGGCACGGTAGATTCGGTGTCTTGTCGGAGCTGCGTAAGTTTTTCAAGCTGATCGGCTTCTGTTTCTTCGTTGAACTCAAGCGTGTAAGGATAGTCTTCTTCAATCCGTTTCCATACATCGTCTCGTGTATCCCACTCGTCCCATTCATAGTGGCGTAGGTCAATGTAAAGTAGTGTCTGTGTCGGGTTGATAGGGTGTGGCTTGATAATATCGTGTCCCCAAGAGAGACTATTTACCAGTTTAGAAAGTGCATTTCGATAGGCTTGTAGGTTTTCAGTTGTTTCGCCTGCGTTGTAAAGATGTGTCAATGAAAAATAGCGTGCATAAGGACGCTCATAAGATTCCAGCGTAGCCAAATGGGTTCGAATCGTGTTGAGCATTACATCCGTCGTAATGAAGTTAATTTCCAGTTGAACCGTCCAATCCGGTGCCCCTTCAGTTATCCACTGTTGGATAGTAGCGATCGCTTGCGTAGAGAGAGGGGGTTGTCCAAGTGGCATTCGTTTCGCTGTATCCGTGGTAATCAGGCGTTGATACAGTTCGGAAGCATCGAGGTCATTTGGCACAACGCTGCCGCTTGCAATCAGTTGGTCCCTGTCTGCTATCAAAAGGTTTTCTGTAAAGGACCCGCCGGTGCCGTGGCAGTTCAGACATCTGTTTTCAAGGATCGCGTAGGCTTGTTGTCCAAGTGTATCTTGTGCTTGTGCTGTGTTTATCCCGAAAACAGTAATAGCGCAGAGTAGAACAAAAAGGATATAATTTTTCATGAGGTATCTCCTTACTTCAATATTAGCATTTTACGGGTAGCCGTGAAATCGTCCACAGTCAATGTATAGAAATAGAGACCACTGGACACAGGTTCACCGAGTTCGTTTTTACCATCCCAATACGTCGCACGGTTCTTGCTTTCATAGATACCCGCCGTCTTATGTCCTAACGACAACGTCCGAACCAGCTGTCCATCCGCACTATAGATCGTCAATGTAACATCTGCAGTAGTAGCTAACCGGTAAGGTATCCAGGTTTCAGGATTGAAAGGGTTTGGATAGTTCGCGAGCAGTGCAGTCTGCTGCGGGGTTATGGTTGTCAAGAGTCGTTGAAGATTCGTTATGCCTTGTCGGAAAACAAGCGATCTGTCATCTTTCGCTTGTGCTGTTTTTATCCAAAACGATAGCTTTGTTGGCGATAGTCCGTTGTGTGAGAGCAACTCAGGGGCAGCAGGAATACCTGTTATTTCTCCCAGATGTCCAGCAACAAGAACAATGTCCGTTATGTTCACACTGCCATCACCATTGACATCTGAGCGCGCAGTGACAGGCGGAGATTTGCCGAAGTCTTGTCCAACCAGTATCAAATCTAAAATATTGATTTGACCATCTTCGTTCACATCATAAGCGGGTATCGTATCGCGTGAAATTGGTTCATTGACAGTATAGTCTGTATCCACGTCAAATCCGAAGGATGCATGGAATTGATCTACATGGTGATTGTCAAGTCCTGCTAACAACACATTCGTTCCTGCTTTGAGCGTAACAGGGAAAAAGGTATGATACCCTTGTCTGTGATTTCCACTATTCTTCTGGTAAATCACCTCACCATTGAGATAGAGGCGAATACCGTCTCGGTGTCCCACGAACATACGTGTCTGTTGTTCGCGCGGGGATTCTATCGTCGCAGAACCGTAAACAATCCCACTGTTCCCTACACCTTGACGTTTCAGCATTTCACCGATATTATTTCCACCCGATGGTGCAATACTATCGGCTGTCCAGACGTTCTTACCAACGCGTTTGCCTTCCGATGCTCCCACGGTCGCGACCTTCAGCTCTGTCCCGCGCCCATCACTCGCTACAGATAACGCATCCCCTTCGGTGATACGATCCCCAGGGACGATTACCCAGAGCCACGGCCCCACAATCTTCGTGCCACCCCTCGGAAATACCGGATTGTTGTGATAAACAAGAACAACACCTCTCTCAGATAGATCATCGATCACAGCGGTATCCGAGACAGCGTTATTCAAAAAGGAAAACCACCGCAAATTCCCTAATCCAACAACTGGAGAGATGTCCACAATCTCATTCTCACTCAGATTCAGCCGAGTCAAGTTTGTGAGGTTTGCTAATGAAGATATGTCTGTGATGTCGTTACCCACCAGATATATTTCTGTGAGCGATGTTAACTCTGCCAACGCAGAAATATCTGATATATCACCACCGCAAATATCAAGCACACGCAGCTTCGGTAAGTCTTTCAACGGTGCAAGGTCTAATATCGGTGTACCCCAAGAGTGAATGCTTCGCAGACTCATTAAACCTGATAGGGGTGTGAGGTCTGCGGGTGGATTGCCACTCATTACTATCCATTCAAGTTTTTTCAAATCCTTGAGCGGTGTGAGATCCGTTATGAGGTTGTTTCCTATACTTATGCTTCGCAGATTGTGTAAGCCGGCAACAGGTGATAAATCTTCTATAATATTGCCTCCCAACCTTATATCATGCAGCGTGTCTAACGTCGTAAGCGGGGATAAATCTGAGATAGTGTTCGCTTCAACATGGAGTCCATTCAAGTTAGGCAAACTTGATAAAGGTGAAAGATCAGACAGCGTTACATTGTGATTAAGTTCTAACCAATGCAACCATTTCAACCCCGAAAGGGGTGAGAGATCAGTTATCGTATTTCGATTGAGATGCAGTTCACGCAAGCGGCTTGCCGTTTCAAGTCCCGTTAGATCAGAGATGCCTCTGTCGTTAGCTCGCAACACTTTCATCAATGCCATATCATCCGTAGTGATCGTTGCACCAGAGGTTTTGCCAAGTGTTCCTTCAATCGCAGCACGTAAATTCGCATCGGGGATGTCAACAACTTCCGAATTCGCTACATACGGAAATAGAAACAACAGTACGCAGACACAGGAGATCGAAAATTTCATATACATCTTATGTTTCTTATCCTTTTCATGTTGTCTTTAGATATTAAACATTTATAATAATGCATATATTCATATTAAGCAATAACGTTTTTCGTATTTTATTTTGGTTTAATATCTTAATATGAACTTTATGACTTGTGCTAAATAACTTATTGCACAATATTCTTTCACATAAGTCCAATATTCAGTGAGTTTTCCTTATTGTAGATAGGTTCTTCAGTCCTGTAGGGACGGTATTGAAATAAACATATCGTCCCTACGGGACTGAAGATAGGTGGGGGTACACATTTTTCTATAAACATAGCGTCCCTACGGGACTAAGAGGGGTGGGGAAACACGCGCTGCTATAAACATAGCGTCCCTACGGGACTAAGAGCCTGGGAAAAGCGTCCTGCTATAAACATTGTGTCCCTAATGAAGTTAAAATAATAAATTGGGTAATTTGGGCCCCGACACGGTAGGTGCGGTTTCCTAACCAATGCAGAATACCAAACGCGTATTCTGCCGGATTCTACAAGAAACTGAAATTTATCCGATTAAATATTTAAACTTCATGCGGAGTGCTGTGTAAACAAAACCGAACATAAGCAAAAAATCAATGCTTTGCCAAAAACTTTACACACCCAACATTCAAAACCTAAAATCTTCCTTGGGTCTATTCGTGATGCAAAGATCATTCCTATAGAAGAGAAGTCTACCAGATTGCGTGATCATTCTTCAAAATTGTAATGCAGTACACCATCCTTTCCTGTACCGACATAGATGATATTGCCATCTACTGCAAGTGAAGTTACATTCTCAGGAACCTTTGAGACAATCTGTTTCCAAGTGACGTCTTCTAAGCGATAGATACCGGTGTCTTTGGTAACGCCATATAACACAGAGTTATCAACAGCCAATTCTTCCATCGTTAGGTTAGTACCTGCTGCATCTGTAATGGTGTTCCAAATTCTCCCATCATCTGTTGTAATGATACCCGCGTCGGTTGCAACAAAAACTGTAGATCCATCTACAATGATGTCTTTGAATGTTTCAACTTGAAATGGCAGTGCTGCGGTAAGGTCAGTCCAATTATCACCATTATCAAAGGAAACGAAAAGGTGTCCATCACGTTTGCCAACGTATACTGTGTCTCCTGAAACTGCAAGTTGAAGATCTTTGAATGCTATATCCAAAGTCAATTCAGTCGTTTCTTCTAAGCCAACTGAGTACCATTTAGTTTGTCCCGTTTTCCAACGGAAGAGTTTATAGTTATATTCCAAGAAGAAGGTATCACGACTGACCGCAAACGGACCCGTACGGAACGCTAATTGCATGTAGACATCCGGCTGTTTAGGATCCCATTCTGCCATCTGTCTAAAGAACTCAATAGCACCAGCAGCGACCTCTTGAAGTTGTTGTGCCTTGGGTTTTTCCGACGTCTGTAATGCTTGAATCCCTAAATCTGTCCATTTGCGATATAATGCCCTTAAGTCAAATCTCGGCACTCCTTTAATCGGTGCTAAAGAAACACCATTTTCAGTAGAAATGCGAAATATTCCGATCTCACCATGTCCAAATTCATGTCCAAATTGCGATCCACCTTTAGCATAGACTACGCCACCGGATTTGACAATATGTGAAATGTCATGTCGTTCTTCTCGTTCAGGATTTTCCATGCGTATTTCCTCTTTTACTTTATGCCAAGCCTTGCCTTGATTGTTGGTGCTAAACACTTTTTCACCCGATCTCGCATAAAGAATCAGAGCGGTATTCATTACACTATTTTTGCGTCTAAAAGTAAGAAGATCATCAATCCTGCTGCCCCCACTGATATTTACTTTTCTCCATGTCTTTCCCTGATCAGTAGAACGATGAAAACCGTCATCATGACTATTGATATAGAACGCACTGCCTTTTACTATAGCGGCGACATCTAAATCATCACTTATCGTAGGTGTAGACCCTGGTGACTGTACAGAGTGCCAAGTATCTCCACTATCAGTAGAGCGAACCATACCATTCTCCATTACTAAAATCGTATCACCTGCAGCAACAAGCTTAACATGTGGAGGCCAGCCATTTAGAGACCATGCGATTGTTGGTGTTATGTCTGTCCACGACTTTCCTAAATCTGTTGATCTGAATATCCACCAAGAACGCTGCAGTCCGCGTGAAACTTGACGAGGATTTAACATATCACTACTTAACTCCGCAGCGACATAAAGTTTCTCGCTTGTAACAGCAACTGAACGAATCTTACCAACACTCTCTGGAAAATCAACCTGTTCCCATTTATCATCTACCAGACGAAAGAGCCCATTGCTCGTACCGACGAATATTGTGCTCTGTATTTCAACAATATATCTTATTACAACAATAGATCTGATGGCATCTGATGGGGTGTTAATGTTTAAATCTTCCCATGTCAACCCGCTGTTTAAATCTTCCCATGTCTTTCCTGCGTCCATGGATCTTACAATTCCATTATTGAAAGCGATATAAAACGCGGACTCTGTAGTTAACGTTTCTTCGGGAAACCAGTTTTCATTCCAAGAATGGACTAAATTCCATGTCTTACCGTCATCTATTGAAGCAAAGAGTTCGTTAGAGGGGACAAAGAATAGTGTATTCTTCCACTTTGCAATGGGTGCGTTCCCACTATAGCTGGTATTCAAATTGATAATGTCAAAGAGGTGCTGCCATCTACCTCCATCTTTAGTCAATTTAAAAATACTTGGGTAAGGACCGCCCACAACGTAAAGTTCACCGTCAGGAGTTGAATACATACTATGCACTTCGCTGCCTTCTAATGGTTCAGACTGAATCCATTGCGGTTTGGAATCGGAAGGGTTTTCTCCATTTTCCTGTGCGGATGCCAATAATACCTCATCAGGATTCTGTCCACTGCTCACATTTTCGGCAGGTTCATTCAGACTTCCAATCTGATTCTGTACTGATGGTTCTATATCCAGATTCTGAACAATCGGAGTGTTAACAAGTTCTACCGACATTTCAGCTTGAGAATCCAAACTATACGGTTTTTGAAAATGTGCTAAGAACTGGCTACCTATACCAATCAATAAAACAATTAGAATAGCACTTGAAGCAGCAACTGCTAAAGGGATTATCGGTTTGCTGCCTGATGGTGAAGTTGGATTTATACGCGATATCTCCTGCATGATATTCTCTGTAAGAGTCGGTGTGATTTGGTAATGTTCTAAAGCTTCTCTTACCATTTTTTCCTCCTTTTTAAGAAACTGTCTTGCACGATAAAGTCGATTCTTTATCGCACTGACTGAGACCCCTAAAAACCTACTAATCTCTTCGTACGTCATTCCCCCGAGGTAGTATAGGGTGATGACCGTTCGGTCACCTTCCTGTAACTTTGTAAGCAACTTTTTGACGACTTCACGCTGTGCTTCCGAAGTCGTCCGTTCCTTTTCCGCAATAACATAGTCGGAATATGTTGCTTTTTCCATCTCTGAACTGCTTGTATGTTCCAACGATTGTGTCCTCAGTCGTTTCTTCCGCAACCATGCTCTGCAGTGGTTCGTCGCTGTTACATAAAGCCAACTTTCAAATGACTGAGGCTTTTTCAACTTAGACAGATTTTGATATGCCTTCAAGAATGTATCCTGTGTTATTTCCTCAGCAATATGGAAATCTCCAATTCTCCGCCAAGCGAGTGCGTGAACAGATTCCTGGTATTTTTTCACGAGCGCCGAGAAAGCATCATCATCGCCATCAAGTACACGTTGGATGAGTTCAATATCAGGATTTTTCATCGGAATACCTCTGAAAAAGAATTTCATTTAATAATATCAACATATAGTGACGCGATCTGAGATAAAAAAGTCTCAAGAATCTGAAAAATGGGAAAAATTATGATAGATAAGAAAATCAAAATTGGATTATCTACCGGAATATTACGTGAATTGATGCATAATCTAACAGAACGTGCTAAAATTACATTTACACTGGATTGACACCGCACTATTAAACTGTCGTTCTGTTCACTCAAATATTCTCAATCAAATATTAAACATATCATACCAAAACATGATAATCCTTCTCTGTTATAAGATAACACAAAATAACTACAAAAAAAATCATCAAATATTGAATATTTTTTCAAATTATGCACCTTTTTGCCTTCAAAAATACGTCACTAATGATCAATACGTTCGGCAATTATCTAAGTGTAAAGTCTTAGGCATTCTGATTTCCATTGACAGACCATATCTCTGTCATAAGGAGACACCGAACTGTCAATAGATTGGCTCTTTGCTCCAGCGGAGCAATATGTCTATAGAACAATGTTTGTCAAGTGACCGCACTCCAGCGGAGTGCTATGTAAACAAAACCGAACATAAGCAAAAAATCAATCCTTTGCAAAAACTTTACACATCTAAACTGTAGTATATCGTTAGTTATGATAATTTTATTTGTGCTAAAACGAAGCATTATCTCAAACCCTAAAGGAGTATCAAAATGAAAAGAATATTTCGCGTGGCTATTATCGTAATTCCCGTTGCCGTCCTTCTTGCCGGTATCGGCTTGTGGCGACACCACTATCTAACAATAATGAAGACAGAACCGGAAAAGGTGTATAACAACAAACTTGTACAACCGAACAAAATAACATCTGATGCTAACATTCCTAAAGTCCCCCGTGTAAAAGAGAATGCTATCACAGATGCAACTGATGTAGAACCCAGTAAATCCACACAACGAACTGACAATAGAATCAGATCTAAAGAAATGGTTAATACAAGCAATTCGTCTACTGACACAATATTTGGTGATATAGCAGAAGAAAATCTAACTCCCGAAGTTGTCGCAGCTATAAAAAAGTACAAGGAGATACAATCAGCAATACCTGCTCTAAATAAGGAACTAAAACCCCTTTTAGTAGCGGAACCCTTAGACATGGACGCTATCACATTGATAAATGAGAAAAAGAGAAATCTAAGACAACAACGTAAGGATATCCTTGAAAGCCTATCTATCTATTCTGTCAAGGCATTCGATGAACTCCAATCTACATTAGCACGAGAAAAGGCAGCTGAAAGAATAGTCACTGAATTAGACGGCTCCGTACCTCTTGAAGAGAATGCTGATGACAATAAGAGGAATGCAGAGTTAAAAAGGAAGAGTGATGAAATAGATGAATTACATAAATCTATTCAAAACTTGTCGAGGAAAGAATTAGAAGAAGCTTCTGAAAAATTAGAAGAACTCTCAGAAGAACTATCTAAGTCAAAAAAAGGAGTATCAAAATGAAAAGAACATTTCGCGTGGCTATTATCGTAATTCCCGTTGCCGTACTTCTTGCCGGTATCGGTTTGTGGCGACACCACTATCTAACAATAATGAATGCGGAACCGGAAAAGGTGTATAACACACGTGGAAAAACGAGCAACTTAAACACTGACGCTAACGCGCCTAAGAACACATCTGAAAAAGGTGAAGATAAAACGAATGCAATGGCAGAACGTAATGACAACCGTATTACACCCGAAAAGATGGATAATAAAGGCAATCTGCCTGTAGGCACAACATTCGGTGATATTATAGTAGAAAATCTACCGCCAGAAGCATTAGCAGCCTTAAGAGAGTACGAGCATATACAGGCAATATACCCAGGTGTAAGACGTGAGCTAATACCTCTTTATAAAGCATGGCCTTCAGACGAGAATGCTATCAACGCAGTATGGGATAGAATGATGGCGTTAAAACAGCGGCGTAAGGAGGCACTTAAAATACTTGCCAAACACTCTGACGAAGCATTCAATGAACTTCAGGCGACAATTGCCAGAGAAAAGGAAGTTGCCAGACAAAAGGCTGAGATAGCCAGAGAACACAAAGAGCGTCGGGCAGTTAGGAATGCAGAGTTTGAAGAGTTCAAAGCACGTCATGCAACGTCGAAAGCAAGTTTTGCCGAGTCCAAAGCCAGGTGGGATGCTGCCAGGGAACGAAGATCTAAGAAAGCTAAGTTGTCTGATAGATTAATGGAACTCGCTGATGCTATTCCAAAAATGTCGCCAGGGTCAAAAGAGCAAAAACAGGCTTTAGAAGAGTTGAATGAGATTGATGAAGAACGTGAAAAACTATCTAAATCTAAAGAGTAGTAAATGGTAAAGTTCATTTTTTTCTTCATTTGTCATCTTAATTTAGGTTGAAACCTGTGTTATTATGGTATATTTTAGAATTGATTGGACATTCGTGCATTGTAGGAGGGAACTCCGATTCCCGGCTATTATTGAGTTAAGTCGCGATTCGGAGATCGCTCCTACAGAGGCAATGTAGAATGATTTCTATAATCCACTATAAATACTAAAAGCGTATCTACATGATCGTTGATTCTAATCCTTCAATCTCTTATCCTGTCTTTCCTGTCTTTCCTGTAAATCCTGGTTCAGACAATAAAGAATGGTAGAGATTAGAATTAACGCTACATTCGTGCATTGTAGGAGGGAACTCCGATTCCCGGCTATTATTGAGTTAAGTCGCGATTCGGAGATCGCTCCTACATGCAAAGTGTATATTTACTTTCACACTTCACTATAGTTTGCGGTCTCACAGACACAAATTAACAGTTTGTGCTATCATGTAGCAACTTAGGTTATTATAAGATAACACA
This sequence comes from Candidatus Poribacteria bacterium, assembly GCA_965261435.1. Taxonomy (GTDB): domain Bacteria; phylum Poribacteria; class WGA-4E; order WGA-4E; family WGA-3G; genus MSPOR6. Next base: position 2,138,797 of record CBDHDL010000021.1, read on the forward strand.
AAATAACTACAAAAAAATCATCAAATATTGATTTTTTTTCAAATTATGCACCTTTTTGCCTTCAAAAATACGTCACTAATAATCGTAAACCAATTCTTTTATGGAGAACTCCGATGGAAAAAGACGATGTTAGGTTGATTAATAGGATCTTGTCTGGTGACGATACCGCTTTCAGCGATTTAGTCTATAAATACCAAAACAGTGTTCACGCACTTGTTTGGCGGAAAATAGGTGATTTCCAAATTGCCGAAGAAATTGCACAAGACACCTTCCTCCAAGCATACACGAAACTTCCCGCGCTGAAAAACCCAACACAGTTTGCTGGATGGATATATGTAATTGCTTCAAATTTATGCACTGACTGGAAACGAAGGAAAAAACCTATTATGAAATCATTAGAATCTGACGCATCAGGTACCATAGAAAAGACATCTTATGAACGGTATGTAGAAGAACAACGTGAGATTAAGGCTGCTGAACACCGACGAGAACTTATCAAAAATCTACTTGATAAACTACCTGAAAGTGAACGCACAGTTGTTACGCTACACTACCTCGGTGAAATGACATCTGAATCCATCAGTAAATTCTTAGGAGTCTCCGTAAATACCATAAAAAGTCGACTGAGACGCGCACGGAAACGTCTACAGAAGGAGGAACCGATGATTCGTGAAACACTTGGAAACGTCAAACTACCTGCTAATTTTGTGGATAGCATCATGAAAATGATTGAGAAAACCACACCGACTCCCACCCCAAACAGCCAACCTTTAATCCCTTGGGCAGCCTTTGGAACTGCTGTTCTTTTAGTTATCCTACTAATGGGAACAAGCAGTCAGTATATCTCAAGTTTTCAACAACCGTACTCTTTAGAATCACAATCTGAAACAGCAATTAAAATCGTTGACGCATCTGTTGTTCTGGATATTCAGACAAAACCTGAACTACAGAAGCGAAATGAAAATAGTGTAATCGCCAGAGAAAACGACGGTATAGGTCAAAAGGAGGTTGACAACGCTATCGCAGCAGATACCGATCCAGATTCATCACGCGCTGCAATACAACAAAACCGATGGAATCAAGTGCAAGGACCACCTGGTGGAGATATACATGATATATTCCTGGCATCTAATGGTAACTTATTGGCTGTGGCACCCACAGGTATCTACAAGACCACAAGTGATGCTAATGAGTGGATACTTATCAACAACACTTTGCCAACTGACTCCCTTTCAAGAACACCTATAGCAGAATATAAGAACACCCTTTATATTGCGACTTATCGCGATATCTTTGCTTCAAACGATGGCGGAATGAATTGGGTGTCCTTATGCAGACGAGAAGAAGGAACTCCAATCGCGTTCTTGACCACTGACAATGGATTCTATCTCGTATTGGAGGAAGGTATATATAAATCCGTGGATGAAGGCAGACAGTGGTCTATGTTAAAAACTGACTTAAAAGATAGTGAAATCATTGCTGCAACTAACATTGGAAACACTGTATTTATTGCAACAGAAAAAGGTCTATATAGGATAAAATCAGGAAAATGGCAACATTTACTTGATGGAGAGTTTAAAACCCCAAATTCCTTAGCTGCAGCCGACAATACACTCTATGCCGGAATCTTAACCAAAAGTACTGAGATTTCATCCGACGATCCAGCGATCAAACGGGCAAAAGAGTTGTTGCGTGATCTAACTACAAAGCAGTGGGAACTATACAGTTCAGATGACTTAGGTGATACCTGGAAAAATATAACACCAAAACACAAGTCTATGAAAGAAAAAATAGTTTCTATGCACATCAACATCTTAGCTTCTAATCAGACGATCATAGCAATGGGTCTCTACTTATATCGATCAAGAGATAAAGGACTTACGTGGATTCAACTCGATTCTGACACAACTTCGTTACATCTTGGCATTTATGATGCTGAAGGCGTAGATGCTGGAGTGGATGATAATACTTTCTACACTCATGGCTACAGCGGAATTCAACGCACAACGAATGGCGGTGAATCATGGCATCAATTTTTGAACGGTATAATCGGAACTGACAGTAACGAATTAGTCTCATTTAAGAATAGACTCTATACAGATAGATCAGATGAAATCCTCACGTCAGATGACAATGGTGAAACTTGGACATCTGTTAGAATTGAATCAGATAATGATAAATCACTTAGTTATAGATACCCGATGTTAACAATAGCAGACAATACACTCTACGCCATTGCGGGGAACTTTAGCACAGCACCCACAATATGTCGTGTATCTGATAGCGGCGCCCAACTTCTACCAATACAAGAGATTCCTGCTATTGAAAAAATATCCTACAAAGACATGGGTAAGGGGAATACAGAAAATGCAAATGTTACTAAAGGACTCACTGATTTGCAGCAAGAAATACAGGACTTAAAGGCACGACTCAATATGCATCAGATCACAAGTATGGCAATTAGTGGAAAGACTTTCTACGTAGTCTACAATAGTCGTCTCCTCAAATGGAAACAGGGATTCACTAATTGGGTTGACACTGGATTAGATACTCGTACTGAAGGATATCCGACCGGATTCTGTTTAGCATCTTCCGGTAAAACTGTGTATGTAGGTAGGAAAGATGGTAGACTATTCAAATCATTGAATGAGGGGGAAGAATGGACAGATATTACGACAGAACTACTTATTCAATGTGAGATGTTTTATGATATCACATTTTCAGGTTCAAGAGTCTTCATTGCTACTGACAAAGGTGTTCTAACTTCACCTAAAGGAAAAGAGTGGAGAGTGATAAAAGATCAAAACGGAAAGAATATCGGGGTGCGTCATCTTGTTGATGATGGATCTGAAGTCTACGGTGTCCAAAGCTCCGGTATCTACAGATTTAACAGTAATAAATACGAATGGGAGCGAATCTCACCAGAAGTACCAGGTTACTCCGTACAAGATATTGATGTCCATAACGATAAGTTATACATCACTACCTACCATCGCGGTATATTCCAAATTCCCGTAAAGCAAAAAACTCGTTGATGCAGCTAAGGAAGCAGGATTATTATACCATTTCTAATTGAAATTGTCTCTTTTTTGTACCACAAACTTTCAGTTTGTGACCTGAAGAATCACTACCATAATAACCGCCTAATGAGACAATAATTTATTGAAATGGTATAACATTTTTTAGATGTTACTCACTATAAGTTCAATCAAAAATACTGAGAATACTTATACCTTAACCAAATACCTATAAAAGGAGCTACAATGAAACGTTTTTTGACACTAACAGCAATTGCAATTATGGCACTTTACCACTTCGGTTGTTCTTCAGACGAAGAACCGGCAGATGTAGATTCTGGCACTATGGAAACCACAATAACTATGGAAGACACATTAGGAGTAACGACTGAAATAATTGAGATGACAGATGTTGTTCCCCTATCCGATGATGTCGTATTAGAAAGCATGTCTGAGACAGAAGCAGCACAACTTGAAGACAAAACACCTGTGCAAATTGTGACTGTACTTGACGGTTCACAACGTGTAACCATTGAAGCGCAGTTTCGCGGAATTCGAGATTTTAGATTCGGGTTTCCATTGTACGAGTGCGAACTTATGTCCGAAGATGTTGAGAAAATCGGCGGAATCGCAGCCGGTATGTCAGGCAGTCCTGTCGGTCCACCCGGAAAAATTATGGGTGCACTCGCTTATGGAAACAACTTCTCCGCAGCACCTACACGCTTTTGGGTGACGTCCATGGATGCAATGGAATCTACACTTAAACATCAAACTTTCGGTGAGGAATTAGCAGAATACCTCGCTGCCGCACCATCCGCACACATAAACGCTGTATACGCACCGGTAAAAACCCCACTAATGATTACGGGTATTAAACCGAACAGGCTCCAACACCTCAAACAGTATCTAAAAGATTCACGATTTGACTATGTTGAGTTATTCGCTGATGTCGGTAGAGCACCCGCTGCACCTTCAGTCGACAGAGAACTTATGGCAGGCGATATGATTGGCGTTGCAATCGCAACAGGCGATGTCGTCAATGCGATCGGGTTCGGCACCGTCACACAAGTCTATAACGATAATACATTTATCGCATTCGGACACCCCTTTTCGGCGTATGGCGATGGTAAAACATCACTACCAGTATATAGAGCTGTCGTCAACGGGCTTGTACCCAACCTACAAAGCACCTATAAATCTGTATCCGCTTATGGCGATCCCATCGGAACCGTCACAAAAGACCTCATCCCCGCGATTGCTGGTGAACTCGGTAACGCACCAGAGATGATACCCTTCAATATAGAGTACCAGAGAAATAAGAATGTTATTGAGAAAGAACACGAAGTCGCTTATGGAAACGAACTGTATATACCGTTTATTGCTGCCGTTACACTGGACGCAATTCGGTTAGAAACAAGTCCAACCACAGTAGAGGTGACAATTAAACTTAGTTTCAAAGAGTCACAAAAGAACTATACAGAAACATTTCTCAGTGCATCTGATGATGCATTTATTGATATACTCTTTAACTCACAGAGGATTATATCCACATTTACCGATACGTTCGAAAACAAGTATGAGAAAGCAACGTTGACATCGGTTAACATGACGATAACAGAGAAACCGCAAATTATGATGGCGACAATTCAAGAGGTGATTGCACCAGACAAACTTGTTCGTGGTAAGACTGCTACATTTACAGTCGTCCTGCTGCCACATTGGAGTGCGCTATTCAAGATGGAGAACGGAAAATAGAAAGGCAGATAACGCTTGATGTGCCGCAAGACTATCCGTTAGGAGATACATGGATCAGTGTATTCTCAGAGGATCCTGATGAATATTCATTTTTTGGATTTGACTTTGACTTTGATATTGACTCTGATACTGACTCTGATACCTTGCCCGAAAACCTCGACGATCTCATTGAAAAACTGGAAGAAGAACAGAATGAAGCGCCCGGACTAATCAAAATCGTTCTTTCAGAAGATATTGTGTCTGCAGATGATTTAATTTTTGATGAGCCTCAAAACGAAATTACACTTGACGGTTTCATTGTAACAGGATCCGAATCCGACTTAATTGAAATCACACAGTAACAACACTTTTGGCTCATGTATAATTTAAGTGCGAATGTTGTTGAGTTGAGTTTATATCAAAACTCGTCTTTCGCACTTAATCATAACATGAGCCTCATTCTTTAGTCCCGTAGGGACGATATGTTTATAGAAAAATGTGTACCCCACCTCTCTTCACTCCCGTATGAAGTTAAAATAATAAAATAGGTAATTTGGACCCAGACACGGTAGGTGCGGTTTCCTAACCAATGCAGAATACCATACGCGTATTCTGCCGGATTCTACAAGAAACTGGAAATTACACGAATAAATTCTTTAACTTCATCTGGCGTGAGGATATCTCTTACCTGTCAAGAACGCTCTTTGCTCCAGCGGAGCAATATGTCTATAGAAGAATGTAGGTCAAGTGACCGCACTCCAGCGGAGTGCTATGTAAACAAAACCGAACATAAGCAAAAAAACAACGCTCTGCCAAAAACTTTACACACCCTATAGGATGGGAAAACGTTGACCAATGCAGGCAGAGATGGTACAATCATCCTGTGGAATTGGGAAAAACTAAGGTTTAGAAATGAGTAGATGTTGGTCTTATTAACATCACCTGAAAGGAAAATAATTCTTATGAAAGTTTTGCGACATCCTGTTGTGTTACTGACTGTGATTTTTGCCGTCCTTGCAGTTGTTGCATTCGTGTTCATCGGTCGAGTAACAATTCGCGATTCAACAGAATTGTTCACACAACCAGCAAATATTGAATATACGCAATGGGAATTACCCGCAGGTGCAAAAATGCGTTTAGGCAAAGGACAAATAAACGACATCAAGTTTTCACCAGATGGCAAACGGTTTGCAGTCGCAACAACTATCGGAGTCTGGATGTATGATGCAAAAAACGGCACAGAAATATCACTCTTTCAGGGAGATAGACAGGATATAAAAGGAATTGCATTTTCTTCGGATGGAAGTTCGTTAACTGGTGCAAGTTCTTCCGGAACGATATCACGATGGAATGTTGATAATGGCGAACTCCAAGACATTCTTCCACGGGATAACGGAGTCCTTATGTACTCAGTTGTTTTTTCTGAAGATGCCACAAGACTTGCATGTGTAACCATACACAAAAGTACCGATGAAGTTCAAGTATGGAACCTTAACAATCCAATACCACCTACTATTAAAGATATATACGTGAGTAACAGAGAAGGAGTAGCTCCAACTATTGCACTTTCTCAAGATAACCGTTTTCTCGCAACAGCAAAAGAAGAAAAAAAGGATATATGTCCGATTCATGTCTGGAATGCCGATACTGGAGAGCGTTTGTTAACACTTGATAATAATGAACATACATCAATCAATGCTTTAGTTTTTTCACCTGATAATAAGACATTGGCAAGTTGTGATTATAGGACAATTCGTTTGTGGGATCTGGACACTTCCACGCTTTTGAGGACATTTAAAACGGAATTTGGCTTGCGCACGTTAGCATTTTCACCAGATGGTAAACTCCTCGCAAGTGGAGATGATGCTACTGTTTCATTGTGGAATGCCACCTCAAAACAACAAGGATTAAAAGCCCGGTTTAGTCAATATATCACTGCGTTTAAGCTAAAAGGACACAAAGAGGATATTTCTTCATTAGCATTTTCACCTGATGGGAAAATGCTTCTATCAGGAAGCGACGACGGGACAATTCGAGCCTGGGATACCACCACGGGGCAACAGAAATATATATGTCCAGGGCATGCAGGAAAAGTCTCAGACATAGCTGCTTCAGAAAACGGGAACACATTAATCAGTATACATTCTTGGGAAGATCAACTGATAAAATGGGATATTAATACTGGACATCCGTCGTCAAGTGCCTCTTTCAATGGGAAAAGTCTTGAGACAATTTCTCCAAAAGCAAGTGTGGTTGCTGTTGATGATTATGCTTGGAGTTTTATTGTAGATAGGAAATTAAAATTATTGGATGTTTCCAAGAACCGCCTCCAGGCTAACTTGAAAGGACACGGATACCCATCAGAATATTGGAGTTTACTCCTCGCTTTTTCTTCAGACGAGAAATCGGTAGCTGTCACATCCTCTAAACATCAAATTGGCGTAATCTATATGTGGGATACTGCTAACCCACAAAAGTCGTTTTTCAGTAAAATCTTCAACCCCAAGACAATTCCCCTGAAATTTACGCTGCAAGGACAGCCACTTGAAGTAGACTCTTTAGCGTTTTCACCAAATGGGAAAATACTCGCAAGCAGTGGCGATGGTGGAGAAATAAACTTATGGAACGTGGAGACAGGCAAACGCCTTTATACATTGACAGTAAATCGAAGATCAATCGATAATTTAGTATTCTCACCAGATGGGAAATTAGTTGCAAGCGTAGACTATGCTATAATTTATTTATGGGATTTAGAAACGCAGAAGATGCTCAGAAAAATCAATACCGGCAAATCTGTAAATGCTCTACTATTTTCTCCAGATAGCAGAATACTTGTGGGAGGAGGGAATGGAAGTATCAAATTGTTGCATGTAGACAGTGGTCATCTTCTATCAACACACATAGGACATACCAGTTGGTTATTAAAGGACATTAACAAGTTGATATTTTTAGATGAAGGAAAAACCTTAGTCAGTGCATGTGAAGACGGCACAATTCTCCTATGGGATTGGGAGAAAATTGCAAGAATTGATAATTAACATTATAGTAGCTTCTAATCCTCCACCTCTTATCCTATAAATTCTGTAAATCCTGTAAATCCTGGTTCAGACATTTACAATTTTAATTGCAATCTTTAACAGAAGATGATACGATAGAGAAAAACAAAAAGGAACATAACATGAAAAAACCGACTTGTCTGATTCTTACTGGAATTGGTGTTTTACTTCTCATAGTTGTATTGATTTTTGCTGTACCATTCTTTATGAATGTATTTGAAAAGGCGGGGGAGTTGACAGAAAAACACGCAGAATACAAACGCGCTCTAACACAAACAGCAAACGAACCTTTAACTGTAGAACAAGAAGAACTATTGGCAGGACTTCTTAAAATTGCTGAAGAAACTACACAATCTCAAGATGATGCGGGTATAGAAGGGGTTTTATCACACATCTCTTACTTAGAATACCTAAAATCTTATGACAATGAATATGTTGAGAATTATTCAACATATCTTGCTGCAATGCCAACGACAAAGCATAAAACTATCGCGAAATCAAGACTTGTGTATTTTCTTGATTCTGATACAGATCAGCAAGATGTAGATACTTGGGTTAACTACTATTACATTCTGCGGGATTGGAGCAAGACAGGAAAAAGTCCTGCAACTGATCAAAAGGAATTTCAAGAACTAATGCAAACACATTTAGTCAATCCTTTAATGGCAAACGCTGAAGTCGCTGGTCTCACATCCAAAATTATGGAAATGGGAATACTGTCTACCTTTATTGTTGAAGACAACGAAGTATTTCATCACGCATGGCGTAAGCGTGTTCTAAGTTCCGGTAATCAGGAAGGTTATCTGCGGAATGCTATAGCATCACCTGTTGAGTTTGCACTGATGCGCTCATTTTTTGTGGATGCAGCAACTTTTGAAAAATGGCTGTCAAAACCATTTCATCAAAAGGAAGAACCCGCTGATGTTGAACAACAGCAATAGGTTCTACTGAAATCTAAATTAACGATTTTTTTGTATCTGTTTTGCTAAGACTGAAATCAGACCATCTAAACTTGGAAACTGTTCTCGCTCTTCGGGGGATAGGTCAGCAAGAGGTGTTTCACTCACAAGACGATACATGTCTGCTGCACCTGTTAATATGTTCGGTGTCAAACCAACATGTGCAAATGTGTCAGATATCTCTTCCATTTCACCGATCCAACGTTTAGCTTTCGGCGGCATACTTGACAATCCCTTTTCCATCCGTTCATACAACGCTGTTTGACTCAATTGAAACTCTGCTGCGAGTGCATTAGAAACACCTAACATCTCTGCCGCGGTGAGTAATTCGGTGCAAAGTGCCGTTAATCCCTTCGTCAGAGATGCATAGCACATTTTAATCGCAGATGCAAGACCTATCTCACCCCCAAGTTGTCGTACATCTAACCCATGATTGCTTAACTCAGCGAATAATTCCAAGTCTGGTCCTGAAACATAAAAACGTGTGGATCCAGGTCTACGTGGTGGGGGACCAATGATAGAAGCATCAACAAAAGTGCCACCTTCTGATGTGATAATGTCACCAATCTCGCAAACAGTTTGGGGTGCAATGGCGTTGCAATCAGCGTATGTTAGCTCTGTCTCAGTCTCTTGTAAAGCAGCTGCGACAACCGATGCGGCTTTTGTTGCCTGGGCTGGTACCATGATTGAAAGGATAAGGTCTGCTTCAATGACGAGGTGTGTATAAGACGGTACTTCTACAATACCCGCTTTTTGTGCTAATTCACGGGTCCGCTGGCTCCTACCCTCAAGACAAGCAATGACGCGTAGACCATTTTGACGGAGCACATCGCCGACGGTATGACCCATATCACCTGGACTTAATATTCCAATAGTATTCGGCATTTATGTTCTCAGTGTTTGTGTTCACTTTCAGCATAGTGTTCTGTCTACACTCAAATGATGAGTAGATCCGTTCGTAGGGGCTGGGTTTCCCCGCCCGATATACAAATCATTTATGACATGACAAAGCAATAGAAGGATTACATATTTAGATATGAATACCGACACCGATTAGGGCTTTCACAACTAAAACCGCTCCGAGCACAATCACAACGGTTGCACTGATAATTGGTAAGCGTTTAAGCCAGATACCTTCTCCTGTAAATCGTTCAATTATCGGTTTTGCCATTACCATGAGGATTCCGATGGCAACGAGAACAGCCGCAAGTCCGAGTGAGAATGCACATAGGATTACGATACCCCACGTAAGTTTATCAATGTAAATCGCAAACAGTAGACCGATCAGTGCATCTACACACGGAACGATACCACCAGAGATTCCTAACGTTAGCAAACCCCAGAAACCTGTTCGTTCAGAGGGAGCGTGACTGTGTGAATGTCCATGTCCATGTCCATGACTATGTGAATGATTGTGTGAATGTGGATGTGAATGACTGTGGTCATCTTCAGGTGAATTTGTTTTGTCACTATAATACTGTTTCATGTTTTTTGCAAGTAACCATCCTCCGATTCCGACGATCAACAAACCAGAAACCAGACTTAGCCACATGACGATATCCTCTTGTGCAAACTGGTTCTTTGTTAACAAGAGTATGACACCAAGGGCAATCACACTGAATGTATGCGTAAAGGTTACGACAAGTCCAAGAAATATTGCGTCAATTATACGACCTCTTGTACCAACAAGATATGCTGCAACGATTGCTTTACCGTGTCCCGGTGTTAACGCATGTAATCCTCCCAGAACAAATGATACTATTAACGCAATAATTACCAACGAAAAAGTTAGGGGTTGAGATAAAAACTTTTTCATCTGTTCGCCTGAATGTTCATGACCTTCACCAGCAAAGGCTACAGAACAAACTACACATGCTATAAAAGCAAAAATGAGAATAGAAGTAAAGTATCTTTTCAAAGCTGTTATACCCTAATGATTTTACATAATAGGTTTTTTATAGTGAAAATTAGAAATAAATAGACACTTTCAGCCGATCGCTGGCGAGGTTTCCTAACCTCGCTGATGTAGAGTGTCTCATTAATTCTAAAACTTACTATATTATCAATATTCTGCACAAGCCTATAATTGCTTATCTGTAACTTACAATGATACGTTATTTTTCTTTAATTTGCAAGTGTTTTTCTCACAAAATTCAATATACGTATACAATTCATTCCAAATCATCTGATTTTTATTCTATGTTATACCATTTCTAATTGAAAATCTCTCTTTTTGTAGCACAAACTTTCAGTTTGTGTCCTGAAGAATAACGACCATAATAAACGCCTAATGAGACAATAATTTATAGAAATGGTATTACCAATAATATTGCACCGAATCTCGTCGTCCAAAATGCCATCCAACTGCGGTGGGGCACCCCTAATACGAACAGCGTTTGCAGAACTACAACGATTTTCAGGATTCCTCTCATCAGTTTGAAGGTCGGGTAGAGGAACGAAACCCGACACGTAATCGTTGTGTCTGTCATGTCCAAATCAACGCCAAATGCGCGTTTGACATTTGGCGGGTTTCGCTTCACTCTACCCGACCTACAATCTATGAGTAGACGCTCCAAAGGTCGCAATTTCAATTCTAAAATGACACAGTGAGTTTTGATCCAAATGTTCTTGGAAGACCATAACTTGCGAAATATGCGGTGCCACTCAGACCATAACCGTAACTGAAGTAGACTTCATCTGTTAAGTTCTGTCCCCAGACAGTGAGATCAGCAATTCCAGTGGATATGACGATCTGTGCGTTAAGTAATCCGTAAGCTTCCTGTTCTATCACATTATCAGGATCAAAGAACATCTCTGTTTGGTACTGATAGTCCACTGCGCCTTTCAAAGCAATATCATTGGTTAAGGACCTTGCGAAGGTAAGTCCAACGTTGCCGTTCAGACGTGGTGAATATGCTTGTTTCTTCCCAGCGTTGTCGATTTGATCACCGAATCGTGTGATGACTTTGAAATCGGTAATCTCTGTATCCAAATAACCAAGATTTATGATCGCTGAGAGACCGTCTATCAGCACCCATTCAGTTTCTAATTCGGCACCATAACTGCTGCTATGTCCCAAGTTTTCACGACCGACGCTGAAGGTTGCGGGGTCAATCACGGTATAAAGCTGTTGATCTTCATAATTGATATAGAATCCGGTTAGGTTAACCTTCGCTCGGTCTTGTAGAAACACTGTTTTTACACCAGCTTCATAGTTCAAACTATACTCTGGATCGTATTTTGCTGCATCCGCATCGCTGGTGAAAGGATTGATACCACCCGGACGGTAACCCCGCGCGACGTTCCCATAAAGCATAATATCGTCCGAAACTTCATAGGATAGTCCGACCTTTGGTGAAATAGCATTGAAGGATACTGTCTCCTCAAATTCACCTGGGATAGCAAGTAAATTTGGGTATAGAAAGTCTTTACCATCCTTCATATATGACCGAGCTACGTTGGCATGACTCTCCTCTACCTCATAGCGGATCCCACCAATTACACGAAGTCCATCAATAATCATATAATCAGCATTCCCGAAGATAGAGAAACCTGTTTGTCTCAGGGTTGTCTCATCGTTTTGAGTGTATGGATATTGCGCCGCAGAATCCGGATCAGTTACGAAGAAAGCGTTGTCTTTACCATTGATATAATTGAATCCACTGTCCTGATTATAGTTGTAGACAAAAACACCCGCTAACCATCTCAACTGATTCCATTCGGAACTCAAACGTATCTCCTCTGATAGTGTCATCAGTTCTCTCGCGTAGTCTTCACGGGTGGCGACGTCAGCAGGCGAAAAATCGAAATCCCTTGGTTCTGTTGTATTATCTGTGTATTGCAACGATGTGGTGGAATTGATTGAGAGTGTGTCGGTATCGTAGGCGATTTTCAGGGCGTTATTTGACACTAAGGTATTAATCACACCCTGTACATTGTAGGAGACTTGGTAGGGTGAATCGTCGCGCAAACCTGTCAGTACTTCAGTTGTTGCATCTCTGCCACCGACAAGAGCATTGTCGTTAATTTCTTTTTGCGATAAAGTACTGTTCAATGATAACGATAGACTGTCACTTGGCAGATATGTCAAACGCAAATTACCACCATATTCTGTGTATTCTAAATGATTATCGGTCTTCAAAATAGTATTTTCAACATATCCATCTCTCAAATTTGCACCACCACTCAGACGGACGAATAACTGATCTTCAATAAGGGGCAGATCGATACCAACCCTCGCCTCAATTTGATTAAGATTTCCATACCCAAATGAAGCATATCCCTTGGTCCGATTAGTCGGTTGTTTCGTAATGATATTGATAGCACCCCCGAGTGTATTGCGTCCATATAAAGTGCCTTGTGGCCCCCTTAACACTTCTATTCTATCAATGTCCATTAGCAGTGCCGGGAATGAAATCGTATTAAAAAGCGGTACATCGTCTACGTAAATGCCAACAACGGGTATCTCATCAATAGTGAATATACCTCTACTGGCAATCATCGGATATAGACCACCACCATCGTCATAAGATTTGAGATTGGGAGAGATTCTACCAATCTCATTGATGTTGCCAATTTGAAGATCTTCCGTCTTCGTGCTGTCAATAGAAGCAACAGCAATCGGAACTTTTTGAAGCACCTCTTCTCTTTTTTGCGCCGTTACGGTCTGTGTTGGAAGTTTATACACATCTTCTTCTGCGTCCTCTGTTTCCTGCGCGTATGATCCCACAGAAACCAAACAAAGGATAATCAGTTGGATACATAGTTTTTTTATCATACTTTATCTCCCCTTTTTGCTAAGTTGCAAACTTAAAAGTTTTTACTCCTTCAATTTCTAACCAATTCAGATAATGAGAATGAAGATCAAATAATAAATTGGGTAATTTCTTGTTTGCATAAGGCAGGCACACCACGCTGTTGGCGAGGTTTCCTAACCTCGCCAAATTACCTAATATTTTTTTAAACTTCATAATCATTATTTTCTAAAAAAGCATTAAAGAAGCAAAGAAAAATATTCACCTCATCATAACAGACAGTCATGTCCTATTAATTAAGAATTGTACAACTTAGTAATATGATTGTCAAGGAAATCAAGTATCTTCAATAGGGTTATTTAGTTCTCAGAATTACCTTTTTAGCCTATTACCACTTGTTTATATTGTATAGGTTTCACTCACGCTCTCCCCATAAGCGTCAGTTTAAGGAGAATTACGCTATAAATTCAGGTCGGTAGGTTCGGTTTCCTAACCGAACCAGCTTTGTGCCAATTGCGTTCATAAAGGTTTTCGCGAAGGATCCGGTGCTGTTAGATTGCGATCATCTTTGTGTCTATCATGTCCAAATCAACGCCGAATGCGCGTATGGCATTCGGCGGGTTTCGCTCACGCTCAACCCGACCTACGAAAATAAGTGTCTCTTTGTACCGCATTCTGTTAGATTGCGATCTTTGCATCAGATTTAACCAAGACCCCTTCGCGTCCTCCGCTCCTTCCGCGATTCTGACATACCCCGCGTTTTCCTCCTTCCCCCTTCCCTCCTGTCCCTCCTATAAATCCTTGTTCATCTCTTCCCCCCTTCCCTCCTTCCCTTCTTCCATCCTTCCACCCTTCCCTCTTCCACCCTTCCACCCTTCCCCTCTTCCATCCTGTCCCTCCCGGTTCAGACAAACTCCAACCCAAATTACACATTGACACTACTCTCAAAATTTGATATAATAGACACCTATTAAACTATAAGAAGAGGGATTGTTTATGTATAAGAATGTTATCATAATCGGCATCACAGTGATCATGATATTTGCTGTGAGCTTCGCGTACGCTGTAGAAATAGATGATATTTTGGTCTACTATTCATTTGATAAACTTGATGGAGATACATTTAAAGACGATTCCGGTAACGGAAATGATGCCAAATTAGTCCGAAATGGCACTCTTGTAGATGGTCCATTTGGAAAAGCGATCCATTTAAAAGGTGGAGTTGTTCAATTAAGTCCTGACGACGATTTTATCGTGCCAGTTGGTGAAAATGGTGAAATTACAATTGAAGCATGGTTCAATCTACAAGCACACACTGGTTGGGATGGTATAGTTTCAATTGAGACAATAGATGCAGGATGTTGTGTATTTCGATTGATGGTCAATCCAGATTTCCATCCGTTTTGGGATGCTGGACATCACCAAGACAAGAGCATTAACAGCTTCACATTTAAATTGAAGCAGTGGTATCATTATGTTTTAGTCGCCGATGGAAAAGAAGGCAAGATTTATGTTGATGGTGAATTCCTCGGTTCAAAACCAGAAAATATCACATTCAAGAAATTTGAAAAAGCGCAAATCTTCGTAGGTGCTGGTGAAGGACCAACAACACATCCGGCTGAAAACGCGATAATTGATGAAGTCGTTATCTATTCAAAAGCTCTAACAGATGAAGAAGTAAAAACTTCTAAGGAAATAGGTGTGGAAGCTGTTCTCGCTGTAGATGCAAGGATAAATTAGCAACAACATGGGGACAGATTAAGACCGCTTTCTAATCGGTGAGACGATTAGTTCCTATCAAGATTTAACAAGTTATGAAATTAGGATTTTTATCTAAAATGTTTGAAGGGGCTTTGAGCATTGAGAAAACATATAATCAATGCGACAAGGCCTTGGGTGCCTTGCGCGCATACAATGAGAAACGGGCACAACAAAATGCACCATATTCTGCTTCTGAAAAAGCTGAACTGAATAATGTTGTCAACATTGCAATAGAAAGTGCAACACGCATCGTTCAAAAAGAAGGCGAAAGAAATTGGCCCGGTGTTTTCCGTGAGATGCACAAGAACTTAGCGAACATCTATCTGGAACTTGAGGAATTTGATAAGGCTCGAGAATACTGTGAATCTCTACAGAACTACGGTGAGGTTGGCAAGCTTGATGCTGAGGAAGTTATCCGTACACTAAACGAAAGAGAAAACGGAGAAACGTCATCTCCTGATGAACAGCCTGTATCAACACCTCAGGATTAAACACAAAACAAGCATTACCAGTTAGTTATATATCTGTATGCCGTATAGACAATTATCAATGTTTGTCTATACGGTATACAAACACATTCATCTCCATATCCCAAAGGTTCCAACCTTGAAAAATGTCTTTTCTGAACCCCACAGCATTCCTACTGATTGGTACTATTCCTCTTGTGATTGCACTGCATTTCCTAAAGTTGCGTCGAAAGAGTTTCGTCGTACCAAGTATGATGTTGTGGCAAGCAAGTCCTGAAGATCAGAAAGCAAATGTACCATTTCAACGGTTGCGACACTGGTTACTCCCATTGCTACAAGGTCTTTTCCTACTGGTCACAGTCATTAGCATTGCGCGTCCTGCTTTGCACATTCCCGGCATAATTCATGGTAAAATCATCTTTATTATTGACAACTCTGCAAGTATGTTGTCAAGAGAGATGGGGGAAACTCGACTTGAACTTGCTAAACAGGAAGTCATAAAACATATCAGACAGGTATCTGCAAGCGGGGGTATAATGATTATGGCAACGCATCCCGCAACACAGCATATTCAACAGACGTTTACCACTGATAAAGAAAAACTCCAAAGTGCTGTCAAAAACATTGCACCATCACATTCAGCAGGAGATTGGACTTCAGTCTTTGATCTTGCATCACGGAATATTGATGCTGACATGGATCAAGTCTACTTTGTTAGCGATTCTTATGAAAACCTTCCGTCTACATCTATACCTATCAACAAAATCGTAGTAGGAGAAAAGGCAGAAAACATAGCTATCGTCCAATTGAGCGTAGAGAGAATTGCAGACCAATTCCATATTCTGACTCGGATAAAGAACTGGACTAACACTGAAAGAGAAATAACAACGCAGTTAACCCTTGTAGGCGGTGGAGCAATTGATGAAAAAGAACTATCAATTCCAGCGGATAAGGAGAAGTCAATTCTGTTTTCTATCAATGCCGATAGATTAGAAGGAAAGGCAATATCATTACAACTGACAGATGCTAAAGACGACTTTAATTTAGACAACATAGCATGGACAATACTAAAACACAAAAAAAAGTTCAAGATCTTACTTGTCAGCGATAGGAAGTTACCTTTTCTAACAAATCTATTGAAGAGTTATGGGGAACATGTCAGTCTACAGACGACTACCACAAATGAATTCCGCGGAAGTGGAGATGCAGATGTAATAATAATTGATGGTGGTATGCTGTCAACAAACCTAAACTTGAATGCAATTGACTCTGCAGGCGTAATCTATATCAATTGGCAAAGTGAATTGCCTATGTTTCAAGGGAGTACTTTCGAAACGGTTGAATCACCGGTAAACGTTATCAGTGTCAATAGGATTCATACAATGATGCAGAATGTGTCACTTGATGGACTCAATATAAAAAAATCGTTAAAGCGGGAGTTACCAATTTGGGGTGAACCGCTAATCGAAAGTGACAAGAGTGCTTTGATATGGATCGGTATGAATGCAAGCAGTCAATATCTTGTATTTGAGTTTGACGCTTTCAATCCTGAAATATCTGATTTTCCGTTCACTATTCCTGATGTTCCAATATTTATCTATCAATGCTTAGCTTGGTTTGAATCCAACAATGTTCCGATTAAGTCGCTAACACTTCAACAGAATACCATAGGACAGTTTTTCAATACAAGTGAGACATTGAGCATTGACATTCCTACCCAAGATAATCCTAACGTTAAAGTGCAAAAACCAGACGGAAATAGGATTGAACTTCAAGAAAATGTATTCACAGAGACCGACCAAATTGGTATCTACTCGGTATTTGTTGAAGATGTGCGTTATGAAAGGTTCGCTGTAAATCTATTGGATGAAAATGAATCTAAACTTACCGTATCGTCATTAGACCCAATAACGCATGAACAGGTCAGCGGGAAAGAGTTTTTGCAACCTATCCAGCATGAAGTATGGCAATGGGTGGCACTATTCGCTGTTTGTCTGCTCCTCTGTGAGTGGTGGTTCTATCACCGCAAATAACCCTTCAAGAATCCGATTTACTAATGTCTCCTTTGTCATCGCGCCGACCATCGCTGTTAAAATTTTACCTCTATAAAAGAGTATGAATGTCGGAGTTCCTCTGACATGATATTCCGCGGGCTTGATTGGATTCTGGATCACATCTAATTTCGCTACTGCCAAAACGTCACGATATTCTAAAGCTATTTCAGACACAACTGGTCTCATGAGTTTACAGAATATTCAGTAATCGGATTTAAACTCTACTAAGATAGGAGAATCCGCGTTTAGAACTACGTCGTCAAAAGTCTTATCAGTTAAAACAAGTGGTATACCGGAATACTTTCCAAAATGACTGGCTGCAAGTGTTAGGTCAAGAATATTGACAACCCCATCACTGTTGATGTCTGGATTAGGAGAAGGATCCTTCATAAGCATACTACCGAACTCTGAAGCAATGAACGTCAGATCAAGGATGTTAATGACACCATCCGAATTCACATCAGATGCAAGTTGGTGATCAGATTCTGGTTCTTCTGCAAACACGACTGACAAAAGACATACAGTAAGCAAAAAACATAACCCTTTTCTCATCAATACCTCCTTATACCAAATTAACGCGATTCGTCTCGGTAGGTGCGGTTTCCTAACCAATGCAGAATACCAAACGCGTATTCTGCCGGACTACAATAAAACAAGATAAATCCTGTTAACTTGGTATTACATCAACAATAGATACGGATTATCAATATATCGAGACAAAGTCTGTAAAAACAGAGCAGCGGGGGCACCATCTACAACACGGTGGTCAAATGTCAAACTCAGTGTCAACATACTCCGTATAGCAATTTCGTCATTGTAGACAATAGGTTTCTTGATAATCCGGCCAACACCAAGGATCGCACATTCCGGTGGATTGATTATCGGTGTAAAAGCATCAACACCATAATTACCGAGATTTGTTAATGTAAATGTGCTACCCTGAAGTTCACCAGGTGTCAACTGATTGTTGCGTGCTTTTTCTGCCAAGTTCTTTACCTGTTCAGAAATAGCAGCTAAACCTATTTTGTCAACATTTCGAATAACTGGGACAACGAGACCTTCTTCCAATGCAACTGCAACCCCAATGTTGATGTCAGCTAACAAGTGAATTCCTTCATCTGTGAGTGTCGCGTTAAGGCGAGGATGTTCCCGTAATGCCGATGCAACAATCTTAACAATCAGATCCGTATAGGTCAGACTAATATCTCTGTTTTGCAGTTCATCATTGAAGAGTCCACGCAGTTCAACTAAGGTCGTCGCGTCAACTTCAGTGTGAAGTGTGACACTTGCATTCGTTTGAAGACTCATCGTCATGCGGTCAGCAATGATCTTTCTGATCCCGCTCAGTTCAATCATTTGCGACTCAACAGATTCAGATTGGAAAGTGGATATAGGAATTTCAGTGCTGGCTTGCAACACATCATCACGGACTATTCTACCATCGGGACCAGAACCGTCAATTGCGGTAAGATCAAGTCCAAATTCCTTTGCTAATCTGCGCGCAAGCGGCGAAGCTTTTAGTCGTGTAGATTCAGTTGTAACGGGTCCCCGGGTTTCAATGTAACGATGTATATCGCTTTCAAGAATGCGACCCCCTGGTCCAGACGCCTTCACGAGGGTTAGGTCAATTGCAAGTTTCTCAGCAAGCTGTCTTGCTGCAGGAGACACCTTGATTCCATTGTCCACCTGTTGCTTAGGTTGGGATGTAATTTTCTTGGGGATCGGCTTTACGATTTCATCAGTTTCAGCGGGTTCTTCAATGGCGTCTACTTCCACGCGTTCAACTTCTTCACCAGGATCGGCTATAATCGCCAAAAGGGCATTAACGGGAACATCGTTACCTTCTTCAGCACATAATTGGGCAACGACACCATCCACAGGCGATTCCTGTTCATGAACAACTTTGTCCGTCTCAATTTCCAGAAGTGGCTGTCCTTCGGTTACACTATCCCCTTCTTTCACGAGCCATTTCCCGATTTTACCTTTCGTCATCGTCTGATCCATCTGCAGCATTCTCAATTCAACAGCCATCAAGTCTCTCCTATCCCTTGTAAAATTATCCATCCGATTGTTCTATCATCTGTATCAGCAATTCAACATTCTCATCCTTTTCAAGAATGAGAGCAATTTTATGATATTGATCCCCTTTGAAAAACGCCTGCACAATAGGACTGAAGGCAATCAAAAACTGAGACACCAAAAAGTTAAGCGGTTTCCCCATCTGTAAGAATAGAATAGCAGGTGTCACCAAATTTCTTCGGACAATCCATGTTGCAAGTTTTTCCAACAGAGCATGCTGCTCGGATTCCGGAATTTCGTCAATGACAACTGGAATTTCTTGGTTTGGATTGTCCATTGTAGACACCTGCAAAATACATCGTTGTATGTGCTGTCATTCTTAAAGATCTAAATCGCTTAATAGATCAGCAATATGCTTTGGTTGACCATCAACTGTTGTTTCCATTGCCGCAATGACAAGAGCAAAACTCTTGATATTGTCTTCAATCCGTGTCGCTGAAGGTTCTCCACCATCAAGCCAATCGAGAAATTCGTTGAACAGATATGCATGTGCGTAATGACTGATAGGAGGTGCTTCGTAAACTTCTGTCTCACCGCCTATACGATGGATTGTCATTTGGTTCCCACCACCGATTTCAACGGCACCCTCTTCAAACTCCGCACGATAGTGTTCACCGTTCCAACAATTCGTGGTACCAGCTGCAGAACTGTTCCCTTCGTAAGAGGTATGAACACCGTTATCCATACGCATCAGATAATATCCACTCGAAAAGTGCTTGAAACTTGACCATTCAGGGTTCCATCCGAACCCTACCAAAGTTTCACAATCACCACCAGAAAGAAATCGAAGCATATCAAGATGGTGCACAGAAGCTTCAAACAACAAGCTAAAATCCATATCGTGTCGCCAGTCAACACCCCAGGATAGATAACGACGGTAATCACAAGCATATCTGCCAACTATATGTTGCAAGCGTCCCAATCGTCCTTCCTCACGGATACGGACTAATTCCTGCTTGTTGTTCGCATAGCGATAGTTTTGAATTATAGCACAAGGTAATCCGGTTTTCTTTGATGTACGAACCATGGCTTTTGCTGCGTCTAAAGTATCTGCTATCGGTTTTTCGCAGATCACAGGCATACCGTTTTCCATAGCAGCAACCGCAGCTGGACTGTGGAATTTTGGAGGTGTTGCTACACCGCAAAAATCTGCTTTGACAGACGCACACGCTTCGTTGAAATCAGTAAAAAGCTGTGAGGAATCTAATCCCAATGCTTCACCCTGATTTTTAAGCACATCCGTTTTTACGTCTGCTAACCCAACAATCTCAACGCGATCACTGAAATTGCTTCGGAAATTGTGAATCCAACCACCGGCCATACCGCTGCCACCAATCATTAAACATTTGTGTTTTGCCATATTGTCTCCTTTGTATAATACCATTTCTAATTGAAAATGTCTCTCTTTGTAGCACAAACTTTCAGTTTGTGTCCCGATTTTTGTAGCATAAACTTTCAGTTTGTGTGCTGATTTTTGTAGCACAAACTTTCAGTTTGTGTCCTGAAGAATAACTACCATCATAACCGCCTAATGAGACAATAATTTATAGAAATGGTATAATAATTATCAATAATTGTATGGACACTATTGCATACTATTTTTCAAACTTTCTTGCATGATTTTCCCGTGTAAGACATAATCATCTTTCCCTTGCCGAACGCGTTCAAGTTCTTCTTCAGAAACCTCCCTCCGAACTTTTGCGGGGACACCCATAGCAACAGTACCTGCTGGGATTTCTTGTCCTTCACGCACAAGTGTTCCCGCAGCGATTAGCGCACGTTCACCAATACTGCAACCTGTAAGGAGAATTGCACCCATTCCTATTAGTGCCTCATTTTCAATAGCACAACTGTGCAGAATTGACCCATGCCCCACAGTAACATCGTCTCCAATAAGGCATGGAATCTCTTTGTCAGTATGTATTACAGTACCATCCTGAATGTTGGTACGGCACCCGATAAGGATCGGTTCCAAGTCACCGCGTAGCACACAATTGAACCAGACACTTGATTCAGCACCAATTCTCACATCTCCAATTATCATTGCGCCATGTGCAACGTAAACTGAATTGTGTATTTCGGGTTCTATCCCTTCGTATGTAATTACCATAAATCCTTCTTTCAAAATACTTTCTCTTGATGTGTCATCTCCAGGGTTATACCACTAAAGATATTATACTTGTGCAATCAATAATTTACGTAGATTCCTAACTCCCCATCTATAACATAAGAAGATAACGATTGTCAGGAAGATCATCGTTCCAAAAAACAAAATAAAACTTTCTGTATACAAAAATATGATCGGTAGAATAACGAATGCCATATCCATAAAGAATGTTAGCGTAAAGGTTAATACTCGCAGAAAAGGGTTCGGTTGAGCTGTAAGTTCAGCCATCCACGGCAATGTCCCAATCATCGTATTTAATACACAACCTGCTGGTAGAGATATGAACGGTGTAAGCAACACTAATATCCAATTGCTGATCGGAATTTGAAGCAGGAAAACAGAAATTACTAACCAGAATTCTGCATAAACCAATGCACACAAAAGAGTTGTCATAAACTTGCTGGTGAAAACTAAACTGGGAGAAACTGGAGCGGTTCTTAGCATCCACCAGGTTTTCGCTTCATCACGTAGACCATTGCAGCTGATTCCAAAGGTAATAAGCAAACTATAAAGTATTACCTGAACAGTGAGTATTTCTGCGGCATTATCATCGGTGCCGCCTCTTGATAGCAAAACACCAATATGAATGACCAAAAATACCGTGAGCATAACAATTACTATCACACGTCCACTATGCTTAATAAATATTAAGAAATCCTTTAGTATTAATGATTGTATTTTACCACGTCCAAATGAAATGACCAACCCGTTTAATTTTGAAGGCCTAACGTTTTCATGTGTCCTCGCTTGACGGCGTTTTGATTTTAATTGCCTTATGTTTTCCCAACCGCGTTGGTAGATCGCACTGGAAATAAACATCGTTAGACACATCGAAATGAGGCTTAAACTGAACAGATAAACTATCCATTTCAACTTAACCCATAATGTTGAGTCAGGTGTCCAACTCAAGAGCAGCTTACCAACCCACTGATGTGGAAGCCATCCAATAGAATTACCCTCAGTTTTCGCAGACGCCATTTCAAGCAGAATGCGTTTCAATGGGAACGCATCTGATCCAGCAAAAAGTGTAAATGATAGTAGAAAACCGATAGAAACACCTATCGTTGTACCGATGATTTTAAGGGTCGTCAGAAGACTTCCAGACAGAAAGAACCGGGTAATCAACATTATACTGATGGAGACATAACTTGCGATAATGACAAGGAGACACACGGAGACAGGGAATAGCACCGCGAAAAAATGCCACGGCAAGTTGAAAATAACACCATAAGCAATCCACGGGGGTCCCATAAAACACAGCAGACTCATAAAACGTGTCACAGTAATATGCGTGAATTTGTAACCGAAAATTGCTATCGGTTGAAGCGGTGCAGCATGTAAGAGTAAGGTGTCTGGAGCCTCATATAAGGTTTTCAAAGAACTTTCCATCAATTCTTTCGCAACTACAATTATCCCGAACACCATGAACCCGTTAATCACGTTCAATACAAGAGGAGCTGGCGCATCATTGATCTGCAAATGGGAGAAAAGCGTAAAACCTAACACCGATAACGCAACGATGAAAATCAGGTATCCGATCCCCTTTAATACGCTTTTTCTCCATGCTTGTTTATCGTGTTTAAAACTGTTCAACCAGGCATGGCAGTCTGCTTTGAGCAGTATTTGGATTATATTTAACATTCGGTATCTAACAGGATGAGTGATCTCCGCTGCTGGCGAGGCTTCCTAACCTCGCCAAATTACCGGAATATTTTATTCATCATCACATATCCGCAGTAAGATCAAGAAAAATGTCTTCTAAGGATTCGGTCTGTCGCGAGTCAACATCGGCATCTTCTGAAGTTAGCTCCCTGTTCTTTTGCTGTAACTCTGCCAGTGTGCCGACTGCAATTAAATGCCCCTTACTAATTATACCGACCCTGTCACAGATTCGCTCTGCAATTTCAAGGATGTGTGTTGTCATAAAAACAGCACACCCTTTCTCACAACGTTCCCGCAATATTTCGCGAACTGTTCTGGCACTTCTTGGATCTAATCCGCTGGTTGGTTCATCAAGAAAAAGTATCTTTGGATGATGTATTAGCAATGAGATAAGGAGTATCTTCTTCTGCATACCGTAAGAGTATCCTTTGATCTGATCATCGGCAGCATCAGCGAGTTCAAGTTGTTCAAGTAATAGACTCATCTCATTTTCTGCTTGTTGCGGTTGAACTTCATACAGATCGGCTATCATACGCACAAACTGTCTACCGCTTAATGCTTCATACAACTGAGGTGTGTCCGGCATTAGACCGATAATAGCTTTTGCTTCTAAACTCTGAGTCCGAATATCAAAACCGCCAAGCTTAGCTGTTCCTGATGTAGGACGAAGTAACCCAGTCAACATATTAATTGTAGTTGTTTTACCCGCGCCGTTTGGTCCAAGAAATCCGAAGATTTCACCAGCATCAACATGCAGCATCAGTGAATCCACAGCACACAGTTTTCCAAAGTATTTCGTCAGATTTACGGTCTCAATCATTTTGACTACTACCAAGGATGTCATTTTTCAGTGCTGTGAGTGCCGCGTCTACGTCAAAATCCTTTTCAGTTGCTTCTATGTCCTCATCAGGCGGTTGATTTCGTTCTTCCCACATGCTTGCTTTTTCTTCCGCTTCCTTCAACGCCATCTCTGCTTGTTTAAATGTACCGGTTTGATCGGGATCATCAGATTCTGCTAATAATTGATAAAACTCTGTTCTTAATTCAGCCTGCTTTTGTTGTTGTGAAAGTGTTTCTGCACGTTCAGATGCATCTTTGAAACGACGATGAAATGAAGCAAGTCTCGTTTTGAGTTCAGACACAACCGTCTCCTGTAGAAGTATCTGCTTGTTCAAATCGTTCACACGTTGCTGCTGTTTGTGCAGATTTCGTCTTGCTTCGTCTGCTTTCTCACTATCGGTATTATCTGAGTCAACTATTTTCATCCAATTTTCCTCAGCGTTAATAGCATCCTTGCGCGCATGTTTCAGTCTCTCTATTTCTGCTATCGCCGTAGCAATTAGGTCTTTTGCCACAATAATCCGATTTTTCATATCAAGTATAGCAAGAGCAAGTTTAGACTTTTTTTCTGTCTCTGATTCAATGAGTAGATCAATATTCTCTTTGATCTTTTCTGATAATTGCTTGAGTTTATTCATTTTCAATTCCTCCTATGTCTTCTAAAATCTCAACCTTTTTGAGACTAATGAAATCGATATCAACACAATATCTAATACCATTTCTAATTCAGGACTTACGCACTCCCCCGGTAGGTGCGGTTTCCTAACCAATTCAGAATACCAAACGCGTATTCTGACATACCTGAATCCTGTGAAAACAAGTGAAATTTGGTCATTTTGCCTAAGTCCTATAATTGAAAATTTCTCTTTTTTGTAGCACAAACTTTAAGTTTGTGTCCTGAAGAATAACTATCATCATAACCGCCTAATGAGACAATAATTTATAGAAATGGTATAACCATGTATGTAGGATTCATTAACATTGAGACATTTAACCATTAGAAAGATAGAAAAACTTCTAATATTTACCAATTATCTAATCAATACCTTCACCAATAATAAACATTCTGTTAGATTGTCCCATCTTCCCCTCTTCCATCCTTCCCCTCTTCCATCTCCCCATCTCCCCTCTTCCATCCTTCCCCTCTTCCATCCTTCCATCCTTCCCCTCTTCCATTAGTCTCTACAACAAATCGTAATCAGCGTTAACAAGTTCAACCCCAAATATTTTCAATCTATCCATAATACTCCTGATTGCCGGTATGTTGTTATCAATCAGAATAGAGGATCGGTTGTGCTGTGCTGCTGCCTCTCCAAATGATCCACTACCGGCGAAGAAATCTAATAACATATCTCCAGGAGAGGAATGTACCTTCACGATACGGTTGAGAATACCCAATGGTTTCTGTGTTGGATAACCCGTCTTTTCCTGTCCATTGGTACTTACAATAGTATGCCACCACACATCTGTAGGGGTTTTCCCCCGTGCAGCTTTCTCTTTACCCACCAGACCGGGTGCCATATAAGGAATTCTATCCATTTCCTCAAAATGGAATGTATATTTTTTGGGTGTTTTGGCATACCATAATATGTTGTCATGCTTTGCCGGCCATCTCGATTTTGACCTGCCGCCATAGTCATACGCCCAGATAATTTCATTGATAAACGACTCGCGTCCAAATATCTCATCAAGCACAATCTTACAGTAATGCACCTCACGATAATCGATATGAAGAAAAAAACTACCAAGCGGGTGCAACACACGGTATGCCTCTTCAAAACGCGGACGCAAAAATCTTAAATAAACATCCGAACTATCAAACTTGTCGGAATAACGCCTCGTTTTGCCTTTAGTCGTTTTATAAGTCTTACCTTGAAAACCGACTCGGTCACCTTCATCATCCTGTTCAACTTCAATCTCAGTTCGCAACTGATATTTTCCGGTGTTGAAAGGAGGATCAATGTAGATCAAATTCACACTCTCATCTGAGATATGTTCTTTTAAAATCTTAAGGTTATCTCCATAAAATAGATGGTGTTTAGACATATTGTTATTCTATCTTAGGTTATTTTACAATGCTTTATCATCTCTTCGTAGGGGCTGGGTTTCCCTGCCCGCTATACAAATGATTTCTGTTCGTAGGGACAGGGTTTCCCCGACCAATATACTTTTTTGTGGAAAAATTATATCAAAACAAGTATAATTTATCAACTGTTATGTTGTGAGTTTTTCTAATATTACTTGACATACAAAGGAGATGCGATGATGGCAGATAAACTTGAGAAAACTAATATACATGAATACGCCTACAAAACACGCTATGCTCCGACAGATAAAATAGATATTGAATACCCAGAATCAGATGGTAAACCGATAGCAGAGACAGAAATCCATCGAGACGCAATTATGAATACACTTCAAATACTTATTGAGTATTTTAAAGATATACCAGATGTTTGCGTTTCGGGAAATATGATGATGTATTACGAAAAAGGTAATCCCAAAAAATCAATTTCACCAGATGTATATGTCTCCTTTGGGGTTGGTAGAAGAAGAAGACGAATTTATCGTTTCTGGGACGAAGGAAAACCGCCAGACTTCACAATTGAGTTTTCAAGCAACAAGACATATAGAGATGATTTAGAAGAAAAGATTCCATTATACGCAAAGATTGGAATTAAGGAATATTTCCTCTGTGATTTGGAAGCGTGTTATTTACCCGCACCTTTGATAGGCTATAGACTTGTAGATGGTGAATATGAATCTATTCCAATTGATGTTGATGGGAATGCTATTTCTGAAACCTTGGGTTTAGAGCTACGTTTGCGTGGTGAATATCTCGATTTTTACGATCCTGCTACTGATAAACTGTTGTTGACACCTGCTGAGGCAGCACAAGAAAAAGCTCAACAAGCTCAAGAAAAAGCTCAACAAGCAGAATTACGTGCTGAGCAAGCACAATCACAAGTTAAACAAGCACAATCAAGAGCTGATCAGGAATCATTGGCAAGACAACGAACTGAGCAAGAAGTCTTGCAGCTTCAAGAAGAAATTGAACGTTTCAAAACACTTATAGAAGCAAATCAAACAGAATAACAGATAAACACAAGCATTGAGATTGAATCAACTATAACATATCTCATAAATCTTTTATAGTGAAGATTAGAAATAAATAGACACTTTCAGCCGACTGCTGGCGAGGCAGGGAATGCCTAAATGGCATTCATACCGTCGAACTCTTCCTAACCTCACTGATGCAGAGTATCTGATTAATTCTAAAACTTACTATATATGGTGAGTTCTTTATATGGTGAGTTCTTTGTTGTTTGTGATGTGTATTAGATTGATACAACGGACGGGACAACCCCACCCCTACAAGGAACAGGGACAGTGATGAGAAATTTACGGACAATTCGGTTTATGAGATACACGCTGAATTCACAATTCGCAACCATTCTAACCATCATGATGTTTCAGTTAGGTTGTCATGCAATACTTATTCAAAGACCAAGTAAAGATACTATTTTACAACTAAGAAATAAATATAGTGTTACGCTAAAATCTGATTGGACTGAAAAACAAGCTTACACGATCTTAAATACCTTTGAATCAATCTATCAATATTCTGATGAGACTAACTACAATTTGAAACCTTCTGTATGGAAAATTAGCAAGGAAAATTTAGAGGAAGATGCAAATTTTGAGGTTATCAAGAACAAGCAGCACGTTACCATCCATAGCGATGTCTTTCCAAGTGAAGAATCCCAAGCAGAAAATCACGATGAGGTGATACAACCTAACAACCGTCTTTTTCAAATAGTCGCTCAATTCATCACGGATGGATGGACAAATATACCATCAACAAGGTTATTGCTGAAAGATGGAAAGAACCGATTTGCTATAGAACTCGTACTGAAAGAAATATACGGTCTAAGTTTGGTTAGTAAAGATACTCCTGAAGCAGAGAAAATCGCACAAAAACTATATAAGTATATCGGTAAACTACACATATCAACATTTACAAATCAAGAACTGTTGATGCTCATGTCTGTATATCAGAAATTCCCCGTAAGATTACATAAGATACCTCGCTTAAAATATCTCCTTCAAAGTCAACAAGCACCGTATGCTGGTTCAGCATGGATTGTCGCTGATTGTGTTGAGTATGCCGCACCTACTTTTCGTATCAAAAACAATAATGAGTTTCAACGCATAATCTTTCATGAAAAAGCACACTTTTTGTGGGAGTATGCTCTTAATGGGGAACTTAGAAAACAGTGGTCAGATCTCGGTGGATGGTACAAAGATAAAAACAGAAGGTTCGGATGGGCAAATAATAACAATAGGAAAGAATTTGTAACTCCTTACGCTTTTTCAAAGAATCCTAATGAAGATTGGGCAGAAAGTGTTGCATATTATCTTCTGAATCCTAACAAATTACGTTCATGTTCGCTGACTAAATACGATTTTATAGACCGTGTGATGCAAATATATAGCGAAAGTGGTGCCCCCTTCGCAAGATTGGAACAATTAGAAGATTGATATTTGTCTTGACGATTTTGACTTTTTCATGTAATATTCTATAAGGTGTAAGGGCAAGAGTATGATGGGTTAACACAAAATAGGAGTAAATATGTCTGTCTTACTGGGATTAGATGTGGGTGATGTAAGAATTGGTGTGGCAGTCACTGATGTCCTTGGAAGCGGGGCGCATCCTTTGTGCACACTAACACGCACCAATCGACAACGAGATATTACAGCAATAAGAGACCTTGTCTCAATACATAATGTAGAACGAATAATTGTAGGATTGCCAATTTCACTCGACGGAACTGTGGGAGAACAAGCAGAAAAAGTACAAAAATTCGGTGATAGGTTATCAAAAGTGCTTGAGATACCTGTCGAATTTCGAGATGAAAGATTTACCACAACTGAAGCAGAAGATATTTTAAAACAGGTAGAAGTAAACTCCAAAGACAAAAAGAATATAGTAGACCAAGTCGCAGCTGTGATTATTCTCAATGAATATTTGAAAAGCGATTCTGAACAAAGATAATGACGAAAGACTATCAGCATTATAGAGTTTTTTATGCTATTGACAATGTGCATAAGCTACGTTGTTTGGGAGGCATCCCATGTTCCTTCAAAAAATAGGAACAGCATTGACTCGAACACGATTTAGGAGGTTTTCCTTATACGCACTTGGATGTATTACTATTATCTGCTTGAGTGCTGTTTTAATATTGGGGTATTATCTATCGCCTACTGCCTCGTCAGAAGAGATAATATCTATTACAATCGCATCAGGGAGTAACACAACAACAATCGCTAAAGAACTGACGACTAATAAATTAATCCGAAGTCCTCTCGTCTTTAGACTTGTGGTTCGATATCGGGGGATTGGCAAAAAGTTACGTGCAGGGAAATATAAACTAAGTCGTAACATGTCTCTCACGCAGATACTTGATGAACTTAAAAAAGGACAGATTGAGTACCAAACCTTCACTGTGCCAGAAGGTAAAACTGCTAAAGCAATCGCTGAACTATGGGAATCTGATGAACTCGGAACGTTTGACTCATTTGAAAAGGCGATGCAGTCAACGCACTTGTTGCAAAAATATGTACCTGAAGGTGCATCAGTAGAGGGATATCTATTTCCAAATACTTACAAATTTGCTAAAGGTAGTACAGCCAAAACTGTCGTCCAAATGATGTTGGCAGAATCTGATAAGTTATGGGACGAAACATTAGCTGGAGAAGCAGAAGCATTAGGTTTTACAAGGCATCAGATCATCACGCTTGCGTCAATTATAACAAGGGAAGCAGCATCTAAAGAAGAAATGCCTATAATTTCAGGAGTATTTCATAATAGACTCAGGGATAACTGGAGACTACAAGCAGACCCGACGGTGCTATATGCATTGGGAGAACCAAAAAGGCTGCTGACCAAAGCTGACTTAACGTATGTATCTCCATATAATACGTATCTCAATAAAGGTTTGCCACCGGGGCCGATCGGCAACCCAGGAATGGCGTCTATTTTAGGTGCGTTAAGACCGAAAAAAACAGAATTCTACTATTTCGTTGCAACGGATGAAGGGAAACACCATTTTTCTAAGACACTTGCAGAACATAATAGAATGAGACGTGAAATTAAACGGAAAAAAGCCGCAACGAACACAAGATAGGACAATACCCTAAGCAATATAAAACATACAAAATAAACATATACTACGTAAACGGAGTCATACCGATATATGGGAAATAGCGAATTTCAACAGACATTACAGTCTGAAGCAACAATATCTGGTATAGGATTGATGCTTGGAGAAAAGGTGCAAATGACGATTAAACCTTCTCCTGCTGATACCGGTATTATCTTTGAACGGAGTGATCAACCCGGAAAACCGGAGGTTAAAGTCTGTCCTGAAAACTGTGCGGAGGTCCTACCACGATGCACAAGTTTACAGACTGCTGAAACAACAATAAGTAGCATTGAACATCTCATGTCAGCATTCGCTGGACTCAGAATTGACAATGCAAGAATAGAGATAGATGCACAAGAACCTCCCAGTCTCGATGGAAGTGCTTTAGCGTATGTGAAATTGATTAATGAAGTTGGCTTAGTGCAGCAAGATGTTCCGCGCAGGTTTATTGAAATCGCTGAACCATTCGCTGTCTCTGATGAGAACAAGCAACTGATTTTTCTTCCTTCCGATACTTTTGAAGTTACATTCGCCTATGACCACCCGAAAACATTACCTCAGTTCGCAACCTGGGAAATATCAGAAGAGACCTATATTAATGAGATCGCACCAGCTCGTAGTTTCTGTTTTGAAGCAGAAATTGAAGCACTTCAGGCTCTTGGAATAGGAAAAGGGGCAAGCTATGAGAATGTCTTAGTCGTTAAAGATGATGGAGAGACGAGCTCGGATTTAAGATTTCAGGATGAATTCGTCCGGCATAAGATGCTTGACCTCATCGGCGACCTATACCTGGCGGGATACTTACCGAAAGCAAGAGTCATTTCACTGCGGAGTGGACATACATTCCATGCTCAGTTCGTTAAAGCAATTGCAGAAAAAGGACTTCTTGACTTCACTGACACTGAAAGCGTAGAAGCAAAGTCTCCTGTTGAAGCAAAGGATATTTATCGAATTCTTCCACACCGTCATCCGATGTGTCTTATTGATAGAGTAATTGAATATGAAAACGGAGTAAGTGCAGTCGGTATAAAGAACCTTACATACAACGAACCGATCTTTGAAGGACATTTTCCCGCACAACCTGTGATGCCAGGTGTATTGCAAGTTGAAGCACTCGCACAACTCGGGGCTTGGTTGCTCCTACAAGAAATCGGTGAGGAAGAACAACTCGGCTATTTCCGCTCAATCAGCAAAGCAACTTTTCGGAAGACAGTTATACCGGGAGACCAACTCCGTTTAGAGATAGAAATCGTTCAAAGACGACGCAATTTAGCGCGAATTAAAGGGGAGGCGTATGTAGATGAGGCACTCGCTACGGAAGCCGAATTGTCTATCGCACTCGCCGATACATAAAACTATTAATCTTAATGACTGCAATCTATACCAAACAGATTATTTTGGCTTAATACACAGGACTTACGCACTCCCCGGTAGGTGCGGTTTCCTAACCGCACCGAATACTGTGAAAACAGGTGAAATTTGGTCATTTTGCGTAAGTCCTAATACAGTTAGAAAGTTGAGGCAACACTTGTGTCAGAGACAAACATTCATCCAACCGCAATAATCTCACCTAAAGCTGAAATAGCAGAAGGTGTCAGCATCGGTCCCTATTCACTTGTTGAGGACCACGTTCAAATTGGCGCGAATACTGCCATCGGACCGCATGTTCAGATTGATAAGTGGACAACCATAGGTGAAGATTGTCAAATCTTTTTCGGTGCTTCAATCGGCAACCCATCAAAAGACCTAAAATATACTGGCGGACGGAGTTTCGCTCGTGTCGGAAACCGAAATATACTACGTGAGTATGTCTCAATTTCTCGCTCAACTTTTGAGGACGGTGAAACTGTCATAGGTGATGACAACCTCCTGATGAATTGGGTGAATATTGCTCATGATTGTATCCTCGGTAGTAGAATAATAATGGCAAATTTTGCCACACTTGCAGGACATGTAATAATTGAAGATGATGTCCGACTCGGCGCTTACGCTGCCCTTCACCAATTTGTTCGTGTTGGTAAAATGGCTATGGCAGGCGGTTGTTCAAAAACAGCACAAGACATCCCACCCTTTATGCTCTCAGCAGGACACCCCGCCCGCGTTAGAGATTTAAACCGTATTGGTAGACGCACATCCCAGATTAACCCGTTATCAAGACTCTCACCTGAGACATTTACCCTCCTTAAGAAAGCATTCCGAATACTATTCCGTTCCGGACTCCCCCTCAGGCATGCTGTCACCAAAGTCAGAGAAGAAATACAAGGAAACGAAGAAGTCGATTATTTATGTGATTTTATTGAAACATCAAAACGCGGCATCGGTTTCAGTCTACCAAATCGTGCTGTAAAGAGTGATGGGTGATTTACTGCCGATATACAGATATCAGAAACCCTCTTCAGTTCCGCCAAATCATGCAGAATACCAAACGCGTATTCTGCCACGCGCATTTGGCGTTGATTTGGTAGGGACGCTATGTTTATAGAAAACGCTGTCGCCACCCCTCTTAGTCCCGTATGGACGGTATGTTTATAGAATTCCGTGTTCCCCCCTGCTCTTAGTCCCGTAGTGACGGTATGTTTATAGAATTCCGTGTTCTCCCCTGCTCTTAGTCCCGTATGGACGCTATGTTTATAGAAAACGCTGTCGCCACCCTCTTAATCCCGTATGGACGCTATGTTTATAGAATGACGTATGTCGTATGTTCTTAGTCCTGTATGGACGCTATGTTTATAGAAAACGTTGTCGCCACCCTCTTAATCCCGTATGGACGCTATGTTTATAGAATGACGTATGTCGTATGTTCTTAGTCCCGTAGTGACGCTATGTTTATAGTAGAATGTGTACCCCACCTATCTTCAGTCCCGTATGGACGATATGTTTATAGAAAAATGCTATCCATTCCTCTTGAGTTCCGTAGGAACGGCATAGAAAAATAATACCATTTCTAATTGAAAATGTCTCTTTTTTGTACCACAAACTTCCAGTTTGTGACCTATAGAATAACCACGGTATTTTTTTCGTATTGTAAAGTTAATATTAAGATATAAAAATAATATTACAAAATAAATTGCTTAATATGAAAATATGCGTTATTATAGTTGTAGTACATGTATCAATAACTTCGTCAATTTTCTAAGTTTGCAAAGTAACGAGTTGTGCAAAATAACATTGTGTAAACTAATACTTCACAAATGAATGGCGTTTTGTTATTATTCCCATGAGTTGATGCATTCTTCAGTCCCGACAAATCATGCAGAATACCAAACGCGTATTCTGCCACGCGCATTTGACGTTGATTTGGTAGGGACGATATGTTTATAACATTAAGTTAATGTGTGTGAAAAGGGTACAAACAGATAGTTAACTAACACAACCCGTTAAAGTAGTATTAGGGTGTTAAATTAATGGTGGTAATAGAATTATTTGTTTACGTTTTTATTGCATCAATGATGGTAATCTGCGTAAACGTTGTTAATAAGAGAGGCATTATAAAGAAATCGGATTTTATCTATTTCTATGTCTTGTTATCTTTAATCATTTTACAGATTGTTATCATCTCGGGGTTAACGTTCATCCCAGTTAAATCACAAATACCAGATTCTTTTCTACACATAACCCCTCTCTACTTAGGTACGATATTAACTCTTGTTCTCATTTATTTAATAACTCAAACTACAGTTTCATCTGTTGAAATCCAAGAAGATGCTCGCGTTTGGATCGGATGGACGATGTTGTTTGTATTGGCAGCGAGTTTTTGTACGTTATTGATCGGTCTGCCCGATACGATGACCGATTTATACAGAATGCCTTTTGCATTAGTTTTGTGTGTTGGTATGCAGTATTATCCTCTTGTAATTGATCGCTTGAAAAAATTAAAAACTGCTGCTGAAGAACGAACGATTGAACAGAATGTGGATGGGCATAAGGAAACTGTTATTAACTTAGCCATTGAATCGTGGCGTTTTGCGAAAAATTATGAACGTATGCTTACAAGAATTGACACCAAACAAACGAAAAGGTACAAAAGTCATTTAGATCAATTTGTAGGAAAGGCTGAAGAATCTCTTGATAAATTAGGTCTGCGTTTAGTGAATGTTGAGGGGTATCTTTATGATCCTGGTATGGCTGCCACACCACTTAATATTGAGGATTTTGATCCAGAGGATCGCCTCGTCGTTGATCAAATGCTGGAACCAATTATTATGGAAGGAACGGTTTTAGCAAAAACAGGCACAGTAACTTTAAGGAGAAAAGAATAATGGAGAATTATATCGGTATTGATTTAGGAACAACAAACAGTGCTATCTGCACCTTTGATAAAGAGACACAACAAACTCGTGTTTGGAAAAGTCCAGAACAGAATGATGTTACCCCATCTGCCATCTATATTAACAGACAGGGAAATGAATACCTGGGCCAAAGAGCTTACAATACAGCCCCACGCAGTCCAGATAATTGTGCCACATTGTTTAAACGTTTCATGGGAACAAACACACCAATTGAACTATCTGCAGTCAGTCAGACTTTTACTCCAGAGGAATGTTCTGCAAAGGTGCTGAAAACTTTATTTGGTTACCTCCCAGAGGAAATTAGAAATTCTGATAATATAGGTACTGTGATTACTGTACCCGCTGCATTCGATCAAATGCAGAAAAATGCTACTTTGGCAGCTGCGGAAATGGCAAATATTGGAAAAGTTGAACTTGCTCAGGAACCGGTTACAGCAGTGATGAGTTATATGAAAGTCAGTGGTGGTAGTGACGGTATCTTTTTACTCTACGATCTTGGCGGTGGCACTTTGGATATTGCCATTGCTGAAAGTATCAGAAAGCGGGTAGCCATACTTGCACACGGTGGGATTCAGATGTGTGGTGGACGCGATTTTGATCGCAAACTTGTTGACAATATTGTCAGACCATGGCTCCATGAAAATTTTGACCTGCCTGACGACTTAGCTAACAATCCAACTTTTAAGCCGCTCATACGTCTTGCTACTTGGGCAACAGAGCGCGCCAAGATAGAACTTTCCGCCAAAGGGGAGAGTATCATTAGTCTTTCCGAAGTTGAAATAGGTACTAACGATCTCGATGGTGAGGAGATTTATCTTGATGTTCCTTTAAATCGGAATACTTATGACGAATTGATTGCTGATCAAATCAATGATACGATAGACGCTGCCAGGGAAACGCTATCAAAAACAGGATATACACCAAACGATATAGAATGTATTGTCTGGGTTGGAGGACCGACACATTACAAGCCTTTAAGAGACAAAGTAGCGTTTGAACTTGGAATAAAGGGAGACAAATTAGATGTCAATCCTATGACCGCAGTTGCCGAAGGAGCAAGTATTATTGCTGAGTCTACTGATTGGAATGCTCCTAAAGTCCGTGCCAAAACGAATCAAGAAGAAGGACATAGCGAACCCGAATCTGACAGTGAATTTACATTTAATTTCAATTACAGAGATCAAACACCGGATGATACAACGAAAATTGCAGTACAATTAGAAGGACAAGTACCCAATGGGACTGAATTCCAAGTTGATAGTCTTGATAGTGCTTGGACTTCAGGACGTATTCCACTCAAACATGGACAAACTGTTGATGTTACCTTGATAAACACTGGATCAAACACGTTTAAAATTGCTGTTTACGATAATTTAGGAAAATCTATAAAACAAGAAGAAATTATTATAAGGAAAGTAGATATTTCCATAGACAAAATTCCTTCTGCAGAATCTATTGCCCTGGAAGTGGTGAGAAAACAGGAGGATGTGGGAAACATTGGTATAGAACCTGATCTTGAGTTTTTGGTTGAGGAAGGTGAACTACTACCAAAAGAAGGAAACATAACAGTTTACGCAGCTGAATCGCTTGAAGCTGGATCAACCAATTCACTTAATTTTAGGCTGCGAGAAATTGATTCAATGGGTAGAAAAAAACCTATGGCACTATTAAGTATATATGGAACTGATTTTGCCGAAGGTAGTATTCCTGTAAATACTCCACTCAATTGCTTTTATAAGAAACCTCGTGGAGGAAACATAGAATTTGAAGTTGAGGTAGATATTGGTGGAAATAACAGAACATTTGACGAAGTACTTTATAACGAAGAGCCCACACTAAGTACAGTTCAGATTTTTGAAATAGCAAGATACATACTGACTCGTATTGACCATATCCAAAAACTTGTTGGTGACGATCCTAAGCTGGAACAAGCGAGAAAGAAAGTTGAACCTGCTCTTATGCTTGAAGAAGATGAATCTGACCATGAAAAGATCATGCAAGCACATGATGCTAATTTGACAGCAAAGAAACTGCTCGATGAAGTTGAAATGGATCCAGAAAACAGAAAGAAAATTTGCCATATTGACCTTGACAGAGTTATAAAAGATTTCGATGTGAATATCAGACAGTTTGCACGTTCTGCAGAAGCATCAGAATTTGATAAACTTGCAGACACAGCACAACGTTCCATTGACAATAACGATGATGATTTCCACGAACATGTGGGTGAACTTAGAGGGAGAATTTTTCAAATTCTATGGCGGCAAGATTGGTTTGTAATTGAACAGTTTAACTACTTTGCAAACTCACCCCATCTTTTCACCGATCAAGATCGTTTTGAGGAGCTCGTTCATATTGGGAATAGACTCATAGAACATCCAGAAATTCAAGACATATTAGCTGGAAAAAGAGTCACAACATTAAAAAGTGAGGTGGTTGAACAACTCCGTCGTATTATCGGACAGATGATGCAAATTCTACAGGATAGTCAGGCTGCGTCTGAGGAAGCTACTACTAATATTCTCAAGGAACGCCAAGAACATACAAGTCAGGGAAATGAATAGCGTTGATGGTCATGAAATGATATGGTAGGAATTTCACGGTAAAATGAAGCGTGGAGTGGTTCAACGTCACGAAAAGTATACTGTTATTCCAATATTCTGGCAGGATGATTTGTAAAAGTAGACTATGGAAAATTATGTAGGCATTTACTTAGGAACAAGATACAGTGTTATCTGCACATTTGACAAAGAGACACAACAGACTCGT
This sequence comes from Candidatus Poribacteria bacterium, assembly GCA_965261435.1. Taxonomy (GTDB): domain Bacteria; phylum Poribacteria; class WGA-4E; order WGA-4E; family WGA-3G; genus MSPOR6. The sequence goes on from CBDHDL010000021.1 coordinate 2,176,611, forward strand.
ATCTGGAAAAGTCCAGAAGTGGGCGACGTAACACCGTCTGCCATCTATATTGATAGACGTGGAAACGAGTTCGTTGGTCAAAGTGCTTACAATGCTGCACCACGAAGTCCGGATAATTGTGCCACGTTATTCAAACGTTTCATGGGAACAAACACAAAAATTGAACTGCCAGCAGTCAACAAAACTTTTACTCCAGAGGAATGTTCTGCAAAGATTTTGAAAACTTTATTTAGCTACCTCCCTGAGGAAATCAGAAATTCCGATGATATAGGCACTGTGATTACTGTTCCTGCGGCATTCAATCTGGCGCAAAAAAACGCAACTATGGCAGCTGCGGAAATGGCAAATATTGGAAAAGTTGAACTTGTGCAGGAACCTGTTGCCGCAGTGATGAGTTATATGAATGCCCGTGGTAGTACGGATGGAATCTATTTAATTTACGAACTTGGCGAAGGAACACTTGATATTGCTATTGCTGAGAGTATTAGAAAACGGGTAGTTATCCTGGCACACGGCGGGATTCAGATGTGTGGCGGACGCGATTTTGATCGTAAGATTGTTGACAATATTGTACGACCATGGCTCCATGAAAATTTTGACCTGCCTAATGACTTAGTTAAGAATCCAGCTTTTAAGCCGCTCATACGTCTTGCTACTTGGGCAACAGAACGCGCAAAGATAGAACTATCCGCCAAAGATGAAAGCATCATAAGTCTATCTGAGGTTGAAATTGGTACTAACGATCTCAATGGTGAGGAGGTTTATCTTGACATTCCTTTAAATCGGAATACTTATGACGAATTGATTGCAGATCAAATCGATGACACGATAGACGCTGCGAGGGAAACACTATCAAAAACTGGATATACACCTAATGATATAGAATGTATTGTTTGGATTGGTGACGCGACACATTACAAACCTTTGCGGGACAAAGTTTCCTTTGAACTCGGAATAAAGGGGAACACGTTTGATGTGAATCCAATGACCGCAGTCGCTGAAGGTGCAAGTATCTGTGCAGAATCTATTTACTGTAGAGTTGATAATCAGATAAAGATCAGAACTGTTGATAGTCAGATAAGGATTGAAACTAAAGTAAGAGAGTTGATACAACGTAGAAATAGGGTATTTCTAAGAAATTCGGGTATGGATCTCTTACATAATCCTTTTTACTGCTTGAAAGCAACACAACACGATAACAAGCAGAAAATCATAGAATTGGCGGAAGAAAAAAGTTTGTTTTCTGACACCGACAAATACCGGAATATGCAGGAAACATTAACGCATCCTCGTCGACGGATTTCTGCAGAGGTTGCATGGTTACCAGGGATTTCTGTAGAGGTTGCATGGTTACCAGGGATACCCCCTGATCGGGTTTATGATATTCTGCTGTTGTTTGAATCATCTATAGGAAATCATATTGATAGTGATAACTCTACGTCTATTTCTTCAACGAATTCACTCGCTGTAGTTTTATCACGTCTTCCTTATGCGAATTCACATACTGTGGCTGACTCAATTTTGGAATTATTGAAACCTTATGAGAAGAATTATGGAGAAAATGATAACTTAACAGAAGTTAGTAAGTTTCTCGGATTTGACAAACTAAGTCCTATTGCACGCGCAAACTTAATTGCAGCTCGGATGTTACGGTTACCTGAATATACTGCTGAACTTGTCGTTTCGTGGATTTTGGCAATATCCAAAATATATGACGAAATTAAACCGACTGAGGTGTGTTATATACTCAATGAGGAACGCAAAGAATCAGGATTCCCGGAAATTACGGATATTTCAACAGTAGCAACAGAAATACAGAAACTTAGACATTATTACAAACAGGTTATCAAGTTTGCTTTAGAAAACATACACCCAATCAAAGAATGTGTCAACGCAGTAACGATGTTATTTGAGGCTACAACAAAAAATAATCTGTCCCACATACCAATTCTAATTGAAGATGCAATTGATGCTTATGAAACTGTAGTAGAATCTTCTCTTGCAAAAAAAGAAACGCATCTTGAAAGACAAGACCAAAACCTACGAATTGCTGCTGAAAAAGAGGAACAAGATATAATTTTTTCTCGGATGATAGGTAAATTGAATCAAACTGTTATAGATTGGGGAATAATTGCACAACCGATCATAATTAACAAGAAAAGACAAGGTTTGGAGCATACCGCCTGCCAGAAAGTATCGGAACGGGTTAGATTGTTAACTATATTCCTATATAATGAATATGATAAGCTTAAGTCTTCACAACAAATTTTAAAAACGTTAAAAGAAGTGTTTGCGGAGTTCCCTGAGATTGACGAACGTATCACTGCTGATCTTGAAACACTAAATAAAATCGCTAAGCAGCGTGAAAATAATGATCAGGTATCACTATTTGATCAATAATGGTATAAGGGAGTAGGTTTGGACCTATTAGAAAATCCATTTCATATTCTGGGTGCTACAACAAGAGATAATAAGCATAAAATAACGGATCTCGCGGATGACTGTCGTCTGTTATCAGATGCCGACGAATGTACGGATGCAGAGTCAACGTTGAAACGTCCACAGAACCGTATTGCCGCTGAGATAGCATGGTTGCCAGGTGTTGATCCAGAACATATTGATTCGTTGTTGAAACAGTTAGATTCTCCACATCAAAACCTACTCAACATTATTGATGTTCCGCCACTTGCACGTGCCAACTTCTTAACTGCTGGATTGTCCCGTCTTTCTACTAATGGGTATCCTGACCTTATGGAGTGGATACTTGCAATTGCCTATGCTAATGATAGAATAAATGCTGAAGAAGTTAGGGTGGTACTTAACGAAGAACGCAATATATCAGGTTTTCCGCAAATTGTGGATTTATCAGTGATTTCTGATGAAATTCAAAAACAAAAACGATATTATACTCAAACACTCTCCTCTGCAATCAATAGTCTTTCTCTAAATGAACGTGCCAGGGTATTAACTTTAACACTTGGGATAGTAATAAGCAGTGATAATAATCGATCTCCTATACTGATTGATGACTTGGTTAAGTCGTATGAAGTTGAAGTAGGAGATGACTTAGAGAAGAAACAAAAGATAATTGGAGCGCACGACGAAAAACTCCGAGTGATGGCAGATGCAAAAAACCCAGACAACACGTTGCAACCAATTGTCAACCAACTCATTCAAACGGTAAAAGAATGGGACACTATCGCGCAGCCAATCCAGCTAAGTAAGAATAGTAGAGGAGAACGACATACAGATAGTTTTGAAATCGCAGGGCGAGTACAAGAATTGGCAGTTCATCTTTTTAATGAATACCTGAAATATAATATCTCTCTGCAATTACTCAATATGCTCCTTGAAGTGTTTGCAGAAGTTCCAGAGATTGTTGAACAAATCACAATAGATAAAAGGAATTTAGAAAAACAAATACATGAGGTGAAAGGTATTGAAAAGTTTCAAGAAATTAACACACAAGTTGAAAAAATTAAGGAAGCAGCAGATGCCAAAAAACCTGATTACAACTTAGCACCGATGGTGAATGAACTGATTCAAACTGTCAAAACGTGGGATCCTACTACACAACCTAACGAGGCAAATGAAGCTGTTGCTTTTACTGTTAGAGGTATTGCCCTCCACCTTTGGAATGAACATCAGAAACTTGATTTTGCTATACAGATTACTAATACCTTGATTGAGCTTTTTAAAGGTGTGAATGCGATGGGTGAGTTAAATCATCGACTGAATGAAGATAAGAGAGTATTAGATAAGCATGAGATCAATGCCAGAGGCTTAAGACAGTTTGAGAATATAAAGAGACAAATTGAATTGCTTGAGGCTGCAGCAGATGCGTATAAACCTGATTTTACTATAACCACAATGGTTAATCAACTTTTAGATACAGTCAATACCTGGGCTCCTTATGAACAGCCTTTTGAAGCAAATGAGGTAGTCGCGTATTCTGTAAGAGGTATTGCACTTCATCTTTGGAATAAACACCAAAAACTTGATTTCGCCATTCAGATAACAACTGCCATCATTGCAAAATTCAAGAATGTGAATGGGATGGATAAAGTAAATGATCAGCTTAATCAAGATTTGGTAACATTAATATCAATTAAACAAGCACAACAAAAAAAGGGAACTGGTTGTCTCTTGCAAATTGCCATCTTTGGCATTCTTGGACTAATAGGAGCTTTGTTGCAGGGTTGTTAGGAATTGGGAATTTTCATATTGTGTTTGTAGAACTATGCTAAACTACGGATTTTAAAGATTATGAACGGAGAATGCATTTTGCACTTATTAACAGATGAAGAACGAGATCATTTTGAAGAAACAGGGATACCTTTACGTTCGGAAAACTTTGTCATCAGACATGTCAACTCGACCTAATTCAACATAATACGGGCACAGACCTTAATCTTCTGTTCTTTCTTCTGTAGAGAATATTGAGGGGTTAAATTTGTAATCTGGGGAGTCTAATGTTAGAATTAAACAACCGCTGAAAACACCAAAATCTGGGGCAGTAGTTTAATCGGAAAAACTCCGTTCTTGACAGGCGGGCGATCTCGGTTCGAATCCGGGCTGCTCCAATTAGGTGTTCAGCGGTTGTTTTTTATGTACAGAAATAGTATATCACAAGAAAAAATCAGTGTCAAATATATTTTTACTGTGTATGAAAAAATTCAATCTCGGTGTCCTTCTCCGCCAAGCTCGGGAAGAGGCAGGATTAACCCAAGAAGATATGGCACTAAAGTTGAAGCGTTTGACAAGAAAATCACCAACGCCTAACTGTACAGAAAACAAAAAACTGTACAGTTTTCAAAATTAAAAGCCAATAAATCTCCCAATAATTCTCAAGCACACACTCACAATTTCCACCTAAACGAAAGCAATTTACGCTTACCCCAAGGTTTTTAAAGGATATTTTTATCCTCTATCAGAAAAATTTGAAAATTAACTTGACAAACATATATTCATTATGTTATACTATAATATACAATAGAATAAGCCTCGTAGAACAACTTTTAAAGGGTGTAATAATATGAAACCAATCAGACAGACAATCTATCAGATATACTGTAAGATTATCAACACAAAAACCCAGATAGAAAACGCGCGTACTCACCACATCAGAGACCAGATTTTTGGATTAGAAAAACGCTTGCAATTGCTAAAAAATCACCAAGATTCAAACCGTACAGAATCAGGCGAAATTAAAAAAATAGATTTTTCGAAAAACACGCTACCAACACAAACAGGGACAAGCCTAACAAGAGATTTAAACACCGTACTGCTCACCGAAAAAAACGCAAATTTCGTACGGTAAAAAAATAGCGAATTTTGTATCATAATTAGCAGCGATTTCATAACTGAACAAGTATGGAAAATTGGTTAACCTAATACCATTTCTAATTGAAAATATCTTTTTTGTAGCACAAACTTTTAGTTTGTGTCATGGTCTCTTTTTTGTAACACAAACTTTATGAAGATTAAATAACAGGACTTACGCATTTCCCTCGCTTGCGGGGGGATAAAGGGGGGTAAACCCCTCGCTTGCGGGGGGATAAAGGGGGGTAAACCCCTCGCTTGCGGGGGGATAAAGGGGGGTAAACCCCTCGCTTGCGGGGGGATAAAGGGGGTAAATCCCTAAAGAGGTTTCCTAACCTCGCCAAATTACCAATGGTAACTTATTATTTGGTGAGTTAAGCCATTCCATGAAACTCACAGAAAAAGCATACTATTGAACCTATCGGCAGCACCAGCGGTGCGGAATGTGTATAGAAACGTAGATGCCCCAGAAACCAAGCACCAGCGGTGCGAAAGGTGTATAAAGAACATTCACAGAAGAAAACATGAAAATTGTCCAAACTAAAGTGATTTATAGAAATGGTATAAAATATGAACTTTCAAGAACACTGCACACAATATATACAAAAAATAGACCAAACCCGATCCAGTCCAGACGCAACCCCCGAGCTCTCTTTACTGCCAGAACTCCGAACATTCCTACAAAATATCGCCTCCGAATATTTTGACCAAACCGAAATAGTATTCACACTGGAACCGAGAAACATCAACCAGATCGGACGACCAGACATCATCGCACGTGAAGGACTATTATTAACACTCGGTTATATTGAAGCAGAAAAATACGGCACAGACCTCAACAATCTAACAAGACATGCCAGAGAACAGAACCGTTTGGACTCCCCAAAGACGTTACACCAGAGGAGATTCTCGCCTATATCTATGCAGTGTTTTATAGTTCAACCTACCGTGAACGGTATTATGAGTTTCTAAAATACGATTTTCCGCGTATCCCTTTGCCAGAAGATATTGACTCCTTTTTTGCACTTGCAGAGTCAGGACAAGATTTAATTGATCTGCATCTCTTAAAGGATAAGAACATCCCGCATCGCCATCGGTTTGAGGGTGAAGGTGACAGCGTTGTCTCAAAGGTTCGCTATGGAGATGATAAGTTTTGGATTAACACCACGCAGTATTTCACGGAAGTGCCTGCAGAGGTATGGGAATATGAAATCGGCGCATATCAGGTATGTGAGAAGTGGTTAAAAGATAGGAAGGGAGAGGCGTTAAGTCATGCGGAGATCCGTCTATATCCTATGATTTTGGTTTCCATCACAGAAACACTTCGAGTCACAGAAGCAATAGAATGGGTGTATAGGTAGATTGTCTGAACCAGGATTTGCAGGATTATAGGATTTGCAGGATTGTTGAGTTTTCTTAATAGTCTTAATGTTTCACGGTATGCGGAAAAGTTTATTAATCAAGTCGTGCTTACATAGCAATGATGTAGATACGAAATTTTGGTGCATTCAAAGATGATTGTGGTATAATAGAAAACAAAGTGTTAATCGTAAAATTAAATATCTCCTTGAAATGAAAATGTTTTTATGTTGTAATATAGTTATTGTTGTGTTATATATGAGTCAGACATATCTATAATGTTCTTTGAAGAAACACATAAGCATAACCTTGATTTATAGTTTATCTTCCACCTAATGTAATACAAAACATCCTAAGGAGACAATACATGCCAGAAAGCATAAAGGTATCCGTTTTTAGAATTGTAGGCAGTCCATTGTGTGTGGCTTCCAGCGATGGACAAGAGGTGTATGAACGCCTCAATACTGCTTTTGAAGCAGATCGAAAGGTAACACTATCATTTCACAACGTCACAGCACTTACCTCTGCCTTTCTGAACGCGGCAATAGGTCAGTTGTATGGAACATTCAGCGAAGATAAAATACAGTCCTCATTGGAAATGGAAAATATGGAAAAAGACGATGAAGATTTATTAGAACTTGTTGTTGAAAATGCAAAAGAGTACTTCAAAGATCCAGAAAGATTCAAACAAGCAATTCAAGAGACATTAAACGATGTACTATAAACCAGCGGATGTATGGAGTTATAAATTTACATCCCATAGGTGTAAACTTAAGAAAACTTAGAAGATCTTATGAATCACTCTGAATCCCTATGTTTATTGGGATTGTCTTCTCTTCAGTCCCGTAGGGACGAAATGTTTATAGAAAAAAGTGTACCCCCACCTCTCTTCAGTCCCGTAGGGACGATATGTTTATATCAGGATGAACTACTACACATATCGTCCCTACGGGACTAAAGAGGGTCTGTATAACGTTTAACTATAAACATAGCGTCCCTACGGGACTGAAGAGGGTTTCTGGCATCGAAAATTCCTTAACTTTACACCTATGGGAGTTATAAATTTACATCCCAACATAAATTGTTTCTGGATGCTAATGTTTGGGTGTATCTGTTCGGTCCACGAGGACAGATACAGACTAAAGTCAATGTCTATTCCAGAACCTTTAGGCACATTTTGAAAGCAAAAAGCCAGATTTATATTGATGTTCTTGCCATATCAGAATTTATAAACACATATTCCAGATTGAAATGGAGATCTGTCAAACCACCAATTCCACCATTCAAAGTTTTTCGCAACAGTCAAGACTTCAAGCCGGTTGCAAAAGATATTGCTACTAAAGTCAATCAAATTATGAAACACTCTTTACGAATAGAAAGCGAGTTTGAAACACTAAAAATAGGTGACTTGCTTAAAGACTATGCTATCGGTGGTTTAGACTTCAATGATCAGGTGATAACGGAACTATGTAAAAGCAACGGTTTCATGTTAATTACGGACGATGGGGACTTTAAAACTCAAGAAATTCCTATCCTAACTGCAAATAGATCTTTGTTATCTATTTGATTGTTTCATGTTCCATCTCTTTACCACTGATGTTTAAAGAAATAATCTCACCCCAAATCATCTACAGACAGTAATTAGGTGTTTGTAGTCGCGCAATTCATTGCGTCTCTTTGAATTTGTGGACAGTAAATGGAGTGTACTTACTACTTTTAAGTCACGACTGGGAGGTGACTTGGACAGAAAGAGGGATATAACCGACTCAGTTCATATCAGTTACGGATTTAAACACAGAATCCACTGCCCCAAAAAGCGTGGATAAATTAGCCAATGCAAAGTCTGTTCTGTTTTGCGTAAAGGTATCGCCGATAAGTCGTCCAAATTGCCATAATGTGCCATCGGTGACAATACCGTACACGGGTAATGCTGCGCCATCGTTCACTTTTTCAGCTTTAATCTTTTGGGCGGCGACTAATTCTGCCAGACATTGCCCCCACCCTTGCTCAAAGTCGTTTTTCTTCGCTTCAACAAGCAGTATCAACGGACTTCCAACAACGGTTTTACCTAATTCAGATTTAGTAGAGATAAAATAGTCTGGTGTTCCGTGCAAAATGTCGTCGTAAGTGATGGTTTGCTTTATCCAGAGCGCGTATTGGTCGGCATAAGCTTTATAACTCTCCTTCAAAACAGGAAAGATAATGGTTTCACATCGTGATGCTTCAGACGCAAAAACATTGATATGTTCGCGAGTAAATTCAAAGTCTTGTAGAAACGTTACCGAAGGCGTTGCTGGTCTATTATCAACGAAATCATCTTCTGTATACTTGACCTTGAATCTTTCTTGTACTTCAGAGATTGTCTTAAAATCGCTAAATGCCATGATATTATACCATTTCTAATTGATAATGTCTCTTTTTTAATGCAGAATACCAAACGCGTATTCTGCCACATTCTGTTAGATTGTGCCGTTCCCCGCTTCAATTCTAAACAGCCGCTAATGAGAGAAAAATTAATAGAAATGGTATTATTCTCTATTTAAGCAGAATGCATGTGTTATTTGTTCGTCAAATTTCATCTGTATATTGCCCTAAAATGTGATAGTTTAAGGATACCACAAAAACACATTAATTGCCAGAGGCGTTCAGTTTATCGGAATCGTTTGCTGATTTCCTATATGTGGTGCAAAAGTGCTTATTCTATGCATACATCCTTCCATCCTTCCATCCTTCCATTCTTCCATTCTTCCATTCTTCCATTCTTCCATTCTTCCATTCTTCCATTCTTCCATTCTTCCGTGTTCTCCGCGTAATCCGCGATTCAGACAAAAACGGTGACAATTACAATACACACACGTTCGTCAGATTTCATTTGTAAATTTCTCTAAAATGTGATACTTTAATATAGACGATAATTCAAACGGACTTTAAATTATGAACGGAGAATGCCTTTCTCACCTATTAACAGACGAAGAACGAAATCATTTTGAGAAGCAGGGATACCTTTACGTTCCAAACGCGCTGCCTACAAAAATGAGGGAACGACTTTTAGAGGCGGTAGATAAACTGCATAGCAATGCACTTGCAACAGGAAAAGCAAAACCTGACACACATTGGGGTTTCTCTAATTTCTTAGATACTGACGACGTATTCTTGGATTTGGTTGATCAACCGACAACACTACCCAAAGTATGGGGTATTCTGGGGTGGAATATCTACCTCTATCACGCACACCTCCATGTCAAACCTCCCGCACCACCCGAAGCAGAAGATGGAGAAGGATGGCTGGAATGGCATCAAGATAGTGGTCGTGTCAATATTGAGATGGAAACACATCCTCGTCCAAGACTATCCTTGAAGGTTGCGTATTTCCTCACAGATGTCTCCGAACCCGGTCGTGGAAATTTTTACATTCGTCCTGGGAGTCATTATTCAGATGTACCACTGCCAGAAACAGAGATCAGCCGCGACCCACGCGAAAAAACAGCCTATGGGATTCCCGATGATGCAATACCTGTCTGCGTTGAACCTGGAACTGCTGTTCTCTTTGATAGAAGACTATGGCACTCACGCAGTCCAAATACATCTCAGATGACACGGAAAGCACTCTTTTACGGGTACGGATATCGGTGGATTCGTCAGAAAGATGATATGACGGTTGAACATCTCTATGAACGATGCGACCCGATTCGTCGTCAATTGCTCGGTGATGCAGTCAGAAACAACGGTAGATATGTTCCAACTGATGAGGACGTGCCTTTGCGGGGATGGTTGATCGAGCAGTTTGGTGAAAACGCTGTGTATTCTCAGGGACCACTCGGTTCTTAATTGAAGTTTACGGTATGAGACATACTTTCCCAAAATTCTTACGCGACTCCAATATTTGATGTGCTTTAGCAGCCTGCTCCAAAGGTAGTGTTCTATCTAAGATAGGAACTAACTTCCCCTGTTCCGCCAAACCTACCAATGTCCTGAGTTCTGAAGTTGTACCTAATGCCGAACCCATAATCGTTAGTTGTTTCTGATACATTTTGCGGATGTTGATTTCACCAATATTTCCTGTTGTTACGCCGCAAGAAACAAGTCTACCATTTTTTGCGAGACTCTTGATACTTTTATCCCACGTTGCAGCACCGACATGTTCTAACACAACATCAACACCCCGTCCGTTTGTTTTTTCAAGTATCACCTCTGAAAAGTCTACTTCGGCATAGTTTATCGTAACATCAGCACCGAATTCTTTTGCGCGTTCTAATTTCTCATCTGTGCTTGCTGTTGCAAAGATACGTGCACCGACAAGTTTGGCAATCTGCAATCCAGCACTACCGACACTTCCTCCCGCACCAAGAATCAGCACATCCTCACCCGCGCCAAGTCTTGCACGGGTTATTAGCATGTGCCATGCAGTGAGGTACGCAATTGGGAGAGCAGAGGCTTCAGGATAAGATAAAGTATCAGCAATAGGGATTGCGTTCTTGGCAGGCGCTTTGACATATTCTGCGTAACCGCCATCAGTCTGAAAACCGAGTAGTTGCTGTGTATCACACAGGTTTTCATAACCACTGATGCAGTCGCTACAGACACCGCACGGAATGCATGGTGCAAGAAGCACTCTTTGTCCGTTAGTAAGTTCAGGATGCGATCCAGAAATATCAACAATTTCACCTGCAATGTCTGAACCTAAAATGTGGGGAGCGTTCGTGTCTTCAAGTTTCTGCTTAATCTCAGGACGGTCTCGTCGTGCGTGAATATCAAGATAGTTGACTGCACATGATTTCACCTTCACAAGGATTTCATCTATATCAAGGGGAGGGATTGCTATCTCTTGATACTGTAAAACATCAATCTCACCCTGTTCTGTAAACGCTACTGCTTTCATTACAATCACTCTTCCGGTAAATCATTATAAGTACGCCAGATTGAATCTGCAAGACGACCTATTCTATAATAATACCATTTCTACTTTATAATATACCATTTTCGTAGGTCGGGTAGAGCGTGAGCGAAACCCGACATGTATTGATTGTGGTTATCCTGTAGGGTTTCGCTCACGCTCTACCTATAGGTGTAGACTTAAGAGAACTAAGTTGTAATTATGAATCATTCCAATTCATTATGGTTATCGGGATTGTATGCTCTTTAGTCCCGTAGGGACGATATGTTTATAGAAGAATGTGTAACCCACCTCTCTTCAGTCCCGGAGGGACGATATGTTTATATCAGGATGAGCTACTACACAACATATCGTCTCTACGGGACTAAAGAGGGCTTGTATAACGTTCAACTATAAACATAGCGTCCCTAATGAAGTTTAAAAAATAAGTCAGGTAATTTGGTGAGGTTAGGAAACTTCACCAGCGGCATCGGGAAGGTATGTGCGGTTTCCTAACCGCACCATAGGCGTCAATTTAGTGATTTTCCCAGGCCGGTAGGTGCGATTTCCTAATCGCACCGGATCCTTCGCGAAAACCTTTATCAACGCAATTGGCACAAACCCGGTTCGGTTAGGAAACTGAACCTACCGCCCTGGGATTTATAGGGTATTTCTCCTTAAATTGACGCTTATGGTGCGGTTTCCTAACCGCACTGGGTTTTAAAAGAAACAGATCATTACCCGATTAAAATCTTAAACTTCATACGGGACTGAAGAGGGTTTCTGGCATCGACAATTCCTTAACTTTACACCTATAGGTTTCGCTCACGCCCTACGGCAAAATGGAATAAAAATAATTAAAATTGGTATAACTTCCATACTTGCTTCATCAACCATCAATTGCCCTCCAGTTGCTCCAGCCGCGTTAAAAGGTCTTTCGCGAAAATATGGAAAGGTAATTGGGTATCTATGTATCTCTGTCTGTTTCCTGATATCGTGCTTTTATCGTCTTTTTCCAATTCTTCACAATCTGGAACTTTCCACATTGGTGTTCTGTATTTTTGTGCCATATTCGGACGTGTTGAATACGAATGCATTATAGCTGTCTCACCTACAGGATCCTCCAATTGATCCGTCGTAAGATGTTCTCTGTGATCAGGATCTATATATTTTTGAATCGTTGCAGGAATCTGTTTCGCGTAGATCTGATGTGCCTGAGACAAGTCCCATTCTCCTGATCCAGCATATCTCCTTGCATTGAAAATAGTGAACCCCAAAAAACTGACGAATTTCTTAGGGAAATGGCTTAATTTTGCGTCGGAGAGTAGTGTGAAGATCGTTTTAAAATTACGCTTCCATTCTTTAAGTGAATTGCCAATATTTTGTATACCGTAAAGTGAAAACATATCTGGCATACAAGGAATTAGGAATCCATCTACGGTCGAGATAATGACTTTATTCAGTATACCAAGACTTGGTGAGGTGTCAATTACAACATAGTCATAGGAAAATTTGTCTGCATAAGCTTCACAGAAAGTTCGGATCTGAGTAACGGTGCGAATTGCTAAAGGGTCTCCGCCATAAACATCATTCCAACGACTTGCTATTTTATCTTCATAGGTGTGGATTGAGAGTCTACCTGGAATCATTCCTAAGTTTTCATGGAGTTCAAGAGGCTGAGAAAGAGATTTTGGTGTATCCGTTCCATCTTCTGTCGGTTTTAAAATAAAATGGACTGAACGCACATCAGATGCGATTTTCTCAAACTCTTCTCTGTTTTTTTCATCTCTCGCCTGAACAAAATCCTCTATAAATGCATCTTCATCCTGCCATATATTATGTAACTGTTCTGGTTCTAAACCAAATAGTGTCAGATTTGATTGCGGGTCTAAATCAACAAGAAGCGTTCTATAACCCATCTCAGCCAGTGCATAACCCAGATGATAGGTTAAGGTTGTCTTACCCACGCCACCTTTATTGTTGAAAATGGCAATAGATTTCATTTTTCCTCCTATGTCAATAAGCGTTGTATATTAGTGTTAATGCATATTTCTAAAGACATTGGATTACTATTAGAACTTTCAGTATTTATGACTATGATTTCAACTCCTCAAATTACACATTAGATACATATTACATGGACATACTTGCCTAACCATACGCACCATGATTGAGGAATCCTAACAAACGCCGTAGCCGTGGACTTGCGTCCCGATAGACAGACTCTGGCATATTATAATTCATGAACGGATAGAATTTGTGTCCTACCAAACGGCGGGCATAAGTTATCTGAGTGATATATCGTGTGCGTTGGCTTTGATTAGGACCACCACGATGCCAAACCTGATTGTTGAACATCATGACACTCCCTGCTTTGCCAAGATTGTATTGGATATTATCTTCCCACTCTGTGCCATCTATCGGATTTGGAGGCGATGCACCGAATAAGTGTGATCCAGGTATCACCTCGGTTCCACCGTGATCAATCTCGGTTACATCAGTGAGGTAATAATTGGCAGTGAAAAGAATTACTGGCAGTTTGACGTTTTTGGGGGGTTCACCATCGGTCACGAGATAGTGGGGTGAATCGTCTTGGTGCCACGATGTAATTCCACCACCAGGACGGGTTTGAAAGGAGTTGTTATGTATTATGTGACATTCACCCGGAATGAGTGCTTCAGCAAACGAAACAATGGGTTCAATGTCAAACAGTCGCAGGTTCGCTTTGCTATGTTCAAACATGCGATGACTCAGATGCATTGTCGATTCAAAATTGCCGCTGTTGAGTCCATTTGGGTTGTTTTCAAGTGCCCATTCCAAATCTTGTCGAAGTTCGGCACAGTGAGATGGGGTCAACACATTTTCAAGGAATAGACATCCATCACGGTGGAAAGTCTCCACCCATTCCTGGATCTGCTCTTGACTGATAGTCTGTTCAGACAAATAAGATATTTCTTCCATTCTGTCACCTATAAAATCAACGTCTTAATCATCTCGTATCGCTTTGCCCAATTCGCGAGCCTTGTCTAAGATCAAACCCCACAAAGCCTTTCGCAGCAAGAAAGCAAGCGTTAAGAATGCAGAGAAGACTGCCGGAAAAAACCATTCGTTACTGCTTTCATATACCCAACTTCCGACAAAGCAGAAAACGAGAACTGCTACTATTATTGAAATAATAATTCGTAATTTGCTGTAAGTTTTCATTGATTGTCAATTTCCTATTGAACACGTTTATAGTAGAACTTACAATAAATGCGACACTTCTGTACCGCATTCTGTTAGATTGCGGTCTTGTAGGCACAATCTAACAGAATGTGATACAACTACTGTTGTCCGTTATGTATCCAAAACAGGTTTATCAAAGTGTCCCAAAAACTTCAAAGTTCACTATATATAATACTGTATTGATTGTCCTATGCCGTAGACAAGCCATGACTACGGCATAGTGGATAGTCCAGACTAAATATGTAGATCGTGTAGAGGAACGAAACCCACTGAATACCAAACGCGTATTCGGCGTTGATTTGGATGAATGCCATACGCGCATTCACATCGTTGATTATAGGTTTCGCTTCACTCTATCCGACCTACATTGTAAGCGTGGACAGTCCAATAGGACAGCAGCCTCTAACCCCCCATAGCAGCTGCAACGATAATACCCAGTGAAACAAGAACACCTGCAACCGCAACCCCTGCGGCGACATTGTTCTCTTCTGCTATCTGTCTATTGAGATCGTAAGGGGTTGCCATATCAAATACCTTGTAACCTATCATCAAGATAACTAATCCGACAATGCTAATGATTGCTACTAAGATAATATCTCGAGCAATACCCTTCCAATCAAATAATGAGGTATCGTCTGCACCAGCACCTGCCGCATCCTGTGCGATAGCATTCGTTGCAAATATCGCAAAAACACAGATTGATACCATAACTAAAACTAATGTTGTAACTACGATTCTTTTCGCTTTCATGATTACTCCTAAGGGAAAAATGTCCCGTTTAATGAGAGTTAAGTAAGTATAGAGGTAAGGAAAATACCTACACTTATTCTTATTCTTATTCTTTTTTTACACTTTACAAGAAATTGTCAATTTATTCAACATCATTTGTGAAGTTCAAAGTTCATCTCAACAGTAGTGTGTATCTGTTTAATCAAAATAGCGTCTTTTTCTGGAATATAACGCCATCCAGATGTTACCTCTTCTAAAGAGTCAACTCGAGGTATGTCAAATAAAGGATTATCTGTTTCGTCGCTCTCAGCAGTCTGTGCTTTGATAACAGAAGGCGCATTCTCGTATCCTACGATTAATGTGTGACTTGTCTCGTTTTCAGCATAGTTCAGCCTCCACTTAATTGCTCCGTTCCGAGAAGAAGTGACATCTTCAGGTTTTGCTCCAGAACTAAGATGGACTGAACCAGCAATTACGGTTTTTACACCCGGATCAAGACCGCGAAGGGTGTATACATTTACCATAATATCTTCGGGATTAATATGAGGACCTTTACCCTCGGTGCAAAACCCATAGTATCCATCTGGATATGAACCTTTTAACTCACCCTCTGTCCATTGCTGGTACATCGCACTAATGGTAATACCTGCTGCGACCTTCTGCCATTTATCGTCTTGTGTGTACTGATTTAAGCGTTGTAGATAGTATGCATAGACCAGTCCGTTCCATTGAACCGGCACACCAAACCAAGAATGCGTATAAAAGGTTGTTCCAAAAACAGGAATTGAAGCGTAGCGCATACCGGGTCTGTCAGGCAGATGCCAATGATAGAGGAATGGCAACCCTGTGTTCGCCCAATATTCCGCTCGTTTCAGATACGATTTATTACCTGTGATTTCATGTGCCTCAACATAAGCACCGATTGCATGAGCAGCAGCAAGGATGTCCGGTTCATATAATGGACATTCCCATGTTTGCGCACCGCGAGGAACAGAAAAACGATCCATAAAGGACAACGCTTTTTTACCAGCTTCAAGAGAGGTATTGTTTCGGGTAATGCGTGCATGTGTCAAAAGCTTGCGCGCATTGTCTGCACATGTCCCAAGCACAACATCACCTGCTTTACCAAGATTCTCTGTTCTCTCAGATTTGGGTTGAAAACTCCAACTACCGTCAGATGCTTGAGATTCAAGGAGTGGACCCACTTCTGCTTCATAATATCCTAATGCTGCATCTAAGTGTCCATAATAGAACGGAAACTCTCCACTTAGAATGTGGCAGGAACCACGGGCAAGCTAAACTACCTGCATCACTATCTGCAATAGTTTTTTCTGCTATCTCTATTACACGCTGTTTAACATCTTCATTTTGCGTGACAAGGTAATCATACCACAATAACGTTGCGAAACTCGGTTCATTTTGTGATCCCCAATCTACACAGTGTCTCGATTGTCTAAACTCTTCGTCCCAAACAGTGTGCATAAAACCATGGCGAGAGAGTTCAATCTCTTCTAAATCATTACGAGGAGGATCAAGGGCTTCAGGCATACCGTAAACTGATGTCCAATGTGAAATAGCTTCAAGAATTGATGCATTTCCATCAACTATTATTTCGCATTCAAGTGAAATTGGTCGAGCAGACAGAAGTTGATAAGCATTTTCAGCAACAAGACTATTCTCATTCACCCAATTCGGTACGGTCGGGAGGAACAGTCCCATCAGATGGTTGCGCTGTTGATCATGCCAGTTCGGTGAAGCATATACCGCGGAGACATGCTGTGCTTCTCCATCCCAACTTTTCAGAGGATCCCAAGCAATACCGATTACCGACTTCTGCATCTCAACCGCCATCACAGGTATAGTAATTTTATACGGATGTGGAACCAGACGATTGTTTATCGGTGGTGCTGCATCACGCGTATTGGATGAAGGTTCATCACCTTCAAGGAACTCTAAACCAGGAAATAAAGCCGCAGTTTTCTTTTCTCGCGTACTCTTATGTCCCGCGTATATTTCTGTTCCACGGAACGCAAGAAGGTCCCGTTCACCATCAACGCCTAAATTGTAGGTTGCCTTGATTCGCTTCGCATCCTCACTCAGGATAAACTGCAATTGCAAACTCCATGTAACACCATCTGTATCTTTGTGTTCACCTGAAATTCGAACAATGGATTCTCCAAGACTATTTCCACCGAACTGAACATCGTCAGGGATAAAATGAAAATTGTGTGTATTACCATTTGAAAGATAGGTTACCTCTGCAATCATTTTAGATGTTGCTATCTGTTGATATGTACTCCCTTTGGCAACATAAATCGCATAATATTCGTAACCCTTCTCAGTTCTTTCTGGTAAGTTCTTTTTAGATCTTCTACTTGTGGATTGAAAATGGTCTCCGTTATGGACCAGAACTAAACGAAGATTCTTATTTCCAATCACTACGTGTTCGCCGTGAAAATAGGTATGAAGTTCATTCACTACTTGCGTTTCAAGTTTTGGGGCTGCGGGACGAATCTGGACGATACCCTCCATCTTTTCTGTCCCTTTGAGAGAACGAGACTTAAGCGAGACACCAAAATTTAGGGTAGTGGGACGTGAAACACCACGCGCATACCAGACAAATGTTGATGTGTCACCAGGCGCAAGGGACTTCACATTGTGTGATGTGCGGCCACGACGTAACTTAATATCATTTATATTAAGACGAGTCTTACTAACCTCTAAAAGTGGTCCTGTACCGACGTTTTTGATAGTGCATTGAATTTCGAAGGCTTCACCTATACCAACGACTGCTGCAGTCGTTCCTACACTCACAATTTCTAATTTCGGTTGTGCTGCATAAAGCACTATTTCAATCGGTTCTTCGTCTAAATTTTGAACGATTTCAGAGACGACCTCCTGAACAGGTGTCAAGTCATCTCTATTAAAATCAGATAGAGTCACGCGATCATCGGGTAATTTTACTATTGCAAGACCACATTGTATCTCTGAAGATGGTTCCTGCTGTTCTCCAGGTTGAGAAAGTTTTAGAAGTTTAGGTTCTCCCCACAACCCCCATGCATAATTGCTATTGCCTTCAACATTACATCGGGTTATAAATACGATCTCAACTTTCTCGCCCGCAAAACGTGTCAAATCTAAGCTATTTGGTGTCCACTGACACGCTGTTGATACATATTCAAAACACTGTTCTCCAAGGACCTCAATTGAGAACTTGACGCCTCCAGGTTGTCTTTCCGGGTCATCAAACACAACACCGTCTCTAAGACCAATACTAAAATATAGGAGGATATCCTCATTTTCCTCAACCGAAGGCACGTCTATCTTATAGACAATACGCGAAACGTCAGTTGGATGGGGATGTTCAAGAATCGCCGGTTTTGTAACGCCACCAGAAGAATCTGCCATGTTTGCCGAGATGTGTTCAGCACCAGTGCATTCACTCTCCTCAAACATTGCCACAAAATCGTACAATTCCTCACTCTCACCAATACTAATCGGAATTTCTGGTTCACTCGATTCTGGTTCCTCAACCTCCTCTGCGACTTCTTCAGGTGCCGGAATTTCTTCAATCTCGGTTGATTCCTCAGTTTCTGGCAATATCTCAACTTCTGATGATACAGGGTCTTCTGTTATATCTTCAGTAACACAAGTCTCTATCTTGTCAGGTGATTGATCTTCTCCAGATACCTCTTCGTCCTCAGACTCTGCCTCAGGTTCTGTTCTTACCTCCTCTTCCTGTGTTTCATTACCTTCGGAGGCAATGTCAACCTCTTCCGCTGCATCAGTTTCTGGTGTATCTTCCTGATGAGATATTTCACCGGAATCATCAAGTGTCTCGTTTGCATCAGGTGTGGCATCCAATTCAGACTGTGATTGTGTCTCATCAGACTCAGACTCATCTGTAGTCTCATCATTAGGCTCTGGCGTTTCATTTGAATGTTCAGGCTCCGGTTGTTCCTGTTCAACCTCCTCATCACCATTTTGTGTATCTTCTTCCATTTTTCCGATAAGAAAATGTTGGAAAAACGTCAGCATCTTATGTCTCCTCTGATCAATTTACTAAGCATAATGGCAACTACTGTTTCTCTTGCCACTGCTTTTTCTTTTCTTTCATTTCATCGTTTAGAACAAGGTCTAATGATGGTGTTTGGTTTGTCTTGTCAATAATCCAATTTCCATCTTCATCCTTCAACACTGGTTTCCGTTGTTCAACAGGCAGTATACCAAACGGTTTATGAGGTTCTATCTGATACCAGTATGCAACTGATGATGTCTCATTGCTGAGATGGTTACCGTGTCCGTGTTCTATCGTCACCCGAATCTCTTCCTCAAAACGGATAGGATTCTCCAGATGGTAAACATACGATGTCTGGTAACCGTTGGTGTTGCTTTCGTGAACAGATGAACCGTTATGAGCAAATGCGTTTTGTTGCATACCCCAAGCCTGATTGAGATAGTCTTCCGATCCTGTTCCGTGTAAATCGGGAGGCCATTTATAGCCATCAATCCAAATCATATCATCGCCTTCACCCCACCAAGTTCCTTGAAAGTTGCTAACGGAAAGGTTGCAGCCAATGTAGTGTCCTTTACCTTCTGCTGATAGAATCAGATAGTTATTGTCCCACGCGAGACGTTCAGCATTTATGATATTTGCTTCCGCTGTGTTGACCATGATTTCATGTCCCCAACCATCACACGGATTTTCACGATGGAATTGTGCATGAAAATAAGCAATATCCTCACCATACGTAGTTGGATAGCGTTCATAATCTACATAAAAGTATTGTCGGTGTGGTGTATCCCCCTCGTTGACGAGTTCAATCCGTGCTGAGCGGTTAAACGGCATCTGAAGATAACAGTTTAGCGCGCAACCGGTATTAAACTGATTATTGTGGTGTGTAGAAGCAGAGAATGGGATGGAATCGTAAGAGTTGACAATCTCGTTTCCAAGACCAAAAAAATCACCTAACGGACACAAAACACTCGGATGTTCCTCATCGTCCCAGAACATCTGAATTAGTACATTACGATATCCATTCGGTTGGGTCATCCATATATGATTGATACAACCAGGACCTTTGATGTCAGCAAGGACACGAGTTTCACCAGGGGTAATATCCCATGCATCGTTATTTCGTCCAGTCGTATCCCACGAGGAAGAACGTAGCGTCCGCGCATCTTTCACGCGCATCAATGATGACAATAGTCCATCAACGTAATTCATTTAGTTTTTCCTTTTAATTTTCTCAATTCTGCAAGTGTGAATATATGCAAGATGTTTTATTTTATTATATCATATACTCATGGAAAATCAACATATTTATTAAGTTTGCCTATCTATTTCATAGATCGCTGATTTATTAAGTTGCCTATCTATTTCATAGATCGCTGAGAAAACAAAAAAGTTGCCACATACATGTTAGGTGGCAACTTTGGTGTTTTGGATGGGAACGGATTAGTGAATTTGATGATTGTCTGGTTATTTGATTTAACTCTAAATACCAATTAATAACTGGTTTTTAACAAATAGGAATTTCGTATTAACTAATACATTGCGGATGAATAATGTAGACACTTAATCAAAAAAGAATTTGACAGAACGCATATCGTGACTATAGTCTCTGCAAAATCAATAATTATTCCCTTGCTTTATTCGTCGTATTCATCGTGATATTTTTTATCTTTTGACTTCTTGAAACCTCGACCAATCCAATCTAATGCCCCGTAAAGTAAAATAAAAGGGGTGGACAATATTACAGTTAAAAAAAATGCCTTTACCAGGTCTTCAGTCTCTACCCATACCCAGATGAAAAAACTGATGACCAACAAAGCAGATATAATAACAGCAAGACGGTTTCCACCTTCTTCCCAGTTTATGTTTAGTTTAGGTTCCTTGAAACCTATTCTACACCAATTGATTGCCCACACAACCATGTAAATTAAGGCAGCAGGTATTATTATAATCTTAAGGCCAAAAATAAAACCGTTATTCCAAGAGAAATAACTCTTGAGCAGACCCTCTGTCGTAACCAATTCATAAACTAACATAACAACAAAAAAGAAAACGATCACTATTCTGAACAAACCATTTTTCCAATTTCGCTTCATACGATTCACCTCCCTTTGCCAATCTTTTTATCAACTAATCCTTAAATAGATTTATTTGAATAAATTGATTTATATTATGCCTCTCTTGAATTAGAACTGAAGAAAGATCGACATGACCTATATATCTTACGAGAATAGATGTCGTATCATAATTACCTTGAAGTTATCTTGAAATTTTTCAAAGGTTCTGGTGTTCCAACACGCTTTAGTAGTTCTTCAAGATAATTGACTGGAATTGCCAAATTGATGTTCTGTGCATCGGGACTGTGGTCCCCGGCGTGGTTAATTCCTATAACCTCACCGTTACTGTTTAACAGTGGTCCACCACTACTCCCTGGAGAAGTAGGGACGGTAATTTGGAGACGCTTTGCTCTAACCATTTGTCCGTTGCTCCTAAAACGTGTAATCTCAGTAGGTCGTAAGCGGCTTACTATACCATCTGAAATTGTATCAATTTGTCCTTTCGGACTACCAGCGGCGTAAACAGTCTCGCCAACTTCAACATTGTCACTGTCACCAAGTGGAAGTGGTGGAACATCAAAAGCTCGGACTTTTAAAATCGCTAAGTCTCGTGCTTCATCAGTCGCAACAACACCTACGATAGCGTAATGCAAATTCTTGTTAATAAGATATGCATAACCTTTTGTTTGTCCCGCAATTACATGAAAATTGGTAGCAATGAGGCCAGGGGATACAAAAAACCCACTACCAGTAGTACCGGTATTCATTCTCAGAAACACTGTAGAGTCCGATGCTATTTTGGCAATTTTCTCTGGGGTCAGTTGTTTTTCAGTTTGAGTTTCTCCAAATAAGTTAGAATCGTCTGACTCAGGTAATAAATTCGTTTTATCACCGAATTTATTACCTGATTTCTGAAGAATTTCTTTGATCCTATCGCGGGCATCCTTAACGTAGTCGCTTGTAGGATAGACTTTTAGGACTTTTTCATATTCGGCAATAGCCTTCTTAAACTTTCTTTCTTTAAAGTAAAATTCACCTGCAAGATACTGCTCGTATGCTAATTTCTCAAAGATTTTCGTTGCTTTCGTAATATAGTAATCACGGTCTTCAATCTCAATTTCTGGGGCATCAATTAGAGGCTGAAAATTCGTTTTGAAAAGTGTCGTTGCTTCCGTATAGGTTTCCATCACAGAAGGAGAGACAATGGCAGACTCTTGATTAGCAGACTCTTTATAGCACCATCCCTCGTAAAACTTTCCTTGCAACCGGATGAGGTTTAAACTTAAATTTGGCTTTGGCAGATATCCAGAAACTTCATCATTTTTATTAATTACGTATTGTTCGTTCAACTTTTTGTATTCCAAGGCAGCTTTTGCGTACTGTTCAAATTTATCACGTATTATATTAGCATATTTGAACCGAGCCTCTACTGAAAGTAGTTCTGTATCTGCTGTTGAAAGAAACAGTTGTGGTGCCTCCCGGATAGCCTTTATATATGTAACAGCAATGTTTTCTAACTCATCATTGCGTTGAAGTTTGTAGAGTGCTTGCATAGCCCTATCAAGTGCAGCAGGAGCAAGAGCATCTCCTCGAAATTCTTCGGAAGCAGTGTCTGACTTGAACCCATTCTTCGTTATGATTTTCAGATACCATTCTAGTGTAAAGTCAACCTTAGTTTGATAGTTTATACGAATAATGGTATACTTAGATTCGATATAATTATTCATTTACATTGGAGTCTATTATGGCTGTTAAACAATTCAAAGTTATTCTGGATCAGGATCAACGAGATTATCTCATTGATTTGATTTCTTCTGGTATTGAATCTGCGCGAAAACTTACACGTGCCAGGATTTTATTGAAAGCGGACGAAAGTGAGTTTGGTCCCGCGTATGCTGACGAACAAATATGTGAAGCGGTTGAAGTCTCGGTGCCGACCATTGAGAGAACCCGAAAGACATTTGTGCTTGAAGGACTCACTGCCGCACTTGCACCTAAGAAACCTTCTAAACCACCAAATCCAAAGTTTGATGGAGAAAAGGAAGCACATCTTATCGCTTTAGTTTGCTCAGATCCACCTGAAGGACACGCAAGATGGACCCTTCGGTTGTTAGCAGATAAAATGGTAGAGTTGGAACATTTTACCAGCATTTCTCATGAAGCGATACGACAAGTACTAAAAAAAAACGAACTCAAACCTTGGCTAAAAAAGCAATGGTGTATTCCACCAGAAGCATCCGCGGAGTTTGTCGCTGCTATGGAAGATGTCTTAGATACCTATCAGCAACCCGAAGACGCTTGTAATCCTGTGGTTTGTGTTGACGAAACAAGTAAACAACATATCAAAGAAACACGACACCCTATTCCTATGGTTGAAGGTTCACCACAACGCTATGATTATGAATACCAACGCAATGGGGTTAGCAATCTGTTCATGATTTTCGCACCACTACAAGGGTTTAGACACGTTGAAGTGACAGACAGACGCACAAGTGTTGACTTTGCACATATCTGCCGTAATTTGGTTGATGTTCATTTTCCCAATGCTCAAAAGATTACTCTGGTTTGTGATAATCTCAATACTCATAAAACGGCTTCGTTGTATAACGCATTTGAACCGAAAGAAGCCAGACGCATTGCCGAAAAACTTGAGTTTCATTATACACCCAAGCATGGTAGCTGGCTAAACATGGCTGAGATTGAACTTTCAGTGTTAACTCGTGAATGTCTTTCAAGACGAATTGCTGACCAACAAACACTCAAACAGGAAATCCAAGCATGGCAAAACAGAAGAAATGAAAAACAGACAAAAACAAGTTGGCGGTTTACTACAGATGATGCACGGATAAAACTAAAACGACTATACCCATCAATTAACACTTGACGAAGTACTAGTGCTTTTTCATAATTATGCATTTTAAAATAGGCTTCGCCAATCTCAAACACCGAAAAAACACGAGGATCTGTCTCTTTTGAAACTTCATTAACAACTGTGACCGATATTGTACTTCCTTTTTTGTAGTCCTGACCGAAATCATCAATAATGCGTTCGTACGCTTTAATGGATTCATCATGTTCGTCCAATCTGTTATAGATGTTAGCAATAATGAGTTTAGCCTTCGGATTAAAGGCACTTTGAGGATATTTTGCCAACAGAAGCTCGTAATTATCAATAGCTTTTTGATAGAAACCTTCAGCTTTGTCTGTATCTAATTCATCAATGCCTTGATCGTAATAAGTACGCCCAATTAAATTCTGAAGGCTAGCTTCCCGGTGTTGTCCGTGGTTTGTAACTAAGTTTTCATACTCAGTTATGTTGGTTTTTATATCGTCCCAATTCTTAGGTTTTCTTGGAAAATTGGATATAGAATATAACGCTTCGGTGAAAAAATCATCCTCATGGTATCTTGACGCTAATGCTCGGTATGTTGTAATACGGGAATCATACTCAGATTGTAATTGCTCTTCTTTAACACTACTTTCCGCTTTTTCATCGACATAACTCTTGTTTCCGAACTCTAAAAGGTTTTTAACTATAGCATTCCGCTCCTTTTCGCGCTGCAAGGCAATTTCGTAACAGCTGCGTGCATTATTATATTCCTTTCGGATACTATAGATTCGACCTAAGTCAAAATATGCATCGGTGACATATTCACTATCAGGAAATTTCACCATGAATTCTGTATATCGACCAAGTGCCTCATTATATATCCCACGTTGTCTTAAGCAGTAAGCCGCATAATACATTGCGTCGTCTTGTAGGTCTGGATAGTTCTTAAATTCTACGGTGGCAATCGTATCAAATTCTATATATGCTTGTCTGTAATTCCTCTCAACGAGAAATGACTTAGCAATGAAGTATAGTGCCTCTCCCTTAAGTTCAGAATAGGGTGCTTCGTTTAAAAGTTCGTAGGTCAATAGTTTCTCAAAGTCCTCACGGGCATCTTTGAAGGTTTTACGCGCTAAATCTCGAAATTCTGCTGCTAATCTGGATTTGTCAACACTAGCTTCATAGTCCTTGATGTCCAGCCACATTTCAGCTAATCTATCAAACAACTTGGCTGATTCTAACCGGTCTTGTCTTCTGTTGTATAATGAGGACAGTCCATCATAATACAATTCAAGAATTGATTTCTGATCTGAATCAAGGATAGTTACCAATTTACTTTCAGGAAATTTCTTATTGAATTTCTTTACATAGTTGGTCATCTCGTCATGTCTATTGAGTTTACGTAAACTCAATAGAACTTTAATGATTACCTCATCTACCTTCTCTGATTTTTGCGTGCTTGAAAGTGGTGAATTTTCGGTATAAAGGATAGATGGAAACTTGTCAATAAACGAGGTGAATTCTGATAGTGATTGTTTATATTTTCCCCTCCTATACCAATATTTACCCGCATAGTGCTTGTTGTCAAACATCTCATTGTCATACTGATTTTGTGCTATAGCGATCTGCTTGTTGTGCAGCTCGACTCGTCCCCATTGAACTACAAAGTACAAACCGAACATCATCACCAGCAAAATTACAAGCCACATTACGTATTGTAACGCTTGCGCCCTGTCTTTTCCGAGCTTTCGAGCAAAAAATGAATCAATACCGTTGTTAATAAAACCTATAATTTTTTTGACTTTCATACTTATTCCTTTCTGTTGTTTAAAGACATCAGGATCGTAGTACAGCTTTCATCTTCTCCAACCCAATCCGAGCAACTTCTGCGGGATCTTCCTCCCAATAACTTGGATTGAACAATTCCAACGAGATAACACCCGAATACTCAGCATCTTTCAAAATAGAGATCATCCTCTTTAGATCAAGGATACCATCACCCGGATAAACCCGATCCGCATCTGTCTGTTCCGCACGGGCAGGTTCAGCAGGTGCGTCGTTAAAATGAAACACAGCGATTTTCTCACCAGGGATACCTTCCATATCCTCTATTTCTCCACCACCACGATAGATATGAAACGGGTCAAGTACAATCGTGCTATCCGGATGGTCAGCAACTTCCATCACTTCCCAAGCATGTTTCACCTGATTTACACCATCAACAAAACCGAGGAATTCCATCGCAGGTTTAACACCCATTTCACGACCAAGTTCGAGAAGTTTGCGATAATTCTCCCCGCCTAACTGCAGGTCTGCTACCTCACGAGGTGGACTTGATATGATATACGTTGCACCGACCGCAGCCGCTTGTGCCATCCGTTTTTTCGCATCCTCCATTGCATTCTTAAAGTCAGCATCCGTTGCATTGAGCCAACCGTGTAAAGCAATGACGGTAGGAACAGAAAGTCCGTGATCGTCAAGTGCCTTTTTCACATCAGAGAGTGAACCACCTTGTTCCTCATACTCGGTTAGGTCATTATTCCACAACTCTATTGCAGTATAACCGGTTTCCCCTGCAATCCGAATTTTATCCATCAAACTTGCAGGACGAATCGTACTTGTATTCAATCCTAACTGAACTTGTCCCATGCTATCTCCTTATGTGTTCATCAAACTACGAATAAATCGCACATCTACGCGAGCGAGATCAATCACACTGTCTACGGGTTCTCCACTATATTCACTATGAAAACTAACCGGTCCTGAATATTCCATTGTCTTTAATGTATCAAGAGTAGTTTCCCAATCAACGAAACCTTTTCCAACGCGCACAACTTTACCACCCCGCATGCCAGGGGAACGTGCCAAGTCTTTGAAAGCAATGACAGCAAGATGAGACTTAACAATGTCAAGTGCCATGTTAATCGGTTCTCCGACAATTGAGAGGTGTCCTGTATCCGCAAACACGCCAATATGTTGTGGATCAAAACCCTTTACAAGATTCATCACTGCACATGAATTAAGACCCATAGAAGTTCCAGAATGGTTATGAATGCAGGTTCGCGGTCCAAACTTTTCAGATAGTTTAGAAAAATCCTCAAGTTGGTTTCTGATGAAATCTACCTGAGTCCAATAGTCTCCATTATCTGAGTGCCAATGCCAATATCCTAACTTTATATTTTTCACACCAGCTTCACCAGCAGCAGCATAAACCCGTTTTGTCTCATCTTTTGATGGGTCTAAAAAATCTCCAGGAGCAGTAACAAGAGGAATAGACAAACCTGCTTCTGCAAATAGTTTCGCAGCTGCCGGTAATTCCTTCTCCGCGTTCTCAGGATTTACCGGATATCCGGGACGTGTACAAAGATCAGCACCTTCAACCCCTACTGCTTGTAATGCAGTGATTATCTCTGGTAGTTCTAACCCTTGTAGATGTTTTGTGAACATTATAAATTTCATATATACGCTTTCATAAATTTGTAGGAGCGATTTCAGAATCGCGACTTTTTCATTTACCAATCCACGACTGAACCATCATCTGGATGATAAGATTCAGGATTGCGCCAATCGTGGTCTATCTTATCTTCAAGTGCATCTTCATCTAGCTCAATGCCTAATCCTGGACCAGTTGGTAATTCAACAAAACCGTCTTTAAACACGAACGGATTTTTTAAATAACCTTCACCAAGTGTTGTATGTTCCTGCATCACGAAATTTGGAATAGATGCATCTAATTGGATACATGCTGCCAACGATATAGGACCGAGTGGATTGTGCGGTGCTATACCACCATAATATGCTTCAGCCATTCCAGCAATGATTCGCACTTCATTTATGCCACCAGCATGGCACAAGTCAGGTTGTAGTACTGACGCTGCCTGTTTCTCCAAGATTTCACGAAATCCCCATTTTGTGAAAATACGTTCCCCTGTTGCAATTGGTAAATGGGTACTCCGTGCGATTTCCGCAAGTGTATCCACATTTTGACACTGGATAGGTTCCTCAACAAACATCGGTTGATAGGGTTCTAATGCCTTAATCAAGACTTTTGCAGTCTGAGGACTAACAGCTCCGTGGAAATCAATAGCCAAGTCTACTTCTGTGCCAGCGGCTTCTCGCAGTGCAGCAAAGTGATTGACGGCTTTATCAATAAAAGCTTTATTTTCAATGATTCGTGCTGGTCTACCACCCGCAACACCCGTTTTGAATGCAGTGAACCCCTTGTCAATCCATTCTTTAATTCCATCTGGATCTCCACCGCCTTTGTATAATCGTATACGATCTCGAGTAGGTCCACCAAAGAGTTGATATACAGGAACGCCGAGTGATTTTCCTGCTAAATCCCATAGTGCCTGTTCAACACCACTCAACGCACTGGTTAAGATAGGACCACCACGGTAAAATGCATGCCGATACATCGCTTGCCAATGATGTACAACGCGTCTGGGGTCTTCACCAATAAGATAAGGAGCGAGTTCTTCTACCGCTTGTGCACAAGTTTTTGCACGTCCTTCCAAAATAGGTTCACCGAGACCGACCAAACCTTCATCGGTATGTATTTTTAGGAAGAGCCAACGCGGTTGAACAAGAAACGTTTCTAACTTCGTTATTTTCATAGAGAGTTCACCTTTATATCATAATAAACGATCCGAGTTTTTCTATGTTAGCATTGTATCTTTGTTGTGTCAATTTGTTTTTGTCTTGCAGGCGTTGAAAGTTCTTCTAAAGATGAGACGAGATTCCGAGATTATTTCAACAATATGTGCATCATAACAGAAACATTTCACACTCACTACCAGACTTTTTTCATTGCTAATTGTTATTCTTTTACATATAATTGCGGTTATAGTAAAATCAATCACCAACACACCAAGATGGTAAAATTAGAAACACTTTTTCACAAAGGAGATTAAGGATGCTACTCTTGTATTTCAAGAAATATCTTCGCACAATTATCTTCGGAATAATTCCCTGTGCACTTTAAAAGGGTGTCTCATAAAACTAACTGTCCGTAAATTTCTGATCACAGCACCTGTTTTTCGTAGGGACGGGGTCTCCCTGTCCGTATTTCGTAGGGACGGGGTTTCCCCGTCCGTTGTATCAATCTAATACACATCACAAACAACAATAAAACAACAATATAAATGATCTATGAGATATGTTCTACTATTCGATGCATATCTAACGTCGAAATATTTATGCACACTCCTCCTTAAGATTGACTCAAAACTTCCTCATTTTCTGATATTTGTATTAATCGTCTCATTTAATGCAACCTTTACAATTAGAATGAGAGTCTTTGTATTATGAAAGTAGCCAATTTTGGAGTAAACGCATGGAATGCACTGACCATGAACTGATTAGACGCACGCTATCTGGTGATCAGGAAGCTTTTACCCACCTTGTGAAGAGATACCAAGAACGCGTGCACGCGCTTGCATGGCGAAAAACCGATGACTTTCACGTTGCTGAAGAAATAACGCAGGATACCTTCCTCAGAGCTTACAAGCATCTTCGGAAACTGAAAAATCCAAACCTGTTTGCAGGTTGGATTTATGTCATAGCGAACCGTCTCTGCGATACTTGGCTTAAAAAAAGAACACCCGATATAGAATCATTGGATAACCTGCCGACAGTTGCACTTGAAGAACAACGCTATGCTGAATATATGGAAAAACAACTTGAAGAACGTGCATCGGAAAAACGGGTTGACCTTGTTAAACGGCTGCTCAAAAAATTGCCTGAGAGTGAAAGAATTGTAATTACACTCCACTATTTGGCAGGAAGTTCAGTTAAAGAAATCAGTGATTTTTTGGGCGTATCGTCGAACACGGTAAAAAGTCGTCTCTATCGCGCACGCCAGCGTTTAAAGAAGGAGGAACACATGGTAAGTGAAACTCTGGGAAGTATCCAACCCCCAATAACCTTAACTGAGAACATAATGAGAACAATTAAAGACACTGAAATGCAGATTGACCCCGCTGCACCTTCAACGAACAAACCGATCATACCGTGGGCAATTGCCACTTCAACGCTTATTTTGGTAGCACTTATGATTGGAATCGGCATGCAAAACCTTGCACATTTTCAGCAACCTTATAGTCTTGACGCTCCATCTGAAATGGCAGTTGACATTGTTGAGGCTACGGTGATGATGAACCTACCATCTGATCCTGATGTGCAAAATCAGATAGGAAGTGTGGATGCGCAAGTTAAAAGTGAAGGAACAAGTCAAAATCCAGATGCAAAGTTATCCTCCTCTCTCACTGGTCGCATTGTTGATGAGGCGGGTAATCCAATAGATGGTGTTAATATAGCTATTACACCTGTCCAATTTGTCAATGGCGGCTGGTTCCCAAGAAGAGACGAAAATGGTATTCTTTTAGATCCAGCAGAGCACCAAGCATCAACTGATTTGGATGGAGCTTTTACAATTACCAATACAGTGGGTGGTACAGCACAATTAACACTATATCCGTATCAAAGGGCAGGCATGCGCATTTTAAAGGTTCAAATCGCAGGCATGTTTTTCTATCCTCATGGAAAGGGTGACCAATACGGGATTGTGTTCACCATCCCTACAGACAAACATGTTGAAGACCTGCAGATTATTCTGGAACATCCACGAATTCGAGGAAAGGTTGTAAATATAGATGGTACTCCGATTGCACACACAGAAATCCAATTCATAACAGAAACCTTTAACGGACATGGTGCTACTTACGTAGCAGGTACTGCTGATACAGATGCTGAAGGGTACTTTGTGGACTATTGGTTTAATAACAATAGATATGATAAGACTTCTATCTGCTGGATGTCTGCCACGTATCAGGAACAAACCGTAAACGCAAAGCCTTTCTTCCTGAAACCAGGCAATCACACTCACAATGTTGTTTTCATATTTGGTGGTTCTCTACAACCTCCCTTACTCATACGAAAAGAAGGATTTACGACAGCATCACTCTCAGCGAATCCCATCCGACAAGATGTGTGGATAATAAATCCTGAAAACGGACATGCATACAAAAGGATTAGGTGTGAGAATTGGAATAATGCAAAGACGAAAGCTACAGTCGAAGGTGCATATTTAGTAACAATCAATGATGAGTCTGAACAGAAATGGTTAGGAAATGTCTTTAAAACTACATCCAGTTTTATTGGACTCAACGACATTTCCCAAGAGGGACACTGGACATGGGACAACGGTGAACCCCTAACTTACACTAACTGGAGAGATCAAGAACCACATGACACCGACAAAGGCGATGAAGACTATGTCATAATGGGATATGCAGGTAAATGGGGAAAATGGGAAGACATTAATCCCAGAAGCCGACGAGGACAGAGGATCCAAACAGCACTGATTGAAAGAGAAGAGTTACCCCATTGATCCATTAATCCACACGGTATTAACAAGAATGGAGAAAAACTATGAGATATTCAGAATCCAACATTCCCACTATTACAATACTCCTTGCAATCATCACACTTTTTATCTTTATTCCTTTCCTGAGTATTTCTCAGAAGCAAACATCTACATTTTCTGGTCGCGTCATTGATGTAGACGGTAATCCTGTCGCTGAATTACCTATAGTCATTGCTCCACAACAAGAAATCAATTTTAAATCAGATTCTTATCAGCATATATTGTGGATGAGAAAATACTACGCTGATACACCACTCACACTCACAGATACAGACGGAAGGTTTTCAATTACTGATATTCCACCAGGTCCCAAGTTTTTCGTTCCACTCCCTGACAATATCAGTATACTACTATCAAAAAGGTTTGAGTTGGAATCTGAGGATTATGAACCGGAGTATAAAATCCTTTCTCTTCAAATCAAAGATTTAACATTTCATTCTCGTGGAAGAAAATACACTATCCCATTCGGTCTAAAACCTGGCACACATATTGAGAACGTAGTCGTTACAGTGAAACCTAAAATGCGGATTCGTGGGCGCGTTCTATTTAAAGATCACACACCAGTTGCTAATGCAAGATTACGGATCAGCCATTCTTTTAATACGGAAGATGGGTTAGGAGGCGGATACTCAGGCAGTGATCCCAAAACAGATCCAAACGGTTACTTTGTATATTATCTGAAGGAATGGAATAAATCTGCATTCTATACTTTTACGGTGAAGTATATAGGGTTGATGGCAATGTCTGATCCTATACTCCTTCAGCCAGGAGACCGTCTTGATGGATTAACTTTCACATTTGACAGTGACCCGATCCTTCCCAAACCACTCCCACCAAAAACAGGGACGAAATCTGCTAAATCTATCCCGGAAAATCCACCAGAACCACCGAGACCTGAATCTAACGAGGTCTGGATTGTCAATCCAGCAAACCGACACGCTTACAAAAGAATTAACTGTAAGACACGCGAAGATGCGATTGCATTAGCAAAGAAAGAAAAAGCACACCTCGTTACCATCAACGATCCGAACGAACAGGCTTGGTTAGAAGCAGTGTTCGGGGATGAATTTTATTGGATCGGACTTGAACGGGTTACAACTGTAGATGAGCATTCTAAACAAGCAAGAAAATGGCAGTGGGATAATGGAGACCCACTTACTTACGAAGACTGGTTACCTACTGATTACTTTTCGGAATCTTGTAATGTAAATGAAAGAATCAATGCTGTTAGAACTTTCATTAATGGAAAATGGTATGCTGTTAGTCCCAAAAGTGTCATAGTTGGCATGACCGAGATGGCTATCATTGAAAAGGCAGACATGAAAATAAAACGACATAACAAGGGGAAGTGAACATTTCTCTTATCCTGAAAATCCTATAATCCTGCAAATCCTGTTTCAGACAATAAGAAATTCAAACCCACAATAAGTCAGCAAAGAGATTAATGTTAATGAAAAACAACGCACGAAAACCCGAAAACTCAATAACACTGACCTTAAATTCGGGTGTGTAAAGTTTTTGGCAAAGCATTGATTTTTTGCTTATGTTCGGTTCTGTTTACATAGCACTCCGCTGGAGTGCGGTCACTTGACGCACATTTTTCTATAAACACGACTTGTGCCAGTTGATTATTTTTATGTAATATTGTATTTCACATATTTATGGATTTGTGTTTTTATCTTTACTTTAATCCATCCTTATGCTTTTCTTTATAACATAACCTTTACATTAAAAGGAGCATAAGGATGGATTTACAGAATACATTAGAAAAGCATGTAATGCAACTAAAAAACAAACCACGCACTCTACGAAACGTAGCGTTAGTCGTGCGAAATATTACCGCAACACTTTACGACACCTACTTCCCGGGTGCTGAGGAACTTCGTCCAGGACCAAAAAGCCGTTGTCCTGATAGCGATATTATTTGTATCTCCTGGTTATTAGAACTCATAGGCAAGGATAGTGAACTTGCAGGATACAAAATGATCAAAGCAGAACTCTCTGATTTATTCCCACATTTGCCCGAAAGGTCGCGTTTCAATAGAAGACGCCGGAACCTATGCCACGCAAGTGAAAAACTCAGACGCATTTTGATACAGTTTTTACCGGATGATGGTGTGTTTATTGTGGATAGTTTCCCTATCCCTATTTGCGATTTCAAACGAGCTCCTGCTTCTACATCCCCTCTAAAATGTGCGGATGCTACAGGCACTTTGGCGACTTATGGAAAGTGTGCTACAAAAGGACTTGACACTTTCTTCGGATTTCGTGGTAGTGTGATAACCACTGCCTACGGGCTCCCTGTTGATTTTGCCATAGCGACTGCTGATACTGATGATAGAGAAGTGCTTCCCTTGTTTTGTGAACGCGGCACTTATCCTATTATCATTGGAGACAAAGGATATGTGAGTGAAAAACTTGAAAGAGATTTACTTGAAACGGAGAATGTCTGTCTATTACCAACACGGCGTAAGAATCAGGAGAAACAATATCCGCCAAAGTTTCGCAAACTGCATCAGAAAATAAGAAGAAGGGTTGAGACAACGATTAGTCAACTGACCCAACAGTTCCATATTTCACGGATACGTGCTCGTTCCCATTGGGGAATGCTGACACGCTTCAGCAATAAGTTTGCGGGTTTCACACTCGGTGTCTTCTTGAACAAATGTTTAGGATGCAAGTTGATGGCATTAAAGGATGTCGTCCACGCATAAACCTACATAATAGTATTTAAAATATTACATATAGTCATTTAGCACAAGTCGTTATAAACATATTGCTCCGCTGGAGCAAAGAGCCAATCTATTGACAGTTCGGTGTCTCCTTACGACAGAGATTCGATATGTCAATGGAAATCGGAATGCCTAAGACTTTGCACTCAATCCGAGTAATATGTCTTATGACTTTCTCCGTGACACTGCCAAAATATTTACACACTTAGATTGACCCAGATCTTTATGATTTTTTGTTAATTATACAAATGGTCTCATTTTATGCAACCTTTGCAACTAAAAGCAGAGTCTTTGTATTATAAAGTAGACAATTTTGGAGTAAACGCATGGAATGTACTGACCATGAACTGATTAGACGCACGCTATCTGGTGATCAGGAATCTTTTACCCACCTTGTGAAGAGATACCAAGAACGCGTGCACGCGCTTGCCTGGCGAAAAACCGATGACTTTCACGTTGCTGAAGAAATTACGCAGGATACCTTCCTCAGAGCTTACAAGCATCTTCGGAAACTGAAAAATCCAAACCTGTTTGCAGGTTGGCTCTATGTCATAGCGAACCGTCTCTGCGATACTTGGCTTAAAGAAAGATCACCCGATATAGAATCATTGGATAACCTGCCGACAGTTGCACTTGAAGAACAACGCTATGCTGAATATTTGGAAAAACAACTTGAAGAACGTGCATCGGAAAAACGGGTTGACCTGGTTAAACGTCTGCTCCAAAAATTGCCTGAGAGTGAAAGAATTGTAATTACACTCCACTATCTGGCAGGAAGTTCAGTTAAAGAAATCAGTGATTTTTTGGGTGTATCGTTGAACACAGTGAAAAGTCGTCTCTATCGCGCACGCCAACGATTACAAAAGGAGGAACACATGGTAAGTGAAACTTTGGGAAGTATCCAACCCCCAATAACCTTAACTGAGAACATAATGAGAACAATTAAAGACACTGAAATGCAGATTGACCCCACAACACCTTCCGGTAGCAAACCATTTATACCGTGGGTAGTTGCCACTTCAACTTTCGTTTTGGTGATGATGATGCTCGGACTCGGTGCACAACATTCTGCACGTTTTCAGCAACCCTACAGTCTTGACACGTCAACTGAACTGACAGTTGACATTGTTGATGCATCTGTAATGGCAAGCCTGCCATCTGATCCTGATGTGAAAAATCAGATCGGTCATGCTGATGCACCTAATGAAAGCGAAGGTACAATTCAGGAACCTAATGCGGAGTCGTCTTTCTCAGCAAGCGGTCATGTAATTGATGATAGCGGGAATCCGGTGAGTGATGTCAAGTTAGCTATAATCCCTGTAGAATATAACAATGGAGGCTGGCGGCCAATACCTGTAGATGACGGCCAGGGCTGGCCCGATGCCCCATTAGCTTTCCCTGCGGAGGTTAATTCCAATGGAGATTTCACCATCAAGGCAATCAACCAAGGTCCATACACATTTGGCGTATTACCCTATTATGAACCGACAGCTCAAGTATTGAAGTTAAAGATTGGTGATATTTCTTTTTATTCAATAGATTACAAGATCAGTAGTGGGATTGTGTTTGCACCGGAATCAATTGAAAAAATCGAAAACATAGAAGTGAAGGTCACACACTTTCTAAGAATCCAAGGGACAGTTTTACACATGGATAAAACGCCAGTAGCCGATGCACGCATAAAATTCAATGTAAATCAATTATATCTGGATGGAATGGGAGAGAGTAATAGTGGTTTCGGAACAAGGACAGATTTTGAAGGGAATTTCATACAATATGTTCCATCCTATGGACCTGCTTTTTACATTTTGTCTGTGAATTATCAAGGGCAGCGTGCAATTCTGAAACCAATTGTGGTAAAACCTGGAGATCGAACTCACAACGCTGTCTTCACGTTAAATTCACCTCTTCTTCCGCCATCACCGAGAGACGTTCTAAACAGATTACAAGCAGGCGCATCAGTCTATAGCGGTCTTGACGCTCAAGACGTGTGGGTAGTGAATCCATTAAATGGACATGCCTACAAAAAAATCCGGTGTAGCAGTCCTGAGGATGCTATTCTCCAAAGCACAGAAGAAGGTGCTTATCTGGTCAGAATTAATGATGAGGCAGAACAGGAGTGGATAAAGAAAGTTTTCCTACAAGATAGAATTCTGATTGGTCTCAACGATATTGAAGAAGAAGGAGTATGGAAGTGGCACAATGGCGAATCTGTAGAATACACTAATTGGGCAGAGGATGAACCAGATGACTCTGACAATGGTGATGAGGATTATGTTATTCTAACTTTGCAAGGATGGAAGGATATTGGTCCTGAGAGTATAGAATGGCGATGGGTACAAACTACACTACTTGAGAAGGAAAATTGGTCAGATGAGGAATAGTTTGGTTTTATGGAATCTGATTTATTGCACACTTTACAAATACTTTTGAAGGAGAACACCTTATGATACGTTTATCTTTTAGACTCAGCGTTACTATATTGCTGATAACATTTCTGATACATGTCCCTGGACTTACTTCATATAGTATTGATCAGGAAGGCACTGGTACCGTTTCTGGACGTTTTGTTGATATAAATGGACAACCCGTTCATAAGTTGCAACTATTTATCGCTCCTCTGGAAATCATCAATAATAGTTGGGGATCGACGGTAAATTTACCTGATGATTTTTTCTTGCTGCGTCGTGCTCAGACTGATGAAGACGGTCAGTTTTCTATAACCGGTATACCAAAAGGATCATTTTACTTCGGGATACTCCCCTACAACATAGATGAGCGTTTACCACCTGACTTTGAAAAAAAACTTGAAGAATTTCTGTCTTTGGATTATACAATGCTTCATCCAGACTATATTGATGTTTTTATTGCTAATAATTTCGGTTTCAGTAACGATGATTTTGAGCCAGACGTGGAGATCCAATCTCTTAACGTCAAAGGCATCACCTTCTATCCAGCTGGTGCTGCCAGGGAAGTTATATTTGGGATTGAACCGGGTTCCCATATAAAAGACGTAGTGGTTAAAGTACAACCACGTATGCGTGTTCAAGGACGGGTTGTTTTTAAAGATGGCACACCGCTTTCTAATGCGTTGTTGGAGATGCAGGGGAGACGTACATCTGGCACATCTCGAACAGATAGTAATGGTAGTTTTGTCTATTATCTTGACGAAGAAAGAGATACAAGAATCTACACGTTTTCAGTGAAATATCAAGGTCTTGTAGCAATTACCAAACCCATTCGACTTGAACCGGGAGAGAGGCGGGCAGGTTTGCAGTTTACATTTAATAGTAAACCGATTGCACCAAAACCACTTCCTCCTAAGACAGAGGTAAAACCTGCTAAAACCAATCCGAAAGAGACACAGGAAACACAACAACCTGAATCTAACGAAGTATGGATTGTGAATCCAGTAAACCGGCATGCATATAAGAGAGTTCGCTGCAAAACTCGTGACGATGCTATTGCACAAGCCATCAAAGAGAAAGCACATCTTGTCACGATTAACGATGCGAAAGAACAGAAGTGGTTAAGTGCAGTCTTTGGCGATGAATTCTATTGGATAGGACTCAGTAAAGATGAAAATGAGACAGGATGGCAATGGCAGAACGGTGAAGCTATCAGCTATGAAAACTGGTTACCCAATGATTACTTTTCTGAAACATGGGATGCCAATGAAAGAAAGCACGTTGTTACCACTTTTGCTGATGGAAAATGGTATGCTGTCAGTCCTAAGAGTGTTATTGTGAAAATGACTGAGTTTGCAATTATTGAAAAAACAGACATGAAGATAAAAACATCAATCGAAAAGTAATGATTTTTCATCAGCATGTCGCTGATCCATCTACTACTTTCTATTGCCTATTCTTTCCTCATAGTGTATAATACTCATATTGATTTAATTCCCTTGTTTACCCACCTAATATAACCAGAGGAGGAGATCAGATGAGTCGTTTAGGGTTCACTTTATTTTATGTATCCATTGTAAGTATTGTTGTTATGTTGATGGCAGCACCTTACTGCTCAGCAGCGACATTTTCAGGTAAAGTCGTTGATGTAAAGGGAAATCCTGTTCCAGATGTGAAGGTATCAATAGATTCATATAAAGGAATGTTTATTCCTGATAGACATAGGGTGGACATGCATGAACGTGTATTCCCTCCCCCAGAGCCTGCTAAGAGTGATGCTAATGGAGATTTCTCTATTGACAATCTTACATCACCCACAGTGAACGCATTAAAATTGTTCGGTGGTTTTCAGTCAGATTATGAATTAATTTCCATAGAGATGCAAGGTATTGGTTTCTATATGCTTCATCATGCACGTATGATGTATGAAGGGTTTCCTTTTGGGATTGAAGAGGAGAGCGATATTAAGGATGTAAAGATTACTGTTCGTCTCCGTATGAAGATTAGTGGACAAGTGCTTGATGCCGATGGTGCGCCGCTAAGCAATGCTCGTGTTAACCTGAGGGTCAGAAGGCGATATATAGGCGGGGGCAGCGGTAGTGGTGGTGGTACAAGAACACTTGATGAAGAAGGAAAGTTTACACGTTATATAAGCAAGCCTGCGTACTGTACTGTTTCTGTGACTTATCAAGGACAGACTGTGGAATCCAAGGAGATATTGCTTGAACAGGGACAACGTCTTGAAGGACTCACCCTAAAACTGAAAGAGAAAAAAGAAGAACCTAAAATACCTGAAGAGGTTAGGCAACAAATTCCGGGAGAAGCTGATTTTGAACGTAGGCAAGCATTCCACGAGCGTCAAAGAAAAGGTGTGTGGGCAATCAACCCAGCTAATAGACATGCCTACAAAAGGATCGAATGTCAGACTCCAGAGGAAGCGATAGAGAGAGCTAAAGAGGAAGGCGCACATCTCGTTTCAATTAATGATGCAGCTGAGCAGACGTGGTTGCTTAGTGTTTTTGGCGCAGAAAACTATTGGATAGGATTCACCGATGGTATAAAGAAAAACGATAAGGAGTGGGATGATGGGGATCCACTCACTTATATAAATTGGGACGAAAATAATCTGATATCGGAAAGTGATAAGGATACAGAAAAGAAAGATCAGACAAAATTCAGTGTACTGATCGGTGTGACTGGTAAATGGCAAAGAACGCGTAGTGATGGTCATCTCGTGAATATAACTAAAAAAGCAATATTGGAAAAAGTTGATCTAATAGTCGGGGCACCTGAACCAGAAGAAAACACTGAATAACTAACATATATCCATATACAAGGAGTATTGATGATGAAACAATTGATGCTTGTGGTCTGTCTTTTTACGATATGCTTTACAGTTCAAAGCGTAGGTGTTGAAGAGATAATTCAACAACCAGAACAAAGTGCAGTATGTGGACTTTCTGGTATAGTTGTAAACACTGAAGGAAAACCTGTTCCAGGATTCAAGTTTTCTATTCATTCATCCGAATCCAAAAACGGAAATCGCCCCCCACCGTTTAGAGGTCCAGCACCTTGGGTAGAAGTGCCAGAAGAGAATGCTCAAAAGGGTACACCTCAGCGGTATCTGTCGGTGAAAACAGATGCAGATGGGAAGTTTGATGTTCCCAATATCATACCCGGTCAGATTCAGATAATACCATCACCTGAAGTTAGTAATGAATCACAAGAGGAGAATAAGGCGCAAAATGCACAAGTAGGTGCTCATTTAGCCAGACACTTGAGGTTCGGTAGAGGAGAATCTGGTATAAGACTGGTTTCTATTCGACTGAATAAACTTACTTTTTTCTATCCAGAAGATCGACATATACCTTTTGGTAATCTTCAGTTTGGACTGAAACCGAATGCAAGAATCAAAGACGTAAAAATAACTGTAAAGGAAAGGATGAAGATCTATGCACAGGTCGTGTATTCAGATGGGACTCCCGTTGCAAATGCAGAAATAGATCTTGATATGGAGATCGAACCCGGTGATATTGGAACGCAAGGAGGTTCCCATGGAACAGATAATTTCACAGACGCGAAAGGGTACTTTTTACAATATACAGACGATCCAGGATATTATACGCTGTCTGTAAAGCATAGGGGATTTATTGGTGGTGCGGGCCCCTTCGTTCTAACAGATGACAAGCAACCTGAGAAACTTGTCATAAAACTTAATGGTAGTCCTAATGTTGTAGTACATTCATCAAAGACAAAACCGAAGGAAGTTAGTAAAGCGTTTGATGAGGAGAAAGCGAGTAATATTATCCAAGGGTTACTGGGTAAAAGAAAAGCCCCTCCTCCTAAAATCCATCATGATGCTCGTCGGCTTGCATGGAAACCGGAAAAAATTGTCTGGATCATTAACCCCGCGAATGGACATGCTTATGCAAAAATCAGTTGCGGAGGTTGGTATGATGCACAACAGAAGGCGATCAAAGAGGGTGCACATCTTGTCTCTATAAACAACGAAGAGGAACAGTTTTGGATTGAGTCAATTTTTCGCAGCCGTTCGTATTGGATAGGACTTAACGATGTTGAGAAGGAGGGTGTATGGCAATGGGATAGTGGTGAACCGGTTACTTATATGAATTGGGCAACTTCTTATCCTTTTCCCGATAACGTACCCGATACAGAAAAAGATTTTGTTGCTATGACCAGTTTTTTTGATGCAGGTTGGCAGTCCTCTGGGGTAAATTCGCATTTACATCGGACAACACATGAGGCAGTCATTGAAAAAGATGGATTGGTATCTAAGGTGCCTGTTGCTGATGATGATGAGGAAGATTAGGTGTTCTCACGTAATCAAGCTGCCACAATATGCACAGGTGTTTATTGTCGTATCGCCATTAAACATTTCTTGTTCAGGTAGAAGGTATTTTTCGTGATTTGTGACACAGTTTGGGTTTTCACACTGATGTGATGTTTCAGTTATGATACGCTCCGGGGGGGTTGTTAGGATGAGTTGTTCCAATCCCATGAGACTTGAGATCAGCGCCATTCGGACAGGCACCGCATTTGCAGATTGTTCAAAATACGCAGCCCGTGGATCATCATCTAATTCATAAGCGAGCTCATTCACACGCGGAAGAGGATGCATAATCATCGCATCAGGTTTGGCATTCTTCATCACTTCCGCGTTCAGTAAATAACTTCCACGGACCGATGCCGCATCTACATTCGGCGGCAGTCTCTCCTCTTGTAATCTGTTCACATAAATTACATCAAGTGTTTCAATTACTTCTTGGACGTTTTCAACCTCAATAGGTTGCTGGTCGTGGTATTTTGCTAATCGTGTCAGTAACCATATCGGACTATGTAAACCCTTTGGTGCGATGTGAACAAGTTTACCGCCAAATCTTGCAACAGCTAATGCAAACGAATGCGCAGCGCGCCCATATTGCAGATCACCACAGATTCCCACCGTAAGACCTTCAACTTTCGATTTACGGCGAATAATCGTGTATAGGTCGGTGAGTGCTTGTGTCGGGTGTGCATGACTGCCATCGCCACCGTTGATGACTGGAATATTTGAATAATTTGCCACCACACGGGCTGAACCTGCCAAATTATGCCGCACCACTATGATGTCCGCGTAATTCGTAACCATTCTGGCAGTATCCGCAAGCGTTTCACCTTTGGTGACAGAAGTAGAACCCGGATCAGCGAACCCAAGCGTTCCGCCATTGAGACGTTCCATAGCACTTTCAAAAGAAAGCCGAGTACGGGTACTCGGTTCATAAAAAAGTGTTGCTAATAATTTGCTACGGCAGATACCCGCCCAAGTTTCCAATTGAGTCTGCATACCTGATGCTAAGCGAAATATCTGCTCTATTTCAGAATTCGAAAAATCGTCAAGTGTTACAAAGTGCCGCATCGTCGCCTCAATGATTGTGTTTTGTAATCCAATAGGATATATCCATCAAACTGTCATAATATTACGTTAGAATCGGAAATTTATTTCAGATTTCAGTAAATATCAACTAATTGGATTTCTGAAGGTGTGTAAAATTATGTGTTCTCATAAATGTAAAAAATTTGAATAAACATGTTCATCTATAGAAAAGAAATTCGTCATGTGATATACTCTGTATAATAGATTGTGCAGCTTATGAACATTAATTTATTAATTCGGTAATTTCCTATTCACATGAGGTGAGTGTACCGGCTGCTGGCGAGGTTTCCTAACCTCGCTGAATTTCGTATTCACATGAAGTGAGTGTACAGGCTGCTGGCGAGGTTTCCTAACCTCGCTAAATAACCGAAATATTTTATTAATCTTCATTACCTGCAAACATAAAAGGACATTGATTTTGAAATTATACCCAAACAATAGGTGATACATGAGCTGGCAACTGGAAACAACAGTCACTGAAGAACAGGTGAACTTTTACAAAGAAAACGGGTATCTCACTTTTGGACGGATATTTACCGAAACAGAATTAAACGAACTACGCGAATATGTTGACCAGATGATTGAGAACTTACCAGAAGGTAAACGTCCAGAACAGATGGATGTACCCCATTTTGAGCATCCTTATCTATTCAAATACTTAACCCATCCCCGTGTGTTGAATGTTATAGAACGATTAATCGGTCCTGATATTGTGCTTTGGTCAAGCCACTTTATTAGCAAACGTGAGAAAGATGGCATGGAAGTTCCGTGGCATCAGGACGGTGCATATTGGGGGAAAATGTTGGACCCAATGCACGTTATTACGATGTGGCTTGCGGTTGACGAATCAAAGATTGAAAACGGATGTATGCGGGTTATTCCCGAAAGTCATAACCGACGAGATCAACGATACGAAACAGTAAATAGAAAAAACAATCTCTTTGGAAGTGAGGTCGTGGATGAGGACATGGATGCTTCAACAGCCGTGAACCTTGAATTAGAAGTCGGTGAGTGTCATTTTCACGATGCATGGACAATCCATAATTCCAGTCCCAATGTCTCACAAAAGCGCAGGTGCGGATATACTATGCGCTACATGCCAGCGAATGTGCGATTTCACGGTGCAAATTGGCAACGAACACACAGCATATATCTGCTGCAAGGGGAAGATAGGACACACGGATATAATACGTATGCTTCTATACCAATATAAATCCAACGCACTCACAATTATTAAGACTGACATCTAAAAGTATAACCTAAAGGAGAAAGTATGCGACCACTTTTTGATGTACACTGTCATATTGGTATGACGGTTTCACGCGCACCTGTCGTAGGACAGAGTGTGGGAAAGTGTTTAGCACGAATGGCTTCGGCTGGTGTGATTGGGGCAATCCCCTGTCCAACTGCTGGTAGTCCACAAGCAAACGGTGTATTAGATACGCGATCACAAAATCAGGTCATCGCAAATGCCTGTCAAAAATATCCTGAACGCTTCCCTATCGGACTCGGAATCGTTGAAGTGCGACACGGACAGGCTGGGGTAGATGAACTTGATAGAGCAATGTGCAATGAAGGTTTAGTAGGGTTTGTATGCCATCCAGGCCTATCTGGACATTCACTCGGCGGGGAATTACACGATTTTCTTGAAATCGTTGCGATGCATAACGGGTTGTGTCTACTACATCAGGCAGGTTCAACAGCCAATATTGCCGCTTATGCACGACGGTTCCCTTCAATCACATTCATTATCGGTCATGTTTCAATGAACAAAGCAGGACATCTGGATGCTATCGCACATTGTGCAAACTATGATAACATCTGGTACGATATCGCACAGAAACCAGAGGGGGCAGATGAAAGCTGGGACTTAGTCCACCTTGTTAACAATCTCAATAAAGATCAACTTATGTTCGGTAGCGACTTACCTTATTACGATTTTCGTCTTGTTCAAGCACAGATTCAGGCTGCAAAACTTGATGATGAAACGAAGGAAAAGATCGCATATCAGAATGCTGCCCGGTTAGTTCAACAGTTCAATAAAGAATGGACACCAACATTATCGCCGATTGAAACACCGCAGATCTATTCAGAACAAGAGATGTGGGATGCAAATGGAGCAAGATTAAAGTAATACCATTTCTAATTGAAAATGTCTCTTTTTGTAGCACAAACTTTCAGTTTGTGTCCTGATGAATAACTACCATAATAACCGTCCAATGAGACAATAATTTATAGAAATAGTATAATACCATTTCTAATTGAAAATGTCTCTTTTTGTAGCACAAACTTTCAGTTTGTGTCCTGATGAATAACTACCATAATAACCGTCCAATGAGACAATAATTTATAGAAATAGTATAAGTTGGAACTATTTGACTATCTCAACTGCACGTATCCGAAAACGAAGAATAACAATACATAAGGCAGATAGTCCGATCAACAA
Organism: Candidatus Poribacteria bacterium; assembly: GCA_965261435.1. GTDB lineage: Bacteria > Poribacteria > WGA-4E > WGA-4E > WGA-3G > MSPOR6. The sequence continues at coordinate 2,221,467 of CBDHDL010000021.1, forward strand.
TAGTATCGTCCAAGACAGGTGTATATTGTAGCCTTTGTCTAAACCGAATAGTGCATTTCCAAGTTGTTCCAAGTTCGCCCATATTGATACTATCGCAACTGTGCTTGACGGTATTACCTCTTTGAGAATAAGGTGAAGCACTGGTAATCCAAACCATATAGCACAAAAACCTATTGTGGCATAACGTAAGTTTTCTGTTAGAGATGAAAACAATAACATCAATAGACTCGTTACTGTCACGACAACAAGCGAATAAATAATGATTGGAAAGATTATCCAAAAATTTTCTTTAAGAAAAGGGGAATCACTTAACAGCACATGTTCAAGAAACATTAGAAGACCAGGAATCAGTGTCATGCAAGAAAGCAAGATACCTATCACAGCAAATTTTCCAATGAGATAGTCAATCCACGAAATCGGTTTTGATAGGTAAAGGGACAGCGACTTGTGTTTGAGATCATTTGCGATTAAGCCTGAACCCCCAAAAATCACTACCAACGCTATCAAGAACACCGACGGGAACGGGTGAGTACTAAATAGGAATTTTACAAAAAAGCCTTCAGAAATCTCTTCAAGAGGGAGTGCACCCTTTTCAAGATAATTAACCATATAGATGAGTATGGCATGAACTAAGATGTAAATGACAGGTGGAATAGCGACGATCAATCGGACAATTTTTCTTTTCGCAAGCAGTTTCAATTCAGCTTTTGCAATAATCCACCACTGTATATGGTTTCGCGGTTGTAGTGTTCCCTCCCAGTGTCGATAATCTTGTGTGTGAATAGGCATCGTTAATTCCTATAAATAACCGTGCTTTCTAAAGTATCTGTAAAAGGTCCCTGTTTGTCTGTCTTAATTTCAATAATTATAACACCTAAGTTTGTATCGCGTTCAGGGTCGTCTTCAATGAGTCGCCGCGGAATTTCTGCACTCAAGAGTCTATCAAGACTATTCGGTTCCTGTGACCATCGCACATCAATAAGTCTGTCATCATAAACTTTACGATGTTCTTTGCCATCACGCATTGAATAGACTTTTGCGCTCGTGATAAAATCTGCTTCTGAAATCGTGCTAACACCAACACTTGGACTCAGTATGCTTTGATTCCAAATAAGGGGAATCCCGTTCTTATCAAGGAGATAGATTATTATATCCAATCGATCTAAACGTGGTTCAGAAAGAATCTGGATGCCCTCAAAGTTTTGTATTTCGCCTGATCCGCATGCTAATAACGCGACTGTAAAGATTGTGAGAAAAATGAATGTTCGTAATTGCATTTTATTCTGAGTAAGTAAATTATCCTTTTAGTATATATGGTCTCTGCTCAAAATTGCTTAATACATTATACGTTTATAGGTGTCCTGATGTCAATGAAAATACATGTCAATTTTGATTCTTGTATGCCATCCATTTCGTTTAAAAGTAAAGGTGAATTACGATTCATAAGATAGCCAGATCCGGAGATCGATCCAACAAAAAAGTAATCCTGAAGCATACCAGTCTTATAGGAGGCGTAGATTGAAAATTGTAACTTCTGCATTTGCAGGTGCTGAGTTCCCACCAGGAACGATCGTATCCTTCATGAACAAAACAAACAGGAGACTTCAAGGTACCATACAAAAACTATACTACCGATATGCACGGGTATTGACGCAAGACGGTAGTCTATGGAATGTTCCTTACGGAGGTTTAGTTATTACTAAGCAGCAGCCGAACCCCGAAATGACACTAACCGAAATAGAGATTCTGGGTAATGATCTTATCCATCAGCATGAAATCAATAACAAAATTCAAACTGGATGGAAATTTGCCTTTGATCTTGCTCCAACAAGAGCAGGTATATGCCGTTATGATGAAAAGCAAATTACATTATCTGTCACCTATTGTCAGAAAGCAACTAAAGAAGAGATAGTGAATACAATCCTTCATGAGATTGCACATGCAATAGTAGGCCCAAAACATGGACACGATGCGGTATGGAAAGCGACCGCACGGGACATCGGCTGCAATGCCGAAAGATGTCACCGAGTCAAACATACAGCAGCACGCTGGCGGGGAGAATGTGGATGTGGGAAACAGTGGACACGGCAACGGCTTAGCCAGCGAGCAAGAACAGGGGTATGTCCATCATGTGAGAACAGAATAATATGGATTAGGGAATCTTAAGGCACTATCCGTTTTACGCATCGAAATCCTTCGTTAGGATTTGTGTCTGTTGGTGCTCTCTTACTGCGATTTGCTACACGAGAACTGTGCTGACTATTGAGCCAAGACCCGCCTCGCAGTACGCGGTCCGTTTTCAAATTGATGAAGTTCTTCGCGAGTTCTTCTATGGCTCCTCCGCCAGAAACCGGATTCTGTTTCGGAGAACTTTCATAGAATTCGGCTTGGTAATTATCAAGACACCATTCTCTTACGTTACCAGCCATGTCATACAACCCATAGCCGTTTGCGGGGTAAGTGCCAACAGGTGTCAGCTCTTTGTCGGTAGCGTCGTAATAGTTTGCCTTCGTTGGATCAATCTCATTCCCCCAAGGATATATTTGATTGATCAATCCACCACGAGCAGCTTTTTCCCATTCCGCTTCTGTAGGTAGTCTTTTCTTTGCCCATTGGGCATAAGCCATCGCTGCATACCAACTGACATAGACGACAGGATATTTATCCTTTCCGATGGGAAAGTCGTTCCCGTTCCAATGTGCCAAATAGTAGCCATCATGATACTCACGGGGAATCTGTTCTTTTCCCCACTGAGGGTTGGCATCAACAAACTCCTTATATTGTGCATTCGTTACCTCGTATTTGTCCATATAGAAAGCGTCAAGATAGACAGCATTTTTAGGTCTTTCGTCAGCATTCCCTTTTTCACTTCCCATCTGGAACTCACCCGCATTAATATACACCATTTTTGCATCGGATGTCTCCAGTTTAAAGATAATAGGCATTTGAACAGTAACTTTTACTGCTTTTCCATCCTTAATTGCTGGAATAAATCTAGCTTGCTTTAATGCTTTAATCGCTGCTTCTTCAAGTCCAAAACCAAGTTTTGTGAGTGCTACTACGTTTTGCGGGATTCCATTCACATCAATGGACGCCTGCAGCTTGACCATGCCTTCTTTACCTACCTCTATGGCTTCTTTGGGATAGACCGGTTTTACGAATTTCTTGAGTGTCGGACGAGACGTATCTGATATAAGATCGGGGTATGTGTCTGCTTTCAAGAAACCAGAAATAAGTATCAGAAGACAGAATAACAAGCTAAATGTTCTGATGTTTTTCATAGTGGCACTTTGTGGTTACTTGGGTGAACTTGTCAGGGGTTTATGCTTCTTCCTCTTCAGTTTTTGATGCATCAATTACCTTCTGGGCAACATCATCAGGAACAATTTCATACCGTTCAAATTCCATTGTGAAATTGCCTCTTGCACTCGTCAAGGATCTCAGGTCAATGGAATAACGGAGCATTTCTGCAAGGGGCACCATAGCACTAATTTCTTGACGTTTTCCTACCTGTTCAACACCCATCACTTGTCCACGCCGTCCATTTAAGTCACCGATAATATTTCCCATAAACTGGTCAGGAACAGAGATAGTGACGCTCATTATCGGTTCCAGAAGACACGGGTCTGCTTGTTGAACTCCTGTTGCAAAAGCCATAGAACCCGCAATTTGGAACGCCATATCTGAAGAATCAACTTGATGGTATTTTCCATCATGCAGATTAATTTGGATGTCAACCAACGGATAACCCGCTAATACACCACGTTCCATTCTCTGACGGATCCCTTTTTCTACAGCAGGAATGTAGTTACTCGGAATCGCTCCACCTTTAATACTGTTAACAAACTCAAACCCTTCGCCTCTTTCTAAGGGTGCCAAGTTTATTGTAACATCTCCGAATTGTCCCTTACCACCTGATTGTTTCTTGTGTCTTTCCTGAATATTTTGAACACTTCTACGGACCGTTTCACGATAGGCAACCCTTGGTGGGGCAAGCTGTGTTTCAACTCCAAATTTCTCTACGATTCTATCACGATTCACATTAATATGGAGTTCACCGAGACCAGAAACGAGTAACTGCTTTGTGACGTCGTTTCGTTCAACCTGAAATGTAGGGTCTTCCTCTCCCATCCGATTGAGCGCGGTCATAAGTTTTTCGTCATCACCCTCACGCGCAGGAGAAATCGCAAAAGAAATGACTGTGTTCGGAAACTCAATACCTTCAAGTTTGATAGAGGCGTCTCTATCACAGAGTGTGTCTCCTGTTCGAGTATTGTTGAGTTTTGTCAATGCTCCAATATCACCAGCCGATACACCTGGCGTGTTAATCGTCTGTTTGCCATTCATATAGACCGGTTTACCGAGACGTTCTGCTTCTCCTCGCGAAGAATTACTGACCTGCATATCACCCTCAAGTGTACCTGAATAGACACGGAAATAACTGAGTTGACCAGAAAAGGGATCTGCAATGGTTTTGAAAACAAGAGCGGATAATGGACTGTCAATTGAAGGTTCACGCGTTTTAGATTCGTCTTCAGCATCCTCAACTGCCCCAACCTGAACCGGTGACGGACAACAGGCAATTACCAAATCCATCAATTGTTGAACACCGATGTTCTTCAGTGCTGAGCCACATAGCACTGGAGCGAACTGATTTTCTGATATCCCAGTCTGCAATCCATCTTGTATTTCCTCTTCAGTAAGTTCTCCTTCAAAGAACTTTTCAATAAGTTCATCATCACTTTCTGCTGCCACTTCAACGAGTGCTTCTCTGGATTCTTCAGCAGCACCTGCTAATTCATCAGGCACATCAGATTTTGCCACAGGGGAGTTACCACTCGGTTCAAGAAAAGCAACGTTCTGAATAACATCAACGACACCGGTAAACTGTTCCTCTTTTCCGATCGGTAGATGAATCGGGACAGCGCGTGTTTCTAATATCTCTGAAATGCTTGCCAGGGCATTATCAAAACTTGCATTCTCCTTATCCATTTTGTTGATAAAGATAATCCGTGGTAGTCCATATTTATCTGCTACCTCCCAAACCTTTTCCGTACCACCTTCAACCCCAGTTGTAGCATCAACGACAACGATCACCGCATCAACGACTCTTAACACACTGTGAAGGTCCCCGTAGAAATCTTCAGCACCTGGTGTATCTACCAGATTTAGTTTGTTTTCTCCCCATTCCGCAATACACACTGAACAATTGAGTGAAGTTTTGCGTTCTATCTCATCAGGGGCATAGTCAGCGACCGTGTTTCCATCATCCACGACTCCCATTCGCTCAATTGCACCGCCGTTATAGAGCATCGCTTCAATTAGCGATGTCTTACCAGCTCCTGAATGCGCAATAATTCCGATGTTGCGAATTTCTTCTGTTCTATATTGTCTCATTTTCTAAGTTTGTTCTCCTTTGTAACCACACGGAATAGGTCAAACTATGCCGTAATTAAGATAATCTATTTTAGCATATTTGACAAAAATATTTCAACAAAAACTGAAATCGAGCAGACTTTTTAGTTTTCCGTTCTTCACAGTTTGCATTATATTGTCTATTAACAGATGTGAGAATGAGAGCAAAAATACCAAAAATTAATATTACCCTGATTTTTTTGTAATTTTATTTGACATACATAACATATTATATCGTATAATGCCATGTTAAGACATATTTTATAATTTATCATTATATTTAATGATGTATCCTAAACGGTATTCATGTATTCGGTAATTGTCTGTTTGCATGATGCAGGTTCACTACACTGCTGGCGAGGTTTCCTAACCTCGCCAAATTACCGAAATATTTTTTTAATCTTCATTGAAGATTGTGATACAAAAACAGAAACTATGAAATAAAGGAGATTACTTGTGAAAAACAGATTTTATTGCAACCTGTATATAAAACATACAGCAACAATAATCATCACAACACTTCTATTAGTGTTAATCAATGGCTGTGGTTATATTGATAAATGGACAAACGACCCACCTGAAATCAGAAGTTTTACTGTGCCAAAACAGGTGGAATACGGTGAAACTGTTGTGTTTAAAGTTAGAGTGTTTGACCCTGAAAATGACGCACTATCTTATACATGGGATGTATCGGATGGTACATTACTTGGGGAAGCGGGGGCTGAAGTGCAATGGACAGCTCCTGAATTACCTTTGGGTGAAGTTGCCCCGTCAATCTCTGTAAAAGTAGATGTCTACATACGCGACAGCGGCGAAGAGGATGTCTCAAAATCCGCTTCAATCATTGTCGTATCAAAGGGATACACAATAGCACAGATCCTCAGTGGAGCCTATGAACTTGTGCGGACACAAGTAAACGGTGACCCTGTTGATGCGGTTGGTAAAATGACACTTACTGCAACGACATATACGAGAGAAGTTGAGGAAGATAATCAATTTTCTTCCGGTTCTTATAAACTCATTGAACCATTCGATGAGAGAAAAGGAAATATACATTGGTTAGCTGATGGTAGCAATCAACCTATCAAGAGTACTTATACGTGGGATGGTAAACTCCTTGTGATTTATTATCCTTCTACTTCAACGACACATGTATACCAGAAGTAGAATAGATGTGCTTAGGATTTGATTGATAAGAGGCTAATCTTGTAAATCTTTGTAATCCAGTCAATCCAGGTTCAGACAATAAGAATTCTGTTGGATTGTGCGTGTATTTGTAGCACATTATGATGCTAATACTTTCTCTATTTTAACAACTGAAAATATAGGAAAGATTTTACAATGAAAAGAACACAATTTACGATTATTTTGACACTACTTTTTGTTTCAACAGTCTTTCTACCTTATAGTGATGCACAAGACTATACGACGTGGGGCTTACCGGAGGGTGCTAAAGCACGGTTCGGTAAAGGGCACATTTTTGATAGCGTATATTCTCCAGATGGTGACCGTTTGGCAGTTGCAAGTTCTATCGGTATTTGGATATACGACGCATCGACTGGTGAAGAACTTGATCTACTTACAGGACATACGGATTATGTCAGGAGGGTAGCGTTCAGTCCAGATGGGCAGACGCTCGCAAGTGGCAGTTCGGACGGAACGGTGTTGTTGTGGAATATCACACCTACGGCAGCCACGGATCCCCGATCAGTTAACGCAAAAGGTAAACATTACACGAAATGGGGAACGCTAAAAACTGCCGAAGTCTTTCAAAACTATCCGAACCCGTTTAATCCAGAGACATTGATACCGTATACCCTTTTTGAAACAAGTAACGTCAAACTCTCAATCTTCGCCTCTAATGGCGAATTGATAAGAGAATTTAAACTTAGGCATCAAACCCAGGGTCCAAAACGTATACACTGGGATGGTAAAAACGCTGCAGGTGAAACTGTTGCAACTGGTATCTATTTCTATCAGTTTGAGGTTGGAAGGACGAAGAGTGTGCGAAAAATGTGGTTACTGAAATAAACCTTAAAAACGAGCGTAGGGGCGGGGTTTCCCCACCCGCATATTATACCGAATTAATAACTTAATCAGGACTTACGCACTCCCGGTAGGTGCGGTTTCTAACCGCACCGAATCCTGTGAAAATTGGTCATTTTGCGTAAGTCTTATTAATTTTCATGAAGATTGTGATACAAGACAATCTAACAGCATGTCTATTATTGGCGAAGGTAATTGTTTAAAAATCCTTATTGACACCCGACCCCTTACATGCTAAACTTTCAAGAAGGACAACAAGGAGTCATGTCATGGTTTCAAAAAAGGATATTCAAGCTACCTGTGACGATATCGTTACCGAATTCGCACCACTACAAGTAATTCTGTTCGGTTCTTATGCGTATGGCACTCCTACAGAAGACTCGGATGTTGATTTGTTGGTCGTGATGGACATACCGGAATCGGAAACAACCAAGCAAGCAGGAAAGATTGGGCAACGAATTCCACGACGATTCAGCATGGATCTGTTAGTACGTTCTCCGAAGGAGATCGCTTATAGAATTTCTCATAACGACTGGTTTCTGAGGGAAATCACTGAGAAAGGGGAAGTGCTTTATGAATCCATTGGATTTACATACAATGAGGAAGAACAAAAAGATACACTTATTAAGGAAGAATCTATAACGAATCCATTAACCCTTGAGTGGATACAGAAAGCTGAACGAGACTATGCTGCAATAGCATTGCATCATCAAGTTACGACGCCAGATTTTGATCTCATCTGCTTCCATGCACAACAGTGCATAGAAAAGTATCTAAAGGCATGGATTCAAGAGGAAAATGTAACCAATCCGAAATCACATGACTTAGTAAGTCTGTTAGTTTTGATACTTCCAACTAAACCGAGTTGGCAAATTTGGCAAAAAGATTTTGAGATAATTTCACCATACGCTGTGGAATTTCGTTACCCCGGCAAATCAGCAACGGAGGAAAATGCTGAACATGCAGTGAATACTTGTAATATGGTTCGTGATGCGATTCGAGAAGCACTGAAAATGTGATATCCGCTTCTGGCAATGCCAATTGATGATATTGTGCATGTGATCGGATATGAGCAGGAATTAATGGAGAGACTAAACAATCGTAAGTTTCTGGCAAGTCTGCATGATATGGAATTGAGATAGTGACTGTTGTTATAAAGTAAACTCCAAGTCAAAAATGGGTGGGGTAAAGTTCTTAGCAAAAAGTATCCTGACTATCCTGTAAATCCTGGTTCAAACATCCCATCTTATCCTGGTAATCCTGTAAATCCTGGTTCAGACAATAAAGAATGCTGTAACCAAATTATTTGTATATTTCGATTCTAAATCTAAACTCTAAGTTAACCTTTTGCCGCATCTTGTGTAAGTTAAATTTATTTAATGTCTATTAACATTTTTTAGATGTTACTTGCTATAAGGCATTCATTATTAATGTCTTTTATATTTCATTATAATGTCTTTTATATAAGGAGAAACATTATGAAACGTAGAATATATTGGGGAGTCGCTATCCTCATTCTTTTACTCGGCACTGCAGCCGTGTTTGTTATTATGCCCAAGCTTGCAGAAAATAGCGAACTGAATGAACAGTTAAAAGAAGCAGAAGAACTGGCAAATCAGATCAAGCAACGAAAGATTGATGAGAATAACCCACCATCTGAAGAGCCTATATCTGAAGAGCCTATATCTGAAGAGCCTATATCTGATCCTATAGAACCTCAGGATGTTCAGGTATCTGCTGTGCCTGATAAAAAGGCACAGCAGAACGATAATACCGATATTAAACCAAGGAACTACGTTGAAATAGACTATTCAATTCTTGATAATCCTGAAGAAGCCATCCGTAGACAAGCGGAAATTTTGCTAAACCCTGATAAATATTCACTATATGAATATGCCAAAGCTTCCCAGGAAGCCTCGATACTGTCCAGAAAAATCCTTGATGGGTATTACGGTAAAGGCGAGTATTTTGAAAATCTATGGGAGTTTAGAGACGAAATACTTGTAAATCCGAGACTTGCAAAACAAGGTTTATCTATAGAAATGTTGGACTCAATGATTAGAGGCGAAATACCGCCTATGGTTATTCCTATGGATTCTGCTGATCTTGACACTAATGGAGGTAGAAAATAATGAAACACCTAAAATTCTTTACGATACTTTTAGTATTTTTCGTTGTTGCTGCCATGTTCCTTGTTATTTTTAGATCTTCAAGCTCTCCGAATCCACCGAGTCTTGCACTCGTGGATAGTTTTAAAGACTATATGGATAGGTGGGAAAAGTTGAATATGGTTCCTGCTGAGAAAAATGTGCATGATTCTCATGATAGGTTTTCGGGTTTAGTTGGCGATTACCAATCTGCGATCAATGGTGTTGGTGGCGTTGCTTTTTCCGCTGTTTCAAATTCTGTTCAAACAAATTGGGTGGACATGGTAATGGGCGTGTATAACACAACTAAAGAACTTGCAACGAATATAGTGAAAACGCAAACGTTGGAGTCGGCAGTTGAAGAAGCAGCAAGCCATCATAGCACTTATTTACTATACTATAATGATTTGTATGATGGAAATGTTTCAGTGGATCGGTACTCTGTGCGGACCAAGATACAGGGTGAGATTGAAGAACATGGTGGTATGTTGGTTGATCATGATATGGGATTGAGATAGTGACTGTTGTTATAAAGTACTATAGTTTGGACAGTTTTTTCCTGTCAGGACTTCCTAACAGGTATAAATTTTGTTCAGTAAACTCTGTTTTGTCTCTATATTCTGTTGGAAATCACTGTATTTTTGATAAGAATCGCAAAAATATGTCAGTCTAAGCAGTTTCATGTTGAATCCTCAACTATTTTTAGGTTTTTCTTAGAGTTTTGTATTTGTTCGTAACCCGCAGAAAAATATTGTTGTTGGAAACACCACTTCAAATAAGCGACCATTAGTCCGCGTGTTAGATATTTCGGTTTATACCAATGAATACCGAGTGTGCTAAGTACGGTATCGACTTCAGGCATAGTGTTTTCTGTTTTTGAAGTTCCATCGGTAGTTGTATCTATAAAACAGAGTTGTGTGAGACAGGCTGCGACAAAACTGAGTTGCACATGACGATTCAAACTCTCTCGGTTTTTGAGTTGATATGTATCAAATCCGAAGTTTTGTTTGGTATCCCGAAATGCGGTTTCAATCTTCCATCGGTTCTTGTAGTGTTGGATCGACTCATCTACCGGGATCTCTAAATCGGAGGTGAATAAACAAGAATATTGATAAGGTTTAGATTTCTTTGTGCGTTTGCTTGTCACAATAAGGCGCACATCACTCGGACACATCTTTGTCCGCACAACTTTATCTGCGACAGAATATGTTTTATTGCCCACTTGGATGTCTCTGTACTTAAGATACGGAAGATGTACACGCTCTCCATAGCGACGCGGCCTACCTTGTTTTGATGACTTTTGTGGTTTAGGTATATGACAGAACACAGCATTCGATTTTGCGCGACAGAGTAAGTGGTGTCCTTGTGATAGGATCGTTGTAAACACCTTGCGTCTATTATATCCTCTGTCAAATACGATAAGACCCGGAGGCACATTTCCACAGATATGATCGATCACAGCAAGGCTGTTATCTTCTTTATTACCCGGATACATCACTCGGGCAGCTAAAGGAAACAGACACAGGCCTTGAGGTGTTTTACAAACCCATCCGATAGCACCAAACTCGTGTCCGTGGTGGAACTTTGATTGATTCTTGTTGCGTATGTTATACCGATTGTTGAAGAAAAAATGGAGACCATATTGACTCGTACCCGTATTGATAGACTTCGTTTCATCGTAGACATAGACACCTTTGCTAAATGTTTTTTGAACTTGTTGTGTCAAAACTGATGTCAGTTTGTCAATACACCAATTGCTACGAAAAAGAAACTTCGGCAAGGTCCAATAGGTTTTGTCGGGTTTAGTTGACTGATATATCTGTGTCATTGTTCCACGATGCGGCGTCATGATCAAACCGATCACATAAGTGCAAAAATGATTGAAGTTTGCAAAATACTTGAAGACGTGTCGATATTCTGATAACATAGAATGCAAGCGGAGAAGAGGGTTCATTTTCATATCCTTTCATAATGGAATTATTGTATACTGAAAGGATAACCTCTTTTCTGCTTTTTGTCACTAAAAACTTAAAACTGTCCAAACTATAGTATAAAGTAAACTCCAAGTCAAAAATGGGTGGGTAATGTTCTTGGCAAAAAGTATCCTGACTATCCTGGTTCAAACATACCTCTTATCCTGTCTTTCCTGGTAATCCTGTAAATCCTGGTTCAGACAATAAGAAATGCTGTAACCAAATTATTTGTATATTTCGATTCTAAATCTAAACTCTAAGTTAACCTTAACAACCGACAAAACTTAATACTAAATAACCCTATTGTTTAATTATTTAAAAATCCTTATTGACACCCGACACCTTACATGCTAAACTTTCAAGAAGGACAACAAGGAGTCAGGTCATGGTTTCAAAAAAGGATATTCAAGCTACCTGTGACGATATCGTTACCGAATTCGCACCACTACAAGTAATTCTATTCGGTTCTTATGCGTATGGCACTCCTACAGAAGACTCGGATGTTGATTTGTTGGTCGTGATGGATATACCGGAATCGGAAACTACCAAGCAAGCAGGAAAGATTTGGCAACGAATTCCACGACGATTCAGCATGGATCTGTTAGTGCGTTCTCCGAAGGAGATAGCTTATAGAATTTCTCATAACGACTGGTTCCTACGGGAGATTACCGAAAGAGGAGAAGTGCTTTATGGGCAGCTTGATTTTTTGGATATACCAACAGATAAGGATGAGCTTGAAATGAATCCATTAACACTTGAATGGATAGAGAAAGCTGAAGGAGATTATACTACAGTAGAGTTACTACTGAAAAGTCCTATATCAAGTAAAGATGTCATCTGCTTCCATGCCCAACAGTGTATAGAGAAGTACTTAAAGGCGTGGTTACAAGAAGCAAATATCCCTGCTCCAAGGACTCACAAGTTAGAAGAACTGCTTAACTTAATTGTTCCAACTATTCCAGATTGGCAAACTTGGCGTCCAGACTTTTCAACTCTGTCAAATCACGCAGTTGACTTTCGTTACCCCGGTAAGTCAGCATCGGAGGAAAATGCTGAACACGCAGTGAATACCTGTAATATGGTGCGTGATGCGCTTCGCGAAGCACTGAAGTTGCCGCAGGATTCATCAGAGAAATAGGGTAATTCGTCAGTAATAAGGGCACAACAATAGGAGAAAAAATGGATAGAATTCTACTGATAGACCCAGAAACACCCGATATAAAAAAAGAACACGGGTTTCCAAACATCAATGGTCCATCGCTTGTTCGCGTGCCGGAATGGGTGGAAAATCCGTTAGGTAAATACTATCTCTACTTTGCACATCATCGCGGTGCTTATATCCGTTTAGCTTATGCCGATGAAATCCAAGGACCCTATACAGTTTATGCTCCTGGTGCCTTGCATCGGGATAAAACCGTCTTTCAAGGATGTGACCACATCGCTTCGCCAGATGTCCATATAGACGAAGACAACAGACGTTTCATTATGTATTTTCACGGTAACTATAGAGGCGGACAAGCGACTTGTTGGGCAACCTCTCCTGATGGGATCAACTTCACCGCTTCTGATACGTTAGAGAAACAGCAGGGACCCTATTTCCGTGTCTTTTGGTGGAATGGACTTCCTTACGCAACAAATCACAACTTGTTGAATCGTGGCAAAACACCTCAATGGACAACGTCGTTTGAAAGACGCAAAGCACCCCTCTTCACAGGAAAGGGTAGAGATGGCACGCCGCGCCATACTGCAAATCACCTTGTCGGAGATACGCTCACTGTCTACTATTCACTATATGGAGATACACCAGAACGTATTTTGAAAAGCACCGTACAACTTACAGAAGATTGGAATGATTGGACTCCATCTCCGCCAATAGAGGTAATCGCACCGAAGTATGAATTTGAGGGTGTAGATATACCAATTGTCCCTTCAACGAATGGACTTGATAGGGAAAGGGTTCATCAACTCCGTGATCCTGAAATCTATTGCGAAGATGAGGATACATGGCTGCTCTATTCCGTTGCAGGTGAACAAGGTATCGCCATTATGAAACTTCCCGCTGATGAAGATGTATCTAAAGACTAAGTTTCAAATCATTTACAATGCCGTTAACCTTCCTAAACCTAACGTGAGTTTGATAAATCAGAACAAATAACTTACGTAGGTTGGGTTGAGGAACGAAACCCAACATCTTGACCCATTACAGAACAATACATGTCGGGTTTCGTGCCTCTACCCGACCTACAACGAATGTTCTATTTAATTATCAAACTCACGTTAAACCTACCTATTCAGGCATCAAAGCACGTAACTGATTAACAGTCTTGATAACTTCATCTGCAACGGTATCAACCTCTTCTACAGTGTTGTAACGTCCTAAACCGAAACGGACAGCAGTTAAGGCTAAATCATTCGGTACTCCCATCGCGACCAAAACATGTGATGCTTTGACCGATTCAGAATCACACGCTGATCCTGTTGAGACTGCGACATTCTTAAGTCCCATCAAGAGTGACTGACTATGTACACCTTTAAAACTGAGATTTAGGTTCCCTGGCAAACGATGCTCAGGATGACCGTTGAGATGAATATCTGGCAAATGTGATATGATTTTTTGATGTAGTTTATCACGTAAAGTTTTAACAACTCTTACTTCTGTACTGTTTTTCATAGCAGTTTGAGATATTTCACACGCTGCACCTAAACCAACGATCCCTGCTACATTTAGAGTGCCAGATCGGATACCATTTTCTTGACCGCCACCGTAGAATAGCGGATGCAAAGGATTCCTGGACCTATTATAAAGTGCTCCAACTCCTTTTGGTCCATTCATTTTGTGAGCAGTTATGGATGCCATATCAAGTCCCAATTCATCCACATTAGACTCAAGCTTACCGATCCCCTGCACCGCATCTGAATGAAACGGCACACTCGCCTTTAAAGCAATATCAGCGATTTCACGGATAGGGTTAATAGTGCCAACTTCGTTGTTAGCATACATGATAGAAATTAAGATTGTTTTTGAAGTCATGGCAGCTGCAACGTCATCCGGGTCTACCATGCCGTGCCTATCCACAGATAAATATGTGGTTTCAAAGCCTTCTTTTTCTAAAACATGACATGTATCAAGCACTGCATGATGTTCAGCAGCACTGGTTATGATATGGTTTCCTCTGTTTCTATTAGCATAAGCAGAACCTCTGATTGCGAGGTTGTCGGATTCGGTTGCTCCGCTTGTGAAGACTATCTCTTCTGGTGAGCAACCCAGCAGGTCTGCTACCTGACAACGCGCTTGGTAGACCGCATCTTTTGCAGTCGTACCGTAGATATGTGAACTCGCAGCATTGCCAAAGTGCGTGGTTAAATAAGGTATCATCGCATCCAACACTTCAGGAGCAATAGGCGTAGTCGCATGGTTGTCCATGTAAATTATATCGTCATTCACGGTAATTGTTCCTTTGCTATAGGCGCGCAAGAATAGCGCACCTATAATGTGAGAGGGTGTTTCTCTATTATTGAAGACGTTCGCGGAACATATCCATCAATCCATCAGGTGGATCAAATGGCAAGTCGATAACCGAATTACTTAATCCGCTATAGTAGATACCGAGAAGCAGATTGAACTCTGCAAGAGACTGCGGGAGATTTGTAGGATGTACCTTGCTTTCATCATCAAGCCAATCAAACATCGCTTCGGTTAGATTAGTTTGGGCGACACCGTTCTCGCCACCATAACCAAGGTTACCACTTTCAAAACCGCCATCAGGAGTAAAACGGTCCCAACCGTTAAAACGCCAGTGGACAAAACCTGTTTCTCCGAATACACAGACTCTTTTGTGCTGATTATTACCGGCGTTAACTGAGACACGCGGTGCCATTTCAGGTCCGAAAGCAACAGATGCTTGCACCCCGTTTTCAAAAGTGACTAACCCCGTAGCGTTAGCAGGTGAAGGTTGAGCACCATCCAGATTACCAGCACCAGCAATTTGTCCCAAGACTTTTGCAGGTCGTGAGTTGTCAATATAGGAGGAAACTAATTGCAGCACATGCGGTGCTTGATCCACGGGCGGGTTACGAGCACTTGCCTCAATGAATTTGATAGCACCGATTTTGCCTTCTGCTACATCACGTTTCAATTCAAGATTCTTCGGATGAAAATTCAGTTGCGTATTGATCGCAATTTTGGTTTTTGTCCGTTTGGATAGTTCATGGATTTGCCGCCAATCTTCACTTTCAACAGCAATCGGTTTCTCAATAATCACTGCCGGAACACCGTGTTCTGAAGCTTGATTCAGGAGTGGATAACGGATCCGCTCATTTGTTCCGCGCAATACCGGTGCTGTTACGATGTGTAACAGATCAGGTTTCTCCTTTGATAGCATCTCGTCAAAATCTGTGTATTGAGAATCTATGTCGAATTCTTCGCCGAAACCGCTGAGCAGTTCTTCCTTCATATCACAGATGGCAGCAATTTTACCACCCTTGACATTGGCGTATGCTCGGGCATGGGCACGAGCGCGACCCCGGCACCCTAAAATCGCACATTTATACATAAATTTACTCCTTGAATAAAATCCTTTATCCTGCACTTTAGGCGCAGACATTCATTCACAATTCATTCGTAATTATATGTTGAATACACATTAAAAGCAACCAATAAAAGAACAATTCAGCTAAAATTCATTTGCAGAAAATGGACATTTATAGTATTATTTATATGTGCACATTTTCTAAGAGGAACTGCATAAATCATCAATACCTTTTTAACAAGACCAATGGTAGATTGTGCAGTCCCTTGCATTCTACTTTTCAGACAACCAAGGAGCAATAATATGAGCAATGAAGCATTAGGAATGGTTGAAACACGTGGGTTGATCGGTGCTATTGAAGCAGCCGACACAATGGTCAAAGCAGCAAACGTAAAATTAATCGCAAAAGAACAAGTTGGCGGCGGTTTTGTTACTGTCATGGTCCGTGGCGATGTTGGAGCTGTCCAAGCCGCAACAGATGCAGGAGCAGAAGCGGCAAAAGCAGTCGGTGAATTAGTATCAGTACACGTCATTCCTCGTCCACATTCGGATGTTGAAGCAATTCTCGGTGGAAAGACGACAGCAAAGCCGATGAAGATTCGGATGCCTAAATCTAATATTCAACATGACGTGATCCTATAAATCGCGGCTATTGAGGTATTGGAGGATTGAATGGCACAAATTGATGAGAAACAGATTGAACAGATCGTTTCGCAAGTCCTAACAACACTGCAGCGAGATGGAACAGTTGAAACACCTACGAAAACGCAAGGAACCACTGCTTCGCGGGCAGGGGTGTTCACTACTGCTGATGATGCTATCAATGCAGCAAAAACAGCACAAGAAGCACTTATCAAACTCGGGTTTGCCAAAAGACGAGAAATTATAGAAGCGATTAAGCAAGTATCACTTGAAAACGCACAACGACTTGCAGAACTCGCTGTTCAAGAAACAAAAATGGGAAACCCCGAACACAAAGTGATGAAAAATGAAGGGGCTGTAAACCTGTCCCCCGGTGTTGAAGACCTGATGTCAGAGTCTATGTCCGGTGATGATGGTACACTTCTTATAGAATACGTCCCTTTTGGAATTATTAATTCAATTACACCTACCACTAATCCGACATCGACCGTCATTAACCATGCAATCATCATGGTCTCAGCAGGAAATTCCGTTGTGTTTAGTCCACATCCAAACGCGCGTGAATGCACTGAAGAAACAATGCACGTTATCAACGAAGCAATTGTTAAAGCTGGTGGACCCGCTAATCTACTCACATCGGTGGCGAACGCTACACTCCGTACAGCAAAAGAGATAATGGATCATTCTGATATCTCTATGGTCGTAGCAACAGGTGGCGCAAGTGTTGTCAAGGCGGCACTTACAAGTGGAAAGAAAGCTATCGCAGCGGGACCCGGAAATCCTCCTGCTATTATTGATGAAACAGCAGATATTACAAAAGCTGCAAGACATGTTATCGCTGGAACAAGTTTTGACAATAACCTGCTCTGTATCGGTGAAAAAGCGCTCTTCGTCGTTGAATCTGTCGCAGATGATACTATACGTGAATTAACGCGAAATGGTGGACACCTTGTCGCTGAAAATCAACGAGAAGCACTTGAGACTGTTGTTACAGAAAACGGAGAATCGAATAAAGATTACATCGGTAAAGATGCAAAGACAATACTGGATGCAGCAAGTATTTCTGCGCCAGCACAAACAGTCGCAGTGGTAGTTGAAGTCCCCGCAGATCACGATTTTGTGATTAACGAATACCTTATGCCAATATTACCCGTCGTACGTGTCCGTGATTTTGACGAAGCACTCAAAGGTGCAATGGCAGCTGATGGGGGACGGGGCCACACGGCAATGATACACACCAACAACACCGCACGTATTACACAATACAACAAGGCAATGAATTGTAGTGTTGTGGTTGTCAATGCTCCCTCTTATGCATGTTGCGGATTAGAAGGTGAAGGTTTTTTAGCGATGACTATTGCTGGCCCCACTGGAGAAGGATATACACGACCCAGAACATTTACACGACAGAGAAGATTGACAATCGCAAACGACCTATCAGCACATACATTGTGAAAGAGATAGCTGTTGATCGACCAGTTTGAGTCGTTTGTAATTATGACAAACATTGACAGCAAATCCCTATCCGATCTCGTCTCCCTCTGTGAAAGATGCCATAAAGATTTGCATGAACGACGAAAAGAAGTTTGTAGATGTCACCAGCCACGAACTTCAAAGGAGAATAAATCAATGTACACACTTAACATTAGTCGTCAACTCATCACATTATGTGCGAAACTCCAAATACAATGCCCTAATCTACCGTTATCATTGCAATGTCCGATTGCGTTAGCAGCACAAGCCAAAGGATTTCATAAAGCTACCGCATGCGAAAAACATCTTGTGTGGAAGGACGATCCCAACTCAACTCGTTTGTTGAAAGCGGTTTATAACAGTTCTGTATCAAATTGGATAAGTAGATTTGACAGACACCACAAATATCCTGCAATGTTACTTCAACATGTTCCACCTATTGTTGTGAGAATTGTGGAATTACCTGAACCTACAGTATCAGAGGCAACATATTTCGTGATGACGAATACAAAATTGGAAATGGAATATATCCAGCGTTCTCCAGAATTATGTCGTAAGACTATAACTCCAGAATGTTATGATAATATGACCACTGAAAAGTTGAACGAATTAATACGGAACCGTAGCGTAAATATGTAAAAAATTATTGATATGAACGTAGAAAACCGAACACTTTTCATTGCTGATAATCTTGACATTATGTGAGGCATTGACTCTGATACATGTGATGGAGTTGCCTTTTCTGCCGTATGGTATCTTCATAACGACAGATCACAATGGGAAATTACGAGTGGGAAAGCATCGCGCTTTTGGCCGGGGATGGCCTCCAGACAAAACGTCTCTGAAGATCGGTGATAAACTACCAACTTCGTTTCCTGTTGATGTGAATATTGAGTGGACAGGTAATAGTATTGTGGAATTCAAAGAGTTCTTAAAAAAACAGAAATTACAATTTCGTTTTGAAGCGAAAAAAGCGGTAGCTCGGACTGATACTGACGGTTCTATAGTCACTTATATGTCCCCAGAAGGTGCCGCCATTCATTATAATGTTGACAGAATCATCACTCAAATAGAAGGCACTGTACTTAAAGAAATTGTAGTATCTCCAAACTTTAATCGTTATTTTTACCGAACATTTGAAAAACTATTAGAATTCTACAATATAGATCCAAGTATAATCAGTTTTTCTGTAATATAAAACAAACGGGGGACTGGAAATGAAAATGTCAAAAGCTGTCTTCTATGGTGCTTCTGGGAATCAGTATGTTTTTGAAGTATGTCCTAAAGATACGCAATTCCTCAATTTAGGCGGTGTTTACATCTTCACAAGACAATCTGTTGATTATCAAGGTAAGGTAAGCTTTCAACCATTATATATTGGTCAAACCAGCTCACTTACACAGAGACTAACCCCAAGACATGAAGCATGGGGTGAAGCACTTACAAAAGGATTTAACACACTATGTGTTTATATAGATCTAAACGAATCCTCACGCAAGAGTTGTGAGCGTGATCTTATCAATAATTATAATCCCAATACAATTTAGTTCATACTCACAATTCTATTCTGTAACCGATGATTCCATAAAGACGTTTTCCTGGGAAAACCGATCTGTATAGAAAGCATGGGATCCAATGTCCAAAATACGCCTCTCCCAAGCTGTAGGGTTAGTACGTGTTGGCATGTCTAAATGCTAACATTATGCAGCCGAAGGTACTATCAGTACTGATATATTCCTAAAGAAAATGAACACTAACATTCACAAACTTAGAGACTTGATACGCTATCATGAGCGTAAATACTATATTGACGACCAACCTGATATATCGGATGCTGAATTTGATGCACTGATGCGTCAACTTGAAGAACTTGAAGAAACGTCTTCAGAGGATATTCCATCAGACTCGCCAACCCAACGGGTTGGAGGTGATGTAGCATTAGGTTCGCGCATTCCCCACCGTAGTCCGATGCTAAGCCTTGATAACACCTTTGGTAAAGAGGAATTATTAGAATTCGGTGTGCGTGTGAAAAAATTACTGGAAGATGCCCCTGTTGAATACGTTACGGAACTAAAGATAGATGGATTAGGCGTTTCTTTGCTTTATGAGAACGGCGTCTTTATACGCGGTTTGACGCGCGGAGACGGTGAATTTGGGGAGGATATATCTGGAAATTTACGGACTATTCGAGCAATTCCTTTGAAACTTAACGATACAGAACAGAATCCCGTTCCTCCGATTTTAGAAGTACGTGGTGAAGTATTCATACCAAAACATCTTCTGGGTGAGATCAATGTACAACGTGAAGCAGAAGGCGAATCCCCTTTCGCTAATCCACGGAATGCTGCCGCAGGTTCAGTACGTACACAAAACTCTTATATTACCGCCAAGCGACCGTTAGATATTTATATTTACTCACTAAACTATGTGGAAGGACTTGAAATTGAAACCCATTCTGAGGCACTGGAGAAATTAAAAAGTTTCGGATTCAAATGCAATCCGCACACTGAACTCCACAACTCGCTTGAAGAGGTAATTACGTTTTACGACAATTGGGTGACAAAACGTGAAGAGATTCCCTATGAAGTTGATGGACTTGTTATAAAGGTGAATGATATTGCACAACAGAAAGAACTCGGATCAACTGCTAAGAGTCCGCGTTGGGCAACATCTTACAAGTTCCCCGCACATCGAACTATTACTACCATAAAGAATATCGAAGTGCAGGTTGGACGCACTGGCGTTTTGACACCTGTAGCCATTTTGGAACCCGTAAAACTTGCAGGGGCTACGATTACACATGCAACTTTACATAACGAACAAGAGATACTCAACAAGGATGTTCGTATCGGAGACACTGTCGTTCTTGAACGGGCTGGCGATGTAATTCCGAAAATTATAGACGTACAGAAAGAAAAAAGAAAAGGCGATGAAGTCGTTTTTCAATTCCCCGATCTATGTCCAACATGTAATACACCTGTCCAACGTTCTGAAAATGAGGTCGCAGTGCGCTGTGTGAACGCGGGATGTTCAGCACAATTGAAACGGAGGATCGCACATTTTGCTTCTCGAAATGCCCTTGAAATTGAAGGACTCGGACCCGCGACAGTGAACCAATTAGTAAACAATGATCTGGTGAGTGATGTTGCCGATCTATATACTTTAAAAGCCGAGGAAATTAGCAAACTGGATCGCATGGGACCAGGATTGACTCATAATCTTTTGCATCAAATTGAACACAGCAAACAGGCAGCTGCAGCAAAGGTTTTGGTTGGTTTGAGTATCTTTCATGTCGGGGAAACCGTTGCTGAACTCTTAATTGATCATTTTTTGTCTATTGAGGGATTAAGTCAAACAGATGCTGAAACTATTGAAGCCATTCCAGGTATCGGCCCTCAAATTGCTGAGAGTGTTTCTACATTCTTTAACCAGAACCGTCCGTTGATAGAAAAACTGAAAGCCGCAGGATTGCAATGCTTTACAGAAGAAGTCGTAAAAACTCCCAAAATTTTAGAAGACACTTTTTTCAGTGGTAAAATCTTTGTTGTCACTGGCAGTCTTACAGATATGACGCGTACTGAAGCATCATCTGAGATTAAGGTGCGCGGCGGAAAAGTAACGTCCAGTGTAACAGGAAAAACCGATTATCTCATCGCCGGTGAAGGCGCAGGATCTAAATACGATAAGGCAGTTGAATTAGACGTGCCAATTTTGACACCTGAAGATTTTTTCGACCACTTAGGTAAGAACTAATGGATTTAACGAAAGAAAAAATTACCGATATTTTGTCTGAGAAATCCGATTTTCTTGCAGCCGAATACGGCGTTAAACGGATAGGTTTGTTCGGTTCTTACGCAAAAGGAACTTCCAAAGAATCTACAAGTGACATTGATATAGTCGTTGAATTTGATCGTCCTATCGGTTTCAAATTCATGGAACTTGCTGACTATCTTGAAGAAATCCTGGGTAAACCAGTGGACCTGCTAACCGAAAGTGCAATACAAGGAATTCGATACCCACATGTTATCCAATCCATCAGAGAGTCTATAATTTATGTCCAGTAGAGCGAATTTTGAACTTCTTAAAGATATACAGGAAGCCTCGCACCGGATAGAAGTCTATACAGATGACATGACGTACGGATCATTTCAGAAGGATATAAAAACACAAGATGCTGTAATCCGTAATTTACAGGTTATACTTGTAGGTCGGGTAGAGGAACGAAACCCGACATGATAGATACAATCAGTACGTGTCCAAATCAACGCCAAATGCGCGTTTGGCATTCGGCGAGTTTCGCTTCGCTCTACCCGATCTATAAAGTGAGTCTGCACATAACACTATGCAACGGAACGGTTAGGAAACACTCCAACCATAGAGGAAAGTAATCAGGTTTTTTTTTAAAAAATTACGTTTGCCGGTATTCAAGAAGACAAGCGGAGGAAGGTCATTATCTGTTTCGTGCTGGGGATACGGCGAGAATGTTCAAAAATCTTATAGTCAACATTCTCCGTATGATCCTCATGAGGTTTGCGTTGATCCGGTTGACACCAATAATTCAGTGGTACTTCACCCTTGAATTCATGAGTATAAGGTTGATGGGCAAACTGAGATGCTAATGCCTTTGAGTGTAGGGGATGACCACTAACTAAATAGCAGTTCTTATTTTCACGAAAGCCTTTGGAATATGCAAAGTAGCGAATGACTCCTGCCTCTGAGAATACAATCGCACATATATGTTTGGACAATCTTGTGTAGTGGATCGCTGTACTTGTCAAAGATGTGCCATATTGTGTCGCAAGTTCAGCAATGGCCGGCAGGCCTACTTGCGAATGTGATGATGAATCCACAGAAAAGATAGGACTCGGCATTAGCAATTCAACGGCGAATTGATTCGCACGTTTTTCACTTTGTAAATGTGTTTTTCCCTTCTCGCTTTCTACATCCTGATCCAACATCACAGCACTGAAACGTTCATCCAATGAACAAGACCCAACGGTGTCACGCTCTAACATATAGTGTCCGATTTCATGGGCAATGGTAAAATTCCGACGGGTCTCTGAACGGATACGCGCATTGATAAGAATACCCCACACATTCTCAACACGCATCAAACAACCGTCACACGTAAGCGGAAGCTCGCGTTCCCAGATCACGATTCCAAGTTTTGACGCAATTCGCCTCGGATCAATCGGAAAATTCTCTATTTTTAGGTCGCGAAGGATGCCCCACGCTTTTACCGCAGGACTGTCCTTCGCATAATTCAAAAGGTTATTCAGCATCCGTGGAGCCTTCACCCGGTTTTGATGTTTCCGCTTGTGTTTGTAGAAATTTAAAGAACTCGTAGAGTGTCTCTTTATCTTTCTCCGTAAAGTCCATCATTCCCCTAAACATCAATTCGACTCTTGTGTCCGCCATTAGGTCAGCGTAACCTCTATCCTTTTTTCCAAGCAGGTAATCTGTGGTCACATTCAAGGCATCGGACAAGCTGGAAAGCGTATTAAACGAAGGTTTTCGGGTTCCTGACTCAAATTGAGAAATCGCTGCGGGTGTTAATTTCGCAGCCTTTGCTAATTCAGTTTGTGTCATCTTAAGTTCACGCCGACGTTGCTTGATCCGTGAGATAACTTTTTCACTCATGTGTATAATTCCTTTCAATAGTTAATTAAGTTAGTTTAGGAGATACTAATACAAAAAGTTGACTAAATTGTCCGACATGTCGTTTCTTGTATACGGATACAAGAAATAAATACAATAAAAATGTGAAATATAGTTTAACACAAAATTTAAAGAAAAGCAAACTTTTTTGCTATATTTTCTCAGTTTCTCAAGAATAATTTCTTACCAAAGCAAACACAATGAAAATTATATATCGTAAATTTTCAATACCTTCGCCAATAATACACATTCTGTACTCCCCCGCTGGCGAGGCGGGGAATGCCTAAATGGCATTCACACCGTTGATTTCTTCCTAACCTCGCCAAATTACCGACTAATTTCTTAATCTTCATTTAGATTGGAACTGTATTTGTAGCACATTCTGTTAGATTGTGACTGTATTTGTAGCACATTCTGTTAGATTGTGCCGATAATCTATTCTGTCAGTTTGCCGAATAACCAAAAAATTGTTGTCTTTTCAAACAATTTTGTGTAAAATTGGAAAAATTACACCACAAGGAGTTAATGGATGACACCAGAAGTCGCCTTGAAAACACGAAATCAGATGCTACGTGATGGTTTCTGCGTCGTTGACGATGTATTGTCAGAAGAATTCTTGCAGGAACTACGCGATGAAACTGAGCGACTCATCGCAGAACATGTAGAACCGAAAGAAATGATCTACCAAGGTCAGCATGTAAATGTGCATGGAGCACATAACGCTCACATTCAGAAATTACTGGAATGGCAACCGTCAAGAGAGGCATTAGAACAACTCGGTTTCGGAGATTTCGCAGCATCAGGAGGGATTATTATCCTCACAAAAGAAGCTGGTGGACCACCACTCTATTGGCATCAAGACTGGATGCGATGGAATGACCCACTAAGCTGTTCACCGTGGCCCCAAACTATTTTTCTCAATTACTATCTTACAGATACTACACGAGAGAATGGGTGTTTGAAAGTGATACCCGGCACACATCTTAAGCGCATTGATCTACACAATCAACTTGTACCCGCTCATGAACAGGGAGCACGTTTTATTGATGAGGATCATCCTATTATGTTCAGTGATCATCCTGATCAAGTAGACCTATGTGCAAAGGCGGGTTCATTAGTTATGGCAGATGCACGTCTCTTGCATGCTGCTCACAAGAATTCCACTGATAAAAGGCGCACCCTGATTCTCGCCTGGCACAGTCGACCTAACACCGTCCCTGATTTTTGGGAAGACGAAATTCCTGAATCAATCGCAAATCGTGATGAAAATGGCAACTATCCTGGTTCTCGAATCCCAGGAGAACTGCTGAAGGCATAGGTTTTGGCAGCGATGCCATACCACATTAACAAAACTGAATATTCTGAGGTAAACATGGCGGCACATACACTTCATTACGAAATCTTAAATGTCCATAACCCAAGGGAAACTGGACAACACTGGGAAATTGATGTGCTTGCAACACCTGAAGAGTTACACGCATTTGCTGAGAACGGCTACCTCATTCGCGAAAAACTCTTTGAAGGGCAAGCACTTCAAAGACTAAGGAATGCACTTGACCGTCTGGAAGACCAGGAACGGAAAAAACGTGATAACGCACTCGCTTCAAAACGTGGTTGGGGATTCATTCCACGCCATCTGATGGATAAGGACGAGACGTTTCTCGAACTCCTCAAATTTCAACCGGTTCTGTCAATCGTTCGGGCAATGATGGGACCGCTCGTTCGATTACGCGGATTGAGCGCACGTATTACATATCCTGGAGACGAAAGGGAACATCAGACACCATGGCATCAACACATGCGGGTTGTACCTAATCCTATACCACCTTGGTTTTCACGACCACACTGTATTGATTGCCTCATATATCTTGATGATCTAAATGAAGACACAGGAGAAGTTGCTATTGTCCCTGGTTCACACGACTGGTTAGACAAAGCAACGCCAAGTACCTATGAACCGATAAATGGTGAGGTGAAACTACAAGTGAAAGCTGGAGATGCAGTGTTTATACACGGTAATCTCTGGCATCGTGCCTTACCTACCTTGCGAGCAAAGAGAAGAATGTTAATCCTTGGTTACACACCAACATGGCTACGTAAATCACCACACGGGGGAGACCCACCTCAGGATGGATTGACTAAGAAATTTCTCAAAGATGCAGATATGGAAGAACGCATGTTGTTAGGTATCGGAGGGTATTCTTAGCTAAAATAGAACCAGCAGATACTTAACATTAGAAACTAACTTGGGAGGCTTATCTTCAACATTCACCATAAACTTTATCATCTATAATAGAGGAGAATTATTTTGAAAGTTACATTAATATCTTTTATTTTAACGATAACACTAACTCTTACATTTCCGATGCTTCCGCTCCACGCGCAGTTAGTTAGTAGAGAGGAACTAATCATACATTATAGTTTTGATGAGAACACTCTCGAAGAAGGAGAGATCTTAGATTTATCTGAAAATGGTAATAATGGTCTCCTTCGCGGTAGTAGTCTTAAGTTAGTAGAAGGGCAAGTTAACGATGCTATGGAATTCCCAGGAGCAGCGACTGACTTTATTTCTGTGCAAAATCACCATTACACGGATCTGTTTCCAGAAATTTCACTCGCTGTGTGGATAAAGACACCACAAAGAGGTATGATAGCTTCATGGGATCGAAGTGAATTCTTCCGGTTTTCAGCCGGTGATGATCAACTCGGTAATCTAACATTTGTCGCCTTTGATGTCTGCTGTCCAATAGGAGATTGGCACGGAGAAACTGATGTCACTGACGATAATTGGCATCACGTCGTCGCAACCTTTGATGCTGATATAAAGCGAATATATGTTGATGGTGAGTTAGATGCAGAACAAGCCACACATACAAACGATAAGAGGATCGGTAAAGTTATTACGCGTTTCGGATTTATCGGAATCGGATCAGAAGCTAATGCATTCAACGGCGTTATCGGTCCTAATTGGGCATTTAAAGGATTGATGGACGAGTTCTTTCTATTCCATAGAGCAATAACTGCGGAAGAGGTTGAGGCTCTTGCTAAGGCTTCTGAAAATCCATTTGCTGTTGAACCTGCAGACAAATTAAGCATTACTTGGGGACAAATTAAGAGTATAAGGTAAATTGCAAAACGGGTGATGCAAATCGATTCACCCGTTTTTATCTAATATCATTTCAACATTTATGTGTTGTCTGCTTCAATTGCTTCCTGTATACCAGGCCATTCACGCCAGATGTCGGTATAACTGTCGTATCCATTTTCTGCACAGTCCACATGCCGTATTCGAAATATAACAGCATATCGGATATCAGCGGAGGCATTTGGAGCTGCAGAATGCACTACTTGGTGATGTGTTATAACTACATCACCAGCATTACCAACCATCTGCTTTGGTCCTTCAGGCAGTTCTGGACGAGGCATACCGTCTGCTAAAATCCCATGGCCTTCTTTGTTAAAATAATCTGCAAAGAAACTGTGTGTTTTCGGCCATACCGTGAAGTTACCACTAAAAGGTTCTGGCACATCTGCTAAATAGACAACTGCTAATGCAGTGAAACCACGTCGGTAGACACCCTTTTCCATGCCGTTCGTGCCATTTCCCAACCCATCAAGATGACCACGGGGTAAATTCGGATCACGATTTATTGGCATTGGAAACCTAAGTGCTATCTGCGCATTACCCGGGACTTGGACATTTCCTTCACCTAACATGGATTCTACTATGTTGTGGATAGGTGTGTTACTGAAAATATCTAAGAGCTGCGGTGCTTTCCTGATTTCGTTGCAATAGGATTGTGCTCTGAATTTCTCCAAGTCACCTTCGTGCATACCAACAGAACCGATGGAGTGGTTTATTGTTTTACGGGCAGCATCTACCATCAACTTTGGCACAACACCTGGGACTTTAATATAACCGTTTTCATAGAAGTCTAACTTCTGTTTTTGTGTCAGCATTTTATCTCCTTCCATACCAATGAAAATGTTATGTTTTAGACATCTAAAAGAGAAGAATAGTTTATCTGAATTAATCTGACAACACGTTCTACTTAAGATTGCGATTGACACTGTCTCTGTATTACAGTAAACTAATACCATTTCTAATTGAAAATGTCTCTTTTTTGTACCACAAACTTTCAGTTTGTGACCTGAAAAATGACTACCATATTAACCGTCTAATGATACAATAATTTATAGAAATGGTATAAAAATATACACTAAATCTTCAAATTAAACTATCTTTTTCTATGAACTCATATTGAGTAACATCTAAGAATCGTTGAAAGTCACTCGAAGATTTATCATTGCATATGCTAAATTACGAAAACCTAAACGGGTTTCTTTGAGTTTGTCGTAGCTAAGTGCGAGTCTCCGGTAAGTATCTTGCCAACCGAAAGTTCGTTCTACTTTATATCGTTCTTCGTAGACATCTTTTCTAAACCATCGGAACTTGCGAGCAATAACAATAGGTTCTTTCGTATTCCGCTTGTTCGGGTAGATCACGGGAAGCAACCCATGGTCTTTGATAAGCTTGTGATTCGACTTAGAGTCAAAACCGGAATCCAGTGTTAGAGCAGAACTACTCAGATCTATGCCAATCCGATGACTAAAGGTGATGAGGGAAGTGAAGACTTCGGGTAAAATCGTTGTGTCGTGTTCGTTGACAGGTTTGACAGTTATCGGACCAATGATGAACCCTTGATTGTCAGTGATAGTCAACTCTTTTTCACCTTTCTGATGTTTGTGTCCTGAATAACCGGTGCCGTTCCCCCTTTTTTAACCACGGTATTTGACCCATCACCATGAAGGTGAGTCGTGTCAAGTTGGTCGGTATCATGAAGATGTATTACAGATGCTTCAAAAAGTTTCTCATAAGAACCATCTTTAGACCAACGATTGTGCCATTTATAGACATTAGACCAATGCAGTTCATTACGTTTTGTTCGGAGTTGATTCCATTGAATACCCGTATGTAAAACATAGAGGATGTAGTTGAAAATCTTGTAAGAGGACAGTTTTGGCTTTGGTCCTTTTATTCGTTTTGACAAATGGGGTTTGATATAACGATTAAAATCCTTAAGGGAAACTTGTTTAGGAATCTCATTATATCTCGGTTGCTTTTGGGTTTCAGCTGCCATAATAACACCTTTCATAAAGTGATTGGATTTCTGATATGGATTAAAGGGACATATTTGATATCCTTTTCTCTACTTATTATACTACATCTTTAGGTTTTACTCAATATGAGTTCTATCTAAACATACTCTAATTGCAAACATCATTGAATAAGGAGAGATTTAAAATGCCTGTTGTTCTTATCTTCATCATTATATGTGGGAGCATTACACTGACTATACTTGGATGTGTCTCAATGGGTACATCTTATGCAGAAAAGAAACGTGGTTTACAACAAGGCGCATCAAAACGCGACTTGGATACACTACAGCAACAAGTTACACAAATTCAGAGTGAAATAGATTCCTTGAAAACGCAACTACAAGAACTAATACAAATTGCCAAAGGGATCGCAAAGTAAAGGAGAATCGTAATGTCGAATTATGCAACTTTAGCTGTATTGATTACACTGATCGCGATGGGGAGTTTAACTTTTACAATACTTGGGGCTGTCAGGCTAATTACCAAGAACTCACTAAAGAAAATTGGATACCATCCAGACATTTCACAGCAAACACTTCAACAGTTGCAAACTGATCTAAATCAGATCGCATCTGATTTAGCTGAGATACAATTTGAACTGCACGAGATTGAACCGAGTATACAGCAAATGGAATTCCTTAAATATGCCAACGAAAACGGTTCTTCACTTCAACCAACGATGAAATAATACCTCTTCGGCTACTGGTTCTACCACCCGCAGGAGGACTTTACCATCCTCAAAGAAATCTAACACCATAAACCCTGAATGCTGATGTGCAAAAAGTGTGTTATCACCATGACTTACTTCCGTCGCTTTCTCACTTGAACCGAGTCCGCTGATCAGTAAATAATCTGTAGTATCTCCTTGCAGGACTTGCAGAGAATGATCATGTCCCGACGCGTATATTAAGAGGGGAGTTTTTTTCGCACTTGAAAAAACTTTATTGAATTGTGCCACCATATTCTTATAAGTCGCATTACACAAATCTTGTTCTGATTTTACCAGATGCCACCGAGATATTGGATATAGAGAACCGACAATTGGTACTGGAACCCAAAGCCATTTTTTGGCTTCTCTGAGCGGGAACAAATGTGCTTTCCAGTCATAAAAACCACCGTGGGGGGCCATAACTCTGTATTGGATGGTGTCCGACAACTATAACGGGTAATCCTGAATCCAAAGCATTCTTGAGTTCTGCTATAATCTCATCCTCTGGCTTCTCCGATTTTTCATATCTGTGTAACCACCATTGTGTATCAAGCACAACAAGTCTGACCGCTGGTGTAGATTCTGGAAGTTCCAGAGTGACAGGCCCAGGATAACCCCCTTTAGGCAGGAAACTTGGCTTACGAGATAAGGCATCATTAACATATCTCTCTTGTGCACGTAACGCCTGAAGTCCCTCTTTACCTGCACCTCCCCAATCGTGGTTCCCCGGTATAAAGAGTCCATGTGCGTTAGTTGATTTTACTACCTCTAACTGCGGTCCAAGATGGGTTGCTGCCTCGTGTTGTTTTTCTACTGTCATACCATCTGGATACATATTATCGCCTAAAAAGATGATACTCGTCTTTTCAGGGGCTTTCTGAGTCCATTTCTTGAGTGTTTTCAACACAGGTTCATCCGGTTTTGGCTGTCCCCCGTCACCGAGCAAGAGGAGTCTATATTGAAGGGAGTTCGCTAATTCAGCATCTTGTCTTTCAACTGCAGCAATATCTGGACGGTAATACGGAGAAGTATGGCTACATCCAGTAAATGTCAGATATACCGATTGGACAATGAAACCGAGTAAAAGTATACTCCAGTAGATGTGTGAACGTTTGTAGGATCTCATTTGCTGTTCTTCCTAATTGTATCAGCTTATGATAATTGCGAATACGTTTTGGTAAAGATGAAGATGACTGGTATTTCTAAGTTCTTTGTCCAATATAAGTATTATGACATATAAACAAGACTTAGGCAATCCTGTTTATCGGTCATGCTTTATCAATTCACTTGCATATAATACAAGAAACAATCTATAATTAAGGTAATATCTCAATTACTATAGTTTGGACAGTTTCTATAATGACTATAGGTGTAAACTTAAGAAAACTTAGAAGCTCTTATGAATCACTCCGGATCCTTCTGGTTATAGGGATTGTATTCTCTTTAGTCCCGTAGGGACGATATGTTTATAGAAGAATGTGTACCCCACCTCTCTTCAGTCCCGTAGGGACGATATGTTTATATCATGGTGTGCTTTTACACATATCGTCCCTACAGGACTAAAGAAGGTTTGTATAACGTTTAACTATAAACATAGCGTCCCTACGGGACTGAAGAGGGTTTCTGTCATATAAATTTCCTTAAGCATAACTATACACCTGTCGCCCCGCTGGGGCTGCCTCGTTCTTATTAGTTCTTAAATAAAGTTATATGTGGTATGGAAACTCAACCAAAATAGAAACTACATCAATGCGATAGTCCCAGAGGGACGAAAGGTGTATAGTAACATATTCGTATCTCAAACCTAAGCCCCAGCGGGGCGAAAGGTGTATTTCATTCACGATAGACATGATTATTTTAATGAAGGATAACAACAAAAAAAGATCTGAAAATTGTCCAAACTATAGTATCAATTAAGGAGTAAATTATGTATATAAAGGTATTCACTATTTTCTGCGTCGTATTAACATGTGGACCATTTGTTAGTTATGGTAATGCTCAGATTGATCCTGAGAAAATCGTAGGTATCTGGTTACTTGATGAAGCTAAAGGCGATACAGTTGAGGATGCTTCAGAAAACGGATATGATGGAACAATCACACAATCAGATTGGGTCAACGGAAAAGTTGACGGGGCACTTGATATAAAGAAAGGTGGCACAGTCACTATTCCATTCGGTAAAGGGGTCGTGACCGATAGAATGAGTTTTATTCTATGGATAAAGTTCACTGATCTTAGCGGCCAACAAAACTATTTCTCTATACATGATCAGAGCGGCAACCGTTATGTTCCATACAAAGAGGGAGCGAATGTCCTCCGCAGTTGGAGTAATAAATGGAACGTCAGCAGCGGCGTAACCGTCAAAGCAGGAGAATGGTATCACGTAGCAAACACCTACGATAGCAACACCGCAAAAATCTATGTCAACGGAGAATTAAAAGTATCAGATTCAGTTCAAAAGTTTCAACTTGTAGATCAAAACCAAACTGCTTGGCTTGCAACCGATAAAGGAGCAAGCTTTCAATCCGCTTGTGTCATGGACGAGGTAGGACTCTTTAACGATGCTCTTACTGATGAAGAGGTCAAGAATATCATGGAGGACGGTATTTATCAAACCACTTATGCTGTAGAACCGTCAGATAAACTCACAGTCCTATGGGGAAAATTGAAAACATATTAAGAGCTGCAATATCTGTTCGCACCATCAAGGAGGAAATACGATGAGAATCTTTCTCTCTTCTGTTCTGTTATTCTTCACACTATTCGTTGCAATTGGATGCACACAAGAGACCACAACACAAGAATACACAACATGGGGTCTTCCTGATGGTGCGAAAACACGACTCGGTAAAGGAGAAATCGCAGCTATTCAGTTTTCTCCTGACGGTTCACTGCTTGCAGTCGCAAGCTCTGTTGGAATATGGTTGTATGACACTGAAACAGGCAAAGAACTCGCACTCCTACCCAGAAATAGAGAAGGATTCAATGTATCAGTCGTGCCAGCTACTGGTGGAACATTCATCAGGAACAGTTTAGCGTTTTCTCCTGATGGCAAACTACTTGCCAGTGCATGTGAAGATGACACGAT
Organism: Candidatus Poribacteria bacterium; assembly: GCA_965261435.1. Lineage (GTDB taxonomy): Bacteria > Poribacteria > WGA-4E > WGA-4E > WGA-3G > MSPOR6. The sequence goes on from CBDHDL010000021.1 coordinate 2,254,307, forward strand.
TAGAGTCTTTGATGTTACAACTTATACAGAACTCCGGACTCTCTATAAGAGTGATAAGATTGTCGTGAATTCCTTTGCTGGAGCTCCGTATAAGTCTCTGACTTTCTCACCAGATGGTGAAAGACTGATAAGTTTAGAAGGTACCGGTGAACGCAGGATAAAAGTGTGGGATGTAAACTCTGGTGCCTTGCTCTCTGACATATCTGGACGAATCGGAGGGTTACCCTTGGAAAAAAATGAGCCGGGAGTATTAGCAAAAGTAGAAGTTTCAACAGATCCCAATGAAAACAAAAAGGATAATCCGCTTTTAGCATTGACTCTCTCCCCTGACGGTTCTTCCTTTGCAACAACTAAGTCAAAAACAACCGTGATTGATGGTATACCTATAAGTGAGATAAAATTCGGTAATGTTCACACAGGGGAACTTGATAGGTCAATCATAATAACTCGCTTAATACCTGAAAACACTAATCCAGATCAGCAAAGGGCATTAATCTATCCAATAAGAGATCTCATGTTCTCTCAAGATGGAACGACGCTTGCAGGTATCGCAATAAGAAACAGCCGCGAGAAAAACAGAAACTCAAGAAGTATTAGACACACCAAAATCCGATTCTGGTATGTTAGCACAGGTGATGAAGTTTCTACGATTACCCTACAAAAGAGTGAAGTCGGTCCACGGTCACCAAAATATGCTTTTTCACCTGACGGTAGAACGTTTGTGACGGTTGACAAAGGCACGCCTATACAACTCTGGGATGTCAGCACTGGTAAAGAAATATCATCAATCATAATTCCAGAACCGAAACCTGGTAATCCGTGGCAGGTTACGGAAATCGTGCAGTTAGCATTTCATCCTGATGGAAATACACTCGTGGTTGTTATTGACGAAACAGGAAACGGTAGAAACTTTTCACTACAATTGTGGGACACAAAAACGGGTAAAATAAAGAAAGTATTTTCAGAGCATCCAATGCAATATACTTTTTCAGCAAATGAAAAGTTTATCCTCTGTTTTAATACCGACAAAGTTGAGATACGGAACACAAGCAATGGTCAGAAGTTACGAGATGTAACAAAATGGTGGACGAATCTTTTCCGGGAAACAAATATCGAAACTTTTGCTGTTTCAACTGATATAGCAATCTGTGCAACCGGAGGCAAAAGAGGATTGCTTGAACTATGGAATACAAACAAAGGGAAACGTCTGCAGACACTTATAGGACATACGGATATCGTAAAAGTAGTCGCTTTTTCAGATGATGGCAGCAAACTCGCAAGTGGTAGTAAAGATAAGAGTATACGTATATGGGATACACAATCTGGAAAACAACTATTATCACTTACCGCTCACATTAACTCTGGTAAAGTTCAGGAGTATTCAAACGCACCACCAATAACAAGTGCCGAAGTGATAGATAACTTGGTGTTTTCTCATGATGGAACGATGCTTGCAAGTTCCAGTGAGTATGGAACAGTATGGATTTGGGATTTAGCTACGGAAAAACTAATAAAGACGATTACTTCACATGAAGATGTGACTGATCCAACTCTTGTTGGCATTCCTCAACTGACAATAAGATTAGCATTATCTCCAGATGGCAGACTGCTTGCAAGTGGTAACATGGCAGGTGGTCTGATTCTATCCGATATTCACAACGATGCGTTCACACAATCATTTGAGTCACATTCAGGGGGCGTTGTAAACCTCGCATTTTCACCAGACGGAAAATTACTTGCGAGTGGGAGTTTAGATACTTCTATCAATATCTATGACGTAGAAAATCGCACCCAGCTAACTACCCTCAGAGGACATACCAGTGTAGTCATATCACTAACATTCTCGGAAGACAGCAAAACACTTGTCAGCGGAAGTGCAGATGGAACAGTTCTCTTCTGGGATAGGGATAGGATTGTTGGTTTGGGTAGGTAGGTTTCAGACCTCAACTCATTCTACAAAATACTCTGTAAGAAACTGTTAGAATCCTCCTATGAAACAATCTGATTTTCCTGAACAACCAACACTTTTTCCTGATCAAGCTAAACCCAATGCATCTATACAGGATACATCATCTTCTGAAGCCGAATTAGTGTCGTTCAGGGAGTTAGTACCTGAAATCACCGATACAGGTTACTTAACGCATTCCATCGTTTCCTATCCTGCAAAGTTCATTCCACAAGTCGTAAGATACGCAATCAACACCTATACAAAAGAAAATGATTGGATTGTAGATCCGTTTGCCGGCTCAGGAACTGTAGGCGTTGAAGCGTACTTAAGCAAACGTAACACTGTCCTGCTCGATCTCAACTTATTACTAAATCACATCATACCGCTGAAAATATACCAAGGCGAAGAACTGCTACATAAAGAACTTCTATGTGAACGCATTGAAAGCATGCAACAAAACAAAGAGCACCGTTTTATACCTTCTTGGTCAAATGTTGAGTACTGGTATGCACCTGAAATATTAAATCTGCTATCACAATATTGGGGTTTTACCCATAGAATAGAAAACAGTATCTATCGCGAAATTATCAAATCGGGATTGTTGAAAGCAAGTAGACGTTTTTCATACACTGAACACAGAACACCAAAGTTAGCAAGATCCAAACGTAAATTAACTGCTATTGAAGAACTACTCCGCCAAAATTGGAGCGAACAACTCTTTAAGATGGTTTATAAACACGCTTTGAAAACGTTGGATAACCTGAACAACTTTATCCTTTGCACAAAACATTGCCAAAACCGAGTTGAATTCTATGGTGGCGTTGATTCCTCTAACTTTACAGTGCAACGCGACTGTGACGCATTAATCACATCACCACCATATCTTCAAGCACAAGAATACATCCGATCAACGAAGATGGATCTCTTCTGGTTAGGACATACTGAGGAAGAGATAAAAGAACTATCACGTCTTGAAATCCCATATCGGAAGGCAGACCGTATTATTCACACTGAGACTTTAGATAAAGTTAGAGACAAACTCACCCGTAAAGACCTTACCAGTCGACTTGACTCCTATTTTTGTCATACGATAAACGCACTTGAAAACTCCATGAACCAGTTGAGACCGGATACATCCGCATGCATTTTTGTCGGTAATCCACGTATTGATGGAATAACCGTTGAAATATGGCGTATCTTAACAGAATACTTTTCGGAACGCGGGTACAGGTTTGAGAAAGTTTATGAGGATAGGATTAAAACACGACAACTGTTCGGTGTGCGAAAGAATAAGAACCCCGATGGCATGAAGTCGGAGTATCTGCTTATCTTGAGGAAAGTAGTCTTTTAATAGAAGTGTCTTTGTCTTCACCATCTGCGTTTACATCAGCAGGATCGTATTTTTCCAACTGTTCCTCACTTACCCTTTGATCTTTCCATAGACCTTACTTTTACACATCATCCATCTACATTTTAGTTGACATAATCCCCGTTCTTATTATAAAATAAAATCAAAATCCATGGCGGCAGTGCAATAATTACCATCAACAAGGAGACAACATGAAAACATCAAAAACCTACTGGCAGACACTGATTCCACTGTTTCTATTTGCTCTAATAATTCTCCCTCTATCCGCTGATGAACATGCTGAAGAGGTAGAACCACCACCCGTTAAGAAATACGTAGAATTCACATTGAGCGGTACTTATGCTGATATCAAAGAGATGAGTCTTTTCGGCACCGCATCAACAAAAACGATGCGAGGACTGTTAAAGAAGTTAGATGCACTTAAAAACAACGATGACGTAGCAGGTATTATCTTCAAAATAGGGAATATCGGTATTGGTTGGGGAAACCTACAAGAAATTCGTAATAAATTGATGGAATTCCAGGAAACGGATAAGGAAACAATCGCTTATCTGGAAAGTGGTGGGAACGCAGCATATCTCCTTGCAACTACAATGGATCACATCGTGTTGATGCCTGTCGGAAGTCTCAACTTAATGGGTATCCGCGCAGAAATCCTTTTCTTAAAAGGACTATTTGAAAAACTGGATATAGAAGCGGATATGCTCGCAATGGGGAAATTCAAATCTGGGGTGGAACCCTACACACGTGACAGCATGTCCGATGCATTCCGAGAATCCATGACAAGTCTGCTTGAAGACTTGTATACACAGATGTTAGCGAAGATTGCCGATGGTAGAGACGATATCACAAAAGACGATGCTGCGGAATTGATAGACCGCGGTCCATTCACAGCAAAGGAAGCACAAGAAGCAGAACTCGTTGACGCACTACAATACTACGATGAACTCTTACAGGAAATCAATCAGAAACCGGATGTAGAAGTTGCAAAAATAGATGAGAAAAAGAAAAGAAAAACCATAGATTTAAACAATCCGATGGCTATCTTCCAGTTGTTCAATATGTTATCTCCGCCACAACGTGCAAGACCGCGTCCTGCCGATAAGCAAATCGCTCTCATCTATGCAAGCGGTCCTATATTACCCGACATCAATTCACTTTTTCCCACTATGTCTTTGATTTCACCGAAAACATTTAAGAAGGCATTCGAAAAAGCCCGCGAAGACGATACCATTAAAGCAGTCGTGTTGCGCGTGGATAGTCCGGGTGGTTCGGCGATGGCATCAGACCTCATTTGGCGAGAGGTAATGCTCACACAACGGGAAAAACCCGTCGTCGTTTCTATGGCGAATATGGCTGCTTCCGGCGGATACTATATCTCAATGGCTGCTGGAACTATCGTAGCACAACCCGGAACCCTAACAGGTTCTATCGGTGTCTACGGTGGCAAACTTAACATGAAAGGTCTCTATAACAAAGTCGGTCTGAAGAAAGAAATTATTGCGCTTGGTAAAAACGCGACCCTCTACTCTGACTACGGCGGTTTTTCAGATACAGAACGTGAACGCGTTGAAAAAATGATGAAAACTATCTATGAAGATTTTGTTAGCAAGGCAGCTGCTGGAAGAGAAAAAACCTTTGAAGAGATTGATGAGATAGCACAAGGCAGAATCTGGACAGGAAAACAAGCAAAAGAACTCGGGCTCGTTGATGAACTCGGAGGACTTGATACAGCGTTGTCTATCGCTAAGAAACAAGCTGGCTTAGTTGAAGACGATAAGTATAGTATTATTGTTCTGCCAGAGCAGAAAAACTTTTTCGAACAGATGATGGAAAGCGTGCTCAATGAAGAGGCGGCAATTACGATGCCATTACCATTACAGGCAGCACAACAGCACCCCGCATTCTCTATGTTGAGCAAACATCTACAGCAGATTACAACTTGGTTAACCCTGTTTGACAGAGAACGAGTTGTCACTGCTTTACCTTTTGACATATTAATTCGGTGATTATATGAATACTGAGAATTTTGAAGTTGATGTTACGGATGAACAGGTGTCATTTTTTCAAGAAAACGGATATCTGAGCATCCCACGCATCACAACTGATGATGAAGTAGAGTGGCTCAAGGGTATTTACGATAAACTCTTCAACGAACGGACAGGTGAGGCCCAGGGTGGATATTTTGATCTTGCTGGCCCTCGCGCCCACAAAGGACGCGAAACTTTACCGCAGGTATTGGGACCAGAAGGAAAATTTCCCGAACTCCGTGAGACAATATATTTCAAAAACGCGCAACGACTCGCTGCAAAACTGCTTAGTGTGGACAGAGAAAAAGTCGGTGGCGGCGGACACATGATCCTAAAGCCTGCAAATTACGGCAATGAAACACCGTGGCATCAGGACGAAGCATACTGGAATCCGACTGTTTTACCCCATAGTTTGAGCGTTTGGCTTCCGCTTGACAAAGCAACACTGGAAAGTGGGTGTCTCCATTTTATCCCGAAATCTCATAAGGGTGAAGTGCGTTGGCATCGGCACATCAACAACGATCCCCTCGTGCATGGTTTGGTGACTGATGATGTAGACCCATCCGAAGCGGTAGCATGTCCAATACCAGCAGGTGGTGCGACATTCCATCACTGTCGAACACTACACTATTCCGCACCAAACAGCACAGACCAAGTGCGTAGAGCATATATCCTCGTTTTCAGCGGACCATCAAAGAAATTAGAAAAACCTTCAGAACGTCCGTGGATAAAAGAGGAACAAGAAGCACTGGCGAAGTTAAAATCTTTAGCTGCGGAAGATGTCCGAAATGATTCAAAATGATACAGAACTCAAAACAAGTCAACAACGTATAGCCTATTTTCAAGACCTGCTCATGCAACTGCGTGTTAAAGCCACTCCTGAAGAATTTTTATATGTTTCAAGTGGGTATCGGGTAGAAATAGAAAAAATGCAAAAGGAAGTTCTTGACTACCTGACTCAACATAGCAGTAAACCAATACAGGCAGAAGAGTTTGAGTCAGATGAATTACCAAAACAGATTTCTTAATAATCGTTCTGGTGAGAGGTGGTACAAATAAATTTCTCAAACTGGCTTGAAAAATGGGGAATGACATCTTTGAAAATCACGCCTCTTTCTCTACAAATGGAGTGGACTCCAAAGGCTGCGGATAAAAATGCCGCTTGGGCACTCTATATTGAATTGCTTACACGGATTACGACACAACCCTTACCCATTGAACACGGTGATGAAAAAACAGCTTTGGATAGTGTGTATTCACTGTTCGCAACGACAAGAGAAGTTATTAGAGAACATGGACCGGAGTGTATTAACTTTACAAAAATCGCAATTGTTGTTCTTAACCAAGTGATTCGTCCGTTTACCGCAAAGTGGCACCGAAAAAGTCTGGCAGGAGACTTTGAAGACGAAACAGAACGTACCGTTTTTCGAGACGAATTGGCTGCACTACAAGAGGAATTACGTAAATACTCTCGCATGTTGGCGGATATTGCTGAGGTTGAAGACTTAACTGATCTTGAGGATACAGAGGACACTGAGTAATTGTAGTTGTTCAAAACAATTTTAGTCTCGTACTCAAAAACGGTTTTGAGGATTCTCCGTTTACCGCACATCGCCCGTGGATAAAAGAAGACCAGGAAGCACTTGCAAAACTATTGTTCTGTCTACACCCAAATGATGAGTAGTCCGTTCGTAGGGACAGGGTTTCCCTGTCCGATATACAAATCATTTATGACTTGACAAGGCACTATGGTGAAAAATACAAATAATTATACACCTATATTGCCGTTAGGCGAGGTTTACTAACCTCGCCTAACTAATGTGTAGAATTAAATCAATAATTTACCATATAATCCTTAGCAGCAGAAAAGTAATAAGCACACTCCGTGTGCCGTTTGCAAATATTGCCTATGCTAATCTCACGTAGAGGGGTGTGTAAAGTTTTTGTCACAATATGATTCTGGTACATAAAGTTCTCGTCAATAGAGGTGTGAAATTAGCAACCTCTTCTGTCCTTAGTTTACAGAGCACCTAATGGTTATGAAAATACCTTGAAATTCCCAAAACCCCCTTCCGCGTCTTCCGTGTTCTCCGCGTAATCCGCGATTCAGACAAAAACGGTGACAATTACAATACACACCCCTCTGGAGCTGCAGATTAGACCAAACTCCTCTTATCCTGTCTTTCCTGTCTTTCCTGATAATCCTGGTTCAGACAAAGCACATCATCACACATAAATCCAGGTCATAATCAGAAACCTAAAATACACAAGAACATAATCCGCGCAATCCGTGTCATCCGCGATAATCCGCGATTCTGACAAATAGAGTGACAAAATATTTACACACCCCACGTAGAGATTTAATTTGACATATTCAAAACAATATGTTAATATATATCATCTATATTGTTGAAATGGAAATTATACATGAAAATTCAAGTGACACTTTTAAGAAAATGCAAATTTAACCTTAAATATTCACAATCATTAAGGAGCAGAAGACCATGGCATCAGGACCTAAGAGTCATGTATTTATTGGAAATACTAAAAAACCATATCTTTTTAAATGTTATAGAGTAGGTAACCCTTTCAGAAATCTTCCCGATTTTCCTTATAGTCAAGGTATATATATTTTTGCACAAGAATTTCATAATAATGAAACTGGAGGACCTGACTACGAAGTTTATTACATCGGGCAAACAGAATCATATAAAGATAGACCCGTTAGTGAAGAACATGAAAAATGGGATTGTGCTTATAGATATGGTGCAAATTCTATATGTATAATTGATAAAGAAGTCTCTGACACCGTTGAACGCGTAAGTATTGAAGATGATCTAATTGAGAAATATAACCCTATATGCAACAAAGACAATCCATTTCAATGAGCAAACTATATTTCAGCAACACCTTAAAATAATACCTGAAATAAATCACAAAAGGACTACCTATGCCGACACTCGATTTTAACGGTAAACAATTTATCAAGGGACATCACTTAACTGTACCCATCAGGACGTTAGAGATAGACGACAAAAAGTCCTTTACGTGTGAATCTGAACCCTCACTTGACGATAACCTAATTATACAAGATGATAATTTAGAGGGATTGAAAGCACTCCTACCAAGATATGCAAATAGCATTAAGGACAACTATATTGATCCATCATAAGGCACTCGAAAAACTAAAATCCTTAGCGGCAGATAGGGAGTAGTAATTGCACATTAGGCAAAAATATATTGGCAAGTATCCAAGGAGACACATCAGTGAGAAAAATGGGGATTTGGCGCGAGTACCTTATTGAAAAACTGGCTGACAGAGAAAGCGCAATTAACTATCTTCAGGCTATTCTTGAAGATTACCAAGTCTTTGAGGATTCAACAGTAGTATTAAGATCTCTCCATACCGTTGTTGAAGCGCAGGGTGGTGTTTCTGAACTGGCAAAGCAGACAGATATTACACCACAAGCGCTTTCGAAAGTCCTATCTAATAAAGACGCACCTTTGATTGATGTTTTTACAGTTGTCCTTAAAGCACTTGGTTATCAACTTTCGATCCAACCTATAGACACTGAAAACCTTGAAGCGTACACCGACTCGTTAGAGACACAAAACTACACAACCCAGCAGTGAAGGACAGAATCAGATGAATTACCAAAACAGATTTCTTAATAATCGTCCTGGTGAGAGGTGGTACAAATGAATTTCTCAAACTTGCTTGAAAAATGGGGAATGGCATCTTTGAAAATCGCGCCTCCTTTTCTGCAAATGGAGTGGACGTTAAAAGATGCGGATAAAAATGCCGCATGGGCACTCTATATTGAATTGCTTACACGGATTACCACACAACCCTTACCCATTCAACACGGTGATGAAAAAACAGCTTTGGATAGTGTGTATTCACTGTTCGCAACGACAAGAGAAGTTATCAGAGAACATGGACCGGAGTGTATTAACTTTACAAAAATCGCAATTGTTGTTCTTAACCAAGTGATTCGTCCGTTTACCGCAAAATGGCACCGAAAAAATCTGGCAGGAGACTTTGAAGACGAAACAGAACGTACCGTTTTTCGAGACGAATTGGCTGCACTACAAGAGGAATTACGTAAATATTCTCGTATGTTGGCGGATATTGCTGAGGTTGAAGACTTAACTGATCTTGAGGATACAGAGGACAACAAGTAAATGTAGTGTTCTGTCTACACTCAAATGATGAATAGATCCGTTCGTAGGGGCGGGGTTTCCCCGCCCGATATACAGATCACTTATGACTTGACAAAGCAGTAGTCGTTCAAAACAATTTTAGTCTTTATTAGGGACGATATGTTTATAGAATAACACCATATTACACTTCTTTAGTCCCGTAGGGACGGTATGTTTATAGAAACCGTTCTCACAACCGTATTGAGTTCCGTAGGAACGGCATAGCAAACATACAGTCCCAGCGGGACGATATGTTTATAGAAAAGACGAGTCATGCATATTGAACCCCAGAGGGGTGACATGTGTCCAGAACTCATGAAGGGAAAGATTTGAAATGTATGATATAGACGTTTTAGCAATTCGTGTTGCTGACAACGCAGCAAGTATGATGCGATTTAGCGGGGTTGGCGACGTACAAGAAAGTCTCTTAATGAACTTAGTAACAGCAGGAGCAATGCGGGAAGCAGGTTATATTTATCGCGATCTTAGGAATGCAAACAGTGCTATTCGTTCCTTAATCGGCACATCTGAATCCAATAGACCCGTAACTATGACTTACAGTGAAATCGCGGAGATTTTATGCAGCGATGATGTGTTAGATCGTGCAGTCGTTATCTTGAGAGATTTAAGGCAAAACAGATGGCGACCATATAGAGATTTACCCAGAAATCAGCAACGAAACCAATTCAGAGAAAACTACATACGGAGATCTCCACGCAATGGGGTTTAGACACATTAGATTCACAAATTATGCCAATCTTTAAAAAACTATTTGAACTACTTCCAAATGCAGAGCATTTATTAAGTCTTGAACCTGAAGAGCTCGCCGGACCACTTCTTTTGTCTTTACTGTCTCTAAATGGGACACAGTCTATGAGACCTGAAGGCATTATATCATATCAAGCTATGTCAAGTGTTTTGGAGAACATGTCAGATTCCAAGAAAAAAGATTTGAACCTAAATTATCCGCCTGAATACCATGACAAAGTTCTTTTTGCACTAATGGAAGCTTGGCAGTGGTTGCATCAAGAAGGTTTTGTTGCACCAAGTCCAACAAGCTTGTCAAGCATTCGTTCTGCGAGGACAATCACTACGTACTTTGTTACAAGACGCGGACTAAGAGTCGAAACATCAGAAGATTTAGATTCTTATCGCAAAGTAAACCTCCTACCTAAAGCACGACTCCATCCAATAATCGCGCAAAAAGTATGGTCTCTATTCTTACAAGGCGACTATGACACAGCCGTTCTTCAAGCATTCAAACAAGTTGAAATTGCTGTTCGTCAAAAAGGGAGCTATGCGGAAACAGACTACGGAACAGATCTAATGCGGAAGGCGTTTCATGTTGACAATGGTAATCTGACTGACCATAATCAACAGTCTGCGGAAAAGCAAGCACGCTCCGATCTGTTTGCTGGTGCGATTGGGGGCTATAAGAATCCCGGTAGTCACCGAGAGGTTGAAATCACTGCGGAGGAAGCAGCTGAAGTGATAATCTTCGCGAGTCACCTACTTCGGATCGTTGACTCTCGTAATCCATCAGGAACAAGTGAGAACTAATGGAAACCCTATGGAAAAACTAAATCTTAAACCCACATACAAACCTATAAAAGATTACTACAAAGCACTGGAACAATACGATCAGTACGACCTCACACACGAAGGTGCAGTCAGTAACCCTTTCGCGATCTTACTTGATGTCTGTGCAAAAAAAGTGAAAGCAACTTTTGTTCCACAATATCAAATGCGCACGAAAGTAGGAAACCGTATCACCGTTGATGGAGCGATTTTAGACGAATATGGACTACCAATCGCCTATTGGGAGGCGAAAGATATAGATGACGATCTCACCAAAGCAATTCAGGAGAAACGTGAAAAAGGTTATCCATTTGACAATATCCTATTCCAAACCCCCGAACGGGCAGTTTTATTTCAGGACAAACAGGAAGTCTTAAACACAGACATCACCGACTCCGAAAACCTTATTCGTGTACTTCAGTTTCTTATCTCATATTCCGACACTACTTTTGTCGATTGGTATGAGGCAGTTGATAAATTCAGTGATCGGATCCCAACACTTGCAAAAAAGTTAAAGGAACTTATTGCAGAACAACACAAAACGAATGCAGCTTACAAATCAGCATTCGCTGTATTCTACCAAGCCTGTCGCAACTCAATTGACCCGAATCTTTCACAAGATACCGTTGAAGAAATGCTCATCCAGCACATCCTCACCGAACGTATTTTCCTAAAGGTTTTTGATAGGTCCGATTTTACAGACCGAAATATAATTGCTCGTGAGATTGAAAAGGTCAGTGCAGTACTGATGCAGCACTCGTTGAGTCGTGATGAATTTCTCAAACCTCTGAACCCGTTCTACGTTGCCATTGAGAATGCTGCAACCCAATGTAAAGACTTCTCAGAAAAACAACACTTCCTTAATACCGTCTATGAGAAATTTTTTCAGGAGTACTGTGTCAAAACAGCAGATACACACGGTATTGTCTATACACCTCAACCGATTGTCGATTTCATGGTAAACAGCGTTGAATTTCTCCTACAAGATAAGTTTAACCGATCACTCTCAGACACAAGTGTTCATATCATTGATCCGTTTGTTGGTACTGGTAATTTTATTGTCCGAATCATGCAGGACATACGGAAGACAGCAATAGAGGAAAAATATAAGCATGAACTACATTGCAACGAGGTTTTGCTACTCCCTTATTACATTGCTAACTTAAACATTCAACAGGAGTTTTGGCATCACACGGGGACAAACCTACCTTTTGAAGGAATAACTTTTGCTGATACCTTTGAATTGTATGATAAATCTCAGATGGATCTCTTTACTGTTGAAAACACAAAACGGATAGAGAATCAAAAAGAGAAGGACATGTTTGTTGTTATCGGCAATCCACCCTATAATGCGGGGCAAGACGATGAAAACCAGAATAACAAAAATCGTGAATACCCATCCCTTGATAAACAGATTAAAAATACATATTCAAAAGATTCCAAAGCACGACTCAGTACAAAACTTTATGATCCTTATGTGAGAGCATTTTTCTGGGCATCGGAACGAATTGGAGACACGGGTATTGTTGCGTTTGTAACCAACAACAGTTATATTACTGAACGGACGTTTGATGGAATGCGCAAACATCTTGCAGATGGATTCAACGCAGTTTATCTGATTAATTTGGGAGGAGACATTCGTAAGGGCCAACCTGGTGACTCTAATGTTTTCGGTATCACAGTCGGTGTGAGTATCACGCTGCTTGTGAAAACAGGAGAACCTATTGACGCACCAGATATCTTTTACAACAACGAAACAGAATTACAAAGCAAGGCAAAAACATTTGATTTCCTAAACAGACATCAAAATGTAGATAATGTTTCATGGCAACCGATTGATCCTGATGCAAAAAACAAATGGATCACTGAAGGACTCCATAAAGATTTTTTCGATCTTATTCCTATAGGAAGTAAAGATGTGAAAGAAAATGAAGATACCACTGCAGAAACTGCAGAAGGTGTAATTTTCAAAAACTATAGTCTCGGTGTGTCAACCAATCGAGATTATTGGGTTTACAACTTTAATCAAGACTCACTCCGTGAAAATGTTGAACGCATGATAGAAACTTACAATACAGAAGTAGATCGTTGGATGCGTCAAGCACCTCCAAAACCAGATGTTGATGGTTTTGTTTTAAACGATGCTAAAAAAATAAAATGGAGTCGAGATTTAAAAGAGAAGAAGTTAATGCCTGGAAGAATTGCCGAATATTCTGATTGCAAAATCAGGTCCTCACTTTATCGTCCCTTCACGAGAACTAACTTGTTTCTTGACAAAATTCTGATAGACAGTCCCGGAAAGTTTCTTTCTATATTTCCTAATTCCAAAGCAGAATCTGAAAATCGGGTTATATGTGTTGAAGCCTATGGACGAAAAGAATTTGCAGCTCTGATGTGTAGACTGATCCCTAACATAAATCTCTATGGTGACCCGCAACAATCCTTTCCTTTTTTTACCTACAATGAAGATGGAACGAACCGCCGTGAAAACATCACCGATTGGGCATTAGAGGAGTTCCAAAACAACTACAGCGATGACAATATATCCAAGTGGAATATCTTTTACTATATCTACGGGCTTTGCTACATCACAAGGAGTATCGTGATAAGTACCAGGAAAACCTCAAGGATAGTCTGCCTCATATCCCTTTTGCTAAAGACTTTTGGGGGTTCTCAGAAGCAGGTAAGCAGTTAGCCGATCTTCATGCCAACTATGAGTCCGTTCCAAAATATGAAGGATTAACGCTCAAGGAAAAACCAGATATGCCGTTAAATTGGGAAGTTGAAAAAATGAAATTGTCTCAAGACAAAACACAGATAGAATACAACGACTTTCTGACAATTGAAGGTATTCCTGCAGAAGTACACGACTATAAGTTAGGTACTCGCTCTGCATTGGAGTGGATCGTTAATCAGTATGAAATCAAGGTGGATAAGGATAGAGGAAATCGTAAAGGGAGTTATATTGTGAGAGATCCGAATCGTGAGGATGAACCGAAATATATTGTGGATTTAATCGCACGCGTTGTTACCGTTAGTCTTGAGACGGTGAAGATTGTTGAGAGTTTGCCAGACAAGTATTGAGTAGATGGCATCTCAGGCAACTTCGGTTTGGGTAGCAAATTATCTTAGAGTGATAACCAGGAGAATACTTAAGTTATAAATACTATCAAAAAGGCTAAGGAATCATTGAAAAATCTTGCTGTTGGAGCGACTAGCATTGGAGGTATGTTAATTACGGCAGCGTTGACTAATGATCCAGAGTTATCAACCACGATGGGTTATGCTTCTGGAGAGTTGCTCGCGCGCAAACTAACAAAACAGCGGAAAAATATGGATCAAGTCCGTGAACATATTATTGAAGATATTAAGCATAAACTAGACGAAGGTAAATCATTTCGTTCAGATGGATTTTTAGGTAATGAAGCACAAACAGAACACTCCGATTTTGATGATATTGTTGATTCTATTTTGCTAAAAGCTGCTGATGAAATGAATGAAAAGAAATTAAAGCATATAAGTTACCTGACTTCCAGCTTTGCTTTTCCACCTGAGATTAGTGCCGATTCAGCACATAGATTAATACAATGCGTTGAAAACCTTTCTTACAGACAACTTTGCTTGATGAAAATCGCATCTGAGAAAGAAGAGTTCCAGTTATGTGATAAATCAACTTTGAAAAGACGAAAACAACCTTGCCATATAGATTTATCGCACATATGTGATGAGTGTGTAGATCTTTATGATCATGGATACATCTACATAGAGTTTGCGAATATAGCGGGTGTTAATCTCGTTCCTGGGGCGAGATCCATGGCTGTTCGTCCTAATAGCATATCACCGGGAGCGAAGTTGACACTGCCTAGTCTTTATGATCGCATGAGACTTAATGAAATACCATCTGAAGATATAGCACCTATTGTTATGGCATTCAACTACAATTGGACACCCGATCAATCTTGAAGTGTTTGACATACAAAATGTCGCTCATAATTGTTGGGAGTTTAACGGAAAAAGAAAGCAATGAATCCTATTTTTTTCAGACTTTTTGATGAACAGTTTGCCCAACACAAAACAGCAGACATTGTCTTCAATTTTTTATTTCTTGTTGTCTCACAGCAGTATGTTTATCAATCAACTCAAGTACAACAGACACCAATTCCGTAGGAATCGCCATCAACGTGCTATCCTCATCCTGAAAAGCATCCTCATCTTCAGCGACAGCTTCATCCTCTGTTTGCTGTTCGTAGTGTGCAATGACACTCTGTACTCGCGCTTCATCCTACCTCGGCGGAAATCTGTTCTCTGTCATCGTCTGTTTCTCCTTTAGATAATTATAGCGAACATTGAGTCCAATTCGCTAATCGTTTTGATACACAAAATTCTTGAATTCACACAACAATCGTGGTATACTTCATAATTTATAAGCAGAGTTTCAAAATAACTAAAGGTTACAACCCATGAACATATTCTGCACAGGCATCAGTTGTTATGGTCGCAAAGAATTCATCAAAAAATGGGATGAAGGAAATAGATATGTACGGTAGGTTGCGGTAGTATTTTTTCCTTGTATAAGGTGTTTTTAATGTATGAAGAATTAGATGGAATTAATCCGCCAAACGATGGAGATATTTTGTGGCGATACACGAACTTTGAGGTATTTGTTAATCTGTTAGATACAGAATCTTTGTTTTTCACAAGAGCCGATAAATTTGAGGACCCTTATGAAGGATTTATACCGCAAAGTATTATGGATGCTTACAAACAATCCCTCAGGCGTGTTACCCCAGCAGAGTTTGTCGAAGCAATTATGAAGCGGCATGAAGCCTCGCGAAAATATGTTATGTGTAGCTGCTGGCATCAGAATGTAGTAGAGTCAATGGCAATGTGGGAAAAATATCACATGCGCAATAGTGGTGTTGCAATCAAAACAACCATGCAAAAAATGAAAGATAGTTTGTTAAGCGAATATTCCATTTATATCGGTAAGATAGAGTATATCTATGGTAACACGGATGATGACCAATATATGCAAAACTTTCTACAAAACGAAATCCCATTAACTAAAAAGTTGACATATTTCCCCTATTACCGAAAAAGAAAAGAATACGAACATGAACAGGAAGTTCGGTTAATCGTTGATATTGATCCTTTCATTAGGGATGCTCTTAATAATCAAACTGTAGAAAATGTAGATTCTTTTTTAGAAACTGGATTACCAGATATATGTGACATCGGTATGCCTTTCAATATTGATGTAAATACGTTGATTGATGAAGTCATTGTCTCACCTTACGCGAAAGATTGGATTACAGAAACTCTCAGATCAGTAGTTCAGAAATTCGGATTTATTTTTGAAGTTAATCCATCAACACTTTTAGACGACCCTGCTTTAGACCGACTTGTCCCAGATGGAGGTATATAATGGAACATATAAGGGTTAATGTTGACAAGAAATTTGAACAAATTCTGAAAGAAGAAGCAGAAGATTATTCTATAGATTGGTCATTAGTAGATATTAACTGGGTTCTTTATGAGGAATTAATGTTAAGTCATTTAACACCTCCTTTAAATAATAAAATGGCAAAAATGGTCGTTTTAGGATTCAAAGGGAAAATTCCCGTGCTGGATGTAGATGATTGGTTCCGTTCTTATCGTTTCACATACTGTATTTACTACAAAACCAAAGATACAGAAACTGAAAAGATGGAGATGCTTAGTCTTGGTGCTGATGGAACTATTAAGGAAATGGCGATGAAACTAAGTGAGATTTTTAAAGATTTTGAAGGACAATAAGATTTGAGCATCAGATTTTCAAAATAACTAAAGGCCACAACCCATGAACATATTCTGCACAGGCATCAGTTGTTCGGGACGCAAAGAGTTAATCAAAGATTTTGAAGCACGCTGCGGGTAAAAAGAGCTCAACATCGGTTTCTTCAATGTTAGCCATCACATGCACCGAGTTACTCCGGAATCAGCGAAATCCACTTAAATATTTCTGTTTTTTCTTGAATGATATGCTACAATTATATAACCTATTAACTGAATACGACGTATGCTCTATTTTCGTATGGTCAAATCAAGTTTAGGAGATTTATAATGCTAAATGTGCGGGGTGCTCTTTCAGGAATGTTAGGCATTTTCTTTGTCCTTTCGTTTTCTGGAATAACGTTAGGGCAAACAAATCTGTCGGATTCGGAAATAATCAAAGAGATAAACGCGTCAGAAAGGCGAACTCGTGATCATATAGATTTAACCAGGATAGTGAGCTCGCGGTAAGTACCAAAAATGTTCGATCAAATCTATCCAATGGGAAAACAGGAAACATACCTCCCGATTATCAGAGGGCAAAGGATGTAGCATAATGGAAAAAACTAACGACTTAATCAATGAAGTTACATCTGCCAAAACTCACTTTCAAAGAGGTAATAAATTTTACAGTCAAGGAGATTATCAGTCTGCTATTTTGGAGTATGATCAAGCTATCAACCAAAACCCTGAGTATGAAGATGTCTATTTCAACCGAGGCATTACGAAAGGCAATCTGGAACAACACTTTGATGCTATCTCCGACTTTGATAAAATTATCAGTCTAAATTCTGAATCAGCAGACGCTTACTTCAACCGAGGGGTTGCAAAAGATAGACTGGGTCATCCAGAAGCGGCCATCGTTGACTATGATAAGACTATTAAGATGCAGCCGAACGATGCAGAGTCTTACTATGCCCGAGGGATCGCAAAAAGTAAACTCGGACAATACTTTGATGCTATCTCCGACTTTGACATCGCTATTCGCTTGGACCCTAATGCTGTTAAAGCCTATTTCGCCCGAGGCAATGCGAAATTCAGTTTAGAACACGCTCAAGCTGCTATCTCCGACTTTGACATCGCTATTCAATTAGAACCTGATGCTGCTCAAACTCATAACGAAAGGGGTTTCGCTAAACTATTTTTAGAATATACCGCAGACGCTATCGCTGATTTTGACGAGGCTATCCGCTTGAAACCTGATTATGCAAGGGCTTATTACGGGCGAGGACTGGCTAAACATCTGCTCGGTGATACTAAAAAAGGAAAACAAGATTTTCAGTCAGCATTAGACTTTGCCGAGAAAGCAGAGGATGAAGATCTCAAATCGGCAATCTTGGAAGTTCAGTAAAACTCACAGGACCAAACTGCTACCACTATAAAAATAACAATGAATATAGTTTAACCCCGCGTTTTGACAAACAATTGTTTCAAAAACACATTGCAGATATCGCATTTAATTTTCAATTTTTTATTTCTTGTTGTTTTACAGCAGTATGTTTGTCAATCAATTCAAGCACGGCGGGTACCAATTCTGTAGGAATCGCCATCAACGTGCTATCTTCATCTTGAAAAGCAGCCTCATCTTCAGCGACAACTTCATCCTCTGTTTGCTGTTCGTAATGGGCAATAATACTTTGTACGCGCGCTTCATCCCACCCTGGCGGAAATTTATTCTGCTTCATCATCTGTTTCTCCTTTAGATAATTATAACGGACATCAAGTCCAAACCGCAAATCGTTTTGATACACAAAATTCTTGAATTCACATAGCAATCGTGGTATACTCCAAATTATATAAGCGGAATTTCAGAATAAGCAAAGGTCACGAAACAATGAACATATTCTGCACAGGCATCAGTTGTTCAGGACGCAAAGAACTCATAAAAGACTTTGAAGCACTCTGTATACAGAGAGAACTCAACATCGGTTTCTTCAATATTGGCGATTATATGCACCGAGTCGCCGCAGAATCACGCGTCCATTTCACAGAGAAAGTATTGGATTCAGACCCCGCAGTGCTATCATTAGCACGCCGAACAGCATTCTATGAAATTGCCAGAGATGCCGCCGACTACGAACACGCAATCATAGGTCTACACGCCTGCTTCCGATGGCGAGGAAGTCTCCTTGAAGGATTCTCATTTAAGGATATTGACATTATTCCACCCGATATGTTCATCAACGTCGTTGACAATATCGCAGACATCTACGGACGGATGGAAAAAAGCACACAGTGGTCTGGCATTAGAAAAGCAGCCTTGAACGTCTGGTTAGACGAGGAGGAATTCCTCACGAGACAACTTGCACATCTCACAGAGAAACCGCACTACACCGTCGCAAGACAGCACGACCTTGCAAATTTCTCCGAGCTACTCTTTTCAGATAAACCGAAGTTTTATCTCAGCTATCCGATAACACTGCTAAGAGATACACCAGAGGAAATCCAGAAAATACGCAGCCTGGGTGAAATACTATCAAAAAAATATATCTGCTTTGACCCATTAGCAATTAAGGATATGGCACTCGTCACCTCATCAAAAGCAGATGGAGATGATGAGTTGCTAAATGTCCCAGAAACGATGAGCGAATTGGACGATGACGTAATTGAACAGATCAAAACGCGCACCATCTCTCGTGATTATCAGTTTGTCCACCAAAGCGATTTTGTCGTCGTCATCTATCCGACAGACAAACTTTCTCCCGGGGTCCTAAGCGAAATGAATTACGCCACACGGCACAATAAACCGGTCTATGCTGTCTACAACGAGACACGGAGCATCTTTTTTGAAAACCTATGCGATAAGATTTTTGACACTTTTGAGGAGTTAGAAGTATTTCTGAAAGAAACTTATCAAATTGGATAATGTCTGAAATTTCTATAAAGTTTTCTGTTACTGTCAGTGTTAGTTCCTGTTTATCATAATCCAAACAGGTATTTTCATATTTCTGACAACTGAAAACCAACCATTAACCTGACTATGAACATTGCCATCCTTTCCCGTGGTCCTGAGAACCACTCAACCCGTAGACTTGTAGAAGCAACCGTAAGAGCAGGTCACATCGCCAAAGTTCAAGACCCGTTCGGCTTTTACCTTCAAATAGGTGGTAACGGCACGCGTATGACCTACGACGGTGTCCCCGCAGAAGATATTGATGTCGTTATACCACGGCTAAGCAATGCCACAGCAAAATACGGGGGAGAAGTGATATCCCATTTTGAATGGCTTGGAATCCCCTCTGTCAATTCCTCCGATGCCATAGCAGACGCACGACATAAATTCCGTTCGCTACGTATTCTTGCACAACACGGTTTACCCGTTCCACCGAGTCTGACCGTCGGTTCTGCAACCTTTCTAAAGGATGCCGTACCTGAATTAGGTGAATATCCTTATATCTTAAAACCATTCTATGGCACGCACGGAATCGGAGTGATGTTGTTAGATACACCTACCTCGCTATCCTCAGCAGTTGAGACGATGTGTGAACTCCATAGAGATTATATCATTCAATCCTTCGTCGCAGAGGCAGCAGGTGTTGATATACGGGTTCTTGTCATCGGAGGAAAAGCAATAGCAGCAATGAAAAGATGTGCCGTTCCCGGGGAATTCAGAGCAAATATCCATCAAGGTGCTAATGGTGAAGCACTAACACTATCTGATGAATACACAACTATGGCTGTCAACGCAGCAAACGCATTGAATTTAGGAATCGCAGGCGTAGATATACTCGAAACAAAGAATGGACCCATAGTCTTAGAAGTCAATCAATCACCAGGGTTTGAGGAATTGGAATCAGTTACAAAAATTGATATTGCAAAGACAATGATTGAATATGCCGTGCAATTGGCGGAAGATCATTCACAAAAAGGCACAGGTAAGTAATTGGCTTCTCATCAACTGAAGATCTTAATGTTCAATCATGAGTTTCCGCCAATCGGTGGAGGTGGTGGACAGGTAAGTTATTTTTTAGGAAAACATTTTGCAGCAGCAGGACACGAGATACATCTGATTACATCGCAATTTCGTGATTGTGCACGCAAAGAGGAAATAGACGGATTGCATGTGCATCGTGTCAGTGCACTACGAAAAAATCCAAATGTTTGCGCTGTTCACGAGATGTTGACTTATGCAATCAGTTCAAGTATCTACGGATTGAAATTCGCGAAAAAGTTCATGCCGGATGTTGTCCAAATCTTTTTTGGTATACCCGCGGGAGGCGGAGGGTACCTCCTAAAAAAAAGAAAAAATATACCCTATACCGTTTTCTTAGGAGGTAGAGATGTCCCACGTCCCGATCCCGATCCACCTTACTATCGTTGGCTGTATCTATTGCTAAAGCCAATTATCCGTGCAATTTGGGACAATGCTGCTGCTGTCGTTTCGTGCAGCGATGGATTACGCGACTTAGCACACGAAACTGACCCGGATCTAAAAATTGATGTAATTCCTGACGGTGTTGACTTAGAGACATTTGCACCAACACAACGTGAAGCGAATCCGAAAAGAGTTCGTTGTCTCGCTATTGGACGTCTCATTCCACGCAAGGGATTCCAATTTCTAATTCGCGCACTGCCGAAGATAGTTGAAAAAGTCTCACACGACTTTGAAATAGAAATTGTCGGGGATGGACCTTATAGGAATGAACTGGTCGGATTAGCAGAAAGTCTTGGTGTTTCGTCTTATATCCATTTTGCTGGTACCGTGCCGTATTCAGCGATACCTCAACAGACTAATCCAGATGAAATTCTATTACCACAAAAGTACCGTGAAGCAGACATCTTTATTTTACCTTCATTGGCAGAAGGTATGCCGCTTGTCGTTTTAGAGGCTATGGGGACAGGATTACCAATTATCGCAAGCCGTGTCCAAGGTATTGATGAACTCGTCGAAGAAGGTGTGAACGGTGCTGTGTTTGAAACAGGTGATGTTGAGGGATTAGCAGATTGTCTCATCAGACTTATTGATGCTGGCGAAAAGCGAATTGAGATGGGTAACGCAAGCATTGAAAAAGTAAAACCTTATGATTGGAAAAACATCGCCGATGCATATCTCAAGCTATATGCAGATATACTTCAGTAGGAGCGAACGCTATGTCGCGATGTGATCGGTATCAAGTGGAACAACTTCACAGATAACCACGAACTAAAAAATAGGAGAAACATTCAAAACATGTTGCCAATAAAGATACTCGCTATAGGTGCAGGTGGTTTACAGCGCGCTTTAACGCACCAATTTGTCCATATACTCAATGAACGCAATCTCTACAACGGAAGGATCTTCATTGGACAACCACGGGGAAGCGAAAAAGCAGATGCTTTCAACAGACAAAATGGTGTCTTTCATGTTGTTACGTTTGACCTCAACGGTGTTCATGACATTCAGCAGATTGCAAGTGTAGTGGGGGCAACAACGCTTGCCACAGAAGAAGGACGAGAAAAATTCTACTCACAAACAGAAAATCCGTTAGACCTGATACTGATAGGTGTAACCGAAGCGGGAATCGCAAAAGGCGAACTGGCAATGGATGTATTGGATGAAACTCTTCATCGCTATTATATCAATCACGGTGCAGACGTAACCCTAAGTGTCATCAATACCGACAACCTGCGAAACAACGGAGATGTTATCCGAGATATACTGATCAACGAGTATACGCAACGGAGTGAGGAATTCACAAATTGGCTTAATACAAATGTAAGTTTTCTCAACGAAATGGGGGATCGGCTTGTACCGCAAGTCTACGCTGTCCCTGATGAGATCAAGGAGATAGCACAAGCACAGATTGATATTACAGATGAGCTGATAACCTATGCGGAGCAGATGCCTGCGGCACCCCTTATCTTGGAAGACATGGATAACAGATTACGCGTTCCCTTTAGTAAACTTGACGATTACGGTGTTATTGTCAAACAAGAGAGCATTGAACCTTATCACGATTGGAAGTTACTATTGGTGAATTCTGTACACGTGCCGGGAATTACACATAAAGGGTTTCTCTCTGGGATTGATTATGTTAACGAAGCAGCACTCCATCCCAAATTTGCAACGCATCTGGAGCGGTTAATGCGTGGATATGCTGATATTGTTGAAGCGGATATACCGATAGATGGAAAAAGTGCACGTGCATATACACAGGAATTCATTGACAGAATCCGTGGGGTCAAAGATGACAACGCACGGATTAACATCATAGAAACAGTGAAACTCCGGGAACGTGCAGCAGATATCGTCAGATCGACAAACTATGATGGGAGTACCGAATTATTCAAAGCAGATTTCGCCTATTCCTTTGCGACAGTCCTCCGTTTTCTGACACCGCATAAGGTTTCAGGTAAGGATGACTATAAAGGAATCACTGATATTGGCACTGAATACGAAATCCGAGACCCTAACCGAACAATACAGAATGTGTTAAACGGGACATTCGGTGCAGACTTGACAACCGTAGCAAACCGTCTGGAAGCTATCTTCTCAGATGCAACCCTATGGTCCCCGCAAACCGCCACACCCGATAATGCACTTAACCAGAATCAAGACTTCTGCAAACGCGTAGTACATTATTATCATGAATTAGTGAATGGAAAGACGTGTTTTGAGGTGTTGGAGAGTATTAATTTGAAATATATAACCTAAGTTTCCACCTATGTAGCGCAAACTTTTAGTTTGTGTCTGTGAGACCGCAAACTATTGGATAGTCCAGACTAAATATGTAGGTCGGGTAGAGGAACGAAACCCGCCGAATACCAAACGCGTATTCGGCGTTGATTTGGACACGTAATGATTATGTCTATCATGTCGGGTTTCGCTTCGCTCTACCCATAGGTGTAAACTTAAGAGAACTTAGAAGCTCTTATGAATCACTCTGAATCCCTATGTTTATTGGGATTATCTTTTCTTCAGTCCCGTAGGGACGATATGTTTATAGAAAAATGTGTACCCCCACCTCTCTTCAGTCCCGTAGGGACGATATGTTTATATCAGTATGAACTACTACACATATCTTCCCTACGGGACTAAAGAGGGGTTGTATAACGTTTAACTATAAACATAGCGTCCCTACGGGACTGGAGAGGGTTTCTGACATAGAAAATCCCTTAAGTTTACACTTATAGGTTTCGCTTCGCTCTACCCATAGGTGTAAACTTAAGAGAACTTAGAAGCTCTTATGAATCACTCTGAATCCTTATGGTTATTGGGATTATCTTTTCTTCAGTCCCGTAGGGACGATATGTTTATAGAAAAATGTGTACCCCCCACCTCTCTTCAGTCCCGTAGGGACGATATGTTTATATCAGTATGAACTACTACACATATCTTCCCTACGGGACTAAAGAGGGGTTGTATAACGTTTAACTATAAACATAGCGTCCCTACGGGACTGGAGAGGGTTTCTGACATAGAAAATCCCTTAAGTTTACACTTATAGGTTTCGCTTCGCTCTACCCGACCTACACTTTAAGAGTAGACGCTCCACTATATTAAAGATTAGAAATAAATAGACACTTTCAGAAGACTGCTGGCGAGGTTTCCTAACCTCGCCAAATTACCGATTTATTTATTTTAACTTCATACGGATCTAAAGAAATTACCGAAATTATCTTCTAATCTTTAGCTGTTTTCAGTCATCAAAGTAGTTGTGTCAAACAGGACTAGCTCCAGCAGTATAATTTTGCAGGAAATCTCTTATTTCTTCACTATTCTTAGTTATATTGGTGAAGTGCGATTGGCATACTGCATTAAACCGCAAAAACACATCACGAGTAGTCTCTTTTTCAAATATTCCAAGCGGTTGAAATTTAACGTCCCATATTTTGAATTGGTGTAGGGCAAGGGCAGCTGCTTGAGTTTTTAGCTCACTGTTTAAAGTAAATACAAAAAGCGGTTTTGGCATACCGTTAATTCTACAATCAACTCGGTAAATTCCATCCTTATCGTAAGGATGTTGCCAGTCAAAAGTCAGACGATCCGATTCTACCTTCTGATGTATTTAAGCACGAAAGTCGTCCTTAAATGTAGATTTAACGTTTTCTCTTGACAAGTATGTGACATCAATTATCTTTAGCAGTGCTTGGATAAAGTCAAAAAGTGCTTCGCCATAGTCCCCATGAGATACGTCCATCACTAATTCGCCATTGTAATTCTTAACTTCAAACATAGAAAGTGCTTTTAGGATAATCTTCTGGCGGCTTTCACTGTTTAGACTTTTTTCATCCATGTAATAGGTAAGATGCATAAAAGTATGTGCTTCGTCAGATAACACCCATCTATTACCCATCTTCTTAAATACAATTACCAATTGATCCCCATCATTGAAATGAAATGGTGTTGAAACGAAGAAGCGGTCTTTCCCATCGTCTAAAAGCTCAATTTCTGTAGAGACACTATCAATAAAGTCTTTTTCAATTGTCTTGACTGACATTGCTCTCACCTCCTAAAAAAGCTCCGACTGTGATTTGTGAAGCCAAGATCAACGCCGAATACGTGACTGGTATTCGGCGTATCGCTTGATTGAAATTTCAATATAAACTAAACAGTCAATTCTGATCTTCACTACTAATCAATAAGTGAAATGACACCTTTCTTACGTTGGAGCACAGCATCGTAGAAACGCATGGTACCGATACAGTCCTGAATACTCGCTACTGGTTCCCGTTCCTCACGAATTGAGTTCGCAAACTCAGTAAGACTGATTCCATCACCTGTCAACTCGCCATTTCGTTCATCAGAAAAGTTTGACTTGAAGGTATTGCCACCACCCGTATAATGCTCATAACCCCATAATCCATCTAAGACAACATATTCATGCTGCCCTGTTACTTCTATGTAGTCGTAATTGCGTTGCCATAAGCGTTGACTGCTAAGTTGAAAAGTTCCTACTGCACCGTTGCTATATTCAACTGCGACAGCAAATGAACCTTGACCGTCTATCTCATTATGAAAAACACAAAGCTCATTAACGTCAGCACCAGCAATGTGCCTTGCTAAATCAAAGTGATGAATGGCAAAATCAAGGAGATAGTGTTTTACAGTGCCGTATCGTCCACTGCAAAATGAGCAGAAAAGTTGTGTGAGTTGACCAAAAGATTCGGTCTGCATAATCCTTCTGGCTTCCCGCACTCCCAGACTGAACCTACGTTGAAAGTTTACCATAAGTGTTTTGCCATGCTTTTCAGCTGCTTCTGCCAAGGCAAGCGTTTCTTCAAGCGAAGGTGCTGGAGGTTTTGGCGTAAACACATGATAACCAGCCTCAATTGTTTCAAGCACAAGCGGCTGCCGAGGATCTGGTCCCATAGAAATGATGACGGCTTCCAGATCCTCTTTTTCAAACATCTCGTGCCGATCCGTATAATATCTGCCTGTACCAAATTTTCCAGCGGCAGCTTTTGCTCTATTTTCATCTGCATCACATACTGCTTGCAAGGCAACAGGTGCTAAATGCAACGCGGGATAGATAGTGTGTCTTGCAAATCCACCCGCACCAAGAAATCCTATTCGAAGAGGTTCCATTTTCTCTCCTTTGCGTGCTATTATGCACAGATAAGTTTATATGTTCAAATTTACCACAATTCTATATCTCTGTAAAGAAATTTGAAAATAGATTTTGCTTACATTGACGCAATAGTTCTCAAAAAATTAAAGAAATGCTAACGAAATTTCCTAAAATATGTTTTATCGTTTCAAAACAAAACAGGTATTTAACTCAACTAATTTGTGATAATTCTGTCAAAAAAGCAACATGCAAACAGACTAGTGGATAGTCCAGACTAAATATGTAGGTCGGGTAGAGGAACGAAACCCGACACGTAATGATTATGTCTATCATGTCGGGTTTCGCTTCGCTCTACCCGACCTACACTTTAAGAGTAGACGCTCCACTAGTTACTCGCAGAGGCAATTCCCACGATTCTTACCTCAACCATATTTTAGTTAGAGGCAACACGAAATAGAGAATGAACAAAACGAGAGATAACCAACGTCGTAACTTTGGGTTTGCACTGCTACAAGGTACCTTCATGCGAATCAACCTCGCCTTTGTTGATTCATCTACGGTGCTTTCTGCATTCATACATCGACTCACTGCCTCTAATCTTATGGTCGGCTTGACCGGTTCAATGATGACTGCAGGGTGGATGTGGCCACAACTGTTAGTCTCAAATCTGTTAGAACATCGTCAACGCAAAATGCCATTTTACGCAATTGGTATGTGCATTCGTGTGTTTGCCTGGTTCGCTATATTCCTCTGCACCATCAGCATCGGATCACAGTCACCATATCTTCTTGCTGGGTGTTTCTTATGTTTCTATTTTCTCTCCTCGTCTGCTATGGGTGTCTCAACACTCCCTTATATGGACATCATCTCAAAATCAATCGCACCAAACCGTCGCGCACGCTTTTTCAGTTTACGACAACTATTTGGTGGGTTTTTTGGAATTGGAGTCGGATTATTGGTGCGGGCAATGCTTGGAAACGAAACTGAATTTACCGGTTTCTTCGGATGGATAACGCATTCCCTAAAAGCAGTTACATTGTATTTCATCAGTTCAATCTGCCAGATAGAAACTGAACTTGGCTTCCCATCTAATTATGCCTTTCTTTTTATCTGTTCAGTCAGTACAGCGTTCCTCTCTTTTATCAGTTTTTTAGGCATACGCGAACCTATCCATCCTGTTAATGCTACACGTCAACCTATGTGGCAACATCTAAAGCAGGGACCGCATTTCCTTCGAACAGACCAAAATTATCGTAAGTTCATCTTCTTCCGTGTCGGAATGCATTTTGCTGGAATGGCGTCACCTTTTTATGTTCCCTATGCTTTGGAACATTTAGGTATGCCAGAAGCAACAATCGGATTCTTCATCGTCTGTTCAGCATTAAGTGGAGTTGTTTCAAATGCTTTATGGGGTTATATTGGTGAAAAGTATGGAGTACGTTGGTTACTGATCATATCAGCAGGATTAATGTCATTCCCGCCTATTATAGCCTTCTTTTCTGATATGTTACCATCCTCGTTATACGTATCCGCCTATTTGTTAATTTTCACGATTGGCGGTATTTTGGCAAACGGTGTGATGGTTGGGTTCATGTCATATATGCTAAACATAGCACCACCGCGAAGTCGTCCGAGTTATATCGGTTTTATGAACACGCTACTGCTTCCTACCAGTTTTGCCCCTGTAATCGGTGGACTGCTTGTTTCACTTATCGGACATCGAATGTTGTTTGTTTTATGCTTCGGGATCTGTCTTGTCGCTTTCGGTATTGGAACTGGTCTACAGGAAATTATGCACGAAGATGAGTTCGTTGAGGAGGGTTCTTGACCTAATAAAAGTTTCAAATTCTAAAACCCACTCCTTATCTTCATTATCCAAACTGATAAACAAAGCATTACACCGAATATGAGGACGATATTGCGAGTTCTCTGAGTGCAATTCGTCCACATTTTTCTTGTACGCATAGGAAAAAATGCAACCCCGATACTAAGTGCCACAATAACAAAAGAGAACGGATGATAAGACCACGCTTCTGTGAAATTCGCTTGAGATAAGGAGATACAAGCACGCGTCATCCCACACCCAGGACACGGAACCTCGGTCACAGTGTGGAAAAGACAGGGAATTAACTTAACATCGTCGGGTGATTTAGCCGATACAAAACTGTAGATTCCTATTATGCCTAACGCAATAAGAAAAAAACGCGCAAGATTAGTATGATTAACCATCAGAAGTGTCACCGTAGAGTCTGTTAATCTGATACTGTTGTATGGCTAATGAAGCAATTCCAATACTGCAAATTGCTAAAAGAACACAAACTATCGGTAAGTTTGAATCATGAAGTATACCTTGATTGTGCTGCACTTCATTGATCCCGCAAGCCATCTTATATTCGTAGAATATACCGAAAATACCGCAGGTGAGAATGCAAAGAAAAAACCATAACCAAAAAGAATAATCGTTTCTTTCTAACCAAGCATTTACCGTTTCCATCTGCTTATATTGCCAATAAAGTCCAAAAATTCCACATGTGATTATAGATAGCAGAATTCCTGAAAGTATACTACGTCTGCCTTCAAATTCTGGATAAGGGTATTGATTAAGCATATATCTCCTATGTTTATTTGCATTTTACCTTATTATTGAAATAAAAAAAATATACGGAAACCGCTATTGCGAGTATAACAAATGCCGAATATATAACGAATGTCGCAAATGGAATATAATTATTATGAATGTTATTATTTTCCAAAGATTCATTTTGATATTATGACAGAAAATAACTATAATGTAAACAAACTTTTTGGCATCCAAACACAAAAGATGCGTGATACCCATGCCAAAAAACTCTACACACCCAAAAACACCTCCGATGGGTGTGTAAAGTTTCTTGGGGGTGTGTAAATATTTTGTCACTCTATTTGTCTGAAACGTGGATTACACGGAGGACGCGGAAGAGGTTCTTGGGGATTTCATGGTGTTTTCCACAAGCTGTCGTGATTTTAACGAAACCCTCTTGAGTTCCGTAGGAACGCAATGTTTATAGTTAGACATTATACGACCCTTCTTGAGTTCCGTAGGAACGGCATAGAAAAATAAACATATCGTCCCTAATGAAGATCAAATAATAAATTGGGTAATTTGGACCCTGACACGGTAGGCGGGGAATGCCTAAATGGCATTCGTACCGTCGATTTGGCGGTTTCCTAACCAATGCAGAATACCAAACGCGTATTCTGCCGGATTCTACAAGAAACTGAAAATTACCCGATTAAATTTTGAAACTTCATCTAAACGATAGCAATTTACGTTTACTGGTGGATATTTAAAGCCTCTATAAAAAAATAATTGAAAATTTACTTGACAAACATATATCCATTATGTTACACTATGATATACAATATATCGCTAATAAAATAAAAACAGTAAAATAAAAAGGCGTGATAATATGAAACTATTCAGACATACAATCTATCAGATATACTTTAGGATTATAAACACAAAAAACCATAAAGAAAAAGCACTTATGCATCACATCAGAGACCAGATTTTTGGAGTGCAAAAACGACTGCAATTGCTAAAAAATTACCAAGATTCAAACCGTACCAAAAAAGGCGAAATAAAAAAAATAGAATTTTCAAAAAACACGCTACCAACTCATACAGAGACAAGCCTGACAAACGATTTAAAAACCATACCACGCGACGGAAATCACGGCATTTTTGGTACAGTGAAAAAATAGCGAATTTTGTAGCATAATTAGCTGCGATTTCATAACCGAACAAGTATAGAAAAATGCTTAACACAATATCACAAACTACAAAATATTCACCAAATTCACGTTTTCTATACACCTTTCGCACCGCTGGTGCTGATATGTGATTTTCCAAAGCCTCAGAGGGGCGAATGGTATATAGTCCAGATTGATACAACCAATAGCAAGCCCCAGAGGGGCGAAAGGTGTATAATCCGCATTGCTCTAAATCTTTACACACGTCCTCTATCTTTAGTGACAAAAAGTTTACACCCCCTCCGCTTTAAGTTTTGACATTTATATCAATTTAAAGTATAATACATTCCAATATTTCCAAAGCTATCGGCTTTTGTAAGTAAAGGCTGTCTACAATTCCACAAAAAACACATCGAATTCAATTGCGTTAGTATAATCAACTCAAACAAGATATTTTTTCAAATCGCGCGAAATATTGATATACCTAAAGGACTAATATATGGCAACTATCATAAAACACAATACAACAGGAAAGAATTACTGCTTACTCGGTACAGGTTTCGGTGTTTTCCAGTCTTCAAAACCGAACGTCTTTTTTGGTAATTTGCTTGCAGATGTAGACGAAGGTGAATACGCTATGGTATGCGTCTGTGACAGCGCAGGAAAGATTTACTGGATAGATGCAGGAGATGTAACCGTCGTCAGCGTTGATGGACAGAACATCGTAGAATTATCACTCGGTTAGATAAAGCACTGTGCTTACCTGACCTGAGAGATGTTATTTCTAAATGCTTTACTCACGAAAGGATATATTTTCATCAGATGGATTTACAGCAGATTAATATAAAGGTCTTTGCTACTGAAGATAGTGAAGTTAACTATTCCAATTTTATTAAGGTATTTAATCGTTGGATGGAAGAGGCGGATTCTGAGGATTTCCTAAATTACGCCGACTATTCACATGTTGATGCCGGCCCGGGAGTACTATTGATTTTGAAGCAAGCTAACTATAGTATTGATAATGCCTATCATGAACCCGGATTTCTTTATAACAGAAAGCATGAAGTTGAAGGAGACAACACAGAAAAGATACGACTTGCACTCTCCGAGACTCTCTCTAAATGTCAGCTGCTTGAGACCTCAGAAGAATTGGAAAACACAATACAATTCAATGGGAACGACATTCTAATTATGATTAACAATCGGAATATTGCTCCGAATACATCTAAAACTGCGGATGCGATACAGGAGGCACTTGAACCTCTTCTAAAACAGATGTATGGTGATGATGATTTCCAGATAGAACGGACCTCAGAGGATGCACGCGAACGTTTCGCCGTACGCATCTCTGCTAATTCTGACAAACCGATTTCAGAACTTCTCTCCAATCTTGGAGGATAAGATGTATAATTTTACGAATGAACAGATTGAACGCTATAGTCGACATATTATCCTCAAAGAAGTTGGCGGGATAGGACAGACGAAACTGCTTGAATCGAAAGTGCTGCTCATTGGCGCTGGCGGACTCGGTTCCCCAATTGGCGTATATCTCGCCGCCGCAGGGGTCGGTACCATCGGAATTATTGATGATGATGTCGTTGACTTGAGTAATTTACAACGGCAGATCCTACACGGAACAAGTGACATCGGTATTCCTAAAACAAAGTCTGCAGAAGCCAGTATTACTGAAATGAACCCCGATGTGAAAGTAATCCCTTACAATGAACGAATTAACTCACAAAACGCTTTTGAGATATTGGAACAGTACGACCTGATTGTTGATGGGTGCGATAACTTCCCAACACGGTATCTCATAAACGATGCGTGTGTCATGCTTGGTAAACCGATAATTCATGGAAGCATTTTCCAATTTGAAGGACAGGTAACTGTCCTATATCCAGGTAAGGGACCTTGCTATAGATGTGTATTCCCTGAGCCACCACCGCAAGGTTTAGCACCGAGTTGTCAGGAGGCAGGTGTTTTCGGGGTATTACCAGGCATTATTGGCACAATACAAGCCGTTGAAGCGATTAAAGTACTATTGGATATTGGCAAGTCGTTGATTGGAACACTCCTACTTTTCAACGCGTTGACGATGGATTTCAAACGACTCAAACTTCGTCAAGATGACGGATGTCCTATGTGTGGGAAAAAACCTACAATTACAGAATTGATTGACTATGAGGAGTTTTGTGAGGTGCGGTGGTAGATGCTGATATATGGTCTTTTCATTTTAGGAGTAAGGACCCAATGTATGAAATAGGTACTTCAATAATAATGCTTGTTGTGGTTATGGTGTATATTGCAGTTAAGCTAAATCAGATTAGCAAAACTCTTAGGAATCAGAGTGAGAGTTTAGCAAGAATTGCAAAGCATCTTGAGGAAAAAGACAAGAGGAGGATTTGACACTTTGTTCGTTTTTCCGTAGTTTGCTTTCCTCAGTTCCTTCTTGAATCTCCGACCAGGTCTTCTTGGTTAAGGTTACTGGGTTTTGATAGTCCTTTCACATCTTTCATGACTGGATATATGTCAAATTCATAATCAAGACATTCACCGGGTATTGGAAGCATATCCTCAGGAATCTGATCTGATTGAATGAAATT
The DNA here is from genome assembly GCA_965261435.1 of Candidatus Poribacteria bacterium. GTDB lineage: Bacteria > Poribacteria > WGA-4E > WGA-4E > WGA-3G > MSPOR6. The sequence goes on from CBDHDL010000021.1 coordinate 2,287,071, forward strand.
CGTCTGTAATGACGCATTTTTCTCGTAGGGGACCTTTACTTCAACTGCATAAGTGTTCTCAGAATCATAGAATGCATCGTGTAGGTCAATTTTACCAGTACGGATTAGGTTAAGTCGTTCAATAGAAACACCAACACAGAGCCATGTTAAATACTGATCGTCTTCTGCAGCTGCTACAACAAGAAAAACGTGTCCAGACCCATTTTTGCAGGAGTAAAGAACAGGCTGATCATAGTATGCATAAACTTCTACAATCTCAAGTTTTCCTAATTCTGGAATATTGAGTATGTCAAGCACTTAACTCACCTTTAGGTCTGTAAATATTTTGGAAGCGTTTGCATATCGACTTGATCCATGACATAGCACTCCGCTGGAGTGCGGGACTTTGGACATTTTGAGTTCTATAGACATATCACACCTCTGACGTGAGGATATCTCTTAGCTGTCAAGAACGCTCTTTGCTCCAGCGGAGCAATATGTCTATAGAAAAATGTATGTGAAGTGCCCGCACTCCAGCGGAGTGCTATGTAAACAAAACCGAACATAAGCAAAAAATCAATGCTTTGCCAAGAACTTTACACACCCCTCACCTTTTAGGTATTTTCCATCCGCTATTAAAAATTCGTTCTCAACCATCCAAATGGAAAATCGCCATCTTCAACTCAGTCATCTCTTCAATCGCGTATTTTGGTCCCTCTTTTCCCATACCACTTTCTTTAACGCCGCCATACGGCATTAAGTCCGCACGCCACTGTGTGCCCCAGTTCACCATCAGGTTACCAGACTCAACTTCACGGACAAATTTCATCGCCCAATCAACGTTCTGCGTGAAAATAGCTGCACTCAATCCATAGTTTGTATCGTTGGCAAGTGCAATTGCTTCGTCAATGTCATTGACACGGGTGACACCGACAGCAGGACCGAAGACTTCATCACAAGAGATCTTCATCTCAGGTTTGACGTTAGCGAGGATTGCGGGGGTGACAAACTGATCCTGTTTATCTCCTCCAGTGAGGAGTTCTGCTCCATCTGAGACCGCTTCCTGAATCCATTCTGTGACACGCGTAGCATCACCATCACGGATCATTGGTCCCATCCTTACACCATCTTCCAACGGATTGCCGATACCAATTTGGGAAACTTCGGATTGGAAGGCATCTAAGAAATCTCCATAGATTTTCTCGTGTGCAATAACGCGTTGTGTAGAGATACACACTTGACCTGCATTGGAATAACCGGACGCAGCAGCTGCACGCGCAACTTTTTCGGGGTCCGCATCAGGCATGACGATGAGTGGTGAATTTGACCCGAGTTCCATGGTGACACGTTTCAATCCCGCGACTTTGCAGATGTGCTCACCCACATCACGGCTACCAGTAAACGTAATTTTGCGTACACGACGATCTTCACAAAGCGCATCCCCGATTTCGCCACCTGGACCCGTTAAACACTGAATCGCTTCCGGTGGAGTACCTGCTTCCAAGAAAAGTTCTACCAACTTTAGAGCGGAGAGTGGGGTATCTGTGGCAGGTTTGATGATGATTGCGTTCCCACCAGCAATCGCCGGACCAGCTTTGTGACAAACCAGATGCAGAGGAAAGTTGAATGGACTAATGCCAACGACAATACCACACGGAACACGCACTGTAAAACCGAGTCTGTTTTTCACTCCAGGGGCGCCTTCAAGTGGGATCGTTTCACCAGTAAGCCGTTTCGCCTCTTCAGCTGAAAGTGCGATTATTTCTGATGCACGTGTCGCTTCAACCGTAGCCTCAGCTATTATTTTCCCTTCTTCTCGTGTGATAACCTCAGCAAGTTCATCTGCCTTTTCAACCATCAGATCCGCGACTTTACGCAAAATTTCATAACGTTCATATCCGGTCATCTCCGCCATGATTTTTGCACCGCGTTCCGCGGTGCGTATCGCGGTCTCAACATCACTTGCATCCCCTTTTGGCACAGTATCAACAACTGAACCATCAAAAGGACTCAGTACATCAATTTTGCTTGATTTATCAACCCATTCTCCACCAACATGCATTTGCATCGTGCGTTTTCTCCATTTCTATTTTGGCACGTAATGTGCCTGTTATTTTTCGGATTTCAGTAAACCCCAAGTTATTGTTGCTTTTCCTGCAGCTTCAACTGCTGCATAGTCTTCTAAACCGTTATCCTTTACAGCGTTAACTTCTGCTTCAGAAAGTGCCTGCGTAAAGAATCCTACTTCGTCAAAAAGTCCTGTTGCTGCGACGTCTCCTGGTCGAGCACCTATCCATATTGGAGATTCACTTGTATCAAGTGGTCCACTCGTTGCACTTTCAGCATCAAGTTTTCCATCTATAAACTTCTGCACCTTGCTTCCATCGTAGACTTTTGCTACATGGTGCCAATTACCGTCAGCGATTATTGTCTTTCCTGGTAAACGTGTTTCTTGACCGTTCACGTGCCACATAAACACGGGGTAATCATCTTGATGTATCCAGATATCAAGGTGCCGCACAAGTTCTTCCTCTGGCCACTTTTCACCGTTTCTCCATACGATATATTGCCATGAGGCAGCATTTAACTTTACCCAAGCAACAAAAGTATATGGGTCTGAGTTGAATACATCGTCGTGGTCAATACGAACATAACTATCACCCTGACCGGGGAATTCCAATGCACCGCGAAATTTCCCATTATCTACCCATGTCAAAGTACCTTTGATGTCTCCATCGTGTCCGCTGACAACATCTGTGACAGTCTTTCCATCACCATCATCAAATAACCATGCACTGGCTAAACCAAGTTTTACAGCATGGACTGAAAAAACGCCAGTAACCAAGACTAAAACAAAACTCAATATCGCTGTTTTCATCGTGTTTCTCCTCTATGTTTTCTATTTTCGTGCTTTTAAAAATGCCCAAGTAATGGTTGTTTTACCTGCTGCTTCAACAGCAGCATAGTCTGCCAAACCGTCATCCTTCACTGCATTGATTTCAGCTTCAGAAAGTGCTTGCGTAAAGAAACCTATTTCGTCAATTAGACCTGTTGCAGCGACACCTTTTGGGTGCGCTCCTATCCAGATAGCTGATTCATTGGTATCTAATGCACCCCCGCTCAGTTCTTCAGCATCCAGTCTACCATCAATGAACATCCTGACTGTTTCGCCATCATAGACTTTTGCAATGTGATGCCATTTATCATCAGTTATGATTTCTTTACCGTCAATTTGTCCTTTGTGTTTTCCGGCATTCCACATGAAGACTGGAAAACCTTCATCATGAATCCAGATATCAATGTGTCGGATCTCTTTCTTTTCGGGCCAAACATCACCATTTCTCCAAACGATATATTGCCATGAAGCGTGTTTTAACTTTACCCATACAACGAAGGTATACGGGTCAGCATTGAAAATATCGTCGTGAGGAATACGGATATAACTATCACTTCTACCTGAAAATCTAATTGCACCGCCAAATTTTCCGTAGGAAGTTCTACTTAATTTTCCTATTATGTCACCATCATTTCTTCCAACAAAGTCCTTAACCACATCTCCGCGTCTTTCTTCAAACAACCATGCACTTACTAAATCAAGTTTTCCAGCATGCGTAGATGCAACAAAGAAGATGAGAATTACTGTCTTGCTCAAGATACCCGTTTTTAGCATATCGTATATTTTTCCATTATGTTCTGTCAGACACGGCAGTTGTCAAGTGCATCCTCATCTATTTCAACACCTAAACCGGGTTTATCGGGAATTGTTGCATAACCATCCTCCAGTGGTATAGTTGATGGTGTAACAATGTCAAAAGCTCGTAAGGCATTAAGAGTGATTGACGGCATTGTTGCATTTCGCATAACTGCTGCAAGATGCATCACATAAGTAGTCGTGATACCAAGACCAACAATTTGTATCCACACTGGCAAGTGTGCCGAATCAGAAATTATCGCTTCACGTTTAGCATTCGAAGCACGTGAGTCTGGATACGCAATGATGAAGGAATCGTTCATCTCAGCACGAATTGCTTCAACAGGATCAGGATTACCGAAATGGATAGTAAGTGGCATATCGGTATGTCGCTTTATCTCCCGGTAACCTTCTATATTTGACTGCGGGATTGGTGTTTCAAAAGATTCTATATTGAAGTCTTTTAGTTGACGGGCAACCTCAAGTGTTCGTTCAGGGGTTTCAAAAGAGTCATTCGCATCAACACGGAGTTGAAAATCATCTGGTACTACTTCTGTGATCGCTTGTACCTGTTCAAGCACTTCAAACCAAGGTCGCGCTTTAATCTTATGTAATCGGTATCCGAGTGAATAAGCATGTTTTGCCTCTGCCGCCCACTCCTCAGGGGTCATATCAATTGACCAATACCCAAACGATGTTTTGTCATGAACCTTTTCACCTAATAGACTATGGACAGGTACCCCCAGAGACTTCCCCATAATGTCATAGAAGGCTTGCTGCAGTGGTGTCGGTGCCCATCCATTCATAAATTCATAAGGGTTTCTACCGATATATCTTTGAATAGTCTCATCTGATTGAAACGAACCATCACCTATACCGACTATACCTACATCGGTGTGTACCTTAAATACATGATCAATCTGATACAGATTACGTTGAGTCATCAGGTCATAAATGCCATCGTGATAAGGAACTCTGACCTTAATAACCTCTATCTTGGTAATTTTCATGCTGTTAACTCCATCTGAGATTTACCTGAGTTTATTCATCACGTCGAATCCAACTGACAACATCCTCTGCTTCACCTGTTCCACCTTCCATACCATCACTACCAAAAGAGATAAGATCGTAACCGTATTCGTCATGTACCCCGGGTCGGACGTAAATGTAAGGATTTCCCCAAGGGTCTTTTGTGATTGGAATTTGGATGTACGGTCCTAACCAATTGATAGGTAAAGGAGGTTCTTCAGGTTTTTCCCAAAGTGCCTTTAAGCCTTGTTCGGTGGAAGGATAATCTCCACTGTCTTTCGCATATCTATCAAGTGCGATACCAAGTGTTTCAATATCCTCGGCAGCACGGGTTTGTAAGGCACGACCCGCTTGTCCGAGTAACCTCGGCGCTAAAAGGACCGCTGCAATTACTACAAGAATAACTACAACAATTAATACTTGCGTTAAAGTTAATCCAGAGTGTTTTGAAGCCGTTTTCTTCACGTATACGTCTCCACATTTAGTCATAGTAAAATTCTCTACGGTTGTGTTGAAACTATATCACATGTTTCTGATAGTGTCAAATAAATTTGACTTTCGTGAATAATTAAAGTATAATCTCCATTAAACTGAATAGGTATTTGACTGATGCTTACGCTCATTTTTTGTCTCCATCATCATTCTGTCCATTCCTAAGCAGGGCGGATTAGATTGATGAGGTAATTATTCCATACATCACAGTGGACATGAAGCAAGGGAAACTTGCTACCATCCTGGTAAACTAATCGCTCTCCTTCGTGCCGGTCTATCCGCACGATGAGTTTAGGAGCAACATGTTTGCTGGGTTTTTTGTTTATAAAATACTTTAGTAGAAAGAAATTGAGACTTTCATTTACATCTCGCAGGATAGGAGAAAGCCTATGGAAAAGTTTACAAAACCTACAGGGACAAACGATTTTCTTCCTAAACAAATGGTGCAGAGGAATTATGTAGAAAAGATAGTTCGAGACACATTTGAAAATTACGGATATTCTCAGATTCAGACGCCTCTTTTTGAGTCCTTCGCACTGTTATCCGCACAATCCGGGGAAGAGATACGACATAAGATGTTTACTTTTGTCGGTCCAGATCGAGTAGATTATGCACTAAGACCTGAACTCACTGCACCTGTTTGTAGAATCATTGCAAATGGAGACTTACAACATTTACCTTTTCCCTATAAACTCTATTACATTGGACAATGTGTCCGCAAAGAACCAAAGACTGACTATGAAGAGGCAAAACACGAATTTCGACAGGCTGGGGTTGAATTGATTGGACCAGCAACAGTACTCGCAGACGCAGAAATTATCACGATGCCTATACGCATTCTTGAGAAACTTGATATATCGCACACGAAATTGAAGATCGGTAATATAGGTGTCTTCCGAGAGATATTTAAACAACTTTCACTTGATCCAAAAGACCTTAGTGAGGTGATATTTGACATAGATAACCTTTCTCGATTGAGGAGAGAGCGTAACTCTATGGATGTTGAGGCACTCCGCAATGAAATCAATATATTGCGACGGGCACAAGGAGTTGACTATCAAGGTGAACACAAGATTAATGTAGATACAATTAAGGAATTATCAGAAAGCACTGCATCTGAATGGATAGAAAAACTACCGTTGGCTTTGCTGAAGAGACCTATAGGACAAGTTGGCACAGATATTTCAATATTACTGAAGACACGGCGCAGCTCTGTATTAATGTTTCAAAGATCAGTGGTGATAGAGATTCTGTTATGGATGCATGGGAGAAACACCTTGGAGATGTTGGACATGAAATTCGGCGAGAATTGCTAAGCTTGTGCTACTGTTTAGAAAACTATGACATAACAGATTATGAAATAAATCTTGGGATTACGCGAGGGTTTGATTTCTATACTGGAACAGTTTTTCAGATTGAGCATCAGCACAAGAATATCTCAATCTGTGGGGGTGGTCGGTATGATAAGCTGATTGAGAGTTTTGGAGGTCCTTCCCTGCCAGGTGCTGGTTTTGCTTTCCAATACGATGCACTTATGGAGGCATTTGCTGAAACACAGAAAGAGGATATCTTTCCAGAAAAAGACTACTTTATCGCTGCTGACTCTCCTGACCTTCTGCCTGAAACCCAACGTTTGGCTGAAACATTAAGACGTGCTGGAAAGACTGCTGAGGTAGACCTAATGAATCGCAGTATGCAAGGTCAATACGACTATGCTTTAAACACACATTACACCTATCTAATACGCTTAACCTCAGATAAACCGATCTGTCGAATAGACTTGAAAACGGATAAGATAGAAGAGGTTACCGAAAGTGACCTCTAATGGAGTGAAATGGATATGTACACTTCCTAAATCTATTAACAAGGAAAATGGTTTATGAAAAATGAAAAGATATTAAACTTACTTTTACCAAAGGGCACCATACAATCTGAAACACTGGAGACATTCCAGCGCGCAGGATATGAAATCAATGGATACAAGTCAACTGACCGATCCTACCGGGCAAACTTTGAAAACGAAAGTGATTTTCAGATAAAAATTTCACGTCCACAAGAGATACCAGTATATGTCGGTATGGACGATTTTTATGATGTGGGAATAACCGGTCAAGATTGGGTAGAAGAGACAGACGCAGATGTTGAAGAAATTTTACCCCTGGATTACGGCTTTGTAAGTATTGTTCTCGCAGTTCGAGAAGAACGGAAGGACATCAACTCGTTCATGGATCTTGTCAATCTTGCGGATAGGAATATACGCATCTCAACTGAATACCTCAACATTGCTGAGAAGTATATCCTTGAGAAAACACAAAACAGAATTGCACCTGCAATCTTAACACCATGGAAACGACTGAATACACTTGGAACTTACCAGTCACCAATTACGCTTATGCTGTCATTTGGTGCGACAGAAGGAAAACCACCTGAAGAGGCTGATGCTATTATAGATAACTGTAGTTCGGCACGCACACTCAAGGCAAATTACCTAAAAATTATTGAAGTGTTACGTGAGTCTGAATCTACTCTCATAGCAAACCCAAAGTCTCTTAAAGATGCTTGGAAACGAGAAAAAATTGAAGAACTAAAACAGACCTTAGAAAAAGGATTGCGTAGACGGAGAAGCCAATCACTTCCCGGACACATTTAAGGAGCAGTCATTATGTCACAGTTCATTAAACCACGCGTTCCACGCGGGATGCGTGATATTCTACCTGAACAGATGATCCGTAGACTACATGTTATAGACATCATACGAAAAGTATTTGAAGAATTTGGATTTGAACCACTACAGACGCCTGCTATGGAGTTGTCAGAAGTCCTTACTGGAAAATATGGCCCAGATGCCGAAAAGATGATTTATCAAGCAGGACACACGGGTGGAAAAGAGGATATTTCAATGCGATACGACCTATCTGTTCCACTATGCCGAGTGATCGCAATGTATCCACAATTACCAAAACCGTTTAAACGTTATCAGATAGATCCTGTGTGGCGCGCAGAACGTCCACAAAAAGGACGTTACCGTCAATTCTTCCAGTGCGATGCCGATACTGTGGGGAGCGATAGTATGTTAGCAGATGCCGAAAATGTAAACCTCATCTATCAAGTATTGATACGTCTCGGTTTCAAGGAATTTCAGATTCACATTAACGACAGGAAAGTTATTACTGGAATTGGACAATTCTCTGGTGTACCTACGCAGCAACTCGGGGGGCTCTACCGGTCAATAGATAAATTAGATAAGATCGGTCTGGATGGAGTCACCAATGAATTAAGAGAAAATGAAATACCGCAAAATGTAATTGACAAGTTGCTTACGTTGTTACAGATTGAAGGTGATGCTGAAAGTGTCCTCAGTGAATTGGAAGAACAACTTGGTGATTTTGACAGTGCCCGTGAAGGTATGACAGAATTAAAGGAACTAATCGGCTTTATGGATACACTCGGTATTCCTGAGAGATTCTATAAGATCAACGTATCGATGGTTCGCGGTTTGGAATATTATACAGGACCGATATATGAAACGGTTCAAGACCCAAGTATGGGTAGCATTACCGGTGGAGGTAGATATGATGAACTCATCGGTAGTTTTAGCAAGCAGAGCTTTCCTGCAACAGGAACAAGCTTCGGTATTGAGAGAATCATTGATCTCATGGATGAATATGAGATGTATCCACCTACTGTTGGAAAAACGGTGACCCAGGTACTGATGACAGTTTTTGATGATGAGCTGATGAATGAATCACTCAAATTGGCTACGCAATTACGTCAAGGTGGTATCCGGACAGAAGTATATCACCGTCCGGGTAAGTTAGCAACACAGATGAAATATGCTGATGCAAAAGGTATTCCTTATGCTGTCATTCTCGGTTCAGATGAGTTAGCGGCTGGGAATGCAGCAATCCGAGATATGTCAAACAGAGAACAAGAAGATGTTCCGTTGGGGAAAGTTGTTGAGCGACTTAAGCAGTTGATTGATACTTCAGTGGAGAATTAACCTTTTATAGTTCCCGCTGCATCTCAATCAGATTTGCACCTTCTAATCCAGCACGTACATCCTCATCATAACTTGTTACGACGACCTGATGTTCTTCGGCAAGTTGTCGGATAAAATCTACCATCAATGCTTTACGTTCATCGTCCAAATGCAGCGTCGGATCGTCAAACACAAAGAAGCCAGTGTTACCTAAAACCTTCGCAAGAGCAACCTTGAAACAGAGGTATAGGAACATCTTTTCACTGCCACTGAGTAGCATCAAACTTCTGTCTTCACCATCTATATTGATTGAGGGGAGTAGGTGTTGCCGTTGTAAATCAATACGACTTTTTTTAAAGAGTTTCATCTCTTCAAGCCAGTGATGAAGTTCTTTTTCAGCTGGTTTGAGGATTCTGCGTTGAAGCGTATCAATAGTCTTTTCTACACCAGCACACGCAAGTTCTAAACAAAGTGTTGTGTTATCAATCTTTTCTGCTTCAAGGTTTACCTTTTGTAGTTGTTCAAGTCTATCTTTTTGAACTGCCTCATCCTGTTTAAGCTTATCAAGTTTATTCCGTTCTGTGTCTATCTGTTTCTTCAATTGACTTTTGTCTAATTGGGTGATCGCTGCTTCAGGTTGTGTTTCTTCTGAATGTTCCAACACCCCTTTCTCCTGCAGCCGTGTTGTTAGTTTGGTAATCTCAATCTCATATTTACTGATGTCCCCGTCAAGCTGTTCTAATCGGGTTGAACGGGTCTGTAATATTTGGAGACGTTGCTCAAGTTTTTTCCGACTGTCCAAATTATTTGTTTGTTCAGATAGCGTTTTCTCGAGTGCTTCTAATTCCTCTGACAAAAGTTCTTTCTCTAAATCCTTTTCCTTGATGATTTTTTCTACAACATCCCGTTCCACTTTCTGTTGACATGTCGGACAATTTCCATCCCCATTTTCAATCAAAGTGTTAAGGGTGTTGCAGACGTTTGTAATTGCTGAGATCTGTGAATTTATACTCCCTATTTTTTTAATAAGTTCTTCACGCTCTTCTTCAATTCCCTTTTCTTCCTTTATAGCATCCTCAATAGTTGACATTATATTACGTAAATGTGTGATGTCTTTGAAACCACTTAGAGTTTGCGTCCATTCATTAGAGAGTTTGTCCACCTGTTGCTGTGTCTGTTCTCTATTCAGTTTCCACTCAGCGATTAATTCTGCGTCTCCCGTTTCCATGCTATATGCGGCTTCAAGTTTTTTCAGTTTAGCTTCTATATTTTCAATTTCGTTCTTGTTAGGATTCGGAGCGTTATACCGCATGCTATTCTGATGTGACTGAATCCTTCCCCGTTCCCGCTTAGCGAGTCTACGAGCGTCAATGAATCTTTCTCTGACCTCCATCAATTTATCTATGCCAAGGAGTGCATAAAGGATATCACGTCGTGTTGCTGGTTGTCTTGCAAGAAATTCAAAAATTTCACCTTCACGTAGAAAAGCAGTCAAGGCAAGTCTGTCGTGCATAATTCCAAACATTTCCTTTAACGTTGCTTCAACAACTGTCACACGTTGATCATCAAAAATGATGTGCCACTCTTCTCCCTTTTTCTGTCTGAGTTGGAAACGTTTCCGTGTTCCACGGTAGAGCATGTATGTTTCATCATTTTCCTTGAATTGAAGACCAGCCGTGCCACTTAAGGCTTTAGCACTTTTGATTGCTGCAGCATCAACTCTTGGTACTATCGGTTTACCGGTTAAGGTGAAAAAGATTGCATTGACAAGTGTACTCTTACCACTAAAATTCGGTCCAAAAATGAGATTGATGCCTTCAGTCAGTTCAAAATCCCTCTGCTGAAAACACCCAAACGTCCTGAGCCGAACAGTTTCTAAAAGCATCTTCAACTTCCTCTTTTTTCTTGAACAAGGTCATATAACATCTGCGCTCTGACCTTTTCTCGTCCATTTGTCAATGTAAAATCAAAAGCCTTGAAAATTGCTTCAAGTTGATCAGGACTAATAGATATATACTTTGAGTCTTGCTGAATAAGTGCTTCTAATTCTGCTTTAAAGATTTCACGCGTTTCGTTTTCAAGGACTGTATCCATATCACTATACCTCAAGATATGCATTCATCAACTCTTACTGCTAACACTCTTCATATTCTTGACCTGATTTTCATCAACCTTTCACCTGCTTCAATTAGTATATCATCTGCCATGCTAAACATAAATCTGAACTTAGTATTACCAAGATTTTGACGGCTGTAGAAACTGGATCCAGGTACACCACCGACGCCAATCTCCTTTACTAACCAATGTGCAAATGTAGTGTCATCAGGAAAACCGAAATCAGCAATATCGGTCATAATGTAATATGCACCCTCTGGTGGATGACAACGAAAACCTGCATCCTTAAGTGTATTAACGAGTCGTATACGGTTTTTGTTATATTTATCAAGCAAGTCTTGATAATAACTGGACGGTAAGTTTAAGGCTGCTACTCCAGCACGTTGCAGCGGATGGGGTGCACCGACAGTGGTGAAATCATGCATTTTTCGAATCGCACTTGTAAACACCTCTGGAGCAACGACGTATCCTAAACGCCATCCTGTCATTGAATATGTCTTACTCAAACCGGATACAGTTATAGTACGTTCCAGCATCTCTGGGAGAGAACCAATACTGATATGCGGTTTTTCATCATAGATCATGTGTTCATAAATCTCATCGGTTACGGCAATGCAATCATATTCACAGCATAGATCAGCGATCTGTTGAAGTTCATCCAGGGTAAACACTTTACCAAGTGGATTATTGGGCGTATTTACGATAATCGCTTTTGTATTGGCGGAAAAAGCATTCTGTAGCTCAGTTAAATCAAAAGCAAAATGCATTTCACCATCTTCTGTTAATGTTTCCTGTAGTGGTACATACACTGGTTGCGCACCAGAAATTATTGTATCTGGACCATAATTTTCATAATAAGGTTCAAAGATGATGACTTCGTCTCCATGATTTATTATTGCAAGCAACGTAGACAACATCCCTTCAGTTGACCCGCAGGTAACCGTGACGTTTTCGGCAGCATCAGTTGGAATGTTATTAAACGTTGTCATCTTCCGTGCGATTGCCTCTCTAAATGTCGGTGCTCCCCACGTGATGCTATATTGATTGTATCCATCCTGAATTGCCTCTATTGCAGCAGTCTTCACTTCGTCTGGTGGTTGATAGGCGGGTGTACCTTGCGACAGATTTATCGCATCATATTTCAAGCAGAGCTGCGTCATACCGCGAATAACAGATTCCGTGAAGCGCGTGGATTTATTTGAGAGTTTTGATTGAAGTAAAATTGTGAATATCCTTAATTGGTTATCTTGTTAAAGCCTTACCGTTCGAAAAGTGTCAATTGTGGGTTGTCATCTTCATTATGATAAGGATCTAAATTATTTGATCTGTGATCGTTAGTTACTGTTTCAAAATTAGTGATAAGTGCTTCTAACATAGGTTTTCTATTTTCTTCGTTCGCCCCAACATGATAAAAATGTTCTCTCGTAAGAACGTGGAATTCTGACCATAAAGTTTGAATAGTAGGATTTTCTCTATGCTGATTGCTATGCCACGTTGAGAGAATAAAACGTGCTTTAGTAGTTTTCAAACACTGATATAGGTCTCTTTCATTCGTTTTGTTCCAACTACTGAAATAATCAGTATGTCTACCAGCATAGGGTGGATCGCAATAAATGAAATCTGTTTCGTTTGCGCAAGATAAGGTTTCACGAAAATCTTGATGTATAAATGTCCAGTCGTGGAGTCTTGCAAGTTTAGATACCCAATCAATCTGATTGACTACTTTTGTGATGTACGCTTTTGAGTATCGTTTAGGTTTGTGCCCAAATGGAACATTGAACTCTCCTTTTCTATTGAATCGAATGAGTCCATTAAAGCACGCACGGTTTAAAAATAAAAAATCCAAAGGAGACTTTCCTTCATTAAACCGCTGCCGGACTTCATAATAGTAATCCTTGCCATGCTTCTCTAACTTTTTTCCTTCTGATACAAGAAATTCTCGTGCAATAATTGGATTTATAGAACCATCATTAATTCTCTGATAGAATCTTATCAGATGCGGATTTGTGTCTCCAAAAGTTGCTTTGTGTGGTTTAACGTTAAAACCAACGACACCAGATCCCATAAAAGGTTCAATCCAAACACCTTTACCATCCCATTGCAGAGTTTCAGTGATCCATGATACTAATTTACTCTTGATCCCCTGACATTTTATTGGTGGTATGAAGATTTTCATTTTTCCTTAATCCTCTTCTTTGTTGACCTTGGAACGATAAGGTCTGTGTCTCCACCTCTGTATTCAACAAAATCATACAGATTTCTTATCTGCTGGGTATTTCCAGTTTTGTCCTGAACGGTAATCTTGTCATAATTCATCCAATTATCATCAAACCACTCTTCACCTAACTGACTGAACATGCCTTTTCCAGACAATATATCACTGATTTTATCAATACTGCCTATGTTAGCAGTATTACCACTACCCCTTCTATCACTGGCAATTTTCCATTTTTCTACAGCAAAAATCTGAAAATCTGTTATGACAGAAGGAATTGAAGTCAAATCATTAAGTGTGTATGATGTTGTTTCATCAATTGTTGTTCCGATAGTACGAGAATAGATAATACCTAAACAGAAATGACCTGAGTATTCACTATATGGAAATTGGATATTCTTACTCTTATTTCGTTCTATAAAGTAATTGCCATGAGACCCAAGGGTGAATCCATTGCAAAATCCTGTGTATTCTGGTGTTCTGTATGTAGTTTTAAAGTCAAGAGCAAATTTATGCTTATCACTTTGGTGAACTAAGGATATATCAGGATAATAATTCTGTTTTTCAGCGGGGATCAAAATGTACCCGTTTTCTTCAGCGAAATCTAACAATCTTGGATACAGATGAATTTCTAACAGTTTAGATACGATTTTAGTATCGGATGAAATTGTATAAATTCGGTGATAGACATCAATAAAACCCTTTATGCTCCATTGTCCATCATCTGTACTAATATATCCATTGAGAGATTCAACAAATTTACTTAGATTGGTAGCAAAAATATCCTTTACTGTTTCTTGCATACATCATTACTTTAAAAATTGTCATCTGATTCAATTTACTTATAGCGTTCTATCATTCTGTTCTATAGCTCAGTATAATACCGTCATCCAGCGGAATATCAACAGAGTTCAGCAGTGGTGTGTTAAAAACGAAATCAATGTAATCTGGCATTGCATCGCGCATAGTTATCGTGTCATCCGCAACGGCCAATCCCCCTGGTCGGATATTCGGCAATACCATTTCCAAGTATTGACGATACTCACCTTTATCAGCATCAAGGAATACAAGGTCAAAAACAGTATTACATTTCGGAATTTCATCAAGAGCATTTCCGACTCGTATCTCAACAAAAGTATCAAGTCCTGTTTCATTAAGATGTGCTTGTGCTTCTTTAGCACGATCAGCATTATACTCAAGTGTAATCAGTTTGCCGCCCGTGTCTTTTAAAGCAGCTGCAATCCAAATTGTTGAATAACCATTACTCGTACCGACCTCAAGGACGTTTTGTGCTTGTATTGAACGAATGAGAATTGAGAGGAATTGTCCGTTTTCAGGCGCGATATTCGTATACTTTTTCGCAGTTTTTTCAAGACGGCTTAAAACAGATTGGTATTGTTCCATATTGATGCGTTCACAGACATAATAAATTTAATGTATGAATCATATCATGACCACTATCACCTGTCAAGATGTATTATCTTTGAAACAACTGCCAACTTCTGCCGGGACGGTCGGAGCGAAACACCTCAACATTTCCTCGGTCTGCCATCGTAACATAACAAGTACACCCATCAACACCTCCAAAGGCAATATTTGTGCAATGTTTACCTGCCAATTCAACCTCCAACAACACCTCTCCTTCAGGTGAAAGTTTCGCAACAGTGCCTTTACCGTGCCGAGTGACATAGAGATTTCCATCAATATCACACCGCATCCCATCCATATTGAAATCTGGAAACTGGATTAGCAATCGTTTATTACTGATATCTCCTTCAGGTGACAAATCATAAACCCAAATATTTCGTTGCGCTGATTCGTTGACATAAAGCACTTTTTCATTAGGACTCACCTCAATACCATTTGTAGTTCCCATATCGGATTCTAACAGCATCACTTCACCATCCGTATCCACACGCCAAAGTTGTCCAGTTGACTCACCCCAATTTGGGTCACTTGCATACAGTATATCATTCGCTCCAATGGCAAGGTCATTGGGTTGATTCATCTTTGGTTCGTGTGCATGCACGCTGATTTCTTGCGACTCCATATCTACTTTCAGAACATTGTGATTCGTATAGTCTGCAATATACATATAACCGTGACTGTCAAAACGAATGCCATTCCCAATGCTGCCTTTTGACAGTTCAACAAAGATGCTTGATTCACCATCTGGTGTTACTTTACCAATAGTATGTTGTCGATCAAAGTTAACCGCATATAGATTACCATCAGCGTCACACGCAGGACCTTCTATACCCGATGTAAACCCATTGACAGGAGTAAATTCTTGACTTATAAAGAGTTGTTCCTTCATATTTCTGCTCCTTTATTATGTTTAATGATTGTTGCCTTTACGAATATCAATATTTTAGGGTGTGTAAAGTTATTGGTATTATACCATTTCTAATTGATAATGCCTCTTTTTAATGCAGAATACCAAACGCGTATTCTGCCACATTCTGTTAGATTGTGCCGTTCCCCGCTTCATTTCTAAACAGTCGGTAATGAGAGAAAAATTAATAGAAATGGTATTACTTAACAGTAAGAGGTTAACCCTCACAGAAATCCGGTAATTTCCGGCACGTTTAGGAAATCGTCCCTACCGATTTGGCGAAGGTATTGAATTAAACTATTGGCTTTATTTGTATTTTGACGGATTTGAGAGTATAATTGAAAAACCGTCAAACACTCAAATTGGGGCAGTAGTGTAATGGAAACACAACTGTGGTTGACTCTCAGGAAATACGGGTTCGAATCCCGTCTGCTACATAAGGTGTTTGACGGTTACTTTTTATTTCCCGAACGTAATAACGAATATATTGTAATACATTATGTCAAGAGAGTCAAGTAAAATAATAAGATAAATCTCAAGAATAACTTGAATATTTTATAGTGTTATTAGTTAGTTGACTGGGCAAACTACCAAACAGAAAATCCGCGCAATCAGTAAAATCCGATATTCAGAAAAGGATTCCCACTTACAGGATACTCTTGGCAAAAACATTATACATTCATAATTGAAATTCAACCTTTGATCGGGATATAGATCTTGCTAAAATACTAACACTGTTAAAAATAAATTTGACAAATGGTAAAATATAGGGTATATTTATAGGAGTAAGGTGACGAGATAATACTTCGTTGCCTTTTCTGATTTATTCTAACATACCTTTCTAATTCAAAAATCAACAAACAAAATGCGAATCATAAGGAGAGAAAATGATAGGAGCAATTATAGGTGACATTGTCGGGTCTATCTATGAGTGGCATCCGCTCAAAACTAAGGAGTTTCCATTCTTTGGATCTAAATGTTCTTTCACAGACGATTCTGTGTGTACTGTAGCCGTGGCAGATATTTTGCTGCACGACTTACCACCAGCAGAAACAATGCAGAAATGGTGCCGTCGTTACCCGAACAGAGGGTACGGTGGAATGTTTAGACAGTGGATCTACGCTGACCCACCTGAATCCTACAACAGTTTTGGAAACGGCGCTGCAATGCGTGTCTCCCCCGCAGCATTCTTGAATCGAGAAAATTTAGATAAAGCACTTGCTGCTTCCGACAAGGTTACTGAAATCACTCATGATCATCCTGAAGGAATGAAAGGAGCACGCGCGACGACACATGCAATCTGGCTTGCATTTCAGAATGAAAAACCAGATGATATCCGACAAATCATTACCACCGAATACAGCTATGACTTAACCAAGTCAGTAGACGAGATACGTCCCGATTACGACTTTGATGTGACATGTCAAGGCACAGTTCCTCAGGCGATAACATGTGCTTTAGAGTCGAGCAGTTTTGAAGATGCTATCCGGAATGCAATCTCAATAGGTGGTGATGCTGATACACTTGCAGCGATTGCTGGTCCCATAGCAGAGGCAATGCATGGTGTGCCTGATGAAATGATACAACGGGTTAAAGATGAGTACCTTGCTGATGCAGACTATATATTAGATATTGTTCGGGAATTATATGAAGTTAATGATATATCCTAATGGATCGTCTATTCTTAAAGTGTAGGTCGAGTAGAGCGAAGCGAAACCCATAGGTGTAAACTTAAGAAAACTTAGAAGTACTTATGAATCACTCTGAATCCCTATGGTTATTCGGTTGTCTTCTCTTCAGTCCCGTATGAAGTTAAAAAAATAAATCAGGTATTTCTAAAAATGTGCTATAATGTTCATCAAGGAGGAACACTATTATGGCAAAACGACACGTTCTTGACCTCACTGATGAACAACAAGACGCCCTTCACAAACTTCGCGATAATGGGAAACAATCTTATATACGCGAGCGTGCCGCTGCAATCTTGAAGATCGGCTCAGGTATGTCCCCGCATAATGTAGCACTAAATGGTCTGTTGAAAAAACGAAAACCCGATACTGTCTATGACTGGTTGCGCCGTTTTCGCGAGCAAGGTATCCAAGGCCTCTATCAGAAACCGGGCAGAGGCAGAAAACCTTCGTATGCGCCGATGTCTGAAGAAGACGCTGAAAATGAGCTGCGAACCCTTGTGGGCAGACCACCAGCCCCCACCTCGGGACATCAGACGCGCTGGACGCTAAAAGAGATCAGAGTATCAATATCCTGGCTTAATGACCTGACTTTGCAGGGTGTGCGTCAGATTCTCTCACGATACGGTCTTAGCTACAAGCGTGGTAGAGCTTATATCCATAGTCCTGATGCTGCCTATGAGCAAAAAATGCAATATGTCAAACAGTCATTAGAAATAGTGGAGCAAAACCGTGATACCCATGTTGCGCTCTACCAAGACGAGTTTTCTTTTCACCGACGCCCCACCATAGCCAAGGATTGGACGCAGCGTGGTACGAAAAAACCTTTGGCACATCAGGGTTTGGGTTCGGATCAGGTCTGCGTCGGGATCGGCGCCCTGAACCCACACACTGGCGATGTCGTTTACCAGCAAGTAGAGAAGGCCACCGTGTTAGCAACTCATGCGTTTTACACAGAAGTTTGTGAGCGATACCCTCATGCTAAACACATTTATATGATCCAAGATAATCGCCCTATTCACCTCCATGTGCGTCTCTTGGAAGCACTTTTGCCACAAAACTCGGCGTTTGATAAACCCCTCCCACCGAGTTGGGAGAAAGGTAATTCAAAAATAGAAAAACTGCCTAAGCTACCAATAGAGATAGTACAACTACCGACCTATGCGCCTTGGACAAACCCGATTGAAAAACTATGGAGACAAGCGCGACAAGCTATTTTACATTTACACCGTCTCACTGATGAATGGGAGAACCTTCAACAACGGGTCATGGCATTTATGGAACAGTTCATAGGTGGTTCAGAAAGCCTCTTGCGGTATGTTGGGTTATCACCCGTTTAATTATTTTAACTTCATTAGGGACGATATGTTTATAGAAAAATGTGTACCCCCACCTCTCTTCAGTCCCGTAGGGACGATATGTTTATATCATGGTGTGCTTTTACACATATCGTCCCTACGGGACTGAAGAGGGTTTCTGGCATCGAAAATTCCTTAACTTTACACCTAATCAACTTTGACAATCAAACGGGGTAATGTTATGATGGTATAATCCCAAATAAAAGTGATGGTCTATTGGCTAACGCTTGTAAGCCCATTTAGATTTTACCCAACTTGAACGTCAAAGTTCATTAGGTTTCGCTTCGCTCTACCCGACCTACGAAATAATGTTACATAATCATTTAGAAATGTTATAACTTAGGAGGAACAATACAATGGGAACCCGTAAATATACTGCAATCTGTCCTAAAACAGGTCAAGAGTATGAAGTAGAATTAATAGCAGGAGAGGAAGTCAGACAGGCTATCCTTGAGCTTGAATATCCTGAAAAAGAAGGATTAAGGGTAAAGGATGCAGTAGAAGCTCTCTCAGAAAAATTTCATCTATCTAATGAAGAAAAGAATGCGGTGAATAAATCGAATCTAAACATATTCTGTTACAGTGTGGTTGCACCACAGTTTAGGAATCTTTTGCAAAAGGGAGAGTTGGTGCAACCAAAAGGACCAAAAACCCCGTATTTCCTTCCAGGGAATGATGATAATTTCGCTGAAGACAAAAATGCATTTACAATAGAAACAACAGAAAGAATAGCAGTTGATCCTTCAGGGGATGAATTCCCAATTCTAATACCAACAATGAAAGTCATTAAAGAAGCCCTGCTCAATTTTGAATATCCACCTGAAGGCATCAGGAATATGGATGTCGCAGATGCACTTGCAGAACAATTTAATTTAGATGATAAAACAGTAAATGCAAAGGCTAAAGGTGGCTATAAGATATTCCTGAATTATGTAAATACTGCCATCAGAGTTCAAGTAAAGTCAGGGAAACTTATAAAAATAAGACGCGGTTGGATTATCAATCCTAATCAACCTGAGGAAATAACTCATGTTGACCACACAACTCCTCGTGAAGAATTACCTTCCCCATTAGTCGTTATGGAGAGGAACTATCAAGAGTTTCAAAATAATTTGGAAAGGGAACTCTTAGAGAAGATTAAGGATCACTCTCCAGATTTTTTTGAATTCCTTGTTCTCGACCTTCTTGTTGAAATGGGGTACGGTGGTACCCTGGCAGATGCTGAAACTGTAGGAGGTAGTGGAGATGGTGGTATTGACGGTATTATTAAGCAAGATCCGCTTGGATTGGATATAGTCTATGTTCAAGCAAAACGCATGAAAGACAATGTTCGGGCTAAACACATTCGAGATTTTACTGGGGCTTTAGCAATTAAGGGGGCAAAGAAAGGAATCTTCATAACTACATCTGGTTTTACTAAACCAGCACAAGATTTTGCTAAAGATTTAACTACCAAAAAGATTATCCTTATTGATGGTCCGAAACTCGGACAACTTATGATTAAATACAACGTTGGCGTGTTGACAGATAGGACTTTCGATATTAAACTGATAAATGATGAGTATTTCGAAGAAATAGAAGAATAAAAAACTGCTCCAATTGCTTATCAACTGGAGCAGTTTCATGTTTAGAATATGCGGGATTTTAAATCTTAGATTTCAAACTTCCCCAAGTCGTTGAGAGTTTACCAAGCGGATCAACGGGTGTCGCTTGAGCATCTAAGTCTTTAAGGACATTAATATCATCTGTGCTGAGCGCACGGTTCCAGAGACGGACCTCGTCAATCATTCCAGCAAAAACATTGTTAGGTCTATCGCAATCCTGTGCAATCCGCAATGGATCATCAATAGAATTTAATGCTCCCGGTATAGCACCTTCAGCAACGATTTCACCATTGATATATAGTGAAGCCATTTCGCTATCGTTCGTAAATGCAACGTGAAGCCACTCATTTGTTGCAGGAAGATCAGCGTTGATGTCAGCTCTGCCACTTGCGGTTTCAAAACGAAGTTTGAACGTGTCGCCTTCACTAAACAACCCATATTGTGCTCTACCGCTACAACCACCATGAACTGATTTGCCAACAATCTGACGCGTACCGTCCCAAGTTTCGGCATAAATCCATGCCATGAAGGTACATTCATTTACGTTGAGTGCATCAGTGCTCTCGACGGTAACAAATGTACCACTACCTGCACCACCAAATTTCAATGCTTTTCCAAACTTGCCATCAACCCAAGTTGGATTATCTATTACACCATTGTGACCATGTCCGCTTGTATCCTCAGCGACATCCCCTGCACCTTCATCAAATGAAAAGTTCAAGACAAGTCCCTCAGAGTAGTCAGCAGAAGCAATGAGTGGTGTAAATAGACATAGTAATAATATTAGAGATGATAAACTAATAATTTTCACGGTTTCTTACCTCCTTATCTAATAGAAGTAGGGTACTTTTTAAGGTTACCCCAAGTAGTTGTTATTTTTCCTGATACGTTAACTGCGAGAACACCATCCGCGCCTTTGTTCATATAAGAATTTATTTCGATTTCGTTGAGTGCACGATTCCAAAGACGCACTTCATCAATTATTCCATCAAAGACATTATTGGGTCTGTCACAGTCTTGTGAAATTCTTAAGGGATCCACGTTACTCTTAAGTTTTCCAGGAACATTACCAGTAGATTCTTCTTTTCCATCAATATAAATTGTACCGGTAGTACCATCGTTAGTAAATGCAACGTGTAACCATTGATTAACTTCAGGTAGACTTGTTGATATATCTGCCCGTCCGGTTTCTGTTTCAAAACGCAGTTTGAAAGAACCACCTTCACTAAAAAGACCGTATTGTCCTCTTCCACTACAGCCACCGTGAACAGACTTGCCAACAATTTGACGAGTACCTTCCCATGATTCTGAATACACCCAAGCCATAAAGGTACAAGTATCAACATTCAACGAATCTGTATTTTCAATAGTAACAAATGTACCGCTACCTGCCCCTTCAAATTGCAGCGCTTTCCTAAATTTACCATCAACCCAGTTAGGTTTGTCAATTACACCATCATGTCCATTACCGCTTAGGTCTTTCGCAGTATCACCATCACCTTCATCATAAGAGTGATAGAAAACTAATCCATCCGTAAAGTTTTCAGCATTCACGAACGGTATCATTAGAAATATAAAAGCAAATAATAATATATTGCTGAACATATTGCAGAGGTCTCGGTGATAAAACGCAAATGAAGAAACTTGTGAATTATACGTAAGTATTCCAGATTTTATGACCGATCTCATGACTATAATTCCTCCTTTATCTTAAGATAAAACATTTTATCAGTAAGGCACATTTAAGTCAAGAATTATTATCAATTCAGTCATCTCTAATTTACAGACTGGTGCTATATGACGGGAAGTACAAATTACATTGAGTTATCCAAATTCAAGATCATTTAGAAAACCTTATAAGACAGGAACTAACTTATGACTTCCATCCAAACACCCGGTACAAAACCTGGATATTTCCCTTCGCTGAATGCTGGATAATACTCATGCTCTCCAGTGAAATCGTGGATTGTTTCTCCACCATCTGAAGTCGGGATATGGACTCGACAGATATATTCACTCTCATGGAAAAGTTGTTTTGGAGGCGGAGTGTCATGTTCAACACGATATGTTGTCAATGCTCTTTCATCAATTGTAACGCCAAGTCCCGGAGATTCTGGTACTTGAATCATACCATCAATTACTTGAAGCCTTTTTTCCAGCAGATCCGATTCCCATAGTTCATGACAAGTTATCGCTGGTAATTCCGCTTGCGACAGGACCGAACCAAGATGCACACAGTATGCAGTTGTAATACCTGTACCAACCATCTGTAGCCAGAAAGGTTGTCCAAATGATGAGCAAAGTGCGTTGCTCCGCAGGAGAGAATTGACACTACCCCCAACGACAAAACCACCGCAACAGCGCGCATGTAAACAGGATTCATTGTAATGCTCAACAATCCGTTTTTCTACTGCTCGTTGCAATCTTCCCGCTCCTTCAATATCTGTACCAAGGTAAAACGGACTCTCATAGATCGCAACATTTGGGTGTTGATCTAATCTCTGCAAGACAGGTATAGCATTATCTGCGGTTAGCAAAAAGCCGTTAAAATCAATATCAAGCTTGTAATCCTCCGGTACAGCATCACCGACAGCATCCACCTGTTCAAAGATGTCACGCCACGGTCGTGCTTTGAGTTTTGCAGAAGTGTAACCTCTTTTTACTGATTCCTGTACTTCTGCTACCCAATCTTCTGGTGGCATGTCAATATCCCACCAAGAAATTGGACACTTTTCACGCACCTTAGGACCAATCAGTTCTGACACTGAGACACCTACTGTCTTACCTACTGCATCATATAGCGACATCTGAATTCCGAAACCCACACCATCATCGTTCATACAAGCAAAAGGATTCTGACCTAATAATCGCTCAATGTTTCCTGATTCATCATATAAGTTCTCACCATAACCGATTACACCATTGCTTAGTTCAACACGGTATACATAAACCCTTTCACCGTGTGTTGCAGCTCGGTGCATGTGTTGACTGACACGTTCACAATAGAATGGAATGTTCAACGGGATTGTCTCAAGATGTTTTATACTCAGCATGTGTTAACTCCTACATTTCATTTGAGTGGAATTGTATCATAAATTCAAAAAAACTTTTAGCAAAACATAATTGTTGGGTGTGTAAAGTAATCGTCACCGTTTTTGTTTGAATCGCGGATTACACGGAGAACACGGAAGACGCGGAAAGGTTTTCTGGATCATTATATGACATTGAAAATTTACTTGACAAACATATACCCATTATGTTACACTATACTACACAATATATTGATAACAAAATAAAAACAGTAAAATAAAAAGGTGTGATAATATGAAACTATTCAGACATACAATCTATCAGATATACTGTAGGATTATAAACACAAAAAACCATAAAGAAAAAGCACCTACGCAACTCATCAGAGACCAGATTTTTGGAGTGCAAAAACGACTGCAATTGCTAAAAAATCACCAAGATTCAAACCGTACCAAAAAAGGCGAAATAAAAAAAATATAATTTTCAAACAACACGCTACCAACTCATACAGAGACAAGCCTGACAAACGATTTAAAACTGTACCACGCGACGGAAATCACGGCATTTTTGGTACAGTGAAAAAATAGCGAATTTTGTAGCATAATTAGCTACGATTCCATAACCGAACAAGTATAGAAAAATGCTTAACACAATATCACAAACTACAAAATATTCACCAAATTCACGTTTTCTATACACCTTTCGCACCGCTGGTGCTGATATGTGATTTTCCAAAGCCTCAGAGAGGCGAAAGGTATATAGTCCAGATTGATACAACCAATAGCAAGCCCCAGAGGGGCGAAAGGTGTATAATCCACATTGCTCTAAATCTTTACACACGTTCTCTATCTTTAGTGACAAAAAGTTTACACACTCTAATTGTTTGAACAAAAACAAAACGTATTTCAACGAACAGGAATGAGACAGTTGAAAATTAAACAAACAATCATACTTTGTTTTTTCTTGGAATTTGATTATGGTTAAAATTGACACGTCGTCTAAAAAATTGGTATAATATCATTCATAATCTCAGTTATTGTTGATTAATAGCTGATGTAATCTTGATGTAATCTTGGAGGCGATGATAGGTCATGGGCAAAATTGAACCTTTTAATGTATCAAATGAGTTGTTAGATCAACCTGAAAAACTTCGTGAACAAGCACGAAAGGATGGTTATCTCTACTTCCAGAGACTAATTGATGAGGAATCCATCTGCAAACTACGACATGACTTTTTAGAGATATGTCATCGTCATGGGTGGGCAGAAGGTGGGGAAACATTGATGGATGGTATACGTGTCGGTGGTCCCTTTATGGAAGGGGATGATGGATATTGGCCAGTGTTAGACGAATTTCAAAGCCTCGAAACCTTTCATGCATTTGCACACCATCCTGCAATTTTGAATATGTGCGATAAATTATTCGGAGAAAAAACACTTGTCCATCCGCGGAATATTGGAAGAATTATGTTCCCAGAAAACACAAAGTATACAACGCCGGCACATCAAGATTTTATCCATATCCGAGGAACAGAGGAGACTTATACAGCATGGATTCCGCTTGGTGATTGTCCAGAGCATTTAGGAGGTCTATCGGTATTATCCGGATCACATCAAAATGGGATTTATCCAGTCAAACCAGCGTTTGGTGCCGGAGGACTCGGAATAGATACGGAACCATTAGAAGCAGGAGGACTAAGGTGGGTTGGTGGAGACTTTGAAATTGGTGATGCACTATTCTTTCATAGCCATGCGGTCCATAAAGCACTCCCAAACCAAACACCGGACAGGATTCGTCTATCTGTTGATTATCGATATCAAGGTTCTTCTCAACCTGTAACCGAAGGGTCGTTACTGCCACATTTCAATCGGATGCAGTGGGATGAAATCTATAAAGGATGGTCATCAAAACAATATCAGTATTATTGGAACAAATTTGAGCTAAATAGAGTATAATTATTGTAAGGAAACAAGATCTTTGACCAAACTAATTCACTTGACCTTTTTTATATGTTGTTTTCTGGTTATTTCGACTGCCTCTGCCGAAAACTATACTGGTGATTTCCTGACAAACGGTGTCGGGGCACGGGCACTTGGGTTAGGTGGAGCTTATGTTAGTATTGCTGATGATGCCACGGCTACATATTGGAATCCTGCAGGAATAGCTGCCATTTCTCAGAAATACCAAGTTTGTATGATGCACGCGACCCGTCGCTCAGGTTTAGGGGCATTTAGTTATGTCAGCGCAATAGGTAACGTGTTCCCATACATGACTCTGGGATTGTCTTGGATTCGAGCAGGTATTGACGACATTCCAATCTACTATGATGTCCCAGCATTTGACCCATCAATCAGTGCTGAACAGCGCAAACACGATCCAACATACAGACCAAGGGATGATGATTTTATTCCATCAGGATATCTAAGCGACAATGAAAACGCATACATTTTATCGTTCGCAACTCGTGTTGCTGTCAGTCAAGATTGGTGGGATAACTTCGGTAGAGATTCTATGCCACCAGACTTTATGTTCGGACTCAATGTAAAAGGGATTTTTCAAAACTTCAACGGTGGAGATGACCTTGAGGAAGCGACTGCTGTATTCTCTACTTACGGGAGTCGCGGTTTCGGCATTGATGCTGGGATACTCGCACGCCTACCTGACCTGAATGCACTTTTCGGACTGGAAAATTCTGGGGGATTTGCATTGGGTGTCAATCTTCAAGATATTTCGCAAACAACATTGACTTGGAATACTGTTCCGGCAGTTACAGAATCAATTCCAGCGAATTTCAATATCGGTATCACCTATTATAACGACTTCGTTTTTGGTAGAAAACTTATCCTCTCCTATCAATGGCAGCAACGGTATAATGGACAAACACACTTCGGTATAGAATATCAAATCAGTTCTCCATTAGCATTACGCCTTGGATACCGAGATAGGCGCTTAACCAGCGGCATCGGTATACAATTAAAGAAGTTCAATCTCGATTACGCACTCCTCATCGGAGACCTTATTAACACCCATTTCCTTAGCGTATTGTGGACATTCTAATCCTAAACATTCCTGATATACGTTTGATTATTTTCGCCTGAATTGTTCAATCCTGTGATTTTGGATTAGATAGATCCGGTTGTCCGCGTAAAAAAATCACAAACGGTGCAACAAACAACGGTACCATAACTAACCAATCAAGCACGACAGGCAGTCCGTACTTGTCACCATAGGCACCAACAATCAAATTCAGAAGTCCACCGACTCCCCACGATGCACCCATCATAAAACTTGATGCGATGTTTTCATGACCACGCAACATGATTTGGGCCAAAATGATGTTAAGTGTGACTGAACTTGATAGAACAACGTTACCTAAAAAGAGAAACATTAGAAATGTAATGCCTTTCGTATGAAGGGCAGCATAAAGCAACGGCGGGGCAACCACCAGAGAGAACAGCAACAAAACAAGCGTATTCACTTTGCTCAATACCCAACCACTTCCCATTATCCCCATTGAGCCGGCAAATATATAGAGTGCAACGACTAAGGACCGCATCATGTTTGAATAGTCCTGGTCGTTTAAATAGATAGAAAGAAAGTTCTCCAACCCCACACCTGTAACCGTTCGAAGACAGGCAATTACAAAAAGTGCTATTAGCGGAACAGCATGAGGGCCTGCGACTGTCCAAAAAGATTCTCGATGTGCTTTGTCTTTGTGAGATAGCACTCGCGCAGATGCAGTTAGATCAAGTTCATGCTCAAATTTCAAAACAATCGGAACGATCAAGGCAACCAATACACCAGGGATCATCTCCCATATTAAGTGTCCATATCCATACTTATACGGGATGTACAGAAGCAACACCGGACCTAATGCGCGTCCGATGTTTCCACCAGTGAGAAATATGGAGATACCCATTCCTCGCGTTTCTGCTGCAAGTGCACCCGCATAAGTTGTCGCTTGCGGATGAAATGCCGCAACACCTATACCCCCTATAGCTAACAATAGGAACACAACGTATACTGATGGAATAACTCCTACTAAACTCAATCCGATAGCAGTGAATGCGACTCCAATCGTCATGTAATGAACAGATTGCTTCCTGTCCGAAAGCCAACCGAAGAAAACCTGTCCAAGCGAACTAAATATGCTATAGAGCGAAATGAGAATCCCAGCAAAACTATTACGAGACCCAACTGATGCAAAAGTATTTGTCAGTCTCGGTTGTAAGTGTGGAAATAGGGTCGCGTAAGAGTCAAGGACGGTATGTATAAAAGTAAGGAAAAAGAACTGGATGCGAGTGGATGTGTTAGATGGTTTTTGATCGTTTTGCATTGAGTAGTGTTACGTTGTCAATTTAAGAATATTTGCCGATTATAGCATATTCAATCTTTTATGTCTCAAGTTTTCTCAATTTCCTCCGACCCCACCAATATACAAACTGCCGAAAATAATATCCCTGATTCTTCCGTATCTGCTCAAACTCAGGTACAAATTGACAACTCCCACCGAGAACAACCAACTGTTCTCTTGCCCGCGTCATCGCAACATAGAAAACACGACGCTCCTCCGCAAGAATAGTATCCTTTCGTGGAAACCTGCGTTCTAAGGTGTTGTGAATCAATATGACCTTATCCCATTCCCGTCCCTTTGCTTTATGAATTGTTGACACCTCAACAGAACGATATTCTGGATTACCGGATAGCATTTCTTCAACCCGATCTAATTCATAGTTTGTTCTTACAAGAATCCCTGTTTCTATGGATTCTCCCAGCTGGTCTATCAAGGTTTTTCTTATAGTATTCGGTGTCGTTTCTATGTTTCTAATGTCACATTTTAGTGGATTGAATGCGCGTAAGTCCTTCCGAATTCGAGGTCTGTTTCGTTCAATTAATGCTCTTGCGTGTTCTACTATAGTAGATGTTGAACGATAATTGCGAGTAATCTCATACTTCGTAACTTTTGATCGTTTAGTGAATTCCTGCATTATCTGTGAATCACCACCGCGAAAACTATAGATAGCTTGGTCATCATCTCCTACTGCAAAGATATTATCCGACAACTGCGATATCAACCGATAATCAATAGGGGCAACATCCTGAAATTCATCAACGAGAACAAAAGGAAATCTGTCCTTATAAGTCTGACGAATGTCCGAATTAGTTTCAAGTAGATGTGCAGCAAAAATAATCATATCCTCAAAGTCTACAGCATTTGCAGCAGATTTTAACGTTTCATATCTCTTCGCAAATTCACGAGCAACAGGATCCTTTATTGTATTTGGATCGAATAATCCTGTTTTTATCTGCCGTTTTGACCGCATAACAGTGTCCTTGATGTCATTGAAACGTTCTTGTAGATCCTCAAAATCAGGATCTCTATCCAGATGATCAGTATATTTAATATTGAAATGTTGACAAAACATCTCAATCAACAGTTGATCGCTATACTGTCTTCGCAATGGATCAGCTCGGTTGAAAACATCTCCCAAGTCTCTGTAATATCTTATCCAGTATGCTTCACGATGGTTTGCATCCTTACCACTTACTTTTTCTAACACTTCAAATCTGAATTGCTTCCTACCTTCAGCACGAATAGCACTACGCAGTCTGTCATTCGACGAATGTTCAAAATGTTCACGTCTGCGGCGATCGGGATCTGTTGTCTGTCCAATATAACATTTACCTGTTAGCGTATTCTCAATAATGTAGATTGCCACCTTTGCTTCAGAAGCTGCCTGACTGATCCGGCTCCCTTCATCTGCGATAATACGGTCTATTTCACCTGACCATATTTCTGGAATCTGGCGGAATCCAACAAGTTTATGATGTTCTGTTACAATGTCCTTACCGAATGCGTGCAAAGTTCGGATGACAGGAAGACCATCTTCAGTGGGAACTCGCTGCGCAAGCCGATTTTCCATTTCTTCTACGGCTTTTCTATTGAATGCTATGGCGAGGATGTTCTTTGGAGGGGTCTTGTGGGTCAATATCAGTTTCAGTATACGTTCAGTTACGACTGTTGTTTTGCCACTTCCAGGGCCAGCGACAACAATGGCAGGACCGGTAGTATGGTTTGTTGCTTTTTCTTGTTTTCTGTCAAGATGCATATTTCAACATTAAATTATAGTAGTTCCAAGACTAAAGCTGAATTTCTGACAAACGAACTCCACTATTGAACATCTTTGCAGGAGGTAGTTTTTCCTCCACTTCAGTCAAGCCACACAACCAATTCCATGTGAGTTGACCTCTCTGACGATCTCTGTACGATTCAATCTCAGTT
This sequence comes from Candidatus Poribacteria bacterium, assembly GCA_965261435.1. Lineage (GTDB taxonomy): Bacteria > Poribacteria > WGA-4E > WGA-4E > WGA-3G > MSPOR6. The sequence goes on from CBDHDL010000021.1 coordinate 2,316,869, forward strand.
ACATAGCCATGTCTTCCCTTGTGCTGGTAGGAAGGAATTTCATCCGACTCACGTACCCAATCGCGTTTTGGCATTGATGAACGAAAATATGAGAACTTTATCATTCCCCGTCTGTCTGCGTTGAGTTTTGGACCTGCTTTATGCCAGATTCCGTATCGTGTCATAGCAACGGTGCCTGCAGGAACAGTCAGAGATAATTGTCCGAGAATATCACCGTAATGTGCAATCGCCTCTCGATCAACAAGTCGGAAGTGTGACCCCGGCAAAATCATCGTTGGACCATCCTCAATTTTAACCTCTTTAGGATAGTAGTAACATTGTAAGTGGGTAATTCCGTAACCATACTCGGTTATACCATCGGAATGCCAAGTCTGTCCACGATGCGGTGCTTCAAACAGGTGATGGTGTGCATTCGTTGGCACAAGGAAATCATCACCTAATAAAGAACGCACAACGCCTGCTACTTCTGGATGCAGAAATAAGTTCCTTCGAAACGCATCAGACTGGATAAAATCATGTAGATGACCACCATCAATCGATTCACATTCCCGATTGAAATCTGCATCTATGACGTTTTCTAAAGTGATATAACCATTATGGATAAACTGCATGACATCGTGATCATTTAGGGTCGGTTCTACGTTATACATTGTATATTCCTCAGACGATTTTCTCTAATATGAACTCAAAGCTTAGGTATGTGTTTTCAACATCCGAAAAGTTATGAAGTTCTGGACGTGGAAATTGAACTATTCTCCATCCATCGCGAACAGCATCAAGTACTGAAGCGTAAGGTGCATCCTGTGATGGTAGCATCGGTTCGTCAGGTACTGTCGGATCATACAATGCCCATGCACCAAGAGGTGAACGCAAATTTGTCGATTTAGAATAGAGGTAAAGGATAAGCTGTTTTTCTGAATTCAACGCAGTGTTCACAGTGTATAAATCTTCCTCTGTTAGTTCTCCCGCGTTAAGTTTTTCTACGCAATTTTCAAGCCATTCTTTAATAGACGATTTCACACAAAGGTCTCCTTACGATGTTAGTATTTGGATTATAGCATAAAAACAGAAAATATGTTATAATACTTGCAGGTATTGTAGAATCATTAGGAAAGGAATCAACTATGAGATTGGAAGGAAAAGTTGCAATTGTCGCTGGTGCTGCTTGGGGTGGAATCGGCGCAGCAACTGCTTACAAGTTTGCTCGTGAAGGAGCAAAGGTTGTTGTCAATACACGACGCAGAGAAGAGAAACTTAATGAAACCGTAGAACGTATTGAAGATGCTGGTGGTGTGGCAATTCCTATTATGGGTGATGTCGCAGATGAGAAAACTTGGGAAACACTCGTTGATACAGCAATAACGAATTATGGAAAAATTACAACACTCGTCCACAACGCAGCGCACTCATATACCAAAAAAGCAATTGAATTCACGCCTGAAGAATGGAACGAAAGTCTTGGGGTAACTCTTGGTGGACCGTGGCTCGGTGCTAAATACTGTATACCTGAAATGGTAAAAAACGGTGGTGGTAACATAGTTTTTATCTCTACTGTCAATGCTACGATTACTAATCCAGGTTTCGGTCTTTATGGCGCGGGTAAAGGCGGGTTAAATGCACTAACACGCAGCATCGCACTGGATTACGGCAGAGATGGTATACGCGCAAATGCAATTGCACCAGGACAGATTGTCGGAGAACGTGGAGAAGCATCACTCGCAGCTGATGAATTAGAGGATAAAGCATCTCGTGATTGCTACCCTATAGGAAGATACGGAAAACCTGAAGACATCGCAAATGTCGCACTCTTTTTAGCATCCGATGAGGCTGATTTCGTTACGGGTATTGTCCTAACAGCAGATGGAGGGCTGACCCTCCAATCACCAGAAGCACTTGTACGTCCATCCTTCCGTCTTCGGTGGAGAGATGACATACTGGTACCGAAACCGAAATAGGACTTTTGTGTTACATAATAATGCTATACAGAATGAATCGCAACAGATAGAGATAAGTTTACATTGTCGTTAGTTTCCTTGCTTCATATTTAGGTGTTATATATAAACCTATTTTGTAAAAAGGAGATAAAAAATGTGTGGACGATTTACACTCGCAAGCGAACTTGATGCATTACATGATACATTTGGAGAATCTGATTTCTGGCTGGAGTTCAATCCACGCTATAACATCACACCGACGCAAGATGTTGCTGTTATGGCCAATACGCAGAATGATCCTGAAACCCAACAGAATCAGAAGAGGCTTGAATTCTTTCAGTGGGGACTCATTCCATCGTGGGCAAAAGATGCAAAAATCGGAAGTCGGATGATAAACGCACGTTCTGAGACATTATCAGAAAAACCCTCTTTCCGAGCTGCATATAAACGAAGACGATGTCTGGTTCTGGCTGATGGATATTACGAATGGCAGAAAATTGAAGGTGAGAAAACAAAGCAACCTGTTTACATTCGACTCAAATCGCAAAAACCATTTGCATTCGCAGGCTTGTGGGAAGAATGGCAGGCAAATTGGATGGAAACACCGCTGCGATCCTGCACTATCATCACATGTTCTCCCAATAAGATGTTAGAAAGCATACACCATAGGATGCCAGTGATTCTGCCACAAGACGCTTATGGTCTATGGCTTACTCCTGACGAAATATCGTCATCAGATGTGCTCCAACCACTTCTCAAACCTTTTTCTGGCGAAGAAATGGAGGCATATCCAGTTTCAAAATATGTTAATAAACCAGCGAATGATTCACCGGAATGTATCAAACCGATGTCGTATATACAAGAAAATACGGAAGAAGAAACAGTTGGAAGTCTATTCTAATGGATAGTCTATGTTAAACTTGTAGGTGCGGTTTCCTAACCGCACGAGGTATAACAAATTTTCATCGAACTCATGATATTAATAGGAATTATATATGTCAAGACCAACTAAAGAGCAGATGCTCTTTATGTATCGAAAGATGGTTGAAATCCGTCAATTTGAGGAAGCAGCAGGAACTCTGTATCAGAGCGGACAACTTCCCGGTTTTCTTCACCTATACATCGGTGAAGAAGCCACTGCTGTCGGTGTCTGCACACATCTAAAGGATGATGATTATATCACAAGTACACACCGTGGACATGGACATCTCATCGCAAAGGGTGGCAAACGCGACCGAATGATGGCTGAATTATTTGCTCGAACAACCGGCTACTGCAAAGGTAAGGGGGGTTCAATGCACATTGCAGATAAAGAGACAGGCATACTCGGTGCAAATGGTGTTGTCGGTGCGGGTATTCCGCTCGCTGCAGGTGCAGCACTTTCTGCAAAATATCGTGGAACACAGCAGATTGCAGTATCCTTCTTTGGCGATGGAGCAACAAATCAGGGTGTATTCCATGAAACACTAAACCTCGCGGCTGTATGGGAACTACCCGTTGTTTTTGTCTGTGAAAATAACCGATTCGGCATGGGAACACCACAAAGTGAACATCAGCGCGTTCAAGATATTGCTGTCCGTGCTCCGGCTTACGACATGCCAGGTTATACGGTTGACGGTAACGATGTCTTGAAAGTTTTTGCCGCAGCTCAAGAAGCAGTTACACGTGCCAGAGAAGGTGGAGGTCCTACACTTCTCAACTGTGATACCTACCGATTCCGCGGACATCATATCGGAGATCCAGGTACCTCCTACCGAGACAGAGAAGAAGTTCAGGAACAGGAACGTCAACGCGATCCGATACGAAGACTCGCACAAGTTCTCACTGAGGAAGAAGGTATTACCGAGGACGAACTGACATCTATTGATACAGAACTTGCAAACGAACTTGAAGAAGCGTTAGAATTCGCAAAGAATAGTCCCGAACCACTCCCCGAAGATGCATTAGATGATGTATATGCGGGTTCTATTCAACCTTAGAGATACAATCTTTACAATAACGACCTTATTTTTTAAGACTATGTGTCTAATGGATTAACCTATGCACAGCACTACTTCAACGCATGGACTAACTCCCTCTGAACTGGAGAGATGCAGAGAAAACCTCAGAAAACAGTGGGAAAATCACAAAGTTGATGAGGCATTGCTACAACGCGCTTGGAATGATGCCCATCTCGTTGCAACCGTGCTCTATAAAAACTACGGCGCTACCAAAGTTGCTGTATTCGGTTCACTCGCTGATAGAGTGCGGTTTTCAAAATATTCTGACATTGACATAGTGGTTTGGGGTGTCACATATAACAGATGCCTTGATGCCTTATGGGAAACAGAAGGATTAAGTTCCGAGTTTAAAATTGATATAATAAATGTTAAAACCATCAATAAGTTGTATAGAGAAAGAATCCTTAAACAAGCTATTCCTATTAAATTGGACGATACAGATTCAGCTCAAATCATAAAGGAGACAAATAGTACTGAGAATTCCAGCACAGGTGCAATTTACAAAGTAAATAGAGAGAAACTAATTCAACGTATCAACGATGAACAAGAAAAAATAGAACGAACCATACGAAGCATCACAGAAGCATTACACGATTTAGATGGTATTGCTGAACACCACAAAAAATACATTGAGAAAACTATCGCATCAGAGATTGCTGACGTTTATAATGGCATTGAAAGGATTTTTCAACAGATCAGCAGTGAAGTAGATAAATATACTCCAAGTGGAGAAAAATGGCATACTGATTTACTTAATCAGATGACTGAACACAAAGATAAACGACCTCAAGTAATTTCACTCAATACCGTCAAAAGACTAAAACGATTGTTGAAATTCCGGCATCGTCTGAATAACATATATAAGTATGAATTGATTTTTCCAGAAGTAGAGAAACATGCAAAGCAAATAGCTACACTCTATGAAAGTGTTTCAGAAGAACTTGACACTTTCATCACATTCCTAAATGAGACATAAGGTGACATGAAAGAAGATGAACAGTTGAAATCAAACGGAGTCACTTGGAAATCTGTCGCAATAACACTTGTGTTGATTCCGTTTAATTTCTATTGGATCATTGCTGGAGAAGTCGGTCTTGTCGGCTATGCACTCAACACTTATGCTGTTCCGTTTTACAATGTCGTCTTCGTAGTCTTCTCATTCACGATAATCAATCTTGCGTGTCGCAATTTTACCCGCATCCGTATCCTTACCAATGCAGAACTCCTTACGATTTACATTTTACTTAGCACTGCCTGTGCTTTCCCCTCAATAACCTTAATGACGATACTGGTCACGACTGTCGGACACGCTTTCTGGTTCGCCACACCAGAAAACGAGTGGAAGCAGCTATTTTGGGATTACTTGCCAAAATGGCTGCTTGTTGATGACCCTAAAGCACTTGCGGGATACTATAAAGGTGCAACCAATCTTTCAGCGCTGGAAGTCGTTGGTGTGTGGATAGTTCCGATCCTCTCTTGGACACTATTCGTGACTGCCCTTATCCTTGTGATGTTATGTGTAAATGTCATCCTGCGTAAACAGTGGGTAGAACGAGAGCGACTTGCATATCCTATTACCCAAATCGCGTTCCATCTCACCCATAACACAAAATCACTATTCACAAACCGCATCACATGGATCGGATTTGGTGTAGCAGCATCCATTGCCATTCTCAACGGATTCAGTTTTCTGTATCCATCCATTCCGTACCTACCAATAAAACGGATCGGCGGTTGGCGCGGATTCGGACATCTGTTCACTGAAAAGCCGTGGAGTGCTATTGGTGGCATCAGTATGTCATACTACCCATTTGTTATCGGTTTAGGACTATTAATGCCACTCGATCTTTCGTTCTCCAGTTGGTTTTTCTTTTTCTTCTATAAAGCACAATTAGTATTCTCAAGTGCAGTTGGGCTCTCAAGTCTACCGGGTTTTCCGTACATTGACAGACAATGTTTTGGGGCAGCTATCGGGATTTTCGTCTCTGTCTTAGTGTTAAACCTTCGACATTTTCGCGGCGTGTTCCGTATAGCTAGACATCGAACAGGCGAGGATTCTGCGGAACCTATTACATATAGACTTGCCTTATGGGGGATAGTAGGCGGTCTGGCTATACTTTTTATATTCTCTAAACGCATCGGCATGTCGCTATGGCTTATCCCGCTGTTTTTCGCGATCTATTTCATCATTGTTCTCGTGTTGACACGGATGCGGGCGGAACAAGGATTTCCAGTTCATGCTATGGAAAACATGCCGAATCATCACATCCTAATTGATAGTTTCGGGACACGAATGCTGGGGACTAACAACCTTGTTACTTTATCTCTATTTAGATGGTTCAATAGAAGTTATACGAGCAATCCAATGCCACACCAATTAGAAGGATTCAAACTTTCGGAACGAACAGACATTGCCCCCAAACGACTATTTTTATCACTATTGGGTGTTTCTGCTTTTGCGTCTATAATGGTTTTCAGCGTTATACTTTATCTCTACTACAAGCATGGTGCTTTAAATATGAGTGGAAGTAGTAGTTGGAACATAGGTTTCGGTGAGCGTATCTTCAGCGGACTTCAACGTTGGCTTTACTATCCAACTGAACCGAATTTCTATGCAACAGGTGGCATTATTGTCGGTCTTCTCTTTTCAACGCTTCTCATGTTTATGCGTGCACGCTTCTTCTGGTGGCCCTTCCACCCGATTGGGTTCGTCGTCTCAAGCGATTGGGGAATGCGATATCTGTGGAGTTGTATGTTAATAAGTTCGGTAGTCAAATGGTCAGTTTTGAAAATCGGAGGACCAAAGGCATCTCAACAATTAGTCATGTTTGCAGTTGGGTTAATGTTAGGTGATTTCACAATCGGTGGGATTTGGAGCCTTATCAGTGTCATTACACAACAGCCGATGTATAATTTTTGGCCATAATTGGAATATGTTTCACATACTTATCTAATATATGTGCCAATTAACTTGAAGATTCAGTTTAGGTGTGATAGAATACGCAATAAAACTCCATTTCTGGATTAAAATGGACATTAATGAGAACGAATTACCACAATTTGTAATATGTCTTGATAGCGAAGGTTACACCGCCTCTCTTGAGGTAGGGAAACTCTATCGTGCCATTCCTGATGATGAAGCAGCGTCGAACGGTTACATCCGTGTAATTGATGAAAGTGGTGAAGACTACGCTTATACTGTTAATCGCTTTCATTTCATCCAGTTGCCGATTGAAGTCGAAAACGCATTGTTAGCCACCACACAAGCATAGAGATTCGTACTACAATTCGGTAGAAGTTGGCATCAACGACGCATTTGAGATATATCAGAGACAATATCTTTGCACCTTAACAGCTGACCAAAGGATTGAGCATGAACTCACTGAATTAAAACAGCATGCAGAAGTTTTTCAAGAAAAAGTTGAAGGTAATGTTTAGTTTGAGCAAATGCGATATTTACAGCGTATCTCATAAATACTTAATCAACATTTTTATACATGCAAGAAGTACAAACCCTAAATAGTTTTCAGAATGATATTCCCACCGCACTACCAAACGCCGAAAATCTTCTAACCAACTGAAAAAAAACGCTCAACTTTGAAACGGCGTTTATACCTGCGTAGACGACGACCATCCTGAGTCGCTGCACGCTTACGATTTTTCTTGTGCGGGGCTACCATCTCAACACCACGACACTGCAACGAAGCATCTAAAGGATCAGAGTCATAGGCTTTATCTCCTGTCAAGATAGCGGGTGTTTCAGATGTAAAACAGGCATCCAAGGCAGGTTCAACCAGACCTACTTCATGACAGGATGCGCTTGAAATCAAAACACTTATAGGTCTACCACGTTTGTCTGTAATCGCAACCAGTTTTGTGCCTTTGCCACACTTCGTCTTTCCTACACAAGTACCCCTTTTTTTTGATGCGACGAATTTCGCATCAATGCTACACTCAGACACATTCAGTTGACGGCGTTTTTCAAGTATCTCTGTGATCGCTGTTAGCACTTTTTCATAAGAACCATTCAAGACCATTGTTGAAAACAACGATGGCAGGTTTGATAGGGTGGATACTCTTTCGGCATATCTCGCCAAGATGCTCCCGTCCGCATCACCCAGAGGATCCTTTCTAATACTTCTCTATTATCACGCCAAGGTCTACCGCGTTTGTCTGAAGGTAATTCGGGAACAAGGGTTCAATGATTTCCCACTCTTTATCGCTCAGTTCCATGTCAACATCTCCAAATATATAGATTATCTACAAAATATAACAGAAATGCTTACTTTTTAAAAGTCTTATTTTTAAGTTCCTGACTATTTATGAGATATGCTGTAGCAACTTGAGCTATAATATCATTTTAAGATATTTACTATTATTTAGTTTTATATTAATATTGACTTATAAATGATAGTTATGTATTATGTTTATAGTAAACATATTAGGTTTAGAAGTCAAAAAAGTTTATTTTCCAGATCCGTAACTGCGGAATGTAGGTTTTATTAAGTCTTATTTTCAAGTTTCTGACTATTTATGAGATACGCTGTAGATTTAACCCAAGTTGCTACCTACGAGATTCTAAACATGCAGACACCGTTTCTAAGAGAGAAAATTCCATTTTTCGCAAATTTCGTGGCGCAAACTGTCAGTTTGCATCCTCCATGCACAATCTAACAGATTATGCTACAAGGTAGCAACTTAGGTTAGATTTAGTGGAAATTTCGCGGAGAATTTTGATTTCACTAAGTGTTGGAAGTGTAGAAAAACTAATAACGTATATTTTGTTAATAGGCAAAGGATTTAGATATGCTATTATATGAACATAGTTCTGTTATTGATGAATTGTTAGGTAGTAATACGCACTATCGGGTGCCGCTCTACCAACGACGTTACGTCTGGAATGAAATGAATTGGGATACGCTTTGGAAGGATATTCTCATTCAGCTACAATTAAAAAAACAACAAGAAGAGGAAGATCATCCAACGCATTTCATGGGGCCTATCGTGACGCGTTCTATTGGTAAAAAGGCGTATGAAGTGATTGATGGGCAACAACGCCTTGCAACCTTTCAAATTATTCTTTGTGTTATCAGGGATCTTTGTTACACACAAGATGATGCTCAACAAAGTAGGTTGGCAGAATCTGCAGCTAAGTACATAGTAAATGATGATGATGTCTCAATAGACAATCCTGACTGTGAATTCACATTCATCCCGACAGAACATGATCAAAGTGCATTTAGGCAAGTCACCTCTGGGGACTATATGCGGAACAGAGCAAATTCCAATGGGCATAATATCCTTAGAGCCTACGACCACTTTGTGGATCTGATTCAAGGATACGTGGGAGACCATTTTGATTTTGAAAAAATGCGCAGACTATTTCGTTCCATTACAGATAGATTCAGTTTCATTCATATAACCCTTCGTAGTGAAGACGAGCATCCGGCCAAAGTGTTTGCCTCGATTAATGCGACTGGTAGGAAACTTTCGGAGTTCGATTACCTGAGAAACGATCTTTTCCTGCGCGCTGGAAATAAAGTTGAGAAGTTCTATAAGGATTGTTGGGATTTTGAAGAGAATCTATATTGGGATGAACCTAGGTTAAATTCGTTTTTCAGGACGTTTCTGATGGTAAAAAGGGGGCCTGATTGTTTTAAAAAGGATGTGAAACCATTCGAAGTCTACCAACAGTATAGAGAAGAACTAACTACCCAACAAGGAATTGGATACGAATTCAACGAATTAAGTTGCTGGGCAAAATCTTATCAAAAGTTACAAGAGGATTCGGATTATTCTTCATACGTGCAATTTTGCAAGGATCTTGGGTTGCCTGATTTGGATTCGTTCCTATTATTTGTAATACATGAGCATCCGACTGAACTTAGCGCTGTTCTAATGATTATGGAGTCATATATAATGAGACGAATGCTTGTTCTTGAAAATGCTGTTTGTAACCATGCACAGATAATAAAGGAAAGTTATGATAATATAATCTCATTCTTTTTATTGGTAGTAAGAGAAGTTTGCCCATTCAATACAGAGTCATTCGCCAATTTTCTCAATGAAAAAGATGCACCAAACGATATAGATGTAATAAATGCGTTTGAACAGGCGGATTCAAAAAACGCAAACTTTATTGCATACGTACTCCGCAGAATAGAATCGGAAGAAATAAACGTATATGGATATGGAATGCCAGCATTAAATTGGGGAGATCATGTGGCACTTTTGACAGAAATTCAAAGACGTTTAGCGGATCCTACAGAGCTTAATAATGTTTTTAGTCACCTATGGCCACAACTTTCTATATTGCCGTTATAAACTAAAATGACCCGACACGTGCTTTATTATATGAAATGTTGCAGCTGTCGTATCTTACTAACAAATGTAAGTCAAATTAGGAGAATTTAGAGATGTCAATAAACGCTCAAGCCAATAGTATTGATGAATTGTTTAGTAGTAATGTGCACTATCGAGTGCCACACTACCAACGACGTTATGTCTGGGATGAAACGAATTGGGATAGGCTTTGGAAGGATATCCTTTTTCAAATAGATGGTGAAGTAGAAGGTGAAGACCATCCTACACATTTCACAGGACCTATCGTGACGCGTTCTATTGGTAAAAAGGCGTATGAAGTGATTGATGGGCAACAACGCCTTGCAACCTTTCAAATCATACTCTGTGTTATCAGAGATCTATGCAAAACCAGACCACAAGATGATACTCAACAAAGTAAATTGGCAAGTGCTGCAGCCAAATACATAATAAATGACGAAGATGTCTTAATAGACGATCCTGACTATCAATTTACATTCGTTCCTACGTTCTACGATCAACCTGCATTCAGAGAAGTCACCTCTGAGAAATATTTGCAGAACAGAGAAAATTCCGATGAGCATTGCATTCTTAAGGCTTACAACTATTTTGCAGATCGGATTCAAGAACATGTGGGAGAAAATTTAGATTATGAAAAAATGCGTCGCTTGCTTCGTTCTATCACAGACAATTTTGTGCTTGTTAAGCTAGAACTCGGTGGTGAAGATGAGCGTCCGGAACAGGTATTTGCCTCGATTAATGCGACTGGAAGGAAGCTTTCGGAGTTCGATTACCTCAGAAACGATCTGTTCCTACGCGCTGGAAATTTAGAAATAGACCAAAAGAGGGGTGAACATTATAGTGACGGTTTTTATCGTGATTATTGGGTTTTTGAAAACGATTCTCAGTATTGGGGAGAAGATACGCTGGAATCGTTTTTCCGGGCGTTTCTGATGGCAAAACTAGGTCCTGATTGTTTTTCTGTGAAGAACGCAAAACCTTTTGAATTATATTGGGAATATAGTAAAACACTAACTGATGAGCAAGATATTAAATATGAATTCCAGCAATTGAAAAACTACGCGGAGTTTTATAAGGAAATGAATGATCCGGCAATGGAAACTTACCGTCTACAGTTTCATGAGGATCTTAATCTTATTTTTGACAATCTTAATCTTACGAGTTTACACCCATTCATGTTGTTCATTAAAAATGAATCTGACTTATCTGATAGTGAACTTACCCAGGTTTTCACTATGTTGGAGTCTTACATTGTGCGAGGTTTGTTAGACAATGGAGTTAATGAAAATAAGAATATATGTAAAAGAATAAACAATTTCTTTTCTAACCTAATTCCTAATAGAAGCAACAAAGGATCTGCAAATAGAGAATTTAAAGTTGAAGAATTTGCAGAATTTTTATTTCAAAAAGGCAAACATGGTGAAGGTAGACGATGGCAACATGATGGTGCAGTTTTGCATGGTTTGCGTTGCGTTGGAAAACAGATACGCCATGGCGGTCCCCGTGTTGAAATACCCGCTTGGAATATGCTGGGTTATATTTTATATAGAATTGAACTTTGGAAGATTGAACGATGGAATCAAGAAAACCTATCAGAGACAAAGAAAAAAGTCACGTTCCATCTTAAGGATTTTTTACGCCGTACTAAGGATGATGATCGGGAGAGTGTTATTCAAACCAAAAGTGCCCTGGGGGTGCAGCATATAATGCCTCCATTAAGGCACTATAAACTCGAGGATTCATTTAGCATAGGCAATTTAGTCTTTTGCACGGAACATCTTACAAACCAGCTTCCGTTTCCTGACAAAAAAAGGATATTGTCAGAAGGTGATAATGCAGATATTATACTGAACAAGGAAATATGCAAGGAGTATGAGAATAATTACACCTGGGGCGTAGAACAAATTAGAAGGCGAGAGAGGATGTTAAGACAATGTTTTAATAAAATATGGCCTCCCCCCGAACACTTTATTGGTCAAGTTACTAAGCCTGAAGTTGAACCTAAAACCAAACCCTCAGGCGATACTTCAGAGTCCAAAACTAAACCCAAAGTTGAGCCGCGATGGGTTTCAATGCTGCAATCAGATAACTACCAACCGGCCATGTTTGTTACTTACACAAAATCTATAGAACTGTCAAGAATCCAACAATCTGGTAACACAACGATAGGTGTTGATCGCGCCAATGAAAAGCAGACATTAGAAAAACCAAATATTCTTTTTGCTTGCTCATCGGTATCCTGGCAAGAGGTGGAGCCTTACATCGAAACCTTGGATTCTGTGAAAAAGGAAGGACTAAGTCATCCTCCGCAGACTAAGGAAGAACGTCTTAGACTTCAGGATCGATTTCTGCAATCAGCACGGGATAAGAAAGACTCAGTCGTTCCCGTGACCCGTGATGGTCACATGCTTGAAGGAACTATAGAAGACTTTGATGAAGATGCTATCTATATGCAAATCAGGGAATGTACAGTAATTGTATATAGGCATGGACTGTATGAATTTGGAGTTCAACATTGGCATCAAGGAGTTGTAGAGGAATTCGACGAAAGCAGAGGTTTCGGCTACATAAGATCAAGCGATTACTCACGTCGTGTTTTTGTACATATAACTGAGATTCCTGACCGAACCATCAATTCCTTGCAACCAAATCAAAAAGTAGAGTTTGACATAAATTATACGACGAAAGGCAACGGTTTATCTGCTATCAACGTAGAAGTTATTGACGAATGAGAATAAAAATCAATCCAGTGAATAGTTTATGACTTATTACAAACGCGATAGGTCATAGACTATTTGTTTTGAAATATTATACCTTTTGTTTAATTATTTTACTGAATATAAACTTGTTTTCCAATAAATACTATACATTATATAAATTTAGTTTAGATTATATTTAATTTCTGTCATAATAAAGAAAATGGAATTAGTCGTTTTGGGATTTAGGATTTTTTTAAAATATTAAACTTGACAATAGGGCAGGTTGCTTTACCTACTACTGCTAAAAAGGAGGTACCAAGACCTGAAAAGGAGTTTTACACTGGCTGCTGACATTGTGATTAAACGTCAGAAAGTGTTAAATGACGCAAAGCACATAGCAAAACGTCATGAAGTGGTTACTGTTTCTGGATTTTTAAGATACGCACGAATGGCATTTTTCAGTTCATCTTCTAAGGATACGATAAAATAACTACGCAAACCGTCGTTAGCATGTTTTTAATTCTTCAGGAATTCCTTCTATGGCTTTAAGGCAGGCGTTATATGCTTCCCCGTGCCTAATTGCGATCTCGGTAAGTTGATCTTGTAAATCTTTTTGGGTTCGTACTATTTTAGTATTAGACATTTTGATTCTCCTTTAGGTAAAATTAACTTTTTCACAACAATTGCATTTACATTTTTCATCACATTTCGTGATTCTGAAATCGCCAAAAACTTTTTCGGCTGCATATCCATTCAGGCACATGCCGAGAAGTCTGAGTTACTTCATAGGTCTTTGTGCAGATGCGATGACAGGAACATATGCGGCATCTTTAAAGTCTATTGCGTTCCACCCGTTTTTGCTGGGGTCATTGATAGCTTTAAAAAGCATCCGCATTGCGTTTTCTGCTTTTTCTTCTGCGTCACAATTTAAAATAATATACCTTTGCTTTGAAGAAATCTTATTGCATCGTGCCACTAATCGGAATTTTCCATGATGTGGTTCCACAAAAATTCTTGCACACACTAATAGGTTTATGATTTCTCCATTTTCTGTCATTACAAAAAACATCATGAATCTCCTTTTACTGACGTATAAATTTATCTAACTTCAATATATTTTTTCAAATCGGGGTGATAATTCGCTTCAACAATGTTATATTTTTCTTCAAAAGGATTAAGAAAGGGGTTCCTCCACATTTGCCTAAACTTATCGCTTAACTCTTCTATCTTTTCCTTGCTGTATCCGAGTTGGGGGGCAGATCTAATCAGATAGTAGGATTCAGCACTGAGTGCCTCAGAAGGCAGCATCCCCCATAAACCGTGACTCGTTTTGGCATAATAAAAGTGCCCTTCATCTTTATCGACAATCGGAATCCGAAACCGTTCTGTCATGAAGTGCAAATCTCTAACCTGCCATTTTAATTCTTTTACCTCTGTGGTCAATTTTGAAACCTGTGCTTTTAAGTTTTGAAATTCAACTGCGTTAACGGTCACTGTTTTTGGAGCAACGGTCGTTTCTGTTCTGTCAGAATGTGTATATGCCCAAACTGCCGAGAACAATAAAATTGCAAGTGTTGACAACGTCTTTAATCCGTATTTTCTAAACAAAATTAATCCTCCTTGATAATCTTTATCGCTGCAATAGTTGCAGCGATTGGATAAGTTCCAGCTCCATTGTTGCTTTTTCCATAACCTGATAACATCTACGGAAACTTCTGCTTCAGCGATCCTGACTGGTGCCACCGCTTTTGCAAATTCTGGTTCTGTAGGATTATGGACTCTGATCGAGTCTTTTAAATATTTCAATTTAGCATCAAATCCACATACATAATCTCTTAAAGGTGAATACAATTTTCCATTATTTATTAATTCTTTTGGTGCTTGAACGACATATCTAAGAATCCTCTCAGTAAATTTCCATGATGTTGCATGAATTGCTTTAACAGGATTATATTTTTCTTCCTCATCTGTCCAATAAATACAGCATTCAACACATATTATATCAGTGTTCATCATGATTTTCAAGCCAAAAACAATTGCGAAACAAAAGGAATTACAATGCCTCTCCAACGCAAATGAAGTCGCGGGCTGAAAGGGTTGCGTTTGTTATAGTTTATATGATTATAGCAGTCCTTTCACTTCTTGCAACTTGGAACACATTTTATCCCTTCATAATGCTCATAACTTTTGTATGTAGCTTAATCGTTTGGCATTTTATCCTAAAAGTTGTTTTTTGGATTATACGAAAATTAAGAGGTAAACAAAATTGTGGTGTTATAGAATGATGAGACTGAGGATTGGGGATTAGGTCTTCAATTTTTGTCATAGGTTGTTTATTGCGAAAAAGAATTCAAGATAAAACTCCCATTTCTGGATTAAAATGGACATTAATGAGAACGAATTACCACAATTTGTAATATGCCTTAATAGCGAAGGTTACACCGCCTCTCTTGAGGTAGGGAAACTCTATCGTACCGTTCCTGATGATGAAGCAGCGTCGAACGGTTACATTCGTGTAATAGATGAAAGCGGCGAAGACTACGCTTATACTGCTAATCGTTTTTATTCCATTCAGTTGCCGATTGAAGTCGAAAACGCATTGTTAGCTACCAAACAAGCATAGAGATGCGTACTACAATTCAATAGAATACCACATACTTCTATTGCTGCTTAAGTTCTCCCCAGCTAAATCTTTCGGTATACCCTCCATGATCGGCTACGACATAGACACCGTTCACGACCCGTTGAATTCTTTAGACTCAACTCATCATTTATGGTATACTCACCTATCTACTAAAGTAATTAAAGGAGAAAACAATGAGCATCTCTGAGAGAAAGTGGGACGGTTCTATCACACGATATCCTGATCCTGCAATTGAGATGATTGACTCGCGATTTGCGAAATATAACATCGGTAATGCTGTTGTGGAACGGTTATGGACTGGCGCACGGTGGTCAGAAGGACCTGTTTGGTTCGGAGATGGCGGCTATCTACTTTGGAGTGATATCCCAAATAATAGGATACTAAAATGGGAAGAAGCATACGGTAAGGTAAGCACATATCGCAAACCTTCAAATTATAGCAACGGACATACACGAGACCGGCAAGGAAGACTCATCAGTTGTGAACACGGTACACGGAGAGTTACACGCACTGAATACGATGGAACAATTACTGTGTTGATGGACAACTACGATGGTAAACGACTCAATGCGCCAAATGATGTTGCTGTTCATCCCGATGGACAAATATGGTTTACCGATCCAGGATACGGTATCATGCTTAATTACGAAGGACATGTCGCAGATTTTGAATTACCCACCGCAGTATATCGCCTCAACCCTGAAACTGGATCGGCAACTGTTGTTACAGATGAACTCGAAAAACCCAATGGGATATGTTTTTCTCCTGATTATGAAAAATTATATGTAGTAGATACCGGTGTCACACACAAAGAAGGAACGCTAAGAAACATCTATATTTTTGACGTTGTAAACGGTGAACACTTAGAGAACAAACAGGATTTCTGTGATATGTCACCAGGTATTGCTGATGGAATCAGGTGTGATATTGATGGGAACTTGTGGGCAAGTGCCGGTTGGGTTGGAGACGGATACGACGGTGTCCACATATTTGCACCAGATGGAACAATGATCGGTAAGATACACCTACCAGAAATCTGTTCAAATCTATGCTTCGGTGGAGTCAAACGAAATAGACTGTTTATGACAGGTAGTCAATCACTTTACTCAGTATTTGTTGAAGCACAAGGATTGCCGCTGTTTTGACCCGCTATGAATTCAACATTTATGCTTGTGGTTCTTGGTAAGAGAAGGTCTGAATAACATCATTCATGAGAAGTCGTTGTGCGATAGTTTCAACAATCTCACTGTTTATGTTGCCACTAAGCCAGAACTTTTTGCCTGTCCGAACATTGTCTATACATGCAATACCAATATCGTTGATACCTTTGACTGTACTATCACCAACAGCATCTGTTACACCGGGTTTAAACTTGACTTCAACTGTCCAAACTTTTGTATGCTCATTTTTTTCAGAGAGATTGAATACTTGTGTAATCGGATCAGCCAGGAGTTCACTGCTAATTCTGTGAATCTGTTCTGAGTTAAGGGAGCCTTCAATCCAATATATTGATGCAGTACGAACAGAATCAACCCCGCTAATACCCAGGTCCGCAATATCTTCAAGAATATCTTTACCAACAGTGTCTATAATATCAGGTTTGTAAGAGACTTCAACTTTCCAAGATTTCATCGGTTGTATTTCCATAGTTTTAAAGAGATAATTTGCAAATAAACATAAAAATTAGACATCAATTGAGACGACAATATGAACACTGAAACAGTACGAGTCATGGTTATAGGAGCACATCCAGACGATTGTGATATCAAAGCAGGTGGTGTTGCAGCACTATTTAAACAGAACGGACACAATGTTAAATTCGTTTCTGTAACCAACGGTGACGCTGGACACCACCAAATGGGCGGTGCTCCTTTAGCACAGAGGCGAAATGACGAAGCACAAGCCGCTGCGGATACTATCGGGATTGAGTATGAATTACTTGATAATCACGATGGCGAACTGATGCCGACTTTAGAAAATCGCTTCCAAATTATCCATACTATTCGTGAGTTTACCCCTGACTTAATTATGACACACCGTCCGAATGACTATCATCCAGACCACCGCTATACCTCAATGCTGGTTCAAGATGCAGCATATATGGTTACCGTTCCGAATATCTGTGCGTTGACACCACACATGCAGAAGAATCCTGTCATAATGTATCTTAGTGATGGTTTCAAAAAACCTAATCAATTTATTCCAGATATTGCCATAAACATTGACGCGGTCATTGAACAGAAAATTGATATGCTCCATTGTCATACCTCACAATTCTATGAATGGCTTCCATACAACAGTGGGACTTTGGATTCTGTGCCAGATAGTGATCAAGACAGACGAGAATGGCTTGCAAAGCGACTCCGTAATCGCTTCAGTGCTGTTGCAGAAAAACACAGAGATCTGTTGACGAACCTATATGGGGTAAAAGCTGGTCTTGATACAAACTTTGCCGAAGTATTTGAAACCTGTGAATACGGATCACCACTCACAGAAGAGAACATTCCGTTTCTTTTTCCGTTTTTTGATTGAAATTCTAATTGCTATTGCATGACAATCAATAATAAGGTATCCTATATTGGTCATCTAAATACACTATTTGTAAGGAATTATTCAATAATCACATGCCTACTGAACAAGGCAATCCGAAAGTCCTGATGTATATCGTCTGCGTGATTGGCTTAATATTTGCCATAGTAATGGTAATTCTCTTTTTTAATGCTGCACCTGCACGCTCCAACATTGAAGAACATCGTGCGTCTTCTGAGGATGCCGCTTGTCTGAAATGTCATTTAATTGGAGACGAGAATTCACCTACGATGCCACACCTCAATCTTGGAAGATGTAATCTTTGTCATGGATTAGCAAAGGATTCTCGCTAATACCGCAACCCACATGATCTCATCTTCTGCTTCACGAGTGACAGAAACGCATTCTAAACCGTTTTCTCCTAAAGTCTCCTGCACATCCGGTAACTCTGATTCCAGAATACCTGAAAGGATAATATGTCCTCCCAGATGCAATCTTTCTGGACAATACGGTATCATTGGTAGGATCGCTTTTGTCAGGATATTTGCAACGATAAGATCATACTTGTCTTCAACAGTCTGCAGTCCATCCCCTTCATGCAGTGTGATTTGTCCTGAGACGTTATTGTTGTCAAAATTAGTTTCTGCGACTGGAATCGCTGTCGGGTCAAGTTCAATCGCATCAACATGTTTTGCCCCTAATTTTATTGCAGCAATCGCCAAGATCCCAGAACCCGTTCCTACATCTATCACAAGTTGATTCTGTTTTACTGTGTTTTCCAACAGACCTAACGATAGTCGAGTCGTTGGATGGTAACCAGTACCAAAAGCCATTCCAGGATCAAGCCTTATAACGATGTCTGATTCATTGACTGACTCATCATGCCATGTAGGAACAATGTGTATCCTTTCTCCAATTTTCTGCGGTGTGTAATTAGACCTCCATGCATCAGTCCACGTTTCTGATTTTATGTTCTTTAAATCTATCTTTACTGGATGTGGTTTGATTCCCCAGGCAGGAAGTTTAGATAGGAAATCTCTGAGTTGATTCACTCTTGAATTAAGTCTGTCATCTAATGGGAAATAGGCTATCAGTAATGCTATTGAATCCGTAACATCCCTAATTTCAACACCGAGCGCATCCATCTCAAATAGTTGGTTTGCTATAGCTTCAGAGGCTTCATGAGTTGTTTTTATTTTGATCTGCGTCCAATTCATATTAGTGTATGAATTTATTTCTTATCATCATCGTGGTGTCCAAAGAGTTTATCCCAAAATCCACCGTGTTCTGAATCATCTGTAATAGACTGAGGATCATCAAAATGTTCTAATAATTTGCGTTGTTTATCAGTAAGTTTTCTTGGTGTTTCAATCTCAATTTGTACGACAAGGTCACCGTATTGAGAACTTCTATGTCTTGGCATCCCTTTACCCCCAATACGTAGTTGATCTCCGAACTGAGTACCGGGAGGAATTTCTAAATCCTGCGTTCCTTCAATGTTGCTGACTTCAATTGTAGTACCGAGTGCAGCCTGAATGAATGAGATTTTTGCTGATGTAAATAGATCATTCCCTTCTCTGGTGAAAGTTTGGTGTGGTCTGATATGAACGACGACAAGCAAGTCACCTGAGGGTCCACCCAATGTTCCTGCTTCACCTTGTCCCCTCAGTCGATACTCAACGCCGTTGTCAACACCATTTTCTACCTTAATTTTTAATTCTTTCTTGACTCTAATACGTCCTTTCCCATTACAGTTTCTACATGGACTCTTGATTATTTCTCCTTCACCCCGACATCGCGGACATGTACGTGACATTGTAAAGAAGCCTTGCGATTGCGTTACTTGACCGCGTCCATAACACTGCGGACAAGTATCAACTGTAGAACCTCTTTCAGCACCACTTCCGCTACATTCAGGACAGGATTCAATTCGTGGAATTTCTATTGTTTCCTCTTTTCCGTAATATGCTTCTTCAAGTGTTAATTCCAAATTGTATTGTAAGCTGCGCCCCGGTCTTGGTCTATTGTGTGATGTGCCAAATCCTCCAAAAACATCACCAAAAACTTCACTCAAAATATCGTCAAGGTTCACGCCTTGTCCGTAACCAGATGTTGTTCCATCAAGTCCTGCATGTCCAAATTGGTCATATCGATCGCGTTTCTCTGGCGTTTTTAAGACATCATAAGCCTCAGTTGCTTCCTTGAAGTTTTCTTCGGCTTCTTTATCACCAGGGTTCTTATCTGGATGGTATCTTACAGCTAATTTTCTGTAAGCTTTCTTAATTTCGTTCTCATCTGCATCTCGATTAACATTGAGAACTTCATAATAATCCCGTTTCTGAGTCATCTGTTTTCCTGCCTAACCTACTGTTCTGTCAATACTCAAATGATGAGTAGATCCGTTCGTAGGGACGGGGTTTCCCCGTCCGATATACAAATCATTTATGACTTGACAAAGCACTACATTTATTCTTCTTCAGTTGAAATTTCAATCAGTTGTTCTTCAGGCACTTCATCCGGCGATTCGTCTTTTTTCTTTCCTTTTGATACGACAACTTGTGCTGCCCGAACAACTTGGTCATATAACAGATACCCGCGCCTAAATTCCTCAATGATATTCCCCTCAGGAACATCATCCGATTCTGTAGCAAAGACAGCCTCATGTTGATTGGGATCAAACGAACCACTCGCAGAATCAATTGGAGTAAGTCCATGTATTCTGAGAACATCTATCAACTGTTTGTGTACCAACTGGACACCTTCACTGAAATTGGATAAGTCAGATACAGGTTCTTCTGACCCTACTTTTTCATCTACACTCTTAATAGCAGCTTCAAGGCTATCCAATACAGGAATAATCCCCTCTATGATGGTTTTATTAGCGAACTTTAACTGCTTTTTTGCCTCGTTCTCAACACGTCTTTTTGTATTTTCAGCTTCAGCAACTGTCCGCAATAGACGTTCACGCTCCGCTTCATACTGTTCTCTTTCTGATTCTGCAACTGCCTCAATTTGTTTTTTATACTCTTCTTTAAGTGCCTCAATTTCTTCTTCTAAAGTCTCTATAGTACGCTCTTCTATATCATTGTCGGTTTCCGTAGCATTGTCCGAATCGTCTTGAGTGTCAGAAGTCGTAGAATCAGGTTCGTCGTTATCAGTTTCGATTTCAATAATTACTTCTTTATTCTCTGACATAATGTATTACCTCTCTTTCGTATTATATATTACAGATCATACATTTTGAAGGTCAGTTGCTCGTTTTAATCACCTATGAACAGCATCTGCAAACTGTTTCATCAAGTCGTAAGAGCCAGTTTCTTCCAATATATTCCCAGTGACTACAAAATCAGCACCAGCTTCTACTTTTTCTGCAGCCATGTCCGGATTTCTTATACCGCCACCAACAATTAGTGGTATTTGGATTGTTTCTTTCACGGATGAGATCATATCATTTGGTACAGGTAAGTCCGCACCACTACCGGCTTCTAAATAAACCATTTCCATCCCAAGATATTGTGCAGCCAATGCATGAGGTGCTGCTATATCAGGTTTGTTACGTGGAATCGGAGCAGTACCGCTCATAAATTCAACAGCTGTTCTGTTTCCACCATCAATCAGCAAATAACCTGTCGGAATAGGTTCTAATCCATACTGCTGAATCCAAGGTGCTGCTTTTACCTGTTCACCAATAAGATAGTTGGGGTTGCGTCCACTGATCAGACTCGTATACAGAATAGCGTCTGCATGAGGAGTGAGATGCATTGAATCACCAGGGAAAAGGATTATCGGTAGAGCAGTTTCTTTTTTCAAAGATGCTGCAATAGGGTCTAAATCGTGAGTCAAAAGACTACCACCAAGCAGAATCGCATCTGCACCCGCACCCTCAATATCATGTGCTAATTTAGCGGTTTCTTCTATATCACACACTTCAGGATCAATCAAGATGAAATATCCAGCATCCTGTTTTGCGATAACTTTCTGTAGATAACTTAGAATACTATGTGATCTCAAATGCAACCAATCCTTGGTATCTAAACGCCATTGATCTTTTCAAACATTTAACCTTTGTAACTATATGTCAAAACTAAACAATTTTAACATCATCTTGCATATTTGTCAAATGCAAGTATGATCCGAGTTGCAGGAACGCCTTATTTCATATAACAGAATCCCAGCTGCAACACCAACATTCAGTGACGATTGCCCCACCGCCATTGGAATGCGTATTAATTGTGTGCAGGAATTCCGTGTTGTATCAGTCAACCCGCTGTTTTCGTTTCCAACAACAACCGCCGTTGGCGTGCTGTGGCTCATAGTGTAGAGGTCATTTTCAGCAGTCGCTGTCGCACCGATCACATTCCAACCAGATAATTTGAGATTGTCAATCGCTCTATTCATTGATAATACATGAAATATAGGAAGCCGACCAATAGCACCACGTGATGCACGAATGCAATTCTTATGGAAAGGGTTGGCACCGTCGCCACTAATCAATACTGCCGAGACACCCGATGCATCTGCAGTGCGTAACGTCATACCAAGATTGTCAGGGTTTTGGACATTTTCAATGAGTAACAGTAAACAGTCTTGACTGAAGCGAAAATTCATAAGTCCATCTTCATATAGAAAATTAGGATAATTTAGATGTACTGATGCTACAATTGAGGGGATCGGCCGAGTTGTGGTCAGAGATCCCATTACCCCATCGCTTGTTTGATATATTGATAAGTTTTCAGCATAAGCTTTCTTCAAAAACTTTCTACCATCTTCAGAAGATATATACGCATTAGTATAGAGTGTTTTTTCGATAGGTAAACCATCGGAGAAAGCACGTTTTACCATCATTTCTCCTTCTACAATAAACTGGGAATTCTCCATCCTACCTTTAAGTGATGTTAGTTTTCGTAGGAACGATGCAATTTCATCTTTTCTTTTTGATACTGTTCTCTGTTCTGCTTTTGATTGATTACCCTTTTTAATACCAACAAAATACTTTCCAGATGAAGTATTTAAAAACTCACCTTGAAATAGGTCTAAGATTCTGTTTGCACTCCATTCATCATTTAGAAAAAACATACCAATTGATTTTCTTGGAAAAGTCAGTAATAGTTTCCTCAAACTTCGTTCAGTGGTGGCACTCACAAGAACGCGAAAATCAGCATCCTGATTTTTCTCTTGTGTCAGCAACATCACACCATTCATTCTTTCACTTTCAGATGTAAAGACTTTGTAATTCTTTTGCCATGCACCTTTCTGGGTATAGTTTTGGTATGCGTGCTTGAAATGGCATACATCCTCAACATCTTTTGTAGTGTTATCTAAGAATTTGAGCACTTTGTCATAATCTATCAACTGGTATATTATAGCGAGAATTGATCGCCTCTCCTTCTATGTTTAGAATATGATCCCAAGATATATCGCACCTAAACCGATGAATATGTCCCATTTCATCAAACGTTGTATATATGCATATTTCTCTATTGATACATTTTTCATCAGTTGAATGCATAAATATATCAGAACAAGATCAACGCCTAAGACTATTGCTACCAAATACTGCCAAGTATAAAAACCGAATAGATAAGGAATAGGACTAAATATAACAACTGAAATCATGAAACACAACGCAATTGTAATTGCCAGACGCGGATTGAGAATTGCCACTGTTTTGACATTAGCCATTGTATCACCTTCAGTATCCTCAAGGTCTTTTACGATTTCTCTGGCAGTGGTGAATAGAAAAGCAAAAATCGCTGGAATGATAGTTCCTTTTACTGAACCTATGGCTATTCCACCAGAAATAAACGTTAGACTTGTCAGGCAACCAACAACTAAATTGCCTATAAGCGGAGATCGTTTAAGCCACAATGCATAACTCACAAGAAGGAGAGTAACAAGCACTGCGACAGTAACTGCGTGTATATTTATCAACACACCAAGGCAAATTCCAATGACTATTAGGATTGACGCGAAAATCAACGCGTTTTGTCTCGGAATTCGACCTGAGGGGAGAGGACGTTTAGGTTTATTAATAAGGTCAATTTTGTAATCAAAATAGTCATTAATAGCATTACCTGCTGAGAGAAGTAAGAGCGCTGCTACGGATACGTAGAGTAACTTTACATCTGAAAGCCAACTTGCTGTATTACCGGCTGCGAAAACACCTCCTAACCAAGCGGAAATAAATGCAATAACACCATTTAACGGTCTTGCAAGTTCAATATATGCTAACAACTTTTTCATCGTCAGCCTCTCACGGTTTATTACTGGGATATTTGGAGAATGATCCTGTGTTTTTTGCTGTAAGCGTTTTAGATGGGAGTGCGTCTAAGATTCTGTTTTTTCCAGATCGTGCAGTTTTTCTTCAAGTTCAACAACACGCTTTTGAAGTTTGTTAAATTCCTGGAGTAATTCTGGCATTTTTCGGATTGATGCTTGAAATCGTAATTCCTGTTTATGGGGTCGCGCAGGAATACCAGAGAGATGGCTTCCAGGAGGCATGTCTTTTGTTACAGCAGATTTAGAGTATATGACAGTGTTTTCGCCAAGTTTTAGGTGTCCAATTACACCTGATTGTCCGGCTATATTGATCCGGTCACCGAGTTGACTACTCCCCGCTATACCAGTCTGTGCTGCTAAACAGCAATCTTCACCAACGACTACATTGTGTGCAATTTGAACAAGGTTATCAAGTTTAGTTCCGTTTTTTATTACTGTTTCTGAGATCGTCGCACGATCAATTGTCGTATTTGCACCGATTTCAACATCGTCCTCAATAACAACTGAGCCTATCTGTGGAATCTTATAGGGTCTATGGTTAGCAGGATCAGGCGTAAACCCGAAACCGTCACTACCGATGACAGCACCAGAATGAATAATTACCCGATCTCCAATAGTAATGTTTTCACGAATGCTAACTTGTGAGTAGATTAAACCATCATTCCCTATTTTGCTGCCTTCACCAACATATACCAAAGGTTTAATTACTGTATTATCGCCAATTTCAACATCGGCTTCTATGACACTGTATGCATCAATTGTTACTCGATCTCCGAGAGAGACATTTTCTCCAATCACCGCTGTTTCATGTATACCGGGCTGTTCATGTTTTTCAGTCTTCTGATCGAATAATTCCAGCACCTTTACAAATCCCCAATAGGGATTGTCAACGCAGATTGTGGATTTTCCATTGCCGGTAACGCCGCGACCTATGATTATTGCTGATGCTTGAGTAGTGGCAATAGCACTGAGATACTTTGTATTAGCCACGAAAGTAATTTCATTTGGAACGGCTTCTTTTATACCGGAAATACCTGTTATCTCAATCTCTCCATCACCAGAAAGTTCACCACCAATATACTCACATATATCCTTGAGCTTCATACGCATTCCCTCTTTTTATTCGGGTTGTGGTTTTTCGGGTTGTGGTTTTTCGGCATCCAGATTTGCTTGCTCTTCTTTCTCATTTTCTGCATTGATTAGTATTATGAGTTTATCAGTAATATCATACTTCTCATTAAAATATAGCGCAGCTTGTTTGTCAATAATGAGATCGTAATTCTCATCCTTCCCGGTTTTTATGATAAGTTGTTCAAGTTCCTTAAAAATCGGATTCATCAATTCTTGGTTCTTTTCTATGAGGGTTTGTCTTCCTCGTTCTAACTCCTGCTGAGCTTCCATCTGTTTAAGTTGAATCTGATTCTCTATTTTGGCAGTTTGTGCTTCTTCTACGAAAAGTTCGGTTTTCTCTTTCTTTTCACGCAATGTTCTAATTTCTTCACTAATTTCATCAAGATTCTTTTTCAAACGTGCTTCTGCGTTCTTTAAGAGTTTATCAGCGTCCAAAGCTTTCTGATAGTTTTTCAAAACGCGATTGGAATCAACAACACCAAGTTTAAATGCTTCTTGACCGATACTACCCGTCAAAAAACCGAACAATACCATAGAAAACAATATTAGTATAAACTTTTTCATAATTATTCCTCTTTGGACAACACAATTATGTTTGTTGTGCATTGTCCAGTAACTGATTAGCAGTGTAATAAACATAAATGTCTGATTTCAGACTACAGACATTTAAAAACCGGGACCGATAGTGAAATAAAACTTTCCTTGTGGTTCACGATTTTGTCGGTCAAAGGCGTAACCCCATCCAATACGTGCCAACATTCCCAACATCTGCAAACGGGCTTCAACACCAGCACCACGTTTTAGGTTGATATTATTAAAGACATTTGGCAATGATTCATCCCATACCTGTCCAATATCAAAGAAAGCTGCAGTGGTTAGTTGTGGTGAAACTTGTATACGATATTCCAAATTTGAGAAAAACACCTTGTTTCCACCAAAAGGATTATCAGAATCTGGTAAAATCTCCCAATCTTCATATCCGCGAATTGTATCTACACCACCCAGATAAAACCTTTCATAGAAAAGGTTTCGGCTATCAGTACTCTTACTAACCATGTAACCGGCACGTGCATGGACTGCAAAAACATGATTCCACCAAGGGTTAAAGAACCAACTTGTGTCAGCAGTATACTTTTGGAACTCGTTATCAGCGCCTAAAATACCACCAGAATATTCATAGGATATACTGTTTGAACTGCCACCCATTGGGTCATAGAGTGATGTGCGGTAATCGCGGGTGTCGCGTCCTACTGCAAAAAGTATACTTCTGGTCGAACGATTAAACAGTTCTCTATCTGGTGTATTTGCTTTGATGTGTTCATTTCTGAATCTTACAGATAGATCAATATCAAATGCTATTGGACGTCCCAGAGAAATTGAACCCCCGCGTGTATCCCACACATATCTATCCGTGAGGTAATCGGGATCTAACGCAGCACCGACATTACTATAATAACGACGGAACCTACGATTGTTGTAAATACGCGCATTCAGGCGAGTCGGCGTGCCAAATATCCACGGTGTACCAAAACTTGCTTCTGCAGTATGATGATCTCGGGTTCCCAACTCTCCTTTCAAGTGAACACGATAGGCACGACCAAAAAGATTATGCTGTCCTATTTCAAAAGTACCGAAAATGCCACCTTCACTACCGTATCCACCACCAACACTCAGTGTGCCTGTTGTTGGGGATTCAGCTATATTGACGACAAGACTTTTTCTACTGTCATTTTCTGTGTCACTCGGAACAAAGTCAACTGCACGGATAAAGGGACCCATCTGGAAAAGACGCTGCCGAGCTTTACGCAGTACCCTAACATTAAGCAATTCATCTGACTTTATATTTAGCCAATCCAACTCACGACGGATAATTCTTTCCTTCGTTTTTTCTAACCCAGTGATCGGTACATTGTCAATAATTATAACATCACCTTGATTTATATTCAAGTTGATGTCTACAAGAGCGTTTACCTCGTCAAAGTCAGGTGTTGGATTCACTTCAGCAAGTAAGTAACCTTTATCAAGATATGCTTGTTGTAATTGTGCGATTGACTCTTCAAAAATGTCACGGTTAAATATTTCTCCTTCCGCTGGGTTTAACATTCTTTTGATTTTTTCTTCAGAAAAGACTACCTTCTCTCCAGTTTCAAGATTAATATTGTACATACCTAAGACAAACTGTGAACCTTCATCAATAGCTATGTCAAGGATCAGACCTGTCTTGTCTTCAGTGAAACGTTTCTCATGTCCCAGTATTTTTACTTGTGCGAATCCCTGGTCCTGATAGTAATTTCGTAGACTTAGGTTCATATCTTCTTCTTCAAACAGCAATTCATCATAATGTTTGCCAACACGCGTCTTCATTTTTTTAAGCAGTTTTTTGGCTGAAAGTTGTTCATTGCCAATGAAGTTAATCTCAGTAATTTTTACACGTGGCCCCTCTTCAATCTCAAAAGTAATCTGGCTCGTATTATCTTCTTCATTGAGATCGTTATGTACTTGTATACTAACAAGATAATAGCCTTTTTCGTGGTATAATTTTCGAATTGCACGTTCACTCTGCCAACGAAGATGATCATTGAAGATTTCAGACCGACGGAGCGTAATCTTATCCATGATTTTGCCAATGTTAATCTCATCGTTTCCTATTACATTAATTCCTTCTACCTTCGGACTTTCGTCAAGTATATAGGTAACAGCAAACCCACCGTCTTCTCCATTTTTTGAAACATCAACCGCTATATCATGAAAAAAACCTGTGTCTTTGTATAGACTTTCAATATCTTTCGTCAGCAAATCATCCGATATTTCTTGACCAACTTTTGTTTGAATCAGAGTTTGAAGCATCTCTTGTCGGAGGGATTGGACGCCTTGGAAGTCAATCTTGGTTACGATAAATGTCCTATCTATAGGGATAGATTCTTCTTGTTCTATAGTTGTATCTTTAGGTTCTGTTTCTTCGGACGCAGATTGTGGTCCAAAGGGTACTTCACTTGATTGACCAATACAGACACGATTATAGGTAAAAAACAAAATAGTAGTGATACCGATTATGTTAAGGAAATATACCAGGTGTGCTTTTTTTGTGAGGTTCATTGACTTTTCCTCCAATTGAACAAGTTGGTTTGCTTTAGATGCTGACTATTTTCTATTCCTATTCTTCACATGTAAATATAGGGGTTCCGAAGTTGTTTGCGAAATGTCTAAAGGCTGCAATTAACTTTTGAGTAACTATGCCAGGTTTTCCTTCACCAATAACTCGCCTATCAAGTTTTACGACTGGTATCACTTCAGCTGCAGTACCAGTTAAGAAACATTCATCTGCAATGTAAATATCGTGTCGTGTGAAGATCCGTTCTTCTACCTGAAATCCTGCTTCCTGGGCAAGTGTAATTACACTATTGCGCGTCACACCTTCCAGAATACCGAGATGGGAGGGGGGTGTGATTATTTCCTCATTTTTGACCAGAAAGATGTTGTCTCCTGAACACTCAGCGACGAACCCGTCATGGCTCAGCATCAATGCTTCAAACGCTCCAGACTGTTTCGCTTCAATCTTAGCAAGAATGTTATTTAAATAATTCAAAGATTTAATACGAGGATTAATGGCTTCAGGATTACTCCGTCTGACAGAAACGGTAACAATTTCCAAACCATCTTCATAGAAATGTTCAGGATACAATTGAATTTTATCGGCTATAATTATTACAGATGGGTTTGGACATTTATCAGGATCAAGTCCTAAATCTCCAATCCCACGGGTCACAATCAATCTAACATATCCTTCGCTGAGTTTATTTCGACGGAGCGTTTCCAATACGTTCTGCTTCATCTCTTCTATAGGAATAGGTATTTTTAACATAAGTGATTTAGCTGAATCATAGAGCCTTTCTAAATGTTCATCCAGCAGAAAGACATTACCATTGTAGCAACGTATACCTTCAAAAACGCCATCACCATAAAGAAATCCGTGGTCAAATACAGATATCTTAGCATCATTAGGTGAAAAGAAATCTCCATCAATAAAAATCAACATTACCTTTACCTTCCTGTTCACTTATGTTCCAGAGTTCTCAGTCTGCAATTTTCCCATCAACGAGATGAACTGTTCTGTCTGCACGCTCAGATAATCGTGAATCATGTGTGACAATAATGAATGTCTGTTCAAGTCTCTGATTTATTTCTTGTAATACATCAAGGACTGCTTGACTTGTTTTGTCGTCAATATTTCCTGTCGGTTCATCAGCGAGTATGACTTTTGGTTGATTAACTAAGGCCCTCGCAATCGCAACCCTTTGTCTCTCACCTCCCGATAGTTGGCTCGGATAATGGCTTAAACGTTCAGAGAGTCCTACACTATCAAGGAGTTGTTCCGATTCTTCATATATGCCAATATTTACATATCCTGTACCGTCTGCTTTTTCATTCTTAGCACTTCTAATGAGTCTACCCATCGCTACATTTTCTAATGCTGTAAATTCAGGGAGTAACTGATGAAATTGAAAAACAAAACCGATTGAATCATTACGAAACCTTGTCAGTTGCCGTTCTGAGAATGCCGTAATGTCCTCGTCCTCATAGAAGATACTTCCTGTTGTGGGACGGTCAAGTGTTCCCAAAATATGTAATAAAGTACTTTTGCCTACTCCCGAAGCACCCATTATCGTAAGGATTTCAGATCTGTATATGTCAAGGTTGACACCTTTCAGGACTCTTAATTCCGAGTCACCATCATAAAAGGATTTATGTAAATTGTCAATTCTTATTAATTTGTCCATGCTGTGCAATTTGATAATCTGATTGCCGATCGGTTAGGATACCCCCAACCTATTCGTATTGTAATGCCTCAATTGGATTTAGATTTGATGCCTGCCATGCGGGATAAATTGTTGCTAACCAACAGATGACAAATGAAAGTACATTGATAAAACCCACGAAAAACCAATTGACTCTTATAGGAAGTTGATTCATCTGGTAAATCTGACTTAGACCCAATTCTTGCAATGAGATAGGTTTAACAAGGCAGTATAAACCAAAACCAACACCCAACACCCATAACAGTGTAAAACCGATTTTCTTAACTTTTGGATACGGCAATAGACGACGGAATGTAATCACTAACTGTATCAGAATGAGCATAACTACAAACCCTAATGCTAACCACGGCGTAGGTCTTATGATATTTGTGCTAAGTAACCAGCACAAGCCAAGACCCAAAGTTGTTCCCAATAGGGTTCCCAACATCCCTATCACACTACCTTGAATCATGAAAATACGCATTATATTACCCCGTGTTGATCCGAGTGTGCGTAATGTGCCAATATCACGGGTCTTTTCCATAACTGTCATAATCAGTGTGCTTGCGATGTTAAACGCTGCGACTAAGATTATCAATGCTTCAATGATGACAGTGGCAATTTTTTCCAACTCCAATGCAGCGAACAAAGGCGCGTGTGTTTCCAACCATGTTGTTGAAATTGGCATCAAAATAGGATCAAATTCTGGTGCTTGTTCAATCTGTAGTGCAAGTTCTGGTGCCAGTTCTGCATTCTCAAGTCGAACCAGAATGACGTTTACTTTACCAGTTTGTTCATAGATCTTTTGTGCAATATCTATATGTATAAAGGAAATTTGATTGTCGTATACTGTCAATTCTGATTCATAAAGTCCAATTACAACAAAATGTCTGATGATTGGATATAATGCATCTGGATTCAATGCATCTTCAACCATCTTTACTACAAGCCTCAATACATCCCCTTCGTTGACACCAAGTCTTTGCGCTAATCGCGATCCGAGTACAATTCCTCCTGTAATCTTTACATCGTTAAGGAAACTTGCTTCTTCTATAATTTTAGTGTTTTGAAAGTCAATTGAACCCCTGACAAACTGTGAAAAACCAGTTACTTTCTCCTCAAGTTCAGGGTCAATTCCTTTGATGAGAATCACATCATCAATATTATTACGATCTTGTTGAAAAACCGCAGTTTGAGAGTATAGAACCGGTGAAGCTGCGACAACACCTGGAACTTTCTTTATGTCCTCAATTTTCTTATCGTATTCACCAAAAAAATTATTACCATAAACTCTCAATGCTACATGTGCTTCATTGGCGAGAAACCTATCTCTCAAACCGTGTTCCACGCCGTCTAATACAGCAATAACTAAGATAACTGTTGCAACACCGAGACTAACTCCTATGATAGAGATTATACTGATGATAGATATAAACGACTGTTTTCTACGTGAAAGAAGATAACGTGAGGCTACAAACCATTCAAATTTCATATAGTCTACTTATTTAATTCTTAACAGATAAATGAAGGCATCTGTAACCTACTATTGAGATGTTGTTTCTTATTTATGCATCTGAAGTTTCGTTTTTTATACTATATTTAACTAAATCTTCAAGTACACCCCATTTTTCTATCGCATTTGGGAAACGTTCTTCAAAGTCCATTCCGATTTTCTGCATGACACGTCCAGATGCGGGGTTTCTACCGAAATGGAATGCATGGATACTTCTTAATTTCAGAACATCAAGACCATAATCTACTACCTGTTTCGCAGCCTCTGAACAGAAACCAGAATTCCAATAAGGTTTCCCTATCCAATAACCGAGTTCACCTATTGCTTCTTCCTTGTCAATATTGATGTCAATAGCACCGATTAGAATTGTGCTTTTCTGTGTTCCATTTTCTTTGAGTGTAATTGCCCATACAATGCCGGAACCGTTCTCAAGTTTTGATTGGTGAGTATTTATCCATTTTTCTGCCATTCCATCTTCATAAGGATGTGGAAGCGTAGATGTTGTGGCTGCGATATCCTTTTCACCAGCAAGTTTTTGTACATCCCGAGCATCATCAAGCGTAAAAGATCGCAAAATCAACCTTTTTGTATGCAAAGTAGGTGCGGATTTCATATTATTTTTCAGGTCGCATCTGCGGAAACAGGATTACGTCACGAATTGAATATTGGTCAGTTAGCAACATAGTCAATCTATCTATTCCAATCCCCAATCCGCCTGTCGGTGGCATTCCATATTCTAATGCACGCAAATAATCTTCATCTACCATAAATGCTTCATCGTCGCCTTTTTCTAAATTTGCGGCTTGTTCAAGGAACCTTTGTCGTTGATCAATCGGATCATTAAGTTCACTAAATGCATTACCCACTTCCATTCCTGCTATAAAAAACTCAAAACGTTCAACGAGTTCAGGATGCTCTGGCTTCTTTTTCGCGAAGGGGGATACCTCAATCGGATAGTCATAGATAAACGTCGGCTGAATTAGTTTCTCCTCAACATAAGTATCAAAGAGTTCTGCTATAATTACTCCCTTTGACTCATCTCCCGCCAATTCAACGCCAGCATTTACAGCTTTTGAATATAGTTCATCTACAGAGAGTGCGCTCGGATCAAAACTACTATATTTCTTGATGGACTCTATCATCGTAAGTCTTTGCCAAGGTGGTGTGAAGTCTATTTCTTGTTCCTGATATGTGATTACGGTTGAACCGTGTATTTTCTCAACTGTCTTTGCAATTAGGTCCTCGGTTAATTCCATTACTTCTATGTAATCAGCATAAGCTTGATAGAGTTCAAGCATTGTGAATTCCGGATTGTGGTCTCTATCCATACCTTCGTTACGAAAATCTCGCGAAAATTCGTATACACGGTCAAAACCTCCGACGATAAGTCTCTTTAGGTATAGTTCATTTGCTATTCTAAGATATAACGGTTGATCCAAAGTATTATGATATGTCGTGAACGGACGAGCACTTGCACCCCCATAAATCGGTTGAAGCACGGGTGTTTCTACTTCAATAAAATCCTGATCATTAAGCATGTCTCTTATCGCTTGAACGATTTGCGTCCTCTTTAAGAAGACTTCTCTGACTTCAGGATTCATGATGAGATCAGCATATCGCTGTCTGTAACGCGTCTGTTTGTCAGTTAAACCGTGCCATTTTTCTGGTAACGGTCGGATGGATTTGGATAGAAGTTCTACTTTGTCAACGAGTACGGTTAATTCCCCTGTACGTGTACGAAATACGACACCACTAACACCGATAATATCACCAACATCAAAACGACGATAGATAATGTAAGAGTCATTTCCAACTCCGTCCCGACGAACATATATTTGAATACGTCCCGAGCTATCTTGCAAATGTGCAAAACTGCTTTTTCCGTGATCGCGTTTTGTCATTATCCTGCCAGCAATAGTGATACGATTTTTCTCATCTGGCGTATCATCAACTGCTTCAAATTCTTCAATAATGCCTGCTGTAGTGTGTGTTGGCGCATATTGATGCGGATAGGGGTCAATACCAGCATCACGGATTTCATTTAACTTTTCTTTGCGTTGGCGCATTAAGTCATTTGTTTCTTCCATACTTCTACCCTCCTTCCTGTCTGATGACCTTTATAATTATACTCTTAATATCCAGTCTGTGCAACTTGATTAACAGAAAATCCAGTGTTGCTTATGTTTTAAGAATACTCAATTCCTCGATTAACTCATAACTGTGATTTAGAATGGAATATCTATGTGTTTTATATCGAATCATCTGCGTTTGAATTCTGCCCATGTAGAAATACGTTTACTTTTTGCCGATACGTTGAGAGTCCCCGCAACTGCAAAGGCTGCGTGTGCCCCCATTGAGGATGCAGGACTATTTTCCATAAGTCTAAAATCACCATTTTCAGGATCAATAAAGAGCGGATCTTCATCAATGTTATCTACAAGAGTCAGGATGTTAGGTGGTACTTGACGACCAATTTCAAGTCCCCTAATATCACTTGATTTAATTAAGACCGATCTTCCGGCTAATAACAACTCATCGTTGTTACCATCGCTATGATTCCCCCATATTATAGAATTTGTGATTGTAAGTCTTAAACGTTCTACTGGAGGCGAACTGAAATATATTCCACCACCAATCCGACCTGCAGTGTTTCCTGTAATTGTAGTGTGCGAGATTGTTGCTTGACCGAAATAGGATTCAATATCAAGTCCACCTCCAAAACTCTCTGCTATATTATCTGCAATCACACAATTGGACACTTCAAGGGTAAACGTGCGACCACACCGAATCCCTCCTCCGAATTTAGATCTGTTTTTTCTGATGATAGACTGAGTGATATTTAGTACTGTTTCTCCTGAAAGTGAAACGCCACCATCCATATTCTGTTCAATTCGTGAATTGGTTATCAAGTTTGCTGTCCGTATGTAATGTCCCATACAGACAATACCTCGCTTACTGTTTTTTGAAATCGTACAGCCTCTGACTTCAATATTAACGTAAGCTGTAGCATAAACACCATGTCCCGTGTTTTCTGAAATCGTGCAGTTTAATAGGATAGGTTTAGTCTTTGGATTACTCAAGTCTATCTCACCAGCCAAATATACGCCGCCACCAAATCTTGAACCCACAAAGTTACGCGTAATGGTACATCCTTCAATGAATGCATCTGAATTTAAGCAATAAATCCCTCCACCTCTGCCAGAGTAATTTGCCGAATCACCAGATTTGTTATCTGTAATGATGCAGTTTCTAATTGTTGGAGAAGCATTATAAATGAAGATACCTGCACCTTCTTTATGGACACCATTTTTTATTGTGAAGCCATCAAGAATAGTTGCATTTGTTTCACCACTGTTAAACATAAAACCGCGCGTATCTTGTACTTCACCACAGTCTATGATAGTATTTTCGGCACCGCCTATGGATCTAACAGTAATTCGCTTACCTCTGAAATCTACATTGACATTGCCTTTACCTTCGTAGATTCCATCTGCTACTAAAACTGTATCACCATCTCTTGCAATGTCTATACCAGCCTGAATTGTTGGTTGATCTTCTGGCACGTTGATTTCTGCTGCAAACAATAAAGTGCTGACACCAGAAAGACTTACAACAATATAAAAAACCACTAAAGAAAACTTAATCTTCATGTTGTTCCCCATTCAATAGTACTTTGTCAAGTGACAACCTTTGCTCCATATTTTAGTCGGGAATCGGAGTTCCATCCTACAATAAATAGACTCTTGGTAGGAGCGATCTCCGAATCGCGACCTACCATTTGACAATTGACAAAATAATGGTGTATTTAGACCTTATCTACGTTTCAGGTCACCCCAAGTTACCAACCTTTTTCCAACTGAGCTTACGCTTAACACCCCTACTTCGGCTACATTAGCACCCATACCCAAAGCGGGACTGTTTACTTGCAGACTATAGTCGCCATTCTCGGCATCAATGAAGAGCGGGTCTTCATCAATGTTATTGACATAAGTCAGTCGATTAGGTTCTGCTTCACGACCAATTCCTTGAAGTCCACCCCTAATGGCACTTGACTTAATTGCGATCGAATTTCCAGACAAGACTAACTCATGGTTGTTCCCATCGCTATGATTTCCCCAAATGATACAGTTTGTGATTGTAAGTCTTAAACCTTCTGATGGAGTGGAATCGAAATAAATTCCACCACCGCGCTGACCTGCAATATTTCCTGTAATTGTAGTGTGTGAGATGGTTGCTTGACCTGACCAAGAATCAATTTTAAGTCCACCACCATAGCCATCTGCCGTATTTTCTGCAATGACACAATTTGAAACATTAAGAGTACATGTACGACTGCAGCTTACCCTAGCACCCGAATTTGCTTTATTCTTCCTGATGATTGACTCAGTGAGATTTAGCACGGAATTTTCTGAAACTTCAATGCCACCTTCCATATTCTGTTCAATTCGGGAATTGGTTATCAAGTTTGCTGCCATTGAATAATTAGCAGTACAAACAATACCACGCATACTGTTTTTTGAAACCGTGCAATCTCTTAATTGAATAGTAACATAATCTATGGAATAAACACCATTTCCCATGTTTTCTGAAATCGTGCAATCTAATAGGATAGGCTTTGATCTTGAATTATCAAAACCTATCTCACCTGCTAAATAGACTCCACCACCAAATCTTGAACCGACAAAGTTGCGCGTAATGGTGCATCCTTCAATGAATGCATTTGAATCCAGGCAGTATATCCCACCACCTTTGCCAGAATAATTTGCCGAATCACCAGATCTGTTATCTGTAATGATGCAGTTTCTAATTGTTGGAGAAGCATTATTTATGAAGATACCTGCACCTTCTTTATGTACACCATTTTTTATTGTGAAGCCATCAAGAATGGTGGTATTTGTTTCACCACTGTTAAACAGAAAACCGCGCGTATCCTGTACTTCACCACAGTCTATGATAGTCTTTTCGGCACCGCCTATTGACCTAACAGTAATTTGCTTACCTCTGAAATCTACATTTACATTACCTTTACCTTCGTAGATTCCATCAGCTACCAAAACCGTATCACCATCTATTGCAATGTCTATACCAGCCTGAATTGTTGGTTGATCTTCTGGCACGTTTATTTCTGCTGCAAACAATAAAGTGCTGACACCAGAAAGACTTACAACAATATAAAGAATCGTTAAAGAAAACTTAATCTTCATGTTATTCTCCTATCAATGATGAATTAGACCTTATCTACGTTTCAATTCACCCCAACTTACCAACCTTTTTCCAACTGAGTTTACACTTGTCACCCCTACTTCAGTTACATTAGCACCCATACCCAAAGCGGGACTGTTTAGTTTCAGGCTATAGTCGCCATTATCGGCATCCATGAAGAGAGGGTCTTCATCTATGTTACTTTCATAGATAAACCACCTACTATCAGGTTCACGACCAATTCCTTCAAGACCTTTTCTGATGTCACAAGACTTAATGATAGTTCCGCTATAAATAGGGACAACTGAAATTTCATCATGAGAACCGTGGGATTCATTACCCCAAACAATTGAAGTAGACAATTCAACACCGCCTCCCTCAATTAAAACCCCACCAGCTTTTACAGTTGCTGTATTCCGTGTAATAGTGCAATTTGAGATTTTTGCACCACCTCTTGTAAATATGACTGCGATTCCACCACCCATCTCTGTAGCAATGTTTCCAGCGATAATACAATCAGAAGCAATTAGAACAGAAGTTGGACTACAGTAAATCCCGCCACCTTCATCGGCTTCATTGTCTTTGATGATTGAATTGGTTATTGATAAACTTGAATATTCTCTGATTCCAACTCCACCGCCTGTATTTTGCGTAATTAGGCAGTTGGTGATCGGTGTTTCAGTCCGGGCATGATAATTATATTCAATACCTCTTTCCTGATTCTGAGTGACTATACATTTTGTTATTAACGGATTTACAAATTCAGTACAGAATATTCCCTCACCTTTATTAGCTAAAATAGTAGAATTGAGTATACTCGGTTCAGCCTGGGTTTCTCTCAATACAGTTCCGTCTTTATCCCATAGACCAGCAATCAGTATACCGGTGCCATCATTTTTGGAAACTCTGCAATCCAGAATAATTGCGTCAGCATTAAACAGGTAAATTCCACCCCCGCCATCAGTATGAAAAAGCCTATCCGTGGATTCGTTCTCAGTGATTACACAATTCTTTATTGTTGGAGATGCATCGTAGATATGAATTCCGCCACCAAAACCGTGCCTGCCATTTTTTATAGTAAATCCTTCTAAGATGCTCTTGTTTGTTTCTCGGTTTTGGAATATGAAACCTCGTGTTTCTGGCGTTTTGAAACAGTCAACGATAGTTGAAAGCGCTCCGCTTGCAGATTTGACAATTATCTCTTTACCTAAAAAGTCTATATTTACATTTCCTTCACCCTTGTAAGTTCCAGCTTTGCTACCAAAACCGTATCACCATCTTGTGCTAAATCAATACCAGATTGGATAGTAGGTTCATCAGCAGGTACATTGATAGTTGCTGCATAAGCAGAATTCAGACACATCAAACATAAAGCGATGCATAAATAGATATAGAGTCCACTGTTTTTCATGATTCCTCCACTTATATTCAGTTGTTAACTATTATGATGAATTTAACATTGGATTTCTTCAGGAAAACTGAGTTAAGAACTATGATGGCTTCATCTTCAAATAACTCTCTATAAAGACATCTAAATCACCATTTAGGACAGAGTCAACGTTACCTGTTTCAATGTTAGTTCTGGTATCTTTCACACGTTGATAGGGATGCAGAACATAAGACCGAATTTGACTTCCAAAGTCAATGTCACGTCTTTCGGGTTGTAACTTTGCAATTTCTTCATCACGTTGTGCGCGATAGTAAAGATACAAGCGAGAACGCAGTTCTTTCATAGCGATCTCTCTATTCTTATGTTGGGAACGCTCATTCTGACATTGCACCATTATACCTGTTGGCTTGTGCATGATACGGACAGCAGAGTCAGTTACATTAACATGTTGTCCACCAGCACCACTGGCACGGTAAGTATCAATGCGGAGGTCTTCAGCATTAATGTCTACCTCAACACTATCGTCAATTTCTGGGGTGACGTGAACGGCAGCAAAAGAGGTGTGACGCCGATTGTTAAAATCAAACGGAGACAACCGAACCAATCGGTGAACACCAGATTCAGCCTGGAGATATCCGTATGCGGATGGACCATTAACAAAGATAGTTGCTCCCTTGATACCTGCTTCATCACCTGGTGTAATATCTGCTATTTCGGAGGTGTAGTTGTGCTGGTCACACCATCGCAAATACATCCGCATTAGCATACCAGCCCAATCTTGTGCATCAACACCACCCGCACCTGGATGAATACTGAGAATTGCGTTATTCTTGTCAAACTCACCGTTTAACATCACCCGCAATTCCATCTTATCTATCAGTGCAGTGACTTTGTTTATGCCGATCTGAATCTCTGGTTCTAAACTGGGATCATTTTCTTCAATTGCAAGTTCTAAGAGAGTCTGTATGTCTTCAACTGCGCTTGTGATTGTTTCATATTCACTTACTTCATCTTTGAGGATAGATATACGTTGATTAACTTTCTGTACACGTTGGGAATTACCCCAGAAATCAGGTTTCAATGATTCTTTTTCAAGCTCATCCAACTCTTTCTGTTTTGAAGGGAGGTCAAAGATACCCCCTAAGTTCTTGCAGTTGAGTCGTAATTGAATCTATTTCTGATTTAAAATCTGATAACATTTAATTTTCCAATAATTTGATGTATCTAATTGATTATTTTGAAGATGTGTAAAGTCCAACTATTCTATTTGCTGTTAAAATAATAATAGCAAATAATAAGCAGAGAATAGGAAACCAATCACCAAAACGAGTGTAGATTGTCATTTTCCCATCAGAAAGTACCATTTCCGTATTTAGGAATTTTTCTGTTGTTTGAGGGGTTACCATCGGTCTTTTTATTCTTCCAAACTTGTCAACCGTGCAAGTGTATCCCCCATTTGCACATCTAAAAACAGCAATTCTGTTCTCGACCGCTCTCATAGGTGCCATTGCTAAGTGAAGTTCTGGGAATGCTGTGCCGATAAACCACGCATCGTTTGTCAGAACACCCATTACATCTGCACCCTTTTTTACAAACTTACGAAAATGGTTCGGGAATGCGGATTCGAAGCAAATTGATGTACCAACTTTTATCGTATCATCTTCTGATTGCTCAACTTCAACATTAACAATTGGTAGTGTATCCAAAGTCTTACCATGTTCATAAGGTTTAAATTGAATAAAGTTCGGTAAGAAATCCCCCAAAGGTACATATTCTCCAAATGGGACAAGATGCATTTTGGCGTATTTTCCAACAATTTCACTTTCGGACGATACTGATATAACCCGATTGTAGAGATTCCCAAATGTATCAGGATCAGTCACACCGATAAGCATTGGTATACTTCCGACCTCTTCTTGGAACTTTCTGAAATGTCTATTGTAGTTTTCTAATTTACCTGATAACACTTCACCTCTTATTGATGTTTCGGGCCAGACAATAAAATCTGGTTTTTCTAATGCAGCTTTTCTTGACAAATTGACATACGTAGCAAAGATTTTTGGAAAACTTTGTGCTTTCCATTTCTCAATTTGTGAGATATTACCGGGTACAAGTGAAATCTTTACAGTGTTTTTCTGTTGGTCTTCCTTGCCAACTACGACAAACCCATAAATAAGACTTATGATCGCTATAAGACACGGTACTATCACTGAAAGTAGTTCTTTTCGCCAATTTTGCCGATGATTGATTATAGTTGCTATGCCAGCATTGAAAAGCACAATTACAAAACTTATGCCGTAAACACCAGTTATAGACGAGAGTTGAATGCCTTGAACAAAGTTCCACTGAGAATAACCTATGTTACCCCACGGAAATCCTGTTAACAACCAACTCTTTATCCATTCTAAACTAACCCATATTGACGCGACCGCAATAGGGTATAATATGCCAGACCGCCACGGTAAAATATACACTAATACTGCAAAGACAGCAAAGTAGAGGGCAGTATAGCCAACTAAGAGTGAATACCCAAGCAATGTTGTAAGGATATGTGCATAAGGATACAAAAGAACAATCGCAAGCAACAGACCTGCAAAAAAAACTAATCCAGATACATACCCCATAAAAAATGAGGATTTCCGACTTTCTGCAGATTCAATTGCAATCAGTAAAGGAATCAAAGCAACCCACGCCAACGGAAATAAATTGACGTTAGGAAAACTACAAAACAGTATGACGCCTGAA
The DNA here is from genome assembly GCA_965261435.1 of Candidatus Poribacteria bacterium. GTDB lineage: Bacteria > Poribacteria > WGA-4E > WGA-4E > WGA-3G > MSPOR6. Next base: position 2,358,073 of record CBDHDL010000021.1, read on the forward strand.
CCTGCACCAAGCAGATATCGATAACGTTTTACAACATTCAAAGTGTTTACCGCAGAGTGAAAAATGAGATATAAAACATATTAACACACCTATATAGACATGTCAACAAATTCGTTGGCAACAACGTTTTTTTCATAGGTTTTTTGTGTGATATTTCTCACTACCGCTATTAATCTTGTTGCTTAAATTCCGTTTTGAAGCGATTTTCAGACCCGTTGAATTCTTTTGAAGAAAAACAACCTCTTGTCAACAAAATGAATATAAATTCGTTGCACTTTAAGGTGATCTTTAAGTAAAGAATACGCAATAACATAAGCATGAATCATCATTAAATTCCAATAGTAAAATCATATAAGGAGTATATAGATTGAAGCAGATAGTTTGTTGTCTACTTGTTTTCGTTTTTTCTACTACTGCGTTTGCGCAAACAGGTACAATTGAAGTCACCGTCTACAACCAAGATACAGGAAAACAACTTAGAGATGCAGAAGTACATCTTGTTGAATCAGATAAACGTGAAAAGAGTGATGCTGATGGAAAAGTCTGGTTCACAGGTGTTTCACCTAATACATATACACTCTCAATTTCTCACCCTACATTTCCAACGCCAATAAATACCTCAGTTGAAGTTACAGCCGGACACACTACACAGACTAAAGTATATCTCGGAGAAGTGTTTGAGTTAGAAACAGTCGTCGTTGCAGGAGAACGTATTCCACCAACGATAAGCAAAAAAGAAATACGTGGTACTGAACTTCTACGTATAGCCGGTGTAGGTACAGACGCACTGAAAGGTTTAACGACACTCCCCAGTATCGGAATACCCAATGACTTCTTTGGTATACTCTACATACGAGGGAGTGAACCTGGCTCAAACCTTTACTATCTTGACCGCACACAACTTGGGTATCCATTTCATTGGGGAGGGTTTCTTTCAACTATCAGTTCAGAAACCATTGATAAAATAGACATCTATGCAGGGGGATATGGCGCAGAGTTTGGGTTGGATTCACAAGCCGTTCTTGATATCCATACACGTGATAGTATTGATGAAAGGTTTGATGGTAAATTCAACCTGAATATACTTTATTCTGAAGGACTACTTGAAGGTAGAATAGGCGATAACGGGTACCTATCTATCTCTGGGCGTAGAAGCTATTTTGATTTAATCGCAGGACCTATCATTGAGAGGCAGACAGGAACAAAACAACAATTACCATATTTTTCTGATTATCAATTGAAATTTTCCTATCAAATCAATGATAATCATCAGTTGACACTCAACGCTTTTGCTGCCACAGATCATTTTGATTTCAAGGAAGAAGAATACGAAGATGATATTGAACCGGAATTAGGCAGGGCAGGTATATTCTTCAAAAATGGTTTTACAGGGCAAGGGATCCACCTACATTCAAAATTATCGGATGATTTAACTTCTAACTTCTCTTTGACACGTACTTCTAATATGCTTAAGATAGATCTTAAAGATCCGTTTGTTGTTGAATACAAGACAGAAGATGGCCAGTTCGTGTTTGAAGACGGAAGATTGGTTGCAGAAGAGGTTGTCAATAATTCCTACGACATAAATATAGAAGTACCTGTCTACATGCTACGTGAAGATATCAAATATAGGACAAATCCATTCTTACAACTTGAGACAGGGATTCTCTTATCATTTAGTCCTGCTAATAGTTTTGAAGATAGTATGTTTCATCAGTATGAATCTACAGAAGATTACATTCACAGTACTGGACCAATTATTGAGAACGGGGAAGTGGTGGGAGAATATCAAACTGGTAGAACAGCAAGATATCAAATAACAGAATTAGAAACAACACATAGCGAATTTGGACACGATTTTTATCGAACAGAAGGTTATCTACAAGCAAGATATGATCCGATACAATTTGTTTCTATTGCTCTCGGTACACGATTAGATTACCTCGATCTTACGGAGGAACTTTCTATTCAACCAAGAGGCAGCGTTAACGTTCAACTTCCAAACGATTTCAACCTTCGTTTTGCTTACGGTCAGTATGAACAGAGCCCAAGACCTTATCAACTATTAGCAAAAGACGGTAATCCATCATTAAAATCAAGTGTTGCACGACATTATATCTTTGAAATAGAGAATGAATTTACGCAGCAGACTGATCTTAAGTTCGCAACATATTACAAAGATATTCAGAATATGGTTATCAATGACAAATTACCCAGACAATCCGAAATCACACGGGCAGAAACTGAAGAAGAAACATTAGCAATCAATAATACAATCTCCAACTTTCTAAATCAAGGGGCCGCTTATGTTGGTGGGGTTGAAGTATTCTTACGGCATAGAATCCCTGAAAAATTCTTCGGATGGATTTCTTATGCCTATACACATGCTGAACAACGTGAGGACACTGATGAGTACTACAAACCGTATCTATTTGATAATACGCACATAGTTAGCATCGTTGCTAACTATAACTTGACAAAGGATACTGAAATGGGATTAAAATGGCAATACCTTAGTGGGACATCAGAAGTACCGATCAGTTCTCTAATACTCATCCAGGACCCAGTCACGCGTGGATTAAATCCCTTATTGGCAAGTGTAGATGATCAAATACATACTGCACTGAATCCGTATCATAAGTTGGATTGTAGGATAAGTCATAAATGGAAAGTAAGAGGCGTTAAAATAGGCGGGTTTATTGATATACTCAATGTCTACAACCGAAAAAATAATATAAAATTTAGATTGAATGAATCTACACTTTTAGTTCAAGATGAAGAACATGTGATCGAAGAATGGCAATCAGAAGACATTCAACAGTTGCCACGTATATATTATGTTGGACTTACTTTGGAGTTTTAGTGGAGAACATAGTGGAACGGGTGTGTATAGTCTTTCGCGATTCAAATTCGCTTACACTGTAGAAGTATACTCGCGAATCGAAAATCAGTCATTCAGAACGATTTTCTGGAAATATCTAATAGGAAAATTGTATAATTAAAATAATATTAGAACAATGATTCAGTAAAGAAAGTAAAGGAATTTACGCGTTATGAGTCGACTTTTGTCTATGCTACTTGTCTTCACATTACCCGCTGCAGTCTTTGCACAGACGGGGGCAATTGATGGTACTGTTATAGACAGAGCTACAAACGAACCTATAGAGGGAGTAAAAATACTTATCAGTGAACTTGATAAGAGTATGACTACAGACAATAAAGGCAACTTCTCTTTCAAAGAAATTGCAAAAGGTCAATATACATTACATATTTCTATCCCAAAATCTAAAACCACTGAGAAAGTAACAGTTGTAGTTGAAGAAGGTAAAACACTGACTCCAAACATTTTTGTTACAAGAGTTGATTATGAACTTAAAGGTATAGAGGTTAGGGCAGAACGCGTTCCCAAAACTATCAGTAAAAAGAGTATTGAATCTCAAGAGATCACGCGAATACCCGGCACAGCCGGTGATGTACTTCGAGCATTGCCTGTGATCCCTGGTATCGGTGTTGCAAACGATTTTAGTGGAGCACTCTATATACGCGGAGGATCTGATGAAGATAATCTGTATTACTTCGACCGTGTTCCTGTCGGTTATCCATTCCATTTTGGTGGACTTGTATCTTCTGTCAGTTCGGAAATTATTGATCGTATTGATGTATATGCGGGTGGTTATGGCGCCGAATTCGGCGTAGATTCTCAAGCAGTTATTGATATCTATTCTCAAGACAAGAGCGCAGAAAAAATACGGGGAAAGGTCAATCTTAACATACTGTATTCAGAGGGATTATTACAAGGGAAAATAGGACAAAAAGGATATTGGTATGCAGCTGGACGGAGAAGTTATATTGACCTGTTCATAGGTTCGTATCCGTTTGAAACTGGATCAATTACCGCTTTTCCAAGATTTTGGGATTATCAATTGAAAGCTGGATACGACTTTAGTGAAAAACACCAACTATTTTTTAATATATTTGCATCAGGCGACAAATTCGCCTTAACGTTAGATGGAGAAAACGTTGACGATGACTTTAGAGGTGATACAAGCTTTGAAAGTGGTTTTGAAGGAGCTGGGATACACCTGCGGTCAACACTTACAGATAGGCTAACTTCATATTTGTCATTGACACGATCCGATTTCCTTTTTGATGTAAATTTTGGCCCCACACTGTCTCTTAACATTGATGCACCAACATATACATTGCGAGAAGACCTAACTTATGAGATAAACGAAAGACACCGTTTAGAATCTGGACTTATACTTGGGGTAGAACCCGGAGAAGTTTCTGGGGTGTTCTCACGAATACCAGATGAGGGGGAGGTAGATTATGATATTCGCTTTGTTGAAAAAGAGGTCATTGATGAATCTGTGCGAGGACAACGCATCGAAGCATACTTACAAGATAGGTTTAACATCCTGCCATTCCTATCAGTTGTATATGGGGTGAGATTTGACTACTTTAACCGAATCGATGAAATATCAGTACAACCCCGCGGCAGTATTCGCATTGAACTACCCAATACATCCGAACTTCAATTTGCCTATGGAATCTATAACCAAACCCCAATTCCAGCACAACTGTCATCCAGTGTTGGGAACCCTGAATTAAAATCAAGCCAAGCAAGTCATTACATCCTTGAAGTCAAGAGGGAAATCTCACAGAACACAGAAATAAAAATGGCAGCCTATTATAAAGACCTTGTGAATTTGGTGACTTCTGATGAAGTCTCTATATTTCAAAATCAAGGAATAGGCTATGCTCAAGGCACTGAAATCTTCCTTAGACACCGTACTGGTGATAGGTTTTTTGGTTGGGTGTCTTATGCTTATGCACTCTCTAAACGGAAAGACCGTTTAGATGAACCGTATCGTTACTATTCCTTTGATCAAACTCATGTCACCACTTTAGCAGCCAGTTACAACATTACACCTACCTGGGAAATAGGGGCAAAATGGCAATATAGGACAGGCAATCCTTATACACCTGTAGTTGATGCTGAACGCCAAATTGACCCACGATTTCTTGAGGATGTAGAGAGCATTGAGGAGATTAGTGCAGCTGAAATAATTGCAAATACAATCTATATTCCTGTCTATGGTGAAACAAATTCCCAAAGACTACCACCGTATCATAGGTTGGACATCCGATTGAGTAAAACCTTCAATTTTAATAAATGGAAATTAGGTCTCTTCTTGGAGATACTTAACACATATAATCGTAAGAATTTACTTGACTATAGGTACGAGTCCGACTATTCAGATAAGAACCCAATTTATCAGTTTCCCATCATTCCATATTTCGGAATTACATCAGAATTCTAATGACCCATCCTTTGTTGAAAAGACTGAGAAATATATTAGTCCTAACATTCTTTTTCTGTACTGTCTATACTTATGGACAGAATGAAGGACCTCAAAACATTGATGAATCAGACGAAATCTTCGTGCTCCCTCCAGTAGACGTTACAACTAAACGCTATGAGAAGAAGCATAGACATACATTAGATTCAGACATATTTAAGTATATGCCTGGTACTGGTGGAGACCCGTTGCGTGTCTTGAACCTGCTTCCCAGCGTCGGTGTACTCAATGATTTTGTAGGAATACTGTCTGTCCGAGGGGGTGGACCTGAAGATAATATCTACTATTTTGATCGACTCCCCTTAGAATATCCATATCATCTTTATGGAATCGTCTCAACTGTGAATGCTGACGTAATTCAGAATGTTGACGTATATCCTGGTGGATACGGTGCAGAATTCGGGACAGACTCTCAAGCAGTAATTGACATCTATTCACGTCGTTTAGCAGCTTCAAGTTTTAGCGGAAAACTCAATCTCAATCCTGTATACTCTCAAGCCTTTCTTGAAGGGAACATAATAGGAAAACGTGGGTATTGGTATCTGTTTGGGCGACGCAGTTATATGGGACCGCTATTTGAACTGCTACCGCATCTGTTAGAAATAGAAGATGATCTGGTTACTCAGATTCCAAGTTTTTGGAGCTACCAGGGGAAATTTGTCTACCAGCTATCTAAGATGCACAGATTAGAAATCAATACCATCGCCGCAGATGATGCGTCTGAATTGCGATTTGGTGTAGACGAGGTATCAGAAAGTGATTTACGTGGACCATTCAGGTCAGACAATCCTTTTGATTCTCAAGGAATACACCTTTATTCAGAAGTAGAAAATAGTTTAAAGTCAGTTTTTTCCTTGACCCGCTCATTTTCACGAAACGAATTAGCTTATGGTGAAGGTTATTACTATAGAGATTTAGAAAATACTTATTCACTACGTGGAGACCTTAAGTATAGGATAAACTTATCAAAAACGTTGATAGAATCTGGGTTTGATGTGTCCATGCTACCATCAAGTTTAACAAGCATCGGTTCCCGTCCTCTTGAGGAAGGCGATTGGGATTATGACTTCAGATTAAAGAAAGATGGAGAGAAAATCCATAGCAATATCAGTAGAACACTGCGTAGATATGAAGGATATTTACAAGCAACACAAGACCTTTTTGCGTCCGAATATATAGACTTTTATGCAACTTTGGGAATAAGAGGGAGTTATTTTAATCTTATTAACGCTTTTTCTCTGCAACCGCGCGGATTAATCGGAACGACTTTAGGATCCGAGCAGAATAGTGCAACAGGTATTTCTCTTTTCCCCATCGATCTCCGTTTCATGTATGGCAATTATGTTCAGAATCCGCTGCTTTACCAAATTTCTCTCGGTGATGAGAATCCCGATTTATCGCCAAGTACAGCGACACACTATGTCGTTGCTTTAGAAAAAAACATTACATCAGATACAAGATTTGAGGTGGCGGGTTATCTAAAGGAATTAAATGAGATGATAACTTTCAACCTAACAGAGAAACAGTATCAGAATCAAAAATCGGGATCTATTAAAGGTATAGAAGTATCTTTGGAACATAAGATCGGAGATATGTTCAGGGGATGGTTTGCCTACTCATATACTGTTTCTAAACGACAAGACTTTCACTATGAAGATGAACGAGATTATATGTATAGTACACCCCATGTCCTAACAATAAACCTTAATTATTTTTATGATAAGATTGAATTTGGTGCTAACTGGCAATATAAAAGCGGTATTCTTTACGCACCTTTGGATGGTAGAGAAAGGTATACAAATCCATTCACCGACAATCAGACATGGATTCCTATCTATGGTGAACCTAAACGTACTGTGCCTTATCACCGTTTAGATTTAAAATTCCACTATTCCATCCTTAATGACATATCAATTCACTGGTTGTTCCTAAATATTGACAAGTTCAATGGTGGATTTACATTAGAATTGTGGAATGTTTATAATCGCACTAATCCTCTTCAAGTTCGCTATAATTCACAATATACAAAAGAAGTACCTATCGCACAATTACCTATAATTCCCTTTCTTGCTGCGACCTTTGAATTTTGAATTGTATAATTTATCGCTATTTAGTATAATCTTTCCTACTTACAATACACAAACCTATAAATTCATCATCTACTAATTCAAAGGAGGTAACGCCTTTGGATGTTAATATATTTTCTTTCCAACAATTTACCAAAATAACCGCTTTCCTTTTTATTGTAACTATTTCCTTTCTCTTCGTTTTTCATGTCAATTCAGAATCTGACGTTCATCAGATTAAAGCCTATCGTACTTTTGAAAGTATTGAAATAGATGGTGAACTTAATGAACCTGACTGGCAAAAAGCACAAGTCATCAACCAGTTTGTTCAAATTCAACCACATGAAGGCGAAAGTAGTACTGAACCGTTTGAAGTGCGAATACTCTACGATAACGACAATATATACTTTGGCTTTACATGTTATGATTCTCAAATATCAAAACTTGTCGCTAACGAAATGCGAAGAGACGCTCGCGATATACACGAAAATGATAACGTCTTTTTATTGCTGGATACATACAATGACAAAAGGAGTGGTTTTTTCTTCCGTACCAACGCATTAGGTGCTATACAGGATAGAGTCATAACGAATAATGGGGATACATTGAATGACGATTGGGATGCCGTTGTCGCATGTCAATCAAAAATACATGACACATCTTGGACATCGGAGATGAGCATTCCCTTCAGTCAACTCCGTTTCAAGGAAAGTGATCCGATGAGTTGGGGAATAAATGTAGGACGCGAACTCATACGAAATCACGAAGAATCTATTTGGGCTCCTGTGCCTGCATCTTATGGAGGGCTGGCAAAATATAGAACCACAAATCTTGGTACACTTGTCGGCTTAGAGGGAATTACACCTTCACGCAGTTTTGAAATTCTACCTTATGTCCTTCCCGGGATGACTCAAGAATATAACGAAGAAGCAATCGTTGAGACAACTCGGAGATTCAAACTCGGTTTTGACGCAAAATATGGCATAACGTCTAATTTAATAGCTGACTTAACCTATAATACAGATTTTGCTCAAGTTGAAGCAGATCAGGAACGGGTTAATCTAACACGATTTAATCTATTTTTTCCTGAAAAAAGACCATTCTTTTTAGAGGGAGCAGGACTTTTCGATTTCGGGATTCCCCGCCAAAGTTTTCGTAGACCCCCGCCAATGTTGTTATTTTATAGCAGACGGATAGGTCTATTTGAAGGAAATGCTATTCCAATTGTATTTGGCGCAAAAACTACAGGAAAAGTCGGTTCTTACGGGGTTGGCTTGATAAATGTACTTACGGATAACTTCTACCATGAACCTGAAGATGATGATACTATAGACATACCGCGAACCAATTATTCTGTAATTCGAATAACGAAAGATGGTGTAGCAGGTTCGCGATTCGGTATGATTGCTGTTAACAAAGATGAATTTGGAAATTACAACAGAGCAGGTGGAGTTGATTTTGAATTTCGTCCAAATGATTCACTTGATATCCGCGGTATGTGGGCACGCACTTTTTCTCCTGATATGACAGGAAAGAACAATGCATGGTATGTGGGGACAAAATGGAGAAATAAACTCATCCGGGCTAACGCATCGTTTACCGATATAGACGATGATTTCGACCCAGCTGTCGGATATGTACGTGATGAAGGGATACGCCAAATTCGTGCTGATGTTCGATTGGCACCAAGACCTAACAAATACGGAATACGTGAAATATGGTCGGGACCTGAGGTAAACTATGTACTCAATCAACAGAACGAGATAGAAAGATGGAATGTCTCTTATTCACATTGGACATCCTTCGCAACCGGTGATTCAGTAATGTTCTTTCTGAAACATGAATTTGAACGACTTGACGAAGTTTTTGAAGTACGGGATGATATATTTATACCAGTAGCAGATCACAATTTTGGAGTCTTTGGGGGAAGGTTTTCTACAAGTGATAGCCGAATAATCAGTATCACAACAGGATTTGAAATAGGTGAATACTATAACGGAAAGTTACGAAAATACAATGTGGATGGTGCAATTAAACCTAATGGTAGAATCAGTATTAACTTAAACTATCAATCTAACCGGGTGCTACTTCCTAATGATAGTTTTGATGCTAATCTATTTTCAGGTAGGTTTAACTATTCATTCTCAACTAAATTATTTGCTAAACTATACGCACAATGGAATACTGAGACTGAACAGATTCTAACCAATTTCCTAATTAATTACATCTATCGACCCGGAAGTGATTTCTATTTTGTAATTAACCAAATTTATGATACTGATAAAACCACAAAGAGTGTATTACAAGATTCAACGGTTGTAGCAAAGATAACGTTTTGGTGGAATCCTTAGTTTTAAGCAATTTTTGATGCATAGTATCCAACTAATGTATTTTAAAACATAAAAAATGTTGACATTCTGTTGTTAATACGATATAATTTGTTGTTAATTGGTATTTTAGGACGTATATAAGTTATAATATATTGTAGTTATATTGTGGCTATTTTCAACGAAACCACGGTCAATTTGAAAACTTCATTTACGAGATTCTTTATCTGAATGACGCTTATGATTATTAAACTATCTCATTAACTCCGGTAAGTGTGTTGTATGCGCGCTATCAACGTCACGGGGTAACCTTTAGGAGGAAAGAGATGAGTAGAAGTTCCGACATTGTATCACAAATTCAGAGTCGAAGGGCAGAAAGAAAAAAACCAAAAGTCAATTCTATGTTGATGAAAGTTAGTGTTGATGAGAACCAAAGGAGTGGGATAGCTTCCGCAAGTGAAAACAAACCACCACCGATCACACTCCAAAAGACTGGAGGAAGGAATTCGCTTTCTCTATTCTTCTCTATCGGTCTACATGTAAGTCTTGCTTTGTTATTGGGTTTCATATATATAAAAGATAGGATTTCAGCCGATGAAAAGGAAGTGACAGCTTCAATATTTTCTGCAGATGAAATGACCTTGAAAGAACGAACTTCAATGCCAGTTCGACGGCGACCAACCTTTGAAGCTGAACAGCAAGAAATTGAAGCACCAATTGAGACAACTGTAATGACTGATACTAAACTTCTCAATCCCAGAGATGAAGGGTTTAAATTGCCATCAAACGATGGAACGGATTTAACACCTGAAACACCTGGATTGAGTGAAGTGCCACGTATTAATGTTAATCCGAGGAGGGTGCAAGGTCCGGTGCAACCTGAAACTTCACCAATACCCCAACTTGAACGGCCTAAACAAGCACCTTCAGATACCCCAGATATCATCTTGCCGCCAGATACTGACGGCCCAGGTTTGAAAGTACCAGAGATAGATACTTCAGATCCTGGAGACACCAAACCTCAAATCAAAAAGAAAGTTGAACCTATATATCCGAAGAATGCAAAACGAGCTGAGAAAGAAGGTACCGTTAAATTACAAGCCACAATTGGAACTGACGGTATACCGAAGAACATCGTAGCATTAACGAAACTTGGGTTTGGGTTTGAAGACGCTGCTATTGCTGCTTTGAAGAAGTGGAGATTCATACCTGGGAAGAAAAAAGGCAAAGATGCAGAGGTCACTGTGATATTACCTGTTGTTTTTAAGTTAGACGACTGACTTTTATTTCCTATCGGAATAGTCTTTATTGTGTAAAGTCTTAAGGACGTCTCAGGACTCTACCGGATTTTTATGAGTCCTTTTCCAGCAAAGTTGCGAATTAAATTTACAACAGATTGGCGAGCAGTAGCACTCAGTTGTGTTTGCTCGTGGGTCAATATCTCTGTTTCTGCTTCCACATATTCTGCTTTTTCGGGCGTCATATTCTCATAGAATCTGTCTTGGACTTCTGCCGGTGCTTCATAAAGGGCAAGCGCAAGCGTATTTGTCTCTAATACTTGTATTAATGTCTTGATAGACTCATCGGGCATTTCCACTAAATCTTCAAACTTAAATAGTTGATCAGAAACAGTATCGACTAAACCCGGTTGATTCTTTTGTAGTACTTCCATAAGTCGATTCTGTTTCTCAATGTCAACCTTTCCTAAGAGTCTTGCAAGGTTTTTTGCTGCGTTCCCGAAAAACAGTGTGCTGTCTAAAATTGTCTTCATTTTACCAATAAGATCTTTCCAAACCCTCTCTGCTATGTCAGTTTCAACCATCTCTGTTAATGTGATGGCTTCAGCAATCTCTACCTGCCGTCTCAACGAAAATTGTGCAAATATCTTTTGTGCGTAAACCGTCAGTGTATCTTCTTCTGCTTCCTTCTCCTCCTGCATCTCAATAGCAGCAAGTTTCCTGCGAATTTCATCAGGATCGTTAGTAGATAAATCTGTAGCCGCCACGTCCAATAACAAGAGAAAGATTGCAATATCTTCATCCTTAACTTCATCAAACGCTTTCATGACAACAGGTAAAGGCGTTCTATTGATTAGGTCCTTTAATTCTTGAATAGCAGTGTCGTCTATGAAAGGGACGGACATAACTCAACTCCTTTCTCTCCTGATACGATTTCACCAATTTGAAAAATAGAATTATCAAATGTTCGCAAGGACTCTACAGCCACATCAACATTCTCTGGTGCTAATACTACCGCCATACCAATCCCCATATTAAATACTCTATACATTTCATCTTCATCTACATTCCCTTTTTGTTGCAGTACTGAGAAGATAGGTTGTATTTCCCATGTGTTCTTATAGATTCTTGCTTGACATCCATCAGGAAGAACTCGGGAAACGTTACCTGGTAAACCCCCACCAGTGATGTGAGCAATTCCTTTTATTTCGCATACTTTCATGAGTTTCAATATTGATTTGACATAACTCTTGTGTGTTTTTAGTAATTCTTCTCCAACCGTTGTTGATAATTCAGGAAGGTATGTATCTACATTATACTTGCAGATGTCAAATAGTATACGCCGTGTAAGCGTATATCCGTTTGTATGTAAACCCGTTGAACCTATTCCTATAATCTTATCTCCGGGTGTGATCTTCTCCCCGGTAATCACTTGATCCTTTTCAACAACACCGACTATTGTTCCGACAAGGTCATACTCATCTGTTGCGTATAGTCCTGAAAGTTCCGCAGTTTCCCCACTGATTAAAGCGCAACCTATATCAAGACAACCGTCAGTGAGACCGGAGACAATCTGCTCAACGACAATTGGATCCATTTTTCCGATTCCGATGTAATCTAAAAAGAATAACGGTTCTGCACCTTGAACAACAATGTCATTTCCGCAGTGTGCTACAATATCATAACCAACGGTATCATGTTTGTTTGCTTTGAAAGCAACCATCAATTTCGTACCGACACTGTCTGTGCTTGACACAAGAACGGGTTTCTTGTAATTACCCAGTGCAAACAATCCACCAAAAGTTCCTAAGTCACTCAAGACTTCGGGTCTGTAAGTCTTTTTGACCAGACTTTTTATTCGTTGCATCGCCTTTGCTTCAGCATCAAATGAAACGCCAGCGTCAGAATATGTTAATGACTTTTTCTTAGACATCAAAATTCCTTATTTATTGTTCCTTCTGTCATACACATCAGGATTCTGGTCCTGAGACCTTGAGGATTTTGTCTGTGAAGTGTTACGCAATAATATACCCTTTAATAGAGACACAATCAGTAAAATTCCTGTAATGACAATAGCAGCTGTTGTCCCCCAATAATCTGCTTGATCCTTAGGTATTTCAGGTCTTACTCCAACAATCAATGTGGGAAGAACCCAATTCAGAATCATACCAAGGACCGAATACATCAACACAATCTTTAATGTAGAAGCACCCTGCGCGGTTCCAAGAGATTTCTTAATCTTATTGCGACTTTCCATATCGGATCCTGCGGATAACCGTCGATTTGATATTGGGGATCGTGATTTTTTTTTATTATTGTCTTGGTTGTCAGGGGGAATTGGGGGAGGGATAAAAATCATATCAGTATCCTTTATCCATTATTTATTAAACTACATCCTGGGGATTTGCGTTCACAAGGATCATGCATTATGAAATGAAAATCTATGCATTGCTAAGAGAATATTAATTCACTATTAATGGCAATTGACGCGGGATACGCTCATTCACTGTAATTGGATAACTGCCATCAAAGCACGATGTACAGAAATTATTCGGTGATTTCACTCCCTGTAACATACCATCAATACTGACATAACCCAAACTATCAGCACGTATATATTTACGTATCTCTTCGGTCGTATGTTTACTTGCAATGAGTTCTGCCCGAGTAGGTGTATCAACACCGTAGAAACAAGGGAACTTATTTGGAGGTGATGCAATGCGGACGTGTACCGCTGTCGCTCCACCCTGTCTGACAATTTTCACAAGCTTCCGACTATTAGTGCCGCGCATGATAGAATCATCAACCATCACAACCCTTTTACCTTCAAGAACTTCTCTAATAGGATTCAACTTAACTTTTACCATCAATTCGCGAATATCTTGTGTTGGATTCATAAAAGACCTTCCAACAAAGGGGTTTCTTGATAAACCGACATCAAACGGTATGCCAGATTCTTCTGCATAACCGAGGGCTTTGCTATCGTAGCAGAATCGGGTACTGGGATAACTACATCTGCTTTAACAGGATGCTCGCGGGCAAGCTGTCTACCAAACTCACGACGTGTGTTGTTAACACTCTGTCCAAACATCATACCATCAGGTCGCGCAAGATAGATGAATTCGAAGATACATTGAGATAATTTATCATGTGGAGAGGAAAAGTGGAAAGATTCTAAACCAAGGAATTTTGAACGAAAAATAACCAACTCACCCGGTTCAACTTCACGAACCGGTTTCGCTTCAATAACATCAAGTGCACAAGTCTCCGATGTGATGACATACGATTCACCCAATTTGCCAATCCACAAAGGACGGAACCCATGTGGATCACGCGCACCCATAAGCATCGTCTTGTCCATTACGACAAAGGAAAATGCACCTTCTACCGCACGAAATGCATCGAATATCCTGTCTTCCAAACTGTCCTGTTTAGACCGAGCAATAAGGTGGAAGACAACCTCAGTGTCTAACGATGTACTAAAAATAGAACCACCGTTTTCAAGATGTTTTCTAATTTCTGGGGCATTGACCAAGTTCCCATTGTGACCAAGTGCCAATTCACCTTGTTTATAGTTGCGAACCAACGGTTGAGCATTTTCAAGAGTGCTTTCACCTGCCGTTGAATACCTATTGTGTCCAATCGCGATGTCTCCAGACAGTTTTCCTAAGACTTCAGAATTGAACACAGAATCTACAAGGCCCATGCCGTGATGAGATGTCAATCTATCACCATCAGAGACGACAATACCGCTGCTCTCTTGTCCTCTATGTTGTAGCGCGCGTAAACCAAGATATGTTAATTCAACAGCCCGTGGATGTCCAAAAACACCGAAAACCCCGCATTCATCTTTGGGTTTATCATACTGCATACGTCAGTTAAACCTCTAAGTGATAAGCAAATTCGTGTGAAATCATTTATGCCGTTTTATAGGGTGAAAGACTATAGGGATAATGGTAGATTATGCTTCCTGAACATCAATTTTCCTAACTTCTTTTTTTGACAGTCGATAACCTAAAACCGCTCCAATAGGAATAGCAACGATATACAAAACCTCAGCCGGTAAACTTAGCGATAGCCATCCGCGAATCGGTAATGACAAAACATAAGCAACTACTTCAATTATCGGAATGATTAGATTTATGATTAAATTCTGATTGCCAAAAACATCCCAAGGTACGTCTATTAGGGCGATTAAGCCAACAATAGCAGGGGCACCCAAAAATGCTCCTGAGCAAACAGGTTTGAAAGGGATCTCAATATTAAACCTCCGACCTACATAACGAACACCTTCACCTACACCAAGAACAATTAAACCGTAAGATAGTCCTATTGAAATTAACAAAAATAATCCTACCCAAAACCCGTGTGTAATTCTGTCTGCAATGATCAACTGCCAAAACAGTTTGTTAAAAATAAAAAAATACACAAAACTCCCGAACAAGACTATAACTACTCCAATTGCGAGTTGGGTTAGGATTAAAAGGATGCTGTTTTTTATTGGCATTACATCTCCTGAAAATTAAATGTTAGACGAAATTAAGTATATCATAATGCCACATTTCTGTCAAGATTATTGATAGTTTTTCCACGGTTATTTAGTTCTCAGAATTACATGTTTCGCATAACACTTTTGACAAGAACTTTATACCTCCGAAATCGTAATTCTACTTGCATTCTTGCGATTATAATGATAGTATAATTCCTATGTCAACGCAGACGCTTTAGTTAGCGTTATAGTAGAATATAGAACATAATTCAAGATAGGAGAATTAAATAAAAATGTTAAAACAGATGCAATTACTTTTCACGCTCTTGATGTGTGCGATTCCTGCTATGACGTTAATTGGATGTTATATTGATGCTGAAGTTCACGATAATGAGCCTATTGATCGTGAACCACCCGCTGTTCCCAGAGGCGTAAGAACTATCACAGGAGATGGTTATGTTGAGATCGAGTGGTATCCAAATGCAGAGTTTGACTTAGCAGGATATATCGTCTGGCGAAGTTCAAACAACGAAGAGTTTGATCAAATCGCTGATTTGCCGCCAGATACAACACGTTATAAAGACAGAGATGTACGTAACGGTAGAACCTATTATTATGCTATTTCCGCTTATGACTCAAATAACCCAGTTAATGAGAGTGAACTTAGTCCAGAGAATGTTTGGGATACACCGCGTCCAGAAGGTAGAAACATAATCTTAGAAGACCACAACTTGGAACCTGACCGTAGTGGGTTTGACTTTTCACAGGCAAGTAGAGGCACAATCGCTTTTGATGACAGATCAACTGATATATATTTCGGTTTTGATCCTGAAGTGAATAGCAGTTTTCTTTATTCTAATAATGACACTATAATGCAGGATTTGGGTTTTCATGATAGTTTTCAAGGAGTAGATGTCGTACCAACAGAAGGTTATACCACACGTTTTATTGAACTCTTTGAAGGACATATTTACGCAATTAATACGCCTGACGACAATTACGCGAAGATCCATGTACGGAGAGTTACTGATATTGATGTGGTCTTTGATTGGGCATATCAGACCGAACCAAGAAATGTGCAAGTAGCACCCGCATTGCAAAGGTGAAGTTGAAATATAGACACATATATACCAGAAATTTTAGACTATTGAGAGGCTTCTTTGTGAAAAAATACATACTATTTGCTTTATTCACTCTCCTTTCTATATTTTATACCCAAATTGAAGCATCATCGGTAGAAGAGCAAACTGAAACAAAGAAGCAATCTTTGTATCTACAAAATTCCAATTCAACAGACGCTGCTGATACTGAAGAAAGTTATCCACTATTTCGCATGCATAGAGGTCAATATTACCCTCAACGCAGTGTGCGTAAAGCTAAGTTACTCTCAGCAACAATGCCCGGTTTAGGACAAGCTTATGCTGACAACTACTCCAAAGCTACACTGTTTCTTGCTTCAGAGATCGCTATTTTTTCTTATGCAAGCTATCATATAGCGCGGTCGTTGCACTATAGAAACCACAACAAGTTTAACACCGGTTTTTACGATGAAAGAATCGAAGATTTTCTCACCGAGGATCAAGTTAAGGTAAGGTCAAATGATCATGCCATCCAAGGTTCAATATTCATTCTTGTTGGCATAGGAATACATGTTTGGAATATCATGGACGCATCAAAAACAGCCGAAGAATATAATAATCGAAGAATTTCAGTTCAAATGCAACAAAATAAACACGGGGCAAATACTCTTGTCTTTACACACAAGTTTTAACGTTACCATGATTTAGTTTTGTAAAGTTCTGAAATTTACTTGATTTTGCATTCTTCGGTTTACGCTTGCTGATTCAATTTATTTTGAATGAGTATTGAAAGGGATCCTCAAAATAAGATTTCTTTGGAGTTATCCGTGTGGATTATCTGAAGTGTTTCTCGCGAATCGTTCTAATAATCACGATCCTATTTCTTCACTTAACGGACGTTCTTGGTGAAGCAGAACCGCAGAAGACGAACAATCCACAGGATAATGAAATATTTCTTGTAGATGTAAAAGATGTACCCGCTCAAGCAATTAGAGTCGGAGAAAAACTGACATACAAAATCAAGTTTGGAGTCGTATCAATTGGGAAACGCGTTGATCACGTAATTGAAAAAACACCGTTTAATGGACATCAAGCATATAAAATTCGGTCTGAAGCGAAAACCAGTGCCTTGGCAAAAGTTTATAGCTTTAGAAATCTTCAGCACACTTATCTCAATGTAGATGGATTCAAACCTATCCATTTCAGAAATCAACTGAAGGATCGGAAATATACAGCAAGAGTCGGAATTGACTTTAGCGAAGATGAGGCAAAATATCAGAAAATCTCACAACTAAACCCAAAAGCTGAAGAGAGAATTGAGAAAAAAATATTAGTGACACCCCATGGGACACAGGATGAATTATCTATGATCTATTTGCTAAGACGGAAACAACTGGTGCCAGGAAAAACCTACTTTTTTCCGCTCATTAGTAAAGGCAAAGTCCTGAAAGTTCGTATACATGTCAAACGCGGTGAAGTACTTAAGGTAAAAGGTTTAGGACGTATCAAAACACTCGTCGTAGAGATTTCTGACGGCTCGCGTCTGTGGTTAACGGATGACCACAGACACATTCCAGTAAGAATTGAAGCTGAAATGAAAATAGGTAAGATCAAAGCAAATCTTGATAATATTGAACACATAAGGTAATATGTTCGTCAAGTCACAAAAATTAAGACAGTGTTGCAAGGTAAAGTTGGCTTGCGGACAATAAGGACTCTTTCGTGCTGGAACATATTAGAAATACAGAAAAATATCAGACTCTGGTTGAATCCATTAAGAATGACGAAAGCCTTCCGTGGATCAGAGGATTGTTGAACGCATCAATCGCATATTTTTTAGCATCCCTTATAGAAGATTTCTCAGACAAATCTTTCCTTTTCGTTTTTCCATCTTACGAAGAAGCTGAGCAAGTAATAGAAGAGGTCCGTACTTTTCAAAGATCACATCTTCAGAACATCCATGAAGAATTGACTGAACCACAAAATGAATTGTTGCTCTTTCCTGCATGGCAAAATACACTCTTTGAGGGCGCAACACCGAGTAAGAATATCTCTGTTGAAAGAATGCTCTGCCTACAAACCCTTATTTCTAAAGACTGTGGAAAAGAGGATTGTAATGGTTTAGAAAAAGAAGCAAACTGTGCAGTTTTTACAACTATTCGGTCATTGTTCTACAAACTTCCGCCTCGGGACATACTCTCTTCATCATGTCGCATACTTAGAAATGGGGATGAATTAGAATTTCACGAACTTGTTTCATTCTTAATTCGTAGTGGATACCGTCAAGTTGAATTGGTAGAGGTTAGAGGAGAATTCGCACACAGAGGTGACATACTTGATGTCTTTCCTCTCACTTTAGATACACCTGTTAGGTTTGACTTTTTTGGTGATGAAATTGATGACATGCGTCTTTTTGACCCTAACTCACAAGTCTCAATAGAAAAAGTCGAGGCAGTTGTAATTACGCCGATTTCGGAAGTATGTCCTGCTGAAATCTCCTTAGCACACTGGAAATCAAAGACCGAAGTGTTGATGAAAGAAGTTGAGCAATCCGCTGAACTCATCAATGATATTAAAAACATAACACAGAAGTTGGAAGACAATGTCAAAAGATCACAGACTAAAAGTTGGGATGTCATTGATGAACCTACTATGGAGATTGATGGAATTGAAGCATTTCTACCTATGTTATATCCGAAAACGGATAAGTTGACAGACTATCTCCCAGATGATACGATGGTCGTAATGGTGGAACCTCGTTGGCAAGTGCGCGAAGCGCATCAGATGCGAGAGCAACTACAAGAGATTATTGACCTGAAATTGGCAGAAGGAAAATTGATACCATCACTTGAAGATATATTATTTCCAATAGATACCGTTCAATCTACTCTGGGTGAATATACAAATATTACTATTTCTTTATCATCATCAATAGAGACACAAGAAGAACTTGAGAACGACGATCTATGTGTAGAAAATCCTGAGATACAGTTCGACATGAAGCCACTTGGACTCGTTAGAGGGAACTACCAAATGGTCATTGACAATCTCAGCAGGTGGACAACAAAAGGGTATTTAGTCAAGGTTATCTGTGAAACACCGCAACAAGCGAAACGAGTCTTAGAAATCCTAATAGAACGCGATTTACCACCAGAAAACACTTCGGTTTCAGTAGGTTACTTATCTGAAGGTTTTCTGAGTGAGTCTCTAAAACTAATTGTAATTGCCGAGAATGAGATATTTGGCAATCGTCAAACACGTAAAGTCGCAAAAAGGAGAACCACAAACGGTGCACCCCTGTTAAGTCTTGTAGACTTAAAGGTCGGAGATCATGTTGTGCATGTTTCACACGGTATAGCAATTTATGAAGGGATCCGCAGAATTGATATAGACGGCCAAGCCCAGGATTTTCTTGTTCTCAGATATAGAGAAGAAGACAAACTATATGTGCCGACATATCAAGTTGATCTTGTTCAGAAGTATATCGGGAACAAAGATGAATCCTATCAACCAAAAATTGATTATCTTGGCGGAAAATCTTGGCAGAACAAGAAGAAACGGGCGAAAGCAAAAGCCGTTGAAGAAATGGCAGCCGAACTGCTAAAACTATATGCAGCACGCCAAGCAAATAAAGGATTTGGTTTCCCAGCAGAAGTGCCTTGGGAAGGAGAATTTGAAGCACTCTTTCCTTTTCAAGAGACTGACGACCAACTCCAAGCTATTGAAGACGTGAAAGCAGACATGGAAACGGAAAGACCGATGGACCGACTTATCTGCGGAGATGTCGGTTATGGAAAAACCGAAGTCGCTTTACGCGCCGCATTTAAAGCAGTCATGGCAGAAAAACAGGTCGCAGTACTCGTCCCAACAACAATTCTCGCGCTGCAGCACTACGATACTTTTGAGAAACGTTTCAAACCATTTCCTATCACGGTTGAGATGTTGAATCGTTTCAGAAGTCAAAAAGAGATTCGGACAATAAAAGAAAAACTCACAGATGGAACAGTAGATGTCGTTATCGGGACACATTCACTGCTTTCAAAGACCGTCTCATTTGATAAACTGGGGCTACTTGTTGTTGACGAAGAACACCGTTTCGGCGTAAAACATAAAGAAAAGATAAAACAATTTAAGGAGACTGTTGATGTTCTCACGCTAACTGCAACACCGATCCCAAGAACATTGCACATGTCACTTGTTGGCATTAGGGATTTTAGTATTATCAACACACCGCCAGCAAATAGATTACCGATACAGACCCATGTGATGCCCTACAGTTCGAAAGTGATAAAAGATGCAATTGTGAATGAAATGTCACGGAATGGACAAGTATTCTTCGTCCATAACCGTGTTCAGAATATAGCCGTAATTGCAAAGACAATACAGGAACTTGTTCCTAAAGCACGCGTTGCAATCGCACACGGTCAAATGCCTGAACGGGAATTAGAAAATGTAATGTTGGAATTTGTTAGACACAAGCACGATATTCTGGTCTGTACAATGATTATTGAGTCCGGTTTAGATATACCGAATGTCAATACAATCATGATAAATCGTGCAGATGCTTTTGGATTAGCACAGTTGTATCAACTTCGTGGAAGAGTTGGACGGGCTGATGAGCAAGCTTACGGATATCTATTCTATCCTCATGATAAAGCAATAACAGAAGGGGCGCAAAAACGTCTACGCGTTATTGAAGAATTCACAGATCTCGGTTCCGGATTTAAAATCGCACTAAGAGACTTAGAAATAAGAGGCGCAGGAAATATACTCGGATCACAACAACACGGACATATTACCAATGTCGGCTATGAACTCTACTGTAAATTACTCGATGATGCCGTAAAAAAACTAAAGGGAGAAAAGGTTGAAGAAGAATTCGAAACCAATATCAATCTACCCATTGATGCATTTCTTCCTGATGATTATATACCGGACAGTCGACAGAAAATATCTATCTATAAGAAAATGTCAGCTCTGAAGTCTGCAACTGATAGACATGAACTGACAAATGAACTGATTGATAGATATGGAGAGGTGCCAGAACCTGTTGAGATGTTGTTAGAAATATGTAGTATCAAACAACTTTGTCAAAAATTAGGAATTACATCAATTGTCGCAGGCGGAAAACGCATAAAAGTGACTTTTGATGAAAACAATCCAAAGATTGACGTGGCACAATTTGTTGAGGCAGTCAACGATAATCCTCAACTTGAACTACGTCCACCCGCTCAACTGTTAATTAGAATAGAAGAGGTAAATAATAAAAAAATAATTGGCGAATTACAACAAACTTTAAACATGTTTAATGTATCAAAGTAAGATGTTATTTAGTAATTAAGAGGAAAATTTCACCCCATAGCAATTGAAAGGAGAAATCCAAAGTGAAAAAAATATTAATTGTTTTTACATTCGTCGTTACAACTTGTCTGCTAACTTTCTCACTTGTCCAATCCGATAGTCATAAGGCTGACGAAGATAAGATTGACAAGAGTAGTATAATAATAGCAGAATATAAGTGGAACGGTGAACTTCACCAGATTTCACTCGCTGAACTTGACGCAGCGATCGCAGAACTGCCGGTTTACCGTCAGCAAAACTATGCAAGTAAAAAAGGCAAAGCCGAATATCTGGAAACCTACATTGATGAAAAACTCAAACTACTTCAAGCAACAGATGAAGGTTTTGATAAGTTAGAAGATCATCTAAAGAAAATGGAAGATTACTCATATCAACTGATGGTTGAAAAACTTACTGAAATGGAAGTAGATGAAAAAATTTCCATTACTGATGCAGACCTTTTGGCATATTTTGAAGAAAATAAAAGAGAATATATTGAAGACGCAAAGGTTCGAGCAACATGTATTACACTGGATGATGAAGACTTCGCAAATGAAACCTTAGACAAGATACTTGCAGGTAAAGACATAAAAGATATGGCTAAGGAACTTACCGAAGCAAAGAAAGTAGCTAACGGGCCGGGGACCGGTCAGCAAGATCCAGGGAATACATACTTCTTTAGTAAATCCGCATCACCAGATTGGTCTGAATTCATTGATGCCGTTTTTGAAATGAAAGTCAATGAAATTACGGAAACAGTATTTGAAACTGATGTTGGAGAGGACACCTTTTACCTCATCTTTCGTAAAGAAGAGGAAAAGCCGGAACGACAGAAAGAACTTGATGAAGTCAAGTCGGACATAAACAGGAAGGTTGAACGAGAGAAGAAACGCGCACGCATCTTAGAATGGGTCGAAGAAATCTCAAAGAAAGGTAAACTGAAAACCTATCCAGAGAATATCCCAGAACTCGTTGTACCAGAACCAGAAAATACGAAAGAACCCGAAAAGTCTGATAAGTAGTATCTGAAATATATCCAGAGGAGGAAGTATAATGAAAAGTAATAGTTTTGTTCAGGTTATTCTGTTGGTTGCTCTAATCGCAACACTCCCATTCTTGTATAGCTGTGGCGACAAAGCAATTGGCGCAGATGGAACCGTTATCGCTGAATTCGAATGGGATGGTAAACAGCGAATCACACTTGAAGAGATGATGCAGGAGATCAGTGAACTGCCGGAATACAAACAACGGCAATACAAAGATAAAAAAGGGCTTGAAGAATATATGACACTCATGGCAGAAAGCCGTCTCATACTTTGTCTTGCTAAAGACCAGAAACTCAATGAAGATCCTGAAATACTTAAAAAAGTCAAGGATTATCTTGTAGACCTAATGGTAGAGAAAATTACTGAGCAAGAGGTAGAAAGTAAACTGCTTTTGTCAGAAGAGGATTATGCAAAGTACTATGAAGCACATAAAGAAGACTATGTTCGTCCAGAGCAGGTTAGATTGATGTGTATCACACTCATGGATAAAAAACGTGCTGATGAAGTCTTCGCAGAGTTAAAAGCTGGAAAAGATATCAAAGTCGCAGCACAAGAACTCTCTGACAGAGACGAATTAATTGGTCCAGGTGCCAATCCTGCTGCGCCAGGTGATACAGACTATATCGGAAGAAATTCCTATCCAACTGGAACTGAACCGTTTATAGAGGCAGCCTTTAATGCCGAGATTGACAAACTTCACCCCGCTGTCTTAGAAGTAGAGGTACAGGGGGCAAAATACTACATGATGTTCGTCAAGAAGGAAGCAAGAGAGGCATTTCAAAGGCCTTTTTCTGAAGAAGATGTACGTAGAAGTGTCGTCAGAAAAGCTGAACGTGAACGGCGGGATATGCTGATGAAGGAGTGGACAACAAAACTCAGGGAACGCGCCGAAGTTAAAACCTTCATAGACCGTATTCCTGAAGACAAAACTCCAGAAGAAAAACAGACTGGAGAAGTACCTGAGCAGACATCTCCAGAGGAATAA
This sequence comes from Candidatus Poribacteria bacterium, assembly GCA_965261435.1. Lineage (GTDB taxonomy): Bacteria > Poribacteria > WGA-4E > WGA-4E > WGA-3G > MSPOR6. The sequence goes on from CBDHDL010000021.1 coordinate 2,382,006, forward strand.
TATCAATCTCAAGTCGTTAGATTGTTAAACGGGCGGTGCATAAAAATAATCCGCCCGTCTTACATTTACATACTGACTATTCTTGGAGGTCCTAAATTATGAAGTCTAAAACTCTAACTGCTATACTGTCTATCCTGTTTCTTATATGCATCTTTGCAACAACAGGGAATACAAGGATATTCGACAGAATCATCGCTTATGTGAATGATGATGTTATTACCAAACGTAGACTTGATCTGCTTGTTAAGCAACGAGCATTTGAACTACAACAGATGCATAGATATACAGAAGGTGAGGCACTTAAGGAAGCAGAAAAAGAACGAGGCGATCTGTTAGATAGACTTATCCGTCAGATGCTACTGTTAGAAGCAGCATTGACGCTTAAAGTGCAAGTTACCAATGTGGAAATTGAAGAACAAATTCAAGAATTCAAGACACAGTATCAAATTCCGTCAGATGAAGAATTCAAAAAACTGCTTAACCGAGACGGACTTACTTTAGCCGCATTTCGTGAACAACTCCAACGAAACCTAATGACAGAAAAACTGGTCATGGGGAGAATCTTACCAAGACTACAAGTGCGGGATAGTGACGTTCAAAAGTTTTTTGAAGAAAACCGAGACCAATTACCAACTAAAGCAGATAAATTACATTTGCGCAATATATTCATCGCATATAAGCCATCTGATGCTAACAAGAAAGAGGCTTCTGATGAAGTACAAAAAGCACTTACTGATATCAAAACTGATACGGCACAATTTGAGACCATTGCACGACGTATCGCTGAAAAACATGCTCTAAAGACGCAAGTCGGTTTTCTTATTGAAACTACTCCCGCAGAAATCTTGTCGTATCCAAATGTGTTTCTAACAGTGCTTTCTAAACTGCAAACAGGTGAGATAAGTGAACCTGTTGAAGCACCAGATGGCTATCACGTCTTCATGGTAGAAACACGGACAAGTGAGAAGATAACATTCCGACGTTTGAAGGTGCCTTTCTCATTCAGTGAGGAAGTTATTCAAACTGCCAAAGATAAAATGCAGGAAATTATTGAAAAACTGAAAGCAGACCAAAGTTTTGCAGAATTAGCTAAATTGCATTCAGATGATATTGATACAAAAGAAAACAGCGGCGACTTAGGTACGCATACACTTACTGAATTGAATCCTCTCATTCGAAAAATCGTTGAACCCCTTGAAGTTGGAGAAGTCAGTGAACCGTTGGAAATAGAAATAGGAATTCATATTTACAAACTTGAAGACCTTATAACACCAACTTTGACTCCACAAGAAAAGCAACAGATTATTGGTATTTTAAGACAACAACTTTTTGAAAAAGAATGGACAGCATATACTGATTCTCTTCTTGAAAACGCATATATTAAAATCAAACCAAATGCCGTTCCATCTGCCGTAAATAAAGAAGAATAATAAACTACTGTATTGAATAGGAATCGTGTTAGGACAAAAAGATATTCTCTGTTAATAAAATGCGCCAACATAAAAATCCGTTATCGCAAAAGATGTTTTTGCGATGCATTGAATCCAAGAATAATCTGTTTGCACACAAGCCAATTGTTATTCTTGCATATATCATTGTATTCTTCACATGCTTATGCTTGCCAATACAGTCGGTGTTATCCCAATCGACTGAAACTCCACCTCAAGAATCGTCTGAAAACAGTGATACGAAAACTTCTCAACTGCCAAAATCCGTCAAAGAAACACTAAATCCTGAAACAATGTCCCCTGAACCTGATACGGTAATCGGTGATGGTGATGAAGTTATTATACAGGATAATATCGTTAGGATTCACGGTGATGCTCTAATTAAATATGACAATGTAACATTAAGGGCAGACAACGTATGGGCAGATTTTAATGAGAATCTAGTACGGGCAGCAGGGAACGTATATCTAAAAGTTGGAGAAGAGGAAACCTACTCCGATGAACTTGTTTTCAACATTGATACCAAGAAAGGAATCGCAAGAAACGGTTTTACATTTAGTGACCCGTGGTACTTCGGTGGAAGTGAGATCTTCAAAATAGAGGATAAGAAATCGTATATCCGAAGCGGTACACTGACAACATGTTCTCTCAAATATCCACACTATTATTTCAGCGTTTCGCAAGTCATCATCAAAATGAACCAAGAGATGATAGCAAAAAACATAGTCATGAAAATTGGTGGGATACCACTGTTCTATTTTCCTGCAATTCGTCGTGACCTACGCAAAGATAAAATTGCAAAGGTAGTCGTCAGAATCGGAACAGATAGCTACCAAGGTCCAAATGTCGGTATTATATACCCCTTTGCACGCCAGAGAAGATATGATGGTGCTTTAATATACGACAGAAGCGCACGAAGAGGACAAGGATTCGGAATTGAGGGAAAATATAGGTTTAGTGATACGAAGTTCAGAGAGATTTATATCCCAATTCCTCCAGACGCTACTCCTGCTCAGAAGACAAAATTGGAAGAAAAAGCGAAAGAACTATATGATCGACTTGAAGGTGAATACGACCAATATTGGTTGAAGCAACTCTTTCTGGAGTATCGTATAACCGAAGAAGATGCAAAAAGAGCAAAAGAAGAAGCTGACAAACTCTTAGAGCAAGTAAATGCAGAAAACGCTGATTTTAAAAAGATCGCACAAACCAATTCCGACCACAACGAAACACGATACGATGGCGGAGATATGGGATTTCTTGTGCAAGGCGAAACTGATAAGGATAGCAAACCTATTCTTGACCCAATTTTAGATGAAGCTGCCTTTGCATTGGAGGAGGGGGAAATTAGCAATGTTCTAAGAACTGAAACTTCTTTTCACATCCTAAAAGCAGAACGCATCGTGGATATTTACGGAGAAAAAGAGATGAAAATACTCCGAATTGATATCGCTATCACAGCAAGCGATGAAACACAACAGAACACAAGAGAAATCGCAAACAATATCCATGAAAGAGCTCTTGACGGTGAGACTTTTGAACAACTTGCTAATGAATTCGCTGAGGCAGAATTATCTGAGATAAATGAAGGAAAAGGTCTACCATTAAATGAGATGGCTTCAGGATGGCAGTTTTCTGTCAGACGATTACAAAATCCTGGCGATATAACAGAACGAAGTCCTGTCTTTACACCTGAAGGACTATATATATTCCAATTGATCAAAAAAGATGAGACACCAACTTTTGAGGAACTCGCTGAAGGTTTTGAAGCTGAATGGGAAACCTTCCAAGCTGAGGTATTAGCTACCACCACTGATGAAGAATCTGCTAACAAGACTGATGAGAAACAGGAAAGTGATCAAGAAGACAAACAAGAAAAATTAACGCCAGACAGTAATACCGAAACTACAACTCCTCAAGAACCGAAAGATAAAGAAGAAGCTGGGGAAAAAGAAAACATTGACCTACTTGAAAGTGAACAAAATACTACCTCAGAAACTGAAATTGATGAAAGTCAGGTACAGTCTAAGCCAGTTGGAGATGATACTACTATAAAAGACGAGAAGACTTCAGAAATAGAAGAAATTACTGATGAAGACGAAGAAGAGAAAATTCAAGTCTATAGAAAACACGGTTTTCGCGGAAGATGGGAAGACCACAGGCAAGTGGCATCAGAAGCACAAAGTTTATATGCTGGAGAATATAGCCGACTAATTGATACAAAAAAATCTTATCATATCCTAAAAGTTGATAGGAAACGCAGCTACTACGGCGATATCTATCTATACGGAGCTGATGAATACTCATTTACCAGACAGGACGCCACGCGAATCGGAAGACGATGGAATATGCGATGGGGACACCGACAGTCTTTCTATACACCATGGGATAGCAAGAAAGATGGACGACGCCCAATTAGTTTTGTAGGAAGAACCGCATGGCGCGCGGAACATTACAGAGAAGAATTGCAACTACCTAATACATCTTCAATCAATTCATTTGGAATAATCACTTATGGCGCAGCGCTTGCTGCTGCAAGCAATGAAGATATAGATGATCATGGAAATCTACGCTTTTCAACAGAAACAATCGGCGACTTTACAGGCAGACTTGAAGTTCGCCATGTACATGACTTTGCTGATGAAAGTAATACAGCATTACAAAAACTACCGCAATTAACTCTTAACTTTTCACGAATGCGATTTAGTAGACTCCCAGTATTTGAGAATATAAATGACGGTTTAGTCCTATTATCAGAAAAAGCAAAAACAGATATACCTATCCTCTCGGTCTTAGCAATTCCAACACTTGAAGACACCAGTTTCGACATGGATATTGAATTTGGAAACTTCTATAGGAAAACATACAAGAACAGATTCGGAGAAAATGAACAGGACGTCTTCCTGCAGTCTATGGATTTAGGCTTTGACCTACGTAAACAAGCCAACTTATTCATCACACCATTAAGGGAACTAAAATTAAACGCGAATCTGAACACAAACCTAATATGGCACGCGAAAGACCAAGAAAAAAACAGGAACATAATACGTGGGGTTTACAGTGTTAGAGCTCAAGCAACTAACACGCTGTTCCGAATTTACAATATAAGATTTATTCCTGGTGTCCGAAAACTACGACATGAATTACAATCTTCATTGATCTTTAATTACCAACCACCAATCGATGCAGATAAGAACCTTTACCCTTTCGGACCGAGCACCTTTTTTTATGAAAGAAAGAGACTTACCTACAACTTTAACACAAACATTGAAATTAAAACCAGACGAAGCCAATCTGCACACCGAATTGTACATTTCGATACGCGTCTCACTGCAGATTTCACAGAGTTTGAATCACTGTATAGACGAAAATATGAACCTATAGAAAGCGATTTTACCATCATACCGCTCCCAAGTCGAAACCTTAATATGACTGTACGTCTTACGCATGACCCAAATCCCCATCCTGAAGATGGTAAACAATTTAAGATGGTAGGTATAAGAACGAATATAAGATATACACGGCAAAAATGGAATGTGAGTATAGGGAATTCATTTAGTAAGCGACACACGTCAGTTCGCGCATCTCGTTCAATGACCGCAAATGGACGTTATAGAGTCAATAAAGACTTGGAGTTCGATTTTAGTCTCATCTACTATCCAATTGAGAAACAGTTTTATTCTCAACGTATCAGCATAAACCGAAATTTGCATGACTGGAATTTACGCATATCATGGAGTAGAGTCGGAATTAAACGAGAACCTCCCTATGATAACGTCAGACAAAATTTCACATTTCAGATTAACTTAATCGGTGAACCTGCAGTCTCAACAGGTATCGGTTATGATGCAACGACCGAGACATGGGGACTCCACACCCTACCTGCCGGGGTGCCATATAACGCATTCGGCACAAGCAATTCACTCGGTAGATCCTTCTTCTAAATCATCTACCTATAGACTACCTATTGCCTTGTCAAATCATAAATGATTTGTTATCGGACAGGGAAACCCTGTCCCTACGAACAGATCTACTCATCATTTGAGTGTAGACAGAACACTATGTGGATGCGGGGGTTTAACGTCTCCCCGCAGGACGTCCCAAAGGAATTAATAATGTATAGTGCTGTTTTTTCTGCACATGCAGCCGCCACCTGCACATTGGGCGGAAGACGGGTTCCTTTTAGCATGTGATAAAATTACACGAACTTTTCAAGATTTTCTAATATTATTTGCCTTCTTTCTGAAAGCATTACTTCAATATCAACATCTTGCGTGTTGCAGAAAACTCACCTGCGGTGAGTGTATAAAAATATACGTTGCTTGCTATAGGTTCCCCTATTTCGTTTTTACCATTCCAATACGCCGCACGTGAACGGTTTTGATACATACCTGCAGCTTGATGTCCGAGTTCCAACGTCCGCACCAATGTTCCGTTCATTGCATAGATATGCACCTTCACATCTGCTGGATTCGCCAACTGATACGGTATCCACGTCTCTGGGTTGAACGGATTGGGATAGTTTGCAAATAATGCCGTCTCTTTCGGTGTTAACGCGGCTTGTAGTTGTTTCAGCACGGCAATGCCGCGTAGATATTCAGGAGTTGTCAGTGACATTTGCTGTGCTTGAGTGATCCATGCCTTGACCTCCGCTGCGGTCAGCTTTTTCAGTCCTTGTGAGTGTACGGAAGGCGCGGCTGCAACGAAGCCGATCACGTTTGAAACGATCACCAAATCCCGAATGTCCACCACGCCATCCCTGTTAACATCAGCATCATTAGTTCCTCCTGTCTGTCCGAGGCTATTGGCAACGCTGACCAAATCCCGAATGTCCACCACGCCATCCCTGTTAACATCCCCTTTGACCCGCGGGGTGAGTTCCCACAGGAGCACGGTACCGTCGTAGCTCCCACTTGCAAGTGTCCTGCCATCTGGATTGAACGCTATACTTGAAACAATCTCTGCATGCCCGGTAAAGGTGCGTATGAGAGACCCCGTGTGGGCATCCCACAGATAGACTGTCCTATCAATACCACTACTTATACCTGCAATAGTGTTTCCATCCGGACTGAACGTTACGATTGGAGTACGCCCACTATACCCAGCGAGGTATCTTATGTCCTCCCCTGTCCGAGTACTCTTTAGTGAAGTACCACCTACGATGAAGCCTCCATCCGGACTGAACGCTTGTACCGCAGGATTCATGTGTATATGCGTGCCCGTTCTGGTATTCCACAGGACAGCATCATACTGACTCACACCTACAACATGATGCCCATACGGACTGAAGAAAATTCTGTTGATAGGATCGCTGTCAGAGAAGTTGTTATGCTTGTCGTGTGTGAGGACACGTATCTCATTCCCCGAGCCGGCATCCCAAAGTGTGATAGACCTATCTCTGGCACTTGCGATAGTATTCCCATTGGAACTGAACGCTATGGGCGGAACTCCACCCTGCATGTGTGGCTTCATTTTCCGGGTACGGATCAGAGTCCTTGTTGTGAGATCCCACAAGCGAACGATACCATCATCACTTGCACTTGCAACAGTCTCAATATTGGAACTGAATGCTATACTATTAATTCTACTGGTGTAACTCATCTGCGGCGGAGTGAGTTTGTGGATGAGAGTCCCCGTGCGGGCATCCCACAGCGCGATAATATTATCATGTAACCAATACTCACCGGCAAGCATGCTACTATCGGGACTAAACGCTATAGCCGGACCTATCGGTAGGTCACGGATGAACTCCCCTGTTGTGGCATCCCACAGACGGGTGCTACCACTTACACTTGCGATAGTACTTCCATCCGGACTAAACAATAAACCTCCGACTCCTGTCGTATGCCCGTTACGAGTGAGAGGCCGTATCTCACCATTCATAGCGGCATCCCACAGGAGAACGGTATGGTTTTCATCCCCACTTACAAGTGTGTTTCCTTCGGGACTAAACGCGAGACTAAGGATCCTACCTCTACGCTGCTCTATGATCGGATGCATCTGCCCCTTGAAGATATTCAATAGCATGATTGATGTACCACTCCCAATTGCAAGAGTCTCTCCATCGGAACTGAACGCTACGCTTGTGGCAGGTGCCTCCATGTTGAACGTGCGTTCAAGATCACCAGAGTTGACACTCCATAGTCGGACGGTCGTATCTTGACTTGCACTTGCAAGCAATCTTCCTCCGGGACTGAACGTTATGCTATTGATTCTATGTGTATGCTCAGTGAGCGTGTGTATAAGATCCCCCGTGTGGACATCCCACCGTAGGATGGCATGATGATCTGCAGCTGCAATAGTGTCCCCATCCGGACTGAACGCTACACTTGTGACAGAAGCATACAGTATATCGGTAAAGGTGCGTTCGAGCTCCCCCGTGCGGGCATCCCACAGTCGGATGCTCCTATGATCCACAGATGCGACAGTGTCCCCATCCGGACTGAAAGCTACGCTTGCAACCCCAAATGAATGACCGGTGAGGGTGTGTTTGATATCTCCTGTGTGTACATCCCACAGGATGGTATTAATACTCCCACTGGCAAGTGTGTTCCCATCCGGACTGAAAGCTACGCTTACAACCCCACCTTTATGACCTGTGAGGGTGCGTATGTACCTTCCCGTGCTGGCATCCCACAGCCTGATAGTAGTGTCCGCACTTCCACTTGCGATGGTACTTCCATCCGGACTGAACGCTACACTATTGACCATCCCTGTATGCTCGGGGTGGATGAGCGGCGGTATCTCCCTACCTGTCGTAGCATCCCACAGATGGATAGGGGAGTCTTCACTCCCACCTGCAACAGTCTTTCCATCCGGACTGAACGCTATGATGTCCGGTCCCCACCCTCTTTGCGCGGATACGGTGAGGGTGTGTATGAGAGTACCTGCGTTGACATCCCACAGTAGAACGGGGTGATAACGACTTGCACATGCGATAGTCTCTCCATCAGGACTAAATGCCATACTTGTGATCTCACCAGTATGACCGGTGAGGGTATGCTTAAGAGACCTCTCTTTGTGCACTAACTCTCCCCACAGTGTGTGATCCCACAATCGGACAGTTCTATCAGGTCCACCAGTTGCGATCGTCCCTCTACCGGGACTAAAGGCTACGCTTGTGACCGTATTCTTAGACCCGACGAGGGTATTCCTGAGAAATCCCGAGAAGACATGCCACAGCCCAATAGTATTATCATAATTAACACATGCAAGCCTTTCACCGTCCGGACTGAACGTTACGCCTATAGGAAGCCAATGCGGATTCTCGGTCAGGATGCGGACAGCACCAGTCGTGATTTCCCACAATCGAAGGTTTGGATACCCCTTAGCCGCAATTGCGATAATCTCTCCATCAGGCCTGAACGCTATGCTTGTGATCGTCTCCGTATCCCCGGTGAAGGTATGCATCACAGCTCCCGTGTAGATATTCCACACACGGACGGTGACATCGGATCCTGCAGCAGCAATCTTTTTTCCATCGGCACTGAACACTATTTTTGTGATCGTCGTCTTATGCTCAGTCAATAGGGCAACCTCTTTATAGGTAGCCGTATCGTAGAGCCAAATACCAGCACTACCACCAACCGCAAGCAGAGTCCCATCGGGAGAATATGCAATGTCGTTTATGGTGCCTTTACCGAGACGGGCTTTGGCACCCTCGGGAAAACTCAATTGTGTAAAATCTTGGGCAAAGGTGCTAAGCGAAAATAAAGCAAAAAATATAATTATTAACGTAACGATTGTTTTCATAGATAAAGATCCCTTTTTAAAATTTTTAAGAATTGATTATCAAGCATCAATTAAAGTAGATTTACGTGAGTGCGGTCCAAGTCTTTGTACCGAAGCATCCATCTCTGTGCTGGCGGGGTTAGGAAACCTCGCCAGCAGAGGAGTAAAACCTGCTTCGGTCGGATAGAAAAGTACCGAGTAAATAAATTAATCTTCATCAAAACGCGCCTACCCTGAAGTAGAAATATCGGCGTGTTACAGATCGCGTCTACCGTGAATCACTTCAGAATCAACATTTTGCGTGTTGCAGAAAATTCACCTGCGGTGAGTGTGTAGAAATAAACGCTACTTGCTACAGTTTCACCTTGTGCATTTTTACCATCCCAATACGCTGCCCGACTACGATCATGATACTTGCCGACTGCTTGATGTCCAAGTGTTAGTGTTCTGACTAACTTCCCATCTGCAGCATAGATTGTAATGCTTACGTCTGCTGGATTCGCTAATTGATACGGTATCCATGTTTCTGGATTGAACGGATTCGGATAGTTTGCAAGCAATGCAGTCTTTTGCGGCGTGCTTACTGCCAGCAACCGTTTTAGGTTAGCAATCCCTTCGCGGAAAACAGCAGAACCGTTGTCTGCAACCTGTGCTTGCAGTATCCATGCCTGAACTGTTCCCGGTTCAATATATTCTTGCGTATGAACTCTTGCTGAAGGAGGTGCCCCGGCCGATTCCCCAAAGTGTTGGGCGACAAGAACCAAGTCCAAAATATTGACATGTCCATCCCCAGTGACATCCGCACGCGGGTTAGTCGGAGGAGATAGTCCAAAATTTTGTGAAACGATGACCAAATCCAGGATATTTACCACTCCATTTTCATCAACATCCCAGGCACCAAGTTCAAAAGAGGTATCATCCTTTTTGCCAACGAATTCATAGGGGCCAATATCCACAGTATCACCAACTGGTCGGGCAACTCCATCAAAATCATCTTCAGCGGCATACATATTCGTCCCCGCATCAATCGCGGGACTTGCGGGTTTTAAATGGAAATCCTGCTCATTGAGCGGATCAACAAAGAGAGGTACGAGAGCAAGGTTATTACTGGCATTGTCTGCAAGTAATTCCCACAACTCCAAATCGTTTCCAAAGCCGGAACCCGCCTGCGAGACAATATCCTTCCCAATACTGTAAAATATGTTATGGGTAATTGGAATAGAATCAGTACCTTCAACGTAGATAGCAGTTTGCATACCAGCGAAGATATTATTGTGGAACCGGCACTCAGGTGAGTTCAGCCAAATAGCAGGGGCAGATTCAACTGCGGTGGATTCATCAGGAACCATGAAAAGATTGTTGATAAAGTGAACAGGTCTATTTTCCACTCTTACCGAACTAACATAATCTGCACGAGAACTTTTGTTGTTGTAGAAAATATTGTTGCTGAACTCTATAATACTATTTTCAGAACCACTACGATTATCGATCCTGATTCCGCTCTTGGTATTACCATAAGTGTCTTGGGTATTGCTCTCAAAGATATTGTGGGAAACTTTTACGGTTTTTGGATTATGAACTTCAACATGGCTGAAATATTCTGTAAGTCTATTGTAAGAAATATCGCCGGTCATGTTGCGAAGGATAAAGTGGGAAGAATAATTGCCAGTAAAAGTATTGTGAGTGAAATTCCCGTTGAAGTTATAAATAAAAATACTAGCATTATCTCCATCCGCTGTGCCGTTGTTCTCAAAGGTATTGTGGGTAACATCCCCGGTTATATTTCCAGTATACATAAGATACTTAGAATTATTTCCGATGAAGGTATTGTGGCTAATGTTTCCATCTAATGAACCATTTAAATACAAGACAGCCCTTTGGTCGTCCCATCCGGAATTATTGCGAAATATGTTCTTGGTAATATTACCTATAGAATCAACGCGTAACCAGTCCCCTCTGAAATTACCACCTATAAGGAGTCCTCCTTGTTTATTACCATCAAAGGTATTGTTGTTAGCGACCACATTATTGAAACTCCACACGCCAGATGCCAAATTATTGATGAAAGTATTCGCGACAAGCACTAAGGGAGTCTCTGTCCACAGACCGTGTGTGTTTCCCCACCTATCTGTTTTGACACCGCGGACAATACACCCTTCCAGTGTGTTAGGGACTTCTGTCGTACCGAAAAACATAATTTGCGCTTCATTATCGCCGTAACTTTCGCGGTCTCCTCGGTTGTTCATATTCTGGACCGTCAGGTTCCGGATGTGGACCCCTCCGACGTTTTCACCGAGAAGAATTGGGACTTTTGTCTCACCTAAGTGTTGTGCGTCAATGATACATTCGTTTGCATTGGTTGTGCCTTCAATGATCATACCATTCCGCAGTTTTAGCGGAAAGATTTCTCGTTCCTGTACAGGTTTTGACGGGTCAGCATGGTAGGTACCAGGACGAATACGGACATACCACGGATCCGGTAGATTAGCTTTTGCGCTGATCGCAAGTGCTAAGGTAATCGTTTTATACGGTTTGTCTGCAGACCCTCTGCCAGAAACAGCATTTACGCCGTTAACAGCGTCCACATAGATCTGGGAGTAGTTCTGCGCGATGTCTACAGTTGGTGTTGCGGGTTTCTCTGGCGGCACCTCAATATGCACATTCTCATCAAGGAGATAGTTGCTGATTATCTCTGCCGCAACTTCTCCATTTGGAAGACTTTTAATTTCGGCAGGCTGGTTGCTTGAGTGAACAATTGCAAGTCTCCCAAAATGTCCATCTCGAACAATGACAGGGTCTGCGTAAGTTGCCTGAGCATTACCTGTATCGCTTGCAAAGACCTTTTCAGCAAACCATCTCCCTTGAAGTTGATTTAAAGAAATAGGTCTGTAAGATCCAAAATCGGCTAAACTCGGTGTAAACTCAGTGCCATCGGATGTAACGATCATTCTCAAAGGATCATCAAAGCTTTGCCCATGAATAAAAGAAGTTATATTAGGATTGTCCATAAGGTTTTGCAATCCGTGCACACCGATGGTGTCCGCATTGCGGTTGCCTGTACCAACGTCAGCATAGTAGCCGAGATATTCTGCATGATTCAGAATGGTATTTCCATCCACTGTTTCAATCCAATTTTCTGCAATGGATCCATCACCTTCAGCGTAGACAGAGCCAGGGAGTACACCGTAAAGGACGATGACATTAACACTGCCATCATTGGTAGTCTGTAGCATCCAATCACGAACGAACGCACCATCTTTTGTTATCTCTACAGAGATGCCTTCAGATTCCAGAAGATTTCTTGTGGTTTCTGCAGCCATTTCTGCATCTTCCAAGTCTATCCCTAAACTATGATTTGTATAAATCAAAACATCTACCGGTTGCGCCATGTCTATAGGCGTTGTGGACATCTCTGGCGGCACCACTGTATAGGTTGTCCCTTTTTCAAACCCGAAAAATCCAGACCAAGCTCCCCAGCTCTCAAAAACAGCAACTAACAAGATATTCTCGCCTTCTTTCAAGGTAACAGGAAAAGATTCTTGGTAACCGATAGCCCCACCCTCAATAGGATTACTATGCACCAAAGCACCGTTAAGCCAGACTTTCACCGAATCATCACTCCCGACATACATCGTTGTTTCTTGTTCGGATGGCGAATCTAAAGTAATGGAACCGTAAGCAACATGATAATCGACATCACCGATCCCAAGACCGATAGCGTTCACCAGATCATTCATGTTGTTCCAGCCTGTCGGTGCAAGTTTACCGGGGGTCCATCTTTTACTCCCAACAATGTCGCCAGTACTTGCACCTTCGGTAGCGATCGCAGTTTCTGTCACGCTACCGTTGCTCGCTTCTGCTAAAAAATCTATGCCGCTGGTAACCGCTTCTCCGCCACTTCTGTCACCTATGGGCACAATCGTCCATAACCAGGGTCCCTCTATTTTCGGACCCGCTTGTATTTGTTGTGCAAGTTCTGTCGCATCTGTTGTTGCGCGGAAATAGTCAACAGTAACGGTTAAAAAACCGCCCTCTGTTTCGTCTTGGCAGATACCACTGAAGATACCGACTTCCACCGGACCTTCAAGGGCAACAGTTGTCTCTCCTGTAAAGATCCACTCACCCTGTGCATCCGGTTTATACCACGCTTTGTAGTTATCACCATCCCGATCAAGACGTAGTGCAATCGGAATTTTTCCTCCGGGTCGGATGTAACCAAAGGCACCAAGGATATGACGTTCACGATGTTGAAATTCGAGCTTTGCTGTGTTCGGTGCATTACCGAAAGCTCCCTAAGCACTTTGCCCCCACATTTTTAACGTCACCCATTCATTCTGTGTCGGTGATTTTATGATTAAGCCGGCAACTGCACATACATCCTTATGGTCAAAAATTAGTGACGTTTCAACAGAAAATTTTTCCTGATCTGTAACCTGGTAAAACCTTCTGGTATAATCGGCATCCCAAAGATTCTGATAGAACGCGCCTTCAACAACAAGCTTACCGTTGCTTAGCATGTAAGAACCTTCATTTCCATCCTGAACGTGCCAAAATGTATTCTGAACGTTCCAAAACGGTTGAAGTGCTTGACCGCTGCCATCAAATTCATCGCTTTGTAACATTTGCGCGCTGCTTATGCACGGGACTGCAAATGCAAGCACCATGGCTGCAAGCAGCCGGACAATTAGTTCGTGATGTGTTATTTTCATAGAATGTAAACTCCTTAATGGTATAAATCGGGTTAGAAACCCTTCCTACAAGAGTATTTGGCATATAAATAGCAATTTTTGATATATTAAGACAAAATTTATTAATTGTCAATTATAAATTTGTTTAGTCTGTTTACTGCTAATAAATATGTGTTTTCCGAGACAAATTATATCCATTTTGCTTGAAGAGTGCCCAACATCTTTGCCAATTTATTGTGAGAAAAATCTTCTTTTCCAATACTGACTATTTTTCGTAGGGACGGGGTCTCCCTGTCCGTTGTATCCTGTTTTCGTAGGGACGGGGTCTCCCTGTCCGTTGTATCCTGTTTTCGTAGGGACGGGGTCTCCCCGTCCGTTGTATCAGTCTATTACACATCACAAACAACGTCCTTATGGTTATAGGGATTGCTTTCTCTTCAGTCCCGCCAAATGCGCGTTTGGCGGGACTGAAGAGGGGTTCTGGCATCGAAAATTCCTTAAGTTTACAGAGCCCCTCATGCTTATGAAAATACCTTGAAATTCCCAAACCCCCTTCCGCGTCTTCCGTGTCCTCTGCGTAATCCGCTATTCAGACAAAAACGCGGACAATTACTTTACACACCCCTCAAGTTGAATACATTTCATTTTATCTCAAGATTATGGTATAATTACGTTCACAAGAAACAACTTTTGGAGGTTTGGATTGTTAAAAGTATCAAAGTTTGGAGGGAGTTCCCTCGCAACGGGAGAACAAGTTCAACAAGTATGTGACATCATCACCGCTGATCCAGAAAGACGATTAGTCGTAGTATCGGCACCGGGAAAGCGATACAGCCAAGACATAAAGGTGACGGATCTACTCATCGCAGCAGCGTCAGAAAGATTGAGCGGAAAAATCGGTGCTTCTGAATGTGCAGAAGCAATTGAGCGGTATAGAAATATCGCGACTGAGTTGGACCTCACCGCAAAAATAGTAGAACCCATCGCAGATGACCTAATGCAACGGCTTGAAAACAGTACTGATGATGCGGACCTATATATGGATACAATGAAGGCAGGCGGTGAGGATAACTGCGCACGACTAATTGCACAAGTGTTACAAGCACGCGGCGAAGAGGCACACTATGTGAATCCAAAGGACGCAGGATTACTACTCTCTGATGAACCAGGAAACGCACAAGTACTTCCCGAAGCATACAACCGATTGCGAAGTCTAAGTGAACGCCCCGGAATTACGATCTTCCCAGGATTCTTTGGCTACTCAAAGGATAATAACATCGTAACCTTTTCGCGAGGTGGATCGGACATCACAGGCGCAATACTCGCTGGCGCAGTAAGAGCAAAAGTATACGAGAACTTCACAGATGTTGACTCAGTATTCGCAGCAAATCCATCCATAGTTTCAACTCCTGCTCCAATCTCCGAGCTCACATACCGTGAAATGCGGGAACTCTCCTATGCAGGTTTTTCAGTGTTTCATGACGAAGCACTTGAGCCAGTCTATCGCGCTATGGTACCAGTTCACATCCTAAACACGAATAACCCAAGTGCATCTGGCACCTTAATCGTCCCAAAACGCACTACAGACAATAATCCAGTTGTTGGTATCGCTGCTATGGATGATGTCTGCTGTGTCTACTTAAGCAAATATCTGATGAACCGCCAAATCGGTTTCGGTAGACGACTCCTACAGATTCTTGAAGCAGAGAACATCTCTTTTGAACATATACCATCTGGGATTGACAACTTGTCTGTTATTCTCCGTGAAGAAAATCTTCCTGTCAACAAAGAGAAAAGGGTCGTAGAAAAGATTCGACAGACACTTGCACCAGAAGATGTTTTTGTTGAGCGCGACTTATCTCTTATCATGGTCGTCGGTGAAGGTATGCAACACACGGTCGGTGTCGCTTCAAGAGCAACAACTGCATTAGCCAGTGCAAAGGTCAATATTGAAATGATTAACCAAGGTTCAAATGAGGTTAGTATGATGTTTGGGGTAAAATCAGCAGGTATGAAAGCAGCAGTTCAAGCACTCTATAAGGAATTTTTTGATGGTAGTCATAACAGCTAAAACGAGTGAATTAGACGATGGTAAACTCTCAGACGCTCACGTGAAAAAGGCTGTTGAAGCAATTCGCGTTGATGGATGTGTCGTCTTAGAGAACATAATCAGCACGAAAAACTTAGATATATTGCGGGAAAGAATGGATGCTGATTCACAAAAACTGATAAAAGCAGAAAAATGGGGTGGCGCAGGAATGCTAAAGGGACATCTTCAGCAAGGACCCCCTCCCTTCGCTCCTTATGTTTTCAAGGATATCGTCGCGAACCCCTATGTAATTCAAGTGACAAGTGAATTGCTCGGGACAGGTGTCTACAATAACTTCTATAACGGAAACACCAACTGTCCTGGAAGTTCTACACAACCGCTGCATAGAGATGGAGACCATCTTTGGCAAAAACAGGAGGTCGCTCATCCTACTGCAGAGGTAGTTGTCAATATCTCACCACAGGACACATCAGAAGATAACGGGAGTGTAGAATTGTGGCCCGGCTCACATTTGGATGTCAGTGGACGCAAAATTGACGAACAACATGAGGCAGAACGACGAAAAATCGCTCCACCAATCAGAGGGAATGCTAAGAAAGGAAGCGCACTAATACGAGATATGCGGCTATGGCACAGAGGCGTTCCAAATACATCAAAAGAAACCCGGCATATGATCGCAATGATTCACCGTATACACTGGCTACGCTCAAGAAGACGATTAAAGTACCGAACAGGATGTGAAGCAGCTTTCGAAAATAGCCAACTTGATCACAATGCCGATTTCGTTACTGAGGGGTTAGATGATTATCTCCTCAATCCAAGTTTCTAATCAGATAGCAAAAACTGTACATTTTTATTGTTGGTGTGTTGACTCAGTCATAAATCATCAATTGAGACTTATGAGGAAAAAATGAAAAAGTTTGGTACACACGGTCCAGTCAATTCGCATGAACACTATGTCGTATCACGCAAATTAGAACTTGCGGATTTTATTGACCGTGTAAAACAAGGACGATATATAGTGCTCTTTGCACCACGACAAACGGGGAAAACGACTTTCTTCAAAAATGCACTTAATATGCTGGCAAATGAAGGGGAGGAATATTTCCCTATTCAGCTAAATTTTGAAGAATATCAGAACCGTTCAGTTGATGTGTTTTATGCTGATGTCTTTGAAGATATCAAGGAAGAAATTGATGCTGTGCTGACTCGGAGAGATCTATCGCCTTCCAAAGAACTCAAGCAATTCTTACAAGATTTCACTATTTCTGACCACGTAACATTAAGACGATTTTTTAGACAACTACAAACTCTTCTCACATCAAATTTCTCTAAAACTACAGTCCCAAGAATCATTGTAACAATTGACGAATTTGACGGTATCCCAAGCACCGTAGTGAGTGATTTCCTACATACCCTGCGCCGTATATATCTTAGCGATGAAGATGTTAGATCGCCTTATAGTGTATGCATCGTCGGTGTTAAGAACATTACGCAGTTAAATTATGATTGTTCTATTTCTCCATTCAATATTCAGGATGAATTCACTTTACCTAATTTTTCACATACACAAGTGCATGAACTATTAGAGCAGTATTCGGACGAAGTCGGACAGCAATTTTCTCCTGATACAGTTGCCATGATACATAGTCAAACTGCAGGACAACCCTTCTTAGTCAATCGGATTGCTCAAATTCTCACTGACGAATTCAGTATCCCTAAGAGTGAAACAATTGGAACACCTCATTTTTTAGGGGCACATGCAAAGCTGCTTGAAGAACGTAACACCAACATTGATCATTTGATCACCAATATACGGAGAGATAAGCGATTTGAGAAGGTGTTAATGGGAATCGCATTTTCGGAAGAAGGTGCACGTTACAACCTACGTAATGAAACAGTAAGCCAATTAGCCTCTTATGGAGTCATAGCAAAAGGAGAAGATGGTAAGTGTGTCATTCTAAATCCGATATACTTGCACTGTATTATTCAGTCGTTTCAACCCCCTATAAATGGACTTGAAGAAGAGTACTTTTCAGGAGATGGACCGATTAAAACCGTTACTTCTCAAAACATGGAGATGAATATGAAATCTCAAACGAAGTGGCTTCCCGCACAACCTGACCTGAAAACAGTGTGCGAAAACTATAAGAATCCGATCTATTCGTTATCACAAGCAGAAATACCAGCAATCATTTTACGGAACGCATATTCCCCGGAACAGTGTCAAGGACTTATCCGCAGATTTACAAATATGGGTTTGATGCGAGACGAAGCGGAAATCAATTCTACCGATAAACGCACACGTATTGATATCGGAACAAGCCTTGGCAATCGTGGCAGCGATAAATCGGTTTTTTTAGAACACGCTAAAGCAACGCACCACCTATTTCAATTTCTATTTGATGGATTTGAAAATCCTGTAGATTTAATATATAAGTCTTTATCTGCCATCGCTCCTGGAAAAGAAGTCAAGGTCGCTCGTGAACCTGATGGATCCCTATACGGTCCAGCAATTTTCCGTGTACATTACGAAACGCATAGTTATAAACCGCACATTGATAGCGTAAAATATCGCGAACAAAGAACTAATTATGCTGTCTATCGATTTAAACATCAATTCGCTGGCGTGTTATGCATTCAGAATGCAGATGAGACTGGAAAGGGAACACAAGCGATACTCCATAGATGTCTTTGGTCAGAAAAAATTCAACCATACATCACCGAAGAGACCTTTAATCAGTATGCAACTGAGAACAATATTGAGAACTCTCAAGTCAACTTAGAACAAGGAGATCTTTACTTTTTCAACACACGTTGTATTCACGAAGTACCGCCTGTCCAAGGGAACCGTGCAAGAATAGTCTTAGCAGTTTTCATCGGATATTCACCAGAAGATGATGAGATATTTGTTTGGTCATGAATTGTAGGATTGGGTGTGTAAATATTTTGTCACTCTATTTGTCTGAATCGCGGATTATACGGATTACGCGGATTACGCGGAAGGTGTTTTTTGTACATTTTGCGTTTTTTTGGTTGGGACGCTATGTTTATAGAAGGACGTGTTTCCCAGGCTCTTAGTCCCGTAGGGACGCTTTGTTTATTCTTCTATGCCGTTCCTACGGAACTCAAGACGGGTCGTACAACGTTTTCTATAAACATATCGTTCCTACGGAACTGAAGAGGTGTTGACAATCCGTTTTCTATAAACATATCGTCCCTACTGAAGATCGGGGGAATGCAACCCCTTTATCCTACGCTCCATTTTTATGTGTGAAAGGACGTATTAAGTGGTGCTTAAATTTCTTTCATTCATTTCGTGTCGCATTGCTTCAATCTCTTGTTGTAACGCCTCAATGCGTTCGTTTTCTGATTGTATCTCTTTTCCCTGCCTTCCAACATATCCAACATAGAAATACGGCATCCCCACAGCCACAGCTATCAAAGCAATTATGGAAATCATAAGCCAAAATAATTGATTCATTCGTCCATCTAATGCTTTAATTTCTCCGCTTAACTTCGCGTCTAATGCTTTGATTTCTCCGCTTAACTTCGCGTCTAATGCATTGATTTTGAGATCGATGTATTCCTTAATCTGTTTTTCAGATTTGTCAATGATGGATTGAATTGTCTCAAAATCGGATTGGCTGAGTTCTGCATACGCACAAGTCGTTGAGATAAGAAAACAGAGTGCTAAGAGTGAAACCTTTTTCATTTTTGTTCTCCTTCATTAAACTCTTGACTGAATTATAGTATAAAAGACGATAAAATTCAAGACAAGAATGAGAGTGGGGTGTGTAAAGCAATTGTCACCGTTTTTGTCTGAATCGCGGATTATACGGATTACGCGGATTACGCGGAAAAAGAGGTGTTTTCGTAGGGACTGGGTTTCCCTGTCCGCATTTTGTCTGAATCGCGGATTATACGGATTACACGGATTACGCGGATTGTGTTTTTTGTGGATTTCAAGTTTTTTTGGTAGGGATGCTATGTTTATAGAAGAACGTGTGTCGTATGCTCTTAGTCCCGTAGGGACGCTATGTTTATAGCAGGACGTGTACCCCCCACCCCTCTTAGTCCCGTAGGGACGCTATGTTTATTCTTCTATGCCGTTCCTACGGAACTCAAGAGTGATTGTACAACGTTTTCTATAAACATATCGTTCCTACGGAACTGAAGAGGGGTGGGGGGTACCCATTTTTTCTATAAACATATCGTTCCTACGGAACTGAAGAGGGGTGGGGGGTTGCCCGTTTTTCTATAAACATATCGTTCCTACGGAACTGAAGAGGGGTGGGGGGTTGCCCGTTTTTCTATAAACATATCGTTCCTACGGAACTGAAGAGGGGTGGGGGGTTGCCCGTTTTTCTATAAACATATCGTTCCTACGGAACTGAAGAGGGGTGGGGGTAGCTGATCTTCAACCATTGTTCATCCAAAAGATTTATTTCAAAGTATATATTAGCAGAAACTGATGAATATGTCAATGGAATAGTTTTCTGTAGGATTTTTTTGTTGACAATATTTGTCAGATTCTGTACAATAGTATTGTCACACATAAAAGTAAAGGAGATTTTTGATGCGTAAGTTAGTTTCGTTTTCAACTGCTGCAATTCTGATAACAGTTTTAGTATTTTTGACACAAGCACAACAGATGTCAGACAAAGCACAACTTGGACGCGAACTTTTTCATGATCCGACATTTAAGGGCACAATCAACGCCAAAGTAGCAACCGGCCTCTCTTGTGCGAATTGTCACGCAGATTTTGATGAAGAAGAAAAACCTGATGGACTAATTCGTGCTGGACATAGTGTCATCGGTGTACCACAGCGCGGTTCTGCTAAAGGTGGTATGATAAGCGGCGCAGATTTCGAAAGAGCTGCCGGCGGTGGAGGTTTTTGTTATCAACACTTTCTACAGAAAGTACCTGGGCCAAAAGTTAACCCGACAGCAATCCCCGCAGAACATGCAGAAGCTCTAATGGCTTACTTTGAGGCTATTTCTGATGGAAAAAAAGGTCCCCAGTTCGAAATGCAAATGTTAGATGCTGATGCAAAGGCTGAAGCAGGTCAGAAAATCGCCGCTATGAACGGCGATGCAAAAAAAGGTTGGCAACTATGGGGACGCGCATGTGTCGTCTGTCACCCAACACCGAAAAAAGCAGGTATCGGAATTCAACTCGTTAGAACAAGACCGCCACGCGATATTGATAAGACTATCGTCCGATGGGCAACAAAAATACGAGGTGGGGGTTCCCTAATGCCATTCTATGCTTCCGATATCCTTAGCGACCAAGACATTGCAGATATACTCGCCTTTCTACGAGACCAGATGGAAGGCACCGCAAGATGATCTTGAGGATTTGACGAGGAGTACTCCTCGTCAAATCATTCTTGAGTTTTCACTCGTCTTGAAACCGTACTCTCAAATATCCGTAATTATTTAATGCCTTGTTATATCAAGTTGTGATTTAGTCAAGAAATTAAAGCAAGCGGAATGCTATATAAGAATCGTATATAAAGTAGCATAGAAGTTGTACGGATAGCATACTGAGGAAGATTTAACTCAGTAGTAATCAATGGGTGGACTCATGCCAAAATCTCTTCTACTTAGAATAATTTCATACATCTTTATTCTTGGTTTAGTAGTTGCTATATCAAGTTGTGGCGGTAGCAACCTTAACAATCCTATGTCGGATTCAGACGCATTGGATGATAAGAGTGATGCTGATGATACTGACGATGTAGGTGGACTTGATGTGACAGTCAATGTCACAAAAGAAACCGTAAAACCCGGTGAACAAGTGGATATCAACGCAACAGTTCAAGGGGTTAGAGGTACAAGCGTCACATTAAATTGGCTCAACATTACAGGTTATGGGACTCTTTCTTCCGAAAACGACCTGGCAGTCACATGGACAGCACCAGATACGTTAAATGGAGAAAATACTAAAGTTGAAGTGTTACAGCTTGTGGTAACTGTTATCAGCGAAATTGTTGCCGTAAATGATAGCGAAATACAAACAGAAACTCAGATAATTTCGGATACTACCGAAATTCTTCTAAAGGTAGTCAACGAATAGTAAAGTTATTTCATAAAGCGCAACAATGATATTAAATTAAATAATACCGATATGACAAAAAAGTAATACTTACACATAAGCACATAACTGATTTTAGTTTTACATTGAATACAATAAACCATTTATTGAATTATTCGTAATATTTAATTAAGTTTTATTCGTAATATTCGTAATATTCGTAATATTTAATTCGTAGGGACAGGGTTTCCCTGTCCGCTATACAATATTTAGTTTGTATGGACAGGTTTTCCTTGTCCGCTATACAATATTTAGTTTGTATGGACAGGGTTTGCCTGTCCGATATACAAATCATTCGTAATGTTTAATTCGTAGGGATGGGGTTTGCCTGTCCGATATACAAATCATTCGTAATATTTAATTCGTAGGGACGGGGTTTGCCTGTCCGATATACAAATCATTCGTAATGTTTAATTCGTATGGACAGGTTTTCCCTGTCCGCTATACAAATCATTCGTAGGGACGGGGTTTCCTGTCCGCTATACAAATCATTCGTATGGACAGGGTTTCCCTGTCCGATATACAAAGCATTAGTTAGCATAACCATTAAGGAAAAATATGAAGAAAAATAAAATTCAAGTCATTATAGCAGTTTTACTCATTGTTTTCATTTCAGCATCATTGACATCTTCATGTATTGGAATGCTACACAAGGTTAAAAAAGGGGAAACGTTATCTCAAATAGCCAGAAAATATGAAGTGCCTATGAAATCTATTGCTCAGACCAATAGCTTGAAATCTATGAACCACCTACAGATTGGTGAGAAGCTACTTATTCCTATTGGAACAAAACCGATCAGTTCAAGCACTAATTCAGATGGGACGTGGCACACTGTTAGAGATGGAGACAACTTATATAGTATTGCTCAAAAACATGGTGTTAAAGACTGGAAAAAACTACAGTATCTGAACGGTATTTCCAATCCCAAACGGCTTAAAATTGGACAGAAAATCTATATCCCCGGAGAGACAACCGACGGTTTTGCAAAACCGTTACGCATCCCATTATATGTAACATCAAGATACGGATATCGACATCATCCAGTGAGCCGAAAGTACTTGATGCATAAAGGCATAGATTTCCGTGCAGCTACAGGCACAAGAGTTTATGCTGCAAAAACTGGCAGAATTGTTTATGCCGCATGGGAACGAGGGTACGGTAGAATCGTGCGCATTCAACATGCAGACAACTACTCTACATGGTACGCACATCTGTCAAGGTTCCGGGTTTCTGTGGGTGATATAGTCAAACAAGGTGACGTTATCGGATTATCTGGAAATACGGGAATTTCAACCGGACCCCACCTGCATTTTGAGATCCGATACAAAGGTAAAAGTGAAAACCCAGCTCGACACCTTGATTTACCGTGAAATGAGATGGTTCCGAATCATCTTACTCCTATTATTCACCGGTATTCTCGGTGTGATTCCCTCGCTTTCTGAAACAAGCAATGACGAAACTTACATCGGCACACTTGACCAGAGACCCCTAATTGGGACACGGGGGCTCGGGTTAAGCAGAGCATTTGTGAGTGGGGCAGACGATGCAACCAGTCCGCTATGGAATCCAGCAGGACTGGCATCTCTTAACCACGCAAACATAATATATGATCTCTCTCAAGGCGCACTGTCAATAGCCTATCCTGTAAAATCTGTCGGCACGTTCGGTATAAACCTTCTGGATTTCAACACTTCTGATCGTTTCCTCATAAACCGGTTTTCAAATCCAATCGGTACGTTTGAGTATGGCTACAATCAAGCCCTCCTATCTTATGCAAGAAAACTTGGCCCGATACAGATCGGGGTAAGCACAGGTTTTAGTCGCTCACCATATAAAAACAGTTTGTGGGCACAAAACTATGACTTCGGCGCAATGATAGCACTTTCCCAACAAGCCATTGTCGGTATGCAGTTTCGCGACATTAACGGAGTCTCTATACAAGATGAAAATGGTTTCGTCTTGAATTCATTCAATTCACAGATGGCTTTCGGGACAACCCTAATACCTAACAAATACATAAAATGGCACGCGTGTTATAGTTTTACCACGCCAGGTTTTGGTACGAGTTTAGAAGTTGTATCGGGTTCACTTTCAGCGAATGTGGGCTCTCATTTTACCTATGATGCAGGCGCGTTCGCACAATCTTGGAGTTTAGGACTCTCATTTAACGGATGGGGGAAGCAAACCTATTATACTTACTTAAACCAACAAGACCTTGACTATAAACATCTCCTCTCAATCGGTTTCACTTTTGGGGATACAACGCAAGAAACTTATGGAAAAACACCTGGCCATAACGATACAACAAAAGATAATGTCGAATCAAATGATGCAGAATCAGATATTCGCACCACACATCCTACAACACAACCACGAACACCGAATAATACAACACATAAAAAAACTGAACCTACCCAATATACCTCAAAAAAGAGAAGCATCCAAATCGCGGAAAAACACAGTATCTCTCTTGAGTTGATGTTAGCTATTATTTATGTTGAATCAAAATTCAATCCGGTGGCTGTATCAAAAACCGGGGCAGGAGGTTTAATGCAGATGATACCCTCAACAGCAAGAGAATACGGCTTGAAAGTTCCAAAATACTCTAACAGACTCAAACCTAATCTTAACGGAAAAGTAGATGAGAGATTTGATGCTCAGAAAAACCTTGAAGCCGGTCTGGAATATTTCAACTTTCTCTTGAACAAATATCTCAACAACCTAACCTTAGCACTCGGTGCATATAATGTTGGACCAGGAAGAGTGAAGATCAGAGGACCGTTGTCAGGTAGAGGCAAAGTATACGCTGAGAAGGTGCTAAACCGTCAAGAACTCTATCGGAACGATGGCAAACTTTTAGAAACTGATCTAAAAAGGTTAGAGATAGTACTAAATAAATAAGGAATACCATGGATAAAATAAGATTAGCTATAGTTGGATGTGGTGGAATGGGACACCGACACATGTATGGACTGTCAGAACTTCATCGCGTTGGTTGGGATAGATTTGACCTCGTTGGTGCCTGTGATCCAATTATCGCTAATGCAGAATCTCTCGCTGAGCAAGCAGTTCAACGACTTGGTAAAAAACCCACAGTTGTTGGTAGTTTAGATCAACTTGCTGAAGTTGGAATTGATGCAGTTGACGTTACGACAACCCCACCTTACCATCACACTGTTGCTGTTGAAACACTTGAACGTGGATGGCACACTATGGTTGAAAAACCGATGGGTTTAACCGTTCGTGCCTGCAACTTAATTCGAAAAGCAGCAGACAATTCTGATTCTGTGTTGAGTGTAGCTGAAAACTATCGGAGGGACCCTGTCAATCGACTTGCAAAAGCTCTAATTGACGCAGAGGTTATTGGAAAACCGCGTTTTCTCATGCACCATGCAATAGGCGGCTCAAACCGCATGCTTATTTCTGTTTGGCGACACCAGAAAGATCAAAGCGGTGTGCTGTTGGACGTTGGAGTCCACTATGCTGATATGATAGAGTATTTTCTCGGTGAAGTAGAAACTGTTTATGCACAGACACGCCTTCACGAGCCAATACGCCACAATTCTGCTGCAGGGACAGGTGAATCTGGTTCTAATCCCGCTGGAGTTTATACGGAATGGCAACGAAAAATGCCCGCAGAATTTGAAGCAACGGCTGAGGATGCCGCATACGCTACAATCAAATTCAAAAATGGAGTGGTTGGACAGTATATTGAAGACCACGGCGCATGGGGAAAAGGTAGTTGGACACGACAGATACACGGATCAAAAGGCTCAATCACACTCCCAGGGGACAGAAGCGGAGGTGTGATTTCACTTCAGATTGATGGACAGGGAACGATTGACGATGAACGACTCTTAGACCTTGTCCCTGATTTCCATCTTGATGCTGTCACGACTGACCTATTCGGAGGAGACCGGCTATGGCAATATAACCTACCATTCAACGACACTGACGCAAAAATCATTGCAATTGAATACGGGGACTTTGCCGAAGCAATCGCTGGCAATCGTCCAATTGAAGTTGATGCATATCAAGGCACCCGCTCCGTCGCAATCTCTTACGCAATGCTTGAATCCGGTGCTACTGGACAGATCGTTCAGATAGACAGCATGCTGGATGAATCCATCAATACCTATCAACGTGAAATTGATGATGGATTGGGAATTTAGGATTTCTTACCTTCTATTCGTGTTCTGTCTACACTCAAATGCTGAGTAGCTCTGTTCGTAGGGACTGGGTTTCCTTGTCCGATGGTGAGTAGCTCTGTTCGTAGGGACTGGGTTTCCCTGTCCGATGGTGAGTAGCTGTGTTCGTAGGGACTGGGTTTCCCTGTCCGATTGTGAGTACCTGTGTTCGTAGGGACTGGGTTTCCCTGTCCGATTGTGAGTACCTGTGTTCGTAGGGACTGGGTTTCCCTGTCCGATGGTGAGTAGTTGTGTTCGTAGGGACTGGGTTTCCCTGTCCGATGGTGAGTAGCTGTGTTCGTAGGGACTGGGTTTCCCTGTCCGATGGTGAGTAGCTGTGTTCGTAGGGACTGGGTTTCCCTGTCCGATATATACAAATTTGTATTGTTATTAAGGTTGTAAATGAAGATTGCAGGGGTGGGATTTGAACCCACGTCCTCCGGGTTATGAGCCCGACGAGCTACCAGACTGCTCTACCCTGCGATAAGATTTGGAAGGAACATGGTCGAGGAGGGACTTGAACCCTCACGCCTGTTTATGGGCGATGGATTTTAAGTCCATTGTGTCTACCGATTCCACCACTCGACCCAAAGAATATTATATATTATACACGGTTAATATAGCTGTGTCAACTTTTTTTGGTAGAGACGCTATGTTTATAGAATGTCGTATGCTCTTAGTCCCGTATGAAGTTAAAAAAATAAATCAGGTATTTCTAAAAATGTGCTATAATGTTCATCAAGGAGGAACACTATTATGGCAAAACGACACGTTCTTGACCTCACTGATGAACAACAAGACGCCCTTCACAAACTTCGCGATAATGGGAAACAATCTTATATACGCGAGCGTGCCGCTGCAATCTTGAAGATCGGCTCAGGTATGTCCCCGCATAATGTAGCACTAAATGGTCTGTTGAAAAAACGAAAACCCGATACTGTCTATGACTGGTTGCGCCGTTTTCGCGAGCAAGGTATCCAAGGCCTCTATCAGAAACCGGGCAGAGGCAGAAAACCTTCGTATGCGCCGATGTCTGAAGAAGACGCTGAAAATGAGCTGCGAACCCTTGTGGGCAGACCACCAGCCCCCACCTCGGGACATCAGACGCGCTGGACGCTAAAAGAGATCAGAGTATCAATATCCTGGCTTAATGACCTGACTTTGCAGGGTGTGCGTCAGATTCTCTCACGATACGGTCTTAGCTACAAGCGTGGTAGAGCTTATATCCATAGTCCTGATGCTGCCTATGAGCAAAAAATGCAATATGTCAAACAGTCATTAGAAATAGTGGAGCAAAACCGTGATACCCATGTTGCGCTCTACCAAGACGAGTTTTCTTTTCACCGACGCCCCACCATAGCCAAGGATTGGACGCAGCGTGGTACGAAAAAACCTTTGGCACATCAGGGTTTGGGTTCGGATCAGGTCTGCGTCGGGATCGGCGCCCTGAACCCACACACTGGCGATGTCGTTTACCAGCAAGTAGAGAAGGCCACCGTGTTAGCAACTCATGCGTTTTACACAGAAGTTTGTGAGCGATACCCTCATGCTAAACACATTTATATGATCCAAGATAATCGCCCTATTCACCTCCATGTGCGTCTCTTGGAAGCACTTTTGCCACAAAACTCGGCGTTTGATAAACCCCTCCCACCGAGTTGGGAGAAAGGTAATTCAAAAATAGAAAAACTGCCTAAGCTACCAATAGAGATAGTACAACTACCGACCTATGCGCCTTGGACAAACCCGATTGAAAAACTATGGAGACAAGCGCGACAAGCTATTTTACATTTACACCGTCTCACTGATGAATGGGAGAACCTTCAACAACGGGTCATGGCATTTATGGAACAGTTCATAGGTGGTTCAGAAAGCCTCTTGCGGTATGTTGGGTTATCACCCGTTTAATTATTTTAACTTCATTAGGGACGCTATGTTTATAGAAAACGCTGTCGTTACCCCTCTTAGTCCCGTAGGGACGCTATGTTTATAGCAGGACGTGTTTCCGAGGTTCTTAGTCCCGTAGGGACGCTATGTTTATAGAATGCCGTATGTCGTATGCTCTTAGTCCCGTAGTGACGCTATGTTTATAGAAAACGCTGTGGCCACCCCTCTTAGTCCCGTAGGGACGCTATGTTTATAGCAGTGCGTGTACCCCCACCCCTCTTAGTCCCGTAGGGACGCTATGTTTATAGCATCGCGTGTTTCCCAGTCTCTTAGTTCCGTAGGGACGCTATGTTTATAGCAGGACGTGTTTCCCAGGTTCTTAGTCCCGTAGGGACGCTATGTTTATAGAACACGGATTGTCAACAACTCTTAGTCCCGTAGGAACGCTATGTTTATAGAAAACGCTGTCGTTACCCCTCTTAGTCCCGTAGGGACGCTATGTTTATAGCAGTGCGTGTTTCCCAGCGATCTTAGTCCCGCCAAATGCCAAACGCGCATTTGGCGTTGATTTGGTAGGGACGCTATGTTTATAGCAGTGCGTGTACCCCCACCCCTCTTAGTCCCGTAGGGACGCTATGTTTATAGAAAAATGCGTACCCCCCTCTTCAGTCCCGACAAATCATGTAGAATACCAAACGCGCATTCACATCGTTGATTTATAGACTCCGCTTCGCTCTACACGACCTACGAAAATCGTATTATTCTACAAAACAGAAACCCACTTGCATTGAAGCATATACAGTGTTATACTAATCTTCATTTCAATAAAACCATCACACACCAAATCGAACGAATGCAATTTATCAAACACTTCTCAGAAATCAAAGAAAATGAACTTACACTTGTTGGTGGAAAAGGACTGAATCTCGCTAAATTGACACAAGCAGGTTTTACAGTACCGCCAGGATTCTGTATTACCACCGATGCCTATCGCTTGTCAGTTACAGACTTGTCAAAACAAAACCCCGAAAACATCAATGATATTAAGTTAGACCCAATCTTAATTGCAGAGATAAGACATGCAAGAAACACCTTAAATACTGATACAGTCGCTGTCCGTTCAAGTGCAACAGCAGAAGATTTAGAAGACGCAAGTTTCGCTGGTCAACAGGATACCTTCCTAAACGCACAAGATGATGAACTTGTTGATTGTATAAAAAAGTGTTGGAATTCACTCTGGTCTGAAAGAGCGATAAACTATCGCCAGACAAAGGACATACAAGATGATGATTTGTCTATGGCTGTGGTTATACAAGAAATGTGTAAACCAGATGCCTCAGGGGTGCTGTTTACTGTCAGTCCCTATGATGAAAACGCGAGTATCATTGAATCAAATTGGGGATTAGGAGAATCTGTCGTCTCAGGCGCTATCACGCCAGATAGTTTCCAAGTCTCTCGCAAAACAGGAGAGATACTAAAGAAGGACATCGCATCCAAACGAGAGATGATCACCGAGTCTGGTGCTCAGACGATATCAGAGGATAAGCAAGAGGCGCAAAGTCTTACCGATGACCAATTAATACAACTTTACAAAATCGGTATCCAAGTTGAAACTCTGTATGAGCAACCGATGGATGTTGAATGGGCACTTGTGGACGGTAAGTTTGTCTTGTTGCAAGCAAGACCGATTACAGTAAAATCACACGTCGAACTTAATTCAGATGTAGAGACCAAAAAACTTATACAGTCAGAAATTCAAACACTTGAAATGATTGCCAATGGTAGAGATACCGTCTGGAGTCACCACAACATTGCAGAGGTATTACCTTCACCATTACCGATGACCTGGTCAATCATAAAACACTTTATGTCGGGATTAGGTGGGTTAGGTAAAGCATATCGCGGCTTAGGTTTCCATCCAAGCAAAAATGTTGATGACAACGGTATTTTAAACCTTATTTGCGGAAGAATATACATAAACCTGAATCGTGAAGCAGAACTTTTTTTTGAGGGATTTCCCTTAGCACACGATTTTGAAGAACTAAAGAACAATCCACAGAAAGCACTGTATGCACAAGCTTCCACAAATATCAAGCATAGTACAACTTCATTCTGGTTGAAACTCCCCCTCCATATTATCCGAATGACCAAAGCAGAATTACAACTGAGCAAATGTCGTTCAAATTATGATAAAATTCTGATAGACGAAGAATTACCACAGTTTCACGACACTGTTAAAGTAGAACAGCGAATTTCTTATTCAGAACTCTCTGATAAAGCGTTAGTCGAGAAATTCAAAGAGTGGTGTAAGTTAACGTTGAACGCATTTGCACCGAAAGCACTCACTGCGACCCTTCTTGCCGCATTTTCACTGCAAAGATTGGAGACTGCTCTAAAAAAATGTCTGAATGAAACTGAAGCAAAAAGTTTAGCAAGTAGACTGATCAGCGGAGAGGCAGGGAATCTAACCGTTGAAACAAATGAAAAGTTATGGGAAATAGCAAATGGTGAAATGAAACTTGACGACTTTCTCAAGGATTTCGGACATCGTGCTGTAGACGAGTTTGAATTAGCACAACCCCGATGGCGCGAAGATACTACTTATCTCAAACAGATCATTGCATCATATTCACAACAGAAACCAGGGAACACTGAAACAACAATAACCGATAGCGAACACTTTAAACGGCAAAGAGAACAACGAGAAACCGCAGAAAGAGAACTTAACGATGTCCTACAAAATAGAAAAAACATGAAAAAACAGATTGAGACTGAATTGGATTATACAAGAAGATATATGCCATTCAGAGAGACCGCAAAGTTCTACCTGATGCTCGGGTACGAACAGATTCGCAGAACGTTGGTTGAATTGGATAGCCGATATGAACTTGATGGCGACATTTTCTATCTTGTTCCAGATGAATTAGAAGACTTGATCAAAGGTGAAATATTTAGCGATCTGATTAGTAAAAGAAAGGAACAACGAAAAAGACTACTACAAATTGAGTTGCCAGACGTCATATTCAGTGACGTATTGGATTGCATCGGTCGCGCTGCACAAATAGATGCGTTAGAAACCTTTACAGGGCTTGGTGTGTCGGCGGGTACTGCAAAAGGAGAGGCACGCGTATTAGTTAATCCAGCAGATATTAAACCTGATGATGCGGATTATATTCTCGTATGTCCTTCAACTGACCCCGCATGGACACCACTTTTTTTGAAAGCAGCTGGATTGGTGATGGAACGTGGTGGAATGTTATCGCACGGCGCTGTAGTGGCAAGAGAGTATGGTGTCCCCGCAGTCGCGAATATAACGAATGCAACACGCACTATCGTTAATGGACAGAAGTTGCACGTTGATGGCAATCAAGGAACGGTTTCAATCATATCTGACTAAACATCTCGTAGGGGAGTTAACATGCTATTTTATGATTTCACACATAGACTACAACAGAAACGGCGAAAAACACGACGGGCATTTGTCCTATCAGTTGTATTACACGCCATCGCAATAGCACTGCTAAGCATAAGTTATATCACATGGTACAGACCCATGATGCTCCCTGAAACTCTAATGAATGATGCATTAAAAGTAACAACAGTCAAGCGTTTTCACACAAGCAGCCAGCAGAAACGTTCTATGCCAAAACGCCGTCCTGTATCATCCAACACTGTTAAAGTCAGGAATCAGAACCGTGTAGAACCGATAGATTCAACGAAGCGAGTAACAACTGATACCTCATCAGTCGCTTTCGGTACTGATGCGAATTTGCCCTTTTCCGAAACACCGTTATCGGAAACAAACACAGAAAAACCGGAATGGAAATCTATATCTGTCCAAAATGTGCAATCACCTACAATTTCTGTTTCTGCTCTGACAGAGAAAGAAAAATTAGATAGTATGCAAGAAGAAATTGATATTCCTGCTGAGCTTGTTGACAGAGATGGAGAAATGGGGGAGGCGTTAACAGGAATCGCTGAAAGTATCGCAGATACTGATCCTGATAGCGCAGTAGACATCGTCTTTCTACTGGATATTAGTGGCAGTATGATAGACAATATCCGCGCTGTTGGCAGACAACTAACCACAATGGTATCTGTATTTGAGGAGCAAGGTATAGATTTTAAACTTGGAGTCGTCATTTTTCGATACCTTGAAGGTGATACTATTACACATCAACCAACGCGCAATGTTGAACAATACAAACAACTATTGACAACACATGTCGTTGCTGCAGCTGGAGACGAACGCGCACACAATGCAATCATAAAAGCTATACGACGGGTTGAATTTCGAAATGACGCAAAAAGAAGATTTGTACTCGTTACCGATGAACCAAGTAAAGGAGACTATAATTTGAACGATGTTCTACTAAAATGTTGGGAGAACAATATCACCGTTGATGTGATCGGAATAAATCATCTCACACATAAAGCACTTACATCAAAAACAGGAGGACTCTGGTATCCAATACCAATACAGGAGTAGAAAATATGAAGTGGTCATTAAATACATATCAAACATGTCAAGAGTGGGAACTCAAACGTATCCTTAATACAGCAGAGTCTACCGGCTATCACGGCGTTGAACTCCTAATGGACTATAAACAGAAACACGGTTTTGAATGGGATACGCCTGAAGAAAAATGGGAAGCATTGAAATCACAAGTAGACGCAAGCAATGTCGTCATATCATCACTTACAAGTTGTCAGAATTTCCACTCAGAGAATGCTGCTGATAGAGAGGCGACCGTAAAACGGGTCACACGTGTAATTGACATGGCAGAGTATTTTGACTGTGACCACGTCCGCGTTCTTGGGGATAGGTATACCGAGGAAAATAGAGATGCTGTTGTCGGATATGTAACTGATGGATTAAAGGAACTTGGGAACTATGCTGCGAATAAAGACATTACCGTCTCAATTGAGATGCACGGTTCCTTCACCGACCCCGATTCTGCTATGGAAGTAATTGAAGGGGTGAATCTACCAAATGTCGGTTTCGTCTTCAATTCACAATTTAGAGGATGTGAAGATGGTAGTATTGAACCGCTATTTTCGCGTATTGCACCCCATATCACTTCAGTGCATACACACAAAGTGGAAACACCAGAGACTTTTGAACTCTACAGACAGATGTTTGAATGGCTTAAGCGTATCGGTTTTACCGGGTACATTTCCAACGAATGTGCCTACACAGGTCCTGATCCCGACAAAGTCTTAGCACTCTACGTTGGATTATTTAAAGCATTTGTCTAATATCCAAAATGTTGCTTTTCAGCATATTGTATTTTGTCTGAATCGCGGATTATGCGGATTATGCGGATTACGCGGAAAAAGAGGTGTTTTCGTATGGACTGTGTTTCCCTGTCCGCATTTTGTCTGAATCGCGGATTATGCGGATTACGCGGATTACGCGGAAAAAGAGGTGTTTTCGTATGGACTGTGTTTCCCTGTCCGCATTTTGTCTGAATCGCGGATTACGCGGATTATGCGGATTACGCGGAAAAAGAGGTGTTTTCGTAGGGACTGGGTTTCCCTGTCCGTTTCCTTGGGTTGTCTGAACCGGGATTTTCAGGAAAGACAGGAAAGACAGGAAAGACAGGATAAGAAGGTTTCTTCTCTTTGTACCGCATTCTGTTAGATTGCGGTCTTTCCTGTAAATCCTGGTTCAGACAATATATACTATGTTTATAGAAGGGGTGTGTCGTATGCTCTTAGTCCCGTAGGGACGCTATGTTTATAGAAGGGCGTGTACCCCCACCCTCTTCAGTCCCGTAGGGACGGCATATTTATTGTTGATGTCCTTATAAACATTTCGTCCCTACGGGACTGAAGAGGGTTTCACATACCCTCAATCGTTGAGTTGATACATTCGGACTTCGCTATTCTACCTAACCGACAATGTAAACTGTTAGTAAAAGAAAAAATCGTTAGTTCCTAAAACTAAATTACCCTGAAAAATAAAAAACATACTTGACATGTCTGACTATACTTACGTATAATTAAAATTATAAATTATACTATCGTATAAAAAGGAGATACCCATGACGAATTACAGACGGTTGTCTGATGAAGACCATTGGATCTCTCCGGTGGCTATGGATCATAGCGGGCAATGGTTATCTTTACGAGAAGTCGTAGAAAAAGAACCTTTTCAAGTGTCATTTACAGATTTGACCCCTGAGAAAAAAACAGAATTGGTTGTGGAACGTATTCGGTTACGTCCAGATTTTGAGATGATCACGATAGGTAAAGAAATTATTGACAAAATACGGGCCATCAAAGAAGTGAAACGTCAAACGTCCTTGGGGCTAACCTTAATTGATATTGAGCAGCGAATGATTAGAATGTTGCTTGAACGTGCCCGTGAAGGAAAGCTTTGAGATACAACACCAAGGAACAGCTAATCAATTTCATCTCTAATCCCCTGATTTTTAGTGGGTGACACATTAAATCCCCAGAGTAGTTGAAATGTTAAATCTTCAACAATGTTTCCCCGTTATTCTGTATCATGTAATTCGTTTGTATAACGTTTTTCTATAAACATATCGTTCCTACGGAACTGAAGAGGGGTTCGCTAAAATCACTAAATATAGAATCAACACCAGATAAAAAGTTTCTTATCCTGTCTTTCCTGTCTTTCCTGATAATCCTGGTTCAGACAATATATACTATGTTTATAGCAGGACGTGTGTCGTATGCTCTTAGTCCCGTAGGGACGCTATGTTTATAGAAAAATGTGTACCCCCACCCCTCTTAGTCCCGTAGGGACGCTATGTTTATTCTTCTATGCCGTTCCTACGGAACTCAAGAGGGTTTCGTTCCTCTACCCGACCTACGAAAATGGTATATTACATGTCGGGTTTCGTTCCTCTACCCGACCTACGAAAATGGTATAACATGGATAAACCGGATTCCGCGCATCTCTATAAAAGAGTTCAAATTCCCGATCTATTTCTCAACGAAACAGAAGGTCGCATGTGGGGTGGAGATATCCGCATCGGCGACCTGACAGGAAATGGAAATGTTGACTTTTTAGTCTATAAATCGCTTGGCGGAATCCATCCCTGCTTCCTCGGCGCATTTACACTTGAAGGCGAACTACTCTGGTATAAAGGTGATAAACACCTTCAAATCAAGGATGCCGATGAAAAGGATGCAGTACTAAACACGCTTTCCCCTGACCGCCCAGGTCCCGTTGCTATATATGATATTGATGCTGATGGACATTCAGAAGTAATCACTTTTTGGATTGATAAAGATGTTGACAAAGCCAGTAAGTGGGACCTGAATGCAATTCGTCTAATGATATTGAACGGTTCAACTGGTGATGTCAAACACGCAGTGGTATGTAAGCAACTGCAACAGTGTAACGCCTATGTAGATGATGAACTTCATATCCCTAACTATGTACACCAACGCCTGATGATAGCCAATCTTAGCGGAAACGAACAGCCACAAGATTTTGTTGTCAAGATAGGTGTGAATGTACTTGCCTTCAACCATCAACTTGACCTTCTTTGGCAATACACTGACAGGTGGTATCGCTACCCAAAACATTCCGCATACATCCCCGCGGTGGGTGATTTCAATGGAGACGGTCTTGATGAAGTCAATGGAGGAAATTATGCACTCGATGCTCACGGGAACGTGCTTTGGGATAAATACTACGGTGAAAATAACGACGCTGTCTTAGTAGAAGAATGGAACGGTCAGATTCGAGCAATACATTCTGGAGGCGGTCAAGTTGTAGATGAAAAAGGACACCCACTAATATCTCTCGGTTTTGATGTTGTACCACACGGACAGGAAATACGATATGGAAACATTCTCCCCGATGCAGCACCAAACTTAGTTATCCGCTATAACGGTCATAATCCAGACTTAATCGTTGTTGATAACAGAGGACAGATTCTCAACAGATTCAAAGTTGATCCTTCCCCAAACAACACAGGATTAGAGATAATCCGATGGAATGGAAACGGAAATGCTGACCTCATCTACAGTCCCGCAGCACTCTATGATGGTTCAGGAATGAAGGTAGTGAAGTTTCCAGAATTACCACAACCAACCGGCGGCAAAATGGGGTGGTATCACTGCTATCCTGCTGATGTTTGCGGGGATTCCCGCGAAGAAGTTATCCTATACGATCCATATTCTGATGCAATTTACATCTACACCCCCCTCCCCCTTCAACCAGACAAATATCAAGAATATCAACATACCGCACGACAGTATAATACAAGGTTAATAGATTAACAACGTAATCAATGCGACAGTCCCTACAGGACTGAAGAGGGTTTGTATTTTGTCTGAATCTCGGATTATGCGGATTACGCGGATTACGCGGAAAAAGAGGTGTTTTCGTAGGGACTGGGTTCCCCTGTCCGTTCACCCCCAACCCCGTCCATTCCCCCACCCCCGTTCGTATGGACTGGGTTTCCCTGTCCGTTCACCCCCAACCCCGTTCATTCCCCCGCACCCGTTCGTAGGGACTGGGTTCCCCTGTCCGTTCACCCCCAACCCCGTCCATTCCCCCCGCACCCGTTCGTAGGGACTGGGTTCCCCTGTCCGTTCACCCCCAACCCCGTTCATTCCCCCCGCACCCGTTCGTAGGGACTGGGTTTCCCTGTCCGTTCCTCCAACCCCGCTCATTCCCCCACCCCCGTTCGTAGGGACTGGGTTCCCCTGTCCGTTCACCCCCATCCCCGTCCATTCCCCCCGCACCCGTTCGTAGGGACTGGGTTTCCCTGTCCGTTCCTCCAACCCCGCTCATTCCCCCACCCCCGTTCGTAGGGACTGGGTTCCCCTGTCCGTTCACCCCCATCCCCGTCCATTCCCCCCGCACCCGTTCGTAGGGACTGGGTTCCCCTGTCCGTTCACCCCCAACCCCGTCCATTCCCCCCGCACCCGTTCGTAGGGACTGGGTTCCCCTGTCCGCATCTTGTCTGAATCGCGGATTACACGGAGAACACGGAAAACACAGAAAAAGAGGTGTTTGCTAAAATCACGACAACTTGTAAAAAAAAACTTGAAATGCCCGAGAACCCCCTTCCGCGTAATCCGCGTAATCCGTATAATCCGCGATTCAGACAAATAGGGACAAAATATTTACACACCCTTCCATCCTTCCCCCCTTCCATCCTTCCATTCTTCTTCCCCTCTTATCCTGTCTTTCCTGTCTTTCCTGTAAATCCTGGTTCAGACTCTTCACCTTCCCCTCTTCCATTCTTCCCCTCTTCCATTCTTCCCCTCTTCCATTCTTCCCCTCTTCCATTCTTCCATTCTTCCATTCTTCCATTCTTCCATTCTTCCATTCTTCCATTCTTCCATTCTTCCATTCTTCCATCCCCCTCTTAGTCCCGTAGGGACGCTATGTTTATCATTATCATGTCGGGTTTCGCTCACGCTCTACCCGACCTACACAAGGTATTTATATATGTGAATATAATCGCAAAAAAACCGAAAACTAAATAACCCTGCCTAAATCAAAGAATAACTTGACAGGAACTGTAAGGATTCATTATAATATTTGTATAGATTTTGCAGAACCTTTTAATCGCACCAGTTTGGAATAAAATCTATCTTGTGGAAGGAATATCCTATGAAGTTGGATTATCCTGAAAGTTCATCAGCTATCGTAGCCAGACGTAAACTTAAGCAACCTAACGATATTATAATATCAGCCAAAAACGATATTATATTACGGGAAATGCTATCTGAAATTGAAAGCCTTTTAGATAATGAATATGAATGGGACGAGATTGACTATCAAAAGCCTACTCCTGAAGATATAAAACGTTCCAAAGACGTTTTAACTGAGTTTGTTTCTATCATTGATACTGAAGGATACGCATTAAAAAAAGCACATATTTCCAATTTTGAAGAAGGCGGTGCAAGCATAAAATGGAAAATCGAGGAGAGAACTTTGTATCTTGAAATAACACAAGACGAATCAAGTTTTTCAAAGGTATGGAGAGAATCTGGTAAACGACTTGGGATAGAAAGACCCCTTCTCAAAAAAGATTACTTACAATTATGGAAATGGCTAATTAATGAAGAATAATTCCAAATATGCGGACGAAATTGAATTACTATATAGATATTTCCGATCTAATGAGGACAATCCTAACGTAAAGCATTATACTAAGGAAGAATCTGATAACATATTAATTGACAGGGCAGCATTTTCAAGCGGAAACCCTTCTGTGAATCGAGCGAAGTTAACTCGATGTCCAATAGACGTAAAAGACAGACCTTCAGATGGAGTTATGGGAATATGGACGAAAGATGTTAAGGCTATACGCCTACCAGATTATCCTAACTATACTGTAAACGTCAAAATCACTCCTGAACAGAATAATATAGCACATGCTGAAATAGTTTTACTCCCCGAACAAGATAGAATATCCCGGAGCGTAAGCCGACTATTTAGAAAAATGCTTGCAGACATATCTGTTTGTATAATAGAACCAAATCCATTATGAAGAACATAAAACCAAGATAATGACTTGTGCTAAATAATCTATTATACAATGTTTTTTCACATAGGTCCAATATCCACTGAACATTAGATTAAAATATGGCAAACCCTCAGACACATAAATTCCTACTCATCTCAATCGATTGCTGGCGATACGATGCGCTTAGCAGAACAAACCCTCTGTTTAACACACCGAAATTCGATCTACTAACAAAAGACTTTACACTTGCAGAAAAGTTCTTTGTTACAGCACCAGCAACGCGACCCTCTCATACATCATACTTTACAGGTCTATATCCTTATGAACATGGGGTATACGGGCAAACTTACCTCAAGATGTTTGATGGAATACAGAACCTATTCCAATTATTCGACGAGGCAGGTTATCATATCACTGCACGTTCTGAACGGGCAGAGGTATTTCGTTTTCTTGACTATGAATCGTATATAACGCCTATTGATCCAAATGCAAAAGAACAACAACTCGGTTCAATGGAAGACCTTATACATCACCTCAAACAACCATCTGAAACACCGCAATTCTGTTTTCTGCATTTCTGGTATACGCACGGAGGTTATGGAATGAGTGGCATACCGGGAGCACCAAGTTTAGGGTCTCTTGTAAAAGAAGGAAAAACTGCTGAAGCACTAAGTTATTACTATGCCGCAGCAACACACATCCTTGAGTTCAAATTGGTTGAAATTCTCAAACAACTTAATCTCACTGAGTGGACAATATTTATCTTCGGTGATCATGGTGAAGGTATCTGTGATGAGATAATTGACCACGGCAGAACACTTAATCAAAACGTTCTGCATGTTCCCTTATTGGCAAAGATACCGGGTGTCAATACAATCCCTTTCCAAGAGTGTCCAATTTCAGCAATAGACCTATTCCCCACGATTACAAACCTTGCAGGTATAACAACAGATTATCAAGGATATGGACAAGACCTTTTGATGCCTTCTGCTTATGAAGATGATCGATTGGTATTGACTGAATTAGATAGTCTCTACGGCATAGGGTTTCTTAGTAAGAACAACCTGGAGATGCCACACCACCGGGTAACCTCCCGCACATCAGTAGATAACAAAGAGATTAGTAGATATACTGAAGGCGTGCGGTTGTGGGCACTAACAGACGGTGAATACATGTATCGGGAAGATGAACAGACAGGTGAATATGTATATAGACACATCCTAAGCGGAGATGAGGAAATCTGTGAGAATCCTGACAGGTTTCGGGATGCCTATGACGAAATATTGATGAATTCTAACTACCAACACCTACAAATGCAAGCCGCAACACCAGAGGAAAAGAAGGTTCTGGAAGGTAGATTGCGGAACTTAGGTTACATCGAATAATTCTCTACTCCCACCGTGCCCAGGCGGACGGCGTAACATACCCCTCATCAACATAAGGATCATCACCAGAAACAATCACAACACCGCGATAATTGCGCTGCCCCTTCCAACTCAGCCAAGTTGATGTAGAACAGTAATGACTCACAAGAACACGACGATAGTTATTGCTCCGATTCTTCTTTGATCGGTGTAGCAGATACCCATTGAAAAACAGAACGCTGCCAGCTGTCATTTCAATTGGGATTTCCTCTGAATCATCAAATCCTCTTGCTTCGTGGCAACTGTCAAACTCATCCCGTTTATCATGTGGGAACCGATCATAAATCACACCTGAACGATGGCTATTCGGCAGCACCCAAATACACCCGTTATCAACAGTCGCATCATCTAACGGAATCCAAGCACCGACCAGTGAACGATCACGCGTCGGAATTGGATGTTCATCTTGATGCCAAGGATTACCGGTATGTCCAGGCACCTTACCCAACATCATAGATTGCATACACTTCACACCACCATCCCAAAAAGGGATATGAGCACCTACTATTTCTTCCAGAATGGCACAAACCTTCGGATGTTCAACATACTTCCTAACAAGCGGACTAAAAGAGTGTGGTTCACCAACACACATAATCCTGTCTAAAATCTCATTTTCTGTAGCAGTTTCAGGCAGTAGTGGTATTGCCGTAGAATCGTATCCACCTCTGAAGATTTCCAACATTTCAATCTTTATTTCATCACATTCTTCAGGTGTAATCACATTTGGAACCAATAAGTATCCATCATTGATATACGATTCGCTCCATTGATGCGGTGATTTGTTTTGCATAGATAATATTTCCTAACTTATGTTTATAGAATGCCGTATGTCGTATTCTCTTAGTCCCGTAGGGACGCTATATTTATAGCCAGGCGTGTTCCCCGCGCGCTCTTAGTCCCGTAGGGACGCTATGTTTATAGGAGCGCGTGTCTCCCCACCCCCTCTTAGTCCCGTAGGGACGAAATGTTTATAGAACACGTATTGTCAACAGTTCTTAGTCCCGTAGGGACGCAATGTTTATAGAAAACGGATTGTCCACCCCTCTTAGTCCCGTAGGGACGCTATGTTTATAGCAGGGTGTGTTTCCCAGGTTCTTAGTCCCGTAGGGACGCTATGTTTATAGAAAAAATGTGTTTCCCAGGTTCTTAGTCCCGTAGGGACGCTATGTTTATAGCAGGTGTGTTTTCCAGGTTCTTAGTCCCGTAGGGACGCTATGTTTATAGAACACGTATTGTCAACATTTCTTAGTCCCGTAGGGACGCAATGTTTATAGAAAACGGATTGTCCACCCCTCTTAGTCCCGTAGGGACGCTATGTTTATAGCAGGGTGTGTTTCCCAGGTTCTTAGTCCCGTAGGGACGCTATGTTTATAGAAAAAATGTGTTTCCCAGGTTCTTAGTCCCGTAGGGACGCTATGTTTATAGCAGGTGTGTTTTCCAGGTTCTTAGTCCCGTAGGGACGCTATGTTTATAGAACACGTATTGTCAACATTTCTTAGTCCCGTAGGGACGCTATGTTTATAGAACACGTATTGTCCACGCCTCTTAGTCCCGTAGGGACGCTATGTTTATAGCCAGGCGTGTTTCCCAGGTTCTTAGTCCCGTAGGGACGCTATGTTTATAGAAAAAATGTGTTTCCCAGGTTCTTAGTCCCGTAGGGACGCTATGTTTATAGAAAAATGTGTACCCCCATCCCTCTTAGTCCCGTAGGGACGCTATGTTTATAGCCAGGCGTGTTCCCCGCGCTCTTAGTCCCGTAGGGACGGTATGTTTATAGAATGCCGTATATCGTATTCTCTTAGTCCCGTAGGGACGCTATGTTTATAGAAAACGTATTGTCCACCCCTCTTAGTCCCGTAGGGACGCTATGTTTATAGCAAAAATGTGTACCCTACCCCTCTTAGTCCCGTAGGGACGCTATGTTTATAGAACACGTATTGTCCACCCCTCTTAGTCCCGTAGGGACGCAATGTTTATAGAAAACGCTGTCGCCACCCGTCTTAGTCCCGTAGGGACGCTATGTTTATAGCCAGGCGTGTTCCCCGCGCGATCTTAGTCCCGTAGGGACGCTATGTTTATAGCCAGGCGTGTTCCCCGCGCGATCTTAGTCCCGTAGGGACGCTATGTTTATAGCCAGGCGTG
This sequence comes from Candidatus Poribacteria bacterium, assembly GCA_965261435.1. Lineage (GTDB taxonomy): Bacteria > Poribacteria > WGA-4E > WGA-4E > WGA-3G > MSPOR6. The sequence continues at coordinate 2,424,131 of CBDHDL010000021.1, forward strand.
TTCCCCGCGCGATCTTAGTCCCGTAGGGACGCTATGTTTATAGAAAACGTATTGTCCACGCCTCTTAGTCCCGTAGGGACGCTATGTTTATAGAAAACGTATTGTCCACCCCTCTTAGTCCCGTAGGGACGCTATGTTTATAGAAAACGTATTGTCCACGCCTCTTAGTCCCGTAGGGACGCTATGTTTATAGCCAGGCGTGTTCCCCGCGCGATCTTAGTCCCGTAGGGACGCTATGTTTATAGAACACGGATTGTCAACAACTCTTAGTCCCGTAGCGACGCAATGTTTATAGAAAGGCGTATATCGTATTCTCTTAGTCCCGTAGGGACGCAATGTTTATAGCCAGGCGTGTTCCCGGCGCGCTCTTAGTCCCGTAGGGACGCAATGTTTATAGAAAATGGATTGTCCACCCCTCTTAGTCCCGTAGGGACGCTATGTTTATAGCAAAAATGTGTACCCTACCCCTCTTAGTCCCGTAGGGACGCTATGTTTATAGAACACGTATTGTCCACCCCTCTTAGTCCCGTAGGGACGCAATGTTTATAGAAAACGCTGTCGCCACCCGTCTTAGTCCCGTAGGGACGCTATGTTTATAGCCAGGCGTGTTCCCCGCGCGATCTTAGTCCCGTAGGGACGCTATGTTTATAGCCAGGCGTGTTCCCCGCGATCTTAGTCCCGTAGGAACGCTATGTTTATAGAAAGGCGTATATCGTATGCTCTTAGTCCCGTAGGGACGCTATGTTTATAGAAAACGTATTGTCCACGCCTCTTAGTCCCGTAGGGACGCTATGTTTATAGAACACGTATTGTCAACAGTTCTTAGTCCCGTAGGGACGCTATGTTTATAGAAAATGGATTGTCCACCCCTCTTAGTCCCGTAGGGACGCTATGTTTATAGGAGCGCGTGTCTCCCCACCCCCTCTTAGTCCCGTAGGGACGCAATGTTTATAGAAAACGGATTGTCAACAGTTCTTAGTCCCGTAGGGACGCTATGTTTATAGCAGGGTGTGTTTCCCAGGTTCTTAGTCCCGTAGGGACGCTATGTTTATAGAAAAACGGGTACCCCACCCTTCCATTCTTCCACCCTTCCACTCTTCCACCCTTCCATCACCCCTATTCAGGAAGAGCATATATCGCCCGTTGTACTCTTACGATTTCGCCAGAATTCATAAGCCGCTTCAACTCATTGCTAATTGCTTGTGGACTACTGTCAATCGCAGAAACAAGCACAGACGTTTTTTTCTCACCTGTAGATAGCAGGAATAGAATTTGTTCGCGCAGCGTGACACGTGGGATGTTACCACCACGCAGTTTTTTCAGGAGGTAGTTTGCATGTCTTGATGAACATCCCATAATACGTTCCACCTCTTCTCTCGGTGTTTCAGCGGTCATATTATCTCTTTCCGATTCAAAACGTTCGCGTGTTGCAATTACTTCGGGTAATTTGTCTAACCCGCCAGCGATCTCAAAGTCCTCCCAGTCAAAGAGGCTTGTCTCTTTTCTATCGGTAATGCCGGGCAGGGGCGTGCTTACAAAAAGAACAACTCTCTTACCCGTTGCGTTTTCTAAACCGAACTGTGAAACAATCTGTGTGAATCTATCCGTAACGATTTGCTGATACATACCTTGAATCCGTTCATCTATAAAGTTATCAGTGTCACCATCCCAATCATAATTAAGGGGAACTTCATCGTTACCGAATAACATTTGTGCGTTCCACCAGAGGATATGTTGTGCTAAATGCGGAATGCCGATCATCCATAACACTTCTGCATCTTGAAAATCAATATTACGACCGTATAATTTACCGAATTGCATCACATCACAGACGTTCTCGTTATGCTTTAAGTCCGCTAATCTACGCATTATTGCACCCGTCGTAATAATCACATGTTTGATGCTCGGATCATGATCAATTTCAGCGCGGATCCCTAACAGAATCCGTTCTACGATGTCGGAACAACCGGTATCCTCCCAGACAGCGTCGTACTTATAATGCAAATTAACAGCGTTGATGTCTGTCCGAATTTGAAAAACCTGATTACCAGATTGCCAAGGTTTCGGCGCAGTTCGCACAACTTCTATCGCTTCACTGGGAAATACTTTCGGTAGGTGTTGTGAGGAGAGGGTCGGACTTACTAACAGAAGATGGTTTATTGACGGATGAAGCATAGGCGGTAACCAGAATAGCAGTTGAGTACCGCTCCACCGCATCGGGACATCGGAATCACGTTGGTAATGATCAAATAAATGTTGCAATTCATGCCAATAGGTCCAGTCTGGATCACGGGAGACACTCGGGAATTGTTTAATGTTCTCAACTGTTTCCGGGTCTAAAATACCCGCTGAAATCATCTCTTCTAAACGCATGATGGAATTTGCGGATTCAACTTCAGATTCTTCTGACTGCAGATGGTGTGTACCTGCCCTTATATTAATGTAACACATCTGTTGTATGAGATCAGCCGCGTGCGGTCTAAAAGCTTGGATGACAGCGCGGATCCGAGCAATCCCACTATTATACGCATCGTTTTCCGGTTCAAGCGCATTCAATAGTGCCTTCGCAAAGTTACCTAAAGCATGTCCATCCCAGTTTTCTACCCACTGCTCAAATAACTGTTTCGGTAACCGACATTCAAGGAAGAAGTTGTCTATTTCTACCCTCTGCTGATAGAGGATATAGACACGTTCATCCTCACCTGTAGTGTCAATTATGCCATCAAATGTTTTGCCGCGTCGTGGATTAGTAAACAACTGTTTGATCGGTACCATCTGTAGTGTTGTGTTACGGAACAGTTCTTTCTGGGATAGATACCCGCGGTCTTTGCACGCTTCAAATACCGGACACTTAGGACAGATCACCTCATGTGCATCCCCACCCTTTTTCTCAACCTCAAAACACCGTTCAGGGTCTTCACAGACATTGCCGTTCTGAAACGGGTTTGCCATACGTTCATCTTCCGGTATATCTTTGACCTGTTCCCACCGATATTTTCGAGCTTTCCATCGCATAAGTTGCGGTATGTTTAACTCGCGATAACGTTTTACTTGGGATGCAATTAACACGGAGCCTTTGATGTTTATGCAAATTGGAATTTCTTGTTGGATATAAGATTCTATTTCGTGGTCTATCCAGGGAATCCTCGGCGGAATAATCCAAAGCAGGCGTGTTTTTCCATTGAAAATATCACGTAATTTCGCCTCTTTTTCTTCCGTTGATTGATACACAGTCTTGGGTATATCTTTAAGATGTAGTTTAGGTGCAGCGCGTTTTACGGCTAATGGACTGAGTTTGTCTTCCCGTATTGCAAGTATTTTGTCAGTGATGCGTAACCCCTTCTCGAATTTTTTGGGTGTTATACCTGTGCCGTCTAATACGTCTGTTATTGGCGTGGCAGTTGATGGGAATTCTGTGTCAGGTTGTGGGGCGCGTACCCATACGATGTCACGGTCCTCCCATAAGGATAGAAGTTTAAAACTGTCTTCGCTTGTAGGTTTAGTCCAATAGTGTATTTGGTTCTCAGGTTGAAAGTATGAATAACCGTGTTTCAATAAAGCATCTTTTGCAAGATCAAGGTCGTCTGATCCGAGGGTCGACGGAACATCTCTTGCACATCCCGGCAGTATCTCAGGATACGGTTCTATAGAAGGTGTGTGAAGTTGTGAACGGAGCGCGTCAATCGGAGCGAAGACCAGCTCTTTTGTTATTACGGGAGGTGCTAACAGATTACCGACTAATATCTCATAACGTACATCCCATTTGCTATAACCTTTATCACCACGAATTTGAAGATATACATCCCGCTGCAGCGGATCATTTTCGGTAGGCGTGTGCTTGTAGATGTAATACTTAGCAGCATCGGTATGCGGATGAAGGTAGTCTGAGATTCTGAACGTGAACCGTAGTCCACCAGATTTTGTCAGTACTAACAGGGGGTTCGGTGTTATCTTGGTCAGTGCTTCTATACAATTATATATTGCATCAGGTGCAGCGGATATCGCTTGATATGTAAAATAGAAATCGTGCCAAAGTGCACCGTATTGTTCTGAGGGTATCCCAGTATAAATCTGTATACCCCATGAGCAATGCAAATTTCTGTTGTGCCAATCGCGTATTCCTTGGCGTCTGGTAAAGCGGTCCCCGCCATAATTCACTGGGCCGTTGTCGTTATCAGGCGCATGTCCTATCGGCATAAAGGAAATGCCCGCGCGTTCAAACTCAGACAGCATGATCGGAGTACCACGCGCACAATGAACCTTATAGTGATAAGGATCTACGTGATATAACTGAGGCGTAACCACCGTTTTGCGTTGCCGAAGTTTATCTCTCTCTTCATATCGTTTGTGACACCTATCAATCAAGTCTGTTAATATGTCCATGCAACCATCTCCGTATCCCTCTGTTGCTGGCGAAGTTTCCTTAACCTCACCAAATTACACAATCTCAATAGGAAACAATCATACACGGTATAGAGATCCCTACAATTAGGCACAACGTTACACACAATTATTCAACAACTGTGTCCCCGTTATTCCACGTGAGAATCACGCAAATCCCTATAGCATTGCTCAGTATGTGTTAATTGTTGGAAGTTGCCTATAATGAGTAACCTATATTTTCATGATAGCACAAAATGTAATTAAGGTGCAAGTCTTTAATGAGTGTGTAAAGTAATTGTCATCTTTATAAGAATGGAAGGGTGGAAGGTCTGTTCGTAGGGACTGGGTTTCCCTGTCCGCATTTTGTCAGAATCGCGGATTATGCGGATTATACGGATTACGCGGAAAAAGAGGCGTTTTCGTAGGGACTGGGTTTCCCTGTCCGTTCACCCCCCAACCCCGTCCATTCCCCCCGTACCCGTTCGTAGGGACTGGGTTTCCCTGTCCGCATTTTGTCTGAATCGCGGATTACACAGATTGTCAACAGCTCTTAGTCCCGTAGGGACGCTATGTTTATAGCCAGGCGTGTTCCCGGCGTGCTCTTAGTCCCGTAGGGACGCTATGTTTATAGCAGTCCGTGTTTCCCATGCTCTTAGTCCCGTAGGGACGCAATGTTTATTCTTCTATATCGTCCCTACGGAACTGAAGATGGGTTCGTATTTTGTCTGAATCGCGGATTATACGGATTACGCGGATTACGCGGATTGTGTTTTTTGTGCATTTTGCGTTTATTTGGTAGCGACGCTATGTTTATAGCAGTCCGTGTTTCCCATGCTCTTAGTCCCGTAGGGACGCTATGTTTATAGCAGTCCGTGTTTCCCAGGCTCTTAGTCCCGTAGGGACGCTATGTTTATAGCAGGCCGTGTTTCCCAGGCTCTTAGTCCCGTAGGGACGCAATGTTTATAGAAAACGGATTGTCAACAGCTCTTAGTCCCGTAGGGACGCAATGTTTATAGAAAACGGATTGTCAACAGCTCTTAGTCCCGTAGGGACGCTATGTTTATAGCCGGGCGTGTTCCCCGCGATCTTAGTCCCGTAGGGACGCTATGTTTATAGAAAACGGATTGTCAACAGCTCTTAGTCCCGTAGGGACGCTATGTTTATAGCCGGGCGTGTTCCCCGCGATCTTAGTCCCGTAGGGACGCTATGTTTATAGCAGCGCGTGTACCCCCACCCCTCTTAGTCCCGTAGGGACGCTATGTTTATAGCAAGCCCGTGTACCCCCACCCCTCTTAGTCCCGCCAAATGCCAAACGCGCATTTGGCGTTGATTTGGTAGGGACGCTATGTTTATAGCAGCGCGTGTGTCCCCGGATCTTAGTCCCGTAGGGACGCTATGTTTATAGCAGCGCGTGTACCCCCACCCCTCTTAGTCCCGTAGGGACGCTATGTTTATAGAAAAATGTGTACCCCCACCCCCTCTTAGTCCCGTAGGGACGCTATGTTTATAGCAGGACGTGTACCCCCACCCCCTCTTAGTCCCGTAGGGACGCTATGTTTATAGCAGGACGTGTTCCCCGCGATCTTAGTCCCGTAGGGACGCTATGTTTATAGCAGCACGTGTTTCCCCACCCCTCTTGAGTTCCGTAGGAACGGCATATTTATTGTTGATGTCCTTATACACGTATCGTCCCTACGGGTCATTGCGTTTATGGAACAGTTCATAGGTGGTTCAGAAAGACTCTTGCGATATGTTGGTCACCGGTTTAATTATTTTAACTTCATTCAAGGGGGAAATGCGTAAGTTCTGAACCGTACAATATTTCGGTGAGCGGTACGGTTTGTAAATCTCTTGTTAGGCTTGTCCCTATCTGTGTTGGTAAAGTGTTTTTTGAAAAATGTGAAATTTTTTTTTTGCTTGTTTTTGTACGGTTTGCATATTTGTGATTTTATTAGGAATCGCAGTCGTTTTTCCAATTCATACTGGAACTCTCTTATGTAAGTTCGGCTGTGGTTAACCATCTGTCTGAATCGTAAACTATTAACCCTCTTGATAGTGAAATTAGCTGATTTTGTTGTTTTTGAATTATACTGCATTAGTCTCTAATTTGTTTTTATTCTATTGTTTAAACAATCGTATCAATATATCGTATTCTGTATTGTAACATATAGATATATGTTTGTCAAGTTAATTTTAATATTTTTTTTGAGAGAAACTTTAAAATACCAGATGTCTGAACCAGGATTTTCAGGAAAGACAGGATAAGAATGGAAGAATGGAAGAATGGAAGGGTGGAAGAGTCTGTTCGTAGGGACTGGGTTTCCCTGTCCGCATTTTGTCCGAACCAGGATTTTCAGGAAAGACAGGAAAGACAGGATAAGAGGGAAGAGCGTCACCCCTGGCGCTGTTGATGTTTCCTAACCTCGCCAAATTACTTAAATATTTTCTTAAACTTCATTAGAGACGCTATTGTTTATAGCAGTCCGTGTTTCCCATGCTCTTAGTCCCTACGATCGGTCTGAGGATTAGATACCTAAATATAGAATAAACACCAGATAAAAAGTTTCTTATCCTGTCTTTCCTGTCCCTCCTGTAAATCCTGGTTCAGACAATATATACTATGTTTATAGAAGCACGTGTACCCCCACCCCTCTTAACCCTCTCCTGATGTAGCAATAGCATTGATGAAAGTATCAAGCGTGTCTGCTTTAGCTGCTAATCGGAGCAGCTGTTTTAATCGTTGAATATCGTCAATAGATTCAAGGGTAGACTGCAAAGTTTGCTCATCGTCTAACTGAAATCGAGTCTCTAAGAACAAAAAAATGCTTTCTATAGCGGTTTCTTTTGCCCCCTTTTCGATTCCCAGTTCAATCCCGGTGATTTTACCGTCTTCAATTCCCTGTTGATAGAGTTCTTCAGCACTTGTCAAAACCATTTCTGTTATCTCCTCATGTTGTGTATGTGTTTCTATAAAAGTATCTTGTGTGTTTTTTATATTATACCATTTCTAAATGATTATGTAACATTATTTCGTAGGTCGGGTAGAGCGAAGCGAAACCCGACACGTAGAGTTAGACAGGGTTTCCATGTCGGGTTTCGCTTCGCTCAACCCGACCTACAGTTTATTTATGATAATTTGTCAATTAGAAATGGTAATATGACATAAATCGTATAGAATGTCAATATTCGTATTTTGTCTGAATCGCGGATTATACGGATTACACGGATTACGCGGAGAAAGAGGCGTTTTCGTAGGGACTGGGTTTCCCTGTCCGCATTTTGTCTGAACCAGGATTTTCAGGAAAGACAGGATAAGAATGGAAGAATGGAAGGGTGGAAGAGTCTGTTCGTAGGGACTGGGTTTCCCTGTCCGCATTTTGTCTGAATCGCGGATTATGCGGATTACGCAGATTACGCGGAATGGGTTTTTTGTTCATTTTGCGTTTATTTGGTAGGGACGATATGTTTTTTATAGAAGGATGTGTGTTGTATGCTCTTAGTCCCGTAGGGACGCTATGTTTATAGCAGCACGTGTACCCCCACCCCTCTTAGTCCCGTAGGGACGCTATGTTTATAGCAGCACGTGAACCCCCACCCCTCTTAGTCCCGCCAAATGCCAAACGCGCATTTGGCGTTGATTTGGTAGGGACGCTATGTTTATAGAAAAAATGTGTTTCCCAGGTTCTTAGTCCCATAGGGACGCAATGTTTATAGAAAACGCTGTCGCCACCCCTCTTAGTCCCGTAGGGACGCTATGTTTATAGCAGCACGTGTACCCCCACCCCTCTTAATCCTGTCCTGATGTAGCAGTAGCATTGATGAAAGTATCAAGCGTGTCTGCTTTAGTTGCTAATCGGAGCAGTTGTTTTAATCGTTGAATATCGTCAATAGATTCAAGGGTAGACTGCAAAGTTTGCTTATCGTCTAACTGAAATCGAGTCTCTAAGAACAAAAAAATGCTTTCTATAGCGGTTTCTTTTGCCCCCTCTTCATGACCCTTGATTTTTCCTTGTTCTATTCCCTGTTGATAGAGTTCTTCAGCACTTGTCATAAGCATTTCTGGTATCTCCTCATATTGTGTATGTGTATCTATAAAAGTATATAACTCGTTTTTCTCATCCGTTGGGCGACAAAAAAATATAAATTGATAAAGATACAATATAAGCTTCTTGCGATGGAATTCTGATAGAGTATCTAAACTCTCAATATGAACTAATACTTCTCGCAAGGTTTCACGAAGTGTTTCTTTATTCGCCTTCTCATCTTGTAGAACCTTTATCAACCAACCAAACGGATTCTCTGATTTCGTCAAATCTGATGGGTCCGTCTCCTTGACACTGAGAAAGAGTGTGTCAAACGTTGGCACAAAACGTTCCAATAAGTCTGGTACATCCATTATAGATGAGAGGTCTATCGGTGTCTTCCATTGTTGTGTCCCCGTATAATAAACAATCGGTAGGATGGGTCGCAACCGCCATTTACTTTTCGGGACATCTGATGCTTCCAATTCCTTCCGTTGACTATCCCAAATCTGACACATATAATTCAATATCCGGAACGGCATCATAGGATCAACCGTAGATTGATGTTCAATCAGAATATAGATCACTAGTTCATCTGAGCTGACTTCTTCTCTGAAAGGTACAGTGAAAACCAAATCGGATTCCAGCGTTTTTAATATGTCAGTGATATAACTTGTTTTGTCTATTTCAAGTCGACTAAAATCGAGATACTCAACTAATTCGTTTGCGATAATCTCAATTAAGCCTCTTATATTCTCCGTTTCTTCAAGCAACCATCTTGCACTGCTATCAGGATATTGAGCAGGCTTGATGTCAAATAGGCTGCGGATCTGTTGTAGTGATATTTCTTCTGATTCAGTCTCTTTCAGTGTGCACCTCCGTATCTTGCAATGTTTTTTATATTATGACATAAAATTGTATAGAATGTCAATATTCGTATTTTGTCAGAATCGCGGATTATACGGATTACACGGATTACGCGGAAAAAGAGGTATTTTCGTAGGGACTGGGTTTCCCTGTCCGCATTTTGTCTGAATCGCGGATTACGCGGATTACGCGGAAGGGGTTTTTTGTGCATTTTGCGTTTATTTGGTTATGTTTATAGCAGGACGTGTTTCCCCACCCCTCTTAGTCCCGTAGGGACGCTATGTTTATAGCAGCACGTGTACCCCCACCCCTCTTAGTCCCGTAGGGACGCTATGTTTATTCTTCTATGCCGTTCCTACGGAACTCAAGAGGGGTTCGCTAAAATCACTAAATATAGAATAAACGTCAGATAAAAAGTTTCTTATCCTGTCTTTCCTGTCTTTCCTATAAATCCTGGTTCAGACAATATATACTATGTTTATAGCAGTGCGTGTGTCCCCGGCTCTTAGTCCCGTAGGGACGCTATGTTTATAGCAGGACGTGTACCCCCACCCCCTCTTAGTCCCGTAGGGACGCTATGTTTATTCTTCTATGCCGTTCCTACGGAACTCAATACGGGTCGTATAACGTTTTTCTATAAACATATCGTTCCTACGGAACTCAATACGGGTCGTATTACGTTTTTCTATAAACATATCGTTCCTACGGAACTCAAGAGGGGTTCGCTAAAATCACTAAATATAGAATAAACGTCAGATAAAAAGTTTCTTATCCTGTCTTTCCTGTCCCTCCTGTAAATCCTGGTTCAGACAATATATACTATGTTTATAGCAGTCCGTGTTTCCCAGGCTCTTAGTCCCGTAGGGACGCTATGTTTATTCTTCTATGCCGTTCCTACGGAACTCAATACGGGTCGTATTACGTTTTTCTATAAACATATCGTTCCTACGGAACTCAAGAGGGGTCGTATAGCGTTTTTCTATAAACATATCGTTCCTACGGAACTCAAGAGGTGTTCGCTAAAATCACGACAACTTGCAAAAAAAGCTTGAAATTCCCAAGAACCCCTTCCGCGTAATCCGCGTAATCCGTATAATCCGCGATTCAGACAACATCCCCCTTCCCCCCTTCCACCCTTCCACCCTTCCCCTCTTATCCTGTCTTTCCTGTCCCTCCTGATAATCCTGGTTCAGAAAAATGCTTGTTGTCTTGGGAACATTATGATACAATAAAATTCAACATCGTTGGTAGAGAATCTCATCGCGCCACTTGGCGCGTCTCTACCTCACCGAGTGAGATCGGGTTAGCGGTGTGATAAGCGATGTGAATTCAAGACTTAAAAGAACTGATAATAAGGTATATTACAATGTCCAAAATAGAAGATTTTGCATTTTTTGGTGCTTCTGGGCAAAAGTATATTTTTCATGTCTACCCAATCGGGACGGAATTCATAGATATTGGAGGCGTTTACATATTTACAAAACGCGACATAAATATCAAGGGTGAAGTCACACATAATCTATTATACATTGGACAAACTAATTCCTTTCCAGGAAGACTGATGAGAATGCATCATAAATGGGAAAGCGTTTTGCGAAATCAAGGGAATTGTGTATGTATTTACTCAGAAGCTGATAATTGGGATCGAAACAACATTGAAGATGATCTAATTCATAAGTATTTACCTCCTCTAAATAAGAGATTAGCATGAGAAGTCTTTTGGGACGCATTTGGCAAACTATAAAACGCTTTTTGCGAACTGTAAGACGCATTTGGCGAACAGGTAAAACAGGAATTGCTCTATTTTTACTTACGGTGGTGGTTACAGTTTACACATATATTATTTTAAATTCTGAGGAAGTTCAGACTTGGAAAAAAGATATACAAGACATATCTACATTTATTCCCGTTGCTGGGGTAATCGTTGGCGCACTGATAGGAGGTGTTGATTTTATTATGTTATTGTCAGATTGGTATAGCGAAAAGAAAAAGAAAGAAATTAAGGAAGCGGAAGCATCAGGTCTTGCAATGGGTGCAGCAAAGTTCTACGCAGAGGTAAAAAGATGGAATGACCGCAGAATTGAGGCTGCCAACAAAGGTGAGGAATTTGACGAACCGATGCCAACGCCACAGAATATTCAGGAATCAACTCCTGTTGAACAAACTCCTGATGATCATTCTGTAGACGACACTGTCTGAATCGCGGATTACACAGAGAACACAGAAAAAGAATGGTATTCGTAGGGACTGGGTTCCCCTGTCCGCATCTTATATCGTAGGGACTGGGTTCCCCTGTCCGTTCCTCCAACCCCGCTCATTCCCCCCGCACCCGTTCGTAGGGACTGGGTTTCCCTGTCCGCATCTTATATCGTATGGACTGTGTTTCCCTGTCCGTTCCCCCAACCTCGTCCATTCCCCCCGCACCCGTTCGTAGGGACTGGGTTCCCCTGTCCGCATTTTGTCTGAATCGCGGATTACACGGAAAACACGGAAAAAGAGGTGTTTTCTAAAATCACGACAACCTATAAAAAAACTTGAAATTCCCAAGAACCCCTTCCGCGTAATCCGCGTAATCCGCATAATCCGCGATTCAGACAACATCCCCCATCCCCCATCCCCCTTCCACCCTTCCCCTCTTATCCTGTCTTTCCTGTCCCTCCTGATAATCCTGGTTCAGACATTATATACTGTGTTTATAGCAGCACGTGTTTCCCCACCCCTCTTAGTCCCGTAGGGACGCTATGTTTATAGCAGCACGTGTACCCCTACCCCTCTTAGTCCCGCCAAATGCCAAACGCGCATTTGGCGTTGATTTGGTAGGGACGCTATGTTTATAGAAAAAATGTGTTTCCCAGGTTCTTAGTCCCATAGGGACGCAATGTTTATAGAAAACGCTGTCGCCACCCCTCTTAGTCCCGTAGGGACGCTATGTTTATAGCAGCACATGTACCCCCACCCCTCTTAATCCTCTCCTGATGTAGCAATAGCATTGATGAAAGTATCAAGCGTGTCTGCTTTAGTTGCTAATCGGAGCAGTTGTTTTAATCGTTGAATATCGTCAATAGATTCAAGGGTAGACTGCAACTGATTTACCCCCAGTTTTTCAGACACCATATTTGTATGTCTTATTTTATTAGTTGTGCAAGAGTGTTTTGTATGATAAACTGTTTTCCAACCTTATTTCATATTATTTATTTTAGGGGTATTCAACTGAAACACATGACATCTTATAAAGTAAATCCGCGTAAGCTCATTCCCTCAATAAAACAAGGGTTCAAAGCGGTGTTGAAGCGTCCTGCTCTCAAAAATCTGATTCTGGTCATACTTGCGTGTATTCAGACGAAAACATTTAAGATCAACACGCTTGCAAACAACTTACCTGTTTTCGTAGCACATAATAAATCGAAGCAAAAACGACTGCTCCGATTTATCAACTCAAACTTTCCTACACCTATTGCTATGGGTGCGTGGTGCGCCTATGTCTTACGGCAACTCTATGACAAAACTGGTCGTGTGCCACGCATTATGCTTGTTGATGAAACAGACATTCTCCAAAACTATAGGATTATCGTTATCGCTGTGCCATTTCGCAAAAGGGCTATTCCAATCTATTGGGAGATCTATGAGAAAAACGCTTTTGACAAAATGGTCTATCCGAGCCATAATGTGCTTGTTCAAGAGTTTTGTTGCCAGTTCATTCAGCAGTTTGAAACGACCTTACCCAATGTCCGAAAACCGGTCTTTGTGTTTGATAGAGGGTTTGCGCGCGCACGCTATCTTATGAAACCTCTGATGGAATCGGGGATTGAGTTTGTTATACGCGTTTGTAAAAATGCCAGTTTTTATGACAAAGGACAACGCATCAAACTTGAGACACTGAAAAATACAGTGTCTTATCCGAACATATCCTATCATAGCACAGAGAAACTCAAACTGAATCTTTTAGTCTTTAGAGACGTAGACCATCAAGAACCGCTGTATCTCGTTTCAAATAGTTTACAGAACTCACAACTCTATCTTGCCTATAAACAGCGGATGCAGATAGAAGAATGTTTTCGGGATATAAAGACACTTTTCGGATTTCGGCATTTACGACTGAAACGGCAAGAACTACCACGGATCGCATTGTTATGGTTTATCGTCTGTGTAAGTTATGGTATCAGTTTTCTCTACTTTGAAAAATCTGGTGAACGGTGGCTGAAAGCCTATAATACTTACCATCAAAAAACATATTCTCTCATTTCTGTCATAAAAAGAATACTGGAGACAACCTGGGAACCTGACATTTTCCTTGACCCATATTTTACTATAACCGATTGTGCGGGATAAAGTCTGTCGTAGTCCAGCACTGACATCCTCATGCAAAGTATCTAAAAAACCTTATGTATATTTGGCTCTACAAAAAACTGGGGGTAAATCAGTAGACTGCAAAGTTTGCTCATCGTCTAACTGAAATCGAGTCTCTAAGAACAAAAGAATGCTTTCTATAGCGGTTTCTTTTGCCCCCTTTTCGATTCCTTGTTCAATCCCTTCTATTCTTCCTTGTTCATGACCGTCGATTTTTCCTTGTTCTATTCCCTGTTGATAGAGTGCTTCAGCACTTGTCATAAGCATTTCTTTTATCTCCTCATGTTGTGTATGTGTTTCTATAAAAGTATCTTGTGTGTTTTTTATATTATACCATTTCTAAATGATTATGTAACATTATTTCGTAGGTCGGGTAGAGCGAAGCGAAACCCGACACGTAGAGTTAGACAGGGTTTCCATGTCGGGTTTCGCTTCGCTCAACCCGACCTACAGTTTATTTATGATAATTTGTCAATTAGAAATGGTAATATGACATAAATCGTATAGAATGTCAATATTCGTATTTTGTCTGAATCGCGGATTATACGGATTACACGGATTACGCGGAAAAAGAGGCGTTTTCGTAGGGACTGGGTTTCCCTGTCCGCATTTTGTCTGAACCAGGATTATCAGGAAAGACAGGATAAGAAGGTTTCTTCTCTTTGTACCGCATTCTGTTAGATTGCGGTCTTTGTCCGAACCAGGATTATCAGGAGGGACAGGAAAGACAGGATAAGAAGGTTTCTTCTCTTTGTACCGCATTCTGTTAGATTGCGGTCTTTGTCCGAACCAGGATTTTCAGGAAAGACAGGAAAGACAGGAAAGACAGGATAAGAGGTGTTTTCGTAGGGACTGGGTTCCCCTGTCCGCATTTTGTCTGAATCGCGGATTATACGGATTACACGGATTACGCGGATTGTGTTTTTTGTGCATTTTGCGTTTATTTGGTAGCGACGATATGTTTTTTATAGAAGGATGTGTGTTGTATGCTCTTAGTCCCGTAGGGACGCTATGTTTATAGCAGCACGTGTTTCCCAGTCTCTTAGTCCCGTAGGGACGCTATGTTTATAGCAGCACGTGTTTCCCAGTCTCTTAGTCCCGTAGGGACGCTATGTTTATAGCAGTCCGTGTTTCCCAGGCTCTTAGTCCCGTAGGGACGCTATGTTTATAGCAGCACATGTACCCCCACCCCTCTTAGTCCCGTAGGGACGCTATGTTTATTCTTCTATGCCGTTCCTACGGAACTCAATACGGGTCGTATAACGTTTTTCTATAAACATATCGTTCCTACGGAACTCAAGAGGGGTGGGGGTACACATTTTTTCTATAAACATATCGTTCCTACGGAACTCAAGAGGTGTTCACTAAAATCACACCAACTTGCAAAAAAAGCTTGAAATACCCAAGAACCCCTTCCACCCTTCCATTCTTCCACCCTTCCACCCTCCCCCCTCTTATCCTATCTTTCCTGGTTCATATTTCATTTTTTTCTTGACAACCACATTTTTCTGGTGTATAATACATGAAAATTCATATTAAGTTACCAAAATGATACATAGATTGAAAAAAGTTGTTGCTTAATATGAAAATATGCGTTATTATATCTGTATTACATGTATGGCACAAGGTTTATAAGTCAAATAAACGGCACTATAACACCTATGAAACACATATTTTAGATAAAGGGTATTTGCCATAAAGACAAAAAAATAAACCGATGTGTCCTACAAAAATTTTTGACATTTTTATGATTTAATAATAGGTTACTAACATTTTAATTTGCATACATAAGAATATTATCGTATAATTAAATAATATGTTAGTAAAGGCAGGTGTTTCAACATCTTTCTTAAACACCCCAGAATTGGAAAGTTTTAGGACGAACATAAAGTCCAAAAGAAATGGGGGCAACACCTCCATAGATCAAATATGTAAAACCGAAAACCACATTACGTAGTTGGTGGACATATAAATCACACGATACAAAATGGCAAAGACATAGTTCGCCTTCAGTGGATTCGGTTAAATTAGGTAAATATTTTATTTTTACACAGATATCAATACTAAACATTAGTATTGATGTTTGAGAATAGGTTAACAGGATTTCATTCCCTGAATCCTTAACATGATTTTTGAATTTTATTTTTAAGGAGATTACAATGTATTTGTCAAATAGATTGACATTTTATTTAGTATTTTCTGTTTTACTACTTGCATTCGTGGCAGTGCCTGTGATGGCACACGCGCCAGGCAGTGCTGAAAGAACCCACACTCACCCTGTGAAAGTGATTATACCCGCCCAGGATATGAATGGAGATGATGATACAGATGATCCTGGCGAGGGGGAAGTTGCTGTTCACGGTGCTCATCCAACCGCAACGATTACACTCAAGCCGGATCAAGCCAATGTTAGAGGCAACATGGTAGCTGTTATTGCTGATGATACCGATACCAGTGATGTTACGGAAAATCAATTTACATTGCTTGTTACATTTGATGTAGACGTAGTGGATGCCGGAACTCAAGCTACAATTAATGATGCTAATGATAATATTGCGAATGGTGATCTGACAGATGCTAACTTTCTTTTTTCAGTGTTGGATGGGAACAATGGAACTATCACCGCGCCAACTTTCCAAATTGTTCGTGTTAATGATGGTGCAGCTACCCCTGCTATTACTGATGCCGGTAGAAAACAATTTGAGATAACAGTAGATTCCACCGTATTTCCATCTGGAACAGCAGATGCAGCCGATGAGGAGTTCACATTTAGAATAAGATTGAATCTTGATTCCATATTTGGTTTGCAAAAACAAGAAATATTACCGGATGGTATTCAGACAGTAGCTGTCCCTGGTGGTGGGAATTTGCAATCAAATACTCTTACACTTACGTTGGTCAAAGAGTTAGAAATGTTAAGCGAACCCACAGTAACGGTTTCAGCTCCTATTCTGAACCCAAGCGGTAGTTTATCATTTGTCATTGTTACAGTTCCAGATGTAACCGGATTAGCTGAAGCTGTTGAGGTTACTCCTAATACAGCTACAGTGGTTGTCACAGATAGTGGTTCTCCTTATACCGCTACAGTGACTCCTCCTGACGCGTACACGGATATAACTCTCACGGTCCCAATGAATTCTGTGGGGCACGTTAAAGATAGTAGGATTATGGGTCCCGAAGCAGCAGCAACGGAGACTTATAATGCTCCAGATCGTCCTGCTGCTCCAGACACCACAGCACCCGGTTTTACTATTGCCACGGCTCCTGAAAATAATGCAGAAGTTATGGCAGGGGGCACTGTTCAGTTTACTATAACTGCTACTGAGGCTCTGGGAACTGGAAATAATGAGCTTCAGGAGAGTGATGTTCAAGGCACAACGAATGTCGCATCAAAAACATTTCTTAGAGCTTCAAACACAGTATACGTTGTGGTTGTAACGCCAACGGATCGTTCAATGCCAATAACTATCACAATTCCAGCGAATGCTGTGATGGATACCGCTGGTAATGGCAATGCAGTGAAGACACATACATTCACACCCACAGATACTATAGCTCCAACACTTACTTATACTGCTGTTCCGGCAACAGGGACTGATGTGGGTAAGATTCTTTATACAATCACATTTAGCGAAGCGGTAACGGACTTTACAGAAGATGACATTATCAGAGGCTCGGGTGTTGCGTTAGCAGGAAATCTTACGCCAAACGCTGATATGACAGTATTCACAGTCCTTGTAAATCCAGCCCCAGCAGGTTCTTTGACATCAATAACAATTCGTGCTGGTGCAGTTACGGACGGTACAAATAAGTTAGTAGGGGATCAGGTGCTTCCATATACACCACCAGCTGCAGCGACACCTGCAAGGATTACGAATACAAATCTTGGAACTCAAACAGCAGGTGCCACACTCACGATAACCTTTGATAAAGATCCTGGACGTGTAGTAATAGTAAGTCCTGCAACCCTTCTCGCTGGTAGTGGCACAATACGTACTACCACGGCAGCTACTACAGCAGGTAGTCACAGTATTGCACTTGCGTGGACCGGGATTGATGCTACTAGTGACAGTGATAATGGTTCTGGTACAGTTACTTACACAATTCCTGCACCTCCCGCTTCAGCAAATCCGACATCACCATCTAACATTATGATGGTTAACATTCCTGCAAACTCTTTTGTTGTTCTCGTGAGAGCAAACAACACGAGTGTGGCAGAAGGATTGAATTTCCCGAATGTTCCACCAGTAGGCGGAAAAGCCGTTGATGTCAGAGTCTGGGCTGATATGCCAGATTTACAAGACCTTTTCCATAGATCAGCACAGAGCCCCGGTGGCGCACTCGTTTTGAGAATGTCCGCTGATGACGCTGCTGCGGACAGACCCGCTACCGGTACCGTAGGTATGAGTGAAATTATGTGGGGACGTGATCTCGGAAAAACAACTGCAACCGAACAGGCAAAGCTGGACAGTGGATTGAACTGCAGAACCTCAATGATAAAGCCGTTAACGTTTTGATCTACGCACAGAAAGGTAAGTGATGGACTTATTAGTAACGGACAACTTGGCAATACCGCTGCTGGTGACTCACTCCTTGGTAACCCTGCCGGAATGGTAGTTGATTCTATTCAGAACATCAGAGACGATGGTGTTCAAACTCGTGGTGGATGGGATGTGAAAGGTAAGGAAGGTAACAGCCTAACAGCGCAACCTTTCGCTTCAATGCACCGGATCCTGCCACACGCAAAGTCCAAATATGCGAATGCTGACGGTTCAAGGTTTAACAACGCTAAAGGCGTATGGAATGGTCATTGGGCTGAATCCGGTGATGTTTATCTCCGAGGGAAAACAGTCGCTACACCACCGGTCCTTTTTGATTACAGAGGTACACCGGGTGCTGTAAATAACGTTCCCAGAATATCAGTTCTCAGTCGACAAGGACGTTCCTTTAAACCAGCAAGTAATACTATTGTTATCAACGAGGTTGGAAACCGTAGTAATGATAATTACGATTGGATTGAACTCCGCAATGCCTCTGGTGGTAATATTAACCTCAAAAATTATCTCATCACGATGGTGAGAGATAGTAATACTGAACATGTATTGGTTCGCTTCCCAGCGGCTGATAATGGCTCAGGTTGCCGCAGGCGGTGTGTTTCTACTACTGAGAACAGATCCAGCAAATGATACTAATCATCCGATTGCTGCTACTGGATACAATGTGGATTTAGCTGTTGAACGACAGGAACCCGGTACATCCAATAGTCCAGTTCGCTATAAGGTGTTTAGTTCTTTAGTTTTGCCTAACGATGACGGTCAAAAGTTCGTGCTGATGGTACGAAGACCGGACAGCGGTCACAATAACGGACCTGGTGCACATAAAGACCAAGGCACTTCTGAAACTGCTTCTCAGCAGAATGGTGGGGCTGATCTTGATAAAATCGTGGATATCGCTGGATATGACGATAATTTAGGAAAATCCGCATATCCAAATGCATTATCAAGCACCAGTTTCTGGCCACTCTATGATTTTGCCGCACCAAGATCTGATAAGAACACGTTCAGGTTAGACTCAGTGCTTCAACGCAACCGTACAACGACAAAACATGATCTCGGTGGTACTGGTATTGAAGGTGATGATGGCAATAAACCCGCTTTCGGTGGTAGAGGATGGACAGGTGTCGGTTACAGACGCACTGCAACCCCAAGTAATATGAATGGCGGAACACCCGGTTATCCGAATGGCGCATTACACGGTGCTGGTGGCACTATCGTAGGTTCTGTTTATATCAGTGAAATCATGTATGCTGATGCAGGAAACGCTGCATTACCACAGTGGATTGAACTCCGTAATCCTTCTAATACTGTCGGTGCTGATTTACATAACTGGCGTCTAACCATCAGAAACCACGATAAAAATGCTGATGGTAGTATCTGGGGTAGAACTCAATCATCTGTCCTCTTGAGAGGCTTGAAAATCAAACCGAATGGTACCGTGTTGATTACAACACGTACAGGACCTCGGAGTGATGTGCATCTTGCTAATAGCGACATCTTTAGTTTTTGGCCACTACGTAAAAACGACTTCGGTATGGCAAACGCAAATTCTAATGTCATCAATACTTACGGGTTCAGAATTAGTTTACACGCCAATGCTCACGGTAGTGATAGTAGTAAGTGGCAACTCGCTGATGATGTTGGTAACCTTGCCACACCTAATGCCAATGATCGTCGTGGTAATAATGATATTTTTGACATGCCACGCTGGATGTGGCCGGATGCAAATGCTGAAGACGGTTCTCGTATCTCTGTTGTGCGTAAAGTCAAAAATAAAGATACACTTGAACCCACTAATGGGATGAAGATGTGGTCTTGGGTTCTCTCAAGTATGGATAGCAGAACTGCTATGATTGATCATGTCTACTATGGACATAGGGATGATACAAGTACACCAGGTCAAACTTATGGTCAACCCCTGCCTGTAACATTGTCTCATTTCCGTCCAACATTGGAAGATGGCAAAGTCGTGATCCGCTGGACAACCGAATCTGAACTTGACAACGCTGGATTTAATCTCTATCGTAGTGAAACCCGTAATGGTGAATTCACAAAAGTCAACGAACAGATGATTCAAGGCAACGGTACCACAGCGGAACGTAGTACATATAAATGGGTAGATAGTTCAGCGAAATTAGGCGCTGTTTATTACTACCAAATTGAAGACGTATCCTTCGCCGGTGAGCGTCAAAAACTTACAACCACAAAGTTGAAAGGCTTAATCTCTGCTAAGGGCAAGCTCACAACACAGTGGGGCGAATTAAAAGAGGTACAATAAGGTTAAATTCAGGGATAATTTAACTAGTCTCCTCAACAGGAAGTCACCTCTCAGGTGGCTTCTTGAGGAAAATCTTACTAACCTATCTCTATCCGAAGGGATGTTTGCAAGTTGCCGAGCATAGTCCCTTCCGAATTCCATCAATATGGAATTACATACTAACCTATCTAAAGTAGGGGTCTTGCTCCAGCAAGGTCCCTATTTTAGTTACGTTATAAGAATGGAAGGGTGGAAGAATGGAAGGGTGGAAGAATGGAAGGGTGGAAGAATGGAAGGGTGGAAGAATGGAAGGGTGGTTGTCTGAATCGCGGATTACACGTATTGTCAACAGCTCTTAGTCCCGACAAATGCCAAACGCGCATTTGGCGTTGATTTGGTAGGGACGCAATGTTTATAGAAAGGCGTGTTTCCGAGGTTCTTAGTCCCATAGGGACGCAATGTTTATAGAAAGGCGTGTTTCCGAGGTTCTTAGTCCCATAGGGACGCTATGTTTATAGGGTGTTTTCGTAGGGACTGGGTTTCCCTGTCCGTTCACCCCCAACCCCGTCCATTCCCCCGCACCCGTTCGTAGGGACTGGGTTTCCCTGTCCGCATCTTATATCGTAGGGACTGGGTTTCCCTGTCCGTTCACCCCCAACCCCGCCCATTCCCCCGCACCCGTTCGTATTGACTGGGTTTCCCTGTCCGCATCTTGTCTGAATCGCGGATTATACGGATTACACGGATTACACGGAAAAAGAGGTTTCTTCTCTTTGTACCGCATTCTGTTAGATTGCGGTCTTTGTCCGAACCAGGATTTTCAGGAAAGACAGGAAAGACAGGATAAGAAGGTTTCTTCTCTTTGTACCGCATTCTGTTAGATTGCGGTCTTTGTCCGAACCGCGGATTATACGGAATACGCGGATTACGCGGAAAAAGAGGTGTTTTCGTATGGACTGTGTTCCCCTGTCCGCATCTTATACCCGATCAACGCGATCCTTGTCCAAACCCCGTTCGTAGGGACTGGGTTCCCCTGTCCGTTCCTCCAACCCCGCTCATTCCCCCGCACCCGTTCGTAGGGACTGGGTTCCCCTGTCCGTTCACCCCCAACCCCGCTCATTCCTCCGCACCCGTTCGTAGGGACTGGGTTTCCCTGTCCGCATTTTGTCTGAATCGCGGATTATACGGATTACACGGAAAAAGAGGTTTCTTCTCTTTGTACCGCATTCTGTTAGATTGCGGTCTTTGTCTGAACCAGGATTTTCAGGAAAGACAGGAAAGACAGGATAAGAAGGTTTCTTCTCTTTGTACCGCATTCTGTTAGATTGCGGTCTTTGTCCGAACCGCGGATTATACGGATTACGCGGATTACGCGGAAAAAGAGGTGTTTTCGTATGGACTGTGTTTCCCTGTCCGCATTTTGTCTGAATCGCGGATTATACGGATTACGCGGATTACGCGGAAAAAGAGGTGTTTTCGTATGGACTGTGTTTCCCTGTCCGTTCACCCCCAACCCCGTCCATTCCCCCCGCACCCGTTCGTAGGGACTGGGTTTCCCTGTCCGTTCCTCCAACCCCGCTCATTCCCCCGCACCCGTTCGTAGGGACGCAATGTTTATAGCCGGGCGTGTTCCCCGCGATCTTAGTCCCGTAGGGACGCAATGTTTATAGAAAAATGTGTTTCCCCACCCCTCTTAGTCCCGTAGGGACGCTATGTTTATAGAAGGACGTGTACCCCCACCCCTCTTAGTCCCGTAGGGACGCTATGTTTATTCTTCTATATCGTCCCTACGGAACTGAAGATGGGTTCGTATTTTGTCTGAATCGCGGATTATGCGGATTACGCGGAAGGGGTTTTTTGTGAATGTCAAGGTATTTTGACGAGGGAGTGAATATTAATCCACGCACATCTATGTAACTGGAGCGTCAACCGTAATAATGCGCGACTCCGATGGTTCTATTTATGCACAATATCAGTAGGAGGAACTAAAGGTCCCATTTCCCAGCCTCTCATATTGGCAATATCAGCAAGATCTTCACGAAACTTCTCGCGCTTATGTTTAGTATTTGGATGAGGTATTAGTAAAATCAGAGAGTGTGCAATATTTCCATATTCTGGCTTATATTTAACATATATATCATGACCTTCTACGTTTACTTTATTAAGTATATCTTCAACGATAAGCAATATAATTCCGTCTGTGTCATATTGCTGAGTCTCTGTAGGATCAAAATTCCGATAGCAAGCTCTGTCAGTAGACGGTTGACGCTCCTTATCCAAAAAAGCATGAGGAGTTACTTTTAGTTCGCCTGATATATCGTAGTAATACCATTTCTAATTGACAAATTATCATAAATAAACTGTAGGTCGGGTAGAGCGAAGCGAAACCCGACATGGAAACCCTGTCTAACCCTACGTGTCGGGTTTCGCTTCGCTCTACCCGACCTACGAAATAATGCTACATAATCATTTAGAAATGGTATAATATCTACGCTCATTAGGATGTGTGTTTTCTTTATGTATTGGAATTCTACGATAAAGTTTTTCATTATCTTCAATTTCACCCTGTTTAATATTATTCGTCATTAATTAACCATTTCCATATTGATATGCAGTTTTCATCATCATCATCATCATCATCATCAAGATTGCCTTCTTCAGACTGCATATCATCAACTGAAGTAAGTTTTTTTCTATATGTTATACTATTACTGCCTATGTGAATATATAATGATTTGTTTCCATTATACCATCCTATACAAATACAACCGTCTTCGTCACTGTATATAAATGGTTCAACCCACACAAAACTTGCCTCATCCAATGAATTTACAAATGACGATATAAATGATTCGGCATTTAAGAGTGTAGACCGCTTTGGTTTTTTTAACCCGTATCCTTCCCAATCGTATTCAGATTCTACAAGTGATCTCAAGTCATTATGTATTTTCTCTAAACGACCCAATATAACGAGTAAACTGGAATTATAGTCTAATTTCATAAAGACATTCCTTATTATTCATTGATAATCAACGCCATTTGATTTGTTTTAAAGTTTATCATAAAAATGATAGTTTATCAAACAGGAATAATCTTTAATCTTTCGCAGGGTTATTTAGTTTTCGGTTTTTTTTGCATTTTGCGTATATTTGGTAGGGACGCAATGTTTATAGCCAGGCGTGTTTCCCCGCGATCTTAGTCCCGTAGGGACGCTATGTTTATAGCAGGACGCGTTTCCCAGGTTCTTAGTCCCATAGGGACGCAATGTTTATAGAAAGGCGTATGTCGTATGCTCTTAGTCCCGTAGGGACGCAATGTTTATAGAAAACGCTGTCGCCACCCCTCTTAGTCCCGTAGGGACGCAATGTTTATAGAAAACGCTGTCGCCACCCCTCTTAGTCCCGTAGGGACGCAATGTTTATAGCAGTGCATGTTTCCGAGGTTCTTAGTCCCGTAGGGACGCAATGTTTATAGCAGTGCATGTTTCCGAGGTTCTTAGTCCCGTATGGACGCTATGTTTATAGAACACGTATTGTCAACAGCTCTTAGTCCCGTAGGGACGCAATGTTTATAGCATCGCGTGTTTCCCCACCCCTCTTAGTCCCGTAGGGACGCTATGTTTATAGAAAAATGTGTTCCCCGCGCTCTTAGTCCCGTAGGGACGCAATGTTTATAGAAAGGCGTGTTTCCCCGCGATCTTAGTCCCGTAGGGACGCTATGTTTATAGCAGGACGTGTTTCCCCATCCCTCTTAGTCCTGTATGGACGCTATGTTTATAGAACACGTATTGTCAACAGCTCTTAGTCCCGTAGGGACGCAATGTTTATAGCATCGCGTGTTTCCCCACCCCTCTTAGTCCCGTAGGGACGCTATGTTTATAGAAAAATGTGTTCCCCGCGCTCTTAGTCCCGTAGGGACGCTATGTTTATAGAAAGGCGTGTACCCCCGCGATCTTAGTCCCGTAGGGACGCAATGTTTATAGAAAGGCGTGTTTCCCCGCGATCTTAGTCCCGTAGGGACGCTATGTTTATAGAGGGGCGTGTGTCCCCGGCTCTTAGTCCCGTAGGGACGCTATGTTTATAGAATGGCGTGTGTTGTATGCTCTTAGTCCCATAGGGACGCAATGTTTATAGAAAACGCTGTCGCCACCCCTCTTAGTCCCGTAGGGACGCTATGTTTATAGAAAACGCTGTCGCCACCCCTCTTAGTCCCGTAGGGACGCTATGTTTATAGAAAGGCGTGTTCCCCGACCCCTCTTAGTCCCGTAGGGACGCAATGTTTATAGAATGCCGTATGTCGTATGTTCTTAGTCCCGTAGGGACGCTATGTTTATTCTTCTATGTCGTTCCTACGGAACTGAAGAGGGGGGTACCCGTTTTTCTATAAACATATCGTCCCTACGGGACTAAAGATCGGTGGAATGCGACCCCTTTATCCCCTGCTCCATTTTTATGTGTGAAAGGAGGTATTAAGTGGTGCTTATATTTCTCTCATTCATTTCGTGCCGCATTGCTTCAATCTCTTGTTGTAACGCCTCAATCCGTTCGTTTTCTGATTGTATCTCTTTTCCCTGCCTTCCAACATATCCAACATAGAAATACGGCATCCCCACAGCCACAGCAATCAAAGCAATTATGGAAATCATAAGCCAAAATAATTGATTTATTCGTCCATCTAATGCTTTAATTTCTCCGCTTAACTTCGCGTCTAATGCATTGATTTTGAGATCAACGTATTCCTTAATCTGTTTTTCAGATTTTTCAATAGACTTTTCAACCTTTTCAATAGATTTGTCAATGATGGATTGAAATTTCTCAAAATCGGATTGGCTGAGTTCTGCATACGCGCAGGTCGTTGAGATAAGAAAACAGAGTGCTAAGAGTGAAACCTTTTTCATTTTTGTTCTCCTTCAGTAAACTCTTGACTGAATTATAGTATAAAAAACGATAAAATTCAAGACAAGAATGAGAGTAGGTGTGTAAAGCAATTGTCACCGTTTTTGTCTGAATCGCGGATTATACAGAGAACACAGAAAAAGAATGGTATTCGTAGGGACTGGGTTCCCCTGTCCGCATTTTGTCTGAATCGCGGATTATACGGATTACACGGATTACGCGGAAGGGGTTTTTTGTGCATTTTGCGTTTATTTGGTAGAGACGCAATGTTTATAGCAGGACGCGTTTCCCAGGTTCTTAGTCCCATAGGGACGCAATGTTTATAGAATGCCGTATGTCGTATGTTCTTAGTCCCGTAGGGACGCTATGTTTATAGAAAGGCGTGTTTCCCCATCCCTCTTAGTCCCATAGGGACGCAATGTTTATAGCAGGACGTGTACCCCCCACCCCTCTTAGTCCCGTAGTGACGCTATGTTTATAGAACACGTATTGTCAACAGTTCTTAGTCCCGTAGGGACGCTATGTTTATAGCCGGTCGTGTTTCCCCATCCCTCTTAGTCCCGTAGGGACGCAATGTTTATAGCCAGGCGTGTTTCCCAGGTTCTTAGTCCCGTAGGGACGCTATGTTTATAGAACACGTATTGTCAACCCCTCTTAGTCCCGTAGGGACGCTATGTTTATAGAAAAAATGTGTTTCCCAGGCTCTTAGTCCCGTAGGGACGCTATGTTTATAGCAGGACGTGTTTCCCAGGTTCTTAGTCCCTTAGGGACGCTATGTTTATAGCAGGATATGTACCCCCACCCCTCTTAGTCCCGTAGGGACGCTATGTTTATAGCAGGACGTGTTTCCCCGCGTTCTTAGTCCCTTAGGGACGCTATGTTTATTCTTCTATGTCGTTCCTACGGAACTCAAGAGTTGTTGGATAACGTTATTCTATAAACATATCGTTCCTACGGAACTGAAGAGGGTTTCTGGCATCGAAAATCCCTTAATTTTACACACGCCAAATTACCCATACGATTTCAATCCACTCCCCGTAAGGATAGATACCGTAATCGCTTCATCATCAATTACCCCTTCCTGCCTGAACTTTTCATAACCCTTAATCACCACCGCCGACGTCGGTTCAACAAAGAGCCCTTTTCCAGCAAGCGTTTCCATACCTACTTGGATGTCAGAATCGTCAACGGTCGTAAATGCACCGTCTGTATAACGGATTGCTTCCAATATCTGATCACTACGAATAGGAAGTTCTGCTGTAATACCTTCAGCAAGAGTCGGTGCAGTTTGTGGCATTCTTACGATGTTAGAGGTCGTGTCTCGGTAGGCGTTATAGATCGGACAACAAGTTTCAGGTTGCACACCCAATAATCGAGGAACATCATCAATAACACCTTCCTCATAAAGTTCCTTAAATCCGATATATAAACCGAGATAGATACTACCGAATCCAACAGGACATAAAACGTGTGTCGGCAGCGTATTTTGTAATTGTTCAACGATCTCATAAGCGATAGTTTTTGTCCCTTCTAAAAAGACAGGGTGCCAATTATGTGAAGCATAACAGGAGTGTTCAGCTGCATCTTTGACTGCCACTGTTGTTGCCATACGATTACCTGGCACCAGTTTTAGTTCAGCACCGTAAGCAGAGATCTGTTTTAGTTTACTTTTTGAAGTGGATTCAGGACAGTAGATTGTACAACGGATCCCTCCCCTTGCAGCGTAAGCAGCGATTGCCGCACCCGCATTACCAGATGAGTCTTCAACGATTTCAGTAACCCCCAGTGATTTGAGATATGTCATGAGTACAGATGCACCGCGATCTTTATACGAACCCGTCGGACAGAGGTAATCCAATTTTACAAAGTGTGATGGATCCGCAGCATTTAGAGCGACGATAGGTGTTAAGCCTTCATTCAGCGTGATGGGAGTTATCTCAATAGGGATAGGGAAAGATGTTCGGAATCGCCACAACGATTTAAGGGAATTGTCAGGTAAATATACCCTTGATGGGTGTGATTCGATCGTTAAGGCGTGACCACAATCACATTGATAACGTAGGCGCGATTCATTGTATGAAGCATTGCATCGGTAGCAGACAAATTGTTGTATACGCATTGCAAAGTAGCCCGTAATCCAATCAAGAAAAACACCCGTAGGGACAGGGTTTCCCCTGCTCTTAGTCCCGTAGGGACGCAATGTTTATAGCAGTGCATGTTTCCCCTGTTCTTAGTCCCGTAGGGACGCTATGTTTATAGAAAACGTATTGTCAACATTTCTTAGTCCCGTAGGGACGCAATGTTTATAGCCAGGCGTGTTCCCCGCGTTCTTAGTCCCGTAGGGACGCTATGTTTATAGAAAGGCGTGTTTCCCCTGCTCTTAGTCCCGTAGGGACGCTATGTTTATAGAACACGTATTGTCCACCCCTCTTAGTCCCGTAGGGACGCTATGTTTATAGAAAACGCTGTCCCCACCTCCTCTTAGTCCCGTAGGGACGCTATGTTTATAGAACACGTATTGTCAACAGCTCTTAGTCCCGTAGGGACGCTATGTTTATAGAAAGGCGTGTTCCCCCGTGCTCTTAGTCCCGTAGGGACGCTATGTTTATAGAACACGTATTGTCAACAGCTCTTAGTCCCGTAGGGACGCTATGTTTATAGAAAAAATGTGTTTCCCCATCCCTCTTAGTCCCGTAGGGACGCTATGTTTATAGAAAAAATGTGTTTCCCCACCCCTCTTAGTCCCGTAGGGACGCTATGTTTATAGAAGGATATGTACCCCCCTGCTCTTAGTCCCGTAGGGACGCTATGTTTATAGAACACGTATTGTCAACAGTTCTTAGTCCCGCCAAATGCCAAACGCGCATTTGGCGTTGATTTGGTAGGGACGCTATGTTTATAGAAAACGCTGTCGCCACCCCTCTTAGTCCCGTAGGGACGCTATGTTTATAGCGGCGCGTGTACCCCCCACCCCTCTTAGTCCCGTAGGGACGCTATGTTTATAGCCAGGCGTGTTTCCCCACCCCTCTTAGTCCCGTAGGGACGCTATGTTTATAGAACACGTATTGTCAACAGTTCTTAGTCCCGTAGGGACGGTATGTTTATAGAAAGGCGTGTTCCCCCACCCCTCTTAGTCCCGTATGGACGGTATGTTTATAGCAGTGCATGTTTCCCAGGTTCTTAGTCCCGTAGGGACGCTATGTTTATAGAATGCCGTATGTCATCTGTTCTTAGTCCCGTAGGGACGCTATGTTTATAGAAAGGCGTGTTTCCCCACCCCTCTTAGTCCCGTAGGGACGCAATGTTTATAGAAAAAATGTGTTTCCCCACCCCTCTTAGTCCCGTAGGGACGCTATGTTTATAGAAAAATGTGTTCCCCGCGATCTTAGTCCCGTAGGGACGCAATGTTTATAGCAGCGCGTGTTTCCCCACCCCTCTTAGTCCCGTAGGGACGCTATGTTTATAGCTGGACGTGTTTCCCAGGTTCTTAGTCCCGTAGGGACGCTATGTTTATTCTTCTTTGCCGTTCCTACGGAACTCAAGAGGGTATACATAACATTGTCCTCATATATACCCAAACCCCTTCCACTCTTCCACCCTTCCACTCTTCCACTCTTCCACTCTTCCACTCTTCCACCCTTCCATTCTTCCACCCTTCCACCCTTCCATTCTTTATTTTATAACAATCAACCGTCGCGTCTGCTCAAAAGTCGGAGTCGCCAATCGGTAGAAATAGACTCCACTTGCAACATTTTCACCGAATGCGTTTTTACCATCCCAATATGCTGCGCGACCACGGTCCTGATAGAAACCAGCTGACTGGAAACCGAGAGAGAAGGTTCGGACAATCTTACCCGTTGCGTCATAAATCGTGATAGAAACATTGCTATCTTCTGATAAACGATACGGGATCCATGTTTCAGGGTTGAACGGATTAGGATAATTCTGCAGCAGTTGACTTTGCTTCGGCGTGCCAATACCCTCAAGCGTGACAGATAGGAAAGCATTTGCCAGACTTGCAGGTGTTACCTCAAACGTAAACGCATCAGAGGCCATATTACCGTTTGTATCGGTAACAGTCACCGCCATTTTATCACCGACCTTTACGACACTTCGGTAACCAAGATTAGCCGTAGCAGCAGCGAAATAATTGTCACGGACTTCTGCTTTCATGACACTGTTTGTTCGTAGGTTGCGGACAGTAACATGATAACCGTCTATATGCTGTAATCCGTCCAAATATCCGCTTACAACAAATGCCCATGCTTCTTGTGATGTTTTGATAGTTGGTGCTGCGGCAGCTTGAGCATCATTCCGCCATTCAGCACCGACGAAAATTGCATTTCGTTCTTCTGGAACATTGACGATATAACCCTGTCCCCCCGCAATTGAAAAACCATCATCGGGTGCATTTGGAGTCCAACCGATGAAACGTTGATTATCCGCATCCAGCGCAATCACCATCGTTGCTCCTATCATACCTACCAGTGATTTCGCAGTCATCGGATTTGGTGTCGCTAATGGCAGTGAAACCGTGTTCAAACCCTTGCTGAGGTGTGTCATGTAGACATTGCTATATCTATCTGCTTCCGCTTGTGAGGAGGGCGTGATAATGCATCCTTGTCTTCTACCATCGGGGAGATCGTAGTAGCCTGCTATTTTACCTTCCGTGTCAATATCGCGTAATACTGTTTCAACGGAACCGGGGAAACGCAGCTCAAGCGGTGTGCTATTTGGATGGAGAACATAAGAACGCGCAATATCGTCTAACGCCTTGGCACGGAATACGATAACACCCGCATCGTTTATACCATTGACAAAAATATATTCAGGATTTGGCATCCCTGGAACATCTATATCAACGATACTACCATCAGCATATTTAATGAAACCGTGAAAAACGTCCTCAGCATCAATGTAACTGCCAACGATGACACCTGCCACATTTATAGCGTCTACATAAGTCGTTTTTGCCCCAGGTATATCAAACCGCATGGTATCAATAAAGCCGTTAACAACTTCATTCGCATCAATGATGTCGCCGAGTATTTGTCCTGCTTCACCGATCCCAAAGATCTGTGTGTTTAATGCATCAGGAAAATTCCACATCTCTATTTCACCATCTTGAACGATTATTCCATAAGAAATTCCATCCTGATCCTCGTAAAAACCTGCCGCTTGTCCGTCGTTATTGAGTCCGTAGAATACTGTCTGTAGCGAATTCGGGACATCGTAAGTTCTGAATTCACCCTCTATCAAAGTGAAAGCGATAGATTTGCTGCCATCGGAACTCAGTGTGTTTCCAGCATAATGTCCATGGTCGTTGCTTGACGTTAACTCCAAGAAATCAACACCCGGTACACCAATACTTTCATAGATATAGTGTGGAATAGGTGTTTCAGAGATCAGAACAGGGACAGCTTGAAGTTCTTCCTGAGCAGACGCGTCCAGAGAGAAACAAATCATCAGACAGAGCGTTAAAGCCATGACAAATTTCACACGTTTTTGCATAGAATTCACCTTTCTTTTTTTATATGTTTATAGAAAACGGATTGTCAACAGTTCTTAGTCCCGACAAATCATGCAGAATACCACACGCGTATTCTGCCAAGCGCATTTGGCGTTGATTTGGTAGGGACGCAATGTTTATAGAAGGATATGTACCCCCACCCCTCTTAGTCCCGTATGAAGTTAAAAAAATAAATCAGGTATTTCTAAAAATGTGCTATAATGTTCATCAAGGAGGAACACTATTATGGCAAAACGACACGTTCTTGACCTCACTGATGAACAACAAGACGCCCTTCACAAACTTCGCGATAATGGGAAACAATCTTATATACGCGAGCGTGCCGCTGCAATCTTGAAGATCGGCTCAGGTATGTCCCCGCATAATGTAGCACTAAATGGTCTGTTGAAAAAACGAAAACCCGATACTGTCTATGACTGGTTGCGCCGTTTTCGCGAGCAAGGTATCCAAGGCCTCTATCAGAAACCGGGCAGAGGCAGAAAACCTTCGTATGCGCCGATGTCTGAAGAAGACGCTGAAAATGAGCTGCGAACCCTTGTGGGCAGACCACCAGCCCCCACCTCGGGACATCAGACGCGCTGGACGCTAAAAGAGATCAGAGTATCAATATCCTGGCTTAATGACCTGACTTTGCAGGGTGTGCGTCAGATTCTCTCACGATACGGTCTTAGCTACAAGCGTGGTAGAGCTTATATCCATAGTCCTGATGCTGCCTATGAGCAAAAAATGCAATATGTCAAACAGTCATTAGAAATAGTGGAGCAAAACCGTGATACCCATGTTGCGCTCTACCAAGACGAGTTTTCTTTTCACCGACGCCCCACCATAGCCAAGGATTGGACGCAGCGTGGTACGAAAAAACCTTTGGCACATCAGGGTTTGGGTTCGGATCAGGTCTGCGTCGGGATCGGCGCCCTGAACCCACACACTGGCGATGTCGTTTACCAGCAAGTAGAGAAGGCCACCGTGTTAGCAACTCATGCGTTTTACACAGAAGTTTGTGAGCGATACCCTCATGCTAAACACATTTATATGATCCAAGATAATCGCCCTATTCACCTCCATGTGCGTCTCTTGGAAGCACTTTTGCCACAAAACTCGGCGTTTGATAAACCCCTCCCACCGAGTTGGGAGAAAGGTAATTCAAAAATAGAAAAACTGCCTAAGCTACCAATAGAGATAGTACAACTACCGACCTATGCGCCTTGGACAAACCCGATTGAAAAACTATGGAGACAAGCGCGACAAGCTATTTTACATTTACACCGTCTCACTGATGAATGGGAGAACCTTCAACAACGGGTCATGGCATTTATGGAACAGTTCATAGGTGGTTCAGAAAGCCTCTTGCGGTATGTTGGGTTATCACCCGTTTAATTATTTTAACTTCATTAGGGACGCAATGTTTATAGCCAGGCGTGTTCCCCCGCGATCTTAGTCCCGTAGGGACGCAATGTTTATAGCCAGGCGTGTTCCCCCGTGCTCTTAGTCCCGTAGGGACGCTATGTTTATAGAACACGTATTGTCAACAGCTCTTAGTCCCGTAGGGACGCAATGTTTATAGCCAGGCGTGTTCCCCCGTGCTCTTAGTCCCGTAGGGACGCTATGTTTATAGCCAGGCGTGTTCCCCCGTGCTCTTAGTCCCGTAGGGACGCAATGTTTATAGAACACGTATTGTCAACAGCTCTTAGTCCCGACAAATGCCAAACGCGCATTTGGCGTTGATTTGGTAGGGACGCAATGTTTATAGAAGGATGTGTACCCCACCCCTCTTAGTCCCGTAGGGACGGTATGTTTATAGAAAAAATGTGTTTCCCCACCCCTCTTAGTCCCGTAGGGACGCAATGTTTATAGAACACGTATTGTCAACAGATCTTAGTCCCGACAAATGCCAAACGCGCATTTGGCGTTGATTTGGTAGGGACGCTATGTTTATAGCCAGGCGTGTTCCCCCGTGCTCTTAGTCCCGTAGGGACGCAATGTTTATAGAACACGTATTGTCAACAGCACTTAGTCCCTTAGGGACGCTATGTTTATAGAACACGTATTGTCAACAGTTCTTAGTCCCGACAAATGCCAAACGCGCATTTGGCGTTGATTTGGTAGGGACGCTATGTTTATAGCCAGGCGTGTTCCCCCGTGCTCTTAGTCCCGTAGGGACGCTATGTTTATAGCCAGGCGTGTTCCCCCGTGCTCTTAGTCCCGTAGGGACGCAATGTTTATAGCCAGGCGTGTTCCCCCGTGCTCTTAGTCCCGTAGGGACGCAATGTTTATAGAACACGTATTGTCAACAGCTCTTAGTCCCGACAAATGCCAAACGCGCATTTGGCGTTGATTTGGTAGGGACGCTATGTTTATAGCAGCGCGTGTTTCCCCACCCCCTCTTAGTCCCGTAGGGACGCTATGTTTATAGCCAGGCGTGTTCCCCCGTGCTCTTAGTCCCGTAGGGACGCAATGTTTATAGCCAGGCGTGTTCCCCCGTGCTCTTAGTCCCGTAGGGACGCAATGTTTATAGAACACGTATTGTCAACAGCTCTTAGTCCCGACAAATGCCAAACGCGCATTTGGCGTTGATTTGGTAGGGACGCTATGTTTATAGAAAGGCGTGTTTCCCAGGTTCTTAGTCCCGTAGGGACGCTATGTTTATAGAATGCCGTATGTCGTATGCTCTTAGTCCCGTAGGGACGCAATGTTTATAGAACACGTATTGTCAACAGCTCTTAGTCCCGACAAATGCCAAACGCGCATTTGGCGTTGATTTGGTAGGGACGCTATGTTTATAGCCAGGCGTGTTCCCCCGTGCTCTTAGTCCCGTAGGGACGCTATGTTTATAGCAGCGCGTGTTTCCCCACCCCCTCTTAGTCCCGTAGGGACGCTATGTTTATAGCAAACATGTGTACCCCCACGCCTCTTAGTCCCGTAGGGACGCTATGTTTATGAAATCTAACAATCATACGGCTCTATCCAATCAAATACATATCGATCATCATAATCAACATTAAAACGCTTCAAAATCTCAATATATTCCTCTCTAAACGACGTATGTGCATGATGTGTCTCTTGGTTTTTGATATAATCAGCAACATTATCTAACTGCGATTGTGAATATGAAAAGGCTGCATAACCTTCCTGCCAATTGAATCTTCCAACAGTCCACCGCATGTCATTAATAAATCGTGATGAATTTGATTTTATAGTTCTAACCAATTCCGAAATAGCAACATTTGGATTGATGCCGATTAAAATATGTATGTGGTCAGGCATTGAATTGATTTGGATGACTTTCTGTTTTTTGTTAGTGACGATCCCCGTTATATATTGATGGAGTTCATCTTTGTGTTCACTCGGAATGAGGTTTTGTCTATGTTCTACCGCAAAAACGATATGGATATAGATTTGGGTATAGGTATTTGCCATAGTATTATATTTCTTCTATAAACATATCGTCCCTACCAAAGATCGGTGGAATGCGACCCCCGCTTTATCCCCTGCTCCATTTTTATGTGTGAAAGGAGGTATTAAGTAGTGCTTAAATTTCTCTCATTCATTTCGTGCCGCATTGCTTCAATCTCTTGTTGTAACGCCTCAATCTGTTCGTTTTCTGATTGTATCGCTTTTCCCTGCCTTCCAACATATCCAACATAGAAATACGGCATCCCCACAGCCACAGCAATCAAAGCAATTATGGAAATCATAAGCCAAAATAATTGATTTATTCGTCCATCTAATGCTTTAATTTCTCCGCTTAACTTCGCGTCTAATGCTTTGATGTCTCCGCTTAATCGCTCGTCTAATGCTTTGATGTCTCCGCTTAACTTCGCGTCTAAAGCGTTGATTTTGAGATCGATGTATTCCTTAATCTGTTTTTCAGATTTGTCAATGATGGATTGAAATTTCTCAAAATCGGATTGTGAGAGTTCTGCATACGCACAGGTCGTTGAGATAAGAAAACAGAGTGCTAAGAGTGAAACCTTTTTCATTTTTGTTCTCCTTCAGTACCCATCTTAGTCCCGTAGGGACGCTATGTTTATAGCAGTGCGTGTTCCCCCGCGCTCTTAGTCCCGTAGGGACGCTATGTTTATAGCCAGGCGTGTTTCCCAGGTTCTTAGTCCCGTAGGGACGCTATGTTTATAGAACACGTATTGTCAACAGCTCTTAGTCCCGTAGGGACGCAATGTTTATAGAACACGTATTGTCAACAGCTCTTAGTCCCGCCAAATGCCAAACGCGCATTTGGCGTTGATTTGGTAGGGACGCTATGTTTATAGAACACGTATTGTCAACCCCTCTTAGTCCCGTAGGGACGCAATGTTTATAGAAAGGCGTATGTCTTATGCTCTTAGTCCCGTAGGGACGCTATGTTTATAGAACACGGATTGTCAACAGTTCTTAGTCCCGTAGGGACGCTATGTTTATAGAACACGTATTGTCAACCCCTCTTAGTCCCGTAGGGACGCTATGTTTATAGAATGCCGTATGTCGTATGCTCTTAGTCCCGTATGAAGTTAAAAAAATAAATCAGGTATTTCTAAAAATGTGCTATAATGTTCATCAAGGAGGAACACTATTATGGCAAAACGACACGTTCTTGACCTCACTGATGAACAACAAGACGCCCTTCACAAACTTCGCGATAATGGGAAACAATCTTATATACGCGAGCGTGCCGCTGCAATCTTGAAGATCGGCTCAGGTATGTCCCCGCATAATGTAGCACTAAATGGTCTGTTGAAAAAACGAAAACCCGATACTGTCTATGACTGGTTGCGCCGTTTTCGCGAGCAAGGTATCCAAGGCCTCTATCAGAAACCGGGCAGAGGCAGAAAACCTTCGTATGCGCCGATGTCTGAAGAAGACGCTGAAAATGAGCTGCGAACCCTTGTGGGCAGACCACCAGCCCCCACCTCGGGACATCAGACGCGCTGGACGCTAAAAGAGATCAGAGTATCAATATCCTGGCTTAATGACCTGACTTTGCAGGGTGTGCGTCAGATTCTCTCACGATACGGTCTTAGCTACAAGCGTGGTAGAGCTTATATCCATAGTCCTGATGCTGCCTATGAGCAAAAAATGCAATATGTCAAACAGTCATTAGAAATAGTGGAGCAAAACCGTGATACCCATGTTGCGCTCTACCAAGACGAGTTTTCTTTTCACCGACGCCCCACCATAGCCAAGGATTGGACGCAGCGTGGTACGAAAAAACCTTTGGCACATCAGGGTTTGGGTTCGGATCAGGTCTGCGTCGGGATCGGCGCCCTGAACCCACACACTGGCGATGTCGTTTACCAGCAAGTAGAGAAGGCCACCGTGTTAGCAACTCATGCGTTTTACACAGAAGTTTGTGAGCGATACCCTCATGCTAAACACATTTATATGATCCAAGATAATCGCCCTATTCACCTCCATGTGCGTCTCTTGGAAGCACTTTTGCCACAAAACTCGGCGTTTGATAAACCCCTCCCACCGAGTTGGGAGAAAGGTAATTCAAAAATAGAAAAACTGCCTAAGCTACCAATAGAGATAGTACAACTACCGACCTATGCGCCTTGGACAAACCCGATTGAAAAACTATGGAGACAAGCGCGACAAGCTATTTTACATTTACACCGTCTCACTGATGAATGGGAGAACCTTCAACAACGGGTCATGGCATTTATGGAACAGTTCATAGGTGGTTCAGAAAGCCTCTTGCGGTATGTTGGGTTATCACCCGTTTAATTATTTTAACTTCATTAGGGACGCAATGTTTATAGCCAGGCGTGTTCCCCCGTGATCTTAGTCCCGTAGGGACGCAATGTTTATAGCCAGGCGTGTTCCCCCGTGCTCTTAGTCCCGTAGGGACGCAATGTTTATAGAAAAAATGTGTACCCCCACCCCTCTTAGTCCCGTAGGGACGCAATGTTTATAGAACACGTATTGTCAACAGCTCTTAGTCCCGACAAATGCCAAACGCGCATTTGGCGTTGATTTGGTAGGGACGCAATGTTTATAGCCAGGCGTGTTCCCCCGTGATCTTAGTCCCATAGGGACGCAATGTTTATAGAAAAATGTGTACCCCCACCCCTCTTAGTCCCGTAGGGACGCTATGTTTATAGAAAACGCTGTCGCCACCCGTCTTAGTCCCGTAGGGACGCTATGTTTATAGAAAAAATGTGAACCCCCACCCCTCTTAGTCCCGTAGGGACGCTATGTTTATTCTTCTTTGCCGTTCCTACGGAACTCAAGAGGGTATACATAACATTGTCCTCATATATACCCAAACCCCTTCCACTCTTCCACCCTTCCACCCTTCCAATCTTCCACTCTTCCACTCTTCCAATCTTTATTTTATAACAATCAACCGTCGCGTCTGCTCAAAAGTCGGAGTCGCCAATCGGTAGAAATAGAGTCCACTTGCAACATTTTCACCGAATGCGTTTTTACCATCCCAATATGCTGCGCGACCACGGTCCTGATAGAAACCAGCTGACTGGAAACCGAGGGAAAAGGTTCGAACAATCTTACCCGTTGCGTCATAAATCGTGATAGAAACATTGCTATCTTCTGATAAACGATACGGGATCCACGTCTCAGGATTGAACGGATTAGGATAATTCTGCATCAGTTGACTACGCTTCGGCGTGCCAATACCCTCAAGCGTGACAGATAGGAAAGCATTTGCCAGACTCGCAGGTGTTACCTCAAACGTAAACGCATCAGAGGCCATATTACCGTTTGTGTCAGTTACGACGACCTCCATAGTATCACCGACTTTTACGATACTTCGGTAACCAAGATCAGCCGTAGCAGCAGCGAAGTAATTATCCTGCACCTTAGTCGTCATAACAGATTTCGTTCGCACGTTTCTGACAGTTATCTGATAACCGTCATATCCTTGCTTGGCATCTAAGTGACTGCTTACGATGAATGCCCAAGCATCCTGTGACGTTGCGACAGGACTACCAGTCGGAGCTGCGGCTGCTTCACTTTCGTTATGCCACTCCGCACCGACAAAAGAAACATCGCGCGCTGTTGTGAGATTGACAATGTAACCTTGTCCACCTTCAATTGCGAAACCTTCATCGGGTGCATTTGGAGTCCAACCGATGAAACGTTGATTGTCAGCATCAAGTGCAATTACCATCGTTGATCCCGTTAAACCTGCCAGTGATCTTGCTGTCATCTGTGTCGGGGTCGCTAAAGGTAAAGATAGCATATTCAAGCCTTTATCAAGTCTAACAGTGAACACGTTATCATAACGTTCGCTTTCCGTTTTGGTGGTCACGCGGGCGATAAAGCCGTGCCTACGTCCATCCGATGTGTCATAGTAACCAACGACAGAATGATCCTGATTAATATTCCAACCCTCTGTGCTAACGCTGCCCGGAAACTTCAACGGACGAAGTCCATGCTGGAGTGAACCGACAGATGTGACTGGGATATTGTCCACGCGTTTCGATCTACCGACGAGAACGCCTGCATCGTTAATACCGTGCACAAAAAAGTATTCAAACGTTGCTGCTCTCGGTAGGTCAAGCGTTATAAACCTTCCAACCGGTGTACGCAGGTATGGACGATATATACCGTCAGTATCAATGTAACTCCCCACAATACGACCGTGTGCGTTCACAAAGTCAGCATAAGTTACTGATGCATCTGGTGCCTCAATTATTTCGTCTCCTGAGAACCCACGACGAACACCAGATTCATCAACAAAAGTACCGGTCAAGGCACCCGTTGCATCACTGATACCGTATATCTCTGTTTGGACAGAATTCGGGAAATCGTATTGTGTCAAATCACCA
The DNA here is from genome assembly GCA_965261435.1 of Candidatus Poribacteria bacterium. Taxonomy (GTDB): domain Bacteria; phylum Poribacteria; class WGA-4E; order WGA-4E; family WGA-3G; genus MSPOR6. The sequence continues at coordinate 2,462,775 of CBDHDL010000021.1, forward strand.
TTTTCTAAGATGACGCCGTGGTACAGACCATCGCTATCCATGTAATGTCCGGCAGCGTTACCATTATTACCGAGTGCATAGAAATGCGTCTTCTGTGAGTCGGGGTAATCATACGTCTTAAACACACCATCAATCAACGTAAAGGCAACCTCTTTTGAACCATCAACACTTTTCGTGTAGCCCGCGTAATCCTCAAAATCACTACTCGCTGTCAACGCTAAAAAATCTACACCGGGAACATTAACACTCTCAAAAGTATAGTTGAGATCCGCAGTGGATGGGGTGACAACGGGTACATCTACAACAGGTTCATCCGACTCTGTTATAGGTCTGGCGATGAATCCGTGTCTGTTACCATCTGCTGTGTCGTAGTGTCCGACGATTGAGCCATCCTGATTAATATTATAACCTTCCGTGCTAACGCTTCCCTGCACCCTATATTCCTTTAACCCTTCCTGGAATGTACCGACAAGGGTGACCGGAACACCATCTATCGGTTTAGTTCGCGCAATGACAGTATTCGCATCGTTGATTCCGTGTACAAAAAAGTATTCCAGAAGTGCCGCTCTTGGAAGCGCAAGAGAAACATACCTGCCAGTCGGTGTCCGTATATAAGGATGATATATACCATCAGCATCAACGTAACTTCCAACCATCCCACCGCTTGAGTTCACAAAATCTGCAAAAGTTTCTATTGCCCCGGGAAACTCAACTATTTCATCCCCTGAGAACCCACGACGAACACCAGATTCATCTATATAATTCCCTGTCAAGGCACCCGTCGAATCACTGATACCGTATAGAAATGTTTGTACTGCCCCAGGAAAATCGTATTGTCGCAATTCACCATTTTCTAAGACGACACCGTGGAAGAGTCCTTCGCTATCCTCATAGTGTCCGGCAGCGTTGCCATTATTACCGAGCGCAAAGAAGTATGTGTTTTGTGCATCAGGGTAATGATATCTCATAAAAACGCCATCAATAAGTGTAAAGGCGACATCTCTTTCCCCATCAGCACTTCGGGTGTAGCCAGCATAATCCTCAAAGTCACTACTGGCTGTCAATGATAAAAAGTCTACACCGGGAACATCAATCGTTTCAAAAGTATACTTGTCACTGACGAGTTCAACATCCAACTCATCATCAACTTGTGCATCAGAATTCATAGCAAAAACAAGACTGATGCACATCAACATTGTAAGCGTGTAAAACAGAAAACTGTTCTTAATTAAATTTCGCATTATATATAAACCTTTCTTGGGTATGTCTCTAAAAATCAAAATAAACATGTCGTTACATTCTTCCAGGGAATTTAATGAGTTCTAAGGTCAAATGTATTTTCAACAATATGGTAAAGTGAACATCAAACATCCAAACAAATGACTGTGACTAACCGTATTAAAATTATGTATCATTAACTTGAAAAAGGCAAGTTAATTATTATCCCTATTTTATGTGTTTTTATGAATCCTTCTCAATTGCCACTATGATTGAGACTGTCTTATATTTAGTCCCGTAGGGACGCTATGTTTATAGCAGGACGTTTTTCCCCTGCTCTTAGTCCCGTAGGGACGCAATGTTTATAGAACACGTATTGTCAACATTTCTTAGTCCCGTAGGGACGCAATGTTTATAGAAAGGCGTGTGGTCCCCCTGCTCTTAGTCCCGTAGGGACGCAATGTTTATAGAAAAAATGTGAACCCCCCATCCCTCTTAGTCCCGTAGGGACGCTATGTTTATTCTTCTATGTCGTTCCTACGGAACTGAAGATGTGTTTGTATTTTGTCTGAATCGCGGATTATACGGATTACGCGGATTACGCGGAAAAAGAGGTGTTTTCGTAGGGACTGGGTTTCCCTGTCCGCATTTTGTCTGAATCGCGGATTACACGGAGAACACGGAAAACACGGAAAAAGAGGGGTTTTCTAAAATCACGACAACTTGTAAAAAAACTTGAAATGCCCGAGAACCCCTTCCGCGTTCTCCGCGTAATCCGTGCCTTCCGCGATTCTGACAAAAAATCTTATGTTTATAGAAGGATGTGTTTCCTCTGCTCTTAGTCCCGTAGGGACGCAATGTTTATAGAAAGGCGTGTTCCCCGCGTTCTTAGTCCCGTAGGGACGCTATGTTTATAGAAGGATATGTACCCCCACCCCTCTTAGTCCCGTAGGGACGCTATGTTTATAGAACACGTATTGTCAACAGCTCTTAGTCCCGTAGGGACGCTATGTTTATAGCCAGGCGTGTTCCCCGCGCGATCTTAGTCCCGTAGGGACGCAATGTTTATAGAACACGGATTGTCAACAACTCTTAGTCCCGTAGGGACGCTATGTTTATAGCCAGGCGTGTTTCCCAGGTTCTTAGTCCCGTAGGGACGCAATGTTTATAGAACACGGATTGTCAACAGATCTTAGTCCCGCCAAATGCCAAACGCGCATTTGGCGTTGATTTGGTAGGGACGCAATGTTTATAGAAAAAATGTGTACCCCACCCCTCTTAGTCCCGTAGGGACGGTATGTTTATAGAACACGCTGTCGCCACCCCTCTTAGTCCCGTAGGGACGCTATGTTTATAGAAAGGCGTGTTCCCCGCGTTCTTAGTCCCGTAGGGACGCAATGTTTATAGAAAACGGATTGTCAACAGTTCTTAGTCCCGTAGGGACGCTATGTTTATAGAACACGGATTGTCAACAGTTCTTAGTCCCGTAGGGACGTTATGTTTATAGAACACGGATTGTCAACAGCTCTTAGTCCCGTAGGGACGCAATGTTTATAGAAAAAATGTGTACCCCACCCCTCTTAGTCCCGTAGGGACGCTATGTTTATAGAAGGATGTGTTTCCCCTGCTCTTAGTCCCTACGATCGGTCTGAGGAATAGATACCTAAATATAGAATCAACGTCAGATAAAAAGTTTCTTATCCTGTCTTTCCTGTCTTTCCTGTCTTTCCTGCTAATCCTGGTTCAGACAATATATACTATGTTTATAGCAAAAATGTGTTTCCCCACCCCTCTTAGTCCCGTAGGGACGCTATGTTTATAGAAGGATATGTACCCCCACCCCTCTTAGTCCCGTAGGGACGCTATGTTTATTCTTCTATATCGTTCCTACGGAACTGAAGAGGGTATACATAACATTGTCCTCATATATACCCAAAACCCCTTCCGTGTCCTCCGTGTAATCCGCGATTCAGACAAAATCCACCCTTCCACCCTTCCACCCTTCCACCCTTCCACCCTTCCATTCTGTTTCAGACAATTACTTCAAAATTACCATCCTTCGTATCTGCTGGAAAGATGGGGTTCTTAACTGGTAAAAATAGATTCCACTTGCCACACTTTCTCCTAAATTATTCTTACCATCCCAATAAGCAAGCTCGTTCACGACTGTTATAGAATCCAGAGGATTGTAAACCGAGTGACAGCGAGCGAATTAACTTGCCGCTTGTATCGTAAATGGAGACTGATACCGCACTGTCCTCCGCTATCTGATACGGAATCCACGTCTCCGGGTTAAACGGATTCGGATAGTTCTGCAACAACTGATTCTGCTTCGGTTTACCGACTTCATCAAGCTTCACAGACATAAAAGCGTTAGCTATGTTATCAGGAGTTACTTTAAAACGCAGCTTTTCTGATTCTACATTTCCATCCGGACTGACGACGTGTAATTCAATGATGTCTCCAACTCGGACGACACTCTTGTGTGTCATGTCGGCAGTTGCAGCTGCGAAGTAATCACGTTGGACTCGTGTGGTTATTGTGCCGTTTGTTCTCAAGTTCTTAACGACCACCTTGTATCCATCAAGTGCTGCTTTTCCTTCTAAGTGACCACTTACAATGAATGCCCACGCATCTTGAGTCGTTCCTTTGGATATAGCAGCAGGTGCAGCAGTTGTTTCCGTAGGGTCTGTCCACGGCGCCCCGACGAATGCAAAATCGCGAGATTGTGGAACATTGACAATATATCCCTGTCCGCCTTCAACCGCGAAACCGTCATCTGGGGCACCTGGTGTCCAACCGATGAAACGTTGACTTTCAGCATCAAGGGCAATTACCATTGTTGATCCTGTCAACCCAGCAAGTGATCTTGCAGTCATCGGGGTCGGTGAAGCTAAAGGCACAGATAGCATATTCAGACCTTGAGTCAACGTGACGTTGTAGATGTTACCAAAATGGATGCCACCTGCTTTGTCAGTAGGTCTGGCGATGAACCCGTGTGTGCGTCCATCCGCAGTCTCATAGTGCCCAACGACGGAACCGTCCTGATTGATATTCCAGCCTTCCGTGCTGACACTCCCCGGAAACCGCATCTCACTGAGGTTAAGAGGATGACCAACATAAGTCCGTGGGACATCACCTCTCTCTTTCGCTCTGCCAACGACACTTCTTGACTCAGTGATACCGTGGATAAAAAAGTATTCCAAATTCAATGCTGCTGGAAGGTCAATATATAAGAACTTACCCGTCACACTACGCATAAAAGCACGATATGTACCTGCAGCATCAGCGTAACTACCAACGATATGACCTACCCAACTCACAAAATCGGAATAGGTTGCCGATGACCCAGGGACCTCAACGATTGTGTCGCCTGAGAACCCACGGCGAACACCAGAGGCATCTATAAAATTACCTGTCAGTGCACCTGTCGCATCACTGATACCGTAGATCTCCGTTTGGACAGCACCCGGAAAATCGTATTGCCGCAACACCCCATCTTCTAAGATGATACCGTGGTAAAGACCCTCGCTATCTTGGTAGTGTCCGGCAGCGTTCCCATTATTACCGAGCGCATAGAAATGTGTTCTCTGCGAGCCGGGGAACTCGTGTGTGCTAAAAACACCATCAATTAGTGTAAAGGCAACCTCTTTTTCACCATCAGTGCTTCGCGTGTATCCAGCGTAGTCCTCAAAGTCGCTACTCGCTGTCAACGCTAAGAAATCTACACCCGGGACATCAATATTCTCATAAGTATAACCGGGAGCAGCACCAAAACGTCTGCTGACACCTGGAGGCGTGCTCACTTTGGGTCTTGCGATAAAACCGTGCCTACGTCCATCCGCTGTGTCATAGTGTCCGACGACAGAGCCATCCTGATTGATATTCCACCCCTCTGTGCCAACGCTATCCGGAACCCGTAATTCTTGTAGGTTAAGAGGGTTGCCGACATAAGTACGCGGAACATCACCTACCAGTTTACCTCTGCCAACAGCAATCAATCCATCGTTGAGACCGTGGAGAAAAAAATACTCCAACTCGCCTTGAACGGGAAGGTCAAGTGTTGCAAAGCTACCACCAGGTCCACGCAGATAGGCATGATATCTACCGGCAGTATCCACGTAACTCCCCACCAGAGTACCTGACCCGCTCACAAAATCCGCATAAGTTTCAGGTGATCCAGGATACGCAACGATTGTGTCACCAGAGAACCCGCGACGCACACCAGAAGCATCTACCATACTACCCGTTAGTCTCCCAGTAGAGTCACTATAACCGAAGATTTGTGTTTCAACAGCACCCGGGAAATCGTATTGCCGCAGTACGCCATCTTCTCCCAAGATGACACCGTGGTACAAGCCATCGCTATCTTGGTAGTGTCCGGCGGCTACACCATTATTACCAAGCGCATAGAAAAAAGTGCCTTGTGATCCGGGGAAATCGTGCGTGGTAAAAACACCATCAATCAGCGTAAAACCAACCATTTTTTCACCATCAGCACTCGGGGTGTTGCCAGCGTAATCCTCAAAATCGCTACTTGCCGTCACCGCTAAAAAATCTACTCCCGGAACCTCAATCGTCTCAAAAGTATATTTGGCATTTGCCGGGGCAACAACTTGTGCATCAATGCTCATTAGCAAAGAGAAATTGAGACACATGAACAACGTAAACATGTAAAACAAAAAACCGCCTCGAATCTTAATCTGCATAATTAAAACCTTCCTTGAATTTTAATGTGTTTATCTAAACAATACCTTACAAAACAATCTAAAAACTGTCAAAACCGTAATAAATACTACAGAGACATAAAACTTATTCATCCCACGGCAACGGAACACCAAGACGCTCACTCGCTGCACGTGCAGAGGACTGTTCCATTTCACCGTAACGGATCCCTTCACGGCGATGGAGTTCAGTCCGTTCCTCCTCAATTGCTCCCGGCAACAGTGCTTGAGCTGTCCCAGGCAATGGTTCATAAGTTTCTCTAATATCACGTACCAAACGATCAACCTCAGCATGGAAAAGTTCAGGTGGCACAACAGATTCAATATGTATAGCGAGTACCATACCGCCATGCCGTTTTGCACCACTCCATTTTGCGGTATCCTCTGGTGGCGCTTCAGTGAAACCGGTCAACGCACCACCAAGAAGGCATGCAACTGCCGTATAACCGATACTCTTAAAAAAAGCAGCTGGAATGAACGAAAGTAATTCATCAAATTCTGGACCACGTTGATAGTCCGCCATAATACAAGTCGCAGCGTCAAGCACAACCGGGGGTTCATCGCCTGAAGTAATAGCGAAACAGATAGGCGGATTACCGTAGTAACCGAGTTGTGGTTTCGGATCACTGCCGCTGGCATTACCGTGATCTTGATAACCCTGCACCGAAAAACCGATACACCCCGCCTCATTACATAATCGAGCATAGTGTCCTGCAGACCCGTAATGTCCAATATAACGCACGAGCCCCATGCCAATACCGACAGCTTTCGCTTTCGCTATCGCATGTTCTGTAGCACGCACCATTGGAAGATAACCCAGCGTACCGTCTCCATTCAGCACAACTGCAGTCGGTGTTTCATGCATGATTCGGATATCAGGATCAGGGTTCAGGCTGCCGTTCTCAAATCCGCCACAGTAACCGCTAAGTGTTCGAGTACCGTGACTTCGGACACCCCGTAAATCGGAATTCACAAGCAACCGACTGATGAGTGCAGCATGCTCGTGTGTAATACCAGCTTTTTCAAAACAAGCAGTACTGAAGTTTAGAAGCCGTTCTTCATCTACACAGATGAACTCTTCTGGTGGTTTGTTCATATATTCTCCTATTATTTCAAAATAATTCTAAAAGTTATCATAGAATATACCAAAGATACCAAGAATTATCAACGCATTCTATAGACTGTGCACCTATTAATACCATTTCTAAATGATTATGTAGCATTATATCGTAGGTCGGGTAGAGCGAAGCGAAACCCGACACGTAGGCTTAGACAGGGTTTCCATATCGGATTTCGCTTCGCTCTACCTATAAATCAACGATGTGAATGCGCGTATGGCATTCATCCAAATCAACGCCGAATACGCGTTTGGTATTCGGCGGGTGTAAAGTTAAGGGATTTTCTATTTCAGAAACCCTCTCCAGTCCCGTAGGGACGCAATGTTTATAGAAGGATATGTACCCCTACCCCTCTTAGTCCCGTAGGGACGCTATGTTTATAGCAGCACGTGTACCCCTACCCCTCTTAGTCCCGTAGGGACGCTATGTTTATAGAAGGATATGTACCCCTACCCCTCTTAGTCCCGTAGGGACGCAATGTTTATAGAAAAATGTGTACCCCTACCCCTCTTAGTCACGCCAAATGCCAAACGCGCATTTGGCGTTGATTTGGTAGGGACGCTATGTTTATAGAAAGGCGTGTTTCCCTACCCCTCTTAGTCCCGTATGGACGCTATGTTTATAGAAGGACGTGTACCCCTACCCCTCTTAGTCCCATAGGGACGCTATGTTTATAGCAGGCCGTGTTTCCCCACCCCCTCTTAGTCCCGTATGGACGCTATGTTTATAGCAGGCCGTGTTTCCCCACCCCCTCTTAGTCCCGTAGGGACGCAATGTTTATAGAAGGACGTGTACCCCTACCCCTACCCCTCTTAGTCCCGTATGGACGCTATGTTTATAGAAGGACGTGTACCCCTACCCCTCTTAGTCCCATAGGGACGCTATGTTTATAGCCAGGCGTGTTTCCCTACCCCTCTTAGTCCCATAGGGACGCTATGTTTATAGAAGGACGTGTATCCCTACCCCTCTTAGTCCCGTAGGGACGCTATGTTTATAGGGTGTTTTCGTAGGGACTGGGTTCCCCTGTCCGCATCTTATATCGTAGGGACTGGGTTCCCCTGTCCGTTCCTCCAACCCCGTTCATTCTCCCCGCACCCGTTCGTAGGGACTGGGTTTCCCTGTCCGCATCTTGTCTGAATCGCGGATTATACGGATTACACGGATTACGCGGAAAAAGAGGTTTCTTCTCTTTGTACCGCATTCTGTTAGATTGCGGTCTTTGTCCGAACCCGATCAACGCGATCCTTGTCCAAACCCCGTTCGTAGGGACTGGGTTTCCCTGTCCGTTCCTACAACCCCGCTCATTCCCCCCGCACCCGTTCGTAGGGACGCAATGTTTATAGCCAGGCGTGTTTCCCCACCCCTCTTAGTCCCGTAGGGACGCTATGTTTATAGAAAAATGTGTTTCCCTACCCCTCTTAGTCCCGTAGGGACGCTATGTTTATAGAACACGTATTGTCAACAGTTCTTAGTCCCGTATGGACGCAATGTTTATAGAATGCCGTATGTCGTATGCTCTTAGTCCCTTAGGGACGCTATGTTTATAGAAAAATGTGTTTCCCCGCCCCTCTTAGTCCCGTAGGGACGCAATGTTTATAGAAAGGCGTGTACCCCTACCCCTCTTAGTCCCGTATGGACGCTATGTTTATAGCAGGCCGTGTTTCCCTACCCCTCTTAGTCCCGTAGGGACGCTATGTTTATAGCAGCACGTGTACCCCCACCCCTCTTAGTCCCGTATGGACGCTATGTTTATAGAAGGACGTGTTTCCCCACCCCTCTTAGTCCCGTAGGGACGGTATGTTTATAGAAAGACGTGTACCCCCACCCCTCTTAGTCCCGTAGGGACGGTATGTTTATAGAAAGACGTGTACCCCCACCCCTCTTAGTCCCGTAGGGACGCTATGTTTATAGAAGGATATGTACCCCCCTGCTCTTAGTCCCGTAGGGACGCTATGTTTATAGTAAAATGTGAACCCCCACCCCTCTTAGTCCCGTAGGGACGCTATGTTTATAGCCAGGCGTGTTTCCCCACCCCTCTTAGTCCCGTAGGGACGCTATGTTTATAGCAGTGCATGTTTCCCCACCCCTCTTAGTCCCGTAGGGACGCAATGTTTATAGAAGGACGTGTTTCCCTACCCCTCTTAGTCCCGTAGGGACGCTATGTTTATAGAATGCCGTGTTTCCCACCCCTCTTCAGTCCCGACAAATCATGCAGAATACCACACGCGTATTCTACATGATTTGGCGGGACTGGAAGATCAGACAACCCGCATATTACGCTACGGATCAATCTGCTGATAGAACTGTTTTACACCATCTTTGATAGTAAAAATAACAGCACTCTTTGTTGGGTGACGGTTTTCGTTATAACTCGCAATACTTGTCGCTCCGACATAATTTTCAGTCACAGCAAGTTGATCACGGATTGCCTCTGGTTCCAGACTACCTGCGCGTTCTATCGCCTCAAATAGCAACATCACAGCATCATAACTAACAGCGATACCACCCGTAGGTGTTGCTTCATAGATGAATTGGTAAGTATCCACAAAAGCACGAGCGTTCGGTTCATTCGTCTCAGGTGAAAAGTGTCCACTGAAGTAGCTCCCCTCTATTTCAGCATTTTCGTCTTCAAATAAGAGTATGCTGTCCCAAGAATCTGCTCCGAGAAAGATAGTAGGTTCACCCTCCGAATTAGTTAACGGGGTAGCACGTGCCTGTTGCGTGATAAACACAATGTCTTGCACAAATCCAGCTGTAAAAAGCGCATCAGGTTTCATCTCAGCGATCTTTGATAGTTGTTCACTGAAATCTTCTGTACCGGGTTCAAAGAACACAGGTTCAACAACATCTCCACCCAGTGCCGCAAAATCCGTAGCAAAGAATTCCGATATCCCCTCTGCATAAAGGTCACCGCGTCTGGTAATAATTGCAGCCGTTGTTAAACCAAGTTCCATTTTAGCGAAATTCGCCATCACAGCACCCTGAAAACTATCTGTAAAGGATGCCATAAAGACAAAATCACCTGCTTGCGTTACATTAGGATTCGTCGCGGTTGTTGTCACCATCGGTATACGGTGCTTTTGCGCAACGGGACCCACCACAGCAGCGTGTGATGAACGATTCGGACCAATCAGAGCAACGATACCATCCTCAACAATCAATTCCTCAGCAAGTTGAACAGATACATCCAGTGTTGCCTCTGTATTAATATGACCGACCAATTCAACCTGCATACCGAATAGACCGCCTTTTTCATTTATCTCCGTGACTGCCAATTCAGCACCGTTCGGATATGTTACGCGTTGTCCAGCAACAACAAATCCGATCTTAACAGTAGGTTCAGGTTTAGGCGTTAATACTCTTTTAACATTATCACATCCAATAGATGTTAACACTAACAGACTCAAAAAAAATGTTGAAATCAATCTATACATATAAAGTTCCTTTACAAAAATGTTTTTTATATTTTATAGTGAACATTGACATTAAAGAGACACATTCAACTCAAAATGTCGCGTTAAATCTAAAGTTCACTATATTTAGGTTTCTGATAAAACGAAACAATTGGACACCCATACCCTATAGAAACGTTATAATCGCTATGGATACGGTCTCACCAACACGATTGAAACCTCTTATACTATTATCATTAAAAACTTCAAAATTAGCAAGTCATTTCTATATTAAAATACCCTAAGTTGCAACCTGTCACAAAAGAGTAGTATTCGTAGTAGTAATCGTATGTCGGGTTGAACGTGAGCAAAACCTATAAATCAACCATGTGAATGCGCGTTAAGCATTTGGCGTTGATTTGGTAGGGACGCTTTGTTTATAGAAAACGCTGTCGCCACCCCTCTTAGTCCCGTATGGACGCTATGTTTATAGAAGAACGTGTGCCCCTACCCCTCTTAGTCCCGTAGGGACGCAATGTTTATAGAAAGGCGTGTACCCCCACCCCTCTAGTCCCATAGGGACGCAATGTTTATAGAAGGACGTGTTTCCCAGGTTCTTAGTCCCGTAGGGACGGTATGTTTATAGAAAGACGTGTACCCCCACCCCTCTTAGTCCCGTAGGGACGCTATGTTTATAGAAAGGCGTATGTCTTATGATCTTAGTCCCGTAGGGACGCTATGTTTATAGAACACGTATTGTCAACAGCTCTTAGTCCCGCCAAATGCCAAACGCGCATTTGGCGTTGATTTGGTAGGGACGGTATGTTTATAGAACACGTATTGTCAACAGATCTTAGTCCCGTAGGGACGCAATGTTTATAGAAAGACGTGTACCCCCACCCCTCTTAGTCCCTTAGGGACGCTATGTTTATAGAACACGTATTGTCAACAGCTCTTAGTCCCGCCAAATGCCAAACGCGCATTTGGCGTTGATTTGGTAGGGACGCTATGTTTATAGCCAGGCGTGTTCCCCGCGCGATCTTAGTCCCGTAGGGACGCAATGTTTATAGAAAAATGTGAACCCCCACCCCTCTTAGTCCCGTAGGGACGCAATGTTTATAGCAGGACGTATGTCGTATGCTCTTAGTCCCGTAGGGACGCAATGTTTATAGCAGCGCGTGTTTCCCCACCCCTCTTAGTCCCGTATGAAGTTAAAATAATAAATTAGGTAATTTGGACCCCGACAAGGTAGGTGCGGTTTCCTAACCGCACCTACCTTCCCGATGCCGCTGGCGAGGTTTCCTAACCTCGCCAAATTACCCGAATAAATTCTTTAACTTCATTAGGGACGGTATGTTTATAGAACACGGATTGTCAACAGTTCTTAGTCCCGCCAAATGCCAAACGCGCATTTGGCGTTGATTTGGTAGGGACGCTATGTTTATAGCAGGACGTATGTCGTATGCTCTTAGTCCCGTAGGGACGCTATGTTTATAGAAAACGCTGTCGTCACCCCTCTCAGTCCCGTAGGGACGCAATGTTTATAGCCGGGCGTGTTCCCCGCGATCTTAGTCCCGTAGGTACGCTATGTTTATAGAAAACGCTGTCGTCACCCCTCTCAGTCCCGTAGGGACGCAATGTTTATAGCCGGGCGTGTTCCCCGCGATCTTAGTCCCGTAGGTACGCTATGTTTATAGAAAGACGTGTTTCCCCACCCCTCTTAGTCCCGTAGGGACGCAATGTTTATAGAAAGGCGTGTACCCCCGTGATCTTAGTCCCGTAGGGACGCTATGTTTATAGAAAACGCTGTCGTCACCCCTCTCAGTCCCGTAGGGACGCTATGTTTATAGAATGCCGTGTTTCCCAGGTTCTTAGTCCCGTATGGACGCTATGTTTATAGCCAGGCGTGTTTCCCCACCCCTCTTAGTCCCGTATGGACGCTATGTTTATAGCCAGGCGTGTTTCCCCACCCCTCTTAGTCCCGTAGGGACGGTATGTTTATAGAACACGTATTGTCAACAGTTCTTAGTCCCGCCAAATGCCAAACGCGCATTTGGCGTTGATTTGGTAGGGACGGTATGTTTATAGAACACGTATTGTCAACCCCTCTTAGTCCCGTATGGACGCTATGTTTATAGAAAAATGTGTTTCCCCACCCCTCTTAGTCCCGTAGGGACGCTATGTTTATAGAAAAATGTGTACCCCCACCTATCTTCAGTCCCGTAGGGACGATATGTTTATTTCTATACCGTCCCTACAGGACTGAAGAACCTATCTACAATAAGCAAAACTCACTGAATATTGGACTTATGTGAAAGAATATTGTGCAATAAGTTATTTAGCACAAGTCATAAAGCTCATATTAAGATATTAAACCAAAATAAAATACGAAAATCGTTATTGCTTAATATGAATATATGCATTATTATAGTTGTAGCGGGTGTGTAAATATTTTGTCACTCTATTTGTCAGAATCGCGGATTACACGGAGAACACGGAAGACGCGGAAGGGTTTTCTGGATCATTATATGACATTGAAAATTTACTTGACAAACATATATCCATTATGTTACACTATACTATACAATATAACGCTAATAAAATAAAAACAGTAAAATAAAAAGGTGTGATAATATGAAACCAAACAGACATACAATCTATCAGATATACTGTAGGATTATAAACACAAAAAACCGTAAAGAAAAAGCACCTACGCATCACATCAGAGACCAGATTTTTGGAGTGCAAAAACGACTGCAATTGCTAAAAAATCACCAAGATTCAAACCGTACCAAAAAAGGCGAAATAAAAAAAATAGAATTTTCAAAAAACACGCTACCAACTCATACAGAGACAAGCCTGACAAACGATTTAAAAACCATACCACGCGACGGAAATCACGGCATTTTTGGTACACTGAAAAAATAGCGAATTTTGTAGCATAATTAGCTGCGATTTCATAACCAAACAAGTATAGAAAAATGCTTAACACAATATCACAAACTACAAAATATTCACCAAATTCACGTTTTCTATACACCTTTCGCACCGATGGTGCTGATATGTGATTTTCCAAAGCCTCAGAGAGGCGAAAGGTATATAGTCCAGATTGATACAACCAATAGCAAGCCCCAGAGGGACGAAAGGTGTATAATCCGCATTGCTCTAAATCTTTACACACGTTCTCTATCTTTAGTGACAAAAAGTTTACACACCCGTTGAAAAAACTTGGTAGATTTGATAATCTGATGAGGCATAAGATGTCCTCCTAACTATAATCAAAAAATTGATTTCTTTTCTATACAACAGGACTTACGTCTTCCCCTCGCTTGCGGGGGGATAAAGGGGGGTAAATCCCTAAAAATAACAAAAAAGACTTACGCCTTCCCCTCGCTTGCGGGGGGATAAAGGGGGGTAAATCCCTAAAAATAACAAAAAAGACTTACGCCTTCCCCTCGCTTGCGGGGGGATAAAGGGGGGTAAATCCCTAAAAATAACAAAAAAGACTTACGCCTTCCCCTCGCTTGCGGGGGGATAAAGGGGGGTAAATCCCTAAAAATAACAAAAAAGACTTACGCCTTCCCCTCGCTTGCGGGGGGATAAAGGGGGGTAAATCCCTAAAAATAACAAAAAAGACTTACGCCTTCCCCTCGCTTGCGGGGGGATAAAGGGGGGTAAATCCCTAAAAATAACAAAAAAGACTTACGCCTTCCCCTCGCTTGTGGGGGAATAAAGGGGGGTAAATCCCTAAAAATAACAAAAAAGACTTACGCCTTCCCCTCGCTTGCGGGGGGATAAAGGGGGGTAAATCCCTAAAAATAACAAAAATCGAAAATCTAAACAGGGACCCCCAAATTTGCGTAAGTCCTAAGTATCATAAGACAATAGGAGCCTCAATGCAGAATAGACAACCTACTATCGGTGAATATCTTCTGAGTAGTCTGGAAAGTTACGAAGTCAAACACATTTTCGGTATCCCTGGCGATTATGTGGCACAATTCTTCGGACTTATTGAACAGAGTCCAATTCAATGTATAGGCACGACGCGAGAAGAAACAGCGGGATTTGCCGCAGATGCCTACGCGCGTATAAGAGGCATCGGGGTTGCGTGTGTTACCTACGGCGTCGGAGGGTTATCCATGGTCAACGCCGTCACAGGTGCTTATGCTGAAAAATCACCACTTCTGGTCATTAGCGGTAGTCCGGGAGTAAACGAACGTAGTAAAGATGCTTTTTTGCACCATAAAGGCAGGGATTTCTACACGCAGCAAAATATATATGAAGAGATCACTGCCGCTTCAACACTGCTCGACGAACCCGTTACTGCATTTAGTGAGATAGACCGAGTGTTGAATGCTGTCTATCAACAGAAGCGTCCGGGGTACATTGAGTTGCCACGGGATATGGTGAGTCAGCAAGGATCCGTCTCTTACCGTCCTTCAACAGGTGAATCACGAAGTGACCCTGAAACATTGAATGCCGCCTTAGATGCTGCGATTGACTTCATAAATCAGAGCCAAAATCCTATCATCTTAGCGGGGGCAGAACTTCAGAGATTCGGCTACAAAGACAAATTAATTCGACTCGCTGAAGCGAAACAAATCCCAGTAGTGACAACCCTGTTGGGCAAATCGGTAATGCCGGAAGCACATCCGCTTTACGTGGGACTCTATGGCGGCGCGATGGGGAGAGATGAAGTCACGATGCTTGTCGAAAAGTCTGATTGTGTGATTATGCTGGGTGCATTCATGACGGATGTCAATCTTGGAATTTACACGGCAAAACTGGACCAAAGCCGTCTTGTCTCTGCAACTTCCGATAAAATAAAGGTCGGCTACTCAACTTATGAAACTGTTCGGTTTGCAGATTTTATCGATGGCTTACAAGACACGAAACTCCAAGAACGAGGGGACATAGACTTGGAGTGGGTATTGACGGTCCCTGAACCTTATGAGATGGTGGCAGATCAACCTTTAACTGTAAACCGTTTGTTCCAAGCACTAAATCAATTTTTGAACGATGATCTGACGGTAATTGCCGATACCGGCGACAGCCTTTGGGGGGCTATAGGATTACGACTCCCAGAATACACCCAATTTATTTCTCTCGCTTACTATACTTCAATGGGTTTTGCGATCCCCGCTGCGATCGGTGCACAATTGGGTGATCCCACGTCTCGACCGCTTGTTATCGTCGGAGATGGTGCATTCCAAATGACCGGCACTGAACTGTCAACATCCCTCCGCTATGGACTCAATCCGATTGTTGTGATTTTGAATAACAACGGATATGGCACCATCCGTCCTCTCGTTGAAGGATCTTTTAACGATATAAGGAATTGGAACTACACGCGTTTCCCCGAGTGCCTCGGTGGCGGATCTGCCTTTGCCGTTGAGACCGAAGGTGAATTTAACCGTGCCATGAAAGACGCTCTCATAGAGACGCAGCATTTTGTCCTCATTGAGGCGCATCTTGACAAATTCGACATGTCACCCGCACTGACTCAGTTGGCAAAAGCCGTGTCTGAGAAAACTTGAGTCTCCAGCTATGAGTATAACTCTTGGGTCTTATGATACAAACTATAAGTAAATTGGATAAGGAGGAACAATGAAACAGCGTTACTTTTACCTCATTATTGCCGTATTCTTCATGATCGGTTTTTTACACCACGCATCAGCACAAAATATTGCCCAAGAAGCCTATACTATCTTTGAACAAGCCTGCCTAATATGTCATGGAGAAAACGGTTCTTATAGGGAATCACTCATCATTGATCACAACGCACTCCTTGAGAATGAAAAAATCATCCCCGGCGATCCTGACGGTTCCGTATTCTATCAACGCCTCATAGAAACGGATGCTGCAAAACGGATGCCACTTGGACAACCACCCCTTGACCCTGCAGCGGTAGAAACGATTCGCCAATGGATTGCAGCAGGGGCACCAGATTGGCGGGACATCTCCAGACCACAGATCGACTTTATTACAGCAGAGGCAATGCTTGAAACGATTGAGAACCACGTCAATTCTCTTACGCTATCTGATAGATCGTTTACCCGCTATTTTACGTTGACACATCTCTATAACGCAGGTGAAACAGCTGAGACACTCAATGCCTATCGTCGGGCACTTTCAAAACTAATTAATAGCCTCTCATGGGGAGGCAAAGTCGTCAAACCGCAACCGATTGATACGGAAAAAACAATCTACTACATTGACCTTCGTGATTACGAATGGGATGTGAGAAACGTTGCATGGACACAGATTGAACAAGCATACCCCTACAAAATGACGTTTGATGCGCCGACACAAACACATCTCCGTGAGAAACTAACGTCACTACAGCAAGAGATGAAGTGTGAGGTGCCGTCTGTGCATGTGGATTGGTTTCTTGCTACTGCCTCGCTACCACCGCTCTACCATAACATTCTCGCGTTACCAGAAACAGACCGTGAATTAGAGGCATCACTTGATGTTTTTGTTGCTGAAAACATCCTCAATGCACCGGGGAAACGGGTTTGGCGTGCAGGTTTCAACGATTCCGGTGTTTCAAGACATAACCGCGTTGTTGAACGCCACATCTCACGTGATGGTGCGTACTGGAAAAGTTACGACTTTGCGGGGAGTGCGGATTCACAGAATATCTTTACACATCCGCTTGATTTTACGCATGACGGTGGTGAGATTATATTCAATCTGCCGAACGGTTTACAGGCATATTATCTTGTAGATGGTGACGGTGTCCGACTTGATGTAGCACCGACAGACATCGTTTCCAATCCTGCTGTAAGCGACCCTGCTGTACGTAATGGTCTATCCTGTATCGGTTGCCATACGGAAGGGATGAAGACATTTGAAGACGAAGTGCGTGCTGTTGTTGATCAAGCTATTAATCCACCTTATAACAAGACACGAGCGTTAGAACTCTATGTGGAACAAGAGGTGATGGACGATCTGGTGGCAGAGGATACACAACGCTATAGGGCCGCACTTGAAGCAGCAGGTGGTGTTTTTGGTGGCATGGAACCGATTCAACGATTCCATGAGACGTTTCAAGGTACGCTGAGTGCGGCACACGCTGCAGCTGCGGTTGGGTTAGAAACCGGAACGTTCCTTGAAAAAGTAAGTAAAAATACGACTTTACAAAACTTATTAGGAGCATTAGCATTAGAAAACGGTGCAATCAAACGAGACGCATGGACATCGGCTTTTCACGATGTGATTGATGCGTTGAATTCTCCTGATAGCGACCTACCACCAGTTGAGGAACGTCCTGACCATATACCTGGTGCTGGTGTTTATATCCCTGATGTGAACCTACGTGCTGCAATTGAATCTGTACTCGGTAAAGTAGCTGGTGAGGTGATTACGGTAGAGGATATGGAGAGGCTTAAAGACCTTAATGTTGAAGAAATGGGTATACGCGATATTATAGGACTTGAGTTTGCAATTAATCTAAATAGTTTACACATTCGTAAAAATTTGATATCTGATATTTCACCACTTGCGGGATTAACCCAGCTGACTGGGTTATGGTTGGCAAATAACAACATATCGAACATTTCACCACTGGCAGGTTTAGCAGACTTATCTGTACTCGGCATATATGGTAATCAAATATCAAATTTATCACCACTATCAGGATTAACAAACCTACGTGGACTGTCTATTTATAATAATCCAATTTCAAATATCCAACCTCTCAAAGAAATGAAAAACCTTAATTGGTTACGGATGAGTTTTGAACAGTCTGGTGACCTGTCTCCTATATCAGAATTGAGTAACTTAGAAAGTTTTAACTACTGGGGTTCGGGTAGTGCAGTTCCTGACTTGTCACCTTTAACGAATTTGCCAAAACTGCGATCTGTATACATTCGGGGGACACAACTTGATCTGTCACCTTTGGCGAGAGTAGTCAACTTGGATAGTTTTACTTTGTGGTGTTTCGGCTCTCCAATTCCTGACTTATCTCCTTTAGTGAATTTACCTAACCTAACCAAAATAGAGATTTTGGGTGGTGGTAAATCGGACCTGTCACATTTGGGAAGATTAACAGGTTTGAAAGAAGTCTATATCATCAATAGTGGGATATCAGATATCTCATTTTTAAAAAATTTGACAAATTTAGAACGATTAAATCTTGAAGGCAACAACATATCAGATGTATCCGTGTTAGCAGATTTAACCAATCTGAAATGGTTAAAACTTACCAACAATCCGATAACTGATTTTTCACATTTGGCAGAACTATCACAAACTACTAACATACTCACTGGCGAAGTTACTATCAACGACCCGAATCTACGCAAAGCAATTGCACTGGCACTTGGTAAGGATGATTCTGCATTTGTCTCAATTACGTTTGATGAGATAAAAACGTTGACAAATCTTAATGCAGAAAACATGAACATTCGTGATTTAAGCGGAATTGAAAACGCAACGAATTTGATGACATTAAGAATTGGTTGGAATCCGATAGAGGATCTCTCACCTCTCACAAGATTAACAAAAATGCGCGAGATATATGTGCATGATACAAAAGTTTCTGACCTTTCACCACTTGCATCCTTGTACGACCTTGAAGTAATAAATGCTTCACAAACCTTTATAACAAGTCTTGCTCCCTTGGTAGGTCTCACAAAACTGAAAAAGTTAGACACCGTACATTCTGATATAACGGATTTGTCCCCCCTTGCAAAATTAACAGACTTAACAAGACTCCGATTATATGACTGCAAAGCAACTGACCTTTCACCATTAAAAGGTTTAACAAATCTTAGATGGCTGGGGCTTACGCACACCGATCACATATCGGATCTTTCACCCTTGTCGGGGTTAGCAAACTTGGAACATCTTGCCCTGTCCGACACGGAGATTTCAAATATTTCTCAATTAGCAGGATTGGTTAATTTAGAAACGTTGATACTCAATGAAAACCGAATCGTAGATGTCTCACCCCTCGCCTCTCTGCGTAACTTGAAAAATTTACAACTTCACTACAATAACATCTCCGATTTCTCCCCCTTGGCTGGCATACGCCAGACTATAGATGTGTTCACCTGGTTTGGTAACCCTGCCTTTCCGCAAGGCGGTCCGAATATTGAAGGTCCTTGGCTATGGTTAACTTTGCCCATAAAAGTAGACAAAGATGTCGATTATTTAGCACAAGCATCCAACAATAAATCAACAGAACAACAGGTTGCTACTCTCGGTGCTTCAGAAGGCACTGTGATAGGAAACAGGGCATGGTCAATCGGAATGCTTGAGCCTTACCATCCGAATAACTCTTCGGGGGACAATAAGAAAAATCTTAGAAGATTATTAGACTCTCAAGACGTTATTACACCCTATACCTACGGACAGAAGTTTGTTGTCTACGGTTCTATGACTTTGTATTCTCCGAGAATACAGCAGACGACACTATTTATAGGTGCGAGTGTGAATCAAAAAACCTATCTTAATGGCGAGTTAGTGCATCAAGACTATACAGACTATGCCTTTGGAGCACACAATGTTGGTTACCGGACATTTTCTCCTGTAACGCTACAAAAAGGGAAAAATGTATTATTGGTAAGGCTTGACGGGTTCAGGGCACATTCTGATCTATGGTCTCTCTTTTTCGGATTTGAACCTGGCACGGAGTATACGGTATTAACTCCCGGTGTCGGTTTTACGTTTTCTGCAACAGAGACAAACCTTCTCGCTGACGATACGTTTTCCCTTAACCTCAACGCAGAAAACATCACCGACTTAGCAGGTTGGCAAGCAGATATAACGTTTGACCCGAATATACTTGAAGCGATAGAAGTCACTGAAGGCGATTTCCTGAAGTCGGAAGGTGGAAATACCTTCTTCCAAGGTGGGACAATTGATAATACAGGAGGGAAAATCACAAGTCTATATTCGGCGCGGATATCTGAAAGCGGTGTCAGCGGCACCGGTACACTGCTCTCTGTGACATTCAAGGCAAAAACTGGCGGTGAAACCCATGTGACACTGGAAAATTTTGAGTTCAGTTCTATCACAGGTGACGTTATTCTTGCTGTGCAACCGAATATTACCATCACAGTGGGTGAATATCCCCCGTGGGATGTGAATCAGGATGGACGCGTGAGTATACAAGACCTTGTCCTTGTAGCGAGAGATTTGGGATTTGGCACACCTGCCAATTTGCGAACGGATGTAAATCGCGACGGTGTTATCAACATACAAGACCTAATCCTTGTTGCTAACCACATCGGTGAGTCAACGGATACCAACGCGGCACCGACTATACTGACTATGGAAAATAAAGAACTAACACCTGCAGTAGTTCAGACATGGATAGATCACGCAAAACGTGAAGATGACGGTTCACCTGCTTTCCGCCACGGAATAGAGAATCTTGAAAAACTATTAGCTTCGTTAATTCCTGAAAAGACAGCACTGCTCGCAAACTTTCCAAATCCATTCAACCCCGAAACCTGGATACCGTATCAACTCGCGGAGTCTGCTGATGTCAATATCTCTATTTATTCCGCAGATGGCAAGGTTGTCCGGACATTGCAATTAGGGAGTATACCAGCAGGCACCTATAAAAGTCGTAGTCGTGCTGCATATTGGGATGGGAAAAATATTACTGGTGAGTCTGTCGCAAGCGGCGTCTATTTCTATACCCTCACCGCAAGCGACTTTTCTGCCACGCGCAAGATGTTGATAATGAAGTAGCATTCGTAGGTCGGTTAGAGCGTGAGCGAAACCCGACAAATATCAAACGCGTATATGGCGTTGATTTGGTAGGGACGGTATGTTTATAGAACACGTATTGTCAACAGTTCTTAGTCCCGCCAAATGCCAAACGCGCATTTGGCGTTGATTTGGTAGGGACGGTATGTTTATAGAACACGTATTGTCAACAGTTCTTAGTCCCGCCAAATGCCAAACGCGCATTTGGCGTTGATTTGGTAGGGACGCTATGTTTATAGAAGGATATGTACCCCCACCCCTCTTAGTCCCGTAGGGACGCTATGTTTATAGAAAGACGTGTTTCCCCACCCCTCTTAGTCCCGTAGGGACGCTATGTTTATAGCAGCGCGTGTTTCCCCACCCCTCTTAGTCCCGTAGGGACGCAATGTTTATAGAAAAATGTGTACCCCCACCTTTCTTCAGTCCCGTAGGGACGATATGTTTATTTCTATACCGTCCCTACAGGACTGAAGAACCTATCTACAATAAGGAAAACTCACTGAATATTGGACTTATGTGGAAGAATATTGTGCAATAAGTTATTTAGCACAAGTCATAAAGTTCATATTAAGATATTAAACCAAAATAAAATACGAAAAACGTTATTGCTTAATATGAATATATGCATTATTATAGTTGTAGCACATGTATCAATAACTTCGCCAATTATCTAAAGGAATTAGTCGTTTTGGGATTTAACATTTTTTGGAATTTTTGACTTGACAATAGGACATGTCGTCTTACCTAACTACAGCGTATCTCATAAAGACTCTATTAACGTGCATATACAAGCAATCAGATTGAAAAAACAAAATTATCCGCGTAGTGAGGAATAGCCATCAGAAAGGAATTATTTATCAATGTATAAGAAACTATTCTACATATTTACTTTTCTAACGACAACACTTATTCATATCCAATTAGTAACCGCGGATTTTCTTATTGCTAACGGCAGCGCGACAGAGGATGCCTGGGTCATATATTCCACGAGGAGAGATGCTGGTAACGGTTGGCCAGCAGGATTTCGAACACAAGGTTGGTATAAGATTGAACCTGGCGGTTATAGAAACCTATCAGTCCCAGCGGATAATTCTTATGTGTATATTCGAGTAGAAGATCCTTATGGTAATGAAATTGAACCGCTTGATAATGTAGCACGAAGCAGTTATCATTTTTGGATGCATCCGATAGAGAAATTTACAGTTGTGGAGACAGCTTCAGGAGAATTCTTAGATAGTAACCTCAATCAAGCTTCTTTAACGACTGCTACGCTCTATGAATTCAACACGGACGAAGTTATACATATAATTACGAAACGAAACGAATGTGAGACGGTCAACCCCGCTGATCTGTCGGCACAGCAGATATACAATCGATCCATAAAATCTGTATTATGGATCGATACAGATTCTGGTTCTGGTAGTGGTGTTATCATTGACCAAGAACGTCAACTTGCTGTTACGAACCACCATGTTACAGAGAACAATACTTGGGTAAATGTATACTTTCCAGAACGAGATGAGGACGGACGTCTTGTTAGGGATATGGAATACTATCGGAACAATTACAGAAGCCTTGAGAGAGTTGGCTATGCGACTCGGGGCCGTGTGATTGCAAAAGATGCTGTAAATGACGTAGCAATCATCCAACTCAATCAACTTTCGCCTATTGCACAAGAAATCGATCATGATTTTAGTATGCAAGTTGAGACAAGCATGCAGCGTGGAGATAAGGTTCATATCTTGGGAAATCCAGGCAACCGCCTCTGGAATTGGACACAAGGTAGTTTTTTAGGTGTGTATGAAGATTGTTTACTTAAGGGAGGGGCTTGTTTAGAGATGGAAGGTGATGCAGAAGTCGGCAACTCTGGGGGACCTATACTCAACGGTCAAGGCGTGCTTATCGGAATTCTTGCCGAAGGGACAGATGAAACTTCGGCATTTGCTGTCCCTTTGAAAAACATAAAGGCGTTACTTGATACTTTACGGTGGGAATTGAAAATTAGAAACACGACAGGGAGGGCAGTATCTTATCAAATGAGGTGGACACAGAACGATTCTTGGCAGAACTATCGTCTTGAAACTGGGTATGTCCGAACTCATTCGTCAAGTGAAGAAAACCTTGCTCAAGGGTTTCCACAAATCCGATTTGATTACATTCTACGCGATGATGACGACACCTATAAATATTATCGACTTGGTGCCACTTTGCGATTTAAAGACGACAACGAAGATCTCCCCACTTACTATTTTAACTACGATTGGCGAGGAGATAGACTCAATCTTTACATAGACAATGCCGCAGCACCCCTTATCTCATCAAACGTTGTGCCAAAAAAGAATGCCTTACTCCCGAACTACCCAAACCCATTCAACCCAGAAACCTGGATACCGTATCAACTCGCGGAGTCTGCTGATGTCAGTATCTCTATTTATTCCGCAGATGGCAAGACTGTCCGGACATTGCAATTAGGGAGTATACCAGCAGGCAACTATAAAAGTCGTAGTCGAGCGGCATATTGGGATGGGAAAAATGCCTTCGGTGAGACTGTCGCAACAGGCGTCTATTTCTACACCCTCACCGCAAGCGACTTTTCTGCCACGCGCAAGATGTTGATACTGAAATAGTATCATAAGACCGTATGATAGCTGGAATGCTGATGTTTATTAGTTTCACATCCATTGTTAATAAGAGACTGTCCTGGACGGTGTGTTTACTGTCGTCCTGATAGCAATAAGCGAGCAATAAGCGGGTATATTTGAGGGGTGGTGCTACCTTGTTCAGCAACGGTATTGATAGACTGGCTTTGTGGAGGTGTTGACATAAAAAAAGAAAAACAAAAGGTGCAAATGCGTAGGCATTACAAGGATTTTGTTAGCGCAGTGCACGTGATTGTGACGAAATGTTCCAATCATGTGACATCATTACTATCCCTTCTCTGATTTTACGCTATCCTTTTGTTTGGACTGTAACTCTGTTTTTAGACGTTCGTTTTCCTCTTGTAATCTTTTATTTTCAGCCTCTAATACCGTTCTTTGCTTTCGGTTTTCTCGGCTAATCTTGTATTTATCCCAAGCGTCTTGCGCGAATTTAATGCCTGACAAAGTGATACCCATGAGAAGTCCCCCTATATGAATTATAAGTGATGATAATAATAAGAATAGTGGAATAAGCGTGCTTATGTCTAATAAAGTCTTATTAAGTTCCTGATTATCAGGTTTTATCCAAATCAAATACGGAACAACCAGAAAAGCTGCAATCCATATTCCAAACAACGTCCATTCATTTATAAATTACCTGATTGAACCTTGCTCATTTTCCTCAGTATTCTTTTTATCTTTCATAGTATATAATACCATTTCTATAAATCATTGTCTCATTAGACGGTTATGATGGTAGTTATTCTTCAGGACACAAACTGGAAGTTTGTGGTACAAAAAAGAGGCATTTTCAATTAGAAATGGTATGACAATTATACATGATATGTTTATATTATTCAATAAATAATACCATATTCGTAGGTCGGGTAGAGGCACGAAACCCGATATGTATTGATTGTGGCTATCCTGTCGGGTTTCGTGCCTCTACCCGACCTACGGCAGAATGGAATAAAAATAATTAAAATTGGTATAACAAGTTTCTTATCCTGAAAATCCTGGTAATCCTGGTTCAGACAATCATGGATAATAGCCGTTCTCATCACTTCAGCAGCCGACATTTTTGCTTCTGGATGTGTACCATAACCCAGAAAAATTAAAAGATTCGTCAATAATCGTATAATCTGCTACAATGGTTAATTCCATGGGGTTCTCTTTTAGCTTTATTTGATTAGGACTTACGCATTCCCCCTTATCAAGGGGACTTTAAGAAAAATGCGTAAGTCCTATTGATAAAATTGTATTATTTTCCAACTTGGGTTAAGATATACTATGCAAACCGTAATCACAGTAATTGGTCGGGGACATTCTGGAACACGTGCTATTTCACACACCTTATATGCAAGCGGTGTATATATGGGGAGCCAGTTGAATCCCTCAGGAGACAAAATACCTCCACATGATATGTATGATGCATGCAGAGTCATGGCAAAATATGTAAAATGGGAAGGTGGATTATCATGGAACTTTGAACCGCTATTCACAATGCCGATTGACCCACAGTTTGAAAAACTAATAAATGCATATTTATCAGATGTACTACGTGACAATTCTGAAAATAAGGGATGGAAGATACCTGAGACTACTCTCGTATATCCATGGATCACACGAATGTTTCCAGAGATACGTTTTATCCATTGGATACGCGACCCCAGAGATTGTATTTTAGGAAGTCATAAAACAGATAACTTACGCGACTTTGGGATCGACTATCCACAAACAGATAATATTTATGAACGGCGCGCAATCTCATGGTACTACCAATATCAGTTGATGAAAGCAACTCCTAAACCAAAACATATAATTCAACTACGTTTTGAAGATTTTGTGTTAAAGCAAGAGGAAACACTAACCCAGATTGAAGAATACTTAGGATTCCCATTGGGGAGAATTATTGTTCGACCCGAGACAGTTTACCGTTGGAAAAGGACAGATGCACCATGCAGCCTGCCTTTTGATTTCTTACGTGACGCAATTGTAGAAAACGGATACGACTTAAATATATCTTCTACATAAAGTAGTAATAAACAGGAGCTATCATGCCAAAAAATGGAATTTACCAAGTTGGACTGGTCGGAACAGGTGGAATCGCTCGCGCCCATGGCGGCGGGTGTAAAGACGCACCAAGTGCAGAATTAGCAGCAGTACACGATATATCCGAAGGCGCATTAGAGGGGTTCGGAAATCAATTCAATGTTGATGAAAAGCACAGATACCTTTCATTAGATGAGATGTTGGAAAAAGAGGATTTAGACATCGCAGTCATCTGTACCTGGGGAGCGTTTCATGCTGAAGTAGGCATTCAGATCGCTGAATCCAAACAGGTGAAGGCAATTTTGTGTGAAAAACCGTTCACATCTACTGCTGCCGAGGCAGAAGCGTTTGTTGGTGCTGCCAATGATAACGGTGTGCTTGTCGCAGAGGCATTCAAATTCCGTCATCATCCAATGCACCACAAAGCGAAAGAGTTAGTAGAAACGGGTGCTATCGGGGAGTTGAAGACAATACGTAGTACGTTCTGCACCGGCGGCGGTGGTGGGGGACCTGAAGCTCGTCAACCCAATGCCAATTGGCGATTTAACAAAGCAAAGGGCGGCGGAAGTATCTACGACCTTGCATGCTACAATATTCATCACGCACGGTTTATGTTTGATGCTGAACCGATACGCGTTTCAGGCGCATCACAAGCAGGATTAGAGGTCGATGACGCTTCATATCTCCTCTTAGTTTTTCCAGATGAAAAGACCGCACAGATATCAACAGGATTCAACTGTGCCGGCGGACAGTATGCTGAAATGGCAGGATTGGGGGGCATGTTACGCATTGATGCTGCATGGAATAATGGAGGGTCTCCAGTCAAAATTACTGTACAGAACAGGGAGGGACATAAAGTAATCGATATTGATCCCTGTAATCAGTTTGCTGCCCAACTTGAGCATATGTGTGAGTGTTTAGAGACTGGGAAACCGCACCGTATTTCACCTGAAAGTTGTGTGAATCAGATGAAAGTCATTGATGCCGCATTTGAAGCGATGGCTACGGGGAAGACAGTTGAATTAGGGTAATACCATTTCTAATTGAAAATGTCTCTTTTTGTAGCACAAACTTTTAGTTTGTGCCGTATTAGATTACATTGATAAGACTTCAGACAATCTTATATTACTTATTCCTTTGTACTTCGGACTTGATTTTCAAGATCTTGAACTTTACTATATAGGCTTGTTAGAGTGAGTTCTTGATTTCTGAAGTTTTGGCGTGTTTCTATTGCGACTTCCTCAATAGTATTAACTTTTTTCTCTATCTTGTCAAGTCGATTGTCCATCTTGTCAAGTCGATTGTCCATCTTGCCAAGTCGATTGTCCATCTTGTCAAGTCGATTGTCCATCTTGTCAAGTCGTGTAATTAAAATTTGGAATTGATTTTCGCTCATATATCACCTTTTTGTTATAGATTGTATGTTATTATTTTACCCTATCTACCGAACTTTGTCAAGAGAATTGTAGTTGATGACAAAAGCATGAAGTGCCATCAATTATGTTCTCTTTCGTATGGACTGGGTTTCCCTGTCCGTTTATAAGATGTTCTCTTTCGTAGGGACAGGGTCTCCCTGTCCGATTGGAAGTTCGTTTTCGATCGACGGAACCCCGCCAATACGATGTTTGTGAGGATTAGATCCCTAAAATTCACACCATCATTCATCAAATGGTGGTGCGTATATGAAACCAATCTACAAACCCAAGGATATTGCATGACGAATTTTCCATTGACGAGAGTACTTACTTTTGATCTCTTCGGTACGATCTTGGATTTAGGGAGTAGCCTTACACCTTTCATTCACGAATCATTGAACACCCGCGATACCACTGAAATATCCGCAGATGACTTTTGGGAACAGTGGCGTTATAGACAACGTATTGAACAGTATCAAGATACTATAATGATGCTTGGACATGGCGGATATCTGGAGACAGTACGGCGTGCATTGCACTATACACTCAGACGAAACGGTATTGATGCCACCCCGAATACAGTGGAGGAATTTATGAACGGATGGCAATACCTTTCGCCTTTTCCTGAAGTACTGCCTGCACTGCAAAAATTAAGAAGTCGCTATAGGTTAGTGGTGTTATCTAATGGTGATCCTGAGTTCTTAGATTATCTCGTCAAGGAACGTGTCAAATGGGATTTTGATAATGTTATTTCAGTTACATCGTTTGGAGCGTTTAAACCGCATCCATCTGTGTACCGTGGTGCAGCGGGTCAATTGGGTCTTGAAGTTAATACATGCCTGATGGTATCTGCCAATTCATTTGACATTATGGGTGCGCGAGCATGTGGATACAGAGGCGTGTACGTGAATCGATACAACTTACCGTATGAGGATACGCACTATCAACCGGATAGGACAGTGAAGGATTTTACTGAATTGGTTGATGCTTTGTTATAGTAGATGTAAGATCCCAGAGTAGCACAGTCCCATCGTCACTACCACTTATGAGCAAGTTCCCATCCGCACTGAATACGATACTATTGACATCTCCTGTATGTCCAGTGAGTGTATGCAAGTGTTTTCTTGTAGCAACATCCCACAAACGGATGGTATTATCTGCACTCCCACTTGCTAATATGGTGCCATCCGGACTAAAGTCTACGCTATAGACATCTCCAGTATGTCCCTTAAGTGCATGATTTAGTTTATTCATATCAATATCCCACAGCCGAATAGCGTAATCAGCCCAACCTTCACCACTTGCGAGTGTGCGACCATCTGGACTAAATGCTACACAGTTAACATCTCCCATTTTCCCTTTTAATTCGTACTTATATCTCCCTGTCCTGACATTCCATAGCAGGACTCCCTTGTACCCGAAGGAATGATCCTCTCCTCTATGTTTTACTTCGCCGCCACTTACAAGTGTTTTTCCATCATTACTGAACACGACACTGTTTCCATCACCTATGCGAGTGCTCATATTTCCTTTACGTTTTCCTGTATTTACATCCCAGAGACAAATAGTGTTGTCAGCACTCCCACTTGCAAGTGTTTTTCCATCAGGACTGAAAGCAATGTCTGTAACAGGACCTGAATGTCCATATATTCCCTCAAGTGTGCGTATGTGTGTTCCTATATTTACATCCCAGAAGCGAATAGTGCTATCAGCACTTCCACTTGCGATGATATTCTTATCTGGACTGAAAACGATACTGTTTATATGTCGTATATGACCTGTGAGTGTATGTTTATGTACGTTCGTTGCTATGTCCCATAATTCAATGTTGACATTGTTTGGAATTGCGAGTGTGTTCTTATCAGGATTAAACGCGATACTTTTTATTGGTTGATTAAACCCGCTCAGTATATGTTTACTATCACCAGTGGCAGCATCCAATACATAAATAGTGTCTCCAAACATTGAAATTGTGAGTGCTCTGTCATCTGGACTGAACGCGATGTGTTTGGGTGTTCTTGAAACTGCAATAGACTGTTTTAGTTTGCCTGTAGCCATATCCCATAGTTGGATAGATTTTTTAATGTTCCCAGTGGCAAGTGTCTGTTGGTCTGAACTTAATGTAGCACAGAAGGTTTCCTCGGTTAATTCTGTAAATATTCTGTTCAGTCTTAACTTATCAATATCATAGACACTGATTGTATCGTCAATACTTTTACTTATCAGCATATTCCCTGCAGCAAAAAACACGACATTTTGGATAAACGGTTTATATACATTTGGCGTAGGTCTTCCCGTTAATGTATATGTTTGTGTGCCCGTGGCTGTGTCCCACAGACGTATTGCGTAGTGGGGCCAATCTTCACCACTTGCCAGCATTTTTCCATTTGAACTGAACACCAGTGCATTAACCTGACTTTCTGTCGTGA
The DNA here is from genome assembly GCA_965261435.1 of Candidatus Poribacteria bacterium. Lineage (GTDB taxonomy): Bacteria > Poribacteria > WGA-4E > WGA-4E > WGA-3G > MSPOR6. The sequence continues at coordinate 2,492,487 of CBDHDL010000021.1, forward strand.
GGGTATGGATTTGTTCACCTGTAGCGGTATCCCACATTATGATTCGAGCACCAAAAATTTCCAATCCATCACGTTCACCTGTACTTCCACTTGCAAGTACACTGCCATCCGGACTAAAGGCAATACTGGAGACTCCATGCAAATGTCCCTTGAGTGTCAGCTTATGTTTAGCTTGCTGTAACATCCCAAAGACGTACGGTCTTGTCTGCACTTCCACTTGCGATAGTTTTGCCATCAGGACTAAAATCAATACAAGTGACTGCCTCCGTATGTCCTATGAGGAGTGTGGTCTCTTGGTAGGTTGCTGTATCATAGAGCCAAATACCGATAGAACTTGCGACTGCCAGGTGAGAACCATCTGGAGAGTATTTGATTCCTTTTTTTATACCTTTACCATATCTTACCTTAACACCTTCAGGCAGACTAAATTGTGATGTATCTTCAGCAAAACTGCATGGTAAGGATAAGATTGATAGGAAGAAAATCAGTGTAAGGGACAATAGGCATTTATTTTTCATGTGTTGTACCCCGATTTGTATAATTAATCTTATAAATTAATACGATTAGGAAACCGCATCTACCGTCAACAGAATAGGATCAATTCTCATCCATTATATTCTTTTTATCAATTGGAGTCAACGGTATACCAGGGTTATTTAGAGTGTATCTCATAAACCTAATTGTCCATAAATTTCTCATCACTGCGCCTGTTTTCGTAGGGACTGGGGTTTCCCTGTCCGTTTTTCGTAGGGACTGGGTTTCCCTGTCCGTTGTATTAATATAAAACACATCACAAACAACAAAGAACTCACCACATAAATGATTTATGAGATATGTTCTAGTTTTAATATTTATCAGTCAGTTGCACTTTATTACTTATAGCAAATAACGTAGGTCGGGTTTCGCTCCGCTCTACCCATAGGTGTAAACTTAAGAAACTTTCTGTGTTTTTATGAATCCTTCTCAATAGCCACTATGATTGAGACTGTCTTATATTTAGTCCCGTAGGGACGATATGTTTATAGAAAACGCTGTCCCCACCCGTCTTGAGTTCCGTAGGAACGGCATATTTATTGTTGATGTACTTATAAACATATCGTCCCTACGGGACTGAAGAGGGGTAGGGGTATACATTTTTCTATAAACATATCGTCCCTACGGGACTGAAGAGGGGTAGGGTATACATTTTTCTATAAACATATCGTCCCTACGGGACTGAAGAGAGGTGGGGGTACACATTTTTCTATAAACATATCGTCCCTACGGGACTGAAGAGAAGACAATCCCAATAAAAATAGGGATTCAGAGTGATTCATAAGAACTTCTAAGTTCTCTTAAGTTTACACTTATAGGTTTCGCTCCGCTCTACCCGACCTACAATATAGCACTTGACAAAGCACTGGTATTTTCTTCATCACCCTGTTCATCGGCATCAGTCGCAATTTCTTGCATAAACTCACTTAGCGGTATCGGAGCTTGACCGTTCTCATCAGAGAGATTAACAACATATAACGTTTCTTTTTCAACGGAAGTGTCATCTTCAACATCATCCTCACGGTAATCTTTATGCGATATCTCCAATAACCATTGCATGGCACGGATATCTTTTTTCTCTGTAGCGATGTCATGTATCTTTTGCAGATATTCCGATTCCCTTTGCGCGCTAGCAGATCCCACGCGAGTATATAGTTTCATCTCACGTTTCTGTTGGGTATTGAGATCACTTTTCCGAATCTTACCCTCCTCTAACTGTTGTTTATATTTCTCTCCATTTTGGATCCAGTTGCGGAGCGTATGCTCAGTTATCTGACAATAATCCTCTGCGATACGAGATAGCGGAAGATCTGTGGTTTGTATAACAGTGACGATTCTTTCTATTAAAGCAAGTGTTAGTTTTATCATAATGGTATTATAACTTAAAAAAAAAGCCTTCAATCGCTGGCAGCTTTAAATTCTGTATACAATTGAATATTTTAGATACAGATATTTGAATTTGAGAGTGAATTAAGGGAGTGATTTCAGTGAAAATAACACACATTCTATGAGAGGGACCTAAAAGTTTAACATCGCAGACACCTGACGATATCCGATGGTCACTCAATTGTTCCGGGATGAATATACCCGTTTTTTTAGGTCCCTACCCAATTTTAGAAGTTCCCTCTCTGTCGTTTTTTGAGGTGTTCACGGACAGCAAAATCCACCATCGTGAAAGTATTTCCTCCAGAATCTTTGCAAAGTCTCTCCCATTCCTGATCACTTTGCGTATCAAGGAATAATCTTATCATCTTAAAAACTGCTTGCGATACAATAGGTCTGCCAGACGGGCTGACAAATCCCTCCGCTTCTGCAAATTCGACTAACCTCTCGTAAGTCTTCTGTGGAATTCTGACCTGAACACTTCTACTCTGTGCCATAATAAATCCTCACTTTAGTTTAAACCTGCCTTATGCAAACAAGAAATTACCCAATTTATTATTTAATCTTCATAAAGTTTGTGCTACAAAAAAGAGACATTTTCAATTGGAAATGGTATTAGGTTAGCCAATTTTCCATACTTGTTCGGTTATGAAATCGTCGCTAATTATGATACAAAATTCGCTATTTTTTCACCGTACCAAATTTGCGTTTTTTTCGGTGAGTGGTACGGTTTTTAAATCTCTTGTTAGGCTTGTCCCTGTCTGTGTTGGTAAAGTGTTTTTTGAAAAATGTGAATTTTTTTTTGCTTGTTTTTGTACGGTTTGAATATTTGTGATTTTATTAGGAATTGCAGTCGTTTTTCCAATTCATACTGCAACTCTCTTATGTAAGTTCGGATGTGGTTAACCTTCTGTCTGAATCGTAAACTATTAACTCTCTTGATAGTGAAATTAGCTGATTCTGTTGTTTTTGTATTATACTGCATTTGTCTCTAATTTGTTTTTATTCTATTGTGTAAATAATCGTATCAATAAATCGTATTTTGTATTGTAACATATAGATATATGTTTGTCAAGTTAATTTTAAAATTTTTTTTGAGAGAAACTTTTAAATACCATTTGTAAGCGTAAATTGCTATCGTTTAGGGGAAATTGTGAGAAGGATGGAAGAATGGAAGGGTGGAAGAGTCTGATCGTAGGGACTGGGTTTCCCTGTCCGCATTTTTTCTATGCCGTTCCTACGGAACTCAAGACGGGTCGTATACCGTCTAACTATAAACATATCGTTCCTACGGAACTCAAGAGGTGTTGACAATCCGTTTTCTATAAACATATCGTTCCTACGGAACTGAAGATTGATTGGACAACGTTTTCTATAAACATATCGTTCCTACGGAACTGAAGAGGGTATACATAACATTGTCTGCATATTATATACCCAAAACCCCTTCCGTGTCCTCTGTGTTCTCCGTGTAATCCGCGATTCAGACAAAATTCACCCTTCCCCTCTTCCATCCTTCCATCTTCCATCCTTACACAGTTACTTCCTTACAAGCATCTTTCCTGTTGCCGTAAACGTTCCTGCTGTGAGAGTGTAGAAATAGACTCCGCTTGCTACGGTCTCACCTATATCGTTTTTCCCATCCCAATATGCTGCACTGTTACGATGGTGATACAATCCTATAGATTGATGTCCTACGTCTAATGTTCTTATCACATTACCATTCGTAGAATAGATACGGATTGCTACATCTGCAGGTGATGCCAACTGATACGGGATCCAAGTTTCAGGATTGAAAGGATTTGGATAGTTTGCTAATAACGCAGTCTGGGTTGGTGTTAGTATGTGTAATAGTTTTTTAAGGAAAAGGATACCTTTCAGATTGATAGGTTGCGTAAGATCTGTCTCCCTTGCTTCGTCGATCCAGTTTTCAACATCTGCTATTGTGGGAACTACCTCAAGGTCATAGTTTAGTTCAGGTCTTACAGCCGCGATCTCCAATTCACCTGCGATTTTTATGAGGTCAGCTATATCAACAACATCATCATAATTCACATCTGTTACCATCGCACCGGTTTTACCAAGGTTAACAGCAACCAACATTAGGTCATGCATGCTTAGAACGCCATCACCGGTAATATCAGATGCATGCTGTGATAGATTGGTAACTGATGGCACGTCCCACAATAATATTGTACCGTCCCCACTTGCGGTTGCGAGAGTGTTACCAGTCGGACTGAATGCAAGACTTCTAATGCCAGCCTGGGGACTGAGTATCTCTGATTTAAGTTCGCTACTATCTGGATCCCAAAACCGCACTTTGCTTCCATCAAAAAAGTCAGCTGTAGCAAGGATCTCCCCATTCGGACTGAACGCAATCTGAGACAGTTTACCTGTATGTCCAGAGGGTATTATATTTCTCATGCGTGTTGTAATGTTATACAAATGGACTTCACCATTCCCGTAGATGGTAGCGACTGTTTTTCCATCAGGACTGAAAGCGATATCGCTGGTCCTGTCAGTGGGACCTGAGAAAGATGTGATGAGTTGTCGGTTAGATGTATTCCATACAGATACGCCTGAACTATCTCCACTTACAGCCATCATGCCGTCTGGACTAAATTTTACACGACCAACGCCTTCTGAATTTAAGTTGCTATTTCTACTTGTTCTTACTTTCCCGGCAATAGTCCATAACGGATTTTCTGTTGCTGTATCCCAAAACACAGCTTTTTTGTCAGAACCGCTACTCACAAGAACTTGTCCATTTGGACTGTAACTCACATGATATACATCTTTTATGTGTCCAAATAGCAACGCCTTTAGTCTACCTGAGTCTATATCCCATAACCTAACTGTAGAGTCATGAGCGTACCAATCAGTATGTGAATTCCCCCCACCAGTGCTGGCTAAGGTTTTTCCATCAGGACTGATCGCTACGGATAATACAGGCCCCGTATGTCCTCTGAATACACCTCTGTTTTCTCCTGTTACGGTGTCCCACAAACGCACCGTTTTATCTTCACACCCACTAACAACTGTCTTTCCATCCGGACTAAAAGTGATACTGTTGAAACCGCTTATATGTCCGTTGATTGTAGTTCTGGGTTGCAAAGTTTTTGTATCCCGTAGAATGATTGTGCCGTCCCAACTTGCACTTGCAAGCGTTTTTCCATCCGGACTAAAAGCAACACTTACAACAGTGTCATTATGATCTGTCAAAGTGGTCTGGTAATTACCATCGGAATCCCACAAACATACCGTGTAATCTCCACTTCCACTTGCAAGAGTTTTTCCATCCGGACTATAGGCAACACTCCTGACACTGTCTACATGTCCAAAAATCGTTTCTCTGAGTGTACTCGTTGCAATATCCCATAGCCAAATTGTTTCAGGTGACCACCGTACAGAACTTGCTATCGTGCTTCCGTCTGGACTATATGCTATATCTGTGACAACCTCAAATCCTTTTGCAGTAAAAACGGTCTTCAACTTGCCAGTATCTACGTCCCACAACTTAAGCGTATCACCATCTTCATCATAACCTGCTGTTGCGAGTGTTTTTCCATCTGGACTGAAAGTGAGACACTCAACACTGTGGGGATGTGTAATAAATGACCGTTGAAGTTCTCCTGAGGCAACATTCCAAAGTTTTACTGTATCATCAATCGAGCTCGCTTTCGCAAACGTTTTCCCATCCGGACTAAAGGCAATCCTTGGAATTTCGCCTACGTGTCCTTTAATTGTATCTTTAAGTTCTCCTGTGGTAACATCCCAAAAATGAAACTTATGAATATGACTACTGGCAAGCGTTTTTCCATCCGGACTGAACGCAACACTTGACGCTTCCCCTGAGTTACTAACGAGAAGATTAATCTCTTTCCCTGTATAACCATCGTATAGCCAGATTCCAAGAGTATTTGCTACTGCCAGCATAGAACTGTCAGGTGAAAAAGTGATGTTACCATTAATGGCACCCTTACCAATCCGTATTTTAGCACCCGTTGGCAGACCTAATTGTGAGTAGTCCTGCGAAACCGCATTTGAAAGAAACAGCATCAAGATTAGGAAAAGATTAAAAATTGATAATCGTATAACTTTCATCTTATTTGTCTTATTTGTCTCCTATTTTAAAATTACCATTCGGCGTGTCGCTGTGAACCTACCAGCAGACAAGGTATAATAATAGATCCCGCTTGCAACCTGTTCACCATATTCATTCTTACCGTTCCAATACGCAGCTCTGTTGCGATTTTGATATAACCCCGCTTGTTGATGTCCCAATTCTAATGTTCGTACCAGATGACCATCAAATGAATATATGTGGAGTTTTACTTCCGTAGAGGATGCTATTTGATAAGGTATCCAAGTTTCAGGATTGAAAGGATTCGGGTAATTCGGTAGAAGTTTCGTTACTTTCGGTATCAACATCCCTAATAGTTGTTCAAGCACGGCAATACCTTTCTTGAATTCCTGTGTGTTTGTATTCACCCGTCTTGCTTGCATCAACCATTGATCAACTTGTGCAGCGGTAAGTGATTCTATGCCTTTCAAATATTGAGGTGCCGCATTATTATCATTTTCAAGTATAGCCGCAACTAAGAGAATGTCTTCAACATTTACCACACCGTCTTTGTTAATATCTGCAATGTTTCCTTCCACGGTCTGTCCAAATTGGGATGCGACATAAATCAAATCTTGTATATTGACAGTGCCATCACGATTGACATCTTCAGCAAGTCGTACAGGTGTATCAATGAATGGTGTCACATCCCAAAAGAGGACTGTGCCGTCTACACCACCGCTGATAAGTGTTTTTCCATCAGGGACAAATATAACATCTCTCACCCCGCGCCAATGTCCTTCAAGGACTGCTTTCTGTTCACCAGAAGCAACATCCCACAGGCGTATAATACTGTCTTTCCATCCGCCGCTACTGACGAGTGTGCCACCATCTTGACTGAATGTAAGACTATTGACTCTGTAAGTATTCTCGTTGAGTCTATTTATCTGTTCTCCAGTTGAAACATCCCATAGTATGATTGTTTTATCCTTACTTCCACTGGCAAGTATACTTGCGTCATTATTAAATGCAACAGTAAGGACCTCATCAGAATGTCCTATAAGAGTCGCCATGTTTTTTCTGGAAGCTACATCCCACAGTTTTACAGTGTGGTCATTACTCCCACTTGCGATTGTCTTACCATCAAAACTGAGGTCAATTGTTCTAACACCGTCTCTGTGTTCATCAAGTGCTGCTACGTGCGTCCTACCAGCAAGCCCATAAATGGATCGCTGTATTGGAATCGTGTGCGCCAACAAGAAAATTGCCATCAGGACTAAAAGCAACCGAAGCAGCAGCGCTGCTGAAGGGTACTCTACGACCACCAAAACCTTTGAGAGTCCCAATAAGTATACCATTTTCTATATCCCACAACAGAGTCCATTTACCTGACTGAGATGCAAGGATGTTACCATCTGGACTGAAGGCTAAACTGGAATTATAGTACCAATCATCAACATATAGCATACCTTTATACTCATAAGTTTTAGGATCCATAAGATGGATTTCTTCCCTATTCGCTGTAGCGAGGGTACTACCATCCGGACTCAACGTCATGGAATAGATCTCTCTTGTATGTCCGGGGATTGCCATTTTACGCGCGCTACTCTTGAGATCCCACAGAAAGATCTCATCAGAACTACAACTTGCCATAGTGCTGCCATCTGGACTAACTGCAATTGAACCTATACCATCTTTGTGTCCACTAAGTTCCCCTTTTAGCATAAGTTCCCCTTTTAGCATTGCCGTGTCAAAGTCCCACATAAACATCCCTTGATATCCAGCGGTAATGAGTGTCTTACCATCCAGACTGACTACCATACTTCTAACCGAAGGTGTGCTTATAGTTTCATTGAGTCCAGTATTTATATCCCAAAAGGTGATTGCATGTTGATTGTCACTTATCAGTGTGTTACCATCCCGACTGAAGATTAGCTCCCAAATATCACTGGCGTATTCGGATAGAATCTTAATGTGTGTCGCAGTTTGAACATCCCACAATCGTAACGTATTATCTGAACCTCTGCTGGCAAGTTTCGTGCCATCTGGACTAAATACAAGTGTGCGAATCCAATCACTGTTTCCTACAAGTGTTGCTTTTTGTTCTCCAGTAGTTAGGTCCCAAAGGCGGATTTCGTTGTCATTGACATCAGCAAATGTGTGTCCATCTGGACTGAAAACTGCTTTATTTATCTCTGATGTATCACTTTTTAGCGTTATTTTGATACTGTTATCTATTAGATTACGCACCTGAACTGTGTTATCAGAACCCAAGCACAAATATATGTCCATATAAGGACTCACTCCAAAAACATGCTCAGAATTCAGGGGAATTAAATCCAGTTCCTTACCTGTGTATGCGTCATAGGTCCAAATACCTATGGAACTTACAGCGTATAGACGTTTCCCATCAGGTGAGAATGTTATCTTGCCTACACTACCTTTACCAATCCGTAAGGTGGCATTTTCTGGTAATCCCCACTTTGTATAGTCTTGTCCAAGAGCAGTTGTAGACGCAAGGAATGATAATATTATGATAAAAAGCGGATACATAATACATCTTTTCTCATTTAATCGACTGCTCTGGATTAGGTGTTTTATAGTTTCAAGCAACATAGATATATTCTCCTAATCAATGCAAGTTATACAATTTTTAATTATTAGTACCCCTTCAACGTATCACATTCTGTTAAATTGTCCTTGTACCACATTCTTCCATCCTTCCATCTTTCTTCCATCCTTCCATCTTTCCATTCTTTCATCCTTCCATCATCCTTCCATCCTTCCATCCTTCCACCCTTCCATTCTTCCATCCTTCCATCCTTCCATTCTTCCACCCTTCCATTCTTCCACCCTTCCACTCTTCCACCCTTCCACTCTTCCATCCTTACACAGTTACTTCCTTATCAACATTTTGCGTGTTGCCGTAAACGCTCCTGCCGTGAGCGTGTAAAAATAGACTCCGCTTGCTACGGTCTCACCAATATCGTTTTTCCCATCCCAATATGCTGCACTGTTGCGATGGTGATACAATCCTATAGATTGATGTCCAACATCCAATGTTCTTATCACATTGCCATTCGTAGAATAGATACGGATAGCTACATCTGCAGGTGATGCTAACTGATACGGGATCCAAGTTTCAGGATTGAAAGGATTAGGGTAATTAGGTAACAAAGCAGTCTGAGTCGGTGTCAATCTGTGTAATAGTTTGACAAGAAAAAAGTACCCTTTCTGATTGATTATATCTGTAAGATTAAGCTGCTGTGCCCCTTTAATCCAGTTTTCAACATCTGCTGTTGTGGGAACGATCTCAAGGTCGTAGCTTAGTTCTGGTTTTATACCTGCGATCTCCAATTCACCTGCGATTTTTATGAGATCGGCAATGTTAACAACCTCATCATAGTTCACATCTACTGCCAAAGCACCCGTTTTGCCGAGGTTAGCTGCAACCAACATCAGATCATGCATGCTCAACACCTCGTCCCCTGTAATATCAGCTTCATGTAGTGGTTGATTGATGACTGACGGTACATCCCATAGTAGAATTGTACCATCCCAGCTTGCGGTTGCGAGTGTTTGTCCATCTGGACTGAACGCTACATCATCTATTCCAGATGGCATCCCTGCTAAGCTTAGTTTAAGTTCACCACTTTTTGGATTCCATAATCGGACTGAATCAGATCCATCAATCCCAGCAGATGCCAATGTTTGTCCATCCGGACTGAAGGCAATAGTTGCGAATTTACTGGTATGTCCAGTGATGAACTGCATGGTTTGACCAGTGGTAACATCCAACAGATACATCTCATTTTCTTTCCACATAGTAGCAACCGTCTTTCCATCTGGACTGAACGCAATATTGCTTGACCTTGGGGTAGGACTGAAGAAAGTTGCGATGGTCTTTCTGCTTTCTGTGTCCCACAAACGGACTTTTATATTGTCAGCACTCACGAAAGTCTTTCCATCCGCACTAAATTTAATGGCACCAACAAACTCTCCCTCTTGCGAATCACGCGTATGGGGTACCCCCTCTCCAGTGATCGTCCATAGTGGGTACCCCGTTGCAGTATCCCAAAAAATAGCGCGTTTATCACCTGCGCTGCTAACGAGATAGTTACCATCTGGACTAAAGGTGAGGTAATAGACCGTCCGTCTATGTCCAAGTAAGGTGGCTTTATTTATTCCAGAGTCAACATCCCATAATCTTACTGTGTAATCATCGGCAAACCAGTAATTTACAGTATATGATCCGCCCCCACTGGCGATTGTTTTTCCATCCGGACTAAAAGCGATCGATTCAACGCCAGCGATATGTCCAATGAAAGTAGATGTATTTCCTCCATTTTTCGTATCCCATAATCTGATTGTTTTGTCTATGCTCCCGCTTGCTATTTTGTTTCCATCAGGACTGAACATTATATTCTGAAAACCGTATACGTGTCCTGTGATGGTCGTTTTTATTTGAAGAGTCTCAGTATCCCATAGGATGATTCTACCATCCCAACTACCACTTGCTAACGTTTCCCCGTTTGGACTAAATGTGAGACCTTCAATACGATTCTTGTGTTCAATTAGAGTTGTTTTATAACGACCAGTTTCCACATCCCATAATATCAGTGTGCCGTCTCTACCGCCACTGGCGAGGGTACGGCTATCTGGACTGAAAGAAACGAACGCTACACCGTCTATGTGTCCAGTGAGACTGGTTCTGAGTTTTCCTGAAGCTACATCCCAAAGTTCTACAGTTGTATCCAACGAACCGTCACAACTTGCGATGGTTTTTCCATCTGGACTGAAAGCGAGATTTTGTATATCTGAATCGCTCGCTGTTTTTAGTGTAGATTTCAATTTTGCAGTAGCGACATTCCACAGCTTTATCGTGCCATCTTCATCACCGCCTGTAGCGATTGTTTTCCCATCTGGACTGAATGCAAGCGTGTCAACACCGGCTTTTAGTCCTAAGAATGTCGTCTTAAGTGTCCCCGTAGCCACATCCCATAGTTGTAAGCCTTTTTCCTTCTTGCTGCCAGCTGTAGCGATTGTTTTCCCATCTGGACTAAAAGCGACATCATAGATTCTGCGTGCGGCTATTGACTTGGCAAGTTTGAGTTCTCCATTGGCAACATCCCATAATTGAAATTTATCCGATACACTACATGCAAGGGTCTTTCCGTCTGGACTGAAGGCAACATTTGTAACATACCCCGTATTATCTGTGAGGAGTTGCAGTTCTTTTCCTGTGCCTGCATCGTAAATCCAAGTACCGATACCGTTTGGTACAGCCAGGAGGGAATTATCTGGTGAAAAAACTATATTACCTGTAATAGTGCCTTTTCCCAACCGCATTTTGGCTCCTGTTGGCAAACTCCATCGTGTGTAATCTTGTGAAAAAGCATTTGCCAAGAAGAAATTTAAGAAGAGAACAAGTAATAAGATCAATGCTTGCAACTTTTTCTTTTTCATATTTGGTCTCCTATTTGCGTATGACCATTCGGCGCGTTGCTGTGAAATCTTCTGTAGACAAGGAATAATAGTAGATACCGCTTGCGACAGGTTCTCCAATTTCATTTTTTCCATCCCAATGTGCCGCACGCGTTTGACTATGGTATATACCTGCATGTTGATTACCCAGTTTTAGTGTGCGAACTAATTGTCCATCAACAGCATAGATGTGCACTGTTACATTAGAAGACTTGGCAAGTTGATACGGTATCCAAGTTTCTGGGTTGAATGGGTTCGGATAGTTGGGTAGAAGCACAGATTCTTTGGGAATTAACAGAACCAATAGTTGTTTCAACGCAGCAATACCTCTTTGGAGAGCAGGTGTTTTTGTATCAATTTGCTGTGCTTGTATTAACCACTGATGCACTTTTGAGGCTGTTAACACTCTTGTGACTTGCGATGATTTTAAGGGAGCGGCATTCACATTCTCAAGTGCAGCTGCGACTAATAAAATATCCTCAATATCAACAACACCATCCCCGTTAACATCTGCATCGTTTTCTTGTCCAGACTGTCCGAATTGGGTTGCAACATCAATCAGGTCCTGTATGTCCACTGTCCCATCACGGTTCACGTCCTCAGCGAGTTGTCTTGCCGTGCTATCTTTTGTCCCCATAATCACATCAAAATTCCATAATAGCACAGTGCCGTCACCGCTTCCAGTCGCAAGTGTTCTACCATCTGAACTAAAGACGACATTGTACACACCAGAGTTATGCCCGGTAAGGATAGTTATTAGTTCGCCAGTAGCAACATCCCATAGTCGCACAGTAGGATCATTCCACACAGCACTACTTATAAGTGTTTTGCCATCTCTACTGAAGGCGACACTGTTGATTCTGTTTGTATGTCCAGTATGGATAACTTTTGATTCTCCAGTTGCGACATCCCATAGCATAATTGTTTTGTCCATACCGCCACTTGCGACTACACTTGCATCAGGATTAAATGCAACACTAAGTACCGCATCTGAATGTCTTGTGAAAGTAGCAATTTCCGCTTCCGATTCAACATCCCACAACTTTACCGAATGGTCATTACTTCCACTGACGAGAAAACGGCTATCGGAACTAAACGCAACTGATGTTATGCCGCTTGTATGTCCAGTAAGAGTTGTTTTGAGTGTGCGACCCATATACCATAAATTGATTAATGTGCTGGCTCTATGTCCTCCCGCAAGGAACCTGCCATCTGGACTAAAGCAGATTGAGGATGAACCCCCTTGATTGTTACGTGTATAATTTCTATATTCAGAAAGTGTGAAAATGTGTAATGCACTGGAAATGTCCCACAGATGAGTGTTGACCCCTTCTTGACTCGCAAGCGTTTTACCATCTGGACTGATCGCTAAACTTGAATGATAGTCACGGTACCCTCCAAAGATCATCCTTTGGTGTTCTCCTGTGGTAGAATCCCACAGATGTAATTTGTCTCCGATTGCAGCAATGACTGTGTTATTTTCGGAATTGAATGCCATAGCTCCAACAGAACTTGTATGTCTCGGAATAGACATTTTTCGCGCACCACTAACGGTATCCCATAAAAACAACACATCTCCTCCACCACTTGCAAGTGTACTACCGTCTGGACTGAAAGCCATCGTGTCAAGGGAGCGCCCATGTCCACTTAGTTCTGTTATGAACGTACCAGTTTCAACATCCCATAAGCACAATGTATCAATTTTGATGCTTGCGATTGTTTTCCCGTCTGGACTTATGGCGATAGATGAGGTGTTGGGGGCATCAAGAACAGATTTCTCTGATCCACTGTCAACATCCCAGAGACGGATTGTATCACTCCAATTACTACTTATTAATGTTTTTCCATCCGGACTAAACACAAGTCTACTGATATTTATCAATAGTCCACTAAAAGTAGATTTATATGTAGCAGTGGCGACATTCCACAGTCGTAAAGTTTTGTCATTTCCCGCGCTTGCCAACAAACTTCCATCGGGACTGAAAACTACACTGCTTATCCAATCTGTATGTCCCGTGAGGATACCTTTTTGTTCTCCTGTCGTAAAATCCCAAAGATAGATATCTTCTCTTTGCACAAATGCAAGCGTGCGTTTGTCTGGACTGAAGGCAAGGCGGCGAAGCTCCTCGGTATCAACTCCTCCATTATTAATGACACTGCCATCGCTCAGCTTACGCACATGTAGAATATTGTCTGAATTCCAAGAAGCATATATATTATCGTGGGGACTAATCTTCGTGCGTTCATCAGGTTGTTTTGTTATAAAATCAAGTTCCCTCCCTGTTTGTGCATCATAAGTCCAGATTCCTATACTACAGTCAACAAACAGGTGTTTTCCGTCTGAAGAATATGCTAAATCTCCTACCGACCCCTTACCGAGTCGTAATTTCGCCCCTTCCGGCAATCCCCATCGTGTATAGTCTTGTCCAGAGACATTTGGTATGAAAAAAATTAAACCCGTAAAAAATGATAATAACATGATAATAACTGGATAATTATTATTTCGTTTATATTCTATTTTACGGTTTAGTTTAGAGTGTTTTTCACATATCATAGATATTTCTTCCAATTCAGTATGACTTATTCTTATACAGCAAAATTGATGCCAATTTTTGAGTTGCATCATAGGTGTCAAATGCTATGTATAATAGGCATTTTGCGATTGTTGAAGCATCTATTGAATAACATGTGACATTTATGTTCATAATCTGGACAAATGAAGCATAAATATTCATAGAAAGGTATAGCTATAGATACATGCTAATTGCACAATTACGGGCTAATTGCACAATTACGGGCATATACATTGCTAATGCACTATTTTGTGCATTAGTAGAATAGAATAATCTTAGTTTCCACCAGGGTAGGTATAGGCATTAGGACAAGGTTGATGAGGATACCTTGTCCCATTGTTTAGAGAATATCTTCATCAGTCTACTGTTTTGTCAAGTGCTATATTGTAGGTCGGGTAGAGCGGAGCGAAACACATAGGTGTAAAGTTAAGGGAACTTAGTTGGACTTATGAATCATTCCGAATCCTTATGGTTATAGGGATTGTATGCTCTTTAGTCCCGTAGGGACGATATGTTTATAGAAAAAATGTGTACCCCCACCTCTCTTCAGTCCCGTAGGGACGATATGTTTATATCATGGTGTGCTTTTACACATAGCGTCCCTACGGGACTAAAGAGGGGTTGTATAACGTTTAACTATAAACATAGCGTCCCTACGGGACTGGAGAGGGTTTTCCGCGTATGGAAATCCTTAACTTTACACATATAGGTTTTGCTTCGCTCTACCCGACCTACACTTTAAGAATAGACGCTCCACTGGTTCAGACAATTATTTCAAAATTAACATCTTGCGCGTTGCAGTGAAATCTCCTGCCTTTAAGGTGTAAAAATACACGCCACTCGCAACGATTTCTCCGGATTGATTCTTACCGTCCCAATGGGCAGCACGCTTTTGGTCTTCATAGATTCCTGCTGCCTGATGTCCCAAAGTTAAAGTTCGGATCTTATGGCCGTCAGCACTGTAGATACTCAGTGTTACATCTGATGCCTCTGCCAACCGATAAGGAATCCAGGTTTCAGGATTGAATGGGTTCGGATAGTTCGGAAGGAGGACCGTATTCTGGGGGGTGAAGGATGCAAGGAGTTGTTGTAAGACTAATATGCCTCGTTCAATAGCAGGATCAGTTAATGTTAATTGTTGTGCCTCAGTTAACCACTTTTCAACTTGTGATTTTGTAAGCGTGTTCTCAGAGGTGTTGCTCCAGTTTGCTGGGGCAAAGCTGAAGATTGTGCCATCGCCGATGCAACCAAAGTCAGATCCACAATATCAACAATTCCATCATCATTGACATCAGCAAGATTATCACCTTCCTCCCCAAAGTTGGAGGCGACTAAAGTTAAATCTTGAATGTTAACGTTACCATCCCCATTCAGATCACCATCTATGAGGGCTGGTTCCGTTATTCGACCAGGTTCAACACGAGCATAAAAAACATTACCTGAACTATCGGTTAGACGCACATTAGATACGGTTAACAAAGATGCTTTGGGAGCAACAATCTCAAACGTCAGCGTAGCAAGAATCCCAGAACCAGAAGTAGAACCAGACAGAGAGGTCGCAGCAAGCGTAACCGTATTTTCTCCAATAATAGGCGGGACAGAAAACGATCCAGATGGTAAAAATGTTGAATTACTACTTTCAACATAGCGAAGTGCAGAGGAGTCGTATCTAACGGTCGCTTGGTATCCAGCAATATTCACTCCCTCATCAATATTCAGCGAAAATGTAAGTTGCCAGTCAATTGCAGGAGATACTACTGGTGAAGGGGAAAAACTTACTGTCGCGTAACTGTTGGATGAAGATGGGGAGTTCCAAATTAGAGCTGTTCCATCTACACTACTACTTGCAACTGTATTACTATTTGGACTGAATGCAACGCTCAGGATAGCAGCTGTATGTCCAGTGAGAGTTTGTAGAGGTTGCCCTGAAATAGTGTCCCAGAGACGCACAGTGTTGTCACTACTACCACTCGCAAGCGTATCACCATCATCACTAAAGGCAATGCTCCAAACAAAATTTGTATGACCTGTGAGTGTCTCAAGTTCAACACCGAAAAAAATGTCCCATAGCCGAACCGTACCATCGTCACTTCCGCTGGCAAGAATGTTTCCGTTTGGACTGAAGGCAACACTTCTAACATAGTCGGTATGTCCGCTGAGTGTTTTGATAGGTTCACCAGAATCAGCATCCCATAGTTGTATAGTAGTGTCTGTACTGCCGCTGGCGATTATTTTGCCATCAGGACTAAACGCAACACTTAATACAGAACCTACATGTCCTCGCAATGTATGTAACTCTTCACCATAGATGGTGTCCCATAGTCGTATTGTTCCATCTGCCCCCGCACTCGCTATTCTATTTCCGTTTGGACTGAAGGCAATATTCCAGACCCAATCTGTATGTCCGGTGAAAGTCGTTAGGTTATCACCCGTAACAGCATCCCATAGACGTACAGTACCGTCATGACTGCCACTCGCTATTCTTGTTCCGTCTGGACTGAATTTAATGCTCCAAACCCAATCTGTATGACCTATCAATGTCCGTTGAAGTGTTCCTGTTGTAGCATTCCACAGGTAAATGTTGTTGTCTGATCCACTTGTTGCTATAACGTTGCTATCGGTGTTACTAAAAGCAACTCCTAACATATAGTCATTGTATCCAGTAATTGTCTCCCTTTGTCCACCGAACACAGCATCCCATATACGTACAGTTCCATCTGCCCCCGCACTGGCAATTGTTCCGCCGCTTGCGTTGAAGTCAACACTTAGCACAACATTCGTGTGTCCTGTAAGTGCTTGCTGCGCTTGACCTGAAACAGCATCCCAGATCAAGATAGTCCCATCTCCACTACCGCTCGCTATTGTATTTCCATTCGGACTATACGCGACGCTATATACAGGACCTTCATGACCTGGGAGAGTCTGTTTAAGAATACCAAACGCAGTAAACCATAAACGAATTGTACCATCCCTGCTTGCGCTTGCAAGCGTTCCTTCATTTGGACTAAAAGCAACACTATAAACGGAGTCTTCATGTTCTGTAAGGATATGTAACTGTTCGCCTGTGGCGGTATCCCAGAGTTGAACGGATGTATCCAGGCTACAACTTGCAAGTGTTGCTCCAGTGGAACTAAACGCAACACTTGTAACAGAATCAAAATGTCCTTCAAGAGTTCTCAAATGTTCGTTTGTAACAGTATCCCATAGTCTGATAGATCCATCGGCACTACCACTTGCCAACAATTGTCCGTTTGAACTGAAAGCAACAGTTGTAGCAGTATCTGTATGTCCAATAAGCGTATCTTGTAATTCTCCTGTTGAAGTATTCCAAAGGTGAATGGAACCGTCGCCATTAGCACATGCAAGTGTTTGTCCATCCGAACTAAATGCAGCGCTAAAGACATTTTGCTCGTCTTCAGTTAACAAAGCCGTTTCTACATAAGTTCGTGTGTCATATAGCCATACACCAATGGAACTTACGACCGCCATAATTGAGCCATCAGTTGAATATTTGACGTGGCTAATCCGACCTTTTCCAATTCGTGATAATGTGTTATCCGGCAGACTGAATTGTGTAGAAGTTTGGGTAGAAGTTTGAGCAAACGTGTTATGTAGGAAGAGTGTCGACAGGAAAAGTAGGGTAAACAGAAAAAATAATAACAGCTTTTTCATCACAAAGATACTCCTTAAAAAGTCATTCGGTGGTAAGGTTGCATGAGAATGGTCTAATTGTTATCAAAATAGTATATCACAAGGATAGTGACAATGTCAAAAGCATGTGTCATATTGCCTTATGATATTCACTTGACAAATCTGATAGAATATGGAATTATAATATCATATCTTTCAGAAATATTATACCCAGATGAGAATTCCAAACTATTATCAAATCTTGGAGATTGGTCGTGATGCGACTACCTCTGAAATAAAACGCGCGTTCAGGACACTCGCAAAACGGTATCATCCAGATAAACTTGACGCCAATTATGCAGATGAACAGATCGCCGATGCAAAACGCCTATTTAGAGAAGTATGTAATGCTTACGATGTGCTTCAGGACAAAAAACGCAAAGCTGATTATGACAGAAGATTACAATATATCGACCATCAGACGAAATCCAAAAGTTCATTTTACGATAGATTCAAAAGGGTTAATCAGGATTATGCAAAGTTAGAATTGCTGTTTCAGTCACTACTGCATCAAAACTACGAAACAGGTATTTCTATGTATGAGCAACTGTGCAGTAAGTGTGAGAAGAAAGGTAGCAAATGGTGTATTGACGATTTTTTCAACTATGAAGATAGTAGAGATTGTGAGTTTCTCATCGCGGAAGCGTATCAGAAACTCGGTTTTGAAAATGAGGATTCTTCCGTTACTGAAAGATACCGAAAAATTGAAAGAGCCATGCAGATTTATGAATCATTACTAACTGCTGAAGGACAACGTCCCTGTTTTAAGCACTTTATTAAAGAGGTGAAGGAACGCCTGAAAAGAATTTACCTATATCATTTCAGTTTAGAAGGGTACCATCAGACATCTACAATTCCACTATCAAAAATTCGTGCCTTAAAACTGCCGAAACGCGAAACTGCTTGGATGTATAAAAAAATCGCAGAATTTTACGTTGAAATCAACTTGTATCCTGAAGCGCGTGAAGTATTGTTGATGGCATTTGAACTTCAACCAAAACTTGTTGGTGCAAAGAAGATTTGTAGAACTTTGAATATTGGTAATCAGCAGATGTCCTGAATTGGAAGTGACTTTTTAATGGTGAGAGTTGATGAGAAAAAAAGTTTTTCCTTCCTCGGTAGACAAGGTTTCCTAACTTCGCCAGTATAAAGAATCAAAACATTTCTAAGTTTTTCATAAGGCAATTTAAGGAGAGAAGAATTGGGTGAAGGAATCATATTTCATATTGTTGTGTTTATATTTGTGATTGCTCTTATGATTATAGGTTGGGTTTTTGCATACCGCAAAGGTGTCAGAATCCTCTGTCCAAACTGTGGACAAAGACAAATCGGTTGGTCAACCCAATGTCCAAGATGCAGTGTTGTTTTTAAGGAGTGGGAAGATTGAAAAACTATAGGTGGTGACATCTCAAACTATTACACCAATTTTATTGTCAAACTAACGGATGAAAGTGTCGTTGAAACGAAGGGATTAGAGGATTTAGATGTACCGTTCAAGATGGAACGTTTGTCGCAATGGTGTGAAGATGTTAACAATATCTCATCAGCAGAACAACAAGAAATCATCCGCTCCTGACTAAAAAACACATGTTTTTTCTTGACAAATAAATGTGCTTTATATAAAATTGATTTGTTCGAAAATTAACATGCCAGCAACTACTATAAAATTAAGTTGATCCCAATTGGTATATTAGGCTGAATTAAAGAAAAGAACCTATGGGTCAACGCATGGAGGTAACACAATGAAGTTTACAATCTGTTTATGTATTGCAATCCTTATGGTTGTAGGAGGACAATTGTGATCACTCGATGCTGTCAGCGAGGATGGTTTAATCCTTTATTTAGGTTTTGATAGCAAAACCGATAACAAAATTAACGACGGTACCGGTGGAGGGAACGACGGTGTCCTTACCAACGGAGCAGATATAACTACCTAAGAAAAGAAGCACGGTACAGGTTCATTAGAAATCAGCGATCAGAATGCAAGCGTCCATGTTGCATCTTTCAAAGAATTAGCAGAATATCAGGACAACAGTTATCTCTTTTGGATCTACTTCATTCAAGGTTCAAACGGGACTTGGAGCCAAATTATTGCTAAACCCGCTCCAGGTGAGGATCGATCTCCAGGAATCTGGGTACGTCCTAATGAATTAGGAATCCATTACCGGTTTAACCCAAACAACAAAGGCCCAGATTACGTTGGCCCCGGTGGCAACAATACGCAATTTGATACACAAAAATGGTATCATATCGCTGGTGTCAGGGAGGGTACAAAACTATCCTTTTATGTTGATGGAGAGGTAAAAGGCGAATACAACGATATTCCAGCTAATATTGCCCAGGGCGCAGACACACTATATATCGGAAAAAAGTCCAAGATATAGAGCTGCGACATTCCATCTTGATGAACTTTATATCTTCAACAGAGCTATCAGTGCTGATGAAGTTGTAGGGATTAAAGACGGTCAACTTCTTCCTGTGGAACCAAAAGATAAACTCACCACTACATGGGGAACGTTGAAAACGAATCGCAACTGATTCTACAACAGTGTAGTGATCAACCTGAACCACTACTTTTAGAAGGTAGGTGGCATTACGGACTGATTCCGCCAACAATATCTTGTTTTCTGTCTTGTCTAAAGACAAAACTTAACCATTTTTTCCTATAGTTCACGTAATATGGAACTATAGGAAGTTAATAACACTGAAATAGCGGCTTTTTCAGACAGGACTTACGAATTTCCCTTGAATGAAGTTTAAGGGGGTTAGGAGTAGTAAAAAGTCGTTATTTTAGTCATTTAACCCCACCCTCCCATACGCTAACCGGTGACTTTTGAAGAAGTTGAAGGGATATGGAAAGAACAGGTAACACCTGCCTTCAAAACTTTTGAGACTATGCAAAATAAGGGTGAACCTCCACACCTAAAGATTCGCAATGGTTCCGTCAATGGAAACTGCCTGAGATTTCATAAATGAGGATATCGTATGGAAAACAGTAATCAAAAACTCGCTGAAAAATATCAAAATGATGGATTCTTGACCAGAATACCAATCGCTGAAGAAACTGAAGCCACACATTTTCGTAAGGAATATGATGCGTTAGAAGCTGAAGTTGGCCCAGAAAAATGCGAAATAGGTCTGATCGATTGGCATTTTGATTATAGGTTTATTTGGGATATCGCAATTCATACAAAAATTGTGGATGTCATTGAAGCACTCATTGGACCTGATGTCATGCTATTAGCTACACACTTCTTTTGTAAATATGGACCTAAGGAGAAATTCGTCGCATGGCATCAAGATGTAACTTATTGGGGACTTGAACCGCCTGACGCAATTACTGCTTGGTATGCAATAGACGACAGTGACACAGGAAACGGCTGTATGCGGGTAATTCCGGGTAGCCACCATAAAGGGGTCCAAGAGCACGGTAAATCTGACCAGGAAGGAAACTTGTTGAGCATCAATCAGGAAGTATCAGTCACCGAAGCGGAAGCAGACAATGCTGTTGATCTGGTGCTTAAAGCAGGTGAAATGTCTATCCATCACGGAAAGATAATACACGGGAGTTTACCAAATAATTCTACACGACGTAGATGCGGATTGACAATTCGATATATTGCACCATCAGTCAAGCAAGCTGAAGATAATTCACTTAAACGTCCATGGAAACCAATTCTGCTTCGTGGTGAAGACCGTTTCAAGAATTTCACCACTGCGCCAAATCCATTTCCGTTATCAGAATAGATCACATTGTCTCCAATGTAGAAGGGTAGTATGCAAAGGCATGTTTATGATGCAATAGTTATTGGTGCTGGTGGTATGGGGAGCGCATCTGCATATCATCTCGCTAAATCCGGTGCCGATGTACTCGTTTTAGAACAGTTTCAGCGCGGGCATAATTTAGGGAGTTCACACGGTGAAACGCGTATTATTCGTTTCTTTTATGATAAACCATTCTATACAGAATTAATGAAAACTGCTTATGATGAATGGAGAAAACTTGAATCAGTTTCTGGTAAACAATTGTTGTTTGTTACTGGAAGTGTCAATTTAGGGGAGTGCGGCACTGCATATCTGCATTCTGTTAAGAAAAGTTTAGACGCTGCTGGTGTAGAATACGAGTGGTGGGAACAGAAACAACTAACAGAACGTTTTCCGCAATTTTGTGTGTCTGCAGACTTAGATATACTTTGGCAAGAGGATACCGGATTTCTATATGCCTCCGAATGTGTCTTAACCCACCTACAAATAGCTGAGAAACACGGGGCAAGTGTCTTAGAAAATACACCTGTAACGCAGATAGATTGGCAGACAGATCTTACAACTGTACATACTGAGGATAAACAATTTGTCAGTAGAAACGTTGTGATGACTGCGGGAGCATGGACATCCAATCTACTTAAAGAACTTAACCTACCTCTTACAGTGACAAAACAGCAAGTCTGCTATTACAAACCCACCGATTTTGCGCTGTTCCAACCTGAAACATTTCCTGTGTTTACTGAGAACACAAACAGAGGTGAGTTTATTTACGGGATACCGTATTTTGGGGAAAACGGCGTCAAGATTGCACGACACGGTTTAGGTGCTACTGTCTCACCTGATACTTGTGATCGCACACCTGATACTGAATATATCCAACGGATGGATAACTATGTCGCTGAACGACTCCCATCACTCTGCAAGACCGTCGATTCAGAAGTTTGCCTTTACACCGAAACGCCAGACGAAGATTTTATCATTGACACCCACCCACAATGTCCAAACTTGTTGATAGCAGCAGGTTTTTCTGGACACGGTTTTAAGTTCTGTTCTCTTGTAGGACGGCTTATGAGCGAATTAGTACTATCAGGTGAAACAGATTTTGACATCGGTCCATTTCTTATGAGTCGGTAGTTGATGGCAATACATCACTCTTGCTGGTTTATTATGAAACTAAATACCCATTCTGAGTGCAACTGCAGCCAATATTATTAAAAGAGAAACGACACCCATTGAACTTGAAACAATAGACATCTTTTTACGAACTGAATTAACGTTCGCTGGGAGTTCCTCCGTTTCTGGAGCTAAACCTTCTATTGCTTGTGATAGTTTTGGACCATAGATAAAACTGTGCAGTACAGTGAGGAGAAGTAATATAATGAATAGCAACAGTTTAATTGATAACGTTCTCATGAAGGTACCTATAAGGTCGGAAGCGGATGCAGAGAATAGGTCAACAGAATTGAAGATATTGGCTATTCCAGTGAAGACCAAGATAAGTACGCACCCCCATACTATCGGCTCAAACCGTTTGCCGATAAGCGTCAATAGTTGGATTCGCTGAACTGGTGGTAAGGTCTGTCTGAAATGCGGTACTATGACCATCGCTAAAATTAGGTTACCACCAATCCATACAACCGCGGCGATAACATGTATCCATCGAACAAATAACCAGAGTATATCCATATACGGTATTCCTTATTCTATAGTGAAGATGAGAAATAAATAGACACTTTCAACCGAGTACTGGCGGGGCGGGGAATGCATAAAGACGAATGCGCCTATGGCATTCGCCATGATTCATACCGTTGATTTCTTCCTAACTTCGCTGTTGGTGAGTGTCTGATTAATTCTAAAACTCACTATAAGTGTTTATGTTTCTTCAATGTGATTAATAACTGTTTCAACACGAGAGATTAATGATTGTCGTTCATCAGTGGAAAGCGGTACAGGTGCAAACTTATGATAATCGCATTTTGCAATGATTTCTAACAATTCTTTTTGATCAACTTCTGAAACTTCTGTTTGTCTATATATATCCTCAATGTCCTGTACTGTCAATTGCCGGTATGCCAACCCTTGCAGTTCACAGAGATATTGATGGAGGATTTTGGTCAATGCCTCAATAAATGAAGTCGCATTTCCACCAGAATCTACAGATTGGAGTGCTGAAACTGCTTGAACTGATGGAGACATCAATGAATCAGGTTTGTGCCCCTTGTTGCCAGATTGTACTTTAGAACGATAGATAAGGTATCCACTTACTGCTATAGCCAAAACAAGAATGAAAAGTAGGAACCACACTATCCAAGATGAAAAGCCAGATTCAATATCAACAACATCATTAGGATCGGGTGTTACGGTTAGCGAAATTGGATCAGTTTTGGATACTTGATATGTACCCTTGTTAGGGTTGAAAAATGAGAATTCAATTCCTGGCAGTTGTAACCCGCCTGATCTGAGTGGAATTATGGCGTAGGTAAAGGTTCGAGCATTCGCAACGTTACTATTTGCCAAAATTGGTGGATTCGTCCTAAATCCACTAATTGATGTAAGTTTCGGTGCGTCAACGGTATTAATATTTCCTGTTCCTGTGATTTGCACTGAAAGTGTCAGTGCCTGCCGGACTTTAAGCTTCCGTCTATCAACCTTTGCTGTAACAATATATTCTCCAATAGCACCAGTGAAAAGTTTAGGTTTCCCTAGCTCTGGTAAAGACTCTACATTGAGACCAATTGCTTCTGTTTTTAATGTCTTTGGACTACCTTTTACTGGGAGTGTTAACTGTGCAGGTTGAATGATTATCTTCCCAGTTTTCTGTGGATACAGGCGTTTCACATGTTCTTCAACGTGATAGGTTCTTCCTTTTATACGTGTGGTTGTAACATTTTTATCAGGCAATTCTTCTACTAAAAAATCTGGAAAAGTAGGAAGTGTGAATAAGGGAGATTCACGTGCAGGTAAAACGGTTGTATATAGATAACGAAACCGATATTCAATCGCCTCATTCAGATAAGGTCTGTTTTTACTTACTTCAACTTCAACTTTGTGGATACCATCTGTTGAAGTATCTACATACCTATCAACAGAACCTACCGTTATAATACCAGGATTAGCAATGTACGGAACACCTTGGTACGAAAAACGTACATCGGGAAGTGCAATTTCACCCGCTTGTTGCGGAATTAACTCATAATCCCACATCATAGAGACTGCAAGTTTGTCCTCAACTAACCGTGGTGTAGTTACTGAACCCAGTGGAACAGCGAGAAAATTCGGTAGGAAGTTGAATGAAGGCGCACCAATATGTTTCATCAACGTATTACCAGATATTTTGAGCTCTAACGTTGCTCTTTCATTCAACTGGATATAACGGGGCGAAACGGATGCTTCAACTTTGACATCGTTGGCTTGAACGCCAGTTGTGACAACTATTAACAGTATACTCAACATGACAATGTACGAATATAAATGAAGTAGAGTAAACTGAAAACTACCAATCTTTATCACGTCTATATCCGCTATTGAGTTGTTGTTTGAGTATCTTTTGCCTTCGCTGATTTTCATTCTGAGTCAGAAGTTCAAGGAGTTTGTCTGTTTCCGATTTAGAAAGGTTGCTTGGTTCAGGTTTTGTTGATTTCCGTTCTTCTCCACTATCATTTTGCGGTTGTTTATTTCTTTCTTGTTGTTCCTTCAGTAGTTGTCGTGCTAAAGCCAGATTGTGTTTCGTGTCAGCATCATGGGGTGCCAAACGAAGTGCGTTCTCATAGGATTTTATAGACGCAGACAGGTCCCGCAGTTGGAATTGTGCGTTTCCTAAATTATAGTAGGCATCTGCTTGGTTAGGAATTTCCCCCTTCAGGATAGATGTTTGGAAAGCAGTCGATGCTTGTCTATAATTACCTACTTTATAAAGGGCAGTACCGAGGTTATGATACGCAATTGAATTCTCAGGTTTTTCGTATACAGCATTTTGAAATGCCAGTGCAGCTGCATCATAATCCGCTTCCCAATACGCATCGTTACCCGTTCTGATAGATTGCTTCCAACCACCAAACCAACCAACAAGGAAACTCAAAAACAGTAAAGATAGTATGCAAAAGGAAAACTTATTAAACATAATTTTATTATAATGGATTGCATCTTGATTTGCAAGAAATTGTCAGGATGAAGTGTGTAATGTTTTTTACCAAGAGTATCCTATTAAGTGGGAATCCTTTTCTGAATCACGGATTATAGCGGATTTCACGAAAATGTCTGTTAAGTCATACCAAAAACTTTACACACCCATAAATTAATGCTATAATTAACAAAAATGTCAGTACTGAAAAGGAAAATAAAGGATAATATTGACACAAGATGAAAACACAGCGCCTCTCATACATTTCTATACGTGCAAGTCTAAAGCTGAATTCAGACTATTGTTCTGTCAATACTCAAATGATGAGTAGACCCGTTCGTAGGGACGGGGTTTCCCCGTCCGTTATACAAATCATTTATGACTTGACAAAGCACTATTATAGGAACGCAAAGATAGTTTTCTTGTTCATTGGATTAGTAGTTTTGCACTTTACTTTATCGGTTACAATAGACGTCTCTGCTGAGGAAGATTTACAACGTGCTGTTACGCAATCACGACGCACTGCAATCGTTAATGCAGTAGAACAAGCCAGTCCAGCAGTTGTAAATATAAGTGCGATACGGAGTGTACCGCAGCTCACATCTTTTGATGAATGGTTTTGGGGAGAAATTCCTCAAGTTCATAGACGCTCCTTGCGCGAAGTCGGTTCAGGTGTCATCATCAGTAAAGAAGGTCATATACTTACAAACCATCATGTCATTGAACAGGCAGAGAAAATCACTGTTGTAATCGCTGATGGACGGCAGTTTGATGCACACATACTCGGCTACGATTTTTTTTCGGATCTGGCACTACTGAAGGTGAATACAAAAGAGGATTTGCCAAGAATTGAGTGGGGGAATTCAGATGATTTGCTTATCGGTGAATGGGCACTCGCTATCGGAAATCCATTTGGACTCTCTATTGGAACGGCTCAACCCACTGTGACAATCGGTATTGTCAGTGCTACACAACGCTCAATGACTGTAGATAACCGATTCTATGAAGCACTTATACAGACAGATGCATCCGTTAACCCTGGTAACAGTGGAGGCGCATTGGTTAATGTATACGGACAATTAATCGGAATTAATACTGTCATACGCTCAACAAGTGGCGGATCTCAAGGAGTTGGCTTCGCTATACCAGCAAATAAAGCAAGAAAGGTAATCAGAAATATCATTGAACATGGATGCGTTATTCCACCTTATCTTGGTGTAGAAACACAGTCTGTAACTGAAGAAATGGCGGAAAAACTTTTTGGAAAAGATGTCGCACAGAATGCAATATATTCCCGAGGTGTTTTAGTATCAGAGATAGAAAAAGATAGTCCTATTGCCAAGGCAGGTATAAAACGGGGTGACATCATTCGGTCAATTTCAGGACTTATGATAAAAGATGAAAATGAGTTTAAAGCTGTTGTTCGCCTCCTGCCGCTAAATCAAAACATACAATGTGAATTCATACGAAGAGGTAATACCAAGAAAACAAACTTAAGACTACAAGCATTGGAATGGAATTATGTTCCAGATGGATGGGGGTTGACACTCTCACAACCGAACAAAAATGATGTCAAGAAATATAAGCGACGCGGTGTCCTTATCTCACACGTCGAAAAAGACAGCGGTTTAGCAGATAGTCTAAAAAAAGGAGACATAATCTATAAAATAAACGATATCGCAATTCATACACTCGAAATATTCAAGATTGTGGATGAACGCATTCGTAGAAGGAATAGAATTCGCCTGCACTTTGAAAGAAACGGTGTAGACGAGTCTATCTATATTACATTTAATAGAAACAATCGTTGGCGATAAGTGTTTTAAGGATAACTAACGAAATAGAGAATTCAATGTTCATGAAAGCATATAGAGATGGACATTGAGAGTATCCATTAAATAGAATGGTTCGGCAATTCTATCAACAATAACGGAGAAATTAAGATGAAATTGTATATGCTTATACTCATTATCGTATGCACGTCAATTGTACTTATTGGTACTATACATTATTTGGGAAGTAAGAACACGCAATCACCTGAAGAAGTAAATGTTGAAAGTGAAGAGTTTAAATCAATGCGGATTGATGCAGAGAACGCATATAATGCACAGAATTATACGCAGGCAATTGATCTATATGAGCAAGCATTAGAATTACGTCCAGAGAATGCTGAGATCTATAATGACCTCGGTTCCGCGCACTATGACCTTGGACTGAAATATGCTGGTCCAGATTGGCCCTCCTGGAAAAAAGACTTATCAGGTGTGTCTACTGAAGACGCAATGGCTGAACTTGACCTTGCGATAGAGAATACAGAATCTGGTTATATCATCTTGAAGACTGACTCATCTGAAATAGCAAAAGCCATTGAAGCGCATGCGAAAGCAAACGGAGGTTCTGTCTTTCCTTATTATGGGAATACACAGACTACTCTCAATATCTTGATCGGTTCTACAAAAGAACATCTAATGCATGCACGTTGGTTGTATCTGAAGTCTATAGAATACAAATCTACTTATGATGCCCCATACAGGAATCTTGGCTCATTTTATATGAAAATCGGTCTCAGAGAAAAAGCAATTAATTTCATGGAAGAAGCATTGAAACGGGCTCCTGGAGATGAAGAACTCGCGGAATATCTCCATCAATTTGGTAGTGGATATTAGGAAATAAGCGGAGAATGCGTTATAGACCTACCTATAAAAATTATGAAAAGCAAAACACAAATACGTTGCACAAGTTGTGGGTTTTTGAACCCTCTTGTCAAGTTTTGTGGTGACTGTGGTTACGCACTTGATGTCACCGACATACCTATCAGTGGAACACCCATCAGCAAAGCAGAAAGACGGCAGTTGACTGTGCTATTCTGTGATGTGATAGACTCAACAGCATTAACAGAACAGTTGGACCCCGAAGATTTACGACAAGTGTTAGATGCGTATCGGGCATCTGTCGCTGAGGTCGTTTTAGACTTTGATGGACATATCGCTCGTTATTTTGGGGACGGTATCCTTGTTTACTTCGGATATCCAATTGCACATGAAGACGCAACACGTAGGGCTGTTCAAGCAGGATTGGGGATTGTTGCCGGTTTAGAAAACCTAAATTCGCATTTGATAGAGACATTCGGTATACAGATACAGCTGCGTCTTAGTATTGACACAGGTTTGGTCGTTGTCTGGGAGATAGGAATGCCAGGGAATCCAACCGAGCAAATATCTGCTATGGAACGCTACCACGGTGATGCCATAGATATTGTTGGAAAAACACCGAATATTGCCGCACGAATGCAACAAGTCGCACCACCAAACGGTATCGTGATAGGGGATACTACACTCAGATTGATCGAAGGATTATTCACATATCAAGACTTAGGTACAATAACACTGAAAGGCATTTCTCAACCAGTTCCGATCTATCAGATAATTGATGAGCATCCTGATAGTGCGCTCCCAGACTTCAGACGTGAGCAGACAAAACTGCCTTTACAAGATGGTATGACCCCTATTATTGGTAGAAACCGACACGTTTCTACCTTAATGGCAAGATGGAAACTTGCCGAAAAATCATCCGGACAGATCGTATTCGTTGAGGGGGAAGCGGGTATTGGAAAATCACGTATCGTCGCTGTGATTGCAGATCAAGTTGCTGAAAGGGATGCTGAGATACTGGAGTGTAGGGGATCACCAGACGCACTGAATAGTCCATTATACCCAATCCTGACCTTAATCAGACAGCAACTCTTGCGATTCGGAGAAACGGACACAGAAAAAAAGAGACTTATAAAATTGGAGGAGTTTCTAAATTCACACGAAATATCGTTAAATTTACTCCCCATTTTAGCGGAACTATTAGAAATAAAGACTGATTACAAAACAACTGAATTGAAACCAGAACAACTCCGAAAAAGATCCTTACAAGGACTCGTAAGGATCTTTTTTAACACGGCTGCACAGAAACCACTCTTACTAATTGCAGAAGATTTACATTGGGCAGATCCATCTACTTTAGAATTTCTACATCTGTTAATATCTCAGATGAAGGACACCTCAATACTTGCTATATTGACATCACGGAGTGAGAGTAGCGTAAATCAGGACACGATGCAAGCCGAAGGAATGGCAAAACTAAAGGCACTGACTGAGTTAGACTGGGTAACTGAAATTTCATTGAGACGTTTAAACCTTAGACAAATTAATAAAATGATTTTGGAGGTCGCGGGTGATCAAACGTTACCTCCAGATGTGTCAAAACAGATTGCTGCGAAGACAGAAGGCGTGCCGTTGTTCGTAGAAGAATTAACACGAATGGCAATTGATTCCGATATGCAAGAATTTGATGTTTCAACTGACATTCCAGCTACACTCCAAGCCTCATTGACTGCACGACTTGACCGCCTTGGTACTAGGAAAGAACTTGTGCAGCTCGGAGCAACACTCGGTAGAGAATGGACAGCTGAATTACTTCATAAAGTCATTGTTAGCATGTCTGAAAATCCTGATGCTGGTGACGAACTGACACATCCTGACCATTTTGCCACCTTGCGTCCGATAACAGATCAAAACGACGATCTTTCATGGATCGAAAACGAACTGCAATATCTTGTTGAAGCAGATATATTTCGAATGCGACGGACCCATGAGAATAAACCGATTTTTACATTTAGGCACCCGTTAGTCCGTGAGACTGCGTATCAAGCCTTACTCAAGAGCACTCGGCATGCCTACCATCGTCGAATCGCTACGGTGTTACGTAAAGCATTTAGTGATGTTGTCCGTGCACAACCAGAGTTGGTTGCGTACCACTATACAGAGGGAGAATTACCTGAGCGCGCTATTGAGTTTTGGCAACAAGCAGGACAACGTGCAGTAGAACGTTCTGCAAATGTTGAGGGGATACGACACCTTACGCAAGGGTTGACATTATTAGAAACATTACCAGAATCTCCCGCCCGTGCTGCGCGCGAATTAGTAATACAAACAACTTTGGGGCCAGCACTAATTGCAACGATGGGATATGCTGCACAGGATGTTGAGGAGACATATACCCGCGCAAAAGCACTTCTTGAAACCATGCCAAATTATGAAAGGATGCCGCTCCGATTTCCTATTCTATTTGGGTTGTGGCTCTCATACCTCGTTCGCGCAAAGTTAAAAACTGCACGCGAACTTGGAGAACAGTGTTTGGTGATGGCAAAACAGCAAGAAAACACTGTTTTAGAGGTGGAAGCACACAGAGCATTAGGGGCTACCCTCTTTTATCTCGGTGAACTGCAGATGGCACGCACTCACGTTGAAGCAGGGATTTCACGATATGACCCACACCAACATCCGGTGCATGCTTTCTTTCACTATCTGGCTGACCCAGGCATGACCTTGCACGCTTATGCAGCACCATTAACTTGGTGTTTAGGGTATCCGGAACAAGCGGTGAATCAACTCCAAGCATCACAGAAAATGGGTGAGGAACGACAACACCCATTTAGTCAAGTTATATCATTGCACTTCGGTGCACTGATGTATCATCTACGTAGAGATGTTGAGAAAGTTGACTCGTATGCTACTGAACTGATCGAAATAAGTAGAGAACACGGCTTTACTGTATGGGAACCCGCAGGTTGGATATTAAAGGGCTGGGCACTACAGCAAAACTCTGGCGGGACAGATGATGAAGGTATTAAGTACATTCAAGATGGGATTACTGGATGGGAATCTAACCGCTCACGTATGTTACGACCGGTATATTTAGGTATATTGACGTATGCGTATATTCAAACTGGTAAGATACAAGAGGGACTTCAGACAGTTGAAGATGCATTAACTGCTGTCAATGAAAGTGGTGAACGCACAAGTGAAGCCGAATTATATCGACTTAAAGGCGAACTTTTACTAAGTTCGGA
Source organism: Candidatus Poribacteria bacterium (assembly GCA_965261435.1). GTDB lineage: Bacteria > Poribacteria > WGA-4E > WGA-4E > WGA-3G > MSPOR6. The sequence goes on from CBDHDL010000021.1 coordinate 2,523,998, forward strand.
TAAGAACGGTGTGAAAGAAGAGCCGCAACATAGCACTTTTCCATCCCAAAATGAACGGGAAGCTGAAATCTGTTTTGAAAAAGCAATAGAAATTGCACGACATCAAGAAGCAAAATCTTGGGAACTACGAACAGTTGTTAGTCTAAGTAAACTACTTATTGCACAGAATCGACATGAAATCGCATACAAACGATTAAAGCCTGTCTATGACTGGTTTACAGAAGGATTTGACACGCTTGACCTAATAGAAGCGCGAACTTTACTACAAAAATTGAGTATGGATATCTGTATTCAATAATTCGGGTTGCAAGCCACCAAAAATTCGTTAGGAGAATTGTTATGAGACTTGGGGTTGTCGGAATCTGCGGGGATTTTCGAAAACTGAATCAGGAAGAGATTGATGAAGTTAAGGAATTGCAGTTTACTGGAGTCAGTTTCCATTTTTCAAGTGCTGTCATTCCGCTCGTTTCACCAGAAGAATGTACACAATGCCGATTTCTCCTTGAAAATGCTAAACTTGATCTGGTACAATTTGGTATAACCTATAACGAGTGTTTATTTGATCCGCGTTCTTCGGTGCGAGAAGCGGCAATTGCATCAGTGAATTCTGGTATGCAAGTCGCGCGGGAACTCGGAGCGTTTTACTATTTATTCAGACCAGGAAGTCTAAATCCAGACGGTGCATGGACATCGCATAAGGACAACTATTTACCTGAATCAATGGATAGGTTAATTGAAACATTAAAACCTATCGCAGAAAATGCTGAACGGGAAAAGTTGACACTGGTCATGGAAACACATGCGATTTCAATTATGGATTCACCTGAAACATGCAAAGAGGTCGTCGAAAGAGTCGGATCCGATAGACTACGCATTGTTATGGATTTTGTCAATCATTTCCAAACACTCCGACAGGTTTATGAGAGCGAAGCAAGACTAAATCATATTTTTGATGTCATGGGACCCGTTGCACCGATGGCACATATTAAAGACATAAGAGTTGAAAACGGATTGGTTTTACACCTCAATGAAGAGGTACCAGGTGAGGGAGAGTTGGAGATAAGCGTTGCGTTAAAGAGATTTGACGCACTTTATCCTGATGGTTACGGACTGATAGAACATCTACCTAAAGAGAAAATACCGCTTGCGAATACAAATGTACGCAAAATTGCAGCTGACAACGGGGTCAATATCTATTAATAGGGGGAATGCATCATGTTAAGAAAAAAACAGCTAATTCTGCTCATTCTCATTTTTGGATTAATTTTTGCAACCTACACTGCCTTGGGGCAGGAAGAAAAAATAGCTGACAGCATAGAGGATGGCGCGAAGAGCCTTTGGGACAGGATAAAATTACCTGTAATTGCTGCTGTTTTGATGTTCTTTTTCCAAGGTGTCATCTATATTGTTGGGTTGTTTAAGAAGGACAGACTACTTAAGACAATTATGAACAAATATGTAGTCTTTGATATGAAAGAGGGTCCACGATACCAAGGAACGATGCGATTTGGAACTCAAGGAACGGAAATTGTATCAGAAGAATCTCGTCAACGCGGACAAGCACCGAGTTATATCTTCCCTGGCAACGAATTGCAGAATAAGATTAGAGGGTATATCCGATACATTGACATGATGAATGAACGTGAATTACGAGAACGCGCATGGGAACATGATCGTTTGCTTAATCCACCGTTTTCACAACGATTTATGCGAAAATTCAGGAATGTTTTATTCGCCTTAAACGATGCTGTAAAAAATGCCCTTAATATGATTTGGGGAGGAATCCGACGCGCAACCAATCCTTTGCAGCAACAGATGCAACGGTTTGAAGACGCTGCAAAAGAATTCGAAGGACAAAGTGGCACAGGCAAGATGAATGAAGCAATGGATACACTGGAAAGCGAATCCCAAGCATTTCTACCTAAGAAAGAAAGTTACGATTCTATAATTGAACGGCTTGTAGGTACACGGGTAAAAATCCATGTGAAGGGGTCTGGTGATTATATGGCTCTTCTCAAAGATTACAATGAAAAACATTTGTCGTTCCTGAATGTAAAAGATAAGGATAATAAAGGTTACAGAGACCAATGGGGATATGACCACGAATACAAACATAACATCAACAACTTCAACAGACGCGATGACCGCGGACTTAGATGTCGTATGGTGGAGGACGAACAAGGCAGATACTTCTTAATTTTAGAAAACAATACTGCTTATGCCATACAGGTCGGAAAGATTATTTTGCATGACGGTTCACCGACATGGGAGAGGAACATGGAATTTAAGTGGAGTATTGAACCTCTCAGTGTCAGACGCATTCGCCTTAACCCTGTTTCTCACCACCGAGTTGGTCCTTTTGAACGGGTTACAATACCTGAACAGAGGACACCAAGAAACTTCAAAAAAATAAGGTTAGAATTTCGATCTTATCGGGATGCAGATGTTATTTTTCCTCGTACGGAGTGTATTATTCGTGAAAGTGCCGAGAAGCATCAACAGGAATTATTCAGTATTTCCGCATTAACTGACGCGCTAATGGACCGCAGTGAAACTGAAGAAATCGCTATTAAAGACGCTAAAGGACGACCCATCCACGGTATGAACCTTGTTCACGGCTATGTAACAAATGTCAATGAAGAAAGACTTGATATAAAGTCAGTAGATTCAAGCTATAGTCGACGTTGGGAAGTTGAAAGTGCCTATACACATTTTGATAACGCCTTGCGTCATAAAGTCCCTATTCATAAGCGAATGATGCCACTATACGCAAGACGGCTTGTCACACAGAACGCACTTGTAGACCAGTTAAGAGAAAACCAACTGCAAAAAGAAGCCTTCTCACAATTAGCGTATCCCAATAAAGTAAAAAAACGTTTACGTGTTCCACTGCTCAAATTGGTTACAAATGGTGAACTTCGTCTACCCCTTAAGGTAATGGTATACACGAGTAATGGCATAAATGAAGAATATCCAGTGATTGAACGTTTTGAATACGTTCACGAGCATCACATGCTATATGAGTCCGTAGACACTTTGCGGAATGAACGGCTTGCAAAAATGGACATCCTATGGATAGGCAACGGAGAAATATATAAGTCCGGTTATCGTCTTAATATTGATGCGGAACACCGTATCAAGAACTTCGTAAGTCAAGGCGGAGTTGTTATCGTATCGGGACAGGATGTGAAAACAAACGTAAGACAGAGACGAGGCGGAGGATGGATCCCAGAACCTTTGACTGGACTTGAATATGATGAAACAGATGAACTCCTACCAACCGCACAAGGTCGAAGGAGTAGAATCTTTCATAAACCGAATATGCTAAATACCACACCTGATACGAAGGAGATACCGTTAGTTAAACTTGACGATATGTGGGTTGACCCACTTGGTAAATGGAATTCACTTGCTAAGTCTACCGCACAAGATGCTTCGGCACTGCTCACACTTCCATTTCAACAAGGGTTATATATTGTCACAAGTATGAAGAATGATACTGGGAGAGATGTGGATATAAATAAAAAGTTAATGGAGAATCTGTTACATTACTCAGTCAAGTGGATTGATAACCAAAAATGGAAACAACGTATATTAATGCGTTAGTCTAATCGACACTATTCCTATTTCCCGAACGGTAGTGGAGCGTCTACTCTTAAAGTGTAGGTCGGGTAGAGCGAAGCGAAACCCATAAATCAACGATGTGAATGCGCGTATGGCATTCATCGGGTGTAAACTTAAGGGATTTTCTATGTCCGAAACCCTCTCCAGTCCCGTAGGGACGATATGTTTATAGTTAAACGTTATACAACCCCTCTTTAGTCCCGTAGGGACGATATGTTTATAGAAAACGCTGTCCCCACCTGTCTTGAGTTCCGTAGGAACGGCATATTTATTGTTGATGTACTTATAAACATATCGTCCCTACGGGACTGAAGAGAGGTGGGGGTACACATTTTTCTATAAACATATCGTCCCTACGGGACTGAAGAGCATACAATCCCAATAACCATAGGGATTCAGAGTGATTCATAAGAGCTTCTAAGTTTTCTTAAGTTTACACCTATGGGGAGAGCGAAGCGAAACCCGACATAAACCCGACATGATAGACACAATCATTATGTGTCCAAATCAACGCCGAATACGCGTTTGGTATTCGTTGGGTTTCGTTCCTCTACCCGACCTACATATTTAGTCTATTCCTATTTCCCGAACGGTAGGTGCGGTTTCCTAACCGCACCATAAGCGTCAATTTAAAGAGAATTACGCTATAAATATCAGGACGGTAGGTTCGGTTTCCTAACCGAACTGGATTTGTTCCAAGTGCGTTCATAAAGGTTTTCGCATAGGATCCGGTGCGATTAGGAAATCGCACCTACCGGCCTGGGAAAATCACTAAATTGACGCCTATAGTGCGGTTTCCTAACCGCACCGAATTATTTATTCTTTTTATTGTTTTTCTAATTCCCAGCTGCCTTAGCGTTACCAGCAGCTTTTGCGGGTTTCTTTGGTGGGTTTCCGTTTTCTGCAGCCTTTAGTGCTTTCCCGAAATCATTAACAGCCTTCATAAGTACATCAAACTGTTCAGCGAGGGTAAGTTCTTCTCCCGTTTCTCCATTCGTAACTGTTTCGCCATTACCGGATTCATCAATTTTCTGACCGACAATAATCTCCTTCAATTCCTCAATAAACGACATATCGGATGCAATTCTATTTGCTGCAACGAACACTTCCTGGAGTTTAGGTCGTTTTTTTACAGTATCCGTGGAGGTTCCATCTTTAGATTCAAGTGCTGGAATAAGATAGACAGGTTCAACGTAGAAAACGCCGCCATCAATTGGAAATATCTGAATATTTCCTCGGATTATTGGCTTATCCGCCCATTTCTTATCTGCCAACTCATTCGTAATATCTACCTCTACTTGCTTCGGTCCATCAACCCCTTCAGGATCTGAAAGTATATAGACTATACGTTCACCGTAATGCTTCGGATCACAACGAGAAACCAACCAAGCTTTCATATTAAATTCTTTTGTCTCAGGTGTAAATGGAACCATATTGACAAATTCAATTTCCGTTTCTCCAGGTAGTTTGAGCATTGCATAGTACGGCATCATTTCCTGATCTGGCTTATCAGAATAATAGAATTCAGTTGGAATTTGCCACCGATCATCCCGACTTAAGAATTCCTTTGGCGTTACGACATGATAGACACCGTAGATTTTCGCTTGTATTCGTGTCAAGTAATCTGGAAACCTAAGATGTTCTATTAGTCCTTCCGGCATCTCTGCATACCCCTTAAATAGTTTTGGATAAGCTTTATTGTACACCCACGTAAAAACTTCATTGTCTTTAATTGCATAAAAGTCTACCTCACCAGAGTATGCATTCACAACTGCTACCCCGGAATTCCGTATGTAATTGAACCGCTTAAAGCGCTTATAGTGTGGTTCTACATAAGTACTATCTGGTGATGGTGATGTGTCATCTTCATAATACTGTGCATTAGGATAATGTTTGCTTGTCACATAGAAATCAACAATCCACCAGAGTTGTCCTTTATTAATGACAATGTAGGGATCAGGGTCGTAATCTAAGAAAGGTGCTATATGTGATAAGCGGTCAGTGACCATCTTCTTACCATGCCGAGTACCAATTTTCCGCCAATACATCACTTTACTTTCTGGTTTTAGCGCTTCATTCCGTAGAATCCTGAAAGTGTTGAACCTGATTGAAAAACAGAGTCGTCGGAACCAACCACCTAATAGAACGCCTCCTTTTCCTTTATAGTGATACTTACTTTCTATAGTTTCAGAGGTCTGTGCATCATTCTCATTAGTGCCGTTAGTACTCGGTTTATATTCTAAGTCGTTTTCAGGTTCTTTTGTATTAGCAATTACATAGTCGTAGGTCATCTCCCCGTAGTAAATTCGGGGTTGTGTTACCTTTAACTCTGTGAATTCTTTGTTATAATATATTCGGGATTGTTCTACGTTTTCATCATTGTCATTTTCTTCTTTTGGTTTGTTTTCAGCAGATGCTTCTTCTGTATATGGAATTCCCTTTACCCAGAAAATTGGGTCCCCGCCTTCTATATCATTGGCAGGGGACATATAGACACCGTAACCGTGTGTAAAATGGAGTTTTTGTAGCCGCCATCCTTCTACTTCGTCAGGATCTATCTCTTGTGCTGCAATTAGAACTTGGCGGTATTGTTCGGTCGATACAGTGTCAACATCTGTTTCGTTTGACGACTCAATTTCAGCGTTGACTGGAGATTCAGTGTTTCTTTGTTTCTGCTTTGTAGTCAGCCCACCCACGCGGTATCTATCTACATCCGTAAAGCGATGGAAGTTGTAATGTCTAACAAGATGATCCGCTTTGAGCAAGTCAAATTGCACATGTCTATCCCAGAGTTGGATATTTTCAACTACATCCGGGTTCTGTTTAACCATGTCTAAGGTTGCCATCTTTTTGTTATAATTTTCAACTGTAATAGTGTTCAAATTGAATGCCGTGCGAGTACTCTTAATGTGCGATATAAGATAATTTCCCTCTTTATCCAGTTCATCTGTCTTAACATTCCACCAATGGTTTACAGGCGGATAAACGTGAATAAGCGTTATATAACTCAATCCCCATACGGCAATTGCCATATACCAGAGAATACGTTTCCGAAGAAATAAATTAATCAATAGTGCAGCACCAATTAATAGAAGAACCCCACAATAAACTAAGGTTGAACCAGCGAGTTGGGAATCCATATAGAAAAAGCCATGCAATTCGGTAAGATTGTCAGTAATCGGAGAGGTGTATACTTTATTCCAAAGATTCACATAAATCAACCAAATGTTCCCCAAGAGCAACATCAACCACAGAAATGAACCGTGAAAAACAATATTTCTTTTAACATACCCCTTAGAACGCGCATCACGTCGATAGTAGTAGTTATAGAGTAAACCCACAACAAAACAGGTTGCCCAAAGAAGAATATTCACCCATAGACTTATAGCTTGATGCAGCGGAAAAGAGAACAGAAAGAAATTTCGGTCTTTACCTAACAAGTAAGGTTCTATCTTTTCTGTAGGACGTTCTAAATATCGTATAAAGACATCGTGGAGGGACATCATTGGAACAGCAAGGATTAAGGCAATGACCACTGTTGCACAAATGAAAGTGCGATGAAACGATACAGTTCGATCATGAGTCCAACGTGCAAATTCACGGGGTTCAGGACATAGACGATTTGCTAAGAAAGCATTAAAATTCAGAAATACTAAGGCAATGAAGAAAAAAACCGCAAGAAGACCCCACTTTACTATGCGGATTTTCCAAAAGATTTCCGAATATTCTACGTTTTCAAACCAGAGATGTTCTGTGTAGATGTAAGAAAACGGGATGATACTACTCAGTAGTGCAACGCCACCTATCCCCCATAAAAAATATGCCTGAAATTGCAGCATCAACTTTCGATACCAGATACCTTTACGGAAACGAAAGATACCCCATATCAGCATTATAACCACAAGGAAAACGTTGAAGAGCAACCAAGCAATCGCAATATCAGGAGTCATATCAGGGATTCCCAAGTACAGTGTTTCAATGTTTATTCAATTTAATTAAGAATAACATATATTTTTCTGCGTTGTCAAGGTAATCAGAATTCACATGTAGAACTTTCAGTTGAGAAAAATGTCAATATATGTTATAATTTATATAATGATGGAATAAATTTTGATAAATAACACAAAACTTAAAAGCACTTTTAACAAATATGACAAACTCCACTGTATCAGAGGGAACGAAACATCGCGAATCCTTGTTTGCACTCACATCAGTTGAAGGAATCGGCCCGGTTCGGATCAAGCGGCTACTAAAACGGTTCGGTAGTGTAGAACGTATTTTTAACGCAGAATTATTTGAAATAGCGCAACTACCTCAGTTTAGCACAATTTTAGCGACACGAATACTGACTGCCAGAAAGCATCTTGATGAATATCGTCAGAAGTTAGATGCACTTGCAAATCAAGGAATTGAAGTTCTCTTTCAGGAAGATAAGGGGTATCCATCTCTCCTGAAGGAACTGCCAGATGCACCAATAATGTTATGCAGAAATGGCGTGTTAGATGAGGTAAGTGACAAGTGCGTGGCAATCGTAGGGAGTTCACACCCGACATCTGAATCAATTAATGTAACGCTCAATCTCTCAATCCTCTTGGTTGAAGCAGGTTTTACGATAGTGAGTGGACTGGCAAACGGTATAGATACAAACGCACATTACGGTACGTTAAGTGTAGGTGGAACAACGATCGCTGTTTTAGCATCAAATCTTTCATCTGTCTATCCAGTGGAGAATCAAGGTCTCGCAAAACAGATTTCTGAAACCGGTTGTCTACTTTCAGAACATCCGAGTCCAACTCACCCAACACCAGCTAATTTAGTGATGCGAAATAGGATTATCACCGGTATCTCCATGGCAACAGTTGTTGTTGAAACAACTAAGGAAGGCGGAGCAATGCATGCGGCACGATTCGCAGAACTACAAGATAGACCCGTTTTTGCCTGTCAATGGAATTCAGAAAATCAGGAGAGCGATGGCACACGTCAACTTATTACAAAAGGGGCTATACCATTTCAACCTGAACAAGTAAACAAAGTCGTAGATTTATTGACAAATCCCGAGCAACTAAGAGCACAGATTATTGGCACATCGGTTGAACAAATAGGATTGTTTGAGCAGCAAGAAAGTGAAATGTCCAACTTATGAAGACAAAAAAAATAATTCGGTAATTTCTTGTTTACATAAGGCCGGTAAACACCACTTTGCTGGCGAGGTTTCCTAACATCGCCAAATTAACGAAATATTTTCTTAATCTTAATGCAGTTTGTGTCATGAAGAATAACTACCAGCATAACCGTCTAATGAGACAATGATTTATAGAAACGGTATTACATTTCACAAAAACCTATAATGCAACACCATTTTTTAGAATTGGTATAACACATATTCCGCAGTGCATGAATACTGGGTTTATGGCAATTTTGATGCCCAAATTGCCCTGTTTTTTGACTTAGTTTGAATTAATTTCAGAGTTCAATCAGATCACAGAAAATTGAAGAATTCAATATCTACATGGATCCATAACTTCTCAATAAATGTCAAAATACGAAAAAAGAACTGCGGAATGTAGGGTATAAAATATTTTCGTCATATATTTTCTTGAAACTTTTTGAATTTTGGGTGTATATTTAACGTGAGTTTGATAAAAGATTCAATGTTAATTGGACAGATACATTCCCCTTTGATAAGGGGGGCAGATACATTCCCCCCTTGATAAGGGGGATTAGGGGGTTAAAAGTCGTTATTTCAGTGATTTAACCCCCCTAAATCCCCTTATCAAGGGGACTTTAAGAGAAAATACGTCTGTTCTAAATGTTTATCAAACTCACGTTGTATAAATTCTTGATAAGAAGTTTCTTATCCTGAAAATCTTGGTAATCCTGAAAATCCTGGTTCATATCTTCCACCCTTCCACCCTTCCACCCTTCTACCCTTCTACCCTTCCATCCTTCCAACCCTCCACGATTTTATTTGCATTATTGGGAACTAAGAGGGGCGGAAGGTGTATAGAGTAACATAGTCGTATTTGCATTATTGGGAACTAAGAGGGGCGAAAGGTGTATAGAGTAAAATAGTCGTATCTAATACGTCAGTATTTAAAACCAGTATAAAAACGAAGAATCACCACTGCTATAGTGGAGTGAGTATGTTAAATTAGGAGAAATATTATGGATAAATTAATGCGTTTCTATTTGATCGTTTGCACAATTACAACTTTTTTCATGTGTGTAGTTTCGCCTTGTATTGCAGGTACTTGGCGCGATGCTTTTACGGATAACGATACACGCCATTGGAAAACTTATGATACAACCCTAATCGATCACGATGCCAGCCTAAATCTTTCAAAATGGCAGATTGATGATGACCAAGTTGTCGGTGAAATCTTTGATGAAGGAGCGACAACTCTCTTGCTTACTGGAGACTCCTATTGGAAATACTACTCAATCTCATGTCGTGCAAAATTCGTTAAAAATAGCACATCTAATGTAGCCTTTGGATTAGTGCTGCACGCAAAGGTTGACCAAGAGTACTTGCATCAGTATATGTGTCTTATTGAGACGATTTCAGACACAGCCAGAATCAGTAAAATAATGGGAGAGCCTTTTGAAGATTGGGAAGAAACAACGTTCCCATTTGTCGCAGAAGAAGATCAGTGGTACAAACTGACCGCTACTATTGACAACACTGGAAAACTTACGTTCAAAATAAGAAAATCTTCAACCAATGTTGATGAAAGCGAAGAAGTTATCTTCACGGCAACTTATCCCAAAACAAGAGAAGGTGGATACGCAGGATTATACCTTTCCGGTGCAAAAGTGCGATTTGATGATGTAGAAATTAAAGGAAACAACATCCCTAATCGCAGCGCAGGAGAAGCGTTTTCTGTAGAACCACAAGACAAACTTGCGGCGATTTGGGGTGACCTGAAGAAAAAGTAACAGCACCTACCCATTCACTTGAATGAAGATTAGGTTATTAAATTAACGCGAGTTTGATAAATCTGATTTTTGTATTCGGTGCGGTTTGATGAAGATCAAATAATAAATTCGGTAATGTCTTGGTTGCATAAGGCAGTTATACCAAGCTGATGGCAAGGTTCCTAACCTCGCCAAATTACCTATAATAACGTGAGTTTGATAAAAGATTCAATTTTAATTGGACAGATACATTCCCCCCTTGATAAAGGGGGTTAGGGGGTTAAAAGTCCTTATTTCAGTGATTTAACTCCCTAACCCCCCTTATCAAGGGGACTTTAAGAGAAAATACGTCTGTTCTAAATATTTATCAAACTCACGTTATAATATATTTTTAATCTTCATGAAACCGTACTGACTGGGTTTTTGAAAGAAATATTTTGTTATTCTTGTCCTTACGCTGATCCTGGGGACCAGTGTATTATGAAAAACTCATAGGAGAAAACCATGAGAAAATGTGTCATTCTAACCGTTTGTGTTTATGTTGTTATGTCTCTTATACAATTTACTTTTGCAGGGACATGGAGAGACGATTTTGAAGATAAGAAAACAAACGAATGGGAAATTTTTAACCTTGTAAGGCAGCATGAAAAGTGGTGGGTTAGTGATGGTGTAGCAGTTGGTGAGATTTTTGAGGACCCATTCTTAAGCCTTTGGCGAACTGGAGAAGATGATTGGGAATTCTATAAGGTGTCATGTCGAGTGAAGTTAGTTGAAGACAAAACATCACCCCCAAGTGTTGGTCTCACACTTCACGATAGAGGTGAGGAAGGCAGCCGTTATCTTTTTTTGATTGACTTTGAGACCAATATTGCATCCATTAGTAAGCAAGTACCAGGGGGGAGGATTTATTGCGTATCCGATTAATGTAGAGAAAGATATTTGGTACGATATTTCCGGAACTATATTTGAGGATGGTTCTCTCGAATTCCTGATTAACGAAGAGATAGTTGTTAAGGCGTATGATCAAGAGCCGTTAGAAGGTGGCTTAGCAGGTCTTGTTGTTCAAAACGCGCGAGCTTATTTTGACAACGTTGAAATTTCCGGGGAGAATATCCAAAATGGAGGACCAACAAAGACTTTTGATGTTAAACCACAAGATAAACTGACTACTACTTGGAGTAAGATGAAGTTGAATGGAGAAATGTAAACACAAAGGTGATTTCTTTATTGACGATGCACCCATATTAAAACTTGGAAAGCCGAGTCTAACGTGAGTTTAATAAATCTGATTTTTGTATAAGGTGCGGTTAGGAAACCACACATATCGGGTTTTTTGAAAGAAATATTTTAAGCAAAATGAAGTGCATATACCTATTATCAAACTCACGTTATCATACTTACGGAAGTCTACTCACTTTGACCTTAAAATAGATGATAACATAATTTACTTGAAAAATGTTTGAATTTATGTTATTTTTTATGCAACTAAATTAAAAAATGAAATTTTCACTTTACAAAAATGAAAATCTTTTGTATAATTACATGTGAAAATTATAATTTTTTACCTTTACAGATTTTGCATTATTTGCTAAACTTAAAGGTAGAGAGTTTGGGCGTTGACTTTTGGAGCTGAAAAATGCTTATCCAATGGAAATAAAATAGCATCGGTTCCAAAGAAGTTTTATTCTCAAAGCATACCAGCAATCCTCTAAAGATGACAGAGGAAGGCAACTGAAATAGTCTGATATTACTTGACTTAATATTGATACGATGGTAGGTTTTCAATAATCTCGTTGAAAAAAGAATAACGATGCAGAAAACCGCATCAAAAGAAGAACTATTAATCTGTACCTGAATTACAGGTACCTTACATTCTGATAAACCTTAATTAAGGAGTTACTTACTCATGAAACTATTTTTTACAACCATGGCAATAGTCATGACGGCATTACTCGCCGTATCTATAATTGGTTGCGGTGGAGACGATGATGACGGCGATGGCGATGCTGCTGTAGTCGCTACATTTAGCAAGGCTACACCTGCAAGCGGTGGAACAATAGCAGCGAACCAGGATATCTCCATAGAATTTAGTGGAAACCCAGGTGATGTAACAGTCAGTGCTGGGACAGTCTCTACATCTGGTTCAAAGCGGACTATCTCCCCGCCCGATGGAAATTTTGCTGTTGGACAGCTTTCCATTGAAATTACTTGGTCTAACGGTCCGGATGGTGGTGAAGGCAGCGAGACTTTGACTTATACCGTTGAAGCAGCAGATGAAACCGCTCCTGCAGTCGCAAGCAGTAATCCGGAAAATGGTGCTAAGGACCTTGATCCGGCTAAAGTTACTGAAGATGGGATAACAGTTACCTTCACGGAAGCTGTTACAGGGGCATTAATGCTTATGGATGGCGATAACGATGTTGGTTGGACATCCACTACAGATGGCGATACAATTACCCTGACAGGGGTTGCCGGTAAAGAACTCAGTAACGAAACCGACTATACGGTGACGGGAACGGTTCAAGACGCTTCTGGAAACGAAGCAGAAGTCAGTATCAGTTTTGTCACTAAAGCAAAAGAGTAATTTTCCGACTATTTCGCTAAATAAGGACAACGCATCTTGGATGTGTTGTCCTTTTTTATGGTATTACATTCACTATTCTATTGATAGTTTTGCTGTACTATTTCTATAGCTAATCAGACAACTCCACTTTTAACACAAAATTAACACATTTTTTTCAACACAATTTCTCAATATATGCTATAATGTTTCTTTAAGAAAATTTGAACGGTTTAAATATATGCTATAATGTTTCTTTAAGAAAATTTGAACGGTTTTAAAAATAGCGTTGTCTAAATTATAGAAGCCGAAGGAGAAATTTTCCGTGGAAAGAACTGAAGCATTACTCATTGACAATCTTCGTGAAGGAGATGAAACAGCTCTTGCCCCGTTGGTTGAAAAGTACAAACGGATGGTGCACCGTCTTGCAATCCAAATTACTAAAAACCACGAGGACGCTAATGATGTCATGCAGGAAACCTTTATAAAGGTATATCAGTCAATTCACACATTTCGACAAGAGGCAGCTTTTGAAACATGGGTCTATCGAATCGCGGTCAATGAAGCACTTAACTTTGTCAAACGACGCGAAAGACGACGCGAATCTTCGCTCGAAACTATAGAGGAATCAGAATATAATACAGAAGTGCGAAGAAAAGCGGAGATAGAAAATAACCCGGAGATACAAGCCGAACAAGCAGAACTAAGACACTGGGTAACAAAGGCGGTCAACAGTCTTTCACTTAAGCACCGAATTGTTGTTATTCTACATGAATTAGAAGGGTTAACACATGCAGAGATAGCGTCAATTCTAAATTGCTCTGAAGGGACAGTCCGATCACGACTGCACTACGCTCGGAAACAACTCAAGTCTTTGTTAAAACCGTATGTTGATGCTAACTCTGAATTTTAGATAAGTTTCCCACTATAGTCTAATATTGGTAAATATCTAATAATGTACAGATAATACTTGTGGGAGTAGTTTCCAATACATTGATATTTGGATACTAACATAAACTATGAAACTAAAATGTAATAGGATTCAATGCCTAATTTCAGATTACATAGACGATCTGCTCTCAGTAGATGATGCAGCAAAAGTTGATGCACACATTAAGTTCTGCAGGAAATGTGAACGTGAAATTGCTGCACTCAAGAAGACGCGTGATTTAGTCGTTGATTATTATGTAGAACCCGTAGCCTCAGACAATTATCTTCGTGAATTTGAGGTGGAATTAAATCGTTCTATTGAACAAAAGGGGCCAACCCCGCTCTACGAGCGTTTTAAGACATCAGTTGCACAATGCCTATGGTGTCTGTTGACACGATTACGACAAAGTTTTAGTCGGTATAGCGATACACGCATCAACGCTTTATCAGTAAGTTTACTTCTGTTATTAGGAGCGGGACTCGTTGTAACACATTTATTTAATCAGGAAGTCTTCACACCTTATGAAGAAAACACGAGTAATACACCCGGATTACATGTATCCATTGGAGACACTGATAATATTGATGATAACATGAAACTACTTCATGAACATAGGACAAACCGTAAGGACCCATCGGAAGTTAGTTCGCCTGCACAGACAGCTTATGTTGAGAAAGTCGGTTATTGGAAACTTTCTGAACCATTATCTACCGATGCAGAAGAATATCTGATTGTAATGCATATCGGTAATGATCGTTCTGTTCCGAGTGATACCGACTCCGAAATGATTGTTTATGAACAGCCGGAGATAATCAATAGAAAATCACCAATACAAGGTGATGATTATGTTGCCCATCCGTTAGAACTTCAGGTGACCCCTTTTGCTGAAAAACACCCGCGGAAGCAACGAAAATTGTCCGGTTTTGTCGTAAAGTTGATGCATGTACCGAAAGAAATGTTAACTATTCCAGAGTTCTACGGACTAATTAAATTGTAACTAATCTCAATTTTTACACGGTATTTTTGATACCTTATTTTATCACCTCGAAATACTATCAGGGTGACTCTGCAAAGGAAGTTGTGGTTGACGTATTCACCCCACAATATGACGAATCAAAGGTGAGTTAAACTGCATTTCCATTAGTTTTCTTTTATTCATATTTCAAAGGAGAATGAAATGAATCCAAGAATTTTAGGTGTAATTGGGGGTCTTGCTCTCATAGTTGCCATTCTATCCCCTTTCTTGATGGGTAGCTCCAAAAAGGTGGAGGAACTGTACAGAGATGCTGAATCGTTATATCAGCAATCGGACTATGAAGGCGCTATCGACAAATACACTGAAGCACTTGAAGAATCAACAAAACGTGGAGTGAAAACTGAAGTGATTGACAAGGATTTCCATACCTTGGCACACTTTCAAATAGCTACTTGTTATTCTCGACTCGCTGAACAGTCAGGGGATGTTAATCACTTTGAAACCGCGTTACAGCATATTGAAAAAGTTGCACCAAATGCAACTATCCCCAAACATCAGGAAGGTTTAACATACCTCTGGGGACATATTCTATATCGTACTGAGGTCTATGACCGAGCAGAAGCTAAATTCAAACAGTTGATTGAGAACTTTCCGAATAGCCTCTTCGTAGAAAATGCTTGGTACGGTATCGGGAACTTAAACTATAAATTGGGAAACTATGAAGACTGTAGAACTGCTTTTAATAGCATTCTTTCAGGCTTTCCGAATTCTGAGTTCAAAGATGATGCACAGCTACTAATTGCACAATCCTTCTTAGATGAAAGCAACTGGGAGCAGGCTTATCCAGAATTTGACAAATTTGCTACCGAGGAATTTAAGAATTACCCCGATTTACATGCCGAGTCAATGTATAAAGCAGCTTTCTGCTTGAATCAACTTGACAGACATGATGAAGCAATAAGTCGTTATACCAACTTTATCACACAATTTCCAGAGAATAAACTCGTAACTGCAGCATACTTCGACCAAGGTGCTATCTATTCTAAACAGAAAGACTATGACAACGCACGGGTGAACTATGAGTTAGCAATGCAGAATACTGCTGATCGAGGACTACAATCCGAAATTCAAACGGCTATTGGTCAAACGTATTTTGACCAAGCAGACTTTGAAAATGCTATCGTCGCCTATACGATGTTATTGGATGAATATCCTGAAAGTGACTATAAAGGGGAAGCGAAACTCGGTATAGCTGATAGTCAGTTCAAATTGGGACGTTGGAGCGATGCGGTTACTTCGTATCAATCAGTTATTGAACACGAAAAAAGCGAGACATCGGAAGGAAGCGATGAGTTGAGTTTTACACCTTACTGTGCATTCCAAGTCGGTGAGGCATACTATAAACTCGGTACCAATCAACGCGACGCTGGACAGATGGAAGACGGGGACGCAACCCTTACGCTCGCTTTAGAATGGTATCAAAGAACTGTTGACGACTTTCCAGAAGACCCCGTTGCACCACATGCGTTGTATGGGGCAATTTGGACGCTGAATGATTTGGGTAAAAAGGAAGAATTAGAACGAGTCGCACACGAGTTTATTGAAAAGAACAAGAACGACAACGAATTTGATATTCTCGCCGCAGAAGTCCAACTCCGCTTTGCGGACATGAAACGTACTGAATTTAAACAGTACGTCGAAGCCGCGGAAGAATATGCTAAATTGTGGGATTATAGACCACTTCCTAAATTCCATCTACTCAAATTGATGGGTAAGTTCTTTGAAGGTAGATCTTATTATGAAGCAGCTAAACCTGAAGGTTTTCAGGAAGACGATTCATCCGATAACTTCAATACGGAATACCTGCAAAAATCTGTAGCAGCGTATCAACAAGCGATCACAACATTTTCAGATGATGCTTTCCAACCCGGTATTGCAGAAGGCCGCTACAACGATTTCTCGGAGCGTATCTCACAAGTTGAAGCATGTATCATGAACGAGGCACTCTCACACGAGATGCTCGCTGATTGGGAAACTGCACGTCAACGTTACGCAATGATACCTGAAACCAGTGATTATTATGAACGCGCACTTCTGTTTACAGCCAACAGTTATGTAAGGCAGGGAGATAAGTCTCAAGCTATTGAGTATTACAACACTATCCTGCCAAAACTCGCTGATAAGGACAATCGTTCATTAGCTGATATTAAGTTGGCAGACTTACTTCGTGCAGAAGAACAGTTTGAAGAAGCTGCCGTCCAATATCAAACCGTTGTAGATAATAATCCAACCGGCGATTATGCAGATGACGCACTTTACCTAATAGGTCTCTGCTATTATCATGCTTCGGTAGATAAACCGGAACTCGCTGATAAGGCAATCGCAGCTTTCAATCAAGTTATTGATGAACATGGCGAAAGTCCTAATGCTATTGAAGCATATTACGGTTTAGTACTGGTTTACAGTGATGCGGCCCAAAAGCGTGGGGATGCATCTAAGTGGCCACTGATCCTCCAAACTGCGGATGCAGCAAGTGCACAATTCGGTGATAGTGACGATGAACTGGTTCTTCGAACACTCGGACAGATTGACCTTATCAAAGCTTCTGCGATAGAAAAAACTGACCCCGACAATGTTGAGGCACTTGTAGAAGGTTTTTGGAGCATTTTTAATAATACAAGCGCACCAGAAAATGCTCGAATACGAGCACTACTTAAAGTCGGACATACCTATTACAGAAAGGAACGTTTTCAAGACGCACTTGCTGCATACAAGATGTTCGTTGAAACCTTTCCGGGCAATGAAATTGCTCCGACTGCACAATATCAAGCGTCAGTTTGCTACTACCAGATCGCTTTGAAAGCTCAGGAAGCAAATGATACCAATTCCGCTCAACTTGCCTATACGAATGCTGTAAGTGAAGCTGAAAAAGTCGCTGATATGACCACAAACGTTGATAACCTTATTAGTGCAAATTATACACTCGGTTTATCACAGTTAGGTCTTAAGAATACACAAGCAGCTATTGATGCTTTCAAGCAGGTTACCGCTAAAGAGGGGCAAACAGAAGATGAAGCTCGGATGAATCTCATCTCACAAGCACATTCAAGACTCGCGGAATTGCTAAGTAATGTTGGTGATTATGCTGGTGCTGTGAAAGAGTATCAATATATTATTGCTAATACCGAAGATGATGACCTGCGCGGACGATCTTACTTCGCAATGGCGTATGCACAAGATGAGCATCTCAAGGCTTATGATGATGCCCTACTCCATTATCAGAGAGCAACTGAATTGGCTGGCGAGCTGATTAAAGCGCAATCCTACTATCGGATGGGATTGGTTTATCAGGAAAAAGTAAAACAGTTTGAAAAAGCGTTAGAGGTATTCAAGACCTTGATAGCTGAGTATAGTACAAGTGATAATTCAAGCGTTGCTTCTATGGTCGCTGACGCGAGTCTTCGCAGTTCTGAAGTGCTTGTTGGGTTAGGACGTTCAGAAGAGGCCATCGCAACTACACTCAGTGCTGTTGAAAGATACAAGACAGACCCGAACGCAACAGTTTTACAGAAAGTACAAACCCAATACAACCTCGGTTTCCTCTATTCTGGCAAAGGAAGAACACTTTATCCTGAAGGTGACATTCCTGCAGGATTTGATATGAAGCCATACATTGAGACAAGTGGATTAGCCGCAGCAGCATTCTATGAAGTCGGAAAAATTGCCGCACCGATAGAGGAAGCGGATAAAAAGACCATTATCCCTTATGTAGAACGTTCGCTTTTCCAAGCAGGACAGATTTACTATTCTCTCGGTGTTGGCTACAAGAGATACGAAGAGTTGCTAAGTTCAATTGAACCACTTTCAGATTTTATAAAATATGCAGATGCAAGTGTGTTCCCTGCTTCAAAAGAACTTTCAGATAACTTGGTGACTGCACTAAACTACTTAGCGTCAGCTAACTTTGACCTTGGGCGGATGCAAGTTGGTTTAGATGAAGAAATGTCTCCAAAGGCTGTTGCGTATTTTGCAACCTCCGCGAAGGCGTTCAATGATCTGGTCAAGCGTTACCCAAGTGATCCTGATGCTGCACTCTGGCAATATCAGGCAGGTGAAGCATACTATACAACTGAGCAGTTTGAGAAGGCTATTGTTGAGTATGATAAGGTCAGGAGAATTAACAAATCTCATGAAAAAGCACCTGAATCTTTGTATGCTATTGCCACATGTTATCAGTATCTCTCTGAAGAAGCGAAAGATGCTGGCGATGCGGAAGCTGAGAAAAGATACCTTGACAAGTTGTTTGAAACAAATGAAATTCTTGTCAAAGAATTCCAGAATAGCAAATTTGCCGGAGAGGCTTTTATCAACATAGGAAATAAACACTATAATTCCGCGTTGGATAAAGAGCTTGAGGCAACTGAGAAAAATCGACTTTTCAGACTCGCAATTGAGAACTATGATCGTGCTTTGGCTTCTCCAGGGCTCAGTGCTGAATCTAAAGGCACTGCACAGAGCTTCCGCAGTGAGACAGCAAGTTACCTTGCATTCGGCGAATATACGCATGCTGAAAACTCACTTAAGAAAGCGCAAAGATCACTCAAAAAGTCTGATATTGAAGCTGCAATTGAACTGTTCAAGGCAATTGCCAGGGATTATCCAACGACAAAGTATGGTGATCTCGCTTATGGGAGTTTAGGTCAATTGTATACAATGCTCGCGGATAAAGAGGAAAGTTACTTTGCTGATGCACATTATTACTTCAGAGTTTTGCCAAAGAAGTATAATGAAATACAGCCAAGTGACCCCAAGGTCAGGGATGCAATCGAATACTGCAACCGGAAGGCTACAGAGATTCTTGAATATATGAAAGCAAATGATATCCCTGAACGGCAAGAACCTGCAAGTGACAATTGATAATTTAGGCTAACGAACAGTTTAATACCGTAGGGACAGGTGTTCCACCTGTCCCTATCCTATTTTATACATCTTCTGGATGACAGTCTACATAGTTCTATGTAGACACGGTAATTTAGTGTTCTGTCCTTATATAACTTGTAGGTCGGGTAGAGCGAAGCGAAACCCGCCAAATGCCTAACGCGCATTTGACGTTGATTTGGACATGATAGACACAATCATTACGTGTCCAAATCAACGCCGAATACGCGTGTGGCATTCGTCGGGTTTCGTACCTCTACCCGACCTACGGCAGAATGGAATAAAAATAATTAAAATTGGTATAATAATCTGAGAGGAGTTAATGAAAAGTGCATAACGAGTTAAGAGTTCCCCCACGGATCCTACTTGGACCAGGACCAAGCATAGCAAATCCTCGTGTTCTTAAAGCAATGACTACGCCTATGCTCGGATATTTGGATGCTGATTTTGTAAGTGTGATGGACGAAACTGTTGATATGTTACGGCAAGTCTACGGTACGAAAAATACACTCACATTTCCTATTTCTGGTACAGGTACCGCAGGAATGGAGGCAGCACTAACAAATGTGATCGAACCCGACGATGCTGTGATTGTAGGTATAAATGGATATTTCGGAGGAAGAATAGCAGATATCGCTGAACGCTGTGGAGCGAAAGTAACAACAGTTGAAGCTGAATGGGGGAATATCATTCAAGCAGAACAAATCGCTCATGCATGCGAAAAAGTTCAACCGAAACTTGTCGCCATAGTACACGCTGAAACTTCTACAGGAATCCTACAACCATTAGATGACATTATCGAAATCACCCATCAAAATGGAGCACTGTTCCTTGCCGATTGTGTTACGTCCCTCGGTGGACAACCTGTCGCATTAGATGAACGGGGTATAGACATAGCCTACAGTTGTATGCAGAAATGTCTCGCAGGTCCTCCGGGACTTTCACCAATTAGTTTTAGTGATCGTGCGGTTGAAGTGATTCGAAACCGCACCTCAAAGGTTCAGAGTTTCTATCTGGATGCAACATTGCTGGCAGAGTATTGGATGGGAGACACCCGAAAATATCATCATACGCTATCTATGACGCTTGTATACGCATTGCGCGAGGCACTGCGTGTGGTCATTGAGGAGGGAGAAAGTGAGCGCTACCAACGTCATGAACGTAATGCTGCAGCTTTGATTGCTGGAGCAGAAGCGATCGGTCTGGAACCTGCAGCAGCGGAAGGCTATCGCGCACCGATGCTAACCACACTCCGTATTCCTGAGGGGATTGACGACGCAACCGTCCGAGAACGACTAATTCAGGATTACAAAATCGAAATAGGGGGTGGATTGGGTATTTTTGCAGGAACAGCTTGGCGCATTGGTCTCATGGGAGACGCAGCAAATGAACAGAGTGTCCTGCTCGTATTAAACGCAATTGAGAGACTGCTTATTGAATTTGGGTATAGGGTTGATGCTGGCACGGCTGTAAGTGCGGCTGCTGAAGTCTACCAGAAAAGTTAAGCAAAACAGATGTTTGTTTAAGGTTGGAGCAAAGTGTAAAACCAAACTACGACCCAAATGCTTTGATTGCGGCATGGATAGCTGTCATGTGGACATAAATGCGTTTTTCAAAATCCAACCCTGTAGGGGTTTCAAGTATTAAGCAAGGTATATTAAATTGTTCAATTAAATACCTGCCGCGAGTCCATCCTTTTGTCGTAACTTTATCAAGTAGGGTTATCACACCATTTTCATTCAGATGATCTTCAATTACAGACGTAGGGTTGATAGCACAAATCTCCGCAACATCATTTACTACCGCTGTCCCAACTGATGGATGTTCAGACGCGCGGCGTTCCCACAAATAGAATCCATCACTATCCTCATCTTCGTGTAAATCCAAAGCCATGCGGATTTTAAAATCCTCCATTGTATCTTTCTTTAGAAAAGAATTTTGCGTTTGTTCACATTGTGAATGGAGAAGAGTTGCAGCGATAAATGAAGTTTCTGCACACCTATTCGGAGATTCAAACATCCGATTCAGATCAAGTCCTTCGGTATTTTCACGGCAGTTGTATTCATAGCCGTAAGGATTGTCACATGGTGAGATGAGCCAATTGCATCCTTGAAATCGGAATGGGTCTTCCGTAAGAGGGTTTTCAGCGGCTACCTGTTCTATTAGACGCGTAGCACACTCAACCCCCGCAGGTTCATCTCCATGAATGCCAGCAGATACATAAAATAACGGAGCGTTTGCCCGTTTTGAGCTGTAATATAGGCAATACAATGGATAGGATGTATTGTCTGAAGATGCTGTGGTAGGAGTAGTAAAACTTTTGTGGCGGACGGAAAGTCGGTCTGATTTCCCAACAGCAGTCAAAATACGATTTGCTATTTCAGCATAACATCGGACTTTCAACCCAATTACTCCCATTCAATAGTACTTGGTGGTTTTGAGCTGATGTCGTAGACAACTCGATTGATTCCCTGCACCTCATTGATAATTCTGGTTGAAACTTTTGCCAAGACATCCTCAGGAATTCTTGCCCAATCCGCGGTCATCGCATCGCTGCTGGTAACAGCACGCAATGCGACGACGTTTTCATAAGTCCGTTCATCCCCCATCACACCGACACTTTTAACAGGTAATAGAACGGCTAATGCTTGCCAGATTTCATCATATAAATCTGCCGATTTTATTTCATTGATGAAAATTGCATCTGCTAAACGGAGTACAGCTAACCGTTCTGGTGTCACCTCACCGATGATTCTTACTGCAAGTCCAGGACCAGGAAACGGATGTCTCCCCAGAACATGTGAGGGAACGTTTAGTTCTGCCCCGACTGCACGAACTTCGTCTTTGAAGAGTTCACGGAAAGGTTCAATGAGCTCAAAAGGCATATCGGGTGGTAGACCACCTACATTATGGTGCGTCTTAATAGTAGCGGATGGTCCCTTGGTAGAAACACTCTCAATAACATCCGGGTAGAGAGTACCTTGTGCCAGAAAGCGGCAGCTTCCAAGCTGCTTCACCGTGGATATGAAAGTCTCAATGAATTGTGCTCCGATGACCTTCCTCTTCTGTTCTGGATTTACGACACCCGATAACGCATTCAAAAAAGCTTCTGTCGCATCCACGAATTTAATGTTAATACCTAATGTTTGGCATGTTGCTAAGACCTGATCTACTTCGTTTTGCCGCAGTAGACCATTATCTACGAATACAGATACTAATGCGTCACCAATTGCCTCATGAAGAAGCGTTGCCAACACCATAGAATCTATGCCACCACTAACAGCACAGAGGACCCTTTCATCTTTTACCGTTTCTTGAATTTGTGTTGTAGCTTCAGCAATAAATGTACCCATCGTCCATGTTGCTTCAC
Organism: Candidatus Poribacteria bacterium; assembly: GCA_965261435.1. Classification (GTDB taxonomy): domain Bacteria; phylum Poribacteria; class WGA-4E; order WGA-4E; family WGA-3G; genus MSPOR6. The sequence continues at coordinate 2,547,312 of CBDHDL010000021.1, forward strand.
ACCCACAGATATGATGGAAAAAATTATATAAGATTCTATCGGCATCTCTTGTATGTTCAACTTCAGGATGGAATTGTATTCCGTATATCGTGCCTTCTGGGTTAACCATTGCAGCAATTGGAGAGTTTGAGGTATGTGCAATCGTATGGAAACGGTCTGGAAGTTTCTGTATCTTATCCCCATGACTCATCCAAGCGGTTACTTCCGATGATAACCCCTTAAATAGTGGTTCTGATGAAGATGTGATTTGTAACTCTGCATTTCCATACTCTCTTTCTGTGGCAGGAGCAACTTTACCACCCGCTAAAAGGTTAGCGATCAGCTGCATTCCGTAACAGATACCTAAAACGGGAATACCGAGCGTGAATAGTTCAGCATCAATCTTTGGTGCATCTTCTTCGTAGACACTGGCTGGCCCCCCAGATAGGATAATGCCTTTTGGCGACATTGTCTTAATATCACTGATTGGGAGCGTATAGGGATGTATTTCACAGTAAACGTGCTGTTCTCGAATACGCCGGGCGATTAACTGGGTATATTGCGAGCCAAAGTCTAATACGACAATCGCATCTCGCTTCATGTCATTTCTCCGTTATCAATCGTGGGTTTTCAGGTAGGATTGCTATTTCTGCTTTAGCATGGAAAGTTTACGGTTCGCAATCAACTATTTCCCCCGTTTCTGGTTCAAAAATCGCACCGTAGTTTCCTTCTGGCGCGAATGCCACATCGTCCCACATCGCTAATTCAGTATTAGCGTCCTGTAGATAGTAGTAACCTCTGTAAGGATGTTCTACCGCGTCAATTGTCCGAACATGGTAACAATGATTGTGGAACTGTATTGTGTTTCCGTAGATAATGATATACCTGTCACCGAAGATACTTTGTGCGATCTGATTGACAATGTATGGATCAATTTGTAAACTGCTCAATGCTATTGATCCCCTTAATGTATTGAATCGGTAAGATTTCACTACAAAGCATCATTGTGGTTTTGAGATAATAATATCAATTCTTCGGTTTTTTTCTTGTGAATTCTCGTCAATTGGTTCAGACTCTCCATAGCCGATTGCAGTCAAACGTTTTTCAGATACTTGTCCTATTTTAATCAGGAAAGTCCGTACAGAATTCGCCCTTTTTTCAGTTAGTGCTTGATTAGCACCAGCTGCTCCAAGTGAATCAGTGTGTCCTTCAATTTTTGCGATGTAGTTATTATAATCATCCTGTTTCAATATATCAGCGAGTTTTCTAAAGGTAGGAAAATATTCCTCTTTGAGACGTGTGCTTGTCGTCGCAAAAAGATTACCACTAATTCTAATTAGTACACCTTCCTCAAGTGGGAAGATTGTTGCTTTTGGTATCTGTTTTGTTGCCTCAACTAAAGCCGTCTGAGCAGTGTCGTGCTGTTCAGTTTTTTTGATAGCACGTTGTAGATAATCATCACTCTGCTTCGCTGCTTTTTCAGCTGTTGTATATTCTTTCTGTGCAAGTGCTGATTCAGCATTTGCGAGAGCTGTTGTTGCAAGTTCATACAACTGAGGTGCTAACTGCGGAACCTTTGTTTCTGCTGCTTCTGCTATGGCAGCTTTGACATTTGCAACGGCATTCTGTGCACCTTTGATTTTTGCTGTTAGTTCTTGCTGTGCTCTCAACCGAAATTCGACGACTTCAGAAATAGAGATTACCGCATCCGCTGTCTGTTCTGCTGCTACAGCCTTTTGCCGTGCATCCTTAAAGAGATTTTCTCTTAGTGTGTTTCTCGCGTCTGTCAATTGCGTGCGTGCTTTTTGGTACTGTGCGGTGTCGTGTGTTTCCGCATTGAGAGATTCTGCACGCTTGATTTTCACGGCTGCACGTTCAATAGCAATAAGGGCATCAGTCTCAGCAGTCGTAAGAAGTTTCTGTAACTGAATTGCTTGTTCAAAGAGTTTATCTGCTTGTGTGCGTGCCTCTGCCGCCTCTTTCTTTGCGTCAGGAAATTCTTTTCGATCTAAATGAGATGAAGCACGTGCTATTGTTGCCTGGACTCGCTCATATTCAGCAGTTTCTTCAATATCAGGATAGATCTGTTTAGCAAGCGTGACGATGATGCCTGATCCTGACAGTGGAACGCGGATCTCCGCGACACGAAGTGCATCTTTAGTTTCTGTAAGATCAGTTGTGAGCGAACCCGCACGTTGTTTTTCTGTTTGAATTTCTTTCAACACTTGCGCATATTCTGCTGTTTTAATCTCATTACGTATCTTTTCCATTTGAATTTCATATTCTTTTTCCGTAATAAGTTCTTGATACATCTGTTCCTGAATTTCAATTAGTTGTTCTTGAATCTTCTGCTGTTTTGCCTGATTCTCAGCGATTTGTGCCACAAGTTCTGCCTGATTTGCAAATTCCATGCTCTTAGCGATGTCCCCGTTATCCTGTGCCTGCTGGGCAAATCTCAAAAGCTTAATTGCACGACTGTATTCATCGGTCGCAAGCTGTTCAGCATCTAACGCTTCTGCATTAGAAATTGCCTTCTGTACATTTTGCATCTGTGTATCAAGCAGCACACTATCAATTTGAACAGGTGTGCATCCGTAACTGATTAGACAACATAAGAATAGCAGTAAAGCAAAAGTTCGCATCGTATTTTCCTTAATCTTTTAGTGTTGCACGTTCTGTTTTGAGCTTTTCAAGTCTACTCCGAGTTTCTTCAGTAGCCTTTTCCCTCAACTTTAATTCTGCTGATGCTTCCTTTAGTTGAGATTCCAAACGAATTGCTAAAGATTTCTCCGTGGCAATACGTGCATGGAGATACGCTCTTAATCCCAGTCGATATGCTCGTTCTACATCACCTGTTTGTAAAGAGGTTTCGGAATTGATAAGCATCTCTTCTGCTGAGTTAATTTGCGGAACGGCAACATCACGAGCCCCGACTTTCTCTGCAGCAGTAATGCTTAAACGGGCATTTTCCATGGTCTCAATAGCCAACTGTTCCAGGTCCTTGTTGGCACATCCGACTGCGAAACAAAGTACAAAAAGTGTAAGTATGTATTTCACGGCATTACCTTTTATTTTCTCAGTAAAAGAGAAAAACGTTTGTTAATAGTTTACTTTAAAAGTCAACAAAGATTCAACATATAGTGCAATAAGCAAAAAAGCCCCACTCAGAGGTGAGGCTTTCTTCTTAATAACGTTCTAATACGCCGGACGTTCTGTGTAGACACTCACCTTGCGGCGGTATTTATCTTTTCGCTCAAACCAAACATACCCATCAATTTTTGAGAAGAGCGTGTAGTCTCTACCGGTTCCTACATTATTGCCAGCGTGCAGATGTGTTCCGCGTTGCCGGACGAGAATACTACCAGCGGTAACGTAGTTTCCAGAAAACCTTTTGACCCCCAACCGTTTGCCTATACTATCACGACCATTACGCGTACTGCCGCCACCTTTCTTATGTGCCATCGACTTCTACCTCCTCTTCACCATTCGTTCCAATCGCGGTAATTTTAACTCGGGTATATGATTGTCGGTGCCCTAACTTACGCTTATAACCTTTTCTACGTTTCGATTTAAATACGACGATCTTTTTAGCACGACCTTGTTCAACGACTTCACCTGTAACGGACATGTCCTCAAGGTATGGTGTGCCAGTCTGCAATTGACCATCGTCACCGGCAATCGCCAAAACGGAGGGAAAAGTGACTGTTTCACCTACAGCACTGTCTAACTTTTCTACGTCTATGAGGTTTCCTATCTCAACACGATGCTGCTTCCCACCGCTTGCAAATACTGCGTACATTTTACTTTCACTCCTTTTAGGTGTAGAAATCCAAATTCCGATGAATATTCTATCTTTAATTTACTCCATCACGACATATCGCAAAAAGTGTAACTATGGAGTTTTGGACGCACCTACCCATCCATTTTGTGTAATTTCGGATAATTACATTATGCCATGTTTTTGCTTAAATGTCAAATCTTTTTCACAGGGATAACTGTAACCAAAATAGACGATCGCGTTAATCCAAATACAATTCCTCACCGTTTGCAGCGAAGATACGGTAGTCCTCAAGATGTAGGTCAGCGTCAGGTTCAAGAGTTAATTCCATCTTCAAATTTCGCTTGAGCTCTCGCAATTTAGCATACATCTGCGCATTGATGTGTGAGATGATGTGATCATTCGCAAGAATACGCAGTTTGGATTGCTCCGTCTGTTGGTATGCAGCTTTTATGGCACGGAACAATCTAATCACAACGGTTTCTATAGAAAGAATGGTGCCATGACCTCCACAGTAGGGACACTGTTCGGTCAGTAAAGTAGATAGACTCGGACGCGTACGTTGACGTGTCATCTCCACCAAGCCTAAGTCAGAAAAATGGAGGATGTTTGTACGGGCTTTATCCTTGCGAAGTGCCTCGCGGAGCAATTTGAACACCTGTTTCCGATGTGAATGTTCTTCCATGTCAATAAAGTCAACAACAATAATACCCCCCAAATCCCGCAACTGAATTTGCCGCACCACTTCATCAACCGCCTCAAGATTAGCACTTAAGATCGTATTATCTGGATCGGATTGTCCAACAAAACGTCCCGTGTTTACGTCAATAGAAACCATCGCTTCTGTTTGTTGGATAATTATATGTCCCCCACACTTTAGCCATATTTTCTCGCTGAGGGCTTTCTGAAGTTCATCTTCAACCCCATAAGCCTCAAAGAGGGCAGTGTCCTTTTTGTACAGAGAAATCCGCTCCAACATATTCGGCATTACTGAGGTCACATAATCAACTGTGTCCTTATAACCGGATTGCGAATCTATCAGAAGTCTTTTGACATCCTTTGTCAACATGTCACGAACAATACGATTGGTGAAACTCACGTCTTTACTAATTAAACTCGGTGCGGAATTTCTTTTAGCACGCTCGCGTACTTGTTTCCATTGATTGATCAGGGAACGGATTTCTGCACCAAATTCCTCTTCGCTCAAACCTTCAGAAGCAGTTCTAATAATAAAACCACCCTCAACATCTGCTTTCAGGTTCTGTGCTAAGTCCCGTAATCTGTCACGTTCAGTTTCGGACTCTATACGACGTGACACCCCAATTGTAGATGAATTCGGCAAATAGACGACATAACGTCCCGGTAGGGTGATGTTACTCGTAACGCGAGCACCTTTACTACCTATGGGTTCTTTACCCACTTGAACAAGTAATTCCTCTCTCTTTGAAATCAGATCGGTAATTAAATATGGAAAACCTCTACCCCCTCTGGATTTGTTGGGTGGATTTGCTCGCATATCTAAGGTAGGTAGTCCATCGTCTGCACTTCCGTTTTCAGAATTGTTGTATTTCAGATCAGATATGTGTAGAAAAGCATGTCTTTCTAAACCTATATCAACAAAAGCGACTTGCATTCCCGGTAATACATTTTCAACACGGCCTTTGTATAGGTTTCCTAAAACAGGTTTAACCGCCTTACGTTCAATTTGTATCTCATTTAATACACCTTTCTCCAATACAGCACATCGTGTTTCATACTCATCGTCAGAAATAAGTATCTCCTTTTCCATTATCAGTGTTTCCTCCTATCATGCCTTTCCTTAGAAAGACATCTCGGTTAGTCAATTCGTTCAAATCAATAAGCGGCAGCACTGAAAAAGAAAAATCCTGCATGTAAAATTGCAAAACATGCATTAACAGTACAGTGTTAAATTTACAGTAAGTAGAATTCTCAAGTTTCTGATGAAAAACTATTAAATAAAAATTCATAATCTTCCTCTGTATAACAGTAGTGAGTTTGAAAAAATCGCTCAAATATAGGTTAGGTAGAACTAATTGATACGGTAAAGATCTCAATTATGTGTATTATTGGTTTCTTTGTAGCACAAACTTTCTGAAGATTATAATTCAATTTTACAAACTGTTACTAATATCGGTTGTGGTTTGGAAACTCCATCTACCATTCCAATGGAATAAAGTTTGCAATCAAAAAATAAATCTGACTTCCAAAGACCGACTACAACAGGCCATACACTTAAAATTGATACTCTTAGCTTCAATCTTCAACCCAACTTACGATTCTTTCCTTAATAGAACTCACTTTATCATAGCTAATTTCAGATTAGGGTATCTTTATCAGTAAACACTACCCTTTCCGTGGTGTCAAAGTAACGACGGGGTTTATTAGTTCTCCCATTGATATTCCGCCGTGTTGGAACCCACCCTGAAACTGCCGCTTATATTTATAAAATTCGTTTGGATAGACGAAATAATAATCGTCTTTTGCGAGGATATAATCCTTGCTCGCGTTTTCGGCTGGTAACCGATATTCCTCTGGTTTGGAAATATACACGGCTTGGTTTTCATCGCATCCTAAATTATGCCCAATTTTGAAGCGGAGGCTTGTGCTTGTATCACGATTGCCATAAGCCCGAGTTGCACGGTTACAGAACTCTGAACCGTGGTCTGTCGTAAGCACAACATGTGCACCTTGATCTGCTATAATCCGTAAAATATCAAAAAGTGATGAGTGGGCAAACCAAGAACGTGCCAATGCACGAAAGGCAGGTTCGTCAGGTGCCAACTGTTGCAGAACTTCTGACTGTGAACGTTGATGCGTTAAAATATCTATGAAGTTCACAACTAATGCAGATAATGTCACTCGTGATGCTGCAGCAACACGCTTTTTATACTCACTGCCACCGCGTAAGTCAAAAATCTTAAAATATTTGACACCAGGTTTGATACTGATGCCGTTTCTCTTTAAATACTCTTCAAGTAGTTGTCGTTCAAACTGGTTTGTACTGGTGCCATTATCCGATTTCTCCTGCCAGTATTCCGGGTAATTTCTTGCCAAATCAGATGGAAATAAACCGCTAAATAGCGCATTGCGAGAATACATTGTCGCACTCGGCAGAATTGATAAACTATACTTTAGATCAATTGAGAAATATGGATACAGTAGCGACTCTATCGCCATCCAATGGTCAAGACGAAAACAGTCTACGACAATAAAATAGACCGGAACTTCCTCTATAAGTAATGGCAACAGATGCTGGTCTAAAACATCAACAGACAACGGGGGTCTATCTTCACTTCCGTTAACCCATTCAGGATAATTCAATGCTACAAAATCGGAAAATTCTGTGTTACATTCTTTTTTCTGTTCTAAGTGCGTTTCTTCTAATCCTTGTTCTGCTAACTGATCAGATTGTAAATCCCATTTGAGCAATTTGACATAAATGTCAATCCAATCTTCCCAACTCGGTAGTGATGCCTTTAGTGTGCTGATCGAATTAAAGTCGTGGGTGTACCGTCCCGGTATCTGGGTTTCTACAATTTGTTGCTGCTCAAGTACGCGTTTGAGTGTAGAAGCAATTTGGGCAACACCAATCGGTTTTACTAAGAAATCTGTCACCTGTTTGCCAAGTGCGACATCAACAAATTTCTCATCACTGGACTGCGTTACAAGTATAACAGGTACTTGTGTGTTAATTGTGCGTATGATATCTAATGTTGCCATGCCATCTTTACCAGGCATTACTTGGTCAAGTAGAATTGCATCGTAGCCAGTTTTGTGCTGTTTTAGCAGTTCAATACCATCCTCACCATTCGTCGCAGGAGTAACATCATATCCGCGTGATTCAAGAAAACGTCTATGAGGTAACAATGCCTCTATTTCATCGTCTATCCATAGTATATGGTGTGATTTCAGTGCCATAATGTTTCCTCAAATTCTGCTAAGTTACATTACACGGAAGACGTATTTCAAAAGTTGTTCCTTCAGAACTACTTTCTACTAACAGGATACTGCCGTGATGATAGTCTCTAATAATTCGTCGCACAATTGTCAATCCAAGTCCCCATCCGTGTGCTTTTGTTGTCATACCCGGTTCAAAAATTGTGCGTTGATTTTCTCTCGCAATACCGCTTCCGTTGTCTGAGTATCGAATGGCAACTTCCTCTTGACGGTTATCATAAAGCGGTTCAATTTCAATGTGTCCTACATCTTTATGCATTGCATCTAAAGAGTTGCGTATTAGGTTTTCAAAGACCCAAGTTAACAACTGTGCATTTGCATAAATCACCGGTACATTGTGAGGTGTTACCCTGATATCCACATCCCGGCTAATCTGTGGTAGACGTTTCTCAAAATATGTGAGTACTTCTGCAAGTACTTCCGCGAGGTCTACTTCGGTCATAGTTGGTTCAGTACCAATCAAACCGAACCGTGTCGTCGTTTTTTGCAGTCGTTCAAGGTCACTCTGCATATTGGCAGAGATCCCAGCAAGGACTTTGTCACCTGTTTCCTGACTGCGTTCATCTAATAATTCTGTCCACGCTAACAGTGCTGATATGGGGGTGCCAAGTTGATGGGCCGTTTCCTTTGCTAAACCACCCCAAATTGCTGCGTGTTCATAGGATTTTATACGCATGTACATTAACAGCGAGCCAAACCCAAAGAGTGTTAGAACAACAGCCAAGACAATTGGTGTTACTAATAAACCGTAAAACGATTTTATTTCATAATAGAAATAACCTTCTTGCCAATCCGGTATTGTTTGTATCGCAGCGTAAGCGGGTGTATTTTGAACGAATGTTTTGGCGCGTTCTTTCTCCTCTGGTGTTGCATTTTCAGCAGTAAGGACATCAGTCCACATCTGCCATTTCTGCGGTATTTTATCAGTATCTGTTATTGCAAATGGAATCTGTGCCATCTCACTCGGTGCCACATCTCCATAGTAGAAATACCCTGCAATTTGTCTATCTTCTTGAAGGAACGGTATTTTCCGCGGTTCATTCTTACGTTTCATCCGTTCCAACGAGGCATGAAGTAGTGCTTCCTCTCTTTGTGTTAACGAAACAGTGTCATCTTCGTTGACCTTTTCATCTAATTTTGTATCAACACCTTGTGAAATCTCAACATTCCCCGACGCATCAGTAATGATAAAAGAAAACCGACGCACTCTATTTTCGGCATAGAGTTCTTGTCGCATCACCGAGAGTAAGCGTTGTTGTAACTCTCGATCTTCAATACTCGGTAATTCAACTGCAAGATTCACAAAAATCTCTATTTGTGCCTCTATTTCAGCATTCAAGTCAGAAATTTGACGCGTATAATAGGTGAAAACTATAATAAGTATTACTACACCCACACTGAAATATATAAGCATTAACCGACTGGTCGGGTAAGCAGAAGTAATGCTACGATACCACTTCAACATAACGACCTCTGAGCAAATTCCTACACTTCAAAAATATCGGTATATCAATATTATATCTTAAATGATGTGTTATTTCAAGTATGTTATTTTCCATGTGTGAAGAGTTGTCGTGATTTGCCGTAACATTTACAGAATCTAAAATCTAACAAACAATAAGTTGTCTCAGAAGTCAACTTTGTTTAAGTTATTTCGTTTCCTCTATCACTGTATCTGGAAAGAATTCAAAGTGCAGTGCCTATTAGATTCTTGACTTCTTATACTATACAAGATAAAATACACAATAGTTTAGATAGTAAAAATTCAAGAAAAATAGGAGAATTAATGTTCAAAGCAATTACATTTGATTTCTGGCAAACACTTTATGCAGATACGCTTGAGAATTGGAAGAAACGACAAGTCATACGTGTGGAGAAATGTCATAAATATCTGAATAGTCGAGGTTATTCGTGTGAGTTAAGCGATGTAGAAACGGGAATGGATGAGGCATATAATGTAGCAATGTCTCGGTGGTATCAACACATAGGTGTTTCCGTAGAAACATGTATGCTGACGTTTGCTGAAACGCTTAAACTTTCACTTGATGAATCGGAAATTGCAGCGATTATTGAGTGTCTTGGTCAGGCGTTCTTAGCGTCACCACCTATTCTCATTTCACATGTTAAACCTGTGTTAGCTAACCTGAGTCAACATTATCTGCTAGGTATTATCTCAGATTCTGCTTTGACGCCTGGAAGTTATGCGCGGCAACTTATGGAACGCGACGAAATTCTGCAATACTTTTCAGTTTTTACGTTTTCTGATGAAACAGCACATACAAAACCGGAGGTAGTACAGTTCCATTCTACTGTTAAACAGCTAAACGCTAAACCAGCAGATGCAGTACATATCGGGGACATTGTTCGTACGGACATTGTTGGCGCAAAAAATGCAGGTATGAAAGCAATACGGTTCGCAGGAATCAATAAATCCGAAACCAACGATACACTTAGCGACTTAGTAATAGATGATTATCGGCAACTGGAAGCCGCTATTGAGGAACTTTCAAAATAGGATAATCAAAGCTATAGTGGAGTATAGAAATAATTCTACATCTCCTCTGTAGGAGCGATCTCCGAATCGCGACAGAACTGAGGAATAGTCAGGAATCGGAGTTCCCTTCTCCAGTTCAGGAATGTAGCGTTAATTCTAAAATCTACCATTAATCCTTATTGACGCGAATTGAACGCATAATAAATGAACATGTTCTACAAAAGAAATGGAGGAAAAGATGAAAAAAGTATTGGTCACAGGTGGAACCGGATTCATCGGGAGTAGAGTCTGTGATACCCTCCACAATAAAGATTGTGTAGTAAATGTGGTATCCCGCAATCCTGAAAGAGCTAAACATAAATTAGAATCTGTAGAAGAAATCTATGCTTGGGATCCAGAAAAAGAAAAACTTCCTACCGAAGCCACATCAGATGTGCAAGCAGTGATTCATCTTGCGGGAGAAACTATCGCAGGTCGATGGACTTCCGATAAGAAACGGAGGATACGGGACAGTCGTGTCATATCAACTCGAAACCTTGTTAACTCTTTTTCTGATTCCGATCCTAAACCTAATGTACTTATCTGTGCATCAGCAATAGGATTATATGGTGACAGTGGAGAGGATAGCTTTTCTGAGGACACACCACCAGGTACAGATTTCCTTGCAGAAGTCTGCCAAGAATGGGAAACGGAAGCATACAAGGCAAGTGAGTTAGGTATACGAATCGTCACTGTTCGAATCGGACTTGTGCTCGGCTTAGGTGGAGGCTTATTGCAACAAGTTCTAACACCATTTAAGATAGGAGTCGGTGGAAAACTTGGCAGTGGTCAACAATGGATGTCGTGGATTCATATAGATGATGTGGTTGGAATTATATTTCACGCCTTAGAAAATGATAATATCCAGGGTGCGTTAAATGCTACAGCACCTAAACCTGTCAGAAACATTGAGTTCACAAAAGCACTCGGTTCAGTTCTCCATAGACCGGCGATTTTGCCCGCGCCATACTTCGGACTAAAGTTAATGATGGGTGAGTTTGCAGATTTTGTGCTGTTGAGTCAAAATGTTCTACCTGATAGAACAGTAGCGAGTGGTTATGAATTTAAATTCCCCACGATTGATGCTGCTCTATCGAATTTGCTGTAAATAGATGTATTTAAACTACAGATGAAAATTAGAGATATACTGCTTTCTGAATATGGAAAAGCTTCAAGTATGCCTTCCGCAGTAAACCAGATGATGACAGATTTTGCTGTCGAGTTTCGGGATGGATACGATATCAACCTCGGTGTAGGATATGTCAATGAGAACACGATTCCACACGCTGCTATTCAAACTGCGTGTGAAGCTGTAATCGCAAACCCGAAAAAATATCGTGCTGCGCTGAATTATGGGGGTGCACAAGGTTCTCCAAATCTGATTGAGTCAATCAGAAAATACCACGTGGAAAATAAGATAGGTGGAATAACAGAGGACACTTTCAACACACGAAATATTGCTATCGGAGCTAATGGCGCAACCAGTCTTTTGGAAAGTATCACACATCTTCTCCCATCTGGTATTGTCTTCACTGCCGATCCAATGTATTATATCTACTGTAACGATCTGCACAGGAAAGGATTCACCATTGTCGCTATACCGGAAGACAATGAGGGCTTACAAATAGAATATTTGAGGAAGAAATTACACCAATTAGGGAGCGGAAAAGAAGAGATTAGTTTTTTCTATGTTGTGACTGTCAATAATCCAAGTTGCACTATACTTTCCAATTACAGAAAGCGGGAACTTGTTGAGATTGTTTCCCATCTTTCGCATGAATTAGGACGAAAAATACCGATCTTTTTTGACAATGCATATACCGAACTTGTGCATGACAACACTGTTGAGCCATTGGAATCAGCATTCAACTATGATGAACTTGGAATAGTTTATGAGATCGGCACTTTGTCAAAAATACTTGCACCAGGATTGCGTATCGGTTACCTGATCGGCCCCACGGGTGAATTCCTCAATAGCATTATCCAACGCACAAGTGATATAGGGTTCAGCGCACCGCTTATCAATCAGGAAATCGCAAGTTATCTGCTTGACAACAATATTGAAGCACAAATAAAGAAGGTGAATAGTGCCTATCACTATAAAGCAAAAACGGTAAAAAATTGGATAATAGAACTGCTTAGTGAAAACTTGCAGGAGTGTAGAGGCGGACGCGCAGGTTTCTATTTTTATCTGACACTTGGGAACTGCAGAACCGATTCAACATCTGATTTTTTCAAGTTTTTGACACGAACAACGGGGTATAAACACATAGATGGTCCTGTAGATAATCTACTTCCGAAAGTAATTTACATTCCTGGTGAACACTGCGTCCATCCAAATGGCGATATGGTAGAAATAGGAAAACGACAGTTGCGTATATCCTATGGGTTTGAAGAATTGACACAAATACACACCGCTTTGAAACACATGAAGAGTGCGATAGACTACTGTTCTGTCTGTTCTGTCTTTACTTAAATGATGAGTAGATCCGTTCGTAGGGACGGGGTTTCCCCGTCCGAGATACAAATCATTTATGACTTGACAAAGCACTACAGTGTTGATAAAAAATAGTATTGGGAAACTGATTTTGTGTTTTTATGAGTAATACCAAATTGACGCGATTTGTCTCGGTAGGTGCGGTTTCCTAACCACACCAGACACCAATAAAACAAGATAAATCCTGTTAATTTGGTATAAGAATTTGAAAAAAAAAAGAAAGTGAATAGGAAATATAGATGCGATTAGAAAACAAAGTTGTATTCATCGGTGGTGCAGGCTCAAACATGAGCCGGGCATCCGCATTACTTTTTGCACAAGAAGGTGCAAGGGTGGCACTTGCTGCGCGAACAACTGAAAAGATGGATGAAACAGCCGAACGCATACGGGATAACGCTGGAGAAGTCCTAACCCTTCAGGCAGATTTGACAGATACATCACAAGTTGATGACCTGATTGATACCGTTGTCGCTGAATTTGGTGGTATCGATTGCTTTATCCACGCTGCCGGAGGTTTCTTCTCAACTGAGCACGATATTACTTCAATGGATCCTGAATACTGGGATGGTGCCTTGCAAAACAACCTGCGGACGCTGTTCAACCCCGTTCGGAAATTGGTTCCGATTTTGGAGAACCGTGGGGGTGGTTGCCTCATCACAATTTCTGCTGGGGCAAGGGTACGTCAAGATGCAAACGCTGCTTATGCTGCAGCGAAAGCGGGTATGGTTGCGACAGCAAAAAACCTCGCAAAAGAGTTGTATGACAAAAACATCCGTGTCCATGCATTATGTCCGGGAATTATCTGGGATCCGTTACCAGATGGTGAAATCGCACCAGTCGCAGCACAATTGGAGAGATTGGGAAACCCAATTGATGTTGCTTATGCTGCATTATGGTTGTGTTCAGACGAAGCCGCTTGGGTTACTGGATTGGAATTGACAATAGATGGTGGTGATGCACTATTTATTGATTCGCCAAGTCGACGCGAAGTATTGGCATAAAACCTTAAAGTCAATTTACTTCAGGCAGGATATTAGTCTCATCTTGTATCCTGTCAGATGCGATTCTGGCGTATTTGTCGTCTAAATCACAACCTGCGAATCTACGAGAATTTTTAACGGCGGCAACACCTGTAGTACCTGATCCAAGAAACGGGTCCACTACTAAATCTCCTGGGTTACTATGTTTGCAGACTAAGTCTTCAAAGAGTAATAAGGGTTTTTGCGTTGGATGTAACCGATTTCCATTGTGGCGAGGGATTGGGTACTCATATATACCAGAATCGTACTTACTATTAAAGGTCGGTTTCCCAATTTTCACTCCTGAAATCGCCATCTCTCTACTATTTGAAAGATAGGTTGCGCGCATATTCAGAGGAACCGGATTGGTTTTTTGCCAAATTATCAACCGAAGCATCTTAAATCCTGCAGCGTCCATCGCATCTTTCAATTTACCAATTTTCCAAATATCATACCAAACGATTGCAGTTCCACCCCGACGTAAAGCAGCATAAAACGTCCTTGCCATATCTTCCAAATTCACTTCAATTTGATCCCACTGTCCAAAATCCATACTGACCGCAAATCTTTTTTCTCCATTTTTTACTTCGGAGAAACCTGTCTTTTTGCTTATACAGTAGGGTGGATCAGTCAGAATAAGATCAACAGATTTAGGCGGTAGAGCGTTAATGAAGTCGCGGTAATCAGCAGTCTCCACGTGTGTTTTTTGTTGTGTCATGTAATGTGCTCTCTAAGATAATTTGACTTGTGCTAATTTAAAAGGGACTCCTATTTTAACACATTCTATAATTTTGTGTGAGAGTTTTTCTAAAAAGGCAGGGGTATTTAGTTTTCGGTATATTAGCACTTTTTCTCACATCTGATAATAATTGTCGTAGGTCGGGTTTCGCTAACGCTCTACCTATGGGTGTAAACTTAAGAGGACTTAGTTTCACTTATAAATCGTTCCGAATCCTTATGGTTATAGGAATTGTATGCTCTTTAGTCCCGACAAATGCCAAACGCGCATTTGGCGTTGATTTGGTAGGGACGATATGTTTATATCATGGTGTGCTTTTACACATATCGTGCCTACGGGACTAAAGAGGGTTTGTATAACGTTTAACTAGAGTGTATCTCATAAACCTAATTGTCCATAAATTTCTCATCACTGCACCTGTTTTCGTAGGGACTGGGTTTCCCTGTCCGTTGTTCGTAGGGACTGGGTTTCCCTGTCCGTTTTTCGTAGGGACTGGGTTTCCCTGTCCGTTGTATTAATATAAAACACATCACAAACAACAAAGAACTCACCACATAAATGATTTATGAGATATGTTCTATAAACATAGCGTCCCTACGGGACTGAAGAGGGTTTCTGGCATCGGAAATTCCTTAAGTTTACACTTATAGGTTTCGCTAACGCTCTACCCGACCTACAATAAACAATCGGTAATATGCGAAACAGGTAATGCTGAGAACTAATAGATTCTGGAATTAATTTATACATTTTGCCCCATTATGGTTGGGAAACCACATATTCTGTGGGGTAGAGTCTACAATTACTTTCAAAATTCACCAAAAATAATCCTGTACGTCGCAACTTTAGTTTGAAAATGCCGTAGAAATCTGATACACTGTATTGACTATGAACCTAACACCGAATTTGGCAAAGGGGGTAATATGCAAGAACTATACGATACACAACCAGTTAATCCACCTTCACGCGCAATCCTCGTTGGTGTAAAACTGCGAGATGTGCAAATGCATGAAACAGAAGAATCGCTACAAGAACTGCGACAGTTAACGGAAACTGCGGGAATCGAAGTGGTTTGTGAGACAATTCAAGCCAGAAATGTCCCAAACCCTACCTATTTTGTCGGAGAAGGAAAGGTTGATGAATTAAAAGAGATCGTTTCGGAACTTGAAGCGGACGCAATTATCTTTGATGAAGAACTATCGCCTGCACAGACACGGAATATTGAAGGTATACTTGATATTGCGACTGTTGACAGAACAGGTCTTATCCTACAAGTGTTTGCGCAACGCGCATTAACAAATGAAGCGAGATTACAAGTCGCATTAGCACAACTGGAATATGCACTACCAAGACTCACACGGATGTGGACACACCTTTCACGAATCGCGACCAGTGGCGGTAGCGGTAGTGGTGCTTTACGCGGTCCCGGTGAAACACAACTTGAAATGGATAGAAGATGGGTACGTAGACAGATCGCACAACTGAAAAAAGCATTAGCAAAAGTTGAGAAAAGACGGAAGGTACAACGGCAAAACCGTTCAGAAAAAACAAAAGTGTCGCTCGTAGGATACACCAACGCTGGAAAATCTACGCTGTTTAACGTATTGACAGGTGAGAACGTCTTGGCTGAAGATAAGTTGTTTGCTACTTTAGATTCAACCACCCGCAAAGTCAGTTTACCGAAAAATCAGAATATACTGCTAAGCGATACAGTCGGTTTTATCAAGAAACTGCCCCATCAACTTGTGGCTGCGTTCAAAGCTACTTTAGAAGAGATAACAGAAGCGAATCTGTTATTGCATATTGTTGATATTAGTCATCCAGAAGCTGAAGCACAGATTGATGCTGTAGATAAAGTCCTAACAGAATTGGATGCAGACGATATACCGATGGTGATGGTTTTCAACAAAATAGACCAACTTGATTCGGAAGAACAGATGCATATTCTCCGAACACGATATCCAGAAGCAGTCCCGATTTCAGCACAGCGCGGGGATGGTATTTCAGACCTAATGAATCTCTTAGCAGACCGTTTCGCTTCACACGGGGCAACGGTCTATTTAAGCATTCCTTACACAGAAGGTAAGACGTTAGATTTACTATACAAACACGGTACAGTGGTAGATACAGACTATGCAGATAATGCGATACACGTTGAGGCGCGTTTGCCAAGTCGTTATCTAAAATCAGTATCACAATTCTCAGTATCTCCCAAGAGTATTTAGTGTTCTGTCTACACTCAAATGATGAGTAGATCCGTTCATAGGGGTGGGGGGTTTCCCTGTCCGATATACAAATCATTTATGACTTGACCTATGTGTTCTGTCAATACTCAATGATGAGTAGATCCGTTCGTAGGGATGGGGTTTCCTTGTCCGACATACAAATCATTTATGACTTGACATAGCACTATCATTAGTGAATCTCCACAAATAGGTTTCTATTTTTCAAGTTTCCTATAATTGGATATCTTGACAAATTTGAGAAAGGGGTAAAAAGAAAAAAGATGAAGATAGGCGTTACGCAAATTATACTCGGTAATATGTCACTGGATGATACACTCACGCTTTGCCAAGACGCGGGTTATGATGCTGTTGAACTCACCTTTGGTGAGGGAAAAGATACTGACATCAACATGAGTGATACCGAACTAAAAGGGATCGCTACCAAATGTGAAGCTGCAGGTGTAGAAATCAGTAGTATCACGGCAGGCTATGCAAACCGTGGGAATTTACTCAGTCTTGATGATGAGCAGCGAAAGAACGGTGCAAAATCCCTTGCACGCGGGTTAGAGGTGGCTGGTGCACTCGGCGTGGGAGGAATTTTACTACATCCCGGACAACTATCTGTTGAAGGAACATATCAACAGGTCTGGGATAACCTCGTTGGTATTCTAAAAGACCTCGCACCTTCTGCTGAAATTCACAAAGTTGCAATTGGATTGGAAAATGTCTGGAACAGATTCCTGCTCAGTCCAAAGGAGATGCGCGAGATTGTCGACGAAATTGACAGTGATTGGGTCGGTACCTATCTTGATACAGCAAACATGATGGCTTACGGGTATCCTGAACACTGGATACGTGAACTTGGAGATCGGATCAAACGCGTTCACTTCAAGGATTTTTCTCGAGGTTCACACCAATTCGTTAATCTTTTGGATGGTGATACGGATTGGGCAGCAGTGATGGAAGCGTTTCGGTCTGTCGGCTATGACGGTTATGTTATTCACGAAGTCGGTGGGGATAGAGACGCGCAAATTGATCTGGCAAAAAGGATGCGAAAAATTATCGCCATGTAGACAAAAACAGAGGTGATGGTCTATAAGACCATCACCCAATGCCGGAGGTCGGACTCGAACCGACATGGACCTAGGGCCCGCTGGATTTTGAGTCCAGTGCGTCTACCAATTTCACCACTCCGGCGCAAAAGTAATAACCGAAAAACAATTAAAATCATAACACATTCGGGGAGAAAAGTCAAGTAGAAATGGCTAACCAACAAAGAGGACTGGCAACTGAAGGCATCTTTAAAAGAGCATTTAATGCAGTAAAAGCATTTTTGCTACTATTGATTGAGAGGGAAACGTGGCAAGCACTTGCACGATGGGTTTTATGGCAAGTTATACCAAAGCGACGACATATCCATAAAGTGATGCAAGAACTCAAACCGCTTGCAGAAAATGCACCACCAGAGATGCATGCACTCCGAGATGAAGTCTTCTCAAAAAGTTGTCTCGAATTGCCGAAACCGCATGACACACAAATCCTATTGGATATACTCAATCATGTAGAACAGCCACTCGGTTTTGAGCAAATATTCTTTGCCGCGCTCTATCCCGTATTAGTAAAGCGTGACATGGAGGCGATCCCAGTTGCAACTGATAGACCGCATCGACTTGAAGTGGAAATCGGATATCTTGGACACAATGAAGACTACTTTTTCTGGATATTTGAAATTGATGGTAACAGAAAGATGTCACTTAACACGCCGCTTCAGGTTAGAGAAGAACAGAGAGAAGATAAGCGTTATGTAGTGTATACATTGGGGGGTACGGGGCTCGTTGAGGAGGATTTTGCTGCGTATGCGGAACAGTGGTTACTAAACACGCCTCGTCTTGCCTTAGCGTTGCCGTTACTTGCTACAGCGTATGCGGAACAGTGGATACTCAACACCCGCATCTATTTTTCACACATTCTCAATGACTTGAAGAAACGTAATTATAAAGTTACAGCAGAGGCAATACCTGATTTTGAACGGGCGAGGTTGTCAATATTACGCCATCTCTCACTTCTTCGGATAAAAAGACGTCAATTTCAGTCCTCACGCCGAAATCGCTGAGATAAATTCCCGGTTCAATAGAGAAACACGCACCAGGGATAAGTAGGCGAGCATCTTCTGTTTCAAGGTTGTCTAAGTTTGCACCGTTACCGTGTATGACAGTTCCTATGCTGTGTCCTGTCCGGTGTATAAAATAATCTCCATAACCTTGCTCAGTGATATATCCTCGCACACAGTCGTCAACAGCGTAACCCGGTATAGGTTCTTTTGCCATCCATTTTTCGCGTATAAATGCGACTCCCCTATTTCGCGCTTCTTTGACAATCTCAAATATTTCTTCATATTTCTGTGGAACAATACTCCCGGCGTATGCCACCCAAGTAGTGTCGGCGAAAACTGCATCGGGGTCTTTCTGTTTTGCCCACAGATCAATTAAGATATAATCACCCGCTTTAATGCGAGAAGAACGTGTTTCGTTTGGGGCGTAATGCGGGTCCCCACTATTAGCATTGACAGCGACGATGGGAGGATGGTCAGTCGTAAGGTGCATCTCCTCAAACTGTTTCAGAATCTCCTGCTGCACATCGTATTCAGTAATTGAATTACCTGCATTCAGTTGTTCTTCAATCCAATCGAATGCATAATCTTTTGCATGAAGTACTTGATATGCAGATTTTTGATGCCCCTCAAATTGTGTCTTGGTTAGACGTGCTTCCACATATTGGGCAAGTTCAGAAGACGATTGCACCTCAACACCAAAAGCACGAATCAATTCCAAAGTACCCGCATCAACGCGCGAGATATATGGAATTGATGCATTAGGAGAATACTCCATAGCAACCGAATTGACATCAGCGAGTAATGATTTTAATTCATCATTAAGTTCTTGCCAACCCGCATATAATGAGACATCTCCAGGAACATCTACAAAATTAGAAGTTTCGATCTTATGAATTAACCAATGGGGTTTACCTCGTTTGGGAATCAGGCAGAACCATCTGCGGGTGATGTTTGCACCTTTTAATCCCGCTACATTTTGGGAGATCGGGTTGATACCACGAAAATCGTATAACAACCAAGCCTCAATATTTAATGTAGTTAATGCCGATCGGATTTCAGATAATTTCATAATTACTCAACAGATTATTTAAGGTGATTTCTAAGTTAATGAACATATTTGAAATCATAGTATCAGATAAAAACTGAATTGTCAATGTCGTTTGGTGTAATATTGGGCATTGAATGTCAATCTCTTTCGTTCTTTGTGTTAGCGAGCTGTGCTCGTAGTCGTTCTAATTCAGTTTCTAATTCACTTACTTTCGTTTCCGCTGCCTCGCGAAGTTGTCTTTCTTCTGTAACCTTAACTTCTGCTGCCTCGCGAAGTTGTTGTTCTTCTTCTCGCAGCTGTCTTTCTTCCATAGATGTCGGTATCGGTGTCCCGTCAGGGAGATAGGGGCGTAAAAGCCTCACGTGAGTATCCAGTTGTTCCTCCCACCGAAACCATAGATTCAACGCTGCACTGAACAAACCACCTTGTGCATCCGGTTCAATCTCTACGATGTTTCCCGAAGGTTCACGTTGCCAGCCACGAAATTCCGCGGGTTGTTCCATTTCAGGTTGATGGATAAAGTATTCTCGCGCTCCCATATCTTTCAGGTACACTTGCACTTTTTCATTCCGATCTTGGCCCGCTGTCGAATCGGAGAGAAATTCAAAAACAGTAACAGGGACTGCTCCCTCCGCCCATGTATAGAAACTACGACGTAGCGGGTATTTCTCAACACCGAACACGATGTGGATATCAGGCGCGACACATTTGTATTGTCCCCTTCGCTATAATAGATAAAACTGTCAACAGCGATGTGAACCAGTTTATTGATTGCGAAATACCATTTGAGTTGATCAGATAACGTAGTGATTTGTTCAGCATGAAAATCGGTTGCTCCCATTGGTTCGTCGTCCTCACACGGATAACCTTCAATGTAAATAGTCGGTTTGCCAATTGCCTTTGGAAAGATGGGCATATATTTTTTCTGTTTGAAACTAAAGTCGTTTAGGATATCCATAATTCTCTCCGTTAGGTATCAGAGTAGGAATACTTCTCATTATAATGTCTAATTTATAGAAAGTTAAGCTGTGGATGATTCAACCACTTGTTCTGTGCTTGCATCTAATGGTTCGCTTGATGTTGTTGAATGTTGGGTTACGGATGCATCACTTTTATTATCTGCAGCTAAAGGTTCAATAGAAAGTTGCCATCCAAATGTTTTGAGAATGGTACTAAGGGTGCCGAGATGCAGCGCTCCCTCGCTAAACAGGAATTTTGAAAGCGCATCGGGAGATATGCCAGCTTGTTTCGCAACTTTTAGAATACCACCCTGTGCTTCTACTACATTCCGGACTCCTTTGAGAAAGAACGGTGTGTCTCCATCAATTAGGTATTCTTCAAGTGCAACTTGAAGGTAGCCTAATGCTTCCTCGCGGTCGGTAAGTTTTTCAATTAGAAATTCATGCCATGTTTGATATTCTTCCATTATTGTGCCTCCTTATATTGCGACCAATAGTCTTTTGCCTGTCTAATATTTCTTGCTTGTGAGGATTTGTCCCCTGCACAGAGGAGAAGAACAATTGTGTTATCCACTTCACCGAAATAGATACGGTAGCCGGGACCGAAATGGAAACGTAGCTCAAAAACCCCATCACCTACGGATCTGCAATCGCCAAAATTGCCATCTTCAAGCCGGTTAAGTCGTATTTGAATTCTGTGACGCACATTACGATCTTGAATTGTATCGTACCACTCGGAAAAAGGTGCTCTTCCAGTAGGTGTGTGGTAAAGTCTTAATTCTCTCGGATTTGTATGACGCATTGATATTGTATTTTTTATACCCCTGTAACATAAATTCAGTTTATCTTGCATTCCCGTAATTGTAGACTGTGATTCTCGATTAGTGATGTCTAATTCTCTACTTTGTGCTAAGTCTGTCTCAAAGTATATCACAAATTTGTTGGATAATCAAAGACGATACGTTGTGCGCTGTGCCGCCACTCACACATCCATCCCCGCATCCCGATACGTCTGCTGAATCAATTCAATCTCATCATCCATTAACCCATAAAGTTCATACACCAACGTATCTATTTCCTGCTCAATTTCGTGCCCCTGATCACTATTCGGGTCTTCAAGAATGCGCCCAACAAGTTCTGACAATGCCGCTTTCTGTGCTTCAGTTCTATCTGCTATTGGAACCTGCTGCATGTTGACTTTCTTGAAAAGCAGACTTCCACCCGCCCACGGATCTTGAAGAGTTTGAAACTTGTTCCTTGCATACCAGTCAAAGAGTTTACTACCGAGAATGGCAAGTATAGAAAGATCGTTTGTTGGTATAAAGTATACTGTATTTACACCATACATTTTTTCTCGATCATGGTAGACGTAGAGGGATTTTGCGAAATGTGGGTAGATAATTTTCGGTTTTTCAAATTCTGCATAGTAGGCACACGAACGAAGTTCCCAATAAAATTTACCTTGATCATCACGGGCAATTAATTTATCACGATAACCTATCAGATGTTCATAGATTCCTGGATAGGTCTTTGAGAAAATTCTTTCTGCTTCTGCTTCATTTGTTGCATTTGACCAAGGCCATTCCTTGTTGACACTGCTTGCTATTATTATTAAATATTCGTTTACTAAGCTCAGTTTCCATTTTCCATCTTTGAGAGTGCGGCCACGCAGTGAAGGTTTTATGAGTTTTCTTGCACTTGCATCGTCAGATATTAACATCTGACGCACAGATTCACTAATGACAAATGCTTCGTTACATCCTGTTGTCAAACCACGATAAAAATTCCCACTTACATATTCTCCCAACGGAGTTTCCATCTGTTGCAATTTATTGAGCAAGCTTAGTGTTTCTGGGGATGTCAATATCCATCCATCTGGAGATAAATCATAGGGATGCATGGAAAAAGCGTGCTTTTGAAACACATCGGACAAACGCGGAATATCAGCTCTGTCACGAAAAGTTGCTACAAGAAAAACTTCTCCATTTGGAGCAGTATTTTCAACCAGAAAGATACAAGTGTCTACAGTTGCATTGAAAACTGGGACGCTTCCAAAATCAAGGATCCTGTGAAGAGACAATTTATCAGTGAAGAATTGCCTGAGTTTCTCGCCGAATTCTACTCGTAAAAATGTATTAGAGGAAATATAGATCAGAATTCCACCTGATCGAGTTAACTCAATTCCACGTTTGTAGAAGTAAACGTAGAGGTCTGCAGTACCTGTATAAACTTCAGGAAATTGTTCTTTTAATATCGGTTTAATTGGTCCGATCCATTTTTGTTGTACATAGGGCGGGTTACCGAGAACAATATCAAATCCACCCTCTTGGAACACTTCTGGAAACTCAACCTGCCAAATAAACCCTTCTGGGTTTTCTTGCCATCCTTGGATTTGCTCTTTGAGTTCAGCAATCTCCTCTCGGAGTCTCTGTTTTTCAGGATCATTATGGGTAACCAGATATTCGGCTTGATGTTCTTGTATCTGCTGGATAAGCGGCACCGAGAAACCGGTCTGTTTAGTTGACGGTGTGGGACCTGTCAAGCTGTCTCCCGTTGCAACTTTATAGTCCAGGTTTGGCAGCGGTTCAGGCGTGTCACCTTCATAGTCAACAGCAAGGCTAAGCCATAAACGAACCATAGCGATGTTAACAGCGAACTCATCTTTGTCCACGCCGTAGAGATTTTTCTGAATGATGTCAAGTTTACGTTGGTACGTCGATTTTGGATCGACCTGCTTACTTTGGAAAAGCGCGTCACGCAAACGCATCAATTCGCTCATCATACCGAGTAGGTATGCCCCGCTACCACATGCTGGGTCACATATCCGAAGTGTTTGCAGCACCTTTAGCACATTTTCTGGATCGCGAATTTCGGTTGCATCGCCATCATCAACAAACTTTTTGAGACATTCCTCTGTCTCATCGGTCTTATTCTGTAGACAAATTTTCAGGCTTTCGCGGCACATAAAGGAGACAACTGGACGCGGTGTGTAGTAGCTGCCGGTGTCGTGCCTGCCGGTAACGAGTTCTTCAAACACTTTTCCCAGCATTTTTGGGTCAACTGCAACCTCAACGTCAAGCGGCGTGGATTCGGTCACCGTGAAGTTATATCGTTCAAAAAGTTGCAAGATTTCTGCAAACTTTTCGTTAGGAATTTGGATGGCGTTGCGTTCATCGTGTTCCTGCATCTCAAAGAGTCCGCCGTTCAGAAACGGGACTTCCCCTCTTCGTTCAAAAATCTCAGGTTGGTCGTTAGGAGAACCACCATGAGTGCCGAGTCCGTTGAAAAAAGCCCAATAGAGTCGGTCCTTGAGAAAGTTTTCATCGGTTGCTGCTTCTGTTGCGTCTAAAAGTGCGCGTAAGTACTCGCGGTTACCGTTGTAGGTAAGCCATCCCTTCTTTTCAATAAACCGTAGGAACATCAGGCGGTTAAAGAGCCGTTGGGTATAGAGTCTTTTTGCTTCTGATTCGTTCTCAGGAATACCTTCAACAGCATCTTCAACTT
This sequence comes from Candidatus Poribacteria bacterium, assembly GCA_965261435.1. GTDB lineage: Bacteria > Poribacteria > WGA-4E > WGA-4E > WGA-3G > MSPOR6. Next base: position 2,571,681 of record CBDHDL010000021.1, read on the forward strand.
GTGCAAAGACGCTTTGGTAATCAGCAAAGAATTTATCGGTAACTATCTCAACGTCAAAAGCCTCTTTCCACGCTTTTAGCCATGCTTCGCTATTTGGAAAACCTTCGCTTGGAAAAGCGAGCGCGGGGATGTTGTATTCACAAAGCGTCCGGATATGTGTATCTCCCTGTTCCCAAGAGAAGATGGAAAGCACAGAACGTCGCCAGTTTTCGTTTGCAGCGAAGTGTGCAAAGGCGAAACGTTGAAAATCAGTTGTGGTACAGATAAAGAGGAGTTGGTCGTGTTGCCAAGCGGGGAGGTTTGGATCTCGGTCGCGCCTCTCAACGAGTCCCCGCAGCACACGGCGCAGCGCAGTACTGTTAAATTGCAGGAAAAAGATGCCCCACGGTTGCGTTTCTTCTATTAACCCAAGTGTGGGTTGACTGGGGGGAAAAGGTGGCAGCTTGCTGACACTTAACAATTCGTTCTTCAGCAGTTTCGTCAAGATCGAGGTCTTCGGGGGACCACGGAAAAGCTACATCTTCAAGTTCAACGTCTTCAGGGATATGCCAATCAAGTTTATTACGGAAGAAGTCTAAGAGCGTGTCAAAGTCACGGATGTTTTGGATGTCGTTTGGTGTAATATGGGGCATTCGTTTCCTTCACATTTCCAATTTAAAATCGTTTAAAGGCAAAATAAACAACTCCGTATAGCGATTTCATTGGAAATGCGCGAGAAAGATAGCAGGTTGGACTATAAGAATACCTTGATAACTTTTAGGGCTAACAGAAGTATCGTAAACTGCTATTGGTTGCATTCACGATCCTCATGCACAATATCGTTGATAAAATATAATCGCTCGTCTTCTGTCATTGCATCCCAATCGACACCACGCTCGGTGCATACTTGTCGAATCTTAGATTCAGCATCCTTCATGCGTTCAGCCTCCCCAGCGGATGCCATCTCCGAAAGAGTGGTGAGAATCGCTATCTTTTCTTTTGGTGGTATCTGTTGAATCAAATCAACCACTTGGTCTATTGTTAATTGGATAGTTACATTCATCCTAACTCCCTCCTTTCAATAGTTTGCAAATGGAGACGTCTCACAAATCTTTAGTTATATTCAACTTGCCCTGATATTTGCAATCCCTTCTGCGCGTAAAGTATATCACATATTTATTGGATAATCAAAGACGATTTTACTTGTGATAGATTGTTGAGAATCAAACGGAAGAAGTCTATAAATAGGTATCCTCCTATCTGAAAACAGGCAATATAGATTAGCAAATCTCCATCCATGTCACAAGTTTAGGTTTTTCCCCCATCGGTGCTTGTATCTGCATAAGGTGCTTTTGAATGTATTTCTCAACTATTTTTGGAGCATCTCTAAGTCAGCCTGGTCCTTCTTCAGTATAGCGTTCCGATTCTATGTCACAACGGATTCCGGGCCAAATATCCGTAACATCTTCAATAACTTCAATCATTGTCAATGTCATAGAAGTACCATTTAATTTCATCGCTTATTGGCATGCGATAACAACAAAAAACACCGACATCCCCAAACTGATACCCCCTTTGCGTCCAAGGTCTGTATGCAGTTTGATATCGTAGTTCTCTCTAAGAAACCGTCCGTACTTTCTTCGGAGTCGTAGTTTAATCTGACTGTTCTACTACCGTCAAGATGTTGCTATGTTTTTCCAAGCGATAGAAATGCACCGATTTCAAACGTCACCCCCTAATGAGACAATAATTTATAGAAATGGTATCACATAAAACAGTCATTGCAAAAAGAGGTAAAACATGGCATACTTACGTATATAATGGACATATAAAATACACTAATATTGCCGATTAAATAAATGCGAATAGACTGTCAAAGTCATATATTTCCAAAAGAGTATGTTGAAGTTCTTGCGGAAAATCCACATCCACCACAGGTAATGCATAGAGGCAATGAAGCAATTGTCACTTATGGTGATGTGCAAACTTTCCACTTACAGGATGAAGTTTACGACCCAAAACGAAAACTGAAAGACATGGATGCAGCAGGCGTGGACATGGCACTACTAAGTACCAATATCCCTCCACCATGTATGCTAACACCTGAACTCGGTACCAAAGGTGCACAAGCCATTAATAATACTATTGCAGAACTTGTGGATACCTATCCGAATCGATTCGCAGGATTAGCATGCCTACCGTGGCAAAATCCAGATGAAGCAGTCATTGAAATGGACCGTGTGAAAAGTATTGGCTTCTGTGGGATCATGCTATATTCGCATATCGGAGGAAAACCTGTAGATTCACCTCACTTTGAAGCAGTTTTTACCCATGCCGAAGCGTTACAGTTACCGATTGTGATGCATCCTACAGTGCCTACTTGGGGTGACGCAATAAAAGATCATTGGATGATCGGAATGATGGGGTTGCAGGTAGACTGCAGCTTCGCGCTATTGCGATTAATTCTAAGTGGTATCCTTGAACGGCACCGAAACTTACAAATTGTCATGCCTCATGTTGGTGGAATTTTACCCTATATGAGTGGTCGTCTTGACCATCAGGTTGAAGTGTTAGGTAGGGCAAATGAGCATATTACACAAACGCCAAGTGCGTATCTACGGCGAATCTACCTGGACACTGTGTCTCCATCTCTACAAGCACTTCATTATGCCTATCAGTTTTCTGGAGAATATCATCTTCTTTTCGGTACAGATCATCCCTGGGTCGATATGCCTCAATGTGTCGGTTTAATACAGCAAATGAACATTTCCAATAAAGCCAGAAAACGCATTTTTGGAGAAAATGCTGCAACACTGTTTAATTTATGATCCATTTCGTTTACACTCAAAGATGGTGATGAGTTCTAATTTAGGGAGAATCTATGCGTTTAAGCGGTTCAGAAGTTTCATTTTTTCACGAAAACGGTTATTTGTTACTTGAGAATGTATTAGATGAGAACGACTTAGTACCTGTTATTGAGGAGTACACAGGAATAATCGGAGAACGCGCTGAAAGACTTGACAAAGAGGGAAAGCTTACCTCTACATATTCCGATAAGCCTTTTACAGAACGTTTGCTGCATCTTGCGACTGAAGCACCAGAGGTAACTGCTGATTTGGATATTATGCGTGCACGCGGTGAAGCCACGTTTAACTTTCTCAAGAACCCAAAAATCCTTGACCTTGCTGAATCTTTTGTCGGATCCGAGATTGTATGCAATCCTATTCAACACATCCGACCTGTCTTACCTAAACGAGAATCTCAACGCCTCCCGACTCCGTGGCATCAGGACGCGGGGGTGTGTTGGCCTGATACCGATCCGTATTTCATGCTAACCATCTGGATTCCGATTGTAGACGCTACTTTGGAAAATGGATGTTTGCAGGTGCTTCCTGGAAGTCATAAAATGGGGTTATTTAGACATGTTTGGAATGAGGCAGGATTAGTAGTTCCACCTGAGTTACAACCACAAGGTCTTAAACCGGAAGTTTTACCGATCCGTGCTGGTGGTGTAATTTTGTTCCACAACTACACACTCCATAGCGCACAACCGAATGAATCTGACACAGTTCGCTGGAGTCTCGATCTGCGTTATCACGATATTTATCAACCAACAGGTAGACCTTACTATCCTGCTTTTTTGGTGCGGAGTCGTATACGTCCTGAAGCGTGCAAAATTGATTATGAAACGTGGTGTAAACGTTGGGAATTTGCGTTGGAGAATTCCAAAGGGGTGAATGCTTATCGTTGGCCACGGTAGAAACAAAAGGAAAACATGATTGAGATTTCAGACCTACCAACACTCAATGCTACTTTAAATACAATCAGTGCAATCTTACTAACAATAGGCTATGTACTAATTCGACAGCGAAAAATTGAAGCACATAAGAGATGTATGCTCGCTGCTTTTGCTGTGTCTGTGCTTTTTCTAATCTCGTATGTCATCTATCATGCAAATGCGGGATCAAAACCTTTTGAACAACAGGGATGGATACGTCCCGTCTATTTTACGATACTGATCTCACATATCATACTGGCATTTGTCATAGTGCCATTAGCGTTACGAACCCTCTACTTGGCATGGCGTGAGAGGTTTGAACAGCACCGTCGTATTGCAAAGATAACCTTACCCATCTGGTTATATGTATCTGTGACGGGTGTGCTTATCTATCTGATGCTGTATCAGATGGGTTAAACTGTGATATAATAGTTCTACGATTTATGAATACTTTGAAAGGATATATATTATGCGTTATTCGCGGATTATTACTTTTACACTGCTGTTCTTCATTATATTTCTCACGAATTCATTTGCACAAGACTATACACAGTGGGCACTGCCTGAAGGCGCAAAGTTTAGGTTCGGTAAGGGACAAGTATGTAATTATGAGGGACATATCACTACTATCGGCAAAGGAAGATCGTACCATTTTTCACCAGATAGCACACAGTTTCTTGTAATGACATCAATTGGAATTTGGGAATACGATGTCATGACGGGAGAAGAAATCAAGTTATCACGGGTAGACAGATTAAGATCTATTGATGGAATATTTTTGAGTCATGATTCCCGCATGTATGCAATTCCGCGAAACCGTAAGATTGAGATATGGAATTTAATGACTAATCAACTCGTTAATATCCTTGAAGGTTCTGATAGAAGAATCATTTCTGTTGCGTTTAGTCCAGATGGAAAAATGATCGCAAGTACAGATTTTTCAGGTGTAATTCGACTATGGGATATTGAAAGTGGGATTTCCAGTGAAATTCAGACACCCCACAATATTGTTAGCAGAGTGATGTTCAGTCCCGATGGGAAAACTTTAGTCAGTAGTAGAGATCAAGATGTTCGGTTATGGGATGTCTCTACAAAACAGTTTAAAGCTAGTTTAGAGGATACAGATGGTGTTAGACACATTATCTTCAACAAGAATGGAGATGTATTGTTCGCTTTAAGCAAAACCGAGGCAAGGTTTTGGGATACTAATACTGGCAAAATAAGACTTAGGTTAGGACTTGAATCGTCATATAGACCTCCTTTTGCGTTATCACCGGATGGCAATACATTTGCTTTCTCAAGCGGTAGAGACTATACAGTACAGTTGTGGGACACGAAAACTGGTCAACTGAAGAAATCGTTATCTGGAGATACAAAGTATGTAAAAGTTCCTATGATAGGCAATGGGGTTCCGATGGTTGTAAATTATCCTACAAAAACTGTAGAATCAATAGCCTATAGTCCAGACGGACAAACCCTTGCGGTTGCAAGTGACGGTGAAATTGGACTTTGGAATCTTGAGACCGGACTTCAAGAGTTCTTATTGACAGAAGAAGGAACTTTCTACTACATCTTGTTTAGTCCAGATGGACGAACGCTCGCAGCACGAAAGCATGTGCATCGTGATGAAACCCGTTTCTACTTGTGGGATATTGATCCGACAGATTTAAAAAAGTCAAAACTGCGACATATCATCACGGGTCATAACGGTGAAGTAAGCTCGTTGGCTTTTAACTCAGATGGGAGTATTCTTGCAAGTGGTTACCATCTGGAAAGAATAAAGTTATGGGATGTTGAAGAGGGAAAACACAAAACGACTTGCATCGGATATCCTTACCAGTTGAGGGTTCAATCTTTAGTTTTTGCACCTAATCAGGAAACGATTGCAAGTTTAAATATTTATTCACAGAGTTCCTTTGGGAAAGCAGAGATTCTGCTTTGGGATGCAATGACAGGTGAATTCCAGAAAACGATCAAAGCACACGGTAACGCAATCGGGAATACCCGTCCCATCTCACATGGTGGAGCGGTTGTATTTAGTCCTGACGGTAAAAAACTTATAAGTGGGAGTTTGGATGGGACTATTCGGTTGTTGAACGTTGACGGTAACGAAAAAAAATCACTTGTTGGTCTGTTTCAAACCGGTCCTTTAGGTAAACAGAGACCCATACTTAAAGGACATATAGATCAGATTCTGACGATTGCCTTGAGTCCTGATGGCAAAACAGTCGCAAGTGGAAGTTCAGACAAAACAATCCGACTATGGGATACTCACACTCAAAAGACTAAGGCAATACTTCAAGGACACACAGAAAGGGTCTTAACTGTTTCCTTCAGTCCCGATGGCTTGACACTCGCAAGCGGATGTCAAGATGGCTCGATCTACTTATGGGATACTCTTACTGGCAAATACAGTAGATCAGTCATTGGCAATGGACTATTTACAGAACCACCGTCACTCCCTCGTAAAGATGATGATCCTCCCGATATTAAATCACGTGGTCGCAGTGCTGTCTCGGCACTTCTATTCAGTGAGGATGGAAAAACGCTTGTAAACGGAAATAGTGATGGATCTATCCATTTTTGGGATACAAATTCATGGCAAATCAGAACAACACTTTCAGGGCAAAGTGGACTGCGTTGCGTTACTATTAGTCCCGACGGTAGCACGTTGGCAAGTGGAGGCTCTGATGGGACAGTTCTTATCTGGGAACTTTTATCGGAGGAATAAATTCTATGCGTTGTATGGACGAAAACCTCGCACCATCAAACCTCGGTCACTATTGGCTTTTTTTGCCTCTTCCGCTGCTGCAGCCCGTTTCTCTGCTTCTGCACGATTAGCTGCTGTCGTTCCACCAATTATGACGAAGTCATCAGTGCGACGATAACGATTGATGAATACTGGACGTGGTTTATCGGACATATTCTGTTTGGAACCGTGCACTGTCTTCACATTAAAGAAGATGGAATCTCCAGCTTCTCCTTCAACGGGGAGCGCGCTTTCCCAGGGCCATTCATCTTCCTCTAAACCGAGATGTGAGAAGGTATCAACATGTTTGAGTTGTCCGAGCTTGTGGGATCCAGGCACGACATGTAATGCCCCATTCACAAGGTCTGTATCCACGACATAATTCAGAATGCCGACAGGCCCCTGATGCCGATGCTCAAAGTAAGCAGAGTCTTGATGTAAATGCTTTGGATGACCACCGACGGGTTCTTTATAGAGACACTGTCCGTTACCGAAAATTTCAACGTTCGGCCCTAAAATTGCTTCAACTATCTTGACAGCATTCTCATCAAAGGCAGCATGGAAAAATGCTGCGCTTGTCTGATAGTTCACTGCTAACACCATTATCTGTTTATCTCGATCATAGCCTGCTGGTGCTGGTATGAACAAGGTTCCGTTCGGTGTGCGCCATCCTTCAACTATCTGCTGCGCTTGATCAAGCATTGCTAAAGACTCAGCGGCAGCTGCCTCTATATCTTGATGTATTCTTTCAATATAGGATTTCACCAAACCGCGCACGACGAGACATCCGTGTTCCTCAAAAATCATTGCGGCTTTTTCGGTATCCAAAGTATCAACCGACATTTCAATATCTTCAACAACTACTTTCTGTTCACGATCCACAAACTTACTCCCTTTAGATCATTTTCAATTCTATTTAAATTGTTATCCCCACGAGGGACGATTTCCAGTTATCTCTTCTAAATACTCAGCTGTTTGACGCACTTCGTCCTGTAGTTTCTCGTCTGCCTTCTTTTTCTCTGCCTCTTCAGTCTTATATTGGACTTTATAGTTACCTTTGTCCAATCGTTGTAATACGAATTCACCAGGAACATTCCTGTTGACATAGGTCAACATATCGTGCAATAACCAATAGACATCTGTAGGTGTAAAATGAAAATGGCAGTGCTCAGAATTGTCCTTAACTCCATCAAGTGTTTTCTGCACAAACGTAACGACTTCAGCAAGCGTATATGATTTATTCTCTTCTATATTAACTTTGTCCATTTTCAACTCCTGGAATTTTAATGGTAGGCATCCGGGCAGGTTGTGACTCATAAGACTGTATCTTCTCTGCACCGTTGCGAACCTGAATTAACTGTGAAACGATACTCACTGCTATTTCTGGTACAGTTTTGGAGTTAATATCTAATCCGATAGGAGCAAAAACGCGCTGCAGTTTCTCTATCGGAATTCCTGCCTCTAAGAGATCATCATAAATCAGTTTAATTTTTCTACGACTACCAATTAAACCAATGTATCGTGCATCAGATTCTACCACGCTGTGGAGTGCTGATTCATCGTGCTGATGACCACGCGTAACAATTACGACATAAGTTAAATGGTTAATCGGATATTTTTGCAGCTCGGTAGCAATATCTCCAATGATGATTTCATCCGCTTCGGGTAAGCGATCTTTTGATGCAAAATCTGCCCGATCATCAACTATAGTGATATCGAAATCTAACCAACTCCCAAGATGGCAAAGTGCTTGTCCAACATGACCTGCTCCAGCGATAAGCAGTGTCGGTCTCGGTTGAAGCGGTTCCAAAAAAACGGATACTTCTCTGTTCTTTTTGTATAAACTGGACCTGTTCTGTTCGAGTACTTGTGAGATCTCCGTTTCTATTTCCTCTTCTAATGTAGTATCTCCTAATGTGCCGATGCGTTCACCAGTGGTAGCGAAAACCATTTTCATGCCTACTTCAACACTGTTTTTCTCACTTTCTACTACTGTTGCACTCATAAGGGGTATTTTCTCAGCATTTAATTCTTGTAGACGTGTGAACATCTCAGCTTCAGCACGGGTGTTGGGTAGGTCTATAAAAATCTTCATATTTCCACCACAGATGAGCCCATCATCCCAACCGTAATCACTATCCAATTGGAACTCCAACAAACGCGGAATTCCTCCTTGCATGAGACCGATTGCCTGCCTGCGTGCCTCTGCTTCTACACACCCTCCACCGAGTGTACCGATATTGCGTAAGTCTGGTAGTATCAGGAGTTTTGAGCCCGGTTTTTGCGGCGTAGAACCTTTTGTTTCAACTACCGTGCAGTAAGCACCGACTTGATCAGAATTAATTAAATCTGGGATTTTTTGGTATATTTCTCTCATTTGCAGTCTTGAACCTTATATGAGGACATTCGGTACATTTGAAAAACTTGCCAAGTGAAATAACTTGTGGTTACACAGTGACAACACGCCGTTCTCCAACTCTATTATTAACAGGTGTTAATCGAATCTCTATATCACAATTTAGGCGAGTCAGAAAGGTAAAGAGTCTCTCAACACTGTAATGGTTGAACTTTCCACTCTTCAGTCTTGAGATTTCAGGTTGTTTCACTCCTAATATTTCTGCTGCTTCAGTCTGTGTCAACTTCCGTTTATGAATAATCTTAAACACCTCAAATCCGAGTGTTGCCTTTAGAAATAATTCCTCAGCATCTGGTAAATTTAGATCCTGATAGACATTTCCTGAACCTTCTTCATATTCCAGTTTTTCAGACATTGTTTGCCTCCAACTCTTGTGCCATTTTCAGTCGTCTTTTGATAAGGTTGATATCCTTTCTGGGTGTCTTTATGCCGCTCTTAGACTTTTTTTGAAAACAGTGTAGGATATAAATTTTGTTTCCAATTTTTGCGGTATACACTGTCCTATATGTATCTGTTCTATGATCTGCCCGTATTTCAAAAACTCCAGATCCGAAACCTTTGAGAGGTTTCGCGGATGGTGCCAGACTCCCGGCTTGTGCAATAAACAAGGCATCCCCAATATCCTTTTGAACAGAACTTGGAAATTCGAGAAGTTGCCTTTTGGCATTCCCAACCCATACGACCTGTTTTAAATCCTGTAGCATGTTTACCGTATTAAATATATCCAAATGGATATAATTATGTCAAACATTTTTCCTATAGTTATTCAATGTTACTTTTTTATATATTTGGGGTGATGGTTGTCCCTCAAGGTGAATATAGAAGGTTGAGTTGAACGAAAACTAAACTCACCTTACTATATCTGATCATAATTATATATGGGATTTTTTGGTATATTTCTCTCATTTGCTGAAGTTCTGCGCGGTTGCACTCTGCTTGACTAACTGTGTAAATTGCTCCCGTTGCGGTTCCGTTAGTTCCAGCGGGATAATGTTCTCTATGCCACCACTACCAACTCTTGATGGAACATTCAGAAATACCGAGGTCGTGCCAGTTGAGATTAACGTGCCGATGCTCATAACCCGTTTTTTGTCTAAACTGATAGCGGAAAGTACTTGAAGAATGTGACTTGCCAACGTGTATTCACTCGCAGAGGTATATGGACAACGGGTCGCAACAGCATCAGAAATACTCTGGATATCTGCTTCATTCAGCAACTGTGTCAGTGGGATTCCATTAACTCTGCAATACTGAGGTAACGGATGTGTTATCTCATCATCTCCGATAGCCAAGGCTGAAACATCCTTCACAGAATATCCTGTGCGACTTGCAATTTCAGATTTTAGATGTGCTGTGGTAACACCGTTTGCAATGCCGATGACGTTTTCTCCACCTTGTGTCTGATGTATCCAAGCCGATATGTGATTGGCAGAGGGCATCGTGACCAAGATTTGGGCATTTTGAACATGTTCCAGAATCTTTGGTACAATGTCACGAGCAATAGACAGGTTTGAAGTTTTCAATGCCTGTGTTGAATGAAAACCGAACGGTAAAGTTGCCGGCATCAGAACAACGATATCCGAATCAGATAATTCCTCACTTGACGTTGTGAATGACACATTCGTATCGCTGGCACCCATGGCAGCAGCAAGCGTAAGGTCTTCAACGCCATCTGTGACCGATTGTTTGTTTCTTGCGCTGCCCACTCTATGTGTATTACCTGTTTGTGTGCTGGAAAGAATATAAACATCTTGTGCTAATTCTGACTGGCAAATACCCCAGCATACCGTTAGCGTTAACTGACTGTTCCCGACCAATACTATTTTCATTTTGTTGTCCTATATGAGGGTTTCCACGATTTCTTGGAATCGCGTTTCAAGTGTTTCGCGTTGGACGTCCATCTCAGGATCCGCTTGCAGTTTAGTTTGAAGCAATTCATCATACCGTTCAACGTATTCCATCAAGGTTTCTACCTCTTTTTCATAACATATTGTTGATGTTAATACCTTTTCTTTGACGACAACGGGGAGTTCATCAGAGGTAATCTGGGTTAATTCCCAACGCCACACTTTTTCAGATATATACGTTACAAATCGCTCTAATACTTCACCTTCATAACTATTTTTCTGAAGTTCTTTCACTTCTTGAATTAATCCAATGACTTGATTGAATAAGGAATCGGGAAGAATATTCCGCATTTCCATTAGAAGTCGTCCTGTTGTAGAAATCGGCAGATTATTCTGAAGCAGAAACATCCGAAGGTTTGAATAATCATCCAACGATTTCATTTCAGTCAGCCATGTTTCTTCTATAGAAGGCAATTCATTTAGATCAAAACTTAAGACCTGTTGCTTCCGAATTTCATCAAGTTTTGTCACACCATCATTTAAACCAGCGTTTACGAGAGTATTGACGACCTCAGCCTCACCATAAGGCTTTAAAAACGCTACCATTTCACTGACTTTACCTTGTTCAGATTGGATTGAATCAGAAGTTAAATCCCCATTGTTACTAACATCAGAGGCAGCCCGTCTTTTGCTTTTTCGCGTGTGGTTTGAAAGACGGTCTGCGCGTTTCGATAACGTCTCATCATAACGTAGTAGTTCATCCCGGAGTAGAGAAAGAGTGATATCTCCATGAATTGCCAGTTGTTCTGCAGAAGTAATATCTTGCAGGCAAAGTCCAGTTCTTGCTACAAGTGCTCTGTTTAGGTTCCGTTCTAATGTTTTCCGATCCTTTTCGTTTTGTATAACAAGTTGACTACCTAAAGTGAGATTCATAAGGCGTTTGGTCTGGTCCGGCACACTGAGATTGATGTCACATATTGGCTGAAAATCTCCAAGGAGTTTCTCTCTATATCTACCATTTAGTATTAAAACCCACAATGTTGTATAATACGCTTGAACATTTTCCGGTTGTTGCGAGGCATGTGCAATCCAACGCCTGATGATAGGAAATTGTCTTACAATATTCGCTATGAGTACGTCAAACTCTTTATCCACTACCTCAAATCCAGCAAAATTAGATTGCGTTTTCCGATTCGTGCGACTATTCCGTTGTGCCGCAGCTTTTTTAACTGCTAAGAGTACTTTCTCAAGTGGCTGAACTACATTCTCAAAATCCACAGCGTGTTGACTGGAAAAGTTTGCAATCTCAAGGAAAGACAACCATAGACTTCGCATTCTTTCAATCTGCTTTGGATGCAATGTAGAACGCAGACCGATACGTGTTAATTTCTCACGGACGGTACCAGAGGTCCACTCAGGCAGATACACTTCATCTAACGGAACATTATCCTGAAAGATTTTCAAAGAGATCGGTCTAACAAGTCCTTTAGTGATAAAATCTCTTTCAAAAACAAGTTCATAGAATAACGCCATAGCCTTATCTACTACTTGATACGTCAAAGTGTAACTGGATTGAACAATATGGTTGAGTGTATATTGTTGGTCCTCTTGAAGTTGCCACAATTCTATAATTGGGTCAATACTCTCTTCCAATAATGTCGTGGTTTTTTGGGTTTCTGCCACTTCAAAATGCTCAGCAAGATACTCGGTGAAAAATTCACAATACGCGCCCATGACATTTCGCAACTCGTGAATAACAAGATCATCCCAGACTTTGTTGTGGATACGTTGAGACTGATTAAGCATTAAGGCTCTGAGCCGACTTTCTACCCCCTGATGGAATTGTGTCATTAACTGATACGCGTGCTGATTTGCTTTGACCATAAAATCTTGGACTTTTGAGGAACATGCTGCGATCATATCTTCAATTTCTTTTGTAGGTGCAGTGAATTCGATCGAGATGAACTTAAGCGATTTAGGTTCAATAGGATCATAGACAGCAGCAGTCGACAAAACCCTTACTGATGCGGAGTTCTCAGGAGTAGTGTCATCTACAAAGCGATTATGAATAGATAGACTATTTTCTAAATCAAGTAGGTCAGGATACTTCTTTATATGCGTCCGTAACACAACTAAGACTGTATCAAAACCCTTTTTCTCCACCTCAGCGAGCATGACATCTTCGTTGAGATTAACTCTCTGTATATGAGTCTGTTCAGGAACAATAATCTTCGTGTTAGATGGATCAGTTTTCGAACTCTTAGTGAGTATAAAACCTCCTGTCTTGTAGGTATTAGGAAGTATCAGTCGTTCTTGTAACACCTCCTCTGTCAACTCAGAGAGAGTTAAAGATTTCCCTAAGTGTTGTATCGTAATATTCGTGATGACACCGTCAGCAAAATCGGTTATTTGCCGTACGTTTCGTTCTAATTCTTGGATGTTTTTTTGTACACGGTCATAGTCATCAATTGCAGACGCCCGAATCTTTGCTTCATCAATCCAAGATATCCATGCTCCCGGACGATGCTTCATTTTTAAAGTAAGTTGACCATCTTTAGAGTCAAAACCAGGAAGGATTTGACTTTCTGATGTTACTTTTGGTGTCCAAATGATGAGATGCTTTTCGCTTTTGTTACCGAGTGCTATTCCAATTGTGTCGCCCCAACTCATCCTGCCTTCAATGCTTGCTTTGATTTTATCTGTCAAAATAACGAGTGAGTCGGAGTGTAAATAAAGAGATATATCATGCATTGGGTCAATTAGTATGTACCCTCCAATATAGTCTGGTTATATACCAATGTTCTGTCAATACTCAAATGATGAGTAGATCCGTTCGTAGGGACGGGGTTTCCCCGTCCGATATACAAATCATTTATGACTTAACAAAGCACCAGTTTTGAAATTCTTGACTGCTTCACGTGAATTGGATAAACGAAAATAGATTGGATTAAACAGCGTAAAACCCAACCAAAGATCAATTCCTATAATTTTCTCCTATAATTTTTAAGTAAGATTAGATCTTATCTCAAGTCCCCACACATCCCAACCTACGACTTCCTTGCGTGCAAAGAGTTCCAGTTTACTCTGATCAGGAAACATCTCTTCAATTCGCCGTCTAACTTCATCCGGTTTTTCAGAATGCCGTGTTCGTTCTGCTTGTACGAGTTGTCTAATGTTTCGCATACCTCTGGGTTGTGGTATTGTGCCGCGTTTAAACACGAGACACAATTCACATTGGCTCATTGTATAGAACCCTGGATTTACGCGGCATTTGTCCCATACAAACGCAACAGTTGCCCAACGAAATCCCCACGCCTTACCTAACATAATTGCTTGGTCAAGGTGAGGTGATGAACTCCACATAAACAGCAAGGAGTTCTTTGAAGTGATTGACGCAATATTCCAACTCAGCATTTCCCTTACAGAAATAGTCGGATAATGCCGTATTGCTCCACCACTATCTTTGCCGCCAACGCCTGTGTGTTGAAGTTGCCCTTTGTAGTCCCACGGGGGATCTGCATAGAGTATTTGATACTGTTTGTTCGGAAATGGGGGGTGTGATACCATAGTGACTATACAGCCAGATTATTCAAACATAGACCCTGACTGTATTACAAATGCACTTATTACACGAAAGAGGATGTATAGTAAAATCTAAAAACACCTGAGCACTTCAAATGGACAGTCTACCTCTACGCCCACTGCTGGCGAGGGTTCCTAACCTCGCCAATCCCCAGATAATTGCGGATTTTACTATATAACCGATTTGGCGCTACTGTGCATCAACGCTAAGTCCTTCCTGAGGGATGTCGTTGTTTGCAACTAACATATCTCTGCTAAAGATGAAATCACTACGGGAACTTCCAAGTTTTTCACCTTCGGTTTGTCTTTCACGAAAATATTGCGGTAGTGTCAAACCTGTCATTCGAATAGCATCTTCGGGACATGCTTCCACGCAATAACCACAGAATATGCATCGCAGCATATTGATTTCAAAGACTTCTGGGAATTTTTCACGTTGGTAACCTTCTTTGGTCGTCCAACCTTCAGGAGCAGGGGCAGCTTGGATCGTAATGCAATCTGCCGGACAAGCGGTCGCACACAAGAAACATGCAACACACTTGATTTCATCTTTGTCTGTTTTCGTGAGTTTATGTACACCACGATAACGATCATTACGCTCATTGACACTTCTCGGATCTTCGGGGTACTGTACCGTCAACTTCTTTTTGGGAATGTGTTTTAACGTTGTCAACAGTCCCTTAATCAACGCAGGGATATAGAGCCTATCCCAAAACGACATCTCTTCGTTAACTTTCATAAACAAATTCCTTCTTCATTGAAAATATGTAGAATCAATACGATTCTTAACTTCACATACTAAAATTTAAACCTAATACAAATCTCTGGTATAAGTGCTTCTGCAGTTCCGTGTAGTTCTTATCAAAATCGTCTATGTATTAAGATTGGCAACTGTATAATTCGGTGCTTCCTCTGTAATATCAATATCGTGTGGATGGCTTTCTCTATAACCACTACTTGACATACGCACAAATTGAACATCTCTGCGTAAAGACTCAATATCAGGTGTGCCACAATAACCCATAGCAGATCGAATTCCACCAACTAACTGATAGACATAATTACTTAACTTTCCTTTATGCGGGACTCTTCCTTCAATACCGCGAGGTACTAATTTTGCTAATTCTTCTTCACTTGTCTGTTCTCCGAGTGTAGTGCCACGTTTACGCAATGCGCCTAACGAACCCATCCCGCGGTGTATCTTATATGTTCTTCCCTGATAGATGACTGTTGAGCCTGGACTTTCATCGGTTCCTGCCAGAAGACTGCCAACCATCACCGAACTTGCCCCCGCACCAATTGCTTTTGCGATGTCACCAGAATAGCGGATACCACCATCCGCAATAATCGGTACGCCAGCTTTTTCGGCTTCTTGGGCACAGTCGTAAATTGCGGTGATTTGGGGAATACTAACACCTGCAACGACACGAGTTGTGCATATTGACCCAGGACCAACGCCAACTTTCACAGCATCAGCACCCGCTTCAATCAAACTCTTTGTTGCTTCAGGGGTGACGACATTCCCCGCAACGAGATCTACATCTGGAAATTCAGATTTTAGAATTTCTGTTGACCGAATTACGTTTTTAGAGTGACCATGGGCAGTATCCAAAACTATCACATCTACTTCTTCATCCACTAAAAGTTCAACGTTTTGCAGCGGGGTTGATGGTTGAATCGCTGCTCCTACACGTAACCGACCTTCATCATCTTTACATGCATGTGGGAACATCTGAACTTTGTCAATATCTTTGATAGTAATCAAACCGCACAACTTGAAATTGTCATCAACAATGGGTAGTTTTTCTTTACGAGATTGGTGGAGTATTTTTTTCGCTTTGTCAAGTGTAATTCCTGGGGATGCAGTGATTAATTTTTCTCCCGGTGTCATGCGCGAAGTTACAGGCAGATCCAAATCAGTTTCATACTTAAGGTCGCGGTTTGTTATTAACCCAACAAGGTAGCCATCCGATCTTACAATAGGCACACCTCCAATGTGATAACGGGCTGATATATCCAGGGCATCCCGGATCGTTTTTTCTTCTGTTAATGTAATTGGGTCATTTATCATACCACTTTCAGAACGTTTCACACGGTCAACTTCTGAAACCTGTTCCTCAATAGAACAGTTATAGTGAATTATTCCGATGCCTCCCTCACGAGCAATTGCAATAGCAAGCGTAGATTCGGTGACGGTATCCATCGGAGCACTACTGATTGGTATATTCAGTCGAAGATTTCGAGTGAACTGTGAACTTGTGTCAACATCATCCGGCAGAATACTGGATTCCGCGGGGATGAGCAGGACATCATCAAAAGTTAACCCTTCTTTTGCGAACTTCGGGGGAAAATCATCAGAAAGTTTGGTGTCCATCGGAATCATCTCCTTTAATGCAGATTAAGGTGGGTGAGAAAGCTTGCGAATGTTGCACAAAAAACATATACCGCCAATTGTAATAATTATAGCATGTTTGCACTTTCAAGTCAAAAGAATTTTTTGGTATCGCAAGTCCTAATACGTTGACTTTATCAACGGTTCTATGCTGACATTCGTTGCTTGTGCAAATGGAAGTGCTGCAAACATGAAAAACAATAAGGTGAACTGAGTTGTGGTTTCGATAATATTTGCTGTAAAAGCCAGAACAGTATTGCGCGTGGGTCTCCACGCGTCCCACTCTGAAGGTGGGGCAATTTGGAACGTATCAGTGTTCCCATTTGCTAATACACCAGATGGGTAAATCAAAATAGGTGAACAAATAAGAACTGACAATAAAAGTGCAATAATAAATTGTTTTCGTACCATGAGTTTACTCACTGTTTTGTTTCATTGCGGGTTGTTCACGAGTAAGATGTATAAAAAATGATGTGCTTTCCAAGGGACCTGTAAACACTTCGGATGCTTGAAAATACGCAAGTGCCTTTTCATATTCCCCTAAACCATAATAGATAATCCCTAATTTATAAATAGGGACAAACCAGAAAGGGTTTTCACGATACAGTTTTTCAAAGTAAGGTATAGCCTCGCGCCGATGCTCGTCTGATGAATCAGCCTTTGTCGAAATAAAATTCGCTAAACTATACAATGCTTTTGTAGAGTCCGGATACATCTTGACAAGTCTGCGGTACCCCACTTCCGCTTCCTCCCGTTTTCCAGTTATTTCAAGTCCTGTATAATGAGAAAGGGCAATATAAAGACTGTCAGGGTTTTCCTCATACGCTTGAGCATACAGTTTATTCGTGTAGTTGTTCGTTCCAGGCAAGTGCGCGATGACAATGGCTGCTGTGAATGTGTCTAAACCTACGCTTACAATCTCTGCGATTTGCTTGTCATATTCGTCATCTGTAAGGTTCCATCCATCAAACGCTTCAAGTTTCTGTGCTTTTTCTGGAGGAAACTCTACATGCCAGAACCCATTATTGTCAATCTTAAAGTGATCAGGATATTTCTTGACGTAATCGGGGATTTCAAACGGATTTTTCGGTGGGTTGAGATAGTGTCCATCAGGTCTATGTGGCGGTGTTGTTGGAAACTGTATCGTTTTGAAAAAGTCATCGCATTCGGGCGCAGTTGGCACCTTTGTATAGGCGGTATGATGGCTTGGATGCAGTCTGTCTTGATGTATGGGACTTCGTTGATCGTTATTAGGTGTGCTGTCAAGGGATTGATCTGCGGTTTTCTGTTCACATCCTGCACAACCCGAAAGTAAAATGAAAACAAATGTAAGCAAATAAAGGACCGTTTCAAACTGAAGTTTCATTATAGTTTTCCTATCGCTTGACTAACTATTCCTCGACAACTTATGTGTTCAGGTTCGCAAAAGTATAATTCGGAGCTTCTTCAGTAATATCAATATCGTGTGGATGGCTTTCTCTATAACCACTACTTGACATACGCACAAATTGAACATCTCTACGTAAAGACTCAATATCGGGGGTGCCGCAATATCCCCTATCAGACGCATGACCATTCCGCAACAGCATCTACTTTGTCCTTGCTCCATATCTTCCAGCGCGGTGCTGAATACACCGTTTGGTCACTATACCGAAAAAAGAGGTCTGCCTTTGTTCCTGATCCGTAGTTCATGCATATACCTTTCCATTTGGACACCTTCTCAAAGTCGAACCGCACTTCCCCCTTAGATATCTCGGCAGCATTTAACCCCGATACAGTGACAGTGAAACTGAGCGTGCCATCATAAGTAGGTTCCCAACTGTCGTAACTAGAGTGTATCTCATAAACCTAATTGTCCATAAATTTCTCATCACTGCGCCTGTTTTCGTAGGGACTGGGTTTCCCTGTCCGTTGTTGGTAGGGACTGGGTTTCCCTGTCCGTTGTTGGTAGGGACTGGGTTTCCCTGTCCGTTGTTGGTAGGGACTGGGTTTCCCTGTCCGTTGTTGGTAGGGACTGGGTTTCCCTGTCCGTTGTTGGTAGGGACTGGGTTTCCCTGTCCGTTGTTGGTAGGGACTGGGTTTCCCTGTCCGTTGTTGGTAGGGACTGGGTTTCCCTGTCCGTTGTTGGTAGGGACTGGGTTTCCCTGTCCGTTGTTGGTAGGGACTGGGTTTCCCTGTCCGTTGTTGGTAGGGACTGGGTTTCCCTGTCCGTTGTTGGTAGGGACTGGGTTTCCCTGTCCGTTTTTCGTAGGGACTGGGTTTCCCTGTCCGTTGTATTAATATAAAACACATCACAAACAACAAAGAACTCACCACATAAATGATTTATGAGATATGTTCTACTCTGATCTGCAGGGGTAAACGTCATCGTCTGAGCGTGTGCAATAGAGTGTGTGGCAAGAATACATAGGAGTAGTCCAGATAAAAATAGAATAGTTGTTCTTAACATGTGTCCATCCTTTGATCGGCCTCTCTAAAATAGGATTATTTTTGTTCGTTTTGCATCTGTTTTTCATAAATAGGGGTTTGAACACCGTAAAGATCACCGATGTTAGAACGATGGACCGCACGCATTCCTTGGTAGACAGTGAGTGCTTTCTCGTATTCACCCAATGCTTTATAACATAAGGCTAACACCACATTATTCTTAGGGATGCGTTTGTCCAACTGGATAGCCTTTTGTATGTGTTCAAGTGCTTCAGTAGGGTTCCGGGGACTTGAGAAAATGAGTTCTATGGCAAATCCCCAACGGGCGAGGCCGGAGTTTGGAAACTTTTCAATCAATTTCCGATAGCCTGCTTCGCGTTGTTCACGCGTTTCATGGCAAAGCGTCCAAACGTGTAGTGCTTCAAAAGAGTCAGGGTCTTTTGGCAGTGCGCGCGCCGCTTATATAATACCAAGTTTTGCTTTTTTCCCTCCTCGACTGTATAGATACTTGGCAACAGTGAGAGGTTCCTTTCCCTCCGCCATAATTTCTATGTTTCTGCGAGAGTATTCTTCACCGGAAATTTCCCCGTTTTGTGCTTGATCGCGCACCGCATCTAATCTTTTTTCTTGCGATCTGGTCTCTTTAAAATGCTCGTGTTTTACATTATAGTCAAACAAATATACACCGTGTCGTTTATCTTGCATGTCTAAGTAAGGAGGTAGGACAAACCCGGGTGTCCATAGAAGGTCTGGATTTGCAATGACTTTTCGTTTTCGTTCCCTCCAAGCAGCATCCACTTCTGCTGGTGTTCTACGGTCATCCATATGGTTTGCAATATCAAGAAAACGTTCTCCAGTAGCGGTTTCTGCATTGACAGTGTCTGGGACATCACCGAGTTCTGCTTTCAACTGTTCAACAAACCCCGCCAGCGAGGGTTCATGGAAAACAGGAGTCTTGATCGGTTCAGGTGAATACAATGCTTTTTCTGTTAAACCGCTTGGATGAAGTCTGCCCGATGCGTTCTGTTGGTTATTCCAAATGAATAATAAACTCCCAAGAAATAGGATGCAGCCAATCAAGGTAATGATCACAGTACGGTTTGTGAGGGATACATTATGTCTGTTCATTAGATTCTCCTTATACTATCTTGGTGGTTATCTTCACAATACATAAAAGTGGTAAGTAGATTGCAACCTTGAGATATTTTCATTTCATCGGTACAACATTGTAGGTAGATCGCGATCAAGAATAGGGTGCCCTGCCTTTCTAATTTTTTCACGCACTTCCTCGCCTTTGCCCCCACTGTCCACAACATTTTCGGCTACATCGACCCACGTACCAATCGCACTGATGATGTAAGAAGGTTGTGAGGTTTCCAACGCATATTCAGATGAACGCCGAAACGATGTTAACGCTTTTTGGTAATCACCCATTTGGAAGTAACACAACCCCTCAACTCCCAACGGAAGATAACGCGGGTCTAACTCTTGTGCCTTTTGTGCATAACCGAGTGCCTCTTGTGGGTTCGTGCCTAAAATACATTTTGCAAGTTTGTGTAGCACCCACGGATGGTTCGGGTTCATTTCATACAAACGGCGGGTCGCTGCTGTCTTTTCCTCCCCATATATATCTACCAGATCTCCACCTGCAATAACCCACAGCAGCAAAGTATCAAAATCATCAGGATTTTCGGTATACATACGGTTCACCATTCTTGACGTATTGTCGTTACCTCCACCCAATTCAATTATCCTCTGTATAGTGGTTACAAAACCATCTTCCCGATACATTTGGAGCATTTGTTCATTATATTCTTCAAGGGACAGCGTCTTTTGTCTCATACCTATGAGCAATTCCTTTTGTTTTTTCAATCGACTTTTCAACAACTCTATAGAAACAGTGATTGGGTCCCACGGTAAAGGAATGCCACCTTTTTCGCGTGCAAGCTCAATATATTCGACACCTTCATCTTTTAAGGTGGTAAGGTAATCCAGATCACTGAAGTTCTTTCGAGATAACTTTGCGGTTTTTCCGCGTGGTTTAGGTCTTGTCTCAATTTGTTTCGCTCCAGATAACTTCGGTGTGTTAGCTGGTGTTGACTGATCCGGTGGTGTAACAGGTGTTTCAAGAGCTGTCTTTTTCCCGCACCCTGAACAACCACCTAAAACAAATATTGAAATCATCAATAAAATTGCGATATTTTCTGAACGAAGTTTCATTGTTTTTCTCTTTCCTCTTGACTGACTGAAACTCAATCGTCTATGTATTAAGATTTGCAACTGTATAGTTCGGCTTCTGATGAAGTGCCTTTGAGCTTGGCAATAAACGACACATTATCTTTATATTCAGGATGCCACGCTACCCATTCTGTTGGTAGCACAGGTTCAAGAGCAAGCGTAAACGTTGGTGTATTCGCATCTCCGTTTGCATCTACCGAGTAAATATATAATACAGAAGGTGCACAAATAACGAGGGTTAACAGTATCTATAAAATAACCAAATGCCAATTCATAAGTTTCTCCTCATTCCTATTTGATGATTATCTTCACAATACATAAAATACGTATTTTGTGGATGTGATCTGAGTTGTGTTTCCGATAATATTTGCTGTAAAAGCCAGAACAGTATTGCGCGTGGGTCTCCACGCGTCCCAGTTCGAAAGTGGGTCCAGTTGGAACGTATCAGTGTTCCCATTTGCTAATACACCAGATGGGTAAATCAAAATAGGTGAACAGATAAGAACTGACAATAAAAGTGCAATAATAAATTGTTTTCGTACCATGAGTTTACTCACTGTTTTGTTTCATTGCGGGTTGTTCACGAGTAAGATGTATAAAAAAAGATGTACTTTCCAAGGGACCTGTAAACACTTCGGATGCTTGAAAATACGCAAGTGCCTTTTCATATTCCCCTAAACCGTAATAGATAATCCCTAATTTATAAATAGGGACAAACCAGAAAGAGTTTTCACGATACAGCTTTTCAAAGTAAGGTATAGCCTCGCGCCGATGCTCGTCTGATGAATCAGCCTTTGTTGAAATAAAATTCGCTAAACTATACAATGCTTTTGTAGAGTCCGGATACATCTTGACAAGTCTGCGGTACCCCACTTCCGCTTCCTCCCGTTTTCCAGTTATTTCAAGTCCTGTATAATGAGAAAGGGCAATATAAAGACTGTCAGGGTTTTCCTCATACGCTTGAGCATACAGTTTATTCGTGTAGTTGTTCGTTCCAGGCAAGTGCGCGATGACAATGGCTGCTGTGAATGTGTCTAAACCTACGCTTACAATCTCTGCGATTTGCTTGTCATATTCGTCATCTGTAAGGTTCCATCCATCAAACGCTTCAAGTTTCTGTGCTTTTTCTGGAGGAAACTCTACAAACCAGAACCCGTTATTGTCAATCTTAAAGTGATCAGGATATTTCTTGACGTAATCGGGGATTTTAAACGGATTTTTCGGTGGGTTGAGATAGTGTCCATCAGGTCTATGTGGCGGTGTTGTTGGAAACTGTATCGTTTTGAAAAAGTCATCGCCTTCGGGCGCAGTTGGCACCTTTGTATAGGCGGTATGATGGCTTGGATGCAGTCTGTCTTGATGTATGCGACTTTGTTGATCGTTATTAGGTGTGCTGTCAAGGGATTGATCTGCGGTTTTCTGTTCACATCCTGCACAACCCGAAAGTAAAATGAAAACAAATGTAAGCAAATAAGGGATCGTTTCAATCTGAAGTTTCATTGTAGTTTTCCTATCGTTTGACTTGCTATCCCTTAACAACTTATGTGTTCAGGTTCGCAACAGTATAATTCGGAGCTTCTTCAGTAATATCAATATCGTGTGGATGGCTTTCTCTATAACCACTACTTGACATACGCACAAATTGAACATCTCTGCGTAAAGACTCAATATCGGGGGTGCCACAATAACCCATAGCGGATCGAATTCCACCAACTAATTGATAGACATAATTGCTTAGTTTTCCTTTGTGAGGAACTCTACCTTCAATTCCGCGAGGTACTAATTTTGCTAATTCTTCTTCACTTGTCTGTTCTCCGAGTGTAGTGCCACGTTTGCGTAATGCGCCTAACGATCCCATACCGCGGTGTATCTTATATGTTCTTCCCTGATAGATGACTGTTGAGCCTGGACTTTCATCGGTTCCTGCCAGAAGACTGCCAACCATCACAGAACTTGCACCCGAACCAATTGCTTTTACGATGTCCCCAGAATAGCGGATACCACCATCCGCAAATTATAGCAGGTTTGCACTTTCAGGTCAAAAAATGTGTGTGTAAAGTTTTTGTCACTATACGCGTCAATTTAGGGATTATCTGAGAGTGAGGGACACTCTTTAGTCCCGACAAATCATGCAGAATACCAAACGCGTATTCTGCCACGCGCATTTGGCGTTGATTTGGTAGGGACGCTATGTTTATAGAAAAACGTGCAACCCCCAATCTTCAGTCCCGTAGGGACGATATGTTTATCTTGCTATGCCGTTCCTACGGAACTCAAGACGGGGCGTATAACGTCTAACTATAAACATTGCGTCCCTGCGG
This sequence comes from Candidatus Poribacteria bacterium, assembly GCA_965261435.1. Classification (GTDB taxonomy): domain Bacteria; phylum Poribacteria; class WGA-4E; order WGA-4E; family WGA-3G; genus MSPOR6. The sequence continues at coordinate 2,595,410 of CBDHDL010000021.1, forward strand.
GACTGAAGAGAGGTTCGCTAAAATCACGATAACTTGTGGAAAACACCTTGAAATGCACGAGAACCCCCTTCCGCGTCTTCCGTGTCCTCTGCGTAATCCGCGATTCAGACTCTTATCCTGTAAATCCTGATAATCCCGTAAATCCTGGTTCAGACAATTACACCCTTTCCACTCTTCCACTCTTCCGTGTTCTCCGCGTAATCCGCGATTCAGACAAAAACGGGGACAATTACTTTACACACCCGTTAAAAATATTTTGGCATATTGAGAAATTGTTGCAACATTGCATGATGTTGGATACTATTAGCGTATTTCAACACTATTTTACAAGATTTTGTCAAATTAATTTTCGCAAATGTGCTAAAATAACTGAAATAATAAAGATTATAGGAGTCATAAAATGGAAAAGCTAAATGTTGGAATAGTCGGTCTGGGTTGGGTCGCTGGCGCACATATTGAGGCATTTAAAGCTGTTACGGGGGCAGATGTCACCGCTATCTGTTCACGACGAGAACACGATGAAGCTGTTTTAGCAGAAACCTACGGTACGCCTCTCAAAGCATATACAGGCTATGAAAAAATGCTCGCCGATCCTGATATACATATTATTGATATTTGCACACCACATCCCTTTCACGCGGAACAGGCAATTGCAGCAGCAGAAGCAGGAAAACATCTCATCATCGAAAAACCGATCTGCTTGACTTATGAAGATGCAAAAGATATTCGGGATGCAGTAAAAACGACTGGGGTCAACGTATGTGTCTGTTTTGAGTGCCGATATAGCGCACATTTCACTATGATACGTTCTGTAATTGATAACGGATTACTCGGTGAACTTCACTATGCAGAAGTAGACTACTATCACGGTATTGGACCTTGGTATGGACAATATGAATGGAATATCAAAAAGGACTTTGGTGGTAGCACCTTACTCACTGCAGGATGCCATGCACTTGATGCCCTTCTCTTCTTTATGGATGGCGATGTAGAAGAGGTTACAAGCTATCATACCCAATCTTCGGGTGAAGCATTTCAACCTTATGAATACAAGACAACAAGTGTAAGTCTTCTAAAATTTGCGGGTGGTCATAAGATTGGCAAGGTTACATCCTGTGTAGATTGTTTGCAGCCATATTACTTCCACATTCACCTTGTCGGCAGCGAAGGCAGTCTACTTGACAACCGTATCTACTCAGCAAAACTGACGGGTATGGACAAAAGTAGATGGAGCACGCTTGAAACCTCACTCATTGATTCTGGTGATGTGAGTGACCATCCGTATGAACCACAGTTCCAAGCATTCATTGATAGCATTGGACGCAATGAACCGATGCCACTAACGGATTTTGATACGGCTTTTGAAACGCACCGCGTTGTCTTCGCAGCAGACAAATCTGCTGAAGCGGGTGGACAAACTGTAAAGTTATCTGAACTTTCCGTATAAAGTTTGCTATGATAATATGGTAGAGATATGAATTAACGCTACATTCCTGAACTGTAGGAGGGAACTCCGATTCCCGACTATCATTGAGTTAAGTCGCACTTCGGAGATCGCTCCTACAGAAGAAATGTAGAGTGTATCTCATAAACCTAATTTTCCATAAATTTCTCATCACTGCGCCTATATTCGTAGGGACTGGGTTTCCCTGTCCGTTGTATTCGTAGTGCCTGGGTTTCCCTGTCCGTTGTTTTTGTAGTGCCTGGGTTTCCCTGTCCGTTGTTTTCGTAGTGATTGGGTTTCCCTGTCCGTTGTTTTCGTAGTGATTGGGTTTCCCTGTCCGTTGTTTTCGTAGTGCCTGGGTTTCCTTGTCCGTTGTTTTCGTAGTGATTGGGTTTCCCTGTCCGTATTTCGTAGTGCCTGGGTTTCCCTGTCCGTATTTCGTAGTGCCTGGGTTTCCCTGTCCGTTGTTTTCGTAGTGCCTGGGTTTCCCTGTCCGTTGTTTTCGTAGTGATTGGGTTTCCCTGTCCGTTGTTTTCGTAGGGACAGGGTTTCCCTGTCCGTTGTATCTAGAATTATTTCTATAATCCACTATAGTATCACTGTTACCTGAACTGAAGTGCTATCGATTTCTTAGATCACAATTACGAACGGACAGCAGTACAAATACGAAACTCACGTTAAAACTAAATAGCCTCCGTCTCACCCTAAATTATCTTGCAATTCCGCGCTCTTTCTGATAAAATTCCCCTTAAAAGTTGATATAACAAGCAAGCATTACATCTCAAATAAGGACATAACTAATGGCACTTCCAAAAATGGTACGGGTCAGACAACATTTTGATGCACCTGTCCTCGCTGACCTTACAACAGCAATCCATGAGGATTTAGACCGGATTAACGCAGCGTCTATCGTACGTTCTGGTGAAACGGTAGCAATTACCGCAGGAAGCCGTGGTGTTGCAAACATCGCAACGGCAGTTAAAGCAACTGTGGAGTATCTCAAAGGTCTCGGTGCGAAACCTTTTGTTGTACCAGCGATGGGAAGCCACGGCGGTGCAACAGCGGAAGGACAGCGGAACGTCTTGGAACATTACGGTATCACAGAAGCAACCGTTGGTGCACCTGTCAGAGCAACAATGGAAGTCGTGGAGCTCGGCACACTTTCCCACGCTGGCACTGACACTATACCTGTGTTTATGGATCGTTACGCCGCAGAAGCAGACCACGTCGTACCCCTAAATCGTATAAAAGCACATACTGATTTCAACGGTTCTATTGAAAGCGGTCTAATTAAGATGATGGTGATCGGTCTCGGGAAACAGCAGGGTGCGAACTATTATCACCGTGCTTTTTTTCAATACGGATTTGAACAAGTTATCACAGCCGTCGGGGGTTTTATCCTTGATACAGGTAAAATTGCTTTCGGATTAGGACTCATTGAGAACGCACATGAACAGACCGCTAAAGCAGTCGCAATTCCTGCTGCACAACTCATGCAAACTGAGCGAGAACTCTTGGTTGAAGCAAAGTCGTTAATGGGAAGACTTCCATTTGATGAACTTGATCTATTGATTGTAGATTTAGCAGGGAAAAACATTAGTGGCACTGGTATGGATACAAATGTTATCGGAAGAATGATGCAGAATTTTGAGCCTGAACCACTGAAACCGCAAATCTTACGTATTTTTGTACGTGATCTGACCGGAGAGAGTGACGGCAACGCAACGGGTATCGGTCTCGCTGATTTTACGACGACGCGACTCGTTGACCAGATTGATCGGCATGCAACCTATATGAACGGTATTACTGCACTCGGACCGCAAAAATCAAAAATCCCATTCTACTACGATACTGACAGAGAGGCGATTGAAGTTGCACTTGAGACTATTGGTCTGACGAAACCTGAAAACGCACGCGTTATAAGGATAGAAAGCACGTTGAGATTAACAGAACTTGATATTTCCGAAGTGCTTCTCAAAGATGCACAACTGCATTCTAACCTTGAGATAGTTGGCGAAACCCAAGCCTTTGAATTTGACACAACAGGAAATCTGCTGCCACTTATACTGGAGACACACTAAATTGAAGCGATTGATTGTTGGTATCACAGGCGCGAGTGCAGTCGTTTACGGTGTCCGCCTTCTTGAGGTTCTTGCGCAACAAGAAGAAATGGAGATTCATCTAACAATCTCTTCATCTGGTGCCCGCGCATTGTGGGAAGAACTTCAGATTGAAGTTGACATCAATGATTTCAAGTTGAAATCGCTTATTGGGGTTGAAACGAACCGGATCATTTATCACCATGAATCTGATATTGGTGCCTCAATTGCAAGCGGTTCTTTCCGTACGGAAGGTATGATTGTTGTGCCGTGTAGTATGGGAACTGTCGCCTCAATCGCAGCAGGTATTTCACGAAACCTCATCCAACGTGCAGCGGATGTCTGTATCAAGGAGAGACGGAAACTTGTGATCGTACCTCGTGAAACCCCACTCAGCACCATACATCTTGAAAATATGCTCAAGTTATCACGCATTGGCGTGTGTGTTTTACCTGCTATGCCAGGGTTCTACCATTTTCCTAAGACAGTTGACGATCAAATCAATTTTGTTGTGACGAAAATTTTGGATCAGTTCGGCATAGATTCTGGCTTGACGCAAAGGTGGAAAGAATAGGTTTAGATGCGAAAACTCAAAATAATTCTTGAGATGATCAAGTTTGAACATACCGTATTCGCACTTCCGTTTGCCATTATGAGTGCGTTTATTGCGTCTGATGGACTTCCATCACTTCCTAAATTAGGATGGATTCTCGTTGCGATGGTTGGTGCGCGAAGTTGTGCAATGGCGTTCAATCGGCTTGCAGATGCGGACATTGACAGCCAAAATCCTCGGACTGCAACGCGCGCTATTCCTGCAGGTTTAATCACAAAAGGATCGGTATGGGTTTTCACGCTTGTTTCTGCTGGTTTGTTGGTATTTGCAGCGTGGCGTTTGAATCCACTCGCTTTTGCATTATCGCCTGTCGCACTTGCCGTAATAATGGGATATTCGTATACCAAACGGTTCACGGCACTTTCACATTTGTGGTTAGGACTTGCATTGTCCATATCACCTGTCGGTGCGTGGATTGCAATAACTGGCAGATTTGATTGGACACCGATAATGCTATGCTGTGTTGTGTTACTTTGGACAGCAGGTTTTGACATCATCTATGCGTGCCAAGATGTGAGTTTTGATAGAAAACATGGACTCCATTCTATCCCCGCACGGATAGGTATCCGTTGGTCGTTATGGGTTTCGTCAGCGTTGCATGTTGTCGCAGTTTTCCTTCTTTTTAGCATTCCGCTTCTTGCAGAATTAGGACTTTTTTATTATATCGGTGTAGGGATTGTTGTCTTGATATTTATTTATGAGCATGCCATCGTCAAACCGAATGATTTGTCCCGCGTCAATCTCGCATTTTTTACACTTAATGGAATGATTAGTTTAGTTCTTATGGCACTTTCGATCGCTGATATTCTATTGTAACGAGTTGGGCTAAATAACTTTATTATGGACTGGATTACCGATATATTTATTTAGTCCCGTAGGGATGGAATGTTTATAGAAAACGGATTGTCAACAGCTCTTCAGTCCCGTAGGGACGATATGTTTATCTTGCTATGCCGTTCCTACGGAACTCAAGAAGAGGTGGTCATCTTCTTTCTATAAACATATCGTCCCTACGGGACTGAAGACTTCAAAAAACAGATTGATCTCCTTAAATTGACACATAAAAGGGAAATTATATATCACCCAATTATATTCTTAATCTTCATTAGGGACGATATGTTTATTATACAAAGCTAATGTATGTGAAAAGGATACAAACAAATAGTTAACTAACACAACTTGTTATTGTAAGATATGTCACTATTTGCGCTTTGGAGTTGAGTAAAACATGAAACTTTCACTCTCTGTTCGCGTCGCAGAAAATGCCTCAAAAAGAGATGCAACCCACACATTTAAACAACTGACAGAGCTGGCAGCAGACCTTGGCTACGAGGCGATGTGTATGCGCGCTTCACAAGTCGGTATCCATTCACCATTGGAACAGATTACCGCTGCACGTAAGCAGGCAGATTCACTGAACCTAAAAGTATCTATGATCACGGGTGATTTTCCTGTGCCTCTAAATAACGATGAAGGTCCTGATGGATTACGCAATATTACACCGTATCTTGATTTAACAGAACTTCTTGGAGCAGACCTTATCCGTATTGCCATGAAAATTGAAGAGGATATAGTTTGGGCACAACGCGCATCTGATGAAGCAGCTGAACGCGGTATACGGCTGGCACATCAGTCGCATACACAGAGTCTATTTGAAACCGTAGAAGGTTCTGTTGATGTGCTAAAACGAGTTAATAGACAGAACTTCGGTATCATCTATGAACCTGCTAACCTTGATCTGTGCGGACAGGAATATGGTGTTGAAACGCTCAAACGGTTTTCTCCCTATCTGTTCAACGTATATCTCCAGAACCACATCCGCAGACCTGAAGGAAAAACGCGGCTTCTAACTTGGATACATGGAGAAGTACCACACGATCCGATACGACTACAAGATGAAGGTGGAATTGATTATCCGCTGGTGTTTCGGGGTTTAGAAACAATCGGTTATGATGGTTATGTGACGGTGCATCAAGCGTTCAGAGAGATAATGGAACCTGAAGATGCTGCTGAACAGAGCTATACGTATTTAAAGACCTTCCTCGGATAAAATGTAAATTCTTCAACGGGATCAAACATCAGTATTTACAATGCAATATGAGGTAAGACCGATGGCATTTAGTGATTTCAAAAGTATCGCTGAAGTTCAAGTAGAATTCAACATTAAATACTCGTATAACGATTTTTTCGGAGTATTGATTATGTCTATCATGTCGGGTATCGCTTCGCTCTACATATAAGTGTAAACTTAAGAGAACTTAGAAACTCTTATGAATCACTCTGAATCCCTATTTTTATTGGGATTGTCTTCTCTTCAGTCCCGTAGGGACGATATGTTTATAGAAAAATGTGTACACCGCCCCTCTTCAGTCCCGATAAATGCCAAACGCGCATTTGGCGTTGATTTGGTAGGGACGATATGTTTATATCAGGATGAACTACTACACATATCGTCCCTACGGGACTAAAGAGGGTTTGTATAACGTTTAACTATAAACATAGCGTCCCTACGGGACTGAAGAGGGTTTCTGGCATCGAAAATTCCTTAACTTTACACCCGCAGAATACCAAACGCGTATTCGGCGTTGATTTGGATGAATGCCATACGCGCATTCACATCGTTGATTTATAGGTTTCGCCTTACTCTACACGACCTACAAAATAGCACTTGACAAACCACTAAGTTTGTTTATAGAAAGAAAATGAAATACTTATGAACACACAACGACCCAATATACTCATCATCACAACAGACCAGCAACGGACAGATAGCCTCAGCTGCTACGGTTCGGCATTTACAGACACACCGCATCTGGACAAAATGGCTTCAGAAGGTATATGTTTGGAACGTGCGTATTGTACAAATCCTGTATGCACACCCGCTCGCGCCTCAATCTTTACGGGTAAGTATGTCAGTCGGCACGGTGCATGGAATGTCGGCATGAATGTTCCCGAAGATGAACAGATGATTTCACATCGTCTTGCAGATGTCGGTTACCGTACACACTACATCGGCAAAGCGCATTTTCAGCCTTTCGGAGCATCACCTGAATTATCACTTGAAACACGGAACAATACTGACCGATACCCTGAATTTCGCGGACCTTACTACGGATTTGAGACGATAGAACTTGCACTCGGACATGCGACCTACGGTGTTGCAGGACTCTATGGCGAATGGGTGAAATCACAGGTTTCTGAAAAGGAATTCGCCAGTTATAGCAAAGCAAGAAGGTTATCACAGACAGGGTTCGGTGGTGGTGCTCATGATTGGGATATACCTCTAAAATACCATAACAGCGTTTGGACTGCTGATCGCACAATAGATTTCTTAGCGAACCACAATGCTGATCAACCGTTCCTATTGGCAGTCGGTTTTCAAGACCCACACCATCCGCATTGTGTGCCAACCGAATTTGAAGATCGAGTCAATCCTGCTGAAGTTCCATTGCCAGATTATGTTGAGAGAGAGTTAGAAGACAAACCCCCGCATTTTATAGCGGCGCGTTGTGGTGAACTCAGTAAATTAGAAACGCGCGGTAAGTTTGCTATGGCTGGACAAGGTGGCGGTGCAGATTTTCGTAAAGTATCGGAGGATGACGCACGACTCGGTAGAGCATACTATTACAACATGGTGAAAATTATTGATCAGCAGATGGGACGCATATTAGAGTGCCTTGATGAAAACGGACTCAGTGAGAATACTTTGGTACTTTTCACGACTGACCACGGTGAACTACTGGGAGATCACGGACTATGGATGAAAGGTCCATTCCACTATGAACAACTTGTCTGTGTTCCAACACTGATACGGTATCCTGCAGCAATACCTTCCGGACAACGTTCACAAGCACTTTTTAGTCATGTTGATATTGTGCCGACTGTGCTTGCAGCTGCTGGATTGCCGATTACGGATGATATAGACGGTGTTGATGCAATGCCTATACTGTCTGGAGAACAGGAATCTGTACGGGATTCGTTGTTGATTGAATGCGTTGATGATCCCCAAGGTTTGCGTCTCAAAACTATCGTCACCGACACACGAAAGTTGACGTGGTATTGTGGACACCCGTATGGTGAACTATACGATCTGGAAAACGATCCTGCCGAGAGAGTCAATCAGTGGGATAATCCTGCTTATGCATCAGAAAAAGCCAACTTAATCAGTGCCATACTTGCGGATATGGAGGTGCTGGAGAGACGTGTTGAGCGGACTTCGTATGCATAATAAACTATTAACCAATACCTTCGCCAATAATTAACATACTTCCAGATTGTGCCATTCTTTGTAGCACATTCTGTTAGATTGTGTTTTTCTTTGTAGCACATTCTGTTAGATTGTGTTTTTCTTTGTAGCACATTCTGTTAGATTGTGCTATTCTTTGTAGCACATTCTGTTAGATTGTGTTTTTCTTTGTAGCACATTCTGTTAGATTGTGCCTCTATGTATAAAATATCGCAAAAACTATATAACACCCCAATACCAAAAGGACGTATCAATGAAACATAGAGACAACTTATTTTGGAAAAATCCCCAGATCGCCATTATCGTTTTTCTACTCTTTTGCACAATAAACGCCGCAGCTGAGGTTCCTGCACAAACCACAATACCTGCCGAAGATATTGCCGAAAAAGCATTAGCAGCAACGGTATATTTGGAAATGAAAGATACAAACGGCAAAACATTAGGCATCGGCAGCGGGTTCTTCGTGAAACCCAACCTAATCGCTACCAACTACCACGTGATTGAAGGTGCAGCAAAGGGGACTGCAAAGTTAGTCGGTAAGTCCACAACATACAGCATTGAAGGCGTCACAGCAACTGACAAAACAAATGACCTCGCGATCTTGAAGGTTACTGTTCATGATATCAAACCGCTCTCTCTCGGTGATAGTGACAAGGTTCGGACTGGTGAAACTGTCTATGTTGCAGGGAATCCGAAAGGATTGGAAGGCACGTTCTCAAATGGGATTATCAGCAGCAAGCGAAGTGAAGATACAAAAGAACGGCTACAGATGACTGCTCCCATTTCTCCGGGGAGCAGTGGTGGACCTGTGCTAAACAAGAAAGGTGAAGTGATTGGCGTGTCCTTTATGACACTTGAAGGTGGACAGAACCTCAATTTTGCCATCCCATCAAAATATCTTAAGAAACTACTGAAGCAGCCAAAACCAGTTAAACCCTTATCGGAAGAAAAACAATCTATATCTGCTGAGACCTATCTCTTGTGGGGGATCGTCAGGCATGAATTAGGAGACTACAAAAGTGCAATTACTTACTATACCAAGGCAATCAATCTAAAACTGAATACTGCAGTTATTTATGCACTACGTGGATTATCCAAGTTACACTTTGAACAATTCCACAGTGCTATTGCAGATTATGACAAAGCTATCCAACTCAAACCTAACTATGCTGAAGCATATGCCAATCGTGGATTCGTAAAATCCCGTTTAGGTAACCAATATGCTGCAATTGCAGATTACGACAAAGCAATACAATTGAAGTCTAACTATGCTGAAGCATATGCCAATCGTGGAATAGCACATGGTAAACTTGGCCGATATAAACAAGCTATTAACGACTGTACAATGGCAATAAAACTGAATCCCGATATACCTGATGCATATCTTGGATTAGGCATGGCAAAGACAATGCTTGGAGAATTCAAAGACGCAATTGGCAATTTTAACAACGCTCTCATTTTGAAACCCGATTTCTTTGAAGCATATAATGCTCGTGCGTTCGCGAAAATCAACCAAAATCAAAACGTTAGTGCCATTGATGACTGTAACAAAGCAATTCAACTGAATCCTGATTTTGCTGAAGCATATCTGACTCGCGGATATGCGAAAGGACAGTTAGGACAAACTCAAAAGGCACAACTGGATTTCCAGATTGCACTTAAATTAGCAGAAAAAGCTGGAAATACGAAACTCAAAGTCCAAATTAAGGAATTCATCCGTATTCTGGAGCAAGAAAAATGAAAAAGATGTGGATACCACAAGCAATTATCATTCCAATGTTGTTATTGGCCCTTAACCCAGACAATCCTTATGGATATTACATAATCCTTAGATGGGTGTGTTGTGCGGCATTTGTGTTTCTTGCCTTACACGCAATGACTTTAGAAAAAATCGGTTGGGTTTGGGTATTCGGGGTGACTGCAGCTATATATAATCCAATTCTCAGAGTTCCAGGAACTCGTGAGATGTGGTCAGTTGTCAACATAGTCACAATTGGAATTGCAATAGTGTCAATTATTGTACTGAAAAAGAGGTCAGAAGATCAATAATACAACTGTAAATAAAACTAACAAGTTTGGCTTGCCGAGAAAGAGTTTGCTTTTGTAAATGAAAAACAAACCCCATCACTATTTTATTGAGGAAATTATGAGTTTTTCTATGAAAATTTACTTTTATTTCACAATCCTGTTAATCCAAGTGTTATGCACAATAAGTACCGCACCTGCCCAAACTATCCTCCCTGCTGAAGATATTGCCGAAAAAGCATTAGCAGCAACGGTATATTTGGAAATGAAAGATGCAAACGGCAAAACATTGGGAATCGGCAGTGGGTTCTTTGTGAAACCCAACCTAATCGCTACCAACTACCACGTGATTGAAGGTGCAGCAAAAGGAACTGCAAAGTTAGTCGGTAAGTCCACAACATACAACATTGAAGGCGTTACAGCAACTGACAAAACAAATGACCTCGCGATCTTGAAGGTTACCGCTCTTGGTATCAAACCACTCTCTCTGGGTGATAGCGACAAGGTTCGGACTGGTGAAACTGTCTATGTTGCTGGAAATCCGAAAGGATTGGAAGGCACGTTTTCAAATGGGATTATCAGTAGCAAGCGAAGTGAAGATACAAAAGAACGCCTGCAGATGACTGCACCCATTTCACCGGGGAGCAGTGGTGGTCCCGTGCTAAACAAGAAAGGTGAAGTGATTGGCGTGTCCTTTATGACGCTTGAAGGTGGACAGAATCTCAATTTTGCAATCCCATCAGAATATCTTAAGAAATTGCTGCAGCAGTCAAAGTTAGCAAAACCGTTATCACAAGGAAAACAATCTATTTCTGCTGAGACCTATCTCTTGTGGGGGATCGTCAGGCATGAATTAGGAGACTACAAAAGTGCAATTACTTACTATACCAAGGCAATCAATCTAAAACTGAATACTGCAGTTATTTATGCACTACGTGGATTATCCAAGTTACACTTTGAACAATTCCACAGTGCTATTGCCGATTATGACAAAGCTATCCAACTCAAACCTAACTATGCTGAAGCATATCTCAATCGTGGATTCGTAAAATCCCGTTTAGGTAACCAATATGCTGCAATTGCAGATTACGACAAAGCAATACAATTGAAGTCTAACTATGCTGAAGCATATGCCAATCGTGGAATAGCACATGGTAAACTTGGCCGATATAAACAAGCTATTAACGACTGTACAATGGCAATAAAACTGAATCCCGATATACCTGATGCATATCTTGGATTAGGCATGGCAAAGACAATGCTTGGAGAATTCAAAGACGCAATTGGCAATTTTAACAACGCTCTCATTTTGAAACCCGATTTCTTTGAAGCCTATAATGCTCGTGCGTTCGCGAAAATCAACCAAAATCAAAACGTTAGTGCCATTGATGACTGTAACAAAGCAATTCAACTGAATCCTGATTTTGCTGAAGCATATCTGACTCGCGGATATGCGAAAGGACAGTTAGGACAAACTCAAAAGGCACAACTGGATTTCCAGATTGCATTTAAATTAGCAGAAAAAGCTGGAAATACGAAACTCAAAGTCCAAATTAAGGAACTCATCCGTATTCTGGAGTAAGAAAAATGAAAAAGATGTGGATTCCACAAGCAATTATAATCCCAATGTTGATATTGGCCCTTAACCCAGACAACCCTTATGGATATTACATACTCCTTAGATGGGTGTGTTGTGCGGCATTTGTGTTTCTTGCCTTATACGCAATAACTTTAGAAAAATTCGGTTGGGTTTGGGTATTCGGGGTAACTGCAGCTATATATAATCCAATTCTCATAGTTCCAGGAACTCGTGAGATGTGGTCAGTTGTCAACATAGTCACAATTGGAATTGCAATAGTGTCAATTATTGTACTGAAAAAGAGGTCAGAAGATCAATAATACAACTGTAAATAAAACTAACAAGTTTGGCTTGTCGAGAAAGAGATTGCTTTTGTAAATGAAAAACAAACCCATCACTATTTTATTGAGGAAATTATGAGTTTTTCTATGAAAATTTACTTTTATTTCACAATCCTGTTAATCCAAGTGTTATGCACAATAAGTACCGCACCTGCCCAAACTATCCTCCCTGCTGAAGATATTGCAGAAAAAGCATTAGCAGCAACGGTATATTTAGAAATGAAAGATACAAACGGCAAAACATTGGGCATCGGCAGTGGATTCTTCGTGAAACCCAACCTAATCGCTACCAATTACCACGTGATTGAAGGTGCAGCAAAAGGGACTGCAAAGTTAGTTGGTAAGTCCACCACATATAACATTGAAGGCGTTACAGCAACTGACAAGACAAATGACCTCGCGATCTTGAAGGTTACCGCTCTTGGTATCAAACCGCTCTCTCTCGGTGATAGTGACAAGGTTCGGACTGGTGAAACTGTCTATGTTGCTGGGAATCCGAAAGGATTGGAAGGCACGTTCTCAAATGGGATTATCAGCAGCAAGCGAAGTGAAGATACAAAAGAACGGCTGCAGATGACTGCCCCCATTTCTCCGGGGAGCAGTGGTGGACCTGTGCTAAACAAAAAAGGTGAGGTGATCGGTGTGTCCTTCGCCGGACATCCAGCTTTGGATGCTCAGAATCTTAATTTTGCGATCCCATCAGAATATCTTAAGAAACTGCTGAAGCAGCCAAAACCAGTTAAACCCTTATCGGAAGAAAAACAATCTATATCTGCTGAGACCTATCTCTTGTGGGGCAATGTGAAGTGCGTTTTTGACGATTATGCGGGTGCCATCAAAGACTATACAACAGCGATCCAGCTCAAACCTGATTTTGTCAAAGCATACAACAGTCGGGGAGTTGCGAAGACTGAGTTAGGACAATACTTCGCAGCGATTTTGGATTATGACACTGCTATCCTATTCAAACCTGATTATGCCGAAGCATACCTCAATCGGGGAGTTGCGAATTTTGGATGGAAAAAATACTTTGCTGCGATTTCGGATTATGACACTGCTATTCGGCTCAAACCTGATTATGCCGATGCATACCTCAATCGGGGAAATGCAAAGTATCGGTTAGGACAAGACTTTGCAGCGATTGTGGATTTTGACATTGCTATTCGGCTCAAACCTGATTATGCCGATGCATACAACAATCGGGGAAATGCAAAGTATCGGTTAGGACAACACACTGCTGCGATTTCGGATTATGACACTGCTATTCGGCTCAAACCTGATTATGCCGAAGCATACTACAATCGGGGAAATGTAAAGAAAAATTTAGGACAACACACTGCTGCGATTTCTGATTATGACACTGCTATTCGGCTCAAATCAGATTATGTCAAGGCATACATCAATCGGGGAAATGCAAAAAGTGCCTTAGGAAAATACACTGCTGCGATTTCTGATTTTGACACTGCGATCCGGCTCAAACCTGATTATGCCAATGCATACTACAATCGGGGAATTGCCAAGGCTGAGTTAGGTCGGACATTGGCAGCAAAGCAAGACATCCGCACTGCTTTACGGCTTGCAATAAAAGCAGGGAATGTAACTACTAAAACTGCCGCCGAGAACGTACTACGTGATCTTAATGAGTAAGTAGAAACACTTTATAGTAAGGCGTCAAAAGTTGAAGTATACAATCAGATATTTTCAGGTTCTTCTAATTTTCACTGTGGCAGGATGTGCTCTAAATGGGTGTGCTGTGTTACAAGAGGCACAACAGCGGAGAGAAACAAGGAAACATGCAAAGAAGTTTTGTTGTCTAACATATCAAAATTATGTATCCTTCATCATTATACTCAATGTCATACTTTACAGATAGCCAGAGTTCGCTTGAAAGCATGTTCTTCAGGACTTACGCATTCCCCTCGCTTGCGGGGGGATAAAGGGGTAAATCCCAAAAAATGACAAAAAATCGGGGATAAAATCCTTGAAAAAGCAAAATTCTAAACAGGTACACCCAAATTTGCGTAAGTCCTATCTATTATAGTGAGGTAGACATCGTAGAGATTGAACCGGATGCACAAGGTGGTTTGTTCAGTGCAATGTCAATTTTGGGATTTCCTATGCTCTTTATATAGTAGTAGGCACTCTCCGAGTGCTGTCTCTTATAAAAAAGGTGACAAAATATTTATACACCCTATTCTACTATTCTAGTGGATAGTCCAGACTAAATATGTAGGTCGGGTAGAGGTACGAAACCCGACACGTAATGATTGTGTCTATCATGGCGGGTTTCGCTTCGCTCTACCTATAACTGTAAACTTAAGAAACTTTCTGTGTTTTTATGAATCCTTCTCAATAGCCACTATGATTGAGAAGGTCTTATATTCAGTCCCGTAGGGACGATATGTTTATAGAAAACGCTGTCGCTACCCCTCTTGAGTTCCGTAGGAACGGCATATTTATTGTTGATGTGCTTATAAACATATCGTCCCTAATGAAGTTTAAAAATTTAATCGGGTAAATTCCAGTTTCTTGTAGAATCCGGTGCGGTTAGGAAACCGCACCTACCGTGTCGGGGTCCAAATTACCTAATTTATTATTTTAACTTCATACGGGACTAAAGAGGTTAATTGACCGTAATTCTATAAACATATTGTCCCTACGGGACTGAAGAGGACTCTGATTTGGAAATACCTTAAGTTGACACTTATGGGTAGTCTGTGAACTCCAGCAGTTTATTTCTTGTAAGACTCTCAGATTTCGCTGGTGACACACATAGCGTTTCTGATTAAGCTGATATTCCTACGCTGATGTTAGAATTTCAACGATATCTGGCGGTAACTGGATACCCGTTTTCTGTTCAAAGTTTTCAACACCTTCATAGTCGCTATGGAATGAAGTGATGATATCCGCTCCCATGTTTTTGGCAGTCGTGAGGTCAGATTTGGCATTATCCCATTCTTTCAAGTGCAAATACGCTAGACCACGGAAGTAATGTGCTGCGACAAACTTAGGGTATTGTCTTATCATTACACTAAAGTTTCTTACAGATTCTCCATATACACCGATTTGATAGTAAACT
Organism: Candidatus Poribacteria bacterium; assembly: GCA_965261435.1. Lineage (GTDB taxonomy): Bacteria > Poribacteria > WGA-4E > WGA-4E > WGA-3G > MSPOR6. The sequence goes on from CBDHDL010000021.1 coordinate 2,610,836, forward strand.
AAGCCTCTGTTGAAATATGCACTGAAATGATTCGCGTTCAGATTTATTGCTTTATTGAGGTCCAATAATGCTGCATCAAACTCTCCCTTTTCACGATGTGCTTCCCCGCGATTGTTATATGCTTCTGCATAATTAGGGTTTAGGTCTATTGCCTTGGTAAAGTCCTTTATAGCTTTCCCGTGCTCTCCATTTCTGGCATAGGCAGTTCCTCTATTACTATAGTAACCTGGATCATTGGGATAAAATTGAATGGCCTTATCAAAATCCTGAATGGCATTCTTAAAATCACCTTGTAATTGGTAGGCATTACCACGATTAGAAAATGCACTTGCATTCTTTGGTCTGAATTGTATTGCTGTTGTGCAGTCCTCTATAGACTGTTTAATATTACCCATAGCACCGTATGCAGCACCACGGTTGTTATATGCTTCGGCATAATTTGATTTTTAGTGCTATCGCTTTATTACAGTCTTCAACGGTCAAAAGATACTCACCCTTTGCAATGTAAATAGCACCACGATTGCTAAATGCTTGGGCATAATTGGGACAAAGTTTAATTGCCCGTGAGTAATCTTTTAACGCCTCGTCCACCTGGTCCAACATCATCTTGAAGTTGCCACGTTGGACTGCTAAAAATGCAAGTGTTTCTTTTTCCTCTAATGTTATAGTAGGTGAAGGTTGCACTCGATATTGCATTTTGCTGACAACTTTACGTATACCATCCACCACACTTTTCCAACCTTTACTCTCAGGCTGCCATTCATTTATTGGCTTACCTTTGTCCGGTAATGCTTGAAAATCGCTAAGTTGATGATTTTCCCAATCGCAATGCTCAAGAATAACTGGTATCACTCTTATGTTTGGTTTTAACGCTGCAGTCAGTTCTTTGTTGCAATTTTCAGAAGCAAGACTGTAAGGGCAAGTAAGATATAGCAGAATATCTGAGTCAGCAAGGTTATTGAAAATTGCATCCCGCCATTTGTCTCCCGGTAAGATTTCGTTATCATGCCAGACATCTATTAATCCATTTTGCTTCATGACAGCAAGATGGGTTATCAATTTGTCCTTTGCTTCTGAATTTTTGTGTGCGTAAGTTATGAAAACCTTTAATCCTTTACTCATTCTTTACTCTCTACAATAGTACTGTCTTTGTTGTCAGAATCGCGTATGACACCAAATATGCGGGATTCCTTATTTTGTTAAATATCTTTTATAGGTTTGACGCACCTGAAACCGAGTTTGCCGTATGTGAACGTTGGTTCAAGTCCATGTCGCCTTCCAACTCGTACGTCATGCGCGAAATTGTCCCAAGAACCACCTCGTAATACGCGTTCCAAGGAACTCTTAATGTTAGTGAAATCGTGCAGGAGAGTTGTTATTTCCAATTCTGAGATCGGTGTAAGAATTGTATACATTCTACCACTAGGGAGTATATCATAGCTATGTGCATCAAGACACCATTCCCACACGTTACCAGACATATCATATAAGCCATAACCGTTAGCTGGATAATTACCAACAGGAGTAGGTCCATTGAAATTCCCATCATAATTTGCCTTGCTCGGATCAATGGCATTACCCCATGGATAAGACTGATCTACCAAACCGCCACGGCCAGCTCTATCCCATTCAGCTTCTGTAGGTAGACGTTTTTCCGCCCATACAGCATAAGCCATAGCACTATACCAACTCACATGAGTGACAGGATAATTGTCTTCACCGTTTGGGTAGTCGTTACCATACCAATAATCAAGATAGTATCCATTGTGATGTTTTTCTTGGATTTGGTCTTTTTGCCACTCTGGATTATCATCTACAAACATCTTATATTGTGCATTCGTTACTTCGTATTTGTCCATATAGAATGCGTCAACATATACGCTCATAGATAATCTATCTGCATAGGAATTCCCGATCATATGAAACTCACCAGCAGGAATTAATTCCATTTCAGCACTATCTTTTCCAACAATCGTGGACGGTATGTTAGATTGTGCCAACATTTCTTCCAATGAGACGTTCCAAGCAAATGGTTTCCCACCTATGACAGACACTTTTTTAATAAGACTTTTGTATCCTGAAAGTTCCAAACCAATTACAATTTTCTTTTCTCCGATAATTCCAGTGTCTATCTGATGTTCATGCATTGGAGTTCTACCTATAACGGCATTGTCAACATAAACTATTGCATCATTTGGTACGCTTGTGACTGTCAACGTTGTTATCGTTTCCAGTTCATCTTGATTATTATTGGCTTTGGGAAGTACAAACACAAAATCGCCTTTGTTCAACTTCGGATCTTGAATTTTACCGTATTGTGGATGTTGTGCTTTGTTGTACTGAGGCACCTGATTTTTCAGATAATAGCCTAATCCTTCCCCCGTTATGTATTCGTCAAAAAATGTTTCGTTGAAGCGACCTTGTATCAAATCCAAGAATACTTCTTTAAAATAACTGTGGTCTGGGACGGTTTCATCTCCTCTACCCGCAGTGATAAACTGACGGACCGGATGCTTGATACTATCGGATATACCTTCAGGTATCTGAAGTTCATCACGGACATCAAGGATTGTGCCGGAGAAGCAGCTATCAAACATGAAGAGGACATGGTGAGCCTGAATTTTCTTCGATTGCGTTACCAGGGAACTCATGTCTACACTTGTGATTTCAAGACCAATTTTGTCCGTTGCGGACGAGGGGGCGTCAACCATAGCAAGATAACCAAGGTCTTCTCCATTTACAGCTTTTTGTGTGTAACCGTGGCCAGCGTAGTAAAATAGGAGTCGATTATCTTCATCCTTCCCTGACTCAAAGACAAACTCAGCAAGAGCTTTTTCAAATTTTCTCTTGTTCAGGTCTGTTTTCAATGTAACATCAAAACCGTGTGTTTCTAAGACATCTTTAACCTCTTCCACATCTTGGAGGGCACCAGGAAGTGGTGACAAGTCAGTGTAATTACCGTTTCCGATGACCAGAGCATAAGAGGCTTTATATAGTTCAATTTCTTGATTTGTATTGGTGTAGACTTTAATACTCATATCTTGCTCAGTAGGAAATCATTTTATTCTGCAGTTATCTCAGCAGGCAAGTTGTCAATAATCCGGGCAGATTCTACACTGACATAAACGATGCGTTTAATCATTGGGATAAGGTCATGTAGGTCGGCGAACCAACCGTTCGGGTCGTTGACGATGTCACTATCGGAATCCATCATATCTTATAGTGGTCAATAAACCATTCCAGCAATCATTGCTACACATGGTATGTATTATCCAGATATTTCAATTCATACCATATTACGTCAATTTCAAGTGGACATAGTTCTTTTTTGATTCTCTCAATATGTGTAGTTATGTTTTTAGTTGGTTTTTGCTTATCTATACAAGAAAACAAAACAACATCCGGCTTTACCCTCTTGGCAATTTCAGCCATATCATCAAAATCCTTTTTACTAAAAAGACGCATTGACTGCTTGACTTCGCCAATGATGAATTTTCCATCCTGAAGGCATGCGATGTCTACTTCTGCAATTAATTCTAAGTTTTCAAATGATTTGTCCTGCGGTTCAGCATATAGATTTAAATTCGGAGAATAAAGGAAAGAGTCCCTGCTTTCATCAAGCAATTGTCCCAAAACCAGAATCAGAGGTGTAGTCCCATGTTGGGCATGTGCAGCATGGACGAGATTATTCAACCTATACTGCCAAACAAGTTCTGGCTGCAAAGGAAACGGTATCCTGCACCCTTGACAAATTAAGTGCTGACCAATATCGTCTACATGGTACCAGTTTGTCATACCACAATTAAGGCATTGCGGCCTCACTCCAATCTGAATAATATTCTTTTCTGTCAATTGTGAAAGTGATTCTTTAATATCTTCTGTGTTAAAGTGAAGACCTATTAGGTCATTTTCAGAGAATTTATCTCTTGATTTCACTCTTTCTATATAGTTATCTTCCCATTCCTTAGCTTCTTTTTTAAATGTTGTTATAGGAAACTCTTTCTGTTTTATAGTTAGATTGTTTGCTATATTTACCGTTTGCGCTGCAAGTACTTCAATAGCCTTTTGGTCTTTAGATGTCAACGGTTCCGATCCATCTATTAGTTTTTTCAATTTGTTGGCTACAGACACTTGCATGTTTTCTTCAGCAGTGGTGTTCTTAGACAAGATGTCAAACATTGATCGCCAATACGGGTTCCTGAATATCGCATACGCTATGTTCAGATTACCGAACAGTTCCAAAACACCTTGTAAGTACTTTCCTTTGTCGGAAATTTTAGCGTTATTGTATGGTACTTTTGCTACTTGTTTGCGCGGGTCACTCTCATCATACACATAGCAATTGCTATCAAAAAACAGAGATTTGACTACCGATTCCGCTTGGTCAAGTGTAAGTCTTAAAACCTTTTCCCCTTTTTTCATCAGAGCTGAAGGAAACCCATTCAGTCTTATTCTGCTGAATCTATCAAACATGGTGCGAGTCAAATGATTTCGGTTTGGATACATCCATAACAAGGAATTCCCATCCATTCTCCTTATTACATCGTCGTTATTTCCATACTGATCATGAGTGAATTCAATATAGAAATCTGCCATCCAACGACCGTCCAAATCATGTTGGGATAGGCCGTTTGGTTCGGTTAATTCAAGTATGTTTGTATTACTTTGTCCCCTATGAATTTCTATACTGCTATCTCTGTCAGAAAATGGGTCTTCGCGCAGAGAAAATAGTGGGTATTCTGGGCGAAAATTCGGTATTTGTGGATCTTCGTAGCGTTTTACGTTTGTAGACCACCTTAATTTATTCTGGAATCTACTTGCTATACTCTTGAGTTCTTGTTCTTCAATGCTGAAACTAACAAACTGGATTGTTTTGGAGTTTTGCTCTTCTGCCCACGAACTTTTGTTAACCCAAGTGCATAAAGCATCTTTCATATCTGCGTCGGTTGCTAAGTCTGTAGGAAGCCACAGATGATTCATATACGTTCGTTTCCATCTGCTTAGAAGATAGGGTTTATTCCAAAAATAGACAATATCCTCTATAGTATCTCCAACAATAACTTGAAAACGATCTTGTTCCTGTTTATCAACATCTCGTTCAGCGTTCGGAAAAGCACAAATCTGATCACGGTATATAATATTATTAGTCCTAGCGATTTCTGATAAAGCATCAGCGAGACTTTTCCTATCAACCGTTAAGTATATATTTTTCTCAATATCATTTTCATTAGAATTGAGAATCTTATTTTTCCTATGAGGATGAACTATTAATTTTTCACCCTTTTGTTCAATGTAGTGTATAGCTGTATTTTCTTTATCTATTATTGCCCAATTTTCAGGTTTTTGCACTGATTCTTTAATGAACGCTTTCTGAGATAAAGGAATACCTTTTTCGTCAAGTCCTTTTTCTTTAAACCCCTCATGAACTGCTTGTGGCACTTCTCCACGTGATAACGATTCCTCATGTGAATTCGGAATATTAAATGAATCCCAACTGTAATGATGCGATCTGTTTGCAGATACTCCAACATTCCGTTCAATAAACAGTTTATCCACGTTGCTGTCCATCTCATCTACATTAAAAAGTCCAAGTATTGGTTTGCCAAACAATGCCAAAGTTTCACGGATATTTACTGATTTAGGATTTACCTGGATGGGGGAAATGCGTGGACCTACCCCTGTTCCTAAATTTGAAATGTCATCTTCTCGAAACTTTTCAATTATCAAAGGAGATAGGAAGTTCTCAAATCTTTCTATGAGCTCATTACTCAGAGATACTAAGGGTTTGATAACATCAGGGTCAACGTCAAGTAGAAATTTCCACCAATTATCATCAATAGTCTTTCCATCGGTTAGAATAATTGGGTTGAAACGACCACCCCACAATCGCCTGTTATAACTTATGATTTGATCAACTATCTCAATACTGTCTTGTGAAGGATTCACAAGGAACACGATCCGCATTGGTCGTTTATCTATGTAAATGGAAAATGGATTAGCGAACATAATAATGTATGGAGTCTTCCAAAAGTTTGATTGGTGATTAGTAGACGATTACTGAACTTGTGGGAATTTGAAAGGAAGGAGATAAACTCAAGTCGGTTTCTTGGTACACTTTAGGTACACATCCAAGGGGGACCTCTTATGTGTCCCCCTATTCCCATGTGGGTGTTAAACCCACACAATATGTCCTTTCGTGGTATTCCGTGGTTTGCATCTTATTTTTAACTGAGTGCCTCTCACTGTTGCGTTTCTAAATTGTTGTATCATCAAAACACCTCCTATCAAGTAAAAATGGGAACATTGTATTACCCATTTGGTTAGTTGCGTTGACATAAAAGAAGTCAACATGTTGTTAGGAAGACTGTTGATAGTCTTATAGAAAACTTCAATGAGATCCATGTCATTATACATGGTCTCTGAGATAAACGTTCCAAACATGCAAGAAACAGTAAGTACCACAAAAGCCATCGCCGCCAGCTTAACTTTCTTTTCTTTAAGCAGCCGGTTAAGACGTTCTTTGTTTCATCAGTGTTTTATGTTTTCACCGATGTATCATATTCCAATTTTAACATATTCTCTAAGACTTGACAAGTAAAATGACAGAAGATGGATTACTTCACCAATAAAGAGATACATTACTCCCCAGTTATCTCATCCGGCAACCCATCAATAATCCGCGCAGACTCCACACTCACATAAACAATACGTTTAATTGCCGTAACCAAATCCCGCGGGTCAGGAAACCAACCGTTCGGGTCATTGACAATGCCACTATCAGAGTCTGTTTTTATCTTATACCGATCAATGAACCATTCCAGTGGTGATCTACCGTTGACGATATAACGATGTGCATCTTCAGGAATACCAGTTAGACAGACATGATCATTGATATTGAGCGATCTTCTCTCAATATCGGCATAACGCATCGCTTTTTCAGTGAGCAGAAAAAGATTTGGGTCTACATCTTCAAGATTTGCTGGTGATGGGGTTATGTTTGGAAACTCAACTGTAAGAGGATACTGTTCACATGTCTCGTAGTTGAGATGGAGCTCCGCCAATTTATATCCTGCTTCAGCAAAGGCAGTGAAATCTGGAGCGTAAGGGATACGCGGTAACATTTTGGACAAGTCGTTTGTGAACTGCTCTCGGTAACTGGAGGAGTGGAGGATACCGTATACATAGTCAAAGATGTCATCTTTGGTGATGGTATTGTCGCTGTAATGTTCTTGGAATGCCTTCAGTGCGGTCTTTGAAATGTTGTCAACCCGTTCTAATTCCTCGACTCTATCCTCAAAAAAGTCTGCAGTTTTCTGATATCGGTAGCGCGGAAAGCATTGTGATCCAGCTTCATTAAGGTTGAGATCTGTCATACTATCGGTAACTAACACAGAGAACTGATTCTTCCAACCCTTACCGGGGACACAAATCACACGGTTTTTACTGGAACTGTCAGGGAAAATCTTATCCATTTGGTATTTTCGTTGAATGAAGGTATAGTTAGCAAAACAATTTGTGGAAATGTATGGACGGTAGGCTACTTTTCGGATAAAACTATCCTTGTACTCAGTCTCTATTCTCCGTTCCAGTTTTTTCTTTAGTTCAGGAGACCACTTAAGATATGATGAGTGACGGCTTGATACTTCGTCTACCGTAAGTTTAGGATTGTCTGTTATCTCAGAAAGAGCATTGAGATAATCCATTGTAATTTTCTCAGCGTTCTCAGCACAAACATACCTTGAGAAGTTGTAAATATGCGTATCCCTGCTTGTCGCTAATCCAAGCGAATACAAACCAAATATCGCATCGTCTACTTTACCTTCTCTTGCTCTCTCTGATCCGATCGGATAGAAATGCGGAAAGATTTTGCTACGTTGGTCAATCCAATCATGATGTTCATCGGGGGTGATGGTATCCCAATCACTGACCCCTGATATTGACACTGCCTCATGTAGTGTCTCCAACTTCTTCTCGCGTGTAAGATAATCACCGATGTCATGGTATTTTATTTTACAATTTTCGTGTGTAGAATCTGGGTTCTTCACAAGGATTGAAATAGCTACGGGTGCTCGTGAACCCTGCCAAATATCTTACCACCTTCACGACGTGAACGCTCCCCTTGCGTGCGTTGGTTTCCCCGCAGATGTAAGACATGGACTGAATTAAACTCCTCTGCCAAACACGCGCGAATTCCTGAATCGGCGTTTCCATCAATCCAGGAACCGTTGGTAACGAAAGCTATGATACCTTGTTCATCAATTCTGTCAGATGCCCATCGGATCGCCATCTTATAGGTGTCGTAGAGACTGTTTCGCAATGTCGCAGTAGAGTATTCAACGTAAGTTTCTCTAACTCGTTCTTCAAGTTCAGGATATGGTATGTTTTGATTGTTGTCTGCGGAACTCCGTTGTCCGATAGACCACGGAGGATTACCAACAATGACTTGAATCGGTAGTTTCTGTTGTCGTTCAGCGCGTTTGTTATTATCCGGTAGCCATTCCTTCGGGAAGAGTGTGGTATTAGCTTTCTTATTGAGATTGAAGGTATCGGTTAGGACAATGCCGTTGAACGGTTCGTAAGTGCTGTCTTCACCGCGCCGCCCTCGGAACGTCTCCTCAATGTTTACTGTGGCGATGTAGTATGCCAGCAGGACGATCTCGTTTGCATGGAGTTCTTCTCGGTATTTACGTTCAAGGTCAGCATCCTGGATAATATTTGACTGGAGCAGACGGGTCAGAAATATACCGGTGCCAGTGAAAGGATCCAGCACATGCACACCCTCATCGGTTAAGCCTCGTCCAAACTCATCTTGCAACACTTCATTTGCACTATGCAATATGAAATCTACAACCTCAATCGGTGTATAGACAATTCCGAGCCGTTCAACTTCCTTTTTCAAGGCAGTAACAAAAAACTTTTCGTAGAGTTCTAATAGCACCCGTTGCCGTGCTTCGCTATTGTCAAGACCGCGTGCGCGCATACGAACGCTTTCATAAAATCCTTCCAGATCGCGCGTTTCGTTTTCAAGTCCGAATTCACCAAAATCACTTTGGAGTTTATTCAGTGCATTCGCTACAGGGTTACCGGAAGCGAAGTCGTAGTTCTCAAAAAGTGCTTCAAAAACCGGGCGAGTGATAATGTGCTGTGCCATCATATCAATAGCACTTTCACGGGTGATTGAGTCGTTTATTGTTTCCTTCAACTCGTTATGGAAATCATCAAACCACTCTTGCAGTGCTGCGTTATCAGGATTGTCCAATAGGTTTTCAATGCGTCCAACGAGTCGCTTGAAAATATCTGCGACATCTTTTGCCCAGCTCTCCCAGTATTTTCTATCACCGCATTTCTCCACGATTTTTGCGTAAATTGCATCAGCAGGAATCCCGACTGGCAGCGTCAACTGTTCAGGGTTTAGTGTTCCTTCTCCAAATTCACCATCGCCTTTATCCTCTTCAATGATAATAATTTCAGTGGGTTCGGTGTTAAGGTCAATTTTATTAATTTCGGCATTCAGTCTGTCATCGTGTGAGCGGAGCGCACGGAGGACACCCCACACCGCAGCGAATCTTTCATTATCGTTGAGTGCTTCAACAGGGTCTACACCTGTCGGAATTGCGACCGGCAATATGATATAACCATATTCTTTATCGGGTGCTTTTCGCATGACACGTCCGACTGCCTGAACAATGTCAACGTGTGAGTTTCTCGGTGTCATAAAAAGCACAGCATCAAGCGCGGGAACATCAATGCCTTCGGAGAGGCATCGGGCATTAGAGAGGATACGGCAAACGCCTTCAGAATCGCCTTTTAACCATTCAATTAACTTTTTTCGTTCAAGTGCGTTATTTTTACCGTCAACGTGTGCGGTCTCACATGCAAAATTTTGTGGACGTTGATCTTCCGGTATCTTTTCAATAGCAGTTTCTATGATGCCGTTCCAATGTCCAACAAGGTTTTCTGATGACTTGATGGTGTTTGTGAATGCGATGGCACGTGTGAGCGGTTTGATAGAATCGTCGTCTGGCGATTTTCTTTCTGGGTTCTGTAGTGCGCGCCAACATCCGACTATCTTTGTCGCATCGTTTATATTTACCTCACTTCCACCATTACTGAGATATCCGTGCAATGTATCCTGTACACCTTGTTCGGACATTGCAAGCACTACAACCTTATAGTCGGAGAGTAGGTCTTGCTCAACTGCTTTGGAGAAGGGGAGTCGGTGAAAATCGGGTCCATAAGTCGTTGGATCGTCCATAGAAAAAACGTCAATATTGTGTTTTGCTGCTTTTGCCCTTGCACTTTCGGTATAGAGGCGAGGGGTTGCGGTCATATAGAGGCGTTTTTTAGCACGGATACGATCATTATTATGGACAAGTACAAAAGGCGAGGTGTCATCATCAAGCCTATCAACACCAGTGGTTCTATGTCCTTCGTCGCAGAAGATAATATCAAAAGCGGGGGCACCAGTGTTCTGTGCTTCCTCTACTTTAGGCAGTGAATGATAGGTGCAGAAAACGACGCGCATGTTCTCTACATCTGTTCTTTGTAGTGCCTCGGAGATAACAGTTTCATCGGTGGTAACAGGGAATTCCAATTCCATGAGGGTAGCGTCTTCATTCGCTTTTCCTGCTTTTGTATCGGAGCATATTCCGATGTAGCGATGCGGAACGTCTTGTTGTTCTGCCCATTCACGCATGGCTTGTGCAAAGAGTCCAATGGAAGGCACGAGATATAGCACCCTGCCGCCGACACCAGCGATTTCTTCAGCGATTCGGAGTGCAGTGAAGGTTTTCCCTGTGCCGCACGCCATAATCATCTTACCGCGGTCAGATTCTTTGAAACCGTTGATAACATCATTAAGTGCCTCTTGTTGATGTTTGTGTAGACTGAACGACTCCAGTTGATAGTTTAGTTGGTCTGGTTCTTGGAGACTGAGATCGGGCCACTGAACGGGGCGGCTTGCGAGGTCTGCTGCGCTAATCCGTTGACATGGCGGTTCTAACCCATCAATGGCTTTGAGTAGGTTTTTACTCCAACTTTTCCCAGTATCCACAAACATACGTGCGGTGTAGGGTTCGCGATTAGATTCGGAGATAAATGAATCGATATCGCTTTTTGAAACCCGTTTATCTTCTGCATAACACTTACACTGGATTGCACAGTATCCACCATCGCTTTCTTTGGCGACAAGATCAATGCCTAAATCTACACCGTCAAATTCTGGTCGGAGTTCTGCCCATTCTGACCAGAGATACACCTCTGAAAATCGTTTTTTGTAGAAGGGGTCTTCAAGGAGATATGCTCTTATGAGTCGTTCGAAAAGTCTGCCTTTTCCAAATTGTGAGTTGGCGTTTTGTCGGATAAAATTGAGTGCGTCATAGAAGCCGATATCTGTTTCTTCGCTTCCGTTTCCGACAAGTAAAGGCATTTGTGTTGCTTGTGACATAACTCTCCCTTTTTGGTGTCTATTTCTTACGGTCATACGGATTGTATCATAGGAGAGGTATGTCGTCAAGCAAGCAATAAAATCGGGTGTGTAAACTTTTTGTCACTGCAGGCAAGATTTCCTAACCTTGTCAATTATCAACCTTTCCCACCGCCGCTGGCGAGGTTTCCTAACCTCGCCAAGTATCAAACCCTTCCCAACGCCGCTGTCAAGGTTTCCTAACCTCCACATTCAATACCTTCACCAATAATAGACATTCTCTTAGATTGTGCCAGTTGTAGCACATTCTTCCAGACTGTGCTTCTTTGTAGCCAAAAATGTAATACTTCCTCGTAGCACATTCATCCTTGATTGTGCTTTTCTTTGTAGCACATTCTGTTAGATTGTGCTTCTTTCAACAACAGGCATCCTTCATTAACCTTTTCCGTACCACATTCATCTTGATATAGCTGTAGCACATTCATCCTTGATTGTACTTCTTCTAAAGCCATCTTTTGCACCGATAGTGCTGATATGTGATTTTTCAAAGCCTCAGAGAGGCGAAAGGTGTATAGTCCGCATTGATCCAACCAATAGCAAGCCCCAGAGGGGCGAAAGGTGTATCAACGCACTAACGTTTTTCATTAAATTGACGCCTATAGTGACAAAAACTTTACATACCCATAAAATCTCACAATCGGTAAAGATCGTGAGATCGCCAAGGGGATATACAATTTCGGATGGGTGCGGACTCGTTCCATTAGACGATGGATGTTGTCCATTGGACGATTCTGTGTGTCCGCGACTTGCCATTTTCAGATGCTTTGTTGTCCACAACTGGATTCCGAAACTGTCCATAGACACTTTCCAGTTCTGCAACATCAACAACTTTTTTACCTTGTTTTTTCTTTTCCGTGCTGATGGTACCATCGGTTGCGTCTTGGTAGAGCTTAGATCTACTGATGTCGACTAAATCTAATGCTTCAGAGAGAGTTCGTTGGACATCGGATTCCATCCTTTTCCATACGGATAGGTTTGTCCATGAAGACGCCTTTATGGATTGGTTGGTTACAGAATAGGATAATGACTGGACAGTCTGAGTGTTGATAAAAGACACTTTCAGCTGCTTTACCAGATGATTTCCTGAATGGACAATTAACCGGATGTAATGTTGGAAATTTGACTTGACAAAGAGAGGTAATCTATGTATAATTAAACGTAATGATGACGCAGCTACTTTGGCGGGTGCTACGCCATCAGATATGTCTTATATTGATAGGGGAGAACGTTTAGTCACTCCCTTAAGTCATGGGTGGTGTATTACGTTCATAGCGTATACATGCTACATGAAATGCATACACTGCCCATTTCTTATAGTATTATACTATAAATATAAGTAAATTGTCAAGAAATTTATATAAATTAATTAATATTACGCTTAATCGATCGTACATTTAAGTGTACTTGAGAACATGACTCAGTGTACTTGAGAACATGACTCAGTGTACTTGAGAACATGACTCAGTGTACTTGAGAACATGACTTATACTCAATTACAACCGTACAATGGTAAATATTAACATCACTGTGCTTCGTAAATAGTGAAGTTGAATATAAGGAGATAAACATGAAATACCCAGTTTGTATCAGTGGTAATATACAAAATCAGACACTTCTACCTGGAGACAGAAATAATATATCGTCTCGGCTTCGTGATATGCTTGACCTTGCTGAGGAGTTATTTGGACAGCGTGATACATCTTATATTGTCCATCACATAGAAACTGGACACAAGACTCCACGAATTATGTACTTTGATAATTGCCCCAAAGACATCTATATTCGTATTTTTACAGATCCGGCAGAAAATATGTCTAAGGCTTGCTACCAATTGGCACATGAAACTGTCCATTTGCTTGCACCAGTCAGAGGAAAAGCTAACAATCTTGAGGAAGGCGTTGCTACTTACTACGCTGCATACTATATGAAAAAGAGAATGTACCAATATAATTGGCAACCAGGACATCCAAGTTACGATAAAGTGTTAGCAATGGTCGAACCTACACTTGTTGATGATCCATACTGTATTCGTGAACTACGCAGAAAATACCCATATTTTTATGACATGTGTAAAAATGACGTATATGCTGTTTTTAAAGATCATCTAAATATGGCTGACGTAGAGCGGCTCTTAAAACCGTTTGATCGATAGTAAATCCGATTTTTTCATCCTATTACTACAAATAAAGGAGATATTATAATGTTAGATAGGAAAAGCAGAGATGAGTTACGAAAAGAATGTATAGATTCGTTGTCAGAAGCAAAAAGGGTGTTAAACGATAATATCCGAAAAATCAAGATTGGAACCAAAGATTTAAAGGAAAAAGGTGATGAAATAGAGGACACCTACAAATCCGATTTTATGTCTAATCGTCATCTTATACCTGATTTTAATATTATTTCTCCAGATCTTATTGAATCAATGAATAAAGGAATAGAAGATATTAACAAATTTTTTAATCTATTGGTACAATATGAGATGTTTATAACCCCTAAGTTTGAAGAGTATAAACAGATGACACTTGATAAATTTGATCGTCTATCAAAAGAAGATTAGATTGGACTCATGAACATCCTATTCAAACCTCATAATCTTATTATTTCAAAGGAGAATAACATGCACGGCGTAATTTACCTATTAACGAACAAGAACAACAAGAAACAATATGTTGGAAAAACAAGAAACTTAGAACAACGTATGGAGTATTATGCTTCACCATCTTCAGATGACAAATCACCAATTGCCAACGCAATGCGTACACATGGTGGAAGTACTTTCACATATGGAGTGTTAAAACAGGGTCAGATGACAGATAAACAATTACAAGATTGGGAGAGTTACTACATAAAGCAATATAACACGCTTGTACCTGTGGGATATAATGTCCAAAGTTAATGTCTAATGAGTACTTGCATCAATAACCACTTTATTTACTTCATATTAGTTGATGATTATATTTGTGCTAATACAATTGTTGAAACGAATTGTGTTGTAACTTCAAATACGTTTGAAACTATTGTTGAAGTGAATCAATATCTGAAAGTGAAACCGCTTTTTTAATAATTTTGAATGGAGGACATACTTGAGAAACCAAATACCAGATAAAGATTACATGTATAGAGGATTGTTAGGATATAATTATTTGCCTATGGTAAGTCGAAACCGTGACGGAACACCACCTGTCTTTTCAACCGAAGATTTCAAACCTAAGATTGCTGAAGAAATGCTTGGAAAACATAAACCTGAAGACCGTAAAGGAGGTTTCGATCAAATAGAATATCGTGTAAGTCGAATTAACAACGTACCACGTCCGATGCATATACCTCACCCGCTTCCCTACGCAAGATTATGCCAATGCATTTGGAAAAACTGGAATAGACTGGAACATATCTGTGAAAACTCTAACAGTCGTTTGAAACCTGAAAAACACGATGATAAAAGTGTTTTCAGTTTAATCTACAATGAAGAAGACGACAATGTTAGGAATGATTTTCGCATATTAGCATTTAAAAATCAATATTTAGATGATGTTTTTCCTATGATAGAACTTACAAATGGAAAATTCTACCGGACGAGAGCAGATATATCATTATTTTTCCCTTCTATTTATACACACTCAATTCCATGGGCGTTAGTCGGACACAGTGAAGCAAAATCAAATCAGAGGGATGGTAGGAAATGGTATAATCAACTTGATCGGTATCAAGCACAGATGCAAAGAAAGGAAACAAAAGGTATACCAATAGGTCCTGCTACCTCAACAATTTTGTCCGATCTCATTCTGTTTAAAATAGATAGTGTATTACGAAAAGAGTATACATTTACTCGACTTGGTGATGACTACGAATGTTATTGTGAAACAGAAGAAGAAGGGAACATGTTTTTAAAGCACTTTGAACAAGAATTACGAAAGTATCTCTTAAATCTAAATGCTCTGAAAATTTCACATGAAAAACTTCCTCTTGGATATCAACCCGAATGGAAAATTGAATTGAAAAATCGCTTACCATCAAGAGACATCATTCTTAAACGAAGGGAACTTGCTAATATTCTTGAATATGCAATCAACTTGCAAAATTACCATCCAACCGAACCTGTCTTGAAATACGCTGTACGTTGTTTGACTCAGAATATTAATGAAACCAACGTTGATGTTTTTTTTAAATTTATGATTTCTATAGTCATTCATAACCTTACTATTCTCCCGATTCTCTGTCAAGTAGCAAAAAAACATCAAGATGTGATTTCAGATATAAACTTTGAACCTATTTTGAGACATTGCCTGAAGTTCCAATATTCCGATGCCATCTGTTGGGGATTATATTTAATGTCTATTTGTGACGAAGAAATCAGTGATCATATTGCACAGAAGGTTATTAAAACAAGAGATTGTATGTCAATGGGGATGCTTCTCGCCTTAAACCAACATAAAGGCAAAGTGATTGATTTCCTTAACAACAACAAAAAAATTGATCCTGATTCGAAATATGATTGTGACCAGTACTGGATTTTGCTTCATGAATTAGCTCCAGCATGTCCAAAATTCAATAGTTATCGTGGGGAATCTGGATTAAAATTTCTCAAGAGCAAGGATGTCCGTTTTATTAAGCCAATAAATGAATAAATCTAACCAAAATCAACTTCGTGTTCCCTAAAACCTAGTAGATAGTCCAGACTAAACTTGTGGGTATAAGTAATAGTCGGGAATCGGAGTTTCCTCCTACTATAAGCACTCCATTGGTAGGAGCGATCTCCGAATCGCGACCTTTACCCGAACAATTAGAATGGACTATCCACTAGTATGTCTTCTTCTCTGGCAGGGTAGTCTTTGGCAAGTCGTTCTACGTCACACTCACGGCATCGGATTCTATACAAAATAGGATGATTTTCCAGTGCAATCTTTTCCAAAAAGTCAAGTGTATCATCATAGAATTGTTTTGAACTAAATTCAGATTGTTCACCCCATCCGGAACCAGATATTTTACCATACATAAATTACCTAAATGTTTCACTAAAAAACCATAACGAATTTTCAGGTAGTGCGGGGGATTGTATCTCACGCAGAACGTTTCATGAGGCTAAAAAAGTTGTCTATTTTACAGAAAAGTGCTAAAATACACATTAAAGATCTCCTTTTGGTTGGTATTAATGACTTCATTATACCAAAAGAGTTCTCTTTAGACAAAAATTATTGAATTATTTATCGAACTCACGTTATGATGCACCCGTTGCTTGTGGCGAGGTGTTACTGATCCCCTTTAACATCGTGTGGAGGAAGGTATTATGAAAAGATACTTCGTGTTAACTCTAATAATTAGCGTTATCTTGATTTCTTGTTTTACTGAACAACCAACAAAGAGTGAGAAATTAACCAGTAAACATCTAACGCCAGCAGAGTTTAATGATCTGTTAGATAAAACAGTGTCTGGTATAATAGATGAGAATCAGAAGAAACATATTGTATCTAAATTACATTCAGGTGAAAGTTACGATAATGCCTTGAAAGGATTACCACCTAAATCAAACAAAAGTAAACAACTTACGCTTACAGAGTTTTTGAATCAAATAAATAATATAGAATCTGGGGAAATAGTTGAAACGCAACATAAAGAAGGTAAAATTGAACGCAATAAATCTGATATTACGGATGTTGGAATTTTCCTTCACGTTAAGTGTTCTAACGAAAACCTGAAAAAGTTGATTGAAAAACATATAGATCAAGAATTGCGAAGTGTAAAAGGTGTCCGTATGGTTCTCACAAGTTTAGGTGAGATTCTTATAGCATCTGAAAACATGCCATTTACTCATTGTATGCAGCTACTCGTAAGTGAGGCTGATAGATTGGGAATAGGCAAAACTGGAGAAATCGCAATATCTGTTGTTCATATAGAATATATTGATCCTGCTCCTGAACTTACATCTATTCTAAAAGATCGTTTGTTGCCTCAAACATACAATGCTGTAGCAAACGACCTTGTTGGTAAAAAGTGGTTGCTACCCATTGAAGTGTATCGTTATCATTATCTAAGATTAGGTCATAAGAGAGATTTACAAAGTATTTGTAAAAAAATTGTTACAGACTTTGACAAACAAACATTTCAATTAGCACGGAAAAGGTAAAAGCAAAAGCAGCCGACAGTGAAAACTATCGGCTGCTTTTGTGCCGTTCTGTCATCTTTGGATAGACTGTTTTGAAACTTCCTTTTTCACGGTTTTTTGTTTTATTCAAGTGCTTCAAAGTCTGTATTTCTCACAAAGTTTTGATCCATTCTTTTTCAAGTTTTTGTGCATCAAGTGTCTGCTGTAAAATCTCTGTATCCATGACTTCATAGATACAATCTTCTACCATCTCTATGAGTGTGTCGGGTTCTATTGCGTCTAGTTCAAGCGACATGTCTCCAAAGTCTTTCGTGCAAGAGTCCGTTTTCTTTGTCGATCTCTCCGGCAATTCCCTTCCTCGTATGTGTTGTTGCATTATGGCACTTCGCGCGGAGTATATCATCTTTTTCCTTGAATAGCATTAGAAAGCTCACTGATCCTATTGAGAATGAAGAACCACACAACTGTTACAACATACAACGTTAACAAACCGAATGGGATTGTGATGATAAGTCCGCAAATTGCTATAACCCCTGTGATGTTGTTAACCCATTTTTCTGATCTATATGACTTCTTGCTTAGATTGATAGTATCACGATCTTCTCGATACCTTTTTAGATTTATCTTAATCTTCGCAAGTGCTATATTACGGTTATGTGAGGTTACATGCTGTCCCATTTTATCTATTTCGTCTTGAAAATGAGAGAGCCCAGATACTTCAGCTGCTGCTTCAGCTACATCTAACCACTGATCATCCGTAGCTGGAGCTGCTGCTTCAGCTGCAGCTGACAACTGAAGATACCTTAACGACTGAAGATATCTTAACGACTGAAGATACTTATTTATGTCATCCGTAGCTGGAGTTGCTCTCTCAAGTGCCTGATCAAAATTAATTCTGTCTAGTAATTCTAACAGATTTGCAACTTCACCTTTTAGCAAGCGAATATCCAAGTCGTAATTAGCTGTCTTCATTAAAACACTGTTCCTAACAAGATCCGCAATTAGCAGTGATAAGAAAAGTCCTATAATGATAGAAAGAATCAATCTTGTTTTACTAAAGAACATATTTTAGTCATCCAACAATCCGATAATGAAGTGAGATTCTGCTAATCTATGGATTACAGACTTTCATTCTATTTTTTGACTTTGATTCTCACATCTTCTATTTTTCTGTTATACAGATTCTGAAAATCTCCCATTGGGATGGGAACGTTCAGTCTGTATCTACGATAACCAGCAACGTATAACTCTATCTTATCTGCTTCACACAGCGAGTTGAGTGCCGTGCTGATATGCCTATAAGTATTCCATGTCGGTGTTATATCAACAAACGCAGTTTCTAAATGCATGTAAATGTCATCTATTCTCAATTCTGCTTTTGTTTGCAGACATTCTGAAATATTCGCGTATACCTTTTCCGTAACAGCACCATATATCTTTTCGCTGATAGAGACACAATCTATATATAACCCCGTTTCTTCCGTTACTGCTTGATGGAGGTGTTCTATAAAATCTCTCGCGTCTTTTATTGTAAATCCGCGATGCAGCACAACAATTTCGGAAATCCAGTCCTTATCGGGTTGGATAAATGTTGCAAAGACATTATTCTCATCGTCAATGTCTATTTCGGTAATAAAGTCCAGGTTTCGCAAACCAAAAGGTTTTTCGGTGCGTAGAAAGTGTGGCATAACGTTTACTCCTTTTGGGTGGTTGTATTGTCATCTATGATTTCAATTTAGGACTTACGCATTATTAAACAATTATTGCAGGATTGGAGAGTTGATATCGCATATAATCATCCAATGAACTTTGTAAACCTTGAATTCCATCGTATTCTTTAGAGTATACCACACCACCAGTCACACAAACCTGCGACTGATAAAATAAATCTCTAAAGATTTTGGGGTGTGTAAAGTTATTGTCACCTTTTCTGTCAAAATCTTTAAGTATCCGTTTAGGTACATAACACTCCGCTGGAGTGCAGCCCGTTGACAATCTTTTTTCTATAGACATATTGCTCCGCTGGAGCAAGGGATCAGCGATCCTTTTTCTGATGAATTATCTCATTTGGGTCAATGTCAATCGAATTCTCTTTTCGTTTGATACCACTCTCTAATTGTTCAGGAGTATCTACAGAATGTTTAGGTGGAGGCATTTCATCGCCATGTTGTCTTGCAGTTTCAATCCAGCATAATATAGCATCCCTACCGTTTGCTATCGCTTCATCAATTGTGTCTCCATCAGAGATGCACCCTGGTAGGTCAGGAAATTCAATTAAATAACCACCACCATCTTCTACAGTCAACCTGCTGATTTTGGATGAGTATCCCAATTCATTCATAATTTTCCTCTATGTGAACTCATATTGAGTAAAACCTAAAGATGTAGTATAATAAGTAGAGAAAAGGATATAAAATATGTCCCTTTAATCCATATCAGAAATCCAATCACTTTATGAAAGGTGTTATTATGGCAGCTGAAACCCAAAAGCAACCGAGATATAATGAGATTCCTAAACAAGTTTCCCTTAAGGATTTTAATCGTTATATCAAACCCCATTTGTCAAAACGAATAAAAGGACCAAAGCCAAAACTGTCCTCTTACAAGATTTTCAACTACATCCTCTATGTTTTACATACGGGTATTCAATGGAATCAACTCCGAACAAAACGTAATGAACTGCATTGGTCTAATGTCTATAAATGGCACAATCGTTGGTCTAAAGATGGCTCTTATGAGAAACTTTTTGAAGCATCTGTAATACATCTTCATGATACCGACCAACTTGACACGACTCACCTTCATGGTGATGGGTCAAATACCGTGGTTAAAAAAGGGGGAACGGCACCGGTTATTCAGGACACAAACATCAGAAAGGTGAAAAAGAGTTGACTATCACTGACAATCAAGGGTTCATCATTGGTCCGATAACTGTCAAACCTGTCAACGAACACGACACAACGATTTTACCCGAAGTCTTCACTTCCCTCATCACCTTTATTCATCGGATTGGCATAGATCTGAGTAGTTCTGCTCTAACACTGGATTCCGGTTTTGACTCTAAGTCGAATCACAAGCTTATCAAAGACCATGGGTTGCTTCCCGTGATCTACCCGAACAAGCGGAATACGAAAGAACCTATTGTTATTGCTCGCAAGTTCCGATGGTTTAGAAAAGATGTCTACGAAGAACGATATAAAGTAGAACGAACTTTCGGTTGGCAAGATACTTACCGGAGACTCGCACTTAGCTACGACAAACTCAAAGAAACCCGTTTAGGTTTTCGTAATTTAGCATATGCAATGATAAATCTTCGAGTGACTTTCAACGATTCTTAGATGTTACTCAATATGAGTTCATTTAGAAAAAATGCAAATTTTTTCACCGACATGCAACCTTTTGTGTATAAAAGTGTGGCTTTAAGTATGAAAGCAATTATATGCAGCAATTTGGAAAGTCAAATTGTCGCATCTTGTGTAAGTTATGATAAGTTTATACAATGTCTAATTTAGGATGAATTGTCGTATAATTACTATATAAAAGTCCGGACAAACTTGTTTGGAAGTCGTAACAGGATGAAACTGTCCAAACTATAGTATTGTTAAATACCAACAACAAAGGAATTATACTTTTTTGGAGTTGATTCCAGATGATGAGGATTTCCCTCTTCCGCCTCCACCTGAAACCAGAATTTTAGAACTTAAAAAGTATGAAATTATGAAAACAGACAAAGCCATCAATAAAGATTAAGGCTATATTTTAGTCTGTCTATATCATTTTATGATTTAAATTTGGAGAAAACCGATGATAAATAGATTAGTTGTTTGCACACTATTGCTTGTTTGCTGTTTATGTTTACCACTTTTGGGAAATGAGACGGCAGAAAAATACTTTCCATCCACTTTAGGTAGTTATTGGATTTATGAAGATCAAGATGAAAATGAACTAAAACGGACAGTAATAGAAGGTGAGGAGATAGCTGGGATAATCTACAATGCATTCAGCTATGAACCTGAGTTGAAAGATTGGATCAACTACATGCGGTTCATGCGTCCTGAATTATTTAACGTAAACGATAAAGGCATAACATTTTCTGTTAAGGAAGGCGTTGAGAAAGCAGTTAAGGCACGACTTAATAAAGAGATGGATTTTCTGTTTGATGCTCTATTACAAGAGGGATTTCCAAGCAATTCCAAACCTAATTTCAATATTACTGCAGAAGCTGAGCACAATATGCAGCTGTTGTTGACACCTCTTGACACTAACGAGGAATGGGATGTATTGACAATAAAAGCCAACATAGAGGCATTCGAAAATGGAGAATCACAAGGTACAGTAGATTACACAATTGTTGAGACTGGTATTATACTTGGTACAGAAAAAGTCGAAACTGCTGCTGGAACTTATGAAGACTGTCTGAAAGTTAAATATAAAACAGAAACAACGGTTACAATGGATTCTATTGATGACGATATGAACTCACCTGGAGAAACCGTTACAACAGTATGGTTTGCACCTAATGTTGGGATAGTCAAAATACATCAGAAAGTGGGAAACAGGTTCTTGGATATGATACCCAAGGATGAAGGACTGCCATTTATAGTGCCTCCAGCAAGGGAAACGATTCTTGAATTAAAGAAATTTGATATCAAAGCAAAAGAAGTTGACCAAAAAGAAAATAATTAACGACGCTGAATTAACGAAACGCACCTTTATTGGAGATTCCCATGCCAAGAGTATTTAGGGTAAGTATCACATTATTGCTTATATTTAATTTAAGTATTACTATAGTTTGGACAGTTTTAAGTTTTTAGTGACAAAAAGCAGAAAAGAGGTTATCCTTTTCAGTATACAATAATTCCATTATGAAAGGATATGAAAATGAACCCTCTTCTCCGCTTGCATGCTATGTTATCAGAATATCAACAAGTCTTCAAGTATTTTGGGGTCTGTAAAATTATTGTCACCTTTTTTGTCAGAATAGCGGATTATTGCGGATGACAGGGATTACGCGGATTATTGATTTGGGAATTCAAGGATGTATTTGTAAGATAAGCATTTTTGCACAACAGGCACGTAATCAGCAAACGATTCAGTAGAGGAGATTCCTTGTGAATAGCACCTTGATACACAAACTCAACAATCCGCGCCCATCTATGTAACTGGGGCGTCATCCGTGACACTCCGCGATTCCGACAGTTAAGTGGTAAAATCATTACGTATCCGTTTAGGTACATAGCACTCCGCTGGAGTGCAGCCTGTTGACAATCTTTTTTCTATAGACATCTTGCTCCGCTGGAGCAAGGGTTCAGCGATCCTTTTTCTGATGAATTACCTCATTTGGATCAATGTCCATCGGATTCTCTTTTCGTTTGATTCCACTCTCTAATTGTTAAGGAGTATCTACAGAATGTTTAGGTGGAGGAATTTCATCGCCATGTTGCCTTGCTATTTCTATCCAGCATAAGATAGCATCCCTACCGTTTGCTATCGCTTCATCAATTGTGTCTCCATCAGAGATGCACCCTGGCAGGTCAGGAAATTCAATTAAATAGCCTCCACCTTACTCTGTTGATAGTATACTTATATTGGGTTGTTATGCCAGTTTATTCATGATTTTCCTCCAATTGATCAATCATTTCAACTGCCAGTAACCGCGTCCAAGTTCTGTACGGTGTATTACTCGTTTTTCTATATCCCTTAGATTTCTGAGTGCTTCAGCACAATAATGTTCTAATACGGTTCGCCCACGAGGAAATTGTTCATTTTCTATTTCTGCTTCTGTTAGATTTATACGTTTCTTGAGTTCTAAAAAAATATCTTCCTTTTTCCATACATTTCTATCAGAGAGAATTTGAAGAATTGGATCTATTAACTCCTGAGGTGTTGGTGTCTTGTATTTTCCCATTATCATTCTCCTATTTCATAAGGTAATTTGATGTTTTTGGTTTACTTTCATTCAGATAATGCTTGAAATATATACTCTTATAGGAATTCAGAACACTGTCTTGACTATCTTAGCACTATTTTCTATGCATCAAGAACTTTATCAATAATAAGCGATATTCTTAATCGTAACATGTTTTTTGAATATTGTCAAATTGGAATATCTTCTTTTTAATTAAAGTTTTCAGCCACGCAACCTCCGAATTCGGGCAGGCGTATCATCCCCATGAATCTCTGACGACAGGATGCGTAGATTCCGATCTTCAATCGGTAATCCTACCTTGACACCACCACGCCGATGCGATTCTCGAAGTGCAATAGCGACCTCTAACGCTTCACGACCATCTTCCCCAGAACATTTTGGTAAACCTCCGTTTTCAATTGCATTGATGATGTCGTCTACAATTGTCAATCCCATTCCTTGCATACGGACAGGATATGGAAACGGACATGTTGCAGGGACACCGCGTCCTCTCCTGCCACCGGGAAGCACCCGTATAAACTCAAACTTTTCAGCATTATTGATGGAGCGAATACGTCCTTTTGTCCCGATGACATCTACTTCCCATGATGCTACACCACATGCTGTGCTTCGGAGATATCCTCTAACACCGTTATCAAAAACGAGGTAGCCGTTTCCCATAAGGTCGTTTTCACCTGATGCAGCATCATCAGATTGCATTTCACCGAAAACCCATTCCACATTTCCACCTGCCATGTAGCGTAGAATATCAATAGCGTGGCTGCCGTTATGAGAGAGACCACATTGTGCATAAACGGTGACTTGCAACACATTACCGATTTCATCTTCATCAATCAGCTTTCGCGCCTCACTAAAGAAGGGATTCCAACGTCTTGCACAGTTGATGGCTATTACGACACCGTTTTCTTGACAGACATCCAACATCTCATCCGCTTCCGCGAGACTAAGAGAGATCGGTTTTTCTGCCCAGATACCTTTGACACCAGCACGCGCGACGTCCTGCACGATTGTTGATCGAACACGTGCTGTTGTGCAAACACTGACAAGATCAAGGTTTTCCTTCTCTAACATCTCACGATAATCACTATAGATGTGTTCCAAACTGAGTCCCCAACGTTCACCGAAGATTTCGGCTTGTTCGGCATGCAGATCAGCACCCGCAACCAATTCCGTTTTCGGTGATGCGTCATAACTCGGCGCATGACAGTAAGGAAGAAAGAGGGAACCACCTTGTGTAATCTCGTCATCAAAAGTACTCCCCATCCGTCCTAAACCGATTACTCCTGCACGATAAGTTGTCATCCTAAAACTCCTTTGTCATAGTCATTCTTTGACCACTATTTTCTCGTAGACAAAATCCAACCAGCTATCTTGTGGTGGAATAAGTTTGGGTTTTGGTGAAAGTGGTGTCCAGTATGGCTTGAAAATGTGTCCGCGATCGCTCACCAATTCCCATGAATCTTCAGTTTTCTCTTGTGTGGACAAATGGAAAAAATGTCTCTTTTTCTGAACACTTAAGTTTTCATTCGGTACCCATCCGGTAATGATATAGTCGATGTATTTTGGTTTATGAAATTCGTCATATTCACATTCAATATACGAGATGTGTGTGAAGTCTTTTTGGGTAGAATGATAATCTACAGTGAGTCCTCTCGTTAGTTCTTCCTTGAAAGGTAGCGCGCTAAGGTTCGGTTCAATATAGACTTTGGTTGTTTTAGTGATAATTCGTTGTTGTTCGTTCAATTCATTCTCAAAACAACCGAGATATGCTACAACGTTTACATGTTGTAGTCCCGTCTCTTCATAAGTTTCACGTATAGCAGTAGTTTCAATATCTTCACCTATTTCCACACTTCCTGCGGGGACTTGGACGCCTGCAGTGGGGTGCTTGAATACGAGTAAGGACACGACACTGTTCCGTTCTTGTGTGATGAATGCGGAGACTTTTTCGAATGGATTGAGCATTTGTATTCTTCTATCGTTTTGGCATAGATACTTCAATCGGATCTATCCCTAATTCTCTACACTTTTCCTTAACGTCATCAGGGATTTCTGGTGCTGCAAGTATGCTGCGTACCTGTTCACACGACAAGCCATATTCAACAGCTGCAAGATGTTTGTATTTCACTGCCTGCCAAGCCTCCTGATCGCTTCCATGTGAAATAGGAGGCTTAACTTCTACTGTTATAGGGTTTCCAGAACTATCCTCTAACAATATATCTGACGCATCACCCGACTTGAATTTATATTCAGTTCCAACTAATTTCAACCCTTGACCAAGTAGAGAAGGATTATTGGCCAAATAGTCCTTTAAAATCAGATGTTTTTTACCTTCTCCTCCTCCACCACCACCCCTACCGCGCCATCTTACTTCACTTCCGCTGTGAGTAGGGTTTTTCCTATGTACGCCTGATTGACTTGTCCAATTCGTGCTTTTGGGATGTGTATGGGTTTCAGATTCGTCTCTGCTGTTAGTTTCTGGTCTTTCATCAGGTATTGGCGTTTCTACCTTTGGTTCAATCGTTTCTGGAACGTTGGGTTCGCTGTCTGTTTCTTCAGGAAGTTCTTCATTTATAAGTTCTGGGAATTGTTTATTTTCAGCAATCTCTTCTTGGGGCAGCACACAAATGCCTGTTTTGAGCCCTTTTCGTTCCCAGCGAGAAAGAACTTTGTCTGGATCCTTCGTTAGTAAATCTTCAGCAAACCTTCCCAAGTCTCTTACATTGAAATGCTCTTGCAAGGCATCGCCAATAAGCTCTGCGTATTCGTTTTTCGCTGCTGCTGAAGTTAACCAGAGCTTTGCTTCCTGCACATTCTCGTCCAAGAAACTCAAGGGAGGTTTAGGATCAACACGAAGAATGCCTTTTAAATCATATTTTACCTCTAATTCTTCAACTCGGCAAACAGTCAATCGGGTAATAACTTCCACAGATTTGGTGTCTTTTTTATTCCCTAGACCTGGTGATTTGAGAAAGGCATCAATAAATGGATACAGATTTCGAACCTTCTCTGACGAATCATGATCCTTCTCTTGAAAACCAGAAGGTTTAGCTACGACTTTTACTTGAGAGCATCCTTCTATACCGAGGTGCTTAGCAAGTTCCAGCAAAGCATCTTCAAATTCCCAAAATGGAACCGAATCTTCAAAAATTTCTGCAAGATAATTGTTATCATTCCAAACTAATTCATCCTTATAGAAAAAGTCCCATTTGCTTCCTTTCTTACCAAGCCAACATTTACCTTCGCGTATTTCCTTCCATTTTTCTTGCCATTCTTCATCTTCCAGCGAACTACCGTTTTTTGGTAGAGATGGCCATAAACGACTGTAAAGAATATTAATAC
This sequence comes from Candidatus Poribacteria bacterium, assembly GCA_965261435.1. Classification (GTDB taxonomy): domain Bacteria; phylum Poribacteria; class WGA-4E; order WGA-4E; family WGA-3G; genus MSPOR6. Next base: position 2,637,692 of record CBDHDL010000021.1, read on the forward strand.
GCTCACGAACATTAGCGTCTTCAGCTTGTTCTTCAGAAGTAACTTCTTGGATAACCCGAACGTAGTCCAAAGGTGAGGCCCGTTCAGAGATGCCGATTGCGATGAAAAAGTGTTTTAGAGTTTTCTCGTAATCTGCGTAGTTCTTTTTGAGGTAACCACGATGGTTGGCGAAAACTGCGCTTTCATCATCCCAAAACACCTCACCAGATTTCCACCAGCGTGGTTCTGGATCGGTGGTGAAAATAAGGGGTTCTGCCTTGAACTTCTCTTCTCGACGTGCACTTCGGTCCTCAAGGAAGCGGTAAAGTAGCATGATGTCTTCAACATTCACTGTTGAACCACTTAGGGTTTGAAGATAGTTCATTACACTGTCCGTATTTGCATTCAAATGTACCCCTAATTTATCAGCCAACCATTGATGTGTTTCGTTGTCTTTGCTGATGTCAAAATCCGTATGCAGATAAGCAACGCTATCCCCTAAAACCTTTCGATTTTCAGAAGTTGGAGCAAAGCACTCTGAAGGACGGTAAAGATTGCCTTGTTCATCTGGAAGCCATGCAGTTTCCTTAAGTTGGCGATAAAATGTAGCATCAAAAGGTTTTTGTCTATTACGGTAATAGAACCAACGATAAGTACCATTGAAGAAGGGCTCTCGAGCGTATTCTCTTGACGGAAGTGCTTTAACCAATAGACGCCAAAGAACTTGGGGAATATCTACGTTCTTGCGATTGGTAATTTGATCTAATACCTCTAACAGTCCATCAAAGTGTAGATCTTTGATAGTTTCCTCATTGCCACGGTATTCCCAATCAATATCATACTTATTGGCCAGTTCTTGAAGATTTTGGTAATCAACAGTGAAACTCTCTTCAATAACTTTAGGTGTATCAATAGTCCCAATCGCTTTCAAAAACTTGAGCCAAATTTTCTGATCAGAATCATCATCTAAATATGCCTCATCTATAAACCAAATTTTACCATCGGATGCAGAAAAATAATCTTCTAAATCAGTATTGCCAGTGTAGGTTCGGGGCAAATAGGCATCACAAGGCACCACAAACTTGAAGTTCTCTTGTTGAGGTCCTTTATATGCACGCAAAATTGGAGTTTCCCTGATTTTCTTTTGTATTTCTGTGTCCGAAATCTTATCCCAAATCTTAAAAAGGTAACGCACATGTATAAGGTTCTGTGCTACAGAGGGGTTTTCAGATTGAAGATATTTAGGGCAAATTGATTCGTTGATAATTTCCTCAGGATGCAATGCCCTAACCCCCAGGCTTTTTATGAATGCTTTAATTTCATAACTGTCATCTCCTTCAAGTAGTACTGACAGGAGAATAGGTAGCTCTTTTAGAAAAGGGGCAATTTCTTCACGTTCTTCATCAGTATCTGGCGGAAAGAAAGCCAACCCATCCTTTGCACACACCTGTTCTCCGTTTTCAAGCCGAATAAGTGGAAGTTTTTTAATACGTCCCGATTGTCCCTTCTGTTCTTTCTTTAAGTAAGTATATAAGGAACACAGCCATTCATTAGTTCTGTCCTTGAACCAATCAATTGATTGCTCTTCAAGCCAGTCCAACATATCTTTAACATCAATTCTTTTCACACCTGCTTCCTGCATGATATCAAAACACTTGGTAAATTCTTTCGTATCTCTTTCTATGTAAGGATGCAACAAACTGCTATCAGCATACATCCCACTACTTTTAACCAATTCTCGCAAGTGTGGGGAGTCGGGATAAAATACTTTTTTAGCTTTTGCATAATGCCCTTCTTTTTCTGTTGGCACAAACGCTCTTTCCTGCATCGCTTTTTGGAGTGCTTCAGCGATAGGTTTAAAATCATTTTCCACTTCTCCTTTCAAAGGTAGGACGTTAAAGAACGTCGGTTCAAGCATCCCACCTGTCTTCAACTGCTCCAAGACGTCAGGGAGAAAGTTAGCAGTTTCCTGCACCAACCATCTATTCCAAGGATTTTCATGCGGTTTTGGGATATTGTCACGGGCAGGTGTTGTCTGATATCTTGCTTGGATGAGGAATTTCAGGTGTGTCTCCTTTTGGGTAGGAAGAAATGCAAATAACACACAATCGTTATCAATCGGTATGATTCTGTCATCTTGTAGTTTGAACGCGACTTGAATAGGTTGTAGTTCCTCCGAAGATTTTAAAATACGTTTTCGATCTTCTTCATCTTCTTCATCTTTTGCCCGGCCCAAGAGTTCTTTTACTACATTTCGTTGAGGTTTAACTTCTTTGGAAAAAACGAGAAATGTCTCTGCTCGTCTGTTGTTACAATTCAGGGACGTTGTTAGCTTAACTAACTCAACCACTCCATTCTCAGGAACAGTCTGAATCTTTTCAAAGGAATGGCGATGGCAGGAATAGGAACCCGTTTGTGATTTGCGTTTGTCCTTCCATTCTATCCTTTCAAGATTACGTAAGAAAAGTAAGGATCGTTCATTTGCTAAATTGCAAAGTCGATCTTTCAGGTGCTTAATGTCGTCCTCCTGATGCGGACTATCTTTGAAAGGCAAGCGAAAAACTGTTTTGCCTTCATTTACTAACTTTGCAATTTCTGGACTCATGCTGTCAATACCTTCTGGCTTGATGAAATCTCGGATTCGAAAACGCTCCTCATTAGAGTAAATTTCCGGAAGATCTGTATAATTATAAACTGCTTTGAAGCCAATACCAAAAGTACCAATTTGCGTTAAATCCTTATCGCTTGAGCCAAGTGAACAAATGTTGCGTACATCTTTTTCCTTAAACTGACAACCATCATTCCATACATACAACGCTGTTGAGTCTAATTGCAATTCAAGATGTTGACTTTTACTATCATCAGCATTCTGAATAAGTTCGTAGACGAAATGTGTTTTATCGTTGTAAAGCTGTTTGTAAATACGACGAGGCTTTGCATCCCAACCATAACGTTTCTCATGATCTTCAGATATTTTCTTATAATCCGTCCCCATTATTGCCCTCCTAATCCATGCTCAATACTTCAACTCTTTCCAAATTAAACTCAATTGTTATTTCTCAATATGGTGTTTAACCTAATAACAATCAACAATATGAATGAATAGCGTAATGAAAATGCATTTTTTAATATTTCTTGACACTAAGCAAGACCTTCACCAATAATAGACATTCTGTTAGATGTTCCCAGTAGCACATTCTTCCATCCTTGTAGCGTTTTATAATGATGCAAATTCTGCTTGAGACAAAATTGTGGCAAATTGTGGCAAATTGTGGCAAATTATGGCACTCTTCAGATCCCCTCATTTCAAAACTGCACATAGACGATGCACCGTATTTACTGCCGAATATAGCGTATTAGACCTTAACACACACTACCGAGATATGAAGTTGCTACACGAAATCTAAATTAAAACAAGGATAATTGGCTAAAGCATTGTAAAATTCACACATCACTCTCCCATACTGCTTCAGTTACGACTTCAGAAGCTTTAGTGCTAAATGTTGTTAACCCTCCAAATTCCGAAATTGCTTCATCAGGATCTTCGGCATCTAACGTTGATATATCCTTAACCCTCACTTCCTGATTCTGTCGAGAAAAGTAGTAGGTTTTGAATGTTTTTCCAAATACGGATCCCGCTAAAGACTTAGAGAATTTATTCGTGCTCAGATCCAATACTTTCAACAATTTTATTGGTTCAGCATCTGCTTTAAGCAAATATTGAATTGCCCACACCAACTCTAAGACTTGTGAAGAATGCGTTGAAACGATAACTTTGTACCCGCGTCTCATCAACTCCAAGAAAACAGTAAGCACTGCCGAAATTGCCATTGAATGTAATCCCATTTCCGGTTCTTCAATTACAACCCAATTGGGGTTTTCTTCCTTTTGTGCTTTTGCTGAAGGCATTAACCTATACAGTCCAAGTAGAAGAGGCGCAAATTCTCTTTGACCTGTAGACCACACCATAAATGGGAGTTTAGTGCCAGCTACATCTAAGACAATCCGTTTGCGAAATCCCGATCTATCCAATTTAATCTCTGCTTCTCCAAAGATACTATTAGCAATTGCATTTCGTATAGTTTTGTTCATACGACTTTCTTGTGGAAATATAGTCTTTTCACCAGAACTTATACCTGCTTCCAAGAGCAGACGTAATTGTTCGCTGAATTCCTTAACAATATACGGGTCACTCGTACTATAGTCGGTAAAAGCGCGTGGCCATCCATCTTTTAAAGTAACAACCCGGTGTGCTGGTATAAAAAAAAGACTTTCATCCTTTTTTCTCTTTAATAGCACCTTTCGTGGCGTAAATTCGACCTCGTCAACAGTGACTTTTGTTTCATCATTGTTCCAAATTCCCTCCATTCCTTCACCAAAATATAGATGTAAGAAGTTCTCAGTTTTTTTATCCCAATCATATCCGTGTTTTTTTAGAGTGTGTGTTATGCTACCCGCATCTGAAATTAATTTTACGAGTTGGAGCAGAATGCTCTTTCCACTCGCTTGCTCACCGACAAATACAGTCAAATCACCGAATGTGATGTCAGCTTCCCGGATTTGTCCTAATGAAGTAACTGAAAGACGTTTCATGGATACCTACTCCTTTTATTAATCTACTATAACATATCTCATAAATCATTTATGTGGTGAGTACTTTGTTGTTTGTGAAGTGTAATAGACTGATACAACGGACAGGGAAACCCAGTCCCTACGAAAACAGGTGGTGTGATGAGAAATTTACGGACATTTAGGTTTATGAAATGCACTCTACTTACTTTGAGCATTTGTACTAACAAAAGCTCTACCTGTTTTTTCCTCGGCGCGAAATACTGCAAGGTTACGTCCCTTCATATCTTTAACTATCCAGTAATATCCCACATGAGAAGTTTGACTCAAAGCATAGTTCGGGGCAATTTGCATGTAAAACTGTTCGTCACCTTGATAATCTACCCAATAGTAGGCTATGTTTCCTTGAGTACGATTCACGAAGATAATTGAAGTTTCAGTGTGATTCGGTCTTGATATTAGATTTTTGATTTGGCTTGGATCCTGTCTCTTTAAATCAACCCACTTACCATTACCATTGCTATTCGGGTTTAGCAATTGCTTATGTAGATCAGCATAATCCGGAAAACTTGATTGCCATTTAAACTCTGGGGACTTTGATGGTTTATATCTCTTCAGGTGTGATAGGTTGGTACGCATTTTTGCTTTTGTGTATCGCCAGTCTGTATCACCATAGACCTCAGTCAACAATGTAGCAAGCTCAGGGTCATATCTTTTCAGATGTTTCCGAGTTTTGACATGATTATGTAGACTATCATTTGTCCAGTTTGTGTTAAACCAAGATTGTGTTCCTTCAGCCCAATATTCCTCTCTATTTGTTATCGCATAGGTGCCCTTCCACAATCCCTTTCTTCTTGCAGAATCATAAGCTTTCTTAAGTCGTTCATCAAAACTCTGATCAATAGTGTTCAATCCGACTAAATGGATTGCATGACTAAACTCGTGAATTAGTATGTTTTCTGACCGATAAGGGTCTCCCGGATAATTGAGTAGGTTTTCCTCACCACAAGTCACGATGGAGTTTGGAAGTCTTGCACCTAAACCGCGTGCCCGTAGATCCCAATAATAATTAGGACGTAGGTTTCTATATTCTGGAATTTGTGTTGTCATCTCGTTGTATGCTATGACAACAAAACGCACTTCATTATGAACAAGTGCCTGCAGAATATCCTGACGATGTTCAATCATTTGCCGAATAAGCCATGCTGCTTCCTTCAAAGCATAAGGACTCACACCCGATGATGCCAAAACAGGTAAACCTTCTACATCAATCCATTGCTGATAAAACGGATCCAGATTATATCCCTTACGGACAAATTCTGGCGGCGGAGAAGGTTCCGGTATGTTGATGTCAAGTGTTGTTTTACCGAGTTGAACTGAAGGTAAGATACCGCAGCTTGTAAATAAAGCGGTTAAACACAACAGCATGCAAATTGCCATCAACCGGAATAAGACACTATTTACATTATAGTTATGAATTTGTGCAGTTTGCATGATGTGATCCGTCTAATGAGACAATAATTTATAGAAATGGTATAAGGTCATTAGAATACGGTTCCTCATTCACTACAGTTGTGTAAAAGCCTATAGAAAACGAAGAACCGTAATGTTTTACGCATAGATATTCTGCATCTGCCAAGCATCCAACGATACAAGTTGAGAGTCTTGACCTTGGGAACGCAACGACACACCGATACTATCTTCTCTATCGGGATAAACACGCATTGCGACACATTGGCGACCGTTAGCAAATACCTCAACAACACTCTTGTCAACAAACACACGAAGTTGCAGTGTTTCGTCTCCCATAATAGAGAGTCCGCCAGTTTCGGGTGCACGCGAACGCACATCCGGAGCAAGCGACGAATACGAAGAATCAATCGTAAGCAGACTCTGTCGGACATTTCTCTCTGAATTATGGTTACGTATACCGCGTTCTCTGAAGAAAGCGATACGGGTGAACTCCTCCTTATTCGGTGAACGGAGGACATTCAGCTCAACCATTGGAGCACCCTTCACATCAATCTCCAGCTCAAGTTCCATCGCATTACCGTTTATGTTTTCTAATACGATCTCTTGATTAGCAGGAAGTGTTGTAGCGTCGACATGTTGATGGTCATAACGCAGTGATTCAATATCACCAGCAGGTTCAACACCGAGTTCATCTCTTTCAAGAAGCGTCAAACGACGTGGCAGGGTCATAATCTGGTTCCAACCCTTAGTCGGTTTGGAAGGGTTCATGTTATAGATTACGATGACACCACCTTCACCATCAGGTGTAGCGGATGGTGCATGAACACCCGCGGGGGATGCTGATCCGAAGTTATTCTTCGCGCCTCCAGTTACGACGAACTTATCGCGTGCTTTGTCGTAATCACCGAGTAGATATTGTCCACCACTCATGTGGCTAAAAAATAGAAGGATATGTTTGTCACCGATTGGCCAAAAATAGGGGCATGCGCCATCATCGCCTACTAACGTGTATTGATCATCTTCAACGAATGGGTGTAGATAAACCCAGTTCGCCAAATCTGCAGAACGTAGTAAGAAATTCGCACGAACAGGTCTGCCACCAGGACCGTTAGGTAACGTCCCACCCGATAGCGAATAATACATATCGTCCTTTTTCCAGATACACGGATCAAATACGCGATAGACGGGTGCTGTACCATCTGCGTGCCTTGAGGGAATCACCGCCTTACCAGAGACCTTTTCCCAATTCAGCAGGAGCGGATCGCTTGAAACTGCGACCATGTTGCCAACAACGGTACCGTGATACATTGCAATCACACGGTCCTCTTCAACGTAAGTTGAACCTGAGAAGCAGCACCGTTCGGGGTTCGGATAGATTGCATAGGGTAGATCACGCCAATGAATAAGGTCATCACTGATTGCGTGTCCCCAATGCTGACGCGTGTCTTCGGGTGGATACGCTTGGTAGAATAGATGCCATCTTCCCTGCCAGAAACATAAACCGTTAGGATCATTGAGCGATGCTTCCGGATTGACGTAGTGGTAAATAGGACGATGCGGATCACCTTCGTATCTCTTGCGATATTCGTTCAACCGCACCATCAAAGGATTTGTCTTTAACTGTTCTTCCTGTTCTTCCAACGTTTCCGCGAATGTATAATGTGGAACTTTGGAAGTAAAATCTTCGTTAGCCATAGTTACTCCTCTCTGTAATGACTATAAGGTTTATGGCTTTTAGCATAGCAGAGAATTGACTGCATGTCCAGAAAATTGGATAATAAAAGCAAACGGGGTCATTAATATTGACCCTATTGTCAAGATATGATACGATTTCCACAATACTATAAGGAAACAGTTTCAAACACCAAAGGAGAACTAAGAAGTGAATACCGGAGATACACAGTCAAACAGAAATAGAAAAATGCATGTTGGTGTCCAAGGAATTGGAACTTCTACGAAAGAATTGGAATTCCTTGTTCGGCACGGTGTGGAGCACATGGACGCTTCTGTCAAAAATACCGAACCCGATACGCTGATACAACATAGAGAAGAAGCAGCAGCGGCAGGCGTAAGTCTTGAAATGATCCATATAGGGTTGTCCAGAAACATCACCCTTGCTAATGACCCACAGCGTGATCAAGATATTGACAACGTTTGCCAAACAATCGAGAATGCTGGAAAAGCTGGACTGCGTGGACTGAATTATAACTTCTGCATCCTAAACCATCAGCGAACTGGGAGAACACCCGGTCGTGGCGGCTCAACCTACAGCACTTTCGATTTTTCGCAATTTGATAACGACACATTATCAGATGCAGGTAGGGTAAGTCGTGATGAAGCATTTGATCGGATCGCTTATTTTATTGAACGCGTAATTCTGGTCGCAGAAGAGAATAAAGTTCAAATGGCGTGCCACCTGAATGACCCACCAGCACCTATATTGAGAGGCGTTGAACGATGGAATTATCCTGTTTTTGATGGATTGAAGCGATTTGTTGAAATATCGGATAGTCCATACCACGGATTTAATTTCTGTTGTGGAACAGCTTCAGAGGGTTTGGACGATCCCGGAACAGAACTCTATGAGATTATCCGTTATTTCGGTGAGAAAAAGAGGATTTTCAACGTGCATTTTCGAAACATACGCGGTGGATTACTCAATTTTCAGGAAGTTTGGCCCGATGAAGGAGACGTAGATATGCACAAGGTAATGCAAACACTGCGAGATGTTGAATACCCCTATATGGTCATGCCTGATCACGCACCTTCACATCCTGATGATACATCCCCTCCGGGTGTTTCTGGACGCGTGCGGCAGGCATGGGCATTTCAATTTGGATATATCATCGCCTTGATTCAAGCAGTCAATTCAGAATAGCTATTGTCCATTTTATTTGGGGTGTGTAAAGTTTTTATCACTTAAGAAAAAGGATCGCTGCCCCCTTGCTCCAGCGGAGCAATATGTCTATAGAAAAAGGATTGTCAATGGGCTGCACTCCAGCGGAGTGTTATGTACATTAACTGACGTGTAATGATTTTGGCACTTAACTGTCGGAATCGCGGATTATCACGGATGACGCCCCAGTTACATAGATGGGCGCGGATTGTTGAGTTTGTGTATCAAGGTGCTATTCACAAGGAATGTCCTCTACTGAATCGTTTGCTGATTGTCTATCTGTAGTGCAAAAATGCTTATCCTACGCATACATCCTTGAAGTTCCAAGCCAATAATCCGCGCAATCCGTGTCATCCGCGATAATCCGCGATTCTGACAAATAGAGTGACAAAATATTTACACACCCTTTTATTTGTTGCTACTGTAGCAAAAATGTGTTAGTATCTAAACTATCAACGACTTGGGCAAAAATTAAGTCTCGATAGAGTTCATTTCTTATGAATTCGGGCCTAATGTTTACAATTAATCTCTCTATCCGATCTTAAAATCACATAATCATGTAGATTATGACACAAAACTTCAAAATGCAAGAAAAACTTATTGATGAAAACATGGCGCGTGCAAACGAGTTAAACAGAATCACATGTGAACAGATTGATGGTGGTAATCTGGAATCGGCGCGTGAAAACTTAGTTGAAGCGATTGACATTTCACCCAAATTGGCTGCACCACACACCAATTTGGGTGTTTTGTTCTGTTGGGAAGGTGAGTTTAACGAAGCGATTGACTTACATCTCAAGGCGTGTAGTTTTGACCCAACACTATCTGATGACGAGATGAATATTCACGATCTTGAGATCTTACCTATTACTGTTCCCATGGGTGCACCCGCAGCATGGTGTGAGATTGCAAAATGACGACACAACCTATAATAAATCAATCTTATCATAAATGGAGATGATTATGTCACAATCACCGAACATTGTCCTTATTCTCGCCGACGATCACGGATATGGCGATATTTCCGCACACAACGGTCCTTCAATACAAACACCTAACATTGACAGGATCGCTGCTGAAGGGACCCGGTTCACACAGTTTTATGCGAATTCTTCTGTTTGTTCGCCGAGCCGTGCATCGCTTATGACTGGACGTTATCCAGATAGGGTTGGTGTCCCCGGCGTGATACGTACTCATGCACAGAGCAACTGGGGATATTTTCATCAGGACGCAATCACACTCCCTTCAATGTTAAAGCAGAGAGATTATCGTACATCCATCATCGGTAAATGGCATCTTGGACTTGAAAATGAGAACCATCCGTGTAAGCGAGGCTTTGACCACTTTCACGGTTTCCTCGGCGATATGATGGACGACTATTACACACATCTCCGACACCAAAATAACTATATGCGTCACGAGTTTGAAACTATTGACCCAAAAGGACACGCTACCGACCTTTTCACGGATTGGAGTGTAGACTTTATTCGAACGCACGCACATACATCGCATCCTTTCTTCCTTTACCTCGCCTACAATGCACCACATACACCGATTCAGCCACCTGAAGATTGGATTGAAAGAGTGATGGAACGTGAACCCGATATTTCTCCACAGCGTGCTAAATACGTGGCACTCGTTGAACACATGGATCACGGAATAGGCAAGGTACTTGATGCACTTGCAGAAACTGATCAACTTTCAAACACATTGGTGATTTATACATCTGACAACGGCGGTGCAATGCAAGTCGGTGCAAATAACGGTCCGCTACGCGGTCAGAAAGGTGAGATGTACGAAGGCGGTATACGCGTGCCTACATGTGCAATGTGGCAAGGACATATTCCAGAGGGACATGTTACAGACCAAGTGGCAATGCTCATGGATATCTACCCAACACTATGTGAGGTCGTTGATCTGCCTATCAATCACGAGATTGAGGGACGTTCAATTTGGCAGACGCTTCAAGGTGAAAAACAGGATTTTTCTGACCGACTCATATACTGGCTGCGTAGAGAAGGTGGACAACAATTTCTCGGAGAATGCCAACACGCTGTCCGACACGGAGATATAAAACTATTGCACAATAGACCCTTCCAACCGCTTGAACTTTACGATCTTTCCAACGATCCGTTAGAAGCAAATGATAATTCGGGAACAGATCCCAAACTCTATAAAGAGATGAGTCGTTTATTACAAGAAGAAATACAGAAAGCAGGTAACGTGCCGTGGCAAATGGGATAAATCTGTCAATATATCGGTAATCCAGTCCTTAAGAACGTTCGTAGGGACGGGGTTTCCCTGTCCGCATATTCTAACCAATAAACAAATTAATCTTCATTATGTGAAAAATTACTATCTTCTTGGGTAGTTAAAGTCTCATTCATATAGGTATGGTTAAACATGCTAATTACTCTATCTACCATAGCGTTGACATTCCACCTATTCCGTTGTATAATCAGAAAGAACTCTCAAAGAATATGTCATCACTCTCTAAAAAAATCTTTGCTCTAAGGAGTGTTCAGTTTTGTCCACACAAGTAAATGATGATACATCTCTAAATTCAGATGAGACTACCAACACAGCACCGCTTGATAGTCCTGAAATTAACCTGCCGCAAGCGTTCACAGAGATTCGTCAGACATTGGAATCATTACATGATCTGTTTGATAAGCAGATTGCACGAAACCAGAATCAGACTCAGATGTATGATAAGTTGTACGCCGAAATGAAGGACTATAAAGAGAGTTTCCTGCTTGAAGTACTTCACAAACCGATCATCCACAATCTCATCCAACTATATGACAGTTTCATTTTGGTTGAATTGCAACTTGAGGATCTTCTCAATGGTAATGAAGAGAATACCGTTTTTGATGAACTTTCGCAATACCGAAAAAACTTGGAGAACTTCCGCTTTAAATTGGAAGAGGTGCTATATCGTATGGACGTTACACCGTATAAAGATCAATTGGGGACGCTTAACCGTCAGTTGCACAAAACGCGCAGAATTATTTCGTGTGACGACCCTAAACAGGATCAGAAAATTGCTGAAGTTCACAGAACTGGTTTCTATTGGCGTGAAAAGGTGTTCCGACCTGAAGAGGTGACAATCTTCCGTTACACTCCCGATGAAGATGATTCTTCCGTAAATGAGCAAGGGGGTAATTCGGATGCGTAAAGTTGTCGGAATAGATTTAGGAACAACATTCTCAGTAATAGCACACGTCAATGAGCACGGTCAACCTGAGATTATCCCTAATTTAGAAAGTGAACGTATTACTCCATCGGTAGTCCTTTTTGAAGACACCCTTGTAACAGTCGGCAAGATTGCTAAACAGAACGCAAGAGCTGTCCCTGAACAAATTGTGGAATTTGTCAAACGCGAGATGGGTAAATCCAAAGTTGAGTTCTTTCGATCCTTCAATGAAAAGGAGTATTCACCCGAAGAACTTTCAGCACTCATTTTGACAAAACTTAAACAGGATGCTGAAACCTATCTAAGTGAAGAGGTTACGGATGCGGTCATAACTGTCCCAGCCTATTTTCACGATGCTGAACGTGAAGCGACCCGCAACGCTGGAAAAATCGCCGGATTGAATGTGCTTCAAGTTCTGAATGAACCTACTGCAGCCGCACTTGCATACGGTATGGACCAATTAGGTAGCAACCAGAATGTTTTCGTATTTGATCTCGGAGGCGGAACATTTGACGTAACGATCATGAAGGTATCGGATACAGAAATACAGATGCTTGCAACAAACGGAGATCATAGACTTGGCGGAAAGGATTGGGATGATAAAATCATAACGCACGTCGCTGACATGTTTGAAATTGAACACGGAGAAAATCCATTAGAAGACTTACATACATATCAAGACCTCCAACTGGATGCAATTGGCGCGAAAGAATCTTTGTCACTTCGGCAGCGTGCATTAATTGTTTGCGGATACAACGGAAAGACGACACGTGTAGAACTGGAGCGGGGGAAATTTGAAGAACTCACCGCAGACCTGCTTGAAAGATGTCGTACTTTGTGTGAAGTCGTCTTATCAGAAGCTGAGATGACCTGGGACGACATTGATAAAATTCTATTGGTTGGCGGGTCTACGCGTATGCCTATGGTGCAAAATATGATCGCCTCAATCAGTGGGAAAGAGATTAATCCACATGAAGTTAATCCTGATGAGGTTGTCGCAATAGGTGCAGCGATACAAGGCACACTCCGTCAAATATCCGAAGGTAACACGGAAACAGAAGATATGCCTGAAGCAGTGATTGAGCGTTTCATCGGTCCTGACGGTGCTCCGAAGGTAACGGTGACTGACGGTGCAACACATAATCTCGGACTCGTTGTGCTAAACGCGGAACGCGAATATATTATCCACGTTATGATCCCAAAAATGACTGCTGTGCCGTGCGATATAACGGACAAATTCCTGACGGTAGACCACAATCAACCCTCGGTGTTAATAGAAGTGGTACAAGGTCTCGAACAGGACCAACCAAGAGACGAAGTTGACCTATTTGAGGAATACAAACTGGGAGAATGTACCTTAGAGCTACCTTCTGGTCTACCGCAAGGATCTCCAGTTGAGGTGAACTACAAATACAACATAGACCAGAATCTTGAGGTGATAGCAAAATCTCTCACTGACGATTCACCTACTGCCGTATACGACATCTTCTCCATAATTGACAGACCAACACTTAATGAGGAAGAGGTTGAACAAGCAAAAACTGATTTTCAAGACCTTGTGGTTGAATAGTTCGAATTTGTGATCTTATCTCAATACACAACCAATATCTAACGTGAGTTTGATAATTAAATACAATATCCGTTGTAGGTCGGGTAGAGGCACGAAACCCGACATGTATTGTTCTGTAATGGGTCAAGATGTTGGGTTTCGTTCCTCAACCCAACCTACGTAAGTTATTTGTTCTGATTTATCAAACTCACTTTATATCTACTATTCAAGCAAATTTTTATATTTCTATAGTGGGAACAATACATGTCTGGCCGTGAAGATTTTACAACCTTTATCAATTCCCTCAAGATTGCCTCACCAACGATTACCGACGAGCAAAGGAAGGGGTTTCTCCGTCTGGCTGTCCAACAGCACGGTCTAACCATTGATGAAGCAAGTGAGATCTTTGATGCATCGGGGATAACGATCGGTGAACGTGTAGACTTTTTTAAGGTACTGGACATCTCTATCACAGAGATGGAAAAAATGGATGAAGCGTCCATCATAAGTTGCGTTGATGCTGCACACGAGAAACTCTACCGTGAATCTTTAAACGCAGGTGGACGCATTCGTCCTGATGGTAAAACAGAAGAACAGTGGAGGACACTGTTAAATCAGGCACGAGATGCTCTCTATAGTTTCTACAAAAGAAAAGAACATATCGTAGAATCAAGTCCTGAAGAAGTTCCAGAGTCTAATCCCGGTTTATCTTTACGTTTAAGGGATGATATAACTGAATCTGATGATATAACTGAATCTAAAATACTTGATAGGGATACTGTTCTTACTAAACATAATGACGTTGTCTATTCTGTCGTATTTTCACCTAATGGTACTACCATTGCAAGTGGGAGCGAAGACAAGACAATACGCTTATGGGATGTCATAGCAGGAAATCCCATAGATATCCTCATTGGACATAAGAGGGCAGTAAGTTCAGTTGTCTATTCCCCTGATGGAAGGACTATAGTGAGTGGTAGTTATGACAGAACGATTCGTTTGTGGGATTCCGACACAGGAGAACTAAAAAACACATTAACGGGGCATAAAAACAGTATAAGTTCAGTTGCTTATTCCCCTGATGGCAAGACAATAGCAAGTGGTAGTTATGATAGAACGATTCGTTTGTGGGATTCCGATACAGGAGAACTAAAAAACATCCTCACAGGACACAGTAATTGGATAAGTTCAGTTGCTTATTCCCCTGATGGTAAGACAATAGCGAGTGCCAGTTATGATGGAACAGTTCGTTTGTGGGATTCTCTCACATGTCAGAATAAATACGCTCTCACGGGTCCTAATAATTGTGTCAGTTCTGTCGTCTATTCACCTGACGGGAAGAGAATCGTTACTATTAGCATTCATGGGAACGTATGGGAATGGAACACTATCACTGGAGAACCGATAAATATTCTCTCAACCCAAACATCCTGTATAGGCTCAATTGCGTATTCCCCTGATAGTCTTACTATTGCTTGTGGATGTTTTTTTGGGACGGTTCGTGAATGGGATGCTGTCACTGGTAAACCGAAAAGAGTCTTCAGAGGTCATACATCTTCAGTAAAATCTCTTGAATATTCACTTGACGGTACTACTCTCGTTAGCTGTGGCTTAGATGGAGATGTGCGTTTTTGGAATTTAGATTAAGCATCAGACCTTCGTAAAGATTGTATTAGCAATAAACCCAATGTGTATAATGAAACCTTACTAAACATAATCTGAAAGAAACTATACATGTCCGGACGGGAAGAATTCATTACATTCATAAATACCCTCAAGGCTGCATCACCAACGATTACCGATGAGCAAAGAAAAGGATTCCTTCGTATCGCTGTCCAACAGCACGGTCTAACCATTGATGAAGCAAGTGAGATCTTTGATGCATCGGGGATAGCCACCGGTGAACGTGTAGACTTTTTTAAGGTACTGGATATCTCTATCACAGAGATGGAAAAAATGGATGAAACGTCCATCAAAAGTTGCGTTAAAGCTGCACACGAGAAACTCTACCGTGAATCTTTAAATGCAGGTGGACGCATTCGTCCTGATGGTAAAACAGAAGAACAGTGGCGTAATCTACTGAATCAAGCGCGAGACACGCTAACTGACCCTCAGAAACGTCAGGAGCATCTTGCAGCACTCACACCGGAAACGGAAGTAAAAACTAATGCGCCTTTGCCTTCAACTATTGAAGACATGGTGCTAATTCCCGCTGGTGAGTTTCAGATGGGAAGCAACGATAAACACGCAAGCAAAGACGAAATGCCTGTACATAACGTCTACGTTGACGCGTTTTATATGGATCAATATCCGGTAACCAACGCTCAGTTTAAAGTATTCCTAAATGCTAATCCCGATTGGTGCAAATCACCTTTATTCAAGATGCATATTTCAAAGGACTTTCACAACGGGTTTTATCTACAACATTGGGACAAAAACGACTATCCAGCGGACAAAGCGGAACATCCAGTTGTACATATTAGTTGGTATGCAGCAATGGCGTATGCAGAATGGTCAGGAAAACGGCTACCAACGGAAGCAGAATGGGAAAGGGCAGCACGAGGCGGTATGAGAAATACCATCTATCCTTGGGGTAATTCCATTGAACCACAAAATGCAAACTACGATGAAAACATGAAGGGAACTACACCGGCTGGTAAATATTCTAAAAACGAGTACGGTCTATATGATATGGTAGGTAACGTCTTTGAATGGTGTCTTGATCAATATGAACGAAAATTCTATAAGATTTCCCCGAGTGAAAATCCAATTTCAGGGGAAGACAAAGATAAAATCTTGAGAAATTACAAAGAAGTCATAACAGATCGTGTGTTTCGTGGAGGATCATGGTTAAATGCAGCAGGGAGAGTAAGGGTCGCTGCACGGTATAGATATAAACCTGCATTCACAAGTCCCCTTAATGGGTTTCGTTGTGTAAAAGATGTTACATCATTCAACCCTGGTGCTAATCCTTCTAAATAACCTTTGCAAGAATCAACACTAAAATGTGAGCTAACGGATGGCTAATCGAGACGAATTCATTACAATCATAACAGCACTCAGAGCTGCATCTGAAACAATTTCAGATGAACAACGCAAAGGGTTGTTACGTCAAGCAGTTCAGAATTATGGTCTCTCTGTTGAAGAAGCCACAGAAATACTACAGTCTTTGGGTTTAGTTGTTGGCAAAAAGATAGACTATTTTGATGTGTTAGGTTTCTCAATTGATGATATTCAGGATTTAGATGAATCTACGCTCGTGAGTCGTATTGAGACCGCACATAAAAGACTTTATCGCGCATCTTTAAATGCAGGAGGTCGTCCACGTGCAGATGGGAGAACTGAAAACGAATGGCGGACACTTCTCAATCATGCAAGAGATATACTCATAGATGCAGATAGACGGAACACATACCTTACATCGCTTAGAGATGATACACCATTTCCCACAGAAACCATTTCAGATGAAGATTCTACAACCTTAGAACCAGTTCCTTCACTTCCAACTGAATCTATTTCTGATGAAGAAATCTCTCCCTCAGAAACAACTGCTTCACTACCCTTAGAACAGGATGGTATGGTGCTCATTCCTGCGGGTGAATTTCAAATGGGGAGTGATGACTTTGAGGCGTATAATAGCGAAAAACCATTACATACGGTCTATGTAGATTCGTTTTATGTGGATAAATATCCAGTGACAAATCAAAAATATAAGGAATTTCTGGACGCAAACCCACAATGGCGCAAACCTATAAAGTGGTATGAACTGGGGTATAAAAAAACTGAATGTATCCTAAGACAATATCACGATGGTGATTATCTACACGGTTGGAAATGGGAGGATTTTCCACACAAGAAACCAGACCATCCGGTAACTTTTGTAAGTTGGTATGCAGCAATGGCTTATGCACAATGGTTAGGTAAGCGATTACCGACTGAAGCTGAATGGGAGAAGGCAGCACGGGGTGGATTAGAAGGCAATAAGTACCCATGGGGGAATTCTGTAGAAACTGCCTTTATTGACAAGGTATTAAATCTCAATAATACAATGCCTATAGGATACTATCCAGCAAATGGGTACGGATTGTATGACGTTATAGGCAATGTCTTTGAATGGTGTCTTGACAAATGGGATCAAGATTATTATGCAAAGTCTCCACGTAACAATCCTATTCCAGATGGTAAGATAACTGATGTATTGAATGATTATGCAAACATAAAAGAAAATCGTGTGCTTCGAGGGGGTTCCTGGCCAAAAAATGAACGCGTTGCCTCCCGTTTTAAGAGTCAGCCGCAATATACTTCCTATAACATAGGGTTTCGTTGTGTTAGATCCATTTCACCAAACGATTATATGTGATTGACGGGGACTTTTGAAGATAAATAGATGCTTTATTTCCAGGAAACTATAGGAACGTGAGTTTGATAATTAAATACAATATTCGTTGTAGGTCGGGTAGAGGCACGAAACCCGACATGTATTGTTCTGTAATGGGTCAAGATGTTGGGTTTCGTTCCTCAACCCAACCTACGTAAGTTATTTGTTCTGATTTATCAAACTCACGTTATAGTAAGTAATTAACAGATTCTGAGAAGTCTATAAATGTCTAAACATGATGCGTATATAGCACTCCTTAATGAGTTCAAAACAGTTTCACCCACAATTTCCCATGAACAACGAATAGGGTTACTCCGTAGAGGTGTAGAAGAACATGGTCTTTCCGTTGTAGAAGCTGTCGAAATCCTTAATACATCAGGATTAATCATTGGTGCGCAAATTAACTACTTTGAGGTATTGGAGTTGTCAGTCTCAGATCTTGAAAACAGAAGTGAATCAGACATTGTATCCCACGTTGATTCTGCACACACAAGACTATATCGTGAGTCTCTTAACGCAGGTGGACGCGTCCGTCCCGATGGTAAAACAGAAGAACAGTGGAGAGAAATACTGAATCAAGCGAGAGATATACTTAAAAACACAAAGAGGAGAGATGAACATATTGCGATCCTCCAAAATGAAGTAGGTGAACAGCGATTTGGAGATCGCGAAACTCCTATCCAAAAATTACCAGACAAAATACCCACGGATAAAATACCTGCGGATGAAATACTTGATGTTGACAGAACCTCGCTTCAGCAAGATACCGATCAGACTGTTCCACTCAATATAGATGTACCTGCTGACATGGCATACATCCCAGAGGGTGAATACCAAATGGGAAGTGATAAGCAGGAAGCAAAAAAATCTGAAAAACCTGTGCATAATGTGTATACCGATGCATTCTTTATGGACAAATACTTAGTAACCAATGCACAATTCAAAGAATTCGTTGATGCTAATCCAGAATGGCGTAAACCGCACCCATCTAAAACCCATATTAATACAATGTATCATGATGGTGCTTACTTGGAACATTGGCATGAGGATATCTACCCAAATGAAAAAGCTAACCATCCTATCACAAAAGTGAGTTGGTATGCAGCAATGGCGTATGCAAAGTGGATTGGTAAACGCTTGCCAACAGAAGCAGAATGGGAGAAGGCAGCACGCGGTGGTTTAAAAGGTATGACTTATCCGTGGGGTAATTCAATAGATCCTACGTATGCAAACTACCAATTTCATATCGGTAATACCACTCAGGTTGGTCAATATCCTCCAAACAGATACGGTCTATATGATATGTGTGGAAACGTATGGGAATGGTGTCTTGACGGCTATCAAGCGAGGTTTTATGTGAAGTCGCCTCCACGTAACCCGATTTCGGACAAGCACGGCCTGGAGTACGTTCTTGATTACTTCAAGATCATCAAAACACCTCGTGTGTTACGTGGCGGTGCTTGGGGAATTTATTCTCACGGTGTAAGAGTCGCTTTTCGGTCTAAAAGCCGACCAGAATACACGCTTCAAACCTTCGGCTTTCGTTGCGTAAAGGATTTTACTTTATAGTATATTGCTATTTAGAATTCAATAGGATAACCGATATGGCTACAAATGACGCATTTATAACTTTCATTAACGAATTCAAAACAGTTTCACCTATCATCACAGAGGAGCAATATAAAGGACTTCTACGACGAGGCGTAGAAGAACACGGACTTGCCGTTGATGATGCTGTTATAATCCTTAACGCATCAGGTTTGGCGATTGGTGAAAAAGAGAACTATTTTGAAATTCTCGGGTTTAGTATTGCGGAATTTCAGAACGAATCTGAATCAGATATTGTTGCACTTGTTAATGCTGCACATGAAAAACGCTATCGTATATCTTTAAACGCAGGTGGACGCGTCCGTCCCGATGGCAAAACAGAAGAACAGTGGAGAGAAATACTGAATCAAGCAAGAGACACACTTACGGATAAACAGAAACGGCATGCACATATTACAATGCTTGAAGATGATGTTTTACCTCTACCCGAATCTGTTTCTGATGAGGAAATACCTGTCCCAGAATCAACATCAAACCTTACTTCAGAACAGGACAGTATGATCCTAATTCCGGGAGGTGCTTTTGACATGGGCAGCAACGATAGTGAAGCGAATGATGATGAAAAACCGGTACATTCTGTTCACGTTGATGCTTTTTACATTGACAAGCATCCTGTGACAAATGCACAGTATATGGAATTTGTGCACGCAAACCCGCAGTGGAAAATATCTGATTGGTTGACAATATACATTTTCCCAAGGTATCTTGATGCGGATTATTTGAAAGACTGGTTCAAGGGTACCTGTTCCAAGGAAAAAGCGGACCATCCGGTGAATTGGGTGAGTTGGTATGCAGCAATGGCGTATGCAGAATGGGTAGGCAAACGGTTACCAACAGAAGCAGAATGGGAAAAAGCTGCACGAGGTGGCGCAGCAAATCAAAGGTATCCTTGGGGGAACGCAATTAATGATGGTAAGGCAAACTACGACAAACGTATTGGGGAGACAACTCCTATTAATATGTACCCTCCAAACAGATATGGACTCAATGATATGGTAGGTAACGTTAGTGAATGGTGTCTTGATGAATGGAATGGTGCATTCTATGAGTTCTCTGATAGTCATAATCCTGTATCTGGTGGTAGTATAGAACACATCGTTGAAAACTATAAAAGATCAAAACATCCGCGTGCAGTACGGGGGAGTTCTTGGTATTCTCCAATGCATGAGCTGCGCGTTTCATATCGGAGTTGGTCACCACCTCGGAAAACACGAAGTACCATCGGGTTTCGTTGTGTAAAATCTGTTGAATGATAATTCCTTATTCTCATATTGTTTTTGAATAAATTAAAATGGAAACAGACTATGCGCGATCGAGATGGATTTTTAGATTTTATCAATGCATTCATTACAGTTTCTCCGACGATTTCTAATGAAGAACGCAAGCGGCTTCTCAATAGAGCGGTGCATCATCACGGACTTTCTATTGACGAAGCAACTGAAATACTAAACGACTCAGGTTTAGTGATTGGTGAAAAGGAGAACTATTTTGAAGTTCTGGGATTTAGTATTGCGGAATTTCAGAACGAATCTGAATCGGATATTGTGGCACTTGTTAATGCTGCACATGAAAAACGCTATCGTGCGTCTCTGAATGCAGGTGGACGACCGCGTTTAGATGGTAGAACAGAAGAACAGTGGCGAAATACTCTGAATCAAGCAAGAGATACACTTATAGATACAGATAAACGCATAACACACACGGCAATGCTGCAAGATGATGTTTTACCTCTCACTGAAGATATTCCTGATGTGATTGAAGATATTCCTGATGAGGAACTCTCTCCTCCTGAACCAACAGTTTCATTGCCGATTGAACCTATCCCTGAAGAACAGTTTCCAACGCCAGAGCCAACATCCCATCTTCCATCAGAACAGGACGGTATGATCCTAATTCCGGGAGGTACTTTTGACATGGGCAGTGACGATAGTGAAGCGAATGATGATGAAAAACCGGTACATAGAGTCTACGTCGATTCGTTTTATATGGATAAATATCCAGTGACAGAGGCAGAATTTAAAGAATTTATTGAAGCAAATTCAGAATCGATCCGACCTACTAAATGGTATGAATGGAATGACAATCGCGACTCCACTATTGATCACATCTATCATGATGCTGATTATTTGAGGAATTTGAAAATGAGCATTTTTCCAGATTACAATGCGAATCATCCAGTGACTTGGGTGAGTTGGTATGCAGCAATGGCGTATGCACAGTGGGTCGGGAAACGATTGCCAACTGAAGCTGAATGGGAAAAAGCGGCTCGTGGTGGGTTAACGAGACAAAAATACCCGTGGGGTCAATCAATTGATATTAGCAAAGCAAACTTTAATTTAAAAGTCAATAAGACAACTTCTGTAGGGAGTTATCCTCCTAATGAATTTGGATTATACGACCTGATAGGAAATGTCCGTGAATGGTGCCTTGATAAATGGGACAAAGGATTTTATGCAGAATCGCCAAACATCAATCCCTTTCCAGATGGAGACATCATAGAGGTGATAGAGAGTTTCGCTAATATTAAAACATCTCGTGTTTTACGCGGTGGGTCATGGGTCAGTCCGCCTGAGCACGTACGCATTGCATATCGCGCTGGAAGCCCTCCATTTTTTACAGCTATGAATATCGGGTTCCGATGTGTTAGGTCAGTATAGTGCTAAGGAGGGTGTTTAGTTCTCGGTTTCTTAAACGATTTTTATTTCTATATTTTACCACAAAGAAACCTTCCCACCGAACATTTAAAATTTACTTGTGTTTTCATATATGCTATAATATATTCAACGTAAATCATTGAGAGGAGAACATGATGACTACTCAGAAATTATTGTGCATAATATGTGTTGTCGGAATAATGCTTGCTGGATGTGCTGACGACAGTAATAAATTTAAGGTTGCAATGCTTCTACCTGGTGAAGTTACTGATTCTGGTTGGAATGCTTTAGCGTATGATGGACTCATGGAAATTGAAAAGGAGCTTGGCGCACAGGTTAAACATGTTGTTAGCAGAACACCTGCTGATCAGGAGCAGCACTTCCGATTCTATGCTGCAAAGGGTTATGATCTTATCTTTGGACACGGTTATGAATTCCAAGCACCTGCAAAAAGGGTCGCACCAGATTTTCCAAACACTTTTTTCATAAACTCTTCAGGAGGGGAAATTGATGACAATCTTGCACCAACCAACTATCGTGTTGAGCAACCGGCATATCTAATGGGTATAATATCAGGCATGATGACTCAGAACAATAGAATCGGAACAATTGGCGGCGATGAGATTCCATCGGTTAAAAGTACTTTTATCGCCTATGCAGAAGGCGCGAAAAGTGTTAACCCTGATGTGGAAGTCCGTCAGGTATATACCGGAAGTTGGGACGATAGTGGCACAGGAAAAAGGTTGGCAAAAGCATTAATTGATGAAGGTGTGGATTTTCTATTTCCAAATGCTGATGCAGCTGGACTCGGGGCATACACGGCTGCAGAAGAGGCAATGAAAGATGGAAAAACTGTTTATACATTTGGTGTCAATCGAGACAAGAGCAAAATTTCAGAAGATACAGTGTTAGCTAATGCTGTGATCACGCCTAAAGCTTTTGTTAAGGTTGCAAAAGACATTATGGATGGGAAGTTTGAGAAGAAGATCTACACTTTTAATATGACAACGGATCAAGCAATTACGTTCAACTATAATCCCAAGATGAAGGATAAGATTCCGAATGATGTGCTAAAAGCTGTTGAGGATGTCAAATCCAAAATCTTATCGGGTGAATTTGAAGTGCCACAGATAGATTTCACAAAAAAAGCCGAATAAACACATTCGTGTTGTCCCGTATTACGCTATTCTGCAAAACTTGTAAATGGAATATGTCAGATAAAATACAGATTGATGGGGTTGAAGTCACTTTTTTTGAAGGTGAAACTGTCCTTGAAGTGGCAGAACGACATCAAAAAGAGATACCGACGCTCTGTTACGACCCTCGGCTTGAACCGTTCGGGGGATGTCGTTTGTGCATCGTTGAGTTGGAAGGTGCGCGAAATCCTGTCGCATCTTGCACAACAAAAGCCACACCCGGTATGGTAATCCGCACTTCTACAGACACGATAGAAGCATACCGTAAGACATTACTTGAAATGGTGATGAGTGAAAATAGAGAAGTAGATGTTCACGCATTGCGTGGATACGCTTCTGGTGAACTGGCAACTCTTCAAGAAAAGTATGAGGTGTATTCTACAAATATAAACGGAGCAAAGTCCGGTAAAAGCAAGGAAGATGATAACCCTTTTATCCTGAGAGATTATGAACTCTGTATCTCCTGCTATAGGTGTGTACGTGTCTGTGCTGAACAGGAAGGGGACCACGCTATCAGCGTGATGAACCGCGGTTTTGATACACAGATAACTACCGAATTTGATGGACTTCTAAAGGACTCTGCTTGTACCTTTTGTGGTCAATGTATCCAAACATGTCCGACAGGAGCTCTTGCCGACAAAAAGGCACTTCGTGCAGCTGATAACGTCACTGATTCTCAGATAGATAAAACACGCACTATTTGTCCGTACTGCGGTGTTGGTTGCTCCGTAGACATTCTTACAAATGACGACAAAATCATCGGGATTCATCCTGCAATGGATGGACCTGCGAACCAAGGCGCACTCTGTGTAAAGGGACAGTTCGCTTACGACTTCGTTCAACATCCAGATCGTTTGAAAACACCGCTTATACGCGGTGATGATGGTGAACTTCACCCAACATCGTGGGAAGATGCACTGGACAAAGCTGCTGCGGGATTTCAAAATGTTCATGCAAAACACGGAAAATACAGTGTTTACGGCATCGCCTCTGGTCGTGCACCGAGCGAAGCAGCATATCTCATGCAGAAGTTTATCCGCGCAGGATTCGGCACAAACTATATTGACAACTGCAGCCGTGCCTGACACGCTCCCACCGTTGCCGGTCTGGCAGCAACAATCGGACGTGGAGCAATGTCTAACCCGCTTGCGGACATGCAGAAACCGGATGTCATTTTCTGCATCGGTACGAATATGACAGAATGTCATCCAGTTGCGGCGACTGGATTGAAAAAAGCAATCGCACATGGAGCAAAACTCATCGTCGCCGATCCAAGACGGATCGGCTTAGCGGAATTGTCGCATCTCTATCTACCACTCCGTGTTGGCTCAGATACTGCTTTACTTCTTGGTATGGCACACGTTATTGCACGCGAAGGTTTGATTGATGAAGAATTCATCAAAAACAGAACAACGGGGTTTGATGAATTCTTTGAACATATCAGTCAATGGACACCTGAATGGGCAGAAACGATCACAGACGTTCCTGCAAAAGACATTGAAACAGCTGCTATGTGGTATGGTGCAACGGACAAGGGCGCAATCTACTATACACTCGGTATCACAGAACATATTTGCGGTGTTGAAAACGTTCAGAGTCTGTGCAACCTGGCACTGATGACAGGAAATGTTGGACGTGAGGGAACAGGTATCAACCCAATGCGTGGACAAAACAACATCCAAGGGGCAGGTGATAGCGGAGCTTTGCCGAATAATTATCCCGGTTTTCAATCTGTTACTGATCCAAAAAATCAGGAAAAGTTCAAGACAGCGTATGGCAAAGAAATTGACCTTGAAAAAGGTATTACAAAAGTCACCGCGCTGGAACTCTGTGGTGACAGTATTCACGCAATGCTGATTGATGGTGAGAATACTCTACTATCCGATCCTGATCGCGAACATTGTGAGCATGCACTCCGTTCGTTAGAACATCTCGTTGTGATTGACATATTTCTAACGGAAACAGCGGAACTTGCCGATATAGTCCTGCCAGCAACAGCATGGGGAGAGACCGATGGCGTATGCACAAATACTGAACGCAGAGTCCAACGCATGCGTGCTGCCGTGCAACCAACCGGTGTAGCAAAACCTGATTGGTGGATTATCAGCGAAATAGCTAAACGTCTTGACTTCAACGGATTTGATTATGAGTCACCGGAACCGATTTTCAACGAACTGTGTAGCCTTTCACCTATTTACGCGGGATTAGATTGGGAGCGAATTGAAAATGGTGTCACAGATACCTATAACAATCAGTGGCCTATCCCGCACAAGGAACATCCTGGCACACCTCGCTTGCATGAGGATACATTTGTGAACGGAAAGGGAATCTTTTCAAACGTTCACTACCGAGACCCAGCTGAGACAATAAGTGATGAATTTCCTGTATGGCTAACGACCGGTAGACGACTACAATCATATCACACACGAACACAGACAGGGAGAGCACAGGGAATTGATTACTTCTTGCCTGAAGAATCTCTTGAAGTAAATCCTGCTGACCTTGATAGATGGAAATTGGTTGATGGTGAATGGTGCAAAATGAGCAGCGCACGTGGAAGTATTAATATAAGAGTTAAAGCGACAAATCGTTCACCGAGCGGCACGGTGTTTGCCAGTTTTAGTTTCGGTGATGTTCCTATAAACCTTCTAACAGGTTCAGGATACGACCCAGTAACACACACAGCAGAGTTGAAGGTGTGTCCAGTAAAATTAGAACCAATATAAGGAGAATAACAATGGAATGGAAATCAAATTGGTTGGAAGAGAGTGATGATGTTGATAACTTAAAGCAACAGTTGCAATCCGAAGGTTTTGATGCATATCAATGGTCAGGTCGTCCTGGGGGTGCCTATCTTGATTACATTCACAGTGATGATGAAGTTGTCTGTGTGTTATCCGGCACAGCAGATGTTAAAGTTGCGGATGAAGAGGACACTCTCAAACGTGGTGATCGCGTTGATGTTCCCGCAAACACCTACCATTCACTCACAGTCACAAGCACGGAACCTCTTGTCGTATTGACAGGAATGCGCAAATCTAAATAGTTGTCAGCTGTCAGTTATCAGCAACAAACATCAGATGGAATTGCAAAATCTACAGATTTTGCTAATATATGGTGAATTTTGAAAACAAATAGACATTTTCACCCTAAGGTAGGTACGGTTTCCTAACCGTACCAGTACTCAAATTCTAAAATCTACCATAAAATAGAAAGGAATATTTATGAACATAACCGTTGAAATTGGAGATTTTCGTCAATTTGAAACCGATGCTATTCTAATACCCATACTTGAAGATGACTTTCATAATGAATTACTACTCGCAGCAGACGCTGCATTAGAAGGACGAATTCAGTCGTTCTTGAATCTCGGAGACTTCAAAGGTAAACCGAAAACGACAAGTGTTTTATATACCAACGGTGGTATGACTGCACCACGTATCATCATGGTCGGAATGGGGATGTATGCAGAACTCAACGCCGAAAAGGTCCGTCAAGTCGCTGGTCACACTGCACGGATGACACGCGACCTCGGACTCAAGTCTATCACAGTGCCACTACCTCCCGAAACACAAGACGATTGGATACAAGCAGCCGTTGAAGCCACTCTACTCTCACTATACGAATTCAAACAGCACAAAACCCTAAAGGAAGACGATAACGGCGAAAGTAAATCACTTGAATCTTTGACGCTTCTTGTTGGGAGTGATATTGAGAAAACATCAACGGAACGACTTGTTACACGTGGACAAACGATTGCCAACGGAACTATCCTTGCCCGTGATCTTAGCAACCAACCCAGCAATCATCTCACACCGACACAACTTGCCGATAAAGCGGAAGAAGTGGCAAGTCAAGCTGGACTAAACTGTACAGTGTTTGATAAGTCAACAATCGAGGAGAAGGGATTTCGCACCCTTTTAGCAGTTGCACAAGGCAGTGCAGAAGAACCACGCTTTATTATTTTGGAATACTCTCCCGAAGGTGAGGATAAAGATACCGTCGCACTTGTCGGAAAAGGGATAACCTTTGATACAGGTGGGATTTCACTCAAAGCTGGAAAAGGCATGGATGAGATGAAACACGACATGTCGGGTGCTGCAGCTGTATTAGGTGCAATGCAAGTCATTGGTAACCTGAAACCTGATGTGAGGGTTATTGGCATCATTGCCGCATCAGAGAACATGCCAGGATCAACCGCTATCAAACCGGGAGATGTCGTCACCTCCTATGGCGGAAAAACAATTGAGATTATGAATACTGATGCGGAAGGTAGACTTATATTGGCTGATGCTCTCGGATGGACTGCACAGTATGAACCGAACGGTGTGATAGATTTAGCAACATTGACTGGTGCAGTGATCACCTGTCTTGGACATCTCGCTGCTGGTGCAATGGGTACTGATGATGCACTCATGGAAAAGGTGAAAAAGGCAGCTGAGAAAACACACGAACGCGTTTGGGAATTACCCCTATGGGATGACTATGATGAAGGTGTCAAGAGCAAAGTTGCCGATGTGCAGAATATCGGGGATGGTACTGCAGGAACCATTGCAGGTGCAGCGTTTCTGAAGAAATTCGCCGAAGGGTACCCGTGGGTTCACCTTGACATCGCTGGTACCGCATGGGGGATGAAGGGGTCTACCTATATCCCTGAAGGAGCATCCGGGTACGGTGTGCGGTTGTTAGTGCAGATAGTTGAAGATTGGTAGTGCTTTGTCAAGTCATAAATGATTTGTATCTCGGACAGGGGAACACCGTCCTTACGAACGGATCTGCTCATCATTTAAGTGTAGACAGAACAGTAGTGGATAGTCCAGACTAAATATGTAGGTCGGGTAGAGGAACGAAACCCGCCGAATACCAAACGCGTATTCGGCGTTGATTTGGACACGTAATGATTGTGTCTATCATGTCGGGTTTCGCTTCGCTCTACCTATAAATCAACGATGTGAATACGCGTATGGCATTCATCGGGTGTAAACTTAAGGAATTTTCTATGTCCGAAACCCTCTTCAGTCCCGTAGGGACGATATGTTTATAGTTAAACGTTGTACAAACCCTCTTCAGTCCCGTAGGGACGAAATGTTTATAGAAAACGCTGTCCCCACCTGTCTTGAGTTCCGTAGGAACGGCATATTTATTGTTGATGTACTTATAAACATAACGTCCCTACGGGACTGAAGAGGCGTGGGGTAAACATTCTTCTATAAACATATCGTCCCTACGGGACTGAATACCATACAATCCCTATAACCATAAGGATTCGGAACGATTTATAGGTGAAACTAAATCCTCTTAAGTTTACACCCATAGGTTTCGCTTCGCTCTACCCGAACTACACTTTAAGAGTAGACGCTCCAGTAGTATTCGGAACTAATTTGCCAGATAACTATTCGTGTGTTCATGAATCGGTTGACTTTCACGGTTAGCGTCTGGGTCTGCGCGGCGAGCAATTCCAGTAATTGAATCTACAGATTCATCCGCTTTGAATCGTTGATATAGTTTATGTGACTTTGCTGCCATAGATGGATTATTCAAGGCACGATAACAACGCATCATGTTGTAATGTGCATCCAAATCTTCTGGATCTACATCAATCGTTTTCTGAAACTGTGTCAAAGCAATTTCATACTCACGTTTTAAAAAGTGCATGCGTCCCAGAAGGTTTAGCACACGGGTATCACGTGGAAACTGTGCAACCGCACTTTGCAGATGCTGAATTGCGGTATCGTAATTGCCAGCTGATTCTTGTACAAGCGCGTAGAAGTAATGAACTTTTGCGCGATGCGGATTGTCTGGTAGCATCTTTTGCTGAATTTCAAACGCTTTTTTCAGCATCGCTTCAGCAGTTTTCATGTCACCTTCTTTGATGCTACATCTCGCCAAATTCACCCATCCATCTAAATAATCAGGGTCAGTTTTAGTTACTTTACGGAAGGCGTTCTGTGCAGATCTGAGATCACCTTGTAGGAATTGTCCTATTCCATAATCGTTCCATCGTTCACGCGCATTTGCAATCTTTAGATTGCTTGGTTCTTCTTGACTCGTAACAGCTTCCGCCTTTGTAGATTCTACATGGAGTGTTGCTTTTACATCTGCCATCACGGTGATGGGTAGGTTTGGGATCTCCTTGATTTTTCCGGCGACATCTGAAGTATCACCTGTCCAGACCCACCGCCCATTGTCATAGCCTTTATCAACCTTTAAATCTGTATGTTCAGGATCTCGGACACCAGCATAAGCCCACTGTGTATGCCACCAATTGAACTTACGATAATTTAGTTTCGCCTCTACAGACAGCGTTTCCCCACAATCGGAGGGGATTTGCAGACGATATCGAACGGTATCAGCAGCACCGGGTGGAATGGTACGAGAATACAAGACAGTTCGCATTGCCCACACATTCCGTTTATTAATGTGGTTTCCGTGTGCATCAAGCATAAAACTTCGATAGAAATGTGCACCCGGATCGACAGGGCCGTTTCCATCCGGTGCTGCGATCCGACCATTCCAGAATACGATTTTTCCATTTTCATCGGTGACTTTCAGTTCAAGCCAAATGTCAAAGGCATCAATAGTTCCAGTGGGGAATTGATGACCAACACCACGCGTGCGGACTACGACCTCAATGAGTGGTTTTTCACCTCGCGCAACCTGAACGCCATCTTTGGGGATCGGGTTGCCGTTAGCGAACAGATCTAAAGTTATCACATCATTTTGTAGGAAGTCTATCACTGCTTGGAGTTGTTCCTCATGTTTATTTACATAAGGGAGTGCTGTATTCGCAGCAGGGAAGCGATGACTGTGTACTTTACCGTTTATATTACCAGCATCTTTGGAGTCTACAAGTGGCATGTGACAATCAACGCACTTTTTCGCGGTATCAGGATAATAAAATGACAACGCTCCTTGATGTGAAACACCGCTTTTTTGCCACTGGTCATAATCGTTGAAACCGCGTACCCAACGGAAATTATTGACAGGAAAATCAAGATGAACCTTGTGACAAGTTGAACAAAATTCAGCTGTGTTATCACGATGAAATGGTTTGAGAAAACTCTTCTTGTGAGGTTCAGGATCAAGACGAATGAGATAGTTATGCAAACCTCGGATAATTCGATTCTTACTTGAGGCTATGTCATGCAAAGGTGGATACTTGATAACATATCCGCTGTTTCCCATCGTATCCTTTACCTTTTCAATAGAATGACAAGCAGTGCAGGCTAAACCCGCTTGGGCTGCGGGGGTATGCAGATTCTCTCGAATCGGTTTATCCATTACACCATTGAGCAGTATCGCCGGGTCGTGACATCCACCACACCATTTAGATGGTTGTATCCCGTTAACCTCCTGCATATAGATGATAGACTTTCGATACCACTGATTGTTGAACGAGGAAAAGTGATGCGCCGATTCGTTCCACTGCTTATATATATCGGGATGACAGCCTTTCGTTGCACATGTTTCTGAGGTTAGAAAGAAATCGGTTGGAATTAGGTTCCCTGTTTCTGTTTCGACAGAAGCTGGAAAGAAATGTCCAGTCGTACCACCACCTTCCTCATACATGCTGGTAGGAGGAAGCGCGGGGTTTTTCACCAGATAGTCAGCATTGGGGAAATAGTGCTGTGATAATTTGGCACCAATCGGGAAAAAGACTACACTAATTAATACACCAATAATGCATTTTTTGAATCTCGGTGTTAGATAATTATTGTCTCCCAACAAGTGGATGCAAAAAAGAAGACTACCTATGCTGATACTCACAATGTGTGAATAAAGAATCCAACGGTATGGTGTAGTCCCCCCGACAATCATTAAACACACACCTGTAACGATTCCCACAATTAAGCAGATAACACCGAGGCGACCAAGGTGTGATATGTTTGTTAGTTTTTTATAGAGATAAATAATAAATGGGATTATTAATGCAATACCGATAATTAAGTGCAACAGGATATTGGAAATATAGAAGAGTGTCGGTTCACCGAAACTGAAAAGATACGCACTGTTTAACAGTAATATAAGGAAAACTATTATGATAAATTTGCGCATATCCTCACCTAATCACTAATTGAAGGTTTCGCATTCACTTCATCCTGCCGTATACCCACCATCAATTGGCAAGGCGATACCAGTGACAAATGCAGATTCATCGGAAGCGAGGTATAATGCACCGTAAGCGATTTCTTCAGGTTGACCGAGTCTACGCATAGGGTGTTTATTGGCGAGCTTCTGATATTCTTCTGGATTTTTCACGACACCAGCAACTAAAGGTGTTTCTACAAATCCTGGACAGATGCAGTTGACTCTGATATTGTCTTCTGCATAATCAAGCGCCATCCCACGTGTCAAGTTTGTAACAGCCCCTTTTGATGCTACATACGCAGCACGAACATCTGCGCCTACTAACCCATAAATTGAGGACATGTTGATGATTGATCCACCACCGTTTTGTTTCATCACAGGAATAGCTGCTTTCGCACAAAGAAAGACACCTGTCAAGTTGACATCTAAACAACGATGCCAATCCTCTTCGGATAATTCGGCAACAGGGAGACGCATAGCAATGCCAGCATTGTTGAAAAGGACATCAAGTTGTCCATAAGCCTTTACGGTTGCATCCACCATCTGATCAGTGTCTTCTGTCATGGTCACATCGGTATGAGTGAAGATTGCTTGGTTACCGTTCTCTTTGATATTCGCGACGGTTTGGTTTCCACCATGTTTATCAATGTCTGCTACAACAACCTTTGCACCGTGTGCGGCAAAAAGTATGGCAGTGGCTTTTCCAATTCCAGATGCGGCACCCGTGATGATAGCTACCTTATCTTTTAATCGCACAGTCAGACTTTTTCCTTCCACGCCGCGGGATTCTGTTCTGGTTCACCAATTGTATTTCTTAATACTCCAATTTTTTCAACTTCAAGCTCAATAACATCTCCCGGTTGAATCCATCGATCAAGTTCCCATCCGCATCCTTTACCGACAGTGCCAGAACCTAAGAAGTCACCTGGAAAAAGCGTCTCAGACTGTGAGACATAGGAGATCATCTCAGCGAAGGAGTAATACATATCCGATGTATTCCCCTCTGACCAAACTTCTCCGTTCACACGCGCAACCATATTGAGATTGTACGGATCCTCAATCTCATCAGGTGTTACAAGCCACGGCCCCATAATGTTGCTGTTATCAAAATCTTTTCCTTTTGCGGGACCGAGTGACAATGTCATGTGTCGAAATTGTATATCGCGTGCGCTGATGTCGTTGTATATTGTGTATCCTGCAATGTATTCTGGTGCTTCCTCTACTGAGATGTTCTTTCCCTTCTTACCGATGTATATTCCCCATTCCAGTTCAAAATCGAGTTTTTCTGTATAGTTTGGCCAGGTAACAACTGCTTCATGTCCGGCAATAGAGGCGGGACTCGTGCTGCCGCGATAGTAGTTCGGTAGTTTGAACCATTCGGGTGATATTTCTTTACCGGTAATACGCGCTGCAGCATCCATATGTGTTTTGAACACCCCAAAATCGCGCAGTCCTATTGGCTGTGGAAAGGGTGCCTGCAGTTCTACTTCTGAAATGGGAAAGATAACCTTAGACAATTCCTCATCCTGTTCGTACGACTTTTGGATGAGTTCAATATAGTTTGACGTTTCGTCAAGACAATTATTCGCAAAAAACTCAATCATATTTCGTGCACCTAAATAGAGCACAAGAATATGTTCGTCGTCAATCACGACCCCGATATGCGCCTCATCAGATGTGACAGATTTGTTAAACGATGCGTGTTTGAAAGTTACCAGTTTCACAATAACTCCTAAGCAAATGATATAGTTGTTTTATATCACAGATATCGTAATATTTCAACGTTTTTGGTTGTTATACCATTTTTATTAATTTTTCTCTCATTAGCGGCTGTTTAGAATTGAAGCGGGGAACGGCACAATCTAACAGAATGTGGCAGAATACGCGTTTGGTATTCTGCATTAAAAAAGAGACATTTTCAATTAGAAATGGTATTATTACGACAGAAAACAGCGCAACATGGCGAGAACATCTGCAAGGAATTGTATCTTGCTTTTCCTATACACCACGCTGCTGGCGAGGTTTCATAACCTCGCCAAATTACCGAAATACGAAATGGCCCCGCATACTTCAAAATTGAAACTGGATGGACCACAAATTTAATTCTATGGTAGGGTGATATTTCCTGATAGGGAATAGAAGATATTTAGAAAACCGATGAAGATCGTTGGAACTACAAATACAGTCAACAGTGCAAATGTACTTTTTGAGAAGGATAAATCTTCTGTATCTTCTGCAGATTCAAAACACATTGCATTGATGATGCGTGCGTAGTAGTAGAGAGAGACTACGCTGTTTAGTAGACCGACAAATGCCAACCAGTAAATACCTTTGCTGATGACGGCATTAAACAGGAAGAATTTGCCAAAGAAACCAGCAAAGGGAGGAATGCCAGTTAACGAAACAAGGAAAACCACCATCGCACCAGCGACTAAGGGGGATCGGGACCAGAGTCCTCGGTATCCAGCAATCATTTCACTACCGGATTCGTTTGCAACAAGAATTACCACGTAAAATGCACCTAAATTCATAAAGAGATAGACGATAAGGTAGAAAAGAATCGCACCAAGTCCCTCAGGTGTCAGAAGAACACCACCCATCAATAGATAACCGCCGTGTGCTATGCTTGAATAGGCTAATAGACGTTTTACATTTTGTTGTGGCAATGCAGCAAGGTTGCCAATAGTCATAGTCAGAGCGGAAACTACTGCCAATAAGAAACTCCAATCAATAGATTGTATGATGCCTGGTGCCCTAAATCCTGTATAAAAGAACCTGAGGAATAGTGCAAACCCAGCGGCTTTTGAAGCGACTGATAAGAAAGCTGTTATCGGTATAGGCGCACCTTCGTAGACATCGGGAGACCACATGTGAAATGGAACGGACGCAATTTTGTATCCGATACCGGCAAGAATGAAGGTGATACCGATTAGTAGACCGAGAGCAGTTACGTCACCAGAAGCAAGGACTACTGGTAACTGATCCCTAATTTCTGCAAGGTCCCCTGTCCCAGTCATACCGAATATTAGTGAAAAGCCAAATAGCATTGTCCCTGATGCGACAGCACCGTACGTGATATATTTGAACGCAGCTTCACTTGAGCGCGGACTATGCGTTAGGAAACCAGCAAGGATATAGGAGGTGAGACTCACCGTTTCCAAAGAGATGAATATCATCAAGAGATTGGTTGATGATGCCATCAGGAACATTCCGAACGTAACAGCTAATAGTAAGGCATAGTATTCACCCTTTAATTTCACATCAAGTTCTTCGGAACGGAGGGAGAAAAGAATGGTTGCAGAGGTCGCTAATATCAGGAGAACCTTGAAGAATATGGCGAATTTATCCAACCGGATCATCCCAAAAAATAGGTTCAGCGGTTCGTTAGTATTGACAATTGAATTTGAGATGAGGATAGCAATCAGGGAGCATCCGAGTCCTGCAAGTGCCAGATAGGCTACTTTATCACTTTCGCGGTCTTTAACGATGAGATCAAGGATAATTACGGCAGCAGCGAAAACGACGAGAAGTATCTCAGGTATGAAATGGATAAGGCTTTCAATGTTTTCTAAATAATCCACACCTTCCTCCTATAAACTCGCCTGTAATGTGTCCTTGATTTTATTAGACAACTCTACGACAGATTCGCTGAACATTTCAATGGCGAAGTCTGGCCAGATACCGAGCACAATGACTAATATTCCGAGTGGTACCAAAGTCAGTATTTCGCGTCCGTTGATTTCAGGGAGTTCTTTATATTTTGGATTGAGCGTGCCTAAGAAGACTCTTTGTAGTGTCCAGAGGAAATATGCCGCACCAACAACTATACCTATCGTAGATAGGATCGCTAACAAGTGGAATCGCTCATAAGCACCAAGTAGTGAAAAAGCTTCACCTATAAATCCACTTAATCCAGGTAATCCTAATGATGCCATAAACGCCAGCGTTGTAATGCCAGTATAGACAGGCATTCTGTTTCCTAAGCCACCGAAGCCATCAATTTCCCTGTGATGAGCACGGTCATAAAGAACACCTACAAGTAGGAATAGCATTGCGCTGATGACACCGTGATTGAACATCTGTAGTATTGCACCGGTAAGTCCTATTTCATTTCCTGCAGCAAGTCCTAAGATAACAAACCCCATGTGTCCAATACTGGAATATGCAACCAGTTTCTTAAAATCGGTCTGTGCTAATGCACAGAATGATCCATATACGATATTAACAAATCCGAGTATTGCCAGACTATTCCCAACGAAACCGCCTCCTTTCGTGAAGAACGCCATGCCTTCTGGGAACATATCCATGTTAATTCGCACTAATCCGTAAGTTCCCATCTTTAGGAGGACTCCAGCAAGGATAACGCTAATTGCTGTCGGTGCTTCAACGTGTGCATCGGGTAGCCAAGTATGGAATGGGAAGATAGGCACTTTGACAGCAAACCCGACAAAGAAGCCGAGGAATACCCATATTTGGAAGGTTCGATCGGCAAGGGCATGTCCTGGTTCACTCGCCGAAGTTATGAGATCAATAATATTAAATGTTCGCTCTCCGGTAACTATCCCATCAACAATATTGCTGTTGAGATAGACAGCAATAATCGCAACCAACATCAACACACTACCGAAAAGTGTATAGAGAAAAAACTTGATTGCTGCATATTCTTTGCGCGGTCCTCCCCACACACCGATAAGGAAATACATCGGTAGCAGTGTCAGTTCAAAGAATACAAAGAATAGGAACAGATCCAACGCAGCGAAGAACCCTAACATCCCTGTTTCAAGCAACAGGAACAACGCCATATACGCTTTAATGCCTTTCTCTATATTTCGCCAGGAGGCAAGCACGCAGATTGGACCTAAAAGGGCAGTAAGGAGGATCAGTGTTACGCTCATCCCGTCAATACCGAGATAATACTGAATATTGAATACCTCAATCCAAGGAAAAGGACCTTCTTCAAACTGTTTTACGGCACTTGTTCGGTCATAGTCAATAAATAAGTACACTGCAATAATAAGCGGTACAAGTGTAAAAGCGAGCGTAACGCGTTTTATCAATTCTTCCGACTCTCGCGGGAGAAGTAAAACAACGATCATCCCAATCAACGGGACAAAAATCATTAGGGATAAAAACATTTAGTGGGAATCCTCCTCATCCCATTGGGTCAGTATATTTTTATATTCCATCTACAATGCTCGGAAAATCAATATTATCAACACTATCCCACCGATAACGACAAAGAGATAGGTCTGTATTGCTCCTGTTTGTATTCTGCGTATTCTACCACCGGCTGCCCATGTAACTTCTGCGACACGGTTGACGATGCCATCAACAACTCGATTATCAAAAAAGCCGATAAAAGCTGCAAAAACCTGACGTGTTACCGTGCTTACACCGTTAACAATACCATCAATTACAGACAAATCAAAGCGTGCAAAAAGTCGAGATTTCCATACCGTCAAGGCAACTAATACGCCATCGTAGAATTCATCAAAATAGTATTTATTCCAAAATATGTTATAGACTGGTCTGAAAGTTGTTGCGACAGATTCTGCAGAGAACCTTCTTTTATGATAGAATAGCCAAGAAAGCAGTATGCCTAAACCTGCGACACAGATTGACAAAACCATCGCAATTGTGTGAGCAGGACTGTGTGCATGATGTGCAGCATCAGCACCTTCCGTGTCGTGTCCACCTTCATCTTCAGCTGCGTAGACTTCGGAAGCACCGAAGAATGCTAAACCAAAATTTGTATCTCCTATTTTCGTGTCCGGTAAGACTTGTGCATGTGCTGGCTCATGTAGATGGTGCTGTTTCGGCGGTTTGACATAGTCTTTGTTAAACCACAAAGTATTCACGAAAGGAAAACTCAATATTGCTAATATAATTAAAGGTGCTGTCATCATCCAAGGCGATTCGTGCGCCATGTTATGCATCTCTTGATTACGCGGTTCACCGAAAAAGGTCATAAAAATGAGACGGAACATATAAAATGCCGTGATACCTGCTGCCAAAAGCGCAATTCCAAACAGAATGTAGTGGTGTATAGAATTCCATACCATCGCTCTATCAAGTACACCTGCTAAAATCTTATCCTTACTCCAGAAACCTGAGAAAACAAACGGCACACCAGAAATTGACAGGGTTGCAATGAGCATTGTGATAAAAGTAATCGGCATCTTTCGCCTGAGTCCACCCATATTCCGCATATCTTGGTCAGGTGGAATTTCTGAACCGTGTTGATGAACTAAACTGTGGTCGTCGTGTGTCTGTTCTTCACTATCTACATGTTCATCGGCATGACTATGTGAATGCATCGCGTGGAAGGCGTGGATAACACTTCCGGAACCGAGAAACAGCAAGGCTTTGAAAAATGCATGCGTTGTAAGATGGAATAGTCCCGCAACATAACTACCCGCACCAATTGCCAACATCATAAACCCCAGTTGACTTACCGTAGAGTATGCCAAAACCCGCTTAATATCAAAACGAACAATGGCTATGGTTGCAGCAACGATAGCGGTAATACCACCAACGTAGGCGATGACTAAGGATGAAGTAACCGTCAAAAGTGGGAACATCCGTGCAGTGAGATACACGCCTGCAGCAACCATCGTCGCTGCGTGAATTAACGCACTAACAGGTGTGGGACCTTCCATCGCATCCGGTAACCATGTATGCAAAGGTACCTGAGCAGACTTACCAATTGCACCACAAAAGATGAATATACCAGCAATAGAAAGCCACACGATATCAGAGGTATCACCTGTAAACCTCGCGGGATCGGTAATCAACGTAAAAATACCATCTGTTCCATGAAGGGAAAAGGTTTTAAATTTCTTAAACAGCATCATCATGCCGATGAACATACCGATATCACCGACCCGTGTCGTTAGAAAGGCTTTCTTACACGCATTCGCTGCGGAGTCCTTTTCAAACCAGAAACCGATAAGCAGATACGAGCAGAGACCTACAAGTTCCCAGCCAATATAGATACCGAGTAGATTGTCAGACACCACCAAAAAAAGCATTGAAAAAGAGAAAAGCGAAAGATAGGAAAAAAATCTTGGATACCGAGGGTCACCATGCATATAACCTATAGAGAAAATATGCACAAGACTACTTACCAGTGTGACAACGATGAGCATTATCACAGTAACACTGTCAAGGTAAAAACCCATTGAGAAGGTGAATTCACCTATTGATATCCAATCAACTGCAAGCGGTTCTGGTTCGGGAACTACTTCTCGTAAAAGGAGTAAAGAGCAGATAAGTCCGATAAGCATTGCCGCTGTTGATAGCAGGTCTTGTCGTGGGAAACTCCGTTTTGCTAAACCTGATAGCGCAAAGATTGCAAAGGCAACAAGCGGGGACAGTAAAATGATACTGATCAATGTAATGTCCATATTAATACGTTATTAACCTTTCAAGGTATCCACTTCATCTGGACGTATACTACCGAATTCACGGTAGATTGCGAGAATAATTGCAAGAAAAACTGCTGCTTCGGCTGCAGCAAGCACAATGCCAAATATAGCGATTATTTGACCATCAATGTTTTCTGGCGGTGAAACAAAGCGAGAGAATGCAACGAAATTCAAATTACAAGAATTAAGTATAAGTTCAATACTCATCAAAATGCTGATCGCGTTTTTACGAGTTAGCACACCGAAAATACCGAGTGAGAACAATATTGCACTGATGACCAAATAGTGTTGTAGAGTCATGTTATCTTATCCTAAAGACACGAAGAATTAGTCCCGAACCTCCTTGCGAGAAATAAGCGCGGCACCGATTAACGCTACTAACAGCAGCACCGAAGCCACTTCAAACGGCAGCAAAAACTTACCATCCAGAATTAGTTCACCGATACGTTTCGTTGTTGGTTCAAGTGCTGTTCCATCATCGGTAAGATTCTCCCATTTGGGTGTATTAGCGATCACAGTCAATAGCAACATCAGTAGTGCAAGCGAAATTCCGCCACCTAACAGAAGTTGACCTCGTTCTATGTGGATACGCATCTCTAACCGTCCACTCGTCATCATAACACCGAAGAGGATTAGAACAAGAATACCACCGACGTAAACGATCACCTGTGTTGCTGCGAGGAAATCCGCTTGTAGAAACACGTATAGTCCTGCAACGCCAAAAAGCGTTACCATCAATGCAAACGCTGCATGAACGATGTTTCGGACGCTCACCACAGCAAATGCAGAAGCAATTGTTATGAGCGCGAATCCGTAAAAAATAAATGTTTTGAGTGTAAATTCCATTTAATAACTTTCTTAAAAAGACCTTTTAATCCGCAGCTTCTTCGGTATCTGCTTCGTCTTTATCGTACATCTCCTGCTTGTCAAAATTGAAGATTAAATCGGTACGGTCAAACTTTGAATACTCAATACCCTTGAGCGAATCTATCATAGTCAAACATTCTGTTGGACAGACCTCTGTGCAAAGTCCACAATACATACAGAGAGACATATCAATATCAAATTGGTCAAGATAGAAGACAACCGGATTGCGTGTGACAACGCGTGATATTTCGTTTCCAGATATGGTCTGTGTTCGGTTCTCATCTCCGGACGCCTCAAGACGATCAACCACTTCCTGATCACCTTGGCGAGATGTAATATTTGTTATAGTCACCGGATCTTCAGGTTGTATGTTTTTTTCATCACCATCAATTAGTCCGATGATTTCCCGTCCATCTTTGAGATGCACGACGTTCATGCTATTCCAAAGGTCTTCTCCTTTAGGCAATTTCGTTCCAGTGATCGTGATACAATCTACAGGACAGATCAACTCACACTTCTTACATCCGATGCAATCCTCTATCCGATTGTAGAGTTGTCCCCGATAACCTTTTGGGATCTCTCTTACGTTCTGTTTTTTTTCAAAATCGTGTTCATAGGGGTATTGATGCGTTACGTTCGGTTCGAAGAACTGCCGAATCGTGATCCGCATGCCAACAAGCACGGTATAAACACCTTTGTATATGTTGCGTATGTATTTTTCCATAACGAATCTTCCTTTGTATGTCTACAGTTTCTATCGCTATAGGTGTTGATAACTAACTTTAAACCATATTAACCAAATAGTCTTCCAAGACTGATGAGGAATATTGCAGTAAAAATTCCACACAAAAACAGATGAAATTTGGCCCCTACATCAATAAAGATGTAAATTAAGGAGCCAATCAAACCCAATCCGCTTGTAATTATTGGTATTACATCGGTTTCCAAACCAATTGAATTACCGAGAAAATTTACTATAATACCAAGACATATCAAGAAAAAAGCGATACAACCAAATACACTTTGTGAATTGACCTCTGTTTTCGCCTGGGACAAAGCAATTTTTACAAAGTTCATGATCTATCTCCAAATTCGCGTAGCAAGCATTATAAGCGAAAAGATGATGGCGTTTTCTATTTGCTGGTAAATCCACATCTTAAACCGAATTCATCTGTGGTTGTGGTTTTTGAACGAGATTTCTTCCAGCTATAGCATACGCAGCGATGAGACCTACATAAATAATTCCACAACTAATCCCCATACTCCATATATCGTCCTCATCAAAAATCAGTCCCCATATTCCTGTTCCCAAAATATTAAAGAATGAAATCGGGATAAAGTACTTCCAACAGAGATTCATGAGTTGATCAACCCGTAAACGTGGCAGTGTCCATCTTATCCACATCATTACGAAAACGAGTCCCAACGTTTTGAGAACGAAGCCGGGTAATCCACCGAGAAAATCGTATCCCGGTAAGATCCCTTCATATCCTCCGAGGAAGAGTGTTACACCAATTGCACTGACAGCGAACATATTTGCATATTCAGCAATAAAGAAAAGAGCAAAACGCATACCACTATATTCGGTATGGAATCCCGCGACGATTTCAGATTCCGCTTCCGGCAGGTCAAAAGGTGTTCGGTTCACTTCAGCGATAGCAGAAATAAAGAAGATAAAGAATGCAATAAAGGTAAAAGGTGAACGAAAGATTAACCATGTGAAGATACCACCAGCTTGTGCTTCCACGATATCCTTCATTCCTAAACTTTGAACCAACATGACCACTGTTAATATAGATAAACCGAGTGGAATTTCGTAGCTTACGATTTGTGCCGCAGAACGTAAAGACCCCAAAAGCGACCACTTACTATTTGATGACCAACCTGCCATAATAACACCCATCACTATCACAGAGGAGATCGCCATAATATAAAAGATACCAATATTAAAATCGCTTACCAAGATGTCTTGACTGAATGGAATGGCGGCGAAGACAGCGAAAGAACATGCAAATATGACATAAGGAGCAAGTAAAAAAAGCAGCTTATCGCCTTGCGGTGGAATAAAGTCCTCTTTGAAGATCAGTTTTATGCCATCTGCTAATGTTTGAAGCGTCCCCCAAGGTCCAACACGCATCGGACCCGTTCTATTTTGAAAACGCGCAGCAACTTTTCTTTCGGCAAGTACAAGCACAAGCGGCAAGAGTGGTACAACAGCAACGAAAATACCAGCGCAAACTATCATCACAAGGACAGAACCCAATTCTATTGGAAAATCTGGAATTCTCGCTTGGATTACATCTTGGACAAAATTTGATGCCCAATTTCCGCTTTCTTCTTGCAGATTAAAATTCTTAAAGAAGCTTTCAGATAATAAATCTGACATCTATACTCCTAACCTCATACGACATCATACAAACTCTTATGTCTTACCGATCTACTTCTCCCATTACAATATCAATACTACCGATAATTGCGATGATATCTGCGACCATCAAACCTTGACTCAGTTCCTGTAGTGCGCTCAAAGCACTAAAACATGGCGAACGTCCTTTAACACGAACCGGCTTCGGTGTTCCATCGCTGACAATGTAAAATCCGAGTTCTCCGCGCGGTGCTTCACTCCTAAAATAGATTTCGCCTTTTGGTGGACGTACGGCTTTCAGCTCAGCCATGACAGGTCCATCGGGTAGACCTTCTGTTAAAATTTGCCTGACTATTCGGACGGATTGTTTCATCTCATCCATACGTACTTTGTACCGGCTCCAGCAATCGCCGACGACAGCACCTAATTCAGGAATATCCTTTGCCACTGGTACATCATAGTCAAATCGATCATAGATAGAATAGGGTTCGTCTCGTCTTAAATCCCAATCAACCCCCGAACCGCGTAAGTTCGGACCAGTCGCACCATAACTCAGTGCCATCTCTGGGGACATAACCGCTACCCTCATAGTACGCTCCGAGAAGATGCTATTTGATGTCAGGAGATCGTTGTATTCATCTATCTTCGGTTCAAAATAATCCAGAAATTCCTCAATCTCATCCAAAAAGTTCTGTTCAGTAGTGGAACCAGGTTCCATCGGTATTATTTCTGAGACACCACCGATACGGATATAATTATATGTCAGACGGGCACCACAAACTTTTTCAAAAAGCAGTAAAAGTTTTTCACGATCACGAAAGGCATAGAGGAAAGGTGTAAAAGCCCCAATGTCCATGCCGTAAGTGCCGAAAGAGAGAAGATGACTCGCAATCCGATTTAATTCACAGATAAGTACACGAAGATATTCCGCACGTTCAGGGACAGCAAAATCCTTTGACTCGTCTGCTTCCATCAACTTTTCTACAGCAAGACAAAATCCCCAATTCTGGTTCATTGCTGCTACATAATCCATCCGATCAGTAAACGGAATTATCTGGGGATAAGAAAGGTTCTCTGAGTGTTTCTCAAAACAACGATGTAAATAACCGATATGTGGAATTGCTTCTCGTACCACCTCACCGTCTAACTTTAACTCCAGCCGTAACACACCGTGTGTGCTGGGATGCTGAGGTCCCATGTTCACGACCATCTCGTCCGTGAACGGCTTAAGCTCTATCATCTTTGATTCTGTCTGTTGTGTTGCTTCCATAGTGTCAGTTTTGAGAATTGAGTGAGTGATCTAATAAATGAGTTTATTCTTTAATATACGGTTTCTACTGTTTCCTTATTCCTAATACGGTACGCGCATACCACGATAAAAATCAGGTTCTTGGTAATCTTTTCGCAGGGGG
The DNA here is from genome assembly GCA_965261435.1 of Candidatus Poribacteria bacterium. Classification (GTDB taxonomy): domain Bacteria; phylum Poribacteria; class WGA-4E; order WGA-4E; family WGA-3G; genus MSPOR6. Next base: position 2,681,349 of record CBDHDL010000021.1, read on the forward strand.
TAACCTTCCCAATCATCGGGAAGTAAGATACGACGGAGATCGGTATGTCCATCAAAGCGTATACCGTAAAGGTCGTAAGTTTCGCGTTCGTGCCAGTCCGCAGTTTTCCAAATATGTGCAACGCTCGGAAGATGTGCATCACTCTTCGGAACAGACGCTTTCAAAACAACACTATGACGATGTCGCATAGCATAAAGGTGATAGACAACCGAAAAAACCTCTTCCTTGACACCTAAATCAAGTCCGCTAAGACACATCAGAGAATCAAAACCCAGTGAGTCAGTTTCTGAAAGATATTGGCACACTTCAGCAATTGCGGATGGAGCAATTTGTATGTTCGGATCTCCCATAAGTTCGGTGTCATAACCGAGTATAGGATCTCCAAACTTTTCTAATAGATTCTCATATATTTCTTCTGGTGTCACGTCGTTTTACTCCAAATCGTTATTGTTTTCCGTACTCTCACCGTTTTCTTCATCAGATGTCTGTACATCTTCTCCCTCAGTTGATGTTTCTTTTTCTGCACTCTCTGCTTCAATTTTTTCGTGTTCGTACCATTCTGTTTTTGTAAATAGCCGTTTCAAGAATGGGACATTTGTGCGTTTTGCAACAGTCTGTGTTTTTATCTTCTCTTGTAATTTCAAAAGACCTTCAATGAGTGCTTCAGGTCGTGGTGGACATCCAGGAACATAGACGTCAACAGGGATAATTCGGTCTACTCCTTTTAGGACGTGGTATCCGTGCTGCCAATACGGACCTCCACTGGTTGCGCAGCTACCCATAGAGATTACATACTTCGGTTCTGGCATCTGTTCGTAAAGACGTTTGATACGTGTTGCCATCTTTAAAGTAACTGTTCCAGAGATAACCATAAGGTCAGACTGTCGTGGCGTCGCACGAGGTACACCTGCACCGAACCTATCTAAGTCGTAGTTAGAAGCTGCGGTCGCCATAAACTCAATAGCGCAACACGCAAGACCAAACGTCATCGGCCAGAGTGCAGATGATCGTGCCCAGTTTGCCACAGCATCCACTGAGGTAACAATTATGTTCTTGTCCAATTTCTCATCAATTATCATAACTTTCCTCCCTTTGGAAGGATTGAACCTCTAACTGTGTTGAACGGATCCATTCCAAATCACCCTTCGCCCACACATAAGCAAGACCGACCAACAGAATAGCGATGAAAACCAGCATTTCCAAGAATGCAAAGAGTCCGAATTCGCGAAAAACAACCGCCCACGGTAGCAAAAATACAACTTCCACATCAAAGATGAGAAAAATCAGCGCAATGACATAGAAGCGTGTGTTGAACTTTATCCGCGTATCTCCAATCGGGTCTTCACCACATTCATAAGGGATATATTTTTCACCTGAGAACAACTTTGTATGAAGGAGACGAGAAATAGTCAGATTGAGAACGACAAATAAACAACCTACAACTAAGAATATCAGCACATTCCCAAAATTAAAGAGCATTTAAATTCTCCTATTGTCCGTAACAGGATTTTTTGTCAGTCTGATGTGTCATCACATGCAATTAAGTATATGAAAGTATATCTTAAAAAAGCAGAAATTTGCAATAAAAAAATGTGTAACTCACGTATTTCCGTTATCTAAATGAAACTGACAAAATGATCTTCATTTATTCCATGATTCTAAGGTATGAACTTTAATTAATGTATGTACCTCCTGCAGGCGAGGTTTCCTAACCTCGCTAAATTACCGAAAGGATTTTGATCGTTATATCAAACCCATTTGTCAAAACGAATAAAAGGTCCAAAGCCAAAACTTTCCTTTTACAAGACTCCAACTACATCCTTTTTGTTTTACATACGGGTATTCAATGGAATTCACCCCTAATACGGCGTAATGGACTGCATTGGTCTAATATCTCTAAATGGCACAATCGTTGGTCTAAAGATGGTTCTTTTCAGAAACTTTTTGAAGCGTCTGTCATACATCTGCTTGATACCGATAAACTTGACACCTCTCAACTTCATTGCGATGGGGCAGATAATGTTACTCGCTATGAATTCTAATTATATTTGATATACATAACGATTATACAGTATAATACATTGACTATCATATTAAGACATAAATATAAGTAAAATTATATATAAAATATTGACTTAATAATGATACCTATGTATTATGTTGTTATTAATGTTCAATTCAATCAATAAGTTCCTTAGCAATGTTCAATTCAAACAATCCAAATAAGGAGATCAATCTATGATTACTATGAGAAATATACTCATTACGAGTATTCTACCACTAATTATAGTCTCTATGTGCGTATCCGGGTGTGCTGGTAAGGCCGGCAAACTTATGGAGAGTGCACAAGCGAATTATCAAGTGAACGATTATGAGGGAGCATTACGCGATGCGGTGAGCGCTTTGCGTATAAACCCAAATTACGTCAAAGCACAGGATTTCGTGACGACATTTTTTAACGCCGCTGTAGAAGCACGGAAAAGCAGTATCAAGTCCCTTGAAACATCTCCTGATAAGTTTAGATGGGATCAAATGGTCGCTGATTATAAAGCACTTAATGAAATCAATGGGTTGGTAAGAAATTTACCGCCATTGATACATAAGAAAACGAAGCAACGGATAACATTCAATATCCAAGAATACACGCGTGAATTGAATGTTGCGTCCGAAAACGCAGCCGAAGTCCACTACCAAGAAGGTATCAGTCTTGCTGAATCGGGGTCTGACGTTGAAATACAAAAGAGTGCTGCAAAAGAATTTAGGAAAGCTACAGAATTCGTCCCCGGTTACAAGGATGCTGATGATCGCTATCAACAAGCCAAAAGAGCTGGCCAAAAAAGAATGGCGATTTTCACTTTTGAGGACAAAAGCGGTAAAACAGACAAATACGGTGGTGGTCTATTGGACCAAATCACTGATGTTATTATTGGCAATGTGCAAGCCGATCTGGAAGCATCGGAGTTTTTAGAAATTATTTCGCGGGAACAGGTTGAGGCTGTTATGGCTGAGCAAAATCTCGGTTTTTCTGAACGGTTTGATGATAAAACTGTTGCTGGGATCGGCCAAGTTGCTGGTGTGCATGAACTGGTTATTGGGCAGATTACACGACTTACTTATACGCCCGCCCGCACAAAAAGCAAATCCAGTCCCCGTAAAAGCACGTTGCGACTACCAGCAGGCGAATACGTTGATGAAAAAGGAAAAACCAGAACCAGGTATGCCGAGAAGGTAGTGTCTGCAACGTTTACACATTATACGGTAGCATCGTCTGTCACAATTACCGGGTCATATAAGATCCTTGACGTGAAAACTGCAAAAGTCAACAAGACAGATAGGTTCACCGTGACGCACGACTTCAGCGCGGAATGGGGTGAGGTCAGTGGGGATGAGCGCGCGTTAAGTAGGAGAGAGGACATACGCTTACACTCACTTGAAGAACAGGAAGCTCCGCTTGAAGAAGATATGGTGTTTGATGCGGCGGAAAAATTGTCTGCTGAACTCTCTAAAAAACTCATAGAGTATGCACGTTAGATCACAAAAATTGTTGAGGTATAGGTTGATTATCTAACCTATACCTCTTTTCCTTTTCTATAGCGGATTAGGAGGAACCCAAAATGTTTGTATCACCTACCTCAATGTATTGGTATTTCAAACCCGTTGTCTTATTGTGTTTACTAATTCTAACTTTACAAATCAATGTCCTTTCTGCGGAAGAAACAGCATCGCAAACCCAGTTAACCCTGAAAGTCACAAACGTGACCTTCAAAGAACTCTTGAAGTTTGAAGAATCGCTTAAACAACGCATGGCAAAGCTCTTGAAAAATTAGATCGGAAAAATTTTGATGCTGGAAAGAGTGAAGCAGAAATCAAACTAACAATCAGTGATGACATACAGAAGTTTTCCACAGATTTAGCACTGACAGAGTTTGCTGCTATTGAGCTTGAAATATTAAACCAAACATCAGAACAAATTGAACTGCGCGTCAATCAGAGAACCGGTAACAGTGCTGCGATAGATGCAAAGCCTGACCGTCCAGTTAAGAAACCGAAAGTTATGATCCTCATTTCTGAACGACATTGGCAAGCATCCAGTCCTGCAATAGAAACGGCAGTCATCAAGAAATTTACGGACGAAGGCTATAAGGTGATTGACCCACTGCAGATAAGAAGCGCACACCCTTCAGAACCCCCTGCTGGACTTCTCCACGGTGATCCTGCGGCTGCGTCAACAATTGGTCGGCAGCACGGTGCTGAACTCGTCATCGTTGGAGAAGCATTCGCAAATGATACACGAATAAGCTACGGTTTATATACAAGTCGAGTAACATCGGAGATTAAGATTCTTGATGTTGACACAGCAACCATATTTCATGCACATTCAGAAACAGGGAAAGGTTCTGACCTGACCCAAAATATGGCTATTCAGAAAGCCTTTCAAAACACCGGTGAACTCCTTGCAGATCATCTGATGAAACAGATCGCTGAGAAGTGGAAAAGAAGCGGTGTGAAAGAATACGCTGTCTCTTTGGTCGTCGGAGAACTAACCTTTAGTCAACTGGTGCAATTAGAGCTTGCTATTGCAAAACTGGAGAGGGATTGACGCAATAAACCTACGCAGTTTTGAGGCGGGTGTCGCTGTGATCGGTGTAGATACACAGCACAGTGCACAACATTTAGCAGCACAACTTGTTACGAAACCCCTTAATCAGTTCTCACTTGATGTCAAGAACTTCAATACTATGCAGATTGATATTGAAGTGCGTAGAGCCGTTGCACTCTTTGATATCCAATTGGTCATTGCCAATATAACTTTTGATGAACTAATCCAACTTGAACAAGCATTGAAGAAATGGAGTGGCGTAACAACTGTGTTTCTCCGCAGTTATGATGCAGGGATCGCAACAATTGAGCTGCATTACAAAGGGGGTGCACAACAACTTGCAGGAGAGTTGCTCAGAAAAACCTTCAATAAGTTCTCACTGGATATCGGAAACTTCTCAGATAAACGGATTGACCTTGAAGTAAAAAAGCAACAGGTCGCCGAACCCAAACCTGTGAAATTGGTTATCTCACAACTCTCATTTGAGCAGCTTGGACAGTTAGAACAGGCATTGAAAAAATGGGAGGGCATAAAGTCTGTCTCACTTCAAGAATTTGATGCTGGGAACGCTGTCTTTGATATACATTCTGAGCAAGAGGCACAGCAGTTAGCAAATGAACTGGAACGAAAACCGATCAATGAGTTCGCATTAGATGTTAAGAATTTCACCCCAACTCAGATCAATATTGATGTGGTAAGAGCTACGAGTGTTAAAGATGTACAACTGATTATTTCACCTTTGCCTTTCAATCAGTTAGTTAAGTTTCAAAAGGTATTAAAAGAGTGGGCAGGTGTTGATACGGTATATCTCCGCAGTTTCGACTCAGGTGTTGCGATTATTGAATTACACACCGAGAACGGTACACAGCAGTTAGCGGAAGAATTGGTCAGTAGACCACTCAAGGAGTTTACTCTGGATATCACCAATTTTACACCAGATCGGATAAATATCAGTATAGAAAATGATGGGAATGGTGTAGAAAGGAAATAGGGACATAATTTAAAGACACGTCAACTACTCAAAAAATATCAAAAGGAGATTTATGCTTGCAATGTTTACAAGAATAACAACCCTTAGAATGATTCAATTTAATTTCGTTTTCGTAACCCTGGTTGTTTTCAGTGCTACTGCCATGGGCGACGCGTTTGACCTCACCGTGAATCAGATTAAAACCCTCAGGATCGAACTTGAGGAGAAACAACAAGCCGTAGCTGCGAAACGTCAATCAATTGAAGACGATATCGTCGATTTTCGGAAAAATCACGCCTTGAATACGCCGCAAGATGAGTTTGAGAGTGATGAAGACTATGCCACACGGTTAAAGAGACTGGACACCTTGGTTTTGGAACAGCGTGGAACATTGGCGCGAACCGATCTGTCACCCCTTCTTGCACGCTCTGTTGAACTTCAAAGCCAAATCGCGCTGCTGTATCGACGGGTCTTTTTGACAGACGACGTTACCACAACACTCGGTGGTTATGATGCCAACAATGAAATCTTGCCGATAACTTTTCAGGTAGCGGATCGAACAATTACGACAAATTTGATGCTTAACGTGGATGCTGCAAGGGACCTCAAAACCAATTGGACCAAGGTTCGCGTGACTGCGTGGATTGTCATCCATCCCGAGTACCAGAGAGGGGTGGCAAAAATAAAATTAGACTATCCACCCCTCTGGACAAACGACCTGGTGATATCGGTAAATGTTGATCCAGAGATAGTTCCTTGGAGAGAGAATAAGTTGGAGGTCTTTAGTCCTGATGGAAGTTACCGTGCGACATATAACTATCCTAATGTATCGCTCGTAGAAGTGAACAGTGGTAATACCGTTTGGTATATTAGGAATGCTAATACCGACGTTGTTATCTTCAGTCCTGATGGGAGGCACCTGGCAATAGGAGACGATTATACTGATACATACTTACAAATTAGGGAAGTGAGCACCGGCAATTTGGTTTGGAGTCGTGCTTCAAAAGTTACTTCAGCCAGTTTCAGTCCAGATGGAAGGTATCTTGTAACAGGAGATTGGGGTGCATCCGGAGTGTATATTTGGAAGGTAAGCAGTAACCAACTCGTCAGGGAGATCCAAACTCAAAGTAATGTTTATTCCGTAGCCTTCAGTCCCAACGGTAGGCATGTCGCAACAGGACGGAGTGGCGGTGTCATAGACATCTACCGGATCGGCGATGAAGATATTAACGAGTCAACACCGATTACGTTGGAAAAGTCAATCAATACGGATTCGGGATTCTATTTATCATGGAGTCCTGATGGACTTTTCATCTCAAACAATTATAAAGTTTACCGTCCGCTTCTCGACCCCATTCTCATGGACTTGGTACCGAAACCTTTAGACGTACGACGAGATGTCAATGGCGATGGCGTAGTGGATGTAAATGACCTTGTGCTCGTTGCCTCCAATTTCAGCAAAACCTTTGCGATAGATGCCAATCCGAATCCGGATGTCACTCGCGATGGTGTCGTGGATTTGGCAGACCTCTTAGAGATTGTCATTGCACTGAATGCCGCAGCCGCTGCACCTTCCTCCAATTCGCACATAGGCTCAACGCTCACTGCTAAAAACCTACAATACTATGTTGACCAAGCCAAGCAACTCAACGTAAATGATCTTACTTTTCAGAAGGGGGTTGCTGTGTTAGAACATATCATCTCAACGTTGACAGCATCGGAAACAGTGCCGACAGAGACCGCCTTGTTCCCTAACTATCCGAATCCGTTCAACCCGGAGACGTGGATACCGTATCAGTTAGCAGCGGCTGCGGATGTGACGATCGCGCTCTACGATGTTAAGGGTCGCGCGGTGCGTACCTTGGAATTAGGGCATCAACACGCCGGTATCTATCAAGATCGGAAGCGAGCAGCATATTGGGATGGCAGAAATATGCGGGGGGAACCTGTTGCAAGTGGAGTCTATTTCTACACGCTCACCGCAGGTGAATTTACAGCAACGCGGAAGTTATTGATATTGAAATAATTTGGCTGAAAACCGACAACGAAAACAGGAGAAAATGATGAAAAATAGGTTTCAGGTGCTAATCGGTTTAGGCGTTGGACTTCTGATGTTTATGGCTGCAAGTGAGGCGACGCGGTTGATTAAGATTGAAGCAGCAAGTCCTGATGTCCAAGCATATTGGACAGATTGGAGTAGCCGTAAAATCCAATCGGCAAATCTGGATGGAACAAACGTGCAAGACCTCGTCACCGTTGAAGACGGTCACTTAGGGGGTATTGCCCTGGATGTGGTACGCCGTAAAATGTATTGGACAGACATTGCTGGGGATAAAATTCAGCGTGCAAATCTGGATGGATCAAAAATAGAAAATGTTGTCACCACTGGGTTGCTTTTTCCAAATGACATCGCCGTGGATGCTGCTGGCGGTAAAATCTATTGGACAGACTGGGGGACCCGTAAAATTCAGCGTGCAAATCTGGATGGATCAAACGTGCAGGATCTCGTCACCAATGGATTGAGTTTCGCCTACCATATCGTTTTAGACGTTGCTGGTGGTAAAATCTATTGGACAGACTGGGGTACACATAAAATTCAGCGTGCAAATCTGGATGGAACAAACGTGCAGGATCTCATCATCAATGCCCCGCATCCGGAAGGAATCGCGTTGGATCTTGCACGGGGCAAAATTTATTGGACAGACGCTTGGTCACATAAAATCTGGCGTGCGAACTTGGATGGCACAAACATCGAAGACATCGTCACAAGTAGCAACAATCGTCCTGTCTCCATTGGCTTAGATGTGGCGGGGAACAAGATGTACTGGATTGAACAGAATAGCCGCAAATTCCGGCGTGCGAGCTTAGATGGTACAGACATTGAAGACCTCGTCCCGACTGGCTTGGGCGGTGGACTCTTTGATATAGTTCTCAGTTTCTCCTCAGAGGTGCCGTCAATCGTTTGGGAGGATGTCAACGAGGACGGTGTCGTAGATCTCCAGGATATCATAGTAGTCGTTAAAAATTGGGAGCAGACAGGTGAGAACAAGGCAGATGTGAACAAGGACGGCATTGTCGATTTTGATGATCTCGTTCTCGTCTTGGACGCAATTACTGATGCCGCCGGTGCACCTGCTCTCCAGGCACAAGCATTGTTGATCGACGAAGAAATTCAACAGTGGTTAACGACAGTCAAGTTATCGGGAGATATCTCGCCTGCCTACCGCAGATCGATTCAGGTTTTGGAGCAGCTCTTGGCGATGTCGACTCCGCAAGAGACAACGCTGTTCCCCAATTACCCGAACCCATTCAACCCAGAGACGTGGATACCGTATCAGTTGGCAACACCCGCAGATGTCAGCATTTCCATCTATGCTGCCGATGGGAAATTGGTGCGGAGACTCGAATTAGGACATCAACCTGTCGGTATCTATGAATCTCGGAGTCGTGCGGCGTATTGGGATGGCAGAAACGCGTTGGGGGAACCTGTGGCGAGTGGTCTGTATTTCTATACACTCACCGCAGATGATTTCACCGCTACGCGCAAAATGTTAATACGAAAATAACAATCTTAAATTTACGATTTAGTTGATATTCACGTTTTCTATCTCTGTCGAGTTAATGAATTGTACCATTACAAGGAAACATCATTCTACTATCTGACAAGATGAAAATTTTCGCATTTGAAGGAGGCTACGTTAATAAATGAAAAAAGCAATCCAATATAGTATGGTTTTAGTTATGCTGATCATCCTCAATTCCCCGGCCATCGGGTTTGATGCGTTTGACCAAACTGTTAATCAGATTAAAGCCCTTGAAACTGAACTTGATGAAAACCAAACGCTCATTAAAGAACAGGAAACGTTTATTGCGGAGCAACTCACTGCCCTACGTGAAGAGCATGACCTTAACCCTCCGCAGGGCGAGTTTGAATCCGATGACGACTATGCTGCCCGGTTAGAAGGGCTGAAAACGCAACTGGATTCAGATGTCTCAGAGCGTCGTGATGAACTTGAAAAAGAATACCTTTCACCGCTTCAAGAACGCAAACTTGAAATTCAAAACGAAATCAGACGTTTGCGTCGAACGGTCTTTTTGACTGAAGACGTTACTGCAACGTTGGGTACTTATGATGCAAACGCGGAAGCTTTCCCAATTACCTTTGAAGTAAATGACCAGATTTTTCACAGAAGACTATCTGTAGCTAAAAGTGATGCACCTGATTTCAAACAGAATTGGGATCAAAGCATCAAAACGGCACAAATCTCAATCGATCCGGGTTATCAACGAGGGGTGGCAGCGTTGAAACTGGCGTTTCCTCCGCTTGGGGAAGAAGGTTTTGAACAGCACTGGGTGTCGAACCAAGTATATCACTTTGGTAATAACTATCGTGGAGCTGCCTTTAGTTCAAATAGGGAGTATTTTGCAACGGGAGATGGTGCTACAGTCTCTATCTATGACATAAACACCGGTGATAGGACTTGGCATAAAGATGTTGGTTACGACATCTTTGCTGTGAGTTTCAGTCCAAATGGGACCTATCTTGCAATAGCAGGTTATAGATACGTATCCCTTTGGGAGGTGGAAAGTGGCAAGTTGATTTGGCGAAAGTTCAATAGTTATGTCGGCCTTAGTAGATCGGGCTATTGGACCGACTACTATGTCAGTATTGAGGCTTTAAACTTCAGCCCGGGTGGACAATATCTTGCAACGGTAGATACTCGCTATATATCCCTTTGGGATGTGGAAAGTGGCAAGTTGATTTGGCAAAAGTCCAACAGTTATGTCGGCCTTAGTAGATCGGGCTATTGGACCGACTACTATGCTAAGTTGAAGGTTTTAAACCTCAGCCCGGATGGACAGTATATCGCAACAGGAGATACTCACACAGATGTAATTGTCTGGGAGGTGAGCAGCGGCGAGGTTATTCGGAAAATGGATCATGCAGACGATGTCTACGCAGTTAGTTTCATCCTTGATGGGAAATATGTCGCAGCTGGCGGTACGGATAACAAACTTATAATTTGGGAGCTAAGCAGTGGACAGAGTGTTCATGAGAAATCTTATGAAACATCCATCCAGTCGATGGCATATAGCCCGGATGGTGAGCATCTCGCTGTCGGTCTTGCAAATGGGGTAATACATTTCTACAATCTCGGTGGTATAGAAGAGATTACTATTGAAACAGAGATTCCCTTGGTGAAATCTATTTCTACATCGTATGCAGGGACAGATTTGGCATGGCATCCAGATGGTAATGTAATCTCCGATGGCAAAAGCGTTTACCGGACAGTGCTGAACCCTATTTTTAGGGAGTTGGCGGCAACACCCTTACCTACTCGAAAGGATGTCAACCGCGATGGCGCGGTGGATATAGATGACCTGATATTAGTGGCATCCAACTTCGGCAAATCCTTTGCGGTAGACGATAGTCCAAACCCAGATGTTAATCAGGATGGTGTCGTGGATCGGAAAGACATTTTGGAGATTATCACTGCCTTGGAAGATGCTACCAGTGCTCCGGCTGCACATTCACAACTCACTGCTGGAACCCTTCAGCGCTGGATTGACATAGCCAAGCAAGAAAGCTCAACAACAAAGATGAAACATTCCAAAGTGGTATCAGGGTGCTTGAGCAACTTTTGGCGACGTTGATCCAGACAGAAATAATTCCAGAGAAAACTGCCTTGTTGCCGAACTACCCAAACCCATTCAATCCAGAAACTTGGATACCGTACCAACTCGCGACATCGGCCGATGTAACGCTTATAATCTATTCAGCGGACGGCGCGGTTGTCCGAACAATACAACTCGGCAATATGCCTGCAGGTATCTATCAAAACAAAAGCCGTGCAGCCTATTGGGATGGTAAAAACGCACTCGGTGAACCCGTAGCAAGCGGTGTCTATTTCTACACGATGACAGCAGGCGAGTTTACGGTTACGCGCAAAATGTTAATCCGAAAATGAAGCATGGAGCCTATGAAACCTTTTATTCGGAAACTTTTTTGTTTTTCAAACACAACGCTATGAGGGAGAATTTCTGTTATGAAAAAAACACTATTTACACTCGTTTTAATGTTTACGCTCGTTTCAATACTCTATATCTCAAATACTTTTGCTCAAGACGATACAGATGTTGATGAAACGGATAAACCCAAACTTCTTCGGACGCTCAAAGGGCATTCGTGGGGTGTCTACAGCGTTGCTTTTAGTCCTGATGGAAAGACAATCGCAAGTGGAGGTTGGGACAGAACCGTTCGCTTATGGAATGCAAATACAGGGGCACACCTCCGAACGCTTGAAGGTCATAGTCGGTATGTCTATAGTGTTGCTTTTAGTCCTGATGGAAAGACAATCGCAAGTGGAAGTTGGGACAGAACCATCCGTCTATGGAATGCAAACACGGGTGCACACCTCCAAACGCTTGAAGGCCATAGGCGGGATGTCCGTAGCGTTGCTTTTAGTCCTGATGGAAAGACAATCGCAAGTGGAAGTGAGGACAAAACCATTCGTTTGTGGGATGCAAGCAGTGGTAGCCACCTACGAACCCTCACGGGGCATACGTATTATGTCTATAGCGTTGCTTTTAGTCCTGATGGAAAAACAATCGCAAGTGGAAGTTGGGACAAAACCGTTCGCTTATGGAATGTCTCAACGGGTAAAAACACAAAGACATTTAAGGGGCATACGGGTAGGGTCAATAGCGTTGCTTTTAGTCCTGATGGAAAAACAATCGCAAGTGGTGGGGATAGGAGTGGAACGATTCGTTTGTGGGATGTGAGCAGTGGTGAACATCTGCACACATTCAAAGGGCATTCGTATTATGTCAACAGCGTTGCTTTTAGTCCTGATGGAAAAACAATCGCAAGTGGAAGTGCGGACAACACTGTCCGGTTGTGGGAGGTAAACACTCGCAGCCACCTTCAAACGCTCAAAGAGAATTGGACCAGTGTCCTCAGTGTGACGTTTAGTCCGGATGGTGAGAAACTGGCGACTGGCATTTGGAGCGGGAAGCTGCTGTTGTGGGAAATTAAGACTTCTCCAACACCGAATACCATTGTGAACCTATCGCTATCAAGTGTTACGTCTTTTGATATTGGTGAACAACTCACGCTCTCTCTCAATATTACCGAAGGCGAAAACGTGTCAGGTTACCAAGCCACAATAAATTTTGATACGACAGCACTCGAGTATGTACGAAGTGCTAATGGGGATTACCTGCCAGATGGGGCATCCTTTATTCCACGGAAGGCGGCAGGGGGTACAGTAACACTCGCAGCGACATCTCTTTCTGGAGAAAGCAACGGGGATGGTACACTTGCAACAATCACCTTTGAAGTCGTCGCCATCAAAGATTCCACGTTGACGCTATCCGATGTTCTGTTAACGAATAGTGCCGGTCAGAGTTCACAACCACTTGTAGAAGCAACGCAAATAACGGAATCGTCTTTTCCGTCTAATGGCATCGGTTTAACACTCCCACCAGACCTTATCTCAGAGGTAGCTTATGCTCCTAACTCAACTTACTTTATCGTAAATGCCAAATTTCCAATGATGACGGGTGTTTCAGGTGCGAATATTTTGTATGGAAGCTGCATAATTACACTTCATATCCCCGAGAATATGCAAGGGTTTGTGTTTCCGATTAAAACAGTACATGATGCTTCAGTTGATTTTTTAGTGAGCGTGGGTGTCAATCTAATACCTTTAGGTGGAACCTTACTGGATGCATTCGACCTGCTTTCAATAGTCGAAGATTCGCAGAATCGCGAGTTGAAGATAGAACTTCATACCAGTGCCCGGCATAAAGAACCGCCTGATGCAGAAATGGAGTGTATTGTTTTACTGAAGCATCCCGTCAATGAGAGACCCAGCGAAGTAGACATCACAATAGAACAACAATATAGGGATACGGATAACGGTTCTACTCGTATTTTCAAAGTCTCTGAGTCAAAACGTTGGAATTTTGATGATGGATGGGCTGCACCCACTGCACACGTTACAATCTTTGATTATCCACCGTTTCAATTGCTACCTGCGGAAGTTCAACAATATCTCCTGCTTCAATTTTCAGAATTTGGAACAACAGAAAGCGGTTTGATTCCAAAAGAAACAGCACTCTTAGCAAACTACCCCAACCCATTTAACCCTGAGACGTGGATACCCTATCAGTTAGCAAAACCTGCGGATGTTAGCGTGTCCATCTATACAACTGGTGGACAATTGGTGAGGACATTAGATTTAGGACATCAGACTGTCGGTATCTATGAATCCCGGAACCGTGCGGCGTATTGGGATGGTAAAAACACACTCGGCGAACCCGTAGCAAGTGGTCTGTATTTCTATACACTGACAGCGGACGAGTTTATTGCAACCCGCAAAATGTTAATACGAAAATAAGGTTTTATTAGAGGGTATTTTATGCAATTCAAACATCTCTTTCTTACGATACCTATTTTATTCAGTTTTTTGTGTTTTAGTTTTGCCCAGCAACAACCCGTTGTGTTAAGACATGGTGGCGTTATTCAAACAGTAAAATTTTCCCCAGTAGACAACTCACTTCTTGCAAGTGCCGGTGACGACAACACCATCAAAATATGGGATTTACAGAACAACACCATCGTAACAACGCTTAGAGGCCATAATGGAGTAATTAATTCAGTGGCATTTTCCCCGGATGGACAACTTCTTGCCAGTGGCGGTGATGATTGGTCTTGCAGATTGTGGGATGTTGAGGCAGGATCGTACATCGCAACTCTTGAACATATTATTGGTCAACATCGGACGCAAGTCAAGGAGGTGGCATTCTCACCCGATGGAAAACTCCTTGCTACAGCGGGTCTAAATGCAAAACTCTGGGAAGTCAGCACACGAAACGAAATAGCCACACTGCAACATGACGAGTGGGTCGTTGCGTTAGCGTTCTCCCCGAATGGAGAGATGCTTGCAACCGGAGATAATCAGGGGCGTGTAAAGGTTTGGAACATTCAAGAGCGAAAAGTTATCGCCCAATTTAAAGGAGACACTGTGAGGGTAGATACAGTCGTTTTTTCTCCTGATGGCAGAACCCTTGCAAGTGCCGGCTATCAAGGAGTGATCAAACTCTGGGCAGTTTCCGATTGGTCCTCCCTCGGCACCCTTCAGAATAGAGGAACGACGAATACCCTTGATTTCTCCCCAGATGGAAAAGCACTCGTCAGCACCGGGCATACAGCGGTAACGCTTTGGTCTGTTGAAAGTGGGGTAGAAATTGCCAGCTTGACAGGACATTCCGAATGGGTTTTCGGGGCTGCCTTCTCTCCCGATGGAAAAACCCTTGCCAGCGGTGGAGATGATGGGACTGTCCGTGTCCAAAATATAGAATCCTATCTACAGACGTTGCAGCAACGAGAAATGGTTCGACTGATCTACTTTCTCCCCAATAACCGCACAGCACAACAAGATATTGACACGAAATTAGATACCTTGATTAGAGATGTCCAACAGTTTTACGCCGAACAGATGGATACTCACGGATTCGGTAGAAAAACTTTTTCCTTTGAAACCGATGCTAAGGGTCAAGCAGTCGTTCATTACGTGAGCGGTAGATACACGGATGGCTACTATGATAATGACACCCATGAAAAAGTTGTCAAAGAAATTGAGGGAAAGTTTGATTTATCAAAGAATCTATACCTCATCTCCATAGATACAAGCAGTGAACGAATTGATACGCAATTGTGTGGCGTTGGCGGTCTCTATGGCACTGCTGGTGGAATGGCAATTGTTCCAGCTTCCGGGATCTGTTTTGCTGGAGATGCTGGCATTACGGTTGCAGCACATGAACTCGGACATGCTTTCGGATTAGAACACGATTTTCGCAACGATGCATATCTTATGTCTTACGGAACAGCACCCGATCAATTGTCTTATTGCGCTGCAGAACTGTTACATGTTCATCGTTACTTTAACGATAGCCAGATTTCCTTTAATGAACCGACAACGATTACGATGCAGACACCCCTTGCATTACCATCAAACACAATCCGTTTACGGTTTGAAGTGACAGATGCCGATGGTCTCCATCAGGCACAGTTACTTATACCAACTACCGCAGGGGATCCAGCGGATGGTATGAAACTGCACAGTTGTAAATTACTAAATACCGAAATTGGTCTGATAGAATTTACCACAACACAACTCACAATCGGAGCAGCAAGTGAGGTAAAACTTCAAGTCATTGATATAAATGGATTTCTTGCACAGGAAACGTTTCCAATCATACGAAATGATATAGGGCATGTTGATATTAACAATGATGGCGCGGTTGATGTATCTGACTTGGTACTGGTTGCCTCAAACTTCGGCACAACCGCTGTTTCTGATGTAAATACGAACCCTGATGTCAATAAGGATGGTTTCATAAATCGTGAGGATCTTCTGTTGATTGTGGATGTATTGGAGTCTGAGGAAAACCCAATCGTTGTGTCTCCCTCGATCGCCACAGTAAGTCTTACACCCCAAACAGTTACATCGCCAGCTATCGGCGAACAACTCACGTTCTCACTCAATATCACGGGTGGAGAAAACGTTGCTGGTTTCCAAGCCACCGTGGAATATGATACTTCAGAACTCCGTTATGTGCAGAGTGACAATGGAGACTATCTACCTGCGGGTGCGTTTTTTATTCCACCGATCATTGAAGGAAATACAGTGATGATCGCTGGAACATCTCTTGCAGGTGAAATGAATGGGAACGGCACACTGGCAACTCTCACGTTTGAGATTATTGCTGCGAAAACTCCGACTGTAAACTTATCTAATGTGCTACTGACAGACAGCGCGGGCAGCAGTTCTACGCCACACGTAGAAGGCACAGAAATCACTACACCTCAACAACTTCCCGAAGATGTGAATGATGACGGTATTGTCAACATTGTAGACCTGACACTCGTCGCGTCCAACTTTGGAGAAACGGGTGCAAATGCTGCAGATATGAATGGTGATGGTGTTGTCAATATCGTTGATCTAACACTCGTCGCTGCAGCGTTTGGAAATACGGCTGGGGCACCTATTGCGTGGATCCATAACCAAAGGATCGCTCCCAACAGGGCAGAGGTCGAGACATGGTTACAAGAAGCACGACTGCTGAATCTGACAGACCCCGATTTCCAACGTGGTATTTTGGTATTGGAGAATCTGTTGAAGTCATTGACTCCAAAGGAAACCGCACTCTTACCAAACTACCCGAACCCGTTCAACCCTGAAACCTGGATACCTTACAAGTTAGCAAAACCAGCGAATGTAAGCGTGTTCATCTATACAGCAAGTGGACAATTGGTAAGGAAATTAGATTTAGGGCATCAGGCAGTTGGTATCTATGAATCACGAACACGTGCAGCGTATTGGGATGGCAAAAACGCTTTGGGTGAAACCGTGGCGAGTGGTGTCTATTATTATACACTCACCACAAGCAAATTCACTTCAACGCGTAAAATGTTGATAACGAAATAAGGAGAGTCTTGATCTTGAAGGACAATTTATATATATGAAAAGAATTACTAACATTTCCGTTTTGGTAATGACCTATCTTTTCCTCATTACAATCCTTAGTTGCGGTTCAGATACTGGGAACAATTCAGATATTGGGAACAATTCATATACTGAGGACAAAGAGATTGTTGAACCGGGTCCGGTCACCCCTCCAGTCCATTTCAGAGGTGCCGTCCCAGGAACCAACAGTACAATTTATCCTGATCAACCTATTGCTATATATTTTACTGCCTTACCAGAAAACTTAACTGTGGCACCCGGCACGATTGATGATTCGGAATTCCCAATCAAAATATCAGGCCCGTTTCCCCTCGGAGATATAAGTATAGAACTGACTTGGGCAGATGGCAACCATACGCTGAAATATACAGTTATTCCAGTAAACATGGTAATGATTCGCAGCGGCGAGTTTCAGATGGGAAGCGATTCGGAAATTGCTGCTGAAGATGAACGACCTGTCCATACTGTTTTTGTGGACTCCTTCTACATAGACATCTATGAGGTAACTGTAGGGCAATACAAGCAGTTCGTTCAAGAAACGGGGTATAACGAACCTGATTGGGGGAAAGTAGCCTTATATGCCCCAACAGATCTGCGCCCGATTGTTTTTGTGAGTTGGCACGATGCAATGGCTTATGCGAAATGGGCAGGTAAACGCCTACCGACCGAAGCTGAATGGGAGAAAGCAGCACGCGGCGGACATATCCAGCAGACTTATCCCTGGGGTAACCTTGCACCAACCGGAAAGCAGTGCAATTTCGCTGATAAGAATCTCGCACAGCATTGGTGGGCAGATAAAAATGCAGATGATGGCTACACATTTACCGCCCCAGTCGGTCTTTATATTAGTCGTTATCCTAAAAACGACTACGGTTTATACGATATGAGCGGGAACGTGTCGGAGTGGTGCCTTGACGAATATGATGAAAGTTTTTATATTGTTTCTCCACCTGAAAATCCGATTTCGGGAAAATACACAATAGCAGCGATACTCCAAAACTTTAAAACTGTTCAATCCAATCGGGTGTTACGTGGTGGTTCTTGGTTGGTTAATTCTCACGGTGTACGGAATGCTGTCCGATTTAGGCTCCCACCATCCAGTCAAAATAACAGTGTCGGTTTCCGGTGTGCAAAGGATGTACCGTTTTAGAAAAGTTAGATTTATTACGCTAATTTGAAGGAGATTTTCCATATCACTATGCAACTGAAACATTACCTTTTAGCCCTTATCCTATTATTGATTTTTGTACCGTTGAGTTTTGCCCAAGACGCGCGACCTATAGTGAAGCTGATCTACTTCCTTCCAAGAGACCGCAAGCCACAGCCTGACATAAACGAAAAGATGGATAGGTTGATAAAAGACACCAAGCAATTCTATGCAGACCAAATGGAAACACACGGGTTTGGTAGAAAAACCTTTCTGTTTGAAACCGATGCGCGCGGAAAAGCAGTAGTGCATCGTGTGATCGGACAGCACACGGATAAATACTATGATAATTTACCTAACACATCGGATATCTGGGAAGAAATTGAGAATCAGTTTGATATGTCAAGAAATTACTATCTCACTGCGATAGATATAAGTAGCGAAAGAATTTTATCTCGCGGGCGTAGTGCGTGCGGTATCGCTGGAGCTCGGGGAAGTGCTGGCGGAAAAGTCCTTATCCCCGCCTCCGGCAACTGTTTTAAAGTTAAGACGGCTGCACATGAGCTCGGACATGCCTTTGGTTTGCTACACGACTTCCGCGACAATACGTATATCATGAGCTACGGACCCGGGGAGGACCGAATCTCAAAGTGCACTGCGGAATGGTTAAATGTCCACTCTGTCTTTAATACCGTCCAACCCACTGCCAATACCCATACAAAAGTTGAAATGCTCCCACCGAGTCTCGCTGCTCTTCCTAATGCTATACGTCTTCGCTTTAAAGTATCTAATCCGGACGGTCTCCATCAAGCGCAGATTCTCACCCCGACACTTGCAGGTCCAGCTCAAGGATCTGATGAATTGCTTAGCTGCAAAACGTTACACGGAAGCACAAGCACCACCGTTGAATTTGTTACCATTTTGACACCGATAAATAGATATGTCTCTCTTCGAGTTATTGATATAAACGGAAATTTCTTTTGGGGCCGTTATCCGATTGATGTTTCACCTCTGCTGCCTCCTCCTGAAGTGGTGTCAATTCCGGATCCACATTTGGCAGCAGCGATACGGAAATCTATCAATTTGGACCCGAACGATGCGATTACAACGCACACAATGTTATCTTTAAAGGGATTTTCTGCCACAAATCGTAGAATAACAGACCTCACCGGGCTTAAACATGCACACAACCTAACATCCTTGGATCTTGGTAGCAATAGGATCTCCGATGTATCCCCCCTGGTAGGACTTACACAACTGAGATCGTTACATCTTAGGCGCAACAATATCACCGATATGGCACACTTTGCAGAATTCACACAACTGAAAACGCTGGATCTCTTTTTCAACAAGATTACCGATGTGTCCGCCCTGGTAGAACTCACACAACTGAAAACGCTGAATATTGCTGTCAACAGTATCAGCGATGTGTCCCCCCTGGCAGAACTTACACAACTAAAAACATTGGATCTTGGTCACAACAACAGTATCACCGATGTCGCACCTCTTGCAGAACTCACACTACTGACAGAGTTAGATATTGATGGAAACAGTATCACCGATGTGTCTCCCCTGGCAGAACTTACACAATTGAGAGCGTTATATCTTAGGCGCAACAGTATCACCGATGTGTCCGCCCTGGCAGAACTCACACAACTGATAACGTTGGATCTTGGTGGCAACAGTATCACCGATGTGTCCGCCCTGGCAGAACTCACACAACTGATAACGTTGGATCTTTCGTTTAACTATATCGCCGATGTCTCACCTTTGGTGGGTTTAAACCTGACTGGTACAGAGTGGAACATAGGGTTGGATCTTCGGAGCAACCGACTAAGTTATACCTCCATCAATATCCATATTCCTACCATACAAGCAAAAGGGTTTGAGGTAGAGTTTGATAATAAAGCATATCCGGTGGTCCAGAAAATCTCAGGAGATAATCAAAAAGCCTTTGCGGGAAAGGTCCCATCATCTCCGTTTGTTGTCAAAGTGATAGATGAAAAAGGCAAACCTATGCAAGGTGTATCTGTCACTTTTACCGTCAACATTGGAGATAGAAAATTTACGGATAGAACTACGACGACCAATGCGAATGGGCGCGCACAAACAACGCTTACACTCAGCTGGACACCCGGTATCCATAAGGTTCACGTATCCGTGGAGGAGATACATTCAGAGACGATCTTTACCGCTACCGTTATTTTACCGGAAAACCGTATTGCAGCCGATGTGAATGCTGATGCAGTCGTAGATGTTGAGGATCTTGTCCTTGTAGCAGCAACAATTGGTATGACCCCACCTGAAGGCATCTTACCAAATACTGATGTAAACGGAGATGGTATCGTCAATAAAGAAGATATAGCATTAGTGCTTGCAGCATTAGAAGCGGCACTTGCCTCGCCTGCATCTGTATGGACAACAGCGAATTTACAACGATGGATTGATAAAGCGAAGCAACATAACATCAGTGATCCGACCTTCCGACAGGGTATTGCTGTACTTGAACAATTGTTGGTAACCTTACAACCGAAAGCGAATGCCCTTTTGGCAAACTATCCGAATCCATTCAATCCTGAGACGTGGATACCCTACAGGTTAGCATCCCCCGCAGATGTCAGTATCTCTATCTATGTTGCCGATGGACAATTAGTTAGGAAATTGGAGTTAGGGCATCAACCTGTCGGTATCTATGAATCTCGTAACCGTGCTGCGTATTGGGATGGCAAAAACGCACTCGGTGAACCTGTCGCAAGCGGTCTGTATTTCTATACATTGACAACAGGCAAGTTTACTGCAACCCGCAAAATGTTAATACGGAAATAAGTCTCAAATAGTGTTTAGGGTATTGCTAAGTCTACCGATGCCTTTATCAAAGAGGAAACAATGTTTAATCGACAGATCAATCAACATCTCATAGAGAAAAGGCAGATCGCGGAGTCTGTGATAAATGTACGTAGCGTGCGGAAAGTGATGAAATTAGTACTGATCTTTTGTTTAGTGCTCACGTTCCTTATCGGTTGTGAAGGAGAACCTAACTTAGATGATCCAAAAATTCGTGATAAGATTATTGCTGAAGCAATAGACGAGGATCGTCTGCAGAGTCGCATCGGACCATCAGGTGAAGAACTGCTTTACGCGCCGAACCAAGAAAGACCGTACAACGGATGGGTAAAAAGCAGTAATGAACTCTACCAATTTCAGAAAGGTAAGCACCACGGTACCTATATACGTTGGTATAGCAACAATCAGAATTCAGTGAAAGGAATTTACAGAAACGGACAGAGAAATGGTTTGTGGACGGAGTGGTATCCCGATGGTACAGAGAAGTCAAAGGGAAACTACAAGGCAGGTATAAGAGATGGTGCATGGACTTTTTCCAATCCAAATGGAAACCCCCTGGCAAGTGGAAGTCTTGACAAGACCATCCGATTGTGGGACATCAAGCGAGGGGAACACCTTCGTACGCTCACAGGGCATGCGATTAATGTCAATAGCGTTGCTTTTAGTCCTGATAGAAGCACGTTGGCAAGTGGAAGTCTTGACGGGACCATCCGCTTGTGGGAAGCTAACACTGGCAGACACCTTCACACGTTTATAGATCATTTGATCGCAAGCGTTGCTTTTAGTCCTGATGGAAACACGCTGGCAAGTGGAAGTTGGGGCTCCATCATCTTGTGGGATGTCAGGCAAGCGAAACACCTTCGCACCCTCACAGGACATAAGGTGCAGGTCGCAAGCGTTGCTTTTAGTCCCGATGGTCAGATGCTTGCAAGTGGGAGTCAGGACGAGACCATCCGCTTGTGGGAAGCTAACACTGGCAGACACCTTCGCACACTCACAGGGCATACGAATGATGTCTTTAGCGTTGCTTTTAGTCCTGATGGAAACATTATCGCAAGTGGGAGTCAGGACGAGACCATCCGTTTGTGGGATGCCAACACCGGCAGACATCTACGCACGCTCATAGGGCATACGAGTGATGTCTGGTGCGTAGCGTTTAGTCCTGATGGAAATACGCTCGCCAGTGGAAGTTGGGACGATACCATCCGCTTGTGGGAGGTCAACACTGGCAGACACCTTCACACGCTCACAGGGCATACGAATGATGTCATGAGCGTTGCTTTCAGCCCCGATGGAAACACACTGGCAAGTGGGGGTGGGGACGGGACCATCCGCTTGTGGGAAGCTAATACTGCCAGACACCTTCGCACGCTCACAGGGCATACGAGGGATGTCTTTAGCGTTGCGTTTAGTCCCTGATGATCAGACGCTGGCAAGTGGGAGTCGAGACAAGACTATCCGCTTGTGGGATGTCAACACGGGTAGGCATATCCGCACGTTCACAGGGCATACGTATAGGGTAGTGAAACTGCATCATGCAAACAGAAAATTACCGATGACAGTGCAAACTCTTATCCTATAAATCCTGGTTCAGCTCTTCCCCCTTCCTCTCTTCCATTCTTCCACCCTTCCCCTCTTCCATCCTTTCTTATTCATCTCAGATTTTTATTGCATTACAATGGAATTTTTGACATAATCTGTTCAGGAATGAAAAAGTTTGAAGGAGTTTGAAATGATTAGTTGTGATTACCATATCCATACACAACTTTCTGGATGTGCTGACAACGACTTGAACATAGAAAAGATTATACAGATTCAAGAAAGAAATGATATTAACGTAATCGGTATCACGGACCACGATTATAGTTACCAGTCAAAAGTAAAAAGGATACAAGCCGCACAACAGACGATAAAGGAAGTTGATACATCAATTGAAGTTTACTTTGGGGTGGAGTCACAAATGTTGGAATATCAGGTCACTTCAATCACCATTCGTTTGGCATCATATTTTGATTATGTCTTGATGGCTCCAAACCATTATCATCTCCGTGGGGTAGCACAACCGAGAAGTTTTCGGGATCCGCGCCGAGTAGCACTGCACGAAATATATATGTTTGAGGCAGCAATTGCATGTCCTATCACCGATGCAGTTGTTCATCCGTTTCTTTTATCACCAGATGTTTTCAAGTTCTCCTCAGAAGAACTGGCTGCCTTTGGACAAGAAATGATGCGCAATGTTGAACAGAAACGGTTAATATACCAACTTGACCTTGCATCTCAACGAGGAATCGGCATAGAAATCAGCCCAAAGATGGTCAGATACAATCAACGCCACCTCGTTGATTTCTATCAACTTTGCTTAGAACGGGATGTAAAATTGCTTATCGGCAGTGACGCACATAATGTAAAGCAGTTGGAAGAAATCTCACTGCTGACACCAATCTTAGAAGAATTGGGTGTTGTAGAAGGACATCTGTGGCATCCAAAGGACAGCACCATTTATTCGTAGGGACAGGGTCTCCCTGTCCGTTGTATCAGACTAAGCTTGATTGCCACAGCCAAAACGATAGATAAGGTTTCCTAACCGTTCCATATTCTAAAATTGCTTATATCAAACTCACGATAGAGTTAGCGTAATGGTATTGGATTCAAGCGATGCTTTTCCTCTGCGGGATTTGAGGGGTAAATAGATGTCCTGCAGTTCGTCCTTATATTTCTCCCTGATAATATCAATTTGGTCTTGCGTGTAATCAATTGCTGCCTTTTTTGCTTCAGGCGTAAACTGTGGGTTCGTGCTATTCTGATATTTCATTATTTCGCGTTCTAACTCAATAATTTGAGGATGTTGATCTTGCATGAACTCCTTGTATACTTCTAATTCCAACGTGAGTTTTACTGTATATGTGCCGGGTTCAAGCTGATAATATGTAAGCAAATTGTCTAAAGATACCTTCTGAGATGCTCCAGCTTTCATTTCAATTCCTTGAATACTCCTTACAGATTTTCCATCCTTATATAGTGTTTTCAGCGTATTTCCTAACGGTAAAAGTTTTTTTGCTTTGATGACTTCACCGTTACTATCTGTAACTGTAAGTTGTTTAAAGGCTCTTAGTGATGATACACTGGAAATAGGCACAAGCAGATCGAACTTACCATTTTGGAATGTAAGTTCAAGTGGAATTGCTTCTTCTGCTGAATATGATGCTTTGGTTGTAGAGAGCTCAAGCGTTGCAATAGCATCAGACTCATCTTCTTTAGGTGTTTCAGTTGTTAAGGTTTCTGCTTCAGGTGTTTGCGTTGCAGTCTGCTGACTCCCCAAACAGCCGATCATAAATCCCGTCAATAGCAATGAAAAAATCGCAATATATCTCATAATTTTTATTCCTACTGTTCTGTCATACTTAACTTGTAGGTCGGGTAGAGCGAAGCGAAACCCGACAAATGCTAAACACACATTTGGTGTTGATTTGGATATGATAGATACAACAATTACATGTCGGGTTTCGTTCCTCTACCCGACCTACATATTTAGTCTGGACTATTCACTAATGAAGTTTAAAAAAATACTTAGGTAATTTGGTGAGGTTAGGAAACCTCGCCAGCGGCATCGGGAAGGTAGGTGCGGTTTCCGAACCGCACCGGGTTTTAAAAGAAACAGAACATTACCCGATTAAAATCTTAAACTTCATTTCCCCGCCCGAATATTATACCAATTAATAACTTCATCTTCATACGGAATTGAGGGTTATTCCAAGACCTGCTCCATCAGAGAGTTCAATGAAACCTTCTTTTATTTGCTCTGGAGGTTCAACAAGTTTATGCCGCCAATCTACTTCACCCCAGGCATATTCAAGGATACCGAAGTTCTCTATACTCGCCATACATTGAACGCTTGCAGCAGTTGCAACAGGTCCGCTTGGATTGTGAGG
The DNA here is from genome assembly GCA_965261435.1 of Candidatus Poribacteria bacterium. Classification (GTDB taxonomy): domain Bacteria; phylum Poribacteria; class WGA-4E; order WGA-4E; family WGA-3G; genus MSPOR6. Next base: position 2,706,373 of record CBDHDL010000021.1, read on the forward strand.
TGTTACTTTTACGTTCGTAGTTTCAGCAAGCGTCGCAATCTTCTTTAACCCTAACAATCCACCAACATGTTTCACATCTGGCAATATATAGTCAACGCGTCCACGCTTTAATAGTCTCTCAAAATCTGTCAGTATGCGTAGTCTTTCACCAGTAGCAATCGGCATAGATGTTGACTGACTAACATGCGCAACGGCATCAAGGTCAGTTAATGGGACCGGGTCTTCAATCCAGAAAAGATTCAGATCATCTAATGCCTTTGCTGTTTGAATCATAAGTCCAGAATTAAACCGACTATGGCAATCAACCATCAGGTCAATATCAGAACCGATTGCAACGCGTATTGCACGAATTCGATCAACACCAAGATTGATAGCAGTATTCAGTGTACCTTTGGAAACATCTGACGCAGAAACACCATCAAAAGGAGCACATTTTATAGCTGTAAACCCTTCCGCAACTGCTTTTTCAGCATTATGTGCAAAACCTTGTGGACTACGATCAACAGTAGCGCGGTTTATGTTCGCATATAACCGGATTCTATTACGACACTTACCTCCAAGCAATTGATAACTCGGTACACCAATAGACTTTCCAGCAATATCCCACAAGGCATGTTCAATCCCGCTAATTGCAGTATGATAAGTATGTCCTTCATTGTCACGAAAAAAACGCCGACGGTATGCCTCTAATTCAAATACGTTCAATCCTATGATCGACGGTTTTATGCTTTCAATAAGATTTCTGACGCGTTCATCGTTTCTTCCGTGTGATGCTTCACCAATGCCAGTTGTTCCATCGTCAGCTTTTACTTTTACGAAAAGCCAGTTGCCACGATGATTGACGTGGACAGTTTCTGTCTCTATAGATTTGACTTTTAACGTGTGCATATATGAAGACTTAGGAATTCGCTGCCCATCTGACACCTTGCGTGAGGAATTTTTGCATCCCACCTCGCTCAAATGTGCCTGGCCCGTGTCCCAAAGTCGTATAGAACACCCGTCCTGAACCGTAAGTTTTTACCCAAGCCATTGGATGTGCTCGACCGAACCATTCAGCGGATGCCAAGATGTGGATGTGCGGATCATACGCAGATATGTAGATTTCATCTTCAACGTCAAAATCAGAGACACCTTGTGTTGTTGGGTGTTCCGTGTCCTCAATACGGACGGTGAAGGTAGACCCCGGTGGATGCCAGTTTGAATGTCCACCAATTAGATCAACCGCACGACCACCAATCCACCATGCCGTACCATGAATACCGACTAATCCTTTACCACCCGCAACGAACTTGAATAGACCCTCTTCTTGTGCGGGTGTTAAATCCGGTACACGTTTGGAAGTGCCATCTGCTTGACGTTCTGAACGGGTAAAACCCGTACCAAAGACACAGGCATCGTAGGAATTCAAATCGTTGGATGCTAATACTTCTTTATCATCAGTTAAGGTTGCTGATATTTCAGCATCCTCATCAAGAAAACTGTGGATAACACTTGCACTCGCATCAAAACGATGGTTTTCACCTGATAGAACGAGTATTTTTGACATAATTTCTCCCTCTACACTATAGTGTTCGTTAGTTCAATTACCATTGGAAACATGTTGTGGTATAGTGTAAATAAAATGAGGATTTGTGTCAATATAATTGTACAGAATAAGAATTCCTTGACTTTTCTGATTTTTTTTGCTAATCTTAATTGTTAGAATACATAGAAAATGTAAGATTCTTCTTGAGAACCAAACGATACGTTCTGTAAAATCAAAGGATTCTATCTGTGCGTATTATAACAAAATCAAATGAGGTATATATGAGACACATTCTACTGAGTGGTAAATTCTTATCCACGTTCGGAACTTTCACATTCTTCTTTGCGATCACCTTTATGATTATTGGCATCTGTCATGCAGATGAACTTGTCCTACATCTAACTTTTGATGAGATGAGGGGAGATGTTGCGGAAGATATTTCAAAATTCGGCAATGATGCTACATTTAATGGAGATGTTGAACTAATTACTGGAAAATATGGAAAAGCACTTGAATTCGATGGGGCATCATGGGGAGAGATACCTGATCATGACAGCCTGGATATGGTTGATGGCATTACCATTCATTTCTGGACAAATATACGTGCAAGTGCCGGCGGCCCAGGAAGTGATGTGCAGACAGGTGTTGAAAAAGGAACAACATGGAAACCAGGATTGTATACACTTGCTGCCCATTACAGAGGCGGTTCGCTCCTTCAATTCTTCGATCTACCGGACAATTGCCGAGAACAGAATATAGGTGAAAATATACAAGATGAAAAATGGCACCATCTTGCTGGTACTTGGGATGGTACTACTATTAAGTTGTTTATTGATGGTCAACTCAATAGAGAATTAGAGTGTAAAGGCACGCTTACTGGAAACAATGAACCGCTCTTTATCGGGGCACGCGGTGGAAATCAACGGTTTATCAACGGGGCTCTTGACGAAATAAAAATGTATGACTATCCACTCACCGAAGATGAACTCAGAATAGATATGGAGAACCCACAAGCAGCAAGTGTTCTCCCACAAGACAAATTAACAACGACATGGGCACTCATAAAACGCGGTAACTAACAAACTAAGGAATATTGATGAAAAAACTCACTCATTTATTATCCACAATTATAATCCTACAGATAGTATCTGGTTGTGCGATTTTGCCTTTTGGTAATAAGTCTAAAGAACAAGTCGCAGTCGTGGAGACTCAAAAAGGCATATTCGTGATAGAATTCTATAATGATTCTGCACCATTGGCAGTGGAAAACTTCCAAAAATTGATTACTATGCAATTCTACGATGGACTAAAATTCCATCGTATAGAAAACACGCCCGGACTGAATATTGTTCAAGGGGGATGTCCGATTGGGAATGGAACCGGTGGTCCCGGATGGACAATTCTTGACGAATACACCAACCCGAATCAGCAGAAACACATAAGAGGGACAGTAGCAATGGCACGATCAAGACAACCAAATTCTTCCGGAAGCCAGTTCTACATCTGTCTTAAACCGCAACCCCATCTTGATGGAAACTACACCACATTTGGCGGGGTAATACAAGGTATGGAGGTCGTTGATAAATTGGAAATAAATGATGTCATGACTTCCATCAAATTGGAGGCAAAGTCAAAGTATGTTAAGGCTACAGAAAAATAAACAATTCCCAATAGCGTTATTGTTGTTAACTTCTCTGTTTGTTATCTTCTTATCAGGGTGTGCCCAACAAGAAAAGAAGGCATCGGAATCCGATACGCAGACTGATACCTCCGACACACAAACAGAAACCGAAACTGTTGTCGATAAAACAGAGGAAACAGAGAAGACTGAACCTGAACCCAAGCCGCAGATTGAGCCAGCAAAAGCAATCGCAGTCATTGAAACTGCAAGTGGTAACATCGAATTTGAATTCTACGCAACGGAAGCACCAAACACTTCTAAACACTTCATTAAGAATGCAAGCATGGGATACTACAGAAATGAACCTTTTCATCGAGTTGAAGAGTTGCTCGTACAAGCAGGATCAAGTTTTTCAAACGATACCATACCTATTGAGAAGAGTGATAAACCACTTGAGAAAGGTGTTGTCCTAATGGCAAAAGAAGAGGGGGCAAACGTTTCAGATGGGGATGAGTTCTTTATCTGTAAAGATGCTATAGCATTGGATGGTGATTACACAGTCCTTGGGAAAGTGATAAAAGGTTTTGATGTATTAGACAGCATCAAACAACTTGATAAAATTGTCAATATCACAATTCGCGAACGGAGCGAAGAATAGAAAATACGGCGGTCAGGACAACTTTTTGACCGCCTATCTAAATGACTGAAAGGAAAATTGAATGGCGTTAACAGTTATTCGGACAGCACGTCCGAGTCCAGTGTGGCAAGAGAGTTATGTGCGCGTGAAAAAAGGACAACGACTCGTAATTGATGCAGACGGTGCATGGTCACCCGACCTGCAAAATCGAACAGGATGGTGTGGTGCTGACGGTGTCGCAAAAACACCCGCTGGGGACGGTTTTCTACTCCCAGGCACCAATATCGGTGCACTTATAGCAAGAATTGGGTCATCCGTTTTCGCAGTCGGATCACGCTACGATAATCCCGCACCCGCAGAGGGAGTAATATTTCTTGCAATGAACGAAAATCCAAACAATAACAACCAAGCAGGAAGTTTACTCGCACAAATTATTGTTGAATAATTAAATCTCTTTACCACAATATAATTGTCACTATCTTATTACAGTAGTTAGACAACTTAGGCACTGTATACAATCAGGAGATGTTAAATGGAAGAAAATACGACTCAGGAAGAAGGCCAACTCCCTCCAATAGATTTCATCTCTTTTATTACCGATCTCATAACAACCGCTCATCTTTACTTGCAAGGATTTCGTGATCCTGATACTGAAGAAATTATACTCAACCTCGGTTTAGCAAAACGTATGATTGATACAATAGAGATGTTAGAGGAGAAAACAAAAGGAAATCTCACCGCACCGGAAAACAATTTTTTAGCCAATTCTCTCTATGAATTGAGAATGAATTATGTCCGCGCTGCCAATACTCAAAAAGAGAAACCAGAACAGCATACACATGAGCCTGAACAAGCAAGCGAAGACATCACACAGTCCGAAATGACTGAACCATCAAGTGAAGAATAGACCAGTAATTCTTGAGCAATTTGTTCCATCAGACTTTAGAACTTCACCTTGATAAAAATGAATAATTGAGGTGTCAAATCGGAGGACAATGAATTATCAAAGCAAGACCATTGTCGCGTTCCTACTGTTGTTAGGTTTGATAGCGATAGGCACTATCGGTTATTTGATTATTGAACCAGATTGGAAATTATTAGATGCTATTTGGATGACCTTTATTACAGTAACAACATTGGGTTATGACGATAGGGGGATGAGTGATGCTGCACGTATTTTTACTCTGTTTCTAATTATCGGTGGTATTGGGATGTTCATTTATACCATTACCATTACAACAACCTTTCTCGTTGAAGGAGAATTACTAAGTTTTTTCAAACATAGGAGAATGATGAATTCTGTTGAAAAATTATCCAATCATTATATTGTCTGTGGAATCGGGGATACAGGCGTACATGTCCTTGATGAAATGCTTAAATCTGAAGTAAGTTTTGTCGGAATTGAGAAAGACGAAGAACGATTGGAAATCCTTGCAGAAACACGAGAGTTCCTTTACATACACGGAGATGCCACAGACGATGATGTACTCATACGCTCAGGTGTTGAACGGGCACGAGGACTTGTAGCATGCCTCAGTCGAGATCAAGACAACCTCTTTGTCGTCATATCAGCTAAGAACCTGAATCCGACCCTGCGGATCGCTTCAAAAGCCGTTGAACATAACTCTCCCGACAAGCTTATTACTGCTGGCGCGGATGAAGTCGTTTTACCAGACCATATCGGGGGAATTCGCCTCGCATCTGGCATACTTGAACCCCATCTCATTGATTTTATCACAAAAATGCAGGAAAGTCGTCAGACGACACGGTTCGCTGAATCTATCGTACAATCTGAATCCAAACTTGACGGCGTTACACTTAGAGACTCGCAAATCCAGGAAGAGACTGGTTTAGTCGTTATAGCACTGCGTAGTAAGGACGGAACCTATATATACAATCCTGCAGGTGATTGGCAAATTGAAGCGGGAGACGGTCTCTTTATAATTGCTGATCCCAGGCAATTACAAGCACTTAATAAACTTACTGGAGATCCTCATTGAACATTCAATACAATTCACCCAACAAAGCTGGTAGGGACGGGTTTTCCCCGTCCGAATATTTGTCCAATTAATATAAATTAAACTTCATAAGCATAAACAAAGTATAAAAGGAAACAACGACATGCTCGCAGCTGTTATAAGCAGTGCAGTACTTGGTATAGATGCCTATATTGTAAAAGTCGAAGTAGATGTCGCAGAAGGTCTTCCAGCATTTAATACGGTTGGTCTACCAGATAGTGCAATCAAAGAAAGTAGAGACCGTGTTACAGCAGCCATAAAGAACTCCGGCTTTTATTTCCCAGTAACTCGCATTACCGCCAACTTAGCACCCGCAGACATCCGTAAAACGGGTTCTGCGTTTGATCTACCCATCGCAATTGGTGTTATGGCTTTTTGCTACGAATCAGGTGAATTTTAGCAATCTTGAAAATACTATGATATTGGGTGAACTTGCACTTGATGGTACCATACGTAGTATACAGGGTGGACTTCCCATAGCACTTGCGGCAAAAGAGAACGGCTTGCAGCATCTTGTCTTACCAGCCGATAACGCAAAAGAAGCAGCTATCGTAGAAGGTCTAAATGTTTACCCTGTAGAAAACCTAACAGAAGCCGTTCATTTCCTAAATTCAAAAAAAGAAATCCTACCAGAACCTCCAACACTGAACACCGAAGTAGAAACTGAAGATTCAAAGAGCCTGCTTGATTTAATTGACGTTAAAGGACAAGAACATGTGAAACGTGCAGTAGAGGTAGCAGCAGCAGGAGGACACAATCTAATAATGATCGGTCCACCAGGGTCCGGTAAAACGATGCTTGCAAAGCGAATTCCTTCAATTTTACCAACGTTATCCACGGATGAATCGTTGGAAACCATGAAGATCCAAAGTATAGTGGGCATTCTGCCGAACGATACACCATTGGTTACGACGCGTCCGTTTCGGTCACCGCACCATACGATTTCTGATGCAGGCTTGATTGGCGGCGGGAATATACCACGTCCCGGAGAGGTGAGTCTATCACACAACGGTGTCCTTTTCCTTGATGAACTTCCAGAATTTCGTAGGAACGTGCTTGAGGTTATGCGCCAACCTTTAGAAGATGGATACGTGACAATTTCTCGAGCCGCAGCATCACTCACATATCCCGCAAACTTCATGTTAGTGGCAGCGATGAACCCATGTCCGTGCGGTTTCTTCAGCGACCCAAATCGGGAATGCAAGTGTTCATCAAACCAAATCCAAAAGTACGTTTCACGCATTTCTGGTCCATTATTAGATAGGATTGATATACAAGTAGAAGTGCCAGCAGTCAAGTATGCAGAACTATCAGCAGATGTTACAGGTGAACGATCCACAACTGTACGTGAACGCGTAGAAGCAGCACGGAAGATACAGCATCAACGCTTTGATGGAACAACAATACACGCAAACGCACACATGGTGTCTAAACAGATACGAGAGTATTGCAAGATTGAATCACAAGCACAAGAACTGCTCCGTATCGCTATCAATCAGTTAGGATTAAGCGCAAGAGCCTATGACCGTATCTTGAAAGTATCAAGAACCATTGCTGATTTAGATGAGAATCCAAATATAGAAGACGTGCACGTCTCTGAGGCGATACAGTATAGGAGTTTAGACCGTACTTTCTGGAAAAAATAAACATACATTAATGTTATGATGGGTACCTATCACGCGATAAATACATGCTAAGAGACGGTGCATATAAGAACAAGGAGTGCTAATGCAACCTAATTTTATTATCTTTCTAACCGATGACCAAGGCTATGGTGACCTTTCATGTATGGGGGCAACGGATTTCAAAACGCCACATCTGGATAGAATGGCAAAGCTGAAGGTATCCAATTTACTGATTGGTATTCCAATTCCCCTGTCTGTTCGCCTTCCCGCGCTGCACTGCTAACAGGAAGGTACCCCTGTCATGCTGGTGTACGCTCCATCTTAGCAGGACATCGAACAGCAACAGGATTACCGCCTTCAGTTCCAACTATTGCAACGGCTTTGAAAGAACTCGGATATTACACGGCAATGTCCGGCAAGTGGCATCTCGGGCTCGCAGAAGGTTCACGACCTGAAGACCACGGGTTTGATGATTGGTTCGGTTTTATGGCAGGATGTATAGATTTCTATTCACATATCTTTTACTGGGCATTAGGAAGACCGGATTTCGATCAAACACATGACCTGTGGGAAAATGGTGAGGAGATTTACCGAAACGGGGAATACTTTACTGAACTGATTACTGAATACGCAATAAGATATATCCGAAAAGCGATTGAACAAGACAAACCTTTTTTCCTATATGTGCCTTATAACGCACCCCACTATCCAATGCATGCACCACAAGAATATGTGGATAGATTCCCTGATCTACCGTGGGATAGGCAAATTATGGCTGCAATGTTGAGTGCTGTTGACGATAGTGTCGGTGAAGTTTTTGCCGAATTGGAACGGCAAGGGGTCGCTGAAAATACCTTCTCCTATTTCCAAAGCGACAACGGTCCATCCCGAGAAACACGAAATTGGTTGGACGGAACACAAGACCCGTACTACGGGGGCAGTGCGGGAAAACTCAAAGGACATAAGTTCAGTCTATACGAAGGTGGTATACGCTCACCCGGAATTATGCATTGGCCTAATGAAATTCCTCCCGGAAACGTACTAAACCACCCAAATCTATATGGTGCAGCAATGGATGTTTTTCCGACTTTTCTATCCGCTGCTGGTGGAGATTTATCAAAATATCAACTTGATGGACTAAGCCAAATAGGGGTGGTGTGTGATGGAGGGTTTACACCTCATACCGATATCTTTTGGGAAATGGGGAAACAGACTGCTATGCGGCGTGATAAGTGGAAATTAGTCCTAAACGGCCAATTAGTGGAGGGCGCACCCCCCGAAGATGATGTGCACCTTGCTGACCTTGAAACCGATATGGGTGAAACGAAGAATCTAAAAGATGAATTTCCTGAAATCACCGCTGAGTTGACTGAAGCAGCACAAACATGGCGGCAAGGTATTGAAGATTACTGGGAAACACATAAAGATGAACGTAACGGCACCACTGGATATGTCAAAAAGTAGAATAAAGAAAAGAGTTATGTAATGACACCCTTTAAGTTTGCATTTATCACGGATACACATCTATACCCGAATGCACAAGAAAACTTTGCAGGTGGATTACAGCAACAGATAAACAGCCTTGGTCTCTATGAAAAATTAATTGAACAACTAAACGAATTTGATCCAGCATTTGTAATACATGGGGGAGATATTGTTTGTGGTGGACAGAGTTTCTATATGTCAGCGGAGGAATATGTAGAAGCTCTAAATACTGCACACCTACTTGGAGAACAGCTAAATGCTCCTTGTTATTATATTCCCGGTAACCATGATCTTGACCCTGAGACAGGATCTAAACTCTCGTATCTGGAACGATTCGGAATAAATGGCAGAGGGTCTACCAGTTTCGTCAAGGAGAACATCCGCTTCATTCTGATTGATGCTCAAGAAGTACCAGAAGACTTGACACACGGATATGTCAGCACGAATCAACTTGCTTGGATAGAACGAGAAATGAAAAAATCTGCTGATTACGGACAGGAAATTTTCTTTTTCTCACATCAACTCCCTTTTCCAAATGTAGAATTTCAAGGGATTGGCTCAAGAATCGCTAATTCAGCAGAGATTCTTGAGATCGCTGCGCCTTTTGAAAAACAGATTTTGGGATTCTTTTGTGGACATCAACACCTAAATCGCGTTTTTAGAGAACAAGGGATGTTGTGTATTGTCACTTCAGGCATTATCTGCTACCCGATGATGTGGCGCCAAGTTTTTGTATATCCTGATAGAATAGAGGTAAAGTCTGTTCCTGTTGACTTGCCAGAGGTGCTTGCCGAATCAGAAGCTGTCAATCCAGATAACAATCTATATCTTTCTGGTCGTCCCAGAGATCTTGAATTTACTATCCAACGACGTGAACAACACGTAGCTGTTCAATAAATCAATACCTATCAAAATTCCTTAAAAGCAAGAACTGACAACAGATAGAAAGATGATTGAAGTTCAAAACCTTTCAAAAAACTACGGTCCATTTCAAGCACTCAAGGATATATCCTTTAGCGTAGACAAGGGACAAATCGTTGGATTCCTTGGTCCCAACGGTGCAGGTAAAACCACGACGATGCGAATCCTCACTTGCTTTATGCCAGCAAGTAGTGGTAAGGTAGCCATCGCAGGATACGATGTTTTCAAACAATCACGCGAGGTACGAAAACGAATCGGATACCTACCTGAAAATATACCACTCTATACTGAAATGACCGTCACAAAATACCTTACTTACATGGGGAAAATACGGGATGTTCCCCGGAAGAACAATAAACATAGGTTGGACACTGTCATAGAATCCTGCGGATTAACTGAACGGAGAAACCAGATTATCGGACAACTATCACGCGGTTTTCGACAACGGGTCGGTTTAGCACAAGCTATGATACATGACCCCGAAGTATTGATTCTTGACGAACCAACATCTGGATTAGATCCGAGACAGATTGTTGAAATCCGAGAATTGATTAGATCATTAGGTAAAGAACGCACTATACTTTTCAGCACGCACATCCTTTCTGAAGCAAGTATGACATGCGAAAGACTCCTTATCATCAGTAGAGGAAAAATAACAGGTGATGTGTTATTGTCAAACGGTCGCGCTATCTCAACTCAATCTTTGAATGGTGAAGACACTCCCGCTATAACTAATAATGAAGATATAGATGATACGCTAACACAAACCCTTACGCTCAAAATATCTGGTGCTCCTACAGATGAAATATTAGAAGGACTAAAAGACATTCCCCAGATAATCTCTGTCGAACATTCAGATAATGACACGGAAGATATGTTCAAGATTACCCATGAAAGCAGAAAGGATATTCGTGCTGAATTAGCAACGTATATTGTAGAAAAAGGCTGGAAACTTCTTGAAATGCGTCCAGATGAAATGAGTTTAGAAGAACTGTTCCTTTCTTTAACTGCCGAATAGTTTCAATTCAGGTTTGACATTACTTCAGAGAAGCCAATTAACTCTCGTCAATCTTCCCATGCTTGTTAGTCCTATTTCAACTTTTGTCTTGACTTATAATCAATATTTTGATACCATATTTTATAGACGAAATAAATCATTGAACGAACTTTTCTTAAATGCATAGATAGAATCTGAGAAACAACTGAAGTCATGCGTTGCTTATTCCCATGCCTTCTGAGTTGTGTTTTCATGCAGTCTTGTGTTTCAGGACAAAACAGATTCTGAACGAAGGAGATTTCATGTTGAATAAGAATTTGGAGGCGAAACAGGTAGCGGCGGTCAGAAAAATCCTGTCTGAAGTACCCGAAGCTTCGCCATATTCCCCTGTGACAGAGTCTATGAATAGGGCAACAGAATTAGGGGAAGAAAAAATAGCAGCGGCACTTAAAAGTTTCAGTTCAATGCCGCAATCCACAAATGTCTTTGCAAATCCAGCATTACACAAGGCCGCAGTGGAATGTGGAAAAACGCAAATCACTCTTAATATCAGAAGTTTTGGGATACGCGGCGTAGTTACTGAAAGTGAAATTATCGCAAACCGACTTTCACCCGCCTATGTTATATTTGCAGGGCTCTTTGGAAGAAAACCTGAAGAAAATTCAGACGAATTAAACGAAGAAGCAGTCTTATCAGATTTAATTGACAAAAAGTTCTACCGTTTCACTGAACTCCGAAGAGAAGGTCTTTCAGGAGATCAACGCGTCATCAATCAGGTCGCAGAATTCGTCAAATCATTTCCAAATGCTGGACCTGAAGCTGTAATCCAACATTTCTCTACACTCCGCAAACTAAGTATCCCAAACCAAAAAGGAATTAAGGGGACAAGGAACCAAGGTTCTCTCCTGATGGAACTGATCAGCACACACATGGAAAACGTCGCGTTAGGCACAATTTCAGTCTACATGCGGCACCAGTTGAGAGAAAGTAGCGCATTACATCCGCAAGTACTCGCGATGCGAGCGAATGATCTGATCGCTGAACACAAAAAAAGCGAAAAAACAGCATTTCAAACATGTTACAGTCTCCTCTTAGGTAAAAAAGCAAGTGCCGTTGAAGCATATATATTAGAACGTATGGGGGTCATACAGACCCACCACGGGTCTGCAGGTTCAAACGTCGTTGCACGCTATCTCGCGACATTATACGCAGGAGCTGTCTCCGATTTCTTTGTCGCATCACAAATGGCATTAGACGGTGACCGACATTTCGGTGCCATACACGATATGACAGCATTCATCCATCAAATAGAATCGCTTGAACCAGACGAAAGAGAAACAGCGATCCGCGAAAGGATGCGCTCAGCACTGCCAACCTTCGGACATCCAGAAATCGCTGCCGCTGGTAGAACTGATGAAATACAACAGGATCCACGTCCCGCTATCTATTTCAATCCCTTCATTGATGCTGTCAATAAAGAGGAAATCCAACTCACTGATAAACAGAAGAAGCGGTTAGCAATCATGCAACGTATCTATCAAATCGCCTTTATTGAAGGAATGGTTCGTCCTGGACGAGAAAACGAACCACCATTGCGTTTAACGCCAAATACCGATTTCGGTGGATGGGCGGTTCAAGAAGGATTAAATATCTATGAAAGCGATAGAACGTTTTTGACTTACATTTTCCGTGGATTTGGTTGGATTATGGATGCACGTGAACAACTTCAGATGAAGATTATCCGACCCGTCATTCCCCCAGATCCCAACATTATTCCAAAACCTTCCGATGACCTAACTATCTCAAACGAGGTTGTTGCATTACACAACAAAATGGCAGGAGCCGGAATTTTTGATTGACAAAAATATAGCAATTCCTACCTACCTAAAAACCCGAAACAGAAAAGACCCAACAGAATTATTGTGTGATTCAGAGAGGAATTCCAGTGATTGAATTTGACCAATTGACAGTACCGACAACCGGTGAAATAATAGAATCTGTGAATGGACAACGGGTTGTTCCAAATAACCCGATCATTCCTGTCATTGAAGGGGACGGCATCGGACGAGACATAATGAAAACGACGCGCCGTGTCATTGATGCCGCTGTCCAGACCGCTTACGATGGAAAAAACAAAATCGTCTGGTTTGATGTCTATGCTGGCGAAAACGCCATGGACAAATACAACGAATGGCTCCCACAAGATACATTCAATGCAATTGAACATTTCAAAGTTGCCTTGAAAGGGCCGCTGACAACCCCCGTCGGTGGTGGTTTTCGTAGTTTGAATGTTACATTAAGACAAGTGCTTGAACTCTATGCTTGTGTGCGACCTGTTCGCTATTTCCAAGGTGTTCCTGCACCGGTTACACATCCTGAAAAGATGGATGTAGTTATCTTCCGAGAAAACACTGAAGATGTATATGCCGGAATTGAATGGGAACAAGGGACACCAGAAGTAAAAAAGGTTATTGAACTGCTTCGCACTGAAATGGGTGTGGAGATTCGCGAGGACTCCGGTATTGGTATAAAACCGATAAGCATCTTTGGTACGAAACGTCTGGCACGGATGGCTATCCAATACGCAATAGACCACAGCAGAAAAAGCGTTACCTTTGTTCATAAAGGGAATATCATGAAGTTTACTGAGGGTGCTTTCTGTGCTTGGGGATATGAACTCGCTAAAGAGGAATTTGCTGATACTACAATCACAGAAGCAGAACTCTATGATGAATACGACGGGAACGTTCCTGACGGTAAAATCATCATCAATGACCGGATCGCGGACAGCATGCTGCAGCAGATATTGACGCGAACCGATGAATACGATGTCATTGTCACACCAAACTTGAACGGGGACTACCTCTCAGATGCTGCAGCAGCACAAGTCGGTGGAATCGGCATGGCACCAGGTGGTAATCTCAACGATGAGGTCGCACTTTTTGAAGCAACACACGGCACAGCACCAAAATACGCCGATCAAGATGTAGTCAATCCGAGTTCACTCATCCTCTCTGCAGTGATGATGTTAGAGCATATCGGTTGGCAAGAAGCCGCTGACTTGATTATCGCAGGACTTGAAAAGACTATTTTACAGAAACGGGTAACTTACGATCTGGAACGGTTGATGGCAGGTGCAACAAAAGTCCGCACATCTGAATACGGTGAAGCTATTATTGAAAACTTTTCGTAAAGTATTATTCTTGGACATTGATAGGATTTAGACCTAAGTATTGGGTAAGGCATATCATTTCTATATTCAAAACGGAGGAAGAAGTGGCAAGAAAAAAAATTAGTGTAATCGGCGCAGGTAACGTTGGCGCAACAGCAGCATTCCTAATCGCGCAGAAACAGCTTGGCGATGTTGTCATGATAGACATTGTGGATGGAGTCCCACAAGGTAAAGCATTAGATATGGCGGAAATGGGCCCAGTAGAACTGTTTGATGCATCAATTAGTGGTGATCTTGACTATTATGCAACAGCAGACTCAGATTTAGTGATTATCACATCTGGTTCCCCACGTAAACCTGGGATGACACGTGAAGATCTATTACAAACAAATGCCAAAATCGTTGCAAGCGTCACAGAAAATGTAGTGAAGCATTCACCCGACACAATCATCATGATGCTCACCAATCCACTTGATATCATGACATATCATGCGTGGAAGGTATCAGGATTCCCTTCACACCGCGTTGTTGGTCAAGCAGGTGTCTTGGATTCCGCACGTTTCCGTTATTTTATCTCACTGGAACTTGGTGTATCAGTAGAAGATATTCATGCACTCGTCCTTGGAGGACACGGTGATACGATGGTACCATTACCGCGTTATACGACCGTCAACGGCATTCCAATTACACAGTTGATTACTAAGGAACATATTGAAGCAATGGCACAACGCACGCGAGATGGTGGTGCTGAGGTAGTCAATTATCTCAAGACAAGTGGATACTATGCCGCAGGGGCATCATTAGCACAGATGGCAGAAGCTATCATCTTGGATAAGAAACGTCTACTCCCCTGTTCTGCACATCTCACAGGACAATACGGTATCAACGATCTCTATATCGGTGTTCCGATTAAACTGGGGGCAAATGGCGTTGAAGAGATTATTGAGATTGAATTGGAAAATGATGAGTTAGATGCATTGCAGACATCAGCACAGACCTATCGTGATGGGATTGCGTTGTTAGGATATTAGATAAATTTACTTTTCTGATATCAATACCTTTGCCAATAATAGACATTCTGTTAGGTTGCGCTCTTTGTCTTGGATTCTGTGTTTGTACCGCATTCTGTTAGATTGCGTTTCTTTGTAGCACATTCTGTTAGATTGTGCCTCTTTGTAGCACATTCATCCTTATTGGACATCTTTCTACTATCCCATGCATCCTTGATTGGGAATATTGGTAGCACAATCAAGGATGAATGTGCTACAGAAGAATAAAACCAAAGACTATCTTGAAACTTTATTGTGCAGAATAACGCAATGCGTATATACCACCTGAGAACATCCTTAAATTGTCGCATAAGGTGCGGTTTCTTAACCAATGCAGAATACCCAAACGCGTATTTTGCCGAATACAAAATATGATTTATCAAACTCACGTTTAATTAGCAATCTCCTCGTTCTTTAGCTGCAAGAGCACCTGTTGGTTGTGAAAAAAACATGCCCATCTATGTAACTGACCCAATCCCCTTCCGTGCCAACTATGCCAGCTATGCTAACTGGGCAGTGTTCTCCGTGCCAACTATATAACAGGCGCGCTTCTGACAGAAAAGATCAGAATTACAGAACCTTATTAACCTACTTCAAAACATGTTCAGGATGAAGCAGAGACGCAAATGCACAAATATGTGCAGCAAATTAATAAGTAGCGGTTAAATGTCCAGATATGTGCAGCAATGCGTAAGTAAAATCCCTCCAGTGCAGGCACAAATATTGCACGACTGTATAAAACACCTAATAGGAAACCGTATTATATTTGTATGTTCTCCGCGTGTTTTTTTCATAGTACTTCACATTTCACAGGTTTAACCCCTTACGAGTGGGACGGCAGGTATGTTGCTTTGCATCAATACTCGTAATGTCTGTCACTGTGATACTATGTTTATACAACATTTCTTGGTATATGAAGTTTAAAAAATCGTTAATTTGGCGAGGTTAGGAAACCTCGCCAGCAGGTTGGTGTATCGTTAATTTGGCGAGGTTAGGAAACCTCGCCAGCAGGTTGGTGTATCTGCCTTATGCAAACAAGAAATTACCCAATTTACTATTTAATCTTCATTTGCCAAGAAAACAATATAGGAGGTGGGCATTCCTCCCAATGTTAAAGCATTGGGTCTCATGTCCATAGATTAGATGAAACTTTTCACAATGTTATGTATCTGTTTCGCGTTGTTCATTGGGTGTGGATCTGATTCAGATGTTACGGATTCACCTGCGGATTCGATTGCGGTTAATCTCCCTAATTTGGATGACCTGAAAGTGCGCGAGCAGATCCTGGCGGAAGCATTATACGAGCATAACCTACAAACTCGTAACGCACCGTCAGGTGAAGCACTTTATTATGCCCCTAATCAGCAAGTACCATATACTGGATGGGTCAAAGGAACATCATACGGCGATGTTGTCCCTTTCTCACTCTGGCAGGTGCAGAACGGTAAAAGGCACGGTATCTATCTAAAATGGTACGGCAATCAACAAAACCGGGAGAAAGGGGTTTACAAAGATGGATCTAAAGATGGAACGTGGACATACTGGGATGAGCACGGACAAAAAAGTGAAGGATCTTTCAAAGTCGGTGCTGAAAGTGGCTTGTGGACTTATTGGTATGACAACGGACAGAAATGGAAAGAAGGTTCCTTCAAAGTCGGTGCTGAAAGTGGTTTGTGGACTTATTGGTATGAGAACGGACAGAAATGGAAAGAGGGTGCCTTCAAAGATGGTGTTGAAAGTGGTTTGTGGACATACTGGAATCAGAACGGACAAAAATTTAGTAAAATCATAACCGGCGATTTTGTCAATAGCGTTGCATTCAGTCCGGATGGAAAAACACTCGCAAGTGGCAGTGAGGATTCTACTGTCCTTTTGTGGGATGTGGCAACAGGCACACATAAGCACACGCTTGAGGGGCATCTGGATTCTGTAAGAAGCATCGCATTCAGTCCGGATGGAAATACGCTCGCAAGTGGCAGCTGGGATGGGACTATTCGTCTGTGGGATTTGGCAACAGGCACACACAAACACACGCTTGAGGGGCATCTGAGGTATGTCAAAAGTGTTGCATTCAGTCCGGATGGAAAAACCCTCACAAGTGGCAGTAGTCGTGATTCTATGATTCGTTTGTGGGATGTGGCAACAGGCACACACAAACACACGCTTGAGGGGCATCAGTGGTATGTCAATAGTGTCGCATTCAGTCCGGATGGAAAAACCCTCACAAGTGGCAGTGAGGATGATACTATTCGTCTGTGGGATGTGGCAACAGGCACACACAAACACACGCTTGAGGGGCATCTGGATTCTGTCAATAGCGTCGCATTCAGTCCGGATGGAAAAACCCTCGCAAGCGGCAGTGAGGATGATACTATTCGTCTGTGGGATGTGGCGACAGGCACACATAAACACACGCTTGAGGGGCATCAGTGGTATGTCAATAGTGTCGCATTCAGTCCGGATGGAAATACGCTCGCAAGTGGCAGTTGGGATGGGGCTATTCGTCAGTGGGATGTGGCAACAGGCACACACAAACACACGCTTTGGGGACATGTGTTTTTTGTCAATAGCGTCGCATTCAGTCCGGATGGAAAAACGCTCGCAAGTGGCAGTGTCGATCGGACCATCAGTCTTTGGGATGTTCCTTGATACCAAGAAATTTGAGGCGCAAACATCCGCACAGACGTATCGTGGGGGAATTGCACTGCTGAGATATTAAAATAGTTTACATCATATTGGGTTGCATTCAAAGTCAATGGAGAGTATAATTATTGCATAGCGAAACACAAAAACGTATCTACATTGATACGTCAATTCCCAGTACTTACTATACATTACGGACCGACGAGGGGTCTCTTGTGAGGCGGAGGGTAACGCGTAAATGGTGGAATAAATATTCAAATTTATTTAACCTCACGACAAGTCCTACCGTTATTGAGGAACTTAGTGAAGGAACGGGCAAAAAAACACGGGACCGGATTGCTTTAATAGCAAACCTGGAAATATTGCCAATTACTACTGAGGTACTCCAAATCGCGCAAATTTATATTGACAGATTGATAATGCCTCAAGATCCTTCTGGTGATGCGTTGCACTTGGCAATTGCCTCTTTTCACAATATGGACGAACTTCTCACATGGAATCAATCTCATATTGCCAATGCCAACAAAATTTCTCTTATCCAGCAGATTAATCAAGACATAGGTTTAGCAACACCAGAATTAATAACCCCACTGAATTACTTCGGAGATAATGCTTAAAATGAGAGACAGAGAAATCATAGAAAATACCGAATGTGAAATAGTTAAGGAAGTTCGCGAAGTCCGGCACAAAATCTCTGCACGGTTTAACCACGATATCGGTCAATTGGTAGCACATTATCAAGAGATTCAAGAAAAGATGCGGGAGTCCGGCAAGTATAAGTTTGCTGACTTACCAAGTAAAAAGCCAAAACTCCCAGAATCTGATGAAGTTTAAATAAATGTATCGGTAAACCAATCACCAAAAACGTTCATACGGGTGGGGTTTCCCCGCCCGTATATTATACTCAATTAATAATTTAATCTTCATTAGATTCTGAGGTGGCAGATTGAGACGATGAGTTGGGTACTTTGCAGACATCTGCCCAGACCTATCGTGAAGGGATTGCACTGTTGGGGTACTATTGATGGGAGGTTAGAATATTCTGAATGGCAAGAAAAAAAGTATTTGGCAAATGTCGTATCTGTGGAACACAAGCGGAATTGGATTTTGAGCATGTCCCACCTAAAGCGGCGTTTAACAATCGCCGTGTGGTAGGAAAATATATCTTCGAATTAATCAACAAGAATCCCGACGAATACACAACAGGAAAGGGTCATATATCTCAACGGGGTGTTGGTGCCTATACGCTCTGCAAGAAATGCAATAACGATACAGGTGCGTGGTACGTAGATGCCTTTGCAAACTTTGCACATCAAAGTCTTGATACCGTTAAACATGTAAAAGGGTGTTCATCGCTTTGCTACCCATTTCGCATCTATCCGCTGCGAGTGATTAAACAGATTATCACTATGTTCTTCAGTGTTAACAACGATCTGTTTAGATCTAACCATCCGGATTTAGTGAAATTTGTTCTTGACAAGAAAAAACGCTATTTGGATCCTGACATCCAAGTTTTAGTTTATTTAACCCTTGGTCCACACTCGCGTTTCGCAGGTGGGACATCAATATCAACAATTGAGATTGATCCAGATGAAGTAAGTGTAGATTCAATGGACAACGCACTCAGTCAGTACCAGCACGATTACGCTAAAAGTCTTTATTCTAGTGAGATTGCTTTTCCTCCGTTAGGTTATATATTGAGTTTTGGCTTAGAACCACTTGATAACGAACTTGCTGACATTTCATTTTTTGCGAAATATTCTTATGATGATTGTACATCACTAAATTTGAAGCTTCCGGTTTATCCTGTCCACACCTGGCACCCTGGAGATTATCGGAGTAAAGAACAACTTCGGCGCAATTTTGAAGAAAACACCCAGATAGAAAAGGAAATTCAAGCAAGAAAGCGAGCAAAAGGAACTCAATAAGACCTTCTGAAAAACCAATATAGACTTGGAAACCTACTCAGCCTGCCGAAATATTTTATCAATAAAAGACGGAAGGAAATAATCCAATTCCTGCATTGTCTTGACCTGAAGGTCCTTAATGTCGTTTATCTTTTCTTGAAAATCATTTAAGTGTGCAACGATGCTATGCTGTTCTTCAAGTGATGGAATTGGTACCATAACAGATGCCAGTTTCGTTGCGTTGCAATTCGGTTGGGCACTACCAATTGTGTTTTCCGAGATTTGTTCCCAGTAATTAGGGGACTGAAAAAAAGCATAGAGATACTGTGGGGAAATCATTTTATTAACACGAAGACGGATCAGATATGATGCAAATACTGCAGTCGGACATTCTTCAACGAGGAAACTTTTACCGGTCGTAGCTCCGGTACGTGCAAATAATATGTCGTCCTTCTCAAGAAGATATTTTTCAAGTTTCGGACAATCACAATAAGGCACCGTTTCCCAGTTGACTGAACCCTCTTGAATATCTGTAATACGAAGTAAATGAGGACCAATTTGTTCAGTTGTCGCAGAAGCAGTATACCCATACTGTGGTTTTTCACACAACTCACTGACGCTTTTAACCTTCCAGTCTTTACGTAGTTTCAAAATATCACGATAGACTGAACTAACGAAAACAGATAATTCATTTTCTAATTGTTGACGTAGCAAGCGCACCTCATTGATTTTTGTGAGAAAGTGATTGATTTTCTCTACAATATGACGTTGTTCTGATAGGGAAGGTAGTTTGACTGATATTGGCAAAAGTTGTTTAGGTTTCAATTCAGATTTGATTCCACCAGGCAAGGTTCGAAACAGAATATGCTGAAATGCTTTACTCCTAAATAACCACCACAAAAATGTTGTGTCAGCTCGTTCTGGATTGACAAAGTATGCGCTGTAGTGCATAGTAGCTGAACCTAGTTTTTCTGAATCATCTGGGTATATAGCAATTGCTCCTTTAGCAGCATTAATTCCAGACAAAACTATGTCTCCGGGTTGAAACTGTATCATTTTGGTTTTTGTAGTAGTACTGTCTCGAAATTCCATCTCACCTGTATTGAAACCGATCTTGGAGACGATACGAATTTCACCTGTTTCTAATGAAACAGGATCCGGGGTCTCTTTACGCTCTACAAGTACTTCATCAAGTCGAACCTCTTCCCATTTTACCATCTTAATATTCGCCTCCTAAAGATTCTGCTTGGATTTCCCTTATCAACTCCAGAATTCTTTGTTCCTTATGGATAATACTATCAGCAATTTCCTCAGGAGGCAGATGCACTAAAGTTTCCGCGCTGTTTGGGTTCTTGATATCTAAATCCGCTGCGACAACCTTCTCCTCTTCATCATATTTTAAGACATCCTCAATGTCAATCTTCCACGCATACTCATTTTCTTGTCGTTCTGAAATCGGATGGAACCACTCAATACAGTCTGAAAATTCCTCAAATCTCATAGGTTTTGTCTTCGTATAGTTTTTTCGACCTTCAGGAAGCGGAATCTCATAGAACCATATTTCCTTGGTCGGATGGGAACGGTCGAAAAAGAGTAGGTTCGTTGGAATGCCGGTATATGGTGCGAAAACCCCTTTCGGCAATCGAACAATCGTATGAAGATTGAAGTTCTTAAGCAGTTCTTCCTTAATACGTGCACAGACTCCATCTTCAAAAAGTGTTCCGTTTGGTACAACAACAGCAGCACGTCCCGGCTTCCCTTTATTGCGTTCCGGACGTTTGAGTCTTCGCATGATAATCTGGAGGAATAGCAGCGCGGTTTCTGAAGTTTGCATGTTGGTTGGGAAATAGTCTTTGACGCTTTTCTCTTCTTCACCACCAAAGGGTGGATTGGTAAGAATAACATCGTATCGGTCATTGTCGCCAATTTCGTTAAACCTTTTGACGGTGAGAGAGTTTTTAAAGTCAATCTGTGGGTTTTCCAATCCATGCAAAAGGAGATTCATCTGGCATAGAAGGTAAGGGATCGGTTTCGCTTCTATTCCGTAGATAGTAGCTTCTTGAAGCGTTTGCCGGTCAGCAATGGTTTGGCACTGTTTTTCAAGGTGGGTAAATGCCTCAACAAGAAAACCGCCGGTGCCGCTGGCAGGATCAAGCACAGTTTCACCGAGTTGAAGATCCGTTACCGCAACGATAAAATTGACAACAGGTCGGGGTGTGTAAATTTCACCAGAGTCCCCTACGGCATCGCGCATTTCCCGAAGCATCGTTTCATAAAAACGGCTAAGCGTATGCATTTCCTCGGATGCATCAAAATGGATACTGTTGACTTTGTTAACTATATCTCTGAGTAGCCAACCAGATTGTATCCGATTAATGATTCCTCTGAAAACAGTTGCAATGACATCTTCACGACCCTTCCCATCTGCAGATCGAAGGCTACGTAAATAGTGAAAAAGCCCTTGGCCTTTAGTGCCATCTGGAAGATTTGCCTCTTCAAGATTGATAAAGTTTATCAGATCTTCCCCCGTGATGCCGCCTTCATCTGCTGCCCAATCTCTCCAGCGGTACGGCTCATTAATAAGTGGGTGAAAATCTTTGCCTGCAAGTTCAGCTTCCGATTCCCGGATATGTTCCATGTCATCAATGAATTTGAGAAACATAATCCAAGTTAGCATCGGAATTCGGTCTAACTCACCGCTAAGTCCTTTGTCCTTACGCATAATGTCGCGGGCAGATTTGATAAGCGTGTTCAACTCCTGCGCCGTTGTTTGCGAGTTTTCTAATTTCTCTAATAGGTGCAACTGTTTGTGGTTTTGTGTCATATCATTCCTCTCTTTGTATATATTATGCCTCATAAATCAACTTCTGAAGTTCTGCAACAGCATTTCGTAGTTGCTCTGCCCCTTTGAATACTTTTAAGATTTCACGAATATTGCCAAACTCAGAAATAGGTGGAACGTTTAAAGCATCAGGGATTTTCAGTTCGTCGGGGCCGTGTTGACTATATTTATCAAGCAAAATCCCAAGTACATACTGGCCAATAACGTCGTACTGTTTAAAAAAATCTGTATTGTCTTCTTGGACTCGTTCCGCTCGTTGTTTTCTTGTCTGGAGGGGAGCCCCGAAAGCGACATGGCAAAACAGATCAATTGAATCAAAGGTGTCACCATCTGGGAGTTGTAATTCTTTCACTAACTGTTCTCTTTCAATACCGAATTGTCCCAATTCGTCAATAGTTTCACTGCGTGATTGTTGGTCTATCCACTTTTCACGCAGTTTAGATTCAAATTCGTAAAGCGTATAGATTTTATCACTTACATATTCTATGTATGTTTTATGTTGCTGACTTCCATCAGGATTCAGGATAATAACTCCGTCTTCAGCAATCGTCACTGTCCCTTCATCAACATAGAACTTTTGCCCCTTTGACGGTTGAACAGAAGTGCGTTTTCCTCTACCTTTGTTTTGTTGACGATCAGTATCTGTTTCTATAACTTCTTCATCTTCGTCTATCGGCTCGCCATCAAAATCAGGGTCTGCAAAATGTTTAAACGACGCTCCTGTGTAATCAATAATATTAAAAGTGAATTTGTCATATTCCTCACAGACACGAGTCCCTCTACCAATCATCTGCTTAAATTCAACCATTGAACCAACACCGCGTGCAATAGCAATATTTTTCACTGTTGGAGCATCAACACCAGTAGTGAGGAGCTTAGAAGTAGTCACAATGATAACAGAATCATCCTCAATATCTTGGAATCGACTGAGACGTTCACGACCATATTCGCCTTCGTCGGCGGTTATACGACTTACATAATCGGGATATCTTTGGACATGCTCAGCGTTTAGATTAGAGAGGATTTCTCGCATGGTGCCTGCATGCTCTTGGTCAACACAAAAAACAATAGTTTTGGCGTACGGATCAGATTCCAATAAACCTGTCAAATGTTTTGCAATTGCTTCCGTACGCGGTCTTAAAGCAAGTGTATTTTCAAAGTCTTCAGTGTTGTACTGCTTATCAGGTATTATTTTACCATGTCGATCAGTTTGTCCTGGATCAGGTTGCCAACCCTCTGCATCTGCTGTAGTTAAGACGTGTCGAACACGATAAGGGGCAAGGAACCCATCTTCAATACCCTGTTTAAGTGTGTAGGTATAGACAGGATTTCCAAAATATTGATAGGTGTTCCGAGTCTCTTCGTGAAGAGGTGTAGCAGTCATACCGAGTTGCACTGCTGGTTCAAAGTATTCCAGAACTACCCTCCATTGACTATCATCTTGAGCAGAGCCGCGGTGACACTCATCCACAATAATAAGATCAAAGAAATCCTTTGCGTATTCGCGATAGATACCAGGATTATCCTCTCTGGGACCGATAGATTGATAAAGCGCGAAATAGATACCTCGGCTTTTGACAACTTCACCTTGTTCTATCCGATGTCGTGCCTCTCCAAAAGCTGCAAAGTCTTTATTCATTGGATCATCCACAAGGATTTTCCTATCGGACAGGTAAAGAATTTTGGGAAGACGCGGGTCTGTTTTGAGATTCCAACGTTGTTGCCAAAGTTTCCAACAAATTTGAAATGCAGTGGTGGTTTTTCCTGTTCCAGTTGCCATTGTCAAAAGAATTCGTCTTTGATCTTTTACAATGGCCGAAATAACATTACTTATCGCAATTTGTTGATAGTACCTGGGGATTTTACCGCCAGTAAGGTCGAACGGTGAAAGAATAATATCTTCCTGTTGTGTAGTAAAACCTTCATGTGTTTTTAGGCGTTGCCAAAGTTCCGCTGGTTGAGGCATTTCGTAGAATTTAGACTCTACACCTGTTAAAAAATCAAACTCCACAAATAGTTCACCATTTGTAGAGTACGCAAATTTAAGCCCTAACATTTGCGCGTAAGTTTTCGCTTGTTGGAGGCCATCAGCTGGCAATTTGCAATCTGCTTTTGCCTCAACAACAGCAATCGGAAAATGGGGTTGCCGGTAGTAGAGGATATAATCGGCACGTCTTGCTTTACCGCGTATTCCTTCACCTTTTATTTTCCCATCTGTGAAATGATGCTCACGGACAAAAGATGGTACTTCTGGATTGTTTGAATCGTCCCAACCGGCATCTTTCAGCAGAGGATCAATGTTTCTGGTCCGCGTTTCAGCTTCATTCATAGTCAAAAATTACATCTACATGCAACCCCTTGTTGTCAAAATCACTATGACTTTTTACGGGATGATGATTTCAGGATATTTCCTAAAGGATCCATAACACCAATCGTTGTGTCTTTGTAGTGCTCTAAAGCTGCCTGAGTGGCTGCATCGTCTGCTCCCGCTACGTAGACAGGACGTCTATATCCCCGAAGTTGATCGGCTGCATCTTTTATGGTATCAGATGTTTCAACCTCAATGACTTGACGCTTTGTATTGATA
This sequence comes from Candidatus Poribacteria bacterium, assembly GCA_965261435.1. Taxonomy (GTDB): domain Bacteria; phylum Poribacteria; class WGA-4E; order WGA-4E; family WGA-3G; genus MSPOR6. The sequence continues at coordinate 2,731,402 of CBDHDL010000021.1, forward strand.
TCTGGACCTTGTCCTTTATTATATGAAGCACCTTTATTCTCAGCAATTTGTTCTGCGGTTTTGTCATGTTTAGTAGCCATTATTTTTCTCCTTGTAATTATTTGTTCGTTGTAGGTTTGTGATCAAAAACATTATTTCTATGATGTTGAATGCTATATCACACCTTCTGTGCTACCATACTGGAAAGGATACCGAGAAGCCTATCACACCGCTCAATCGTATAGGTTGACATATCAAGCTGCAATCGGTTTTCTTGCAAGTTGAGGAATAGCCACTCAACCCCTGTTGTGCTAACACCATAGATCAAAGGGATGTCATTTCCTTTCTCGGTATAAAAACGTTGGGCAGCAAGCATATCTGCAACACATTACCCAATTCCAAGTTTTAAGTCAAGGTTTTTTGCCTCAACGACAACAATGATTGGTGCTTCTAAATAGAACTGTTCAGGTGACAGAAACGACATTAAGAGTTTTCACTTGCAAATCCTACCTTTTTCGTGTATCCTATACTTTGGTTTGTTGGTCGGGAATGTCATCCGCGTCGCATGGCGCGGTCCCTACCGAAACGAATGACATCGGGAGCAATACTAAGGTTAAACAGTGCGATCCAATAAACAAAACAGAACATAATATCCAAATAGTGAAAGGATTGATTTACAATCAAGGAGATGTTTAAGATGGTCATTAACGGGGAAGGAATGATAACTTATTATATCTATAATAAACTGTTCGATGAAACCTATACCGCCTATATCCAAAAAAATGGAGAGAATTGGCACGGTACAATTGCGGAACTTCCCGAAATAGAACATACTGCGGAGACTGCCGAAGCTGTACAAGAAAAATTACCAGATATGCTGCAGCAAACCCTAATTGCGAAAGAAGAAGCTTGGGATCTGCAGATCAAAGAGGATATGAAAGCGGGTCGACTTGATCATCTTATTGAGAAGGCTCTTGAAAATTATAGGACAGGTAAATGTTCTAAGATAGTTCCATAGCATGAACATTTCTCAATTTGAACACATACAAGATCAAGATTTCATAAATTTGGTAGCAAGACTTCCTCAAGCCTTGCAGAATCGTGTTGCCAGGCAATTCCAAGTCCTACAAGAAAACCCTTTATATCCATCTCTTCATTTCAAAAAAGTCTCTGATCTTTGGTCATTACGTATTACTGACAATTACAGAGCTTTAGGACAAGAAGAAAATGGGAAGATCATTTGGTTTTGGATCGGAAAACATGACGAATATGAGAGGCGGATCTGACTATCTCTCCTTATGGTGTGGCATCTCCATGAAATAAAATATCAAGAATTGCCTCTTCAAGATAAATTAAACCGATATGTTCTTGTTGTTTAGGCTTCATTTTTCACCTCTTCCTACGTGTCGTCTAAACGTTTTTGATCTTCATCTTGGTATAAACGCCAACCAATTCTGCTTCCACTGGTTGAGACCTCTGGTTGCACTCGAAAATCACTCTCAAGTTTATAAAGAATAGCACCTATTAGATGTCCAGCCCAGTTGTTGGGATCGTCCTTTTTTCCCGGCAATTCTAATCGTGCTTTAATATCGTTTATGCTCATATACGCCTCATCTGGTGCTGGGAGAGTGTCTAACAAAGTTTCTTCTAATAATTGTATTCCTGCTTTTGCAGTAAGTATGGGCTTGTCAGGATTTTTACCAAGATAGTTGATATTACATATATATATACATTGGTCTCATCAGGCGTTATTGTAATAGTTTCTACATTTGCATTCTGTCTTGACATATTATATCTCCTTTTATCTTGGAATTGTCATTAGCTAATTTACTTATTGTCATTAGCTATTTTACTTAAAGTCTGAATAAATCATTCGAAAAACGACATCCTTACATGGACTTTCTTATAAAGGGGTATATCTACTTCATCAGAACTATATTCAATAAAGTCCCTTTTATGTTCATCACTCCACTGCATTCCCTCATCACGAGGTTTTACCAACTCGATATTGTGATTTTTGTAGTCGTATCCATGGTAATCTTTAATGTTGTGAAAAATGTTCCATGCAATTGTCTCTGCTTCACGTCTACTAATTCGACGTTGGAAGTTAGGTGGTCCCTCTGTATAACTCGGATATTCTATTGAGATTTCAAAGCAAGGCGGGTTAGTTTCCTTTAGAATAATAGCAAGATTAAATTCACTATTAGCATCTATATGCCATGTGACAGTTTCTCCAAGTAGTACGTTAAAACTATGGACTATTTATAATCTTATACCTTTTGTGCCACCATACTGGAAAGGATACCGAGAATCCTATCACACCGCTCAATTGTATAAGGTGTCATATCAATATGCAAACACTTTCCTTGCAACTTCAGAAATATCCACTGAACTCCTGTTGTACTTGCTCCATAAACAGTAGAAATGTCATTACCTCTATCAGCATTGAAACGTTGGACTGCGATCATCTCTGCAACACACTGTCCAAGTCCAAGTTTTAAATCGTGATTTTTTGCCTGGACAAGCGCGATAATCGGTGCATCCAAATAAAATTGTTCAGGTGACAGACTCACTAAAAAATCACACACGCCGGTCAAACCTTTTTCAGCATCAACGCTGAAGTCAATACCAGAAAACAGACTAATGCTGTGATCAAAGTGCTCAAGAAGGTCAACGAGCACGGCAACAACTATCATTTCTGACCTTGCTTTCTCGGTACCGATAGCGGTGGCTAATGATGCCTTTCGCGCTAATCCCATCGTGAGATATGTGCTTGGCTCCACTGGTTCTATTTCAGAGAAGAGACCTAAAGACCGAACCGTATTGAGTTGAAACGTTTTCTGCACAATTTCTAAGGTAAACTCACTATACGCCATGTGAGAATTTCTCCATGCAGTACGTTAAGACAATAACTATTGTATAACCTTACGCCTTTTGTGTCACCATACTGGAGAAGATGCCGAGGATCCTATCACACTGAGCGATTTGGTAGGTTGACATATCAAGCTGCAAGCACTTTCCTTCTAACTTCAGGAATAACCAATCAACTCCTGTTGTAGACGCACCATAAACACAAGAAATTTCATTCCCTTTTTCGATATTAAAACGTTGTGCGGCGAGCATCTCTGCGGCACATTGTCCAAGTCCAAGTTTCAAGTCGAGATTTTTTGCCTCAACAAGCGCGATGACAGGTGCTTCTACATAAGATTGTCGAGGCGACAGGCTTATCAGGAAATCACACACACCCGTTAATCCGTTTTCAGCGTCAACGTTGAAGTCAATGCCAGAAAATAGACTAATTTTGCGATCAAATCTTTCACGGAGTTCAACGAGAACATTAGAAACAATCAGTTCTGATCGTGCTTTCTCAGTGTTTATAGTAGTGGCTAAGGGTACATTTCTTGCTAATATATTTGTGAGTTCTGCACTGAGTTCCATCGGTTCTATTTCAGAAAAGATGCAGGCGTGTTCAACAAAATCAAGTTCAAATTCTTTTTCCACTGTCTCCAGCGTAAAATTGCTATAAGCCATATCTGTACCTCCTGGTTCCTCTAACTCCTCTTATACCTTTTGTGCTACCATACTGGAGAGGATACCGAGAATCCTATCACACCGCTCAATCGTGTAGATTACCATATCAATATGAAGACGGTTCCCTTCCAATTTAAGAAATTTCCAGTCTGTCCCTGAAGTGGTGGCACCATAAAAACACTGGATATCATTTCCTTTTTCGGCATTAAAACGTTGTGCTGCGATCATCTCCGCGACACACTGTCCAAGTCCGATGAGAAGGTCATCTTTTTTCGCCTCAACCACGATAATAACGGGTGCCTCCAAAAGAGATTGCCGCGGGGACAAACTCACTAAGAAATCACACACCCCGGTTAATCCGTTTTCAGAATCAACGTTGAAGTCAATGCCAGAAAAAAGGCTGATACTACGATCAAAGTGCTCAAGGAGGTCAACGAGCACATCAGCAACGATCATTTCTGACTTTGCCTTCTCTGTGCCTATTGTCGCAGCTAAGGGAGCTTTTCTTGCCAAAGCTGTCACGAGATGTGCGGTCGGATCAACCGCCTCTATTTCAGAAAAGAGTCCTACAGTATCAACTGCTTCAAGCTGAAATGCTGGCAGCACCGACTCTAAGGTCCATTCGCTATAAGACATAATAACACCTCTTGGAAGAAGTAGGCGGTTAGTGTACTTTCTTATTCCTTCTTCTCTTCATCCTCATTCGCATCTTCATCAACGACTTCGTATTCAGCATCAACGACATCGCCTTCAGGAACATCTTCAGAAGGAGCATCACCGGGTGGAGTTCCCTGTTCGGCGTCTGCTGTCTGTTGATAAAGTTGTGCAGAAGCTTCATGCCAAATCTGCATCAGGTCGTCGGTAGCTGATTTTATCTCAGCACTGTTGTTTGCTTCCAATGCTTGCTTGACACGTTCAACACCAGCGTTAACCTTTTCCTTCGTCGCATCGTCTACCTTGTCGCCAAATTCCTGTAGATTTTTCTCAGTTTCATAGACTAAAGAATCGGCACGGTTGCGGTTTTCAACTTCCTCACGTTTCTGTTTATCCTCTTCAGCGTGGGTTTCTGCATCCTTCACCATCTGTTCAATTTCAGCATCGGTGAGACCGGAAGAAGCAGTGATTGTGATCTTTTGCTCTTTACCTGTCGCAGTATCCTTAGCAGAGACGTTAAGGATACCGTTCGCATCAATATCAAATGTAACTTCAATCTGCGGAACCCCTCTGGGTGCTGGCGGAATATCACCGAGACGGAAACGACCAATGGTCTTGTTATAGACCGACTGTTCGCGCTCCCCTTGAAGCACATGAACATCAACAGCAGTCTGATTGTCTTCCGCTGTAGTGAACTTCTCAGATTTCTTCGTGGGAATAGTCGTATTTTTTTCTATTAAACGCGTAAACATACCACCGAGTGTTTCAATACCGAGTGAAAGTGGAGTCACATCAAGCAATAAGATGTCTTTGACTTCTTCGTCACCAGCGAGAACACCACCTTGAATAGCGGCACCGACTGCGACCACTTCATCAGGATTTACACCTTTGTGCGGTTCTTTTCCAAAGAGTTGCTGTACGGCTTCCTGAACTTTCGGCATCCGTGTCTGTCCACCAACGAGTATGACTTCATCAATCTCGGAGGGTTGCATCTCGGCATCAGCAAGTGCTTGTTTGCACGGTTCAAGGGAACGTTGAACGAGGTCATCAGTGATCTGTTCCAGTTTTGCACGTGTGAGTGTAAGGTTAAGGTGCTTCGGTCCACTGGCATCTACAGTAATAAACGGCAGGTTAATATCTGTCTGTAATGTGCTGGAAAGCTCACACTTTGCAGTTTCCGCGCCTTCTTTTAAACGTTGCAATGCCATCTGATCATTTCGCAGGTCAATACCCTGGCTACTCAGAAATTCTTGAGCCATCCAATCAATGATAGTCTGGTCAAAATCATCACCACCGAGCCGTGTATCCCCGTTCGTACTTTTCACTTCAAAGACACCGTCACCGATCTCCAGAATAGAGATGTCAAATGTACCACCACCAAGGTCGTAAACAGCGATCTTCTTGTCGCCTTCATTCTGTAGTCCATACGCGAGTGAGGCAGCAGTGGGTTCATTGATAATCCGCAAAACTTCCAAACCTGCGATTTTACCAGCATCCGCAGTAGCTTGACGTTGAGAATCGTTGAAGTAGGCAGGCACGGTGACCACAGCTTGCGTGACCTCTTCTCCAAGATACGCCTCTGCAGTTTCCTTCATTTTTCGTAAGACCATCGCTGAAATTTCAGGTGGCGTGTATTCCTTACCGTCAATATTTACGGCTGCATCGCCATCTTTATCGCCTTTTAGTTCATAAGGCACTCTGGAAGTATCATCACCGAGTTCGTTAAACTTTCTCCCCATGAATCGCTTGATGGAAAAAATTGTATTTTCGGGGTTCGTTATAGCTTGTCTTTTGGCGACTTGCCCGACAGGACGTTCTCCCTCTTTGGTAAATCCGACAACCGAGGGAGTCGTCCGATTCCCTTCCGCGTTTTCAATAACCTTTGCATCGCCGCTCTCTAAGACAGCCACACAAGAATTCGTTGTTCCCAAATCAATTCCAATTACTTTAGACATTTTTATCTCCAATGTATATGTATCATTTAATGTTCTATCGTCAACAAACTAATACCATTTCTATAAATCATTGTCTCATTAGACGGTTATGATGGTAGTTATTCTTCAGGACACAAACTGGAAGTTTGTGGTACAAAAAAGAGACATTTTCAATTAGAAATGGTATAAAATATAAGTGCAATATATATGATTCAGGTGCAATATATATGCCAAGATATATCAGTATATTAAGCTACATTCAGTAAGAAGTGTGTCAATTTGGCAGTTTTAAATATATCAAGCAATTGACGGTTGATGTCAATTTGGCACAAGTGGAATAATCATATAGCTTTAAGGGATGCCCACGTAGTGGTTAGTTTCTCGGATGGTTCAACTGTTAATAAGGTCTCAATACCTCCCTGAATTTTCCTGATTTCCTTTTGGGATAGCCCGCGGTTAAACAGAGCGAATTCATCCATATCACCGTTATAGTAGCGGTTTAAACTGAACGGTTCTTCAGTACCAATCAGCAGCGATGATTCAACATGAACTAATTTTCCATCTTGTTTTGGATGATTAATTAGCACCTCACCATCAAGGTAAACTGTCCACCACTCTCCTCTCTGAAACGATACGGCAACGTGTTGCCATTTATCTTTCGCAATTTTGTTGAGACTTTTCTGAGGCACTACCCGTCCCTCTGAGAGTTTCCATCCCATCCAGATAAAACCATCTGGATGGAGGAGAATTTCGAAAAACTCATCTACATCTGGCCCCTTCGCTGCTATGAGTTGCCATTCACCTGGACCTCTTTCCAACGTAGGACGAATCCATGCACAAATGGTGATTCCCTCTGTAAATTCAAACTGACGAGAATGAACAACTCGAACAAAACCGTTTTCACCACCGAAATTGAGTCCCTTTCTATATTTGCCTCTGGTCCAGTCTGTATCTCCTTCTAATAATCCATCCTGCCCGTTTCCTGACAGATCAGTTACGGTTTCACCTGCCCCATCTTCAAAAGCAAAATAGACAAGCAATCCGTCCGTTTCTTTTGCTGTGCTGATTTGAAAACTCGCTGCCAGAAATACAGTTGTAAGGAACATAACTATAAATATACGCATGAGTTTTACCTCTTTCTAATTTTGGATTAATAGTACCTTGTCAAGTCATAAATGATTTGTTATCGGACAGGGAAACACTGTCCCTACGAACAGATCTACTCATCATTTGAGTGTAGACAGAACAATGGGTTAAATGTGAACAGTTACAACATCCGCCAAAAATAGAGCGAGTTGTTCTAAGCAAAAGGAAAGGTGCCTTGGTATCCACGTGGACGCGAAACATGCCACACACCATCATACATCGGTGTCACCTGATAATGGCAAACGACATTGCTACGTTCCATATCGTCACGTTCTTTTGCACCCTGATGTGGCATATGGTTGATAAAGACAACACAATCTCCCGCTTTTGGATACAGAATTACGTGCTCTTGTGATTCGCACCATTCCTCAAATTTGGGACGGTCCAAGGGATACAGATGCGGGGGCTCGGTCAAATGTCCTCCCTTTACAAACTTTAGATGTCCTTCACCTGGATCATTGTCTTGGAAATAGTAGGTAGTGTTTATCCCAGCAGGAGCCATAGCAAACGGATGTTCTTCAACATACCGTTTCTCGTGCCAGTATCCGTAGAAATCCATGTGCCATTCTTGTAAATAGGGACCTGGATTGATATGCGCGCGAAGACTGCGAAGTTGACACTGTTTACCCATTAAGCCTTCAAGATAAGGACGAACGCTGGGATGTCCAACCAGTGGAGCATAAGTATCAGGTTCACGATCCAGCAATGAATCAAACCACATATTACCGACAGCGTTTAATCCCTCTTCCCATCCCTGTTCGCGAGCATAGTTTACACGTTGGCGAATATTTTCAGTTTCTTCTGGTGATAATGCACCTTCTATTAAAATATAACCATCCTGAAGCAGTTGGTCAATATTGACTTGTTTGTCTTCCATGGTTGCTCTCCATTAACTCAGCGGTTCTAAAGGTTGTGAATGTCCAAAGACAGGTTTAGGTGCATCTCCGGGAGCTGCCCAACGCGCCGCATTCGCAATTACCTGACGCACATTCTTATCATAATAAATAGGATACGTTTCGTGTCCGGGACGGAAATAGAATATTTTTCCTCTGCCACGATAGTAACAACAACCGCTACGGAATACCTCACCCCCGGGGAACCAGCTGATAAAAATAAGTGTATCGGGTTCTGGGATGTCAAACGGTTCACCATACATTTCGGTTTTTTCTATCTCAAAGTATTCATCGAGTCCTTCGGCAATCGGATGTCCATGTTCTATCACCCAGATACGTTCTTTTTCTGCTGCTTCACGCCATTTTAGGCTACACGATGTTCCCATCAAACGAAGGAAAGGTTTAGAATAGTGTCCAGAATGTAACACAATAAGTCCCATCCCTTGTAGCACACGTGCTTTCACTTTATCGGCGATCGCATCTTCTACTGCACCGTGTGCGGCATGTCCCCACCATATCAGTACGTCCGTCTTATCCAGTACTGCGTCAGTTAAACCGTGTTCAGGTTCATCCAACGTCGCAGTCAACGATTCAATACCGTGCTCAGATAATCCGTCCGAAATAGCAGAGTGAATGCCTTCTGGATATAATTTCTTGATAAATTCGTTCGTTTTTTCGTGTCTAAATTCATTCCACACTGTAACTAAAAGTTTTGACATAAGTTTCTCCTTATTATCAGAAATTGTTTTTAAATTACACTTTATATGAAAATGGTGTTATTCAACAGCAACAACATATTCAGTCAATACAGATCTTCTTTCTTTTGCACGCTTGGGCGCATCAACGAATTCGCGTAGTGCTACAACCAATTCATCGGCAGTCTCAGGTGTGAATGAAGCTTCACCATCTTCTGGACAAACCCAAGCGTACACATTCGGAATACGGATTGAAATGCCATCCTCATTATAAGTAAATTCGGTTAGCCTCCATTCTTTATTTATATTGTGTTGCCCACAAATTGGATGTGTTTTTTCTGCCATAAGTTATCTCCTTCGTCGCCTCATGCGGGAAAAGGGAGGAAAGTGACATTCTTAGAACGTTAATTCCGTCTCCACTGCTTCATCATAATCAACACCCTCAACCTCAAAACCGAATAGGTTGCGGAAAAGTCTTCTATAGCCAGCGTAATCAGAGAGTTCATGAAAATTATCGGTATCAATTCGTTCCCAACGTTCTGTAACCGCTTCGGTCACATCTTGCCGTAGTTCCCTGTCATCAAGTCGTATATAGCGTTCACTATCAAGTGTCGGCGTTAATCCATGTCCGAGATGTTCCGAGAACAGGCGATGCATCTGTCCAATCGGTGCTTCATTGATACCTTTTTCGTTCATAATGTCGTAAAGGATGCTAATGTAAAGCGGTACGACAGGTATCGCTGCGGACGCTTGTGTAACAACTGCCTTATTGACTGAAATATAGGCATTACCACCAAATTGATTTGCGAGTTCTTTGTCAAGTGCATCAACGCGCGACTTCAGGTCGTCTTTTGCTTTACCAATAGTGCCATCTCGATAAATGGACCAAGTCAACGGACTACCGATATACGTATAAGCAACAATGTTTACCTCAGTCGCAAGCAGATCTGCATCTATTAATGCTGAAACCCACATTTCAAGGTCTTCTCCACCCATGACAGCGATCGTATCGGCAATTTCCTGGTCGTTAGCGGGGTCAATCGTTATAGGTGCAACAACTTCCCTATTGAGATCAATAGTCTTCCCCGTATACGGTTCCCCTATCGGTTTTAGCTCAGAATTATGCGTTTCACCGGTGCGTGGATGTATTCTACGTGGTGAAGCAATGCTATATACAAGAATATCTACCTTACCGAACTTCTCTTTTAATTGTGCTATTGCTTGTGCTTTCACCTCATCCGAAAACGCATCTCCATTGAGACTTTCTGCTAAAAACCCATCTTTTTCAGATTCTTGATGAAATGCAACGGTGTTGTAATATCCTGCAGTGGCGGTACGTCTTTCGTCAGCAGGTCGTTCATAGAGAAGACCTAATGTGTTTGCACCGTAACCCCATGTCAGTGCAATGCGGGAAGCAAGACCATAACCTGTTGAAGCGCCAACGACCAGAGCATTTAAGCCTGAATCGTTCTGTGGACTGTTCGCCTTGATTAATTCTATCTGGTTCTGAACATTGGCACGGCAACCAACAGGATGGGAATTTGTACAGATAAAACCACGTATACGAGGTTTAACAATTTGAAGTGCCATTATATCCTTCTTGTTGTTGAGAGTTAGCCTTCAATTTCAACGACCATTTCCACTTCAACCGGAATACCGCCCGGTAACTGGGACATACCAACCGCTGAACGTGTGTGTTTGCCTTTATCACCAAAAACTTCAACAAAAAGGTCTGATGCACCATTCACAACAGCAGGTTGATCAGTAAAATCTGCGGAAGAGTTAACAAATCCTACCACCTTCACAATGCGTTTTACCCTATCCAGATCACCTAACGCATGTTTGAGTGTGCTTATCAAGCCAATAGCGACCTCCCGTGCAGATGCATAGCCTTCTTCAATAGTAGCATCAGTACCGAGCTGACTCTTGTATATCTTGCCTTCACCTGAACCGGGTCCGTGTCCGGAAGTAAAGATGAGATTCCCTGTTTGAACAGTGGTGACGTAATTAGCAACTGGTGTTGCGGGTGCTGGTAATTCTATTCCCAATTCTTCAAGTCGTTTCTCAATATTCATGTAATTTAATATCTCCCATATTGGTTTATAATTGACATGCTGTCAGCATAATATCTTTGCAGTAACATAACGTAATTAAATATGTTATCAGGGTTTTTGTCAAGGGAATTTATTTCGTGGCAGGACTATTCAGTGTTTTTCAGTTATCTTGAAAAATTGGAGAGAGGTAACTGAGATCGTTTTCGTCTGGAAAGAGGATGTGCCATTTTTCTTGCAATTCCTGTTTACCCTTACCGCCTCTATAACGCAGTTTTGTAAGAGGCGTTTGTGAGATAATAAAGGAATCCATTTGCACATGTTCGCCACGGAAACGTTCATAAGAGAAATCGCGTAGTCTTTTGAATTGCATAATCTTTGGATTGTTTTCATTTATAGGTTCATGTATCATACCGTGTGGTTCAATGAAGACGATACGTTGTTTCGGTTCTTCCAGTATCCACAAGATAAAATCGGGGTAGAAACCTTCATTTACGTAAAAACCGATTCCTCTACCACGACTCTGGTTTCGTAAGAGAAAAACCTCTTTTTTAACGAGTGTTTCTTCGTGCTGTTTACGCGCATAAGATCGGAGGTCTCTTACAAAATTTTCCTCGCTTTTTTCTAATGCAGGTGGGGTGATGCGTAACGTTGTGTTTTCACCATCTACAGTCAAAAGTGGTTGATATAGATGTCGCTCATTATGGATGTTAGGGAGATCAGTTATATCAGGTCCGTATATGCTACCATCTTCTATTAGATGTTTGATGATCGGTTCAAGTTCTTCCGACTTATCTCTCGGAATGGATATTTTCCAATCTATAAAGTTACGATTCTTTTCGTCTAAATGTTTTAAACGCACGCCTTCATCATTCCAACGTTTCTGAATGATACGGTAAAATTTGGTGATATATTTGCGGAGGAGCGTAAGTACTAATTCCTCCAACTGTTCAAGTTGCTCTAATGATTTCGGCTCAATTTCACACCTATTCATAATTTTGAGTTCATACAGAGGATTGTCTGTATTGAGGATACCCCTGAGAATATCGGCATCAAAAACAAGGTTGTGATACCCTTTTTCCTGCTTATACTCAAGAAGTTGAAGATAGATTTTTTCCCAATCTACCAAATCTAAGTATTCCTCTTTAATTGAAGTTTCGATTGCCGCTTCTGCGCGTTCGTCTTGGATACCCTCTTCTGAACTACTACCAATAATATTAACGGTTTGGGTTGTATACGTAACAATTATATCCTCACACGCCTCAAGCATAACACACTTTCCTTTTGCAGCTTTGTCATAAGACAGGACTTTGGGAACATAAAGCCGTTTTGAAAGATGATCCATATTGCGTTTAATGGGTAATTCCATGTGAATTGGATCTTCACATGGAACCCCTTCTCGCCTGAGGTATTCTTGGAAGTCTTCCATGAAGTTAGCACGCACAGCAAAGATATTGAGCGTCTCCAAAAGTGAAAGGTTAGGCGGATGATCGCCATCAAGCGCAGCACTTCGTTTGAGACTCATACCTTTGCCGCGTAGACGGACACCACGACCAAACAGCTGGATAATCTGAGAACCTTCCTGTCTGCCGATGTTGAGCAATCCCATTGTGGTGACTCGCCAACTGTCCCATCCTTCAATAAACTTTTTTGCGCCGATGAGAATATTGATTGAACTTTCAGGTTTGTTGATGTCGTTAAAGAGACTATCTGTTAGTACATCTTCAGGATCCATGACGATTCCCGCATTGTCATTTTGGACGAGTTTTTTAAACTTAGGCACATCACCAATGTTGATAAGTCCAAATTCCTTGTTACCGTAAGTGGTTTTTAAGGCAATTTCACCCTGTGCATTTTGGACATCACAAAGATGTATGGCACCGCTTGAATCGGTGTGGAAAACCTCCTTGAGAATGTCAGTATAGATTTGTGATGCCGTTTCTGCTGCACCCTTGAGATAATCGAATCGATTTTTAAAAATATCGTCATCTTGGTCAACGGACAAACCCGACTCACCTTTGAGAATAACTTCTATGCCTTGAATTGCCCATCCTTTTTCATTTCTCAGGAATCGATGTAGAAAGCGGATGACGTTTAGGACATCTGAACGCGTATAATTTTGATAAACGACGTTCACTTTACTGCCGACAAATGTCCACAATGGTGGGTCTAAGCCGTAAGTACGGACGCTGTCAGTGTTTTCCTTGAAATAACGTTTCTGTTGATAGAAACTGAGGAGATTCGCTAAAAAGAGCATTTCGGTTTGGGTTTCGTTATCGTGCCCAACGTTGATGATACGGAAGTCCTTCCCGTATCCATTGCTGTAGAAATGTCGGTAAGAGTAGTCGAAAACGATGGCTTTTCCATATTCATCAACGAGGTCGTCATTTTTGGCAGCGGCGAGTGCTTGTCTAAAGGTTGCACTGTACTCAAAGGTAAAACCTTGTTCGGCAAGAGTTTCACGATGATAGCGCCAGACAGGATCAGTACTGCTTGTTCCCTTGTGTCCTTCATCTACAAGGATTAGGTTATTACCTTCAAATGCCTCAACTGCCACACTTTCACCTTCACCTGTCTTTTCTTTCACCAATTTTGTGATTTCAATGACCTGGACAGTGTTATGGGAACGGATGTTCTGATTGCCTTCAACGTTGAATCTTTCGCATCGGATATCGGAGTTAGCGAGTTCACGCATGTGTTGTTCGCTTAATCCTTCGTTCGGTGTGATCAGGATGACGTGGTCTAACATATCTTTGCAGTAGTGGAGGTACTGGTGATAGTTAATGTGCATCATAAAGGTCTTGCCGGCACCGGTCGCCATCCACAGTGCCAGTTTTTCAATATCGGTTTTTGTGAAGTCAGTATCCCTGGGATCGCCAGGTGCTTTCAGGGCATTTTGGGATCGGACGAATGTATTGAGTTGATGAAGGAATTCGCCAGGTTTGTTGAATTTCCAGTCTAAGAATATCTCGGTATAAAGCAGGGACAGGTATTGAAAATAACGGAGAACAATCGGTTGTGTACGTTTACTGTTTATAGCGGATAGGTGGCGTTTGATATTGGCATCGTAGATTGGTAATGCATTCTCAATCTCATTCTTCAGATCTTGGCGGGACATCAGAAATTCGCAGATGAGTGAGTGACCATTTGAAGTAAAACCCTCGTCAATGTTTGCAACATCACTAAGTAGGTCCCGAGTAGTTTCATACCCGAATTGGTTATTTAACCATCCGTGAAGAATAAGATGATTGTTGAGTTCTTTTGTTTTTTTTCTGGGCATTTCAGTATTCTTTGGCGGATTTATTCTGAAAACATCAATCGTTTGAATATCGGATCTAAGGATTTAGCATCTGGAATGTTGCTGCATGTGTTTACATATACTTCGTCTATGTCTACTATTAGTTCTTGTTCCTGAATGAACTGGTAATCGCGTTCATAGTTTTCTTGCCCCCATCCCGCAGTTTCACGCCAGATAATGACAACAGTTTTTTGATCAACTATACCTTTGTAGACAAGATAACGTCTTTCACCATCTTGCAGACACTGACGAGTCTGAACTGATAAACCCAATAGATAGTTGAAGGTTTCAGGTAAGTCTACTTTCTGCGTTTGTGGCTGCATGTCTTTGACAATCTTGAGTTTGTAGCTAAATGGGTCTTGTAGTTCAGAGATGTTTAGGAGTGTTTGACTTTCCTTTGTCTCACTTTCCAACATATAACGCAATCGGTGTTCGTCAGTTAGCAGGACTCTTTCGTTATCGGATTCGTTGAATTCTATGTTATTAAGGGCATCTTCATAGGATTCAATGCGTTGGTATTTGAAAATGTGGGAAAGACAGCTATCACGGGAGACAGGTTTGGAATCTTTCCATTTTTCAGCATAGACAGCTTTTTTGACGCGAGGCATCAGGACAGTATCAAAATGATGCGCCATTTCAATAAGGATGTATTTACGGTTTCCATTGTCTTTACGATTGAGATTGATAACAGCATGGGTATTTGTCCCACTGCCAGCAAAAAAGTCAAGTGTCATGCCTTCTCCATCAGGTGTAACTGACCAAACGAGTTTTTCATACAAACCTACGGGATGAGAATACGGAAAATCTAAACCAAACGCGTCCAGTTGGTGTTTGCCTCTTTCACCAGTAGAAATTACAGACGTTAATTCACCTATCAGGTTATCTTTCAAATAACACTTTCTGCGTGGTTGAGTTGTTTCGTCAATCCCAAAACTAACTTCATTATTCTGTAATAAATCATCTATGTATTCTGGGGTACTTGACCAACCATTTTTTGGCACAGGACAAGGTTTCTTAGTAATAGGATGAATTAAAGGTCTAAAGTATTTAGGATCTGTTCGAACATCTCCAGCTCCCATGTGGACTGTTGTATAAACATGTCCATTTTCGTCAATTGCAGAATAAGATCGTTCCATTCCGCTTAACTCTCTTTTCGTGTTGATCCAAGTTTTATATTCATTACGACATTGGACTGTAACTCCACCATGTGCTTTCACTAATGACGATGCTTTTCTTAGTATCATTTCACCATTAGCATGCTGTGACTTTAATTTCACATTTCCCTTAGAATGACAAATAGTATATTCGTGTTGTGTTGCTATCGTATTTGATGCTCCAATGGGGTTCCTTTTATCCCATACAACTGTCCCTTGATCATCCATTGATAGTGTTTTAAAAAACAAAAAGAGTTTCTCATATTCGCTCTCGTCAATATGGGAGAAGAAACAACTATCCTGGGCCATAAAATGTTCAGATAAAGTCAATCTATCTGCCATCATTGATAACCAACTTGAATGCTGGTATGAGTTTTTATAGAGAAACCCACTTGTTTGCGTATTATACGGTGGATCAATATGTATGCATTTTATTGATTCACGATATTTCTCCGTCAGCAGGTTTAGTCCTTGAAAGTTCTCACCGTGAATTAGCAAACCTTCTGTCTCGCCATCCAGATCGTCAAAATGCGCCAAGAGGCGATCCTTGAAGATAGAATCAAAATGACAGGTATCCAAAACGAGATTCGGATTTTCTTTGAGAAAGTCAACGGAGAGCGGTTCGGTATATTCTGTATTGATAAGGTTTTTGTCTATTTCGTGAATAGTAAATAGGTCTTTCCATTCCTCAAGTTGTGCAGTATTCTCTGCAATTTCTGGGTAGAAATCTTCTGGCACACGGTCAAGTGTGAGGCAGTAGTCGGTGGATAGAACAAATTTCTTTTTCAGCCAGAGACGTTTTTGGAATTCCTCAATGTGTGCTAAGAAGTCAATAATCTGTGCAGCAATGTGATGGAAAATCTTGCTTGTTTCAATCCAATTTACTTTCTTCAGGTCATCATCATTGAAATTGACATCATCAAAAATAAGGGAGGACATCGGTATCACTTCGCTTTTGATATAAACATCCAGTTCGCGGGCAAGAAATCTCTTTAGATCTTTGTGAATAAAGAAGTCTGCGGAGTTACGACGTGTGTATCTCTGAAGGTGTGTTTTAAGAAGTGTTACTTCATCTGTTGCTTGTGCCAACTTGCTCTGAATTGTATAATCGTTTTTCAGATTTGTTAGGATTTCTTTCTCAGCCGTTTCAATGATCTTATCTTGTTGTTTTTGGCCTTTATATACAATTTTCTCTGCATCATTAAGTGGACGGTATTCAAATGGGATGCAAACTTCATCGGTTTCAGCGTTATAGGTTGTTTCGGAAGATAGAGGAAGGAAGAAACGTTTGACTCCTTTGACGTTGTCTTTTTCAATATCTACATTTTTCAAATCAAAAATGACAGTGGTGCTACCGACTTTGACTCTATACTCAGAGAAGTGTTCACCACTCTTGACGTAATACTGGTCTCGGTTTGCCCAATGGAGATATACCTCTTCACCGTTATATGGCACTGCATAACGTTCGGTCTGTGAATAGCGTCTGCGTGGAATGAAGTCACCGTTATCGTAGTAACGTGAAAAGAAAGTATAAAGGTGATTGAATACGTTATATGAACGTTGGTCAGAGGTTTGCGGGGAACCGATTTGCTCTTGTGCTTCAAGGTATTCCTTAACCAAGGGACGTTCTTTCACTGTTGCATCAATGAGATCTCCATCAGCGTTTAGAACATCAGCACCAAAAGCATTTATCACCTGACTCCTTAAATCTTCCAGTTTTTCGCGATCTGATTCAATTTCTGCATTTGCATTAAGCGCGTTTTCAATGATGCTTGGAATTTCCTCTTGAATGAAACTTTGGATGAGATCGCGCCGATGATTGATAATACGATAAATACCGAAGTCAAGGTCAGCGACATCTGCGCGGAATAACTTTTGAAGTAAGGATTGTAGTTTTTGTAAGGATTCGGAGCGGTTGTTTTGAGTTTGTTGCATTAAACGACACCCTTAAAGGCAGGAGAACATCTCTATTCCCAACAACGTGTCAAGAATAGAAGAGCAACTCTTCAGATTATAGACACCTGCCGAGAGCAGCAAAACAGATATAATAAAGAGAATTTATGGGTGTATTTTGGATTTAGACTGTTTCAAAATAACACCAAGTTGTGTAAATATGTTTTGACAGTCTACAGGGAGGTTGACAGAACATGTCTGTCAATAAGAGAGAAGTATTTTCAGGTAATGCATCCCTATAGGAAGCTGGTTTCCACATAAAACTAACAGAAAGCGTAACTTTCTGCTATAATAGAAACCAGCGCTGTCATAGTACCTTTATGATAGTGCTAAGCGTCGCAGGTGTTTGTGGCACCGGCGGCGCACCTAAAAAAATTTAGGCAAGCTTCCCGACGTAACTCACGCGGTCACCGTGAATTATTAACGTCACTTATGTATTATAGCAATTATGCAAAATTTGTGCAAGAAAAAATATTCTGGGTTAGAATCAGCATGTTTTGCATTACCCATCGCAATGAATGCGTAAATTAGTAGAGCAATCCATCCATAAATGCTATCACCTTTTCATGTGAACTGATGGTATAAATCTGTGAATTACTAAACTGGAAGAACTGAAGATCATCACACCTACCACTCCCTCCAATATTGATTTTTTATCAGTAAATAGCGTAGGTCGGGTAGAGCGAAGCGAAACCCGACACATTTGGTTCATGTCGGGTTTCGCTTCGCTCTACCAGACCTACGACTGATATTTATAAGTTTGATAAAAAGTGTCAAAAAACCGAAAACTAAATAACCCTGTACCATTCCCTCCTATATTGACTTTTTTTATCAGGTATGTTAATATGGTTTCATTACTTGTAATCATGTGAACTAAGGAACTATTTGCAGAATTATGTATAGACTACATAGATTCACTAAACCATTTAAGGAGAAATACATTGAAACAATTACTATGTTTATTGATATCTTCTGTACTCTTGATGTGTTTAATTTCAGGTGTAACTGCAGAAGATGCTTTAGTAGCATACTTTTCATTTGATGGTGATGCAGAAGATTCATCTGGAAACGAAAACCATGGCGTCATAAAAGGCAACTCTAAATGGGATAAAGGAAAATTTGGTGATGCGATTCATCTTGATGTTGGTGCACATGTTGAGATGATGGTATCTGAATCATTACATGGAAATCTATTCAAAACCGACCCTTTTACGATTTCTGTATGGATAAATCCAACATTTGAAGGTGGGCAATGGCAACAGATATGGCGAAGTCTGCCTGGGGATGCGGGACACAATACTTTATTTGTTAACACAGTTCAAGGTTTATTGTCATGGAGAGGGCGAGTCGCTGGCTGGACTGTTCTATGTGAAACTGATGCTGGTCAAATCAAAAAGGATGAGTGGAGTCATACTGTCGTCCAAAGTGATGGAAAGAACTATAGGATATATATTAATGGTAAGTTGGCTAAAGAGACAGACTTTCAAGAAACCACCGGGGCAAATAATACCTACCGACTTGGCGGTGAAGGTGGTGAAGGATATGGCGGTGCGATCGATGATGCCGCTGTCTTTTCACGGAATTTAAGTGAAAATGAGATTTCAGCATTGGGAGATGGACTTGATACGTTTTTGTCGATTGAACCTAATCACAAATTGACAACACGGTGGGGAAAAATTAAAGGCTTTTGATTTTCACGTTATGAAGTTTAAAAAAAATATTTAGGTAATTTGGCGAGGTTAGGAAACCTCGCCAGCAGCGTGGTGTGCCTGCCTTATGCAAACAAGAAATTACTCAATTTATTATTTGATCTTCATTTATTAGTTGGCATATATATGGAGCGAGCAGATGGTAATTGCTGTAGATGCAGCGTCCCTTGAGAAACGAAATCAGACAGAGCAACAACTTTTCAAAGTTGTTGAGCAGAATACACCCGACCCAATGAAATCACCCCTTTTTCCACAAGACGAACCTGAAGCCTTTACATTCATGCTAAACAAGGAACTCATTAGTCAATTGAACCTAAGGGAATGGTTCCGAAACTACGCAAAGGAAGCGCAAGTATCAACTGCGGGAATACGTGGACCACAAAACATCCTCTATCCATGGGATACACGGTTCCCAATAAATCAGGTTGGAATAATATTAGCTACACTCGGAAAAAGTTTGGTGGCAAAGGAAAACTCAGACGGGAAACAGATAGAAAAACTTGCAGGATGTGAAGTACGCTACAATTCTCAAAAGTATGTAGAGTTTATCGCTCGTATACAGGCTGCACAAGGTATCCGAACATATCTCCCAAAAGGGTTTGGAACGTTACCTATTTGGATGGCATCGTTTCTCATTTTTATGTTAGATTTAGATGGCGGAGAACATGTTACATCAAGCCACTCGGTTAGCACAAAAAACGCTACGAAAGATCTAAACAATCAGGGGAGTCAATATCTACCTGAAGAATCTATGCAGTTTGTCAAAAAAATTGATGAAATTTTGACTGTCGCTGAGATAGACGGTTACACTGTAAAGTTCAGCGCAATCGATGACGAATACATCGATTTTGAAAGGTTGGACGAACTGCATGATGGCGTGCATCTTTATGTCGGTTATCTGAAAAGTGGTGTCGCCACAAATACAAACCTCAACCTTATACGCAAAGTCAAACCCCGTATTGTCGTTGATTGTGTAGGTGGATGTATGTATCGACCCATGCGTGCAATCTTTGAACGATTAGGGATTGCCGACTCTGTCCGATGGCTGCATGTTGACGCTGATCCACTCTATCACAACATCGGAAAACTGGACCACAATCCGAAGACAGGTGACGCAGAGTTTTACGACCTTGGATGTGATTTTAGTATCCTTGATGTCGTCAAATCTGCCCAATATGCAACAAAACTGAAAAATCAACCTATCGGGACAATCATTGAAGCAACCGATCCGGATGGTGATAGACTCATCGTCTGTCAAATAGAAGATAAACACCGTGAAGAAACGCTGCAAAATCTCGGTATAGATTGTCTGACACTTGATGGTGATAGATTGCTGACTATTTACACACCGAATCAAGCGTTCTTAATGTTGATGGACTTCTATACAAAGCAACTTAAGACTTCTGGACTTTGGGACAATCATCCACGATTTATGATAAAAACAACACCTTCTGCGCTCGCTTGGGACCAATGGGGAGAAGCAAACGGTGTCCAGGTGATTAATGTTCCTGTAGGTTTCAAAGAAATCGCATCCATAATGAAAAAGATTGAGAAACAGATTGCCGATTCACCCGATGAAGCAGTTGTTATCCAAGATGTTTATGGTGAAACTATTAAACTTGGTGTGCAACCACGATTAATCTTTTCAGGTGAAGAGAGTGGAGGAATGATTACCGGTCCAGAAGAACTCATAAAAAGTCACGGTGGAAGAGTAGCAATTGCCATGCGCGAAAAATCCGCTGGTGAATCGATGGTGTTGGTAACGGCACTTGCTGCGCATTGTAAACAAGCAAACATTTCTCTGTCCGATTACCTCGCTTCAGTGTTTGTTGAAAGCGAAATCACTGCTACGTGTGATGTCAGAGAGGATATAACCTATTACAACGAGTCTGAACCGAATCCTGAAAAACTACAACAAGCGAAACGCGAAGGTGAAGCAAAACGCGACAAAAATGACCTGTTTTTTCTCGGACTTGCTATCGCATTACGGGAAGGAAAAATCGATATAAACCAAGTCCGTACTATCCTTGCCGATGCACTCCCTGAACTTCAATTTGCGACTCTTGAAAGTGTGCATTTTGTCGGGGATGGCAGCTACCTAAAGTTTACTGATAAATTCGTAGAAGTCCGAAAATCTGGCACAGACGCAAAGACTAAAGCTTATGCGTCGGGGCCTGATAAAAGCGAATGCAGAAGATTCGCAAAATCCTTCGGTGAAACAAGTGGAGAACTGACCGAACTTTACCTATCTGAGATTGGTCAAAATTACTTAGAAGGTGTTGAAACAAAGGCACAACAAATTTATGATGCTTTTCAATCAGCGTAGCGAAGTCATTACACAAAAAGTGACTGCAAATGTAATAGCATACTCACCTCAATAAAGGAGATTGCCATGAAAAGATCAAATATCACCTTTTCCATATTGCTTGCGTTTATAGCAACCCTATTATTCCTTTCGACCACTAATGCTAAATGGACTGTCATCCGTGAGGATAATTTTATACGCGATGATGGTATACAAGGGATGCTACACGATGTTCATTTTATGGATAGTCAAAACGGATTGGTAGTTGGAGATAACGGTTTAGTCCTTGAAACCGCAGACGGTGGAAAGACTTGGTCTAAAAAAGAAATTAATATGCGTCCTCCAGGGGCTGCACAAGCACAGAGAAGACCGCAAGGGACAGGAGGTGGACCACCGCCAGGTTTAGGTGGGGGTGGTACTGCAACCCTATATAATATCTATTTTGTAGATGAAAAAATCGGATACCTGACTGGTGCAAGAGGAACTATTTTAAAGACCGATGATGGTGGGAAAACTTGGAATCGGAAAATGGCAAGAAACGAGGCTGCAAATCAAAATAATAACCGACGTCGCGGGGGTGGAATCCGTGCCAGTCTAATGGGAATTCAGATGATTGACGAAAAGACCGGATTCATTGTGGGTACTGAAAACGCAATTCTGAAAACAACCGATGGGGGAGAAACTTGGATCGGTAAGTCCGAACGTGTCCGCGTCGGTGAAACTCGCAACAATTTGGAAAATATACGCTTCGTTTCACCAACAACAGGTTGGATAATCGGTTCATTCGGAACACTTCTCTATACCAAAGATAGTGGTGAAACATGGGAAAAACGTAATCCCGGTTTCGACAACAATCTATTTGGTATTCACTTTCATGATGAAAAAACTGGATGGATTTGTGGACAGGAAGGATTGATTCTCAACACAACCGATGGCGGCAAGACATGGAAACAGCAGAAAACAGATTCTTATGATAACCTGCTGGATATTTACTTCGTTGACAATATGGTAGGATGGGCTGTGGGAGACTATAGTGCTGTCTTGCACACCACAGATGGAGGCAAAACTTGGACTGCATCAAAAGCTGGTGGAAGTGGCACTCTCAAAGGTGTTCACGCCACAGACAAAAGCCATTGTTGGACAGTAGATGACTGGGGTGTGATAGCAGCCTATAAAACAGAATAAAACAGAATAAAACAGAATAATACATGCTGTAAAAAGTACTACGATTTTTTAAAATGTCTATAATTTTCTATTACGGAGATATAAATGTCAGAACAGAGAAACCATAAAATTACAATGCTTGGAACTGGACTTATTGGCATGTTCTATACGATGACAATGCACAACCAACGCGGTGCGGACCGTGTCCACGCTGTATATTCCCGACGTGAGGAGCGTGCAACAGATTTTGCTAAAGAGTGGAATATTCCCAACGCCACGACCAATTTAGAGGAAGCAATCAATCATCCTGAAACAGATGTTGTTGTCATCGGGTTACCCAACAACCTGCATTTAAAGGCGGTAGAACTCGCAACTGCAGCAGGCAAAGCCATTCTCTGCACTAAACCTTTAGGACGCACCGCCGAAGAGGCAAAAACTATGCTTGATCTTGTAGAAGACGCAGGGGTGTTTGGCGGATATCTTGAGGATTTAGTCTATCCTCCGAAAACACTCAAAGCGTTAGAGTCTGTCCAGAACGGTGCCCTCGGTAAAATATTGTGGGTACGTTCTCGTGAAACGCACCCCGGTCCACATAGTGATTGGTTTTGGGATCTGGAACAGGCAGGTGGTGGCGCGATTGTTGATATGGGATGTCACTGCATCGAAATCATCAGAAACTTTGTCGGGAAGGATAACAGACCGCTTGAGGTAATGTGTTGGGCAGATACACTTGTACATCCAATTGACGCAGAAGACCACGGCATCGCGCTGATACGTTTTGAAAGTGGTGCGATGGGACAGTTTGAGGTCGGTTGGGCATTCCGTGGTGGAATGGATCTCCGTGATGAAGTCTCTGGCAGCGAAGGCACTATCTGGCTTAATCACTGGCTCCGTACAGGTTTTGAAATGTTTACATCTGTCGGTCAAGGAGGTTATGTTGCTGAAAAAGCTGAGGGTGATACAGGTTGGCTTTTCCCTGTCGGTGATGAAGTAGCGGAACTCGGATATAGGGATATGTTCCTTGATATGTTCAATGCTATTGACGAAGGTAGAGAACCCTTGGAGACCTTCTATGATGGATATGTTGTAAATGCCATCATTGACGCCTGCTATAAATCCGCGAAATCCAAAAAGTGGGAAGCCATTGAACTTGAGGATTGGCGTGGTACGACAGATACAGCAGAAGCAGAAGCAGGAAAGTCAGATGCTGATGAACGGTTTGCACACCTAAAAGACGAACGCATGCCTGATGGTAGAATGAAACGTATCTATAGAGACCGAGAAACAGGTGAAATTATTGAACGCGTAGAGGAGTAAAAATGCAGAATACAAAACCTTATCAAATTCCTTATGTGCCAACAGAAGATACTATCATATATCCAGAAACAGATGGTGAACCGCTTGCTGAAACAGAACGCCACCTCAGACATATTATTCGGATGTTAGATATGCTTGAGACCCATTTCTTGAATGTATCAGATGTTTATGTGTGGAGTAATATGATGATGTATTACAAAATGGGAAATCCAAGAGTATTCGTCAAACCTGATATTTTCGTTTCCTTTGGTATTGGCAAACAGGAACGACGTATTTATAAAGTGTGGGAAGAGGGAAAACCTCCAGATTTCATCATGGAGTTCGCAAGTAAAAGCACCTACGGCAATGATCTAACTGTCAAGAAGGACATCTATACAGCAATTGGCGTTACAGAATATTTTCTATATGATCCGTATAAATCCTGTTTGCCATCAACATTAATGGGTTATCGACGTGTTGGTGAAGAATATATTGAAATTTCACCGCTTGAAGATGGAACTATACATTCAGAGACATTAAACTTGGACTTCCAATCACAAGAGGATGGATGCGGTGTTTTTGACCCTGTTGCAGGAGAGTGGTTAAAGACTCGTGCTGAAAAGGAAGAAGCAAAACGCAAGAAAGCAGAGGATGAATTGGAAAAACTACGAGAAAGAATCAAGACTCTGGAATCTAAGTCCGCTGATTCATAGGTCTTCACCAATGTCGTTTCAATGTATCTGTTTTTCTCTCATTCCATATCAATATAGGCAAACATAATGGATTCTTCGTGGCTTGAATACTGTGCAACAGCAGAACAACTCAGCGCATTTAATGACACAGGCTACCTCATTGTAGAGGACGCAATCAGTCCTGAGATGACAGATGCTTTAGAGAAGATCGCTGATCGCATTGATGCTGCAGAACGCGCAAAAAATGGATTAGGTCCCCACAAATTACTATCCAAATTCCGTACTGTCATTGAAGATGATCTGCTATTAGAACTGCTTGATAACAAGAAGGTATTTGCTTTACTCTGGGACATTCTGGGATGGAACATACAACTCTACATCTCACATCTCATTATGTATCCACCTGAACCACCTGATGCAGAACGTATCCGTAAAGGAGCAGGTTGGCACCAGGACGGTGGCAGACCTATTCCAGAGATGGAACGTCCACACCCACGACTTTCGTTAAAGGTCAGTTATTGGTTAAGCGATGTTACGCACAGAGATAATGGGGCAATGCGACTTATTCCAGGTAGCCACAAACTTGATAAAATCCCTCCGCGTAACGATCCTGAAAGTGATCCTGATGGTGCGATAGATTTACTTGTCAAACGTGGTACTGCTGTGCTTTTCGACCGAAGAATGTGGCATTCAAGAGGTAGAAACTATTCCGACGTAACGCGCAAGGTGTTATTCATGGGATATAGTTATCGTTGGTTGCGCGGTCTGGACTATAATCTTATGCCAGAGGAAATCCTTGAGAAATGCAATCCCATACGACGCCAGTTGTTAGGTGATGGCGTAGATATTAAAGGGTGGTGGCAACCTACAGATGCCGATGTCCCCTTGAAAACGTGGATTGCAGAGCATCGTGGAGAAGAATATGTGTGATTAGTTACTATTGTCACTTTTTTCTGGTGCTTTCTGTTTAGATGGATCATAGTACGAAACATATTTTATCCCTTTACGTTTTTCCTCTTCCTGCTTCGCCCTAAGATATAGATAGTATTCCTCCGTCGTCTTGAATTGCGCGCTAATCTCTGCTTTAATTCGGTAGCAATCCTCAAGAATGGGATTCGAATAAGTTTCAGGGTTAAATTCTGGTTGTTTTTCTGGAGTTTCTTGCATCTGAATTTCCTCTATAAGTTCAATTGGTGTGCATAAAATTGTTGGATTGAATCCTGCTTCTCTACAAACTTTCTTGATCTGTTCACGTTTGTATTCATTTACAATATGTTTGTGATTCCATGACACCAAATATTCAATATTGTGTACCGTTGCGATGGCAATATGTTGTGCATCTGGTACAGAATTTAGTGGTACTACCCCAGTATCTAATAATTTATCTACGAGTAAAACTACATCTTGTGAAACTTCTAATACTGTAAGAGACGATACAATCTCAAGTCGCTGACAAGCAAGGATCACATCACCTCGTTCAATCTCGTCACGTACTACGGGTGAAATCACAAACTCAAACCTGTCAGCATAGTCTTTCCATAACTGACGACTCGCTTTTTACCAATTAACTAACGTTTCATCATCACTTAGTCGTGCTACCAAGTGACTAATAACCGTAGGTTCAATGTAGACTTTCGGTTTTATTGAGTTATATTTTAGCATGTAATATCATTACTTTCAATCTTGAATTGCCCGATTAACCTATAGAATACTCCTCTATTTCGTTTTTCTTCGGGGAGTAGATTAGGTGTAAGTTATAGCAGAAAAGGTAGAAAAACCTTGGACAATACGAAAAGAACGAGCACATCGCAAACTGCAAAAGTTGATACAAGAATAATTAGTATCCAAAGTCGCTTTCTACTTTTGCCGCGGACATGTTCAAAATAAGTTCTGTTAATGCGTCGTGTTAAGTACATTGGTAAACCTCCTTTAAGACATGGACATAGTAAGAGAAACAGGATCAAATTCCAGCTGTTTTTCTGCTGTTTCTTTCAAAATGTATCCACGCCATCCGTTAACCACGCCAAATCAAACTTTGCAAACGACAATGTTTCAGAAGCACCACGTTCACCTCGCTCATAGAGACAACATATATTCATGTCCGAATCAATACAGAGATCGGAATAGGCAGCAGGACCCTCGTGTAAAACTTTTCCACTGTTCCAACTGCGGCATTCATCATAGCTGATTCGGATAGTCATTTTCTCTCGACCTGTACTTGCAGGATTAGAGAACAGTATGCGGTTCTTGTCGTGGGTATTCTCATCAGTATATCGCACCATGCTTGCTTGACAGATCGGCTCAATCAGATCATCATCATAACCAAATTCTGTGAACGTGTCTCCACCATCAGAACTCCAAGCATACGCGCGTCGTTTTGGTGCTACATAGTTTCTACAGTTGAAATATAGATCACCGTTTACGGTCTCAACGACAACCGATTCATTTGTGCCTGGTTGTGCTTCTCCAGCAATACGCCATGTTTCCCCATGATCATCACTGACAATAAGGTGTGAATACCCCATCTCAGCATAGTTTCGGCTTTGTCCAAGCACATGATCACACGGGATAACCATTCTGCCACTTGCTAATTGAATGCCGTGACATGGACCCGTAGCATACCATGTCCATGTGTCCAATTTCGTATCAGCAGTAACTTCTCTGGGTTCAGCCCAGGTTTCACCGTCATCAGTACTATTGGTTACCCATACGGTACGCGGTGCTTCTCCGGCGATAATTTTACCTTCTCCACCATCAGCGAAGTTCTTACAGAATAGTAACCAAATAGTACCTGTATCACGGTCTACGACAGGGGCAGGATTGCCGTCCGTATCCGCCCCTGTTGAAACAGCAACTTGCATCGGTTGCCATGTTTCACCCTTGTCAAAACTCCGTTTCAGTACGATATCAATATCACCTGAATCTCCACCACCCTTTCTCCTGCCTTCACAAAAAGCCAACAGAGTTCCTTCTTTTGAGGCAATAAGTGCTGGGATACGATATGTGTTATAGTCGTCTGTTCCCGCAGTGAAAAGTGGATTTTCTGTTTTATACATCAATAATCCTCAATAATGCTAATGCTTTGTCAAGTCATAAATGATTTGTATATCCGACGGGGAAACCCCGTCCCTACGAGCGGATCTACCCATCATTTGAGTATTGACAGAACACTACGGTTATCTGGTGTGTTTCAATTTTCCCCAAATTGTTGCTAATTTTCCACGCGCTGCAACGGGTGCGGGATCATCAAGCACCAATTCATCAGCACCTTTTTGGTGATCAGAAATCCGTAGTCCATCAACGACACAATTCGTCGGAAATTTAGGATCCGGTGGAGATGCGTTATTTATTTCAAAGGTTGGCGCGAAGACAGTAGGTCCCCCATCAAAATCATCCTCACCTTCAAGTACACCATCAAGATAGAGTTTCAATCCATCGGGTCCCCATGTTCCTGCCATGTGGTGGTGTTCACCCTTTTTCCAGTTGAGTGCCTCACTGTTAGCGTTGTGCCATGAATTAGCACTTTTAATCCGCATCTGTGCAATACCACCGTTGTTAAACTGTAGAAAAATTGCATCAGTACCGCGTTTGTAAGTCATGAACGTAAAGAGTTCTCCTGTGATAGTGCTGGTATCCATACCCATTGTCACCCACAACTCAACTGTGCCTTCTTCAAGGTTGACGAATCGGTCTTCAACAGGAAAATGGATAACATCTCCAACTTCTTCACTGAGAAATCCGTTGCCAAATTTACCGGGAACGAAACTGCCGCCATCAACAGTCCCACCTTCACTCTCAACTTCAGCTTTGCTTTCAAGTGCAGAGAAGAACGTTTCTTCTGCTATTGCGACAGAAAGACATAGAAATGTAATTGTAATCACGCACAATGTTTTCATAAAATTTCTCCTTTGTAAGTATCAACTGACATTTTTTAACATTATACCATTTTTACCAATTTTTCAAATAGATTTCTCGTTTAATAAAACAGCGTTATTTTCAATAATTGGACAGAGATCACAGAGTTGATCAGCACAGTAGTTTTTGTAAAGCCGAATTGTCCCTTGTTGGATTTTTGCGGAAGGTTTAATAAGACGCATCGGTTGTGTCTGAGAAAATATCTGTGATTCTATTCGACGAATGTATCTGTTCTCTTGCAATTTTTTGTAACTGCTATAAATATTTAGTATCGCATCCTGTAATTTCCTACTTTCTGATTCGACTGCCCAAACATAAGCGACAGGCAATATTTTGTTGACAATAATATCCAAAGCTCTCGCTTCTCCAATAAGTTTAGCCTTTTGAGTTCCTCCTTTACCAAAGTTAGAATGTGTTTCCCAATATCCTTTAGTTTCAAGCATCAGAAGGTTGAGAAGTTCCTTCCGGATGTTACTCAAAAGTTTCGGAGTATCCGCCATTGCTGCTCTTTCACAAGTTGGCAGAAAATACATCATAAGACTACCCTTACTTTGATGTATTAACTGACTTATAGCAGCAATCCTTCGCGTTGGATAGTTATATGGACGCATTCTTGCAAACTGCCACTGTAAAGCATTCATGCAATCCGCTTTGACTGCGTGGTCAGATGCATACCAGAGTTTCTCTAATGTTATAAGAAAAGGATTTTCTTTTTCATCAATCGGTATCGGTTTCTTTGTCTGTGAAGGTAAGAGTCCCGCAACACCAAAGAGAATCGATTGAATCTCTTCTTCTGACATGTGATCAAGATCAGTATATGGCACACGTTGTGCTAATTCACGCAGCGGTTTGCTGTTCTGAGAATAACCCAACGCTTCCATTATTCCTTCATATAGAATCTGTTCAAAATCGAGTCGTGTCCTTAAAAGTCTTACGGCATCTGCTTTTTCTAAAAATCGTTCACTACCCAATGATTCAAAAACATTCTTGAGAATCTCTATGTCTAATCGGTTACCAGTTACTTTACAAAATTCTTCTGCATCAGTTTCAGCTTGGATCGCCTCATCAAAAATGTCACCGATAGGAGCATCAATCCATTTGAGGAGTTCTAAGGTTGAAATCCGTTTGCCATTCTGTAGACGAGTGCGTAAGTTGAAATCATCATTGTATAAGACGGTGTGGAGTACAACGCGATTATATCGCGAATTTAGATGATGTTTATGTGCATACCATTCTGATGACTTCACGTGTATTTCAACATCACCTACCAGAAGTTTACCGTTTATATCAATCTCCGCATGCATAAAATCGGGACCTTCTTCACGGTTCCAAACACCCGGCTTTATCACACGGATTTCTTTCCCCTCAATTGACAATAGATTTGCGTTGATGAAACGCTGTCCATTCCATAATTTCTGTACGAAGTCCTCATCTATCTTTTCAAAATCAGGTTCATAAACTTGATCAACTTCTCTAAATGGCGTTGCAGAAGGTAGATAATTTGGGTCTTTCGTATTATTGAGTATTTTGTGTGTTTTGGACATATAAGTATTATCTTTTTAAGTGTTTTTGACTTGCATGATTTCATACATTAGATTTTTTGTTGCGTTGAAAGGATCAGATGATCCACACACAGCAGAAATGACTGCGATTCCATGTGCACCTGCGGTTATTACCGATGCCGCTGTTTGTTCCGTAATACCGCCAATTGCGATAACCGGACACTTCGCTATTTCACACATGCGACTCAGCTGTGCTAATCCTTTCGGTTTTTCTGCATCTGCCTTAGAAGAAGTCTGATAGATTGGACCATAACCGATATAATCTGCCCCCTCAGATATAGCCTTGAGTATTTTCTCCTCGGTTCGTGCGGATGCACCGATAATATTATCTGCCGAGAGTATTTTTCTCCCAAGTGCTACAGGCATGTCATCTTGTCCAAAATGACTCCCCACTGCATCTATAGCAAGAGCGATATCCGCTCGATCATTTACAATTAACGGTACTTTGTGTTTTGCACATTTTTTTTGCATCTGTTCTGCAATCTCAACTAATTCTCGGGTTGTACCGTTTTTTTGTCGGAATTGTATAGTATCCGCCCCACCTTTAATGGCAAGTTCCGCGAGTTGTGGATGCGTAAATCTCGACTGGCATTCTGTATCGGTAATAACGTGAAGTACACCTATGTTTTTCATGTTGGAAATCTATTGAAAATGTGCTATTGTTAAATTGTGCATCTGCAACTGAGTAGTGATGCAACGAAGATAAAACATTTTTAATTAGTATAGCATATAAAGGAGATAGTTTGTGAGTAATTTATTGTTTGAGTCTGGAGATAAAGTGCTTTTTATTGGAGATAGTATCACAGATTGTGGCAGAAGAGGAGATCATGCCCCTTTTGGACATGGATATGTCCGAAAAATAACAGAACTGATTACTGCTAAGTATCCTGAACACAAAATTGAATATGTCAACAAAGGGATTGGCGGGGATATTGTTGAAGGGTTGGAAAACCGATGGGACACAGATGTCATTGAAGAAAAACCGGATTGGCTATCAGTCAAAATCGGGATTAACAATGCAAGTCGACAATTGAACCAAGACGTATCAAATGAGGAGTATCTGCCTGAGTGGGAGAACTGCTATCGTAGAATACTTACGCGTGTGAAGAATGAGGTAAATGCTTCGCTATTCTTATTTGAGATATTCTACATTGAAGAAGATGTGGACAATCCCCGTCCGTTAGCTGTTGATGCATACAATTCATGCATTCATAAACTTGCTGATGAGTTTGACGCACACTTAATTCAGACAAATGACGCGTTTGATAATGCAGTCGCTGCACGTCCAGGAGCATTATGGACAACTCGAGACGGCGTTCATCCTAATGCAGAAGGACATACCTTGATGGCATTGGAATTTCTGAAATATGCTGGATGGTAGTTAGATTTTACTCTGCTGAACTAACGGTAGGCACATTATAGTGTCTGCCTACCCTTATACATCATTCTGTTTCAAGATGCTTTTTGACGTTTTCTTTTCCAAAACTCCACACTTCTTCTCCAAATTCCATGAGGTGTGATGTAATAAGTGAGTTTTCTGCTTCGTCCTTTAAGAATTCAATATTCGATGGGTTTATGAAGTGAAGAAGGAGGGAAATAATAAGAACACTTGTACCAATCCCTATTGTTAAACCGAGTAGACTATTTAACCATCCCAGAATTCCTGTTTCAAAAACTTTATGAATCCGTTCAAAAACAGTATCTGTTAAAATAGTTATAATAATTATTAGAATGAAAATGCTAATCCATTTAGAAATGCTTTCATTTGGAATAACTTTTCCTATGAAAAAAGCAAGGTGGTGCCATGTCTGGCTGGCGATGACAAGACCAGCACCGAGGGCAAATACACCCCATATACTGCGCGTGAATCCAACTTTAAAGCAACTAAATCCAGCAAGTCCAACGATAATGAGGATAGCAATATCTAATTTTGTCATTGTGTACAACCAAATTGTATATAATCAAATTGAGAGATCGTTTATTACATAAGTTTCTTGCAATGCTAACGCAAGCGGCGTGCCATCTCCTAAGAGCGAAAGAAGCCTTTGAATAGAAGGGAACCCGTCTTTATCAATCAAATTAGAAACGATCGCTGCAGATTGCAGATACCATATTTTTCGTTCTGAGGCGGTAAGTTCGGTAAACGGTTCCTCCAGTTCTTTCAATGTCGGTAGTGAATTTTCTTTCTCTGCTTGTTCTAAAGTGAGTTTCTCAAAAGCAAATAAAGGTCGTGCTATCGTCTGGGCAAGTCCTTCGTTGAACCATACCGGACATTTTCCGCTCGCCTTGATATCTACCAATAGGTGAGTCCACTCGTGTCGAAAGAGCGTATACAAGATCCCAAGTTCCGGTTCTTCATCTGAACAATAGTTCAGATATATATGTCCATCGTAAGCCCCACCTGCCCATTGTGGCAGATGGTCCTCTGACGTGGCGTTGTGTAAGTTCTTTATTGTTATAGGAACTTGGTTAGATGGAAAGCAGTTAAGATATGAACCAACTTCTTTATAGGTGAAGTCTATGAGTTGACAGAAATGCCAAAGTGTTTGAGGAAGTATTGGGGGTTCAACAGTCAAGTCAAAAAAACCGTGTTTAACTTCTTGGCGTCT
The DNA here is from genome assembly GCA_965261435.1 of Candidatus Poribacteria bacterium. Lineage (GTDB taxonomy): Bacteria > Poribacteria > WGA-4E > WGA-4E > WGA-3G > MSPOR6. The sequence goes on from CBDHDL010000021.1 coordinate 2,763,942, forward strand.
ATTGCTGGTAATATCAAAATGTATAGTTGGGACGAAATCTGAAGGACGTTTATTTGTTAGTTCAAGTTGGTAAATGATTGACTGATAATACGTCTTCTCCTCACTGATACGTGCCTTCCGTCTAAGCGTCGTTGTTGAATTTGGACATAATTGGAGCGAGATATCAAGGTAGGTTAAAGCCTGTTCCCAATTTCCAATCATTTCATAAGCTTTAGCAAGGTCAGCGTAAATATAGTAACGACTCTTGTCATATTTCAGACCCGCTAAATAATGTTGAATTGCCTCAACATATCGGGCTTTTTGAAAACAGGTCGCAGCTTGTTGAAAATAGGACAAGGCAAGTGAGGAAGGATTTTGCACAGTCCTTGAATACTATAATTATTAAAATTATTAAAGAGAACGAGCAAGAGAAACTGAACCATAAGTTCGAAAGAGGTGATAACTCTAACAACTATGTTCTATTTTGTAATCCCTGCTCTAATCCCTAAGAGCCATTCAAAGGTCTGATTGGAATGTGTAAACTTATGAATGGCTCTGTATTACACCATAATAATTTATTTATGGTTTATTAATGTCAACTATCTGGAAAGTGATCTCTCCGCATTTGATTTCTGAACCTTCTTCAACAGGGGCAGAATCTTTGACGCGAACACCTTCAATGTATGCTGGAGTTGAACTCCCCAAATCCGTGATTGAAACTTCTTCATCCACTTTCTCAAATGAGACATTTAAATGAGCCAATGTATGTATATCTGCCTCGTTTTCATCTTCAGCAGTCTGAAGTAGATTCAACACTTCGTCTTCAGGTGGCGTCTGACCAACGGGAAAGACATCAGTATCTACATTACCCATGACCTGTGGACTGTAAGCGGCCTGAGGATCAAGGGTAGCAGGCAATTGTTCTGTATTTTCATCCGTACCGGTTCTGATAGCCTTCATCAGTTTTTCACCGACACGTTCCTTTGCACCAGGACGTTGTGAAACGCTCTCGGTTTCTTGAAAACGATAATGTGCAAAGTCAATTAAATCTTTTAATTTATGAAAATGGCTTGAGCCTTGAATATTCTTTAATAAACTTTTCTGTTTGCGACTAAGTCTCTCATTTTTTAGCCAACAAGTGTATGCCTCTAAAATATTTGCTTCTTTAATATCCGCATCGGTATACCGTGCAGATTTTGGTGTCCTTCTAAAAAAACGCATGAGTTATTCCTCCGAAATTATATAAAAATAAGAAAATCATAAAAATAAGAAAATGTAAGAAAAAAAGAAAAATAATAAATAGTTATTGCATCCATTGAATACCTTTGTTAATCAATATCTGCCGTAATTCTTGTGTGCACCGGAATATCCATATTTTCACAGTTCCATCTTTCCGGTTCAGTATGCGTGAAATGTCTGCGACACTACATCCCTCTAAATGCCTTAAAATCCAGGCGATACGGTGATTCGGTTTTGTGACTTGCTCAAGTGCAGTTTCTAAAATCTCTTGTGCCTCTTGAGCAATTATGTGTTTATCTGGCCCTGGTCTTCCGTCCTCAAATTCATTTAAAGGTAGGTCATCTTCCTCTTCAAGTGTGAGTAACGATTCACGAATGCGATCCCTCCTCCGAATCGCATCAATGATTGTATGCTTAGCGACAATATTTAACCAAGCTTGGAAACTCCCTTTTTGAGGATCCCATTTATCATTTTGCAATTTTTGCCATACTTTAGTAAATACATCCAAACTAACTTCTTCTGTATCCTGATGGTCTCCGAGCATTCTGTATGCTTTACTATAGACCCAATTATGATGCTTTTCAAACAGTTGGCTAAACGCGGATTCATCTCCTTGTTTAGCCTGTGTAGCCAAATAGGTGTCTTCTGTAGCAGATAATTCGTTTTTCGCTTGTCGAGCCATGGCAAACCTCCTTTGCCTTCACTGCCAAAGGATTCAAAACTGTTTCGTATAGTTTCATATACATATTATAGATAACGAAACTAAATCAAATTTAGTTACAATTTTTACAGAATCTGTTCCAATATTATCAATTGACACATGAAGGGTACAAATGCAACATTATACATCTCAAAAAATGCATGTGAATATAAAAAGTAAATTTATGTCTTATTTTTAAAGTATATAATTGAGTCTTAAATTAATCAATCTGTTTGTTTAAATTCTAAACCGAACAGTTTCTTGTCTGTTCCAATAGTCTGATACGAGGTTCTACTCTTAGACTATTCCAGTTATCAGGAAAACTAGAGTGTATCTCATAAACCTAATTGTCCATAAATTTCTCATCACTGCGCCTGTTTTCGTAGGGACTGGGTTTCCCTGTCCGTTGTTCGTAGGGACTGGGTTTCCCTGTCCGTTGTTCGTAGGGACTGGGTTTCCCTGTCCGTTGTTCGTAGGGACTGGGTTTCCCTGTCCGTTGTTCGTAGGGACTGGGTTTCCCTGTCCGTTGTTCGTAGGGACTGGGTTTCCCTGTCCGTTGTTCGTAGGGACTGGGTTTCCCTGTCCGTTGTATTAATATAAAACACATCACAAACAACAAAGAACTCACCCTCACCACATAAATGATTTATGAGATATGTTCTAAATAGTCCTGTCCATCCCGTTTTGCATTTGACAATTACAGTTACATATACTACAATTTTACTTATCTATTCCTAAGGAGTTAGTCATGAAACAGATTGAAGGTGGAATCACTTCTGTTGGAGGTGTAAAAGCCTCCGGTGTTCATGCTGGAATCAAAAAAGCAGAACTGAAAGATTTAGCACTCATCGTCACCGATACACCAGCGATTGCTGCGGGTGTATTCACAAAAAACAGCGTTACTGCTGCTCCTATATTGGTATGTCGGGAACATCTCAGCGATCCAACTGCACAAGCAGTTATAGTCAATAGTGGCAATGCGAATGCTTGTACTGGTGAAATGGGTATGACAAACGCATATCGTATGGCATCAGCAACAGCAGAGCAACTGAGCATTGATCCTGAACTTGTCTTAGTCTCATCTACTGGAGTGATTGGACAACAGTTGCCTATGGACAAGATTCATAATGGTATTCAGATGGTATTCAAAGCACTCAGTAGAGAAGGTAGTGCTGATGCAGAAGAAGCTATAATGACCACCGATACACATCCAAAATCTTTTGCGGTTGAACTGGAGATTGATGGCAAACCTGTTAGAATCGGTGGAATTGCTAAAGGCGCTGGTATGATTGCTCCAAATATGGCGACAATGCTCTCGTTTTTGACCACTGATGTTTGCATTAATAGTGATACCCTACAGACAGCTTTAAATGATGTTGTTGATGACACATATAATCTATTGACCGTTGATACGGACCGAAGTACTAATGACACTGTTCTTATTCTGGCTACGGGTAATGCAGAAAACTCAGAAATTGTTAAGCCCAACGGCAATGCTTATGAACAATTCCGAGATGGATTGTTGTATGTATGTACAGAATTGGTAAAAATGTTAGCGCGAGATGGAGAAGGAGCAACTAAACTCGTTGAAGTTGTTATTCAAGGTGCGAAAAATAGAGACGATGCTGAAAAGGCTGCCCGGGCCGTTGCTGAGTCACCATTGGTGAAAACCGCTGTCTTTGCAAACGATGCAAATTGGGGACGAATTATGATGGCAATCGGAAAATCTGGTGCCGAATTTGACCCTTATCAGGTAGATGTGCTACTCGGTGATTATCACCTTGTAAAAAAAGGAATGGACTCTGGTTATGACGAGGAAAAAGCTACACAGCTATTTGAAAATGATCCTGTACGAATAACAATAAATCTTCGTGCCGGTGAAGCTGAGATTACTATGTGGACGTGTGACTATTCCTACGATTATATCCGAATTAATGCGGATTACCGCACATAATGACTTTACACACACAAAATAGAATTTAATTTGACATCTTTTTGTTAATATGTTAAAATAAATTCGCTTTTAGTCCTAATACACCTTCAGTATTATTACCTAAGAGTATGTGCGGGAGTAGCTCAGTGGTAGAGCTCCACCTTGCCAAGGTGGAGGTCGCGAGTTCAAATCTCGTCTCCCGCTCCATTTCGGTGGCGTAGCCAAGTGGTAAGGCCGGAGTCTGCAAAACTCCTATTCGTCGGTTCGATTCCGACCGCCACCTCCAATCTTTTCTATTCGGGCGGTTAGCTCAGGTGGCTAGAGCGTTTGCTTGACATGCAAGAGGTCACAGGTTCAAGTCCTGTACCGCCCATCCTTCCTGCTGTTTGAATAACGGTGTTCTCAGTATGTTATCATAAGTAATACATAAATGAGGATTCAAAGTTCATGAAAACATTCTCTTTTTTTCTTACAACCCTCTTAGCGACTTGTCTTGTCTATTTGCCGATAACGCTTTCCCATGAAGTTCCGCATACCACGTTCAGAGGGCACACGTCTTTTATATACAAAATCACTTTCAGTCCTGATGGTGATTTGTTGGCAAGTAAGAGCTCGGACGGTGCGTTGAAAATATGGGATGTTCATACCAAACAACTTAAGCATACAATTAACACAAGCCGAGGCGGCGGAATTGCATTTAGTCCAGATGGCAATATCCTGGCAAGTGGTGGTGGTTCAGATAATGTTGTGAATCTCTGGGATCCAAAAACAGGTGAACTATTGAGAACGTTGAAAGAACCACTTGATAATGTGTCAAGTGTTGTATTCAGTCCTGACGGGGATATCATCGCAAGTGGATGTGCAGATGGTTGGGTGCGTCTTTGGAACACGCATACAGGAGAACTCCTAAGAGCGTTTCGAACTATCGATCAAGTTTCAATAGTTTTTAGAGATGATGGTAGTATTATTTCTTATGATGTAAAGAATCATGAATTTCCTAAGAGACCTGAGATTATAGTTAGGGAACTGGAAACTGGACAACTTCTTTACACTCTTGAACCTGATGTACAGGAAGTGTTCGGTGTTACGTTCAATCCTGATCGAGACGTCGTGGCGAGTGCTGGGTGGAGTGGTGTTGAATTATGGGATGCAGATACAGGCGAACTTTTACGGACTCTATCCCACGGGCATTCAGTTTTCTTCCAAACAGCATTTAGTCCTGATGGACGTATTATTGCAGGCGTGCAAGACTTTGGAGGTATCTGGTTATGGGATACTCAGAACGGATTACTTTTAAACAGTTTTAAGGCACATGACGGGGACGGATATGCCGTAGCGTTTAGTCCGGATGGTAGCACGCTTGCCACTGCTGGTTCGGATGATTTGATACAACTTTGGCATATTACGCCACCTGATGATATAGAACCACCCCAGCCTCCTGATTTTTTAGTAAACAAGGACCTGCAAGAATGGGTTGAGGACTTTGAGGAAGACTCCCTCACTTCATGGACGAAACGCGAATTGCAGCGAGAAAGAGTTACTTGGCAGGTAAAGAACGGTCGTATGCATGCGCGAACAGTCGCATGGTGTAATGGACGATTGAATCTCGGTGATAGCTTGGCGCATCAAACCAATTACACGCTTAGATTCACAGGGTTACCGCTTGATGTTGAACAGTTAAGTGTAAAACTTAACATACATTCAACGGATAATGCTAACGTTGGCATTTTCATGGGTCAGGATCCTCAAGATGAACTGACTCATCCATTAGAATATGCATATCAATTCGCGGACCATCGATTAGGCGGGCCAGAAATATTGAGTGGGTCAGGTCCACCACAGATAAGTTTTAATTTAGACGAGATAGAGGTCGTGTTTGATAACGGACATTTCTATCTTTATTCAGATGATGAATACATCGCTGACTTTAATACGAGAACACTTAAAAAGACTGACTTTATCGGAATCGTCGTATTTCCTAAGAGATGTTTTGAAATCGCTGAGGCAGTCGTGGATGATTTTGTGATTTCAGGCCCATCAATTCTTGATGGGAGTTTAGATGTTCATCCTAAGGACAAAGTTACTGTTTTATGGGGTAAGCTTAAGCAACAATAGATACATTACGTTTGAAATGAGTCTGCTGCACTGTCAATATTCCCATGGAGGAAACGCATGACATTATTTTTCCGGTTTACTCTATTTCTTTGTCTGATACCATTCATTCATATTGCAACTGCTAATGGTGCATCGTGGGTTGAAGACTTTAACGATTTATCTTTCAAATCATGGGTAAAGGATGATCCTAACAATCGGTCTACTTGGCAGCCAAAAGATGGATACTTAGATGTCTGGGCTCAGCCTTTTCCACCACCTGGAATATATGATACGTATGCACTACAGTTCAACGGATTTCAATTTGATGCACAAACAATTAGTGTGCAACTCAAGATTCTTGAAGCACGCGGCGGAAGTGTTGGTATTCTTATCGGACAATATGATGATGGGCAATTGAGTATATATCGCAAGACAGTTGCATTTCTACACACAGCTGCTCTAAGCGGAGTGATTTTTAAACCTAAGGAATTTGAGATAATTAAAAAGGATAAAACAGATAAACCAATTCCTACGCCACTTAAGGCAATAGAGATCTCATTTGACAAGGGTGATTTTGAGGTGTATACCAAACGGCAATTTATCGCAAAATATCATATTCCTCAACTCAAGACAGTTAATTTCCTCGGGATAGTTTCTATAGTAGATATGGGACGGGGTGCGATTGCACACTTTGTTTTAGATGACTTTGTAATTTCTGGTCCCAATGTTCCTGCACACGGAACATTAGACGTGATTCCTAAACATAAGGCTGCTGTCCTGTGGGGTAAGCTAAAAAAACGGTAATTAAGTGTTTTGCCCGATTTCGGCGTGACTGTTACGTCGGCTACAAGGATATAATCGCTTTCACTATCAAAGAGATGTGCGCGAAAAAACACCCAGAAGAGTGTTGTCCACGGCACAAACGTGTTGAAAAAGCGTTGTATAGTGCGGTAACTACCGCCTTTTGATGTCCACCAAGAGATATTTTACATTGTCACTCGTCCCGTCATCGCAAGTTTAGCAAATACAATGTGCGATAACTGTCGTATAAGCGTTGTAGATAAATATGGAATAAAAACCTTAAACAGTGCTATAATGTCTGGCATGGGCGATTGTCCTTTCAAAGTTATTTTTTATTCTATCTATAACTTTAGGACATTTGCCCAATTTATTAAACAATTTTGGCGAAGGTATTGTAATAAGGAATATATAATGAAAATTTTGTTTATCCTATCAATCACAGTTCTAATTGTATTCGCTGTTGGATGTGATGAAATGCAAAATCAGATGACGAAACCTACGATGATGTCTGACGACGAAGTTCCGCCAGAGGATGCCGTAGTTACATCCGTGGGTACGATGAAGGAGCCACCTGCTGAAACTGATGACAAAAAAGAGGAACCTGCTACGGAGACCGATGATTCTCAGGATGATTCCTCTGATGAGAAAGAGACCGATGATTCTCAGGATGATTCCTCTGGGACACCTCAAACTATGGAAGAGGATACCACTGATGAGAATAACGTTCCAATGGAAGATCCCCCTGATGTCCCACCAACGCCTACGGCAACCTTTGTAAGCGCTTCACCCACAAGCGGAGATATATCGGAAAACGATAGCATCACCATCGAATTTGACAACGACCCAGGCACCGTAACAGCAAGTGCCGGGACAGTCACAGGGTCTGGTAATTCGCGGACAATCAACGGTCCTTTCTCTGTCGGGCCGCTGACTCTGACAATTTCATGGACAAACGGTGACGGAAGCTACACACTGAACTATAACGTCGTTGCCGTAGATACAACCTCACCATCAGTTACAATCAGCAGTACTACAAACGGTGCTACGGACGTTGACCCTGATGCAGTATTTGCAAGTGGCATCACCGTCTCCTTCAACGAACCGATTAGTAGCGGAAACCTGATGTTGTTGAGAAACGGTGTAGATGTCGGTTGGACAGCAAGCACTTCAGGTAGGACAATCACGCTCACTGCAAATACTGGTCAAGAACTCAGCCACGAAACAACATATCAGATCGTTGGCACTGTCAAAGACGCAGCCGATAACGAAACCAATGTTAGCATCAGCTTCACAACCGGATCTGCACCTCCGCCGCCAACGCCTATTGCAACCTATGTAAGCGCGTCACCCACAAGCGGAGATATATCGGAAAACGATAGCATCACCATCGAATTTGACAACGACCCAGGCACCGTAACAACAAGTGCCGGGACAGTCACAGGGTCTGGTAATTCGCGGACAATCAACGGTCCTTTCTCTGTCGGTCCGCTGACTCTGACAATTTCGTGGACAAACGGTGACGGAAACCACACACTGAACTATAACGTCGTTGCCGCAGATACAACCTCGCCATCAGTTACAACCAGTAGTATTACTAACGGTGCTACAGACGTTGACCCTGATGCAGTATCTGCAAGTGGTATCACCGTCACCTTCAGCGAAGTGATTAGCAGCGGAAACCTGAGGTTGTTGAGAAACGGTGTAGATGTCGGTTGGACAGCAACGATTTCAGGTAGGACAATCACGCTCACTGCAAATACTGGACAAGAACTCAACCACGAAACAACATATCAGATCGTTGGCACTGTCAGAGACGCTGCAGATAACGAAACCAATGTTAGCATAAGCTTCACAACCGGATCTGCACCTCCGCCGCCAACACCTATCGCAACCTATGTAAGCGCGGCACCCACAAGCGGAGATATATCGGAAAACGATAGCATCACCATCCAATTTGACAACGACCCAGGCACCGTAACAGCAAGTGCCGGGACAGTCACAGGGTCTGGTAATTCGCGGACAATAAACGGTCCTTTCTCTGTCGGTCCGCTGACTCTGACAATTTCGTGGACAAACGGTGACGGAAACCACACACTGAACTATAACGTCGTTGCCGCAGATACAACCTCACCATCAGTTACAACCAGCAGTACTACAAACGGTGCTACGGACGTTGACCCTGATGCAGTATTTAAAAATGGCATCACCATCACCTTCAGCGAAGTGATTAGCAGCGGAAACCTGAGGTTGATGAGAAACAGTGTAAATGTCGGTTGGACAGCAAGCATTTCAGGTAGAACAATCACGCTCACTGCAAATACTGGTCAAGAACTCAGCTACGAAACGACATATCAGATCGTTGGCACTGTCAGAGACGCAGCCGATAACGAAACAAATGTTAGCATCAGTTTCACAACCGAATCAGCACCTCCGCCACCTGAGCCACTGGCTCCGGGAGAAGGCTTAAGGATCGGTGTCGAAGCACCAGATTTTACATTGCCTGACGGTAGTGGAAACGACAACACCCTTTCGGACAGCATCGGTAGCAGTAATATTGTAATCGTGTTTTTCCGAGGTAATTGGTGACCGGTTTGTCGAGGGCAACTCAGTGAGTTGCAAGAGAACTACGATGCCATTTCAGCAGCCGGCGGATCGCTCATCACTATTAGTGTAGATACTGTCACCAAGACCCAGGAAACAGTAGACCTACTTAGTCTCACGTTCACTGTGCTGTCTGATACCGGCCAATCAGCAGTTTCGGCTTACAACGTAGTTTCTCAAATTAATACTGCTCTTCCCCGTCCTTCAGTCTTTATCATTAAGACAGATGGAACTATTGGATGGAAATCTCTTGATTCTACGTATTCAAGGACTTCTGCTTCTACCATTATAAGTGCATTGAAAGAACTTGATTGATGCTTCCTTGTTTCTAATTGCAAATTATGCTACCTGGGCGTGGTATCATACGCGTATGATACCCTATAAAGTTAGGCTTAGAAAGCCTTCCAACAAGAGAGAATCTGGTAATTATGTTCTTAAATTGACAGTAATGGGGTTTCGCTTTTGTTTTACCCATAAATCAACGATGTGAATGCGCGGATGGCATTTGGCCAAATCAACACCAAATGCGCGTATAGCATTTGGTAGGGACGATATGTTTATAGTTAAACGTTACTATAGTTTGGACAGTTTTCAGATTGTTTTGTGTTGTTATGATTCATTAGAATACGTTGCTTACATCGTGAATGAAATACACCTTTCGCCCCGCTGGGGCTTAGGATAGAGATACAAATATGCTACTATACACCTTTCGTCCCTCTGGGACTGTCGGATTGATGTAGTTTCTATTTTTGCTGAGTTTCTAAACGACATAAGACTATATTAATAAGAACAGAGCAGCCCCAGCGGGGCGACAGGTGTATAGAAATGTGAATAGAAAACAAATAGTCTTTAGCCCCAGCGGGGCGACAGGTGTATGGTTATGCAGACAGTTATTGTAGTCTTAAGTTAAGTCATTCTGTAGTTTGAAATAGTGATTCATCAATTTCTGAGTTTATCTTCACACTTTTTATTCGCCTCTCAGAGTAAGGATTTCCATCAACATACTCATCAACACGATATGGTAACTTTACTCCGTTTATTTCTCTATAATCAGAATATAATCTCTCTTTTTCAATTGTTACACCCTGTTCTGTCTCGCGAAATGCATACTTAACTACGTAATGTGTTTCATTACTAATATAGACCTTTAGAATTTCACCCGAAGGTTGCTTTACGAGAAGAATAGAAGTAGAAACTCCATCAATGTCTTCGGTTCCTGCATATAAAACAGACGCATCAGATTCTGTGAGATGGACAATTAGGTGAATAATGTCTCTAAAAACGGCATCTTTGAATGACCTTGACATTTCTGGTGGAAGTGGTTGTGCACCCTCAGGAATCATGATATAAGCAGCTTCCCCATCATATACGATATTAAATGCGCCTTGTGGCGTGGTTATATCTTGTCGCATTTTGCCAGGATAATTCTGATATACAACAACATTTGCCACAACTTTTCCCATCGGTGTAATCAGATCAGTTTGTCCTTCTGTAACAACATTTTTCACTGCTTTCAACATCTCCAGTCCACCGAGTGCGACAGCAACATTCGCGAGGATTTCCTTACCTTTAGCAATGTCGCCTTCTGTCGCTTCTGGTAATGGTTCGGATGGCGGCGGTTCAGTTTCTTTAATCTCAATCAGATTGACATCACCGAATTCACTTAAAGGACGATCAAAGTTCTCTTGATTGCCTACCGTTACTATAGTCAGTGCATCTGGATGAAGATACTTTTGAGCAACAGCCTGCACATCTTTTGCTGTGACTTTAGCAATGTTAGCAGTGTATGTCTTAAGAAAATCTGGATCGAAATCTCGATATGCAAGCATCATCTGCTGAAAAGCAATCTGAGAGCTGCTCTCAAATCCGAATACGAAGGAGTTGATAAGCGAGTCTTTTGTCAGTTGTAATTCTTCGTCAGATATAGGGTTTTCGCGAATCTCACGTATGATTTCAATTATGAGTGAGATCGCTTGTGCGGTTTTCTCAGAACTTGACCCACAATATGCAAACCATTCCCCTGGGTTTGTATAGAAACTCGTCTGCATAAGACTCCCAACCATGTATGCAAGCCCGTGTTTTTCCCGTACCTGTTTCATCAAACGCGAAGTGAACCCTCCTTCCCCAAGTATTTCATTCATCACACGAAGTGCAAAGAAATCAGGAAAATCGGGAGTACGTTTGATTCCAAGATGACCGATCAACATTGTCGTCTGGGGTAAACTTTTTTGAATATGGTTAACAGAAGGTTTGTATGTCACCTCTACGTCTGGTATATTCGGATAATCTATATTGTTTATTATCCAACCTGCAAAAGCCTTTTCAAGCTGCTTAATCAACTTCTCGGTTTCAAAATCACCTGTAATAGAGAGCATAATGTTATTGGGATGGTAATACTTTGAATGAAATGCTTTCAAATCGTCAACTGTTATGCTTTCAACAGTTTCAATCTCCGAATACCAACCGAACGGATGTTCTTTTCCATAGAGAATTGCCGAAAAGTTCCGCCAAGCCAGTTGTATAGGATTGTCATTTCTTCTTCGGATAGCTTCAATTGCCTGCTGTTTGCGGAGATCAAGTTTGTCCTCTCTGAAAGCGGGGTTCCGCAGTACATCAGCAAAGATCTCTAACCCCTTTTCAATGTCTTCAGCCATTGTTGAAAGACTCACAGATCCGAATTCGGGAGACATACTGACCTCAACGGAGGCAGCCATAGATTCCAACTCTTCGTTTAATGCATCCGGTTCACGGGATATTGTACCACCGGAACGCATAACACTTGCGAAAATTGATGCTAAGCCAATTTTATCTTTTTGATCATATATTGTACCAGTTTTGACAAGTCCGCTAATGTCAAATACAGGTAATTCATGATCTTCAATAAGGTATAACGTCATTCCATTTGAGAGTTTTCTAACATCTGGAACGGGAGGATTGAATTGAATGAGGTCATAAGTTAGTTCTTCGTGAGGTTTCGCATGCAGAGATAGATTTCCCAACACAAAAAAGGCTGCAATGAGTATACAAATAGATAGTTTTTTGGTCGCAGATATATTCATTATTCACTCACCTCCGGTCCAGACTTATCTGAGATAGCTTCTTCCTTCTTAACAAGCGTAGCGACGGTGCGATTACTTTTATTGAAATAGATTTTTGCTACTCTCATAATGTCATCAGGTGTGATTTCATACATTTTCTTTCTCCAATCAAGTATATATCGCCAGTCGCCAGCGATACTCTCATAAAATGCAAGTTGATTAGCCATACCTGCATTTGAACTCAGTGCTCTTATGAAACCAGCATCAATCTGTTTAAGAATGCGATTAAATTCCTTTTCTTCAACAGGTTCATTTTTCAATAGTTCCAATTGTTCATAGATTGCTTGTTCTACATCAATAGTGGTGTTTGGCGAACTTGGTGTAGCATTAATCACAAAGAGGTTATTGTAACGTGCACCAGGGTATCCATTGATGGAGTTTGCTGAAACAGCGATACTTTCTTCAACTATGTTCTTGTAGAAACGTGATGTTCTTCCATCCGACAGAATTGCGCTTATCATATCCAAAACATAATCATCAAAATGTGGCACAGTCGGTTTGTGGAATCCGATCATCAATCGTGGTTCAGCATCAAATTCTACGTCAATTCTGCGTTCACCTTCCTGTTTAGGTTCCTTTACAGTGACTTCATCCGGAAGTGGTTGAGAAGGTATATCCCCGAAATACTTCTCAATCAATTTGATGGTTTTTTCTACGTTGATGTCTCCTACAATAACCATTACAGAGTTATTTGGAGCGTAGTGAATTTTGAAGAATTCTTCAGCTTTCTTTCTGTTCAGCAAAGCGATATCAGAGGGCCACCCTATGATTGGCATACCGTAGGGATGTGCGGTAAATGCGGCAGCCATAAACTGTTCATATAGTTTGCCACCCGGTTGAGATTCTACGGCCATCCTGCGTTCCTCTTTGACTGCTTCACGTTCAACATAAAACTGCCGCAACACAGCGTTTTTAAGTCTATCGGACTCAAGCATAGCCCATAATTCCAGTTTATTGGATGGTAATTCCACAGTGTAAATTGTGAAGTCAACAGATGTACCCGCGTTGAACCCAGTACTGCCGTGCTTCGTGTAGATTTCGGTATATTCACCGGAGACTGAATACTGTTCAGCAATGTCTTGTTGTGCTTTCAAAGATGCTTCCAACTCAGCGATCTTATCTTCGTTTGCTCTTGCTCCCTTAGCACGTTCTAAATCTAATTGATCACCAATCTTATCAATCTCATCTAATACGACTTTTTCATTCTCATAGTCAGTAGTCCCGATTGTCTTTGTTCCTTTAAATAGCATGTGTTCTAACATGTGTGCAATGCCGCGGGAGTCATCGGATTCGTCTACGGAACCGGCTTTAAAGAGTATGAATGGAGCAATGGTGGGAGATGTATGCCGTTCAATCATTAACAGTTTTAAACCGTTCGGATAGATGTGTTCAACTACCCGATCTTCAAGATTTTGTGCTGACACAATTCCCGTTAGAAAAATAAGGAAAAGTGTCAGCAGGTACTGAATTTGTTTCATAAATAATACAGCATTATATCTATCAATTTTACAACAGATTATGCTGTTCCTTTCAATTTCTTCTATTTTGGTATTTAGAAGACCTGTCAGAATTTTAAGTCAATAGTAGATTTAAGTCCTACTGAAAATCGGAGAAGGACACTGCTATTCTTTTTTCAGGTCTTCAAGTAATCCGACTAAAGCAAATCTGATGTGTGAGGAGAGTGCGGAATTTTCTGCACGAAGATCAGCACCTTCTTCATCTGGATACATCACATGTGCTGCAACAGCACGTTTAACATGTCTTTCAGCTCTATCATCATAAGGTATGTACTTTTCTTTCGGTGCGGTGCAAGCTGGACACTCATCAGGGGGTTCTGCTGCCTCTTTCCATAGATAACCACAGGCTATACAAACAAACATAGTATACTCCTTTTTCTGTCTTGTAGATTTCAATATCAATATTACTTACTAACTCAATAGAATCATTGTAGCAGATATTTCGAATTTATACAACAGAGAGGGTGTGTAAATTTTTTAGCAAAGCATTGATTTTTTTGCTTATGTTCAGTTTTGTTTACATAGCACCCCGCTGGAGTGCGGCCACTTGACATACATTTTTCTATAGACATATTGCTCCGCTGGAGCAAAGAGCAAATCTATTGACAGATCAGTATCTCATTACCACAGAGATTCGGTATGTCAATGGAATTCGGAATGCCTAAGACTTTGCATTCAAGTAGAGTAATATGTCTTATGACTTTCTACGTGACGCTTCCCCAAATATATACACACCCCAACAAAGATTAATATTCAACAAAGTTTTAGAATTGACACACATTCAAGATTCTGATAATATTCATTCATATCAAAACCATTATTGCTTTAGGATAATTGCTTTAGGATAGATGTAAAAGAATTTAATATGTAGCAATTTAAGCTGAAAGAAGAGGACAATGAAAGATCAAAAAGTTATCATCATTGGTGGAGGTGTGATTGGACTTGGTATAGGGTGGCAGCTGGCGAAAGCGGGTGTCGCTGTCACCATTCATGAGCGAGGACAAGCCGGTAGAGGTGCCTCTTGGGCAGCCGGTGGTATGCTCGGCCCAATTGCTGAAGCACATATAGACGAACTTGACCTGCTCAAACTCAGTAATCAAAGTTTAGAACGTTACCCGGAATGGGTCGATGAATTAGAAACAGAAACAGAAATGCCGATCGGTTACCGGGCGGAAGGAACGCTCATTATAGGTATTGAACCTGATGATTCATATCAACTCAAACATGCCTATACCTTATATCAGGATTTAGGGTTGAAAGTTGAGTGGTTGACAGGAAAAGAAGCACGTGAAATTGAAGGTGCACTGTCACCGTATGTGACAGCCGCTATTCGTTGTGAAACTGACCATCAAGTCGATAACCGGCTAATGGTCCAGGCACTCCAACACGCTTATCAGTCGCGTGGAGGTGTATTGCATCAAAATAGCACAGTTGAAAGAATTGTGATAGAAAACGGAGCAGCAACTGGTATTCAAACACAAGACGGTTTTCAAGGTGCAGATTTGTGTGTTCTCGCTGCGGGAAGCTGGTCCGCACAGATCAGCGGCTTACCGGAAACACTTATTCCTCCTGTGCGTCCCGTGAAGGGACAAATGTTGGCGTTACAAATGCGAGATGACGTTGTGATCAGTAATGTCATCCGTACCGTCAAGGCACGGTATCCGATGCCGGTATATTTAGTACCAAGAACCGATGGTAGACTTGTTATCGGTGCAACAACTGAGGAGTTGGGGTTTGACACGGACCTGATCGTTGGCGGAATATATGAACTTCTCCACGGGGCATTTGAAGCTGTACCGGGAATTTATAAACTACCACTAATTGAAACTTGGACAGGTTTACGTCCCGGTAGCAGCGACAATGCTCCCATACTCGGGAAAACACCTGTTGAGAATCTAATATACGCAACAGGGCACTATCGAAATGGTATCTTACTCACACCCATCACAGCTTACGAGATCTCCAAACTGATTCTGTCTGGCGAGACTTCAGAGACAATCGCACCGTTTCATTTGGACAGATTTTCAAAGGCGTAGACGGTATGCGGTAAGTATACATGCTATCCCGTAAAGAGTGTGTGTTGGCTTGGGAATACTTTTTCTTCAGACCAGTATTGTCGAAACGTTCTCAGATCTACGTCTAATGCCTTTGCTGCTTCTGCATGGCTGGTGTATATGTATGGTGCTCTACGGTAGATATTCCTTTCAATTTGAGTGAAGGTCATACCACCGAAACAGATACATCCATGATCTCCACCTAAACGCTTAGATAGTACTTTCAAAGCCAGTTGAATAGTTCGTATCTGATCATGCAGACTTTTGTCGCGCCATTCTATTAGTGAGAACGGTTCTAATATGAAAAAGCTGATCGGTTCTGTGAGAAGTCTTCTGATCTCCTCATAAGGAAAGCGTTCGAGTTTGCGCGAGGGTTCTATAGGTGTGTGAAGTGAATCCTCTCCGTTGTCATCATCTTCTGTACAATACGACAACCACTTTTCAAGCTGATCAATTGAGATATTGAGTTCTTTTGAAGCTATTTCTATTTTACCGACATGTCCCTTGACGATCTCGTTCAAAACTGCCGCTAAGCTTCCCTTGAGTGTTCTTCCTATTATACTGACCGGTTCAACTTCATCTATCGGTTGGCTTCTGATTCTATGTTGAAGATTTGATAATTGAGAGACAGTTTCGTCAATAACTTGCTGAATACGTTTTGATAAGTCTGGAAACGTTAACCAACGTGTGTGCCATTCCACCCACCAGTCATCAATTTTTCGCTTTGCCTTGATTGCACGTGCGCGCCCCACATGAGAAAACTCTAACCACCATTCAGCGATTTTGCTTTCAGTGAGGTCTGACTTCCCATCAGAAATAAACTGACAAAACACCACAACAGGTAAATCAAGCAAATTATTATACATCAGTATTTCTGGTGTGTCTGAAGGTTTTACTTGCCGCACATTCTGTCTGGGACTATCATTTCCTTTAATAAGCCGCATTGCTTCAGGTAGGTCGTTAGGTAAAATCACTTCACCTCGAGAATTGACAGTCGCGTTTTTTAGGCAGTTCTCTAATTCCCGAACGTTACCGGGCCAGTTATATTTTAGGAATAATTCCATAACTTGTTCAGATATACCGTGCATCGACTTATCACTCTCTTTTTCGATACGTTGTAGAAAGTAGGCGGATAGTAAGGGTATATCTTCTATCCGCTTTCGCAAAGACGGCATCATAATTTCATATCCACATAGACGGTAATACAAATCTTCTCGGAATTCACCGTTTTCAACCATTTTCCTTAATTTCTGATTGGTAGCACTGACCACACGCACATCAACGCTGCTGGGATCAGTACCACCTACACGCACAACTTGTCCTGTTTGCAACACATTGAGGAGCGTCTCTTGAAGTGCTGGTGTCATATTACCAACTTCATCAAGGAAAAGGGTGCCGCCATCAGCCAACTCAAACAGACCGGTTCTACCCTCCGGTCTTGCCCCTGTGAAGGCGCCACTTTCATAACCAAGTAGTTCTCCTTCACGTAGTTCATCAGGCACAGCGCCACAATCAACAGTGATAAAGCGTGCATCTGACCTTTCGCTTTCGGCGTGGATTAAACGGGCAACCAATCCTTTTCCTGTTCCTGTTTCACCTCCAAGTAGTACTGAAACTTTATTCTCTGCTACACGACCAATTGCTTTGTTTAGCTCAAACATGAGCTCGCTATCACCAACGAGAGAAAATTCTTCTTCAGATATTTCTCCTTCTGCAGGTTGCGATGTTTCGCTGCGACTTGATATACGGAGAAAAGCTCTTTTTAGCACTTCATGGACTTTTTTCATCTGGATGGGTTTTGGCAGAACATCCAATGCTCCCAGACGCATTGCCTTTCTTGCTGCTTTTACACCTGCTCTGATGACAATTACAATTACCTCATGGTATTCGTGCTTAATTCGCTGTAACGCATCCAAACCACTAATACCTGACAATTCCACATTGAGTAAGACAACTTTCAGATTCTTGGATTCGTCTATATTTCTCAAACCTTTGTCAACGGTATCAACGATGATAGGTGAATAACCCTTTGTCCTTAGAAAACTCTCCAATTTAAGGGAACTTTGATTGTCATCAATGATTAACACTTCGTTCATTAACTTTCCTCCTTATACCTTAAAGAAAAATAATTATTAGAAATGGTCTAAGTGGATAGTCCACACTAAATATGTAGGTCGGGTAGAGAAACGAAACCCGACAAATGCCAAACGCGCATTTGGCGTTGATTTGGACACGTAACGATTGTGTCTATCATGTCGGGTTTCGCTTCGCTCTACCTATATGTGTAAACTTAAGAGGACTTAGTTTCACTTATAAATCGTTCTGAATCCTTATGTTCATTGGGATCGTCTTCTCTTCAGTCCCGTATGAAGTTAAAATAATTAAACGGGTGATAACCCAACATACCGCAAGAGGCTTTCTGAACCACCTATGAACTGTTCCATAAATGCCATGACCCGTTGTTGAAGGTTCTCCCATTCATCAGTGAGACGGTGTAAATGTAAAATAGCTTGTCGCGCTTGTCTCCATAGTTTTTCAATCGGGTTTGTCCAAGGCGCATAGGTCGGTAGTTGTACTATCTCTATTGGTAGCTTAGGCAGTTTTTCTATTTTTGAATTACCTTTCTCCCAACTCGGTGGGAGGGGTTTATCAAACGCCGAGTTTTGTGGCAAAAGTGCTTCCAAGAGACGCACATGGAGGTGAATAGGGCGATTATCTTGGATCATATAAATGTGTTTAGCATGAGGGTATCGCTCACAAACTTCTGTGTAAAACGCATGAGTTGCTAACACGGTGGCCTTCTCTACTTGCTGGTAAACGACATCGCCAGTGTGTGGGTTCAGGGCGCCGATCCCGACGCAGACCTGATCCGAACCCAAACCCTGATGTGCCAAAGGTTTTTTCGTACCACGCTGCGTCCAATCCTTGGCTATGGTGGGGCGTCGGTGAAAAGAAAACTCGTCTTGGTAGAGCGCAACATGGGTATCACGGTTTTGCTCCACTATTTCTAATGACTGTTTGACATATTGCATTTTTTGCTCATAGGCAGCATCAGGACTATGGATATAAGCTCTACCACGCTTGTAGCTAAGACCGTATCGTGAGAGAATCTGACGCACACCCTGCAAAGTCAGGTCATTAAGCCAGGATATTGATACTCTGATCTCTTTTAGCGTCCAGCGCGTCTGATGTCCCGAGGTGGGGGCTGGTGGTCTGCCCACAAGGGTTCGCAGCTCATTTTCAGCGTCTTCTTCAGACATCGGCGCATACGAAGGTTTTCTGCCTCTGCCCGGTTTCTGATAGAGGCCTTGGATACCTTGCTCGCGAAAACGGCGCAACCAGTCATAGACAGTATCGGGTTTTCGTTTTTTCAACAGACCATTTAGTGCTACATTATGCGGGGACATACCTGAGCCGATCTTCAAGATTGCAGCGGCACGCTCGCGTATATAAGATTGTTTCCCATTATCGCGAAGTTTGTGAAGGGCGTCTTGTTGTTCATCAGTGAGGTCAAGAACGTGTCGTTTTGCCATAATAGTGTTCCTCCTTGATGAACATTATAGCACATTTTTAGAAATACCTGATTTATTTTTTTAACTTCATTAGGGACGATATGTTTATAGAAAAATGTGTACCCCCACCTCTCTTCAGTCCCGCCAAATGCCAAACGCGCATTTGGCGTTGATTTGGTAGGGACGATATGTTTATATCAGGATGAACTACTACACATAGCGCCCCTACGGGACTAAAGAGGGGTTGTATAACGTCTAACTATAAACATAGCGTCCCTACGGGATTGAAAACGGTTTCTGGCATCGAAAATTCCTTAAGTTTACACCCACCGAATGCCAAACGCGCATTCGGCGTTGATTTGGATGAATGCCATACGCGCATTCACATCGTTGATTTATAGGTTTCGCTTCGCTCTACCCGACCTACAAGTTTAACTTGGACAGACCACTGGAAAGAATCCTATACTCTGGACAGTTTTCAGGTTGTATTGATTTCTATTTACAGAACCTTTGCTTTATTTTACAGAGTCTATGTTATTTTTACCAGCACTTATGCTGGGATCGTGAGTTTAATTCCAAATACTTGGTAAATTTCCTGGCATGAATCTTGCACCCAATATGTAGTGCATGGAACAGATGGCATAATATGATGGTCATTCTACAACAATTGCGTGGGTTATATGCATGAATCACTAAAAATATGTTGAATACTGTCTGGAGTTCATACAAATATTGTGGAAACTCTAAAAAAGCCGTTGTATTTTATTTTTAATTTTGGTAATATAGTCTCGGCATCCGTAAAAATCCTTTATTGGTGGTTCGGCGAGAGTGCAAGTCTCCCGAACCGCGGCACTGCCAAGCTGAGATTGCCAGTGCGGTTTTATTATATCATACATCATAATTGATTTACATGATATTTTGAACAGCGTCATAATACTAACATGACTTTCTTCGGAATGTCTTGTACCTTATGAATGGACGTTGGAGACGGAATGCCAGGGTAGATCCCTCTACCCCCGTCTCCACCCATCTGGCAATGGGTATGCGTCTGAAAATACAACGTCCAAATACCCTAATTTTGATTCAGTGATGGTCGTGCATCTATACCTTACTGCCGCTTGCTGCGTGCTGGTATTGTTGGCGATGTACTGGACATAAACACTTTTAATCTTTAAGAATATTAATATTGAAGGGATAAATTATGAAATTCTTACGCGGCATTGTAAAATGGATCGCTTCATTGGAATCTGACGACAAGCATTTTCGGATGTTGGCATCAATTCTTCTCAAGGTTTTGGGGGTGCTTGCCTTAATCGGTACGATTGTATGGGGTATTGCTATCTGTGTTAGCGCAATAGATGCCAGCGACCATTTGGGAACGGGTGCACGTACGGTAGTTATTATCGGTGCAATTCTGGTATTGGCCATCAACGTAATCATAGGGCCAGTCCTCGCCATACTGTTTTGGAACCGTTCCAATAAAATCAGGGCACTTAATGAGGAAACCCTGTTCAGGTCAACATCATATTCAATACCATATTCCATACCAATTACGGTTATCTTGATCCGATTGTTCGGGGAAATGGTATTTCTCATACTCGTGGGAATAGGAATCCAAGGATTGGTGTTATCAATTTTCGGTACTGAAATTACGACTACGGGTATTCTGGAGTCTCTTATAGATCCCGATCAATTAATGTCCGTAAACACGAATGAAATAGGAGTCCTTTCCTTAGGTATCTCTGTTATCAGTGCACTCTATATCATCCTACTACCCGGACATTTTATAACTGGAGTAATTTCGTTAGTTGTTTCTGTTATCATTGGCATATTCCTATTGATTATTCACTACTTCATTGCAGAGTTAATTAATCAATTTGTAGATATGGTAAAGAACGTAAAGAAGATTGAAACGACTTACTCAACTGAGGTAACTCCCTCAGATGTATAATAATCGTCTTGTATTGGTAAATTAGTCAATACTCTCATTCAGGAGGAAAATGATAATGGAATGTATTTTTTTAGATAAAGAGATTGTCAGTCGTTCTGAAGTTGGAATGATCCGTGTATGGAAAGTGATGAAATTGGTAGCAATATTTTTTGCAGCATCTATATGCCTTATAGGGTGTGGAGAACCTAACTTGGCTAACCCGAAAACTCGTGAGAGGATTCTTGACAGAGCGGTAGATATACGTTCCTTACAGACCCGTAATGCAGCCTCAGGTGAAGAAATACTTTATGCACCTAATCATAATATGCCCTATACAGGCTGGGTAAAAGGAGATGGTGTAAGTATTGATGACTGGACTGTTGCTGGATTTCTAATTCAGGCACAGAGAGGTAAAGCGCACGGACTCTATATAACTTGGTACACTGACGGACAAATTAAAGAAAAAGGACAGATAAAAAACGGCAAAAGACAGGGTCAGTGGAAAAAATGGCATGAGAATGGTCAATTGTTCGAGAAAGGAATCTATAAAAACGACGAAAAATACGGTTTATGGATTCAGTGGGATAGAGATGGAGAAGAGATTTCGCGTGAAACCTATTAAATCTAAGACATCGATTAAATGGGAACAGGGTGCCCGAAATCGATGTTTATACAGCGTATCTCATAAATACTTAATCAACATTATAAAGGAGGACGGCGTTTCCTCCGTGCCTTGAAAGGTGAGAGGGCTTCGCCGATAATTTTAATGAAAGTTTTTAAACTCGGATTTTGGATCGTTATCTTATGTATCCTAATTAACAACGCTATTGCGCAAAATTTTGGAATCTTAACCCCAAGCGGGGAAGTGATCGAAACCGGATTTGACAATCGCAGTCTCGCGATGGGAAAAACGACAACCACGACTTCAAGAAGCAGCAGTGCGATCTTTTCAAATCCATCTGTTCTCGCTACCTTCGCCAACCCGCAAGTACAAGTCGGTGGAAAACTCTTGTATGGGACAACGGAAAGTGAAGCAGAGAGCACAAGCGACCTCTATGAGTCGTATGAGCTCAAGTATCCTATCTTTCCCAATAGGTCATACCTCGCGGTGGCGGTGCCTTATCAGTTACCTAACTCACAACTCAAACTTGTTTTTGGCGCGGGTTACCAGAGGAATGAAGGTACAAAAAGGGAATTGGAGACAGTCTCATTGGAACAAGAGTGGTCGGTTGAAAAAGGTGAATTCGTGGATGTCCGTGTTACATCAATAAGAAACGACAGACGGCGCGGATATTTAAGCACCCTCACCCCGGGGATTGCAATCAATCTTCAAGACAAGTATTTCCTCGGGTTAACAGTCAACCGCACCCTTGGTACCATTACTTCCACAAGTGAGTGGAGACGTGCAGATGCCTTGACAGAAGTAGATGAGGAGCAGGAACAATCCGCGCAGTTTATAAGGCTCGGTGCATTGGCTAAGGTCACACCTGATCTCTCTATAGGGTTGATGTACCGCTCAGGATTTGATTGGGAATTCGGAGAGACGATTACGAAAACCTATGAGGATGGGGAACTTCAGACAGATAGAAATCAGACAGATGCCGAGTTAAGAATGCCATCTATGTGGGGACTTGGAGCAGAATATAATGTCTCACCAGATTTCGTTGTTGCTTTAGAACTTCAATCACGTCCATATACTGACCTTCAATGGCGCAGAGACTTTATTCAACGTGAAGTCATTGACAACAGTTTTAATTTTGCCGTTGGTGCAGAGTATTTAGGGGCAGGCTTTCCGCTGCGCTTTGGAGCTTTTCGTGACGTGATCCCGTTTGTAGACCAAAACGACACTGCACCTGTAAGTTTTATCGGGCTCACTGCGGGCATCGGTTCTGCTGGAGATGCGGACTTTTCATGGGATGTTTCGGCACTCTACGGGACATGGGAACAGGTTAATGTCATAGGACAGAAATACTCAGAAGACCTCATCCGTGTCAATATTTCCGCGACGTATCGTTTCAATACCGGGTTTGGCACTTCCTCCACAAGATAGGGGCGAAATCCTAATTTCGGAATCATAACCTAAGAAACAAATTGGCTATGTATGAAAATTGCTTCTAACATACGATGCGGGAGTTCAATAACAAGAATGTAAGTCAGTCAATGTTATTAAGTTCTTTTCCTAAGGTTTCTTCTCTATTGACACAATATTGGTATGTTTTCAAACGATACCAATACCCAAAATTCTTATGGATAACTCAAATTTAGGAGTAAATTATGAAAACTGCTTTAGTTTCAACGCTTTTACTATTCACACTTTCACTTTCTGTTTTATTACCGCACACTGCTGTAGGAAATACATCAAAATTAGGTTTACCCGAAGGCGCAGTTGCACGACTCGGAAAAGGCTGGGTTACAGGTAACATCACATATTCCCCCGATGGCAGTTTGTTTGCAGTCGCTCAAAACATCGGTATCTGGTTGTATGATGCCGACACTTACGAGGAGCAGGCATTTCTGAGGGGGCACAAAGATAAAGTCAATAGTATTTCATTTAACCGTGATGGTACTATGCTTGTAAGTGGGAGCGATGACGGTACAGTCCGAGTGTGGGATGTAAAAACCGCAACAGAAAAAGTAACATTCATAGGTCAAACTCGACACGGTATCAGTAGTGTCGCATTCAGTCCAGATAAAGTCACTGTCGCAAGTGGAGGCACAGACGGGACAGTTCGATTGTGGGATATCAAAACCGAAACAGAAAAAGCAACGCAAGATTATGGTAATAGTTTTATTCAAAGTGTTGTGTTCAGTCCGGATGGAAAAACAATCGCATTTTATCAAGGACTCAATCTATACTTACAGGATGTCATCACAGAGAGAAATAGAGCAATCCTTAAGGGAATTTCAAGAGTGAGTTTCAGTCCGGATGGAAAAACATTCGCTACACTCGATCGGCAACAACCATCAAGGGTAATACGATTGTGGGATGTCGCTACACTGACAGTAAAAGCAACACTTAGCATAGAACCTTATCATGTGGCAATCGGCACCAATAGTTTAAGTTTCAGTCCGGATGGAAAAACAATCGCTGTAGTTGGTTATGAAGGTCAAAGGCATTTAAATCCATTACCTAAGGCGTGGTTATGGGATGTCGATACACTAACACAAAAAACAACATTTATACCGAATACTGACAATAATGACAGTTACTTTAGCAATCTGGATGATTGGGCTGGTTTTGAAAGTGTGAGCTTCAGTCCGGATGGAAAAACAATCGCTGTAACTGGTAGTGGATCCGGTGTATCCTATATTAATCCATTTCCCAGGTGGTGGGCGTTATACGATGTTACCACGCGGAAAGAAAAAATCAATTCAACCGGTAATAGATCTATATCTATATATCCCTTGAGTTTAGATTTCAGTCCGGATGGTACAATGCTTGCAAGTGCGAGTTGGACTACTGTGCATCTGTGGGATGTTGTTTCTGGTACGAAAATAGCATCATTTCCAGGACATACTAATACTATTAGGAGCGTGCGTTTCAGTCCAAATGGAAAAACAATCGCAAGCGGAAGCGATGACACCACTGTGCGTTTGTGGGATGTTGAAACAGAAACAGAAATACGAACATTCATAGGACATACATATCCTGTCACAAGTGTGAGTTTTGGTCCTAAAGGGGAAACAATCTTAAGTGGCAGCTCGTCTGATGCACGTTTATGGAATATAGAAACAGGAATACAGGAAGCTATATTTAGTGATCCTAAATACTGGAATATTTTCGACAAAGCTACATTGAGTCCAGATGGAAAAATCATCGCTTCTATCAATCTTATCGGTCATTCAACTGGAATCGGTACTGTCAGATTGTGGGATATTGAAACCGGTAAACTCAATACTACACTCATAGGGCATAAAGGTTGGATAACAAGTGTGAGTTTCAGTCCGGATGGAAAGACAATCGCAAGTAGTGGAGGAGGGTCGACAAGTAATTCAAGAAATGATGGAGACCGAACAGTAAGGCTGTGGGATGTTGAAACGGGAACACTCAAAGCAACATTCATTGGTCATACTTACGGTGTCAATAGTGCGAGTATCAGTCCGGATGGAAAAACAGTTGCAAGTGGAGCAGGGGGGAGACTGAGTTGGCAGGCAGATAAAACGGTACGTTTGTGGAATGTTGAAACAGAAACAGAAACAGCATCACTTATAGGACATTCCGATTCTATTACCAATGTGAGTTTTAGCTCAGATGGCACGCTTGCAAGTGCAAGTTATGATGGCACAATACTACTGTGGGATTTTTCCTCAATGCGGACTATTCAGATTACCCCATTTCCAGTGGAATCTCCAGCAATCGGTGAACAACTCACTGTTCAAGTCAGCATTGCTTCGGGAAGTAACGTAGGCGGGTATCAAGCCACAGTGGAATTTGACCCGACCGCGCTGCGTTACGTGGAGAGCACCAAAGGTGACTACCTACCTGAAAGTTCGTTTTTTATTCCGCCGACCTTTTCTGAAAATGATAGTCAAATAACAATAGGAGCAACCTCTCTCACTGGTGTCAGTCAAAAAACAGAGGGTACCCTTGCAACCCTCACATTTGAGGTGTTAACTGTCAAAGAATCAACGCTTGGACTCACCGATGTGATTCTCACAGATATTGAGGGTGAACATTTACTACACTTTACATTGAACGGTCGCGTTGTTGAACCTGTACCTTTACCTTCTTCCGCGATTGTCAGTGTCTTACCAGCATCCTTAAATTCTCCTGAGATCGGCGAAGAGTTCGTATTGACCGCTGAAATTGTTGGCGGTGAAAATATTGCAGATTATCAACTCAATTGGCACTATGATGAAACTGCACTTGAGTACGTCTCAGGTGAAAAAAGCAGTTATATTCCTAATGAAGGGGTGGGGAGTGGTGATGGAACACTCGCAACAGCCACATTCCGGGTTAAAGACTTTAAAACCTCTGTTGTGAGTCTTTCGGGAGTTCTCACTGCCCCGAACGGGTTGACTTATCTTCCAACTTTTGAAAGTGCTGAGGTGATTGCTCCAGTTTTTGGCGATGTGAACCGAGATGGCGCTGTTGACATACGAGATTTGGTGCTGGTCGCCACAAATTTCGGAAAACCTGTTCCAGAAGAGGGACACCCAGCAGATGTCAATGGGGATGGACAGATCAATATCGTAGACCTCGTAAAGGTTGCGGGTGTGTTAGGTAGCGGAACATCCGCACCAGCACTATTGACACAAGTTCAAGACATTGATCTGACAAAGAAAGATGTTGAGAACTGGCTTACACGAGCACAGCAGCAGAATCTAACAGATCCGATTTCACTAAAAGGCATCATCTTTCTTGAGCAACTCTTGGCAGCATTAACACCGAAAGAGACTGCGTTATTACCTAACTACCCGAACCCGTTCAATCCAGAGACATGGATACCGTATCAGTTGGCAACTTCTGCGGATGTAAGTATCTCAATCTATACTGCAAATGGCACATTGGTTAGGAGATTAGACTTAGGACATCAAGCAGTCGGTATGTATCAACATCGTAGCCGTGCTGCACATTGGGATGGTAAGAATGATATAGGTGAGTCTGTTGCAAGTGGTCTGTACTTCTATACGCTCAAAGCGGGAGACTTTACTGCTACGCGCAAAATGTTAATCTTGAAGTAGAGACCCATTCTTTGTAGGAGCGAACTCCGATTCCCGACACATTCTATGTCGGGAATCGGAGTTCCTCCTACAGTTCAGGAATGTAGCGTTAATTCTAATCTCTACCATATAAAGGAGAACAGCGTTTCCTCCTTGCCTTGTAAGGGGAGAGGGCTGTGCTGATAATTTTAATGATTTTTTTAAACTCGGATTTTGGATCGTTATCGTATTTCAAGTCCAAAGCTACTTATTCCGTTCTTTTAATGCTCTACGCACGATACGGAACGAGAACATTTTGAAAGCACATAACATTTTCGGAGATTTTATTATGAAAACGCTTTTACATGTTTTTTTGTTCGTTTTATTGGCATTCTTGACCCTATCCTTGTCGGGGTGTGGTGGTGACGAAGTTGAGTCGCCTATAAACACACCTATAAAAGAAACGAATGATGGTATTGATGACACACTTAGGATAGAAAACGTCACACTGAGAGGGCATGAGCGTTCGGTCGAGAGCGTGGCGTTCAGTCCAGATGGAAAAACACTCGCAAGCGGAAGTCGGGACACAACCATCCGTCTATGGAATGCAAACACGGGGGAAAAGATACGAACAATCAAGGGGCATGAGGATTCAGTCTACAGCGTAGCGTTCAGTCCGGATGGAAACACACTCGCAAGTGGAGGTTATGACGAGACCATACGCTTGTGGAACGCAAATACTGGGGAAGAGATACGAACAATCATAGGACATGAGAGTTCGGTCGAGAGCGTAGCGTTCAGTCCGGATGGAAACACACTCGCAAGTGGAAGTTATGACGAGACCATACGCTTGTGGAACGCAAATACTGGGGAAGAGATACAAACAATCACAGGGCATGAGGATGCAGTCTACAGCGTAGCGTTCAGTCCGGACGGCAACACTCTCGCAAGTGCAAGTTATGACGAGACCATACAATTGTGGGACGTAAATATAGGAGCACACATACACACATTTAATGGGCCTTCTTGGGAAGTGGATGGCGGAAGTGTCTATAGCATCGCATTCAGTCCTGATGAAAACATACTCGCAAGTGGAAGTGAAGACGACGACATACGCTTGTGGAACGCAAATACTGGTGAACTGTTACTAACGCTCCAGGGACATACGGGGGAGGTTTTCAGCGTAGCATTCAGTCCGGATGGCAACACACTTGCAAGTGGAAGTGCCGACTACACCATTCGCTTGTGGAACATAAGCGAAGATGCACACATACGAACACTTGAAAGGCATAGCCGCTTAGTCAACAGCGTAGCATTCAGTCCGGATGGCAACACACTCGCAAGTGGAAGTGATGACACAACTATACAAGTGTGGGACGTAAATACTGGCACGCACATACGGACAATCAGAGAGCCTGAAAGATATATCAACTGCATTGCATTCAGTCCGGATGGAAACACACTCGCAAGCGGTAGTTGGGACACAACCATCAGTCTATGGAACGCAAACGTGAACGTGAGAGAAGAGATACGAACAATTATAGGGCATGAAGGAAGTGTCAACAGCGTTGCATTCAGTCCGGATGGAAATACACTCGCAAGTGGAAGTACTGACCACACCATACGCCTATGGAACGCAAACACGGGAGAAGAGATACGAACAATCACAGGACATGAAGGAAGTGTCAACAGCGTTGCATTCAGTCCGGATGGAAATACACTCGCAAGTGGAAGTACTGACCACACCATACGCCTATGGGACGCAAATACAGGTTTGCACATACACACACTTAAAGGGGGGTGGTCTGAAGGGCATGTAGATGGAGTCAACAGCGTAGCGTTCAGTCCCAATGGAAGAACTATCGCAAGCGGAGGGAGCGACGGCAGCATCCACTTGTGGAACGCAATTACTGGCAAACACATACGGAGGATCAGAAGTTATCAGATACCTAAAGTAGTCTACAGTGTCGCATTCAGCCCCAACGGAAATACTATCGCAAGTGGAGGGGACGACAGCACCGTACGCTTGTGGAACGCAAATACTGGCGAACAGATAAAAACATTCATAGGACATACATATTCGTGGTCTGCCCGTGTGTGGGGTGTCTACGGAGTCGCATTCAGCCCCAACGGAAACACTATCGCAAGTGGAGGGGGTGACAGCACAATCCGACTGTGGAACGCAAATGCAGGCAAACTCCTACGAACAATCACAAGACATACAGATGATGTCAACAGCGTAGCATTCAGTCCGGATGGAAATACTATCGCCAGCGGCAGTGACGACAAAACCATACACATGGAGAATGAATAACACGACAGTTTTGGATGAAATATGAAGAAGAAAACTTATGAAACAGACACGATTTTTTATTTCTGTTTATCATTCTCTTTGCACTCTTGCCAATCAAATCTTGTGGAGATACGCTAAACTTCCGCATTATATCAATTCTCAAGGAGATTTTACAATGAAACGTTTGACACCGCTTTTCCTCTTTCTGTTTATACATACACTTTTCATTGTCAGCTGTAGCGAAACAGAAAATAATATAACGGAAACAGAAAATAATATAACGGAAACAGAAAATAATATAACGGAAACAACATCGGAAACAAGACAACCACAAATAGACCCTACGAAAATAGTGGTTATTCCTGATGAAAACTTAGCAAAGTCAATACGAGAAACACTTGAGATTCCCGAAGATGCTGATATAACAGCTGGACAATTGGCAACATTAGAAAAATTATACTGTAGTATTGGTCGTAGCGGTCCTATCACGGATTGGACAGGCATGGAATATGCAACACAATTGGAGTGGTTGGATCTAAGAAGTTGTCTACTATCCATCAACCCTATTACTCGTGAAAGGGAATGCATCTGGGACTGGGACAAAGAAACTGCCAACCTAACACCTCTTTCCGGATTAAAAAATCTTTATTACTTAAACCTGACTGAGAACTTAATAAAAGACCTTACCCCACTAAAAGTGTTAAAAAATTTAAAATATTTAGATCTTACGACTAATTCTATAGAAGACCTCTCCCCGCTCACAGAATTAAAACAACTCATTTATTTAGACCTATGGGTTTGGGGCGGCGGTAAAATAGCGGACATTACACCACTTGCTGAATTAAAACAACTGAAAGAGTTAGACATCTCTTCTCATCCAATCAAGGATATTGCCCCGCTTGCTGGATTAAAACAACTAACAGAGTTATGGATCAGTGGTACTTTTGACGACATTACACCGCTTGCTGGATTAAAACAACTGACAAAGTTATCAATCGGTGCTACTTTTGATGACATTACACCGCTTTCGGGATTAAAACAACTGACAAAGTTGGCTATAGCCAGTCACGAGGGGAAAATCCGAGACATTACTGCACTTGCCGAATTGAAACAACTTACGCACTTAGTCATCTCAGAAAACGAAATTCAAGACCTCACACCCCTTTTAGGATTAAAACAGCTGACATATTTAGGATTACCGAATAACAAATTCCAAGACATTACACCACTTGCCAATTTAACGCAACTCACCGAGTTAAACATCTACGCTAATCCTATTGGCGATTTTACGCCACTAATAGAATTGAGAAATCTGAAGTCTTTATATGTTCATGTCCCCAATATGACCACAGTCGCAAGAGAGTCTTATAATAAACTCAAAGAAAAAAATACTGTGAAAATATATTGGGGCACTAATGACCACTCGTGGTCATACCGGTCGTGGTGGTTGTAAACGGATTCAAATATATCTTTCAGTCCAGATGGAACCGCGTTGGCAAGTTGTGCTGCAGGAAGTTGGGGAACACCTTCTCCGTTTTTATATTTATGGGATATTCTCAACGATAAAATGAAAAAAATCTCTGAACCACGTTGGTTTGCTGGGGTTAGTCCAAACGGCACATTCTATGCTGTTGAAGTGCAAGAAGAGATAATAGATGGAAATAATACGAATACATACTTCATAATGACTATATCACCTGAAGACGTTTTTATGGACGTTGCCGCCCACGGCAAATTGGCGGCAAGATGGGCAGATTTGAAAATGTCCGATTAAGTAATTGACAACCGAGGAAGTGGGTCTATTTTGGTTGAACATTTCTCCCAACTCGGTGGGAGTGGTTTATTAAACGACGATGTCTGTGGCAAAAGTGCTTCCAAGAGATGCGCATGGAGGCGAATTGGGCGATTATCTTGGATTATATAAATGTCTAATAATTATATAAATGTCTAATATAAGTAACGTAAACGTGCTATAAACAGCACGACAACAAGGAGGAAGAGGATCTTATGCAACTCAGATACTTTTTTCTAACAATCTTACTGTTTTTAGTTTCGAATTACTTCGGTTTCGCACAGCAATCAACAGAATGGACAGTGCCTGAAGGCACGATTGTGCATCTGGGTGAAGAACCAATTAATGATATCGCGTATTCTCCAGATGGGAGACTCCTTGCGGCGGCAAGTGACAGTGGTATTTGGCTCTACGATACAGTAACGCATCATGAGGTCGTACACATCGTGGGACACCAAGGTTTGGTCAATAGTATTTCCTTTAGTCCGGATAGTAAGAAGTTAGCAAGTGGAGATTCGAGAGCGTATGTTTACCTATGGGATGTTGCGACTGGTAAGCGCCTATGGGCTAATGATCCCTACTTTGGGAACACAAGTGTCTCGTTTAGTCCGAGCGGTCAGACGGTGGCAGGCGCGGGGGATCAAGATTTTTATCTATTGAATGTTGCGACTGGGAGGACTTCATTAAGAGTTAATCTTGCTCGGGGTAATGTCCTCCAAGATGTCTCTTTTAGTCCGGATGGTCGGATGCTTGCTACTGGAAATGTTGACGGGAGGGTGTTTCTATACGATGTTAGGTCTCGCAGGTACCGACATACCCTTGAAGGACACACTGATTCAGTCTTAAGTGTTGCCTTTAATCCGAGTGGTCTGATTGTGGCAAGTGCGGGTTTGGACCAGACAGTGCGTCTATGGAATGTTATAACAGGCGCGCTCCGACATACCCTTGAAGGACACACCTATGATGTCAATAGTGTCTCGTTTCGTCCGGATGGACGAATTCTGGCAAGCGCGGGTGATCAGACAGTGCGTCTATGGAGTGTTATAACTGGTGAACACCTACGGACATTTCACGGACACACCGGTTTCGTTAATGGTGTCTCTTTTAGTCCGGATGGTAAGACGTTAGCAAGCGCGGGTTCGGACGGAAAAATCCTTCTCTGGTCGGTCGGATGGCCCGCTGCCGATCTTAATCGCGATGATAATGTCAACATACTGGACCTCGTCCTCGTCGCTGGAGCATTTGGACAAACCGGAGAAAACGAAGCGGATGTCAACGGTGATGGCACCGTCAACATTCTGGACCTTGTTTCTGTCGCCGCAGCATTCGGAAGTTAGGATACCAACCTATCGGTACTTATCAAACCCGTACACGCGCGGCATATTGGGACGGTAGAAACGCTGTCGGTGAACCCGTGGCAAGTGGCGTGTTTTTCTATACGCTGATGGCTGGCGACTTTTCTGCTACGCGGAAGATGTTCATACAAAAGTAATACCGTGTCTATTTGAATAGTTGACATATTATGTGTTCTTAGTTCACCTAATAAGGGGTTTCTTCAATCAGTCATTAGCATGCATCATTTTACTGCTCCGACAATCTCTTTAAGACACACTTATACCATTTCTAATTGAAAATGTCTCTTTGTGTAGCACAAACTTTCAGTTTGTGTCCTGAAGAATACCTACAATAACAACCGCCTAATGAGACAATAATTTATAGAAATGGTATTAGAAGAGAGGAAAGATTAATGCAACACAAAGTATTTACATTGCTTCTTGTTTTATTGATGGTTACATGCACGTTTCCAAGTTGGGCAAAATTAGGTGATGTCGCTATTTTCAGTGAAGCCACTTCTTGGATATCTAAAGACGATGCCGATATCCAACGCGCAATCGTCTTTGATAACCTCAAAAACCATGTCCCTGCTGTTGGTGATGTCGTGTACGCAACAGATGCAGAAATCGGTCCCTGGGCAGAAGAGCGCATTGATGATGGCAAGGCGGACATACTACGGTGAGGTATGAAGGCGTCTGGAATTTGGAAGAGACATTCCAAATGGAACATTCTGGTCTGGCTGCACCGAGCGCAAACCTGAAGTCACTTGCAGACTATCCACTATTTCAACAGCTGCCACCAGAAGTGCAGGTCGATCTCTATCAGTTCTTGGAGGCACGTGACTTCAGAAGTACTGCAGCTACCGAAATTCTACGTATACCAGAAGAATCTTCCCTCTTGCCGAACTACCCAAACCCTTTCAATCCAGAGACGTGGATACCCTATCAGTTGGCAAAACCTGCTGATGTAAGTATCACTATCTATGCAGCAGATGGCAAGTTAGTTCGGAAACTTAACTTAGGACATCAACCTGTAGGTATCTATCAAGGCAAGAGTCGTGCTGCACATTGGAACGGCAAAAACGCTCAGGGGGAACCTGTAGCGAGCGGTATCTATTTCTATACACTTTCCGCAGGTGAGTATACTGCAACGCGGCGAATGTTAATCCTCAAATAGAAGCAGTTCAGAATCGGAAAAAAATGTATTTGCCATACTCTCAACTCTTTCGGTTTGGGAGTTAGGCACACTATTGGATGATTATTTACGATATCAACTCTCTAATCCTTCAATAATTTTCAGGGCTGCGTAAGTCTTGGATTTGATTCTTTCACGTACAACATATCCATATAGGAGAAAAACCGATGTCCATTTCAAAAATAACGAAAGTGCTGAACGGTTTACTTGCCGCTTCACTCATTATTATCCTTTGTATACTCGGCTGTAGCACAGAAGATGAGGAAGAAGAGACTCTTTTAGAAGAGACTCAGTTAGAAGAGGCCCAGTTAGAAGTGATTGTAGATCGCATCCGTGTTCTTGAAGGGCATACGGATGATGTCGAAAGCGTCTCGTTCAGTCCGGATGGAAACACAATCGCAACTGGAAGTAAGGACCACACCATTCGCTTGTGGGATGTCAACACTGGTCACAACATACGCACGCTTGATACGGGTAGGGATTGGGGTGGGGTCAAGAGCGTCTCGTTCAGTCCGGATGGAAACACACTCGCAACTGGAGGTGCGAACGTCGACTTGTGGGATGTTGACACGGGTCGCCGCATACGCACACTTGATACGTTTGCTCTTAGCGTGTCATTTAGTCCGGATGGAAACACAATCGCAACTGGAGGTTGGACAGTCGACTTGTGGGATGTCAACACCGGTCGCCACATACGCACGCTTGAAGGGCATACGGATGATGTCGAAAGCGTCTCGTTCAGTCCAGATGGAAACACAATCGCAACTGGAAGTGGTGACGAGACCGTTCGCTTGTGGGATGTCAATGGCCGCCAATTAGGCATGCTTGAAGGATATGAGCATCCTGTCTATAGCGTATCATTTAGTCCGGATGGAAACACAATCGCAACTGGAGGTAAGGACCACACCATTCGCTTGTGGGATGACAATGGTCTTCAAATAGGCATTCTTGAAGAGGGATGGAGATCGGGTTGGGTTTATAGCATCTCGTTCAGTCCGGATGGAAACACAATCGCAACTGGAGGTTGGACAGTTGACTTGCGGGATCTCGCAAGTGGAGGTTGGACAGTCGACTTGTGGAATGTCAACACCGGTCTCCACATACAGACGCTTGAAGGGCATACGGAAGATGTCTATAGCGTATCATTTAGTCCAGATGGGAACACACTCGCAAGTGGAGGTAAGGACCACAACGTTCGCTTGTGGAATCTCAACTTTTTAAAGTAAAGTTTTCCGTCAGAAAAAGTAACAGTACTGCATTCGGGCAAGGAACACATCTATGCCACTTAATGTGCTTTTTCCTTTGGAGAGGTTGCCTTTACCTGCTTGACAAATGACAAGTGTCTAATATGCTATGATTTCTGTTCTTACGATTTAATTCTTTCACGTACAACATATCCATCAAGGAGATGAATCTATGTTAATGTCAAAAATAAAGTGCATGCTGAACGGTATACTTGCTGCTTCACTCATTATTATCGTGAGTATGCTCGGTTGTAGCACAGAAGATGAGGAAAAAGAGACCCAGTTAGAAGAGACCCAGTTTGAAGAGACTGCAGATCACAACCGCGTTCTTGAAGGGCATGAGCATACTGTCTTTAGCGTCTCGTTCAGTCCGGATAGCAAGATACTGGCAAGTGGTAGTCGGGATGAGACCATTCGCTTGTGGGATGTTGACACGGGTCGCCATATACGCACGCTTGAAGGGCATACGGGGTGGGTCAATAGTGTCTCGTTCAGTTCAGATGGAAACGCAATCGTAAGTGGGAGTGCAGATGGCACCATTCGCTGGTGGGATGTCAACACCGGTAGAATCCTGAAAATACGGGAGCATATGGGTGGGGTCCGTAGCGTCTCGTTCAGCCCAGATAGAAACATATTCGCAAGTGGTGGAAGTTGGTACGACATACGCTTATGGGATGTTGACACGGGTCGCCATATACGCACGCTTGAAGGGCATTGGAGTTGGGTCTATAGCGTATCGTTCAGTCCAGATGGAAACACAATCGCAAGCGGAAGTCTGGACAAGACCATTCGCTTGTGGGATGTTGACACGGGTCGCCATATACGCACGCTTGAAGGGCATACGGGATGGGTCTATAGCGTCTCGTTCAGTCCAGATGGAAACACAATCGCAAGTGGAAGTTTTGACAATCCCATTCGCTTGTGGGATGTCAACACCGGACTCATTATACCCACGCTTGAAGAGAATGGTGAATGGAATGTCAATAGTGTCTCGTTCAGTCCAGATGGAAATACACTCGCAAGTGGAGGTTATGACTCAAGTGGAGGTTACGGCAACGTGCGCTTGTGGGATGTTAACACGGGTCGCCACATACGCACGTTAGAACATACGAGTTGGGTCTATAGCGTCTCGTTCAGTCCAGATGGAAACACACTCGCAAGTGGAGGTTCTGACCGCACCATACGCTTGTGGAATCTCAACTTTTTAGAGTAAAGTTTTCCGTCAGAAAAAGTAGCAAGAGGCCGGTTATTCTGACATAATGTCTATTTTCCATACTCAGAATGTTACTATAAAAGAGTTGTAATTACTTGACTTATTCTCAACTATAGCATATACTCTTCACATAAGACAGTGGATGTCTGAAACCCGTCTGACCGTATGGTCAAAAGTCCAAAACTAACTTAATCCTGCACATAGTACAAACGGAAGAACTGAATAATAGCAACAAACTTCACTCAAATAATCGAGTGATACCATTTCAATTTGTTAATTGAATTTATGCAATATTCAGGTACAGATGTTGAATAGAATATCATTAGGATAACACTATGAGAATCAAGGTGTTTTTATCGCTATTATTGATCGGATTAGCCCTCCTGTTTTGTGCAATGTATTTAATAACTCACTTAAGATCGGAAGTTGACAAGAGAGAACAAAACATTGACGAGTTTTTATCAAGAGAAGATAGTCCTATTCCGCGAATTCCCCGATCTGTGGAGATACGAGATGACATTCGGCGGAAATTTGCATCAGTGCCGATAAAACCACCACTGATTGCAGAAATAGAAACGAGCGGATCCTTGCAGGCTCTCAAATGTTCGCCAACCAACCCCAATGTCTTAGTAAGTATGACCAGCTCTTGGAGCAACGAAGGGAACAATATCATGCTGTGGGATGTGCGTAATCCGACGACGCCATTAGCAACCTTCCGTGGCAATTCGTTTTCATTTGCTCCAGATGGAGAGATACTTGCTATTTCAAATAGGAGGACTGACAGTGGCATAAAGTTTTGGAATATTACAGATGGAAAGTTTATCAGCGATTTGCGCTATTACGGAGGAGACTTAGCTTTCTCACCCAATAGAATACACTTAGCGGTTAGTTCTATCGGTTTGAAATTTATTGATGTTAGTAATCCAAAAATGCCTGTAGAAGGATTCAAGTTGGAACGCAAATCCTTTGAAGAGAACCTGACATTTTCCGCAGATGGTAAATTTTTGGCAACGGAAGAGCCAAAGAATGATCGCGTTAATATACGGGAGATCTACGAGAATCAAATAATCAAGAAGCATCATATTGATGTAATTGAAGGTAAAAAGGTTGGATGGATAGAGACTTTTAAGTTCTCTCCAAATCCGCAGACACCAATACTGGCAGTCGCAGCTTATAATAGAGATATCAGATTGTATTATCCACCAGATTGGCAGAACTTTAAAGTGATTCCTGCTGGTAATATAAAAGATTCTGTATTTACAAAAGATGGAAACACTCTTATCACTGGTGGCATCAGTGAACTGGAGTTTTGGTCTGTAGATAGTGGACATCTGCAAGCCTCAATAGAAGGTTATTCCGATTGGGTTTATCATGTTGATGTCTCTGCAGATTCAAGATATGTTGCTGCTGCGGGTAACGATGAAATCATACGTATCTTCGAAATCTCAAACTTTTTACCATCAAGACAGAGCATTGTTCCAAATGTCATTGTACCCATTTACTTTTTACCCACAAACCATCAACCTCAGGCAGATATCCCAGATAAAATAGATCAGATGTTGAAAGACGTTCAATCTTTTTTTGCTGATGAAATGGAACGACACGGGTGTGCCAGGAAGTCTTTCGAGTTTGAAAAATATAGTGATGGCACAGCCAAGGTATATCTATTAGAAGGTGAGACAACGGATAAATACTATCAAGGTAATGCGAATTCAAGAGTCATCAAAGAAATTAGTCAGCATTTTTCCGCTATTAACAATATCCTTTTTATAATCGTGGATAAGGGTCAAGAAGTAAAAACTACTGATATACTATCGAAAATGACTTCTGATGAATTAAAGCAGCTTCCTACTAATATTAAACATACTGCTAAACGCATTTCTGATACTCTTGACAGACTTACTCTTCAGTTACAAGGTTCTGTTTTTAGGGAACAAGGTGGTGAGATTGTTTTAGACAATTCCATTGACAGTTATTCAAAAGACGCCATCATTCTTGAATTTGCAGAAACCTTCGGTTTAAACCGTGATTATAGAAGTCCATCTTATCTTATGTCCTATAGCGATCAATCTAAACATCTGTCCAAAAGTAGTGCTGCTTGGTTAAATAAGTGCAAGTTTTTCAATTCTGTAGAGACCTATTTTGATAATAAAACGGAGATTGGAAAACTCTCCCGATCCAGACGAATAGCAAAATTCAAGGTGGAAGATGCTGATGGAATTTGTCAGGTCCGCTTATTAGTGAGGCCAACCAACGAAAAGCCACCAGCAGTTTTTCAGTGGAAGCCTGATCCTGTCGAAAACCAATCGGTTTGGAAAAGTAAATTTCTTGGATCTCCTGGTGTTTTACACGATTTCATTACATTGAATGGTGAAAAGAAGGTGACTATTGAATTGGATTATCCGAAATATACGAAAATCCCCTTTGGAATACTTGTGATTGATGAACTTGGTAACAGAATCTACAAATATACTGAGAAACGGACAAATCTGTTCACATCATTCCTGGGGCGTATTCTAAATTGAGTCTACCACACTCTGAACCGAAACAACCGAAAGAAACCGAAAACTGAATAACCCTGGGTACCCTCCATTATCACTTGACATTTTTATGAAAATAGTATATTCTTTAATGGTGCTGGTGGAATATGTTCTTCTATACCAATGGAATGGAAACCTTGAATATAGATACAATTGTTATACCTATCTGCAGACAGCACAATAAGGATAAAGTGTGGAAGCAAACGGTCTTTGAGTATACAGAAGATGACATATCTGTGCGTATAGAAAATGTCTGGGCTTGGGTGTGCCCAGAAGATGGAGAAGCATCCTTCACACCAGAAACGGTGGATGCCCTCATTGAAACTGTCAGGGAATTAGTAGAGAAAGCCAAACGTGCCAAAAAGCGAAGTCCAGCATTAACCGAATACGCCATTGCTGTCGGTTGATTCCTGCTGATAAATATCTATTAGTCTCTTTTCTACAATTGTGATCTGATAGATTGTCACATTCACACCAATCCGCATCAAAAACTCCAATTCACATCTATAGACCTTTTCTGCCTCAACTCATTAATCCGCACAATCAGTGAGATCTGCGATAATCCGCGATTCAGATACAAACAATTCATCTTCACAACATTGACTCATCACATCCTTTACGCTATAATTATCTCAAAATGTTTACTGGGCAGCTAAAATGAATAAAGCACATCTCCCTATCTGTCTAATTTTCATTCTTATTGGAATATCATGGCATCAAAATTGTATCGCGCGTGACTATACAACATTGCAACTACCAGACGGTGCAAAAAGTCGTATCGGGAAAGGGTATATTAGTGAAATTGCCTATTCGCCAGATGGTAGGCTTCTTGCCGTAGGAACCAGTATCGGCATCTGGATCTACGACGCACAGACAGGAAAAGAACAGGATTTACTCACAGGACATACAGACAGAGTCTCGAGTATCTCTTTCAGCAGCGATAGTCGGAAGCTTGTAAGTGGAAGTCTTGATGATACAGTTCGAATCTGGGACGTCAGAAGTAGACGAAACCTCCACACATTAACGGGACATAAGTATGAAGTATCATGTGTCGCTTTCAGTCCTGATGGCAGAACAGTTGCATCCGGAAGTACCGATGAATCTGTTCGAATATGGGATGTCCGCACAGGTCGTGAAATACATAAGATGTTTGGACATTGGGGTTTTGTCAGTAGTGTTTCTTTCAGTCCTGATAGTAAAACGCTTGCTTCAGGGAGTACAGATCGCACGGTTCGACTGTGGGATGTGAGTACTGGTCGTGAAATTCGTAGACTGAAAGGAGATACAGATGCTATCACATCAGTTGCTTTCAGTCCTAATGGTGTAAGGATTGCTGCTGCGAGTTCTGATAATAATGTTTATCTTTGGCACGCAGATTCAGGGAAACTTCTTCATACCCTGACAGGACATACCGATAATGTCGTTGGTCTCACTTTTAGTCTTG
The DNA here is from genome assembly GCA_965261435.1 of Candidatus Poribacteria bacterium. Classification (GTDB taxonomy): domain Bacteria; phylum Poribacteria; class WGA-4E; order WGA-4E; family WGA-3G; genus MSPOR6. The sequence goes on from CBDHDL010000021.1 coordinate 2,804,098, forward strand.
ATCGCAGAAAACTGGCTACGGCGAGTTGGGATAACACAGTGCGACTTTGGGATGTAGCAAACGGTACACATCTACGAACGTTGAATAGACATACAGATAAGGTCTTGAGTGTATCCTTCCATCCGGACAATGAGACACTGGCGTCTGGTAGCAGTGATAAATCGGTCCGAGTCTGGCGCGCAAATAACGGCAGCCAAATCCTTACAATGACTGAACATTCACATTGGGTCAGAAGTGTCAGTTTCAGTCCAGATGGTGAGATGATCGCCACTGCAAGTCGAGATAACATTGCTCAGCTTTGGGATATTAGAACTGGACGTCACATCCGGACATTCACAGGTCATACCGATTGGGTATTGAGTGTTACAATCAGTCCAGATGGCAAAACTCTCGCTACCGGGAGTAGAGACAAATCAGCAAGACTTTGGGACGTGAATACAGGTCATCATTTACAATCGTTACGCGGAATAACATCTGTTGTCTATAGCTTGTCTTTCAGTCCGGATGGAGAGATTCTTGCTGGGGGAACAACTGCTTCGTCAGTTATGCTATGGGATGTTAGCAATGGTCAGCTACATAGCACAATTCCAGCGAGTCGACCTTATATCAGGAGTGTCGCATTCAGTCCTATTAGTTTTATGCTCGTATCAGCGGCTCTAAGTGACGTATTGATATGGGATGTTAGTTCGGATAATCATCTCCTCACGTTACCAAAACATCCTGCTGTTGTGCCAAGTGTTACCTTCAGTCCCGACGGTCAGACCCTCGCAACGGGATGTTGGGATGGTGCAATTCGGCTATGGGATGTTAGCAATGGGGAGCAACTTCACATAATGACGGGTCATACAGATCATGTGTATAGTGTTTCTTTCAGAGCTGATGGTGAGACACTTGCATCGGGAAGTAAAGACAAGACTGTTCGACTCTGGGAAGTCAGCACTGGCAATCATCTGCACACACTGAGGGGACATACCGAAAGTGTACAGAGTGTGTCCTTTAGTCCTACAAGTTCAATGTTAGCCACAGGAAGTCTTGACGGTACAGTCCTATTATGGGAAGATTCCTCAGATATTTTCACCTCTGTCAAACCCCACAGCGTTGAACCTAATAACAAACAGAATACCACATGGGGATCAGTTAAAGTCACCAAAACACCTAAGGCAACAATCCGAGAGTAGAGGCTCTCCCCGTTACTTTATTCTTTCTTAAAAACAAGTTAATACCATTTCTAAATGATTATGTAGCATTATTTCGTAGGTCGGGTAGAGCGAAGCGAAACCCGACACGTAGGGTTAGACAGGGTTTCCATGTCGGGTTTCGCTTCGCTCTACCCATAGGTGTAAACTTAAGAAAACTTAGAAGCTCTTATGAATCACTCTGAATCCTTATGGTTATTGGGATTGTCTTCTCTTCAGTCCCGTAGGGACGATATGTTTATAGAAAAATGTGTACCCCTACCTCTCTTCAGTCCCGTAGGGACGATATGTTTATATCAGGATGAACTACTACACATAGCTCCCCTACGGGACTAAAGAGGTGTTGTATAACGTTTAACTATAAACATTGCGTCCCTACGGGACTGGAGAGGGTTTTCCGCGTATGGAAATCCTTAACTTTACACCTATGGATTTCGCTTCGCTCTACCCGACCTACAGTTTATTTATGATAATTTGTCAATTAGAAATGGTATAAGTATTTACAGAACACTAAGCCATTACATTAACTTGCATCCATAGAATTAAAGCAATATACTAATGTAACCCAAGTTACTAATCAATAATCGAAAAGGATTTACTATGAAAACATTAGATTTTAAATGCAAAAATGTTCTTTCAATTCTCACCTTAATTTTATCCACAACCTTACCCGCTTTCGCAACCGGTATTGACATTGGAACACAATTCGGTATCTCTCATATAGTTCCAGAAGATGAACGTGGTACATCAACTTACACCTTCACACAACTCCCATCTGGATCTCTCTTTGATGTCGGGTCACCGCCAACTTCACTATACGCAATGTTGTATCCGCACAAGCATATTGGGATCGGACCAGAATTCAGTTATGGTGTCACTTCTATTTCCAATGAACAATTTGGAGATGATGATAACGAGAGTATATCTACATTACATCTTGGGGCAAAGTTTGCACTCTATTTGATGGATTATAAATCATCATCTCCATACATCATGGGACGTGCATCATTAACGAGTTATAGTAGCAATTCTGATGAACTTTTTTTCTCTGTTGATTCTGAGAATATAACGGGTATCGGCATTGGGGCAGGTTATCAGTTTGTAATAAAACCTGCATTTGTATTACGTTTAGAAGCTCAGATGAACCAATTGGTAATTGACGAAGAGAATGCTATAGGGTATGGGTTAATGTTCACTATTGGCACAAGATTAAGTCTGTGAAAATGAAAAATTAGAATCACGGATTTTCGCGGATTTCGTGGATAACGGAGTCTTAGGAAACCTCGCCAGCAGACGGTTGAAAGTGTCTATTTATTTCTAATCTTCACTATAATACAAGATAAGTGATCCCACTCCCTATTAAAATCAATCGGAGTACATACTATGCCGAAAACACACCTTGCAGTCTTCACACAACCGATGTATGATCTCATCTTGGATGGGCATAAAACGGTTGAAACGCGAATAAGTAAAATCAGAATCCCACCGTATCAGTGCATATCAAAGGGGGACCGAGTCTTGATGAAAAAGAGCGGAGGCGACATAAAAGGCGAGTTTCAGATATCCCAAATCATATACTACTTTGCCGAAACTACTCTTGATGCCAAACTCTTTGACAAAATCTGTGAAACCCAAGGATTAGCCATTTTTGGTAAGACTGACGTGATAGAGAAGTATCGTAATGTATACCGAGAGAAGTGGTGCTCTTCCAAGTATGCAACCTTTATGCTCATAACTGATGTCCAGCGGCATACAACACCAATCCAGATAGACAAAAAGAACCGCCAGGGATGGATTGTAATGTAAACTAAATTTGTTACATTAAACCGGGAAAAGTTGTATACTGTAGGGCAGGGACAAACGCTTTTGAAAAATATCTCTTTCATGCCCGGGAGACAGAACAATGAAAGACTTCCTGTTCACAAACATCCTTAAAATAGCAGTAATATTCGGAGTGATACTCGGTGTCATACTCATTGCAATCGGTGGCATATACTACCACAAACACCTTGAAACTGAAAAAACACTTGAAGCAATACGCAACCTACGACTTGATTATCCACAATGGCATCTACCTGAAAATGCAAAAGCACGTATCGGAACCGGACTTATCACATCAATGCAATATTCTACTGATGGGAATTTGTTAGCACTTGTGAGCGATATCGGTGTCTGGATTCTCAATCCTAACACATTGAAACCGCTACATCTATTAGCACCACATCAAGCCGGGATCAATGCTGTTACTTATAGTCCAGATGGACGCACAATCGCGATCGGAACAGAAAGCGGCACTGTACAGCTTTGGGACACTGCCACAGGAAAAAAACAGAAAACCATTGCAAGGCAAGAATACTATGCTGGTGTTGACGACCTCTCTATATTACCCGATAATCGCACAATCGCAGTCGTTTATCAATCCATGCTCGATTTATTGGATATAACCACAGGTAAGCCAAGGAATAGACCACCAAACGCATCAAAAAATGATCAAAAGACTAAAGTTGGATATGACCCATATATGTTTTTGAGTCTCGGGGGATACAAATCTTGGTTTAGTCCGGATGGGAAAACAGTCGCTTGTGAAACCGGAACAACCACGTATAGTTTTTGGAATATTGAATCAGGTGAAGAGATACGGAAATTTGAAGTGGAACAAAAGCATGAGATTGCAACATTTAATTCAGATTTACGGACACTGGCAACTGCAAGTAAGAGTGAAATTTATAATAGTCGAACCAGAACAAATCGCACTGTCTGGAACATCGATCTTTACGACATAGAAACTGATACCCACAAACAAATAAGCAATTTAGACACTTTTAGTTTCCCCTTCTTAGTTTTCAGTCCAGATGGCGACTTTATCGCCAGTTCTATCAAAGAATCCATTTATATTTGGGATGTCAGCACAGGTAAGGAAAAGATAAAACTTAAAGGCCATCGGAGTTACGTTTCTACTGTTGCTTTCAGTCCAGATGGAAAAACACTCGTCAGTTTAGGTACTGATGATACACTACGGGTTTGGGATCTGAACTCAGGAGAAGAAAGGAAAAACATCAGTGGATATGATGATAATGTCTATAGCGATGTGCTCCTAACTGAAGATGCTCAGACGGTGATGATTCCCAAATGGACAAACAGAACTATCCGTCTGTGGAATGCTCACTCAGGCAAACACAAACAAACCTTCATAGGACCAAAGGAATATTTGTGGGACGTTGCTTTTAGCTCAGATGGAAGCAGGCTTGCAACTCGTTCAATGTTTAATAAAGGGACCATCCATTTTTTAGATGCTAAAACAGGGCAACACAGCAAACTTAAGGGACCAAGGAGACATGTTAGTGGTATAGCATTTCGTAAGGATGGGAAAATGTTAGCAAGTTGGGGATCAGAAAGTAAAAGAAAAGATGTTGTCCAGATTTGGAATTTTGAAAAAAGTAAGATAAAACGAATCTTGCGGCTATCTGAGAATGATGATTTAAGGACACCAGAAGATGAGTATTTTGACAATAAGATATTTGCTACCATAGGAAAATTCGTTCCTGATCTTTTCGTATGGAATCTGGTTACGGGAGATTACAACTTTACAAACTTGGGAAAGACAGAAATTTATGTAGCACGTTTTAGTCCTGATGGGAAACTGCTGGCGATTGTGTTTGATAAAGACTATAGACAGAAAGCAAGAATTGATAACAAGATTCAACTATGGGAAGTTGAATCAGGTAACCATATCAGTACATTCACGGGCCAAGAGGAACAGATAAAGTGTATTGCATTCAGTCCTGATAGCAAGACAATCGCTTGTGGTGGTAGTTGGAGAGACAAACAGATCTATCTATGGGATATAGAAACTGATACCTACAAATCCTTTAAAGATCCAAGCTGGAAAGATAAGGTTGATCGCATCCATGGAGTCTCATCTACGCTTGCGTTCAGTCCTAATGGACAAACCCTCGCAAGCGGAATGGAGCAAGGTGATATCTACCTCTTTGACATTGCAACAGGTGCAATTAAGAAAACACTTCAGGGACACACCAAAAGTATAACCCACATATACTTTAGTTCTGACATGCAAACCCTCGTCTCCGTAGGTTGGGATGGTACGATCTTAATATGGGAACTGTAATCTGAACGCAGTATCATAGATAATGACAAAGATTTCGCTCCTACAGATGAAAGAACCTGTCATCAGACAATAATAGTTGAATTACATTTAGAACGTTTATATAATAGAGATGTTTCTACTTTAAACAAAGGAGCAATCAATGAAAAAACAAAGGAGCAATCAATGAAAGCACGTTTTAATTCCATTAGTATAATGACCACAATTCTTCTCTTGGCTTGTATTCAGACCATTTTTGTGGGGTGTGATATGCTGAATACGACTGAACTTATCACAAACGTCGCCACAAAGGAAGCGAACGCAGTGATTAGTTCATCTAACGACAGCGGATTATCAGGAACTGCAGTCTTCAGACAAAAAGGCAAACAGGTCACGCTCACCGTTGAGATTGAGGGGACAACTCCCGGTCTGCATGCAGTTCATATTCACGAATACGGTGATTGCAGTGCACCTGATGGCACATCCGCTGGTGGACATTGGAATCCTACTAATGTTGCCCATGGGAAGTGGGGAGTCGGTGAGTTTCATCTCGGCGACATAGGCAATATGACCGTTGAAGATGATGGCACAGGAAGTATTGAACTGACAACGGACCTCTGGGAAATCGGCACCGGTTCTGATATAGATGTTGTCGGGAAAAGTATCATTGTCCATGCTGACGCAGACGATTTCGTCTCACAACCATCAGGCGCAGCTGGCGCGCGTATCGGGTGCGGCGTAATTACATTAACCGAATAGGATTGTCTGAGCCAGGGTTATGTCTGAACCATTGGTCTGTCCACGCTTGAATTGTAGATCGGGTAGAGCGAAGCGAAACCTATAGCTGTAAACTTAAGAAACTATCTGTGTTTTTATGAATCCTTCTCAATAGCCACTATGATTGAGACTGTCTTATATTTAGTCCCGTAGGGACGATATGTTTATAGAAAAATGTGTACCCCACCCCTCTTCAGTCCCGCCAAATGCCAAACGCGCATTTGGCGTTGATTTGGTAGGGACGATATGTTTATATCAGGATGAACTACTACACATATCGTCCCTACGGGACTAAAGAGGGTTTGTATAACGTTTAACTATAAACATTGCATCCCTACGGGACTGGAGAGGGTTTTCCGCGTATGGAAATCCTTAACTTTACACCTATGGGTAGAGCGAAGCGAAACCCGACAGAAACCAGATGTGTCGAGTTTCGCTTCGCTCTACCCGACCTACAACTGATATTTACAGGTGTGATAAAAAGTGCCAAAAAACCAAAAACTAAATAACCCTGTGTCAAGACAGGTTCACTTAAAAAAATGTTAGGTCGTCATCAGAAGTGGATAGTAGACTTAACCCTGATCAAAGACAGTGACGTCCTCGTCAGTCGCAGCGTTGACGGGGTTGTCTATCTGTGGGATATTAGTGAGTTGTAGGAGGATTTTGCGTGACTTATCTCCATCTCAAGTGTTTAAGTATCAAATACTTCAACAGAACGGAGATTTATTATGAGACTTCAAATTCAGAAAATGCGAACCCGCCGAACACCGAAACTAAATATGGCACCGATGATAGATTGTGTTTTTCTACTGCTAATATTCTTTATGGTTTCTACGACTTTCACCCCGATGCGCGGTATCCGTGTCAAACTCCCACCTCCACATCCTCACACGATGGACCAACTACCGAAAGGTATGGTTATCAAAATCCAGAATCCACTTGGTAATGATACAGTTGGCACGATGCTATTAGACGGTAATGTTGTGCTGTTTGACGAGATGTTCACGCTGATGCTCAACGCAACAGATGAAAAACGGACAAGACTGATCATCAATGCACAACGAGACGTATACCATGAACAGATCGTACAGGTAATGGACATCGCAAAAGATGCTGGGATAGATAGTGTTAATTTTGCAGTTGTTGCACGTGAGTGATGGTACTTAAGCGATTATTTCATATACGGGTTTGGTGTTGATTTGTCCAGAGGAGACTATCATTGAGACATATTCTGACAAATAAAATCGTTCTCGCTACAATACTTCTCATTCTTACAACTACATCCCTCTATTCACAAGAGAAGGCATACACCATTGAACTACCCGATGGTGCCACAGCACGCCTCGGGAAAGGACGCATCTATAACTTGCGGTATACAGTTGATGGCGGACGGATCGTTGTCTCAACTTCACTGGGTATTATGTTGTATGATACCATCAACTTCAATGAGATATATCTAATTAGTAAGCACGCAAGATGGGCATCACATCTTACAATGAATCCAGATGGGAAATCCTTTGCAACTGTAGATGAAAACGGGAAAATACAAATCTGGGATGTTGATTCAGGGAAACATCTGAAACAGCTCAATAATGTTGTAAATGTCAGTAAGATGAACTTCAGTCGTGATGGAAGAACATTAAGTATCCTTGAAGAGAATGGCTCTGTGTTGCTATTGGATACAAACACGCGGAAAAAGAACCACGAATTCAAAGATATCCTTGATCCTAAGCAAGTCAACCCTTGGACGGTTTCAATCAATCCGAGCAACTTTGTGATTGCTTCAGGTAATGACAATGGCATTGTTTCAATCTATGATCCTTTCAGCGGAGAATCTAAAGAGATGCCTAAATTAAATGTGGAGGAACTTGTATATTCGCTGACCTTTAATCACGATGGGTCTCTCCTCGCAAGTAGGAGTAATAGTGAAGTGCGTATATGGCATCCAGAGACAGCGGAACTGAGACAAAAAATTGACATTCATCCAGTCGGGGGACGAATAGCATTTAGTCCTGATGGTAACCTGATAGCAAATTATACATATTCTGGAGATATACAATTATATGATGTAAAAACAGGAAAGAAATACAGATCCTATGATCAACATACTGCATTTATAAATACTGTTGATTTTAGCTCTGATATGCGTACTCTCGCAAGTGCAAGTGAGGATGGCAGTATACGCATTTATAATATCTTAACTGGTCAACAGATACACGCAATTCACGATTATATTGGCGATTTTACATGTATAGATGTGAGTCCTGATGGAAAAACAATCGTTGCGCCATCGTTGGACCTGAATACCTGTCTATGGGATGTTGAGACTGGTAATTTAGCAAAATTATTCTACAGAGTAAGACATAACCCTTTTGAAGTACTGGCAGTTGATCCGACAGGGGAATACATTGCAGCAACCGAATTTTTTGATGCAACCATTTATCTACATGACATTGAAACGGGACAGTTCCTCAAAAGCTTGGAGGGACATGAGGAGCGAATCGTATCGATTAAGTTCAACCCTGATGGGAAGACTATCGCAAGTGGTAGTAATGATAATACCGTTCGTATATGGGACGTCAAAACCTTAACTGTGAAACACGTTCTAAATGGACACACAAAGGACGTCACATGTGTGGAGTTTAGTCCTGACGGTACCACAATCGCAAGTGGTAGCACTGATCAGAGGACCATCTTATGGGATGCCAACACGGGTGATGAAAAACATGTCCTTGCGGGACATGAAACCGATATTGTCTCGCTTTCTTTCAGTCCAGATGGTAGTAAAATCGCAAGTGTCGCACTATCATCGGAAGTCTTTTTATGGAATGTGAGTTCAGGTAAACTTGATAAGGTGATGCATGTTAGTGATTCCACGATTTCATCTGTCCTGTTTCATCCGAACGGTAAAGTGGTTGCCATCGGTAGGGACACGGGTGACGTGGAACTCATAGATATTGAATCTGAAAAGTCACTTCACAAATTCTCAGGACATCTTGGACAGATAAAGCATCTCGTCTTTGCATCTGAGAGCACGAAACTTGTTAGTCTTAGTGATGATGGTGTTATATATGTGTGGAATGTTGCGGGAAGATAAACTCTAACTATTTATCTTGCACCTCATTAATCTTCAAATCATCAAAAGGTTTCCCATCAGCATCCGTAACCCGCAAATAGAATCCCCAAGTCTGTTCCTCATTGCAAACCTTAACGAGGATGGTGTTTATCCCCTTCTTTAGCGTAACAGGAATAATATCACTATCCACTACTGCCCATCCAAATAGTGGATCTGCAAAAACCATTTTACCATTGAACCACACCTTCGACTGGTCATCACTGCCAAATCGAAGTTGTACTTTCCGTTCATCTGGCGAAGTCACGGTTGTCAATGCGTAGGAAACACGCCAATTGACGTTTCTACCCAAATCAATAAAGCCATCAAAGACATCATCCCTAAACTCTTTCCAACCTATTTGTTCGCCTACGACTGCATATTTTACTGTAAGGTCGATCTGCGTTGTGTCTTCTGGGATGTATGCCGTATTGTAACCGATTCCAGCGATGTTATTAAAAGGTCCAAGAACTAACCACTTCTTTTCATGAATCATACCGGTTTGCCGCATCTGTTCCATTGCCTTATCAGGCATGTTGTTCTTACTGTAGTATTCAGCCATACCCAAATTGACGTTTAGATGAAAAGTGGACTTGGGAGGCGGTGCGCTTAACAACGCTTTGGCAGTTTTGAATTTTAAATCCTCAAACGAATTACCTTCAGCATCCGTAAGTCGCAAATAAAAGTCCCAAGTTTGCCATACATTGCAGACCTTGACAAGAATACTGTTTTCTCCATTTTTTAAGGTCACAGGAATTGTATAACGATCAAGTCGGACGCCACTGGTTCTATCATGGCTAAACACCTGTTTGCCGTTTAGCCAGATAGTCCCTTGATCATCACTATCAAATCGCATTACAATGTCCCGTTCATCTGGAGAGATAATGACTACCCATGCATAAGCAGCACTGTCATTATTGATACCGTCTTTGTTACCGAAATCGAAGCGTCCATCTAATATATCGTCGCTTGGTTTTTCCCAAATGATGAGTTGATCTCTTCCATAGTATTTTGCGGTTGCGTCAATTTGCGTGGTTTCTTCGGGGATATATGCATACAGAACGCCTCTTGAATCTATATTCTTAAACGGTCCGAGCGTTATCCAACAAGTTTCGGGAATGAAACCCGCCTTTAGAAGATATTCTTCTGCCTTCTCAGACATCTCATTTTCAGCATAAAACCCAGCGATGATTCGATACAAAAGTGCACGATCAATTGCACTTGCAGATGGAATAGAACTTATCAACATATCCAGCATTTCAACGTAACGGTCCGTGTCCTCAGCATTCTTGCTTGCTGAAGCAATATTCTCCCAAAACAAGTTAGAAGAACGCTCAGTAAATACAAGACTCAACGCATTTTTGTAATGGTTTAGTGCCTTATCATATAGTCCATTGGCGACACAAGCATATCCAAGCGTTGCAGGATATGTATAATGTTGATATGGCATTTTATGGTACGCACGCCTCGCGAAATTTAGTGCTGTATCTGGAAATAGTCCTTTATCAGTAAGTTTATTAGCAAAATTGCGATAATAGGATGCACTCTGTATATTGGTGAGCGTCTTTATTCGAATTTGTAACCACTGAGCATAAGCACGTTCAGTCTTTTCAGCATCTCCAACTTTCTTGTAAAGATCACCTAAGAGCTCGTGCAAGATAGCACTTTGATCCATTTTCGCATATTCTTGACGTATCTCTTCAAGGAAAGCGATCTGTTCGTCTTCTTGACCTTCGTCAGCGTAAAGACCGATAATAGTCAGCAATGCAGAATCGTGATCATTCTGTCCTAACTTTGCGGCTAATGCGCTACGATACGTCTCCTTTGCTTGTGAAGTCTTTCCTGCTTTCATAAAGGTTTGTGCCAATAGGTCGTAAAGATCGTATAAAGTTGGATCCAATTCAATTGCTTTCTTATAAGCAGCGATTGACTTCGCCAATTGTTCTGGACTTACCCCCTCAGACCCATCAGACACAGTGTCTGTTTCACGGTTCTCTTGCGGTAAATTTTGATAGAGATCACCAAGTTTTATGTACCATAATGCGTTATCTGGATCAAGTTCGGCGAGTCTTTCATATTGAACAACCGCCTCTGATATTTTCTTAGTCGCTTCGTAGTTTTGTGCCAGTTTCAAGATGCGTTTGGAATCGTTGGGATTCTCCTCAACCTGTTTCAGTTGTTCCGGTAACCATTTTTCATATAGATTACCGGCTATCGCTGCTGCGTGCATCCCCTTTTCTGCTCTTTCTCGATCATATTGCCAGTTCCCATATTCTGCGATCTGTAGATATGTCTCATACGCTTGTTCAAAACGTTTTGCGCCGAGGTAGGTTGCCGCAAGGATTTCGTATAGATACTTGTTCGGATCCCTTTTACGTTTCTGTAGATCAGTAACAACAGTGTCAGCAAGTTTAAGGGCAGCATCATACATTGCATTCTTAAGACAGATCGTCGCAAGTGCAACGCGGAGATCCTCATGATCTTCATCAAGAAGGTTGCTTGCTGCAAGCTCGGTTTCTGCACGGTGCAATAGTATCTTTGCCATATCGGATTGGTTGCTTTTCCAGTAAGCAAGCTGCTGCTTGATAAACTGCGATGTATCTTCGGACTTGGTTCGATTCTGCCTTGCTATTGCTAATAGCGTGATATGTTTCAGCAACTTTATGAAAATTGTTTGTATACAAATAAATCTCAACGAGCAGTTCAAGCATAGCAAGATTATCGGTATCTTCTTCCAGCTTGCTCTCAATAAGGGTTCTCAAATCTGCAAGTCTCCCCTGATTATCATAAGCATTTATCAAGGTTTCACGTGCGTAGTCTCCAGCAAACCGGAACGTAATTCCGGGTGCGCTGTAATAAGATGAAAATCTTGATCTGGGTAGCTTTGATATTTCAGTCTCGTAGAAGTCCAGAGCCAAGTCTGTCTTGTCTTGTTGTAAGAATACATCAATCAATTCGTTAGCGATCTCATCTCGCTGATAAGGACTATTGGAAAGTTCGGCAGCTTTCTTAAAGTGAACAACAGCTTTTTCCAATTCCCCAGTATTGCGAAATTGTTCCGCACGCGCATTTTGCATCTCGTAAGTGAGTGTGCCATCCGCTTCAGCCTTTTGCGACATCTCTTCTAAATTTCCTTGATATAGATAGAGGTTGACCAATTGGCGTTGAATCCTAATTCGTTCCGTTTCTCTTGTGGTGGAAGGTATAGCGTTTTTCAATGTTCTTTCAGCAGCGTCTATGTCATCATTAAGAAAATAGTGTTCTGCAAGTTTAAAATAGGTTTTTATGTTGCCATATCCGAATGTAGTTGCTTTTTCATAGTTAGCCATAGCATCAGTTTCATTTCCTTCTGCCTCATAAAGTCTTGCGAGTCGTGCGTAATGTGCACCTACCTCTGGATACGTATCAATATAGGTCTGCGCAATTTCAACTGCCTCATTTTGTTTGCCAGCAGCTTGTAAACTGATAACAAGTTCATCTTGATACATTATATTATCTGAGTCAACTTCAAGCAGTTTGCTATAGGATTCTGCAGCCATTTCATGTTGTTTTGTGCGGGTGTAAAGGGTCGCGAGTTGGGCGCGATATTCAACGTTTTCAGGTGCCGCCTTCACAATTCGCGTATAAAGTTCTATTGCTTCACCAATTTGGTTTTGCTTGACATATTCTTCTGCTTTTTTGACGAATTCTTGTAACGAAGTGTTATTTTCTTCAGCATCTTGTGCCTCAAGTCCAACCACGAAAGCACAGACTGTAATTATCATGAAAACGACTAAGAAGTAAGACAATTTTGAGCATGCCATTGAAACATACCTCCAAATGAATTGAGAGACTATATTAGCTTTTTGGACTCATTTCAGATTATCAAATCTACGAGTTTTTTTCAACATCTTCCTTATTCACATTTTGTCTAAACCAGGATTTTCAGGATTATAGAGATTTTCAGGATAAGAGAATCTTTGGCAAATCGGCAGTTCCGGAGGAACGGAAGGTGTATAGAAATCGGTGAACGGAGAAGAGACAAGCCCCAGCGGGGCGACAGGTGTATTTCATTTACGATATATGTGATACAAGTCAAATACAGCACAATCTAACTGCATGTGCTACACATACCTGCACAATCTGCAAGATCCGTGATATATTATGGTCTGTCCAAAGCGTCTAAATCCCACAACAACACCGTGCCATCCCTGCTCCCGCTGGCGATAAACTTACCTTCAGGACTAAACGCCACGCTATAGACGCCAGCCGTATGTCCTCTCAAGGTATGCAGTAGTTCAGTTGTACTGACATCCCATAACCGAATAATACCATCGTAGCTGCAACTAGCAAGTACCTGACCATCAGGACTAAAAGGTACACTATAGATCCAAGGCGTATGTCCACTCATTGTATGTAGTAGTTTACCTGTGCTGACATCCCATAACCGGATCGTGCCATCGTAGCTGCAACTGGCAAGCAACTGATCATCAGGACTAATGGATACACCATTGACCCCAGCCGTATGTCCACGCATTGTATGTAACAGTTCACCTGTGTTGACATCCCATAGACGTAGTGTCTGGTCCAAACTTCCACTGGCAAGCACTTGTCCATCACGACTAAACACCACGTTGCTAACGCCATTAGTATGTCCACTCAAGGTATGCAATGACACACCAGTGTTAATATCCCATATATGAATCGTTGCGTCCGTGCCCCCGCTGGCAAGCAGCTTGCCATCAGGAGCAAAAGCGAGGCTTTTAACCGTAGCATTATCTCCTTCAATGACGGTATGTCCTTCAATCGTGCGTTTCAGCTCACCTGTGCTGACATCCCAAAAGCGTATCAACCCGTCCATGCTGCCACTTGTAAGCACTTTTCCATCACGACTAAAGGCTACACTATAGACATCAGCCCAACCTGCCGATAGCATGTGCAAGTGTTTACCTATGCTGACATCCCATAAATGAATCATGTTATCGTCGCCGCCGCTGGCAAGGAATTGCCCATCAGGACTAAATGATATGTTAAAAACCCAACTTGTATGCCCGCCAATGGCGTTGTGCAGTGCACCCGTGCTGACATCCCATAAACGGATGGTCGTATCTCCACTACCACTGGCAAGCAGTCGTCCATCGGGACTAAAAGAGATGTCACAGACCATATAAATATGTAATCTCAGTGTTCGCTGGGTTTCACCCGTACTGACATCCCATAAACGAATCGTGTCATCATCGCTTGCACTTGCAAGCAGACTACCTTCAGGACTAAACGAAACACTACAGACATCAGCTGCATGTCCTTCAAGAATGCTTTGTATTGCACCTGTACTGACATCCCATAAACGGACTTTTGCATCTTCACTCGCACTGGCAAGGAGTTGTCCATCAGGACTAAAAGACACACTGTTGATGTCAGCTGCATGTCCACTCAGTGTTTGAAGTGGCTCACCCGTGCTGACATTCCATAAACGGATCGTATGATCGTCGCTGCCACTGGCAACCAGTTCTCCTTTAGGACTAACAGACACACTGTTAACATGAGAAGTATGTCCAATCAAAGTGTGCAGTGATTCACCCGTGCTGACATCCCATAAAATGACTGTATAATCTTCACTACCACTGGCAAGGAGTTGTCCATTAGGACTAAAAGACACACTATTGATGTCAGCTGCATGTCCACTTAAGGTCTGCAAGTGTTTACCTGTGTTGCCATCCCATAAACGGACCGTGTTATCTTCACTACCACTGGCAAGCAGTTGTCCATCGGGACTAAAGGAAACACAGTTGACAGCAGCCGTGTGTCCTGTCAGCAGATCAAGCGGTTCACCGGTGTGAACATCGTAAATCCAGATGCCTATACTACTTGCAGCCGCCAGACGCGTACCATCCGGAGAATATGCTGCTCCCTTTGTCCCACCTTTGCCGAAACGCATTTTTGCACCTTTTGGTAGACTCCACTCTGCGTAGTTGACTTTATTGTCTAATTTCTGATTCGGTTCCTGTGCAGATCCGTGTTCTTTACCCTTATCTTCAGAAGGTACTCCTAACTGATTTCGTTCATCCTGTTTCACCTCAAGGTCCTGCACAATAGGTGCTTCAATCAGTTCTACTGCCAATTCAGATTGTGAGTCTAAATTATAAGGATGTTGGAAAAGCGCTAAGTATTGGGTGCCTAATCCGAGCATCAGTACAATTAAAATCGCACTTGATGCCGCAATTACCCATGGTACTAATGGTTTGCTGGAGGACGGTGCAGCAGGTTTGGTATGCGAAATCTCTCGCAAGATTTTCTTTGTGAGTTGTGTTGTCATTTGGAAACTACTTCTGCTATCTTTTATCATTGTCTCTTCCTTTTTTAATTTGTTGCGTGCACGGTGAAGTCGACTCCGCACGGTATTTGGCGACACACCTAAAAACTTGCCAATATCCTCACACGACATTTCAGCGATGTAATACAGATTGACGACTGTCCGCTCACTTTCCTGCAGCTTACTGAGCAAGTTTTGAACCAACTCTCGTCGTTTTTGATGTGCAGTCTCCTCGCGTTGTTGGGTCATATATACTGAATAATACGCATCCTCCAACGCACTGGAATTCATTGCATCTATTGACTGAGGCTGTGGTTTTTTCTTTCGGTGCCACGCAATACATTTGCGATTAGCTATCACATAGAGCCATCCCGCCAAACGATTGGAGTCTTTGAGCGTCGTTAACTTGTGATATGCCGTGAGGAACACATCCTGCGTAATCTCTTGCGCAATGTGAAAATCACCAATCTTTTGCCACGCTAATGCGTGTATCTGTTTTTGGTATTTTTCCACAAGGGCAGTAAACGCTTGTTGGTCACCCGCTAAAGTGTGTTGAATCAGGTCAGCATCATCGTGTATCATCTAATACCTCCAGAAGAAACCCATACATGAAACGATACTCACTCCAAAAACAAATCCTAAAGTAGGATGCCAATTTTTACTGACACGTTCAACAATCAAATTGTCTACGGTTATAAGCAGAATAAGACATAAGAAAAATAGTATACATTCGAATATTCTTTTATGTAGCGGACTTCGCAACACATACAACCTTTACTCTTTAATAATGGGTTAAAACGACTCTATTTCAAGAAGATGCTAAATTGTCGCGGTACCTTAAGCTGGATGGTAACCGTCAACCATTCTAAGCCATCCTGCCAATGTTCTCGTCCACGTTTAAATTTTCCTTCAATTCCGATATTTGGAGGTTCTTCGTTAATTGTGAACTCTAAATCCTTGAGCATTTCTCGGATCCATTTAGTCGGTTTCGGTTGAGACAATAGCCATCTTGATTTCCATTCTTCTCTGATATTGATCTCAATTTGAGCATCGTCCGTGAACTCAATAATAATCGTACCGAGCTCAATATCAATCGTCAATTGTCCATAAGGATCAACGGGAAGTTTTCTTCTGATGATTTCCGAGAATCGTATTCTTCCTATGGCAAACGTAAAGCTAGATTTATATGATTCTGTTTCTGTAACTTTCGGAGTCTTAGAATCAACTTTCATTGAAGTTCTTGACATAGTGCCTCCAAACCGATGTACCGCAATCTAACAAAATGTGGTACAACATAATGTTTAGAAATAAAGTTTGAATTTGCGTTAAACCCGATAATGAAGTAATGTCCTTAATTTTATTGTCAGATAGATTTAAATGTGTCAACATTTTCAAGTTTGCTAATGGTGTGATGTCCTCAATTTCATTATTACTATATAAATGTAACCGCTTTAATTCCGTCAAGGGTTCTAATCCTGTTAGATCGCTAACACCAAAGTAAGCAGCATTCAGTGTCTTTGTACCGCATTCTGTTAGATTGCGGTCTTCCAGGCACAATCTAACAGAATGTGCTACAGTAATTTTGTTGTGATTGAAATTCTAATCTTCAAACGCAAATTGGTCTTATGATTCTATAGACGCGATTTTATGATGCAGAATTGCATGATTTGAAAAAAAAATGGAAGTTTGGAAGAAAATTTGTACCGAAAACTGTTAGTGTGCAGTCTCACAGACACAAACTAACAGTTTGTGCTACATAGGTGGCAACTTAGTTATATTAGAGTGTATCTCATAAACCTAATTGTCCATAAATTTCTCATCACTGCGCCTGTTTTCGTAGGGACTGGGTTTCCCTGTCCGTATTTCGTAGGTACTGGGTTTCCCTGTCCGTTGTTCGTAGGTACTGGGTTTCCCTGTCCGTATTTCGTAGGTACTGGGTTTCCCTGTCCGTATTTCGTAGGGACCGGGTTTCCCTGTCCGTTGTTTGTAGGTACTGGGTTTCCCTGTCCGTATTTCGTATGGACTGGGTTCCCTGTCCGTTGTTTGTAGGTACTGGGTTTCCCTGTCCGTATTTCGTATGGACTGGGTTTCCCTGTCCGTATTTCGTAGGTACTGGGTTTCCCTGTCCGTATTTCGTAGGTACTGGGTTTCCTTGTCCGTATTTCGTAGGTACTGGGTTTCCCTGTCCGTATTTCGTAGGTACTGGGTTTCCCTGTCCGTTGTATTAATATAAAACACATCACAAACAACAAAGAACTCACCACATAAATGATTTATGAGATATGTTTTAGAATATTTTGAGGCTTAATCAATATTTTTGGAAATTCTTATCCGATACGGCATAGTGGATAGTTCAGACCAATTATGTCGGTAGGGTAGAGGTACGAAACCCACCGAATACCAAACGCGAATTTGGTGTTGATTTGGACATGAAACAACATTTCAGGTGATTGGTAGGTGTCGCTTCGTTTTATCCGATCTACAAGCGTGGACAGACCATTAGTGTTGTTATGACTTTAAAAATTAGGAAATTATATTGTATTACAGTTTTCCTGCCTCACACATATACAGTTAAATCCATCATCTAAAGCATCTTTCCATCTATCATATTGTTAATGACTCGTCGCAAGGCATCTTGTAAGAGAATAAAGTAACAATGAGTGATTGTTGCTGGACAACTATTGCACTTCATATTCTGGATGACAAAGCAAGTCAACTAACTTGAGAAGCGGTCTACCATTCCTAACCATTCATATAATACCATGCTACATTCTAATGTTCAAGTATCTTTTCAGTACATACAAGTACCGTAAAGTGGTACTTGACTATTTTGATTTGGTCATGGTATTTTGCTATATGTGCAATATTTGAAATAAGGGACAATCTAACAGAATGTCCTACAATTCAAATAGAGTGACAATCTAACAGAATGTCTATTTTTGGCGAAGGTATTGGTTAATTCCTACTTTTACTATATAAGGTATTGTTTGATAAGGAGTATTGTCTAATGCAGAATAAACATCTTTTCTTTCCAAATGTTATAGGACTGAAAGCGCACATTACAAAAATATTATTTTTCATTTTACTGTTTAGTTTTCTCGTAACAGCTTTTTCGCAAAACGAAGAGTCTGCTTTGTCTAAAACAACACTTCAACTTCTCCACGCATCAGACATGGAGGGTGGTATTGAGGCACTTGAGAACGCGCCTCGTTTCTCATCGGTGCTGAATGCGCTCAAAGCCGAATTCAAAGATACAGTGATCATCGGTGCTGGTGATAGTTATATCCCCGGACCGTTTTTTGCCGCTGCCAATAACCAGAGTCTTCGTGAAGTCCTCGGGAGAGAAGGTTCAGGACGCGCTGACATTCTGATGCTCAACGCGATGGGATTCATGACAAGTGCACTCGGAAACCATGAATTTGACGCCGGAACAGCAACACTTGCAAGTTTGATCGCAGCAGATAGAGATTACGTCGGGACAGCATTCCCATTCTTGAGTGCGAACTTAGATTTTAGTTATGATAGTAACCTCGCTTCTCTTGTTGTTGATCCAGGTCAGGAAGCAAGCACTATTCCGAATAGTATTACTAAAAGTGTAGTTATTACAACCCCTTCAAGCGTAAAAGTCGGTGTTATCGGTATGACGACACCGCGGCTCGGTAGCCTTTCTGTACCTGGGAATGTCAAAATTGCCCCGCCGAACCCTAACGATATAGTGACGCTGGCTGCTATCGTTCAAGAATCTGTTGATGAACTAACAGCAACCGGTATTAACAAGATTATACTTACCGGCCATCTTCAAGAAATTAGTCTTGATGAAGTAATCGCAGCACACATCAAGGATGTTGACATTATCATTTCTGGTGGTTCAAACACGCTCCTCGCCGATGAAACTGATCGCCTCCATCCCGGGGATATGGTAGACCGTCCATATCCGATCTTGACGCAATCGGCAACGAATGAACCAATCGCAATTGTTGGAACAGATGGAAATTATAAATACGTTGGACGGTTAGTCGTTGATTTTGACGCAGCAGGGGTTATAGTTCCTGAATCAATTGACACAGCAATCAGCGGTACCTTTGTAACCGATGCACAAGGTGTAGTAGACACCGGCAATGTAGAACCGTCTGCACGAGTGGTTGAAATTACGGAAGCGGTACGGAGTGTCGTAACAGCAAAGGATGGCAATATTTTTGGACAAACGAGTGTCTATCTAAACGGAAACCGCGGTTCTGTTCGCACAGAGGAAACCAACATCGGTAACCTAACCGCAGAGGCAAATCTTGCTGCGGCAAAACGCGTTGACCCCAGTGTAAGTGTGTCTTTGAAAAATGGCGGAGGCATTCGCGCCCCAATTGGCGTGACTGTATCCGGAGAACTGCTCCCACCGCCTGCGAATGCATTAGTTGGTAAAACGATGGGGCAGATCTCACAGATTGACATTGAAAATACACTCCGATTCAACAACGGGTTGACTCTTTTGACGTTAACTGCAGCAGAACTGTATGAAGTCATTGAACACGCAGTCGGTTCCTCTGGCGATGGCTCAATCCCCGGACGTTTTCCACAGATCGCAGGCATGGCGTTTAGCTTTGATACTTCACTGCCAATTGGGTCAAGGGTTCAATCACTTGTCATCACCGACGCAGCTGGAAATCCGATTGACATAGTTGCGCGGAAGGGAGAAATCGTGGGAGAGGCAGACCGCATTTTCCGATTGGTCACACTCACTTTCCTTGCCAATGGTGGAGACGACTATCCGTTTGCTAATTTCCCGAATACGAATCGCGTTGACCTTGCTGAGGTAATGACAGAGGAAGAATCTGGTGGAGAAGCAACTTTTGCTGCACCCGGTACAGAGCAAGACGCGTTTGCAGAATATCTCGCGGACAACTACTCTGAAATACCGTTTGCAATTGCCGATGTTGGTCCCGAGTATGATGAACGCATTCAGAACCTCGCTCATCGTGCCGATAGCCTAATACCGGCAACGAGCGAGGTCACTTATGACATCTCACTCAGCACGGGTTTGAATATGATCAGTCTACCGCTGATGCCAAACGAACCTCACACTGCACGGTCTTTCATGGAAAAAACCGGCGCGACTATGATCATTGAATTAGATGCTGCCGCACAAAGATTCATCGGATGGACAGCAAATTCTTCCGGAAACGGATTTTCAATTGAGGGTGGAATGGGATATATTATCAATGTCTCTACACCGAAGAACGTCAGTTTTAGCGGTAGTTCTTGGCAAAACACTTCTTCAACAGCTGCAGTTCCCATGCAACCATCAAAATCGAAGACGTGGGCATTTGTCCTGCGCGCTCACCTTGAAGGTATTAGTGATGCGAAACTCACAGTTTACAACGGACACACCAGAGTCGCTGATGCGGATAAGAGTAACAATTTTCATGCTGCTTGGGTAGACATCAACCGTCAAGCAGTTGTCTCTATTGGTGACACGTTGACGATAGAAGTATATGACACAATCGGAACTCTGATTCGCACACTGCAACACGAAATCAGTGCTGTAGATGTTCACCGAGCATTCACTGAAATTCGCCTTACGACTGCTAACTTAACCCCGAAACGGACTGTCCTGCTTAGCAATTATCCGAACCCGTTCAATCCAGAAACGTGGGTGTCGTATCAGTTGGCAAATGATACCGATGTCACAATTCAGATCTATTCATCAACGGGGAAACTTGTCCGAAATCTGCATCTCGGATTTCAACAGACGGGATACTATATAGATAAGTCTCGAGCTGCTTATTGGGATGGTCGTAATAGTTTGGGTGAACGACTCGCTTCAGGGATTTATTTTTACCGATTGAGCACTCCTGATTCAGTGTCGATTCGGAAAATGGTTATTAGGAAATAGGACATTTTGCTGCATCAGGGGTTTCCCATATTTGAATATCTTATCATTTCACTTTCCACAGAAGTATTGATCCATCTGCGCTTCCGGTTGCTATTGTCTTACCATCTGGAGAAAAGTCCATTGATAGGATATCCTGTTTAGGTGATAGGATATCCTGTTTATGTCCAGCAAATGATTTTATTATTGATTGCGTTTCAATATCCCACAAACGGATTGCATCGATACTACCCAAGACTGCAAGTTTCTTTCCGTCGGAAGAAAACTCAACGATTCGCGCCATATCCATCATTCTTTTATTAAATTCCAACATCTTTTCAGGATCTCCTGCTGCTAATTGCAGATGCTGTTTAATCTTCTCTGGTGTCAAAGGATCTAAGGTAATCACTTCTTCACCCGTCTTTGTATGCCACAAACTGACACTTTTGTTCGCTGTTGCAAGTAAAACACCAGTCGTGGAAAATGCAACGGAGTCTCCATTTCCCTTTTTTGGTATTGTAAGTTTGCGCTTCCCATTTTCAACATTCCACAAACGCACGACCCCATTTTGACTACTACTTGCTAACGTCAGATTATCGGGAGAAAACGCTACTGAAATAACTGGACCCGCTTCCTCTTCAAGTATATGTACCTGTTCACCAGTTAAAGCATCCCAAATACGTACTGTACCGTCACCTCCCGCACTTGCAAACTTTTTGCCATCATAAGAATACGCTATTAAACTAATCCCTTCAGGATGACTTTTTCGTGTTTGTATATGTTCCCCAGATGAAAGATCCCATAAATCTATATTACCATTCCGATCTGCACTTGCAAGTGTGTGATTATCAGGTGAAAATGCTATTGAACTTATTAATGCAATATCTGATTTTAGTTTTCTTACCAGAGTTGACTTCTGTTTTCTGGTATCAATATCCCACAACACAATTCTGTATCCAGTTGTACTTGCTAATGTTTTACTGTCTGGAGCAAACTCAACAACATCAATAGCCGATAAATGTCCTTCAATGCTAAATTTGTTTGTTCCTGTTTCAAGGTCAATAAAATGAACTTTCCCACCAAGATTCATGCCAATGAGTGTTTTTCTGTCTGGTGAATACAACACTTTGGCTACACCGAAATTGGGAGGAGTAATAAGCTTTTCTCGTTGACCTGTAGAGACATTCCATAGTTGAATATTTCTATCAAGGTGAGAACCGCTCGCGAGTATGTTACCATCTGGACTAAACGCTATACTATCTATTTCTGCGTGAATAGTATCTGGACTAAACGTTATACTATCTATTTCTGCGTGAATAGTAATTGTCTTTTTGAGATTACCAGTGGCGACATCCCATAGCCGAATTGTGCCATCCCGACTACCACTTGCTATGACAGAACCATCCGGTGAAAATGCAACAGTCAGGATCCAATTCGTATGTCCAACATAAGTCTGTTTTAGTTGTCCTGTGTCAACATCCCACAATCGAAGCGTATCATCTAAACTCGCACATGTAACGGTTTTACCATCAGGTGAAAACACGACTTCCAATACTTGCGTAGTATTTCCTAAGAGGGTGTGTTTGCGTTCACCGGTGGTCATATCCCATATTCTAACATTCCCACTGTGGTCTCCACCAACAAGTAACTTCCCGTCAGGTGAAAACGCTAATGCACCAGCATCACCTCTATATCCAGAGGATAGAATCTTGTGTTCTCCTGTCCTTATATCCCAAAGTCTTATTGATTTATCTTCTCCTAATCCACCGCCACTGGCAAGCGTGAAACCATCTGGAGAGAATGCTACTGAGCGTACTGCAGTTTTATGTCCATTAAAAAACGCTATTTCACCACCGGTTTGTGTATCATAGAGCCAAATGCCAATGTAGCTCGCAACTGCCAACTGCCTACCATCTGCGGAAATCGCAATATCCTCAATTGTACCCTTTCCAAGCCGCGCAATTGCATCTACAGGTAACTCCCATTGTGAATAATCTTTCACAGTTTTGTCAGTCTGTGTTTCTTCAGACGAAACAGCATTGTCGTCATTTTGCTGCGATTCAGAATCATTTAGCATTGCAACTACATCGGTACTTTTAATTTGCATACGTACATCTGGTGTAGATTTGAAGTTAGCGGTTATAGGCGCCTCAACAATCTCAACCATCGTCACAGCATCAGCATCTAAACTATACGGTTTCTGATAACGCATCAAGTATTCGTGATTACCGAAACCAAGCATGAGCAACACCACAGCTAATGTTGAAGCAGCAAATATCCACGGCACTAACGGTTTGCTGGGAATAGGTACAGCAGGTTTTAAACGTGCAACTTCTTTTACGATATTATCTGTAAGGTTCGGTGATATTTGAAAATGTTCAAGTGCTTCTCTAATCATCGCTTCCTCCTTCTGTAAACGATTGCGTGCGCGTTGAAGACGACTTTTTATCGTTCCCGATGACACTCCGATAAACTTGCTAATCTCTTCAATTGTCATCTCACCCAGATAGTAAAGTGTCATTACAGTGCGTTCACTCTCACCAAGCTTTGCAAGTAGTTTGTTGACAACTTCACGTTGTGATTCAACAGCTGTTTTCGTCTTTTCTTCAACGACATATTGCGAATAAGTATCAGTCTCTGACATGATGTTCTCTTTATCTTCCAAATGCTGCGCTGGTATCCTTTTCTTACGGTGCCATGCGATACAACAATTGGCTGTTGTTACATAGAGCCAACCGTGAAAAAGATTCGGATCTCTCAACGTGTGAAGTTCTTGATAGACTTTTAAAAATACTTCTTGCGTAATGTCTTCGGCGATATGAAAATCTTCAGTTTTTCGCCAAGCAAGCGCGTGAACCTGTTTCTTGTACTTATTCACAAGTTCAGTAAATGCCGACTCATCGTCAGAGAGACATCGTTGGATGAGTTCAACTACATCATTTTTCATAGCGTGATACCTGAAAACAATAACTTGTTTAATAACATATCAATCATTAGACGCGTTTAAGATGCAAAATGGTTGCATAATTATGAACAGAAGCGATTCTGTATAGGGACAATTAACGGAATGAAACACGATATACAGACACAATATAAGAAAGTGTCTGTTATTGACTGTAGCATAAACTTCCAGTTTGTGCATTATTTCTACACATTCTAACCATCAGAAGATAGTATTCTGTCTACACTCAAATGATGAGTAGACCTGTCGTAGGGACAGGGTTTCCCTGTCCGATAACGAATCATTTATGACTTGACAAGGCAATAGGTTGCTACTGAGAATTGAAGGTGAAATATGAGCCTCCATTTTGATTAAACCTAAAATCCTCAGAATCATGGTTCAGACTAAGAAAATCATACTCACAATAAATCAGCAAAGAAATTAACGTTAGTGAAAAACATCGCAAGAAAACCTGATAACTAAATAATCCTGCATCCCAAAATTACAATTGACAACCACACTTTAAAATCCTATAATTTGTTTATGGATAGATTAAGGAAATAGAATTAACACAATCCTATATCAATACACACTGTTGAGATTTCAATTCTGACAGCTTTAGCGTACTGAAAATGCCCGGATGCGGAGTAGCATAAATGAAAAAGTCAAAGAAACATAAAAAGCAAACTAAAAAAATAACCAGTGTGAGTAGCATCATTGAAGAGATAGAAGCAAGATCAGGTGGCTGTGATTGCATCTACCGGGGTCAACCTGAATATACTGGGACAATATCCTCCAGCCTCTACCGAGAATTTGCTAATATTAATTCAAAATTGTTTAATCTGGAACGTATTCATAAGGATATAATTAAGGAAGCAGGAAAACATCATTACAAAACGGATGAGTTTGATATCCTAACCGATCTTCATCATTCCGGTGGTAAAACCAATCTGATAGACTTCACGTCTGACTACTTGATTGCACTTTTCTTCGCTTGTTATGGCACACCAAATAAAAATGGTAAAGTAATTGTGCAGAAAACTGAGTCGGTAAAGGATTGGATTCTAAATCCACAAAATCCACGACCCCGTGTCAGTGTCCAGAAAATTGTATTTGTTATACCCCCACAAGGCTATATTAAACCACGCAAATCCGAAATTATCACTGTTCCTGCAAATCTCAAGCAGGAAATGCTACAACATCTGAGGACAGAACACAATATCTCAACGGAAACAGTGATCAATGACCTACACAGTTTTATCAGGGACCAGGATATTCAGCGGGATGTATACATTGAATATTACAGAGGATTGTCCTCTCAAGAATCCGCATCAAAAGCGAAATCTACTGAAGAGCAAAATGCAGCTTATGTAGAAGCTGTAACGTGTTATACTAAGGCAATAGAACTGAATCCAGACTTTCTGAGGAGTTATGTCAACCGAGGTACTGTTTATTGCAGAATAGGTGATGTTGATCGTGCTATTGATGACTATAACGCGGTTATTAAACGTGATCCAATTTATGCTGAGATCTATTACCATCGCGCAGCCGCTTATGTTAATAAAGGAGATTTTGATAAGGCGATTGTTAATCTTAGCAAGGAAATAGAATTGAACCCGTCACATTTCGATTCTTATTGCTCCCGTGGAATCGCGCATGGTGCTAAAGGAAATTACGCATCAGCTATCAAGGACCTTAGCAAGGTAATAGACCTGAATCCAAAATTTCACATAGCGTATTATATTCGCGGTGTTGCTTTTGAAAACCTGGGTAAATTTCAACAGGCGATACAAGACTTTAGCAAAGTTATTGAGTTTGACCCAAGTCAGGCAACGTCCTATAGAATACGTGGCAATGTATACGTAGAGATAGGAGAACATGATAAAGCCATAAATGACTTTACTAAAGCGATAGAACTCAACCCTGATGAGGTTGATGCATATAACAAACGCGGTATTGCTTACGGTCACAAAACCGATCATGACCGTGCCATTCAAGATTTTGAAAAGGCATTAGAACTGAATCCTGATACTGACACTATATATGTCAATCTCGGTCTTATCTACTACATGAAAGGTGATTCTGCCCGCGCCATTGAAAACTTTGACAATGCGATAGAACTAAATCCAGAAAATGCTAATGCAATCTATAATCGCGGAGAAGTGTGGTTGAATCTACACGAATGGGAGAAAGCACGAGCGGATCTAACAACTGCAAAAGACCTGGGAGCGGACATCATTGCTTCATTTCGTGGTGACTATGAAAGCGTTGCTGATTTTGAGAAGAAACACAATATAAAACTACCCGCCGACATTGCTGCCTTGCTAACGCCTTCACAGCCGTAGTGCTTTGCCAAGTCAAAAATGATCTGTATGTCGGGCGGGGAAACCTCACCCCCACGAACGGTTCTATTCATCATTTGAGTGTAGACAGAACATTAGGAAGGTGCGTTAATCTTTTTTCCATCTTTGTCAACTGCAAGCGTTAAATCTTCAGATAGGAACTTTCTGAGTTCAATATCCGTAAACTTTTTACAAATTACCCAAAAACCGCTTCCAAAAAGGACAATCCCGAATATTCCAATATCACCAAAACATTCCCAGACTCTATAAGGTTGTCCTGACAAAATAGCGATAATTCCGACTATGAGTGATATGAACGATAAGACAAGTGCCAACACGGTAATACCCAAAGTGAGTTTCCTCGCTTTGCCTCGCGAAACACAGACACCTGTCAATGTTCCGATAATTGCTCCAAACAGACCTATCATTGCGCCTAATATGGCTCCTACCAATCCAATGTTGGCAATCCAAGGTTCATTCATTATGACTTCCTCCTGATTGTCATTTGAAAGCCACCCGTTTGATTTTTTAATCTTCGTCAGTGAGTATACTACCATTAAGCTAAAATGTCGTGGACTACATGTCCGTGAACATCTGTTAGACGGAAATCGCGTCCTTGGAAACGGTACGTCAGTTTTTCGTGATCAATACCGAATAGATGTAACATTGTGGCGTGGAAATCATGAACGTGAACGATGTTTTCTACGGCATTGTAGCCGAGTTCATCTGTGTTTCCATAACTGATACCACCTTTGACACCACCACCTGCCATCCACATTGAAAATCCTTTAATGTGGTGATCGCGTCCACTACCTTGTGCCATCGGTGTCCGTCCAAACTCTCCACCCCAGATGACTAAAGTTTCGTCTAACATACCACGCTGTTTCAGATCGTTGACAAGTGCTGCTGTTGCTTTATCAACATATCCAGAAGTCGTCTTGATAGCGTTTTGTATTCCGCCGTGGTGATCCCATCCGCGATGGTAAAGTTGAATAAACCTCACACCACGTTCTGCTAACCTACGTGCAAGCAGGCAGTTTGATGCATACGATCCATCACCAGGTTTAGCACCGTACATCTCCAGAATGTCCTGCGGTTCTTTAGATATATCGGTCAATTCCGGAACACTCGTTTGCATACGGAATGCCATCTCATATTGATTGATACGCGTAGCAATTGAAGGATCGTCAACCGTATCATCTAAAATACTGTTCAAAGACTGGACTGCTCCGACAACATCTTGCTGTTGATCCGGACTGACACCACCAGGATTTGATACATAATGAACAGGATCACCACTTGAATGGAATTGAACACCTTGGAATTGTCCGGGTAAGAATCCGCTATGCCATTGCCGGGTTGCAATAGGTTGATCTTGTCCACCACCAGATGAAATTAGGACAACATATCCAGGGAGATTCTCGTTTTCACTACCCAGACCGTAGAGCAACCACGATCCCATACTTGGTCTACCTGAAATTGCAGTTCCCGTATTCATGAAGGTGTGTGCAGGATCGTGATTTATCTGTTCTGTCCGCAATGAACGCACGATACAGATTTCATCTGCCAGACTGCCAATGTGTGGAAATGCAGAACTCATCTCCTGACCAGACTGACCGAATTTTTGGAATTCATGTGTCGGTCCCAGACATTTAAGCGAATTTGCCTGTCCTTGCAGCTGAGCAATCGGTTGTCCTTTTGTAAAAGATTGTGGCATCGGTTTGCCATGCATTTCTGCAAGTTTCGGTTTGTAATCCAAAGTTTCTAAATGGGAAGGACCACCTGCCATACAGAGGTGTATAATACATTTGGCTTTCGGTGGAACGTGCGGCTCAGTAAGGATTCCTTGCCATCGCTCTATCTTCGGTGCAGCATACAACAGTGAAGGCGTGAGTAGGGATGCAAGTGCAAGAGACCCAATTCCACGAACTGATTTACCTAAGAAAGTACGTCTTGTGAGACGTAATTTAGTTTCTTCATTTATACCATCTATCATAATTAATACCTCCTTAACTTTGGTAATCTCACAGAGATCAACCCTTGAAACCCTTTAAGATAAAAATGATTGTATAGTAGAGGGGCCACTGAACAATAACGTATACTAACCATATAAATCCAAAGAAAACTATAAATTGAATGAAGAATGTAGCCTTAGGATCAGATATATAGTCAGGCGGTGGATCATCATCATCCTCATCTATAAGTTCTCCTTTCTTAGCCAAATATGCAAAAAATGACCCTCCCAATAAACCAATAATCAAGGACAACACAACTGTAAGCCTGAAAAAGCCTTTCTTCCAATTGGGCGTATTCTCCTGATCATCTGTAAATTCCAAATACATTCCACTCCCAATTCCAAATAGGATGAGTAGTAATGCAAGTAATTGGAACAAGAGTTTCAAATCAAAATTACCTATAATGTAGTTTTTTATTTACTATGTAATAATTTCTATACCCGTGATCTTGTTGTCAAAAATCGGGTTATAATGAAATAAACCAACCATACCAAACCGCAAGGAATAACATAAGCAACAAGAAATTCAGCTGCCAGGATTAGTTGAGTTGTAAACGGTTTTTGGTAGGGTACCAACATAATATCTGCTTTCTGATAGGAAATATCTCTAAGCATTTATTGATATAAAAATGTTTTTGATGCACTCCAAAATCCGAATGAAATGGACAACACAAACGTAATTGGGAATAAAACGAATTTCCACTTAATCGAATTCATATAATCTCCTCGGCTAATATCTCGTGATAGTCTCATGTAAGTTTAAAATAACGCGTGCAATTGATGTCCACGCAGCGTGTTCGGTAGGTTCAAGACCTTGTGTCCCTGGAGCTTCACCCATGGCAACCAACTTTTTCGCTGCTTCTGGATCACTGGAATACTCAGTCTTGTGTTTTTCAAATAGTGCAGTTAGAATCTCTAACTCTTTCGGTTGAGGCATACGGGACAAGGCTTGATTATATCCCCACTTGATACGATCTTCAGGAGTTTGTCCACCCTCTTTTATGATCCGTTGAGCAAATACCCTCGCCGTCTCAACATAAGTTGGGTCGTTGAGTAATGTCAGTGCCTGCATGGGTGTATTAGACGTTGCCCTTTCGGCAGTACACTCCTGCCTGCTCGGTGCGTCAAACGCCATCATACTGGGATGCAAGAATGTTCGCTGCCAATGCGTGTAAAGTCCTCGACGATACTGACTTTCACCCGTGTCATGTACGTATTTCCGCTTAGGGAAATTCAGGTTTGAATAATATCCTACAGGTTGATATGGTCTAACACTCGGTCCTCCGATTTTTTGTACGAGTAGACCACTCAGCAGTAAAGCGTTATCCCGCACAATTTCAGCGTCAAGTCTCCAGCGTGACTGCCGTGCTATTAGACGATTGTATGGATCTTTTTCACGCAGTGCTTCATCGGGTCTTGAGGACTGCCGATAAGCGTTAGAAGTGACGATCAATTTCACCAGATGTTTAACATTCCAACCGCTATCCATAAATTCTACGGCTAACCAGTCAAGGAGTTCTGAATGCATCGGGGGTTCTCCTTGTGATCCAAGGTCATCTAATACGCGGGAGATTCCAGTACCGAAATAAAGTGCCCAAAGTCGATTCACAAAAGTGCGGGCGGTCAACGGATTGTTTCTTGATACCACCCATTTTGCAAGGTCAAGCCGAGTCGGACGACGGTTTTTAATACCTAAGTCTCCCATGAATTCAGGTATCATGGGGTCAACAACTTTACCAGAGTCGTCCAACCAGTTTCCTCTCGGTAGAATACGAGTAGTCCGAGGTTGTACAGAGACTGTTGTGAGTGAATATGGACTCTTGGTTCTTATATCATTTCTGCGTTTTTCCAAGGTTGAAATCTCGTTGCGAATACCGTCCAATGCTGGAGCAATCTGCTTGTAGTAGTCACTAATCTGTTTCCGTTGGTTGGTCGTTCTAACAAACGGATCAACTTGTATCGCACTTATGACTGCACCATTATGTGAATTCTTGGTGACAAAGCCGAGGGTTGTTGTAAATCCGGCGAGATCCCAAAATGCTTTTCCACCAAACTGGGTGAATGCCATTCCCTTCAGAACACTTCCTGTCTTTAATCCGACAATAGTGGGGTCAACTTCAAGACGCACCCATTTACCGAGTTCAGGAAGATCACCCATCGGTCTATGGGCAGGTGTATCGTTACCAATTTCACCGTAGGTAATCTTGTCTTCACCCCAGAATGCCCGATGTTCCCAGCTGCCATCGTTCCACTGTAACATAATTGTCTTCGGTGGATTTTCAGGATCTAACCAAACATAAGCAAAGAGTTTGTCACCTTCAGATAACGTAAACTTACGGTTTGCATTATCAAAGGCGTGTTGGACAAGTTGATCTGGCGCTGCACTTTGAATCCGTGAATACTTTTTGCTATAGACAGGTGCTTCATTCTTACCAACAAATTTCCACGTCCCTTGATTTTTGCCACCGTTTGACTGTGAATCATCTACCCAAGCAAAATCTGTTGGCTCAGTTGAAGCGAGAAGTGAAAGGGTCTCTTCCTCCCATTTTTCCTGTTCTGCTTGTAATCCAGGCGATGACAACTCAAACACCTTGCGTAATCTCACTAATTCATCATCTATTTCTTGCATTTCAGTTTGTTGTTCCGCTGATGGTAGCATTACAACAGGATCCCATTTACTGCCTCCGCCATACACACCGGGTCCTTGTATATCAGCAAAGAATGCGGCAAAACTGTAGAAGTCCTTTGCAGTAAAAGGATCAAACTTGTGATCATGGCATTGGGCACAACCAAGTGTAGCACCTAACCAGACAGATGCAGTCGTACGTACTCTATCTGCTGCATAGATCGTAAGGTATTCTTTTGCTTGCGCACCACCTTCAGCCGTTGTCTGATTTAACCTATTATAACCTGATGCGACTTTCTGTTCAGATGATGCGTTAGGAAGCAGGTCACCCGCAAGGTTCTCTAATGTGAATTGATCAAATGGCATGTTCTCATTAAACGCATCAATCACGTAATCTCTATAAGGCCAAATACTAACATTCTCATCAGAATGATAACCGCTTGTATCCGCGTATCTTACTAAATCAAGCCAATATATCGCTAACCTTTCCCCGAACTGTGGTTTAGAAAGCAATCGATTGATCAGTTGTTCGTATGCTTCAGGGCTTTTATCTCTTACGAATTGTTCTACTTCCCCAGGTGTAGGGAGTAATCCTGTCAGATCAAAGTGCAATCTCCGTATGAGTGTGCGTCTATCTGCTTCTTGTGATGGCTCAAGTTTTTCTGTTTCCAATCTGCTTAGAATGAACTGATCGATTGGATTGCGAATCCAATCTGTTTTTTCAACTGTTGGGGGTTCAACCCGTTTTGGTGGACTATATGCCCAATGTTCCTCCCACACTGCACCTTCTTCAATCCATTTAATCAGAGTATCAATCTGTTCTTGTGTCGGTTGTCGATTAGATGTTTGTGGCGGCATCCGCCTATCAACATCCTCGTGTGTGATACGCAACACCAATTCACTGTTTAAAGGATCACCCGGTACAATTATCGGGTAACCGCTCGGTTCCGAGAATGCCCCCTCTTTAGTATCAAGTCGCAGTTCGGCTTGACGTACTGCCGGATCGGGACCGTGACATGCGTAACACTTATCAGACAGAATTGGACGAATATCTCGGTCAAATTGAATTTTTTCAGCATCTACTAACTGTGTTGCCATCGCTATTAACAGTATGATGGATATAGCACAAATTAAACTTTTACCTGATGGTATTAACGAATATATCTTTTTTTGATTGCCCTGCCTAAACATTGCAGAATATCTCCTCCTCAGCAAGTTATGTGCAATACTGTGGGTTAATTTAATAACATTTGATTTGTCATAATTTACCATAAATGCAATATATGTGCAAAGTAAATATTGCAAAACGGCAAGAAAGTTTATTGGCAAGACTTACGCATTCCCCTCGCTTGCGGGGGGATAAAGGGGGGTAAATCCCTAAAAATGACAAAAATCGGGGATAAAATCCTTGAAAAACCGAAAATCTAAACAAGGACGCCCAAATTTGCGTAAGTCCTGATTGGGTAGAGTGCCCCGCAAGTGCGAATTCCTATTATCTGAATAGCGAATTATCAACAAATCTACACCGAATCCGTGATTATAAAACCTGTCACCTCAAAATATTTTACAAATTTGCGATCATCTTGTCAAAACTCTACATACTCGGTTCAAACCAATGTGAGCATTTAATTGAAAATTAGTATACTTTAGAGTATAATACTTTAAAGTATATAATACTCAATGTGAGGTGAAGGTATGTTTGTAAACCGAGACCAAGAATTAGACGCATTAGAAAAGATATACAATTCTGATAGTGCTGAGTTTTTTGTGTTGTACGGTAGACGCAGAGTTGGAAAAACTGAACTCCTATTACAATTTTGCAAAAACAAAAGGAGCATTTATTTTCTCGCGAGTCAGCTAAAAGAACAAGATCACCTTCGCCACTTGATTGAAGTAAGTCAGCAAGTATTAGATGATCCGCTACTGCAAAACTTAACATTTAATGACTGGGAATCTGCATTGATATATCTCGCTCAAAAATCACAACAAGAAAGACTCATTATAGTCCTTGATGAATTTCAGTATCTATGTGAAGACAACGCAGCACTCCCTTCACTAATACAACGATTTTGGGATTTGCACGGAAAAAATAGCAACTTGTTACTGATATTGTGCGGGTCACAGGTAAGTTTTATGGAACGTGAGGTTTTAGCGGAACGTTCACCACTATATGGTAGGCGAACAGGACAGTTAAAGTTGATGCCGCTATCCTACCGAGACAGTGGAAACTTTTTTGAGGAATATACATCTAAAGAAAAGCTAATAATCTATGGAATCCTCGGCGGAATCCCCGCATATCTTAATCGGTTCAAATCTAATCTTTCACCAAACTCATTGCAAACATCTAAGAAAACGTTAGAACAACATATAAAAGAAGAATTACTCACACCTCAAAGTTATTTATTTGAAGAAGCTAACTTTCTATTACGCATGGAACTCAGAGAACCGAGGATTTATGCAAGCATATTGCAGGCTATTGCTAAAGGTGCTACTCAACTCAATGAGATTTCACAACGTGTAGAAATTGAACGGACGAAAACCAATAAATACATCACTGTGCTTAGAGAATTAGGACTGGTGAAAAGAATTACATCCTTAACTGAACGAGCACCACAAAAAAGCAGAAAAGGACTATACATAATTGCTGATAATTATCTTAGTTTCTGGTTTCGGTTTATCCTCCCAAACAGAAGTCTAATTGAATCTGGAAATGCAGATGTAGTGTATCGGGAAATGATTGAACCTAATCTTTTTGATTACATGGGATCACTTTTTGAAGGTATATGTCAACAATATGTCAGACGATATTGGACAGAAAAACTGAGAATTGCCCCCAAAAAAGTTGGTGCACATTGGGAATCTGAGCTTGAAATTGACCTGTTGACAGAAAACATTGACGGTAGCCACTGGATTGGCGAATGTAAATGGTGGGATGCGCCTGTTGGAGAAAACATATTAAACCGTCTGATAGAAAAAGCATCAAAATTACCCAATCAGTGGAAACTGAATCCAAGATATGTGCTGTTTTCTGCTGGTGGGTTTACAGATACAGTCAAACAGAGAGCAGATGCAGAAAACGTAGTACTTATTGAGTTAAACGATCTCTATATCTGAATATAATGTCTCATAAGATGCTTTTCTACAGAGAAAATTGAACAGTGTGTTGAACGCTTTGTATAATGCCATCCACCTCTACTGGTAGAGGAACGAAACCCGATACGTAATGATTGAGTCTAACATGTCCAAATCAACACCAAATACGCGTTGGCATTTGGCGGGTTTCGCTTCCCTCTACCTGACCAAAGTGAGACAGTTGTTGGAAGAAGCACTTGATGATTTAGTTATACTGGGGAAATTCCAATTCAGAGGTTTTGTTTTTCTAATATTCCATATTTTCCATAATCATAAACCCTTCAAGATTTGTCCATTCAACTTTAAATTCCTCACATATATTTGGTATGCTTACACTATGATCTTTTTTAACTTCTTGAGTAACAACGCAGGCATTTTTTGATTTAGCCAAAGCAATAACAAAAGGATCCGCAAAATATCTTCCGTGCAATAATCTTTTAACTTCCAATATTCCCTTAAACTTTTCATGTGAAAGAATTCTTTGAACAAAAACAGTTTCTTCTAAGGTAGGAGTAAGAAACATACCCTTATTTTTAGTTATCCATTCTTTCATCTGCGATTTCTTATCAAATTTTACATCAAGTTCATTTTTTACTTCCCTCGTTGAAATTATTCTTTTTGTACCGTACAAGATCTTGCATATCTTTCCAAAAGTTTTTAAAATTGCTTTGAGAAATGAAGCGTAAATTAGAAATACTGTTCGTATCGAACACATAACTCATACACTTGCAATCCTTTGTATAAGAACATCTTCAAGTTTTGATAAATTGTTTTCCTTAACATTAAAATAACTTGCAAGCTGATCAGAAGAGCATTTGCCCTCATAGTACTTTTTAAATCCAAGTGTTAAAAAATGTTGACCTAAATACATAATTTGATTATAAAAATAATTTCCACCTCCAGAAGAAGTCTCACGATTTTCATACTTACTTTTACCGATCTTTATCCATTCTGACAATTTGCTGTTAAAAAACCTCTCTGATATTACACCGTTCTCTCGATATTTATATAGAATGACTTGCAAACTTACTTTGTAATGATTGGCTAATTCTCTTACTGATTGATCACTGTATTCAAAAGATTTAGGATGTCCATCAAAATGTTCTAAGGGAACTAAAAACTCTGATGCAAACTGGTTACAAAATCGCTCATCATTACTTGTCTTAAATGTTAGATCGCTTGTAATTCCATTATTTCCTAATAAAATATGCGCCAATTCATGAAACAAAGTAAATATCTGTCTAGCTTCATTATTTGTATTATTTAAGTAAATTATAGGAAATGTATCATGTGATAAACAAAACCCATCTACTTGGTTGTCGTCAAAAGATTCTTTGAAAACGAAAATACCTTTATATTGAACTATATCCCTCCATTTAGAGATTGCTGTTTTTATATCATTCCAAGATATTTGATCTTCTATAGAAACACCCATATAGTCTCTTGCCTCTGCCGCCAGTTTAGCAAAAGGTGTATTGCGAACGGGCTTAATGTCATTGAAGATTCTTTCTTCAACCAAGTTGTCTTTCACGAAAAGTTCGTGCAGCGCAACTTGCCTGAAATGAGCTTGTCGATATAAACTATATACTTTTGGGCTCAATTTTTTAATTTCTGGAGATCTTAACATGACTTTATCTTCAAGTGTTTCTTCATCTTTTGGAGGTGCCGGCATAAAAAAGAATGCTACAGAGCGTTCATATTTAGCCGCTAATTTTTCAAGCTGGATATAAGTTGGAAAATCTATTCCTGACTCCCAATCTTCTATAAGTTCACTTTCTTTATTAAAAAGTTTTGCAATATCATTTAAAGAATAACCAGATCTATCTCTCGCCCATTTAAGAAGATTGTGGTTTACATTCGTAATTTTTTCACGCATAATTCATCCAATAAACGCTTTAGTCTTAACAATACAATCTTTCAAATGTGAACATTACACCTTTACTTGTTTATGGCCAAATAGACTTGCTAATATTGAAGATAATTTTACTGATATACTGTTCATGAATAATTTTGAATCAATAGAATCTTTAGGTATTATATCATTTAAAATGTAAAATCTCAAGGGTGTGTAACGTTTTTGACAGAAGTATACTATAAATGTGAATTCTTTTTCTCAATCGGGGATTTCACTGATTTGGCGGATTTCTGATTTGTGTATTGGCTCTAATCTTTTTTCAGTATTTTGGATATGTTCTGGTATAGTGTCAACTTTTGAAGGACAACTTGATAGTTCCAACTTATACCATTTCTATAAATTATTGTCTCATTAGACATTTATTTTAGTAGTTATTCTTCAGAACACAAACTGAAAGTTTGTGCTATAAAAAAGAGACATTTTCAATTAGAAATGGTATTACTAATCCGCGACATCCGCGAAATTCACGACAATCCGTGATAATCAGTAATTCTGAAAAAATGTGATTACTCAGACTGGTAACACGGACATTTCCTTACGGTAAAATCCGTTCATTAGTTTCCTCCAATTGGACGGTGCGGGTCAATAAAACAGTTGTCTTTATCTTTCTGGCGGGGTGGCGGCAAGGCATCTGCTTTCGCTTTGAGTCTTGAAAGGACATCAGCATATTCAGGATCATCTATCAGATTGTTGCATTCGTTGGGGTCGGTAGATAAATCAAAAAGTTGTTCAGGCCAACCTTGATTGTTATCAAATCGGAAATACTTAAAACTTCCATCTTTGACCATCACAGAAGGTCCGTTTTGTGCACGCCATAATTCACTATATACTGTATCATTCCAACCTGCTGAATTCCCTTCGATGAGCGGTACAAGTGATTTTCCATCAAGTTCATCAGGTGCTGGTATCTCCGCTAACTCACACAACGTTGGGAACAGATCAACTAACGAGACATTCTGCTCAATGATTTGCGGTTTCTGTCCAAACTTTTTTGGATACCATATTGAAAGCGGAACGCGCGCGGAAGCTTCAAAATAACTCTGTTTTTCCCACAACCCTTTTGTTCCAAGCATTTCACCGTGATCAGACAGAAACACTACAATAAAATCATCAAGTACATTAAGGTGTTCCAATTTCTCGATCACACGACCAAACTGTGCATCCATCCACTCAATCATACCGTAGTAAGCAGCTGTCGCACGGTGTGCTTGTCGATAAGTTACATCTTTATTAACTTCAACTCTAAAGAAGTTGCTGTATCCGAAGTTTTCATTTGGTTGTTCAATTATGGGTTGTACGCGCTGCATATAGTAATTGAAAAGATCAAGCGGACACTGATACGGGTAGTGCGGTGCTATGAGACTTACTGCCATACAGAGCGGACTTGCTTTTGGACGATCATAAGAAGCATTGACGAAGTACTCCTCAAGGAAAAGTAGCGCACCGTCAACATTGTATTGATCGTGAAGCATCCAATGTCCTATCCCGGGTTGAGCATCTCGAATCTCCTGTGCAACCTTGTCTCGTTTCATTCCTGTACCCGGTTCACGTTCAAACTGTGCGGTATGTTCATCCTTCACAGGTGGATAAGGATAACCATTATTGCCGATAATATCGCGTCCAATACGTTCATACCAACCGTGCATCACATCACTTCCAACAAAGTGCATCTTACCAGCACAGCAGGAATAGTACCCATAGTTGCCAAGATGTCCAGGGATTGTCCGAACCTCTGTCGGCATCGGGTCACCGAAGTTTAGGCAACCGGAATTGCGAGGATATAGACCTGAAAGAAAACTCTGCCGAGCAGGAACACATACCGGTGAAGGTGTATACGCGTTGCGGAAGTATGTCCCCTCATCCATAAACCGAGACAGCGTCGGTGTGCGGATAGCCTTGTCCCCTTCAATTGGCAAGACATCAGGTCTGTGTTCATCGTTGATGAGTAATAGGATATTCGGTTTAGTTTCTGGCATGAGTTGTTTCACTGTTGCCTACAGTTAATAAGGTGACATTAATTCTTCAGCACCGGGGATTTTCTTCTGCTCAAATTCTGGCGTAATCCATCTGTTTCCAGGATCTTTACCGGGTTTATAATATCCATAGACGACTGTCCATCTGGTGTCACTATGCTGTCGTCTCGGTGTTACGGCATGTGCTGCATGTGTCCACATCAATACGACCGTTCCAGATGGTACTGATAGTGTCTGGATCTTCAAAGGTTTGTTAGTGTCAGGATGAATTTTTCCTGCTAACCAACCTTCTTGTAATGCTTCATCTGTTGGCGCATGAATTTTGGGGTCACGGTAAAGATGACTTCCGGGTACTGCCTTCAATCCACCATCATCCGCTTCAAATCCGTTGACATAGAAGAATATACGGACATAACCGTAGCGTGGATCATCTTCAGAATAACTGTGGCTATGCCATCCAATGCCACCATTACCCCCTGGACGATTGAGACTAACGCAGTGGTCAAAACGTATCTCTTTCCCAAGTACTTGGCGTGCAAGTTTAATCATTTGTGGATGTGGGATAAGACTTTCGAGATAACTATCATATTCAGCAGCAAATCTGTTCGGTTCATATCCTTTTTTACCACCTTGGATGAGTGCTTCAATCCGAGCTAACGCTTCTGTCAATCGTTCCTGGGCATCGGATGTGAGAAGTTTAGGCAACACATAATGACCATTATGATCTAACTCTCTGCGTTCTTTATCACCGAAGGTGTAATCACGAAAGATCGGGACTTGTAGCATAAAAATCTATTTTGTCAGGTCTCTTATATTGGATTTTTAGAATGACTTTAACACACTGCATCCGTGAGATGAATCAGTTCATAAGGCATGTGGTAGAATACATCCTCGGTAGTTAGCATAAAACGTCACGAATATCTCAATAAAGGGACATCAACCCTTGTGTTCCGGGTATAGGCTTCTGTTCAAATTCGGGTGAAATCCAACGCGCTCCAGAAGGTTTACCGGGATTGCGATAGGCATAGACAACTGTCCACCGTGTTTCGCTATCTTGTTTTCTTGGTGACACTGCATGCGCTGCATGCGTCCACATTAATATGACAGTACCAGACGGCACAGATAACGCCTGAATCTGTAAAGGTTCACCTGTTTCTTGATGGTTTTTTCCCTTTAACCAACCCTCCCTCAGTGCCTCATCCGTTCCCCCATGAATTCTCCCATCTCGATAAAGATGGCTTCCGGGAACTGCTTTTAATCCGCCATCATCTACATCAAATCCATTTACATAGAAAAAGATACGGACGAAACCGTAGCGCGGGTCATCATCTGAATATCCATGACTGTGCCAACCAATACCACCGTTCCCACCGTGACGATTGAGACTCACACAGTGGTCGTACCGGATATCGTCACCAAGCACTTTACGTGCAAGTTCCAGCATCTGGGGATGTGCGATCACACTTTCAAGATAACTATCATATTCAGCAGAAAAACGGTTCGGTTCATGACCTTCTTTACACCCAGGAATAATTGATTGAATATAAGCCAAAGATTCGGTCAAATTCTTCTTAGCATCATCGGTTAATAACTCAGGTAGCACATAATGACCATCAGAATCTAATTGTTCCCGTTCTTCGTCCCCAAAGGTGTAATCATGAAAAATCGGGGGTGGTGTCATAAAAATCTCCTACCGTAGATGTTAATTTGACGCGAGTTCACATTTGCGTACAAACTATTAGTGCTTTGTCAAGTGATAAACTTATCATCTGACGCTTGACGGAACAGTAGGTCAATTCTTGATATTTGCCCAGGTCGTTGTGAGCTTATTTGAAGGTTCAATACCAGCTGCTTTTTCTAATCCAACATTCATGATGGATTCAATTTCTCTGTCGGACAACGCAGCATTAAAAATAGCCACATCATCAATTGTTGCAGCTAAGAACTGACCCCAATTCCCATGTTGTCCTGTGGCTAAATAGATACCAAATAATAGAGGTTTGTCAGTTAACGGATTCCTTCCTAAATCTCGTGCTGATATACCAGAACCAATCTCATCAGCGTCCAGATATACCCCAAACTCTTCACCATCCCAAGTAGCTGCAACATGATGCCAATTAGTATCTGGATTCCAATTTGCATCTATATAGTGAAGTGTACCTGCCGGGTCATGTGTGTGATGTCTGATTATAGTTGCGTTCCACCAAAACCCAGGAGCCCAATCGTCTTTAGTTACAATTCCATTATCATTTGGAGTCTGATCTAATTTGAACCATAGTGCAATCGTGTGTTCACTGCCGACCATCAACGAATCATCGTGTGGAATTTCCACGTAATCATCTGAGCCATCAAGACTCAATGCCTTACCAAACTTGCCATTAACCCATTTAGCACCGCCTTCAATTTTACCGTCATTGCCTTTCCCAGAGGTGTCTTTTGCTACGCTGCCACTTCCTTCATTAAAGAGCCACATGCCAACGCATCTGTTAAAGTCAATTTGAGCAAAACTGGTAACTATAAAACTAAGGTTAATAACTAATAGACTGACGCATAATAATTTCAGATTTACAAATGTTGTTTTCATTTTGTTATCTCCTTTAGTTCTTTTAAAGGTTTCGTACGCGATTTAGCCATTGTCTCAATTAGAAAATGAACCTTACATGATAGGTATTTGCAACTCAGACAGCAAAAATAATATAGTTTTCTCTGTATATTTTACCATTGTATTACGAAATCAATTTATCATTTATATGTGCACATGTCAAGTTGTAATTTCCAATTATAGTAGAACTTACAATAAATGCGACACTTCTGTACCGCATTCTGTTAGATTGCGGTCTTGTAGACACAATCTAACAAAATGTGATACAACTACTGTTGTCCGTTATGTATCCAAAACAGGTTTGTCAAAGTGTCCCAAAAACTTCAAAGTTCACTATATAGTAGTTTTAGAATTAATCAGACCCCCTGCATCAGCGAGGTTAGGAAACCTCTGAGGGTTTCGTATCCAAAAATGAAAAAGGCGCGCTTAAAAAAGCGCGCCAAACAACAAGTAAAAACAGTCTATTTACGTCTGATGTCTGCCCAAGTAGTCGTTAATTTACCTGCAGCTTCAAC
Source organism: Candidatus Poribacteria bacterium (assembly GCA_965261435.1). Taxonomy (GTDB): domain Bacteria; phylum Poribacteria; class WGA-4E; order WGA-4E; family WGA-3G; genus MSPOR6. The sequence continues at coordinate 2,845,500 of CBDHDL010000021.1, forward strand.
TGATGCAATAGGAGCAATTTCATCAAGGAAACTCTGTTGATCCGTCGAATCTTTAGGATAAATCGTAACAGCGTCATGCGTTGCATCATCAAAGTGTAAGTTTAGATATGCACCACCCTGACTATCTCCACAACGATAGAGTAGAACGTTAGCACCTTTCTGCAGATTAACCTCAACGTTATGTGAAACTGATGTTGCACCACCTGACCATCTTGAATTGTTATACCATTTTTCTCCGTTTATCCATATCTGTGCGTGATCATCGTGAGCAGGAGACATAATTGAGGTAAGATCAGTTGGCGCATCAATAACAATTACCGCATAAGTATCATAAAAATCTACGGGACCACCCCTATCCATATTGTTATTAACGGGAAGCATTTCAAATACTGTCCAGCCTCTTGTTCCACCATGATCATCACCCCATTCAACATCATGGTCTTCAGTCAACAACAAGCCTGCAAGTGTAGAAAGGGAAACATCGGTGATTCTGTCACCTGTACCTGCTGCCATAAGATCAATACGGGCTGAGGTAGGGAAACCACCATTGTTTGTGTAGTTACCGTCGGGACCATACCATTTGGTGATCCAAGGTGCATCATCACCATGATTTGTATTTGCAGGATCCTCAGGATTCACTAATTCTTGGTCTTCAGCGAGCGGTCCACCTTTAATTAATGTTTGTGCCATTACAAGGTGAGAACCACTGACTAAAAACGCTAAAACTAAACCCACCGTTAAGATATTCAACTTTTTCATAATTATCCCCTTATATAGAATGAATAGTTATAACACAATGTCTAAACATTGTGTCACATAACTTGTTAATAGATATCCATATATTGAAAAGTAATTCAACATCATGTACACTATTTTAACTTAAAAAAAACTCTGTCAACAAATCTATAATATATTAAATGCAATTAATGTCAAGTTTTTTCTGAGAATACGCGATATTTTTGCAAGGACAGAACCTTGCCAATTCTTTAGGTAACAAGCAGATAGACAAATCACATCATTCACGCTTAATCGGACATAGATGGCAATTCTTATAATGATCTGGAGATCGTTACTGCGGGGAAGTGACTGACACTTCAAAATATATCTCTAAAGTGATACTCATTTTTTAGCGACTACAGAAAATCCATTGTCATTCTTCGGATCAAAGTCTCCAATCTCACGCTTTTTGTAGAAATGGAAGTCGTTAAACCCTACTGCCATGAGACTTTCCCGCAGTTCAACCGGTGAAAGGTGCATAACGGTAAAGTCGCATCTATAGTGTTTCTTCGTTTTATGATTTATTCTAATCCACGAACATTTTTCAACAGCATCATTTTCATCATATTCTGCTTGTTGTATAACAAAAACGTCTTTCTCTATTTCATCCTGCTTAGTCCATGGTAATTTCTTTTTTATTGAGGCTTGATTATGATGCACAAAGTATAATCTACCATTAACTTTCAGTGCTTTATGAATACGGGTCAAAAGCGAAAGCAGACCTTCTTTTGAAGTGTAGAAAAAAGAACCCTCAAAGAAAATTACGGAGAATTGCGATTCAAAACTCATCTTATTATAGTCACCTAAAATAAAATCTATCTCTAAGTTTTCGTGTTGCGCAATTTTCTTAGCTTCAGATAAAAAATTGGAAGAGAGATCCATTCCAGCAATATGATATCCCTGTCTTGCAAATACACGTGTATAACTTCCAATACCGCATCCTGCTTCTAATATGTAGTCATTCTTTGAGAGTTGTAGTACTTCTTCATAGAAAGGAAAGTGTCTCTCTACGAATTCACGAGACTCAAAATTGTATCTTCCTTGCTTAAGATACCAACTATCATATACATCGTGACCGAAGTCAGTTCTAAGAAATTCACCGGTAAAATCATTCATTTTTTACTCCGTAGATGACTAAATAATTAATGCAACCAAATTAACAACCAAATGTCAAATTAATTATGGTGTATAGGGCTATTTTGTTCTCAGATTTACTTGTTTCGCATATTACCAATTGTTTATATTGTAGGTCGGGTAGAACGTGAGCGAAACCCCGACCTACGACAATTATTAACGGATGTGAGAAAAAGTGATAATTTTCCGAGAACAAAATAACCCCGTAGGTGTAGAATTGTGGTAACAATTGGGTAACAAGTAATAATATTAATCTTAGTAATAATATTAATCTTGCAGTGACTTTAAAATTCTGATAAAATCTTAGTTGAGAGGTAAAAAATTCAAAATGTTCATTATACTAAAGGAATACCTCTTTTCTGTTTTCTGTCGCTAAATTATCTCAATTGTCCAATTTTCAAATCAATCTATGGAGGACACAATTATGGCAGGAAAACTGAAAGTTGCAGCAGTCGGTTGCGGCGGAATAGGATTATTACATCAAAGGGGATATCTACAACATCAGGGGGCTGACCTCGTGGCAGTGTGTGATATTGATACTGCCAGAGCGGAAGCAAGAGCAAAAGAACTCGGTATCAATAATTGGTACCCATCCATAAAAGAACTGCTCGCAAATGAAGAATGTGACCTCGTTGATGTTGTAACTGCAGACCATTTGCACTTTGAACCTGTGATGGAATGTCTTGACGCGGGTAAACATGTTATATCAGAAAAACCTTTGTCGTTAGATATAGATGAAGCCGAACAGATGGTTGCGAAAGCCGATGAAATGGGTGTGCATCTGGCAATAGATTATAATCGACGGTTCGCACCGGGTTATGTACAAGCAAGGAAGTGGTTTGACGCTGAACAGATAGGACAAACATATTACCTTGATATGAAACTGTCTCAAGGCGGACCTGCATCAACTTGGAAAGGAGAGTATTACCTACTCTACGAGTTACAAACGCATGCCCTTGATCTATTACGCTGGTTCGGAGGAGAAGTCGTCGCAGTATGTGCAGAAATGGCAAAACCAAGAATACATGAAGCGCGCGAAGGTGAAGATGCATGTTATACAAGCATGGCAATATCACTCAGGTATGAAACAGACATCGTAGCAACACTGTTAGCAAGTTGGGATAGCGATTTTATACATCCGATTGAGCGGTTGGAAATATGTGGATCAAAAGGTGAGATCGTAGTTGATAATGTCCTCAGTAAAGCAACATTAATGATGCGGGACAATCAGGTTGTTGAAGAATACCGTCCGTCTATTTTTCGAATGGAACAACTCGCTTTTGATGGAACATTTGCATTGCGAATGGCAGCATTGGTTGATGATTTACTGAATGACAGGACACCAGCCCCAACTGGTAGGGACGGTTTACAAGCCTTACGCATTACTGAAGCTATCGTAGAATCATGGAAAGAAAAACGAGAAGTCGTTGTTAAACTCAATTAATTACAACACAACGATATTTTAGAAAAGGAGTAATGAATCATGATACGTAGGTTGTCAATATCAAAGAATACGCAAAAAGCAAGGATAGATTATTCCTTAAAAACCACTATGCTTGCGAGTATAGTTCTGTTTGCGTTTACACTTCTGGCCACAAATTGTGGTCCACCTCCCACGGCAGAATATATAATTCCTGAATCGAACGTTAAGTCACCGCCAATACAAACACAGGGAAAGTTACCAGAGGCTTTGCTATTGTTGAATTGCAAAAACTAAATTATCTTAAAGAAGCATTTAGAAGGCAAGTAAACATTAGCAACCAAGGAGGGCTTGATGATTTTCATGTCAAAACGCGACCCTATGCAAAATATAGTGCTATTGTATCAAACTGCACTTTAGATGTTTTGAAAGCGTTTGTTGCACAAGGATGGGCACCAATTGTTAAGTATGAATTCCACGGAAAAAAGTGGGAGATTTTACCGATTTCTGATTACAATGACGTTACGCAAAGGATTTCACTTCAAAATCCTAACGATATTGCCAAACGTCGTGTGAAATACACTGATTTTGAATCGTCATGGAGCAAAAGTTCACGGAACAAATGCGTGTTAATTACACCCGTACAAATCACAGAAAGAGACGTGCATAGGGTATTGGGCAAATACTTACCTAAAGAAAAATTCAAGCAAATTAGCGTTACAAGCCGCTGATTCCTCAATAGCCAAAACATTCGAACGAGGGTACTAATTTGAAAGCAATACCATTTACTGATGTTACAATAAGTGATCGTTTCTGGTCACCACGGCAAACAACTAATTCGGAAAAGACGATACCACATGAACTTAAACAGTGTCGCACAACTGGTAGGATCAGTAACTTCGCAAAAGCCGCGGGGATAGAGTCCGGCAATTTTGAAGGTATCTTCTTTAACGATTCGGATGTCCACAAATTGGTGGAAGCAGCATCTTATACGCTGCAGACGCATCCTAATCCAACCTGGGAAGCAGAACTTGATGAAGTCATAGATACAATTGCCAGAAGCCAACAACCAGATGGTTATCTTAACTCCTATTTTACCTTAGTTGAACCCGAGAAAAAATGGCAGAATTTGGGTATGATGCATGAGTTGTACTGTGCTGGACATCTATTTGAGGCAGGCGTCGCACACTATCAAGCGACTGGGAAACAGAAACTACTGGATGTCGCATGCCGATTCGCTGATCTCATTGACAATACCTTTGGAGAGGGTAAACGCGCTGGTTTACCGGGACATCAGGGAATTGAACTTGCTTTAGTCAAATTAGCACGTGTTACAGGCGAAGCGCGTTATATGTCGCTTTCAGAGTATTTTGTCACAACACGTGGACAGCGACCCTCAGTATTTGAAAAAGAACTGGAAAACCTCGATCTTCCGGGTGGTCTCGGCGCATATCAGCACCACTACACACGAGATGGAAAATATGAGGGAACATATTCTCAAGACCACTTGCCGATGCACGAACAGACAGAATGCGTTGGACATGCGGTACGAGCAATGTATCTCTATGCTGGTGCTGCTGATATTGCAGCGGAAACAAGCGACAGCAACATTACAAATGCACTGGATGCACTATGGCAAAATGTGGAAAAGAGATTATATGTCACTGGTGGGGTAGGACCATCTGGACACAATGAAGGTTTCACACAAGATTATGAACTACCGAATTTCTCTGCTTATGCCGAAACTTGTGCATCAGTTGGATTGATATTTTGGGCACATCGCATGTTCTTACTGAAGAGCGAATCACGATATGTTGATGTGTTAGAAACAGCACTATACAACGGTGCACTTTCAGGGGTTTCGCTTGAAGGCACAGACTTCTTCTATCAGAATCCGTTGGCGAGTCGTGGTGGAAGACATCGCCATGCGTGGTTTGGATGCGCATGTTGTCCCCCAAACATTGCACGACTACTCGGTTCTCTGGGACAATACATCTATGCACAAACAGAAAATGACTTATGGATTAACCTATACGTAGGTGGGACAGCTTCTGCAACAGTGTCAGATGTTCAGGTGAAATTGACGCAAGAAACTGATTATCCTTGGTCAGGAGATATAAAGATAGCAGTTAATCCAGAAAAACCTGCAAAGTTCAAGTTGAATATGCGAATTCCAGAGTGGTGTAGCGATTTTGATGTAAATATCAATGGTACAACATTTAGTGCAAATGCAAATGAAAACGGTTATCTTTCAATTGAAAGAGAGTGGCAAACAAATGACACAGTAGAATTGAACTTAGATATGCCTATAGTAAGGGTGTATGCACACCCTTATGTCAGAGAAAATCTGGGAAGGTCTGCCCTTCGTCGCGGTCCACTCGTCTACTGTTTTGAGGATATTGACAATCCCGATGGGACGTTTGAGACATTATCACTTCCTGATAATGCATCTGTGGAAGCGGTTTATGACAGTGATCTACTTGGAGGTATAACTCTCATCCGTGGAAGCGGAACAGTGTATGATACTGCTGACTGGGAGAATAACTTGTATCTTTCAGAACTGAACATTAAGCAGACGAATGTTACAGCAATACCCTATTATGCGTGGTGCAACCGTGAACCTGGACAAATGGCGGTTTGGGTGTTCTAACAATTCCAAACATAACAGCATTACATTTCTATTTTTTTGTATTCTATTTCAGTCTTTTATAAAGGAGAGCAGATGAGGTTAATTGCACAGTGGTCTTCCGTGGTGTTTTGTGCTTTTATCATCTTTACCGGTTGTGAGCGACACATGTCACAACCCGTGATGAAAGTTATCCCAACACCACAACCACAGACTCATTTAGAAAAGGCACGTTCTGACATAGAGCGAGTCAATCAACGAAGAACAGAGGCACAACAAAATGCTGAAACTGCCGGGGATTATACGACAGTGTTCACTGATTCTGAGCATATCTTTATAGAAGAACTCGGATTTAGCAGAGGTTTCTGGGTAGAATTGGTTGATATATATCGTGACGCGAAATCTGACGATTCCACAGTTACGGATGGATATACAAGATTTCAAGATATTGCTACAAAACACTTATCGAAAGGCACATTTGGGACGATTTACTTTGATTACATCAGGACATTTGATCCGTTAGTTGTTGAATATCTTCGACTGTCTTATGAGTATCCTACCCACAGTGAAGAAGAACTGCTGACACATTTTAGAGAATCTGTCAGAAATGACACGGTTTCCATCGTATTCCCTGAAGATTTCTAATATGACTACGCTGTGTGTATCAGGCTATTACATCCATTATTTCTTGCGTAATTGTGTCTACTGATTTTTCGTCAACGCTTATGAACTTGTACTCCACTCAACGCAACCTAACGGTAGCATTAAAAACTTTGTTACACAAATGAAAGTTCTGTTTGTAAGGTATCACCCCGCTGTGGCTATTGCATTAATATTCTGTCCAGAATAAAAAAGTTTTGACATTGACAGAAATTTTAAATATAATGTCCTTATGAATCTTTCATCTTTGGAATTCTACAATGAGAAACCGACAGGCGAAATTTACATTCAAAAACGAACTGAATAGGTGTCTGATATCTGAGTCGGAATGTTCGCGTACAATTCCCGTTGACATTATTTTAATGCACGGTTTTTCTCCTCCCTCAACGTCACCTTTTCCTATGTTTAGGTTTTTGGATTTTAACCGCCTTTATCCTTTATCAAAGGATATGCGTAAGTCCTAATCATTTAAATAAAAGTCTATTAAGACAAGATCGGAGGTTAATTCGATGAAACTCAGTGTTATAATCACTACTCTGGTATGTTTAAGTTTTAGTTTTATGACAGTTCAAGCAGACGCGGCAATTGATCCGGAAACTGTTATTGGTGTCTGGTTGTTCGACGAAGGTAATGGTGATGTCGCGGGTGATGCATCAGGTAACGGACTGGATGGTGCACTGAAAGGTAACCCAAAATGGGTTGATGGAAAGTTTGGCAAAGCACTTCAATTGGATGGGAGCGGAGCGCACGTTGAAGTACCCGGCCATGAGAACCCGCGCGAAGCGATAACTGTGTCAATTTGGGTCAAGAGCCTTACCGAAAATTGGAATCAGCACGGTTGGTTTGTAGAAAAACGGAATGCATTTGTTCTACATCCCAATACTAATACAAAAGACGTAGCATGGGCATTATGTAATAACGGTTGTTGGAACAAACCCCATGCATGGAACACTGCCCCAGGTGCACCGGCCGATATTACGGAATGGCACCTGTACACTGTCACTTATGACAGCGAAACAGGTAAATGGGCAATCTACATTGATGCCAAAGAAGCGAGCACACTGAATCTAAACAGAGATCCACTTGATGCAGATACCGGACCACTCTTTATTGGTCGGGATAGTTGTTGTGATGGTAGGGTCGGAAATGCGATTATTGATGAAGTCGCAATTTTCAGTGTTGCCTTAGAACAAGATGACATTCAATCGGTAATGAACGATGGACTTGCTGCTACAGCTACAGCTGTTAAAGCAGAAGGTAAAACGACAACTACCTGGGGAAATGTCAAAACCCGTTATTAAATCTTGTCTAAATTAACGGCTGGAAGTTTTCTAAACAGAGAAGCAGGTTTTAGGGTATACCATAGAACCTGCTTCTTTGTTGATAAAGACAATTGTTCTGTCAATACTCAAATGATGAGTAGAAACGTTCGTAGGGACAGGGTTTCCCTGTCCGATATACAAATCATTTATGAGTTGTTATCTTCTTTCTATAAACATATCGTCCCTAATGAGGTTATATATAATAATAAATTAGGTAATTTGCACCCAGACACGGTAGGCTCTGTGTTTTCACGAATCATTCTCAATAGCCACTATGATTGAGACTCTCTTATATTTAGTCCCGTAGGGACTGGAGAGGGTTTCTGACATAGAAAATTCCTTAAGTTTACACTTATAGGTTTCGCTTCGCTCTACCTGACCTACAATGTTAGTGTAGACAGAACATTACAAGCATTGTCAGACTAACGCAATTCCCACAGAAGGATTGTTCCATCGTAACCTCCACTCGCAATAGTACGACTATCAGGTGAAAATGCCAGTGAAGTTATGCCTCCAGTATGCCCTTTGAATCCTACCAGGTGCTGGTTTGTGTGTCTACTCCATAGGTGTATCGTTCCATCCTTAAAACCAATTACAATTATGGTACCATTTGGTGAAAACAGGATTCTGTTAGCACCCGATTTCGTCATTGTTATCAAAGCTATTTCTTTATCCGAAGCAATATCCCATAGTTGAAAAGTGTCCTTGTCTGTTACGTTTGCTATGAGCTTGCCATCCTGAGAAAATGCCAGATCAATTGATTTCTGTAAAGAACTTTCAAGTAATCTCGGTACTCCATCTGATTTAATCGGTCTTAGATCCCACAGTCTGAGTGTCAGTTCATGCCCTACCGTAGCCAACACAGATCCATCAGGAGAAAATACAACTTTTTTTACTTTATAAGATTGTTCGCCAAGGTTACCTCTTTTTTTCCCAGTTTGCTGATCCCGTAAGACTACTATCCCATGATCCCACCAGTCGATCGTTGCAATGGTTTTATTATCTGGAGAAAATGCCACAAAATCTAAGGAACCAAGATTTAAATGTAGTGTAGTCTTAGCCTTCCTTGTCTGGGTCTGCAACAGACGTTTTCTGCCTTCCCATACGCGTATTGTCTCATCCATACCCACCGTTATAATTGAGTGACCATCTGGCCTATAAGAAATGGACTTTATTTCTATATCATGTCCTTTTAAGGTAGCCTGATATTCTCCAGTTTTAGCATTCCATAAGTATCCTTCACCACTCCGACTGCCTGAGGCAATTGTTTTTCCATCTGGAGAATAGGTTAGGCAGGTTAACATTGAATTATGTCCTTTTATAGTTGTTCTATGTTTCGCTGCCTGCAAATCCCACAGCATAATTGTATTATCAAGCTGATCACCAACAGTCGCAAGTGTGTTACCATCAGGAGAAAATGCAATTGAAGAAACAGATCTACTATGTCCCTTGAAAGTCCTAATCTGTTTTTTAGTTTCTATATCCCAGAGACGAATGATCATGTTGCCACCGACAGCAATAGTTGAACCTTTTGGAGGAAACGCTACTGAATAAACACCGCCATAGCCATGTTCTGTAATTGTATTCTTGAGACTACCAGTCGTAGCATCCCAAAATTTCACAGTATTGTCCCAGCTGCCTGTAGCGATAGTTTTTCCATCGGGTGAATACCCTACGAAGACAACATCTCTCTTATGTTCTGTTGGTAATACATTGCTTTTTCCTGTTGAGACATTCCACAGTATGACCTTCCTGTCTTTACCAGAACTTGCGATCGTCTCTCCATCAGGAGAGAATGCTAATGAAGTAATGTCACTCTCATGTCCTTTAAATGTATCTACAGATTCACCAGTGTCTATGTTCCATAATTTAATCTCAATTTCTATATCAAGCATGTCTGCTTGAAGTCCAGTGGCAGATGCGATCGTCTTTCCATCAGGAGAAAATGCTAATGAAGATATTGCCCATTCGTGACCGATAAGTTTAGATTTCTGTTCTCCTGAAATAACGTCCCATAGGCGTATAGTTTTATCTTGACCACCACTCGCCAATGTTTTTCCATCTGGTGAGTATGCTAAATAAGTGACGCTTCCAACGTGTCCAGTGAGTAAGTCAAGTTCCTTTTCTTTCCCTGGTCGCACATCATAAATCCAGATGCCGATGGAACTTGCGACCGCAAGTTTATTTCCATCAGGCGAAAAAGCGATGTTTCCAGTGACACTTCCTTTACCAAGGCGAGCAACAGCACCTTCAGGTAAACCCCAAGTCGCATACTCTTGAGCAGATACGTTAGATAGCAATATAGCGAAAAATAACAACATTATGATTAAGTGAATTTTTAATCTCTTCATAGTGGTAATCTCCATAATTTTATGATTAACGCAGCTTCCATAGAAGGACAGTACCATCATGACTCCCGCTTGCCAGAACACTACTATCTGGTGAGAAAGCAAAAGAAGTAATACCTTTGGTATGTCCATTATATGTTGCTAAGTGTTCTGTTGTGTGTCTGTTCCATAGGTGTATTGTTCCATCTTGAAAGCCGGTAGCGAGTTGAGTACCATTTGGAGAAAACAGCACTTTGGTTACGCCCGATTGCGGCATTTTGATTAGAGCTACTTCTTTTCCCGTGGCAACGTCCCACAATTGAACAGTATTCCCTTCTCTTGTATTTGCTAAGATTTTACCATCTGGAGAAAACGCCATGTGTGTTTCACCAGGCTTAAATCGTCCATGCGATTTAAGTACTGTTTTGATCTGCTTAGTTTTAATATCCCATAATCGGATTGTCAAGTCACTACTTACCGCGGCAAGGAAACTACCATCTGGAGAAAACACGACATTTCTAACTTTTTGCCCTTCATTACCAAGGACACCTACTTCACGACAATCTTTTGCATGCGATAATCTGATTGTCGTCTCATCCCAACCAATAGTTGCAAAATATTTATCATCTGGAGAGTATGCTATAAACTCTAAACGGGAACTCAGGTAAAATCTATTTTGTGGTTTCCTTGTATGTGTCTGTAACAACCGTTTGCGAGTTTCCCAAAAACATACAATTCTGCTTCGATCTCCCGTTTTGATAGTTTTACCATCAGGTGTGAAGTAAATAAATAATAACTCAGTTCGATGTCCTTTTAATGTGGCTTTATGTTCTCCGGATTTCGCATCCCAAAGGTACCCCTCTCTATCAACACTTCCTGAGGCAATTGTCATTCCATCTGGGGAAAATGATAGACAAGTTACATGTGAAATATGTCCTTTAATCGTCGTCCTATGTTTCTCTTTTTGCAAATCCCACAGATTAATGATGTTATGCTCGCCAGCAGTCGCGAGTGTATTTCCATCAGGTGTAAAAACAATCGAAGAGATTCCTACCTCATGAATGCTAAATTTGGGTTTGATGGTTGTAATGTATTGACCTGAATTGGCACACCATAACCTGGCAGCATTACGTCCTCCTGTAGCAACAATTCTTGCATCAGGAGAAAATGCAACAGACCTAATACCGATTAAACCGTCATGTTCTTTAATGGTTGAATTGAGTGCACCAGTTTTTGCCCCCCATATTTTCACGGTATTGTCCAGACTGCCAGTCGCAAGAGTCTTTCCATCTGAAGAAAAACCGACAAAGATAATGTCTTGTTCATGTTCGGTGTGCAACAAGGTACTTCTACCTGTTGCAACATCCCAGAAAAACACTTTCCTATCTCTGCTGCAGCTTACGAGTGTCTTTCCATCGGTTGAAAATGCAACAGCAGTAATGTCTTTCTCATGTCCAACAAGTGAAGTGTGTTCACCAGTTTGCAAATTCCACAATCTAATCTGGATTTCAATATCCGATGCGTCACCTAACAGACCATTACCGGTCGCGAGTGTCTTCCCATCAGGAGAAAACGCGATTGCCGTGATCGTTCTTTCCTGTCCAGTGAACTTAGTTTTCTGTTCTCCCGTTAGCACATCCCATAAGCGGATAGTCTCATCTTTGCTACCACTTGCAAGCATGTTACCATCAGGAGAAAAAGCAATAGCGGTGACCTGTCTTGTATGCCCCGTGAGTAGATTAATTTCTTTTAACGTTCCCGGACGCACATCATAAATCCAGATACCGACGGAACCTGCAATCGCAAATCGATTCCCATCTGGAGAGAAAACTATATTACCAGTGATTTCACCTTTCCCGAGTCGGGCAATAGCACCATCAGGTAGACTCCAAGTCGCGTAATCTTGAGCAATTGCGTTTGGTGTGATATGTGGAAAGATAAACAAAAATGTGATGAGGAGTAGAAGTGCTGTTCTCATGGATCTGACCGCCACGAATCCAATCCTTTTAGTAGACTATTATCTATGAAACCGGCGTTCCAATTCATCACGTCCCATCTCAATGATAATAGGTCTTGAATGGGGACAATTAAACGGTAATTTTGCCTCTGATAACTCTTTAACTAAGTTAATCATCTCTTTAGTATCCAATGTGTCACCTGCTTTTACAGCAGCGCGACAAGCAAGCGTTATCAAGGCATCGTCAATTGCTTTGGGTAATTCTACCTCGGCATGCGGTTGTTCGGGAAGTTTGTCAAGAATGTCAGTGATGGTCTGCGCAGCGGACCGGGTGGGTAAAGGTGCTGGCATTGCACGTATCAATATCGTATTACCTCCGAATTCCTCCAACTCAAAACCGAGTTTCTCAAAGATATCACCGTGGACTTTGAAAGTGGCAATCTGTTGCGGATTTACTTCAACTGTGACAGGTAGCAACAAACCTTGCACAGGGATACCGTCAGACTTCAACTGATTGGCGAAACGTTCATACATCACACGTTCCGCTGCTACATGTTGATCAATAAAGTAAATTTTGTCATCACCCTCAGCAACAATATAGGTCTTGAACAGATTTGCCTTCAGCTCAACATTCTCAAAATCAAGAAGTTTCAGAACAGTGCCTTCTGGTATGGACTGTTGTGGCGGTTGCACAACAGTTCTGGTTACCTCAGGTTGAGACTTACTTTCTTCGTCAATATTGGATTCAATTTCAGTAGGTTCAGATTCAATTTTCCCAGTCGGTCTTGTTTCTTCCGGGGGAGTATCAATACGTTCTGCAGTTCTATTAGAAGGAAAAGTTGGACGTGGGGATGGTCGGTCTGTAATAGTTCTTCTGGTCGTATCAGAAGGCACATTTTCGGTCGAAACATCTTCATTTTGTGCTCTTACTTCAGTATGCGTTCTTTCAGGTGTTGTCTCTACAGATGTTTCAATTTTGGGGATGAACTTCTCTTTATTTATTACTGCACGAATCATCCGCACAATTCCACTGAAAATCGTGCGTTCATTACGAAAACGGACCTCAATTTTTGATGGATGAACGTTCACATCAACGGTGTTGGGTTCAAGCGTCATAAACAGAAGTGCTACAGCGTGCCTATCTTTTTGAATAGTCGCACCCAGTCCCTCTTTGAGAGCAGCAGCAATCATACTGCTACGAATGGGACGTTGATTCATGAAAAAGAGTTGATATTCTCTGTTCGGTTTGGTAAAATCAGGTTTTCCAAGCATACCTGAAAGTTTAAAATCTGGGAGTTCTTCGCTGAATTCGATGAGATTATCGGCAAATTCTTTGCCATAGACTAAACGCGCACGTTCCAAGTTTGCATCGCAAGCACGCACATCTAAAATGGATCTACCGTTGTGAGATAAGACAAAATGTATCTTCGGATGTGCTAACGCCGCCCATGTCACCTGCTTAGTGATATGGTTTAGCTCAGTCGTTTCGGTCTTTAGGAATTTGAGACGTGCCGGCACATTGTGGAAAAGGTTATTAATGGAGATGTGTGTACCGGGAGAACAGCCACTCTCCTCAACAGAACGAAAAACACCACCTTCAACAGTGACCTTTGTGCCTTGAACAGCATCTGCTGTTCGGGTCAAGAGTTCAAATTGTGATACAGATGCGATACTTGCTAATGCTTCACCACGAAACCCGAATGTATTTATGTTTTCAAGGTCTTCTATGTTACTGACTTTGCTGGTAGCGTGACGTTCTAAAGCGAGGAGAGCATCTTCACGTTCCATACCGACACCATTGTCTGAAACACGGATCAGTCGTTTTCCACCAGCTCGGATTTCTACGCGGATACTTGTGCTTTCTGCGTCTATAGCGTTTTCTATGAGTTCTTTAACTACGGATGCCGGACGTTCGACGACTTCACCCGCTGCGATTTTGTTAGCTACGTCTGCCGAGAGTATTCTGATTTTTGGCATGTGCTTTTGCACCTTGTTTTTGGGTCGTGAATTATATTCATTGCAGTGATTTTTTTTGTATAATTTATCATAAAAAGGGACAGATGTCAAGATCAATAAATTTTAACTGTACAGTAAACAAAAAACTGTACGGTTTTCAAAATTAAAAGCCAATAAATCTCAAGCACACACATTCACAATTTCCACCAAAACGATAACAATTTACGCTTACCGATGCGTATTTAATGCCACTATCAGAAAACATTGAAAATTAACTTGACAAACATGTATCCATTATGTTATACTACAATAATAAATTTTAAACAATAGAATAAACATCGTAGAACAACTTTTAAAAGGTGTGATAGTATGAAACTATTCAGACATACAATCTATCAGATATACTGTAGGATTATCAACACAATAAACCATAAAGAAAACGCGCGTACACAACACATCAGAGACCAGATTTTTGAATTGGAAAAACGAATGCAATTCCTAAGAAAATCACCACTATTCAAACCGTACAAAAACAGGCGAAATTAAAAAATAAGATTTTTCGAAAAACACGCTACCAATACAAGCAGTGACAAGCCTAACAAGAGATTTATAAACCGTACAGTTCACCGAAATTTTGTACGGTAACAAGTAGCGAGTTTTTTATCAAAATTAGCGACAATTTCATAACTGAACAAGTATGGACAATTAGGTTAACCTAATACCATTTCTATTTGTAGCACAAACTTCCAGTTTGTGTCCTGTTCTCTTTTTTGTAGCACAAACTTCCAGTTTGTGTCCTGTTCTCTTTTTTGTAGCACAAACTTTCAGTTTGTGTCCTGTTCTCTTTTTTTTGTAGCACAAACTTTCAGTCTGTGTCCTGTTCTCTTTTTTTTGTAGCACAAACTTCCAGTTTGTGTCCTGTTCTCTTTTTTTTGTAGCACAAACTTTCAGTTTGTGTCATGATGAATATCTACAACAATAACCGTCTAATGAGACAATAATTTATAGAAATGGTATAAAGTAATTGTCACCGTTTTTGTCTGAATCGCGGATTACGCGGAAGTGTGTTTTGGGAATTTCAAGGTATTTTCATAAACATCAGGTGCTCTCTAAGCTAAGGACAGAAGAGGTCGCTAATTTAACACCTCTCTTGACGAGTACTTAATGTCTCTTTTTGTAGCACAAACTTTCAGTTTGTGTCCTGAAGAATAACTACCATCATACCCGCCTAATGGGACAATAATTTATAGAAATGGTATTAGATCGAGCCGATATGGAAACGCTGCCAAAATGTTTATAGACCCGAAATAGACGATACTGATTTTAGGATGTGTGATGATGATAAGGATTTGAATGAGAAGTTTTATGGAGAATAAACAAACCTCAATTCGTCACTATTTTGTAGACGAGGGAGGCGATGGAGTCCTCTTTTCACGGAAGGGAAAGGCACTTGTAGGTACGGAGGGATGTTCCCGATTTTTCATACTTGGATTACTGAATGTATTAGATCCAAAAACGTTGATGGATAATTTTGACGTATTGCGATCACGACTAATAGGTGATACCTATTTCAAGAATGTTCCATCCATGCAACTATCCGAGCGAAAAACGACACTTGCCTTTCACGCTAAAGATGATTTGCCTGAGGTTCGAAGAGATGTATTCAGACTCTTGCGTGACACAGAGGGATTGCGCTTTTTCGCTGTCGTTGCAGATAAACTAAGCATACTTGAATACGTGCGTCAACGCAACAAACGAGAACCAGATTACCGTTATCACTCTAACGAACTTTACGACTATTTGACAGGACGACTGTTAAAAGAAAGACTGAGTCAGCATGATAGGTATGATATTACTTTTTCAAAACGAGGAAAACCTGATAGAATCACCGCTTTGCGCCAGTTGGTTGAGACTGCACACACCGATCTTGATACTCAGCAGAATATGCGTGAAGATGCTACCATCCGCGTATCTGCCGCAACGCCAAAAGAACATGCAGGTTTGCAAGCCGTTGACTATTTTGTTTGGGCATTACAGAGACTCTATGAGCGAGGTGAAGAACGATATTTGGCATATCTATGGGAGGCATTTCGGCTTGTGCATGATATTGACGACATGCGTGAATCAAATCAGGGTGTCTATTACACACAAAAGGCCCCTCTGACTGCGCAAGCCTTGAAGTGGAGACAATAAAAATACCAGGGATATAGGATTGCTCGAACCGCAGCCCGACAATCACGCGGCATGGAGCCGCATTTCGTCCCTGGCAATTACATTATAGTATAAAAGTTAAGTAAGAGTCAAGTAATTTTTCGCAGGGTTATTCAGTTTTCGGTATATTAGTACTATTTCTCACATCTGATAATAATTGTCGTAGGCGGGTAGAGTGTTAGACATGGCAATCATAATCAATTCTTGTAGGGTTTCGCTCACGCGATCCTATAGCTGTAAACTTAAGAAACTTTCTGTGTTTTTATGAATCCTTCTCAATAGCCACTATGATTGAGACTGTCTTATATTTAGTCCCGTAGGGACGATATGTTTATAGAAAACGCTGTCCCCACCCGTCTTGAGTTCCGTAGGAACGGCATATTTATTGTTGATGTACTTATAAACATATCGTCCCTAATGAAGTTAAAATAACGACTTGTGCTAAATAACTTAATGTATAGTATTTATTCACATAAGCCTTATATTCAGCGAGTTTTCTTGATGACAGATAAGTTCTTTAGTCCCTACGGGACTGAAGACAACTCTGATTTTGCAAATCCCTTAAGTTTACACTTATGGGTTTCGCTCACACGCTCCACACGAACCACAATTATAAACTGGATAAGAACCAACTCTATGTCAACCTATCTGAAATAGAGGATGCGGAGTTTGGGGTGAGTGATGATGATAAGGATTTGAATGAGAAGTTATATGGTAATTCTTGATAGAAAGGTGACAGAAATGACTGAAGAGAGAAAAGAGGAACTAAGATATTTGCTCAATACAGCAATCGCGTCTTTGGAAATAAGATCGCGCAGAGGGAATCATTCTCCGTTGTCAGTAACTATGTATGGAAAATACTTACAAAATTATTGGGCATCTTACTTACCTGATTTGGAATCGCTGGTGCGGGATTATGAATTTCATTTTGTAAACAAGGTTACAAAATCAGAACTTCTTGACTTTATAAGAGCGGAATTTGCTTCATTTATTCATGAAGATTGGATCCAATCCGCAAGTTCCTTAGCAGGACCCCATCCGCTTGATGGATGGCATCTGGATTTCTTATTAGATCAACTTTTGAAAATTGCTATTGGCAGCGGGATAGAAGTAGCAATACTGGATTTTGATAGATGTACCCAAAATTTCCCAGGTTCTTTTCAATGCATTGCACTACTTAGTGGAATAGAAGTCGAAACGGAAATACAAGTTTTCGAAGGCACGAAAGTTATTCCTATCTCCAATTCAACAAGACCAGAATATTTACAGGGTCTGGATTTCATTAAGCACCATCCCCGTATGTCAACAGATAACTTTTCTGGGAACACACTGCTCGTCACTGATTCTTTTGTTTCTCCCCGATTGCATAAACCTATCCAGGCGACGAATCATGAGTATTCGTGCCAAAACTCCCGTATATTTCGGATTAGAGTAAATGGAAAGATTTTTCCAAAAACTAATAGTGAGGAATTTTATACCTATATGAAGGAGTTTTATACCAAATTTTCCCAATCATTATCCTTGGCGTGCAATTACCCTATTGAAATTGTGATGAAATGGAGATTTTTGGCAGCAAATCAATTGTTTAATTTGAATATGGGGAGTAAAGGATCGCAACTTAATCATGTGGTGCTTGCAAATTTCATGCTTGGAACTAGGATTAAGATTGGAGAGTTGCAGATAAATGAAGCCAAACATCTATATTACATCTTGGATAACATAGATTCAGGTGATCTGAAAAAATTACAGATAACAATTGACAGATGGATAAAATCAAAAGTAAGTAGAAACCAGGTGGATAAAATCATTGACTTAGGGATAGCCTTTGAATCTCTCTATTTATCAGAGACAGATTACAACCGTGAAATACGTTTCAGATTTAGTCTTCATGCTGCTTGGCACTTAGGAGATAAAAAGGAACAGCGAAAGGAATTAATGAAAGACTTTAAGGCAATCTATGATTGGCGTTCCGCAGTTGTTCATACAGGAAAGCTGCCCAAGAAAGGAAACGGAAAAAAGAAAAAACCGTATCCTCCAGGAGAGGTTGAGGACTTTATCTCAAAAGCACAAGACTTATGTCGTGACTCAATTATAAAAATTCTGGAAGATGGGAAATTCCCTGATTGGAACAATTTGGTACTCGGTGAAGAGTCTTTGTAGCGTAAACTTTTAGTTTGCGTTTTTATACTTCGTATTGTAGCGTAAACTTTTAGTTTGCGTTTTTATACTTCGTATTGTAGCGTAAACTTTTAGTTTGCGTTTTGTACTTTGTATTGTAGCGTAAACTTTTAGTTTGCGTTTTGTGCTTTGTATTGTAGCGTAAACTTTTAGTTTGTGTTTTTGTACTTCGTATTGTAGCGCGAACTTTTAGTTTGCGTTATAATGATGCACAAACTAAAAAGTTTGTGCTACAATTAGGGACCAACAGATGAATCACTTTGACTACAAACCTTTCTATCGTCGTAACTTGCCACATATACAACCACCAGGTGCAACTCTCTTTGTAACATTCCATCTCGATGGTTCTCTACCACGGAGCGTACTGCAGCAGTGGAAATCGGAAAAATTGCGTCTTATCAAGCTGGAAAGTAACTCTGGTAGTGAGACAGATGAACATAAGACATTTACGGAAAAAGAAAAATCTGATGAATGGAAACGACAGTGGTTCCGAAAAATTGAAAAAACTTTAGATGATGCACAAAGCGGTCCCGTTTGGCTCAAGGATGATCAAATTGCTAAAGTAGTGGCGGATAGTATGCACTACTTGGATGGAAAAGTATATCGTTTAGATGCTTATTGCATCATGGCAAATCACGTTCATGTCGTGTTTGCACCGCTTCCCATACAACCTTCGGAAGTACCGCAAACTTTTAGTTTGCGTCCTAAAGATGCACAAACTAAAAGTTTGTGCTACAACACACTTTCTTCTATTATGCAATCGCTCAAGGGTTATACAGCAAGGAAAGCCAATCAACTATTAGAGCGCAGCGGGGCTTTCTGGCAACACGAAAGTTACGATCATTGTATACGAACCTCAAATGAATGGCAACAATTTGTAACGTACGTTCTCAATAATCCTATAAAAGCAGGTTTAGTAGATGAGTGGGAAAAATGGCAGTGGAGTTATTGCCGTACCGCAAACTGTGAGTTTACGTCCCAAAGATGCACAAACTAAAAGTTTGTGCTACAAAGAAGACTGAGATACAAACTAAAAGTTTGGGCTACACCACAACTACTTTTATTTATTATGACAGAAAAATTTCTACACGAAACGGTATTAGAGGAATTCGGACGGAGAACCCTCCGAGAAACCGAAATCCCCACATACATCACAGATAACCTAAACCCCGCCTTCCCACTCCGTCCTTACCAAGAGGAAGCATTCGTCCGGTTTATCCTCTGTTTTGAAAACGACTTTGAAGACAAAGAAAAACCTCTACATCTACTATTCAACATGGCAACCGGTAGCGGTAAGACGCTTATCATGGCGGGTTTGATTCTCTACCTCTTATTCTGTTCAAGGCACAAAAGACAATCGCGCAATCAGAAGAAAACAAGGAAAACTTTCACAAACTGATTGAGGACTAACCGATAAACAAATTCAAGGTATTCAGAAATCGTTACTTGAGATTGTTCAACAAGCATTCAGTTTTTTTGATGAAAACGGAATCAGCACTGAACAACTGATAAAACGTCTGCAACACGAGTTTCAGGAAGCACACTGTCTCTCAGTTAACAATGAAAATGAGAATCCTTTCTGGGATGCCCTCAGTGCTGCATTAACGACCGTTTAGACATTATGAGATTTGAACCTGAAGACTTCATCGTTGAAGAAATACCGCTATATGAACCTTCGCGGACAGGTACACATACGTTTTTCGCCATCAAGAAACGCAATATCAGTACATTAGAGGCAATAAATAGAATCGCACGTGTGCTACAAGTGAATCCTAATACCATAGGTTATGCTGGACTAAAGGATAAGCAAGCGATAACTACACAAGTACTGTCTATTGAAGGTATACCTCCTAAACAGATTTTGAAGTTAGAGATTCCACGCATAGAAATTCTATGGTCAGAGCTTCATACACATAAATTGCGTGTAGGACATCTTCGGGGTAACCGTTTTGAAATAATAGTGCGTTGTTCTACATCCCCGAAAATAGAAACCAATATTGAGCAAAAAATGAAACAGTTAGCAGCTGAAGGTGTACCGAATAGGTTTGGAAAACAGAGGTTCGGTAATAAGCAGGATTCACATCTCATAGGAAAAGCATTAATGACGAAAGAGTGGGAAAAGGCGTTAGGATATGTGCTTGATGGTGAAACCGCACAGTCCAGTCAATTAGCAAAACGAATTAGACGTGCGAGAGAACAAGATTCACATGAAAAAGCAGTCGCTTGTATTCCGCATCGGTTACGCAAACTCTACCTATCAGCATATCAGGCTTATCTATTTAATTGTGTTTTGGAGAAAAGATTACCAGAATTAGGTAAACTGTGGGATGGTGATATAGCAATCAAACATAGTAATGGGGCACCGTTTCTTGTTGAAAATGCTGAAGTAGAACAACCACGTGCGGATGCATTTGAGATTAGTCCTTCTGGTCCAATTTTTGGGTACAAAATGCGGCACCCTCTCGGCAAGACTCAAGAAATGGAGCATGAATTACTGTTGGATGAGGGTGTTAAACAAGAATTATTCCGTAAAATCGTAGGGATTCGACTACCGGGAACGAGAAGACTACTCCGATTCCGCATGGAATTGCATCAGGTAAAAGCGAGTGAAGATGCAATAAGTCTCTGTTTCACACTGCCTGCTGGCAGCTACGCAACGGTGGTGTTAGATGAACTCAAAGATTGTTTTGTTGAATGAAACCTGCAAATTCCTTGTATTTTTGTGCTATCTGTTATATACTGACTATTGCTAAAGAGACATTTCCAACCGCAATTGTTCTAAAGAAATCATTCCAAATACCAGAAACATCTCTAAGGTAGTCAAGATAAGAAATGGACATACTACACGGTATAAACGAGAAACAGACTGAAGCAATAAAACATAAAGACGGTCCTCTACTTGTTATCGCTGGACCTGGTACAGGTAAAACGAAAGTCATCACACACCGTATCGCCTACCTAATTCGCGAACACAGAATCAAACCTTATAACATCCTTGCCATTACCTTCACAAATAAAGCTGCGGAAGAGATGCGGGAACGGGTTAACAATGAAATCGGTGAACCGCACGGCTCTAACATAAAGGTCAGTACCTTTCATGCATTCTGTGTAAAAGTGCTACGAAAACACGCCAATCATATCGGACTCAGTGAAAACTTCGCTATCTTTGATCAAGATATTCAAGACGAAATCTTGGAAGAAGTTGTCCGGGAACTTAATTTAAACTCACGCACCTACCCGCCATGGCGTTTACGAAATATCATAAGCGACTCAAAATGTAAATTAGAGAATATAGATGATGACTTGGAAATTGATCCTGACATAATCGCGGAAATGGATGATCCTGATGCTGAAGACAATATCAAAGATGCAATAAACGCCTACCAGAAAAAACTAACCGATTACAATGCACTTGACTTTGATGATCTGCTTGCGAAAACAGTTGCACTGTTTAATCAGGTTTCAGATGTGCAAATTGAGTATCACAAGAATATCTCCCATATCCTTGTTGATGAATACCATGATGTGAATTGTGCTCAGTATGAACTACTCAAACTTATATGCGCCCCACCAGAGAATAACCTGATGGTCGTTGCGGATGCTGATCAGTCTATCTATAGCTGGCGCGGGTCAGATCCTCAGTACATTGAAAGTTTTAAAGATGATTTCTCACCAGAGATTGTGGAATTAGATGAGCATTATCGTTGTACAGAAAAAATATTGCGGACAGCGGAGGAAGTCATCGGTAAGAACACGGACCGTCAGAAACAGCACACCCTCAAAACACACCAAGATGTTGGACGAGATATATTTCATTATACCTTCAGCACAGCAAACGAAGAAGCACGCTATATAATAAAGATCATACGAAATTTAGTCAGTAAACGCGGTGTCTCCTATCGTGATATAGCAATCTTCTACCGAACACACAAACTTGCGGATGTTTTGGCAGAAGAACTACTTCGACGTAAGATTAAATTTCAACGCATCCGACCCACCAATTCCTTTGATGAAGAAACAAGCAAAGGGATCCTCTCTTACCTCCGTTTCATTCAATGGCAACTTCCTCAAGACCTTGAGAATGCAATCAATTTTCCTGAAAAGAGGATTGACGATCTTACGTGGGTACGCCTTAAGTGGTTAGCATTGCGAAATGACATAACTTTAGTTGAACTCTTGAAAAACATTGAGGATTACCCAGAGGATGTTGGTCCATTAACGAGACGTAATATCCATCGATTTTGGCAGGAACTGAAGACGCTATCAGACGGAATAGCGGAAGAGAAAATAGATAAGATCGCTCAAAAACTCTTTGCTACATTGGATATCTTTCGTTCACCCTATCGTGTAAAGGAATTGTTGACTATAGAAAAACAGCCTGAGATACGGAATTTAGCACTTGTCCAAGATGTACTATATAGTGCCCTTGATCGTGATGAACCAATTCAGATTATTGCCAGTTATGGTATAGATGAATACTGTGCAGCACGGATTATACACGAAACGTTAAAGAACTATCTTGATAAGCATGTAGAGATACAACTATTACCAAAAATGGACAGTGAATCTGACAAGAGTGAACCGAAACTGAATGCACATGGTATCAATCTATTGGTCGGAGATTTCGGTGAACTTGATAAAATGCAAACTACATCGCGCACAATCTTAATCGGAACTACACAATCTGAAGAAACAGGAGTGCTTCAACTTCAGACTGATGGTGTTCGGAGTATTGCTGCCCTGAAGTTATGCCAACGTCTATTGAGTCGTTTTGAAACTCCAAACATGTCGGATATGGTTATATACGATTTAGAAACAACTGGCGTTGATACGAGAATTGCGAACATTGTGGAGATAGCCGCTCAACGTCTCAGTGTAATTGGTGACGAAGTAGAACGCTACTATAGATTGGTAAAACCCCCCGGAGGATATATACCCAGAGAAACTACACGGGTGCACGGAATTGATGAAAACACTGTCAAAGATTGTCCAAGTATTGAAATGGTGCTACCAGAGTTGTGTGGATTTATCCAAGATCGTATCCTCATCGGTCACAATGTTGCAAAGTATGATAATCCCATACTTGAACGTGTCCTGCAAAAGCATTTAAAGAGGGGATTACCGAATCCACACTATGACACCCTTGTTACTGCACGCAGACTTTTCCCACGACAACGGCGCGGTATACAGGCACTTGCTGAGAAATTTGGAATTGAATATACTCGTTTACATCGTGCAATGGATGATGTTGAAGTCAACCGCAAGATATTTAAGGAACTGATCAGGATTGACGCACAGAAGCAGGAAGTAAAATCGCTACCCGAATTTTTACCTCTTGTTGGGATCAGTATCCTTGCGAAAAGAACTGATATTGATGAGGTAGAAATGTTACCTGAAGAAAAGGCATATCTAAGTGCTGCGAAGCGATATGCCAAGGTAAATAATTCTGTTTTGCATGAGGACTTGTCCTTTGAACAAACAGAGAATGAACAAGCCGCAGAATATATCGGTCAGTTGATACAGTCTGAAGCCACTGCCTACAAAGAGGATAGTGATTGGATTGAACAGAAGTCAAGATTCTTAAACGTCATTATTAAATTTGAGAGAATGCGACTCGGATCTCATTTGACTGATTTCTTAGATTACCAGAAATTGCTAACCAGTTTTGATGAACTTGATGATAAGACAGAACAACTTACGCTTATGACGTTACATGCTGCAAAAGGAACAGAATTTCAATATGTCTTCATCATTGGGATGGAGGAGGGAAGTTTTCCGATGTGGAAAAGCGGAATTACCCAAGAGCAGCTTGAAGAGGAACGCCGCCTATTCTATGTTGGAATGACGCGCGCACAAAAACAACTCTATCTGTCTTCTACCTTATATAGATTCAGTGACCGAGGACAGGCAACATCTATGTTTATCCACGAAATGCCGTCAAACTATATGGAGAAGTGGAGCCCACGAACAATCATGTAAAGTAAAATCTATTGAGTGCAATTTGAAATATACATCAGCACAAAAACAGGAGGCGAAATATGGGATTTTTTGAAGCGATTATAGTTGGATTTTGGAGTCTGTTTTTTATCTTAGTCATAGCAATTATACACATATCTTTTGCTATTGGGGTATATCGGGATGCAAAACTGAGGGGAAATGCTATTCTTGTTCAAGCTGAGATATGGCTATTAGCCACAATCTTCGGCGGGGTTTTGGTTGCAACAGCCTATTGGCTCATGCATCATTCCCGTTTAAATCCTGCTGTCCAAGTTAGGCAAGTAGAAAGGAACAACGATCTGTTATAGTATAGAGATTTGTCAATCTATAGCCATCAACTATATGTACTATGTAGAAGGGATCTCCGATGTCCGACCTGATGCGAATCGGAGATCATTCCTACTGTTCTGTCTACACTCAAATGATGAGTAGACCTGTTCGTAGGGACAGGGTTTCCCTGTCCGATAACGAATCATTTATGACTTGACAAGGCACTACTGTAGTATCACCACAATGTGATAAATCGCTATGGCTATTTCAAAGTAGACTTTAAATTACCCCATGTTGTCGTTAATTTTCCATCGGGTTGAACAGCGAAGTATACGGAGTTTTCTCCAAGGTAATTTAGCACGTTCTCTGATAGTTTTCTCAGGTTATCGCTCTCCTTGGAGCTCGTATCGGTATAAACCCCGTTGTGATGTCCGAGGGTGATGATTTTTCCATCTTTCACCTCATATTCCACAAAGGGACGTTCGCCACCACCAGCACCACCCCCACGGGTCTTTGTACCGAGTATCGTACCTGCTGGAGGTCCTGCTTTGAAGTTGATAAAATCTGCAGTAAAGCCTGCTTGAGCCATACTCGTCAGAAAAATAGGACCCCCTGTATCAAATCCTTCAAAGACTGGATGATTTTTGCCATCATCCGTCGGCGTAATCCCTATCTCAGGAGGACCTTTACCAAGAGGCTGGAAGACGCGTATATTTTCTTCATCAACACCCAAATCAGCTACATACTTGAGTCCGAGGGCAGAGAGAAATATGCTTCCACCTGTTTCCAAATAATCAAGAATGCTCTTCTGAGTGCCATCTGCCAGAAAAGATTCCGGTAACATATTCGTTTCTGTATAGAATAGCCATAAGACAGCAAATTGGTCTAACTTCATTGCTGAACCGCCACTATTCTTGAAATTGCCACTCTTATCAGCTATAAGCATTTTCGTTTGAAAGGTATCCTTAACCCAGTTGTAAGCAGCTTCCTCTACTTCACCGAGTTGATTGCTTCCTGCCAAAAACCCAACGGTTACGTCTGCTGAGTGTGCCGGTAAAATCACAAAAGCGGATAAAATCAGGACTATAAACAGACAACGACATCTAAATAGACATGTCATAGTATTCATCTCCAAGATCAGTTTTTTACATAATATCATTAAAATGCAGAACATTTCCATAAAAAAGGATTTTCTCAGATTTTCGTTTTGTGATAATTAGAAGCTTGATTAACAGGACTTACGCACTCCCCGGTAGGTGCGGTTTCCTAACCGCACTGAATCCTGTGAAAATAGGTGAAATTTGGTCATTTTGCGTAAGTCCTAATTAAACTATTCTGTTTTTTGTTGAAAAAAATCCCATAATTGTATAGAATCTTTTTTGGACAGTTCATTATCTGTAATTGATATAGACAACGGAATTGCCTGATGTAAAATAGGTCAAGAATGTCAATATGTATCAATTATAGAGTATTGAACTGAGTTAGTAAATTGAGTTAGGTTAGCAAACAGACACTATATCCATGTAGGTTATTTTTGTTACCTTTAGATAGAATTCTTATAGTAAATAATCCCTAATTTTTGGAGAATTTTACAATGCGTTTTGATTATATTAAACTGTTTCATATTCTGATTGCCATTTCTGCTATGTTCTGTGTCAGCATATTAACTGCCAACGCTGACTTGAGTGACCCGACAATTTCTGTCTATTATAGTTTTGATGGCGAGGGTGAAACTGTTGTTGATGGTTCTGTTAGTGGTAACGACGGAACAATCGTTGGTAATGTCAATCGAGTTGATGGTGTTGTTGGCAAGGCTATAGTCTTGGAGACCGATTCGTGGATTGATATGAATGGTCCAGAATTCACGAACCTTCCAAGCGATGGATTCACCATAGCAACGTGGGTAAACCATACAGGTTCAAGTGATCCTCAGACACTTCTTGATGCGATCGGCACTGACCATGGAAGTGGTCTTTTCCACATGGAAATTCGAACTGGAGGATTCCGATTCTTCCATAGAAACCATACAAACACTACCGTCTTTAATATCAACCCTGGTCCAGTTTTAGAGGCAAATAAGTGGGTTCATTTCGCAGGTACTTATGATACCGAAAGTGGCGAGATCAAGATTTATGTTGATGGTGAAGAAACCCACAGTGCCCTTGGTGGTGGAGAACTGGCAACCAATTGGGGCGTTTCTGCTGGAATCGGCCATCATAAGAATGGTCGGTGGTTTAGCGGCATGTTAGACGAGTATTTTATTTTCGCGCGTGCTGTGACAATAGTAGAGATACAGCAGATTATGGAAGGTGCATTCGCAACACCAGTAGAACCAGCAGACAAACTCGCAACTACCTGGGGGAGTATTAAAACGAAGTAATTCGAGAATAATACCATTTCTAATTGACAAATTGTGATAAATAAACTGTAGGTCGAGTAGAGCGGAGCGAAACCCGACATGGAAACCCTGCCTAACCCTACGTGTCAGGTATCGCTTCGCTCTATCCGACCTACGAAATAATGCTACATAATCATTTAGAAATGGTGTAAGTATACGCTTCTTCTGTAGGAGCGATTTCCGAATCGCGACTAACACGCTTATTGTCGGGAATCAGAGTTCCCTCCTACAGAAGAAGTGTGCAAAGTTAATTCAATGTTTTACCATAATTCATTATGATGTCTATTTTATCAACTTTAAAAAGTTAAATAGAATCTTTTGCAACTATTGTTCTGTCAATACTCAAATGATGAGTAGATCCGTTCGTAGGGACGGGGTTTCCCCGTCCGATATACAAATCATTTGTGACTTGACAAAGCACTATTTTAGATTTAACGTATAGGAGAAAACATGCATACAGATATAATTGGTAAGTTACACGTCTATCTTGCAGTAATAATTATCCTCAGTACGTGTGTGCTTTCAGTTCAGGCTGATCTTAATGACCCGACGTTATCCGTATATTATAGTTTTGATGACAATGGAGACACTGTCAAAGATGGTTCAAAAAACGGAAACGATGGGACAGTTGAGGGTAACGCAAAATGGGAAAAGGGTGTTATCGGGCAAGCAATTGCTTTAGAAACCAATGTGTGGGTCAATATGAATGGTCCAGAATTTAAAAACGGCCCAGTAGACGGATTTACATTAGCAGTTTGGGTTAACCATACAGGTTCAGCAAACCCACAAACATTGCTTGATGCAATCGGCACTACACATGCAAGTGGTCTTTATCACATGGAAATTCGTCCTGGAGGATTCCGATTCTTCCATCGAAATGAAACAAATACCGAGGTATTCAATATCAACCCCGGTCCAGTGATTGATGCAAACAAATGGGTTCACTTTGCTGGCACTTATGATAGTGATAGTGGGGATGCAAAGACCTATATTGATGGTGAAGAAACGAATTCTAAGAAAGGTTCTGGAAAACTATCAGCTGAATGGGGAGAAAATGCTGGAATCGGTCAACATAAAAGCGATCGATGGTATATAGGACTGTTGGACGAGTACTACATTTTTGGTCGTGCTCTTTCTGCGGATGAAATCAATCAGGTGAAGGATGGAGAATTTCTATCTGTAGACCCGACAAGTAAACTGACCACAACTTGGGGTAACATCAAATCCCGTTGATAAACTGATAGAACAGATTGGAAAATGGCTTGAATTCAGTGCTGCATTGAGTTCAAGTCATTTTTTGTTACTACAAGACATCAGGACCCTACCAATTGGGATCATAGTCCCAATTGACCCGTTGCCTACCGTATTTTGTACCATCTATTTCCGTTTGGTGACAGACGAGGCATCTATGAAAATCTTGCACACCGTGCAATTCATGGGCTAATTTCAATTCAGGCGTATTATGCTCGTGGCAGGTAATACATGTGTAACTACGGTATGAATTATCAGCGGAGATTGAGAGTTTGTCCCCTTCTTTCTCTATATGGTAATGACGACGTTTTTCAGTGTCGGTAATTGTCCATCTAATGTCTTGTTCTTTAGTCAGCATCTTCGCTGTTTGAGATAGTTTGATATCGTGTTGTCCTAACCACCATACTATATCATCTGGAACAGCATCATAAGTAAACAATTCTGGTTGAATAGACGTAAAATCAAGACGAAATAGGAGCGGTTCTGATGTATGGCATTTTGCACAAGGCACATCATGAACTTCTGTCAGTGGAAAAAACTCGTCATGATTAAGTTTAGCCTGTCCGTGAAAAACAATACCTATCAACAAAATAGGGGCAAGAATTAGATGACATCTAAGTAATATCTGTCGAACCCTCTTTGCAGTAAGACTGATAGCGATTCCTGTTCCCATGTTTGACAATGCAAGTAGAAACGTTAGCCATGAATGCCACGTAATTGGCTGGAATGCAGAGTGGAAAAGCACAAGACATAAACCTAATGAGGCTAACCGCTGATGGTATTTCAACCATTTTTGCCGATTACCCCAACGTATCCAACGACTTCGGAGAATATATAGACTTGCAATGAGAATTGCTATTGCACCGATAATGCTGATAACGTGTCGCGCTTCACCGAAACTGCCATACCGCCAGATACAAATAAAGGAAATGATTACGGCACCGATTATACCGTAAACAATTTGGATAAACACTCGCATATTGTCAGTTTAGCATGCGTTATATTAGTTGGCAAGTGTTAAGTTTACACCACATACACTTGCACAAATAGGTAGTATCTGTTAAAATACAGCAAGAATTACTACGAGAAACTAATACCATTTCAACTTAAAAATGTCTCTTTTTTGTAGCACAAACTTTCAGTTTGTGTGCTGAAGAATAACTACCATAATAACCGCCTAATGAGACAATAATATATAGAAATGGTATAAGGGATACCGACCTATGCCCAGAATCTTTGACAATATTGACCAACCGCTCCTTCAAGCACTGCAACAAACCCTTGAAGCCTCCACCCATGCAGATTTTTGCGTGGGGTATTTTAACCTCAGAGGCTGGAAAAGACTCGCAAATTACATTGAAAATTGGCACGGTGGAGATGAAGCATGCTGCCGTTTACTCGTCGGAATGCATCAAAACCCCGATCAAGAACTACGCCACGCTTTACGCATTTTTAAAGATTCCGACAGAATAGATAATCAAACTGCCCTTCGTCTTAAAAACAGATTAGCAGCCGAATTCCGAGAACAATTAACTGTTGGTATACCAACCCGTGCAGACGAAATCGGTCTACGTCAATTAGCACACCAACTTCGTGATGAAAAGGTGAAAGTAAAACTATTTCTACAACATCCACTGCATGCCAAACTCTACCTACTACACAGACAAGACCCTATTTCCCCAATTGTGGGTTACCTTGGCAGTAGTAATCTAACACTCGCTGGACTCTCAAAACAGGGAGAACTCAACATTGATGTGCTTGATGCTGACGCTTGTCAGAAATTAGAAGCTTGGTTTGAGGATAGATGGAAAGATCGATGGTGCATAGATATATCTAAGGAATTAGCCGAAATCATTGAGCAGAGCTGGGCCCGTGAGGAGTTGATTCCACCCTATCATATCTATATAAAAATGGCATATCATCTTTCACATGAAGCACGCGCAGGATTAAATGAATTTAGTATACCAAGCAATTTTGAAGACAAACTTTTTGACTTTCAGACTGCTGCTGTCAAAATCGCAGCACATCACCTAAACAAACGTGATGGTGTACTTATCGGTGATGTTGTCGGTCTGGGTAAAACACTTATGGGAACGGCACTGGCAAAGATAATGGAAGACAAGGATGATCTTGCAACACTTATCATCTGTCCAAAGAACCTTGTTAGTATGTGGGAGTTTTACCGTGAAGAGTACCGTTTAAGTGGGAAGGTGCTTTCAATAAGCCGCGTTCTGAATGAACTCCCTGATCTCAGACGTTATAGATTGGTCATGATTGACGAAAGCCACAATCTCAGAAACCGTGAAGGCAAACGTTATCGTGCAATTCAGGACTATATTCAACAAAATGACAGTAAAGTGATTTTACTCACAGCAACGCCATACAACAAATCATTCCTTGATCTTTCAAATCAACTTCGCCTTTTTGTTGATGAAGCTGAAGACCTCGGCATACGTCCAGACCATTGCATCAATAAAATTGGTGAGCTTAAATTTCTGAGTGATTATCAGTGTGGAACCAACACCCTTGCAGCGTTTGAAAAAAGTGATGAGATTGACGATTGGCGTGAGCTCATGCGGCGATATCTTGTCCGAAGAACACGCAGCTTCATCATGCAAAACTATGCTGAAGAAGATACCGACTCAAAAAGAAAATACCTACTGTTTCCAGATGGAACACGATCCTACTTCCCAACACGCGCACCCAAAACGGTTGCGTTCACAATTGACGACAAAGACCCTGACGACACTTATGCACAATTATATTCAGAACATGTAGTGAATATCATAAACAGACTTAACTTGGCACGTTATGGACTTGCAAATTACATTGATGATGCACCAGCAGAACCACCCACCGAAGCTGAAAAAGAACGACTACAAGACCTATCACGTGGTGGAAAACGGTTGATGGGATTTTGTCGCACTAATCTATTCAAACGACTTGAAAGTAGTGGAAAAGCATTTTTGCAGTCTGTTGATCGCCACATTCTACGAAACTATATCTTTTTATATGCGATTGAAAACGGCGAACCATTTCCAATCGGTGGACTTGATGCATCTATGCTTGATACACGATTTAGTGATGTAGACACCGATGATGTCAATCTTATTTCAGCAATCTCTGATGATGAGGATGACGAATTAATTGATACAACCGATTCTCATTCCAATTTGTATACAATTGAAAAGTATAAAGAACGCGCTGCTGTTATTTATCAAATCTATTTGACAAAGTACAGTACGCGTTTTAAGTGGATCCGTTCTGATCTATTCTTACCGATCCTAAAGAAACAACTTACGCAAGACGCCGAAGCACTGATCCAGATTTTACAACAATACGGTGAATGGGATGAGTCAAAAGATGCCAAACTTAACGCTCTTGAGGAACTATTAACGCAAACACATCCCGATACAAAGGTTTTAGTTTTCACCCAATTTGCGGATACTGTACATTATCTAAAAGCTGCATTAGACAGACGCGGTTTGACTCACTTAGCAGCGGCTACCGGTGACTCTGCTAATCCTACGCTGTTGGCAACCCGATTCAGTCCTATTAGCAATAACAGAAAAGGTGCTTTCAGAAAAGAAGATGAATTGCGCCTCCTCATCAGCACGGATGTTTTGAGTGAAGGTCAGAATCTACAAGACTGTGCAATTGTCGTAAACTACGATCTGCCGTGGGCAATTATACGGTTAGTCCAACGCGCCGGGCGCGTTGACAGAATCGGTCAAACTGCAGAAGAGATACTGTGCTACTCCTTTTTACCCGCAGATGGTGTTGAACGTATCATAAACCTGCGCGGACGCGTCCGTGCACGACTACAACAGAATGCTGAAGTGGTTGGCACTGATGAAGCATTCTTTGAAGACGACGGTGAAAATGGTAACCAAGCAATTGTTGATCTCTATCATGAACGCGCAGATCTGCTTGACGACGATATGGATAACGATGTAGACCTTGCCTCTCACGCCTACCAAATATGGAAAAACGCTATTACCGAAAACCCCGATTTAGAAAAAATCATCACCAAACTTCCATCTGTTGTTTATTCAACAAAACCACATACACCTATTGATACGCAACCGGAAGGTGCATTGGTCTATATCAGAACCGGGGAAGATAATGACGCACTGGCATGGATTGACAAAAATGGAGAGAGTGTAACAGAATCACAGTTCACTATTCTACAAGCAGCAGCGTGTGAACCTAATACAGAAGCACTTCAACCGCTTGAGAAACACCATCACCTTGTAGAGGAAGCAGCGAAACTCATTGTCTCTGAGGGGAGATCAATTGGTGGACAACTCGGACGATCAACTGGCGCACGTTTCCGCACTTATGAACGCTTAAAAGATTATGCATCAGAAGTAGAAGGGACTCTCTTTGCAACACCGGAACTCAAACAGGTCATAGAAAATATCTATCGTTACCCGCTACGGCCAGTGGCAAAGGATATTCTTAATCCACAACTTCGCTCTGGTATTTCCAACGAAAAACTTGCTGAATTAGTGATTGGTTTATGGGACGATGGACGACTCTGCATTGTTGAAGAAGAAATCCAAATGCAAGAACCCAAAATCGTCTGTTCATTAGGGCTTTCTATAAAATAAAGGAAAAGTTATACCATTTCTAATTGACAAATTATCATAAATAAACTGTAGGTCGGGTAGAGCGAAGCGAAACCTATAAGTGTAAACTTAAGAGAACTTAGAAGCTCTTATGAATCACTCTGAATCCCTATGTTTATTGGGATTGTCTTCTCTTCAGTCCCGTAGGGACGATATGTTTATAGAAAAAATGTGTACCCCCACCTCTCTTCAGTCCCGTAGGGACGATATGTTTATATCATGGTGTGCTTTTACACATAGCGTCCCTACGGGACTAAAAGGGTTTGTATAACGTTTAACTATAAACATATCGTCCCTACGGGACTGAAGAGGGTTTCTGACATAGAAAATCCCTTAATTTTACACCTATGGGTTTCGCTTCGCTCTACCCGACCTACACAAGGTGTTCACATATGTGAAAATAATAGCCAAAAAACCGAAAACTAAATAACCCTGTCCACGAGTAGTTAAACCTTGTAATCCTTGTCTAAATCAGGTATAATTGACATTAACATAATCCCTATTGCCAGAGGTCTTATATGAAAAAGCCTAAACTTGTCGTTGGTCATCTCACGAATGACGAATTATTAGTCAAATCTGTTAGGCTCTCAAAGTCCTTTGATTGGGTCATGTGGTTGGCAGCAGAAGAACTTGTTGAGTTTTTCACTGAATTATTCACACTGCTAACGCACATTTCAGATGGCAAAAAAGATCCTGAAACACTTTCTATTTTTCTCTCCGAATGGCGTGAAACTGCATTGATTAATTCAGAACCAGATGTCTTAGCAGATATAGCTGAGGCAGAGCAGGAATTGGATGCTGGTGGTGGCAGACCCTGGGAACAGATCAAAAAGGAAATTGGTCTGTGAATCATCAGCCATAGACTTATGTAAACCTTAATGTGTCCGTTTTGAAAAGTGCCAACTCACTATAAATACCTATGCAATTTACCACTCAAGAAACACGCCAATACCTCAAAGAATCTGAATTTGAGGACCTCTTTACACAAGTTCTCGGTTGGGATAATCATTCTCAAACACTCCCGGTTATCGTAGATGAAACCAAATATGTTCTCACAGCACTTGCTGAAAAACACGGCATGGCTGTCTATGAATGTCCACAGATGACAGAAAAACAACCCTTCCCAGATTATGCAACCCGCCGTAAAATCCAAAGACAGGTCGCAAAAGCCTCACATGAAAACTTTATCATCTATACTAATGCTGAAAAAACCATACAAATATGGCAGTGGGTCAAACGTCAACGAGGGAGACCGGACGCATGCCGTGAACACCGCTACGAAACTTGGCAGTCCGGTGATTCGCTCATACAGAAACTAAAAAGCATCGTTTTTACACTTGACGAGGAAGATGATGGAAACATATTCATAGGAGATGTAACAGGACGAGTATTGGCTGCTTTTGATGTCGAAAGAGTCACAAGGAGGTTTTACGACCATTTCAAAAGGGAACACGATGCATTCCTCAAATTCCTCACTGGCATCCCGGACGAAGACATGCAAAAATGGTACGTCTCAGTCATGCTGAACCGCTTGATGTTTATCTATTTCATTCAGAAGAAAGGTTTTCTGAACAACGATATAAACTACCTCCGAAACAAATTGACAGAGATGCAAAGTGATGGTGCTGATAGGTATTACAAAGAATTTCTCTGTCCGCTCTTTTTTGAAGGATTTGCTAAACCTGAAAAAGATCGTACTCGTGAAATAAGACAGTTGCTCGGTAAAGTTCCTTACCTTAACGGCGGCATCTTCCAAAAACATCAACTTGAAACACTACACGGTGAGGACATAGTGATACCTGATGTTGCCTTTGAGAAACTATTCACCTTTTTTGAACAGTACCAGTGGACTCTTGACGATAGACAACTCCGAAACGATAACGAAATCAACCCCGATGTGCTTGGATACATATTTGAAAAATATATCAACCAGAAACAGATGGGTGCATACTATACCAAAGAGGACATCACGGAGTACATCAGTAAAAATACGATCATTCCGTTTCTTTTTGATGCAGCAAAGAAATCGTGTAAAATCGCATTCGAAGGTGATGCTTCCGTTTGGAAATTGCTGCAAGAGGATCCTGATAGGTATATCTACAAGGCAGTCAAAAAAGGTATTGATATAGATTTGCCAGAGGATATCGTTATCGGCATTGATAATGTGTCTGAACGCACAAAGTGGAATGAACGTGCACCTGATGGAGTTGATGAGATCGCCCTACCCACAGAAATATGGCGTGAGGTAGTTGCACGTAGGCAACGTTGCGAATCTGTCCACGCTAAACTCACAAACGGAGAGATAAACAACATCAACGATCTGATAACCTATAATCTGGATATCTGTCAATTTGCACAAGTGGTTATTGAGGATTGTGAGGGTCCGGAACTGCTCCGCGCATTCTGGAAAGCCATCACTCAAGTGACAGTACTTGACCCGACGTGCGGATCCGGCGCATTCCTCTTTGCCGCACTGAACATCCTTGAACCGTTCTACGAAGCATGTCTTGATCGAATGCAAGTTTTCCTTGACGAGGTAGGAGATGCCCCCCGTAAATACAAAGACTTTCGCCAAACCCTTGAACAAATTGCACAGCACCCAAACCGAGAGTATTTTGTGCTTAAATCTATCATTATCAACAACCTCTACGGTGTAGACATTATGGAGGAAGCAATTGAGATTTGCAAGCTGCGCCTCTTCCTCAAAATGGTGGCACAGATTGAGGATGTCAAACAGATTGAACCCTTACCCGATATTGACTTTAACATTCAGGCGGGGAATACACTTGTCGGTTTTGCAACATACAACGAGGTAGAAGAATCGATTTCTGGTAGGCTTGACTTTGACAATACAATGGAACGCATCAAAGAAAAGGCAGAGGACGTTAATCAACTATTTGTAGAGTTTCGCAGACAACAGACAACATTAGGCGGTGATGTGAAACCTGCCGACAAACTGAATTTGCAAAGTAGGCTTCAGATATTAGAAGATGAACTCAACGAATACTTGGCCGGCGTATACGACATTGATCTGAACAATCAATCTGATTACGAAAAATGGTTAAATTCACATAAACCTTTCCACTGGTTTATTGCATTTTACGGCATTCTGCAAGAGGGTGGGTTTGATGTGATTATTGGCAATCCGCCTTATGTTGAGTATAGCAAGGTTAAGAAACATTACACGTTAAAAGGATACATGACCGAAAAGTGCGGAAATTTGTATGCAATGACTATTGAGAGATCTATTGATTTAAGCAATGGACCAGTTGGAATGATCGTTCAATTGCCTCTGGTTTGTACTGATCGCATGATACCAGCACAGTCACTTTTCAAATCTCCAAATAGGATAAGTTGGTTTGCTAATTTTGATGATAGACCGGGAAAACTCTTTGATGATCTGCAACATATACGTGCTACTATTTTTATCACTACACAGGAAAAAGATTTGGATATGGTTACACTATATTCCACCAAATATAATAGATGGTTCACGGAAGTCCGCTCAATGTTGTTTGAAGGCATAGTTTTTAAAGAAATTACAGATATTTGCATTGAAGGGGCATTTCCCAAAATAGCAGATTCTTTGGGTAAACGAGTTGCTTACAAACTCAGGAATGCCAAAAAATCTATATTGACTTTTAAAATTGGGGAATTCGTCTGCCATTTTCACAATTCCCCTCAATATTGGATTCGTTCAACTGATTTCGTTCCTTATTTCTGGAACGAACAAGATGGAGAAAAAATCTCAACGCATGTTAAACCTTTATGTCTAACAACTGAATTAGATGCGTCCATAGTCGCAGCAACTTTAAACAGTTCGCTTTTTTATTGGTGGTTTGTAGTTCATTCTAATTGCCGGGACTTGACTATGCGTGAAGTTAGAAGTTTTCCAATCGGTGTTGATCAAATGGATGATACAATCAAACAAACTCTTTTTGAACTATCTGCTGATTTAATGCAAGATTTAAAACATCATGCACAACGGAAAGAAACCAATTATAAAACTACTGGCAAAGTAGTTTATGATGAGTTTTTTCCGCGTCACTCCAAGCACATCATAGACAAAATTGACCGTGTTCTTGCCGAACACTACGGGTTTACAGACGAGGAATTAGACTTTATCATTAACTACGACATCAAGTATCGTATGGGTTTGGGGAATTGAATATACCACGCAACACTAAAATATGGATAGAACATGGACAATTTAATTCGTAAAAAGATTGTATTGAGTCTACTTGATAGCGAACCCAAATCTGCAAACGAAATTGCCGATGAAATTGATGAATCCTTGACAACTGTAGAAGTTCAGCTTACAGAACTTGTCTCAGATAATCTCTGTGAAGAAGTAAATCACGAGGAAGCAGATCATTACGCTGTCCGAAAAGACATTGAGGCTTTTGCTCAATTGGTCAAAGAATTTCTTTCAGACAAAGAAGAACATAAAGAACAGATAGAACAGTTTATTACTTCAGATTACTATTTTACAAGAATTGACAATGAATTAGTTGATCATATTCTTAGTCGTTTTTGCCTTGATTTTGCATATCAAACTGACGAAGATAAACTACCAATTGGAAGAATATTACTTGCATCCCCTTCTGCTCTGCATTTTTCTTTGCATGAACACACAACTAGATTTAGTCGAATAAGATCAAGTTCAACGGGTGAAGATAGTGATTGGATAGCTGGAATCCTTAATTCACAGTTCATGACACCTTTATTAGAAAAACTTGTTGACGACATGAAATTTACCTCTTATGGTTTTCTTCATGCTAAAATCGGACTTCGAATAGTGCAGGTTTTAACACGAGTAAAAATAGCAACCCTCCAAGAAAAGTATGTTGAGGCAATAGGAGGAGGAGGTTTTTCTTTATCTAAAGCGGCGGAGGATTTACTTGCCGGACAATTGGTTTCGTATATTGATCCGATGGATTTTTGTAACGATGGCTTAGCGTTGATGCATCTTGGAGAGTTTCAAGCAAGCCCATGAAAAATTTGATAAAGCATTTAACGCAGTAACAGATCCGATTAGTAAAGCAATCGTATTGAATAATAAAGGCTTAGCTTTTCTCAGGTCAGATCAATATCAAAAAGCAATTGAATGTTTTGACGAAGGTATAGCGTTTGAGGCAGAAGATGAAATTTCTGTACTACGTGCAAATAAACAACTCGCTGAAGAATACTTAGCGCGTGCCACTGACGCTGACAGCCTAACTGAACCGACTCAAATTCATTTTGTTCTGAATCAACCAGTACCTTTTGAAGAAACACTGTTTTATGAGTTTAAAGAAATCAAGGGTGGACACGCCTCTCGCTCCATTGTGGATACTTCTGACATATACGCTGTAGCCTTTCTTAATCGAGAAGGTGGACGAATCTTCTGGGGTGTAAGGAATAACGACAGAATCACAGTAGGTGTAAAGCTAAATGAAGAACAGAGAGATGAAGTTCGTCGTATAGTCTCGGAAAAGCTTGGGGCAATACGTCCCCCAATCAGCATTGAAGACTGGCACCTTAAATTTCATAATGTATACGACTTGCAAAGTGAAACTATAGAAGATTTATGGGTTGTTGAACTTTTAGTCTCACCCCCGCAAAGAAGAGAGGTTTTTTATACAGGTAGAGGGGAACTGCACGTCAAAACTGAAGGAGGCAAAAAGAAATTATCGGGTCCTGAAATGACTGAGTTTATCCGTAGACATTTTCAGAATGATACAGAAACAGAGTAAATCATTTGTTCTTATTGCCAAATTCTGTTAAAATTGTATGTAAAGGAGTGCTAAACACATGATGAAAAACACACAACCGACAAATACACCTAAAGAAAAACTGAAGCAACGCCTTACATTTCCGGACTATGATGAAGAAGATCTTCTTAACTGGGATGTTGCTATAACGCCGCCACCGCCGCGCCGATCTGGGACAATAAGGGTTAGGTTGGTATATAAAGGACGTAGGAAACCGATGCCCGTTGAGGACCCTTGGGAAGAATAGGTAATTGGCGGTTATAAAATTATGGAAACTACAGAACTCAAACAACGCATTGTGCAAGGGGAAAATGGCACGACCGAATTTAAAGAAAGATGCGATCAAGAAGCTATTGAAACTGCTGCTGCATTTGCCAATACCAGTGGGGGTATTATTTTTATCGGTGTCTCTGATAAGAAGGAAATCAGAGGAATTACCATAGGTAAAGAGACATTACCTGATGTAACAAACCGGATATCTCAAGCGATTGATCCGCGGGTAGTTATGGAACTTGAATCTGCTAACATTGAAGGAAAATCTGTTCTGTTAGTACAAATTGTGGCATCTTCTATAAAACCTGTTTCTGTTAAGGGGATATGTTACAAGAGAGTCGGAAATAGTAACCGAGTCATGTCTCCACAGGAGATTGCACAGATGCACCTTAAGTCTGTTGGACAAACGTGGGATCAACTTTCAGTCGTTAGTGCAAAAAATCACGATATAGATGAACAAAAGATCCAATGGTACCTAACCCGTAGAGAAGCGAGTCGCAACGTAGCACAACCACAAAACATGACTGTACCAGACTTGTTGAGAAACATTAACTGTATTAGCGAAGAAGAAACACCCACCCATGCGGGGATTCTCTTTTTTGGAAAACACCCTCAAAAATTCTTTCAAAATGCACAGTTGCGAGTTGTCAGATTCAGAGGAACGTCGGTTACCCATCCAGTCATTGATCGGCTTGATTGTTCAGGAACACTCTGGGAAATCGTGATTGCTGCTGAAGAATTTATAAGAAGAAATATCCGACTACTCAGTCTTCGAGGTTCAAAAAGTTTTCAACGAGACGATAAGTTTGAGTACCCACTTGAAGCACTGCGGGAAGCAATTATCAACGGTTTAATTCATCGCAATTATCAAGAGCCTGCGGATGTTCGGGTTTTCATATTTGATGACCGAATAGAGATTATTAATCCTGGAAGTTTTCCAGAAGATGTTAGTCCGCACAAACCAATCCACAGACCTGTAAATCCCATTTTGAGCCAATTGATGTACGATATTGGTTTTGTGGAACGGTACGGGTCTGGTATCAAAATGATGCAAAGACTGTGTGAAGAATGGGAAAACACAGCACCGCATTACGAACTTCACCCACTTGAAACCAAAATCATCTTTGATTCACCAATTCAAGATACTACCTTTATAGAAATTGATGATATATCAGAACAGTTGAATGACAGACAAAAGGATGCTCTGTTTCATGTAGAAAAAAATGGGCAAATTATGACAAAGGAGTATGTAGAAATCAACCGTGTCTCGCGCGGAACCGCTTATTTGGAACTAAAGGATTTGACAGATAAAGGTTTGTTGACCATGGTAGGAAAGGGTAGGGGAAGCAGATACATCCGAGAATTAAGCGATTAATTAAGCGATTAATTAAGCGATTAATTAAGCGATTAATTAAGCGATTAATTAAGCGATTTTCCTTGAGATGTGTGCTAAATAACAGTTTTTTGATTGAAATACGAAGAATACAAACCGATTTATTGAAAAGTAAGCGATTAATTAAGCGATTTTCCTTGAGATGTGTGCTAAATAGTCGTTTTTTACTTCCAATACGAAGAATAGAAAACGATTTATTGGAAAAGTAAACGATTCTAATCTCAACTTCTGTTAAAATTGCATGCAAAAGGAGTGCTAAACATACCATGGAAAAAACACAACCGACAAACACACCTAAAGAAAAACCGAAACAACGCCTTACATTTCCGGACTATGATGAAGATGAACTTCTTAACTGGGATGTTGCTATAACGCCACCACCGCCACGCCGATCTGGGACAATACGGGTTAGGTTGGTATATAAAGGACGTAGCAAGCCGTTTCCCGTAGAAAATTTTTGGGAAGAATAGACGTTCTACTTCATGGTCAATTATAGTCAGGGTTTGGAGAATTAAGATATGGCAAACTATACGCTAAGTTCAGGCAATGTATTTAAAGATTTAGGACTTCCTTCACCTGATGAGAGATTAGCAAAAGCAAAATTGGCTTATGAGATCAATTCTTTAATTGCCGCACAAGGAATGAAACTAAAGGACGCTGCGAATTGCTTGGAAATCAGCCGCTACAAAATGACGGAACTGAGAAACGGAAGATTAAATAGTTTTACAGTTGACGATTTAGGTATTCTGATGAAAAAACTTGAGAATCAGATCTAACTTTTTTCTTCCGTAGGAAAGGTAGAGAAACAAAATACATCCGAGAATTAAGCGATTAATTAAGCGATTAATTAAGCGATTTTCCTTGAGATGTGTGCTAAATAGTTGTTTTTTTACTTCCAATACGAAAAATAAAAACCGATTTATTGAAAAAGTAAACGATTAGGTAAACGATTAGGTAAGTGATTAGGTAAACGATTAATTAAGCGGTTTTCCTTGAAATGTGTGCTAAATAGTCGTTTTTTACTTCCAATACGAAAAATAGAAACCGATTTATTGAAAAAGTAAACGATTAGTTAGCTGATTAAGTAGTTGATTAAGTAGTTGATTAGGTAGCTGATTAAGTAGTTGATTAGGTAGCTGATTAAGTAAACGATTAACGCATTATTTCAGTACATACTGAACATACTATCTGCATTTACAAGTGACACAACCAATCCAACGCATTTCGCAAACAGACAAAAACTTTCCATCATATATACAGGCATACTTGAAGAATGATACACCGGAAACGATATGGGCGCGTGGTAATATAGAACTATTGCCAAATGCGCGGAACATGACAGAAACTGCAGATTTGTGGGCAATCTTCTGTTCCAGTAAATGTCCTGGCGAGATAATCCTAAACGCGCACGACTTAGCACACCATTTTAGAGATAATGGTGTTTCAACAGTTGGCGGATTTCATTCACCTATTGAAAAGGAGTGCTTGCGCGTGCTGCTACGCAGTTCACAACCCCTAATTATAAGTCCCGCACGAAGTATTGAAAACATGCGATTGAAGGCGGAATGGAAAAAACCGTTATCTCAAGACAGACTCCTGCTCCTATCTATATTTGACAAAAAACCGCAGTCGACCACTATAATGGCACGTAAACGTAACGCATTTGTCGCTGCATTGGCAAGTAAGATATTAATCGCGCATGCCGCAGAAGATAGTAAAACAATAGAATTTGCACAGACACTATTGAAATGGGGAAAACCCGTTTACACCTTTGATTCATCATATAACAAACCACTGTTACAACTCGGAGCACAACTTTACCAATTTGGTAAATAATCCCAGATTATCAGCATCCCTAATTGTCCACCTAATATCTCGCTTTAATAAAAACTCTTGCCGATTGAGATAATTTGGTATCGTGCTCTTCAAACCACCTCGTAATCTCTCCTATAATAGTTTCCGATGTAAACAATTCTGACTGAACAGGCGTTAAATCAAGATGAAGAGTGGAATCAGAATACATGGAAATTCAAGAATCGATTGTGTTAAAATATTCAACAGTATTCTTCGTTTTTTAAGGAGATTGAGAAATGAAATTAAAACCTATATTGATTCTGTTTTTACTCTTTGCAGTACTGACGATTGTCGGATGCTATACAAAACTCAGTTATTTTGAACCCATGGCTGTCAAAAAGAAACATATCCAACACGTTAAGGAAACTGAGGAAAGTATAGAGCATGATTCGCATTCAGCGGTGAAAAAGGACGCTGGTGAATCTGACGGGTATTATGGACGGCGAAAATCAGACTACGGATATGCCAAAAGAGATACCGACAGGTCTTACACGATTCCTTATACCTCGTATCCATATTTTCATTATCCCCTTACATACTATCACCCGAATCCCTGGTACTACGGATATGGATATTCGTATTATCCTCCATATTATCGTTATTATAGAGGTTTTTACCCGTATAGTAGATATTATGGATGTTATTACGGCAGAACATATTATCCTGCTTACCGTGGTAGCACCTATCATAGAGGTGCAATCTCAAGGGGAAAGCGAGTTGAGTCCCGTCGCTCCCGTGCTTCACGGAGTGTAACATCATTTAATCCTCGTTCTGAACGACTGAGACGCAGTTCTCAAAACAGAAATTAGTGTTCTGTCACACTCAAATGATGGTTAGATCCGTTCGTAGGGGCTGGGTTTCCCTGCCCGATATACAAATCATTTATGACTTGACAAAGCAGTAGTATTAAATCATAATTTAGCAAGCGAAAACTAAGAAAACAAAGGAGAACAACAGAAATGAAACGATCTTTTTATATCTTTCTTCTCTGTATACTTTTCACCGGTTCAATTTCAGGAATTTGTTTAGCACAATCAGAGGAATTGGTTGTTGGAAATGCTTTTGGCGTAGGTGCGCGGGCAATGGGTATGGGGGGTGCCACACTCGGTATCGCCGATGATTTCACTGCGTTGTATTGGAACCCAGCAGGAATCGCACAGATTAAGAAGTTTGAACTATTCACGAGTTTTTCACATAACACAGCTATCACTGACAGTTCCTTTACAAACGAGGAGGTAATCGGCACAAGTCGTTCGCGGGTACGACCGAATTCTGTTGGTTTCGTGTATCCTTTTTACACCGAACAGGGTGGACTTGCCATTGCTTTCGGATATAATCGTCCACAAAACTTTGACTTTCAAACTTCAATTCAAGGCGTAGACCCAAGTAGAGGGAACGTCTATAGTGGACTTTATGTAAATGAAAACAATCTGAATTCTGGCGGTATAGGAATTTGGAGTTTTGGTGGTAGTGTTTATGTAAGTAAGTACTTCATGATCGGTGGATCAATAGACTATTGGAGCGGTGGAAATGTCAATGACTTAGTGACGACAGCAACAGATACACTAAACGTAGATGACGGGTTGTCACGCTTTAGATATGATGACGATATTGAGCGCAACTTTTCAGGTGTCGGTGGTAGGGTTGGTATACTAGCTACTTATGATGACATAGTTAACCTCGGTGTAACCTTAGTCGCACCGACAGAAATAACAGTTGATGAATTTTGGCGTGAGTATACTACAGTTCTGTATGATAATGGCGAAGAGTTATCTGATCCCGCAAACGGGTCTTCTTCTTATGATATTGAAAGACCCTTTGAGATTGGAACCGGTATTGCTTTGAAGTTGCTGAACAAACAGTTAACGCTGGCAGGAGATGTTCAATTAACAGATTGGCGACAGACTCGGTACGATCCTGTCCCTGCTGATGACATTGCGTCCAATCACTTTGAGGAGTATTATTCAACAACTATACAGACAAGGTTAGGTGTTGAATTTCTGATTCCACAGATTAGTACATATTTACGTCTTGGGTATTACCGAGATGAGATTCCCTTTACTGAAACAGAGATTGAGAACGAACGCGACTTCTTGACATTCGGTATAGGAAAGATTTTTGAAGATTCAGTGAAATTTGATCTCGCGTACATGTATGGAAATTGGCAACAGTATAGGAACGAATTGTCAACGACCCGGAATACACATCGCTTTTTCGCTTCTGGTGCATATCGGTTTTAATAATAATAATTTGTAAGTTATAAACAGAATAGGGATGGCGTTAATACGCCATCCCTATCTTGTTTTCAAATGTCTATAGATAAATCACTAAGACATTTATGCGATTAAACAAGTTGAATATATGCCATCTGTGCACCGTCTCCACGTCTCAGTTCTCCCCGTATAATTCGGGTATACCCCCCGTTACGGTCAATGTATCGAGGTGCGATGTCTTCAAAAAGTTTCTGAAGGACTGCG
This sequence comes from Candidatus Poribacteria bacterium, assembly GCA_965261435.1. Classification (GTDB taxonomy): domain Bacteria; phylum Poribacteria; class WGA-4E; order WGA-4E; family WGA-3G; genus MSPOR6. The sequence goes on from CBDHDL010000021.1 coordinate 2,890,365, forward strand.
TGTTTTTCGACTACCCCTGATTCACCCCGCATTGGTTTATAGTGCAGATTTGTTCCATATAATAAACGCGCAGCGCGTCGGCGTGCATGCAAGGTATCATTCTTCGCGAGCGTGATAAGTTTTTCCGCTACACGACGAAGTTCCTTACACTTGTGCAAAGTTGTCCGAATCTGTTCATGTTCAAACAGCGCGGTTGCTTGATTACGAAAAAGAGCTTTCCTGTGGCTTGAAGTGCGTCCCAATTTCCTACCACGTTTTCTATGTCGCATAGTTTTTTATTCCTCCCCATCCGTGTCAATATATTCGTCATCTAATTTCATACCGAGTGTCAAACCCATATTAGCCAGTTGATCTTTAATTTCATTCAGAGAGGTTTTCCCAAAGTTCTTATATTCCAACATCTCTTTCTCAGTTTTGACGACAAGTTCACGGATAGTTTTTATGTTTGCGGTATCAAGGCAGTTTCCAGCTCGTACTGAGAGTTCAAGATCAGCGACAGGTTTTGACAGGTATCGATTTCTCAATTCCATCGCCTCATCATATACAGGTTCTGGTTCAACGTATGTTTCATCAAATTCAGTGAAAATATCCAGTTGACTACGTATTATTTCGGCGGCTTGTGTAAGAGCAAGTTTTGGCGTGATACTCCCATCTGTCCAGATTTCAAGATTGAGTTGGTCAAAGTTCGTCATATCCTCAACCCGAGTTTCGTTTACATCAAAGTTAACCTTTTCAACCGGTGAGAATTTCGCATCAACAGGGATCCATCCGATAGGTTGTTTCGGGTCACGATGTTCTTCGGCGAGTGAGAACCCACGTCCTGCTTGTACCTGAATCTCCATATCAATCCCTTGACACTTATCTAAGGTTGCGATGTGTCGATCAGGATTAATGATTTCAACGAGTGAATTTGGTCGTATGTCTGCTGCGGTTAACTCTCCCGAACCGCTTGCATTCAGTTCTAAAATCATCGGTTCTTCTTCTTGAACCCGGAAACGTATTGCCTTAAGGTTGAGTATTATCTGAACTACATCCTCAACAATACCTGGAATAGTCGAATATTCATGCTTGACCTGAGCGATCTGAATTGCAGTGATGGCAGCTCCTTTGATTGAGGAGAGGAGTACTCGACGAAGCGAGTTGCCCAGAGTAGTACCAAAGCCTCTTTCAAGAGGTTCAGCGGTGTATTTAGCATAATTTGGCTTTAGGGTCCCAGTATCAGCTACCAAACGGTCGGGCATATTTAAATGCAAACTATTCATCGATTTCCTCCTATAAGGACAAGTTGTTCTTTACATATAGGGTCAAACAATCTTTGGTCCAGAGACATTTCCATTTCTTTTCACAAGTGTTGTATTATTATTTTGCAGTATAAAAGCTGCAGCTGGCGAGATTAGGTTTAATTGCCGTTAACCTCAAGTGTGAACGTCAAATTGAAACCCAAAAATTTCAAACAACATGCAAGACATGCCAAAACGGTATTGTGAGAAACAAACTAAAAAGTCCACGATAGATATTTGTGTGCTGTTCGTGATATTGATTTCTCTATCATTCCACAAAGAAAGTGAGCCTTACTTTGAGTATAATTCAATAATTAGTTGTGTGTCCAAATCTGCTGCTATTTGTTCAACAACAGGAACTCCCTGCACTCGTCCTTCAGGTTTATCAGTATCAATTTCGAGCCATTCAGGGGCACCGCGTTGTTTTGAAAACTCTAACGCCTCTTGTATCGTGATATTGTCTCGGCTTTTCTCGCGTGGTGTAATAACATCTCCAACTTCAACGAGGTATGAAGGGATATTCACCCGTTTTCCGTTTACTGTAAAGTGATTATGTTTTACCAGTTGTCTTGCTTGTTTACGAGAAGTGGCGAATCCCAACCGAAACACGACATTATCTAAGCGTCGTTCAAGTAGTGCAATTAGATTTTCACCAGTGATACCAGTTTGACGTGCTGCTTTGAAATAATAGTTGCGAAACTGCTTTTCATAAACGCCGTAGATGCGTTTTGCTTTCTGTTTTGTGCGTAATTGACGTCTAAATTCGCTACGTACCCGTGTGGGTGGCTTTTGTCCATGGTCGCCGGGTGGATAACTTCTCCTCTCAAAGGAGCATTTTGGTCCGAGACACCTGCGTCCCTTTAGGAAGAGCTTCTCACCTTCTCGGCGGCATAACTTACAGACAGAACCTAAATACCTACTCATACGCCTCCTTGTTTACACGCGTCGTCGCTTTGGTGGACGACATCCGTTGTGTGGAATGGGTGTCATGTCTCTCATTAAAGTAATTTCTAAGCCGGCAGCAGCGAGTGCTCGGATAGAAGACTCTCTCCCTGAACCGGGACCTTTAACTCTCACTTCAACCCGTTTCATACCGTGTTCCATAGCTTTCCGTGCACATGCTTCGGCTGTCTGCTGGGCAGCAAAAGGTGTTGACTTCCGTGATCCAGGAAACGTCATCCCTGCACTTGCCCATGCAATAGTATTCCCAATTGGGTCAGTGATCGTTACGATTGTATTATTAAAAGTTGCCTGGATATGGGCAATGCCCTCCGGTACATTCTTTCGTTCTCTTCTTCGTGAACGCAATCTGTATCTCCTTTAAACAATCGTAATTGCACGATTGTTTCTTGAAATGTAGTATAATAACACCGTTGCGGAATTCTGAGTATCAACCGCCTTTACGTGCTGCTTCTTTAGCTTTTCTACCGACAGAAATCGTACGTGCTTTTCCTTTACGGGTGCGAGCATTGGTATTTGTCCGTTGTCCGCGCACGGGTAGTTGTCGGCGGTGACGAAGTCCACGATAACTGTTAATGTCCATCAGTCTTTTTATATTTTGATCAACATCGCGTCGCAGGTCACCTTCAACTTTATAGTCTTCATTAATCTTTTCTCTGAGTTGACTGACTTCGTTTTCAGCTAATGCATCAACCTTTGTTGCTGGGTCAATGTTGAGGTCATCCACGATCTTGGATGCAGAATAACGACCTATACCGTAAATAGCAGTCAAAGCGACATCAATCCGTTTCGTACGGGGCAAATCCACCCCTGCAATACGTGCCATGAGTTTCTCCTTGTAAGTAAAAAATGATCATCCTTGTCGCTGTTTGTGCTTCGGATTTGAAGCACAGATAACGCGGACAACACCTTTCCTTTTAATGATTTTACATCGGTTACACATTCTTTTCACAGAGGGTCGGACTTTCATAATTATACCTTCTAATTTGTTTTCAGTAGACGTTCCTATTAAGAATAGTTTAGGACACAGAATCCAAAGGTCTCTATCTTCCTCGTCGTCCTTTTAGACGTCTATCTTTCAAGAATCCATCGTAATGTCGCATCGTCAAGTAAGATTCAATCTGTGACACTGTATCTAATACAACACCAACAACGATCAAAACTGATGCGCCTTCAACCATGCCGCCAACTCCAAGCCAACTGGTAATGGAGATAGGAATTACTGAAATGCCAGCAAGAAATAGTGCCCCGGGAAGTGTGATACGTGTCAATGTTGTATTGATATAGTCTGCTGTCTGTTTACCCGGACGAAGTCCAGGGATAAAACCACCATTCTTTTGTAAGTTTTCTGCCATATCAACTGGGTTTACCTGAACCGCAGTATAGAAATATGTGAATCCTATAATCAATAAAGCATAAATAGACAGATATAGGGGAGATGGATTGCTTGGATCCATCAAGGCTGCAACTCCTTCTACCCACTCCCAATCTCTTGGCAGGATACCGATAAGGAATCCTGGAAACGTCATTAAGTAGACAGCAAAGATAATTGGAATCATCCCTGCGGTGTTTACACGCAAAGGCAAATGCATTGCACGTCCACCATACACTTTACCACCGCGAATCTGTCTACCGTATTGCACTGGAATTTTACGGATAGAAAGATGGATAAAGATTGTACCACTTACAGCCACAACAACAAGCATCAGTAAGATAACGAGTTGTAGAATCCCAAAGCTGGGATTTTTTGTCAGATTTGTGAGAACGGTGGATACTCCGCTGGGGAAACCTGCCATAATACCAACAGTGATAATTATTGAGATTCCCTGTCCGATTCCGCGTTCGGTAATCTGTTCACCAAGCCACATAACAAAAGCCGTACCAGCTGTCAATGTAATGACCGTAAGTATGTGCCACCAGATCGTCGGATTATGGACGATTGTTCCTGTTTCACCCCCGACTAATTGTCCTGGGTTTCTCAACAGAATAGTGATTGTAATCCCCTGAATAATACTTAGTATAACGGTACCGTAGCGTGTGTATTGCGTAATTTTCTTGCGTCCATCTGGTTCCTTTGAAAGCCTTTCGAGTGATGGGATAAGCATTGGAAGCAGCTGCATCATAATAGCAGCACTGATATATGGCTGAATACCGAGTGCGAAAATCGTCATCTGACTGAATGCACCACCAGAGAATATATTAATAAGTGCTAAAACATCTCCGGTCCTATCCATCAATTGACCAATGAAATCTGCAAGTGCTGCATCATCAATTCCTGGTAACGTAATGTGTGCACCAAGCCGGTAAACGACCAAGAGCAACACAGAAAATATAATACGTTTACGCAATTCAGGTATTTTAAAAGCGTTTTGAATAGCCTTTATCACTTATATCACCTCAGCAGTGCCACCTTTAGCTTCTATCTTCTCTATTGCCGATTTTGAAAATTTATGTGCCCGAACGTTCAATTGTTTATCAAGTTCACCATCACCGAGTATCTTAATCAGGGCATTTTTCTTTTTTATTATGCCAACTTCGCGAAGGAATTCAGGATTTATTTCATGCCCTTCATCAAATAGGTTAAGTGTTTTGATATTGACGACATCGTAAACGACTCGCTTGTGTCCGAGTCTCCGTGGGCCCCTTTTTGGCACACGTCTGACTAAAGGCATCTGACCGCCTTCAAACCAAGCTGGGATAGAACCGCCAGAGCGTGATTTTTGTCCTTTATGTCCACGACCACATGTACCACCATATCCTGACCCGCGTCCACGTCCGACGCGCTTTCGTTTTCGTTTTGAACCTGGTGCAGGTTTCAATTCGTTGAGTTTCATTGAATCTGTTATTCCTTAAGGTATGACTAAGTATGTTCAGTTATTTCGAATTATTTCTACGTTTATGAAACAGTTCATCTACTGTTTTGCCGCGAATTCGGGCGACTTCATTGACATCTTTTAGACTTCTCAATCCAACCATCGTTGCTTCGGCGATATTCTTGACATTTCTTGAAGACAAGCATTTCGTGAGAGCATCCCGAACTCCAGCGTGTTCCAATATAGCACGAGTCGCATGCCCGGCAATAATACCAGTACCAGGCCTCGCTGGTTTTAAGAGAACCTTAGCTGATTTGAACTCACAAATAATTTCATGGGGAAGTGTACCATCAGACAGCGGTACACGGATAAGGTTTTTTCGTGCGTCGGCGAAACTCTTGCGGAGTGCTCCAGAGATTTCACTCGCACTCCCAAAACCTATTCCAACAATGCCATCACGATTGCCAACGACAGAAAGTGTATTGAAACTTGGTGTTCTTCTGCCTTTACCTACCCGCATCACACGATTAATGTGAATAGGTCTTTCTTCAAATTCATAATCTTCAGGATTAATCTTTTCTTTTTGCAAAAATATCTCCTCTCAAGAAATAAAGGGATGCTTAGAACTTAAGTCCGCCATCTCTTGCAGCATCAGCGAGAGCTTTAACGCGACCGTGATACAGATAACCAGCGCGGTCGAAAATGACTCCCTCAATATTCTGTTCTTTTGCCTTCTGTGCGATAAGTTGACCAACGCTTTGCGCAACTTCAATCTTTCCACTCTCAGTAGTATTGTCTTTTAACTCTGGGGACAAACTTGAAGCATGTGCAAGCGTTCTTCCGTTCTCATCATCAATTATTTGGGCATAAATATGTTTTAGACTTCTATTTACGGAAAGTCTCGGACGTTCTATTGTACCGCTAACCTTACGCCGTACTCTTTTTTTTCGTCTAAGATGACTAAACTGTTTTCTTTTCGCCTTATCCAACGGAAACCCTCCTGGAACTTAGATATCAACACTGTACTTGTAAATTAATTCTCTTGATCTTTAATATATTACCCAGCAACTTTACCTTCTTTATCTCGGACGCGTTCACCTTCGTATCGGATACCTTTGCTGGGTTTATAGGTTTCAGGTTTCTTTATTTGACGAATAGATGCAGCGACCTGTCCGACGACCTGCTTATCAATCCCACTGACTACAATAGGAATGTGCGTTTGACCATCAATATTCTCCGGAGGGTCAACAGTAATTGTAATACCTTCAGGAGCTGTGAAAGTCACGGTATGTGAATACCCAACATCAAGGGTTAGGACATTCTGTCGATTAACCTCAGCTCTATAACCTGTTCCGACGACGCGCAACTTCTTCTCAAACCCCTCCGAGACACCTTCAACCATATTTGCAATCAGACTGCGTGCCAAACCGTGAAGTGACTTTTGCTGTTTCTTATCACTCTCACGGGTTAATGTGATAACGTTGTTTTCTATATTAGCATCAATTCCTTCAGGGATATTCCAATTCAATTTACCTTTGGGTCCCTCTACCGCAACTTCGCTGTCGTTGAAATCAACTTTTACCGAATTCGGAATTGGAATTGGTGTTTGTCCAATGCGTGACATTCTAATTCTCCAATTTACATTTTCAACATACGTTTATACAATACAATTCTCAGTCTTTGATTACCAAATATAGCAGAGGACTTCACCACCGACTTTTTCACGGCGACATTCCAACGAGGTCATGACACCTTGTGAAGTCGACATTATAGCTATCCCAAGGTCCCCGAAGACACGCGGTAACTTACCTGACTTTGCATAGACGCGTCTTCCAGGTTTGCTAATTCGCTTAAGGTCGGTAATAGCTTTTTCTTTGTTATTTGCACCGTATTTCAAATTGATGCGTATAATACCCTGTTTTCCATCATCAATTAGACGGTAGTTTCTGATGAAACCTTCATCCTCAAGGATTCGGGCAATTTCCAATTTAACCTTTGATGCAGACACTTCAACGCGCTCGTGAGCAGCCATATTAGCGTTGCGTATTCGCGTTAACATATCTGCAATTGGGTCAGTCATTGACATGAAAAACCTCCTTCTTACCAACTCGCCTTTTTCACACCAGGTATTTTCCCTGCGCGTGCGTAAAGACGAAAGCAAATACGACATAATTCAAACTTACGCATATAACCTCTGGCACGTCCGCAACTCTTACAACGGCTATATTTCCGTGTTCGGAATCGAGGTGTTTTTTTATTTCTGGCAATCCATGATTTACTCGCCAACTTTAGTACTCCTTTAATCGTTAATTACTGGTGCTATTTTATTACGTATTACTGTCTAAACGGCATTCCAAGTTCCCGTAATAACGCTCGTGCTTCCTCGTCAGTCTTAGCAGTTGTGCCAACCGTCACGTTCATACCCCGTATGTCGTTGACATCGTCATAGTCAATTTCTGGAAAGATAAGTTGTTCGGTTAAACCTAATGAGTAGTTACCACGACCATCAAATGCATCTGGAGACACACCTCTAAAGTCGCGAATCTGTGGTAAAACTACATTTATCAAACGGTTGAGGAACTCATACATGCGAGTTTGACGTAGCGTGACTTTACATCCGATCGCCGACCCGGGTGTTCTTGTCTTTTTAGATGGACCTCGGATTTTGAATGCTGAAATCGATTTTCTCGCGCGAGTAATGACAGAACGTTGTCCGGCAATAAGCGTCAATTCTTCAACTGCATCTTCAAGTGCTTTGGGGTTTTGTAACGCCTCACCGACACCGATATTTAACGTAATCTTTTCCAGTTTAGGAATCTGCATTATATTCTTATAATTAAACTGAGTTTGTAATGCAGGAACAACTTCTGTTTGATAAAATTCTTTGAATTGACTCATTCACCCTAAATCCTATATTTTTACTGTGTTATTGTTGATATGGTCTAAGGGGTATGCAAGCATAAAACCCTATATTGAGTAAGCGCAGTTGAAATATTTATCTTTCTATCTTTTTTAAGTTAGAGATGTGTATGGTACCTTCGCGTTCAACAACTCCACCTTGTCCCATCTGGTTAGGGCGCATGTGGCGTTTGATGAAATGAATACCCTCAACAACGGCTCTTTCTTTCTTCGGATACACTTCCAACACAACACCTTGTTTACCACGGTCTTGACCACTCAAAACCAAAACTAAATCATCCTTCTTGATATGCAGTTTTTTCTTTTTAGACATAAATCACTCCTAAATCACCTCTGGTGCAAGAGAAACGATTCTGGTGAACTTCTTTTCTCGTAGTTCGCGAGCTACCGGGCCAAAAATACGTGTACCTCTGGGTTCATTTTCGGCATTTACGAGTACAGCTGCGTTCTGATCAAATTTTATATAAGAACCATCCGGACGCCGATATTCTTTTGCGGTCCGGACGACAACAGCGCGTACAACTTCACCTGCTTTTACTTGTGTATTTGGGGCTGCCTCTTTAATACTTGCCACTATTACATCACCCACTCGTGCATATCTTCTCCGAGTTCCTCCGAGAACGCTAATGCACATGAGATTTCTGGCACCAGTATTATCAGCGCAGGTTAATCGAGTATAAGATTGAACCATTGCGATACCTTCCTTACGATTTAATCAGCGGCAGATTGAGCAGCTGATATTATAGATTGTACCCGCCAACGTTTACGACGACTAATCGGGCGGCTCTCAATCACCTGGACGACATCGCCAACATTACATTGTTCCTGTTCGTCATGTGCAAGAATCTTTTTAGTACTTCGCACAACCTTTTTGTATAGCGGATGTTGATAACTCCGAACAATTGCCACGCTAACAGTTTTCTGCATGCGATTACTGACCACAGTTCCTGTTCGGATCTTACGGTGTCTTCGTTTTACCACTTTCAATTTATCCTTTGTATTGGGAATTCCGTATCAGACAATATTTATATATACTATTTAATTCTGGTTCTCTAATTCTCGAGATCGAAGTTCAGTATTGACACGTGCGATATCTTTTCTAAGTTTACCAAGAATCGTCGTATCTTCCAGTTGTCCCAATATGCCTCTTGCTTTTTGGTTGAATAGATTCTCTTTTAGATCTTCTAATTCATTTTCCAATTCTTCGGTTGACATACTTCTAACTTCATGTGCCTTCATTACTATACCTCATCTCGTGCGACGAATTTTGTCTTGATAGGAAATTTATATGCAGCACGGGTCATAGCATCTTTCGCAACCTCCCGCGAAACACCACTTAATTCATAAATGATCCTACCGGGTTTTACAACTGCGACCCAGAATTCGGGTGCCCCCTTGCCGCCTCCCATACGAGTTTCAGCAGGTTTTTTTGTGATCGGTTTATGTGGGAATATTTTGATCCACATTTTACCACCACGACGAACAGCACGTGTGATTGCAACCCGTCCAGATTCTATCTGGTTGCTGGTGATCCATCCTGCTTCCATTGCTTGTAAACCGTATTCGCCAAAACTAATTTGCGAACCTCTGCGCGGTTTTCCTCTTCGTTTTCCACGGTGCACTTTACGATGCATCACACGTTTCGGCATCAACATTTGAATAACTCCTTTACACGATTCGTGAACATTCGGTGGTACGAATCTGCATTGTATTATTTACTATCTTTTTGGCTTTCATTTCTCGGCTGTCTACCCCTGTTATTCCCTTGGTTTCTCTGTCCACCTTGGTTTCTTTGGCTGCCTTGATTTCTCTGTCCGCCTTGATTTCTCTGTCCGCCTTGGTTTCTCTGTCCGCCTTGGTTTCTCTGTCCACCTTGATTTCTTTGTCCGCCTTGGTTTCTCTGTCCGCCTTGGTTTCTCTGTCCGCGTGATGAGCTACGGTTCCCAGATTGACGATTACCACTTTGACGTCCACCAGAACGTGACTCCCCAGTATTGGTACGTCTGCCGCTCTGCTGCTTTCGGCGGGTACTTAATTCCCCGCTTAACTCTTCTGGCACCCCAAGGATTTCACCCTTGAAAATCCATGTTTTGACACCGATTTTTCCATAGGTTGTATTGGCTTCAGTAAATCCATAATCGACATTGGCTCTAAGCGTATGTAAAGGTACTCGTCCTTCAAGACTGGATTCTGATCGTGCTATCTCTTTTCCGTCTAACCTACCGCTCACCATTACTTTGACACCCAGTGCACCCGCTTGCATAGAGACAGCGATGTTTCGTCGCATCGCCTGTTTAAAACTGGTACGTCGTTCAATTTGAGTGGCAACGGCTTCAGCAAGAAGTTGTGCATCAAGTTCAGGTACTTTTATCTCCTCAACTTCAACATTTACGGGTCGTCCGACGAGTTTTAGGAGTTCAGCCTGCAACTTTTCCGTTTCAGCACCACGACGTCCAATTACGATACCGGGCCGTGCGGTATGTATGAAAACACTACATTTTTCCGCAACACGTTCAATTTCTATTTTTGAAATTCCAGCGCGGACCAATTTCTCTTTGATATGTTGCTGAATTTTAAAATCTTCATGCAACCATTTCGCATAATCTCGGTCACTATACCACTTAGAATCCCATGTTTCAATTATTCCTAAACGTAATCCACGGGGATGAGTCTTTTGTCCCACACAAACCTCCTGTCGGATACTCGCGAATTTGTTGCTTGTAAAGGGGAGATAGAGTGCCGTCGTCTACTCAACATCCTCATCGTCCGCCTCGTCTACAACAACAGTGATATGACTTTGGCGTTTGAATATACGGTTTGCCATACCTCTTGCGCGGTGACGTATCCATTTACGTGTAATTCCTTCATCAACACGAATCTCTTTGACATACAAATTAGCGACTTCCACTCCAGGTTCCTGATATTGAACATTTGCCGCCGCCGATTGGATCAACTTACGAATTATAGGGGCTGCCGCTTTATGTGTATAGAACAGTTGATTCAGCGCATCATCAACGTATTGATTCTTAACCAATTCAGCAACAAGTCGTGCTTTTCTCGGTGCTACCGAAGCGTTCCGAATCTTTGCTCTTCCTTCCATCAGTATCTCCTAACAAAACTGAATCCACAGTGTTCTGTTTGATATATCTTTTAACATTTTATCAGTTAACGTAATGTATCTAATTGAAGCAGCAATTAACGCTGCTATTACCTTTATTGACCAAATTATCTTCTGGCTGCACTGCCAGCGTGTGAACGGAAAGTCCGAGTTGGTGCAAATTCACCAAGTTTATGACCTACCATATTTTCTGTTATATATACCGGAAAAAACTTCTTACCGTTATGAATAGCCACGGTGTGTCCAACAAATTCCGGCGTGATAGTAGAACTTCGAGCCCAAGTACGAATGACGCGTTTACTACCCGATTGTTCCATTTCTGCTATATGTTTCGCAAGTTTTGCATCAACATAAGGTCCTTTTTTGATTGAACGTGGCATTTAAGTCTCCTTTTAGTATGTGTCTTGCAACTATTGTAATGAGATCCTATTTGCGTCTACTCATAATATGTCGACTGGAGCTCTTTTTAGGGTTCCTTGTACGGTATCCTTTTGTTGGTACGCCCCACGGCGTAACCGGATGCCTACCACCGGAACTTTTTCCTTCTCCCCCGCCATGCGGATGGTCAACAGGATTCATTGCAACGCCTCTAACTTTTGGCCGCTTACCTAACCACCTTGAACGTCCTGCTTTACCAACGACAATAGTTGTGACATTTCCGACCTGTCCAATAGTAGCCATACATTTTACCAGTACAAGTCTAATTTCACCGGAAGGTAGACGGATCCGCGCATACTTACCCTCACGATCTACTAACTGTGCTGATGCACCCGCACTCCGAACAAGTTGTCCACCTTTGCCGGGCTGCAATTCTATATTATGAATAGAAGAGCCTAATGGTATTTTTTCAAGAGGTAGAGCATTTCCAACGCTTATTTCTGCCTCTGGACCCGATGTCACCGTATCACCAACTCTAAGACCTACAGGTGCAAGTATATAACGTTTTTCTCCGTCTGCATAGTGAAGTAAAGCGATATGTGCAGAGCGGTTCGGATCGTACTCAATAGAGGCGACCTTAGCAGGAATATCGAATTTATCTCGTTTGAAATCTATTATACGATACCTTCTTTTATGTCCACCCCCGCGTCTACGTACTGTTATACGGCCTTTGCTATTACGTCCAGCATTTTTCTTTATACCTTTAACGAGTGATTTTTCAGGTTTCTTTCGCGTAATCTCTTCAAAGGTATAACCTGTCATAAACCGACGACTTGGTGTTACAGGTTTATATGTTTTTGCCACTCTTAATTCCTCTCGTTATTACATTCTATAATTCCATAGTACTAAACATGAACGAACCTAAAGCTCCGTTTAGATGCTTTCGAAAACCGAGATACGAGTTCCTTCTGTTACAGTAATTACTGCCTTTTTCCAATGCGCTCGGCGTCCCCGATGATAACGATTCATTCTACCTTTGACTTTTCCACTAACTTGCATCGTGTGAACGTTAATGATATCGCCTTTTATATCAAACATTTCCTCAGCAGCTTTACGGATATCGGTTTTCGTTGCGTCACGACTCACGACGAAGGAGTATTTATTTTTCTCACGGAGCATTGTGCTTTTCTCAGTGATATGGGGTCTTAATATAACCTTGTATTTGTCCTTCATAAGTTATCCTTCTACTTCTACAAACTTTGCTTCCAATTTTTCCGCTGCGCGTTCAGTGATAACCAATTTGTCGTGCCATAAGACTTGGTATATATTCAGGTTGTCCCATGTGCAGCTGTTGACTTTCGGAATATTTCGCAGGGAGAGATAGATGTTTGGACTGTGCTCGTCAAGAACGAACAACACTTTTCCTACCAAGTTTAAAGCGTCCAATAGAGAAACAATATCTTTAGTTCTCGGTCTTTCAAGATTGAAATCTTCAATTAGTATACACTGTTCATTTTGAAAACGGTCAGCAAGTGCACTTTTTAATCCGAGACGCCGGACCTGCTTAGGTGTATGCTGGCGAAAACTCCGAGGCTTCGGTCCGAACGCTACACCACCATGTACCCGTATAGGTGACCTTGCGTCCCCTACGCGTGCCCTACCTGTTCCTTTTTGACGGTATAGTTTCTTACCACTACCCCTGACTTCACTACGACTTTTTGTTGAGGCAGTCCCACTTCGCTGGTTAGCAAGATATGCAACCACACATTGATGGACTACATCAGTGTTTACTTCGGCATGAGTAAATGAGTCCGCAAGATTTTTTTCGTGTAAAACTTCTCCTGAACGATTATGCACGTTTAAAGTTGCCATGTCTTCTCTCTATTCTCCGATATGCTAAACTTGACATTAATTACCCCGGCTCTCATTTTGAAGATGCTGGGGTAGGTGTGTGTAAATCTTATCAAGTTAACTTCCTGTATTATCCGTTTCAGAAGCCTTAACAGCCTTCTTTATTAAGAGAATACCGTTGGGTGGACCTGGTATTGCTCCCTTAATAACTAACAAATTACGTTCAGCGTCGGCTTGAACTATTTGTAGATTCTGAACTGTGTGTCGTTTTGCGCCGTATCGTCCAGGCATTTTCTTTCCTTTAAAGACACGAGAAGGTGTCGCGCTTGCACCGATGGATCCCGGACGACGGAGGTCCTGTTCACCACCATGACTTTTTCTACCACCCTTAAATCCCCAACGTTTTACAACACCTGTGAACCCACGACCTTTTGAGGTGCCAGTTACATCTACAAGTTCACCTTCTGAAAATAGACTTGCATCAATAGTATCCCCAACACTTACGTCTTCAAGACTCTCCACTGGAAACTCCCGCAGTACTCGCGTCGGTTCAACATCTGCTTTAGCGAAATGTCCGAGTTCTGGATTGTTAAACTTGTTCTCTTTTCGCTTACCAAAACCTAACTGAACTGCTTGGTATCCATCACGTTCCTGAGTCTTTATTTGTACGATTGGACAAGGACCTGCTTCAATAACAGTAACCGGAATAACTTTTCCTGTGTCTTCAAAGACTTGTGTCATTCCAACTTTCCTACCAATAATTCCTTTTACCATTTTCCTTGTCCTTTACAGCAATGTTATCTTGACATCAACACCAGCAGGCAGGTCAAGACGCATCAGCGCTTCAACTGTCTTTGGGGCAGTCTCAAGAATATCCAATAATCGCTTATGTATACGCATCTCAAACTGTTCTCGTGACTTCTTGTCCTTAAACGTAGAACGTTGAACAGTATAGATATGCTTCTTTGTCGGCAACGGGATTGGTCCTGAGACTCTTGCCTGTGTCTGCTTTGCAGTTAAAGCAATTTGCTTAGCCGATTGGTCAAGTAATCGGTGATCATAAGCCTTAAGCCGAATGCGTATCTTCTGGTTGTTCATTACCTGTCTCCCTCTTCAAAATAAGTAACGATGTGTTCCTTGTATATTTCTGTTTTATCAGTATCTTGTCAAAACAAGCCAACTACTCAGACTATTGTGTTGATAGTTTTGAATGTCCCGACAAGATACCAAAGGACGTCGTTTACAAAATATATCAGGAACGGGTATTAAAAAAACTCCTTCGTTACTCAAGGATCTTAGAGACAACACCCGCACCAATTGTGTGTCCGCCTTCACGGATAGCAAAACGAAGCTGTTCTTCTAATGCGATCGGTTTAGAGAGTTGGACAGTAATCTGTGCATTGTCGCCAGGCATAATCATTTCAACGCCTTCTTCCAAGTTCATTTCACCCGTAACATCAGTTGTTCGGAAATAGAACTGTGGACGATACCCACTAAAGAATGGGTTCCAACGTCCGCCTTCTTCTTTCGTCAAGATGTAGGCTTCAGCTTCAAACTTAGTGTGCGGGGTCACAGTTCCGGGTACTGCTAATACCTGTCCTCGCTCAACATCGTCTCGCTCAACACCTCGAAGAAGTGCCCCTATATTATCACCCGCTCTTCCTTCATCAAGGAATTTATTAAACATTTCAACACCAGTAACAACTGTATCAGTAGTTTCGCGAAGACCGACGATCTCTACCGTATTCCCAACTTCAACGATACCGCGTTCTACACGACCTGTCACAACTGTGCCACGTCCACTGATGGTAAAAATGTCTTCAATAGGCATCAAGAAAGGTTTTTCGGTATCCCGGACCGGTTCTGGTATGAACTCGTCTACTGAATCCATGAGATCGCGAATCGGTTTACACGCTTCACTTGTTGGCTCCCCAGCAGATTCCATTGCTTCCAGCGCAGAACCAGCAATAATTGGGGTGTCATCACCTGGGAATTCATACTCATCTAATAACTCTCGAACTTCCAACTCAACGAGCTCCAGCAGTTCTTCGTCATCCACCATGTCTGCCTTATTAAGGAAAACTACCAAGGATGGTACATTCACCTGTCTTGCCAGTAGCACGTGTTCACGTGTCTGCGGCATAGGACCATCTGCTGCGGAAACAACCAGAATAGCACCATCCATTTGGGCAGCACCGGTAATCATATTCTTGATGTAGTCAGCGTGTCCCGGACAGTCAACGTGAGCATAGTGTCGGTTATCTGTCTCATATTCAACGTGAGCTGTATTAATTGTTATGCCACGCTCTTTTTCCTCGGGTGCTTTGTCAATGTCCTCATAGGTCATCACATAGTCTTTGTCAGCGAGTTTTGATAAGACCATAGTAATTGCTGCTGTAAGCGTTGTTTTACCATGGTCAACGTGGCCAATAGTACCAATATTAACGTGAGGCTTTGTCCTTTCAAAAGCTTGCTTTGCCATTTGTGTCCAAACTCCAATTTATAGGTTAATATAAAGGGTTTTAGAAATCGCTAAACCCGAGTTGTATCTATGTTCTCATAAACGCGCATAGTAAGCGCATAACGTGTCTCAAATATGTCCGATTTAACACGGACATCCAACATTAGCCTTGCGATTACTATTCGCTTCGGCATATCATTTTTTTATTTTAACAACGATCTAAAGTAAATGTGTTCTTGATAAACACTTTTTTTCTTAATTATCACGATGGTTTCGCGCTTGAAATCAAGTCCTCCGCAACGCTGGTTGGAACTTCACGATAATGTGCGAATTCCATTGAATAGTTGGCGCGGCCCTGTGTCAACGAACGTAAGGATTTTACATAACCAAACATTTCAGATAACGGAACATCAACCCTTACGACTTGTATACGCGACTTTTCATGTACCTCTGTATCTCTAATGTGTGCACGACGAGAATTCAAGTCTCCAATCACTTTTCCAAGGTACTCGTCTGGAACGATTACCTCAACTGCCATGATTGGTTCAAGTAAGACTGATCCTGCCTGTTTTGCAGCTTCTTTAAACGCCATAGAACCAGCGATTGAAAACGCCATCTCTGATGAGTCTACTTGATGGAATGAACCATCCACTAAACGAATCCCTACATCAACTACTGGATAACCTGCCAAAGTGCCGACATTCATAGCGTTTTCAATACCTTTACGCACTGCAGGAACATATTCTTGTGGAATTGAACCGCCCCTCGTTTCATCAACAAATTCAAAACCAGCACCCTTTTCAAGAGGGGATACTTCAATAACAACATGTCCGAATAACCCTTTTCCACCTGATTGACGGACAAATCTACCTTCAGCTTTTACGGGTTTCAGAAGTGTCTCGCGATAGGCAACTTCAGGAGAACCAACATTGGCAGATACATTAAACTCTCTCACTAACCTATCAACAATGATTTCCAAGTGAAGTTCACCCATACCTGACAACAGTGTTTGGCCTGTATCTGGGTCTTGATGCACTTTGAAGGTTGGGTCTTCCTCAGCCAATTTTGATAGTGCAAGATTCAACTTGTCAATGTCTGATTGTGAACGTGGTTCAACCGCTACAGACATCACAGGCAACGGAAATTCCATCGTCTCCAATGCAATCGGCACTTTCGGATCACAGATAGTGTCACCTGTACTTAATTCTTTTAATCCAATCGCTGCAACTATATCGCCAGCACTGACAGATTGGTGTTCTTCACGTTTGTTTGCGTGCATCTGCATCAACCTGCCGATACGTTCGAATTTTTCAGTCTTGCTATTGTAAACGGTATCACCTTTGTTTAATACTCCAGAGTAAACACGTAGGTATGTGAGTTTTCCGACGTGAGCGTCAGTTGCAATCTTAAATGCAAGCGCACAGAAGGGTTCATCTTTGTTTGCTGCACGCGTTTCTTCTTCACCAGTTTTCGGATTAAGTCCGCCTACCGACTTTACATCTGTTGGTGCAGGTAGGTAAGAGACAATTCCATCTAACAGTGGTTGAACGCCTTTATTCTTTAGGGCAGTGCCACACAATACTGGAACAACTTTACTACTGAGTACTGCTTTACGTATACCGTTTTTAATCTCTTCTGGTGTAAACTCTACACCATTGATGTATTTTTCACACAGTGTGTCGTCCCATTCTCCAATGGCTGCAAATAAGCGATCACGATACTCATGCACCATCTCTTCCATCTCTGATGGAATATCAGTTTCGTGAATTACTGCACCGAGACTACCTTCATCCCACAACTGTCCTTTCATTGAAATCAGGTCAACAATTCCTTTGAACTGTTCAGCGGATCCGATCGGAAGTTGGATCGGCACAGCTGTGGTACCTAAACGTTCTCCCATCATCTCAACAGTTCGGAAAAAGTCTGCCCCAGTTCTATCCATCTTATTAACGAAGGCAATTCGTGGAATTTCATACTTGTCTGCTTGTCGCCATACCGTCTCAGATTGCGGTTCAACACCACCCACAGCGCAGAAAACAGCAACAGCACCATCCAACACTCTCAATGAACGTTCAACTTCAACCGTAAAGTCAATATGTCCTGGTGTGTCAATAATATTGATATGGTGATCTTTCCAGTCGCAAGTCGTTGCAGCAGCAGTAATCGTAATACCTCGCTCCTGCTCTTGCACCATATAATCCATCGTAGTTGTGCCATCGTCTACTTCACCGATCCGGTACACCCTACCCGTATAGAATAGTATTCGCTCGGTTACGGTTGTTTTACCCGCATCAATATGCGCCATAACACCAATATTACGCGTATGTGATAGGGCTGATTTACGTAGCACTCGTTGCTTCTTTTCAGACACTGTCTTGTGACTCCTTACTTCGTCAGACTCTATAGTAGCAGTTCTTTTACCATCTATAATGAGCAAATGCTCTATTTGCTTCTGCCATCCGATGTTGTTCGGATTTCTTACCGATTGCGTTTCCTTCATTCTGAGATGCATCAATCAACTCGCCAGCTAACCGCGCTGCCATACCTTTTTCACCTCTGCCTCGCGCAGACTGGATAATCCAGTTAATCGCCA
The DNA here is from genome assembly GCA_965261435.1 of Candidatus Poribacteria bacterium. Lineage (GTDB taxonomy): Bacteria > Poribacteria > WGA-4E > WGA-4E > WGA-3G > MSPOR6. The sequence continues at coordinate 2,908,738 of CBDHDL010000021.1, forward strand.
ACGTTGTCCTGCGTTCCGCCTTTACATCAACAGGCACTTGATACGTTTGACTACCGACGCGACGTGGACGGATTTCCAACACAGGTTTAACATTATTAATCGCTTGATTAAAAACAGCATAGCCTTCTTCATTCGTCCGCTCTTCAATAAGCTTAAAACTTGAATATACAATCCTTTGAGCAGTACCCTTTTTACCATCCCACATCAGATGGTTAATGAACTTTGAAACTAACTTGCTATTATGAATGGCATCGGGACTCACTTCCCGTTTCGCAACGTTTCCGCGCCTCGGCATGTATCACTCCTCCAGAAAACGTGAACATAACATGTTCTCTAACCGGAATCAAAAAATGTTTCTTTATATTTGTATTACAGATCTAATCAGGTTTCCGCGCACCGTATTTAGAACGGCCTTGACGGCGGTTTTCAACACCAGCTGTATCTAATTTACCACGCACTATATGGTATCGGACGTTAGATAAATCCTTGACACGGCCACCGCGGACTAACACAACTGAGTGTTCTTGCAAATTATGGTCAATCCCTGGAATATAACAAGTTGCTTCATCAGCAGATGAAGTGAAACGAACACGCGCCACTTTCCGCAATGCAGAATTCGGCTTGTTCGGTGTTACTGTTTTTACTTGTAAACAGATACCGCGCCGTTGAGGACACTGTTGCAGTATCGGGGATTTCGTCTTTTTGCGATATTTCTTACGCGGCTTTTTGATTAACTGATTAATAGTCGGCATCTCTATTCCTCACTCATATTGAAAACAGGTCGCTGCTACAAACTCTATACAAAAGAAAAAGCCCTCGCGGGGCTCATTTTTCAAATAATAACAACAGCGTTGCTCTGAAAAACGACGTCAGACTGCTTCCAAATTGAATGCCCCCTGTGTTTTTTCTGACAAAACTTAAACTCTAATACTCAAAACACTAATTATAATACCATTCACTGCTTATGTCAAGTTAAAATCAACAAAATGTGGAAATTATTTACTATTTATTCAGAAATAGTGGATTTAGTGTTATTTTATCACTTTTCCACGAAGAATAACATTTTGAACCCGCAATTCCTCATCAACTATCACAACATCGGCAGACTTGTCCGGCTCAATTGACCCTATACGATCCTCAACTCCTAAATTTTGAGCGGGTGTTAATGTCGCCATTGTTAAGGTTTCTTCTAAAGAGAAACCCCATTTTGTAACATTACGCACACCCTCCATCAGTGTAATAATCGCTCCAGCGAGTCGTTCAGTGGTTTTACCGACATCTAACCACATTGCACCGTCTTTTATGTATTTTGGAGGAGATTCAGAATTCGGTGAATTCAAACAGTATGCGTCAAGTGCAGAATCGTAAACGGAATCTTTCTGCCAATCTTCTGCTGTTAAACCAGCATGTTCCGTGCAATCTGTGATCAAGCCAACACCAGAAATTCCCCTTTTTTCGATGAGTTGCTTTCCCCAAAATGGATGAACATGGTGTTCGTCAATAATCAATTCAGCATGTATGTTAGGATGGTTTAAAACCGCTTCCAATACACCAAGATCACGGTGATGCATACCGCTCATACCATTGTAGGTATGTGTAGCACGGGTAACACCTGCATCAATAGCATCCATAGCCTGTTGATACGTTGCATTCGTATGTCCCATCGCTATGACAATATCGTTATATGCATCCGTTTTATGTTCTGTGAGATGTTTTATAAACTGCAAATCTTGATCGTTTTCTGGTGCAACAGAAATCACCTTCAACGTGCCATCAGATGCTGCCCACATTGAATGGAATTCTTCAAAGTTAGGGGGTGTGATGTATTTTGCGTTCTGTGCTCCATTTTTCTCAATGCTACCGAATTTTCCTTCAACATACGACCCGATAATCCTTGCGCCATCTGCCACTGGCTGGTCCACTACATTAGCAATCGCAGTTAAGGAAGCGGTAATCTGTTCCATACTTCCAGAGGAGATACCAGCCACTAACGAGGTAACACCATCTGCAGCATGTGCGCGAGCGATAGTCTTTATGTCCTCAACTTCACCAGTCATGCTATCACACCCACCACCACCATGTATCAACCCATCAATCAACCCAGGTATTACAAGACAACCTGCTGCATCTATTACCGCGTCTGATGTAGGTGGGTGTTCTTTTGTTACGGCAAGTATTTTTTCATCTTCTATGACAATATTACCATGACCGAAGTGCCTCGGAGAATAGATGTCGCCATTTGAAATTGTTAATGTTCCCATATTTCCTAAAGTTTCATCCCTAAATCTGTTTTGTTACCCAAAGGATACTCTGAGCGAGAAATCGCAAAAAAGGTTCTAATGTAAAATCCTTTTGATGACCTAATGAAGTATAGAAGACACGACCACCGTTATGCAAACGTGTCCAAGCCACGGGTTCGGAGTGCTCATCTGTATGTCCCATCAACAACACAGATGTATCGTAAGAAAGTGTTGGATTCTTGTATAGACTTCCATAACTTTGAAGTTCTGTTATGCCTTTCAATATTGGATGTTCTTGCACAATATATTCCACACGAACGGTAGGTCCATGTCCATAATGTCCTTGATAGTCTCCTCCAAGCACAACTTTATCAAACTCCAACCAATTTTGATATGCATGGCTTGCAGTTCTAATACCGACAATTGGTCTGCCTTTTTCACAATAATCTTGAAATTGTCTAAGTGATTCTCCTTCCGTGTTCAAACGCCGTGTAAAGACCAACAATGCATCCGCATCATCCAGTGCCGCTAAGGAAGGATCATCATCTTCTGAAGCATAAACGAGTAAATTCGCTTTGATTGCGTAATGATCTTCAAGATACGTTTTAAGGAGCGTTAAGGATTCCTCAGAATCGTATTCAAAAGACCCGGAAAGCATACATAGATTAAGCACAGATTAACTCCAAAATACAAACACACTATTTTTTATCTAAAATCAAGAAACTATATGAATACGGATTGATTTCGTCCACTTCGCAGTCAGTCCGACTGACTTCTTGCCACTCATTCCAATTAAATTCAGGGAAATAGACATCTCCTTCAAACACCGCATGTATCTGTGTCAGATAGAGTCGGCTTGCGTGGGGTAAAAACGCTGCATAGATCGGAGATCCACCACAGATCATGAGTTCGCTTGTTCCGTTTATATATAGTGTCTCAACGGTTTCAATCACATCTTCGACAGAATGAGCAACAATACACTCTTTAGGCGCAGCATAATGCTTGTTTCGGGTGAGTATGATGTTTTTCCGCCTTGCTAAAGGACGTGGAAGCGTTTCGAAGGTTTTGCGTCCCATAACAACAGGTTTTCCTATTGTCATGTCTTTGAAGTGACGAAGGTCTGCGGGTAATCGCCAGGGAATGTCTGGTCCGTTACCAATAAGTCGGTTTTTATCGATCGCAGCAATCATTGAGATCAGCAATATATTAACTCCTTCAACAAATACACGTGCCCAAATACTTGAAAGACATCTGTCTATTTGGTAGCTAACTCCAATACATAAGTCCACTTTAATTCTCTGTCCCCCAATGAACTACCTCCACCACCTCTAAGAATTTTTTCACCTTGTTCTATCAACTCATTTATTGGCAAAATCCGATTCTTCTTGTGATTTACTCCAAAATCTATCTTGAAATTACCCTTTGTAATTATGAAAGGGAAGGGTCTATTTCCCGTCTTTAAATCATCATCCCCTAATAAATACTGCTTTTTTAGATTGTGAAAAGCAATATGTCCAATACCCGTGTTTTCTATTCTAAAGTGTACAAAAAGACGATTGCCGACCCGATAAACAGCAAGCACTTCGCGTGATTTTAAACCTTTAGAAATATCAGACTTCCCCAATTGAAATTTGTTTCCTTGTCCCTCATCCTCTTTAGTAAAATGCAATAAGGACAACCCGCTTAACCTGTTTGCGCCTCTGTATTCCACATCTTGATTGAAATTTTCAAGTGGAGACAAGAGCGGTAAACTTAGTTTTTCTTTACCCTTTCCTCTGTCAAGTTCTAAAAGCAACAAATTAGATTCTAATACAGCATTGTCTATTTTCCAGTCATCTGAAATATTAACCCGAACAGTGTACCAACTACTATTAAGTTTGTAAATAACGCGCGGTCTATCTTGTCTATCTTCAAAAGCACAACTACAACACAGGAGTAATAGGCTAATGATGAAAACTTTACGGATAATCATTGAATTGTTCTCTGGCGTATTTGGTGGGAAGAGGAAACATTAACGGTCTCTCAAATTTGGACGGTTCATTGAGGGGGGATTCAATTGAATTGTTTTAATCTTTTGTTTGTTTTTAGGAACAACCTTTAAATCTACAAGATAGAGATCATCACCGATTTTTTGCTTCTCATCAATTTCTACCGTTTCATGGGGTTTTACGTCCTTAAGCAAAAAACTAACATTCTCTTTTGAGACACCAAATTTGCCTGTTGTAATCTTTCCTGTTGTAATCTTTATAACACGATATCCAGTAACATCACTGTCTTCATCTACAGATGTAGTGCTGTTTTCAATTTTAATTTCAATCCCAGAAATAGAATTCTTCCAAGATGATCCGATCCGGTAAGGTAGGTAACAATACGCAGTGATTCTTTCCCCAATTCGGTATGCTCCTGAATTTGAAAATAGTCCCGGTTTCTCCGCAAATTTCTTTATAGAGAAACCTTCTTGAATGATCGTCATAGAATTCCGTAAGTGTGTAGGACGTGGTGAATAAACTGATAAATGAACAACACCATAATGGTTGATTCTATCGGTACCTGCAACTTCTAACGTTTCATCAGATCTAATGAGTTGGTAGGCAGCTCCGCGTTTAAGTGATGTCACACTTCTCACAATCTTTTCACCGTTATCAATATTGACAATCAATTCATTGTTGTCAAGCGTAGCATCAACAATCTTAGATGTATGCTTCATAGGCAAAAAGACTAATAGCATTTCATTATTTCTATAAATTTTGTGACCTTTCTGCGGCATCCAACTACTGATAAACACTAAAGAGAGAGTGATACACACTAAAAAGAGACTAACACAAAGTATAATGAGAACCTTTACTTTGTTCATATTTATCCTTTATACAATCATTCTTGCCCGAATTGCATCATGATGCTGATAGTCTTTTAACTGTAAATCCTGGATTCTAAAATTGTCAATTGCAGTAACATCGGTATTCAAAACAAGTTCCGGTAATGGGTATGGTTGACGTTGGATCTGTTCCTTTACTTGATCAAAATGTGCGTGATAGATGTGTGCATCTCCCAAGACATGTATAAATTCACTCGGTTGAAGATCAGTTAATTGTGCCACCATAGAAAGCAGCAATGAATAAGAAGCAATATTAAACGGCACACCGAGGAACATATCGCAACTTCGTTGATACATCTGTAACGATAATTTCCCACCCGCCACATAAAACTGAAAAAACATGTGGCAAGGTGCCAACGCCATCTGATCCAATTCTCCAGGATTCCAAGCAGTGACAATATGTCTACGACTATTAGGTTCTTCCTTGATTTGCTCAATGACATCTGCTAACTGGTCAATTCTCCCATTCTCTGTTCGCCATCTTCGCCACTGTACGCCATAGATACATCCTAAAGCACCGTCACGTCCCCAAGCTGCAGCGTTTGCATTCCAAATCTTTGTCCCAAGTTTCTGAAATTGTTTGACGTGATCGTAACCCCTAATGAATCCCAATAGTTCCGCTTTCACAGATTGAAAAGCGAGTTTTTTAGTCGTAACAGCAGGAAACCCATCTTCCAAATTATATCGCATCTGCATACCGAATAGGGCACGGGTTTTCCCATTTCTACCTTCACGGTCTACACCTGCATCTAATATCTGTTGTAGTCCTTCAAGATACTGTTTCATAATTGATTCTAATGCTCCCTTGAAAAAGAATATGTCCTTTAAAAACGCATCTGAGAGCATAAAAGTTACTTATCTGTGCTACCAAAACCGCCACGAGATTCCGCGCTCATCTGATCAACTTCATTCCATTCTGCAGTATCCACGCGAACGAAAACACCTTGCGCGATCCTGCTTCCCCGATCAATCGTCACAACTTCATCAGTGAAATTATACACCTGAATTTTTAACTCATCCTCTTCACCACAATAGTCATTGTCAACAATACCAACACTTTGTGCCATCATTAAGCCAGTTTTACGTGGTGTGCTACTCCGCATACATATCATCAGCATGTAACCGGGAGGAGTCTCAACAATCACATTACCCGGAATTAGCACAATCTCTTTTGGTGCTATGACTGCCGATTCACGACAAATCAGGTCAAACCCAACAGAACCATCAGTTTCATACTTAGGCAATGGAATAGATTTATCCACACGTTTAATTCTTACTTTCATTACGAAACTGCTATTCCTTCTGCTTTACACTCTACACGATAGACTGACGTACTCGCTGTGATGAAAAGGCTTTTCCATTCATCACCACCCCAAGCAAGATTCGCACAACGTTCCGGCACAAGTATGATACCAAGATGTGTTCCATCCGATGCAAATACCCAGATACCGTTTGGACCCGTTACATACAGATTTCCCTGCTTATCAACCTTCATTCCATCAGGTTTTCCGTTGTCGCCTTTTTCTTCAGCGAAAATACGTCCGTTAGCTATTGTTCCATCATCTTGGACATCGAATGCACGTACATGCATAAGTTGTGTGTCATTAATATAGAGTATTGACTCATCTGGTGATAGACAGATACCGTTCGGTCTATCAAAATCATCTACCAAGAGGGTTACTGTATTTCCATCAGAAGACAAACGATATACACCATGGAAATCAAGTTCCTTTTCAGTAGCTGAGGACAGCCCATAAGGAGGATCGGTAAAATACATGTTGCCATCGGTTTTCACAACAATATCGTTGGGACTGTTCAGGCGTTTGCCATCATAGTGTGATGCAATTGTGAGGACATCACCATCTGCAGTTGTGCGAGATACACGTCGGTTTCCATGCTCACACGCTATCAGATGACCCCCTCTATCATAAGTTAACCCGTTAGATTTTCCAGAGGGATCTCTGAAAACTGTCATCCCAGATTCTTCATCCCATCGCCGCATTTTGTTAGCTGGGATATCGCTAAAAAGCAGATAGCGACCAACGGAATTCCAGAGTGGACCTTCAGTGAATTTGCATCCTGTAGCAATCTGTTTCACTTCTGCGTCTGAATCAATTAAATCTAAGAGACCTGAATCGCGAACATCAAGTGCCATTTTTTCTCCTTTCAATTTCCTCAATTTGATCGTAATCAAAACAAATCTAATTTGGATTTACTCTTGCTTTATCTTAATTTTATTTTCAATTAGAAATTCTTCAGGTTTTGTAAATGCACTTAAGAAAAGCGGTGTGCCAGAAAATGATAGTGGTGAGACAGGGCCGATTGTCATGAAAGAGTATTCACGCGAATCACTATCAAACGCAGACTGCGGATCAAGGAAGCGTTGGTAAAGTTCAAGTGCTTTTCCCCTTCCACCTACTAATTCGCGTAAAGCTTGGAATTCCGTTCCTACTCCTAAGCCAAAACCAAAAAAGAATACGCGCAATCCACTGTCTATGATGTCACGATCCAAACTTGATAATGTTTGAGAAATAAACATCCAACCCAAACCACATTTTCTTGTTGTTTTCGCAGCGTCAACAAGACGTGTTTTTATTTGGTTTTTACGAACTGACTCGGATTGTCCTCGCGGAGCAAGTCGCTGAGCTTCATCTAATACAACCAGGGTATTCAAACTTCGATCCTCACTATAAGCTATTTGAGCTTGAGTAGTTAAAATTGATAAAAAACGATCAATTAGGAGCGGCTTAATTTTATCATCCCAAGTTGGTTCAGGTATGTCTTCTGGCTTTATTGCTAAATTTACTACTACAAGTGGACGTGAATTCTTCTGTTTCAAAGCATTTTCATCCTGCTGTTTCAGAGCATTATCAACGACTCCCCAAATACTTACTTTATTCTCTTTTGTAAAAAGATTTATCGTATTATCCCAAGCGTTTCTGACAAGGACATCTCCATTTATAGCTTCAGTAATACGACTTTGTAAAGTTGCTGCTCTCGAACCGGTAGTGTAAATACGATCTGCCCTTTCATGCAAATGATTCAGTAAGTCATTATATGTTTGATCATCAAATTCGCCCAGTTTGTATTGAGAGTTTTCTAAGAAACTTTCTGTGAGAGTAATTGCTGACTCTCGGTTTTCCTTTGATTGGTCTGGAATACCTAACGCTCTAAAGAATTTAAACTCATCTAATAAAGTACAGAACAAATCGTATGTATCTAACCGGAAGTTAGTTATATCAAACACCTGATAATCTCGATTAAGTTTTTCCAGCGATTCTGGTGATAAAATCTGCCCCATTGATGTGATGCCAGAGGATTTATTATTCAGTCCTTTTGAAAATTCCTCCATAGGATCTAGAATGAATAAACCCATTTGGTGATGGCGCGCGTAAGCGAGTAGTATCATTTTTGCCAAGACCGATTTGCCAGACCCTGTTTTACCAAAGATACCCAAATGATAAGCTTCACCAGCACCATCAGAACCATCACCAAAATGTTTAAACCATAGAGGTAGTTTAGGTGTTGAACCGTAAACATGTCCTAAGTAAAAAATAATATCTCTATATTTATTAAGCAGTTCATCTAAGACTAGATCATCCACAAGTCGGATTGGTGTTCCTGTAGCTGGAACTGTACCTATTCGACTCTGACCGTATTCACCATGATTGTCTGAGAACACCGCACTAACAATCATCTCTCCTTGATGTGTATCTTGCTGTTCACTGACACCATCAAGTCTTGCCCTTTCTCTAACAATACTTAGCATAGTAGGATCTTCAAGCCACCGATTTCTCAATTTAATTTCGTTAATCTGTCCTAACGCATAATGACTCAAGTTTTCCTGCAGATAGTGGAACATTGCTAACTCACCAACCAAGTTTTTGTTAACTGCGTGTCCTAAAATATCAAGAGCAAGTTCTGTAGTTGAAGAAGGAGAACCAACCGTGCCAATTTCTTCAGCACCATCAAACATGTGATTTAATTTATGATTAGACATTTTTACCTTCCTGGTTCAGTTCGATAACTATGAAGACCAACAAAGATATCATTGATGTTGCCTTGATAGTTTTTCGCTAGTGTTTGACTTATTCTATGGCGGCAAGTCGGGAGGGCTTGAGGCAAATGCCCGACCATTCTGTCCGCCATATAAAGAGGATATGGTTCCATAATGGAAGCTTTACCATATTGATCTTTTATACCTTGTAAGACAATGGCTAACCTATTGCGATTAGTCGCAATAGGTTGACTCACTTCTAGACGCAGCGCGGGCATATATGCCCGCGGGCGATAATATAACACGTGAATATTAGGTAAAAAATGCTCAATTTGATTAGATAATCTCTTAATTTCTATTCCATCAGTATGAGGGACAAAATCAATAATTTTTGAGGGTTTGAGATGCCAATCCGAACTAGGTTTCTGCAGCAAGATTGGTCTAGTGTATTCACCTGCATTCAAAACGAAAGTTAACAAACCCCTATCATCATAAAAAGAAACAGATTCTATTTCATCGTCTATTTGACTACCTATTTCTCTAAGGGTAGTGTATTTCGGGACTGCTACCCATTGACGATCAGTCCGTTGTGGGGATAGAATATTTTGGTATGCATCAAGAAATCCCTTGATTTTTTCTACCAAATAATTTTTGACGATTTTAAAATGAGCATATTTATCAGCATTACTGAACCATTGACTAAAACTAATAATTGGGGTAGTAAACGAGCCATCTAAAAGAACAAGCTCATGTGGAGCATTTTGGGCTAAAACTAATTCCAACCCAATCATTCCCGCTCTTAAGATAGTACTGATGTCAGTACTATGGGTTTCGGTTGAAAGGTGAACAAAATGCTTTGGATCTGGCCAATGACGTTTTTCGGAAGGTGGCGTGAATCCTTCAACTGCTACAGCACCAACTACAACCACATCTGAAGTTAAGAGTCTTTCAACCGCGTAGGATCCATCAACACCACAAGTTGTTGGAGATCTAACAGGTGGCAGATTGGAGTCGTATTCCAGTAAGTTATTCTCAATTAATTTACTTCGCCACTCTTCTCTTTTACCCCTTAAACCTTCAAAGGATCGCAATAATTCTTGCTCAATTCTTTGGGTCTGTTCAAGAATGTCAATAACAAGTGATTGGGGTAGTTCTTTGAAACCGAACGACTCATTCATAACTTTCTCCATCCCAAATCCTACATGGATGCGGATTATTCCGAGGAATTGGTTTTTAGTTCTAAAAGCAGTTTGCGTATCCACGCAGCCCCACTATTTCTGTAATTGATTCCCTTAGTAAGAGTTTCAAAAACTGTGATTGCCCCCCTAATCTTTCTTAAATGATTACTATAACTCCTAATCGTCTCGTTACTAGCATCACTCAATTGCCAAACTGTTATGGAAGCCCTTTTCTTTGAGATACACACTTCAATAAACTCTTCGTAAGTAAGATACTCTGAGATTTCGTGATTCTCAAAAGCGTTTTTGAACATCTGTTTCCGATCTATTGCTTTAGTTATAAGCCTCTCACGTTCCTTTTCGTCGTTGGCAGCAGCTTTCTTCTTATTAACAATGTATTTGGATTTCGCCTCATATACTACCGTTTTATTCTGCTGATTGATATTTACATTTGCTCGTTTAACCGGACTGGACTTAATTTGATTATTCCCCCACAATTCTAACTTTTGAGGATTCCACTGTTTATACAGTTCGTTTTGTTTACTACGGGGAATCAACCATCTTTCACGATACCAATTAAACAGTTCACTTACAGGTTGATCATAATAATTTAATTCTGAGTCATCACCACATAGGAAAGCGCGGGTGTTATCTGCCAATTGTGCAACGAATATTTCTCGTTTAATGCCATGATTAAGCCAACTTTTGGGCAAACCCAAATTACCTAGTGCTTTCTGAACTACTTCTTGTTTGTTTCGGAATCCTGATCCCCATGATTCATGGCTAGCTGTAGCTGTTGCATTTGATTTTGCATACGCCTTGAGTGATCCATAAATCCCATTTGAGAAGTGAAATTCACCAAATCCCTGCGTATGTCCTACGCGTTCAAAAACAAATCGTTTCTCAAGGTTTTCTATCTCTACACCTGATTGTTCTGAAAGATTCGGTTCCGCACATTTTAGACGGTTATACATTGATGATCTTTCAAGTGCAGAAGTAGTAGTTACCATCGCAATCTCGCCAGCATTTTTTCGTTCTCGAATTACCGATTTTTTCCCCTTGTATTTGCGTTTGAATGCTTCACGAACTTCATTGCTAGTGGAAAGCAGGGCAATGAGTTTACCACCTAACAAATACGAATAAGGTGGTACTGCTCCCAATACAAAAGCATCAACAACATGATGAAGTCTCTCTTTTCTATCTTCAAAAGTCCAACCAACCCATCGATCCCGATGACCTAAACTAAAAACAGGATCACCCAATCCAAATAACCCCATAAGCTTTTTTGTGTGCTTGTCAAATACAAGGTATCTGATTCTTCGCCCATAACCTTGAGATACGGGGATGCTCCAATGTAAACCTGCGTATCGAAACAGAAGTCCATTCATGGTTCCAGCGCTTACTTCTACAAGTTCAGGACAGATTTTCTCAGGAACAATCTCATCTCCAGTTGCAAAATACTGCAAGAGGTCCGGTTCATGTTTGATAAGCCCTTTTTTGCACTCTTCGATTTTGTGTCGAACTGCCTCGGTATGTAACTTCCTAATTTTGTCCTTATCCAGGTTTTCAGGTAAGAAAATTTGGTCATCTTGTACTTGAAATCCTTGGTTTTTAACTGAATTAATAACGCGAGTTTTTAATAATTTAGAGTAAACGGGACTAGCAAATAAGATATCAAGAATGGTTGATACTTCTTCGTCTGTATGGAAGTGTGTTTGTAGTGTTTCGAATATACCTATGTCGTACCATCGCCTAAAACGATCATAGATTGTGCTTTTATTACCATAAACATCCGGTAAAACACTCCACGGAGCCTCCTTTTTTGTAACCCAATAAACTGCAGAAAAGAATAGACGACATTTATCTTGATCTATAACACACCTAGGATAAGAATTTTTCAAGAAAACGTAAATTCTGTTCCATACAGTGTCCTTTAATTCTAAAGGTAATTGTTGTTTCTTTTGCATTATAATATAAACACTTTTGAAATCTAAACACGTTCAATGTCCTTGACACACATTCCTATTCATGGTAACATAATATTAATTGTGTGATAAGTCCAATTAAAAAGAGTTTTCAGAGTTTTCCTAACCGAACAGGAATATAAACGTGCCTGGGGCGACTCGAACGCCCGACCTTCAGCTCCGGAGGCTGACGCTCTATCCAACTGAGCTACAGGCACACGGTTTTAATAGTGTAGCAAATTCAGATTATATTGTCAAGATTTGTTTTTCAGAATGAGGAGATATTTCAGAATGATTAGTAAAATCCAACACCTTTCAATCGGCAGCACATGTAAACGGATATTATCGGTACTCGGGATAATACTCTTTATTACTGCATTTATGCCAGATATTAGTGAAAGTCGCAGGAGTTTCGGTGGACGCAGTTTTAGTAGAAGTTCAAGTCGTAGTTACAGTCGTAGTTCAACTTCAAGAAGTTATTCAAAACCAAAAAGCACATATAGAAGTAGTAGTTCTGCAAGAAAGAGTTATACAACACCAAGTAGTTCAACTTCAACTCGCAGCACAAGAAGTAGTTCAACTTCAACTCGCAGCACAGGAAGTAGTTACAGCGGAAGTCGTTCAACAAGAACAACAACCCCACGGACCAGTGCGACAGCACGGCAGAAACAGACCGCAACGAATCGTGCTAAAACAACGAATACTACATCAGCACGCAGTAGCACTGCTTCAAAAAGCCGTCAAACCACAGCACAGCAACGGAAACAGGTGCGGCAACTAAAAGCAGAAAATCGCAGCTTGAAACGGAAAGTTACGACAGCAAACCGACAGACAGCACAAGCACGTCGACAGACACGTTCAACAATTACTGTGAATAACTTTGGAGGATACTATCCTTATTCAGGTTATTCAATGTACAGTCTCTCTGCTTCAATGGCATTTAACAACTTACTATTTAATATCTATTTCCATGACTATTATAACCACTCAATTCGACATAGTTACTTGTGGCACTATCACCATAGAGATTATGATCGATCTCATTGGAGTAAAGAAAAACAGGAAGAGTATGAGTTTTACAAAGACTATTACGAAAGTCAAGGAGTTGAGCAGAACCCAAATTACGTAGATCCTGGAACAAATCCTGATGAGAACTATATTGCAAGTTATGTGGAAGCGAATCCGGATAAGTTTTATGGTGAAAATGCCGAAGTTGTAACGGTTGAGGAACTTCCTGATGAAGATGCAATTAAACAGGAACTCCTCGCTACTGCTCAAACACCGTCTGTAACGACTAACACGCAGCGCGCACCACCTGAAACTCAAACACAAACGGTTATCATAGAGAAGAAAACATCAGGAGCTACGTGGTTCGTTCTTATATTTTGTAGTTTCCTCATTGTAGGTGGAATCATGTTAATATTGTATAACAAAGGCTACTTTTAGGTGGGAAAATGGCATTATTCGGCAATAAAGATAGGAAATCCCTGTTTAGTAAAAAGAAGGAAACAGGTGACAAAAAACCTCAACGACATGAATTAGTTGACATCCCACTAAATAGTATCATTGAGCTCTCCGATATCGCTACGTTTGAGGAGACAGGGTATACATCACGGACTTATACGCTCATCACCCGAAAAAAATACGCATCCGCAGGTCTCCTACGATATATGTATCACATCAGAGACACTGAGGGTGATGCAGTTATTGGGGTAGACCATATTGCTGGAACCGATGATGAGTATGAAATATCACGATGGATTGTAGACGGAGAAGAGGAACTCGGTGATCCGTTGCCAGATGTTTTGTCACTTTATTATCCTGACCCCGATAGTGAGGACGAGGAATTAGAGGTTGTATTTAACCGACAAGAAATCGTTTCAGCAAAACTCAACGTCACTGATCAACAAGGACAAGAGGAATTTGAAGTTGAACTTCACGAATACATCAGTGATGACGAGGAACTCATGTCAATCGAACTCTGTGGGAACTGGCTGACGTTCTATGTGGGTATGCTGATTTCACGATCAGACATTGAAATCTATCCTGCTAATGTAAATGCACAAGTGCGGAGTTAAATGTCAGTGCTTGATAAAGTTAGCCCTCTTTATTCTTTTTCTTGATATGTTATACAAAATTAACTTGATTCAAAACCAATGCAGAATACGCGTATGGTATTCTGCATTGGTTAGGAAACCGCACCTACCGTTCAGAAATAAGACAAATTTCGTTAATCTGGTATTAGTTACGGTGTCTTTTCTATTGATAGTCAATAAATATACAAATGAGGTAATTTCATGATACCTACAATCACAAAACTACTTATAAAGATAGATCAACTTGAATGGGATATAGCGCAGATCAAAAAGGAGTTAGAACAACTTCAGCATCCTTTAATGAAGTCTCTAACACCTGAGGAATACGCGGAAGCACGAAAAGCCCGTATCAAAGCAGAAAGGGAAAGACTACGTCCAACAATTGAAAGGGTATTTGGAAAACCGAGACCAAAAGTAAAACGCCTTACTGCTGAGGAACTTCAACAACTTTCTATAGAAGCAGGTATTAATCCTGAAGATAATCTGTTCAGCAGTGGCATTATTGAGGAACGCGAGAGGCGAAGTAGGTGAATATCTTCTGGTTAGATGCAAATGCTATTGCCAAAAGGTACATAGCAGAAAAAGGTTCATCAGTACTGAATCATCTCTTCAACTCTCTTCCATTAACCCGTATGGTGTGTTTATATGAAGGAACGGGAGAAATAATCTTTGTGTTTGTCCGGAGAAGAAATGAAGGGAAAATCTCCATGACCTTTTTCAATCAGGTAACACAACTTTTTGAGGAAGAATTTATAAATAACTCAGAAATAGTGCATGTATCACCAGACAAAGACCAGATTACTGAGTCATGGAAACTCATTGAAAAGCATTCCATCAATAGCACGGATGCCATCATCCTTCAGTGTGCAATTGATCACGCAAATGAAATAAAGCCTGATGGAAAAAAACTAATTTTGGTCAGTTCTGATAAACGGCTTATCAAAGCTGCAAGAAATGAAGGATTACTAACTTATGATCCTGAGACCGATACTCAAAATACATTAAATGTCCTCATCAACGCACAGTAGAAACTTTATGCGACAAATATCAGCGTCCCATATTTACAAGATAAATACCTGCTGCCACCAGCAAAGCACCTGCTAACAAACTAAATGTCAAAGCATCATCCAAAATAAGGTGGCTAAACAGCACACCAGATAAAGGTGTAGCAAAGAAGAGAACTACGAGTTTACTTGCACTATATCTTTCAAGGATTGATGTCCAGACCAAAAAACAGAAACCTGCAATCACCCCACCTTGATAAAACAACGCTATTCCTCCAGAAGTAGTTAATTGGAATGTCTCTCCACGCTCAAAGACGAAACTCAATAGCCCAAAGCACGGAAGGCTTAAACTTAAATACCAAACCAGCAATCGATATGGATGAATAGATTGAACTAACAACTTCGTAACAACAACTCGCAGTCCCAAAAAACAACCGCTGACCAAGACTAATAGGTCACCGATGACACTTGCTTCACCATTTCTTAGTTCCGGTGCAACTGTAACAAAAACACCTATGAATGCAACCGTAATTCCTAATGTTTTTGTGAGTGTGAGGCGGTCCCCGGGAATCCAGAGATGAGCAAAGAGGGCAGTAAAAAACGGATAGACATTAATGAAAATAGTTGAACGAGAAGCAGAGGTATAATTAGTACCAACGTTTAACGTAATGATTTGCAATATGAAAATCGCAGTGAGAAAGGACAATCGAGAGAACTCTCCTCGGTTTAAACCGAGTGGAATTCTACGAAAAAGTGACCATCCACCAACAATAATAAGTCCGATAATGAAACGTAGAAACGCTAATGCCATCGGAGGCAGATCACCCAAAGCAATTTTTATTGATGGCGAATTCCCACCCCAAAGAAACGCAAGGAGCAAACTTAATGCTATAATCTTTCCGTGAGGGTCTTCGCTGACAACTATTCGTCGAGGTGATTTCCCGATGGATTCTTTGCTATTCAAAAGAGACTGAGGTCCTCATTTGTGGTGCAATTTCTGTAATGTTTACGCACACATTAATCATAAGCACCAGGACGATGATTACCCATCAGTCGCTGTTGGCGTTCCGTCGCCTGTTCCAAAATTGAGTCACTAAACTGAAACCGATTCAAGTAGGGTGGAAATTTCTGCGTAATCATTCTATTAGCATAATGTACCTGCAACAGATAACGCGTTTGATCACTCCGGTTGGCAGTACCACGATGCCAGACCTCACTCCTGAATATTACAACATCACCGGCATTGCACAAAATGCTTTGTTCCTTCGCTCCCTTCCATTCAGTTTCGCCATCAGGTCTTCGTCCTGAGAGATGACTACCGGGGACAAACTTAGTTGGACCAAGGTCTTCATATAAATCATCCAAATAATAATGTGCAGTTGTAATATAAATCGGCACTTTAACACGTGGATCTTCCAAAACGTCAGCGGGAAGTGAGATCGGCAGCCAATCCGAATGTAAGCCTTGATCTGGACGTCCTGGACCTGTTATCCAAGCTGTCATACCAATCACATGACAATCACCACCATGAATTGCTTCAGCCAACTCTATAACAGGAGATTTGTCAAGGTAATGAAGAAAAACAGGATCACGATTAAAGGCATTATTGATATGTTTGTTAAGGAATCCATTCCCATTTTCTGGCACACTGTGTCTATCAAAACTATCAGGAATTGCTGTTAACCTATCCATCGCAGCGCGGAGTTCCGCCAGTCCCTCAACATCTATAACCCGAGGTAGATAAGCATACCCATCTTCCTCCATTGCCTTGACCTGATCATTAAGCTCTTCGTATACATTTAGTGGTAATGCTTCACTCATTTTCTTCTCCTTAATTGGTGTCGGTTTAAGTAGGAAATATTAAACATATCTTAACAACTAATGTTAGACATGTCAACCATTTTAACGAATATTTCGTTAACAAACTACATCAAACAGAGCATAAACAGAGTCCCCTATAAACAGTAAAGGAGTGAGAAAATGAGTGAAAAAGAAAAAAACCAAGAACATACAAAGCAAGATGAGATGAAATCTACAAAAGATTCGGCTATACGCGTGCCAGGAACCGTTTTAGAATCATTACCGGGGAACCTATTTCATGTGGAGTTGACAGAGAATGACCATAAAGTCGTGGCATACCTGTCCGGGAAAATGATGCAACACAGTATCTGGGTACTACCGGGAGATCATGTGACTGTTGAACTTTCACCTTATGATTTAACGCGTGGACGAATCGTTTGGCGGAATCCTGGTGTATAGTCAAACAAAACGACCTTTATCAGAATGCCGTTAGTATATATGCAAATACTTTTTTTTCGTAACCTGATGCAAATGTGCATCCGAAATTGTGTATAGGTGAATCATTATCATTTTTTGGTAATGGTATCCTATTACCGCTGTTTTGCGGAAAAGGAGGTATTTGTATGTTTACAAACCAGAGGAGGTGTGACACTTAGTGTTACACCCTTACAGGTGTGACACTAAGTGTCGCACTCTTTGGACAGGGACAAGGGATATATCAATCCCTTGTCCCTCCTTTTATAGTGAAGGATGTAAATGAATAGAAACTTCACCTGCAGGAGCGATCTCCGAATCGTGACTTAACTCAATGATAGTCGGAAATCGGAGTTCCCTCCTACAATTCACTAATATCCAATTAATTCTATAATCTACCATATAACAAACAAAACGCAAAACGAAAAGTAGTCAATCCGCATCTACGGCTTTAAGGTAATACCCCTGTTATTCCTCCTAAACTGTACAGATATATTTTAGTTGCAATTCTACTTTATATGTGTTAATATTATAGTCGTAATGTCAAGAGTCTTAATGTCTTGCTTGTAGGAGGACAGGCAAGTGGATGTCACAGTTTTGGTACTAAATGCAAGCTATGAAGCAATCAATGTATGCAATCTTAGGCGTGCATTGAAGATGGTATTTAAGGGTACTGCACAGACAGAGGAAGTATCTGATTCTGAAATTAAATCACCATCAACTGTAGTGAAAGTACCACATGTCATACGTTTGGTAAATTACGTCCATGTACCACGGAGTGTAGTCAAGTTTTCTCGCAAGAACGTACTGGCGCGCGATGAACACGTATGTCAGTATTGCCAGCGCGAATTGACTGCCTCTTTACTTACACTTGATCATGTTATTCCCATTTCAAAAGGTGGAAAAACGACATGGGAAAATGTTGTAACGGCATGCAAACGGTGTAATAATAAAAAGGGTAATCAAATGCTACATGAGACGCAGTTTAAGTTAAAACGTATACCGAAAACACCATCGATTCTGACATATTTGCAGCTGAACCGACATTTTCGGGGTTATCATCCTTCATGGAAAAAGTATCTCTACATCAACTGATATTGAGATTCCATCCTCCTTTAGGTAGATTGATGGTTAAACATGAAAACCAACCGTATAGTTGTATAAAAAGACAAGACGTAAACATATTGACTAAGTCTTGACTTATGCCGTATCAACCACATCCGAACAGACTAAAGAAGCCTTGGGAATATCAAAGAGCCTATACTAAAGGCAGAAAGTATTGGGATACATACTTTGTCATCTATGTTTACCAAGCACAAAACCTGCAGGCACGATTAGGAATTACAGTCAGTAAGAAAGTAGGAAAAAGTGTAAAGAGAAATCGTATGAAACGACTTATTAGAGAAGCGTTTCGTCAACTAAGGGTAAAACTTTTGCCTCAGTATGACATTGTCGTTGTCGGTAGAAAAGCTGCCTGTGGTCTTACAGCAGAACAAGTTGAAATTAGTTTGAAAAGATTATTCTATAGAGCATCGGTCCTTGTAACAGAAAAACAGGCTTATAAAAATACTTGACAGGTTGCATACTTTGATATTTTATCCTAAAGCATGGACATTATAAATCAGATAAGTTTGAACTAAATTAATAAATACAACCTAAAAGCGCGCGACCGTATAATAGAACTATGAGCCGATTAATACTTTTTGCTATCCGCGGGTATCGCCGTCTTATCTCTCCATTTCTTCCATCATCGTGTCGTTTTTCTCCGACTTGTTCACATTATGCCCAGCAAGCTTTTGAACGCTATGGTGCTATTAAAGGTTCACGCTTGACTATAAAACGAATAGTAAAATGTCATCCCTATCACCCCGGGGGGTTTGATCCGCTACAGTAGGTTGGTGTTCAAACTGATATTGAGATTTCAATTATGGCCCATCACAAACTTCACGTTCTAAAAAATGATAGGAGCATCTATACTTAAATGGGAGTACGTTATCTTCTTGCATTAGTCTTAATGATTGTAATAATGGTTATATGGAGCCAGGTTTATCCCAGGATATTTGCACCGGAACTAACTGATCCTGGTACTTCCGAACAGACTCCTGGCGACACACCCGATTTAGCAGAACCTGAAAATAACGCAGAGGATCTCCCTAAAAAGGATTTTCCTATAACACCTCAATATAGTCCAGACGATGACACAGTTCGGGTCCAGACCAAGACTTATGACATTACCTTTAACGAAAAGTTAGCAATTGCCAAGAAGTGGGAGTTAGTTGAGAAAAAAGACAATGAAGAGTTACGTTTTCCTGATAGGTCAATTGTAGGGGAAGATCACCCCCTCAATCTTATACCCGAAACAGCACTTAACTGCCTTGCATTACGATTTGGAAGTAGAAATTTAGAAATAGCCCTACTCGATGCAACTTGGACAGTAGATAAACAGGGTATTATTCTCAACGACAATCATGAAAAAGACACACTCACGTTTTCAACAATAATCGGAGAGCAATTAAGAGTAGAAAAACAGTTTACTTTCTACAGTGAAGGTTATACCGTTGACCTAAGTATGAAGTTTCAAAATGTCTCCGATTCTACTGAAATGCTTCATATTGGGGGAAGTGATCCAGTTAATGGTTATGAACTACGATGGGGACGAGGAATCAATGCAGATTTACTCGTTTTTGAGAAAGATACAGGCAGACGTGGTAGACGCAGCACTGAAGGTGCCAAAGCATACATTGGCTCGGGGAAACCTAAACGAGAACTCAAGAATGAAATTGCCACAGAGAAAGTATTTTGGGCAGGAATAAGCAGCCAATATTTTACCGCAATGATGGTGCCTGACCCCCAACTTAATGCGACCTACAGATTGGACAATGCGACCACAAGTAACGAAGAGAATATAGTTGTTACAGCACCGACAGAGATCGCTGTTTTAAGAATCCCAACTTTTAGTCTTGAAGCGAAGCAAGAGAAAATCCATGCAATTCGTTTATATGTCGGTCCGAAAGATGACAGTATATTAAAACAGATTACACCACCGAATGCACCAGATACACAAATAGAACTAACGAAGATAATAGACTTTGGGTTTTTCGGTCCAGTGGCATTGGCAATGCGTTGGGTTCTTAATGGACTCTACAGTGCATTTCGAAATTACGGTTTAGCGATTATTTTATTGACACTATTAGTAAAAGTACTCTCTTTTCCACTGACTCGAAAAGCACATGTGTCAATGAAAAAAATGCAGCAGCTTCAACCACAACTAACTGAACTACGGGAAAAATATAGAGATGATCCACAAAAATTCAATAAAGCTTCAATGCGCATCTACAAAGAAAATGGAGTCAATCCCTTAAGCGGATGTATTCCTTGGTTACCGCAATTACCTATCTTTTGGGCACTCTTTGCACTATTGGGAAGTGCTATAGAATTAAGAGGTGCACCATTCTTTCTCTGGATTAGCGACTTGTCGGCACCAGATACATTGTATAAACTACCGTTTTCAATTCCAATAATACTACCACAGTTTGGCACTATAGATGCTATAAGATTCTTACCAATTTTAAACGGTGTGACAACAATGCTACAACAGAAGTTTGTAGGAGGAATGTCACCAACGCCAGCAACATCAAACTTTCAAACAAAACTTATGAAGTTTATGCCTCTCATCTTCGTTTTCATCTTTTATAACTGGGCTTCTGGTTTTGTTTTATACTGGTTATGTAATAACATTTTCACTGTAGGTCAGCAATACGTACAAACAAAGTTCTTCCATGACATTGAACCGGACATACCGGAAAACACTCCAAAACGAAAACCGAAATGATGTGCCAGTATAGTTAACACAATTTAGCGGTTTTGTCACCAATACTTTTAGTTGACGAAAAAATACACATAGAGTATGATTCCTCAACACAACATAAGGAGTATTACCACTTGCAAAACTATATTGAAACTGAAGCGGAAACTGTAGAAAAGGCTATTGAAATTGCTCTTACACAGCTTGAAACTACGCGCGAAGAAGTTAACATTATTATCATCAATGAACCCACAAAAGGGATTTTAAGTTTCGGTGCGAAACCTGCTAAAATACGTGCAACGCTTAAGGAAGATATCACGACTGATCCAGAAAACGTTCTGAAGGAAATCCTTACGCGGATAGGGATAGATGGAAATGTTGAATCTGAGTTTGTTGAGGGTAGTCTCCATCTAAACATGCATACCGATGCACCTGCACTTCTTATTGGAAAGCATGGACAGACCCTTGATGCAATTGAACGCATTCTAAATTGCATAATTAACAAGAACGCACTTGCAAAGAAAAAGGTCTTCGTCAACACTGAAGGCTACAGAGAACGAAGAGAACAGATGTTAACAGACCTTGCACATCAGGTCGCAGCAAAAGTAAAAAGAACACGCCAGGATGCGACACTCTCACCCATGTCTGCAAAAGACCGTCGCGTAATCCATCTCGCTTTGCAAGACGATGATGATGTTTCTACGTTTAGCCAAGGTGAAGGTGATATGCGTCGCGTTATAGTTACAAGACAAGCAAATTATTGAAGCATATTAAGACGACAACCGTTTTAACATGGACTAATCAATAGTAAAGGTTTGCGCTATGAATCTTGATGATACCATCGCTGCAATCGCTACACCGCGAGGTGAAGGTGGTATCGGGATAGTACGCCTAAGCGGTCCACTCGCTATACAGATTGCTACCGAGTTATTTCGTCCCTCACGAACCGTTTCAACTGAACAACTCCCAACACATACGCTGACACACGGACACATTATAGATACTTCAGCTTCTGATGAAGTTGTTGATGAAGTTATGCTCGGTCTGATGCGATCTCCAAAATCTTATACGACCGAAGACATTGTAGAATTTAACTGCCATGGTGGAATTGTTACCCTAACCACCGTGTTAAACTTAGTAGTTAAAGCAGGTGCGAGACTCGCGGAACCTGGTGAATTTACAAAACGTGCGTTTCTTAATGGTAGACTGGACCTGGCACAAGCAGAAGCTGTTGCAGAACTAATCAGCTCTAAAACCGAACTCAGCAAAAAAATAGCTATTGATACGCTTGAAGGAAAACTCTCCAAGAATGTCAACCAACTCTGTGATAGACTTGCATCATTATTGGCAGAAATTGAAGCATCCATTGACTTCCCCGATGAAGACCTGGATTTCATGAAAGTAGACGCGCAACTTAAGAATACCTACGATATTCAAAAAGGAATAGTAAGTCTATTAGAATCAGCCTCGGAGGGTCGTCTAATAAAAGATGGAGTCAATATTGCAATCTTAGGTAAACCAAATGTCGGAAAATCCAGTCTATTCAATGCTCTTGTTCAAACATCGCGCGCTATCGTAACAGACATTCCTGGTACCACAAGAGACACTATCGATGAAATCATCAACATAAACGGTCTACCTATTAATCTATATGATACCGCTGGCATACGTCAGACTGGTGACATCGTAGAACAGCAAGGTGTTGAAAGAAGTAGAGAGATTATCAAGAAGGCAGAATTTCTACTCATCATGTTCGATGCATCACAACCTTTAAATGATGCTGACTTAGAATTACTTCAAATTGCAAATTCTAATCAATCAATTCTGATCCTGAATAAAGTTGATCTTTCTATGGTCTTGAAACCGCAAGTTCTCATAGATCACTGTCCAAAAACGCGTGTTGTCCAAACTGCAATTACTGAAGATAAGGGTATTGAGGCGTTAAAAACTGCATTGCGTGAAGAATTATTAGGAGGAGAATCTGCTTTGGGTGAGTCCCCCATTATCACAAACGCTCGACATCAGGATGCATTAAGAAGGGCACATGATGGACTAATCAACGTGATTACGAGTTTAGAAAATGAGATGCCACCCGATCTCGTCTCTGTTGACTTACGAATCAGTCTGGATGCACTGGGTGACATCGTCGGCAAAACAACTACGGAAGATATACTGGATAGGATCTTCTCACAGTTCTGTGTCGGTAAATAGCCAATATTGACCAATTGGAGTCGGATCTTTGTCAACCTTCTGTTCCGACATACGTTTGGAATAGAGAAAATGGGTGATAGAATTACCAAAACACTATATTATGCCTAATAATACTTTATACTTTCATTTTCACTGGACAATCTATCCTGAATGTGATATTATGTTGACAATTACAAAAACTATACACGGTTGCTTGGTTCTCTACTCAAAAAAATTGGGGACGCCAATCAATCTCGTTAATAAAGGAGAGAATTAATGTTTAATTCTTTTTTACACAGACAATCGCCATATTTGACTGGACTTGCCATTGTCTTAATGGTTGCGATTGCTATACCCGTGATTGCACAAGAGGAAAAAGCACAGGTCGTTTGGGGAACGTCTATCGAAGATGCAATGAAACAATCCGCTGAAACCGGTAAACCGGTTATGATGGATTTCTATACTGACTGGTGAGGTTGGTGTAAGCGGCTGGATGCCGACACCTTCACTAACGCTAAAGTCATTACCCTCTCAGAGAAGTTTATTCCTGTCAAAGTTAATCCAGAAATTAAAGAAAAACCTATCAATGCTGAAACAGGAAAGAAATATGGTGTTAGAGGTTATCCCGCAATCCTTTTTGTCAGTTCAGACGGAGGTCTAATAACACATCATTCTGGTTACGCTCCACCTGATAAATTCTTACCCGTGATGGAAAACACTCTGAAAAAAGAGAAGGAATTCCAAGAAAAACTGAGTAAGTTGAAAAAAATGCCTGATGATGTTGTTCTAAACCGGGAAATTGCGATTCTCTATATCAAACGCCACCAAGTTGAAAAAGCAGAACCTATCAGAGAGAAGATCCCTGATGATGTTGACCTCAACCGAGAATTCGGTATCTACTATCTCAGTAAGAATGAAATCGAAAAAGCACTGAAAATTAGTGAATTGATGCCAGATGACGTCAAGTTAAACAACGAATTTGCTATGACGTATCTAAGACAAAGACAGGTTGAGAAAGCACTCCCATATAGTCAGAAGGTCTTTGATAAAGACCCTGAAAATACTATGGGACTTCTGCCTGCTTTACACATGCAATTCGGACTGACTTACGCAAATATGATACAGAATAGTTCTGAAGAAGTCGCTGCAAAAAGTGGAAAGAATGCAGTGATGCACTTCAAAAGTGTCATTGAGAAGTATCCCGATAGCAATGATAATGAAACTGCACAATATTATCTGGGTGTTACCTATTCATTAATTGGTGAATTTGACAAATCAATTGAAGTCCTTGAAAAGTTAATGAATCACACGACTAATGACCGTATGAAGCAGAGTATAGAAAGAGCAATACAACAGGTCAAACAGTTAGCTTGCTGAAGCGAAAACAGAAGATGGAACAGAAACTGAACCTGAAACAGTTGAAGACGACAATTAATTCTGCATATTGGCAACTTCCGTAGGGGTCAGTAACCGATACTGTCCCTGCGGAAGATCGCCTAACACTAACGTACCGATTCGAGTCCGCCTCAAACGGACAACCCGATGTCCTACCGCCTTAAACATCAAACGCACTTGCCGTTTTTTCCCTTCGTGAATTATCACACGAAATTCTGATATAGTCTCATTCCTCTTTCGCTTCTTCCTTCCAACCGACATATACGCATTTTTGATGCGTAATCGTTTTATTTTTGCTGGAGATGTTGTTCCACCAGGAATATTGACACCTTTACGTAAACGGTCAATTGCTCGTTCAGTGGGAACACCTCTTACCCAAGCATGATATGTCTTGTTTATCTCATGACTGGGATGCATCATTCTATTAGCAAAATTGCCATCATTCGTAAAAAGCAATAGACCTTCGGTATCCAAATCCAAACGTCCCACTGGATAGATAGATTTGGGCAGATCACCTAAAAGATCCATCACAGTAGGACGTCCACGTTCATCACTGCGGGTTGTCAAAAAACCCGGCGGTTTATTCAACATAAGATAAAGTCGTTCAGTTAACGGTTTTACATGTTCACCTTCATATTCAATATAATCTTTCTCAATGTCAATTGGGTGTCCAGGGATAACAATCTCAATACCATTAACAGTAACAAGTCCTTCCCTGATCGCGCGTTTTACTGCTCTACGGGAAGCGATACCTGAATTTGCGATGTATTTTTCAAGTCGCACTGCTACAACTAAAATTCAATCTGCCAGTTTCTCTCTGTTGCAATTCTACGAAGCAAACGGTTAGGATTCACTGCAACAGGATTTCCAAAAAGTTCAAGTTTGTAGACATCTGAATGATGGTTTCCATACGCGTAAGAGGTATCTAAGTCGAACCCATGCCTTGTCGCAAGTTCCTTCGCAAGGGCTGCCTTGTTCTGTGCGTAAGGACGTATTCCGACCCTTTTGCCTGTAAATCTTCCATCAACTACCTCTAACTCATCAGCTATCATGATGTCGGTCTCAAGATGTTCATGAAAAAGTTTGACAAGAAACGATAACGACCCTGACATCAATATGACAGTCCGACCTTCCTCGCGATGCGTTTGTATCATAGCAGATATATGAGGGGTAATACTTGCTCTAAGCGAATTGATAAAACACTCACGCGCAAGACTACAAAGATGACTCTGGTCTAAACCACGTAAATGCACTTTGTTTGATTTCGCTTTAGGATAAGACCTAACTTTCAGAAAATGTGAGGTCCACGCAAGCAAATTAGAAACAGGAATTTCACCATGACTCAGTAAGTGTTTTAGAAAGACCTTTTCGGAAGACTTACTGATAAGAGTTCCATCAAGGTCAAAAATTGCACATGAATTCTTCATATTGTCAGTTTATATTCTTTCTTACATCTTGAGTTTTGCCCAAGTTGTTGCGAGTTTACCACTTGGATCTACCGAAAAGAACACACCTTTATTCATATCCGCATTGACTTCATCCTCGGATAAGGCGCGGCTATATATGGCAACCTCATCAACATAACATACTGTACCTGCCAGACCCGTTTGAGATTTGCCAATACGGAAAACGATATCAACACTGTCTAACTTACCTGCGGGTACTGTGTACTCAACATCTAACTTCCCATCAATATATTGTCGGACTTTTTCTCCATCATAAGTAGATGAAACGTGGTGCCATTCATTCAATTCAGGCTTGATGGTCTGTTTGTTACGCGATCCCTGCCAACTACCAACATGCATCCACGTTTCTATTTGAGGTGCTCCAGTCGGGTTAGAACTCCATTGTAGACAATAGCCGCCTCTGTTAGCTGATGTCCTACGTCCCATAAGGTTGGAATCACCTTGATTTTGTTCAGGCAAAAACCACGCTTGTATTGTGAGTTCATCAGTGATATCAAGCTCTGGAACTGCTCCAACTTCAACATATTTCTCTGTGTCAGGTAAATGAATGCATCCACCAATCTTGCCATCTTTAGACCATGTTGCGCCGTTCAATATCGCTTCAAGGTTATTTCCACTTGCATCTGTGACCTTGTCTCCGTTTCCCTCATCAAAAGTGAGATACAACATCAATGCTTTATCATTGTTTATTGCCAAAACATTTGTACTAAGACATAAGACAATAAGGACTATACCAATAGTAATATATTTCATTTCAATACTCCATTCATATTTTGCACTGTTTCTGAATGTACCTTAGAATTTTGAAGTCTGTAGTTCTTTGTCAGTTATAAATTCCAGTAATGCAGGAACACCTTCCTGTGTTTTCTCTATACCCCGTTTAATTGCAGGTATAATTTGTTCTGGTGCTTCAATACGTTCACCGTATCCGCCGAATGCTTTCGCCATATCAGCGTAGTTACCAGAAATGTCTGTAGAACGATATTTCTCTGTTGATACAGGCATAATTGGAATCTCAATTGCCATAGAAAAGTTATTGAATAAGACAGATAGAATAGGGATTCGTTCGCGAACCGCAGTCTCAAAATCCATCCCCGTAAAACCGATAGCGGCATCACCCCAAACATTGATACAGAGTGCGTTAGGTTTCGCAAGTTTTGCCCCCATAGCTAAGCCAAGTCCGTAACCGAGTTGGGTTGTCTTACCCCAACCGATGTAGGATAGCGGTGTCTCACAATGCCAGAATGGAGAAAGTTGATCGCGCGGACTCCCGGCATCATGTGTGATGATAGTATTTTTGACATCAACCGTATGCAGTAAATCCCAGATAACACGATACGGAGTCATCGGTACTTGGTCAGAAGTAAGTTTCGGCATCCACTCTTCAAGCCATTCTGCTTTTACTTTACTAATTTCTTCAGTGACTGCGTTAGTTTTACTTGTAGATGCACCATCAAGACGATCGCGAACTGCAGATATCAAACCCTCTAAAATCAAACGCGCATCACCAACAAGTGCTGCTTCTACGGGGATGTCTTTATTAATGTCTGCTGGATCTAAAGTCGCATGAATCACACGTTTCCCATCCGGAATCTTAACCCCGAAGTTGGTTCTACTGAAACTACATCCAATACCGAAAAGTAGATCAGTTTTCTGTAGGAAATGATACAGTGGCTTCGGAATCGAACGGCCACCAGAACCTAACGCCAACGGATGATCCTCTGGAAATGCACTCTTCCCACCTAAGCTCGTTGTAACAGGTGCTGCAAGAAGTTCAGCAAGTTCTTTCAAGGCATCCCAGGCTTGTGCATAGTGAACCCCTTGTCCAGCATAGATAACTGGACATTCTGCATTAATTAATGCTTCTGCTACGGATTCAATCTCTGAAGGATCAGGACTATAGCGGAATGTAGGAACAGGTTTAGGTTCAAAAGGATCGGGAACTTCCTGCATCATCAAATCTCCCGGGATCTCTACAAGTGTTGGTCTCGGTCTACCGTTTCGGACTTGTGTAAAGGCACGGCGCATAACCTCTGGCAGTGCTTCCGGTACTGTTAACTGTTCACACGACTTTGTGACATGGCGGAAATTCAGGGATGAGTTGAAATTCGGTTGAATTTGCGACAACGGTCTTGCGTATCCCATCGGTAAGACCACAATCGGCGCAGAATCACCGTAAGCTTGTGCAACACCACCAAATGCGTTTTCAGAACCGGGACCACTCTGCATGCAAAACACACCGATCTGTTCACCAGAGGTGAGACGACTCAACGCGTCTGCCATGTGCAGTCCAATCCGCTCTTGCCGCACAATAATCGGACGAATATCAACTTTGGCAGCTGCTTCAATGATCGGGTTAACAGGATATGCAAATAGATATTGGACACCTTCAGCCTTAAGAACTTTCGCAACCGCATCAACAACTTTCATAAGTTTCTCCTATCTACAAATCTATGGACTGGTAGGACTTCCTGCATCCATTACGAGCGGAAAATGGTCCCCCGCCAGTTTCTCTCCATTCTTTACACTGACAAATCTTTTCATCACATGGTTACCACTTTCATCATATTGTGTCTCACTTGTCATGTAATGAACAGCAATCGCACGTCGAGGATTACCACTACTGTTGTCATGTGAACCGTGCCATGTCAATGAATGGTGGTAATGTACATATCCTTTTGGAACAGGACAAAGTTCAACTTCCAATTCATGATTTTCAAACTTTTCTGGCATTGAATGTATGTCTTTGACGGTATGCAAAAATGAAATCTGATTACCCCAATGATATGAACCGGGAACCATCCGCATACAACCATTGCTCTCATCAACGTCATCTAAGGCAACCCATCCAGTAACTTGGCTTGTTTTCGGCGTAAGTATTGGCCAATAAGGAGAATCTTGATGCCACATATTGACACCCCCCACATGTGCTGGCTTATACTGTATTTGGTCGTGCCAGACGCGCACTTCTGTTGCAGATGTCAGTTGTCCAATCTCTTCAACAATAATAGGATTATGCACGAGTCTATGATAAGCCGAACTCGCCTCCCAAATATTCACAATTTGCCAAACAGGGGTCTCTTCCCTACCTCCAAGATTTGCAATGTGCACCGGTTGTGCTATATCTTCTTTGTTGTAGTCATCAATAACACGATCCAATTCTGATCGCAGTTCGTCGACCTGTTCATCACTCAAAACACGACTTCCGAGTAGGAATCCCTTCTCAAGAAATGTGTCGATTTGAGCCTGATTGAGCATATTTCTCTCCTAAATCATAGTATTCTTTGCAAAAACTGTACATTTTAGATAACTGTGCTTCAAATAAGATCACAAGTGTAAGTTGGGGACAAACAGTGTCATAACCAACATATTATGTATATTATCCCTAACCCAATTATACTTCTTGATTTGTAGGTACACCATCCTTCATCACAAGTGGAAAATGGTCACCAGTCAATTTTTCACCATCTTTTACATTAACAAACTGTTTCATGAGGTGATTTCCAGTTTCATAATAAACCGTTTCACTGGACATATAATGAACAGCAATTGCACGGCGCGCTTCATCACTTGCATTATCGTGCGACCCGTGCCATGTCAACGCATGATGGTAATGGACATGGCCTTTCGGTACAGGGCAGAGTTCTACCGACAACTTATTCTCTTCAAAATAGTCATGCATTGTATGGATATCTCTAACAGAACCCAGAAACTTCATCTGACCACCCCAATGATATGAACCGGGGACCATCCGCATGCAACCATTACTTTCATCCACATCGTCCAATGCAACCCAGGCAGTTACTTGACTTGTTTTCGGCATAAGAATACCCCATAACGGAGAATCCTGATGCCATCTATTGACTCCACCGATCTGAGGGGGTTTATACTGAATCTGGTCGTGCCAGACACGTACTTCAGTAGCAGCTGTCAGTTGTCCAATCTCTTCCACAATGACTGGATTATATATAAGATTGTGATAGGCATCACTTGCCTCCCAGATATTCACAATTTGCCATACAGGACTTTCTTCACGGCCACCAAGGTTCGCAATGCGCACAGGTTGTGGAACACTTTCTTTTTCATAATCATCAATAACCCGTGCCAATTCTGATCGCAAATCTTCAACTTGTTCATCAGGTAAGACACGATTACCGAGGAGAAAACCTTTCTCACGAAACGTGTCAACCTGGGTTTGTGTAAGCATATTCGTCTCCTATTAGGTTTTGTGCAAGGCATTATATCATTTTATTTATAATCTGTCAAATTGTAAAAAGTTCGAGGGTATGTAAAGTTTTTGTCACTTAAGAAAAAGGATCACTGAACCCTTGCTCCAGCGGAGCAATATGTCTATAGAAAAAGGATTGTCAACGGGCTGCACTCCAGTGGAGTGCTATGTACATAAACGGACGCGTAAAGATTTTGCCACTGTCGGAATCGCGGATTATCACGGATGACGCCCCAGTTACATAGATGGGGTGCGGAATGTTGAGTTTGTGTATCAAGTAACTATTCACAAAGGATATCCTCTTCTGAATCGTTTGCTGATTACCTAACCTTCACCGATAAGAGACATTCTCTTAGATTGTCCCAGTTGTAGCACATTCTTCCAGATTGTGCTTCTTTGTAGACAAAAATGTCATACTTCGTCGTAACACATTCTTCCAGATTGTGCTTCTTTGTAGCCGATCTAAGTCATATAATGATCCAGAAACCCCTTCCGTGTCCTCCGCGTAATCCGCGATTCAGACAAATAGAGTGACAAAATATTTACACACCCTTCGTTTCATCAAATACAACTTAGACTCACTGGACAAAGAGATATGTTGTACGAGATCATAACGCATTTTCAGGACATAAACACAGAAGAACATTGACTATTACTGAAATATGACAACTTTTGAGAAATACCAGATTATTTAATCTTCATGAAAGTGCATACTACTACTATCAAGAGCATAGGAAATCACAAAAATGACACTTATAGAGACAATAACTTTACGCAACCGTCATTTACCAAAATTAACAAGAGATATACCGAAAATTAAATAAAATTGTGACATTAATTTGACAACTGCAGAAAACTTGTATTATAATTGCAGAAAACTTGTATTATAATATCCAGAGATGATTAAGTTTAACCAGAAAACTGAGTTTTAGTTTTTATATTCTTGGGGTTTAACATTAACAATGAAGAGTCTCCAGATGGAATTTTCAAAATTGAATGAAAGCACCAGATACCTATCTTATGATCAAGGTCTTTGGGCAGGCAATATTCCTGAAGACCTTTTTAGCCATAAGTTAGCCCCCCCCCCCCCCCGAATTCACATTCGTTAAAATTTCACTTAATAAATTCCTATATGCAGGATTTAGAAAACTGCAATATTTTTGTGCTCGCGTGCTTTGTCTCAACAAAGTGTCTCTTTGCGAGCTTTTGTTGCTGCATTGGGAATGTCCCGATGCTTGTCGATGCTTGCACTTGGTGCGACAGCAGGAGATTATAGAGTCAAAAAGGTTAAGATTCGTTCTTGACATTTCCGTGTGTTTGTTACTATGTGTTCTATATAAACCTTAAAACTGTCCATAGTATAGTAACCATATTTAGCATTTTAATGTAATTTAGTATTTTAATGTAGAAAATGATTGTTTTTTAAGGTAGAATATTTAAACGATGATGGCAGCTTTTATATTATGAACTATCACCCAAGAGAAAGTTGCAGTTATACTGGCGAGATACGCATGGAAATATTCAAACCGACAGAAAAAGGCAATTTAACGTATTTGCCGCATGCGGAAAAAGAGGTATCCGGCTACTTAAAAAGTTGGAACGAGAACAGAGATAATGATGAGATTATTGACAGTTTCTCTGAAAGTCTCAGCTTAAATATAGATTGTTTAAGTGGTCCTGAAGATATTGAAGTAGATGACGACTTAGAGGCATTGTTGTCTATAACGTTGCGTGTGACGATTCCTAATACAGAGGAAACTTGGTCAACAACCTATACAGCAGAATTCACACATTCGCCAACAAGTGCTCACGGTTTGGGACCGACAGCGACAGAAGATGGTGATACCTTCTCAAATGATTGTGATTGCAATGGGGGAGATGTATGGTATTCTCTGATGATCACTGACGCCCCATATTCTCAGATCTATTGGTATGTGAAGGGACCCAAGGATACAAGCGCACTTGGCAACTTGGAAGATACTGTTGATGGTGATGGTGCCGAACGGAATTCAGTCTTTAAATACGAGTTCCCTAAGCAAGACGGTCTACCGGGAACGGGTTCTTTCTACACAATCACTGCCTATGTTTACAGAATTGATCTGAGTGTTTACTGGAAGTCTTATACCGTCTGGGTAGTAGATGGTAGATGATTGAGGTGAATATGGTGTTACAACGGATTATTTTCTGCTGCCTGCTACTCTTGCTACCGACGTTTGCGAACGCAAAAATCGTATTAAAGTCACGACAAGATGGAGGACCGTATCTGTATGTGATGGACGATGATGGTCGCAATTCCATTAGGTTGACAACCTTTAATCCCCTGTGGCCTGTTTGGTCTCCGGACGGTATGCAGATTGCTTTTAGTAAATTTCTACCACCGGGACCGGCAGGTAGGCAAAGATCCGCCATCGTCATCATCAATAATGATGGTAGCAATGAACATAGACTCACCGACGACCATGAGGATAATCTAAATGGGAATCGTGTTTATGAGACGAGTTGCGATTGGTCTCCGGATGGGCAGCACATGGTTTTCAAAAGCTCACGCACTGGACGCGCTCAAATCTGGACGATTAATCTCAAAACAAAAAATTTGCGGCAACTAACAGACACAGATGGATTGTCAACATTTCCATCTTGGTCTCCCGATGGTAAATACATCGCTTATCGGGACGATCCACCAAGAGGGTTCTCTACCATCTATGTTATGCTTAGCAACGGAGACAGACAACGGGAGCTTGCACCAGGCGATTCTTCGCTCAGACGCAATTTTCCGAGATGGTCTATTGATAGTCAATCCGTTGTTTACACCGAAGATACGTTTAGTCCAGTAGGGGGACAACTTCGTAATGTTTTAGATAAAGTTGTCATTCATAATATCAATACTGACAAACGACAGATTGTTGATACACCTGACGATTGGTCAATTCATAGTGCATGCTATATGGGTAACAAACTACTATTGATTTCAGCAAAGAGTAGAGAAGGCAAACCCGATAAATTGGAATTGTACCAGTATCACCTTGAAACAGGTAAGATTGTGAACCTAACAAATACGCCTTGGGACGAGTTCGCTATGGATTGGATCAGTGATGATGTGCTTCTTGTACTACCGATGGGTAAAAAAAAAGTAACCTGGGGAACGGTAAAACAATAGTACAGTGAGTGCTCCTCTATTACATATCTATAATAATAACCACAGGCAGGTATCCATTTTGGGTGTCTGCCTTTTTATTTCTCATCTATTTTATTTTCTGCTAATCTCTCTCAAATGGACCGGTAGGGATGTGTAAATGTTTTGTCCCCCCAAAATCGTTAATTTAAAAAAAAAGACATTCTAATGAATTAAATAACAGGAGTTTCGTAACGCCAGGGTCTAAACTTTAGTCAGAAGTTGTGTAAACCACAACAAGTTTCCATAACTAAATTACAGAACCCTTTCTTCCAATTCCTGAGTTTATCTTTTACGATGCGGTATCTTTTGACACCACTAATCGCATGTTCAACACGAATGCGTATAGACGCTATCTTTCTATTGATTTCTTTTTCTTCATCGGTAAGTTCGCCACCTTTCGGTTTTTTCTTCGGTTGAATGATGTTTATATCAGGAAGGGTGAAGACCTGAAAACCGGCATCTTGATACAAAGTGTTTCCCTTTGGCACACAATAGCCCACCATATCGGCTATGTGTTTGTCATGATGCCTTCCTTCAAAAGAGGGGGTCAATAATACGACTTTGCCAGATGCATTGATAATCAGATTATTTTTCACTGTATGGCATTTCTTTTTACCACTATTTGTGCGGAATGTTGAGTTTGTGTATCAAGGGGCTATTCACAAAGGATATCCTCTTCTGAATCGTTTGCTGATTACCTAACCTTCACCGATAAGAGACATTCTCTTAGATTGTCCCAGTTGTAGCACATTAAACCCCTTCCGTGTCCTCCGCGTAATCCGCGATTCTGACAAAAAAGGTGACAATAATTTTACACACCCAAAGTTCGAAGAAATCAATTTGCGCTTGATATAATGCATGCTATCTGTTAGAATGACTTACAATTCTTTTGATATTGGAGTTATAGATGATTTACGGACAAGGAACCCACCAGTATACTGTGCATGAAAACTGGTGGACACTACCTGATGAGTGGGAATTTGGTTGGATTCCTGCTGTTGCTGTCGATTCACATGACCGTGTTTATGTATATAGTAGAAGTGAACATCCAATGGTAGTTTTTGACCGCGATGGCAACTTTTTGACATCATGGGGTGATGATATACTCAAGGATGCACACGGAATCTTTATTGATGACGAGGACTCTGTTTATTGTGTAGAACGTGAGACCCATGTCATGCATAAATTTACAACTGATGGTGAACTTCTCATGACACTTGGCACCATGGATAAACCCGGTGCAGAAGGTCAACCTTTCAATTTACCAACAGATTTAGCACTCGGTCCGAATGGTGAAATGTTCATCAGTGACGGTTATGGTAATGCACGTATCCACAAATATTCACAAAATGGAGAGTTGATTAAATCTTGGGGTAAACCAGGTACAGGTCCAGGGGAGTTTGATTTACCTCACTGCGTAAGAGTAGATCCTCGTAATCGTCTGATGGTTGCTGACAGAGAAAACAACCGTATTCAGTTTTTCACGTTAGAGGGAGAATACATTCAAGAATGGAACGATCTATTACATCCCGATACGATTTTTATTGACGAAGATGAACTTGTTTACATTGCTGAACTTGACCAGAGAATTACAATCATGACATTGGATGGAGATGTTGTGTCTCAATGGGGAAGTGAACGAGGCAGTACTGTGCCTGGTGAATTCTTAGCGTGCCCACACGGTATCTGGGTCGATTCTCACGGGGACATCTATGTCGGTGAAGTTCAAGCTGATGCAAGACTGCAAAAATTCATTAGACAATGATGCGTTGACCAGAAGAAAAATGTATGTAAACCTTTAAGACTATTAGTCAGTTTGTTAATCAAATATAATTCTTACACATAATCCACAAACTTAAATGGATCTACATAAGCGTCTATTAAACCTTATGAAAGGTGGAAAACAGTGATGGACAAACTTTCGTTCTTTGAAAAAGTCAACAGGAATTTTGATAAGGCAGCACGTTACACAGATTACCCGAAAGGTCTTTTAGAACAGATAAAGATATGCAATAGTTCTTGTCATTTCACCTTTCCAGTTAAACGGGATGATGGCACAATAGAAACTGTTCATGGGTGGCGAGCAGAACATAGTCATCATAACCTACCAACAAAAGGCGGTATCCGTTACAGTACGCTGGTTAATGAAGATGAGATCATGGCACTTGCTGCATTGATGACATACAAATGTGCTGTTGTTGATATTCCGTTTGGGGGAGCAAAAGGTGGCATCCAACTTGATAGAAGTGATTATTCAGAAAGTGAATTGGAGCGCATTACGCGCCGCTATACGTATGAACTCATCCAGAAAAACTACATCGGTCCAGGTATAGATGTGCCCGCTCCTGACTTCGGGACAAGTGAACAGGAAATGGCTTGGATACTAGACACATATCTCACGATGTCCCCAGACAAACTTGATGCAATTGCTTGTGTTACAGGGAAACCAATTCAACAGAACGGAATTCAAGGACGAAAAGAGGCAACTGGACGCGGTGTGGCCTTCGGCTTAGAAGAGGTCTGCAGCTACGAAGAAGATATGAAACGGGCAGGACTCTCTCCCGGACTCCGAGGTAAAACCGTTGTGCTACAAGGGTTCGGAAATGTTGGTTACAATGCTGCGAAATACTTGAGCGAATATGAAGCGAAAATTATCTGTATCGCAGAGGCTGATGGTGCTATCTATAATCCTAACGGATTAGATTTTGAGAAAGTCGCTACGTTCCGAGTTGAAAACGACTCAATACGACACTTTCCAGATGCAACTTTAATTGAGAATCCGAATGACTGTCTGGAATTAGAATGCAACATACTCATTCCAGCTGCACTTGAAAACCAGTTAACTGCCGAAAACGTAAATCGTATCAAAGCAAGGATCGTCGCTGAAGCTGCAAACGGACCTACAACAGCTGAAGCAAATGTAATCCTACAAGAACGTGACGTTCTGATAATTCCTGACACCTATCTTAACGCTGGGGGAGTAACTGTCTCCTATTTTGAATGGCTACGTAATCTATCGCACGTTGGATTCGGTAGACTCGGTAGGAGGTATGAAGAGAGCGCATTCAATGCAATGCTACACTTCATTGAACAAGCAACCGGTTATCAATTCACTGATGATGAGCGAGGACCTGTTCATGGTGCTGATGAGCAAGCACTGGTCAATTCCGGACTCCAAGATACAATGGTCAACGCATATCAAGAAATCCGTGAAATCCAGTTAGAGCATGGCAAAGATAAGATAGATATCAGAACTGCTGCATACATCAAAGCTATTCACAAAATCGCACAGTCCTATATGCAACTCGGTATTTTTCCATAGTAACACAGACCAATCGTCACATACATTTTGCCGTAAACGTTATAAACCAATAAGGAGAAGCATGATTAGTTTGAGCGTCAATGTCAATAAAGTTGCTACATTGCGTAACTCAAGAGGTGGTGTCATCCCGGATGTTATTACCGCAGTTGACACGTGTATTGATGCAGGGTGTCAAGGTATTACAGTGCACCCGCGAGAAGATCAGCGACATATAAAACCTTCAGATGTCTACGAAACTGCAGCAAGACTAAATGAAATAAACACGAAAAGAAATATAAACATTGAATATAATATTGAAGGTGACACCCGGCCTGATCTAATAGAAATGGTATTGGATGTCTGTCCAACACAATGCACATTAGTCCCAGTTGTTAGTGGAGAAATTACAAGCCACACTGTTTGGGATATAGAAAAAGATGGTGAGATGCTGAAACCAGTCATAGCATCAATGAAAAATGCAGGCATCCGGGTTAGTCTATTCAGTGGTACTGATTTGGAACAGATTAAAAAAACAGTTGATATAGGGGCGGATAGAATTGAACTTTATACTGAACCTTACGCAATGGCAAAGACGCAGCGCGATATAGATAGAGAATTTACACTATTAAGAAAAGCATCTGAAAAGGCAACATCTATTGGTCTTGGCGTAAATGCAGGACATGACTTAAATCTTGATAATCTCCCGCTTATGCAACAGCTAACTGGACTTCTTGAGGTATCTATAGGACATCATCTGATGGCAGATGCACTTTATATTGGATTAGAAGCAGCAGTAAAAGCTTATCGTTCAGCATTAGGACAAGAGGTAGGTTAACAAGTTATATTCTGTGGACAGGAGAAATTAGATGAGTATTAGTGTTGGCATGGTTGGATTAGGGAGTTTTGGTCCCTCATTTATCCAATCCTATAAAGCACATCCAGATGTACATCGTCTTGCATTATGCGATTTACACACTGATAGACTTTCAAAGTGGGCAAAGCAGTATGAGATATCGGAGACCTATACAAGTCTTGATGAAATCTGCAAGTCGGATATAGATGCATTGGTCATCATTACTCAGCATTGGATGCATGCACCGCAAGCCATTCAGGCAATGGAGGCAGGAAAACACGTCTATACTGCTGTTCCTGCAGCAGTATCATTGGATGAATGTGAACAGTTGGTCAAAACTGTTGAGCGTACAGGTATGATCTACATGAATGGTGAGACAAGTTATTTTCGACCAGAAGCAAGCCTTTTGCCGTCAGAAAGCAGAAGAGGGTGCATTCGGGGAGTTTGTTCACTGTCGTGCTGAGTATTTCCATGATATGGATCACGGTCTTTATGATGTAGCAAAGAACCGTTGGGGTGCACAGTGGAGTATGGAGAAGAGCGGTGGGATCCCTATGTATTATCCTACACATTCAACCTGTTTTCCCATTTCCGTGATGAATGCACACGCGACTTCAGTTTCAGCACAGGGATATACTTATCCAAATGACGACTGGTTTCGATTAGATACAATCCACAAGAATCCATATTCAAATGAGGTAGGTCTTTTCACGATGAGCAATGGATCAACCATGCAGATCTGTGAATTCAGAAGGATTGGTCACCCGGGTTGTGAACGGGCAAGCGGGATTTATGGTACTGAGGGCAGCTATGAACAAAGTCTTGCCGGTATCGTTTGGGCAAGTAAGCGTAGTAGAGAAAACATACAACCAACACAAATGCACGAATATCTCCCAGAAGAACTGGTAGATAATTTAGGGGGTCATGGTGGCTCGCATGCTTATCTTGTTCACGAATTTGTTGATTCAGTCAATAAACATCGTTTACCGCGCATCAATGTTTGGGAGGCAGTTCGGTATTGTGCGCCAGGAATTGTCGCGCATGAATCTGCTCTTAAAGATGGAGAATTGATGAAGATTCCGGATTGGGGAGATGCACCATAAGACTA
Organism: Candidatus Poribacteria bacterium; assembly: GCA_965261435.1. GTDB lineage: Bacteria > Poribacteria > WGA-4E > WGA-4E > WGA-3G > MSPOR6. The sequence goes on from CBDHDL010000021.1 coordinate 2,947,887, forward strand.
ATACGTGAAGGGTGTGTAAATATTTTGTCACTCTATTTGTCTGAATCGCGGATTATCGCGGATTACGCAGAAGACACGGAAGGGTTTTCTGGATCATTATATGACATTGAAAATTTACTTGACAAACATATATCCATTATGTTACACTACACTATACAATATATCGCTAATAAAATAAAAACAGTAAAATAAAAAGGTGTGATAATATGAAACTATTCAGACATACAATCTATCAGATATACTTTAGGATTATAAACACAAAAAACTATAAAGAAAAAGCACGTACGCATCACATCAGAGACCAGATTGTTGGAGTGCAAAAACGACTGCAATTGGTAAAAAATCACCAAGATTCAAACCGTACCAAAAAAGGCGAAATAAAAAAAATAGAATTTTCAAAAAACACGCTACCAACTCATACAGAGACAAGCTTGACAAACGATTTAACAACCATACCACGCGACGGAAATCACGGCATTTTTGGTACAGTGAAAAAATAGCGAATTTTGTATCATAATTAGCTGCGATTCCATAACCGAACAAGTATAGAAAAATGCTTAACACAATATCACAAACTACAAAATATTCACCAAATACACGTTTTCTATACACCTTTCGCACCGCTGGTGCTGATATGTGATTTTCCAAAGCCTCAGAGAGGCGAAAGGTATATAGTCCAGATTGATACAACCAATAGCAAACCCCAGAGGGGCGAAAGGTGTATAATCCGCATTGCTCTAAATCTTTACACACGTTCTCTATCTTTAGTGACAAAAAGTTTACACACCCGACACATATACGTGAAATATTGTTGAATTAAATTACTTTTTTGGATATACTATTCTATTTAATAAGAGATTCCCACTGTGTGTCACTAAACAAACGGATAGTAAGTTTGATTGTGATGATAAATTATTGGAGATAAATTAACGTAGACAACTATAATGAGGTTTGAAGGAGTATAGAATGGCTATTGATAGCATAGATCGCGGGGCGGGAGCCTATGATGCGTCTGCTATACCCGCAGATATCGCCCGCGAGATTGAGGATTATGAGATCACGCTTGGTCGAGCACAAGCTGGTCAGATGGAAGAGGACACCTTTACAGAATTAAGACTACGTTGCGGTGTCTACGGTCAACGTGATGATAGATCACAGATGATTCGTGTAAAAATTCCTTTTGGTGGCATGACTGCTGATCAACTTGAAATGTTAGCGGATGTGGCTGAAGAGTTTTCGGATAACATCATACACATAACGACACGACAGGATGTCCAATATCACTATGTTGACATCAACAATACACCAGAATTGATGCGTCGTTTAGCAAGCGTCGGTATAACGACAAAAGAAGCGTGCGGTAATGTTGTTCGTAATGTTACAGCTTGTCCCATCAGTGGCGTGTGCCAAGATGAAACATTTGACGTAACTGCTTATTCAAAAGCACTTTCTGCCTTCCTTCTGGGACATCCTGAATGTCAAGATTTTGGGCGGAAGTTCAAAATCGCATTTTCTGGTTGTGAAGAGCATGCATGCGGTTTAGCCAATATGCATGACATCGGTGCAGTGGCTGCTGTAAAAGAAATTGATGGCGAGGTCAAAAAGGGATTCAAACTTTATGTCGGTGGCGGACTCGGAGCAGTCCCACATCAAGCTAAAGTGTTTGATGACTTTGTTCCTGCCGAAGAACTCTTACCGATTTCTCAATCCATTTGCAGAGTTTTTACAAGATTAGGTGAACGCAAAAATCGCAATAAAGCACGTTTGAAGTTTGTCATAGCAAAATATGGTATAGAAGAATTCCGCAGACTCGTACTTGAAGATAGACAAACACTCCGGCATGATCCGGCATGGACCGAGTATCTTGACGATCTTGATGCTTATGATGAAAGTCCACTCAAACCACCAACGCAATTGAATGGTACCGCGAAACCGGATGGTTTTGATGAGTGGTATAAATCAAACATTCGCTTACAACGTCAACCCGGATATGCTTTTGTAACGATTACGCTTCCACTTGGTGATATTACCGCGGATCAGACACGTGCCTTAGCTGACATATCAAGAAAGTATGTGAAGGATACAATTCGTGCCACAGTAGAGCAGAACATCGTGCTTCGTTGGGTGACGATGACTGATTTGCCTGCACTCTATCGTGAACTGAAAGCTATCGGTTTGGGGGATCCAGGTGCAGAGTCATTGGTCGATATTACTGCTTGTCCCGGAACTGACTCATGCAAACTTGGCGTTTCCTCATCACGAGGATTGGCAGCACATCTACGTGGACATTTCCTTGAAAACGGTCTGCAGGAAGATATCAAAGATTTTCGCATAAAAATTAGTGGGTGTCCGAACTCATGTGGACAACACCATATTGCAAATATTGGGTTCTTCGGTTCATCAAAACGAATGGGTGAACATATCGCACCACTCTACCTTGTATTGCTTGGTGGACATATGATTGAAAACGCCAGTTCTTACGGACTTGCTACTGGAAAAATCCATGCAAGGTACATACCCGAATTTATTGAAGAGTTAACTGGTAAGTATACTGCTGAACGAAGTGAGGAAGAAACTTTTACCGATTATGTTACACGACTCGGTAAAGCTGAGATCAAAACGATCTTGTCCAAGTACGATAAAATACCACCTTACGAGGAAGCTCCAGAGTTCTATGTTGACACTGGCGACACGAAAGATTTTCAACTGAAAACTGGTGTTGGCGAATGTGCTGGAAAGTTAGTCGCACTTGTCTCAATGAAGCTTGAAGAAGCAGATCGCCTAATCCATAAAGCGGGTTTATGTTTGGAAAATGGTACTTACAAGGAATCTGCAGATAATGCATTTGATGCAATGATTAGGTCCGCGGATGGACTATTGACAACCGCCGGTCTGCAGTATATTGATGACGCGACTACTGTCAGTGAATTCCGCAAACACTTCTTTGATGCAGGAAACTTCTTCAAAGGGTTCGGGGCACATCTGTTTAATGCTACGGAAGAGGACACTTCAACTTTCGATCAGGAAAAGGCGCACCATCGCGTTGAGGAAGCTACACTCTTCGTTGAAGAATCGCATAACGTATATAATCGGATGCGGATCAAACAAGAAGAAGAGGAAGCAAGTAAACGTAAGTCTCGCAGATCACGTCCCGCTCCGAAACCAAAGGTTATCAAGGAGAAGAAACCGGTTGATGAGATAACGGATAGTCTTGATCTGAAGGGTGTTGCATGTCCGTTCAATTATGTGCAAGCAAAGGTGCGGTTGGAAACAATGGATGTTGGTCAACTCTTAGAGATCACCATTGATGACGGAGAACCCATTGAAAACGTACCGAAAAGTCTTACCAACGATGGACACGATATTGTTGATACTAAAAAGATCGGACAACACTATCGCCTTACAATCAAGAAGGGTGCATAGGTTGACAGATTTACAATGTAGGAGAGGTTTAAATCTCTCCTACATTAGGTTTTCAAAATAGTGATGCCTTGCATACTGCATGTGCTGAAAGTGCTGATGCTGATCTTCTTCTTACGACTGATGACCGTATGCTAAAAAGAGCGAGACGTCTCCATAGGTTCCTTAACGTATGCGTTGATAATCCATATACTATGAATCACTCCGGATCCTTCTGGTTATAGGGATTGTATTCTCTTTAGTCCCGTAGGGACGATATGTTTATAGAAAAATGTGTACCCCACCTCTCTTCAGTCCCGTAGGGACGATATGTTTATATCATGGTGTGCTTTTACACATATCGTCCCTATAGGACTAAAGAAGGTTTGTATAACGTTTAACTATAAACATAGCGTCCCTACAGGACTGAAGAGGGTTTCTGTCATATAAATTTCCTTAAGCATAACTATACACCTGTCGCCCCGCTAGGGCTGCCTCGTTCTTATTAGTTCTTATTAATAAAGTTATATGTGGTATGGAAACTCAACCAAAATAGAAACTACATCAATGCGATAGTCCCAGATGAAGTTAAAGAATTTATTCGGGCAATTTGGCGATGTTAGGAAACCTCGCCATCGGCATCGGGAAGGTAGGTGCGGTTAGGAAACCGCACCATAGGCGTCAATTTAGTGATTTTCCCAGGCCGGTAGGTGCGATTTCCTAATCAATTCAGAATACCAAACGCGTATTCTGACATACCCGGATCCTTCGCGAAAACCTTTATCAACGCAATTGGCACAAACCCGGTTCGGTTAGGAAACCGAACCTACCGCCCTGGGATTTATAGGGTATTTCTCCTTAAATTGACGCTTATGGTACGGTTAGGAAACCGCACCTACCGTGTCTGGCCCCAAATTGCCTAATTTATTATTTTAACTTCATGAGGGACGAAAGGTGTATAGTAACATATTCGTATCTCAAACCTAAGCCCCAGCGGGGCGAAAGGTGTATTTCATTCACGATAGACATGAATATTTTAATGAAGGATAACAACAAAAAAAGATCTGAAAATTGTCCAAACTATAGTAAACTATAAAGAAGGTCAAGGTGATTATACTATTGACCGATACGATCTTCCAGATCCAGAAATTGATACAATTATTCAACAGATCAGGAAGATGCATAAGGATAAGATAGATATTGAGAAGTCCTTGAAGGAAAATTGAACAACTGGCATATCAGAATTTGCATATTACACGAATTTTCGCGGATTCAGATGAAAAAATGAGAACGTATCAAGATTACCTCGTTGAAGTATTATCGGACCGAGATGAGGCAATTGGACATATCCAAGCAATCCTTGAAGATTATCAGATTTACAAAAATCCTTCCATAGTCAGGGAAACACTTTATACCGTAATTGATGCACAAGGTGGCGTTATGGAACTTGCTAAGGAAACAGATATAGATCCACAAGTATTTTCAAAGATGTTATCTAATGAAGATACACCTCTGATAGATGCACTTGGAATTGTGCTTGAAGTACTTGGATATCGACTCTCTATTGCACCTATAGAATCTAAGACATATACAGGTGCGTTACAAGGACAGAACACATCAACACAAGTAGCAGAGAATCAAACTGAATAAATAGACTGCATAGCCAACTGAATACAAAACTACGTTTGAGTTAAAGGAGGATGTAATGACTGCATTCTCCTTTACGTTTGCATCTACAAATTGAATCAAGACATCAGCAAAGCCATTTATGGGGAATTTGAAAAACATTATACACTTTCTTTCAAATAGGATTTGTATTGGTATTCTGAACTATATACTCTATGGAATTACATACTATAGACCCAAACACCGTTTCCCAAGATTACACAAAATGGAGTTTACCCGAAGGTGTGAAAACACGCCTGGGGAAAGGCAGGATTAGTGATGTATTAAATCCGACTGAAATAGCATTTTCCCCTGATGGGAAGTGTTTTGCAGTAGCAAGTGCCTACGGTATTTGGCTTTACGACGCACAGACGGCTGATGAGCTTTGTCTTCTCACAGGACATACAGCTGATGTTACAAGTGTATCTTTCAATCCAGACGGGTCTATATTAGTAAGTGCTGGTGGTGACAATACCATCCGTCTGTGGGATGTGAATACCGGAAAACACCTCCAAACACTGAAAGAGCATAAATGTCGCATCAATAACGTCGTATTTAGTCCGAGTGGGTCTTTATTGGCAAGTGCAGGTGATGACAATACCATCCGTTTGTGGGATGCACGTAAAAGTAAGATCAGTCATACCCTTACGGGTCATACGGATAGGGTTACTTATTCTGTGTTCAGTCCAGACGAGTCTACATTGGTAAGCGCAAGTTGGGATAATACCATCCGATTATGGGATGTGAATACCGGTACACCTATTCAGATAATCATAGGTCATACAGATACTGTCAGTAGAGTATCATTTAGTCCGGATGGAAAGACAATTGCAAGTTCAAGTTGGGACAAGACTGTGCGTCTCTGGAATGCGCAAACAGGCGTGCTCATGCATGTATTCACAGGACATACGGGTAGGATTACTAACGCTTTATTCAGTCCAAATGGTGAGATTCTTGCGACTACTGCAATGGACATTGACGCACACGTACGCTTGTGGGACATGCGGACAGGAGGTACACCCCTTCGGATACTCAGAGGACATACGAGGAAAGTTACAAGTCTTGTGTTTAGTCCGGATGGGTCTACAATTGTAACTGGAAGCGGTGACAATACTGTCCGCATCTGGGACGTGGCAAGTGGTACATCACTTCAGACAATTTCAGATCATACATTTCGTGTATATAGTGTAAAGTACAGTCTAAATGGATCAATGTTAGCGAGTTGTGGCTGGGATGAAAGAGTTCCTTTGTGTCATACGCAAACAGATGAAGTAATTCATCGGCTAAAAGGACATAAAGCTGATGTCGTAGATCTTGCGTTTAGTCCGGATGGAAAGACACTCGCAACAGGGAGTTGGGATACTGATGCGCGTCTATGGGATATTTTGACAGGAGCATGTATAAGAATACTGACTGAGCATCGTCACTTTGTCAATTGTGTCGTGTTCGGTCCAGATGGCAAGACACTCGCAACAGGGAGTGCGGACAATAATGTGTGTTTGTGGGATGTTGCGACTGGAAATCTCTTATTAACATTCACAGATCATACACGGGTGATCAATAGTGTCGCATTCAATCCGAATGGCGAGATCCTTGCAAGCGCAAGTGATGACAGTACGATACGTTTATGGAGTGTAAAGACAGGTAGACACATTCGGACGCTGAATGAGCATACAAAAGGGGTTTCAAGTGTTGTGTTCAGTCCAGATGGAAAGATTCTTGCCAGTGCAAGTAATGACAATACGATACGTTTATGGAATGTAGAGATGCAAGCACATTGTCAGACACTCACAGGACATACAGATGGTGTAAGATGTGTAGTATTTAGTCCGGATGGAAGGATAATCGCCAGTGGCAGTAGCGACATGACTATACGTTTATGGAATGCAAAAACATGTGAACATCTTATGACATTGCAAGGACATACAAGGGTGATTTATACTGTCGCATTTAGTCCGGATGGAAAAACACTGGCAAGCGGGAGTCGGGATGGCAGCTTACTGCTTTGGACACTCCCACAGGACTTGACGGGTTAAGAGAGGAACTATAGTAATAAGAATCCTCAATATTTCAAATTAACTACCAGAAAGTATGCAAAAAGATTCACCAAAAAAGTTGTAGACTGAATACCCTTCGCTGACCATTTTTGTTATTTGATTAAAATCGTACTTTCATATATAATCAAAATATTGAGTCTAAACTTGAATGCAATTAGATTTAACAATTTTCACATTGATGTTGTGAATTAGTTCATTTCGTCACACTGTAGATTAGGTTAATTTTATTCTTAACAACTGATATATAATGTGTCTTTTTGTAGCACAAACTTTCCAGTTTGTGCCCTGAAGAAGGAGAACTATAAATGAGACAACAATATAGAATTAAAAGATATTTATCCTGCAACAGAACAACCGAAGTTTTAAAGGAGATAGAGTGATGAACCCGAAAATTACTAAGAACACACTTAATAAATTTCTCTCAGTTTCATTATGTGTCTTAATTGTGTTGTTTAGTCTCTTTCCGATCATGCAAGTAGAAGCACAACGCGATGAAAAAACTATTGCTGCCAATTGGACATTTGATGATGGTACTGCAAATGACAGTTCAAACAAAGGGATCAATGGTACTTTTGTTGGTGCGCCAGAATCCGAAACTGGTATTATCGGAAAAGCATTGAGGTTTAATGGAAATAGCGATGGAATTAACATTCCAGATACCCCTGAAATCAACACAGGCGGTCCCTATGCTAATAGGACAATCGCAGCGTTCTTTAAATGTACCGATACTACTAAGACCGAAAAACAGATGATTTTCCAAGAAGGGGGTGCTACACGCGGATTATGTATCTATGTGCACGATGGTAAAGTATACATCGGTGGGTGGAATCGGGCTCAATATAATTGGCAAGGTACATGGCTTTCTGAGAGAATTAAGCAGAATCATTGGCACCATGTTGCAATAGTTTTACGTGATACTACAGACAAGGTAGAACAGGATAAATTTGAAATGTGGTTGGATGGGAAACTCTCTGATGCTGACGAGGGTGGACAACTATACGCACATACAAACAATACTTCTATTGGATATGTCACCCAAAAGACTATTTACCATGATGGGACAGAAGATGGGACTAATGTCGGTTGGTTTACAGGACTAATTGACGAAGTAATTGTATATAACTCAGCATTTGATAGAAGCGACTTTGTTCAAATTGCACAACCGCTAAGTATTGAGCCAAATGGAAAATCCACGACTACATGGGGATACCTAAAAACTAAACGAACTCACTATTAATTCTAATAATTCAAATTGTAATCTACTCCTGATGAAGTTTAGTGCTTTGTCAAGTCATAAATGATTTGTATATCGGGCGGGGAAACCCGCCCCTACGAACGGATCTATTCATCATTTGAGTGTAGATAGAACATTAATCTGTTTCTTTCATTCTGTTTTCACCTAAGAGTTTGATCTTTTCTAATTTACCAATTGCATCTTGTAATGCTTGTAAATCTTCTGGATATTCATCCCAATGTAAATCTTGTAACAGATCAAAGGAATCCGGAATATTGTGCTTTTGCTCTGTTTTTGATGGTTTTTTATCTTTTGATGAATTAGATGTGTAAAATTCCTGGTGGTCAGAGACGATTCTGTGGACGTTTCTATAGGCTAATTCTAATTCCTTCAGATGCACTTCAATATACCGTGGTATGACACCAGGAGGTAGACGTTCCTCATGTGCATCAAGATATATGACATGTATTCCATCTGAAACGATACCATACATCATTAGATCGTACTTTTCTTTTCGCTTTAACCTTGCCCCTACAAATTTAGTAAACCTATTGTCATCTGTGACATAGACATATACAGTTTCAGTTTCATCTGCTAATAAGGATTCATAAGATGCGACAATCCAGGATTTCAGATAGGCATCTTCATATTCCTTCCAAGTATCAATTTCCGGTGGTAATTGAAGGCTTTTACACATTGCCAGTCGATCCTCTGCACTAACAACACGCCATAAGTCTCTACGATTTAACATAAAAACCCTTCGCCGCAACACCATCTGGTAATCTGAATAGTTGACGATAGGTTGTCCAAGAGAAATATTGCGTTTTAACCATTTATCTTGAGGATATGCTTTATCAAGTTTGCTTCTCTTACTTGAGGGTACTTCTGTTTTATATTTCAATGACCACATTGTATTCATTTCTTCAACTGTATGTGGTTGGTATTTTTTTTTGACGATATCAATATCTATCCGTTCCCAATCAAGTTGAATTCGGTGTTTTTTTTGATCAGTTTCTTCACGGACGATTGGTTGATATAGAAGATTTGAGTCTATAGAGAGATCTAAAGTATGTTTATGTTCAATCAGCTCACCTTCAGATGTAGCGTGTTGATGTGGTTTAGAAGCAGGAATGTCCCTTAGAATCGGCACGGGGTTTCTTACAGGTAAGAAGAAATATCCTGCTACACCAATTGAAACGATAAACATTATCAAAAGAAATATACCGATTCGTCTCTTCATTTACTTCATTTACAAAATACTTGCTGGGATTTTAATTCACTTTCGATCATAGAGAATCAAGAGTAATTGATTAGAAATTAGTAGTGGTTGAAATTCATCAATATAGATTATACTCATCATAAGGAATATAATCAAATGTTACTTGTCGCTAATTAACTATCAAGTTTTACTTGACAACCAAAATTGGATGTGTTACAATTTACTTCTGCTTACGAATATAGTTTCCAAGGTCAGTCAATACTATAAAGTGAATACTATAATTCGTACCGAACTTTCTCTGGGTCGAGTGAATGCGTTATCCGGTCGCAGGTTCGACTCCTGTCAGCGGGTAGAGTGTAATGCGAAACCCACTGTAGCTCAGCGGTAGAGTGTCTGTATTCCGTTTCTTATCCAGAGTTTCCTTGTGCGGGCCGAAGTATTGCGTTAACCTACACTTCACGCAATGCGAACCTTGCCCGCCTTTTCATTCTTTTTAGGTGAAATCATGGGTTATCTAAAAAAATATGCTCCTTTACATCCTACGCAAAAGCAGCCTTTGGATGACCAACAGGTCGAAAATTCTGCTGAAGGATATGTATATCCTGTATCCATTTGGACTAACTTGGACAGATTCCTAATTTTAGGAACAGAAGGTGGGTCTTACTATGCAACCGAACAGGACTTGACGAAAGTGAATGTAGATTCTGTTTTGAAGTGCATCGCTGAAGACGGAGTTCAAGTTGTTGAACGCATACGAGAGGTTTCTATTTCTGGTCGTGCACCGAAAAATGAACCAGCATTATACGCTTTAGCACTCGCCTTTACACATGGAAATGCAGAGACAAAACGCAAAGTACAAGAAGTATTTTGTGATGTTGCACGGATTGGTACTCACCTATTTAACTTCGTTTCTTATGTTAATGGTATGCGAGGTTGGGGACGATCACTACGTCGTTTGATCGGTGAATGGTATCGCTCAAAGGACGATGATGCCTTGGCATTCCAAGTACTGAAGTATCAGACCCGTAGCAAGTGGAGTCACGCAGACGTGCTGTCAAAGTGCCACTACGGTGAAAATAGTAGTATCTTTCGGTGGATTAAAGGACTTGATACCGGAAGACGAATTGTTCATCGCGGTATTGAAGAAGATGAAAAAGTTGCTACCGTTTATGATGCTACCAATTCTTTGCCCGAACTTCTTGCTGGGTATGAAGAAATAAAACTGACAAAAAAACGTGCAGATGTGATTGAACTCATTGAAAAGCATGAATTTACCCACGAAATGGTACCTAATGAATGGAAGGACGATACTGATGTTTGGGCAGCGTTGTTAGCAAACATGCCAGTTATTGCGACAGTAAGAAACCTTGGAAAGATGACGCAAGTCGGTCTTCTGAAACCTTTTGTATCTGAAATCCAGACTGTTGTGGACAGAATATCCGAGGAGTCCATTCGGAAGTCACTGATCCATCCAATTCAGATTTTGATGGCATTGATTACATATCGCTCCGGTAAAGGTGTCCGAGGTAGTCTGACATGGGAACCCGTGCCGCAGATCATTGATGCTTTAGATGCAGCATTCTATACGACGTTTGATAACGTTGAACCGAGTCATAAGCATACTTTCTTAGCACTGGATGTATCAGGATCAATGGCAGCTGGCAGTGTGGCAGGTTGTCAAGGATTAACACCGCGCAATGCTTCTGCCGCAATGGCACTGGTCACTGCACGTACTGAACCCAATTACCACATCTTCGGTTTTTCTGAGAATTTTGTCCGTGTACCCATAACCGCAACCGATAGATTGGCGAGTGCTGTTGATGCTGTCTCAACTCTCCCACATGGACAAACCGATTGTTCGCTTCCCATGCAATATGCAATAGAACATAAGCTTGATGTAGACCTGTTTGTTATCTATACTGATAATGAAACCTATTTTGGCGAAATACATCCAAAAACAGCCTTAGATATGTATCGTCAAGAGATGGGAAGACCAGCAAAATGTGCTGTCGTTGCAATGTTAGCGAATAATTTCTCAATCGCTGATCCGAATGATGCGGGAATGCTCGATTTTATCGGATTTGATACCGCTACACCCGCATTGCTGAGTGATTTTGCGAACGATGTTGAGATCACCGACGAATCAGAGTAAAATCATCGTTGCTATCGTTCATCACAGCATTGATTGATAGATACTCATTTCCCATCAAAAGCATATCCATAGATTCCCTTCAAACATAGTGATAACAGGGTGTGTAAAGTTTTTGGCAGAGCATTGTTTTTTTGCTTATGTTCGGTTTTGTTTACATAGCACTCCGCTGGAGTGCTATCACTTGCCCTACATTTTTCTATAGACATATTGCTCCGCTGGAGCAAAGAGCGTTCTTGACAGGTAAGAGATATCCTCACGCCAGATGAAGTTTAAATAATAAATTAGGTAATTAGGACTCAGACACGGTAGGTTCGGTTTCCTAACCGAACCGGATTCTACAAGAAACTGAATATTACCCGATTAAATTCTTGATCTTCATGAGGCGTGATATGTCTATAGAACTCACAATGTTCAAAACCCTGCACTCCAGCGGAGTGCTATGTTTTGGATCGAGCCGATATGGAAACGCTGCCAAAATATTTACACACCCGTGAAAACATAATCCTATTGCAATTTTTTCGTCCTATATGCTATGCTACCACTATATATGTCAATAGGAGGATGTAGAAAATGAATCAAAACGATCACAGTCTCACAGATGCTGAGGTGAATTTTTTCAAGACATTCGGATACTTAAGCTTTCCACAATTGATGGCGGACCGAATTGTAGCGATTCAAGATGCATTTGAAGCTGTCTGGACAGAAAGAGGTGGTGGACACAACGGAACACCCCATGAAGGTACCGCGCGTTCTTGTATTGTACCTTTTATCGATCAGAGTGAAGAACTGTCATCTCTCTTAGACGACCCACGAATTTTGACGATTGCAAAAACCTTACTCGGGGATGATTTCAACTACATGGGAAGTGACGGAAATTACTATGTCGGTGATACAGGATGGCATTCTGATGGTGGACACAGACTTGAAGACCCAATGCACATCAAGATTGCGTTTTATCTTGATCCACTCACACGCGACACGGGAGCATTACGCGTAATACCCGGTAGCCACCTATTCAGCGATTTTTATGCAGACAGTTTGAGTCAGCAAGTTGGTAAGAGTCAGGAAGTATGGGAAATCCATGGAGAAGATGTGCCAGCAGTCGTATTTGAAACGACCCCCGGTGATCTTGTACTGTTTAACCACAATACTAAACACGCAGCGTTCGGTGGCGGTACACGTAGACGGATGTTCACGATGAATCTCTGTCAACGGTACCCTGATGAAAAGTTGGATGCTTTACGTGCTTATATTGGTGGTTCAGCACGATTTTGGATAGATCGTAAATATGGTGAGAAGATGGTCAATACAGCAACTCCTGAACGTGAGATACATCTTGAACAAGTAAGGGCAAACGATGGACATCTTGCCGAACTGTCTCGTCAGGCACGCGAGAATATGAGTGAACCTTCACGCGGATGACGCTTGTTCCCAAGTTTTCCTGACATAATGGATAGATTCTTCAAAGCGTCGTCGTCCTTGCTTACTGGCTTCCTCAATGCTCAACCAACCATCGAAATTTTGCTGCCGCATACGCGAAAAGACCTGCGGAATCGGTGAAACTCCTGTGCCGACACGCACAGGTTCAAATGTTCCTGCCTGACGCATATCAAAAACATGTATAACTACGACGCGATCAATCACTTGATCCAACAATCCCAAGACATCTTCCTTTAAGACCAGAGGATTCGCAGTGTCAAAACATACACCGAGCGGTGTGTCGGAAAGTTCATCAAGAATCTGTAGGAAAATCTCAGTAGGTTGTGAGAAATCCCAATACTGCCACGGGGCACCTTTCGTATGATTTTCATACGCGAGTGTGATACCGTGTTTCTCTGCTGTGTCAAGTGCGCTACGGAATCCTTCATTGACCCAACTTACACCTTCGTCACGCGCAATCCCAGGATGGTTTTGTCCGGCAGTCACACGTATGAATCTTGCTCCTAAATCCTTTGCCAATGCAATGTCTGACTTTAGATTTTGCAATTCTTGTAATCGTTTTTCTGAATCAGGATGTGTAAAATCGCAATAACAAGCAAGCATACAAACTTCAACACCGCGTTTAGCAAGAACTGTACGTATTGTGTTTATCAACTTATGATCACGATACGGAAAAAACTTGATACTGAAATCAACTGCATCTAACTTTAATTCAGCACCAAAGCGAATCCAATCTGCAACGGTACTCTTTCTGGTAAATATATCGTCATAAAGAGATACTGGAAGACAACTCAACTTCATTTTTGCCCTATGCGCTTTCAAGCTTCAAATTAGTTCCAATTCATCCGATTATAGTCTAAACTAATGAGATTTACAAGGGAAAATGGGCATTTTCATCACGGGAAATCGCGACAAAACTCACTGATAGCCGAGAAACGGAGTTCCCTCCTACAACTCAAAATGTCCTGTTAATTCTAAAGACCACTATAAATCATTGGCTTACTTTTTTAGTGCGGACCATGTTAGTTTTTTTTTACTTTGCGGGTCAACAGATAGAACATCATCACTAATCCAATCCATCATGATGTCGTCTTGAGGTGTATTTGTTAGTTTGACGGTTTTACCAGTAACAAGGTGATACCGGTAGATATCAAACTTTTCGGCATTAAGAGAATCTTTATTCCAATGCTTTGCTGAAACCAATAGTTGTTTGCCGTTATCAGTAAAGCAGGCACTATGGATATACCAGTTGTTCGGCGTATCTACAATTTTCCGTTTTTCCGTTTCAATATTATGAATGACAGGTTTAATTGTAACAACTTGACTATCCTGATCAAGTGTCTTCTCAATATACACAACTGATTTACTATCTGAAGACCAGCGTGGGAAATAACGAAGATGGAAAGAATCTCCTGGTACAAGTGCTCGATGTGCTACACCGTTGGCACGCATCACATAGACAGTGAAATAGCCCCTGGGCGGATCATCTCGATATGCGATATATTTACCATCCGGAGACCAAGCAGCTTCGGTAGTCAACCCAGCAGTACGCGTCAGTTGACGCATATCCTTTGTTATGAGATTCATCTTCCAGATTTGAGATGTCCCACTTCGGTTACTTTCAAAGATGATGTGCAGTCCATCAGGGGACCAGGATGGCATCCACTCCACAGTATCTTCGTTAGTAAGTCGGTGTAGATTCGTGCCATCGTTATTGATAATATATATTGCATACCTTTCCGGCCAATTCGGTGCGCCTTGTGGTCTTCTTGCAAATGCAATCTGCTTACCGTCAGGAGACCAGACAGGCCACGACGCTTGATATTTCGTCAACCTTTGGACGTTACTACCGTCATCGTCCATTACATACAGACTTAGAATACCATCAACTTTGGATCTAAAGACAATTTTTGCTTGTGTTAGACTTGGTAGCATAAACAATAGGAAGAAGCAAGGAATTATTCGTTGAATGAGCATCATTCACCTCCATTATTTATCTATCCTCTACCCAGACCGTGTAAGATTCCCAGTAGACACTTTGATCCCACCTGTAGACATAAGCGGTGATTTCGTAGAACCCCGCTTCCTCTTTAAGTTCACCGTCTTCATCAACGAACGAGTAGGTCATTGTTGCGTGCGTTTCTTCGCCATCACCAGCATCTGTTTCAACCCAGGTTCCGTCTGAACTCGTATCTCCTGGTGCCTTGATATACCAATAGACGTGAGCATACGGACCTGGTCGTTCACCAGCCGGGTCTTCGGTGATTACCAGCGACTGCCAGGACCGCAACTCACTATGTGTTGATACCCAACAATCGCCACTGAATGTTTCGCCATCCTTTGTTGAACCTAAACCGTATACATTTGCCGGATTGTGCGTAAATTCTACATCGTTCTTACGATTGTCAATTTTCCATGTCTCTGTGTCTCTCCCATTTGTAACATTCAGTGTTATTGCGGCAGTCATCTTAAACCTTTGACCTATTTCAGGTCTTGGACTTAAACAATTCAACTATATGACTATGAAATTATTCTAACTTTGTATATAGTCTGATATAATCATATAATAATTCAAAAAAAAAGCAAGAAAATAATGACAAAAATTGGAATAAGACGATTTCTTTAAATAATTTGGACTGAACAAACTGGAATTTTATGTTCCAGTAAAGGAAAACTAATTATTAGAATGAAATTACATAATTTTTGACCAAATTGTTCAAAAATGATATACTGAACATACTGAAATTTTGTTAGAATTTTTCACTTTACATCATTTTTGCCAATGAACCATCCTGATAAAAGAAACCATACAGAAAAATATCTGCAATTGTGTGAACACCCCGCCATTCAAGCATTTCGACCTACTAAAGCATACACAGATGAACTTTGGCGACCCACTGCTGATGAACTTCTCAACTTACTCAACGAGACACTTCCTTATCCTGACCGTTCCAACCTTCGTGAAACAACAGATGGATGGGAGTATGACACCTATTTTCGAGAGTGGGCAGAAGACTACGGAACATATATTGACACACACCGTCAATTTTTCGCTGCTGATACTGAGACTGTGCTTCTGCTGGGATTATCGGCTTGTCTTGGTATTGATGGAAAATGGATGGTTTAAATATCAGACTTCTAAGGAGAAATATATGACATTTAGAGTACTATTTGCAACAATACGAGAGTATAAACTTACCGGTATCTCAGATCAAAAAACGCTAACATCGCTTCTCAATGATACATTCGGAGATTGGTTGTCATCACAGAATGTGAGTCATATCGAAATGTTAGATGATAATAGGTTATGCCTGAATATAACTGGACAACTTAAAGAACACAATCCTACAAAAGGAATTCAACTGTTCTCACGATTCCTTGTTATTTCACTTGATGAAGTAATGGATAATCCTGATTCAGTTGTTGATGCAATGAAATCCTACATTTCAGAGGGTGATGGTGCTTATGTCTGGATTGTGCCTGATGGATATATGGCAGCACTAACCTCTTCAGAACAGGAATGGGAACAGCACGGTGGAGGCTATTTTTCACACGAATCTATCTGTATATCTAACACTGCCGACATTGATACGCGTTGTCTCTTAGAAGTGCTGTATGAAGATACAGAAATGCAAAACGTCTCGTGTGAATTTGATGTCCCAGCACAACGATCAGTACATTACCGATTGGATAAATTGAAGAACTCAGAAGGCGAACCCTTGATT
Organism: Candidatus Poribacteria bacterium; assembly: GCA_965261435.1. Lineage (GTDB taxonomy): Bacteria > Poribacteria > WGA-4E > WGA-4E > WGA-3G > MSPOR6. Next base: position 2,964,778 of record CBDHDL010000021.1, read on the forward strand.
GCTAAAGATGCCCCTGTCAGCTATAAAATCACAAGTAGAGATGCCCGGATTGTTGTGCAAGGTTCACGAATTTTAACGAGTGGTGAAGATAGTATGTTTGCGAGTTTTGGAACGGTCATGGGATGGTGTCCACAATAATCTATACACTATACCGAAATGCTACCCTATCCAAACCCTTCACCTATTTTTACGAGTAAGAGATTCCCATTTATCTTCCTGAATGACATCTGATTCGGGTTTATCTTGAATTTTCTCCCACCACTGACGATTCTCAATATACCATTCAATCGTCTGCTGCATCCCCTGTTCAAATGGTATTCTTGGTTTCCACCCCAATTCACGGTGAATCTTCTCTGAATCCAAAAGGTAACGGCAATCATGCCCCGGTCTGTCAGGTACGTACGTTTTCAGGTTTTGCGGTTTGCCAAGTACATCTAAAATAAAGTCTGTAATCTCTTCAATACTTTTCTCAACACCACTTCCGATGTTATATGTTTCTCCTATTTTACCCTTGTTTATGACCAATCCAATGGCATGACAATGGTCAAGGACATGCAACCATTCTCTGCGGTTGTGACTGCTGCGATAAAGTGTCAAAGGTATGTCCTGCAAAGCATTTGTTGTAAATAGTGGAATCAATTTCTCGGGATGTTGGTAGGGACCGTAATTGTTTGAACAGTTTGAAATTGTTATCTGTAATCCGAAACTATGATGGTATGAATTCACAAGATGATCAGCTGCTGCTTTTGAGGCATTGTATGGTGTCTGAGGTCGGTAGGGTGAAGTTTCAGCAAAGGCATCTGACGAATCCAAAGGAAGTTCTCCATAAACTTCACATGTTGAAATATGATGAAATCGAGGTGTTGCATACGCACGCGCAGCATCTAACAGTACTTGTACACCCATGACATTGGTTTCAAAAAATTCACGCGGGTTGAGAATCGCGCGACTATTGTGAGATTCTGCTGCAAAATTGACGATTATATCTGGTTCATGTTTCTTTAAAACTTTTCCAACGAAACTATCGTCAAGTATATTTCCTTCTACAAACAGGTACCTATCTGGATATGCAACAACAATGTCAGTGAGATTTGCCAGATTCCCCGCATAGGTTAGGAGGTCAAGGTTGATAACGATATCTTGGGGATATTCCTTGAGCCAGTACCGAATAAAGTTTGTGCCGATAAACCCAGCACCACCAGTGACCAATAATTTCATGTATTTCCTAATAACAGAAAGTGTGTAGAATCTACCCGAACAAGTTAGATACGTATATCCTAACAGAACAATCAGGTTATGTCAATGTATTTGTCAATATCAGTAAAATACAATTTGACAAAATGAATTTTTCACTTATAATTGAAAGGCAATCCATAATATAGGAGTTAGTCTATGTTAAACTTGTAGGTCGGGTAAAGGATCGAAACACGCCAAATGCCAAACGCGCATTTTGCGTTGATTTGGACACGTAATGATTGTGTCTATCATGTCGGGTTTCGCTTCGCTCTACCCATAGGTGTAAACTTAAGAAAACTTAGAAGCTCTTATGAATCACTCTGAATCCCTATGGTTATTGGGATTGTCTTCTCTTCAGTCCCGTAGGGACGATATGTTTATAGAAAAATGTGTACCCCCACCTCTCTTCAGTCCCGTAGGGACGATATGTTTATATCAGGATGAGCTACTACACAACATATCGTCTCTACGGGACTAAAGAGGGTTTGTATAACGTTCAACTATAAACATAGCGTCCCTAATGAAGTTTAAAAATTAAGTCAGGTAATTTGGTGAGGTTAGGAAACCTCACCAGCGGCATCGGGAAGGTAGGTGCGGTTTCCTAACCGCACTGGGTTTTAAAAGAAACAGATCATTACCCGATTAAAATCTTAAACTTCATACGGGACTGAAGAGGGTTTCTGGCATCGACAATTCCTTAACTTTACACCTATAGGTTTCGCTTCGCTCTACCCGACCTACAAGTTAAGTAAGGACAGGACAATAGGAGTCATATAATGCAGCAACGGAAATTTGGAAAAACAGGTATAACAGTTTCTGAAATCGGCATGGGGACATGGGAACTCGGTGGACGCGAATGGGGAGACATCAGCGAGGAAGATTCTATTGATCTTTTAAAGTATGCACACGATAAAGGTGTTACCTTTTACGATACCGCTGACCAATACGGTGGTGGACGCGCCGAACGACTCTTAGGAGAAGCCTTTTCTGCAGTTGGTGATAGTGTGACAATCGCAACAAAACTCGGTTATGAACTGGACTCTGATGGATGGATAAGTCAGGGTGGTAAAGTTCCTTCTTATGATGCTTCACGTGATTACATTCGTCAATCTGTAGAAGGAAGTTTGTCAAGATTGAAGAGAGATGTGATAGATGTATATCAATTCCATGCTCCACCACCAGACGAAATTTGGGATGAGGCATTTGGAACAATGGAAGAGTTGAAAGGTGAAGGAAAAATCAGATTTTACGGTCTGTGTCTCGGGAATGAAGCACAAGCATTGAAAGCTATATCTGAAACAGGTATTTCATCATTGATGTTGACCTATAACATCTTGAGTCAAGGCATGGCATCACCCGTTATGGAAACTGCAGCTGAAAGTGGAATTGCTGTTGTTGCACGTCAACCGTTATCATCTGGATTGCTTACTGGACACATCAGTGCAGACACACAATTTGCTGAGAACGACTATCGGAAAACGTGGTCGCGAGAAAAAATTCTTGGCGACTTAGAAAGCGTAGAAGAAATAAAATCAATAATTGGAGACGCCGCACAAAGTTTACCGCAAGCTGCCTTAAAGTTCATTTTAGCACACCCGGCAATCTGTTGCGTAATTCCTGGCATGATGTCCCCCGCACAAGTTGACGATGGTGTTGCTACTTCTGATGCAGCTGCCCTACCTAATACAGTTTTAAACAAACTACGCAACCTATAAGGAATTAGTATGAAAGTCATTGCGGATCTATGTGTTGTTCCAATGGGTGTTGGGGTTTCCGTTTCAAAGTATGTGTCTGCTTGTGAAAATGTGTTGAAAAATGCAGGACTGAAAACGAAACTTCATGCCTATGGAACTAACATTGAAGGGGAATGGGATACTGTGTTTGAAGCAATCAAGAAGTGTCATGAAGTAGTGCATGAGATGGGTGCACCAAGGATTACAACTACGTTAAAGTTTGGCACACGGATAGACAAAATACAGACTATGGAAGATAAGATTGCAAGCGTGAAAACTAAGTAGACATTTGCGATTTTGTCAATTTAGCTTGCTTCAATCTTTCAATCCAGATGAAGATTAATTTATTATTTGGGTAGAATATGTGGGCGGGGAACCCCCTACGAGCGTTCTTATGGACTGGATTTCCAATATATTTATTTAGTCCCGTAGGGACGGAATGTTTATAGAAAACGGATTGTCAACAGATCTTTATTCCCGTAAGGACTGAAGAGGGTTTCTGGCATCGAATATTCCTTAAGTTTACACCCGCCGAATGCCAAACGCGTATTCGGCGTTGATTTGGATGAATGCCATACGCGCATTCACATCGTTGAATTATAGGCTTCGCTCACGTTCTACCCGACCTACGAATATAATTAAAAGATGTGAGAAAAAGTGTCAATATACCGACAACTAAATAACCCTGGAAACTTCGGATCATTTCTTGATTTTCCTATGACATTTTGATAAGATGTTGTAGATATGTGGCTTATTGTAATTTTGATAATTTAAATTTTTCTGAGAAGGGAGAAATAAAATGTATAGATTATTATCTGTAACAGGTTTAGTCTTGTTGATGAGCCTTTCTGTTGTAGTACTTACTGCAGATGCTCAGGACAAAGTTACCGGTCCTTGGATGTGGATTATAACACCTGATTCTGGGGGATGTGGAGCTGCTGCTACCAATAGAGATGAGATAAAAGCACAAACAGGGAACAGACTCACCGAAGAAGACGTCGCGAAAAACGGTATTACGTCAAAGATTCTTAGAGTCGAATTTGATGCCGGTTATGAGTGGACCGAAGGCGAAATTGCACCAACCGGAGGAAGTAATCTTAATGATATGTTGAATCAAATTCGGCTTGGACCAGGGGGTGGAATAGATAATCATTGTGCTTATGCAGTAATCAATGCTATATCAAGCAAAACTGTTAATGGGGCTACTGCACGAGCAGGTAGTGATGATTCCGTAAAAGTATGGATAAATGGAATAGTCGTTCACTCCAATGCTGTTAATCGAGGCGCAAGTGATTTTCAAGATACGTTTAAAGTAGATTTGAAAAGCGGAGACAATGTGATCATGGTTAAAGTGTGTGAATGCGGGGGCGGATGGAGCATGTTCTTCGGTATTCAAGCAGACTTGAATTATAACCTGAAGTTTAAAGGGTGGTATATTGAACCTACTGGAAAACTCACAACTCAGTGGGCAGAAGTTAAAAAATCCTATTAGATTGGTTTATTGTAAACTATGAAACATATTGGAAGCAGGTATACTGATATTTAACTATAACGTGAGTTTGATTAAGGATAAATGTGCTTCATCCTATATGAATGTTAATCTGAGTCTTGTTGGTTGAGTATAACTTGATATATTGACAAATGCACCATGATAATTCACACAATTCTGAACTTTCAAAAAAATGTTTGACTTTGTTTGAATTTATGGTAATATATTGAAAGAATTAGTTCCTTCTACTATCAAGTATGGAATTTAAGGAGGAATTATTATTACCAATATTTAATAGAACTAACGCAAATTTGAAGTAGTAGCAAAATTGAGTCTGCTTTTCTAAGAATGCATAATAAATTATGCTACTACAAACATAGAAACTATTGAAACAAGTAGAATACTAAGATTTTCTACAAAAGAATATAGGAGGTTAATTAATGTTTAGAAGATTATTCCTTATAATAGTATTGGTTTGTATCATGAGCCATTCCTTTTTGACACCTACTGCTGATGCTCAGGAACAAATTCTCGGTCCATGGCTTTGGATGATCGTACAACTTGGTGCAGGAGGTGGGGCAAGCTGCCACCGATGTCGATTCTCTCGCAGATGCAAGCGATAATGCAGTTACTGAAGAAATGGTCGCTAAGAATGGTGCAAATGAGGGGGATCAGGTCGGAGATTATAAGTGGACACTCGCTGAATTGCCGGCAACCGGTGACATCAATACTGTTGTCAATGAATCGGGAATGGAAGAAGGTGCGCTGGATCACGTTACTTCATACGCACTTTATACGTACAATTCGGATAAGGCACAAAGGGTGACAATGAAAACCGGGAGCGATGATTCCATCAAAGTTTGGATCAACGGTGAAGAGGTTTTTAAGAATGCCGTTAACCGTGGCCGGGGCATGTGGCAAGATGAGTTCGCAATTAATCTGAATCAAGGTGACAACTTGATAATGGTCAAAGTCAGTGAAGCTGGTGGTGGTTGGGGCATGCATGTCGGTATTTCTGAAACACCGTTCGTTCCTATCACAGAGTTTTTCACAGATTGGCTTTGGATGGTTGCTCGAGCACCAGATGGAGGGGGTGGAGCAAGCTGCCACAGACAGAGATTTACTGTCAGATGCAAGCAACAAAAGGGTTACTGAATTAAAGATAGCAAGAAATGGAGCTACTGAAGGGGCAGAAGTCGGAGATTATGAGTGGACATCCCGTGATTTGCCACAAGATGGAAACCTTGATACTATTGCCAACGCATTAGGTGTAACCGGAGTTTTTGACCACATAGGAGCTTATGGACTCGTCGTACTTTCCTCTGACGAAGCTCAGGAAGTCGAAATGGTAACAGGGAGTGATGATTCTATCAAAGTCTGGCTCAATGGTAAAGAGGTTTTTAAGAATGCCGTTAACCGTGGCAGATCCAGATGGCAAGATGAGTTTACAATTGATCTGAAACGAGGGAACAACCTGTTAATGGTCAAATGCGTTGACGCTGGTGGTGGCTGGGGCGTGCACGTTGGTATTCGAGGGACGGTAGAAACAGTTCCAATCGCAAAATACCAAAGTGTTGAAGCAGCAGGAAAGCTTATCACGACCTGGAGTAAATTGAAAGGTGCGAAATAATTGGGAGTGTGTAAGAAGTTGGTGATTATGAGTGGGCCTCTGGCACACTTACCAATAATGGTGACATTAATGTTCTCGTTAATCAAATAGGTATGGCGGCGGGTGCGTTGGATGATGTCACATCTTATGCACTCATAGTCCTCAAAACGAAGAGAGCTCAAGCAAAGGATATCCGGTAATTCTGACCTGATATCTTACTAATTTTTGTTTTCGGTTTTCTCTTTATTTGAATATAGAGAATTTTTATAATGAAATTTTGTATAAAACCTTAAATTATTGTATAATTACTTATCGGTATTTAAGGTTGATTTAATTTAAGATTTTTGTTAAACTAATTAAAAAATAGTCGTTTATCCTTTTAAAATAATCAAAAATTGATGTTCTATAGATAAATGGCGTTAACTATTTTATTTTGTGAACAAAATAAATGGAGGTTTTTTAGAATGTACAGGAAATTATTTGTAATAGGTTTAGCGTTTCTGATGATTTTTTCAGTTATCCCACGCACTGCTGATGCCCAGGAACAAATTCTCGGCCCATGGCTTTGGATGATCGTACAACTTGGTTCAGGCGGTGGGGCAGCTGCCACCGATATTGATTCTCTTGCAGATGCAAGCGATAATGCAGTTACTGAAGCAATGGTAGCTCAGAATGGTGCAAATGAGGGTGACACTGTCGGAGATTACGATTGGACACTCGCTGAATTGCCAGAAAACGGTGACATCAATACTGTAGTCAATGAAACGGGAATGGAAGAAGGTGCGCTGGATCACGTTACTTCATACGCACTTTATACATACAATTCCACTAAGGCACAAGAGGCAACAATGAAAACCGGTAGTGATGATGCCATCAAAGTTTGGGTCAATGGTGAAGAGGTTTTTAAGAATGCCGTTAACCGTGGACGTGGCATGTGGCAAGATGAGTTCGGAATTAGCCTGAAACAGGGTGACAACTTGATACTGGTTAAAGTCTGTGAAGCTGGTGGTGGTTGGGGTATGCACGTCGGTATCCTTGAATCACCATACATTCCAGTCGTAGATATTTTGACAAATTGGCTTTGGATGGTCGCCCGAGCCGAAGATGGACAGGGTGGTGCAGCTGCCACAGACGTAGATTTACTCGCCATGGCAAGTAAAGATGAAGTTACCGAAGAGGAGATAGCTACAATTGGTGCATCTGAAGGTGACAGCGTCGGCGATTACGATTGGACACTCGCTGAATTGCCACAAGATGGAAACCTTGATGTTATTGCAACTGCATTAAATGTAACCGGAGCTTTCGACCATATAACATCTTACGGACTCGTTACACTTGTCTCTGACGAGGCTAAGGAAGTCCAATTGTTAGCTGGTAGCGATGATTCTATCAAAATCTGGCTTAATGGTGAGGTCGTTCTCTCTAACGCGGTTAATCGTGGTAGATCCAGATGGCAAGAGGAGGTTACAGTTAATCTGATACCGGGTGACAATTTGTTGTTGGTCAAAGTCAGTGACGCAGGCGGCGGTTGGGGCATGCACTTCGGTATCCGAGGTACCGTAGAAACTGCCTATAAAACACCTATGGAGTTGGGCACTTCTGTTGAAGCTAAGGATAAACTCATCACGACTTGGGGCAACTTGAAAGGCGCGAAATAACGCAGTAATCAGATTAGATAACAGTAAAAGGCAATGCTAAGGCATTGCCTTTTATGTTTTAAACGGTTTATGCTGAGTGGGATCTCCGCTTTGCAGCTAATAGGCGTGTCATTGTGCCAGGATCTGACTGTTCAATTGTTGTATCTACTTCTCTCTGATTTAGCGTGGGAAATCCAATGTTTGCTATAAGACCCGTCTCGTAAGTAGTATCTGCATTGACTTTTTTCTCTGAGAGTTGTGTTAGTGTTGCAGGTACAACTGCATCCTTCCTATTGCGGAGTAGTGATCTGAGTTCAGCAAAATATCCACTGGCAATACTGAACCGTCTGAGAATCATCTCTATGACAAACAGTACAACAGCAAATATCAGTAATCTAAAAGAAAGTGATAAGCGTGTCTCATAAGGCTTTCCTTGAGCAGCTGTTATCTGAGCAATTGTCGGTTGGTAAGTTCCGTTTGTTTCTTCTGATAATGTTTTTAGCAGTTTCGTATTTGCATCACCTACTGCATATTCTACTGGATAGGAGAGTGAAATCGTTTCTGATAAAGAATCCCCAGTGCCTTCTTGCTTAGCTGTGATGATATAAGAACCGCGATCGTTCATAAGAAATTTACCTATATGACGATAAGTACTTTCCTGTTGTATGTTAACGGTTTTACCAATAGCATTTGGTCCCGCTACTTGTACAGTGAAAGATGTAGGAGATGGATGTTTAGTATTTATCACAACTTCTCCATTACCATTGAGATGGGAAACAGATAGATCGAAATCAGCATTTACTCCTTCGTTAGGTAATGTCCAATTGATGACTTGACCCCAAAACTTCCCGAAGTTAGACCAGGGAATCCAATCTCTACTCCACGCAGTTTTAACATCCGAAGTCCATGCGACAGATTTACCCAATCCATAGTGCCAACCCGCGAGAATAGGTTCGTTTTTATGCGAACTTATGAGCACTTGGGCAGCAGTTTTTTCTGACGTTGCAACATATCCATAGAGTAACGGTAGATTGTTGATACCAACTAAAATCGGAGATGTCTGACTTGAGATTGTTGGTTGGAATTCTTCCTGAATAATATAATTTTGTGTTTCTCTGACAGCATCCATAAGTACCTTTGGTAGATTATGGATGTTCTGTACCTCAATTGCGCGTCCCTGACCAGTATCCGCGATCTCCTTCAGTAAATCTTTATCAGCATCTCCGATGGCAATTGTTGTAATACCTATTTGCTGATTCGCGGCATCTCGCGCAATTTCTATGATGTCGGAACGTCTTCCAGTTGATTTACCGTCTGATAAGAGTAAAATGTGTTTCCTCTTGACTTCTGCTGCTTTTTGCATTTCTATCGCTACTGCAACAGCTTCTGCCATTGCTGCAGTACCACCAGTAGGTTTTAGTTTCCCTACCTGTTTAATTAACCTATCATGGTTAGATGCCAGTGTAGATATGACGTGCTTAACCACATCAAAACCGATAACTGCAACCTGATCCTCTGCGTCTAAATTGCGTATACCTGCTCGGATTGCTTCAATTGCAATGTCAATCTTTTTATCCGAACCAACAATATTTGCCATACTCCCCGATGTGTCAATGACGAAAACAAGAGCAACTGAGTCTTTTCGTTCACGCGGTGTCATATCTACGGGTAGGATACGTTCCAAAGTCGTATCAGTATAGCCACCAGCACCGAAGGTTTTGTCACCACCTGTAACGACTAACCCGTGTCCAAGGTCACGGACATACGACTCAAAAACCTGCTGTTGATTTTCAGTAAACATCTCAGTATCAGTATTGCTCAAAATCACTACATCAAACTGTTGAAGTGAAACCAAGTCTGTCGGTATTTCAGACGCGTGAATTACTCTTACGTCAAAACCGTTCTCTTCAAGCACTTGTCTTAAACTCCTGGATTGATCCAAATCACTATCTGCATACAGGATTTGGGGTTTGTCTTGAACTTGGACTACCCCGATTGCTTGATTATTTTCGCTGATTTCATCGTCAATTTTTAACTTAATCTGATATATATGTGTGCGAATATCAAACACCTGTTGCATTGGAAGGTCTATTACATTTCTACCTGTCTTTATAGGATACGCTAAATCAGAAACCGGTATACCGTTATGGTATAATGTTGAATTTACTCTTGAAATAGTTCCATCAGATATGATAACTGCCTGAATTTCAAAACGGTGCCCCTTTCTAACCTTGTCTGGCAGCAACAGTCTTTCCACGCGAATCGCATCTTGTATGGACTTTAAAGGAATAGACATTATCTCTACATCGCTTGATGTGAGGAACGGCAGATATTCTGTCAATGATGTGTTTCCCGAATTCTGTACACCATCACTAAATAGCACAATCCGACGATGATAATTGTCAGGTAATTGCTCAATTGTCCGTTTAAGTGCGGAAATGACATCTGTGCTATCAGTTTCTACAGATTGTTCTATCAATACGGATAATGTCAAACGTAATTTGTCTTTTTGACCTAACGGCACCAAAACAGATGGTTCCTCTGCAAAACCTATAACACCATAATGGTCGTTCGGTTTTAATTCTGCTATAGCAGCATTGATCTTTCCAATTGCTATTTCTTGTTGTGAATTAGGAATGCTATCAGATATATCAAGGAGAAAAACTACAGCGAGACGTTGCTCTCTGTGTATGCGTTGTAAGTTTGCGATAGCAAGAATTGCACATACTAACGCGACACTTCTAATGATGAAGGTTGTCCGTTTTCGCCATTTTGCTGCAATGACATTTGTGCGTAACTGAATAAAGATCAAAAGTGGTATTAACGAGAGCAGGATTAAGAAAAGGGGTGATTGGATATTGAACATCTGTCTCTACTCCCGATGAAACCTTGGGTGATTTCTCGCTCTTTAGCATGATCTTAAAGCACAGAAAATATAAGGATTAATCACCAATTTCAGATATAATGAGGAGGCAGCAAATTAGGAAAGATGAATTATTAGAGGACTCGGGATTCTTGTCCAGAAACTTGAGATTAATTGTTACCTTCTGCTTTAAGACGTTCAAGTTCTTCTAATGCCTCTGCAAGTGCAGTTTCAGCATTTTGTCGTGCAGCTGCTTCTTGTAGAGCGCGGTTTTCAGCATCCTCAGCGCGGTTTTCAGCAAACTCCACGCGTTCGGGAGGCGTTTGCAGCCATTGGGAAACGTTAGGATTATATAATCTTAACACACCATCTCGTTCGCCTAATTCTAATCTTAAGACTTCGGATGGTAAACGCTCATTACAAAGTCAATCTCCTGATACTTCCCACTAACGAGACGATAGCCAACAAAACTCGGAACAATTTGACCTAATGGATCATAAATGTAGTATTCCTTTACAGCAAGGACAGACTCATACAAGTCTTTTTTCTTACCCATATCCTCCCTAAAGGTACCTGGACTTGCAACTTCCAATACGAAATCGGGTGTATTCGGTTCATTCCATGTCATGAAAGTACGCCGTCGTTTCTTTTCCACACCAAATACTACGAACACGTCTGGAGCTATAAAACTCTTCGGAGTCCCTTCTTCATAATACAAGAGCAGATTTCCAGACACATAAACATCGTTGGCATTCTTGAAATAGTCCTTTAGCATGAGTATGAAGTCTATCATCAAGTCTCGATGTATGTCTGTTTCTGCCATAGGTTTACCGTCCGATTCCGGATAGACTATCGTCGGCGCAGACAGTATTTTTTTCTGCATCGTTTCATCTCCCAGTATCAAGAAAAAAGATTTCGTGTTGGAGCCATTATTAATTGAAAAGGATAACACCGCGGGCGTTTTTACCAGCTTCCATGTCCGAAAATGCTTCGTTAATTTGATCAAGTTCGTAATGTTTTGTTATCAATTCATCTAACTTCAACTTACCTTCTGTGTATAGCTTAAGGAGTTTCGGCATATCTATTCGTGGATGACATGAACCGTAGAATGATCCTATGATTTTCCTTTCAGATGAAACAAATTGTTGTGCTGGAATGGTAAATTCCTTTTGATGGTGTGCCATACCCACTATCACTGCAGTGCCAGCAGCACGTACCATTCGATATGCTTGCACAATTGTATCTGGATTTCCTATCACCTCAAAAGCGTAATCTACACCACGTCCATCTGTCAACTCACGGACCGCGTCTATAGGATCAACGTCAGAAGCGTTGACAACTTCAGTAGCACCAAATTTTTTAGCAAAATTGAGTTTTTTCTCCGTTATGTCAATTGCAATGATCTTTTCCGCATTTGCCAGTACTGCACCTTGAATAGCATTCAATCCTACGCCACCTGTACCAATAACCGCTACAGTACTACTGGGTTCCACTTTTGCTGTATTTAGTACTGCACCAACCCCAGTCGTTACACCACATCCTACGAGTGCAGCTTTTTCTAATGAATAGTGATCATCTATTTTTACAAGGTTCTGCTGTGGTACTACCATGTACTCTGACATAGTTGCAATCCGAGCCATCTGTAAGATACCATCACCTGTTTTGTTGTATAGACGATATGTTCCGTCCAATGGGAAACCCCGCGGAACATTGTAGCTTTCACAAAGACAGACTCTTTCCATCTGACACATTACACAATCGCCACAATAACTAACGAAGGAAAGTATTACATGATCTCCTATTTTAAACTCCGTTACATCAGCACCGACACGTTCAATTACACCTGCTCCTTCATGTCCAAGGACAACTGCCGCATCGTAATAGATAGCACCCGTGACAACAGATAAGTCAGAATGACACACACCACTCGCAGCTGTTCGGACAAGGACCTCATTTGCTTTCGGTTCTTCTAAATATAGTTCCTCAACCACAACAGGTTGATTGTGTTCATACATTACAGCAGCACGTGTTTTCATCTTTCCCTCAAGAATTAATTACAACAAGGATTCCAGATAACTTCTCGCCTTACGCATTGCATCAATGGGGTCGGATTGACCTTCATATACCACTGATAGACATCCATTATAGCCAACACCCCTCAGGATGTCCAAAACGCGGGGATAGTCCAACCATTCCTCTACACCACTATCGATTTCATAGAACTTCGTGCGGACATAAACAGCGTAAGGTGCTGTTTCTTCAATACTCGCATAACAGTCGTAGTCTGGATGAGGAGAACCACGATGTCCACTTGCACCAGGCGAACCAGCATATTGTCCAGTATCCAAAATGTGTGTAAAATAGGGGTGATCTGTTTCCTTCAAGGCACGAATAACAGCACTACCTTCACGCGTGACGTTATTGTGGTTATGATTCTGCAGACCGACGAGAATACCTGATTCATATCCGTATTCCGCTACTTCTTTGAAACCTTCAATCATCGGTTGCCACAATGTTTCCTCATCATCACATTCTGCGGGGACATAAGCTGCAAAGACACGAACAATTGGGCAACTCATAAATGCAGCAACGTCTATCCACTTTTTTATCATTGCGATTTGTTCAGGATGTTCATCAACAGGTTTACCGAAGTTATTGCTAATGCCGATATAACCTAACGGTAAACCTTTACGCATCAGGTTCATTTTTAAGTTGCGTAAGTAGTTGACTTCGGTAGATTCAAATGCTCTATTATGCAACTCTATTACATCAAATCCAAGGTCATATACGATCTGTGCAAAGTCCGTTGCTGTTGCACCTTTGACGTTTAAAGACATGGTGCCAATTTTCATCATGAATCAATATCCCCTTACATAAACTTGTCAGTGCTAATTTGAGGTGTTTTTAGGAATCAATATCCAAGTCGTCCAGTTCACCGTTTACTTCTTTTAGCAATGCTTGTGTTTGCCGATTAGAAGTTCTAAAAAACTTGGTTAGGGTATCTTGGATACTCTTGATTTGATACCGAACATTTTCAACATTTTCAATACGTCTTTCAAAACCTTCTATATAGTTGAGACGGTCAACAATTTCTTGGAGCAGACCTTGTATTTCACTATGATGTTTTCGCTCCTCTTCCAATAAATGGACTTTTTCTGTCATTATAGCGAGTTTCTCTGTTGTGCCTTTCAATTCCGCCTCTAAACTTCGAGTAAGAGTTATGAGTTTTTCAAGCGTATTTGTCGATTTATAGACCGGTACTTCAGGATCTATTGGAGAGAAATCTTTTGGGATGATGTCTTTTTCCTCTTTTATTGGTGTATCAGTTCGTATTTCATCATGTGTGTCTGTATCAATTTTCTCAATAGGTTCAAGTTGTGGCTCAGGTTCAGGCTCGTGTTCAGGATCAATCGCAGGTTGCTGTGAACTAATCTGTGATAACTCATAAGTTCCTAATAGTTTGATGTTATATGACGCGGGAATATAGTTTTCTTTACGCTCAGTGTAAGTAATTTTTACACGAAGTTCGCTGTCAATCTTTAAAGAATTTAACCGCGTATGGATATTACGAATCACGACTTCGTTGTAACCGAAAGCTTGATTGGTTTTTGGATTTAGTTGTCGTAGATATCGGTAGAGTTCCATCACGTCAGAACTTTCTCGCGAAATACCTTCTTTCGTTAATACACCGATAATGTCTTTATCATCAACATCTGTAGATGATTCTAAACTTGGTAAGACTACATCAAGAGGCACTTCACCTTGAATTGTCCGCAGGCCGAGCGTCCAAGTGTTCTGAGAGAGTCTACCGCTGAATGCAATGAAATCGTAAGTAATTGTCATTCCTTAATACCTTATTATGTTCCAACTCTTAATCGCATAGACATGCCTTTGAATTTATCACTTATCCTCACTGTTCTTGAAAGGAAGCTCAAACACAAGTTCCATCTGTGCCCACCATTCTCCCTTCTGTGCTTCATCAACGGGTTCCTGAAACGTCCGCATTAATTCATCCCATTCTTTGCATTTTGGATGCTGGTCAAGATAGCGTGGAAAATCTCGTTCAATATCAAAGTTGTCAACGGTTTCCATCGCCATAAACAAACGTCTACCTAAAAGGTATATATTCATCTTCGTAATTCCTACTGCTTTCAGACCAACTAACGTCTCTTTCCACGCTTTTTGATGATATATCTTATACTGTTCAATGACTGCTGGATCATCTTTTAAATTTATTGTTAAACCGAAGTGTTTCATTTTAATCTTTCTAAAGCTGTTTGAACGATCTTTTTGTGGTCAAAAGCAAGCTGTGGCAATTCTAATAATGAAAACCATCTTACTTCAGAAGCATCGGAACCAGCAAGTGCCTTTTGTTGTTCTGGGTTAATAACACCAACATAAGCAACAGTAATTACGCGTCCTCGTGGATCACGATCCGGTTCCCCAAATGTTCCTACTTGTGTCAGTTGAACGTCCGATATGTTTGTTTCTTCAAATAGCTCACGTAACGCACTTTCCTCTAAGGATTCATCCATATTAATGAATCCGCCCGGTAAAGCCCAGAATCCTTTGAAAGGCGGATTCTTACGACGGATCAACAGAACCTGCGGATAAGGTTGTATATCCGTCATGAGCACAATGTCAACAGTAACTGAAGGACGCGGATATTCGTAATTATACACTTGAAAATTATAGTATCAGATATTAAGCGTTTTTGTCAATAGAATTTTTAAGATGAACCAGATACATTGAATTGTTGATTAAGTGCACATTCTCATATAAGATTCCGCTGAAGGAAAGATCTCCGAATCACGATTGAATACGATACCGAAGAACTTCTTGATATTTCGTATTATTTATGTCATAATTAAATGCAAACACGGCTCTTCTTAGGTAGAACAATATAGAAAAGCCTTTTTGGAATTTTCTACTGCTTACACAATACTTTTAGTAGTTTCTTGAAATTCCAGTACAGATTAGGTGAAATATGAAACCTAAAGTTACAAGAAGCATCCACATTGCCCTCGTTCTTTCCATTGGTGTTCATATCATTCTGGTTGCTCTTCTAATGGGATTGCACACGAGTAAGTCAAGACTGATTAAGGATGTAACTTATCTTGAGATTTCAAATATACCCACCCAACGTGCGCTGCGCACCTTAAAACGAAAAAGGTTTATTCCACCCAAACTTACACCTGTAAAACAGAAACAGATTGCATCCACAGTAAACACACCAATTGCTTCTTTTTCGAAAAAAACAACAATTGTACATCGAAATCCCTCAACAACTTTACGTGGGTTTTCCCTACCAAAACCCCATACTTTGGGAATCAACAATGCAACTATGAATTCACCCATTCCATCCATTAATGAAGGAATTACAAGTGGGTTTACGTCGGGGAGAATTAATCTGCCGGGGATAAAACGCAGCATAAGACGACAAACTATCAAACCACCTTTTGATGATGCAATTCAAGGTATAGTTGAGCTGCCGTTGCCTAACGTGATTTTAGCAAGAATAGGACAACATATTGTAGCAAATAGAACTAAAGATATTGTAGACATTGTTTTCATCATAGACGGTAGCGGAAGTATGAAAGATAACATTAATGCTGTCAGAAAACATCTCAACAGAATGACTGAATTATTCAATGAGGCTAAAATTGATTTTACGATAGGAATTGCCATCTTTCGACACAGTACTGCCTATAACATGTTCGGATGGGATTTTGAAGTTGTACCCCAAACCCGTTCAATATCTCATATCAAGAGAGCTCTTGCACAAGTGAAATGTCGTGGCGGAGAAAAAGCAGTAGATGCACTGATCCGCGCGGCTGACGAAGTCCAATATAGAAAGAACGCTGATGTCCACTTCATTCTGGTTACTGATGAATACGTGAGTGGCAACTACTCAGCAAGTGACGTGCTAAAAAAGATGAATGATTGTAAAATAAAGGTAGATGTCGTGGGTCTTGATGAACCCTTCCAAAAGTTCATTACACGTACCACTGGGGGTATATGGCTACCAATCTCAAGCTTAGGCGTACATTAGACACACTGCATGCTATTCAAGAATTTTCTGCAATCTCTACAACGCAATTCTCAAGAAACTGATAATACTGATTCAGCTGATAGTAAGACATTCTTCTTTGCTTTCTGGTTGACCTTCGTATTCTTGATCGTCTGTGGTTATGGTGTATTTCACCATGAGATGTGGCGGGACGAAATCCAAGCTTGGTTACTTGCGAGGGATAGTAAATCCATCATTAATCTCTTCAAAAATATGAAGTATGAGGGACATCCGGCATTATGGCATCTCTGCTTAATGCCGCTGAGTCGTATCTCTGCTTCACCAGTGATGATGCAGATTCTCCATCTGCTGATTGCTGCAACGACAGTATTTTTATTCACACGTTATGCACCATTTCATCTACTCCACAAGTTTCTTTTCGCTTTTGGTTACTTTGCACTCTATGAATATGCGATTGTCGCAAGAAATTACGCGATAGGTGTGTTGCTAATCACAATTTTCTGTGTGCTATATAGAGACCGTAACAGACGATTTGTTTGGATTGGTATTATCCTAATATTACTTGCACATACCAGCGTGCATGCCTTAATTGTAACGATTGCAATCGGAATTGCACTGTTATGTGAATACCTCTATTTTCATGGCTATAAGAAAGAACCCGTCGCTGATAATAGACGCGATGTGTGGATAGGATTTGCGCTTATAGGATTTGGCATTGTTACTGCTGTCGTGCAACTTAATCCGCCATCAGATAGTGGATTCGCAACTGCATGGAATTTTAAGTTTGAATTCCAACGTGTATTCAATATAATCAAAATCATAACAAATGCCTATCTTCCCCTAACAAAAGCATCCATGGGTTTTTGGAATAGTCATCAACTGTATAGTTTTGCTTTTTTCCAGTATATTCGTTTACCGCTCTGTTATCTCCTTGTTTTCTGGTGTGTCTTACGTTTTCTGAGAAAACCGACCGCACTTCTTATTTATTTGATCGCAACCGTTGGACTGCTATCATTTTTTTATATCAAGTATGGTGGTAGTATGCGTCATCACGGATTTCTATTCTTCACATTTATTTTAACGAGTTGGATCTGTCACGATTCTCCAGGAATTAAGTTTCCTTATTCCAAGATATCTGATATCGCGCAACGGTTTTTCGGTCCTGTTTTTACCATCTTGCTCATTTTTCACTTTCTCGGGGGGACGATTGCCCTTACCTCAGATGTTCAGTATGTCTTCTCTCAAGGCAAAAGAACCGCAGAATATATAAAAGCACAAGGTTTAAAGGATATGATGATGGTCGGAGACACAGATTTTGCTGTTAGTACTGTTGTTGGTTATTTGGAAAAAAAGGAAGTCTTTTACTCAAAAGGTAGCCGATTCGGGTCTTTCGTTAGATGGGACAAAGCCAGAACACACGGTGTTTCAAACGAAGAAATTGTCAAAGAAGCATCTGCATTAAGTACGAAATACATGCAAGATGTGCTAATCATCATGAATCGTGCTTTAGAAATTGAGATAGTTGAAGAGCATCAATTGACACTGTTATCTGAGTTCACGGGTTCAACTATTGGCGGTGAAGGCTTTCATCTATACATGCTAAGAATCCCTTGAACTCTTCTACAATTATTTTCTTGACATATTCTACCATAGGTGTTAAGATATTTAGGAACTTTTGCATAGACTTAGAGAGAATTGGAGATTGCCCTGCACATGGCAAAAAAGAAGAGAAGACTAAAGAAAAAACAATCTTCAGACCAAAGTATGGATGAAATACCACGCTTGCTAAAAACAGCACCATTACAACTCCGGTACTATGGTGACCCTATTCTGCGAAAAAGAGCTGAAGTTGTACAGGAAATTACAGATACAGAACGCCTGCTTGCAGATGATATGCTGGAAACACTCTACGCGACTTATGGCATCGGTCTCGCTGCTACCCAAGTGGGAATTCTAAAACGTCTTCTCATCGTTGATATTGACGAAGACGAAGATGGACAAGAATTTGAGCCTCTAATGCTTTTCAACCCTGAAATACTGAGCACTGAAGGGGAGAGTGTTGCAGAAGAGGGATGTTTAAGCATACCAGATTTAAGTGCAGATGTTAGAAGACCAGAACAAATCACTGTCAAAGCAATGAATATTAACAGTGAAGATGTTGAGATAGATGCAGATGGACTACTTGCACGTGTGATTCAACACGAAATTGATCATCTTAACGGCGTGCTATTCATTGACAGAATTAGTGGAATAAAAAGGCAGCTCCTCAGAGACGAATTGAAGATAATACAACAAGCGGATCGACCAAAGTAGTCATCTGGAATGGGATTAGATGTTACCACTACAATTACAAACTAAAGTAGATAGACTTTATACATGCTTGCACAACTATGAAAAGGTGATTGTCGCCTTTTCAGGTGGTGTTGATAGCACTTTCCTTGCGGAGGCAGCACAAAACGCTTTAGGTGAAAACGCCCTCGCAGTAACAGCAATCTCTGATTCCTATCCGGTAAGAGAAATGCGTGCTGCACAAGATATTGCAAAACAAATTGGAATTCGTCTTGAAACTGTAAATACCGAAGAATTGGATTTAGAAGGATATGCCAGCAATCCAACCAATCGATGTTTCTTTTGTAAGACAGAATTATTTGATAAACTTCATCCCATCGCAGAAAAGTATGATGTCGGTACGATCATTTACGGTGCTATACCTGATGATGTCGGCGATCATCGTCCCGGAATGGATGCAGCTAAAAGAATGGGTATACAAGCACCTTTAATTGATGTTGACCTAACGAAAGCTGAGATACGTGAAATCTCAAAAGTGTGGGAACTGCCAACTTGGGAT
The DNA here is from genome assembly GCA_965261435.1 of Candidatus Poribacteria bacterium. GTDB lineage: Bacteria > Poribacteria > WGA-4E > WGA-4E > WGA-3G > MSPOR6. Next base: position 2,984,224 of record CBDHDL010000021.1, read on the forward strand.
AAACCCGCCTTTGCCTGTCTATCTTCGCGGTTCCCTTACGGGATGCGAATCACACGGGAACTACTCCGACAGGTTGATGCAGCAGAACAGTTTCTTTACGATTTAGGAATACGGCAATTCCGCGTCCGACACCACGGTGAACTCGCACGAATAGAACTGGATGCTGAAGAAATAACAATACTTCGTGAAAAAGAAAAACGCGGTCAGATTAACGCACACTTTAAAGCACTCGGATATTCACACGTTACGCTTGATTTGCAAGGGTATCGTTCCGGAAGTCTCAATGAAGGGATAACTAAAATCATCACTGGGAATTGATCTAAATTGGAGGTCAAAAGATGTCTGATTTATACGGTGTTGCTTCACTCATATCGGTATATCCTGTCCATTTAGTTACGTTTTTAGGTTGTATACTCCTGCTCACACTTGTCACCCCCAAACGTAAGAGACGACGTAAACACTTTTCCATTTCATCTGAATCTAATGCCAGAAAGAAGTCATTCACACAGGAAGAAAAGCAACTTATAGCAGAAAAAATAAATGAGAACAGAATGAGTTATATTAAGAGACATGCGGAAATTGATGAAAATAGTACATATATGATATTTGCGTCGATCACTCTGATTGGACTCTCGCTTCTGTTTATGTTTGGTCTGATTAGGGAACAGTTTCAAAAGTACTTTCTGGTGCTTTTACTTCTGTTCGTAATAGGCGTGCTACTGATGAAGCTCTACAAGTTTCTTATTCTTTATTGGAAACGTAGAAAAGTTTAATATGTCCAACCAACAACAAATCCAGCCACTTACAGGCATTGAAACCTTCAGCTGGAAAAAATGGGATGCCTGCACACATTGCGGTCTTTGCCTTCCGACCTGTCCAACTTACCGAGAATTAGGATTAGAGACCGACTCACCCAGAGGAAGATTGTATCTGATGGGGAGTGCCTTCAAACAACAGGATGCTACACCTCTCACTGAAGACTGGGCAGAATACATCTATCGGTGTTTAGATTGCAGAGCCTGTGAGACTGCTTGTCCTTCTGGTGTCCGTTTTGGAGAACTCCTTGAAGAAGCACGAGCAATCTATGAACTTAATGCTCCGCGCTCATTATCTTACCGATTTTGGACAAACCTTATCTTCAAACAGATTCTAACGAGTAAAGAAAACTTAGATCTAATCTTTGAGTTAATGTGGCTATATCAAAGACTTGGCATACGTTGGCTTGTTCAAAAAACGGGAATCCTAAAATTGATGGGGCAACTCGGTAAAATGGAATCGTTGCTTCCAAATATACCATCTCCAAAATTGAAATATACGATACGTGATGTCACACCTGCTGAAGGTGAAACTCAATACCGAGTTGGGTTTATACCAGGTTGTATTATGAACCAAGTTTTCACGAAGACAAATCTGGCAACTATCCGCGTTTTAGCGCAAAATGGGTGCGAAGTTGTGACACCACGACAACAGACTTGTTGTGGTGCACTGCATCTTCACAACGGTGTGCGAGATGTCGCTTCAGAACTTGCAAAACAGAACATTGATGCATTTGAAAATGAGAACTTAGATGCAATAATCATTAACTCCGCAGGTTGTGGCGCAACGCTGAAAGAATATGAAGCACTTCTTAACTCTGATTCAGATTATGCACAGAAGGCAGAGAACTTTAGTCACAAAATGCGCGACATAAGTGAATTCTTAGCTGAAATTGAGATGGTGTCACCTAAAGGTGAAATACATCGCCGTGTGACTTATGATGAACCTTGCCATCTCTTACATGGACAACGAGTGAAGTCACAACCCCGAAAAGTCTTACAAGCCATACAGGGATTAGAGTTAATAGAACTGACAGAATCTGAATGGTGTTGTGGGAGTGCGGGTATCTATAACATCACACAGCCAGAACTTTCACAAGAAATACTTGAACGGAAGATGTTGCATATTACTGAAACTGATGCTGATATTGTCACCTCTGGTAACCCAGGATGTTTACTCCAAATCCAACTCGGTATTCAGAAACACGGTTTAGACATGAAAGCGATGCATCCTGTGACACTCCTTGACTACGCTTATCGCAATATCCCTCCAGACGATTGGGATGAAAATAACTGAACTACGGGTGTGTAAATATTTTGTCACTCTATTTGTCAGAATCGCGGATTACACGGAGAACACGGAAGACGCGGAAGGGTTTTCTGGATCATTATATGACATTGAAAATTTACTTGACAAACATATATCCATTATGTTACACTATACTACACAATATATTGATAATAAAATAAAAACAGTAAAATAAAAAGGTGTGATAGTATGAAACCAAACAGACATACAATCTATCAGATATACTGTAGGATTATAAACACAAAAAACCATAAAGAAAAAGCACATACCCAACACATCAGAGACCAGATTTTTGGATTGCAAAAACGACTGCAATTGCTAAAAAATCACCAAGATTCAAACCGTACCAAAAAAGGCGAAATAAAAAAAATAAAATTTTCAAAAAACACGCTACCAACTCATACAGAGACAAGCCTGACAAACGATTTAAAAACTATACCACGCGACGGAAATCACGGCATTTTTGGTACAGTGAAAAAACAGCGAATTTTGTAGCATAATTAGCTGCGATTCCATAACCGAACAAGTATAGAAAAATGCTTAACACAATATCACAAACTACAAAATATTCACCAAATTCACGTTTTCTATACACCTTTCGCACCGCTGGTGCTGATATGTGATTTTCCAAAGCCTCAGAGAGGCGAAAGGTATATAGTCCAGATTGATACAACCAATAGCAAGCCCCAGAGGGGCGAAAGGTGTATAATCCGCATTGCTCTAAATCTTTACACACGTTCTCTATCTTTAGTGACAAAAAGTTTACACACCCCTGAACTACAAAAAACGTGACAACTTTGTAAATTAATGGTAATATTAGAATATGGTTTTATCAAATGTGGACATACTGCGTTACATCAACGAAGGTAAAATAAGAATAACACCAAAACCTGATATAGATACCCAGTTAGGAAGTTGTTCAATCGATTTCAAATTAGGTAACACTTTTCGAGTTTTTGAACATAGCAAATACCCATATATTGATTTAAAAAAGAAGGTAGATGTCGACGATTTGATGCGAAGAGTCGATGTGCCAGATGGTGAAGCATTTACAATGCAGCCGGGTGAGTTCGTTCTCGCTGCAACCCAGGAGAAGCTTGAATTAGATGACGATGTCATGGCAAGGCTTGAAGGAAGAAGTAGTCTCGGCAGACTCGGAATTATCGTTCATAGTACTGCGGGGTTGTTTGATCCGGGTTGGGTCGGGAACGCTACTTTAGAACTTGGAAATCTCGGACGGATGCCGGTTATGCTTTATCCAGGGATGCGGATTTGTGCTTTTACATTTGAACCATTATCTTCACCTTCAAGCATGCCCTACCGCGAAAAACCTGCAAACAAATATGCAGGTCAAGACGGGCCCGAAACAAGCAGATTTGCTGATGACATTGAATTTGCTGATGACGCAGATAAGAAAGTAAATAACCCATAATTCTGCTGAAATATTGGGCAAATCTATGCCTAATAATATAGCAATTATTAAAGGTTAAAACGTTGATTATGTTAATGATTCGTAGACTATAGTCGTTGTAGTTATACATATAATCTATGCTTTCATTTACTTTGTTGTCATTGTTGCGATACTATATAATTTATACCAAATTAGCAAAATGAATTGGCATAGACTTTGCATAGTCTATTGTGGATTCTTGTCAAATATTATAAATTACGCATTCAATTGACGACTTATTTTGAGTTACAATTTTTATGTATGATACATTAGGAGGAAACGAGAATGACACCAAGCGAGGTAGTTGCACTTGCAAAAGAGAAAAATATTAAGGTAGTTGACCTTAAATTTATGGACCTACCAGGGATGTGGCAGCACTTTTCTATCATGGTTAATGAATTGAGCGAAGATCTGTTTACTGAAGGAATCGGTTTTGATGGGTCAAGTATTAGGGGTTTCCAGGCAATTAACGAGAGTGATATGCTGCTCTTTCCCGATCCCTCGACTGCCCTGATTGACCCTGTCTGTAAAGTGCCAACATTAAGTATTACGTGTAATATTAAAGACCCTATCACTTTGGAGAATTACACACGCGACGTACGCCATATAGCACAGAAAGCTGAAGCTTATCTGCAGTCCACCGGTATCGCTGATACCAGTTTCTGGGGACCCGAAGCAGAATTCTATTTGTTAAACGATATCCGATATGGACAGAACCAACATTCAGGATTTTATTTCGTAGATTCTGTTGAGGGTAGTTGGAATTCTGGAAAAGAAGAAAACCCAAACCTTGGATATAAACCGCGCTATAAAGAAGGTTATTTTCCCGTTCCACCATCAGATACACTACAAGACATCCGTTCTGAGATATGTCTGAAACTGATAGAATCTGGTATTGATGTTGAAGTTCATCACCACGAAGTGGGTACTGCCGGACAAGGTGAAATTGATATCCGTTTTGACACGCTTACCACTGTCGGCGACAAGATTGCTCTGTATAAATATATTATCAAGAATGTTGCACGATCACACAATTTGGTGGCAACTTTCATGCCAAAACCTCTTTTTCAAGATAACGGTTCCGGTATGCATGTTCACACAAGTCTGTGGAAGGATGGTAAGAACATCTTTTATGATTCACAAGGATATTCGCTCCTGAGTGAAACAGCACTCTATTATATAGGTGGTTTACTCAAGCACGCACGTTCACTTTGTGCAATTATTGCTCCGACAACCAATTCTTACAAACGGTTAGTTCCGGGATATGAAGCGCCTGTGAATATTGCTTATTCTCAAAGAAACCGGAGTGCTTGTGTAAGAATCCCTGTCTATTCTAAGAGTGAAAAAGCTAAACGGGTTGAGTTCCGAACACCTGATCCATCTTGTAATCCATATCTTGCATTCAGCGCATTGCTCATGGCGGGTCTTGACGGTATTCAGAATAGAATACATCCAGGAGATCCTTTGGATAAAGACCTTTACGACCTTGAACCAGAAGAATTGGACGAGATTGAATCCACTCCTGCTTCTCTCGGTGATGCACTTGATGCACTTGAAGATGATCACGAGTATCTTCTCAAAGGCGATGTATTTACAGAAGATGTGCTTGATGTTTGGCTTGAATATAAACGCGAAAACGAGGTAGATGCAATTAATATGCGGCCACATCCGTACGAATTCTTCCTCTATCACGATATTTAGAACACATCTCATTTTGTTATATATCATAGCGGCACAAAATAGTCGCTACGATATATAATGAGATAGTTTCTACAATAACTTATTTGAACACTTACGGCGAATCTCTGTATCCGCCAAGACAACCCTATCCAATTGCGTAGGTATTAGGAGAAATTCCAATGGTAAAATTAGAGTGTATTATTCGTCCCTTCAAACTGGAGGAAGTTAAAGAAGCTCTCAGCAATGTCGGTGTCCGGGGAATGACTGTCAGTGAAGTCCGCGGATTCGGACGCAGCCGTGGGCATACCGAACTCTATCGTGGAAGCGAATATACGATCGAGTTCGTACCAAAGTTGAAAATCGAAATCGTTGTAGCAGAAGAAAACGTAGATAAAGTCGTTGAGGCAGTTCAACAAGCAGCATCAACAGGTAAGATCGGTGACGGGAAAATCTTCGTCATTCCTATCAGTGAAACTATACGTATCCGAACAGGGGAAAGAGGTCCCGCTGCTATCTAAATCTATTTCTGTAATAAATATAGAACCAATAAGTAGGGACAGGTATTTATGCCTGTCCTTTCTGTATCAATATACGTATCTGTCAAGTCTGTTTAATTCGGTGTTCTTCATAGTTTACGGTGTAGATGATGAATTCCCAAATGATGCAGCTACCACCACTAAGTCCAAGATATCAACAACACCATCTCCATTAACATCAGCAGCTTTCCGTCCTTGCTTTCCAAAATCTGATGCAACAATTGTCAAATCAAGAACATCAACAACACCATCACCATTCACATCTTCCTTCTGTTGCATGAGTTCAATATTCCATAGTAGCACCGTGCCATCACTTCCTCCGCTTGCGATTGTCCTGCCATCAGGACTAAAAACAACACTATTGACATCCCCTACATGTCCAGTCAGGATCTTCAGATGCCGACCCGTTTCTACTTCCCACAGACGGATGGTCCCGTCCATATTTGTACCACTTGCGATTGTCCTGCCATCAGGACTAAAAGCAACGCTATTCACTTGAAATGGTTGTCCAATTGGCGTGCGGAGACGTTGTTCTCCGTTTTCAAAATCCCATATACGGATTTTACCATCAGCACTGCTGCTAACAAGTGTTTTACCATCAGGACTGAATGCAAAACTAAGGACAGCAGATACTTGATCTGCAAAAGTTAGGAGATGTTCACCAGTGACTGCATCCCATATACGGATAGTCTGATCCCCACTTCCACTGACGATCTTCCTGCCATCCGGACTGTATTCAACGCTACTGATTTCATCCTCATGACCTGTGATCGCGCGAATGTGTTCTCCCGTTTCTACATCCCACAAGTTGATAGTCTTACTCTCACCTCCACTGACGATTGTCTTTCCATCCGGACTGAATGCGACACTATAGACTTTTGGTCTTGTATGTTCATTCAGGGTGTGAGTGAGTTCTCCTATTTCCACATCCCAGACACGAATAAAGCCACTGTTCCCTCCAGTCACGACTGTCTTCCCATCGGAACTTAATGCTAAACTATAGGTAGATAATTCAAAATCTGAGATTGTGCGGATAAATTCTCCTGTTGCCACATCCCAGACACGAATATAATCATTGTATCCTCCACTGACGGCAGTCGTTCCATCTGGACTAAACACTACACTATTTGCGTGCCACGTATGTCCTGTGATTGTGTGGATATGTTCTAATGTCTCTAATCTCCACAACTGAATAGTATACTTACTACCCATAGATGCGAAAGTTTTGCCATCGTAGCTGAATGCTAAAATTCTATATACACCTTCAGGAAGTATGATTGTGCGAACATGCTGTCCTGTTTCCTCATCCCACATAAAGATGGTTTTCTGTTCAACCACTCTTACAAGTTGACTACCATCGGGGTTATATGTTATCTGTATGGTACTATCCGATTCATCTGAAAATGTCTGAATTTGTTGACCAGTTTCCACATCCCATATACGGATGGCGTCATCCTGACTCATACTTGCGATCTGTTTACCGTCTGGACTAAACATCACATTGTATATCCTATCGCTGTGTCCAGTTAATGTACGGATAAGTTCTGCTGTTTCCACATTCCATAATCGGACGGTGCGATCCCCACTACCACTAACCAGTAACTTTCCATCCGGACTAAATGCTACGCTATTGACATCATAATCATGTCCTTCAAAATAACTGATGTGTTCGGCTGTTTCAACTCGCCACAGACTAATTGCGCGTTGGCGACCTAAGACAATGACTGTTTTTCCATCTGGACTAAACACGATCCCCGTAATCCAACGGTAATTAACATTGATTGTATATTGGTACTGTCCGGTATCAGCGTTCCACAATCGTACTGTGCGATCTGAACTACCACTTGCAAGTGTTTTTCCATCCGGACTGAATGTCACAGTGTTAACCGTATCCTTATGTCCTATAAGTAAGTCTAATACATCACCTGTCTGTGCATCGTAAATCCAGATACCAACAGAACTCGCTACAGCTAATCGTTCACCATCAGGAGAAAATGCTATACGATTTATTTTACCTTTACCGAGACGCATTTTCGCCCTTTCAGGCAAGTTCAAATATAGCGCATTCTCTGCAAAGATATTTGTGGATAATGCCAAGATTGTTAATATAAAGGTTAGAATTAGTCTAAGTTTCATGATTATTTCTCATTTCTGTGTGTTTGTTTAATAGTTTGGGTTCAGAGAGTTCCCCAAACCAGTATTCGCTACATATCAAATGCGGCAGCAACCTGCACCAAATCCAGTATATTCACAACACCATCTCCATTAACATCAGTATCATTTTCACCATGTTTTCTAAAATCAGACGCAACAAGAGTTAAGTCAAGTACATCAACGACACCATCTCCATTGACATCTTCGTTCTGTCTTAATGGTGTGATATCCCACAGAAGCACTGTTCCGTCTTCACTCCCACTTGCTACAGTGCGTCCATCAGAACTAAACACAACACTATTGACGTCACTCACATGTCCTACAAAGTTACGCACGGGTTGTCCCGTTTCAACATTCCACAGTATGATTTCTTTTTCGCGTCCGCCACTCACGATCTGCTTTCCATCCGGACTAATGGCAATGCTATTGATCCAACTTTCATGTCCTGTGAAAGTGTGAACTTGCTCGCCTGAATCTACATCCCACAGGCGAATCGTATCATCCCATCCAGCACTTGCAATCATCTTGCCATCCGAACTAAACACAACGCTTTCAATCCTCTCTGTATGTCCTGTGAGTATTTTATTCAATTGCCCCGTATAGGCATCCCAGAGACGAATGTTGCTATCATCCCCACCACTTGCGATTGTTTTTCCATCTGCACTGTATACCACACTTCTAACATCAGTAGAATATCCTGTAGTTTCAATTGCTGTGAGTGTGCGGATGAGTTGACCTGAATCTATATCCCAAAGACTGACCGTTCTGGCACCATCACCACTGACGAGAGTTTTACTATCTGGACTGAATGACACACTCAATATTGGACTAAAATTAGGTGTATACACATAGAGAGGACGAAGGTATAATCCTGTATCAGCATCCCAAAGCTGTATAGTTTCATCCCAGTCCCCGCCTGCAATTATCTTACCATCTGGACTAAACGCAACACTCATGATACCGTCCGTATGTCCAGTTAAGGTGTTGATTTGTTGTCCTGTTTTCACATCCCAGAGTTTCAGCGTACTATCACCGCTGCCACTTACAATTCTCTTGCTATCTGGACTATACGCAATGCTATTGATCCGGTTCGTATAACCAGATAGCGTGTATATGTTTTCTACTGTATTTACGACCCATTTCTGCAGAGTACCGTCCCCACTTCCACTTACGATATGACTTCCATCTGAGTTGAATGCAATACTATTAATCGGTCTTGTGTGCCCGGTGTAAGTGCGGATGTGTTCTCCCGAATCCACATTCCATAGACGTATAGTATGATCCGATCCACCACTTGCGATTATTTTTCCATCCGGACTGAATGCTACACTACTGAGATAATACTCCGTATGCCCTGAAAATGAGTGCAGTATTTCTCCAGTTTCCACCTCGTACAGATGAAATACATTGCTGTCACCTACACTTACGATAGTTTTTCCATCCGGACTGAACAAGACTTTATTAAGTGTCCAACTCTGATGTCCTGTGAGATAACGAATGAGTTGCCCGCTTTCAACATCATACAAAACAACATTTGAGTCAGAACCCACCCTCGCGAGTATCTTTCCATCCGGACTGAACGCTAAATCTGCGACCCAAGGATATGCGATGGAGAGCAACTGCACAGTCCTGCGGCTTCCAAGATTGGGTAAAAGTTCTCCTGTTTCCACATCCCAAAAGCGGATGATAGCGTGGTCATGTCCACTTGCAAGTGTTTTACCATCAGGACTAAACACTACGGTATTGACTCCATATCCAAACCCAATGAAAGTGCGGATGTATTGTCTTGTTTCCACATCCCACAGTTGAATGATGCCGTCCCTACATCCACTTGCCATAGTTTTTCCATCCGGACTAAATGCGATACTATTGACTACACCAGTATGTCCTGTCAGCAGATCAAGTTCTTTACCGGTCTTAACATCGTAGAACCAAATTCCTATAGAACTTGCTACAGCAATGTGTACACTATCTGGAGAGTAACTTATTTCACGTATGTAACCTTTACCGAGACGTAGTTTCGCACCTTCCGGTAGCTTCCACAATTCTGAGTCTTGTGCATCGGTGTTTCGTACTATAATAAATGTCAATAGCAGAAAAAGTAGAATCAGAAATAGTTTGATCTTCATGACAATTATGCTCCAATTTTAAATATACATTAGAAAAACTTTTCATATTCCCTTGAATCCATGTAAATAAAATGTTATCCTTGTTTATGTATAGGGGGTGAATGGATTCGACGGAGAGAGAAGGCGTGGTTGCTTTCAGTTTCTTCGGAAGTGGGTTCAATTCCCACCACCTCCATTTTCGGCACTTTCAACACTGTTACCGATTGCTTGCCTTGCTTCCAAAACCTTCTCTACCACCGTTTTCACATTTTCTTCGTCAACAAAAGGGGACAGAATATATGATTTTAATGCGACAATTGGTTCTCCATAGGTAGTATGACGGTAACAATCAGTTGTAGAGATAAAGACACCACGTCCCTCCATCGCCTCAGAATTGACGTATTTAAAGATCTCCTTATTATAAGCATTGTTTGCAATTAAACTCTCCTTGTTCCCAGCATCTTCAAATTCCTGCCGTTGTATTTCAAAGGTATCTACACCAACAGGATATGCACGAAACAGTGTAACCGTACCAAAATTACCTCTGTTCAGAACAGTTGTCCCCTCGCGACCATCTAAATGTTCGCGCAAGAGTTGTGCCATCTCTACGATGTGACCGAGTATAGCACGCAAACCTTCTACACCAAACAATTTCAGATTTGCAAGTGCACCAAGAGGACCAGTACCTGCACGTGAGGTCTCAAGTGTATACATTCCAGGGCGGTGTTGTCCGAAGTGATAGAGATACGGCATCTGTTCAGGTGAACGTTTCAATAAGTCCAAATCTGCACGATCTCTGACAAGCACAAGACTTGATATATATGGCGCAAAACCTGTTTTATGGAAGTCAATCCCTACTGAATCTGCAAGATGTAAGTGTTGAATTCTACGAAATGCACCTGCTAAAGCACGTACTGTTCGCGGACGAAAACCTAAAGGATTCTCCTCAAAATCATACGTGTTAAATACTGACCATGCCCACCCGATGACAGCATCAGCATGAATATGGGGTTGATATTCAAGTTCAAATTCCTCTACGAGCGTGTTCCGCAAGGCAACAATCTGCATTAGATTGTCCAATCAAAAGCATCCGTAGTTCCTAATGTAGCAATAATGCAAGCGATCTTTTTTCCATCTGTGAGTGCTTTTCTTAATTCTGCTTCTAATATTTCAAGGTCAATCTCATTTTCAGTGGTCGTGGCGATTGTAATCAGATTGTTAGTCCCTATTCCGATCCATCCTGTTATATTCGCAGCACAGTAGTGTCCCGCATCTGAAACGAAGACGACTGAATTTTCCGGTGTACCGTTTTTGATACTGTCTGGACATGCTTTTTCTAAACCCATTCTCACACCGTATAACGTAGTTCCAGTACCACCAAAGGTAAACACACCACTTGACCTTTGCGGGTCGTACCCGATCAATTGTGAACACATCGCAATAACTTCAACCTCAGCTAAGGCAACAAGTTTACTGGATTCATCCCAGCAAATGTTTGGATTATGTAAAGAAGCAAGCAAGACCCCGATAAGGCTGGGAATGGTTGTAGGAGCAATGACATTCTGTTGTGTATTCGGATGTCCAAAGATGGTCATTCCTCGCAAGTAACTGACAAGTTCTGTGGTCACGTCTTCAACCGTAGAAAGGGATTCTTGTATAGTCATCTTTTTTGCATCCTCAAAATTCCCCTTAACAATGTTTCCAAGAAACGGAAGATGTGTTTTTAGACCGTCAACTTGGTCTAATGCTCGCATGATAGAATGGACAAAATATGAATCGTGTATGGTATTAGATATTGGCTGCGGAAATGCGAGTCTTATTTTTTCTAAAATGTCGCGGTGTGTCATGTTTTATACTCCGAGAATTGATGGTGTGTAGTGGTAAGAAAGATGTAAGAAATATGGAAATATTAATGCAGATCTATGAGAGAAATTGAGTATCTGTCAAAGATGTAATTATAGTATCACTTGCACTGTGAGTTTTCAATGTGATTTTAGGAAAGTGATTGGAAAAATGGAGGATTATTTTTCGGGTTTTTTGCTGATGAGAGTTGAAATCTGAAATATGTCACAGCCGATATGTATAGTTTTTGACATTTTCTATACATATCATCAGCAATATGTATAGTTTCTATACATATAAAAGCCGATATGTATAGTTTTTACGAATTTTTATACATATAATTATCCAATTATCAATAGTATGATTATTTATGGTACTATTCATGCAATAGGGCTTATATTATACATTTGAGAGTAAGTCCATAAGAGATCTATTGATGTAATAGTATTCGCGTCCCATTTTCTGGCGTTTGAGTAGTCCAAGTTCCGCTATTTCGTTCAGGTATTTTGTGGCTGTAATGCGACTACATTCCAATTCTCTTTCAACAATGGTGATCTTACAATATGGCCACTTGAACAGTAAATCAATAAAACCTTCTCTCTCAATTGCTCTTGTTTTACCGTGTGCTTGTTCTGTGAAGTTGCCAATGAGTGTATTGATTTCTTCTATCATGACAGCGGTTTCTCGTGAGGTCTGTTCAACTGCTGCAAGCACATAGAGAATCCATTGTTCCCATTTTCCCTTTTCTGTAACTTCACGTAGATATCGGTAGTACTCCAGACGATTCTGGATAAAGAAGCGGCTAAGATAAAGTATTGGAAGATCAAGCAGTTCCTGGTGCATGAGATAGAGAATGTTGAGTATGCGTCCTGTCCGTCCGTTACCATCTGGGAATGGATGAATTGCTTCAAATTGATAATGCATGATTGCCATTTTAACGAGCGGCTGCAACCCGTTATCCTCGTTGATGAACTGCTCAAGGTTGGTTAACAACCTAATGATGTTTTCGCTACCCATAGGAGGCGTGTAGATTACTTCCTTGGTTATTGCGTTTTGAATCTTAACCTCATGATTACGGACACTTGTCTGTATTTCACGAATACGGGAACAAATTTGTTCAAGGAGTGAAGTGTTGATAATCGGACGGCCTTGCATGCTATCCAAGCCTGACCATAATGCCTCTCGGTAACGTAATACCTCCTTAGTATTAGGTGAGGTCTGCATGTTGTCGGAAGTCATTGCACGATACAATTCGTCATTCGTAGTGACAATATTCTCTATTTCTGAACTTCTACGTGCTTCCTGAAGTGGTAATGTGTTGACTAAAACTGATTCGTTTGGAAGTGTTCTGACCAAAGCATTTGCCCGTGCAAGTTCAGTCATCGCGGAGATACATGCCTTAAGTATTTCTTTAGACTCAATCTCTACTGCTGGCGGAAGTTCAGGAATGTCGTTCCATGGAATATTCTGATCGAAATGTATTCTTGCCATCCTGTCCTACTGTCTTAATTACAAAATATATGTATAGTTTTTGGTGTTTTTTATACATATCATCGGTAATATGTATACTTTTTATACATATTATAGCCGATATGTATAGTTTTTGGCATTTTTTATACATATTATAGTCGATATGTATAGTTTCTATACATATTATAGCCAATATGTATAGTTTTTGCGAATTTTTATACATATCATCAGCAATATGTATAGATTCTATATGTATAGATTTTCGTTTTTAGATAGGTCATATACGATATGTATACTTTTAGTATGTATTATACTCTGATGGTCACATTGATGTTGAATATTCAACCCAAAATATCATCTATTGCAGGATCTTCTTTAGACGTCTCGTCTAAGGTATTACCACCAGTTGATGCGACACCTTTCTTACGCTCCGATGGTGGAACATAATAAGATACAATCTTCATACCTTGCCGTCTACATTCTTCTTGGACCTCTCTTAGATGTGCAGAGAGTTCTTCAACCGTATTGAAACGGGCAGAAAGTTCTCTTTTTACTCGATAGCACTCTTCAAGGATTGGATCAGTGTAATCTTTCAAGTCTTTTTCTTTCATTAGATACCTCTCAATTAATTCAGCAGGCGTGCAGATGGTTATTGGTTCAAAACCTGATTCTAAACATACTTGTTTGATATGTTCTAGCTTATGCTCGTTTACAATATGTTTTTGGTTCCATGATAGAAGATATTCAACACCGTGTGTTGTAGCTATAGCAATGTGTTGTGCGTCAATACTAAAGTTCTGTGGTATAGCTCCCACATCTAATAACTTTTGTGAAAGAAAATCAGCTTCAGGTAAAACTTCTAAAGTCGTTAACTCGGATATAACTTTGCATCTTCGCTTTACTGCGTCAGCATCACCCTCATCAACCTCTGTTATGACTATAGGTGAAACCACAAATGTAAATTTATCTGAGTAATCTTGCCACAACTGCTGTGTTATCTGTTGCATTGATGCGACTGCAACATCCCTGCTTGGACGCGCAGCTAAATAACTGACAACCGTCGTTTCAAGATAGACTGTTGGTTTTGTTTCTGTATAGTATACCATGAAATGTTACAGTTTTTAAAAAGAAAAGTCTAACAAATTAATAGGAATCTGTTCTGACGGTTGAAGGTTGGATTAAGACTTTATCATGCAGGTATTGCAGGGATTAGATTTGTAGCTGGAATATAAAATACTCACAAAGAACCCATCGCCCTTTGAACTCGTGCCAGAACTTCCTCCTGACCAAGTAGCACGATAATGTCAAAAAGACTGGGACCAAACGATGTTCCAGTCAAGGCAATCCGCAAAGTTTGCATCGCTGTAACGCGTTTAATGTCATTTTCGTCAGTGTATTGCCAGATTGCAGTTTCAATTGTCTCCACATCGAAATCGTCAATTCCTTGCAATATCTGCAATAGACCTGTCAGCATTTCAAGTGATTTCTGTTTCTTTTCATCCGAACTACCCCACCATTTCTTGACTGCTTTTGGATCATACTCAAAACTGTCTGTAAAGAAAAAACGTGTCTGTGGGACGATGTCTTGTAGAGTACTGAGCCGTTCTCCGACCGCTTCCACAATCTTCTCAAGCCAGTCTCGATCAGTTTCAGCATCAATTAATCCCGCCTGTTCCCAGAAAGGTATCACAACATCTGTTCGTGCAGATACATCAAGTTGATTTATGTAGTGAGAGTTGAGCCATTCCAACTTCTTTATATCAAACACACTTCCACTCTTACCGACTCGTCCTAAGTCGAACTTTTCCACGAGTTCTTCAACGGAAAAGATCTCCTGTTTATCATCATAAGACCAACCAAGACGTGCTACAAAGTTCAACATTGCTTCAGGAAGGTAACCCTGTTCACGATAGCGATTGACTGCAACAAGGTCCCCGTGATGTCGTTTGCTCAACTTGCTGCCGCTATCATCAAGAACTAAAGGAATATGGGCAAATTGTGGTAGTTCCAAACCAAGTGCCTGTGCAATCACAATCTGTTTAGGTGTATTGTTCAAATGTTCAGTACCCCGGATAACGTGTGTTATCTGCATCTTGGCATCATCAATAATAGAAGTAAGATTATAGTTCGGCATACCATTAGAACGGACGATCACCTCATCCTCTAAGGTAGATGGATCAATGTTGCGTGAACCGAGAATCAGATCATCAACAAGAATTGGGGTATCGGGTATTTTAATTCGGACAGTCGGTTTTCTCCCTTCTTCAACATAACGATCAATTGTTTCTTTGGTGAGTTCTCTGCACCTGCCATCATAAGATCGAGTAGATTTTGCTGCCCGTGCTTGTGATCGGATTTCTTCCAATTCTTCAGGGGAACAATAGCAGTAGTATGCGCCTCCATTATCAAGAAGTTGTGCTACATAGTTGTCGTAGATAACTTTACGTTCGGATTGCACATAAGGCCCGAAAGGTCCGCCCTTATCACCGCCTTCGTCCCAATCCAATCCTAACCACTTCATTGCACTATAGATTTCTTCCATTGATTCATCAGTGGAACGTGCGGCATCGGTATCGTCAATCCTTAAGATAAACTTGCCTTTATGATGTTTAGCAAACAACCAATTAAAAAGAGCCGTACGTGCACCACCGATATGTAAGAACCCTGTTGGTGAGGGTGCCATACGAACTCTTACTCCGTTATTTGTATTTTGGAATCTATTCATTTCTGTCCTTTCTGGATTTTTGCCCAGCTATCCCGCAGTGGTACAGTCCGGTTAAAAACTAATTTATCAGGCGTTGTGTCTGGATCGACGCAGAAATACCCGATCCTGAGGAATTGGAACCTACTTTCAATAGAAGCATTGATAAGACTCGGCTCAACTTTGCAATTACTTTTGACTTCTAACGAATCAGGATTAAGGAAATGTATGCAATCTGTTCCATCAGGTACATTTTCTGGTTCCCTTTCTGTGAATAGTGATTCATATAAACGCACCTCTGTATCGACAGCATGTTCTGCTGAAACCCAATGTAATGTTCCCTGAACCCTGCGTCCATCATCAGACCAACCCCCGCGCGTATCTGGATCGTAAGAGCAGTGAATCTCAATGATTTCACCACTGTTTTCGTCTTTGACAACACTCTCACAAGTGATATAGTATGCGTGTTTTAATCTTACCTCTCGTCCAGGAGCAAGTCTATAAAACTTTCGGGGTGGGTCTTCCATAAAGTCTTCACGTTCAATGTAAATCTCTTTTGAGAATGGAACCTCCCTCGTCCCTGCGTTCTCATCCTCCGGATTATTGTCCGCTTCAAGCATCTCAACTTTCCCATCAGGGTAGTTATCAATTACAACCTTGACTGGATTAAGGACTGCCATGACTCGTGGTGCATGAAGATTAAGGTCGTTGCGGATAGAATATTCCAACTGTCCAAATTCAATCAGGTTGTCTGCTTTTGATACACCGATACGACTGCAGAAATCACGAATGGATTCAGGTGTATAACCCCGCCGACGTAGACCGGCAAGTGTCGGCAGTCTTGGATCGTCCCAACCATTTACATGTCCTTCCTCAACAAGAACTTTGAGCTTTCGCTTACCGAGTACTGTATACGTAAGATTTAAACGTGCAAATTCAATCTGACGGGGCTGGTAGATTTCCAACGATTTCAGAAACCAGTCATACAGCGGACGATGATCTTCAAACTGAACATCGCATAATGAATGTGTAATATCTTCGATGGAGTCCGACTGACCGTGTGTGAAATCGTAGGTTGGATAAATACACCAATCATTTCCATGCCGATAGTGATGTGCGCGGAGAATACGATACATCACCGGATCACGCATGTTCAGATTTGGACTCGACATGTCGATTTTTGCACGGACTGTTCTTGAACCATCGGGATAATCCCCGTTACGCATACCTCTAAATAACTTCAGATTTTCTTCAACCGAACGGTCTCTATACGGACTATCCTTACCGGGAGTAACTAATGTGCCACGATATGTCCTGGTCTCTTCTGGTGTCAGATCACAGACATAAGCCAACCCTTTCTCAATTAGTCGAATTGCATATTCGTATAACGTTTCAAAATAGTCGGATGCATAGTATTCACGGTCTTTCCAATCAAATCCCAACCAGTTCACATCACGTTTTATGGCTTCAACGTATTCACCTTCTTCAGTGATAGGGTTGCTATCATCAAAACGGAGGTTGTATAGACCACCATAGTCTTCAGCAATTCCAAAACTAATGCAGATAGCTTTTGCATGACCAATGTGGAGGTAACCACTCGGTTCTGGCGGGAATCGGGTATGTACTCTACCATCAAATCTGTCAGTTTTTAAATCTTCTTCAATTTCTTGTCGTATAAAGTTTGTATCAGGTGTGCTCTTGATGTTTTCGTTCCTGTTAGTTTTGCGATCCGTGATTTTAGAATGATCCATGTATACCTCCTTAGAATAAAATATTATACTTTTAAATGCTCCTAAAGTCAAAAATATGACATGCAAAAATAATGCATGAATGATTGACTATTGGCTTAAGGCTAAGCAAAAAATTGAAACCACATAATCAGGATAGCGTTAGTTAGTTAATGGTATAGAGGAGAAAAATCTAAAATTTGGAGCAGAATTGATGAATAAGAGAACAAAACAGAACACCGTTGACAAAAATTCATTAGAAGGTCGTAGATTAGATTATTACGAGTTAGCGGTATATTTCGCAGCTGCTAAATCCCAAGAGAAAGATTTTCAATGGGATGATTTTATTGATAACCTTTCATTTATTTGTGACAAATTCGCAACACATATAAAGTCAAACGGGAAGACTCAGTTAGGTTTATAGTTATCAAGTTGTAGTTTAGTAAATCATAAATAGCAATAGGCACACATAAGGGTAGGTTTACTTTAAACCTACCCTTTCTCAATTTTAAATTACTTCACTGAGTTTTGGATGATTTTTGAAAATGTTGACTAAGTTCGTAACTAACTTTTCGGGATCATGACGAATAACGTTCATCTCTTCTCCACCTAACCACGTTCCGATCTCAGTAACAACCATAGCCCTTATAAGTTCGGCTTCAACAACGGTAATTCCTTCGTCCTCAAGCCTCTCCTGTTCTCGGTTGTAGGACACTTGTACTTTTGACGCATCTGCGACCTGAACTGTTTCTGCAGATAGAGTGGAAATATCTTTTGCCAGGTTCAGCACTTCCATCAGATGCTCTGTATCATCAGCAAGCATAGAGAGTCCATCTTCAGATAATGATTTGATACGAGTAAGTTGTGATACCAATTCATTCCGAACATATCCTTGCATTATTTCTTTTGGAGCAGGTTGATTATTAACCAAGACATAGTCAATGGGAATCTTCGCATGATCAAGAATGGCATTCACATGGTCTGTAACAGCGTATCCATCAGTTTCACCGGGTTGTGTCATGACATTACACACATAGATTTTCACGGCATTAGATCTTTGTATGGCATCAACGATTCCCTTGATCACAAGATTTGGCATAATACTTGTGTAAAGGCTTCCCGGACCGATGATAATCGCATCTGCGTTAACAAGTGCATCTATTGCAGTCTTATGTGCTTGACAATCATAACTTTCGTCAGTGGGATGATGCGTTTTGCCGTTCTCGCGCTGTTCTAAAAAGACGCGTTTGATAGGTTCTCTATTTTCGCGTATTGGAATAGTTGATTCGCCACGGATTATTTCACCATTTTTAAGTTCTGCACAGAGAACTGTAGAATCTAATGTCACAGGAATAATCTGCCCACGTACAGCAAGTAAACGTGAAGCAGCCTGAATAGCTTTTGGAAAGTTCCCTTGAATCTTCGTTAATGCTGTTAAGACTATATTCCCAATTGTATGTCCACCGAGATCACCGTTGCTGGAGAATCGGTATTCAAAAAGTCCCGCAAACTCGTCTGCATCGGATAATGTAAAAAGGAGTCTTCGAATATCACCTGGTGGCGGAACATCAAACTCTTCAACGAGTCGTCCAGAACTTCCTCCATCATCAGATACTGTGACGATTGCAGCCAAACTATCCAGATCAATTATCTTACTGCTATCGTTTTCTAAATCGGCAAATTGTTTTAACCCGCTAAGGAGAGCAGATAAACCGCTACCACCACCAATGCAGGCAATTTTTAAAGACATAATTTCTCCAAACCATCTTAAATATGGTTATATCTTTAGGCGAGATGAAAACATATTAATTGTACATCATTTATTAAATATAATGCAGTTAATATGGCGCAGTTCACGTTCAACACTAAGGAAGATGTTTCTAAAATAAATAACGGAATTAGAGATTTATCTGTTTCAATAACGTTCTTAAATCCTCAAGGGTATGGTTACACAACAGTTCAGCTTCTGATGTCGTTGGTGCTTCACTAAATACACGTATGACCGGTTCAGTTCCTGATTTGCGTATATTCACCCAACGATCATCCCAGACTCGTTTAATACCATCAGTTAATTCAAGCGTAGGAGTAGTTACATCTGCCGATTTATTTTCTTTCTTATATTTATTAAGGACAAGCTTAACAAGTTCTGATCCAACTGCTTGTGAAGAAATTTCAAACTTCTTGCGACACATTTCGTATTTCGGCATGCCAATAACAAGATCTGAAACGGTTGTATCGGATTCTACAAGATGCTGAATAATGGCAGCGATAGAAGTGATTCCGTCTGTGGTATGGTGAATCTCAGGATAGATTACGCCTCCTGTCCCCTCCCCTCCAATAACAGCATTGGCTGCATGCATTTTTTCGACAACATACCCAACGCCAACCTTCGTTCTGTGCAGTTTTACCCCGTGTTTTGCAGCAATGTCGTCAATCATTCTACTCGTGGAAACTGTAGCTACAATATCCCCCTTAGTTTTGCTGAGAAGAAAGTCTGTTACAAGCGCAAGAGTCCATTCACCACTAAGTGCATCACCCTTATCCGTTACAACCACAACTCGATCAGCATCACCATCGTGCGCGAAACCGATATCTGCGCCAGCATCCCGTACGGTCTGACTAAATTCTGTCAAAGCATCAGGAGTTGGTTCAGCGGGACGACTAAAGTTTCCATCTGGCACACAATTTACTTCAACAACTTGGCAACCGAGTTCTTTTATTAATGCTGGACTCATCATGCAACCCGCACCATTACCGCAATCAATTGCTACTTTCAGATTAGCATTTCGTATTAAATCTACATCCAGCCAAGGTGAACTTAAAATACTCTCAAGATGATGTTTAACGGCAGTCCCATATACCTTATGTTCCCCCAGTCTGTTCCACGACATAAATCTAAAATCTTCAGATTCATAGATATGTAATAATTTTTCGCGTTCTATCTGTGTTAGTAGTTTCCCAGAATCTGATGCAAATTCTATGCCGTTCCACTCCACAGGATTATGACTTGCGGTAATTGTAATACTACCTTGTGCTTTAAGTACTTTTGCTGTTATCAAAACAGTTGGCGTTGGACACAGACCGACATCAATTACTTGACATCCTGTTGCGATAAGACCTGAAAGGACAGCATGCCGCAGCATAGGACTTGACGTCCGAGAATCAGAACCTAAGACTACACAACCCCCCTGGACAAGTGTGCCAAATGCCAATGCGAATCGTGTGATCGTTCTAATATCAAGTGATTCACCAACTTCACCGCGAACACCTGATACGCTAATGATCGGGTCTTTGATTATTGCCATCTAAGTTCTCAACTGAATCTTAACATTGTTCTATCTGAAACAGAAATGTTGTGTCTACACAACCACCATGTCCACAAAAAACTACATGCACCTATCACAATCTGCCAAAAAACGTTCATATACCAAGGCGGATAAGAATAATCCTGTGATGTAATCGGAGTCATTTCATAAAACATAGGGTTCCTTAGAATATCCATACCGTCAAAAATAGTACATACTGCAAGTACGGGATTTAGATGAAGAATTAGTCCAAAAATAGGTTGTAGGTCTTCAATGTAACGTTCTATTGGCTTGATTATAAATGCACCGCAAATTAATATCGCTAATATGGAATAACTCAACACCGTTCCGAAGATATTGTCATGAAAGATTCTTACGCAACACATGCCAACTGCCCCAGCAGTAAATCCGAAAAGCACTAAAACAACGAACATGTTCAAGGCATTTCCAAGTGACATGCCGATGACAATAGCGGCAAAGACTGATGATAACAGTATCCAACTAAGTATAGGAAAAACTCTAATAACAAGACTTGTCAATAGGTGTTTGCAAACAGATGCAGACGACATTGCTAACATTATTCCAGAATCAGCAAAACAAGATTCTGTCTGGTAACTACATGCAGTTAAATATGGTGCAGAGAGGAGAACTACAATTACTTGTCCAACTGCAAAACATTCTGCTGGTAAACCGAGTTTTACTGAAAGCAGTAATTGATATAACAACCATTGCAGAAAACTTACTACAGTGATGCTGATGATAAGAGACTTAGGTGAATGATGTTCCGTTTCAAAAAAACCTTTCATAAACTCGTATTATTCTTCTTCATTTTCATCAGAAATACGGTTTAATTGCCGAATTGTCTGTATAATAGCGATTAAATTCGGATTTATAGTCAATGCCTGCTTATATGCATCAACGGCAGAATCTATTTTCCGCAACCTGAGATATACATGTCCCATACCGGCGTATGCACCAAAATGATGTGGATTTAACGCAATTGTCTTCTTGCAATCTTCAAGGGAATTGTCCCATTCTTCAAGCAAAAAATAAGCGATCGCACGTTGGTTATAGGATTCAGCAAAGTCAGGTTTCGCATTAATCGCCTTAGTAAACGTGTCTATAGCATCTAAATAATCCTCATTTTTTATCTGGAGTTTTCCTATATTCAGTAATTCATCTACGGATTCATCACCTGACCGGGACCAAATGTACCATAGTGCTAATTCGGCATTATGTGAAGTTCTCACATCCCTATTTTTAAGGCTTTCAACTAATGCGGGTACAGCATGCATGTCTGCAATCAGACCCAAGGCAGCCGCTGCTGATCGACTCACAAGTGGATCATCATGTTGAAGATAATCTATCAGATCATTTTCGGGATATTTTGTGGATAGCAGCTGTTTTTGCTTTTCAATATCACCCGAATTGGTGAACATGTCTGCAGCTAATTCTGAAAATCCATTGCGCGCTGGCATGATTACCTACCTACTTACTTACTATGTGAATAGAGTATAACACAGCTCAGAATGAAATACAATTCAAAACAGGGGCAACATCTATGCTTCATTACCAACCACTTGTCAAAATTCAACATTTCAACTACAATGTAAATGTGTATACCTTAGAACCTATTTCACCTCAAAGTAGTGATGATTGGGATGCCGTTATCAAGCAGTGTCCAAATAGTAATGCGTTCCAGAGTGCTGTGTGGCGAGATGCACTGACTCATGCATTCAAGCAACTTAATCCTGTTTATCTAATGATAAAACAAGATGGAGCAGCAATCGGTGGGATCCCCGCTCTCACATTTAAACCTATACCCGGTATACGATTATGGTATTCAATGCCGTGGAATCTGTCTGGAGGACCGCAGATTATTGACTCAGTGGATGTGAACAGAGAAGAACTTATCTCAAGCATTGAAAATTACCTGCAGTCAATTGCGTCAGAAAAAGGATGGTGTGAATTATGCTGGACATTTTCACCTGAAGATAGTCTAATATACGGAGACGTTCTCAAAAGACATGAATATGTACAGTCAGATCACTTTACGCATCTCTTAAAAACAGAAGGAGATATTGATTCACTATGGCAAGCTTACAACAAAAGAGTTAGAGGTGCTGTAAGAAAAGCTGAAAAAACTGGTGTAAAGGTTACGGATACAGACAATGAAAAAGACTTGTCTATGTTCTATAGCATGTATCTCAAGACTGTAAAACGTTTAGGGGGTACACCGAAACCGCAGAAACTTATGAAATATCTGCTGCAACACGGTATCGCAAGACTTGCTATAGCAACATACCAAGATACGATCATTGCGGGATTGCTGTATCTGTATTTTAATCGAACTGTCACCTTGTGGTGTGAAGCGTCTTTACCTGAGTATTTACAATATCGTCCTAACAACGCAATCTTTCATCATATAATTACATGGGCATGCAATGAGGGATATGAATGGGTGGATTTCGGTGCATCACCGCCTGAAAATGAAGGTTTAATTGCACACAAGGAACAGTATCGGGCAATGAAAACTGATTTCAGCACATTTACGAAAACTAAAATGCCATTTAAAAAGTCAGTATGGACATGTAGTGAGAGTTTGCTTAGGAAAATATACACATGGATGCAGTGAAAACAGAAACATAACCTTATATCCTACATTCCGCAGTTGTTTAGTCAGATTTTAAGTATTTATGTTATACTCTTTATATCTTGAGTATAAGGAGTCCAATATTGTGGCACAATTTAGGTAAAGAAGTCAAAAATGTATATTAGACATTATAATGAATTAAATAATAGGTGTTTCGTAACGCCAGGGTCTAAAATTTTGTCGGAAGTTGTGTAAACCAGAACAAGTTTCCATAACTAAATCACAGAACCCTTTCTTCCAATTTCTGAGTTTATCTTTTACGATGCGGTATCTTTTGACACCGCTAATCGCATGTTCAACACGAATGCGTATAGACGCTATCTTTCTATTGATTTCTTCGCTGATGTCAAGAATGAATGCATTTCTATATTTGAACAAGTTTTGAAATAAACATAGGGGTGATGATTTTGCGATTAATAGCGAACTCACAGATAGCAATATAGCCGGCGAGAAACTTTTTATGAACACCCCGAAACGTCCGTAGAAAGTTGCGAATGGTCGTCCATACACTTTCAATAGAATTTGTATGGACTTCACAGATACCATCAGCATCGGCATCTCCTGCCCATTCACCATCTTTATGACAGACAACCGCGTGGCAGCGGGCAATCGCGTTATAGCCACTCCAGGCATCTGTATAAACGGTGGCATTAGACTGCGTGAACTGATGCACATGATCCGTGAATGTTAAACTTCCTTTTCTCCAAACGACTGATTATAAGTACACTCTTAGGTGTCATTCTCATCGTGATTGGTGCATTTTACGTATTCAATCATATTGAAAACCAGAGGATGCTTGAGAAAGAACACAACATTCGTCTCAGCTATAAGCAGTGGCATTTGCCGTAAGGTGCTAAGACGCGTATTGGTTCTGGTGAAGTCCGAAAGTTGCAGTATTCGCCAGATGGGAATCTATTAGCTGTAGCAACTGATATCGGTGTCTGGCTTCTTGATTCATAAACAGCGGAACCCATACATCTACTTGCTGCACATACAGGTACTATCAATTGCATTTCATTTAGTTCTGATGGACAGACCCTTGTAAGTGGAATGAGTACTGGTGATATTCATCTCTGGGATACTGCTACGGGTGCGAAAAAGAAAACCTTTCTCGGTCATACGGAGATAGTCACGCATCTTCTTTTTGTGCTGATGACCAAAAGGTGTGTAAACTTTTTGTCACTAAAGATAGAGGACGTGTGTAAAGATTTAGAGCAATGCGGATTATACACCTTTCGCCCCTCTGGGGTTTGCTATTGGTTGTATCAATCTGGACTATATACCATTCGCCTCTCTGAGGCTTTGGAAAATCACATATCAGCACCAGCGGTGCGAAAGGTGTATAGAATTCTTAAAAATCTTACGAATATCTTACAGTTAGTAACATTGGTAAAATGGCACTGCGAGCAGTGACTGTATAGTTGCATAAGGGGTAAAATCGGATCTTCAAAAAAAATATTTTCTGCTGATATTTTATACACCAGAATCATATAGTGACAAAAAGTTTACACACCCCTTTAAACAGCAGGAGAATTTAGAACGAATCTCATAAGTCATTTATTTGGTGAATTTTATGTAATTTGTGATATTGTGTTCCTTTAGTTTGGACAATTTTCATGTTTTCTTCTGTCAATGTTCTTTATACACCTTTCGCACCGCTGGTGCTTGGTTTCTGGGGCATCTACGTTTCTATACACATTCCGCACCGCTGGTGCTGCTGATAGGGTCAATAGAATGCTTTTTCTGTGCGTTTCATGCAATTGCTTAACTCATCAAATAAAAAGTCCCGTCTATACACATTCCGCACCGCTGGTGCTGCCGATAGGGTCAATAGAATGCTTCTTCTGTGCGTTTCATGCAATGGCTTAACCCATCAAACAACAGCACAAGGAATGCTATATAACATTCGGACCTTTGTTTTGCCGTGCAATAGGAATGCAGCACGGACAGATTCCTCAAACATAAGCACCAAAGGTGTGAATGGCGTAAAGTACTGGCTACAAAAAATCTCAAAGCACCAGCAGTGCGGCAGGTATCTAAACATAGAAAATAGATGTCCAAGTCTCCGCTCAATTTCTTAAAACTGTCCAAACTATAGTATTGTGTTAAGCATTTTTCTATACTTGTTCGGTTATTGAATCGCAGCTAATTATGCTACAAAATTCGCTATTTTTTTCACTGTACCAAAAATGCCGTGATTTCCGTCGCGTGGTACAGTTTTTAAATCGTTTGTCAGGCTTGTCTCTGTATGAGTTGGTAGCGTATTTTTTGAAAATTCTATTTTTTTTATTTCGCCTTTTTTGGTACGGTTTGAATCTTGGTGATTTTTTAGCAATTGCAGTCGTTTTTGCACTCCAAAAATCTGGTCTCTGATGTGTTGCGTAGGTGCTTTTTCTTTATGGTTTTTTGTGTTTATAATCCTAAAGTATATCTGATAGATTGTATGTCTGTTTGGTTTCATATTATCACACCTTTTTATTTTACTGTTTTTATTTTATTAGCGATATATTGTGTAGTATAGTGTAACATGATGGATATATGTTTGTCAAGTAAATTTTCAATGTCATATAATGATCCAGAAAACCCTTCCGCGTCTTCCGTGTTCTCCGTGTAATCCGCGATTCAGACAAATAGAGTGACAAAATATTTACACTCTCATGATCAAACTCTCATTAGTGCAGGAGTTGATCATACGATGCTAATTTGGGATGTTTCAAAGTAGTATTTAGCCAAAAATGAAGTTGACATTTCTCCACATTTCTGATATACCTTATCACAAAACCTCGTCGTGGAGGAAATATGAACTTACATAAACTTGATCGGTGGATTGGTAGAGAACAACTTAGCATAGAAGCCATTGACGGCAACCGATTCCTAAAGGCAGCTAGTCTTTTCGCTGATACTGCGATTGAATTTGGACGAGACAGATACAGTGGGAAAGATATGCCTCTCTTTGCTGACTGTCTGCACATTGATCAGCTGATGGCGCCACGTTCAATGACTTCACATAAATCCGGCACAGAACCTAAACCGACGGTCTGGAGTTTCTTCCAAAATCAACAGAACCTACTGCGACTACTCACATCGTTAAGTCAATTCACTGGAGACAGTAAATACGTCTACGCTGCAGGCGAAGCGGTTGATTATATGTTCAACAACTATTGGTATCCAGAAAGTGGTGTTCTGCATTGGGGAGGACACGGTTATATTGATTTGGCCACTGGTAATAGATACGGAATGAAGGGGGTCGTCCACGAAATAGAGGATGTCTATCCATATTGGGAACTGCTTAGAGCTGTCAATCCTGATAGGTGTGAGATGCTGATGAAAGGTATCTGGGAAGTTAATGTCAAGGATTGGGACGCTCTCCACTACAATAGACACGGTGATTTCAGAAAGCATGTCGATCACGACAATACTTGGTACAGACCTTGGGATGGATATAAAGAACCGAAAATCAGCGGCGATCTATCCTTTATCAGTGTTGCACTTGACTTGGCTTATGCTGCATATAGTTTAGGGTATCAAGACTACGAGGAAGCACCACGGATTTGGGCAGAACGGTTGCTAAATCTGATCATAAATCAACGAGACCCGGCGACTGGTATCTTACCATTTCTCGTGCACCCGCAAAGTTCCAGAAGAGGACTAAATATCTTTGGAAGAACATATCCGCAAGCGACAGAACCGAGATTATATGTTGGAAATTTGTTAAACCACGCCATCACACAGATGATGGGGATGTTAACCATAGTAGAAAACGCACAAAGACACGGACGTATCAGTGAAATGGCACACATCAAAGACGCATTCGAGCAACACATCATCGGTTTCCTCAATGCCTCTTACGACGCAAATACCAACACACTAAAAAGCATCATTATTGATGGCACTGACCTGACAGGCTTTCGGATAACGGGTCCATTCAAACACGAGAAGCTATACTTTGGTGCAAGAGAGGGTGGCTCGTTTCTACCGCAAATCATCACACCCTTATTTGCGTCAGTCTGTGCACGTGGGTATCGGGTTTCTGGCGGGAGAATGGAGTTTAGAGACTATCTTCGCAAGATATTCATAGCTTTTGGAATCGGTGACATCGGTGCTGACAAGAACGCACAACCACAGTTGAATGCTGCTACAACAGCTTTAGAACCCGCATTCATCTTTGCACTGGTAGATTTGTATCGTGTAGATTCAAGGGTGGGTTTTCTGTCAATGGCGGAACAAATCGGTGATAATTTGATTAACGCAAGACAGCATTCCGATAGCGGTCTATTCACGCTTGAAGATGATTTTGTATTCCATAGCAAGGTGATGGATTTGCCAGAACTGCAGGAGGGACATGAAGGCAAGAAAGTGCATGAACTCTTACAAGATAAGCACAGAACTGCTAATCTTGATGCTATGGAACCGCTGGCACTGCTCAGCATCTACGCAGCACAGACGGGACAATACAATCTCATCCCCAGCTGGACGGCTGGAGGTCTATACCTGAAAGTTAACAGCGTCGGTCACATCGTAAGTAAAGAGATGCAGTTGTGGTTTGACAAACCGGGGTTGAAGCAGTTTTATGAAGACTGTAATATCAACTGTACGTGGTCTGTTGAAGACGAGTAAAATCTTGTCTGAATCAGGATTCTCCACAGGTAATTCTGAGAACTGAAAAACCCTGGTTTAATAATCCTTGACTATAAAAGTAAGATCGCGTATACTATATATACTTGTAAACTGAGACAGTTGTGGCTATTGAGTTTTAAGGATCAATCATTTCAACATTGAAAATTTACATCACTATTATGGCAAAGAAAAAAAGTAGATCTGCAAATGTTGCTCGTAAACGTGAGAAACGAAAGCGCAGACAAAAATCTAAACAGAGACAATTGGCTTCCGAGAAACAGCGGAAAATACAACACAGCAAGTTGGATGAGGAAGGATTATTCGACTTGCTAATGTATAGTCGTGATCTCATTCTGGAACCAGAATTTGAAGATATATACTTTGACTTGGATTTGACGCAAACTCTAACTACCAATTTTTTCTTTGTTAAGGAAAACAAAGGTAGTCTCGAAACTAAAGATTTAGAGTATGTTGAATTTGAGGATTTGGATGGTGAGTACGATTATATAGATGGAGAAAAGCTGTTAAATGTTTTTGATGATTCTGAAGAATTCAATGATAGATTTATTGAAGAAGTCATAAACAAACTGATTACTCCAGATATAATTCACTCTTTGAGAAATGCTTTGTCCAGTTGCGAAAAACGCTTTAGGCGAATTGGAGATCGATATAAAGCTGATGCTGCTTTTGTCTCAAGCTCATTTTTTGATGCAGTATCTGAAGATAAATATGCTCAACATCCAATATTTGAAGGTATTATGACGAAATCACTTTCACTTAGTCTTGGAATACCAATGGGCATTGACATGCTTGATCTTGAGACAATAGAGAACATTAGTGATATAATTCCAACTCAAACATCTGATTATTCTGATGAAGATTTTTCAAGCGATTACATACAGGTGATTGATGATGATGATGATGATGATGATGATGATATGCAATTAATAGATGATGTGGTAGAAACGGGAATGATGTTAGGAGTAATGCAAACATTGTTTGATTCTAATCAGGATATGGCTGCATTTACTCCTCCGACAGATGAATACCCCGCAAAGGCACTCTATAAGAATTGTATAGGCATTGAATTACCGGAGTTGCTGCAACAGTGGCAAGAGGCAAGAGCCTCTAATGCAATTTCAAGCAATGTTAACGAACCCTTTCAAGAGCTTAACGTGTTTTTCACAGTTTCTGAGGACAGATTAAACATTTATGCACAAAGTACAGATGAGTTGACACTCGCTATGGAAAAAATAGA
The DNA here is from genome assembly GCA_965261435.1 of Candidatus Poribacteria bacterium. GTDB lineage: Bacteria > Poribacteria > WGA-4E > WGA-4E > WGA-3G > MSPOR6. The sequence continues at coordinate 3,013,849 of CBDHDL010000021.1, forward strand.
GGAACATTGTGAATCTTCAATAATATTTCTTGCAAAAACTATAGATGAAGGAGGGAGTACTGATGGCACGAAGTAAGAGTGGTCAAGTCAGACGACGGACCCAGATTCGCCAACGTCAACTGCGGCGTAAGAAAAGGAAAAAAGCCGAAAAGAAAGAACTATTGCAGAACCGTTAAATCAATTAGGAAATAGTTGTGTTTGTTAGGTTTCAACACACATTTCAAGTTGGTAGATTCTGATGTCAAATAAATAATCACAATTTATTTGACATTCTTGAATATGGTGAGTATAATTATCTGCAAATGTGTTTTTTGTTTGACAAAAATGTAAAAACTGATAATATTTTGGATAATGAGATTCGTTATCATTATCCTTTTCTAATGGAAATAATACTATTTCTAATTGAAAATGTCTCTTTTTTAATGCAGAATACCAAACGCGTATTCTGCCACAAACTTTCAGTTTGTGTCCTGAAGAATAACTACCATCATAACCGTCTAATGAGACAATGATTTATAGAAATGGTATAACTACAATCTTTTTAGATTTCAAAAGCAGAAATAATAAATTATGATAATGAGACTTAGTATCATATAAGTAAACCTTATGAGAGCAAATCTATTTATATCTATCATCTTCGGCATGTTATTCATATTTTGTTTTAAAGCTATTGGTCAAAGCAAACCATTTTCAGTCTCTGGATATGGTGTGATAAATTACGCTAATTATGATTGGGAAATTGACCCAAATAGACGGGCATCTATTGATGTTGAGCGATTTGTAGTTGCACCAAAATACTACATCAATGACCGCATCCGACTTGAAGCTGAAATTGAATTTGAACATGGTGGGACTGGTAGCACAATGGAATTTGACAAATTCGAAGAGTTTGGTGAGTTTGAGATGGAGATAGAAAAAGGTGGTGAAATTGTTGTTGAGAAACTTGCCGCTGTTTTTTCACTCCACAAGAAGTTCAATTTCAAAATAGGACATATCATTGTCCCAGTTGGTCTTGTTGCCAAACGGCACAGACCCCAACATTACTTTACCACAACGCGTCCCGAAGCTGAAGCACATATCATACCAACGATCTGGCATGAAACTGGTGTAGAACTTTTTGGATCACTCGGTCCATTTAACTATCAAGGTCTTATCATTAATGGACTTGACTCAACAGGATTTAGTTCAAGACATTGGATTGTTCCTGGACATCAGTTACGATTTGAAACTGCGAATGCGGAAGCGCCTGCATTTGCAGGACGTCTTGACTATGTTTTAGATGAGACCATGACACTTGGCATCTCAACTTATTTTGGAGATACTGCTGCAAACCGACCAAAACCGGATGTGGATTTTGACGCGTATGTCAGCATCTTGAGTCTACATGGGTTTTATGAAGTCAATGCTGTCAAACTGCGTGGGGTTTTACTCTGGGGTGCACTTCAAAATGCTGATAGATTGTCAAAAGCTAACCGTACGCTATCCAATAATATTAATGTGAAACGTACACCAATAGGCGATACTGCACTCGGTTGTTACATTGAAGCAGGCTACGATGTTTTGACACTAATAAGAGATTCTAATAAAGGGTTTCCTTCACTTGATGTATTCCTACGATATGATTATTACGACACTATGGCATCTGTTGAGGAACACAGGTTTGACAATCCTCGTTGGGAAAGAAGCACCTTTACATTCGGTGTAAACTTTAATCTCAACTCAAATCTGGTTTTTAAAAGTCACTACTCACTGCGGAGATTGGCAACTGAAGAAGAAAACAACGAAAGAACTTTCGCAGTTGGTATGGGATTCCAATATTAACCTACAATTTATGCGGTGAAAAACCGTGCTAACTAAGAATAGAGATATGGAGTATTTTATGAAGTTCAATAAGATTTGGACGTTTTTTTGTGTTTTATTCATTGCAACCACATTTACGATAGGTTGTGGGAGCGATGACGACGATACTGATGACAGTGAAACCTATGAGGCTGGAACTATGCTTGACAATTTTGCTACCAATGTTGTCTTGGCTACATATACAGCTTTGGATAATAAGGCTGGTGAATTGTTAGATGCGGTTAATGCATTAGCCGAAGATACGACACAAGCAAATCTTGAAAAAGCACAACAAGCATGGGTAGCTACCCGCACACCTTGGGAACAGAGTGAAGCTTTTCTGTTCGGTCCTGTTGATACACAAGGACTCGATCCTGCTTTAGATAGTTGGCCAGTAAATCAGGTCGATCTGGAAGGAGTATTGGCTGATGTCGCTAATGAATTAACTAAGGAATACGTAGCAACGCAATTGGAAGATACCGTAAGAGGATTTCACACAATTGAGTTTCTCCTGTTTCGTGAAGGGGATCAGCGTCAAGCATCCGATATGACAGAAAGAGAGCTTGAATATCTCGTCGCATCAACTGGATATCTTAAGGACAGTACATCTCAATTGAGGCTTGCCTGGGATCCCGCAGGTGAGAACTTCAGTAACACTGTCGCATCTGCTGGTGAAGGGAATGCTGTCTATCCATCACAGAGTTCTGCTGTTCAAGAAATGGTCAATGGGATGATCACTATTGCTGATGAAGTAGCTAACGGAAAAATATCCGATCCATTCAACGAATCAGATACAACACTTGTTGAATCGCAATTCAGTTTCAATTCTATATCCGATTTCCAAGACAATATTCGTGGAATTCAAAATGTATATTTGGGAAAATTCGTAAGTGATGGACAAGGATTGAACGAATTTGTGAATGAGAAAAATGCTGATTTAGATTCACGTTTTCAAAAGGAAGTACAGATGGCTATTGACTCAATCGGAGCAATTCCGGATCCATTCCGTGATTCTATAACAGAAAACAAACCATCTGTACAGTCGGCAATTGAGGCTGTTAGTACTGTTCAACTTACACTTGAACAAGATATACTTCAACTTGTTCAAGAGAGTGACTTTAATTAGTTCATTGGATAGCGTGTTTCTATACACGCACAGACTATTTCGCTTTTGCTGAGGCCAGGTTTTATTCTGGCCTCACGAAAGTTTCAAATATGAAAATTTCCATTGCAAACGAATTCTGGTATATTTTGCTGTTTGTTTTTGTCTTTAGTAGTTGTGACTCTGAACAATCTTCAAGGGTACTGGATATGAATATTCAGGCAGGATCGATAAAGGCACTTTCTGGAGGAGAGACGACTGTATTTGATGCTTCAAGTCATGCTTTTTCGATCCCAGCACCGAATCTTTCAGCAAAGGCATTTGATAAACACCTTGAAGGTGATGTTGAATTTGAAGCGGCGTTTGTGACAGCACCTGCAGTTGTCAACCCGGGTTTGGGTCCTATTTATAACAATATTTCCTGCATCAATTGTCATACACGCGATGGTCGGGGTAGACCTCCAGAAATAGATGAAAAGTTTGTTTCAATGCTATTTAGGCTTAGTCTACCCAGAAGTGAGGATACTGAAGATTGTAAAGCACCGATACCGGTTCCAGGATATGGAACACAGTTAAATAACCGAGCGATTGTAGGATCGGAAGCTGAAGGCACAGTAAAGATTATCTATTCTGAGAAGACATTGACTGCCGAAGATGGAACGAGGGTACACCTTCGTTATCCTAATTACACCATAACGGACACATATAAACCGTTACCTAAAAAGATCGAAGTTTCACCTCGTATAGCACCCGTTGTATTTGGATTGGGTTTGTTAGAAGCGATTCCAGAATCGACGATTCTAACATACGCTGATGAAAGTGATGCAAATGGAGATGGCATATCTGGGAGACCCAATTATGTATGGGACGTAGTTCATAAAAAGACTGCATTGGGTCGTTTCGGTTGGAAGGCAAATCAACCAAACTTACTTCAACAAGTTGCGTCTGCCTACCACGATGATATGGGGTTAACAACATCACTTTTTCAGATTGAAAATTCTGCAGGACAAACTCAGAACAGGAAGAATAATTTGAAACCAGAAATAAGTGATGAGATATTGGATGTTGTAACCTTCTATGTGCAAACTTTGGCAGTACCTGCAAGGCGTGATCTTGATGATCCAGAGGTTATTCATGGTGAACAACTCTTTACGCAAGCAGAATGTGCAAAATGTCATCTTCCAACTTTAAGAACTGGGGTATTGCAAGGTGTTCCATCAGTTAGCAATCAGACGATTCATCCATATACAGACTTGTTGCTGCATGACATGGGGCCAGGCTTGGCAGATGATCGTCCTGATTTCAAGGCGAGTGGAACAGAGTGGAGAACACCCCCCTTATGGGGTATAGGTTTAGTGCGAACTGTTAATGGACATACAAATTTCTTACATGATGGTAGAGCTCGCAATTTGATGGAAGCAATTCTCTGGCATGGTGGTGAAGCTGAAAAATCACGACGAAGCACTTTACAGATGTCCAAAACAGAACGGAATGCGCTCATTGCGTTTTTGGAATCACTTTAGGTGTTAGATATAAGGATTTCTATTATGAACTATGGCTTTTTCATTCTTAAGATCTCTCTTCTGGTTTTGATAGTGATTATCGGACTAACTTTATTGGGTTGTGAAAGCGATCCTATACTTTCTCCGCAAGTAGAAGTAGAAGATGATGGTGGCAGTTATGGGAATACGAACCTCCCAGTAAATACAACCGGAAACACTGAAAATGCTGGAAATGATCAACTAAATCGAAAGCAAATAAAGAACAGAGAAAACCCAAAACTCTTTTGAAGATATAGGAAGATTATAATGAACCAATTTCATGTCTCAGTACGTAGACCTAAATCTGTATTTATAGCTTGTCCAGTGAGTATTTTACTAATGCTTCTCTTATGTACACTTTGCTATAGTGAAGTGCCTTCAGACATAAGCGGGAAAGTTGTTGCGAAATGGACTGGAGAATCACTTTCAGGGGCAACTGTTAAGATTGTATCTGATGGACAAGTATTAATCGAAACTTCAACAGACAAAGAGGGAAAGTTTCGTTTAAAACAGGTTAATGGTGATAGAACAAAAATCCTTGTCAGTCTGAACGGCTATAAATCCTTTAGTGAAATACTTTCGTCAACCGACGGATCGCCTAATGATATTCAGATTGAGTTGACTTTAATCAGTTATGAACTTGCTCCCATAGAGATAATAGGAAGGTCACTTGGTAAGAATAAGAAGTTGACAGGTACGATGAGTAAGTTAGATCCTGACACAGTAGGCCTAATTTTACCCGTTGGTACTCAAGAGTTGCTTGAAATGATTCCTGGTATCAACGGTTTTGCTGACGATGGTTTTGGTAATTCAAGATTGAGTGTTGGTATTCGTGGCTTAAATCCACGTAGAAGTGCTCGAGTGCTTATACTTGAAGACGGTGTTCCGATTCAGCCTGCTGTTTATATATATCCGAATGCCTACTATAATCCACCTGCGGATAGGATCGCAGCAGTTGAGGTAATCAAGGGAAGTTCTGCTTTGCGCTATGGACCTCAAACAATGGGAGGAATAATCAACTACACGACCAGGAAACCGGATGGAAAAAGTGGTCTGGCAAATCAGATTACTGTTGGTAACAATGGGTATTATAGTGCATTCTCAGAGTGGAATGGAATTGGAAACCCTGATATTGTCCTATCAGACATACAACTTCTATACAAACATGGTGATGGGTTTAGAGAAAACAATGCATTTGATCAGGTTAATGGGACGTTTAAAACATTCTTTCATCTTAGTGACGAAAAGACTCTCTACCTGAAAGTAAACGGCAATTTTGAAAATTCTAATGCGACTTATACAGGGTTAACTGAGTATTCTTTCCAAACAGATCCGAACTTCAATCCGAAAGAGGACGATAATTTTAAGATCATACGTACATCCCTGGATTTGATCTATTCAAACAGGATTAATGAAAATCTGGAGAGTAATACTACATTATACACAAGCATGTTTGACAGAAGATGGTGGCGTGAGGATGACATTTTTGTCCGTCCATCCGCACTTGAAACAGGTGAAATGGATGCAGTACCGTATTTCCAAACGGGAGACCTTGTAAGGACTGGTAATGGTAGTAGTAACTTTGGAATCCTACGAACTTTCTATGTTGGTGGAATTGAACAGAACTACACTTATACACATAGTCTCATTGGAAGTGTAGGTAGGGCAGCAATAGGAGGTAGGTTACATTGGGAACGTTTCATTGATGATAAGAAGGTAGGAGAGGAACCGAATGCCAGAGACGGTGTTTATTACACTGGCACTCCGGGTTCTATAGATGACCCGGTTAAGATTGTCGGTCAGAGCCATCATTATGAAACAGCAGCATTAGCACTCTATGTAAAGGAAACTCTTGAAATTCAAAACCTGACACTGACGCTTGGTACAAGATTTGAAGCATTTAGGCAGGATAGAGTTGATAGGCTGCGGGGTTCAGTTCTGGCAGATAAGGTGTCTTCTGTCCTTTTACCAGGCATAGGTCTGAATTACGAAATAGGTAAATTGAATCTCTTTGGTGGTATCCATAGGGGTTATACTGCACCTTCAAGCGGTGCTCTAAAGGTAACTAACTTTGGACAGAATGTAGAAGTCGGTGGACTTGACCTTAAACCTGAAAAAAGCTGGAATATGGAAATCGGATTTAGAACATGGCTACCTGGAGTTAATATAGAAACAGCAGGATTTCTAATTACGATTGAAGATTTAGTTGCGGCCGGACGTGGAACAGCTTTCAAAAATTTAGGCAGAGTCAATCTTGCTGGAGTAGAAACAGCAGTAAGGTTAGGAATATCCGAATTCGTTTCATTGCTCCCAGATTTCAATCTCTCTTATACATATCTTCAGACAGAAGTAATAGACGGTATAGTGAAGTCTGCGACGATCGCTGGAAATGTTGATGTAACACTTAACGGCAATGAATTACCTTATGCTCCTCACCATACATTTAGTTTAGGTTTAGAGAAGGTCTTCGGTAATATCCTGCGTATGCGTGCAGATATGCGGTTTGTAGATGATGTTTTTACTGATTTTGAGAACATTGAGGTGACTAAGAATCGCGGGGATACTGGACCTATACCCAGTTATTCTATTGTCAATGCAAGTATTGACTATAGACTATCCCAACATTGGCGCTTGTTTTTCACAGCGAAGAATCTATTTGATAAGGTTTATATTGGTTCAAGACTACATTCAAATGCAGGACAACCTGAAGCAAATCTTAGTTCGGGTATTCTAATCGGTCCAAGACGACAGATACTTTTTGGAATCAAACAGGGTCTATAATTTATCAATATTGGTAGAGTGAATTAAACCTTCATTCTTTATTAGTATTTCAATCAACAAGATAAGAAATGAGCCAATACAATTTCGCTATTGGTTCAGTCCTATACCAAAGATTAACATTTGAGATATTGAGACTCATTATCTCAATAAAAGGAGACAAAATGTTACAATTATTATATAGATTAAAGTGGGTATTTGTTATACTCACTGTTTCGTGTATCTTCCTATACGCTTGCGGAAGCGATGAAGATGATGATACTGATGTTAATGGTGATGTATCAAAAATTGAAGTTCCTCAAGCGTATGTCTTTGACAGTCGTTTTGAGGAGGGTGCCAGTAGTGTTTCTTATTCAGGACAGGTCGTACGTAACTTATTGCTGCAAGACTTAAAGTCTGTGACAGACAGTGTTGGAAAAGATGGTGCCTCACCTATTTCAGTTGACGATATGCTCAATCTTTATGCTTACGATGATGCCTTGAACTTAAAGACCAGAACGTCAACGGGTTCTACACCAGCACTTGAAAGTAATTATTCGGCACTTTCAACCGGTAAGAACCTTGTCGGAAAGATTTCAGATGCGCCTGTTATTGGTTATGACATGACAGCTGATGAATTGGTACGTGGTTGGATGAGTGAAATCGCTGAGAATTCCCAGGATTCCAACAAACTCGGTACAGCAATGGCTTACACAACCGATGATGGTGTAGATTTGTCGCAGATGATCAACAAAGTCCTCATCGGTGCAGTTCCTTATTATCAAGCCACTGGTGTTTATCTCAATGGATTACTTGAACGTGATAATAGTGAAGCACGTGATGGAGAAGATCCATATACTGCAATGGAACATGGGTGGGATGAAGCGTTTGGTTATTTCGGTGCTGCTCGTGATTATGCACGATATTCTGATGATCAACTTGCCGGAAGTGTTGACGATTTCACTTTTGATTCAAATGGTGACGGAAGTATTGATTTCAAATCAGAGTATAACTTCGGTTTGTCCAGAAACGCAGCAAAACGTGATAGAGGTGGATCAGGTGTTGATTTAACTAAAGACATCTTTGAAGCATTCCTTGCTGGCAGGACAGCAATAACCAATCAAGGAACAAACGATGAAATTAGTTCTTTTAGACAAGCTGCATCTGAAGGTATGGAGAAAGTTATTGCTGCTACTGTAGTTCACTACATCAATGACACGCTCAGTGATATGTCAGATTTAGGTACACCAGATGAAAACCGTGCAAATCTGAACAAACATTGGGCTGAGATGAAGGGGTATACTGTCGCTCTTCAATATAATCCCTTTAAGTTGATTACAGATGGACAGTTGCGTGAGTTACATGGTATTATGGGAACAGCACCCAAGTATGATGAACCGGGTAGTAGTGCTTACAATACACAAGTAGCAAATTATCAACGAGCAAAAGTTGTTCTACAGACAGCTTATGGGTTTTCAAGTACCAACATGAAAAACTGGTAGTATTTCTTAAGTCAATTGATTCTATAGTTGGTTTGAGTAGGTGGAAGAGGCAGGAAGATTAGATGAATGTGATTCTAATCTTCCATTCTTCCTATTTTTCTTTAGGAACTAACGGATGCATGGCGGGTTATTTTCTACGAGAGTTTTCGTCTGGGGTAGCCTTTTTGTTCTGTGTGTTAGTTCTCGTTTACTTTCAACCATATACTATATTGAAGACATTGATAGCCTTCGATTTGCTTTGAGTATGGTGGAGTATGATGTTGGGAAATTACAACCCCATTTTCCAGCATATCCTATTTTTTGTTTTCTTGCTAAGTTATGCTTTACCATTACTGGTCGATTTGCTATTGCATTTTCGTTGATAGGAGGTGTATCAACTTATTTCACAATCTTCTTTGCACTGAAGATTGCTAAGATTCAACCCAATTCACTACTTGGGAAGTTTGCTATTATTACGGTATTCATGAATCCTTTGCTTTGGTTGATGAGTAATCGCTATATGCCTGATGTTATGGGGGTTGCCTGTCTTTTGGCAAGTTTTTACTTCATCACAACACATAAGGAAACAGACCAACAGAAGATATTGTGTCAAACTACTATTGGGTTTCTACTTGCTGGAGTATTGTTGGGTATCAGACTCTCATATATTCCATTCCTATTACCAGCATTGTTATTATGTATACTCAGTTCATATAGAATTAAGTATATCATCGCAGGGACGGTTGGGATTTTGGTATGGTTGATTCCATTACTTTGGTTTACCGGTTGGGATGTTTTGATATCTGCAGCACAAAAGCAGACCCTTGGACACTTCTCAGATTTTGGTGGAACTGTTTCAACTAATTATGATTTCTTACGCCGCGTAACAAAACTATTTGAGAGCCTAATTGCTGATGGCTTTGGATTATACTGGATAGGTAGACACACTATAACGACAGTCTCTATGCTATGCTTAATCACGATTGTTGCCGCTACTGTTTGGAAGACTCAGATCAAGAGGTTAAGTCATAAGAGCTCAAATAGTAGTTCAATATTCTTGAATCCAATTTTTCTGGGTAGTGTCGTCTATCTTTTTTGGATATTCCTGGCTCAGAACATCATTTATAAAAGTAGGCATGTATTACCTCTAATACCGATTTTGGCATTGGGTATCGCGTTCTGTTGTTATCGTTTCACACAGTCAAGAGAAGAAATGACTATCGGTAGTAAAGGTTTTTCAATGTTCAAAGTGTTTGCTTGGAGCATTGTGATTCTCTTTTTCTTTTGCTATAGTTATGTTTCTCTACACACAGTTTTTCAACACAGACAACCAACTGCGATTGCACAAGTACACAGATATGTGCATAGCAAACAGAATCACACGGGAAATAAACTGACGATTGTGTCAGTCCCTTTGATCAAGTATTACCTTGCTTCACAGGATGTGTCTGCTAACTATATTACCATTAATGATGAAAAAGATCTTGAAAAAATTGATGGATTAAGAACAGGTTTTGTTGTGATCGGTAGTCCTCTTCCGGGAAAAGATGCAAGAACCAAAAAGACGTTTTATCACAATCCTTATGTGAACAGGATGTGGTCTGAATTGTCTGTGTATGAATACTGAGTAAAAGAAAAAACACAAAGACATAGGGTTAAAGATTGAATATTATGGATGCTGCGGATATTCACATACTCGGTGGTGGTCCTGCTGGATTGACAGCAGGATATTACGCTAAGAAACAGAATCTAAACTTCGTCCTATATGAGGCAGGAACTTCAGTAGGTGGTAACTGTCGCACAATTAGATTAGGAGACTTCAGATTTGATACTGGTGCTCACCGCTTTCATGACAAAGACCCTATTGCTACTGCTGAAGTAAATCACCTTTTAGGGGATGATTTGTTAAAGGTTGATGCACCCAGTGAGATATTTTTTGACGGTAAGTTCTACCGATTCCCACTTGAATTACGTGATCTAATAGACAAACTTGGATATAAGACCTTACTAAGAATTGCTTGGGAGAAACTGCAAAATGGCAGGTTGAAAGAATACTGTAATTTTGAAGAACTTGCTCTTAATAGATATGGAAGAACATTAGCGGAACGTTTCCTGACAAATTACTCTGAAAAATTATGGGGTTTACCGACAAGTCAACTTTCCACATCGATTTCAGGTAATAGACTCAAAGGATTAGATTTACGGAGTTTTATACGTGCTACTTTATTGGGAAGAGCTCAAAATACAGTCCATTTGGACGGGTCATTTTATTATCCTAAATACGGCATCGGAATGATTCCAGATAGTCTATATCAATTTATTGGAGAAGAATATGTCAAGAAAGAACATAGTGTTAGTCGTATATTACACAAAGATGGAAAGATATCTTGTATTGTCTTAAACAGTGATATTGAGATTGAAACCCCTACAGTAATTAACACATTACCGTTAACGCTTTCTATGAGGATATTAGATCCGGCACCGCCGGTTCAACTTTTTTCTATTGCAGAACGAATTAAATTCCGTCATCTGATTTTGTGTGTCTTTTGTCTAAACAGAGATTCTTTTTCTCCAAATGCATCACTCTATTTTCCAAGTGCAGATTTTCCCTTTACTCGTCTTTATGAACCGAAAAACCGAAGTGCATATATGGCACCCTCTGGACAAACGGTAATCGTACTTGAAATACCTTGTTTTAAAGAAGATACGATTTGGAATAATACTGATTTTGAACTTCATTCTAAGGTATGGAATGCACTACGTCGTGTTAACCCACTTGAAGAAAATGAGATTACCAATTTTCAGATTTATAGGTTGCCTTTTGCCTATCCAGTTTTGGAAGTGGGGTTTGAAAAGAATGTCAAACAACTCGTTGATTATTTTGAGCAGTTTGAGAATCTTTATCTAACTGGAAGAAGTTCGCTTTTCAACTACATACACTTGCATGATCTGTTTAAAGCAGGTAAAGAAGTGATTGAACAGATAGTAAATTCATGAATATGGAGTTGATGTTGTAGTTTTTCGTATACTAAGAACATCTAAGGAGTTAATAACGAATCATGCTATTGTCAATTTCCTTTGCCCATTGATCAATGCCGCCAACGAGGCTTAAAACTGATTTAAACCCGAGTTGTTGTAGTAAATATGCTGCATCAATGCTTCGCATACCTTTGTGACAGTAAACGACGATTTCATCCGCCGGCGAGAGTTCGCCGAACCTTTTGGGTAATTCACCGAGTGGTATTGAGATCGCATGATCAAGATGAACAGTCTGGAATTCCCAAACTTCCCTTACATCCAAAAGTACAAACTCTCTACCAGAATCCACCATATACTTCAGTTCGTACGGGTTAATCGTATATTCTTCAGGATCAATCGGCAGGATTGCTTCTTCAGCACTCGGGGCAACTTTTGGGATATAGGTGTCTTTAAATTTATGCTGGATTTTATCCCTGATTCTATGCAATGTTTTTATGATACGGTTAAACATATCTCATTCATCACTATTGTCATAAAGAGCAATTTAAAATGTAATTGTCAAACCTAAAGTAGGTATAATTGGCAACTGTGGTTCAGGTTCAACTGTACAGTCAATTAGATTCCCAGTATCTTCATCTTTAATTTCAGCAAATGCATACTGGTCAAGATTTGAACGGTTATATAGGTTCAGGATTTGGAAATACCATGAAAGAGTCCATGCTTTGTATGGATTCCGTTTTGTAATTCTAAAATCCAAACTGTGATATGGTGGTAACCGTTCAGAGTGTGTTTCACCGAAGATTCTGTCGCAAGCTGGATTACCGTCTGTAAGTTTTGTTAGTTTATGTTCTAATGGCGTTTTGGGACTACCAGAGTGATAACGCCAACTTGCATATAGATGCCATGATGACGTTATCTGGTGACTACTACTGAGGAAAAGAGAATGTCTCCGATCAGTTTCCCTAAAGATTGTACCGATATCCGACGTTTCTTCAGCGATTCCATAAGCATAACCGAGTCCCCAAGTTAAGCGTGATGAAACAGCATGCGTTGCAAAAACATCAAAACCCTTAGCTTCGGCAGATTCTGGGGCAGCAAATACCTGGGTCTGTCGTCCAAATTCTCTATGTCGACCCACCAGATTGACATAATCTTTATAGTATCCTTCAAGTCGAAGTAGAAAATTGTTTCCGATTGTATATTCACATCCGATAATGTAATGCGTTGACTGTTCTGCTCTACCAACCGACTGTCTGTCGTCTTCAACGGGTAATGACATCAAATCAACGGGTTGATGATATATACCCCAAGCGCTGCGAAAAACAAGATTCTCAATTGGACGAAATGCGATCATTACACGTGGTCCAACTTCATAGTTTTGTATATCTGAATCACGAAAATCTTGAATAATATAGCGACCACCGATATTTAGTGCCAGTTTACTATGGAGTTGCCATTCATCCTGAAGGAAAACTTTAATTTCATTACCTCTATTTTCAATCTCAGCATCAATTTCACTAAAATTGTTTACGCCTTCAATTCGCTCTCTTGCAAAGTAATCGTATTCTGATTTTGACCATCGCCATTCCACTCCACTTCGTATTGTGTGCTGTGAGAAAATATTAGAGGTAAATTCAACCTTTGAACCTATATATTGGAAATGGCGATTATCAAAATCATCCTCACCAGAGATTCTCTCTTGCAGAGAAATACCTCCAAAAAGATACACGTCCGACCAGTGTGAAGAACCAAATGCGTGCCTCCACTTTAACCATAAAGTTGAGTTATTATAGAGAGAATCTAAGTTATTTTCTATGTCATCAACGCGTATACGGTTTTTGTCCCACCCGTATAGTCCATTGAATGTAAGAGAATCAGCTTCTGTAAGTTGATATACAAATTTACCATAAAGATCAGCGTATTGTGGATTATACATCTCGTCAATGTCAATCAGTGCGAGGATCAGATCTATGTATCCTCTTCTTGCCGATAGTAGCCAACCCCCTTTCTCAGTTAAAGGTCCTTCTATCATGACGGTTGCGTTGATAAAGTCTAATCCGAAATTAGCAGAGACTTTTTCAGGATTTGGAGTTTTAGTTTCTATATCAAATACCCCGGACATCTTCTGTCCAAATTCAGCTGGGAATCCTCCCATCAATAGGTCAGCACTCTGGATTAAGTTCAGTCCGACTAATGAGATGGCTCCACCGAAATCCTGTAAATGGTAAGGATTGTGTAGTTCGATCCCATCTAATCTGACAGCCACACCATCCTTTTCTCCACCTCTCACGCTGAACCGCGCACTATAATCGTTAGCAATCACTCCTGGGAAAATGTGTCCTGATCGCATTATATCGTTGTCAATTAATGGAAATTGTTCAATCTCTTCCTTAGAAATTGAGATTTGCGGCGTAGTTCCTTCATAGATTGAAAATTTACCGGGTGTAACGACTATCTTATCAAGTTCAATGGGTTCTTGTTCATCATTTGCATCAATTGGAAGAAGGAATATGGAATGATATACGAGTATGGTCATTAGGAAAAACGTGAGATTAGGCACTCTGTGATTGAGCATTTTGAATCCTACCAGTGAATACTGAATGATAAATCTATTATAGCATTCTAAAGAGTATCATGTCAAGATTGATGTGTGTTGTTTGAAGGTGATTTAGTTTTGTGAATTATCAGTTGATGTGTGTTACTGATAGTTTATATCGTAGGTCGGGATTCGCATCGCTCTGTCCAACCTAAAAGTCAAGTAAGGACAGGAAAATAGATTATACGGATTCTTTCAAATAATAACGACAGTTGCTTTGAAGATTGCACTTATCACACTCAGGTGTCTTCTGACAAACCCTTGCCCCGTGTCGTACAATTAGTGCATGATATTCATTGAATAGTTCCACATCTGCTGGTAGATTATTCATAAAGAGACTTCGTAGTTTTTCATAATGGTAGTTCCCTTCAATCCATCCTAACCGACTAATGAGTCTATAGGTATAATTATCCACAACAAAGCTTGGCTTTTCTGCAGCATAAAGTATGATTGAATCAGCAGTTTCTGGACCTACACCGTAGATAGATAATAGTTCTTTCCGTAATTCTGGTACATCTTGTTTGAACATTTCGTGCATTGGACGTTGAGTTATATGTTCCACAAAAGCACGCACTTTTTTTGCTTTCATCCGAAAATAGCCAGAAGGTGTTAATAGTACCTCCAACCTTTCTTGACTAATACTGTTTATGCTATCAGGTGTAAAGACATTCGCTGCCTTCAAATTTTCAATAGCCTTGACAACATTTTTCCATGCAGTTGCTTGTGTCAATATCGCACCCAATGCAACCTCAAAAGGAGTGTCTGCAGGCCACCATTTTAAGGAACCGTGCTGTTCAATTAATCTATCATATAAGTCAAGTAGTTCTGATTTTAGATTCTTTTCAAGTAATATTTGCATACAAAATTGGTTTTACAAAGAACTTTACATTTAGGATGATAGTAGGAAAATCCACTTCCTGATCGTCAAAACTGTTTATCGCGATTCTGAGATCGCATCTACAATTGTAGTGTCAATTTGTCTTGATAATTCTCTACAACTGACCTATTTGTTAGGTACTGCTGGTTCAACGTATAACGTTTTTTCGTGTGTGTAATGTACATAACCAGCAACATTCCCTTTACGTTTTACAACATACCGTGCCCATGTATAATCTACTGGGACAAGACTTGAATGGTGTGCTTTGCTGTAGTATGCAGCGAGTTGTGCAGCTTGTAATAGTGTTGGCATAGGAATGTCAGGACGGTTTTCTGGATTTCGAATGATGACATGTGATCCATGAATTTGCTTTGCATGAAGCCACATATCGTTTGGTTTAGCAATCTGGCGTAAGAGTAGATCGTTTGCTTGACTATTTCGCCCTACATATATTTGAAATCCGTTTTTTGAAGTATACTTTCGATAGGGTCCCTCACTCTTTTGCTGCTGTGTTCTACCTTTCTGTTGTGTTCTTAGGTAGCCATTTTCTATGAATTGAGTTTGAATAAGTTGTAGAGCATCAAGTGTATCTGCATTTTCTATCTTATTTTTATAAGAATTTAAGATGTTTTCTTCTGCTTCAAGTTCAGCAAGTCTTTGTTGTATCTGAGAAACCCCACGTTTTGCTTTTGTATATCTTTTGAAATAAGTCTGTGCATTTTCTGATGGATTCAACTCCGGATTCAGTGAAATTGTTATTGTTTCAAGTGCATCGCTATAATAGTTTTGTAGTTTTGCCTCTTTCTGTCCGCGTTTAATGTTGTGCAAATTTGCAAGAATAAGTTCACCTTTAATGCGGTAATCTTCAGATTTCTCTGCACTTTCTAAATCCTTCTTGAGCCCTTTAGTCTTTCGCTGTATCTGAAGTTTCTGTTTTTCGAACACCTGCGTTAGAGTGTGTTTTTGTGTTAGTTTTTTCTCCTTTAAAGTAATTGCATCATAGTATGCAGTTAAAGCTTCACTCATGGTGGGATAAGATCGATTTATTGAATCAGGAATTTGATGCAATGGGATCGGTGAAACAGCAATTGGTTCGTCTTTATCCATAATCAGTTGTGGTATAGTATGTTTTGGATCAAAGTATTTCAAAACTTGTTGAAATGCCTCCCAGGGTTTTTCTTTTTCGGCACGAGTGATAATCTCCTTCGCAAGTGTTGGACTGAGTCCATCTATCGTGTTGAAAAGAGATTTCCAAGTAAGTTCGGAAGAATCAAAAAGTTGTGAAAAAGCAGTTTTATCTATTGTTATGGGATCAATCTTGTCTTGCTGTGGTGGCAAAGTATATGTTTCACCGGGTAATACCTCTCTATATCGACTCACTGTTTCATCAATGTGTTTTAGACACTCTAATATTCTCTCATCTTCATCGTCAATCAATATGATATTGCTGTGTTTCCCCATAAACTCAGCGATAATTGACTTTGTGCTCGGTTTAATGTGTTCATCAGATTTCGGCTGGACAGTTATTTTCAAGATTCGATCCCAGCCAAGTTGTGAGATTTCTGTTACTGTTCCTTGCTTTATGTGTGTTGCAAGAAAGTCAGCGAAATAGGATTGTTTTTGCCCGGGTTGCGGTTTTTGAATTGTATGAATCCGTGCATGTACTGAATGTGCAGATAAAGCAAGCCAATGTGTATCTATTCCTTGACTAATCTTGATTGAGAAAGTGGTAGGATTTGCCTGTTCAATGTGGCGAATAGTACCACCCAATAATGTCTGAGAGATTTCATGTGTAATTATGCGAAGGGTTAAACTATCAAAAGACATGACTTTGTTTGTAGGTATTGCGTTAGATTTATAGATGGGTGTGGTGTATAGTCTTACTCAGAGTAGGTTGACATTAGTGATACGGTTTTAGGTTTTTAATTGCAATACTAACTTGTTTCTTAATTTCTGGGGGGACGCGTGGATTGAATGGACCTCCAGTTCCTGCCTCAATATCCTCAAACCCACTGAGAATCATTGCCTCTACAACAGCAGAATAATTGTATACTCTTTCATTTCTAAACCGTATCTCTTCAAGTGCTTCAATTTCTGCTTCGATCTGTTCAGAAGTTTCGTAATCACCTTTACGTTGTGCATTGTTGATTTCATCAGATGCACGGGCATAAGCGACCGCTATGCCAGAAGTGTGTCCTTTAGTTCCGAGACGTGCAGGATGAGTACATCTGTCTCCGATACCCCACATAACTATTCCATTATCACCTATTCCTTCAATGAGCGGAACGACATCATCAGCATCTGTCCCAATCTTCACACCGATGAAATGCTCTGAGTCATTCAACAATCTAATGACCTCTTGCCTATCTCTCTTCTGACGATAGTAGAAGATAAATCTTGCGTTGCATCTACTTCCGTGGTTATCCGAGAATTTCATGAATGTTTCATAGATGCCTGCTGGATTGGAAATCCCAGTCAATGGCATCAACAAATAGGCATCTGGTGGTCTGTTGAGTTCAGATTGTGCTTCTATTAATTGTCCTGCTTGTCTGATTGGATTCGGCACAATACCAGAAATGAGGATACCTTCTGATCCAATTTGTTGTGATGTTCTGTCAATGAGACGTATCTGCTGGGTTTCAGCAATGTGGTGAATTAGACTTGTTCCTGCTAATGCGATAACCCGTTTTCTGCCTTCATCAAGGTAGTTGTTTGTCATTAGATAATCAATGTTTTTTGCATGTCCAGAAAAATCAATTTTGTCGTCTTTGAACGGAATTATCGGAATTGCAGTAACAGAATTTAAATCGTCTAATAGTTGTGGTAGATCTGTTGACATTTATAACTCCTATTAAAACCTTCTCTTTAGTGCAACCGTGCTGTTTATGGATCCCGATGAGATATCTGTATTCAACTCCACTTCAAATGACAGATTTTGCGTTTGTCTGTTATTCCAACGTTTCGCAGAAATTCGCGCTTCTACTGCGCTAAATACGTGATTGAGTATAACTAACCCTAAAACTGTTCTGGCACTTTCAAAAGTGTCATTTGCATCTTGTCTTAAATCGTAAGCTTCTAAACGGTGTTTAGAGTCGAACTCAATGCTTGTGTCTTCTGTATCTTTCAGTGATGGATCAAGGTCTTTCCAATACCACTTTCCGGTCCTTGTCCTTGTCGTCTCAGAATCGTAGACGTGATTCCAGTTTTCATATTGGGTTGCGTGTTCATAGTCTTCAATTTCATCCCAATTTTCAAATGAACCTGGACCGATAAAAATAACATTTTCTCTGACTAAATCCCTATAGTCTTCACGAGTATTAATAGCTGAGTTTCGTAAAACAAAATAAGTAACCAACAAACCAATTTCTGCAGCAGTGTATATATAACCATACTTTGCACCAGAATATATCTGTCCGGTTCCTGGGATTGCCAGTGAGTAAAGAAAAGCTTCATTAGGAGATTTCAGAGTGATAACACTGTCAATAGAATTAACCTGAACTGTAGATTGGTTTGCAAGTGAACGCATGCCCAGATTTGATTCTAAGTAGAAATCTGTATAAAAATTGGTTTGAAGTGGGTCTGAAGCTTGACATATTAGTGACGAAATACAGAAGATAATTACAAGAATAGCGATGCTTCTTAAATGTTTCACTAAATTACTCTTCCTATTAAAATGCAATTATACCAGTGGCTTCAAGGATCCGTTCTTGGTTTGGACCAAAACGCGGACCGTAGGTAATGTCCAAATTGAACAGATAAACCTTCACACCAATGCCGTATGTAAGGTGATCTGTAAACGCGGGTAAGTTTATACCGGGTTCAGATTTATAACCAACTCGCATTGCCAGAATATTACCTAACCAATATTCCAACCCGACGTTTTTCTGAAGGTGTCTCCATTCAAAAGCACTGAATCCTACACCTCTATCCGATAACAGTTGTGCTTTCGTAATTTTCTCAGTTCTTTCTGCGTTTAACCTATCCAAGTCTGCTAATAATTCCTCTTCATTTTCAGACAATTTATCAACATAAGCGGTTAATCCACTGACCAAGCGAAAGTGATTAAATCTGTCTTTATAAAGACTCATAGATGTTCCAATTCTGAACATTCTCGGTAGGGGGTCAGCTTGGTTTTCATCAATAAATGAAATTCCTGGTCCAACATTTTGAATTACCATGCCAATGGTCGTTGGTATAAGATCAATAGGCAGATGATATTGCATTCCAAAATCTACAGCGTAAGAACTTCCTGTTTCTTGACCAAGGACCATCCTAATCATCTTTCCGTTAATACCCATTGCTAATGAATTCGTCAAGTAGTCCGCATAAGATAAGGTAAAAACCATGTTTGTACCAAGATTATCGTTTCTAATCACTTCGGGAGAATCAACAGTCACTGGAATAGTTCCTTGTCCTTGAAGTTGAAGTGTTGCGCCTACTGTTCCTATTTCTCCCAAAGGCATTGCGCCCGAGACGAATGTGTAATACATTCCTTCTCCTGCTTCACCGAATGGCGCGCTCAAATCCGTATAGAACATAGAAATCTGGGATCCAGTTCTATCTGAACTCAATCTGCTATCTGGCATATAAGCTAAACCGCTTGGATTCCAAAGTGTTGTAGTGACATCTCCAGACATTGCAGAGAAAGCATCTCCTAAAGCTCTGGCACGCGCACCGCCACCTAAATTCAGAATTTGTGCGCCTGTTCTACCAGGACCAGCAGTTACTGTGTTAGATATAAACAGTAATACTAATGCAATTAATGAAAAATATCTATACATTCTATTTATGATTATGAACATAGGCTTCATACATGAACCCCTATGTCATAACGCCTCCTTTCTGATATTAAACTTACCTATATTATTTATTAACGTATATCTCATTTTTTTGTTTACATTGTTTCAAATTCAGCATGTATATTCAGTTGCAGTCATTTTTAGGTTGGTTTCGTCTCTCAGGTTAACCTACAAACCTCTCACCGTTTTTATAGCAAATCGGAGATTGCTTTCTTAAGTGGAATCTTATGTCAGAATGTGCGCTATATCAACAATTTAAAGATTTTTTCAGGAGCTATATTGATGTTGATTTTTCTTCATGTTCATAATATAATCGTTAAAAATATTACAGTATATTTTCCTATAATTTAAGATAAAACACAATCAATATTTTTGCTTTTTGACGAAGGAGGATCTATCAATGAAACGAATTGTGGAACCCGAAGTAATGGATACTGTTGAAGCAGCAGAAGCTTATGATGCAATGGAGCATGGCGAAGTTGATCAGGCATTTGTAGACCGTGTCGTTGCACTCGGAGCAGAATCTGGACATTTTCTTGATGTTGGTACTGGACCTGCCCAGATACCAATTATACTTGCACAACGTTGTCCAAATATCCAGATTACCGCTATTGACCTATCAAGAGAGATGATAAAGATTGCGAAGAGACACGTTGCGGACAATTGCTTAACAGATCGCATAAAACTTGAACCCGTTGATGCAAAATCATTGCCTTATCCTGACAATACATTTGATGGACTAATTTCAAACAGTATTGTACATCATATTCATGACTCCTTATCCGCGCTAAAAGAAATGGGTAGGGTAATGAAACCTACTGGTGTGGTTTTAATTCGAGATCTGATCCGTCCGGAAACTCCAGAAGAAGCACAAGCATTCGTAGACAAATATGCTGCTGGTGATACACCATATCAACAAAAACTCTACTACGATTCATTTCTTGCATCTTTTACGCTTGCGGAGGTTAATCAGATGTTATTACAAATGGAGATGCCAGATGCTATTGTTGTGCAGAGTACGGATCGTCATTGGTCTATTGAGAGGAGAGTATAATCGCTATGACTATGCGTCAAAGTTTTGTAAGGAGGAGATAATCTCAGAAACAGGACAGACTACTTTTGATATTAGGGAAATGAAATACTCTACTGCATAGAGTAATTTTGGTTTAATAATTTGGTATGCGGCTAAATATTTTAACTTACATAACGAACATTTGGCATGATATACTATTAACTGATTCACAAGACAGAATGAAAATACAATCAAGGAGAATTAGGATGTCAAAAGTTACTTTAGTATTGACCTTATGCTTGCTTCTGTCGCTATGCAATTTCTGTATAGCAAATGTTGCTGAAGATGGTCTTGTCGCTTTCTATCCCTTTGACGAAGGTACTGGCAATAAAGCATCAGATGTTACAGGTAATGGTCATGATGGTAAATTTGAAGGTGCACCAAAATGGGTCGACGGAAAATTTAATTCCGCGCTTGAATTTGATGGAAATGATGATTACGTAGTTGTCGCAGACAACAATGAATTAGACTTTACAAATAAAGTCACAATGATGGCTTGGTTCAGTCCAAATGATGATCTTACATCACGCCGTTTGATGGTTAAGAACGATTCTATCTTTGTTATTTTTGATTTTGGAGATAAGAAGAGCATTGATTTTCTCGTGAAACCGACCAATCTATTTGCAGAATCATCAACTAATGATTGGAAGATCGGTGTATGGTATCACTTCGCCGGAACATTTGATGGAAAGAAACTAAAGGTTTATGTCAACGGAAAATTGGAGGGAGAAGCAGATAACCCGACTGCTATTACTCCTTCTGATTTAGAATTATGGATCGGTGGTGATGATTACGGTCGTGACACTGATATGTTTCCGGGTAAAATTGATGAAGTACGCATTTACAATAAGGTCTTGAGCGAATCCAACATACAGAGAATAATGGATACCCCACAGGATGTTCAACCTAAAGGCAAACTAACCACGACTTGGAGTAAAATAAAAGGAGAATAAAGGAACTTGTATGACAAGCCATCAGAAACGCCCCGTCGTACTTATCATAAGAGATGGATGGGGCAACAATCCCTTTCCTGAATATCAGGAATCAAATGCTGTGCATTTGGCAAAGACACCCGTAGATGACCGGTTGCGGCAAAACTATCCGCATGTTCTTATTCACACATCAGGTGAAGATGTCGGTCTACCTACGGGTGTAATTGGTAATAGCGAAGTTGGACATCAAAATATCGGAGCAGGACGTATAGTAAATCAAGAATTGCTTCGAATTAGTACGATGATTCGCTCAGGTGAATTCAACAAAAATGATGTCATATTGAAAACAATAGCACATGTCAAGAACAACAATAAGAATCTACATCTCATGGGTTTAGCCAGCGATGCTGGTGTGCACAGTTCGCTTGAACATCTATACGGTTTACTCTCTCTCGCAAAGTCAAATGGACTAACTTCTAATCAAGTTTATATTCACAACTTTAGCGATGGACGTGACTGTCAACCTGATATCGGTATTAAATTCTGTGAACAAATTGAAGAGAAATTAAAGGAAATAGGCATTGGGCATATTGCTTCTGTTATTGGTCGCTTTTACGCGATGGATCGTGATGACAGATGGGAACGCGTTGAAGTTGCTTATAAACTATTGACCGAAGGTATTGGATCCAAGGTAAAGAATCCTTCGGAAGCATACAGTCAGTATTATGCAAATCCTGACGATGAAAACCGAAAAGGTGATGAGTTTATCAGACCGACAGTTGTTGTAGACGAAAATGGAAAACCATTACCTCGCATCTCCGATGGAGATGCTGTGATTTTCTATAACTTTCGAGGGGATCGTCCGCGAGAATTGACAAGAGCATTTTGCCTTGAAGAGTTTCCCTATCAAGCAGAAGGTAAAGACGGTGTCATCAGAGAAATGGGTTTTAAACGGAATTGCAAAATGAGCGTTAATCTTGTTACGATGACTGAATATGAACAGGGATTACCTGTTGAGGCAGCTGTCAAAAAACCACCGAAAATGCGTAATACACTCGGTGCTTATGTCAGTGAAGCGGGTTTGAAACAATTCCGTTGCGCAGAGACTGAAAAGTTTCCACATGTTACTTTCTTTTTTAATGATTACCGTGATGATCCTTATGAAGGTGAGGAACGTCAGATTATCGCGTCACCGCGAGATGTGACAACTTATGATCAGAAACCTGAGATGTCCGCCCTGGGTGTAACAGATGAGGTTTTAAGTCGAATAAATACTGAAGAATACGATCTGATGGTGATAAATTATGCCAATGGTGATATGGTAGGACATACAGGGTCGTTAACCGCAGCAATAAAGGCTGTTGAGGCAGTTGATGTGGGAGTTGGCAAGATCGTCAATGCAGTTTTATCAAAAGGTGGTAGGCTCATTGTTACAGCTGATCATGGGAATTGTGAACAGATGATTGATCCAGAAACTGGTGGTATACATACTGCCCACACAAATTACGATGTTGATTTAATTCTGATTGATGATGAATACAAGGGTCAACAACTAAGGTCAGGAGGACGACTTGCGGACATTGCACCTACAGCACTTCGCCTCCTTGGATTACCACAACCCTCTGAGATGACAGGTGAATCCCTAATCTAAATGTGCTTAATAGAAATACACAAGTAAGATTACCTAATGTAGCAAGAATCTACTAAGGAGATTTGGCATGTCCACATATTTAGACCACCAAGTTCGCCCTGATTTCAGGCTTTTTGCAGGAGAAGCGAATCCGGCTTTAGCTAAAGAAATCGCGGCGTGTTTAGGTGTCGAATTGGGTAAAATCTCAATTGGTCCATTTCCTAACAGTGAAACACGCGTTCAAATTGAGGAAAGTATCCGAGGGACAGATATTTACATTGTACAACCAACATGTGAACCAGCAAACGAGAACCTGATGCAACTCCTCATAACAATTGATGCGATGAAACGCGCTTCTGCTCGTCAAATTACTGCTATTATTCCTTACTTCGGTTATGCACGGCAGGACCACAAAACAACGGGTCGTGAACCGATAAGTGCTAAGCTTGTTGCCAATCTTCTGACGACAGCTGGGGCAAGTCGGGTTATGGCTATAGACCTACATGTTCCACAGATACAAGGTTTCTTTGATATTCCCATGGATCACCTAACAGCATTAACAACCTTGGCGAACTATTTTCGAGATAAAGAGATAGAAAATGGTGTGATAGTAGCACCTGATGTTGGTCGCGCCAAGTTGGCAGAAAAATATGCAAAGATTCTACGTTTGCCATTAGCCATTATGCACAAGCGACGTAACGGTGCTGATGGACAGGATGTAGAATTCGTTGAACTTGTGGGTGATGTAAAAGACAAGACACCAATCATCATTGATGATGAAATTGCAACAGGTGGAAGCATATATGAGCAAGCACAAGCATTATCAGAAGCTGGTGCAAGACCAGCCTATGTTAGTATTGCACACGCTGTTTTAGTAGGTCCTTCGTTAGAAAGACTAAAACACCCTTCTATACGCGAAGTCGTTACGACTGATACAATACCTGTTCCAGAAGACAAGCAAATTGGTGGAAAAATAAAGGTACTCTCTATTGCGCCACTTCTCGCTGAAGCAATTCTAAGAGTTCACCAACACAGATCTGTGAGTCAAGTTTTCCGGGATCAACACCTTGATTTCGCGGTATAGCAAGAGTTATCGCTCCTACTGAGTAGACTGATGATTCCAATACTCTACCTAAGTAATTATCGTTCTTTTATCGGTGGGGGCGAACAACAACTCTATTACCTTGTGTCAAATTTGGATAAGGACAAGTTTAAACCGATTGTGGTATGTCCTAAAGATGGCACCTACGTTACTCAACTTAGAAAAGCCGATATCCCGACCGTTGTCTTGAAACTCCCCCCTTGGCGTAAAACGTTGTCGTATCCTATACGTCATATTGCTGCTGTTAGGTTAGCAAATCTTACAAAAAAAAACAGAATAAAGCTCATTCATTCCGCTGATCCGTGGTTAAATCCTTATGTAAAACGTGTTAGAAAACAACTCAATATACCCTCTATTTCTCATGTACCTAATCTTCTAACGCCTGAGCAAGTTGAGAAGTATGCCTTTGAGAGCATGAATCACATAATCGCTATATCTCAAAAGAGTAAGGAACCACTTGTAAATGCAGGTATTACTACTGAGAAAATAGATGTGATTACGAACTGTGTAGACCTAACCTTATTTCAACCTGTTTCCACAAGAAATAAAACTGACGCTGATTTATTCATAGTTGGGATTGTTGGTAGAATTGAACCTTTCAAACGTCAGACGACTTTTATTGACATAGCGAAGGAAGTTCATCAACACTGCAGTAATGTTAGGTTTCATATAATCGGATCATCATTTAATATACCAAAATTTCGCGATTATGAGAATGAAGTCCGTCAGTTGGTGTTGGAAAATCAACTGGAGGATGTTGTTTACTTTCTGGGGCATCGGAATGACATGCCGAAAGCGATGTGTGAACTTGATCTTTTGGTGACTCTTTCTGCTGGTAGCGTAATCGCAGAAGCGATGGCATGTGCAAAACCTGTCATCGGTACATCCATCGGTAGTACTGCAGATATGGTTTTAAGTAGTGAGACGGGATACATCCTACCTGAAAACGCAATTGAAGAAATTGTTGATAAGATCGTCCTACTGATAAAGGATCCGGAACGTTGTTTCCAAATGGGTATTGCAGCCAGAAGGCATGCTGAAAAAAACTTCAGTATTGAAAAATACGTTCAGAATGTTCAGCAAGTCTATGAAATTTTGTTAGATTGATTCGATAACAGACTGTTTGATACCAATGTATGTATTTTATGACAAATTCCTTGAAAGCAGTTGGAACACTTTTTACTTTTTCAATATAGTTGACAATAAAGGTTCATAATGTGTATAATTACAATATGAGCCGACGATAATTCATCAGAGAAATAGCATAATACTAATGCAAGAATCCAATTATTACCGAAACTATCTTCAAGAAGCTAATAAACAAAATATAGATTCATAGAATCAACAGAATAGGAGTCTATTCAATGCTGTCACAGGAACAAATCAACTTATATGAGGAAAAAGGATATATCGGTGTTGAGGCAGTGCTTGCGGATGAGGAAGTTGCTGCGCTTCAACGAGTCACAGATGAGTTTGTTGAAAAATCCAGAGAAGTGACTGAACATAACGACATTTTTGATTTAGAACCGGGACACACGGCAGAGAATCCAAAAGTGCGAAGGATCAAAAGTCCTTGTCTTTATCACTCAGTTTATGATCAGACGCTCCGACATCCCAATATACTTGGAATTGTCAGTCAACTTATTGGATATGGAATTAGATATAATGGACACAAACTAAACATGAAGTATCCTGAGTTTGGAAGTCCTGTGGAATGGCATCAGGATTGGGCATTCTATCCACATACGAATGATGATCTGCTTGCTGTTGGCGTTGTTATTGATGACATGACAGTTGAGAATGGTGCACTGATGGTAATACCAGGTTCACACAAGGGACCAACATTAGACCATCACCAGAATGGAGCATTTGTCGGTGCAGTGACTGATACAGATTTCACTCCAGACGGTGCAGTGCCGATTGAATTAAAAGCCGGTGGCATTACTGTTCATCATGTCCGTGCCTTGCACGGTTCGGCACCGAATACTTCTGATAAGTCGCGCCGTTTACTGCTGTTTCAGTATTGTGCTAATGATGCATGGCCGCTAAAGGGTATTCCAGATTGGGATACATACAACGAGTTCATTATTCAAGGTGAACCCACAAATCAACCGAGAATCGTATCAACACCTATTCGTATGCCAGAACCGTATTCTGACAAGAAAGGTTCAATTTACGAAGTGCAGACATTGCTTGAGAATCCAATGTTCTCAAAGAATTAGTTTTGTAAAAAACATAGATTTGCATTCATTATCAATCAGACACTAATCCTTTTTCGGCAGAGATAACCTTATCCCAATCGGCAGTAAATTCCCACCAATTTGTCATTTCCTTGTCATTGTATTTGATAGCGTTATTGTATCCTGGCATGTTCTGCATCCAATAGATGTACCATTGTGATTCGATGCGTTGTGGAATTTTCATCAGGTCGGTTTCACGCCAATCGTATTTCAGATTTCCGTAAGTATCAACATTAACAGGTTTCTTTTCCCCGATATTGTCAGGGGTCCAATCCTCAATATCACTTTCAACGAGTGTCATTGTCTCTGTATAGTCATAGTGTTTTGCTGTATTTGGTGGCATGTGCGTCCATCCAGCACGGCCGGTAATGAAGTTCCCATCTTCATCTTGCCCTACGAATTTTTTCCAAAAGAGATCTGTATTTCCAAACTGTAAATGATTGACATGGCTGAGTATTGCTTCCAATTGGTGTCCGTGATTGTGTACTGCTTCTGCATGACTTCTCCTAAAATTCTGACCATACACAGTATATGTTGATTTGTAGATAGGCAGATCCTTATTGTCCCTATTGCTGTTGGAAATATCGCCTGTTAATGGACTTGACATATTTGATTCCCACCAATTTCTGAAATCTTCTGGTTTGTGTATTTCTGGATCATAACATGGAAAGTCAGAATTCACACCCCCCATCCATATCCATATTTCTTTGACACCTAATTCCTCTACAAAATGCTTCATATCAAATCGTTTAAAAATTGCGTGGTAATCAGGCGAGTATAAAGGCGTACCATCTTCAAGATGTGTTAAAATCGGTCCTTTTGGAGTCTGTTCGTACACAGTAATATAGGAGACCACACGATAGCCAATGGAAGGGACTGCTGCGGGGATCTTATATCCTCTGTATCGTGTACCTTCTTCAAGCATAAACTTAACTCGCTTATCAAATATGTCAATCCTATTCTTGAGTTCATCTAATGTGATTTCACCTAATTCCCAAAAGTCGGGTGCTTTAGAAGTATCTAAGTTGACGCCGTCCTTTGTTGGTAAGAAACGCATAATGACAACAGGAATTTCGTAGATATGATTTGGTGCAGGGGTGGCTAAATAAGGATCAATATCCTCAATAATTGGTGTGAGTTTATCTGAATTTGCAGATGATGTTTGTAATAGCATAACTAACAGAAGACTCCATAGTTTAATTGTATTCATAATGATTTCACAATTTCTAAAATAAACAATCCTCATGTAAATTCATACATGAGGATTATATGATAAAGCGTATAATTGTTGCAAAAAACTATATGCAATATTCAAGAAGTGAACGTATTAATCTACAGATTCTCGTCATAGACCTTTGCTGTGAAGCGAGGTTTTTCATCAACTTCCTCGACAGCCTCAATGGTCTTTATCAAAGTATCAGTTTCAACCTTACCTTTTTCAACCTTTAAGACGACCTTCGGATCTTTATCTGAGATAGTTACGACTTCAGTTACACCCGCTATCTTTAAAAGTGCAGCCTGCACTTTAGAGGTACAAGAACTTCAGACCATACCTGTTACATTTAGACTTACTTCTTCAGTAGGAACTGTTATCGCTGTCTCAGCTTCAACTGATTTTTCAGTCTCATCTTTCTGTTGGTTAGCACATCCAAAAATGACTACCGACATTAGTACGGATAAGAGAATTAGATTTCGCATGAGAAATAGTTTCCTCTTTTTATGATTCATTGAATTTGTTTAGTTTAGAAAATCCTTCGTGAATCTTCATGTAATATGAAAAGATAAAGGGCGAGTTTCCTCGCCCAACGAATTCGTTAATTCACAAGTGATGCCGTAAAACGAGGATCAGAATCGTCAATAACTTTGATCAATGCATCATTAGTAATTTTGCCTTTCTCAACTTTAACGACGACTTTCTTAGTTTGTCTGGAAACGCTGACTACCTCTGCGACACCTGCGACCTTATAAAGTGCATCCTGCACTATTCCGGGACATGACCCTCAGGTCATACCCTCAACATTGAAGGTCACTTGACGATAGGCGGACTTTTTCGGTGTAGCAACAGAAACTTCATCCATCTGTTCTGCATCAACAGTCGCGCTGGTCTCTTGAGTCATTTCTGCCTCTTTGCCGACCATACCACAGCCCATCACCAGTGCAAAGGCAACGAAAGTAATCAACGCAAATTTTGCGATATACATCGTTTAACCTCCTTATGTATATATATACAATACCATAATAACATATAAATACTTCTATTGTCAAACATTTTTTTACGATACAAACTGTTTGACGATTTGACGATGATTTACGAAAATGGATTAATGAAATGTCATTTGGAGTCTACACCAGTAACAGGTCTCACGTAGGATCAGTTTAGGTTTCGGAGATTGTTTATAGATCAAGAACTCATTTATTGAACAAGTGCTTAGAAAAGTCTATCATTTTTCATCTGGACATTATCACTACTTCTGTTTTTATTTTTATTCTTCTCTCTATGTGCATCAAGGAATGGGAAAACCTTTTGAATACGTTGTAGCTGCTTCTGAAATGCTGCGGCTTGCTCAAATTTCAGCTTAGAGGATGCATTATCGCGCTTTGTTTCAAGATTAACCTGTACTTTTTCATACTCACCCTCTAATAGATTGATGATATTCATAATCATTTCTCTATAAAGCTCTTTTGTGATGCGTGCAGCACAAGGAGCATGACATCTCTTGATATCGTATTGTAAGCAAGCTCTGTAGCCAACATTAGGAGTAATCGCATCCTGGCAAGTTCGCACCATAAAGATACGCTGTAAGACATCAATTGCTTCATCTGTCCATCTACTACTTGACAGAGGTCCGAAGTACTTTGCACTATCACTCTTTGTTTCAGCTACCCTTTCAAGCCGTGGAAAGTCTTCACCCATATCTATCCTAATATAGCATTCTTTCCTGCCATATTTCATTGCGGAGTTATATGACGGTTGATGCTCAAGTATGAGACGAGATTCCAAAAACAGTGCTTCCTGCTCAGATTGGCATATTTGGTAGTTTACGTCTTCTGTCCATCTGATAAGTCTTTTTATTTTTGAACGACGTTTTTTTACGTTGTGAACATAGGAACGTACCCGTTTTCTAAGACATTTTGCTTTTCCGATATACAAGATTTTACCAGATGCACCATGAAAAAAATAGACACCCGGATCCGTTGGTATATCTTGAACCATATCTTTTGTCAGCATTTTATATCCTGTAGTAGAGTTATTTACTATGTGGAAAGAAAACAACTACTAATTCTCGATTCCAATCAACTTAAACAAATTGACAGTCATAACAATTTCTGATAAATTCTGTTTTGTTGGAAAAACATAAGACGTGAAATTCTCTATTAGAAACAAAATCTGATTGTTTTTGAGAAAATCGTCTTGCAACACTTGTGGTGGCGTTGTTTATCACTAATTTGATTACCTATAAAATGACTACGTATAAATATCTGGAAAGGTTACAGTTTTTGTGATTTTTTTTCTGAACCCGCGATAGTATTTTGTGTCTGAACGAATAATAAGATGATTTATCAGAAAGGATTAAAACATAATGGATAGATGGAAACCGAGTAAAGAGCAGGAAGTAAAATATGAAGACGAAGGTTATTTTATTCAGCGAAATGTTATGTCACCGGATCTTGCTGCGGAACTGCGTGGTGTAATTCGAAATGTGATTATGTCACCTGAACCTGGGACAAATGCAGATATTGATCCGATGGAACCGATGGAAGATTCCCCAAAAGGAAGGATTGCGCGTTATCGCAAGTTGGCGAACTTTTGCGTTCAATCGCCTTTGATTTGGCATAATGTGCATGGCGGTGAAAAACTGCTAAACTTTGCGAGGTATTTTCTTGGTGATGATATAATAGTTAAATTCAATAGCTGCTTTTTGAAACCCGCACGGACCGGTAGTGCTACGCCTTGGCATCAAGATAACGGTTTATGGCGAGATGGTGAGACAGAACCTTTTAACTTTTGGATACCATTGGAACCTGCTACAAGAGAAAATGGATGCATGCAGTTTATACCCGGGAGTCACAAGACTGACATTATAGAACACGTACTATATCCTGATAGTATACACGGTGAACTTCCACGCGAAAAAGTTGAGGAGATGATTGTCAAAAAAGGTGTGCATCATATTGAATTGAATACCGGTGATGTTGTCTTTTGGCATAGTAGTATGTGGCACTATAGTCCACCAAATAAGAGCGATAAGAGTCGTATTGCTGTGGCAGGAGTCTGGACGAATCCTGAAATTGCCAGTACTACGCCGCGATTCTGGCAGAACTTTCGATGGGTTATGAAGAATGGTGTGGTCTCAACACAATTTCCACCGGAACCTTATGTGATTGAGAAACGTCCTCAACAGAAACCGAAGCCGCATTTGATAGTGAAGGAATAGCAGATGTCAAGACCGAACATAATTGTCTATCTTTCTGATGATCACGGACGTGAATTTCTTGGATGCTACGGAAACTCAGATATTAAGACCCCGCATTTAGACCGTATAGCGGCAGAAGGAATGCGATTTACAAATGCTTTTACACCAACTCCAACTTGTGCTCCCTCTCGATCAACGCTGTATACCGGACTCTATCCTGCGCGGCACGGTGCAATGGGGAATCATACAGCTTGTCACTCACATCTTACGACTTTACCGAAGGCACTTAGAGAACTGGGTTATCGTGTTGCTATTGCTGGTAAGAAACACGTAAAACCTGACAAACTGTTTGATTTTGAGTATATTGAGGCATTTCTACCGAATTCTACAGACCATGCCCGGAAATATCGTAGAGAAGGACTTGATACAGCACCTGTGGAGCGATTTCTTTCTACCCACAAACAGGAAAATCCTGAACAGCCAGTTTGCTTGATTCTTGGCGATAGTAATCCGCATGTAACTTGGGAACCGAATAAGATATATGAGCCTGAATCATTGCAATTGCCACTTAATATAGCAGATACACCGATAACCCGGAGAGCACTTGCTAATTACTTTCAGGATATTACCACGATGGATACACGTATCGGAGAAATCGATAGAATCTTGGAAGCACACGGTTTTGCTGAGAACACACTCTTTATATATACTACGGATCACGGGTCTGAATTTCCACATAGTAAATGGACCCTGTATGATACAGGAATCCGACTACCCTTCATTGCACGTTGGGATGGTGAGATTCCTGCTGACACAGAAACCGATGCGATGATTTCACATATTGACTTTATGCCGACACTTATAGATATTGCTGGTGGTGAACCGTTGGGAGAATTAGATGGTAGAAGTTTTAAAGATGTTTTGAATGGACAACAAACAGCATTTCGTGATAATATATTTGGTACACATACACGTGACGGAGATATGAATGTCTTTCCGCAACGATGTATGAGAGATCATCAATACAAATATATTTTAAACCTGTTACCTGAAAATACTTGGACTACGCATTTTACAAAGGTTGAAGGTATACACGAAAGTCATGCGGAAGTTTGGAACAGTTGGGTGGAGAAAGCAGAAGATGATCCCAAAACAGCTGAACTGATCTATCTAACTCAACACCATCCTGTTGAGGAATTATATGATATAAACACCGACCCGTATGAGTTAAACAATTTGGCATTCTTGGAAACATCGCGACCGATTCTTAAGAAAATGCGGGTAGATGTTAAGCTATGGATGCAATCACAAGGAGATAATGGAGAATATTAGAATGAAGATAAAACATATCAAACTTATGGCGTTAGTTGTTTCTTATGCGATGATACTGATGTGTCTGGCTTGTTTGGATGGACTGGACTTGACCCCAGTTGTAACCCCAGAGGGAACAACTACCACAACCCCTGAACCTGAACCCGACCCTTTACCCCCAGGTAAAGGTTTGGCAGTCGGTGCAACTGCCCCAGATTTCACACTACCTGATGGTGATGGTACTAATTATTCTCTGTCCGATTATGTAGGACAGATATTGGTAATTCAGTTTTATTCTACTACAACGTGAAGTGTCTGCCAACAGCAACTCGGTGAGTTGGAAACTGGATATGCAAAAATGATAGCGGCGGGTGCGGTTGAATTAATAGCGATTAGTAGTGATACTCAGTTTGGTATTTCTCGTTACGTGGAGCGTAATTCCCCAAGTTTTACAATGCTTTCTGACTCTGGTTTGGATGCTATTAATTCTTACAATGTATTAAATCCTGCTGATGGTAGGTTAGCACATCCAACCGCATTTATTGTTAATGAACAAGGAAAAATTGCGTGGAAGGACTCCGGTCTAAGATTCGGTCATCGGACTACTTCTTCACAGATTATTGATGCGTTGAATGGGTTGTAGGATGGATTACTGTATCTTAGTGGATAGTTCAGACTAAATATGTAGGTCGGGTAGAGGAACGAAACCCGACACGTAATGATTGTGTCTATCATGTCCGGTTTCGCTTCGCTCTACCCGACCTACACTTTAAGAGTAGACGCTCCACTATTAGCACATGCCGTGTTCCGTTCTTGTCTTATATTCACTGCCCAGTTGGCGGGGTGTCTAACCTCGCCAAATTTCCTATTTATTTTCTTATTCTTCATCCGTGTTCCATTCTTGTCTTTTTCTTATAGCATCCTACATTTTCAATACCTTCGCCAATTATCCTGGGTTTAATTCATGTTGTGTGTAGTGAATAGCACCGATTGATCCCAGATGTTCATTGATTAGCTGAATAACAATAGGTTCAGGTTTTTGCTGAAGTATTTTTAATGTTTCGTGTAAATACTTCAACCCTCGGTAGTGTGCCTTTAGGTCTAAAACACTATATGCTGTATTTTTACAACGGTGTGTATTTATGAGTTTAGCACTCACATTGACCATAAACATAGAAAGGTTCACGGCATTGTCTACCGGTATCTTTTTGACATTCATATAACCTTGTAATCCAAAATATTGTTTTGCATCTCGGAAGTTGAACTCGATTTGAAAGCGTAGGGAATAATAGTCAACCATTTTTTCAGCGTCTAACGATAAATCAGAACTGAACAATAAAACATGTGCTTGTTTTTTCGTGGTCAAGTTCGTTTTGAGGATACAAACTACATTTAGGGGGTCTGGGAACTTTTTGTGGCGTAGTTGCATTTGATACACTTCGGTTCTCAGATTTCCCTGTGTGTCGGTGGAGACGCAGTATTTAGGGTCAATATGTCGTGGGGCGAAACGCTCGCCGTAGATGCATGGGCGTCCGGGCGGGCGTTTCGCTGTTGTTTCTGTACTATCTTGTTGTTTTGGTGCGGCAGTGGCAGTTTCACAGGATGTGTCGTCTCGGACGATTTGCTCTATAGCCATCGGATAAGAACGCCGTTCTTTGACACTCACTATGGACAAGGCTAAGAACGACAAACTTGGGATTGTTTTCCCGTGTATGGAGGAAAAGAAACGGGATAAACCATAGGTATTTTTGCCCGATTTCGGCGTGACTGTTTCGTCGGCTACGAGGATATAATCGCTTTCACTATCAAAGAGATGTGCGCGAAAAAACACCCAGAAGAGTTTTGTCCACGGCACAACCGGTTGAAAAAGCGTTGTATAGTACGGTAGCTACCGCCTTTTGATGTCCACCGAGAGATATTTAACATTGTCACTCGTCCCGTCATCGCAAGTTTAGCAAATACAATGTGCGATAACTGTCGTATAAGCGTTGTAGATAAATATGGAATAAAAACCTTACAATCGGACTACTTGGCAGCCAAAAGATGGATACTTAGATGTCTGGGCTCAGCCTTTTCCACCACCTGGAATATATGATACGTATGCACTACAGTTCAATGGATTTCAATTTGATGCACAAACAATTAGTGTGCAACTCAAGATTCTTGAAGCACGCGGCGGAAGTGTGGGGATACTTATCGGACAATATGATGATGGGCAATTGAGTATATACCGCAAGACAGTTGCATTTCTACACACAGCTGCTCTAAGCGGAGTGATTTTTAAACCTAAGGAATTTGAGTTAATTAAAAAGGATAAAACAGATAAACCAATTCCAACGCCACTTAAGGCAATAGAAATCTCATTTGATAAGGGTGATTTTGAGGTGTATACCAAACGGCAATTTATCGCAAAATATTATATTCCTCAACTCAAGACAGTAAATTTCCTCGGGATAGTTTCTATAGTAGATATGGGACGAGGTGCGATTGCACACTTTGTTTTAGATGACTTTGTAATTTCTGGTCCCAATGTTCCCTCACACGGAGCATTGGACGTGCGTCCTAAAAATAAAGCTGCTGTCCTGTGGAGTCAGCTAAAAAAACGGTAATTCAGTTCCGTTTTCCTTATGTTCTGACCCAAACTCAATAATCCGAGCAATCCGGGGAATGCTTAAAAAGAAGCATGCATATTTGTCATGCTTCATGATTCATACTGTTGATTTGGTAAATCTTGGTTCAGACAAGGAGATGGTATTAGAAGTTTTCTATCACTCACCTAAAATCGTATTCCCAAATGCCGCTGCCACACGTGCCAGATCCTGTACATTCACAACACCATCACCATTTAGATCCGGTTCTGTTTGACCAATAGCATTCGCCACAAGCACTAAATCTTGTATATTCACAGTACCATCGTTATTCACATCTTCGGGGAGTTGTGGAGGTGTCATATCCCACAGCAGCACTGTTCCGTCCCTACTCCCACTTGCAAGGGATCTTCCATCCGGACTGAATGCTAAACTATCCACATCATCTGTATGTCCTGTGAGTGTGCGAATGTCTTCTCCAGTCTCAGTATTCCACAAGTGAATAGTGCTGTTAACGCCACCTACGATTGTCATACCATTCGGACTAAATGTTACGTTATTGACGAAACCTGAATGCACTTTGAGTGTGCGAATAAGTTCTCCGGTCTCTACATCCCATAACTGGACAGTAAGGTAGTCACCGTTACTTGCAATGATTTTACCATCTGGACTAAATGTTATACTATTGGCACCAATTCGGTTTGTGATTGCGCGGATAGGTTCTCCTGTGTCGGTATCCCATAGACGAATAGTGTCATCGCTACTGCTACTTGCGAGTGTCTTGCCATCAGGACTAAAAATTACGCTATTGACCCAATCCTTATGTCCTGTGATTGTTCGGAGGAGTATGCCTGTGTTTGCATCCCATAGACTGATGTTATGGTCGGAACTACCTCCCGCGATTACTTTTCCGTTAGGACTAAACGCCACGCTATAAACGGGCCGTGTATGTCCAATCAGTGTCTGTAGTTTAGTTCCTGTGTCAACATCAAACAAATTGATCGCATTTTCACTACTGCTACATGCGAT
This sequence comes from Candidatus Poribacteria bacterium, assembly GCA_965261435.1. Taxonomy (GTDB): domain Bacteria; phylum Poribacteria; class WGA-4E; order WGA-4E; family WGA-3G; genus MSPOR6. The sequence continues at coordinate 3,050,139 of CBDHDL010000021.1, forward strand.
TACTTTTCCGTTAGGATTAAACGCCACACTATAAACAGGTCGTGTATGTCTAATCCGTGTCTGTAGTTTAGTTCCTGTGTCAACATCCCACAGGTAGATAGTGCCGTTGTTATTACCGCGTGCGATTGATCTTCCATTGGGACTGAATACCACATTAGATCCAAAAAACGAATGTCCAGAAAGCGTGTAGATGGATATCCCCGTATCAGCATTCCAAAAACGAAGAGTACCATCCCTGCTTCCACTTGCGATTGTTTTTCCATCTGGACTAAATCTGACTCTATAGACATCCTGCGTATGTCCCTCAAGTATTCGAATTGGTGCTCTTGCCGCAACATCCCACAGACGAATAGTTGTATCCGCACCGCTACTTGCGATTTTTTTTCCATCCGGACTGAAAACCACACTATAAACAGAACCTCTATGTGCTGTGACTCCCGTAATTGTATCAAGAGGGTTGCCCGTGGTGACATCCCATAAACGGATTTCAAAGGCTGCGCCACTTGCGAGTGTCTTATCATCCGGACTGAAGGCGACGCTACTCACACTATCCCGATGTCCTGTTAGAGTGCGTAGAAGTGCGCCAGTGTCAACATCCCATAGACGAATAGAATTGTCCTGATTACCACTTGCAAGTAACTTGCTATCCGGACTGAACGCGACACTATTGATGGTATGAGTGGCAAATGGTTCACCGGCTAAGCTACTATGACGACCCCCTTGATGTCCTATTAACTCGCGCAGGGGTGTGCCAGTAGCAGCATCCCACAAACGGATGGTATGGTCGCTACTCCCACTTGCTATTTTTTTTCCATTCGGACTGAATGCTACGCTAATAACTGTTGCAGTATGTCCTGCTAACGTGAGAATGGATTGTCTTGTGTCTACATCCCACTGACGAATAGTGTTATCAGCACTACCGCTTATGATTGTCTTACCATCTGGACTAAAAACCACGCAACGCACTCTTTCTGTATGCCCAACAAGAAGATCAAGTTCTACGCCAGTATGTGTATCATAGAGCCAAATTCCTATGGAGCTTGCCAATGCCAAACGAGTGCCATCTGGTGAATATGCAATATCATTTATCCAACCTTTACCAAAACGCATTTTCGCACCGTCAGGTAGATGCAATTGCGATACATCCTGTGCATAGGTGTTTGAGACAAGTACCACAACCAAAAAGGTCAATATTAAAAATCGCGAGGTTTTCATCTTCCAATTCTCCTTGTAGATTAGATAGAAGACAGACAATAACTATAGATGTGAAGTTTTGTTGTCGTCTCTGACCTATAGGCTCTGCCAGAAAACCCAACTTATCATTCACGTTGCATTAAATATGCTATGTTTTAAGGGGTAGCAACCGTATATCCAAATGCCGATGCCACCCGCACCAGATCTAAAATATCAATGATGCCGTCACAGTTGACATCTCCATCATGTGTTGTTCCGCTCTGCCCGATATTTGACGCGACCAGAGAAATGTCCAAGATGTTGACAACATTGTCTCCATTAATATCTTCCGGTAGATGTGGAAATTCAGTAGCTGTATTCCCAAATTTTTGTACCACTTGCATTAAATCTGAAATATTGATTCTTTTGTCATCATTAACATCTGCAAGACTCCAGACGTATGTTTGGGGATTAGCCATGTTTTTGGCAACTATGGTTATATCCAATATATCGATCACACCGTCCCCATTAACGTCTTCAACTTGTCGGATATGTACTCCTCTCTCATAACTATACCCTCTATCAGGACCACGTCCATACGCACCGCCACTAATATCGTTACCATCATATATTAAATCGTAGTCTGAATTATGATGCGCAGCGTATTGGCTTACATACTCCATTGGCCAATCACCTGGTGCCCACATATAACAGTTAGGACAGTCAATATCCGGACAGTGTGAGAGATTAACAGCGTGACCAATTTCATGCGTGATGGTAGCATTTTGAAGACCGGATTTACTGACATTTATGCCTGCCGACGATATAACTGTATAATAGTTTCCTATCAGGACGCTATCAATCCAACCTTTTGAATGGCTCCCAGTAGGTGCTTTAGACATACATCCAAATGCTGTGTCACCAACGCAAAGAGAACCTGGAACATCTTCAAGTCTAATTGCATAAACATTCTGACTTCCAATTCCAAATGAATAAACACGTCCACTATTCCACGATACTTCCGTTTCCGACATATCATGAACGGTCATAGGTAGAGCACTTGATGCATTACCAGTGCCAACTGTGGATCGGATAAAGACATCCCATCCGTTGGGATCGGTATCTGTCCATGATCCGCCGACATTCAAGCCTCTGTACTCATCGATTACAGTGATATTATCACCAAAATTAGAATTAATACCTGCATCAATATCGTCACCTTGTACATAGTTCATAGTACCATCGCTTCGCCAACCATCAGCAATATTATTATCGTTATCATCTTTTGGGATTTCTATAGTGACGGTGTTGGATATACTACCTGATCCAGAAGCAGTCAATATTAATTCACCATAAGCAGCGTAATCATGGCAGTCAACTTGAAGTGACATCGTTTGTGTTGAAGTCGCGTTGAGGGTGTAACTCAACCGACTCTCACTTCCTGACCAACCCGTAGTTGCATATAATCTTAGGTCAGAGGCGGCTGTTATCTGTCCTGTTGACGCATCAACTTGGTCTGCTGGGTCCGATACATTTCCACTTTTCCCTGCATAATTTGTCACATTTTGGAGAACTACGTTAAGTGTGCTATTTGAGCGTCCGGGTTGCATGAGTCTCTTGCAAGAATACTTCTGGCATAGACTTCTTTGTCTTGCCAACGTGCCCTTACCTTATAGAGATAATCTATGGCACGCCGTGGTTCCAATTCCTCTAAAATGACGGGGTTATAAATCTGATATTTTTCAAGAAATGCGAGAGCATCCTCTGTAGACATACCACCAACGAGTATCTCATAATTTCTTTTATACGCCGCTTCAGTTATCACCTTCTCTCCATTTCGTATCTCATACATTGTGCCGGCGATAACCATTTCTCTATATATTTTGTTGAGGCGCATCTGGATTTCTGTTGGGAGAAGTGGCGGAGATTCGGGACTTGTTATGGGTAGGATAGATCCGATATTATCTGGTGAACAGTTTTGATGGGAAGTCGTCTTGGTTCGGACACGTTTGATTTGAGGTGAAAGGACAGGTGGACGGTTCTTCACGGCAGCAGATGGAGGCGGTATAGTCGTGCTGTGCGTGTCTATGTCTGCTCCTTCTTGTGGTGTATCCCTGGTCAGTCTATCGTAAACCGGTAGTCCAACGCAGATTAGCACAAGGGATCCAAGACCACCAAGTAGCAAAGATTTCCAATAGTCTTTTACAAATGCAATCATATCTGTTTTCCTATATTTGTGGTATCCTGCATTAAATAGATACAAGATAATCTGCAATGTGTTTCTGGATGAACGAGTGGCTTCTGTACTGTGTTGGATCAATTGAGTTCTACACAAAGAGCATCACCCATAAAGACAAGATAATCAGTAGTTTATAGTAGAAAACGAATACATGAACTCCTAATAATAAATATGAAAAATATATAAAAATATATGAAATATATGTTGTGATTGGCTTGTTGTGAATTAATGATAATAGTATAAAATAAATGTCAATATATGTCAAGTTTTTTTAAGATAAAATTTATAGTTTGATAACATTCCAGAGAAATGTCAAAAACTAAATACTTGGAGTTATTGGTGTTTAAATATGTTGTCAAGCGTATAGTGTTTTAGACCTTAATGCACCCTACCGAGGTTTGAAGTATCTACACGAAACATTCAAATATTTCCGCAAAAACCTGAACATATTGTTAATCAGCAAATCAATGAACACCTGGAATCAATCGGTGCTATTCACTACATGCAACCTGAATTATATCCATGATAATTGGCGAAGGTATTGATATTAATGGTAGGTTTGTATAAGCGAAATTTGAAAATAATTACACGTTTAATGTAACAGGTATCTGAGTAGTTGATCGCCTTCTTGGAAATCTGGGATGATAATGTCTGCACCAGCACGAATGAGTCTGTCACGTTTATCTGCGTTCATATTGTAAATATTGTCCTCAACAGACGCTACTCCTACAGCGATGGCATCTACCGCTTTTGCATTTTCAATCTCCACATACCCATCACCAACGATTAGCAATTCACTCCCACTAAGATCAAAATCTGAAAGTATCTTCTGGATGATCATCGCTTTGGAAAACTTTTTATATTCTCGTAATGCACCAAAAATACCACCTTTTAAATACTTCGCAACCCCCAATAGTCCTGCCTCATTTTTGACAAATTCAACATCAGTCCCACTTGCGAGATAGCATTCTATCCCTAATTCATCTAAACTTTGGAGAAATTCAAGTGCATTAGGAACACGTAGAGATTCTGCAGATAGACTTCCATCGGCAAGTGCTGAAATCCTTTGATCAACAATAGGAAGTAGTCTGTTATTATACGCATCTTTGTATAAAAGTGGTTCTTTCGGTTTGCCACCACGTTTCTCAATTTCTTCAGCAAGCTGGATCATTTGATAGATTGTCTGCTTACCTGTCAATCTATCTACAAATTCAACGACGATTGCCTCCAGTTGTTCACGTGTTTCTGAGGTATCGGTCTCAGTCTGAAGGAATTCCACCATCATCGGTACCATGACGTTTTGCCAACCGTCTCGGATCAGAGAGATCGTACCGTCAAAATCAAATACCACATGGCGAATATTTCCAGTCTGAATCTCACTATGAATCTCAATGCTCGTTCCCTCAATAAAGTACATTCTCCATCGTTCTCCTCATATATTTAGATATTGCTTTCTCTCTGCTTATCTGATAATATAATGGCACATTGATAATTATGCAATGAAAATTTGCCCAGCATCGGTAATAGTATGGAAGAAAAGGAAATCCTAAAAAAGATACGACACATAGACATTTTCTCAAATAGATTAGTGAATACTATCTTCGCTGGTGAGTATGAGAGCGTTTTCAAGGGACAGGGAATTACCTTTGATGAAGTGCGCGAATATCAACCAGGGGACGAAATAAGGACGATTGATTGGAATGTGACAGCACGCATGGGACACGCGTATGTTAAGAAGTTTGTGGAAGAACGCGAACTCGTCATGATGTTGATTGTGGATATGAGTGCCTCAACAACTTTTGGGAGTATAGCCGAGACAAAAGCAGAAGTCGCAGCTGAAATCGCCGCACTGCTTGCATTTTCTGCAATCAGAAACAATGACAAAGTAGGACTGATATGCTTTACAGATTCAGTTGAACACTATGTTGCACCGGGTAAAGGAAAAAGGCATGTCTTGCGGGTCGTTCGTGATATACTCCGTTTTCAACCAGAACAGAACGGAACAAATATCAGCGATGCATTAATATTTGCAGATCGCATTCTAAAACCGCACAGTGTTATTTTTCTAATATCAGATTTTAAAGATACAGATTATCAAAAGCAGCTACGAGTTACCAGTAAACGTCATTCGCTAATTGCTATTACACTGCAAGACCGAAGAGAACTGGAAATCCCCGATGTGGGTTTGATAGAATTACAGGATCCTGAGACAGGTGAAAGGACAATCGTAGATACACGTTCCGCACAGGTACGAGAAGTATATGCGGAACTTAACCGAAAAGCGTCTTCAGAACGTCAACAGTCTTTTAAAGCAAGTCAGGTTGATTTTATTGATATCCGGACAGACGAGTCTTATGTCTCCCCGTTAATCCGTTTCTTTCGTCAACGTGCAGCGAATGCTTAGTTTCAATTCTTTTCAATCATGTTGGTAAAGGCTGTCAATACTCTCGTAGTTCACATCAATGCATTATGTCTAAACTTCAGATTAAGAATCTATTACACATCTTTTCACAAGATCAGAGAGATTTGCTTGTGCTCAACAAGATAAATTTATCTGTGGAAACTGGACAGTTTGTTGCTTTACTTGGACCTTCTGGTTGCGGCAAAAGCACGTTGTTCAACATTATTGCAGGAATTCTTTCACCCCAAGATGGCAATATATATCTCAATGGAAATCCAATACATGGGAAGACGGGATTGTTTGGCTATATGCAGCAGAAGGATTTGCTGCTTCCGTGGCGATCAGTCTTAAAGAACGTCCTCATCGGTCCAGAAATTCAAAAGGAATCTCCAATTGCTGCAACTAAAGAAGCAAAAAAACTCCTAATACAACTGGGTTTAAACGGTTTTGCACAAAGCTATCCGACGCAACTATCTGGTGGAATGCGTCAACGTGTTGCGTTGGTACGGACTCTCCTGTTTCGTAAAGATACGCTACTTTTAGATGAACCCTTTGGTGCTTTGGACGCAATGACACGGACCGTGATGCAGTCTATCCTATTAGATATATGGAGCAAAGAAAAGCATACGATTTTACTGATTACGCACGATATAGAGGAAGCACTCATCATGGCAGATAAGATCTATGTTTTGACAGCAAGACCCGCATCAATAAAAGCAGTGGTGGATGTCCCTTTACCTCGTCCCAGAGGACTCACTGACGCAAAACTAATCAGGCTAAAAACTGACTTATATGGGATGATGAAAGTAGAAATGCAAAAGGTTTTTGATACAAACTCTAATAATTAATCTCTGTGATTACACTAACGCATTTCTTACGATCTAATTGCATTTAGAGGAGATGCTTTTGAATAAGAAGTTATTTTATTTGTCAATAATACTCGTTCATTTATTCACCACTCTAATAATCGGCTGTGGAGAAGATGATCCTATTGAAATAGAATCCGTAAATCCTCCTGACGGAAGTATTATTAACACAGATACAACTATCACTGTAAGTTTTAGTAACGCACCCGTCAACCTTGCCATATCAAAGGGGCAGGTAAATACTTCTGGGAATACAGCAACGATATCCGGTCCTTTTACGTTGGGACAATTGAATATTGAACTTTCTTGGGAAGGCGGCAATCGTCAGTTAACCTATACCGTAGAAGCTGAAGCAATGGATGATGAAGTCCCTGAAGGTATGGTGTTGATACCAGAAGGTGAATATAAGATGGGAAGTCTTACTGGAGAAGCAGGAAACGTTGAGGTGCCTGGACATGTCGTATTTATTGATGCATTCTACATGGATATTTATGAAGTAACAAACGCTTCGTATAAGAAGTTCATTGATGACAATCCTGAATGGCAACAAGACCAAATTGATAGTAAGTATCATGATGGAAATTACCTTGCAAACTGGTCGGATAATTCATATCCGATTGGTAAGGAAAATCATCCAGTAGTTTCAATAAGTTGGTATGCGGCGGTTGCTTATGCACGGTGGATTGGTAAACGTTTGCCGACAGAAGCCGAATGGGAAAAGGCTGCACGGGGCGGTGTAGAAAGTCAAAAGTATCCTTGGGGAAATTCAATTGATGAAAGCAAAGCGAACTACACACTAAATGTCGGTCTCACCGGGAGTACGACACCTGTTGGGGATTTTCCTGCAAACGACTACGGCTTACATGATATGATTGGCAATGTATTGGAATGGTGTTCTGATAAATATGATAGGAATTTCTATGAGAATCCTCCCAAAAGTAATCCTATAGGAGGGACTGAAAGCATACAGGAAATCATTGATAATTACTTGGACATAGATACATCTCGCTCAATTCGGGGTGGATCTTGGGTTGAGAGTGGTCAACCGCGCGTATGGATCACATATCGGCGTGGTAACGAAACATCACGGACAAGCCATCTAATCGGCTTCCGTTGTGTAAAGTCTGTAAATCCTGGTTCAGACAATCAAAAGTGAAAACAGGATAGGCTATAGATTTTCCTTGAGTATTTTTTAATGTGTGTTATACTACCGTCTGAGTAATTATTCCAGAAGTGAGGATTGTGTAATGATAGAATGTGCACTGATTAGTGGCAGAGGGATGGGAATGATGCACGGTGGCAACTTCCACGACCATCCGGATGCTAAGGTAGTCGCTGTTTGCGAAATGGATCCCGGACTCCTTGAGAAAGCTTCAGCACACTTTGACGTACCCGGGTATCCTTCTATTGAGGAACTTTTAAAAAACTGTGATGCTGAACTTGTTCTCCTTATTGTCAATGAAACACGTCGTATTCCACCTTTCCAAGAGTTGATTGAAGGTGGACGCAATGTTTTTACAGAAAAACCACTGTGTGGTTTAGAAGGACAAGCTCGTGTGAGGGAAGAAGACCTAAAGATCGCTGCACCTGCTATTGCGAAGTGGCGAGATTCGGGACTCAAATTTGGTATTGACTTTAACTATAGATTTATGCACCATTTCAAGAAGCTTCACGACGATGTCGCTGATGGGACATTGGGTGAGATTCGCATGGTACATGCACGCGCACACTTCAACTGCTGGTCACACATCATTGACTTGATTCTATGGACAGTAGGAAGACCAGAATGGGTCAGTGTTGTTGGGGATCCGAATGCATCTGGCGGTTGGGCACGTTTGATTCATATAGGTTGGGAAAATGGTGTCATCGGTTCCCTGAGCGGCACAAACCTTTGGGGATATGATGATCATCCATTACGAATCAAGGTTCTCGGAGACAAATCTTACGCTGAAGCAAGAGGTTTAGACGGTTCATTCTTACGCCGTAAAGCAAATAATTCGGAAGTAGAGGAACGTTGGGAAAATGAGCAAGGACAACCAGAAATGCCACAATCTTTCAAGAGAATGGCGGACGGTGTGATTAAAGCTATGCACGCGGATGAACCATTTCCTGCTGATGGCAATGCTGCATGGAATGAACTCCTATTTGAAGCGGCTGTCCATCGTTCTGCCTTACAAGAAAATGCGCGTATTTTCTTGGACGATGTTGAAACGGATGCATTTGCTTAATATTCATTGTCAATACTGAATGAAATCCATACACCCCGTATTGTAGGTTGGATTGAGTTACGAAACCTAACATGTGCCGCTTTTCAATTCAGCAAATGTTAGGTTCTTCACTCAATCCAACCTATCCTGTTACAGCACCTTCAGATGCAGATGACACGGATTTTGCGTATTTCGCCATAACACCACGGGTATAGCGAGGTTTAGGTGGAGTCCAGTTTTCTAAGCGTGTTTTAATTTCGTTATCAGATAGTGAAACATCCAGTCTACGTGTTCTTGCATCAATGACAATTTCGTCACCCTCTTCAAGAATGGCAATGGGTCCACCTGTTGCTGCTTCAGGAGCAACGTGACATATCATAAATCCGTGTGTTGCACCGGAGAATCTACCATCTGTCATGAGTGCGACATCATTACTTAGACCTGCACCGACAATTGCAGCAGTTACACCTAACATCTCTCGCATCCCAGGACCTCCCGTAGGTCCTTCGTATCGGATGACAACGACATCACCAGGCTTGATTTTTCCGCCTTTGATGGCGGCAAATGTGTCCTCTTCTTTCTCAAAGATTCGCGCAGGACCGCGGTGTAGAGTCTTTTCCTGACCGGCTAACTTAATAACACACCCATCAGGTGCAAGATTACCTTTCAAGATCGCAAATCCACCAGTTGGTTTCAGTGGAGCATTAACTGCTCTAACAACCTGTTGTCCTTCGGTTTCAGTTGCTGCGTTAGCCTCTTCACCAATTGTTTTACCTGTGACGGTGAGCTCATCGGTGTGTAGCAGACCCGTTTCCGCAAGACGTTTTGCCAAGAATTGTATACCACCCGCTTCATATAGGTCAGTCGCTACAAATTGTCCACCTGGTTTCAGGTCTGCCATCACAGGCGTTCTTTGACTGATAGTGTGGAAATCTTCAAGTGTCAACGGAATTTGTGCTTCATAAGCAATAGCAAGGAGGTGCAGAACACCGTTCGTAGAACCACCTGTTGCTGCGACAGAGGTAATCGCATTTTCAAGTGATTTGCGAGTGATGATCTGACTGGGACGACGGTCGTTTGCCAGCATATCCATCACAAGTTGTCCAGCTTTGAACGCTTCGTTATCCTTTTCTTCTGCTACTGCAGGAACGCTCCCACTACCCAACGGTGCAATACCTAACATTTCAACAGCAGTTGCCATTGTATTGGCAGTGAACTGTCCACCGCAAGCCCCCGGACCCGGACACCCTTTGCTAATTAGATCATCCAATTCTTCAACTGTTATTGTACCTTCCGCATGCTGTCCTACCGCTTCAAATACGTCTTGGATTGTAACATCGCGTCCTTGGAAATTACCCGGCATAATTGATCCGCCATATAGCGTGAGTGATGGAATGTCTAACCGAGCCAACGCCATTACTGTACCGGGAACAGTTTTATCGCATCCGCAGAGTGCCACCACAGCATCAAACATGTTGCCGATAGAGACCAACTCTATTGAATCCGCTATGATTTCTCTGCTGATTAGTGATGTCTTCATCCCCTCAGTCCCCATGGTAATGCCGTCAGAGATACTCACTGTGTTGAATTCCAAAGGTGTTCCGCCAGCAGCACGGATACCTTCTTTCACTTTAGCAGCGAGACGTCTCAAGTGGAAGTTACAAGGTCCTATCTCAATCCATGTATTCGCAACCCCGATAATTGGTTTGTCAAGGTCTTCTGGCGATAGTCCACCATCACCGAACATCAGCATCGTGCGTGCAGCGGCGCGGTCGGGACCATCGGTTATCGCATAGCTTCGGGGTTTCAGTTTATTAGGCATATTAATGAATTCTCCTGCATAAGTATATAAGGACAGGTGGAATACAAGCAGTACTCCTTATGAAATATAAGATCGGATTAATTATAGCAGATTAACGGTTTTTCTGCTTTATGAAAATCGGAGTAAGTGTATGAAGTTTTCGGTACTATTAGGTGTCACTCAGCAAAATCTACAAGTTGCAAAGTGATACGCCGCGATTCAACAATCGCTAATACAGAAGATTGAGAGAAGGATGTCTTAGTAGAACGTCTACTCATAGATTGTAGGTCGCGTAGAGTGAAGCGAAACCCGCCAAATGCCTAACGCGCATTTGGCGTTGATTTGGCCGAATACCTAACGCGTATTCGGCGTTGATTTGGCCAAATGCCTAACGCGCATTTGGCGTTGATTTGGACAAAATGCCATATCAACTTTAAAGTCGGGTTTCGTTCCTCTATACAACCTACATATTTAGTCTGGACTATCCATTAGAATGTATAGTTAAGCGCTTGGGGATAGTCTTTGAGTTGCAGAACAATCGTGCCTGTGTCAACTTGGTACGCCTCTTGATACCTCGTCTTGATTGGGGTGAGATCAAACTGGTATTCTTCAGTTGGATATGCTTCACAAGTATCACCCATCGCATTATGTGCAAGTGAAACGGCGAGTTGGACAGGGTCTGATTCACGGAATTCTTCTGATGTAATCAAGGTGAATTTATGTTCCTTGCAACCACCACTATAAGATACACTGATTTCCAATATATCTTCGGTAATTGAAGTGGAATTTATCTCGAAATCATCGTTTCCAAATTTGTCATCTGCCTTACCGATAAAGACTGTTCCTGATCGTGTTGTGTCAACAGGATCAACATCGTCAACTGAGATGGATATTAGAGTGTCATCAGGGTCTGCTTTCAGCTGATGTTTAACCTTTTCACAAGATACCGTGCAAAGGAGGAGCGAACAGAGTATAAATCCGATAAAAAGTTTTTGTTTCATTGTTTGTTCCTTTTGTTTCATTGTTGTCCCTATCATGTGAACAACATCTACTGCATACCAAGCAATGTGCTTATAGCGCCACCATATTTTGCGATGAGACCTGCAAACACGACAGAAACCATAGACATCAACTTAATAAGGATATTGAGTGAAGGACCAGAGGTGTCTTTGAAAGGATCACCGACTGTATCTCCGACAACGGTTGCTTTATGTTGTTCTGACCCTTTTTCACCGTATTCTTCTTTGTGGCTACCTTCTTCGATAAACTTCTTTGCGTTGTCCCATGCGCCGCCAGCATTTGCCATCATGATTGCCAAGACAAATCCTGTTGCTAATCCGCCGGCAAGTAATCCGAGTACACCTGCGACATTAAATATCAGACCGACCGCTACGGGGACAACAATAGCGATGAGCGAAGGAAAAATCATCTCCCGTTGAGCACCTGCGGTAGAAATGTGGACACAACGCGCATAATCAGGTTTTTCCTCACCCTTCATTATACCAGGTTTTTCACGGAATTGTCTACGTACTTCTTCTACCATAGCACCGGCTGCCCGTCCGACAGCTTTCATAGTCAACGCGCAGAAGTAGAATGCCATCACTGCCCCGATAAAGAGACCAATCAAAACTTGTGGATTCATCAGTGTGACGTTGTAGTAGTCCATGAACTGACTCACGGAGACCTTAACGGTATCAATTGTATTACCATCTATTTCCAATGTTGTCTTATCCGCCAAGTGAATTAGTCCATAACGAATTTCTTCAAGGTAGGCTGCTAAGAGTGCAAGCGCGGTTAAGGCAGCTGAACCGATGGCAAAACCTTTTCCTGTTGCAGCAGTTGTGTTTCCGAGTGCGTCTAATTGATCTGTCCGACCTCTGACGCTTTCATCAAGTTTAGCCATTTCAGCATTACCGCCAGCGTTATCTGCAATGGGACCATAAGCATCTGTAGCAAGCGTAATTCCAAGGGTAGCAAGCATGCCGACTGCGGCAATACCTACGCCGTAAAGACCCATCAGAGGCTGAAACTCATCAAATGCATTTGCATTACCCGGTAGGTAATAACTAATGGCAACTGCACCTATAATCGTAATAACTGGAATTGCCGTAGATTCCATCCCAACAGCAATACCTTCAATAATCACTGTTGCAGGTCCGGTACCTGCTTGCTTCGCGATAGCACGGGTCGGTTTATACTCGTGAGAGGTGAAAATTTCGGTCACTTTTCCGATGATTAAACCGGCTATCAGTCCTGTAACAATTGCCCCCCATACTTGCCATTTGTTGGGAAGATTAAGATATAACAGAACTGGGAGTGCTAAAATTGCAATACCGAAAGCACTGCCGTTGATTCCAAGGTTCAGTGAACCCATCAGCTGCTTCATAGTAGCCCCCTCTTTTGTTCTTACCAGATAGATACCCAGTATAGAGAGGATCACACCGATACCAGCGAGGATCATGGGTGCTGATAAATACTTCAACTGAAGAACCATCTTGTCATCGCCTGTTGCTATGGCAGCCGCAGCAGCAACGCCGAGTGCAGCAGTTGCAAGGATTGAACCTGCATAAGATTCGTATAGGTCAGCACCCATTCCAGCGACATCACCGACATTATCTCCCACGTTATCTGCGATGACAGCGGGATTACGTGGGTCGTCTTCAGGTATTCCTGCCTCAACTTTTCCGACAAGGTCCGCGCCGACATCAGCTGCTTTTGTATAGATTCCACCACCAACACGTGCAAAAAGTGCCTGGGTTGAGGCTCCCATACCAAAACTGAGCATAATCACTGTAATTTGTGGCAGCGGATTGACTTCTAAGAAACCCGGTAAAATCTTGGGAAAGAGGTAGTAAAGAATAAGAAACCATCCGGTAATGTCAAGTAACGCAAACCCAACAACTATCAATCCCATCACTGCACCGGCGCGGAATGAAACCTTCAAGCCTGCGTTGAGACCCTTCATTGCTGCACTGGTTGTGCGAGCGGAAGCATTCGTAGCAGTCTTCATTCCCAAAAATCCGCAGAGTCCTGAGAAAAAACCACCCGTCAGAAAAGCAAACGGTACAACCTTGTTTTGTGCATTCAGAACAAAAGCCATAAATATAAAAATTATACATAACACAGCAAAAACAATACCCACGACTTTATATTGCTGTCTTAGATACGCCATTGCACCTTCACGTACTGATTGTGCAATGTCACGCATCGTCTCGTTTCCTTCGTCCTGTTTCATCACAGAACGATAGAAGTGGAAAGCAAAAACTAAAGCTATGAGCGCACCGATTGGGGCAATCCACCATATACCCGGTATATCAGGCAGTGTACCTGCTTGTGAAGAGTGATTGTCGGCAAGAGCAGTGGTGGCTAAATTCAGTATCGGCAAACAGATTAAAACAATCTTTAAATTTAACCACCATCTTTTACAAGTGATTTCACGCATTAATGACCTCTCTTTTTCTATTGAATTCGTAATCCCTATCAAAAATAGTTAGTGCTTGTCCAACAAGGTAAAGTGAACCTGTTATGCAAATTAAGTCAGTGGGTTTTGCGGTGGACAAAGCAGTTGAAATTGCTTTTTCAGGGGTCGGATGTGTTGTGATTTTGTTACATATACCTGACCATGAGTTTTTAATTGTTTCAGCAGGTATTACACGCGGGTTTTCAGTAACTTCAGTAATAATTATTGAAGCAGCGATTTTTGAAATGATATTACCTATTTCAATCATGTCCTTATCTTTCATGATACTAACGATAAAATTCACCTGAGTGTAACGGAAATCTTCACAAATCGCACGACATAACGCTTTTATGGAAATCGGTGAGTGTGCACCATCAAGTACTAAGGTCGGAGAAGACATTACCTGTTGCATTCGTCCTTGCCATTGAACGTTTTTGAAACCCGAAAAAACGCTATCTTTAGTTATCGCAAATCCTTTCTCTTTTAAACATTCTAATGCTGCTATCGCAGTCTTCGCATTTATATATTGGTGCTGTCCAAGTAGGGATAACGTTAGTTTCTCATACTGTTCAGATTTTGTCTCAACGTCAAACTGTTGTGCTAACGGAATACCTGCTGAATCTCTGATGACTTTAGAAACAGACTCTTCGTTTTCTTGTTTGTCAAAATCTTTTACTTGCACGATTGAAACATTCCGTTCGTCTGCAACTTTTTCAATCACCGCTTGCACATCAGGATGTTGTGGTGCAAGTGCAATTGGACATCCTTCCTTGATGATTTCTGCTTTTTCAGTTGCTATCTCAGTATAGGTCTCTCCTAATATATTCGTGTGTTCCAACCCTATCGTTGTGATAACAGTCGTTACTGGTGAGACGACATTTGTTGCGTCAAGTCTGCCACCTAAACCGACTTCAATCACCGCGAAATCTGTTGTTTCATCAGCAAAATATGTGAATGCAAGTGCAGTATATATTTCAAAAAATGAAACGCGTCCGAATTCAGTTTTTGATGCTGTCTCAATTGCAGGTTTTAATTTTTCAATGTAGCATGCGACATCTGCTTTTGAGATTAACTCACCATCAATACGACACCTTTCTCGTGGTGTTATAAGATGGGGTGACGTAAATAAACCTGTTTTATAACCTGCATGCGTTAAGACCGAGGCAATAATTGCTGCAGTTGAACCTTTCCCTTTACTACCAGCAACATGGACAACCTTTAGGGTTTTATGTGGATTTCCGAGCAGTTCTAATAGAATCGTGATACGGTTCAAATTATAGAAACGTGCCTGTCTTGCAAAGTCCCGACTTCTCTCATAATCTATGAATTGATCAATGTAGGCGAGTGCGGCTTTATAGTCCAATTTTATTTCTTGCTGTTGTTTGTATGCCACTGCATGAAACTATTTCAAATATTCATATATTGGGAATTGTTCACAGAATTCCTTGACGTTTTCTCGGATTTTTCTTTTAACTGATCCTTTCAGTCTATTTTCAAGTGCTTCGGTCATAAAATCGGCGATTGTTCGCATTTCATTTTCCTTCATGCCGCGTGTTGTAACCATCGGTGAACCAATACGGATGCCACTGGTAGTTTTCGGTTTTCTTCTGTCAAACGGAATGCTGTTTTTATTGACAATAATTCCTGCATCCTCAAGATGATCAGCTGCTTGTCTACCACTTAGTTTCGCGTATTTTGTCGTCAGGTCTAACAACATGAGATGATTTTCAGTACCACCGCTAACCAAACGGAAACCGTTTTCCATCAATCTCTCAGCGAGTGCTTTTGCATTTTTTACAATCTGTTCTTGATATGTTTTAAATTCAGGTTCGCTTGCTTCTTTGAAAGCGACTGCTCTTGCAGCGATGGTGTGTAGGAAGGGCCCACCTTGAAGACCCGGGAAGACTGCACGATCAATCTTTTCTGCATGTTCAGATTTACACATAATCATCGCACCCCGTGGACCGCGTAGCGTTTTGTGGGTCGTGGTGGTAACTACATCACTGTAAGGTACAGGATCAGGATGAACGCCACCCGCAATAAGTCCTGCAATGTGAGCGATGTCTGCTAACAGAAAGGCATCTACTGAATCAGCAATTTCTTTCCATTCAGAAAAGTCAAACTGTCTTGGATAAGCAGTCGCACCTACAACGATAATCTTTGGACGATGTTGTGCTGCGAGGCCTGCTACCACCTCCATATCAATAAGTTCTGTGTCAGCATCTACACCGTAAGGAACGACATTATAATATCTTCCAGAAAAGTTGACCTTATCGCCGTGACTGAGATGTCCACCGTGGCTCAATGCCATAGCCATGATAGTGTCACCGGGTTCAAGTAATGCATGGTAGGCAGCCATATTCGCTTGTGTGCCCGCATGGGGTTGCACATTAACATGTTCTGCTCCGAAGAGTGACTTAGCACGTTCAATTGCCAGCGATTCCACACCATCCATAAACTCACAACCGTTATAGTAACGCTCGCCAGGATACCCCTCAGCGTATTTGTTTGCTAAGATGCTGCCCTGAATTTCCATAACGGCGCGACTGGCATAGTTTTCTGATGGAATCAACATCAACGAATTTTGCTGACGTGTCAAATCTTTACTGGTAATTTCTACAATTTGCGGGTCTACATCTGCCAATAATCTGTTCATTATTATCACCGTTTGTGGTTGACATCTATATGTGTTTACGAAAATGAAATTGTAACACAGATTTGACACAATTTCAAGAAAAGTTGACATATACATGTCAACATGTTATATTAGTGGTAACGGATTTTCGTTACTTCAAAATTCTTCAAATTTCATTAACTGTTCATTATGCCTCAACTTACAATAATTAGAACTGTATCACTGTTCGTGTTATTTCTTATCTCATTCTACTTCCTGTCAGGATGTGATAGTAAAGAGAAATCGCAAGACTCCACAACTTCTCCATCAGATACCTCTGAGATTAAGGCTCCCCACGTCACACCCCCTCGTGCTGAAGATTGGCACATGTTTATGAACGATTTGCAGTATTCTGGGAGAAGTCCTGATAAGAAGATCAGTCCTCCGCTCCAACTTGTATGGCAATTCAAGACTGGTGGACCTATTGAAGCATCACCGGTTATTGTAAATGATGTAGTTTATATCGGTTCCAACGACGGCAAGATGTATGCGTTAAATGTGAAATCATGGGGAATCAAATGGGTTTATGATGCTGGCAGTGCAATCCGTTTTTCTGCTGCAGTATATAGTGATCGTGTTTACTTCAGTACACGCGATAGTAAATTCTACGCTCTCAATACTGAAACAGGAGAAAAGGTTTGGGAATTTAAGACGCAAGGGTGGATAGATGCTCCGCCGGTAATATTTGAAGGAAATGTTTATGTCGGTTCTTACCCCTCTCGCATATATCTATTGGACGCAATTAGTGGAAAGTTTAAATCTCAACGGAGCAGTAGTGTCAGAATCGACGGAACTGACTACGGATGCGTCAATGGGGTGTTTCGTCCTGTTACTCCGCAACATAATGAGAATCTATGGAGAGGATATACAGAGGGTAGTGATAGTTTTCCTGTCATCGCCAATGGGGTCGCATATATCGGAGCAAGAAATGGTAAGATACAAGCATTCAACGTAGAATCTAAAGCAGAAGCTTGGTCCCATCAGGCTATAGGTTCTATTAAGGCTGCCCCAGCGATCTCTGATGGCTTCCTATATGCAACATCTACTGACGGATACATCTATGCATATTCAAATCTAACTGAAAGTTCATCCACACCAACTGATACTCGAGTAAGGGGTGTAATAACCCACGATAATGTACCTGTATATGCTGAACAGGGTGATAATGAGCCATTATATCGTCTCAATGATGGTACTAATTTGCCGATAGTCAAAAAAACAACAGAGGCGTATCAGGTTGAACTGCCGAATAAACAGAATGTTTGGGTTACTATGTATCGCTTTGGTGAGTTTGAAGATGCTGAAGGTGTGATGTTCAATACGAACTATTGCAATACACCTCGAATTTTACATCTTGTCGCGGGTGCTGAATATCCGTATTGGAGTCCAAACGGTGAACTTATTGCAATGCTAAAAAGGACGGATCTCAGTGGAAGTTATTGGAAAGCAAGCGAACTCTGGATCATGGACAAAACTGGCAATCAGAATAAGAAACTATACGACGG
The DNA here is from genome assembly GCA_965261435.1 of Candidatus Poribacteria bacterium. Classification (GTDB taxonomy): domain Bacteria; phylum Poribacteria; class WGA-4E; order WGA-4E; family WGA-3G; genus MSPOR6. Next base: position 3,068,465 of record CBDHDL010000021.1, read on the forward strand.
GATATTATTCAATCCGCATGTATCTTGGTCACTGGATAGTCGTCTGATAGCATTTGAGGTTAAAGAGGATGATGAACGTTATGTCTATACTGCCGATTGGGAGTTAGGGAGGGTCAAAAAAGTAGTTGAGGGGAAAGCTCCTGCTTGGTCTCCCACAGCGAATCAGTTGGCATTTAGAAGACGCGAAAAAGGGTACGATTCTGTTTATCGGATCAACAGTGATGGAAGTGGCGGCAAGATCGTTGCGCGTGTGCCGTTTAAAAAACCACTATACACATACACTTTTTTGCACGCACCTTCTTGGTCCAAAGATGGAAGCATATTGACTTATGATGTAGTTTATGATCATAAGGTAGGTAATGCATCAGTCCCCTATGCTGGGATACGCATTCAAACTGTGGATGGTGAACTTGTTGAACAGATCCCTACACAACATCAATACGTTCGACAGATCCGTTGGTCACCTGATGGGAGACATCTTGCTTATGTGTTGTCTGGAGGCAATCGCGCTGATCCAGTCTATGATAAACGTCTCCATATTGCACCAATCAATGAGCAAACAACAAAACATAGAGTACTTAAACACACAAACCCATCATGGAGTCCAAGAGGTAATCGATTAGCATTTTTGGAACGTGAAGATTGTGCAGGACTTCTTTGGAAAGTTTGGGTGTATGATTTTGATGCAGGAAAAAAACATGCAATCGCTCGAACATCTTTAAATCTTGCGTCTGTCGTCTGGATGCCGGATGGTAAAAGTCTCTGTTTGTGGCATACGTCCGATTATTTGCGAGATAATGAATATAAACCCGCAAATACGAAGGGGTGGATCGTTCCTATTAATCTTTCTCCTTAGTCCGTGTCATAACAAATTAACGCGATGCCCCTCGGTAGGTGCAGTTTCCTAATCAATGCAGAATACCAAACGCGTATTCTGCCGGATCCTTCGCGAAAACCTTTATCAAAGCAATTAGCACAAATCCGGTTCGGTTAGGAAACCGAACCTACCGCCCTGAAATTTAAAGCGTAATTCTCCTTAAATTGACGTTTATGGTGAGCATCTGAAATCAACCTTTTACCATTTCTAATTGACAAATTGTCATAAATAAACTGTAGGTCGGGTAGAGCGAAGCGAAACCCATAGGTGTAAACTTAAGAAAACTTAGAAGCTCTTATGAATCACTCTGAATCCTTATGTTTATTGGGATCGTCTTCTCTTCAGTCCCGTAGGGACGATATGTTTATAGAAAAATGTGTACCCCCACCTCTCTTCAGTCCCGACAAATGCCAAACGCGCATTTGTCGTTGATTTGGTAGGGACGATATGTTTATATCAGGATGAACTACTGCACATATCGTCCCTACGGGACTAAAGAGGGGTTGTATAACGTTTAACTATAAACATAGCGTCCCTACGGGACTGGAGAGGGTTTCTGACATAGAAAATTCCTTAAGTTTACACCTATAGGTAGAGCGAAGCGAAACCCGACATGGAAAACCTGTCTAACCCTACGTGTCGGGTTTCGCTTCGCTCTACCCGACCTACGAAATAATGCTACATAATCATTTAGAAATGGTATTACTTAAACTAAAAAGCAGCGTGAAGCAGATTTGACATATCTTGTTCGGTACAAGGTCTTGGATTTAATTTATGACAGTGATCAAGCATTGAGTCTGCTGCGAGTTTTGCGATTTTCTGTTTGTCCAAACCTGCCTCTTCAAGTCCTGATGGTATTTTGAGTTCCTTATTCAGTCTACAGATTTCATCAATTGCAGCACTTGCTGCCTCGTCTTTTGACAATCCTTCCACATTGACTCCTAAAGCATCCGCAACATCCGCATATTTCTCAACAGCGTAAGAAAGATTAAACGTCATGACAGGTGGTAATAGAATAGCATTCGCAATACCGTGTGGAATTGGTGCATCAGTTGATAACTGGTGTGCAATAGAGTGGACTGCTCCTAAACCTTTTTGAAATGCAAAAGCTGCCATACACGAACCTAACAGCATTTTTCCTCTGGCTTCTATATCTTCCCCATTGTGATATACTTTTCTTATGTTTGCGCTTAATATTTTCAACGCTTGTAGCGCTACACCTTCTGATATTGGGTGGTATTTTGTTGCAACATAAGCCTCAATACCGTGTGTGATTGCATCCATTCCCGTTGCTGCAGTCAAGGATGGCGGCATCTTTACTGTTAATAGGGGGTCCAACAACGCGATGTTAGACATGTTAAATCGCGTAACAATTGCCCGTTTTCTCCATCTATTTGTGGTATTTAACGAAGTATCAGTAATGATTGCTCCCTGAGAAACTTCGCTACCTGTTCCAGCGGTGGTGGGAAGACATATCAATGGTGGCAGATCGTCGTGTATGTTTTCAGGACCTCCTGAATCCACATAGTAAGGTTCCAAAGGGGGTTCGTGCGTTGTTAATATGCGTATGGCTTTCGCAGCATCCATAACACTTCCGCCACCAACAGCAATCACTACATCACATTCTTCTTGCTGATAGACTTCCGCACCTTGTAAGATGCTTGTGTCAGTGGGGTTCGGTTGAATGTCTATGTATGTAGTATAAGGAATACTTGCATCTTCAAGTGATGTGATCGCTTGGTGCAATATTCCTGCATTTTCAATACCTGCATCACTGACGATGAATGGTTTTTTACCATTGAATGTTCTTATATGACGTGCTAAGTTTTTGGTAGCATCTTGTCCGAATTCTATACGCGGTGGTAAATAGTAGTTGAGGGTGTCCATGTTCAACGTTTGTTCCTTAAAGTTTTATCACTTAATCTTGATTATTAATAATTTTTGATGAACAATTCATTTCCTATTGCAGCATACTTCTTTTTATAATTATTCATGCCATATTGTAAAGTCCATTCCTGAATTTCTGCAAAATCAAAGAGTTCTCGGATCGCGGGAGAATCGTCATAAGTAATCAACCATTTATGAGGACACTTTTTCACATTTTCAGCAAATTGTGCATGGTCAAATGCAGTATGTAATGTTCCTCTTGTTCCGTAGAGTCTTGACTCCGATGTCTTCCAATATGGTGGGTCAAGAAATATAAACACATCATCACCTTGTTGAAATAGTGCTTCAACATAATCTTCACATGTAATCTTGACTCCTGAGAGGTATGGGTTTACCGCATTCACTCTGAGAATTGATGAATCTGTGAAGCGCTTCTCAAAAGCAGATTGCGAATACCCACCGGAATCGACGAGACCCGAGAAAGTAATGCGATTCAGAACAAAGAACCGAACCGCTCTATCAAATTCTGATAGTAATTGCCTCTTCTTGCTAAGCAAATCTTTTGCATGTGTATATTCATCAAATAAAGTTTTTCCATTACTATAGTTGGCTTTCGTATCAGATATTGCATTGACTAATTTAGTTACACTATCCCGCGTCTGTTTCCAGAAACAATATAGGTCGTAATTCAGGTCATTTATCCAATAGGTTTCTATATGATTCTGAAAGATACTACGAATTTCAAAAAAAACGGAACCACCACCAACGAATGGTTCTCTATATTCTTTTATTTTTGGCGGTATGAGTGGAATTATCTGTTTAAGTGCTCTTGATTTTCCACCAGGGTAGCGTAAAGGACTTTTTACTAACTTTTTCATAAGCAACTATTCTCAATAAATGAAACCTATCACAAAAAAGTGTACTCATTCCCCGCCTCTCCCTAATTGAATTTAAAAGGTCGTATTTCAAGAAAGAACCAATACTGTATATATTGAAGTATACCATACAGGTTTAAATGTTTCAAGTTTTTGAAGACTCGGGCAGGGTTATTTAGTTTTCGGTTTTTTGGCACTTTTTATCACACTTGTAAATATCAGTCGTAGGTCGGGTAGAGCGAAGCGAAACCCGACACATTAGGTTCCTGTCGGGTTTCGCTTTGCTCTACCCATAGGTGTAAACTTAAGGAATTTTCTATGTCAGAAACCCTCTTCAGTCCCGTAGGGACGCTATGTTTAAAGTTAAACGTTATACAAACCCTTTTAGTCCCGTAGGGACGCTATGTGTAAAAGCACACCATGATATAAACATATCGTCCCTACGGGACTGAAGAGAGGTGGGGGTACACATTTTTCTATAAACATTTCGTCCCTACGGGACTGAGGAGAAGACAATCCCTATAACCATAAGGATTCGGAATGATTCATAAGTTCAACTAAGTTCCCTTAAGTTTACACTTATAGGTAGAGCGAAGCGAAACCCGACGAATACCAAACGCTTATTCTGCGTTGATTTGGACATTTATTGATTTCGGTTGTCATATCGGGTTTCGCTCACGCTCTACCCGACCTACGAATACTATCAATAGGTGTGATAAAAATGTACATATATACCGAAAACTAAATAACCCTGATGTATCTATATTTGACAAATTTAATCCTTATGCGTATAATATAATTATCTAATAATACAATAACGAAAATCTGAGTTCTATATACATTATAGTATCACTTTTTGTGATTTATATGAAAGAAAGGGAGAGAGAAATGGCTGATTACGCTAATCCTGATGTATTGGTTAGTACGGATTGGGTTGCTGAACACGGAAATGATGCGGGGATCCGCTTGCTTGAAGTTGATGTTGACACGACTGCTTATGCAGATGGGCATATCGCCGGGGCAGTCGGTCTAAACTGGCAAACGCAACTGTGTGACCAGGTACGACGCGATATTCTGACGAAAGACCAATTTGAAGCACTTTGTAATGACAGTGGAATCGCTAACGATACGAATGTCATTTTCTATGGTGATAATAACAATTGGTTTGCTACATACGCCCTCTGGCAATTTCGCTACTATGGACACGATGAAAGTCTTTTGAAGGTGATGAACGGTGGACGTCAAAAATGGATTGATGAAGGTAGAGACTTTGTTAAAGATGTCCCATCTTATGCAGCTACTGGATACCAAGCGAAATTCCCCGATGACAACGTACGTGCAACTAAGGACAATGTATTACCCACACTTGAACAAGGTGTGATCAATCTTGTTGATGTACGCTCGCCTGCAGAATTCTCAGGTGAAGTGATTGCTCCACCAGGTATGAGTGAAACAGCACAAAGAGGTGGACACATCCCCGGTGCAGCAAATATTCCGTGGGCAACAGCAGTCGCTGAGGACGGTACTTTCAAATCACACGATGAACTGCAACATATTTACGGCGGTGCTGGTGTTGATGATAGTAAAGAGACGATCGCTTATTGCCGTATTGGGGAACGCTCCTCACATACCTGGTTTGTCTTGAAATATCTACTCGGTTATGAGAAGGTACGCAACTATGACGGGAGTTGGACAGAGTGGGGTAATCTCGTCGGCGCACCTATCGCTCGTGATTAAATATGGATGCGGTGATGTTACTATCACACCCAATTTCTTCCAGGATTCGATAAATCTATGATGAGATTTGTTACTGCACATGCTATTGCATGTATGACACGGCAAGATGTGACACGTCTGCTGAAGCGATTCAAAGAAGAAGAAAACGATAATGTAAAAAACATTCGTGTTCTTTGTGATACATTATCCGGAAGAATGGTTTGTGAATGGGAAGCACGTGACAGACTTACACTAATTGAATGGTTGAAAAACTGCAACGTGCAGCTACGCGGTACTGGTGAATGGGTGATGTCGGTTCAATACGAGTCGGTCGATGATGAATTGGTAACACCAAGTTGATAGGGTAATACTGATGTATTATTTAACCCGTCAGACAGCATTCGAAGCATCTCATTACAATCGATTACCCGAAATGAGTGATAGTGAGAACTTTGCACTGTTTGGTGCCGCAGCCAATCCAAATGGTCACGGACATAACTACATCCTTCAAGTTATGGTCAGAGGAGATTTAAATCCTGAGGATGGGATGGTCATCAACTTAACCGATTTGGACAGTCTGTTAAAAACAGAAATACTTGAGAATTATGACCATAAACATCTGAACAGCCAGCATCCTGTCTTTGCTGAGAATCCTCACATACTACCGACATGTGAGAATATCACAATTGAGATATGGCAGAGTCTTGCTTCTTCGCTGCCTAACGGAATATTGCATCGTGTACGACTTTATGAAAATGCAACACACTTTGCTGACTATTATGGAGAGGATATGATGGTTTATCACACCAAAGTCTATGAGTTCAGCGCGGCGCATCGACTCCATAGTCATCTGCTTTCAGAAGAAGAGAATCTTCAGATTTTTGGAAAATGCAATAATCCTGCTGGACATGGACACAACTATATCCTTGAAATTACCATTAAAGGGGATGTTGATGCTAAAACAGGGTTGCTTGCAGACTTGAACCTAATTGATAATGTGGTTGAAAAGGAGGTATTTGCACGATTTGATTACAAACACCTAAATCTGGATACACCAGAATTCGAAACTGTCAATCCAACATCGGAAAACTTCGTCAAAGTGCTTTGGGATGTGTTGGAACCGAATTTACGACCTGTGGTTCTACACAGGCTACGATTGCGAGAAACACCAAAGAACCACTTCGACTATTACGGAGATACCTCTTAATTTATGAAGCCTAAACAGGAAAATGAAACGGAACTCAAACAGAAGTCTCTTAGCCAGGAAACAGAATTAGAATCTCTCTATGGACAGATTATTGAGAATCTGGGAGAAGATCTCAATCGTCAAGGTTTAGTCAAAACACCTGCCCGTGCAGCGAAAGCAATGGAGTTTTTGACAAGTGGGTATAGCCAAGACATAATTAAGTTATTAAATGAAGCAATCTTTGACGAAGATTACGACGAAATGGTCATTGTCAAGGATATAGAGTTTTATAGTCTTTGTGAGCATCACATACTGCCATTTTGGGGAAAATGTCACGTCGGGTATTTACCACGAAAACGTATAATCGGTTTGAGTAAGATACCGAGAATTGTTGACATGTTCTCACGTCGTTTACAGGTTCAGGAAAGGTTAACGCGACAGATTGCTGAGGCATTGGAAGAGGCTTTAGATCCCACAGGAGTCGGCGTTGTTATGGAAGCACAACATATGTGTATGATGGCGCGTGGTGTTGAAAAACAGGCATCCAAGATGACCACAAACACCATGCGTGGAACCTTCCGTGAAGATAGTTCAACGCGGGCAGAGTTTCTAAGATGTATTTAGGATTCTTGAAAGAAGTATAACCTTCAAACGTAGTTTCTACAGAAATGTCGTGATGCGGAGAGCACTTCGACATACAAAAAAACTCATGAATACAAGAAATAGACTTGAAGGAAAGGTCGCTATTGTTACGGGCGCGTCAAAAGGCATTGGTAAAGCCGTAGCCACTGGTTTAGCAAATTCTGGGGCAAAGGTAGTTCTTGCTGCTCGAACGCAACAAGTCGTAGAAAAAGTCGCATCTGAATTAAGAGATACAGGTGCAGATGTACTTGCGATACCAACTGACGTTTCTGATGTTGAAGCAGTGCGATCCCTTATTCAAGGCACGCTTGATGCTTATCAGAATATAGACATTTTGGTCAACAATGCTGGAGCAGGTATATTTGGAACCATCGTTGACTATGCCCCCTCAGATTGGGACACTGTAATTAATTCCAATATGAAAGGTGTGTTTCTCTGTTCAAAGTTTGCTATTCCACATCTAATTGCCCAAGGTGGTGGACAGATAGTCAATGTGCTCTCAATAGCAGCCAAGATAGCTTTTCCAGCATCCAGTGCATATTGTGCAGCAAAAGCGGGAGCACTTGCATTAACAAAAGTATTGGCAGCTGAAGTGCGCCAACAAAATGTGCGTGTTACAGCAGTGCTTCCTGGTTCTGTAGAAACGCCTTTTTGGGATGATATAACGGAGCATCCAGATTTTGAAAAGATGCTAAAACCTGATCATGTTGCAAGTACGATTCTATCAATATGTATGCAACCTGATGATATGGTTACTGAAGAAGTAGTCGTCATGCCACCACTCGGAATTTTGTAGGAGAATTGTCAAGTATCGGTGAGAAGCGTCTTTCAGTTTTCAGTGATAGTTTGTCAATATGAAAACCACAGTAAAGGTCAAGTTTTGAACCTACCGAGTCTGCGTCTGATCCGGATTTTTCTGATTGCACGAGTGTCCGAAGCTAAAATCGTGATGACAGAATCACCCAATTCTAACTCTGTACCAGTTTCAGGAATCGTTCCTGTTCTATCAAGTATGTACCCCCGCGATGGTTTCGTAATCACCATCGGGAATGGATAAACCGTACTGTTCTTCTAATATATCAACTTCTGTGCGTCCTTCACATTCAATAATTTCTGGAGCGATAAGTTGAATCATGTCTGGGTCATCACGTTCATCAGCAAATTCACCTACGATTTCTTCTACAAGATCTTCAACGGTAACAAGACCAACAATACCACTATATTCATCAACAGCAAACACCATGGTGTGTTGGGTTTGCTGAATTTCTTTCAGGAGAGCATTAATATTCTTTGATTCAGGAACAACGTGTATCTCACTGCGTATAAACGATTCAATTGTATCAGGAAGTTCTTCAGCATAAAGCACATCTAAAAGGTTGACGATACCGATAATATCAAAAATGCGTTCATCATAAACTGGGAGGCGTGAAAAACCAGAATCTGCGGCAACCTGTAAGAAGTCTTCGCAGCTTGTCGTCTTTTCTATCGCAACGATGTCAACCAACGGAACCATAACTTGCCGCACAGTCCTGTCATGGTAGTTAAGCAAACGGTGTATCATTTGCCGCTGTTCAGTCAAGAGGTTTCCGGACCTTTCACCCATCGTCGCCAACAATCGTAATTCTTCACGTTGGGCATCAACGTTAGGTTCCGACGATCCTCTATCTATGATTCTCACGAAGATCTTTGTTACTAATTGGACAAAGTAAATAAGAGGCGCTAAGACATATTCGGAAAACCGTAATAGATAGGCATAACGTAAGGCAAGAACATCTGATTTAACCCTGAAAATCGTCTTTGGCAAAATTTCTCCAAATATCAGCAGCAGAGTAGTAATATATAGAATTGTTATTCCACCTCGCTCCTGATCTGTTAGGGTCGGCAATACTGCTTCAGTTAATTGATCTCCAAACAGTGAAATGAGGACATTTGCCAGATTAGTTCCGACCAAGGTCAACGCTAACATTCTATCAGGGGAGTCTATTAGACGGTGAATAATCTTTGATCTTGAATCCCCCGTTTCAACGAGTTGATTAATTCGAAGCTTATTTACAGAGACAAGAGCAGTTTCTGAACCGGAGTAAAATGCGGACAGTATTAGACAGATAAGGACTGCAACAGCAAACGTGCTTATAAGCACTGCAGGATGAATTGCACTACCAGCACTAATTAAAAAGAGGGATAATAGCAGAATTTTCAAACTTTATAAGCTGAGTTAAACATCAATTTCAGGTTCTTTAGACTCTGGTACGCGGATATACAGTCCTGTAATTAGATTTCCTTCTGTCGCAGTTATTTCAAACTCTATTCCGTTTTCGTCAAACTGTGCTTCACCAACGGATGGTATACTTCCAAAGAGTCCGAACACGTAACCACCAATAGTGTCTACGGATTCTTCTGGAATTTTGAGTTCATATTGTTGGTTTAGATCGCGAATACTCATACGACCAGTGGTTTCTAAGACTAATGGGTTATCTGAATGTCTGATACATTCAGATAGACTTTCTGTTTTATCATGTTCATCAACAATGTCCCCGACGACCTCCTCAACAATATCTTCAGTCGTGACAATACCGGAAAAGCCACCATATTCATCAAGGAGAATTGCTATCTTTGTCTTCTCGCGTTTTAGTCTTAGTAATAGTATTCCTATTTTACGTGTTTCAAGTACCGTAACAGGTTCCCGGATTAAGGGGGCATTATCGGTTAACTCCTTATGCTGTTTTCTTTGCTCAAGGAACTCATCAATCGTCAAGGAATTTATTCCTGCATGTCGCCACTTGGCGATATCCTTGACAAAGAATACACCGCAGATTTTGTCAATTTCTTCACGGAAGACAGGAATCCGTGAGAAGCCTGATTCCTTTGCTTGCGTTAATGTCTCTTGAATGGTGTGTGATGTGGAAACTACAACGACTTCAGTTCTTGGCACCATGATTTCTCTTGCTTCAATGTCTCGCAGTTCAAGAATATTACTGACAATTTCACGCTCATCAGGCGGGAGTGTTTCTTCGTGGTAAGTTTTGAAGAATTCTTGTAGATCTGATGTTGTGAACTCTTCTTCAGGTGGTGGTTTACCTCCAAAGATTGGAACAAGTCTGTCTATGATTTTACGCAATAATGACCGCACAGGTGTTATGAAGATAGAGAATATCCACAACAATGGCGCGGTAATTTTGGCAAATGCCTCAGCATGTTTTATGGCATAAGTCTTTGGTGTCATCTCACCAAAGATTAGCATGCAAATTACACTAAGACCAGTAGCAACGACAAACTTTAATAGGTCCGATAATTCGGGGAGGACTTTAGAGACAAAGCCCAACATAAGGATAGCAAATGAGACATTGACGAGATTGTTTCCAAGTAGGACAGTGATGAATAATCTGCGAGGGTTGTCAACAAAATTGATAATTGCTGAAGTTTTTCCTCGTTCAAGGCGTAACTTCTCAATCTGCACACGAGTCAATGCACACAAAGCAGTTTCTGAACCGGAGAAAAAACCGGAGAGTATGAGTAAACCTACCAAACCAATCAGATAAGGTAGTAGGGGAACTTCCATTCGTTTATATTGACGAATTTTTGATAGAAATTCGTCTTGAAGTATCTAACCTCGGTTTCGTTGGATTTTATAAAGTATTCACATTTGTCTGCAATCTGCTGTTTTAATGTTAACATGTTAAAACTTTTAATGCAACATAAATCGTATGATTGAACAGAGCCAAATTAATGTGAATGTACATTTTTTCTAAACAACATAATCGTTTAATAATCTAATAGAGTGAGGAAGCTTATGACAAAATTAGAACAAATGCACCGAATTGAAGACTGTCGTATTGTAGCTATAATTCGTGCAAATAGTCCAAGTGATTTAATTCAGACAGCGGATGCTATTCAAGCAGGCGGTGTTGATGTTATTGAAATAACGATGACAACTCCCGATGCGTTACGTGTCATCAGTGAGGTATCAACACGGTTAGGTGATAGTGTCTTAATTGGTGTTGGGTCAGTTTTGGATTCCGAGACAGCGCGGGCTGCGATGCTTGCAGGTGCAGAATTTGTCGTGAGTCCTGTTACAAAACCGGACGTGATTGAAATCTGCAACAGATATGGGAAAGTCGTAATTCCCGGAGCATTCACACCCACAGAGATTTTGACAGCATGGGAAAGTGGTGCAGATTATGTCAAAGTTTTTCCTTCAAGTGGAGTGGGACCTTCTTACATAAAAGACATCAAAGCACCACTCCCTCAGATTCCACTAATTCCCACCGGTGGTATCAGTGTTGGCAACGCTGCTGAATATATAACAGCGGGTGCAACCGCATTAGGTGTAGGAAGTTCTTTAGTAAGTAGTAGTATTATTGCATCCGGAAATTTTGCTGAACTCACAGAAAAAGCAAAAAAATTAGTTACTGCAGTCAGATTTGTGAAATAATCTATAAACAATAATTTGTAAAACTACGTCACATATTGACTAATATGTGCTTTTTATCCAAGAATTCCTGTTAACAGAGGAACTAAGACAATTTAGTGCCTTATCAAGTCATAAATGATTTGTTATCGGACAGGGAAACCTTGTCCCTACGAACAGATCTACTCATCATTTGAGTATTGACAGAACATTAGTATTCCAAATCAGAATGTGAACTCTCGGTTAAAGTATATTGCAGTAAATTCTTAGAACTAATTTCGCTTGAAGTTTTAACGTTGACATATACTGCTATTTTTGCTAATTTTTAATATAGTTTATATAGATAGTATGCCTCTCTAAATTTACATGCCTCACAAAACACTTTTTGATTCATCGCTATGAAGATAAACCAATTGATATTAGGTAAATATAGATTAAAAGAATACCTGAGTGGTGGTAGTTTTTCGTCAGTTTTTCTTGCAGAAGAAGAGTTGACTGGACGTCCTGTTGCCATCAAAGCATTATCTAAAGAGGCATATCCATCGAACAGAAGGCATTTCCTTAAATCAGAACTGGAGTCAATGTCAATTATTTGTGAACACCCAAATATAGTTTCAATCCATACAGTTGAACCCGGTAAAGATAAGTACATTGCGTGGATAGTGATGGAATTTATTGAAGGCGACAACCTACATCAACTTGTGCAACAAGGTGATTTAACAACAAACGATGTGCTTAATATCGGAATAGGCATCTGCAACGGTTTAAAAGGTGCACACGCAAAAAACATCCTGCACCGAGATATTAAACCACAGAATATATTAGTCACATTAGAGAAAGAAGCGAAGATCGCTGATTTTGGTATTGCGCGAATATTCGGTGAAAATACAGAATTTGCTGTTACTATGACCGGGACAAGACGTTACATGGCACCAGAACAACATTACGGAGCTTACGATTATAGAGCTGATTTGTATGCTACTGGGTTGGTAATATATGAGGCACTCACAAAACATTTTCCATTTTCTGGCGAAGCGGATGAAATTGATAGAAAAAAAGCTGCAGGTGAAATTGAGAACCTTGAAAACTGTCCGGAGGAATTCCGAAATTTTGCTTTAAAAGCACTAAATAGAGATGTTGATGAACGATATCAGACGGCATCTGAAATGTATGAAGAATTAGACCGTATCCGACGCTGGAAATATGAACAACAAGCAGCCGTGTTAATCGCAGAAAGCACAAATTCACCTGCTAAGGAGTTGGCAAAAACTCTCGAACGTTGTAGGAAAACTTTTCGATTACAAATTGATGTCGCTGAACGGATCAATCAGACGCTTTTCTTTGAAATGCGAAACAGAACTGAAAAGGAGAATGATGAAAAAACAAAAATCCTCCTTAAACAACACTACACTCATGCACTTGAATATGTGGAGAACGGTGCGATTGAAAAAATGCTTAACGAACTAAATAAGGCACACAACCTTAGTCTAAAGGACACAGAACTTATTACGCAAGCAGGTAATATCATAAAGAAGATAAGTGCAACTCGTAAACTTCCTGAAACTTTGCCAGTACCCGAAATAGCAACGCTGATTGAGAAACTCTCAGAAACTGAAAAGTCTGATCTATTGGACTTACTAACCGTCTCTGACCCTGACACTGAATCTGTCCTTACCCATGAAGAACCGGATGTACTTCATGAAGAACCTGATATTAACAATGATGAATTGGATACACACCAGGTTCCGCAGACACGAGGACAACAAGAAAGAAACTATAGGGTAATAATAGAGGAAGCATCACCAGAATTCTTATTGGATAAAGTTCATGAAGATATCCAATATCCCCATGAAAAAGAAGCAGCATACATTTATCATCAAGCACAGATGTACATGCAGCAAGAAAACATTCGGCGTTGTCAAACGCAATTTAGTAGACTGGGTACATTCTATAGCAAACATGCAAAACGGTTTATAAAAATGGATGAAATAGAACTCGTTGCGAATTGTTATACTCGTGCACGTTTCTCTTATTCTGCTGCCAAGAAACAACGCAAGGCACGGAGAGTCGCGAGAAACGGGGCAGTTTACTACTTCCATTTAGCGCGGCAGTTAGAGTTGCAACGTGCCTGGACAGAAGCCGGGAAATCGTTCATACTCGCTGCGGATAATTACCGGTTTGCTCAACTTGTCCAAGAAGTAGAAAAGTGTGAATCTGCAGCTGCTGTCTGCTATTTCAATGCTGCCGAAAGTGCACATCTAAATGGTGATTTGCAAACGGCTTACGATTTCTATATGCAAATACTATCCATCGGCGAAAATTTGTCAAATCCACCGAGAGCAGTTTTTGAAGCACAGAAATTACTTGACGATATACGGATGAGTAATATCTGAAAAGTACTATTTACAAAATACTCCAGTACCAAAATTCCTATAAAATCAATTGAAAATGTGAATCATCTTCTTATTACGTGAACGAAAATCATGTACGATCTTCTGGCTATTGGCCGCAGCTCCATAGACCTATATTCTAATGATGTTGGAGTCGCTTTTCCTGAAATCAAAAGTTTTGGTGCGTATGTTGGTGGATGTCCCACAAATATAAGTGTCGGCACACGACGTCTTGGACTTCGGTCAGCATTACTCACAGCAGTCGGTGACGATCCAGTAGGTGAATTTCTGCTAAAGTTTCTACGTGATGAGGGTATTGAAACACAATTCATCGTTGTAAAACCAGCCCATCGCACGAGTGCTGTTGTTCTTGGAATAGAACCTCCAGACAAATTTCCACTCATATATTACCGTGAAAATTGTGCTGATATTGAACTTACTATTGATGATGTTATTGCTTCACCTATTACAGAAAGTCGAGCAGTTTTGATATCAGGGACAGGTCTCAGTAAAGAACCCAGTCGAAGTGCAACTCTCTTTGCAGCTGAAAAGGCAAAAGCAGCGGACACCCAAGTATTTTTGGATTTAGATTTTCGAGCAGATCAGTGGCATGATCCGCGGGCATACGGGGTAAGTATTCGATCCGTATTGCGAAATGTTGATATTGCTATTGGTACTGAAGAAGAGATTAAGGCAGCATCTCTCACAGATGCATCCCAGATGTCAGTAGAAGATTCCCAAATTTCTAATCCGAACATTGAAGGAGATTTGAAGGAAGCCATAGCAAACATATTAGAGGCCGGTCCTAACGCGCTTGTTGTGAAGCGCGGAGGTGATGGAGCAGATGTACACTTAATAGATGGGGAAATTATTCATGCTCCACCTTATCAAGTTGAGATTTATAATACACTTGGTGCAGGAGATGCGTTTGCAAGTGGATTTATCTACGGTGTATTAAACAACTGGGATTGGCAAGAGTCAGCACGTTTCGGTAATGCTACGGGTGCAATTGTCGTGACCCGACATGGATGTGCTAACTTTATGCCAACATTGGCTGAAGTAGATGATTTCATTGAAGAACGAGGGGGATTATAGGTCAATTAAGGCAATTAAAAAAAAGGAAATAAAATGAATACTCAAAGACTCACAATGGGGCAAGCAGTCGTAAGATTTCTCACACAGCAGTATGTTGAACGTGATGGTGTGGAGACGGCATTTTTCGCTGGTATGTTCGGAATTTTCGGACATGGAAATGTCGCAGGAATCGGACAAGCGTTACATCAATACTCTGACGAGTTCCGTTTTTATCAAACACGGAATGAACAATCAATGGTGCATACTGCCGCCGCTTTCGCAAAAATGTCTAACAGGCTTAGAACTTTTGCATGTACATCTTCAATCGGCCCTGGGGCGACTAATATGTTGACAGGGGCTGCAGGCGCAACAATTAACCGATTACCCGTGCTTCTGTTACCAGGCGATATTTTCTCTACGCGCTTGGTCGCACCTGTTCTTCAGCAGTTGGAATCTCCTAATTCACAAGACTTCTCAGTCAATGATTGCTTCAAACCTATTTCTCGCTATTGGGATCGCCTTAACCGTCCTGAACAGATTATCACTGCTTTACCAGAAGCGATGCGTGTTTTGACTTCCCAAGCGGATACGGGTACAGTAACTTTAGCATTACCCCAAGATGTTCAAGCGGAAGCCTTCACATATCCAGAAGAACTGTTTGAAAAACGTGTCTATACCATTCCAAGACCTCGTGCTGATGAAGACCTATTTAACCGCGCTGTAGAATGGATTAAGAACAGTGAGAAACCCATCATCATTGCTGGAGGTGGGGTGATATATAGTGAAGCAACGGAACAGTTGGCAACGTTTGCTGAGCAAACTGGCATTCCTGTAGGTGAAACTTTTGCGGGTAAAGGTTCGCTCAGGTACGACCATCCACAGAATCTCGGTGCAATTGGTGCAACAGGAACGCCAGGGGCAAACATCGCTGCTCGGGAAGCAGATCTGGTCATAGCCATTGGAACACGATTAAGTGATTTTACCACTGCATCGAAAACCGCTTTCCAAAATCCAAATGTTAGATTTATCAATATTAATATCGCTGAGTTTGATGCTACAAAACATGCAGCATTACCTTTAGTCGCCGATGCACGAGTTACGTTGTCTGCATTAGTAGATGCTATTGGATCATATCGTATCAACACTGATTATGCATCACGGATTGACAACTATAGAGATGCGTGGGATGAGGAAGTTGAAAGACTTTTTCATCTTGACAATCAACCACTGCCGAGTCAGAGTGAAGTCATCGGTGTTGTAAATGAGTTTTCACGCCCCGAGGATGTTGTTGTATGTGCTGCGGGAAGCCTTCCAGGAGACCTACACAAACTTTGGCGAACTCGCAATCCGAAACAGTTTCATCTTGAATACGGATACTCATGCATGGGGTATGAAATCGCGGGTGGATTAGGTATCAAAATGGCTGACCTCTCCCGTGATGTCTATGTTCTCGTCGGTGACGGTTCATACCTCATGTTAGCACAGGAAATTATCACCTCAATTCAGGAAAATTATAAACTAATTATTGTGTTGATTAATAACGATGGACATAGTAGTATCGGAGGGTTGTCAGAAGCAACAGGTGCACAAGGTTTTGCTACTCGATTCAGATACCGAGATGATAACTCTGGACAACTTAAAGGAGATATTTTACCTGTTAACCTTGCAGCGAATGCTGAAAGTCTTGGTGCAAATGTCATTCAAGTAACCACACCACACACATTGAAAATGGCATTACAAGAAGCACGGGATGCTGATAAGACAACCGTGGTCAAAATTGATGTTG
Source organism: Candidatus Poribacteria bacterium (assembly GCA_965261435.1). GTDB lineage: Bacteria > Poribacteria > WGA-4E > WGA-4E > WGA-3G > MSPOR6. The sequence continues at coordinate 3,085,306 of CBDHDL010000021.1, forward strand.
ATTTTGATGCAAGAGTTCCACAGTATGAATCGTGGTGGGATGTCCCTGTTGCAGAAGTCTCTGAGGTTGAAACTGCCGAAAAAGCGTATCAGGAATATAAAGAAGCAAAGAAGAAAGAGAGATATTTTCTTGGATAGATGTATGTGAAATTGACTTTGCAATTGAAATTAGATTAAGGAGATTTTGTTTTTATGAAAGCGTCAGAATTACTGGAAAAACTCAACATAGGTGAAGCGATCCCATGTGGAAATTGTGCTGGGATGATTCCTGCTGATGAGATGTTGACATTTGCGTTTAAATTAGGGAAATTAGCACCACGTATGGAAAAGGCAAACGTCGGACCTATCACTTGCGTTCAATGCCAAGTTGACGATCCCGATATCAAAATAACACCCCGTGGTCCAGATGTAAAATTCATCCGTGGGGATTAAACGCATGCCATTGACACTAACATTGCATATTCTTCTAAAGTGAATCTGTATGACAGAAAAAATAGTTGGAAGAAATCCGGTCATAGAAGCACTTCGTAGTGGTTCACCTGAGATAGAGAGAATCTTGATTGTCCAAGGCAGTAAGCATAGCCGTCTTCGTGAAATATTGGATGCTGCAGAGCGGAAAGGTGTTCCTTTTCAACGTTCTTCCAAACATCTTATGGATAGAATACACACGAACCATCAAGGTGTAATTGCATATATTAGTCAGTTTCAGTATACAGATTTACAGGTCATACTGAGAAAAGTCGAGAATAAAATAGATAGTCCGCCAGTTCTATTAATGTTAGATCAGATACAAGATCCCAGAAATTTAGGCGCGATTCTACGAACTGCTAACGCAATAGATTCAGATGGTGTGCTAATACCTAAGAACAATGCCGCAGAGATTACTACCGCTGTCCACAAAGCATCTGCCGGTAGCACAGCTTACACACCGATTACTAAAGTAACAAACTTGGCACAGACTATTGAAAAGATTAAGTCAATTGGTGTATGGGTGGTTGGTACTGCTGAGGATGCGGAAATGTGTTATACTTCAGCAGACTTTACTGTACCATTATGTATTGTTTTGGGAAACGAAGGGGCAGGTATTCGGAGACTCGTTAAGCAGAAATGTGATTATCTTGTCCATCTGCCAATGTTGGGTCAGATTAGTTCATTGAACGTATCAGTCACAGCAGGCGTGTTGCTGTATGAAGTACTGCGACAGCGCGGAACTAAATGACACCTTCTTCCTTCAAACTATAAAAAATACCATCACCGATAATGATGTGGTCTAACACCTTAATTCCAACATAATTCCCTGCCTCGATCAGTTGCTTCGTAGCGCGGATGTCTTCTTGACTCGGCTTGGGATCACCTGATGGATGGTTATGTGCTAACACAATTGCATTTGCAGATTCCTCAATTGCGAATCGAAAGATTTCCCGTGGGTGGAATACACTCGCGTTTAATGTTCCCTCAAACACAGTATCTTCTGAAACAACAAGCCTCTTACCCCAATCAACTTCATTATTTGAATCACCTGCAATACCTTGTGTTGTGATACCACCTTTTGTGTCTAAACACAACACACAAACTATTTCCTTTCGTAAGTCGCGCATGAGTGGCATCAGCATGTCAGCAACATCGGATGGTGATGAGATTTTCACTCTATCTGCATGTGAACGCGCCAAACGACGACCTAACTCAAATGCAGCAACAAGTTGTGCAGCTTTAGCAGGACCAACCCCTTTGACAGATTCAAACTGTTTTGGACGACTTTCTGCCATCCGTTTTAGGTCATTATTAAACGTTTTCAGTATCTGTTCACCGAGTTCTAATGCTGTTGTCCCTTGAAAACCATCTTTTAAAATAAGTGCTATTAATTCCGAGGTTTTTAACTGTGATGGACCGTGTTTGTATAGTCTTTCTCTCGGTCTTTCATCTTCTGGTAAATCTTTTATTCTTAATTTATCAGTTTGAGTCATTTATTTCCTTTTAAAGTAGAGTGTATTTCATAAACCTAATTGTCAGTAATTTTCTCATCACTGCGTCCGTCTTTCGCAGGGACAGGGGTTTCCCTGTCTGCTATATTCGTAAGAACGGTGTCTCCCTGTCCGTTATATTTGTAGGGACGGTGTCTCCCTGTCTGTTATATTCGTAGGGACGGGGTCTCCCTGTCCGTTGTATCAATCTAATACACATCACAAACAACAATGGATTTTAGATTTAAGTATAATCACTTTGGAATACAATCGCAAGTGAATTTTTCATTTTACAACCTATACATGCCTAAAGAACACTCAATCTAAACCCGCCGCATGTCTGCCAGCAGCGGGGTCTCCAGCAGCATAATAAGTCCCATCTTTTTGATCAAAATAGAGCATGACGGGAACAGCAATTGGGGAAGATTGTGTCTGGACCTTATGCCCGCGTTTTGAAAGTTGATCAAGCACATTTGACTGTACGCTGTCATTGATAGTCAAAGAACCTGCTTCCTTAAATGTCTGTTCTCGTATAGGATTAGGATCAAATGAATCTTCGTGATGAGCAGTTGCAAAGCGAGGTGTTCTAACAGCCTTCTCAGGTAACAGGTCAAACTCAATGAAATTAAGTAGCAGATTCATAGTCGTCTGGTCTTGGAGGTCACCACCAGCGACACTTATTGCTAAAACGGGAACTCCATCTTTGAGAACTAATGTGGGAGTAAGCGTAATTCTCGGTCTTTTACCTGCTTCTATGCAGTTCGGATGCCCTGGTGTTGTATTCAGACTACGCAGACGATTCCCGTAGCTGACACCTGTAGACCCACCCAGATTCTCTTCAAAATATACATTGGCACTTGGGGTAGCAGAAACGACATTTCCCCATTTATCAGCAACCACGCATGTTGTTGTTCCACCTACACCAGGTCGGAACACTCCATCTGCCTTTAACGGTTTCATATTCATCACATCACCAGGTCGTGCCTCGTGTGATGCTGTGTCTATTTCGATTAGTGGTCGACGAATTTCTGTGTACTCATCAGAAAGCAATTCTGCAATAGGAACATTAACAAATTCTGGGTCAGCATAATGTTCATCTCTGTCTGCCATTGCTAACTTTAGTGCTTCTGATACAACATGCACATAATCTGCAGAGAAGTGTCCCAATTTCTTCAAGTCAAAATCTTCCAACAGTCGTAATGCCTGACAGAGATAGGGACCCTGTGTCCAAGGACCACACTTACATACTGTATACCCTCTATAATTGACTGTCACAGGTTCTTCAATAAGCGTCTCGTGCGCAGCGAGGTCATTCTTGCGAAGAAAGCCACCCTTCTCAATGTAGAAAGTCTCTAATGCGTCGGCAATGTCACTATTTACACCATTCCGTCCATAAAACCGATCACTTGCTGCTTGTACCTTCTGCTCACGACTCCCGGATGTTTTGCGTTCCTCATCGACCAGTTTTCGCAACGTAACTGCTAATTTTGGATGCCATTCACGCTTACCTGCATCAAGAAGTACCAAAGTAGGTGAAACAATTTCCTCAAACGACATTGTTCCATAAAGCTTCAGTGTTGTTGTACATAAGTCCACGACAGACGGAACTGGTGCCATTTTTATGTCTCTGTTTGGGATACCGTTTTCCAAATACCAATCAATTGCATCTTGAGAAAGTGGTGCCCGTCCCTGTCCAGAAAGTGATTTAACCTCATTTTTTTCTGCATCGTAGATTAGCAGGGGTACTTCACCACCAATAGAGCATTCCCCATGGTCAGTTACATTGAGTGCAAGAATCGTAGCTGCAGCGGCATCAGCTGCATTTCCACCTGCTTCCAATATTTGAATCCCAGCAAGCCACTGATTCTGCAGCACCTGCGGCGACAACGCCAGTTTTACTCTCAGCCTTCCATCCAATTATTCGATCTTCTGTCATATATACTTCCTTACTCTCAAAATGCACTATAACTTCATTCTTCTACCGGCATTGCAATCTCAGGAATCTCTACACCTTTCTCTTGCCAAAACTTGTATGCACCATCGTGAAGAGGTATGACAAAAGCCTTTCCAGCATTCTCCATTGTCATATCTGAAGCCGCTCTGTTTGTATTTAGCATCGCTTGATGGCCTTCAGGTGAATATACATGCTTTAGAATAGTATAGATTATCTCATCCGAGACCGCTTTATTGGCAATAAGAACAGTCGGCATCATGATCGTTTTTACTGATTCTACTTTGTCATCATAAGCACCCTCTGGCAACTTAGCAGAATAATATGGATATTTGTCGTAAAGACCGTGTTTTTTAGCAGGAGTATCCAAGTCAATCATTCGAATAGATTTCATTGTTGTCAACTCAATTATGGCATGATTCGGTACACTTACCAACCACATAAAACCTTTCACTTGTCCATCTTGTAGCTCTTGTGCAGCAGAACTGCCACCCCTATAAATTGGAGTAAAATCACCCCATATACCAGCTGCTCTTGTTAAACGTTCAAGCGTTTTTGCGGTTCCTGATCCAGGGGCACCACATGCTATCTTTTTTCCGACAATATCCTCAAGTTGATGAATGTCGCTATTCTGAAGTGTTGAGAATTGACCATAAGCAAAGTAAAGTAGGGTTACCATTCTGATGTTTGATTTTGGTCCTCCCTCAGCGAAAATCTCTTGACCGTTGTACCCCAGAGAACTCTCAGATGCAAAAACAACTCCCAGCGCATTTGTGTCTTCATTGACACGACGTGTATTTTCTACTGAACCAGCAGAGGCTACAATTTGTAAACGAAGATCGGGTTCTTTGTGTTTTACCGCCTGATTTATCCCTCCTGCAAACTGAGAAAAACTTCCACCTATGACACCACCGTAAATTGTAAACCATTTCTTGTCCTGTTTGTCGCCACAACCAGACATAACGGCACATAGAACTATAAAAACAATGATAAATGGATAGAAAATCAATTGAAATCCTTTACGCATAATACCCTCTTAAATTGTCTAATTTCTGGGATAGATAATACCAAACACTACATGTAAAATCAAGTCAATTCAATTTGTTTATCTGATTTATTCACATGAAAAAAGTTGACAACCTAAGGAATATCCTATACAATTCCTAAATGAATTATCCCATAGGATGAAACCGAACACTCGAACAAGTCATTACTTGTGTTGATTAAACTCATTGCAGTTAAGTTATAGTTGGATTTTACATTCTATTGCAGGAACAATTGCCTAAGGAGGCATTTATGGCAGAAAGAATTAAAATGGGATTGGTCGGATGCGGCGGTATGTCCGGTGCCCATATGAATGGTTACAAAGAGTTATGGGAAAAAGAGGTCAGAGATTTTGATATTGTCGCTGCATGCGATATTGACAAAGGGAGAGCTGAAGCACGAGCGAATCAAGCGCACGAATTCCAAGGTGGAACGAAACCAGCAGTTTACACCGAACTTGATGAAATGCTTGATAAACATCCTGATTTACAGTGTGTAGACATCTGTGCACTTCATAGTGCACACCATATTCTTGCTGTGCCAGCGTTGGAAGCAGGTAAACATGTCATCATTGAAAAACCGTTCGGTATTACAATGCGTGCATGTAAACTTATGATGGAAGCAGCTGAACGGAATGATAGAATCATCTCCGTTGCAGAAAACTATCGTCTTAGTCGTATGGAACGTACGCGGAGTTGGGTCATCGCACAAGGACGAATCGGAGACCCAAGAATGTTCTTCTGGATTGAAGTCGGTGAGGCATTAGGAAAATGGGGTTGGCGAAACTTCAAGATGGATGCAGGGGGTGGTTGGGCATTGGACGGCGGTGTGCATTTTACTGATCTAATGCGTTATATTCTCGGTTTAGAAGCTGAGGAAGTTTATGCCATCAATAAAGCCTATGAACCATACCGGTATGATAATGCTGGGCAACGTGAAGGTGGATATTCCGTTGATGTAGAAGACGCAATGATTTCAACAATCAAGTTTGAACAAGGTGTTACGGCTCAGTGGACATGGGTCGGTTCAGCACCAGCACACGGCTTCGGCACAAAAACTATCTACGGTAGTGAAGGAGCACTTGACTGGGGAAGAGGTTTAGTTCCACGCGGTGGTGAACCAATTTCTAATGATGACTTACAGAAAGAATTCACTGATAGTCTTACCGAAGATGAAAAAGAATATTTCTTTCCTGCTGGAATCGGGAATACGGTTGCAATTGAACTCAAATATTTTGCAGACGCAATCCGAACTGGTGGAAAACCTGAGGTAGATGCTGTAGAAGGAATGAAATCTGAAGCTATATGTATGGCAGCTTATGAATCTGGTTATTTTGGACGTCCCGTAACTATAGCAGAAATTGAAAGTTGTGAATTAGAGGGGTATCAGAAAGAAATAAATGATCATTTGGGGATCACGTCTTAATCAATATTGTTGCTTCTTATGTTAGTTAGTGTTATGTCCAAACTCACTTTGTAGGTCGGATAGAGCGATGCGAAACCCGACACGTTCTAAGTGTATCTATCATGTCGGGTTTTGTCCCTCTGCCCGACCTACAAGTTTAACTTGGACTAATGCTTTGTCAAGTCACAAATGATTTGTTATCGGACAGGGAAACCCTGTCCCTACGATCGGACTACTCATCATTTGAGTGTAGACAGAACACTAATGCCTTGTTAAGTCATAAATGATTTTTATATCGGACAGGGAAACCCTGTCCCTACGATCGGACTACTCATCATTTGAGTGTAGACAGAACACTAATGCCTTGTCAAGTCATAAATGATTTGTTATCGGACAGGGAAACCCTGTCCCTACGATCGGACTACTCATCATTTGAGTGTAGACAGAACACTAATGCCTTGTCAAGTCATAAATGATTTGTTATCGGACAGGGAAACCTTGTCCCTACGAAATATACACAACAGTATGCCAAAACCAACAGATATTCGTATCCTTGATATTCAGTTTGATTTTGAAGAACATCAATACAGAACACCACTGAAATTCGGTGGTGTTCCAACTGATCACTGTATTCTGTTTAATGTCCAGCTACAAGTCCAGACTTTAGATGGTAAAGAAGCCGTAGGATTTGGTTCAATGCCACTCGGAAATGTTTGGGCATTTCCACCAAAATATGTTCCCTTTGACCAAAGTCTTACTGCGATGAAAGATCTTGCTGGCTTAGCAGCTAAAACTACCGGAAACTGTAAACTCTGTGCTCACCCGCTTGAACTCTCGGAAGTGCTTGAACCTGAATTCTTACAGCTTGCAGATGAACTATCAGACAGAATGGAACTATCTACGCCAATTCCTAAATTATGTACAGTCGTTACGACAAGTCCAATTGATGCTGCAATATATGATGCATTTGGTAGGGCAAACGGTATCAATAGTTACAACGGATTAGATGAAGACTATGTCTCCTCGGACCTCGGACATTTTTTGGATAATAGTTTCTCAGGAAAATACCTTGATCAATATACGACCCGACATCCGAAACCCAATATGCCGCTATACCACTTAATTGGAGCATTAGACCCGTTAACTGATGCGGATATAGAAAACCGTCTTAACGACGGTTTACCTGAGACATTATCTGAATGGATTCTTGCTGATGGGTTAACACATCTGAAGATAAAACTCAATGGAGACGACTTGCAATGGGACGTGGAACGGGTTCTTGCTATTGACAGAGTTACAGCAGAAACACAAAACAGGCGAGGCGTTAAATTTTGGTACTATTCCGCTGATTTTAACGAAACATGTCAGAATGTGGATTATCTTCTGGAGTTCCTAAATCGGATCCAAGAAGAGAATGGACAAGCCTTTCATAGACTGGCTTACATTGAACAACCCACGGATCGTGATTTAGAAGCACATCCTGAAAATAAGATGCATAAAGCTGCGGAAATAAAACCCGTTGTCATTGATGAGTCACTTACAGACTATGATACATTTCTACTCGCTCGGGATCAGGGATATTCTGGAGTAGCTCTTAAGGCGTGTAAAGGACAATCTCAAGCGTTACTCATGGGGGCCGCAGCTCAAGAATACGGTATGTTTCTTGCCGTTCAAGATTTGACGTGTCCGGGGGCATCTTTCTTACATTCAGCAGGACTTGCAGCACGTATACGAGGGGTAACCGCTATAGAAGGGAATGCACGCCAATTCTGTCCGATTGCAAATGACGGGTGGAGAGACGAATTTCCTGAAATCTTTGACATTATAGATGGCACTGTCGGGACACAAGTCCTTACGGGGCATGGTCTTGGACATTAGTGCTTTCTTCAGGAATGGATTTTAGTGTCAACGTTGCGAAATAGTGGTTAACTTTCGTATAGGAATGGAATCAAGCTGCTGGACTATTCCATCATTCCACTTGATTTGCAGACTATCTACTCGTGATGCATTTCCCAATCCAATATTCAGATGCAAGTCATTCCCTGATAGATAACTTGCCCCGCAGATTACCTCTCTTAGTATCCTTGTATTACCAACCGTCAACTGCACTTGAGAACCAATAGCATCAATGTTGCTACCCTTCCCAACTAATTTGATTGAGACCCAAGCATTCTTTGTACCTACTTCGTTTCTGAGGACAACTGCAGGACGGTTTGATTGACATAGTACGACATCAATATCACCATCAGTGTCAATATCTCCAAAAAGCATGCCACGTACAACATAAGATGCCTCATTCAATCCTGACGCATGAGTAATGTCAGTAAAACTCCCCTGCTGATTATGAAATAACTGAATTGGCTGTGCATAACTGAGTTTAGAATCTATCTGCTCAACATTATCCCAAATGTGTCCGTTCCCTACAAGAATATCAAGCCAACCGTCATTGTCATAGTCTACAAAACGTGTGCCAAACCCGAGAGAATAAAATGTTGGATTTGCAAGTCCAGTATCAAACGTTACATCCTCATAAAAACCAGATCCATCATTCTGCATAAGGCAGTTTGCTTCAAGTGAGAAATTCGTAACCCATAAATCAATGTCCCCATCGTTGTCATAATCGCCTGCGTCAACTCCCATAGAACCGTTGGCTATACCATCTCCATTATATGCGACACCTCTGAACACACCCTCTTCTTTAAAAGTACCGTTTCCTTGATTGATAAACAGCGTATTTGGTGACATATCATTTGCTACATAGATATCTATCCAACCATCACTGTTTATATCACTAAAAACAACTCCCAATCCACGCGTCGTCGGTTGAAAAACACCTGCTGATTTGGTAATATCCGTAAAAGTACCATCACCATTGTTCTGATACAACACATCGTCGATTCCTTGATATTCGTTAGGACCACAATAGATACGTAACGTATTCTTATAGTAACAAGGGATGTCAGTCTCTAATGCGTATTTAACATAATTACATACATAAAGGTCAAGATCACCGTCTCTGTCTATATCAGCAAAAGCAGCACTTGCACTGAGCAGTGGACATCCAACTTGAGCATAATCAGTTACATCAGTAAATGTCCCATCGCCGTTATTGTGATACAACACGTTCTTCCCAAGGTTTGTAACGTACAAATCTCTATGACCATCACCATTATAGTCAGCAGCAACTGCCCCAAGTCCATAACCAGTATCACCAACTTTAGCCGATTCGGTGATGTCAGCAAATATTCCCTTATCATTTCTGAAGAGGCGATTATTCGGTTCTTTATCATTTCGCGATGAAGGTGATAAGGAATTTCCTTGAACAAGATAAAGATCAAGGTCTCCATCGTTATCAAAATCAAGAAGCGCACCACCGCTTCCCATTGTTTCAACAAGTCGACGTTCATTAGAGAAACCATTGACATGTCTAAAGTCAAGTTGCATTTCTGCAGTAACATCACGAAAGTAAGGATTGGCAGAGATGGGAATTGAAATTGAGTTTAGTAGAAACAGAAAAATGGGGATCAGAATAATGCGTAAATTGATACTGTTCATTGCTTAGATGATAGGTTTGGAATTTTGTGATTGCAGAAAACTATTTCTTTAATTGTGGACTCGGGCGAACTATACGAAAACCGATCGTATGCGTTGAATCCAAAGGATAGTACTTGAAGCGTAAGCTTGCACGCAAAAAAGCACTCCCTACATCCCAAGCCCCACCGCGAATAACTCGAGCTTGTAACACATCCCTAAAAAGAAGATTTAAGGGATTTTGTCTTACTCCCTTGCTACTCTGATTATAAATTGTTGGGTTATATTCATCAAGACACCATTCCCATACGTTACCAGCAAGGTCTGCTACACCATCTGGCGATGAACCGTTAGGAAATTGTCCGACAGGTGTGGGTTTATTGAATCTGCGAGCAAAATTAGCATGTTTTCGATGTTTAGGTGGTTCATCCCCCCAAGGATAGATACTTCCTGATGTACCACGGGCAGCGCGTTCCCACTGTGCTTCAGTTGGCAAACTTCCACCTATCCATTCAGCAAAAGCCTGAGCATCAAACCATGTAACACCGACAACCGGTTGTCTATCCTCGTTGAATTTTTCATCTTTCCACGTTTCCTCACCATTATGTCCCCGAGGAGATGGACGATTCGTTGCCTCTATGAAAACACGGTATTGTGCATTTGTGATTTCGTATCGGGAAATTTGGAAGGCTGAGATATAGACGGTGTGTTGAGGAACTTCAGCATCAAAGGTCGGTTTCTCAAGTAGAGAACTTCTTAATTTAGCGTCATTGTAAGCGTCTGCTGCTTCAGTTTTGGTTGAACCCATCAGGAATTCACCTTCTGGAATACTTACCCATTCAATTGTCTCAAGTGTTCTTTTGGCTTCGGGGGTTAATTCTGCATAACTAATATTACAACTAACAATGACAGGATATATTAGAAATAAAAGATATATATGCCGCATCCCAGTTTTAATCCTTAATTCTCGGATATACTCTTTTCAAAATCGAACTTTCTTATAGTGAAAGTTCCCCATACTTTGTCCAAATTATCACCACCATTGGTAGAACCACCATACGAACCGACGCTATACGGTTCACGAGTCTCCGATCTTAACTTTTCTACTATCTCAAAAATATCTTTTGCATGACGTTTACCGTCAGGATCACTCTTTACAACACATCGTAAAACATCTGGAGGTGATGATCGGGCTTTATCATACTTTAGGTACGAATAATCTTCCTTTAATATTTTTTTGAGAATACGCTCAGAGCTGTAGCCGAATAACTTCCTACTATTCTTGTTATGATTAGAATTGCGCTCATTTAGCAATATCTTTAGTTTCTGATTTTTTCTTAGAATAGTTGTAATTTCTTTGGATGCTTCTTGCAGAATATCTTCAAATTCTCGTCGAGGAATATCTCCAAGTTGCTCATCGTTAAGAGTCGCAATGAATATACCTTTGCCTAAATCCATCGGTAGACTCTCATTTTTTTCTAACCCGTTTAGAGCGTAACGGACTCTACCAAAATAAGTATGTCCATATTCTTCAACCAATAGAATTTCTAATCGAAGAAACTGTATGTAATTAAACTTTGATAGACCTTCCAAGTCAATGATGATTTTCTCAAAATTCTTCATTGTTAACACTCCTCAAAATTTTCTTATCTCAGTTACATGAATACTACATTATGACGATCCTTGACAAAGTCAGACGGTATATGTCCGTGAACAAGTATCTCAGCATCTCTTAATGCATTTACTAATGCCTCTAACTGAACAGTTAAATTAGGCGGACAAGGTGCGCCAGGTCCTGGGGGTTGTGGTTGTCTGCCTATCTGAAATTCAGATTGGTTTATCGGATCAACGACACTAAAAGGAAAATTCGGTAGGCCATTGTGTTGATAGGCGTAATGACTCTCATCACTAATTATATAGTTCGGGTCATGCAAACTAAATCCAACTTCCCTTACCGGATCTATGAGTTTAAGGTTTGAGTGTAGTGGATTCATTATTTCTATTACATAGACATATCCTGGATTGTCGTGTGTAGGTTCATCTGCCCCTGAATTAATTGCATAATGCCATGCAACCGCATAGGATCTACTCAAGGAAACAAAAGGACTATTTAGTGTGCTTGTAGAAACGTGTTCAATAATTGTCTCTGTATCAGGTGAAGATTCAGGCGATCGTGGTGTAAATCCGATTTTCCGAGGATCATTTGTATGCCAGTGTGTACCAATACCCGCACCTTTATAGTATGTTGCCATAGTCGTTAATAGTTTTTTAAGTAGTTGGTGGAAGTTTTAAATCCCCCAACTACTTTAAAATAAAGATACGATCTTATCGGTCTTTCAGCTCACCCCAAGTAACAGTCAACCTGTCTTGCGGATCAACGGGTGCTGGGGCAGAAGCTTCACGGAAATAGTCGAAACTTGCTGTCAGACGTGCTGGAGCAGTTCCATCTGCAACACCAGCATAGACACCAACTTCAAGAGGTTCCTGAAGTTCACTGGTTACTTTTCCAACTGCGACCCAGTCCCCTTCAGCATTGGGTTTGAACCAAGATTCATACACGTTGCCTTCCCGCTTAATACGCATTTCAATCGGTATAACACCTTGAGCTGGTTTGTAGTCTGGCTGTGTGCCAACATAACCGGGTGCATTATCATTTTCACGACGTTGATATTGAAGGACAGCATTTTTGTCTCCACCACCACGTCCCCACAACTTTAATGTTACCCATTCACCGTCACGGTCTTTATGATCCTTTGTACTTGCAGAATAGACGATAAGTCCAGCAACGATAGAACCGTCAGCATAATCAGCTATAAGCGACGTTTCAATATCAAACTCATCTTGGTCAACGGTTTGAGTGTACCGGGTGCTGTCATCATTTGCCCAAAGGTTTTGATTAAACCCAGCTACAATAGTTAGCATACCATCTTTTAATTCCCATTCACTCTTATCCCCATTTTGGATATTCCAAAAGGATGATACGTCTTGTCCGCTACCATCGAATTCATCACTTTGCAAATTTGCAGCGTGAACAAAACTCATAACGGATACAGACATAAGCAAAATGGAAATTAAACAAACTGTTTTCTTCATTAATCACTCTCCTATTTGACATAAAAAATTTAATCAGTAAGGAATCTATGAACATATTGATTCCTCAGAAGTTAGATTTACACACGAAATCAATCGTGGTATAAATCAGATGATACATTAATTTACCATGAATGATGGTTTAATTGCAAGTTATGATTGATATAAATCGTATAGCAAACGGACGACATTACTTCAAATCAGTGGTAGGTTCAATGACTGCAATGAAAGGTAGGTTTCTATACATCTGTGCATAATCAAGTCCGTAACCGACTACAAATACATTCGGTACGACAAAACCTGAATATGTAATATCAATAGAAAATTGACGACGAGAGGGTTTATCAAGCAACGTACAAATCTTTATAGATTTAGGTTCAAGCGTTTGAAGATGTTTAATAAGTAAATTCAGTGTCTGTCCTGTGTCGATAATGTCTTCTACAATCAGGACATTTCTGTGTTGAATATAATCACTGCCTGTTCGTATGAATTCTATTTCTTTTGATGGTTGCGTACCATCATTATAGCTTGAAGTTTGGAGAAACTCAAACCGTAGGGGTAGAGATATTTCTCGCGCAAGATCAGAAAAAAACAGCGTTGCTCCGCGGAGAACACAGATTAGCACAAGTTCTTCATCAGCATAGTCCTTTGAGATCTGACTGCCAAGCTCGCGTATACGTTTTCGGATTTGTGCTTCCGTAATCAAGACATTGCTATGTAAGGTTCTCAGTTTTTCCATATTGTAAATGTAGACAAAGATGTGTTTCACGTTGGATTTTATATTCTTCGTTGGTCGTAAAACCGACCACCCATAATATCTCCTTACCACATACGACCATTGGTATGCGATCCCTTTCACTATTTGGAACTTTCGAATCAATAAAATAATCCTTTATCTTTTTTGTTCCATGCATACCGTGGGGTTGAAATCGGTCCCCTATCCGTCTATTTCGGACTTGCAGTGGGGGTTTAATCTTACGAAAATCTAACATCGCTTCATATTTACCATTGGGGATTGAGGATAACTCAATATCTGAAAAATTTCGTATTCTTGAATTAATCTCACTGTTTAGCTCGTCTATGGAAGTCCTACCGGGAATAGTGAGCGGGTATTCATAGTTTTTAGTTTGTTTAGTTTCTTCCTCAAAATAGAGCTTTTCATAAGCACGTCTAAACTGGATCCCGTTTGGTAAAGAGATTCTTGCATTGGGTTTTTCTGATGTGGCAATCTCAAGAATTGACTTAACATGATCGAAAGAGAAATCTCTTGATGTCCCAAAAACTTGGGACACCGAATGTCTTAATATGCGTCTTTGAATAGCTATATGATTATGCAAAAATGTCTCTCGATTCAAGGCAATACAAGTAGACTGTGATTCCGTAAGTAGACAATGTTTGAATGCTTGTTCAGTCAATCTGTCAAGTAATGTGGATTCTTCTCCGACAACTGCTGCAGTTCGGTTTAATCCTTCCGTAATATTAGGGTTATAATTACTTTTTAATAGTGGAAGAAGTTCATGACGAATACGGTTTCGGAGATAATAGGTGTCTGTATTTGTTGGATCATCTTTAGGTACAAGATTGATTGATTTTAGATATGAAACTATCTCTTGACGTGTGAAAGTTGAAAGAGGACGAATATATTTACCTTCTCTAAAGCAAGCAATACCTTTTAATCCATCGGATCCTCCCCCACGGATAAGATTCATCAACACTGTTTCAGCTATATCATCTTTGTGGTGTCCCAAAGCAACTTTTGATGCACCTATATCGGCACAAACGGTATCATATAATTGATATCGCGCTTTCCGACCAGCAGATTCAATGGACAATTTCCATTCTTCAGCTAAGGTGTTTACATCAGCAATATGTCCCGAGTATGGTAATCCTAAACCTTCAGCGTGTCTGTGGACATAGACAGCATCGTCGGATGAGTTCTCTCTAAGACAGTGGTTGAGATGAACAACATGAAGGTGGCAGTTCAGTTTTTGCTGCAGTTCATGTAATCCATAAAGCAATGCCATGGAGTCAGCACCGCCAGAAACAGCAATCAGAACTGTTTCACCATCTTGTATCATATTATTTTCAGTAATAAAACGATGCATCTTGTGTACGAAGCGGGATTTCATGGAAGGAACCTTTAAAGAACAATGCCGGTGCGGAGAGTCGAACTCCGGACAGCACGATTATGAGTCGTGTGCTCTACCACTGAGCTACACCGGCAAATAGCGGAATTTGCTTAAAATAGTATAATATAGAATAGTTGAAAAGTCAAGTCCATTTTATGCAGTATGCATTTGACACTGAAATTTTACTTCTTAACAACATCCAATTCAAAACAGATGAGTCGGTTTTTACCACGAATGAATAGACGACCGTCAGATAATACTGGTGCTGCCCAAGCAGGATAGTTTATTAACTGTCTTCCGTTATTATCAGTCGGGACTGACTGTGAAATGATGTCAAGTTTTTCAGGTGTGCATTTTAACAACATCAAGCGACCATATTCACCGAGATATATGAAAAAGTCATTCACCCAGAGCAAAGATGCACGTTCGTTTACCCGTTTCCGCCACATCACCTTCCCATTTTGAATATCCACGCATCTTAAGTCTGCACCGCCTGCATGTCTTCCGCTGCTACCATAAAGAAAACCATCATGGTGGATTGCTGTATTCCAGTGCAACTCCATTGCCCTATTTCTTGAATTTATCTTGTCTTTCCATACTATGTTGTAGCCACCTGGTCGAACTTTGATAACAGAACTTCCAATACCGTAGGATTCACTTATGAAAACATAGTCGTCTACTATAACAGGACAGGATGCGTTGACCGATTCAATCTTTGGACTTCGCCAGGGATAGTGGAAATCAATTTGACCTGTTTTCGGTTCAAAACCGACTAAACCACCTCGAAGGAATGCAAATCCCCACCGCCTCCCATCAATATCAGCAAAAACTGGACTTGCATAACTTGCCAATTCATCAGCTATCTGATAAATTACTTCACCTGTATGTTTATTAAAAGCAACGATGCCGTTTCCATTGGGTTTGGGATTACCGTGTGAATCCCAAATATCTCTCGGTGTACCGGGAGGCGAGCCACCAATTTGTACAATCAGCAGATCCCCTTCAACAGCAGGTGCTGATGCAACTCCAAAAAAGTTCTGGACAACATTGAACTTATGAACAGTATTTACCTTCCAGATATTTTTGCCCGTTTGCGTATTGACGCAGTGAAGTTCACCTTCCGCCCCGAAGATATAAACGCGCTCCGCATCCACAACCGGACAACAACGAGGACCATTGTTATATCCATACATATCCTCATAATCTGTAGGATATTCATACCTCCAGACTTCATCACCGGTGGTTACTTCTAAACAACTCAGACGTGCGATATCTTTGTAACGTGAGAAGATGTACACACATCCATTTGCCACAGTTGGAGCGCCATAGCTTGTTCCAATCTCTCTGACCCACAGGATCTTCGGGCCGGTGGTGTCCCATGGGATTAATTCTATACTTTCTTGTGATTTTCCAGTCCTATCTGGTCCCAGAAAGTCATCCCAGTCTAATGCTTGTGCATTCGTTATGAGCAGCAAACTAACGGTTAAAAACAATAATAGAAGAAATATCCTAACCATTTGAGCAAATATTACAGTGTGTCTTCTATTTGACATGACTAACGCTCTGTTTTAATGCTATCATTAGATAAGAAACAGATGTTGATGAACCATAAATACTACAATCACATTGAAGTTCTTGCAGCCAATCCAAATCAGGATTAGTAATTCATCAAAAATAAGAGACTTTCAATATACATTGATATTATACCATTTCTATATATTATTGTCTCATTGGGTGGTTACTATGGTAGTTATTCTTCAGGACACAAACTGAAAGTTTGTACTACAAAAAGAGAGATTTTCAATTAGAAATGGTATTAGTCACATTATGCATCATATCTATGTTTGTTGCAACACTTTTTCACATAAAAAACACAGTTTTTCTTTGATGCTGATGAAGCATTTCAACTAAAGATTTCATACCAAAAAAACAGAAATGCTAATAAACAGGGGTTACAATGTTTAGTCTGGAAATAGCAATCGCTGGTGTCATGTTAATCTCACTCATTATCTATATGTTGACCGGTGGAGCAGATTTCGGAGGAGGAATATGGGATCTGTTTGCTAAAGGACCAAGAGCAAATTCACAACGTGAACTTATAAAGAACGCGATCGGTCCTATCTGGGAGGCAAATCATGTCTGGTTAATTGTTATTGTCGTGTTGTTATTTGTAGCGTTTCCACTGGCTTTTGCAGCAATCGGTACTGCTCTACACATACCTCTAACCCTTATGTTAATCGGAATTGTTCTACGTGGTACTGCCTTTGTGTTTCGAACTTATGATGTTCAATCTGACACAACTCACTTGAGGTGGAGTCGCGTGTTTGCCATTGCAAGTATTATAACGCCAATTATGTTAGGTGTAACCTTAGGGGCAGTGGCATCAGGGACTATTTTGACAGATATTGAAACGGGCACGGTAGTTACCGATTATTTCTCATCATGGCTTGCACCATTTCCGTTTGCAATTGGCTTTTTCACGCTAACACTCTGTGCATTATCAGCGGCGGTGTATCTTACACTTGAAACAGATGATTTAGAATTACAAGAAGATTTCCGAACGCGTGCCCTCATCGCAGCTGTTAGTGTTGGAATAATGGCAGGTATTAGTTTCTTACTATCAGAAGAAGGTGCACCTACAATACGACAGGGGTTGGGTAATAGTTTCTGGTCAATACCTTTTCATATATTAACGGGTGTGATATCTATAGCCGCCATTTTGGCTCTTTGGAGACGCTATTATAAATACGCACGAGTTCTCGTACCAATACAAGTCACTTTGATTATTCTTGGGTGGGGATTGGCACAGTTCCCTTACCTTGTTACACCGAACCTGACTTTTTCAAACACTGCAGCATCCGATTCTGTCCTACTGCCAGTATTGATTATCATCATAGTCGGAGGTGTGTTATTGGCTCCAGCATTCTGGTATCTCTATAAAGTGTTTAAAGGGAAGCCTCAGGATATTTGAATAGATGCTCATTTAGGTGTTGTCCAGACAAAACAAAAGCATTGACCATATCTTGGAAATCTGATACGATAATTTGTAATACCATTTCTATAAATTATTGTCTCATTAGGCGGTTGTTATTGTAGTTATTCTTCAGGACACAAACTGAAAGTTTGTGGTACAAAAAGAGACATTTTCAATTAGAAATGGTATAATTTGAATTTTGTAAGTAAACATTAAGAGATATGTGGGAACATTGATGTCAACAAATGGCGAACTAATTGCATATTGGAGTGAGGCACCAGCACCACTACTAAGTATATTACATGCATTCCATGATAGAGATGGGTTTATATCAGAAGATGTCTTACGCGATATTTCTGTCGGGCTGCGAATTCCACTTGCAGAACTATTTGGTACGTTGACATTTTATCATCACTTTGCACGTGAAGCACCAGGACAAAACGCGCCTCGGGTATGTACAGGACCTGTTTGTAGGTTACAGGGAGCGTATGAAATCCTTGAATCTTTAGGAGACGAAGGTGCAACAGCAATGCCGTGTGCTGGTAGGTGCGATGATTGTATACCTGTACTAAGAGGACATCAGGTCTTTACCGGTACACAAGCTAAGACGTTATCTGTCCAACCCACACCATTACCGCCACCATATCAAGGCGACAAAGAGGAGTGTATATTCGCGGATATACGAAAGCAAAATCGAAACACTATTACTGTTTATCAAGACTCGGGGGGGTATCAAGCATTAAAAGAGACTATAAAATCGCTATCTCCTGAAGGTGTAATAAATATACTCAAAGAAAGTCAACTTGCAGGTAGAGGAGGGGCAGGATTTCCAACCGGTATGAAATGGGAATCGGTATTAAATGCACCAGGAGAACCCAAAACAATCGTCTGCAATGCAGATGAAGGGGAACCGGGATGTTTTAAAGACCGCGTTGTGCTTGACTATGACCCGCATGCAGTAATTGAAGGGATGACACTTGCTGCCTATGCAACAGGGGCAACACGAGGATTTATCTATCTCCGATATGAATATCCCGATACTCTAAGAATACTTGAAAGTGCACTGAAAGAAGCTGAAGCTGAGAAGCTGATAGGTTCTGCTATACTTGGAACTCAATTCAATTTTCATATCTATATTCGTCGTGGTGCAGGTGCTTATGTTTGCGGAGAGGAGGGGTCATTACTTAACAGTTTGGAAGGCAAACATCCATTCCCAAGAAACCGGCCTCCCTATCCCGTAACACACGGATTTGAAAACTTACCAACTGTGGTAAACAATGTGGAAACACTCGCCGCTGCTACGCAGATAATAAGACACGGTGCGGCATGGTATAAAAGCCTTAGTTACGATGAAAACCTTGTCGGCACAAAGATCATTAGCCTTTCAGGGGATATACGGAAACCGGGAAATTACGAAGTACCGTTCGGTCTTCCACTAAAAACGTTACTCTATGAATGGGCGGGTGGGCCAAAAGAAGGAAGAGCATTTCAAGCTATTACGGCTGCGGGACTATCAGGTGGATTCATAGGTGAAAAAGACTTTGATATTACGATTGATGAGGACAGTTTTCAAAAGGTCGGAGCAATGCTTGGAGCAGGTGGTATCATGGTGTTTGATAACACGCGGGATATGCTTGACGTGGCACATAATGCAATGGAGTTCTTTGCTGAGGAATCTTGCGGGAAATGTTTTCCCTGTCGTATTGGAACACACAGACTCACAGAATTACTCTCTGAACCATTAAACAAGAAATCTAAAGAAGTAATTAAGGAAATTGGATCTGTGATGAAGGCAACAAGTGCTTGCGGTCTTGGAACCGCTGCACCAAATATTACAGACAGTTTGATTCGGTTAAATGAGTAGTCGAATGACCGAATCTCTAATTATGGTAGATATTGAAATTAATTATACAGTTTGCAAGAGTGCGGTTGGAAAACCGCACCTTACGTGGGACGGAGTACACAATTATTCTCAATATTCAACATAGTATGATGTTATACTATGACAACATTCTCTGACGCAAACTGATGTGGACACGAGGATTTCTTTCACTCTGCTTTATTGTGTTCGTCGTCGGACTGATAACAGGACCCGCACATCTGTTCTTTCCTGTATACGTCGTAAAGGTAATGGGTGAAAACCCGCTTTTTGCTGCACTCATACGGGCAATACCTATTGGACTTGGAGGATTAACAGCACTTGTTGGAGGAACCCTCAGCGATAGATTCGGACGAAAACCGACACTGCTTATCGGTATGACCGGTGCAGTCGTTATAGGAGGACTATTTACCACACAAATCCCCTTCTTGATATGGGGCATTTTTTGCTATGAAGGCGTTGCATCAGGTTTCAAAACAGCAGGGGGACAATCTTATCTCATCAGTTCTGTAACACCCGAACGATTGGGTTTTGCAACCGGACTATACTTTATCAGCAGAACTTTAGGCAGCGCTGTTGGAGATGCTATTGCTGGAGAAGTAATTGAACGATTTGATTATCAAGTTTTTGGAAAAAACGCTATAGTGTTAACGGTTTTGCTCTTTGTCTGTGCATGTTTCTTTTTACCGAGAGTGACAAAGCATAACAAGAACACAAAACAGCGAAAGGAGGGTGTATGGAAATCAACACTGAACATTCGCAAGTATTTGACCTTGTGTCGTAGATCACAGATTCGATTGCTGGTTGCGTTACGCGTTTTTCCAACATATTATTGGGGTTCTATAAACCTATTAATGCCAATTCTGATTAGACGTATCGCTGGAGACAAAGCAATAGGTTATTTCGGCGCGATGAGTCTGCTATTTGCTTTTGTCTGTCAATTTACCACAGGAAGGATTTGTGATAAAGTTGGTCATCGACTCCCTGCTTTAGTAACGAATATTGCCGTTACTATACTTGCATTTGGTTTAACGTTCTATCACAATTCACTATTCGCGTTAGAATTTTTCGGGATACTCGGTACAGGGGCTGCATGGGGACTTTCAACCACCATCCCTCGGTTTATCAATGAATTTACTGATGCCGAAGAAAAAGGACACGGTGTTGGAATAACGCACTTAGCCTGGAGCACCGGGTTTCTTCTCGGTTATGTTGTAAGTGGAATACTGATCAACATCTCCACTCATTTACCGTTTTTTGTCGCAGGAATATTCCTGATTTGCTCAAACTATATTGCCTATAAACTTTGGCATACAAAAAATACAATAAGAAAGGTAAACTTATGATTATTGCTGAACTTGATTTAGAAAATGCTGAACATCTTGAACTAACGGATGCTCAATGGCGGTTTGCTGCAGGACTCGTCCCGGGTGAACCGAATGGTGGCTTAGTTGACCAGATGCCTGAATCACCAGCGCGTCTTGCTGACTATGACGATTCTGGTTGGGATATTTGTGAGAACATCCAAGAGATCGTATTGACCGGATTGTGTTTCGGTTGGTATCGCATTACAGTCACTATTCCTGAAGAGGTAGATGGGAAATCTGTTGCTGGATCTAAACTCTGGGTCCGAACTTGTATTGACGACTACGGTGAAGTTTGGGTGGATGGTGAGATTGATTTAGCCTTCGGTAAATCTGGGCGCGGTGCTGCTTCTGGTTTCAATACCGAACAGCGCGTCGTCGTCTCTGAAAGTGCAGAACCCGGTGCCAAACATGTCATCGCATGTCTCGCTATTAATGGCCCCCTTGCAAGACCCGGTGGCGGCATCTTCCTCCGTTATGCAAAACTTGAATTTGAAAAGGAATAGAGTATCACTATAATGGGACGGTATAAGACCGTCCCATTCAAAACTCAATTAGAATTGCAGACAGAAAACAGCAAAACACATGAAAACTCAAAAAGCAGTGGTACTGCTGAGCGGTGGTTTAGATTCTACCACTACATTAGCAATTGCGCGTTCGGAAGGATATGATGCTTATGTAATGAGTTTTCGCTACGGACAAAGGAACAAGATTGAATTAGAGTGTGCAAAGTATAATGCTAAAGAATTAGGCGCGCAGCAACATATCATTGTTGACATTGACCTTCGTATATTCGGTGCATCTGCATTAACAGCAGATATTGATGTTCCCAAAGACCGCACTGAGGCCGATGTCAGTGACGGTATCCCTATTACCTATGTTCCTGCAAGAAACACAATCTTTCTGTCTTACGCTGTTGCTTGGGCAGAAGTGCTTCTATCTGAAACAATCTTCATCGGAGTAAACGCTATAGACTACAGCGGTTACCCTGATTGCCGTCCAGAATTTATTCACGCATATCAGACTATGGCAAACCTCGCTACACAGACTGGTGTTGAAGGGAAAACGAGTTTGAATATACGGACACCATTAATAGAAAAAACAAAAGCAGAAATTATCAGTATCGGCACAAAACTTGGTGTTGATTATAGTCATACACTTAGCTGCTATGATCCTGATACTAAAGGTAGAGCCTGCGCCAGATGTGATAGCTTTGCCAATTACGAAGAAAAGGATTTGAAGAAGCAGGTATTTCTGATCCTACACGATACATCTAACGCGAGTTTATTATGATAAAAGCCGTATTCTTTGATTTTTACTATACTTTAGGTGTTTGGGGAGAACCCCTTGAGGATAGAATACAAAGAATAGCTGAACGATATGATTTTGATGTCGATTGGGAGCGATATGCAGTCGCAGTGCGGAGTTTGTATGCGGATGCATCCGATTCAGATCCTAAAACACACGCTATTTTTGAAACTATGGAAAAGATTGTCAAGAGTTATGGAGAATTTATCAAACAAATAGGTGTAAATGAACATGTAGATCAAATTACTTGGGAACTGTTGCAATCCGAACATTCACTTTTTGCTGCAAACAACGCAATACTCTACAAGGACACGATCCCAACGCTGAAACGGTTAAAAAAGGATGGCTTTAAGTTAGCCATCGTTTCAAATTGGGACACACCGTTGTTTCCATTATTGGAACGACTTGAAATAGCTCACTACTTTGATACTATCACTGCTTCACATGATATGCGTATCCGATCAGCCAAACCTGATGCTTACATATTCAAACACACATTGAATGAAATCGGCGTTACTCCAGAAGAAACTGTGCATGTCGGTGATACTTATGAGGCAGATATAATAGGTGCACAAGCGGTTGGAATTCGTCCAATACTTATTGATAGGGAAGGTAACCATCAGGGAAGATGGGGTGAAACTATAAAGAGTCTAACTGAATTACATGATTTACTTGAGCAATGATCCTGTCAACAAATCTAACTGAGCACACTAAGAGTTTATCTTTAACGATTTCAAACGTTCAATTTCCTCCCGAAGCAACAATACTTCTTGTTCCGCCCGTTGCCTGGCAATAGATTCTTGTTCCGCTCGTTCTTGTGCTACCTCAGCAGGTGTCAACAACAGTTTTTCTGTAGAAGGATCATAAAAATCAAGATATTCACCACGCAAATGTAACTCTAAACCCAAGGTTTCAGAAATAGCATTCCCATCAGGATCAATTGGAATTGATTCATATTCACCATCTACAAGTCTATACCCTATCAAAGGTGAGGGTAAATAACACGCTTCCAAATCACAGAGGAAATATTCCTTAATTCCAATCTTTGCGTATAATGGAATCTTTTCTTCTAAATCATCTCTATATGTCTTGTTGCTTGAAAACTCTATTATGAAGTCTGGCGGTTTTCCTTCGTCCCAGAAACGATAAATTCGTCTTCTTCTTCTACCAACCCCAAAGGAGACATATACATCTGGTGATATTGATTTTTTGGGATTATCTTCTTCGTAATACATCATCATATTTCCCGAAACGCAAACATCCGGTATATCTTTAAAATACTCAATAAGTATTTGAAGTGTTTTCATAATTGCGTCCCGATGTAATTCGGTCTCTGCTATCGGTTTTCCATCTGATTCTGGGTATTCAATATCCATTTTATTTGTCGGAGCATAGCGTGTTTTGTAGGCGTATTCATCTATTGTAGTTTTTTCAAGTTTATCTGCCATCATTGCATCTCCTTTCTTGATTTATTAAATGTGAATTGACATGAATAGATTCTATCCTAATGTCCTTAATTAATCAAGGTGAACGAAAATGTGTATTCTCCCACAAATAATTTAGTGCTTTGTCTAGTCATAAATGATTTGTATATCGGACGGGGAAACCCCGTCCCTACGACCGTTTCTACTCATCAATTGAGTATTAGGGACTTAAAACTCAAGCACCCTATCAATCTCTCCCACAACGTGCAACGTCTCCGCAATAGCAACCAAGATGGAACGATACTGTTTAATATCATCATAATTTACCTCTTTGTTCTTCCGATCTTTTAACCACTTCTCAGATACCTGATATGCTGTGTCGTGAAAAATTGGTTGCATTCGGGAGTGTGCAGCGTGCGGCGTACAATCCATACGTGAGGGTTTGTGCGTACATATCTGCGAAATCATCACGGGTGAGTGTTGCGAGCGCTGAAAATCGACGAAATTGGTGAGGACAAAGTTATCAAGATTTTCTTTAAAACGTTCATTCTGTTCTTTGGCATGTCCTGTTAGATTGTTGAGGTCTATGCCGTATTTTTCTGCTTCAATATAACCGATGGGTAACATGCCTTCTTTAGCAATGAAATCTGGTCGTCCGATCTTGACAATAGTCTTCGGTTCCAGTGTAAATGTTATCTCGGGTTTGTCAAAACAATCTGCATCTGTGGTAACATATTCTAAGAATTCGTGGAGATGTGAGTGCAAGGAGAGTTCAGGGGTTGCGTCTGAACTGGATCGGGTTTGGTTTATTTTTTGTATATATTGTTTGCAGTGTTCTTGAAAATTCATATTTTATACCGTTTCTATAAATTACTTTAGTTTGGACAATTTTCATATTTTCTTTTGTCAATGTTCTTTATACACCTTTCGCACCGCTGGTGCTTGGTTCCTGGGGCATCTACGTTTCTATACACATTCCGCACCGCTGGTGCTGCCGATAGGGTCAATAGTATGCTTTTTCTGTGAGTTTCATGGAATGGCTTAACTCACCAAATAATAAGTTACCATCGGTAATTTGGCGAGGTTAGGAAACCTATTTAGGGATTTACCCCCCTTTATCCCTCCGCAAGCGAGGGGAATGCGTAAGTCCTGTTATTTAATCTTCATAAAGTTTGTGCTACAAAAAAGAGATATTTTCAATTAGAAATGGAATTAGGTTAACCATTTTTCCATACTTGTTCAGTTATGAAATCGTCGCTAATTATGATACAAAATTCGCTATTTTTTCACCGTACGAAATTTGCGTTTTTTTCGGTGAGCAGTACGGTTTTTAAAACTCTTGTTAGGCTTGTCTCTGCTTGTGTTGGTAGCGTGTTTTTCGAAAAATCTGTTTTTTTAATTTCGCCTGATTCTGTACGGTTTGAATCTTGGTGATTTTTTAGCAATTGCAGTCGTTTTTGCAATCCAAAAATCTGGTCTCTGATGTGTTGCATAAGCGCGTTTTCTATCTGCTTTTTTGTGTTGATAATCCTACAGTATATCTGATAGATTGTCTGTCTAATTGGTTTCATATTATTACACCCTTTAAAAGTTGTTTTACGAGGCTTATTCTATTGTATATTATAGTATAACATAATGAATATATGTTTGTCAAGTTAATTTTCAAATTTTTCTGATAGAGACTTTTAATTTTGAAAACTGTACAGTTTTTTGTTTGCTGTACAGTTTTGTAGGATTAGAGAAAGTGTAGCAGAAATCAAAAATATTAAAAGGTAAAATATATGATTTAAATGGTATAACACCCTTCCAAATCACCGAGGAAATATTCCTTGAAATTAAGTGAACTGCGATCTTAATGTCCACAACCCTTGTCCAGGTTCACTAATGTAGAAAAACCCGCCGTCATTGTAGCCATCAGCAAGTGTTGCTGGTTTGAATTCTTCAAGTACTTCATTCACATCTCTCCATTCATAGCCAACTGATTCTATCTCTCTTTGTGTTAGATGTTCGGTTGCGTAGACAACCTTGAAACGACCTTCGGTACTGCCATGAATTAGGTGTGCAGCAGCTGACAGGTTCTCTTGTAATTCTGTGTTTTCTTCAACTGCTTCAAGGATTGCGGGTGTTCCACGATAGCCATACTTTCTAATCAATCTATCAATTTCAGGGTCTTCACCGAATTCGCGTAGTCCAGGTGCAATAATTACCAACTCTCCACCATCTGCCATAGCCATCCGTGTCCGATATATTGCTTTGTTACCAAGCCATGTGCTTCTAAACTCTTTCGGATCCAAATAAACGACAACATTTTCTAACGGTTTATCCAAGAAAGTCAAATTCACGTTTCTACTTAATTCTGCGGCAATTTCAAAAGTTCTGGCATCATCACCAACGTAAAGACCTCGCATGACACGATCTCCATTAATGTCAACATCCATCACACTCATCACATAGATAATCCCCAACTGCTTAAGATATTGGGAATGTGCAAAATTGAGCACTTTTCTTACGGATGTGTCTGTTCGTCCCATCAACCGTTCCATGCCATCAACTGCACCGAGGAAATGTGATTTGTTGATCATTTCAACGCCGCCAGTTCCAACAAGAATATTCTTAAATCCATTTGCTATGCCTATCACCTCATGCGGAACCACCTGTCCGACCGAAATAATAAGCTCATAGTCACCTTCAACGATTCTGCTATTAACAGCTACCGGTATACTATAATCAAGTTTACCACCAGAGACCTCTCGAACATAATCAGATGGAACTTCACCAAAATGGTATAGTCCTGTTCGCCAATGATGCTCATGATAGGTTGCTTTTGGCAAATCACCATACATATCAGCGATCTGTGCTTCTGTCATCGGTGCATGTGTCCCAATAGCAGGCAAGATGTCAAATGTAGTCCCATTTGCTGTATCCCAGAGTTCATACAGAATACGTGTCAGTTCACCTGCATTGGAATGGAAACGCGTTATATCTGGAGGAATAACCAATATTTTCTTTGGTATACCTCCTAACTTCAACAACGCTTCATGCATCAATGAGCACTTTTCTTTGCTTGTAATAACTACATCTTTTTCACCATGTGCAATGTAAGTTGACATAGAAATATTCCCATAGAGAATTTTGTAGTGGAATAGGGAGAAACATATAGCCTCTCCCTTTATCCAATGAGATTAGTATGTAGACTTGATAGAACCCCATTTCGTACTTAATTTATCCTGTGGTTCAACAGGCAAAACCAGGTCTTCTACCTTATCACCAATAAAAAGATTGTCAATAAGAACGAGACCGTAATTACCGAATTTACCGGTCTTAAATGTTCCATCCTGACCTTCGGTTGCTGGGTTGATCTTGTCAAATTGTGTGTTGTCTTTTCGTTCTTTCAACTTGAAAGTGAATTTATCACCGGAAAGAGTGAGTTGAGCACGATACCAGACATCAGGGACATTGTCTACCGTTCCTGCCTGTATCTGTGCCCATCCGCCTTCACGTTTGTAAAAAATGTAAGCACTCCCACCTTGCCGGCGATCACTCAGGTAAAACTTTTCACCATCCTGAAATCGAAATACGACACCCATGTAGAAGTCCTCAGGAAACATCATATCCCACTCTGCAACAAAATCACTCCAATTATCATCACCAACTACATATATTGATCCCCCAACATCATGCCGGGAGTCATTAGCTGGATTTGTTGATGTCTTGAGCACTTTATTCCCTGCTTCTTTAGGATCAACTATGACTTCTGCCTTTGTGTCTCCATCAAAACCGATCTCCCATTTCATCGGCTCTTTACCGATAGTATCCTTTTCAAAATCATCATGAAATAGCAGTTTTGCTGATGTGTTTATTCCGATAGAAAAAGACAGCACCAGCACAACAAATATTATAGCGATACGCATGTTTTCCTCCTTAAATTTAGCAGTTTTCGCTTGAAAAGATTCTAAGACTATTATATCATAAATAAAACATCTACGGAAATTAAAGAGGGATAAATGCGTATTTTGCATACTGCTGATTGGCATATCGGACAAAGGTTACACGAACGTCAACGAATTGATGAACACAAAGACTTCCTGAATTGGTTACTAAACACTATCCAAGAACAAGACGTTGATCTTCTTCTTGTTTCTGGTGATATTTTTGACACGGCGCTACCCTCCGCAGAAGCAACCAAGCTTTATTACGGATTTCTCTTTCGTCTTTTCAATGAAACCGATGCTTATACGGTTATCGTATCAGGCAATCATGATTCTCCTCGGCACTTAGATGCTCCCAGAGAATTCCTCAAAATGGGAAGAATACATGTGATCGGACTTGCACATGACCCCGCAGAATGTGTTGTTGAAATCCCACATGATAATCCTCGTGTCGCAGTCGCCGCTGTACCATACTTATCAGAAAGTGAACTTCCACATGTGTCCTATGAATCGGAGATTGAAAAGAATGAACGATACCGTGAACGGCTCAAATCATTCTATACTGAATGTGTAGATAACATGCCCCCTGATGTACCAAGAATCTTGATGGGACACCTATTTGTTCACGGTGGATCCGTTGGAGATTCCGAAAGGAACATTCAAATTGGGGGTGCTACCGCAATCCATCCGAACGATTTTCCTGACGATGTAGATTATGTTGCACTCGGACACCTACATAGACCACAAGAAATCAAAGGCAAAGATTATCCTATCAAATACGCAGGTTCTCCAATACCTTTAAGGTTCAATGAAACAACCTACAAAAAGCAAGTGTTTCTACTTGACACGTCTGAGGATAGAAAACTGATGCAACTTGACCCAGTTGAGATTCCTATTTTCAAAGAACTATGCATAGTTGAAGGTGATGAAAATCATATTCTATCACAAGCTATGACAGAAACGTGGCATGAAAAATACATACAAGTAAAGTTAAAATTAGAATCAGTTCGAACTGGTGTTGCAGACGAAATTAGGAAAGCATTTAGTGATCGTGGTGGCGATGTCCTTACTGTTGAAGTAGATCTGCCAAACGAGGGAGATAGACCGAAAATAAAAGTTGAAGATATGAAAAAACCAGCAGAGATTTTTGATCAATACCACCAAACCAGATTCTCTACGCCACCAGATGAATCATTAAAACAGACTTTCACTGAATTGTTGGAAATGATTGAGGAAAACTAATGAAATTATGTAAACTAAAACTAAAGAACTTAAATAGTTTTCGCGAAGAAGTTGAAATAGATTTTGAAAAACCGCCTTTAGACGAGGCATCGCTCGTAGCAATTACAGGTCCAACAGGTGCGGGTAAAACGACACTGTTAGATGCAATCTGTGTTTCACTCTATGGAAAAACACCGCGTTTAAGTGGTAACAAGAACCAACATGCAAGTCATCTCATAAGTCATGGTGAAAAAGACAGTAGTGCAGAAATTGAATTTCTGGTCAATAGTACTCGCTACCTCGCTACGTGGTCCATTCGGAGAAAAAGATCACCCAGTGTACAATTGTACAATTTAGATGATGATCTGACAATCAGTGAAAAGTTTTCAAATAAAGGAAAATCACTCAATGCCAATGAGAAAACAGTAAGTGAAGCAGTCAGATCGATATTAGGACTTGACTATGATGCTTTCAGACGTTCCGTGATGTTGGCACAAGGTGAATTTGCCGCATTCTTGAAAGCCGAAAAAGATCATAGGAGAGCAATTTTAGAAGCTACGGCTGGCATTCATGTCTATGACACACTCAGAGAGAAACTGAATGATAAAGTTAATGCAGTCACAGATAATTTTGAAGAAGTCAACAAGAAATTAGAGAAAGTAGGCGAAGTCTCACATGAAATAGTTGATGAAGAAAAGGAAAAACTTGATGAATTACAGATAGAATCAAAGAAATTAGAAAAGAGTCAGCGTAAAATTCAGAAGGATAAAGAGAAAGAGACAAAGCGGAAAGAACACTATGAGGAACTACAGCAAGTCGAAAATCAACTGGATCAACTAAAAAACCAACAAGAAGACATAAACGGTCTCAAATTGGAATTGGACCGTGCAAACAAAGCAAATCAACTCCTAACAGAGAAGCAATCTTTTGACAACGCAAAATCAGAAAACAATAGTGCAAAAGAATCACTGCAGCAAGCGTTTACTGAATTAGAAGAAACAAAAACCTTCAAGAAGAACCATCAAAAAGATTTTGAAAAAAAGAATAAGGATTACACTAAAACGTATGAAAATAAAGATCAAAAAATGAGGATTTACAACGATGCAAAGACTGAATTAGACCGCGCCGCTGAAAGGTTTGATGAAGTTGAGAAAAGAAAGCCTGATTTAGCAAATTTGGAAAAGGATATTGATACATCCTCAAATAAAATGAAAAAGGATCTTAAACGACAAGATAAACTAATAGAAGAGATTACTAATACAGAAGACTTTCTCAAACAGAACCCTCTTCCATCTGACCGATCCTCGCGACTGAACAAACTGACAAGAATCCATGAACAACTCAATTCACAAGAAAAACAGTTAATGGAAAAAACTGAAATAGAATCAGAGCACAAGGCAAAGATTAAAGAAATCAACCAGACAATAAAAGAACATACCGGTAAGTTGGACAAACTTAAAACAGAAGAGACTGAACTATCAAAATCACTTAATGAACTTGAGCAGAAGTATAAATCACTTCAAGATGCTGGTTCACTTGAGGATTGGCAAACACAGAGGGACGATGCCAGAAAAGCACAACCAATAGCACAAAAATATGAGACTCTGACAGGTCAACTCCATAATGAACAAGATGACTTGAAATCGTACCAGGAGAGTTTAAACGGTATTGCGGAATCCCTTGGTGAAATTGAGGATCAAATAAAACTACAAACGCAGTTCTGTAAACGCGCAGACGCAGAAGTAGACAAACTTGAAGCGGAAAAACAGATAGCAATCTTATCTGACCCCGTCAATCAACTCCGACAACAATTAGAGGAGGGAGTACCGTGCCGTGTATGTGGTTCCATAGAACATCCTCATAAAGATAGAGTGGAACTTGACAGTCAAGAAATTCTTAAAGATATAGAGAGTAAATTGGAAGATGCTGTAAAGAAAGCAAGTAAGGAAGAAAAGGAACAGCAAAAATTAGATCGACAAAAGGCGCGCTATCAACAAGACCATTCAAATACTTCAGAACAAATTGATGCATGTAATGATGAAATTGCAGCCCTAAATTCCGATATTGACGACACCCGTACTAAATGGAATGAAATATATGAAGATACGGATGTCTCATCCGATTGGGTCAATGAACAGTATCAGATTGCAGACACATCCATTAACGACCTCAATACTGCTCGGGATTTATATAATGATGCAATTACTGATAGAAACAGTGTCTCTCAAAAACGAGAATCCTGTGAACGTGACATTACTCGAGAAAAAAGAACATTAAAGGATACGAAACAACGTTTGGAATCTGTTGATTCCGATATTGAAGAAATAAGTGCTGACGTATCAGCTATTAAAGAGAGTTTTTGGGAGTCGATGCCAGAGACTTTTTACGGAACTTCACCAGATAAGTCATTAAAACAATTTGGCGAAAAGATCACGGCAGTTGATGAAAACGAACGCATACTTAATACGAAATCTAATCAACGAGATGTACTAAAAACAGAAATTAAGAGCAACGCAGAACGTTTTGATGATCTGAAAAAACAACATGAACAAGTAACGACAGAAATTGAGCATTATCAAGGGGAAGGTGATGCGTTCATACAATCTGTTAGAGAGAAAACTGATGGGTTAGAAAACGAAGATCAAATTGACGCAGCCATCAAGAAATTAGAAGCAGAACTGAAAACAAAAGAGGAAGCGCGAAACAAAGCTGAACAAGCACTGCAAGAAAGCACACAACTCCTAACACAGAACGAAACTACACACAAATTATGCAAAGAACGACTGCAGCAATGTAAAGTAGTGTTTGACGAAGCAAGCAAAGTATTCCAAGTGAAACTGGATGAAGTCGGTTTTGAATCTCCAGAGACCCATGAGAGTGCAATCCGAGACCAAAACCAAATTGATGAGATGACGCGCAAAACGAACGAATATGCAAACGAAAACAAACAACTCACATCATCTATTAATGAACTCAAGAAGCACTTTGTAGCATCTGAATATGATCCAGAGGAATTGGATAGGATTGCTGAAAAAGAAAATGAGATAGAAACTTTGACAACTGAAAAACAACAAGAAATCGGAGCACAGCAGAAAACAATTAATGACCTAAATGATGCACTGAAACAACGAGAGGATATTGAGGGAGATTTAAACGAGGCAAAAGAAGAAATGGAGCGTTGGAAAAGATTGCAGGAAACAATCCCCGCTAACACTTTGCGAGATTTTGCTTTAGAAATCATCTTCAAACAGATGGGGGTTATCGCAAATGAACAGTTGAGATTCCTTACTTCCGATAGGTACCAACTAAAGGTTGAAAGCATCGGTGAATTAGCTGTCATAGACCGATGGAATGCAAACGAGGAACGGCCCGTTGAAACACTCTCTGGTGGTGAGTCATTCTTAACAAGTTTAGCACTTGCACTTGCACTCTCTGAACTCAGTCAAGGACGCGCACAACTCAATTCACTATTTCTTGATGAGGGGTTTGGCACGCTTGATGCCGAAACCTTGGATATTGCTATCGCATCATTGGAAGGACTCCAGATGCAAGGACGGAGAATCTACCTTATCAGTCATGTCCAAGAATTAACAAGACGGTTACCTGTAAAAATAAAAGTTAGGAAAAGAGGAGATGGAAGTTCATTCATTGAAAAAAGTTAGAGAATATCGCGTTTATTTCCAAATGGACAGAATCAACTCACTGTGAGACTCTCAAATCACATAATGTATCAATTGACTAAATTGGAGGATATATGCAATTCGGTTTTATGTCATCTGTGTGTCCGCCATTAACAATGGCAGAACTAATTGGCAAAGCAAAGGAATATAATTACGAACACTTGGAACTCCGTGTTGAATGGGATCATAAACATGGAGTAGAGTTGGATTCAACACCCCAGCAGCTCAATGAAGCAAAGACGCTTCTCTCAGACAACGGCATTACATTATCATGTATTGCAACAGGAGTAAGGTTTATTTCTCCTGAAGCAGATAAGCGTTCAGAACAGGTGGAACTGCTAAAAAAGTATATTGACCTTTCAGAAAAGATGGGTGCAAAGAACATACGCATCTTCGGGGATCCAGTACCGAAAACACCTTATGAAGTTGATCAAGCACTTGATTGGGAAGCTGAAGGGATTCGCGCGTGTGATGCATTAGCAGGCGAGGCAGGGGTAGCTTTATGCTTGGAAACACATGGAAATCTGCTTGCAAGTTATCTCGCTGAGGTACTCTACCGATCAGAAGCACAGAGTACTTTTGTAAATTGGCATGCTGCGCATCATGTTCGACACGGACAACCTGTGGACGTAGCGTATGTGCATCTACGAAATAAAATTCGCCATGCACACGTTAACTTTGGTGCTGAAGGACCTATGCCAGACACAGAGAAGGACTCTCTAACTCTCCTGGCACAAGATGGATATACAGGATTTATTTCTATAGAGGTCATCAATCCAAAGGACTCAGACGCTGTGCTGAAAAGACATGCAGACCTATACAAAATGCTCTAAGTATATGTCTTCAGATTGAGAACACATACTTAGAGCAAATTGATTTCCGGTAGATTCTTATTTATTCTGAGTCTGCCGGTTTTCTTTTATACGCTGAACGATTCACCACAACCGCAAGTGTTTTTGGCATTAGGATTCGTGATCTTAAAACCTGAATCCATCAAACCGTCATTGTAATCCAACACTGAACCTGCAAGATATAAAGAACTACGTGGATCAATATAGACCCTCAGTCCGTGAAATTCAAATACTCTGTCAGTTTCTTTTGCGGCACCAAACTCAAGGTTGTATTGGAATCCTGAGCAACCGCCGCCAATAACTTGCATTCGCAGACCGAGTTCATCTTCAGGTGCACTTTCACTGTTGTTTATTAACGTAATTGCCTTCTCTGCTGCAGATTCCGTAACATTAATCATTTCTAATCTCCTGTTATGACAATGCGTCTTCAATAGCAGTCATTAACACTTTTTCAGCATATATAGTATAACGTCGTTTATCTTCAGGGATATTACCTAAATTCTCCGAGATGTGTGTTGCAGTTATTTCCTGTGCCTCGGACAGTTGTCTGCCAGTTATCAACTTAGTTAATACTGATCCGCAAGCAATAACTGTGGGACACCCAAAAGCTCGAAACTTGGCTGCTGTAATTATATTATCAGCAATTTTGAGGGAAAGATTCAACATTACACCACTCGCTGCTGAACCGATAGTGGCTTTACCATCTGCATCGGTAATAGTTCCAACATTGCTTGGATTTTGAAAATGCTCAGTCACTTCTTGAGAATACATAGCATATTACCTATCCGAAAGAACAATGCGTCAACTCTTTAACTATTAATTCCATATTATACACTAAAATATTTCGTTTGTCAATATTTCGTTTGTCAAATTCTCATTTAGGAGAGAGTGTGTAAATATTTTGTCACTCTATTTGTCAGAATCTCGGATTTTCGCGGATGACACGGATTGCGCGGATAAGGTATTTTCATAACCATTAGGTGCTCTGTAAACTAAAGACAATAGAAGTTGCTAATTTCACACCTCTATTGACGAGAACTTTATGTACCAGAATCATATTGTGACAAAAACTTTACACACCCCTCAACACAATTGACTTGACAATTAGTCCAATTTCATATACATTACATTATTATGTCAAGTGAAGCATCCCAGAAACCGATTCAGACCACAGAAAGTTTTCGTGCTATTCCAGTGGTTGTTCCCGATAATCTTACAAATATCCGTATTATCCTCTTTGAACCGCGTGAACCGGGAAACATCGGTTCCGTTGCCAGGGTTGTTAAAGGGATGGGATTGACAGAGTTATTCCTTGTCAATCCTGTGCAGTTCAAGAATTTGGACGCAGCATGGAATATGGCGCACGGTGCCAGAGACATACTGCAAAATCTCACTGTTGTTCCTGAACTGAAGGATGCGCTTGAAGGTATTCAATATCTTGTCGGCACAACGCACCGTCGCCGCGATATGCGATTACCATCACCCGTAACTGCGCGTGATGCAGCCGAAAAAATCGCTTCAATTTCACAAGACAAATCCGTTGCACTACTCTTTGGACGTGAGGATTTCGGTTTGTCTACAGATCAGATCAGTCTGTGTCAGTTGACAGCAAGTGTGCCGATGGCAACCAAGAACCCTTCACTGAATTTAGCACAGGCAGTGCAGATATTTGTGTATGAAGTATTCATCGCAAGTTTAGAAGATAATCCACTTGATGAGATTGAATATGCTGAAGTGAATGCTTTGGAGGAATTCTATGGTAGGGTCACTCGTTTATTAGACAAGGTAGGGATGACTCCGTATAATCAGGAATGGGAGACGTATCTGAAATCATTGCGTCGCGTTTTTTCACGTGCACCCCTGGAAGAAAGGGACATTGCAACGCTTGATATGATATTCTCTACGACCTATCGGCATATAGTTCGATTGGAAGAGAAATTAGAAAGGACACAAGAATAGTTAGTCATACTGTAGACGATGTTGTCTAATTCGTTTCTGAGGAAAACATGAGAACATTTGGAACACACGGTCCGGTGAATCCTAAAGATCATTACGTTGTCTCCCGCCGTGTAGAAATCGCTGATTTTATCAAACGTGTAAAGCAGGGAAAATACATCGTTATATTCGCACCCCGACAGACGGGTAAGACGACATTTTTCCAATGGGCGGTTGATGCTCTCGCAGATGATCCGGATGATACATACTTCCCAATTGAGCTGAATTTTGAGGTATATGCAGACTGTCCTGCATCCGATTTTTACGCCTCTCTATATGAAGAAATAAACGATGAGATTAAATATGTTTTTGAGAAACGTGAATACGAACCTTCCGAAACACTTAGCCTATTCTTAGAAAGCACAGAGTTAACCGATCATGTTTCCCTCATGAGATTTTTTCAACGGTTCGGATCTTTTATTGAAGGAGAAAAAATAGTTCTTATCATTGACGAATTTGATGGAATCCCGCGTGCTGCTGTCAACGGTTTCCTTCATGCACTTCGCAGTATCTATGTTCAAAGATCTTTGCACAAATGTCCATATAGCGTCGGTATTGTTGGAGTCAAGAATGTAACACAACTCAACCTAAACAGATCAATTTCTCCTTTCAATATACAGGACGAGTTCACTTTACCGAATTTCTCCTTAGAACAGGTGTGTGAGTTGTTTGGACAGTACACGGATGAAGTTGGACAGACGTTCGATCCTGAAGTGCTTGAGAGTATTCATAGACAGACTGCTGGTCAACCTTTCCTTGTCAATCGTTTCGCACAGATGCTCACAGAGGAGATGCACATCCCAAAAACAGAAACGATTACGATGACTCACTTCTCAAACGCTCACATTGAGATACGTGAGGAAGACAACGCAAATCTTTCTCATCTGATGGCGAATATCCATAGAAATCCACGCTTTAGAACTTTACTGATGCGAATCGTCTCTTATGAGTCGGGTGTGCGTTTTAACCCAAGAGACGAAATCATCAGTGAACTGACAACACTCGGTGTCATCGGAAAAGCATCAGATGGAATGTGTGAAATCGTTAATCCAATTTACCAGTATTGCATCATGCAAGCATTCAAACCGACGATAAACGGACTCGAACAAGATTATTTGACAGACGATACCGATTTTCTGGACTACCTCACGCAAACAGGTAGAATTAATATGGAAATGCTACTTGACAACTTCCAGAATTTCATTACACGCGTAGGATATAGGATACTTCAAGTTCCAGATACGCCGAAAGAGTTTGTAGGACAAGACCTGCTCTATGCCTATCTTGACCAGTTTGTTAGCATAATTCGGGGTGCAATGTTTCTTGAAGTTCAGACAGGACGTGGTAGGATGGATCTGATTATCTTTCACAACGGACATAAGTATATCGTTGAAACAAAGATTTGGGAGGGTAAAATGCGATACGATGCAGGTAAAAAACAACTGTCTGCATATCTCAAATCAGAACGCGTAAGTGAAGGATATTACATCGTGTTTGATCATCGTAATGAACCCGAACCACGTATGGAAATAGAGACGATAGAGGGTATCAGTATCCGATGTTACGTCATCCCAGTCATACAGAAAGTTCCTTCATAACATTTTAGAAAACTTATCACACTAATCGGAAAACGATCGCATGAAAACAAGACTATATTTCACACTCACTTTATTCATTTTTATAACGTTTGCGATTGTGCCGCTGAGTTTTGCACAAGACGCGCGACCGATAGTGAAACTGATCTACTTCCTTCCAAATGACCGCCCATCACAACCAGACATAGACGGAAAGATGGATAAGTTGATTAAGGACGTGCAACAGCTCTACACCGACCAAATGGAAGCGCACGGCTTCGGTAGAAAAACCTTTCTGTTCGAAACTGATGCAAACGGAAAAGCGGTGGTGCATCGTGTGACCGGACGGTTCACAGATAAATATTATAGTGGTTTATCTTACACATGGGACATTTGGGAAGAAGTTGAGAACCGGTTTGACATGTCAAGGAATTACTATTTTACTGCAATAGATATAAGTAGCGAACTCATTGACGGCAGAGTATGTGGTCGTGGCGGAGCTTGGGGAAGTGTAGCAGGACGCGTACTTATTCCCGCCTCCGGAAATTGTTTCAAAACTAATACGGCTGCACATGAGCAGGAAGACGAAGCAGGACAAACCTTAGCATCCCCCTTAATTGTGGAAATACAGGATGAAAACGGGCAACCGATGCAGGGTGTGACTGTCAAGTTTTCGATTGAAGCAGGCACAGGCAAACTCAACCCGACAACCACTAAAACTAATGCGGATGGAAATGCACAAACAACCTTGACACTTGGAACACCTGGTACGAGCATCATCCGCGCAACTGCCACCGGCATCAAAACTTATGTGCAGTTTACGGCTACCTCCACTGCGGCACCAAATCACCTCGCGACAGATGTCAACGGGGATAAAGTCGTTGATGTAACGGACCTGGTACTCGTTGCCGCCGATTTCGGCGCAGAACCGGTTCCAGGTGCACTACCCGATACGGATATCAACGACGATGGTAAAATTAATAGTGAAGATGTCATTTTGGTTTTAGAGGTGTTAGAGGGAACAACTGCTGCGCCTTCTCTGGATACCCAACAGACCGCAACGAGTTTACAGCAGTGGATTGCGGAGGCGAAGAAACGTAACAAAGGCGACGCAACTTTCCAGCGCGGTATCGCAGTACTTGAAAGACTGCTAACCACATTGCTACCGAAACAGACAGCACTCCTCGCCAACTATCCAAATCCATTTAATCCAGAGACATGGATTCCATATCAATTAGCAAAAACCGCAGAGGTAACACTGACGATCTATGCAATAAATGGGACAGTGGTTCGTACACTCGCCTTGGGGTATCAGGAAGCAGGACACTATCAGAACCGTTCCCGTGCAGCGTATTGGGATGGTAAAAACGAACTCGGTGAATCTGTCGCAAGTGGTGTCTATTTCTATACGTTTACAGCAGGTGAATTTTCTGCTACACGCAAAATGTTAATACGGAAGTAACTCTTTTCAGAAAAACACGGACAGTTGGAAGACGTTAACACTATCTTTCAGAAATTTTTCAAACTCCCGTTATACCAATATTTCATTTGACAAATCCAAAATAATAAGTTATAATGTTACTTACAAAAAGATAATAAGATTTACTTAGAACTGAAACAGGTAAAATGAAATTCATAAGACCTACTGTCTGGCTCATTTTCATACTATCAGGTGCAAGTGCTCTCATCTATGAAGTAATATGGATGCGGCAGCTAACACTGGTTTTCGGTAGCACAGTCTTCGCAACAAGCACTGTGCTGACTGCATTTATGGCAGGACTTGCACTTGGAAGTTACTATTTCGGGAGAAAGATTGATGAGAGTCATATATCCCCGTTGAAACTTTATGCAATTCTTGAAGTCGGTATTGGAGGATTCTGTATTGTTTGGCCACTTCTGCTAAGCGTACTAACCGCTATCTATGTGCTTATTTTTCGCTACATCACAACAGAATTTTATACGCTTTCTCTAATTCGCTTTATATTGACATTCGGCATACTCTTAATACCTTCAACATTGATGGGTGGTACTTTACCTGTATTGACGCGGTTCTTTGTTAAACGATTGGAACAGCTTGGAACGAACATCGGGATTCTGTATGCATTGAATACCTTTGGTGCTGTCTTCGGAACTGTTGCAGCAGGATTTGTCCTGATTGAAGCATTAGGAATCACTTGGTCGTTACGGGTTGCTATTGCTATAAATCTCGGTGTTGCGTTGGTTGCTTGGTTTTTAGCACTGCAGGCGCACAAGATTGAAGAAGATATAGACGAAAGATTGGAGCAGGAAGAAGATAAGGAACCAAATGAACAGGAAGCACAACCTGATTTCGTAAGAATAGGTCCCTGGAGTATTCAACAAAAAACCTTGGTTTTGCTGGCAATAGGTATATCCGGTTTCTGTGCTTTGGCTTATGAGGTTTTATGGACGCGTATCCTCGTATTTTTTCTTGGGAGTACAACTTACGCCTTTGCTACAATGCTTGCAGCGTTCCTATTTGGTATTGCTTTGGGGAGTATGGTATTCTCACGGTGGGTTGATCGTATAAGGCAACCTGTGATTACATTTGGGTTAGTGCAACTCGGTATCGGTCTATTTGCGCTTGTCCTTATGCCGGCATTTGAGAGTCTGTATGGTTTAACTTACGCTTTACAGTCTACGTTTGGTGGGAGTCGCTTTTGGACATTCTTTTCATGTTTCCTCGTAATGTGTCTACCTACTTTCTTGATGGGGGCAAGTTTTCCACTCGTAACCAAAATCTATACAGGTAATGCCAAGCAACTCGGTAGAAGCATCGGTAATGTTTATGCGGTCAATACAGTAGGCAGTATATTAGGCGCTTTCAGTGCAGGGTTTGTCCTTATTCCGTTGCTAAATATCCGTCCAAGTATTCTTTTAACTGTAATGTTGAATACCTTTATAGGATTTCTGCTTGTGATGACAGGATGGCAAGCATCCAAAGTCGGAAAGGGAAATGCAGCAAAGCATGTTACGCAGGGAATCGGTGTAGGAGTACCGATACTTAATATTGGGTTTGCCATCATCTTTCTGCTGACATTAAACCAACCACTATTTCTCAAAAGTACTATTTTCAAGACGCAACGTCCAGGAGATACGGTTGTTGACTATAAAGAAGAATTAGATGCAACGGTGACAACACTAAAGGATGAAGAGAATGTATATCGACTTTATGTAGATGCCAATCAAGCAGCCGATGCTTCACGTTGGGATTCACCGTCACATAGGGTAATTGCGCATCTGCCGTTGCTATTACATCCGAATCCAAAACGTGCCCTTGTCGTAGGGTTTGGAATGGGATTAACATCACACTCCATTACGCAACACGGTGTCCAGGTTGATGCGATTGAATTGTCTAAGGGAGTGATTTCAGCTGCAAAAGAACATTTCGCACATGTCAATGAGAACATTTTTGATAACCGTTATTTCAATTATTCAATAAACGATGGACGTAATCATATCCTAATGACAAAGAAAAAATATGATATGATTTCAACGGGTATAATCCATCCGCTTGTAAGTGCGGGGAGTTCAAATATCTATACAGAAGATTTCTACGGCTTATGTAAAGAAATACTCTCTGAGAATGGCGTGATGTGTCAATGGGTTCCGTTACATCGTCTACCAGAAGCACACTATAAGATGATAATACGCACATTTATCAAGGTGTTTCCAGACACAACACTCTGGTACAAATACACGCCTGATTTTGTGATTTTAATTGGGACACTTAAACCCCTGTTGATTGATTACGACGATTTTATTAAACGTTCTAAGATACCCAGAATCCAAGAAGGACTTGCTGCAGATGATTTAGATGGCTTGTCGTTGCTTGATTCATTTATGATGGGTAAAAAAAATGTTCGCAAGTATGCTGAAAGTGGACCTATACATACAGATGACCGTCCACGATTGGAATTCTTCAAAGCATCAGACTTGACAAGTTCTACTGCACAGA
This sequence comes from Candidatus Poribacteria bacterium, assembly GCA_965261435.1. GTDB lineage: Bacteria > Poribacteria > WGA-4E > WGA-4E > WGA-3G > MSPOR6. Next base: position 3,126,590 of record CBDHDL010000021.1, read on the forward strand.
ATATCATCGGAATGCAAGAACATCGAGAAAGCGTCATTCCTCTTCTAAGAAACTACGGTGTTACCTTATCAGAACAAAGAGAAACAAAGGAAAGGATAAATCGATACTTTGTTGCTACACAGAAATTGATTGCTGGACAAATTGAATATGCAAATGCACAGTCAGCACTCATGGCAGGTAAGGTTAATGAATTCAATTCGAAAATAGACACTGCCGTTGCATTGATCAGTGAAGCCGTGGATGTGAATCCGAACGACGAAACGATACGGTATAATCTTGCAGTTGTGAGTGGAATCTCACGAGAAGATGATCAAGATGAACTGCATAATATTGAAAAAGAGACGAAGAAACTATTAAGTCAGAATCCTGATAATGCACAAGCACGCATAGCTTTAGGTGTAGTTTATCAGCAGCAAGGAAAAATAGATAAAGCCATAGATGAATTTGAAAAATCACTTGAACAGGACCCCACCCGTTCTGAAATATATACGCTATTAGGTCCACTCTATGAAATTCAACAGAAATATCAGGAGGCACTCCTTACGTATGAACGATGGGAACAGATTGACGACAACTTACCTGTCACTTTTTATACGGCAATAGCAGGTGTCCATTTAAAACTAAAAAATATAGATAAAGCCAAAAGTTATGCTGAAAAAGGGATTAAAGCAGATAGTATTTCATGGCGTTCACACTATTTGCTGGGGAGGGTATACAACGAAAAGAAACTTCCCCAAAAACAGCGTGAACACTACGAAAAAGCACTGAATATTATTGATGCAATGTTAAAACAACCTTCAGGAATGAGCAATAGAGAAGCGATACTGAGTGATAGAGAAGTGATTGAAAGCGAACTGAATGCAATTCAAAATTAGGAGGATAATAGATAACCATTATGTCCAAAGGACCTTCTTTAAAACGCACCCATTATTGTGGTGATCTACGATTGAGTGATGCTGGCACAAACGCTCAACTCAACGGTTGGGTCAGACGCAGACGTGATCATGGGGGTGTCATTTTTGTTGATTTACGCGATAGAACAGGGATTACACAAGTCGTCTTTGACCCACAGATTGATGAAGAGGCACATACAATCGCTGACAGTGTCAGAAGTGAATATGTGCTGCACGTCAGTGGAATTGTCCGCGAACGCGCACCGGGTGAACTCCTATTCAAAACTGATGCCACGTTTCAAAATGAACTCACGGAAAACAGGACATTATCTTATGAATTCCGGACTCTTTTCTCGGATTTAGATACCAAATATACACTCTCTGATGAGATTACCGTTGAGATCAGAGAGAATGACACACATTGGCTTCTCACAGATATAGAGAATAATCGGACTTATGATATAACGCGTGAAGACGACGGTCTTAATATCTACCAAGGGACTGTGAACCCAGAACTCGCAACTGGTGAGATAGAAGTAGCAGTAGATTCGCTGAATATCCTCAATACTGCGAAGACCCCGCCGTTTCCAGTTGAAGACGATATTGATGTGTCAGAAGATATACGGATGCGTTATCGGTTCATTGATCTACGTCGGCCAGAGATGCAGAAGACACTTGAAATGCGGCACAAAGCTGCACTCGCTGCACGCAATTATATGCATGAAGAAGGATTCCTTGAAATTGAAACACCTATTCTGATGAACAGTACACCAGAAGGGGCGAGAGACGTTCTTGTACCAAGCCGATTAAATCCTGCTAAATTCTACGCTTTACCGCAATCCCCACAGCAGTTCAAACAGATTCTGATGATGAGTGGTACTGACCGTTATTTTCAGATAGCACGATGCTTCCGTGATGAAGATACAAGGGCAGATAGACAGTTGGAGTTCACGCAGCTGGACATTGAGATGTCCTTTGCTGGGGTTGATGAAGTCCTTGAAGTTACCGAAGGATTGATGAAGCGAATATTTGAGGACGCAGGTGGAATTCCGGTAGAAATACCCTTTATGCGTCTTCCTTACCATGAATCAATGTCTCGCTTTGGAAATGACAAGCCTGATACTCGTTTTGGTATGGAGTTAACTGACCTATCTGATGTAATGGAAAACTGCGATTTTCAAGTCTTTAAAAATGCACTTGCAGCCGGTGGACAGGTGAAAGGAATCGCTGTTCCAGGGGGAGCGGATTTTTCAAGAAAAGAAATTGAGGATTTCACTGAGTTCGTCGCTACTTACCGTGCTAAAGGACTGGCATGGGTTAAAATTACGCCAGAGGAATTTTCATCGGGTATTGTCAAGTTCTTCAAGACAGAACAACTGGAAACAGCACAAGAGAGAATGGATGCGAAACCCGGCGACATCATGTTTTTTGTTGCTGACAGACCAAAAGTGGTAGCGGACGCGCTCGGCAATCTACGCCTACACCTTGCCCGGAAACTCGACCTGATTGATGAAACAAAATACAATTTCTTATGGATTGTGGATTATCCTTTGTTTGAATGGAACGAAGAGGATAACAGATATGAACCATTCCATCATCTATTTACGGGTGGGACTCAAGAGACCTTACATCTATTAGATACCGAACCTGGAGAAGTTCAAAGTCAACATTACGATCTTGTATGTAATGGATCAGAAATCTGTAGTGGAAGTGTCAGAATCCATCAATGGGATGTACAACAGAAAATATTTGATATTTTGAAAATATCAGCAGAAGAAGTTAAAAACAGATTCGGTTACTTCATTGATGCGTTGGAATATGGGACACCTCCTCATGCGGGAATCGCCCCTGGTTTAGACCGTATCGTCATGTTGATGCGGAATGAGGAAAATATCCGAGAAGTCATCGCGTTTCCAAAGTCACAACAAGGTCAATGTCTCCTTACAAACGCTCCATCAACTGTTACAGAAGAACAACTTGAGGAATTATCCATCCGTGTGGATGTGAATGAACAATAATTGTATGAGAGTTCTTATAGACTAATGCTTTGTCAAGTCATAAATGATTTGTATAACGGACGGGGAAACCCCGTCCCTACGAACGGATCTATTCATCATTTGAGTATTGACAGAACACTAAAGGGAGATTAGAAAGTTGATTTTAACCATAATCAATCTATATGTGGGTTAAACTCCACTTATAAAGGAAGCAAATATGAATCAAAATGAAAATGGCACCAGTAAGAGTGAACTCGGGTTACTCTACGGTATAATAATTGCTATCATCTTAGGTGCATTTATCGGTGGCGTATTCCCCGATTTTGCTAAGCATACACACATTCTGGGTGATATATTCTTAGCGCTGCTCAGGATGATAGTTGTCCCACTTGTTATTTTTTCAATGGTCGTCGGAATTACCAACTTAGGTGATATACGCAACCTCGGTTCAATCGGCGGCAGAACTGTCCTTTACTATATGGTAACAACCGCAATTTCAGTCGTCATCGGAATGGTTCTGGTTAACATCATCGCACCCGGTAAAGGCTTATCATCAGGTGAAGAACTTACAGATGCGGGATATACACTGGGTGGTGAAGCGAGTCTCACTGTAACACTCACTGATGAAGAATTCGCCGGAACTTATTCAGATAAGTATATGCTAATACTTATGGATCAGAATATAGGGGGTACAATTGAATCTATAACGGGAAACACAGTTACTGTCGAAAAGTGGCATTCCCTGGATGAAGATGATGAATATATCATAACTGAAAGCGGAAAACCGTTGTTGGTCTCAGGAGCTGACGCTGATTATAAACTCACCACCCTCACACCGCAAATGTCAGGAAGGGGTGCGAAAATTGACCTACTTATGGTTACAGAAGTAAAAAGCAAAGAAGACAGCACCATCCTTCAAACGCTTGTACAAGTCTTATTAGGAAATGAAGAGACAGGAAAACAGGGCATGATCCCTAACAACGTGTTTAAAGCGATGGCGAATATGGATATCCTTCCACTTATCTTCTTTTCTATCATCATCGGTGCTGCATTGTCAGTGATTGGTCAAGAGGGTAAACCTGCTATAGATATATTTAATGCGTTTAATGGGGCAGTGATGCAGATTGTTAACTGGGTCATGTTCTTAGCACCTGTCGGTATTTTCGGTCTGATTGCTGGGAGGATTGGAGAAGCGGAAGGATTCGTTGGATTCTGGCCAGAATTGGTCGCAGTCGGCAAATACAGTTTGACTGTGATATTAGGTCTCGGATTCCATGCTTTCGTAATCCTACCGCTTTTACTATTCTTCTTAGGACGACGAAATCCACTGAACTACGCAAGGGGTGTCGGAACCGCATTGTTAAATGCCTTCTCAACTGCAAGTTCAAGCGCAACCTTACCCTTAACAATGGAGGGTGTAGAAGAGCAGAACGGTATCTCAAATCGAACAGCGAGTTTTGTCTTACCCTTAGGTGCAACAATAAACATGGATGGTACCGCGCTTTATGAAGCAATCGCCGTGATGTTTATTGCTCAAGTATACGGCATTACGATGGGACCCGCACAACAAGTGATAATCGTCCTCACAGCAACACTCGCAGCGATCGGTGCTGCAGGAATTCCCGAAGCGGGACTCGTAACCATGGTCATTGTCCTAAATGCTGTTGGACTACCGATTGAAGGTGTCGCATTGATTCTTTCAATTGACTGGCTGCTTGACAGATTCCGTACTACAGTTAATGTTTGGGGTGATAGTGTTGGTGCCGGTATTATTGAAACTTTTGAATCTGGAGATGCTGTTGAAGCACCTGCAACTTTGTGAATTAGTGGATAGTCCACACTAAATATGTAGGTCGGGTAGAGGAACGAAACCCGACACATAATGATTGTGTCTATCATGTCCAAATCAACGTCAAATGCGCGTTTGGCATTTGTCGGGTTTCGCTTCGCTCTACCTATAAATCAACGATGTGAATGCGCGTTTGGCATTCATCCAAATCAACGCCGAATACGCGTTTGGTATTCAGCGGGTGTAAACTTAAGGAATTTTCTATGTCAGAAATCCTCTTCAGTCCCGTAGGGACGCTATGTTTATAGTTAAACGTTATACAACCCTTCTTGAGTTCCGTAGGAACGGCATAGAAAATAAACATATCGTCCCTACCAAATCAACGCCAAATGCGCGTTTGGCATTTGTCGGGACTAAAGAGCATACAATCCCTATAACCATAAGGATTCGGAACGATTTATAAGTGAAACTAAGTCCTCTTAAGTTTACACCCAGAAGTGCGTTGCGAAACGTAACAAGTAAATTTTGCGTTAAAATATTACCTTTTCGCAACATATTTCCAAGACTCTTTCGTTTTATTTTCTTACAAAGTTTCTTATAATTGTTATTGACAACATAATTTCTTCATTAGATAGGTGTAAATTTTACGCTAAGATATGACTTTAAACACCTATTTTGTTTTTTATTACAGTTTAACAAAAAATGAACTCTGAAAACGATACAACCCGCAGACAAAATGGCATTTCAGGTGAATCTGCCCTTGCAATAATTAGTGTTGCGCTTGCTGCTTTCTGGATAGCATTTGCATTTTACAAGGGTGGGAGTCCTGATGAAAATGGCAATAGAATTATGCTGTTGCATCCGCTCATTCCCGCTGCACTTATCGGATTGCTGATCCGTATTTACCGTTGGGTGGGGATAAAATTTGTCGTTCAACTTGAGATTATTTTGATCAGTATATGGCTTGTCATTAGGATGTTAGGTGTCTTGATGCCATTTATTCTCGGGTTCGGGTTTGCCTATCTCTTCCGTTTTCTGTGGAAGGCACTTCCATTTAAGAGGATCTATCAACGAGTGATTGCAACTGTATTGATAATTCTTATTTGTAGTGGTGTTTTAATTTTCACAGTGTTTCGAGTTGGACAACAGGTGGGACAAATGGCACAAGGTCTACAGAAGTTTTATCATGAGGCTTTGTTACCTTTAGTAGTCGGTGAAAAGTTCACCGCGTTGACAAGTTATGTTGAAGGCGAAACCGAAACTTTATTTTTGAGTACAAATCACGGTATATATTTACTTGAAGAAAAAGAAGTAGAGGACACAAATAAAGAGAACTCTAATTTAAAAAGGATTGGAATTACAAACGGAGAACTGGTTGGTAAATCAATTCAATGTATCGCTGTGAGCGATAAGTTTATTTATGCTGGTACACAGGGAGGCATGTACCGATGTGGTAGGAAAATAGTAGAAGTAGCAAGGGGGGAGACAGAATATTCATTATTTAATCTTCCTGAAGAGTTAATTTGGAAAAAAATTAATGCAACTCGTTTTAATGACAGGTCTATTGAAGCAATAAACATACCATCATGGGATCCTTCATTGGTTTATGTTGGTACGGAAACAGGTTTATACATGGGCACTTATTCCGACGATGACATAGTTGAGCAGTGGAAAAATGTAAAAGACATCCCTGACAGTTTCATCGTAAGTATGAGTTCAATTGAGAGGTTTTCGGATACGAGAAAGACAAGAACTATTTATTTGGCAGGTAAGAGAATTGAAACAGAAACACCACTTGAACAGGAAGGGGTTAATGATAATAGTGTATCGCTTATTGCGGATATGTTTAAACAGTTGTCTCAAGAATCACCCGCTGTAGAAAAACCGACAGACACAAATGAGCAAAATGGAGATATTATTACTAAAGTTTATCGACTTGGGAGCCAGACAGAACCTTGGGAGAGACTGCCACATGATGAAGAAAAGAGCAATCCAGTTCCAGAAGTCAAAGTACTTGCAGTAACTGATAAGAGCGAAGTTAACCTTTATGCTGGTACAGTAAATGGATTATACAAATGGCATCGAGATAGCACCAAAGATGATATCTGGACCAGAATGGATGATTCGGATCGTCTGCCAAAATCCATTTCACTAATAGTTGCATCACCTTCAGGACTCTATGTTGGAAATAGTGGTGTTATACATCATAGCATAGAAGGGAAGAGCAATTGGAAAAAATATATGTCATCAAAAATTGGGATTTTGATGTATAGGGATGATCCTTACGTAACACAATTTCAGGAATATCTAACAAAAAAAATACCGGGTTGGACTGCAAGTGGTGGTGCTTTCATTAGGTGGTTATCCGGTTTAGCAGGGTCCATTGCGTTTCAGTTCGGAGGATTTATTGCGACTGTATTCTTGGCATTCATAGTCTTTGTCTATGCAAGTCAGGGTTTTGAAAAGTATTTCAAGGGATTCATTAGTTTAGTTCCTGAAAGACATCAAGAAACTGCGAAAGCATATTTTAGAGAAATTGATAATAACATGAATCAATTTCTCAAAGGACAGTTTACAGTAATTGTGATTATTACAATCATTTCATGCATTGTTTATCGTTTGATCAATGTTCCATTTGCACTTCTGGTCGGTATTTTAGCTGGGTTCTGTAATGCTATTCCAACTTTCGGACCATTTATCGGTGGTGGATTTGCTTATATTGCGATGTTGATGGGACTTGTTTCAGGTGTATTTAGTAGTCCTCTCGATTTTGCTATCCGTTGTCTTTTTGTATTAGGCGCAATCCTTGGAATTCAGGCATTAGACAATTCACTTATCTCACCGAAAGTAATGAGCCATGCCGTGGATGTTGATCCACTCTTAATCATGTTTGCTGTAATCGTTGGTGCTTCAATACTCGGTATTTGGGGTGTATTGTTGGCAATTCCTATAATAGTTGTGATAAAATCTATTATAGTGGTTACAAAAGCTAATGCAAATGGTGCAGAAACACCCGAATTACAGGAACAATCCTAATGTCAAAGCAACTTCCCATTGTCGCTATTGTTGGTAGACCTAACGTAGGGAAATCATCTCTCTTCAATCGCATTACTGCTGAAGCCAGACCGAGTTCTACTCATCCCAAACAGGTAGCTGTAGTCAATGATCAACCTGGTGTTACGCGGGATCGGAACTACGCAGATGTAAAGTATGACAAAACAGCATTTAAGATTGTTGATACAGGTGGGATCGATGTTGACCCAGATGATCCGCTGATTGATAATGTGCAGATACAGGTTGACCAAGCATTAGTAGAAGCAACACTTATCATATTTGTCGTTGATGTCCGGACTGGTATCATGCCACATGATTCTATCGTTGCAGATAAATTGAGAGCCGCTGGTAAACCGATTATTCTCGTTGCCAATAAAGCGGATAGTCTTGATCTTGAAATGCAAACTGTAGAATTCTATTCGCTTGGTCTTGAAGAACCTGTATTAACATCTTGTGTTCAAAACATCGGAATACGTCAACTACTTGACGAAGTTGTTACACTGCTTCCTGAAACTGATAAAACGGATGAGAATTCTACAGCACCTATAAAAATCTCTATTGTCGGTCGTCCGAATGTTGGTAAATCATCAATTCTTAATTCTCTATTAGGCGAAGAACGTATGATTGTTGACAATCGTCCCGGAACAACACGCGATGCTGTTAACATTAGTTTTATGTACCAAAACATCCCTTTTGAACTTGTTGACACGGCGGGTATGCGACGGAAATCTTCAGTCAAAGATGAATTGGAAACGGTGACGATCCAACGTGCAATTCAGAGCATTCGTCAGAGTGATATTGCCGCATTAGTATTAGATGTGACGCAGAATGTCGCACAACAAGATAAGACAATTGCAGCATTCATAGCACGTAATGGAAAAGCATCCGTATTGGTTCTGAATAAATGGGATCTTATTGAAAAAGATCACACAACACATGCAGCGTATATGGCAAGGTTAGCAGCAGAAGTGCCACAATTAGATTATGTACCGAAAATATTCGTTTCTGCGTTGACAGGACAGCGCGTATCAAATATCCTTGATGTTGCTTTGGAAGTGTATCGCGAGTATTGCACCCGAATTCCAACACCTGCACTCAATGACCTGCTCTTAGAATTGCGCACTTCGCAGCCACCACCGCGAGTAAAGGGAGTCCGTCCAGCTCTCAAATACATAACACAGGTAGAAACACAACCCCCGACTTTTCTTATTTTTGGTAGAAATACACACAGAATTCGCCAACCGTATACGGCGTACTTGATCAATAATATCCGTGATACCTTTGGATTCCACGGAACGCCAATCCGTGTGTTTTATCGCAGAAATTGAATCTATCAATAATCCTAACTTGCCTGACAAAATTTCCTTCCAAATGCTTACAACTGTTTGACATTCTTTTATTTCAACTTCGAGGTATCTAATGGCACACCCCAAAGTCTTTATTACCCGTCCCATTCCAGAACAAGTTCTTAATAAAATAGAAGCTGAATGTGAAGTCGATATGTGGCATACGAGTGCGATTCTTCCACCTATTGCTGAGAGGATACCACCGCTTGATGGCTTGATGACTTACGGACATGAACCTGTAACCGCTGAGATGTTTGACACTTCACCAAACCTTAAAGTTGTCTCTGTTGTAGGTGTTGGTTATGACCATGTTGATGAAGATGCAGCAAGGGAACGGGGTATCGCACTTGGACATACACCTGGAGTTCTTAGCGATACCACTGCGGATATGACATGGGCACTACTGCTTGCTGCTGCAAGAAATGTTGTACCAGCGTTTAACCACGTTCAGGTTGACAAACAGTGGCAATACTACGACCCAAATATTCTTTGGGGATATGATGTGCATCACGCTACGATCGGAATTGTCGGTATGGGACGTATAGGGTATGCTGTTGCAAAACGAGCATTAGGATTTGACATGAAGGTCTTGTATAATAAACGTGATCGTAGACTTGACTGGGAAGAAGAACTGGGTATTGAATATGCTGAACTGGAACATCTGCTGAAAGTCGCGGATTTTGTAACGCTCCATGTCCCCTTGACAGAAGAGACAACACACATGATTGGTAAAGCGGAGTTTGCAATGATGAAACCTACTGCTATCCTTGTCAATATTGCCAGAGGTCCTGTTGTTGACCACGATGCATTGTATGAAGCACTCACAGAGGGAGAGATCGCAGGTGCAGCCCTTGATGTTACCGAGCCAGAACCGATCAACACCGACCATCCACTTCTTGATTTAGATAACTTGTTGATTGCACCCCATCTGGGTAGTGCTACAATTCAGACGCGTATGAAGATGGCAACCATGGCAATGGAGAATCTGTTTGCTGGATTGCAGGGGGAAAAGTTGCCGTATGGTGTTGTACAGCCGTCAGAATGAATACCCGTTAAATGTATGAAGGAATAGATACAAATGTCCAAAGATACTACGTCAGGCATCACAAAGATAGCAGTCAAAGGATTCAAATCCATAGCGGAAGAATGTGAAATTGAGATCCGTCCATTGACTATCCTTGCTGGAACGAATAGTTCTGGGAAATCCAGTATCATGCAGCCACTGCTGATGTTGAAACAGACATTGGAAGCGCCTTATGACCCTGGTCCACTTTTGATTGATGGTCCAAACGTCCGCTTTACATCAACAACACAATTAATTTCACGGATACATAATCAGAAAACTCTGGATAGTTTTCAAGTAAAAATTGAAACTTGTGAATCTGATTACGCTAATTCTATGTTGTTAGTCTTTAAAAAGGCTACCGAGGTTATTGAGATAGAAAAGATGATCTGCAAAAAAGAAACACAGTCTGACAGTGACTCATTGACAGAGCATTTGACTTTGTCTCCTAATCTAACAAAAGCAGAATTGAATACAATCATTAATCAACATAAAATACCTAAAGAATTTGACAGATTGAGTCGATCACGTTGTTTCTTGGTATTTGGAAATAAGAAAGGAAATGGTTATTACACTATAATACCAACTATTGAGGCAAGTCTTTTTAACACCATACACCTTCCCGGTTTGCGTGGCAATCCAGAACGGATGTATAGGTTAACCAGTACAGGTATTAAATACCCTGGAAGATTTGAACATTATACTGCAAGCGTGATTCACAATTGGCAAGCTACAAAAAATGAATGCTTTAACTCTTTAGTTGAGGCTTTAATTGAAAACAGAATTACAAATAGAATATACACAAGAAAAATTGGTGACATGGGCATTGAGGTCCAAGTTAGTCGTCTAATGCCTGATGAAGTTGATGAGACAGATATGGTCAATATTGCGGATGTAGGATTGGGTGTGTCACAAATTCTACCCGTTATAGTAGCACTAATTGCAGCGAAACCCGGGCAGTTAGTCTATCTTGAGCAACCGGAGTTACATCTTCATCCTAATGCACAAGTGGCATTAGCTCAAGTCTTGGCAGATGCAGCGAAACGTGGGGTGCGTGTAGTTGCAGAAACACATAGTTATCTATTGTTGTTAGGAGTCCAGACGCTTGTCGCTGAAGAAAAACTTTCCCCCGATTTGGTAAAACTACATTGGTTCTCACGGAATAAAGAAGGAATTACAGAAGTTGACAGCGTAGATATTGATGAAGCGGGGAGATATGGTGATTGGTCTGTAGATTTTGACAAGGTGGATATGAGAGCTGAAGACCGTTACCTTACTGCGGTAGATAAACTAAGATTTGGGAAAGAATAATTTTAATGAGAAACAGTGATTCGAAACGGTTGGTTATTGATGCGGATGTTGCTCGATCTGCTGGTGATGAAACAGCCACGGATCCACGATCTATAAATTGTCGTGAATTCTTAATTCAGGTTCGGACACAACAACATCAGTTAGTAATAACAGAGACTATCAGCGAAGAATGGAAAAGACATCAATCCCGTTTTGCACGTAGATGGCGACTATCTATGGAAGCACGTAGAAGAACAGTTAGTATCAATCCTCCAGAAGATCAACAACTCCGTTCCAAAATCGAAGTTACTTCAAGTAATGCTAATGAGATTGAAACTATGGAAAAGGATTACCACCTGCTTGAAGCTGCATTATCAACAGATAATTCCATTATTTCATGTGATGATTCAGTTCGCATACTCTACGCCCAAGCATCTAAACAGGTTGGAGAAATTAGGAAAATAATCTGGGTAAATCCTGACAAGACGGAAGAAGAACCAATTGTATGGCTTGAGAACGGTGCTCCGCCAGAGAATCATCGTTTACTATCAACATATTCTGTGTGATAAACATGCCCAAACCCAATAATACCAGATTAACGCGCTTCATCTCGGTACGTTCGGTTTCCTAACCGCACCGATAAGTTTTCCAACAGCGTCTTGACTGACAACATCACGACGGGATAGAGGAGTACAATAGTTCAACTACTGTTATCTAATGGGAGGAATCAAGGCCTTATTGAGAAATCGGGGTCCTTGTTTTTTGATTACTTTTCCTCAATCGCTTCAACGTTAGCACGCGGTAAAGTTGTTTTTTCTCCATCCTCAAATACAACTTGAAGCACACGCACTTCTGCTTCTGTTTCCAATTCTTGTAATTCAATTGGCAGCTCCGTTACGTGTCCCAATTTGCCAAAGTGTGGTTCACGTATAACTCGCACCGGGCTGCCGATGTTTAGCATGCCTGCTATATCATCTGCAACTGTGTCTTCTCCTTCTGAGACGAACGGTATAACAATCTCTGGACGGACAACCCCCGCACGTATCTGGGTCGCGCCATTAATTGAAGTCTTCATTCCCTCGCGTTCTTTCAGTAGTGCAAAAGTTCTTTCAGCCATAGCAATACTGCCGAACCCTTCACTGATCACCAGTGTAATACCGAGGTCCTCTGATCCTGTGATAGCTACCCCCAGTTCATATCCGAGGAGCTGGCGTAGGTCGGCGTCATCAATACCGCCTGCAATGATGCCGTTAACGCCTATGTCAATCCCTTTTTGAATAACATCTGTAGTGACAAGTGAACCTGCGACGAGTATTTTTTCTTTGTGTTCAGGTAATATCTCTTCCGCCGTCATCGTATCAGTTGGAGCATCTACCACAACAACCAGATCACCTACAGTTTCTCCACCAACACCAAATATTCCTTGAATGTATGTCCCATAGGTTTCTACAGTTACACCCTCATTCGGGACAGTATCTGTTATAGTACCTTCAGTGTATGCCTTGACTTCAACAGGGATAGGCGGTTCTCGTAGGATTACCTGTCCAGTTACTCCAGATATGGACTCAATCGTACCGTCAATCGGTGAACTTGCTTGGGATTTGAAGAGTCCGAACAAGCCTTTCGTTGATGCTATGACTTCATCGTGTGAGACTGTTTCGCCTTCCTGCTTGAGCATATACTCAGAAATTTCCTCTGGTGGAACACTGAGTAGATTAGCAACGTTCAGTAGTTGAACATTTCCGGGGAGGTCCGCTTTTGCAACAATATCTTCTGCTGTCACCTTTGCACCAATTTTGACAAGGACTTCGCCTTCAAGTGGAAGTTGTCGTTTTTTCTGAATTGTCGTTCCCTCTGTGACTTTAAGTCCAGGGGTATACGCATGTGCCATTTTTCACCTTTATTGATATATTTTCTATTTTTTATTGTTTTTAAAGAGTTCTAATTTCCTTTTTAATTTTGGGTTTTCAATAACATCGCGGTTTACAATGTAATTAGGAAGTTCACCTGACGCAACTGAAATTATGCTCTGACATGCGCTCACACCATTGCCATCAAAACACTCATCAGTCCAACAGATACTATGAGGTGTTACGATAACATTGTCTAAACTTAGAAGCGGATCGTTGTCATCAATCGGTTCCTTTTCAAAGACATCAAGACCAGCACCTTGTATCTGTCTATTCTGGAGTGCATCGGTGAGTGCTTTCTGATCAACAATCGGACCGCGAGCTGTATTGATCAAATATGCTGTCGGTTTCATCAAGCTTATATACTTTGCATCAATAAGACCGCGAGTCTGATCATTAAGTGGACAGCAGATACATACAAAATCGGCAGTTTTCATCAAGGTTGCCAGATCAACAAGTTCTGCGTCTACTTCTTTAGCATCATCAACAGAGACAAAAGGATCGTATGTAATATGGTTCATGCCGAAAGGCTTTGCTAATTTGAATGTTTCTTTGCCGATGTTACCCATGCCAACGAGACCGAGTGTTCTACCGACTAAACCTATACCCATATAGTCCTGCTTCTCTTCCCATTTACCTGTACGTGTGAGCTGGTCTTTGATAAGCAACTGATGACTTAAGGATAAGATGAATGTCAAAATAGATGTCGCTACAGGTCGACGAACACCGTCGGGTGCGATTGAGAGTAATACGCCATTGTCTGTGCAAACACTAACATCCACCCTGTCGTATCCGACTCCGAATCTGGCGACGATAACTAATCTATCATTCCCAGTAAGTGTGGTAGCAGTAATTGCCGAACCTAATACCAACAAGGCATCATAGTCACGCACTTGTGATGCAGACAATTCCGCTGTATTGTCCGCGATATATTCCCATCTCAATCCTGCTTCATCAAATAGAGGTCCGGCGATGTTGTCTAAATCAGAACTTCCATCAGGTTTAATAAAATCTCGCGTTATTCCGACGCGAAATGGGGTTTTGTTCATTTTGTGTATCCGAAATGTTTAAGGAAAATCGTTACAAGGACAACCTTTTTCATACTTATACCATTTCTATAAATTATTGTCTCATTAGGCGGCTATTATGGTAGTTATTCTTCAGGACACAAACTGAAAGTTTGTGCTACAAAAAGAGACATTTTCAATTAGAAATGGTATTACCTTTCAATTGAAACTTTTTGAAAATATTTCCAATTCAACGGTTGCAGATTCAAATTCTTCACCTTTTTGTTAATGACCAAAACCTGTTTTGCATGTGCCAATGGCACCCATGGAACATCATTATGAAATATCTTTTGTGCTTCTTTGTAGAGGGCAATGCGTTCGTCTTTGTCTGAGATAGAGCGAGCTTTTTCTAAGACATCTTGCATTGCATCACTCCGATAAAATGCGATATTTCCTCCAGCGTTTTCTGCTGAGGACTTGCTTAGGAGAAAATAGAAGAAATTATCAGGATCACCAAGGTCGGCACTCCATCCCAACATAGCCATGTCGTGCTGTCCATTCTTCGTTTTCTCAAGATAAGTACCCCAGTCGTAAGTAACGATTTTTGTCTTAATCCCGACTTTCCGCAGATCAGACTGGATGACTTCTGCAAGAGCACGTCCATCAGGAATATAGGGACGCGGCACTGGAAGAGCCCAGAGGGTCGTTTCAAAACCGTTAGGAAAACCTGCTTCTTCCAATAACTTTTTTGCTAATTCTTGGTTGTATTCGTAATCCTCAATTGTATCGTCATAACTCCATAATGTAGGTGGAATTGGGTTCTTAGCGGGAATACCAAGTCCTTGATAAAGATGCTTAATGATTGTAGTCTTGTCTATCGCATGATTTATTGCAAGTCTTACTTTTTGATTATCTAACGGCGGTTTATCAAAGTTCATCGCTAAATAACCGATGTTCATTCCAGGTTGTGACAACAATTCAAGATTATCATCATCCTCTATCTGTTGTAAATCATCAGGATTTGGGAATTCCATTGCATGAAGACCACCCTGCTGCAGTTCAATAAGTCTTACCGCGTTATCTGGTATAGAACGAAAAATGACTCTATCTAAATTGGGGCGGCCACCCCAATACTCATCGTTAGCTAACAAAACAATTTTGTCCTTCTTGTCCCATCGTGAAAACTTAAAAGGTCCAGTACCAACGGGGTTATTAAAATACTCATCACCCCATTTCTTTACGGCTGTAGGACTGACAATGGAAAAAGGTGTTATTGCAATCGTATAGATAAATGGTGAATAAGCAGTCTTCAGACTTATCTGAACGGTAAAATCATCAATAGCGGATATCTTATCAACAATCTCTGCTAAACCAGTAGCAACCCAGTAAACATAACTTCCGCTTACATTATTAAACGGATGTGACTTTTCATGCTGCCTATTGAGTGAAAATAACACTGCTTGAGCGTTAAATGGTGTTCCATCATGAAATTTCACATCTTTACGTAGGTGAAACGTCCATAACAATCCATCCTCTGAACTTTCCCAACTCTCTGCAAGTCCAGGTTCAATTTCAGTGCTACCATCCTTGTATTGGATGAGTGTGTCGTAAATATTGTCGCAAACCTTGAAGGATTCACCATCTTCTTCAAGTGCGGGGTCTAAGCCAACTGAATCTCCGCCACGACCAAAGATGAAAGTACCACCTTTTGCGTGCGAATCTGCATAAGTTGTAGCGGTGAGGAAAACAGTAGGAAATGTAAATAAAGTTGTAAAGAATAACAACAGTGAAAGGTTGGATAATATGTGTGGAAAAATACCGGTTTTTCTGTTGCGATGATTGGAAAAACCTCTATCAAGCCATTTTGTCATAGATATCTCCAAAGTTCTAAATGATATGTTTCATGATATAGTTTTTTATTAGAAATGTCAAGGAAATTGAATTTGAAGGACATTATGAGTCTCGTTCTGAGTGATACATAGTTCTAAACGGGCGCGGAACCCCCTACGAGGTGGCTTTTGGTTGAGACGAAATTAATCTGCCATATATCACCAATGTTTGCAATAATTTTAAAATTCTGATAAGATATGTCTTAAGGAGAGAGGATTCGTTATAATATATTCTCAATTTAAGATAACCTCTTTTCTGCATTTTGCTATAGAGTATACTAATTCTGTATAAACTTCATGGAGGAAAACAGATGAGTGAACAGGAAGCAAGAGAAGCAAAAGAACGTGCAGATATGATCGTAAAAAAAGTTAGAGATTTAGTGACACTTGAGGACCAGGTCTTACAAGCAAGAGATGCTGGGACCCAAGATGAACTGAGCAAGTTAGAAGCTGATTTAGAAGAAAGCGTAAATGAGTTGGACAGTATCACTGATGAACTCAAATGGGCGACACCATGCTTCAGAGCTTACGTTTTACCCCAGATGAGTGAACTTGTAGGTACACTCCAAGCATGTGATTCTGCAGGAAGAAGTGAGTTGGCAAATCTTGTAAAATCTTTGACAAATGAAGAAGATTCTGAATCTCTTGAAGAATTGGAAACCGCAATAATCAATCAACTTAAGGAGAACATTGACCGTACTTTTAGAGTATAAATAGTGGATTGTCCAGACTAAATATGTAGGTCGGGTAGAGGAACGAAACCCGACACGTAATGATTGTGTCTATCATGTCCAAATCAACGTCAAATGCGCGTTTGGCATTTGTCGGGTTTCGCTTCGCTCTACCCGACCTACACTTTAAGAGTAGACGCTCCAATAGTTTACAAACTAAGGATAAATACGATGCATATATAATCAAATATCCGCATCGTATTCCTCCTTTTTAATTTGTACTCTCCATATCTGCATAATTTTGAAGTGTCCTCCTGTCTATGCCTAAAGATGCTGCTGCCTTTACAGCTGAACCGTATTCTTCCATCCGGATTTTTGCAACTTCCGCTAAAATCTCATTCTTATCCTTCCCATTTATTTTGATTGTATTTCTCTGTCCTCCTAATAGTTTGGATAAATGAAATGAGGCTTCGCGCACAATTTTCCGTTGTGAGTTCTCAGGTATTTTTCTCCAGACAGCATTAGGGATCGCACCAAATATAAGGATGAATTCCTTAACTGTGATTGTAGAAAGAATATTAAGAATGCTGGCTGGGAGCATGTAATGTTCCTTTGAATCAGATGGTGTTACTTGCGGTTGTTGCTGCGGTACTAAACCTATATCCGCTGGGAGATCACCAAGGGTTATGAGATCAGACTTTGTCGCAATTATTGCTCTGTCAATTGCATTCCTTAATTGACGGATATTACCGGGTAACGAAGCATTATACAAGCACTTCCGCGCTTCATCCGTTATTTCCGATATTGGTTTGTTATATTCAACGCTTATTTCATGTATGAAAGCATCAACCAATTCAAGGATATCCTCACGCCGTTCTCTTAATGGCGGAATATGGATAGGAAATCCATTGAGACGATAGTAAAGGTCTTTTCTGAATTCTCTGTTTTTAATTGCAGTAATAAGACATTTGTTTGTTGCAGTTATTATACGCACGTCAACATCTATCGTTTTATTCCCACCGAGTCTTGTGATTTCTTGTATTTCTATAGCACGTAGGAGCATTGCTTGTACATCAATACTCATCTCACCGACTTCATCAAGAAACAGAGTGCCTTTGTCAGCTTGTTCAAACAAACCAAATCGTTGTTGCGTTGCACCCGTGAACGCACCCTTCTCATGACCAAAAAGCTCACTTTGTAGGAGCCCATTATCTGGAAACGCACTACAGTTGATAGCTTTAAGGGGTTTTTCATTGCGTGGACTATTATGGTGGATTCTGTGTGCAACGATCTCTTTGCCAACACCAGTCTCTCCACTTATTAAAACTGATGTTTTGGTTGATGCCACTCTGTCCACCATACTGTATATCTCGCGCATCTCTGGAGATTTTAGGATAATCGGTACTGCTGTATCATTCATATCATTCCTCTCACTAAACGAATCTATCAATCTGCAATATTTAATAGTATTGCCATATATAGTAGATTTTAGAATTAATTGGACATTAGTGAATTGTAGGCGGGAATTCCGATTCCCGCCTATCATTGCGTAAAGTCGCGACTCAAAGATCGCTCCTATAGGCGAAGTGTCTATTTATTTCCATACTTCACTATAATACCATTTCTAATAATTTATTTCCATTTACAACTTTTGTTATACCATTTCTAAATGATTATGTAACATTATTTCGTAGGTCGGGTAGAGCGAAGCGAAACCCGACACGTAGAGTTAGACAGGGTTTCCATGTCGGGTTTCGCTTCGCTCTACCCATAGGTGTAAACTTAAGGGATTTTCTATGTCCGAAACCCTCTCCAGTCCCGTAGGGACGCTATGTTTATAGTTAAACGTTATACAACCCCTCTTTAGTCCCGTAGGGACTGAAGAGCATACAATCCCAATAACCATAGGGATTCAGAGTGATTCATAAGAGCTTCTAAGTTTTCTTAAGTTTACACCTATGGGTTTCGCTTCGCTCTACCCGACCTACAGTTTATTTATGATAATTTGTCAATTAGAAATGGTATTATATATTTGACATCTGTTATACGCACAATAGCGGCTTGCGTATATTTTTTTCAATATTTCGGTAAGTTTGTTCTGCATTTCAGTTACATAAAAATCAGTTATAAGCCTAAAGTTATAAGCCTAATTTAATATAATAATAAACATTATTAGATGACTTAATATGACATTATACGGTATAATACGTTAAAGAAAAATCAATTTAATCCAATTATTGTCATATTTTGATTATAGCACATATACAAAAATTGTATATACAATTTTTGTATATACAATTTTTGTAAATTAAAATTGCCTTCGTATAACATCAATGTGAATAAATTGTCAAATGCCCCATGTCATTAGTGACGTTAGCGTACAAGTGTAGCAAGTCTGTCGTAGACACATCCTTTCATATACTTTTGGAGCAATTTAAGAAGAAGAATAGATTTCTGTATTATGAATTATCAAGTAATACTGTTGGCACATTTCTTGCTCATATATTTCGGTATGCTATAGTTTGGACAGTTTTCAGATTGTTTGTGTTGTTACGATCTATTAGGTTACGCTTTTCTTATATCGTGATTAAAATACACCTGTCCTGATTAGAATCAAAGGAAAGATTTTTCTATGAAAGCCAAGTTATTCTCTGTTTTTTTGATACACCTATTCATTTCAACCCTATTATTATCCAACAGCGTTGCTCAGGATTACACAAAATGGGGTTTACCTGAAGGTGCGAAAGCACGACTGGGAAAAGGCACTCTATCGTTTGATGATAATATTGCATATTCTCCAGATGGCACCCGTTTAGCGGTCGCGAGTAGGATTGGCATTTGGATCTATGACGCGCAGACCTATCAAGAATTATCACTATTCACAGGATATGTTGAAAGCGTAGCGTTCAGTCCGAATGGGAAGACACTTGCAAGTATAGGTGTGGACAAAACAGGTCAAAACTACATCATCCGTTTTTGGGATGCGGAGACGGGTTAACATAAACAAACACTCCAAGGACATTGGAGTGTCAGTAGTGTAACGTTCAGTCCGGATGGGAAGACGCTGGCAAGTAAGTGGGACAGCAACACTATCCGTCTATGGGATGTGGAGACAGGTGAACATAAGCAAACACTCCAAGGGCATACGTTTGGGATTAGTAGCGTGGCGTTCAGTCCGGATGGGAAGACACTCGCAAGTGGTAGTTATGACAAAACTATCCGTTTATGGAATGCTGCAACAGGTGAACACAAGCAAACACTCCAGGGACATACGGGTGGTATCCGTAGCGTGGCGTTTAGTCCGGATGGTCAGACACTCGCAAGTGGCAGTCCGGACGAAGAAACAAGATGGCACTACACGATCCGTTTATGGGATGCGGTAACAGGCGAACATAAGCATACACTCCAAGGACGTTGGGACCGAGAACATTGGGGCGGTTATAGTAGTATAGTGTTCAGTCCGGATGGACAGACCCTCGCAAGTGGTGGTCATCCCGATACCATCAATTTATGGGATACGGAAACGGGTGAACACAAAAAGACACTTAAAGGACATAAGCCTTTTTCCGGAACTATAACTGTTCAAGGTACGGTAGCGTTTAGTCCTGATGGTCAGACACTCGCAAGTAGCGGTTCAGACGCCACCATCCGTTTCTGGGATGTAGCAACAGGCGAACATAAGCATACAATCCAAGAGCATACGGAAGGGGTCAATAGTGTAGCCTTTAGTCCTGATGGACAGACACTCGCAAGTGGCAGTTGGCGTGGTGACACCGCCATCAATTTATGGGATGTGGAGACAGGTGAACATAAACAATCCCTCCAAGGGCTTACGGAAGGGATACGAAGTGTAACCTTCAGTCCGGATGGACAGACACTTGCCAGTGGCGGTTGGGACGATACAATCAATGATTGGTCCATCTGTTTATGGAATGCGGAGACGGGTGAACGCAGACATACTCTAACACACCAATTTCATACAGACCGTGTCAGTAGCGTAGCGTTCAGTCCGGATGGACTGACACTCGCAAGTGGCAGTGGTGACACCATCAGTTTATGGGATGCGGAAACTGGTGAATATAAACAAGCACTCCAAAGGCATACCGACCGTGTCAGTAGCGTAGCGTTCAGTCCGGATGGACTGACACTCGCAAGTGGCAGTGGTGACACCATCAGTTTATGGGATGCGGAAACTGGTGAATATAAACAAGCACTCCAAAGGCATACCGACCGTGTCAGTAGCGTAGCGTTCAGTCCGGATGGAAAAACACTCGCAAGTGGCAGTGACGACAACACCATCCGTTTATGGGATGCTGTGACAGGGGAACATAAGCAAACACTCCAAGAGCATACAAATGGTGTCTTAAGCGTAGCGTTCAGTCCGGATGGGCAGACACTTGCCAGTGGTGGTTGGGATGACACAATCAATAAAGGGACGATCCGTCTATGGGATGTGGTAACAGGGGAACATAAGCAAACACTCCAAGGACATACGGGTAGGGTCTATAGTGTAGTGTTCAATCCGGATGGACAGACACTCGCAAGTGGAAGTTCGGACAGAACCATCCGTCTATGGGATGCGGAGACAGGCGAACACAAGCAAACACTCCAAGGACATACATCCCTTATCGAAAGCATAGCGTTCAGTCCGGATGGAAAAACACTTGCAAGCGGTAGTTCGAACGGCACGGTGCTGTTGTGGCGGACCACATCGGCAATAACCACGGATCCGCAATCAGTTGACGCAAAGGATAAACAATACACAAAGTGGGGCACGTTAAAAGCAGCTGAAGTTTATCAAAACTATCCGAACCCGTTTAATCCAGAGACGTGGATACCGTATACCCTTTTTGACTCAAGTAACGTCAAGTTCTCAATCTTTGCCTCTAATGGCGAATTGATAAGAGAATTTAAACTTGGCTATCAAACCCGTGGTCCAAAACGTATACATTGGGATGGTAAAAACGCAGCGGGTGAAACTGTCGCAAGTGGAATCTATTTCTATCAGTTCAAGGCTGGCAGAACGAAAAGTGTGCGAAAAATGTGGTTACTGAAGTAACATCAGCTCGGTCCAAGCGGACTTTAAGGAAAGATTTTATGAAAACTAAGTTATTCTTATCTGTTTTTTTTACACAATTACTTATTTCAACTCTATTATTATCCAACAGTGTTGCTCAGGATTTTACAAAATTGGGTTTACCTGAGGGTGCGAAAGCGCGACTCGGGAAAGGGACTTTAGACTTTGGGGCTATGGCATTTTCTCCAGATGGCACCCGTTTTGCTGTTTCCAATTGGATCGGTATTTGGATCTATGACGCGCAGACCTATAAAGAAGTATCCCTACTCACAGGGCATACGGGTTCGGTCAGGAGTGTGGCATTCAGTCCGGACAGACAGACACTTGCAAGTGGTGATGACAAAACCGTTCGTTTATGGGATGCTGTGACAGGTGAACATAAGCAAACACTCCAAGGGCATACGGAAAGCGTTCTAAGCGTAGCGTTCAGTCCGGATGGTCAGACACTTGCAAGTGGCAGTGGCGGCATTGCCGACCACACCATCCGTTTATGGGATGTGGAGACAGGGGAACATAAGTTTACACTAATAGGGCATACAGGGGGTCTCTATAGTGTAGCGTTCAGTCCGGATGGTCAGACACTCGCAAGTGGCAGTCAGGACAGAACCATCCGTTTATGGGATGCTGTGACAGGTGAACAAAAGCATACGCTCCGGGGACATAGAGGGCAGGTCAGTAGCGTATCCTTTAGTCCGGATGGTCAGACACTTGCAAGTGGAAGTTATGACGACACTATCCGTTTATGGGATGCGGAGACAGGTGAACAAAAGCATATACTCCAAGGGCATACATCAAGTGTCCGCAGCGTTGCGTTCAGTCCGGATGGGAAAACACTTGCAAGTGGCAGTGACGACGAAACCATCCGTTTATGGGATGCTGAGACAGGTGAACATAAGCATACACTCCGAGGACATGCATACTCTGTCCGAAGCGTATCCTTTAGTCCGGATGGTCAGACACTCACAAGTGGTAGTTGGGACGAAACCATCCGTTTGTGGGATGCGAAAACAGGCGAACATAAGCATACACAAACACTGCAAGGACATACATGGGTTGTCAGTAGTGTAGCGTTCAGTCCGGATGGCCAGACACTTGCCAGTAGCATTGGGGGCGGCAGGATCCGTTTATGGGATGCGGAGACATTTGAACATAAGCAAACACTCCAAGGTGGTGGCCGTAGTGTAGCCTTCAGTCCGGATGGAAAAACACTTGCAAGTGGCGATTGGGGCAGCAACCCGATCCGTTTATGGGATTTGGAGACAGGTGAACATAAGCATACACTTGATGGACATACGGATCTGGTCTGGGGTATAGCGTTCAGTTCGGATGGAAAAACACTCGTAAGTGGCGGGGATACGACCATCCGTTTATGGGATGCTGTGACAGGTGAACATAAGCATACACTCCAAGGGCATACTTCTGGAGTCGGTAGTGTAGCGTTCAGTCCGGATGGTCAGACACTTGCAAGTGGCAGTTGGGACAAAACCATCCGTTTATGGGATGCTGTGACAGGTGAACATAAGCATACACTCCAAGGGCATACTTCTGGAGTCGGTAGTGTAGCGTTCAGTCCGGATGGTCAGACACTTGCAAGTGGCAGTACGGACAAAACTATCCGTTTATGGGATGCGGAGACAGGTGAACATAAAAAGACACTGCAAGGACATCCATGGGTTGTCAGTAGTGTAGCGTTCAGTCCGGATGGTCAGACACTCGCAAGTGGCGGGGACAACACCATCCATTTATGGGATGCGGAGACAGGTGATCAAAAGCAAACACTCCGGGGACATAGAGGCTGGTTACATAGGGGGGTCAGTAGCGTATCCTTTAGTCCGGATGGTCAGACACTTGCAAGTGGAAGTTATGACGGTACGGTGCTGTTGTGGAATATCACACCGGCGGTAACTACGGATCCCCAATCAGTTGATGCAAAGGATAAACATTACACGACATGGGGCACGTTAAAAACTGCTGAAGTTTTTCAAAACTATCCGAACCCGTTTAATCCAGAGACGTGGATACCGTATACCCTTTTTGAAACAAGTAATGTGAAACTCTCAATCTTTGACACGAGTGGAGAATTGATAAGAGAATTTTAAACTTGGCTATCAGACCCGTGGTCCAAAACATATACATTGGGATGGTAAAAACGCAGCGGGTGAAACTGTTGCAAGCGGTGTTGTTTTCTATACACTTACCGCTGGAGATTTCTCGGCTACGCGTAAGATGTTAATATTGAAATAAACCTTAAAAACGTGCAAAGGGAGAGAGTTTCCCCATCCGTATATTTGCGGAGTTAATACATTAATTTTCAATGAACACTAATTTATTAATGCGGTAATTTCCTATTCACATAAGGTGAGTGTGCCAGCTGCTGGCGAGGTTTGCTAACCTTGCTAAATTACAATACCTTCGCCAATCATCCTGGGTTTAATTCAGGTTGCGTGTAGTGAATAGCACCGATTGATCCCAGTTGTTCATTGATGTGCTGAATAACAATAGGTTCAGGTTTTTGCGGAAGTATTTTTAATGTTTCGTGTAGATACTTCAAACCTCGGTAGTGTGCCTTTAGGTCTAAAACACTATATCTTGTATTTTTACAACGGTGTGTATTTATGAGTTTAGCACTCACATTGACCATAAACATAGAAAGGTTCACCGCAGTGTTTATAGGTATATTATTGACATTTTCTAATTGAAAATGTCTCTTTTTTGTAGCACAAACTTCCAGTTTGTGTCCTATAGAATAACTACGGTATTTTTTTCGTATTGTAAAGTTAATATTAAGATATTAAAAGTAAAAATAATATCAATAAATATATTGTTTAATGTGAATATATACATTATTATAGTTGTAGTACATGTATCAATAACTTCGCCAATTATCTAAGTTTGCGTTGAATGGATATGTCTTGGATACCACCCGACGATCCGTGATGTTCAAGGATTCTAATGAATTAAAATAGTTTCATGTTTTGGCAGAAGCATTTTAATCATGTAAATACTTCAACCAACATTTGACTGTTTTGAGGTGTAAAGGCTCTAAACTTAGTGTATTCTAAACAGGATGCGGATATAAGTAGTTTTCTGCTCCACCTGCACATTGAATGGTTTTTCGAAGTTGATTGGCTTATGAAAACTGTCCATTTTTGGCGAAGGTATTGAAATTACCGAAGTATTTTATTAATCTTCATGAAGATTATGATACAAAAACAGAAACTATAAAATAAAGGAGATTACTTGTGAAAAACAGATTTTATTGCAACCTGTATATAAAACATACAGCAACAATAACCATCACAACACTTCTATTAGTGTTAATCAATGGTTGTGGTTATATTGATAAATGGACAAACGATCCACCTGAAATCAGAAGTTTTACTGTACCAAAACAGGTGGAATACGGTGAAACTGTTGTGTTTAAAGTTAGAGTGTTTGACCCTGAAAATGACGCACTATCTTATACATGGGATGTGTCGGATGGTACATTACTTGGGGAAGCGGGGGCTGAAGTGCAATGGACAGCTCCTGAACTACCATTGGGTGAAGTTGCCCCGTCAATTTCTGTAAAAGTAGATGTCTACATACGTGACAGCGGCGAAGAGGATGTCTCAAAATCCGCTTCAATCATTGTCGTATCAAAGGGATACACAATAGCACAGATCCTCAGTGGAGCCTATGAACTTGTGCGGACACAAGTAAACGGTGACCCTGTTGATGCGGTTGGTAAAATGACACTTACTGCAACGACATATACGAGAGAATTTGCGGAAGATAATCAATTTTCTTCCGGTTCTTATAAACTCATTGAACCATTCGATGAGAGAAAAGGAAATATACATTGGTTAGCTGATGGTAGCAATCAACCTATCAAGAGTACTTATACTTGGGATGGTAAACTCCTTGTGATTTATTATCCTTCTACGTCAACTGCACACGTATACCAGAAGTAGAATATATGTGCTTTTGACTGAAACAAGATTTTCAGAATAAGTGGATTATGGTGCTTATATTTTCTCAATTTTAACAACTGAAAATAAAGGAAAGATTTTACAATGAAAAGAATACAATTTACGACTATTTTGACCCTACTATTTGTTTCAACAGTCTATCTACCATTTAGTTCTGCCCAAGACTATACGACGTTGGGATTACCCGAAGGTGCCAAAGCGCGCCTCGGTAAAGGTATGATACAGGAGATAGTCTATTCACCTGATGGCACGTTGTTTGCTGTTGCAAGTCGGATCGGTATATGGCTCTACGATACCGATACGCTCCAAGAACGTGCACTGCTCACTGGACATACAAGCGGGGTCAATAGTGTCTCGTTCAGTCCGGATAGCACCACACTCGTAACTGGAAATAATGACGGATCAGTGCGTTTGTGGGACGTCGCAACTGCTACACAGAAAGGAACACTCATACGACATACAGCCGATGTCACGAGTGTAGCGTTCAGTCCGGATGGAAATACAATCGCAAGTGGGAGTTTGGACAGAACGGTGCGTTTGTGGGACGTTGCAACTACAACACTCAAACACACACTCACTGGACATACAAACGATGTCACGAGTGTAGCGTTCAGTCCGGATGGAAATACAATCGCAAGTGGGAGTTGGGACAGAACGGTGCGTTTGTGGGATGTGGCGACTGCTACACAGAAACGGACACTCTGGGGGCATACAGGCATTATCTTAAGTGTAGCGTTCAGTCCGGATGGAAATACAATCGCAAGTGGGAGTTGGGATGATACGGTGCGTTTATGGGATGTGGCGACTGCTACACACATACACACGCTCATGGGGGATACAGACCAGATCTCAAGTGTAGCGTTCAGTCCGGATGGCACCACACTTGCAACTGGAAATAATGAAGGATCAGTGCATTTGTGGGACATCGCAACTGCTACACAGAAAGGAACACTTATAGGACATACAGACTGGATCTATAGTGTAGCGTTCAGTCCGGATGGAAATACAATCGCTACTGGGAGTGAAGACACCACGGTGCGTTTGTGGGATGTCGCAACTGCTACACAGAAACACACACGCACGGGATACGCGTCGAGGGTCAGTAGTGTAGCGTTCAGTCCGGATGGAAATACAATCGCAAGTGGGAGTTGGGACAATAAGGTCCATTTGTGGGATGTCGCAACTGCCACACATAAACACACACTCACGGGTCATACATCCTTGATCGAGAGTGTAGCGTTCAGTCCGGATGGAAATACAATCGCAAGTGGGAGCCGGGACGAGACAGTACGTTTGTGGGATGTGGCGACTGCCACACTCAAACACACTCTCACGGGTCATACAAGCTCGGTCAGTAGTGTAGCGTTCAGTCCGGATGGAAATACAATCGCAAGTGGGAGTTGGGACAGAACGGTGCGTTTATGGGATGTGGCGACTGCCACACTCAAACACACTCTCACGGGACATTCAAACTGGATCTATAGTGTAGCGTTCAGTCCGGATGGAAATACAATCGCAGCCGGCGGAAGTGGAGATGACACGGTGCGTTTGTGGGATGTCGCAACTGCCACACATAAACACACACTCACGGGACATACAAACTATGTCGCGAGTGTAGCGTTCAGTCCGGATGGAAACACAATCGCAGCCGGAAGTGGAGATGACACGGTGCGTTTATGGGATGTCGCAACTGCCACACATAAACACACACTCACGGGACATACAGACAATGTCGAGAGTGTAGCGTTCAGTCCGGATGGAAATACAATTGCAAGTGGGAGTTTGGACGAGACAGTGCGTTTGTGGGATGTCGCAACTGCAACACATAAGTATACACTCACAGAACATACAAACCGGGTCAGTAGCGTAGCGTTCAGTCCGGATGGTCAGACCCTCGCAAGCGGGGGTGATGATGGTACGGTGCTGCTGTGGGAAGTTACACCTTCCGACGACACCCCAAATGACATACCAATCACACCTGAGACTCCCGATACAACTGTAAGCAAAGTTAGTTCTGGTCAAGACTATACGAGGTTGGGATTACCCGAAGGTGCCAAAGCGCGCCTCGGAAAAAGCGTGATATGGGACTTAACATATTCGCCTGATGGCACGCTATTCGCTGTAGCAAGTGCGATCGGTGTATGGCTCTACGATACCGAAACGCTTCAAGAACCTGCACTGCTCTCTGGGCATAATGGCCGGGTCAGAAGTATAGCATTCAGTCCGGATGGAAATACAATCGCAAGTGGAAGTTGGGACAGCACTGTACGTTTGTGGGATGTGGCGACTGCTACACACATACACACGCTCACTGGACATACAAGCAGGGTCACGAGTGTAGTATTCAGTCCGGAAGGAGAAACCATCGTAAGCGGGAGTCGGGACGGGACAATCCGTTTATGGGATGTGGCGACTGCTACACACATACGCACGCTCACTGGACATACAGACTGGGTCAATAGTGTTTCGTTCAGTCCGGATGGAAGTGCCATCGCAAGTGGCAGTCGTGACAACACGGTACGTTTGTGGGATGTGGCGACTGCTACACACATACGCACGCTCACAGGGCATACAGACTCGGTCCGTAGTGTTTCGTTCAGTCCGGATAGCACTACCCTCGCAAGCAGTGGTGGGAAAGACGTGCGTTTATGGGATGTGGCGACTGCCACACTCAAACACACACTTACTGGACATACAACCTCAGTACAAAGTGTATCTTTTAGTCCGGATGGAAATACAATCGCAAGTGCAGGTTGGGGTGAGGTCCGTTTGTGGGATATAGCAACTATTACACAGACAGGGACACTCACTGGACATACAGAATGGCTCTATGGTGTCTCGTTTAGTCCGGATGGTAAAACACTCGCAAGTGGTGGTGGGATTGAAGTGTATTTATGGGATGTGGCGACTGCTACGCAGACAGGGACACTCACGGGATATACAAACTGGGTCAATAGTGCCGTGTTTAGTCCGGATGGAAATACAATCGCAAGCGCAGGTTGGGATGAGATCGTGCATTTGTGGGATGTTGAAACAGGAAAACAGTATGGGACACTCATAGGACATACAGGCGCGATCAGTAGTGTCGATTTCAGTCCGGATGGAAATACAATCGCAAGCGCAGGTTGGAATGAGGTGCGTTTGTGGGATGTAGCAACCGTGACACAGAAAAGGATACTCACTGGACATACAGACTGGGTCAGTAGTGTCGTGTTCAGTCCCGATGGAAGGACAATCGCAAGTGGGAGTCGTGACAACACGGTGCGTTTGTGGGATGTTGCAACTGGAACACAGACAGCGACGCTTCAGCATACAAGCGATGTTAATAGTGTCGTGTTCAGTCCGGATGGAAATACAATCGCAAGTGGGGGACGTGCTGACACGGTGTTTTTGTGGGATGTGGCAACTGCCTCACAGGAAGGGACACTCCAGCATACAAGCTGGGTCAGTAGTGTCGCGTTTAGTCCGGATGGCAAAACAATCGCTGCTGGGAGTCAGGACGATACGGTGCTTTTGTGGGATGTCGCTACTGGGACACATAAATGGACACTTGATCATACAAGCGATGTCAATAGTGTGGTGTTCAGTCCGGATGGCAAAACTATCGCAAGTGGGGGTTATGGCAACTCGGTACGCTTGTGGGATGTGGCAACGGGGTCAGAGAAAAGGACACTCCAGCATATAAGCGTGGTCCGTACTGTAACGTTCAGTCCCGATGGTACCACTCTCGTAAGCGGGAGTGAGGATGGCACAGTGCTGCTGTGGGAAGTTACACCTTCCGCAGATGAACCAGCAACTCCACTATCAGTAGATGTCAACGGCGATGGTGTTACAAATGTGATAGATTTAGTGATCGTCGCTGTCAACTTTGGCACAACCAATGCAACCGCTGCACAAGGTGATGTCAATGGTGATGGTGAGGTGAATCGTGAAGACATCATAGCGGTGTTAGAGGTGTTAGAGGCTGAAGAAACAGGCGGTGCCCCAGCATTAGTCTCTACTGTCCAAAACTTACAACGATGGATTGACCGTGCCAAGCAACTCAAGCAGACAGATGCAGATTTTCAAAAAGGGATTGCTATTCTTGAGAATCTGCTAATGACGCTGAGAGAGATAGAAAATGTGCCGAAAGAAACATCACTATTGCCAAACTATCCGAACCCGTTTAACCCAGAGACGTGGATACCGTATCAGTTAGCTAAACCTACAAAAGTGAGCATCTCTATCTATGCTGCTGATGGGAAATTGATTCGGACGTTGGCGTTAGGACATCAGGCTGCAGGTGTATATCACAACAGAAGTCGTGCTGCGTATTGGGATGGCAAAAACGAAGCGGGTGAATCTGTCGCAAGCGGAGTGTATTTCTACACGCTTATCACAGCCGAGTTTACCGCAACGCGTAAGATGTTAATATTGAAATAAACGTTAAAAACGCTCGTAGGGTCGAGGTTTCCCCGCCCGTATTTTATACCCAATTAATAAGCTTAATCTTCATAAGGAGCGGAAGGTATAGAGAAAACGGTGAAAGTAGAAAAGACAAACCCCAGAGGAATGAGATATCTGGTGAGAATCTTATCTGAAAATCGCAATTTTCTTGACAAACTGCAAGGTATGTGTTATACTTAATATCGTCCTTGAGATGAGATGTTTTATAGTCTCATTTTGGGCGGGTAGCTCAGGTGGCTAGAGCGACAGCCTTACAAGCTGTAGGTCACAGGTTCAAGTCCTGTCCCGCCTATTTGTTTGAGAAATCTTTTGGACTCGTGGCGCAGTTGGTTTAGCGCGCCTGCCTGTCACGCAGGAGGTCGCGGGTTCAAGTCCCGTCGGGTCCGTTTACATTATGACGAATTAGCCACAGCATTATGACGAATTAGCCACAGGTTGTAACTTACAATGCTGTGGTTTTTTCGTTACATGATTAAATTCTCATCTTGCTCGGCCATATCACCAAATAATAGAGGAGTAATACCGCTGTGCTTGACCTTAAATATATCAGAGAAAACATTGAAACTGTTCAACAGATGTTGATGCAGCGTCATACAGATGCAGACTTAGACAGATTGATTGATTTGGATACACGATGGCGCGAGAATCTAACACACACACAGACGCTTCAGGCTCACCAGAATCAAGTTTCACAACAGATTGCTCAACTCAAAAGGGATAAGCAGGACGCATCAGAGACAATTGCCGAAATGCGAAAACTCTCACAGGAGATAAAAGAACGGAACGCTGAAGCTAACTCCCAAAAAGCTGAAATGGATGCTATCCTATTGACAATACCGAATATACCAGAGGCAAGCACACCCGTTGGTGCTGGTGAAGATGACAATATTGAAATTAAAACATGGGGAGAAAAACCGAGTTTTACGTTTGAATTGAAACCGCATTGGGAAATTGCTGAAACGTTGGATATTGTTGATTTTCAGCGGGGTGCAAAGGTCGCTGGTAGTAACTTCGTTGTTTTCAAGGGGTTAGGTGCAAGGTTGGAACGCGCATTAATTCAGTTTATGCTGGATTTGCATACTACAGAACACGGTTATACGGAGATTTCACCACCTTTCCTTGCCAATCGTCCGACAATGACTGGCACTGGACAAATCCCAAAGTTAGAAGCAGATATGTATCGGTGTGATAGAGATGAGGAAAATCCTGACAGTGATCTGTTCCTTATCCCAACTGCAGAAGTACCCGTGACAAACCTTTTTGCGGGTGAGATACTCTCTGATGATGATTTACCCATTTACTATACTGCATACACTCCCTGTTTTCGTCGAGAGGCAGGTGCCTATGGAAAAGATACACGCGGCCTTCAGCGAATTCATCAGTTTGACAAAGTTGAGATGGTGAAGTTTGCTACGCCAGAGACCTCCTATGAAGAACATGAAACACTCTTAGAAAATGCTGAGAGTGTATTACAGGCACTCGGTCTTCCGTATCGAGTTGTGCAGCACTGCACAGGAGAACTCTCTTTTGCTGCTGCAAAATGCTACGATATTGAGGTCTGGGCACCAGCAAGGGAGCGATACTTAGAGGTATCTTCTTGTAGTAACTTTGAAGATTTTCAAGCACGACGTGCAAATATCAGATACCGTCCAGAACCCGGGGCTAAACCAGAATTTATCCACACACTCAATGCATCGGGTACTGCCTTGCCTCGCGTCGTCATAGCACTCCTTGAGACATACCAGAACGCAGATGGTACAGTTCGTGTGCCTGCTGTGTTGCAGCCGTATATGGGAGGATTAAAGCAGATTGGAGAAACTAATTCTCAATAAATTACCGTGTACTGTTGAGATGGATATTGGAGCATCTACTCATACATTGTAGGTCGGGTAGAGCGAAGCGAAACCCGACGAATGCCAAACGCGCATTTGGCGTTGATTTGGACACGTACTGATTGTATCTATCATGTCGGGTTTCGTTCCTCTACCCGACCTACAAGTCTAACATGGACTATCCACTGGATTCCATTCTTGGACGAAGAACTGGTAATTCCTTAAGTAACACACCTTCTTGTTCAATCTCTGTTTGCGTCAAGTTAGCAAAACTATCTCCATTAGTTTCAATCTCAAATCCTGCATCCTGTATCATCTGAAGTGTGCGTGCAGTTTCTTTTCCCGTTGCATTCAAGTATCCCTCAACAAACATAGAATTTGCTGGATATAGAGACATTACCTCCATACCACGTAGATGGTGTTCTCTACCGGCTGCAACTCGAATTTCTGCTGCAGGATTAAGAAATCGGTACAGACAGAGGACACGCAAACAATAATCAGGTGTTAATGCAGGTGGGTCTTTAATCTGATTACCATCAATCGGCAAGTAAAAATTGACAGGAATTGAAGCAACTTCCAATCTTCGAAGTTCCTTAGCAACTCTGATTAAATCACTATTTCCCTCACCCATACCAACAATCACACCAGAACAGCAAGCAAGACCTACTGTTTGTGCAGCTTGTAAAGTATCCATTCTATCCTGATAGGTATGGGTGGTGCAAATTTTTGGATAAAAGGCTTCTGAAGTGTTGAGATTGTGATTCAATCTATCTAAACCTGCTTCTTTTAACTTTTGCGCTGCAGATTTATCAATCAATCCAACAGATAGACATACTTCCAAAGGGTATCTCGCTTTTACGGATTGTATCACGTCTGTGAGTTGTTCAACTCTCTTTGGAGATGGTCCCCTTCCGCTCATGACTATACAATAACGATAAGCACCAGATTGATATGCACGTTTGGCTTCAGCAAGAATCTCAGACTCAGGTTTTAACGAATAGGCATCAATATCAGTATCAGCGGTCCTTGCTTGCACACAATAGTGACAATCTTCCGGACAGAGACCGTTCTGAGCATTGTTGAGTATATGCAATTGGACTCTATTCTGAAAATATGCTTTGCGAACCTTATATGCAGCATCTAACAGAGGCAATAATTCTATCTCCGATGCACAAAGAATCTCTTCACAATCAGCATCGGGAAGCAATTCACCTTTTAGACTTGACGCTGTAGTTCTATCGTATAAATTTGGTTTCATTTCTATCTCTTAAGTTGACCTTCTATACTTCCCACGCGATTTCAGTCGCATTAAAGACTGGACCTTCTGTACAGACGCGTTGATACTCAATCTGATTATCACTAACCCTTACAGGACAGACACACCCAAGACATACTCCCATTGCACACCCCATCCGATTCTCCATAGCAATTTGTGTTGGGACTTCATACCAGTCTGTAATCTTTGATAAAGCAGCAAGCATGCCGTGAGGTCCACATGCATAAACTGTAGGTTGTGGCAATTCATTTTTAAGTAACAGATGATCCAATAATTCAGTTACAAAGCCGTGATGTCCTACACTTCCATCATCGGTCGCTATATGTACCGAAACACCGATTGCTTTTAGATCATCAATACTTAACAGACGTTGTTCATGTTGTGATCCAACTAATCCGATAGTTTTAATACCGCGTTTTCTTGTTGCAACTGCAAGTAGCATTAAAGAAGCAATACCTGCTCCACCACCTACTATAATTGCTGGCTCAGTAGTGTTTTCAATGTCAAATGTATTTCCCAAAGGACCCAGTATTTGTAACGGTTCACCCTTTTGCATTTTGGATAATCGGCTTGTTCCCTCTCCGATTATCTGATATAACATCGTTATTTCACTGCCATTTACCGTGTAAACTGTGAACGGTCGTCGCAGAAGAAGTCCAGCACTGTTTGAGATTAGAACGTGTACAAATTGTCCTGGTAATGCATTTTGGGCAATCTCTGCACACTCACAACGTAATAGGTAGTGGTCTTCTGCAACTTTCTCATTTGAGAGGATAATAGTGTGAGTGTCATACGTGTTCATTGTCAATTTCATGCATCTGAATCATTTTCATTGGAGTCTGTCTTAGGCATTTGGATGTTAATTCGGTGGATTCTACGTTCATCTGCTTCTAATATAGTGAATTTGATTCCTCGATGCGTGAACACGTCATCTTTTTCAGGGACGCGTCCCATCTGGTCAATGACAAACCCACCAATGGTATCTATATTTTCAGCTTCAAGTTCTGTACCGAGTTTTTCGTTCAATTCCGCGAGATTTAGTCTGGCATCAACTGAGTAGGTGTTAGGACTTAACTGAATGAATGTATCCTGTTCATCAGCTTCATCTTCGTCCTGAATTTCACCAACAATCTCTTCAATGATGTTCTCAAGCGTTACGATGCCTGCTGTGCCACCGTATTCATCAACAACAATAGCGATGTGCTGTTTGTGCTCTCGCAGTTCACGGAACAATTCAGATATGTTTTTACTTTCAGGTGTAAAAAAAGGTGGACGATCAACAATTAGCTCACGAAGGTTGATCGGTTTCTTATCTGCCCAACAATCTAACATATCTTTTACATGTAAGATACCAATTATGTTGTCAATCGTTTCTTCATAAATCGGAATACGGGTATGCCTGCAAGCAATTGTTGTCTGTAAGACTTCTTCTTCGGTTGTACCGACCTCAAGACATACCATGTCGGTTCTTGCAACCATTATTTCCCTGACAACCTTATCGGGTAAGTCCAAAATGCGTGAAATCATTTCTCTGTCGTCAGGTTCTAAGATATCTTGACTACCAGCGACATTGTCCAGTGTTTCTAATACTTCCGGAGAAACAATACTATCCTGTACTGAAGTTACTTTACCACCGCAAATGCGTACAATCAGGTTAGCTAAGAATCTCAGTGGGTATAATATTAAAATTCCACCCCAGTAAACGATTCGTAGCGCACGTAATGCTTGAATAGTCGTTCCACTGGGGCTATTTTGTACGTAATTCTTAGGGAACAATTCTGTAAAAACGACAAGAAGTAACGCAGCGAGTGCAGCTCCCAACCAAACTTGACTTTCCCAGAACCAATACTTCAAGAAGAAGACTAAGATCGCCACCATTAAGAGCGTTTTCACAGTAATGATGGTCAGTGAATACCGACGTGGGTGTCGTAGTAGGGATGTCAACACCTCATACCGTTTTCCACCTTCCTCAGCAAATTCTAATATATCCTTACGTGTGAGACGCGCAAGTAACGCTTCGGCCGCAGAAAACAGGGCATTGAGAATCAATAGAATACCTAAAATTACTAATCTAATAGCTATGTGTAGGTCATCCAAATGGGAAATTACACCTCCATTAAGTCGCCAATTGAGTCAAAGAAAAATACATATATCCTAATGAGCATAAGTAGAAAATGAAGTCAATCAAGTCTAACTGATGTTCAAGTTGAAGCATCCGTTTTTCTTTCTATTTGCATTTGATGCAAAATCTCATTCTGCATTTTAAACATCTGATTTGCATCTTTGCTTGTGTCATGGTCATATCCAAGCAGATGCAGCACACCGTGAACTGTTAGAAATGCAACTTCATCTTCAAGTGAATGCATTTCAGTTTTTGCTTGACGGTCTGCTGTTTCTAAAGATACGACAACGTCACCAAGCAGTGTTGAACCGACAAGATTGCTGTCATCATTAACTAACATCGGAAATGCTAATACATCTGTAGGTGATTCCTTACTCCGATATTCATGATTTAATTTAGTTATATAGTCGTCGTCTGTCAATAAAATACTGACTTCGTAATCATCGGCTTTATGTGCTAAAAGTGTCAACGATACTGCTCGCTCAATTATTTCTACATCAAAGGAAGTATTGATGCTTTGATTTCTGATACGAACCAAGCCATTACCCATTAGTGATTTCCTCTGATTCCGCTAATATACGTTTGACGTCGGGTGGAGGGGTTGACTTTTCATAAGCTTCAATAATACGTTGAACCAATTCATGCCTTACCACATCAACCTTAGTGAAGTAAATGAATTCTATTCCATTGATTCCACCAAGAATATCTTGTGCGTCTGCGAGTCCAGAGACCTTATGTGTTGGAAGGTCAGTCTGTGTGATGTCTCCTGTAACGACAGCTTTTGAATCAAACCCAAGTCGCGTCAGGAACATCTTCATCTGTTCAATAGTAGCATTTTGTGCTTCATCAAGCACAACAAAGGAATTATTAAGTGTTCTACCACGCATGAAGGCTATTGGAGCGACTTCAATGATATTTCGTTCGACGTAATTGTCAAGTGTATCTGGTGGCATCATGTCATATAATGCATCGTATAGCGGACGTAGATAGGGATCTACTTTTGCTGCAATATCACCTGGTAGGAAACCTAATCGCTCTCCTGCTTCAACTGCAGGTCGCGTTAAGATGATTCGACTGACTTGTCCATTCTTGAGTGCAGAAACTGCCATTGCCATAGCAAGATACGTTTTCCCTGTTCCCGCTGGCCCAATTCCAAATACAAGGTCGTGATTCTTAATTGCTTCAACATATCGTTTCTGACCAGCAGTTTTGGGACGGATAACACCCCGTTTGGAAAATACGGGGATAGACTCGGCAGTAGTATCATTTATTGCGTTCTGTTCATCCGTTTCTGATGCGCGAATAACATAGTTAACATCAGTTGCTTGAATACGTTCACCTTTTCGTATACGGTGAAGTAGGGATTCCAACACCGTAATCACTCTATTGACTTCTTTCTGGTTTTCACCAATAACAGCAATGCTATCGCTTTTCAAAACGACGCGCACATCAAAATCTTCTTCAATGATTTTTAAGAAGGTGTCGCTTTGACCAAATAGTGCCTGCACCTCAGCATTATTCTGTATAGGTACGCCCTTTAATGCTTGCTTTTGCAATCGGATTATAATCCTCCAAAAATATAATGTGTCATAACAACACGGTTTGTAGAAAGTCAAGCGAAATACTTATAAAGAACAAATATATCTCGGATTCTAACAATGATCAAAATGATGCCTATTTCTCATGTCTTGCTATTATACAATTTTGTGAAGTTCAATTCAAGTATATTCTTAAAGTGTGTAAAGAAATCATAGACATAACATCAAATAGATGAAATGTCTAAATTGTCTTACATCCGCTCATAGAATTTAACTTCACGAATCTTAGAACCTTTCAAAGGTGTTACAATTTCACGGGAGAAGCGTCGATCACTTATAGTCTTGTCAGTTCTCTTTTTGTGATCTTCAATTGCATCAGCCGTGATGCGAAGATACAATAACTCTCTTCTTATGTCAATTCTCAATACTTGTCCATTTTTTAGTGTCGTATGACGTTTGTCTAATACCGATGTAAACGAGTTGCTCCACTTCGGTGACTTATCCTCTGCAGTATAATCAAGGGCAAGTTTCGGAATTTCTGAACCTGAATAGATTTCTATGTAGGCAATATATGTAGGTTTATCCAGCTTTATTAGCGTATCTGTCTTAATTGTTCCATCATGGGTTAACTGATACTTGCTGCTATTTAGTTTGAATTCTGGGGACCGTTCATTAAAATATTTCTTCCGAATAGTACCGTTTGCTTTAAAAACACCTTCTGATTTTATGTTTCCATCAACCATCTTGGGATTTTTATCGCAGATGATTCGCGATGCTGGTATTTCAGCCACAGGAGTATTCTTAAGTAAAGCGCACCCTGGAAGCAGAAAAACAATAAAAAGAAGAATTATATTTGCATACCAAATTCTATCGAGCATAAAACTTTACCTCACGAATTGCAGCACCCTTCAAAGGAATCTGAATGCGTGCATTTTTATCATTCTTATCGCGTATAGAATTCTGTCTATCCTCAATGCCATCAGCAGTTAAACGCAAATAAAGAATCTCTCTATCAATTTTTATTTTGACAGGCTGTTTTCCTTCAACGTTAATATGTTGCTTGTCACGCACAGCATGGAAGGAAGAATCAAACTGTGGTGGGTCTTCCAATGTAGTCGTTAAAGCTAATTTGGGTATCCGAGTTTCTGGATATATCTCAACATAAGAGATATACTTCGGTGTGTCCAATTTAATTACAGCTGATGTTCTGCGACTTCCATCAACTTCAGTTACATACTTTCGCTGTCCATGAACTTGGGATCGTTTCTGCACATAGAAAGAACGGTATTTTTTCTCGATTCGTCCGTTAACAGCAAATGTACTTGCTGTCTCCAAATTTCCATCAACAAACTGAGGATTTGTCAGACTGGAGAGTTGTGATGGAGCTACTTCATAAGTTGGTTGATTTAAAACAGCACATCCTGAAATGCTAACAAATAGCATTGTTAAAACGGTTAAGTATCTCATGGTCTCTCCTTCAATATGTGTCTGATTGGAGTTTGGTTGAGAAAACAGCAGTTTTCCTACTCCTGTCGAATTTCTGTTGGTATACTAACTTTATAACGATTGGCTGCTTCAATTAGTCTATCCCATGTTGGTTGTTCAATTGGAATGCCTTCCTTGATACGTTTTTCTCTGCTGCGTTGCTCAAATTCTCCCGGTACATAAATCTCGTCAACACCGGGCATTCTCGCTGATGACTTGACCCATTCTACGAGAAATTCAATCTCCTGTTCATAGTCCGTTATATCAATGAAATCTGCGATGTTGATCGCGAACATGACTATGCCACTTGCACCACGTGTTGGGCTTTCACGACTACATCCTGCCCAAGAAAGTCCACCAGCAATCGCATCAATCATTACGCCGAGTCCAAAACCTTTATGTCCAAACTGGAATCCACCCAGCGGCATAACCGCAGTATCACTGGGACGTTCACGGAAGACATCAGGGTCAGTTATAGTATTTCCTTCAGTATCAATCATCCACCCTTCAGGAATCGATTCACCACGTGCCGACTGTACGAGAAACTTTCCACCAGCTACAACGCTAAGTGTCATATCCAGTAGTAAAGGTTCACCATCTGCGCGCGGGACAGATATTGCTATGGGATTAGGTGGTAACCTCCGGGACGTGCCACCGTGCGGATGCATGAACCTTCCGCCACCGTTCAATAATACGATACCGATCATACCTTCGCGAGCTGCAATAGGAGGATATTCACCCATCCTCCCGGCATGTCCACACCGATGTAGACCGACTGCACCGATCGTACAAGTCTTCGCTTTTTCGACTGCCAACTCCATTGCTCTGCGGGCTGCAACCATACCTAATGCACCGTTGACGTTAATTACTGTTGCTGCCCCGCTTTCTCTGACAATCTCCATTTTTTCGACTGATGGTCCACCAGCCATACCACCGATATAGTTTGGCGCATTTATGACTCCGTGCGAATCGTGGCCCGCTAAATTAGAATCAACAACATGGTCACTGACAATTCGTGCGTCTTCTTCAGTACCACCTGCTTCTCTGTATATATCGTATACAAACTCTCTTAGTACATCGTGTGATACAATCGGCATATATATCCCTTTGATTAGAAATCCAATTTCAAGGTAAAGTAGCAGCAATAAATCTGCAGTTTTGAACTTACGATTCTTATGTATTCTTAGTATAACATGTTGAAGAAAAATATGCAATAATTCAGATGGTTTGTAAACTTATTGTCTGACTATGATATTTGTAACGCGATTATTGTCTGAACCAGGATTTTCAGGAGGGACAGGATTTTGAGGAGTGACAGGATTTACAGGATAAGAATTTGTCTGAACCAGGATTTTTAGGATAAGACTTCACACTATCAATTTCCCAATATTGTAGGGTTTCCCCGCCCGATTGGAAGTTCTTATGCGGACGGTGAAACCCCGTCCCTACGATATGTCAGAAGTTTAGATGCCGTAACACCATAAGATAAATGCCTGATTAGAAGATTCTTATCCTATGAATCCTGGATCAGCTCTTCCATTCTTCCATTCTTCCATTCTGTAAATCCTGGTTCAGACTCTTATCCCGAAAACTAAACAATCCTGTGAAATTCAATGCATTGTTGACAAACATATAGCTAATCACATATAATAATCATACATATTTCAATCTTAAAGAAATAGGAATAACTATCAGATTTAAATGAAGAATAAACCTAAAGAAAAGTCTTTTATTAACTCAATTGGTATGAAGTTTGTTCGGATTGAACCCGGTACATATTTGATGGGTTCAGAAAACGCAAACCTATTAGATGAAGTCGTCGCTGAAAAAGAATATCTACGTGATGGTGATTGGGATGAACAGCCGATACATGAGGTCACGCTCTCTTCTCCGTTCTATATAGGCGTTTTTCAAGTAACGAATGCTGAATTTGAGCGTTTTCACCCCGACCACAGTCAACTTCGTGGAAAAGTGGGATTTTCACAGGAAGATGATGAAGCAGTCGTTTTTGTTGATTGGCATGAGGCAACCCGTTTCTGCGAATGGTTATCTGAGAAAGAGGCGTTACCATACAGATTACCAACCGAAGCGGAATGGGAATATGTCTGTCGTGCAGGTACAAAAACACACTTTCATACAGGTGATACACTACCTCCTGAATTTCATAAAAATGTCTGTGAAAGTTGGTATCCGGATGCCGGACGAAGTAGAGGTGAAGAAGAAATTGTTTCTTTGACCGTTGGAGAGACTCCACCAAATGCATGGGGTGTCTACGATATGCATGGGAATGTTGAGGAATGGTGTCAAGACTGGTACGGTCCTTATCAATCTCATACTCAAGTTGATCCATTAGGTTGTGAAGATGGACTTTACCGTGTGACACGCGGAGGAAGCCACTCAACACTACTGACATACCTACGTTCAGCCAATAGATCGGGAGCAGTACCAGAGGATAAACATTGGTATATCGGTTTTCGTGTCATACTTGGTGAATTGTCTGAAAGAACTACACAGACCACCGTTCCAGTCGTAGGTATATGGGGACGAAATGTAGAACAGACGATTCCACAACGTGAACAGACAGATGACGTGCCATACTTTGCCGAACCGATACCTTATGTCAGAGTTACTGAAGGATCAAAAGGTCCGCTATTTTCCAATCATAATCATGTGCCTGCAATTGTTGAATGTCCAAACGGAGATATGTTTGCAGCTTGGTATTCGTGTGTCACGGAGAGAGGACGAGAATTAACAGTTGCAGCAAGCCGCTTAAGATTTGGTGAATCAGAATGGGAAATAGCAGAACCGTTTTGGGGACCACCAGATAGGAACAATCATGCAACAAGTCTATGGCGGAATGAAAATGGACGTATCTATCATTTTAACGGACTCTCAGCAGCTGCAACCTGGGGACCATTAGCATTAGTGATGCGATATTCTGATGATAATGCAGTGTCTTGGTCGAAACCCCGATTTATCTCACCTGAACACCAACTCAGAAATATGCCGATTGCATCAGTCTTCCGCAGGCAAAACGGTTCAATACTCTTGGCATGTGATGCAGTTAGCGGCGGCAACGGTGGAACAGCAATATGGCTTAGTGAGGATGATGGTGAAACGTGGTACGACCCCGGTGCAGGACAACCGATACCCGAATTTGAGAATGGAAAAAGCGGGGGATGGATCGCAGGTATCCATGCCGCTGTCGTTGAATTGTCTAACGGTAATTTGATGGCTTATGGCAGAGGCGATACTATAGATGGACGCATGCCAAAAAGTATCTCAGAGGATGACGGTAAAACTTGGAACTACAGTGCCAGTCAGTTCCCACCTGTTTCCGGTGGACAAAGATGTGTATTCTTACGCTTGAAAGAAGGGCCCATATTCATGGCATCTTTCACAGGTAGTCGGAAAACTCCTGAAACAATGCATATTATTGACGAAACAGGAAATAAGCGACTGGTCACTGGACTATTCGGAGCACTATCCTACGATGATGGAGGAACTTGGAAACATATTAGATTGATTTCAGATGATGGCCCAGATAGAGAAATTGAGACTATGGATGGTCGTCCCTTTACAATGGGTTTGCATAGTGCTGAACCGGGTGGCTATCTTGCAGTATGTCAAGCTGATGACGGCATTATACATCTAATTAGTAGCAAACAACATTATCGCTTCAACTATGCATGGATGAAAGACACTTCACCATCAGAAGTAAAAAAAATAACATGAAACTACCATTTTTACATCAAGAAATTGAAGTCAGTATTGATTTACGTGATAGTAATGACATCGTGGATAATCCCGATGGATTACACGAGCGTATGGTTGAGGATGGATATCTATTGATCCGTGAATTACACGATAAAGATACAGTGTTAACTGCTCGGAAGCGCATTCTCGAACAATTAGAAGAAAAAGACATGATTGCACACAATACACCCCTAATGGAAGGTGTCTTCAATCCTGATTATCCAGAACCAACTTCAACAGGTTCAATGGGGAATCAACCCTTAACACAGTTGCCTGCATTCAAAGCAGTCGTTGAAGGTAAACCGATCATGGACTTTTTTAAGAATTTCCTGGGAGGCGAAGCGCGAACCTTCGACTTTAAATGGCTACGGACAGCAGGACCGGGTTCAGGATCACCTATACATTACGATATAGTATTTATGGGGAGAGGAACACAGAACTTGTACTCTTGCTGGACGCCATTCGGTGATGTATCTTTGGATATGGGACCAATTGTCTTCTGTCTTGGATCCAATAGATTTCATGAAGTTCAAAGCACTTATGGACAATCAGATGTGGATAGAGATCTAATTGAAGGACATTTTAGCGACAAACCAAAAGAAATCGTTGAGAAATTTGGTGGACATTGGGCAACCACAACTTTCTCTACTGGAGATGTGATTATTTTCAGTATGTACCTAATGCATGCTTCTCTTGTCAATACATCCAATAAAATTCGCATAACAGCAGATACACGATATCAACTCGCTTCAGAACCAATAGACGAACGATGGATTGGGGAGCAACCGAAGGGACATTATGCATGGAAAAAGAAAGATGCGAAAATTGAGCCATTGAAAGAATCGCGAAAAAGATGGGGAGTATAAGCAACGTCATCAAATATGATGTTCTAAAGATATGAATGATACATCAACTACACAACATAAGAGCAGGAACTCAAGGTTTATTCCATTTTTTCTGATCATAATAGTTGCAGTTGCAATTGGGTTTGCAATCAGGCATTTTCTTAGTAGACCTGATACTGCAGTTGGACAACCTTGGGAAGTTTACTTCAGTGATGCTTATACGGGACAAAAAAGTGGGTTTTTGGAGGAAATTCTTGCTACTAAACTTAGATTGGCTTTAGTTAGCATTGATGCTGCACTACATCAATTGGATTCAGAACCTATTGCTGAAGCATTAATTAAAGCACATCAGAGGGGAGTCAATGTCCGTGTTTTCACTGAAAATAAGTATGTAGAAGAAGAATCTATTATTGCGCTACAAAGGGCAGGTATACGTGTGCGAGACGATGGGGATGAAGATGGTTTAATGCACCATAAATTTATAGTTGTTGATAAAAGATATGTATGGACCGGATCTTATAATATAACCTATAATGGTGCTTACAAGAACGATAACAATGTGATTTGGATTGATTCTGAACCACTTGCCAACAACTTTACAAATGAATTCCGAAGTTTGTATCTATCTGAACAATACAATCTATCTGCCGATTCAAATCTTCCGTATCCGCATATTACATTGAGCGATGGAACACAGATAACGACCTTTTTCTCTCCAAAAGGTGATACGATTCCTCCGCTATTAAATGAAATTCAAAACGCTAAAAAGTCGGTTAATTTCATGGCATTTTCTTTTACACATGATAAATTGGGAAAAGCAATGGTGGATAGTTACGAAACTGGGATAAATGTGAGCGGCGTGTTTGATGAAAATCAGATTACAAAATACTCTGAATATGAAAAAATGGAAAAGGCAGGAATGCCTGTAAAGATAGATGAAACCGCTGGAACAATGCATCACAAGGTGATCATAATAGACGAAGAAACGGTGATCACAGGTTCATATAATTTCTCAAGAAATGCTGAGATCAACAATAGTGAAAACTTGCTCATTATAAAGAACAATAAGGAAATCGGCAGAGCATATATGCA
Source organism: Candidatus Poribacteria bacterium (assembly GCA_965261435.1). Classification (GTDB taxonomy): domain Bacteria; phylum Poribacteria; class WGA-4E; order WGA-4E; family WGA-3G; genus MSPOR6. The sequence goes on from CBDHDL010000021.1 coordinate 3,170,939, forward strand.
AGAATATAATAGATTGTATTATTGATTAAATGAATGCCAACGAGTTGTTCAAGAGACCTACCGTTCCCCCAATTTGATAGTATAGTTAATCTTATTCCCATTTCTGATACCGTTCCCCCAATTTGATAGTATAGTTAATCTTATTTCCATTTCTGATAATATTAATGCTGACATCAGTATTTGGTGTAGAATTTCCAACACACCTAAGAAGTTCGATGTATGTTTTTACTGGTTTCTGATTAAATTGAGTGATTATATCCTCAGGGAGTAAACCACTTTTCTCCGCAGGACTATTCTCAATAACATGCGTTACGAGTACGCCTGCATCTTTTGTAACCATATCAACCCCGAGCCATCCGCGTGGGACTTTTCCGTGCTTAATTATTTGAGAAGAAACAGATTTCACTGTCTCCATCGGAACAGCAAAGGTAATTATTTGGGAATTCACCGCTGGTATCGGAAAAGGTTCTGAGAAAGTACTCAATGTATCCTCTGGGGTTAGAACAGCAAGAATCATTCCAACTACTTCACCAGATGTGTTTACAACTGCACCTCCACTGTTCCCAACTGAGACAGGTGCATTAATCTTAATAAGATTAGCACAGGGGTGTGCTGGCAAGTTTTCTATTCCACTAACAATTCCAAATGAGACGACAGGTTGATCCCCTCGTGAACTACCGATAGTGAAGACCAAAGAAGCAGTGTCAATTCTTGTTGCATCTCCTACCTTCGTCCGTTTCTTAAGTTTGTAATCTGTTTTGAGGACTGCAACATCAGTTAAATCATCCATTCCAACGAGTTTTGCTGGTATTTTCTTGTTATTATAGACTATTTGAATCTTGTTCGGTTTCATTGTAAAAGAGGTTGTCACTATATGCCCCTTATCATCAAGGATAATACCCGAACTTACGTCTTGGCGGTACAATGTAACCCTACCAAAACTGTTTGCAAATTCCTTTGAAATATCATAATTAGCGAGAATTTTGACAACTGCAGGACGAGATGAAGTGACAACCTGCTTGAATTCTTTCTCAAATAACTGTAGGATGCTCTCAGCAGCAAAACTCTGAGATGCAGTAAAGAGAATAAATACAATTAAGAATGTACAAATTATCTTGCTTAAATGAATAATATGATTGCATAAGTGTTGTCTATTATTTGTGTTTTGCATAAACATTTTTCTTACCTCTTAAGAAGTAGACCTCTAAAAGATTGTCGTTTAGTAAAGTTTAGTAGATTTATAATCCGCCACCTGTTGAAATTGTCGCATAACTGACCTGTTTCAATGTATAGTTCTTTTGTACCTGCTGTGAAGAATCTATAGAAGGCAATGCAAATTCTATGTCACTCGGAATTAATTGTCTGTTATTGCTATCTCCTGGTTGAGATATTTTTGGACGAGTACTGATTGCAGATGTATTATCCTGATTGAATATATCATCACGGAGCATAAAGGTAACCGTAGCAGCCACTAAGAGTAATACCATTGCCCCACTAAGTGCCCATCTCGGCATTTTGATGAGTCTACTTATGCGTTCCCAAAATGGAAGAGACTCCCTCTTTTCGCTTATGAGTCTTTGTTGCAATGTTGCCATAAAGAAAGGTGAAGGCTCAATTTGCGGTAATTCTTGTGAAGCAATAATTGATCCGCAGAATCGGTCATACTCTTTCTGACATTCAGCACATTCAGTTAAATGTGTCTCAAAACGTCTCAATGTTTGATAATCAAGAGCATCTTCAAAATGTGCTGAAAAGTTTTTTTCAGCCTGTAAGCAATTCATATTAACTCCATGAATGGTTGTAGTTTGTCCTTAAGCATCAATCTCGCTCGATTAATTCGTGATTTTGTTGTTCCACTCTTTAGTTCAAGTATTTCACTAACCTCATCATAACTCAAACCTTGAATGTCTCGGAGAATGAGAGGTAACCTGTACTGTTCAGGTAAATTTGCTATCGCTTCATGTATTGCCTTGTTTAATTCTTTACGTTGGATTGCAACTTCCGGTTGTAGAGATATATCTGCAGGTGCACTTGCAATCACATCTATTTCTTCGTTCTCTGCATCAGAATTTCGGTCATTTGGAATGACGTTATCAGTCCTAAAACGTTCTCTGCGACTTCGATTTCTTAGTTCATTTTTACACAGATTCTTCGCAATTAAATACATCCATGTCTTAAACTTTGCCCGACCTTGTGTGTAGCGATCTGCGGCCTTGTATATACGGATAAAAGTCTCCTGTGCAAGATCTTCTGCATTGTCTTTGTCTCCAGTAAACCTTGCGATAAAGTTAATTAGAGGTTTATGATGACGGCGCACCAAAAGATCAAAAGCCTCCTGATCCCCTTTCTGAAATCTTTGCATTAATTCATCGTCTAATTCAAGCATCTTTTGTCTCCGGGGTTGCTTATCCTAATATACACCCATTTTGTAAATCGGTTGCAAATATTTTAGTCATGGAAGTTTATATATAGGATAAACGCGCATAAGACTTGACCCTGATACGATAATCGTGTATGATGATTTTAATGTCGTATAGTCGTATAATGGATGATTATACTGATTTATTCATTCTCATTGAAGCATCTCTCAAATTTTATCATGACAGTATACGGAAAGTCAAATTTATGCAAGTAATGGGTGTGTAAATATCTTGTCACTCTATTTGTCTGAATCTCGGATTACACGGATTACACGGATTACACGGAAGGGTTTTCTGGATCATTATATGACTTTGATCGGCTACAAAGTAGCACAATCTGGAAGAATGTGCTACGGCGAAGTATTACATTTTTGGCTACGAAGTAGCACAATCTGGAAGAATGTGCTACAACTGGCACAATCTAACAGAATGTTTATTGTTGGTGAAGGTATTGAATGTTTAGTGACAAAAACTTTACACATTCATTGGAGGATTATATGTTTGAACAAGTATTAAAAGAAGTAGAGGAACAGTGTCGTGAAGAAAGAATACCAATGCTCGGACCAGAGAAAGCTAAGTTTGTATCTGAATGTGTTCGGAACGCAAAACCATCTCTAATTGTTGAATGTGGAACTGCAGTTGGATATTCCGGATTATGGATCCTACGTGAACTTAAAGATGCTGGGAAAGGAAAACTGCTAACAATTGAAATTGATGCAAACCGGGCAAAACAAGCAAGAGATAATTTTGAACGGGCTGACGTGGCAGAACTTGTTGATTCCCACATCGGTGATGCACAAAAAGTACTTAAGAGTATTAACGAACCGGTAGATTTTCTCTTTCTTGACAACAACTTTGACAATTATCATCCATGCTTTAGAGCAATTGAACCACAACTAACGAATCCAGCAACAATCTTAGCTGACAACGTAGGAATCGGTGCAGATTCTATGGCTGATTATCTTGAACATGTAAGAGAGAAGTATGAAAGTACTACACACTGGTTTGACATTAATCTGCCTTGGGTGAAAAAAGATGCGATTGAAGTGAGTATTTACCGACGCTGAAGTTAACCTAACGTATTAGGAGTGATATAATGCATAGTTTTACAAGTGTTGCAAGGCTGCCTGCACCTGACGATAACGTTGCTATAGCTACTCAGGAATTAGATGTTGGCGCAAGAATACAACGTGAAGAAGATAACTTCTCACTATCACATTCCATCTTAGAAGGACATCGGTTTGCTATTGAACCAATTGCCGAGGGGGAACCACTCTTATCCTGGGGGCTACCTTTCGGTTTCGCTTCGCGACCTATTGTTCCCGGAAACTATGTATGCAATCAGAAAATGATAGATTCACTGTCTATAAGAAACCTTGATTTTCAGCTGCCTTCAAAACCTAACTTTCTGGACAAAATGCTACCTTATAAATTGGACGAGAAGGAATTTCAACCGGGAAAACAGGTTGCACGGTACGAAGACATACGTACATTCTTGGGATATAAACGACCTGGTGATCGGGGAGTCGGAACACGAAATTATATCGTTGTGATGGGAACAACAGCGCGGACTTCGGCATTTGCAAGAATTCTTGCAGAAAGATGCAAGAATTCTGCAGATGATTATCCTAACGTAGACGGTATCGTTGCTGTATCACATACAGAAGGGGGTGAGGGAATTACCCCTAATAACTTAGAATTTCTGCTGCGAACACTCGCAGGATTCACAATCCATCCAAATGTCGGTGCAATCCTACTCGTTGACTATGGAACTGAGGCAATTACAAACGATATACTAAGAGAGTATATGCTGCGCGAAGCATATCAACTCAATCATTTACATCACGGTTTCTTTAGAATAGAGGGGAGTTTTGATGAAAATTTAGAGAGAGGGAAAAAACAGATCAATGAATGGTTACATTTAGTAAATAGTGTGCCTCGAACTGAACAACCTTTAGAAAATATAAAAATCGCTTTGCAATGTGGTGGTTCGGATGCATTTTCGGGGGTCTCGGGGAATCCCCTTGCTGCTTATGTCGCAAAGGAGATAATAAGCTACGGTGGTTGCGCGAATCTTGCAGAGACTGATGAACTTATCGGAGCAGAAGAATACCTACTACAGAACGTCCGAGATATTCAGACTGCACAGAAGTTCCTCAATACCATCGAGACATTTAAGGAACGCGTGGGATGGCACGGACATTCTGCTGAGGGAAATCCGTCCGGAGGAAATAACTTTAGGGGGCTCTACAACATAGCAATTAAATCCATTGGCGCAGCTATGAAGCGACACCCAGATGTCTGTCTGGATTATGTCATAAACTACAGTGAATTGATGGACAAACCTGGATACTATTTTATGGATAGTCCTGGCAATGATTTAGAGAGTATTGCTGGACAAGTCGCATCAGGATCAAATATGATCTTCTTCGTTACTGGTAACGGTTCAATCACGAATTTTCCTTTTGTTCCTACGATTAAAATCGTTACAACGACTGATAGGTATGATATGCTTGAAGCGGATATGGACGTAAATGCTGGAGCTTATCTTGATGGAACACATATCGAACAACTCGGTGAAGATATGCTTGACCTGACTGTAAACGTTGCATCCGGTGAACTCTCGGCAGGTGAAAAAGCAGGGCACTCACAAGTTTCACTCTGGAGAGATTGGAAACAAACAGAAGACACAGATCTATCCGCGGTGCTTGAATCGTCAGCGATTAAGTCTGGTGAACCAATTCAGATTTCATCAACTAAAGGATCAAGTTTATCAAAAAAGACATTCCGTGCATTTCAGACATCTAACGGGTTACGCAGTAATCAACTTGCATTAATCTTGCCAACAAGTCTCTGTTCAGGACAGATTGCACAGATGATTGCAGAACGATGCAACACAAAGGGAATTGGAAAGGAGCAAGGAATAACCCGTTTTGTTGCCCTGCCGCATACTGAAGGTTGCGGTGTTTCAAGTGGACGATCAGAAGAGATATACACGCGAACGATGATAGGGTATTTGACGCATCCAACTGTCGCACTCGGTTTGCTACTTGAACACGGTTGTGAAAAAACACATAATGACCACATACGTCATGAAATGGAAAAAATCGGTTTATCGCCTGATAGTTTTGGGTGGGCGAGTATACAAATGGATGGCGGTATCGATTCTGTTATTGAAAAAGTACAAACTTGGTTCTCAGACGAATTCAATAAACAACAACCTTTACCGATCATTGATGCTGAATTAGAACATCTGAGTGTAGCTGTAACCTCGTCTGGAAAATCATCTAATTCTGTTGCCGATGGCTTAATGCAATTAACAAAGACAATTGTATCGGAAGGAGGCACAGTGGTTGTTCCTACCAATGCAACTTTCTTGTCGGAATCCTTTCATTCATCACCAACTTTAGCCTACGGACAACGTCTTGAGAAAAACGGCTTACACATAATGGAAACTCCAACCGATCAACCAACAGAGACACTGACAGGATTAGGCGCAACAGGAGTTGAACTGGCTCTCTCACATATCGTAGGATCACCATTACAATCGCATATAATAGTACCTTGCCTTCAAGGTACTACGGATTCCCACACACAAGCAAAATATGGATTGGATTTAGATTTTCAATCTGTAGAACTTGCTGATATTTTAGACTTGATTTTAGCAACCGCTTCGCGTAAGTATACACCAAAGTTGCATAGTAAAGGTAATACAGAATTTCAGTTGACGCGTGGGTTATTAGGTGTTTCAATGTAATGGTTATGCTATTACACAATTACATTTTCACTTTCAATTTAGGGTTTTGTTTTTGTAACTTTTCTAACGGTTCCAAGTCTTTAATAGGGTTATCTGTTATAGAAATATACTCTAAATTCTTAAAATTCTCCACAACGCTGATGTCAGTTACCTGATTTTGTTCAATGACCAGTTCTTCAAGTCTAATTAAACCTGATATTGGTTTAAGGTCTTCTATCACATTATTAGGCAACACTAACATTTGAAGTTGTGTCAATTCTTTTAGTGGTGTGAGATCCTTTAACTGAGAATTTCGAATTAAGAGTACTTTGAGATTACTTAATGCGGAAATTGGTGTCAGATCTGTAAATTCATTCTCTCCAATCCCTAAGTTCATTAATTTTGATAGTCCACTAAGTGGTGAAAGGTCCGCAATTGGATTATCTTGCAATCTCAACTGGGTTAACTCAGTAAATTCAGCAAGTAGTTCAATGTTCTTTATTTTATTTTCAGAAAGTTGCAAATGCCTTAATTGTGACATTCTGCTGAGAGGCTTGATATCAGTTATCTGATTATTTCCAAGTCTCAAGTACTTTAGCTGAGAAAATCCAGAAATAGGGGTAATATCACTAATCTGATTGTTATCAACACTTAAATTACTCAGTTGGGTTAAGTTTGCAATCGGAGTAATATCACTAATTTCATTACTACCTAACCCCAAAGTTCGCAACCATGTCATACTTGCAAGTGGTACTACGTTTGTGATCTGATTGAAGTCTAATCGCAACTCATAAAGCCGATTTAATCCAGAAATAGGGGTAATATCACTTATTTTGTTCCAACCAAGCGTTAATCTACGAAGGTCTTTTAAATTAGAAAGTGGCGTGATATCACTTATTTCATTTCTATCTAAATTCACATCTTGTAGTCCAATCATGGATGCAAGCGGTGTGATATCTGTGAGCTTGTTACTTGTGAGGTTTAACATTTGAAGTTTATCCATACCTACTAAAGGTTTAAGATCACTAATCTTATTGTCACCCAGAGATAGATGAACCAGTCCTGTTAAACCCCCAAGTGGTGTTATGTCACTTATCTGATTCTCAGAAAGTGTCAAGTATTCAAGGTTGACTAAGTTAGCCAGTGGCGATATATCTGTTATCCTATTATCAAGGAGCATCACATTTGTTAGTTTTGTCAAATCTTGGATAAATGTCAAATCACTAATCCCGCAAGCACCTATATCTAAATGTTTCATTTGATCCAATTTCTGAATCGGTGTGAAATCCTTAATCTTGTTATTAAATAGATCTAAACTTTCCAATTGCTTTAAGTTTTCAAGAGGTGTAATGTCTTCAATCTGATTCATACCAAGTCTCAGCACTTTAAGCTTTGTTAGACCTCTCAGCAATGAAATATCCTTAATCTCATTTCCGACAAGGATTATATCAGTTAGACTTACAGCGTGTTCAAGTCCGGCAAGATCTGAAATACCTTCGCTAAATGGAGAAAATGTCTTTAGTTCTTTTAAATCCTCTTTTGTTAGAGGTCTGTCCGGGGGTAATTTCAAAACTTCTCGAATCGCAGCAGCTAAGTTCGGGTCAGGAATCAAGGTATTTAGCGGTGAAGTCGTTTCTGGTGGATCAGTAGGGTCATTTAAATCCTGCTCATTTGGTAAAATCGGTGTTGTTGTAACTGGTTTACTACGTTTTTCAGATTTCTGTGATTCAGTAGGTTTAGTAGAAACATCTATCGGTGTCTTCGGTTTATCATCAGAAGGTGTTTGGACTTCTTTAGGATTTGAAACTGTGGGTGTCTTCGCCTTGTTAGCATTTACCTGTTTTGTTGATATAGGTTCTGTCTCAGTATTCTCTTCAAGAATCTCATTTTGCTGCTTAGTTGAACAACTGATTACCAACAAAAGAACTGCTAAGATTGAGATAATGTGTCTCACTGAAAAAGCCTCCATTAATTAGGTCAGATGTTGATGTTGTAAAAGCCGTGGAATTGCTTATTGGTTTACAGAGTGTTAGGCATAGTATATCTTAAAAGAATCTAAATTGTCAACGATTCAAGATAATATTAATTACAAATTCCGTGTTAGTAGACCTGAATCTATGATACAATATGACAGAAAAAATCATACTATTGGAGACAATTAAAATGAGTTATGAAGCATTAGAATCTAAGTTTATCGCAACACCAGAAAAGGGTGAAGTATCCTCACTCTTAATCCGTCCCGACAACGCAAAATGGATATTAGTACTTGGACATGGCGCAGGTACAAACATGCGGCATTCTACCCTACAAACTATCGCTGAACGGTTAGCAGACATTAACATCGCAACATTCCGTTATCAATTTCCATATATGGAACGAGGCGGAGGCGGCCGTGAGTCTGAAGCAGTCGCATTGCAGACCGTCCGATCTGCTGCCGCTGCAGCACATGAGGCTGCAAGCGATTTATCCATACTCGTAGGAGGGCACTCGTATAGTGGACGCATGTCATCAATGTCTGCAGCAAAAGATCCGATAGAACATGTAAGAGGTTTAGTGTTTTTCGCATTTCCACTACATCCTTCAGGTAAAGAGGGTATTGAACGCGCCGAACATCTCTCAGACGTTACTATTCCGATGTTATTCCTATCTGGCACAAGAGATAAGTTAGCAAAACTTGAACTATTAGAACCTGTATGTGAGAAACTTGGGGATAATGCAACATTACATTTATTGGACACTGCTGACCACGGATTTAAAGTCCTAAAACGCTCACGCAAGTCTGATGAGGACGTTTTTGTTGAGATGGCGCGTGTATTAAGTGAGTGGAAAGAAACACTTGAATGATTTTCAATAATTGGGGATTGCATGTACCGAACACATCAGATGACACGCATCATTGAACTTGCGTATCTTATTCACAGTCAACCCCGTAAATGGACGCGACCTCGTTTAGCAGAACGATTTGAGGTGAACAAAACAACTATCCAGCGCGATATTGACCTTTTGCGGGATATGGGAATAGCAGTCGTCCCGTGTGGTAAACAAGGTTATGAAATGATCTCAGACTTTTTTCTACCGCCACTCAACCTTGATCTTAATGAAGCACTTGCACTGGTTACAGCAGCAAATTTTTATCGCGGAGCTGAAGGGAAACATGCAGTTGAAGTGTTGGACAGTGTCATACATAAGATTACTTCCAACCTACCGAAGCAGACAAACGATACCCTAATGCAGATAGCATCACACATTGAAGTGTCACGCCAACAAGTTAGTCCGATTGATGATGATGCACCGTATAAGGAGTTGTTGTATGAAGCAATTCGAGAAAAAACCAGAGTTATTATAGAATACAATTCCTTCAGCAGTAGAAGGATAATCCGTCATCAGCTTGCGCCTTATGCTGTGCTGTTTCGTAAAAGAGCATGGTACGTCATCGGACGTTCTGAAACATCCAAACGGGTTCTGACTTTTCGTATTAACCGAATTGAATCACTGAATATGACGCATACAGGTTATTTTATTCCTGATGATTTCTCTGTGCAGACATACCTTGACAAGAGTTGGGATGTAATGCTTGGACCTGAAACGCGTGTTGTCATTCTCTTTGCTCCGCGTATCGCTCCGCTTATCCGAGAGGTGAATTGGCATCCGACGCAGCAGTTTCAGGAATTAGATGATGGGACACTTCGGTTTGAGGTGACGGTTGCTGGATGGCAAGAGATCGGATGGTGGGTGTTGCGTTGGGGACATGAGGCTGAAGTCGTTGAACCGAAAACGTTGCGTGAGTGGGTCGCCCGGACAGCGCAGGAGATGGTGACGTTGTATGCAGAGAATTGAGGGGTGGAAGGGTGGAAGATTGGAAGGGTGGAAGAGTGGAAGAGTGGAAGAGGTCGTCTGAACCAGGATTATCAGGAAAGACAGGAAAGACAGGATAAGAAGGGATGGAAGAAGAGATGGATTCTCTCATAAGGTTAGTGGATGCTCTGGCAGGTGCTTCTGCACGCTTGGAAAAATATCAGGAAGACAAACTCAGCGAACTATTCTCTCTTGCACAGGAAAATGGAACACTGATAGAAGTTTAAAACAGAAAACCACCTCGGTGCTGAGGTGGGTAACCTATTCTCCCAGCCGTCTGGGAGGCAGCTCGGCATACGCAACAGTTTTCGGCTACGCTTTTACTTCTGGTCTTCGACAGAAAACCACCTTGATAGAAGGTGGGCAACCTATCTTGCTGAACGGTCAACAAGCAGCATGGCATACGCAACAGTTTTCGGGTGCTATTTTACTTCTGGTGTCTGCTATAATTTTACTCTTTTTGGTGCGTTATGTCAAACCGTTTTTTGGATGGATTGAAGAGAGGATGGACAGACAGATGGAAGGTTGGAAGAGTGGAAGATTGGAGAGGGATGGAGCGATCTCTGAACTTCAAAACATATTCTTACCTATTTGTGTAATAATTTTGTGCCTGACAGTGAATATTTCGTTTTGTTATCATAGATAGCGGGACAAGTCTCTCAAGTGCGAGATTGAAATATTGTTGCGTTATATTTAGTCCTACCTAATTTATAAGAAGAACCTCGATTACGAGATTGATAGTTTATTTTTCCCTTAACAGTTTCAAATTGATGCTAAAATTATAAATATAGCATTTTTTCTTAACAACTACCATGATTAACAATACCTTCGCCAATTATCCTGGGTTAAATTCAGGTTGTGTGTAGTGAATAGTTCCGATTGATCCCAGATGTTCATTGATTAGTTAAATAACAATAGGTTCAGGTTTTTGCGGAAGTATTTTTAATGTTTCGTGTAGATACTTCAAACCTCGGTAGTGTGCCTTTAGGTCTACAACACTATATCTTGTATTTTTACAACGGTGTGTATTTATGAGTTTAGCACTCACATTGACCATAAACATAGAAAGGTTCACCGCAGTGTTTACCAATATCTTGTTGACATTTTCTAATTGAAGATGTCTCTTTTTTGTACCACAAACTTCCAGTTTGTGTCCTATAGAATAACTACGGTATTTTTTTTCGTATTGTAACATTAATATTAAGATATTATAAATAAAATACAATATTACAAATGAAATTGCTTAATATGAATATATGCGTTATTATAGTTGTTGTACATGTATCAATAACTTCGCCAATTATCTAAGTTTGCGTTGAATGGATATGTCTTGGATACCACCCGACGATCCGTGATGTTCAAGGATTTTAATGAATTAAAATAGTTTCATGTTTTAGCAGAAGCATTTTAATCATGTAAATACTTCAACCAACATTTGACTGTCTTGAGGTGTAAAGGTTCTAAACTTAGTGTATTCTAAACAGGATGCGGATATAAGTAGTTTTCTGCGCCACCTGCACATTGAATGGTTTTTCGAAGTTGATTGACTTATGAAAAACTGTCCATTTTTGGCGAAGGTATTGGATTAACTGTATAATTAAATATATTAGTTATTGTCGTGTTCTATTAAACAAAATAATGAATGTTTAGCAGTATTAGATATAGGAAACGGGATGGATCTAATTTACATTGATGACTCTGGAGATGAGGCACTATGCGTATTTTCAGCCTTAACAATTCGTGCAGATAAATGGAACTCCTGCCTTGAGAAGATCAAACACTTCAGGCAAGAATTACAGATGAGTGACGGTATTTCTATCTACAAAGAATTTCATGCATGGAAATTTGTTTCAGGACGCGGAAAAATTGCTGATGGCGTTGTAACTAAAAGTCGGCGATGCCAAGTACTTAAACAGACACTTCAAATGGTAACAACGTTACCTGAAACACGACTTTTTAGTGTTGTGTTTCCATCAAAAATGAGCGATTTTGCTTATGAAGCGTTACTTAGAGATATCAACTGCAGTCTAAATAAGTGGAATAGCCACGCGATTTTGATCTGTGATGAAGGGAAGGATGCTATTTACACAAAGTTAGTTAGACGTCTACAAACTTTAGAAAAAGGAGCAATTGATCGTATCATTGAAGACCCATTTTTTAAGCAATCCGATCAGTCGTATTTCATCCAGTTGTCCGATTTCTGTGCTTATGCACTGCTGCGTCAAGAACGTCCAATTGCATCTAAAACGAAATATGGTCTTGACCAAACATTCAATTTGTTAGAACCAATATCTGAAGGAATTATACGACCAGATTTCTAAACTAACACACTGCATAAAAAAAGCAGAACCTACACCCACCACCGAGGGAGGGTTCAGCCCTGCACTATAAAATTAGTATAACATTTAATCCTAAAAAAGTCAAATTCTTTTTTTTTGAGATTAGGCAATATATTTTCAATATTTTTTTGATCAGACGCAGGTTTGTGTGACTGGTGATGTGGTATACTTAAATTGGTTAGTCTGAATTAGAAAGGAGAAAACATCATGGCAAAACAGAAGTCTAATGCTGAAACGCTTATCTTTTCGCTTGGTTTTAGTGTTGAAACTGATGATCTCTTTAGGAGTTATGTAGAAGAAATTGTAAATGGTAAATTACGCGAGTATCAGAATATTATTCAAAGGGGTGCGAAAGCGGGTCAATCGCTCTACCTTCATATCCTTAACGGAGTTTGTATTCTGGAACGGTTGCGTTCAATATTGAATCTTGAGGATATTGAGGTTCAGGTGCTTTTCAGTGCCTTCAGCGTCCACGATCTGAACAAACTTAGTCAATTCCAGGACGAAAAGCGTTCGTTTAACTATCTTGCAAATGCAAAAAATGTCAGTACTGCTTTGACGAACCTTGAGATAGAACGTTTTTTCCCAGAATGGCAAGATTATTTGAAGGATATTGAGGTCCTGGTTCGCGCACATTCTCGGTACCATCATACTTACGATGAAACACTTGATCTCAATTATGATCCGTATACACTTGAGAAAGAGAAGCTTTTGAAATATCTTGTACCGATTATCCGAGCGATGGATGTAATTGATCTATCCAAAACACTTGAGGAACGTGCGAAAAAGCAGGACTTTCTCAAAGAAATCAACAGTCTTTTTGATGATTTTCAGTATAAATTTGTCTACCATAAGGTGAGTGAACAGCGCGGTATTTTTACAAATTTGATTCATAACGAGATTTCAAGGTATTTGGAGACAGAAAAAGACCTATTACCATTACTTTTCTATCCTGATGGGGTCGCGTATCTTGTGGAAAAGAATCGAGATGTCTACCTTACAAACGATGAAATCACAACAATTGGTAATATTGTTGTGGAAAATATAGAGGCAAAAACACGCGGAAAATTCAGCAAGTTTATTCAGAACAGTTCTGCTGGAATCAAAATAGACGAGAAGTGTTTATTGCTTCGCTTACCATTTCAAGACATTTTGAATGAAGTACGGAACATTATTACTGAAAAGAACTACGCAACAAATGTTGATGCAATGAATGATCGCACACATGGCAGGTTGCAAGCAGAACGTGGGAAGTTAGTCAATAGCAAACCAACTAAAAAGAACCCCGATCCTACAGCACAAGTTGCATTGATTGATGAGATTTTGACTGAGAACATCTACCAACTACCCCCAGATGATACTGCCATTAGGATTGGGGAATTAGTTCGCACATACTATATCTTTATCAATAAGCATTTTTCCTCAACCATTGCTGACGCATGGATTTACATTTATGACCTATTTAAATTAACAACAGAGAGCGAAAATTCTGACATACGAGCACGATATACTGCTTTCAATGCTTTGTATGATCGTGGTTATATCATTGGTCGAGACCTTTACAATTCCGGTCTGAGTTTTGATGATATCTATGAGTTGATTCTACAAGATGGATCAAACCTTATGAATACCTTGCAAGCAGAAAGCGAATTTAGGATTTTAAAAGATTACGTTAATAAATATGTTGATTTTGACTTTGCTGTTAACAGAGATAAGGATTTTGCAACAAATTTGATCCGTTATGTTAAGGACAATCACGTTCAATGTAGCACTTGTGGATCAGAATTTGATACTGATCTTTGGATGAAACCAGATGTGCCAGCGAATATTAAAGTGCAACAGTTCACAAATCGGCTTGAGGGGGGTTCATCACGTGAGCCAAAACGCCGCGTCTGCAGTATATGTCGGACCCAATACATGCTTGACAAAATCTGTTACAATGTTACAAGCAGCACATCAACATTTTTTATTCATCTTTATCCACCAGCGTTTTTCACCGATGGTCTAATTAAGGCTTTTCGTGCGGCACAAAACAGATTTCGTGATCCAGATTTTCCATCCGTATATATTAACACATACAATGCATTTCGCAACTATCGTGAAACATCCCAGTTGGTATTGCCGGTTTCAAAAACAAAAAGTAATGGGAATCCAATCCCCGAGTTTTCAGAAGCACTTGGAAATATACTAACTATTCCTGTAAACACACCTGGACAAAACAATCATACAGAAAACCTTCTCTTTGCGGTTAAGAATGCTTTACTCTATCAACGTTATTTGGGATGTCGTGCAGTATTAACCGATTCATCAATTCCACTTTTTTCTACTGATGAGTTTAGTCATTTATTTATTGATCATATCCCATCTGCATTTCGCGGATGGTTGCCAGAGAATAACCTTGACAGCGATATGACACGACAGGTATTTGACCAGTTGATCAACCTACACAATATCCAAGTAAAGATTGGAAGTTTTGAAACAAATGATCTTGTTCAGTTAATTAGAAGTTTAAACTACGATGCGCTTGAACTTTACTATGTAACCCACAAAATGATTAAACGCGAACAAGCGGGAAATGAACCTCTACAGTTTGTGACTGTTCGTGATACAGCACAACTTATTGCTGGTATTGTTTCACAGAAAGGAGGAGACGCAATTATGCCTCACATTAAGGAACTTGCTCGTATTGCATGGGAAGGACGATTGAAGGGTGACAGTCTGAAAGATAACTCTCTCGCCAAACCACTTGATGTTGCCCTCGACAGTTTTGAACGTTGGCAAGTAGAGCATGAAACTGAAGAAGAAGCACGGGCAATCATGTGTAAAGAGGTTGCCCGGGCAATTGAAAGGCTTGAACCAAAATTTTTCGGCGCGAAAAAAATGAAGAACGTTTCGAAATTCGTTACAATTCTGTTTGATCAGATATACAAAGAAGTATATCAAGCCAACTTGTTTGATTTACTTGAAAACCGTAAACGGATTCGTGCAGGATATCTCTATTTCATTACAGAGATGATTCCGAGACGCGATAGAGAAAAGGAGGAACAACAGTCATGAGTGTTCTGAATAAATATTCTAACTATATGGTGGATAAATATGAGAACTTCCCGCAAAGTCGTTATTTAACACTAATTGTTTTACGCAAAGCTGAATCAGAGATGATTTTTCGCACTGAAGGTTCTGGTGAAGGGTTGAGTCGTGATACTGTCCATGCTGGACTTGATGATGGTGATCCTATCTCGCGCGTCACAATTAGCAAACGTAAACAGACAGCTGTTGAGAGACGGACAGGACGTGAGCTTCTACGCCAACACAATTTACTTTACTACTCAGGAGGAAAACGTGAAGGAAGTGACGATGATATCTGTGCGTTAA
The DNA here is from genome assembly GCA_965261435.1 of Candidatus Poribacteria bacterium. GTDB lineage: Bacteria > Poribacteria > WGA-4E > WGA-4E > WGA-3G > MSPOR6. Next base: position 3,186,664 of record CBDHDL010000021.1, read on the forward strand.
ACCGTAACAAACCTTGTGGTATCTGTGCTGACTGCATGATTTACGGTTATGCTGTGGGAGGCGGAGGCGCGCAGAAGTCGCGCGTCATTACGGACGATGCTTTTAGCATTCTGTCCTATCAATCGGTCACTGCGAAGCGAACATTCAACGCGCTCTACGATAATAATACGATGCGTGATCCTGTTACAGGAGAGGCATCATCAAGTATTCAAGAGGACGAGTACGTCAAACCGGAAACGTTCTTTATTGACATGCAGTCGCTCAAGGATTTAACAGCAGACGAAATTCGCTACGTTATAGCAAACGTGCTGCGGAGTCGGCGTTACGGTGCTATCTCCTCACGACTGGGCAAGATGCGCAACACACTTGTCGGTGCGATTTTCAGTGATTGTGAACTCTTTAGTAATCTGGAGTTGACACAGAGCGTTTACGACCGTCTCGGACCGGACAACAGAAAATTCCCTCTTAAAGAGGAACAAGTGAAATCGGAAGTTGTTGCAGCGGTAGAAAACTTATCACACGAAGTCATCGGAAATCTTCAAATGCTCAATGTTACAGAAGTGGATGAGTTAGTTGATGAAATTCGGCACACATTTGCATCACCTGATGAAGTGAAGGGGTTGTTAAATGATATTACTAAACTCTATTCAGGAGAATGATCTTTATCTTGCCCTGGAGGTATCACATGCACATTTATCGTTGTGAGTTTCAACTCATGGAAAACCTCTTTTTCGCGAGTCGTGAGGTAAACAACTTTTTCCAAACAGAAGCAGTCATCGGCAATTATGCGCTTGCTTACGCGCTTGGGTTGTGTTGTGCTGGTTATCACAACGACGGTGAAATTACCTATGCTGAGGATTTGGAAAGACTCAACGAGGCCGGAATCTATGTTACACCAGGAACGTTGACCGATGAACCACGATTTACAGTGACGCAATTTAACGCGCTTTCTGACTCATATTGGTATCAGATGGAACAAAATGCGATCTCAGTTAATCGAGATCGCATATTCAATCAGCGATTAAGAGCACGACCAACTAACTTTCCACAGATTGGAAGGTTCAAATTGCTTTCCATAGGCAATAAGGGTGTTTTCTATCTGACAAGTCGGGACGAATTTCGGGTGCCGCGTTATATCCGTCTTGGTAAGTTCATGAGCAAAGCGAAAATATCTGCTTATAAGCAACATTATCGTGAAAATCAGGCAGAAAATGTGTCCTACTGCAATTATCTGAATCCGAACGATTTACCACCTGAAACACAGATCGGCATGTTTGACATGCTTAATATTCGTCCGACTCCGCTGATTCGGCATGTGCAGTTATCTGGCGGTTTCTATCAACTTGCAGATGATGACAAAACACAGTTACCCGCGGGAATGCGGTTTTATACCGATTTTTAACCTCACTTGCTGTTGATTACGGACGACTGCAGCACAATGGAGTTATCACTATGTCAGAAATAACAGTCACCCTGAACGCAGGGTATGAAAAGGTTAATCCGACAAATGAATTCGGGTTGAAATATCCACCACTCTACCATCAGCAACGCACATACGATGAACTCAAGGAAAACGATCTCGTCATTAACACCTACAACACGGGGACGGGGAAAACTAAAGCCTCACTGCTTCGATTGTTTGATCTAAAAGATGACAATGATAACGTTTTGTTTATTGCACCGACGAATGAACTGATCCGTCAACATGCAGAAGATATCCGAGAGTTTGTTAAGGTGCATGAATTAAGTTATGAAGTGGCTGAAGTTACAGGTAAGAAACTTCGTGAATGGGAGGGCGTTTACGATCCAGGGTATCCTGTTAGAAATCCGAGAAAATTACACGAAATCATTGAAGATCTCCGAAACTATTTTCCTAATTTGACAGGACGAAAGAAACTGATTTTGGTGACAAATCCAGATATATTTTATCTCTGTTTCTATAGCCGCTACTCTGAATTAGATAGTGCAAACCTATTCCAAGATTTTCTGGTAAAGTTCAATTATGTCGTGATTGACGAGTTTCACTATTATAATGCTAAACAACTTGCGAATTTCTTGATGTTCTTTGTTTTTTCAAAGAAGTATGGTTACTTCAATGCAGGGCGAAAAATCTGCCTATTATCGGCAACACCTGATGATGAATTGTTCAAATATCTTGACCAGATTGAGCTAAAATACAAGCTTGTTAGTCCTGACAATGAACCTATTGAAAGTAATAGATATGAGAAAATCCAGACACTTTCTGAACTTGAATTGACAATCCATAGCAGCAAAATACATAATGCGCTCAAAACGCTTCCTGAGTTGATATCGGATTTGATCAAATCTGGCAGAGAAGGTGCGATTATCAGCAGTTCTCTGCGTACCATTACGGATATTAATGTGTATCTAAAAAATGCAGGGCTGAAAGGGCAAATTGGATTAATTACAGGTGCAGTAGCTTCAAAAGAACGGGGCGATGCTACAACGGTTTATCCGCTTGTTCTTGCAACCCCAACAGTTGATATCGGTTACAACTTTAAAAAGGTGGATAAATCGCGGCAAAATATTGATTTTGTCTGTTTTGATGCACTTTATGGTTCGGAATTCACACAACGCATTGGACGGGCTGGTAGGTTACTCGGTAAGGATGATACCACTCATGGCAGTATCGGGCATGCATTCGTTCAAGGAAAACTCTACTCACAATTAGAGGTGGGTAAAAGTTATGATCGTCAGGAATTCGCCGCACTCGTTAAAGAATCGCTCGGTGAAGACAATCGCTTTTATCACTACATTCAGTCTTATGCTGTGCTTGAGGCGTTCTATCCACTCTATGAACACCTCAAACGTGTATCAGAAGATCGTCAGCATCGAGTGCAAGAGATTTTTGAGACAATTCGACAGGTTTTCGCACCAGAAAGTGACACTACATTTGACGAGATAAAGAAAAAGATTCAGTGGCATGTTAGATACGAAAAGGTCATTGACGCACATGAGAAGAATCGTTTTGATAACTTCATCCAACGTGAACAGGAAAAAGTTGCGTGGAGTTTTATCAAACATCAAAGTTGGCTCAGTGGCAAGTTAGAAGAGTTCCAAAATGCACCAGACGAACAACTAAACGCTGCCATCAAGGGTTTCATTAAACGTCGCTCTAACAGAGAAAAAATGGTTGAATTCGCAAAGGAGAAATATACACCTATTCAGTCTATATTCAACTTTCGCAGTTCGGATATTGGAATCCGTTGTGCAATCTATGACCCACACCGTTTTTTTCAGAATACTGCTAAGCATACTGAGTATGATCTTTTTCATATATTGTTGCATTATGAGTTTACCGTGATTCCGACAAAAGAACAGTTTTACCAACTCACGGGAGATTGGGGAAACTACTGTGAATTTTTTGTGCGGGTTGATGCTCGTAAAGAATCCTCAGCTAAAATACAATTTGACTATAATGCTGAGGATGTTGACAAGGAGTACTTTGAACGTCAACACTGCTGCGGACCTACAGCATTGAAAGGAATACGGATCAACTCTAATGGATATGTTCCTAATGAAATGCAGAACATCCTAACAGACCGATATGTTACTTGCCTTCTGTCAAAAATGGAGAATCGTTATGACCTCAGTAACATTCTTGAAACGAAGCGACAGATTGCTCACCCTCTACTTGTTACCTTAAATGATGGACAAGAGGAGTATAAATTAATTCTGGGAGTACAAGCGTTTTTAATCTATGCAGAGTTGCAAGGCAAATGGAAAGAGAAGGAACAGACGAATCGCGATTGAAAACTACTATCCATAAGGAGACCCCAATGCCCATCAGCACACTCATCTCACTCATACCGGAGACAAATGTAAAACTCCGCCCAACGATGGGACACCACGCCCACGCAGCCTTTCTATCCATCCTACGGGAAACCAATCGAAAGGTAGCAGAAGACCTACATGCACAATCAACACAGAAGCCGTTTACGGTATCGCCGCTCATAGCAGATGGAAAACGGCGCGGAGACTATCTCTATATCCGTGCTGGCACAGAGTGTAAACTCCGATTCACCTTTCTTGACGATAAACTATTTACCTTCTTCGGTCAATCTTTTCTCACACAAGTGATGCCAACGATTCGTCTGGGAGATGCTAAATTTCAGGTGAAGCAGCTGGTATCGCACGCAACAGATGAACAGAGTTGGAGCGGGAGTGCAACATATCCTGATTTAGTCCAATCAGCAAAAACAGAGACAGAGATGAGTTTCCGATTCTATTCACCCACAGCATTTAGGCGATTAACGTCACGCGGTCAAAAGACCCATAACGACGCTTATGTGGATATGGAAAGGTGTTACCAGAGTTGGGTTAACAAGTGGAATGCTTTCGCTCCGATCGAAATTGACAAAAACGATGTCCTTGAGTTCGTCCGAGAACATGGGCAGCTTAACAGCGTTAACACAACATCAAGGAGACTCAATTACGGAAAACATACTGTCGCCGGTTGGGTTGGCACATGCGCGTGGATTTTCCATCCAGAAAAATCGCTTGATGAGAATATGCTTCGTGTGGCGAACTGTTTAGCAGATTTCGCGTTCTACTGCGGAACAGGATACAAAACGACAATGGGGATGGGTCAGACAAGAAGAATATGAGAAGGTGGAAGATTGGAAGGATGGAAGATTGGAAGGTTGGAAGATTGGAAGAGGTTGGAAGGGTGGAAGGGTGGAAGAATGGAAGAATGGAAGAATGGAAGGAGCAATTGGCATGTCTGAAAATTATATACCGCTATCACAAATAAATACCTATGTCTTTTGTCCGCGACGGTTCTATTATGAATCTGTTGAGGGACACCAAGTCGTCAATGAACACGTTGAAGAAGGGAAAATAAAGCATGAAAATGTCCACACGGCAGTAACCGACAGAAAGAAAGGCGATAAGGTTATATCTCGGCGGCAACACCTCGCTTCCGATACTTTAGGTATTTCCGGATACACCGATCTTGTTGAGGAAAAAGATGGTATACCGTATCCTGTTGAATTCAAAAAGGCAGGCGTGGGAGATTGGTTGAACGATCAGGTGCAGCTCTGTTTACAAGGGTTAATATTAGAGGAAAAAACGGGTATATCTATACCCCACGGTTATATGTATTACATCGGTTCTAAGCGGAGGCGCAAAGTGCTGTTTGATGAAGAACTTCGTAAGACAACGTTACGCTTTGTTGCTGAAGCACATTCGCTATTAGAATCCAGAAAAATACCGAAACCTGTTCACGATAATCGGTGCAACGGCTGCAGCGTTCGTCCGATCTGTTTACCGGATGAAGTTGCCTATCTGCATGAATTGGATGAACGTCCCAAACGAATCAAACCTGCACTCGGTATTGATAACGTGCTTTATGTTGATGAACAGGGATGTGCAATCAAAAAGACAGGTGAACGTCTCCTTGTGGTCAAAGAAAACGAGGTGATACGCGACATTCCTCTGATACATCTTGGACAAGTCGTTATTTCTGGCAACGTCAATCTAACGACACCAGCAATGCAGACGCTCTTACACGAAGGTATTCCCGTTGTGTTTCTCTCTGCTTATGGAAGGTATCACGGTGCATTGACACCACAAGTCTCGCGAAATTCGCTTCTGCGGTGTGCTCAGCATAGAGTCGCCAATAATACTGACGCTTGTCTTGATCTCTCTAAGTTGTTTGTGCAAGGAAAATTGGTGAATATGCGGACAATGCTTCAACGCAGGAAATGGCAAGCTCCAGATAGCACAGACCCAGCCCTAAAACCTTTACTGGATAGCATAAAGACAATACAAACGATGGAGAAACGCATTGACACAGCGATTGAAATACCTGAATTGTTGGGACTTGAAGGTAACGCCTCCGCTGCATATTTCAGTTCATTCAACTCAATGCTGAAAGAAGATGTAGGATTTGATTTTCAGCGACGGAGTCGTCGTCCACCTGCAGACCCAATCAACGCACTGCTTAGTTTTGCTTATTCATTATTGACAGCTGATATAAGCTCAGCAATACAGGTGGTCGGACTTGACCCTTATGTCGGATACTTTCATCAACTCAAGTATGGTAAACCGTGTCTTGCTCTTGACTTGATGGAGGAGTTCAGACCCATCATCGCTGATTCTGTCGTTATTACCTTGATAAACAATCGGCGGATAAAACCTGCTGATTTCACACAGTCTCACGGGGGATGGTATTTAAAAGATAAAAGTCGTAAAACATTCTACGCAGCCTACGAAACACGCAAGAATGAGACCATCACCCATCCTGTGTTCAAGTATAAACTCACATTCCGCAGAGCCATGGAATTACAAGTGCGATTATTAGCAAAGTATCTCACAGGGGAAATTGAAGCGTATGCACCGTTGACGATAAGATAGAGCTTGGAAGGATGGAAGATTGGAAGGATGGAAGATTGGAAGGGTGGAAGAGGTGGAAGAACGGAAGGGTGGAAGAGCACTCTTCTAATCTTCTAATGGATTCTTTAGGAGGATGGATATGGATAATCGGTTAGAACGGCGAAAGAATGTGAACCGTGGGTATCGTAAATTGAGAACATGACAGATGGCGATTGAGTTATACGCTTTCTTGTGTCAAAAGGTCAAGGAGATTCCAGGTTCCCCGTATCGCCTGATCGCACAGATTTTAGATGCTGGGTCGTCAATCTCTGCCAACATCGCTAAGGGATACTGCAGACGTTCATTAAAAGAATATCTCTATTTCTTGAATGTTGCATTGGCATCTGCTGGCGAAGTATACTCCCGTTGCTACGCATGTTACCGAGCCGGACAGTTTTCAGCGGAGACGTTTGATGCGATTGATGAAAAACATTATGCATTGGAAAATGCGTTAATACGTCAAATCGAAGCTCTTCAAGCAAAACAACAAAAAGTTGAATGGGACGACGACCTTTTTCTACGGGAAGATGAACTCATCTATCTACTAAATCAAACGGAATAATGGAAGGATGGAAGGGTGGAAGATTGGAAGGATGGAAATTGGAAGGATGGAAGATTGGAGGGATGGAGGATTGGAAGATTGGAAGAAGGGAACTTCCACTCTTCCACCCTTCCTTCTTCTCTTCCACTCTTCCATCCTTCCTTCTTTTCTTGAATTCTTAACAAGGAGCATCTAATGCATTACACAGTTGCCTACGATATTACAGACGATAAACGCAGGAACAAAGTCGCAAAGATCCTTAAAGACTTTGGTCAACGAGTCCAATATAGTGTGTTTGAATGTAGCATAGATAAACGTGCTTTTCTGCGTCTACAGGATCGTTTGAAAAAAGCGATGGATTTTGACGAAGATACGATTACTTTTTACCATATCTGCTCAGCATGTGAAAAACAGATTGAACGTATAGGTCTAAAAAAAGGTCTTGACAAACAATCCTACATTGTGTAATTAATGCACAGCAGTATTTCTGTGAGCGTCTGGAGACCGAAAAGTCCTGATCCCTCATAGAATGTCATGAAACCTTACATATAGCGACATGAGACTATTACTTGTATATTTTTTCTATTTTCTTATAGTGGCAAACGTCGCGCTCGCGGAAACGCGTATTGTTAAGGTAAGCACAGTAAAGCGTGCGGATAGGGGCAGTAGAAACCAAAAGTATCTCGATTACGAGATTGAAACTCTTTCCATGATATTAATTGGGGCGGCTATATGTCTTTGTAGAAACCAAAAGTATCTCGATTACGAGATTGAAACATAAAGGCGGCCTTAGATGGACGAGCGAGCATGCTTATCGTAGAAACCAAAAGTATCTCGATTACGAGATTGAAACCAGACAATCTGTGATGACCATCAACAAGGTATTGCTCAGTAGAAACCAAAAGTATCTCGATTACGAGATTGAAACAGTAATATACGCAATCTGCTTGGTGAAGGTGGTGGGTAGAAACCAAAAGTATCTCGATTACGAGATTGAAACGTGGTGTAGGAACACATTGGAACAAAGTCATTTGAGTAGAAACCAAAAGTATCTCGATTACGAGATTGAAACTACTATATTATATAATAAAGACAGCAGAGGTGCAAGTAGAAACCAAAAGTATCTCGATTACGAGATTGAAACCCTTATTCTCATGAAGATCAGCATCTACCTTGTCAAGTAGAAACCAAAAGTATCTCGATTACGAGATTGAAACAAATGCCCTCCAACAGCCACAGATGGAGAACGCAGTAGAAACCAAAAGTATCTCGATTACGAGATTGAAACTCAGAACGAGAAAGACTTGTTGGCAACTTTCAAACTAAAGTAGAAACCAAAAGTATCTCGATTACGAGATTGAAACTAGGGATAAGGACGGAGTCTTGACACTTGAACGGACTAATGTAGAAACCAAAAGTATCTCGATTACGAGATTGAAACAAGTATCATCACCCAGTGACATGGCAGATTATTTCATGTAGAAACCAAAAGTATCTCGATTACGAGATTGAAACTTATCAGTGATATTAATAACGGTACGGAACTTGAGAGTAGAAACCAAAAGTATCTCGATTACGAGATTGAAACATGCGTAATGTTAGCGTGCCGTCCGGTGATCTGTTAGTAGAAACCAAAAGTATCTCGATTACGAGATTGAAACAATGAAACGGAGGTATCAAAGCGGGCGTTAGAAGATAAAGTAGAAACCAAAAGTATCTCGATTACGAGATTGAAACACTTCCAATCGCGATTTATCCTTAATCTGTCGTACGTTGCCAGTAGAAACCAAAAGTATCTCGATTACGAGATTGAAACCAAGCAATTCAAGACGGATTCCGCGCACGCATCACAAGTAGAAACCAAAAGTATCTCGATTACGAGATTGAAACAACTTTCATGCGGATGTAGCTAACGAACCCAGAACTATTCAAGTAGAAACCAAAAGTATCTCGATTACGAGATTGAAACATTACAGGTTTTCTCACACGATTGAACAATTGTATGGTGGTAGAAACCAAAAGTATCTCGATTACGAGATTGAAACGATACTAATGCGAACGCTATAAGGATTATAGAGTTTATAGTAGAAACCAAAAGTATCTCGATTACGAGATTGAAACGTCGTCATACTCTTCCGGATGATTTATCCCCAAGGATAGAGTAGAAACCAAAAGTATCTCGATTACGAGATTGAAACTCGGCGGTTTCAAGAAACTGCATTTCCTGTATATACGTAGAAACCAAAAGTATCTCGATTACGAGATTGAAACGAAAACGGAATAATACCTATATGTTCAGAAATATCAGTAGAAACCAAAAGTATCTCGATTACGAGATTGAAACCTTCCGGTTTGGATGGACACAAGGACACACCACCACGTAGAAACCAAAAGTATCTCGATTACGAGATTGAAACGGACGTCACTGGTTGTGCAGGTGGTAGCGTTATCTGAAAAGTAGAAACCAAAAGTATCTCGATTACGAGATTGAAACGCAGCACGTGCAGGCTGTTAAGAAGTCTGCTGGCATTGTAGAAACCAAAAGTATCTCGATTACGAGATTGAAACTATCATCGGAAATGACTATAAGACTGCATGTTGCGAGTAGAAACCAAAAGTATCTCGATTACGAGATTGAAACAGAATACTCAAACAAGTTTCGTATTCCGTCAGCGAATTCAGTAGAAACCAAAAGTATCTCGATTACGAGATTGAAACAATAAACGAACTGCTGCGTCGGGGTCACGTTTTGATAGAGTAGAAACCAAAAGTATCTCGATTACGAGATTGAAACTTGGGGTTTGGTAGTTTATCTCCGTGTTTGACTAAGAAATCGCGTAGAAACCAAAAGTATCTCGATTACGAGATTGAAACAACAAAACTCAAAGGTGTGTAGTGAATAGCAGAATTCATGTAGAAACCAAAAGTATCTCGATTACGAGATTGAAACCTCATTCGGGAATGTTCGGGAAAAAAATCAAAAAAGGGTAGAAACCAAAAGTATCTCGATTACGAGATTGAAACGGAACGCATCTCAAATCGTCGTCGTAGGAGGTTTTGAGTAGAAACCAAAAGTATCTCGATTACGAGATTGAAACTTGAATGTCAGGGGATTGATTCGGTTGAAATTGTTCGTAGAAACCAAAAGTATCTCGATTACGAGATTGAAACATACGATAGCAACGGCAACAATAACACAGCAGATAGGTAGAAACCAAAAGTATCTCGATTACGAGATTGAAACTGTACCAGAAAAGTACGATAAAGAGGGTTTGTTGACACGTAGAAACCAAAAGTATCTCGATTACGAGATTGAAACTCAACATCATCATAGTATCAGCACCTGCTTGCATGCCGAGTAGAAACCAAAAGTATCTCGATTACGAGATTGAAACTAAAAGGTGGAGTTGTCTGTCCTGTTCTGTGGACACGGTAGAAACCAAAAGTATCTCGATTACGAGATTGAAACTTCATAGTGCGTCACCATCTACAAGCGGATAACCCAGTAGAAACCAAAAGTATCTCGATTACGAGATTGAAACCAGTTATCAAATTAATATCCGCGACATCTTCACAAATAAGTAGAAACCAAAAGTATCTCGATTACGAGATTGAAACAGAGAAAGAACGTCTAATGCCCGTTGCTGCGTTTCGCTTGTAGAAACCAAAAGTATCTCGATTACGAGATTGAAACATGGTGCAGGTACTTCGGGGCAACCAAGCGTTTTTAAGGTAGAAACCAAAAGTATCTCGATTACGAGATTGAAACATCATTATACGAGAACGACAACTCCATGCCCTACGCAAGTAGAAACCAAAAGTATCTCGATTACGAGATTGAAACGTTGCTGCATCGTTGGCAGACTGTTGTGAGGTATGCAAGTAGAAACCAAAAGTATCTCGATTACGAGATTGAAACTTCTTACCGTCCACCACACCGCAACCCGCATTGAGTAGAAACCAAAAGTATCTCGATTACGAGATTGAAACATGATGCGCGGTCTGCCGAGGATTGGTATTTCTTTGTCATGTAGAAACCAAAAGTATCTCGATTACGAGATTGAAACTCAACTGCCGCTAAAGAGAGCGAAGTCGAAGAAAATAAGTAGAAACCAAAAGTATCTCGATTACGAGATTGAAACAAAAGACAACCCGTGCTGACTTGGCAGTGTGTTGTAGGTAGAAACCAAAAGTATCTCGATTACGAGATTGAAACAATATAAGAAGAAACTACAGAGAGTGAAATACTGAGTAGAAACCAAAAGTATCTCGATTACGAGATTGAAACTCGAATATGCTAGTTCGACTCATCAGGGCATTAAGTAGAAACCAAAAGTATCTCGATTACGAGATTGAAACGACACATGGAAGTTTGTAGACCCCAACAAAGGAGGCGAAGTAGAAACCAAAAGTATCTCGATTACGAGATTGAAACATTCCCGGTCAGCTGGGGAGAGGGTCAATCTATCCTGGGTAGAAACCAAAAGTATCTCGATTACGAGATTGAAACGTGGGTTATGCAGGATTTGAACAGCTGCGTCAACAATAGTAGAAACCAAAAGTATCTCGATTACGAGATTGAAACGTCCACGGCAATTCAGTAATGTTGGATTTCAATGACGTAGAAACCAAAAGTATCTCGATTACGAGATTGAAACTTGTACATGTGTGGCAGGGCGATGCTGATTGGTTTTCTGTAGAAACCAAAAGTATCTCGATTACGAGATTGAAACTGCTATCATCACCCGCATCCGATGCCCTTGACAGTAGAAACCAAAAGTATCTCGATTACGAGATTGAAACCATTCTGCTGACGATCAGGTGACTGGCATTGCTTTGGTAGAAACCAAAAGTATCTCGATTACGAGATTGAAACAATCATATACCAACCGATGTTCGCTGACGCCCACTTCTGTAGAAACCAAAAGTATCTCGATTACGAGATTGAAACCAAGCATTTCAGCGATTGTGTATATATCGCCTATTAGTAGAAACCAAAAGTATCTCGATTACGAGATTGAAACATCAATGGCACTGTTGTGGAGATACCAGAACACGCAGTACGTAGAAACCAAAAGTATCTCGATTACGAGATTGAAACATTCATAAAAGAGGTGATTAGATGGAATATAGAACAATCCAAGATGTAGAAACCAAAAGTATCTCGATTACGAGATTGAAACCTTACTGGTGATACTCCGGCCCTCGAAGATGTTATCAATGAGTAGAAACCAAAAGTATCTCGATTACGAGATTGAAACGATGGAATTGATAGCAGGAATCGTGCTTGGAATCAACGTAGAAACCAAAAGTATCTCGATTACGAGATTGAAACACCGAGCGAGGCACTTCAACCCAATCCACCTGTTCAGTAGAAACCAAAAGTATCTCGATTACGAGATTGAAACATATCATCCCAATGGTTTGGTGGCGGTGGTTCACATCTCTGTAGAAACCAAAAGTATCTCGATTACGAGATTGAAACTTCTAATGGTAAGACTTTTGAGATCACACGCCTACGTAGAAACCAAAAGTATCTCGATTACGAGATTGAAACTTAGAAATATTACAGATGCATCGGAATTGGAAGATGCAAGTAGAAACCAAAAGTATCTCGATTACGAGATTGAAACTATAAGTATCGAGTTCCTTACCTCTAATTTCTTGTGGTAGAAACCAAAAGTATCTCGATTACGAGATTGAAACGAAAATAGATTTACCGTGTTTAACAGCTGTAACGAGTAGAAACCAAAAGTATCTCGATTACGAGATTGAAACTATACTGTGTATTATCAGCCTCAGAACCCAAATTAGGTAGAAACCAAAAGTATCTCGATTACGAGATTGAAACATTCAAGATTAGTGAGAGGTGGGACTTACTGAGCCCGTAGAAACCAAAAGTATCTCGATTACGAGATTGAAACCTATTACTCAAAATGCTGATGATTAGGAATTATGAAAGCGTAGAAACCAAAAGTATCTCGATTACGAGATTGAAACCTTCCTGCTTCAACAACGTGTAGCAGTTTCAACATGTTAGTAGAAACCAAAAGTATCTCGATTACGAGATTGAAACGCGAATGCGTTTGTCTGGACGTCTTTTCCGCCTGCCCGTAGAAACCAAAAGTATCTCGATTACGAGATTGAAACGAGATGAATACAGAAATAGAAGACGATGGTTTTCCTGTAGAAACCAAAAGTATCTCGATTACGAGATTGAAACTTACAACATGAACAACTGATACAAAGTGGTGTCTATGTAGAAACCAAAAGTATCTCGATTACGAGATTGAAACTGTTCAGCGCCATATTGATCTCTGCCAACGATCGTCGTAGAAACCAAAAGTATCTCGATTACGAGATTGAAACATCAAGGGTAAAAATATCAGAGACGAAGCACTTGTTATGTAGAAACCAAAAGTATCTCGATTACGAGATTGAAACTATAAATCCCGTGATAGTTGAATTTGGATTGTTAGTAGAAACCAAAAGTATCTCGATTACGAGATTGAAACCCTTAGAGGCAGCCCCTTGCAATGCAGGTTAGCACGTAGAAACCAAAAGTATCTCGATTACGAGATTGAAACTTCTCTCCGATTGTGCATTCGCATGATTTATCTGCACAGTAGAAACCAAAAGTATCTCGATTACGAGATTGAAACTATCCTGGATTTGCTTCTCTGATGCGTCTTGCTCTTTGCACCGTAGAAACCAAAAGTATCTCGATTACGAGATTGAAACGAAAAGGAATGTATCAAGGAATATCTGACTGAAAACAGTAGAAACCAAAAGTATCTCGATTACGAGATTGAAACCAATTATGGAGTAGTCCTGATGAGTTCCAGATTTAGAAAGTAGAAACCAAAAGTATCTCGATTACGAGATTGAAACCAGACAAATGTCGCACTACCTGAATTACCTGTTATGGAAGTAGAAACCAAAAGTATCTCGATTACGAGATTGAAACGGATTGAAAAGTATGATGATATTAGTGAAAACTTATGTAGAAACCAAAAGTATCTCGATTACGAGATTGAAACATCAGAGCAGATAACTACATTTTTTTTCATAATTTACAGTAGAAACCAAAAGTATCTCGATTACGAGATTGAAACCCTAAAGTGCCTTAGAAGTCGTGCCTTGCTATTCCTGTAGAAACCGAAAGTATCTCGATTACGAGATTGAAACCCGCTCGTAGCAGAGTCATTAATTCTAAACCATTTACGTAGAAACCAAAAGTATCTCGATTACGAGATTGAAACAACCACTCCCCCCGTTGAAATTTTTAAGGGGAAAGTAGAAACCAAAAGTATCTCGATTACGAGATTGAAACTCATAGGGTTCATGGACTTCCCCGAACGCTATTACGGTAGAAACCAAAAGTATCTCGATTACGAGATTGAAACCTAAATTGGCAGACATGTCCTATCACTCTCTTCCTTGTAGAAACCAAAAGTATCTCGATTACGAGATTGAAACAAGGATCAATTGTCAATTGTAGATATTGTTTAGATATGATGTAGAAACCAAAAGTATCTCGATTACGAGATTGAAACTTGGTATCTGGTATATCAAATATCGTCCAATACAAATGTAGAAACCAAAAGTATCTCGATTACGAGATTGAAACTGATATTAGATACGGTGAATGGGTTGGGATGTTGAATAAGTAGAAACCAAAAGTATCTCGATTACGAGATTGAAACGCGCAAGACGGACGCACAAGCACAAGACGCTAAAATGAGTAGAAACCAAAAGTATCTCGATTACGAGATTGAAACATTGCTTGCATCTGCTTTAACCACTTTCGGTCGGGATGAGTAGAAACCAAAAGTATCTCGATTACGAGATTGAAACTTAGAAGTAGAGTGTGGTTTCACTTATGAACAAGCTTCAGTAGAAACCAAAAGTATCTCGATTACGAGATTGAAACGATGAACGGAATGACGTCACACAGGCATTAGCTGAGTAGAAACCAAAAGTATCTCGATTACGAGATTGAAACTCAGCAACCCGCGCAGATCATTCTAATCTGAAGGCAGGGTAGAAACCAAAAGTATCTCGATTACGAGATTGAAACTGGCTTGCGTATTGATGCTGATATAGATGTGATACTGTAGAAACCAAAAGTATCTCGATTACGAGATTGAAACTAGCTGACTCGGGGTGTTATTCTGCCTACCTATAGGTGTAAAGTTAAGGAATTTTCGATGCCAGAAACCGTCTTCAGTCCCGTAGGGACGCTATGTTTATAGTTAAAGTTATACAACCCCTCTTTAGTCCCGTAGGGACGATATGTGTAGTAGTTCATTCTGATATAAACATTTCGTCCCTACCAAATCAACGCCAAATGCGCTTGGCAGAATACGCGTGTGGTATTCTGCATGATTTGACGGGACTGAAGAGAGGTGGGGGGTAGACATTTTTCTATAAACATATCGTCCCTACGGGACTGAAGAGAAGACAATCCCAATAACCATAGGGATTCAGAGTGATTCATAAGATCTTCTAAGTTTTCTTAAGTTTACACCTATGGGTAGAGTAAAGCGAAACCTATAGAGGTAAAGTTAAGGAATTTTCGATGCCAGAAACCGTCTTCAGTCCCGTAGGGACGCTATGTTTATAGTTAAAGTTATACAAACCCTCTTTAGTCCCGTAGGGACGATATGTGTAGTAGCTCATCCTGATATAAACATATCGTCCCTACCAAATCAACGCCAAATGCGCTTGGCAGAATACGCGTGTGGTATTCTGCATGATTTGGCGGGACTGAAGAGAGGTGGGGGTACACATTTTTCTATAAACATATCGTCCCTACGGGACTGAAGAGCATACAATACCTATAACTGTACTGCCATCGGAAATTCGGGCCACTCTCTAAGACAAGATTGTGGTATTATAGACCTGCAACTGATACAGTATTGAGGAAAAGGAGAATCATTATGACACGTAGTCTGTTGATTGTCCCAGTAGCACATTCTTCCATCCTGCTACTTTTCCATAATGTGGCAAATTGTGGCAAATTGTGGCAAATTGTGGCACTCTTCAGCCTCTCATTTCAAAACTGTGCATAGATGCTGCACCGTATTTATACCATTTCTATTAATTTTTCTCTCATTACCAGTTGTTTAGACATGAAGCGGGGAACGGCACAATCTAACAGAATGTGGCAGAATACGCGTTTGGTATTCTGCATTAAAAAGAGACATTATCAATTAGAAATGGTATTACCACCGAATATAACGTATTATACCAAATTGGCGCGATTCGTTTCGGTAGGTGCGGTTAGGAAACCGCACCTACCGAGTTTGAGGCAATTCTCACGCTAAATTGGCACCTTTAGGAACTGGAGTGCCAACCCCAAGTGCCGTATCAACCAAAAGTAGCGCGATGACGAGATTGAAACGTGCTGGCTCTTCCACCCTTCCAATCTTCCAATCTTCCAATCTTCCGCCCTTCCAATCTTAAGTAGAAACCGATTCCATTTCAGATATTAGACTAAAATGAATAGAAGGCTGTAACGGAAAGCAACGCTGTTAATTTAAAGGCATCGTTACCCTGTGCTGAATCGTCCCATAAAGTTTCTTGTTGTATTGGCAACATGAAACCAATTGAAAGTGGGACGTTGTAAGGTGTAGCAATAGATGCTCCTAACGATACCAAACTAAAACGTAAACCTGAATTGATATCAATCTCATTATCCCAATGTGCATAAGATTGGTAAAGTCCAAGATAACTTGACTGTAATGAGAGCCAATCTGTGACCTGATAGTTCAACCCACCAGAATAGGTGACTTCCCACGACCCTTGAAAAGTCTTGCTGTTTTCATAGAATGGAACTTTACCACGAAGATTTGCATTTGCTCTCAATCCACCAAATACAGGTATACTGTAATGCAAGTCAGCAATCGGATTAAATGTACCAGTTCCGAACTGGATATGAAGATGTTCCAGACCTATATCCCCAAGCTTCCACGGGTCATCTTCGGTCTTACCAACGGGGATAGTCGTACCGAATTTTGCAGTTAACATATCTTGTTCTTGAAAAAGACCGTGTTGACTATACGCCAAAAGGAGATCAAAATCTGAAAATCCTTGATATGTAGCATTTCGATGATGAATATTCTGATAGCGTAATATTTTTCTTCTCATCTCAGAGTCTGTAATATTCTCAATTCCACCAACGTTTGCGTTTTGATCCTTTATTTCGTAGGGTACAGATGCCTCCAATCGGAATTGCTTGTTAATTTGATATCTTAGACCGACATCAAAGCGGACTACATTCATCTCAACTTCATGTCGATGCGCAGCGACAGTTTCAGGTAAACTCCCGATTGAAGAAGAAAGTCCTTTTACCTCTTCATGTCCACCCTTGGCATTAAAAGTTCGAGTGCCGAAAGACACTTGAAATCTCTTATCTACTGAAGTTAAACTAACTTCACTTCCACCACCTTTTGGGATGGTAGGGTTGCTTCATGCACCTCAGCTTTCTTGTGCAAAACCGAGTGATATGAAGACAAATTGAAGTGCTAATATCACTGTCAAAAGGTTTTTCATTCTGTTTTCCTCATTATCTATTGTTTTGTTTACTTTGTGGTTTAGAAGTTAGATTAGATTAATGCATGTATTCAGCAATAGGTAAATTATAACAGATTTATTCCTATATGTCAATCCATAATTCTGTGTGCCTTGTATAATTCATTTGACATCTTAAGATTTCTGACTTATACTCTATTTACAATGATATAATACCAATTTTAATTATTTTTATTTCATTCTGCCGTAGGTCGGGTAGAGGCACGAAACCCGACAAGATAGCCACAATCAATACATGTCGGGTTTCGTTCCTCTACCCGACCTACGAAAATGGTATATTATAAAGTAGAAATGATATAAGTCAATAGACCACTTTGATTATAAACAGGACTAAAATACAGATACACTCTCAATAAATCAATTAACAGATAGCATTTACAAATGATAATCTAATCATCTCTTATGAATTGTATACACCGTTTTGCAAGTTACAATTCATTCTCATTATGGGGAAACAATGAGCAATTATGAAGTAATCATCAATGCAAGAACGCACTTAGTCGTTAGCACCGGTACGGGACGGTGTTTAGGGGGTGTCGGTGCTAACTTTTACCGACCTTTCGTCTTTCCATTCTATACTCCCGCTGGACATACGGTAATACAAGAATTCGCTTTTGACCATCCGTTTCATAACGGTATTTTTGTTGGACAGGCACCCGTAAAAGTTGGAGAAAGAGAAGCGTGGTATTGGGGCGCTCCGCCACGTCGCTCATTTACCGATAGACTTTTTGAGAAGTTAGGTCGTATGGAAACTCAAAAAGAAATGGAAATAACATCAAACGATGCGGGTATCAAATTTATACAGAAATTAATATGGCGAGATGGGAATGAAGAACCAATGATTGACGAAGTGCGCACCGTTAATCTATATTCACTTGATGATGCTACAGTGTGTGAGATGACAAGTGAAAAAATCGCTGCATACGGTGATGTAGAATATCCAAAATCAAAGTACGGCAGTATTGGTATGCGTGTTGAGCCGAGACTATTACCCGTCATGGGGGGTGTTGTCATCGGTGATAATAATCGGAAAGGAAAAGTTGATGCTATTCAAGGTGTTTCAGATTTTATAGCTTACCAAAACCATCTTGCTGGACATGGGGATTTTGGCGTATACATGACTATACTTGAGGAGGGTGTTCGTGGTCCGTGGTTTATACGTGATTACGGAATGGCTCTATATAATCCTACGCAGGATGCCACAATTACCACCCCAAAAAATGAGTCTTGGAAGATTGCACTTCGGTTTGTTGCTTATGATGGAAAACTGACAGACACAAGAAGCAGAAATTGGTCTATGGTGTAAATGGAAGTAGAATACATTCTTGAACTTCAGAACGTTTCAAAGACGTTTGGAAATTTTATTGCAGTAGATAACATAGATTTTCAGTTACAGACAGGTCACATTCACGCAGTTTTAGGTGAGAACGGTGCTGGAAAATCAACACTGATGAATCTCATCTATGGACTATATCAACCCTCTAATGGTCAGATCATTATCTCAGGACAATCAGAACAGTTTAAGTCCCCTCGTGATGCGATTGCTAAGGGTATCGGCATGGTTCATCAACATTTTATGTTGATTGAGAACCTCACTGTGGCAGAAAACATAGCACTCACTGTCTCACAATTCTCTGAAAATGAAGAACAATCCAATCCAAATCACACCGACACAACCCCGTCAACAATTCACAACAATAGATATAATAGACTTGGAAAGTTTCATTTTAAGAAGGATGAAGCAATTCAATTAACTGAGACATTATCGGAAAGATTTGAAATGTCGGTAGATCCACGTGCATATATTAGAAATCTCTCAGTCGGTTTGAAACAACGGGTTGAAATACTAAAGGCACTTGCAATTGACGCAAGAATACTAATACTTGATGAACCGACTGCGGTTTTGAGTCCGCAAGAAGTCACAAGTTTCTTTCAAATTTTAAAAGCATTAAAAGAGGACAACAGATCTATCATCTTCATTAGCCACAAAATGAAAGAAGTGTTAGAAATCAGTGATAGGATTACTGTTTTAAGACAAGGCAAGAATGTATATCATGGAAAAACAGGTGAACTCTCAACGCGTGAACTGGCAAAGGAGATGCTTGGAGAAGATATTAAGGAAGTTGAAAAGAAAGATAATGTCGCGACAGATGATGTTGTACTCAGTATTGCAGATCTGACAGTTGAGGGAAACCGTAAAGAACACGCTGTTAGCCGTGTGTCTTTGGAAACATTTAGGGGAGAGATAGTCGGAATTGCCGGCGTTGATGGAAATGGACAACTTGAACTTGCAGAAGCAATTATGGGATTACGTCCTATTAAAATGGGACATGTTTTTGTTTTAGGTAGGCGACCTTCCGGGACAAAGAACATACGCAGGTGTGGTGTCGGATACATTCCTGAAGACAGACGCACAACGGGAATAATTACAACGTTCTCAATAGCAGAGAACTTGATTCTGAATATATCACATCTGGCAGATGTGGCAAAAAACGGCATTATAGATCAAAATACAAGAAACCGTTCAGCAAAAAATCTGATTGAAACTTATGACATCCGACCCCCTAATCTCAATGTACCCGTATCAACACTCTCTGGTGGAAATCAACAGAAAGTCGTCATAGCAAGGGAATTATCCGCACAACCAGAACTACTCGTTGCTGTCAACCCTACACGTGGATTAGATATCAGTGCTGCACAATTTGTACAACAAAATCTCATTCAACAGAGGGAAAAGAATAAATCTGTATTGTTGATTTCAACTGAATTAGAGGAAGTACTACTTATGAGTGATAGGTTGTATGTAATGTCAAGAGGAAAACTGATTGATGCCACTGAACAGCGTAATAATATAGAAGCAATAGGGCTGCTAATGATGGGAGAAAATGATTCCTATGAACAATAGCTCGAATGCACAGTTGAATACATTCATGAGGCATTGGCTTCTAATGCCTATTTGCATTTTAGCGTGTGCATTCATTACCAACACACTTGTTGTTATTTTCTGTGGTTACAATCCTATTAAAGCATATATTGCAGCAATTGACGCCACAATCGGGTCACCAAGTGGTATTGGAGAGACCTTGATAAAAAGCACACCATACTTGATGACAGGACTCTCAGTTGCAATCGCATTTAGATGTGGTATCTGGAACATTGGAGCAGAAGGACAATTCCTTTTGGGTGCATTGGCAGCAACATGGTTTGGGACAAAGTTAGCAACTATTTTGCCGCAAACATCATGGATAGGAATACCTTTATGTTTTGTATTTTCTATTGTTGCTGGCGGCATCTGCGGCATTATTCCTGCAATACTAAAGATAACGCGTGGGGTCAATGAAGTTATTAGTACCATTATGCTCAACTATATTGCAATCCATCTTGTGAGTCTAATGGTAGACGGTGGACCTTTACAAGAAGCATCAAAAACAGGTCCACAAAGTGATCCAATAGCCAAATGGGTTATGCTCCCAAGGTTTTTTGAAAATCACCGCGTTCACGCGGGAATCATTCTTGCAGTCCTCTTAGCAGGAGTGTTGACTTTTGTACTTTTTAAAACCACATTCGGTTATAAACTCCGTGCTGTAGGAGAAGGAGCCGCAGCTGCACAGGCTGCTGGTATCTCTATACCCCGAAATACATTGTATGTTTTTTTTCTCAGTGGTGCACTTGCTGGACTTGGCGGTGGAATCGAACTCATGGGACTTGCCCCGCGTCTGACAAAACACTTTTCACCAGGATACGGATACACCGCAATAGCTGTTGCTCTGTTAGCAAAATTAAATCCACTCGCGACTATTGCAGCCGCTGTTTTCTTCGGGGCACTAACACATGGGGCATTTGGAATGGAAGCGGATATAGGAATATCGGGAAAAATCACTTGGATGATGCAAGCGATAATTATACTTTTTGTCGTCGGAACTTCGTCCTTAAAATACTTTCAAGACAAGAAAATCAGTGGTTAATCTGCGCTGTAAGATCAAAAGAGTATAGGAAGGGATAAGGAGGGAAGATATTGTGTTGCTTGAAGAAATACTGGCAGCTACCATAAATGCCTCAGCACCCCTATTGCTTGCAGCATTAGGGGAAGTAATTTCACAACGGGCTGGCGTGATAAATATCGGAATAGAAGGAATGATGCTGATTGGGGCACTTTTTGGTATGGTCGGATCATTTTATTCTGCGGGATTACCATTTATCGCACCCTGGTTGGGTCTAATCGCAGCAGGACTTGGCGGACTTCTGGTTGCAATCATTTTTGCAGCTTTAGCAATAAAACTGCGAGGTGACCAAGTGATCATTGGAACAGCTATCACACTTTTGGCATTAGGCTTCACACAGGTCGTATACCAACGGCTATTTGGAAAAACGGGGAGCCCTCAAAGTGTGCCTTATTTTCAAGATTTCGATCTTCCAGTCCTGTCCCAGATACCTATTCTTGGAAAAGCACTTTTTTCACATAACATCATAGTCTATTTAGCTTTTCTACTTGTACCTTGCGTATACTTTTTCTTGTATCACACGCAACCCGGTTTACGCGTTCGCGCTTGTGGAGAACATCCGAAAGCAATTGCCACAGTTGGATCAAATGTAACTATCTTAAGATCAATGTGTATGTTTTTTGCAGGAATTATGGCGGGGATAGGGGGTGGATATCTATCACTTGCCGATGTGCCTTACTTCACACCCGGAATGACTGCTGGGCGCGGTTTCACTGCATTAGCAATCGTTATTTTCGGCAAGTGGCATCCGGTAAAAGCTCTTGGATCCGCTCTACTTTTCGGACTCGGATTTGCACTTGACGCACGCTTTCAAGCAGCTGGATGGAAGATCCAATATCAATTGTTTCTGATGCTTCCTTATGTGTTATGTTTAGTTGTATTAACTGGATTTGTAGGCAAAGCAGAAGCACCACTTGCATTAGGAAAACCTTATGACCAATCAGCTTAAAGGTTTCATATCTAATGTTTTGTCAAGTCATAAATGATTTGTATAACGGACAGGGATCCCCCCCGTCCCTACGAACGAAAATGAATTTGTATAACGGACGGGGAAACCCCGTCCCTACGAACGAAAATGAATTTGTATAACGGACGGGGAAACCCCGTCCCTACGAACGAATCTACGCATCATTTGAGTGTAGACAGAACACTAAAATGTACTGCCTATTCTGAGATATACTGAATTGTTCGGAACATCAGCAACATTAATGAGTGGAAATGCATAATCGATACCACCAATCAGAGGTCCTAAGTGTAGACGAATACCAGCACCAATTGAGGAAGGTAACCACTCATACTGAATTTCTTCAAAGGAATCCCATACATTGCCAGTATCGAAAAATATAACGCCTCGGATCGGATCAAATATTGGAAATCGTAATTCTGTATTGTATATAAATTGAAGATTTCCACGGTGTTTGCCTGTTCTATCTTCAGGACCCAATCCTCTGTCTTCATACCCTCGGACTGTAGTACTACCACCTGCCCAGAAACGCTCAAAAGAAATCAATTCTGCTCCACTTTCTGTTTGTAGACCTGTTGTGATGCCTAAGCGGAGGGCAGAAGCAAAAACAAGACCAAAATTTGTCAATTGTTTAAAGTAGCGAAAGTCAGTGACCGTTTTGATAAAACTACTTTCACCACCCAAGAACCTTCCTGCATATTCAACTGTTACTTCGTTTGACATCCCTCTTACAGGATTCAACTTCGGAAAACTACTATCTTGACTCCACAGAAATGAAAGACTGCTTACAGTTGTTGAAGGTTTAAGATGGAAAAGTTCTTCTGATAGGTCCTTTAAGTAGCGATAACTGTATCGCAGGTTGAGTCTATGATACCTTGGTAATTTCCTACTTAAACTAAAGCTCCCTTGAAGTGCACGCACATCATCATCCTCTTCCAATTTTCTACCCAAAAATTGAACACTTCCACTTGTCCTACCAATCATCCACGGTTCTGTCAAAGTTGTATCATATAAATATCCGAGTGTTCCCCATCTACCACGTAATCTGAATAGCATATTTCGTTGGAAAAGATTACGATGACTGAGCTCAATCGTGCCCCTTGGCCCGTCCGATGAACTATATCCAAGACTTGTACCGTATGAACCCGGTTTCCGTTTTTCAAGTCGAATCTCTACATCATCAGTTCTTGTCTGGGGATAAGTATCTATCTGAGGGTTCTCTGAAATTACAGAACGTGGATTAACTCCGATTGAAGGTTGTTGATATCTTTCCCAACGGATTCCTGTTTCAAAAATGCCAGTATTACTTAGGTTCTGAATAGCGGTGTTTAGTTTATCAAGGGTAAAAAGTCTACCTGTTAGATGTGATACCTCTCGATCGAGCACAAAGGGTTTAACACCTGTATCACCAACAAAATTAAAATTCCCAAATTCAATCTTATCACCTTCTTCTATATCAATCATGAGGACCCCATGTTCATATACTTCAAGTTGGTGTAATTCTTGTCTGAGCGTATACCTTGCGTTACCTTCAAAGTCCTGCATACTCCAGCCTATCTTCGTAGCAATGAATGTGCCTGTCAACTGAAGTTCTGCCTTAACAAAAGCATCTCTTACCATCTTAGGTACCGTTCCAGCTTCCAGTTGTTTTGAAAAGTTTCCTTCCACAACAAAAGCAGGTTTAGCCAAATTTTGCACAAAGTCTGTATTCGCTATTCTAACATCAATAAAACCAAATTCCTGATATGCTTTTAGGATTGCGTTCTCATAACTTTTCTTCACCAGGCGCGCATTCGGAATTGGAGGCATACTCGGAAAATAATCAAAAAGCGTGTCCGTGTCAATGACACTATTACCTGAAATAACACAACGGAAAATTACTTCCTTATATGGTTCAATAATAGTGAATCTTATTGAGACATCTCCTACGCTACCATTATTTGAATCTTGTCTAACAAGTTCATATTTTATAGATAAATTTGGATATCCAGCTTTTTCATACAATAATTTCAATCTTTGTGTATCTTTTTCAAGTGTCTCTTCTGAATAAAAACGGCTATTGAAATTACTTGAGAAAAAATTCACTGGTTTGGATTTCATCTCCCTCAGTAATTCACTATTAGAAAAGGCAACATTACCAACGAAATCTACATGCTTTACAACATAACGTACACCAAGTTTAATTATGAACTTAATATGACGAGGTGAATTCGTCAATTTCTGTGACTCAACCTCAGTTCCGTGATACCCCTTAGATTTAAAATGGGCTGCTACTATTCGGGTCCACTGGTTTTCGTCGTTGATTTGACGGATAATTTCCTTACGAAGAAGCTCTTTTTCAGACACAACTCTTCTGTTTCTAATCTTTGCAATTAGCTTTAATAACGCATATTCTCTAAATATAGGTTTACCCTTATCATCAACAAAATCAAGTAATAATTGAATTCCCTCATCTATAGTGAATTTTAACATGCCTGTTTTCGGATCAAAGATGGCGTCAATAATTGTATTCGGATAAAACTTTTTCTCATAAAGATCAAGTACCTCATTGATGTTCTTTTTGACTTCAGTTTTCAGATATACTCTCCCAATCTGTCTTCTAACTATATCATGAATCCTTCCAGTAAATACAGTTGTATTACCGACCACTGCAATGTCTTTAACATTGGTTGGAAGCCCTATATCTACAATATAGGTAATGATCCCTTCATCCGTTTCTGTACTGTGTCCTACATCTGCAGAAAAATAACCGTATTCAGCACAAATTTCCTTTATAATCTCTATATCTTTTTTTACAACAGTAATAGCATACACATCACCTTGCTTTAATCTGATAGCATTGTCCATTATTCTCCTGACTTCATCAGACAATTTACCGGAGATGTTTACATCTTGAATACGCATCACATTCTTTAGTTTATACTGTAATTCAACACCTTCTGTTGTCTCTAATGTAAAAACTTCAATCTGAGCGTATTTTTGTAAAGCATAGAGGGAGACTATGCTCTGCTGAATTGCAAAGCGAGAGAAATGACTACCAACTTCAATCTCAGACAATTGTTCCAATTCTTTTAATTTGTCAGAATTTCGCACAAGGTCGTTATCAATATAATATGCAATTTTTGATATTATTTGGTTTGTAGATGTGTTGGATGGTAGATTATTTATATGGGAGGAGTTTGTAGTCTGTCCAAAAACGGATTGGATATTTGATAGAAAAAAAAATATAAAAATAATCATCCAAAACTGAAAACGCTTTAACGTCGTGGAAAAATAGAACAGTATTTGTGATACATGGTATGAGTTAAACATCTAAAAACGCCCCTGCAACAGTTGAATATCAACACCAAATTCCCCTTTCTTTTCATTTCCTTCCACTGTAATAGGGATATTTCTACCGAGCAAAGTCAACGGAATTTCTGCAGTAATATGACGTTCATTGGGATCAAAACCAGAAGATATTGTAAAAGTAATACCACCCAATGACTGTGAGAATGTATTTCCCGGTAAGAGAAGAGCAAGGATGTCTGCCTCTGTTAATTCTTCTGTACTTGATGAATTTATGGGTTCCGCGTTTATTGAAAGAACTGCCTGATCAGCATTGCCGTTTTCAAGTGTTCCAGTTACTGAAGCAACAATATTATAGTCAGCAGTACTGCCATCGCTATGTAACACATTCCTGATGGTTGTAGGTGCTTTTAAGTAGATATTTAATTCTGGATTGTACGCCTTATCACTCGGGTTTATAATCGTAGAAGTTTTACTTTCATCTATTTCAAATACCTGTGTATAAATGCTGATTATACCTTTAGGAATAGTGACTGTACCTGAAAAAATAGGATGTTGAATCGCACCTGTCAACTGTCCAGTACATATAATTTCAATGTTTGTAGTGCCGCCAGTTGAAGAAAGTAAATCAAAACTATCTGGTATTTCAATACCCAAATCCAAGCTAAGATTTCGCAAGATCGGTGCGTCTGATATTAGATCAGTCTCACTGACTGTAGGGGAGGCAAAGGAATCTAATACATCTCTCCAATTCCAATTCTGCTCATATTGACCTGACACGATTCTTATATCACCATCAATCACGGGGTTATTTGCATCGCCATATAGATGAAGATTGTCTGAGGCTAATACTATCTGATATGTTCCGAGTTCTACGAAGTTACAGTTGTCCAATTTTGCTCTTAGATTTATCTTTTCAAATTTCAACCAGTCTGAAGTAATTTCACCATCAACAGCAAAAGCACCGTCGTTCAAAACACCTTCTATTTGTTCAATTTCTATCCCCTGATGTGAAAAATCAAATGTAGCGTCAATATTATTGAATACTATGGGTGAGTCAGAAAGACTAAGAGAAATCTGGTGGAAATCCCCTGAACCTTTGAGCTGTAAGGATTCTGGAGTACCTGTAATCGTAGCATTCATTGTGCCGCTACCATTAGCAGATTGGATTATGTTGTCAATATCACGCAAAACTCCAAACTCATCAAGTTCTGCATTTAACTTTATTTCCACTGGTTCCGATAAGGCATGTGCTTGCATGCTTGAAAAAGATAGCAAGAAAGGAATATATCCAAAACACGTTAGTCGATTCGCTCCTAACCTAATTCTTATAGGATTGGACTCAGGTATGACCCATTGCTGATCAGAATCTATGTATTGTAATGTGCCAATCAATTCATCAATATTTGCTTGATTTAATCTGAATTGACGGCCAATAATACTTGCTGTTACTTCTGGTGCTGCATATTTACCTTTTACATTGATCTCAGCAGATAAGATTCCGCTTAGATTGTACCTTTCGCGAAACGCTTCTGAGAATGTATTATAAAATGATGCAACATTTAGATTGTCTAATTTTACGTTAGCGTACATATCACCATGCATGTTCCATCTACCGAAACTGGTAAATTCAATAGGATTGGCTACATCAAATGAGTCTGTTTCATATATATCAACGAGTTTCAATTCCTTTACGATGAATGTTCCTGAATCCAGAGAAATTGGGATTGGGGCACGGTTCTTAAATTGAAACTCTTGATCAAGTGCTATGAATCCTAATGAGAAATCATCAATAGAGAATTCTGCCGTTGCTTTTTGACTTATTCTGTCAAACGTCATAGTCTGTTGCAGGATCGGTAAAGGTGTTTCTCGTGAATGTGCAAAAAACTCTTCAAACGGAATTCTCAGGTGATTCAATGTAGCAGTTAATGAACCGTTCACTTCTTCAAGCATGTTCTTAGGGAAAGTGTTGTTTAGGAATGAATCAAGGGGGTATTGCTTTACAGATAGACCTTGAATGGAAAATTCGGTCGGTGTCAATCCATCGAGTTTTAGTAAACATTGTTCAATACTACACCTACCATCTTCAACAGTAAATTCAAACTTATCAAGCTCTAATAAATCCTTACTTGCAGTGAGTTCTACACTTAAGTTATCAAATGAATGACTAAAATCCTTCAGCTTGATTTTCGGCGATTGAATATATGCCTTACCATGTAGGTAAGGATTTAGTGATGTGCCACCTAAAGATAAATCAAGGTCAACAACGCCATCTGCTTCAGTCAGTACTGAATTTATACCTGGAATATACGCAAGAGGTAATTCGCTTCCTGTCAGTTGTAAATTCATTGTAGAGTCAATAAATCGTTCTGAATATATTCTATCTGATAGAGACAGATTGAATGGCACAGCACCCTTGAGTATTAGTTTATTACCATTGTTAGCAAGCTGCGTATGTAGTGTAATCAGTTCATTCAGATAATCTAACTTACCTTCTAACTGCAAAGGTGTTTCTGTTTTCTTTTGTAGAGATGTTTTTAATGTTCCTTCCCAATTCAATGAGATATGCGGATCCAGAGGAGTACCTTTACAGGAAACCAAAACAGCAGATGTTAAGTAAGGTGAGGAAAACTGTAATGGAAACTCAGCATTTATGTTGTCATTCTCTAAACTGAATTCTATTTGAGATGAATTCTTAATGTGATTGTTATTGTATTCAATAGTAAGTGAGTCTACAGAACTTGTTGCTGATAAACTCTTGCTCGTGAAACCTTTTCCAGATATTCTTGCCGTGCCGCTAACCATCCCTTTGAACGGAGATTGCCGTTTAATATATAGGTTAAAAAAATCATCAATGACGATTTGTTCAACAGATACTCCAAAATTATAGTCTGCTGCGTCACGGTTTTTGGTAGAGAATGATGTGCCAACGATATTGAATTTACCTTCACCAAAGTATCCATTCATTAAACAGTCATCAATCTTAACAATTCCATCACTGAAGGATATCAGAGTATACAGTTTCTTTATTGTGATTGGATTAGTAAACCCACTAAACAATATTGGCTCTTGTTCAATTGTCTGTACATTTATATCCATCCTTGGTGTATCAATAGTCCCATCTATTTCCAATGCAATATCTATCTTCCCATCCAAGAGTGGTGTTTGTTTTGAGGTAATATATTTAACTAAATCTTCTGATAGACTATTTCTTAATAGTTCAGCAAAACTTGTAAGATCAAGATTATTGCCCTTGATATCAAGGTTAAACGCAGATTTTACAAATTCTTCTTGATTTATGCTGATGTCACCGCCAACTTGAACTGCGTTATCCATTACAAGCATTGAGAAAGGTTTAACAACAATAATTTCATCCTGATAGTTTAATGAACTATTGACATCTTTCAGAACAAACTCTCCTATTTCAGATTTATAGACAATTTCGGGGATCTTCCAATTGACTGCTACGGTCGGATTCTGTAAAGTTCCTTTATACTCTAAATCATAATAGACTTTACCCGAAATAGGTAATCCCGTCTGACCAAAAACCGATGCCAATTCAATAGTTTGAATGGTTTCAGTAGATAGATCTATCTCTTCAGTTTCGGCATTTAAGTAGCCAGCTATTTGTATGAAAGGGGAATCATCACCCTTAAGAGAGAGTGAAAAATCAGAAAAGGTCAGCAGATCATCTTCTAATGTTATCTTAATCGGATCTAAGTTACTGAAGTGAATCTCATCATATTGAAGTTGGGTTTCATTGATAAGAATGTCTACGTTGTATGGATGAACGCGTTTCTTTGATCTTTCAGTTTGCTCTGACGATGTAAGTTCAGACAATGTTCCTTCTACCTCAACAGTTCCATTGAAATTTCCTGTGATTTTTTCTAATGCAGGATTAATTATCGGTAGGATGTATTTGACATCTGATTCTACGTTTGTTAATTTGAACCTATAATTATTTGGAAATTCATTTTCTATCGTACCCGTAATAACTCCTGTATCTGAAAGTGCTTTACCAGTGAATTCAAAAAGTTTTTCTTCTTCAACAAGTATACCGTGCAGATTAGCACTACCAAGAGGATTGCCGTCAAATGTCAGATCAGAAAAAGTGAAATCTGTGGTAAATGAGATGTCCTCGGGAGTTTGTAATTTACTTTCTATGTTGATATCCATTTTACCATCAAGCGGGAAGTCTGTAATTTCAGAAGCAATAGCGAGTTCTGAAATGTCTATTGGTTTTTCTCTGTCGTTCTTGATGGTCAACACAAAACCACCTGTGTTTGCTACAAGTAAGTTGAGTTTAACCAATTGACCGCGAGTCGTCATGACGAAATCAGGGATCGATATTGAGTAATCTTCAATTTCCACATTGAGTGTAGCAGGATCTAAATTGATTCCCCAGGCATTACCAGATTCATAAACAAATTTGCCAGTACCATCCAGGCGGTCAATTAGAAAACCCGATAGTTTTAATTCACCTTTCAAATTTCCTTCAATCGGATAGTCTTCTACCATCAGAAGTCTGTTGTAGTCAGTACCGAGAAAAAGTTTATCCAATACAATCTCAAAATTCGCAGGTAAGTTCTCGCTGATCTCAATATTACCATCAATGAGTATTCTACTATCATCCTTGTCACTACTGTGAGTTAATCTGCCATTTTCAACATACACTATATTGTTATCAAACCTGAAATTACCTAATAAATGACCCACTAAAATTGGATCATCCTCTTTGTGAAAGAAGAAAGTTTCAGGTATTTCAGCATGTCCAGTCACCGAACCATCCTTATTCACTTGGACAACAACACTCCCAATGCCTTGAAGTGGGATTGAGTTCGCTATACGAAAGAGTTTTCCGAAGTCCACATTGTTTAGTTCAACGTCAAGTTTGGTGAGTGTTCCTTCAATACCAACATTGATCTTATCAAAATTGCCAGACGCATTAACATTTGGGCCATTCACAGAATCAGAAGTAATCTGACAGTCCAACGAAGAATCCTCAATAGGTATTACTTCTCCTCCATTTCGGTGAATAAACAGACTCATATCAGAAAGATCTACGCTACTATCCAACTGGTAGTTTCCTTCTGTATCACCCTTCATTTGAATTGATCCGTCAGCAATACCAGAATCTATTCGTGGAGAATCTGCGGGTAGAGTCATGAACATATTAAGCAATGATACCAGCTTAACATCTTCAATTTGCCAATTACTATCAAAGGTAATGTTTCTTTTGGCAAATTGTTCAAGTTGTTTTATCAGGTTTTCTCCAGTGATATTGTCAAAGGTTGCATTTCCTTTTCCAGCAATTGTACCATCTGCGATTTTCGCACTAAGCTGATTTAACCTGATTTCGTGTAAGTCATCAAAATTCAAAATTAAATCTATTGACATAGATGATACTTCTATTGGCGATCTATGTAGTTCTGTGGATTCCTCTGTTTTCTGTAGGTTATGACCAATAGAGAATTTATCAGAATATCCAGAGATACTTCCTTGCAAAGTTGACTGAGATCCATGCAAATCAATATCAAATTCACCAACTCCTTCAATGCTTGTTTCTTCATTGAGTACTTTTCTAACATCTGATGAAGCGATTTTAATGTTGATAAGTGTACTCCAGTCACCAGTTTCAAAATTATAGTTTAGTTTTTGAAAATCTATTGCTGACTCTCCAGATGCTAACTTAAGACTTCCTAAAATTCCATTCTCAGTCGTAACTGAAAACTCGACGCTATCTATCTCATTAATCTTAAATTCAGATTGATTTACTTTGACACTCCCCTCTCCAATAGAAAGAGTTCCCGAATGATTCCACTGATCAAGTGTACCTTCCAGATTTATACCGATATTGGGGAACGCAATATCTATACTTTGTTCATTATCTGTATAATGTACCTCACCATTTTTAATTTTAATGTCTGAAACAGCAAAAGCAAAGGATGCATCTGATTCAGATGTAGATGGATTGAAGGCTTCTGCTAAGTTCACCTTTCCATCTTTTTTCCGCTGCAAATCAAATATTGGTGTGTTAATTTCCAAAGTAGTTACAAGTAGTTTTCGTTGAAGTAATCCCCATAGATTATATTTGAGTGTAATAGAATTGGTAGAAATGACTGAGTGACTTGCGTTTTTTTCCTCTTTAATTGAAAAGTCATGAATCTCAATTCCTGAGAATATGTTCCCGCGTAAACTACCAAGGTGTATTTTAAATTTGTTATCAATCTGGTCATCTATAGCTTCTATTAAACGCTCTTTGATAACCTTATCCAGAAAATATTCTGAACTAACAAAAATATAGGACGATACTCCTATCAGCAAAACTATAGCTGCTATAGAAAGGATGATTTTCTTGCGTCGAGTAAACATCTGTTTTCCTATTTTTCTATTGCTTCAGTATAGAATTCACGGTGAGCAGTTTCTACAACATTCATTACAAAGTCTGAATCTAAAGTTCTGTCACATGCTAAATCAGAAACACTTCCACCATTCTTCACGGGTTCTCTAAACCAAAGAAGATATTCAATGTTACCTATATCTTTATGTATTGGCGAAAAAGTTAATCCCATTGCTTTAATGGAATAGTTTTTATTGACATGATCTATTAGGTCGGTCAAAATTGACTTATGTAGATTAGGATCATCAACAATCCCACCTTTCTTAACGTACTCGCGTCCTGCTTCGAACTGTGGTTTCACAAGCGCGACGACTTCTGGTATTGCTAAATCCTGAATTATTACGGGTAGTACTTTCTTTAAGGAAATGAATGAGACATCAATTACTGCTATCTCAAGTGGAAGTAAAAAATGTTGGGGTGTAATATAGCGTATATTTGACTTATCAATCACATTCACCCGCGTATCTTGTCGTAGTTTCCATGCAAGTTGTCCATACCCAACATCAACCGCATAGATGCGGCCTGCTCCATGTTGTAGTAAACAGTCAGTAAAACCGCCTGTAGATGCCCCTACATCAATCGCTACCTTCTCATCAAGATTGATATCAAATTCTTCAAGTGCCTTTTCAAGTTTTAAACCACCACGACTAACGTATTTGGGAGGGGATTTAACGACTATTTCAGCATTAGGTGAGATACGTTGACCTGGTTTTAACTTTGAAATGTCATTAACTTTGACAGCACCTGCCATTATCAACCGTTTCGCTTGGAGTCGGCTTCCAACCAGACCTTTTTTTACAAGAACAACATCTAACCGTTCCATTTTTTGCCATATCTTCTTTATTGATTTATCTGTCTGCGAAAATCTTCTGCTATTCCATTTACGAACCTACAGCCAAAACAACTCCTGCTCGGATAATCGCTTCAGTATCATAACCGTATCTTTCTTGTAATGTCTTTACATCACCGTGTTCAATAAACTTGTCTGGTAAACCAAGAGTGGTTACGCGCACATCAGATAGAGATTCTTCCGCAAGAGTCTCAAGAACTGCACTTCCGAATCCACCCATCAATACACCATCTTCCACAGTAATCACTTTACCAATTCTTTTTGCTAAGTCTAAAATCAATGAAGAATCTAACGGCTTGATAAAACGAGCATTCACCACTGTTGGTTCTATACCTGTTTGCCGCAACGTTTCCGCTGCTTCAAGAGCTGGATAAACTCTGTTACCAATTGCAATTATCAATAAGTCTTCACCCTCACAACAGATTTCAGCTTTTCCTATTGGTAGTGGTGCAGGTTCAGTGGACAATTTCACACCAACACCAGTTCCCCGTGGATATCGTAATGCGATTGGCCCCATCTCATAAGTTAGTGCCGTTTTGACCATATACTGCAATTCATTCTCATCTTTCGGTGCCATCAAAACAATATTTGGTATTGAACGAAGATACGCAATATCAAAAACGCCATGATGCGTTGGACCGTCTGCACCTACAAGACCAGCACGATCAAGGGCAAAAACAACAGGTAAATTCTGGATACAGACGTCATGTAATACTTGGTCATAAGCCCTTTGCAGAAAGGTTGAATAGATGGCTACAATCGGTTTCAATCCTTCAGTTGCAAGACCAGCAGCAAAAGTAACAGCACACTGTTCTGCTAATCCTATATCAAAACAGCGGTCAGGAAATGCCTCTGCAAACTTATCCAAACCTGTCCCACCCAACATCGCAGCCGTTACACCGATGATTCTCGGGTCATGCTTCGCCGCTTCAACTAAAGTCTTACTGAAAACATCAGTATATTTAGGTATAGTAGAGGAAGGACGAAGGGATATGCCTGTCTTTACATCAAACTCACCACTGACGCTATAGAACTTTACCGGATCTTCTTCTGCGGGGAGATATCCTTTACCCTTTTTTGTGACAACATGAACTAAAATCGGACCGGACAACTCGCGGATACCTGTTAAGACAGGAATTAGCGACTCAAGGTCATTCCCATCAAGGGGTCCAAAATATCTAAATCCGAATTCTTCAAACAGAGTTCCAGGCTTTAAAGATGCTTCAATCTTCTGTGCCAATGCTTTAGCATCAGATGAGATGAAATTAATCAATTCTTTTGCACCCGTCCTAAGTCGATTGTACCCACTTGAACTGATCAATTTGTGGAAATGTTTTGAGATGGCGCCAATCGTAGGTGAAATTGACATCTGATTGTCATTAAGGATGACCAGCATGTCTTTTCTAAAGTCTCCAGCAGCATTCAACCCTTCAAGTGCCATCCCACCAGTCAAACCACCATCACCAATGATTGCAACGACTTTGAAATCATCTTTGTTTACATCCCGTGCAGTCGCAATACCTAATGCCGCAGAAATTGAAGTGCTTGAATGACCTGCCCCAAACACATCATACTTACTTTCTTCACGACTTAGAAAACCGCTAATACCGTCTGTCTGTCGTAATGTATCAAATGTATCAAGACGACCGGTAAGAAGCTTATGAGGATAGGCTTGGTGACCTATATCCCATATCAGTTTGTCATGCGGTGTATCAAAAACAGTGTGAACAGCAATTGCTAATTCAACAGTTCCGAAATTTGGAGCGAAGTGACCAGGGGTCTTAGATAGGACAGACAGAAGAAATGCACGCATCTCTTCTGCAAGTGTCTCAAGTTCACCGATTGTTAACTCCTTTAGGTCTAAAGGAGACTTAATCATTTCCAAGACCATCACATTTCACCTTATTCTTCTTCAGATATAGTTTCAGTAACAGTATTCTCGTTATCTTCTTGAGACACTTTCTGTATTCTTAACTCTGCTTTTTCAAGAATCTCTCTGCACGAACGAACTAAACCGACTCCTTCTTCAAACAACTTAAGTGAGGCATCTAAGTCCAAAGTCTCAGGTGACTCCAATGTCTCAACTATTTCATTCAATTTTTCAAGTTTTTCTTCAAAAGTCAAATGTTATCTCCTTACACAAGTACACAAAAATTCAGGTATTTAGTAAATTGTCAGTTAGGTTTTATTCAATACA
Source organism: Candidatus Poribacteria bacterium (assembly GCA_965261435.1). GTDB lineage: Bacteria > Poribacteria > WGA-4E > WGA-4E > WGA-3G > MSPOR6. Next base: position 3,221,897 of record CBDHDL010000021.1, read on the forward strand.
TTCGTCAACTGTGCAAAGCAGACTACCTTTTGAGAGTTTAACATCAATGCTCTCTCCCGTATTGATCTGTTGACTGGAAGTGATCACGTCACCGGATACATCTCTACATATACTATATCCTCTATTTAGTGTTGACAATGGACTAAGATTATCAAGTTGGTCAGCTAATGATTGTAATTTTACGTTTTTTTCTTCCATCTTTGCATCTATGACCCTCTGATAACTTTCCTCTAACCTATCAATTGTCTGACTAAATTCATAGATTTTCTCCAGACGTTTTGTTGGTGAAAGTTCTGTTGACAGATGTTCTAATTCTTCATATTTTAACCTGATCCGTTGTTTAATAAGTTCATTCAACCTGCTCTTTGTTCCGTTCAAAACCGATATTAATTCGGATCTATCTGGGACGACATTCTCAATGGCTTTTTGCTGAAGGTGTAGAAGATCTATGATCAGCCACCATATCAGCGATAGTAAAATCAGTTTCATGACCAACCGCAGAGACTATAGGAATCTTTGATTTGAATATTGCTCTTGCGACGATTTCTTCATTAAATGCCGAAAGATCTTCTATAGAACCTCCACCACGTCCTACTATCAATACATCAATATCAGTTCTTCTGTTCATTTCACTTATTGCACGTGCAATTTCAGTCGCAGCCTGTTCTCCTTGAACAAGGGACGGGTAAAGTAAAAGTTCTGCTAAGGGGTAACGCCTACTGAGTTGTTTGTAGATGTCTTGAATTGCTGCTCCAGTTTCTGAAGTTATTACTCCTATTTTGCTTGGATACAGTGGTAAAGTTTTTTTGTGACTTTGATCAAAAAGTCCTTCATCAGATAGTTTCTGTTTTAGTTGCTCAAAAGCCAACTGAAGAGCACCGATGCCAATGGGTTCTACTTTAGTAATATTAATCTGGTATTCACTACTGACAGTATAAATGTTGATCTGACCATTTACTAAAATTTCATCACCATCACGTAGATTGAACTTTAATCGTGAGGCATTACTTCTCCATATTATACCCCTGATGCTACTATTATCATCTTTTAAAGTTAAATAGATATGACCTGAGTTAGGACGACGGAGGTTTGAGACTTGCCCACGCACCCACACGTTTTGAAGCAATGGATTTTGCTGAATAATACGCTTTAGGGTATTCGTAATATCCGTAACACTGAAAATAGTGCGTGGTTGAGGTATATTGAGTTCTAATTGTTGATCCACTAATTCCCCATTCAACTAATTTAGCGTTCTGTCAATGCTTAAGTTGTAGGTCGGGTAGAGCAAAGCGAAACCCGACATGATAGACACAACGATTACGTGTCCAAATCAACGCAAAATGCGCGTTTGGCATTTGTCGGGTTTCGTCCCTCTACCCGACCTACACATTTAGTCCGGTCTATCCACTATCAACCAATAACTTCTTCATTGAAGTCAATTAGAGTTGATATTGGATCCTATTAATACTAACTGCGGATCCAGTTTCATCATCCAATTCAACTTCTACACCACAGAGCTTAATATTATCCTTTGCGACACCAAAGCGCGCAGGCATTAACGTCAAAAAACTCTCCATTACCTGATCAATTCTACTACCAATAACCGAATCGTGTGGACCCGTCATACCAACATCAGAAATGTAGGCAGTTCCTTTTGGAAGTATACGTTCATCTGCCGTTTGAACGTGTGTATGTGTTCCGAGAACTGCTCCGACCTTACCATCTGCATGCCATCCCATCGCGATTTTCTCCGATGTGGCTTCTGCATGAAAATCCAGAATCACATAAGGTGTTACATCCTTGACTTCTGAGAGAATTGAGTCTAACGCATGAAAAGGATTTGTATATCTATTCATGAAAATCTGACCAGCAAGATTAATGACTGCCAGTTTTGCATCTCCATCTTGAGAAGATACAATAGTATGCCCACGGCCGGGGACATCCACAGGATAATTTGCAGGTCTAATAAGCTGCGGTGTTGTGTCAATAAAATCGAGGATTTCCTTGACATCCCAAACATGGTTACCTGTCGTAATAACTGAAACCCCTGCCGCTAAGAGCTGATCAACAATCTCAAAAGTTAAACCTTTCCCACCGGCAGCATTCTCACCATTTGCAATGATAAAATCATAGGGCCTATCTGGTAATCTGTTTTGTTCTCTTAAATATTCTGTTACCGCCCTTCTCCCCGGATTACCAACGATGTCTCCAATAAAAAGTATTTTCATTTTATTTCTATATTTTCTCGTATTGTATTAAGGTTTGTTGTTGTTTATTAAAGCGGAAAAACTTACTGTATCTTGGTACGAACTCTCATCCGGTATAAATATGTCTATTGTTTGTCTCTTATGTCTCTTAAATTATCAATTTGATGTCAGAAATAGTTTTCTATAACGAAATAAAATGATTATTCAGATTCTAATTCCTCAAGCGTAAAAACAGATGTAAATGAACATCCGATCGCGTTAATCTTCTCCACTCCCCCTGCTTGTCTGTCAATCACTGCAACTACATGCTCCACAATATGTCCCGCAGCACGTATCTGTTCAATAGACGTACAGACCTGTCCCGCAGTTGTAATAACATCTTCAATGACAACAAGTGTGCTTCGTTCTTTTACCCCTCCTTCTATAAGATTGCATGTACCATAAGTCTTCGCTTCTTTCCGAACATAAAAACATGGGTGACCAGACAGTATTGAGATCGCCGTTGCAAGCGGAATTCCACCCAATTCTAAACCTGCCAAACCATCAAATTCCGATGGAAGTAGTTTAATCATTTCATCGGCTACAGCTGTTAGTAGTAATGGATCACTCTCAAACCTATATTTATCAAAATAAAAACTACTCAGATTACCTGAACGTAATTTAAATTCTCCTGTTAAATGCGAAACCTTACGAATTTGTTCTTTTAACTGACTTCTTGTCATAATGGTTTACAACTGTTTTTGAGGCTATTGCACATCAATGTGTGCGCCATCTTCAGCGATAACTTCTCCAACTATTGCTGCTTCTGGACAATCCATTGCGTGAAGTTCACGAACTGCTGCATCCGCGTTTTCCGCTGGTAATGCAAACAACAGTCCACCCGAAGTTTCGGCTTCCATCAGAATATGTCGCATCTCTTCGGAAACAGTAGAATTGAAAGAAACTTTCTCAGACAGAAATTCGGTATTCGCCAGGTACGCTTGTGTATAAGTCTTTTTTGCTACAAGTGCGGGAGCATCTTCAAAGTATGGCACACAAGAACTATCAATTCTCAGCCGCACATTATTCCCCGATGTCATCTCTGACGCATGTCCAAGCAATCCATAACCTGTAACATCTGTGCAAGCGTTCACACCATATTTTAGCATAACAGAAGAGGCTGAAGCATTGAGCCGAGTCATTGACTCCACTAATTGAGGTAGAACATCATCACTAATTTTGTTAAACTTCAATCCTGTAGTAAGAATGCCTATGCCAAGATTTTTTGTCAAAACCAATACATCTCCCAATCGTGCCCCATAGTTTTTGACATATCTCTCAGGATGCACGACTCCAGTCACTGCCAATCCATACATCAATTCAGGAGAATCAACGGTATGTCCGCCAAGAAGTGCGGCACCAGCTTCAGCAGCCTTTTCAGCACCACCTTTAACAATATCACCCAAAATCGAAAGGTCAAGGTCGTCCTTTGGCCAACAAGTGATATTCAATGCTGTCTTGGGTGTACCCCCCATACTATACACATCACTCAGAGAGTTTGTCGCAGCAATTGCCCCGAATGTATAAGGATCGTCTACTATTGGCGTGAAATAGTCCACTGTGTTAACAAGGGCAAGCTCATCAGTTAAGCGATATATACCAGCATCATCAGATGTTTCTGTACCAACAAGCAGATTTGGATCGGTAGATTTTGGAAGGTTACTTAAAACGTGCGAAAGCTCACCCGGAGCTAATTTTGATGCTCATCCCGCACACTTGACAGTCTTGGTAAGACGGACATTTTTCTTTTTCATGTATTTTGCTTGTGTATTAAGTAAGAATTAGTTCTATTTAATTCAACAATACTTAGATTTGTACTACCGAATAGTCTAATTATCAAAAAGATAGGAAACGACTTGCTTAAGTTGACGAAAAATGTGATTTAATTGTTTATTGGTTTTGCTGTCACACTCATCCTGCTTATAGGTTTCTATGTGAAAATCAAGACTCTCTAAAATACTTTGATAATACCACGATTGTGCTTCAAAACCGCCATGAAAACGATCCCAAACTTCATTGCCGATGTCGTCAAATTCCGAAATCACAGTTCGCAGATTATGAAGTTTGTCTGCACATGTTACAATACAAACTTCAGTTGATGCTGATTTTAATGCTTCTATCCGTTCAGTTTTACGCGCTGTCCACTTTAGCGATTTATTCTCTGAACAGCCATCAACAATTTCTGCGACTGAATCACCAAAGTTTATTCGTATGCACTCCAAAGTCAAGTCAGTATCTTCAACTGTGTCGTGAAGTATTCCAGCGATCACAATCGTTTCAGAACAACCGGTCTCCATTAACATAATACCAACTGCAAACGGATGCGTTATATATGGTGTATCCGTGCCTTTCCGCAGTTGACCATTGTGTGCCATTGCAGCTAGTTCTATTGCTTCTTCAATACGGTTTTTTCGCATGCCATCTTCCGTCATGCATTTTATCGCAACTCAATTCGCGCCTATAATTTACAGAGTCTTTACAAAAGTATGATTATTTGTGATAAATTCTGTCTTAAATGATACACTATTTTTACTAATTCAGTCAAGATTATTTTCAATAATTCTTTACACAACCCTTGACATATCACGTATCATTTTGCTATAATAGACGACATAAAATACAAATATATTGAAATGAAAAATAAATATAGAGAATTATTATCATTTTTAGATTTTCCAATTGAACAGTTTCCTGACCACAGTGCAAAATGGTTACTTGAAGACAAAGAGAATCTTCGTGGCTTGTTAGAAATCGTTAGTGAGAATCTTATATCCTATATTGATTTCGATCAACTGGTACAGGTCAATGCAAGTTTCATTGCGGACAACCTACGTAAGCAGGAGTCCGATATAGTCTATACTGTTCCATTTACCACCGAAAGTCAGACTGATGAACTTCTGATCTATATTCTCATTGAACATCAGTCAACGATTGATACGACAATGGGATTTCGTGTCTTGTTCTATATGACGCAGATTTGGGATTGGCAAAGACGTAAATGGGAATCAGACAACACGCCAAAAGGCGAGAGGCGATTAGGTCCGATTATTCCCATCGTGTTTTATACAGGTGAACGGAAATGGCGGACTCCGATATCACTGTCTGAGATGATGGATCTACCCGATGAACTCTCTGCGTTTGTGCCAAAATACGATACACTGTTCCTAAGTGTAAAGGAATCGGAAACGGAAGAACTCACAAGGTCCGACCATCCATTCGGTTGGCTGCTTACGGTTCTTCAGAAAGAACTATCCAGCAAAGAGGAGATTGCAGATGCGCTGATAGATGCTATAAGTCATATTAATACGCTTTCTGGGGAAAAGATTGCTCAGTGGGAACGCGCGATTTTTTATCTGTATTTACTCATATTCCATCGACGTCCAACAGACGAACATCACAGAGTTAAAAAACTTAGTCCATCAGCAGACAATAGAAACTGCACATAAGGAGGAAGGTGAAGAAATGGCACAGACAATGGCAGAATACCTTAAAGAACAAGGAATAATTGAAGGTGAGAAAAGAGGTGAAAAGAGAGGTGAGATGCGAGCAAAAAGAGAAGTCGCTTTGAAACTTCTACACCTACAATTTGACCATATCCCAGAAAATATCACTAAAAAAATATCGGCAATGAGAAATATCTCTCGTCTTGATTCACTTATTGAAAAAGTCGCAACCGCTGAAAGCCTTGATGAAATCAAATGGGATTGATTTGTCGTCGTAAATGCTATACCTTGTTTACCTGAACCAGGAATTTTGCTTGGTATTACCCATGAGATACATGTAGTAATTTCATCCTTGATTGTGCTGCGCAAAAGGTGATAAACGTTGTTCCCTCCAATAAAGTATTTTCATTTCTTTAGATTTCTTCAAATGCAGAGGACAAATGAAAGACAATTTTAAACAACCCTACACACTTTCTTCTGAACAGATAGAGCAATGGGAAAACGACGGTTTTCTCCTATTGAAAAACGTTGTCCCAATGCCAGAAATCAATGGTGTGCGCGATAGATTTTCCCACGTCGTTGATGGTATAATACAACAACTTAAAGAACAGGATATTGTTGAAGATGAAGGCTCAGATCTCCCATTTGAAACGAGATTTTGGGAGGTCGCTGGTGAGCATGCTAATCGCTTTGGTAGATCCTGGCGAGGTCAAATCGCAACATCTGAAATTTTCGATCTACATTATGCCAGTCCTCTCGTTGATGCAATTGCCCAAATTACTGGCACTGATGTTATCGGTCATCCTGTTTTCAATGCACGTCCAAAACTTCCAGGTCAACAATTGACCGTTGTCCCATGGCACCAAGATAGCGGATACTTCGGTACTGTGAGTGAACAATCACTTATCCCAACCGCTTGGATTCCTCTTGTCGCTGTAGATGAGACGAATGGATGCCTTCAGGTCGTTGCAGGTTCACATAAGTTAGGTGTAGTTAATCACTGCACAGAAAATCGTGAAGGCAGATTCCTTGAAGTAATGGATAGTCTTGTGGATGAATCAAAGATTGTAACTTGTCCGATGGAAATTGGGGATGCGTTGGTGTTTCACAATCTAACATTACATCGCTCCTTACAGCATACCACGAGTGAGATTATCAGATGGGCAATAGACATACGGTATCTTCGTGATGGTGATCATCCGGGGTCAATCTATTGGAAAGACCCAGATTTCAAATGGGTCGTACGTAGTCAAAAACAACCGCTTACGACGCTTGAACAATGGCTTGAAATGTGGTAATGCTAACCCAAAAAGAATGGATCAAATGTTGAGTTTCGTTCCTCAACCAAGCCTTCAAAAACTATCAGATTCCCAAAGTTGAATAAGACAATCAACGAAAGAGATTTGCATGATTCGTATCCCATTCCAAAAATTATGTGATGAGTTTTATCGTGTACTTGCATCAATAGGTTACACAGGGGATAATGCGAAATTATGTGCGCGGCTATTTGCAGAAAATCAACGTGATGGTGTTTATTCACACGGTCTCAACCGCTTCCCAGGATTCGTTTCTGGTTTAAATACTAAGCAGATTGATTTCCGTTCCACACCTGAGAGGATTGAGAGTTTCGGTGCATTAGAACGGTGGGATGGTAGGATGGGGGTTGGACTCGTCAATGCCTATTTATGTATGCAGCGCACAATGGAATTGGCACATGAACACAGCATCGGTTGTATTGGCCTGTCAAACACAAATCACTGGATGCGTGGCGGAGCTTATGCATTACATGCAGCAGAAGCAGGATTTATCGGCATCTGCTGGACAAATACAACAAAACTGATGCCTCCATGGGGCTCCGCAGAGAAAATGATCGGTAATAACCCTATGGCTATTGCTATTCCACGCAAAGAAGGACATATCCTACTTGACATGGCGATGAGTCAGTACTCAAACGGAAAATTAGAAGTCCTAAAGATACAAGAGAAAGATTTACCTCTCCCGGGTGGGTATGATACGGATGGCAACCTAACGGTTAAACCCGCAGAGATTCTCAATTCAAAAAGAGCACTTCCTATAGGGTATTGGAAAGGTTCAGGTTTAGCGTTAGTGCTTGATACGTTGGCTACAGTGATTTCAGGTGGTCAAGCAACGCATCAGATAGCGAATCAGGAATCCGAATTTGCTGTCTCTCAGGTCTATATCGCAATAAATGCAACCGATATGATGGGACAAGCGGTATTGAGCGAAACCGTAGAAGCAATAATCAAAGATTTTCACACGGCTACACCTATAGACGAAAACGAAACAGTCCGGTATCCTGGGGAAGGTATGCTACGAACAAGACACGAGAGTCTTGAAAAAGGTGTACTTGTAGATGAAGAACAGTGGAAGGCATTGCTGGGAATGAATAGATAGTAATGATATATGATAGAACGAAAACATCCCCTAATAAAACGTATGAAAACAGGAGCAAAAAACTGAATGAAATTTACATTCTTTGATGAATACCGACTCGGTGTGATTACAGATGACGAGATTGTTGACATTGGCGATGCTCTCAACGAAATCTCATATCACACACCCCAAGAACTGATACAGACAGTAATTGTGGATTATGATACCGTCCGTCCAAAGATTGATGATGTCATAGAAACCAGTACACCTATTTCTTTAGAAAGCGTTAATCTCAAATCACCCTTACCGCACCCCGGACAGCTTGTCTGTCTTGCTGGTAATTACATTGAACCGGACAGTCCAACTCGCCTTGATTTTAATGCTTTTCTTAAGTCTCCTACTGGTATTATCTCAACAAAAGAAACAGTGGAACTCCCCGAAGCAGATGTTACTGTCTTCCACTTTGAACCAGAATTGGCAATTGTGATAGGCAAAACAGCAAGGCATCTAACTGAAGAAAACGCAATGGACTGTGTTTTTGGATATACACAATTTATTGATGTATCAGCACGCGGTTTACCGGGAGGCTTCTTTTTAGGTAAAAGTTGGCATACCTTCGCACCGATGGGGCCAGTTCTCGTCACGGCTGATGAAGTTGAAGATCCTAACGCACTTGGTGTACATCTCTGGATCAATGACCGTCTTCAACACGATTTCTCAACAAACTCAATGGCACGTTTCGTTCCAGAATTGCTTGCTGAGGTGACAAATGTGCTAACATTGCAACCAGGGGATGTTGTTTCTACCGGAACACATCATGAGGCTCTGACAGCAGTCGGTGATGGAGATACGGTTCGGTTGTCAATTGAGGGTTTCGGTCCGGAATTGAGCGTTGATGTCTACGACCCGCTAAAACGCACGACTTGGCGCGGATAATAAAAAAGTTGACATTGACGATAGTTTGCATGTATAATTTTAAAAATTCAGAATTTAGGACGTCTTTTGCAAGCACACATCTCAAACAAAAAATGCAATGTCCAATGTTGCAAGAAGTCATTATTGTTCAGTTGGAACAACTTTGTTCCTGAGATAAGGAGAAGGGATTAATGAAAAATCACAGCAAAATTGTCTTTCATGTCATTTTTGCAATTGTCTGTGTATGGATTATGGGGTGCGGCGGTTGTAATCCGGAACCGGAACCGAGTGACATGTCACCACTTGAAGGTCCAGAATCAGGCGGAACCACCGTCACAATTATAGGTGAAAACTTTGACATGAAAAACGGTGTTACTGTAACTTTCGGTGGACAGGACGGTTTAAACGTCACAGTTACAGAAAAAACAGAACTTACAGTTGTAACACCTGCTGGTACCGCTGGAGAATCGGTTGAGGTCGTACTAACAAATAAAGGCAAACCGGAAGCTCCAAAAACACTTACACAGCAATTTACCTATACAGACGCAACACCACCAACAGTAACCAGCACTGACCCAGAGGACGGTATGGTTTTCTCTGAGTATGAAGATTCACTGAATGTTCTAAGTAGTCTTACCGTGAATTTCAGTGAAGCAATTGATGCAGACAGTGTTAACATTGATGTATCCGTTGCTAAAACTGAGGATTCACTGAGTGAACCTGCTGAACTAACCCTTGCAGGTACAGTCAGTGGAAGTGGTGATTCAGTTACTTTCACTTCCGACATGGCTATGCGTTGTGGTCGTATGTATACTGTTACTGTATCGGGTGCTACTGATATGGCTGGAAATACTCTTGAAGATGCACATAGTTTCTCATTTAGTATAACAAGTCCAGAACAGCTTGATAGATACCGTGTACGTGAAGAGGACATTCAGGAAGGCAATGGTGAAGTTGCTCTAAAGCGCATCGCATCACGACCAGAAATCTATGACGATGAAGAAAAGTGGACGCGGTTAGTCGCTGGTAATCAGGACGACTATATTTTTGATCGTACAAGATTGAGTGTTGGTCAACCTTTGTGGATTAAGCGCGGTCCTGCTTGGGGTGATAAGTAGCCTAAAATAAGATCGCTGTATTGAAATAGCAATGTAAAAGCCGTGTATTGGATACACGGCTTTTTGTTTGCAAACGACACACCAAAAAAAAGGATTGACAGAGACAAAATGTCAAAGTCAATCCTTTTTTTGTAAATGTACTTAGATTGGATTAGGCACCATCGCCGTTCATAGCATCACCGTTGCCAGCATCGCCATCACCTGACATTTCCTCCATGTCATCACCTGACATTTCCTCCATGCCATCACCTGACATTTCCTCCATGTCATCACCTGACATTTCCTCCATGTCATCACCTGACATTTCCTCCATGTCATCACCTGACATTTCCTCCATGTCATCACCTGACATTTCCTCCATGTCATCCATTGAGTCCATCATAAGTTTCACGAAGACATAATCATTGCCTTCACCAGCTTTTGCGTGACATCCGTCACAACCTGCAGCCATTTCAACGGAGAACATATTTCCATCGACGCCATACATCCAGCCGCCATGATCCATATACATTGGGTCGTCTGTCTTCGCCATTGTAGCGACATGCACAATCTGCGTGTTGTCAGCATTCATGACTTCTTTGACAATCATAGCACCGGCGGGATATGTCATCATAGAATCATCCTTGTTAACCATAGCCGCAGATTCATTGAAGTAGACTGTCCGGGCACCTGTACCGTGTGCCTGACCAGTTCCTGCTGCGTTCATTGCTGCAGCAGCTTCTTCAACTGTCATCATGGGTGCTTCAAGGTCAACACTCTCCCACGATTTGTGGGCATCCATTTCCATGACCATTTCCATCATGTCGTCCATACCCATCATTTCTTCCTCTGGATCATCCATGACAGTCATCATCATATCCTGTGTTCGGCTACATGCCACGATGGCTACACAACCGATTAACACTATTAGAAATGCTATCCGATATTTTAGCATTGTTAATGCTCCTTATCTATTAAATACGAAAGTATAAATTATTAAAGAAGAGTTCCAACTCTAAAATTGAGGCATGTAATTATAAAATCCTTTAAACCTTAGCTTGTCACTCTTCAGATTCATGTATACACAACCTAAATAATGATACCACACTTTATCATTTTTTTCAACAATTTTAGTATCACCTTTAGTCAACCTTAAATATCTCAGATCGTATCTTTCCGACATAAGGGTTCTTCGGTGACTTTGAATAGGCTTTTGTTATTTCACGTCTGGCATCGGTCATGCGATTTAACCGATAATATACATAAGCAAGAGTTGCTATGTGCGTTGAACGGTTATCACTTGCTACAGCTGATTTAGAGAGTTTCAGTGCCTCATCAAGCGACCTTTTCTCTGTCGCGAGTAATGTTGCCAAAGCATCCTTTGGAAACGGAACATCAGGTGCAAGTTTTATTGCATGTCGATAGTCCGTTTCAGCTTTATCTGATTTGCCGTCTTTCTGATATAGCTTTCCCCTCCACAAATAACCGGGTGCCCACATAGAATTATGTTGAATTCCTATCGTTAAAGCATTCTCTGCCCCTTTCAGATCACCAAAAGTTTCGCAAAGTCTTGAAAGCTGATAGTAAGTATCCATGAAGTCTGGTTCATATCTAATTAACGTTTGAAAATAAGATTCTGCTTCATTTCTATTACCAAGTCTCGATTCAATCATACCCAGGTGCAGCAGTGCTTGACGAGAGGAAGGTTCTTTCTTTAGCACTTGAAGATAAGTCTGTTTAGCAGGTTCTAAGTTGTCTAATTGCATCTGAACATAAGCATAGTCTTTCAATGCTGGTAGATATGTCTCATCTACATCAAGTGCTTTTCTTAATAGTTCCAGTGCACGACTTCCCTGACGTTTCTGAATAAACTGATGCGCCTGCGAACGATAAACTTCTGCTAAGGTTTGCTTATAGTGCATAGTAGCAGTTATTGCTCCCTGAGTATCACCCAATTTTGCGAGAATATCAGCAAGAGACCGATGGAATATCGGTTCGTTAGGTGTACTTTGAATAGCCAGTTCGTAATAGATTCGTGCGTCAGTGAAATCACCACGTTTTTCTGCCACCTCACCGCGTCCATAGGCAGCACTTCCCAGAGTCCGGTCTAACTTTAGCGCATGTCGAAAAACTGCATCAGCCTCGTCAAGTCTGTTGAGTTTTAATAGAACATGTCCAAGGTTGTTGTATGCAGCAGTTGTGTCAGGAAATAGCTGCACTGCTACGATATAGTATCTTCGCGCCTTTTCTAAATTGTCACGTTCTGTTTCAATCTGTCCCAAAGCAATATACCACGTCACTGGTGCTCTTTCACCTGCTCCTTTGACAGCTTTCTGAAACCATTCATCTGCCTCATCAAGCTGTTTATTGCGATGATAAGCAGTAGCGAGTTTAGCTTGTATAAATGGTTCATACGCAAAACGTTCTGTTTGGGTAGACTTAGAAATTAGTTGTAGTGCATGTTTATATGCGACAATCGCATTTTGAAAATCTCCTAACTTCGCGGCGGAATCGCCCTGTCCAATATACGCAATCGGATATGTCGGTTCCTCTACGGCAAGTGATTTGTATAGCACAAGTGCTTGCGCGTAGTTCTCCTCCTTGAATGCATGCTGTGCTTTCTTAAGATGCTCTTGCACTTTTATAGGATAGGATGATATATCAAACAAGGAAACATCACCAAACACAGATACAGCAAATATGAGTAGAACAGGATAGAAATAAAAACGAAATTGTTTAGTTTCCATTAGATAGTATACGAATCCCCGTTACACGCCTAAGCACATCATCTAAGATATACCACGGATCATCTTCTTTCTGTCTGGTTAGCCACTTTTTAAACGAGGTTTCAGCTATATTATTGCGAATCAGAATAGCGATCTCATCCTTAACTTCTGAATACTGCTTTTGACGTGAAGGTGTTTTCTTGACTAATTCAACAATACGAAAACCTTCTGAAACAGCAATAGGTCCCTTACGTTCATTGGGTTTCAATTGGGAGACAATTTTTCCCAGAGGTGTTTCTGCTTTCAATGTCAATGAATCTAAACTTACAGATTTATTGGCTTTATAATTCTGAATCACCTTTGCAAATTCATCTCCCTGTTTTAGTGCCACACTTATTCTGTCTGCCAGCATTTTGAGAGATTTCTTTTCTGTATCGGAACTCTCTTGATCGACTTTAATGAGTATTGATCGAAACGTGACTGTCGCAGGTGCAATGAATTGTTTCTTATTTGCTTCAAAGTATTGTGGTGCTAAGTCATCAATCTCTTTACGATTAACAGAATTGATAAATTTGAGTCTATAATAATCATCATAGATGATCAGATCATATACCCATTTCTCTAATGCTTGGATTTCTATTTCGTGCTTTTGCAATACCTGACCGAACTCTTTCTTGGTAGTGAATTTTTCTTGCATTGTCGCAATTTTTTCAGCAACTTGTTTCTTACGGTCTGTATTTGTTATACCAATTCTTTCTGCCTCTTGTAGAACGAACTTGCGGTTGATGATATGATTGAGTTGTTCTCGTTTTTCTTCCTCAGTTGGTTCCTGCGTGATAGGTTTATCTATAATGGCTTTTATCCGAAACTCGTTTACAAGTTCGCTCTGTGTAATTGCTTGCTTCTTGACGACTGCTATCACAGCGTCTACTAATACTTGCGCGTCTGTAATTACAACAAATATTGACAGCAGAAAGTTGATGTATACTGTTATTATAGAAAAGTGTTTTAGTGTCCTCATGGCGTTGGATATGATAGCGTAAATTAGTGTTTAGGTCAAGGTGAATTGTTATGTGTGGGTGTGTAAAGTAATTGTCACCGTTTTGTCTGAACACAGATTAGCGCGGATTAAGCAGATTACATGGATTTTTATTGACGTTACATCTCAATTTGTGATATAATTTTTTCAGTATGGAATAACGTTTTTATGAACACAGAACTAAACTGTGTATTGAATCTGGAGAGATAATCCTTCTTCACGGTTTTATCAAGAAATCTCAGAAAACACCACGGAAGGATTTAAGTCTGGTACGAAAACGAAGCGACCTATGGAGAAGAAGGAGTAATTAAAATGAATAAACATCACGGTAGTAACTTTGATGATTACCTTAAGGAAAAGGGCATATCAGAGGAAGTCTCGGCACTCGCGCAAGAACGGTGGGAAACTTTACGCGCAGAAACATCAAGCGAAGTCCCTGATAGTTCTCCAGGTTATATAAAAAGGCTTTTGCTCCGACTCCAACACATATTTAATCATCTATTTTCATAGCTGAGATCTATCTCACAAATGATTAAGATAACAATGGAGTGGCACAATTGCCACTCTTTTTTTGTAGCATTGGGAACATAATGTATGAACAAAGACGCAATCAAATCCGCATTAGCAGCAATCACAACTGATAATTTCTTAGACAACACAAAAGCACTCTTAGCAACATTAGGATACAAAAGCGACAAGACTGAAGATCTATTCGGTTCAGTTGATGAATTCATTGATGACTATGATGCACCGAACCCAAACACAAAAACTGAACAGGAATTCCGTAATCACGTTAAATCTGTGCAATTCATTTTCCAGTTCACAAGCGACGAAATTGAAGATGATCCACAGCAGACGAAATTGTTTGAGGCTGCGACTTTTGATAAAGGAAATAACCAGAGTTTTATTTTCTGCACGGTTGAACTGAAAGACAACGACTACTCTCGGACAAAATACGCTGAGTTTACACGAGAGATTAACAAACGTCTAATTGCTCCGACTGTAGTTTTCTTCCGCACTGCTGCCCACCTAACAATCGCATTTGCAGATCGCCGTCCAAGCAAAACCCAGCAGGAATACGATGTACTGGAACAGGTCACTCTCATCAAGGACATTCGTCTGAACAACCCGCACCGCGCACATCTTGATATCCTCTCCGAACTCTCACTTGAAGCATGCGTCAAGTGGATAGACGAAAAGAAAAAACAGAAAAACTTTGACGGATTGCTGGCAGCATGGATCGCTAAATTAGATACAGAAGAACTCAATAAAGAATTCTATCGGAAACTGTTTACATGGTTTGAATGGGCAGTGGAAACAGCAACGTTTCCGACAGATGAGAACCGTATCATAAAAGCAGAGGAACATATCATCCGACTTATCACGCGCCTACTCTTCATCTGGTTTATAAAGGAGAATGGACTGGTTGCAGAGGAGCTTTTCAATAGACATGATGTGCTTGAATTGCTAAAAGAGGATGATCTTGATAGCGGCGATTCATACTATCGCGCTGTGCTACAAAACCTCTTTTTCGCGACGTTAAACACTGAGATAGATAAACGGACGTTCAGCACGGGAGGGAACGCTAATCACCGTAATTTCTCACGCTATCGCTACAAAAAGCAGATGCAAGACCCCGACAAACTGCTATCCCTCTTTGCACAAACGCCGTTCATCAACGGAGGCTTGTTCGACTGTCTGGACAGTTTCAAAGCAACAGGTGATGGAGGCTACCGTATAGATTGTTTCTCTGATAAACATTACGATAGGTTATCTATACCCAACAACCTCTTTTTTGACGAAAACAGAGGACTCATCCCCCTACTTGAACATTACAAATTCACCGTTGAGGAGAACACACCGATAGACCAAGAAGTTGCACTGGACCCCGAACTGCTTGGCAGAGTGTTCGAAAACCTACTCGCCGCTATCAACCCGGAAACAGGAGAAACGGCACGCAAGATGACTGGATCCTACTACACCCCGCGCGCTATCGTAGACTATATGGTAGAGGAGGCATTAGTCGCTACACTCTCTCAAAAATGCCAACCGACTGATGGTAATACGGTACTTTGGGATGAACGATTGCGTTATCTTTTTGACTATGCAAAGGTGTGTGATGATGCAAGCGAATGGTTTGATGACAAAGAAACTGACGCAATTGTCAAAACAATTTCTGAACTCAAGATTTTGGACCCAGCTGTCGGTTCTGGAGCATTTCCGATGGGTGTGTTGCATAAGTTGACGCTTGCACTGCGGCGACTTGACCCTGATAACAACCGATGGGAAGCACTGCAGAAGGACCTTGCAGGGAAACGCGCAGCTGATGCATTCAATACCCAAGACCAACAGGAACGCGATGCCGAACTCACCGAAATCAGTGACACTTTTGAACGTTACCGAGATTCTGACTTCGGACGGAAATTATACTTAATTCAGAACAGCATCTTCGGCGTGGACATCCAACCGATTGCGTGCCAAATTGCCAAACTCCGCTTTTTTATCTCACTTGCAATTGAACAGGAACCAGACAGAAACGCTGAGAATTTCGGCATCAAACCTTTGCCAAACTTGGAAACGCGGTTCGTTGCTGCGAATACATTGATAGGCATAGATTTATCTGAAACAAAGGGACTGTTCCAAGATGACACTGTCCAGCAATTGCTAAAAGAAATTGACGGAATTCGAGAAAGGTTTTTTCTTGCAAATAACCGTGGGAAAAAACGTAAACTTGAAGAGCAAGAAGAAACGCGCCGCATACAATTGGAAAATGAATTGGAGCGGCAGCGAACAGAATGGATAGAGAACCGACAAGCAGAAATAGAAGCCAAAATCGCACCACTTCCCAACCCAGAACAACGGGAACAGTTACGCGAAAAAGAACAGAAAACGTTTGCAGCACAGAAAAAAGTGTTTGATGCTGACTTTGAAAATGCCCGCAAAATAGCACAATGGAAACCTTACGACCAGAATGCAAAGACAGACTGGTTTGAACCGGAATGGATGTTTGGGGTTACTGGTGGGATTGATGTAGTGATCGGGAATCCGCCTTATGTCCGACAAGAGAAAATCAAGCATCTCAAACCGACGTTCAAAGAACGATACACCTGTTACACGGGTACTGCAGACCTCTACGTTTATTTCTATGAGCGCGGACTCCAACTGCTGAATACAAATGGGATCCATACCTTTATCTGTTCTAACAGTTGGTTAGACGTTAACTATGGCGCACCGTTACAAGAACACTTGCTGGAGAATACTGCCAGTGTGGTTATCTGTCATAGCGAGACAAAACGTGAGTTTGAGAGTGCCGATATTAACACCATTGTGAGTATTATCCAAAAAGGAACACCTGATACAGATTCCCATATCTGTTTTATCACTTTCAAAACTTTTATCGGTGATCCAGATTCAGAGAACCGTCAAGAGAGAACCCGAACGTATACCGAACTTAAGCGAGAAGGCACGCGCGAAGATAAATACACGGGGGACAAATGGGGTGGGAAATACCTCCGCGCCCCGGACATCTATTGGACACTCTTAGAGAAAGGCAAAGATAAACTGGTGCGTCTGGGAGATATCGCCGAGGTGCGGCGCGGTTTCACAACGGGTGCCAATGAATTCTTTTATCTTAACGCTGAACGGATTCAGGAATGGGGAATTGAATCGGAATATTTGAAACCTGTCATCAAAAGTCCGCGAGAATGCAAAAGTATCCATGTAGATCCGAGTCAGTTGCAGTTCAAGTTGTTTATGTGTCATGCAGATAGAGCAGCATTGGCAGGCACTGCTGCGTTAGACTATATTAAATGGGGTGAGTCAGCGGGGTATCATCAGCGACCAAGTTGTAAAACACGAGCACGTTGGTGGGATTTAGGGCAGCGCGAGATGCCATCGCTTTCTTTCAACTATCTGATTTCTTCAACCGCGAGAACGCTATACGCGCCGGACGGTTGTTATACAAGCGACAATTTTCAGGAAATCCACGCGGATTCCGGTTTGATATTGCCTTTATGTGCCTCTCTGAATTCTTCACTGTTTCAACTGATGGTAAATATGGCAGGACGTTCTAATTTCGGGGGCGGTTTACTGAAGATTCAGACCTACGAGGTTTCGGAATTGCTGTGTTTAGATCCAAAAACCTTGGCATTTGAAGACGAAACAATATTCGCATCAACTGCATGGGAAATGCTTGATCCCACAGATGATCGCCGTGCCCTTGACGCAATCATCTTTGATGCCCTCAATCTCACCCAAGTTGAACGGGATGGTGTGTATGAAGCGGTTGTAAATCTGGTGGAAGCACGGCTGCGGAAGGCACGGAGTTTGAAAGGGAAATAGGGAGTGGGCAAGATTCTTAATATTCGGTTGATATTTGTTTGCTATATGTGGTATCCTTAACCTCAAGTAACCCTGATTGTGGAAGGAGGAACAGTGATGCAAGGATTGAGTTTTGGATCTGCGAATGCTTCTTATACCCCCCCTAACTTCATGGATCGTAACATAGATAATCAAGCGGAAACGTATAATGATCGCGGCTATGGTAACATAGATAATCAGGCGGAAACGTATAACGATCGCGGCATTGCTTATTGCCAAAATGGTGAGTATAATCAAGCAATAGACTCCTTTAGTAAAGCAGTGGAACTGGATCCAAATTATGTGGAAGTATACAACAATCGCGGTATTGCTTACAGCACTAAAGGCGATTTTGACAACGCTATCAAGGACTTCAAAAAGGTGATACAACTCAAACCGGATTACGCCAATGCTTACAACGGTCTCGGATTTGCTTACGCCAGTAAAGACGATTTTGATAACGCCATAGAAAACTTTGATAAAGCAATACAACTCAACCACCATGATGCTAAAGCATACTATAATCGCGGTACTGCTTACTTCAATAAAGATGATGTCAACAACGCTCTAAAAGACTATAATAGATCAGTAAAACTAAATCCCAATGATGCCAAAACCTATTACAATCGCGGATTTGCTTACGCCAATAAAGACGATTTTGATAACGCTATAAAAGACTATACTTCCGCTGTAAAACTTAAACCCAATTATGCTGAGGCATATAACGGTCGCGGGGCTAATTACGCCAACAAAAGTGATTTTGATAATGCTATAGAAGACTATAACATAGCAATACAAATCAAACCAGAGTGTGCGGGGTTCTATTACAATCGGGGTGCTGCTTACGCAGCAAAAGACGATTTTGATAATGCTATAAAAGACTATAACATAGCAATACAACTCAAACCGGATTATGCCGAGGTATACAACAACCGAGGCACTGCTTACGCTAACAAAAGTGATTTTGATAATGCTATAAAAGACTTTAATAAAGTAATACATCTACAACCCAATTATGTCAACGCCTATCATAATCGGGGCACTGCTTACCTCAACCAAGGCGAGTACAACCAAGCCATTAAAGACTTCAGCAGGGCTATTGGTCTGAATTTGGAGTATGTTGTCCATGCTTATAGAGGGCGCGGCTTGGCTTACTGTGCAGAAGACAAGTTTTACCGAGCAGTCGATGATCTTAGCAAAGCAATAAGTCTCACACCTGACGACCCGCTTATCTATTAT
The DNA here is from genome assembly GCA_965261435.1 of Candidatus Poribacteria bacterium. GTDB lineage: Bacteria > Poribacteria > WGA-4E > WGA-4E > WGA-3G > MSPOR6. The sequence goes on from CBDHDL010000021.1 coordinate 3,241,355, forward strand.
GGCCGCGGGATGGCTTACCGCAATCTGCTGGTTTTTGAGAAAGCCATCCAAGACTTTACCACGGCGATACGTCTCAAACCCGAAGAGGCTTCCGATAGTTATAAAGAACGCGGTATAACCTACCACTGCAAAGGGGACGTAGACAAAGCGATTGAAGACTATAACAAAGCAATAGAGGTGGATCCAGAGTTTGCAGAGACTTATACGGCGCGCGGTCAAGCATACCGTGATAAAGGCGAGTTAGACAAGGCAATTGAAGATTATGACAAAGCCATAGAACTCAACTCAAAATCTGCTGAACCATATACTTACCGCGGTCTCATCTATAATCAACAAGGCGAGTTAGACAAGGCAATTGAGGATCATAAGAAGGCAATAGAATTGAATCCAGAATTTGCCGAAGCATACCTCAATCGGGGTCGGGTTTACTATGACAAAAACGAATTGGACAAGGCGATCGCAGATTATGACAAAGCCATCGAGAACAATTCAGAACTTGTGGAGGCATACACACATCGGGGCAACGCGTATCGTGCTAAAGCTGAGTTAGACAGCGCAATTGCGGATTATACCGAGGCACTAATACGCAGACCAAAGATTGTTGAATTCTATTACACACGGGGTGAGACGTGGTTACTTGCGAAAGACTGGGAAGAAGCGAAGACCGACTTGACAGCTGCACTCCTACAAGAAGTGGATGTCGCCGCTGCGTTTCACAATACCTACGGGAGCATTGCTGCCTTTGAGGAGAAGATAGGGAATCGGTTGCCGAAAGAGATTGTAACGTTGTTGACACCGCGGAGCGAACCGTTTGAAATTGATAAAGATGCGCGGATCGCATTGGGAATGAAGTATTATGGAAACGACGAACTCAGCAGCGGCCTGGCCTCAAAACTTGCAGGTATACCACGCGTGGAATTCATATTTCTGATGGGGGATTACGGACTTTCACCGTTTGGTGATGAGGAAGAGTACGCCAAGAGCGGATTTTAAAGAATGCCAATACAGCCAGTTATTAGCAATACAAGTCCGCTTATTGGGCTATCGGAACTCAATTGTCTTTACTTATTGCGAGATCTCTACACCGAAGTGTGGATACCAAGAGAGGTTGAAAAGGAATTCTTAGCAGTAGATGAGACAGACTATCAGGAGGTACTCAACAACACTCCGTGGATTAAAGTTGTAGACCTGACGAATCCGCAAAGTGCCACAATTTATCAAGGTATTGATGCTGGAGAAGCAGAGGTTTTCGCCCTTGCAGTTGAACATGATGCGCGTCTCATTCTTATTGATGAAAAGAAAGGAAGACGGAAGGCAAAAGAAATTGGATTAACTGTTAAGGGCATAGTAGGCGTTTTGCTTGAGGCGAAAGAAAATACCTTGATTGATGTCATCAAACCGCTTTTAATTCAGTTGCGGGATAGCGGAATACACCTGAGCGATATGCTCATCAATAATGCCTTACAAGATGCAGGTGAGATAGATTAGCAGCCAGACTTGCACTGTACAGTAAACAAAAAACTGTACAGTTTTCAAAAATAAAAGTCAATAAATCTCCTAATAAATATCAAGCACACACTCACAATTTCCACCTAAACGATAGCAATTTCCACTTACCGATGGATATTTAAAGCCTCTATCAGAAAAAAATGAAAATTTACTTGACAAACATATATCCATTATGTTACACTATACTATACAATATGCGATAATAAAATAAAAATTGTAATAAAAAGGTGTGATAGTATGAAACTATTCAGACATACAATCTATCAGATATACTGTATTACCATCAACACAAAAAACCGTAAAGAAAACGCGCGTACACAACACATCAGAGACCAGTTTTTTGGATTGCAAAAACGACTGCAATTACTAAAAGATCACGACTTTTGAAACTGTACCAAAACAAGCGAAATTAAAAAAAATAAAGTTTTCAAAAAACACGCTACCAACACATACAGTGACAAGCCTAACAAACGATTTAAAAACTGTACCACGCGACGGAAATCACGGCATTTTTGGTACAGTGAAAAAATAGCGAATTTTGTATCATAATTAGGGTGATTTCATAAGCGAACAAGTATGAAAAAATGCTTAACCCAATATCACTAACAAGGTAAATATTCCAATGATTCAAGTGCTTTGCCAACATATTAATGCGGGTCGAGATACGGTTGCAAGTCCCACACTAATATTGTTCCGTCTTTGCTCTCACTTACCAAGGTGTTACTGTCTGCACTGAATGACAAACTCTTTATCTCCTTTGTATGTCCCATTAGGATTCTCTTTCTTACGCCAGTTGACGAATCCCACAAGTAGATAGCACCTTTCAACAAGGTACAAGCGACAATACTTCCATCTGGACTGAACGCAATATCTCCAACAAAAGTAAAACGATATGGCAAATCTTGAAACTCAAATGTCTGTTTCTGCTCGCCAGTACTTACATCCCACATTCGAACAGTCTTCTCATTCGCACTACTTGCTAACCATTTACCATCAGCACTAAAAGCCATGGATAAGAAACTACCAGTATGTCCAACAAGCACGTGATCGCGCTCTCCTGTAACAACATTCCATAAACCTATATCAGAATCTGGACGGGAAAGGCTCGTTCTATCTATCAACGCAATTGCCATGCTTTGAAAATCTGGACTCAGTTTTGATAAATCGTTATTTTTTGTTTCAGCACCATCTATGATTGTTGTTTTCTTTTGTTCACCTGAAGCAACATCCCATAAGTTGAAAGTTCCGTTAAAATCTACACTAACGAGTGTTTTTCCATCGGAACTGAACTTCAGATTAAAAAGTACCCCAGTATGTCCCCTGTAGGTTCTAATGCGTTTTCCCGAAACCGTATTCCACAAACGGATAATACCGAAAAGATCACCGCTTGCCAGAACTTTCCCATCTGGACTGAAGGCAATTGAGGTAATAGGGTTAATATGTGCTTTAATCGTTTTGAATCGTTCTCCTGTTGAAATATCCCATAGAATGATAGTCTTATCACCACTCGCTGTTGCAAGGAGTGTTCCATCAGGACTAAACGCATTATCAGATATCTCCTTTTTATGACCGATGAGTGTTCTCTTGTACTCTCCTGTTGTCGCATTCCATAGTTGAATAGCTTTATGGTCTCTAAAGGAAGGAATTGCTATTGTCTCACCATCTGGACTTAATGATATCTTATCGAATTTATAGAAGTGGCCTGTGATAGTAATCCTTATTTCGCCTGTCGCTACATCCCATAGATAGAGTATACCTTTTTCACTCCAACTTGCTAAAGTCTTTCCATCTGGACTGAATGCTACCGTCTTGACTGGTGATGCATGTACCGTAATTGTCCTATTCAGTGTTCCAGTTTCAGTGTCCCAGAAATGAATTGAATGATCAGAATTCGGACGCGCGAGTATTTTTCCATCTGGACTGAATGCCACTGTGGAATCGAAATTCCGATCCTCTTGAATTATATGTAAGGGTTTGAGTTCTTCAACATCCAATATGTGGATAGTTTTCCAAGAATCTACACTTGCAAGTTTTTTGCCATCTGGACTAAATCTGAATTCGCTAACATGGTTCTCATATTCTAAGACAAATTGACTATGTTCACCAGTTAGCACATCCCATAGCATGATTTCTTTTGTAAGACTTTCACCGGCAAGTTTCATTCCATCTTGACTAAACGCAGTCGTATCCCGTGGCAAATCTCTGATAAGAGTTCTGTTAAGAGATTTTTGAAGTTTACCTGTCGCCACATCCCAAAAATCCAATAAATAATCGTCTGCTGCACTTACTAACGTTTGTCCATTATCAATAAACGTAAGACTACTCAGTGACCGTATCCTATCTTTTCTTAATGTTTTCTTGTGTATACCAATGGATACATCCCAGAGACTGATAGTCCCATTCTCTTCCCCACTTGCGATTGTTTGACTATCTGGTGTGAAAGCGATATCTGCTATTCTTCCAGAATGTGCTGAAACCAATGATTTCAATTCACCAGTATGAGCATCATACAACCAAACCCCAATCGTACTTACAACCGCTAAGACATTACCATCAGGAGAATACTGAATCTTTTCAACACTTCCCTTACCAAACCGTGCTTTAGCGCCATCAGGTAAGTTCCATTGTGGATTAGCAGGTATTATTGCCACTGGTTCGGACTGATCATGTTTTAATAAAAAGATCACAGTCAAGAAAACTGAAATCATTACGACAATCAGAATAATAGAAAACAGTAACTTTCTCATTCTTGATACCTCATTTGACATAATTGCTCTAAACTTCAATATCATTTGGTCTTGTTGAAAGTCTTCGTGATGGCTGCCGCATCCCAGAGCAACACAGTTCCATCAATGCTTGCACTTGCAAGAGTCTGACCATCTGGACTAAACGAAACACTATAGATCCAATGTTTGTGTCCAGTGAGTGTTTTTTTCAATTCACCTGTAGATACATCCCAGAGACGAATAATTGTATCCCAACTCACACTGGCAAGGGTTTTGCCATCTGGACTGAAAGACAGACTCTCAACAATAGTTATATTCCCCTTAAACTTGTTCTTAAGTTCACCAGTGGTAACATCCCATAATTTAACGCTATCTTGATCACCACTTGCGAGAATGCTGCCATCCGGACTAAACGCTACGGTAGAGACACCAGAATTATGATCCTTGAAAGTTCTCTTGTGCTTCCCTGTGGCAACATCCCACAGACGAACTGTACTATCGTCTGAACCGGCTCCACTTGCAATAATACGATTATCAGGACTGAAGGCAAGCGTCCTAACGGCATCAGTATGACCATTGAGAGTTCTTTTATGTCTACCCGTTTTCGCATCCCATAATCGGATCGTCCTGTCGTTGCTTGAACTTGCAAGTATTTGACCATCAAGACTAAACGCTACGCTTCTGATATAAGAGTAAGTATCACGATCTGAAACATGCCCTTTGATAGTTTTTATACTTCTGCCTGTGTTTGTATTCCATAGACGTATAGTTTCATCAACACCTCCACTTGCGAGGGTAACTCCTTTAGGATTAAAAGCAATGCAATCAACCGACCCTTTGTGGCCAAAAAGTGTTCTCTGGTGTAAACCTTTGATAGTATCCCACAGTTGAATTTCTTTGGAAGACCCTATTGCAAGCTTCTTTGAATCACTGCTAAATGACACACTCGAAAGTGGCGCAAAATGTCCTGTAATTGTATTTTCGTGTTTACCTTTAGTAATATCCCAAATGTAAAGCAAATGGTCGTTTCCCCAACTCGCAAGTTTCTTCCCATCAGGACTGAGTGCTAACTGCTTTACATCAGCCGAATGTGCTTTAAAAGTGTGCTTATGTTTACCAGAATCCACATCCCAGACTCGCACGGTATCATCCCTGCTTGCACTTGCCAGTATATGACCATCATTACTGAAGACCAGACTATTGATACTTTTCTTATGTCCCTTGAGCGTTGTTTTGTATCTATCCTTGGAAACATCCCACAGTCGGATGGTTGTGTCCCAACTCCCACTTGCAACCGTCTTCCCATCTGGACTGAAGGAGATACTCTTGACGTTTTTCGTATGTCCACCGATTTCCATTTTTACTTCATTTGTGATTAGATCAGACAAACGAACTCTTTTATCATTTGCAGAAGCAATTATGCCTTGATTGTCATTAAACCAGAGACTCTTGGGACGAGAACCACCCCCTCTTACGCTTTCCTTATGTGTTCCAGTAGCAACATCCCACAGATTTGTCTCGTATAGGTCCGTAGTAATGAGTGTATGTCCATCATAGCTAAATAGTACAAGAGAAATCCCACTACTATGCCCTATAAAGGATTGCTTGAGTTCGCCTGTCATCATATCCCATAGGTATACGATCCTGTCCGGTCCACCTCCAGCAAGTGTTTGACCATCAGGACTGAACGAAATGCTAAAGAATCCATAGCCCCCTTCTGTAAGCATTGATTGCATTTCATAAGTTGTAGCATCATAAAGCCATATACCGACAGAGGTTGCAACCGCTAATACTGAACCATCAGGTGAATATGCTAAGCCGTTGACACTCCCCTTTCCAATTCGCAACTTTACATCTTTAGGTAGATTATGTTGAGGAGATGCGTGAAGAATTGTAGAAGGTTGGAATTGACTTAAGACAATGCTTATACCTAAAACTACAACAACGACACCCAAAATAGTGCAGATTAAACGCATTCTTAATTTCATCTTTCAATCTCCTTATGATGGATTTACAAGTCCAAACTTTACACTTGTGTGAATGTTCTTTGATGAGTCCAATTACCGAATAAACTGGAAAACAAAATTCGAATACTATTATTCTGTCTACACTCAAATGATGAGTAGATCTGTTCGTAGGGACAGGGTTTCCCTGTCCGATATACAATCATTTATGACTTGACAAGGCACTATTTTGAAGAATCTATATCCTGAATTATAGTAGCGATATCCCACACAAGTACAGTACCGTCTTGGCTTCCGCTCACCAGAGTCTCACCATCAGCACTGATAGACACACTTGTGACATTCCTAACATGTCCTGTCAGTATCTTTATCCGCTTACCCGTGTTTAAATCCCACAATTGGACAGCTTCGGAGCCAGTAGAACCAATACTCGGTTTAGCCTCACTTGCTATCACACTTCCATCAGGATAAGAAAACACAACCCAATTAGTATTCTTGTATCCAGCGATTACATGCCTTTGTTGTTTAGTAGTCATATCCCATGGTCGTACGGAACCATCCTTACTTGTACTTACGAAAGTAAGTCCATCTGGACTGAGAAAGATGCTTGAAATAGCACCTACATGTCCTAAGAAAGTCTCTTTTTTTCTTCCAGTAGCAACATCCCAGAAAACAATTGAACCATCTTGACTCCCGCTTGCAATCATGTCCCCTTTCGAATTAAATGAAATTGTAGAGATAGCTATTGGATCAGATGTTTGATTTTTTACTGAAGGTCGGTTTGTAAGAGTTTGCTTAAGTTCACCACTGACTACATCCCACAGGCGAATCGTACCGTCTTGACTTCCACTCACGAGTGTTTCTCCATCAGAACTAAACAAGAGACTCTCGATCCTTTCTTTATGCCCCTTGAAAGTACGTTTAAGGACTCCCGTAGCGATATCCCACATGTGGATATTATGGTCAATATTTGCGCTTGCAAGTCTACGATTATCAGGACTGAAAGATATACCAAGAGCAGGTATATGACGATGGATTTTCTCTTTTGATGAATGTTTGCTTGTAAGGGCGTGTAATTCCTTACCTGTAATTGTATCCCATAAACGCACCATACCGTCTGTATACACACCTGCGAATTTACTTCCATCAGAACTAAATAAGAGTTTGCTAAGTGTTCTGTTTTTATCCTCGTGGGTATGTGCAGTGAGAATCTTGAATTGTTTAGTATTTATATCCCACAAGTTTATAGAATTGTCAATTTTCACACTTACGCACTTTGTGCCATCAGGACTGAGAGTAAGATCAGCAAAGGCACCCATAAAAAATGTCAGATCTTTATAGGTCTCTCCAATAATACGTTCTTTGTGTATTCCTGTAGATGGATCGATAAAATCAATTGTATGATCTTTACTTGCTGTTGCAATAGTATTCCCATCTGGACTGAAACGGACGCTCATACGATAACGGGTTTGGGCATCAACTTGATTATATGCCCCTGTTAGGACATTCCACAGAAAGACCTCGCTATCACCTCTTCCCCAACTTATCAGTTTCTTTCCATTAGGACTAAATGAAACTTGAGAGAAATTACCTTTCCCTATTTTATTTCCTTGCTTCTCTTTGAGAGTCTTTACGTGAGCACCTGTTTCAATGTCCCATAGTCGTATTGTGTTGTCAAGACTCCCGCTTGCAAGTGTTTTGCCATCTGGACTAAAAGAGACACTTGTTACAAAATCCGTATGTCCGCTAAGAGTTTTCTTATGTGTTCCAGTAGCAACATCCCATAGGCGAATTGTTTGATCTCTACTACAACTCGCGAGTATTTGGCCGTTAGGACTAAACGCGAATCCACCAATACCATCAGTATGTCCATTGAGTTTCTTGTTTTCACCTGTTATGACATCCCATAGAATTAGACCCTTATATTTATCAGTGGCAAGTATCTTTCCATCAGGACTAAACAACACAGTATCAATCGCAACGGACCCAAAATCATCCATTAGCGTTTTCTTTGTAACGCCAGAAGCAATGTCCCAAAGTTTTATTCCTTGAAAACTACCTTTAACGGTCGCGAGTGTACCTCCATCTGGACTGAAAGAGATATTCCTGTTATCATGATACGTGCCTATGTTTTCCTTAAGTAGTCTGATTTCTTTTAATGTTTTGATATCATAAATCCATATTCCAATGGACGTGGCAACAGCGAGTTGAGATCCATCTGGTGAATACTGTATATCATCAATCTCACCTTTACCAAAACGTGCAATTGCACCTTCAGGTAAATTCATCTGTGTATAGTCATCAGCAATGCTGTTAGTAATAAAGAATATTGGAAAAACAGAAATTACTAATAAATACAGAAACAGCGTGATTTTCATAACAAAATCCTCGTTCAATATTCAAACCGGTTTATACCGATTAAAGTTAATTACCATCCAGAAATCACTTCGTCCGTAAAACAGTCCCTTTCTCGCCAACAATCCAACCGGAATTCTTGATGAGATGAATATCCTGCAAGTTCTTTGTTGTCGGAGATGCGTAATTATTCCATGTCACACCACCATCTGCTGTATGAAGGATTATGCCTTCTTCGCCAACTGCCCATCCCCGTTTTTCATCTTGAAATGCGACATCTCTTAAACTCTGTTTCATCGGGTTTTTCTGACGTTTCCAAGTCTGTCCACCATCATTAGTATTCAAAATCAATCCATCTGATCCAACAATCCAACCGGTCTTGAGATTTGCAAAATGCACTGCGAATAGTGGTTGTTCAGCTTTACTCGTCTGGCGTATCCACTGTTTCCCACCATCTTGTGTGTGCATTACCTCGCCAGCCTCTCCAACTACCCAACCGTGTGCCGTATCCACGAAATAGACACCCCATAGATGTTTCTCAGCAGGATTTACTACTTTTTGCCAAGTACCGCCTCCATTCTGCGTATAGAGTATAGTTGACATACCTTTGCTATCTACACCGCCAACTGCCCACCCTTCAGTTGTACTAATAAAATATAGATCTAAAATACCGGGTGCTCTTGTTCCAGAAGAACGTATCTGGTGTTGTATTCGCCAAGATTTTCCGCCGCTACCTGTATAATGTATATTACCCAAACTAACAAGCCAGCCATTTTTTGCTGTCGTAAAACTGACCTCTGTTAACGTATTCGTTGAAACTGAACTTTCTTCTGAACTGCTCCAAGTTTTGCCTCCATCAATTGAGGACAGAATAACACCGTCACTTCCAACAGACCATCCCTGTTTTTCATCTACGAAGTGAACACCGTATAAGTGCGCTTCACTTCCACTATTCACCATCTCCCACTCAATTTGTTTCCTATCATTTGAACAACCGATTAAACTAAGACTCAGAGCAAAATATATTAGAAGTATGTATTTTAATGTATTCATTATGTCTGCTCCTATTAAATAGATTGCATTTTCGTTTGAATCGTGATAAATTAACTTTAGCGGATTCAGTAAGGGTTGTCAATGGAATTTCATAACCTTTGGCAACTGCTCACAGTTATTAGGTTGAAAAAACAGCGAATGCATAAAATTATTTTAAAATTGAATTTATAGAACCCGAAATAAAATGGATTACATCATTGGCATTGATGGAGGAGGGACAAAGACTGTTGGTCTGTTAACCACAGCCAATGGCGAAAAGATCGCGAAAGTTGAATCAGGTCCATCCAATTACCATGCCGTTGGCGTTGAAAACACGCAGAAAGTATTAGAAGAAATAATCTCACAACTCACAACACATGTTGGTGACACAAAATTACAATCAATCAAATTCTGCATAGGTATGGCAGGTTTAGGACGAGAGGAAGATAAAGAGAGAATAGGTCAGATATGTAATGAGATTGGCGTAAGCAAAAAACGAGTTTTAACGCACGATGCACATATTGCATTGGTTGGAGGGATAGGGAAACAGGAAGGTGTAATTGTCATTTCTGGGACAGGTTCTATTGTCTACGGAATTGATGAAAACGGTAAAGAAGCACGCGCAGGAGGTTGGGGATATATACTCGGAGATGAAGGGAGTGGCTACGATATTGCCGTTAAAGGACTTCAAGCAATTGCACGGGTAGCCGATGGACGCGAATCTCCAACTGAAATAACACAACTTGTTCTTAATGAACTTGAATTGAAGGTACCGAACGATATAATTAGATGGACTTATGCTGCAAGTAGAGATGATATAGCACAACTGGCTAAACTTGTGTTTAAGGCATCTGACAGAGGAGATAAGAGAGCAGGACTAATAATAGATTCAGCCGTCAGTGAACTGGTGTGTGCAGTTGAGACGGTTGTATTGCAGTTGGAGCTTTCACATCCTATCAGTATTGTTCTTTCTGGCGGGAATTTATTACACCAAACAACATTCGCTGAAAAACTATGCAGAGGGATTGAGGAAAACTCAGTTGGAACGTCAGTTGTTTTACCGAAACATGAACCTGCTTATGGTGCCGTATTGTTGGCAATGGCAAATCTATAGTAAATCGCATTTAACAAACATATAAGAAGTATTAATTCTAAACAGTGATTACAGAGCAACGCAATCCAAACTCAACTGACATCGATTTAAAGCCAATTGCCGAGATCGTTGATATATTTAATGAAGAAGATCAGAGGGCTATAGAAGCAGTTGCAAGTCAATCAGAGGCAATCACATGTGCTGTAGAAATCATTGTTGATGCGTTTCGTCAGGGAGGACGACTTTTTTACATCGGGGCAGGAACAAGCGGTAGACTGGGTGTATTGGATGCCTCCGAATGTCCGCCAACTTTCAGCACAAATCCTGAGCTTGTGCAAGGAATTATAGCCGGTGGAGATATGGCTTTACGCAAGTCCGTAGAGGGAGAAGAAGATAAAACTGAACGCGGTGCTATGGCTGTTCGTGAACCTGAACTGACACCACAAGACGTACTCGTTGGTATAGCAAGCAGCGGCAGAACCCCGTATGTATTAGGTGCTCTTGAGGAGGCACATAGCATCGGTTCAAAGACGATTTTTCTTTCGTGTGTCCCACCTAACGCTGAACTGAAGTCTTATGTTGACCATTTTATTACACCCATTGTGGGTCCTGAAATTATTACAGGTTCAACCCGACTGAAGGCAGGAACAGCAACAAAATTAGTGCTCAATATGCTCACAACCATCTCTATGATAAAGATGGGAAAAGTCTATAATAATCTGATGGTAGACGTGAACGCATCTAACACAAAATTAGTTGAACGGAGCATCCGAATAATTCAGTCTGTTACGGGTGTTGACGTTGCCACCGCAAAGACTAAATTACAAGAATCTGGTGGTAACGCAAAAATAGCGATAGTTATGTTGAAAAAGGAAATAGGTAGAAAAGAAGCTGAAGCACTATTAGAAACACATGATGGTTTCTTACGTCCGATTTTATCAGATGTTGACATAGATGAATAATCCCATTGAAAATCAAATATGTATTTATACCAAATTGACGCGATTCGTCTCGGTAGGTGCGGTTTCCTAACCGCACCAGACTCCAATAACATAAGATAAATCCTGTTAATTTGGTATTAGATTTATTTAGGAGAAATTGTATGACTGGAACTGCTACTAAAGTCGGTCTTGCCAAAACTGGCAGACGTCGTTCTAATGTCTATGAAGCATTAGACAATATACGAGATGAAATTACACCAAAAGTCCGTGAACAAGTGTTGTTAAAACCGAATTTCCTATCCAGCACTAATCAACTTGCGTCTTCACATGTAGATGCTATGCGTGGTGCGTTAGACTTCCTATTAAGCACGCCACAACCACCGAAAGAAGTCATTATCGCAGAAGGGGCAAATGAATCTTTCTCAGGTGAGGCATTTCAAATTTTCGGTTATGATGCACTTCAAGCCGAATACGATGTACCGATTAAACTCGTTGACTTGCATCTGGAAACTGACTGGACTGAAACGACAGTATTTCTCTCTGAGAGGAAAACAGATACGGTACGGATGCCTAAGACAGTACTCGATTGTCCTTGCACGATATCTGTCGCAATTGCAAAAACACATGACGCATGTGTGGTTACGCTTGCTATGAAAAACATCATTATGGGAACAATTCATAAGGAAGACCGTATCAAGGTGCATGGATATCATAGTCATGGGGACAGAGAGTTACCGCGCGAAGCACAAACAATAAATATTAATCTATTACGGCTTTCACGCTATCTGAAACCTGACATCGCCATCGTTGATGGGACAGTAGGACTACAAGGCAACGGACCTGGCGGCACTAATTCAGTTCCACTCGGGATCGCAGTTGCAAGTGCTGATGTTTTCGCTGCTGATGCTGTAACATCAAAAGCCATGGGATTTGAACCGATGGAGATAGGTCTATTCAATTATGCCAACGAATTGGGATACGGTACGGCTGACCTGAATAATATAGAGATCATCGGGACTGATGTTGAGTCTGTTGCTATACAGTTTAAACCCCATGAAACCGCTGAACTTCAGTTTCAATGGCAGGATCACGAGTCAGGTGAATATCTCGCTGCGGATTAATCCGTAACCTGACTATTGTTGGAGTGATCTCCGAGTCGCTACGGATTTTCAAATTCACATATTAGTGTTCTGCCTACACTCAAGTGATGGTTAGATCCGTTCGTAGATGAAGATAAACAAATAAATTAGGTAATTTGGACCCAGACCCGGTAGGTGCGGTTTCCTAACCGCACCTACCTGCCCGATGCCGCTGGCGAGGTTTCCTAACCTCGCCAAATTACCCAGATATTTTCTTAAACTTCGTAGGGGCTGGGTTTCCCCGCATGATATACAAATCATTTATGATTTGACAAAACATTAGTCTGAAAGGAGAACTATGAGACGATTTCAAAATACGTTAGTTTTATTATTGCTGTTCCTTTCCACACCAGCGTTTGCATGGTGGAGTGGAGGACATGACATCCTTACACAAGCTACTATAAAAACACTGCCAGAGGAGTTACCCGAATTCTTTCGTTCTGCAACAGGAGCGAAAATGATTGCACACTGTTCTTATGATCCTGATGTATCAAAAAATCGGGATATGGCACATGCACGTGCAGCAGAATACGGTGAACACTACTTTGATATTGAATTGATCAAAGAAAATCCTGTACCTGAAAATCGTGATGCATTTATCAAGTTATGTGCGGAACTGGAACTTGAACCCAGTAAGGTCGGATTTCTCCCCTATTCAGTGGCAGAATATACAGAACGCCTTGCAATCGCTTTTGCAGAATACCGTAAATGGCCCGACAATCCAATCATACAGTATAAATGCTATGTATATGCAGGTTTTTTAGCACACTATGCTCAGGATCTGTGTCAACCATTACACGTGACGGTGCACTACAATGGAATCGTTCAGAAGGATGGATCAAAACTACATGCCGGTATCCACGAAAAGGTTGACGCGTCAATTGAAGTCTTGAAACTTGATCCAACCGAACTTGCAAAGGAACAGGAAATAGAACCCGTTAAAGAATTACTGCCCTCAATTGTTGAGCAGTTGAAGGGATTTAATAGTTTGGTAGATCATGTTTATGAGCTTGCTGAAGACTATCAAGACCTGAAGAATCCGTCAGAAGAGTTGATCGACTTTACGAAAGACCTTTCCCGGGAGTCAGTGCGATGGACAGCTTCACTTTACCTTACCGCCTGGGAATTATCAGAAGAGATAAAACTTCCCGGTTGGCTTGAACGTTAATCTGTTTAATCCCCTTTGCATTTGCTTGTTTGTAATAGCGAGAATCATTCTGCTACTATGAGCTATCACTGGTAGAAAAATCTTTTTTGTTATCTATTATAGAAAACACTTCACCAACAGTTTTCAGAATTAATCTTGCACTCTGATGACTTTCATGGTATCCTTTTATCATGCAAGAAACGAACAAAATGCCGAACATTAATCCAGACTCTGTTTTTGACTTTGGAGAACTCGGATGCGGTGACCTTATAGTAGCACTATTGAAGGCAATGAGGACTCTTGAGACGGGTCAGATTGCACAAGTCCATGCTGTAGACCCTGGAGCACCTGTGGACATCGCAGCATGGTGTAACATGATAGGCAATGAACTTCTCGCAGACTGTTGCGGTGGAGACAATGCCTATTTTTATATTAAAAAAGGAGATAAAACTTAATGTCTAAACTGATGATAAGCATTACGCACGCTAAAGATAATACCGACAAAGCAACTGTCGGTTTTGTTGTCGCGAATGCTTCTGTTGCCTCTGGTGTTGAAACTGTGATTTTTCTTAGCACAGAAGGCGTACACCTTTCACAAAATGGTTATGCAGATGATATTCACGAAGAAGGTTTCGCACCCTTGAAACAACTCATGACAGATTTTGTTGAGGTCGGTGGAACAATTTGGGTCTGCTCACCTTGCTTCAAAAAGCGAAATCTGGATGAAAATAACCTTCTGGATGGTGCCATTATTGTGGGTGGTGCTAAAGCGGTTGAGTTCTTAATTACTGGTGGTTCAAGTATTACTTACTGACATCAGCGTAAGGAGTTGATGCTATACCAAGCAGGAAATTCCGTATGGGATCGGACGAATCCCAAACCTAAACAAAAAGTTACCCTCCCATTGTGGAAAAGGTTTTCTTAAGAAAGTAAATTGTACTTGTTTAGTACTTTGTTAGCTTATTTCCACAGGAGGGCTACTCAATACAGATTCTTAAAAAGACATGCCTCCAAAATCATATAATTCAGAAACACCCGCCAAAATACTCCTTTCGTCCATTCTAATAAACATAAAAACCATTATCACGATAGATTCGCATCCTAATTCCAAACAAACTCTTGATGGAAAGAATTAACAAATGCGAGAAGAAGATTTACAAGCACCTGATACTTTAGAGACACCACATATCTGTGAAGGAGGGAACCTTGACTGCGGTTCCGGCCTACTTCTTCTTATTCGAAAGTCTATGGAAGAAGTACCAGATGGAGATGTGCTGGAGATTCGTAGCACAGAGATTAGCGTCAAGGAGGATCTCCCCGCGTGGTGTCGAATGACAGAAAATCCTTATTTGGGATGGCGTCCAGCACCTGAGCATAACAAATACTTTGTCCAACGTGGCGAAGCAGAACAAGATGCTGATGCTGCCTACGCACAAGCACGAGATTACAAGTGGCAGACACGTATCCATTGGGATGGCGGTCTACAAGCAAAAGTTTTCTGTCGAAATCATTCATGGTCGGTAGGACAGTCTGCCAGTTTTGATGTGCGGGATGCTGCACCGAGTGCTGTTGAATATGTTCTCGGCGCACTCGGTGCATGTTTAGCTATGGGTTTTCAAATACGCGCATCGCAGCAAAAAATCGAAATTGATGAATTGGAAATCTCCCTGAGTGGACAGATCGATAACATTTTTGTCTTTCTCGGAACAGAAGAGGAGGGACATAGTGGATTCAAAACTGTGAACGGCACAATCTACGTCGCATCAGATGCGGATGACGAGGTGTTAGAAAAGTTGTGGCAGGAAACCCTTGCTGCATCCCCTGTGACGAATACATTGATCCGGGATATTGAGATTGATGTTGATTTGCGCGTCATATAAAACCAGAATTCACACAGGAGTAAAGATTATGACACAACTACTTGAAAAAGTGCTCATTGAGGTACAGAAACTGCCGCCAGAACAGCAGGATTTTATTGCTACCATTATTCTGGAAGAACTTGAAGATGAACGGCGGTGGGATAAGACTTTTGCTGAATCACAAGATCTACTTGCAAAACTTGCAGAAGAAGCTCGTGATGAGATTAAAGCTGGTCGTGTCAAAAAGATGGGAATTGATGAGTTGTGAACTCATATCTGACCGAGAATTTTATCACACGTTTTGGACGGTTGCCTCAAGATATCAAGGAAAAAGCTCGTAAGAACTATCGCCTTTGGAGACAAAATCCTAACCACCCAAGCTTGCAATTCAAGCGGGTACATACCAGGAATCCAATTTATTCAATCCGAATTGGAAATGATTGGCGTGTTTTGGGTTTGCGGGAAGATGATGGCATCTATTGGTTCTGGATTGGTCTTCATGACGAATATGAGAGATTGCTTGGTCAACTTTAAAGATTGTAATATGTCTTCATGAAGGCAATATTGGATATACTTTCATAATGTAAACCATGGACTCGCCTCTGTTAAATTGACTTATATTAGAAAAAACTTATAGCGAATAAGGACTAAGAATTCAAAGTAAATGGGAATCTAAAGCGGATAGAAAAGAACACATATTTTCTTGCTTTGTTCTCTATTTTACCACACCCTAATGTTTTACTCAATATGAGTTCGAATTAAAATAAGAACTAAGCAGTTATATAAACCACGATCAATCGCAAGAAAGGAACCAAAATGCCAAATGCTCGATACGATATAATTCCGAGGCCTATACAAACAATACTTACATGGATTGATTCAGACGAAATAGCTATTCCTGAAATTCAGCGTCCATTTGTCTGGAATTCAACAAAAGTACGTGATTTAATTGATTCACTCTATTGGGGATATCCTATTGGTTATCTCATTACTTGGCAAACTCCAGATGTCCGACTCAAAGATGGTTCAAAGTCAAAAGGGAAACGTATACTTATAGACGGTCAGCAACGTGTTACAGCACTTTCTGCAGCTTTGTTAGGACAAAAGGTTGTCAAAAAAGACTTTTCTCAGAAACGGATAATAATTGCTTTCCATCCTAAGGAGGAACGCTTTGAAGTATGCAATGCAGCAATTCGAAGAAGTCCAGAATGGATTCAAGATATTGCTGTTGTGTTTGCTCCTGACATAGAATTATTCAATTTTGTAGAAAGATACTGTGAGGCAAACCCAGACATGGACAGAGAGGATGTCTTTAAACGATTGGAAGTACTAAGAGGAATTCGTGACAATTCTCTTGGTCTTATAGAATTAGAACCCGATCTTGATATAGAGACGGTTACTGAGGTTTTTGTCCGTATCAACTCTCAAGGTGTTGCTTTAAATTCATCTGATTTTGCTATGTCCAAAATGGCTGCGAGCGAAAAGTATGACGGTCATTTACTGCGAAAAAGTATAGATTATTTCTGCCACCTTGCTATCGCTCCAGAGTCTTTCCACACCTTAAGCCAAGATGATAGCTTTGTAAATACTGATTATTTTAAGGCAATGGAATGGTTAAGAAATGAAAGAGAAGACCTTTACGATCCATCCTATACCGATATGCTAAGAGTAACCTTTACAACAGAATTTAAGAGAGGGCGTTTAGGTGACTTAGTGGCTCTGCTTTCAGGACGTAACTTTGAAATACGAAGGTTTGAGGAGGAAATAGCTGAAACATCATTTAGTCAACTCAAACATGGTGTTTTAAACTATATGAATGAGACTAACTTTAAACGTTTTATTATGATTTTGCGATCTGCTGGATTTGTTACTGCTTCAATGATAAGATCAAGAAACACTCTCAATTTTGCTTACATTCTCTATTTAACATTACGAAAGGAAAACTTAGAGGCATCTAAAATTGAGACCATGGTTAGACGGTGGTTTGTAATGTCAATATTGACCGCAAGGTACACAGGTTCCCCCGAAACGGCATTTGATGTTGATATTCGAAACATTGTTGAACATAAGGCAGAACAGTATCTGAAGAGAATAGAACTGTCCGACCTTTCTGATGCTTTCTGGGAAGTTGGTCTTCCACAAAACATGAACACATCTGTAGCAAGCAGTCCTTATTTTAATGTATACATGGCAAGTCAAGTTAGGGCAAACGATAAAGGATTTCTCTCAAGCGATATTACCGTTAGAGATCTCCTTGAAGGTCAATCTAATGTTCACCACATATTTCCACGTAAGTTTCTGCAGAGTCATGGCTTAACACGTGGAAGTTACAATCAGATTGCTAACTATGTCGTTATGCAAAGCGAAATTAACATTGCAATTGGGGCCAAGCCTCCAGAGGATTACTTTTTACAAGTCAAGGAGCAGTGTAAAAATGGAGAAATTCGTTATGGAGGAATAAACAATCTTAAGCAGTTGAAAGAAAACTTAGATTCTCATTGTATACCTCAAGGGATGGAAACCAAAACAGTGGAAGATTATGATGACTTTTTAAATGAACGGAGAAATCTAATATCAGCGAAGATTCGTGATTACTATCAATCACTATAGTAGATAATCAGAACGAATACTGTAGATTTTAGTTTTTGAAAGACAACTAATGCTTTGCCAAGTGCTATTTTGTAGGTAGATAGAGCGAAGCGAAACCTATAGGTGATATTAGCAAAACCCCCTTTGAATGATGAAAGTATATGTGTAGTTTTTTCACTTAAGAAATTTGTCACTTAAGAAAAAGGATCGCTGAACCCTTGCTCCAGCAGAGCAATATGTTTATAGAAAAAGGATTGTCAATGGACTGCACTCCAGCGGAGTGCTATGTACATAAACGGACGCGTATTGATTTTGCCACATAACTGTCGGAATCGCGGATTATCAAGGATTACGCGGATTGCGCGGATTGTTGAGTTTGTGTTTCGAGGTGCTGCTATTCACTGGGGATGTCCTCTTCTGAATCGTTTGCTGATTGCCTATCTGTTGTGCTAAAATGCTTATCCTGCGCATACATCCTTGAATTTTCAAACCAAAAATCCGCGCAATCCGTGTCATCCGCGATAATCCGCGATTCTGACAAATAGAGTGACAAAATATTTACACCTCTTCTATTTTCGTAAGGGAGTCCATAAGTGACTTATGTGTGATATAAGTACAGATTTCATAAAGGAGAAACGATTATGACTCATTTACTCGAAAAAGCACTTAATGAGGTATATAAACTGCCGCCAGAACAGCAGGATTTTATTGCTGCCATTATTCTGGAAGAACTTGAAGATGAACGGCGGTGGGATAAGACCTTTGCTGAATCACAAGACCTACTTGCAAAACTTGCAGAAGAAGCTCGTGATGAGATTAAAGCAGGTCGTGTGAGAAATATGGGGATTGATGAGTTGTGAACTCATACCTGACCGAGAATTTTATCACACGTTTTGGGCGGTTGCCTCATGATATCAAGGAAAAAGAATGTTGACTTGCGCGTGATTTAGAATGGAAAACTATAAGGAGGAGTTGAAAATGAAACATACCAATTGGTCTGAAGCCGATTCCCATAAAGCCAAACAGATCTGGACGGCATATCAAAAGCAACATAACCATTCTGAACGAATTGGGCAGACGGCAGGGATAGATCCGAAAAGTAGCCGCATTTGGTTCGGGGATTCGATTCAAGCGATAGTCCAACAAAGAGACAGAGAAGGTTTGGATTCTCCGCATTTCTTTCAGCGGGTTGGCGATGAATCCTATTTTCGTAAGGGAGGACATAAGTGATTTACTGCACGGTTACAGATGATATCGTGCATTTACACACTAAGCACACAAAGCTGGTCGAATGAATAATGTACAAATATATGAACGTAAATGGATCAGTGAAAGACTAAAGAGATTCCCTGTGACATGGAAAGATCTAAACACCTGTCAGTTTCAGACTGTTTGAATTGAAGTAAGCTAAACCGTTGAGTAATTTTGGAATGTTTGCAACGCAATGTATAGTGAAGTGTGTAAATAAATATATACTTCACTTGTATGAGCGATTTCCGCATCGCGACTTAACTTGATGATAGTCGGGCATCGGAGTTCCCGCCTACAATTAACTCATGTCCAATTAATTCTTAAATCTACCATATAACAAGATTTCTAAGGTTATTATCACCGTTTTTTGAGATGATTCGTCGTAATAAGTTGATAAAAAGTATGAGAATCCATGAAACACAACCATAGAAAAATAACAGACACCTGAATTTCACATAGTTGTTCTGATTATTAGGAGGAACCCAATCGGTTGTTATTAAAGTGAGAATACAACGAAAGTATCGTGTAATACTGATACCAGAAATTGATGAAAGAAATCAGATATTATAGATGGAGTGCTACAAATGAAAAAAGAACAGATTATTTCTCGAAACCCAAAAGTCATGAATGGTGCTTTGGTATTTGCAGGTACTCGTGTACCAGTAGAAATATTAATTCAACATTTGACAGCTGGCGATTCATTGCAAAAATTCTTGGATGACTTCCCAACTGTAACTTATGATCAAGCAGTTGCATATTTGAAAATGACATTAGAGGTCGTTGATGCGCGTGTTGCTTGATGAAAACATACCTCATCAGATACGCGAATTATTTGAGGATGACATTGAGGTTGTTATTGCTAACTATTGTGGTTAGAAGGAGATAATGATCAGTTTCTACGAAAGAAACGACATCTGTGAAGTTGGGTTTGGATAGGATATTGGAATATCCGCATCTAATCGTAGATACATTCACTGAAACTGAACTGATTAAAGCAGATGAGAAATGTAAATGGATTTGTATTAAAACTTTGGAAAGGAAGGAATCTAAACCAATGAACAATTTACCCACATTCCCCGTGACCGTAGTCGGGAGCATGCCTCGTTCAAGAGCGGTGTCACGAGCGTTACGAAACAAGCAAAAAGGACGTGTATCAGATGACGACTTCAATGCAATAGCAGACGAGGCAGTCATTGAAAGTCTTAAATCACAAGAAGCAAACGGAGTTGATATCGTTACAGATGGTGAACAAAGACGGGATAACTTCTATTCTTTCATCACCGGATGCCTTGACGGTATACGACTGATGACCCTGGCAGAAATGCTGGATTATGTAGAAGACAAAGGCGCATTTGAACAACTACTCAACGCATTAGATGTTCCCGCTTTCGCTCTAAAAAACCCTGTCGTTGATGGCAAAATAAAACGCACATCACCACTTGTATTGGATGATTACCACTTTTTAAAACAGCATACAACAAAACCTATCAAAGTCACCCTACCCGGACCTTACCTATTAACCCGTTCAATGTGGGTTAAGAAATTATCCTACGAATTTTACCCCGATAAAGAGTCTTTAGGTGACGATGTTGTATCAGTGTTGCGTCAGGAACTGTTGGAATTACAAGATGCTGGTTGTGAATTTGTACAATTTGATGAACCTGTTCTGACCGAAGTCGCGTTTACAGGTCCGCATGAAACCCATTCCTTTATGTGTGCTGCTCTCTCAGAAAAAAGCAGTCCGGAAGAAGAACTCAATTTTGCTGTAGAGCTGATCAATCGTGTAGTTGATGGAATAGATAGTAAAATGAAGACCGCACTCCATGTCTGTCGTGGTAACTGGAGTCAACAGGAAGAAGTTCTGCTTCGCGGGTCTTATGATCTGCTAATTCCATATTTTAGTCAGATGAATGTCAAACAGTTCGTGTTAGAATATGCAACCGAACGTGCTGGTAGCATTGATGTTCTCGGTGAACTACCTTCGGAGAAAGAGATTGGACTCGGTGTTGTAGATCCGCGAACGACAGAGGTAGAATCTGTTGACTTTGTTTTGGACAAAGTACACACGTTACTAAAACATCGTGAACCTGAACAGATTTATCTCAATCCAGATTGTGGTTTTGGAACATTCGCTGACCGACCAGTAAATACAAATGAAATAGCTGCCCAGAAACTCCAAACAATCCATAAAGCAGCTGAGATTTTGCGGTCAGACATGTCAGAAAGTTAACTTTTTGCTATCTTTTTTCGCTACTGTTTATCAGTTAAGTTAACAAAAACTAATATCCTAATCCAGAGAGGATACAATAGTTATTGCTCTTCTAAGGAGAATAAGTAATGAACAATCGGATTTCACTACCCCTCATCGTGCTCACAATCTTTACCAGTGTTTTATTGACAACCGTTTTTGCTGATCAACCCACTGTGACTGACCAAAATGATTATGTTCTTACAGATTCACACGCAGCAAAAACCGAAGATACACCTACTGAATTACCTGATGACAGTGTCCTGAATCTAATACCTGAAGATGTATTAGGCATTATCTACTGTCCGAGTTTATTTGAACTCAATAAAAAAATTAACGACGGTGCAGCAGAAATGATGCCGCAAGTCGGACAACAACCTGAACTCCTTGCGATGCTTTTAGCGAGTTCCTTCGGTGCTGGTTTTGAGAGTTTAGCAGAATTAGAAGCGATTGGGTTGGACTTAGACAAAGATTTCGCAGTTTTCTTCACAAGTAACGATCTCACGACTGTTGCTGCAACCGTTCATTTGACAGACCCCGATGCCATAATGCAGGTCATTGAAACAGAAGCAGAGGGAAGTGAACCTACCGAATATAACGGTGAAACCTATTGGAGTGCTGATGGAGAGGACGGTAATTTTGCTATTTTAGGTAATACACTCGTCTTCTCGCAGCTGGAAAAAGACTGTGTGAACATTATTGATGTAAGTAAAGGGGATAAAAAGTCGATCGTCGCTAACGATGATTATACCCAATTCCTAAATCAGATTCTAAAAGGTACTGATCAAGTCGCTGCATATTTTAACCTTGAAGCAATTATCGCACCTCACATGGAATCACTCAAGAAAGGTGTTACATCCACACTTGACGAAATACAGAGTGATCCTGCTACCATGACAGCAGTGCCATTGATGGAAAATATGTGGGGGACATACATCGAACTGATTGACGATTTAAAATCCGTTAGTGCAACCATCCAAATACAAGGTACTGATATACAACTTGCTCCGTTTCTGAAATTCAAGGACGGTGGTAAGATACAAAAGGCAATAGAAGAATATGCTCCTGATGAATTAGCAATCATGAACGATTTACCAAACGGTGCATTCTTGTTCGGGGGGTTTGAAGGGAATGTAATGGAATTATATGAATGGTGGAGCACGTCGTGGTTGTTAGACCTTCCTTTAGAAGATGAAGAACACAAACAGGAACTAAAACAACTCACATTGCAGATGCAAGAAATGTATGAAGCATTGGGTGAAGAGCAAGGTTTCTCAATAAATTTCAGAGACACCTTCATACCTGATGTTTTGGTCATCTATAATCTAAAAGACGAAGAAAAAGTCAAAAAATACTATGACGAAGACCTTTTAGACAGCATGACAAAAATGATGCAGACTATGAAAGAATCTTTGGGAGAGTTTCATAAAGAAACTGCATTCAGCGATTTTCCGCTATTCACTATATATGATGGGGCGTATGCTGCTAACCCAATAATGCATAACGGTGTTGAGATTAAGACTATTGTATTTCCCAATTTCGGTACTGCGTTTCAAGATGTACCAGCTGAAGTTGCTGTTCTGTTGCCACAAGAATGGCATTGGTCTTATGCTTTTACTGATGGACACCTATACTTCGCTTTAGGGGGTCCAGAGATAATACAATCCGCCCTCAATAGCAAAGCAAAAGTCGTTGAAAGCATCTCTGAAAATGCGGGTTATCAAAATCTTGTTGAGAAATTAGGTAAAGACAATAACCTGTTATTCGGTATTTCTCCTATAACAGCGTTTAATAGCTTCGTTTCTCTGACAGCAAAAGCCGATCCAAACGCTGGTCTTGACATGCAAATGATGTCAATGTTTATGGGAATTCCAGAAAACTACAGTATCGGTGTATCTGCGAAAGTTCGTGATGGTGGAATTGGAGCAAAACTACTCATCTCTCTCGGCGACTATAAACAATTAGTCCAAACATTCATGATGCTGAATGCGATGGGACAGATGTAATAGTCCTGATATAACAAAGACAGAAGAGCATTCAAACTCGTCTAAAAGAAATTGTAGGTGAGTTTTTTATTTCACATTAGCTGAGTGATATTCATGCCAAAAACTTTACACACCGTAACATGAATCCATGCTTGTATTTTCTATCAGTTTATGCTAAAATTCTATCAAAATGAAGTAAGTATCCGATGCAACAAACTACAAACGAAAGGAGAACATCACTTTGATACATTTGTATGGGGCAAACTATGATAGGATGCAACTGTTACGTCACATTGGAGATATATCGCAGGTTGCAGAAGCGAAGGTTTACCAACTCACTGATGGAAATGAAAAAGGTACAGATGCAATCGGTTTTCGGACAGGTTCTGGTCTGAACTTCACTGTCCTGACTAATCGGGGTCTTGATATCTCTTATGCAGATTTTAGAGGAATACCATTATGTTGGCGATCTGGTACAGGTGATGTAGCAGCAGCACACTACGAACCAAACGGCCTCGGTTGGTTGCGGGGATTCTATGGTGGTTTACTCACAACATGCGGTATGACGCAAGCTGGAGCACCAAACGTTGATGAGGACGAAGAACTCGGTCTACACGGAAGGGCGTCATACATCCCAGCAAAAAACGTCTGGGTTGATACGCGTTGGGAGGGGGATCGGTACATTCTATGGGCACAAGGAAAAGTCACTGAAACCAAAGCATTAGGCGAACATTTATGCAGAACTCGGCGCATCTGGACCGAATTAGGTTCAAATAAAATACACATTGAAGACATCGTTGAAAATCTCGGATATCAGGATTGTCCACTCATGTATCTTTTCCATATAAATGTCGGTTTCCCGATTCTTGCGGATGGAAGTGAACTATTAGCACCATCATCACAGATAACACCCCGAGATGAACATGCAAAAGACAACTTATCAAAATACAATTGCGGTGAACCTCCCACCGTTGATTTCACAGAACAGGTATACTATCATAAAATGGAACCTGATGTTGATAACCATATTCGGGTCGCATTGGTCAACCGAAGTTTCAATGAAAATAAAGGCATAGGAATCGCTGTGAGATACCATAAGACACAGTTTCCTCACTTCGTACAGTGGAAATTGTGTGGACAAGGTGCTTATGTAATGGGTTTAGAACCATCAAACTGTAGAGTTGATGGACGTGCATCAGAACGTGAACGCGGTTCACTACAACATATCGAACCAGGAGGACGCCGTCACTACGAAGTCGAAATAAGTGTGTTAACATCCAATGATGAAATCAACGCAATTGAAGAAAAAATTTCAAATAACCAGAACTAATATCCTAATCCAGAGAGGATACAATAGTAGTCATTCTTATAAGGAGAATAAGTAATGAACAATCGGATTTCGCTACCCCTCATCGTACTCACAATCTTTACAAGTGTTCTATTAACAACCGTTTTTGCTGATCAACCAGCTCTTACTAACCAAAATGATTATGTTCTTACAGATTCACACGCAGCAAAAACCGAAGATACACCTACTGAATTACCTGATGACAGTGTCCTGAATCTCATACCTGAAGATGTATTAGGTATTCTCTACTGTCCGAGTTTATCTGAACTCAATAACAAAATAAACGACGGTGCAGCAGAAATGATGCCGCAAGTCGGACAACAACCTGAACTCCTTGCGATGATTTTAGCGAGTTCCTTCGGTGCTGGTTTTGAGAGCTTAGCAGAATTAGAAGAGATTGGGTTGGACTTAGACAACGATTTCGCAGTTTTATTCACAAGTTTCGAGCCCATGACTGTCGCTGCAACCGTTCATTTGACAGACCCCGATGCAATGATGCAGATCATTCAAACAGAAGCAGAGGGAAGTGAACCTACCGAATATAACGGTGAAACCTATTGGAGTGCTGATGGAGAGGACGGTAACTTTGCTATTTTAGGTAATACACTCGTCTTCTCGCAGCTGGCAAAAGACTGTGTGAACATTATTGATGTAAGTAAAGGTGATAAAAAGTCAATCGTCGCTAACGATGATTACACCCAATTCCTAAATCAGATTTCAAAAGGGACTGATCAAGTCGCTGCATATTTTAACCTTGAGACAATTATCGCACCTCACATGGAATCAATCAAGGAAGGTATGGCATCCACACTTGACGAAATGCAGAGCGATCCTGCATCCATGACAGCAGTGCCATTGATGGAAAGAATGTTTGGGACATTCATTGAACTGATTGGTGAATTAAAATCCGTTAGTGCAACCATTCAAATACAAGGTACTGATATACAATTCGCTCCGTTTCTGGAATTTAAGGACGGTGGGAAGGTACAAAAGGCGTTAGAGAAACATGTTCCTGATGAATTAGCAATCATGAACGATTTACCAAATGGTGCATTCTTGTTCGGGGGGTTTGAAGGGAATGCAATGGATTTGTATGAATGGAGCATGTCGTGGATGTTAAACCTTCATGCAGAAGATGGAGAACCGAAACAGGAACTCAAACAACTCGTATTGCAGATGCAAGAAATGTATGAATCATTGGGTGAAGAGCAAGGTTTCTCAGTCAATTTCCGAGACTCCCTCATACCTGATGTATTGGTCATCTATAATCTAAAAGACGAAGAAAAAGTCAAAAAATACTATGACGAAGACTTTTTAAATAACATGACTAAAATGATGCAGATTATGAAAGAATCGATGGGAGAGCTTCCGGAATTCACTATATATGATGGGGCGTATGCTGCTAACCCGATAATGCATAACGGTGTTGAGATTAAGACCCTTGTATTTCCCAATTTCGGTACTGCGTTTCAAGATGTACCAGTTGAAGTTGCTGTTCTTTTGCCACATGAATGGCATTGGTCTTATGCTTTTTCTGATGGACACCTATACTTCGCTTTAGGGGGGCCAGAGATAATACAATCCGCCCTCAATAGCAAAGCAAAAGTCGTTGAAAGCATCTCTGAAAATGTGGGTTATCAGAATCTTGTTGAGAAATTAGGTAAAGACAATAACCTGTTATTCGGTATTTCTCCTATAGCAGCGTATAATAACATCACTTCGCTGGTAGCAAAAGCCGATCCAAACGCTGCTGCTGAATTGCAAATGATGGCTGGAATGTTTGATGGAATTCCAGAAAACTACAGTATCGGTGTATCTGCGAAAGTTCGTGATGGTGGAATTGGTGCAAAACTACTCATCTCTCTCGGTGACTATAAACAATTAGTCCAAACATTCATGATGATGAATGCAATGGGACAGATGCAATAGTCTTGACATATCAAAGACAGAAGATCATTCAAACTCGTCTACAAGATATTGTAGGCGAGTTTTTTATTTAACATTATTTCGTACTTATGGTATCATACACAACAACTTTCCTTGCAGTTGTGCACGGAGAATGGGCTGTCCGAATTATAGTCGTTATAAACAGACAAAATAAATTATATTTGACAAGTAATATAAATTGTCGTATAGTTTTTACGGAAAAGTCTGGACAAACCTATTTGGAAGTCCTAACAGGATGAAACTGTCCAAACTATAGTTCCATTAACGGGATTTGTTCTATTTCCCGAACGGTAGGTGCGGTTTCCTAACCGCACCGATAGATTAGGATCGAGTTAATTTGGTATAATAGTGTATTATGTACCTAAGGAGGATACTAATGCAACAGTGTGAAAACTTACTTAAATCTTCATTTATCAAATACAGAAGGTTCCAACCTCTTTTATTTCTTTCTATTGTCTTTTTCTTGATGACTCTTCCATTCGCGGTGGCTGATACCACTGCCGAAGCTGTTGAGGAAGTAGAGCCAAAGAAAAGTCCAATAAAAATCGGTGGCGCGATGCGTGCCAATTACGTGTACGGTTCTTACGAAGATGGTAGAGGTGAGAACTTTGGCGATGTAGACCTTGAGATATTACGTCTCAATGTCGATCTGGACTTTCATAACGTAATCGGTAAACTGGAGTACCGATGGTACCCGAGGTATTTCGGAAGTTCCAGTGGTTACAGTATGATACATACAGCATGGTTAGGTTATGATTTCAACGATACAGGCACACTCAAAGCAGGTATTGTCCGGGTACCTTTTGGACCAACTGCTTACGGTATTTCAACAAGTTGGTTCTTTGATCAGCATTTTTATGTTGGACTCGCTGATGACCCCGATCTGGGAATTGTATGGAGTAACAGTTCTGGTAAACTGACTTATGATGTAGGCTATTTCCTCATGAGTGAACCCCAGACGTTAGGGAGTAGTCTTAACAGTTCACGTTACGCCTACGATGTTGTAAAATGGGAAGAAATTGCGGATGAAAACGGTACCGTTACGTGGGGTGATGGAGAAAATGGGTTTGATGAGCAACATCAATTTAATCTACGTGCAATATATTCTCTTGAAAATATAGCTGATATTGGAGTATCAGCACAGTTCGGGATGCTGCAGGGGACAAATGTAGGAGGTGATGATAGTGGTATCCACTACGCATTATCCCCTCATGTGAAAATCTCAGCTGCAAATTTCACGCTCTATTCACAGTTTTCCTACTATGTTTATGATATCACGGATGACACTCCTTGGGGGACTGGTGACTTGATCCCGATGGGTGCTTATGATTTTGCATGGCCCGCTGCATCCGAAGGATTAATACCAGCGTTTTCACTTCGCTATGGTGGCATTAATACGGAAAGTATTTCATGGTTAGACAGTGTCACACCATACGTAGAGTGGAGCACTATTCTAAAAACAGTAGAGGATTACAACGCAAGCACTCTAATTACGATCGGGACAAGTTGGACATTGTTTAGTTCCTTGTATATCTATAGCGATTTTGCTATTTCTGATGGTAACTCCTTTGTTGGTAACAGAACCGAAGATGGCATGAAAGAAGACTACGCGAGTATCTACGAGGGAGCAGGTGATTTTGGTGCAAACGGAAATAATGCGTGGAATTGGCGTCTTAATTTTAACTTCGGTGTTTATTTCTAAGGGTTCATGAATTTCAAATAGGTTTATGAATCTCAAATTTATTTGTGCTATGTGTATGTAAACACAATTCTTAAAGGAGAATCTTAAATGCACGAAGAAGAAAAACAACCGCAACAGATGCCACATCAAGTAGATGAAGGCAAGTACAAGAAACTATTCGGCTTAGATATTTACTTAACACCAGTGTTTGTTATTTCAAGTATCGTTATTGTTTTGTTCATTGTGGTTTCGCTACTTTTTCAAAAACCAGCGACAGAACTATTTGGAAATATCAGAAGTTGGCTTACGACGAATTTTGATTGGTGGTTCATGGATATTACTAATATCCTACTATTGTTCTGTATGCTTCTGATTGTTACTCCACTTGGCAAAATACGTCTTGGAGGAAATGAGACAAAACCCGAATATTCATACTTAACATGGCTTTCAATGTTGTTTGCATCAGGTGTGGGAATAGGCTTACTGTTTTTTGGTGTGTTAGAACCCGTTACCTATTTTCAGTCTCCACCGCTTGGAGTTGAGACTCCTTATGATGCAGCTATAACTTATAATGCAGAAACCGTTCCTGACATTGCAGATTCTCAAGTTCAGAAAGTTGGGTCTTTAGGGATAGCATCCACCGTTTTTCACTGGGGTTTACACGGATGGGCAATTTACGGTGTTGTCGGACTCGCACTGGCGTTTTTTGCATACAACCAAGGATTTCCTTTACTCATCCGATCTGCTTTCTATCCCATATTCGGAGAACGAATATGGGGTTGGACTGGACATATAATTGATACGTTCGCTATATTTGCAGGTATCTTCGGGTTGGCCACTTCTCTCGGTTTAGGAGTTCAGCAGGTAACTGCTGGTCTGAACTATCTGTTTGATGTTCCAGCAACAAACACTACCATGGTGTTATTGATTGTAGTAATTACAATCATAGCTCTTATATCAGTCATAACAGGTATTAATGTAGGTATTAAACGTTTAAGTCAATTTAATATTATCCTTGCTTTCTTATTGCTCCTTACGGTCATTGTTTTAGGACCAACGCTCTATATTTTCCGTAATATGTTTACGGGTCTTGTTGATTATTTCGCTAATATAAGACCTCTGAGTAACTGGATTGGTCGAACTGACACGGGTTTCCTACACGGATGGACTACGTTCTATTGGGCATGGTGGATTGCATGGGCTCCGTTTGTCGGTACATTCATTGCCCGTATATCAAAAGGTCGCACAGTACGAGAGTTTATAATATTTGTATTGATTTTACCGACCCTTTTATGTCTTATCTGGTTCAGTGCTTTTGGTGGAACAGCTCTACACCAATTCCTTTCAGATGGATACACAGGTGTAACCGAAATAGTTGAACAATATGTACCGGAACTTGCATTATTCAAAATGTTGGATGAATTAGCTTTTCCAATGTTGTTATCTTGTGTTGCGATGATATTGACGATAATCTTTTTTGTCACCTCATCTGATTCTGGTTCCCTAATCATTGACATCATTGCTGCTGGTGGAAAGGTTGATGCACCAGTTGCTCAACGCGTGTTCTGGTGTACTGCAGAAGGTTTAGTCGCAATCGCACTATTACTTGGAGGAGGGTTGAAGGCTTTACAAGCTGCCTCACTTGTGTCCGGATTTCCTTTTGCAATTGTATTATTGGGGATGGGAGGGTGTGTCCTCGTTGGAATGATACGAGAAAGACGCGAATCTCAAGCTGAACAAAAGAATTTTCTTCAAGAATAGTCTATTGGATAGTTCACACTAATTATGTAGGTCGGGTAGAGGAACGAAACCCGCCGAATACCAAACGCGTATTCGGCGTTGATTTGGACACGTAATTAGTGTGTCTATCATGTTGTGTTTCGCTTCGCTCTACCCGACCTACAAGTTTAACTTGGACAGACCACTAAAATAGTGATGGGATGGATAACAAAATCGTCCATCTCATCACTAACCTACACAGCATAAAGATAAATTTGTGAAAATACTCGGAATTGATACGTCTTGTGATGAAACAGCTGCAGCAATTGTAGTTGATGGTCGTGATGTCAAATCAAACATCGTTGCATCACAGATAAAAGCACATCAAGAATACGGCGGCGTGGTACCAGAATTGGCATCGCGCAAACACATTGAAGCAATCAATTATATCGTCAATAAAGCACTCACTGAAGCAAATACAACATTTGATGACATTGATGCCGTAGCAGTCACGAATCGTCCGGGGTTGATAGGGGCATTACTTGTTGGTGTGGCTGCAGCTAAAAGTCTTGCATACTGCTACAATCTACCCTTACTCGGAATTAATCACATTGAAGGACATATTTACGCCAATTACATGGTGCATGATTCGTTAACTTTTCCACATATATGTTTGACTGTATCAGGTGGACACACATTACTTGTAGAAGTGCATGACGGATGGAAATATAAGGTTCTCGGAACAACTCAAGACGATGCAGCAGGTGAGGTCTACGATAAGGTTGCTAAATATCTTGGACTCGGTTTCCCTGGCGGTAAGATCATTGACGAACTGGCACAGAAAGGAAATCCGGCAGCCATTGACTTTCCCCGTCCTATGCTCCGCAGTGGGGACTATCAATTCAGTTTTAGCGGTGTCAAGACATCTGTCCGTTATTTTGTTGAGAAGGCGGAACGCGCAGGAACAATTGATAATGGAGAAGTTACCATTGAAGACATCGCAGCAAGTTTCCAAGCTGCAGTTGTAGACGTACTTGTAACAAAAACGGTTCATGCAGCAAAGACCACAGGTGTCCAAACGATTACACTTACAGGCGGAGTCGCTGCGAACAGCAAACTACGCTCCTCACTAAGCGAAGCTGCAAATGAAATTGACGCGGAAGTATATTATCCACCATTTAGCCTATGTACAGATAACGGGGCAATGATTGCAGGTATCGCTTACGAAAAATATCAACAAGGACTCCGTGATGAATTATCACTCAACGCTGCTGCAAACGGCTCAATAGTTGATGCCTAACTGGAGCAATACACTTGGAAAACGATAAACGCATTGAAGCTGCAGTAAATTGTCTAAAGTCTGGTGGAATTATCGCAATTCCTACAGATACAGTCTACGGAGTAGGGGCTGACCCATTTAATGCAGACGCAGTTCAAAAACTGTACACAATAAAGGGAAGACCAGATGAAAAACCGATACCTTTAGTTCTCGGTTCCGTTAAAAGTGTAGAACAGGTCGCACAAAACCTACCTGGATTCTTTTATCATCTCACAGATCGATTTTGGCCCGGTGGACTAACGATCATTGTAGAAGCAAAAAACCTACTTCCACAACTGACCGCTGGAGGGTCTACTGTCGGATTACGAATACCAAATCAACCTATACTCTTAAAAATACTTCAAGAGTTTGGCGGTCCCATAGCAATAACCAGTGCAAATCTATCTGGTGAACCAGCAGCTACCTCAGCAGATGAATTTGGAAGAGATCTCAAATCTCACATTGACTACATTGTAGATGATGGAAAGACACCAGGACCCGTACCATCAACAGTTTATGACATTTCAGTATCACCACCCGTGATACGACGACAGGGGGTGATTTCCGCTGATACACTTGATAAGGAGTTGATGTGCTACAACAGACATTTAAAGAACTCCTAAAATTCATCACGTCTCCAACGGGACACTGGGTTTTATTGAGTTTAGGATGTGTGATCGCATTAGCAGTTGTTTATCACAGATGGCGACAAATCCCGGGGCTAACGGTCAACCTAATTCAGGAAGATACGTGGTTTATCAATCGTGATGATAATAACCGTTTGTCAATTGTCGTCTCTCTCCATCTTATCAACAAATCGGCTGCACCGATACAGTTTTGTAAGTGTAAATTGAGTGGTTATACGCCAAAACCCCCACCAGAGCAGATGTTTTTAGAAGGATACGACAAGACAATTGAACTTGCTTATCCCGAATATGACTCATTCTCTGAAATCGTAGGTAAATCGGAAAATCTAAATTCTGCGTATGTGCTCAATCCATTTACAGAGCAACGTATGTGGGTTTATTATGAATCAGGTATCGTGACTCTAACAAATATGCTTCGCGCACCAATAGTGCTAAAGGATTTAAACAGGAAGCGAAAATCTATTCAAGCATCAGTACCACGCAATATGGAGCAAATCCAATTATACCGAGAAGCAGCAATGCGTTGGTGATCGCATTGGCTAACAAAGGAAACACATGCAAACAAAAAGAATCTGTCTCTGGTCAGGACCTCGGAACATTTCTACCGCTATTATGTACTCCTTCGCACAACGGAGTGATACAAGAGTTGTTGATGAACCGTTATATGCACACTATCTACATGCCACTGGTGCAGAACATCCTGGACGAGAGGAAGTTATCGCATCAATGCAAACAGATGCAGATGATGTCATTCGTGATGTAATTCTGGGGCCTTGCGATAAACCTGTCCTCTTTATGAAACAGATGGCACACCATCTCGTCAATATGGACAAATTCTTTATGTGGAAAACAGTTAATATCTTCCTCATTCGTGATCCTAAAGAGATGCTACCCTCATTGGCAAAAGTGATCGGAATTCCGACTTTGAAGGATACCGGTTTGAAAAAGCAAGCTGAATTGTTTAAAGATTTGCAAGTGACGGGACATTCAACACCTATATTAGATGCAAAAGAACTGCTGCTTGCACCGAGGCATGTTCTATCAATCCTCTGCTCTCGGTTGGAGATACCGTTTGAAGAAGAGATGTTGTCTTGGAAACGCGGAGGACATCCTGCTGATGGTGTGTGGGCACCACATTGGTATCAGAACGTGCATCGGAGTGTCGGCTTTGCACCATATAGACCGAAGAGTGAACCGTTTCCTAAAGAGTTGGAGAACGTTCTTTCTGAATGTCTGCCTTACTATGAGGTGTTACGTAAGGATGCGATTTGTAGTGATTGATATGTACAAACCTGTTTGTTCGTAATCACACAAATTAACTCTCTTTATGTGCCCCACGAAGGACCAACGATTCCAATCCGTATCCCCGTTGAGGTGAACAAGCGAACCCAAAACTCAACACAGCTAACAAAATATCTGCAAAAACTATCTTCCAATTAGGTTCTGATGAAACTGATAAACCAAAGAAATCAAGAACACTAAAAAGATAGTTAGCACATCCACAATCCGTAACAGGCAGTTTTCGCAACAATACACTTAGCAATGCAACAGCAAATATTAGAAATAGTGAAGATGCCAATAAACTTGCACCTCTCGTAAAATATGCAACGCTAATCGCTAATCCCAACGCCACCTCGGCAGAGACAATCAGATAACATAGCGGTTTTACCAACACCATTGGCAATATCTGAAAACTGATTACCGCATTAACAAACAGACTAAAACTCGTAAGTTTTGTTATACCTGAAAAAAGAAGGATTGTCCCAATAACAACTCTTAGAGCAGTTAGCAATAATGGTATAGTCATTCCGTTTCCAATGTATGTCCTAATTCCTGCCAACCCCTTAATCCTCTTGGAAAAAACTTGACGTTCTTGTATCCATATCCCCGCAGGATGTTCATCAACTGGTAAGCATTAGGACATACAACGCTGCCACAATAGGTGATTAAAAGAGTCTCTTTATCTGTTGGTAAAACTGCTGATGACTTATTAATATGATCTATCGGTAAATTAACTGCACCGGGAATGTGTCCTCTTTTGAAGTTTGCAGAGGAACGTGTGTCCACAAAAACTGCATCACCACTTTTCCAAAGATCATAAACAGCGGGAAAATCCACCTGTAGTGAGAAGTTCTGTTTCCCCTGATAGGTAGAAGTCAGAAGTCCGAATCCATCTGCTCCCCAGAGTGTCACTGCCCCACAACCTATCCAAACACAGACAATCAGCGATTCCTTAATAGACAGAAGTAGTGTTTTATGCACTGCTCAGTTCCCTTTGATTTCTCCCCATGTTTCTGTGGCTTTCACTTCTGGTGAGACGTTTAGACCAGAAATAGTGAAGGAATCAACCCATCCTTCTGCCTCCCATTGGTTAGCGATATTGATTCCTTCAACAACAAAACCGAGAATCTCTATTCTATTGAAGTTTGCATCTGTAAATTTCGCACGGAATTCTCCATCAACAAACAGCAAGAAGAAACCTGAGTTAAAATGTAACTCCATCTCATCTATAACATCTGTATCCCATCTTTGACGAGGTTCCCGAGACAATCTGTACCGAAACGGATGACTACTTCCTCTACCATTGAAACGACGTGCTCTAATTTCATCAGGATAAAATACATAATAAAATGGATCTTCATCAACAGTTTCAGGGAAACGCCGTCCAACACAAAAACCGAAACGCAGCTTGTCAGCACCAAAATTCTTGATTGTGACGACAAAGTCTCTGTGAGGGGCAGGAAATGCAATGAGTTCATAGAGATCGTATTCAATTGCCCAATCTCTATTTATGCTAATTCGCAACATTCCATCAACGACGTTCCACACCCTTCTATTCCCAACGACTTTCCACGCTTCAGTATTCTCCGCGTCAAAATCGTCGTGCCATATCTCCGCAGAAGCGGTAATGACAATACAGGCTAATAGAAATATGGTAATCAAGAATGCTTTTATTTCATTCATAGTGGATAGTTTAGACTAAATATGTAGGTCGGGTAGAGGAACGAAACCCGACTTTATAGTTGATATGGAGCATTTTGTCTGGTTTCAATTCACTCTACCCGATCTACAATCTATGATTAGACGCTCCAATAGGATAACATTCTTAAACAAGCACTTAGGTTAGTGTAAAAAACGGCAGCATAAGCTCTTATTGTTCTATTCAGTTGATCTTTATACAGTCATACCATCTATGTGTTAGCTTCCCTTTACGACTAATTACACCAGGTTTACGTTCAACGGGGAACCCAAAATCTCTATCTTTCTGCTTCAGAACCTGCCAGTCAGGCGGGAACCATGTCTTTAGTGTCCGACAGTGCACTTCAAGGTCTTCACCTTCCCAACCTCCGATCTTAAAATACATAGGACATATCCACCGTTCTCTACCGCGTGCATACTGTCGCCATCCCATAACAGTAGCTTGGGATCGTATAATATTTCCATCTCGCCAATGTCGTTCAATTCCACTCCACGGATAACCTGTCGTTCCGCCTCCAGTACTTATCTCACTCCATCCAAGGTCGTCGTGCAGCGTGATAATTGAGACATTTGTACCCCAAGGAGTCTTATCGTCTGCAAATGTCCATTTCTGTCGTCTATACCAATGTAACGCACCCTTAATACTTGATTTAGAAACAGCCGCATTTTCAATCGTCTCTATAATGTTAAAAAACCCTCTATTGTTATAGAGATTATGAACTCCCTTACAAAGGGTTAGAGAATTAATCTCAGGACCGAACCACTTTCCATTTTTTCCGGGTGTTCTATAATATGCGCCAGAATCGCGTGGTTCCGCGCGTTCGTGGGGATTCAACTTGGCACCAGCAAATTTGCCCCAGAAAGCAACGCATAATACTATTATCAATAACAAAAGATTAAAAATCAGATCTATATTCTTCTGAAACATCACTCGTTCTTTTAAAACCTAAGTTGTTACATTTGTAGCATAGTGCCTTGTCAAGTCATAAATGATTTTTTATCGGACAGGGAAACCCTGTCCCTACGAACGGTTCTACTCATTATTTTTTATCGGACAGGGAAACCCTGTCCCTACGAACGGTTCTACTCATTATTTTTTATCGGACAGGGAAACCCTGTCACTACGAACAGATCTACCCATCATTTGAGTGCAGACAGAACACTAATCCCGTTTCAATTGTCCCCAAGTAGCTGTTAATTTATCTTTCGGTGTTACGGGTATACCCGAAATCGTAATCCTATCCACCCATCCCTCGCCAATACTCTCCAAATCAGTAACGTACCCCACAAGGACAAAACCGATAATGTCAATGGTCTTTAGATTTGCATCTATAAAATCCATTCGCGATTCGTCATCACCGAACAACTGAAATCTTCCCTCATCAAAATGCAGTGTCATCCGATTAAGAGCATCTGTATTCCAACGCCTACCTGGACCGAGATAGACTTTCCCATTTCTTGATGCCTGCATATCATTCGTAAGGAACAGATAATAACCTGTTTCCTCTAAAATTCCGTCATCATCTAAGAAATGTTTCCCTACCACAATGCCAAATTTAATATCTCCCGACGTTCCGATGTTTTCAGCCATCACTGTTATATTTTCGTAGGGACCAGGAGAGTTTTTATATTGATAGACTTCAAAAATTGTTCTCCACTGTTTATGTGTCTCAATTTTTGCACGTAAAAATCCCCCCTCAAGTCGCCATGCAGAATCACTACCTTGTAATTGCCAGTCTTCTTTAACCTTATTTTCAAATTCATCTTGCCATGTTACACCAAACACGACACCTTGTAAAGCAAGTAGAACAATTAAGGTAATAAACAATTTGAAAATATAGACAGTTTTTCTCATTAATTTCACCTTACTGCATGCCTATCTTGCACAAGTTATGTAACTGATGTCCTTTCGCTAACAACTCGTGGATACTTTTCCTAACAATGGGAAAATGTTCATCGGAACGGCGCGCAATACGTAACAGAATATTCGTATCAACAAGGTATACCATGATTATAAATGCCCTTCGTATATCCCTTCACGACTAACTGCGTAATCAGATAGCGGAGGAACATCTGGACCAACAAACTCCATAAATTTATCAGCTAATCTATCTAACCTCATTTCCATTTCTTCAATGGACAATTGCGGTTTCTCTTTCATCAATGCTTGCAAAGTTGACTCAAGTGCTTCAACTAACAAACTCCTAACAGCATCCGTATCACCTCTGGAAACATTTTCACGTAACTGTTTCTCAATATCTGGGGGAATTTGAAATGTTATTGTCATTTTGATTTCCTCGCAATTAAAATACTTGATTGTATTTTATGGCTCCTCAAATAATTGCTTACACAGTTTACTCATCATTTGTAAAAGGAGTCCCATCCACCTTCCCAAGATAGATGGAATGTGTATTCTCACTACATCTTGGAATATCAACCTGCTTTTGTATATACACACGTTGATATTTTCCTGCCTCTTTGTTCCACACAGTATTCACCGCCCGAATATGTAATTGGTAAGGTCCTTGTGTCAAATCTGAAAACGCAAACCTACCTTCCGCATCTGTCTCAGTTTCAAAGCGGTCAAGAGTCATTGACATATCGTATCTGTCTAAATCCCAAGGATACCAAGAACGTCTAACCAATGCGTTTTTCACAGGTTCATCAGTATCTGTCCACATCACTTGTCCCATCAACGTCAATGTAGACTGTTCCGCTACGATCCATGCCTCCTCACCTTCTGCTGTTGCTTCTACGTCAATACCAGTTGCTCCAATATATTCACCAGTAATATATATGGTATATTTTTCTTGAAATAAACCATCCAGAACAAAGGTCTCTTCTGACGCGCCAAATCGCTTAGACATTAGAGGTCTGTTTAAGGAGAGCGGATTCAACGTTGGTGTGATTGCAGAATCCTCTGTAAGAACCTTCACATCATAATAGGAATCTGTTGGAACATGCTGTGGTAGAACAACGCGTCCCTTAATAGAATACCCATTTTCAAGCGTAACAATCAACGGCTCTTTATTAATTTTAGGATTTGGGTATACTCTTGAAAGATATCCTTTTTTTGACACTTCAACTGACTGAAGATGTGGGTCTGTCTCTAAAACTTGCATTTCGAAAGTACCGTTTATATCCGTTTGTGTTGTAACTAAGAGTGTGCCGTGTCCGTACAAACTATCGCTGTTGCGTGATACAATCAGTTGCACTCCAGAAATTGGTCCTTGCTGTGTATCAACAACCTTACCACGAAACGTTCTCAATTTTGGTAAGTGGATTAGAAGCGGTTTTTCCGCTTGGGGATTGACTGATTCAAGATAAGCAATAATAACATCATCTTGGGAAATAGTCAAACTATAATCTATCGGATGGAGTTCTGTAAAAAGGAATTTGCCTTCATTGTCAGTTCTAACAGTGTGTTCTGGATTCGCAGCTGCACGAAAAAACTCTGCAGGTTTGTCGTGCATTTTTAATCGCACCGTGAGACCCTCAACTGTACCGATTGACTTTGAAGGGGATACAGTTCCCCGCAAGGAGAGGAAAGATTTCAATTTAAGCTCACCTAACGCATATTGATCCTTCTCAGGTATCATTTCTCGGCGCCAACGGTGCGTTTGATAGCGAGGATGAGATGCGACAACCGTGAATGCATAGTAAGTATCTGAATTATTCGGTGTTGAAAAACGGAATTCACCTTTTGAGTTGGTTTCAGTTTCATGAGCAGATGTCCAATCCGTATAAATACTGATCTTCTTATCCGATGCTATACTGACAAGTGCGCCAGAGATAGGTTGTCCACTTTCAGCATCAATAAATGCTCCGTGAACTGATGATCCCTTTTTCAGATAGACCTCAGTACCTTCAACACGACCTTGTGGGTACACGGTAATCATGGGGTGATCAGACACCGAAAAGATATAACCATCAAAAGCATCAATAATACGATAGCTACCGGGTAACAAGTCTCTAACTTCAAAATATCCCTCAGTAACCTTTCCTTTGTAGATCCCCATGATCCGTTGACCGTCATCAGCAAGATGTGCCACCTTTATGTCATCATTAATTTCCAACGGTAGTTCTTTATCAAATTCATATATAAAACCTGAAATAATACCTGTACCTTCAATCACAAAATTAACTTCAGTTTCGCCAACTACAGGCACTTCCCGTTGGGTAAGCAGTGTGCTCAGATGTCGTACTTCTACATTCCAAGTTCCAACAGGAAGATTCCTAAGCGAAAACTGACCAACAGAATCCGTCTTTACAGCATAAGTGACATTGTCTTTTGGCATCACTGTTGAAACGATATATTCCGAGAGAGGATTGTTCTGTTTATCTGTAACTTGACCACTGATAGTGCATAAATGTGGGTCAGGAACATTTTGAGATTGACAAATTCTAATATAAGAACCTAAACTGAGAAGCAAGAGAATAGAGAAGAGTGTAAAATAGAACCCAAAACGCGTATACCCGCATTGCTGTGCAAACCGGTTTCGTTGTTTATTATTTACATCTAATGCGATTTTCTGTGATTCATACATGGTGAAACGTCTTCCAGGAAGAACACTTTTCTCATTGTAGTGGTGAGGTAGACGCTATAACATCTACCACTGAAAAGGTCTAATTAGTATACCAGACATTCTATCTAAAGTAAAGGTTGTTGCGGTGTCTACATCTCAGTGCTAAAGCGAAGGGGTCTTGACACCGAAGATTGAAAAAAATCGTATGTAACCTTTTTTCCAGATTTGCATTCTTACATAATAAATAGACAATCCGAATTCTGCAAAAGAACTGAGATTAATTGGTAATAGATATGGAAGAATATCAGGACGATGACTTAATTCATAATGACTTAGACAACACTGATGACGGAGCATTCGAAATTCTCTATCACCGTTACGAAGGTCCTCTTCTGAGTTTCTTCTACAGACGTGTAGATAATTGGGAAACAGCACAAGATTTGGTGCAAGAGACATTTATCAAAGTTCACCAAAATCTCAGCACCCTACGTAATCCCAAAAGTTTCTCAAGCTGGTTGTTTAGTATCGCACACCAACTCGTAGCAGCACACTTCCGCAATGTTGAAAGAAAACTTGAAATAACATCAATTGAAGGAAACCCAGAAGCCTATCTGGTGGACCTTGAACATCGTTCCCCTATCTATCGCATCATTGCAAAAGAACAGATGGAAATCGTCTATGCATTAGCTCGACGGCTACCGAAGTCTGAACAGGAAGTATTTGACTTAAAACTTGCGACACCGAAAATGCCGTTGGAAGAAATTGCTGCTACTTTGGATATTGCTTTGTCAGCAACGAAGGTGCGGTTGCATCGAGCAAAGAAAAGGGTTCGTGCATGGATGAAGGCTGAGTATCCAGGAGAATTTGAAAACTTATTTCGAGAAGAAGAGAATACTAAAACTGATTAAATCGCTAAGGACTGTTTTGATGTAACCTTTTCAACTGATTTGCATTCTTACTCTAAAAGGAGAACTAAAATGACACCGAACGAGGTCAAGGAATTACTAAAATCCGTAATCGCTGAACAGAAGATTCCTATTAACATCGTTGACATATTACCTACTGAGAAATCAGATGGAAATGATTATACGACACAGACACGTATAAAAGATGTGTTACATCAGTGGAACACAGATGGAAAAATCCACACACAACCACCAGGTGAAGGATCAATTATGAACTTCTATACGAAAACCGATGCAAATTCTGCAGCGAATGAGTTCTTGGGTTTTTTCAAAGTTGAAGCTTTCATTAAATCTGTCATTGCTGATAAACAGATGGCAATTCGGCACACAGATTACGGTTTCAGATTGGTCACATTGCATGAAGAGGACACATCGCGTTACCCCGTAAAAATCCTGCACGGTGGATTTCGTGTTGAGAAAACTACAGAGGAAAAAATTGAAACATATCAGCTGGAAGGTATAGCAAATCGTTTTGAGATGATACTAAAAGAGAAACGGACAAAGGCGAAACTGTTTCACAGAGGATTCAAATTAGAGAAAGAGTCTGAACCAACTTTACCTCTTGAACAAGTTAAACAGATAACAAAACTGATAGATGAAACGTTGAATATCAACTACGTGATGGATTCCTATAATATGACAGCAAAATCAAAGGATGAGGCACTCAATATGAGAGATTGTATCAGTGCAAATATCAGAATTTCAACATGGCGATATAAACACCGGCACTGGTCGTTTCCAACATAAACATTAGAAGTCAATAGATAGTGTACAAAACAGATATTGGAGG
Source organism: Candidatus Poribacteria bacterium (assembly GCA_965261435.1). Lineage (GTDB taxonomy): Bacteria > Poribacteria > WGA-4E > WGA-4E > WGA-3G > MSPOR6. Next base: position 3,283,113 of record CBDHDL010000021.1, read on the forward strand.
GAGAATCATGAGACCTTATGAAGTTCACGAAATACTAAAGTCCATAGTTCATGAGCTTGGGATCCCGGTAGGCGTTGGCTCTGGCAATACATTGTTGATTGTTGAAGGTGAGGAACGAGAAGCAAAACAGTGTAAAGAGAACATATTAGAGCGATGGCAGGGAGAAGATACTTTGGACAACTATTTAAATAAGAATCAGATAGACGGACACTGGCGCATTACCCACAGAAGCACCCTTTCTGAGATAAACAAGAAAATTGAAAAACTTGCAATAGGTACAACCCGCGTGTTAGAAGTAAAGGAAGTGCTACAAGCTTTAATTACCGAAAGAGAACTACCATTTAGAATCTACTACGCCCAAATTAATGTTGCAATTCTACCTGAAAAACCATCAGACTATCAAACAGACGAAATGATTGAACTAAATACCTTGATACAGGAAATGCAACAAGATGGGAGATTTGAAGACAAGAAAATAGATGTTTACGTTCGCCATAGCGGTTTTGAACTATATCAAGAAGAAGATTTTCTTGATGTGGATTTTGCGCTGGTGAAGTCGGCGACACAACGATTGCAATCTGAAATTGATAAGTATGGACTTCAGGTAAGACTACTTCATAACGGTTTTGTGATAGTTAAGGATCGTGAAATTGAGATACATGTTTCTGAAGCAGAAGAATTAGCCTATCGATTGATGGTTATGACAGGTATTAATTATCGTGTGCTCTCGTATGGAATGGGTGAAAATAAAGATGTAAAACCTGGATGGAAAACTGAGATTAATTGGCTTAATGCAAGTTTATGTAATGATCGTGCCTATCCCTATATCTAAAGTCTATACTGATCCCATTCGTTTTGCAATGAAGAAACAACAAAAGAAAAGGAGAAAAGAAAATGACCTATGTAATTTGCGAACCTTGCATTGATGTAAAAGACCACGCATGTGCTGATATTTGTCCCGTTGAATGCATTCACCCAATGCGCGATGTTTCGGATGATTTTGACGAAGAGAACCAACTTTACATTGACCCCGAAGAGTGTATTGATTGCGGTATATGTGAACCGATTTGTCCGGTAGAGGCAATCTACATAGAGGATGAAGTTCCTGAAGAATGGGAACATTACATTGAAATAAACGCTGAGTATTTTCAAGAAAAACAATAATTGACAATTTGTCAGAAATAGATATAATATTAGGAGAACAAAGCAATGACTTATGTAATTTGTGAACCTTGTGTTGATGTTAAAGATAGTGTCTGTGTTGATATATGTCCCTGTGATTCAATAGGACCAAATCAGTTGTTTGAATCTGATAAATATGATGGAGTTAATCAACTCTTCATTGATCCAGATACATGTATTGAATGCGGTGTGTGTGAACCTGAATGTCCTGTTGAAGCGATCTTTTTTGAAGATGATGTCCCTGAAGAATGGGAACATTACATTGAAATAAACGCTGAATATTACACGAAGCAAAAAAACGATGTGTAAGTTGATAATTTGTATGGTATAATTTAATAGAAAGGAGATTCCAATATGACGTACGTAATTTGCGAACCTTGCATTGACGAAAAAGACTCATCTTGTGTTGATGTCTGTCCTGTCGATTGCATACATCCCCATCCAACTGATGCAGAAGAGGAATTCGAAGAGGTGGAAATGCTCTACATTGACCCAGAAGAATGCATCGATTGTGGGGTATGTGAACCCGAATGTCCCGTAGAGGCTATCTTCATGGAAGAAGATGTCCCCGAAGAATGGGAACATTTCATAGAAATAAACGCAGCATATTTTGAATAAAACACCGATGTATGACTTCTGTCATTACGCATTAAGGTGTAATTCTGAAAAAACTCAAATGGTCGGCGCGCTTACATAGTGCACCGATCATTTGTTATTTAACGTGAGTTTGACAAACCAGTACAAATCGGAACAATTGATTGTCTCTGCTACGCATCACTTTTGTTCTTGCTTTACCTATAAGTGTAGACTTAAGGAATTTTCGATGCCAGAAACCCTCTTCAGTCCCGTAGGGACGCTATGTTTATAGTTAGACGATATACGACCCTTTTTGAGTTCCGTAGGAACGGCATAGAAGAATCAACATATCGTCCCTACGGGACTGAAGAGAGGTGGGGTACACATTTTTCTATAAACATATCGTCCCTACGGGACTAAAGAGCATACAATCCCAATAACCATAGGGATTCAGAATGATTCATAAGAGATTCTAAGTTTTCTTAAGTTTACACCTATGCTTTTGTTCTTGCTTTACCTGATAGAGTTGTGCTAAATTAGCACAATGAATGTGTAGGATTTCGGAGAGTTTCACAAACGAAGATCCTACATTAGACAGCATTAACAATAATACTGCTTAGTTTCATCAGACGAGAATAGTAAACATATGTCAACACCAACAGACCCATCAAAAGTTTTAGCAGAAATATCAAAAACAGAGAAACCGTGGGGACGTTTTATACAATACGTACTCAACCAACCTGTAACCGTAAAAATCTTGGAAATACATGCTGGCGAACAAGTAAGTTACCAGTACCATCAACACCGGAGTGAACTGTGGATTCCACTTGACGAAGGTGCGTGTATTAGGATTGAAGATGAGATATTGCGTCCCAAAACTATGGAACCTGTATTCATTCCACAAGGTGCAAAACACCAACTTATCGGTGAATCAGAAGGCTATCGTATTCTCGAAATCGCCTTTGGACACTTTGATGAGGAAGATATCGTCAGACTTCAAGATAAGTATGGACGCGCATAAATATATCAAGATTGTTGCCAATGTATGGAGGTTTTGAGAAACTATATCAATGAAATCAGAGATAAAACAGATTGCGTTTGGAAACAGATCAGACATACAAATCAAAATGACGGTCTGTGCAGATTCAATTGAAGAAGATGGTGATTTGTTAGATGATGAACGCTTAGATCAGATACAAACACTGTTTAAACAGGAAATAAGTGCCCCAATGTCTTTTTTAGAAGACAATCAGCGTGCATGGACACGCAGCCATTTACAAACAGACCACATCCAGCAAGTCCTTGACTTATCAAAAAAAGCAAGAGATGATTTCTCCGCATTCGTCACTGTTGGCATAGGGGGTTCTGATCTATGTTCCCGTGTATTTCACGAAATCGCTAATAATCCATATCACAATCTGTTATCAGTTGCAGAACGCGGGGGAGCACCTGAAGTATACTTCACAGGTGATACATTTGATCCGATGGGATTGAGATCGTTACTTGACATGCTAAGATCGCGCAACTTACTACAAGAAACGCTGTTTAATGTTATTAGCAAATCAGGAAAAACTGGTGAAACCCTTGCAACGTTGATGATAATACGGGATACACTTCAGAAGGAATTCGGTAGTTGGCGGAATCAGATTGTTGCAACCACAGGTTTAACAGAGAAAAGTTTGCTGTATCAGTTTAATCAAGAATCCCCATTTTACGGTATACTTCCAGTTCCGGATGGTGTTGGAGGACGCTTTTCTGCTTTTTCTCCTGTCGGAGTTTTCTTTCTGGCAATGACAGCAGGACCAAACGAAACGTCAGAAGATCGAATAAACTCTGCAATCAAAGGTGTCCAAACAGCGGATCAACATTTTAACGAACCCTATACACATCAGAACAACATTCCGTACCACCTTGCATTTTGGCTTGAAAATGTAGAGAAATTATTTGGAGCAACCAGTATTGTCTTTTACAACTATGCAGACAACAGTCGACTTGGAGAATGGTTTGTTCAACTCTATACCGAATCAATACAAGAACGGGGGATCGGATCCAATGTTATTGCTGCAAAAGGACCTACAAGTAACCACTCTATCCTAAATGGAATTCTTGCAGGGCCGAGAGATAAAGCAGTTATTTTTATACATTGGACAGACCTTTGTGAGGATCTGACAATACCAGGTGACAATGAAGAAAAAGGACTGGATGCATTTCAAGGACTTACTATGAACGACAGTCAGACCGCTTCCTATCGTGGTACAGAAATGGATTTTACAGAAAATGGCATTCCAAATATCACACTCACGCTACCTGAGCGTAATATCGGTAGCGTGTGTAAGTTAATGCGGACCCTGATGGATACCGTTGCTGTGAAAGGTAAATTGCAAGAACTACATCTATTCAACGGTGTTCCCGCGCTTGAAGAAGAGTTAACATATCACCAATCCGCTGTTGAAGGATACAAAAAGCGTACCGAACAGATCGCGTGTGAAATGAGAACGAAACCGAATAAATGAGTTAACAACATAGCTCAAATTTTGAGCCTTATTGTAAAACTACTATCATCCAAGACACCAAGAAATGCTCCGCAGACTATCTTCATTACGACTTCATAACAAAATATTCTTCACATATAGCCTCGTGTTCATACTGATGTTTGCTGTGATATTTGGTATTGCAAGTTTGCTATTAAATCAGGCATTTAATGACCAACTTGAGACAGAGGTTTATGAATTGAGTGTTCATATTTCTAATATGTATGCCCAATTCCTTCGGAATTTACGGGCTGAAGTCGCAGCAAAGGGAGAAGATCAAGCTGTTCGGGAAGCCTTGAGAAGAGCAGAAATAGGTGGTGGAAGTGGAGAAATACCTCCTACGACCTTTGATGTCTTTGAATGTGGGAACTCCGAAGGTATTTTAGTGTTAAGCAAACTGCCTAATCCGCCGATTGGAAGTAAGGATAATGAGATTCTTAAGGTCAAAACGGATGAGACATTTAAAGGGGTTAAAAACACAATACGGGAACGGATCATCAATACTGACGAAGAACCACAATTAGTCGTTGAAGTCACGCAATGGTGGGATTGGGGATTCATCACTGGAGGCAAATCGCTACAAAAATGGTTAATTGGAGCGTTAAGCCAACCCTCTGAACACCCCGTGTTTCTCGTAAAAAGAAAAGATGAACAAGAGGAATGGGTTTCTCTAAACAACAGTGCACACAAAACACCAAACCTAAAAGAAGAATGGGAACAGCAGCTGACTTTAAATCAGGCAGAAGACAAACGTAATGACAAATTGGTCGTGACATTGCCGAAAATCGAACAATCAGATTTATTAGATACTCCAGAAGATACATTACACACACCAATATATACCGTTTTTCGTTCGAATATCCTAAGCGCACCTTATACAGCACCGAACCAACTGCCATTTGTAGAATTAATCATTGCCTATTCCCATGAAGACCGCATTTTATGGCAAACTCGAATGCGTACTATTCTTCTATGGAGTGTCGGTGCAGGCGCATTCTTAGTATACTGTAGCAGTTTCCTTGTGAGTCGGCGCATAACTCGCCCAATTGCACAACTGCAAAAAGGCGTAAACGAGATCGGTGCAGGAAACCTGACATATCAAATTGCCGTTCAATCTAAAGGGGAAGTCGGAGAACTCGCTGATGGATTTAACAATATGGCTCTTGCATTGAAAAAGAGTTTGGAGGAACACAGAGCAGCAGAGAGAATCGCTGTTTGGCGAGATGTCGCACGACAACTTGCACATGAAATTAAAAACCCTCTGTTTCCAATTCGTCTTTCAGTTGAGAATCTGCAAGCAGCAAAAGATCAACCAGAGATATTCGAAAAGATATTTGATGAATGTACTGAGACAATTATTGAAGAAGTTGACCGTATTCGCGGACTAATAGATGAATTCCACCAATATGCAAGATTACCCGCACCTAAACGACATCCAACCAGCGTGAATGAAATTGTGAATTCCGTAGTCAAATTATATATGGAGTTGTCTCAAGCACAACGGATAGAAATTGTAAAAGAGCTCAGTTTACTACCACCGCTCTCATTAGACCGTGAACAGATGGAACGCGCAATTGGAAACCTTGTAAAGAACGCTATTGAGGCGATGCCAAATGGCGGTGTACTCACACTCCGCACTTTCTCTTCACCTATAGCAGATGTTAGCACAGATAGTGAAATTGAAGAACACAGGGAAATCTACATCGAAATTCAAGATACAGGACACGGAATGTCTAAAGAATCGCTGAAAAACCTATTTAACCCTGACTTTACCACAAAAGCTGATGGAACTGGTCTCGGTATGCCGATAGTCCGACGAATCATCACAGTACACGACGGAGAAATTAATGTAAGATCGGAGGAGAACTTTGGTACGACTGTGAGAATTAAATTTAATAACTCTTCATCTCTTATCGATTAACGTCAAGTTCACTTGAAATGGAAGATTTTGACTTAGCTTAGACCAACCGACAAAATACTGTAAACTTTTAGTCTGTAACTAAATCCGTACAAAGATACATACACTTTCAAACCAAAAAGGTGTTCTAAACTGAACACGGAGAGGAAATAATTATGAGTACTATCCTCATTGTTGACGACGAAAAAAACATACTCAAGATGCTCTCTCAAGGACTGTCCATCAAAGGTTATGATACGATAACTGCATCAAGTGGAGAAGAAGCGTTAGATCGATGCAAATCTGAAGAAGTTGACCTTGTCCTATTAGATATTATGATGGAAAACGGGATCGACGGTATTGAAACATTACAGAAACTGCTTGAACTGCAACCTCAACTCAATGTTGTAATGATGTCAGCACAGCAGGATATTGAAATTGCAGTCAAAACGTGGGAACTCGGTGCTAAGCATTATATTACCAAACCGGTTGGTATCGATAAAATCATGTCCAACATAGAACCGTTTTTGGAACTTTCCCGTTTGACGAAAGAGAATGAATACCTAAAATCGCAAATTCCCGAAAATGAAAAGATGGTTGGAGATAGTGAGGTAATGACGAAACTGCGTGCAGAAATTCGTCAAGTCGCAGTAAGCAATCTCGGTGTCCTCATCTCAGGTGAGAATGGCACAGGAAAACAACTCGTGGCGAATGCTATCTGCAAGCATAGCAATCGTGCTGATAAACCGTTTATTCCACTAAACTGTGCAGCACTGCCAGAAGAACTCGTTGAGAGTGAACTCTTCGGACACGAAAAGGGAGCATTTACTGGGGCAGACTCAATGCGACAAGGACGTTTTGAACTTGCTGATGGAGGAACGTTGTTCCTTGATGAAATCGGAGACATGAGCTTAAAGGCTCAAGCAAAAGTGCTACGGGTTCTTGAATATGGAGAAGTGGTAAGACTCGGAAGTCAACAGATACGAAATGTTGATGTCCGAATCATTGCTGCAAGTAACAAGAACCTTCCAGAAGAAATTGAACAAGGTGCCTTCAGAACTGACCTCTATTATCGACTTAGAATTGTACCCATTGAAGTGCCTCCCTTAAGAAAAAGGTTAGATGACATTCCAATTTTAGTAAATTACTTCGCTGATCAATTACAAGAGAATATTGCTTCTACTCCAAAAATGTTCGATACAGATGTCTACGAGGAGTTTCAATCTTACCATTGGCCCGGAAACATACGAGAACTGAAAAACATCGTTGAACGCTTACTCATTATGGTTAACAGAAACATTATACTACCCACCGATGTTGCCGATGTATTACCAATTGGTTCTGATCAGACACATGCTATAGGTAGTGCTGCAACCTATCAACGTAATACACCATTGAGTACAATGGTAGATGCAGCAGAATCTCAATGTATTCTTAATGCTTTAAGTGATAACGATTGGAACATTCGCAAAACCGCTGATTCGTTAGAGGTAGAGAGAAGTAATCTTTACAAAAAAATGAACAAATACAACATCGTCCGTCCTGATGCAGAATAATTGATGATAATCCATGTCATTAATCCAAATATAAGTCAATAATCAAGAGAATCCAATCTTCTCTAAAATTCTTCACCATTTAAGACATATCTTCTGTAGGAGTGATCTCAGAAGTGCCATTTTCTGTCAGATTCCTAATTCATCATGACTTTTTCTCACTCGTATGCTATACTGATAATCTAATATCTTATGAACTGGAGTTTATTTTTTGATGAATAATGAATGGGTTGAATATGATGGAACTGATGGGCCGGGTAAAGGTAAGCATATAGTTCTGGTGAGTGGTGATGAGGAATATCGATCCGAAGAAGCATTGCCTATGTTGGGAAAAGTTTTAGCACAACATCACGGATTTAAGTGTACTGTGTTATTCGCTATTGATCCTGATTCAGGTGAAATTGATCCGAATGTAAATTTAAATATCCCCGGACTCCATCACTTGGAATCCGCAGATATGATGGTATTGTTCACACGCTTCCGCGAACTACCCGATAATCAGATGAAGTATATCGTTGACTATACGAATGCTGGCAAACCTGTAATGGGACTACGAACAGCAACGCACGCTTTCAACTATAAAGAAAACCTTGAAAGTCCTTACACTAAATACAGCTTCAACAGCGGAGATTTTGATGGAGGTTACGGTAGACAAGTGCTTGGAGAAACTTGGATAAACCATCACGGACATCATGGCAAAGAAAGCGCACGCGGTGTCATTGATGAAGCAATGAAAAACCATCCTATTGTAAAAGGTGTTTCAGATATATGGGGGCCGTCAGATGTCTATGGCATAAAAGAACTAACAGGTGATGCACAGGTCTTAGTGCACGGACAAGTCTTGGTGGGAATGGAACCAACTGATGCACCAAAACCGGATACCATCACAATGCCGATGGCATGGATCAAAACCTATACTGGTGAAACGGGAAATACATCACGCGTTTTCAACACGACAATGGGGGCATCCGTTGATTTAGAAAGCGAAGGACTCAGACGACTACTTGTCAATGGATGTTACTGGTGTATGGGGATGGAGGACGATATTCCTGATGTCAGTGTCGTTGACTATGTCGGAGATTATGCGCCGACTTTCTTCGGTTTCGGAACGTTTATAAAAGGTCTCAAACCCTCTGACCACGCAATCTAATACAGTTTTCTTGAAGTAGGGTATTAACCGATTCATCTATGGTTCGGTTAATACCCTACTGCTCTTTTGTCGGGACTAAAGAGGGTGGGGGTAGCATCTGCTACTATAATCATATCGTCCCTACGGGACTGATGAGTACTTAATAGGTTATGGAATCAGAGAGACAAGATACCACCCTCAACAAGCATCGGAGCACCTGTCATGTATTTTGATTCGTCCGAAGCTAAATATACTGCTGCCCACGCTATATCTTCAGGTTCACCAATCCCTAAAGGATGCATCTCCTTTATTTTTCTGTTAATCTCTTCAGAGTTCTCTTGCTGTGCCAAAAACTCTTGATATAACTCAGTATTTATTGTACCGGGACACAAACTGTTTACGCGAATGTTATCTTCGGCATATCGCACAGCCATACTGCGAGTGAGGTGCACTACCGCTGCTTTTGAGGAAGTATAAGCTGGATGCATCGGAAACCCTACAAAAGCAGATTCACTACCCATATTGATAATTGAACCTCCACCAGCGGCCCGCATCAAAGGTATAACCGCTCGAGATACCAGATAGATACTTTTCACGTTCACTGCATATTGGCGTTCCCAATCATCTTCAGATATCTCCTCCAATTCACCGACAACAGCAATCCCAGCATTGTTGAACAACACATTCGGTGAACCAAGCTCAGATACGACTTTTTGTACTGCCTCTTCAATCTGTGCGGAATCTGTCACATCACATTTGCAGAAGATTGCAGTACCACCTTCATTCTGAATCTCTTGTACGACCTTGTTGCCCCGTTCAACATTCAAATCCCAGATTGCGACAGAAGCGCCTTCTGCAGCGAAGAATTCCACACTCTTAGCACCAATCCCACGTGCTCCTCCTGTGATGATGGCGAGTTTATCCTTGAGTCTTTCTGACATATATTTAGTACCCTATAGATGGCTACAACATTCGGTATTATCAGAGTTTACCTAACAGTTTAACCCACCGTTCCCAGGCAGCTTTTGTTGCAGATTTCTGAACGTTACTTGCCTCTGCCATCATACCTCGTCTCAAAAATGCATGACCGACTCCGTCATAAATAACTGGATCATAGATAACTTCTGCAGCATCTGCTGCTGCTTTGGTTGCATCAATTGTAGCATTTATCCGATTATCATTTTCACCATAAAACCCATATACAGGGGCAGAAATCTTTGGGACATCCTTTACGGATGGTGCAGAACCGTAAAACACGAACGCACCTACGATCTTATCAGAATGAACTGCATACTGGAAAGTCTGTTTGCCTCCCCAACAGAAGCCAGAAACCGCGACCTTATCATTTGTTGATGGCAAACCACTAACATATTTACTCACAGCATCCAAGTCTGTATTTACCCGGTCTGATGAAAGTCCACGAATTGCCCCTCTAACATCATCGGGAGAATCGAAACTGTCCGTGCCACCACCATCAGGTCCCATCCCCGATAGCAAGTCTGGACAAATTGCAACATATCCATTAGCAGCAAGTCTATCCGCAACGAGTCGTATCCAATCAGTCAACCCGAATATTTCGTGGATGACAATAATAGAACTCGCCGCTTCTTTGACTTCAGGAAAGACAATAAAGGCATTGAGTTTGCGATCCTCTGCAACAGTAATCTCAACCCACTCTCCGTGACGCGGCGACTTTTCAAGTTCGCCCTTAATCTCATCAGCATCTATATTCATTGCAAAAAACATGCTCGTAACAAATACAGTCAACAACAAAAGATTTAATGAACTCATAATTCTCCTTGATATGTAATCAGCAAAAAAGTTGGATTGCAACTTGCTCAACCCAACCAATTAAATTCTGACAATATTGAATTTCAATCTACTTTTGTACCGTTTTTCGATCGATAATTGATTCAATAATCTTTACCATTTCGGTGGCAGGCAGTGGACTGGAAAGAAAATAGTGGATACCTGAACTGGACCAATTAAATGCGTATGTCGGACCGCGCCGATATTTCCGTACAGAAACGTCACCAACCTTTATACTCTCACCACCTCTATTTCGATCACCTCTATTTTCACCTTTATCAATCGTTTGATATAGATTGATATCCAACATACCATCTGTGTATTTCAATTGAATTGGGTGGCTGCCACGGTATTGGTGTTTATGAACACTTTGAAGTTGAAAGCCTGGAGGTAAGAATAGGGGTTTGATGGGTTTTGTAGTGAGTACTTTTTCAGCTTCAGCAAGTGTAATTTCAGGTAAGTTACGACGTGGTCCTGAATTAATTTTACTTTGTAAGTCTTTAAATCTTGCATTTACAACTTTACGCTCAAAACTAATTCGAGTGTAGACGAACATATATCGTATAACACCTGCAGAGTCTAAATCCTCAACTCGTAAAATGACACTATTTTTACGGGCAAAATAGACTTTTTTTGTTGGACGCCCCGGATATTTAGGTTTTATAATTAGAAGATCTGTCTCATGACCGGCAATTTTTTCATCCCGATGCCGCTCCAATTTGTAATTCTTTGCTATTAATTCAAGCTCTTTTGTAGAGAATTGACTACGCTGACGTTCCCATCTAAATTCTCTTCTCCGTCTGTCCCTATTTCTCTCATTGTTATCGCTATTTCTTTCAGAGTCATTTTCATCTGAAAGTGTTTTCTGTTCACCAAGAATTGAGAGGACTTTACGATATGAGTCCGTTGAAGATTTGTGAATAACTGTCTCTTCAAAAGTCCGGGATCCAAACACTTTTAAACGAACACCGATGTAACTGATTTTCCGTTCAGCTTCCGCTATTTCTTCAAGTACAGTAACATCGGCAAAGGCAAAACTGGATATCAGAAGAAAAAAAGTGGGTGCTACAAAACGCAAAACACTTAATGACTTAGTTAACATAGTAGAACGTCTAATGTAGTAATATGATTTCCGTATTAAGTCTCGTTTCGGAGCAGGAATCTATATGATGAAATTTCCTCTTTGACATACAAAACTCCGATTCAATGTTGTGATTAGAACCGACAATTGAACTAACAGGTGATAGATCAAAAAATAAATTTAATTCGCTGATTAGTCACCTAAATATAGAATGAGCAGGTTTTCTGTATCTTCACCAAAATCCTCAGTGTATGTTGGAGGATCGCTGAGTGGAGAAGCAACATTTGATTTCAACGGATTATTATTGACTTGTTCTGATTGCAGCCCAAAGTAGAAATCAAGAAGCTCATCAGATTGAGGTGCGGGGGAATATGTAAATAAGAAAACCGTAACTATGATACAAACCGTTGAGAAAGCAGTTGCCCCAACAGTGACAGGACGAAATAACCAACGTCTTAGCATCGTCAGGAATCTCTCGCGTGGTGCTGCCTCAATCTCATGTATCATCCCTAAAACAGAATCCTTTAGAGATGGTGCTGGATGAACAAGCTCAGCAAATCGGTGCTGGTTCTCTTTAAAATCTGCCAGCATATCCTTACATTCTTGACAGTAGCGGAGATGTACATTAACCTTCTCACGCATATCAGGTGCTAATTCGTTGTCTAAATATGCCGATAAGTTCTTCTGAATACTTTGATGTTTCATTTTTCCAAAAGTATAAGTTATATGTGAATAAATCTCACAGTTAAAAACAATAGTCAAGAAATACTTCTACCAATCTATACGCTCGAGTTCAGTTCTCAACGCCTTACGAGCCTCATGCAAACGGGATTTGACACGCCCCAGTGTGCAATTTAAAATTTCTGCTATCTCCTCATAAGAGAGTTCTCGTAATTCACGCAAAACCAATATCGTGCGATAACTTTCTTTAAGCCTACCGAGTGCAGCATGTAGAATCTCGCTCTGCTCAGTGCGTAGCGCTTCCTGTTCTGGGGTAACAGTATCAAGTGGTACCCAGGGTTGCGTGTCATCAATCTCCATCGGTTCTGTTTTTCTGCGTTTTTTCTGATCAATTAGATTGAGGCACTTATTTTTCACAATTCGGTAAAGCCAAGTTGAGAATCGTGATCGAAACTGAAATTTGTTGATATTTTGCCAGACAGAAAGAAAAACATCTTGTGCAGCATCCTCGGCATCCTCGCGATGTCCCAGCATCCCGTATGCTATGTTGTAAACCCAATGTTTGTAATGTACAATGAGGGTCCCCATCGCAGCAGTATCTCTTTCCTGGCAACGCAAAATTAGTTCGCGTTCCTGTTCAGTATCAAATTCTTCCACTTGGACTAAATCCGAAAATGTATCCATATCGTCGGGTAGTGCTGTAATTGCCATTTATCTCCTCCAGTCATCCTAAACACTTGCAAGGTCTTGTCTATTTATTTCTTAGTTTTCACTTTAAAACTTTAGACATTTCCATGTTAAAAAAGTTCGGACTTCTATCGGAGTAGTCACGCTAACCTAATGTTTTTCTCTGTTTTGCTTTCCAGGTGTCATCTCAACAACTTGAAAAGCACCCGTTGCATTTGGATAACGCCCAATGGCAGTATCTTTCTTCTGCTGTTCAAAAGTAATTGAATCTATGACGTGATTTCCACGTTCATCTGTATCTATAAGCATAACAGTTTCACCGTTTCTGGACAACTTAAAATTGGCATGAAGTCCTTCATCTGCTTTACCATCTTCATCCAACCAAACGATTAGATAGCCGCGCGGTGGAATCGTCGTATTGTTAGGAAATTTCCATTTTCTCGGATTGTCTATTTTATCAGTAAGATACATACCGGAAAGTTGTACTGTTTCGTTCGTAACGTTATACAATTCAATCCAGTCTTCGTGATCTCCTTGAGGGTCAACGATACCTATAGTATTGGAAGCCATGAGTTCGTTTATTACAACCGATACGACCTCTGCTTGTGGTGCCTTAACCCGATAGTGAGATGCACCAAATTCCGCATGTTTAGGGAAAAATGTTGTGGTACCATGTGTCTTCACAGCACTCGCTTCAACATAATAATAGACCGAAGTACCTGCTGGGAAGGCTGGTATGTTACCGACAAAACTATTGCCCTTTTTTGACATCTCAACGTGATTAAAAACCGCGTGTCTGTCTGTGCCGTAATGCAACTTAACCACATCAGCAGCAACATCATTATCCAATTCTGCAGTGATTTCAGCGTTATGTTTTGCTAATACATTCCCCGGATGAGCAACAGTTAGTATCTTCGGCGTAGGTTTATTCAATTCTGGATGATTGTTTAGAAACTCACGTCTTTTATCTACAAAATCTTTAAAACTTGGTGTACGTTCGCCAAGTTCCCCATCTACACTGTTAGCAAAATCTTGATAACTGTAGAGTTTCTTTTCGTCTTCTCTAACTTCTTCATCAATCAGATTATGGTATTCTGTAATGACAGGTTCTAACACATCCCAATCAAGCCATTCCTCAACAACAGTATTTACATGTGCAATGTAACGTGCTTTCCATTCGGGAATATTGAGCAATCGACTAATTGCAGGACGCATGTTATTATCTATATGTGTCGTAGGAGAAACCATCCCAGATGTTAATTCTCCCCATGACCAACTACCGGGTCCGCCACCACCTTGTCTCCCACCAGGAGGCCTAGTCGGTCTGCTAACGCCAGGAGTCCCCCCAGTACCGCCACCGCCACGACGTCGTTCTCTCCCAAATCTGAATGTTTCGTTGTTATCGTGTGTAATGAGATGGAACCTACGATTCACATCCTGATAAATAGAGAAATCTCCTCCTTTATGAATGTAACTATCATCATCCATAAAGACATTAGAAACAGCTAACTGCCATAGTGCACGATCAACATTTAATTGCGCAGGCAATTCCTTCACTAATTTGTCATTAGGTGTCTTTGGATCAAGCATTTCACACAGTGCGATTAGATCTGTCCAAGGATCTTCAACATTTGCGGTCTTAAGTTGATAATTTCGTTGATAGGCTTCCGGTCCGTTTCCAGCTGCCATCAACGCACCGCCACCGGGACCAACTTTCCAACGTATACCATCACGGGTACCGAACCATTCGTCAAGAAAATCCTTGTTAAATTGTTGGAGATTAATATACACACCCCAACTTTCTCCATTAATTACCAATTTCACAAGATTTGTTTTCATTGCTGGAATGTAGTCGCGGGCGATACGATTGTAAAGCACTTCACGTAGAAAGGACGCATCTACATGTCCATTGAGCAGATTGAGTGTTTTGTACCCATAAAGCCGTTGGTTATCATCTCCGTAATCTATTGCTATATTGAAAGACTTTTTAGCGGATTGCACAGTAAAATATGACGATGTTCCTCGAAAACGCACCCCAACATCCGAATATAATCTCCCATCAACAACCAATGTAGCAGGCACTTCTACATCTGTCCGATAGAACGCATTCAGTTGAGCATACCAATCTTCATCTGGGAAACGAAGGTATAACGTGCGTAGTGTTCCAGAATCATAAAATTCTGTAGAGTCTGGAGGTACAGATCCAAGGCTTGATTTCACATCGCTCCTAATGTCACCAGTCGGTGTTCCTGCTCGTTGTTGTGGTGAATATGCTTCACCGCGCGATTTAAGTGCAGCTTTTCTCTCTTCACCCGTTAATTTACCATCTTTATTTGTGTCAAACCTTGCAACGAGTTTTTCTGCAGGTCTAGGCCCACGTCTCATGCCACCAGGGGGTCCTCCATCAGCACCAGGTGGTGGTCCACCGCGATTACCCGACATTCTCTCTATCTCGGCATTCGTCAGTTTACTATTTGTCAATGCTTCTAAACTTTGAACTCGAAGCATGAGTTGATTTTCATCAGGACTGAGAACCCCGTTATTATCAAGATCAAACCTTTTCTGTTCTTTTGAAAGTTTTGCTGTTTCTCCATTTTCCTGAGCAGATACAAACAATCCAAAACAAAAAATAAATCCAATGAGTACTATAGTCGTTATATGTTTCATGCAAATTCTCCAATCAATTTTGCAAATTAAGACAAATATTATACAGGAAGGTTCATTCTATTCCTTATCCAATTTAACATCGGTTATCTTGCTGTGTGCAGAAAGTTCATTGTAGAAAGTCGTCCACGCATCAGGATTGCTAAGTTTTATTCGGAAGTTTAGTTCAACTACTTGTGATTTTTTTATGCGCTTGTCAATTATACGTTCCTGAACTACATACTTATCAAAAATAGGCTGATAAACATCATCCGATAGTTCACTTGGTAATATACAAAACTCAAGCCTAAATTCGCTCCCTCTGTCAAAATGTTGATGCCAATAGTAGATGCAAAGGATAATTATACCGATAAGGAATGTTGCAAGAATCGCAACAACTGGACTTCCAGCACCGACTGCCATCCCCATGGCTAACGCATAGAAAACGAACCCAATGTCTCGTGGATCTTCTATCGCCGTTCGAAAACGAATTATTGAAAGCGCACCAACAAGACTAAAAGCACGGGCAATGCTATCACCTATAATTACCATCACCACTGAGATGATTATACATAAGATGATGAGTGTATCTGTAAACGATTTTCGTGGTACCTTCGTGTGCGTCCACTGATAAATAAGTACAATAAACACACCTAAAGCGAAGGATAGGATTATTCTCAGCGTGTTTGCACCAAGTGATATCAGCGACGGAATTGTAATAAATTCTGACAAAATATGGAATCCAATGTGGTTACAGAATTATTAGTATGAATTTAAGAATAAATACACTTTCGTCCAGCAGAATTACGGTATCCTAACCGCAACGGTGCAACGTGTATAAGAATTTCATAAGTCTATAGTAAATATAATACTCAAACTATATTCAACAACCGATAGAAAGATTTTGGTCTTAGTTTAATGAAATGTTGGAAGCAAATGTAATGCGAAACTACAGCAGCAAAAATACTAATTTTTCATTTTAACAAAATTAGACAAGACAGTCAAGAAATTGTTGAAAAAATGCGTCACACTCTCTCTTGACGTATCAGAGGACCGATAAAGACCGCAGAACAGAGCAAAATTAGGAAGGCATAGGGTGCTGCTTCAGCAAACATTGCTTCTCCAGTGTAGTCAAATGCATTGAATGCCAGGGTTTCATATCCAATAGGTCTTAAGAGAAACATCAGCGGTAACTCTTTCATCGTTGCCAGGAAGACAAGTGCAGCAGCTGACAGCATACCACGCGAAATGAGGGGAAACATTGATCGAAAAAACGCCTGAAAAGGCGAACAACCAAGGGATCGCGCCGCCTCCTCTAAATGAGGAGATGCTTGGTAAAGCGAACTACGAACAGGTCCTAACGCTTCAGCAAGGAAGTGTAGGATACAAGCGTAGATTAACACTAATATCGTTTTAGGACTACCTAAAAAGATGATAATTGATAATGCAAAGGCTAACGGTGGTATCGCGTAAATTATATAAGGAATGCGTGCAATCATATTTGAAAGTAGAGAGGGATAACGGATACTAAGATAGGCAAATGGAACTGCTAATATCGCACAGCAAACCGCGGATGGAATAGCAACCCCTAAGGAACCCGCAAGTGCTTCAAAAACACTATTCAGTGCTGATGTCTCAAATCCTCTAAACATCCATAGTATCACAGTCGCCGTAGGTATGCCTACAGTTGTAAGAAATAGTAAACCCAAGTAAAGATAACCCACTTTCCTCCAGCCATCGAGTGATATGAACGATGGATAACGAGCTGAACTATGTCCAGCACGATGTAGCACCACTCCCCTTAACAATCGTGTTTCAAGGAAAAGCAAACAACACGTAAAACCGAGCAGCATCAATGCAAGCCAAGCACCATAGTTTGATTCAAATGCTATGTTGTATTCAGCATAGAGTGCGTAACTGAATGTCTCGTATCGCATCAACGAAACAACACCGAAATCTCCAATCACATGTAAGCAGATAAGTAGTCCCGCAGCATAAAAGGCAGGACGGAGTTGAGGCATTACTACACGAATGAAAACACGCCATTGTTTGTACCCAAGGCTTCGTGCAGACTCCTCAAGACTCGTGTCAAGACCCAAGAGTGCTGTTCGCAAGTTAAGAAAAAGATACGGAGATGTATAGAAGGAAAGCGCAATTAAAGCACCCCAATAACCGCTTAACCGTGGGATACTTTTACCAAATATTGACGCAAAAATGCCGTTGTTGCCACCAAGTGCCAGTAATGCATAAGCCATTACATAACCCGGTATCGCTAACGGCAATGTACATAATACACTAAATATACGTTTATATCGCAGGTCAGAACGACTCGTTAACCATGCAGCAGGCGTCGCGATCAGTATATTAAGAACAAGTACACCAACCGTCAACAGAAGTGTGTTTAAGAAAAGTTCAGCATTTCGCCAACGAAATAGATTGGCATATAGATCCGAACTTTCTACATCAAATGCTTCAGCAAATAGATATCCTAAAGGAATTAACCCACCAATACTTACAACAAATGCAGGTAGGAGAGAATACCATCTCTGTCCATTAAGAAACAGCGTACGTCGTCTATCAATGATTCGCCTAAACCCATCGGTTAACAAGTTCCAGCCTGCCTACATAATACCTACGCGTCGCAGAAGTTTTACAGTACCTTCAAGATCATCCATCTCATTTAAGTCAAACTTAGGTACTATTTTTAGCAATTCATCTAAAGGTAGCAAATTGGCATTTGGTATTACACCTTCAATAACAGGATATTCAAACACCTCGCTGACAAAGTATTGCTGTGCTTTTATAGATAGAAGATAGTGAATGAACTTCAGCGCAGTTTCATTGTGTTTACTATGCTTTAGCAGTCCGATGCCAGCAACATTCACAAGATTACCTGCATCCTTGGCTTTGAAGAAAGTCTGTTCTACAGGATACTTTGAATTGCTCTTTTTAAAACGAAACAGATAGTAGTGATTTGGCAAACCGAGATCAATTTCTCCTGCTGCCAGTGCCTCAATGATAGGGGTATTCTTTGGATATGTCTTAGCACCGTTAGTTTTCATATCGCGTAACCACTTTTCGGTTCGTTCGTCGCCAACTTGAGAACGTAACGCCGTTACAAACGCTTGAAATGACGCATTTAGTGGTGCCCAACCTACTTTTCCACGCCATGCTGGTTGCGTCAATTCAAACACACTCTCAGGAAGATTTTCCTTTTCAACGCGTTCAGGTGAATAAGCGAGCACCCGTGCCCTACCGGATGTAGCAACCCAATGACCATCTTTGTGACGGAAGGTTGTCGGGACTTTCCCAAGAACGGATTCCGGTAGTTTCGCGAACAATCCGTCTTTACTGACAGAACCAAGCGCGCCAGCATCCTGTGCCCAAAATAGGGACGCAGGACTCTTCTCACCTTCTGTTTTGAGTTTAGAAGCTAACTGTGCAGTATTGGCATAAGACACCTTAACCTCAATACCGGTATCTATTGTAAACTGCCGAATAATCGGATCAACAAGACTCTTACTTCTTCCAGAATATAGTGTTATTGTCTCGGCATGCACCAACCCCGTTAACATAACCGTTAGTATAGCAAATAAAAGAACATTAAAAACAAGAATGCGATTCTTAGACATTATCTCCTCCTTAATTCAACAAGAGTTAGGATAGTAATTGTTGTGTATTATATGTTGACTTTGTAACCCTTATAAACGAATGATACGGCAAAAGAATCGGGCAATTATGAATACTATTCACAGATAATATTGACAAACAGATTGTCAAAAAGTTCAACAGAATCTTCTTGGAAGTTTAGCGTTTTGGCACAACACGCCATCGGGTATTCATCCCTGCTGTGATATGGTCAGCAACATGACAGTGATAGAGCCAGTTCCCAGGTGTCCTCGCTATCATATCTACGGTTACCATGCTACCGGGTAACAAATCAACAACATCTGTCCGTTTTCCCCCATTCAGGACCGTCTGTCCATGCCAGTGGGCGGTGTGCATATCAACTTCTGTACCCAAACCAACCAGATGCCAACGAACTCTATCATTCTGATTAACTTCTAAACCCTTCAAATTGCCGAAAATAAACCCGTTGATGGCATGCTTGAGGTTACCTTCTTCTGCTTCTTCGGGGGAGTCATAAGTTTCATTATCGTCACTTTCTGCTATTTTCCGTTCATTCTCGTTGAAAATCAGAAACAGCGTCGTAAACGCCTTGTCAACATCTTTTGGACGCGGATCTTCATCCGATAGTTCCATGCCTCTTTTTGTAACTATGATCGTTCCGATTAACCCATCATATACCTCGGTGACCGCATCAACATGCGAATGATACAGCCAAACGATTGAAGACGGATCATTTGGACCCGGCGCGGCATCAGATCCCACTTCCCAATGATATGTGAAACTCTCTCCAGGTGGAACAGCACCACCGACACCCTTCATATCTGCACCTTCATTCGCTTCATCATATTGTAATCCATGCACATGTATACTCAGAGGTTTATCAGCACGATTAAGAAAATTCACTTTAATACTATCCCCTTCTACCGCACGAATTTGAGGTCCGAGAATACCCATCCATTCTGGCTGTTCAACCTGAGTCGTAAAGGTGTCATCAGTATATTGAATGTACCGATACTTGTGATAAGAGAGTACTTTACCCCATACACCTAATCCCATTTCGGCACGTATTAGGTTCTTGCCGCTTGGTGCATAATTCCAGACGACTTTTTCTGCAGCAATCCAATATTCTCGCGTTGCTGCTTCAACATTTGTACCAAGAATACACAAGGTTATATATACGCTGAACACGACTCTAAATAAATGTTTCATGATATTGAGACTCATTTTCATAATGTTTTAATATTTGTCAACATACATCAACTTAATTTGACATATATATTACATATAACAAAAGGATTTGTCAAGTTTTTTTGAGTGTTTAGAGTTTTCATCAAAAGTGTCTTGTAGGTCAGGAAAACTAAGAAACTTAACCTTCTGGATATCCCTAAGCAACAACTATAAACAGGGAATTTTCAAAACTTAATAGTCCTGACGAACTCTGTTTTTGATTGACGATGTTTCAAAAAACAGGTATACTTTATTCTAAGAATTTAGTTACGCTAACAATTTCCTATTGGGAGTCTGATTGATGATAGGTTTCGCACATTCTCTCACCGAGCTTTTTATCTTAGTTATGATCTATATTTCGGGGGTAATCCTATTCGTTGTAATGCTTGCAGTTGCTATCGCATGGGGAATTAGGTGGGGAGGAACATGGCTGCTAAAAGAGATTTCAAATGATCCACAGCTCATATTAAGGCTAAAAGACATACTAAACCGTTCAGATCAATAATGTTGATGGAACTAAAAACTGAAAGAATTACATTTTAATGAACAATGTCAGAAAAACACCAGAATAGAGAAGATTTCTACGCACAGTTTTTTGAAAAAGTAGATAACTTCTTAAACCGTCTACAAGTTTCGCAGGATCAATCATCCAACGAAGTACTTAACGAATACATCGCCTTCCGGTGGCTTTCACAAAATGGAACTGGACAGATTGTTCCCGTAAAACATCCGCATCTTGTTGACATAAACGATCTTATCGGAATAGATTCACAGTGTGGAGCATTAGATAGAAACACAAGACAATTTTTACATAGACTCCCAGCAAACCATGTGCTTTTATGGGGGGACCGTGGGACAGGAAAATCCTCGCTTGTAAAGGCAATGCTCAATCGTTATGCAGACAATGGACTACGGGTAATCAGTATTGGAAAAGAAGGATTAATCCATTTACATCAGATCACTGAGCTACTATGGGATCGTCCTGAACGATTTATCTTGTTCTGTGATGACCTCGCATTCAACGAAGATGAACCAGAATATAGAGAACTAAAGGCAATGCTTGAAGGAGGAATAGCGGCACAACCAGAGAATGTTCTCATCTATGCTACTTCTAATCGTAGACATCTGATGCCACGACAGGTGAATGAAAACAGGTTCCCACAGAACGATGAAGACGAACTTTACCCGCGCGAAGCAACAGAGGAAAAAGTATCACTTAGTGACCGATTCGGGTTACGACTTGCATTCTATCGCATATCACAGAGTACATACTTGCAGATCGTTTCACATTATGCACAGAAAAAAGGTCTCACACTTTCAAAAGAGGAATTACATCAAGCTGCATTAGAGTGGGAAGCATCATCAAGTGGACGGTCCGGACGTGTCGCATATCAATTTGTTTCAGACCTTGCGGGACAGTTAGAATTGAATAAAAGGACGTTACATGTCTAATCACAAATCCAGTTAGAGAGGAACACTTTCATGAACGATATACAGACCCAACAGTACCTTTTTGATGTACAAGGTTATTTAGTTCTTGAAGATGTTATAGACGCGGAAAAAATAGCAGAACTCAACCAGCACATAGACGAACAAAACCTACCAGAACCAGGAAAAGTTCAAAGATTTGGTAGTGCCCCTGACGGGCCTGGTTTCTTACAATGGGGAAAAGCATTCTGTGAATTACTCGATCATCAAAGGATAATGGATGTGCTACGATTCCGATTAGGTGATTGTTTTCGTCTGGACAGGATTTACGGCATGTATATGCAGCAAGGTATGCCAAGAGGAGGACTCCATGCCGATTACGGTGCGACATCACCCACTTCAAGAACAAAGCACGGTGAATACTTCCCATTTCGAGATAGCGAGATACACAACGGATTTGTTGTCGTGACGTGGAATTTAGCTGATACGGGTCCAGACTATGGTGGATTTTGCTGCATCCCAGGAAGCCATAAGAGCAATTATAGATTACCTCAAGATATTGCTGCCAATCCAGAAGAGTCGTCCTGCGTAATCATTCCAAATGCACCTGCGGGTTCTGCAATTCTCTTTTCTGAAGCATTGACCCATGGAACTGCTGCTTGGAACGGCCAACATCAACGCAGATCACTCTTGTACAAATACTGCATTTCATACTTAGCATGGACATCTCGCCGCGTTGCAATACCTGAGGATATTGAATTAACCGAACGCCAACAGATATTATTCCGCGAACCAGCTGATCCGCATCGGCATTTCCCTTCACTATTTTGAAGTTGAAATAGTCTCGGAATGACGTTATAATTAACAGAAATCCAACAAGTTGTTTTAAACAAATACAGAAAAAATTAACAAAACTCAATACTCTTTATGGAGGTAAATATGAGCAAACGCTTTTGGAATAGTTCAACTTTAACACTATGGATTATCATCCTATCATTACTGCTAAGCAGCATGATATTAATACAAACAGTAAATGCTGCACCTCAGAAAGGGACAGTTCGCGTTAGTGGTGATAACACTTGGGTCGTCTTTGTTAACGGAGAAGAAGTCGCACAAAGTTCTAATTGGCAAGAACCTACTGTTAGCGATTTCACTCTGGACAAAGGTTTTGCTTTGATTGCTGTTTATGTACACGACGCGGAACCTGGTGCTCAGGGTAAAGGTGGGTTCCTCGCTGATATCATCCTTGATGACAAACCAAACTACATCGGTACAGGTGAAGATGGTTGGAGATGTCAAGCAGGAAAACCTATTGCTGACCGAAATGATGGATGGGAAAAGATAAATTTCGACGATAGTGATTGGGATGATGAACTTGAAGTTTATGAGAAATTCGGGGCAGGAATTTGGGGTTTCGGCGCAGATACAATGCGACAAGTCCTTAAAGATCCCGATTGTGAGGCAAATTGGGTTTGGTGCGGACCAAATGACGGAGAAGACGATATTTATTTCCGTTATACAATTGGACAGCTTCCAGTAGAACCTCAAGATAAAGTCACTACTTCATGGGCACGAATTAAGAATGATGTAATGTAATAAATTTGGTATTATCGCTCTATTGCTAAATCTAAGAATCAGACTTTACTGTCAAAAAAGGAGAATTCAATGAAAAAACTGTTTCTTTTTGCATTTATTGTAATTTGTTTAACTGCCTCAAGTCTTTGGGCAGCAAAACTTCGTATCAACGGAGACAACTCTTGGGTTGGCTTCATAAACGGTGAACAAGTCGCTGAAGGAGATAATTGGCAGCAAGCCACTATTACAGAATTTGAGATGCCTGATGGATATGCTGTAATAGGTGTCTATGTACACGATGCTGAACCCGGCGCAACTGGACGAGGCGGGGCACTGTTTGATGTTATACTTGACGATGGAACCTATATCCCTTCTGACGAAACATGGAAAGCAGATGCTGGACCTCCACTCGCTGAAAGAGATGATGGATGGGAAAAAGTTGATTTTGACGACAGTGATTGGGAGAATGCAACAGAACTCGATCAATTTGGTTCAGGTATCTGGGGATTCGGGGCAGATACAATGCGACAAACTTTGAATAATCCAGATTCTACCGCATATTGGGTTTGGGCAGGTCCCAACGATGGTGAAGACGACGTATATTTCCGAAAAACAGTCGGTACTCTTCCGACTACTCCTGTGGAACCCCAAGGAAAAATTACAACTACTTGGGGTGCTTTAAAATCTGCACGCTAATATGAACTAATTAGGAACGGTTTCCCTACCGTTCCTAATTTCTTACGCTTAAACAGACACCCGACGTTCTGCTAAATTACTTGCAGACAATTCTCTAAGTACCCTTATTTCAAGATGCAAATTTTGGAAATAGACTAAAATTGACCACAGGAGATCAAGATGGAACAGATACGAGAACTTGCTTTACTATTAGAAACCGGAATTGCAGAGTATGATGAACAACTTAAAGCATTACAAGCCGAAAGATTAAAATACATACGACTACAAATGACCGATGGATTTGGCAATGAAGAAGGTGCGTCAAAAGATTCATGGTTATTGCATCTTAAACAATTGGAAGACACGTTGGGAATACGACTCAAGTCGTTAAAAAAAGCAATCCAAGACTCAGCTTCATCATTCGAACAACCTGAAACAGAATAACCAATGTCTATCCCCTCCACTTTTTCAAAAAATATTATTTCTTACTTTTACATTTTCGTTTTCCTCTCTACTGTTGTATTGTGTGCATCTGCACAGGATCCTGATAGTGAAGACATAATCAAAGAAGCGATCCGACAACAGAATTTAGGATTAGCATTTCTTGAAGAATCCCGACCCTCAAAAGCACTTCCCGCATTTACAAAACTAATTGAACTATTGCCTGATGAAGCAATTGGATATGGAAACCTTGCAGTTGCACATCTACGTCTTCAGCAGGCGGATGACGCTGAACAGTGGGTTAAGAAAGGCATTGATGTTGCCCCAATGGACAGTCAATTGCACTTTATTCTATCTGAAGTCTTTCTGCTGAAAGGACAATCTGAACCAGCCATAGAAGCTATGAAAGAGGCAGTCAGATTAGCTCCTGAAGACTTAGAATTTCGCTACAAACTTGTTCGGCATTACATTGGACAAAGAAACAATCCTATAGCACAAAAAGAAGCACTTAAACATCTACAAGAACTGCATTCCCGCACACCTGTTAATGTCGTTATTCTAATGAAATTGTCTCACACACTTATCGGACAAGAACAGTATGATGAAGCAGAAAAGATTTGCAAACAATTGAATATCCTATTAGGGGATACCGATGCAGAGAAGCTAAAATTCCTAACACAAGGAATAGATGCCATTACGAAAAACGATCAGAAAGCTGCTTCACGAAACATACAAATATTTGAGAACTTGCACCGGGCCAGTCCACGATATCAGCAAGGAATAGGAGAACTGGTCACTAATATTCTGGGACATCCAATTGAGAAATTTCGTCCCGGACTAAAAGCAAGGATTACCGCAAAGCAGAGTGTTCCCATAGACATTCAGTTTGTAGATATTTCTGAACAGATCGGTCTATTATCCAGTCAGAATCAACGTTTTGGACATAAAGAATTTTCGATAGTTGACTACGATAACGATGGAGATATAGATATTTTTTCATCTCGATCGCCAGCACTTTTGAAGAATAACGATGGTGAATTTGTGCCTGATCTTCGTTATCAAGAAATCTTACAGCAATTTTCACTTAATCCACACACAACCTATTTTGCAGATCTAAATAAAGATGGAAAGCAGGACTTCCTGTTACATTCTATAACAAAGATCACGCACCTTAGATCAGACCCAGAAATATCATGGGAAGTAAATCCAATAATCCAATATGAAGCTTATGCACCACTAAAAAACTTCCTTCTTCCTGTTGACTATGACCATGATGGAGACCTTGATATCTTCTTAGAACGGTCAGGAGTAAAGTTGTATCGCAATAACGGTAATGGAACATTTACCGATGTAAGCGATGAGTCCTTTATACCAGAGGATATAGATATTGATACACGTGGACGAAGAGTATTACAGGATGCTCTCGCAGCGGATTTCGACGATGATGGAGATATTGACATTTTTGCAATTCATAGCAACAGTGGTTGCACTCTTTTTGATAATCTAAGACAGGGCAAACTACGCGCACTATCTGAAGAAACTGGGATTTCTCAAAAGGAACAGTTTATAGCATTCACTATAGGTGATTATGATAGCGATGGTGATATTGATCTACTGCTTGCGACTCAAAAAGGTATTCATTTCTACAGAAATAGGGGAGATGCTACTTTTAGTGTTGACAAACGTTCTACCCAGATTTTAGAGAAGAATCCTGTCTATGCAAAGAAATTAATAAATCTTGACTATGATAATGATGGTTTTTTAGATGTATGGTCTATCACCGCAAATGGTCTATTCCTATATCGTAATGATGGTATGGGACGTTTCACTGATAAAAGCTCAATAATAGACACCAACATACAACGGCAAGAAGGTATTACAGGCGCTGTGGGAGATTACGACAATGATGGAGATTTAGACCTGTTTTTTAACAACAGAAATGGACAGATACGAGTATTGCAGAACAACGGTGGGAATCAAAACAACTGGATAAAGATACAGTTAGAAGGCATCACAACAGGAAACAACAAAGTAAATAGGAACGGAATCGGATCAAAACTTGAAGTAAAAGTTAGCGATCTATATCAACTACAGTATACATCAAGACCATTGACACACTTCGGTTTAGGTGCTTATGATAGTGCTGATGTTGTCCGAGTCGTATGGACAAACGGTGTACCACAGAACGTAATTGAACCAAAAGCAAAACAGAAAATCCTTGAAAAACAGGTTTTGAAAGGTTCTTGTCCTTTCCTATATGTTTATGACGGTGAAGAATACCAATTTGTCACTGACCTACTGTGGCGCGCACCGCTTGGACTTGTAACCGCTATGGGGTTTGTCGCAGCGGATGAGACGAAAGACTTCGTGAAAATCCCCGCATCCAAGATGAAACCGAAATCCGGTAAATATTCTATCCAGATTACAGAAGAATTATGGGAAACCGCATATTTTGATTTTGTAAAACTCATCGCAGTTGACCACCCGGAGAATACAGACATTTATGTGAACGAACAGTATACACCACCCCCTTTTGCAGAGTTTAAGATTTATGGTGTCGCTGAAAAACTATATCCAAAATCAGCAGTGGATCATCATGGAAACAGTGTCCTTAAAGCGTTAAAAGCACCTGATTATCACTATGCTATTGAGCATTCCCCCGGTCCATACCAAGGTGTTGTAGATCAGCATGCCATTATACTTGAACTTGGTGATGTTCCCAACGAAACACCGATAACACTATATCTCAACGGATGGATATTTCCAACGGATACCAGCATCAATGTCGCCTTATCACAAGACAAAACATTAATTCCAAATTTTCCTTCAGTTTCAGTCAAGGACAGAACGGGAAATTGGAAGAAGGTGATAGAAATGATTGGAATCCCATCCGGTAAAAACAAGACGATAACAATTGATCTGACGGGTATCTTTCTCTCTGATGACCGACGAGTTCGTATTGAAACAGATATGCAAATTTATTGGGATGCAGCTTTCTTCACAATCGGAAAGCAAAATGTACCCATGAACATTACAGAATTAAACCCTGATAGTGCAGACTTACACTATCGCGGTTTTTCAGAAATGTTTCGTCCGAACCCACATGCCCCGCATCTGTTCAATTACCAAACACTAACGACAACACCACAATGGAGAGACTTGGCAGGGTACTACACACGCTACGGAGATGTTACGCCTCTACTACAGACGGTTGATGATATGTACGCTATCCTCAATGCGGGAGATGAAATCACAGTTGAATTTGACGCATCGCGCCTCCCGCCACTGAAGAAAGGTTGGAATCGTAACTTTATTCTCTATAGTGATGGATGGGACAAGGATGGAGACATCAATACCCTCACCTCTCAGACAGTTGAACCACTTCCATTTCACGGAATGTCATCGTACCCATACCCTAATACAGAACACTATCCAGATGATGAAGAACATCAACGATATTTGCTTGAATACAACACACGAAGGGTGACACACCAGCTGCCAAAACTGAATAAAGAATGACCTATCTTAAGATGTCTATGTTTTTCGTTCTACATTTCGTAAAGGGAAATATAGACAGAAGGTTGCAATTAACAAGATACTTGCTAAAATGACGTAAGAATAGGCATTGTTGTTATACAATCCATCACCCAATGTTCTACCAAATAAGTTTTTGACGAATAGTGGATGTAATACCTTATCATAAAGCCAACCACTGAGAATCGGACCAAGAACACGTCCCAAACTCAAAAATGCATCCATAATTCCAATTGCTGTTCCTTGTCCAATGTGTGTTTGCTTTGAAATCCACGAAGTATTTGTTGGACGAATTAATTGATAACCAATGCCTGCAATGGTCAGATAGATTGTAAGTGTAACAAAGGAAACAGCATTTACAAATAGCGTCATACCGATAGCGTTTAGCAGCAAACCTACTACAATTATTCTCCGTTCGCCAAACATGTTGATTAACCTTCCGAGTAATCCACCTTGTAAAGGCACTACAATCGCGCCCATAATCATGAACATCCAACCCATTTCTTTTTGTTTAAACTCCCATCCTGCTTCAATAAACAGAGGAAATGTTGCCTCTAAACCAGAAAAACTGAAAGCAGAAAAAAAAGCAATAAGAAATAGTGGTATTAAAGGGGATTTTAGTGTAGTCCATCGGAATAATTCGCGTGGTGAAACCCACTCGTGTTCTGTTTCTGTTTCCTCCTTATGTGATTCTGGCAAGGTGGTGAGTACAAAGAAAAAGGTCAGTAGCGATAAACCACCTGCAACAAAAAAAGGCAAATCATGCCGCCCCATCACCCCTCCAATTGCGGGTCCAAAAATAAAACCAAGCCCCATTGCAGCACCCATCAACCCCATGCCGCGCCCGCGTTCTTCAGATGTAGTGATATCAGCAACATACGCCATCGCACTCGGTAATACTGCAGCAGAAGCAATTCCTGCAGCGCTACGTGTCAAGAAAAGCCATATATAGTTGGTCCCTAATCCAAAACCGACTAACGCGACTGCATTACCAAACAGACCGAGCAATATTGCAGGTTTTCTACCATATTTATCAGATAATCTTCCCCATAACGGTGCGAATATCAGGTGCATACCTGAATAGATTGAGATTAATATTGCAATTTCGGTGGGAGATGCCCCTATATCTTTCGCGTAATAAGCAAGATTTGGTATGATGATCCCAAACCCAAGCATCACAAGAAATAGGGTTAAGAACAGGAGAAGAAGTCTCGATTTTTGCATTCGTAAGTTCAAATACCAGATTCAGCACAATGGAATAAAAAACAAATTGTGAGGTATTGGCAATTATACCAATGCAATGATGATGTGTCAAGGATAAACGGATGTGTGGATGTGGAAAGCAATTGTCACCTTCTTATGCCTGAATCGCGGATTACGCGGAGAACACGGAAGACGCGGAAGTGTGTTTTGGGAATTTCTTGGTAAAACTACGATAATGTCAATTCTTAAGACAGATAAGGGTGTGTAAATATTTTGTCACTCTATTTGTCTGAATCGCGGATTATCGCGGATGACACGGATTGCGCGGATTATTGACTTGGCACTTCAAGGATGTATGCGTAGGATAAGCATTTTTGCACAGCAGATAGACAATCAGCAAACGATTCAGTAGAGGACATTCCTTGTGAATAGCACCTTGATACACAAACTCAACAATCTGCGTCATTCGTAATAATCCGCGATTACGACAGTTAAGTGGCAAGATCTTTACGCGTTCGTTTATGTACATAGCACCCCGCTGGAGTGCAGCCCGTTGATAATTCTTTTTCTATAGACATATTGCTCCGCTGGAGCAAGGGTTCAGCGATCTTTTTTCTTAAGTGACAAAAACTTTACACACCCACAGATATGTAAGGAATATATGCTTGACTTAAATATATACTGTAGATAAAATGATGTTGGTAAATAACTACAACAAAAGGACATATAAATGGCACGCTTAGAAGACCTACAACGCGGAATTATAGTGAAAGGTATATTACCCGATGAACAAGTAACGGTGGTTGATGCAACTTGGGTGGGCGATGATGTCGTTGAACTTGTTTACAAAGATGCACAGGGCGCGCATGGTTCTGAACTTCTTTTCCGTAATAGAGAAACCTCACTTGAGATTATCACAGAAGGACTTCCGTGGAGCTTTGATGGAGACGGCAAGAAGTTCAGGCTTGTCTCTGAAGCCTATCGCATTAAATTAAGCTACCTATTTGATCGGCTTGCAGTGCATACTTCACAAGTGGAGCCGTTACCTCACCAGTTAACAGCGGTATATGATGAAATGCTTCCCCGTCGACCCCTTCGATATCTCCTTGCGGATGACCCTGGTGCGGGAAAAACAATCATGACAGGACTGTATTTGAAAGAACTCCTTGTGCGAGGTGATCTGGAAAGGTGTATGATAGTCTGCCCTGGCAGTCTTGTAGAACAGTGGCGAGGCGAAATGCGTAGTCGTTTTCACTTGTCTTTTGAAATTCTTACACGCGATCATTTTAACGCTGCTGGTGATGACAATCCGTTTCAGGAAAAGAATCTGATAATTTGTAGATTAGACCAATTGAGTCGTAATGAGTCCATTCAAGAAAAAATAAAAGAAGCAAATTGGGATATAATCGTGTGTGATGAAGCACATAAAATGTCAGCGACATTTTCAGGCAATCAATTGAAACGCACTAAGCGCTATAGTCTCGGAGAACTTCTAAGTGAACAAACACGGCACTTTCTGCTTCTAACGGCTACCCCTCATAATGGTAAGGAGACAGATTTCCAACTTTTCATGGCATTATTAGACCCTGATCGTTTTGGAGGAAGTTATAGAGATGATGTTCATAGTGTAGATACCTCTGACTTGATGCGTAGAATGGTCAAAGAAAAATTGTATAAGTTTGATGGGAAACCTTTGTTCCCAGAACGGCACGCGTATACGGTTAATTATAGTCTCTCACCTTTAGAGAAGCGTCTCTACGATTGCGTAACAAAATATGTTTGTGAAGAGATGAATCGTGCGGATAGTCTAAAGAAGCAAAGAAAAAACAGGATTGGTTTTGCACTAACAATCTTACAGCGTCGACTCGCATCATCGCCGGAAGCGATTTACCGCTCCATTCAAAATCGTAGAAATAGATTAGAGGATCGATTGAAAGAAGAACAGAACAAAGGAAAAATAGGAAGGGAAATGCACTTACCCCTTTCTTTTTCAGATGATGAGGATGTTGCTAATTTCTTTGATGAATCGGCAGCTAAAGAAATAGAAGATACTGAGGAAAAACTTGTATTGAATACAACTGCTGCGGAAAATATTAATGAATTGAAAATAGAGATACAGACACTTTACCAGTTGGAAAAACTTGCTTTACGTGTTCGTGAAAGTGAAACAGATCAGAAGTGGATAGAATTGTCAAATCTTCTGCAGGGAGAAAGCAAGGCAACAGCTGCTGAAGCATTATTAGACCCGCAAGGAAATCTTCGTAAAATAATTATTTTCACAGAGCATCTGGATACGCTGTCGTATTTGACAGATAGAATTAGAATACTGCTGGGTCGTTCTGAGGCGGTTGTCACGATTAGTGGCAGCACGCGAAGTGAAGAACGTCGTAAAATACAAGATGCGTTTCAGCAGGATCCCACTGTGCAAGTCCTGGTCGCTACCGATGCAGCTGGTGAGGGTATCAACTTACACAGTGCACACCTGATGGTGAACTACGATTTACCTTGGAACCCCAATCGCATAGAACAGCGTTTTGGGCGTATTCACCGAATCGGACAAACCGAAATGTGTCATCTCTGGAATCTTGTTGCTTCAGACACCCGTGAGGGAGAAGTATTTAAGACATTACTTTATAAAATAGAACAACAAAAGGAAACGTTAGGGAGTGCAGTTTTTGATGTACTTGGCGAATGTTTTACTAATACTTCACTGCGAAATCTTCTAATTGACGCTATCCGTAAAGGCGACGATCCTGAAGCGAAAGCAAGACTGGACAAGGTTATTGAAAATGCATTTGATATAGATCATATACGAAACTTGATTGAAGAAAATGTTTTAAGCCGCGGTATCATTAACACAAAGGAACTCGGATACATGCGTGAGGACATGGAACGAGCAGAAGCTAAACGTTTGCAACCTTACTTTGTTGCCTCTTTTGTTCGTGAAGCATTTACTTCCCTGAGAGGTACTTTACACGAAGCTAAGGGTAATGAGCGAGGACGCTATAAGATAACTATTGTTCCGAGAGAGATACGTAGCCAGAACATGCAGATACCCTATGGATATCCATGCATTACGTTTGAACAAGATAAGGTAGATATTGAGGGGAAACCGAAAGCGGAATTTGTTTTTCCTGGTCACCCATTGCTTAATGCGACATTAGAAGCTATTTTAAAAGAAAATCGTGATTTACTCAGACAAGGCACAGTTTTGATCGACCCTAATGAAGAAAATAAAGATGTCCGTATTCTATTCTACCTTGAACATGCGATTCAAGATGGCCGTATGGATTACAATAGGCACCGTAAGAAAATTTCACAAAAGCTTGAATTCTTAGAAGTTGATAGCAATAAGAAAGTCAACAATTCGGGATATGCACCTTATCTTGACTATCGTCCTATAGATGAGGAAACAGAGTTACCACAGATTCGTTCTTTGTTAAACGAACCTTGGTTAAACGAAGATTTGGAAGCAGACATTAAGGATTATGCGGTAAAAAACCTTATCCCTGAACACTTAAATGAAGTTAAGGCACGTAAAGAGGGAATTGTCCACAAAACCCTGAATGTTGTTCAGGAAAGGTTGCAAAAGGAAATAGACCATTGTGAAGACGAAATCAAAGCATTTAAAACAGTTGAAGAAGTCTGTGCAAGTCTCATAGAAGCAGGTCGTACAGAAGAAGTTGAAGGAATCTTTGCAAGTCTCACAGAAGCAGGTCGCACAGATTATAAGGAAGTCCTCAAAAAACTAAAAAATGCAAAGGAAAAAGCGGAACGACAGGTAGTCGAGTTTAAGACAAGGCTAAAAAGACGGACAGAAGAATTAGAGCAGGAACTGCGTATTTCGGCTATGCCACCACAAGTTATTGGCGGGGCACTTATTGTCCCGCAGTGTTTATTAGATATACCTGATCAGGAAGATATAGCCCTTGCTGAGATTTCACAAACAGATAGGTCACTAATTGATAGGATCGCAGTTGACGCTGTTATGGAAACCGAGCGTGCTCTTGGGAACGAACCTAAAGAGATGGAGCACCATAATCCTGGCTATGACATTGAATCTAAAAATCCAAAAACGAACGAGTTACGTTTCATTGAAGTGAAAGGAAAGTCTAAAGACGAACGGACTATCACTATAACAAAAACACAGATTTTTACCGCCCTCAACAAACCAAACAATTTTATCCTCGCCATCGTTACTGTAGAAGATGAAGCAGCAAAAGATATTCGCTACATACGAAAGCCCTTTGAGAAAAACCTTGATTTCATTATGACAAGCACCACCTATAATCTCAAAAAATTGCTGGATCGTTCAGAAGATCCAAAATAAGATTAGATGAATTTTAGAAATAGATCCAAACTGCTTATTGGAAGTTGATGCTTCTTGGTCGTTATGAAGGTTGTGGTGATACGGTCATAAAACTGCGCGGTGTTATCGGTAGTGAACAGCAAGAATTCTCCAAAAATGTCAAATTCGCTGAGATTGATCATTAGGCGGTAATTATGGTAGTGATTCTTCAGGACACAAACTGAAAGTTTGTGCTACAAAAAAGAGGCATTTTCAATTAGAGATGGTATAAAAATCTTCTAACTATCTAAATCATAACTATCGTTTTATAAGTTTTAACAATATGCACGCTTTTGTGCAACCTATGCACGATTGCGTGCATTTTTGCGCCCGAACGTATACATTTTCTCTAATTTGACAGGTTTTAAAATTGGCATACATATTGCGTTAACTACTCAATACTAATCTTATTATTGAGGTGACATGATGAAAACGCTAACGAAAAAGACTTCAAGTGCTCTAATGACTTCACTTCTGGTACATGCAGTTTTGATAATCATTGCCGGTCTCTATTTTGTAACGCAAACCGATACTTTCAGACAAATAGTTAAGGTAGAATTTCCAAAACTTGAAGAGCGTGAGAAACCTAAGATTCGCGAGCAGATTATTGAACCCAAACCAGAATTCAAAATGCGGTTTGAAGACACGGTCGTTCTTGAACAAGTGCCAATGCATCCCCGCCTTAGTGCCGCATTCACACATGATGCCCCTGACTTCTCACAACATACCGTATTGGAAATATCAAATACGCGTGTTAAGATCAATGCCCCGATAAATCCGAATGTTCCAAAAGTCGTTAAACCCAATGCTACTATCCCAGATGCAGTCACATATACTGAACTGCCAAAATCCGATTCAATAGGCGTTTTAGCCTTTGCTGGGCCATCCGCGAGCGCGCCCTCGGCAAGTCCTGCTAACATAGTTCGTGGTGTTTCAGGAAGTCCAGTGCAGGTCAAAGTTACATTTCAACGACCACCAGGTCTAACTCTGGTTGATAATGTCGGTGTTACGCGGAACATGATCGATATCGCTGCCGGAAAAGTTAACCTCGGTAATGATGACGTAAGACCATTACCAAAGGGACAACTGGGTGGAAAGGTTGTCGGTAGAGGTCGCGATATTCGGGGTGTACTACGTTTCACACGTATTCGTCATAACCTTTCCGATTGGTGGGCAGACGCTTCTTCATTAAATGCACTTACCAAATGGCTTAATGAGAAAACTCAGATCAAAGCTGACATGAACGTTGAAGGTGGCGCAATAAAGTTCACCGACCCGAATCTACTAAAAGCACCAATCGTATTTATGACAGGACACGATCCGTCACTCGTTCGTTCCCGAAATCTACTCGGAAGGCAGTATGGCGGCGGAAAGATGGATAGTCGTTTGACACCAAATGAAGCTGCTGGTCTACGCAAATATCTTGTTGAAAAAGGTGGGTTCCTACTCTTTGACGATTGTGGTGTAAATGCAGCTGCTCAAGCAATGATACGTCTGTTTCTTGCACAGATGCGATATGTTATGCCTGAACACCAAATCGAACGTATTGACAACTCACATGAGATTTATCACAATTTCTATCAGCTCGGAGGACCCCCGATTGGGTTTGATATCTTCTGGTGGGGTACACGTCCACCCAAACGCAACTTCCTTGAAGGGTTCTCCGTTGAAAACAAATTATCCGTTCTCGTGGTTAGACGGGATTATATGTGTGCAATGGAATCTGTCAGTCTACCGACACGTAGTGTCCACTATTCCCCAGGCGTATATCGTTTTATGACTAACGTCGTTGTGTATGCGTTGACACACGGTTCTATTTCAGATCACTCGGATTATATCCCGGAAGACGTGCTCACTCAGAAAGTACTCCCAACCAACGAACCGGCAGCAGCAAGGATCGGTGCGACAAAATAATCAGTCTTCATAACCCTCGGAGAGGATTCTCTCTGAGGGTCTTTTTTTTTTGTAGTAAGGTGTGAAAATCTGAATGATCCATAGACATCAATCAATTTGTAGTGATATTTGCACTTCATTCTGATATAATTCAGATGTAAATTACTTGAAAACTTAACCCATTTTTTAGCGTAAATTAAAGAAACATCTCTTAGATAGGAAATCTATGTCTTCAGAATTTGTCCATTTACACAACCACAGTGAATATAGCATGCTGGATGGTGCGTGCCGCATCTCAGATATGATAAAGTGGGCGGTAGACAACAGTGCACCAGCAGTTGCACTCACCGACCACGGTAATATGTTCGGTGCATTGGAATTCTACGCTACAGCAAAAAAAGCAGGTGTTAATCCAATTGTTGGATGTGAGGTATATGTGGCGCCTGGTAAACGCACAACACTCGGGAAAGAACAAGGTAGTGCATATCATCTTACACTGCTTGTTGAAGATGCAATCGGTTATCAGAACCTAATCAAATTGGTGTCGATCGGTTATACAGAGGGTTTCTACCGCAAACCCCGTATTGATATGGATATTCTGCGTGAGCACCGTGATGGCATAATCGCTCTGACAGGTTGTATTCAAGGACAAGTGCCACAACTGGTCGCTTCAGACAGACGCGAAGAGGGTGTCAAGAACTTCAAGACGTTGATGGACATCATGGGAGAACGGAACTTATATGTTGAGGTGCAGAACCATTATATTGACAAAGAACTTCAAGCATATCCGATAATGGTGGAATTGGCAAAGGAATTTGAACTTCCGCTGGTTGGGACGAATGATTGTCACTATCTCCTGAAATCAGATCACCGGATGCATGATGTACTGCTCTGTATTCAGATGAAGAAGACAGTCAACGATCCTGATAGAATGCGATTTGATAATCATTTTTACTTTAAAGATGTTGATGAAATGCGCGAAGTGCTTAAGGACTATCCACCTGAAGCAATCACTAACACGCTTGAGATTGCTAATCGCTGTAATCTTGAACTCGATTTTAGTGAAAGTGTGATGCCAAAGTATGATGTTCCAGAAGGACATACGAATGAAAGTTACTTGAAAGAGCTATGTATTCAAGGTTTACGTGAAAAATTTGGCGGTGAACTATCAGCAGATGTACAGAAGAGGTTAGATCACGAACTTGATATCATCAATCAGACAGGATATCCCGGATATTTTCTGATTGTATGGGATTATGTTAAGTACGCACACCAGCAAGGATATCCACTCACTGCCAGAGGTTCCGCTGTCGGCAGCCTCGTGCTTTATGCACTTGATGTAATTGCAATAAATCCGATGAAATATGACTGTCTATTTGAACGTTTCCTGAACCTTGAACGTATAAGTCCTCCAGATATTGACATTGACTTTTCTGACCGTGCACGTGTATTTATTGTTGAGTACCTTGTTGAAAAATATGGACACGAATCCGTAGGTAAAGTCGCTACATTTGCGACTATGGGGGCAAGAGCGTCGATTAAGGATGTTGGACGTGTACTTGATGTTCCATTGGACACTGTTAACAAGCTAACGCAGTCAATTCCAAGTATACCTGGCATAACACTGGATACGGCTTTGGAACAAGAGCCAGAATTCAGATCCCTTGCAGAACAACCAGAAAACAAGGAGCTGATGGATCTCAGTAAATCCGTTGAAGGTATGAAACGACATGTCTCTTGTCATGCTTCTGCTTACGTTATTTCAAATGGCCCACTAACAGATTTCGCTCCCCTTTTCAAGGATAAAAACGATCAGGTCGCAACCCAGTATGAAGGAAAAACCGTTGAAAGCGTAGGTATTGTTAAATTCGACCTGCTCGGGATTCGTACACTCACAGAAATTTACGACTGTATCCAGATGGTTAAAACCAACCATGACATTGATATTAAAATAGATGAAATTCCGTTTGATGATGCAAAGACTTTTTCACTCATAAGTAAAGGTTTACTTGAGGGTCTATTTCAGTTGGAATCATCATCAGGGATGTATAGGGTTGTGACCCAACTTAAAGCAGACAACTTTGAGGATTTCATTGCCATTCCCGCCCTTTACCGTCCTGGACCTTTGACAAGTGGTATGACGCAGCAGTTCATTGATAGGA
The DNA here is from genome assembly GCA_965261435.1 of Candidatus Poribacteria bacterium. Taxonomy (GTDB): domain Bacteria; phylum Poribacteria; class WGA-4E; order WGA-4E; family WGA-3G; genus MSPOR6. Next base: position 3,320,998 of record CBDHDL010000021.1, read on the forward strand.
AAGTCGGTTTAGAAAAGGTAGAATACAAACACCCATTGCTTCAGAACGCTCTTAAAAAGACCTACGGTGTCTGTGTATATCAGGAGCAGGTGATGCAGATTGTTCGGGATCTGGCAGGTTTCACGCTCGGAGAGGCAGACATTCTACGTGCTGCGATGGGTAAGAAGGATCCAGCACTGCTCCAAGCACAAAGAGAGAAATTTGTTGATGGTGCAGAAAAAAATGGGATAAACAATAAAGAAGCAGAAGAAATCTACGATCTACTTGAGCCTTTCAGTGGATATGCATTCAATAAATCACACTGTGTCGCTTATGCTATGACAGGTTATCAGATGGGATTCCTAAAAACGCACTACCCAAGAGAATTCATGGCTGCGATGATGACAGGGGAATCTGGAAACTCAGAAAAAGTCACGAGATATCGAGCTGAATGTGCAAAACTTGCTGAATACCTTGACGTAGAAATAAACGTACTACCCCCAGATGTCAACACAAGCAATAAGGACTTTTCTGTAGATGGAAATGATATCTGTTTCGGTTTTGTAGCGGTGAAAAACGTTGGTGATAACGCAATTGATGCAATCATTGATGCCCGGAGTGAGGATGGAAACTTTACTTCGATACAAGACTTCTGTGAACGCGTTGATACCAAAGTTGTTAATAAACGTGCTGTTGAGAGTCTCATCCAATGCGGTGCATTTGATTCATTGGATGCTAATCGGGCAAAACTGCTTGCTAACTTAGAAGTTATGCTTAAAGCTGCACAAAGTGCACAAGCAGAACGCGATAGAGGACAAATGAATCTCTTCGGTAACACAGATGAAGCAGAATCTGCACCTGTTACTCTTACAGAGACAGCAGAATATGAGCCGCTTGAACGCCTAAAGTTAGAGAAAGAACAACTCGGTTTCTATGTGTCAGGACATCCGCTTGAACAGTACAAAGATATTATAGAATACTATACATCTGCCAGCACACAGACTCTTGCAGAACACGTGATTGATTCTAACGTTTCTGTTGCAGGAATGATAACGGAAGTAAAACATATTACGACAAGAAAGGGTGATTCAATGGCTGTGATCGCTCTTGAAGATTTAGAAGGTTCTGTTGAAGTCGTCATCTTTCCAGATACGTATAAAGAGGCTGGAGAGTTATATGAAGATAGAATTGTTTGGATAGAAGGCATCGTTAAACTCAATCAGAACGGCAGCAGAAATCAGGATTCTGATGAAGAATCGGAACCTGAAGAACGCCAAATACAAGCAAACGAGATTATCAATATTGATATTGTCCCTGAACAACAAACATCTACTGTTGAAGTCACAATACAAGAATCTGATCTGGCAAACCTTGAGAAACTAAAATCTCTAAAAGAAATTGCTCTTGCAAACAGAGGTAAGCTTGATTTGGTCTTACGTCTCATGACTCCCCGTTTCGGTGAAGTCATCACAAGATGCAGTTCTAACTACAAGATTTCAGATACCGATGCAGTTTTCAGTCAAGTAGAAGACCTATTTGAAGAGGATTGCATCAAACGAAGTAATCGCACAAAACCAAGAAAGAAAAACAATAGACGAAATCCGAGAAGGAATTACGTCTAATCAAAAGATACTAAAGGAGATCAAAGATATAATGCAGTATCGCACACTTGGAAAGACTGGACTCCGTGTTTCAGAAATCGGGTACGGTGGTGGTAGGGTTCGTCCTGAACACGATAAACAATCACTTGTAAATATGATCCATTATGCCATAGACAGTGGAGTCAACTACATTGATACTGCACCTACCTACGGAGGAGGTTTCAGTGAAACAGTAATTGGCAAAGCCATATCAGATAGAAGAGACAGTTGTATCCTCGCAACGAAAACAGAAGCGTTAGACCCTGACGGTATTACTTCAGATGTAGAAGGCAGTCTAAAACGACTTGATACTGATTACATTGATGTTCTCCAATTTCATGGTGGATGGTTTTATGAAGGAGAAACTGACCAGATCCTAAACGGTGGCGGTTTAGAGAAATACCTTAAACTCAAGAAAGATGGTAAAGTTCGCTACATCGGTTTTTCGGCAGACGGTCCATCAAGCGGCACAGAACAACTCATTGCTACAGGTGAGTTTGATATGATACAGATACATTACAATCTGATGTATCAGAGCACTTGCGATATGTTCAGTAAACGGGGTATCATTCCCGATGCGGTCAAACAAGAGATGGGGATTGTCCTAATGCGATCTACCACGAGTAACGTATTCCAGAATTTAATGGAACACTGTTTTGCTCAAGAAATGGCAGAGGTTGATGTAGATAGTTTTCTGCTAAACTATTCGTTATCAAACCCAAAGGTAAATGTTGCTTTGATGAGTTTGCAGAGTAACGGAGATGTGGATTGGACAAATGCTGTCTCTAATGACGTAAAAGCAAGGCTAAATTTACGTGCAATTCACGGTAGATAATGACCAGTTTACAAGTACATCTTTACAACGCTACTATTCCGTTGAAGGTTTTCGTGGAGGTCTTACATCAACCGGGGCTTCTTCTTTGCTCAAAATTTCAATAAGACGATACGCGTAACGTCCAACATCTTGAATCCCCTCAGGACGTTCATGTAGACTGACTTTAAGCGTATAAATGTATCCCTCCTCATAATCAAATCCTTGGATAGCTTCATAGAAGAAATGCCAAGCCTCTGCTTCCTCATTGTATTCAAGGTAGCATTCTTGTGGATGAGCACCTACACAATCAGTTCTATAGGGACCTATGGTGAGTATATCAGTATGGTCTGCATCATCCCTATCACATCCAATAGTGAATGATGAGAGGACAAGTGCAAATGAGAGTATCAGTTTTTTTGTAGTTCGCATAATCTCTTTTTCTATAATTTTGGTAATCTTTTTATGTTTCAGTTCGGGCATTAGCAATTCAGATGGAAAAAGTATGTTGCAGATTCTCTTAATTTCTTCGTTTATTCTCGTGTTTTGTCGTGAACTTCTTACCCTCTAAATAACCAATTTACTATTCTGGCGTCAACATTGCTGCAATATCTTCTGGTAACTCTACATCATTATCTTTCTCAAAGTTAGCAATACTCCCATACATATAATAAAACTCCTTACCAATATCCGCTTTCAAAATTTTAGCAACAGTCAGGTTTAGTCTAGCTTCTTGCCAATTTTGTTTCTGCATCCAAACAAGTCCAAGATTATAATATGCTTCAGCATCCTCAGGATTCAGTTCTATAGCCTTGTCATAGTCTTCTTTAGCAAGGTCAATGTCCCCTTTTCCAAAATAAACATCACCTCGAATGACATAGGCATTAGCATTTTCAGGATCCAATTCTATTGCATTGTCTAAATCTATGAGTGCAAGACCGAAATCCTCTTGCCTGCGATAAGCAAAAGCACGAAGGATAAAAGCATCTGCATAATCAGGTTTCAGTTTTATTGCTTGGCTAAAGTCTGCAAGTGCAAACTTTGAATTGTCCTGCTGAAGATAAGCATTACCACGATAGATATAGATGTCAGCATCATCAGGGTTCAATTCTATTGCTTTCTTATAGTCTTCCATAGCAAGGTCGATTTTACCTTCCCCAAGATAGGCATCGCCGCGAATAATATAAGCATCGGCATTGTCAGGGTAAAGTTCTATTACTTTGTTAAAGTCTTCAAGGGCACGACTAAAATCTTCTTGTGCCAGATAGGCGACACCTCGATGGAGAGAGGCATCAGGAAGGTCCGGTTTCAATTTCAATGCTCTTGAATAGTGGATAATAGCTTTGTCATACGCAGCTTGTTTTTCTTCAGATACTTCTGTCTCATACCCACTCAATTGAGCGGTTACCCCTCTGTGAAATTCCAAGTAAGCATTCTCGTGGAAGCGTTGGTTTGTAATAAATCCATGGAGATCGTTGTAAATACTTTCAGTGGAAATACCATGGTATTTCCGCAAGTAAGTTAGCAAAGGTTGTTTTAGGTGTGCTGGAATCGTAATTATTTCTACTTCTTCGGGACTAAGAAAGCCATCGGGATGACGAACAAAGACACTCTTCTGTGTAATAACGCGATTTTGGGGATTCCGAGGATATAAGATTTGATTTTTCAGTTCTTCATTCTTCTTTAGGAGAATTAATCTGCCATCCTCTTTGAGGGAGGCTGATCGATCACAAGCAAAAAATATTCCAATCAGATAATCAGTCGTAAAATCTATAAGATTAGTTTTGCCGCCATAGTGTTGAAGTTGTGTTATGATCTCAATTGGATCGCTGGTTTCGTGACAATACGCTTTAGCCTCCTCCAAAATCTCGCCTTGTATAGACTCTATATCAAACTCATCCGCTTCAATCCGAGCATATTGACGATAGAGACTTGAACAAATTTTTCCATAATACGGAGGTTCTTCATGCTGTTCGGGTTCCCCACGGTATATGTAGTCGCCATCAAGTGATCTTTCTTCAATCTCTCTGACAATGTCTTTAACGGTTATTTGTGTGTCGTTTAAAGTATTAGATATGTTAGACATACTCCTTTACTTTACTCCATGATACGGCTATCTGTGAAAGCAAAATTGCCAATCTAATATCATAGAACAATAAGGTTTCAATTTCCTTATGATGATAATAGGTCTTGTAACAAGTAGTAGATTTCTAAGTCCAAGAATTATAAAATGTTCCATATAAACAGTGCTCAAGGAGATTAAGTGGAATCCTTGAGCACTTATACAAAATTGTACTATGTCTGCTGAAGATAGCCGAGGTAAGGTTTCGTTTATTTTGCTTTTCCTTTTCGCTTAATAGTTTCAACTAATGCTGTACTCTTGCGCCGTTTAGCTTCTTTTACAGGTATGAACCGACCTGTTTTTGCATCACGGACGACTGGGGTAGTCGTAACTCTTTTACGTGCCATTTGAACCCACCTCCTCATACAATAGGTAGTTTCACTATATCACCAAAAATGATTGCCTTTAATTAAAGGATAACATATTCTACAAGCAGATTTCAAGCGTATTTTACAAATTTGGAAACGAACCGTTTATCAAAACCAAATTACTATAGTCTACAAACCCAAGTTCTTTTTATCTAAACAGACAAGAAATTCCGAATCACATAATCCAGAATCCCACCGTGCTTGTAATATTCTACTTCCACTGGCGAATCAATTCGGATGATCAAATCAGTAGAATGCGTCTCACCATTCCCTCTGTCAATCTTCATCGTTACGATCTGTCCAGGCTGCAAATCATCAGCAAAACCAGTGATACTGATGGTCTCACTGCCATCAAGGTTCAGAGATTGTGCATTCTCACCATCCTTAAACTGCAATGGTAAAATACCCATTCCGATAAGATTGCTTCGGTGTATCCGTTCATAACTCTCTACAACGACAGCCTTCACACCCAGGAGTTTTGGGCCTTTCGCTGCCCAATCGCGTGAACTTCCCATACCGTAATCTTGTCCAGCAAAGATAACAGTCGGAATGCCGTTATCCCGGTAGTGATTTGCTGCTGCATAGATAGTCGTTTGTGTTGTCTCAGGATACTGAATAGTATATCCACCCTCAACATCTGGTGTCATCAGGTTGCGTACACGCCGATTAGCGAATGTACCACGACTCATCACTCGGTCATTACCGCGTCTTGCACCGTAGGTATTGAAATCACGTATTTCAACACCACGTTCCTGTAAATAACCACCCGCCGGGCTCGCTGCAGCGATTGCGCCTGCAGGAGAGATGTGATCAGTCGTAACAGAATCTCCAAAAATACCGAGTATACGTGCTTGAATGACATCTGAAATCGGTGCTGGTTCACGGGTAAAACCATCAAAGAAAGGAGGATGTTGAATATAAGTGCTCCTTTCGTTCCAAGGATATAGCACACCTGTTGCACCAGCAAGTTCTTCCCACTCTGGTGCTTGATTACCGATAGTTTCATACATCTCTTTGAATGTACTTCGGTTAACCGCCGCACCAATCATTTCGGTAATCTCTTGACGTGTAGGCCATATATCCTTAAGAAAAACCCCTTCACCATCGTCATTATATCCAATAGGTTCATTATCGAGGTCAATATCAATTCGTCCAGCAAGACCAAAAGCCACGACCAAAGGTGGAGACATAAGAAAATTTGCTTTTATCTCCGGATGAACTCGCGCTTCAAAATTCCTGTTTCCGCTCAAAACGCTTGCAGTCACAAGGTTTTCAGCATCAATCGCATCTTGAACCACCTCATTCAGGGGACCGCTATTACCAATACATGTTGTGCAGCCGTAGCCAACCACGTTATATCCAATTTTTTCTAAATAAGGTAATAATCCCGTATTTCGCAAATATTCAGTTACAACTCGCGAACCGGGAGCCAAACTCGTTTTAACATAGTCTGGAACCCGCAAACCTTTCTCTACTGCCTTTTTAGCAAGCAATCCGGCACCAATCATCACTGATGGATTACTTGTATTCGTACAACTGGTGATCGCAGAGATAACAACGGAACCGTGTTTAATTGTACGCTCACTTGCTACTTCTGTCACACCAAATCCATCTTCCGCTATTGGACGTGCAAGAAGTTCATTAAAGGTCTCTTTTACATCCGAAAGAGCAATTCGGTCTTGTGGACGCTTAGGTCCAGCGATACTCGGTTCTATCTCGCTAAGATCAATTTCTAATACATCGGAGTATTCTACCTCACCGAGACGCGGTATACCAAATAAACCTTGTGCTTTGAGGTAAGTTTCGACAAAATCGACATGTGCTTCGTCTCGTCCTGTGAGGCGCAGATAATTCATCGTCTCAGAATCTGACGGGAAGAATCCAATCGTCGCTCCATATTCAGGACACATGTTTGATATCGTTGCACGGTCAGGTAATGCAAGTGCCTCAACCCCCATACCAAAGAACTCAACAAATTTTCCTACAACCGCAGCCTCTCTAAGACGTTGCGTGACAGTCAAAACCAGATCTGTAGCAGTTACACCATCTTGTAGTTCCCCGCTCATGTGAACCCCAAGTACTTCAGGTGTCAATATGTAAACTGGTTGTCCTAACATCGCTGCTTCTGCCTCAATACCTCCTACACCCCACCCGACAATACCTAATCCATTAATCATAGTGGTATGAGAATCTGTTCCTACAAGCGTATCGGGATATGCCACCGATTCCTCTGTCATGACAACCTGAGCGAGATATTCAAGGTTCACCTGATGCACAATCCCTATAGAAGGCGGGATAATATTGAACTTTTCAAATGCTTGCTGACCCCATTTTAGAAACTCATATCGTTCTTTGTTGCGTTCAAACTCTTTTTGGGTGTTAAACTGAAAAGCATTCTCCGTACCATAAGCATCCACTTGAATAGAGTGGTCAATCACTAAATCGACTGGGACAAGTGGTTCAATCCTGCTTGCGTCACCACCGAGTTCGTCAACAGCAGAGCGCATAGCAGCGATGTCTACAACAAGCGGGACTCCAGTAAAGTCTTGTGCGACAACCCGTGCAGGTTTGAACGGTATTTCGGCAGATTTTGGATGCTGCGCGTCCCAATTTGCTAACTTAATGATGTCCTGTTCAGTGATTTGATGTCCATCGAAATTTCGTAACAGTGATTCAAGTAGAATACGAATACTCACAGGCAATGATTCTATTGAACCCTCAACAGCTTCACCCAAGGTAGGTAGAGAATAGTAGAAACAATCAGAGCCGTCGCTTCCAAGGTTCTGTCGCGTATTGAATAAATTATGAGAGGAATGGGGCATTTTCAAACTCCTTTAACGTTAGATGTTTTTAGTCATTTTATCACAAGAGTTGTTGGAATGCAATTCTTTAATGAAGATCAAATAATGCATTGGGTAATTTCCTGTTTGCATTAGGCAGGTACGCCACGCTGCTGGTGAGGTTTCCTAACCTCGCCAAATTACCGAAATATTTTTTTAACTTCATTCAAGAATATTGACGAAATTCAAGGAGAGATTAAATTGCAAATTAAAAAACCTGATTAATCCAGCAAACATGCTACTGGATCAATCAGGCAAAATCTTTATGACACAATCAACATTCAATTATTGTGCTAATGATCTACTAAAGGGATAATTCAGGATTACTCTAAACAATTCTAATAACGTGACTTCAAATGTCCCCAAATTGTCGGGAGTTTGTTAGCAGGTTCAACAGCCGTTGCTTCTGAAGTAAGGAGTTTTGCATCCCCCAAACATGAATGGTCACAACCTAAACCATCGCCACCATCACCCATAACAATAGTGAGTTCTTTAGCATTAGCAGGAATCTCAAATTCAACTTTGAACGGCTCAACATTTTCACCATCCAATGCACCTCTTAAGGTTTCGGTTGCAGCTAACTCTTCTCCGTCAACGGTAAAGGTGAAATGACTGCTTCCACCGTGTCCACAATCACCTGGGTCTTTTTCGTCTGACATACCAGCATACGCCTCAAAATGTGTATAGTCAGCACCAGTTAGATCGTAAACAAAAGTACCGACAGAATGTGCGCCAAAACCGCGCTCAAAGTAGGTACCCCCAATGACAATATGGTTTCGTGACGTTGCACCTTCACCGATAGTCGCATTATCAAAGTTGAGAGGTCCGCCCCAACCTGTCCATTGACCAGCATCATTCTTCGGGATTAATCCACAACCATTAGGTTCCGGTTGACTTCCGCCGATTAATGCCAGATAAACAACACCAGCTCTGTCATCCTCTTCAACGATCATATCGTAATCGTTTTGTGTTCCAACATCTTCTGAAGACACCTCTGCAATCGGTTTTGCTCCAGCACCATCAAGGTTGGTGCAATCGCTTTTGTCTGCATTAATACTAAATACTAAGCCAGCAATTAGGATTATACAGAAAATGGAAATATAAGTAAGTTTCAATGTTTTAACCTCCATTTGTATTGATTAACGCGGTTAAACGCGCGAGTTCAATTGACTTTTTGTTCTTGTGTTAAGGAATTCATAAACACACATCTATCAAACCCCTTAAATGTTCATATTACGTATAGACTTGATAAATTACATCAACAAAATCGGACATATTAATAACTTGCTTTCAGGTGTCCCCAGATTGTAGGGAGTTTATGAGCAGGTTCAACAGCAAGTGCTTGAGCGGTTAGGAGTTTTGCATCGCCAATTGCTGAGTGGTCACAACCGTTTCCATCGCCACCATCTCCCATCACAATGGTAAGTTCCTTAGCACCTGTGGGGATATCAAACTCAACCTTGACAGCATCAACATTTTCGCCGCCATCAGAACCTCTAAGTGTGTCAGATCTGAAAGCCTCTTCTCCATCAATCGAAAAAATAAAATGACCAGTTCCACCGTGTCCACAATCACCTGGATCTTTCTCATCGGACATGCCAACATAACCTTCAAATCTGAGGTATTTGTCTCCAGACAAATCATAAATCAATGTACCATTAGAATGTGCACCAATACCTCGTTCAAAATAGATTCCACCAATAACAATATGGTTTCGTGTGGTAGCACCTTCACCGATAGTCGCATTGTCAAAGTTAAGCGGTCCACCCCATCCTGTCCATTGACCAGCATCATTCTTTGGGATAAGACCGCACCCGTTTGCCTGCGGTTGACTTCCACCAATTAATGCCAGGTAAATAACCCCTTTGCGGTCATCCTCTGCCACGACATCATCATAGTCATTCTGAGTGTTGACATCTTCACTGCCAACCTCTTTAATTGGTTTAGCTCCATCACCATCTAAATTTGTGCAATCGTCTTTACCAGCAAAGACACTGAAAGCAACTCCAATTACAAATATCATTAGGAAGGTCAAACGTACAAGACGTTTCCACCCAATGTGTGTTCTCACCATTTTACCTTTGTTCATAATATACCTCCTCAATTAGCAATTATGATTGTTCAATCGTCGTCATTGACGAAACTAATGTACTGCCATCGGAAACTCCAGATGCAATAACAAAAGCCCGCGACGACATTCGTCGTACGGGCATAAAAATATCGCGGCATAGTATGCCTGCAATAAAACCTTGTAATATGAATTTTACTAATGTTATAACTGGGGGGGGGGGTATTAACTTATAGTTAATGAGATGCATGTACGCATTAGACAACGACACTTTCATGCTTAAAGCAGATATGTGTTGTGTGTTTACTTTCTGTATTGCGGTATTAACTTGTTGATTTTCCATTCTGAAAATCCCACGTTTAGGGAAATATGACAATTACAATAGTTTGGACAGTTTAAAGTTTTTAGAGTCAAAAAGTAGAAAAGAAGTTATCCTTTCATTAAACATTAATACATAAATATCACCTATAAGTCATCAGTAAATAATAACATAAATACTATTCATTGTCTTAAAGTAATTTTATAGAAAAAATACTTACAATAGTTTGGACAGTTTTGAGTTTTTAGAGTCAAAAAGTAAGAAAGAGATTATCCATTCAGCGTACATAATTTCATTATGAAAGGATTTCAAAATGAACCCTCTTCTCCGCTTGCATTCTATGTTATCAGAATTTCAAAAAGTCTTCAAGTATTTTGCAAACTAAAATCATTTTTGCACTTAATGAAACTGCTTAGACTGACATGTTTTTGCCGATTCTTATCAAAAAGACCGTGATTTCCAAAAGAATATAGAGACACAACAGAGTTTAGTGAGCAAAATTTACACATGTTAGGAAGTACTGACCGGAAAAACTGTCCACACTATAGTAACATTTATCAATCATTCAATAATACTAACTATAAAAACAGAGTTCTTCTGGAGAAAACAGGATAGCCAATTCGACCTTTGCATTTTCTAAACAATCCGACGCATGCACGAGGTTATAGGTAATGTCGGTTGAAAAATCACCACGAATGCTTCCCGGTACAGCTTCAAGAGGATCGGTAGCACCATTAATAAGACGGACTAAATCTATTGCATTCTTTCCTTCAATCGCAATTGCTACAATTGGGTTGGAAGTCATAAATTCGATAAGCTTATCATAGTATGGTCGTCCTTTATGGATAGCATAAAGTTCTTCAGCTTTCACACGTGAAAAATTTAGTAACTTTAAACCGATTAGTCTTAGTCCTTTTCTTTCGTAACGGGAAATTATCTCACCGATAAGCCGTCGTTCCACACCATCCGGCTTCACCAAAACTAAAGTCTGTTCTATTTCCATTTTAACTCCGTTTCAATATAAGCAAATTCATGTATGATAATCTAATAGATGTCTTGACACCTGATTTTTTTAAGTATATGATATTTAAAAAAAAATGTCAATAATTATGTAATGTGGGGTAAAAATGTATAATATATTGGGAAATACTATTCTCAAAACAGGTCAACAGATGGAAGTCGGTGTGATAAATGCTCCTGATGAGACACATGCAAACGAGATAACGAAGTTTCTTGGGCATAAACCTGGAATCTTCAAATGGCATATTGAAATGTGTTTACAGGAATCAATGGATGAATTGGAAACTCGTTTCTATGTTGGAAAAGTTGAGGATAAAATCATTACTAATATCATGACCGTGGAACATTCAGGGGTCGGAATCTTAGGTCATGTATTTACGCTACCAGAAGAGCGGAGAAAAGGGGCATGCAAAGGAGCAATGGCTTTCCAAATGGAGGACTTTAGACAACGGCATGGTCACGCACTCTACCTGGGAACAGGATATAATAGTCATCCATACCATATCTATCACGGTTTCGGATTTGAGAGTGTATTCCCAGAATCTGGTTTTATGAAATATCACGTAAACTCAGATTTTGAAGAAAGTTATTTCTCACCGACACCTGTACAGACGAAATCAATTGAATGGAGTGATTGGGCAAAAATCACGGCATTGTGCAGTATTACTAAGGGAGATGTGTTGCGGAGTTTAAAGTGGCGTGTGTACGGACCTATAAATTTTGAGGGTGGTTTTCTCAGTTTCAAACAAGATCTGGAGAAGGAAGATGTCTACCACGACGCAAAGTTGCTAATCTCTGCGGGTGGTGCAGTTGTCGGATGCGCAACTGTAAGCCGTGATACACGCTGGCGTCAAGAATCTGCTGTATTGGATATCTTCTTCCATCCAAACTTTGCTGCTGATGCTTCTAAACTACTATCATCATTAACATTTCCTGACTCTAAAGTTCAGTGTTATCTTGATCACACCTCTGAGAAGAAGGCAGCAGTCTTGGAAGATGCCGGATTTACTTGTGAAGGACGATTCAAAAACCAGTTTATATATGACGAGAAGCACTACGATGTATTAGTTTTCGGTCGTGAAAAATAGATAGTGTGTGGATAACTTTTGATACCAGACTAAATCACGAATATTACTTTATCACAACAATCTTACCCACTTTCTGAACACGTTCGTCATCCTTCGTAACAGTGAATTTGTAAATGTAAACACCGTTTGCTAACGGATCCCCATCAGCATCTAAACCATCAAAGTGGTATTCGTTGTAAGAAGCTGACGCATCAAGTGTATCTACAGAAGTGATAAGTTTCCCCGTAAGCGTATATATCTTCAGACTTACTTTGTCCGCTCCTTGGGTCAGATAGTAAGCAAAATCTGTACCTTTTCCCTTCCCTTGTCCCGGACGGAACGGATTCGGGAAATTTGCGATATTTTTTATTTCAAACCCACCGGCTACTTTTGCATTCAATTCTGCATCCTCAACATTTCCGTTTGCATCGTGAGCCTGTAACCGTATGCGCAAATCACCTGCTTGCAAAGCACTCACAGGCGAATAGGTTATAAGAAGTAGATTGCTATTCGTTGCAGAAGCAGACACTGTATATTCATCTTTTGGAACGCGTTGACCGTTCTTTGTGAGTACTATCTTCTCTGGACGAGGGTCAATACCGTTAGCATCTTCAATCCTTGCGGAGATAGTAGGTGCATCAGAGATATAATCACCATCAATAAATCCCTGATTCTCAACAGTTAAAGACAGTGTTGGTGGACGTGTATCTGTATGTGTCAAAAGAGCAAAAGCACCGGGTAGTTTTACCTCGGCGGAAACAACTTCATCTCTTTCTGTCTGGTCTCCAATCCGAATCCAATTTCCTGTTTCATCATCCTGTCTATAAATGTAAGAATCTTCCTCTAATGTCTTTATAAATGTCACATTAGCCTTCAACTCAACCTGATCGGAAAAGTTAACCCTATATGCTAAAGGTGCAGCGGATCCAACTACATTGGAAGGGTGAATTAAATCTGGTTGATTCTTTTTAGAGAATGCTTCGGTTTCAAATGTAAGTACCGGTGAGGTTAGTGAATACTCATCAGGAATTGAAAGCCGAAATAGACCGTCTGAACTCTGAATTGGAGTATTGATATTTTCAGAGGTCAGAAACACACGATTGTTGACAAATATCCTTGACGCAAAGTTATTGGTTTCATTCTGTTCATCCAGAACACCATCCAGTTTGTCGTCTGATGGCATATCAGCATATACAGTCACAAGGTATCTTCCCGGTGCGGGTGTCCATTGAACTCCTGCCAATGCTGTTCCATCTACAGGAATCTCCGATAGTGTTTGTACATCTCCGATCGGTGTAGCATTCTTTAGAGTCTCAAGTGTAACTTCTTTTATTTCAGAGTTCTCAGGAAGTGGCATTTGAAAAAAACGGACTGGGACATTCTTGGAGGATAAAGTTCCTTGGTTTGCTATTTGTGCAGAGAGTAGATATGGAGAATCTATGTTCCAATTGATTGTCTGATCCAGAATCGCAAGATCCGCTTCACCCACTTCAAAGGTGACCACTTCAGTCTGTAATATATACCCATCCTTTGGTCTGACAAGTACGAGATAGTCAATCTGATTGCGTAAACTTTGTGCAGGAATTGGTTCCTTAGTTTTATAGGTATTTTCAGCGACACGAACCATTGGTATTTGTTCGGTTTCATCATGCAAAGATTCTATTACAAATTCACTCCAATAAAGTGTCATCTCGTCTATTAGATTAGGGTTTGCTGCTTCAACTAAAACGTGGATAGGTTCTTGAGGCCTTGCTGGGTAAGGTTCCGTTCGGTGGTTCTTAATGTATCGTGCAATTGGCGTATATTCTGAGTATCCAATTGCATCTTCATCGTTATTCCATGCATAAACTCTAAGATTAAACGCCTCAAACGCACTATTGTAGGGAAGTTGTATCTCTGTTTTGAACCTACCATCAGATATTGGAACAGTTTCAATACGAGGTGTGTCGTCCATTACATGTCTCTCATCATAGTCTGGAACTCGTCGACTATTACGTAACTTCTTTTTCTTCCTATCGGGCGGATTAGGTAGGATGCTAATCTCGGCATGACCGTTAAAATCAGTATTAGGTACCGTACCAGATATAGAGACTTGCCTCCCACTTAAGAAATCGTGTCTGTCTGTTAAATCCTTTACATCTTTAGTGATTTGCATCAGTGTATGCGGTAAATTAAACTTTGTAGCAGGATCACCGAACAAAGTAAAAACATGTGCTAAGTCAAGAGATCCCGGTAATGCAATCAGAAACTGCGTTTTGGCTTCAGCGACTATAGCGCCTAAATGTTGTGTATTGTCGTTAAAGATAACCTCAAAAATCTCTCTATTGAGAATATGATCCTGCAGTAATAGACCTATACTTGTACCTCCAATAACAGCAATTGCACCACCACTTTCTGATCGGAGGAATTCTTCTGCCAGACATCCACCCGGGATGTCAAATGCACCTGTAAAACAGGTCATGCTGATTACAAATGGGAGTTGTGATATATTCGTCAAGTTTTTATGTGGGTCTTCAAAGTCCATCATACGACTTGATGCCCATCTGCCACCGCCGCCATGACCAACGTAATTAACGAGACTTGCTCCTTCATTAAATCCATCAATTACTTGCCTACCAACAGGCGTTACACCTTCACCAAATGTCAATTCTTCCTCGGCAGTAGGTGGAGCATAGACAACTTTAGTTTCATATTTTCTGGGGAGTTCTTGCTCTTCAATGAGTATGTCTGTCTGGTGATGAAAATCGGAATCAGAACCCGCAAGCATCAGTATACGTTTGTACCACGGTCCCCTTTGATTATTGCTTTCATAGTCGATAGCACGTTCGACAAAAATCCGAACTTCTATACTATTTTCTGCGGGTACTCTCCCTATTAGCATGTCGGGAAAACCATCATCACCACGGATTGTTACGAACTGATGATCGCTTGCAGATGAACCATAGCCAGGAACTTGTATCTGTATCGTAGGCACAATGCTGGTTTTTTCTTTCAAGTTTGTGTCTCCAAGCAGCAGAACATAAGTTGGAGCAGGCGGTTGCCAATTTTCATAAGCGTAATTCAGGAATTCACGTAGTGCATAAGGGTTGGAAATTCCGTGATTAAACTCATCATAGATATCTTGCACTATCACTATCTTAGTTCGTAACCCTTGTTTGGATCGGAAGTTAGCGAGTGGTTGTGCATCTCGCACAAACTCTGTATCTGTAATTATGATGTAATCAGCACCGTTATCATCTGATCTCAAATTTGATGGTGTATCCTTTAAGATATCTATCGGCTTTAGGAATTTATCACTTGTTAGTGCTATATACTGGATTGATGGATCAAATTCATAAGTGCCATCAGGATTTAACTGAGGTACACCACCAATCAGAGAAGACTGGAAATCAGCATTGAAAATACCTGGATTATCCTTATCTTCAGTTGGTGATAGACCCACATATCGAGTACCATCAACACCATAGATTTCTATGTTAGGTTTTGTGAAGTTCTTTAACTCAACCTTGAAATAGGGACTGACGTTGCCAGTTTCGTCGTCTGGAAGTCGTGTAATACTGAAGGGTAGGACATCATTCTGTGCTTTATAAGTTCGCCAATAATCAATTTCAAACCAGTTTAGCATGATCAAGTCTAATCCACGTCCGCCTATACTCACCATCTCAAAGGTATTGCGTCCATTTTTGAGAGATGACTGTGATATTTGGGAGTTCTCGAGACGCGATTCTATATCACCTTCCCAATTCAACGATCCTATAATATTATCATTGTTTAACCATAATTCAACAAAGTGTAAGCCTTCTGATCTGCCGTGCAGAATAGCACGTATTGTCGCTTTCTGACCAGTACCAGCCACATCGTGTAATGTAAATGGTAACGACTTTTTTTCAGGAGCGCTTATCTGTGTCCAGAACCAACTATCATCCGGTAGATCTGGTAAAGTATATACATTGAAATCTCTTGATAATAAGCCAATACCAACTTCATCATACTCAATATCTGGATCCAATCCGAAATTTTTAAAACGTCGAAACTGGTCATCCTTTTCAACATGAACACGGGTAAGGAAGTTCTGAGGTTGATATAGGATCGAAGTCTCATCAGAAAATTGAGCGGGAACTGTGGAGAGTACCTTCGTTTCCATCCTAAGACCCGGTCCCCCATTCCACGAAAGCCAATAGACATTTACTTCTGAATTAGGGTCAATATAGGTCTTCTCTCCACTATGACGTTGTCCGTAAAAGATAATTTCAGTGTCGGCATCTAATCCCGATGTATTATCAGATGTCTGACCGTTACGGTAATTTCGTACAAAGATCGGTATCTGCTTGCCTTTATTTGAAAGTGTCAAAGTATTAGGTTTGATTGACGAAATATCAACACCTGCTGCGACCAAGTCACTTGATGTGATATGATACATCCCCGATTCGGAAATAACTATCTTGTAACGGTCGGAAGTGATGGTAGGGGCACTACGGATAGAAAAGCGTGAGTGGACTTCGGTCTGTTTTCTATCTGAGGATAAACCACTATCTGGATTCCGATAAAGAAATGGAGATCGCCACTGCTTTGCTGTTTGGGGGTTGATGAGCATATTTCCAAACATTTCCTCGTATACAGCAGATTCAGTTCGAGGAAAACCTTGAATGGCGGAAGGTGCTTTTGCTATACCATTGAACTGCACCTCAACCACAAGTTTATGATAGAGTCTTACAACACCACTTACAGGGTTATATTGCACTGGATAGATTTGCAATGGAAGAACACGATTTTCCCTTATCCAACCAGCCTTTCCAACTTTAGCAAGATTGGTAGGGACAAATCGATTTATGGCAGTTAGAGCACTTGCGTTTTGAGATTGATTTCCTTTCGCTGAATCAACACCATATCTGTCACTTCTAATCTTATTTTTTATTTGATGGGTACTATATTCTGTACTTTCTACAATTCGAACCGTAAAACTCGCGTCAGGAGGAACGCCTATCAGTGAGGTCTGCATCGGGAGTCGGAAGGAGTTAGGTTCAGTCATATAACGGCAATTTGGAAAAGATAACGTCTGAAATGTCTCGCCATTTTGTTCCAGCGTGCCAATTTCAAAATCGGTTTCTGATATAGAGAGACTTATGGTAACCCCTTGTGTAGTTGCCTGCAACAATTCGACCTTTCCGCTCTGCTTGTATATATCGTCAGATGCATATAACTGACTGTCGCTATGCTTCAATGCTGTTTCAATTGGTAAGACATCACTGAATGAAACTAAATATAAAATGAGTAAAATAGCTGCGAGAAATGTAATGTGTTTCATATTTTATGTAATTGTAAAATTTGGGATATGTGAGATAGAATTACCTCACTTTTTTTCCGCGAGGTGATATACTTCTATTTCGCGAACTTGAGCAACTGAAGGACGCACGACTCGGAAATGGGGAATGTAGTTTCCTGCAAGAACATTACGTTGATTTACAATTTTGTCTCCAGGATCTCTTGTGAATTTGTTAACAATGATGTCATCAACAGTCCGTGAGACGTTTATCCTAATCATTTCTGTTTGAAAGTTTAGTCTATCAATCACATAGCTAGCTTGTGCTCTTTTTCCTTCCAAGTTCCGTCTTTGTATAACGGAATGAAATGGCTTCCATTCTCCAGTATCAGGACTTAAGTATTCCATCTCAAATCTGAATAGATTTCCGTTGTGAATAACAATTTTGCGGACAGGATGCACATCTTTAAATCGTATGACAAAGTTGCGCTCATTTGCTGCCGGAAGCGTTGCTACAGTTTCTGTATTCCCATCAATCAAACCTGGGTGATTCGCTTTAGTACCGTAACTTGCACCCGCTATGTTCTCACTGTATTCCGTTGACAAAACATGAGCAAGACGACATGCATTTAGATTCAAACAGACAGTACATAACAAGAGTAAAAATAGTGTATTTCTCCAAAGGTGTGCATCTGTGAAAATAGTATTCGTTACTGAACAGTGAGGATACTTATGTCTTACTTTTCTGCTTGTTCTTTCTCTTCCCATTTGGTCTCCTCCAGAAATGACACATCAAAATGATCAACAATACCCATGATGAGTTCTCTGATTGGTGCATGCTCAATACCGAATACCTCTTGGGCAACGCCTGGGCCAGCACCAACGACTACCGTATCACCCTCACCCGCTCCGACATAATCGATCGCAATTGTTGGGGTACGGACAAGTTCTGACCTAAGACTTATCGGTTGGACAAGCAATAACGTCCGATTCTCATAAGCGGGATGTTTGATAACAGAGACAACTTTACCGATAACCTTAGCAAGATACATAAGAACCTACAATTTTTTTTTTAAAATACAACGATGTAGAACAGAATATCTCAATATTTGGGTGCCTGTTTAATTGTCTTCTCATCAATAGTGACAGTATCAACAATACCGACGATTGCAACGTCTACCGGCATCCGCCTTCCAGGGAGTACACCGACGGCATCACCACCGGTAACAATATAGACAATTTCGCCTACACCAGCATCTTGTAATGTATCAACCGCAACAAGTGGTTCTGAAATAGGGGAATGATTTTCGTCCAACGGTTGCAAGACGAGAAGTCGTGTACCCTCTAAACTCGGATCCTTTCTGGTCGCGACGACAGTTCCAATTACTTTACCTATATCCATTTAGTATAATCTCAAATTGATTTAATTCAATATAATTCATTAAAACGCTATTTGATTCCATACTCATTTAACTTTGTATGTAGCGTATTTCGGTTTATTCCAAGTATCTCTGATGCCTTGCTACGATTACCCTCAGTGTGTTCAAGGACAATCTCAAAAAGTGGCTTTTCAAATATCTGTCTGATTTCCGCATGTAACTCTCCAACATCCGCATCAGCTTCCAAATAACGTGATACTTGTTTTTGAAGCAATATGTATATTTGCTGATTAATGTCCTGATTCTCTATTGTATTTTCAGGTTTTTTCTCGAATATTTCCGAAAAATGTTCTGTAAGAAGCATTTGACCAGAACACATGACAAGTGCACGTTTGATAGCATTTTCAAGTTCACGAACATTTCCGGGCCAATCATAAGCAATTAGTTTCTTTTTCGTATCAGAGGAAATACCTATCTTTGGCAGTTGGTATTCCTGAGCAAATTGACTTGTAAATAGGTCTATAAGTTCAGGAATATCTTCTTTACGTTCTCTAAGTGGTGGTAAAGAGATTGGAACGACATTCAAGCGATAGTATAGGTCATCACGAAATGTTTTCTCAGAAATCGCATTATCCAATTTTTGATTTGTTGCGGCGATGATTCTAACGTTAACTGATCTCGTCTCGTTACTTCCCACGGGTTCAATTTCGCGTTCTTGAAGTACGCGTAACAATTTCATCTGAACATCAATAGGTAATTCTCCTACCTCATCAAGAAAAATCGTACCACTATCTGCCTGTTCGAACTTACCCTTTCTGTCAGCGTGTGCATCCGTATACGCACCTTTAATATGCCCAAAGAGGGTGCTTTCAATCAAACTCGGTGGTATAGCACTGCAATCAACCACAACAAACGGGTTTTCGCTGCGAGGACTATTCTGATGTATCAGCTCAGAAACCAGTTCCTTTCCTGTGCCGCTTTCACCCATAATCAGCACAGTTTCATCACTAACAGCAGCGCGTCCAATTATCTGATACACAGTTTGCATAGCGGGACTCTGACCAACCATTCTACCGTGTCTTTCAATAGATTGTGCAGTTTGTGCAACCTTGATTTCCGTTTCCTCTTTTGTAATACTTGCAGCAGCAGCTGCGCGTTCAACAAGGTTAAGCAATTCATCCTTGTCAACAGGTTTTGTAAGGTAACTATATGCACGTCGTTTTGCTGCTTCAATTGCAGTCTGTGTTGTGCCGTGTCCAGTGATAACGATAATTGCTGCTGATGGATTCAGTTCTTGAATAGATGCAATCAATTCAAGTCCATCAGCATCACCTAAGAAAATGTCAAGCAGTATGACATCAAATTCAGCTTGCTGCACACGCGCAATTGCCTCTTTCCCATTTTTGGCTTTGACAGTATGGTATCCTGCCTTTTCAAGTGCAGCACTTAAGACTATTCTTAGACTATGGTCGTCATCGGCAATAAGAACTGAATTAGACATAATGTAAACTCAAATTATGATTATTTATGTGGTAGTACTTGGGAGCGATATAATAAATGCAGTACCTGTTGATAAATCGGCATCAACTTCGATACTGCCTCCGTGTTCATCTAAAATCTTCTGACTAATGTATAGTCCAAGACCTGTCC
Organism: Candidatus Poribacteria bacterium; assembly: GCA_965261435.1. Lineage (GTDB taxonomy): Bacteria > Poribacteria > WGA-4E > WGA-4E > WGA-3G > MSPOR6. The sequence continues at coordinate 3,341,521 of CBDHDL010000021.1, forward strand.
CCTTCTGTTTTGTTGTATAAAATGCATCAAACAAGTTTTGCACATCGCTGACAGATATGCCTGGTCCTGTGTCTTGTATCCGAATGTTCGTAGTTTCCGCTTCTTCATTAAAATAAGTACTAATGGTTAGCGTCCCACCTGCTTCCATCGCTTCTATAGCATTGGAAAATAGGTTCAAAATTACTTGTGTCATTCCATCTTGATTGACATTTACAAATGGACACTCGGCATAATCACGGACGACATCAATTTCACATCTATCTAATTCTGGTTGATATGTCGCCAGACAGTTGTCCAGCAATTCGTGAATATTACATTGTTCGGCATCTGCAATCGCTGGTTTACCAAAAGCAAGTAGTTGTTCAATTGATCTGTTTAGGCGGTCTACCTCTTTGATGATAATTGAAGTGTATTCATCAATTTCTGCTTGTTCTTCATTTGCGATTGGCAGGAATCTGTCATCATATTCACTGAGAAGTTGTGTTGCTAACCGAATACTACCTAACGGGTTCCTCACTTCGTGTGCAATTGTCGTTACGAGTTTTCCGAGAGCAAGCCAAACGTTCTGACTGAACCAATGCGTCAATTGTCTGTTTGATTTTAACTCTCTGTGCAATAATTGCGGCGATAATCTCTAACACGTGTAGGTCTTCTGCGGCAGTAAGTTCATCTTTCGCTTTGTCAATCCGCAGTGTTCCAATGATTTGATCCTCAATAATCACAGGTAGACACCAGAAGTCTATATTGTCTTTTGATTCCACTTCCTCAGGAGGAAGTAATTTCACGAAGGGTTGCGGTATGCGTTGATGAGGAACACCTCTTGATATACCATCTGCCAAGACTTTTTTTTCTATTTCCTCAATCTGGTGATCTGTACCGCGTTTTAACTCTGCTGCAGTTAATCCTAAATTCACCTCTATGGGTTGAATTATTTGTCCATTCTCATAGAGATTCAATGTGCCACGATAAATTCCAAGATGTTGTGAAAGTATTTCAATAGTTCTATGAAAGAGTTCTTCAAGTTCCAGTGCAGCATTCGCAGCTTGACTTACTTCTGAAACGACTGATAAGTTCCGTACGCGCTTCTCCAGTGTTGTTTTTGCTACGTTAATCCTATCCATCTCTTTGGCACGATTCAATCGCTGGATCTGTAATTGACGAATAGTCCGAACAAGCATAAGTGCAATAATAGGATATAAGAATGCTATTGCAATATTCTCAATTCGTATTGGATCTCTCAACACATAGACCCAATTCGCAGCAGTTGTTACGCCAATCAGTATATTTTGATTTCTCGAATTTTCATAGATAGCCGCTAACAGCATCACACCGTAGTAAAGGTGTGAAAATATAGGATAATATTGGTGCGCGCCTGAAACAACATAGACAATAATGTTGCCAAACAACACTCCAAGTGATAAAAACAGTGTTTTCATGACCCGTTTGTATCAAGCACAAGATCATAATCGTGTTAGCATAGATATATTCTTAAGTCTCAACTGATCTCATCTACTTGCCACTTTAAGAAGTTATCCAACATTTTTAATCCAACGCGCCCACTTTTCTCTAAATGAAATTGTGTAGCTATAATGTTCTTATAGGCGATTGCACTACAGAACTCAAGACCGTATGTTGTTTTACCGATGATCGTATCCTGTAACTCAGGTATAGGATAATAAGAATTGACAAAGTAAAAGTGGGCTGGATTAGGCACATCTGCAAAAACCTTATGAGGACGAGTTTGCCATACTTCGTTCCATCCAATTTGCGGTACTTTAAGTCCATTAACTATTGGGTATTTTTTCACAGAACCTTCAAGAAACCCAAGGCAGTCAGTATCTTCTTCCTCGCTATGTTCAAAAAGGATTTGGATACCGATACATATTCCTAACATCGGCTTGCCAGATTCGTAGAATCTATGTAGGACATCATCAAGGGAGCGATCCTGAAGGTTATCCATAGTTGCCCTTGCAGCACCCACTCCAGGGAAGATAATGCGTTCTGCGGAAAGTATAGTTTCTGTATCATCAGTTATCTTATTGTCATAACCGAGTTGGTCCAATGCGCGCGAAACACTTGTCAAATTACCGGCTTTGTAATCTATAATTGCAATCATTGATGTAAATGAAACTCCAAAAGATTGTATTCTACCGCATGCTTAGACTGTTCTCGTGTATTATAGAATTCATAAGGATTCATCTAAACACTAACTATCAAGTGTCTGCAATTGTTTTCGAAGGTTTGCCATTTCAATTGCAGTTACAGCTGCTTCAGCACCTTTGTTCCCGGATTTTGTACCAGCTCTTTCAATTGCTTGTTCAATTGTGTCTGTCGTAATTATGCCATAGATAATAGGGATACCGGAATTGAGTGAAACCTGTGCGATACCTTTAGCACTTTCACCTGCGACATAATCAAAATGTGGCGTGGCACCCCGGATAACAGCACCAATACAGATAAGTGCATCGTATCTACCACTTTCTGCAAGTTGTTTTGCGATACTTGGAGTCTCAAATGCCCCTGGTATCCACGCGACATCAACTTCATCTAAGTTGCCACCATGGCGTTTGATTGCATCAAGTGCGCCATCTAAGAGTTTTGTCGTAATAAAACTGTTAAATCTGCTTACAACGACCCCAAATTTGAGGCCGTTACAATTGAGATCACCTTCATAAACATTTGGCATTTATTTACTTCCTACAAGTTTTGGCTACAAGTTTTGGCTACAAGTTTTGGCTACAAGTTTTGGCTACAAGTTTTGTATATCTAAAGGAGGTGTCCAAGTTTCGTTCTTTTCGTTTTCAGATAGTTCTGATTATACGGGTTAGGTGTCGTCTGCAACGGTACTTGTTCCACGATTTCTAATCCGTAACCAGACAATCCTTTAACTTTGTGAGGGTTGTTTGTCATAAGTCGCATCTTTTTCACACCCAAATCCACGAGTATCTGGGCACCTATCCCGTAATCACGTAAATCTGGTGGAAACCCGAGACGTTCATTCGCTTCTACGGTGTCAAGTCCTTCATTATCCTGAAGATGGTAAGCACGAATTTTGTTTTTGAGTCCCATCCCTCTCCCTTCTTGTCGCATATAAAGCAGCACGCCTCTTTCCTCTTTCTCTATATTTTGAAGGGCAATTTGGAGTTGTTCACCACAATCACAACGCAGGGATCCCAAAACATCTCCAGTTAAACATTGTGAATGTACCCTAACCAATATTGGATCACCATCACCAATTTCTCCTTTGGTCAAAGCGACGTGAGTATCGGCTGATTCATTAGGTGCAGTGTTTGCATCAAAATTACTTTCATAAGCGTGGAGTTCAAATTCACCATGCACAGTAGGAATTGCTGCTGTTGAGATTTTCTTGATAAGGGTTTCAGTGTGTCTGCGATATGCGATAAGGTCAGAAATTGTGATAATTTTGAGATTGTGTTCTTGTGCGAATACAAATAGTTCTGGAACACGCGCCATACTCCCATCATCGTTTAAAACTTCACATAGAACGCCTGCTGGGTATAAACCTGCAAGTCTTGCCAAATCAACCGTGGCTTCCGTATGTCCAGCGCGACGAAGAACACCCCCAGGTTTTGCTTCTAATGGAAAGATATGTCCGGGTCGCACAAAGTCAGATGGAATAGCATTTTTATCAACAAATTTTCTAATTGTATATGCGCGTTCTTGTGCAGAAATTCCAGTGGTTACTTCTTTCGCATCTATTGTAACAGTAAAGGCTGTCTGCATCTGTGCTGTGTTGTCAACGACCATCGGATTAAGTTGCAGGTCAACCAATCGTTCAGTGCATGTAGGTAGACAGATCAACCCGCGTCCGTACTTCGCCATAAAGTTGATTGACTCTGCTGTCACCTTTTCCGCTGCCATGATGAGGTCACCTTCATTCTCACGGTCAGGTTCATCAACAACAATAATCATTTCACCCGCTTCAATTGCTGAGATTGCATCGGGAATGGTACTAAATTCCATAATTCTGTCTCGCCTTCGATTTTCTATGTATACCCATGTTCTTGTAAAAACTCAATATCTATTGACTTGTTAGGAACTTTCTGATTCTGTATCAACGTTTCTATGTAACGTGCCATCACATCAACTTCAATATTAACAGCATCACCAATCTGTTTTTCTCCTAAAGTCGTAACTTGTAAGGTATGTGGAATAAGTGCTACCTCAAATCTACTCTCAGTTACATCTGAAATCGTTAAACTTACACCATCAACTGAAATAGATCCCTTATATGCGATATAAGGTTTTACATTTTGACTGACCGTCACCTGCATGATGGATGAAGATCCTTCATTTTTCCAACCACTGATAGTAGCAATTTCGTCCACGTGACCTAAAACAAGATGTCCACCGAGACGATCCCCTAACCTTAGTGAACGCTCCAGATTGACATGTGTACCGACTCTACCTGAACGTAATGTAGTTCTTCGACGTGTCTCTTCACTAATATCAGCGATAAATCCATCTTCTTTGAGTTCACGTACGGTCAGACACGGACCGTCAACAGCAATACTATCACCTACCTTGGTGTCTTCCATCACTGTCTCAGCATTGATTTTGATAGAAACACCGCTGGATTTTGGATGGACTTCGGCAATAGTTCCGATTTCTTCAATAATTCCGGTAAACATTACTTTGTCAAATAACCCTCAATCAACAAATCAGCGTCAAGTTGAGTAACTGTAAGTCGTTCTAATTCAGGGGCTTCAGTCAAGTTCATAATCCCCTGACCATCAAACACACCCGGTGCGTTCTTTCCACCAATAAACTTTGGTGCGATAAAGCACATTACTTTATCAATTACACCTGATGATAATGCGCTTGCGTTGACCTTTCCGCCTCCTTCAACCAAAACACTTGTTATCCCGCGTGATCCTAATAACTGTATAAGTGATTTGAAACAAACCTGTCCTTCTCTTTGAGGGGTAACGATGACTTCAGCCCCAGCATCCTTTAAAGAAACTATATTCTTCTTAGACGCATGAGATGTAACAGCAATTATGACACCCGCATCACTTTCAGAATTAAAGATTTTTGCTGATGTAGGAGTACGACCGTGTGAATCTAATATGATACGTGTAGCGTCTTTTCCTTGTTTATTTTGTAATCTTGTGGTTAATGATGGATCATCACCAATTACTGTTCCAATGCCTACCAGTATAGCATCTACTTCATCGCGAATCTCATGAACCTTTTGCCGTGATGTAGCTGATGTTATCCACTGTGACTCTCCTGCAGCTGTAGCGATTTTACCATCAAGACTCATCGCTGTTTTCAGTATAACAAACGGGTATTTAGTTTTTATATATTTTATGAAAATCTCGTTTAGTTTTTGTGCTTCATCAGTACACAAGCCAACGTTAACCTTCACACCTGCCTTTTCTAATAATTGAATGCCTTTACCTGCGACTTTTGGATTCGGGTCTTGCTGTGCAATATAAGCAGTTGCAATTTCAGCTTGCAGGATAGCATCAGTACAAGGAGGCGTTCGTCCCCAATGAGAACAAGGTTCAAGGTTCACATACAGTGTTCCCCCTTTTGCGTTTTCTTCAGCCGCCCGTAATGCATGAACCTCCGCATGCGGTGTACCCGCTTTCCGATGATACCCTTCCCCGACAATTACTCCACCATTAACTATTACTGCACCAACATAGGGATTAGGACTCGTCCGTCCTCTACCGTATTCTGCTAAAACTAACGCTCGGTTCATAAATGCTATGTGGGTATCATTCATAGCGGTGTCACACCTACCATGCTAAACATGCAATAGTATAACACATTTTTACAGCAATTCAAAATCATTTTAGTCACTGTTTATAGACTTCAGACGTTCATTTACTTCTGTCTGGTCAACCATATCAAACTGATGTGACCCGATATACATATACCGAATAACACCAAGTTTATCTATGATGAAGGTTGCTGGTCTGGCGATGTTGTATGCCTCAAAACTCAGCCAGTGATAAACACCATAACTCTTGATGACGTTCCGATCTTTATCGACTAATAGAGGATAGGTAATACCGTTCCGTTCAGCGAAACCGCGTAATTCTCGCGGCCACTGACCGGCAATAGCGATCGGTGTTGCATCGTGTAGTGCATAATCCTCAGAATGTTCTTGCACGGCAGTCAACTGACGGCGACTGTTAGGTCACCAGGTTCCTCTGAAAAAGGTTAATACTACCACTTGCTCATCGCGAAACGAGGCGAGTGACACAGTCTGTCTTCGATGAGAGGGTAGCGAGAATAAAGGGGCATCATCACCGATATTGAGAATCTTGTTTTGGCGTGGCATGTGCGTATTTTCGCAAAAATTAAAGGTTATGTCAAGTATGAAATCTGTATCGGTAGGGTTTTCGTGTAGTGTTTTACACTAACGTTTTTCATTTGCAAACTTATTGTGTGTTAGGATTTCTTGGTGTCTGAACCAGGATTGCCAGATTACCAGGTTAAGATCTAAACAGGTAACACAGATACATTGTCTAACCTATAGAAATTCCCGCTTACGGGTGTGAATTGGGGTCTTGATCAGAAGTGCCGTTCTCTTGTTCTTTGTAAAAGCGATAACCATCCTTGTCCTGATCTTGTTCAAATTGATGGATAATCTGTCTTGCTTCTTGGAGATATGATGCATTTTTATAATTTTTAGCGAATCGTATGTATGTATAAAACCCTTCATACGCGTCAGTATATTTTTGAATGGCATCAAAGCAAACGGCTTGTTGATAAATTGGATCGCCACCACGCCTACGTAAGGATTCCGGCACTCTCTCAAATAGTGTGTTATAGGTATGGATTGCGCGTTCGTATTGTTTATTTTGCTTGTATAAATTAGCCGTTCTAATGAACGCATCTGCGACAGAGAATCTTTTGTAATGAAAATCTCTTATTATAGATTTATAGGCTTGAATGGCACGGGGATAATTGCGCATCTCAACCCAGTTTTTAGCAATTATTTGGTAACAGTGGATGATATAGTCTGTGGAATTTCCTATTGGTGAGTTTCCTACTGGTGAGTTTCCAACATATCTTATCTCAGTATGAAGATATTCTGGTGTTGGCTTACGATACCGCTGGGTTATTTCCTGTAGTGTCCTGATTTCTGTTAATAGAATATTCACCTTTTTCAACAAAGCAGAAGCCGCTTTGGCTTCCGCAGTATCCCGATATTTCTCATGGACAGCAACATAGGCACCCCACCCACCAGTATCCGAATAGTCATAGAGGTCATAAAAATAGATATTCCCGATCTCAAACTGTGCATGTGGTGCCTTTTCATGTTGCGGGTGTTCTTCAACGATTTTCTGATATGTTCGGATAGCTTCGGGGTAATTTTTCATTTCTCTATAAGCTTGTGCCATGCTATCAAGCGATTCAACTGCCGAATTTAGCGTTTGTTCTGACGGTTTCTGGTTATAGAGGGTTTTGGCGTTATTGTATTTCGTCAACTGATCTTTGACAACTTCCCGGTTTTTACGAATGTTTTCGATACTGTTTTTTGCTTGCGTAGGGTAATAGCCTATGTTTGCCAGTTTAAGAATTGCCTGATAATGTTCTATCGCTTTATCAAATTGATAGCGTCGCGTGTAAAGTTTAGCGATTTCATGATGCGTGCGCTGTGTGTATCGTCCCTTCGTATCTTTTTCCAAGATTGTGAGATACTGTGTTATTGCGTCATTGTAAAGTGCTTGCTGCTTTTTGTTCGTTTTCTCTATCTGCTCTGGCGAATATCCACCATGTAAAGCATCCGCAGTATCATAAGTATTATCGGCAGTGTGAATCAACTGATCCAATGGTGGAGAAATGACATAAAGTCCACCTTGACATCCAAGAAGCGTTACAACGTATAAGACAACAAGGAGATAAGATCGTGTTTGACTTTGTGAGACACGGGCTTTGAAATTAAACATGTGAACGCCCTCCCGACAAAATAGAATTTCACATACTTTCAATACGTGTGCCAAATTGTTGAATAAATTGGACTAATGTCCTAAAGTTATAGAAACTTTAACAAATAACTTTGAAAAGACAATCGTCTATGCAAGTAATTATAGCACTGTTTACGGTTCTAATTCCATATTTATCTACAACGCGGTATACCGGGTGTGTAAAGTTTTTGTCACCTTTTTTATAAGAGACAGTACTCGGAGAGTGCCTACTACTATATAAAGAGCATAGGAAAACCCAAAATTGACATTGCACTGAACAAACCACCTTGTGTATCCGGTTCAATCTCTACGATGTCTCCCTCACTATAATAGATAGGACTTACGCAAATTTGGGTGTACCTGTTTAGAATTTTGCTTTTTCAAGGATTGTTTTCCTCGGTTTTTTGTTATTTTTAGAGATTTACCCCCTTTATCACCCCGCGAGCGAGGGGAATGCGTAAGTCCTGATAGTGACAAAAAGTTTACACACCCCTTTAAACAGCAGGATAATTTAGAGCGTATCTCATAAGTAATTTATTTGGTGAATATTTTGTAGTTTGTGATATTGTGTTAAGCATTTTTCTATATTTGTTCGGTTATGAAATCGCAGCTAATTATGATACAAAATTCGCTATTTTTTCACTGTACCAAAAATGCCGTGATTTCCGTCGCGTGGTATGGTTTTTAAATCGTTTGTCAGGCTTGTCTCTGTATGAGTTGGTAGCGTGTTTTTTGAAAATTCTATTTTTTTTATTTCGCCTTTTTTGGTACGGTTTGAATCTTGGTGATTTTTTAGCAATTGCAGTCGTTTTTGCACTCCAAAAGTCTGGTCTCTGATGTGTTGCATAAGTGCTTTTTCTTTACGGTTTTTTGTGTTTATAATCCTAAAGTATATCTGATAGATTGTATGTCTGAATAGTTTCATATTATCACATCTTTTTATTTTACTGTTTTTATTTTATTATCAATCTATTGTGTAGTATAGTGTAACATAATGGATATATGTTTGTCAAGTAAATTTTCAATTATTTTTTATAGAGGCTTTAAATATCCAGCAGTAAACGTAAATTGCTATCGTTTAGATGAAGTTTAAAAATTTAATCGGGTAATTTTCAGTTTCTTGTAGAATCCGGCAGAATAAGCGTTTGGTATTCTGCATTGGTTAGGAAACCGCCAAATCAACGGTATGAATGCCATTTAGGCATTCCCCGCCTACCGTGTCAGGGTCCAAATTACCCAATTTATTATTTGATCTTCATTATGGACGATATGTTTATTTTTCTATGCCGTTCCTACGGAACTCAAGACGGGTCGTATAACGTCTAACTAGAACATATCTCATAAATCATTTATGTGGTGAGTTCTTTGTTGTTTGTGATGTGTTTTATATTAATACAACGGACAGGGAAACCCAGTCCCTACGAACAACGGACAGGGAAACCCAGTCCCTACGAAAACAGGCTCAGTGATGAGAAATTTATGGACAATTAGGTTTATGAGATACACTCTATAAACATTGCGTTCCTACGGAACTCAAGAGGGTTTCGTTAAAATCACGACAACTTGTGGAAAACACCTTGAAATCCCCAAGAACCCCCTTCCGTGTCCTCCGTGTCCTCCGTGTCCTCCGTGTAATCCGCGATTCAGACAAATAGAGTGACAAAATATTTACACACCCCGGTATACCTCAAAACTTGACCACAAAACTTAATTCTGATATAATACTTGTATAGAAACTATTTTTGGAGTTAAGATATTGAATCAACAAACAAGGATTGAGGAACAGATTGATCTACCATTCTTAGAATCGCTTCGGATAAGTTTTCAAAGTCTCAAAATACGCTTCGGTAGATCAATAATTACTACAGCAGGGATTACACTCGGGATCGCTTTTCTCGTTTCTGTTTGGACAAATAATGAAATAGACCTTGCCTTACAAGAAAGTGGACGCAGTTCCACCATTGCCAATTTAGACGAAGCATCCGAACAAGGCATTTCAACTAAGGATATCTGGCTGATTATCATGTCGTTGATCGTCTGTGTTGTCGGTATTGCGAACTCAATGCTGATGGCGGTTACCGAGCGATTTCGGGAAATCGGGACTATGAAATGTCTTGGCGCATTGGACGGTTTTGTTGTGCGCTTATTCCTATTGGAGTCAGGTTTCCAAGGATTTGCTGGAGCGTTAATCGGTGCACTGATTGGAACCCTCGGAGCAGTTGCTTTAGGACTAAAAAACTACGGACTTGACCTATTCTTCTATTTCCCACTGTTGCCCGCCACACCTGAGGACGCACCAATGCGTATTGGTGTCCTGTTGCTAATATTATTCGGTTGTATACTCGGAATGGTATTGGCTGTAATCGGTTCGTCATTCCCCGCATGGCGTGCTGCAAAACTTCCACCTGCTGAAGCAATGCGTACTGAGGTGTAATCTATACAGAAAATGCAACAAGTGGATTGTCCAGACTAAATATGTAGGTCGGATAGAGGAACGAAATCCGACACGTAATCGTTGTGTCTATCATGTCCAAATCAACGCCGAATACGCGTTTGGTATTCGGCGGGTTTCGCTTCGCTCTACCCGACCTACAAGTTAAGTATTGACAGAACGATAGTGTTATTAGGAATAAAAGAATCTAAGGATGAATTATGGCAGATATTGTAGTGAAGACCGAAGATGTCGTCAAAGAATATAGAATGGGATCAAATGTGCTACGAGCATTGGACGGAATCAATATTGAGATTGAACGCGGAGAATATATCTCTTTGATGGGACCTTCAGGGTCTGGTAAATCAACGCTATTCAACATGATCGGTGCTCTTGACAGACCGACAGAAGGACAGGTCTACATTGATGGACAAAATATGTCTAACCTATCACAAAGGCAGATTGCAGCGTTTAGATGCCATAGGGTTGGTTATATTTTTCAGAGTTACAACCTACTTAATGTCCGAACAGCACACGGTAATGTAACATTGCCGATGATCTTTGCTGGTATCCCTGACAAACAGCGAAATGAGAAGGCAGAAAAACTCTTGGATAAGGTCGGATTAGGAGACAGGATGTATCATCTCCCTGATGAACTCTCTGGGGGTCAACGCCAACGTGTTGCCATCGCAAGAGCACTCGCAAATGACCCAAGTATCATCCTTGCAGATGAACCCACAGCAAACCTTGATACGATCACAGGACGTGAGATTATAGACCTGATAAAACAACTCAATTCGGAACAAGGTGTTACCGTTATTTCTGCTACACATGATCTGAAAATGCTTGATGTCTCTGATAGGATTGTGGATATACGGGACGGACTTGTAGAGCGGATTCGCAATAGAGATGAAATTGAGATTGAGGTAGGAGAAGTAGGCGGGCACGATTAAACAATTTCGTGATACTACACGATTTCAGACAATTTAACAGGTCGATTTTCACGAAGCGATTTTAAGGCAGCATATCCCATCACAATTGGTACACGACCATCCTCACCCGAAACAAGGGGTTGTGTGTCCACCTGTATACACTTTTCAAACGCTTGTAATTCTGACAGATATGCATCTTTATAACGTTCAACGAAAAAATATGGTGGATTGGCAGAACGGTTTCCTGTGTTGCTACTCAAACTTACTGTATCCGTTAACGGGTTATCAACAGACACCATACCCTTAGAACCCAAGACTTCCACGCGTTGATCATAGCCATAGACAGCTTTTCTGCTGTTATCTATTGTTGCCAACACACCATTTTGGAATCGAAGTGTAATAATTCCGGTGTCAATATCCCCTGCTTCACCAATTTTGGGATTTACACGGGCCCCACCAATAGCATACACCTCAACGACTTCGTCATCAATTAGATATCGTGCCATATCGAAATCGTGAATCGTCATATCAAGGAACATTCCACCTGAGACTTTGACATATTCAATCGGTGGTGGGTCAGGGTCTCTACTCGTGATTCGTAGAATATATGGTTCTCCGATTTCACCATCTGAAATAGCCTCCCGAACTTGCATAAAATTCACATCAAACCTACGATTGAATCCAACTTGGAACTTTACACCCGACTTTTCTACTATTTTTAAAGTTTCATCAATTTCCTCTAAAGCCAATGCGATCGGTTTTTCACAGAAGATGTGTTTACCTGCTGTTGCTGCAGCTTGACATATCTCAACATGCGTATCAGTTGATGATGCAACAAGAATTGCATCTATCTGAGGATTTGTTAGGAGTTGTCTATAATCTGTAGTTGCTATTGGGATATTGAACTGTTGGGAGAGAGTTTCTGCTGTATCCGTATCCAGACTACAAATAGCTATGACTTCTGCCTCAGGAATATCTTGGCATAGGTGTTGAATGTGAAGTTTGCCAATACGTCCCGTTCCGACTACACCAATGCCGAGTTTTGAAGAAATATTCATCAAGTGTTTTCTCAGTTAGACTCCGATCGATTTCAGATACCTGAAATTACGTTCGGTACTTTCATAAGGACTTCCCATACCCGGTAAGACATCTTGCTCAACGACAATCCAACCATCGTAGTTTCGTTTTCGCAATTCTGCGATGAATTGTGGAAAATCAACATCGCCGTTTCCTAATTCACAAAAGACACCATGTCCAACCGACTGAAAGTAGTCCCATCCCTCTTGGCGAGAACGGTTAGCAACATCAGGATGACAATCTTTGAAATGGACGTGCCATATCCTGTCAGCGTGCTTATCAAATATATCAAGCGGATCACCACCCCCGAATCGGTAATGACCAGTATCAAAACACAATCCAACTAAATCAGGATCAGTGTGCTGCATCAACATATCCACTTCCGAAGGAGTTTCTACATATCCTGCACAGTGATGATGAAATACAGTGCGGAGTCCAGTTTCTTCTCTTACGGCTTGTGCTATATTCTGCACACCCGTTACAAAGGTATCCCACTGCTTCTGTGTTAATCCTTCTTCTGGACGGATACGTCCTGCATGCTGAGTACGCATTTCCACTGAACCGTTGTCATCAGCAAGCACGATGAAAGGTGTATCTCCACCTGCATCTGCTAATAATCTTGCATGCTGCAATGCATATTCCTCACCCGCTGCGTGTGCTTCAGCATCTGCAAATGCAACTGGCACAAAAGCTGCTAATAGTGTTAAGTCTCTTGCTGCGAGTTCGTCGCGGAGTTGTTTAGGGTCAGTCGGCATGAACCCCCAATCTCCCAATTCTGTGCCGTGGTAACCGATTGCTTGCATTTCGTCTAATACTTGGGTGTAGTTTGGAGATTTGCCTTGTAGGTCGAATTCAAGGATGCCCCAGGAGCATGGGGCGTTTGCTAATTTCATGGATTAATTTGCTGTTCTCACTTTCTTATAGGACGAATAGTAATGAAGTTTGACTAAAAGATTTACTTATTCTACCAACTTAAAGCTACCAGTAATTACATCCTGTATGATTTGTCCCCTTCTTATACGGTTGGATCTACTCTGAGTTCCCTGAATAGCAGCCTTATAATATTCCTGAATTCGGCTGTGTTCTTTACTAAAATCCACATCTGTTTGATTTGACTGATTTACTAAATCATAGAATTGCAAAAGTCTTTTACTGACTTCTACGGGTTTAATGTTTAACTCCTCTATAATTAATGCTCTATATACTTCAACCAGCAAAGTAAAAAGATCCGACTTTCTCCATGCGCGGCTATCATCAGGAAGACTACACTCATCTATAAACTGAAACACCATTTCAAACTGAGATTCTAAAGTCAGCCTTTCTTCAAATTCGTTGTTATAATGAATGAGGTAACTTTCATGTTCACGATCTTGACTAAAGTAAGTTGACATCACAGTAATTATTAGTGATAACATAAAACGAACATCCCCCATGCGTCGTATTTCATTAATGTAAAACACTAAACGATTTTTGAAGAAAGGATGCTTTGCAAGTTTTTCAGCAAACTGTTTTATTTCTCCATCATATCTTGCATTGTGATGTTCCATAGAATTTAAGGCATAATTCACCGAGTTAATCTGTCGGAATATTATTATTATTTCAGACATATCAATGCTACCTAAATCTCGTATAACTACATCATACTCCAAAAAGGTTAATTGTTCTTCGCTATTTAACTTTGAATAAGGTGGTATCCCTTTAGATAATATTAAATCTCTTGATCCTTCAAAATACTGTCGTAATGTAGACAGTCTTTGTTGTCCATCTACCAACATCACTGTCCGTTTACCAGTATCAAGATCTACCTCCCCAGCAGCGACATATATTTCTGGAAATGGATATCCATCTAAAACCGTTTTTATAAAAGCACTCTTATGCTTATTTGACCACACTAAACGTCTCTGAAAATTAGGGTTCGGGATCAGAGTTTTTTCACGCATATCTGTCAATAAATCGCCTATTCTCTTACTGGTTGGTGATGTTTTCATTGCGTGCCTCCATATTACTGATTGATGCAGCATCTTTACATTGCTGAACACAATCATGTTGATAATTCTCTATAAAGAAATAAGATTTATAGAGACCTCCGTGAATCTTGTTATCCCCATACTTTCGACTGTTTTCTAATCCTCGGAAAAAATCCCACCATTTTTTACCAAATGGAAAAACTGGTGATCGAGGAAACATATCAGGTCTGATCCATCCTTGAAAGAGATAGTCTGTAAACGTGCAATATTTAGGCCAGTCCCCTGCTTCTTGTTTATAGTTGTAAATATCTTCATTAACTTGCTCAAACAACTTCGAAGATACTAACGCAACATCGATATCCGATCTATTCCTACTAAAAGGACGAAACCGTTTTTTTGGCACAATACTAAAACCTAATTTTGCAGACCCAACAACTAAGACTTGATTTGGATGTAATCCAAATTTCTTAGCAACTATTGAACGGAGATCAAAGTAGTCTTGCTGAGATAATTCACAACATTCACCGAAAATAATGTGTTTTCTCACGACTTGTATTGCTGAGAATTTCTTTAAATCTTCTTTAAACTCATTAAGCTTGTCCTGAACATCATAGCGCATATTTTATTCCTTAAAAAGAGACTATGAAACCACAAATCATTTGTTGCAGTATGGCAAATCATTTCTCATTACAACTCTGAAATCTTATCTAAATCTCTAATTGCTTTATCTAACATATCCGAGCGAAAATAAGCTATAGCGCGTTCAAAGTAAGCATCTGTAAAGTCTGGAATTAGTTTTATCGCCTCAGTAAAGTCCACTATTGCTCTGTCATACTCACCTTTTTTGACATAAATTTCACCGCGTTCAAAATAGGTTTCAGCATCATAAGGTCGGAGTTCTATCTCCTTGCTAAACCCATCAATTGCTTTGTCATATTCCCCTCGTTCACTGTAAAGGGTAGCACGAAAACCGTGTGCATCAGCATGGTCAGGGTCATATTTTATCGCCTCAGTAAAGTCCGCGATTGCTTTATCATACATCCCATCTTCGTCGTAAAGTTTTCCACGCGTATAATATGCCTCTGCATCTTGAATATTAAGTTCTATTGCCTTCGTAAAGTCTGCAATGGCATTGTCAAAATCATTTTTTCTGAAGTGAGTTTTTGCACGGTTGTTGTAGTCTTCAGCATTAGAAAGTGCATCGTCATTTGAGTTATATTTTATATCAACGTTGTATGGTGGTGATGTGACGATGAGGTCTATGCTATCTTTTTCAATAGCGCGGGTTGTCAACACATCTTCATTGATTATAGTGGATTGTTCGTCACTAAAGTACACATTTTTCTCCAATGCACAAGTTGTATTAGTCGGTTTCTACTGTTGCTTTAACATCGCCGCTATATCTTCTGGTAACTGAATATCATTCTTTCGCTCAAAGTCAGCAACGTTTTTGTACGTCTGACGAAATATATTGTTGATATTCACCTTTAACTTTTTAGCAGTATATAGGTCCAACTTAGCATTTTTCCACTCTTTTAGATGCAATCGGATTATACCGCGAATGGCATAGGCAGGGCCAAACCGTGGTTCTAATTCCAGTGCCTTATCATAATCTTTGATTGCATTCGGGAATTTACTCATACCAGCATAAAGCAACCCGCGTTTAAAATAAACCTGTGTAAACGTTGGGTCTCGCTTTATTACATTGCTGAAATCCCTAATGGCATTGCGAAACTCGCCTTTTTTACCGTAAGTGGTACCACGGTCATAATAAGTCTCGGCCTCATCGGGACGGAATTTAATCGTCATACTAAAGTCTGTAATGGCTGCGTCATGTGCATTCGCTCCAGCATAAAGTTTACCGCGATTGTGATAGGCTCTGGCATAATCAGGTTTGAGTTTTATCGCATCACTATAATCTGCGATTGCTTTGTCATATTCTCTGATGTAACTATAGGCGTTGCCCCGCTTGATATAATTCTCAACCATTTTTGGATTAAGCGTTAAACCTGCCGTGTAAAGTGCGATTTCTTTTTCGGCATCTTCTCTATTTTGAATGTGTTCAATAGGATAACCTCTGTTGATCTCTTGACACTGTTGTAAAAACCGCCAGTACCCAGCGACTCCAAGTTTATCAATAAGAACTTTAAGTCCGATTTCAAAAATTTCAATATCTTTCATTTTTCGGATTTCGTTTTGAGGTGCAGCGAATCTCTCAGCACGTTCCCTATCTTCTACTTTTCTCGCTTCTTGTCTCTCTTGAATCCGCTTGACGATGGTGTCAATATCAGGTTGGTTTTTTAACAACTCATGCCGATCAACAGAATAATCCCCCTCACCCGGTTTGCATTGCCGAATAAACCGTTCAACTTGATCGGTTCCAAGCTTATCTGCAAGTACTTTTTGACCGAGTTTATAAAGTTCTTTATCTGTCATCTCAAGTATATTCATTTTTTGTCACTATTTGTAGCCATTTCAAAGGTAGATGTTGAAGTTTTCCGAATGATTATATTTCGTTTAGTCTTGCGGAAGTTTGTCCTCTTTTATCGTCTGCACGACACTACTGCCACCGCTATCCGACTGAAATTGCTGTGGTTGATCAATAGGCTGCTCAGCATTAAGTTTTTTGAAATGCTGCTGGAAGAAACCAATATATCCATACACATGCAGTTCATCCGCAAGAATCTTCAGTCCGAGTTCATAGATTTCGAGATCGGTGAGTTCTAATAAGCCTTTGCGCCAGGTAGCAACTCTTTCGACTTTGATGCGTTCTTCCTCTTTTCGTTCTGCTTCTCTTTGTTGTATCCGCTTTGCAATCGTGGGAATATCCTGCTGGTCGGCTAACCATTTATGCCTTTCGGCAGTGTAATCATACTTGCTCGGTTTGCACTGCTGGAGAAAGCGCGCTGTATATGCGGGGCCCAGCTGTGCCCTCAATTCCTTCAGGCCCAATTCATAAAGTTCAGGATCCGTCATCTTTGAGATATCCATTTCAATTTACCTCCTGCTTCCTCAATAACGCGTCCTTGCGTTAATGGATCAAGAAGCCGACTCAAACAACAGGTATCAAGATAAATTCTCATAGATTCCAAAAAAGATTGTCCGTATAAGAGATCACACCGTCATTTGAGTTATATTATCTATCAACGTTGTAAGGCGGTGATGTGGTGACAATAAGATCAATACTTGCTTTTCAATGGCGCGGGTTGTGAACACATCTTTGTTGATTATTGTGGATTGTTCGTTGTCAAAATACACATTTTTCTTCTATTGCTGCATCAGTATTGCAGCGACGTCCTCCGGTAATTTAAAACCGTTTTTTTCCTCAAAATCCTTAATACTTTTATAATCATTATGAAATGATGCGGTGATATCGACTCCAGCACTTTTAGCAAAAGTCAGGTCTGCTTTTGCTTTTTCCCACTGTTTTAGAGATAACCAAGCCTCACCTCGATTACTATAGAACCCTGCGAATCCTGGTTCCAGTTTTATCGCCATGTTATGATTTTGGATAGCTCTATCAAAATCGCCCTTGCGTAGGTAAGCGGCACCGAGGTTGGAATAGGCTTTTGCATCAGTGGGATCCAACTCTATAACTGTGTCAAAGTCTTTGATGGCTTTATCAAGCTCGCCTTTGTCCGAATAAGCAAATCCACGATTGTTATAGGCTTCGGAAAAATCAGGTCTCAGTTTTATTACCTTGTTATAGTGCTGAATGGCACGCTCAAACTCGCCTTGTTTGTTATAAGCAATACCGATATTATTATATGCTGAGGCATAATCAGATTTTAGCTCTATCGCCTTGCGATAGTCTTGGATGGCTTTGTCAAAATCGTCTTTGCTATAGTAAGCAATACCGCGGTTATTGTATGCCGATGCATAATCCGGTCTAATTTGTATTGCCTTAGTATGGTCTCGGATAGCTCTATCCAAATCACCTGCATCGTAGTAAACGGAACCGCGATTATTGTAACCTTCGGGAAAATCAGGTTTCAGTTTCAATGCCTCGGTAAAATGCACAACAGCTCGTTCATACAATTTCAGTTTTTCATCCCAGTTTTGCACTGAGTCCGCTCTCTTACGAAAGGTTTTCCCTCTATGAAACTGCGTGTAGGCACTTTTATGTATGTCCCAATTTCTGATGAAGCCGTATAGATCATTGTGGATAGTTTCCGTAGAAATGCCGTGAGCCTTTCGCAGATATGTTAGCATGGGTAATTTGAGATCGTCCGGAATAGTAATTACCTCATCTGGATTAATGAAGCCCTTGGGCGGTTGAATGAACACTATTTTCTGGGCAATAACACGTTTCGTTGGCTCGTGCGGCTGTTTGAGGTGACTCATTACTGAGTCTCTTTTTTGCAGGATAATCCTGCCATTCTCATTAGGTGAACCGTCACAAGCGAAGAAAAGTGCGATGTGTGAATCAGTTGTGAATTCAATGAGGTTGGTTATCCCTCCATGGTGGTGGAGTTCAATAAGGATGTCAAGTTCGTTCGTTTTCTCGGTATACTTCCGTGCTGTTTCCAGGATTTCTTTTTCTACGAATTCTATCTCAAAATCATCTAACTCAATATCGTATGCGTACTGGCGATAGAGGTTTGAGCCGACTTTTTCATAAGATATGGCTTCCCCTCGGAAGATGTAGTCGCCATCCGCAGATTTTTCAGCTATTTCACATATTTTTTCTAAGACTCTGCCGAGCTCGTTTTGGGTATTGAATTGTATATTCATAGGTTCTCCTCCATACGCGCACAAGTGTTCAGCGTTAAAAGATACTCTACTCACAGTAGGAAGTCAAGCCAATTTATGTGTTATGTATCTTCGCGAATCAACTTTTCTGAACTTTCAGGTGACGGTGGTTCTGGATCCCATTGGATATCCACTTGTTCGGACACAATTTTTTCTGCTTCCGCTTTCGCGCTACCGTCTATTACTTTGACTTTAGATAGATATTTTTGAAAATTACGACTTGTGCTAAATGACTATATGTAATATTTTAAATACTATTATGTAGGTTTATGCGTGGACGACATCCTTTAATGCCATCAACTTGCATCCTAAACATTTGTTCAAGAAGACACCGAGTGTGAAACCCGCAAACTTATTGCTGAAGCGTGTCAGCATTCCCCAATGGGAACGAGCACGTATCCGTGAAATATGGAACTGTTGGGTCAGTTGACTAATCGTTGTCTCAACCCTTCTTCTTATTTTCTGATGCAGTTTGCGAAACTTTGGCGGATATTGTTTCTCCTGATTCTTACGCCGTGTTGGTAATAGACAGACATTCTCCGTTTCAAGTAAATCTCTTTCAAGTTTTTCACTCACATATCCTTTGTCTCCAATGATAATAGGATAAGTGCCGCGTTCACAAAACAAGGGAAGCACTTCTCTATCATCAGTATCAGCAGTCGCTATGGCAAAATCAACAGGGAGCCCGTAGGCAGTGGTTATCACACTACCACGAAATCCGAAGAAAGTGTCAAGTCCTTTTGTAGCACACTTTCCATAAGTCGCCAAAGTGCCTGTAGCATCCGCACATTTTAGAGGGGATGTAGAAGCAGGAGCTCGTTTGAAATCGCAAATAGGGATAGGGAAACTATCCACAATAAACACACCATCATCCGGTAAAAACTGTATCAAAATGCGTCTGAGTTTTTCACTTGCGTGGCATAGGTTCCGGCGTCTTCTATTGAAACGCGACCTTTCGGGCAAATGTGGGAATAAATCAGAGAGTTCTGCTTTGATCATTTTGTATCCTGCAAGTTCACTATCCTTGCCTATGAGTTCTAATAACCAGGAGATACAAATAATATCGCTATCAGGACAACGGCTTTTTGGTCCTGGACGAAGTTCCTCAGCACCCGGGAAGTAGGTGTCGTAAAGTGTTGCGGTAATATTTCGTACGACTAACGCTACGTTTCGTAGAGTGCGTGGTTTGTTTTTTAGTTGCATTACATGCTTTTCTAATGTATTCTGTAAATCCATCCTTATGCTCCTTTTAATGTAAAGGTTATGTTATAAAGAAAAGCATAAGGATGGATTAAAGTAAAGATAAAAACACAAATCCATAAATATGTGAAATACAATATTACATAAAAATAATCAACTGGCACAAGTCGTGAAAATTGGCAACAGTTTCTTGTTGGTTATTAAGTTCAATAGTGCAAAATTTTCTGTCTCTCCATAGGACATGTGTTTTATACGCAAAGTAGAAGTGCCATGTTTTACCATTGGTAAGAACACCGATATCTACCCCTCTTTGAAAGATATAGCTGGCAAGTTGCTCATGATGCTCTGGCTTTTCAAGATTCTCGCGCCACCTTTTGCACTCAATCAGGACCAGGACTTTTTCCTCATGCTGTAAGGCGTAATCAACTTTGATCTGTTTGTGACTTTCAGGATCAGTTGGGATTTCCGGCAACACTTCTAAAGTTTCTAAATTTCTATCGTCCCATCCCAAGGCCCTAAGGATCGGCAGAACAACAAACTGCTTCGTCGCTGTTTCATCAAAATCTCGGTTTTCAATAATTTGTGTGGACTTAACGATGTGATCGATAATTTGTTTTAGATTTTCGGGCTTGCTTTGTTCAAACATGTTATTTTATGGTGAAATCTATAATTACTTGTGCACAATTATATCACACGCTGTTAGGTTGCGTCCACTACGGTACAACCTAAATGAAGATTAAGCAATTAAATCATTCCTTATACTCGGACTTCATTTAGTCTTGTGAAAATTTGTCCTCTTTTATCGTCTGCATGACACTACTGCCACCGCTATCCGACTGAAACTGCTGTGGTTGGTCAATAGACTGCTAAGCATTAAGTTTTTTGAAATGCTGCGTAATGAACCGCAACAACCCGTAAGCACCAAGGTTATCCGCAAGGACTTTAAACCCGAGTTCATAGATCTCAATATCGGTGAGTTCTGATAAACCATCTCGCCACGCGGCAATTCTTTCAGCTTTAGTGCTTTCTTTCTTTGCTTGCAAAGCTTTTTCCTCCTGAATCTGCTTTGCCATTGTGAGCATATCAGGGTCGTCAGCTAACCATTTATGTCGATCAGCAGTGTAATCATAGTCACGTGGTTTGCATTTCTGCAGAAACTGCGTGGCATACGTCGTACCCATCTGTTCTGTGAGTTTTTTAGTTCCCAGTTCATAAATCTCAAGATCTGTCATCTCTAAGATGTCCATTCTCTGATATTTTCTATCAATGTTGTAAGATGGTGATGTGACAATAAGATCAATACTTGCTTTTCAATGGCGCGGGTTGTGAACACATCTTCGTTGATTATTGTGGATTGTTCGTTGTCAAAATACACATTTTTCTCTTATGTTCAAGGTGCTATCAGTCGGTTTCTACCGTTTGTTTTAACATCACCACTAAGTCTTTTGGCAACTGAACATTGTTTTGTTTTTCAAAGTCTTCTACGTCATCGTAGAAAAGATTATATATAGCAATTATATCTACTCCTAAGTCATTGGCAACAGTCAGGTCTATTTTAGCCTCTGACCATTTTTGCTGTAATAGTCTAACTATTCCGAGAGTAGCATAAGCTGCAGTAAGATCCGGTTTCAGTTGTATTGCTGTATTATGGGCTTTAATAGCATTCTCAATATCGTTTTTTTCATCGTAATCAAAACCACGTTGTTTGCGTTTAGAAATCAATTCCCGGACAGTAGACACTAATTCCATAGGTATTTCTACCTTTGTGATAAATTCATTACGAAATGCTTTTTCATCTTCGGCAACGGCTTCATCTTCCGTCTGATTTTCGTAATAATCAATGACTCTCTGCACACGTTTCTCATCCCAGCCAGGTGGATATTTATTCTGTTTCATCGTCTGCCCCTCCGTCGTTGTCGTCGGTAAGCTGTTAAGGGTTTTCCTCTTAAGTCGTAAGCCGTAATTACAAAAACACTATCGGGTTGGGGATCGCGAAGATATCGGTGTTAAAGCGAATGTTCATTTACTGTTCCTTAAACTCAGTGTCTGTGCATCATTTCTTTAGCACAGAAGCATAAAATAAGTATAGCACAACACACCCCACATCGCAATTTGTTTTTTGTAAAGTAAACATTGACAAAAACATGCAAAAATGTGCTATACTGCAACAACAAACCGAAGTCTAAACATTCACCTTCTTTATACGGGGGAAAGTTATGTTTCCGACAATTGAAGCAAAGAATCGTATAGTAACACCACCTGAGTGGGCACAGCTTGAACGTGAACTAATTGACAAGATCAATGATGCAGCACCGAAGGTATTGAAAAAGTATACGCGTCCTGATGGGACGCTGTTTTGGCCAACACACCCAGATTTTCAAAGTTTTGATGGATTGGATGATGCTTATGAGAGTTTCCATAATTGGCCCTTATTCTATATGGTAGGTGGTGATGCACAGTTCCTTGTTGATGCACAGAATGAGTTTGAAGTCATCACTAAGGATATGACACGATTTGGATCAGGACACGACTATCCTATGGTTGTTAAAGAGTATCAACCCGGATACGACTGGTTTCACCAGAGTGAAGGAAATTACTTGTTTTACATGTTATGTATGGCTGATCCGAATCATTTGACGAATTTTGATCGTGCTAAACGGTTTGCGGGATTCTTTATGAACGAAGATCCGGATGCACAGAATTACGACCCCGAGCACAAAATCATAAAGTGTGTGATGAACGGAAGTAAAGGACCGGCATATTGGATTCTTGAAAGAGAATCTTATTATCCACCAAATGGATACAATTTGCCATTTATTGATGTCCCGGGGTGTACAAGTCGTGATGTGATGTTGGAGAGTGATGAACTGCGCGATCTCATGGGACGCGTTATCTATGAACGGCAAGGAAAAGGGGACGCAGTCGGCAATCTTGCTGCGACGACTCTCGCAGCGAATGCCTATATGCTCACTGGTGAGGATAAATACATCGCATGGGTTCAGGAATATGTTGATGCGTGGATAGCACGCACAGAGGAAAATGATGGAATTGTACCTGATAACGTTGGATTATCTGGTATAATCGGAGAACACATGGAGGGCAAATGGTACGGGTCTCGTTATGGTTGGAGTTGGCCCCACGGGTGGCATAGTGTAGGACAAGCCGTTAGCGTTGCTGGACAGAATGCTGCGCTGCTCCACAGAGATTTGACCTATATGGACTTCCCCCGTTCACAAATTGATGTTCTAATACAGCACGGTATTGAGAACAATGAACAACTCTATGTACCGCAGAAATATGGGGATCCTGGAATTGCCAACTATACTCCTGGACCGTGGATGCAGTATCCTATAACTAATGATGATGGCACGATTTTACAGATTGATGGTTGGTTTGAATTCGCGCCGATGCACCCATCTGATGTAGCACATCTATGGGCAATGACTATGGAGTCTGTAGACCAAGATCGCGCAGTCAAAATCGCAAGAAGAGTGGGATCCAAGTTTGACATAAACGCATGGCATCACACTAAGGACCAAGGCGGACGGGATGGTGGTTGGTTGGCATATATGCGAGGCGATTTTCCTGAATATCCAGAATCAATCCTCAATCACAACCTATCCCAAGTTCAACAACGACTCAACTACATGGAAAATGATGAAGAAGATCCAACAGGATATAGCGATGCTTATTTCCAAAGACGTAATCCGGTCACCTGTGAAGGTTTAGTGGAACTTACATGTGGCGGACCGTTACCTCATTACAATGGTGGATTGCTTGTAACAAGGGTACGACACTATGACCCACAAGAGAAGCGACCAGGACTTCCTGCTGATGTAGCGGCGTTAGTTACTAAACTGACTGATGACACAACAGAATTGGAACTAATCAATCTGAACACATCTGAGGCCCGGGATGTCATTGTTCAGGCGGGAGCGATGGGGGAGCACAAATTCACAACTGTTCGCGCAAAAGATAGTGGCAATGAGAACATCGTTGAAGTTAATGGCACCTATCTTCAAGTACATTTGCCACCATATACCAATATTGCGTTAGAAATTGGGACAGATCGTTTTGTAAATCAACCATCCTATCAACAACCGTGGTAGATAATATTCAACTGTTGTTGAAAGTACCTCCAGAACCGTGGTGTGGTTCTGTGCACTTATAGCTCCTGGAGTTTTCCTTTCTTTTTTTCCTCAATTGCTTCATCTGCCAAAAAATCCAATTTTCCTTTCTCTGAATCCGACTTGATTTCTTGATCCCACTTTTTCCAATCTAATTCACTAAACCATTTTCGCAGTTGCTTGTATTCTGTTTCAGGTAATGTAAGAATAGCTTTCTGAATTTTCACAAGACTTTGCATTTTAACTTCTCCTCTGTTTTGTTGTTCTATAGTATACTATAGTTTGGACAATTTTTAGATCTTTTTTTGTTGTTATCCTTCATTAAAATATTCATGTCTATCGTGAATGAAATACACTTTTCGACCCGCTGGGGTTTAGGTTTGAGATACGAATATGTTACTATACACCTTTCGTCCCTCTGGGACTATCGCATTGATGTAGTTTCTATTTTGGTTGAGTTTCCATACCACATATAACTTTATTAATAAGAACTAATAAGAACGAGGCAGCCCCAGCGGGGCGACAGGTGTATAGTTATGCTTAAGGAAATTTATATGACAGAAACCCTCTTCAGTCCCGTAGGGACGCTATGTTTATAGTTAAACGTTATACATACCTTCTTTAGTCCTGTAGGGGCGATATGTGTAAAAGCACACCATGATATAAACATATCGTCCCTACGGGACTGAAGAGAGGTGGGATACACATTCTTCTATAAACATATCGTCCCTACGGGACTAAAGAGAATACAATCCCTATAACCAGAAGGATCCGGAGTGATTCATAAGAGCTTCTAAGTTTTCTTAAGTTTACACCTATAGTCATTATAGAAACTGTCCAAACTATAGTATAGTATAGGTAA
This sequence comes from Candidatus Poribacteria bacterium, assembly GCA_965261435.1. Classification (GTDB taxonomy): domain Bacteria; phylum Poribacteria; class WGA-4E; order WGA-4E; family WGA-3G; genus MSPOR6. The sequence goes on from CBDHDL010000021.1 coordinate 3,366,818, forward strand.
TTAACCTAACCCTCTTATGAGTATGATAGCATAAAATTCCTTTACTATCAAAACCTTTTCGTGTTAAAATATCCGAATTTAAAAAAATGTGAACTATAGGAGACATGGCAATGGAAATAGAAAGATTCTTAACGGTAGAACAGAGCGTCCAACATCTATTACAATCAACTCCACCTATCCATTTCAATGGAACTACAGAAACTGAATTCCGAGAGTGGCAAAGGAAGTTTAAACGCAATATCCGTCGATATTTAGGTCCAAAACCTGAGCCGATTCCATTAGAGGTAGAGACCTTAGAACAGGTACAGCAAGATGGATACACAAGAGAAAAGATCATCTTTAATCCTGATGCGTTTTCCTCAATTCCTGCCTATGTTTTGATCCCTGACGATGCAAGTGCTGAAGAACCTGCTCCAGCAGTTTTATGTGCCCATGGACACGGTGTTGGTAAAGATGGTGCTGTCGGTATCGTGGACGACTATCAGAAGCAGTATGCTGTAGAACTTGCTAAGCAGGGGTTTGTAACGATGGCTCCGGATTGGCGCTGTTTCGGTGAACGCTTAGACAGAGATGAATGGGTGCGTCGCCCCGGTAGAGATGGGTGCAACGCTGCCTATTTTGCGCTGGGGTATTTCGGCTATCAACTCTTGCAGCTCAACATATCCGATGGACAAAGGTGTTTGGATTATCTTCAATCCCGTCCTGAAGTGGATAGCAAGCGTTTGGGGTGTATGGGGTGTTCGTTTGGAGGCACGATGACAACCTATATTTCTGCTTTTGATAGACGGGTTAAGGCAGTCGTTATCGTCTGTTATCTTAGCACATTGACAGATGCATTAGGTGATCGTGGACGAGGGAACACGTGCGGGTCGCAGTTTATGTATGGACTGCGTGCAGTTGGTGATATTGCTGATGTCGCCGGACTTATCGCTCCGCGGTCCTGTATGGTGCAAATCGGTTCTGATGATCGATGTTTTATTGAGTCAGATGCTTTAAATTCTTTTGAACATCTGGAAAAGATCTACACTGCTTCGGGGAAACGCGATCAATTAGTATTAGACCATTTTCAAGGAGGACATGAAATTGATTTGGAATCTGGGATTGCTTTTCTCAAGGAGCGTCTGTGAGATGACGGTATCATGATTGCAGTATACCTTGCACTAAACAGCAACCACTCGTTGGTGTCCTTCTCTATCCTCTGAAGGGATAATTCGTATCTCAATATCGCGATTCAGTTGATTAAGAAACCTCATCAATCGCTCAACGTTGTACTCAGAAAGTTTGGCAGTTTCAAGACGAGAAATTTCGGAGCGTTCAACGCCAAGTAGTTCTGCCGCTTCTACCTGATTGATTTTACGTTCTTTCAGAATGCGGAAAATCTCGGCTCCCAACTGCGCTTTTAGGAGTTCTTTCTCCGAAACCTCATCAGAAAATCCCAAATCCTTGAAGATATTCCCGCTGCCTTCTTCAACTTTAATGCTATTGCTCATAATCCTGGCCCCTGTTACTTCTTCACTGAAGGTTATCACAGTCTTTGCCTCGTTGTTGATAAAGTCAGGATGGACTTATCACCATCGTTTATAGTTCCACTAGAAATTATATCGGTATTACATTCAGGACAGACGCATTCCCTCTTGATAAGGTGGTTTAAAAGTCACTATTTTAGTTATTTAATCCTCACTCTACCGGACGCTATGGCTATAGGCATTCCCCCTTATCAGTGAGACTTTAAAAGGAAATGCGTAATACCGAATTAACCTGATTCGTCCAATTTGCAAGTGCCAGGCAACCTCACCCCTACGGTCAGTTCTTTGGTCCAAGTGCGGTTAGGAAACCGCACCTACCATGGAAAAAAAAGATAAATCACGTTAATTGGGTATCAGTTCTGTTTGACAAGGGAGTTGACTTAGAATCAGTTTCTCCATGTCAATTTTGTGGCTTGCATTATCTATGTCAATACCAACGAGTCGCCCCTCGGCATCATAATCAAGCAGGATGCATTCGGAGATTTCTTGACTTTCTACGCTGGGCTGTTCGGACAAGTTAATATACAACGAGTCGGTCTCGGGATAGTAGTTAAGTCTCATGGATTAAAACCTCAAATTCACACTGACATTCCTCTATACATCAAAAAGGCGCAGATAATCCTCAAGTGTCTCAACCCTTCGGATACAGGTAAGTGTATCGCCATCTACGAGATATTCGGGTGGACTCATCTTTAGGTTATAGTTTGAACTCATTGCATGGCAGTAAGCACCCGCATCCCAAACTATTAGTCCGGTACCCTCTTCAGGTGTAGCCAATTTGCGGTCTTTTCCGAGAAAATCAGCTGATTCACAGACAGGACCGACTATATCATAAGTCTCAACTTGCCCATCAACAGGTTCAATGAACCCAATATGCTGGTAGGTATCGTAGAGACTTGGTCGAATCAGTTCTGCCATACTCCCATCAGTAACGATAAAGTGTTTATTACCGTTTGTCTTTACTCCTGTTACACGATTTACAAACACTGCTGTGTTGCCGATTATGGAACGTCCAGGTTCAATTATGAGGGTTATATCATCAGTCAGCAGACCGCGTATTGAATCAATAAGATCGGTAGGTGTAGGTATATCATCACCAGAACGTTCGTAGTCAATACCTAAGCCACCACCGATGTTGAGATATTGTGCAGAAAATCCCTCCGCTCGAATAGATCGCATGAAATCAAGCATAATTTCAGTAGCATCTCGGAAGATACGCACTTTCTTGATCGTTGAACCAAGGTGGCAATGAACACCAACTAATTCTAACAGACCGTCCTTGCGTATTTCATTTAAAAACCAACTGAGTCGTTCATTGCGTATGCCGAATTTTGAATTTTTCATGCCAGTTGATACGTAGGGATGTACCTCTGGATCAACATCTGGATTGATTCGGATTAGTACATTGGCGGTTGTATTTAGCTCCTGTGCTGTCTGCTGAATGTGTTTCAGATCAAATTCGCTATCAATGTTAATCATTACACCGTGCTGAACTGCAAGACGAAGTTCTTCAAGCGTTTTGCCATTTCCATTTAGGATAGTGCGCTTCAAGTCAAAACCTGCTGCAAGTGACAATTGCAGTTCATTTCCGCTTACTAAGACTGCTCCACTGCCAAGTGTGCTGAGTCGTTTCAAAAGTGTAAGATTGTTGTTTGCTTTTATGGCATAACCGATGATTGCGTTGATACCCGATAATGCATTTTGATATGCAGCGTAGTTCGCCTCAAGCTGCGCGAGACTGTAAAGATAAAAAGGACTGTACGGTACCTCTTCCTGAATATCTTTAACTTTCAATTTTTCGCAGTAGAGATACTTGTCTTTATAGTGAAAACTCATTGAGTGCTTCAAAACAGAAAAGCAAGCATTATGCTCGCTTTCTATATTCCCTCCCTCGTGATGTAATTGTTACCACGCTTCTTCAATCCATTCGTTGTCATGGTCTGGATTATATATTAATCCTTTCCTAATGTCTAAACATAGATCAAGCTGTTCCAAGACCATGTGCCCAACAAGGACTGGGGCATCTGCAGGCAAGTCTGTTACTGGAAGCGTTCCTTTTCGTTCCAATATGGTGAATTCAACAGTCGAATAGATAATCCGGTCAACAATACCATTGGAGGTGTGTGCTTTAGCTTTAACAAAGGGTGTCAAACCGAGCTGGTCAATGATCGGTTGCGGTAAAGATAGCCGCGTTGCACCGGTATCAACGAGTGCGTCTTTAATAGTAACGCGTCTAACATCTTTCTGATCAATATATCCTCTATTTGCCAAATTCAAGTCTTCTAAATTCGTAAGTTCAATTTCTGTTGTATGTCTCATTTCTTCTCACGCAGAACCGATTGAATCAAGTAATATTTCGGTTGATGATACTTCTTTTTTATTTTTTCTCTCTATTTAGAATACCACACAATATCCGTAAGGTCAAACTATTTACAGACACTACACCCTAACCTAATACTCACGTTTGTGCCAATCATCTTCCCAAAGGTTGAATGAGCCTTCGCGATATGGGTGTTGTGCGATAAGGTCTTCATTCAATTCCATACCGAGTCCTGGACCATCTGGTAAACTAAAGTATCCATCTATAACCTCTGGACATCCGGTTGCTGCTTCTTTGACCCACGCTTCAGAGAAATCGTTGAAATGTTCCTGTATTTTGAAGTTTGTGGTACACGCTGCAAAGTGGAGGGCAGTCGCAGTTGAAACTGGACCACCGACGTTATGAGGTGCAACTGTCATATAACACATATCTCCCATTGCTGCGATCTTCTTGGTTTCTAAGAAACCCCCTGTCTGTGTGATGTCCGGTTGAAGGATATCTGCTGCCTGTAAATTGATCAACTCACGATACTCAAACTTGTTATGTAGGCGTTCACCTGTAGCGACAGGTAAGTTTATCTGATCCGCAGCTTTTGCAAGCGCAGCGATGTTATCAGGTGGAACGGGTTCCTCAACCCAACTCGGTTTGTATTGCTCCAATTCTGCTGCGATCTCAATTGCGGTGTAGGGACTGAATCTTCCGTGCATTTCAACCAGTATTTCGACTTCGGGTCCAACTGCATCACGCACCGCTTCAACAAGTGAAACAGATTTCAGTTTCTCCTCATAAGAAAGTTCATAGTAACCCGCTCCGAATGGATCGAATTTAAGTGCTTTATATCCTTTTTCCAGAACTTTTTTTGCAGCATCATGAAATTCTTCAGGACTCCGTTCTACACGATACCAACCGTTTGCATAAGCTTTGATTTTGTCTCGACAAGCACCACCCAGTAGACGATACACTGGTTGATTCAGTGCTTTACCGACAATGTCCCAACAGGCGATTTCAATAACGCTGATACCGGTTGCTACGATTTCACCTGCACGTCCATAGTCATCGCGGAACATGCGTTGATAGAGGTCTTCTGTATTGAAAGGATCGCTTCCAATGACGTGTCTACGTTTTGCTCCATCAATATATGCCACAAGTGCATCTGTACGGTTGTTCATCCGCACTTCGCTAATACCAGTCAAACCCTCGTCAGTTTCTACCTTTACGAAGGTTAGATTTCTCCAACTTGTTCCCATGACAAGTGTAATTACATCTGTAATTTTCATAATTAAGCCCTTGCTTCTCCTTCAGTTACTCGGCGTTGTCCGCCTCCTTGTGATGGTGCTTGTTCAATCGTAGGTATGTCCTCACCTGCATCTACCATACGGCGAATCAGGCGTTCTCTCATGACTTCAGCGACATTCTCATGTGACTTGACACCGATGAGATTTCGCAACTCGTAGGGATCTGCTTGTAGGTCATAGAGATACTGTTCTGTATATACATCAGAACCAGCCCCACTTCTTCCGCTCCCCTTAGGTGCATCAACACAGTATTTCCAACGTTGTGTCCTGACAGATCGTCCGACTTGTGCTTCGCTAATTTGGACGAAGACCTCCTCTTGCCAATCATCTGTCTCACCGCGTAGGAGTGGTAAGATAGAATTCCCCTGCATCTCATCAGGAACATCCAATCCTGCTGCATCCAGAAGTGTAGGTGGTAGGTCTACGAGACTGACAAGTTGCTGAATCTGTCCACCGCATAAGAATCCTGGTCCGTGAAGAGCTGTAGGTACACGAATTGAACTTTCATGACAGGAACGTTTGTATTCGCTATTGCGTGTTTTGAAATGACATCCGTGGTCAGAAGTAAAGAGGATTATTGTATTATCAAGTTGGTCAAGACTCTTGAGTGCATCTAAAAGTCTTCCGAGTGCCTCGTCTAATCTCTTGACCATACCGTAGTATCCACCCAAATGCTGGTGCGTTGACCCACCAAGAGCGGCGAGATCGGGTGGGATCCATTTTCCTGTATACCTCTCCCTATATCCGTCAGGTGGTGGGTAATCGTCTATGTGATTCTGGTGATGTGGTTCAATGTATGATGTGAACAGATAAAATGGGTCGTTTTTGTGTTGGTCAACATAGCGGATAACTGCATCGGTTAGTGCGTCCACTCTGTATCCAGGCAAGTCTACAGGGTCATTGTCGTTATCAAACAGCCTTGTCTGATACGCATCAGAAGTCATTTCTAAGACATTGGACGCTAACCAATAATCGTATCCACCGCGATTTTCTTCAGGGACAGGACCTGTGCTGCCTGTGTGCAGATGCCACTTTCCAATGTATCCAGTATTATAGCCAGCATCACCGAAGTGATGCGCCAGTGTTTTGAGCTCTGGTGATAGCGGTATGCCGTTTCGGAAGCATCCTGTACGGGTCGCGTAAAGTCCCGTCTGTAGACATGAACGTGCAGGACCGCATACGGGTTGGCATGTAAAGGAACGGTGAACATGTGTTCCACGTTGTGCCATTCGGTCAAAGTTTGGCATCAAGTCAAGTGGATTTCCGTGCAAGCCTGATGTGTCCCATCGCTGTTGGTCAGTGAAAAAGACGATAACATTGGGTTGGTTTGTTTCTGATTGTGGCATTTTTCTGATGAGTCCTCATTCAATATAAGATTTTCTGTTGACATTTTATACGATTTATTCATTGAAGTCAAATAGAAAACGTCTGTCTCGGGGGGATTTTGTTTTCGGGTCTTGGACGTAGTTTATCTATAAAATTAATGTTTTCCCTTACGCATTGTGGATTTGGATTTCTTGGGTTTGAACTAAGATTAGCAGGAAAATTTGTTTTGAGAATTCACCGTTTTTAAATTTTCATTAATCCGAACTGATGCTATAATGCATTCAAAATATGGGGGTACAGCATAATGAAGATTACAGATATTGAATATAAAACAGTATCGATCCCATTTCACCCTGTTATTCAACAATATTTTGGTATGGAATATCCTACTACGATAGTATGGGTGCATACAGATGAGGGATTAACGGGTTTGGGAGAGAGCAATTCTTCACATGGATCAAATATCACTGACAGTGCAGATTCCCTTGCTGAACGGTATATTGGAAAAAGTCTATGGGATATTGATCTTTCTACCGAAGGTTTTACATTTCAGAGTGCATTCTACGATTTAGCAGGTCAAGCTTTAGGTGTTCCTGCACATAAACTGATTGGTACAAAACATAGAGATAGCGTTGAACTTGCATATTGGTCTCCACCGATGCCACCGAAAGAGACCGCTGAAGAAGCAGAACGCGCCGCAGATTTAGGATTCCGTGTGCACAAATTGAAAGCACGTAGTGCAACTATCGTTGAAACTGCACGCTTAATCCAAGAAGCATGTGGTCCCAATTTTGAAATTCGGGTTGATCCGAATACTGAATTTGGTGATTTAGAAACAGGTATACGACTTGCCGACGAATTAATACCATATAACATTGAAGTTTATGAAGACCCAATTAAATTTGAGGACCTTTCGTGGTATCGTCAGTTAAGAGAGAGGACAGATGTTCCTGTAGCAAGACATATTGCTGGACAAGCAGAGATATTACGCAACATTCGTGCTGATGCTGTGGATGCAGTCAATACCTTCGGTAATGTAGATGGATTGCGCAAGTGTGCAGCAGTAGCAGAAGCAGCAGAATTGCCGATTTGGGTGCAGGTTTTCGCATTTGGATCTTGTGTAGCGTCAACGTTTGCAGCACACATGGTTTGTACTATTCCGAACTGTACCATGCCGATCGATGAACTTCCACATATTCGGGTTGATGATCTGTCTGGTGGGAGTATGGATTTGTCTAATGGTGCGATCAACCTGACAGATGAACCAGGATTAGGGATTAGTATTGATATGGATGCGGTTGAAAGATATCGTATCCGTTGAAGTGTAATTTAATGATAATAGGTTGTGAAATCTTTCAAATGTTAAGACCTAATCTGATGTAACTTGTACATAACCTTTTGGTAAAGGTTTATCACCGACGAGTGCTGTCTTGAGAGGACGGACATGTCGGCAGCTGCCACGGTGCGTGAAACCGGGACAATCACAATTGATATCAGAACCTACAACTTCCAAAGTATAATACTTGCCCTTCTGAGAAGAACTTTCGGCATGATATACTGTTCGTTCAGGACCGGAAAGAACTTCTGCCAAAATACGGATAGCTTCTTCGGTATAGGGACTGAGTTGTTTTTTCGTTGATTCCTTTAAGTTCGCTGCGTTTTCTTCAAGGTATGCATCGCCAGCTTTCTGAAGCACATCCTTTAGTTCTGCCTTATCAAGATCAGATGTTTCAACAGAAATAGCATTCATCATTCGCTTTAGTTCGCTGAGGACATCTAACTGCATAATCGCTTCACTGTCAGGCAGCAATATAGAACCTTCAACGATAGACTCCATCAGTGCTGCTTTAGTTTCCAATACGGTCTTTACAAAAGAATCGATTGTACCGTTTGCAATCATATAGGTTACGTTGACCGTTCCAGTTTGTCCGATCCGATATGCCCTATCTTCTGCTTGCCAATGGTTCGCTGGCACCCAATCTAAATCATTAAAGACAACCTGGCGTGCCGCTGTAAGATTTATGCCAACACCAGCTATATGCATGTTTGCAACGAATATTCTGATGTTATCATCATTTTGAAATTGGTCAACTCGATCTTGTCTTTTATGGGGCGGCACGTTTCCTGACACATAGACTGCTCTATCCTTGAAATGCTTCTGGAATCGTTCCATCGTATTAAGAAAAGATGTGAAGATTATAACCTTTTCTCCCTGTTCCAACGCATTTTCAACGAATCTAATGGTATGTTTGCATTTAATAAATGCAATCGCTCTACGCACTTGTGTTACTCTACCAATAGCATTTCCTAAATCAGTGGTATCTATTGATTCATCTAAATCACTTTGATCTTCTGATGACATTTCAAGAGCTGCGGATACTTCATTTAATGATTCTATCAAATCTATTTTTGAGAAAACGCCTCTGAGTAAGTTATTATAATGATCTATTGCGTAAGGGTGGAGTTCAATGTCAAACCATGTTCGTACTTTAGGTGGTAGATCCAATACTTCATCTTTAGTGCGGCGCAGCATCACACCGTGTAGTTGAATCGTCAATTCTTCAAGATTTGATGCACCATCAGCTACCCAACCGAAATCACCTTTATAGGCTTCACAATAACGTTTTGCGAAACTGAGAAAACTCTTGCCGAGGGGATGCGCCAGTAATTGTAATAGTGGAAATAGATCGCGCGGACGGTTTGTCATTGGAGTTCCTGTCAAGGCATGGACTACAAGATTATTGTCTATCGTTTGAACCAGTTTCGCTGCGTTTTGACTTCGTTGGCTTTGGTAATTCTTCAGGTAGTGTGCTTCATCAAATACGACACCTCTCCAATCATACTCAAGGAGAGTATCTAAATTCTTTCCGAGGAGTTCGTAGTTGATGATTACCCAATCGTTGTGGTCTTTAATTGGGAGTGGTGCGGGGCCAACGACCACAGGTTCAGCGTTTGGTAAGACGATTTTGATCTCGCGCTCCCAGTTACGTTTAATAGATGCAGGGCAGATTACCAGATAGGGACCTTCATCTTCGGCTTCGACCATAGCGAGGACTGATTGACGAGTTTTGCCTAAACCCATGTCATCTGCAAGAAGTGCGCGACGCCGTCCTAAGAGAAATGCTATACCCTCTATCTGATGTGGAAATAAACCTTGAGAAATCTCCTCTGCACGCTTGATGCTGGATGGCTCCATACATTCTTCCTTTGCAAAACGTTTCTAATGAAAAACTCTATCTGTCAACGAGCCAAAAGTCACCTTTACTTACAGTAGCAAGTTGCTTTAACATGACTGCCCCGGGAAAATCGGGTGCCATTCCAATAGCCATTGCAAATATCTGTCCGTTTCCCTTAGCGTGGTCGGCAACTAATGAAAGGTTAGGACCGGAAATACTCGTCGGAATACCATCACTAAATAGAACAACAATAGTTGGAGATGATTTGGCTGTCTCTGTTAGTGCTGTCAGCATGTCGTGATCACTACCTTTCTTATGAATTTGTGATTTTATGTCTACTAAGTATGCCGAAGATGCGTCAATTGTATTTTCGGATACAGACACAAATCCATTCTGATAGTATATTAACTCGGTACTATATGCAACGATGTTAAAACTATCGTGGGTTTCAAGGAATGTAAGTGAATCGCGCATGATGTCTACAATCTTTTTTAGTTTCCGATCCGGTAGGTTTTGCATGCTGTTAGATAGGTCAATACAATAGACAATACGTTGAGGTCCTTCCTGTGCTTCAATGAACTTTACTAATTTACTCTTCTGCCGTTCAGGCGTTTTTTTCTTTTTCTTGATTGGTTGTTCTACGATTCGCTCTATACGCGGTGCTTCTGTGATTTCAATTGAAGTCGGTCCAGGACCGATTTCATCGTTCAAATTTGCCTTTTCAAAAGGATCAAACGGTGTCGCTTCTTCAGCAGAAACAACGCCATGCTGGGAGGCAGGTTGATTACTTGTTAGTATTTTCAGATTGGACTGACTTGTGGTCTGTGTTGTTTTACGACGGATCTGCGTGCGTTTCGGAGGGATTATACGTTTCTTTTTCGGTTCTTCTTCGGCAGTGAATATTGCGTCCATACTGTCTGTGTGTCTGCTTGGTGCAACACTGAACCAATAAAAGAAACCGATTATACCGATGATGAGGTGTATGGCAACTGAAATGAGTAAAGATGTACTTGATTTGTACTTCATATTTTATACTTCTTATTTTGGTTTTTGACATTTATAGTAATGAATATAGCAGGAACATAGGAATGTGTCAAGGTGAATATGGGATTGGGTGTTTGTAAAGTTTATGTCAAAATGTGTAAGGGTAAATGTGATTTCATTTTGGAATTTTCTTGATGCAGTGTTAATGTAAAATCAACATGAATATTATAGGTCTGTATCTACAAGAAATGCCCGAAAAGGTTCGGGCATTCGTAGACTATTTATGCATTGATTTGTCTTGATTAATGGATCTATATCAATCCAGTTTCAGCAAGCGTATTTCGGAGGGATTCAAGGTTTTTCTGTTCCATCGGTGCAAGTGGTAGACGGACTTTCCCGTTGAGTTTACCCATTAAATTTAACGCTGTTTTAGCAGGTACTGGGTTTGTCTCAATAAATAGGTTCACCGCTAATGGCAATGTCTTATAATGTAATTTTCGCGCGAGTTCAAGATTACCTGTGTTGAAAGCATTACACATCTCAGCGATATCCGCTGGGTTGATGTTTGCCACTACTGAAATCACACCTTTTCCACCTACAGCCATTATAGGTAATGTATTGACATCGTCCCCTGAGAGGACGACAAAATCATCAGGACAAAGGTTGACGATTTCACTTGCGCGTTTGAGTTCACCTGTAGCTTCTTTTAGCGCTACGATGTTTGGATGTTCAGCGAGTCTTGCAACTGTTGTTGAAAGGATGTCAGTTCCACATCTTCCCGGCACGTTATAGACAACAATTGGGATGTCAACTGTGTCAGCGATTTTCATGTAATGTGCGTATAATCCTTCTTGTGTCGGCTTGTTGTAATAGGGAGTTACGATTAGAGCTGCGTCAGCACCTGCAGCTTTTGCGTGTTGTGTTGCCCGTAGCGTTCGCGTCGTAGAGTTTGATCCTGTACCAGCGATAACAGGTTTCCGACCATTTATCTCTTCAACTGTGATTTGAATAACCCGATCATGTTCAGATTCAGATAGCGCGGGGGATTCACCTGTTGTTCCACACGGGACAATGCCGTGTGTTCCGCCTTCAATCTGAAACTGAATCAGTTCCTTGAGCTTTGCTTCATCTAACGAATCATCGTCCTTAAAAGGTGTGACGAGTGCAACAAAAGAGCCCTCAAACATTTAAATCCCTCCTTCAAGATTGTATGTCAAATTAGAGTCTACAACTATTGTAGATATTAGAATCTATTATCCACTCAGCAGCAGTTCGGTTGTGAAATAGCACTTACCGTGTTCCGAAATAGTTTAATAATTCTCAAATTTTACCAAAGTGTTTAATATTTCCAAGCTTCCGATGTGAGTTCACCGACAAATATAACGCGTGCATCACCTTCAAGATAGACGTTTTTTGCCGTATCATCTTCCAAATCAAAATGTATTTTTAGTATGACTCCACTTGCGGTTTTTACAGACACAGGTGATTGAACTTTTCCTAATTGTGCTGAAACTATTGCAGATGCTATTGAACCGGTTCCGCAAGCGAGTGTTTCATTTTCAACACCCCGTTCGTACGTGCGAATTTCAAGCAACTCTTTTGAGTGAATGTTGATAAAATTTGCATTGGTGCCATTGGGTTTAAAGTCATTGTGATAGCGCGTTTGCTGTCCGAGGTCAAATACATCAGTACTATCTAAATCATCAACAAAGAACACGACGTGTGGCACTCCACTATTTGCAAATCCGACTGAATGCATACCGTCCTCAAGATGAAGCGGTACGTTTATGCGAATATCCGTCGGGTCACTCATACCTACTTTAACGTTGTCCCCGACGACTTCTGCTTCATAAATTCCAGCATTTGTTAGAAATTGCATTTTTTCTGAGACGATACCGTTAAGGTAAGCAAATTTTGAGATGCACCTTGCACCGTTACCACAAGTTTCTACTTCGCCACCATCCGCATTGTAGTAGCGCATGCGAAAATCAACATCGTCATTTGGCTCAAGAAGTAGAACACCATCCGCACCTACTGACATTCGACGTTGGCACACCTTCTTAACGAAAGACTTGAAGTCCGGTTTTGTACTGTCAACTGATGCAGTCAGGTTATTGATTATAACGAAATCATTACCTGCACCGCTGAGTTTCATGAATGGAATTTTATTCATAAGAAGTCCTTGGTTCCTATCTTAACATAAATGATAGAATTTTATATTGTTTATGTCAAATTAATTCAATTGAGTATTGGATTTAAACCAAAACTGTTGGTAAAACCTTCAAACACATAAGCGTGTTGTCGCAGTTCTTCCACGATACTTAAGACACCGTCGTAACTATCACATGTTACAAGGCGTGTACGAAATGGTTTGACATGTGGAATACCTTTAAAGTAGTTCGTGTAGTGTCTTCGCATCTCAAGCAATCCCAGTTTAAGACCTTTCCATTTGATAGAAAAGTCCAGATGTTTTCTGTAAACTTCAATGCGTTCATCAATTGTAGGTTTAGGGAGTAGTTCACCTGTGGCAAAGTAATGTTTGATTTCATTGAAAATCCAGGGATATCCTATTGCAGCACGTCCAATCATAATACCATCTACACCGTATTGTTTACGCATTTTCTCAGCTTTTTGAGGACTATCCACATCTCCGTTGCCAAAGACGGGGATATTCATACGTGGGTTGTCTTTGATTCTTCCAATAAGGGTCCAGTCAGCATCACCTTTATACATCTGTTTACGAGTTCTGCCATGAATTGCGATTGCGCGAATACCAACATCTTGGAGTCGTTCAGCAACATCAACAATATACTTGGTGTTATCGTCCCACCCCAAACGTGTTTTTACAGTGACAGGTAACGATGTGGCTTTTACCATTTCATCTGTCATTTTAACCATTTTTGGGATGTCTTGTAAGATTCCAGCACCAGCACCTTTACATGTTACCTTTTTTACTGGACATCCGTAATTGATGTCAATAATGTCAGGTTGAACGCGTTCAGTAATTTCAACTGATTCACGCATGACTTCAATATCATGTCCAAATATCTGGATACCGATAGGTTTTTCGTATTCAAATATGTCTAATTTCGCGACGCTTCTTGCAGCGTCTCGGATGAGTGCTTCTGAGGAGATGAATTCGGTATACATGAGATCCGCGCCATTCTCCTTGCACACAGCGCGAAAGGGTGGGTCACTGACATCTTCCATTGGTGCCAGGAGCAGCGGAAAATTTGAGATGTTTAGGTTGCCGATTGTTAGCATAATTCTAAGATTTAAGTTTTGAGTTAATTAATAACTGGAGCGGAGGATTCTCCCGTATTCATCGTGTTTTCCAATCCAAAACTAAACAAGGTTTCCATCTTCTTCACGAGCAAGCGCGCGATAATCTCTATTAATTCTAACTGCCCATTGTTTGCCAATTTTCTTTAGACTCAAAGATGGATGTTTTGGATCTCGTATTAGCAGTGCAAATTTCTTTTTTGCAAGTTCCTTAATTTCTCTTGACAGGTCTTGATAACATCTCCAAAAATTAGGTGTAGTCTTATAAATCTTTGCACCTACCTGCCTTAATATCTTCATCAACCTGCTTAAGAATATGATCCAATTTCCCTGCTTTTAGATCTTTCTCAAATTGCTTACACCATTCTTCATACTCAGATTCTAGGACTTCATGAAGTTCTTTTTTAAGCTCTATTAACAATTCTTCTTGTGTATTTTGTTCACACTTTATTTCGGGTATTTCTGGAAACCATCCTATCCAGCAATCACCATTTTTTTTGAAATGTGCAGTGTAAGTTTCTATTGTATCATAATATGCAATTTCGACAGTTTGTATTTCTTCCATGCGTGGCTCCTTATGTATGGTCTTAGATTAAGGTTTATTATACCTTACATCAGTGCCATTGTCAAGGAATTCAAGAAACGGAAAACGGACTAATATTACATCAAACTCTTGACATTATTCCAATTTCGTGATAAATCTAAAGATAGAATCATTCAAACAAAGAGGTATTATATGAGATGTATTTTTGTTGGTATTGAATATGCTGGAAAATCTACTTTGATAAACTTGTTGACTGACTACTATCAACATAGAAAATTGTCAGTTCACGTTGATGATCATTTTACTATCCCGGATTCTACGCTGAGTGCTGAATCAAGAACAGCATATATTGATTTTCCAAATGATGTAAAAGAGCGGATGCAACGGATGCAAATCCAATATCACGTTGAAGTGATAAAGAACTATCCGAATACCCTAATTGCTGGTTGGCATATAGAGGAAGCGGTATATACAACGGTTTATGGCGATTCACCTGATAGTCCTTATTATCCTAATTATCATTATCGTGCACAACGTGTATACGAAGCACAAGTTTTTGAAGCACGGCTGCCAGACGTGGTGTTGATTCATGTCAAAGCCAGTGATGATGCGATTAAGCATCGCATGGATAATTCACCGCACGAATATCAGATAATCAAGTCAGAGGATATACCAAGAATCAATAATCTTTTTGATGAAGAAATTGACAAATCGCTATTTACTCAGAAAGGCAGGAAAATAGTGCTGGATACAACAGATAAAACACCATCTGAATCGCTTGACGAATTGTTGTTACTTTCTGAACCGCTGATTACATTTGGTGAGTTGGCAGTCCGTGCTATGGACGTACCAACTGCCCCATATCAAGTCCGGTATGAAAATGGAGTTCGGAAGATGATACCTGTTTAAGCACCACGACTCAAGGGATGTTCCCGATTTGCTATTGGAAAAGGAACGCGTTGACCTGAAAGCTGCGACTCATAAGCACCTAATATCATCTCTAATGCAGCAAGAGCATCTTCAGCTGCGGATATTGGCTTTCTATCATTCTCAATTGCATCAATTAGATCAAGGATTGCAAGTTCATTACCTTTGAAGAAGGGTGTATCGTCAAGGTCAATTGCTTCCCACTCTTGATCAGCATTTGAAGGTACTATGACAGGATATGGATAGACCATGAGTCTGTTAGCCACATCGCCGCGCAGTGAAAAAGTGCCTTCACTGCCAACAACCTCCATACCGTATCTGCCAGCACCACCTTGATCCCTTCTTGACTGGAAGAAACCTGAGACACCATTCTTGAAGGCAAAATAGCTATTGATAGAATCTCCTGCAACTGGACCTATAGGTTCAGTCGGTTCGTGGTCATCACCGTACGCTACCTCTTTACCGTTAATAGTAACGTGTGATTGCATCCAATCCACATCACCTACGAAAAATCGCATCATATTAAACAGATGTGTACCGAGGACAATCATATCCTCTCCGCCACCACGTCTATCCTGTTTACCACTTGCATAGATTGCTTGCACCGTTCCGATTTTGCCATCATTTAGCATCTGTCTTATTGTGTGGGTTGCAGGTAAGTAAACTGCCTGATGTGCGACAGCGACTTTTAACCCCTTTTGTTTTGCTGTTTCAACGATTTTATCACCATCAGCAAGTGAACCAGTCATCGGTTTTTCGCAGTAGACACTACAACCTGCTTCAAGACAAGCGGTTACCATTTCAAGATGTTCTGATGTCCATCGCGGACAAACACTCACGATGTCTAAGTTCTCTTTCTCTAACATCTCTCGGTATTCAGCGTAGCTGCGTTGAGCACCAGATTCATCAACTGCTTTCGCCCTTCCTGCTTCATCTGGATCGGAGATAGCGATGAATTCTACATTTTCTAAATTTTTGTATGCAGTATGCAATCCGTGTCCATAGTTGCCAGCACCGGTATGTCCGATTGCTGCTGCACGATATATCTTCTGACTCATTATAGTACCACCTTCTTTAGGATTTATATAAGCTCCTTAAATGCTTCTCTATCCATAATTTGAAGACCAACCCACTCTTTAAATTCTCGTCTCAGAGTTTTGTTACTTCATACCCACGGAGTTTAAGTTCGAAAGCCAAAGTTTTGTCTGATGTGATCTTGATTGCTTCTGCTGCACCACTCTGTGAGAATTTATACAATGCTCGATCAAGAGATCGCATTGAAACTCCAAAGCGATCAGATGCTGAACGACAGAGGTTTGTGTATTTCAGCCAGAAAGGTTCATCATAGTAGACTTGCCTGTTGTCGATTCCAATAGAGCGAAGAGCATGCTTATCAAGAATCGGATATTTTTCTTGGTCATAAAGGTGAAGTATGACAGACGCTACAGACTCACTGACACCGTTAATTCTTTTAAGTTCTTGAAGTTTCACCCAATCGTCATCAAGTCGAAACGCTTTACTCGTTGCATCTTCGATTAGACTTTGTTTGTTTTTGTCGATCTTACTTGGAACATAGTGAGATTTCCACTTTGCCATAGTTCGTAATTCGGATTGACGTAGATATCCTTTAGGATTCTCTGTGTTCTCGCGAGCTTTTACTTGTTCTTTTAGATCGATGACAGTCTGCTCTGTGTATTGAGCTTTTTTTGATTGTTGGTGTTTGTAGTATGTCTCCCAATCAATGATTTCTTGTTTCGTAGTAAATGGGAATCGCATCTGATATTGTGTTGTCATGCAGTCTTCCTTTTTCATGTATTGTGTTTATAGAACCTTTATTCTGATTTATTTCCTGACTGGTCAAGTTAAAATGTCCTTAGTCCCGTCGATTAAGCGAGAATCTCTACAGACTTGTCGTCCAGATATGCTTGGTTTCTTGTGAAGTGCAGTCTCTATATCTACCGAAAAATCAGATATATTAGAAAAATCAACACTGGAATTGAGATTATCAATACTTTTACTTCAATCAAGCACTTTCTATATCTATGAGTATTTTTCTTTCCATCATTATTTCTATTCAAAAATGATAGCCTTCGTTCAAGAGAAGGGTGTGTTTCGAATAACTCAAGTATAAAACGAATCGGTTTTGGTAGTGAACTAAAACTACTAAGGTTTTCTAATGCTGACTGGAATGCTTCTCGGTTTTTTGTTAGATCAACAGCGTATAAATCTGCTTGATGTTCAAAACGTCGGGATAGGAAATTATAGAGAACCTTAAAATAAAACACAAAAAAGAGGATTGAAATAATAGATAAAAGAATTGGGAAACCCTCAAGAGGTGTCTTTAGTGGTTCCATTACCAACTGATAAAAGATCACAGAGCTTAATAGATAGCAGAGTACAAGCAACGTAGAGATGAGCAGATGTTTATGACGTATATGTCCAATTTCATGTGCTACTATTGTTTCAATCTGTTCATCAGGGAAATTGCGTAAGAGCGTATCAGTTATGAAGATTTTGCGATTGCGTGGGATTATCCCCGCAACGGCAGCATTGGCAATTGACAGACTCCCAGTATTCCATACGCCGATGGCACGATATTTCATTCCACTTCGTTGTGTCAAATCCTGTAGTTTCTGTTTCAGGACTGTGTTTGTTAACGGTTCTGTTCTCCAGAGAAATTGCATCAATATTGGTGCAAATACGAATGGAAGTATAATTAATGGCAGCAATAAACCTAACCCCACTAAAGCTTGGATATCTTCTGGGAATATATGGGTAAAATCCAGAACTGCATTAATAGACAACATCGGAAACATGGGCAGGAGTAAAATTCGAAAACTAAAACTTAGGTATTCCCACCGTTGTTCTGAACTCTTTCGGGGTCCATCAAACATGACGAATCTGATTCCCAGCAATCCTACAAAAAATGGTATGAAGGGAAGTATCTCCCGCGAGTGATGAATCGGTTGCAAAAAAGCAAACTTTTCTTCAATGAACTCTGGAAAGTGCAATAGATATAGTATGCATACATAACCTCCCAGACACAAGATTTCAAAAACGATTGTATTACGGAGGGTTAGAAATCTCCTTGTAAAATAAGCGAGTAGGACAGGTGCTCCGCTGATTACGCCTGTCCAAAAAACTGTTAATGTGTTATTGAATTCTGCGCCTATTGCATTAGGTTCATAACGTAATAGGAAGAAAAGTCCCGCGATGAGAATGATACTCGTTTGTGCCATTGCATCTTGCTAAAAACCCGCGAATAATCTACTGCTTTGTCAAGTCATAAATGATTTGTATATCGGGCGGGGAAACCGCGCCCCTACGAACGTATCTACTCATCATTTGAGTGTAGACAGAACACTACTCGCTTGTTTCTTCTATTGCCATGTTGATAATTACACCTTTTACACTGACAGGTTGATCTGAGATATGGATTATTTGTCCGCCTGAGATATAGTGTTGGTGGTATACACCCTTTGTATCCCACCAATATAGGTATGGGATTGATGATCCGTAAGTTCCATCATCTTGCACGACCTCACTTGTGACCATATTGCCCGTTCCAGCAGAATACCCTGGGCGTCTTTGTTCTCCACTTGCTCCAACAACTACAGATGTAGGAGACAGGCGTTTTCCGCTGCTTGTTACCTTTCCTCGAACTGTTGAGTAGATAAGAGTTTGTCCACTATGAGCAGAGATAACGTAGAGATGTTTGATGCTTCCAATTTTGTTATCCATCATCAAGCGATCTCTGATGTTTTCTTGTTCAATTGTTCTACCTTCAGCATTTAAAGGGATTTGAACTTGAGTTGGCTTAACTCCTGAACTTGCTACAGGTTGCCTCGGTGTAGATGAACATCCGGTGCATACATAAATGCATCCGATTAATACACTGAGTTGGAATACTTTTTTAATAATCATAATTTTTTCCTATTCTTCTTGATATGGTTTGAATTCACGGGGTAAGGGATTTTCTGCCCCTTCAGGCAATTGTCCGACATTTGCGAATCGCCAGTTTACTTTCGCCATCTGTGCGTTATAGTCTGCGGCGAGTGTATTATAACTTGCTTTTATACCTGCCACTTCTGAATCCCAGAGATTGTATTGTTCTCTGTCTTCACGGGCCCACTTGTTGCGTGGTATATCTTCATAATCCTTAGCCATTGATGATATACGTTTTTCAAAGACTTTAATGTCGGCTTGTTTTTTATCCAGTTGGCTTGATGCGTTTTTGAACCATTCATATTTTCGTAGAAGTTCCTTTGGTCCGAGTTCTTCTTGAGCGACCTCTTTTGCTTCACGAAACCAACTACACCCGCCGCATCCCCCTATTAGGACAAGTGTTAGTATTGCAATATATGACAATTTGAAATTCATTTTTTCCTCCAATTCAAAATATGTCTCCTGATCATCCGAGCCGTTTCGGATGAATAGGTTACACCACAGATGACACTCTCTCATTTTCCGAGAACAACCAGTATATTAGTAAACTTATTGCTCATGTGACCATATTTCTTCAAAACAACTGTGGTTTTTCCATATTAGAGACAGATAAATTTAAAAGGATAGTAAAAACGAGAGTTGAAAATAGGATTCCTAATTAAGCAAGTTCATTTGCATGCTCAGCGAATTCTATGTCTAATTCCGTAATACCATCAGCATCATGTGTCATCATGTCAATTGTCACGCGATTGTAGACATTAAACCATTCTGGGTGATGATTCATTGATTCAGCAATTAAAGCGAGTTGCGTCATAAAACCGAACGCTGCAACGAAGTTGTCAAACTTGAACTCCTTATGGAGTTTACCATTTTCAACACTCCAACCTTCAAGTGTTTCTAAAATTTTCTGGATTTCTGATTCTGTCAGTTTTTTACAAGCCATCATTATCCTCCTTGATCATGTTCCTCTCAATAATTTAGTGGAATATAAGATATAATTAGGTTAAAATTGTAATAGATATAAAATATTATATCAAGCAAAATTTGTTGTAAATAATAAAGGGAGAAACAGATGGCACTTGCAAAAACGTTATATTTTCCTGAGGTTGGACCGCAATGGGAAGACTGGGTACAAGTAATCAATGTAGGCACTGAAGAGACTCGTGTGCAAGGGATAGCGAGGAACGCGGCAAACGGACAACCGACTTGGTCGGATGACAAAGAGATTTCACCATTTGAATGCTGGACCCCGAATGTAGAAGCGATAAAACAGAATTCTTCAATGCAGTTGTCCGCTGACCAACCTCTCGTAGCGGAACGACATATGCATAATAAAACGAACATACTTGATTTTGTTGGCGCTGCGGAGGAATACGAGACAGTTGGTCTCAGACTTTTCTTTCCAGAATTGGTGCCAGGGGCATTGGATTGGTTCCGATTCTTGAATGTTGGTGAAGCAGATGCATTGGTAAACATCATAGTGCGTAATCGACGCGGGGACATTACACGACAACGGCACCATAAGATCGATCCACAATGTTGTTGGGATATCGCAGAGGGGTTGATGGGTAATGTCCAAGGCACTCTTGAGGTGCAAAGCACACAGCCAATTGTAGGTGAACGTCATCTACATTATCAGGGAGGCAAGACTTGCGTTGGACAATATGGACAAGTTATTACTGACGCGCCGCGTACACTCTATTTTCCTGAAGTTGGACCTGCATGGCGAGACTGGGCGGTCATTGTCAACGTTGGGAGAGAAAGCGGAGAGGTAACGTTCATTGCACATGATGATGGTACAGGCGACCCTGTGACATCAATAAAGCGCGAATTGGATCCATTTGAATGCTGGATACCAAAGATGGAAGACATAAAAATCAAATCATCAATTGCAATTAGTAGTGATCAACCGATAGTCGCGGAACGACATATGCATGCTGATACTGAAGTCATCGATCTACCGGGTGCTTCTGAAGAGGGTGGACATGTGGGATTAAGGTTGTTTTTCCCTGAGGTTGCAAGTGGCGCAAGAGATTGGTTCCGTTTTCTCAATGTCGGTGAAGCAGACGCGTTGGTAAATATAATTGTCCGAAACAGAAAAGGTGAAGTCAGACGTCAGGTTCATCGCAGGATAAAGCCACGTTGTTGTGCAGATATAGACGAAGCAGCAATGGGTAATATTAGAGGTTCTGTTGAAGCACAAAGTTCACAACCCATTGTTGGGGAAAGACACCTTCATTATCAATCCGGACATAGAGGTGCTGTTGTGGGGGCTTACGGAGTAGTAATAGGTGAATAAGAGATGGATCTAACGAAAAAGATTGCTATTGTAACAGGCGCCGGACAAGGTATTGGCAAAGCAATTGCTCTCAGACTCGCGAATGCCGGGGCAGATATTGTGCTAATGGATATAAGTCTCGCGGATGTTACTATGCAAGCGGGGAATGATGCGAAAATCACTATATGGAATTCGCCTCCTGAACTGAATATAGCAGATGATTTACCTGCAGTTCCTGCGCTCCACGTGGCAGAAGAAATTGAATCCATCGGACGCCGAGTTTTACCGCTTGGGGTTGATGTATCTTTGTCCTATCAAGTTGACTCAGCGATACAACATATACTCTCAGAATTTGGACGAATTGATATTCTCGTGAATAATGCAGGAATAACAGGTAGAACATTACCACTAACAGATTTGGAGGAATCGGATTGGAATGAAGTTATAGGTGTGAACCTTACAGGCGTTTTCCTATGTTCTAAAGCTGTCATTGGTACAATGATTCAGCAAGACTACGGAAGAATTGTTAATATTGCTTCTATTGCTGGAAAGGAAGGGAACCCGACAATGATACCTTATTCCGTATCTAAGGCAGGTGTGATCTGTTTGACGAAAGCTCTTGCTAAAGAGGTGACAGACTATAATATTCGCGTAAATGCAGTGTCCCCCGCTGTGATTGAAACCCCAATTATGGACGGTATAGAACAATCTACAATTGACTATATGGTAAGCAAGATTCCGTTGGGACGTATAGGTAAACCTGAAGAGGTCGCCGCGGTCGTGAATTTCTTAGCATCTGATGAGGCGAGTTTTGTGACTGGTCAATGTTACGATGTGAGTGGTGGACGTGCCACGTATTAGTCTATATGGCCATCAATTAGTGAAATCTTAACAAAAGAATGATTCTATTGATGCTTGAAGAACCTTGCTAAGCCGCACAATCCGTGATAAACTAACCACATGATCTCAAAAGAGAAAATTTACCATCGTAACAAACTTGCTCCAATTGTTCAGAAATTGAAACGTGATGGAAACGTAGTCGTCACAACCAATGGGTGTTTTGACGTTTTACATTTAGGACATCTACGTTATCTCCAAGCAGCACGGCAACTCGGTGATTATCTTGTCGTTGGAATTAATAGTGACACATCCGTAAGAAAATTGAAAGGTGAAAACCGTCCACTTATTCCTGAAGATGAACGCGCTGAAATGCTCGCAGGATTGGAATGCGTTGACTCTGTTGTGATTTTTCCAGAAACAACACCTGTCGAATTACTTGCTGAACTAAAACCAAATATCCACGTTAAAGGTGGAGATTATAAATTGGAACAGCTTGTTGAAAAGGATGTCGTAGAAGCCAATGGTGGAAAGGTTGTTGTCGGGTTAAATGTCCCTGGAAAATCAACTACAAACCTTATTGAAGTAATTTGTGAGAGATATGCGATTTCTTGATAGAAAACTGATTTAGCTGCACACCAGACTTTACCACATAGAAATTGAGGACACATGCAAGTAAACGAATCATTAAAACTAAATGAACTGAAACCTCAGATTGAAAGACTTATTGAATACTCTGGTCAGAAGATATTGGCAATTGAAGACACTTGGGAACCAGATAAAGGAACACCGGTTTTTACTGTCAAAGGTAAATACACTACGCGAGGTTGGACAGAATGGACACAAGGATTCCAATTCGGTTCAGCTATCCTTCAATTTGATGCGACAGGTGACGAACAGTTTCTGGAGATCGGCAGAAAAAACACCGTTGAAAAGATGGCACCCCATGTCACGCATATTGGTGTGCATGACCACGGGTTTAACAACGTTTCTACGTATGGCAACTTGCGTCGGTTGATGCGTGAAGGCGTTATTCCGTGGGACGACAACGAGATGCATTTCTACGAACTCGCGCTGAAAGCCTCAGCAGCTGTTCAGGCAAGTCGTTGGACAAAGATCGCTGATGGTTCCGGGTATATTGCATCTTTCAACGGGCCACATTCACTCTTTTCCGATACGATTCGTTCATTACGTGTGTTGGCTGTTGGACATACACTTGGGGCAGTTCTGATGGGTGAAGGAGATGTTGCAGTCAACCTATTTGAACGACTGATTCAGCATTCTCAGACAACTGCAAAGTATAATGTATATTACGGTGAAGGTCGCGATACTTATGACGTCCGAGGTCGAGTTGTGCATGAATCTATTTTCAATACAAATGATGGTAATTACCGATGTCCAAGTACCCAACAAGGCTATTCTCCATTCTCAACTTGGACGCGAGGGTTGGCATGGATACTTACGGGTTATGCAGAGCAACTTGAGTTTATTGATACATTATCCGAAGGTGAACTTGATCCCTACGGTGGACATAATGCAGTTATTGAACACATGCTAAAAGCCGCAGAAGCAACCGCAGATTTCTACATTGAAAACACTGCACAAGATGGAATACCTTATTGGGATACGGGTGCTCCTGGATTATCTCAACTTGGTGATTATTTGAATACACCTTCAAACCCATATAACGATTATGAACCGGTGGATAGTTCCGCCGCTGCTATTGCTGCACAAGGACTTATTAGGTTGGGGAATTGGTTCAAAAAACAAGCGAAAGATGAAATAGGAAGTCACTATTACCAAGCGGGATTGACAGTAACCAAGACCCTGTTTGACGAACCTTATCTCTCAACTTCTGATAAGCATCAAGGACTTATGTTGCACTCAGTATACCACCGTCCGAATGGTTGGGATTATGTACCTGAAGGGAAGAAGATTCCATGTGGTGAGGCATCTATGTGGGGAGACTATCATGCTCGAGAACTTGCTGTATTGTTGTGGCGGGAGATTTTAGGGAAGCCGTATTTGACGTTTTTCTAAACTTAAACAGAATATAACAAAATAGGTGTGCTTTTTTAGCACACCTATTAAATGTGGGATAGATGCAATTATATAAGTAATTCACATGTGTCTATAAAAGCATGTGACAATGAAAGTTATTCTGACTTCTTAACGCGCGCCCATGTAACTGCAAGTTTGCCTGATGGATCTACAGAAGCACCAATACCAAGCATACTTTCCTTTATGTCAGCTTCAGACAAAGCGCGATCCCAAACCGTAACCTCATCAATCAGTCCATTGAATCGTTGAGAACCATCCCAAGAACCAATTATCGTATCACCTGATGTTCCCAAAAAAAGAGACTTATTTTTGTCCTCTGCCTTTGACTCACCGTTGATATAGATTCTTCGGGTTTTGCTGTCAGCATCACACCAGAAACAGATATGTGCCCAATCATTTGCTTGGACGCCTCCATGAGCATCAAGATCATTACCGTAAAACCCCATTCTAACTTGTCCGCTGGTATAGATTCGATAATGGAGACTTAGGTTCGTAGCATTTTGTTGTTTCTGTGTGAAGACACACTGCTGTTCACCGCCTGCAAGTGCTGGTTTGACCCACATGGTAACAGTAAAACTCTTCTCATTTATTGGGATGTAAGGTGCTCTAACCTCTCCAGATTCATTGAGTTTAAGTGCTTTTCCAAGTTTGCCCTCGTCAAAATCAACACTTCCGGTTATGCTGCCATCGTTTCCATGTTGGGAGAGATCCTCCACCACTTTATCGTCTTCTTTGTCAAATGAAAAATAGAGTAATAACTCCTTGTCTTTAATATCTAATGCTGATGCAGAAAAAGACATCACCAGAAATCCAGTGAGGATAGCAAGTAATAAAAAATAACGATACATAATATGTAATTCCTCCTTATGAATTATAGTTAGTATCTCTAAATGATACCAAATAATCAGAATTTATCAAGGTTTTTCTAATTGGAGGAAAAGATACTATGGCATTACGTCTCACGAAAGTCAAAAACGGTTTTGACAGATGAAGTTTTTCCAGTGTTTAGTGCAGTCTGAATTGCCCTCCTATAATCTTCAATAGCAAAGGGAGTGCCAACCAATGGTAGTAGACTCTCACCATGTTCTTGAAAGAATCGTAATCCGAGTTGAAATGTATGAATCTGTTCGTTGTTATATGATTCTAACCCGTAAGTATAAGCTCCCTTCACATGTAATTGTTTATACCAAATAGATGTCCAGTCAATGTTCTTAGGTATTCCTGGCATACCCAGTAATATAACTTCACCATTTGCACGTGTATAACGTAATGCATCGTCAATTGATGTACTGGAACCGACACAATCATAGGTGATGTCTACGCCACCTAACAAGACTTGTTGGCCAAGTTCAGGTTGAAACGTTTCTGCCCCTGTTAACTCGCAAAATGCATCGTATCGTCCTCTACCTGCATGTATTACAACATCAGCACCTAAATCCTTCGCGAAATTCTGTTGATGTGGGTGTTTGGCAATGACAATAATTCTATTTTCATATCCAATCATTCGAAGTGATGCAACCGTGAGCAATCCAATAGTGCCTCCACCAATAACGCAGATGTCCTTTTTGCTGTGAACTTCTGTTTGTAATACACCGTGAAGTGAACATGCAAATGGCTCAAGTAACACTGCTAATACATCAGAGATGTCATCAGGAACAGGATGGATTTGTGATTGATGTGCAAGAACATATTGACTCCATCCACCACCGGTATCACGACAATAACCAATTTGAACCCCCGCGGAAATACTTCCGTATGTGATGTTCTCACAATTTGAGAAGCGATTATTTTGACATTGATAGCATAGTGGTTCAATCTCGCGCACTATACAGGAAAGTGCAGGTTCAACGACTACCCGAGCACCTATTGACACGCCTTCAACACTATCACCCACCTCAACAACATCCCCGACGATTTCATGTCCAAGAACAAAAGGGGTAGATGTGAAAGGAGAAAAATATGGACTTCCCTTCGCAGTTATTGTTGAAAGGTCAGACCCGCAGATTCCGCTGAGTCGTGTTTTGATCTTTAACCATTGCGGGGTTGGCAGTTGCGGTTCTGGCATGTCCACAAGGCGCACACTTGAAAGAGGAGATGTGTATAGACTTCCCCATCTTCTTCCGAGATAGCGCATTGCGAGATAGCGTGGGATGCTTTTGGTATATTGGATGGCTTTCACTGTAGTTGACTAACTTACTTCGTTCTGATAGTATTCCGTTAATATCTCAGCGACTTCGGGTCTTGAGATTTCTGGTGGTGGGTGTTCACCTGCAGCAAGTATTTCACGTAGTTTTGTTCCAGAGATGCTGAAATAGTCATTACGATCATGCGGACAATCCTTCATCATCACTATTCCATTGCACTTTTTGCACCATGTGGTAAAATCTCCACGAAAAATTCCGATTTCTAAAGCATCATCAGGTATTGTATCAAAGACTTCTTGTGCATCAAAGTCACCGTAATAATCTCCTGCACCTGCGTGGTCTCTACCGACGATGAAATGTGATGCACCACAATTCTGCCTGAAAACTGCATGCAAGAGTGCTTCTCGTGGACCAGCATACAACATGTCAAACCCATAACCCGTAATTGAAACAGTATTATCTGGAAAATAGTGTTTAACCATTGCTCTGATTGATGCATCACGAATAGATGCGGGAATATCACCGGGTTTTAGTTTACCAAGGAGCATGTGAATTAGGATACCGTCTGCGTTGACCTCTTCTTGTGCGATTTTGCAGAGTGCTTCATGTGCTCGATGCATTGGGTTTCGGGTCTGGAATGCGACGACATTGTTCCAACCACGCGAGGTAATGTCTTCACGTATCTCTACGGCAGTCCTGAATGTATCAGGGAAATCCTCTGGAAAGTACGAGTAGTTGAGAACTTGTATCGGACCAGATATGACGTTATCACCGACATCTGCAAATGCCGGGACTCCAGGGTGTTCAGAATCGGTTGTCCCAAAGGTTTTTTCAATAATAAGCTGCTTCTGTTCAGAAGTGAGTGTCTCAGTAGCCGAAACCTTCATGATGGCAAGCGGTGGATTACCTTCAACATTCGGATCGCGAAGCGTAATTCTGCCTGCGTTCTTCACTGCATCTGTGAGTTGATCCGATTGAACTATGTTCAAAATAGGAACAGGCCAGAAAACTTCGTTAGGTAGTTTCATATCAGATGCAACACTTAACGCTTCTGCAACGTTCATATACCCTTTAAGTGGCGTAAAGTATCCCGCAGCGAGCATGACGGCTGATGCAGCCGCACCTGAAGTGAGTAAAACTGATGGGAGTTTTTCAGCTTCCTGAATCAATTCAGCGCGTTGTACATCATCCGCTACGTAAAGTGGTGTTAAGGTTTCGGCTCCATGTGGTTTTATCATTGAAATCTCCTTAGATCCTAAAAAATGTAAAAATAATAGGATAAGTTAGCTTATTCTTCATCTGTTTTAATCTGTTCAACTATACACCCATTCCAAATCCAATGTGGATGTCTGCTTGCAGTTTGTATCCTTTTCTTTGATGTATAAATTACCAAAATGAGATAACCGTTATCTACATCAACAATATCGACCTCTTCAACTCTTTCGTTATGTATTGGCACCATGCGTTTTCTTATAATGTGCTTACCATTTGCTAACATGTTGACTTCGTGTGTTGCTCCTTCGGGGGTCTGAAATATGTTTGTAATACGGTATTTGCCATTAGGTAAATCCAGTCTAAATGCTGCATCCTCTTTCCCAAACACTCCATCCCTTACAAGTGGTGAAATACTTTCTGGTCCTAAGAATGCTTCTCTTGGTGAAATTCTCCAGTTAGTTTTATTCAGGGGATCCCGTGGATTCCACTCAGTATCCCACCCATATTTTCCATCAATATACATAGTTTTTGGTGCAACAATATGGTACCCATCTTCTACAGGAGCCGTGTCAGCTTGCATGTCAAATCTGATAATGGAATTACCTTCAGCAGTTTTATCCCAAATAGTATCCGCCGGTTCTTTAGTTGCTTTTCTTTCAAATAGTTTCAAGTTTTTCGTTTCATGGATAATTTCATAGTTTGGGGTTAAGTCTGCAAATAGTTCAGTTTCAGGATAAAACCAAGCAATTACATAGTCAGCACGTATGTAACCTAAGCCAACGCTATCCTGATTGTTTCGATTGACCGGGAAATAGTAATAATTCGCTTCATAGTTCGCCATGTGTACAATATCGTCAGCATAAACACCATAGAACGCCGTAGAATGAACAAAAGGAGTGACGTATTTAATGTTATTTTCATATACCATTTTTTTCTGATCTTTATCATAATGAGCATAAAGGTATTTGGATTTATGCCATCCTGCTGAGCGATGTGTAAATGTTGAATGGGGTTTAATCATCTTTGCCCCTGAAACAAGTTCAGCAATTTCAGTTGAAATCCTTCCATGGTGAAGGGCGGTTACAGCACAATGTGCTAAGGTGAAAATGACAAGTAACGTTGTAATCGTATAACGAAAATACTTGTGCATATCAATAATTAACCACGGTGCTAACATCAACAGAATATAAATATGGATTCGGTCATTTATCCATCCACCAGGACCGTATCCCCAGGGCGCCTTGATAAACATATAAGTAAAGACAATTGCTATTGCTAAGAACGCATCAGTCTTTTCTATCTTCTGTTTTCGATAGATTCGGTATCCTACAGAGATGAGTATTGCAGCACCTAAAGTCCATAGTAGAAAGTGATTAAGTGGGATATTCCAATCGGTGAAGTATACGATAGACTTAACACCCCAGAAGTAATCACTTATCCACTCCATTCCCCTATGACTTCCTTCCTGATGTCGCTTTATGCTTTGTAGATAATACTCCATCAGGACGAAATAGATTGGAATCATATAAAGGAGAAAGTAGAAGAACGGCTTGACCGTTAGTTTGAATTGGTGAAATACATCAGAGAAATTTCGAGAACGAATGCGCCATGTTTCAACAATTGTTTCAGAACCCCATATACAAGCTGCAGCAATAGACATGCCTAATACGACTAAACCGTAGGACACGATGTGTGAGAGATAAGTCAGTAATAAGAGTACATAAAGTATACATAAGTGTTTTATCTCCATGTAGTCTTTGTGTTTCCACCAGAAACCGAGACTGAAGAAGAAAAATGATATGCTGAGTGTGAAGTTGTAAAACCCCATATATAGAAGGTAATTATATGCAAAAGGGAATCCGAGCCATGCAAATAGAAATCTGTCCTTTTTACCCCTGTGCACCGCATCAAGGAAATAGAAAAAGGAAACAGGAATTAAACCGATGGCAATCGAGAGGAAGACCTTCTCAGATATGACGGGTGGGAAAATGTAAAGCAGTGCAGCAAGCGCAATATGAGACAACCAATTTGGGAAGATGGTAATATTTAGTTTCCACGCATCGCGCATCTTAAAGTTTTCATGCTGATTGTACTCCTTCAGCACTAATGCGTTATAGACGTGACTTGCACCATCTTGTGAGGGGAAGTAGTCGAATACCCAGATCGGTAGGAGATGTAATATCAACAGTACAATAAACAGGTGCTTCCAAGATAGTTTTCTCCAATCAAACATTGTTCATCACCAAATATTTTCTATTGCTGCGAGTTCTCTTTATAATAAAGACAGTGTTCTGTTAGCGGACACTCTTCACACAACGGCTTACGTGCATTACAGACTTGTCTACCAAAATAAATCAGGTTCATGTGGAATGGAAAAGATTTTCCCTTGGGGATAATTTGAGGAAGTACAACGTGAGCTTTATCAGCACTGCAGTTTTGTGGAATCAATTCCAGGCGTTTTGAAATCCGCAAGATGTGTGTATCAACTGGAAATACTTCTCGACCACATGCAAATGAAAGTGTAACGGATGCAGTCTTGATTCCGATACCTTTATGTTGGCATAGGAATTCAAAAGCATCTTCAGTTTTCATTTCGTGTATAAACTCTAAAGATAATTCACCATATTCTGCATTTAACCATGTAAGAAAGTTCTTGATTGTTGTAGCTTTCTGATTACCTAAACCTACAATCTTAATGGAACTTTCCACATCTTTTACATCTGCTTGTAATACATCCTCCCACGTCGGAAATTTCTCTTTTAACTGTTCATATCCTTTATCACGACTGACATCGGTAGTATTCTGTGATAAGATCGTGAGTATAAGGCATTCCAATACATCCTTAGCACCATCCCAGTTTCGAGTGCCAAACATACTCTCAAGTGTATCTGATATGAATTTTGCTTTCTGCTTTAGATTCAATTTTTTTGCATCCATGTTTTTGAATATTATATCAGATTAGCAGAAAATAGCAAATCATTTGTGTTTTTAAGGGTGTGTAAAGTAGTTGTTACCGTTTTTGTCTGAATCGCGGATTACGCGGAGGACACGGAAAGGGTGGAAGAGGGGAAGAGGGGAAGAGGGGAAGGATGGAAGAGGGGAAGGGTGGAAGGATGTATGCATAAAATAAGCATTTTTGCACAACAGACAGGTAATCAGCAAACGATTCGGAAGAGGACATCCTTTGTGAATAGCACCTTGATTCACAAACTCAACATTCCGCGTCCATCTATGTAACTGGGGTGTCATCTGTGATAATCCGCGATTCCGATAGTTAAGTGTCAAAATCTTTACGCATCCTTTTAGGAACATAAGCAAAAAATCTATCCTTCGCCAAAAACTTTACACACCCAATAATCAAAAAAAGTTGACATTCATAGAATTTCTTGATATAACACTTTATGTATATGCGTATGATACGGTCTTAGCAAAAACAGCGTTAGCGTGTATTTTGTTTTTTAATAATTCTTGTGGTTTTTCAATAATGGGAATTCAAGAAAACAAAGCACTTGTGGATAGTCCAGACTAAAAATGTAGGTCGGGTAGAGGTACGAAATCCGACACGTAATGATTGTGTCTATCATGTTGGGTTTCGCTTCGCTCTACCTATAGGTGTAAACTTAAGGGATTTTCTATGTCAGAAACCCTCTCCAGTCCCGTAGGGACGCTATGTTTATAGTTAAACGTTATACAACCCCTCTTTAGTCTCGTAGGGACGCTATGTGTAAAAGCACACCATGAGATAAACATATCGTCCCTATGGGACTGAAGAGAGGTGGGGGTACACATTTTTCTATAAACATATCGTCCCTACGGGACTGAGGAGAAGGCAAACCCAATAACCATAGGGATTCAGAGTGATTCATAAGAGCTTCTAAGTTTTCTTAAGTTTACACCTATGGGTTTCGCTTCGCTCTACCCAACCTACAAGTTCAACTTGGACAGTCCACTATTCCGTAATCGTACGAACTCCAAACAGAAATGGGAGACATGACATGAAAAGAAGAACTTACTTAGGTATAGGCATCGGTATATTGATATTTTTAAGTGTATTCACATATCTGATGATAAATGAGTTTAAAGATGATGAAGGATATAATGAATGGATTCAGGCATATGTAGATAAATACGGAGAAAATCCGCCATCAAAAAATGATAGGTGGTTTCATACTATGGATCTCGTCACAGGTCGCGTAACAAAGGTTTATGAGGATAGAGTGACAGTAACAGAATATGATATTAAAATAGGATTTGCCCCCAATCCAAAAAAGCTTACAGAATATATGATACTTCTAAATAGGAAGCATAAGGCAAAAAAGATAAATGACAAAAACAGAATTGAAAAGATTAATAAGGAGATAGAAATACTTATAAATCAATCACAAGGTGAAATTCCTATAATCAGAGGAGGTGTGTATAAATCAGAAGGTCCGCCATTGCCACCCGCAGAATATGCCAAGCAAGTTGAGATAGCTGAACGAGAACTTTTTAGTGAATACGGAATTGAGCATCTATATGGTGTTCTATATTAAAGAATTAGAAGGAGTATATTATGAAAAGAATATTGACTTTTGCATTATTATCTGAGATTTCTCATAATTCTTCAATAGTCAATGTTTATGAAGGTTTATTAGACATTTGTTCATGAGAATGCTTACTGATGTCAGACAGCATGTGCCTTTGTCCTGAAAGTTCAAGTTGTAACTGATGAAATGTCTGTCTTGTCATACAGTTTATATCTTGTATCAAGAGATAGCTCAAGACTTTGACACCTAAGTTGGCATACACACCTTGTCTACTCTATAGGTTCATTTTTGATATTTTCAAATCTGTTTTCAGGTCATGTAGAATACCAAACGCGTATTCTGCCGCATCCTTCGGAATGCCTTTATGAACGCAATTGTAACAAACCTGGTTTCGGTTAGGAAACCGAACCTACCGACCTGAAATTTATAGCGTAATCTCCTTAAATTGACGCATATGGGACAAGGTTTCCACGCCAGATATACAAATTCTTTGTGACTTGACAAAGCACTAGTCTATTCTCTATTTTTATCACTATCGTTCTGTATCCGAACAGGGAAGGCCTAAATGGAATCGAAAACATTAATTCAACTTTTGAACTATTCAAGAACACTTATTCAGGATGGAGAGATCAAATTTCTCTTATATAAACAGTTTCCTACGCATCCGGATGATGTGGGAGAAGAACACCGTAAAATAGTAGCCAGTTGGAAGCGGCAGCTACGTGAGAATCCGCCAAAAAGTAAAAATCCGGAAGCACTCAGGAAGGAAATTTTGGGTAACCTTGAAGCAGAAAAAAAGTATGGTAACTTTAGAGGTTCAAAAGAGTTATTTAGTTTCGTAGAAGTAAACCTCGTATTTCAGGATCAACCGCAATCTGCTCATCGTATGCAAATTATTTCCCGGTTTGAAAACTACCCATCCTTCGGACATACTCGTTTTTTTAATGCTGGTGGTCAATTCTATTTTTTTTCAAATGGTACTAAAGCCTTTAGGTGGGATCCTCCAGGGCAATTTGCAAGTGATCGACGAGTCGGTCATGTAGAGGCACGTGAGAGTAAAACTCATCATGAGGCTGATATGGCAAAAAATGTACCACCCATTAACTTTTCCACCCACATTATTGATGATACACAGGCCGAAGTGGAATTATTAGAAAACAGTCCGGATGTGCCTACCTACATTATCACCTACTCTCCAAGGGAAAATATTAAGGAAAAAGTTTATGTCCGGCTTAAATCAGGTTTGCCAGTTGTTTTCCGTGAAGAGTCCTATTTTAAGGGAGATTCGCCACAAGCGGATGCAGAAGGGTACTGGTTAGCGGTGGAATATACCTACAGTGATTTTCAACGGGTTGAAGCTTTAAATATTTTTGTCCCTAAAGTGCGTGGGCAACGCCAATTTCGCAAGATTGATGGATTTATGCGGTATCATGCTATTATAATAATAAAAGAGATGAACTTCAACCTTGGATTACCTGAAAACTTTTTCAATTGGGCTGAAACTGAACCGAAGGATGACAAACACGAGAAAAATCGAGATGATGTTAAAAAAGAAGAACCTCAGGAAACTCAGAAGTAGATTAACAAATTGAAACATTTCTACACTCTGTAATGCCATTACCGTAATTTTGGTAGGAGTTCAAAAATGCATTACCATTCTATATTCTTATTATTTCTTGCACTATGCGGTAGCGTTTCATTGATGCCAGGCTGCACTTCTCATAGCGATCCTAAGGTCGTTTTTCCAAAACGGGAGCATCAATTTCCAGATCCTTTTATCGTCGGTTCGGAAATAGTTACTACCTTTTCTTTTACCAACGAAGGCAACGCGTTATTGCATATTCAAAAGATAGATTCAGATTGTGGATGCGTTGCTACGAATACCACTTCAGATAAGATTGCATCAGGTAATAAAGGGGAAATTCGTGTAGTAGTTGAAAGAGATGTAGGTGGATTCAGTGACACTATTTGTCATGTTTAGCATTATCATGGCTTGTGAACTCCCTGGTCCACGGCAAGGCGAAACTGATAAGGAGCAACAGATGGCACAAACTGAGATGATAATGATAGAAAGCGGCACCGTTGACCCTTTTGGTACTGGGGAAACAGCGACCGTTTCTTCATTCTATATTGACAAACATTTGGTAACATACCAACAGTATAATCAATTTATTGAAGATGGTGGGTACAAGCAGAAAAAATATTGGTCAGAAGAAGGACACAAATTCCTTAAAAAATATGAGTTCTGGGTACCATCTACGCACCATGAGAAACATTTAAAACGGAACGAATTACCTGTGACTGGTATAAGTTGGTATGAGGCAGAAGCATACTCAAATTGGCGTGGTGCACGACTACCCACTGCTGCGGAGTGGACGCTAGCCTGTCAAGGCAACACGAAGCAACGTTACCCTTGGGGAGACGATTTCGATTTTGAGGCTATTGACTATCGTGCACGTTTAGCACCTTATGCTGTTGGAACCCGTGAGAAGAACGTTAGTCCCGCTGGTGTTTATGACCTTGTTGGGAATGTGTGGCAGTGGTGTGTGGATGCTTATGAGGGAAAGGATTTTCGGTTGAAGATTGAACCGACTGGCACAAAACCGGGACCGCAGAAAATCTTACGCGGTGGTGGGTGGATGTCCCTGCGTAGGCACTTTGAATCGGATTACTTATATTATGATAAACCTTTTCACAGGCTTGCAACTTATGGGTTTCGCTGTGCAAGGGATGTGGTCTAAGTCAAAACAAGAAGCGATACATCGGTTGGTCAAGGGTGACTGCTAATAGACTCCAGAATGCGCCTATGACAAATTCACCTAATACGATTCCCAGGAAAAATGGAATCGCTTTCCTATGCAAACGAATACCACCGTATTTCAACACAAGCCATTTGAGTAGCCACCCTACAAAAATTGATCCAATCATTGGGTTAATTGCCCAACTTCCTGATATAGTATAGCCTACTGGATGCAGATTCCACCAGATAAATCGCATCCGCATCGCTGCCAATATCAGGGTAATTACGAAACCGAATGATGCAAAACTGATAGCTGGTAGATCTGGTGGTGCTGAATAAGTCAACCATGACTCCAACCTTCCAAAAGATTCTCTACCAAAACCTGGACCTCCACCCTCTGCGTAATACATAGAGAGAAACACCCAGAAGGAACCGAGTGCTCCTAATACAGATGCTACCATCATAAGTATTGCAAATTTGCCAATAGGTATGTTTGCACCTTCTGCTAACTTGAAACCTTCAAGTTGATGTGGCATTGCATGTGAACGATGCGCGCGATTGAGGAAATAGAGATAAGAGAATCCTGTTAAATTTACCGCTCCGATTCTACGGATACCCATTAATCTTGGTAACATCTCATCAGGTCCGATGAAGTGCAAGTCATGCACAGGTGAGCCGAGTTCTGCCCGTAATCGAGTAATTGCAATAGCGATCGCGAACCAGATAGCGAAATAAACGATGATTATCCAAAAACTCATCCCCATTTTGAGACAGAAGCCAACAATAAAACAGATCCCACCAATCAATGCAAGTAGTGTCAATCGGTATGAAACTGGTTCGTCTTGACGTCTATTCGTTTGAAAAATACCGACTATAATTTGTTTTAGATATCGCCTGCTCATCCAGATTGCCAGAACACACAACCCAAGATATGCGCCGTGAGACTGTTCTGCTTCATAAGGAAAACGTGGTAATCCACGCCAACCAGCAATTGTGCCTAACAACCTTTCTGCTCTCCATATTAACCAAAATGCCCAACATGAGAACGAGAGATCAAGTGGGATAAAAAACGACAATCCAACACCAAATGGGAATACACCTATCGGACTCCAACCGATACCATTCCAAGGTCGTTCAGTGAAGATTCTTCGTAAATCATAGAGTTTACCGCCTAAACTCGGAACAGCAGGAAAGAGGAAATTCAATCCGTTGATTATGTCAATAGACATACCAATTGCTAATCCGAGCCATAACCAAGGGGATTTGAAGAATTTGCCTTTAGGTGCAGTCATTTCAAACGGGAGTTGAATGATAGGGTAACTCAGACGTTCGGATTCAACCCACTGCTTGCGAAATATAAGACTTAAACACAACATGACAAGGTGGACAGCAACAATAAAGAGTGTCCACCACACTATTTTCGGTAGCCATGCAAGAAGGTTATGTATTTCATATATGCTTGAAAAGCCGTAGAAATACCCTTCAAGCGCGCGTTTTTGACTTACGACTAACCAAGAAGGTATGTGTAGATGGAATAGGTTTATCCAGTCGTTTTCTGGGGTTGCAAACCAGTGAGCATGTCCGATCAGTGGCATCAACACGAGAAACCTATCTACACCCGCAAGACCAGCACCGATAGAGATGCAGGTGTATATTACAAGCAATTCTGCACGGTTTAACGCAAGGATACGATTAATACGTCGTAGTAGTAGACCTATTCCTAACAACAATAATATGGTAATAACTGCGTTGTAGAATAGTGATACTTGTGTTGGACTACCACCGCCACGTAGAATAGAGGCAGCAACCCACCAACAGTTTAGTGGGACAAGAACACAGATTATAAGGATAGAAAATGGGCGGATATTAAGAGTTTTTTTGGGATTGTGTTCGGTGTGTTGCATGATTTCAACTTATATTCTATAACACTTTGACCAGTTACACAACGTATTTAACTTTGTAAATCCAGCACATAATGTGATATAATCAGATACGATAGTAGCGTGGATACACACTAATAAAGCCATTGAATGACAACACAAACTTTAGATGTAGAAAAGTAGAACCATGAATTTAAAAGGTTTATCCAGAAAAAAACTCATCCTCATAGTTTTTGCAGCATTTCTTTGCATTATTGTTTTGCTTGGAATCATCTATCATCAAACTGCTTTGTGGAAACCTGAACAGAGCCTAATTACATTGCTTCCTGAATCACCAGTGTGTTATTTGACATTTAAAGACTTGAAAGGAACTATCAAAACATTCCATAAAAGTGAATTCGGGAAACAGGTTGCAAAAATGCCTATTCTTGCTTATATAAAGAAGCAGCTCTGGTGGCGACAGTTAGTATACCAAAAGGCAGTTTGGGAATACGAAATGGGGGGTAGGCTTGATTTAGCAGCATTCAATGGTCATTTTGGCAAAGAGGTGATTCTTGCCTTTTACCAGACTGAAGGAGAAGTATCATTTCTGCTTATTACGGAAGTTGGTGGAAAAGAAAAACTGGCAATAGAAGCAATTACTGCTACAGATGCTATCAATCCTCGATACAAACGTATTCAGTCAGATTACAATGGATTTATCATTAACACGATTACTGGATATCCACTTGATTTTAGCTACACATTTATTGGTAAGATAGGTTTGCTAAGTCTGAATCCACTTCTTCTGGCAGATGTTATTGACATATATAATGGTAAGAAAAACAGTGCCCTTGCCAATCATCCTAAGAGACACCTGATTCAAGAAAGTTATGAACACGATAGAAATACTGGCTATATAGATATTACACATTTGGCAAAAGTCTTGAAATCGTTAGAGTTGAATATGGGAGAGATAATAGAACAGGCTTGCTACTTCAACAAGTAAGTCAAACTATCTTACTTTTGGAAATAGATATGAAGATGGGTCTATAGTATCGCACATTGTTGTAGGAGATACTGGAGAATCTAAACTGGGAAAACTTGATAAACAACAAGTTCATTCGTTCCTACCCAATGAAACAGCATTTGTCAGTTTCAATCCGCAACAGGATTTAGATGGTTTGTGGGATACGTTAAATGAATTCTTATTGATTAAAGCATCGAATGATAGTTTGGCTAAACATTTAAAACATCAGATGACAATTGCATTGATTTCACTTGATAAGAAAAATACCCTAAAACTACCTACTCTCGTCTTGCATTTTCCGATTAAGAATAGAGATGCTTTAATCAATGCTATTAATGCGCAAAAAAAGGGAAAAATATCGGTTGCTGGAAAACAGGTCGAATTCCTTCAACAGCTATCCTACAATGGTGCCAGTATCCAACCAGTTCGTATACGTCTTAATCTACTCATGTCACTAACAGGAGCATATTCCATTATTGACAACGATTTTTTCTTCAGTACAACAATCACTGGATTAAAGTCTGTACTTGATACAAAATCGGTAAATGCGGCATCGTTGTCGAATATTGTTTTCTCAAAAGACAGGAATGTCGTACAGACTCATATACAACCTGAGGTTCTTATACCTGAGATAAGAAAGTATTTGCCAACAATATCACTTCTTATTTCACTTTCTGGACAAAAGATGGATGCTAAGATGACACAGCATATCTCACAAAATATCTTTCCATTGGAGTCACTTGGCGCTATTGCTATAGATGTATTTAATGACGAAAGTAGCATGGAGACTAAAATACAGATCGATTTGCAAAAGTAGTTATTTATAAGAAAAATAAGGAGAGCAAGAATGCAGAATACCGAATACGAAATTATTTTAAAACGGTTAGATCAACTTGAAAAAGGATTGTTGGATATCAGACAACAGATTGAAAAACTGTTAAATGCTCAAAAAGAACCCAAAAAGAACTTTAAGAGTGGTGAGGAAGTCATGGCTTTTTTTGCATCCGACAAACATGAAAACGCGAAGATTATTGAAAGAGTATTTGCGGATATTTATGAAAAAATGGGTGTTCCACAAGATTTTGAACCCATGTCTGTCAAAGAAGTTCGGGAAAGTATGCTGCAAAGAGGTATACGTCCTGAAGATAATGAATTTAGCAATGTTATAATAGAAGAGAGAGAAATAATCGTGTATATGCTATAGTATTGTGTTCAGCTTTATCTCGATCTATTGATCTTCAAAATACAGGACAGACAATAACAAATTGAATAAGACCCAATTAACGGGATCCGAGAATATTGGTGCGGTTAGGAAACCGCACCTACCGGGGGTGTTGTAGCAGCAAATTTTAGTTTGTGTCCGCACCTGCACAAACTAAAAGTTTCTGCTACAAAATGTCTAAATAATTATATACTCTACTATACAAGAAAAAAGGAGAGCAAGAATGCAGAATACCGAATATGAAGTTATTATAAAACGAATAGATCAACTTGAAAAAGGATTGTTGGATATCAGACAACAGATTGAAAAACTGTTAAATGCTCAAAAAGAACCCAAAAAGAGATTTAAGAGTGGTGAGGAAGTCATGGCTTTTTTTGCATCCGACAAACAAGAAAACACGAAGATTATTGAAAGAGTATTTGAGGAAATAGGTATAACAGGCAAACCGATTCCTGCAGAAGAACTACAGAAACGTATGGCAAAAAACGGAATACGCGCAGAGGATAATGAATTTAGTCGTACCATTATTCAAGAGCGCGAGAATTAAGTATGTACTATTTTTATTTTGATGCAAGTGCTCTGGCAAAACGGTATACACAAGAGATTGGAAGTGAGACAATTGATTTTCTTTTTGAAAATGTAACACCTTCTTAGAGCTGCACAGCAAGAAGGTTTATTAGTTTTTAACCCAGAAACAGATTCACAACAGACATTAACAGACTGGATAACACATACATGAACTCAAAAATAGGTATCGGTATAATTAGTTTTGCTCACGGGCATGCAAACGCATATTGTAATAAGATGATGGCTTTTGACGATGTAAAACTTGTCGCATGTTGGGACGACAATATTGAACGAGGTGAGAATGCCGCTTCACAATTTGGGATGAAATACACGCCACACCTTGAAGATGTTGTCAATCATTCTGAAATTGATGCTGTGATTGTAACATGCGAAACTAACCGACACGCGGAGATGGCGATAGCAGCTGCATCCGCTGGAAAGCACATTCTATGTCAGAAACCCTTAGCACTTACATTAGACGATTGCGACCTAATTGCTGATGCTGTACATAAATCTGGTGTTAAGTTTATGATGGCACATCAGATGCGGCGCGACCCTGCTAACATTGCAATGAAAGAAATCATTGATAGCGAAGTGTTAGGAAAAATAGGGTTGTTGCGGAGAAGACACTGTATCAATGTGCTTTTTAATGAAGCATTTGTAACAGGCCCAAGTCGTTGGCATATTGATCCAGAAAAGAATATGGGGATGTTTATGGATGATGCGTCTCATGCTACGGATTTCATCTATTGGATGCTTGGAAAACCAACGAGTGTGATAGCAGAGATTGATAACGTACTGACTGATGTAGCTCCTGACGATTCAGGTATTGCCGTATATCGTTTTCCGGGTGGAACAATGGCCATCTTGATTAACAATTCAGTCACACTGGCAGGAGAAAATACAACTGAGATCTATGGTGATCAGGGGGTGGTTATTCAGAACTATGGTGATGGACCTTCGTGTAATATGCCCCGACCTGAAGATGCTATTGCGTTGAAATTGTATACGCTTGAGGAACCATCCTGGAATGACCTGGGGATAGAGATACCGAATAGTCATGGCGAACGTATTTCAGGTGTTCCTCGTCCGTTTATTGATTGTCTTAAGAATGACACTGAGTCAGATGTTACAGTTGAAGATGGGAGAGTATCTGTAGAGATGGTATTGGGTGCATATCGTTCTGCCCAAGAGGGAAAACGTATTTCATTTCCCTTGTGATGCTGAAGAATAGTCATACAGACTTATGGACTATTTCTCCTCATGATACTTAATATCTGACCTGTCATACCACTATCCGTGGGTTGTGATGCAAGGAATATTGCTGATTCAACAACTTGTTCAGGTTTTTTCCAAGGGTCGCTCTGCCCTCTAAATGTATCAGTGCTCTCCCAAGCAGGCTTTGAAAGCTGTGTTTTGACGGGGCCAGGAATTAGTATATTCGCGATGATTCCATCTTGCCAGACTTCCTCTGCAATTGCTTGCGTCAGACGGTGAAGTGCAGCTTTTGACGCACAATAGATACTCAGGTTTGCATGACCTACTTCTCCTAATCCGGAACCGATGTTGATAATGTTACCGCTTTTCTGTACTTGCATTATCGGTAGGACAGCACGACAGCAGTGAACGACTCCCATAACGTTAACATTCCAAACATCATCCCATTCTTCGTCAGTTGTCTCCAAAAACAATCCTCTGGGATTTATACCCGCATTATTGACGAGGACATCTATTCTCCCGTATTTATCTACAGTCTTTAAAACAAGTGATTCTACCTCAACTTTGTCACGGATATCAGCAGTAACAGCAAATACCTCACCATGCTGTGAAGAAATCTCCTGCTCTACCTCATCAAGTTGTTCCTTACTCCGTGATACTATGACGACTTTTGCACCTTCAGCCGCATAAGCAATAGCAATTGCCCTACCGATGCCACGGCCACCACCAGTGACAATGATTACCTTATCTTTTAGTTGCATAGAAAAATCCTTATACTTAAGTCTATTATGCTTTCGTATTCTTCCACATATTTATTAATCGGGTCAACTGCTTCTGACTTGATTTGACCTTTCGTTTCAAATCAGCAGCAAGCGTTGATAGTAAATCGTTACCCTTTTTCTCTTCATCTTCAACTTGCTGTTTTAGTTGATATGTGCGTCCTGCTTTTACACGATTGATCTCAGAACGTAATTCACTCATGACCCTATTAAGATTGCGAAGATCTTTCTGCAGATGCTCCCTTTTTTCTTTGCTTGTTTGTTCAGCATTATCCGATAAGTCAGTTTCACCAATATTCAACCTTTCCAAAATTAAGATGTCTTGGTCATTATATGCCCTATTGATAAGTGGCATGAGTTGTTCATGTCTGTTTTGCTGATCAGGATGCTCTGCTTTGTCTGGATGAAACCGTTTTGCAAGTTTCCGATAGAGGTTTTGCAGGTACTTCGAATCCTTGTCGGGTAATTGCTCTTTTGTAGATTGCTTTTGAATCTCCTGTTCTTCGTCAGCAGTATCGTACCGAGCACGGTTTTCTTTGAAACAAGATTCTACTCGTTCTTCTATTTCCTCCTCACTCACATTTTCACGGTGCAATTGTAATCGGAGGCGATACTCCTTTGCTTCAAGTTCAACCTTGTCAAGTTCAAGGTAGAATCGCCCAACGTAAGAATTATACCTATGTTGAAACAGGTCGACTTCTTCCTTCAATTGTTCCACTGAAACAGTAAGGTCTTCAACCTGTTTTCTTTTTTCCTCAATAGTCTGAAGTAGTCTGTTCAATTCCTTTTCTTCATACTTATTGATATAGACTAATTTAGAGGGTTTCATGGCTTACGATATGTAATACGACCTCTTGTCAGATCATAAGGGGAAAGTTCAACAGTGACTTTGTCCCCAGGTTCAATTTTTATAAAGTACTTACGCATTCTACCTGATATATGCGCGAGGATTTCATGCTTATTTTCTAATTCAACACGGAACATAGCATTCGGTAAAGGTTCAACAACAACACCTTCTACCTCAATTTTGTCTTTCTGTGTTGTATTCCGTTCGATAGTTTCATCTTGATTAACATCTGCGTTAGTCTGTTCTTCTCG
Organism: Candidatus Poribacteria bacterium; assembly: GCA_965261435.1. GTDB lineage: Bacteria > Poribacteria > WGA-4E > WGA-4E > WGA-3G > MSPOR6. The sequence continues at coordinate 3,409,717 of CBDHDL010000021.1, forward strand.
TTTTTTCTTTGTTTTTTGTCTACGATTAGAACTACTTCTGTTACCTGACCTTCCTTGGAATTTTCTCTTATTCCCTGCAGGTTTACGTTTCAAAATAATGGTCTCCTTTAAGATAGTTTAATGTGCATGAGAATTCTCATGCTAATACTATGATTGTTCTTCTAAACTGAATGATTTTCCTGCTTCAACAACAAGTTGTTGAAAATATTGAATTGATTTTTGGAGTTGAGTTTCAGATTCCTCTTTATCAGTACTTGTAGATACAATATCAATAGGCATTTTGTTCACATCTACATTACGAAGAGAAACATAAGCCTTTAGATATACATCTGGATGTCGTTCCATGACTTTTTGCATGAGAGGAGAAACTTCCGCTTCAAACATACTTACATAAACACGGGTTGTACTTATTTCTGATTGATAACGATCAACGATTAACGGTTGAATATGTGCTTCAAAGACAGCTTTCATTTCGCGTGGCGGGCCTGGCATCATCATAATGGTTGAATCTTCGTGATTAACACTAATACATGGCGCCCATCCTGCTGGGTTCTGAAATACGTCTGCTGTTTCTGGTACAGTTGCCATTTTCATCAATGCTTCATTTAATATATCATCTTCAGACATATCACGTCGTTTCTTGAATTCTGCGCCTGTCTCTTGGCTGACAACAGGTTTCGTACCGATAAGTGATGCTACAACAGCAACCGTCATATCGTCAGGCGTTGGACCCAGACCACCTGTGGTAAGAATGAGTGCAGTATCTCGTTGAATAGCACTATCCAGCACCTCGGTAATCTCATCAAAATCATCACGTAACATGGTCACCCTTCGTAATTCACCACCGAGTTGAAGAATCTGTTGTGCAATCCAATGTGCATTTGTGTCCTGAATCTGTCCGAGTACTAACTCAGTACCTATTGAGAACAGTTCTATCGCCACTAAATCCTCCTTCTTAAATTACATTCTTGAGGAATTCAAAAGCACCTACACCGTAAAAACTATGTTCCGCTTTGAATTCCTCAAATCCCAAATTTTCTTCAGCATTGAATAGTTTATAAATTATCCTGCTTTTTAGACAGATTAACATAACAACTCCTCTTCTGTAGGAGGGAACTCCGATTCCCGACTATCAAAGCGTTTAGTCGCGATTCGGAGATCGCTCCTACAGAAGAAACATACCTCATTACATGCAATGAACCGACAATTTAATGCCTCTGGTAATTTCATACATCTCGGCATAGTGTAGCACATCTGGTATATAATTGTCTATACAATGATTAATTTCGCTGGGTTATTTACTTTTCTAACAAATTTATCACTAAGCCGGTTGCCATTTTCGGATAAAAGTAGGTTGATTTCTGAGGCATAACGGATCCTGTCATTGCTACGTCTAAAACCTGTTCAACAGGTGTCGGGTTCATCAATAATGCAACTCTGTCAGTACCCTTTTTCACATGTTCAACGGCATCAGAATCATACGCTGTATAACTAATATGGTCTGCTAAGGTTCCAACCTTAAACAACTTATTGATGATAGTCTCCTGAACAAGGGTAACATCCAACTGATTCGGTTCTGGTGAGTGCGGTATTAACATCCTATATTTGCAATCAGGTGTTAACATCCCGACTGCGGATGATTTTCCTCTGAAATGTTCCAATTTTGACATTAAGTTAGTAAGGGAATCAGTTTCAATCACTTCAAAAACCTCATGCAATTTAGAAATAGCATGACCTATCTGATCAGAAGTTAAACCGCTAAGCAAACGGTGAATAGCTAACACTGCTAATCCAGGTGATTCCATACGGACAAGATTCATCATCTTATAACCGTAACCTGACACTGAATTGTCATCTCCGTTTTTTTGATTTTCTTTATGAAGCGCAAGTGCAGTTTCATAGCGATGATGTCCATCAGCTATCAGGAGATACTTTAATTCAAAAAGTCTTTGAATTTCACGATTTGATTCTCGGTTATCTAAACACCACAATTGGTGCGTGCTGCCAAACACTTCTGAACAATCAACTTCAGGAGGTGTTTGATCAGTAAACTCTTGCAGGATATTTTCAATATCTCCGTTTGGATCTTGGTAAAGAAGGAATATCGGACTTAGGTTAGCATGACAAGCACGCATCAGATTGAGTCTATCAATCTTTGGTCCTGCATGTGTCTTCTCGTGCGGTAGGATTACCTTATTCTCAAAAGGTTCAAGTTTCCCACGAGCAATTAAAGCGCGACGAGTATAGTGCTTTCCATCCGGGGCAAGAAAGGATTGATCGTAGATATAATAATGCGGAGTAGTGTCTCGGATAAGGGTTCGATCCGAAATCCATTGATTCAGGAGGGCAGCTGCACGAGTATATTGATTTTCTTCTTCTGTATCATTGTTCTGTGGTTGACTTAGTATGAGACGTATAATATTTTCAGGGTGACGTTTTTCTAATTCTACTCTCTCTTCTGGTTTGATTACATCGTAAGGAGGAGCGATTACATCTGTAATATTACCTACTTTCTCTACGTTGTATCGCAAACCTTTAAAAGGTATAACTGTTGTATCCATAGAACTCCTAACGTCTCGTATGTATGCAGAATCTGTATTAAAATCTTAATCCCAAAGTCTCATACTAAAATACCTTTCACCAAGGTCATTAAATACCGTGACGATTACTCCCCGTTGTATTTCTTGTGCAAGTTTATATGCCCCGTAGAGATATCCACCCGATGAAGTACCTACAAACCAACCTATTTGTGCAAGACGATTACACATAAGGTGTGCATCTTCAATTGAAGCAGGCACTCGGTGGTCTATTACACTTTCATCAAGGATTTCTGGAACTATATCATCAGGACTTCCGAGAGGTTTTAATCCTTCAATTCCTGGAAATTCCTCTGGGACAATAGAGCAAACTTCTATATCTGGACTATAGTCTTTAAGTCTTCGTCCAACCCCTGTAATCGTGCCACCTGTGCCTACGCCAGCGACAAAGTGTGTAAGCTTTCCATCTGTTTGTTGTAGTATTTCAACGCCAGTTGTATCATAATGGGCACGCCAATTATTGTCATTTTCATATTGCGATTTGAAAAAATACTTCTCAGGTCTTGCATCATACCTTCTGTCGACTTCGCGCAAGGCTTCATCATACCCAAGAATTGCATCGGTGTAGATTATGCGCGCACCATGCGAACTTATACGTTGCTTGCGTTCTTCACTTGCGTTGTCTGGGAGCACAAGTTCAACTTCATAACCGAGTGCCGCACCGATCATCGCATAAGCGATCCCTGCGTTTCCTGAACTGGAATCTAAAATAACTTTTTCTCGTGTCAGTTCTCCTGAAGCTATTGCTTCTGTTAGCATCCGTAAAACAGGTCTGTCTTTGATAGACCCGCCTGGATTGTAAGTCTCTACTTTTGCGTAGATATCCACGTTCGGCAATTCATGCTTAAATAAATCAATCTTGGTTAGGGGAGTTTGTCCAATTAGTTGAAGTAGTGGAAAATCTGAAAGATTCACTGTTGAACTATTTTGGTTGCCCATATAGTGTGATGTAACCTACCTTCCCAATTATTGGACTCGTTGATTGGGAATTGCGAGTCTCGTAATAATCAATTGTTCCATAAAATCTTTGGCTTCATTGCCTGTTAACGTTTCATTTAAGATAGGCTTAACCTCAAATTCAGCAAGTCTAATTGTAGGATTAAGTCCGTGCTGGGGTGGTAACCAATCTCTAAAAGTATCAAAAAATGCTCGTTGTGCGGCACGACCATTCTGATAGGGAAAATCAGCAGTCTGTCGACGAAATCGATCAGGTCCTTTAGCGAGTGCAGCAACCTGGTGTCGCTGACAGAAATTTATATACACATCTGTTTCATAAGCCAGCGGTATCCGTTCAGGATAAAACCTAAATGTAGTTTCTCGGTATCTCGTAAAGTGTTGAAGTTCATCAAACTCAAAGATAAAATTATGTGGTTCGGGGAAATATGCATCAGGGGTTAGATAACCATCCGACTTATCCGATGTCCCAAACCAATCCCCTTGAAATTCGCTATATAATTCTATAAGGTTGTCGTAGTAATCACCAAAATGCTCTCGAGAAGGTTTGTTACAGAGCCAATCAAACTGAGCCTTTTTGTCAGCTGGCGTTCCTAATACATCTTCAAGTAATGCTATGATACCGATTTCCAACCGCATATTACGCATAGACCCGTTCTATCAATTAAACAGGTGTGGTATCCATATTCTTCAATGCAGCTTCCGCAATTGGCGTTGTCAAGCTCGCAAGATAATCTCTATCGCGTTGGAGTGCTTCTAATTTGTTTTCACCGTGGACAAATTCTACTTGAATATAACCGTCATAGCCTGCATCGCTGAGAGTTTCAACGATCTTACTATAGTCAACAACACCCTCTGCTATCGGACATGACTTGCCTGCTTCATCAAAGTTTTGTGCATGAACATTTACAATGTGAGGGGCAAGCTGTTGTGCAGCAGAATGGGGTTCATCTGCATCGGATCGAGACAACGGTTGATAGTAAGTTTTTAAAGATGGTAGTTTGATGCTCTCAATAATCTCTAAGATACTTTCGACTGAATCAGATAGATGATTATTGTGCATTTCCATTCCCATAATTAGACTGCGAAAACTTGCCCATTGTGCAAGACTAACCATTCGAAATAAAATCAATCGTTTATCAGCGGGAGGAATAGTTCTTGAAGCTCCTCCTCCTGTCCAGATCCTAACGATATCAGTCCCCAGTTCGTGTGCAATTTTAAAAGCATCCTCAAAATACTGTTGGTGGAGATGCATCAACGGGTCAACATAAGAACCAAAGGCAGAAATTGACAAACCTTTCTCATGCGCTAAGTCGCGCATGCTTTTAACATAATCTTCATCATATTCTGTTGGCATGTGCGGTGGTTTACCCCAAACTTCAATACCATCAAACCCGAAGTCAGCCGCAATATCAATTACTTCTTCCAAAGGTTTATCCTGAAAAGCGATAGTGCACAAACCTAATTTCATTGTATTATCCCTATAAGTGTATTTTTATATTGATAGGATAACACATATATAAGTAGATTGCAAGGAAAGTTGAGATGGTGAGATGGCTGCAACGGAAAGACGAAAACGAAAAAAACCTGAATTTGGGTAGTGAGTAAAGTAGTGGCACAAAGCAACCTGGAATTAAGGTTAGGATGAGGATCAAATTCACACCGCTATCGCTCGTTATTCTTACTCAACAATCCAAGTATCGCCAGCATGAAGAAGTGCATCAAGATCACCTTCGCCTCTTTGCTGTTTTGCCATCGCGATTTGGTCTGTAACCAAATCCTCATAGCATGGATGTTGCACACTACGAAAGATACCGATAGGATGCGGCATATCTGGCATCTCGCTCATACGTGCCAAGAAGTTTGCTAAGGTTGTGTTCTCAGCAAACTGATCATGAACAATCAGATCATCAGTACCATTTGTTACGGTCGTGACTTCAGGTTGAAAATTATTTAAGCGGATACCTTTGTCACTTTCTAATCCAAATACCAAAGGTTCCCCATGTTCAAGAAATACCGTGTTATCTGCTTTTGCTGGCTTTTCTGTATATTGGAAAAATGTACCATCATTGAAAATATTACAGTTTTGATAGATTTCAATGAAAGATGTACCTTTATGATCATGCGCCGCCTTTATTATAGAACGAAGGTGGACAGGATCTCTATCAAGTGAACGTGCTACAAATGTAGCGCCAGCAGACAAGGCTAAACTAATAGGATTGAAAGGCGTTTCCAGTGAACCAAACGGACTTGATTTCGTGTTTTTTCCCTGCTCAGAAGTGGGAGAGTATTGTCCTTTGGTCAATCCATAGATACGGTTGTTAAATAGTAATACATTGAGATTAAAATTACGACGCATAAGATGTATAAAATGATTGCCACCGATGGATAGAGCATCTCCATCTCCAGTGATAACCCAAACAGACAAATCAGGATTCGCCATCTTAACACCAGATGCAATTGTGGGGGCTCTTCCATGTATAGTGTGGAAACCGTAAGTGTTCATATAATAGGGAAAACGACTTGAACACCCTATACCTGAGATAAAGACAATATTTTCCCTCGGTATACCCAACTCAGGCATGATACGTTTTGTCTGGGCCAATATTGACCAATCACCACAACCTGGACACCATCTTACATCCTGATCAGAGGAAAAATCTTTTGCAGTCAGTGTTGGTACTCCACCCGGAATACCTGATTCTCTTTTCTTTTTCATAAGTGTGCCTGCCTTTTTTGCACATTGCAGAGTCTCTCATTTAAGAGACTGATGTATTTCATTTTGACATATCCTAATTCAAATATAGTTATCTATTTCTGATTCCAACTCATATACGTGGAATGGTTGGCCTTGAACTTTATTGAAACCTATTGCATCAATAAGGAATTCACTTCGGATTAATTGTAATAGTTGACCAGTATTTAGTTCTGGAATCAAGACAGTTTTAAATTTTTTAAGGACATCACCTAAATCGTTGGGAAAGGGGTTGAGGAAACGTAAATGTACATGACCGATTGATTCACCTGCTTCAAATCTATTTTCAACAACTGTGCGGATGGCCCCGAAAGTACTACCCCATCCAAGAATCAAGAGATCACCTTCCTGTGCCCCGAAGATTTCTGTTGGTGGTATCTCATTAGCGATTCGTTTAACTTTTTCCGATCTAATTTCCACCATCTTCTCATGGTTTTCAGGGTCATAACTCACATTGCCTGTTATGTCTGATTTTTCCAAACCACCGATTCGGTGCTCAAGTCCCGGTGTGCCGGGTTTTGCCCAAGGTCTCGCGAGAGTCTGAGAATTTCTTAAATACGGTTCAAAACCTTTCTCATCTGTTTGGAAATCAGCTTCTATCTTGGGTAGGTCTGAAACATCTGGAATCTTCCAAGGTTCAGCACCAAGAGCGATGTATAATTCAGATAGAAAAATTACGGGGGTCCTATATTTTACAGCGATTCTGCAAGCTTCATAGACGGTCTCAAAACAGTCTATTGGACGAGATGCAGCCAGAATAGGCAGAGGGGACTCTCCGTTTCTACCGTAGAACATTTGCAGAAGATCAGCCTGTTCAGTTTTTGTCGGCATACCTGTGGAGGGACCTGCCCTTTGTATGTTGCAAACGACGAGTGGTAATTCAGCAATCATCGCAAGATTAATCGCTTCAGATTTTAATGCAAGTCCCGGGCCGCTACTACCTGTGACACCGATTGAACCGCTGAATGCAGCACCAATCGCAACACCTACGGCGGCAATTTCATCCTCCATCTGCATGGTAACTATACCGAAGTTCTTATACAGTGCTAACCCGTGAAGAATGTCGCTCGCCGGGGTAATAGGATAACTGCCATAAACAAGTTGCAATCCAGACTGATGCGCTGCGGCGACAAGGCCTAACACAGTAGATGTATTGCCTGCAATATTGCGATATGTGCCCGGTGTAAACTTGGCAGGTTTTACCTCATAAGTAGTGACGAATTGCTCAGTTGCTTCACAATATGTGTTCCCCGCTCGTAGTGCCAAAATATTGGGTTCTATTAAGTTTGCGCGTTTAAGGGCAAATTTACTCTTAATCCATCTGATCGTATAATCCATCGGACGATTATATAACCACAAGATCATACCAAGTGAAAAGAAATTCTTACATTGGTCTTTATCACTTAAATTCAAATCAGAGGTCTCAAGTGCTTTACGTGTGAGTGTAGTCAATTCAACTGGAAATACTTGATACTTTTCAAGAGAACCATCCTCCAATGGATTATCAGTATAACCTGCAAGTCGGAGGTTTTTTCGGGCAAAAGTATCAGAATTAACGATCAAAATTCCGTTATCTTTTAGTTTATTTAAGTTGACCTTTAAAGCAGCGGGATTCATTGCTACAAGAACATCACAAGAATCTCCGGGGGTATGAATTGTTTCACTGGAAAAGTGTAATTGGAATCCTGAAACTCCAGCGAGTGAACCGGCGGGGGCTTTAATTTCCGCTGGGTAATCAGGTAATGTGGCGACATCGTTTCCGATCATAGCGGATGTTTCTGTCATCTGCGTTCCGATCGTTTGCGAACCGTCACCAGAGTCACCAGCAAACAGAACTGTCGCGGCTTGAATTTGCTCTACTTGCTTACGCATCAGTGTTTAGCCTTTATATGTGCGATTATCTGATATAGGTAGCATAAGGTGTTACTAAAAAATGCTTCATCCACGGTTTATGCCCCTTCGCGTGCTTTAAATGCATCTCGTATCGGAGTAGGGGGTAAAGTCAATACCTCTTGAGGGAAAAACTCAATGAGATAGGAGATAACGTCACGAATTGAGACCATACCTATAGGGTAATACCGTTCATCAACAATCGGCAAGTGTCGAAAACCACCATGTGCCATATACAAAACTGCAGTATCCAACATATCATCAGGACTTGCTGTCTTAGGATCGGTTTTCATGAATTGTGTTACAGGGATTTGTGTGAGATCATCGATTTCCTTATTTAAAACTTTACGCAACAGATCACGTTCACCAAATATACCTTTGAGAACGCTATTCTCAACCACGGAAGCTGCGCCTATTCTGTTTTCTATGAGTAATTCAATTGCTTCCTGGGTATTCGTTGAAATGTCAATTGTGATACAGTCACGCATGATGAGGCGTAAAGGCACCTGTATCTCACTGACTTGCAACGCTCTGTGAGACATCTCTGCATCTTTATCCATCTGTGCTAATTCTTCATCAATTGCCATGTCATATAACATAGTTATACGGCTCCTTCCTTACTTTCAATGAAAATAGCGACATGATCTAAAATGTCTCGTGTTGATATCATCCCTACAGGAAATTCCTGTTGCTGCTCATCCCAAATACATAGCGGTACATGTCGGAAATGTCCTAAATGCATAATATTTAACGCAAATGCAATCGGGTCACTTGGACGTAAAGATTCAGGGTCTTGAGTCATGATGTCTTCAACATTAACGGAAGTTGGGTCCAACTGTTTACCACATATATGGACGAGGAGGTCACGATCAGTTAGGATACCTGCTAACCGCTGTTCAGAATCAACAACAAGTATACATCCAAAACCTTCTACCTGCATGATGTCAATAGCATCGGATACCAGAGAACCAACCTGAACGGTTGCCGGTTGTTTGTAATCTAATGTGCTGATTGGCAAAGATAATGTTCTTGCGTCCATCAGGAACGTTCCTTGAAGTTAACGTTAAAAACAGGGATGGGTTTCTATCTCTTTTGATTATAAAAGGATACTATATTTGCTTTAGATTTGCAAGTATAATTACAGATTCAGGAATTCTGAAATTTAGCATTGGATTGGGGGAAGTGAAGTACACCTACGTTCTGCTCTTTTTTGCTGTTTTCAGTTAATTTCCGTGTAAAATCTAAAGAATTTATTTTCTACTTCTACGTAAAGCCTTTGCCAATACACCAATAGCAATTAATACACCAAAACCGATAACAGTGGCTTGCAGTCGTCGCCGCTTGGCGTAATAGCGGTATACTTCGGTATAAGTCTCAGTATATGTTGGTGTTTTTTCAAGTAACGCCCCTGCGGGTATTCCTGGTTTTGCAAAGAATGCATAGGCGATGCCAAAAACGTTAAACGCAAAACCTCCGCATCCCCATGCAAGTGAGGAAACGTTCTGTTCTGCATCTCTTTCAGCATCAGCGCGAGCTTGTTGCGCTTCAGATACCGACTCCTGCGCGGATACGAGCATCGGTATATTGAGGATCAACACATATAGAAAGATTGATACAAATCTAATCGTCATAGTTTGCTCATTTTTTCATTCAGAATCATTCAGTTTTATGGTAATAACGTGAATTCGACTTACAGTAAATTTATGACATTGTTTAGAAAGCTTGTCTATCGCAGTGAACCAGTTTATTTTTGATGTTTATGCTTACTTCTGTACAAGCAATTTGCGTGTTGCAGAAAAATCTCCAGCCTCAATAGTGTAGAAATAGACACCACTGCTAACTGATTCTCCATTATCATTGCTGCCATCCCAGTAAGCTGCTTTTGAGTATGTCGTATAGACCCCAGCTGACATTGTTCCAAGTGAAAGTGTTCTAATCAACTCACCCTTAACAGAATGGATCAGAATCGTAACATCAGCAGTATCTGCAAGTTGAAACGGAATCCATGTTTCAGGATTGAATGGATTTGGAAAGTTCTGAAGTAGTTGATTCCGTTTTATGTCACCAAGTATAACGAACTTCTTTCCATTTGGGTCAACTTTCAGGCTTTCTTGCGTATTGGCAAGATGTTCAAATACCCGCGCCCGTAACTCAGTTTCCAGTGTCTTCATTTCAGGTAAACCAGCAAGATTGTTGGTTTCATTAGGATCATCTTGGACATCAAACAACATATAGGGTTGCTTTCTTAAATTTACAGCAAATTTCCATTCATCATTTAGGAGCATAATTTCATTTTCTATCTCGGAGACAGCGAATTCACGGTGTGAATTCTGGGTTCCATTCAAAACTGGACATAACGACTTGCCGAATTGTTGGTGTTTTATCTCACCACCGGCAAGTTCTACAAGCGTAGGGCCGATGTCAATCCATTCTACAGGATTGTCATTGATGCGGTTTATAGTTTCACTTCTCAGTGTTTCCGGTGTCCGTACAAGGAACGGAATTCGGACTGCCCCATTAAGAAAATTGCTTTTGTAAATCATACCGTTATCACCGTTCATTTCACCGTGATCAGAACAGAAGACAATCACTGTATTATCAAGTTCACCGCGTTCCTGAACAGTCTGTAAAATTTCACCTATCTGATCATCAATGAGCGTAACGTTACCTGCGTAGTCAGCGCGCATCCTTCCAATCTCGCCTGCTTCAAATCTCGGATTTCTGCGATTCGCACCCATGAGATCGTCTAAATGTCCTGTTGGTCGTTTGCCTGCAGCTTGTCTTGGCATCGGTCTTGGCATACTCTCTGGGTCATACATACTTGCATACGGAGCAGGACTATCCCACGGTTCATGCGGTCCACCGAAGCTGACCCAACAACACCAAGGTTCTTCACGAGTATAGTCTCTGAGATATTTTTTTGCCTGCTGTCCAACATAGACATCTGCATCGTTTTCAAGTCCAAGAACTGTCGGACGAACGACGTGTGGTTTATTTGCGAAACGTTCTTCATAGTCAGCACGGTAAGCAGCCCATAACCCTTTATCTTGCCATTCCTCTGTCATATTGCACAACACGCGCCGACTTGCCCTCGGACCAGGAATTTCGTCTATATCGTCTAATCCGTAAGAATGCATCAAGTACTCTCGATTCCGTAAATCAATCCCCTCCTGATGAGGTGTAAAGTGTGTTTTACCAAATAGACTTGTGCGATAACCTGCATCGCGAACTGAATGCATCCAGGTAGGCGTATTCCGAGGCATAGTGAATGTCTGATTATTCCAAACACCAGTATTATGTGGGTATAATCCTGTAGCCAAACTTAAACGTGCTGGAATGCAAACAGGTGAAGTGGTGACACCGTTCGTAAATCGGACACCTTCATTCGCAATTCTATCCATATTTGGTGTCTGTACCCAATTCCCACTGCAACTCATAGCATCCCAACGCTGTTGATCTGTCATGATGAGAAGAATATTAGGTTTTGTTTCTCCGTTTACATCTGTTGCATTCTGTCCTTCTGTTTTTGAATTAAGGAGTGATAGCGCGCCAGCACTTGCTATGCTGAGTTCCTTAATAAACGTTCTGCGATTGATATTGTCCAATGCAGCAGACTCAGGCTTTTCAGTATTTTGATGTTGTTCCTTTTTTATTCGTTTTCTCATAGGAATTTCTTCTATTTAGTATCTTTACTACCAATAGGTTTCTAAGGTATTCAATAATTCAGTAATCAAATTTGAGATGTGAATTAACCATGTTAGTGCTTTGTCAAATCATTTATGCTTTGTATATCGGACGGGGAAACCCCGTCCCTACGAACGGTTCTACTTATCATTTATGCTTTGTATATCGGACGGGGAAACCCCGTTCCTACGAACGGTTCTACTCATCATTTGTGCTTTGTATATCGGACGGGGAAACCCCGTTCCTACGAACGGTTCTACTTATCATTTATGCTTTGTATATCGGACGGGGAAACCCCGTTCCTACGAACGGTTCTACTTATTATTTGAGTGTAGACAGAACAGTAGTGCTTTGTTAAGTCATTTATGCTTTGTATATCGGACGGGGAAACCCCGTTCCTACGAACGGTTTTACTTATTATTTGAGTGTGGACGCTCCATTAGTTTATACCAACTATAGCGCACCCATATTTGAAATCCTTCTTGTAACCGCTTGAGAAGTAGGAGATCCCCAACCAGGAACCACCATGCTCCATCTGCCAGCAGGTCCGCCAGCAACTATCAGGAGTATGTCTTTTTCTGTATATTTTTCTGTTTTTTCTGCGATATATGCTCTGACATCAGCCTTGTTAAATCCATCCTCTGCTATTGTTTTCGCATGTTCTAAACCGATAACAAGAAGTGTTTCTCCACTACTATTACCAGGAGCTGATATGTTTTCACAAATAGTATTCAGGATACCTTCGGCTGAATTGCTTCCGTGATCATTGATGCTCTGTGGACCTGCACCAGCAAAAACCGTCACTGCACTATCCTTATACTCAATGCCTCTTTCAACGTGCAATGGAAGCCATTTGCTTTCTTCCTCCTTTTCAGCAATACAACATGTGTACTTCCCAATATGTCCGAAAGCAGCACGATCTAATTCTCCGGGCAATGCACCCCCTATATTGGTACAAATGAGTCTTACTGCTCTTCCAATAGTTGCATTTGCACGCCATCCTTGACCAAAAAGATTAAATCCGTCATTTATATCCAACTCCTTACGGATAGGACCGTTTACAACAAGCATTGGAGCAACGTGTGATGTTGTAACCTGAACACCATGCAAGTTGAAATCTTCTACAGACATTGCTTCAACAGCAGCCAGCACAACAGGGAGATATTCAGGAAGACAACCTGCCATGACAGCATTAATTGCGATGCGTTCTACCGTCGCTTTACCCCACTTGGGTGGTAACGATGCAACTAATTCATCCGGTGTTTTATCTGTTCCATTCAGCATACTTTCAATACGTTTAGGAGTAGGTGGAACGACAGGAAGACCGTCTGTCCAACCGTTCACATAACAAACTTCAATCGGATCAATATCCCCGTCAATTGAGACCTGTCTTGATAACCAATTTTGAGACATTTATTTCACCTGTTTTTTGAGTGTTAAATCATACATACACATGCTATAATAATAATATCAGAGTCCTACTTCTTTGACAAGGACGCAATTTAGCATCAGAAATTTGACTGGAGACAATTTGTCAGAAGACAATGTTCAAAGATATTATAACAGAGAATAGGACTTATTAGTCAATAGATTACTACAAAATACAAGAGTTATAACTGCACTATTGATAGATAAATATACACATAAATGAAAACAGGAGAATAAATGAAATCTGTAACATTCCACGGTATTGTAGCTGCAAAACAAACTGTCTACCAATTTTTAGAACCAACACCATTAAGATTCTATCCAGAACTATCAGAAAAACTGGGTTTTCAAGCTTATATAAAACATGAAAACCATCTACCAACCGGTAGTTTTAAGGTGCGTGGTGGCATCAATCTAATGCATAATTTGTCCGAGATGCAACGAAAACAGGGAGTTGTTACTGCTACCCGTGGAAACCACGGGCAGTCTATTGCTTATGCTGCTGCTCAACTTGGTGTAGAAGCAACTATCGTTGTGCCGCATGGAAACAACCCTGAGAAAAACGCTGCAATGCAGGCATTCGGCGCAGAATTAATTGTTCACGGTGCAGATTTTGATGAAGCACGCGAATTATGTGATACGCTTCAAAATGAACGCGGTTTATATTATATACATCCTGGAATGGAGCCAGCACTTATACACGGTGTCGGTACATATTCACTTGAGATCTTTGAGAGTCTACCTGACGTGCACACAATCATTGTGCCAATTGGTGGTGGGAGCGGAGTGTGCGGTGCAATTACCGCAGCAAATGCGATTAACCCTAATGTAAATATCATCGGTGTTCAAGCAGAAAATGCTCCTGCAATATACCGCTCTTGGAAAGCAGGCAAACACATTGAAACCGACTCCTGTCATACCATAGCTGATGGATTGGCAACGCGTGTCCCCTTCCCAGTTCCATTTTCAATTATTAAAGATAACATCCATGATATTGTATTGCTAAGTGAAGAAGAATTTCAAGAAGGTATCCGTATGTCAATACGTTGGACGCACAACTTAGCAGAAGGTGCCGGTGCGGCTTCACTTGCTGCAGGTCATAAACTCACTGATAGATTAGCTGGACAGAACGTTGTCATGATCATGAGTGGGGCGAATATTGATAATGATACGCTTCAAGCAGTATTTGTTTCACTTGATTTACTGAATGAATGACACTAATTTTAGTCTTGCAGTTTGGGTTAAGGTTTCCACAAGGTTGCTTCAATGAATCTCTCTCCATCTGGTTCTTCATCAAAATAGTAAATTGTAACCACAGTACCATCTCGTCTTTGAACGGTCCGCGGATAACCGATATCGTGATCACCACCATTGTCACGTAATACTATTTCCTCACCCCAAGTTTTACCGCTATCGTCGCTTAACTTGGCACAGATACGGAACGGTTCATCACGAAATCCGTAAGTCAGACACAACCTACCATCAAAGAGTTTTGTTAGAGTGGGTGGATTTCCACCGCGCCCGGTATTCTGAACAGGACAATTTACGTATTTCCACGTTTCCCCAGTATCATTAGACTTGTAAATATCTATCCAATTTCGGAGTGTCTCCCAATCTTTACCTTGATTGTTGCTCATGCCGCGACATCTGACAGCAACTAATATTTCAGATTCAGAAAGTCGAACACTTGCAGGCATTATAGCAAATCCTTCGGGTTCAGGACCAATTTGTGAGTGTAGAGCAAAAGTTTTGCCACCATCTGTAGACCTTGCACAGAAAATCAACCCTTCATTTCCGTTTGCTTTTGACGCAGTAAGAAAAAGCAAGCATTCTTCAGAACTTGTAATTAGATAATCTGTTCGTGCTGCGATACCTGTATAACCGAACATCGGTAGTTCATACGGACCATCCCAACTATTGCAGCGATCAGTTGAGGTATAATACCATGAATGTGCACCTGCCTTTAGTCCAGTTCTACTGCACATCATAGCAAAATCAGGATGTTCAAAGTCAACGTTCCGTGGCGAGATGAAAGCAGTCTCTCCTTGTAGTTTGTGTTGACCTGCGACGTGCTCATCAGCAGATAGCGTTCCTATTCCTGGTAAACTGCATGGGGTTTCTGATACGTCCCATGTTTCCCCACCATCCATGCTTCTTGCTTGCATGGCAGTAAAAGGTTTATCCCGGTCTCGTCGATGAAATCCCGCATCTGATTTATGGTATCCTACAGTAAAACCAACGACGATTTCGTTTTCCCATGACCAAATACCGTAGTTTGCCGGCCAACCTGCAAAACGTCCCTCTTCACGATAGATTGTTACTTGTCGCATCAAATATCCTCCGACGGTAGATTTTCAAAGATTATAGCATCTATCAGATGCAGTTTCAAGCTATGGGATTGTAGAGGAGGGTAATTTAACATAGAGCAAACGCGAAATCAAAATAAATATGATTGATATCTCTTTATATTTAAGCTGAAATGATGTATAATATGAAAAGAAGAAACACATTGATGCTATTGTTAACTTCCTTCACATCTATTGGAATGGCAGCACAACAACGAATTGAGAGACATAAACCAGTTAATATTGAAATTTGCAAACAGAACCTATGAAGAATGAAATTAAAATAGAAGAAGAAACTAATAATCAACTTCAACAAATCGCTGAAGAAGCTATAAAGAACTCCGTTGTATGTTTGGAAGTAGAAAAGGAAACACCTCTGACTCCATCACGAACATCCCTTATCAAAATCGAAATGACCAATGGAAGCGGATTCTTTGTTGACAAACATCTGATTGTAACTAATTTCCACGTCATCGTTGGTGTAACATCAATAAAAATCGGGTTTTTTGCTACAGATGACATATTCAAGATTGAAAGTATAGAGGCTTATGATGCTGAAAACGACCTAATACTATTAAGGGTAGATTATCAAGGTGTCCCACTTTCACTGGGTGATAGTAACGCTCTACAAGATAAGGATGGGATTTGCCAAGTCGGATACCCGGATTGGGAACCAACGATTGAAAACGGAGCTTTTGAGAGCTCAAACGGTAATCTATTACAATTCAGTGCGACTTCATCCGGAGGGAGTAGTGGAAGTCCAATTCTAAACACCAACGGAGAGGTCGTAGGTGTAAAGTCTGCCAGTGGCGTTGATGTTTCTGGAAATGTCGTCTGCAGTTATGCTATCCCCTCAAACACACTGAAAAGGTTTCTTCAGAACCGAACTGAATCTATACTTTTAGATGACTGGAAAGAACTCCCAGAAGTACGATACTTAGTAGCAATTGATGCAGCAGAAAAGTTCCAGAAGGATGGGGATTACAAAGACGCAATCACTTACTATGATGTGGCAATTGAACTTTATCCTGACAAGCAGGAAGCATATCAGAAACGTGGTGATGCAAAGATGGAATTAGGGTTTTTGAAAGAATCAATTACTGATCATATCTCATGGCTAAAGTACAAATCAGTGCCTTTTAGTTTCAATAACTTTAAAAAGTCCATTTTGTGGAGATGGAGTATGTTTAAGCTTTACGGTATCATGCTTTTGGGACATCTTCTCGCTTCAATATTAGGTAGAAGATTTTGGTTAACTTCTAATGCAAACTCAAATATGCGTAAGGCAAAGGTTGATAGAGAACAAGGAAATTATAGAGATGTCGAAAAATACTATAAGAATGCGATCTATTTATTCTCTGAAGCAATCGATATTGAAGAGAAGACAGGTATTATCTATAACAATCGTGGATGGGGGAGATATCAGTTGGGTCAATTTCAAAAGGAACAAGGTAACATTGAAGAGGCGCAATACTGTTTTCAATTTGCAATAGACGATATTAATGAAGCCTTTAAATTAAAACCGAAATCCCCAAGTCTACGCGCAGCTTTCCATCATACACGCGGCGTATCCAAAGCTGCACTCGGTGACCATCGAGAAGCGGTAGAGGACTTCAACGAATGTATCCGATTAAAACCTAAGAAAGCACTGTATTACCACGACCGTGGACTTTCAAAAAAAGAACTTGGGCAGGACCAAGAAGCAAAGACAGACTTTGAGAAAGCAGTGGAATTTGATACAAGTTTCAGTAGCAGAACCGACTCCTAATGCAAACGAAAGATATTGAAATACCTTAAAATGCAAAAGGATATAGATAAAACAATTCAACAGATAGCTGAAAGAGCATTGTCTGATTCTGTTGTACGATTAGAACTTTGGAGACCCGCTTCGTATAATGATTTTGTCATGTCTTTTAAAGTAGAAAACCCAACACAATATCATTGGATAGAATCAGATAATGATTCACCTTACTGCATAGTTGAAGAGTATTTGAGTTATGCAAGTGGTTTTTTCATTGATAAGCATAGGATAGTAACCAATTTTCACGTTGCTCAAAGGGTGCGTTCCATCATTGCGGAACTTGTAAGTAAGGAGGAAAAGTTTCATATAGAGAGTGTTGAAGCGTACGACATTGAAAGCGACCTAATTCTTCTTAAAGTCACTGGTGAAGGTGTTCCACTAACGATTGGTGATAGTAGCAAGATTATGAGAGAGGAGGATATTTGTGCCGCCGGGTATCCCAATGGAAATGCAGATATCACGTACGGTGTTTTTGATGGTATCGTTCCAAGTAATCAGCGAATCCGCATGAGAATAGATACAACTGATGGCAGCAGCGGCTGCCCTATTTTTAATTTTCATGGCGACACAATTGGAGTTGATGCATCTGGAAACGAAGCTTATAGTTACGCAATCCCTTCAAACACGTTATTAGAATTAATCCACAAAAAAGCAGAATCAATTTCGTTGACAGAGTGGCAGAAATTACCACAAATTCGCGCATTGACCGAAAAAAAGGAAGGAGATAAATTGCAGAAGAAAGGGGAATACAGAAAGGCGATAGCACATTATGATACTGCAATTGAACTCAATCCCGATCTGGTTAAGGCATATCAAGGGAGAGTAGATGCAAAGATGGAAATTGGAGCATTGGGTGGTGCGATGGAAGACCTACTGATAATTAGTCGTCTTCAACCCGTTCAATTTACTTTCTCTAATATCAAAGAATATATTTCCGGAAAAATTGGGTGGGTGAGAATAATGGGTATCCATCTATCCATCAAGTTGTTAAGATTTATTCTTGGTAGGTGTGGTTGGTTTAGGTTTAAAGGACATACAAAAAGTGGTAGGGCGTGCAGGGAAGTGAAACAAGGAAACAAGTCTAAAGCAAAAATGTTATTTCGAGAAGCAATATTTGACTTTACAAGATCTATCAATATAAAGCCAAACGTCGCTGGAATATATAATTGCAGAGGATGGACAAAGTGTCTGTTAGGGAAAATTGAAGCTGAAGAAGCAAACGAGGAAGCAGAAAGGTTGTTCCAAGAGGCAATATCTGATATAGAAACAGCACTAAAGTTGCGTACCAAGAAGCCGACATATAAGGCTCCTTATCTTCATACTCGTGCTGTAGCAAAAGCAGCTCTTGGCGAACATCAGCAAGCGATTGAAGACTTTGATGAATGTATCCGATTAAAACCTAAGAAAGCACTGTTTTATCGCGATCGAGGACTTTCATTAAAAGAACTCGGACAAAATGCTGAAGCAGATTTTGCAAAAGCTGAAGAATTAGACCCAAACGTCTATAATCAACTATAGAAACAAATTAGAACTTACGCAAAATGACCAAATTTCACCTGTTTTCACGGGATTCGGGTATGTCAGAATACGCGTTTGGTATTCTGAATTGGTTAGGAAACCGCACCTACCGCGAGAGTGCGTAAGTCCTGCAAATAATATAAGGAACAGGAAGGAAACCGTTATGAAAGACATAATAGCTGAAACGATCGAACAAGTGCAGAATACATGTAGCGAA
This sequence comes from Candidatus Poribacteria bacterium, assembly GCA_965261435.1. Lineage (GTDB taxonomy): Bacteria > Poribacteria > WGA-4E > WGA-4E > WGA-3G > MSPOR6. Next base: position 3,428,906 of record CBDHDL010000021.1, read on the forward strand.
GCATTAGTTTTAATATGTGCATTTCACGCTAATGAAATACCTTACGGCAAAAATCACAGTAAAATAGAAACGAGTAGTGAAACAGCATGTGGATTCTTTATTGAACCGGATAAAATAGTCACAACTATAGATGCTTTGGCAGGTGCGTATTCAGTGATGGCAATAAAAGCAGAGCTTCTTAACAAAATAGAGATGAATCATATAAACCAATCTTTTGAGGAATTGAATGATCATCAGCTGTCAGATGTATATGTTATTGAGGGGATTACTGCATTTGATGCAAGAAACAACATAGTAATTCTAAAAACTACAGACACTGGAACACCATTAAAACTTGGAAATAGTGATGACGTTGTGTTTGGCGATACAGTGTTTTCCCTGGGATATGGAAATGATATGAAACACAAATGTAAAATTGCTACAGTTCAGAGCAGGTACAATGAATACAAATGGTTTCAGATGAAGACTGAATTCAAACCAAGAGATGGTGGTGGCCCCGTACTTAATAACAATAACGAAGTCGTAGCTGTAATGGCATACGGTGCCGCTTCTTATGTTGAAGATCAAAATTCAATTATCGCAACTGCTATTCACTCAAATGTACTTAAGGATTTACGCAATAATGTGATTGATGTTGTCCCACTGAAACAGTGGCAGAAATATACTCGAATACGTGCTTATACCTTAGAACTACAAGCAGATGAAAAAGCCGAAATGATGGATGTTTCTGGGGCAATAAAATATTACAATAACGCATTGAAACTCAATCCTGACTTAGTTGAAATCTATAATAAGCGAGGAGTCCTGAAGACTCGTAATCGGAGTTTTAAAGCAGCAATAAAAGATTTTGATAAAATGATCCAGATTAACCCTGAAAATCTATACGCATATAACAATCGAGCAGCAAGCAAATCCGTACTTGGTGATAATGAAGGAGCACTGGAAGACTTGAATAAAGCAATCGAAGTAAACCCGATGTATATAATGGGTTATGCTAATAGAGGCGGGTTAAAAAAACGATTAGTTGCAAGTAAACTGCTTGAAGGTGATTTTGAGACGGCTCAACGATACTGTAATGAGGCAAAGCAAGATTTTAAGAAAACTCTTACACTAATTCCAAAGAATCATAGGGACCGTAAAACGTTTCAGAAAGAAATACAAGAACTTATGGATTTAAGTATCAAAATTGACCAGTGTAAGAAAGAACAATTGAAATGGTGAATGTTAACATTGACATCAGGACTTATGCAATACCAATTAAAGTCCTTTGATAAAGGGATTTAGGGGGTTAAATACCTAAAATAATGTCTTTTTTACCCCCCTAACCCCATTATATGAAGTTTAAGAAAATATTTCGGTAATTTGGCGAGGTTAGGAAACCGCGCCAGCAGAGTGGTGTACCTGCCTTATGCCAACAGGAAATTACCCAATTTATAATTTAATCTTCATGCGGAGTGCTATGTAAACAAAACCGAACATAAGCAAGAAATCAATGCTTGCCAAAAACTTTACACACCCGATTGTAGAAGCGATTTACCCAGTGCGATTAGAGACACAAATAATCAAGTTTAGTAATTTGTCGCGAATTGGAGATCCTACCTACTGAAGAAGTTTTCAACATATTCTGATATTTTACTATTTGTTGGATTAGACGCAGTAAAATGGCAAGTTTAATAATCTGCTCGGAATAAATGCTTCTGAGAGGTAATCGTCAGTGTTATTCCGCGACAGACTAAAAACAGGGTTAATGCTCCCCAGAGACCATGATTGCCGAACTGACTTAGTAGATGAACTGATATTAGAAATACACCCAGTGAAAAGATCATGGAGTTTCGCAAAGGTTTTGAGGCAGTTGCACCGAGATAGATTCCATCCCAAATATACGCAGCGACATTAACTATAGGAGCTACTGTTATCCAGATTAGGTATGGATAAGCTTGTTCAATAAGTGTGTATTGATCTGTGAAGATATGCAGTAATTGTCTTCCGAATAATAAGAAAATTAGCATGAATATTCCGCTAAACAGAAATGACCATAAGAATATCAGATGTGTTGTTCGCTTGAAATTTTGCATGTCATGTGCACCTACATATTTACCTATCATACTTTCTGCTGCAAAAGCAAAACCGTCAATCGCATAAGACAACAGATAAATATATTGCAACAGAATGGTATTAACTGCTAATAAAGCATCGCTAATTGCTGCCGATTTTGCTGTAAAGTATACCTGACTAAGAATAAGACAGAGTGTACGTATAAAGATGTCATTGCTAACAATTAAAAGACGTCTGAGTTTTGACAACTCAAGGATTGCTGAAATTTCCCAAGTTTTTATGAGGGGACGATAACGCCAGAAAAAAAGAACACTTGCCAAAATTAGTCCTACATACTGTGCTATCACAGTTGCATAAGCTACGCCTTCAACCTTCATTTCAAGTAGAATGACAAAGACAAAATTCAGGACCATATTTGCGATGTTGACAATTATTGTTAATACCATCGGATATTTTGCGTTCTGTAAACCCAAAAACACGCCGTGAAATGCGTGTAAACAGAGTGTAGCAGGAGCAGCAAAGATGCGAATGTGGAAATATGTTCTTGTCAGTTGCTCAACTTCTGGACTTGTCTGGATAAGGGCAAAACTGACATCTACTATAAACCATTGCAGAATCAGTAATAGAAGACTACATATAATACCGATGCAGAGACAACGTTGGAGTAACAAACCGCACTCATTAGAGTTTTCTTCTCCATAAGCTTGGGCAGTCAATCCAGTAGATGCCATGCGAATAAAACCGAAACCCCAGTAGATAAAACTAAACAGCACGCTACCGATACCAAGTGCCCCGAGGTAGAGTTCGTTCTCTAAACGTCCCATCAATGCTGTATCAACTGCACCTAAGAGTGGGACAGAAAAATTGCTAATTATATTTGGAAATGAGAGTTTAATAATCTGTTTGTTAATGCTATCAGTTTTATGCATAAGGTGTCTTTTCTATAATCTGAAGTTATTACAGTATGAGTTCGTTCTTTAGGGTGACTATGTTGCTCCATAGAATCTGATAGTCTAAGATAACTATAACTGAAAGAATGATGTAAAATCAAGGTTACTTGATCTATCAATAGTGTTCTGTCAATACTTAAACTGTCTTTGTAAAAAAACATCAAAGAAATTCGTCTGTTGTTACAACAAAGTATTACACCTATATGCAAGATTTGATCAGTTTTACATTTGATTTTTCTTTGTAAATTTGCTTTAAATTTGGTATACTATTTACCTAATGAAAGATTGGTGTTATGGAATTACAGCCAAGTTGATCGGATTCTGTGCGTCTATTCTTCCGCGATCAGTAGCATTGGTTCTCGGAGGATGGTTGGGTAAGTTTGTTTATTGGTCTGCTGTAGAACAAAGAAGGTTGGCTTGTAAACATATTGATCAGAGTTTGGATGTGACGAGTATACATCAGGTGAAAGTTATTGCGAAGAAGTGCTTTGAGAATTTAGGTAAAACTGTCGTAGAATTCATGCAGTTTCCCCGCATGAGCATGGGGAAGATACAGAAGTTTGTTAGAATTGAAGGTGCTCAGCATGTTGAGAACGCCATAGCAGAGGGTAAAGGTGTAATCCTTATTACTGCCCATTTTGGGAATTGGGAACTGCTGGCTGCAAGTATTACCGCAAGAATCGCGCCTATAACACCTATAGTTCGTGAGTTGCGTTCACCACGACTCAATGCATTGGTTAGCGGCTATAGAGAAAAAGCAGGATATGCTACCATTGATAGGGACACTGGTGTAAGAGATGCGCTTCGCTGCTTAAGACGTAACGGAATACTCGGAATCGTTGCTGATGTAGATACTTCTGTAAATGGAGTGTTTGTTGACTTTTTTGGTAGACCGGCATATACACCCTATAGTCCAATCGCTTTTTCACTAAAAACTGGCGCACCTATAATACCGACTTTTATTGTTCGTCAACCTGATAACACCCATCAAGTAATTATTGAACCACCATTGACGATAGAACGATGTGATGAAAAAGAGAGAGAATTGGTTGTTAACACACAGAATTTCACAAAAACCATTGAAGGATATGTGCAAGATTATCCTGAACAGTGGATTTGGATGCACAAACGTTGGAAGACACAACCATAGTTTTGTAAACATACTATTTAAACAGACGTTATTTAGAAGCGTAAATATTAGTGCCCTGATTTGTATCTGTTTTTTATTTGCTGTCGGATGTGAGCGTGAGGATGAAGTTAGTCAGAAAACAGAAAATCTTCCTGTGCAGCAATTAGAATCGTTTTCTACTCAACATAGAGAAGCAGGCGTTTTAAAGTGGACGCTTGTTGGGGATTCTTCAAAACTGGTGAGTGACACGACGACTCGAGGCGCTGATGAGATGATCGTCCAGAATCCTATGGTAGAAATATATGAAGAAGGTAAAGTATCTTTAAAGGTGACAAGCAAAACAGGAAAATACTATCCATCTGGTAAGAATAGGAATAATTTGTATCTTTTCGGCGATGTTGTTGGTACTAACGAAAAGGGACAGTTGTTTACAGAGGAACTACAATGGCGAAACAAAGATGGAACCCTTTATTCACCTGTGGAAGTCAAGATAGTTCGGGGAGATTCTACATGGTACGGTTCTGAGATGGTAGCTGACCCAGACCTTGAAACTGTTAAAATGTCAAACAATAGATTTAGACTCTATCCTAAAGATGAGGAAATAGATGAAAAAAATGAAAGTCAATGATAACACAACATGCAACCTTTTCCGGATCATGAGAAATCGCGTTTTCTCTATCGCTGTAATTTTGTGTTTGATGATGTTGCCAGCGATTGCTGATGAGGAACCAGCCTCTGATAACACAGATGAAACAGTTGTAGAACAAGTAGAAGAAGAGTCGTCAGAACCAAATTCGAATGAAAAAGAAGATAAAGAACCCGATAAGGATGAAACAGAAAAAGAACCCGTTAAGGATGAAACAAAGACAGATTCTCAAGAGAAATCTGGAAACACTAAGAAATCTGGAAACATTAAGAAAGAAGTTATTACCGGATCTTCGGATAAAAGTGAAAGAGATCCGAAGAAAGGAATTATAATTCTAATTGGCAACGCTAAGACAGTAAGACATGATGAAAATGAAGATGAAGTTATTGGATTTCTCAACGCAGATAGGATAACGCTTAAGCAAGATTTAGATACAGGTGAAACAAAAGAGATAATCGCGGAAGGAAATGTTGAGATTCGAGATGACAAGATTTTCGCAACTTGTGATCATGCAACAATGGATAACATTACGAACATCATCACACTCAAAGATAATGTCGTCGTTTTGCAGGATAACGATAGACTTGAAACAAAACTGTTTACTTTCAATCGAATTACAGGTAAACAGACCGGTATTGGTGATGTTAAATTCAGAGTCACCGTTACTCAAACGGTACCAGATGAAACGGAAGATTCAGGGGAAGAAAGTGAAAATGAATCTGCAACATCAGGTGAAGGTGAAGAGAACTCAAAAACTCCTGAAACTGAAGTTAATGAAGAGAAAGAGTCCGAAGACAAAGTAGATGCAGATAAAGAGGAAGATTCATCAGATGAGACTTCAGAAGAAACAGAAGATGGTGAGAAAGAGAAGGATGGTGAGACTGAATCTGATGAAACTGAAGGAACTGAATCTGATGAATCTGAAGAGACTAAACCTGATGAATCTGAAGGCACTGAATCTGAGGATGATGAACCTACTGAACCTGAGAAAACTGAAGACGCTGAAACTGAAGATGAAGATAAGGAAGAATCCCCTAAAGAATAATTTCTACTCATTCAAGAATACTGTGATATTGAGTACATTAATGCAAGGATATTGATTGTTTATAGATATGGAGAGTATAGATAACACTAACGTGTCAACAGAGTTGCAAGCACATAATCTTGTTAAGAGGTATACTCGGCGTGGACCTATCGTCGTAAATGAAGTAAGTTTATCGGTACAGAAAGGTGAAATAGTAGGTCTATTAGGTCCTAATGGTGCAGGAAAGTCAACGACATTTTATATGGTGGTGGGGTTAATCCGTCCTAATTCGGGTCGCATCACATACGGTGATAGAGATATAACGTTTCTACCGATGTATAAGCGATCAAGACTTGGTATAGGTTATCTCTCACAAGAGACTTCTATTTTTCGTAAATTGACCGTGAAACAGAACATAGAAGCGGTTTTGGAGGCACAAGGGATGCAGAAGTTTGAGCGGGAGGGCCGAATTAAAGAATTTACTGATGAACTCGGTATTTCCGGTTTATTACATCGCAAAGCGTATACCTTATCAGGAGGTGAGTGTAGACGGGCAGAAATTGCGAGAGCATTGGCAGCACAACCAGAATTTATACTGCTTGATGAACCTCTCTCTGGAATTGACCCAATTGCTGTGGCTGACATAAAACAGCTTATACTTCATTTACGAAATCGAAACCTCGGTATCTTAATTACTGATCATAACGCTACTGAAACCCTCAATATTGTTGATCGTGCGTATCTAATTGCTGATGGAAAAATAACTTTGGCTGGTACACCTGAAGAACTCTTAGAGAGTGATTTAGCAAGAGATCTTTATTTCGGTCATAATTTTCAATATACGAAGCAGGAAATCATCTCTTAGACCATAATTGATTTAACGTATCACTTGAAATCAACTTCTGATATAATATGCTGGCACATGGCTCAAGTGTTCTTATGAGAATGAATGGAGTGCCGCACAATGAAAATCACTCAGAAATATACTCAGCATCAGACTCAACAGCAAAGAATTGTAATGACCCCCAAGTTGCAACAAGCAATAAAGGTCTTGATGTTACCACAGATTGAGTTGTCTCAATATATTGAACAACAGAGGGAACAGAATCCAATGTTGGAAATTGAGGAAGAATCTGATACTTCCTTAACATTGGAGGATTACGATCCTTCCCCAGACTTGAACACGCCTGAAAAAGATATTGATCGCGTGGATACAGAAGTTGATATTGACTGGCATTCTGTGTTTGACGACTTACAAAATCCTACCATAAGCGGAAATTATAACTCAAGTGATCCAGATGCACCTGAACCCGATGTCGCTGAGACGCAATCCCTGTTAGACTATCTTAACACACAACTTCAGTTAGCACCTTTTACCGATACTGAACGACAAATTGGTGAATTGATTATTGGTAATTTAGACAATGATGGTCAACTCCTCATGAAACTATTCTCACTAAAGATTGAGTTTGTTGAGGATTTTGAAAGTGGGATTATATCTACAGAGTTAAATACAACATTAGCAAATAAACTAAGTGGGACAAAGGCTAAGAACAAAAAGGACAAAAAGGACAAAAAGGAAGACGACATACAAAGATTTGAAATTGGAGCGATGCGTGAATCACCAAACAATCCTGAAATTGAGACAAAGACTAATTGCTGGGAATTAATTGATACTAAGGACAAAAAAAAATATACGGTTAAACAAGAGCATAACGGACTCTCTATTTACGTACTTACTTTTGAGGAGATCGCATCTGAAGTTGATTGTTCAGTTACTGATGTAGAAACAGTTCTGCGAAGGATTCAGAATTCATTTGATCCTGTTGGGATTGCATATCGAGATATAAAAGAGAGTCTCAACATTCAGATTGACTACTATGAAAAGCATCGTTTTGGTTCTAATGGACAGTCGCATAATGAAAACGATGAACTATTTGAGATATCAAGGCAAATTATTAAAGATCATTTTGAAGATATTTCTAAGAATAGAATTTTGTCTATATCAAAGGCACTTCAAGTTGATAAAGAAAAGGTGTGCACAGCAATAGAATGGATCCGAACACTATCACCTTATCCTGGACGATATTTTTCTGATCCAACAGTCAAAGTAGTTAAATCTCAAGGGGCAGAACAGGGGATTATTCCAGATGTACAAATTATAGAAATAGATGGGGAGTATCAAGTTTTTCCAATGGATGACTATATTCCACGTTTACGCATAAACCCATTTTATGTTAACATGATGCGGAATAATCACAAGACTATAGATCAAGAAACAAAAAAATGGATTGAACAAAAATATAACGATGCTGCGGATTTACTCAGTAGTATTGCACAACGCGGACGTACTATTGAAAGGGTTACAGAAGCGATTTTTGAGATTCAGTCAGAATTCTTAAATGACGGTGCTAATACTATTAAACCCTTGACATTGAAAACAGTAGCAAAAATGGCGGGTGTTCATGAATCAACCGTGAGCCGTGTCACAAGTAACAAATATGTACAGACCCCTCAAGGGACTTACCCTTTAAAGTTCTTTTTCAGTAATCAGTTGAATACAACACACGGTAATTCTGTATCTGCAAATCAAGTTAAAGCAGCAATTAGAGAATTGATCAGAGAAGAAGATACAGTAAAACCGCTTAGTGATCAAGCTATAAGCACATCATTAAATGAACAAGGGATAATAGTAGCAAGACGAACAGTACAGAAGTATAGAGAAGAACTCGGTATTTTGCCATCACGTCAAAGAAAAAATCGTGAACCGTAAAATAAAGCTAAGTATATCTTTATTCTTATGAATATTTTTGCATTTTACTTTTTCTAATTTTCCGCTTGAAATTTTCATTATTAACTTTTTGTATGTTGGAGGAACATGATGAATATAACTTACTCAGGACATCACGTGAAAATTACTGACGATATACATGATTATATTCTAAAACGGGCGCAAAAGATTGAACCTAAATTCGGAGAGATGCAGGAGTTTAATGTAATCCTAAAAGCTGAGAGGCATCGATTTGAAGCTGAGGTAAAGGTATTAGCACCCCGTGTTTCGTTTTATGCCAAACATAAAACAAATGAGATAATCTCTGCATTAGATGGTGCAGTAGACAAGGTTATTAGTCAGATTCGTAAACACAAAGAAAGAGTGAAGGATCGACGACACAATGTTCCACATAGAGAAGTTGTAGAGAAATTAAATCCTGAGGTATCTGATATATCTTTAGATGTGGAATTGACTGAAGCACCAGAGATAGTTCCTGCATCTGAGAAGTTTGCCGCAAAACCTCTTACGGTGAGCGAAGCTGCTGCAGAATTACATACCTCTGGAGAAACTTTGCTAATGTTTTTAAATTCAGATACACGGCAGGTAAATCTATTATATCAGTCTGATGATGGTGCTTATGGTTGGGTAGAACCATCCTTTACATAATACTGAAAAGTCTTTTTAAATTGTAAATGAATCTTGTTAGCGCGCTTTAGAGCGCGCTTATACTTCACATATCTTGTAATTTTGAGCTTTAGATTTATTCAGGTAAGAATATGACAAATCTTCCAAAGATCTTTGACCCTCAGGCGATTGAGGGTAAATGGTATCAATTCTGGCAAGACAGCGGTTTTTTTCATGCTAAACCAACTTCTGAAAAACCCCCCTACGCAATTGTAATTCCACCCCCAAACATTACCGGTAGTTTACATATTGGACATGCACTTGATAACACACTGCAAGATTGTCTAATACGATGGCGACGTATGCAAGGTTACAATGTACTATGGATGCCAGGTACAGATCACGCAGGAATTGTAACTGAACTTATTATGGAGCGAAAGCTTATTGATGAGGGGACAAGTAGAAACGAACTGGGACGAGAGAAGTTTATTGAACGCATGTGGCAGTGGAAGGAAGAGTCCGCTGGATATATTGTTTCACAGCTGCAAAAACTTGGTTGTTCCTGTGATTGGGAACGCGAACGATTTACGCTTGATGAAGGTTTGTCTGAAGCAGTCCGCACAGCTTTTGTGAAACTATTCAAGCAGGGACTAATTTATCAAGATACCTATATGGTGAATTGGTGTCCTAAATGTAATACTGCTGTCAGTAATCTTGAAGTAGAGCCAGTAGAAATTGAGGGGAACTTTTACCATATCCTTTATCCTGTTATAGATTCAGATATCGTCCTTGAAATCGCGACGACACGTCCTGAAACGATGTTAGGTGACACAGCTGTCGCTGTCCATCCGGATGACGAACGTTACCAACATTTGGTAGGGAAAAAAGTTCTATTACCACTCGCGAATAGAGAGATCACGATTATCGCTGACTCTTATGTTGACACCGAATTTGGAACTGGTGCCTTGAAAGTAACCCCAGCACACGATGTAAATGATTATGAGATCGGTTTAAGACATAACCTTGACCAACTATCAATATTCACTTCAGACGGTTTCATGAATGATTATGCTGGCGATGAATATGTTGGGTTAGACCGTTGGGAATGTCGCAAAAAAGTAGTAGAGGATTTGGAAAGTTTAGGTAGTCTTGTTAAAATAGTACCACATAGACATGCAGTAGGACATCATGACAGGTGCAATACGATAGTTGAACCTTCAATTTCATTACAATGGTTTATGAATGTGCGTCCACTTGCTGAACGTGCAATTGAAGCAACGAAAAAAGGTGATATCCAATTTATACCGGAACGAGAGACTTCACGGTTTTTTCATTGGATGGAGAATATTGAACCGTGGCCAATTTCAAGACAAAGATGGTGGGGACATCAACTGCCAATATGGTACTGTAAGGCTTGTGGGAAAGCATCTGCTGGAATGGATACACCAGAAAAGTGTGAGTGTGGCGCAACTGATTTTCGACAGGAAGAAGATGTGCTGGACACTTGGTTTAGTTCAGGACTTTGGCCCTTCTCGACAATGGGGTGGCCAAAACAGACTGATGAATTGAAGACATTTTATCCCACTTCTGTCCTTGTCACAGGATGGGATATTCTATTTTTCTGGGTTGCACGAATGATTATGTTGGGTTTAGGTTGCATGAATGAAGTTCCGTTTCGTAAAGTCTACCTACACGGTCTCGTCGCTGATGAAAAAGGACAGAAAATGAGTAAGTCGAAAGGAAACAGTATTGATCCATCAGAGACGATTGCAAACTACGGTACTGATGCATTCCGATTCGCTCTCGCTAATGCATGTACACCGATCCCCTATGTGCCATTACCCGAAGCACAGATTGAGGCAGGTAGGAGGTTTGCAAATAAGGTGTGGAATGCTGCACGGTTTATACTCATGAACTTGGATAGATATCCTGTTCCAACCGAAAAAGATAAGTCAGAAGAATCTGAAAATCTATTAGAAGTTCAATGGATAAAAAGTCGATTGAGTCATACTATCAACACAGTTACTGATGCACTTGAAAACTTCCGATTCTACGAAGTGGCACAGACCTTATATGCGTTCCTCTGGCATGAATTCTGCGATTGGTATGTAGAATTTGCTAAGCAACGTCTCACAAAAGACGAACCAGAAGCATTATGGGTTGCAGCAGATGTATTAGAACAGATGATGCGGTTACTACATCCGTTAATGCCATATTTAACCGAAGAGATATGGCAGCAACTTCCACATGGAGGAAACAGTGAAAATGTGGCCGGTGAAGCCTCGGTTACAGTCTCACCTTGGCCAGAACCGACAGCGGAAAATCCTGATGCAGAGACAACAATGGCTGCAGTCATGCAGGTAATAGAAAACATCCGTAGTATCCGCGGAGAGTTGAACGTCCCCATAAGTGCCTCCATTGACATACATATACAATCACCAGATGCTAAAGTTAGAGATCAACTTGAAAACTATCTGGTACAGTATTTACCCGCATTTACAAGAGTCAATGAGATTGTTATCGCAGCATCACTGCAAAAGCCAGCGGCATCAGCAGAGGCAGTGATTGGGAGTCTTGTCATATATATACCATTAGCAGGTGTGATTGATTTTGACGCGGAAAAGGCACGACTTACTAAGAGACATCTACAGATTGAGAAGGATATTGAAGCTGCAAGAAAGACTTTAGAGAATCCAAAGTTTATTGAACGCGCACCTGAAAAGGTTGTTTCACAAAAGAAGGATCTGCTTGAACGCTTGAATACTGAACAGAATAAATTATCTCGCAGTTTAGCTATGTTAACTTCTTCATAGATGATCTTATCTATAAACTCAGCGTGGACAGAATGGCTGAAATGAAACAATCGGACAGATAAGTGAGAAAGTGTTGTCTACATTTAAGTTCGTTATATTATATGTTCTATTGAAAAATAACCAACTATCAATGAATCTACAGTAGAGAAAAAATGAGAATTGAGAATAACAATAGATGTTTTGTTTGTGGTAAGCAGAATCCGTATGGCTTGCAAGTTAATCCTGAAGTAAAGGATGATGGTGCAGAAGTTTACATTGAATGCACACCACCAGAACACATGCAAGGGTGGGCGAACATCCTGCACGGCGGCATCATAAGTACACTCTTAGATGAAGCGATTACCCATATTGGTATAGGAACTTATGATGGACCAGCAGTGACTGCACAACTTGAAGTGCGTTTTAGGAACCCCGCTCCAACCGGAGTGAAACTTTATGTTACAGCACAACGAATAAAGGTCTCGAGGAGATTAGTAGAGGCAAAAGCCACTGTGACTCTAAGTGATACGACACTTATTGCAACAGGTACTGGTAAGGTCATGCCAGTTGACGCAAGTTTTGCCCCGAAACCTCAACCAGAATGAGATTGATTGTCGAAAGGCTTGCAAGTAATAGATGAATACAGAAACACATCCTTCTGTGCAGAACGCCGATGCGAAACCCAGTTGGGATACAGATGTTCTTATCATAGGAAGTGGCGCTGCAGGTTTACGTGCTGCACTCGCAGCAAGTGAAAATGCTGATGTCACGCTAATAACGAAGACTACAATCAAAGAAAGCAATACGCTTTATGCTCAAGGTGGTATCGCAGTTGCAATGAACATTGACGATACCGTCGAATTACACGTTGCGGACACATGCAGTGCTGGGTGCGGTTTGTGTGATGTCAATGCTGTAAAAACTATGGTTGCTGAGGGAATCCCCCGTGTAACTGAGTTACTTCAGTGGGGAGCAAATTTTGATTGGGAAGGAACACTACCACGTTTTACGCAAGAAGCAGCTCACAGCCGGCGCAGGATTGTTCACAAGGGGGACGCGACTGGACGAGAGACTACCGATGTACTTATACAGAGAGTCCTAAATTCAGAAAGGATTCGTGTTCTATCTAATGCATTTGCTATAGATTTACTTACAAGTGATGAGCCAAAAACGGATGATGAAAGTATTACATGTTATGGCATCTCCGCCATCATAGACGATCAACTTGTCAATCTCTATGCAAAAGCAACTATACTGGCTACGGGAGGATTAGGACGACTGTATCCGTGTACTTCTAATCCAGAAGTCGCTACAGGTGATGGTTTTGCTGCTGCATGGCGTGCAGGATGTGAAATGATAGATATGGAATTCGTTCAGTTTCATCCGACAACGCTTTACTTGGACGGTGCTCCGAATTTTCTTATTTCTGAGGCGGTTCGCGGTGAAGGAGGACGACTCATAAATATTCGTGGTGAACGTTTTATGGACAAATACCACGAGAAAGGTGAATTAGCACCACGAGATGTTGTCAGTAGAGCTATTCAAAACGAAATGTTCCTTACAGGATTTCCATGTGTCTATCTTGACATAACGCATAAGTCCTCAGAGTTTATTCAAGAACGATTCCCGACAATCACTGATACAACACGACACTACGGTTTAGATATAAACATTGACCTGATACCTGTCAGACCAGGTGCACATTTTATGATGGGAGGCGTTCGCACAAACACCGAAACAGAAACGAACCTTAACGGTTTATTTGCATGCGGCGAAGTCGCATGTACAGGTGTTCACGGCGCGAATCGTTTAGCAAGTAATTCACTATTAGAGTGCCTTGTCTTTGGTGTACGCGCAGGAACTAACGCTGCGAAATATGCTGCATCATCCACCTCACAGGTCCCACCAAATATCCAAATTGGCAAATGTGAATACACCACTATAGATGATACAAAATCAGACACTCTTGCAGATTCTACTTTAGCTGTAAAGGATGCTATTCGGGAAACTCTATGGGAAAATGTTGGAATTGAAAGGGTGGCAGAAGGGTTAGAATCTACACTAAGAGAATTAAAAGAAATAGGAGAAGAAATTAATATCTTCTCAAATATTTCAACGAAACTAAAGACTACTGATATTCACTTATGTGAAACTCTGAACATGCTCAATGTTGCCTGTTTAATTACCCATGCATCACTTATTCGTTCAGAAAGTCGTGGTGGACACTACCGGGTTGATTTTCCTGAACAAGATGATAATTCTTGGAAACGACGAATCGTCATGACGAAAGGTAATGACCCTGAAATAGTGAATCTATGACTATAGTTACAATATTATAATCGTAAATATCCTCAATTCAATTTGTCATAAACTACTTGCTCAACTTGCCAAGAACAGGATTATCTTGTGTTTTTGTCGGCATATTTAAGGCAGAATTCGCCGCTGGCACCTCGGGTTGACCATATATTTCTACATAATTATCATAACTATTGATAACCTTTTTGATATGTAGGCGAGTTTCACGGATTGTAATCTTTTCAACAAATTCATCAATGTCTTTGATGTTTTTAGAATCCAACCAACGTTTCATTCTTCCCGGTCCACCGTTATAGGCACCAGAGACCAGCATTGCGTTATCATCAAAGATAGAGTTTAGATACCCTATGTACTTTGTTCCCATGCGTATATTGACATCTGGGTCCTTCAACATTGAAGTACGGAATCTACGGATATTTAGTTGACGTGCAATTTCTTTCCCGGTAGAAGGCATTATTTGCATCAGACCAATTGCTCCTGCCCAACTGATTGCATCTGTGCGATACCTGCTTTCTTCTAAAATCATTGCATATATTAAAGCTGGCTCAACATCATACTGTTGTGAGTATTTCTCAACTATTTTTTCATAGTGAAGCGGGTAAAGGAATTTACGTAGTTTTGCCAGATCAACACTTGCTTGATTCTGAAAAAATGGACTCATCAGTGCCCTATCAGCTACCTCTCTGGCTTTGTCATACATTTCCAGGTTTTCATAACATGTCACCAGAGCGTAAAAGCATTCTTTTGCTGCATTTGGCGTTTGGTCAATGTAACGAGTCATTAGGTATATAGCGTCTTCATAGAGTCTGAGTTTCATTAGCATCGGAAGGTATTCTGGACATTCGGTTTCTTGTGGTAGGTTTGCGTCCGGTATAGCCTTCGGTTCTAATTCTGAAGTTTTAATTCTAAGTAAATCTTTTGCTCTTGCGCTATAATACCAGTATCGTGATTTCGCAACTTCAACATATATCTCTCGTGCTTCCTCAGGTTTATTCTGTCGTTCTCGGATTTTTGCCATCCAAAAATGTGCACCCATTGCATAGCGATTTCCAGGAAAGTTCTCTTTTAATCCTTTAAATGCTTTGTAACTTTCTTCATACTGTTTTTGATCAAAACGCTGCCATCCAATTCTCCAAGCAGCCCAATCTGCATAATCACTACCAGGGGCAACATCAATTAAACGGGAATAAGCTTTAAGTGCTAAGTCTAATTTTTCTTGTCTTTCATAAATTTGTGCAATGTCGTATAATGCGTTGTCTACAAGTTCGCTCCAAGGATAGGTTTTTACAAAACTTTCAAGTCTGCTGATTGCCGTGGTGAGATTCCCTTTTAGTCTATGGCATTGTGCAATCTGATATCGTGCACGTGTTAAATATTCTGTTTTATCACCAAGAGCGATAACAGCATTGTAGTTTTTTATTGCTGTATTATACCATTTTCGTGCTTGGTTACTCAGTCCTATATGATAGAGGGAACGACCTTTCATTTTCATGTCAGAACTTCTTGTAAGAGGTGTAAGTTCATTTATTGCAAATTTGATATTCCCTCGGTGATATTGTACTAAACTACAATTCAGAATATCTTCAGGTGTGAGTTTTAAGTAGATGTGATCGGACGCAAGCATTTTTAACTTCCGGACAGCATTTTCAGCAATTTTATCTGACTGTTTTTGAGCAATTAGTTTTTGATGTATATGAAATGCTGTTGTAAATTTCTTCAGTCCTTCTTCACAACGCGCTAAAGCGTAGGTAGCTTCGCGTTTGTATTCAGTGGCATCCAAATTCTTAACTATGAGTGATTTCGTTTCTTCATACAACTCATCTTTCAGATGAAGTTGTGCCAGATTCCAGATTGCGTCTTGGAAATAAGGACTTGAAGGGTATTCATTAATGAGTTTTGAATACCATTCTATTGCCTTAGTTTCATTCTTCATCCCCTCATATAACTTGGCTAAACGGAATGAAGCACTATCAGCAAGTGGGTAGTCAGTTTTAATAACGCGGACATAGTTTCCTACTGCTTTTGGTCTATTTTGAAGTTTCTCATAAGTATAGGCAAGTATATGATGAATCTCAAGTTTCTTAGAGTGTGTAATTTCTGTCTTTAATAACTTTTCGAATTTCAGAGCTGCGAGTCTGTAGTTTTTCTTATCAACTGCATTAAAGGCATCTATCCATGCACCAGTTTGTTCTTCATCTGCAAAAATCTCAGTATCAGACATGCAAAAGCAGCAACAGATTACCAAGAAACCTATTAGGCTTATTAGAATTCTTGTGTTCCAGTTTTTGACAGAATTCTGAATAGTTCGCATCGTTTAAGTTCAAAGCGTGTAAAACGCTACTTCCTCCTAATGTGAATCTATTTATGGAAAATACGAAATAACTATTAAAATTATTTGATGAAAAGTGTTCTGATTAGATCTTCGATATTTCCCTATAGATAGAACTGCTATTTGATCTATAAATACGTAAAAGAATCTTAATTACTAACTAAACAGTATATTATAACGCATTTTGTATGAGAATGGCAACAAAATTTGATTTCACAGATGTGAATAGTCAATGACAGAACAATACTGTGAGTGCGAATTCTGCTAAAATTGCTTGCATTCTTAGGTTATTTTCTATAAACTCATATCACAATCCAACCGAATTCATCTAAAGGAGATAATGACATGGCTATTCGAGTAGGTATTGTTGGTACAGGCGGTATTTCTCGGGCACATCATAGAGCTTATACGAATGTAGGCGGTTTTGAAATCGTTGCGGTGTGCGACATATTCAGAGAAAAAGCGATTCAGGCTGCTGAGAACTGGGGTGTCCCAAAAAAGCACGTCTTCACAAGTTACAATAAAATGCTTGAAATGGATGAGATTGACACGGTGAGTGTCTGCACATATAACCAAGCACATAGACGTCCTACTGTCGCTGCCTTGAACGCAGGAAAGCACGTATTCTGTGAGAAACCGATGGCTGCAACACTTGCTGATGCTACAGCGATGGTTCGCGCAGCAAAAGAATCTGGAAAAATACTCCAAATCGGAGTTAAAAGCGCGTTCTCTTCACAAATACAATTCTCTAAGAAGGTTATTGATGAAGGAATTCTCGGAGACATTTACTATTCTGAATCTGCGAATTGCAGACGACGCGGTGTCCCTGGACGGACATTTATATACAAAAAGACTGCTGGGGCAGGAGCAATTGTTGATATCGGTATCTACAATTTACACAATTCTCTCTATGTGATGGGGTATCCTAAGCCGGTACGTGTGTCTGCTGTTACTGAAGACTACATTTCTCAACAAAATCCAAGATTTAAGGATAAAATGGATGTAGAAGAGTTCGGGGCTGCCTGGATTCGTTTTGAAAACGGTGGTGTAATGGTCTTTAAGATTTCATGGGCAGTTCACCAGAACTCTCTTGGCGGCAGTTTCTGTCTCGGCAGAAAAGCTGGATTATCCTTAAATGAACCCACACTGTTTGCGGATTCATATAGCAAAGACCTTCAGAAACTTGTGAAATCTGAAGGTCTCACTGCTAAACTTGATCCACCCGAAGGCATGACGACTATCCGTTTTGATGGATTACCGAAGGTTGATGTGTGGGAAGCAGAAATGACGGCGTTTCGTGAAGCTGTCAATAACAGTTCTCCTTCACCACTCCCACCAGAAGGTGTTCTCCTGACGAATGTTATCATGGATGGCATTTTCCGTTCACACCAGCTTAAGAGAGAAGTATCTGTAAGGGTCCCTGATATATAAGTTTATACCATTTCTAATTGACAAATTATCACAAATAAACTGTAGGTCGGGTAGAGTGAAGCGAAACCTATAAGTGTAAACTTAAGGGATTTGCAAAATCAGAGTTCTCTTCAGTCCCGTAGGGACGATATGTTTATAGAAGAATGTGTACCCCACGCCTCTTCAGTCCCGTATGAAGTTAAAGAAAATATTTAGGTAATTTGGCGTGGTTAGGAAACCTCGCCAGCAGAGTGTGTACCTGTCTTATTCAAACAAGAAATTACCCAATTTATTATTTGATCTTCATTAGGGACGATATGTTTATAAGTACATCAACAATAAATATGCCGTTCCTACGGAACTCAAGACAGGTGGGGACAGCGTTTTCTATAAACATATCGTCCCTACGGGACTAAATATAAGACAGTCTCAATCATAGTGCTATTTATAAGGATTCATAAAAACACAGAAAGTTTCTTAAGTTTACACCTATGGGTAGAGTGAAGCGAAACCCGACATGAAAACCTTGTCTACCCCTACGTGTCGGGTTTCGCTTCGCTCTACCCGACCTACGAAATAATGTTACATAATCATTTAGAAATGGTATTATATGAGTTACAAAAAGCAATTTGACATTAAATCATCTTGCTTTTTTTGGGATTATCATTTACACTTACGCAGCATATCTATTAACATCACACATAAGGAGATAACGATATGGCTTTACGAGTAGGAATTGTTGGTACAGGTGGCATTTCCCGAGCACATCGAAATGCTTATGCTAAAGCAGGCGGTTTTGAAATCGTTGCGGTGTGCGACATCATTGGCAAAAAGGCACGACAAGCCGCTGATGAGTGGGAGGTACCCAGAAAGAACGTCTTTACAAGCTATAACAAGATGTTGGAAATGGAAGAAATTGACACAGTAAGTGTCTGTACATACAACCAAGGACATCGCCGACCTACGGTAGCAGCATTGAATGCAGGTAAGCATGTGTTTTGTGAAAAACCGATGGCGGCAACACTTGCTGATGCAACGGCTATGGTGCGTGCAGCAAAAGAAAACAAGAAAATCCTACAAATAGGGATTCATAGCACATTCAATCCGCGACTTCAGTTTGCAAGGAAGATCATAGAGGAAGGTATTCTCGGTGACATCTACTATTCAGAATCTTCAGGATGTAGACGTCGTGGTAATCCTGGTCATACTTTTATTTACCAGAAGACAGCGGGGGCTGGTGCTATCGTTGATATCGGTGTATACAATATGCATGACTCACTTTATGCAATGGGATATCCGAAACCTGTACGTGTTTCGGCAATTACTGAAGATTATATCTCACAACAAGATCCGAGATTTAAGGATAAAATGGATGTTGAAGAATTCGGTGCTGCCTGGGTTCGTTTTGAAAATGGTGGCGTCATGGTATTTAAAATATCCTGGGCAGTACATCAGAATTCACTCGGTAGTAGTTTCTGCCTCGGAAAAGAAGCAGGTATCGCCTTGGGTGGTCCAGTTGTCTTTGCCGATTCTTATAGCGATGATCTCAAGAAACTTGTTGCATCTGAAGGTTTAACTGCAAATCCTGATCCACCAGAAGGTATGACTACTATCGGTTTTGAAGGTTTTAAAGGGGTTGATGTTTGGGAAGCACAGATGATTGCCTTCCGAGAAGCTGTATTGACAGAAGGTCCCTCTCCGATCCCACCTGAAGGAGTCTTTCTAACAAATGTTATTATGGATGGTATTTTCCGTTCACATGAAAGTGGTAAAGAGGTAGCCGTGAAGGTGCCTGAAGTCTAAATTCGGAATCTGTTACAGACCTGAAATAATATTGTAGTGTTTTGTCAAGTCATAAATGATTTGTATAACGGACGGGGAAACCCCGTCCCTACGAACGGATCTACTCATCATTTGAGTGTAGACAGAACAGTAGGTTCAATTATGTTTATGGCGGAGTATATCTACTTCGCCATTTAACTATGATAGACTACAAATATCCTGCCTTTTTTGCCTCCCACGTCCACACTAACTTTTTGCCTTGTTTTTAGTGTTTTATGTTCTTTGAGGTTCTTATCTATAAGCAAAGGATTCAAAGTCAACAACACCATTTTACCTCTTGGTTTCAAAACAGTTTCAAACGCTTGAATACTCTTCGTATACAAGTCTGTTATTTCAGTTGTAGTGTTTTGATTGACGGGGTCAGTTATCATGTTGCAGACGATTTTGTCTACAGTGTTAGGTTGAATAGGTATTTTCAGTGCATCCCAAAGAAAAAACTGACGAGGTTGATGTTGACGACCAAAATTTCTTTGTGTCGCAGCTATTGATTGTAAGGATATATCACCACCAATAAGATAACTATAGCGACCAGAAAGGGCACGTTCCAAGAGGATAGTTCCTGCTCCACACATCGGGTCTAAGAATATATCATTTGGATGCGGTTGTGAAAGTGCGACCATACCGTACGCTATAGTGGATTTAATGGAATGTTTAACACGGACCTGTTTATTGGCACGTTCTGACCAATCTTGCTTAGATATACGAATGCTAATGTATGCATCCTCTCCGTGAAGTTCTACCCACATATCTAATGCTGCATTGGAATGCGTTAATTGCCATCCGCGATCTATGAATACTCGCTCAATGACCTGTTGTAGATCGCGCTTCTGAAAATTGCGTTGACCAGACATGCGACTTATGACACGGAAAGGTGTTCTTTTTCGTAAACGTATACCAACTTGACGACAGCAATTTAATACATCTTTGAGACTGATTCTGGAAATTGCGTTACGTATTGCAGTAAGGGAATGACGTGAACGAGTCATCTGTCGAACATGTTTCACTATTAGGAATAAATGTTCAGGTGTCCGCAGCGCCAAGAGTTCTTTCGGATTTCCAGTAAATTGAAATACTATACGTTGGGGTTTTCGCATTAAAATCTTGAACTGTTTTGTACTACCAAAACGTGCAATAATTTCCTGACGTGCAATGTTTTCTAATCCAGATGAGACTGAAACTGCGTAAATCATTTATTATACTCTATGGTTGTTTCCAATTAAGGTGTTTGTGCAGAAAGTCGAAAGTTGCTTTTGAGTTAATCTGATGTCCACCATCAAAGAACTCAATCTCAGTCTTCTCTGGAATACCGAGACGCACATAAAGTCTTCTAACTGTAGCAAATTCATGTGCTACCCATTCATCTGGGGCAACGCCATCATCATGTCCGCGTTCTACCATGAAAGGACGCGGAGCGATTAATCCTGCCATCTCGGCGTAGTTGAATGTATTACCTAAATCAAACTCAGGCATTTCATACTCGCCTGTGAACATATAACTATAGGGTGAATCGAAGGTGGCGTTTTTGACAATCCATTCGTTAAAATCTGCCGAACAGATAGAGCAGGCATAATTGTCAAGCACTGCCGGTACGCGCATCGCCGTTTTGCCACCGTAAGAAAGACCGTAGAAACCGATACGATTTTCATCAACATAGGGGAGTTCTCCCAACCAATCAAGCGTACGTTGATGTTGTTGGATAATCAATGAGAAAAGTGACCATTTAATAGGATTTGCTTTGCGCTGAATTACTCGGAATGCATCCTGTCCAATATACGGATTTTGGGGTGCATAGCAGATGAATCCTCTGTCTGCCAACTGTGCACTATATGAATGATAAACAGAGTTTATGTTTGGGTCAGCCGTATCTTGAGGTCTACCCTCTAATCCGTGTTGACAGACGACAACTGGACGTTGTTCATCTTCTTTAAGATCGTTTGGAAGCAGTAAAATTCCATAAGCAAAAACGTCTTTCCAGACATCCAAGACTACCTCAAAACCTTTCCATTTCGGTTCATCGTATATGAGACGGGTTCTTGGATTTGCTGGCACATCAGGTTCTGGACACCTACCGATGACTTCATCCCAGAAGTAATTCTTAGCATTTGTGCAAGTCTCTTTCCACTTTTCTATTGAAGTCGTATCTGTTTTATTCCAGAAGAACTGATGACGTTTCGTTGCTGCTTCACGCAGAAAACGCTGGGTAAGATTGACAAGTTGTATGAACTGCTTCTGCTGCCGTTTATCGTAATAATTAGCATCCGCGTTGAGGGTGCCCTGACTCTGATTCTTATCAATGATTGGATCTTCAATACCGAGACTCATCAGGAATTCGGTTAGTGTTTCTGTGTTTCCCGGCAACCTATCATCTGGACAGATAAGTTTGATTTTTTCTATGCAATCCAGGTTTTCATAAAATGCTCGCGCACAACTGAACTCCGTTTTTGCAGATTCCAAAGGTGGTGAAACAAGTTGTCCGGGAGCAGCACCCCCTCGACCAGAACGTGCAGGCGGCGGTCCTATGACTTCTGGTCCTCTACTCGTTTCAATGATGAGTGAGCGTGGCGCGATTAGACTCGCAATTTCCGCATCACCAAATTCATGCAGTAATCCCCAAACGTTGCGATATATCGGTTCTCGCCATACCGCCTGCCGTGATTGAAAATATCCACTAACGACTGATGATTGAATTCTTGTATCTACTGCTGCACTATATAATGCAATCAAACCACCCTCTCCATACCCGATAACACCGATGGGTTCGTCAAACGTATCCATCCAATCCACCAAAGACAAAACCTTCTGGACTTCATATCCGATGACATGTCTACCCAATTGGTATGCCATTCTGTATATGAATTCTCGGTGTGGTTGATTTGTAAATCTGTCGATCTTTGGATTACCAGAGTATTCATCATCACGATTTATCAGTTGTGGTATTACCACTCGGCATCCCGCAGCCGCTAAATGCAGCGCAAACTGAGCAGATATGGGTAGCTCATCAGATAGACCCGCAATCATTTCAGGTGTCCAATCAGCATCTGGTAAAGCCACCACTTGAGCAACGAAAGGAACGTCTTCCGTAGATTCCAACAAAAGTCCTTCACCCTCTACCTCATCAAATACCTTCCAACTTACACGCGATACGTTGATGTTTCCAACTTTTGCAATAATAGCATCTTCTTTTGTTGAAGAGATAAATGATAACGCATCATTCGAAAGACGTTCATCAATGATGCCAATTTGTTTTTTGAAACGTAGTCTGTTTGGTTCAATAGATTCTATGTAAGATGCATGAGAACGCCAATCACGTTCCCAATAGGACGCACGTTTTTCTGCTGCATCTGCTATAGCACGGGTAACGTAGCTGTCAAGGTCTTCAACCATCTGAGCAGCAAAATCACCTTCATAAGTTAATGGTTCAGTGCCTGGTAAATGCGTAGGTTCGTTATTTGTCATAACAATCTCTATTATTGATGTCTGATTTAACTTTCTTATACGATACCATCTGTTCTTAATTGTTCAACTTCAGCTATTGACATATTTAAGACATCAGTCAAAACTTCAGTTGTATGTTCGCTAAGATTCGGTGCAGGTGAATCAATTCTACCTTCTGTTTCGGAGAGTTTTATCGGAATACCTGGTATTTCAACTAAACCTGTTATGTTGTGCAATACTTGCGTTATCATCTCTCTTGCCTGAATCTGAGGATGGTTTACTACCTTGTCAATCTGGTTTATAGGTCCGCACGGTACGCCTATTTCTTCAAGTGCTTTTATCCATTCTTCGGTTGTTCGTTTACGCATGATCTCAGAAAGAATAGGGTATAAATCGTCATGATTCTCTGTTCTTTCTGCGTTTGAGCAGAATCTGGGATCAGAAATGAGATCTCTCCGATGTGTACTTTCACAAAACTTTGTCCACAAAGAATCGTTTCCAATTGCAATAATTACATGGCCATCTTCAGATTCAAATGCTTCAAATGGTGTAATAACAGGATGTCTACTCCCTAAAGGTTGCGGTATTTCATTCGTAGTAAAATAGCGGACAATTGCATTTTCTAATACAGCTACGAGACTATCTAACATTGCCACATCAACTAACTGACCTTTTCCAGTTTTACTTCGATGGTGTAACGCAGACAGGATACCAATTGTCGTGAACAAAGCAGCAGTGATGTCGCTGATAGATGTACCAACACGAACAGGAGGTCCTTCTGGTTCACCCGTGATACTGATTATTCCTCCTATCCCTTGAATAATCATGTCGTATGCGCCTTTTTGTGAAAAAGGTCCTGTTTGACCAAAACCGGAGCACGCCGCATATATGAGTGAAGGATGTTCCTTCGTGAGCGTTTCATAATCTAAACCGTAATTTTTCATTGTTCCCGGACGGAAGTTTTCTACTAAAATATCGGATTGCATAGCGAGTTGCTTGAATACTGCTTTACCTTTGTCAGATTTTAGATTGAGTGTAACACTTCTTTTACCTCGATTTACGCTCATAAAATAAAGACTGAATCCGTTTTTGAATGGACCAAAATTGCGTGCTTCATCCCCTATCTCTGGTTGTTCAATTTTTATAACATCTGCCCCAAGATCACCTAAAATCATGGTTGCAAAGGGACCAGCCAGCACTCTCGTTAAATCCAATACTTTTATTCCCTCCAACGGACCTGACATATCCACATACCTTTTTTGAAATAGTTGTTTTTCTTATGTAGTCGTGCTAAAATAGGAACACTTCATATATTAGCAGCATATAGCATACGTGTCTATATGTTTTTCAAGAGAATATGTTGTTTTTTGAAGGAGAACATCAATGGACAAACTGAAAATCGCACATATTGGCGCAGGTAACCGTGGTTCAAACACTTACCTTCCACTGATAACAAAACTAAAGGATGATTTGGAACTTGTCGCGGTCTGTGATATACACGAAGGTAGGGTGACACAACAAGCAGAAAAATATAGTGTACCTGCTTATACTGATACTGAACAGATGTTAGAGAAAGTCAAACCTGATATATGTTCTATTGTCATCACGCCAAGTAAGAACCATATTCCCGGTCTTCTCTGTTCTCAGTACGGTGTTAGTTATTGCACGGAAACGCCTATTAACTCCGATCTTAACTTAGCAGATCAGATGATTGCAGCTGCAAAAGAACACGGTACTAAGTTGGAAGTCAATGAAAATTATTACCGACGTCCTTCTGAACGCATTAAACGTGCAATGATTCTTGAGGGGGTATTCGGCAAAGTAAATGTCGCATATAACGATTTTCGCGGTCACGGGTACCACGGTATAGGGCTCCTAAGGAGTTATGTGGGATTTGATAATGAACCCGTGCAAGTCTATGGATTCAAAAAGCGTTTTCAGGTTCAGGAACATGAATGGCGTAAAGGACAACCTCGTCGTAAGGGTGAAGATTGGGAACATGCCGTCATAGAGTTCGAAAGTGGTGCCGTTGGTATTTTCAATTTTTCCAGTCTGTCTTATGGATCACCGCTTCGTGGTTTTAATGGGACAAAATTCTATGCGGAGCGTGGCATGTGTTTCAGGGATGATGCTGTCTTGCTAAACGATAGTGCAGACGAACAAGTACCAGTGAATATAACTCGGAAGACTAACAACGTTGATGGATATGATACACTTGCGGCTTTGATCGCTGACACAAAACCTGAAGTGGTATGGGAGAATCCGCTTCATTATTATCCACTCAGCGATGGTGAAATTACTGTCGCGTCAGAGTTGATGAGTATCGCAAATGCTGTTCGAAACGACACTGAACCTGAATATGGGGCATATAATGGACGTAAAGACAGGGAAATTGATGTGGCAATGGGACGTTCTCGAAATAATAACGGTGCGCCAGTAACGTTTCCTTTTGAGTATTAAAGGTATTGGAAACACGCTCAAATTGTATTTTGAGATGTGATATTTTCTTGTTATGTAAGGCATATTGCGTTATAATTAATTCGGTAGGAAAACAAAAAAAGAGGTGATAGGATTGTGAATTACATAAGGACAGTTTGCACTGTTTTGATACTATTCTGTTTCAGTGTAGCACTCATTGCAAACGAATCAGCAACAATATATTTCCCAACCACTGAGGGAAGTTTTTGGGTTTATGAAGATCAAGATGGAAACGAATTTAAACGCATTTCTGTAAAGAAGAAAGATTTTGGCAGTGAGATATTTCATACCTTTAAATATGAACCTATAATAGATGATTGGGGAAAATATAACTATCTTTTACATCCATTTCTGTATCAAGTTGGTGAGGAATGGATTACATTTTTTGTCGGTGATGAGATTGAGAAGGCGATTAAGTCTACATTGAGTAAGAGATTAGATGAGATCGTCGCTGAATTACGACAAGAATATACTGATCAACTGCCTTCTGGTATAACAATTGATTTCCATCCTGCTATTGAACCGACTGCACAAGATGCTTTATATCTATTTCCAATCTCTATCAACAGCAAACAGACTTGGACGGCGACACAAGTCAGCGTAAAAGTAAACATGTCTATGGATATCAAAGGAACTCAAATTAACATACCAAATGAGAATAAACTGTTTTCAATGACTATGAATCTGTCTGAGACGGGTAAATTTCTTGAGCGAGAATCTGTTGAAACAGAAGCTGGAACATTTGATAACTGTTTAAAAATTGAGTATCGGACAAAGACGATTTCAACAACCAATGTAAACTCAGAAAATAAGCAGCTTTTGCCGACGCAGACACCAAAAGATAAGATAACTACACTTTGGTTAGCACCGAATGTAGGAATTGTAAAATTAGTCAGTGCAAAAGAGAATTCTAAAGAAGTTGATACTGTAGTATTAAAACAGTATGAGATCAAGACCCCGGAATCTGATAACGTTACTGAATAGCACTATTTAGTCCAAAACTGAAATCATTGATTTTCTTAGCTCATTCTATGCCGAACAGAATATTTTTCTCAATCACAATGTTGCTAATCTTCTTTACCAATAATGTAATTTTTGGCAAGGATATCGGACATACATACTTTCCAAGTTCATTGGGAAGTTTCTGGATATATGAGGACCAAGATGGAAATGAATTCACACGGCGAGCGACTGAGGGCAAGATACACGATGAAAAAGTTTATGTTGGTTTCATATATGAACCTGAGTTGAAAGATTGGGGAAATTTCAACCGTTTTCTACATCCTTCGTTCTGTCATTATGGAGAAAAATGGGTTAGTATTCTTGTCGGTGATACATTAAAAAAGGCGATTAGTGTACGTCTGAATAATGAAATGGAGTTGTTCTCGAAACTGTCAAGTAAATCACTAAAGAATGATTTGCCTCCGAACCAAAACATTACAGTAGGTCTTGACTATGATACTGAGACAGAGACCCAAAGTATTCTGAATCTACTCCCGATGCAAGTTGATTTTGAAGAGGAATGGAAATCTATAGAGATAAATGCAAAAATTACAATGAAGTTTAACATTGAAGGTTTGCAGATTTTTCAGGATGCAGAAGATTTTCCAACTACAATCCTTGAATTTGACATAGTGGAAAAAGGGAAGATCCTCGGCAACGAATCTGTTGAGACTGAAGCAGGGACTTTTGATGAGTGCTTGAAAATAATTTACAAAACTGAAACGAAGATGACTGAAACCCGTCCGATTGCACCCGCAGACTTACCAGGTGAATCTGTTACTACGTTATGGTTTGCCCCTAATGTAGGTATTGTTAAATTGCAGAGTGAAACTGAGAAGATATTTCTCCATGCATTATCAGAAAGAGAATTGGTTAAGAAACATGCATCGGAAAAAGAGGCAGCTGGCATTACGAAACCTATAGTGAAAACGCTTCAACTAAAAAAGTTCAAAATTGTTTCTGAAATGGATCAGAACAAACTTTCAAAATGAAATTGCAGCATCTAACAGGAAAACAGAATACCAATGGAGATAACTTATGAAGAGAAGATACTGTGCAGTTGTTGTGCTATTATTGTCTTTTATTTTTTGTATTACTTCGTTCGGAAATGAGACAGCAGAAGATTACTTTCCATCCACTTTAGGTAGTTTTTGGATTTATGAAGATCAAGCTGGCAAAGAACTAAAACGGACAGTAATAGAAGGTGAGGAGATAGCAGGAGAAATCTATCATGCATTCAGTTATGAACCTGAGTTGAAAGATTGGGCAAATTTTAGTAGATTTATCCATCCTGAACTTTTTAAAGTTAGCAATCAGGGGATAACACTAATTGTCAAGGAAGACGTAGAAAAAGCTGTTAAAAAACGTCTGACTAAAGAAATGGAAGCGTTCAGTGAAATAATCAGAATAGATAACCCAATTGATACAGATAAACTCACTTATACTGTAGAAGTAGAAGCATATAAGGACTTCAACCTATTGACAACACCAATAGTCCTCAATGAAGAATGGGATGCAATAGAAATAAAATCCTCAATCACATTCGCCTTTGAAGCGGAAGATTCAGTCACTATAGATTTTACGATTATAGAATCAGGACTGGTGCAAGCTAAAGAAACTGTCAAAACATCGGCAGGTACTTTTGAAAACTGCTTGAAAGTTGTGTATCGGACTGAAACATCAGCCGTATTTGACCAAGACAATGCACCAGGACCAGATGAGGTAGATCCACCCGGAGAGACTATAACAACTGTGTGGTATGCTCCGAATGTTGGTATTGTTAAATACCAACAACAAAGGAATTATACTTTTTTGGAGTTGATTCCAGATGATGAGGATTTCCCTCTGCCGCCTCCACCTGAAACCAGAATTTTAGAACTTAAAAAATATGAAATTAAGAAAACAGACAAAGCCATCAATAAAGATTAAGGCTATATCTTAGTCTGTCTATATCATTTCATGATTTAAATTGGAGAAAACCGATGATGAATAGATTAGTTGTTTGCACACTATTGCTTGTTTTCTGTTTATGCCTACCACT
Source organism: Candidatus Poribacteria bacterium (assembly GCA_965261435.1). Taxonomy (GTDB): domain Bacteria; phylum Poribacteria; class WGA-4E; order WGA-4E; family WGA-3G; genus MSPOR6. Next base: position 3,457,752 of record CBDHDL010000021.1, read on the forward strand.
TATGGGAAATGAGACAGCAGAAAAATACTTTCCATCCACTTTAGGTAGTTATTGGATTTATGAAGATCAAGAAGGCAAAGAACTAAAACGGACAGTGATTGAAGGTGAGGAGATAGCTGAAGAAACCTATCATGCATTTAGTTATGAACCTGAGTTGAAAGATTGGATCAACTACATGCGGTTCATGCGTCCTGAGTTATTTAACGTAAATGATAAAGGTATAACATTTTCTGTTAAGGAAGGCGTTGAGAAAGCTGTTAATGCACGACTTTCTAAAGAGATGGATTTTCTGTTTGATGCTGCATTACAAGAAGGAGTACAAGGCTTCTCTAAACCTAATATCAATATTACTGTCGAATCTGAGGACAATATGCAGCTGTTGTTGACACCTCTTGATGCTAACGAGGAGTGGGATGTATTGACAATAAAAGCCAAAGTAGAGGTATTAGAAAATGGAGAATTACAAGGGGCAGTAGATTACACAATTGTTGAGACTGGTATTATACTTGGTGCAGAAAAAGTCGAAACTGCTGCTGGAACTTATGAAGACTGTCTGAAAGTTAAATATAAAACAGAAACAACGGTTACAATGGACCCTAATGAAGACGATATGAACCCACCTGGAGAAACTGTTACAACAGTATGGTTTGCACCTAATGTTGGGATAGTCAAAATACATCAGAAAGTGGGAAACATGTTCTTGGATATGTTACCCACGACGGTAGGACTACCATTTATAATACCTCAAGCAAGTGAAACAACACTGGAATTAAAGGAATTCAAAATCAAAACAGAAGATTCTGCTACCACTATTCCTTTAGAGAAAGATGAGGAAACTTTAGAGAAAGATGAGGAAACTTTAGAGAAAGATGAGAAAACTTTAGAAAAGAGAGTTGAGGAAACGTCAAAGAATACTGAAGAAAAATTTGAATATTTTCGATCTACTTTAGATAGTTTTTGGATCTATGAAGACCAAGATGGGAAAGAACTAAAACGGACAGTAATAGAAGGTGAGGAGATAGCTGGAGAAACCTATCATGCATTCAACTATGAACCTGAGCTGAAAGATTGGATCCACTACATGCGGTTCATGCGTCCTGAGTTATTTAACGTAAGTGATAAAGGCATAACACTTTTTGTTAAGGAAGGCGTTGAGAAAGCAGTTAAGGCACGCTTGACAAAAGAATTAGATATGTTCATTGAGGCTGTAAATTTAGGTTCCTCAGATGACGATAGTCTTACTGTCAACATTACTGTTGAAGCTGAAGACGATTTGGACCTATTGTTCACCCCCATTACGATTAGCGAAGAATGGGATGTGTTCAGTTTTAAAGTTCAGCTTGAGTTAATAGAAGACGAAATATCTCAAGTAACAATTGATTATGCTATAACAGAGTCTGGAATTGTACTTGGAACAGAAACAGTTGAAACTCCTGCTGGAACATTTGAGAACTGCTTGAAAGTCAAATATCAAACAGAGACTACAGTTGTTTTTCAACCTGAAGAGAACGACTTTAATCCTCCGGGGGAAACTGGGACAACTATATGGTATGCACCTAATGTCGGGATAGTCAAAATACATCAAAAATCTGGTAATATGTTTTTGGATCTTATGCCTGACGGTGCAAGTTTGCCTGTTGTTCCACCATCCCCTAAGGGAACAACATTGGAATTAAAGGAATATCAAATCAAAGCGGAAGATTCTGCTATCACTATTCCTTTAAAGAAAGATGAGAAAACTTTAGAAAAGAGAGTTGAGGAAACATTTGAATATTTTCCATCTACTTTAGATAGCTTTTGGATCTATGAAGACCAAGATGGCGAAGAACTAAAACGGACAGTGGTAGAAGGTGAGGAGATAGCTGAAGAAACCTATCATGCATTTAGTTATGAACCTGAGTTGAAAGATTGGGCAAATTTTAGTAAATTTATCCGTCCGCAACTTTTTAAAGTTAGCAATCAGGGGATAACACTAATTGTCAAGGAAGAAGTAGAAAAAGCTGTAAAAAGACGTCTATCTAAAGAAATGGAAGCGTTAAGTGAATTAATCAAAATAGATGACCCAACTGCTGCGGATGAACTCACATACAGTATAAAGGTGGAAGCAGAAGAGGATTTAAAACTATTATCTATACCTAAAGTTCTTTATGAAGAGTGGGATGCAATAGAAATAGAATCCTCAATCACATTTGCCTTTGATCCGGATGATGTCTACACTGTAGATTTTACGATTATAGAATCAGGTATGGTGGAAGCTAAAGAAACTGTCAAAACATCAGCAGGTACTTTCGAAAACTGCTTGAAAGTTGTATATCGGACTGAAACATCAGCCGTTTTTGACGAAGACAATGCCCCAGGACCAGATGAGGTTGATCCGCCCGGAGAGACTATAACAACTGTGTGGTATGCTCCGAATGTTGGTATTGTTAAATACCAACAACAAAGGAATTATACTTTTTTGGAGTTGATTCCAGATGATGATCCTTTATCTCTGTCAACTCCACCTGAAACCAGGATTTTAGAACTTAAGAAGTATGAAATTAAGAAAACAGACGAAGCCATCAATGAAAATTAAGGCTATATCTTAGTCTGTCTATATCATTTTATGATTTAAATTTGGAGAAAACCGATGATGAATAGATTAGTTGTTTGTACACTATTACTTGTCTTCTGTTTATGCCTACCACTTATGGGAAATGAGACAGCAGAAAAATACTTTCCTGCCACGCTTGATAGTTATTGGGTCTATGAAGACGAAGATGGAAATGAACTAAAACGGACAGTGATAGAAGGTGAAGAGATTGCTGGAGAAATTTACCATGCTTTTAGTTACGAACCAGAATTAGAAAACGCTAAGGATTTTGAATATTATATTCACACGACACTCTTCAAAATTGATGATAAAGGAATTAAGTTCCAAATTGGTGAAGAAGTAGCGGAAACATACAAAAAACGACTGACAAGTGAAATGAAATTCTCTATGGATGAGGAAATGAATAGAATGTCATCAAGAGGAGGTGCCATACCAAAGTATGATTTTGATATAAAGGTAAATGCTAAAGACAATTTTTTTATGTTTCCTACTTCAGTTAAAACTGATGTAGAATGGGAATCGATGCGAATTAAACCTACAATCACTGTAACTATGAAGATGACCGGTTTGCAAAAAAGTACTGAGACTGATCCAGAATTAGCTGGACATTCAATGATTTCAACTATCTATTTTACAATTATTGAAACTGGAAAAGTTTTGGGAACAGAAAACGTTGATACTCCTGCAGGTAGTTTTGAAGAGTGCCTAAAAATTGAGTACCGTACAAAAACTGTTATGCCCTTTACCGAATTGATGCCTGGTCCTACAGCTGGAGAATCCGTTACTACGCTTTGGTTAGCACCTAATGTAGGGATTGTAAAGTTTAGAAAAGAAGCAGAACTACCACTTATCCGAGAGAATCCAAATGTTGATACCACAACCGAAGTAAAAACTCTTGAACTCAAAAAGTATGAAATCAAGACTCAAAAGGCTGTTACAGAATGAGTGGATTTCCTATATATCGTCCAAGACGATTACGTGCTAATGAGAACTTGCGACGACTTGTTAGAGAAACAATCATAACGGTAGATGATCTAATCTACCCTATGTTTGTCACACATGGTGAAAATACGACTACTGAGATTTCATCAATGCCTGGATGCTATCAATACTCAGTTGATAGACTGGTTCAAGCAGCAAAAGAATTAGTATCACTTGGAATCCCTGGGACAATTCTGTTCGGTATTCCTGAACACAAGGATAAACATGGAACGGAAGCTTATGCTGATGATGGAATAATTCAGCAGGCTGTTCGTGCAATTAAAGATGCTGTTCCAGATCTGCTTGTGATTACCGATGTGTGTCTATGTGAATATACCGATCACGGACACTGTGGTATCGTAGAAGATGGTGAAGTATTAAATGATCCTACGCTTGAGCTTTTAGTCAAAGAGAGTATTTCGCATGTACGTGCAGGTGCAGACATGATTGCACCGTCAGATATGATGGATGGTCGGATTGGCGTGATCCGAGATGCATTAGATGATGAAGGTTATGATAATATACCGATAATGGCATACTCAGCAAAGTATGCATCAGCATTCTACGGTCCCTTTAGAGAAGCAGCAGAGTCCGCGCCTCAATTTGGAGATAGACGTTCATACCAGATGGATCCACCAAACGCTGAAGAGGCATTACGTGAAGTGGCATTAGATATTGAGGAAGGCGCGGATATCGTTATGGTGAAACCAGCACTCTCGTACCTGGATGTAATTCGTCAAGTAAAATCTGAATTTCAGATGCCAGTTGCTGCCTATAATGTCAGCGGTGAATATGCAATGGTCAAGGCTGCAGCACAACATGGATGGATTGACGAGAAACGCGTTGCCATGGAAGTATTAACAAGTATCAAACGCGCTGGTGCTGATATTATTCTCACCTATTTTGCAAAGTCTGTGGCAAAATGGCTGCAGGATTAAAGTGGACATTTTTCTATACTCATGAAGAACATATATGGTAAGATGTAATATATTTGTTTGTCTACTAAAACTAATGATATTGGAGGAACGAATTGGATAGCAGTAAATCACTATCAGCGTGGCAAAAATCACAACAATATATACCCGGTGGCGTTAATAGTCCTGTTCGAAATTTCAGTAAAGTTGAAGGACATCCCCGATTTATTGATCGTGGTGAAGGATCTAAAATTTACGATATTGATGGGAATCAGTTTATAGATTATGTTGCATCGTGGGGTCCATTAGTATTAGGGCATGCACATCCTGATGTTGTTGAAGCGATTAGTTCTGTCGCAAAAAATGGAACAAGTTTTGGTGCACCAACTACATTAGAAACCGAACTTGCAGAAATTATCGTCAATGCTGTGCCTTCAATTGAGCAAGTAAGACTTGTCAATTCTGGAACAGAAGCAACGATGAGTGCAATTCGCCTTGCACGAGGATATACCGGTCGAGATAAAATCGCCAAGATTGATGGTTGCTATCACGGACATGTGGACTATCTTTTGGCGAAAGCTGGTTCTGGAATTGCAACCTTCGGTCTATCTGATAGCGGCGGAGTTCCAGAGGATTTTGCCCGAAACACGCTTACCATCCCTTTTAATGATCCCACAGCATTGAGAACAATTATAGAGGCAAATCAAGACGAAATTGCATGTCTTATACTTGAACCAATCATGGGGAATATGGGTATCATCCCGCCAAATGATGGGTACCTAAATGAGCTCAAAGAAATTACCGAAGAGAACGGAATTGTACTTATCTTTGACGAAGTAATTACGGGTTTTAGAGTTGCTTATGGTGGAGCGCAGTCGTATTACAATGTTACACCTGACATGACATGTTTGGGGAAAATAATAGGCGGAGGTTTGCCTGTTGGTGCTTACGGGGGTAAACGCGAGATAATGAAGTGCATTGCACCTGAAGGTGACGTTTATCAAGCAGGAACGTTATCCGGTAATCCGTTAGCAGTCACTGCAGGAATAACTACACTAAGAGAGTTAGCTGAACCGGGAGTATATGAAAAACTTGATGAGAGTGCATCAGAACTCGCAGACGGGCTTGCATCAGCAACAAAAAAACATGGGATAGACACTTGGCATAGTCGGGTCGGCTCAATGTTGATGTTGTATTTCACAACAGAAACCGTTACTGATGCCGATGGGGCAAGGACTGCAGATACAGAACGATTTCGGCAATATTTCTGGGGTTTACTTGAACACGGCGTATATGTTGCTCCTTCACAATTTGAAGCTGGTTTTGTATCATTAGTGCATTCAAGTGATGATATCAATAATACTATTAAAGCAGCTACAGAAGTAATAGCAAAACTGTAAATGAAAGTAAAGGACATGCATGACAAGTTTCAATCAAGTTGTTAATGTAATTTCTGACGATCTTCTGGCTGTTGAAGCAATTCTAACAGAGAATACAGCAAGTGAATATAGTTTTGTGGATATGGCTGTTAAACACGTTGTTGAAGGTGGAGGTAAACGGCTCCGACCTATTCTGGTTCTACTCTCTGCAAAAGCTTCAGGATATGAAGGCAAGGATGCACACACACTTGCCGCAGTTGTTGAACTTATCCATGTTGCTTCACTTGTTCATGATGATGTCCTTGATGAGGCTGCAATTAGACGAGGTCGTGAAACACTACAGACAAAATGGGGAAATAAAGTAGCAGTGCTCGTAGGTGATTATCTACATGCTCGTGTGCTTTCAATGCTTGTTGCTCGTAAAGCAGAAGATCCTGCCATGGATGTTCTTGCTGATACCACGCAAGCTATGTGTGAAGGTGAAGTCATACACGCATATAAAAGTGGAGATTTTGATATTACCGAATCCGAATACCTTAAAATAATACATTTCAAGACTGGAAAACTAATTGCTGCATCATGCACCCTGGGCGCAATACTCGGACAGAATGCACGACCGCAGATAGAAGCTTTCACATCCTACGGTCAGCAAATTGGTACAGCGTTTCAAATAGTAGATGATTTGCTTGATTTTGTAGAAGACACAGAAAAACTCGGTAAGAATGCATTCGGTGATCTTCGCGAAGGAAAACTCACTTACCCTATCATTCACGCAAGAAAAGAGTGTGATGATAAAGAGAAGGAAAACCTTGAAAGAGTCCTAAATCCTGATACTGATGAATCAGAGGCAATCGCTTTTGTTGATACGTTATTTCAAAAGTATAGTGTTGAATCACACTGTTTGAAGGTCGCACAAGAATACGCCGACTCTGCTAAAGCATCATTAAGAGAAGTTCCTGATTCAGAAGCTCTAAGTGCATTACAAAACCTTGCAGATTATGTTGTATCTCGCGATTCATAGTACTGTATCAAGTTTAGATCATCCACATAAAGAAATCTTATGTTCTATCCAATCCACCTCAATCTTCAGAATAGAGAATGTCTTGTTGTCGGAGGTGGTACTGTTGCTGAACGTAAAGTTGTTGCAATGCTCGTCAGTGGTGGAGTCGTCACAGTCATTAGTCCAGATACCACCGACTTATTAACATTCCTTGCAGATGTCGGGTCAATTCGGTTTATCAGACGTGAGTTTCAGACAGGTGATACACACGGTTATTTTCTTGTATGTGCTGCAACTGACAACAACTCAATAAACACTGCAGTATTTGAAGAAGCACATGAATTAAATAAAGTTGCATTGGTCAATGTTGTAGATGTGATTCCACAATGCACTTTTGCTGCCGCATCAGTTGTAACTGATGGTGAGGTAATGGTTAGCATTTCTACGAGTGGTAAAAGTCCCGCAACAAGTCGTAGAATCCGAGAGTATTTTGAAGATATACTTAATGCGTCATCACTTTATACGCTTGGTTATGAAAATAGGGAACCTGTTCCGGTTGTAAATCAAGGTTTACCATATCCAGTTTACTTGCTCTTAGAAAATCGATATTGTATAGTCTTATATGATAAGGACACTTCAGAGATAGATCGTCGGGTTTCGCTACTACAGCAATGTGGGGCAAATGTAAAGTGTCTGCATTCTGCTAATGTAAGACCACAAGATTTTGACAGATCCTTTTTGGTCATTTCAGATAGCCGCAGTGCAGTGGATCATATAAAGAAAAATGAAGGCGAATTTATCTGTGAAATCCTCAATGATCAAGAACATAGCACCCACTCCACGCCAAAGTTCGTTGTTGATAAGAATCTTATCATCAGCATATCTGCCCGGAACGGTAATGATACAGAAAAAGTAGAAAAACTGCATAGACATCTGGTACAACAGTTTGAAAACAGAGGTTATGGTAACTTCATAGACTTCCTTGGAACACTTCGACCTTCAGTTTTAATGGCATTCTCAACATCAAAAGAACGCGCTGATTATTTTGAGAATCTAATCAATCATGTAGGGACATACGGATCAGTTATAAATACTGAACTGCAGAATGAATCACACAATTCACAAAATGAGTGTTGTCTACGACTTAAGGACACTGATTGTACTACGCAATGTCTTTTCAATTGGATACTTCATGGTAAGATAAACGATGGGGCTCAACTTGCTGCAAACCTAATGATCAAACAGTAAATTACACATCTCTTTTATTGCAAAACAATGCCAATCCATTTTATTTTTCTTATAACCGTTTTAGTCTATTTAGCAGCCAGTATCTTCCAAGTGCTTTACCTTTTAATAGGTGAAAGATCTGAATCAACACTCTTCCGTAATAGAATTTCAAAAATTGCTTTTATTGGGACAGTTCTGGGGTTTGCTCTCTTAACGCTGTTTATCACGCTGTGGTGGTCTCGAAGAGGACATTTCCCAATGACTCACTGGACAGATTCCATTTCATTTTTTGCCTGGGCAATAACCTTAATTTATCTAATCATCGTGCGTTTGACAAGACTTCATGTAATTGGCAGTTTTGTAATACCCCTTGCCTTTATCATAATATTCATCTCATATAGTTTCTCCAGAGACACATCAGCACTACCAGAAAATCTGGAAACATATTGGTTAGTTCCACATGTCACTCTTATATTACTTGCTTATGCTGCTTTCATTACCGCATTTGCATTCGGATTACTCTACCTTATGGCGGAAAATAAGATACGACAAAAGACACTTACAGCATTCCAGAATTTTCTTCCTGCTTTAGGTGCATCGGATGAGATCGGATTCCGTTGCATAATCCTTGGCGTAATTTTTCTTACAGTAGGTGTTGCCGTCGGTGCACTCTGGACACAGTATATAAAAGAGGTAACTTGGCGTTGGCTTGACCCAAAAGTTTTCTTTACCGTAGCAACATGGATTATATATGTCGTCCAAATAGGGATCCGTCAATTATGGGGATGGCGCGGCAGGAAAGCTGCATACTCTGAAATAATCGGTTTTGTCGCTGTCCTTTGTACATACATAGGAGTTAATGTGTTTTTAGATAGTGTGCATACATTCCGATAAAAGCCATAAATGTAAGATATGATAATTCCAAAAATCGCAATCTTAGGAACTAAAACTCAAGCTGGTACTTATATACTAAGAATTCGACTCAAAGAAAATAAAACGTTACGATTTGGGGGGTTTAAAAAAGGTAAATTGATCCCTCTACCAAAAGGGGATTACACCTATGTAGGTTCAGCACTATCAGAAAAGGGATCAACTTCATTAGCGAGAAGACTCGTAAGACATGCAACCCGAAGTGGAGACAAACCACCACACAAAATAAGAGATGTCATGATCAAGCAATTCTCTAAATGTGGTTTGGGTCCAACTGACCCAATTCCAAAAAACGGCAAGAAATTATTCTGGAATATCGATTACCTGTTAGATATACCTAATGCAATTATCATCAATGTCCTTGCTATTCGCTCCACAGTGCGTTTGGAAAATACAATAGCAGAATTTCTTGAAAACAGTGCGGGTACAAAAATTATAGAGAAAAGTTTAGGAGCGAATGACACACCACGTTATACACATATATTGCATGTGAAAGATGATGATGTATGGTGGGTAACAATAACAAAGAATATTGAGGAGATTTTCTGTTCACATTTCTCATAGAAAGGAACTAAAATGGCTGATTCACCAAATATACTTTTTCTTCTGACTGATCAACAACGTTATGATTCACTGGGGTGTAACGGTGCTCCCATTTGCCAGACTCCAGCGATTGATAGTATTGCTGCTACAGGTATGCGTTTCTCAAAAGCCTATACACCGATTGCGCTGTGTTCTCCTGCTCGTGGTTCATTGCTAACTGGACTCTACCCACACAATCATGGACAGCTCTCGAATATGGGGAATTTCAACGCAGTATTCAGTGATCAGATCCTTGACAAACCGGCTTATCCACAACTTCTAAAATCGGTTGGATATAATGTTGCTAATGTTGGCAAATGGCATCTGGCTAAGCAAGGTGACACCGAGTTTTGGGGGTATGACAAGTGGCATCCTTACAACGAATGGCATCAATGGCTGCGTGAAGACGATATCGATTTTCGTATTGACCATGATGCTGTTCAGCCTTATGAATGGGGTGGAGATGCGCCATTTTACGGAAAGCATCCGCTGCCTGCAGAACGGACAATGGAAGCATGGACAGCAGATAAGACGATTGAATTGATCAACGGCTATAAAAACACCGATCAACCCTTCATGATTGCTGCCAATTTCTTCGGACCACATTTCCCCTATGCTGTTCCCGAACCGTACGATACAATGTATGATCCCGAGTCAGTTGAACGCTGGGGTAATTTTGATGAACTCTTTATCAACAAACCCCTTATTCAACAGAAAGAGTTGTTGAGATGGAATTCAAGTCATCTTACTTGGACTGATTGGCAGAAAGTTATCGCAGCATATTGGGGATTCTGTACATTTATTGATGACCAAGTTAAACGTATTTTAAGTTGCCTTGAAGAGAATGGATTGGATGAAAATACAATTGTCATCTTTTCAACTGATCATGGAGATATGCTCGGTAGCCATAGACTCTTCAATAAGGGATTTCACATGTATGAAGAGACCCATCATATTCCACTTGTTTTTCGATGGAACGGTGTTACATCACTGGGAACAACTTGCAATGAATTTGTGAATCTGGTTGACCTGATGCCGACATTCTTAGAAATCGGGGGAGCAGAAATACCGAATAATTTGGATGGTAGGTCTATTGTACCGCTTCTTAAAGGGGAAACAGTGGATGATTGGTACGATGATGTGTTTGCTGAATTCCATGGATACGAGCCAACGCTTGCCACTGTTAGAATGGTGCGGACAGACTCTTGGAAATATGTCTACAATCCGTATAGTGAGGATGAACTCTACGATATGCAAAGTGACCCTCACGAACTTCACAATCTCGCAACACATCTCGGATACAAACACGTGCTACGACGAATGAAAGACAGAATGGTTAAGAGATTACGAGAAACAAATGACAATATCGTCACTGAGGGTGGATGGCAAAGTAATTCGTTTGATCTGCTAATTTCTGATAGAGAAAGGTAATGCTATTATCAGACACAGAGAAGAATCACTTTGTCTGAAAGAAACAACGCCATGATACAATTATCGTGGCGTTGTTTCTTAATTACACATTTAAAAACAGTTGCAATCTTCATTATTTGTAAAGTATAATTAAATCAGTATAGTATCCATCTTCAATAGTTTGTCTTCATACATAAAGGTGAACTTCAGAGATAAAACCTATTCTCCTAATCGCTATAATGCGAAAGTAATATAGTGATTTGTATAACGGACGGGGAAACCCCGTCCCTACGAACGGATCTACTCATCATTTAAGTGTAGACAGAACAATAGTGAGTTAAATCTAATTTACTTTTTCAATCAAGAAATTACGAGGAAAATCGATTGGTAGAACAAAAAGCATCTAATTTGACGTGGCATGAAACAACTGTCACAAAGCAAGATAGGGAAACACTACTCAACCAAAAAGGTTGTGTTGTCTGGTTTACCGGACTTTCAGGTTCAGGAAAATCTACTTTAGCCAATGCAGTAGCACACCAACTACATGAAAGAAATCATCATACCTATGTCTTAGATGGAGATAATGTTCGACATGGGTTGAATAAGAACTTAGGATTCTCTCCAGAAGACCGAGAAGAAAACATACGTCGCGTAGGTGAGGTGGCAAAACTATTCGTTGATGCAGGCACTATTGTCATGACAGCATTTATTTCACCTTATAGAGCAGACAGAGACCAAGCAAGAGAACTTATTGAAAACAACAGATTTGTAGAAGTTTTTGTTGAGTGTCCACTTGACGTATGTGAGGAACGTGACCCTAAAGGACTATATAAAAAAGCACGGACAGGAGAAATAAAGGAATTTACAGGCATCAGTGCTCCGTATGAAGAACCAGAGAAGCCTGAGGTCGTTGTCAACACATCAGAGTTGAATGTCATTGAATCAGCACGGCAAGTAATTTTCTTTCTCGAAAAAAAAGGTTTAGTTCCTTCAAAAAAATAAGTTTCACAGTCAAATCTGAATAGTTTGTCCACGTAATTGCACGCATCAACCAGAAACCACAGCAATATTTATTCGTGATTCGCTTGGAGTATTATGAAATTAATCCAATATCACTTACCAAACTTAGGTAAGCGTGTGGGGATAGTCACCCGTGAGAATGAAGTTATTGATGTTACCAGTGATGAATCACGGGGTGTTTTAGATGTTCTTGAACTTGCGTATAAAGAAAGGGTGACTCTGGGAGTTCTCTTAGCGGACATACAGGAAAAAGTTGCCGCGCCTCCACCGATGCGTTTCACTGCATTCCAAGATGTTGACTCTATTTCAGAGGAAGAAAACGGTTTGTCGCTGGATAGACTGGACATACAACCTAATGAAAAACTGCCACATTTGATGATCCCAATTGATACTCCCGAAGTCTGGGGGTGTGGTGTTACCTATAAACGAAGTGCTGATATGCGTGATGACGATAGTGAACAAGACATTTATAATCGTGTTTATCACGCTGATAGACCAGAGATTTTTTTTAAAGCGACGCTACCACGGTGTGTTGGACCGAACGGATATATCGGCATCCGCAGCGATTCCGTGCTGACAGCTGCTGAACCTGAAATTGCTTATGTTTTAAGTGATACTGGGGAAATCCTCGGTTATACACTATGCAATGATGTATCTGCGTGGGATATTGAACGCGACAATCCGCTCTATTTGCCACAGTCAAAGGTATATTACGGATGTTGTGCACTCGGACCGATGTTCATAACGCCATCTGAAGTTGATGACCCTTACGATTTACATATTAAATGTACGATACTGCGGGGCGATAAAGAAGTATTTTCTGGTGAAGTCAATACTTCACAGATTAACTGGAAGTTCGAACAGCTTACAGAATTTCTGATGCGAGATAATCCTATTCCTTTCGGAACTGTCGTTTCAACAGGAACAGGAATAATTGTTCCAAACGATCTGCCGCTTGTATCAGATGATGTTGTAAACATTGAAGTTAATGGATTCGGTACATTATCTAATCCTGTGAAAAAACTGCCGGGGGTGATGAATGCAAGAGAGTGAGGCATATATTGGCAGACACAAAACTGAATTAGACACACCTGCATTGACAATCGACTTGGACATTATGGAAAGTAATATCCAGAAAATGGCAGATTATTTCACTACTGTCAACGCAGCACTCAGACCTCACCTCAAAACACATAAAACACCAATTATCGCACATAAACAGATCGCAGCAGGCGCAATTGGTATCACATGTGCAAAATTAGGTGAAGCAGAAGCAGTCATAAATGCTGGTATACGAGACGTTTTAATTGCTAATCAGATTGTCGGTAAACAGAAGATAGGAAGACTTATTAATCTTGCAAAACACTCCGACATTATGGTCGCTGTGGACAGTGTGCAGAATGTTCAGGACATTTCAGATGCAGCAAAAGAAAAAGATGCTACAATCAGAATATTGGTTGAAGTCAATATTGGGATGGATCGGTGTGGTGTAGAACCCGGTAAAGCTTCTTATGAATTAGCATATCAAGTATGTAAGAGTCCAAATCTTATTTTTGAAGGTTTAATGGGGTATGAAGGACATACCGTAGCAAGACCGAACCGAGATGAACGGGAGACTGTCACACGTGCATCTGTCAATCGTTTAGTTGAAACAAAAGACTATCTTGAAAAAAATGGAATAGAAGTTTCCATTATGAGTGGTGGTGGAACTGGAACTTATGATATTACTGGTAGTATTCCAGAGATGACAGAAGTACAAGCTGGTTCTTATGTCTTTATGGATTCTACCTATCACAATGTTGAAGGTGTTGGTGAGAAATTCGATACTTCATTGTCAGTTTTGTCTACTGTCGTTAGTCGTCCAGATAATAACCGCATTATTGTTGACACGGGTTTGAAGGTGTTGACAAAGGAATTTGGCATTCCACAACCGATAGGTTACTCTGGAATTGAAATGATAGGTCTATCTGAAGAACACGGCAAGATACAAATTACCGATGAGAACGTGTCTCTACAACCCGGTGATAAACTGGAAATATTACCAACGCATTGCTGCACAACGGTTAATCTTCACGACAGATACTTCGGTATCAGAGATGACACGGTTGAAACAATCTGGAATATTACTGCAAGAGGGAGGTCCCGATAATGATTACAACAACAACGAACACGGTTGAAGGACGACAAGTTGATGAATATATTGGATTAGTTACTGGTGAGGCAATCATGGGAGCAAATGTATTTCGTGATTTTATGGCAGGTATTACTGATATGATCGGTGGACGTTCAGAAGCTTATGAAAGTAAACTTGCTGATGCACGAGAAACTGCTATTAGTGAATTAAAAACCTTAGCACAAAGTCAGGGAGCAGATGCAATATTGGGTATTGACATTGACTATCAAGTTCTCGGTTCAAGTAACGGGATGTTGATGGTAACAGCAACAGGAACTGCTGTCAAACTAAAATGAAATGTGTATATTATCTCTTTTGATGGAGGAGCTTAAGTGAAAAGACTAATTTCATTCTATATGCAAAACAATAAACTAATCAGAACATTTTGTTTCTCAGTACTCGCTGTTACTATATTCATGAGTTTTCAATGGAAACCTTCAGCATACATTGAAAAACGCTATACTGTACCACAAATTGTCAAGGAAAGTAGTAATATCGTCTTTGGAACAATTTCAGCTGTGGATACTAAACGAAAAACTGCACATATTAAAGTTGAGAAAAACGTCAAGGGACGCAGTGAGTTTGATGTGATTATAATACGCTATGATGTATATAAAGGTGAATCTGATCATAGAGCAGAATTAGCACGATTTCTGAAGCGAGGAGAACCAATTATTGTTTGCTATCTTCAAGAAGGTGGACGAATTGACGCTTTAGCGCATACCAGAGGAAAATGGTTTCAACTCCAACTTACAAAGCATCCAGAAAGAGGTTGGGGTAGATGGGGATTCACACATTTTGAGAAGTATCTCAACCAAGATAAAGTCTCAAAAAGAGATTCTACCCCTGCATTCAAAAAAGAATTAAGTGCAATGCTTGGTGAAAATGCTATCCAGTTGTTTTTCTTAAACACCGATGGATATGAGGAAGAGATCCCGATAATAACTGAAGTAAGTAAAGTCAAGAATCGGTGGATTGCATATAAACCGACAAAAGACCGGAACTTACCAGGTCTTAGTAAGTCTGATATTTTATGGATCGGTTGTCGAGCAATTGGAAGAAATGGTAAATATAGACTTAACAACAATCAAGAAAACCGCATTAAAGAATTTGTGAAAAACGGTGGAGTCGTCATAGTTTCCGGTCAAGATAGTGACCCAGATAGTCCCTGTGGTACAGGGTGGCTTCCTCACCCGCTTAAAGGTATTGAGAGTGACCATCGCAACGATTTTAAAACGTCATCTAAAGCAGGAAAACTTTTTGAAGCACCACATAAAATCCGTTCTGGTCAACTCTCTCTTGATGATTCTTGGAACGGATGGAACGACAAGTTTGAGATCCTGGCAACAACGAACAGTGGTAAGCAAATTGTCGTTGCTAAATTGAGGCACGGAAAGGGGATGTACCTCATAACCAGTTTACACAATAATCGTAAAGAACAGGTCGCACAAAATCGACGAATGTTGGAAAATCTATTGCATTTCGCAGTAGAATATTTAGATAAACCTAAGTAGTATGGGAGTAATACCTAATGAGAAAAACCACTTGGATTCTAACGCTTAGTCTAACATCTGTTTTAGTTTGTTTTACGACGACTGCTTATGCTGTTATTCCACAACTCCTCGGTCCATTAACGGCTTTAATGAGTATTATCCCGCAAATACTTGCATTTGTTGGTGTTGCAATTATTACATCACTCGTATTTGCACGGGATACAACGAAACTGGTTTTCTATAAAATAGGTAATTTCTTTACTATGAAAAGAGTTATTACATCTCTCATCAGTCTGGTTGTTTTGGTAGGACTTTCAGTTTTGACATATCAAATCGTTGTTCGGACTGTTGATACGACCCCCAAAGTTGTTAAAGAAGATAAGAAACGGGTTGAAGACAACGCAATAGCAGGTGCCGCTTGGCCAACCTTTAGATTCAATGCTAACCGTACTGGACACGTTGATGACAAACCTGGACCTGGGAATGGGACACTTGCGTGGACATTTAGAGACAAAGGATTGAAAACAGTTCAGTTTCATTCATCCCCAACAGTCGTTGGAAACCGCCTCTACATAGGGGCTTCAATTGGTGCTGTTTTCTCAGTAAGCGGCGCAACATATTGTATTGACATTGACACGCAGGAAGTTGTCTGGAGACATGACTCAGATATTCCTATTTTTTCTTCACCCGCAGTTGTGGCAGGTAGAGTATATATTGGTGAAGGTTTCCATCATAATGACTACTGTGTGCTGAGATGTCTGGATGCAAAAACTGGAGACCCTATCTGGAGTTTTCAAACGAAGAGTCATGTTGAATCCACACCTTTTATCACTCAGGGAAGGCTCTACTTTACAGCAGGTGGTGATGGTGTTTACTGCCTTGATGCACTTGCCGGTGAAGAGATTTGGCACTATCCTGCGGTTCATGCAGACATGTCACCGTTAGCAAAAGATGGCAAGGTTTTCTTCGGTACGGGTTATGGAGATTACCGTATATATGCTGTTGATGCGGGAACAGGTGAGGAAATTTGGTCTAAACGGATGCCATATCCGGTATGGGGAAGTCCGAGTGCATATCAGGACATCGTATTCTTCGGTTTAGGAAGAGGGAATTTTTCTGAAAGTGCACCTATACCGAAAGGAAGAGCTGTCGCTGTGAATGCTGATACTGGCGACACAGTTTGGGAATATGAGGTCGGAGATGCTATTATGTCAGCAATGGCAGTCCATGATGGATATGTTATCTTTGGTTCACGCGACAATTTTGTCTATTCAATACCAGTTACTGGCGGAGATGAACGTTGGAAAAGAGATCTAAATGGTGTTGTCGTCGCCTCGCCTGCGATTACACAAGATACTGTTTATGCCGCAACAGCACATGGTAAAATATTTTCTCTGTCGGTGTCTGATGGTAGCATCAATTGGACTTATGATTCTGACGAAATACATCCCAATCTAATTTTCTATTCATCACCAACAATTGTTGATGGGAAACTATACATTGGCTCAAGCGATAGATACATTATCTGTTTAGGAGGCAGCAAAACAGAACCTACAGTTGAAGATAGATAAAAACGCAATAAACATATCTAAGTCAAATACGTTTAAGATTTCAGATAAATTAAGTTTGGTAAAATTGTGTACAAGATATTGTACGACACGATATAATTTCAAACAAGGAGTAGTAAGATGAAAAAGTTCATAATTGCAATCGCAATATTCACATTAATCATCGGTTTAACCGCTGATGCTCAGTGGAGAAGCAAGACACATGATGTATATAATGCCTTACAAGCACCAACTGAGATTAAGATAGATGGTCAATTGGATGATGAGGAAGGTTGGAAAGATGCAATTGAATCAGTAAAAGGTACCAACGGTGAAATCTTCTGTGAAGTAGAATTTGCTGGTGATGATGGTAAAATATATGTTTTCCGCGAATGGGGTGGAGGAAAATGGAAAGGTCGTGATGACCACAGAACATGTTTCGCTATTTTCTGGGATTCTGATGCTATTTATTTGGGAATCGCTGTTACTGACGATGAGCATGAACACGCTAATCCGCAAGCGTGGAATGGTGATGGTGCACAACTGGGAATTGTACCAAGTGGTGATAGAGATCCGGGAGAAACCTTATTTCTCTACAATGCGGGTTTAGACAACAATGCAGCAAACGTTATTCTTGGAAACGAAAGGACAAATCAACAGATAGGTCTTGAAGTTGATGAGGATGTAGCTATTGTTAGAAATGAAGATAAAAAGGAAACCTATTATGAATTTAGGTTTACTCCGGACCATTTGGGATTGAGTGGTCCCTTTAAAGCAGGTTACGAGTTCGGACTTGCCATTTGTGTTAATGATGGTGATAAAGGTGAACCAGGACAGAAAGGTTGGAGTGGCTGGTATACCGATTGTATTGTTAATGGTCCAAAAACAAGTGAAAATACGGGTTTAGTTGTTCTTTCTAATGATACACTTGCTGTTGAAGCTGCAAATAAGTTAGCCACAACATGGGGTAAATTAAAAAGATAATGACTATCTGAATGCAAAGTTGGTGTTGTAGTGGTTTTTAAACCACTACATCTGTTGTTTGAACACACTAAGTGTTTCTAAAATCAATCAAAGCGATTTAACTGTCTAATTCTAATCAATCCATTTAAAGTGATGGAGAATATACAAGAGGTAATTTAGATGAAAAAACAAGTCTTGACTTTTGCTGTACTAATAACAGCTGTAATGTTTCTTACAATTAATTTTGCAGATGCACAGTGGCGTAGCGAAACACATGATGTCTACAACGCACCGACAGGTGTTGAAGTAACAATCGATGGAAATCTTGACGAATGGGCAGATGTAATGGATTCAGTTACTGGTACAGATGGCACCCCATTTTGCGGATTAGAATTTGAAGCAAATGGCGGCGTGGTAAGAGTTTTTGAAGTTTATCAAACAGGTGTATGGAACAATGCAGATGATCATACTACCTGTTTTATGATCACTTGGAACGCAGATGCTGTATATCTTGCACTTAGTATCACTGATGATGACCATGAACACGCTGCGGGGCAAGCTTGGAACGGTGACGGTGCACAGATAGCAATTGAACCAAGTGGAGATAGAACAACAAATCTGCCACTGTTCCTATATAATGCAGCACTAAGGGATAATGGTGACGTTCTTTTACAAAATGAAAGGACAAACAATCTACCCGGTCTAACTGCAGGTGAAGATTTTGCTATCACCAGAGATGATGATGCAAAGAAAACATATTACGAATTCCGTGTTACTCCAGATAAAGTCGGCCTACAAGGCGCATTCACCGCAGGAATTGAATTCGGTCTTGGAATCTGTGTGAATGATGGAGATCTTGGCGATGGACAAGGTGGACAAAAAGGTTGGAGTGGGTGGTATCCCCACGCTATAGTTCATGGCAAAAACTCCGAAAAGACCGGCTTGGTCGTCCTTAGTGATTCTGCTGTAACACCCGTTGAACCTACAGGGAAATTAACGACTACATGGGGAAATGTAAAGTCTTCTAAGTAGTTATTCACTTACAATCTTCTATTAGGATCATTATAGCAGTTCTGATGAACTGCTATAATGGAACGACTATGTTTTCAATAATATTAGATGTTCACAAAGATATCTCAGTTCCACTTTCAATCTCTGGGTATAACAGTGAAAAACTGACAAGAGAGGTGAAAGAATTGCTTGCTGTGTCTTTTTTTGAGAGGAGAATACTATCTTTAGGCCAAGCAGCAAAGATTGCTGAACTTCACTTGTGGGATTTTATCCAATTATTGAATCGGAAAGAAATTCCAATTGCTGAATACGAGGATGCAGAAATTCAACAAGTCTTGTCGACTGTTAAAAGTTTACTACAAGATACATGACCAGGACGAAGAATCTTAAAGAGGTGTTGCTGGTTTTCTTCTATTTGCAAAGAGCCTAAATATAATACAAGAGGTTCGTCCATCCCTCTTGCTACTTCAACAGAGCGGATTTAGACTTAGTAAGAAACTAATCAATGAAATCCTCAATTCAGCAAAGGAAAAATCGATTTAAAACTGAGACTCTAACATCTCAGTATTCTATCTGTACAGGACTTACGCAATACCTCTTAAAGTCCCCCTTGATAAGGGGGTTAAATACCTAAAATAATGACTTTTTAACCCCCTAACCCCTTATCAAGGGGAAATGCGTAAGTCCTGCTGTAGATAATCTGTCTCAATAATACATTACGTCCTGCGTTATGATTTTCTATGAGCGTAAGATGATCATGTCTTCTTCTCTGGATCATAGTTACTACCTTTGGCTAATGATCATGATGATCTGTCCTATTATAGTGCAACCGCAGCAGATCACTACCAAAATCATCTTCTATATGCCGCCAGACCGAATGAATATGGTTTGCATTATTCTGAGTGTTGTCATATTCTACAAAGAAAAATGGACTGTGCATCCTATAATAATGCGGCATACCACGTTCTTCACCACCTGCCCACGCAAAGTGGATGTCATTCAAACTACTATCTCGTAGTTTCTGTCGTTCAATCTGTGCAACTTCATCCGGTAATCTATCAATATATTCGTGAATTAATTGTATCAGAAGTTCCCGCTGATATGTTTGCATCGTCTCAAGCGCGATTCCTTCAACCGTGTCAAACTCTACCTTCGGCGTATTACGTGTCAGAATGTCGGGTGGTGCATCAGGACTAATTACTGCATGTGTCTTTTGATAAGGTGTAAAACTTGCTAAAAGTTGCCGCGCCAAGTCTTCTTCAGCATAGAGGACACGTAATCCTCTCTTTTCCCCTTCGTGTACTTCAGCAGGATTCGACCCAAAGAAAAAAGGATTAGGAGAAATCAGTTCTCTGTTAACTACGGTAAAGTTAAGCGAAACATGGTGTCCTTCGGCACGCCAACCCCACGCACCGTTCCCAGTCGGATCGCCGAACACTGTAAAAAAGTAGTATTCTGGATCACGTTTTAGACGTCCTTCACCATCCTTGCTTTCAATCTCTCCGAGTATAGTCTCTAAATTAATTATTGCACGTGCTTTTTCATATCCTTTAGCACTTAAACCACTTGCCATTAACGCAAAAGCTTGTTCTTGCTGATTGCTTTTTAATTCTTTGAGTGACACGCCTTGGCGTTCCCACATTTCAATAGGAATGTAATGCCAACGAAATCTTTCATTACCATCAAATGGTTGACATGCCTTCTCTCGTAATTCAGAAGGTAGAACATCAAGAAAATTTGATGCTGCTGTCGCCATTCGTTCCGCTGTTTCTGATGCTGGAATCACTAATGGTGTTGTCTGATTGTCTGTTTTTACGTTTTCCACCTATAAATACCTCCGATTTTGTTATACAATCATTCTACACCATTTTCCATCAAAAATCTACTGAATTTGAATTAGACAATACAATCCTGCAAAACCAAACAATTATTGAATTGGATATTACAATAGTTCATGTAATCTGAACATTATTTGGATGATATTTTACTATTTCTGTAAACAAAATAAAAGTCATAGACGTTAAAGAGATAAGTTGTTCAAAACTGAACGAAAGTCTGGCAAATATTATGGACAAAATGATTGAAGATGAAATGCTTGTAACTCAGTTTAAATCTGGTATCCAGAAGGCTTTTGATGAGTTGATGAAACGGTATGAACGTAGAATATTCACTTATCTTCTTCGTTCTGTTAGAAATTACGAGGATGCCGAAGAGTTGACACTTGAAGTGTTTTTCAAAGCATACCGTGCTTTAGGGTCATGGGAACCGAAAGCAAAATTCTCTACTTGGTTATACACAATTGCATCAAATCTATCTATTGACTATCACCGTTCAAAAGCAAGACATCCTGTCATTACTTTTGAGGATGAAGAAGTCATTGAGAAAAGGGTGGTCGCAACAGACTTATCAAGTAATCCAGAAAAAAATCTGGAAGATAAAGAACGGGGAGAGATCATCAGGGCTGCGGTCGATGAACTTTCTTCAAAACAGAGAGAGGTTTTCATGTTGACGCGTTATGAAGGATTGCAGATTAAGGAAGTTGCTGACACACTCGGAATGGCTGAGGGTACAGTAAAAATACATCTGCATCGCGCAATTAAAAAACTACAGACGCTATTACAACCTTTATGGGAGAATAACGAAATATAGGAGGTAAATTAATGCCGAAATGTAAGAAGTCTGAAGCACAGGCATTTGATTATGCAATTGGTGAGTTAGATGCTACACAAACACATGAATTTGAACAGCATCTCACAACCTGCAACCAGTGCATCCGGCAAGTAAATGCCTTAAAACACGTGCTTCAATTGGTTGATAGTGCTGAGGCTGAAATAACACCTCAAGCTCTTGTCCCACCAAACCTTGAGACGAAACTATATAGACGACTTGCTGAAGAACCGATAGAAAAACCAACTCTTCAATCACGTTTCTCTGAGTTCTTCTCAAGATTTGCGTTGATTTTGCAAGTTCAGAAAGCAGCAATCGTCTGTCTACTTGCCGTAAGTGCAATTGCAGTGACACTCTTTGTCGGGAACCCGTTTCAAAATGAACCGACATACCAGTTGAATCAGTCCGAATCCGCTGATGCACGCATTGAGCAGTACCATCATCAAGGCATACAAAGTAGTATGGAGGATGTTATTCGAAACAAGCATCACCGCAACTCAGATGAATGGAATACTGTGAGCCGACTTAATCACGTAAAAGACCAAGCGAAAGGTACTAATTGGACTGTAATCGCAAACAAACACCTCAAACGCGTGAGTCCTAAGCTATAATCTCTAAAATCTTTGGAATATTAATAAACTAACAGGTATTTCTGTGAAGAAAATTAGATACATTCCAAAATACTTTTTCTGGACTTCAAGTATACTTCTATTGATGCTATCAGGTTTGATACCAATAGATGCACAAATTGAAGAAATAACTACTTTAGTTCAAGAGAAACAGTATGCTGAAGCCACATCAAAGTTAGAGATACTGTTGAAAACTGCCAAGGACGTTGAAACTCGAAGTTGGTGTTATTATCAACTCGGTGAGATATACTATAACTATACTCAGCAATATGCGGAAGCACTTAATGCCTTCAAAAAAATCCTTGATATGAAGAAGGAAGGCCTACCAATTGCAGAGATATATCTCGCTTATATTAAGATCGGTGATGTGTATAGTAGGATGGGTAATTATGAAAAAGCAATGAAGAGTTTTCGTACTCTTGTTGGTATGACCCCAGAAACCCATTTTGTGTACAATATCGGTGCTCAAAAAGTGCGTGATATTCAGAAGGGATTGAAAGATCTCATGTTTCAGAGAGAGATTGTGCGTAAATACAAAGGCACCTCACTTGAGGCGGTCGCACATTTCCAGATTGCTGAACTCTACCGGGCACAATCACAACTCAATCAACCTGAACTGGCAATTGAAACATACAAATTATTATTGAACAAGCATCCAAATCACAAGTTAGCAGCAGAAGCACAATGGCGAATCGCACATATACGACACACTATTCTACATCAAACACAGTTAGCTATAGATGCCTATAGAAAAGTAGCGGATAAGTATTCCACAAGTAACTTTGCTGCTGAAGCACTTTTTCATATTGCAAATCTATATCGTGAAGATGAGGAATTTCAACAAGCACTTACCGTTTACGATGCAATTACAGAAAAATACCCTAACTTTTGGATTACACATGCCGTCTTTTATTGGTCAGGTGTCTGTCAGGAAAAACTGAAGAACTATACAGATGCACGCAGAGCCTTTCAGATTTTTCTAAAAGTGTATCTACCGACACTTGATCCAGTATACCTCGGGCAAATTGCAATGTATGATAAAAGTGTACCTGAAGTTACTGAATTAATTCGTAAAAAGATAAGTACATTAACAGAAATAATTCCGAAACACGAATTTGAGAAAATAGAAAATCATATAGAAAATAGTGATTATCTCAAAGCATTGTCAATTGCTCGCAACCTAATGGTAATAGCACCGAATTCACAATATGCTAAACGGGTTTTTGCTCTGCTGCGTTCATTAGAATACCAAGCAGCAATCCAAAATCTACAAACTAAAATCAAGGATAGACGCTTAAATGCTGCAGAGAAAGCCAGCACTCAGCTGCAAATTGCTACCATCTATGAACGGGAATTGCTTGATTATTCAAATGCAGTTAACTCCTATAAAGTTGTGATCAAAGAACATACAAAATCTGTCTATGCGGCTGAAGCACGTTATCGCATCGGAATCATTTATGCGGATATACTTGCAAAACCTAATTCCGCACTTCAAAACTTTAATGCTGTCATTAATAATCATCCCCATACACTTGAAGCCATGATGGCGACTTTCCAAATTGGTGAAATCTTTAGGAAACTACAAAGGTCTGATGAGGCAATAAAAGCATATCAAAACACAATCTCATACCCCGAACGTGAATTATATCTGCCCGGGGGATATAAAGACAGTTTTGCTGACAGAGCACAATTTAGAATTGGAAGAGTTCACTTTGAGGATAAGAGGTTTTCAGATGCACACTTCGCATTTGAGGAATTTATCAAAAACCGTCCGGGTTCTCCGAGATTTGCTGCAGCGCACGTTTTCATAGCAGTTATGCATCATGAAAATGGTGAAAAGAAATCAGCATTAAAGTATTATCAAAAAGCAGAGACATTACTTAAAAATAACACCGTACAAATGCAAATGGTAATTGATGAAGCTGGAAGTCTTGGGTTTCAGAGTCCTGATACGGTCTTAATATTCATACAAGAACGCAAAAAGAGACTAAAGAACCAATAGATATAGGAACAAAAAAGACACAATGTTACTAACAGAATAAATTAAGAGAATTGAAAAATTAAGTAGACAGAAATAGGTTAATTTAGTAGTATTATAGTCAACCAAAATACTGAAATGTATTTTAATAAATTGTTGGGTGAAAAATCTTATGATATGGTCAAGTATACTGTAACTTGGAGGAAAAGGCAGTTGGCAGCCGAAATCCTTAATGGTACTCGTCTTGCACAGACGATCCGAAATCAAATCCGGAAGAGACTTAAAGAGCTCAATTTCATTCCAGGACTCGCTGTTATCCAAGTAGGTGATGACCCTGCCTCCTCAATATACATAAAACACAAACAACGTGATTGTGCTAAAGTAAACATTCATTCTGAATTACACCACCTCCCCGTAGATATAACCCAAAAAACACTTCTCAAAAAAGTCCTTGAATTAAACGTTCGCGAGGACATACACGGTATCTTAGTTCAGATGCCTCTTCCTAATCATATTGATGAGCAAGAAGTTGTGGACGCAATTGCACCTGACAAGGATGCAGACGGTCTAACTGCTTACAACTTAGGAAATCTGTTTATCAATCGGGAATCAATCACACCTTGTACACCAACTGGTATAATAAGACTTTTGGAATTGACTGGTGAATCTATTGAAGGGAAACACGCAGTGTGTGTCGGGAGAAGCCATCTTGTCGGGAAACCGGTCGGTGTAATGCTCCTAAATTGTAATGCTACAGTCACTTATTGTCATTCACGGACGAAGAACCTCGCAGCAGTAACGAAACAAGCAGATATACTGGTCGCCGCAGTGGGTAAACCTGAATTCATAACCGCGGATATGGTAAAAGAGGACGCTACTGTTATTGATGTCGGTATCAATACCGTTGCAGACAGACTTATCGGAGATGTGAAATTTGATGAAGTGAAAGAGATCGCTGGATACATCACACCTGTGCCGGGAGGGGTAGGCCCGTTAACACGTGCTATGCTGTTAGAAAATACTTTGAAATTAGCAATTAGAATGGTATAAGTTCCACAGTCAATCAACAACCTAAACAATTGGAGGACATTTATGGCGTTTCCCGGATTTGAATTAAACGATAAAGTGATGTTAATCACTGGTTCAGGTAAAGGAATTGGTAAAGGCATTGCTATTGCAGCTGCCCAAATGGGAGCAAAGGTTATCCTGAATAGTCGTACACGTTCAGACTTAGAAGAAGTTGCAGAAGAAATACAAAAAAATGGAGGTGAAGCCGAACTGATTGTCTTTGACGTGAGTGATATAAATTCAATCACA
The DNA here is from genome assembly GCA_965261435.1 of Candidatus Poribacteria bacterium. GTDB lineage: Bacteria > Poribacteria > WGA-4E > WGA-4E > WGA-3G > MSPOR6. Next base: position 3,483,566 of record CBDHDL010000021.1, read on the forward strand.
GAAGGTGCACAAGCTGCAATTGATGTATGGGGTAGAGTTGACGTTCTCGTCAACAACGCAGGTACAAATCGTCCTAAACCCGCATTAGAACTTACTGAAGAAGATTGGGATGCAATCTATGATCTCAATCTAAAAGGTCTGTTCTTTCTTACGCAAACACTTGTGAAACCAATGATTGACCGAGAGAGTGGAAAAATAATCAATATTTCCTCAACAATGGGTTTAGTAGGTGGGCCGCTACGGACTGCGTATTCAGGTAGTAAAGGAGGGGTTGTATTGCTAACCAAAGGACTTGCTGTTGAATGGGCACCCCATAATGTTACTGTCAATGCTGTTGCCCCAGCTTTTACACGCACACCCCTTGCGAATGTACTGTTACAACGTAAAGAATTCTATGACGATGTCGTCAGTCGAATTCCAATGGGACGAGTTGGTGAGGTTGATGAGGTAGTCGGTGCTGTTCTATTCTTAGCATCAGATGCAGCAAATTGGGTTACTGGACAAACTATTGCTGTAGATGGTGGATGGGTTGCATGGTAGTATATGGTGAATTTTAAAAATAACTATAACTGATAGGTTATAATTCTATGGTTTGAAGTGTGTTACTGATATTTTATATCGTAGGTCGGGTTTCGCTTCGCTTACCCGACCTACACGAGATAGAGAGAAATCTCACATTAGGAGAATTATTGTGAAACGTATTTTAGTTTTAACAGGAATCGCACTCGTGATGCTATTCCAAATGGGTTGTTCCCCAGATCAAGAACAAGATAAAATTGAGAATCCTACTTTAGATGGTGTAATAGAAGACTTTAATGCTGCACCTATAGTCGGTGAAGTTGAACTTGAGAGTATGTACGAAGATGAAGTCCGTAAACTTGCTACAAAAACACCTATTGAGATCATCACCGGAATTGAAGGCACAAGTAAGGTGATCATACAGGCAGAATTTCGTAGAGTGAAAAATTCAGGATTTGGATTCCCGCTTTATGAATGTGTTTTGACAGATGAAGCAATTCAAGCGATGGGTGGAGTGGCCAGAGGTATGTCCGGGAGCCCTGTAGGACCCCCAGGTAAAGTTTTCGGTGCATTATCTTACGGATATAATTGGTCAGAAGCACCACATCGTTTCTTGGTTACACCCATTGATGCAATGGAAGCTATAATTGATCATACCACATTCGGCGAATTCTTAAATCCGCCTGCAGCGCCAAGTGCAGTTGTAAATTCAACATATACACAGGTCAAAACGCCTATAACTATCACTGGAATTGACAACAGCAGACTTGAACAACTATCTTCATACTTCAGTGGAACAAGGTTCGATTCTGTCGAATTCTTTGCCGGAATTGGTGGTGCACCAGTAGCACCGCCACCAAATGCATCACAGGAATTATCTGCTGGCGATATGATCGGTGTGGCAATCGTGACAGGTGATGTCGTTAATAGTACGGGGTTCGGAACAGTTACGCAGGTCTATGGCGACAAATTTGTTGCTTTTGGACATGACATGTTCCTTGATGGACAAGTATCATTGCCTGTATACCGAGCAGTCGTAGATGGAATTGTATCAAGGGCAGAGAGTTCATTCAAGTCAGCAACGGCATACGGTAATCCTATCGGGACAGTTACTAAAGACTTGAGACCTGGTATCGTTGGTGAACTTGGAAAATTGCCACCGATGATTTCTGTCAATGTAATTTACCAACCCATCAACAGTCCTGAACCCATTCAAAAACGTCATAAGGTCGCTTATGGACAAGAACATTTTATACCAGTAGTAGCCGCAACAACGTTAGACGCAATACGAATGGAAGTTAGTCCAGGAACAGTTGAAGCAAACGTTGCAATTAGTTTCAAAGAAACTGATAATGTCTATACAAAATCTTTCAGAACAATTACGCCTGATCCCCATGAATCTGTAATGAAAAACATAGAGAATATTGTTCTGCCATTTACTAATAATCTTATAAATGGTGCAGGCAGAGCTACAATAGATGAAGTAAATATCTCAATGATAGATATTCCATATATTCTGCATACTGAAGTAAAAGACATTCATGTTATTGGTGAAGTCAAACTGGGAGAAACCGCAACTTTTGTGCTCGAAATGTTACCACACTGGACTGCTGCTGGAGAATCACGCTCTATGTATAGAGAAGTGAAACTTCACATTCCTGAGAATTTTGCTACAGGTCCTGCTCGACTCTCAATGTCTGCAGCAACCGAATTCGGTTTTAATCCATTCGGTGTTCCTTTTCCACCTTCACCTGAAACGTTGAATGAATTTATCGATCAACTCAAAGATAAGGAGTTTGATAGAGGGTTAGTTCTGGTCACGCTCGCAACAATAACAGAAGAAGATATGGAAGAGCCGGCAATAGAAGAGCTATTTGAAGAATACTTTGAAAAGTTCTTCAATACACTATTAGAGACGTTACCCGGTGAAGGGACAGTTCCTCCTGATGGCGAACTACCGCCTGATGATAGTGAACTACCTCCCGAAGATGGTGAACTACCGCCAGAAGATGGTGAAACCCCACAAGATATGGAAGGTGAGACAATAGTTGAGGATGTGTTAGAAGACATGTCATCAATGCCAGAACTTATTCCTATTACTGGTACTGCACTAATTGTCCCACGCTTTATCGTAACAGGTGAGACAGAGATTGAATTGGAAGTTCTTCCAGTTGAAGTAGAAGTTGAAAACGGCGAAGAAGTTGAAAACGACGTAGAGTAATCGATTTAACCAACTAAAGCAGAAATGGCAGACTATAGTCTGCCATTTCTCTTAACTTCTTTCACTTACGACATTCTATATACACTTAACTGGTGATCTTTCTACGTAACACTTGACGATGTTAATAATCAATTCAATGTCTTTCCGAGCAGATTCAAGCGATGTGTGACACTCCTTACCAGTGGTAATACATTCATGAAAATGTCGTAATTCGCGAACAAATGCACTCTCCCATTCAATATAGGGGGTCTTGCTGTAAGTTTTCCCACTGTTATCTATTCCTTGAATTTTTACCTCTGATAGAATACCCCTTGAGAAACCAGTTGGATATGACACCAAGACTCGTTTATCATCACCATATATTTCTAAAGTCTCCTTAAAATCCCATAAATTAGGAAGATCCACCCATGTCGCAACACAACGAGCACCATTCTGAAAACCGAAAACAATACTGACACCTTGTCCTTCTGACCATACCTCAGCGCTTATTACTTCGGTTGGAGACCCTAACATCACACGAAGACTGTATATGTCGTGAATCATACTCCCAGAGAGTAGAAAAAATGCCCGTTGTGCTTCAGGTGATACATCACCAATAGCATCAAGACGTGCCGCTTCACGTGCTGCTTGTGCAGGTGCAAGACTATTCGGTGGAACATCCTCAAATCTCTCAACGTCAAATTGACTAAGATGTAATCTGTTATTTGGATGCAAATGGTTAATCTGCACGAAACGGTAGCTATCCATAGCATCAACTTCGTTTTTTGCTACCTGGAATGCCGGATCGTGCACTTTCATATAACCTGCTTGTGCAACCATATCAACCTTCTGTTGCGCATTAAGCATTTTATCTATTTCTTGGAGTGAAAAACAGACAGGTTTTTCAATGAAGACATGCTTGCCTGCTGCGAATGCTTCAAGTGCAACTTCAGTCTTCGGATCACCATGACACAGCAGAACTGCCTCAACATCACTATCCAATAGTTTCTTGTATTCTGTTACATATTCAGGTATATGGAATCTTCTTGCTGCAGCTTGGGCTGCGCCTTTTGACAGATCACATACGATTGATACTTCAAACTCGCGATGAAGATGGTTTAGATTTGGCAAATGCTGTACCTGAGCGACTGCACCACAACCGATTACTCCAATTTTTACTTGATTCATAGTTTAGTTTCCTTTAGTTAACAATCAAATTGTTTTGATTATCCTATCATATTTTCTAAATGGTCGCATCTGATTTCAAACGTGTAAAATATTCACTTGTGTGAGGATAAATTAATAAATAAATTGACACTTGTTACTATGGTGTGGTAATCTTAACTGATTAGTATCCTAAAATCTATCAATTTAATAATATGCGAAATATAAAACTCTTGCTTGAATATGATGGAACTGAATATCACGGGTGGCAGATTCAACCTAATATTCCAACAGTTCAAGGAACAGTTGAAAATGCAATAAAAAAGTTAACAGACAAGCAGGTAAACCTAATAGGTGCTGGTAGAACAGACGCTGGTGTTCACGCTGAAGGACAAGTAGCAAATTTTCATACAGATTCCTCTATACCGCTATCCGCTTTTCAACATGGACTCAATCACATATTACCACGTGACATCGTGGTGTGTGCAGCGACAGAGGTTAATGCTGAATTCCATGCGCGTTTTGACGCACTTAGTCGGAAGTATCGGTACACAATACTGAATCGTACATATCCTGCAGCAATCTTGAGGAATACAACATATCTATATTCTACACCGGTAGATATAGTTTCAATTCTGTCAATATGCAAAGGTATTTTAGGAAGAAGGGATTTCACGTCTTTTCATAAAACAGGAAGTGACAGACAAAACCCAATGTGTGAGATTTTGGATGCATCTTGTCATCAAGACGGTGATCTTATATACTTTGAGATCGAAGCAGATTCGTTTTTGCGAGGAATGGTTCGTGCAATCGTTGGAACTATCTTAAAATGTATAAAACAAGGTTCTGATGATACACATAATGCTTATGAACAGTTTCTACAAATCTTAAACGCAAAAGACAGAGCATCAGCTGGGACATCTGTCCCAGCACAAGGACTATCGCTCATCAAAGTGAAATATAACAATCAATAATTGAGGTGTTTATGAATTACTCCCAGGTCTTAAATGAGTTAGAAACATTGGTCAATGAAACCTTTGGTCTATGGGAACACAATCGAGTTGGTTTTCAATGGAGACATTATACTTGGAACCATACAATGCGTGTCAGAGCTATGAGTATGGAACTCGGTAGAAGAGAAGGTGGTGATGTCAAACTGTTGGAGGTGGCAGGGACACTTCACGACATAACAAAACGTTACGATGGTGTTATCTTAACTGATGACAATGGGAAGCGAATACTTGATCAGAACGGTTTTTGGTTAAACGAAACTTTGACTCCTGCCGGTCAGAACGTTGTCACAGAGATTTACAATAAGCATAACCTACACGGAAAAGTTCATCATGAGTCTGGCGCAGTTATTACTGAAAATATCCTTGCGATGTACGATTTTGAACCTGAATTTGTGCAAGCAGCAACTTCTGTAGTTCTCGCACACTTGAAACCGACGAACCTTACTGCTGAAGACTTTAAGCTCTTGTATGGAAATATAGAAAACCAGATCCTATACGACGCTGATACAATGGACCCTAACATCGGTTATACCGGCTTTTTTAGAAATATACATATCCATGCGTATTTTGCCCTACAGCGAGGTAATTTTAATTTAGAGGAATATGTCAGAAATCTAACACGATGGATAAATTCTAAACAAGAATTTGTTGATAAACTACTTACCGAGTCCGCACGTGAAGTTGCACAAGCGAGACAGGACCGGAATCTACAACTATTCACACAAATGGTCGCTGAATTAGAAGATATGGAAATAAATCGAAAATACGGTCTATTAGGAATAATAGAGTATTTTGTTAGTGAGACTGAAGATCCACATTTCTTAAATCAACTTGAATATCTTCAGACTGAATGGCTACCACAACGTCAACAGTGGATAAACGATGAAGCCACTGCCTCTGAACGTGAACGCGCACAAGATGCCGTAGATCGTGTTAAAAACTTTCTAACGCTACTTGAGCTGGAAGGCAGGGGTGAAATATAAGGAGATGGGCATGAATCAACAAGATACTGTAGTACCTGAAGAAGTTATCAATAGTCTAACACCAATCTTATATCCCGAGGAACTATATCGATTTGATACAGTTGCAAATAGCATTACTGGGGGATTTTCTTCTGTTAGTAAAGTAGATATTGACTATTTCCATGAGAACGGTTATCTGGTCATTGAAGATGCTTTTTCAAACCAGGAGATAGAGAATGCTTTAGCGGGGATGACGCATCTGATGGATGGAAATAATCCTGATTTTCGCGCTATACAGTTTGAATCAAAACTCGCAAAACTGAAGGATGATATGGAGCCAAATGAACGACGTGATGCTATTAGAAAGGTCTTTAACTTCGTAAATCATGAATCACGCTTGAAAGCAATGGCAGAACATCAAGGACTCCTTCACGTGTTGGAACAGATTATGGGAGATACACCGGTACTGTTCCAAGATATGGCGTTAGTAAAACCACCACGGCACGGAACAGAAAAACCGTGGCATCAGGATTGCGCATATTTTAATCTGGCACACGGCACAGCAGTAGTCGGTGTATGGATCGCATTAGATGAAGCGACTGCAGAGAACGGGTGTATGCACATCATTCCAAAATCTCATAACGAAGGACCTATGGTACACTTCAAGCGAAGAGATTGGCAAATCTGTGACACTGATGTTCCTGTTGCACGGGATACTATGGTACTGTTGCAACCAGGAGGATGTCTGTTTTGGCACGGATTACTTCACCACGGCAGTCCTGTAAATCATTCATCAAAACGGCGTAGAGCGTTACAGTTTCACTATAAACCTGAAAGTGCAGAAGATATTTCTACACAGGACAGGATGGATGTATATGGTAGTGATGGAAAGGATGTTGATTGTTAATTAACAAAAGAAAATGGGCGGAAGATTCCGCCCTAAGTTTATTTCATCGTCGTTCGAATAAGGTAAAAAAATATGTCCCTTATTTCTGCTCTGGGAATGGGGCACGAATGTCGTAACGTCCTTCAACAAAAACAGGTATTTTACCACCCTCAACCAACAGATCGAGTGGATTAGGACGCGTTTTCAACGGAAAACTCACAACATCTTGAATGCGTACGGATTCATAAAATGCCATCAATATTTCAATGGTGCAAAGTCCATGTCTACCGGCATTTCTGTGTTCGTCAATGTCACCTTCAATCCATGCTAACATCTCAGAAAACTGATTCGGTTCACTTTGCCGCGGTTTAACAGTCTGCCATCCTGCCGCTTTACTGTTAAGTAACTCAATAGTTCCATCCCCACCTCGGCGCAGCTGACCATCATCACCGTATACGGCATCCCCACGTAGACCGGGACCGGGTAGATCGCTCTCGTAGACACCGCGAATACCACCCTCAAAACAGATTTCAGCCATACAAAGGTCCTCAGTTCTAACGCGTCTTTCCCAACGATCCGTCTTACGTGAAATCTGACCTATTAACCATTGTGGATCGGGATCACCAAGGATAAAACGCATTTCATCAATTTCATGTGTTCCCCGATTCAATAACCCGTGTCCATCACGACGCAACATCGCCTGTGGTTGTCCAATTGCTCCGTCTTGAATAAGCCTACGCGCTTCACAGTTCTGTGGACTAAACCTGCGTTGATGTCCTACGACTAATTTTGTTCCACTCTTTTCGCATGCATCCATCATGTCTTGTGCATCACCCACGGAAGCTGCCATCGGTTTTTCGGTTATCACGCCGATCACACCATTTTCCGCAGCTGCGATTGTAGGTTCCGCACGTACACTTTGCCAAGTTGTGATACTGACAATATCAAGATCCTCTTTCTCACACATTTCAGTAAAATCAGTATAGTGAGAAGGTAATGATAATTCATCGGCAAATTTTGCTGCGGAATCAGCACTAATGTCTGAAGCCGAAACAACCTTTGCACGTCCACTATCCTTCCAACTACGCGCATGGGCACGACCCATACCACCACAACCAATTACGCCAACGCGATAAATTTTCTCAGCCATCATATTACCTCATTATTCTAAATGTTGATGTTGAAAGCAAAGTTTATCAAAAACAGAATATGATTGCAAGATAAATATATAAGCACTCCAGCGGAGTGCTATGTCTCCGCTGGAGTGCGGTCACTTGACATGCGTTTTTCTATAGACATATTGCTCCGCTGGAGCAAAGAGCTAATCTATTGTCCGAACCAGGATTTACAGGAGGACAGGATTTACAGGATAAGAGGGGTACCGCAGGCGAGGTTAGGAAACCTCGTCAGCGGCAGAGGGAAGAAGACATGGCATTCATCGGGTTTCGTTCACACTCAACCTGACCTACGAAAATGGTATATTATAAAGTAGAAATGGTATAAGATCCTTGTGGGAGACCGCAGTTCAGATATGGGAGTGAAATCAACAGTGCTAACAATATTGAAAACAAACTATTTTTCATCGGCTAAGATTCCATTTGTAATCAATTATGAGTGTTCGAAGAATCTCACCTTTCTTTACATCCCACAGATGTGCTTCACGCTTGCCTGCACTTGCAAGGGTCTTTCCATCAGGACTGAACGCTAAATGTTCTACCATACAAGGCAAACCAGTAATCTTTTGGAATATACGGATGAGCTGTCCTGTGTTTACATCCCATAGGTGGATTTGGGCAGGACCGGTACCTGCAATGGTCTTTCTATCAGGACTGAACACCAAATCTTGTCCAATAAATTTCTTTTTGTTGACTGTCAGTGTTTTGATTCGTTGTCCTGTATTCACATCCCACAGTTGCACAGTATCTTCAGTACCACCACTTGCAAGCATGTTTCCATCCGGGCTAAATGCCACGCAATAGATTGAATTTGTTTGCTTTGTGAGTGTTTTGATTTGTTGTCCTGTGTTCACATCCCACAAGCGCACAGTTTTGTCATCACTTGCACTTGCAAGCATATTTCCATCTGGACTAAACACCACACCGTAGACGATATATGCATGTCCAGATAGCGTGTGTAGCAGTTTTCCTGTGTTTGTATCCCAAAGACCGATGTTTTTAACCCCATGCATATATGCTATCTTCGTACCATCCGGACTAAACGCCACCTGTCCATAAGGGTGCATATACCCTATTGCTATTGTTCTGATTTGTTGTCCCGTGTTTATATTCCACAGTCGGATAGTACCGTCCTGATCTGCACTTACGAGTTTTTTCCCTTTTGGACTAAATGCCACACTCCATGTTGAAAGCGTATGTCCTTTAAGTAGGTCAGGTTTATCATAAGTTTGTGTATCATAAAGTAAAACGCCGATGTCACTGGCGATCGCGAGGAGTGTGCCATCAGGTGAAAACTTTATATACCAGGTTCTTACTTTCCCCTGATGTGCTTTTGCACCATCGGGAAAAGTCCCTTGCTGCGGATCGTCCTGCAAGTTTTGGGCAAGAATGCTGAAGTTAAATGTAAGTACGATCAACAGGATTGTCAAAATTGTAAGCGCTCTATTCTTCATGGTGGCGTTCTCCTTTGTTATTATTGATATGCATCATACAACTATTTACTTTTTCAAAATGTAGATTCCTTTCATTATGACAATAGGTTCTATTGCATTCCTTCTTTTTACTTTGTTAAACCAAGGAATTCATAAGGGTCAATTCCTCCAGCCGGGAACGGATAGACTTTTGTTCCATCTGGGTAAACATTAACCTTTATACCGGTAACCTCAATTTCATCAGGTGTTACGCCTGTGCGTTCATACATACGGTTGACAAGGTATAAAGATTGCCACTTTTTAGCTGTATCAGGGTGACCCGATATATGTGAGGCATACCGTTGACCTGGGAATTCTGGGTCATCGTTTGGAAGGGTAGTCCATTCTACATAAATTACACCAGGCATACCGGGATAAATGAGACCATTACCATTGAACGAAACACTTGTCAACTGTGCACCCTGTTTCCACAACTTAATATGGACTCTATATGACAATTCATGTTCTGGCGTGGGACTATCCCACCCCAAAATTTCTTCGCGAAAAGGAAAATCAGCAGGAATTTCAGGGTATGGACCAAATCCAAAGGGAGAGCGGTTGAATTCAATCAATGTTTTCTTGGCTTCATTCACGTACGATTCTGCATCCGCATCTTTATTATTCTTTCTGACTAATAATTCCAGTGTTCGTATTGCTTCTTCATCATCGTTAAGGTGTTCTCGTTGTATACGTGCTTTATATGTCAGGATTTGTGGTGTGCGTTTGCTTTGCGGGTAACGATTCATAAAGTTCTCATAGATTTCTACAGCTTGTTCAAATTTTTCTCCTGCTTCATAACTTTTTGCTAACATAATTTGTGCATTGTGACTCAATTTTAGATTTGAAAATTGGTTAACGATAATTTCAAAATAGAGCTGTGCTGTGTCGTATTTTTCCTTGTGATAGGCGTGGGTTCCGATACGATACCGTGCCTCAGCAGATTCGGCACTGGTGGGTGCTTCAGCAATAATCGCTTCATAAGCATCAATCCCTTTTTCAGGTTGATTCAGGTGTTCAATGTAGATTTTGCCGATAGCGAGTTGTGCTTTGCGCGCATTAACAGTTCCGGGGTGACTCTCAACTATGCTTTGGTAGACTTCTATGGCACCACTGTAATCCTTTGCATTGACTAATCTCTCTGCACGGTGTGTTAAATTAAATGATACACAACCGAACTGCAGGACTGTAATAAGAAAAAGTGTAGTAAACAGAAAGTAGTTGACAAATTTCACGGTTTCTCCTTTTATCTTGGATTAAGTGTTTATTCAATTACTCTTTGATTCAATTACTTTTAGTGAACGTATCACATCAGAAGACTCCAGGTGTTTGCCTGATATGAGTGTTCTTAGGTGACGACCTGGATTCACATTCCATAGATTCACTTCCTGGTATCCCCAAGATGCAATAGTCCTGCCATCTGGACTGAATACAATTTTCCAGCCATTCGTAACACTATATCGTTCTCTGATTTTCCGTAGTATCTGCCCTGTTTGCACATCCCATAGGACAATTTCAAAACCGTTATAACTTGCGATAGTCCTGCCATCCGGACTAAACGCCACGCTATCGGGGGTGTGACTTGTCTCATTTGTAAGTGAATGGAGAAGATATCCCGTGTTCACATCCCACAGACGGAGAGTCCTGTCCCCACTTCCACTTAGAATTACTCTTCCATCCGGACTAAACGCCACGCTTCTGACTGAATCCGTATGTCCGGACAGTATGTGTAGAAGTTTACCTTTATCAGCATCCCATAGACGGAGGGTATGGTCATCACTTCCTGTAGCGATTATCTTACTCTCCGGACAATACGCCATGGCGTTGATATGTTGCGAATGTCCAGATAATGTGCGCAAAAGCTTACCGGTATCTATGTCCCACATACGGATGGTATTGTCCACTGGTCCATAAAACCTATGTCCATTATGCCTACTTATAATCGTGTTACTATCAGGACTACACGAAACGCCGAATATCAATATTTCCTTATCCTCTTTGCGGGTTCGTGCATTGATTGTTCGTAAGAGTTCCCCCGTGTTGGAGTCCAAAAGACGAATTGTACCAGGGAAATTAGCATTAACACTTGCTATCACCTTTCCATCCGGACTAAACGCTATCTGAACCACTGAACCTGTATTCCCTGCTACTTTGATAGGTTTATCAACTATCCGAGTATCGTAGAGCAGAATACCGAAGTCCCCCGCCACGGCGAGATGATTGCCATCAGGGGAAAACGCTATATCATAGATGAGGACATCCTTAGGTAGGATTTTCTCTGGGTGGACTTTCACACCATCATAGAAATCATCTTGTTGTGGATCATTCTGTAGGTCTTGGGTAATACTGTTGGATGTAAATGTGAATAGGAAAAATAGTACTGTGAAAATTGAAAACAATCTATTTTTCATCGGTTAGGACTCCTTTAGTGCTGTTCGAAATAGTTATACATATCCTGTTTTACCAAACAGAATTAGCATCAAAATTGGATGATTTTTTGGAGATAACCTGTGTTCACATTCCACAGATGAATACTATGTTGATGTCGACCAGCAGCTGCGATTGTCTTTCCATCCGGATTGAATACCAAGAAACTGAATGAGGGGTCATCATAAATATATCGATTGAACCGGTCCAGACGTAGAGGGTTCTTCTCCCGATACCCTGTAAGTGTTTTTAATAGTTTTCCGGTGTTCACATCACACAAGACAATATCCAGTCCCTTCATACCAGCGATCATCTCTCCATCAGGACTAAATGCAAAACTTTTATGCCAACCATGAACTCCAATATCTGTGATTGCTCGCAGGTGTTTTCCCGTATTCACATCCCACAGAGAAATGGTCGAGTGACCACTCCCGCTTGCGATCATACTACCATCCGGACTAAATGCAAAAGAATCGAGAGTAAACCCATGTGTTTCCTCTGTGAGTGTTTGCAAGAGTTTTCCTGTGTTTGCATCCCATAGACTGATGTTCGGTCCACGTCCTATACCTGCGATAGTTTTTCCATCCGGACTAAACGCCAAATTCATAACATAAACCGGACCAGAATAATCCGTATGTCCAGAGAGTGTGTGTAGGAGTTTGCCTGTGTCAGCATCCAACAGATAGAGGTTATAATTGATATCACTACCACAAACGATATTTTTTCCATCTGGACTAAATGCTACATCCCAAGCCTGATATTTGAATGTTCGTAGGTTTTTTCCAGTGTGCACGTCCCATATACGAATAGTCTGATCATGACCGAGACCGACACTTGCCAAAGTCTCTCCGTCCGGACGAAATGCTATGTGTAAGACTTTATCTATATGTCCTGCACATTGTGCAAGTTCATGACCTGTCTGTGCGTCGTAGAGCCAAATACCGTTGCCAGCAGCAACAGCAAGTATGGTGCCATCTGGTGAATATGCTATATCATGGATCCATTCTTTCTTAGTGTTCCCCTTCACTTCATCGGGTAAACGTGCTTGCTGCGGTTCCTGCTGTGGATCATCCAGCGGAACCTCCATTGAACCTGGTGGGAGACCGCAGTTCATAAATGGGAGTGAAATCAACAGTGCTAACAATATTGAAAACAATCTATTTTTCATCGGTCATGACTCCTTTTCTGTTGTTCTAAATGCCTATTTTTACAAATGGGAAGGTATATTTTATACCTATCCAAATTGCTTCTTATACCATTTCTATTTCTAATTGACAAATTATGATAAATAAACTGTAGGTCGGTTAGAGCGAAGCGAAACCCGACATGGAAACCTTGTCTAACTCTACGTGTCGGGTGTCGCTTCGCTCTACCCGACCTACGAAATAATGTTACATAATCATTTAGAAATGGTATTACTTATTCTACGGTCTTTCAATTTACATGTCAACTTTTTTCTCATAATGATTCTGGTACATAAAGTTCTCGTGAATAGAGGTGTGCCAATAGTTCTGAAAAATTAGCAACCTCTTCTGCCCTTAGCTTATAGATCACCTGATAGTTATGAAAATACCTTGAAATTCCCAAAACCCCTTTCCGTGTCCTCCGCGTATTCCGCGATTCAAACTCTTATCTTGTAAATCCTATAAATCCTGATAATCCTGGTTCAAACAACTACACCCTTCCACTCTTCCACTTTCCAAAACCCCCTTCCGTGTTCTCCGCGTAAACCACGTAATCAGCGATTCAGCCTCTTATCTTGTAAATCCTGATAATCCTATAAATCCTGGTTCAAACAATTACACCCTTCCATCCTTCCACCCTTCCACCCTTCCATCCTTCCGTGTTCTCCGCGCCAGCTATATAATTGGCGCGATTCAGACAAAAACGGGGACAATTACTTTACACACCCGCTCGCTTACAATACCTTGACACACCCACGAATCTGATATATACTTAACAAAAAGATACAATCGCACAATAGGAGGTAACACGATGCCGAAAAGAATACAATCAGCACCGACTATATTCTATCCGGAATCGGATGGACAACCTATGGCAGAAACTGAAATACATCGTGACTTGATGATTGATTTCATTCAAATGTTAAAGCACCATTTTCGTAATAATAACGATGTTTGTGTTTCAGGAAACATGTTTATCTATTACGAAGAAGGAAACACAAGGAAATCTGTTGCACCGGATGTTTTTGTTGCATTTGGTGTAGGAAGAAAACAACGAAGAACATATTTAATCTGGGAAGAGGGACGTTCTCCCGATTTTGTGCTTGAAGTTGCCAGTCCCAAGACGTTTAGAAACGATATGAGAAAGAAGAAAAAACTATATGCTTCAGAGTTGGGGGTTAAAGAGTATTTCATCTACGACCCACTGGGTGAGATTGTCCCAAGTTTTGTAGGATACAGTCTTAACAATGGTGTTTATGATGAGATTCCAATTAACAATGACCGCATCATCTCAGAAGTGTTAGGATTAGAATTGGGTGAAAATGATGGCATTCTGCGATTATTCGATCCAACTACCTCGGAATGGTTACTAACTACAACTGAACGCGCCGAGAATGCTGAAGTTCGTTCTGAGAATGCTGAAGTGCGCGCTGAGAACGCTGAAGTGCGCGCTGAGAACGCTGAAGCTAAAATCACGCAGCTTTTGGCAGAGTTAGAACGTCTTAAGTCTGAATGAAGAATAATAGATAAAGCTGTCATAATCATTGTCAACTTATACCATTTCTAATTGACAAATTATCATAAATAAACTGTAGGTCGGTTAGAGCGAAGCGAAACCGACATGGAAACCTTGTCTAACTCTACTTGTCGGGTGTCGCTTCGCTCAACCTATAGCTGTAAACTTAAGGGATTTGCAAAATCAGAGTCCTCTTCAGTCCCGTAGGGACGATATGTTTATAGAAGAATGTGTACCCCTACCACTCTTCAGTCCCGTAGGGACGATATGTTTATAAGTACATCAACAATAAATATGCCGTTCCTACGGAACTCAAGACGGGTGGGGACAGCGTTTTCTATAAACATATCGTCCCTACGGGACTAAAGACGAACACAATATGCTGAAAAGCAACATTAACGTAATAGCAAAGAATTATTGAAAATTTTAAAAACTAAATAACCCTATGAATTTAGGGTGTGTAAAGTTATTGGCAGAGCATTGATTTTTTGCTTATGTTCAGTTTAGTTTACATAGCACTCCGCTGGAGTGCAGACTCTTGATATTCAATTTTCTATAGACATATTGCTCCGCTGGAGCAAAGAGCGTTCTTGAATAGAGCGTTCTTGACAAGTAAGAGATATCCTCACGCCAGAGGCGTGATATGTCTATAGAACTCACAATGTACAGAACCCCCGCACTCCAGCGGAGTGCTATGTCTTGGAACGATCCGATATGGAAACGCTGCCAAAATATTTACACACCCTATAATAGACAGTACCTTGACATACCCACGAATCTGATATATACATAACAAAAAGACACAATCGGAAAATAGGAGGTAACACGATGCCGAAAAGAATACAATCAGCACCGACTATATTCTATCCGGAATCGGATGGTCAACCTATGGCAGAAACTGAAATACATCGTGACTTGATGATTGATTTCATTCAAATGTTAAAGCACCATTTTCGTAATAATAGCGATGTTTGTGTTTCAGGAAACATGTTTATATACTATGAAGAAGGAAACACAAGGAAATCTGTTGCTCCAGATGTTTTTGTTGCATTTGGTGTAGGAAGAAAACAGCGAAGAACATATTTAATCTGGGAAGAGGGACGTTCTCCCGATTTTGTGCTTGAAGTTGCCAGTCCCAAGACGTTTAGAAACGATATGAGAAAGAAGAAAAAACTATATGCTTCAGAGTTGGGGGTTAAAGAGTATTTCATCTACGACCCTCTTGGTGAGATTGTCCCAAGTTTTGTAGGATACAGTCTTAACAATGGTGTTTATGTTGAAATTCCAATTAACAATGACCGCATCATCTCAGAAGTGTTAGGATTAGAATTGGGTGAAAATGATGGTATTCTGCGATTATTCGATCCAGCTACCTCGGAATGGTTACTAACTACAACTGAACGCGCTGAGAACGCTGAAGCTAAAATCACACAACTTTTAGAAGAGTTAGAACGTCTTAAGTCAAAATGAAGAATGATAGATAAAGTTGTTTTAATTCAAAACTAAAACTCTCAAACTTTAAGAACATAAACATTACATGTGTCATTTTTGATACAATCTAAAATTTGCCTTTCCATCGTATACTTATATTTGTAACAAGTTCACTTTTGGCATCGTTTATGCAAGAAAATAGGATATAAATAAGACACGCGAAATAATTCTAATATCAATAAAGGTGAATAAAATGCAAAGATTCGTAATTAACGGTGGAAACAGACTTGAAGGTAAGGTTAAAGTCGGTGGATCAAAGAATGCTGTACTTCCAATCGCAGTTGCAGGAGCAATTCTCGGTGATAGTCTCAGCGTGCTTCACAATGTCCCAAACCTGACTGATGTAAGGACACTGAGTGCAGTTCTTGAAGGCTTAGGGGCATCTATAACACGAAAAAATGGATCACTCTATATTGAACCAATCAACCGCATGGAATATGAAGCACCTTACGATTTAGTGCGAAAAATGCGGGCTTCAATTTATGTGTTAGGTCCTCTCGTTGCTAAACTTGGAAGAGCAAAGGTGTCATTTCCAGGTGGATGCGCAATCGGACCGCGACCTGTTGATTTGCACATCAAAGGTTTAGAGTTTTTGGGGGCAAAAGTAGAAGTCAAAAAAGGTTATATCTACGCACAAGCGGAACAACTGAAAGGCGCAAAGTTTGACTTAACCGGGCAACACGGACCAAGTGTTGGTGCTACCGCAAACGTGTTAATGGCTGCAACCTTAGCTGATGGGACAACGGTCATCAAAGGGGCTGCACGTGAACCGCATGTTAAAGACTTGGCAGAATTTCTAAATGCTATGGGGGCAGATATAGAAGGGATTGGTACTTCAACCTTGACAATTCATGGTGTCAAACAATTACACGGTACTGAACATTCAGTCATATCGGATGATATAGAAGCGGGTACATTCATGGTCGCTGCTGCTATGACAAACGGAGATGTCTCCGTTGAAGGAATCGAACCGAAACAAATCACCGCAGTATCTAAAAAATTAGTAGAAGCAGGTGTACAATTAGATTGGCACAAAACAGGTGTGCGTGTGACTACACCTGAAAAACTCAAATCCATTGATGTTACGACTGCTCCATTCCCAGGTTTTCCAACCGACATGCAAGCACAAATGATGGGACTGTTGAGTGTTGCATCTGGAAAAAGTACAATCACGGAAAATGTCCATACCGATCGATTTATACACGCTGCAGAACTAAACCGTATGGGGGCAAATATCAACCTAAAGGGAAGTAAATCAATTATTAAAGGAGTGCCTTACCTGAGTGGTGCGCCTGTCATGGCTTCAGATTTACGCGCAGGGGCAGTGCTTGTCGTCGCAGGTTTAGCAGCAACAGGAGAAACTACCGTCTCACGAATATATCATATTGACAGAGGTTATGAGGAGATCGAGAAGAAACTCAATAATCTTAAGGCAGATATACAAAGAGTCAACAACGATGAATAAAGGAAAAATGACCAGGTTTATTTAAGGTCTTACACTAAATTTCATAAAAATTATGCTGCGAATTTTTGAAACACAAACCCCAGAATGTACTTCATTCCTTGCAAAACTAAATGAACGTGGAAAACTCAAGGATGAGAATATCTTAAAAACTGTACGCCGCACAATTAACGATGTTCAGAGTGAAGGAGATAAAGCAGTTGCTCGTTATACGCGCAAGTATGACGCACCAAGAATTTCGGCTAAAGGACTAAAAGTACAGCAAAGAGAAATCAAGCACGCTTACGGTGAAGTATCTAACGATTTTATAGACGCAATTGTTCATGCAAAGCAGAACATTGAAACGTTTCATCAGAAGCAGATACAAACATCATGGGTAACAACCGAAGAGGACGGTGTGTTGTTAGGACACCTGATAAGACCTCTGAAGCGGATCGGTGTATGCGTTCCCTCTGTAAGTCAGTTGTTAGTATCTTCGTTAGTCATGAGTGTAGTTCCCGCAAAAGTAGCTGGAGTTGAGGAGATAGCGGTCTGTATGGGGCCTATGCGAAATAGACAAATTAACCCGCACATGTTGGTCGCTGCAGCAGAATGCGGAATTGAAGAAATCTATAAATGTGGTGGGGCGCAAGCTGTGGCAGCATTGGCTTATGGAACAGATACCATTAAATCCGTTGATAAAATAGTCGGACCCGGTAATCTCTATGTACAACTCGCAAAAAAAGAGGTATATGGACACGTTGATATTGACAAATTAGCTGGTCCAAGTGAAATACTTGTCATAGCTGACGGAACAGCGGACCCAGATTTTGTCGCTGCAGACCTAATATCACAAGCAGAACACGGACCTGAATGCTCTGCTATACTGATTACACCATCTCTTGGTTTTGCTGAACAAGTAAAAGCATCAATAGAACTACAAGCACAGAACCTACCACGCCAATATGAACTTGTAAAAGCATTTGAGAACTACGGGGCAGCATTTGTCGTCGAAAATATAGCAGAAGCAGTTGATTTTGCAAATAATATCGCACCTGAACACGTTGAACTACACATTGAAGATGCTTATGACTGGATTGGTGAAATCAGAAATGCAGGTGCTATACTTCTCGGTCCATATTCCCCTGAAGCTGTTGGAGATTACATCGCAGGACCTAATCACATACTTCCTACCGGAACGGCAGCAAGATACGCCTCTCCGTTGAGTGTTCACGACTTTCTTAAAAGAACAAGCCTTATTTCTTATACAAAGCACGCTTTGGAGAAGGTTACACCCGATGTCATAAAGCTTGCTGAAATAGAAGGATTGGAAGGCCACGCTGCAGCCATGAAAATCCGTTTTGAAGACGATTAAACAATACTATTATCGTAAAACACACCATAAATCCAATTCACATGCGCTTAAATTCAATGATGTCAAAACCGATCTCTACTTTCTCAATCGTAGGGTTTGATCCAGACAACGGTGACCTTGGAGTTGCCGTTCAATCAAAGTTCTTCGCTGTTGGAGCAGTTGTTCCATGGGCAGAATCTGGTGTCGGCGCGATCGCAACGCAATCTTGGGCAAATACAACTTACGGCCCCAGAGGATTAGAACTGCTCAAGATAGGTCTATCTGCCAAGCAGACTTTGGACCATCTTATCAAAGATGACAAAGGAAGAAGGACAAGGCAAGCAGGTATAGTTGATGCAAATGGCACTGCTGCTAACTATACTGGTGAAGAATGCCACGATTGGGCTGGGGCAAACTCTGGAAAACATTATACCGCACAAGGCAATATCCTTATAGGTGAAGAAGTTGTTAAGGCTATGGGTGCAGCTTATGAAGAATCAAAAGGTGAACTTGCTGATAGATTAGTTGACGCCTTGCTTGCAGGACAAGAAAAGGGTGGAGACAAACGCGGGCAGCAGTCCGCTGCACTCCTCGTTGTACGTAAGAATGGTGGCTATAGCGGTTTCAATGACCGATATATAGACCTACGTGTTGATGATCATGAAAAGCCGATACAAGAACTTAAACGGCTCTTAGAAATTCACAAAAAGTTCTTTCCTCGACAATAGTTCTTTCCTAAATGATGAAGTAAAATCGTATTTGCTCCTTCCTATCCTAAACTATAGTTTGGACAGTTTTTTTTTATTGACAAAAAACGGAAACGAGGGTATCCTTTCAATAAATTAATTTTATTGTATATTTTTGAAAAAATACCCCATTAAAGAAGATGCCTCAGAAAGTTGGATTGGCAAAAAAGAATGGTATGTAGATTCCAATTATTACCATTGGGATGTTACAGACGCACCTTGGGGAAAATATACTGTTAAAAATGAATGTATAGTGGAGTTAAAAGCACCTCGTGGTGTAAATGGTGCTACCAGAACGATTAAAAGATTTAAAGCGGTCAGTGAACTTGAATTTGATATAAAATTCGAATAGTACCCCATCTTATAGAGGTACAATATAATGATGCGGGATTACCCGCATCATTTCTGAAAAAACGACCCATATTGAGGAGCGAACGACTATGATGTTTACCAACACTGCAGTTTCTTTTCAGATCTACATGCTTTACTTCTTATGTTGTCTCATTTTATTTCTTAATGCAGTAGATGTGTATGCAAAGATAACGTACATGTCTGATGGTGATATTTATGTGTGCAATGACAATCTTAGTGCAAAACGCAATCTTACGAAAAACTCTGGTTTTTCAGATAGTCAACCCCGTTGGTCACCTGATGGAAGTCGTATAGTATTTAGACGCAAGATGGACAGAGCCAAGTTACATCATTCTAATGAAATTTTTATGATAAATACTGATGGAACAGATCTACAACGGCTTACCAACAATGACGCCGATGATAGAGAACCTTGTTGGTCACCTGATGGTAAACATATTGCTTTCAGCAGTGAAATCAGTGGAACTGATCAAATCTACGTTATGGAACTTTCAAAACGTACCCTCACACAGTTAACGGGAATTGACGAAGATGAAAACAGTAAAGGATCTTTAGCTCCCGACTGGTCACCAGATGGCACAGAAATCGTATACGAGAAGTTTATAAGTACTCCATTTGGATTTTACCATAAGAATATCTACGTGATGGATGCAACTGGAGAGAATCAGCAACCACTTCTACGGGATCCGGATGAAAATGCAGATGAAGGTATTATGAGATTTCGACCCAGATGGTCAGCTGATGGAAGCAAAGTGCTATATGATGACGCATCATGGATAGATGACGCAGGAGATCAAAAGGGTAAACTCACTACTATGGGTAAACTCACTATTATGCAAATCGGACATAGACACTGGACTGTAGATGGTATTTATGACAAACTCGGTGACAAACACGGTGAAAATGTGCTTATCGGTGGACATTGTTGGATGAATAATGATCGTGAGCTTCTTTTCGGTCTGAGGTTAATAGACGAATCAAGAAAGAATTATGACCTCTATAAATTTGACCTTAATAGCCGACGTCTCACCCGTTTGACCCGGGGACCGGAGGTAGAGGGTTATCCAGACTGGATAGAAGGTGTTTTATCCGTGGATCCGACAGAAAAAAAAAGTGAACGGTGGGGGAATTTAAAGAACTGATATACTTCCATCTAACTGGCGAAAAACTTTACACACTCAACTGTGGTTTGACACATTCCCATACATAACGGGGTGGCAAACGTTCGTCTGCAAGATAACGATTAATTTGATCATGACTGAACCTTTCACAGTGATCGGCAAAATGGGTTATAGTATAGTTCACAGACGTAGTGAGTAGAAATTGGCAATAATCTAAACGTGTCGGTTTTGGATTATTCATCTTTAGATCCTCCTCATAGACTATATTAGAACGACGAGGAAAATTATTCAAGCATATTGCGTGAGTTCTATCTATAAACATATTGTCCCTACCAAATCAATGCCAAATGCGCGTGTGACGTATTGCATCTGTCGGGTTTCGCTTACGCTCTACCCGACCTACGAATACCAAACTGTTTAACATAAACGCCTGATAAGAAACCTCTTATCCTGTCTTTCCTATAAATCCTGGTTCAGGCAATATATACGATGCCCACCAAAAAACGCTCGTAGTGACTGGGTTCCCCTGCCCGATTAACGGATTGGAAGGTCAACATACGGACGGGGAAACCCCGTCCCTACGATGTGGACAAGAATAAACGCCTAATAAAAGTTTCTTATCCTGTCTTTTCTGAAAATTCTGGTTCAGACAATATGTGCGATGATTGCACATGTGCGGCAGCTGCTCATGTGTGAAGCAGCACATCTTCCGTGTTACAGTATTCGTAGGTCGGGTAGAGCGAAGCGAAACCCATAGGTGTAAAGTTAAGGATTTCCATACGCGGAATACCCTCTTCAGTCCCGTAGGGACGCAATGTTTATAGTTAAACGTTATACAACCCCTCTTTAGTCCCGTAGGGGTGCTATGTGTAGTAGTTCATCCTGATATAAACATATCGTCCCTACGGGACTGAAGAGAGGTAGGGGTACACATTTTTCTATAAACATATCGTCCCTACGGGACTGAATAGAAGACGATCCCAATAAACATAAGGATTCAGAGTGATTCATAAGAGCTTCTAAGTTTTCTTAAGTTTACACCTATGGGTAGAGCGAAGCGAAACCCGACACGTAAAGGCGCGTACGGCATCCGTCCAAATCAACGCAGAAATGGAAAACTGCGATATTTTTGTGTTCGCACGAAATATTTCGGCGCGAGCTATTGTTGTTACATTGCACAATGTTTGTTATGTATTTGACATTTCTTGTATTCTTTTGTAGAATACCAAGAAGGTATTAGAAATGCACGGAACGGGTGTGTTATACCGAGACTCGCAACCCCTCGTGGGGGCGCGCCGAGAGTGCTAACAATCAGTGTGTAGCCATGCCATAGATTGGAAACTGAAGTGTGCGGTAAAACAGAATTTATCTACGATTAAGAGGCTAATGTTTATGCAGAAAGAACGTGTTTCTCCTTCTGGATACATTTTTTTAGTGCTGATGGTGCTATTAATGTTAATAGTTGATTTTCTCGGTAGTTACCTGACAGTATTTGGTTGGTTACTTAAGTTATTATCAATGACAATATTGTTTACAATAATTTTTACAATAATTTCTGTATATGATTTTGTAGCAGGAAAATGGCGTAAGGCAATTAAGGGAACGGTTTTCGGCGAAGTCGTCATAAAATATGAAGATAAAACAATAAGACCTCTAAATAATATCGAAATATATTACAATTCTCCTTTTTTGGATAAGCGGGGAGAGCCTGTTTTCACCGATGTGGATGGGAAGTTCTGTTTTGAAAATGTTGTGCCTGTTTATAAACCTATCACACTCGAAGCAATGATAGGAAAGGACCGGGTAATATATCAACATATCGGTAAAATTGAGGGAGTAAAATGGTTTCTGGGGAAACCTTCGCTTAAATTACCGTTATCTTCTGGTAAACCGAAGCGCGTTGATTTTGTAGTGCCTATCATTGAAAACTATTAATCGGCAACGCTCAAACACAATTCTGGGCATGTTGTGACAATATAGAAACATCATGAGTTGATGTGTTATTGTCTCGCTATATGTCATCACAAGAGATTGACACGTGTTTTCCCACGCCAGCAGACCAAGAACGTCTTCGGTCTCACACAACCGAGATGCAAAAGTTAGTCGTCTCTCAGGTGCGAAAACTTGTTTCTGACATCAAGGGGCAATCGCAGAACAAAAACGCTCACTTGCAAGGGAACTGGTGATCAAAAACTTTGATAAAGATTTCGCAAAATCCTTCTTAATCAGATCATCTATACACAACTAATTAACCGAGGTACAACGATGTTTAAACAAAACCGGATTATTGCTACTGTGTTATCTTGTTGTCTGTTATTTTGTGCAATCTTTGCATCAATATTTGTTCTGGGTCAAACTGAATCCATAAGGAATCTATTTCCTCTATCTGAACCGTTAGCAAGTTTCGGACAGTTTCACGTTATCGTGCATGATTTAGATGAAAGTGGAGACCTCAATGCGGAATGTGTATTACAGTTGGGTGGCGGCGTCCGTTTAGCAGACTGGAACGATATTGTCGTATACTACGAAGATGGAGGTTCACTGGAAGAGTTCATTTCTGCACTAAAAATGTCAATCAAAGACGAAATGCGACCAATATTTGAACACATTGTCCAAACGCATAACGAGAGAGCATCCAATAATCCGAATAAGACATCAAATCCAGAGACATTTCATGATGAATATCGTATCTCAAAAGATGGGGACCTGAGATTACCAAATTCAGACAGACACTATTTTGTAGGCAGGCACGACCACCGCTTACCCCCAGGATTCTTGGATCATGATAATTTGAATAATTACCAACTCACTGTGGGTTCATGGTATGGCAAAGGAGGTTATGCAATCTGTTACGGAGAAGACAGTGAGAATACTGTTGGAGTGCCTTTAGCAAGTTTTGAAAAGTTTCACCTCATTGCACATGATTTAGATGAATATGGAGATTTAAATGAATTATGCAAAACCGAATTAGGGGAGGACTTTCGAATTGCTGATTGGAACGATATTGTTCTGTTTTACAGTGATGGAGGATCGTTGGACGACTTTATCGCAGGTCTAAGGATGGCTGAAAGAAATGACAACATGGAGTTCCCTTTTGAGGTTAAGACAACTGATATAACCGAAATGCCAAAGGAAGTGCCAGATGCAATCGCAGATGAATATCGTATTTCAAGAGATGGGAATCCGAGATGGAATGGCACAGGAAGACACTATTTTGTGGGTAGACATGAACATATTGAACCACCAGGATTCTTAGATCATGATCACATAAATAACTATCAATTGACACTTGGGTCGTGGGGCGGAAAGGGTGGATATGCACTTGCCTACGGGAATCTTATGGGGATGTCAACTGCAATTAGTCAAACATGCCGAACTTTGACACCATATTTCATCTACTTGGTTGTATTCTGTATTGTATTATGTTCTGTACTGACTACAATTCACATACTAAACATGCCAGGATGGTTGTTTAGAGAAACATCTCAGCAATAGTATACATGCGACAGATTCTTGTGTCCTATTCCTGCATTTCATCTAAGGCAAGTGGTTGTCGCTTAAAACAGATACGGATTTTATTAGCAGCTGAATAAACCGCACGAATGCGAATAATTCGGTTGACCAAACGTCTTTTTCCGGGAAAATCACTGATAATTAAACCTACTAAAATCGTCAACAGACCTTGTCCTGGTACACCAGGTACTGACATAAGTGCACCTACTATAACAATCAAAAACCCGACTATGTTTTTTAGTAAAGAGACGAAGAAACGCACTATAGGATTTTTTATATGTCGTCTTTGATAGGTACTCGTAAAATAATCGGAAGGAAGGTAAGTAATTAATACGGTACAACCAACAATACTCAAAACGAAACTTGAAACTGAGATAATACCTATCAATTTCCAGTTATCTTTTGCCCACGTTAAGAAGAAAAGAACAAGTCCACTGAAGTCATGCCACCAAGTTTTAAGTGTTTCAAGCAACCACAAAAGATTCTTCTCCTAACATCTACCGTCGCGAGATTGCGCCACCATCAACAGTCAGAATATCACCGCTAATATAGGCAGCATCATCAGAGGCGAGGAAAAGTACTGCTCCAATGTAGTCCCACACCGTTGCCCGACGATCAAGGGGTGCCTCCGGTGACGCAGGTAATAATTCTGGAAGACTGTCGTCAGTTGGTAGGTCATTCGGGGCATTCATACCCGTAGGTGCACCGCCACCAGGTGCAATTGCATTCACCGTTATGCCGTGTGGACGAAGTTCCAACGCGAGACTTCGTGTCAGTCGGTTTACGGCAGCTTTGCTAACACAATAACCTAAAACACCGACATGTGATTCTTCGGCAAAAATTGAAGAATTGTTGATGATCCTTCCACGTATTTTCAGATCTATCATGACTTTGGCAGCCGCTTGAGCACACAATAGACACCCTTTCACATTTACCGACATCACTCTGTCAAATTCTTCCGGTGTTATGTCAAAAAGTGTTTGTCGGTTTATAATTCCTGCATTGTTGAACAGAATATCTAACTGCGAATATTCTTCAACTGTTTTATCAATTGCAGTCTGAACCTCTTTAGCATCAGTCACATCTAATGGAACAGCGATCGCATTTCCACCCTCAGAGCATATTTCTGCAGCAACAGCGTCTGCACTTCTACCACCAGCGACAACGACACTTGCACCTTCACGCGCAAATGCTAAGCATGCAGCTCTACCTATTCCCAAAGGTCCACCACCACCCGTAACAAACGCAACACGATTCTCAAAACGCATCTATATCCTCTTTCTGAGTTTTCATATATCATGCATTATAACATGAAGCACATTTGAAGTGTAATGAAAATGTATCACATAGATTACCAAAGTCTTAGTGCAAAGAAAAACTGTCCAAAAACCGAAGTCCTTGGACAGTAAGGAGACTTATAATTACAGAACAGCCTGCATGAACACAGTATTATTTAGTTTTCAAGATTTTCGATGATTCTTTGTCATTACGTTAATGTTGTATTTCAGCATATTGTATATGTCTTTAGACCCGTATGGAGATTAAGTTTATCATAGGGTAATATATATATTCACTAATATGTGTCAATTTATGGAGATCAATCTTTCTTTTGATGTCTTCAGTCCCGTATGAAGTTAAAGAAAATATTTAGGTAATTTGGCGTGGTTAGGAAACCTCGCCAGCAGAGTGTGTACCTGTCTTATTCAAACAAGAAATTACCCAATTTATTATTTGATCTTCATTAGGGACGATATGTTTATAGAAAAATGTGTCCCCCCACCTCTCTTCAGTCCCGTAGGGACGATATGTTTATAACATTAAATCCATGTCTGTGAAAATGATACAAACAAATAGTTAACTAACACAACTCGTAAAAAGTGTAAGTATGCATTTTTTATAAAGCAAAAAAAACTAACTTATATCACGATTAGGAATTCAAATCGGTTTCAATTTACTGTTTTACTTGACAATTCGTCTGATTTGCATTTCATTCATCTTCAGGTATAGTTAATACTTCTCGTTCCACTTCATGCACCTTATCGGGATAGGTTCTTCCACGAATCCACATGACGGGTTGTCCTCTATACGCACCGTTGTGAGTTGCCCACTCAGCCTGTGCACTTAAGTAGTGAGAAACATAACTTCGCCTAAAACGCAAACTATGATTGTCCGTACTCTTATGCAAGAGATGACTATGAAACCAGACAACTGCTCCCGGGGGTGCTTCTAATGCAACACCGTCTTCATCGTGTGCATCACGCGCAAGTTTGAATTCACGCTGTTGTGAACCTTCAATGTCATCATGCTCATGAATATCATGCTTATGACTTCCAGGAATAACATATAGACAGCCGTTTTCTTCATCTGCGGGGTCAATAGCAGTCCAAGTTCCGATGGTAGTTTCAGTATTAAACCTATTCCTAAAGTAAAACTTATCCTGATGCCAGGGGAATCCAAGTCCAATCTTCGGAGCCTTCCAAATAAATAGATTATTTATACCGAGAATGTCTGGACCCATCAAATCAACAAGCGGATCGGTAAGTCGTGTATCTCTTACGCGATCAAGGAACTCAGGAACGAAACAACTCGGATGATGTATTTTATGCATCGCATAAATTCCCTGTTCTTCAATCTTTCCGTCCCTGACAAGTGCGTTCTTATCAATATGTGCAGAAGGAAAACGGCGTTTACCATCAACTATGTCCTCAGCAACCTGCCGAAGATCGTCGTTCTCTTCATCTGTAAATACATCTAAACGGACCAAATAACCGTTCTCATTCCAATGTGTAATCTCTTCTTTACTCAATCTAAATTTTCTTTCCACTGAATCTATATCCGTATTCATTTCATCTCCTAATTTCTCTAATGAATCTGGTGTTATTTCATAATCATGCTTTTTCAATTCTATGTGTAATGACCATGTATAATGATAGTAACAGGTTTGAAAAAAAATGTCAAATCTATTTGAGAAATCAGAAACTTATACCATTTCTACTTATACCATTTCTAATTGAAAATGTCTCTTTTTGTAGCACAAACTTCCAGTTTGTGTTCTGAAGTATAACAGCCATTATAACCGCCTCATGAGACAATCAATTATAGAAATGGTATAACTAAGTTAAACAACAAAATGGGAAATATTGAAGAATTATCCTACGGGGAGATACAAACCTTACGACTTGTGCTAAATGACTATATGTAATATTTTAAATACTATTATGTAGGTTTATGCGTGGACGACATCCTTTAATGCCATCAACTTGCATCCTAAACATTTGTTCAAGAAGACACCGAGTGTGAAACCCGCAAACTTATTGCTGAAGCGTGTCAGCATTCCCCAATGGGAACGAGCACGTATCCGTGAAATATGGAACTGTTGGGTCAGTTGACTAATCGTTGTCT
Organism: Candidatus Poribacteria bacterium; assembly: GCA_965261435.1. Lineage (GTDB taxonomy): Bacteria > Poribacteria > WGA-4E > WGA-4E > WGA-3G > MSPOR6. Next base: position 3,511,521 of record CBDHDL010000021.1, read on the forward strand.
CAACCCTTCTTCTTATTTTCTGATGCAGTTTGCGAAACTTTGGCGGATATTGTTTCTCCTGATTCTTACGCCGTGTTGGTAATAGACAGACATTCTCCGTTTCAAGTAAATCTCTTTCAAGTTTTTCACTCACATATCCTTTGTCTCCAATGATAATAGGATAAGTGCCGCGTTCACAAAACAAGGGAAGCACTTCTCTATCATCAGTATCAGCAGTCGCTATGGCAAAATCAACAGGGAGCCCGTAGGCAGTGGTTATCACACTACCACGAAATCCGAAGAAAGTGTCAAGTCCTTTTGTAGCACACTTTCCATAAGTCGCCAAAGTGCCTGTAGCATCCGCACATTTTAGAGGGGATGTAGAAGCAGGAGCTCGTTTGAAATCGCAAATAGGGATAGGGAAACTATCCACAATAAACACACCATCATCCGGTAAAAACTGTATCAAAATGCGTCTGAGTTTTTCACTTGCGTGGCATAGGTTCCGGCGTCTTCTATTGAAACGCGACCTTTCGGGCAAATGTGGGAATAAATCAGAGAGTTCTGCTTTGATCATTTTGTATCCTGCAAGTTCACTATCCTTGCCTATGAGTTCTAATAACCAGGAGATACAAATAATATCGCTATCAGGACAACGGCTTTTTGGTCCTGGACGAAGTTCCTCAGCACCCGGGAAGTAGGTGTCGTAAAGTGTTGCGGTAATATTTCGTACGACTAACGCTACGTTTCGTAGAGTGCGTGGTTTGTTTTTTAGTTGCATTACATGCTTTTCTAATGTATTCTGTAAATCCATCCTTATGCTCCTTTTAATGTAAAGGTTATGTTATAAAGAAAAGCATAAGGATGGATTAAAGTAAAGATAAAAACACAAATCCATAAATATGTGAAATACAATATTACATAAAAATAATCAACTGGCACAAGTCGTAAACCTTGTATACTTCTACATCTGAAATCAGAAGGAGAACTTATGAACGACCGTAACATTTTGATATTTCTTATCAGTATTTGTGTGCTACTGCCAATAACGGCAACTGCTCAGACAAGTCTTTATATGAACGCCATGCAATATCAGCGTAATCCGTATGCCAGTAAATTTGAAGTGCTTCCTGAACACGGGATGGAGTTTCGATACACGCGGGTTCAACCTACACCCATCACAAAACTTGATTATTTTTGGCGGGGTAACTTTGAAGGAAGTTATGAATATGCTTATTATTCCTCTGTAAATGGCAGCATCCATTCTGGTAGCATCGGTTTCGCAGTTGGTGGTGGACTTTCTTATCGGCTGCTAAGCCGATCCCATTGGGGGTTAGACCCCTTCTTCAGCGTCTTTTATGCCAACCGATGGTATTTCAACAGAGATCGTCTGGCTAACTGGAGAATTGAAACAGGATTTGCGATGGATATGCCCGGAAAAATGGAACTACTCTGGATGTATACCGATAAAGCATTCCTACTGGGTCTCAATTATAAGTTATAACAGCTTATCACCATATCAAGTCATAACACCTTCTGATTGGCCAATTGATAATTGACGGATATTATCGTTTTAGTGGAGCGTCTACTCTTAAAGTGTAGGTCGGGTAGAGCGAAGCGAAACCTATAAATCAACGATGTGAATGCGCGTATGGCATTCATCGGGTGTAAAGTTAAGGAATTTTCGATGCCAGAAACCCTCTTCAGTCCCGTAGGGACGCTATGTTTATAGTTAAACGTTATACAAACCCTCTTTAGTCCCGTAGGGACGCTATGTTTATAGTTAGACGTTATACGACCCTTCTTGAGTTCCGTAGGAACGGCATAGAAAATAAACATATCGTCCCTACCAAATCAACGCCAAATGCGCGTTTGGCATTTGGCTGGACTGAAGAGAGGTGGGGGTACACATTTTTCTATAAACATATCGTTCCTACGGAACTGAAGAGAAGACAATCCCAATAAACATAGGGATTCAGAGTGATTCATAAGAGCTTCTAAGTTTTCTTAAGTTTACACTTATGGGTAGAGCGAAGCGAAACCCGACATGATAGACACAATCATTACGTGTCCAAATCAACGCCGAATACGCGTTTGGTATTCGTCGGGTTTCGTTCCTCTACCCGACCTACATATTTAGTCTGGACTATCCATTAGTTTTATCCGTCACCATCGGATACCGTTGGCTGTCTGCCTATTCTAAAATTTTAGGTCTCTCTTTAAAAGGCAGTGTTATTTTCACCAAAAAATCACTCCCTAACAGTTTGCAGTACATTACTTCTGTGAACGTCAACCTCTTTCTGTTAAGTATTCCCAGAACTTTACACATCCAAAAAGCATTACAACATACACAGATTCCTTGCATTTAAACCAAAATTATTCTATGATATTGACATATATAGTGAAGATTAGAAATAAATAGACACTTTCAGCCGACTGCTGGGGAGGCGGGGAATGCCTAAATTGCATTCATACCGTTGATTTCTTCCTAACCTCGCTGATGCAGAGTGTCTGATTAATTCTAAAACTTACTATAGAAACAAGGAGAAAATAAATGAGCCTATTGGGAATTGATGTAGGAACAACTGGCTGCAAAGTCATAGCATTTCGTGAGGACGGAGAAATCCTTGCACAAGCGTATGGAGAGTATCCATTAATACATCCACAACCCGGATGGTCTGAATTAGATGGAAATGTTGTATGGGAAAAAGTCTCTGACGGTATTCGAGAAGTTGCAGCACAAACAGATTCAGACCCGATCGAAGCAATCAGCGTTGCATCGCAAGGAGAAGCAGTAACACCTGTATGGGGGAACTGTGATGTGCTTGCGAATGCTATAACCACTTTTGACTCTCGCACATCCGGAATCTGTGATGAGATCCTAAAAGATATTACTCCGGTAGAGGTAATGCAGATAACTGGAATGCCACCGAGTGACATCCATACGCTCGCAAAACTGGTATGGATAAAACACAACCAACCGGATTTATACAAAGAAGTATGGAAGTTTTTCGGTTTTGAAGACTTTATAAATTTCAGACTTGGTGTTCAACCTGTTGTGGATTACTCACTCGCTGCACGAACAATGGCGTTTGATATTATCAACAAAACATGGTCAAATAGAATGTTTGATCTTGCAGACATTGATCTCACACTCTTACCGGATACTGTTGCATCAGGAACTATTATCGGAGAGATCGGTAAAAAAGTTTCAGGTGAACTGGGTCTACCAAGTGACGTTGTAGTTGTTGCAGGGGGGCATGACCAACCATGCGGGGCATTAGGCGCAGGTATAATACGTGGTGGAGAAGTAATGGATGCAACAGGTACCGTTGAGTGTATCGCACCTGCATTCGGAGAACCAGTAATCAACCAACAGATGATTGATGGGAATTTTTCTTGCTATCCTCATGTTGTTGAAGGTCTCTATGTTACATTGGGATTTGTTTCAAGTGGTGGCGTTGTGCTGAGATGGTTCAGAGACACATTTGCACAATTGGAGGTACAACAAGCAGAATCTGAAAATCGTGATGTATATGATATTCTACTTGATGATATTCCTGATACACCTGGAACGGGAATGCTACTCCCGCACTTCACAGGTTCAGGTACACCCCATCTCGACTTAGAGTCTAAGGGTGCCATTATTGGGCTCACGCTTTCTACGACAAAAGGAGAACTCGTAAAAGCTATTCTTGAAGGAATTAGCTATGAAATTAAACAGAATCTCACAATGTTGCAGGATGCTGGTGTAGAAATCAATGAAGTACGCGCAATAGGTGGTGGCGCGAAATCAGACAAATGGCTACAACTCAAAGCTGATATGTTTAACAAAAAAGTCATCGCACTGGATATATCTGAGGGTGTTTGTCTCGGTACAGCGATTTTAGCAGGGACTGCTATAGGTAAGTATAGTTCTATTCAAGAAGCAGTAGACCTGTTAGTCAAACCGAAAGAGATATATTATCCTCGTGAAGAAATAGCACAAGAATACGATGAAAAACTGAAAGTATATGAACAGATCTATCCCGCAGTGAATGATATAAACAAGCAACTATGAATCAACCCATTTCGATTAAATGCCTATGAAAAAATATGTCATAGGAATAGACATTGGCGGAACAAAGATCGCCGCTGTTGTTGCTGACAACAAAGGTAACATCCTCAACAAAGTTCGAAAGCCAACACAGGCTGACAAAGGACCCGAATATGCAATTCAACTGATTTTTGCAATTGTTTACGAGACAATTGCAAAAGCAGATCTGGAATTACAAGACTGTACCGCTATAGGTGTCAGTTGTGGAGGCCCTTTGGACACCAAGACAGGAGTTGTCTATTCTCCTCCCAATTTGCCTGGCTGGGATGCATTACCACTTAAGGAACGACTTGAAAAAGAGTTCAACCTGCAAGTGAAGATTGAAAATGACGCGAATGCTTGTGCATTAGCAGAATATAAACTTGGTGGTGGTAAGGGGTACAACGCAGTCCTTTATATGACGATGAGTACTGGAATCGGTGGCGGAATCGTTATTGATGGAAGAATATACCACGGAGCAAATGATAGTGCTGGTGAGGTCGGCCATCAGATACTTTTACCAGATGGACCTCTCTGTGGGTGTGGCAGACGAGGATGTTTAGAAGCACTCTGTTCAGGACCAGCAATTGCTCGCAGAGCAATTGCTGAAATCAAAAAAGATGCAAATACATCTATGCTAAAACTTGTAGATGGTGATGTAGAATTGGTGAAGTCCGAACATGTGCTCAAAGCAGCATTTCAAGGTGATAAATTAGCATTGCGAATAGTAGAGGAAACTGCGTACTATATGGGGTGGGGTATAGCAAATCTTGTCAACATTCTAAATCCGGACATTGTGTTGTTAGGTACAATTGCTATAGCCGCAGGGGATCTAATACTTGATCCAATACGAGAAACAGTATCTTCTCTTGCTATGCCACGTCCTGCTGAGATCGTTCAGATTATGCCAGCACAGTTGGGTGAATCATTAGGCGACTATGCTGCCATATCTTTGGTCATATAATGAGCAACTCAAGAACCCAGTGGACTGTCAACAAGATGTTGAAAATTGGAAAATAAGTATGGAGAGAATTGAAAAGTATATTTCTCATTTACAAGATGTATTAGCAAGTCTGAAACTGGAAGATGTTAAACGTTCTATTGACGCAATCATGCAAGCTTACTATACAGACAATCAGATTTTCGTTATAGGTAATGGAGGGAGCGCATCTACAGCGTCTCATCTTGCCTGTGATCTTGGCAAAGGTACAAGCATAGAAGGTAAACGACGATTTCGTGTAATCAGTTTAACTGATAATGTAGCAACTATCACTGCTTGGTCAAATGATGTTTCTTACGAGGATGTGTTTGTTGAACAACTCAAGAACCTTGTTAGACAGAAGGATGTTGTTATAGGTATCAGTGCAAGTGGCAATTCTGAGAACATTATCCGGGCAATGCACTATGCCGTAGAGAAAGGTTGCAAAACTATTGGATGGAGTGGGTTTGGAGGAGGAAAATTAGCAAGCATTTGTGAGATAAATGTAATTGTTGATAGTAATAAATACGGACCCGTTGAAGATGTGCATCTGATACTAAACCACATTTTACATGCGTGGATTCAGGAAGAATTCCAAACATTCGTTAACAAGCAATAATCTGTTATGCTTTCTATAAGTACCTTGACACCGCAACCATACTTAAGGTATACTAAAAGCAAAAGAGAAACTAACTACAAACAAATATATCGCTGTGAAGTATTAATCTCTCAAAGGTGATAAAATGATGACAAAGCAAAAGAACTCGCTTCTTTGTATCCTGCTTCTTATCGGAAATCTTCTATTGCTGGAAGGTCTATCCGCTGATGATAATGCATTAGTTTACGTTATTAACATTCATACTGAAATAGGTGGCGGTTTGAGAACGTATGTCAAAAAAGGCATCCAGAAGGCAGAACAAGCTGAAGCAGATACAATTGTTTTTGACATGAATACACCAGGGGGAAGAGTGGATTCTGCTGTAAAGATAATTCGAGCTATCCAAAATACGAAAATACCAACTATTGCCTTCGTTAACAGGGAAGCAATTTCAGCAGGTGCAATGATTGCGTCTGCATGTGATCAAATTGTTATGTCGTCTGGCGCAACAATCGGTGATTCTGAACCAGTAGATGCACAAGGAAAAGAAGCACCTGAGAAAATTGTCACTTACATTCGTAGTACTATTCGTTCAACTGCGGAACGCCAGAATAGAAATCCCGACATAGCAGAAGCGATGGTAGATAAAAGGTTAGTTCTTGTCCGATTAAAAAATGGAGACATTATAAAATTACGACCTATTGAGTTTATTAATGAACAGGATGCTGGAACCCAGATGGATATCCTTTGTGGTGAAGGAGAACTACTTACATTAACCACACGACAGGCTCTTGAATACGGTTTCGTGGATACACAAGCAGAAGATCTGACAGAATTACTATCTCAATACCGAATCGTTAGGATTGAACAAGATTACAGCGAAAATGTTATAATGGCTCTGACGCAAGAAGACGTATTAAGTCAACAAGAGGAACGAGGGAGTAAACGCGTTTCTTTAATAAAGTCGTTAGAAAAAGCGGAAGTAGAAGAATTTGTCGTTACGGTTGCTGACCGCACTGTCTTTTTTATTACCAGTCCATATATTAGTGCTTTATTGCTCTCGTTAGGAGGTCTCGGTCTACTTGTTGAAATCCGAACGCCAGGATTCGGTGTTCCAGGATTTCTCGGACTGCTCTTTATTGGACTCTTCTTCGGTGGGCACTTGCTAAATCAGATCTCACTATGGGTTGTCATGCTCTTATTTGTATTGGGATTGGCATTGATTATTATTGAGGTCTTTGTTATACCAGGGTTCGGAATTGCAGGAATAATCGGTCTGATACTGATGTTGGGTAGTGTCTTTTATACCTTTTTTAGTGAAACTGGGGATTTCTCTGTAGCATTATTGTGGTTATCAATTTCAATTATTCTCACCTCTGCGCTGGCAATTCTTGCTACCATCTTTCTACCTAAATCATCTCCATTTCAGCGATTTGCTCTATCCACAGTAATGAGCGCCGAAGAAGGGTATCATTCGGCGGGGATGGATGATTTTCAAAGTTTCATCGGAAAAACCGGTGTTGCATTAACACCTTTAAGACCAGCAGGAACGGCACGAATAGATAATAAGAGATTGGATGTTGTCACTGTAGGTAACTTTATCGCTGAGAATACTCCCATTAGAGTTGTGGAAGTAGAAGGTGCAAGGATTTCAGTTGAGGCTGTTGAAGAATGATCTTTAAATAAGCATAACAAATTCGGAGGAAATTTGCATGTGGGTTCCAACAATACTAATTGCATTAGGCATTCTTTTAGTATTTATTGAGATACTAATTCTCCCAGGTTTTGGGGCAGCAGGTGTACCAGGAATAGTTTTATTTTGTGTCGGAATCGGTATAATATGGGCAAGATCCGGCGTAAAGACTGCTCTTATTTTTACAAGCATAGCACTAATTTTTGTCATACCTATTGCAATTATTGTGTTATCACTCATCCGAGATACAGCAATTGGAAAGACATTTATTCTTAATGCATCCGAAAGTAGTGACCAAGGATATCACGCTGCACCAAAAGAATTAACGACACTGGTTGGGAAATCCGGTAAAACAGTAACCCCGCTGCGTCCTGCAGGTGTAGCATTAATAAATGGACAACGCGTTGACATTGTTACACAAGGAGAATTCGTAGAACCAGAAACTGAAATTGAAGTTATACAAGTTGAGGGAAGTCGAGTAGTCGTCCGAAGTCTGTAATACCAAATTGACGCGCTTCGTCTCGGTAGGTGCGGTTTCCTAACCTTACCGGACTCCAATAAAGCAAGATTAATCCTGTTAATTTGGTATAATAGAAGATAGGAGAATAAATACATAAAAACCTTAGTTAAGGTTTTCTATGGAAGGAGATACAATATGGAAGGGTTTTCACCCATTATACCAATAGTTGCAGTTGTAGCACTTATAGTAGTCTTTATGTTTTTCTGGTTCGTTCCAGTTGGACTATGGATTGCTGCTGTAGCTGCCGGTGTACCACTTCGAATTTTTGAACTAATCGGTATGCGATTGAGAAGAGTCAATCCGAATACCATTGTCAGGGGACTTATCAGTAGTCATAAAGCTGGAATCAAAGTCACTACTTCTGATTTAGAGGCGCATTATCTTGCTGGTGGTAATGTACTTAATGTTGTAAGCGCACTCATTGCAGCAGACAAAGCCAGAAACGTCAGTCTTGATTTTACACAAGCAGCTGCCATTGATTTGGCAGGAAGAGATGTATTTGAAGCAGTCCAAATCAGCGTTAATCCACGTGTCATTACGACACCACGCATTAGTGCTCTGGCACTTGATGGTGTTGAACTTATTGCAACTGTGAGAATTACCGTTCGAACTTTTATCAACCGTCTCGTTGGGGGTGCAGGTGAAGAGACAATAATTGCACGGGTTGGTGAAGGTATCATCAGTGCAATTGGTGCCTCTGATACTTATGAAGATGTGCTTGAGAATCCAGATATAATTTCAAAAACAGTGCTTGATAGAGGTCTTGATGCAGGAACGGCATTTGAAATACTATCAATTGATATTGCTGATGTCAATGTTGGCAAAAACATAGGGGCAGAACTGCAAGCAGAACAAGCCGAAGCGGATCTTGTTGTAGCACAAGCAAAAGCCGAGGAACGACGAGCACTTGCAGTCGCTTTGAAACAAGAGATGACAGCAAGTGTACAGGAACAACGAGCAAAAGTTGTTGAAGCAGAAGCTACTGTTCCGCGGGCACTCGCCAGCGCGTTTCGTGAAGGAAACTTAGAAATATCAAATCTAAATGAAGGAGCATAATTATGGACGCAGCGATACTCGCGATAATTGCAGTCTGTATCCTACTGTTTTTAATTGTCATCGCATGGTTAGTACCACTCGGTTTGTGGATTACTGCTATTGCTGCCGGAGTAAAGGTCGGTATTTTCGATCTGGTTGCGATGCGTTTACGACGTGTACCACCTGCAGGAATTGTTGAACCGCAAATCAACGCAACAAAGGCCGGACTCACGCTATCGCTGGACGATCTTGAGGCACACTACCTCGCAGGTGGACGAGTTGACCGTGTAGTTGCAGCTCTCATCGCCGCGGATAAGGCAGATATTCAGTTGGATTTCGCACAAGCTGCTGCGATTGATCTGGCTGGAAGAGATGTCTTGCAAGCCGTTCAAGTGAGTGTTACTCCAGAGATCATTGACATACCAAGTGATGAGGACCCCGCAAAAGGTATTACAGCTGTCGCAAGAGATGGGATTCAATTAATAGTAAAGGCACGTGTCACGGTCAGAGCAAACATCGATCGACTTGTCGGTGGTGCTACTGAAGATACAATTCGTGCAAGAGTTGGTGAGGGTATTATCACAACTATAGGATCGTCTTCTAATCATAAAGAGGTATTAGAGAATCCTGTCAGAATATCTGAAACTGTCCTTGATAAAGGACTTGAAGCAGGAACTGCTTTTGAGATTCTGTCAATTGATATTGCAGATATTAATGTGGGTGAAAATGTCGGTGCAAAACTACAGACAGATCAAGCCGAGGCTGAACTCAAAATCGCTCGCGCAAAAGCAGAAGAACGGCGGGCAAGAGCAGAAGCAGAAGAGGAAGAAAATAAAGCTTTGGTTGAAGAAATGACCGTCAAATTGATTGAAGCTGAAGCTGAAATCCCTTTATCTATTTCGGATGCGTTTAATTCAACAAGTATGAGCGTGATGGATTACTATACACTGCGTAATATCCTCGCCGATACAGAAATGCGCCAATCCATAGCTTCCCCTACTGGTACTGAAGAGGGTGATACAACCCGTTCAACACATTCCTTGGGACTTACATAGAAAAACCTAAAGGAGATATAGATGGAGTTTAATCCTGATCTATTAATACCTATTATTCTTGCGATTCTTTTCATAGTATTCGGAGGTGCACGAAGACGTAAACCTACGCAGCGTCCGGCTCAAACACCTCAACCATCAATGCAAAACACACCTGCGGTAGATACTGCAAACGATAGCGATGTGGTGTTTCCACCGTTCGTGGGTGATTTTGAAGATGTTCCAAATGAGATGGAAGTTACACAGGAGAATGTAGAAAGTAACACGGAAACACAAATGGTGACTGAGCAATCTGAACCTGTTCCGGAGCCTACACCTGAGAAAAAACCTACAGATCCACCACCAGTTCCTGTGGATTCATCTACAAGGTTACCGACTAAACCGCTACCAGCTACATCTCTCATTGAACTGAATCCTGATACATTTCGACAAGGTATTATTCTCGCTGAGATATTGGGACGACCGAAGACATTCCGAAATCGTAGACGTTAGGTATTCTGGGTGTTTTCTGAGGCTTATTTGAAAAAGATTTATAGTAAACAATCATAAGATATTCACGGACTCTTCTGTTGGAAGATATCCGATTCGCAAATATACGCCTCATGCATCGAATGTTGTAGTATTCGGAGGATGCATCATGGATCTTATTGTATGGTCACGAATTCTTGCTCCGCTTGCTATTTTCATATTTGTAGTATATGTAATCATTTCTGCGAATCGCTTAGATAAGAAGCTTAAACAGCAGAAAGCCGAAGCAAAATATCGTGAAAAATCTCCTATTGTCTCCCAAACTATTGATCCTAACACAATAGATGAATTTGAGGAGTCTCAATTTGCACCAGTAAAGTCAGGGAAAAGAGATGTGGGGTCAAGTGCAGAAGAATTGCAAAAGGTAGAAAAGAAGATTAATAAGAAGGCAGGTAAAATAGCTGCACGTGACAATGCATCTGTGAAAAATCCACCAATACCAGTTGATTCACCAACAAAATTACCAGTTAAACCGTTACCAATTACATCATTATTGGAAATGTCTCATCAGACATTCCGTAACGGTATTATTCTATCAGAAATCCTTGGCAGACCCAAAGGGTTGCGTGGTAGATGATTTATTTTGTTAGCTAAATATCCGCAGTCTTGAACTAAATTGAGACTGCGGAATTTTTTTATTTATTCGTTTTTACTTAGGTACCGATAAATGCTTCGTGTCTTTTTACATTTACTGTTTATATTACTATTCCTATTTCACAGTCCTATCAACGCGAATCAACAGGATGAGAATTCGACAGGAGTGCTTTCAGTAGATGATATGAAGATACCATCCTATGCGCGACACCTAAAAGGGATTAAAATATGTCTTGACCCAGGGCATGGAGGACAAGAACATATTCCAGATTACAAACGAGGGCCTACAGGACTACGTGAAGCAGAGATTAACTTAAAAGTAGCCAAGTATCTACAAACTCTCTTAGAAAAAGTTGAAGCTTCTGTCATAATGACTCGTATTGACGATTCTTATGTTAGTTTAGCTGAGCGAAGCGAAATTGCAAATAAGAATCAAGTTGATTTCTTCATTTCCTTACACCATAATGGAATTGATGATAAACCTGAAGTCAACTATACCTCAACATGGTACCATGGAGATGCAGACGATTCGCGACCAAGTCTTGACCTTGCTCGATACCTTCAGAAAAGCGTCTCAGATGCACTTCAATTGCCAAAATCACCATCAACTGGATTATACTCTGACAAGCTAGTCGTCGCATCTGGTTTCGCAGTATTAAGGTTAACGAAGTGCCCCGCTGTTGTATGTGAAGCCTCTTTCTATACAAATCCTGAAGAAGAAGCAAGGTTAAAAAACGATGCGTATTTAAAAAGAGAAGCCTACGGCTATTTTCTTGGAATCGCTCGTTATGTTGAAGCAGGTTTACCGAGAGGTGTTCTCATTACTCCTGAGAATCAATCTTTTATAGAATCAAAAACGCCTATAATTCAGATTCAAGTAATGGATGGTTTACATGAACGGGGCGCGTGGATGCTAAAACGCCAGCAGGTTTTCACTAATTCTATTCAAGTGAAAATTGATGGTAAGAATCGTCAGTTTCACTACGATCGCGACACTGATATCATAACCCTTGAGGTTAAAGAACCTTTGTCTAATGGAATGCACTACGTTCAAACTGAGTTGGTAAATTACTATGGGAACCATAGTTTGCCAAAACCACAGGAATTTAAGGTTGCACCACCGGCTGCTATCCTTAATATGGATGCATGGTCAGATACGATTTCTCATACTGGAAATGGATACGTAGGAATCGTTGTTTCTGCCTATGATAGGGACGGTATGCCTATTGCCAATGGTGAAATTATTAAAGCAAAAACTTCTGTCGGTACACTTGCTAATTTGGAATCTCATTCTAAAAATGGGAAAGGCTATTTTTACCTTACAGCTCCAGATAATCCCGGTTATGCAAAGGTGGAAGCATCTTACGGAGAGACACATAATTCCAAGATGATTTATTTTACTGATATAGCAAATGGGATCCTACAAGGGAGAATTGTTAATGCTTCAACAGGTGATAGAATTTCCAACGTAAATATAAAAACTGAACCAAACATAACTACAGTATCGGATCCAGAAGGACACTATTTTGTAAAAGCTGATCCAACATTGAAATATCCTTTTAAAACGATATGTCACTTTACAAAACAAGGTTTCTATCCACACAAGTCTCAAACAATCATACAACAGAATCAGTCAACGATAGTAAACGTATCTCTCCATCCAATTGCTGATCGTGCGTTTGATAGCACAAACATCGTTATTGATTCGCAAACTGATACTCATAGAACACAAGAACTCATTTCTTCATTGGAAGAGATGTTGCAACTTGCAGGGGCAAGGGTCTTTAATATCCATATTCCAGGTCAGATTATCTCTACAGAAGAACGAATAAAGAAGGTAAACAATATCAAGGAAGAAGGTTACTATTTACAAATAAATCATACAGAAAGGATAATAGGAGAACCCTCTGTTATTGCAAAGCATAATCGCGGTAACCGGGACACCGAATACATTCAAAAGCGCGTACTTGCACAATTCAACAGTGAACTTTATAAGACCCCGATAGAGACTATTCAAGATAGAAATACACCAATAATACAACAGACAAATAAATTAGCAATGACACTTGAAATTCGGTCTTTAAAAATTACAGATGTTTCTGCTCAGCAGGAGGCATTTGCTATTTTCTTAGGTATATGGCAGTTTCTTAAGGATGAAACTAAGATTGAAGCAGAAAAAATTGATAGATTCATGAAACACTTAAACAGAGTCCGAGGGAAAGAAGGTGAAAATAGTTTCTAAAATCACCAGATTGCAGCTAAAACATCCTTTTAAAATTTCACGTCGCGCAACAGATTCGTATAGGGAAGTGATTTCTGTTGAGATCGATGGTGGTATTGGGGAAGCATCTCCAGCAAAGTATTATGGAGAAACTGTAGAAACAGTAGAAAAGACATTGAAGATTATTTCTTCCGAAATTGATGATGATCTTGATCAGATTCATGAAGTTATGGCTAAAATTGAATTAACATTAGAAAGGAATTATGCTGCAAAATCCGCTATTGATATGGCACTCCATGACAGACTTGGCAAGAAACTCGGAGTTCCACTTTACAAACTATGGGGACTCAATCCAAAAAAAACACCATACACCTCATTTACCATCGGTCTTGATGAACCTAATGTGATGATAGAAAAAACTTGTCAAGCCGAAAACTACCCAATCTTGAAAGTCAAACTCGGGACATCACACGATGTTGAGATAATCAGGACACTTCGCAATGTGACAGACAAACCGATATATGTCGATGCAAATACAGCATGGTCACCTAATGAAGCGATCCAAAAGATACATCAACTGAATGACCTTGGTGTAGAATTGATTGAACAACCCACGAACCCAGATGATATTGTAGGACTTAAGTTTGTACGAGAGAACTCTAAATTACCAATCATCGCTGACGAAAGTGTGAAACGCGCAAACGACATTCCCAAACTCTTAGGTGCAGTAGATGGAATAAACATAAAATTAGTAAAATGTGGCGGATTGTTAGAAGCGTTAAGAATGATACACGTTGCACGTGCACACGGATTACTTGTAATGCTGGGGTGTATGATTGAGAGTTCAATCGGTATCACTGCAGCTGCTCACTTATCACCACTCGTTGATTATGCTGACTTAGATGGAAATCTATTGATAAATAATGACCCCTATAACGGCGTAACACTGGATCAGGGAAAATTGATATTACCAGATTTTCCAGGAATTGGCATTAAAAGCCAATAGAATCGAAATATTTACCTTTCATTTCTTTGCATTATTCATTTGATAAGTTAAGATTAGTTTGCTATAATACCGGTAAGAAAGAAGAACCATTGTGTCACTAATTGGATACAGAATGACATAAAAACTTGATGCATCAAAAATCAAATCATATATCAACTAATAGAGGACAATTCTACAATGTCTGAAGCTAAACGAAACGTCCTAATCACAGGTGGAACTGGGTTTTTAGGTAGTGCCGTGACCAAAGCATTTCTTACACAGGGAGACACAGTTGCAGTCACATATCTTTTTGATGAGGAAGTCAGCAGATTCAAACAGCATAATCCTGATCTGAGTGATGATGTTACTTTCCTGTTTGCCAATGTAATAGAGGAGACGGAAGTACAAAAGACAGTTCAAACTTTCATATCACAGTTCGGTCATCTGGATGTTTTGGTTAATATAGTTGGGGGATTTATCGGGGGAATTCACACAGCAGAACTTGAGGAAGAAAAATGGGATTCCATGATGAATCTGAACCTTAAATCTGTTTTTCTCTGTTGCAAGGCAGTGATACCTCACATGACAGAACGGGAATATGGTAAGATTGTGAACATCTCGGCACGTGCAGGACTAAAAGGAGAAGCAGGACTGAGTGCATATTGCGTCTCAAAGGGTGGTGTTCGCACATTAACCGAATCATTAGCAGCAGAAGTCATGGATTCCGGTATCAATGTCAATGCTATAATGCCAAGTATTATGGATACGCCTGCTAATCGGGAATCGATGCCAAACGAAGATCGTAGCCGATGGGTCTCACCTGTTGATGTGGCTAAGGTTATCTGTTTCTTGACATCTGATGATGCTACTATTATCAATGGTGCTGCAATACCTGTTTACGGAAGAGCTTAACTCCTATTCTGTGTTGATGGACTTCTCAAGATATTAAGCCAGAGTAAGACCAAGTAAGTACTTCCAATACAATACTGACAATTCCATCCATTATTTAATAACTAAAACATCAACCTACCCAGATTCATCCCTATTGCCAAAAAATCAAGATATGTCTGCTTAAAAAATAGGCAGATTAAGAATTCATGAATGTTAATGACCTTTGAGTTGTTAGGTCATACTTGTTACTAAGTATTTCTGACTACTTGGCATTGATTTTGCTATACATGTTCGTGTAGGTTCAAATACGGTTACTATACTCACATTGACTTGGACTTGGAAAGGGTTAAATTCAGAAGTATGGACGAAGTCGCTGAAGCACGCAATGTAATTATAGTTGATAACAATACTGAACGAGTACAGCAATTGAACCGGGTCTTTGAAGTAAGTAAGTACCATGTCATCGCCTATATGGAGCTGGATAGGAGTATTCTGGAACAGGTCAGAAAGGCCAATCCCTATATCCTGTTGATTGGTATAGATTCACCCAGTGAAGAAATATTGGAAACTATTGCGTCGATCAACCTACATCATCCGTGTCCAATTGTAATGTTTGCACAGGATCAGCGTTCAGAAACAATTCAGAATGCAACATTGGCAGGTGTGTCTGCTTATGTCGTAGGTACACTGAGTAAAGAACGAATTGTAACAATCGTTAAGGCAGCGGTTGCACGCTTTAGTAAATTCCAAGCATTGCAAAAGGAACTCGATAAAACAAAGACAAGTCTTGCTGAACGTAAGACCATTGAACGTGCTAAAGAAATCGTAGCGCAACAGCGTGGAACTACTGAGGCGGAAGCTTATCAAACTCTGAGAAAAATGGCGATGGACCGTAGAAAAAGACTTGCTGAAATCGCAGAAGATGTCTTGTCTATTGCTGAAGTGTTGACAAACAAGGAGTAAAAATAATCGATTCACAAATTTGAGAATAAGTTTATAGTATTTATTCAACGTTGAATTATACTTCTTAAAAAAAAAAAATCAGTATAAATCATATCCAACCAATGTTGGTTGGGTTCGGACATAGGTGTCCATTTGGCAAAACTCTTCGATTGCCATTGGATGCCTTTTTTATTTTCTCATTTAACGGACGTAAATGCCAAAGATAGGAGATCCAAAGATGAATCAAATTGATATGAGGAAAGAGAAGCTAAAGCGGAGAAACACTCCAAGGAAAGGAAAGTCCAAAGTACATCCTGCTGAGGCACTCAAACGTGAAAAAAATGGCCTGGAAGTGATTGATGACATTCCCTTTTACATTAGGAATGGATGGGAGTCAATTCCACCAGAAAAACGAGACAGACTCAAATGGGTGGGGGTATTCTACCGAAGACAGACACCAGGTGCTTTTATGATGCGTCTTCGAATGACAAGTGGTTTCTGTAATTCTGATCAGTTGAGAACAATAGCTTCGATCAGTGAATCACACGGTCCAGGCTTTGTAGACCTTACGACGCGTCAGCAGATCCAATTAAGAGGCTTCACGATAGAGAATGTGCAGAACATTTGGAATCAGCTTGAGGAGGTAGGATTAAATTCTCTGCAAACTGGATTTGACAACATTCGCGGCGTAATAGGTTGTCCTGTGGCTGGTTTGACTCCTAACGAATTGTTTGATGCTTCACCTGTAGCGAAAGAGTACACGGACATTATTGTAGGTAATAAAGAGTTCACTGATATTCCCCGAAAGTTTAATGTTGGAATTACAGGTTGTCTTGACAACTGTACACATGCTGCCTCTCAAGATATCGCACTGACACCAGCGGTAAAAGATATTGATGGACAAGAAGTGAAGGGGTTCAATGTTATGGTTGGCGGGAAAATGGGGTCTGGTGGTTTTACACCCGCAAAAGAGTTGGATGTTTTTGTTTTACAAGAGAACGCAGCTCAGTTGTGCGCTGAAATTACTTTGGTATTCAGAGATTACGGAACCCGAAATATACGTAACAAATCACGAATGGCATTCCTTATTGCCGATTGGGGAGTTGAGAAGTTCAGAACAGAGTTGGAATTACGGCATTCCAAAACCCTTCTACCCGCTGGAAAAGATATGCGCGGTGAGATGAAAACAGACCACACCGGCATCTTTTCACAGAAACAGAAAGGACTCAACTATGTTGGACTTGTTGTACCAGTAGGACGCATCACGACAACTCAACTTCATGAAGTAGCACGGTTAGCAGACGGATATGGTTCTGGAGAGATTAGATTAACACAAGGACAGAACCTTATTATACCAAATGTGCCAGATGAAAAAATCGGCGATCTTACTTCAGAATCTCTACTCAAGGAACTTCGGTATGATCCATCTGAAGTCATGCGAGGGATGGTTAGTTGCACTGGAATTGATTACTGCCACTTCTCACTGATTGAAACGAAAGAACGGGCAATGGAGGCAATTCGACACTTGGAGGCACGACTCGGAAATACAAGACCTCTCACAGTACACTGGTCGGGATGTCCAAACGGATGTGGAAACCATACTGCAGCAGATATCGGGCTTCTTGGTAAAAGAGTCAAAATTGAGGGTGTAGTTACTGATGCAGTGGATGTCTTTGTTAAAGGAAGTGCAGGACCAAATCCAAAAATCGCAACAAAGCTATTGGAAAATGTTCCCTGTGATGACTTACCACAAGTACTTGAAGGACTTGTTCCTTACTTTTCGAGAAAATAACATACTTGAATTAACGTGCTGTTGATGTATAAGACTATTGTCAAGAAAAAGTTTTGAGTTCATCGTTATTTAGCAAATTTTAGAAAGGATATAAAAAGGACAGCTAATGGATATCAAAAACAAAGCCACTATGCTAAATCTGTTTAGTCTTAAAACCGTTCAGATGCGTACCTTTCATTTGACTTGGTTCGCGTTTTTCTTAGCATTTTTTGGATGGTTCGGTATAGCGCCACTTATGGCAATTGTCCGTGAAGACTTGATGTTAACTAAGATGCAAGTTGGTAACACAATTATCGCATCCGTTGCGATAACAGTGATAGTAAGAATGTTAATCGGTCCTTTGTGTGACCGAATCGGTGCACGAAAAGCATATACTGGGCTGCTTATTCTCGGTTCCATACCAGTTATGGGTATTGGACTTGCTCAGGATTATACCTCTTTCCTGTTACTCAGATTAGCGATCGGTGCTATTGGAGCATCATTCGTCATCACGCAGTATCATACCTCAGTCATGTTCGCTCCAAATTGTATCGGAACAGCAAACGCTACGACTGCGGGATGGGGGAATTTAGGGGGTGGTGTTACTCAGATTGCGATGCCACTTGTCTTCATGGCAGTCATGAGTTTTGGTGTTAATGAAATCCTCGGTTGGCGATTAGCGATGGTTGTTCCAGGCGTAGCATTGTTCATTATGGGATTTGTCTATTACTTTTTCACACAAGATGCACCGGATGGAAACTATGAGCAACTGCGTGAACAAGGTGAACTTGCTCCAGCAAAAGGTAAAGGTTTTGAGTCTTTCAAACTTGCGATCAAGGATTATCGCGTTTGGGCACTGTTCTTTATCTATGCTGCCTGCTTCGGTGTAGAACTTACAATAAATAATGTTGCTGCACTTTACTACCATGATCGCTTTCATTTAGATGTAAAGACAGCTGGACTAATTGCCGGTCTGTTCGGTCTGATGAACATCTTTGCACGTACAGTCGGTGGCGTGTTTTCTGATTTCTTCGCCAAGAATATGGGGTTGCACGGACGGGTGCTATTTCTATTTTTTGTCTTATTAGGTGAAGGTATAATGTTGATAGTATTCTCACAGATGTCAGTTCTCATAATAGCAGTAGGAACAATGATTGTCTTCAGTCTGTTTGTGCAGATGGCTGAAGGTGCAACGTATGGTATTGTTCCGTTCATTAATAGAAAAGCATTGGGGGCTGTTGCTGGTATCGTTGGTGCTGGGGGAAACGCTGGTGCGGTAGCAATGGGTTTCTTGTTTCGAGTAGAAAGTATCTCATCCCAACAAGCGTTTCTATTCCTTGGTGCGTTGGTCGTTGCTGCATCATTTGCAACGCTGTTAGTAAGATTCTCACCCGCAGTGCAGGAGGCTGAGAAAAAAGCGTTTGAAGCTGCACTTATTGAAAAACAACGACTAAAAGCAGAAACTGGGGGTCTTTCTACTTAACGGTTGTATTTAGCGCAAGACTGAATAAATAACCCTGATACACGCTAAATCAATGTAATTTTAGTGCAATAAATATGGAGAACTAAGTGAAAAAAACGACAGGAAAAGCCGTCTGTCCCTACTGTGGAGTCGGCTGTGTTATCCGTGCAACAGTGCAGGACAATAAAATTACACGGATTTCTGCCGACGAGGATGTAGCACCAAATTTCGGAATGCTTTGCCCCAAAGGTGCACATCTAAAACAGGTATTTCAAAACCATGATGGAAGACTCGCATACCCAATGATACGAGAAAGCAAAGATGAACCCTTACGTCAAGTATCGTGGGAGCGAGCCATCACGTATACTGCAAATCGTCTTCAAGAAATTAGATTAAAACATGGTAAAGATTCCATTGCTCTATACGGTTCAGGACAATTAGATACAGAAACATCATACATTTTCAATAAGTTTTTCAAAGGTTTTCTGCGGACAAATAACATAGACACAAATAGCAGACTTTGTATGTCCTCTGCTGTTGTGGGTTATATACAAGCATTCGGGTCAGATGGACCACCAACTTGTTATGATGATATTCATCATGCCGACGTCTTTTTCATTATTGGTGCCAACATGGTGGTTAATCATCCTGTTCTATTTCAGATGATTCGGAAACGACGAGCTATTGAACCGAATGTGCGGATCATCGCTGTTGACCCCAGAAGGACGAAGACAGCAGAATTCTCTGATGTCCATGTACCACTTGCACCAGGAAGCGATGTTGCATTGCTTCAACTTATAGCAAAGCGACTCCTGTCGAATGGAAGAGTTGATAAACGTTTCGTTCAAAGGAACACAGAGAACTTCTCTGTTTATAAGAATCACCTTGAAAGTCTTGATGAGAATAAACTGCTCTCAATTTGCGATATACATCCTGCTCGAATTGACGAAATCATAGAATTCTTATCAAAACCCAATACTCGCTTGCTCAGTTTTTACTGCCAAGGTACTAATCAGAGCACGAGTGGAGTAGATAAAAACACCGCACTCATCAACTTACATCTTCAGTTAGGTGAGGTAGGTGTAAGGGGTGCAGGTCCGTTTTCGTTAACAGGACAGCCAAATGCAATGGGTGGAAGAGAGGTAGGATATCTGTCGCATCAATTGCCGGGATATCGTGTTGTAACAGATGATACACATCGTGCCTATCTTGAAGGTGCGTGGAGAATTCCACCTGGTAGTATTGATCCAAATCCCGGTTTAACTGCTGTACCTATGTTTGAAGCAGCTGCTGATGGAGATGTTCGCGCACTCTGGATTGTTTGCACCAATCCCGCTGTCAGTATGCCCGACACTAAGGTGTCACAAGCAGGACTAAAACGGGCTGATCTCGTAATTGTGCAGGACTGTTATTATCCAACTGAAACAACGGAATATGCTGATGTAGTACTTCCTGCTGCACAGTGGGGAGAAAAACGTGGTACAATGACAAACAGTGAACGTCTGGTTGTCAGAAGCGATAAATTCCTCGATCCACCGGGTGATGCGAAACCTGATTGGTGGATATTCTCACAAATTGCAAAAGTTATGGGATTCAAGCGAGACTTTGATTTCCACAATCACGAAGAGATATGGGATGAATATCGTTTACTAACTGCAGGGACACCTTGTGATCAGATGGGAATGACAAATGAACGTCTTGAAAAAACGTCGTTACGGTGGCCCTGTCCAAATCCGAGACATCCCGGGACACGCCGCCGCTATACGCGCAGAAAATTCTTCACCCCATCAGGAAAGGCACAATTTAAGACACCTATCTATAAACCACCAAATGAAGAAACAGATGAAGAGTATCCGCTGGGTTTAACGACCGGACGTGTTGCAAGTCAATGGCATACGCGCACTCGGACCGGGAAAGTCCCACAACTCAACCGTAAAGATCCTGAGCCTTTTGTGGAAATACATCCTGACGATGCAGCGGAAAACAGAGTAGAAGATGGAGATTGGATATATCTTGTTGGTCGAAGGGGTAGGTGTTATGCACGTGCCCGGGTTACCGAGACTATCCGACGCGGGTTACTATTTACGCCATTCCACTGGGGTGACCTGTTCCACGCGGAGACGAATGCTAACTATGTGACGAATTCAGCTTTTGATCCGGTATCTAAACAACCGGAGTTGAAATTCTGTGCTGTGCGGATTGAGGTTGATGATGTGGCGTAGATATTCAACAGTATAGGTGTTCATGATTTTAGGACAATTCAGGTTTAACCTTTAGCATCTTCAGGGCATTCTCGGGCAATTTTACTCTCATGTCAAGCTTCTCTTAAGCAGGGCGTGTAAGTTTTTTATGTTATGCAGAAAGTAGAGAAGGGTTTATCTGGAGCTTTCCCTTGTTCTTTGCAAACTTCAATTAGACCTAAGAGGATTTCAGCAATCTTCTCCCGAAGTTCTGTTCTGCTGAATGCAAGAGAAAAGGACAGGCACAATGCCTGCCCATAATAACTGCCGGACATGAACGCCAGTTTCGAAAATCCAAAAATTACATCATGGGTGGTATTATCTCATAGTTTACGCCTTTATAGCAGATAATCATGGAAAAGGTATCTTTGGCAAGTTTAGAGTATTTTGCCAATTCAGGCAGTCGATTCATCAACTCGTAATAGACGTCACTATCAAACTCAATCTGTTTCCGATCTGATTTCCCATCATATACGTTATCTACCCATATCCCGTTGTAACAATGAAACGTCTTAGCCCCAATACGTTTCATATCATCGTACTGCCTTTTGTGCCGAGCGTGTTTCCGCTCTTCTAATTCTCTGCTGTACTCAATCCTCTCGACGATAGGTATTGCTTCTGTGTAGGCATCTGTAATTCGAGTTTCAAATTGTTTTTGCAATGAGCCATCGTCTGCATTAGCGAATGATGTGTAAGGGGTTCGGACACCATACTTTTTGCTGAGGCGTTCAATCTCTTTATGGAGTTCTTCATTTCCACCATTCAGGGCGGCCTCATCCACCAATTCCGTTACTCTACCTTCTGCCCAGAGATGTGGCAAAAAATCATTGTCTGGTTCAAGTTCAGAGAAATGAACATCTTTGGAGAATTCATGCTGTTCACTACCAATGATTCCGCGAAGTTTTAGGACGGTGTTGCCGTGGACTTCATAGCGACCGAGGATCGTCAACTGCTCACCACGGAACAAACATTGAAGATTTTTCGGGGTTAATTCTTTCGTGACAATCCCCCCGAAATTGATCCCAACATCTACCAATACCGGTTCATTCATTTTTCTGAAGAGAGAGGATACAGCATCTTCAATGTCTTCGTTTGGTTTTACATAGTTACGGGTTCCACCGTTATCTACCGCCATTTTGTCCAGCAAGTGGTCGTTTACATCGTACCCAACACCGAATACGAAAATGCGAGATTGATTCTTGTTCGCCTTCGCGACATTTTTCAGGATTAGTGCTGAATTCCTTACGCCAGTAGTTGGTTTACCATCGGTAAGGAAAACGATGATTCGTGGACGGTTCGGATCCGGTGTTTCCACTAACGCGGTTAGCAGCGCATCATTAATATTCGTCATACCCTGTCCTTCAATACCATCAACAAATACAAAGGCTTTTTCACGTCCACTTTTCACATCAATGAGTTTGTTGGACAAAAATGTAGAGTCGGGCCAGCATTCACCACCAAACCATTCCTCGCCTCTGTTCAACCTATCAGCAAGGGAGGTGATATCTTGGTTAAACAAGATGAGGTTGAACCGATCGCCATTATTCAGATTCTGGACACAATAGCGGAGTGCTTCTTTCGCTTGTTCGATTTTTCGGTCTGCCATGCTACCCGATCGATCTAAAACAAAGATAAAATCCTTTTCAACAATCTCTGTTTGTTTTACATCATACTTAGGTGAAACGAGCAGCATAAAGTATCCATCTTCCTTGTCATCGGCGCGATGGGTGAGAAAAGTGATCCCAAATTTTTTATCCGAAACCGAATAATAACAGAGAAAATCGTCGTCCGGATCTACATCTGTCCCTTCGTAACTAAGGTGTACATGGTGGCCGTTCTTACGGTCAATGGTGAATCCAGGTGAGGGTGAGTAAACCGTTCTAAGCGCGTCATCACTTTTAATCTCCACTTCAATATGGAGATTTCCGATCAGTGCAGATGCAGATTTTGCAAGCGACAACGGGTAGGTGTATTTAGTGAGATCGCTATCTGTGGAAATAATCTGAGAATATTCGAATTGGACCCGTCGCTCACCGTATGCTGGAATTCCAGGTACTTTTGCAACAAACGCTCGCGTTCCGATATGCTCCAGAATCGCCTTGTTACCACCGTGACGGGCACTGTTCCTATAAACCATGTGGGATTCTTCTTGAGAGAGAAGTTCTCCGATTACCAGCTCTTCATCAATGGACAGTATGGGGTTTGAAAGTGTTGCACCATCTGGAACTGGAAAGATATAAATACCATCTACTTCAAAGTTGTTCGAATTGCAGAAGACTTGATCTGTTTTTGTTATCGCTAGTTGATTGTTAATTGCAACATTGGTGTGGTAGCGATTGATCTCTAAAGGAACAGCACGACTACCACTTTGTTGAAGTGAAACTATAGTTAACATATTAGCAACTCCTTCTATACTAAAAACACTGAAAGTTAACATTTAGTGAACTTACATTACTATTGCCAAAGCTAAAATGGTAAAGATGTTATTTCTCCTAACTAGCATCAAGATCATCCGAAACACCGGTATCAGGTCTCAGGAATGCTAAGCTGAAATTTAAATGATTAGTCTTTACCTCAATTAGAGTAGCATTTGTGTTACAATCTCGGTTCACAAAAACCTCTTGAGTATCACAATTGAGTTGTTCAAGAACATCAATTACCATACTTTTAAATATATCGGTAGTAATAATCGTAGCAGTCTTCGTTCGTAGCAATTTTCCTTCACTCACCAAGGCCTGGATCGCCCCATTTACCTGCATAAGCCAAAGCTTTGCACCATCTTCCCGCGCAACAGTTCTTTGTATTTCAGACAAGCAAAACTGCTCAGCTAGTTGGTGTGCAGCCTCTTGGTTCGCAAGAGCATTTTGCGAATAATCAAGATTGAGTAATGCTTGCTTTACTACGCGAGGGACCGGAAGTCTAATTGTATCTGGATTTCCATTTCCATCAAAACCATCCATTTCATTCAGTTCCATGACTAAATCTCCTTGTTTTTTACTTTAAAACTATATGCCTTAAAATACTATTTTAGTATCTATGGTAATAATTATACATTTAAAAAAAAGAAATTGCAAATTTTTTTTTCAAAACCGTTGAGATACCAATACCTACAAGCATTTGTTGTAGTTGGAGCACGAGTGTCTATTATCTCAATAATAGTTTGATTTTTCAGTCAAAAGCCGTTCAATAGTGGTATCAAAAACTTTCGCTATCCGATAGCATCTCCAAACCGAAGGGGAATCCTTTCCTTTCTCAAAACGGGAAACCATCATTTGCGATGTACCGATCTTCTCAGCAAGTTCGGTTTGGGTCATTTTTCGGATAACGCGTTCCCTTCGGATATTTTCACCTAGTGTTTCTCGAACTTGCTGCGGAATAGACGATCTACCTCTCATAATACCTCCATTATTATCTAATATAATACTAAAAAACAATCTGTGATAGTATCATACTACAATAAGTACTAAAAATTAAGTTAAAGTAAAAAACGATGTACGAGAATTTCACCCTCCACAAGTCAAATGTCAACTATTGAGGGAATTCTCCTGTCTCGAGAAAACATTGCCAGTTTGTCTAAAAAGGGCAGCTACCGAGCGTCATCTCTTGAAGGACGCTCTTGCACTATAGGAATAACGTAACTCCGAATCATCAATTCATTTATTGTCTCTGTCTCTGTACGCGGTTCTGGTGCCTCGCGATGATCGAACACCACATAGTAGCCCTCGGCTACTCCCTCTGTTGACAGATACGCGGCGAGTTGCTGCTTACCTTCGGCATAGTACCTGTCACTTCGCCATATCTTTGTTTCAATGATATATTTTCTTTGGTTGTGAAGAATGATTATATCCATCCTGCCCCGTCCTGTTGGAACTTCCATATACATTGTCCCGTTTATGCTTGTAACGAACTGGTCCAGATAGGCAAAGAGCAGGTGCTGTCCAATGAATTCTTGAGGGGTTTCCGGGACTTGTAGAATCCTGAATCCGATGCGGGCAATAAAGTCTCGGAAGTTATCCAAGAGCCGCTCCATCAGGATATGTCCTTTGTCGGTGAGGTACTGAAATCCATCGGCATCTTCGGGGAAGTAGTCGTTCTCCAATCCGTTGACTAAAGGTTTGAATGCTTGTAAAATGCAATGTAGATAAATTGGATTGGCAATTTTACACATCCTATCAGTGCCTCTCGTGAGTACTCCGTACGTTGCGAGTTCATTAATAAGTTCATTACGTAGGCTGAAAGGCACTCCTTCCTCGTACAGTACGATTCGCATCAAAAAACTTTCAAAGTGACGGTTTCGGCGTATATTGGTTGTCAAATGTGATAGGTTGGTGTTCTGTTCATCTAAAAGCAGTTGATGTGCCTGTGAAAAATGTGTCATTGAGAGAACTTCAGTTTTCGGAATGTCCATCTCTTCGGTGAGTATCTGCGCGAGTCGATTTACGAGGAAAGGTTGTCCACCCGTCTGTTTGTGAATGGATTCAAGGACTTCTGGGTCGAAAGCCTGCCCCACCTCGTCTGTATATTGTCCGAACAACTCTTGCACCTGACCAAGCGTAAAATTGGACAAAGCAAAATCGTCCTGGATATTGAACGGGGAGACGGAGCGATCATAGTCCAGTTGCGCGATGCTCTTGACACCGACAATGCCAAGGCTATGTGGACATCGGGGAGAAACTCTGGAGATATAGATACGGCGGAGTGCATACAAGAAATCACTCAAGACCTCCTGAGGAATACCATCAAACTCATCAATGAGTATGACAACCTGTTGATTTTGCAACACCCGTGCTAATGTCTTGAAACCTCTGAGCATTGACACATTATCGGTAAATGTTGTGTTATCCAAAAAACCTCTTAACGCCTCAGAGGGAGCTTCCCCACGTTTATGATAAGTATTCTCGATTTCCTCGCGAATGTCATCGGTGAGGTTACTATAGAAATCCGAAGGTGAAAGGCTTTTATACGCTTGGAAATCCAAGTGAATAGGCAGGTATTTTTTTCCCTCATCGGAGAGGATATCCATAGCAGCATAGAAAAAAGTCGTCTTTCCCGTTTGCCGGGGTGCGAAAATGACAATATAACGTCCCTCTTTGACGCGTTTAATGAACTCTTCGAGTTCTTCCGTGCGTGCGACAATATAGTGCTGTTCGGGGTTCACGGGTCCCCGCGTTCCAAACCTTCTCATAAAGCCAACCCTCACTGGGATACGGGTTCATCAAGTAAATCTAATACCTCTTGTTCAACAGAACGGGAAGGACGTTCTTGCACCACAGGAATAACGTAACTCCGAATCATTAATTCATTTATTGTTTCTGTCTCTGTGCGCGGTTCTGGTACCTTCGCGGTGATCGAACACCACATAGTAGCCCTCGGCTACTCCCTCTGTTGACAGATACGAGGCGAGTTGCTGCTTACCTTCGGCATAGTACCTGTCACTTCGCCAAAACTTTGTTTCAATGACATATTTTCTTTGGTTATGAAGAATGATTATATCCATCCTGCCCCGTCCTGTTGGAACTTCCATATACATTGTCCCGTTTATGCTTGTAACGAACTGGTCCAGATAGGCAAAGAGCAAGTGCTGTCCAATGAATTCTTGAGGGGTTTCCGGGACTTGTAGAATCCTGAATCCGACGCGGGCAATAAAGTCTCGGAAGTTATCCAAAAGCCTCTCCATCAGGATATGTCCGGTGTCGGTGAGGTACTGAAATCCATCGGCATCTTCGGGGAAGTAGTCGCGCTCCAATCCGTTGAATAATGGTTTGAATGCTTGTAAAATGCAATGTAGATAAATTGGATTGGTAATTTTACACATTCTGTCAGTGCCTCTCGTGAGTACTCCGTAAGTTGCGAGTTCATTAATAAGTTCATTACGTAGGCTGAAAGGCACTCCTTCCTCGTACAGTACGATTCGCATCAAAAAGCTTTCAAAGCGACGGTTTCGGCGGATATTGGTTGTCAAATGTGATAGGTTCGTGTTCCGTTCATCTAAGAGTAGTTGATGTGCCTGTGAAAAATGTGTCATTGTGAGTGTTTCAGTTTTCGGAATGTCCATCTCTTCGGTGAGTATCTGCGCGAGTCGGTTGACGAGGAATGGTTGTCCTCCTGTCTGTTTGTGAATGGACTCAAGGACTTCTGGGTCGAAAGCCTGTCCCACCTCGTCTGTATATTGTCCGAACAACTCTTGCACCTGACCAAGCGTAAAATTGGACAAAGCAAAATCGTCCTGGATATTGAACGGGGAGACGGAACGATCATAGTCCAGTTGTGTGATATTTTTGACACCCACAATGCCAAGGCTGTGAGGACATTGAAACATAGTATCAGTAATGTAAGTATGTCGAAACGCGTGCAGAAATCCCTTTAGGGCAGATTTGGGAATGCCATCAAACTCGTCGATAATGAGAATAACTTTCTGCCAATTTTCCCCATCCTTCAGGAAACGCTGAACTTGTTCAAAGAACTCCATCATTGACAAATGGTTCGTTATTTGTGCATTGTCAAGAAAGTGTTTAAATGCTTCGTTGAGTTCTTCTCCGCGTATTTGGAAAACGCGTTCAATTTCTTTGCGGATATGTTTGGTGAGAGAGTCATAAAATTCAGAAAGGTCACAATCTACATATATTTCAAAATTCAGTTGAATGGGGAAATAGGTTAGGTCTTCAGCGGTGAGTGCTGCAACAGCGCGTTGAAAGAAAGTTGTCTTGCCCGTTTGCCGAGGTGCGAAGATGACAATATAACGTCCCTCTTTGACGCGCTTGATGAACTCTGTGAGTTCTTCTGTACGTGCGACAATATAGTGTTGTTCAGGGTTCACAGGGCCCCGCGTTCCAAACCTTCTCACTGTGTTTTCCTCTCAGACATTTAACTGTTTTTCAGGAGCTTTGAGTGTTGCCATAAGGTTTGCATCGGTCATAAACATTATAGCCGTTGTGCAGCGAAAATGCCAATCTCTTTATATGTTTGTGGTTATCTTTTCCTTATTCTGGTGATGCGTCTATAATCAACGGGACTGCTATACCTGTTTATAGTAAGGTGGAGCTTGCTGCGAATTATGTAACAAATTCAGCGTTTGATGTGGTGTCTAAACAACCGGTTTTGGCATAGCGTCTAATCTTTCAGCTAACAGATCCGTTGATTGGTCCGTATCAGTAAGTGGCGAAGTTTAATTTGGCCCCGTCAACCGTGTCTGCTCAAGGAGTTTAATTTTTTCTCGGAGCATATTAATTTCTGCTTTTAAAGCCTCTTGTTCATTCTGGTTATGCGCGGTAATGATCTGTGGAATACCAACTGCTAACACGATCAGTGCCATAGCACCTATTACAAGGACAAAAAGGAGTTTCTGTCCGAAACGGATTGTCTCAAATTCTCCAGCTACTCCCTTAAATTTGATGTCAACGGACCCTTGGAGTCGTGTTTCTAATGCAGCGTTCTCTTTTTTCACAATGTCAGAGATTGTTTTGATATCTTCAGGCATCAGTTGAGCGAACGCGGGTTGTACTAATAGCAAAAGTAATATTAATGCAAATAAACTTTTCATAATCATTTTCTCGCCTCTGTAAATAGTATTGCATCGGTGAACCAGACAAGCAAATCATAAGATCATGGCACTAAATCAAGACAAGTATCCATCTAAAAACCAAGTTTCTTATCCACAACATTCTTCAATTCTTCACCCTTCAGATACCGCTCAAGGTTATCTAAGAAAAACTCGGTAATTCGCCGTATGCGGTGCTGAGATCCTCCCGCAGCATGAGGGGTAATAATAACATTATCCATATCCCATAATGGACTATCATCTGGCAGTGGCTCAGTCTCTGTCACATCTAATCCTGCACCGGCAATTTTTCCTGCTTGTAAGATTTCAATTAAATCATCTTCCTTCACAATCGGACCACGTGCAACGTTAATTAAATATGCAGTCGGTTGCATTACAGACAAGTTTTCAGCATTTATCAGACCACGTGTCTCCTCAGTCAATGGACAAGCAATCATTACAACATCCACTCGACTCATCACATCCGATAGTTTATCCATTGGCAACAGTTCGTCAACACTGTCCGGTTTTTCAGTGCGATATGCATCAACACCAACAACGTGCATATCGAATCCTTTCGCGCGTTTCACCATCTGCATACCGATACCGCCTAAACCTACTATACCAATTCTGAATCCATCAATTTCAATCATCGGTGATTTGCTACCACCCCATTTGCGATTGTCTTGGTTTCGGACAAAATGGTGGATACCACGTGTTAATCCGAGCAGAAGTGCAAATGCTTGGTCAGCGACATGTGTTCCATAGAGTCCTGCAGCGTTGGTCAAGACGACATCACTTTCGCGCATATTTGGATACATATGCTTATCCATGCCAGCACTTGAAGCTTGAACCCATTTGACATTGGAAAGGTGCGGAAAAAGGTCTTCACTACAAAAACCAAAGAAAATATCGGTATCTTCACATTCAAAAACCACTTCTTCACGCGTAGTTGGCATAACATAAGCATGTTCATCACCAATGATACTCTCTAATCTCTCTAATTGTTCACCTTCAACTCTATGTTGTAATAGTATTTTCATAAAAATCCTTTCATAAACGTACTTTTAATCAGTTCACCATGGAGGAGTTTCGGGTAGCAATTCTTGGAACTTCTGAAGCAGTTTTTCTTCAAAACTCCCAGCGAATTGCTCATTGAAGAATCTGTCTATTCCTTCGTCAAGAAAGTGTGCCCAAGATGTATCTTCTGCACCAGGATTAACCGGAAAAAACAGTGCATCCACACTACGACCCGCTTTTAGGTCTCCTGGTGAATCACCAATCATCAATACACGGTTTTCAGCGTATTTATTTTTTGTTGTTATTGTAAGATGTTCGGTCTTAGTACCCATTTCTTGCCCTGCAATTAACGCAACATATCGGTCAATATCGTGTTCATCCCATTCACGCTTAAGAGCTTCATCTGGCGTTGCTGATACAACAATAACATCCGCTTTTCCTTGCAATCGTTCAAGTGCTTCACGCACTCCGGGGAAAGGTGGTAAGTTGTAGACAATCTCTGCGACACTTTCATTCACACCAAGACTCCATTGCATTACATGACTCAATTCATCCTTTCTTTCACCCGTTGCGTTTTCTATCGCTTCCTGTAGTGCCGGATTACCAAGTTTTGTTTCAGTTTCAGTCCATTCTCGCAAGTGCGTTAACTCTGGAACTTCCACTTTCATCTTTTTCACGAGAGACATTTCGCGCAGATAATCAAAAACGAGCAGCACAGCTTTAAACCGATTTGTTCCGCGCATTGTAGAATAGAGATTGACGAAATCCCATGCCTGATGAACTTGACGCGAAATTGATGCTAACCCAAAGTGCTTGACGACGTTCACACTGAAGCAGTCGTTGTGTTTCACCTCCATACTGTTGAAGACGCAACCGTCAGAGTCGATTCCAACGAAAAAATCGTGTTGTGGTTCAAAATCGTATAATGCTTGTTGTGGTTCTTGAGCCATATATTCTCCTTTATTCAACAATAACTTCTGGACGGTTCTCTAACATCCATTCTGTATGGAAAATTGTTGGTTCACCATCTTTTCCGACAATTACATTACCATCTCCATCAATTTTTTGATAAGTATGTGCTCCGAAATAGTCACGCATTGCTTGGATAAGGTTCGCAGAAAGTCTGCTGTTACGATAACTATCAAAGTATGCTAATGCCGAACTGAATGCAGGAATCGGCACCCCCAGCTGCGTGGCAGTGCTAACAACATCTCTCCACTGTGGTTGAGCATTTTCAATAACGTCCTTAAAATAAGTGTCCAGTAACAGATTTGGTAGGTCAGGATTGCGTTCAAATGCTTCTGCAATACGGTGTAAGAACTTTGCTCTAATGATACAACCACCGCGCCATCCTAAGGCAATCTGTCCCAAGTTCAGATTCCATTCGTTTTCTGAGCTTGCTTCCCGCATAAGTGCGAAACCTTGTGCATAGGAACAGATTTTGGCAGCGTACAAGGCATCATGGATAGACTGCAGGGCTGCTTCTCTGTCCCCATCATAAGTTCCATGAGGTCCCTTAATGACTTTGGAAGCATCAACACGTTCATTTTTGATGGCAGAAATACAGCGTGCAAAAACCGCTTCAGCGATTGTAGGAGCAGATATACCAAGATCCAATGCAGAGATACTCGTCCATTTACCAGTTCCTTTTTGTCCTGCTTTATCAAGAACAACATCAACAAAGGGGATACCATCAGCATCACACTGTGTGAATATGTCAGCAGTAATTTCAATGAGATAGGAATTCAGTTCCCCTTGATTCCATGTGTTAAAGACCCTATGCATTTCATTTGCGTTCATACCTAATATGTTTTTCATTAGTGAATATGCTTCACAAATCAACTGCATATCACCGTATTCAATACCGTTATGTACCATCTTAACATAATGTCCTGCACCGTTAGGTCCGATATAAGAACAACATGGTGTACCTTCAACTTGTGCAGCAATCTTTGTAAAGATCGGTTCAACAAGTGTGTAGGCTTTCTTTGATCCTCCTGGCATCATTGCTGGACCTTTTAATGCCCCTTCCTCGCCACCAGAAATACCCGTTCCAATAAACAGGATGTCTTTATCCTCAAGTTCTGCGTGACGACGCATAGTGTCATTGAAATTGGAGTTTCCTCCATCAATAATCAGATCACCTTTTGCAAGATGTGGAACAAGCAACTGTATGAATGCGTCAACAGGTTCACCTGCTTTGACCATCAAGATGACTTTCCGTGGGGTATCTAATTTTCCTATGAATTCAGGAATAGAGTGTGCCCCGATTATATTCTTTCCGTTTGCCGCACCTGCAATAAAATCATCAACCCGTGAGGCAGTTCTATTAAAAACTGCCACCTCAAAGCCTTTGCTTTCCATATTCAGCGCAAGGTTTTCACCCATAACTGCTAAGCCGATGAGTCCTATATCTGCTGTCAAATCTGTTTCCTCCATTGGTGTTTTGTGTTGTATATCATACACTGCAAGGAGGCATAATGTCAACATCAAAATAGGCGGTATTCGTTCCATGAATGTAAGAACACCGCCTTCATAAGTTTTTGTTTTGATTGATTTATTCTGTTGAAAGGGATGGGATTAATTTGAGATAATTGAACTGCAGGACTTTCGCATTTCCCCTTGATAAGGGGTTAGTGGGGTTAAAAAATCATTATTTTAGGTATTTAACCCCTAAATCCCCCTTATCAAGGGGACTTTAAGAGGTATTGCGTAAGTCCTGTTAAGTTTAATCAAAACGACGACACTTCACGGAATGTGGGTATTTAACTCATCAACTGCCAAATCGGTACTGCTCCCTCAACACCAACAAGTTTTTGATCTAACCCGCTATGGAAGTAAGTCAATTGATTAGGATCAATCCCAAGTTGATGAAGGATTGTCGCGTGGAGGTGTTTGACATGAAACGGATCTTTGACTGCTGCACTACCGAGTTCGTCTGTTTCACCAACACTGATGCCACCTTTGATACCCCCACCTGCCATCCACATTGTAAACCCGTAGGAGTTGTGGTCGCGTCCTGTACCCTTCGCGTATTCTGCAGTCGGTTGACGGCCAAATTCTCCACCCCATACAACAAGCGTTTCATCCAGTAATCCACGTTGTTTAAGGTCTTTCAGTAGTCCTGCAATCGGTTTATCAGTTGCTTTTGCATGCTTGTTGTGATTTCTCTCAATATCTCCATGTGCGTCCCAATTGGCGTCGTTATGGGCACCACCAGAGTAGAGTTGAATGAACCTTACACCGCGTTCCACAAGCCGCCTCGCCAATAGACATTTCGTACCATATTCTTCAGTCTCCCTCTCATTGATACCGTAAAGTTCTTTGATGTGTTCCGGTTCACTATCCAAATCAACCGCTTCTGGTGCAGTGGACTGCATCTTATATGCTAATTCATAGCTGGAAATGCGGGCTGCAAGATCAGTATTGTCAGTATGCTTGGAGAGGTGTGTGGTATTAAATTGGTTTAGATAGTCAAGAAGTCTACGCTGTTCACTTTGACTCACATCATTCGGACGCTCCAAATTGAGAATAGGTGCACCTTCTGAACGAAAAACTGTTCCTTGAAAAACTGCAGGCATATACCCAGAACTCCAGTTTTTCGCACCGCTAATAGGTCCTCCAGTTCTATCAAGCATCACAACATATCCGGGAAGGTTTTCGTTCTCACTACCAAGTCCATAGTTTACCCAAGATCCAAGTGACGGATGACCACTTAACACGCGCCCCGCATTCATCATCAGCATAGCAGAACCGTGTAAGGGTGAATCGGCAGTCATTGATTTAATAAAGGCGATGTCGTCAACACACGTAGCAACATGTGGAAAAAGGTCAGAGACCCACTGTCCCGATTCGCCATATTGCTTGAAGTTCCACTTGGGACCGACAATGCGTCCTTGTGATCTTTCACCACCCCGTCCTTTTGTTTTAACTTGAACGGTTTTGTCGTTCAGTTCAAATAACTTCGGCTTATAATCAAATGTATCAACATGACTTGGACCACCATACATAAATAGGAAAATCACCTGCTTTGCCTTCGGGATGAAGTGTGGTGGTTTCGGAGAAAGTGGATTCTTGAATGACGAGACTCCATCTGCTGCATACACTTGTGATTCGAGAAATCCATCGGTAGACAACAGACCTGTTAACGCAAGTGATGCGAAACCACCAGCAATGTTACCTATAAATTCACGGCGGGTTTGACCACAGAAGTTCCTCGTTGTATCTGTTTCTTTCTTTTTCTTAGATTGATTGTTCATTATATCTCATCTCCAATCTTAGGATTGTATTCTGCAAGATTAAGAACTGATCATTTTAATCTATAAAGATAAACTCGTTTAAATTCAATGCAAGTAACGCGAATCGGTTAAGTGCAACCTCTGAACTTACACCATCTACTTGTTGAAGTTCTTGTATTAATGATAACGCCATTTGAATTTCATTAGGTTCAGGTTCACGACACAATACAAGTCTTAGTCCGAATTGGACACGCTCCTTATCAGTCACACCACCTTCCCATCGCATTCTGTCTGCAAAAGCGATCGCTTGATCGTTGAAAAATTTACCATTGAGCATCGTGAGCGATTGTGTCGGTACTGTTGTTGAAAATCGAACAGGACACGTAGAATCCGTATTGGCTTGGTCAAATTGATTCAATATAGGAACAAGCAATGAACGTTTGATCTTTACATAGATACTCCGTCGGTTTGCTTCATCTGGTGGTGATTTACCCCAAACTGCTCCTGGTCTTGAGGCTGTTGCAAGCACCTCTTTCGGTAAATCTGTAAAAATACTAGGACCGCCCATCTTTAGGTTTAGTTTTCCTGTGACCCAAAGTACTGTATCGCGAATTTCTTCTGCAGCTAAACGTCGCATATTAAATCGCCAAAAGAGGTCATTATTTGCATCCTGTTGAATGAAGTTCGTATTGCTCTGCGTAGACATCCTATATGTATTTGAAGTCATTATCAACTTGTGCATCTTTTTTATTCGCCAACCAGATTCAATAAATTCAACAGCGAGCCAGTCAAGGAGTTCGGAATGTGTGGGTGGTGTTCCTAACTTACCAAAATCGTTGGTAGACCGGACAATACCCCGTCCGAAGTGATGTTGCCAAATACGATTGACCATCACCCGTGCAGTGAGTGGGTTATCAGAACTTGCCACCCATTCAGCAAAAACACGACGTTTACCAGATGACTTTGCATCCTTTGGGACTGGTGGTATATCCACAGCAGGGGGATTCAGCACAGTAGGAAATGCAGGTTTAACCTCGCGTCCGACGAGATGCGGATTGCCGCGCCGTAGAATATGCGTTGGCGTTTGTCCACTCTCAGTAATTGCTAAGGCATGATGTTCATAGTGAATTCTTTGGCGTCGACGTTCATCACGTTTAATTCTAACTGCATTGTATTTATCCACTAAAGCCTTCAACGGCGCGTTTGAATTAATGTGTTCTTCGTGCGTTTTAAGCAATGTGCCAAAATTCAATAAGGAGTTCGTTGAAAGAGGTTGCTTCTCAAAGTTAGATCCTGTCCACGAAACAGTGAGATGTGGATTGTCTATTTCTTTGTTGATATATTCAATGCGAATTGTTGAATCCCCTTGTGTGAGTGCGATTTCAACATCTCTTTCACCAATCAGATCGGCGACTTTTAAACCGTTGAGAATTAATCTACAGGTGCCATGAAGCTTTATATGGAATGTATAAGTAGCATCTTCTGGTACTGCTAAAGTTCCCTCAAAAATTAAGCCGATGTCCTTCTTCCGAGTTGCTGGTGATAGTGAGAAAAGATTGCTAAATAGTTTTCCTTCTGCGGTAGGTTCAAGGTCATCAAAATTATCAGAAAATTGTTCTGGCAATTCGCGATAGAATCGATACGTTAAATCACGGATAGGAGATGTAAATGTATTTGGTGCTATAGGTGCTTGATGTATTTTAGCAATTTCAATTTTTATGTTTTCTTGTATTGGAAAGAGTTCATCCTGAAATTTCTCTTCTGCAAGTCGCTTTTCGGCTTGTTGTTTATCCCTCTCTGCTTGTTGTTCAGGTGTACCAATATCGGCAAGGGTTCCACGGTTATGTGGGACGATGTCATGGAAAAATGCAAGAAATCTATAATAATCAAGTGTGGGAATAGGATCAATTTTATGGTCATGACACCGCGCGCACCCAATTGTCATCCCAAGCATGACCTGTCCTGTGGTAGATACAATATCATCAAGATAGTCGTATCGCGCGAGTTTACGATCAGCAGGCTCATCGTCCCAAATACCGAGCCTATGATAGCCAGTCGCAATGATAGATTCTGTCGTCACGTTATCAAGCTCATCACCCGCCAGTTGCTCTTTAATGAATTCATCATAAGGTTTATCTTCGTTAAATGCGTTAATCACATAGTCTCTGTAACGCCACACATACGGTTTGTCTGAATCGCGCTCATAGCCATTTGTCTCTGCGTATCGAACGAGATCGAGCCAGTGTCTACCCCACTTTTCACCATAACGTAAAGACTTCAGGAGTTTATCAATGCGTTTTTCATAAGCGTCCATTGCTGTATCGTTTAAAAACGCTTCAACAGCTTCTGGTGATGGTGGCAATCCAATAAGATCGTAGTAAACGCGACGAATAAGTGTTAGTTTGCTTGCAGGTGTGGCTGGTGTTAAACCGTGTTCCTCCAGTTTTGCCAGAACAAAAGCGTCAATTGGGTTTTTGACCCAATCCGATGAATGTACAGATGGGATTTGAGGTCGCTTTAACGGACGATATGCCCAATAATCAGATGTCTTTTCTGTGATAGGTTTTCCGTTCTTATCTTGATCAGGATAAGGGAGTCCTAACTTAATCCACTTTGCTAAAATCTCAAGTGAGTCATCATCTAATTTCCCGTCTGGTGGCATCTGAGCAGTCTCTTGACCGTATCCTACCATCTCAAGCAGAAAACTTTCATCAGGTTTCTCCAACGACACCGCAGCGCCATAATGACCACCTTCAAGAATCTTTTCACGACTCGTCAATTCAAGACCACCCTCTACTTCATCCCCGCCACCGTGGCATTGGAAGCAGTTCTGTTGGAGAATCGGTTTCACCTGAGAATTGAAAAAGTCAATCTTTTCTTCATTGGTCAGATTCTTCGCTTGACTTATATTAAGAGAAGTTAGAAGGATTATCAAAACAAAAACACGAAGAGATAAATGAACAAATTGTTTCATAGACTATCCATCAAGATATATTGAGTACCTAAATCACAAACCGATTCTCAGATCAATTCAAAAGTTATACTTTAGAACGATGTTGTTCTTGCTTAAGTTACCACTGGACGACTGTACTTATTTCAAATTAACAGGACTTATCCTGTTTTATTGGAATCCGGCAGAATACGCGTTTGGTATTCTGCATTGGTTAGGAAACCGCACCTGCCGAGACGAATCGCGTCAATTTGGTATTATTTATGATGACGAACTATGTTATCAGTTGTATTCCAGTATAGCATTCAATGCTTGAAAGTGAATATACTGTCTCGTTCCAGTTTCCAAACAAGATTCCAATGTTTTGTTACTGATAGACTCTTTGCAGATGATTTAGTTTAAGCTACCTTCTTTATTCATAATATATCCCATATTTGTGAAGACGATTTTGGCGCAAGTTACTTTAAAGGTTGCTTTATCTCCCAATAACGCAAAATCCCAAGATATTTCATCTTCATAAGGTTTTGAAGCAGAATCTGTGATTGCTTCAAAAATACCCCATTGAGGAAAGCGTTCATGTCGTTCAGAGATGATTTCATAAGATTTAACATCTATAAACTCGACTTGAACTAATTGGTTATGTTCTTTTCCATAAGGATAGGCATTGACAGTAAGAATAATTGTCATGTCAGCCGATCCAATTCCATTTCCTATCCCATTTTCATCAATTGATTTGTAATTTTCAAACTTTACTTCAAAGCCTTCAACATATCCATCGTGAAAACTATTGAAATACTTCAATGCCTGATTTACTTCTTCAATGTTATTTGGTTCAAATCTATCTTTCATTTTTTCACCTCTTTACTTTTGTTTTATTAAATTGTATACATTATGTGATGATACTGTGTCACCTGTTAATTGTCAAATATCTGGTATTGATAATTAGATTCGGTTATGCCACAAAGTCTAAGGTTACAGATATGGCTTCAAATCCCACAGAAGAATGGTTTTATCATAACTACCACTTGCCAATATTGTCCCATCTGGTGAGAAAGCGAGGTCCTGAATATCGCTACTGTGTCCTCGAAAAGTAACGATATTTTCACCGCTTGCGAGATCCCACAAGCTAATTAGCATGTTATCCATCCACTCATCCCACCATGTGCCGGAAGCAAGATAACGTCCACACGGTGAAAAGGCTAACACAAACAGTGGTCCCCAACTATCCTCAGGGTGAGGAATTGTCTTAACGATTTCACGACGCTCAATATCCCATAATAGAATCTCATTTTTTCCACAACAAGCGACAATGGAACTACATGGTGAAAAAGCGATGTCCGGGGTTTTATTTGGAAACGCTTCAATTGCCTCACCGCTTTCAACATTCCACATTCGAGATTCAGTGCCACCCCAAAAACTGATACTCACAAGTTGTTTTTCGTTTGGACTAAATGTAATTACGCGTATCCACGAGGGGTGTGCTTTGAGTTGGTGTAACATTTTCTGCTGTTCCACATCCCACACATATAGCACACCTACATTATCCCCACAAGCAAACAAGTTGTTTGTCGGTGCGAATACTGAACTGTACAGGGCCATTTTATTTTCTTGCTCAGGGAACGAGAAAGAGGTAATAGGTATCTTGTCGTTTCCAATTTCCCATACACTTATAATCCGTCCTTTCGTAGTACCCTGCTCAGGAGTACCCTGCTCAGGTTCAGTGACATACAATTTTCTCATCGGTGACGTAGAAAAAGTGAAGTGCGTTTTGTTAAAACGACTTGGAGGTTGGGAGAGATTATCAGTGTCGTAGTACCTCAATGTATTTCCCAAACATGAGACTGCAAGGATTTTTCCATCCTGAGAAAAGGCGATGGGTTCAGGTGTACCGATATACGAATAACTAAATGTCTTAGGATGGGAGTCG
Source organism: Candidatus Poribacteria bacterium (assembly GCA_965261435.1). GTDB lineage: Bacteria > Poribacteria > WGA-4E > WGA-4E > WGA-3G > MSPOR6. The sequence continues at coordinate 3,550,758 of CBDHDL010000021.1, forward strand.
CCGACATTCCATACCTTAAATTCACTTTCAGTTATATAGACGAATGGACATTCCTTTGGGAAGTGGTTACCTTGAAGACCATGATGTGCTTCAAGGTACGTATTGGACTTTTCACCGCTTTCTACATCCCACACAGTGAGTGTATCATCAGAGGCTACAGCAGCATATAGGACGTTCTCTGGTGAATAGAAGACTTTCTTGGGATCTGTGCCATAATTGCTGTATTCTTGTGTGAGTTCCCAATTAGCAAGTGTCCAAACCCTAACCCCGCCCTTCTTACCACCTGATACAAGAAACTGACCGCACGGAGAAAAGCATAAGTTCACTGCGAAATCACCAGGTTCTGTAAGGCAAGCGACCTGTTCTCCAGTCTTTAAATCCCATACCGTAATGTAGTTAAAAGAGTATTCAGGGAATCGGATTCTATCGTTAGTATCTGCACATGCCAGTAAGTTGTAGTCAGGCATTGTGCATGCCAGCAGTCTACCGTCAGCGGAGAAGGCAATAGGACGGCGTGAACCACGGTACCATTTGAAATTGGTTTCGATATGAAACTTAAAAATCTGTTCACTTGTTGTTATGTGCCAAACATATACAATATAGTCTAAGCAGCCAGAAGATGCAATGTATTGACCGTCAGGTGAAAAACCTAAATGTGATACAGAATTGAGTCCAGACACACCTTGCTCTGTTTTCTTCGTCTCATCTCGTTTCATCTTGGTAACACAGTTACCGTGCTGTATATCCCATATTTTGACTACCCCTTCCCCGTCTCCAGTTGCAAGCCATTTTCCATTGGGTGAAAAAGCAATAGCATTAATCATTCCGCGCCCTGTGTCCCAGAAGGTGACAGGTGTCATGGTGGAAACATCATACCACCAAACCCCTATTGTATTGCCTACAGCGATATATCTCCCATCTGGCGATGGAGCAATTGGTTGTGGACTTATATCGTCCATCATTTGTCCTTGTCCTAATCGCGCAATCGCTCCTTCAGGAAGATCCCAGGTTGTTATATCACTGTTTTCCTGCTGCCTAATAGCAGGCGACCATTTTTGACAATTTTGCATATATTCATTCTCCTTGTAAGATTCATTCATTGGTTAGATATGCTTTGTTGCAGAGTATAGCGTTATGCTTGTCGTTAGATCTTTAGTGTTCACGAGTCTATATAAGGTTTCGCATCCCATAGATCAATTGGAGTCATAGAGGATACATCGTACCACCAAACCCCCGTGTCACTGGGAACGAGGAAATACTTTCCATCTGGTGAGGGGGTGATATTCTGAAGCATCCTTCCTTATTAATACATTTCAGTAGAATCACATATACACATGCACGGATGCATTTTTTTGTATAACGACAGGTAATTCTTTACAAATTCAACATTCCAGATGTTAAATTATGCGATTTCTATATATTATTGTCTCATTAGGCGTTTACTATCGTAGTTATTCTGCGGGACACAAACTGAAAGTTTCTGCTACAAAAAAGAGATATTTTCAATTAGAAATGGTATTAGATTAAACAACACTCCAAAGTTCACGTCAAAATGTAATACCTGTTCTACTCCGAAGAACAAGGTTAGACAATTCTCTGGAGGAAACCCACCATTCGCAGTCTACTCGGTCTGAAAAAATACATCATTCGCTATAAATATCCCATCATATTAAGTTTTGTCCTTGTTCTGATAACTAATGGACTTCTGCTGATTAGTCCAAAGATACTACAAGTTATATTTGATGAGTTGGAACGTGCTTATAGGGACACAAATCTCACCGTTACACACGGAAGGATTCTGTTTTTTGCATCACTCATTTTTGGTGTTGCACTTGTTGGCGGGATCGTCCGTTTCTTTCAGCGACGTACCATCCAAGGTGTTGCCAGACAGATCGAATTTCACCTTCGTGCAGACTTTTTTCTTCACCTTCAGAAACTATCAGCATCCTATTATGACAATGTCCGCACTGGTGATTTGATGACGCGGGCAACAAGTGATCTAAATGCTATCCGCATGGTCTTGAGTAGTGCGATCATGTATACTGCTGATGCTATAGTGTTTTTCGGTCTCGCGCTTGTGATTATGTTACAGATTGATGTTACTTTGACCATAGTTGCTCTGTTGCCATATCCTATTCTTGCGATGATTATTCGGTTACTTGGAAAACGCCTGCATACTCACTATGAAGGAATTCAGGAAGCATTTTCAACGATGAATACTAAGGTTCAGGAGAATTTGTCCGGGGTTCGGGTTGTTAAAGCCTACACACTTGAAACAGGTGAGGTTGAGCATTTTAGGGAACTAAATCAGGAATTTGTCAACTGTAATCATAAACAGATTCGGTTGATGACTTTTTTCTTTCCACTCTTCCGTTTTTTGCCTGGGATTGGTCGAGTAGTTCTTCTTTGGATGGGAGGACTTCTTGTTATACAACAAGAGATAACATTCGGTGATTTTGTGGCGTTTAATGCCTATTTGATGATGTTGGTCCGTCCGATGATAATGTTGGGGTTTATTGTTAACACAATCGAACGAGGTGCTGCTTCAATGGATCGGCTACAGACTATTCTACGTGAAAAACCTGAGATTATTGACGGTGAAAGCGTGAATTGGAGCAAAAAGAACATCAAGGGTGAGATAGAATTTCGGAATCTTAACTTTGCTTATAACGGGGGTCCTCCTGTGTTAAAGAACGTCAATTTGAAGGTTGAACAAGGAACAACACTTGCGATTGTCGGAGGAACAGGTTCCGGAAAATCCACACTTGTTAATCTGATCCCGCGTATCAGACAATCAGAACGGGGTACTATCTATATTGACGGTGTGGATATACAGGATATACCTTTAAACGTGCTTCGTTCTAATATAGGATTTGTAGAACAGGAACCGTTCTTATTTTCAGATTATCTGCGGAATAACATCGCTTATGGCGTTGAGACACCGAATGACGAAGAGATAAAGGCTGCAGCACACACTTCAGATCTGCTATCACAGATTGAAGAATTCCCTGAAGGTTTACAGACTTTTCTCGGTGAACGCGGAATAACAATCTCCGGAGGACAACGCCAACGCAGTGCACTTGCAAGAGCCATATTAATAGAACCGAAGATTCTCATTCTTGATGATGCCTTTGCGAATGTTGATACACAGACAGAAGACACCATCCTCAGTCGGCTTGACGAAATAATGAAAGATCGGACAACTATTCTAATCTCACACAGAATATCAACAGTAAAAGCAGCTGATCATATTATAGTACTAAATGATGGTAGCATTGTAGAATCGGGAACGCACGATCAGTTACTTGAGAGAAACGGCATATACGCTGGGATTTATGAAACGCAACTGTTACAAGATGAGCTTGAGGAACTATAAAAGGAAACAACAAGATGTTTGGAGTGGGTAGTGAACTACATGAATATAGCGATGAGGAACAAGACCTTGGAAAGGTATATGACACGGTCTTGATGAAGCGACTGATAAAATACCTCAAACCGTACAGATTTCAACTGCTTGTTATTGCTCTCCTCATGATAGGTACAACACTATCACGTTTAGCTGGTCCCTTTCTCATACAGATGGCTATTGATCAGCATATTATTCCGGGTGAATTAGAAGGTTTGAGCTTATTTGCAGCTTTACTCGTACTGAGTTTGATTGGTGAGTTTGTGTTTGCCTATTTTGAGGAATATCGGCAGTTGATGGTCGGTCAACATGTGATGCGTGATCTCCGACAAACACTGTTCTCACATCTACAACGTTTGGATGTGCAGTACTTTGACAAAAATCCGGTTGGACGGTTGATGACCCGTGTGATGGGTGATGTGCAAGTTCTTAACGAACTCTTTACATCCGGTGTCATTACATCATTCGGTAATCTGTTGAGTATACTGGGGATAATGGTGGCGATGCTCCTTTACAACTGGAAGCTCGCATGTGTTTCGTTTACTGTTATACCAATAATCTTCGGAGCAACACTTGTTTATCAAATCTATTCACGCCGTGCTTTCCGTGAACAACGCAAACAGTATGCACGTATCAACGCATTTTTGCAAGAGAACATAGTTGGGATGACGACGATGAAACTGTTTGCGCAGGAAAGGCGAAGTCATCTCCGATTTAACGAAAGAAACCGTAGATACCTTGCAGCAAACCTTCGGAGTATTTTCTATTTTTCTATATTCCATCCATTAATTGAAGTGACAGCATCACTCGCGACTGCTGTCATTATTTGGTATGGTGGCGGACAGATCGTCCAAGTTGCTCTGTCTTTTGGTGTATTGGTTGCATTTATCCAATATGCGGAAAGGTTCTTCTGGCCCATCCGCGAACTCAGCGAAAAATATACAATCTTCCAAAATGCAATGGCATCATCAGAACGGATATTTCAATTGCTGGACACAGAACCGAGTATCGTCTCAACGACCAGAAAAAGTGGAATTGATACACTAAAGGGAGAAATAGAATTTCGAAATGTTTGGTTTGCTTATAATGATGAAGATTATGTCTTAAAAGATGTGTCGTTCAGGGTTGAACCGGGAGAAAAGGTAGCACTCGTTGGACACACGGGTTCCGGTAAAACAACTATTATCAATCTGCTTTGCAGGTTTTATGAAATCAATAAGGGACAAATACTGATTGATGGTGTGGATATTCAAGAGATGAATTTGGATGAACTTCGGGGTGCTATCAGTATCGTACAGCAGAACATTTTTCTATTCTCCGATTCAATTGAACGCAATATCAGTTTGGGTGATCCGACAATTACAAATGAACAGATAGTGAATGCATCAAAAGATGTGCATTTAGACCGTTTTGTGCAAAAAATGCCTGAAATCTATAAAACAGAAATCAAGGAGGATGGTGCAGGGTTATCTGTTGGACAGAAACAGTTAGTCGCTTTTGCACGCGCATTAGCATCCGATCCGAGCATATTAGTCCTTGATGAAGCTACATCAAGTGTTGATACGGAAACTGAGTTGTTGATAGAAGATGCACTGAGTCGTTTGATGGAGGAGCGGACTTCTGTCGTCATCGCACACCGACTCTCCACTATCCAAAATGCTGACAGAATTATTGTAATGCACAGAGGCGAAATCCGAGAAACAGGAACACATAATGAGTTGTTGCAGAAAGGGGATATATACTATCGGTTATATCAGCTGCAATATAAAGGACAAGAGAGAAAAAGATAAAAAAATCAGATTATGCAGTAATTTATCCCACCCTTAGTTTCCGCAGTTCTTTCTTTTCATCTATTTCAAAGTACTTTATTGCATTTTCAAGGCTTTCACGCGAGAAATGTTTTCCATACTCCTCAATAAAACTTACGACTAATTGCCTATCAACTTTTGAGATTTCTCTCAAAATCCATCCCACCGCAGTTTTGGCAAAACGTTCTTCTCTGATAATCAATTTTGCAATTGATTTGCGTATAAGTTGGTAATATGTATCATCTTTTGTCAGATTAGTAAATGCAACAACAGAACATCTTGCTTGCCAAACATTTTCTTCTGTATGCCATTTTGAAATTGCTTCTGCACATTTTTTACCATTTGATTTGATCATTCCCCGTAAAACTCTGGTGCATAACCAATCACAGACACTCCAATCGTATATATGTCCGTTTTTAAAGATTCCCTCAAATCGCAATAGTAGTTTATTGTAGTCAATCTTCTTATAAAGATAATGCTGCAGAAACAGAATTCCAGCCAATTTATCCTCTGCATATTCCTCTTCAAAAAATGAAATTGCAATATCTAACTGTAGATCCAGTGGCAGTTTGTCTATGTTTTCATCTGTATACCAAGATTTTAATTCCTTACTAACTTGAGGAATGGTAACCCCTCGATATTTGGTATTGTGTTTGATGTAATTTTCAAACCATTTCTTTCTTTGTTCATCTGAATGTTGGTCAATTCGGGTTTTGAGTCTTTCTTTAAAATCACCAATATCTAACGATTTGTTCATCTTCAAGTAACCTTACCCTATAATCAATCTTCAGGAATTTCAAACTCTATTCCATCTCTCTTTTTTTCATAGTAGATAATCTTAACATCTATGGACTCTGTTAAATTACCCATTGCCTGATATGTACTCGGCTTAATTGAGACTGCTTCATCTCCAATGAAACCGTCAATACCACGCGTCTCTTCATAGGGGTCTGCTAGACGGTAATCACATCCTTTTATTTCAGACAATTTTCTGAGTATAGCCTCTTGAAATCTAAGTCCAGTAAAAGTTTTTACAAGTACAAGATCTTCAACCCAAGATTTAACGAGGTCTCTGTCAATTCTATGCAATGCCGCTTCAATGTTTTCAACCATTGAGATAATCTTATCTGTTGCTTCTTCAATCGCATGGGGATGCCGTTCTTGATACCATGTGACCCATTCTTCAAAAGTATTTCCCGGAAATTCTTGAATTAATTCGCTCAATTGTCCAACATTTCTTGGTCTTGTAGCTTGAGAATTCTGATTTGCGAGATTTATTATTTGAGATGTATACTTAGGAAATTCATTTGCAGGTGCATTCACATATTCTTGAATGTCAGCAAATTTTAACTTGATTTTCATAATAACACTTGAACGATCAGTCTACCACATTTTGGACTGATTGAAGTAAAGGGGCATTTAGATAACAGTGTTGTCTACGACAATTCATTCATTGGATCCATCAATTTCCACATCTGTTTTAATACATTGCTTTGAGGTATCAATGAATAGGTGACTTCAAAGATATTGTCTTCAATGGTTCTTATATCTTTGATGTCGTTAAATAATAGATCTTGTTCCTGACTTGTCATCACTGGAATTCCGTAATGTCGGTTATTGTATTTCATAGGACCATTACTCTTATAGCGTTTTTCTACAAACTCGAAATGTTGTAATACCCTCTCAAACATATATTGGTTAGACAGGTTGATGATTTCTGGTAAGGTTTGAAATATTAACTGTTCAAAACTATCGTCAATTTCTACACCAATGCTGTTGCGTGCAGATGCCATTGCAGCAGCTACCGTAGTTCCTGTACCTAAGAATGGATCGAGTACCATATCACCTTTTACAGAGTACATATTGACGAGTCTATATGCTAACTCAAACGGAAAAGCGCCACTCCTCAATCTTGAACTTGTATGTGATAGTTTTTGTTCTGCCCCTTTAATATCCGTCCAGACATCAGAATACCATGTATTTCGTTCTTCCCAAAAGAGCGCACTCTGTCGTCTGTTCTCTTTTTCAATTTCTGTTCTGAAGTCCCTTTTTGAACCTTTTCTCAAAATCAAGATATACTCGTGCTCTAAAGTCACATAAGCACCCGCAGGCAACATACCTGAACCCATAAATTTATTAGGGGCATTCGTTTTTTTTCTCCACAAGATGTCTGGCAGAGCAGAAAAACCGATACTTAGAAGGTAATTCATAACTCTGGCATGATTGGGATACAGACAAAAGTCATCATTTATTGTTCTTGTGGCATCACCTATATTGATACACGCAAATCTACCGTTCTTTAACACTCTAAAGACTTCATCCCAGATTGAATCAAGGATCTGATGCATCAATTCATAGGCTTGTATTCCATCTCCGTTTTCTATTGCAGATTGAATCGCTGGGTTTTGACTACTGAACATCTCGTCCCACATGTCAATCATTGGATAGGGTGGAGAGGTGACAACCAAATCAACGGTTTCAGATGGTATGTTTGTCATTTCTCGCGCATCTTGAAAATTTACTTTATGCAGCGTTTTCATAGGAATATTACCTAACTAATTGTTTATATTTGTATGTGTTGTGTTTATGTTGTTTAATTTTATCATAAAAAATGAATTAGATGCTATAGTCATTTGTTGTTATCAGTCATGATTTGGTAATACTTCAATCTTCACCTTAGGGTGTGTAAAGTAATTGTCACCGTTTTTGTCTGAATCGCGGATTACACGGAGAACACGGAAGGGGGTTAAATATCTAAAATAATGACTTTTTAACCCCTCCACTAACCCCTTATCAAGGGGGAATGCGTAAGTCCTGATCTTCTAAAGTTTTTGGAGTTCCATGTATGGGAGAGACTTTATAGTCTTTCCATTTCTAACATCCAAACTCAATTGATTTTCTTCTGTTCTATCGGGTTCATGGCAAGTTATATATTGTTCCAAAAATTCATATTTAGTTAACCAATATACACCACCGTTTGCACAAGAATTCCCACTCCAATCAACTGCTTTGATTTTAGATATTAAATCTTTGACAGGGATTTTTGACTTAAGGAAATATCCTCTATTGTTTGGTGTCGGAGTTTTTGTGATTCTTCTTGGAGAAGCACCAAATACAAATATGTCAAAATTATCTTTGTTGGAGAATTCAAAATCATTAGTTTCTGTGTAGGCATTAGGATTAACTCTTAAATCTCTTCCTTCTGATTTATCAAAAATAAAGAAACTTGCAGGTACATGATATGCCTTTCCTTCTAATGTAAAACAATTTCTTCCTAATTCAGTGATGGAGACTATCCTCCAATTATTTGGTAATATTTTTTGACGTGTATGTTTTCTATAAACATCTGGTAAAACAAAAGCAATTGTCTGGACATTACTAAAGGAGATTGCTTTGGAAATAAATCCTGAAGATAGTTTCTGATATTGACCAAACGGCGGATTACCTATAACCAAGACACACTCGTACACTTCACTAATTTTGTAATTGAACCAGTCACCTTTGATTATCTCATCATGTTGCGGATCAATGTCAATTCCTATTTTGGTGTCATGTTTGATATTTTTATAGAAGGCACCATCCCCTGCCGACGGTTCTATGACGCAATCATATTTATAAGGTAATTTATCTACTTCATCTAAACACCTTTTGACGACTTCCTGCTTTGTGTAGAATTTATCAAGGATTCTACTCTGGTCTTTATGCTCTTTTCTCCAAATGTGAGGCATTTTTGTATCCCCTTTAAAGGTGTTTATTCATTCTACTTTCACATCATAAATGGTACATCATTATTAGGTTGTATTATATCATAATGCTCAAACAGAATCAAACACTCTATCACAAGTGCGGTGTGTAAAGTAATTGTCACCGTTTTGTCTGAATCGCGGATTATCGCGGATGACACGGATTGCGCGGATTATGTTTTGGTTTGTTGTAGGTTTCTGAATATGATTTGGATTTATGTGTGATGATGTGCTTTGTCTGAACCAGGATTATCAGGAAAGACAGGAAAGACAGGATAAGATGATTTTGGTCAAATCTGCAGCGCCAGAGGGGTGTGTATTGTAATTGTCACCGTTTTTGTCTGAATCGCGGATTACGCGGAGAACACGGAAGACGCGGAAGTGTGTTTTGGGAATTTAGCGGTTGTCATACCATTTCTATAAATTATTGTCTCATTAGACGGTTATTATGGTAGTTATTCTTCAGGACACAAACTGAAAGTTTGTGCTACAAAAAGAGACATTTTCAATTAGAAATGGTATTAGGTTAACCAATTTTTCTATACTTGTTCGGTTATGGAATCGCAGCTAATTATGATACAAATTTCGCTATTTTTTCACTGTACCAAAAATGCCGTGATTTCCGTCGCGTGGTACAGTTTTTAAATCGTTTGTCAGGCTTGTACCTGATAGGGTTGATAGCGTGTTTTTTGAAAATTCTATTTTTTTTATTTCGCCTTTTTTGGTACGGTTTGAATCTTGGTGATTTTTTTAGCAATTGCAAGCATTTTTTCCAATCCAAAAATCTGGTCTCTGATGTGTTGAATACGCGCGTTTTCTTTACGGTTTTTTGTGTTGATGGTCCTACAGTATATCTGATAGATTGTATGTCTGTATAGTTTCATACTATCACACCTTTTGAATGTTGTCCTACGAGTTTTATTTTTACGATTCATTCTTTTTCTCAGTTTTGCTTAGTGAACTGTTTATATTTTTTAGCAATTATTGTGTAGTTTAGTATAACATATAAATATATGCTTGTCAAGAAAATTTTCATTTTTTCTGATATCTGTCTGAACCAGGATTTTCAGGATTACCAGGATTTACAGGATAAGAAATTGGTAGCATTAGAACTATAGAATGAGTTTACATTTGTGTGAATTTGATGATGGGGATTTCTTATCCTGGTGGATAGTCCAGACGAAATGAAAATAATCACCAAAAACTGACAACTAAATAAACTTAAGGCTATATAAATAATAGTTGAAAATTAAAAATAGTTGAAAATTAAAATAAATTCACGTATTATAACTAATTATAACTAAAATCGCTATCTATGTAGCACCAAGGCTATTTAGTTTTCAGAATTATCAGTATTGGATATTACCAATTAATACCATTTCTAAATGATTATGTATCACTATTTCGTAGGTCGGGTAGAGCGAAGCGAAACCCGACACGTAAGGTTAGACAGGGTTTTGATGTCGGGTTTCGCTTCGCTCTACCCATAGGTGTAAAGTTAAGGATTTCCATACGCGGAAAACCCTCTCCAGTCCCGTAGGGACGCAATGTTTATAGTTAAACGTTATACAACACCTCTTTAGTCCCGTAGGGGCGCTATGTGTAGTAGTTCATCCTGATATAAACATATCGTCCCTACGGGACTGAAGAGAGGTAGGGGTACACATTTTTCTATAAACATATCGTCCCTACGGGACTGAAGAGAAGACAATCCCAATAACCATAAGGATTCAGAGTGATTCATAAGAGCTTCTAAGTTTTCTTAAGTTTACACCTATGGGTTTCGCTTCGCTCTACCCGACCTACAGTTTATTTATGACAATTTATTAATTAGAAATGGTATAAGTATTGACAGAACAATAGTGGTGACGAGAAGAATGGATAAAGTTGCCAAAACATTAGGTGAGAAACGCCAGCAACAGATACGCAGCGATATTGATGTTGTACCTCCTGTATTCACGCTATCATAAGAAGGAAAAACGCATGAAAGTCTATAATGCAACAAAAACAACACTATTTCTCAACGTGATATTTCTGAGTGTTTCACTGTTTCTGTGTATACTACAGACAGATGCAGCGGATGAACCTTACACACAATGGGGATTACCTGAAGGTGCAAAAGCGAGGCTTGGTAAAGGTGGGATAAGTGATATAACGTGCACACAAGATGGAGCATTGCTTGCTGTGGCGAGTAATCTCGGTATATGGATTTATGATTTCCAGACAGGCGAAGAACTTGCCCTACTCACTGAGCATACAGGGTTGGCAAGCTCGAATGTTTATGTACCTCAATACCATCTCTCTGAGCATACAGGGAGTATTGATTATATGTCATTCAGTCCTGATGGAAGCATTCTCGCAAGTGGGAGTATTGACGGCACTGTGCATTTATGGGATATGAATACATGGTCGGAAATAGGCAGACTTGAGAGGCATACCGCTGCTGTCAAAAGTGTATTGTTCAGTCCAGATGGCAGCACACTGGCAAGTTGGGGTGATGATAACACCGTGCGTATATGGGATATAGATACACAGACGCAAATATACATACTTGAAGAACACCCATTGCGGGTAGAGAGTGTATCGTTCAGTCCCGATGGCAAAACAATCGCAAGTGGCGGTTATGACAACATTGTGCGTCTATGGGATGTGGATACACGAGCAGAAATAGGTGTACTCAAGGGGCATACCAGTTGGGTCAATAGTGTGTCATTCAGTCCCGATGGTCAAACACTCGCAAGTGGGAGTTCTGACAAGACTGTGCGTTTGTGGGATGTGGATACACGAGCAGAAATAGGTGTACTCAAGGGGCATACCAGTTGGGTCAATAGTGTCTCGTTCAGTCCTGATGGCACAACTCTTGCAAGTGGCGGTTATGACGACGTGCGCTTGTGGGATATTGCTACACGGACAGAAACACGCAGACTTGGGAGGCCCCATATCAATGGTGTATCGTTTAGTCCCGATGGTCTGACAATCGCATACATGGTTTCGTCTTATAACGTAGGTTTTTGGGATGTAAATACGCAGAGACGTACATACAGAATCCTGAAAGACTATCATACATGGCTGAGAAGACATATATGGGAGGTCGTGTGGGTTGTTTCTCTGCAAATAGAACAAAAAGGGTCGGATATTTTTCGCTCCATACTTGAGCAGCATCATACCTCCGAGTCTGTCAGCAGTGTATCGTTTAGTCCGGATGGCAAGACAATCGTGAGTGGGAATGCCCGTCATGATGTGAGTCTTCTCATTGGCGGATCCTTCTTGTGGGATGTTGCTACGCAGACAAAAATAGGTACACTTGACACAAGTCGGGTCAATAGTGTCTCGTTCAGTCCCGATGGTAAAACAATCGCAAGTGTGAGTACCATAAAGGGGAGTTCCGCAGGCATCACGTTGTGGGATGTTGCTACGCAGACAAGAATAGGTACACTTGAAACCGATTGGGTCAATAGTGTTGTTTTCAGTCCAGATGGACGTACCCTCGCCATCGCCGGTGGGTATGCTCGCAATCACTTCATTGATAGACCAGTGAGTCTGTGGGATGTAGATACGCAGACAGAAATAGGGAGACATTGGGAACATTTCGGTTGGGTCAATAGTGTCTCATTCAGTCCAGATGGACGCACCCTCGCAAGTGCGGGGAGTATTGACGGCACTGTACGTCTGTGGGATGTGGATACATGGACAGAAATAGCGATACTTCGGGGACATAACGGTTGGGTCAATAGTGTATCGTTCAGTCCAGACGGTAAAACAATCGTCAGTGGGAGTAATGACCGTACTGTGCGTTTATGGGATGTGGATATGCAGAGTGAAATTAGCAGACTTGAAGGACATACCGATAATGTCAATAGTGTTGTTTTCAGTCCAGATGGTCATATCCTCGCCAGTGGGAGTGATGACAACACTGTGCGTTTGTGGGATGCGCGGGTAGAAATAGATACACTTGAGGGACATATCGCTGCCGTCAATAGTGTATCATTTAGTCCGGATGGACGCATTCTCGTGAGCGGAAGCGATGATGGTACGGTGTTGTTATGGGACATCGCAGAAATAGAAGCGACCTCGTTACTTTTAGGTGGCTTTCTCACAGCAAAGATAGACCCCGGCAATGATGTGGATTACTTCAATGTCGAAATAGAGGAGTTTGGTCAACTCACACTTTGGACAACAACGACAGACACTCTTGATACGATAGGCACCTTACAAGATAGCGAGGGTGACACATTAGCAACGCATGCCGATAAAAACGTAGATGCAGAATTGAATTTCAGAATAGAACAGTATATGTACCCGGGAACTTATTACATCAAAGTCCAAAGTTCTGATCAGAAGATTGGCGACTATACCATTCACGCTGTATTTGCGCCTGCAAAGGATGTCAACGGGGATGGTGTCGTGAGTGTGATAGATTTACTATTAGTTGCAGAGAATTTTGGATTGTCTGATGCAACCCCGGCACAGGGGGATGTCAACGGTGATGGTGAAGTTAACCGTGAAGACGTCATCACAATTTTAGACGCACTTGATGCGGCAGCCGCAGCACCTGCTGCTATATCCACAACCGAAAGTCTCCAACGATGGATTGATCGCGCCAAGCAACTCAACAGGTCAGATGCGCGTTTTCAAAAAGGAATTGCTGTGCTGCAAAATCTGCTAAAGACGCTGATAGAGACAGAGACGGTGCCGAAAGCAACAGCACTCTTGGCAAACTATCCAAACCCGTTCAATCCTGAGACATGGATCCCTTATCAGTTAGCAAAAGAATCAGATGTCACACTACGTATCTATGCCATAGATGGCACATTGGTGCGAACATTGGCACTTGGGCATCAAGCTGCGGGTCTGTATCATAGTCGTAGTCGTGCAGCGTTCTGGAATGGTCGAAATACTATCGGTGAACGTGTGGCAAGTGGTCTGTATTTCTATACGCTCACCGCGGGCGACTTTACCGCAACGCGGAAGTTATTGATACGCAAGTAAGCTTGGAATACATAATACCCCAACTTTATAATTACGGAGGAACAGTTCAATGCATAAACCTATGATAAGACAACAAATATTAGTCCTTTGGATGATCACACTTTTCTTAATGCGCTTATTTTCAGGGGAGGCGATTGCAGAATCGGAAACGACGACATATCACTGGCAAATAGATGAAACCCCTTCAGGAAAAGAAACAGTCTTTGTTCCCCAACCGGTAGAAGTGGAAATCGAAGGAACTGACATAAAAACGTCTATATCAGATGGTGCAAGTCTGAATTTAGCAAGGCGGTATAAAGTGTATTTATCGCCAGAATGGGATGAGGATAAAGCATATCTGCTTCTACAGACATTACAAGATGTGACAGAAGGGTATTATGGTAATGGTGGTCCTACATCTTGGTATCGGAACCCCAGTTATTGGATATTAAGTGAAGCACATGTTGCTCAAGATATTGACCTGGGTCCCGGTATGGAAGCCGGTAGCCTTCGGACGATAACAATTGCCTCAGAAGCTTTCACTTATGCATATCCGTTTGTTGCGAAAATAGATGGCGTTCAAGGACGATATTTTTCCAAGCGACTGTGGCGATCAGTCCTCAGATTTGCTACCTACATACCCGGAATGGGAATCCAACACGATGCGATAGACGACCTGCTGCAGAGAAACTATGGCGTTACGGTGCATGTGCCCGACTACGAAGCTTTAACAGGGGAACCTGCCGATATGTTTGACAAATTTACTTACGAGGAAATCATGGGTATCATGGTCATGTTTGAAGAATATCCATCAGGCATGCATGTTACGCAAGGATTGAAATATCTTATCAGACGGGCACCCGATCCATTTGTTGAATACACCGCACGCGCGAATACGGGGAAAGGCTATATAGAGTTTACAGATGAGGCTTTTATAGATGGGATCACACACGACACACAACGGATCATTCTCCATGAAAAAGCACATTTCTTGTGGGATTATTTATTTGAGGAGCAACTCAAAGCAGACTGGATAGAATTGGGTGGGTGGTATTATGAAGATGACAGGTGGAAGACAACCAATCAGACCGAGTTTGTATCCGACTATGCACATGGCGTAAATCCAAATGAAGATATGGCAGAAAGTATCGCTTACTATATCGTCACACCGGATAAACTCAGGTCAAGATCACCTGCTAAGTATGAGTTCATACAGAATAGGATTATGCACGGCACACGTTATATATCTACGATACGCGAAGATCTCACCTTTGTTGTCTACAACTTATATCCCGATTATGTATACCCTGGTGAGGTTATACGGGTGGATGTGACAGTTGAAGGTAAACCTGAAGAGGGTAAAACGGTTGTGATTGAAATAGAGACCCATACAGAAAACGAATTGGATTACTCAACAGGGGGTAGAGTGTTATTCAGATTGTTGAATGAGGATGGTAAGTCGTTGAATGAGGATAGTAAGCGTAAAAGATACTTCTATGCTTACTTAAGGCCTGTAACTGCAGAGAGTAATTATGTTCGTCTGAACCAGAGTAATATATTGTACGGGTATGCACATGTTCCTTCGTATTACGCTAAAGGGAATTACACAATCACACAGGTTTATACTTCTGATGCGAATCGACTCACAAGATATAATTCAGGTGTCTTCGGTTTGCAAGTCTATATCAATAACATATACGAAGACCTATACCCACCGGAATATGTGCCGAATTCTGCAAAGTTGTCTGTAGCAGACGCTTACGACGATAAAAACGAACATTTTTACGTCGTAACCGCAACATGGCAAGTAAAAGAGGATAGGACACTCAGCGGGTATGCTTATATACTACCAGAAGAAGACAGTTCTATTGTCGGACACTTAGCACACGGCCATTATCGGTACCTAAGTGATGCATCTATAGTCAATCGTAAGGGAGATTTTTGGACATTGAGATCAATTTTTCTGATCCCGCATTATATGCCCAGTGGGGATCGCCAATTAAGGAGACTCCATTTTGAGGATAAAATAGATAAGAGATACGTGAACTTCCCTTTGGCTGATGAACAGATACAAAAAGTAAAAATTGAAACGAAGCACCCGGATACGACGCCGCCTACACTCGATGTTAACAGGATCACTGTTGATGCCAAACCCACAAATCCTATTGCTCCCAATGGTGAGACGGATGTCAAAGTAACGTGTTATATAAAAGATGATATAAGCGGTTTTGAAAAAGGTATTGTCTTTATCAGAGACCCGTTAGGAGGTGAACTACAATATCCTTATGCTCTTTATGGTCCATATAGGTATCGAGGTGGACCTGGGCTTAATATATATTTTCAAGATGACCCAACTGTTTATCGGAAATATACTGCATCAATTACATTACCGGAAGGTAGTGCTCCCGGTCTTTGGGGTGTTATCGGAATATCGGTTACTGACAAAGCGGGGAATACCATTTACAATGATTTTACTGAAATCACGCGCTTTGAAGTTATTGAAACACAAGCAGCCCCGACCGTCCAGGTTTCCTTACCCGACAAAGACGCACTGCTGCCAAACTATCCAAACCCGTTCAATCCTGAAACCTGGATACCCTATCAACTTGCTAATCCCGCAGATGTCAGTATCTCTATTTATGCTGCGGACGGAAAGGTTGTCCGGACACTAAAACTGGGGAGTATGTCAGCAGGTAGGTATCAAAGCCGTAGTCGTGCTGCATATTGGGATGGTAATAATAGAGTCGGTGAACGAGTCTCCAGTGGTATCTATTTCTATACGCTCAGCGCAAATGATTTTACCGCAACACGAAAACTGTTGATATTGAAATAGTATCATAAGACCTTATGATAGTTGGAAAGCTGAAGAGGGGAAGATTGGAAGGATGGAAGATTGGAAGGTTGGAAGGGTGGAAGAGATGAACCAGGATTTACAGGATAAGAGGTGCCACTATCAATCGTTCTGATTAAGTTGACTTTTGCTTTTTGTCTGAACCAGGATTTACAGGAAAGACAGGATTTACAGGATAAGAGGTTGGAACATTAGAATCAACGATCCATAGGCGTCAATTTAGTGATTTTCCCAGGTCGGTAGGTGCGATTTCCTAATCAATTCAGAATACCAAACGCGTATTCTGACATACCCGGATCCTGCGCGAAAACCTTTATGAACGCAATTGGCACAAAGCCGGTTCGGTTAGGAAACCGAACCTACCGACCTGAAATTTATAGCGTAATTCTCCTTAAATTGACGCTTATGGAGCATTAGAATCAACGATCATGTAGATACGTTTTGAGTATTTATTTTCTGAACGATAATGAACGATAAACTAAAGTTTTTACTTGGGATAAATGACAGACAGTGCCAAGTCTTATCCTGTCTTTCCTGTAAATCCTGGTTCAGACAACATAAAATATCTCCGCGTTTTCCGCGCGTTCTGCGATTCTGAATATTCGGACGGGGAAACCCCGTCCCTACGAGCGTTTTTTGGTGACAGGTTTTCGGTAATTTGGCAAGGTTAGAAAACCTCCCAGCAGGTTGTACACTCCCCTCACGTACTTTTGCGGGGTTAGGAAACCTCGACAGCAGGTGGTACACTCACCTCAACTTTGCATTGGTCATTTTTTCTAAATGTGTTATCATTTCTATGAATATGAGATAGATTCACAAGAAAGAGGGGTGCCAAATGCTACGAATATTCCGTTCACTTCAAACAGACATTCTACGAATTGGTGAAAATGTATTTACTCAATTCAGACAGCACAAGTGCGCGCATCAAGCTGCCTCTCTGGCATTTACCTCTGTGCTGAGTTTGGTTCCGCTATCAGCTGTAGCACTTTTTCTGCTAAAGACCTTTGGTGTTGTCGAAAATGAGAAATCACCGCTCATCGCAAACCTAAACAATTTTCTCCCGCGATACAGAGCCGAGGAAATTGTTTCTGGTATTACTGAATTTACAAACAGGAATCTGGCAGGACTTGGAATCGGGGGGTTCCTATTGTTCCTATTTATATCTATTATCCTGTTCATGTCCATTGAAACGCATTTCAATCATATCTGGGGGAGTCGTCTACGATTACCATTGATACAAGCATTTCAGAAATACTTAGTGTTCTGTATGCTATTGTTGATAGGACCCATTGTTATTTGGTTTGTTTTTTCAACAGTTGCTGATGGTCTGATTGCTCAACTATTTCCATGGATTTCCGTATTTTGTCTGTTTTTTCTAATGTATATTGCATTACCTAATACCACAGTTAACTGGAAAGCTGCCTGGGTTGGTGCCTTTTTAGCAGGAACGTTATTCCAGATCGCACGCATCGTATTCGCTAATTACTTTGAATTAGTCTGGCAAAACTATACTGCAATCTACGGTACTTTGGCAATGCTGATTATTTTAGCTATATGGATATATGTTACTTGGTTAGTTATCCTATTTGGTGTTGAGGTGACAAAATCTATTCAAGAATACGTACATCCTGGACATCCACTGGGAACGCAGCGCAATGAATATATTGATTATATCAGTTCATCAGGTATTGTAATACTGTTTCTAATTGTAGCCAAACATTTCAATGATGGCAAAGGGGCATGCTTCACATCGGATGTTGCAGCAACGGCTAAGGTTTCTGAATCTTTAGTTCAAAACGTCTTTGACAGATTCAAGAGTGCAAAACTAATCCTTGAAGTTCTGGATGAAACTAAGGGATATATCCCCGCACGTTCGTTAGATACAATTACACTTGAGGCACTTATTGCGGCAGTTGATGAGGACCTGATAGATCATCATTCAGATGCATTCCTTTCCTCAACTGAGTTGGGGGAATTGTTTCAATCACTACAAGATAGCCAATATGAGAAACTAAAAACTATTACAGTGAGTTCAATTTTGAACGAATTTGACAAAGAAGTGTCTGACTAAATTGAAGTTAATGCCAAACTATATACGTCGGCATTTTCAGCACCAACCCGATGAGACTCCAGATACATCCAAGTGTATAATCCCCTAAGATTAACCCTAAGAAAAACGGCACTGCTTGTCTATATAACTTAACGCCACCGATCTTTAGCACTGTTGCTTTAGCCAACCAGCTGAGAAAAATCGGAAACCAGAGACGTCCCATTCCTGTTCCACTGACTAATACATACCCTCCCGGATGAAGGGGCCACCATAGAAACCGAATTTTCATTATCATTAGGAAGATCGTGAACATGAAGCTGCTACCAATTACGCTTAGTTCCGGTACACCGGTTTCACGCGGACTGACAAGCCATGTATTTAATCGGTTAAATGTCTCCCACCCCATATACACAATCCAACCACGTGCCTTGCTACCCGCCCCCATATCATATAGGACATGCAGATAAGCCCAAAAAGTTATTAGAATACCAAATACAATCGCTAAGATCATGCCAATGAGGAGTTGTCTATACCCAATTCGACTACTTTCTGCTAAACGAAATGCTTCTAATTCGCTTGGGGTCGGATGTGCACGGAAACAGCGAACAAAAGGATAGAGAAATGTCAATCCTGTCAGATTTCCCAATCCTAAACGTCGTGTACCTAATCCTAATACCATCGTCCTTCCCGGGTCAACAAGGATAAGCTGATGCAAAGGAGGTCCGATCTCAGCCCGTATTCGTGTGATGCCAAGAATCATAGGGAAGTAGAGTAGGAAAAACATTCCAATTGCCCAAAATGACATTCCCATCTGAAAACAGAAGAAGAATAGGAACACCATTCCCACAGAAAACAGTCCTGCTGCTGTTCTGTAACGCATCGGTTCCCCAGAATCATCAGGAGTAGACACACCTTTTCGTTGTGAAATGCCAAATACTTTTCTGATTATTCTTCCATAATAGCGTCTCCCCATCCACAACGGTATGCAGCCAAAAGCGATCCAAGCACCTGTCTGCTGTTCAAGGTTATAGATGTTGCGTGCTCCGAACATATCTGTAACAACCAATTGAACCCGGGTGAGTACCCAGAAAAACCAACAAGAAAATGAGAGATCCAAGGGTGTAAAGAACATCAAACCGATACTAAAAGGATAAAACGAGATGTTTATCGGACCCATAGCACTCCACGGTTTAGATGTGAATTGTCCAAGTCCCTTGTTTCTTATCGGCAGCGATGGGACTTCTGGAAACAGGAAACTCAAACCGTTCAACAATTCCACACTTCCTGCAATAGCAAACCCGACCCACATCCACGGTGAACGAAAGAAACGCTTCGGATTACTCGTGAGTGCTAATGGGAGTTGGACAATCGGGTAGTTAAGTCTTTCGTTTTCTGTCCACTGTTTGCGAAGAAATACTGTGACTGCTAACAACGACAACCATAGCGCAATGACAAAACTTGTCCAGGCAAGAACAGGTGGTAACCAAGCGTTTAATGTTGATGAATTGTATAGGGTGGAATCTCCATCGTAGAATCCCTCTAAAATACGAGGACTTTTGACCGCAATCCAATCAGGTATATTGTTGCCAAAGAGTGATAACCACTCGTTCTCAGGGGTAGCAAAGCGGAATGTGTGTGCCAGGACAGGGATTAGATACCCCATCATCGTATGTCCGCTGATAGTCGTTACCATCACCACCATCACGTAGATGGTCTGTAAATCGGCTTGGGACATTGCAAGACGAGGTAAAAAACGTTGAAATACGAGATTGAGGAGGACGAAAACAAGGAGTGTGAAAACCGCATTAAAAAAGAGCGAGGCAATAGTCAACTGCGTTGAGTGCCATACCTCTGTCCCCATTAGACACCAGTAGCTATTGAAGGCTACAAGCACTAATCCAATAAATAGAATATGGAGTTTTACGCGTTGTTGTCTGCCATTAGGCATTGGGACTCCTGACTATATATTGTAATGCCTCCTTTAGATTCTGTTCATTGTTGAATCGTTGCAGCGTGTCTTTTGCATCAGTATCTTCTGTCTTTTTTTCTATCTCTTTACACAATAAAGGTAAGGTGCGGACAACATTGTCTACAATGGTTATACTTGCTTTTCTTGCAGTTCTTGACATAGGGTTCAAGTCAACAGTCACCACATCTTTTCCCATTTTACGTAGTGCTTCACACCTGTCACCATCTTCAAGCGGTACGAATACGACATCTGCCTTGAATATACCTTCAGGATTTACATATTTTCGATTGGAGTCTATATAAGAGAGTTGGGTTTCTGTAGTCGGCATTAGCACATCTTTAGCACCGTGTTTAATTAGATGTTCATTGATTTTCTTCTCTCGTCCAGATTCCGTATGAAAGATGTTGACCTCTAACGGTGCATTCAACAACTCTCCAAGTCTAATGAGTTCTTCAGGTACTAATGCAGCCACGTTTCCGTTGACAGAGATAACGGGGTGTTCTGCAAGAGATAGCATAGCAGTAGCAGCACGAATTCCGTTAATAGCAAACGGATGTGTTGTTTCATCAAGAAGATAATCAAATGCTTCACCGCGACCGTGTGCAATCAGACCGTGTATAGAGGTAATTCCTTTTTCTACACCGTTCACGATTTTATCTCTTAATGTCAATGACAAATAACGGGGATGTGTCTTAGGTACGTCACTCATAAGAACTCCTCTCAATCAATAGACTAAAAAACGCTTCGTAGAGGCGGGGTTTCCCCGCACGCATATTATACCAATTAATAACTTAAACTTCATTAGATAATAACTTAAACTTCATTAGGGACTAAAGATAGGGGGTGCAAGTTCTTCTATAAACATATCGTCCCTACCAAATCAACGCCAAATGCGCGTTTGGCATTTGTCGGGACTGAAGAGAGGTGGGGGTACACATTTTTCTATAAACATATCGTCCCTACGGGACTAAAGATAGGGGGGTGCCCGTTCTTCTATAAACATATCGTCCCTACGGGACTAAAGATCAGGGTTTACACGTTCTTCTATAAACATATCGTCCCTACGGGACTGAAGAGGGTTTCTGACATAGAAAATTCCTTAAGTTTACACTTATAGGTAGAGCGTGAGTGAAACCCGACAAATGCCACACGCGCCTTTGGCAATGTGCTACATTAGATTTATATTCTGTTCTGGTAAATCAATCTAACAAGTTCCATCGTCTTTACAGCATCAGCAAAACAGGTCAATGGTTGCTGGTCTTGTTGAATGCAATCTACAAAATGTCGTGATTCACCATAAAATCCATAACTTATGTGTGTTTCGTTTGAATTCGCAGCTTCTTCTGTGCGAATCTCAGTTTTACCTTCAGAAGTATGAATAATCGCACTCCCACCAGCATCTGGATTGATATAAGCTGAAATGCCACGTGCATGCATCTCAAATATATGCATTCTTCCACCGACTGACCAATTTGTGGATAGAATTCCTGAAGCACCGCTTGTAAACCTGACGAGTGCATTAAAACTATTCTCACGTTCAGAATTGAAACTGTTTATGTCGCTTGCAACAGATTTTACATCGCCGCCACCAAGCCAACGCAGTGCATCAACAGCATGTATGGCATCACATGTCAAAACATCTATGACACCATCATAGTAGAGTGCATTCGGTGAATTCTTGTGAAAAGTAGACATACATTGAATAATCGGCCCGTTTTCTTCAACTAATGATTTAACCTTTTGCATGAGTGGAATAAAACGTCGGTTGAAACCGACCATTGTTTTGCAGGCATGTTTTTCTGCAGCTAAAGCCATCTCTTTCGTTTGATGTAGTGTAATTCCTGGAGGTTTCTCAATAAACACATGAAACTTCTGTGATAGACAATGTATAACAAGAGGAAACAGATGTTGGGGAGGCATTAAGATATAGACTGCATCGGGATTTGTCTTCTCAAGCATCTGCTTATAGTCTGAGAAAGTATTTTCAATCTCAAATCTCTCTGCTGTTGTCTGAAGTTTGCCTTCTTCTAAATCACACAGACCAACAAGATTTACATCGCTACATTCTACAAGAGAAGGATAGTGGACACTATTTGCCATTCCACCTGCGCCAATTAACGCAATGTTTACTTTTTTCATCTTACACCCTTTGATTCAGTTTTTCTTGTATATTACAAGAGAAAATGTTAAAATGCAACTGACTTCTTGACTAAGTTAATGATAAAATTCTGAACCCGTGTGTCTGTTTCATCTCTTACAAATATACCTTCTATGAATTTTGATCCGATAAAATTAGAACTATATAAGAATATTCTGACATCCGTTGCAGAAGAAATGGGTGTTACCTTGCAGCGTACTGCGTTTTCTCCTAATATCAAAGAACGGCTTGATTTTTCGTGTGCAGTCTTTGATGCTAAAGGAGCTATGGTTGCGCAAGCTGCACACATTCCAGTGCATCTCGGATCAATGCCTCTCTCTGTTTTAGCAGCAATTGAGCATACGAATATGGAGCAAGGGGATGTAGTTGTCTTGAATGATCCATTTCGCGGCGGGACACATCTTCCAGATATAACATTAGTCGCACCTGTATTTGGTGATACATCCGATGACACACCTAACTTTTATGTTGCTAACCGTGCACATCACGCAGATGTTGGTGGAATGACTCCCGGGTCAATGCCACTCGCCACAAGTGTTATACAGGAAGGCATCCGAATTCCCCCTGTAAAACTGATCCGAAATGGAGAAATAGATGATAATCTGTTGGATCTAATACTCGCGAATGTCCGAACACCATTAGAACGTCAAGGAGACTTAGAAGCGCAACTGGCAGCAAACCGTATCGGAGAACGCAGATTGCAGGAGATTGTCTCTAAATACAGTATCATGGAAATTGAATCCTATATGCAAGAATTGTGTGCTTATTCAAGTCGTATGGTTCGCGCATTCTTGAAAGGGATCCCTGATGGTAGATATGAATTCTCGGACTATTTAGATAATGACGGGATTTCAGATGAACCCATTAACATTAACGTAGCAATTGAAATCAAGAATGATACTGCAGTCGTTGATTTTACTGGAACATCAGATCAGGTTAAGGGGTCAGTGAATGCAATTTATGCCATCACAGTTTCTGCAGTGTTCTATACTTTTCGTTGTATTGCTGGTCAAGATGTCCCATCAAATGCTGGGTGTCTTGAACCTATAGAAATCGTTGCGCCTGAGGGATCTGTGATCAATGCTAATTTTCCTGCTGCTGTAGCTGGCGGAAATGTTGAAACCTCGCAACGTATTGTTGATGTATTATTCGGCGCATTGGCAAAAGCATGTCCTGAAAAGATACCCGCAGCCAGCAGTGGATCTATGAGCAATATAACTCTTGGCGGATATGATACTGAAAGAGGAAGAGATTTTACTTATTACGAAACTATCGCTGGCGGAATGGGGGCACGTCCTACATGTGATGGAATTGATGCTATACATACTCACATGACAAATACTATGAATACGCCTATTGAGGCAATTGAAACGAGTTATCCCATGCAAGTAGAGCAATACACGATTCGACGGGGTACTGGTGGTGAGGGGAAATACCGAGGTGGCAGTGGCGTTATACGCTCCTTTCGTCTCTTGACAAATGCTGAGGTTACTATTCTTTCAGAACGTAGAGTATTCTGTCCCTACGGATTACAAGGCGGGGAAAATGGTAAGTCAGGTAGTAATGTACTCATACAGGATGGCAATGAACAACAGATACCTGGTAAAGCGACATTTTCGATTCAGAAAGGAGATATTGTCAAAATTAATACTCCTGGTGGTGGCGGATTCGGTAAATCCGAAAAAAGTTAGTGCTTTGTCAAGTCATAAATGATTTGTATTTCGGACGGGGAAACCCTGTCCCTACGAACGGACAATCTAAAACATGAGAGACCTAATGAAATACATATTTTCTTTATTCATAATCTTGTTCTGTCTCCCCGCAACGCTTTCAATTGCTGCGGATAACTCTGATATTCACGAAAATGCTGGTACACGTGCAATGATATTCCTCAAGAGAGGCATCGGTGCCAAGGCAATAGGCATGGGTGAATCGCATGTCGCAGCTGTTGACGATCTGTATGCTTCATTTTGGAATCCTGCAGGACTTGTAAAACTACAAAATCCACAAATCGCGCTTATGCACAACGAACATTTCGCAGGCATCAACTATGAACATGTCGGGGTAGCGTTTCCAATCGGAGAAAAGAACACGATAGGTGTTAGTGCGAATTTTCAATCGTACGGAGAGATGCAAGGACGCGACGAGGAAGGAAATGAAACCAATATATTCCACGCTTACGATCTGGCTATGGTGTTTTCTTATGCACGCAGATTTGGTCAGGCGTTAGCGGTAGGTGTCAATGCAAAATTATTACGCGAACAGATAGCAGACCAAAATGGAAGTGGATTCGCTTTTGATTTTGGGGGTTTATATTCTTTACTTGATTTACCGCTCACTTTCGGTATCAACGCACAACACGTGGGACCCCGCGTTAAGTTTATAGAAGATGCGTTTCTCCTGCCATTTACCCTAAGAATTGGAACAGCTTATAAACTCTGGAATGAGTCATTACTACTTACCATGGACTTCATACGACCGACAGACAATCATAACTCTATCGGGGTCGGATTAGGCTATACGGTAGCGAAAATTCTGCAACTAAGGTCTGGTTATATATATAAATTGGGTGGAAATGACTTAGGTGTTGTGTCTGGCATAAGGGGTGGTTTTGGTCTCACTTTACGACGATTCCAAATTGACTACGCATTAGTTCCATTTGGAGAATTGGGTCTTACGCACCGTTTTTCTTTGATTGCCAGTTTTTAGCACTTTGGATGAATGCATTAAATAGTTTACTTCTGTGTTCAAGAAACTCTTCTGTTTCTCTCATGCGTTCTGGATGGTATTGTACTCCGACGACAAAGGTCTTTGAAGGGTTCTCTATTGCTTCAATAATCCCGTCAGTTGAACGTGCAGTAACAACAAATCCATCACCAACGTCATTTAATGCTTGATGATGTGCCGAATTGACTAAATCTTCACTCTTACCAATAATCTCATATAACAAGCTACCAGGTTCTATCTGTATTTCATGCTTTGAATCAATACGATCTGTTTTAGGATGTGTGAGTGCAGGTTGTGGATATTCTGTGTCTATATCTTGGTAAAGATTCCCCCACATCGCGACACTCATGACTTGGATACCTCTACAGATCCCAAAAACAGGAATATCAGTTTCCATTGCTTTCTGAAACAGACGTAACTCTAAAGCATCACGGGATCTGCTAACATTATTTACAGAACGTCGTTCCTCAAAGTAGTGCGTTGAATCAATGTCCCCACCACCAGTCAGTATGATACCATCAAGTCTCTCAATGTATGTAGGAATAGTAGATAGGTGCTCCTCAACAGGCGTATCAAGTGATGCAATTAGAATGGGTTCCCCACCGTGCTCCTCAACTGCATCTGGATAGTTTTCTAAATCTCTGATTCTCTTACATGTAATACCGATCTTTGGTTTCATATTTACTCACCCCTATAGTTTCAATACTTTCGTCAAAATTGCTGAATAAATTGGGTAGATATCCAAAAGTAATAGAAAGAAAAAAAATTACTTTGAAAGGACAATCACCCTTGGAAGAAATTATAACACTGTTTACGGTTCTTTTTCCATATTTATCTACAACGCGGCAGGGTTATTTAGTTTTAAGAACTATTGTTCTGTCTACGCTCAAATGATGGTCAGATCCGTTCGTAGGGGCTGGATTTCCCTGCCCGATATACAAATCATTTATGACTTGACAAAGCACTAGCCATTTTTTCTTTTATTAACAGTTTACATTGTCGGTTTGATAGAATAGCGAAGTCCGAATGTATCAACTCAACGATTGAGGTTATGTGAAACGCTCTTCAGTCCCTACAGGACTAAAGACAAACACAATATGCTGAAAAAGCAACGTTTGGGGATGCGCGGTTATGATACACCTTTAGGAGGGGTGGGGGTTTTAAGTCTCCCCACAGGACTGTCTTATTTATTGCTTTAATTGACCCCATGTCAACGCAAGTTTACCGGTTGCTTCCACAGGTGCAAAACTGGTTTCCATCACAGCCATGATTTCGTCCCCGCTCAGTTGTCGATCATAAATGCGCACTTCGTCAATCTTGCCTTTAAAGCGATAGTTATGATTCGCCCGTTCGTTTGCGCCGGCACCTATCAGCAATTCCTGTTGCGTATTAACATTGACAGCCCCATCTTGTTCACCGACAAGTTCTCCATTGACGTAGAACATCTGTTTACCACCTGCACAGATTGCAGCTAAATGCTCCCATTCTCCAAGATTGATAGCAGGACCTTGTACAACCGACCACGGTGGCGATCCAGTGCCAATCCAAAACTGCCATTTATTACCAGGTTCCGCATAGATTATATAGCCACTTAATGGCGGTTCGTGACGCGAAGAAATAACCGCCCGATGATTCGCGCTGTCAGGATCAACATTTGCCCACGCACAGACCGTAAAGGTATCCTGATTGAGGTCCGCATTAAACGCAATGCTGACTTCATCACCATCTTGATCGAATTCAAGGGCACCATCAAAATAGCCATCCTTTGTCCAAGCCGGATCACCTAATAACTCTCCGTCAAATCCGTTTCCACTTGAATCTGATGCTATTTCACCTGAGTCCTCGTTAAATGCCCAATACGCGACCAGGCCATTTTCTACAGATACCGCTGGCTGAACAATACAGACAGCAAACAAGATTAAGGCAATACCTAAAGTGATAGTTTTCATTTTTTACTCCTTGTCATTTGTTGACAAATGAAATATATAAAGTGTTGTTGTTATATCTACAATCATCTCCCTTCAAGGATGTGTCATCCTATCAAGAGAATCGTTTGTTTGAAGATTTAACGTCTCACCACAAGACGTTTTGACAGTTTCATCCTGTTAGGACTTCCAAATTGGTTTGTCCAGAATTTTATATATAAATACTATACGACAAATGTTATTACTTGTCAATTATAATTGTTTGAGTCTGTTTATAACTCTATAATTTTTTAGTCTATTTAACCCAAGTTGCCACCTTGTAGCACAATCTAACAGATTATGCTAAAAGGTAGCAACTTAGGTTATAGTAATACTATAAGAATCTCAAATTTACTTCTCAAATTTACTTCAAAATCACCATTTTACGCAGATACGACATCTTACCAACCTGCAACTGATAATAATAAACACCACTCCCGACTCGTTCACCAACATCGTTAGTGCCGTCCCAATACGCAGCGCGACTCCGACTCTGATACATACCGGCATCCTGATACCCTAACGCGAATGTGCGAACAACTGCACCATTCACAGCATAAATCGTCAAAGACACATCCGCTGGTTTTGCCAAGTTGTACGGTATCCACGTCTCTGGATTGAAAGGGTTTGGATAGTTAGGCAACAAAGTAGTCGTATCGGGAAGTATCGTAAGTAAGAGGTTTTGTAGCACATAAATACCTCTGCGGAAGGTATGACTACCATCATCCGCTTGCATTGCTTGTGTTAGCCAGCTTTGTATTTGGTCAGCAGTAGCACTATAAACTCCAGGTGCAGCTATATCTTCTTCACCAAATTGACTGGCAACTACTATTAAATCCAAAATATTGATAGTGCCGTCGTTGTTCACATCTGCTTTGTCGTTAGATGCATCGAACGCTGCAATGAATACGAGATCAAGGATATTGGTCACACCGTCTTCGTTAACATCCGATTTAGCATAAACCGTGTCATCATCAACCTTAAAACGTACAATTTCAGCGAAGTCTGCGCGTAAGTAGTTTTGTGCCTTATCCATTATGTTCATTGCGGCAAGTCCCCATGTTCCAGGAACGCTACCAACAGGTAAAATAATTGTCTTATGGTAGGTTTGGTAGACAGTAGGATCGCGTGAAAAATAGATTGTCCAGAAATCTCTATCATAATGTCTGAAGAAGTGCATTACGCCTTGCGGATCACGTAAATACATTTCTGTTTTGGCATATCCGCTAATATTATCTTTGACCCTAAAAGTAATATCTACCATTGTTTCTCCATTTGGTGCATCTGGATTCGTTGGTTCTGCTTTGATGGCAATTTGATTTAAATCGAGTGTAGGTGGGATGCTGTCTGGATTTGCTGTCTGAATATCGATGGTAGCAGGATGTTCATCAGTACCATCCTTTGCGTCGGTAAAGTATACTCTTCCCGCGTTTAACGCAAGATCTACCATTTTGATGTAGTTTAGGGAGTATGTACCGGACTGAAAGTAATCAGGGAAAATGAGTTCAACACTTGCTTCATTAGTTTCTGGATCATACTTGCCCCATCTCTCACGGCGAGAATATGTTTCTCTGTTTAAATCGTTCATTTGCGCATAGATACCGTTTCTATCTTTTATTCCGTTCTTTTCAATAACCTGCCAACGATCTGTAACGATTTGGTAGGGTCTACCCTCACCATTCGCTTCTGACAAAGAGAGACGCATAGAGTTTTTGACATACTGCGGTGGTTCACAATCTGCAAGTGGGTTGTCAATATAGAGTTTCCAGCCAAAGTCAGTTTGGGATTCGTGCCGCTCATTGCCTTGGGCATCCCGAAGGGTAATTGAATCTGGTCCCCAATAACCATCCGCAACATACTTTGATATTTTTTTAACTCCACGCAAAATGTGTCCAGAACTAACACGTCTACCATCAGAACTAATAGGATAAAGCCAAGTATCAAAGAAGGTTCCTTTTTTGCTAAAAATTCTGATATGTGATGCTTGGGTAGAATCTAAGTCACTCTCTCTGTGAATTTCAATTTCTACTGTTATCTGCTTATCTTCTTCAGGTTCACCATCAACCTTTGTATCAACCCGTATAATTCGTCCCGGATAGACGTAGTCAGGATAGAGATTGTAAACCTCAAACGTCAAATCTTCGCGTATCTTTGAGATATAACGTGTACCGTGCATTATCCGATTTTGAATGAATTCATACTTTGCAGGCGAACGCGAACGAAGTTGGTCAGGTCTCACGATGTAAAAACTAATACTTTCTGCCATATCCTCATCAGGATTGATTCCATGTGCATAGGCAGATACAAACTCAACTTGTTTAGTTGTTGACCAACCGTCTTTATCGTTAGGATTTTCATACCATCCTCCAAGTTCAATCCAATCCTGTTTGAGTTGTTCGTCAAAAAGGTGCTCCCATAAGAAATGTGCCTTTTCATGTAAAATTAAACGGTGTATGTAGTCAAGTCCCTGCCCATTAAACGCAGATTCCATAAATTCAATGTAACCCGCAGTCGGCCACGCTACAGCAGGTGCTTCTGGATAAAGCGGATGTGGCGTGCCATCTAAACGGCGGACAATGTATTTCAACCCTGGTGTCTTGAGCATGCCTTGAGGAAACTCCTCAAGCATTGACACAAGTGCCAGCAATTCTTCATCTTTAAATACGGAAAACCGTTCCGCATGTTCGCCTGTTGTATGTCGTGTCAGTTCAGTATAGTCAGGAACATCTATACTAACATCAAAACGTTCTCTTAATATCCGTTTAATAGCGTATCTGTCTGCACCACCATCGGTTACGAAGCGAACCACAGTATGATGAAGCCTTTTGGAAATATATCTGCCGCGAACACCCTCAATTTCTGCTATTAAAGGTTGGGTATACGTAAATGCCTCCTTTGCAATAGTAACGACTTTTGTGTCTCCTTGAAATTCAATCTCAATGTCATTTTGGATATGTCTATCACTCAGCTTCCATAGTGAAATCAGATGGTTTCTTTCCTGCGGAATAGATTCAAATGTCTGAAGCAATTTATATGCATGTGCACCGTTCCATTCTGTGCCTAAATGAACAGAATACCGCTTCATCAACCATATTGATGCACTATGGGATGATAATTCTACTTGTTCATCCTGTATCGTCACTTGCACAGGTTCAACCATTGTAGCACTCTCTTGTCCTTCTGGTGTTTCATCTATTTCCCATTGGAACTCATAAGTATTTCCAAGAAAAACAATACCCCAGAAGAAAATTATTGAGAATAAGACAAAAAAGGTTGTTTTCATCATTCCTCCTTAGAATTATACCATTTCTGATAATTAAGGTCTCTCTAATGTAGCATAAACTTCCAGTTTGTGCAGATTACAAGACCTGCTTAACTACTGTGCATACTATAGTTTGGACACTATCATCCTGTTAAGACTTTCAAACAGGTTTGTGTGAACTTTTATATACAAGACTTACGCAACTTGCGGAAAAAAATAGGCAAATTTGCATAAAAAGTTGTTATTTCAGCACATTTAACCTGCTAATTCCTCCTTATCAAGGGGGAATGCGTAACAATACCTTCGCAATAATAGACATTCTGTTAGATTGTGCCTGTATTTGAAATGTAACACAATCATCTTTGATTGTGCAGGTCTTATACTGCAAATCATTTCTGTCTGAACCAGGATTTACAGGATTACCAGGATTACCAAGATAAGAATCCTCTTATCTGTCCTTTAGCCTAAGTCAACCCCTTTAGTTTATAGTTCATAGAAATCAACACTCAAAGCGTACCTACATGATCGTAGTTTTTAATCCTCTAAACTCTTATCTTATAAATCTTGTAAATCCTGGTCCAGACAAAAAACCGCTGACTATAAGCGTTGTAGATAAATATGGAATAAGAACCGTAAACAGTGCTATAATTTGTTGCATGTGCAATTGTCCTTTCAAAGTTATTGTTTATTCATTCTATAACTTTAGGACATTGCCAATTTATTCAACAACTTTGGCGAAGGTATTGTTTGTCAGTATTGAATATATAATTGAAAAAGTATTAATGTCTTGCAATGATAATTATTGTATTATACAACAGAGTACTTATGTATATCAAATAAAATTAGAATTCATAGCGAGTAATATTTATGAATTGTTGGTCTGTCTAAACCAGGATTCACAGGATTTAATATCGCGACCAGGAGGCAACACCTACAGAATAATGATTAGTTATGAAATCAGTAATTATTTGAAAAGTAAATGATTCTGGTTAATTACGCTTTTTACTTGCTATATGCTGAGATTATTGCTAAACTATGGAGAAAAGATATAGGAATTCAAGAACAAGGAAGTAGAAAATTATGAAACGAAATACTACATTTCTCCTATTGTCTGTTTTGTCTGCTTGGCTTTTCATTGGAACAATAGCCTACGCAAATACAACAACAGAACAACCCCATCCATCTACAAAGCGGATAGCAGTTTTATATTTTGAAGATAATAGCAATTTTGATTCACCAACAGGTTGTGGTTGTGTTCCAAACTTCATAGGAAGAATATTCAGCACAAAGAAAAAATGGGATTTAGAGGCAGGTTTTGTAACAATGTTGAAACGTAAACTCGCTGAAACGACTGTCTATCAACCCATATCTCATGATGAGTTATTAGAGGCGATGGCACAAATGACATTGTCCCCTCGCAGCTTGAAAAAGCTAAATAAAGAACAACGAGAAAAACTTGCTAAGCTACTGAAAGCAGACGTGATAGTTATAGGTGATATAAGAGATTTTGATGATAGTCGCATGAGAGCCAATGCCTCACGAACCTTGAGAGAGGGAGGTAGAGAAGCAGCAAACGTCTCCGCAAGTTATATGACAGGTTTTGCAGCTATGGGGTATACGCATCGAGCAATTGTTAAACTCACCATGAAATTCTACGAAGCATCGGGGAACGAAATAGCAACAGTACCTATTAATGAGAAAAGGTATCACAGACTCGCTGGAACACAAATCTCTGGATTAGAAGCATCTATCACTGAATCAGGTACACACCTACGGTTCGGACAGTCTTCAGAGCAACATGGAAAGAATGTTCGTCCAATAGTAAAACGGACAGAATTAAATAAGATTAAAATGGCAACTCCCGAGTATAACAAAACTCTTCTTGGCATGGTAACAAATGATGCTCTGATCAAGGTGGTTTTGGCTATCAGAGATCACTACGGTCCAAACTTTATAACACCTTGGGAGACACCTACTGAAGATTCTGAAAAGGAGAAAAAGGTTGATGTTGAAGCACTTAAGCGACCCATAAAAATTACTTATGTGGATACCGATGACCCAGATATGATCTACATAAATGCTGGTTCAGCAAGAGATTTAGCAATCGGACAGAAGTTCGCTGTTTTCACTCAAGGAAAACCAATTCGCGATATTGACACTGGAGAAATCCTGGATTATCTACCGAAAAGGATCGCCACTGTTGCTGTTGATGAAATACGAAACGATAGACTTTCAATTGTTAAAATCATTGAAAAGAAAGGTGAACTAAAGAGAGGAGATATGTTGAAGACTATCCCTAATGAGGAAGAAGCGAAGGATCAATAATCTTGGAGGCATTTGCAATGAATCGTAACACAATTAATAGTACATCTATTTGCGGTAAAATCTTGGATAATCTTTATGGCATAGTCTGTATTTATCTGATATGTAGTGTGATGATCTTATTTGGATGTGCAGACACTTCAAATAAGAAAATAAAAATTGGTCTATCAATGGATTCATTGCGTGTAGAGAGATGGAGAAAAGATAGAGATATTTTTATTGAAGAAGCAAAAAGACTTGGTGCAGAAGTTATCGTACAATCTGCTGATGGTGATGAACAGAGACAGAACGAACAAGCAGAGAACCTCATTACACAAGGTGTAGATGTACTTGTCGTGATCCCCAAAGACAGTGTAGCAGCTGCACAAATTGTAAAATCTGCACATGAAGAGAATATAAAAGTAATTGCTTATGATAGACTGATACGAGAAAGTGAACCAGACCTCTATATCTCCTTTGATAATGAGCAGGTAGGGTATTTGCAAGCGGAATACCTGATGGAAAGAAAACCATCCGGAAATTATTTCTTACTTGGCGGTGCACCAAGTGATAACAATGCACAATTGTTAAGAGAGGGTCAAGAACGTGCCCTAAAACCTGCAATTGACAAAGGTGATATTAAATTAGTCGCTGACGGCAATCACTGGGCAGTAAATTGGGATCCAAATGATGCTCTCACTAAGACAGAACAGGTCTTAACTCAAACAAATAATCAGATTGATGCTGTGGTTGCATCCAACGATGGGACTGCAGGAGGCGTTATCCAAGCTCTTGAAGGACAGAACTTAGCCGGTAAAGTCCTCGTCTCTGGACAGGATGCAGAACTCGCAGCCTGTCAAAGAATAGTCAAAGGCACACAAACGATGACTGTTTATAAACCAATTAGACTGATCGCAAAGGAGGCTGCACAAGCAGCTGTCGCGCTTGCAAAGGGTGAAAAAATAGAAAAAGCAAAACAGAAGGTTAACAACGGGAAAATAGATGTCCCTTCTATTCTACTCACACCAATACAGGTAGACAAAGACAACCTTGATGATGTTGTCATAAAAGATGGTTTCCATACTCGTGACAAAGTGTATCAAACTAAATAATACCAAATTGACGCGATTCATTTCGGTAGGTGCGGTTAGGAAACCGAACCAATTTTCTCGGATCCGGTGCGGTTAGGAAACCGCACCTACCGTTGAAAAAAGATAAATCCCGTTAATTTGGTATAAGACTTTATTCGTACTCCTTCAGAAAACCTCTAAATTCTCTACGATGCGTTTCTTCATCAGCGAGGAGTCTAATGCAAAGGTCTTGTGTTACGTAGTCTAAACCATCACACAAACGAATAATCTTGTTGTATTGTTCTATCGCACAATTTTCTGCTTCAATAACCCCTTGGATAGCAGCTACAACATCAGTAGTATTTTCTGGTGGCTGCAGTGAAGATTGCTCCGGTTTAAACGCGAATGAACCAGGAACACGACCCCCAATTTCCTTAATCCGAGCAGCGAGTGCTTGTGCATGACCAATTTCTGTTTGTATATCCGCTGCTAATGATTTTTTTATCTCTTCTGCACGAATACCATCCAAGTCAACTGAAATTGCCAAATAATTTATCGTTGCTTCCAATTCTAACCAATATACACTGATCAGTTCTTCTATGAGTGTATCTCTCTTTGCTTGATCCATAATTTACTCCTATCATAACATGTTGTGCCTATAATATTCTGTACTGATTCTTTATCATTCAAATAGTATAGTATATAAAAAGCCTATTGTTTCAAATAAAATCCAAGTTTGGCATCACCCACGGATACCCATCTGGGTGCGATACTATATTAAACGATATATCATAGGTTTCGGTTAACATGTTTTTTGTTAATACAGATTTAGGAGTGCCGCAAGCCACAGAGGCACCATCTTTTAACAATAAGAGTTGATCAGCATACATTGAAGCAAGATTCAGATCGTGAATCGCAGTAATCACAGTCTTACCTTGCAGACAGAGTGACTTACAGATATTAAATATCTGCACTTGATGTTTCGGATCAAGATGATTTGTTGGTTCATCTAACAAAAGCAAACCGGGAGATTGTGCAAGTATTCTTGCGACATCAACGCGACTCGCTTCACCGCCAGATAGAGTAGGATAGAGACGATCTGTCAACTTTCCAGCTTCAACACGGTGAAGAGCCTTACGTGCAAGTGCAATATCACAATCTGACTCTTTCGTGCCGTTAAGATACGGATAACGTCCAAAGAGGACAATTTCAAGAGCTGTATAAGGAAAATTCACATCTCGCTTTTGCTGAAGGTATGCGCGCAATCTGGCAAGTTCTGTTGGGTCATAGCTATCAACCGTCTTACCAAATAACCTTATTTCACCTATAGTAGGAAGCAATTCTCCAGAAATCAAGCGTAAGAGTGTGGATTTTCCTGCACCATTAGGTCCAACAAATCCCCACAATACACCATTTTTTATTGTAAGGTTAATGTCTCGTACTAACCATTTTCCATTGATCTGATAGCCGACTTGGGAGAGTTCAATCATGATATTTGCCAATAATAACTTATCGGACAGGGAAACCCTGTCCCTACGAATGGACTACAATGATTTGTATATCGGACAGGGGAACCGTATCCCTACGAACGGACTACAATGATTTGTATATCGGACAGGGGAACCGTATCCCTACGAACGGACTACAATGATTTGTATATCGGACAGGGGAACCGTATCCCTACGAACGGACTACAATGATTTGTATCTCGGACAGGAAAACCCTGTCCCTACGAACGGATCTAACCATCATTTGAGTGTAGACAGAACACTAGATAAATACCTCACGTTTGAATCTAATCAGCAACCAAAGAAAAAAAGGACCGCCCAATAATGCAGTAACGACACCTACGGGTAATTCTGCAGGCACTACAACCGTTCGAGAGAATAGGTCAGCGAATATCAACAGTATAGCACCACCTAACGTTGAACCGGGTAGGACATATCTATGGTCTGCCCCACCGATTAATCTCAGAAGATGTGGGACAACTAATCCCACAAATCCAATACCCCCCGCCGCTGATACTGCTGCCCCGACTGTTAACGCAACTCCAAGAACTGACCAACGTTTCATTGATTCAGTACGAACGCCAAGATGGTATGCTTCAGATTCACCAAGACTAATTGCATTCAGTGCGGATGCTTGCTGCAACAATATAGACAATCCAACGAATGCAATTGGTATGGTTACAAGTACTATCGTCCAAGTTGCACCACCGAACCCACCAAGAAACCAGAAAGTCAGACTTCTCAGTTGTTCGTCATCAGCGAGAAAAGTCATTAAACCGATGCATGCACCAGCAATGCTATTGAGCGCAATACCAGCTAATAATAGTGTCACCGTGTGTACTTTGCCATCATATTCTGATATTTTCCACACACCTATAGTGACCAGTGTCCCACAAGCAAACGCTGCAATAGGCACTCCCCACACTCCCAATTGTCCGCTCCCAATAACTACAATCCATAGAGATGCACCTAAGCCAGCTCCAGCTGTCACACCGATTAGTCCCGGATCAGCTAAAGGATTACGGAATATACCTTGAAGCGTGGCTCCAGAAATTGCTAACAGAGAACCGACAATTCCAGCTAATATAACGCGAGGGAAACGGACATAAAATAAAACAGGGAAACCCTCTTCACGATAGAATAGGATTCTGGGAATCTTCCAAGGTACTATTTGATATGCTCCAAGACCTGCAGCAATACACATGCCTATTGGTAGGAAACCCAGGAGAATTAGCAAGATCTTAGTTCGTCTTTGCATGTTTATTTTGATAACGATGTTGTCGGTTTTTCACCTTTTGCAACAAACAGTCCTTGAGTTTCATATATTCCTATAAATAGGTCAAGTGCAGCCTTCCCGCATCGCGGACCGAAACCTGACAGGTATTGTCCTGACATTGCTACTACACGTCTGTTTTTTCCTGCTGGTGTGTGTGCTAAACCGGGTATTTTTAACAGTCCATCTACTCCACCGACAGATTCCAATCCTGTTGTGAAAAGTACATAAACATCAGGTTGTGCAGCTATAACTGACTCGGAAGTCATCGGTTTATTACCCTTAATATTTCCTGCTGCGTTTTCAACATCAACGATACTAAACATTGCATCGGCTGCAGTTTCTTTCCCCAGAACTATAGCTGTTTGTGTACCACGGAGATACATAAATAGAGCTTTCAGTTTCGGTTTATCTTTTCTGCTGGCAAGTTTTTCTATTAATTTTTTAATGTCTTGATCTAAAGTTTTCGCTAATTCTTCAGCTTTTTTCTCACAATTAACTGCCTTACCAATTGTTAATATCCGTTCTCTTGCAGATTTAAAACTCCGCGGTTCTTTGAGTAACAATACGGTTGTACCTGCCATCCTTAGTTGTTTTACAACTTGTGGTGGTTTCACATCAACGCGTCCAATCACTAAAGTTGGTTTCAAAGAGAGGATCCCCTCAGCATTTAGTCCATACTGATAACCCACACTTGGAAGTTTCTCTCGAACCCCTTTTGGATACGTTGACGATGCATCACAACCCACAACTTTCTCACCAATACCCAAAGCGAAAATAATCTCTGTCGTACTTCCGTTGAGACTGACAATTCGCTCCGAAGATCGGATGTTTATTGCCTTATTGTTTGCATCAGTAACCACAATTGTATCAGCAAGGACGCTAAAGAGTAACCCAAACATAACAAGTATGAAGACGCTTATAAACCAAGCTTTGAAAATATTTGAACGAATAATATACATTTTAACCCTCTTAAAATGAAAAGTTGGTCATGAAACCAAATACAAACTTAGGAGATTTGATACGAAATTTATGTGCACAACATAAACTTTGTGATGATTTGGTTCCATGTCCAACTTTCATGAACTCAGTGTTCAGTTATTCTTAAAAAAGATTGTAAAGAATTATAGTAGTAAGCACTAAAGATTGCGACTTCCGTCCGGTTGATGTACATATTCAAAAGTCACATATCCGCTGTCCACCTTGTTTTCGTTGTCTTTGTAATAACCTAAAAAGCGCATTTTAGCATAAGTGCCATCTGCTGCCTTTATAACAAACACACGATCCTCCAAAGGTAGAATCCAGTGCGTTGGTGGACCGGTATAGATGTACCATCCCTTTTCATTCTGAGCAACAATAGCAAGTGTTTCTTCTGAATCACTATTGTAACCATCTGTTGATGCAACCGTGACTTCTTCAAAAGTTGTATCGGTTAGCATGATTGCACTTCCCATACCGGGGCCACTTATACCACCGTTAAGTTTAACTTTTGTCCGTTGAAAACCGATATCCCACTTTTCAGAATTGATTGCATCCTCAATTTCAACAACATCACCCGTTTCAAAGGAGAAGTATGTCCACTCCTCAGCATCTGTTGCATCTATTGTGACTTTTAGTGCTATCAACTCAACCTGTTCAGTATTGTTTTCATGAACTGTTGTAGATTCAGCAGTTGTAGACGTTTCATCAAGTGTTTCTGAATCAGTTAGCATCTGGTCAGGTTTCTCATCGTCCGCTGTCCCACAACCGAAAATAACAAATACACTGATAAACAACATAAACCAGATTACAATATGCCAGTTCTTGTATTCTCTGATTCTATCCACGACAATCCTCCTAATATATAGGTATCGCAATAGGTTTGAAAAATATTGTCATTATACTTTTTGCAAAGTTTCTATGTCTGCAAGACTTATTTCTTCGGTTCTTGTGTCTTCTGACCGATGTAAGATTCGTAAGGCATCGGTGAAAACATGAGCGACTTGATAAAATTCCTCAAGTTCCATGGCTATATCCAATGTTCGATATTTCACATGAATATGTCCGTGAAGACATTTGTAGATTGCACATATCTCATCGTGCGATAAATACTTGCACTTGTTTCCCATTTTTCCTCCTGATAGAGTGATTTCGTCTTATCTTCTAAAATTGATGAATAGTAGATCTTAACTCAATCTTAGTAGGCGCGCTAAGTTAGCCCGCCGAATTGCTAAATATGACATTCAAGTTAATCATCTTGAAAGATACCTTATTTTCGTTTTAATTCTGCCCAGGTTGTTGCTAATTTTTGTTTGGCAACAACGTCTGCCGATTCAGATTCAGACAAGTTACGGGAACCATCGTCTTGTAAAACATATTCTATACTAATGTGTCCCGAACCAACTCTTGTTTCGTTATTCTCGTAATAACCGATAAAACGCAATTTGGCATAATTACCTATTGCAGTCCGAATCACATAGACTCTTTCATTTGGTAATATCCAGTGGTTAGGCGGTCCGGTATAAGTGTACCACCCGTCCCCGGTTGCGAAAGTGGAAATTTGATCGGTGTCGGTTACATAATCATCCTTAGGTGCTTCAAGGATATCTTCAAAGGATGTGTCCTCCAAAACCGTTGCCTCAGCTTTACCAGGTCCACTGACACCGCCATTGACGATGACATTTGTCCGTTTAAAGCCAAGGTCCCAATTTAATGAGGTCGCTGCAGTGTTGATTACAACGACCTCACCCCTAAGGAGGTCGACATAAACCCAATTCTCGCTGTCAGTTGCATTGACCGTGAGAGTGTTTCGATGTATTTCAGCATTCACATTAGAAACTGAGATACTGATGTTTAAGACGAAAAGGCAGATCATGCAAATTGTTAGGTTGTGTATATACATGAACTTTTTCATCAGATAGCTCCTTTCAAGTTAATTTTCCAGTTAATTAAAGTGAGTATTGATGCACCCACTGTTCGTTATATGCTGTTCTTGAGTAAACATAAGAATAATCCTAATATACCAATGTTACACCACCATAGAACGAACGACCTATAAATGTATAATATGTTGGTATCTTGAAATCAAAAATGTTGTTGCAGCCGATTGATAACTTAAAATGCTTAAAGAATGTCTTTGATGAGCGAATATTCCAGATCCAATAACTTGGGGCAAGTTCTTCTGGTTCCAGAACCTTATCACCATCATCATAGAAACCCCAACTACTTGCATAGCGTCCCCGTAAATCTACTTGAAAATCGCTATTAACATGAAGATAAGCAAGTTTTAATGTGGTGTGATGAGTTGACCGGTTGAGAAGCGGCAATCCAATAGTTTTATCTGCGCCACGCAAGTAAGCATAACCAACAGTTGAAGTTACTCCGCCAAAACTACCGATAACAACTTCCGTATCCACACCTTCCGTATATGCTTCGCTTACATTCTGATATTCAAATTTGCTGCCACCTAAGACACTATCCCCTATACGTTCAGCTTCAATCAGATTGAACAAGTCATTACGGTAGGCGTGGATTCGCGCAAGTAGACTATCAAAGACCTTGTATTCTATACCCAGATTCCAGTTGTGTGAGGATTCAGGTACGAGACCCGGATTACCTAATACTTGATATCCAGATGTAACATTCGTGAAGTTTAGATATAAGTTCTTAAAATCTGGTGCACGGAATCCCTGTCCATAAGATCCCCGAACACGAATATTGTCTGTGAGACGGTACAGTGAACTCAACTTTGGACTGAAATGGAAACCAAATTCTGAATGATTGTCTAACCGTCCACCGATAACAAAAGCAAGATTGGATGTTGGTCGAAACTCGTTCTGAATGAAAAGTGAGGTAGTGAGAATATCGCTTTCACCCCCATCAATACGTTCTGACTGTAAATTCTCAAAAGTAATCTCACCACCAAAAGTTATCTGATGGCTTTTCAATAGCAGCGTATCAAACTGGAACTCTCCACGGATAAGATCTTGGATGTTGAGATTACTTGAGGTGATCTTCCCTGTGTCTCTATCAATAACAGTTGATTCATCGTCATATCTCGTAGCGTAGAGCATTGCTTTTAGTGACGATGGGGAATTGCTTTTCAGGTTTACTTTCCCAAACGTTTTTTCTATTCCTACCCTACCACTATAGTTGACAATATCGCCAAGCTGATCGAAGACATTCGATCCGAATTCACTAATCCCTTCCTGCTTCTGAGTAAAGTATTGTCCTGAGAGAATCAAATTAGTATTGGAGGTAATGTGATATTCTGTGCGTGCAGTTCCAGTAAAATTTGCATAACCGTGAATCGTAGTGGTAAGATCAGATTCATCAAAATCAATCGGGCTCCTGCGATTTGCACTAAGTGTCAACAAGCCGTTGAAGTTACCTTGATTTAGTCCAAGTGTACCTCTTGAATCGTAGGTGTCATTTTGTTCAATACTCTGTGAAACCTGAAAAGAAAATGGAGAGGAGGATTGGCGAGTAATTATGTTGATGACCCCAGCAAGAGCAGCATTACCAAAAAGGGAAGATGTTGCCCCCTTAACAATTTCTATACGTTCAACGTTTTCAACGCCAAGACGTGCCATATCAAGCTTACCTGCGATGCGACCAATCTGCGGTTCACCATCAACAAGGATTAGTATGTACTCTGAGTCAAGACCTTGTAGTTGTACACCATCACCGTGTCCATCACGATCAATGATTATTCCCGCGGTATTTTCTAAGACTTCACCTAAGTTTTCTGCTCCCGTTGCTTCAATTTCAGCACGCGTAATTACATTGGTAATAACAGGTGTGTTTTTCAATCCGTGTGGTGTACGTGTAGCAGTCACAACAATGGGTTCTAATTCTGTTGAATCTTCAGTTTCATGTATGTATTTACCATTATCAGCGTTGCAAATGGGTAAATACCCAAACAGTAAAATCAAAATTAGTAATAATAACTTTCCCCATGTGAATTCCATTTTATTCTCCTACGCTTGAAGCAGTTACAATTCACTTGACAACTATTAGAGTGATAGCGTATGCTTATAAGAGCAGAAAAGGCGAAAGAGCGTCATCCGCTTAAATACAACGCGGGTTGTAAGTACTCTCCTTTAATTCTATTAGAACATGGGTTTTAGCTTACAATTGGCAGTTGGAGCAATCCCTGTTCTAAATCCGCTTTTTCTGCTAATTCTTAGTGAACGTTAAAGGGTCCTCCCCGAGGTTCTTCTTTCAAATTCGGATTAGTTGAATCCAGAAATACCTCGTGAAGTTCAAGTTTGTTGGATTGGGTGAATGCTTCTTCGGGTAATGAACCGGATTGTGCATGACCTTTCCGAAATTCTTCAGAATTGACCCAATTTTGAAAATCCTTGCGAGACTCCCAGAGCGTAAAAACAATGTAAGGGTCTCCTTCATTAACTGGTCGCAAGACTTGATTAGAAATAAAACCCGGCATACCGTCAACGAGTCTCGCCCTATTACGAAATCGTTCCTCAAACTGTTCACTGTATTCAGATGCGACATATATTCTGTTTGCAACAGTAATCATAATTCACCTTATTGTAAATGAGTCTCAGTATTATCTCTAATAACTTACTCGGGAAAATGTCCCTGAAATAAGAGAGTTATCTAATGTAAATGAATCTCAATATCATTAACAAAAACTTTTGACTCACACGTTTATTTACATTTTTAGTATTATACGACTTCTGTTATATTTTGTCAAATTTATTTTAGTATTTTTCTTTACTCATAAAATACCTCGCTATGATATGTCAATTAGGATTGGTCATGTTTGTATGTATTTTAGGTTGAGTCTTCCATCTATTGTGTATCCATAGCCATTGCTCTGGGTGTTTCTGTATGTAATCTTTTAATTGGTTCATTAGAAGGGTCGTAAACGTTTTTATGTCATTCTCTTTGTCATCTGTTGGTTGCAGATATAGTGGAGGTGAGATATACACGTGGTGTTTATCGTCAGGTTGCCGAATATCTAATGAAAAAAGAATCGGTGTACCAGTTTTTAAAGCGAGCGTAACCGGTGCTCGTGCAGCAGAAGCGGGTTTACCAAAGAAATCA
The DNA here is from genome assembly GCA_965261435.1 of Candidatus Poribacteria bacterium. Classification (GTDB taxonomy): domain Bacteria; phylum Poribacteria; class WGA-4E; order WGA-4E; family WGA-3G; genus MSPOR6. The sequence goes on from CBDHDL010000021.1 coordinate 3,593,867, forward strand.
ATAAAGACGCCTTGTTCTCCAGCATTTTGATCTGAAAAGAATCCGACTGCTTCATTATTCTTTATAGCGCGCAGTGTTGCCCGAATTGCGTTTTTTCTCGGAATTAACTTCATACCTAAATGTTCGCGCGTGTTCCATAAATAGGAGTTTACCCGTTTGTATTTTAATGGAAACGCAATTGCATTTGCTTGATTTGGTATAAGCACAGCATAAACTAATGATAATAATTCCCAATTACCAAAATGTGGAAGAAACACGATTGCCCCATTACCCTTAGCTAAAGTGCCCTTTAGATTCTCTGCACCATATACAGTAACTTCATCCCAGATATTCTCTCTGTTTAATCTCTTAAATCGTAGGAATTCAATGATAGTTTTACTGAAATTGACAAAACAGTCAATACATAACCTTTTTCTTTCGTCTTCATTTGTATTTTCACCGAATGCAATCTGTAAGTTATTGAGGGCAATCTGTCTCCGTTCTTTTAGAAGACGATAAAGGATTTTACCAATTACTGAGCCTAATATCATCGCCAATTTTCTGGGGAGAATTCTGCAAAACCAACCAAATGCTTTGACAAAAAGGTATAAGACAATGTCGAGTATATTGTTATGCATTATATTGTGCTTTTCCTAACTTAGTCTCTCTTGATGGTCTTGATTGTTTTTCACACCTGTGGAAAGTATACCATACACGCTCTGTATTGGCAATTTGTCAAATGTATTTTGATCTTGTGAGATTTCAGCTGGGTATGATAAAATGCAATACAGAAAAGGAGGTAATGAAATGGCAGAATCAATCAGAACTGATATAAAGGGCATTAACCGGTTTGTATTTGAAGATGGTACAGACAGAGAAAAACTCAGTCTGCATATATCTGAAGTGGGACCAGGACTACGTGCACATCCTCCACACACACATGATGGACAAGAAATCTTCTATGTATTTTCAGGTAAAGGTGAAGTATTGTTTGGAGAACAGACACATCAGGTGATGGAGAACGAGGCAGTACACGTTGATTGCACAGTATTACATGGTATCAGAAATATAGGAGATTTCCCTCTACGTTATGCTGTAATTATAGCAAAGTGAAAAGTTTAGAAAGATATTCTCAACTGAAGGCATCAATGCTAATCAGGTTGATCAGAGTTCTGATCACGAAGTAATCCTGCGATACCATAGATCCCGCCGATAATCAATAGAATCCCAATACTGCTTATACCGCGGCGTATCCAGACGGGTTGCAGATATTGCGAAATATTGAACAGTGCAAGCGGTTGCAACAGTCTGGATAAACCAATATTTACATAAAACACACCATAGGCAATAAGGCATAACTCACTGAGAAGTTGTTGTCGGATTGAGTCAACAGGTAACTTAAATGGGTTTATCAGATAATCTCCCGAAAAAATCAGAGTCAATCCGACTACAAAGAAAGTAATCAATGTAGCAGAAGGGTATTCAGATTGGTGCAAGATTATTGCTAACAGAATGCTGACAATACCCAATATTACGCTTATTATACCTTGAAAAATCTGTACTCCTCTGCTTTGTTCTATCATTTAAAGTATAAATTTAACCCCACTTGATTCATTCCTAATATGATCATTAGAAGAAATATATAACCGCTAAAGATAGTAGTGGTCCAAATTGGAAAGCATCGCTTTCTTCATAACTTGTACCTTCAAGTACTTTCTCGTCATTATAAAGTGTCTGTTGATGTAGTGGTAACATCAAAGCTAAATTTATCGTTACGTTGAATGGCGTAGTAATTGAAGAACTTATTGATGCCATACCGAAAACTAATCCTGTATTCTTATCTATTTCTCCATCCCAATAAGCATACGACTGATAGAATCCAAGGTATCCAGCTTGGAAGGTAAACCATTTATTCAGACGGTAGTTCAAACCAGCTGTATACGTTAGTTCCCTGGAACCACGGTATGTCTTATCGTTCTCATAGAAAGGGTATTTTACACGCATACTTGAATATGGAGCTAAACCTTTGTAGATAGGAATGCTAAAATATACATCACCGACTGGATTGAAGGTACCTGTTCCGAATTGAATATGCTGATGTTTAAGTCCTTGTTCTCCAAGAGGCCAAGGGTTTTCCTCGGTTTGACCGAATGGAATTGTAGAACCGATGCGTGCCATCAAAAAGTCGTTTTCTTTAAAGACACCTTGCCAGTAATGTCCAACAAACATATCCGCATCTGCAAATCCAGTGTAAGTCTCATTCCGATGGTGGATATAACCGTTTAGTTTTATCGCCTGCCACTGTTCGTCAGTGACCGGATCAATTTTCTCTACCCTTGCTTCCTGTATCTTCGTCTCATAGGGGAGGTTAGCTTCCAACACCCAACTTGGTTTAGGATAAAATTTAAAACTTATGTCGGTGCGGTAAATGTTTAAGTTGACATGATGACGATGATCTGGAACTTTTTGTACAGTTGTTTCTTCGTTTGGGAAAACACCCTTATTCTCAAAGTGTCCTCCTTGTGCATTAAACCAACGCATCGTGCTAATAGATAACTGAAATTTCTTCTTTTCTGAGGCCATACTGGCTTCACTAATCCCACCGCGTGGAATAGCAGGATTGCTTCACGCACCTCAACTTTCTTGTGAGAATACGTCATAAACGAGACCAATCGAAAAGAAACAGAAAAGAAGTATAAGAGATGTAGTGTAGAATTTGGTTGTCATATCGTCTCCTATTTTATAGCATATCGTGTATGCTATTTCCTATAATTGTGTTTATTTGGTAAATCTATTTTAAGTATGTAATAATCACTGTTTACTAATCAACTTCAAGGTTCAACCAAGACATTTCTTCAACAGAAAGTTCTAAGTTCAATGCACTGAGTGAAGAGTCCATTTCCTCTAAGTTTGCAGGACCTACTATTGGAAATATAGGAAAGGGTAGATGAACACAATAAGCAAGTGAAACTTGAATAGCCGAAAACCCGTGTTTTGCCCCTAATTTCTTTGCTCGTTCAAGTCTTTCAAAATTCTCATCGTTGTAATAGACTCTAACCATATCCCCGCTGTCCCGGTTTTCTGGCGTGAATGCACCACTGAAGAAACCACGTGCTTGTGAAGACCACGGCATTAGAGGGAATTGAGTATCCTGATGCCATTTGCGTGCATCATTGTCAACACAAACACATCCGCCCCACATTGGTTCCATCGGTAATGCCAGACTGATGTTGTTACTACATGCAACAAAACCACACAAACCATTTTCTGATGCGTATCTGTTTGCTTCATCAATCCTTGCAGGTTCCCAGTTAGAAGCAGCGATAGCTCGGATGCGTTCTGCCTTAATCTCTTCGTTAAGGTAATCAATTATTGTACTAACAGATAGAGATGTGTCATCTCTATGGAGCATATATAGGTCAATGTAATCGGTGTTAAGCCTTCTAAAGTTTTCATCAAGGTCCTGTTTGACGTATTCAGGAGAAACTCTGTTTGGAACACCACCATAAGGGTGTCCACCTTTGTCGATTAAGAAAACTTCATCACGGTTATTTCTTTCTTGCATCCATTGACCGATTAGTCTTTCGCTATTTCCACCGCCATATATGTGTGCTGTGTCAAGTGCATTACCTCCAGCTTCAAAGAAAGTATCAAGCATTTTTGTGCTGTGGTCATAACTGGTGGGTGAATACATCATAGTTCCCAGAATCAATTGAGATATCTCTTTGTCAACACCAGGAATTTTTTCACGCTTCATTGAATCATTTCCTATATGGACCAGTATAATGTTATAAACGACAATAGAGTATATCATATTTTACAGACAAGTTCAATGAAAATTGTGGTCAAGATGTGGAATATCATAGCCATAAACTGTGCTTTCTTTTACTACGAATGCACAGTTCCACAATTAATACCATTTCTATAAATTATTGTCTCATTAGGTGGTTATTATGGTAGTTATTCTTCAGGACACAAACTGAAAGTTTGTGGCAGAATACGCGTTTGGTATTCTGCATTAAAAAAGAGGCATTTTCAATTAGAAATGTTATAACAATATACGAGGACTTTACAATGAAAACGGTTGATATTGTTAAAACTCTACATCTGCTGAAAACAATACTGGGACATTTATTTAATTGACACTGAATCACATATAATCTACAATAACTTGTGAATGTAAGTAGATTTTTGGGTTTTTGTGCTGAGAATTACTAATGATTGTCTATTTACACATCCGATCAACTTATGAATAACAGAACTTAGTACTTGTCAATATTAACAAATTGTATATATGATATACAATCTAAATTCCCTAAAAGGGAAGGAGAGATTTCATGGAGTCCCTAAAGAAAGTTATTGGTGTTTTTCTAATTCTCGTTGCGGCAATCGTCGCAATCCACACAGTATTAGAACCTTTATACTATACTTCAACAGATGAAAATCCCAACAATGATTCAGTTTGGATTTACATTAATATTCTGTCTGCTATTTCATTGGTTTTAGGGATAATAATCTCTTTCGTTCGCAAGAACAACATCAGTGAAAATTCAAGCGTTCAAGAATACATAACTGCAAACACTCTCTTTTTTGGTTTTATGTTTGCTGCCATTATCTTCTTCTGGAACTGGTTCGGTCTAATTAACCCCGGAAAAGATTTTACCCCGACGCAATCTGACACCGGATCAATGGTCTGGATCATTTTTGATGCTATACTTCCATTATTGAATGGAGCTTTGGGAATGCATCTGATACGATCTAATTCAAGTGATTAATTTAATGACTTACAAGAACTAAGAGAATTACACCGAATGATGAATAGGTGTAATTCTCTTAGTTTTGATATGACTAAATTACAATTGTATTTCAACGAGTCAAGACAATTTTAATGCGTAATAACATCTTCTATTTGATATTGAAAGGAAAAAATGAGACGATATATTTTTAGTACGACACTTTGTGCTTTGTTTGTAATTTTGGTTTTCTCGTTTTCAGGATGTGAAAGGATTGTAGACAAGGGAGTGATAGATGGTATGGCCGGACCATCTGACACTGAAACCGAGTCAACTTTAAAAGTAGGACTGATTCACCCACAGCCGAACTATACAAGCTTTGGTAAAGGGGCAGAACTTGCGCGTGATGAAATCAATCAAGCAGGTGGTGTTCTTGGTATGCAGGTTGAGTTAATTTTCAAAGAAGAAACGACAGATACCGTTGTTCAATCTACAACAGAATTGATTCAATCGGAAAATGTAGTAGCAATCTTAGGACCGCTTTTCTCAAGTCATGCTGTGAAAGTTGGCCCCGTGACAACAGTACCCGTGCTATTAGGTGCAACAAGAGCAGAGGTAACAGCAGATGAGACTGATCCAAATGATCTTATGTTTCTCGTTGCTGGTTCAAATGTCCTACAGGCAGAACTTCTGGCGAAGGTTGTTAAAGAAGAACTCAATAAAACAACTGCTGCAATGATTTGGCAGAATATGGACGTGTATTCTGAAGGTTTTGTGAATGCATTTGAAGAGAGCTTTGTTGCACTTGGTGGAACAGTAGAAGCCAAGGAGACTTATGAGAGTGGGGATTTGATGTTTGATGATCAGTTAACTGCTGTTAAAGCAGCAGCTCCTGATGTACTTCTACTCGCGAGTTTTCCACCTGCGAATCCGCATATAATGATGCAGGCACGTGATATGGAAATTATGTCGATCTTTATTGGGAGTGACGGATGGGATGACCCGTTGATGTTCGCAACTATAGACGATAATACACTCCTTGATAACTCTTACTACTGTACTAACTTAGATCCAGATGCTCAAGGATTCAATTCTGCTTATGAAATGAAATTTGGTGCTGTTGATGGGATTGCTGCCGCAGGTTATGATGCACTGAGATTATTAGCAATGGCAATTGAATCGCTTGGTTCAACAGATGACCCAGCTGCAATTCGTGACGCGATTGCTGCGATTACAAATTACGAAGGTGCTACATCCATCTCAAGTTTTGATGAGAATCGTAATCCAATCAAGAGTGTGGGGGTGAGAAAAATAGAAAATGGAATGCCAGTACCATCAAGTGAGATTATAGAATCTACACAGTAGTTTTTTGGGAAGCACAAAAATATCCAATTCGATAAAGGAAGAGTATTCACTTCTTTGAATGCTCTTCCTTTATTGTTTTTTAGGATAACGTTTTAGAATATAAACTGTGCAACTACGCCTGCATGGTCAGATGGCCATAATCCAGATGACAACCGATCATCAGGTTTATCTCCTACAGTATTCGTTAAAACAGATGTAAGATCAAGGTTCCTAACAAAAATCTGATCAATCCGGACAGTAAGGTCGCTTATCTCATTCAATATGTCATCAGCCTGACAACATGTATTACCATTTGTCTCAGAATCCATCTGCCAAGTATCAACATATCCAGCAGAGAGCAAAATATTGTATCCTGTCCCTTCGGTTGCTCTTGTATTGAAATCTCCTAACAGGATGACAGGCAGTTCTACATCCGACAGGATATCAACAAGTTCTTGCGTTTGTGCAACTCTATTCTCTTCAGTATATGATTCTAAATGTGTATTTACAACGTGATATGTCTTACCTGATATGGTTGCATCAACAGCAGCAAATCCTCTTAGGATTTCAAGTCCTAACATTTCAAACTTTAATTTATTTTCATAATTTGCGGAAACTTGTCGAGTTATTTCGACATCGTTACGAGCAAGAATTACATCATAATCTGTTAATCTTATATCATCAAGACCAGTTTCAGCGATCATTGGCATTTCAATGTCTATATTTTCAATTTGTGCAGCGACACTGTAGTTGAGTCCTTCAGCTGAAAGAGCCTCCATGAGAATCTGAAGAAAGTCCAAGACTACGTCTTCAGCAAGCGTCGGATTATCTGGAAGGTAATCACCTGGACTTTGACGACGTATCAGTGAAATCTCCTGTAAACCAATAATATGTGGATGGTGTGCTTTTATGGATTTTACGATTCCTTGAGCACGACTTGAAAAATCGGATGCCATTACGTTGTTATACATTTTGGCAACTTCTGAAGGTACTTGCAGAAGATTTTCTACATTCAAGAGCGGTTCTGCACTGCTACCAACATATACATTGTAGGTCATCACAGTGAGTGGTTGTTCATCTGATGGATCAGGTGTTGTTACGACTGTATCCGTTATTCGTTCACATCCTGATACTGTAACAATAATTAAAAAAAACAGTATAAGTGTTGAATATTTTCGCAAAATTTATCCTCCAAGATTTGTAATATATATGAAAATCGATTACTTGATCGTTTTGTGTAGACGGTTTAACTAACAAGTTCCGTATATGAAATCATTATACAGAGATGTTAGTTCTACTTTTAGGATTTGATTTACCGCAGAATCTGGGACATCTACGAGAACCCGAAGATAGTTATCTGTGAAACCTGAAAGAAGGTTACTGTTTCCGTCCCTGCTATCTTCAACTAATATTTCCTTCTTTTTCCCAAGCATCTTTTGATGAAATTCTATACTAAGCCTTTTTCCTAATTCAATCATCTCCCGACTTCTTTCAGCGGCAACATCTGAGGAGACTTGACTTTGGTAAGTTGCCGCAGGTGTCCCTTTTCGTGGAGAATAACGGAACACATGGAGTTGATTGAATCCGAGCTGTTCAACGAAATGCATGGAGTGTTTAAAGTCTTCATCTGTTTCACCGGGGAAACCCACCATAATATCTGTCGTGATTCCTACATCATCAGAGAAACGTTTGCGAAGTGAATCAACGAGAGTTGTGAATTTTGCCGTCGTATAACGTCGGCGCATTTTACGTAACACGCTGTCTGATCCAGATTGGATCGGAAGATGAAAATGAGGCATGCACTTTGGAAGAACAGACATACGTTCGGAGAGAACATCGGGAAAATACATCGGTTCAATAGAACTGAACCGTATGCGTTCAATCCCATCTATATTGTGTATACGTTCCAATATGTCAGCAATATCTTTGTCTTTACCAGTATCCTGACCGTAAGCACCGAGATGCACACCTGTTATAACAATTTCTTTTATACCACTATCTGCAATACGATGTGCTTCATCAACAATGTCTGCAAGAGGACGGCTTGTCATCCTGCCGCGTACATACGGAATGATACAGTAGGTACAAAAAGCACTGCAGCCATCTTGGACTTTGATAAGGGCTCGTGTGCGTTTTCCAGAATTACTGACGCCGCTACTGAAACGTGCATGCTCCCGAATTGCATCATGTTGGATAGGTTGAATTTGTAGAGGAGTCTTATCTTGAAGTTTATCAAGATAGGTCTGGAAGTCTGCCTTTTCTCGATTACCGAAGACAAATTTGACTCCTGGAATCTGTTCAATTGTCTTACGGTCACTTTCGGCATAACAACCTGTAACCATTACATCAGCTTGCGGATTCTGTCTGATTGCACGCCGTATTACTTGTCTTGCTTTCTGATCTGCGGTATTAGTTACAGTACATGTGTTAATGAGATATAAGTCAGCGGGTAGTGATTCATCAACGATCTCAAATCCATTTTGGATGAGAACCTCCCGCATTGACTGCGTATCATATTGGTTGACCTTACATCCCATTGTTATAAGTCTTGCTGTTTTCATCGTTTCAGTTGGTGTATTAAAGTTGGTATTCATAAGCAGCAATGCCTATTGACGCAATTGCCGCTGTTTCTGTTCTCAAAGTATTTGACCCGATGGTCACGGGGATACATCCTTTGTTCACTGCTGCATTGACTTCTTTATCGTTGAATCCGCCTTCAGGACCAATAAAAAATGCAACGGAGCTGACTTGTGGAGTAGACTTTAAGACGCTTCTTATGTGTTGCTTCTCTTCCTTTTCCCATAACATTAAAGAAAGGGTATCATCTTGCAGAATGTTTAAACACTCATCAAAGTTCTTTACCATAGTTAATCTCGGCAACCATGTCCGTTTGCACTGTTTTGTAGCAGAAATCACAACCCGGAACCATCTTTCATAACGCTTCTCACTGACTTTCTGCAATGTCCTTGCTGTGGACATAGGTACAATCTGTGATACCCCAAGTTCAGTTGTCTTCTGTAAGATTAACTCCATATTATCCTTCTTCGGTATTCCTTGAAAAAGCATTAATAATGGTGACTTCTCTTCAAAATACTCTCTATTTCTGATATGTGCTTCGGTTGCTTCATGTGTAATTCTACACACTTTGGCTGTATAGACACTTCCTTTTCCATCAATGATTCGAACTACATCGTCTTGTACTACCCGTAGGACATTTCTGAGATGGTGATGTTCTGCACCTGTTAATTCGATTTTATCTTCGTCTGGATGTGCTGAAGGAACATAGAACGTATGCATCATATCTAACCACTATAGTCTTAAAAATAGTTATACTAACCTATAACCATAAGGATTCGGAATGATTCATAAGTGTAACTAAGTTCTCTTAAGTTTACACCTATGCGCTTCCAGCTCAATACCTCGCTGTATAATATGTTCGTAGAAAGGAGATTCTTGCATAGTTTTCACCAATATAGCATTGTAAAACTAACCCAACGGCAATACGACCCATCAGTCCATCAGCTCTTGTTCTGGTAATTGACTTTCGTTGATTACATTTTAGGGTATAATTAGGAAATGCACTGACGACTTATTATTCCGTTTCGTCGATTTCCTGCAAAAACACTTCAACACTTGGACTTTTGACTGCTACTCGATGCAACTCTTCCAAACGCTCAAGTTCCGGAATTGCGTCCAATGCCTGTTCTACACGTTGGAGACTACTTTGTGGGAAGCGTTCGCTCAGAACAGTCAGAATATTCTTGATGTTTGTTTCTCGTGCACCTCGTTCTTTAATAAGTTCATAAAATGGAGAGTCTTGCATAATTCCTCCGATATAACATTGCCAAACTAACCCATTGCCAAACCTAATCATCAGCTCTTGTTCTGGTAATTGACTTTCGTTGATTACATTTTAGTGAAGAATTAGGAAATGCACTGACGACTTATTATTCCGTTTCGTCGATTTCCTGCAAAAACACTTCAACACTTGGTGTGTCGAGCGCATTATTATGCAGTTCCGTTAAATGATCAATGTCCGGAATAGAATCAAGTACCTCAGAAATAGATTCCCGCTCACATTTGGGAAAACGTTTTGTAAGTACGGTCAAAATATTCTTGATGCATATTTCTCGTGCACCTCGTTCTTTAATAAGTTCATAAAATGGAGATTCTTGCATAATATCCTCCGATATAACATTGCCAAACCTAATCATCAGCTCTTGTTCTGGTAATTGACTTTCGTTGATTACATTTTAGTGAAGAATTAGGAAATGCACTGACGACTTATTATTCCGTTTTGTTGATTTCCTGCAAAAACACTTCAACACTTGGACTTTTGACTGTTACTCGATGCAACTCTTCTAAACGCTCAAGTTCCGGAATTGCGTCCAATGCCTGTTCTACATGTTGGAGACTATTTTGGGGGAAGCGCGTTCGCTCAGAACAGTCAGAATATTCTTGATGCAATTTTCTCGTGCACCCCGTTCAACACCCCGCTGTATTATAGTTTCATAAAATGGAGATTCTCGCATAGTTTCCTCCGATATAAGTTTCTGAAAAAAGGCATGATCATGGACTAACCCACCCAACAATGACAGCGCAAACAACAGCGTTCCACGCGTCTGTGCATCAACTGGGGCAGCTTCAGCCTTCTCAACACATTTTTGCAACAATACTTCCGTAGCCATGTCTGCAGGTGGATTCATTAGCGGGATAAACGGTAAGAGTCCAACTGATTCAGTATCCAAAAACGAAATACCATCCAATTTGGCAAACCGAATCACCTGATACAAAAACCGCAACCCAAATTCATCATCAACATAACTATAACCACCCGGGTCAGTCTGTCCTGCATTTGGGCTCAAATATAACACCACAGAATAAACCGGAAGTTCATGCCGTAGTAGGAGTTCACTGGCGTATGACAATACACGAAACGGCATCGGTTTATCTCTACTATCCTCAGTTTGCACCTCAATATGAAGAAGAACAGTCTCATTGTGCCATTGCACCTTAAATGTCATGTCATTACGATGTACTTTAATCCTCTGTTGTTCGGTATCCAGAGTTTCTAAGACTTTTACTTCGGTTGTCCCAAAGGATAACATAGCAAAGTCATCCGCAAACCGACCCATCAGATGCTTTACAATCTCATCATATTGTGCCATGTAATGTATTATACCTTATTTCTTTGAGAGATTTCAATGTATATCCAGGGTTGTTTAGTTCTCAGAATTACCTGTTTCGCATATTACCAATTGTTTATATTGTAGGTTGGGCAGAGTGTTATCGAAACCCATAAATCAACGATGGGAATGCGCGTATAGCATTCATCCAAATCAACGCCGAATGCGCGTTTGGTATTTTGCGGATTTCGTGCCTCTACCCGACTTACAAAAATGGTATAACTATGCATTACGTAAACTATCTATAACGCCTTTTGGTTGTAGACTTTTGAAAATCGCTGTACCAGCGACAAGAATTGTTACCCCTGTCCGCACTGCTTCTGGTGCAATGTTAACCGTCACACCTCCATCAACAGATAATTCAGGGGGATTATTAAGTTGCTGAATATTCTGATTCAGAGTATTAAGTTTCTCAAAAGTATTTGGTAAGAAGGTTTGACCGCCTAAACCTGGTTCAACACTCATCGGTAATACTAAGTCAATATCTGACAGATATGGTATCACAGTTTCAGTAGGCGTTTTTGGTGAGAACGCTATTCCAACTTTTATGTTGTGTGCTTTAATTGCTGAAATTATGGCATAGGGTTCATCATTGCTTTCAATATGAAAAGTTATGAAATCCGCCCCAGAATCAACCAAAGCATCAATATACCTCAGTGGGTGTGTCACCATGATATGAACATCAAATGGAATATTAGTTTTGTTGCGCACAGCAGCGATTGATAGCGGACTTAAACCGAAGTTTGGGACAAAATCACCATCCATTACATCAAAATGTAGCAGATCGGCGCCAGCGTCAACAACGCGTTCTACTTCTTCACCTAAACGACTAAAGTCTGCGGCTAACAAAGAAGGTGCAATTTTGGGGGTGGACATTCTAATTACCCTCGAAATAGGATGTTAACAAATCAATATGATTATTGGTAATGACGTTCATGCAATTTCTTACCATTCTCAAACACAATGACATGAACAGCACCAAATACTTTGACCCTTCGTTTTTCCAAATCAATCACAGTTCCAGGCGCATAAGATCCCTTAACGACTTCTCTTTCACCGTAGTCATCAACTATTACGATTCTCGTCTGCAATGCCTTCTCTCCTTCATCACTAACAGTGTGCTTGTGTTTCAGCCATCTACCGCTGCTCTCATTATCCTCAAGTTTTCCGCTAACTATCAATGTGATGAAGTCGCCACTTTGAACAAGTGTAGGGTGTGATATGATTCTATCCTGTGCGATTGTAGGATGTGGACGTTTCTCGATTTCAATAATTAAACCGTATGCTTTAAGAGATGGATACACCTCACTGACAGGTTGGTTGACAAAATCGTCAAGTTGAATATATTGTGGTTTTCTTCCCAGGCTTACCAATAAATCAATCTGTGTATTACGTTCTTTCTGACTGCCCTCAGTGGGAGTTTGAGCAATAACGGTATCAGGTAAATAATTCGTTGAATGGACTCGCGCAATAGCAGCTGTGCGAAATCCTGCAGCAGTAAGTGTCTCACGCGCTGTATCCAATGCTTTACCAATAACTGAAGGAACAACAATGAGATCAGCACCAATACTTACTGTTAGTTTGACCGTATGGTGTATTTTGATACTGGTATTTGCAAGTGGATCCTGTTCAATGACAATCCCTTGTGGTTCGCTGCTACTCTTCTCCTCAATCATGTCACTTACTTTTAATCCGGTATTTTTGAGAGTTGATACAGCATTATAGTAAGTTTTACCAACAAGGTTTGGAACTAATATTTCAGGTGACTTTACCCATTGCGGGATAACAACAAATAGGGTCACCAACCCAATAATTCCAACAACTATCATACAATATATCGCAACCTTGACCATACCCCATAAGAACTTATTAAGATTGTTCATTGCAGCACAAAGTCCAAGAAAAAAGTGTTTCTGCTAATTAGAAAACGAGAACATAATAATTTTGTTTTACAGAAGCAATGGGAATCATGTATCCAAACGCATCATAGCTGTGATAAGCGTTCACCAGATTTTATATTATAGCCGTTGATGAAATCTATTATTTCCATAACTCTCTTTGTTGCGGGTTGAACTTTAGACAATTGAAGTTCACCATTACCTGTGGTGACATATAACTCGCGTTTATCCTTAATAGTGATCGTTCCTGGTAATTCTTCTGTTGTGTGAACATTAACCAATTTGTTAACTTCAGGATGAATTGATTGAATGATCTTTAGCTGCATATCATTACGAAAGTTGGTATATGCTCCTGGCCACCCAACTGTGCCTCTAATTAGGTTGTGTATTTTCTCTGCATCATCTTCCCAATTGATGCTGCCAATAGATTTTTTTAGGCGCGGGGCATGTGTTGCTTTAGCGTGGTCTTGTGGTGTCGATTTCGGATGCTTTCCTTTAGGTATATCACTTAATGTATCTTTGAGAAGTTTTGCTCCTAAATTGGCTAAAGTACTATGAATTGTTTCATAGGTATCACTGATCTCTATCGGTATACTCTGTCTGCAAATTATATCACCCGTATCTTCACCTTCATCTAATAACATTAGAGTGATACCTGTCTCCTTTTCTCCATTGATTAACGTCCACTGAATTGGTGCGGCCCCCCTATATTTTGGCAGGAGAGAAGGGTGTAAGTTTATTACGCCACAAGGTGGAATATCTAACACCGATGCAGGCAAAAGTTGACCAAATGCAGCAACAACCATTACATCTGGACTCAACTGTCTCAACGTACTGACAAATTCTGGATCTCTAACCTTTTCAGGTTGAAAAATGCATAAGTTATGTTCTAATGCTGTAGTCTTTATAGGAGAAGGTGTTAGTTTCCTGCCTCTGCCACTCGGACGATCAGGTTGTGTTACAACTGCGATGATTTCAAAATTGTGGGTAATTAACATTTCAAGCGATGGAACCGCAAATTCACTCGTACCCATAAAGAGAACACGCATAAACTATACTCTTCTTATTCATATACCTACACTGTATGAATTGAATAACAATTAAAACCGTATTTGAAATAATGGTATGACAACACATTCAGTCTGTTGTGTTTTCCACATATTTAATTGATGATCATCCGACCAATGTTGTGAATCTCCAAGAAACGTTGAGGTACTATTCATTTTTGCATGTTGAGCATTGCTTGGTGAGAATGCAATCGGTCCTTCTGGAGGGATACCTTCCTCAGTTGGAGGATCAGGTTTTTTGAGTTCAGGAATACTCGGTGCGGAACTGTCAACGTTCCGTGTATGCCACCAATCATATATACCGATGAACAGTGATAAAGATACCGCACTAATCCCCATCACCCTATAGTTCTTCGGAGTTAACACAGGGGCAATTTTGTTTTCTTGTATCATCCTTACTGTACGGACACCCAAATAACTATGAATCGCGGTAAATGGGAGTGCACTCAGTGTAATGATCTCGAATCTTCGTAGTGCATTTTCGTGATAATGTTCATCATGTGAATGATCTGTAGGGGGTGAACTGGGTTGCTGAGCTATAGAAAAAGGAACAAAAATTGCCATTCCTATAATCACTATAATGCGTAATTTTAGTTTAAAGTTATACATAACATCACCCTTTTATTCTTTTGATGGATTCACTGCCATCTTCATAAGACTTCATATCTTGAAAGGAGATTTGTCTTTGTTTAGCAACTGCACGATCCAATTGATACTTTCGTGTCAATTATTTATTTGTTCGTTGTATCCTAAATCCACAATAAGTTATTCTTGACTCTTATTCTGTATACGAAATAGATAGACAATGAGCATGCCAGCACCGATACATACAGAGACATCAGCGACGTTAAAAGTTGGCCAAAACAGTCGTTTACTCTCTATACCAAACTGCAAAAAGTCGACAACCGATCCTAAGAATATACGGTCAATAAAGTTCCCTATTGCACCACCTAAGAGAAATCCGAGTGCACACTGCATCCAGCGACTATTTTGAAATCTAAATGAATACCAGAAAATAAAAATTATTGCAGCGACTGTGATGAAGATAAGAAGTGTCCTCTGATCAGACAGAATCCCAAAGGCTGCACCTGTGTTCCTATCATGACGTAAATTAAAAAAACCGGGAATTATTGCATATCCGTGTCCTAAATCTATGTTTTCTCGAACCCACCATTTCGTTAGAATATCAAGCATTAACATCGGAATTGATACGATAACCAATAGGAACGTCTTCTTTATGTATTGAACAGGAGAAATCACTTACCGAGTCACCCTATTATTTATACCATTTCTATAAATTATTGTCTCATTAGGCGGTTGTTATGGTAGTTATTCTTCAGGACACAAACTGAAAGTTTGTGGTACAAAAAGAGACACTTTCAATTAGAAATGGAATTAGTTTTTGTTTGATTGGACTTTTTCAAGTCTTCCCACTGACACATTATATCTTCTTTTATACACTCTTGCTGACAGTGAATCCACTTAGTTTTAAATATACTTCCAGATGTACACGCTTCAACGTATATTTCTTCAGATAGGAAGGGCAAAAGTGGAGCAAAACGTTGGAGAATAGCAGTGAATATAAAAAATGTAGCAATCTTTATAGCATTTGATTGTTCATTAGTTCTGCCAGTTTTACATAGTTGAACATAAAAGGTGAGTTCAGATTGACAAAAATCAAACAGTAATTGCCACATCTTGAAAAAATCACCTTCTTCGTAAGCAGTTTCGACCTGCCTAAGAAGCACTTTGGTGACTGATACAGCAAGTCTATCTTGTTCAGTTAATAGATCAGTATCCAAGTCATCAAGTTTATAATTCAGTGTTTTATGCTTATCTGATTTAGTTTCATTCTGTAGGTTAGACACTAACTCTACTACTTGTTGCAGCGCATGCTTTAGTTGTATGTATTTGCTATAATATTCATCTAATAATACCTTGAGTTGTTTTCTCCCGTTTCCTTTGATAGGAATTTCATGCAAATCAGGAACTATCGTAACGAGTCGTATTATATCAGCAGGATATAGTTCTAAATATTCTTCAGACATTTCCATATCCCATACATTTTCATCAATTTCTTTTAGTCTTATATGTTTAAACGGATGACTCTCTCTTGATGGACGACTGAGTTGAAGAGAGTTAGATAGTATGCTCAGTTCTCCCAACCATTTTAGAAAAGTTGCTTTTGATAAGAACATTACATTCTGAGCAGATTCTGAAAATGTCTTTTTGAAATCAGAACTATCAAGCGTTTGCAGGAGATTTGAAAAATCGCTTTTTATAAATGTTGATTCTTTCCGGAAATCCTTTGAATGACAATTAAAGCAAACGGTATCGGTGGGTAAGAGTTCCTCCACACTTAATCTGAACCAATGTTCGGAACCCCGTCGAATTGAGCTACGAACTGCTCTCAGTATTTTTTTGTCTGTAATTAAGTCATTGCAGCTATCACACCGTAGGACTGGTAATGGCACTCCCCATTGACGTTGTGATGAAATGGACATTTCAGAGATACTCAATACTTCACCCTTAATTGAATCACGTATGTCCTCGGGGTAGTGTTCCCAATATTCCTGAGAATTGGTCACATCTTCTATATTCTCAGATAACGTGTTTGAAAAAAACCAATGACGATAGGGGCGAGATACAGACAACCCGTCACAGTGTTGACAGTGTAGTTGTTCAATATTTTCTTTTTCTGATTTAATCAAACATCCGCGTGCTTCCAACTCATTTGAGATAAATTGTATTGCATTGAATAGATTTAACCCACATAAAATATCTGCGTCCTCTGTAAACCGACCAGTCTCATCAAAAATAGGAATGATTGATGAGGATGAAACATAGCGTTCATTAATAAAATCTCCGATCTCAGGTATTAACTTACAAATACTATAACTAAGTGAATGATGAGCAGGATTGAGTGGGATGACACCTGTCATCAATTCCTTCCTTTCGTTTGCATCCTTCAAAGAAGTGTTGATATTATCCGGAATAACAAAGAATCGTAAATCTGTTAGCGAGAAAAGTGGATGTGATAAAGTGAGATCTTTCAATTGTGAAGGTTTTAATTTGGCAATTGGTTCGGGAAGTTTCTTGTTTTTTGCTTTTGGATTAACGAACTTTTTGAGATGTGGTTCAGAAAAAATAATGTACTGATTTTTGTATTTTGTCAACCAGAAAGGAACATTTTCATAGATACCGATGGCTATTGTTCCCGCTATTTCCCAAAGTTGGGATATAGGTAGATGGATCGCAAAATAAACTTCAGTCCCAAATTCTTCAAAACCGTTACTGAGTGGAAACTTTACGTAAGTAAAAGATGTATTTGTAGATTTCGGTAAAGCAGTTTTGCCTGCTTCTAATGGTGAAACACAATGGGGACACCAATTACTTAGTCTAAGTTCGTCTCTGAGAGATTTTGAATCGCGCAATCTATCAATGAAACTAAACAACTTAGTTTCATTCCGTGCTTCCAAGGTTTTTTCAGTAGAAGACCAATCAGCAAATATGCCAATATTCTTTAATCTCTGCTGCTGTTTTTGCAATCTTTCACCATAGGATTGTCGACACTGTTTTCTAAAATTGATGATATTCGCAGCAGCGGAGACATTCTCTTTTATAATTCGCGCCTCTACACTAAAAGGGAAAGTTTCCCATTGGGGGGAATAATTAACCGTGTATCCACGCATTATTTCAGATTTCAAAAAGATGTCTTGATGGATTTTGCGTTGAAGTGTACCAACTTTCAAAGTGTCAACTGGAGCAGGTATCTCTCGAATTACATAGTCTGGTGACTCCGGCATCTTTTCATTGACTCTATAGACTTTCTGAGAGTTCCACAGTTTGAGTATAGTCTTCTCGGTAGAACTATCCCGATTACTTTGGGAAGGACTTGAATTGGAAGCGTCTTTTTTGGGACAGCTTTTAGATTCCCTTGAAGAAGTACTTTGTGAGGAGGTGTTTTTCTTATTCATGAAATGCTATCTTGTCAGTTGTCATTTTGGTAGGATCACATTACACATATATTATTAATGGAAAGCACAATAATAAATCCTTACGTAATCAATAATCTATCCAAGATTATCAAGAGAAAAATCAAGACCATTGGAGAAAAATCAATTCCAAGATTCCCTGTAATGGGGTTCATAATTTTACGAATAGGTTGTAAAAGTGGATCAACCAATTGGCTTGTAAGCGTATAGATTCTTTGAATGACTATATTTCTTGAAGCAAATACTATCCAAGATAGAAATACATTTGCAATAACAATTAATGTATATACGTTAATCAAATGATCAAGAATTATCGCAAGTAGAGTCATTTTATGTGTCAGACCTTTCTTGTCTATCGGAGTCAAGCTGCCGTGCTCGTTCTGTAGCAGCTATAATTGCTTCTGCAAGTGTCGCGCGTATGCCGCCGCTTTCAAGGGCATGCAGACCTGCGGCTGTCGTTCCACCAGGTGTCGTAACACGATTTTTCAATTCTGCTGGATGCTCCTCTGATTCTGCTATCATCTTTGCTGCACCTAAGACAGTATGAGTCGCCAAAGTTTGTGATTCCTTACGAGGTAAACCTACATGAACCCCAGCATCGGCCAACGCTTCTATAAACAGCGCAACATAGGCGGGACCACTCCCACTAACTCCTGTGACAGCATTCAAGTGACGTTCATCCATGATCAATGTAGTACCACAACTATCAAATAACTTCTGAGCAATATTGATATGTTTCTCCGTTGCAACTGAACCTCTTGTCAATACAGAAATTGCTGAACTGACAGACGCCGCAATGTTCGGCATAACACGTACAATCGGAGGAGAAGTCTCAAAATACGATTCAAGTGTTTGGGTTGTAACTCCAGCAGCTATACTAATAATCCAATGTGAAGGTGTAAAACTTTTTGCAATTTGTGGAAGGATGTGCGGCACACCCACAGGTGGAACAGCACAGAGAATGACATCTGTGTTCTGGAGAAGTTCGTCAATATCAGAGGCACTGTTTACTTGTTTTTCATCACATAATTCCTTAACAAGGTCAGCGTATAAATCAGTTATCCATACCTGTTGAGGCTTTAGAGTAGAATCAACAATACTCCGAACGATAATCCCTCCCATTTTTCCTACGCCAATTACACCTAATTTTAGGTTATCTAACACCATTTTACTCCTACAGTATAGACAAGTTTAACATTGGAAGTTTTGTTTCAAACCATTATACTTATTTATTAGAAGAGGCAAACATCAAGATTGTTTAGCCACATTTTCTGTAGGCTATAATTATTGCTAATCTTCACTATACTTCAGTTTTCTTCAAAAATTGCTCTTCCTATCCTAACAAGGTTAGCACCTTCCTCAATTGCAACTTCAAAATCATTTGTCATTCCCATAGATAGGAAATGCATGTCAACATTTGGCAGTTTTCGTGCTTCTATTTTTTCAGCAAGTGTTCTTAACGATTCAAAAGCAGATCGGTTATCTTCTGGGTTTGATGTCAACTTCCCTATTGTCATTAATCCACAGATCTGCACATTAGGATAATTAGCAGACTCTTCAATCAGGCATGTAACGTCATCTAAATTTAAGCCGAACTTGCTTTCTTCTCCAGTGGTATTTACTTGAATCAATACATCGGTTGTAGTTTCTTCCGCTACAGACCGTTTGGATATTTCAGAAAATAATCGCAGACTATCCACCGAATGAATCAGTGAAAACATCTGCAGTGCGGGTTTTACTTTATTTCTCTGAAGGTGACCAATTAAGTGCCATTTGAAATCTTGTATTGATTTAGTAGCATCTAAAGCTTTTTTGATAAGTGAATTCACCTGTTTAAATTTCTGCGTAGCTTCTTGGATACGATTTTCGGCGATGACTGTGGCACCTGCATTTAATACTGCTTCAATGTCTGCTACTGAAGCATCTTTAGTAACAACAACAAGCTGAATCGCTTCAGGAGAGCGGCCACTTTTCTGTGCAGCTTTGGCTATGCGTTCCTCAACTATTGCCAGATTATCAGCAATACGATTCAAGTTTCGTTCTCCTCACAAACAGCACTATCAGTATTATCGTCTAAATTCAACGGTTTTTCGGATCTACGGGTGAAACGGGACAAAAGTTCACCCACCTTTTCCCAACTTACCATCATGCAAATAAAGGATATCAAAATACCGAAACTAACAATTCCAATACCGACGACAACTAAGTGTGTAGCTTCTGTATATATTTGAGTTACTCTAACAGCTGTCGTTGTTTCCTTAGATAACTCCTTTTTGTACGTATTAGGATGAGTGCAACCTCGAACAATAAAAACGAGACCGATTATACTAATTAAAGTTGATATGACTGCAAAAAAGGAACGCATTTACAAATCTCATTTTGTTTTGAGACCCAAGTAGATTCGGTCTCTTATATGATACCATTTTTTATTAGTGATTGCAAATTAGATTGATGTATGAACAGCGGGATACTGCTACTGTTTAGAACTTAAAACAATTTCTGAACGTGTCAAATTAAGATAGGCAAAATTTCTGGCATCCTGATTGAAAATCCTTAAATCCTAAGGTGCCTTAAAAGAATATGATTGAGACTTTCTTATATTTAGTCCCGCAGGGACGATATGTTTATAGAAAACGCTGTCGTCACCCATCTTGAGTTCCGTAGTAACGGGATATTTGTTGTTGATGTGCTTATAAACATATCGTCCCTACGGGATTGAAGAGACGTGGGGTCCACATTCTTCTATAAACATATCGTCCCTACCAAATCAACGCCAAATGCGCGTTTGGCATTTGTCGGGACTGAAGAGAAGACAATCCCAATAAACATAGGGATTCAGAGTGATTCATAAGAGCTTCTAAGTTTTCTTAAGTTTACACATATAGGTTTCGCTTCGCTCTACCCGACCTACAACTGATATTTATAGGTGTGATAAAAAGTGCCAAAAAACCGAAAACTAAATAACCCTGTATTTGTATAACGAACGGATCTATTCATCATTTGAGTGTAAACAGAACATTAATGCTAATTCCATCTCTCAACAACTACCTTTTTCTGTGTAAAGAAATCAATAGCATCCCAACTCTGTCCGTGCAAATCACCGAAGAAACTGTCTTTCCACCCACTAAAAGGGAAGAATGCCATCGGAGCGGCGACTCCAATGTTTATGCCAATGTTACCGATCTGTGCTTCATATCGAAATTTGCGTGCGGATGCACCACTACTCGTGAAAAGGCATGCCATGTTTCCGTAGTTTCCGCTGTTGATTAAAGAAATTGCATCATCCACCGTATCAACTTGAATAAGACCTAAAACAGGACCAAAAATCTCAGTTTTAACGATGTCTCCATTTGTGTCAAGATTACTCAGGACAGTAGGTCGAATGAAATTACCATTTTCTCCTTGATGTATTTCTGGATAGCGTCCATCAACTAACACGCGAGCACCAGCATCTATGCCATTCTGAATCAGAACTTCAATCCGTTTTCTGCTTTCTTGTGTTATTACTGGTCCCATCTGAACATTTTCATCTAAACCATTACCTACAACTCTATCGGTTGCGATATCGCTAATGGCTTTAGGGAACCAGTTCCTTGCGCCGCCTACAGTAACCGCAATTGAAGCAGCAAGGCAACGTTGTCCCGCACAGCCAAATGCGCTATCGGCTGTAGCATTAACCGTAAACTGAGGATCAGCATCAGGTAGGACAATTAGCGGGTTTTTTGCTCCACCTTGACACTGGACACGCTTTCCATGCGATGCCGCTTTTGCATAGATCGCTTTTGCTGTTGCTGTTGAACCAACAAAACTGATTGCACGTATCTCAGGATGTTCTAAAATGGCATTAACAGTCTCATGTCCACCGTTTACAAGATTCACAACACCTTCTGGGAGTCCCGTCTGCTCAAGGAGTCGGAAAATCTTCTGCATCGTCAATGGTACTTTCTCTGATGGTTTCACTATATAAGTATTGCCACAAGCGATGGAATACGGTAGAAACCAGAAAGTGATCATCGCTGGAAAATTAAACGGGGCAATTACAGCACAGACCCCAACAGGTTGTCGGATCATATACTCATCAATACCGCTTGCAATGTCCTCCAAGTTTGTCCCTTGCATCAGTGTTGGAATGCCGCATGCAACTTCAACGTTTTCTATTGCGCGCCGCAATTCACCTTTCGCTTCGGTCAGCGTTTTACCACACTCCAATGTAATGGTTTTTGCAATATCGTCAATGTTCTTCTCAAGCAGATTCTTCAGTTCAAATAGATATTGAACCCTCTCAATGGGTGGAGTTTTCCGCCATCCCTCAAAGGCTTTGGATGCTGCAGATGCTGCTGCATTCACTTCACCGGACGGAGACAACGGCACTCTTGAAAGTACTTCACCTGTAGCTGGATTCATGACATCAAGTAGATTTGATGTCACAGATTCCTGCCAATCATTTCCAATATAATTCAGAACTTCTGTGTGTTCATTCATTTGATCATTACCTATTTGACATTACGTATTGAATAGTCATGCTGAAAGATAATACTACACAGTACTTGGTTGCTTTTTCATATTCCTAATTTGCAAAGAGTTCCAGTACTTTCAATTGTTCTATAGCAGCAACAATCTGAGGATCATGCATTATTTCGTCCTTTAAATTTGAAGTTTCTAATGCAATGGAATACTTTATCCCAATATCACTAAGGATAATCTGTTCATCTGCCAGCGCATCTGATAACCGACTATATGAACGTAAGAGTTTTGCAGCCTGACGATCATCTCTTGAAGCATGTTCAGCATTAAATAATTTTTGTAATACATCATCACCGTGTTCATCAACAAATGACTTCAGTTTTTCGTGATTTCGAAGTTTCAACTGCATCTGACGTTCAGCACGACTAAAGAAGGCAGTTTCAACATCCGGTATGATGCCGATTTTATCAATATCAACACCATTGGGAGTATAGTAATGTGCAACGGTTAATTTGATTGCAGCTTTAGAATCACTTAAAGCAAATACCTTCTGGACAGAAGCCTTTCCAAAGGTTTTGCTACCCATCACCAAACCTCTATTATGGTCTTTTATTGCTCCAGCAACGATCTCTGATGCACTTGCACTACTACCATCAACCAATACTATCAATGGGAGTTTCTCTCTCGCTTCACCTTTTGCGTGAAAATCTTCGCGATCTTCGAGTCCTTGACTATAGACAACAAGTTGGCCAGGTTCCAAAAAATCACTTGCAATCTCAACTGCGGAACCGAGTAGTCCCCCTGGATTTAGACGAAGATCAAGGATAATACCACGGATCCCATGTTGATTAAATTCTTCAATTGCATTGTCTACATCATTTGCAGTCGTCTGTAAAAACTGGTTGATTTTGATATAACCAATATCGTTACCAATAATCTCTGTTTCTACGCTTGGAATTCTTATTACTTCTCGAGTGATTGAAACCTCTATAGGACGACTAACTTTTGGACGAATGATAGTGATGTTAACAGAAGTTCCAGGTTCGCCACGCAACAGATCAACTGCTTCGTCTAATGTCATTACTGCGGTTGATTCTCCATCAATTTGACTGATGATATCACCGTTTTGTACACCAGCAATCGCAGCAGGATTTCCTTTAAAAGGTGTTATTACCGTGATCATATCTTGCTGCATGCCTACGGTCATGCCAAGACCACCGTAGTTGCCTTGATTTTGCGTTCTAAACGACAAATGATCAGGTATGTATTGACTATATGGATCTAATGTCCGTAGCATTCCTCTTATCGCACCTTCCATAAGTTTTTTGTTATCAGGATTGTCATAGTGTTCCTGTTTAACATAAGCCAGTATTTCAGAGAAGAGTGCAATATTTTCTAAAAGATTATCTTGACTTTCTACTTCTGCTTCCTCTTCCTGTGCGTAACTCCAAACTAATGGTATGAGAAAAGAAGTCAGTACAATTAGCAAGATAAATAAATGTTTTTTGTTCATTTTGTACTCCATAGTTTTGTTTCTTAAATCTCTACTTAATTGATAGTATTTTACGAATCCAGCCGTTTAATGTTATATAGATACTAACAACTACGGCGATAGCCACATAGACAAAATCAAACCATTCCATACGTTGTTGCATAAGTTCCAATTTTGAGTATCCAGAATACTGTGTTTTTGCAAGAACTTTGGCAGCTTCCTCGGTCAATTGTGGTTCTCCTGCAAGCAAAGACTCAGTCATCTGCGTTAATGCATTCATCTGAACATCAAGATATTTGCCGAGAAGGATACCAAATATAGAGAAAACCGCACCGCCAATAGCAAGATATAACCAGTGTTTCTGATTGTCAGTTTCAAGCGCACGACTGCCAGTTAATACTATTCCAATTCCTGTCAATACGCCTATTGCAATTGCAATGAATCCTGCGGTGTTTCCTGTCCACTGAATATACTTTGCCCACAGAACTCCACCTATAATTGCTCCGATTAATCCACCTAAAGGGGCGGTTATTGCATTCATCTGTCACCTACACTTTCTTTGGTATTTCAGGTTTCCGTAAATGGTGGTCAGTATTCTGTTCATAAGTATATGCTGCACGCAATAGTGTTTCTTCAGCAAAAGGTGCGGTAAGTAACTGTAGACCGACGGGTAACCCATTTTTTACAAATCCGCACGGTACAGAGATTCCGGGTAATCCTGCATGGCTTGCTGGTGTCGTCATCACATCACACAGATACATCTGTAACGGATCTGCAGTTCTCTCACCTATTTTAAATGCAGGTGTTGGTGAAGTGGGTGTTGCAATCACATCAACTTTTTCAAAAGCTGCATCAAAATCAGATTTTATTAGCGTGCGTACTTTTTGTGCTTTTCGGTAATACGCATCTTGATACCCCGTACTCAGTGCGAAAGTTCCTAACATTATACGTCGTTTGACTTCCTGTCCAAAACCTTCACTCCGAGTCTTTTTGTACATATTGATAAGGTCTGCTGGTTCTTCTGTGCGGTATCCGTATCTTACCCCGTCGTACCTGGCAAGGTTTGCACTTGCTTCTGCAGGAGCAATAATATAGTAAGTTGCAATGGCGTAGTCTGTGTGAGGAAGTGAAATATCTACAAGAGATGCCCCCAGTTTTTCAAACAGTGCGATAGATGCATTTACCAGATCACACACTTCGGTATCTAATCCTTCTGCGAAATACTCTTTTGGCACACCTATTTTCAATCCTTTTACATCGTTGATCAAGCTTTCTGAGAAATCAGGAACTGGAACATCAACAGATGTAGAATCCATTTCATCTTTTCCACAGATGGCATTAAGAACCAATGCACAGTCCGTTACATCTTTCGTAAATGGACCTATCTGGTCAAGTGATGATGCAAATGCAACCAAACCGTAGCGAGAAACACGCCCGTATGTCGGTTTCATACCTACTACACCGCACAGCGCAGCAGGTTGTCTAATAGACCCACCGGTATCTGAACCTAAAGAGCAGATTGCTGTGTCAGCAGATACGACGGCAGCTGAGCCGCCACTTGATCCACCCGGAATGGTTTCCAAATCCCACGGATTATGTGTTATCTGATACGCAGAATTCTCTGTAGACGACCCCATTGCAAATTCATCCATGTTCGTCTTTCCAATCATGACAGCACCTTGCTTGTGCAGTTTCGTCATGACAGTTGCATCGTAAGGTGGCACAAAGTTGCTAAGTATTTTTGATGCACAAGTCGTGCGAACATTTTTCGTACATATTACGTCTTTTATCGCTATGGGGATACCAGCAAGTGGTTGCATATCATTCCCATTTTGAAATCCAGTATCCGCTGTACTCGCTTGTTCTAAAGCCATCTCCTTAGTAAGCGTCAAGTAACCTTTTATACTTGGTTCAACATCTTCTATCCGAGCATATATTGATTCGGTCAATTCTACAGAAGTAATTTCACGTTCCTTAAGTTTTTCGTGGAGTTCGTGTGCTGTTAATTGGTAATGCGACATTTAACGTCTACTCCTTAATCCGTATCAATAACTCTGGGAACGCCAAAATATCCTTCGGCTTGTTCAGGTGCGTTCTCAAGAACTGCCTCACGAGGCAGTGAGGTCTTGACAATATCAGGTTTTGTTATATTCTGCATTGGATGGATATGTGATGTTGGTGGAACATCCTCCGTATCCAATTCATTCAACTTTCCAATATAGTCTAAGATTCGGGCAAGTTGTTCTGTGAAATCCGATGTCTCATCCGCATCAAATTCAAGCCGTGCTAAATTCGCTACGTGACTGACGCCTTCAGGTGAAATTGTTGACATTTCGAAATAAACCTTTCAATTCAAATATCTGATGAACATAGTGCTTTGTCAAGTCATGAATGATTTCTATATCGGACAGGGAAACCCCGTCCCTACGAACGGTTCTACTCATCATTTGTTATCGGACAGGGAAACCCCGTCCCTACGAACGGTTCTACTCATCATTTGTATATCGGACAGGGAGACCTCGTCCCTACGAACGGTTCTACTCATCATTTGTATATCGGACAAGGAAACCCCGTCCCTACGAACGGTTCTACTCATCATTTGAGTATTGACAGAACAATAGATAACTATTCTGTCTCAAGATAGTTAACCTCATGGTGTTAGAATGGTGCGTTGTAGCGGTCAATTTGCTTAATTAGATGTGGATGTATCTCCTCAATGAAACGGGAAGGCATTCTATAGTCTGTTCCTCCCCATGTCCTTCGTGAACTGGCATGTACAAGATAGAGCTTGCTCCATTGCACGTGTGATTCCGACATAACACAACCTGCGTTCCTCTTCCAAATCCGCTTCTGCATTAATTGAACGCTGATGCGGCATATATCCTTCCTCCATTCCAACCATAAAAACAAAAGGAAATTCTAATCCTTTCGCGCTATGTAATGTCATCAATGTCACTTTATCAGTCTCATCAGTGTTATCATCTTCTTCCATTGTATCAATATCCGCGATGAGCGCGACATTCTCCAAGTAATCTGAAAGTGTTGGTTGCTCAGCAATCATTTCGTATTCACTGATAGCATTCATTAATTCATCTATATTCTCAACTCGATTCTGTGCTTCTATTGTCCGTTGTTCTTTGAAGTTGTCGCGATATCCTGTTGTATTTAGTATATGCTCAAGTGCTTCAGCTGGTAAGTCATCACCATCAAATTCATCAAATATCTGAGCGAACTTTCGTATTTTCCCTTTAATTCCTGCGTTAATCTTTGGAACTTCATCCACACGATCTATAGCCTCAATTAACGGTATATCTTCACTCTCAGCAAAACTCATAAGGCGTTCAAGTGTTGTTGCGCCTATACCACGTGCAGGAACGTTGATGATGCGTCTGAGACTAATTGAATCAAAAGGATTGCACATCACCCGGAGATAGGCGAGAAGATCCTTAATTTCCATTCTGTCATAGAATCCCAGTCCTCCGACTATCTGGTAAGGTATGTTTGCAGCGCGTAATGCCTCCTCAAAAACCCGTGATTGTGCATTTGTACGGTAAAAGATAGCGAAATCTCTAAAATCTATGCCATCAGCATTCCAATCCTCAATTTTTGTTCCGACGAAACCTGCTTCATCGCTCTCGTCCATTGCTTCATAGCAGGTGAGCAATTCTCCTACTTCATTATCAGTCCAAAGTTTTTTCTCTTTTCGTGCTTTGTTGTTTTGGACGACACTCCAAGCAGCATCTAATATTGTCTGAGTAGATCTGTAATTCTGCTCAAGTCGTAGGACATGTGTGTTAGGATAATGATTTTCAAAATTGAGGATATTGTCGATGTTTGCTCCTCGAAAGCCGTAGATTGATTGGTCATCATCCCCTACAACACAAACGTTCCTTCTTTCCCCTGCCAATAAACGCACTAACTCGTATTGACATTTGTTCGTGTCCTGATACTCATCAACAAGAATATGTAAAAACTTTTGATTATAGTACTTTAGGACATCAGGAAACTTTCTGAGTAGTTCTACAGCAAAGTTAAGCAGATCATCAAAATCTAATGCGTTATTCTTACGGAGTGTTTCCTGATAGAATGGATAGACTTTTGCCACCACTTTTTCGTAATAACCCTCCGCGGAATTCTCATACATAGTCGGTGAAATATTATTGTTTTTGGCTTTGCTTATCAGATCATGTATGGTGCGTGGGTTATACATTTTGTCATCTAACCCGTGTTCTCTGACAATATCTTTTACCACAGTTACTTGTTCACCTTTGTCGTAGATTGTGAAATTCTTGCTGAATCCATCTAATTTTTCAATATCTCTACGTAGGATGCGTGCACAAGTTGCGTGAAAAGTTGCAACCCACAGATTCTTACTAACACCTTCTGCGACAAGTTGATCCATCCTTTCTTTCATTTCATTGGCTGCCTTGTTCGTGAAAGTCACAGCAAGTATACGGAAGGGGGAAACTTGGTGGTGTTTGATAAGGTAAGCGACTCTGTGCGTAATAACGCGCGTTTTACCGCTGCCTGCACCAGACAGGATCAAGAGAGGTCCATCTGTATGTTGAACAGCTTCACGCTGCACATTATTCAAGGAGTTCAAAAGATTATCAGACAAAAAACACCTCCGCAAAGGTAGGTTGTAGTAATAGCGTTGTAGTCATATAAAAGTATACGCAATTTGGATTTTCTTTGCAAGAGAAATTGTTCTATGGACAGAAACATCTAATATGTATGAATATCTATCTCTGACGATTGCATACCAATAGATTCAAAAGAATCTTTCTTGCAGATTTAAAATGAATGATGATATAATCTTATATCTTGTAATTACTACTATAGTAGATTCTGTGTAAGAAGATACGGTTTTAAGTAAATTATACCATTTTCGTAGGTCGGGTAGAGGCACGAAACCCGACAGGATAGCCACAATCAATGAATGTCGGGTTTCGTGCCTCTACCCGACCTACGGCAGAATATAAACAATTAATATTGGTATTATTTGGACGTAGGAAAGAATTGATGAAACAGATATTGACAATTGCTGGTTCTGATTCTGGCGGCGGCGCTGGGATACAGGCAGATATTAAAGCGATTTCAGCAAACGGTGGTTTTGCCATGTCAGTTATCACATCAGTCACTGCACAAAACACTGTTGCTGTAACTGATGCTTTTGATTTACCTATCTCACTAATTGAAACACAATTAGATGCAGTCTTTTCTGACTTTGAGGTCGATAGTGTCAAAACAGGAATGTTATCAACTTCAAAAATTGTCAATGCAGTTGCACGCAAACTACGGGAATATAAACCTGAAGTCATCGTAGTGGACCCGGTGATGATATCAAAAAGCAAATTTCCTTTATTGCAAGAAGAAGCAATTGACAGTCTCAAGAATAGTATTATTCCCTTAGCAACAGTACTGACACCTAATGTCTACGAAGCAGAATTGTTAGCCGAGCAAGAAATAAATACTATAGATGATGCTAAATCAGCCGCTAAAACGATTGCCGAATTAGGTTGTAATGCTGTGCTTGTCAAGGGGGGACATCTTGGAGATGAGAAAGCAATTGATGTGTTGTATTGTGAAGGTGAATATGCTTATTTTGAAGGTGAAAGGATAGAAACGAAGAATACACATGGGACAGGATGTACATACTCCTCAGCAATAGCAACGCATCTTGCAAAAGGTAAGAAACTGGATGAAGCAATTCATGCGTCAAAAACTTATATTACTGAAGCAATTAGGAATTCGTTAGATATAGGAAATGGAAATGGGCCTACGCACCATTTCTATTTTTTGGACGAATCGGTGTAATAATCAACAGTACCAATTTTGCTATGAATCGTATCTTTATAAGGGTTGTCGTCCATCAAACCCTCCCTCAATTTCATGCCAATATGATATTTCTTTTTCGTCATATCGCCAACAAAGATATACTTCTCTACCATCGCGTATGTGTGGGAAGTCGATTAACGCAGGATCGAGCCCTTTGATAAGGCACCCTCGCTTTTCTATACGTTCAATTCTCTCTCTAAATTCTTCTGCTACTTGTAAATGCAAGAATGCCGCCTTGTTGCCACCATTGGAAGATATTACTTCAAAGAATGGAGTAAGTTCTGCATGCAGACTTACTAATTTCTCTTTTAGTTCTAAAAGTGCCCTTATCTCCCTTGTCAATTCTGGAATATATGCGTTTGCTTCTTCCACCGTAAAGTACTTTTTCCCCTGCATTATGATCTCTCCTTGATTTTTGCCTTAAAATTATATGAATTTAGGTTTGTTGTCAAGTATCAAATTCGTAGTTTGAGACTTATTGCTTGCAATCACAGACCAATTCACATATAATTGCCGTTGTATCAAGCAGCACAACTACAAAAAGGTTACATTATGCCATCGCTCAGTATCAAGACTACACATAAACCGATCAAAACATATTATGCAGCGCTTGAAAAATACGCACAACTCGGAGCAGAAAATGAGGGTAGTGTCCGCGCTGCATTCCAAAGTCTACTCCAACACTATTGCGGGCAATCCAACTTCACACTCCTTTGCGAAAAGACACTCCACACCGCAGACAACAGACGTATTACTCCTGATGGTGAAATCGTTGACGCTTACGGGTTACCGCACGGTTATTGGGAAGCAAAGGATACACAGGACGACCTACACATTGAGGCAGACAAAAAATTCGCTGCAGGCTACCCCTCCAAAAACATCGTGCTGCAATCACCGACACATGCACTGCTTTATCAAAACGGGCAGCTACAGCTTGACTTAGACATCAACGATTCACAAAACCTTGTGCAAGTGTTGCAAACCTTCTTTGCGTATCGTGAAGAGAACATCTCTGCATGGCATGCAGCTGTTGCGGAGTTCAGAGAGATTGTCCCCGAACTCGGTGAGAAACTGGCGGCGTTAATAGAAGCTGAACGTCAAAACAATCCACATTTTCATGACGCGTTCTCCAAATTTCATCAGCAGTGCCAAACCTCTATCAACCCGAACCTATCCATCGCAGCAGTTGAGGAGATGCTTATCCAACATCTGCTAACCGAACGGATTTTCGCAACGATTTTTGATAACCGCGACTTTACGCGCCGAAATATCATCGCTCGCGAGATTGAGAACGTCATTGACGTACTGACAGAACGGACGTTGAACCGTTCCGAATTTCTGCGTCCTTTAAACCCATTTTACGTTGCAATAGAGAAAACCGCCCTCACTATTACCGATTTCTCACAGAAACAGGGGTTTTTGAATACCGTTTATGAACAGTTTTTCCAAGGGTTCTCTGTCAAAGTCGCGGACACACACGGAATCGTCTACACACCGCAACCGATTGTGGATTTTATGGTGAAAAGCGTTGAACACATCTTGCAGACAGAATTTAACCGTTCTATGTCTGATAGTGGTGTGCATATCATTGACCCGTTTGTCGGCACTGGCAACTTCATTGTCCGCATTATGCAGGAACTTGATCCGATTGCGTTAGAACGGAAATACACTGCCGACCCGCCAGAACTCCAGTGCAATGAGGTGATGCTCCTGCCATACTATATCGCCAGTCTGAACATAGAACATCAGTTTTTCACAGCTACGAACCGATACGCTGCTTTTGAAGGCATCTGTCTTGTGGATACTTTTGAGGTGGCAGAGGAACGACTGATGACGCTATTCGCGCCTAAAAATGCGGAGCGCGTTGAAAAGCAGAAAGAGACACCGATGTTTGTGGTTATTGGCAATCCACCCTACAATATGGGACAGGTGAATGAGAACGACAACAAGAAAAATCGCAAATATGAAACGATGGATAAAAACATTAAGGATACGTATGTGAAAGATTCTACAGCGACACTCCGAAATAAACTCTATGACCCATACGTCAAAGCAATTCGGTGGGGTTTAGACAGGATTGGTGAGGAGGGCGTTGTCGCCTTTATTACGAACAACAGTTTTCTGGACGGTATTGCGTTTGATGGGATGCGGAAACACCTCGCTGAAGATTGTGATGCAATTTACGTTCTTGACTTGGGTGGAAATGCACGGAAGGGATTGAAGGTCTCCGATGCTAATGTGTTCGGGATTCGCGTCGGCGTGAGTATTAACTTTTTTGTGAAGAAAAAAAGAGATTCGTCAGAAACACCGCAAATCTTTTACTACCACACCGATGACCTATGGAACAAAAAACAGAAGTTTGATTTTCTGGATGAACGTCAGCACATAGGCAGTATTGAATGGCAACCGATTCAACCGGATGCACGACTTACGTGGCTCACCGAAGGTTTCCACGAAGAATTTGATGCCTTCCTCCCAATAGGAAATAAAAAAACAAAGAATAAAAAAGGTAGAACACAAGATGTCATATTCAAAACCTATAGTCCAGGTGTTAATACGAGCCGAAATGCGTGGGTGCTTAACTTCAATCGACAAGCACTTACAGAGAACATTCAAAAGATGATTAGTACTTACAACGCTGAAACTCATAAGTGGGAACGAAGAGAAAACAAGAAAGTAGATATTGATGATTTTGTGATTTATAATGACACAAAAATCAAGTGGAGTTCTACTTTAAAACAGAATCTTAAGAGTGGACACATTGCTGAATTTACAGAATCAAAAATCCGGCAATCTGTATATCGCCCCTTTACAA
Source organism: Candidatus Poribacteria bacterium (assembly GCA_965261435.1). Classification (GTDB taxonomy): domain Bacteria; phylum Poribacteria; class WGA-4E; order WGA-4E; family WGA-3G; genus MSPOR6. The sequence goes on from CBDHDL010000021.1 coordinate 3,626,678, forward strand.
AGACAGAACTCTTTTATGACAAAATTCTCATAGATCGAATAGGGCTTTTTCCTTTATTCTTCCCTATACAAGAAACAGAAACGGAAAATAAATTAATATGGTTAAAGGTAGGAAAAGAAATGCCAATGTTTGCCCTGATAGTCAGCAACATTCCCGACTTACTTCCGCAAAGTGGTTCCCAATGCTTCCCCTTTTACACCTACGACGAAGACGGCACAAACCGAAAAGAAAACATTACGGATTGGGCATTGGCACAGTTCCGCACACACTACCAAGACGACTCTATCAGCAAGTGGGACATCTTCCACTATACCTACGGCATTTTACATCATCCAGAGTATCGTGAAAAGTATCAGGCGAACCTCAAGCGCGATCTGCCGCATATCCCACCCCCCTTTATCCCCCCGCAAGCGGGGGGAGAGGAAAACTCTCCTACCCCCTTGTCAAGGGAGGCGAGGGGGGTTTCAGAGGCTTTTTGGAGTTTTGCTAATGCAGGTGCGCGGTTAGCCGACATCCACGTCAACTACGAATCACAAGCCGAATATGACAAACTGAAGTTAGTGCAGAACCCAAGTGTCCCGCTCAATTGGCGCGTTGAGAAGATGAAACTCGCCAAAGACAAAACCTCACTCGTCTATAACGATTTTCTTACACTTGACGGTATCCCTACAAAAACGTTTGAGTATCGCCTCGGTACCCGTTCCGCGTTGGAATGGGTCATCAATCAGTATTGCGTTAAAACTGACAAACGCAGCGGCATTGTCAACGATCCGAACCGTGCAGATGATCCACAGTACATTGTACGGTTGCTTGGGCAGGTGATTTCTGTGAGCTTGGAAACGGTGGATATTGTTGCGGATTTGCCTGCGTTAAAGTGGGAGGTACGTTCATGAAGTTTAAGAAAATATTTGGCGAGGTTAGGAATAAATCAATAAATCAATAAATCAAGAAATCAACGGTATGAATGACATTTAGTCATTCCCCGGGTATGAATGCCATTTAGGCATTCCCCGCCTCGCCAGCGGCATCGTGAAGGTAGGTGCGGTTTCCACAAATCATTTATGACTTGACAAAGCAATAATATGGAAGAAAATGAAACAACAAAATCTTCGGTACAGAACCAGAATGTCACTCGAGCAGCAGCAATTGTTAGTTTAGCGGTAATGGGTTCCCGTTTACTGGGTCTTGCCCGTGAAATGGCGATTTTTTATTTCTTCAAAACGAAGATCGCTGCCCCAGCCTTCCATCTGGCTTTCAGAATTCCGAACTTTCTACGAGATATGTTTGGTGAGGGAATACTAAGCAAGGCTTTTATCACAACTTTCATTGCTACTGAAACTGAGGATGGTGAGGAACAGGCATGGAATCTTGCTAACCGGATATTCAATTTAGTCGTCATTGTTCTGATTGGTATTACTATACTGGGAGTTGTGTTTGCCCCTACTATTGTTGACGTTTTAGCACGCGAAGACTTTGATGAAGTTTTAGATTCGAGTAAACATTATGGGTTTGAATCTAAGGTTGAGTTGACGGTCTATTTGACCCAATTGATGTTTCCATATCTGCTGTTTGTATCACTTGCAGCTATTGCGATGGGACTGTTAAACAGTAAGGGTAAGTTTGGTATCCCCGCTTGTGCTTCCTCATTTTTTAACTTGAGCTCGCTACTCATTGGCGTTAGCGGGTTTTATCTATTTCAACGTATTGGAATGCATCCTACAACAGGAATGGCAGTTGGCGTTCTTGTTGGTGGAATGCTCCAATTCTTGATTCAAGTTCCCTCTATGTACAGGGTCGGATATAGGTATAAACCGCTCATTAATTTCAGAGAGCCGAGGGTCGTTGAAGTTTTAAAATTGATCGGTCCTGCTATCTTAGGTGTAGCAGCCGTACCGATAAACCAGTTGGTAAATACTTGGTTTATCACCTCTGGTAAGGAATGGTTAGCATGGATTCAAGGCGCATACCGAATAATGCACTTTCCACTCGGGATATTTGGAGTAGCAATATCAACAGTCATCTTACCACAGCTTGCAAAGCATGCGAATTCTGACAATCTTAATGAATTTCGAAATTCGCTATCTTATGCATTACGTTTAATGCTAACAGTCATTTTACCAGCATCAATAGGTTTGATGGTGTTGTCAGAACCAATTTGTAGATTACTTTATGAACGCGGCGAGTTTACAGACATTGATACATTGGCTACTGCCAAGGTCTTGTTTGTCTATGCTTTTGGATTGTGCGGATTTTCTGCTTTAAAAATCGTAACTGATGCGTTCTATGCTTACAAAGATATCCGCGCACCCGTAATTGTTAGTTTGTGCGGCGTTGCTCTAAATATCTGCTTGAACTACACTTTCATATTTGAGGAATTATGGTTAGACGAACGTGCTATTGTATTTTCTACTGTATTAACTGTAACATTGAACAGTCTGGTCTTATTGTTCCTACTTAGACGAAAAATAGGTGAAATTGGATTTCGTAAAATGGTTAGGGTTGCGGCTAAAATCTTATTGGCATCTGCTGTGATGGGGCTTGTGTGTTGGGTAAGTCATGGGTTTATTGAAAAAGATTGGCTTGGTACTGAAGGCATTGTACCTCGTACGTTAAATGTATTCATTCCAATCAGCATCAGTGTATTGGCACTTAGTTGTATGTATAAACTGTTAAGATTGACAGAATTTGATGATATTCTGAGCATATTTAAACAGAAATTTCAAAAACAGGAACAGAATTAGTTGAGGGAGTAAATGCTAACAAAACGGATCATTCCATGTTTAGATGTACGTGATGGAAAGGTTACCAAAGGGATTGCCTTTGAAGGCAATGTGGATGTTGGTGATCCTGTAGAGATGGCACGGTTTTATTATGAAGGTGGTGCAGATGAACTCGTTTTTTATGACATCACGGCAAGTAACGAAAGACGTGAAATTATGATTGATGTGGTTGCTTCTGTCGCAGCGGAAATCTTTATTCCGTTTTCTGTCGGTGGCGGTCTACGCACACTTGAGGATATGCGAAGTGTCTTACTTGCAGGAGCAGAAAAGGTCAGCATAGATTCAGGTGCTGTTCGGAATCCTAAAGTAATCGCTGAAGGAGCACACGCATTCGGTAGTCAATGTGTTGTGTTGAGTATGCAGGTGAAAAAGGTACGGAGAAGTGAGAATATTCCGAGTGGATATGAAATATACATTGATGGTGGACGTACACCTGTTGGATGGGATGCACTGGAATGGTCAGTCCGAGGTGTTGAATTGGGGGCGGGAGAAATAGTTGTAAATAGTATTGACGCTGATGGGACAAAAGCAGGTTATGAGTTAGCGTTAACGCGGGCAATCGCAGAACTTGTGTCTGTTCCAGTAATTGCTTCGGGGGGTGCAGGAAATCCCCAGCATCTTCGCGATGTTTTCGTCGAAAGCAATGCAGATGCAGCTATAGTCGCATCAATAACACACTATGGAGAATTCACAATTGATACAATCAAAGATTATCTTAAATCTGAAGGTGTCAGTATTCGTGATACATGGTAAATAGTGGTCTGTCCAAGTTTCTTTATGATAATTTGTCAATTAGAAATGGTATTATTTGTTGTTTGCGATGGGTATTAGATTGATACAACGGACAGGGAAACCCTGTCCCTACGAAAAACAGGTGGTGTGATGAGAAAATTACGGACAATTAGGTTTAGGAGATACACTCTAATAGAACATGTTAAATTGTGCAGTTGTTGAAAATAGGTTGAAAGCGTAAGTATTATTTAGGTATAATTTTGTTGTAAAAAAATAAAAAGTTCTTTCAATAGAAAATACAAAACCCCTTTTAAATAAAGAGATATGAAAATGGATTTACAACATACCATAAAAAATTCACTATTGGACGCGCAAAAAACACTTGCTACTTTTATCGAGAATCCAGACAACTTGAGAGTCATTTCCGAAACAGTAACTTTGATCCGGGATGTGTTTGTCAGTAATGGCAAAGTTATGACCTGTGGTAATGGCGGAAGTATGTGTGATGCTATCCACTTCGCAGAAGAATGTACTGGCAAGTTCAGACATAATCGCAAACCACTACCCGTTATTGCACTCAGTGATGTTGGACACATAACTTGTACTGCGAATGACTATGACTTTGCTGAAATCTTCGTTAGACCAATTTTAGCACTTGGTAATCCAGGTGATTTATTGGTTGCACTATCTACAAGTGGAAGCTCTGAGAATGTGATCCGGGCAGCTGAGGCAGCAAAGTCCCGTAAGATGTATGTGTTCGGTTTGATAGGGAAAGACGGCGGTCAACTCATGAGACATTGTGATAAATTTATAATTGCACCAGGGGACACCGCGGATCGAATACAAGAAATACACATAAAGATTCTGCATATATTAATAGAACATATTGAAAGGTTGATGTTTCCAGAGAATTATTGACATAAAACCAATTATCTGGTAGGATATTGTCAGATATCTTCAAGGTGAGAATATCCCTATTTTGGAGGTTAATTAGTGAAGTCATCTGATAATAGTCGGTTGTATTGGCGGAAGAACTTACAATATCTGGGTGTCCTACTCGGTATATGGTTTGTTACGTCCTATCTCTGTTCAATTGTGTTTGTTGAACAACTTGATAAGATTCAATTTGGTGGTTATCGACTCGGTTTCTATTTTGCTCAGCAGGCATCAATCTGGATTTTTGTTGAGTTAATTTTTGTATACGCTTGGTTGATGAACCGCTTGGACAAAAAATACAGAGCAGATACAGCAGAGGGAGATTCTGATTAGTCATGAGCGTACAAATCTGGACATTTGTAATGGTCGGGCTCTCCTTTGCGCTGTATATCGGTATAGCGATCTGGTCAAAAGCACGTTCAACTGGTGATTTTTATATAGCAGGAAGCAATGTTCATCCCTTGGTAAATGGGATGGCTACGGCGGCAGATTGGATGAGTGCCGCGTCTTTCATCTCAATGGCTGGGATGATTGCTTTTCTGGGGAGAGATGGGTCTGTTTATTTGCTCGGTTGGACAGGTGGATATGTTCTACTTGCGCTGTTATTAGCTCCTTATCTTCGTAAATTTGGTAAATATACCGTACCCGATTTTGTGGGAGACCGCTATTATTCACAGTTAGCACGTATTGTTGCTGTAATATGTGCCGTCTTTGTATCATTTACTTATGTCGCAGGACAAATGCGCGGCGTGGGAATCGTTTTTTCTCGCTTCTTAAACGTAGATGTTACAGTGGGTGTACTAATCGGTATGGGGATCGTTTTCTTTTATGCTGTACTTGGAGGCATGAAAGGAATCACATATACCCAAGTTGCCCAATATTGTGTGCTCATCTTTGCTTACTTGGTACCTGCTATATTCATCTCCATTCTAATTACTGGAAATCCTATACCACAATTGGGTTTAGGCGCGACTGACGAATCGGGTGTTTATCTGCTTGACCGATTGAATGGTTTACATGAAGCTCTGGGTTTTGACAAATACACAGACGGAAGTAAGGCAACAATTGATGTTTTTTTCATCACCGCAGCGTTGATGCTGGGTACTGCAGGTCTTCCACATGTAATTATTCGTTTCTATACGGTACGTAAAGCATCGGAGGCAAGGATTTCGGCTGGTTGGGCGTTATTATTTATAGCGATCCTTTATACAACCGCCCCAGCGGTCGCTATATTTGCACGTACAAATCTGCTAAAGACTGTAACATCTGAGCAGAATGGAGAATTAACGGATGTCAATTACGCGGATATGCCAGAATGGTTCAAGAATTGGGAATCAACTGGACTCATAGAATTCGATGACAAGAACGAGGATGGTATGATTCAGTACCGGGGGGCAAAATCAGATATTGAAAATGAACTGACAATTGATCCGGATATAATGGTTTTGGCAAATCCCGAAATCGCCCGACTCCCGAATTGGATAATAGGATTAGTTGCAGCAGGGGGTTTGGCAGCAGCATTGTCAACTGCTGCAGGTTTACTCTTAGTAATTTCAACTGCCATTGCACATGACTTACTCAAAGGGTGCTTACTGCGTGATCTATCGGAGAAAAATGAATTAACTGCTGCACGTATAGCTGCCGGTTTTGCTGTATGTATTGCAGGCTATTTCGGTATCAATCCTCCGGGTTTTGTGGCACAGGTGGTTGCATTTGCTTTTGGACTTGCAGCGAGTTCGTTCTTTCCAGCAATTGTGATGGGTATTTTCTCGAAACGGATGAACAAAGCGGGGGCAGTAGCAGGGATGATAGTTGGTATTACGTTTACAGCAGCATATATAATTTTCTTCAAATTCTTTAAACCAGAGTTAAATGTACCTGATAATTGGCTATTTGGAATCTCACCAGAAGGTATAGGTACTGTCGGTATGGTTCTGAACTTCATTGTTTCCATAGTTGTCAGTACAATGACACCACCGCCACCGGAAGAAGTACAAGATTTGGTTGAAGATATTCGTGTTCCATAATTAAGGAGGTTTATTATGAAAAAATACAAGAAAGCAATATATAAGAAAACAACAGCAAAGTCTATTCATTTTCTACTGATTATTGGTATTATTTCACTGTTTATTCCAAGTTTACCATCTTATGTCAATGCGGCAACTGTTGATGATTTTATGCCTAATGACAGTTTAGTTTATCTAAAATTACAAGACTTGGATGAAGTCTATACTGAAATAACGACTTCTGAGGTCTGGAAAAAGACGACAGATGAGTTGTTCGGTGCATCTGATTCTGAAGATATGAGAAGTCGGCTATTAGCATTAGAAGCGATAATCGGAACAGATGTATACGGTGTCATTGATACTATTGGATATCAAACAGGTTTAGCTCTTTGGATAGACGAAGATAATACGGTCAACGGCGGGTTAGTTATTCATTCAGGTGGAAATTTAAAAGAACTGCAGAGATTTACTAAGATTGTTAGTGGGACTATAGGTTTGGCAGGTGGCACATTAAGCCTTGATGCAGGTGAACATAGAAAAGTAAAATACAATATGCTAAAACTTGAGGAGGCAAACCTTACTTACGGATTCATAGGTGATTTTCTTGTAGTTGGAAAAGAAAAGAATAGTTTTGAGAAGTTAATTGATACATACCGGAAGAAAATACCATCAATAAAAAAGAAGGACTCTTTTGCTAAAGTCTCAAAAAAACTCGGTTCGGGAGAATTGAGAATATTTGCTAATGTTGCTGGAATTTTACCATATATTGATGAAATAGATGAAAATTCAAGAGTGCAACTGGAGACCTTTACCAATTTTTACGCTAATGTTAATCTTCTGGATACTGGACCCTTTATAAAGATACATACTGAATTTAATGATAAGAATCTGGATAGCAGAATCACTCCTTTCTTAAAGGAGGGAGATGAACTAAAGATACTTAATAGTATGTCTGGCAAAGAGGATCTGTTCGTTGCAGCTGCACCTGGCGTTTTAGATGCAGTCTGGCAGCTAATCCAAGATGAAATACGGAATGCTGAAACCGATGATGTATTAGCTATTATCACCTATCTTGAAGGGATCCTAAATCTGAATTTTGAAGGGGATTTCATTCCTGCCATGACAGGAGAAATCGCTTTATCAGTTGATGATTTATCACTGTTTGATCCCAGTGCATTAGAGAGCCTTGATGTAAATATCGATAATTCACTACAGGTTGATGCTACTAATGTTGAAACTGACGGTGGCTTATTATTCATTTCAAATAACAAATCTAAATGGGATCAACTCGGTAATAGTATATTAAACCTACAGAATGCTTCTATCTCAAGTTTCGACTACAAAGGTAAGAAAGTAACAATTCTCAGTTCAAATTTTTATTATACAGAAAGTAATGGATTGGCGTTGATGAGTTTTTCAGAAGACCAAATCTACTCTCTTGTTGACAGAATGGCAGAGAAAAAGAAGAAGGTACGTATGAAACATGTACCGAAGTCTCCACTTGTCTTTGCAAAATTGAGCACTAATAAGCTGCTGCAAGTTATTCAGGATAATATACAAGATGAAATTACTATAAAAAACCAAGATGAATTGTTTCCTATATTTGCTTGGATAGCTGTAAGTGAAAATGTTGCGATGTTGGAGGTAATTCTCTCAGAGAAAGAATCACCAATTGAGGTCTTTGCTAAGATTGCTCCGATTGTTATTCCCAGCATGCAGTATTAGGAGGATATGGATTTGTTATATGATCGTTTTAAACACTTCTTTGAAACAGCAAAGTGGACGAAAAAATTGGTCTGTATATCTTGTTTAATCAATGGACCGTTTCTCATTCTTGGTGCAAATTCTTTTTTTCAATCAGTTCCAAATCCTAAGTCATCAGTGTTAGTTGTTATTACAGGTTTAATCTTTGTAGTTATGGGTCTACTTGAAGTACTTGTTCAAAATACATTAGCATCAGGAATTATAAAAGTAAGCTTAGCAACTGTTGCCTTAATAATTTTTTTAAATGCATAATCTCATTGTGTAAAGTATCTATACGAAATTAAATAAATCTAAGATTTAGAAAGGAGTCTGCGTTTTCTTGCTATATGTCGTTGAGGCATCACATTTTCATTATGCTATCGTCCTCAATTGTTCGTATAAGCGGTAAAATTGCAGAGTGATATTATGATTGATGTCTGTTTTTTTGCTGATGAAGTTTCCAGAGAAGATTTTGATGAAGCTATCAAACTCGGAGTTGATGCTGGGGCAACGACTGTAGAGATCCGTGGTGGTGTTTGGGGTAAACATGTCACTGAAATTGATGACAACGATGTCAAACGCGCACAAGATGTGTTAGATAAGTATAATGTGCGTGTAGCATGCATCGGTTCTCCTTTCGGCAAATGTCCAATCAACAACCAGCAGGAATACGAGCGGCACTTACGGCACTTTGACCGTATGGTTGAACTTGCACATGCATTTGAGACGCAGATTATACGTGGGTTCGTCTTTTGGAACCCTAACCGAAGATTGAGAGAATCATCACGACCAGATATAAATGACTACATAGAATTGATAGCCGAAAAGCTTGAACCAGTTGTTCCTATTGCTGAAAGTGCTGATGTTGTTCTGGCTTTTGAAAATGAAGATGCAACACTTGCAGGAACTTGTGAGGAGACACGTACTGTTATCAACGCGCTTGGAAATAGTCCGGCACTGGCTTCATGTTGGGATGTCAATAACGGCTTACACTGTGGAGAATTGCCGCTACCAGATGGGTATACTCACATAAAAGGACTTGTTCGGCACCTGCATGTTAAACCGAATCGCGAGAAGAATCTTGATCCGATTCGCGATACTGAATTACGGTATGAGCAACTCTTAGCCACATTACTTGAAGACGGATTCAAAGGTGCTGCCAGCATTGAGCATTGGGGTAATCCACAACAGATGTTAGATGGTATACGCCAACTTCGCGCCGTTATTGATACGATGTAACATCACAAGAACAATTAAGGAGACATGAAATTATGCTGTTGAAACCTGACAACCCACATCTGAATTGGCAAGGTGTCGTGTCTATAGAGAAGGTCAACGATTCAGTTATGCCATGGCGGACACCCCATGAGAGTCATGTTCTGTTTCCAGAACCACTATTAGAACGTTCCGCCATGCCAGCAGGAGTGCGGATCAGTTTTAGAAGTAACACTTCACGAATATCAGGAAGTATGGTTGAACAACGTGATTCTGGTTTGCTTGATCTATGCTGTGATGGTGAGTTTATTACCGCTATTGACCTGAAAGGTAAGAACAGTTTTACGTTTGAAGGTCTTTCTGAAAAAGAAAAACTAATTGAATTATGGTTGCCCCAGTTTGGGAGGTTTCAACTTAGCAGTTTAGAATTAGATAATGGCTGTACTTTAGAACCGTTTATTGACAAACGTCCGCGATGGATTACCTACGGTAGTTCTATAACTCAGTGTCGTACTGCTGCATCACCGACACAGACCTGGCCTGGAATCGTGGCGCGCGATAAAGGATTCAACCTTACATGTCTCGGATATGGTGGACAGTGTCATCTGGATTCTATGATAGCACGAATGATACGTGACCTTCCTGCGAACTATATATCAATGTGTCTCGGGATAAACATACAAGGCGCATCAAGTTTAGGACCTCGCGCATTCCGTCCTGCTATTGTTGGTGCTGTACAGATAATTCGTGAGAAACATACTGACATACCGATTGTTCTGATGTCACCTATTTATTGTCCCAACAGAGAAGAGAATCCGAATGCTGTCGGTTTCAATCTACAGAGAATGAGAGATGAGGTGCAGGCTGCAGCAAATGCACTCCAATCTTATGGGGACGAGAATATACACTACGTAAGTGGTTTAGATGTCTTAGGGTCTGACCTTGTAGACCTACTACCAGACAACCTACACCCGGATGCAGAGGGTTATAGAGTGATGGGAAAGAACTTCGTGAAGGTAATTGCTAACGAGTATTTCGTTGAATAATACTAATCGGATATGAAGAATCAACCTGCTGGAGTCTTACCTCTTTTCATATAAGGAGAATTTGCTATGAGATTTTTTGCTTTTCATTTGTTCGTCATATTATATATGCTTATAGTCTATCCCTCTTTTGCACTGCATGATGAGCATAAAGGACCCGATAGATTCGGACGTTACGAATTCAAGGAACAGGACATTGATGCTGCAACTAAAGCTTGCGATTCAGGTGGAAAACCGGAACCAGAGTTTGTACCAACCGTGCGTAACAACCAACCTAATTTAGCACTCCTAAAGGAAGCTAAACCAGATGCATCGTCTGTAATAGACGGATGGTGTCCTCAAAGACATTGCACTGAATACTTAAATGATGGTTTTTACAACAACTGTAGAAGTTGGATTATTGGTACGATACCGGGTTGGGCACAAATTGACATGGGTGCGGTCGCGAATGTCAACCGTATGTACTTTGGGAGTGATCATTCACAAGGTTTCACTGACCGGTTAGCATTAGATTTTGATATTCTCGTAGCTTCCACCATCGCAGATGCAGATTCAGAAGCGACAACTTGGAACAAAGTTTATACACACAAAGGGGGTGCAGTTAGTAAAACTACGGAATTTGCTTTTGATGATGTAAAAGCAAGGTGGGTACGGATCCACATTCGAGCTAATGATGGAGCACGAATTGACGAAATCGAGATCTATGGTGGTAACGACCCGATGGAAGTGAAACCAACAGATAAACTAACGACTATTTGGGCATTAGTAAAATCTGATTAATTCTATTATTTCTATTATACACAATTTATTGGAGATTAAGATGCGTTCTATTATCTATTTATTTTTGGTGATACTTGTCTACCCTGCTTCTGGGGATATATTGTTTCAGGACGATTTTGAAAGTGGTAAAATTGACAGCGCAAAATGGACACCTCAAGGGAGTTGGAAAGTCCATGATAATACTGATAAGCATGAAGTTCTCGGTCAACATGTTCTTGATGTTTTAGGTGGAGGCGTTGGACTCAGTTCGGATGATTTCCCCGAAGAATTCGACTATTATGCAGATTTTAAGGCGATGGAGAATGGTTTGACTGGCTTTGTCTTTCACGGTCAAGATGGAAGTAACATCTACATGCACCAGGTCTCAACTTCAGGTTCAGGACATACGCCACAACACATCCGTTGGCACCGAAGAATTGCTGGTCAATGGGGTGTTGAACCAGGAGCATTCGAGGATAAAAAGGACCGTGATCACAATGTCTGGTACCGTGTGAAGTTTGAGGTGCGAAAGAACTACACCTTTAAAGCTTATCTTGGAGATGTTGGTGCTGAAGACAAAGGACTCACACTTGTCAGTGAGTGGACAGACGGTCAAAAGTCTTTCGAAAAAGGAAAAATTGGGTTTCGTATGAGTGGTGGTGAGCATGCACAATATGATAACGTAGTTGTTGCTACACCAGGGTTTAATGTTTTTAATGTGGAACCCAAAAATAAACTTGCAGAAGTGTGGGGTAAAATTAAACAGGGACGGTAGATTGACATATATTCAAAAGTGTCGTTTCTTTTTTTATTTTAAACCTGATATGGTGAAATTAATTACGCAAAAGAGATTATTTATGGTAAAATTGTAGAGATATAGATTTGAGTAAACTCTAATGGATAATTGCATTCTAAATCGGTTTGTGTTCTATCTATTACCAATTTTAATTATTTTTATTCCATTCTGCTGTAGGTCGGGTAGAGGCACGAAACCCGACAGAATAGACACAATCACTACATGTCGGGTTTCGTGCCTCTACCCGACCTACGAAAATGGTATATTATATAGTGGAAATGGTATAACTATGAAATTAACTAACTATGAAAACAGTAAGGAGAAAACTAAATGAAATATATCATCTATTTGACAATGTTTTTGTGTATTAGCACCGTATCAGCCGAACTCCTATTTCATGATGACTTTGAGAGCGGTGAAATTGATGCAGCCAAATGGGCAGCACAAGGAACATGGATGATTAAAGATAACGCCGATGGTCACGATAGCCTCGGAAATAGTGTACTTGAAATGCAGGGTGGTGACGTGGGACTTAGTATTGGTGAATTTCCGGAGGAGTATGACTATTATGCAGACTTTAAAGCCATGCAAAATGGGTTGACCGGTTTTGTCTTCCACGGCACGGATGGCGGCAATATTTACATGCATCAGGTTTCAACTGATGGATCGGGACATACACCACAACATATTAGATGGCACCGAAGAGTCAACGGTGGTTGGGCTGCGGAACCCGGGGCATTTGAGGATGGTGTTGACCGAAAACAAGATGTCTGGTATCGTGTGAAATTTGAAGTGCGTTCAGGTTCTAATTTCAGAGCATATATCGGACCAGTCGGTGGTGAACCAGATGAACTTTCGTTCGTGAGTGAATGGACAGATTCACAAAATGCATTCTCTTCGGGAAAAATTGGATTCCGAAAGGGTGGTAATGAACAAGCTTCGTATGATAATATATTTGTCGTATCACCAGAATATCCGCCTACACCGGTAGAACCACAAGGTAAGATTGCAGTAACATGGGGTAATTTAAAGCGTCAGTGATACAGCAGGATTCATCAGTAAACACAAACCGTGTGGAAGATAACTTATCCATCGGCATTATCGGTGCCGGTAGGATGGGAAGTCATCACTATAACGCAATAACTAACTATGGTGCACGTGTTATCGCAATTCATGATGTCAATCTGAAAGCAGCACGGGGACTTGCACAAACAGGTAACACTGACCTAATAACTGATAAGCTTTCAGACTTTTTTGATACAAAAATGGACGGGGTGGTCGTTACAACGCCACCCCCTGTTCGTATAGAACCAATTCAATTTGCATGTGAACGCGGCATCGCTTTGATGGTTGAAAAACCACCTGCACTGAATTTAGATGAGGGACGAAAGTGTCTCGAACATATTCATAAGGCAAATGTGATTGCCGCTGTTGGATTTCAACTACGATACCATCCGCTCTTTGAAAAACTAAAGGAACTAATAGAATCAAATACGGTTCATTTGGTTAGAACAGTCTGCACGATCAACTACTATCTCAATTTTCAAATGCCGACCTGGTTTCTTCAGTCTGAAATTAGTGGAGGTCCCTTAGCAGAACAGGCGGTGCATGTCTTAGATTGTGCAAGGTTTGTGCTGGGAAATCCAATACCTAAGCATGCACATGCACTGGCTGTCAAGAACATGGCGTTAGACAGAACGGAATTTGATGCTGAGAATGCTATTCAGATGACTTACGAATTGGAAAATGGTATATTTGGATCACATACGAATCATTGTGGAACAGAAGGTTTCTGTTTTGAAGTTGAGGTGCTGGGTCCACATTTACGGCTATTGGCAAATATGTCAGAGAATAGGATTCGTGGTTATCTCAATGGAAAAGAGATTGATGAACCTGCTGATTCAAAAAACAGTATAGGGTTAGACAAAACAGGTGCATGGTTACGTGCAATCGAAACGGATGATAAAACATTAATCCGTTCCTCTTTTTCTGATGCACTCCATACACTTGCATTGATTGATGCGGCAACAAAAAGTCGCAATATTGGACAATTTGTTCAAACGGAGGCAATATGATGATAGACTGGATATATTTTCGTAACAGTTGAAACTCCTGCAAAAAAGTGCAAGAGGTTCTTGACACACATAACTTAGAAACAGAAAACCGATCTGACGCACGTAAAGAAAGATTAGAAGCGGATGCTACTTGGGAATTAATGAGCTCGGCAGATAGCATAGTTGTAGCAAAAGGAAAAAGTATAGTTACCTTTGTCCCATCGGAAAATGACCGAGAGGAAATCCTAAAGGCAGTATTGGGACGAAGCGGAAGTTTGCGTGCTCCTACTGTTCAAACAGGTAAAGTGTTTTATGTTGGATACAACGATTCACTTTACGCAAACGCACCTTTTATCAACGGTTAACGTGAAATCTGATGGCAATTCAAAAGATATTGATAACAGGTGCAGCTGGATACCTTGCTCAATTCATCATTGACCGATTGCACCATGATTATCAATTGACCTTGTCTGATATAGTGGAACCATCACGGGAGTATGTTGGAACTAAGTTTATCAAAGCTGATGTAACTCAGTTGGCTGAGATGGAGATTGCTTGCAAAGGACAGGATGCTGTTATTCACCTTGTCGCTTTAGTGAGGGAACGTCACGGTAAACCTAATTCCTTATTCGCTGATGTGATGGTGAAAGGCACGTGGAATGTTGCTGAGGCATGTGTCAAGCAAGGTGTTGAGAAATTGGTCAATATATCAAGTATTTCTGCCTGTCCACCCGCACCGAACGTTCAGTTACCTTATAACGTTGGAGATGACTTTAAATTCGGAGTGGGTGATCTCAATTATGCACTTGCAAAATACCTTGGTGAGCAGATTGGCTTTGCATACCATCAAGCGCACGGTTTGAAAGTAATTCATATCCGTCCCGGTGTGATTGAAGGGGATGGACAGAATCCTGGACCTTCGGAACCGGATGCTGTTACACAACCTTGGTTTGTCTATGTTGATCCGAGGGATGTTGCGCAGTGTGTGGCAAAGGCTATTGAGACTGATAAGGTAACTTATGGAGCGTATAACGCTGTCGCTGGACGGACAGACTCACGATATGACTGGCAGAATGCTAAAGAGGATTTGGATTATTCACCTGAATTCAATTGGGAGGATATTCCTGAGCGTAATTGGTAGGAGTATTTATGACTCAACAACTTTCCTATCAAGCAATTGGCGTATGGGAAAACCCCGCAAAAATCTCCGCCGAAGAATAGGAGGTATTCTCATGAAATACTTTCTTTTATGTTTAAGCATGACCATTTCAATTGCGAGCGCTACTTATGCTAAACTCATGAGTGAAATTTACTTTATAACAGGTGATATTGATGAATTGTGGATCAGACATATCAACAACACCGAAAACGCGCGTGTGTTTCTCTCAAAAAAAGAGTCTGTCTTAACGAATATCTGGGAACTATCTGTTCAAAGAGATGGTTCTCTTATCGTGGTTGTTGCCGATGAGACAGCTAACTGGCCTTTTTCACAAGAAGCTTACCTGATTGATACAACAGAGAGTCCTAAAGTAGTACGCAAACTAACACATCACAGAGTTGATGATGTATTTGATATAGACATATCACCTCGTGGAGATCTCGTATTCACGAACTCTTTGATTGACGATGGAGACGCGCCACCAAAGTATGGTATCTATTTAATATCCCATCATGAAATAAAAAAAGCTTCGCCAAAAATCACACTTCTCAAGGAAATAATAGCGGCTGATGTCACTTGGTCATCGGACAATGAGCATATTGCATATACTTCAGCTGATGGTGTTTTTGTTTTCAATATTAGAACCGATAAGACTTTACATGTCAGCAAAGTTGGTAGCACACCTATTTTCTCACCTGATGGCAAAAAACTTGCATTTTCCTTAAGGGGTTGGGGCTTTGATAATCGTGTGGCGAGTGAGCTTCGCATTGTTTCATTTCCTACACTCCGTCCCTTTCGAACCATCAAAGGACTAATAAAGCACGAAGCGTTTATTAACCTCAAATGGTCACCTAATGGAAAATACATTGTTTACAAAGTGAACGGCATAAGGACTCCTATAAGTCCGGGTATTCAACATATAGCAGTTCATATTAACGGAGGTCCACATGAAAATATTCTGAATGAACCCACTTTACCCTCCGTGGATGTTTTTGATTGGGCACCTTCGTCGTATACTGTTACTCCCAAAAGTAGACTGACTACGCTCTGGGGAGTACTGAAAACAGAGAACGCAAAGTAAACCGTGATTACACATGAAGAAAAAGATCGTTGTTTGCTGATTGATCTAACTCTTGGATTAAATTAATCAATTCGTTTTATTCTTCTGATAGAGTGTTAGAATTAATCACAGGTTCCCCTTCATCTGAAGGGTCTTGTTCTAATTGTGCCAGACGTTGATCCAAAACTTGTTGCTGTTTACCAAGTCGTACTAAGTACAGCATGAACACTAACCAGATTACAATATATGCAGCGACAAGATACTTCAAACGTGTTTGTTGGTCAGTTTCTAATTGCTTTACTATAAGTATTACAGTTTTCTTTAAAGCTGCTTCATTCTCTACCTTATCCTCAGATATAGATAGGACATTATTGATTACATTTTCAATTATTTCTACATCTATAGTTGGGACTTGAATTGTCATAAATAGAAAAATTAGAACAATTATACAACTGAGAACAATAACAATTCGCATCAAGAGAGCTCCTGTAGGTGTCGACGACGGATCGCTTCGTAGCGTGACTCCGTCTTTTTAGTCTTATATTGTAGTATCAATAATATTGCAAATAGGATGACAAATGTGAGTAGCACAATCATCCAAGTATTGCGCATTGCTGGGAGTACATCCAACTTTGTCCCGCGTCCTGGATGATTTTTTACTTCCCAGAATTTTGTCGCAAAATGAACTATGGGTACATCAATGAAAGCAATTATCCCAAGCACTGCAGAATAGAGTTTCTTTTTATCCTCTGTTAAGGCATTACGCAGGATGAAGTAACCCACATACATCAACCAGAGTATGAGTGTACTTGTGAGTCGTGCTTCCCAAGTCCACCAGGTACCCCACGCATAACTTCCCCAAATTGGACCCGATAACAATACAATAGTACAGAAAACCAATCCTATTTCTGCAGCAGATGCTGCTAACAGGTCATCATCCGATTTTCGTTTAATCAAGTACTTAATGCTAAATATGAAATTTACTCCGAATGCAAGATATAAGGTCATTGCGGCAGAAACGTGCAAATAGAATATCTTCTGGGTTTCTAACATTGTCTTTTCAACATCTGCATAAGAAAATATCAGATATATACAAATGAAGAACAGAATTGCGGTTGCTGGTAAAAGAAACTTTATAAATTTTCCCATATCGGACTACTTGTTAGGATTTCGGGTCCATCCGAAAGTATAGCGACTGTGTGTTCAAAGAGAGCAGACAAACTGCCATCAGATGTTTCAATGCTCCATCCATCATCCATCTCATCTACGCTTGCATCACCTTCATTAACCATTGCCTCAATAGCGAGAACCATGCCAGGTCGCAAACGGACTCCCCGACCGGGTGTTCCTGTGGTAGGCACTTGCGGTTCCTCATGCAGGTTTCTGCCAATACCATGACCTGAAAAGTTTTTTAACACTGAAAATCCTGCTTTTTCAACAACGTTCTGCAACTGAAAAGAGATGTCACCCATTCGGTTCCCCGGTTTAGCTGCTGTAATTGCAGCATACAACGAATCTTTTGAAGCTTCCAATAAGCGTCTTGCATTATCGGATATTTTACCAACAGGAAACGTAAACGCATTATCACCGTGAAAACCATCAATATGGACTGCGGTATCTACTCCTATGATATCTCCATCAACAAGTTCTTCAAACCTGTCTGGGATACCGTGAATGACTTTGTTATTTACCGAGACACAAATTGTTGCGGGATAAGGACTATGATGAGGGATTACATAGTTTAGGAAGGACGATGTTGCATTTAGATTGGCAATTGCTTTGCGTGATACCATTTCTAAATCATAGGTGGTAATTCCAGGCTGAATTGCCTCCGCAATAGAATGTAGTACTTGTGCAGCGGCTTGTCCACTAATTCTCATTTTTGCAATTTCTGCGCTGCTTTTTATTCTTATTTTCTGCATATATAAAGTCTTGTTATTAACCTAATACTTTGTCAAGTCATGAATGATTTGTATATCGGACAGGGAAACCCTGTCCCTACGAACGGTTCTACCCAGCATTTGAGTATTGACAGAACACTAAGAATGTGGGCACAATTTGGAGATCGCTCCTACAAACAACTCCCATCACGAATCGGAGATCGCTTCTACCCGTTGACAATTTCTCCTATCAAAGTATGTGCAGTAGTTGATTGCACTTGGATATTTACTATATCACCTATTTGTGCATTTTCTTTCGGGAAGACCGTTGTTTTGAAGGTGTCTGATTTCCCGTGATACTGTGCTGAATCACGTCTACTATCACCTTCAACTAATACAGGAACTATGGAACCGATATTATTTTGATTTATTTCAGCTGAAATACCTTCTTGCAGGGTGATAATCTCATTTAAACGTCTTGCTTTTACATTTTCTGGTATGTCATCTGCTAACATCTTATTTGCTAATGTTCCTTCTCTATCAGAGTATTTGAACATAAATGCAGCGTCGAATTTAATCTTAGACATCAGTTGATATGTTTGCTCAAAGTCCTCTTCGGTTTCCCCACAAAAACCGACGATTACATCTGTTGATAACGCAATCTGCGGAATTCGTTCCCGAAGTTTTGACACTAATTCAGTATATTCCTCTGCTGTGTATGTCCGCCGCATCCTTTCTAAAACTGGGGTTGAACCTGATTGCAGTGGTAGATGAAGTTGTTTACACACCTTTGGACAATTCTGCATTGCATCAATCATACTGTCTGTTGCATCTGCTGGATGTGGTGATGTAAATCGAACACGTTCAACGCCGTCTATTTCAGAGATTTGCCACAATAGATCACCAAAGTCATGCTTGTCATCGTGATAGGAATTGACTGTTTGACCAAGCAGTACAATTTCTTTGAAACCTTCATCAACGAGTCTTCTTACATCGTTTTTCAGAAGTTTCAGGGGTATGCTCCTTTCTCTACCTCTAACAAAAGGAACAATGCAGAAAGTACACATTTTGTCACATCCACGCTGAATCGTTAGCCAAGCGCGAATACCATCCTTGCGAATAGGAGCAATGTCAGCATAGTCTTCAGTCTTATCCAGTTGAAATCCAAGAAATGGATCGCCACTGGTAACAGCATTTAGAGCCATGGGCAGATCACGATACGCATCAGGACCCATCATTATATCAACATAAGGTGCAGCATCAAGCAGCTTATCTCGCAGATGTTGTGCCATACAGCCACAAACACCTATGATAAGATTCTGTTCTTTTCTTTTTCGGTGATTCAGATGTTCAAGTCTATTGATTACTTTCGTTTCAGCATTTTCACGAATAGCACACGTATTTAGTAAAATTACATCTGCTTCATTGATGTCTGTTACAGTTTTGTGTCCCGCCTGTGTTAGGATACCAGACATTAACTCGCTATCACTCACGTTCATCTGACAACCGTAGGTTTCAATAAAGACTTTGCGTGAGTTCTGTGCAGTGTTACCTGATGTAAGTTTAAGGGTATCAGAAGTTTTTTCTGGTCCATTTTCTTCTGATTGTATCGGGGGATTGCCTGTATAGATAGGAAATGCTGTGACTTTTCTCATTATTGAACTACTTATTCTGCTTTATATCTTACATATATAGTAAACTTTAGAAATTTTGATACATATTTATAACTTCATTTAGTGTTATATCAGTGTTATAATCACGGAGTCGTTTGATGTTGGCAAAATCGTGTTCAATTGGATTATAGTCTGGTGAATAAGGAGGTAGAAACAATAACTCCGCTAATAATAGATGACGCGATTATGCAGTGGAAAGGTTGCATGAATGTCATAATTTAAAATGTGTTTTCCAAATTATAATAGTTAATTTTAGAACAGATAACCTCATACTTTGCTTTGTCACACAGAAAATAAAAGTCCCAAATGATTTGATCTTCATTTGGTTCAGGAGCTTCCATGGTTAGTGCCTGACCAATACCCCATGTAGGTCCATCATGCGGGCCATCATCACAATTGTTTATTATTTCAAATGATCTGACATCAATAAACTCAACTTTAACAAGTTTGTCATGTTCCTTACCATAGGGATAGGGGTTGACTGTCAGAATAATCGTCTTATCAGCATACCCTATTCCTGTGGACTCACCTTCGTCATTAAAACCTTTGTAATTTTCAAACTTTATTTCAATACTCTCTACATAACCATCATGAAAACGATTAAATTGTTCTAATGCTAAATCTGCTTCATCAGCATTTTTTGTTTTGATTTTATGATCCACTCTTTTTCCTCCTTCTTGTGCTTAATTCTTATAAATATTATACCATATATAGCGAACTTTGAAATTATTGAGATACTTTGATAAACCTATTTTGGAACATAACGGACAATAGAAGTTGTAGCACAAACTGTTAGTTTGTGATGATGGGACGCAAACTAACATTTTGCGCTACAGAAATGTTCGATTAATTGTAAGTTTTATTATAATATAGTGTATCAAGTGCATACTACATGCAATAATTGGAATAATACTTCCCTATATCAAATGTGAACAGATCACCAAGATAGATAAGTACACGATATCTGAATGAATATGTTTCTTTGCTCTTTAGTGTAAAATCAGAACCCTTTGCAGAGAGGTATCCTTCATAAGTATCTTCAGCAAGAAATTGTGTTACGCCATTTGTAGGATGTGGACAAATTGCCACACCGAAAGCAGAATTGGCAACAATACCACAGAGTGTAGCCCAATCAGAATCTTGCTTATTAACCTCTGCTTCTCCGATTCTTCCATTAGCATTTGCTGTTTTCCGATGTTCCATCTCAACAGCAGAATAACTTAAACCGATGTCATCAGTGAATTTAATTTGTTTTGATTTCGTTTGTAAGACTACATCCAGTTCAAGGATCCTTAGGTCGTTCTTAACAGGTTTGACACTTAAATGAAATGTTTCTATCAGAAGGATTTCAGATTCTGTCCAAGTCGTTTCACTGATGATCTTTATAATCTCGCTTGATTCTGCCGTATTGATAAACTTTCTGTCAAGTTCTGTGTTGCTACGTTTTAATGGTAAAGGGTTTCCATTATTGTCCTTAACAGTACCAAATGAAAAACACAATCCTGGAAGATGTCTCTGTTTAGTATCCCGCGTTCCTTCGGTTGCTATAATTCCATTTGGCGCATAAATCGGATGTATGAAAGGATGTAATGATGACTCACCATAG
The DNA here is from genome assembly GCA_965261435.1 of Candidatus Poribacteria bacterium. Taxonomy (GTDB): domain Bacteria; phylum Poribacteria; class WGA-4E; order WGA-4E; family WGA-3G; genus MSPOR6. The sequence goes on from CBDHDL010000021.1 coordinate 3,648,120, forward strand.
TTATAAGTAAGTACATTCTCCCCATCCTCTATTATAGATATCTCCTCTTTAGGTACTTCATCTACTATAAACACCATTTGCTAATTATACCATGATCGTTATGTAAATGCAAACGTAAACAGATAGTACCATCTTTGTAATAGTTGTTTTCACAAGCACTTAATGATATACTTGGTATTGGTATCTTCTCCTAATGCCTTAGAATGTTAAAAAACTATATTAACAGAGGTGATCTGTTGTGAAAACTGAATATATAAACACTAACAATAGACTCTTTCGCGTTTTCAATACTGTAATGTGTATGAGAAAGCAAATTTTTCATATTACGCTTTGGACGTTATTTTTGAGTTTGAGTGGACACAGTTATGCTGAGGTATGGAACGACTCATTTGATGATGAGGAACTCATAGGATGGAAACGAATTAGGTTGGGAAATCAAAGCGGATCCAAATGGGAATCTGTCGGAGGAATTCTCTTTGCCAATACAGAGGATTGTTTTGAACCTCCATTCTGTAATGAGATCACAGTGGGTTTTTTGCACTGGAAAATCGTCGAATTTAGCTTTGAACAGTTAACAATGATAGGTGAAGAGATAACGTATCTACAAGGAGCAGAGGGTCAGGGGGAACTCTGCTTGTTTCTTAGGAAACGTCAAGATGAACCTGAATTAGCCGCAGAAGGTTATATCGTTAGTCGCGAAGAAATAAGCAAAGTCACCTTTTCAGAGAAGGATGGTTTTAGTAGAGGAAAGACGAAGGCGTGGTACGGTAACATATTCAAAGACACAACACGTAATCTGACAACTGTTTTTGATTCTGGACATTTTCAAGTATGGACAAACCGGCATCTGATAACTGAATTCCTTGATGAGAACTTAAAAACTATTGATATTGTGGGGTTACTCATCACGAGTCACTTTGGAGGTGATTGGTTTGGTAGTAGGATCTCAAGTATCTCAATTACTGATAGAGCAATAATCATACCTAATCTTGCTGTAGAATTACGAGGTACGCAACTCACGACAACTTGGGGAGAATTAAGGCAAATTGAGTAAAATAAGGAGTTAAAATATGAAACAGGTCCGAAATACCCTTGTTTGGATAACACTGTTTTCTTTGTGTGGTATTTTTTCTATATCCACCTTCACACTAAGTTATCAAGATGATTTTGATGTTTTGAAAGAAAAAAACTGGGTACATTGGGGCAAATATGCTATATGGAGAGTTGAAGATGGATTTTTAAAGGTATGGTTACATTCACCAACCGCTGGCGGGGATGTACGTTCCACGTCAGACCTGCTCCAATTTAATGATCCCAGTGGTTCTATTGTAGATTTTAAAATCAACGATCAAGAAATTATTCAGAGACGGGTAAAAATACCGGGATATAAAAACATCACTATTACAGTAAAAAATATAGCTCAAAAGCAGCAGCGTTTTGGGATTGCCCTTGGGAGGTGGCGTCCCGGGGGGAGACAGTCATTTTTCTATACGTTTTTTACAAATAATATTTACGCTGATACTGTCAGTCCGCTGTACGGTGGTGGAATACCGTTTGATAATAAACCATTGCAGGCACTAAAACAGGGGTTTAGGTTTGGGGGCATAAACCGATGGAAAACATTGGAATTAGCATCTATGGAAATTCGTTTTAATCGTGGACATTTTCAGTGGTTCGCGGATGGTGAAAAACGCGAGGAATTTGAAGACCCTGAATTCCCTTCGGTTGATATTTTTGGGTTTATCATTGAAAGCGATGGATTTAGTGTTGGGCATGGATCGGTCGATTCATTCAAGATAAGGGGACCAGGATTATCCGTTTCCCCACAAGCAAAGTTAACAACAACCTGGGGAAAATTCAAGCAACTGAAGAAATAATCATGTCAAAACGCGCCATTCTTACAACAACCATCATCCTTGTTCTATTGATTACTGTGTGAATATGCCAGTTAACTTTGAAGAAATCCGACTCATAACCATCAGCACATCCAAGTCTAATGTGGAAAATGTCGCTAGATCCGAATTCAGAATGTTATACCATTTCTATTAATGTTTCTCTCATTATCGGCTGTTAAGAATGAAGCGGGAAAGGCACAATCTGGAAGAATGTGGCAGAATACGCGTTTGGTATTCTCCATTAAAAAAAGAGACATTATCAATTAGAAATGGTATTATATCATCACAAAAGGTGAAACATCCCCGCCAACAGAGAGGTAAACTTTTATGAGAATAAGATTTTTCCTATGCATTCATAGATTCTATACGTTTTTATCTGTTTTCAGTACCGTTATAGATAAAAAAAAGATAGGCATAAAATCCTTTTTACCTTTAGTCCTTTTGAGTGTTTTCTTGAGTGGACACAGTTATGCTGAGGTATGGTACGACTCATTTGATGATGAGGAACTCATAGGATGGGAACGAATTAGCTTGGGAAATCAAAGCGGATCCAAATGGGAATCTGTCGGAGGAATCCTCTTTGCCAATACAGAGGATTGTTTTGAACCTCCATTCTGTAATGAGATCACAGTGGGTTTTTTGCACTGGAAAATCGTCGAATTTAACTTTGAACAGTTAACAATGATAGGTGAAGAGATAACGTATCTACAAGGAGAAGAGGGTCAGGGGGAACTCTGCTTGTTTCTTGGGAAACGTCAAGATGAACCTGAATTAGCCGCAGAAGGTTATATCGTTAGTCCCGAAGAAATAAGCAAAGTCGCCTTTTCAAAGAAGGATGGATTTAGTAGAGGAAAGACGAAGGCGTGGTACGGGAACATATTCAAAGACACAACACGTAATCTGACAACTGTTTTTGATTCTGGACATTTTCAAGTATGGACAAACCGGCATCTGATAACTGAATTCCTTGATGAGAACTTAAAAACTATTGATATTGTGGGGTTACTCATCACGACACACTTTGGAAGTCATTGGTTTGGTAGTAGGATCTCAAGTATCTCAATTACTGATAGAGCAATAATCATACCTAATCTTGTTGTACAATTACGAGATACGCAACTCACGACAACTTGGGGAGAATTAAGGCAAATTGAGTAAAATAAGGAGTTAAAATATGAAACAGGTCCGAAATACCTTCGCCTGGATAACACTGTTTTCTTTGTGTGGTATTTTTTCTATATCCACCTTCACACAAAGTTATCAAGATGACTTTGATGTTTTGAAAGAAAAAAACTGGGTACATTGGGGCAAATATGCTATATGGAGAGTTGAAGATGGATTTTTAAAGGGATGGTTACATTCACCAACCGCTGGCGGGGATATACATTCCACATTAGACCTGCTCCAATTTAATGATCCCAGTGGTTCTATTGTAGATTTTAAAATCAACGATCGAGAAATTATTCAGAGACGGGTAAAAATTCCGGGATATAAAAACATCACTATGACAGTAAAAAATATAGTTAAAAAGCAGCAGGGTTTTGGGATTGCCCTCGGGAGACGGCATCACCACTTCCCTGGAGCCTCCCCATTTTTCTATCTGTTTTATCCAAATGATATTTACGCTGCGTATGTCAGTCCACGGCGCGGTGGTAGAGCTCCGTTTAATACTAAACCTTTGCAGGCACAAAAACAGGGGGGATTTATTCCGCAGTTCCTAAACCGATGGAAAACATCGGAATTAGCATCTATGGAAATTCGTTTTAATCGTGGACATTTTCAGTGGTTTGCGGATGGTGAAAAACGCGAGGAATTTGAAGACCCTGAATTCCCTTCGGTTGAGATGTTTGGGTTTTTCATTACGAGTGCTGGGATTTTTGTTGGGCATGGATGGGTCGATTCATTCAAGATAACGGGACCAGGATTATCCGTTTCCCCACAAGCGAAGTTATCAACAACCTGGGGGCACCTTAAGCAACATCATTAGTTATGCCAAGTCCAGGCTATACTTAGTGAGAAAATGAAAACCTTATGTACAACACTCTCCTTACTGATGTGAGGGGTGTGCTTAAATAATACCGATGCGATAATACCGATGCGAAATTTGCTCTTTATCTGTTCCAATTAAGACTATAATTTGACATTCTTGACAATATTTTTACAATTTTCCACATTTTTATTTGACAAACTATTTTTAAAGATGTATAATATATTCACCTTTCATAAGGAAAGGTGAAGTTGTTCTTTGAAAGTTAAATAGTGAACGTGACGTGCCTATTTATAGCTTGTGAGTGCGCTTCAATTATTTGAAGATGTACTTCATTACTTTTGTGGAGAGTATGATACCGGCTCAGGACGAACGCTGGCGGCGTGGATGAGGCATGCAAGCCGAACGAGAAACCGTGCTTCGGTACGGTGGAAAGTGGCGAAAGGGTGAGTAACGCGTGGGTAATTTGCCTCTGAGATGGGGACAACAACTCGAAAGGGTTGCTAATACCAAATACGATTGGGGATACTTCGGTGACCCCACTGAAAGGTGGCTTCGGCTGCCGCTCGGAGATAAGCCCGCGTCCTATTAGCTTGTTGGTGTGGTAACGGCACACCAAGGCTACGATGGGTAGCTGGTCTGAGAGGATGGTCAGCCACATTGGGACTGAGACACTGCCCAAACTCCTACGGGAGGCTGCAGTCGAGAATATTTCGCAATGGGGGAAACCCTGACGATGCGACGCCGCGTGGGGGATGAAGGCCTTCGGGTCGTAAACCTCTGTGTTACGGGATGAATCAATCGTTGTTGATAACGCAACGGTTCTGACGTTACCGTAGTAGAAAGCCCCAGCTAACTACGTGCCAGCAGCTGCGGTAAGACGTAGGGGGCAAGCGTTGTCCGGAATCACTGGGCGTAAAGCGCGCGCAGGCGGTGGTGTAAGTCATACGTGAAAGGGTTCGGCTCAACCGAACCATTGCGTCTGATACTGCATCACTTGAGTCTGGAAGAGGAAAGTGGAATGTACGGTGTAGCGGTGAAATGCTCAGATATCGTATAGAACACCCGTGGCGAAGGCGGCTTTCTGGTCTAAGACTGACGCTCATGCGCGAAAGTTTGGGGAGCAACCGGGATTAGATACCCCGCTAGTCCTTACTGTAAACGATGGGTACTAAGTGTAGGGGGTATTGATTCCCTCTGTGCTGTAGCTAACGCATTAAGTACCCCGCCTGGGGAGTACGGCCGCAAGGTTAAAACTCAAGGTAATTGACGGGGGGCCGCACAAGCGGTGGAGCATGTCGCTCAATTCGACGCAACGCGAAGAACCTTAACCAGGGCTTGACATCTTAGTGACCGTCATAGAAATATGATTTTCCTTCGGGACATTATGACAGGTGCTGCATGGCTGTCGTCAGCTCGTGTCGTGAGATGTTGGGTTAAGTCCCGCAACGAGCGCAACCCCTGTCTTTAGTTGCCATCAGGTAATGCTGGGGACTCTAAAGAGACCGCTGGTGACGAGCCAGAGGAAGGTGGGGACGACGTCAAGTCCGCATGGCCCTTATGCCCTGGGCTGCACACGTGCTACAATGGTCGGTACAGAGGGTAGCCAAACCGCGAGGTGGAGCAAATCCCAAAAAGCCGGCCCCATGTTCGGATTGCAGTCTGAAACTCGACTGCATGAAGTTGGAATCGCTAGTAATCGCGGATCAGCATGCCGCGGTGAATCCGTTCCCGGCCCTTGTACACACCGCCCGTCACGCCATGGGAGTTGGTAGCATTCTAAGACGGTGACCCAACCTTCGGGAGGGAGCTGTTTAAAATGAGACCGATGACCGGGGCGAAGTCGTAACAAGGTAGCCGTAGGGGAACCTGCGGCTGGATCACCTCCTTTCTAAGGAGCATTAACAAGGGTATTCTCACACAATCTCCTTGTTCAAGATGCTCTAATTCTTACAAGGCATTTACGACTAGCTATTTAACTTTCAATTTACACCTTTTCTGCCTTCTCAATATGGGCTTATAGCTCAGAAGGTTAGAGCGCGCGCCTGATAAGCGCGAGGTCCCTGGTTCGATTCCAGGTAAGCCCATTACATTGTAAACCTTCCAACAATTCCACTGAATTAGCATCCAACCCAATAATTTCAAACAAGAACATTATGAGCGTTTCTCACACTCCAGCGTAGTGCTATGTCTATAGGAACATTATGAACATTTCTCGTACTCCAGATGAAGATTAAATAATTAGGTAATTGTCTGTTTGCATGATACAGGATCACTATCCTGTTGGTGAGGTTTCCTAACCTCGCCAATTTACCCAAATATTTTCTTAATCTTCCTACGTAGTGCTATGTCTATAGAAACATTTAATTCAGCAAGATTCAATTATTTGATAGAAGATAATTTTAGCAAAACAAAACTATTCGATAGAAGACAGTTTTTGCAAAAACTGAAGGTGATATGCCCGCGTCATCTTGTCCTGTGATATAAATCCAACTATAGGCACTTTATCTCACGTCACATCACATTTGGAGGATTATTTTGGACAATCAACAATTACAGAAAATCAGACAACCTACCCAAACTATCAACGATGTAACAACTTGGGAACTCCCCGAAGGTGCAGTCGGTAGATTAGCACGGGGACGCGTGTCAGATATGTCTTTTTCTTCTGATGGTAAATATCTTGCTGTTGCAACACCTATGGGTTGTTGGATGTATGACCGATTATCCCTGGAGCCGCTCGCGCTATTTGAAACAGAACGCGGGATGCTATATGACGTCATTTTTTCGCACGATGCGCAGTTGATTGCCACCAGTAATTATGATGGTGTTTTGAAGGTATGGGACACACAAACACTGCAGTGTCTTGCGAAGATAGACCATCGGGAGAATGTAGAGGCAACGACCGGGTATTTTTGGAATCTCTGCTTTTCTCAAGATAATCAATACTTAGCTGTATCAGGTTTTGACAAACAAAATGTTGTCTACACATGGCGAAAAAACACTGATAAACCTACTATTTGCTTCCCTATTGACGCAGCAGACGAGAGGGGACATTATTTTCCTATCTGTTTCTCTCCGATAGGTAATCTGCTCGCATACGTATCCGCTGAAAATCACCGCCAGACCCTTACTATTTCCGATATAGAGACTGGTGAACACATAGCACATCTTAGCCGATCCTCGACACTCTCTACATATAACCGTCTCGTCTTTTCCCCTTGTGGACAATATATTGCTGCTACTATTGGGAACAAAGAGGTGTTAGTGTGGAATGTTTACAACGGCACTTTAGAAACCGAACCAACTACTTATGATGAAAGAAGGATAAGCCCTGCCTATACACCTGATGGCACACTGTGCATTGCCGGATATTATTCTAATAAAGTTGTGATATGGGATGCTATCCGAAAAGAAAAAATAGATACTTTTGAATGTGGGAAACACCAACATAGTCGTTTTTCAAGCGATGGGGCACACATCGCAACGACCCTCTCCCGCAGTGACCTTTGCGTATGGACAGTCGGTTCGCCGTCAACCAAAGTTTCAAGTCCCGCTGATCATAAGCCTGTTCCACACTCGGTTGCTTTTTCTAAAGACGGTAAGACATTAGCAAGCGGACACTCGTTTGGTATGTATCAGGTATTCTGGAATGTGGCACAGCGAAAAACAGAACAGATATTTCCAACACCGAAGATACAAGCACAACGTACAACTCTCACTGAAAACCTGACAAAAGAAGAAAGACGGCAACGGCTCAGTGCCTTGTCACCTTGTGGGGAACGGCTTGCACTTCTCGACCTTCCAAGAGGGTCAGTTGAAATTTGGGACATTACGTCTGAAACCCTCATTACAGAACTATCGGATAGTAAGGGATTTGGGCGTGAAATGCACTTTTCACCTACTGGTGAACATTTCATCGGCGCAGCATCTACAGGTGATATTGGTGTCTGGAATACAGAGTCCGGTGAAAAAGTCAATACACTCACAGGACATACGAATTTTATCCGAACAGTAGCTTTCCACCCGGATGGTAAACAACTCGCAACCGTTGCCCAGGACATAACTGCAAGACTGTGGGATATTGTGAGCGGTGAACAGGTCGGCGTGTTTCCAACAGAATTACCAGAAGATCGCTCTCTGTATAGAGGGGACCCAGAGCAGATACACCAATATATTGAAAAATATAGAAAAATAGGGAGACGCTATAAGTGTACCCCCTTGAAACTCGCCTTTTCTCCTTGTGGCACGATGATCGCCTGCGGAATACAAGAACATATTCGGTTGCGGGATGCATCAACCTTAGAAACGCGTATGCTAATATTACTACCCGAAACGTGCAGCAGACCGTTTGCGCTTACATTTTCTCCCTGCGGAAAATACCTCGTCTCAGGGTCCTGGTGGAGAAAAGGATTGGAGAAAGTGTCCATACGAATATGGGAGGTCGCAACAGGAAAAAACATACACACTTTTTGGGGACACACAACGGATGTGCAGGATCTCGCTTTCACACCGGATGGCAAACTCTTGGCAAGTGGTAGTTATGATGGAACTATCCTGCTTTGGGATATGAAACCGTTTATCATCTCATAAAGATTTCTTGTCATTTCATTTATAGCATATCAAAACCAGTTGCATTGCACAACTCTATCAGTCAATTTCGCTTAACATATCGTAGTGCGAAGTTCCGATCTTCGCGTGCCATATAACAATAAGAGGAGATAAATTATGGAAAACAGAGAACCTATAACCGCTACATTTAGACCTATCCACGACGCGGATGTGACAACATGGGAACTACCTGATGGTGCAATTGCCCGATTTGGCAGAGGCGTTATACGCGACATAGCGATTTCTTCAGAAAAGAGAATTTTCGCTTTGGCAACTCACATTGGAGCCTGGGTGTATGAACTTGATACAATGCAGCCCATTGCTTTATTGGACGCCGAACGAGGTATGGTCAGTACCGTTATGCTTTCTCACGATGGACAATGGATTGCTACACATAACTGGGATGGTATTATAAAGGTGTATGAAACAGATTCCCAACAGTGTGTTGCGAAAATACAAGGATGGTACAAAGGCACTTCCATAATTACTTTCTCACCAGATAATCAATACATTGCCGCATCCGGCAACCTTTACGGAGACATATATGTTTGGTGTACAGAAACAGGCAACCATATCACAAGATTTAGAACGGAAAGTAGGATAGAAGGAAAACTTAAGAAAGGTGAACGCTATCCTTCTCGTTACCCTCTCTGCTTTTCATCTGATGGGCAACTACTCGCGTATGCGTCTACAAAGTTCACCATCACAGTCCGACACATTAATACGAAAGAACATAAAGCATTTATGACCACAACGCTCCATTTGTCCTGCGACAGCTATATATATGGTCTCGCCATCTCACCATGTAGCCAATTTCTTGCTGCAAGTATTCGGGATCTAAATACACGTGAGAACATTGAGGTACAAGTATGGAATATCGATACAGAGACCTTAGAGAATACCTACAAAGACTTCGGAGGAAGACGAGTGATTCCCGCTTATTCACCTGAAGGAACATTGCAGATTGCCGATGTTTATGAAGAAAAGGTGGTGATGTGGAACGTATCTCAAGAAAAGAAACTTGACACAATTGAATATCATGGAGAGAATCGATCAGTATGTCTCGCTACTGATGGACGACAGTATGCTATTGCCACTAACCGAGAGATCCGAATATGGGAAACTGATTCTATCAAAGTAATATCATTCCCTGAACCTACTTCTCCAACCGACTCAATGTTCTTCTCTCAATCGGATAATATTTTAGTTTGCAAGTACTGGAGAGAAAGTAATATCATTTTCTGGGATGTTGTTCAGAAACAAGTAATACCTTCTCCAATCAAGGCAAAAAGCAACGTTAAAAAGTGCGTATTGTCCCCTTGCGAAGAATTGTTGGCTGTCATTGGAGAAAATAGGCAAACCCTTGAAATTTGGAGTATCGCCACTGGTGCTCAAATAGCTGAACTCTCCGAACATCAGAGTAGTATTTCCTGTTTAGTGTTTTCACCTACAAGTGAATACCTCATCAGCGGAGATTTAGATGGGAAACTTACTGTATGGAGTGTCCAAGATTGGGAAAAGCAGTATGCATTCAATGCACATACAAAAGTGGTTAAGTCAGCATCCTTTCACCCTAATGGTGAAAAATTCGTTACTGCCGCTTGGGATGGACCTGTCCATCTATGGGAAGTAAGGAATGGTAAGCAACTTGGCTCACCAACTGTAGACTTCACTTTAGAAGATGCTTCTCTGTATAAGGGGGTACAGAGCGAAATCCAACGTCGTTTCAGACAGAAATCGCAAAAGGAATGGATATGTTCTGTCACCTTTTCACCTTCTGGTACACTTATCGCTGGTGGGTTGTGGGGTGAGATTCGACTATGGGATGCATCAACTTTGGATCCTCGTATGGGAATAATTCTGCCAGAAAGTTGCTGGCGTGTCGGTCCAGTTGTATTTTCACCATGTGGAGGATATCTCGCATCTGGTTCTTGGTGGAACGATACAGACAAAGTATCCATCCGTATATGGAAGGTAGATACTGGTGAAAATATCCACACTTTTTGGGGACATTCCTCAGATGTTCAAAATCTCACATTTTCAAAGGATGGTGAACTTCTTGCAAGTAGCAGCTATGAAGGTTCTATCCTGCTCTGGGATATGAAACCTTATCTGTAGATTTCAAAAAAATCAATGATGTAATATCTTAGGCATTGCAATTAAGTGAAGGTTTTGCGTGATTTACATTTCCTTCTCGTTACAATAAATAAGGAGACAACTTTGATGTACACGAATCAGACTGATGGTATAGATATAACTACTTGGAATCTCCCAGAGGGCGCGACTGTCCGATTAGGTAATGGTTGGATAAGCGGTGGCATGAAATTCTCGCCTGATGGAAAATCCCTTGTCGTTGCGTCAACTATCGGCTGCTGGTGGTATGATATAAATACCATGAAACTCAGCAAATCGTGGGATACTGAACAAAGCATTCTCTGTGACATCACCTTTTCACAAGATGGAAAGTGGCTTGCTACCGGAAGCTGGAATGGAACCGTTAAGATTTCGGACCCACAAAACCTTGAATGTGCTGACAGCATAGATTTACTTAAAAGTACTAATGCAATGCAGGCACATCCCCGAAATCTCATGTTTTCACAAGATGGGAAATACGTAACGTGTTCCCAATTAATTTCACGCGATATTGGAGGTGGTCTGCATTTTACGATTTACGATTGGCAGACAAATATTGATACACCTATTAAAAGCCTTTCTCTTCAACCGGAACAAGGAAAGGAACACATCCTTCCTGTAGCTCTTTCTCCAGATGGAAGTCTCATTGCATATACCCCTGAAGCAAATACTACATCCGTGATGCATGTAGAAACTGGCGAACACATTGCTAAACTACGTGATAACTATACCGATACGTCAACTGTAGGTTGCAATCAACTTGTTTTTTCTCCGTGTGGGGAATATCTTGCCGCTTGCAATCGGGGTAACAAGGTCCACGTTTGGAATGTTTACAACGGCACCCTGGAAATGGCACCAACAGCCTATGGTGACAATCGACGGTTGGAGCATGGTATTCCTGCTTTTATGTTGGATGGCAACTTACGAGTTGCCGGTATCTCAAGCAGAGAGGTGGTGATCTGGGATAGAACTCAGCAGAAGACAGTGGATAGTTTCGAAGCTTCTCGAGGATTAAGTGGTTGTTTTTCATCTGATGGAACACGATTTGCAATCAGAAATAGACACGGAGAACTTCAGGTATGGACACAGGATAACCCATCAACAGTAAAATCTCTTCCCACACATTTATCAAGAGGTGTAGTTGATGTGCGTTTTTCCAAAGACAGTCGCACACTGCTCAGTTGCCACGATCCTGCTGGATATCGATTATGGGATGTTCCGCAGCGACAGGTGAAACAAACATTCTACATTCCACGGCCCAATTCACTTGGTGTAATTTCCACTTCTCGCAGTAGAGAATTCCTTGCAGTCGTAGAAGATAGTAGAGTTATTAAAGTCTGGAATCTCGTATCAGATAAACAGATCGCCGAACTTACTGAAAAATATAAAGGAGTGACTCGGATGACGTTTTCACCGACAGCAGAATACCTTGTCACTACCAATATTCGAAAAATCATCAATATCTGGAATCTTGAATCCAGCAAACGAATTGCTGAATTAACGCAAAATCCATCAAGAATCGTTAGAATGGGTTTTTCGCCAGACGGTGAACATTTTGTTAGTTTCTATGGTGATAGCTTCACAATATGGGATGCAACGCAGTGGAAAAAACGACACCACATTCAAAATCCAATTGTGCAAAGCGATATGCAAATCTCTAAGCGTTGGCAATTATTGTTACCTTCAAACAAGAAACAATTGATCATCGTGCCACGTGTCGGTCCAATTCTCGTATGGGATCTGAATAGCGGAGAGCAAGTCGGTTCACTGGATACATCAATATGTTCTGATCAATCATTGTATACAGGTACATCACAAGATATTCAACGTTTTCACGAACAACCAGATTCTGAAACGCAACGGATCTGGGGTAAGCTCAAGTTATCTCCTTGCGGTACACGCATTGCTGGTGTAATTAGAAGGGTGTGGAGAAACGAAATCCGAATATGGGATTCAACTACCTTAGAAACCTGTATGGTAATAATTCCGCCTTCAGGATGTCAGAGACCTCAAACCTTTAGGTTTTCACCTTGCGGTAAATACCTCGCTGTAGGTGCACAATGGCAAGAAGGACAAGATTGGATGTCGATCTATCTGTTGGATGTTAATACAGGTGAAAATATACATACATTCTTGGGACATCCTACAGATGTTTGGTTACTTGATTTTTCACCAGATGGGAATCTCTTAGCAAGCGGTAGTTATGATGGAACTATCCTACTTTGGGATATGAAACCGTTTATCAACTCATAGAGATTTCTTGTTAATCAAAAGGCTATAAAATATAAACATTTCGTCCCTATAGGACTCAAGATAGTGGACAACACGTTTTCTATAGACATTTCGTCCCTACGGGACTCATTTGTCTGTATATGATTGTCTCTGTTTACTTAAATCATAATGTAAATCTATCAATTGGAAATGGTATATCAATAAAAGGAGAATTAATGGAAACCACAAAAACACAAACAGCCACCCCCTTTCACTTTGATGATAGCAAAGTATGTAATTGGACACTTCCCGAAGTGGCAATCGCTCGATTGGGACGTGGAAGTGTACGTGATATGGAATTTTCACCGGATGGACAGTACTTCGCTGTTGGATCAACAATAGGACTTTGGATGTATGAACTTTCAACCCTTACACCAATTGCGCTATGGGAAACTGATAGAGGATCTATTGATGGTGTTACATTCTCACCTGATAGTCGATGGATTGCTTCAACTACACTTCACGAAGCACTCAGGGTGTGGGACATCCAGAACAAGAGTTGTATTGCTGAGATGGAATTTAAGGAGAAACGGGACCGTTTCGGAATTACCAAACCTGTTTTTTCTGCAGATGGAGAACGTCTTGTTGCATTTAATAAGTACGACTTTAATAAGTACGACAAGATTAATGTTTGGTGCCCGCGCACCGGTACGAAAATGAAAGAAACAGAAATCAAATTAAATGGAACAGATAACGAAACAATTAATGGGATCTATCCCACCTGCTTTTCTCCGGATATCAGTTTGTTAGCAGGTACGTGTTACGATCATAGAAACCGTGCCGCTGAATATATTGCGGTGTGGAGCGTAGAAACAGGAGAACAAATTTCTCGTCTTGAATGGTCTAAAAGATGGGGTGCCATCTGTTTTTCACCGTGTGGAAGGTTTCTTGCTGCCGGTAGTTTAGAGGGTAAAATTCATGTGTGGGATGTGGAAAGTGGAAGTCTGACTGCAAGCTATTCTGACTATGGAGATGCACGAATGACACCATATTATACATCGGAAGGTGGATTGATTGCAGCTATGGTTTTTCCATCTGAACCCAAAATTGAAGTTTGGGATTTAGAAAGAAACGAAAAAATGGTGACGATCAAAAAAGGGAGCAGAAATAGTTTTGTCCGTTTTTCGAAAGATGACACTCAATTTGCATATACTGATGATAGTGAAATCAAATTCTGGACAAAAGAAAAACCCGTCCCTGAATTACTTCCGAGTATTAAAGGACATACACGTACAGTCAGTTCATTAGTCTATGCAACAGATGAGGAAACGCTTGTGGCTACATATTGGGGGTGGAAAGCACTCTTTTGGGATGTACCTCACAGACGAGGACGACAACCCACTGGAGCAGATTTACCCACAAGCAGAACACTTCATGTTTATCTGTCCTCTAATGGAAAAATATTCGCTTCTGGTGGAGATGATGACTACTTAAAAGTGTGGGAGAATGGTAATAGTGAATCAATCGCCGATATTCCAATACAGGAGCAAAAACTGCTATCGATCACAGGTAGTGAGGCGTTCGCACTAACAGCAGACCGGATAGCGCGGGCAGATAGAGATTATAACATCTATGTATGGATGTGTAAATCAATATCAAATAGTAGTGATAATAAAATGGACTGGATATTGCAAGTAAATCTGTCCGGACATACAGAACTCATTGAAGCTTTGGCATTTAGTCCTGACGCAAAACAACTCGCGAGTATATCGCGAGATAAAACTGCAAGATTATGGGACGTTGAATCCGGCGAACAGATCATGGAACTACCTTTATCACCACTTTCCGGACGAAGACAATACCGAAGTTTTGACAGAGGTATTACGTTTTCACCTCGTGGAGACTTAATTGCAGCTGGACAGTGGGGAGAGATAGTGCTGTGGAATGCGACAGATGGAAAAGTCTATATGACAATTCCCCAACCAGAAGGAAATCAGCGACCTATTACATTATATTTTTCACCATGTGGGGAATATCTCCTTTCCGGTTCATGGTGGCAAGGTGGTTTGCAGAAAGTGCCGATCCGTTTGTGGAAAGTAGCGACAGGTGAGAATATCGCCACGTTTTCTGGACACACTACAGACGTTCAGTGTTTTGCATTAAATCACGATTGCACTGTTCTTGCCAGTGGTGGACATGATGGGGTAATATTCCTCTGGGATTTGAAACCGTATATCAATTCATAAACATTCCTCGTCAATTCTCTGGTTAAATTCGCAATACATCTCAACGTGCAAGATTAACGAATCTCACCATCCATTAGATAAAGGAGACATCTTTATGGAAAATATAACCACTTCAACCTCAGTACTTAGACCACTTGACGACACAGATGTAAAAACCTGGGAGCTCCCCGAAGGCGCAATCGCACGATTAGGACAAGGAGGATGTCTTTATGTTGAATTCTCACCTGATTCAAGGTATCTTTCCGTTGCAACAAAAATAGGGTTTTGGATATATGACTTAGAAACATTGAAACCGCGTGCATTATGGGGCACCGACCGCGGCATGATGAATGTTGCAACCTTCTCACACGACTCACGTTGGATCGCCACAGGAGACCAAGACGGGATTCTCAAGGTATGGGATACACAAAACGGACAATGTGTAAGAAAAATAGACTGGGGAGGGACTGAGCGCCGTAATGTCATCCTTCATGTCCACTTTTCACCGGACGATCAATTCATAGCTGCTTCCGGTTTCGGACATAGTGCTGTCTATGCATGGCACACAGAACCTAACACACCTATCAGGGATTTTAAACTTGAAAAACCAAATAGAAAAGATTATAGCAAAGAAGGTGCTGCCTACGACAGATATTTTCCCATCGCCTTTTCACCCAACAGCAATCTATTTTCGTATGTGTCATCACCAGAAACAGTGACGATCTCTAATATAAACACAGGTGAAGACATAGCGTGCCTTACGGGACACACCAAACCCTTGCATACGCTCCTGTTTTCTCCGTGTGGACAATACCTCGCCAGTGCAAGTCGTGGTGCTACCGTTCAAATGTGGGATATTCAGAGCGAATTTCTTATTATAATGCCTAAAAGTTATGAAGGAGACCGAGTAAGACTTGCGTTTGCACCTGATGAAACACTACGCGTTGCAGATATCTATGAGGAAAAAGTAGAAATTTGTGATGCTTCAAGCGACAAAAAACTGGATACCTTCAACACTGTTGGTGCTCCAACAAGTAAAGCAAGATTTTCAAGCGATGGAACGAAACTCGCAATTGGCTGTTGGAACTACAAAGTTCAAATATGGCAAGAAGATGACTCTACTACAAGGTCATTCTTTTCTGGATATGGAAGTGTTCCCTACTCTGTGGCATTCTTACAAGATAACAAAACATTGATCGGTGGTTACTGGGGAAGTACTGGTAAGATATTTTGGGATATCAGTAGGTGGGAAGTCCAGCGGATCCTGCCACCTGCAGATAAACGCGGACATACAAGAAAGCGCATGACGTTGTCTACAGATGAACAACTCTTGGTTTTTGATACAGGTGTCCATGATATACAAGTCTGGCACATAGAATCTGAAGCGTTAGTCGCAGAACTAACAGCACATAAAAGCCTGATCTTTTCGTTGAGATTTTCTCCTACTGGTAAACACCTCGCCAGTGCTGGATGGAGAGATGAATTCTATATTTGGGATGTCGCACACTGGAAAAAACAGCATACACTTTTGGGGCATACAATGCCAGTGTTGGCTACCGCATTTCATCCTGATGGAAAACAGATCGTTTCTTCCTCCACGGATGGAACAGTTTTGCTCTGGAATGTTGAAACCGGAGAACAGATATCATCACTTCCTTTACCAGACACTTTAGACGATATCTCTTTATATAAAGGCAAACCAGAAGAAATTGCACGTGTTATCAAAGGGGGAAACCTTAGAAGACAGGATTTCCCAATGATACGATCTATCGTTTTCTCACCTTGTGGAAATTGGATTGCAGGTGGACTTGGAACAGGTGGCTCGAGAGTGCCAACTAACGAGATCCGATTGTGGGATACAGAGACCTTAGAAACAAGGATGATATTCCTTCAACCTAAGGGATATATTCGTCCTTGGGCATTGACATTTTCCCCTTGTGGAAAGTATCTCGCTTCTGGTGCTTGGTGGAAATGGGGGTTGGACAAAGTACCGATACATTTGTGGGAAATGTCGACTGGCGAATTACGTCATACTTTCTGGGGACACGCTTCGGATGTACAAGATTTAGCTTTTTCACCAGATGGCAAACTTTTGGCAAGCGGCAGTTTTGATGGCACAATCCTCCTTTGGGATATGAATCCTTTTATGAACCCATCTGCTTTGTAGTCAGGTCTTTGTGTCTGTCCGTTGTTTGGAGAGCCTAATTCGGATTTTTAGACAAAGAAAGGTGCGGTTAGGAAACCGCACCTACCGGATGTGGCGATACGGTACGGTTAGGAAACCGCACCTACCGGGGGTGGGATACGGTGCGGTTAGGAAACCGCACGAACTGAAAACTGACCGTTATTTCCGTATCAACATCTTACGCGTAGTAGAAAACTTGCCCGCTGAAAACGTATAAAAATAAACGCCACTCGCTACAGATTCACCCAAACCATTCTTGCCATCCCAATATGCAGCATTGCTCTGCTGATGATACATCCCAACAGGTTGATGTCCCAAATCCAACTGCCGAATTAGCTTGCCATCAGTGGTGTAGATTGAAATGCTAACATCAGCAGGTGTAGCGAGTTGATAAGGTATCCACGTCTCAGGATTAAACGGATTCGGATAGTTCGCAAGGAGTGCCGTGGTCTTCGGTGTCAACAACTTCAAAAGACTTTCCAGCATAATGATACCGCGTTGAAAATCGGGATCAGCTAAGTTAACTTTACGCGCTTCCTGTAGCCATGCTTCCACCGTTGCGGGTGTCGGCATATTATCAGGGTTGACGCTCCATAAAGAAGGTGCAGTAGTCTCATCACCATTCGCAATTGCGGCCGCGACGAGTGCCAAATCAACGATATTCACAACGCCATCGTCGTTGACATCAGCAGAGGTCGCACCCGTTTTGCCGAAGTTAGACGCAACAAGGGTCAAGTCAGTAATATCAACAACACCATCCTCATTCACATCTTCGGCGTGTTGTTGCGGTTGGGTGATTTTAGCATTCGCAATGATCGGCTTCGTGATTTCTCCCGAACTATTCGTAAGTATCACATCGGACAAACGCACGGTAGAGGCTTTGATAGCAACAACCTCAAAGGTAATTGTGGCAAGCGTGCCATCTCCGTCGCGATCTTCTCCAAAGGATGTTGCTGCAAGTGTCACCTTATCTGCATAAACAGTTGGTTCCAAAACATAAGCAGTGGACGGCAGAAAATCACCATTCACGCTTTCAATATAGCGGAGTGCGGTGTTATCAAAAGAGATAGTCGCTTGATACGCTGCCACATTCTCCGCTTCAGCGATTTTTAGCGAGAAGACAAGGTTTTTACCGATAACAGGCGACTGCACACTGGCAGGCGATAGACTCACCACCGTGTTTATAGGTTCAACAGGCGTGATGTCCCACACGAGGATCGTGCCATCAGAACTGCGACTCACAAACGTCTGTCCATCCAAACTGAACGCGATCCTGTCGACCGAACTCAAATGTCCCTTGAACGTGCGAACCACCATACCATTCGCAATATCCCAAAGTCGAATTGTGCCGTCTGCGTTACCACTTGCGAGGGTGTTCCCATCTGCACTGAACGCAACACTTCTGACCGAATCAGGGTCTGTGGTGAGCGTTTGCATCTCCATCCACGTTTGGACATCCCAAAAACGGATGGTGTTGTCAGCACCGCCAGTTGCCAGAGTTGTGCCATCCGGACTGAACCTGACATTGTTGATTAAACCGGTGTGTGCTGCTAACACGTTCTGAAACTTGCCGGTTGCGGCATCCCAAATACGGATGGTCTTATCGTAGCTAATAGTTAGGATTGAATTTCCATCTGGACTGAACATGATGTGGTCCACCGAACTCTCATGCTCATTGGCAGGATAGGTCGATGGTTTGCTGGAGAGGGGTGGTAGTGTAAACGCTCTGAAGGATTGTACCTCCATCCCTGCTTCCACATCAAACAGGTGGACGTTGGAGTTGATAAAGGAACGGAGCATCGCGATCTTTTTTCCATCCGGACTGAACTTAAGATCGTCTGCCACGTGGACGCCATTATCCACGAGGGTGTGTAGCTGCGTGCCAGTTCCCACATCCCACACACGGAGCGTTCTGTCCCAACTACCAGTGGCAATCTCTGTGTTGTCAGGACTGAACGCAATGCTGCTAATCCTATCGGTATGCCCTATGAGTGTGGGAAGTTTGACACCCGTTTCCGAATCCCACAAACGGATGCTATAGTCCGCATTGACAGACGCGTGCACTCTTCTTTCTGGATATAGGAGCTCATCGCCATTTGCGGAATGGTCTACATATATACGGAGTTCCGTGCCACTGTTTACATCCCAAAGACGAATACTATTGTCAGCACCGGCAGATGTCAGGATATCGCCACTCGGATTGAACGTTATGTCACTGATTCCGCTTGTATGTCCTGTGAGTGCGTGGAGTTCAATGCCGGTGTCTGTATGCCACAAACGGATGGGTTTGTCCCAATGGCTTTGCTTGTAGCACTTGCGAGGATATCGCCATTTGGACTAAACGCCACGTGCATTACATGATGCGTGTGCTTTTCAAGTGTGCGGAGTTCAGCACCTGTGTCTGCATTCCACAGACGGACGATTTTATCATGCCCGCCGCTTGCAAGCGTGTTTGTAACCGGACTAAATGCGACGCTGAATGCACCATGATTACCCGCGTTGAGCGTACGGAGCTCAGTGCCGTTTACAACATCCCACAATCGGATGAGGTCGAAAGCACTTGCAGACGCAAGCATTGTGCCGTCGTGGTTGAATACAACTTCATTAATCGAACGCGTATGTCCTGTAAGGGTGTGGAGTTCTGTGCCTGTTGCCACATCCCATAAACGGATAGTTCTATCATAACTTCCACTGGCAAGTGTTGCGCCATCCGGACTGAACGCAACGCTGGTAACAGTTCCTCTATGTCCATTGAACGTGTGCAACGTTTCACCACTTTCTACGTCCCATAAACGGATGGTTCTATCGGAACTTCCACTGGCAAGTGTTGCGCCATCCGGACTGAACGCAACGCTGGTAACCCTGCCCGTATGTGCAGTAAGTAGGTTGAGCTCTTTGGCTGTTTCTGTTTCGTATAACCAAATGCCGATGCTTGTGGCGACTGCCATCTTTGTGCCATCGGGTGAATACGTAATCTCGTTAATCCTGCCTTTTCCAAGCCGCATTGTTGCATCATCGGGGAGATGCCATTGCGGTGAATCTTGGGCGAAAATGTTGGTTGTGAATGTGAGTGCTACAAACAACGCTATCAAAGTTAAAGTCAATCTGTTTTTCATCAATGTGTTCTCCTTTAATGTGTTCTCCTTTATGGTGTGCTAAACATATATATGGTGATAAGACTTGTTGCTTATTAGATGCTTTTAATCCATAAAAACTTCGTTTTCTCTCCAGCGGAGCGGTCCGTAGAAATCGACACATAGCACTCCGCATGAAGTTAAAAAATTTAATCGGGTAATATTCAGTTTCTTGTAGAATCCGGCAGAATACGCGTTTGGTATTCTACATTGGTTAGGAAACCGCACCTACCTTCCCGATGCCGCTGGCGAGGTTTCCTAACCTCGCCAAATTACCTAAATATTTTATTGAACTTCATTTGGAGTGCAGCATCTTTCGTAGGGTTCCATTGGGATGGGAACTCACAGAAAAACCTAAAAAGACTTGATAACTCAAGACATAGTTGACAGAAAATGTCCAAACTTTAGTAATTCATTAAAAGATGCATCCGTAAATGTGTATAAGTGATTCTATAGAGTCTTTATAATGTCCAAACTTTAGTAATTCATTAAAAGATGCATCCGTAAATGTGTATAAGTGATTCTATAGAGTCTTTATGCCGTAAGTCTATATTTCAAGAGTTCTTTGTTGGTTTTAGGCAAATCATAGTTTTTAAATAAGAGGAGAGTGTATGGCAGAAAACGAAAAATGGGTTCCTGCTTTATCAAAGCATGAAAACAACGATTTTACGACTTGGGAATTACCGGATGGTGCGATTGCCCGGTTAGGAAAAGGTATAGTAAGGTTTGATCCCGCATATTCTCCTTGTGGGAAGTATGTTGTATTCGCAAGTGACATAGGGATTTGGTGGTATGATATATCAACCATGTCTCCCGTTGATTTGTGGGACACAGATCGCGGATATATTTCTGCTGTTTCCTTTTCACCGAATGGTAAATGGCTTGCGACCGGTGATGGGGATGGTCTTGTCAAAATATGGGATGTGCAGCGGGGTATTTGCATCTCTCAAATGGAACGAGATGAAGCGGAGAGACCTTATGATATGGTCTCCCGTCTCATCTTTTCACCGGATAGTCAGTTTCTCGCTGTTTCCAGTCAACGGGACTACATCCTATATGTCTGGAATACTGAAACTGGCGAACAAATTGGTAAGTTTCACGAAAACACCAATTATAGATGGTTTCCTTTTCTTCTACGCCCTATTGCTTTTTCTCCGGATGGCAGTTTGATCGCGTGTACAATGCCGGATGATAACTTATTCGCACATGTAGACCGCAGCAACACAATCCGTCCGCCCCACCACGCTTCCAACGATATTGCTGTATGGAATATCAAAACAGGTGAGCAATTAGCTTGTCTTACAGAACATCCTGATTTTGTGTATAGTCTAAGTTTTTCACCGTGTGGTGAATTCCTTGCCTCTGGTGGTAGGGATGGTACTGTTAGGATATGGTCAGTTGAAGACTGGAGGTTACAGCAGGCATATCAAAATTACGGAACAGGACGTAAACAGGTTTTCTATACACCAGAGGGTGTGCTGTATGCGTTAGAAGTATTTGATGATG
Source organism: Candidatus Poribacteria bacterium (assembly GCA_965261435.1). GTDB lineage: Bacteria > Poribacteria > WGA-4E > WGA-4E > WGA-3G > MSPOR6. The sequence goes on from CBDHDL010000021.1 coordinate 3,670,007, forward strand.
CTTTCATCGTGTGGGATGTTGCACGCGGTGAAAAGTGCAACCTCTACCTTGAAGAACATAGTTATATCCATGATACCCACGTTCCAAGTGGAACCCCATTCGTTTTAGCTACCTACGATCCCAATGAATTTAGAAAATGGACAGTGGGTAATTCAGAACCGTCTTCGTTTCCTCATTTGCACACTGGCTTTCCATATTCCCTTGTTTTTGCGCCAGATGGGAAAATGCTTGCAGCTGGAGGTTCGAGCCGAGTGGTGAGGTTATGGGATATTACCCAACCATCCTCACCGCCATCCTGTCTCAATCTATCTGAAAGAGGGAATAATGTCTCCGTGTCGCCACAGGGAAATATCTACGCAACAGGGCGAGACGGTAAAACAGCAGAGGTATGGGACATTGGAAACACGGATACACCGGTTGCCACTTTCACACTTCCAGAGGAAAATAAACCTCTTTCCGTTGAAGAATGGCAGGTGTCAACAGCAGCGTTCGCACACCATAATAACTTACTGGTATGCGGAGATAGTGAAGGCATGTTGTATGTGTGGGAGGTTACACATCAAAGGTTACGACATAAGCACAAAGCACATGATGGATGGATTAGCAATCTTATGTTTAGTCCTGATGAAAAGTTCCTTTTTAGTGTTAGGAGTACTGGACCGGTCGCATGTCTGTGGCATGTTGAGAGTGGTGAACAGATTGAATCATTTCCAGCAGAGGGGGAGTTTATTGCTTTTTCTCCATGTAGCACTCTAATTGCTATAGGTTGGGGGAAAAATATTCATATATGGGGTATTGAGCAAGGTGAAACTATCTTGGACATACCTCTATCCAAAGAAAGTTGGATGCCATTTGCATTAGCATTTTCATCTTGTGGTAGATATTTAGCTTCAGGGGCATGGTGGATACGCGGTTTTGGTATCAAGAAGTGTCCGGTACATTTGTGGGATGTTGCAAGTGGAAAAAACATTGCAGCTTTCCGTGGTGGTCATCCTACAGATGTTCAGTGTGTTGCTTTTTCACCTGATGGGTCCGTGTTGGCAAGTGGCGGTTATGATGGTACCATTCATCTTTGGGATACGAAACCTTATCTCTAAGGACAAGTAGATAACACCTATCTGCTTTGATACGAACGATAATGTTTAGGTAGAGATACTTTATTACATGAACATCTATGAGGCGATAGCATCAGGTATTCATCACATCTGGCAAAATCCAATGCGCGCCGGGTTATCCATCCTGGGTATCTTCATTGGGGTTGCGAGTGTGCTTTGTATGATGGCAATCGGCGACGGTGCGAAAGAAATCATCGCTGACAACTTTCCAACAACGAGTTTCTGGAAAACTCAAGGATGAATAATTGAGAGCAAACACAAACGTCTTTACCGTCTTTCTACTGTCAATCATGTCTGCTTTTTGCCACAAAAAACATAAATCTGTCTAAACTATAGTATAATTTTAGACAAAAATTGACAAATTTGTAGTGATTTTTGTAAAATTCATTTGACATTACATCATGTTATGTGATATACTTAAAATCTGTTTAGAATAGAACGTTGTTCTGAAACGTGTTCATTGAAAATATATTTGACATTGCTCAAATTCTGTGGTAAAATAATATCTCTTTTCAAGAAGGATTTGACAGTGTTCAAATTTAATGGTAATATACTTACCATTCTCGGGGGTGTAGCTCAGTTGGGAGAGCATCTGGTTTGCAACCAGAAGGTCAGCGGTTCAACTCCGCTCATCTCCATCGTCAAAAAAGCAGATTTTTATCTCTTTTAGACGGCGTTCTTTGACAATTGTATAGAGAGGGTAAATCGGTAGAAAAAGATATCACCATATCAAGCTACTAAGAGCTTGCGGTGGATGCCTTGGTGCCAGGAGACGATGAAGGGCGTGGCAGGCTGCGATAAGCTTCGGGGAGTTGCATAACAAACATTGATCCGAAGATTCCCGAATCGGGCAACCGAGCAGATTAATCTCTGCTACTCGTGTTTACACGAGGGAGAACCAGGAGAAGTGAAACATCTCAGTACCCTGAGGAAAAGAAAGAAACCTCGATTCCCCCAGTAGCGGCGAGCGAAAAGGGAATAGCCCAAACCTGATATATGTTCAAGCCTGAACGCGTTGTATATCGGGGGTTGTGGGGTTCGTTGGGTGTGGGTTCAGACACACCAGAAATTAACGTGTTGTTAGTTTAATGTATCTGGAAAGAACAACCGGAGAGGGTAAAAGTCCCGTGAACGAAAGCAACGACGAATTTCTTACGGATTCCCAAGTACCACGGGATAGGGCGCAAAACCTGTGGGAATCCAGGAGGACCACCTCCTAAGGCTAAATACTCCCTGGCAACCGATAGTGTACGAAGTACTGTGAAGGAAGTGGTGAAAAGTTCCCCCGCTAGGGAAGTGAAAAGTCCCTGAAACCGTAAAGCTTACAATCTGTGGTAGTGCTAAGTCACGCAAGTGACATGCATGACCGCGTGCCTTTTGCATAATGAGCCGGTGACTTACTCTGTGTAGCCAGATTAAACATCTCTGATGTGGAGTCGTAGCGAAAGCGAGTCTTAATAGGGCGTGCAGTTGCATGGAGTACACCCGAAACCAGGTGATCTACCCATAGGCAAGGTGAAGCATATGTAAAAATATGTGGAGGCCTGAACCCACCAAGGCTGAAAACTTGGGGGATGACCCGTGGGTCGGAGTGAAAGGCTAATCAAACCTGGTGATAGCTGGTTCTCCCCGAAATAGCTTTAGGGCTAGCCTCATGTGTTCGACAGTGGCGGTAGAGCTCTAATTGGACTCGCGGCCCTACCAGGTTAGCAACTCCAGTTAAACTGCAAATGCCATTGTCCCAAGCATGGGAGTCAGTCAGTGGGGGATAAGCTCCATTGACAAGAGGGAAACAGCCCAGACCACCAGCTAAGGTCCCTAAATATACGCTAAGTGGTAAAGGATGTTTTGTTGCTGAGACAGCCAGGATGTTGGCGTAGAAGTGGCAACCATTTAAAGAGTGTGTAATAACTCACTGGTTGAGCGATTTTGCACCGAAAATTTCCGGGGCTAAGCGTATTACCGAAGCTGTGGATATTTATACCCTAATATGATATGTGTATCAGTAACATGATAATATATCGTATTAGATACGGATAAGTATGGTAGGGGAGCGTTCTATAGTAGGACTGAAGGAAAACCGTAAGGTGTTCTGGACGAATTAGAAGTGATTATGCCGGCATGAGTAGCGATAAAACAAGTTAGAAGCTTGTTCGCCGAAAGCCTAAGGGTTCCTGGGCAAGGCAATTCCGCCCAGGGTTAGTCGGATCCTAAGTCGAGGCCGAAAGGCGTAGACGATGGGAAGCAGGCGTAATATTCCTGCACCACCATGAATAGTATGATACTAGGGGAGACGCAAGCATTAAGAACTACCAGCTGATGGAAATGCTGGGTTAAGCCCGACAGAGTGCACCAGGTAAATCCGGTGCAACATGCTCTGAGAGGTGAACAGGATTCCGTAAGGATGCAAACTGTTCTGGTTGCTTGCCAAGAAAAGAACCTCGAGTGGACGACCCATGGTGTCCGTACCGCAAACCGACACAGGTAGGCGAGGAGAGAATCCTAAGGCGCTCGAGAGAACTCTCGCTAAGGAACTCGGCAAAATGACCCCGTAACTTCGGGAGAAGGGGTGCTTTAAGTAGATAGCGCGTTTCGCACGCAATATCGAAAAAAGCCGCAGTGAAATGGCCCGTGCGACTGTTTACTAAAAACACAGGTCTCTGCTAAATCGTAAGATGATGTATAGGGACTGACGCCTGCCCGGTGCCAAAACGTTAAGGTAAGGAGTGAAGGGCAACCGGAAGCTCCGAACTGAAGCCCTGGTGAACGGCGGCCGTAACTATAACGGTCCTAAGGTAGCGAAATTCCTCGTCGGGTAAATTCCGACCTGCACGAATGGCGTAACGACATGGGCACTGTCTCAGCGAGAGACTCGGCGAAATTGTAATACCGGTGAAGATGCCGGTTACCCGTACCAAGACGGAAAGACCCCGTGAACCTTTACTATAGCTTGATATTGGGTTTTAATGCTGCACATGTAGGATAGGTGGGAGACCGTGAAACTGGGGCGCTAGCTTCAGTGGAGTCGTCCTTGAAATACCACTTTTGTTGTATTGGAATTCTAACTCTGGTCCGTGAATCCGGGCCGAGAACAGTGTCAGGTGGGTAGTTTGGCTGGGATGGTCGGCTCCTAAACTGTAACGGAGCCACCCTAAGGTTCCCTCAGCGCGATTGGAAACCGCGCGTAGAGTGTAAAGGCAAAAGGGAGCTTAACTGCGAGACGGACACGTCAAGCAGATGCGAAAGCAGGGCTTAGTGATCTTACGGTGCTGTGTGGAAAGGCCGTAACTCATTGGATAAAAGGTACTCCGGGGATAACAGGCTAGTCGCCCCCGATAGCCCAAATATACGGGGCGGTTCGGCACCTCGATGTCGGCTCGTCACATCCTGGGGCTGCAGCAGGTCCCAAGGGTTTGGCTGTCCTCCGATTAAAGTGGCACGCGAGCTGGGTTTAGAACGGCGTGAGCCAGTTCGGTCCCTATCTGGTACGGGCGTAGGATATTTGAGTGGATCTGCCACCTAGTATGAGAAGACCGGGGTGGACGCACCTCTAGTGAACCAGTTGTCACGCCAGTGGCATCGCTGGGTAGCTATGTACGGAAAGGAGAAACGCTGAAAGCATATAAGCGTGAAACCCACCTCAAGATAAGATATCCCACAACGTTAAGTTGGTAAGACTCCTTCGAGATCAGGAGGTTGATAGGCCAGATGTGTACACCGTGTGAGCGGTTCAGCTAACTGGTACTAATAAGTCGAGGGCTTGATAATTTATTTTTCTCTACCGTTCCTCAAATTCTATACAATTGTCAAATATTTTTATACACCTTTCCGGTGGCAATAGCGAAGGGGACCCACCCGTTCCCATTCCGAACACGGAAGTTAAGCCCTTCTGCGCTGATGATACTTCGGGGGCAACCCCGTGGGAAAGTAGGTCGCTGCCGGGAATTCTACTCTAAGAGCAGGTTTGACGAAGATTCAGAGTTTAATTCAGTAATTGTCCGTAGATGCATTTTATAATGCTCTTCAAAAATGTCAATCGGGAGATTGAAGGTTATGACACAATTACGGAATTATTTTCAAACTTCATAAACCTGCTTTTTAATATTCTCTAATATAATTGAAGCGTGATAGATCAGTTTAAAACCCCTTTTTGTTTTTTTTGCAAGAGCATGATTAGTTATTTTTCTTTTTATGAACGGAGAACCTACTCTTAAACGTTGTTTTTTTTGCACAAACACAGGCGCAGAACCCGTGAGAGAGTGGCTTAGAAGTCTTGACGAAAATGCTAAGAAGACAATTGGTAGAGATATAAAAACTGTTCAGTTCGGTTGGCCTAATGAAATAACGCCGGGGCTTGCTACGAGGTTAAGAAACGTACAAGATCTATGGGAAGTTTGCAGTAAAGTAAGCAATAAGAATGTTCGAGTTTTATTTATTATTAAAGAAAACAAGATGGTACTTCTACATGAATTTTTCAAGAAGCGACCTAAAGTAACTAAAGAAATAAGTTTGGCACAAGAACGGCTAAATCATTGGAATAGCGGGAACGTATAGAACGTATAGAATGAATAAGTATAGTGGTAGCAACTTTGATGATTTTCTTGAAGAGGAAGGCATCTTGGAAGAAGTAACGGCACTTGCACAAGATCAACTTGAGAAACCGGATAATTTCTATGGATTTAAAGATCGATTTTTACAATGGCTCCAGTTTAAAAATCAATTTGTCATTTGCACTGCTAGTATCTGCGCTCTTATCACTATTGGGGTTTATTTTGGAAGTCGTTATTTCTACGGAGGGGTGGACGATACCGCTGAGGAAACACATAAAAATGGAATTGTACCGATGTCAGTAGAACCGACACTTGTAGAGGGAGTCAGCAAAGAGGTAAAAGTTTCTCCCTTTGGTTTCGGAGCATTTCCAAAAATACCAGCAGATTTCCCTGATCAAGATATTTGGAATAAAGTCGAAAAAAGATCTATCTCCGACCCTAACGGAGCTGAAACCCTTGAATTACTTGCCAGAGTTCGCATTGAGCTCTGGAACCAAGGCAAGCGAACAAAGGGTGTTATTATGGATTCATCAAATGGACTAATCTATTCTGACTCCAACATAGAAATATTTTTCCCTCTAAGTTCAGATTTGTCTTCAGATTTGCCTAAATATAATACATATTTTGACGAAGATTTTAATCTATCAGAGAGAATAGATGTCAAATTCTTAGAAGGCGGGATTGATCCTTACGAGTTTCTGAACCTCCGTCGGTAAAAATCAGTGTTTATCTTCCATATTGGAAACCTCTATGAAAGGAAAGTTCCAAACTTGTCCTTTCAAAGTTACTGTAGAAGATACTCTCCTTTTCAGTAAAATCAGAGAGGAGTCACTGAATGTTCATTGTCTTTCGGTGAAACCGTATTTTCTTTCTCATCTTGGTTCTGTATCTTCATTCGATCCATAGTTGTTCCATAGTTGTTATCGGTTGTTCAAGAACGACAAAACCATCCGCGGACGATGGAGATGAAGAATCAGGCACTGAACTTGCGCTTGATGAAACCTACGATAAACTCAGAAAATGGAGGCGAGTATGATCTGGAAAGCGAAAATGAACACAACTAAGACCCTTTTGCTCTATACACCACTGTTTGTATTGGTATGGTTGTTTGGGTTTGCTGTCATTGCATATCCTCAAGAATTACCAGAGAATATCCTAAAGAACGGTGACTTTGACTTGCTACTTGATGGATGGCATCACTGGACACACGAAAGTGCTTCAGCAATATTTCTCACCGAAGGAAGAAAAGCAGAACCTATAGCAGGAAAAAACGCTGCCTATATCAATATCAGTAAACAGGGAGATAATATAGGACATATACAATTCTATCAGCAACCTTTCACTTTAGAGAAAGACACCACATATACCTACAGTTTGTGGGCAAAGAGCGAAAAACCCAGAAACATTACTTTCCGAATTATGCATCAAGGTGCACCATGGACGGTATATGCACCTAAATCAATAAATCTATCCGAAGAATGGAAGGAGTTTTTCCTCACCTTCAAAATGCCTGTTGATGATGTGAATTCGCGTGCTGGAATAATCATGGGTACATCGGACATTGATGTTTGGTTAGACCATATACGCCTATATGAAGGAGAATTTGTCAGTGATATAGAAGGGGCAGAACCGCACGATGTTAAACCAGCTGATAAACTAACAACAACATGGGCAACACTAAAGTATGAAAATTGAATCAGTATAACTTTACAAATGAATAACCTATGTCAAAACTATACAAGTCAATCTCACCAAAATTACAGCAATTTATCAAAGACCAGAAGATATTCTTCGTTGCTACTGCAACCGCGGACAGTAGAATCAATCTATCTCCAAAAGGTATGGATTCGTTGCGGGTTGTTAACCCCAATCGTGTAATTTGGTTGAACCTAACTGGAAGCGGGAATGAAACTGCAGCACATATTCAAGAAGATTCTCGAATGACAATTATGTTCACAGCATTTGAAGATAACCCAATGATCCTTAGGTTGTACGGAAATGCAAGGGCAATCCATAATGACGATGATGATTGGAGAATCCTATATCCATTATTTAAGTCAAATCCAGGTGCGCGTCAAATCTTTGATCTAAATGTTGATACGGTGCAAACATCCTGCGGTTTTGCAGTCCCGATCTACAACTACGTTGGTGAGAGGGAACTATTAAACAAATGGTCGTCGAAAAAAGGTAAAGAAGGTGTGAAGCAATATTGGAAAGAGAAAAATCAGGTGAGCTTGGATGGTAAACCCACTTATTTCGCTGAATGAGTCTATAAGCAGTCTTGACTAAACATAATGCTGTTTTCGTTGACTAAAACAGTTTGTAGACTGCGTCTTAAATAAAGGAGGAAATATGAAAACAAGAGCGACTTCAATTCTTTTTATATTACCCATTTTTGTAATTATAATGTCTTTGTCCAGTTGTGAGAATGTATCCAATATCATTGAACATTCAATATCTCAGGAAGAAGATACTGATAATCAGATAACTATAGGTGTAGTGCTGCCAATGACAGGTAGACTTGTACCTACCTTTGGTGAACCAATTCATCAGGGACTTGAACTGGCATTTAAGGAATTAAACGAATCACAACTTGCAGGTGTTAATATCGAGCTTATTATTGAAGACGACGGTAGCACAGTTGATGGTGCTGTTAGAGCATTCAATAAACTAATTGTTGAAGACGAAGTATCTATTATCCTCGGTCCGTCCACTTCGGCAGCTACTAAAGAAGCATTTCCAATCGCTCAAGAAAACAGAGTCGTGGCAATAAGTCCTACATCGGCTGCACGCGGTCTTAGTGCAATTGGTGACTATGTGTTTCGTATCGCTCTCACAACCGATGTCTTAGTACCAAATGGGATTCAAGCAACCCATAAAAAGCTTGGTTATAAAACCGCAGCAACGCTTTATGATGAAACCGATGAGTTCGCGAGTGACGGAGACGCTGCTGTGCAAGAAGTACTGGCTGCAATAGGTGTAAAATTGCTGATTAGAGAGACTTTCAAAGGGGGTGATACAGATTTTACGGAGCAACTCACCCGTATCAAAGAAGAAAATCCTGATGTAATCTTTGTTTCATCATTACCACCAGAAAAACCTGGAATTCTCCTTAAAGGTAAAGAACTCGGGATTACAGCACGATTCATCATTCGCACGTTAACTGAAGCCGATGTTGATGCAGCCAGAGAAGCAGCAGAGGGTGCTATAACATTTGTTGGGTGGGGTACTGCTGTTGACACTGTGATTAATCAGACTTTTATTAAAAATTACAGTGATACCTACGGAATGAAACCAAATAACTATGCAGCAAGGACGTATGCTGCCGTACAGGTATTAGCTGAAGGTATAAAAAACGCCGACTCTCATACTACTAACGACATTAGAGACGCACTTGCAAGTATCAGAGATTTTGAAACTGTTTTAGGTGAGTTTTCATTTGATGAAAATGGAGATGCCATCTACGATCCAAAGATCTTAATCGTAAACAATGGAAAATTAGAACTTTATTAGTAACTTTATGTGACGGAGGCAATGTACGGTTTTTCTATATCACAAAACCTTTCTAACCGATACGGGGCGAACCACTCCACCCGCGCCCCGTCTACAATTTCCATTACTGACATCTCCCCTATCAATGGTGCTAATGTTACACCGCTATGCATTAATGCTACGTACAGATTCGACACCTTCTCTGTAAATCCAATGACAGGAAACCCATCCAGCGGCATCGGACGATACCCGACTTGGGTCGGTATTGCTTGTATATTACCTATTGAAGGAAGAACTTCTTTAGCTTCAGACAGAAGTTTATCTGCATGTGCCTGTGAGTCATCATGATTGATGCCTTCTTGTGTTCCTTGACCAATTCTGAGCGTTCCATCACTCAATTGCCGGAGATGTAGGTGTTGATGATTTTCATTCCTGGGTGGAACGTGTAAAATCGCAGTATTATGTAGGATTGTATCACAAGGTGTTGTCTTAATGACTATTCCTGGACTACATTGTTGTGGAATATCCACATCTAATAATGCTGCAAGTTGAGTAGTCTGAACTCCACTTGTCAATACAACCACATCACAAGGAAATTCAGTATCTTCTGCCTGGACATTAGCAATCTTTCCGTTATGCACACCAAAACCTGTGACTTGAGTGTGAGTTTGTATGGTCGTACCATATTCTCTTACTCGATCCAAACAAACGTTAACGAATTTGTCAGTCTCAATGTGTAAATCTGCATCTGAATAGGAGGCTTTGCTATGACTGAATCTAAGTTCAGACCCGGTTCTAAAGTTAACATCTCTTCAGATGTAATAATCCTACACGGGTAACCCCAATTTTGAAGTTGTCGGATACGGTTTTCTAACTGAATTGCATATTTTCTTCTATTTTCCCAGCGCATTTCTCCACCGTAATGAATACCGATATCTGCATTGAGTTGATGTGCAAACCGATACCACATATCCAATGAACGTCTGTTAAGAGTATGATAATCCCGAGGATCCTTACCAAATGCATTTATCCAAGCAAAGGAGTGTCCGGTAGCACCTGATCCCGGTGCATCCTGCTCAATTATTGTTACCACTGTATATGGTAGACGGGATAGGAAATACGCAATAGAAATTCCTATAACACCAGCACCAATAATTACGATATGTCTTGATTTTGCTGATACCATAGTTATATTTCGGTGATATCCTGAATAGTAGGGGATTCTTTTAGGGGGTGTAATGGATGGAAAAAACAAGTATTAGACAATAAGTTACCACGCTGGTATTACCTATGTGCAACAACTATAAATCCAGTCAATCCACCGAGGAGTAAGTGAAATCCAGTTTGATATAGAAGGATTAAGAATGGTTGACATAGTGAAAATAACCCGAGTACAATTAACCCAATTGAAATTCGTTCACACAAGACTTTCTGTGAATGGACTAAAGAGAACACAATCATACCCGGTAATATAAGAAATAGTGCAGTATTACTTAGCGTTTGAAATTTTGGTTGATAAAGAAGAACAATCCCGATGCAAACTACAGCGAAGGACATCACTGAAGCACTCCTCTTTGATCGTGTAGTGATACCAAATGCTATCGCACTGCTAAACAGAATGTGGAATGCAGAACTATGAAGAATTCCCGGTACTGGAAGATAGAGAAATGTAAATCCAATTACTAAACCCAGGGCAGAAATAAGTAAGACATTAAACTTGTTCTGAAATGTAACACTTGCAAGGATCGCAGCAATGCATAATAAAACGAACGCAATTCCTTTGAGAAGAACATTAAACTGCGTTAAAAACTCTGATTGCGTGGTGGAATTGCCAAAGGGAAGATACAGAAAAACAGTGCCTATAAGAAGAAAACATATACTTAGATTCTGATTTCGTTGCAATTTTGACATAGTATCTCTGCCTGAAAAAATAGATTTAAGTTGAGCAGGTTTAATCACCAAATTTGAACAAACGATCTTTCCACGACTTGTTCTTTTCTTCTTCTAAAAAGTTAATCTGTACGCGTAAATCTGCTCTTTCTTCATGGAGAGAATTTATCTTATTTTGAAGCGTAGAGATTTCCGCTTCTAATTTCTCATTCGTTTCACGCAGATAAGCAATGTGGACGATCTGACATATCAGATTCTCAATTATGTCGTTCGTAGGAATGTTATAACTGAGTTGCGTAATCAGTGGTGCTAAGCCGTCTATCCTCAATTGCAGAATCGGCTTTGGTTCTCCATCATCTGCATCTGAGGGAGCAGAAACAACACGAAGATACGGCTCAATATTCTCATGTTTACGATTTAATGTTCTTTTTATAATCTCTTCATCAACACCGATTATCTCTGCAACATCTGAAGGATTCATATAAAGTTCCATTTTCTGTTCCTTACTTCTCTACGATCAGTTTCACTATGAATATTCTATACATTACATCCGCATATATATATATAATTTACCAGAATCGTAACTAATGTATCGCATCAGCAGTAACTGAGCTAGTTTTTAGCGCTCGTAACATATGTCGTGTATAACTTACTGCAGAGATACCTACAAAGACCATAGCAACGCACAACACAACAAAATCAACCCAATCAGGAAACAGATTTGGTCGAATTGCCCGAATTAGATATAGTATGACTGCAATTGATAAAGAAAAACTTGTGCACTTTCCCCACCAATTCGACTTCGTAATCATTTTTGCTTTATACGCAAGGTAAGCATTTCCAAGTACAATCGCAACATCACGGAAAACCACTGCTGCAAATGCCCATACAGGAAATTCCGTTGCTCCAGATAAGACAAGGGCAAATACTCCCGCACCTATAGCAAATTTATCCGCTATAGGATCAAGGATATAACCCAACTCCGAATGTTGATTCAACACACGAGCAAAAAAACCATCCAGTAAATCAGACACAATTGCAATAAGTCCAACCACTATAGCTGGGATATAACTCTTCTGATAAATGAACCAAAAGAGTAACGGAACAATTAGCAATCTGAATATTGATAAGAGATTGCTAATATATAAGAAGTCTCGTGGTGATATATGAATCGACCGAGTTTCTGTGAATTGGTGAATAGGCTGCTTGAGTGCCATCAATCTCTTTGACCTGCTTGTGTCGTATACACCAATGTCAAAACTATAATAAACTGTTCCTTAGTTAATTATGCATGGATGAAACGAGAATAAGTGTATATGCAATCTAAAAACTGGACTATGTTAATATCTGTTTCTATTGTTATATTTAATTGTATCGTGCTGCCAACTTAAATGCGATCTGCTCGTTAAGGTCTTTAAGTATTTCAATTTCACGATTTAATAGATCATCAAAAGCAGTGATTTCCAATAAGCTCTGTTTTGCTTCAAGGGAGATGCGCAGTCTGGTACCAATCTGAAAAGCCAACTCTTCAGGTTTTTCTGGTATTTCTGAAGGAGGTTGCCATGTAAACATCAAACAATTAGATAAGGTTTCATACTCAAGATATACTTCCCGTGTTTTCTTCGAGATTTCATTTAAGCTTGAGTCTGTCGCTTTTTCCAATGAATCCAATATTCGGACGCGGGCAACCAAATATGGCAGATCTTCTTCCACTTCCAGTATCTCAAACCTTGAATGTCCAGATGTCATTATATTCATCCGTCCATCAGGGAACCGATCAACATCAACTAAGTCTACTGCAGTACCAACCTTGCAAGGTGTCGCTGTTTCCCCGACTTCATCACCTTCCTTAATCATTACAATACCGAAGGAAGATTCGTTTCTTATACAATACTTAACTAATTCACGATAACGTTGTTCAAAAATGTGCAGCGGAAGATAACCACCTGGAAACAACACTACATTTAACGGAATTAGCGGTAGTTGGTTTTCTTCAAACTGAATTGGGTCGGTTTGCATGTAAATTCCTCAGGAAAACAACTATAATACAGTCGTCTTAATATTCTGTTTTATTTATCTTTAAAAAGATGTTTATTCCTTGTCGGTGTGTTTGTGATTACTTATTTTTACATTAAATCTCATATTTGTCAAGATTCTATTTGAGTCATGTTTTTTTATCTGCGGATTTACTGTCAAGAGCAAAACTGACTTGTTAGTACTTTCAATGATTTAGCGAAAGAAACCGTTGGCTATTAGGATAAGTTAGATCAGAAAGTTAAGCAAACTGTCGATTCCAGTCATGGTGAGATTTTGCTACACTCTCTGGATTTTTCATGCTTCGAGCTACAAACCCTGGAACATGTGCCCGACCTGTTGGAAGTCCAATTTGACTATAGCGAGTGTCAACACTCCATCGTACCGTACTCCCCTGATTCGGTAATCCACGATGAACAACACGTTCATTCGTCAACAATATATCACCTACATCAAGCTCAGCGGTGACAACGTCACCAGGAGGTAAATCAGATTCGCTGATACCTTTTCCACCTGTATGTCCGGGAGTATTTTCATAGTAGTTGTGTGGGATCAGATTGTAGCGATGTGATCCGCGGATGACTTGCATACACCCATTCTCTTCATACGCTCTTACTAATGGAAGCCAAACATTAACAACAAGCGTTTTCCCTGCTTCTTCTGGTATGAGATACGCTAAATCCTGGTGCCACGGAATAACCGTAATCTCTTGATTTGGTAATTTCGCACGGAAATTAAATTGTGGATGTGCAAATATCTCCTGACCAATTATAGAACCAACTACATCAAGCAATTCCGATGCAGTTCTGAGTGTGAACATGCCATGGGTACGTATCTTCTGATTGCTGAAGTTGTTACGCCATATCCAGTTTGCATCGGTACACGCTTCAGATATCTTCGCTAAACGCGTGTCAAATCCTTCATTATTGAAAGTTTTTGACACGTCGAGTATGTTTTGTTTCACTGCAGCCTGAGAACCATCTTCAACCATTTGAGTTAATTCATCAATCAGAGGCTGGATACATTGGTTAGACAGTAAGTTCCGAACGAGAAAAAAACCATCCTCAATAAATTGTTGCTTCTGTTCTGCAGTTAGAACACATTTCTTATTCATTTCTGTATGATGTTGTTCTGACATAAAAATGCTCCATAAATACCATCATCAAATAGATGTCAATAGAGATGCTGACCCTGAGTCTAAATATACGGTACAATCTGGATGCTTCTGCAGAATCGAAGCAGGATGCATAGGTGAAATCTCACCTTGCAAGCAGTCACGTACAGCAGCCGCTTTTCGAGTATCGGGTACCGTACAAATAATACTTTCTGATTCCATTATCTGATGTATGGACATTGAAATAGCATATTTTGGAACATCTTCTATTCCTTTGAACCATCCTTCACCAACCTGTTGAAGTCGACATGCTTCATCTAATTCCACGACGATATACGGGTCTTCTATATCAAAATCCGCAGGGGGATCGTTGAAGGCAAGATGTCCATTTTCACCGATCCCAACAAATGCAACATCTATCCTCTCCTCCGAGATAATGCTATTTAACCTGTCACATTCGGATTGTGGACATATTGCTTCACCATTCAAAAAATGCACCGTTCCAGGTTGAACTATATCTACCAAACGTTCGCGTAGATACTTACGGAAACTGGCAGGATGTGTATCTGGAATACCGATATACTCATCCAGATGGAACATCGTGGTTTTCTTCCAATTAATGTTGCTATCATTAGTTAGGACATTTAGGAAATCAAATTGGGATGCACCTGTGGCAACAATAAAACTTGCATGTCCATTACGATTAATAGCTGCTTGCAGTTTTCTACTTGCAGTAACTGCCCCCACCCTACTTGTTTCTATTTTCGTATCAGCTATGTATATTTCCATGTTTCTTAGACTATATTATTCGCATGTAAAATACGTAAAAAATCCTCTTTCCAACTTGGGGAAAGTGATGGTAACAATCTTGCTCTTGTTATCTGTTTATGATCATTCGTATCAAAGTAACGAAGATTTAGAATCTGCTTAACACTCATCGGATCCTCAGCACATTCCAATTGTGAGATAGTATCTCCGGCAGAAATATCACCTTCCGACAACACACGAAAGTAAAATCCAACTCGCCTGCTCTCCAAAAACTGTTTTGGAAATTCTGGCATTCCCATTTTATACCCCAACTTAAAACATGGAACACGTGGTTGCGTAATCTGAAGTTTTACATCTGATCCAATCTGAAAGACATCGCCAATATTAACTTCATCCTCAAGCATTCCTTCTACTGTAAGATTCTCTCCAAACTGGCCGAAAGTCAGATCATCTCTTTTTAGTACCTGTTTCCAATGAGAATAGTGTTCTATCGGATATCCGTATATCGCCTTATGAATACCACCATGAACCTTTAAATCACCCTGACCATCACCGTCAATGTTCATTTCTCTAAGCATCACAGTTCCTGAAACAGGTTCTTTAAATATGCCTGTATGAATAGTCTTTCCACGATATTCGATCGGTTTCGGTTTTGAAACATTGACAGATATGAGCTTCATCATGTAAGTAAATATACACTTTTATATGGTTAGTGTCAAGGTTTAAGGTGTCTCTATTCGCGCACCTGACCATCTCCATAGATGATATACTTGTAACTTGTTAGACCCTCAAGTCCCATCGGACCACGTGAATGTAACTTCTGTGTACTGATACCTACTTCTGCCCCTAACCCAAATTCGTAACCATCAGTGAAAACAGTACTGGCATTGACGTAGACAGCTGCAGAATCTACCTCTTTGAGGAATCTTTCAGCCGCACTATAACTTTCGGTTATGATTGCATCCGAATGATGTGAACCGTACTTTTCTATATGGTCAATTGCATTATCCATACTATTAACGACACGAATAGATAAGATATAGTCCAGATATTCCGTTTGCCAATCTTCTTCAGTTGCTGCTATTGCCTCTGGATAAACAGTACGAGTACGACCACAGCCGCGGATTTCAACATCAGCTTCTTGCAGCTTCTTGCAGATATCAGGCAGGTATTCTTCTGCGACATTCTCATGAACCAATAAGGTCTCAATTGCATTACAGACACCAACTTTATACCCAACTTTTGCATTCATACAAAGTTTGGTCGCCATCTCAATGTTGGCATCTTTGTCAACATAGATATGACAGATCCCATCTGCGTGTCCGAGAACAGGAACATGTGAATCCCTCATTAATTGCTGAACGAATTCATTACTACCGCGCGGAATGACAAGGTCAATAAATTCTGGGAGGCGGATGAGTTCCTGAACCGCTTGTCTGTCAATAGTATCAACAAACTGAATCGCTTCAGATACACCGTTTCTACCAGCTGTATCACTTAGGATTCGGGCAAGAATTGTATTGGAATGGATTGCTTCTGAACCACCTCGCAGAATTACGCCGTTTCCTGATTTGATACAGAGAGAGGATACTTCAACGGTGACATCTGGACGTGATTCATAAACAACACCAACCACGCCTATAGGAACTCTTACTCTACCTATTTTTAACCCGTTTGGTCGTTCACCCATACTAATTACTTCCCCAATTGGATCGGGAAGTGCAGCAACTTGACGAAGGTTATCCGCCATTCGTTCTATTTTTTTATCATCAAGCAATAGACGCTGCATCATAGGTTTAGCAAGTCCGGTTTTCTCGCCGTTTTGAAGGTCAATTCGGTTGACTTCCTGTATATCATCTTTGGCAATTAAAAGGTTCTCAGCCATTGCCAATAATGCATTATTGCGAACATCTACAGAGCTACGTGATAAGACACGCATCGCCGATTTCGCTTTTTGCGCTTTAATTCGAACCATTTTCTGAATATCTTCGTTCATAGTGTCCTTTTCATAATGTTCTTAATGAATAGTAGTAGATGTGTTGATGTCGTATAAAGAGAAACTTGTCGGAATAATACATGAGAATATCGTACATAGTTTAATTGAGCAATACCAGATTATCACGATGAATGATCTCATCATAATCGTGGTAGCCAAGTATTTTTTCGATGTCTTGTGTTTGCTGTCCAGCAAGTTTTGATGCCTCAGTAGAATTATAGTTGGTCAGACCACGAGCAAATTCAATTCTCTTTTCAGTGACACATGCCACTGTATCACTATAGTCGAAGTGTCCCTCGACACGTCTAACACCTGCAGGTAACAGACTTTTTCCTCCTTGTCTCAACGCATCTCGTGCACCATTATCTACTATCAGTGTGCCTTTAGGTGGACGAGAAAAAGCAATCCAACGTTTCCGTCCGGAGATGCGTGAATTAGGCAGGAAAAGTGTTCCAATTAACTCTCCTTTGAGCATTCGCGTTACGACAAGTGGCTCACGTCCATAGGCAATTGCTACCATCTCACCAGAACTGGTAACGATTTCAGCAGCATGTAGTTTTGTCAACATGCCACCCGTGCCACTGGTTGTCCCAGCTTGCCCTGCTGCTTTCCACAAGTCGTCTGTAATCTCTCTTACAGTGTGAATTAATTCTGAATCTGGATTGAGTCTGGGATCTTCAGTAAAAAAACCGAGTTGATCAGAAAGTATGACAAGCAGTTCAGCTTGCGCAAGGTTTGTAACGTACGCAGAAAGCGTGTCATTGTCCCCCACTTTTATTTCGTCTACTGCCACACTATCATTTTCATTGACGATTGGAATTGCTCCAAGTTGAAGCAAAGTGTGTAGTGTGTCATTCATCCGATTATAACGTTTTCGATCGGAGAAATCATCTTGGGTAAGTAACATAAGGGCAGGACATTGCCCATAATGACGGAATCGCTCTTCATAGGCAGACATCAAACTTATCTGTCCGACAGCAGCGGATGCTTGCAATGCAGGTAATGTTTGTGGACGTGTAGTTAAACCGAGCTGAGGCAAACCGGCAGCAATTGCACCGGAGGTTACAAGTATTACCTCAATACCATTCTGTCTGACTGTAGCTAAATCGTGGACAAGACCATCAAGTGCTGCCTCGTTAATTCGTAGGTTATCAGAAATTGTACTACTACCTACTTTTACGACAATACGTTTTACATTTGACAGACACGCACGTTCAGACGTTGACTTTTGGTTTCCAACACTTTTGGTTTCCAGATGTGTTTCTGCTTGAGTGAAGATTTCTTCAGAATTACCCATTCTGCGCCACATTACCTAATCACTTTTGGACTAAAAGAAAATTCGAAATCACCAATGACAACTGTGTCACCTTCTTTGACGCCTGCACGGGTAAGAGCGTTTATTACACCCATCTTTTTTAATTTTCGAAACAACAGCATGAGTGCTTGTTCGTTCTCCATATCGGTCATAACAACGGCGCGTAACGGTTCATCGCCAGTAATAACGAAATCGTCCTCATTTTTCTCAAGTTCAAATCGTGCACGCGGTTCCGATGGTAAATCAATGTCAAATGAAATAGAAGTTTCTTTCTCTTTGCGTACTTTTGCTTCAATATATTGCAAAGAACGATAAGCTTGATGCATGAGTGAATCAACACCCTCACCGGTAATTGCAGAAATTGGGAATACTTTTCTTTTTCCAAAATAAGCTTTTACTCGTTCAATATTTTCTTCCGCTTCTGGTATATCAACTTTGTTTAGAGCGATAAGTTGCGGTAATTCAGTCAACAATTCATTGTAGTGTCCAAGTTCGAGATTGAGTTGTTCATAGTCTTTGATAGGATCCCTACCATCAACTGCACTGAGATCAATGACATGAATCAGCATCTTAGTCCGCTCAATGTGTCTTAAGAATTGATGTCCTAAGCCAGTACCCTTATGTGCACCTTCTATCAAACCGGGAATATCTGCAAGTACGAAATTCTGTTCTTGATCAATACGGACAACGCCTAAATTCGGAATTAGTGTTGTAAATGGATAAGATGCGATTTTTGGGGTAGCAGCAGAAGTACGGGCCAGAAGTGTGGATTTTCCTGCGTTTGGGTAACCAACTAAACCTACATCAGCAATGAGCTTAATCTCAAGCGTAATTTCACGTTCCTGTCCAGGTTCACCATTTTCTGCGACACGTGGTACCTGAAAAGTACTACTTTTAAAACGTGAATTACCCTTACCACCAATCCCACCTGATGCTACTATGACCCTTTGCTCTGGT
The DNA here is from genome assembly GCA_965261435.1 of Candidatus Poribacteria bacterium. Lineage (GTDB taxonomy): Bacteria > Poribacteria > WGA-4E > WGA-4E > WGA-3G > MSPOR6. The sequence continues at coordinate 3,689,238 of CBDHDL010000021.1, forward strand.
TCTGTAAGATCTGCAAGCAATTCGTCAGTATTCAAGTCTTTGACAATAGTTCCAACAGGTACTTTAATGATACGATCTGATCCATCAGCACCAGCCCGTTGCTTACCGGATCCATGTCCCCCTTTCTCTGCAACCTGCCGCGGATTGTGATGTAGATCAATGAGTGTACTCATCCCTAATGTAGCAATGAGTATGATGTTTCCACCATTACCACCATCACCACCATCAGGACCACCCCGAGGTACATATTTCTCACGGCGAAAACTAATACAGCCATTACCACCATTACCGGCTTTAACATAAATTCTTGCCGTGTCCATTTGCACCACTCTTCAGATAATAGTATTCATGTTGATCCATACTATACTATTACCATCCTTCTTGATTCGTATGATTTGGGTCATATTCGCTTTCATACCATTCTTTCATATTAATTTCCTTCATGATGTTGAATGTCTGAGTCTGAGGTGCATACATGCCGTGTGTCCACCGGATTGTTAAAGTTATTTTTCCCGCACTTGATTCAACGAAGATCTGCACACTATATTCAACACCATCGTCCCTACATGGTGTGTCGTCCCAATCATCACGGTTGTCTTGACCAGCGGCACGGTTGTCTATAACCTCATATTCCTCAAGTGAAGGCGATAGTCCGATAAGTTCGTCTGTACAAGTACCACGGGTTTGTGAGAAATTTATTATATCACCACCACTCACGCTCATTGTAAATCCATAGGGATTCATGCTTGTCCCTGGACCCGTCCGCGGATTGATCGGGCCGTCTCCTAATCCGCGTGGATTATCTTCTATATCATCGTCGTTGTCGTCTTTGACGTAGTTGTGTGGATAGTAAATCCATACAATCCATCCATATTCTTCATCATCCACCGGAGGATTTCCGTAAACGTAATGTGATCTAACATTATCAGGTGGATTGTGTCCACTGGTGTTTGGATTAGGAGTCGTAACTTCGTTTCCGTTGTTGTTTCCGTTTCCGTTGTTGTTTCCGTTTCCGTTGTTGTTTCCGTTTCCGTTGTTGTTTCCGTTTCCGTTGTTATTCCCGTTTCCGTTGTTTTCTCCATTTCCGTTTCCGTTGTTTTCTCCATTTCCGTTTCCGTTGTTTTCTCCATTTCCGTTTCCGTTGTTTTCTCCATTTCCGTTTCCGTTGTTTTCTCCATTTCCGTTTCCGTTGTTTTCTCCATTTCCGTTTCCGTTGTTTTCTCCATTTCCGTTTCCGTTGTTTTCTCCATTTCCGTTTCCGTTGTTTTCTCCATTTCCGTTTCCGTTGTTTTCTCCATTTCCGTTTCCGTTGTTTTCTCCATTTCCGTTTCCGTTGTTTTCTCCATTTCCGTTTCCGTTGTTTTCTCCATTTCCGTTGTTATTCCCGTTTCCGTTATTCGTTCTTTCGTTATTTTCTCCATCTTCAGAGTATCCATCACCTGGATTCACGCCATTTATTTCATCTCGTGGACCAACGCCGCCTTCTCCAGATCCTTGTCTTTTGTCGTCATCATCAGGCTGCGTGAAAGTATCATCAGGTTGTGTGAAAGTATCATCAGGTTGTGTGAAAGTATCATCAGGTTGTGTGAAAGTATCATCAGGCTGCGTGAAAGTGTCATCAGGCTGCGTGAAAGTGTCATCAGGCTGTGAGATAATATCATCTCTTGGTCTCTCAGCTCGTACTACTGGTACACCGTCATGATAGAAAACATAGATGACTTTCTTTGGATATATGTGAATAATAGGCAATCTCGGATCTCTACTCTTAGGTACAAGCGTTACACACTTTGAATCAATTCCATTTGTTAGACATAAAGTATTAGCATCTGGTGCAAACAGATACCTGTCTACATTTTCGGGAGTCAACATATTACTTGTAAAAGGTTTCTCGGAACACCCGGTTATATAAGAAAGAAAAAAAAAGATACTGCTAACAATCGCAAGCAAAATTACAACGGTTCTTGCAACTCTTTTAAAACGTTGCTGTAAGTCATATTTCGTTAGGTGTCTTTTGGGCATTGTCCTCATCCTTTCTAAATTCTACTTAGGTTCCAAGTGGAGTTTGTTAGTTCCTCCTGCAGATCCTACGGTATCAAAATCAATATAGAATATGACCGTATAATCAGAAACTAATCCGTCTACTTGAATTGTAATTTTCTTTGACTGAGTGTAAACTTGGAATTCAGCTACGCGACTGCCATCGTCTTTATCTCGTTGTCTAAAGAGTTTTAGTTCAAGTTCTTCGTTCTTTTTTACATCTGTATTAGAGCCTTCAACAACCTTAATATCAAATCCACTTGTTTCAGGATCCAGACCGCGCTCAGTTTCAGGGAACGAATCAGGATAATATACCTGTATCGTCCAACTATCAGAACTGTTCGCTATACTACCAGATGGATGTGCAGAACTTCCTAAATGCATATCTGCTATACCAGAATCTATCAGTTCTTGTACAAGTTCGGTTGTATCCGTTGACATACTTGCTTCTAAAATCGGTTTTTTGTCGTAGAAGAATACGTAATTCACACTTTCTGGATGGATTTCTAAAATAGCAAGATCTTGTGTCTCTTCTTTTTCTACTTCTACAATTTTCAGACAAATTGTATCAAAACCGTCCTGCAAACATATCGTATCATGACCTGTTGAATCATGGTATCTATCTACATTGTCCACAGAGAGTATTGGTCCTGTATATGGTGTATCCGAACACCCAGCGACTCCTATTAACAGAATGAAAGATGCAAGAGATGCAGTCAAGAATGAAAAAGACTTAGTCATTGATATTTCCGTTGCCTTAAAACCAACTTCAACTATTACATTCTTCAATTTTTCAGCAGTTACTAATAAACTGTCATATTTCACAACAACTTCATTTTTCCGCAAGTTCAACTTTGCCCTTTTTACTCCATCTGATCGTCTCAAAGCACTTGTTACAGTCTTTACACAGTGCTGACTGGATATACCTTGAATATCTATTTTAGTTTTTGTCAACATGTTCTCATCCTTATTCTACTAATTTACGCAAGGTCTTAAGGTTCTTACCGTGCATTGTATTCATTTTCGGAGTTTCTATTATGAGTGGCGTATCGGAGAATCGTGAGTCGTTAAGTATGTATGCAAATGCTGTTGTTCCTATATTTCCTTCTCCAATGTGTTCATGTCTGTCTACACGACTTTGATACTCAGATTTTGCATCATTGATATGAAATGCTTTTAACCTTTCCAATCCTATAACCTCGTCAAATTTCTCAAATGTCAAATCACAATCTGCTTCGGTTCTGATATCATATCCTGCTGCAAAGACATGACAGGTATCTAAACAGACTCCAAATCTTTCAGGGTAATTCGTCATACCGATTACATCTCGTAGATGTTCATAAGTATACCCAAGGTTTGTACCTTGTCCTGCTGTAGTCTCAAGTAGTATTATCACATCTTCTGCATCTGTTGTTTCGATGAGTAGATCGAAACTCTCAGTGAGTTTTTTCAAACCAACTTCTTCACCCTCTCCAAGATGTGCACCGAGATGTGTAACAAGAAAACGTATATCAATCTTCTGTGCAAGTTCCATCTGCTTATTAAACTGATTACGGGACTTTTCTAATACATCCTTTTTAGGTGATGCCAGATTACTAAGATGTATATCATGAACAATTACATCCCGAATAGGAGAGTCTGACCAGGCCTTCCGAAATTCATCAATCACTTCCGTTGTTGGAGGTTTCGATTCCCATCTATTCGGATTAGCAAGAAAAATCTGTATAGCATCACATTGAAGATCATCGCCATTTTTGATGGATTTATGAATACCCCCTGCTGTAGAAACATGTGCACCGAGAATCATGTGTTGTTCTTATGATTTCAGAGAAGAGACTTCACAGAAATCATGTTCTCCTTCTTTAAATGTTGTAACATAATTCATATCCTATCTGTTATGATCAAAATAAATTGCGAAATATTCCATCATAACGCTACAGTTATATTGACATATAAAGTTAGAATAGTTGTGATTATGTATGGATTATCTGTTTATGTAAATTTTTTGCATAGACTATAGGTTTGTGTGTATTACCTAAATGCTTAAAACTACTTTTCTCTAAAAAGGTTACATAATTGAACCTATAATTATCAACTGATCTCAAGTATGTTTGGAGGAATCTCTTAGGGATGTAATGCAGTCTTTATACCACAATTTGCTACAACATTGTCAAATGCTTCTAAACCTTGTGAGAAGGTAAATCTATCAGTTAAAAGAGAACTGAAATTGATAGCTTTTTGTAGTAAAAGCTGGCGGGATTCTTCAAGACTTGCACGTGAAAATGCCCATGATGCCATCAGTTTATGTCCTTGATAGTGAAAATCTTCAAGATTTATGATCATCTCTGCACCTTCTGGGGCAAGACCAAAGAAATTCATGCAACCACCTTTACGAACGATTTGATAGGCAAGTGATATTGCCGTTGTGTTGTTTGTTGTTGCAGAGATGACTGTATCAACACCACCTTGGGTAATGTCAATTAAGTGTTCAATATTTTCAGGTATGGGATCATAAGCGGCATCTGCACCGACTACATTGACGATTTTTCTACGGTGAGGAAGGGGATCAAAAACATAAGTTGCTAAACCTGCTCTTTTGGCTAATTGTGTAAACATGAGACCGATAGGACCGGCCCCGAGTATTGCTACAGTTTCATTAAAGATCGTCTCCTGCATAGCACTTAAGCAACATCCTAAAGGTTCAAGAAAAAGCAATTCTTCTGGGGGTATACTGTGTGGTACTTGTATCAATTTACCCGTATCTATTCCGTGTTTTGGCATTCGCATAAATTCTGCATAGCCACCGTCAATATCGTGTCCGATACCTTCTATTGAATTACAGTATTTGTCTTGATCATTTTTGCAGTGAACACAAACCCCACAAGAAATCATAGGATTCACAGTCACTTTTTGACCTACACTTACTCCCTTATGTTTACTTTCAACAACAACACCTGCAAGTTCATGTCCCATTACTACAGGTGGATCATAGTCTGAGACGTCACCGCGGAGTGCCGCAATATCGGAGGCACAGATTCCACACAGCTCAACTTGAATCAGTACATCACCCATATTCAATTTAGGTATAGGTAAATCTTGAATGCTTAATTGATTAGTGTTTTGAAAAACAACAGCTTTCATTTAGGAAAGTTGTACGGGTAAGGGTTATTGAGCGGAGTATATCCCCGCTCATACGGATAATTTGAATGTCTACTGAAACTCATAGGGGATTGTTTCAGCTTGATGTGTCTTTGCCGATTTTTCAGCTAAGTCCATGATAGCAATGACGCGACGAGCTGACTCTGGCGTTACGAGTAAAGGCGTACCATCGTTAAGATGGGCGACGATGTTCTCATAATATCTTGGTCCAGGTCTTCCACTAAATCCTACTTTCTGTTCTTTGGGGTGTCCTTCAACTTCAGATAAGACCTTATATTGTCCACCTTCAGAAACGATAGCACCGTGCGAACCAAGCAGTTTCCAGCGATCTCCTCCGACCTTAGCGATGCTTGACATCTGAATGTTCGCAGATGCCCCCTCCGCTACGTATTCTGCTTCAGCAAATCGTATGACTGCTTGCACGTGGTCTTCGTTAGTAATGTCATCCCAGACAAGGTTTGGTTGGAAGAAGCCAGTGACGTTATACATGGGTGCTTCAAGTACATTCAGTAGCCAATCAAGGAAGTGTGCCCCCCAATCATAGAAATGACCACCCGAAATCGCTTTGACACTGCGCCACCAATTAGGATTCGGTCTGCCGTAACCACCACCCCACATTTGAACACTAAAGACTTTACCGATGATACCTGATTGGACAAGTTCACGTAAAGTCCAAAAATCAGCATCCCACCGCCGGTTGTGATGAACGGATAACATCACACCGTTCTCTTTACCAGCATTAATCATTTCTGTAGCTTCTGCAACTGTGATACACATCGGTTTTTCAACAACGACGTGCTTCCCCGCATTGAGAGCTGACACAGTTGGTTCACAGTGGAGACTGTGGGGGAGGACATTTGCAATGAGATCAACATCTTCATCAGCAACAAGATCATCAACCGAGTTGTAAGTTCTAATCTCAGGAAAATCGTTTTTTGCAGCTTTCGTGCGCTCTGGGTCAATATCGCACACTGCAACACAAGTAATCCCGTCTGTGTTATTCATCATATTCGCGTGTGCTTTGCCCATATTGAATGCTGCTCCGTAACCGAGAACAGCACCTTTAATAATTTCTGCCATTATTAGTTTTAACTCCTTATGCATGTCAAGAAAGTTAACCTGAATTCACTTATGAATACGTTATTATAGCACTTATAAGCAATTGTGTCAAAAATAAAATTTAGAATTAGAAAGGAATTCTAACACAATTGTATATGAATTATTTTCTTTTAAGATAATATAGATGGAAAATTTGGGAATAGACGAATCTACTATAAATGAAAATAGGGAGACAGAATAATTTCGTCTCCCTATATTTTACCTGTTTTTCTATGCAATTTCTTGTAGCAATTAGAATCAGATGACTATCTGGACTTGATCGCACCCCACGTCACAGCAATCTTTCCTGATGCTGCAACATCCAATGACTCGCTATCCATTACTGTAGCTATTTCTTTTTCAGTTAGTACGCGGTTATAAAGTCGTACTTCATCAATCCTACCTTTGAATAGATATTCATGCGTTGCACGTTCATTAGCTCCTGCTCCGATGAGAAAGTCTCGCTGTGCATTAAAATTGGGATTAGAGTCCATTTTTTCAACAAACTTACCATTAACGTAAAACATCTGTTCTCCATCAGCATAGGTACCAACAAGATGATCCCATTCACCAAGATTCACTGATGGTCCCTGAATAGATACCCAGGGCGTTACACCATCTCCTGTCCAGAATTGCCATGAATTTCCAGGTTCAGCATAAATGATAAACCCACTTGTTGGCGGTTCATCACGGGAGGAAATAACAGCTCGGTGATTTGCACTTCCTGGGTCAACGTTTGCCCACGCACAAATAGAAAATTCCTCTGGGTTTAGATCTTCATGGAAAGGAATGTTTACCTCATCACCATCTTGGTCAAATTCTATTGCTCCACCAAATTTTCCATCCTTTGTCCATTCCGGGTCCCCCATCAGAGTGCCGTCATGTCCATTGCCCGTTACATCCGTTGCTGTTTCACCACTCATATCGTTAAAATCCCAATATGCTACAATCCCATCTATCACATCCTGGGATAGGACAGGTTGTGCAATCAACCAAACAGATAATAGCATTGTTAATGTCATTAGTAATACTTTCATTCTTGACCTCTTTTTTTTTTTGTTTTTATTTTTCAGTTAAACAAAATTTAATCAACGCGAGTTAGATTTACTATAGTTTGGACATTCATCCTGTTAGGACTTCCAAACAAGTTTGTCCAGACTTTATATATTATGATTATACGACAATTTATATTTCTTGTCAATCATAATTCATTTAGTCTATTTATGGCTGTTATAGTTTGGAAAGTTTCTTACTGTTAGGACTTCCTAATCTGTGTCATTAGTAGTTTTCTGTCTACACTCAAATGATGAGTAGATCCGTTCGTAGGCACGGGGTTTCCTCGCCTGATTTACAAATCATTTATGACTTGACAAAGCAGTAGTCATTTAGCACAGATCGTTATTTTTACATTATTCAATTACGAGATAGGTAACGCTCTTTGCCTCCATTTTAATTGGAATCTCAACGTTGTAGTTTCGGTCGATTTTGTACTGTTTGGGTTTTCCTTCTTTTTCACGAATCTTAGCAGTTTCAGACAATCCAGTATAATAGAGTGGTAATTTCAAAGTGGTCTGTCGTGCCTTATGTGTAGGATTATAGAGCATCGCTAATCCACAAGGACTGATTTGCGAATGCGCGTGCAGTATACAATCTATAGAGCGTCCATCAGGTCGCCGGACGTGAATCAGATCAGACTCTAATATTGGACGATACTTTTTATAAAAATCAACCCATTTCTTGACAACTGCTCTTGTCTGTTCCGTATCAAAAAGCCGGGGACCGCGATAGCATGCAATCACACCGCTACCGAAGTTTTGTGCAAGATATGCTTCATAATCATCAAGATGTTCAGAAAGCGGTTCAAATGTGGCGGCTTGCCCACCACCGTGATACTGCACTAAAGGAACAAACATCCATCCCATACTGGGTGTCTTTTGGTATGTGCCGTCGTATATATTCTGACGAGCAATTAGAATTTGCCGCTCGCGAGGCAAGCTGAAATTCGTTTCGCGATACCCCATACCGCATTTGTTTGAACCGTTGAGGTAATACCAATCAGGTGAATTGATAAAGATACCGCGTGCTCGGCATTCATGGTAAAAGCGGACGCATGCTTCCCACTGCCGCAGCTGCGAATCTGCTAAACCGTTATGGTGTTTGTGAGTCGTTGAAGCACACACTGCACCATGGTAAGGCCCGTCCGTCTCAATTACATCCATACCGGTGGCATCCATAAAATTGAACACCCGTTTGAAATAGCTGTCTGCCCAGCTGCTCGCAAGACAAGCATTATGCCCAAACTGCGTGCCAGGTTTTCCTGCATCCGGACGAATACAGTTGAAATCTTTACCCACATCACGAGAAGAACACATCAAGGTATAACCACCAAGTTGAATACCTTTACTATGTGCATAATCTGTCAACGCCTTCATTGTAGCGATGTATTTTGGGTCTTCACTCTCAATATTGAATCCGCTCCAAAAGGTTATAATCACCATCTCAAATCCAACTTCGGCACACTGATCAATTGCTAAACGCACTGCATTTGGTTCAGCATTCCGAACATGCATAAAAATCGGATTCTCTGTGACTTGTGGCGCGACGGTGCGATACATCTTGCGGCGAGCAAGTCCTTTCCGTTCACGATCATCAGTATCATGCAGAAGCTCAAAGGTACGAAAACTCTTGAAAGTCTCCCCCGGCTGCAGATGCACCCCCGGACCGAGTGGATAGTGGCTTGTCATCAACAGCGGCATCTGATGGTAATCTTTATCAGGCCCCCACCGAGTCGTTTGCATACCACTGAAGGCATAATCGCTCTCAACTTGTAGCCGATGCTGTTCCTGCTCGTTAACAGCAAGGATTTCACAACTTAGGGAATCAAGTTGAATCGGGTTTTGACCTTTATTGTGAATAGTGACCCACTTGGACAGGGCCGGAATTCCTTCATAGAGTTCATAATGCACATCTACCTGAAGAAAACTAACATCACTCTTAACCCCAATAGCAGGTGGCGGTGAGAACGTAATCGTCAGTGTTACACCCGCTGGCGGATATGCTGACGCTGCATTAGAACGCCTTTGGACCCACGGATAAGGTGCTTCAGGTTCACCGACGCGATATTCACGAAATTGAAATGCGTTTTGATCATTCGCCAAGATCCACTCCTCGTCAAGATAGGCGTATTCGGGCTGTCCCTTCAAACCACCTACCTCAAATTGCTGTCCCTCAATCGTAAGAACCGCCTCTGGTTTGATACCACGAAGAAGGCGGCTACCCGTTATTTGATTGATATAATCAACTGTTGCGAAATTCGGTGCGGTAACGAACCTTCGCTGAATGAGTCCATTATCAAGGAGAAGCTGATTGTCAGTTTCTTGGACTGTCGCGGATTTGCTATAGGGTTGAACTAACCAATCGTTTTGTTGTGATGTATATTGCATGTTATGTTTCCCTTATTGTATGTTTACTGATATTTCTCAAAAGTTGTTATTAGATAATTGGTTAAGGCATTAAGTTTCTATGGGACAATTTATATAGTAATGAAGTTAAATATGTTATGCCTATACACAACTACTATAATACGTTATTTTCTGAAAAAAATCAAGTGATTTTACAGCAAACAGAGGAATTACCACAAAACATGTTTATTCAATGGGGTTTTCAATGTGCAGGGGGAGTAGATGGCTACTTATACCAACTCCATGTTCAGAATACACTAAGTTTAGCGTCTTTATACCTCAATGGTTTGTTGTCAAGAAGAATAGCAGCTGGATGTAAGGAAGGATTAAACCAATGACCTCTTTCGTATTTCACCCCAAGGCCCTGTAATGGCAAGTGTGATTCCAGGTCTTTGGATATTAACAAAGAGGGTTGTTCCATCAGGAGAAAATACTGAACCCGCAAACTCAGAGGTGTTTGAAGCGTTTCGGGCAAACTGATAAGTGTTACCTTCTGGTGTTACGCCGACGATATACTGTTCATTTGGACCATCTTCACAAATAATTAAATCTCCCCACGGTGCTACAGTAACATTATCAGCATTTTCAAGTAGGTTACTGTTGTTTGGTTCGATGAAAAGCTCAAGTGTACCCGGTTCTTTTTCTTCACGTATTGTTCCTTCATAAGGACTTGGTATATACTTCCAAACTTGTCCTTTCCGTTCAAGACCACCGTTCGTGCATGTAAAATAAAGAGCATCACCACTATACCAAATCCCTTCACCTCGAGCAAATATAGCAGCATCTTTCTCCTTAACACCCTGTACACGGAGATCATCTTTCGGTGATTCTACATTTTCAACATCAACCCATGAGACTGCAATTTTTTCAAATTGTGGATACGGATTGTATGTCCAAGGCGCAATTTTATTTATAGATGTTTTCCAATTTCTGGTATCCGCAGCTTTAAGATCACGGATTTTCAGTGCTTGAAGACGACCCCCTTGGGTCAGTTTGCCCGGTTCAACAGGTATGAATCGGTAAAAGAGACCGTCATCTCTATCTTCAGTTTCATATACGATGCTCGTTTGCGAATCAACAGCGACAGCCTCATGGTTGAATCGACCCATTGCTTTCAAGGGGACAGCATCAACTAAACCAGGAGTCGTAGTAACAGGCACTTCAAAATTATAACCATGATCCTTTTCAAAATCATTCTCGGCTTTCTGTACTGTTTCTTCACAAGTTATCCATGTGTTCCAGGGGGTTGGTCCTCCAGCACAATTTCGAATCGTTCCAGCGAGACTCAAGAAATGTGTGTCAAGTGTCCCTGTCTTGGTATCATAGATTAAAGTTGTCGTTGCACCAAGGCTTGGTGCTTTTTTCTTTCCTAAGTCGTAGATCTTTTCAGTGTCTACAAGGTTGAGTTTCTCGTTGTTCCACCCAAATGGACCGATTATTTTATTAGTAGCACTTAATTCATGATTGCGGATGAGGATGGTTTTACCTTTGGGGCCAGAAAAGGCTGCCATACCATCATGCATTCCAGGAACCCAAAGTCCATCATCCATAATTTCACCTGTCCGAGAAAATGCATGGCAAACAAAACCTTCTGGAAGGTCAAGTAGTTTGTTTGGACTCGGCTTAAATACATAGGGAGGATCAGGTCTAAAACCAGGGACATGCTTAATCAGTTTTCTGCTAACACCTGAGAAACCGAAGCCAACTGCAGCAGAAGCAATCGCAACACCACCATAACTTAGGAACTGTCGTCGAGATACTCTAAAATCCAACTTCTTTAAACTCCTAATGAATGCTTAAAATCTATAATCAAAAGATTAAATGTAATCCTATCAGTTTGTTTTTTAAGGATAACATGCAAATGTTGCATTTGTTTTGAGCAAACTATAAGTTCTATTGACATTAAAATTGAGTATTTATGATCAAATTATACACAATAATCCCTGTTTGTCAATCAAGGTTTTTTTTGACAAGTCATATCATATTGTGTTAAAATTCTAAAACGAAGTAAGTATAGCACATTTTTCAGATGTGTGCATTAACTATCTAAATTGAGCAAAAATATAACAGAAAATTAGCCTGCATTTTTCTGTAGGAGAAACTGAACAATGGAGACTCACAGCTATAACCCTGATGAAATAGAACCGTATTGGCAAAACGCGTGGCAAGAAAAGGACGCTTTCAGAATCCCAAACGATATTGAGACTTTATCAAAGAAACCAAAATTTTATGTACTCGGTATGTTTCCATATACTTCTGGGGCAGGACTACATATCGGTCACGCGAAAAACTATGTGCCAACAGACGTTCTCGCTAATTTTCGACGCATGCAAGGATACCACGTAATGCACCCTATGGGGTGGGATGCTTTTGGATTGCCAACTGAACGTACAGCAGTGAGAGAAAATCAACATCCAGCACACATTACAAAACGAAATACTGAAACTTTTCAACAACAGATACAGCGCATCGGTCTCACTTACGATTGGTCCAGGAAAATTGATACTTCTTTACCAGATTATTACAGATGGACACAATGGATATTTTTGCGTCTCTATGAAAAAGACTTAGCATATATTGCTGATGTTCCTGTCAATTGGTGTCCTGAGCTAGGCACTGTCCTTTCAAATGAAGAAGTAAAAGATGGAAAATATGTCGAAACAGGTGACCCAGTTGAGCGACGATTAATGCATCAATGGATGCTCAGAATTACTGCTTATGCTGAACGACTATTGGATGACTTGGAGCTATTAGATTGGCCTGATGGACTTAAAGAGATGCAAAGAAATTGGATTGGAAAGTCGGAAGGGGCAGAAATTTCGTTCGACATTAAAGGGGGCAATGCTAATTTTACTGTTTTCACAACACGTCCAGATACGCTCTTCGGGGCAACCTACTGTGTGTTAGCACCAGAACATCCACTTGTTTCAGATATTACACAACCAGAATTCGCGCCTACAGTTGAAGCTTATGTTAATGATGCAAAAAATAAAACTGATCTTCAACGGACTGATCTGGCAACTGAAAAAACAGGAGTTTTCACAGGTGCTTACGCTATCAATCCATGTAACAATAAACCGATCCCAATTTGGGTGGCTGATTATGTCCTGATGACTTACGGAACGGGAGCAATCATGGCTGTACCAGGACACGATGAACGCGACCATGAATTCGCCAAGACTTTTGATATTCCTATCGTTGAAGTTATAAGTGGGGGTGAAGAACCAGTTCAGAAGGAAGCATTTGAGGGAGAAGGAGTTTGTGTGAACTCTGATTTTCTTAACGGACTGCAGACTGAACAAGCAAAAAAGAGGATGATTGAATGGCTTGAAGAACAAAACAGAGGAAAAGGACAAGTTCAATATAGACTTCGAGATTGGTTGTTTTCAAGACAACGGTATTGGGGTGAACCTTTCCCGCTTGTCCATCTTAATGACGGTACAATTGTCCAACTGCCAGATGATCAACTTCCAATAGAACTTCCACCAATTGATGCATATAAACCTACTGATGATGGTAAACCACCACTGGCTCGCGCTGATGAATCATGGTTGAAAGTCAAACTTCCTGATGGACGAATTGCCACGAGAGAAACAAACATTATGCCACAGTGGGCAGGTTCGTGTTGGTATTATCTAAGGTTCTTGGATGCACACAATACGGTCGCTCCTTTTGATAAAGCACTTGAAAAATATTGGATGCCAGTTGACATCTATATGGGAGGTACTGAGCACGCAGTTTTGCATTTACTCTATGCACGTTTTTGGCACAAAGTACTCTACGACTGCGGCTTAGTCTCTACGACTGAACCTTTTCAGGCTCTACTTAATCAAGGTACTATATTAGCCGAATCGTTCCAAGATGAAGCAGGAAAATACTATTACCCGCATGAAGTTGAAAGGAAAAATGATAGAGTTTTTGTAAAAACTTCAGAAAAACCGCTACACGTACAGATGGAAAAAATGTCAAAATCTCGTTTTAATGTCATCAATTCAAACGAAGTCATTGAAAAGTATGGTGCTGACTCTCTCCGACTTTATCTGCTTTTCATTGGTCCAGTTACCAAAAGCGCACCTTGGCAGGATGCTGGAGTGGAAGGGGTGTACAAATTCTTACAGCGAGTGTGGCGACTTGTCGTAAATCATCACACTGGAGAACTTAATGAGAAGTTGACAGATACTCATGGCGCATCAGACGCTAAAATCTGGAGAGAACTCCACAAGACAATTAAGCAAGTAACAGAGGATACTGAATCTATTGACAAGATGAACACTGCGATTAGCCAGATGATGATTTTTGTCAACACGGCAACGCAAGCAGAAACAATCTCTATAGAAACAGTGAAGATCTTCCTGCATCTTTTGTCACCTTATGCACCTCACATCGCCCAGGAACTATGGCATCGTCTTGGAGAAAGCAGTTTCATAGCACATGGGGAGTGGCCAGAACATGACGAAAGTGTGCTTGAGACAGAATCTATGACAATTGTAGTTCAAGTCAATGGAAAACTCCGAAATCGTCTACAATTTTCAGTTGATGCTACAAAAGAACAGATTGAAGAAACTGCACTTGCAGATGAACGAATACAACGATTTATTGAAGAAAAGGAAATTAGGAAAGTCATTTATGTTCCTAATCGTCTGGTCAATATTGTTGTCTAAAGCTCTTTAGTAAAAACAAAATAGGTCTAATTTGGTGAGGCACATTATGAAAAATGGCGGAGTTCTTATTCTAATTTGTATAATCAGTGGGTTCTTGTTCGTTCTTATAGTGGGAGAAGTTGCCTCTTTAGAGGAAAGTGAAGGTAAATTTGTCTTTGCTATCCGTGAACCATTGCAAAATGAAGATGGCTTCCGTGCAATGACACGAACTTTAGAGAGAGGACGTGATACTACAAATTGGTGGGAGTTTTACCAATACACTATAGGCACGATGAATCCTGATGGTACAGATTTCAACCGACTAACCGATGACGCAGTATCTTACAAACCGCGTTTATCTCCTGATAGGAAACGTATTGCCTATATTTCTGGGATTGAACGATCAAAATCACTTTATATAATGTCTGTAGATGGTTCTGAAAAAAAGCAGATAATTAAACGTGAATATGAGATTCATGATTTTTGGTGGTCTCCACTGAGCAATGCAGTATTAGTCGTTGTTGAAATTGACCGTTCAATTGACCGCTTGGAGAATTGGGAAGTAACGGTTGATGGGAAAATAAAACGTTGGCGGAGTAAACGGTGGGCAAAAGGATGGTTGCATTGGGATGTGAATGGTGAGAAAGCAAAAGAACCGAATAGAAGATTGCTTGATGTCTTACCAGAAGGAACAAATTGGCCAGAGTGGTCACCAGACAAAAGATGGATCGCCTTCAGAACTGAGGGTTTGCTCGCAATTGCCGAACCGGATGTCGTCAGTATGGGTAGGTCTTGGTTCCTTCAACTGGACGAACCACCATGTGATGCTATTGAAGAGTGGTCCCCTGATGGCAAACATATCCTATTCTATACAAAAGGTGATATCTGTATGGTCACCGTGGAACAAGGCAAATTTAACAGTTATCTGAATCTAAGCCAATACTCAGGAAGAGACGCGACCTGGTCCCCAGATAGTAGTCAAATCGCCTTTATCGGTAGTGATTCAAACAGACGTCGTACAAGTGAGATTTTTACCATAAACATCAAGACAGGACAAATGCAACAGATTACCTCAACACACTACGACTTTTTTGATCTGCATTGGCGATAAATAAAACAATCATATCCTATCTGTTGTATTTTAAGGTTAACAAATGAATGATTTAACACAAAATTATGAAGCACCAAATGCAGGTGATGTCTCCATTATTCCACTGGGAGGTCTGGGTGAATTCGGACTCAACATGATGGTTTATGAGACGAAAGATGACATCATCGTCATTGACACAGGTTTTATGTTACCGAGCTCTGACATGCCTGGTGTAGACCTCATTTTTCCAGATATCCACTACTTATTAGAACGTCAAGATAAGGTTCGCGGAATTCTCTTAACACACGGTCATGAAGATCATATCGGGGCTTTAGCTTATGTCTTACAACAGATTGACGTGCCAGTATTCGGTACACAGTTGACCCTTACAATTGCAAGCGGAAGATTGAGAGAATACGGCGTGTTAGATAGTGCCGTATTAAACACCATCGTTCCTGGGCATAAGGTGACTTTAGGTGGTTTTACTGCTGAGTTCATACACGTTACACATAGCATACCAGATTCCGTAGCGATAGCATTACATACACCCGTTGGCATTATTGTCCATACTGGAGATTTTAAATTTGATACAACACCAGTCGATGGTAAGCTAACAGATATTCAGACTTTAGCACGGTTTGGCTCAGAGGGGGTGCACCTTCTATTTTCAGACAGTACTAACGCCAACTGGCAAGGACAGACCCCTTCTGAACGAAGTATATACGATTCAATAGACAGTATTTTCCAAAATACTGAGCAAAGACTTTATATATGTACTTTTTCATCAAGCCTACACCGTCTCCAACAGTTTATTGATTTGGCAATGAAACATAGGAGACTTGTCGCTGTAACAGGACGTTCTCTTGTAAATAACATTCGCAACGCGTCGGAACTTGGATACATAAAGATTAACCCTGATTACCTTATTGATGCAAAGGACGCAGCACTGTTCAAACCCCATGAAGTGGTTGTATTATGCACAGGTAGCCAAGGTGAACCGCGTTCTGCGATGTCCTTAATAGCACTTGATAACCATCCGTTCTTAGAAATTGAACCTAACGATACTGTCGTAATCTCAGCACGAATTATACCTGGTAATGAGAAATCTGTCGGTAATGTCATTAACCATCTGATAAGACGTGGCGCAAGAATCTTCCACGAAAAAAATGCAAATGTGCACGTGTCTGGACACGGATCAAGTGAAGACCTGAAACTTATGCTTAACCTATTGAGACCTAAGTTTTTCGTCCCGATACACGGCGAATATCAGAACTTGGTAAGACATGCAGAAATTGCAGAAGCTGTCGGCATTCCAAGAAATAATATCAAAGTAGCTGAAGATGGTGAACTGATAGCGCTTACACCTGAGTCATGTGAAGTATTTGAACGCCAAGGAAGATCAGGTAGAGTTCTGGTTGATGGGAAACCAGATATTGAACTTGAGGATATCGTTTTACGGGACAGAATCCAATTGTCACAAGATGGGATGGTGATTCCAATTATTGTTCTGCAGGGTGATGGTGGCACTATTGCAGCTGAACCAGAGATTATTTCCCGCGGTTTTGTTTATATTGATGAATCTGAGGAGCTAATCACTGAAGCAAAAGAAATTTCAAGGAACGTAATTGAGAAACTTACTGATGAACAGAAACAGGAAACAGAAACAGTTCAAGATGAAGTTAGGGCTGCACTTCGCAGGTTTTTCGCAAAGAAGATGCAACGTAGTCCGTTAGTGCTTCCTGTTGTTATGCGGGTATAGTAAAGGTGGTATATCTTGAACAAGGTACATCATTGTTTAAGGAGATGGGGTCTGTTTTCAATTTATGAAACAAGATCCCACAATAACACGGAATGATCTTCACTACCACTCGCTATTATACTGCCATCCGGTGAATACGCAACACTTCTAACTGAACCGATATGACCCTTTAATACCTTAGTTGTTTCACCTGAAACTACGTCAACCAAATGCACTGCACCATCTCTACCACCGATAGCAATTGTGTTTCCATCAGGTGAATACGTAACACTCCATACATAGAATTTAAAATCGGCGAGAGTACTTTTACGTCTTGCTTTGAAGGTATCCCATAAACGCACTGTCCCGTCAGAACTTCCTGTTACGATTGTCCCGCCATCAGGTGAAAAAGCGACAGAATTCACTACATGTGTATGTCCTTTGAGTGATGCCTTCAATTGTCCGGTAGCAGCGTGCCAAAGTATCACCATTTCATCAGAACTTGCGGTTACAATCGTGCTGCCATCAGGTGAATATGCGATACTTCTTATAGAACCCAAATGACCTTTGAGTGTAGATTTTGGTGATTCACCGCTAATATCCCAAAGTATCCCAATATTGTCTGCACCACCACTTACAAGTGTGCTACCGTCTGGTGAATATGCCAATGCTCTCACATAATCCCTATGTTCAGACAGGGTTGCTTTAGGCAGACCAGACATGCTATCCCATAGCCAGATGTCTTCATAACTACCAGATGCTACAGTGTCACCATCTGGAGAATAAGCTACACTCCATACATATTCTGTATGTCCCGCAAGCAAGTTGACTTCTTCCCCACTATTTACATCATAAATCCATGTTCCAATGTCACCTGCCACCGCAAGCCGACTACCATCTTGAGAAAATGCTACATTACCTATAATACTGCTTTTTCCAAGCCTAAATTTTGCTCCTTCAGGCAACTTCTCCTGTGACGAATCTTGATCAATATCTGTGTTCATTAGACGTTGTTTCCTTTAATATGTTTTTCAAAAGTATAGCACAAGAATCTGGAAATAACAATAACTTAAGACATTGTGCAGGACGATTACGTTTTAGGTCAAAGTGTCAATTTTAAATTGTGTGTAAAAACATCAATTCTGTCCAAAATAAATTTGAAATTTGCGATTCTATAGGTTAAAATTACACAGTTTATTTTTAGAAAGCCTATTAAATTTGGAATTGAATTCATATTGCTCTTCTAAAATTGTTTGGAAACTATTTAAAAATATGAACGTATATAAGATTTTGAGGAGTAGAATATTGTATTCTACGTGAGTTCCGTATTTGGACTGCAAACTCACAGTTTGCGGACTTGTTGGCACAATACAAAATTAAAGTTACTATGTGATTAATTCAGGAGGTATTCTCATCCAGTGCTTGCATACTCTCTACTGATATCAGGTGAAGAGTAATTGAGTGGAAATTGTACAAGATAGATTGAATCTTATATGAGAAAATACAATCTTAATTTCCTAAAGCTCAATTGACATTAAATTGTGGATGTTGAACAGAATTGACTTAGTTCAGAAAATGACTGTCAGGTATGAGTGTAAAACAAGACTTCCAATGATGCTGATGATTAGGTCATTATCGTGTGAGTTACGTTTTGCATCCATTTACCACAATCATGTCTTATTTTTGTGTTATATAATTTAGCAAGTGAGAAGTTCAACTCGTTGAAAATGAGTGGAGCTAATAAGTAAGACATAAGTCACGAGCACCAACATTTATGAGTACTGTTAGAGGTGAACAGTCAGAGACTGTTCCACTAAAAACTACCAAGTTTATATGCATTTTATTATTTGCAGGAATTCTATCAATAATTCACGCTGATCCGTCTTACAGTCAGTTTACAAAATTACCTAAGAGTACAAAGTTAATTGACTTTGGAGTTGCAGGTAATGGTATTAGTCAGACTCTTTCCTTAACGACTGTATTTCCTATCAATAAAATAGACGGTTGGGTAGGTTTTTATGGGTCGCGTGTTTCTGGTCAAGAAGGTGTTATTTCCGAGACATTTAAGTTTCATATTGAACGTGAGGAAAAGGTAAAAAAAGTTGATATAGAGATGTTTGGACATTTTGAGCATAATGTCACCGCCGGAACTGCATTGACAGCTCAGGTTGGAGGGACTATTGAGCCGAGTAATTACAAAAAGGACTCATTTAGTGTTTCAACTGAAATCGGTTATTTTCTGGAAACAATTCAACCTTTTGAGAACCTTGCTTTCAAGGATTTTGATCCAACATCATTTCGGTGGATAGTTTCTTCCACTGTTGATTGGAGAAAACTTAATGCTGAAGTAACATTCACGCCAGAAATTGGATTTAAAGACTATAGACTATGTGTAGAACCTACATTAACTGTTGATTTGTCGGAGCAATTTGGTTTGCGTTTTTCTGGTACAATCAACTACAATAGTGCTCCATTAACGGAGAATCTTGAGTATAATTATTTGTCAATTTTGCGAATAACATTATAGAATTTTAAAGTCATTTTGAGTTTTAATCATTCATCTTGCAGTATGGAATTAGTTGGTATTTCATCTCATTGGAATACCAACTTTTTTGATTAATCACTTTATAGGACAGTTTTATAAATTACAGTTCCATTGTCATTTTATCAATCTGGTGTGTCAAGACCCCGCAGCTTTGGCGCGGGGATGTAGATACCGCAAAATATGTTGACTTTTAGTTGACTATTTAAATCACAATAGATATAATGATTGCGTTTTGATGAAATACGGTAGAACACAGATCTCAAAAGTCAACCGTTGACAGAAAAATTACACTATAAATATCTAACTATTTTGTGCATAAAACTATGATTCGTATATTAAATCCTATTTTTGATCATTGTAGCACATGATAATAGGAAAAATAGCTACAAACACTTATAGTTTATAGTTTTACATCAGTTTATTTTGAGGTAAATGAAAATGTTCTCAAAGTTGAGGCAACAGAATGAATCCAGATTCAGCAATCTTGCATCTAATCAACATGGTCATGGTTTTGGTACTGCTCCAGTCTTTTTAGCGTCTATTAGCACGATATTAGGGGCAATTCTTTTCTTACGATTTGGCTATGCTGTCGGCAATTTAGGTCTCTTGCAGAGTCTCGGTGTTATTGCACTTGGACATCTCGTGACCATTCCAACAGTTTTGGCTGTATCTGAGATAGCGACCAACAGACGCGTTGCTGGTGGTGGGGCATACTACATAGTCAGCCGATCATTCGGAACAAGTATTGGTGGAACGATCGGTTTCGCTCTATTCCTATCACAAGCCATATCTATTGCATTTTATATGGTTGCGTTTACGAGTGCTTTTGAACCTATCTTTCAAATGATATGGGAAAAGTATTTAATGGATCCTGAAATTCCTACAAAGCATGCTATTAATCCTCGATTCTTGAGCATTCCAAGTACAATCGTTCTCATAATCATAATGTTAACTAAGGGTGCTGATATGGGGGTGTCAATGCTATGGATCATTTGTGCAATGTTGGCTGCCTCACTCGGAGCATTCTTCTTGGGCTCAGAATTGCCAATTGGAGAATTAGTCAACGGAATTGATTCTGCTGCTGGAACAGAAAACATGGCTAATGGACAGGTACCTACTGAACAGCAATCGAAGAGTCTGGACTTTAATGCTGCTATACCTGATGGGGATGGATTTGGAATTGTGTTTGCAATCTGTTTTCCTGCCTTTACGGGTATGATTGCAGGTTTGGGTCTATCTGGTGATCTAAGGAATCCACAACGCAGTATTCCTCTTGGAACGATCGGTGCAACTTTAGCTGGCATGGTTGTATATGTTTTTGTGGCGTTTAAACTCGCGCAATGTGCAACCCCTGAACAGTTGGCTGGAGATGATTACATAATGGCACGCATCTCAATATGGGAGCCCGCTATATTCTGGGGGTTAGGGGCAGCATCGTTATCATCTGCACTGGGTTCTATCATGATAGCACCAAGAACTTTACAGGCACTCGCAAAAGATAATGTACTTCCAATTCCTGCACTCAACCGTTTAATGCAGACAGGTGTAGGTAAATCACAAGAACCCATACCGGCTACCTTTGTTTCTGGAGCAATAGCAATGGTGTTTGTGGTAATAGGTGAACTGAACTTTATCGCGCAAATTTTAACAATGTTCTTCTTAGTTACCTATGGAGCATTATGTGTAGTCTCTTTCCTTGAACATTTTGCTGGGAATCCTTCCTATCGACCAACATTCCATTCACGCTGGTATGTATCATTGTTAGGTATTGTAATGTCAGGTATGATGATGATACAGATCAGTGTGTTCTATGCTTTCATCTCAATCTTTATTATGATTGCAATATATATTGGACTTCGACGGGGTCATGGTGAAGATCGAGGATTATCAGGTATTTTTCAAGGGGCGATGTTTCAGTTAACACGATGGTTGCAAACAACGCTTCAGAGAAATCGAGGCAACCTATCGGAAAGGGAATGGAGACCTTCAATCGTCGGAATAACGCAATTTGGGGAACGCCGATTAGGTCATTTTGACTTACTACGTTGGATCTGTCATCGACAAGGATTTGGACACTTTATACAATTTTTCCCAGGTGATTATTCTTTTCCTGAAGAGATTTCTGCTCGGTTACATGTTGACGCTCTAATCCAACAGACTGAAGCAAGTAAAGCTGGAATCTTTGTAGATTCACTTATTTGTCCTAATTTCCAACAGGCATTAGCACAAGTGTTACAAATGCCGGGCATTGCGGGACTCCCAAACAACTCTATTTTGCTGGAATTTGATAAAAACCATCCTGAAGAAATTGCAGAAGTTTATCAAGGTGCTTTACTTGCTGCTGAATCACTCTTTAACGTATTGATTCTACGTTCAACGAAATATAGATTTGGGTATCGCTCGTCAATTCATGTGTGGGTGACGGATGATAACATCGCCAATGTTCCGATGATGCTGCTGCTTGCCTATATAATCGTCGGTCATCCAGAATGGAAACGGGCAAAAATAAGACTTTTTGCTTGTTCTGATTCCTGGGATACTGAACTTGACGCAGATCAACTATCAACTGTCATCAAGGAGGGGAGACTCCCAATCTCTATGCAGAATGTTACCTCTGTGACCTATGACAGTCCAGAAGCATTTGAAGATGAGGTATCGCAAAGATCTGCACAGTCTGATCTGGTAATCGTCGGCTTAACAGCAGAAGATTTGAATTCAGAAGATTTAGATTTAATCCTTCAAAGATATCAAGGTGTAAATGATGTACTGTTTGTCCACTCAATTGAACAGATTCCTATAGAATAAACAAGCAGCTTAATTATATTGTAGTGTTATTTAGTTTTAAGAACTAACGATTTTTTCTTTTACTAACAGTTTACATTGTCGGTTAGGTAGAATAGCGAAGTTCGAATGTCTCAACTCAACGATTGAGGGTATGTGAAACGCTCTTCAGTCCCGTAGGGACTAAAGACGAACACAAAATGCTGAAAAGCAACATTAACGTCATAGCAAAGAATTATTGAAAGCTAAATAACCCTAATTATACTGTATCTGGTAGTGTAAGATGGAAGAAATATGGAATCAGTTCACGAATTTTCTCGGTGAGACTGCGATCATATTAGATAATCCAGTTTCTTACGGGGCAATATTTATACTCGTTGGGTCTTTTGCAGCTTGGTTGTTCGTAGCAGGAATTTCAAGAAGGTGGCTTCGCAGACTATTTGTTCGGTTGAGAATGCCA
Organism: Candidatus Poribacteria bacterium; assembly: GCA_965261435.1. GTDB lineage: Bacteria > Poribacteria > WGA-4E > WGA-4E > WGA-3G > MSPOR6. The sequence continues at coordinate 3,712,247 of CBDHDL010000021.1, forward strand.
GAAAACATTATCAACCGAACACTTGCAATCCTGTTCCTAATACTCATAGTGATAGGAATCGGTGTATCATTTCAATTAGCAGGTATCAGTACTGGAATAATAGGTAAGGTATTACACTTTGACCTCGGTGAATTATTTCAACCAAGCGAGAAAGTCGTTGATACTGATACGGGTGAACAAGATACATCTCAGATTCAGGATGAAGAAAAAGGCAAATTCACTTTAGCAAACCTATTCTATGGGTTTGCTATAATTTTCGGCATGTTCATTCTGTCGAAATTTGCACAATTGGTTCTCCAGCAGCAGGTTTTACAAGCATTTCAAATTGACAGACACGCGCAATTCGTTATTCTCCGCATATTCCACTTTTTCCTTATAACCATCGGAATCCTAATTAGTCTCAGTACCATTGGCATAAGTCTAACAAGTATTGCAATAATATTTGGGGGGCTTAGTATCGGTATCGGTTTTGGACTTCAGAATATAGTATCAAATCTAATTTCAGGACTAATCCTGATTTTTGAGCGACCTATCAAAATTGGGGATTTAGTAGAGATTATTGATGTCAATATTTTTGGACGTGTAACAAGTATCAATCTACGTTCAACTGTGATTATGGCACTTGATGAAAAAGAGATAATCGTTCCAAATTCACAACTGATTTCTGAACCTGTACATAATCTTACGCATTATAATGATCGCTTCCGTGTACGAGTACAGGTAGGAGTATCGTACGGATCAGATGTTGAACTTGTGAAACGAACACTCATTGAAGTGGCTAAGACCCATGATGAAGTTATTAAAGACCCACCAACTGACATGGAGAATGTAACTGCACCCTTTGTCCGGTTTTTAAACTTCGGTGAGTCATCCTTAAACTTTGAGTTATTAGCGTGGATTCCAGATTCATTTAAGCGTTTTGATGTTGCAAGTGATCTTCACTTTATGATCTGGGAAAAGTTTAAGGAAAACAACATAGAGATACCATTTCCTCAAAGAGACGTGCATTTTTATCGGGAAAAAACAGAGTAGGAAGGAACAGATTCACGCGCTTTCTATGCAGCTACGATACTATACTTCTGAATGGCGAATGACCTCACCTTTGACAAGATAATATACCTCCTCTCCGATGTTTGCCGCAAGGTCTCCCACCCGTTCTAAGTGTCTATACAGAAGCAACACATTAAAACCCGGTTGAATTAGATGGGGTTGCTCTGACAGAATAGAAAAAAGTTCACTCAACATTTTTTCATAGACTTCATTAACTTCATTATCACGTTCTCTAAGTTCTTTTGCAAGTTCTGCATTGCGATTTACGAGTGCATCAAGCGCATCTTTCACCATCTGTTGGATGAGACGCGTGACAGGATGGAGGTCAATGGTGGCTAATATTGGTGGAAACTCTAATAGGTCCATACTTCGCTTAGCAATAGAAACACATTTGTCTGCTAATCTTTCAATGTTTCTATTGACCTTAAGCGCAATCATCAAGTATCTTAACTCAAAAGCTACAGGTTGATGTTGGGCGATAAGCTGGATGCATTTCGCCTCTATTTCGTTTTCAAGTTTATCTACTGTATCGTCCACAGCAATGACCCGTTGTGCCAAATGTTCGTTCCGCGTTAGGACCGATTGAACAGCATCGCGCAGCATGTTTTCTGCTATTCCACCCATTTTTAACAGCTGGTGTTGCAGTGTTTTCAGTTCCGATTCCAGATAGTTTTGCATAACTAATACCAATTTTGATTATTTTTATTCCATTCTGCTGTAGGTCGGGTAGAGGCACGAAACCCGACAGAATAGACACAATCACTACATGTCGGGTTTCGTGCCTCTACCCATAAATCAACGATGTGAATGCGCGTATGGCATTCATCGGGTGTAAACTTAAGAAAACTTAGAAGCTCTTATGAATCACTCTGAATCCCTATGGTTATTGGGTTTGCCTTCTCTTCAGTCCCGTAGGGACGATATGTTTATAGAAAAATGTGTACCCCCACCTCTCTTCAGTCCCGCCAAATGCCAAACGCGCATTTGGCGTTGATTTGGTAGGGACGATATGTTTATATCAGGATGAACTACTACACATATCGTCCCTACGGGACTAAAGAGGGGTTGTATAACGTTTAACTATAAACATAGCGTCCCTACGGGACTGGAGAGGGTTTCTGACATAGAAAATTCCTTAAGTTTACACCCGATGAATGCCATACGCGCATTCACATCGTTGATTTATAGGTTTCGTGCCTCTACCCGACCTACGAAGATTGTATATTATATAGTAGAAATGGTATAATTCCCAATCACGGTAGTGTTCAGTCAATACTCAAATGAAGAGTAGAACCGTTCGTAGGGACGGGGTTTCCCCGTCCGATATACAAAACATTTATGACTTGACAAAGCAGGTTAGCCTGACCTACCCGTTACATAGTTTTCTGTTCTTTCATCTTTGGGGTTTGTAAATATCTGTTCTGTTTGTCCAAATTCAATAAGTTCACCACAGTATAGAAATCCTGCAACATCAGATACACGTGCTGCCTGTCGTCTTTTGTTAGTAACAAATATCAGCGTATAACTACTTTTTAGGCTCTGTACAACTGCTTCAAGCTGAGGGGTCTCAGTTGCATCAAGCTGTTCACAAGGTTCGTCAAAGATGATTATCTCTGGATCACCTGCTAATGTTCTTGCAATACACAACCTTTGTTGTTGTCCGATGGATAGTGTATATGGAGAAGCATCAAGATCATTGGAAACTTCATCCCACAGTTGTGCTTCAGATAGACTTCTTTCTACGATATGTCCAATCTGTTCTGGTTTCTTTATGCCACGAATACGCACACTATATGCAACATTCTCATAAATTGAACCACGAAATAGAACGGGTTTTTGAAATATCATACCAATTGCTTTCGCAATTGCTGCAGCTTTTACTTTCGGTGCATAGATTTCTTTACCATCATAACGTATTTTTCCTGTGTGTCGAAAGTTAGACTGCAAATCATTTAACCTATTCAAACACCTAACTAAAGCGGTTTTACCACTTCTTGATGGACCTATAAAGGCTGTTACCTGCTTAGAAAAAATGTCAATAGTAACGTCTGCAAGAACCTGTTTTTTACCATACCATACATTTAATGTTTCAATACTAAGAATCGGCTGTTTTTCTGGAACTTGCATTCACTTAATCCTACTGTTTTTCCCAAGTAGCTTAGCAAATTGACTGTCTTTTAAGAAGCTTGAATATAAACTACATAATAGTGAAGTAAGCAACAAAATAGATGCGTTTCTGGGTATCTCAAAAGAAGTACTTGAATGGGGTGTCTGTCGTATCCACGAAAAGGAAACTAAGATTAATCCAGCAACAGCAAATGCTCTTGAAAACGCTGTACAAACTCCGGACATGATCCCAGAATACGCATGGGGTATTACATGTTCAGTTATCACTCTCCATTTTTTGACACCTAATGCAAATACAGCTTCGCGAATTGATACATCTACTGCTTTTATAGCGTGCTGCGTAGATTGAAACGTGACAGGCATTGCAAGTAACACAACTGTCAACGATTGAGTAAGATATGATACTTGTCCACTCTTAAATACAAAATAGTAAGCACATAACAATCCGTAAAAAACAGAAGGGATACCAGCAAGAAACGCAATAAGTAAATCAAATATCCGATATGTCCAACTTTCTCCTGCCACACATTCCTGCAGGAACACGGCAAAGGCAATACTGATTAGAATTGATCCAATCAGAACAGGAAGCATAGTGAATAGATCTTCTTGAAGATTAAAGATCGGGTTAGTTGAAATCTCGTTAGCAGTCAGATCATCTTCTTCTAAGGACGTTTCTTGACTATTGTCCAATACGAAAAATAGAGCAACAACTAAAATAATAAAGGTGATGCTATGAATAATCAGTCTTGACATATTCATGATTTTAACTATTTTGAAATCACTAAAATGTCTGTCATACCATTTCTAATTGACAAATTGTCATAAATAAACTGTAGGTCGGGTTGAGCGAAGCGAAACCCGACATGGAAACCCGGTCTAACCTTACGTGTTGGGTTTCGCTTCGCTCTGCCCAACCTACGAAATAATGCTACATAATCATTTAGAAATGGTATAATAAGACACTTCAATAACATCGTGTTCTATCTGTTAGACAGATCACTATCCGTATCGCATCTGCACATAATCTGCAGTTTTTGGATGCTCTGGATCATCAAAAAGTGCTTGAGTTTCTCTATGTTCAATAAGTTCTCCCAAGAACATGTAAATACATTCGGTGCTAACTCTTCGTGCTTGTGCCATATTGTGAGTTACAATCAAGAATGTATAAGTACCCGATAGAACTGACATTAATTCTTCAACTGCCAGCGTACCCTTCGAATCTAAAGCCGAACAAGGTTCATCCATTAGGATAATTTGCGGTTTGAGTGGCAATAGCCTTGCAATACAGAGTTTCTGTTGCTGCTCCAATTGAAGTGACGTGGCTTTCGTCTTAAGTTTATCCTTTAAATCATCCCACAGAAAAACAGATGTGAGTGCATCTTCTACAATCTCATCTGACTTAGTCTTTGGTAAACTTCTAAACGGGGAGTGAATACGCAATCCAAATAGGATATTATCATAGACAGAAATGGGTAAGGGATTAGGACGTTGAAATACCATCCCAACTGTCTTTCTAAGCTCTAATAACGAAACATCGGGATCATATATGTTTTTTCCTAATATATTTATCTCACCTTTGGTGGTAACATTTCCGTATCGTTCATTTACACGATTGAAACAGCGTAGAAGGGTCGTTTTTCCACACCCAGAAGGACCGATAAGAGATGTTATCTTACCATCAGGAATTTTCACACTAACATCAATCAGTGCTTGAAAATCACCATACCAAAGGCTTACATTTTCAGTTTCAATACTGTAATTATTAACTTCCAAGTCAAATACTCCTAACCTTATACCCAATTAACGGGATCCGTATTGGTAGGTGCGATTTCCTAACCGCACCGGAACCGAGAATATCCGTGCGGTTAGGAAACCGCACCTACCGTCAAAAAAAGATAAATCCCGTTAATTTGGTATTACTATCCAAAGTTACCATTGACATAGTCATAGGTTGCTTGTTGTGAAGGATTTTCAGAAAAAATGACATCAGTATTATCAATCTCTATTAGGTCTCCGTTAAGCATAAATGCTGTCCGGTTCGCCAACCGTTTCGCTTGTTGAACAAGATTTGTTACCAGTAAAATAGTCATCTCTTCTTTTAGTGTCTTTAATACTTCCTCTATCCTCATTGTTGTAACAGGATCAACTGCTATAGAAAACTCATCAAGACACAATACTTCAGGTTGATGTGAGAGTGCTCTGGCAATCGTTAGTCGTTGCTGTTGTCCGCCAGATAGTTTCGTCCCGAGTGAATCTAAACGATCCTTCACTTCATCCCATAGTGCTGCTTGCTGCAAACAGCGCTCAACTAAATCATCCAATTCTGCTTTATTACGTAGTCCCGCAGCACGAGGTGCAAATGCAACATTGTCATAGATTGATAGAGGCAAACCCACAGGTAATGGCAAAACCATGCCGATACGTCTTCTTAATCCGTGAACATCTCCGATTGAATGAATGTCAACACCATCTAATTCTACAGAACCTTCTACGCTTGTATCTTGTGTGAATTCCAATGTGCGGTTGATCACCTTCAGAAGAGTCGTCTTTCCTGATTGTGCTGGACCAATAATACCAAGGATTTCATTCTCAAAAACAGCGAAAGAAATACCATTTAACGCTTGGGTTTCACCATAATGGACTTTTAGGTCGGAAATTTCAATTTTGTTATTCAAGATAACCTCACATCAATCACTATTCTTGATTAAACTCGTGTTTTTCTGAAGAATCTTCCGATCATGGAAGTTGATGATTCCCAAAACTATCCAAATCAGGCAAGCAATTCCAACAATATAACCAATTGCAGGAAGGAGCACAGTTAAGATCTGTCCTCCAGGTGTAATTGGTACCATTGAATACCCGACTGTGGTTAGATTTAACAACACATACACAATAACAGAACTAAAAGAATTAAAAGATTCTGGTTGTGCATCTTTCTCAAAGAGATATATACCCATTGAGAAAATGAGTACAAAAAGTGTGAATAATGCTACAGATGACAGAATCTTAAACACCACTGATCTTCTCTTTCTCATCTTCTTCCTCCTTTGCTTCTGCCTTCTCTTCTTCAACTCTTGCTTTTGTCAAAACGGATGCTAATAGTCCTGATGGAATTGCTATTAACCCAACACCGACTAAAGCAACGAAAGCAGTGAATATCTTTCCGCCGGCAGTAACTGGAAATACATCACCATAGCCAATCGTAGTTAACGTGACGATTGCCCACCACATCGCATCAGGAATAGAACCGAATTTATCAGGTTGTATATCCCTTTCAAAATAATAAATTCCGCATGCTGATAAATAGACTAACATTGAGGACAGGATTATTAGGGCAAGTATTTCTCTCTTGACCTCTGCTAATGCCTCTATCATTCTGTCCACTGCCAAAATGAAACGAGTAGCTTTGAATATTCTGAATACACGGAGGAACCTGAGCACACGAAGTACACGAAATCCAGGTACACTGCCCAATCCAGGAATTAATACGAGCGCCGGTAAAATTGAAAGTAGGTCTACGATTCCAAAAAAACTAAATATAAATGCTGATCTGTCTGGGGCAGTGTAAATGCGTAAGATGTACTCAGCAGTAAACAGAACTAAAAACGTCCAATCCAATACATCAAAGTAAAATTTATAATTGTCAAAATCAGAATCAGTTTCAAGGACAAAGGTAACTGCAGAAGCAAGAATTAGGAATTGAATTATTCCACTAAAAACAGGACCTTCAATTATTTTGTCTAACTTACTTCGAAGATTAGACTGTTCTCCGCGATGCTTATTTAACATGGGCAACATCCATATTTAACGCCTAAAAGGCGGGATAGCGTTCATCAGAAAGGAATCAACGATGCCAGCGAGGGACACTTAGACCCTTCCGTAATCCGAGAAGTTACCACCTCTTACGTGTTCTTAGATATACCCGAAGTGCAATCGCCGCTGCATTAACAAGTAGAACACTTGCCACCAAAACGATTGCTGTTCCATAGGGAATACCCTCTGCTACATACGGAACTTGCGTAGAAATCGTATAGAGATGTAAGGAGAGTGCCATACACTGGTCCGTTATATTATATGCGAAAATGTTTCCTTCTGCAATAGGTTTAAAGAAAACTGCCCCAGTAAACATTATGGGTGCTGTTTCACCTGCAGCACGGGACACTTGCAAAATCACACCTGTCAAAATACCGCTGATAGAATTCGGTAATACAATTTTTCGAATCGTTTGCCAGCGTGTTGCACCCATATTCCAACATGCTTCGCGGAAAGCCATCGGTACTGCTTTGAGTGCTTCTGTCGTGCTCGCTATTATCACTGGAAGCGTCATAATTGCCAGGGTCAGCGATGCAGCGAGAATTGATTCACCCAAACCAGAGAACAGTACGAATGCACCTACACCGAACAACGCATGGACGATACTCGGAACACCAGCAAGGTTAACGACCGCTAAATTTACGATCCGTGTAAACCAATTTTCACGGGCATATTCGTTCAGATAGACCGAAGCAAAAACACCTATCGGTGCAGCAACCAAAAGTGATACAATAACCAAATATATCGTTCCAAGGAAGGGTGCCCACAACCCACCTGAACGCATGTTGTCCTTTGGATTTGTAAATAGAAAATCAAAAGATAAGACAGGTAAGGCTTTATAGAATAGGTATCCGATGATAAGAAGCAACGGTATAATCATCAAACACGTCATTATCAGAAAGAAAACCTTAACACCGTTTTCAATAAAACGGTTTCTTCTTCCGATATCTGTTTCTGTAAACATCAATCCTGGGGATGTATCTGTATTTATTTCCATATAGTCCTTTTCTTAGGTTAACTCTGTCGAATCCCTTTGATTACCAAATCAGCGATTAGATTGACAACAAATGTGATCGAAAATAGTAAAATACCGATGAGAAACAGTACTTGGTAATGCTCTCCACCTCTGGCAACTTCACCTAATTCTGCAGCTATTGTTGCTGTGAGTGTGCGTATCCAAGAGAGGGGCCCTGATGGGATATTAACCGAATGTCCCGTAGCCATCAACACTGCCATCGTTTCTCCAATAGAACGGGCTGCACCAAGAAGTACTGCGGCTAATAATCCGTTCTTGGCAGCAGGTAAAAGCACACGATAGATTACTTGCCAACGGGTTGCACCGAGTGCCTCCGCTGCCTCACGATACGTATCTGGAACAGCTTTCAATGCATCCTCTGCAATGGATACAATGATAGGAACGCTCATCAGTGCCAGCATAATACCCCCGTTTAACATCGTTAAACCTATAGGCGCATCAAAGACAGCAATGATTAACTCATTCATCAACGTCAACCCAACAAAACCCCAGACAACTGACGGAATCGCAGCAAGAAACTCTATGACGATCTTAAACGTTTCTCTTAGTTTTGGACTGCAAAATTCTGAGACAAATATGGCAGCACCAAGACCAAACGGAACTGCAATCAGCATTGCTAAAGCAGTCACGCTAAAAGTGCCAAGTATCAAAGCAAATGTGCCATACCTTTTGTTGTTCAAGGATGTTGGATACCATTCTTCACTTGTCAAAAACTCCCATATATCTAATCCTCCAAATAGAAAACCAGCTCCCTCCTTAAATACAAAGAAAAAAATTCCAAATACAAAAATAATTGAACTTATGCCGCATAGTTGAATATACAGATCAATAACAGGTTCAGAAGCGGTTTCTGAATCAGTACCATACGCATTGTCACCAGTATCACCTTTAAAAAAACCTAGCTCTATTAGGGACCATAGACCTGTTATAATTGCGATGAGATAATTCAGTGTCAACCAAACAGATGTCGATTGAGATGCTAAAGTGGCGAACAATGCAATAAAAGGTGTGACATGTATTAGAACAAACCACCAGGATTTACCCCTGTCTTGCCAACGCTTAACACAAACGGCTAAGTGTATCCAGGTAGGTACTAATAATAAGATATATACAAGGGATAGATGTGAAGGGAATTTATATGCAAAAACACTGATAGCAAAGATGGCAAAAATCGGTAGATTCAGCAACCACCATCCGGGTCTATTGATCCGTCCATTAAATGAAAAACAGATCTGTAAGAATTTCATCAAAATAAAAACTTATCCTTTAGTTGTTTTGTAAAGGAACAAAACCCAATTCTTCAACGATCTTTTGTCCTTCAGGTGAAAGTATCCAATCCAGATATGCCTTCGCTTCTCCAGTAGGTTCACCCAGAGAATACATATACAACGGACGTGCAATGGGATATGATTTGGCAAGTACATTTTCAAGATTCGGTGAATAGTAGGAGGCATCTGATCCTGTTGCAACTTTTAACATCTTTACATGATCCGTTGCATACCCCATGCCGCTATACCCGATGGCACAATGCGTTCGACCAACGACTTCAACAACATCCTTTGATCCGTGTAAATCTAATGAACCTAACTCAAAATCGCGGTCTTTACCAAGAAGTGCCTCCCTAAAATAGAAATAAGTTCCAGAATTTGACTGACGACTAATCCTAATTATTGTATCACTACTACAACCAGAATTAGCAACGCCAAGGTTATCCCATTTCGTTATCGTACCATCTTCCCCATAAATTTCCGCAAGTTGTGGAATAGTAATTCCATCTAAGGGATTATCCTTATGCACATAGACTGCAAGTGCATCATATCCAACAATAAATTCTATGGGTTCTTTACCGGTGTTATCTTTAGCTTGCTGCTTTTCTTTGTCCTTTACTTGACGACTACAGTTAGCAATATCTACTGTACCATTAATCAAAGCTGCAACACCTGTTCCTGACCCACCACCTGACACCTCTACAGACACTGAGTCAGATAGATCGGAATATTTCTCTGCCCAAGCCTGGGCAAGATTCACCATCGTGTCAGAACCTTTATTCTTAATTATGGATTGCACTGATTGGATATCTGTCCCATTTCTTCCAATTTCATCACTCGATCTACCAAGTAAGGTAAAACCGTAAATTGAAAGAACCAGAATTAGGACGATACTGAGACTGATCCAATTTCTATTTTGCATATAACTATCCTCTTCTGTTAAATCCTATCATCTATTATAACGTTCAAATGTTACGAAAATTAGACAATACTGGAAAATGAATCTGTCATTATAGTAGATTCAAAGAATATCTCTACCGAATTGTTGTGAGATTATCTATGCTATCTAACAACTGATTACTATCATTGTAGACTTCTAAACCGACTCTTTGACCATCAACAGAAAACAGGCAGAAATGTTTATCAATTGTGAAGGCTTTAACACTGTTCACCCAAGGAACAGATTTGTCTTGAACGTAATATGGAGCTCCACAGCCACCACTGACAATCTGCCATACGGGATGCTTGAAATCTGGATGTATGGATGAATCCACTAAAGTACGACTATAGTTATGTTCGTCACCACAGAGCACACCTAATACTTTTGGTCTACTTGAGACTATTTTCCAAAACCTATTCCTCATATCTATGACATCACCCATCGGTTTGGTTTTATCGTTGTAACCACCGAGTTCGCCACTACCGGGTGTCCCCCAGAACATTGCGTCTTTAACATGTCCACCATTCGGGAAAGGGGGTTCATGAAGTATGATGAAAATCCAATCAACATGCATGTCTTTTTGTGCGGCGTCCAGTTCTTTATCAAGCCATTCCATCTGGTTTTTCATCACATAACCTTCTCTATTACCACCGAGATGTTCTAATGCGATATTTATCGCAGTTTTATCTTGTGATTTTTGACCGAAAGCACTTTGACTTCTATAGCCAGTAGACCAATAATTAGAGTTTAGCGAGATAAAATGTACTCTACCGTAGTTAAAGGAGTAGACGTTTTCTGAATATGATGGCCCCACATTTTCACCACCCATTATGTTATCCCCCTTTATCTCTGGTTCGGGAATCCCAATTCCGTAGCGACTATCTGTGGGGTTAACAAATTCTTCTGCGAAGATTGTCTCTGCGCTCTTTGCACCAACTGTTCCGGTAAATTGTATGTAGTATTCACCTTCCTTAAGATGTGGTGCTTGAACTTTATAGTATTTGCCGACCTGTTCGTGATTCCCGATGGATTCATAAAACGGTATATTTGCACCGACGGGTTGTATTGTCCGCTTCCACGTCTCAAGCTGAGATTCATAATCGTTAACATCAGAGGTATAACCGTTGATAAGGTCTCCACCAAAACAGACAAAATCTGCGTTCTTATTATAGAGTTCTACAGCGAACCTTCCAAGGTCTTTCGCATTGACACCGTTCTGTGCGCGTTCACCTCCACCAACACCGGCGCGCGAATCGGACATAAACCCAAACTTAAACGATGCTCTACTACCAGACATCGGAGCAGTCTTGAATGTATAGGTTGGAGTCAACGCGCCATAATTAACTTTGTATGAATAAACAGTATTGTCTTTCAGTTTTGTCAGTTGCACTTCATGGCGAGTAGATGGGTCCAACGAAAGGAATTCACGATTGTCAGACAGCACCCTACCTTCTGTATTTACGTCTGTCTCCCAAGAAATGACTACCGAATCGTGTGTAACAAGGTCTACAAAAGGTCCTTCCGTTAAGGTCGCCAAAGATGTGTATTTTCCTGTCTTAGGTGCCCCCGTACGCTCATAGCGTAAACGTCTGTCATAAGCACGGGTTGTCTGAATACGTGAATCAAAAACTTCAATCCTGAATACAATCATACCCCCCTTGTTTGCAATCAGACCTGTATCGTAATGAACGTCTTCAAGTTTTGAAATGTCCATTTTAACCTGATGGTGTTTTTGATTGTTATCAATGTGGGTTCCTTTAGCATTCTTACGGTAACGCGGTGTTGTCAGATTCCCCTCCGTATGCGGCACCCCGTAGTATGCAACGGCTGCTGGGGCATCAATTAATGTCTCAAATTCGACAACCGCGTACGGACCCTCAAATCCTTTTATTACAGGTTCTTTAGAAAGCAACATATCTTCACGATAAACTATTTCTGTAAATGTAATTCCTTGTGAGAAACCTGTTGATGTAATAAGAAACAATAAAACAGTAAATCCAAACTTCTTCATTCTTGAATCCTTTCTTATGATTTATGTCATGATTTTACCTTAATTTCGGGAATTATACTACTACTTTGTTTCAGACTTTTCTAATTTGTATGTTAAAGATGTGGCATAAGGTGTGCCTATTTTCTATATAGGACTTACGCAAATTTGGGTGTACCTGTTTAGAATTTTGCTTTTTCAAGGATTTTATCCCCGATTTTTTGTCATTTTTAGGGATTTACCCCCCTTTATCCCCCCGCAAGCGAGGGGAATGCGTAAGTCCTGAAGAGGTATTGCGTAAGTCCTGAAAAGATAGGATCAATACTGTAAAATTCTGCAAAAAAAAGTTTGACATTCGTATAACTTTGTGATATACCACTAAGTGTAAATAACACGGTCTTAGCAAATAGGCGTTAGCGTGTATTTTGTTTTTCATATTCTTGGGGTTTAAAAAATGGGAATTCTACATAAGCATTGGTTAATCAGAAATAAGTGCACCCAGAGTTCTATTTTATGGTCAAGGCTTCTGTGTAATTTGTTGCTGCTTGCACAGTGTACGACAGCAGGGAACTATAGAGATAAAACGGGTTAAGATTTGCTATTAGACATTTCTGTGTATTTTGTTATTTGATAAATTTTCGGGGGATTTTTAACATTTTTTAGATGTTACTCGCTATGAGTTCATTTTTTAGCATGTTAATAATACCTTGTCCGCTGGACGCAGCGAAATAGCAAAGACAACTCTTTATATAAGGAGAAATATCTCATGAGTAAAAAAATGATATGGGGAGTCGTTATCCTCATTTTACTCATTGGCGTCACTGGTGTGTTCTTGCTACTCAATCGAACACCGACTGAGCCAGAAGTTGTGTATAAAGTGCCAGCAAATACATCGAAACCGCCCCCCGCCGAACCGGAGTTCGAATGGGATGGGCATGAGGGTCACTCGGATCATGGGGATCATGCGGGTCATGAAGATCACGCGGATAAAGTGCCGATTGAAGGAGATGTTGAGGATGATACAGCCAAAGGTCGTGTCCCCGAAGGGGCAGTGACAACACCCGATTTTTCGTCTGTTCCTAAAGACGATGATCCGGTCAAAGCAGCCTATAAAAGGCTTGAGTATATCAAGAATAATCCGTATGCATGGGGCGGGGTGCATTCTGAACGAGCAACGGAGCTGATAGACCAACTGATGACAGAATCAGGTCCGATTAGGTTCATAGATCACAATCACGGTGACGAAGTTTCTGAACAGATCGCAGAACTGTGTCGACAAGGGGATCCTCGTGCCGCGGGGGTATTGATTGCGCACATGTCTGATGGAGACATTTCGTGGACGCTTATGGATGATGCGTTAGCAGCTATTGGTCCTCCAGCCGTGTCATATATTCTGCCTTATTTGGAAAAAGGTATGAAAGAGAAAGACAGAGACATTATGATTAGTTGGGAAATATTTGATTCTTTGACTCGTATTGGTGTGCAGCATCGCGGTGACTTAGGTGGCATTTTGGATCACATTATTATACCGAAGTTCGAAGCTATCGCTGCCGATGAAAATAATAAACGTTACGACTTGTGCCAGTTGATTATTTTTATGTAATATTGTATTTCACATATTTATGGATTTGTGTTTTTATCTTTACTTTAATCCATCCTTATGCTTTTCTTTATAACATAACCTTTACATTAAAAGGAGCATAAGGATGGATTTACAGAATACATTAGAAAAGCATGTAATGCAACTAAAAAACAAACCACGCACTCTACGAAACGTAGCGTTAGTCGTACGAAATATTACCGCAACACTTTACGACACCTACTTCCCGGGTGCTGAGGAACTTCGTCCAGGACCAAAAAGCCGTTGTCCTGATAGCGATATTATTTGTATCTCCTGGTTATTAGAACTCATAGGCAAGGATAGTGAACTTGCAGGATACAAAATGATCAAAGCAGAACTCTCTGATTTATTCCCACATTTGCCCGAAAGGTCGCGTTTCAATAGAAGACGCCGGAACCTATGCCACGCAAGTGAAAAACTCAGACGCATTTTGATACAGTTTTTACCGGATGATGGTGTGTTTATTGTGGATAGTTTCCCTATCCCTATTTGCGATTTCAAACGAGCTCCTGCTTCTACATCCCCTCTAAAATGTGCGGATGCTACAGGCACTTTGGCGACTTATGGAAAGTGTGCTACAAAAGGACTTGACACTTTCTTCGGATTTCGTGGTAGTGTGATAACCACTGCCTACGGGCTCCCTGTTGATTTTGCCATAGCGACTGCTGATACTGATGATAGAGAAGTGCTTCCCTTGTTTTGTGAACGCGGCACTTATCCTATTATCATTGGAGACAAAGGATATGTGAGTGAAAAACTTGAAAGAGATTTACTTGAAACGGAGAATGTCTGTCTATTACCAACACGGCGTAAGAATCAGGAGAAACAATATCCGCCAAAGTTTCGCAAACTGCATCAGAAAATAAGAAGAAGGGTTGAGACAACGATTAGTCAACTGACCCAACAGTTCCATATTTCACGGATACGTGCTCGTTCCCATTGGGGAATGCTGACACGCTTCAGCAATAAGTTTGCGGGTTTCACACTCGGTGTCTTCTTGAACAAATGTTTAGGATGCAAGTTGATGGCATTAAAGGATGTCGTCCACGCATAAACCTACATAATAGTATTTAAAATATTACATATAGTCATTTAGCACAAGTCGTAAACGTTATTATCATGTTACTGTCAGGTATGCCCGTGAAGCTCTTGAGAAACTTCAGTAATAGTTTTGTATTTTATATCAGGAGGATTTATTATGATGAGTAAGACATTTTTTGCTTTTTCAGTTTTTCTTTTGATCGTTCTGTCGTGTTTTTCTTTTTTGTATTTGTTTCCTATATTGGGTATAGTCTGGCGATCTTAGAATATCATGCGGCACCTTGATTATGTGTCGTATCGTAACGAACATATATCTACGTGTAAATGCGAAAGGAGAAATGACATGTCTAAAAAACTTTATTGGGGTCTGGGTATCCTCATCGGACTCTTAATCGTTTTCACGCTTTATGTGCACTATGATTACGCGAAGTTCATGGATAATTTGGATTCGGGTCGTGATAAACCCCACACTGATGCGGCTGAGGTTTCCGATGATCAGCCGGGGGTAGAACACGCTGGGGGTCATGAGCATCCCGATGGCACTTTCCACGAAGGCGGTTCCGAGGATCCGCTACCGGAAGGAGAAGTGCTGGATGAAGTAACCGAAAAACCGAAGGTGCAATACACTGCCCCTAAAGGTGCGGTGCTCACACCTGAGTTCCCCGAAATCGATCCGAAAGAGGACCCCGTCAAAGCGGCATTCAAAAGGTTAGAGTATATCAAGAATAATCCGTATGCATGGGGCGGGGTGCATTCTGAGCGTGCGACCGAACTCATTGCAGAACTGATGCCACCCCGTATGTCAATGGACCACGCAGATGGTGATGAAAAACAAGAGTTGCTTGCGGAGCTCACGAATCAAAACGATCCTCGCACGGGTGAGGTTCTCATTGCGAATATGTGTGAAGGCAGTGTTGGTGGCACGTGGTTAACTAATGAATTGGTTGGTATCGGTCCGCCAGCTGTGCCTTATATCCTTCCATATTTAGATAAAGGTATGGAGCAAGGAGGATATATTCGACTTGTGGTATTTGATAGTTTAGGTAGCATTGTTGTGCGGTATCGTTCTGATCTTGGTGGTATTGTTGATCACATCATTATCCCGAAGTTTAAGGCGATCCTTGCCGATGAAGATTTTGAACATTATAGGGCAACTACGGTTAGATATGCCCGTGAAGCTCTTGAGAAGCTTCAGCAAAATATAAAGGAGTAATTGAGATGAAAAAAAGAGTATTTGCTTTTTCTGTTTTTCTTTTGATCGTTCTGTCGTGTTTTTCTTTTTTGTATTTGTTTCCTGTATTGGGTTCTGATTCTATGAAGGCTAAACCGTCTATGAAGTTCAAAGAGTGGCAAGTAGGTCGTAGTGATAAAGGGACAGACACGAGTAATGAAGTGCATCTGTCGTTTATCACGAGCACGCAGACGTTGTGTCGTTTTACTGCGTCTGTTGGGTATGGGAACATTCCGAATAAGCAGAACACCTCTCCAATTGATCCGAATACTGTCGTATGGAGTGTTGTTGGTGCGAGTCATAACATGAAGTTGGACAAAAAATCCGTGCAGCAGAATTGGTCAGGTTCATCTCCGTCTAATATGGCAGCTGACACTTCGTTCAATGTTGTGGGTTCGCTGACTGTTCCCAAGGTTGTGGGAACTCGGACGGTGGAGTATACAGATAAAAATGGTAAAAAGAAAACGAAGCAAGTTCCTGATTATATTAGTTCTACGAGTTGTTCACACCCGGCGGATGCGCAGCGGTTGAAGCGGACTCCTGTTCACCGGGGTGGCAAGAAGATGAAGTTCAGCATCAAGTTTTCTGCACAGACTGTAGCGAAGCAGAAAGTGGAAGCTGTTTTGAAGTTGGCAGCAGACGATAAAGACCAGATACGGCAGGAATATGTGGATTACAACAGACCGATCCCGTCACGTGGTGATAGTAAATGGTCAGCTCAAGATACATACGACTTTGGGCATTACGAAACGATGCTAAACGATGGACTTAGTGGCTATTTAAAAAAGTGGGTAGACGAGATAAATAAGCAGCGTCAGGATATAAATATAGAGAATGCTAAAAAAGATCCAGATGCAACTCCGTTAGAGGATTTAACAATTGATGATTTTGTTGTGACGAGTGGGTATCGCAATCCGCATCACAACTTTGACCATTCAGGTTCTACATCGTTGATGAGCACGCACATGTTTGGGTATGCATTAGATGTTCGCGGCAGAGACATTGATGGTGTGCCAGGAGAAGATCAGCAAAAAATGATGGATGCTGCTGAAGCAGCGGAATCTCGTTATGAGGCTAAATATTCTACGGGGCATGTTCATGCGGATTGGGCCCCCCACTAATTGGGCGAGGCTCACGAGTACTGCGTCTAATCCACCTGTGTTCACGTTACCGCAGGCGGGTGATACGTCCTCGCCCTCCTCCTCATCTCAGCTGAACTTATTGCCTACTAATGGTGTTTATACGGTAGCATCGGGTGTTGTTCACACGTCGAGCGTGTCGGCTTCGGAGTCCCTTTATGGTGTCAACTGGTATGTTGCATCTTCGGGTGAAACGGGTCGTGGTAGTTTTGTAGAGTTTGACGATGGTGGGAGTGGTGTGACAACGGCTTCTCTGGACTACACGTTCTGGAGTTCGGGTGATTATGTGATTACGGCGGTTGCCTACAAATATTCGGATATGTCCATATTGGGTGAGGCGAGTTATACGGTGTCTGTGACAGACAGTACTCCTGTAGGAACAACCCCTGGTCAGTCGGTCTCTGTTCCTGTGTGGAGTGATATACCGGATCCTTACAATCTGACGGTCGGCGATTCTTTCTATTTATATTTGAATGGTTATGTCACAGGTAGTTATGTTGTAGGCAATCCGACCACCATGACAAAAAGTGGGGGACGGATCCCCGCTGGATTATCCTTTAATTCGGGGGTATTGAGTGGCACGGTGACAACGGTAGAGAGCCTAAGTCTACAATTTGAGGCGACCAATTCCGCTGGATCTGCTAAGAGTGAATGGATTGAGTTCAAAATTAGTGCTGCGGTGCCGTCTGTCAGCATCAGTCCTGCCCCAGGTTATACTTCTACGGGAAAAGTGGGAAGGAGTTATAGTCTGGTCGCAACGGCGAGTGAACCGATTTCCATGATAAAGTGGTTCTGGAAGATCCCCGGCGAAACAGAGATGCATTGGAGTACGCAACGGTTTTATGATAGTGCAACAACTTCAGATAGAACTTATGTCTCTTTTGACGGTACTAATCCTGAGAAGCATGCTGGGAAGCATGTGTTTCGTGTGGAGGTGACACCGTGGGCTAGTTTGAATGTGTATCAAAGCAGTTACACGATCACTGTGAAGTAGTCCTCATGCTCCGACACGTTTATTAACAGAACACAGGTAGGTATCCATTTGGGTATCTGCCTTTTTTATTTCCTACCTACCTTACTCTAAGAAAAAACTTAAAAACAGTGCTTACATCGTGAATGTAATACACTTGTCGCCCCGCTGGGGCTTAGGATAGAGATACAAATATGTTTCTATACACCTTTCGTCCCTCTGGGACTGTCGGATTGATGTAGTTTCTATTTTTGCTGAGTTTCTAAACGACATAAGGCTATATTATAGTGGATTTTAGAAATAATTCTTCATTTCCTCCGTAGGAGCGATCTCCGAATCGCTACAGAACTGAGGAATAGTCGGGAATCGGAGTTCCCTCCTACAGTTCAGGAATGTAGCGTTAATTCTAATCTCTACCATAATAAGAACAGAGCCGCCCCAGCGGGGCGACAGGTGTATAGAAATGCAGACAGTTATTGTAGTCTTAAGTTAAATCATTATAGAAACTGACCAAACTATAGTAAAGATATGGCATAAGGTGTTACTATTTTCTATATATCAACTGATGGAATTCAATTGAATCCTTGACTTCATTGTGATAGAATCTATTTTACCGAATATCTAAATACTTTTAAGGAGATACAATTTGAATTCCGAATTTCAAGAACTCAAAACCAGGCTAATTGAGGTAAATGACATACAATCTGCTGCGGGACTTTTACATTGGGATCAATCTACATATATGCCACCGGGCGGTGCAGCAGCTCGCGCAAGGCAAAGCGCGACACTCAGACGTTTAGCACACGAGAAGTTTACTGACCCCGCAATCGGAAGACTACTTGATACACTACAAACATATCAAGATAGTATTGAATACGATTCGGATGAAGCAGGACTATTGCGTGTCACTCGTAGACAATATGAACGTGCGATTAAAATACCCGCAGAGATTTTAGCTGAGGTAACAACACATTTATCAGAGTCTTATCAAGTTTGGACGGAAGCGCGACCAGCAAACGACTTTGAAAGAGTTAGACCCTACCTCGAGAAAACACTTGAATATAGTCGCGGATTTGCTGACTTCTTCCCCGGATATGATCACATTGCTGATCCATTGATTGAACATAGTGACTACGGTATGAAAGCTGCAGATGTCAGTCGCGTATTCAGTGAACTACGTAGTGAACTTGTCCCAATCGCATCAGCAATTACTTCACAATCTCCAGCTGACGATTCATGTCTACATAAGAATTATCCTGAAGAAAAACAGTTGGAATTTGGGATGATAGTTGCAGAGAAACTTGGGTATGACCTTAATCGTGGACGCCAAGATATGACACACCACCCGTTTATGACCAAATTTTCACTGGGAGACGTTCGAATCACTACCCGTTCAAAAGAGGATAGCCTTGGTGAAGCTTTGTTCTGCACTATGCATGAAACTGGACATGCACTATATGAACAAGGCATAAACATGGAATATGAAGGAACACCATTGGCGCGCGGTACGTCAGCAGGTGTGCATGAAAGTCAATCACGACTTTGGGAGAACATCGTTGGACGCAGCAAAGGATTCTGGAGATGTTTCTATACGCAACTTCAAGATTTTTTTCCTGAACAACTCGGAAATGTTTCTCTTGATACATTTCATCGCGCTATCAATAAGGTGGAACGATCACTCATCCGCACTGAAGCAGATGAAGTTACTTATAATTTGCATGTGATGCTACGCTTCGATTTTGAGTTAGCACTACTGGAAGGGGAATTGGAGATTAAAGATCTCCCGAAAGCTTGGAAGGAGAGATTTGAAGCTGACTTCGGAATCGTACCGCCTGATGATAAAGACGGTGTCTTACAAGATGTGCATTGGTATTTCGGTCTTATCGGCGGATCCTTTCAGGGGTATACATTGGGGAATATCTTGGGTGCACAATTCTTCTCGACTGCACTTGAAGCACATCCTGAGATTGAAGATGGAATTGAAAATGGAGAATTTGAAACGCTACACAATTGGTTGAAAGACAATGTATACCAACACGGATCTAAATTCACTGCGCCAGAGATCATAGAACGCGCAACGGGTCAACCTATGACGATATCGCCTTATATCCAATATCTACGGACGAAATACGGAGAATTGTACGATCTTGAATAACAAGGGTGACCAGATGAAACTTTACAAATGTTTTACTATCTTCATACTTTGTAGTTTTCAATTGGGTTGTGGTACAATTAAACTGATTGATATACAAAAAAGCAGCTCTGCACTTGAGCTGAGTGTTGAACAACAACAAAAAATCCATCCAAAAATGAAACTGATTCAGGATATTGTTGATGACTATGAATTTGAGAAAAGAGAATTTGATGCTGAAATGCGAGAGTACCGTATTTTGAGAGAGGATAGGAATTTATATCGCAATGATGGTGGATTAAGTTTAGGACAAAGACAACGTAGTTTTAATCAGATTCGCGCAAAAGCACGAAAATTCATATCGCAACGCAGCAAATTCCTCAAAGAAATTGAAGACTTACTTAAAGAAATTCATACTGAATTAACATCAAAACAAAAGGTTGCATTTAATGAACTTAAAATGCCAGAGTTGGAGATTCCACGTTCACTAAAACCTGATCCCCATGCGGATCTAAAGCATATACCGAGCCACCTGATAGGAATACAATAGTGTCATTTAGCATAGAACACGACTAAAAAACATTCTAAGAAACGATTCTGAATCTACTTTTATGCAGACACTTGCATTGTGGTCTTTATCAGGTACGCTATCACGTAAATCGGCAACAGTCATCCCGCTTGTTAGACTACCTTCGGTTTCAACTTGTACATAAGCATCAACGCTATCAAAGAGCTCTGGATGAGTCAACATTCCTATAGGAAGGGCATCATGAATATGTAATCCGTAGAACCCTACATGTTGACGATAAAATTCCATACAGGCTTTTGTAGAGTCCCTGAGGAAACAGGAGATTTTATCCCGACATCCTTCAGTTTCTTCAAATAATCGTTCTCCTGTCAAGACAACCTGATGTGTAACATCTAAGGGGGCAATGTGAATTGAAATATCAGAACTGAATACTTCATGTGCAGCATGTGGGTCTACATACACATTGAATTCTGCAGTTGTAGTTACGTTCCCATATTCCCTAAAGGCACCACCCATCAAAACGATGCTTTTTAGTTTTCTCATTATCTCAGGTTCTTTACGGATTGCCATTGAGATGTTCGTCAACGGACCTAAAGCAACTATTGTCAACTCATCAGGATAACGATTTACCATTTTGAGGATTAAATCAACACCAGAAATATCAGAAACATCACATTCTGCTGGTAAATAACATGAACTTCCATCTGGATTAGATAATTTGCTGATATTCCCCAGACCATCATCTCCGTGGACATGTTCTGCATTTATGAGGGGTTTGACTAATGGTGCTGCTTCGCCTTTCGCAATTAATGGATAATCTGATATGTCAAGGAGACCTAAAATCATCAATAAGTTATCAGTTGCCTGCTCCACATGAACATTTCCACTCACTGTTGTTATTGCTTCTACACATAACTCAGGTGACTTCATGGCAAGGAGAATAGCGAGCGCGTCATCAACACCAGGATCACAATCTATAAGTATTCTTTTCATCTGAATGTTCCCTCTGTAACATGTTAAAAATACTACACTATTTTACGCGACAAGACATATTTTGTCCAATAACATTTCTAAAATCACGCTTTGTGCTTCCCTGTATCATATCGGTCATAGTATTCAGTTCACCAATTGCTGCACAAGTAAATGTCTTTACAAGCGAAACAATCAAGCAGATGCAATTGAAATCAGGATGGTATAATAGTATCAACCTTGATTTAGCATACAGTTCTGGCAACACTGAACTGCTAACTTTGAGAACAAGATTTCGGTCCGATTATTTGTCAAAGTCGTTCCACTATTTTGTTTTTGGTAGTCTACAACGCGGAAGAAAAGACGGTGATATATTCACTCATAAGGGGATGGGACATGCACGAATTATTCACAACGTCACAAAGCATGTCATGGTAGAATCTTTTCTCCAGAAACAATTCAACGAATCCATCCTATTAAGTGATCGTAATTTAATAGGAGGAGGCCTACGTCTCGCAGTCGGTTCACCAAAATCAAGAGTTAATTCCTACTTTGGCACAGGTGTAATGTGGGAACATGAAAGATTAGACGACTCCGAAATAGGTGCTATAGTAACACGACTCCTGCGCTCAACCAATTATATCAATTGTACTATACAGTTGGCTGATCATTTATCAACAAGTGCGACTGGATATTATCAGGTACATATTGGGAATATTTCAGACTTCCGTATCCTATTTGATGGCGGTATTAGTTTTAATCTCACAGAAAAATTGACATTTCCGTTTCGAATGAATTTTCGTTATGATAATAAACCACCTACAAAAATCAGAAAACATGATCTGGAATTATTTAATGGGTTAAGTTATACTTTTTAATAATATTGGCTAACAATAACGTGAGATTGATTATAGGTACTATAGTTTGGACAGTTTTCAGATTGTTTTGTGCTGTTATGATTCATTAGAATACGTTGCTTACATCGTGAATGAAATCCACCTGTCGCCCCGCTGGGGCTTAGGATAGAGATACAAATATGTTACTATACACCTGTCGTCCCTCTGGGACTGTTGCATTGATGTAGTTTCTATTTTTGCTGAGTTTCTAAACGACATAAAGCTATATTAATAAGAACAGAGCAGCCCCAGCGGGGCGACAGGTGTATAGAAATGTGAATAGAAATAAACAGTCTTTAGCCCCAGCGGGGCGACAGGTGTATGGTTATGCAGGCAGTTATTGTAGTCTTAAGTTAAGTCATTATAGAAACTGCCCAAACTATAGTAATAGGTATATGAACTACATTTTTTTTAATATCACTCTCATAGATCCGGTAGGTGCGGTTTCCTAACCGCACTGAAACGGAAACATTGCTATGATAACGAAAAACAACTTTAAAGACTTACTCCAAACGCTCGGTTTCACAGCTGATGGTGACATCTTCCAAAAATCAGATCATGAAGTTGATTTGAAGGTTGACTTCGCGGAACAAAAACTAATTTATCCTGAAAGTTTAAAAGTCAATCGACAGGACATCTGCAATTTCTTACAGAATGAGAATTTTGTTGTGTTTGAGTGTGTGCATCGGTTAATGGACAAAGGATATAAACCTGAACATTTAGAACTTGAACCGACTTGGAGAATTGGACACAGTGCAAGCGGTGGACGTGCTGATATATTGGTTAAAGACCAGCAAAATAATCCCTTGTTGATTATTGAGTGCAAGACAGCAGGCAAAGAATTTGAAGATGCATGGGATGACACCCGTCAAGACGGTGGTCAGTTGTTCAGTTATGCTCACCAAGATGCTAAAGTTCAATACTTATGTCTCTACGCTTCCAGTTTCTTTGAAAATCAGTTAGATTATAAATACAAACTGATTCCGCATCTTGACAATCAGCAGATTTTAGCAGAAGACGCATCACTGATGTCTTTTGAAAAAGCAGACAAAGCCGAACACCGCTTTGCCGTTTGGCGTGATACCTACAAATTAGAATTTACAGAAGTTGGTATTTTTGAACCTAATATTCAGTCCTATCAAATTGGCAAGGACAACTATACGCTCGCCGAGGACACTAAACCCATTGGTGCTATTGATAAAGATAGCAAGTACCATGACTTCCGAACCATATTAAGAAAACATAACATTGCACGTCGCGAAAACGCTTTTGAGGTCTTGGTCAATCTGTTTTTATCTAAATTAGTTGACGAGGAAGAAAACAGAGATAATCTCAAGTTTTATTGGAAAGGTCCCGCCTCGGATAACTACTTCGATTTCGTTGATAGGCTCCAAAACCTCTATCAAAGAGGCATGCGTAAATTTCTGAATGAGGAAATCAGTTACATCAGTCGTGAACAAATTGACGAGGCATTTTGGCCCGTCAAAAATGACCGCAACGCCACTAAGAAACAGATTCAAGAATATTTCACGGAGTTAAAGTTTTTCTCCAACTCAGCATTCTCCTTTTTAGACACACACAATAGGGATCTATTCGACAGAAACACTGCTGTTTTGTCAGAAGTCGTGCAAATGTGGCAAGGGTTACGTCTCAAAACAGAGGAACAAAACCAGTTTTTAGGTGACATGTTTGAGTTCTTTCTTGACAACGGTATTAAACAGTCCGAAGGCCAGTTTTTCACACCACTACCTATCTGCAAATTTATTGTTTCCTCCTTACCACTTGCTCAAAAAATTGATGAAAATTCTGAACCGCTTAAAGTGATTGATTACGCCTGCGGCTCAGGACATTTTTTAAATGAATACGCTTACCAAATAAAACCTTTAGTTGAAAAACAGAACAAAACTTTGGACGATTACTATAGCACAATCACTGGTATAGAAAAAGAGGACCGCTTAGCAAAAGTCGCCAAAGTTGCAGCGTATATGCACGGTCAAGAACAGATTAAGATATTGGATGCTGACGCGCTCGCCTCTCACCCTGAAATCCCACCAAAAAGTTTTGATGTATTAGTGGCAAATCCACCCTTTGCTGTGGAAGGGTTTTTACAAACCTTGAGCGATGCAGACAAAGAAAGGTATCAACTCATTCAAGCCACAGGTGAAAATAGCAATACCAATAACATTGAATGTTTCTTCTTAGAACGAATTCATCACTTAATGGCTCCTGGTGGAATAGTTGGTGTGATTGTTCCTTCCAGTATCTTGTCCAATACAGAAGCGGTTCATAATCGGACACGTGAAATTCTGTTACAATTTTTTGATATAGTGAGTATTGCCGAGCTGGGAAGCGGCACATTTGGCAAGACCGGTACTAATACAGTAGTGCTTTTTTTGAGACGGAAAACGGAAAACCTTGAACCTGCAGAGCAGTACGCAAATCGGGTTGAGGACTTTTTTGAAGGTGATGAGGAAGATGAAATATATCAAGACCATTTTCTGATAAAAAACTATTGTGAGCATGTCAAAGTTCCTTATGAAGAATACATTAAACTCTTTGCCCCAACCAATCTTGAGAAACTTTCTGAGTTATTAAAATTCGATGTCTTCCAAGACTATAAGCAAGCCTTTAGTCAAAGGACTGTTATAAAAAATCTAAAAAAATCCAAGGTCTTTAAAAGAAAAACCCCATCGGAACAATCCGCAGAATTAGAGCAACGTTTTATTGAATACCTACATGAAATTGAGAAAGACAAACTTTATTACTTCATTTTAGCACACACGCAGGAAAATAAGGTGCTAATTGTCAATGCACCAAATACTAACAAAGAACGAAAGCAATTTTTAGGCTACGAATGGAGTAGTGCTAAAGGGCGCGAGGGAATTAAATACGTAGGTGGGGATACCGTTAACGACATTATCACCCCCCTATTTGATCCAAAGGATCCTGACAACAACGCAAAAATAAACACTGCAATCAAACGCAACTTTAACTGTGATCCTACCAATGAATTACCCAAACACTGTTTATATGCTAATCTCACAGATATGTTGGATTTTAGACGTATAAAATTTGATAAAACCATCAGTCTTAATCCAAAACTACAACCTGAAGTATTAGTGCCAGCACTTTTGAATTCTTGTCATCAAATGGAGGATATAGGCAGGATATTGACTTTAGAGTATGGAATTTCTTTGCCTGAAGATAATAGGGTTAATGGTGATTATCCTGTTTACGGGTCAAACGGCGTAGTTGGAAACCATAATAAATACTCAGTTAAAGCCCCTTGCATAATAGTTGGTCGTAAGGGGAGTGTAGGGCAAGTCAACTGGTCTGAAAATGATTGCACACCTATAGATACTACCTTTTATGTAAAGTTATTGGATACATCCACTACAGATTTAAAATTCACTTACTACATGCTAAAATCATTAAACTTGCCTTCATTGAGGGCAGGATCAGGTCCGGGAGGAATCAATAGGAACAATGTATATGGCTTACAGATACCTGTGCCACCAATTGAGGTGCAACACCAGATCGTTACTGAATGTGATGCTGTAGATCAGGAAACAGAACAAGCACACCAAACCATCACCACAACCGAACAAGAAATTGAGGAAAAAGTGCAAGGTGTAATCATTGCTGGGCATGAAATGAAGAAAATCGGTGATGTTTATAAAACTACCTCTGGTGGAACACCTCTATCCAGTAAAAAAGAGTATTATGATAATGGAACAATACCTTGGATTAATAGTGGAGAAGTTTCAAAAAAAGAGATCAATTTTGCGGATAGTTTTATCACTGAATCAGGACTCAATAACTCAAATGCAAAATTATTTCCCCCTGGAACAGTTCTCTTAGCAATGTATGGTGCTACTGCAGGGAAAGTTGCTCTATTGAATATTGAAGCTTCAACTAATCAAGCGTTGTGTGCTCTATTACCAACTGAAGATATGATCCCAAAATATTTGGTGCTGGTAATAGAATCAATGTATCAATACTTGCTTAATCTGAGAACTGGAGTAGCAAGGGATAATTTGTCTCAAGAAAAAATTAGGAACATAAGAATTCCTTTTCCTCCGCTTAGTATTCAACAGCAGTTAGTAGCAGAAGTTGAGCAATTAGAGGCAAAAATCACCGAAGCACAAGCCGTGATTGATAATGCTACTGATCGAAAAAATGCTATTCTCACAAAGTATCTATAAAAAAAGGCACCCCTCTATGAAAGATCATAACAAGCAAGAACAGGTACAGCCAGAAATCCCATACCAGACTCTTTCTGAGTTTCTGGAAAATACACCTCCGAATCAATGGAGAAATATATCAGATTTATCTGGACCGCAAAACATAGGTCCATATCCTAATTCTACCAGTAGGGCAATCAACGAACCTGAATTGAAACTTCACTGTTCGCATGATTTTTGCAATGGTGATCGGTTTTTTCGGTGCACTGGGGTACACAAATCCCCAGGACCGCATTTAAGAACAGATACTTATAATTATTTGTATGTATCGTATAAATGCTCTAATTGCCTAAAAACTACAAAACTATATTCTTTTATGGCAATACTTGATAGAAATGAGAAATCCCAAGGAATGTGTTATAAGTTTGGTGAATATCCCCCATACGGACCACCCATTTCTCCAAAACTTATCAAACTAATTGGACCGGATAGAGATGTTTTCTTAAAGGGGTGTAATTCGGAGAATCAGGGTCTTGGTATAGGGGCTTTTACTTATTATCGACGGGTAGTGGAGAACCAAAAGAATAGGATTTTAAAGGAAATTATCAAAGTATTTGAGAAAATCGGAGTGCCGCAAGACCAAATCAATACATTACATGAAGCGATTAAAGAAACTCAATTCCACAAATCACTTAAGATGGCAAAGGATGTCATGCCAGAAAGTCTACTGATTGACGGCCATAGTCCGATACTTTTGTTACATCGTGCGCTAAGTCAGGGTGTTCACGAATTAACTGATGAAGAATGTCTAAAACGTGCTAATACCGTTAGACTCGTTTTAGGCGAACTATCTGAAAGGTTATCCGCTGTCTTAAAAGACAAAGCAGAACTAAAAGCAGCTATATCCACATTAATGCATGACAAAAGCAGCTAACAAGGTCAAAATGATTCTCTATTTTCTGTGAGTATGATTTTGTTTCACATATGAATAGGTGCATTAACCGAAAAGGTAATTTCTTATGAAAGAACAATCATATATAGTCATCGAGTGCTTTGTAGATTTAAATCGTATTATGCAAAGTGTTTGTCACTCATATTCGGAATCAGATACTCTGATTAAATATTCAAAAAAGAAACATTCGCCTGTTTCATCGGTACCATCCGACTCAATCCGACTCGGGGCTTGCTGGCTCTTATGGAGATTATATAAAGGATCCTGGATTAGTAGGTGATGATTCAGAAGGTCAATACAAAGAGACGCATGATTGGACAAAGCGGGAAAATAGATGGGCGAGAGAACGAAGGAAGAGTCTAATTGAGAATTCACCGTTTCTTAAAAGCATCAACTTAAAAGACATTAAACTCAAAATGAGTATGACGCTTGAACTGGATAGTGGTTCTTGGTTGTATTGCACTTCAATTGACCCAAAAGTAAACGATCAAAGAATAATACAGATGAAGAGAACTAATCCTGAGTATAATTTCATGACTAAAATAGATGAACCTACCGCTTTCGCTCAACAGTTAGGATATGATTTTGGGAGACAGATTAAAAGTAACAGAGACTTAAAATGTGATCTTCAGGGTGCGCACCTACTTACTTCAGCTTTGGCCAGGGAGAGCGGAATCGGTGGTTTTTCCATTTTTGTATATCATGGACCAGTCATTTATTTAGAGGAAAAAGAAAAACCTGAATTCATTAGTCGTGCTTCTGAAAAAACGGGTAACCACATTCTACTTATAAAAGGTGAGAAGTGTGAAGTCCCTCAAGAGTATGAAATGGGTAACCAAGTTGTGTTATTTGTTAAAGATAAGGAGTACGAAGTGCAGCAGGAGTATAGATTTGTCGTTAGTGTCAATTTTCATAGTCCGAGTAAAAAGGCAATTAAGCTAAAAGTTTCCGATAACCTCAAAAGGTTTATGTCACCGTTGTCTTTCAGGTGATTACGGGATCAGATGTTCACTTATGAAATCACACCACTGATAGGGTTTCTCGAATTCAACGCAATCTACGATACAAATCAAATATACTACTATAGTCTGGACGATTTCTAAGAGGTGATTTACCTATTTTCAAAGGGTTTCTGGTTTTCAACATATTTCCCACGCCAATCCAACTCTGAGAAGAATAAACTCAGATGGACCAAAGCATAGCCCTGGTGAATGTCCAAATGGCATTCATACCTTAGTGAAAATTATGATGTTTTTATTTCCAAGCAAAATTAAGATAATTGAGGGGAAAGAGTGGAAGCCGATGGAGCGTAAGGCTGTTGAGAAAGCGATTATTCCTGAAGGGCATACTTCCAAAACTCGCGTTCAATGTTACGAAAAAGATAAAAAATATTACAAATCTAAATTAAGTAGATGTGAATTCCTATCGTTGATCTGGCACGAAATCGATGCTTCTCGTTTGCTAACTCCAAAGAATGAATCGCGCGCAGTCAGGGATGTCGCCGAAAGAATGATTGAGAAAGGATTCACTTTTCAATCACTGAGTAGAAATCAAGATTTACCACTTAATGAACATGATCCAGAATGGTTCCACAAATGTTGGGTAATTGATAGGGACTTTGACTTTGATAAATTTCGGCCAATATGGTTAGTAATAGCAAATGGTGACGAAAAGAACAATGCTCCGCCATCAGCAAAATTCTACATCTACGATGGTTGTCATAGATCATTGGTATTAGGAAAACGTTTGCTGACAGGAGAATCAAAATATGAGCAGCAAGTCAAGGTGATTCTAATAAGCCCAAGACCAAAAGACTGAATTATTTCAAAAGATGGGAGGTTTGATTATTTTCAGGATATCTGTGATGTTGGTAAGTATTACGAAGTCGATCTTTCTCTTTTAATCAAGGAAGTGATTGTAGCTCCTTTTGCACCGGACTGGTTTATGGTGGATAATCCAAACTAAATATGTAGGTCGGGTAGAGGAACGAAACCCGACACGTAATCGTTCTATCTATCATGTCGGGTTTCGCTTTGCTCTACCTATGGGTGTAAACTTAGTTTCACTTATAAATCGTTATGAATCCTTATGGTTATAGGTATTGTATGCTCTTTAGTCCCGTAGGGACGATATGTTTATAGAAGAATGTGTAGTCAACCTCTCTTCAGTCCCGTAGGGACGATATGTTTATAAGCACATCAACAATAAATATGCTGTTCCTACGGAACTCAAGACGGGTGGCGACAGCGTTTTCTATAAACATATCGTCCCTACGGGACTGAAGAGAGGTTGTATAACGTTTAACTATAAACATAGCGTCCCTACGGGACTGAAGAAGATTTCTGACATAGAAAATTCCTTAAGTTTACACCCGTCAAATACCGAACGCGTATTCGGTGTTGATTTGGATGAATGCCCTGCGCGCATTCACATCGTTGATTTATAGGTTTCGCTTCGCCCTACTCGACCTACAAGTTAAGAATTGACAGAACACTAAAACTTGACAATTCAGTTGCTGCCCTTTATGATAGGTTGGCATCGGTTTCTGACCAAGTTGGAGTTTATATGAAATTTGTATGTCTGTCTTTACCGTTCAACCCAAGCTACGTAGAAGTCATCTTGAAATTGACGCTTATAGTGCGGTTTCCTAACTGCACCGAATACGAAAATCTGATTTATCAAACTCACGTTAACAATACTGACATGGATATACTATAAAGGAGTTTTTTCATGAAATCTGTTCATTACACAACTGCAACTTTACTCTGTCTTATCTGTTCTCTTTGGATATTTACCAATGTTGGCATGACTGCCGGTCACATTCAGATAATGGAAAAGGAGAAGAAGATCGTTTTGAAAGGAACAATTTCAAAAGCACTTGGTGAG
Source organism: Candidatus Poribacteria bacterium (assembly GCA_965261435.1). Lineage (GTDB taxonomy): Bacteria > Poribacteria > WGA-4E > WGA-4E > WGA-3G > MSPOR6. The sequence goes on from CBDHDL010000021.1 coordinate 3,743,017, forward strand.
TATGATTCAGAACTAAAAGGTGCTGTTGAATATCTTGTCTGCGGTCCAACAGGCAAGCAATATGAAAGCATTATTGTTACTGAAGCATCAGCGAAAGACCTATATGAAGCAATAGAAAAATTAGATATTAAACCCGGTACTCCACCCGATTACGATGAAGAGACAGATGAACCTACGCCTCCCACAGGAACGACGTTTCTGTTCTTCGTTGAATGGATGGAAGGTGAAAAAACGAAAAAGATCAGTGCTGAAGAATTACTGTTCAATGTAAAGACTAAAAAACCGATGCAACCAGTCGCTTGGATTTATTCAGGCTCACGGGTTATACCAGACCTTGATAGTGAGGATGAGGACGCGGTGATTCCTTATGCATTCTTAGAGAATAGCATTGTAGCGTTGAATCAGGGTGATCCAAGTGCCCTATTTCAGAATCCACTGCCCGAGTCTAACGAAGAAAACCTATATAAGAAGAATGATGACATACTGCCTGAACTTGGAACACAGATAAAACTCACGATTGAGGTAAATAGGAAAATGCAGCTACATGTCTTAATTAGTGGTAAAGTGCAAGGTGTGGGATTTCGCAATTTCACACAACGAAATGCCAAAGAACTTGGTATCAAAGGGTATGCAAAAAATTTAGCAAATGGTAAGGTAGAGGTAGTCGCAGAAGGTGAAAAATTGCAGTTAAATGCTCTCGTTAAGCTGCTAAAACAGGGCCCTCGCGCATCAAGAGTAGATGACTTCAAAATTGATGAACGAAACTTCAAAGATGAGTATAAATCCTTCAGCATTCGTTATTGAGAAATGAAAAAGCAACCAATACCTTCAATAACTGGTATACTACTCGCTGCAGGACTATCGACAAGGATGGGGGTACCGAAACAGTTACTCCCATTTGGAGAAAGTACCATTGTTGAAACAGTTGTTGATAACATGCTAAATGCCAAGTTCACTCAAGTAATTGTCATCGTCGGTCACTGTGCTGAACAAGTACAAGATATATTAGGAGAACGAAAGGTTAAAGTCATATTAAATCCTGATTACGAAGAAGGAATGTTAACCTCTGCCCAGACCGGTGTACGCTCACTCAAAATCTATAATGAGATGAATCGGACAGATAAAGTAAACACAGACATTCATCTCGACAATGTATCAGGATTTTCACTCATGCTGGTTGATCAACCTTTCATCACATCAGACCTGATAAATAGTGTAATAGAGGCTTATGCCAAGACAGACAAAGGTATCGTGTTACCAAGTTATAATTTACGGCGTGGACATCCCGTTATCTTTCACTATCGATATGCAGAAGCAATACTCAAATTGGACGCTTTTAGTGGTGGCGTTAGATCACTATATAACACCTTTAGTGATGACATTTATTACGTTTCAGTTGATACAGATGATGTGATACGCGATATTGATGACCCTGATGATTATAAACACGCACTAACAAAACTGAGTTGAGGGTCTCATTCACTTCATTATGTTTGACTCAATTGAAAAAGTCCAATCCGAATGCGAAAGACACGCGTATATTGCTGATAAGGGATTAGCAACAACCCTTTATCTTTCACATCATCTCAAAAAACCAATTTTTTTGGAAGGAGAACCCGGGGTTGGAAAAACAGAGGTCGCAAAAGTTCTTGCTGATGCTACTGACGGAAAATTGATTCGGCTGCAATGTTATGAAGGATTAGATGTCAATACTGCATTGTATGAGTGGAATTACACGCGACAGATACTGAAACTTCGAATAGATGAAGCACAAGGGAGAGACAAAAATGAAATCGGATCCGATCTGTTTAGTGAGGAGTTTTTATTAACGCGTCCGCTCCTTGAAGCAATACAATCAGATGGAAACGTGCCTCCTGTCCTGTTAATTGATGAAGTAGATCGAAGTGATAGCGAATTTGAAGCTTTCTTACTTGAGATATTGTCTGATTTTCAGATCACGATACCAGAAATCGGCACAATTACTGCTAAACAGATTCCTTATGTTGTCCTAACTTCAAATCGAACACGGGAAGTGCATGAAGCACTTAAACGACGGTGTCTATACCAATGGATTGACTATCCTACTGTTGAAAAGGAATTAGCGATAATAAACAAGAAACTACCGGACATCAATGATCACCTTGCACATCAGTTGTGTCAAATGATGCAACTATGGCGTGAAGGAGACTATTATAAGAAACCTGGAATAGCTGAGACATTAGATTGGGGATTAGCAATATTAGCACTCGGTAAATCCCAATTAGATGCTGATGTTATTGCGGAAACATTGGGATGTGTTTTCAAGTACCAAGATGATATTCAGAGAGCAAGTATCGTTGATCTTAGTGAAATTGAACTTTAGGAATATGATTACGCAGTAGCACCACAATAACCTATTGTGCTGTCTACACCCAAATGATGCGTAGTTCCGTTCGTAGGCACAGGGTTTCCCTGTCCGATATACAAATCATTTATGACTTGACAAGGCACTATGAAACAAAAGAACAGATACCGTCAGGTTCAGAAGAAATTATTCATCGGAATTGGTTACCCACTTCTTGTTCTTGCTGCTTTCTGCACAATGGTTCCGCTATTATGGTTGTTCAGTTCGTCATTCAAATCAGCAGAGGAAGTGTTTGCAGTTCCGATTGAATGGTTTCCAAAACTCCCTCCGCGTGTATCATCATCTCCTTACATAAACAAGAATACCTTTCCTAAAATACAAAAGCCGAATTCAGTGCCTACAGAAAAATGGAAATCATTACAACCAGCTTTAGCAGATGCAATTTGGAGACAAGCACAAAATCACATCTCTGAAAATCTACTTGAAGATACAACTGAAGTCATAGATGAATTTATGAATGAAATAGTATCCGGTCTATGGCAACAGCATGTAGCAACACTTCCACAAGAAACGTGGAATGAAACAGATGAGACAATAGTAAATCAAATTCAAAGTCTGATTATACCTGAAACCGTTACTACAATCTTAGATTCAATTGTCAGGCAAGTCAGCATAGGGACTATTGAAATAGAGGATTTAGAGTTTAACAAAACCAAAATTGATGCAATTCAGTGGAATTCTGATGCTATCACCTTACCGCAAATTGGAGAATCTAATCTGATGGGACAGATTACGCCTTTATCCTATGAATTTACAGAGGATGATGAAGTCCAATTATCTGCATCAGTAACATCCCCTATTCCGTTAGAACGAATAAGACGAATTGTCGTTCCCGTTAAAGGTGATGCATCATATCACCGTTTGTCTTTAACAATTTCAAAAGGTAGTACTATATATAAACCGGAACATCCCTTTGTGTTAAATTCTGCTTTGTGGAAAGACAGTGTGTGGCGTCTGCACGGTAATCCTGGAGAGTTAGAATCATCCCACATCCCTATGCAACAACACTTTACAAAAGAAGATTTGATAAAAAGTGTAGCACCTCAAACAGAGACAAAAGATAACTTGCTGCTACAAATTACAATTCATCGTCCAGGTTATATGTCAATAGTCTGGAACAAACTTACTGCTAACTATAAGAATTTATGGAAAGCAGTACCCTATAACCGTTATTTTATAAACAGTGTTTTTATCGCAACTGCATCAACACTTCTTACCCTTTTCTTCTGTTCGTTGGGGGGTTATGCGTTCGCTAAATATCAGTTTAAGGGTAAGACAATTCTATTCGGTATTTTACTTGCTTCTATGATGATTCCGTTTCAAGTTCTTCTTGTTCCACTTTTCGGATTGATGTATGATATTGGTTGGCTCAATAGTTACAAAGCAATCATTATCCCGTTTTCTGTTGGTGCATTTGGTGTATTCTTAATGCGGCAATTCATCGTTACAATTCCTTCAGAACTAATTGACGCCGCACGTATTGATGGGTGCTCCGAATTTGGAATTTACTATAGAATAATACTACCAATAATCAAACCAGCACTTGGTGCTTTGACGATCTATTCCTTTTTAAGTTCGTGGAACGGTTATCTCTGGCCACTAATTGTGTTACGTGATGAAGCAAAATACACGCTACCCATCGGTTTAGCAAATCTGATAGGCATCTATCGTCAAGATTACGGCATGCTAATGGCAGGAACACTCTTGTCGCTACTACCTATCATAATCTTATTCTTAGCAATGCAACGGGAATTTGTCCAAGGAATTACACTTGGAGGTGTAAAGGAGTAAAACTATGAGTGAATTCGAAACGGTAACAAAGACTAAATCAATTAAAGTAGGCAGAGGAAAGTCATTTACTGTAAATGGGAGACGTATCGCTATATTCAACGAAGATGGAAAGTTTTGTGCAATTGACAACACTTGTCCACATGCATTAGGGTCACTCGGTAGAGGACGCATACGAAATGGGATTGTTGTCTGTCCAGTGCACGGTTATGCTTACGATACAAAGACTGGTGAATGTCAGACAGACCCTCGTCTAAAAATTAGAACTTATCCGGTAATGATAGAGGATGAAGAGATAAAAGTACAAACGTAGTTGCACTTTTTTAGTAACAATAGAGGAGCCTAAGCGGGGCGACAGGTGTATAGTTGTACAGGCAGCTGTTGCAATATTATGTTATGTCATTATAGAAACTGTCCAAACTATTGGAAACTTATCACAGTATTTTGAAAACATTTGCAGCTGAAAAGTCAACATAGTATAATTAATATTAAGATTTGAGGTTACGTGGGGGCAGTGGCGTTATCATAAAGTCTTCTTTTCTGTTTTTGAGTGTATACTGATTAGGACTTACGCAAATTTGGGTGTACCTGTTTAGATTTTTGCTTTTTCAAGGATTTTATCCCCGATTTTTTGTCATTTTTAGGATTTACCCCCTTTATCCCCCGCAAGCGAGGGGAATGCGTAAGTCCTGCTGATTACGGAGCAGAACTGATAACTCAATAAACAAGGAGTAATATAAAATTCAAGATGTAAAATCAAAATTCATGCTTAAATGTGTAAACTTATTAGCAGAAAGATTGCTTGCATTACCTCAAAAGACAACTGAATTACACATGAAAGTAACTCAAATTAGAAAACGGAAGTTAATAAATGGCACTTGAAAATAGACCTATTTCTGAAATGACTGACTTGGATATAATTAATCTAATCGGTAATGAAAAAGAAGAAGAGACATTAGTAACTGAATTCAAGCGGGAACACTATGCAGGGTATGGTAAGACAACTGAAAACTATAGACGTGAGATATGCAAAGATGTAACTGCAATGGCGAATGCTGAGGGAGGTTATATTTTTATTGGAATTGATACAGAAGATGAGATTGCACAAAGACTTAATGATGTCACTGAGGCAGATAGAAAAGCTGATAGTATCTTTGACGTCTGTAAGAACACAATAACTCCACCAATCATAGGCTTAGAGGTAAAACCGTATGAAGTATGTTATCAAGATGAGATATTCAACCTTATAATTACTCGTATTCCTTTTAGCGAAAATCGTCCCCATGGTTTTAACTCAAGAGGGTCACTGAACTTTGTAAAGCGTTATGGAGAAAAAACAATAGAATTTCCGATGGAAGAATTCCTTGATGTGTTTTTTGCGCGGTATAATCTACCTTCTATGGACGAAATGAAAGTGCAATTAGACTTGATTAACAATCGAACAGCAGTTATTTTAAACACAACAAATGAGTTAAAGGAAATGAGCGAAAGATTAATGCAAATTGGAGAGAGCAAATGAATTCCCAGACAAGACATAATCATTTTGTTAAGGAAATATCTGATCGTCCCTATTATCGCATCTTCGCGACACCTGAAGAATCAAATCATAATGATGTATCTACTGAAGATACGCGCATACTTAATATCTTATTTGATCCCCCGAAACGTCGGGCGGGTTTCGGTGTTACAGGACTATGGGAGAAGGAAGTATATCAATTTGAGGATGGTGTAAAAGGTTTCAATATAGCTGGCGGCGATATAATGTTACTCAAAAATGGTTATTTTGAAGTAATCTGTCCTATTAATATTCAGTTTCAAAGAGGATGGGACTCCCCACAATTCGCGATTCCGAAATCAGTAAAATGGTTATACCCGTATGTGGTAATTGAGTTTCCAGTCTCTTTCCTACGATTAGTCAAGGCAGTATACGATGAGTCAGGTATTAACTCTGACGTAAACATACATCAATACTACCACAATATCACAGGTTATGCATTACCAGAGGGACCTCCTACTTATCCTGCCTTTGGTGCATTCTTGGATGAAAGAGGAGTGTATGAAGGCACGTCTCCTATTCATTCTATATGTCCGGCAGAATACAATTTTAACCCAGACCAAGTAGCTTTCGGTTTAGTCAGAGACGTATATGCTAAATTTGGAATAACAGATGCGCGAGTTATTCCTGCGTTTGATGAAAACGGGAATTTTATTTTAGAATAAGTGTTTTTTCAACTAAATACTATCGTGCAAAATTAAATGCTGTGTTCTTTCACATACCTCGCCCCAAAAGACACCAAAACGAGGTAGAACGCTTCGCTATAGAGGACGTGTAAATCTTCCGTACCTTTGAAGATTCAACATGAAACTGATTAGACTGACATATCTTTGCGATTCTTATCAAAAACACCGTGTCAAAATAAAGTAGAGACCCAACAGAGCCTACAGAACATAATTTACACCTATTTGGAAGTCCTAACAGAAAAAACTGTCCAAACTATAGTGATACATTAGATGAAGATTAAATAATTAATTCGGTGATTTTCTGTTTGCATGATGCAACTTCACTACCTTGCTGGCGAGGTTTCCTAACCTCGCCAAATACCTAAATATTTCCCTAAACTTCATGCAATGTATCTGACTACACGAACAAACAGTTTTCGTAATATACATTGTGTGAAAGGCGTGTGTGTAAATATTTTGGCAGTGTCACGGAGAAAGTCATAAGACCTATTACTCGACTTGAATGCAAAGTCTTAGGCATTCCGAATTCCATTTGACATACCATATCTCTGTCGTAAGGAGACACCGTTCTGTCAATAGATTGGCTCTTTGCTCCAGCGGAGCAATATGTCTATAGAAAAATGTATGTCAAGTGACCGCACTCCAGCGGAGTGCTATGTAAAGAAACCGAACATAAGCAAAAAAGTCAATGCTTTGCCAAAAACTTTACACACCCAAATGATTTTAAAAACTTGATTTTTTTTCTTACATTTCATAAAATAGTCTAACAGTTCTATTTGAAACATCAATTGATTTCAAAGTGATGATTAAAAATTTATGACAGTTTTGATAGGAGTGATAATGATAACAAAAATACTGAACAGAATGTTGTTGATCGTACTGCTAACAGCATCTATAGCTATCGCGGGATGTACCACAGTAAGAGATGTGGTCATTGATGCTGTGGATGAAGATGAAAGCATGGTAGATGAAACGCCAGTAAAAATAGTTCTATTCGTTGACTATCCTGAAGATGGAAAAGAGAGTTATATCGCATGGGTTTCATCCGTTGCTGCTACGTTACAAGCACCAGAGGAAGTGATCCGGATAAGATCTTATGACAATGTAGACCCAACTATGAGTCCTCACAGACTTGTCGAGTTTGATTTCGCAAGTTATCTTGATTCTGCTGCTTATTTTAATAGATCAGAGATAGCTGATATAATGACTGATCTTCCAAACCATACAAGCGTTGCAACCGTTCACACATACATCCAACGTAGTGACTATGAGAAATCTGAGGGAGGCAATTATCCCATAAAAAGTACTTTGCTGATTGATTATCCGCTTGGAGGAAAGGAAGCTTATTTAGAATGGCTTGATTCTGTTTCCGCTAATGTGGTTGGTCCTTCTCAGTTGAAAGCAATTGCTTCTTACGATAATTTCTTTGGAGAATCACCACATAGACTGGTTGAATTAGAATTCTTAAGTCAAGAAGAGGCTGATGCCTATAATGCACTTGAAGAAATAATGGCTATTGAGACAGCACTGGATGTTCGAACAGCCAATTGGGTTTCACACACTTTCATGTTACGTTCAGATTATGTGAATGAATGACATATACATTGATAGTCTTAATCAATGCTTATTTTGATTTCAAAAGTAAAAATTAAAAAGGAGTTTTTATGTTACAAACACCACCAGAATCTGCTGTGATCCTCTTTGATGGAACAGACCTGAGTAATTGGGTAGGTCGCGACGGGGAAGAAGCAAAATGGGAAGTCCACGCGGACTATATGACTGTTGTCCCACGTACAGGCGACATCATGAGTAAAGAGACTTTCACCGACCATTTCCTCCACATTGAATTTATGACACCAGATATGCCTGAAGCAAGCGGACAAGGGAAGGGTAATAGCGGTGTGTTTTTTCAGGGTAGATATGAAATTCAGGTGTTGGATTCATACGGAATAGAAGTACCTGGCAAAGGTGATTGCGGTGCAATTTACAATCAATTCGCAGCCCTTGTGAACGCTTGTAAACCACCCCTTGAATGGCAGACTTATGATGTGATCTTTCGCGCCCCACGTTTCAATGAGGATGGAGAGATGACAGAAAACGTCAGAGTAACCGCATTGCAGAATGGATTGGTCATCCTCAATAACGTACAATTACCCGGTGCAACAGCAGGAGGAAATGCTGCTGAAATCGCAAAACCTGGACCTCTTCGCTTACAAGACCACGGTAATTTGGTTCAGTATAGGAACATCTGGGCAGTTCACCTGCCACTTGAAGGATCTGATCAATACTAAACCTGTTCACAGATAACTACGCAATGTGTTGTTATTTGAATAAATTCAATACATTGCGTACTCTATAAGAATAATTCATTCAATTGGCTGTGAGGATATCAGGAGAAAATACATGGCAAATCAACCATTACCTACAATACCACGCAGAAGATTAGGAAGAACAGAATTAAGTATTCCTGTCGTCCCTTTCGGTACACAGGGATTTGGCAACAACTTCGGGTTTGTATCCGATGAAGATGCAATTCATCTAATTAAACATTCAATCTCAATCGGTGTAAATCATTTCGATTGTGCTCGCTGCTACGGAGATTCATTGCGTAAATTAGGTTTAGCGATGAAAGAAATACCACGTGAGGATGTCATCATTACAGGAAGACTTTGTTGTCATTCGGCAGCAGAATGGGGTGGCTATGGACAAGGTAGACCCGATTACTCAGCAGACAGGACAATCGCTGACGTGGAAGATCAGTTAAAAATACTCAACGTTGACTATCTGGATGGGATGTTGATACATGATCCAGGCGAAATTGAGCCAACTCTTGAGAAAGGTGGAACACTTGAAGGGCTTTTGCTAACATGTAAAGAACGTGGATTGGTTCACTTTGTTGGCTACGGTATGCATCCCCATGATTTTCATCTTAAAGCTATCGCTACAGGTGATGTAGACCTTCTCTTATGTTTCAACGATTACAATCTTATCAGACAATCTGTCAAGGACACCATACTACCAGCCGCAGCTGAAGCAGATGTAGGTGTGATGAATGGATGGTCCATTCTACGCGGTATCCTAACAGGTGTTGACCTTGATGCTGAAATAGAACGTGGTCGCTGGAGAAAGGAAGGAGACGTCGCAGCTTCATACCCAATCTGGCAATGGTGTGTTGAAGAAGACATTAGTTTGCTACAACTTGCACTCCAATTCTGTCTTAAGGAAGAACGGATACAAGGCAACAATATTGGAAGTCTTAACATTGAGCAGTTAGAAGCAAATGTCCGCGCAGCCAGTACACCTTTACAAGATGAAGTCTGGGAAAAATACGAAGCAAAATTCGGTTCATTGAACTAATTTGTCTAAGAACTTGTGGGTTGCACGTGGTAGTGGATAATCTTTAATCTCTGCCACATCAACCCATTTCGCATCAATAGGACCATCAAGAACTAACTCACCTGATTCATAATCACATTCAAATACATCAACTACTATTTTGAAATGAGTGAAAGCGTGTTTAACACTGGTGAGGTATTTCAGGTTGCTGACATTCAGGTTCACAACTTCAGTTAAATTCCTTAAACAACCATCTTTTGTGGTTTCATTTTCTAATACTCGTCCATTCGGAAATTCCCATAACCCCCCGAGTAACCCATCAAGCGGTCGTTGTATTAAGAGTACCTTAGAATCTCTGTAAATGACTACAGCTACCATCTGATGCTCAGGAATTGCTGCTGTATTATGGCGTCGTGGATACGCATTCTGATCGCCGGATTGGAATACTTCACAATACATACTAACAGGACAAACAAGGCAAGTAGGTGATTGGGGTCGACAGACAGTTGCACCTAATTCCATCATCGCTTGATTAAAGATGCCTGGTTGTTGCCTATCCAATAGTTTGTCTGCTTTCTGCTGAAAAACTTTCGCAGAAGAGGTGTCGTTAATTCGTTCCTCAAGTTGGAAAAGACGTGCTAATACACGTTTGACGTTACCGTCAACTGCAGCGTAAGGTTTATCATAAGCAATGCTCATGACTGCTGCAGCACTATAGTCTCCTACTCCCGGTAATTTTCTGAATTTCTCATATTCTTTGGGGATCTCTCCATCATACTCTTTCATAATAACATTTGCTGCTTTATGAAGATTCCGTGCCCGTGCATAATATCCTAACCCTTCCCAAACCTTTAATACATCATGAAGCGGTGAATCAGCAAGATGTTCAACACTCGGAAATCGTGCTATGAATCTTTCATAGTAGTCTATCACTTTTATGACCTGAGTTTGCTGAAGCATGACTTCAGAAATCCAGATGCGATAGGAATCCTGAATCCCTCGCCACGGAAGTTTCCGTTGATGTATTTCAAACCAGGATAAAAGTGCTTGTTGGAATTCTGGGATTGATTCTGATAGATGTTTTCTATGCATAGATGTGTTTATAGTTAGAGATCAACTGCAATTCTAAATCCTACATTATGAATAGTGCGAGTCGGTTCATAAGAAGCTCGGTTAGCACACCGAGCAGCAAACTCACCACGAGGAAGCCAGGAACCTCCCCGTATCACCTTCCTTCTCCCCTCAATAGCACCCAACGGATTATCTGATTCTGAGTATTTGTATGTATCAATGTGAAACCAATCACTACACCAATCGTAGGCATTTCCTGCCATATCGTAACAACCGAATGGACTTATTCCATCAGGATAACTCCCCACGGGTGTTGATTTTCTCAATTGAGATTCTGCCGTATTTGCTCTACTGGCATCCCACACATTCCCCCAAGGATATTCTCTACCATCTGTACCGCGTGCTGCTTTCTCCCATTCAGCTTCTGTCGGTAAACGATATTCTTCACTTGACAACGCATTTAACCAATCAAAAAAAGCATGAGCATCTACCCAACTCACACCAACAACGGGACAATCTACTCCATTGAAGCGGGCATCATGCCAAAAGAGTGGTTCCCGATAGTCGGTCTCATCAAGAAATAACGCATACTGTGAATTGGTGACATGATATATACCAATCGCGTAAGCATCCAAAGTGACACTTCGTTGCGGTTCTTCTGGATCAGTCTTGCGTAATCCTGTTGGATATGTACCCATTGTAAATGGACCGTGTGGAATCTTAACTAAAGGGTAATTGATATGTTGAATTAGCATAATAATGTGCTGTCAAGTAGAATGTTAATTGCATGTTGAGATGTAATTATTATACCATAACTGGTAGCTATTTGCACAGGACTTACGCAATACCGCGTATGTAAATATTTTAGCATAGGTGTCAACTTAAGAGAGCTTAGAAGTCCCTCTGAATCATTTCGAACCCTTATAGGTATAGGAATCGTCTTATCTTTAGTCCCGTAGGGACGATATGTTTATAGAAAAACGTGCAACCCCTTATCTTCAGTCCCGTAGGGACGATATGTTTATTTTTCTATGCCGTTCCTACGGAACTCAAGACAGGTGTATAACGTCTAACTATAAACATTGCGTTCCTACGGAACTCAAGAGGGGTTCGCTAAAATCACGACAACTTGTGGAAAATACCTTCAAATGCACAAGAACCCCTTCCGCGTCTTCCGTGTTCTCCGTGCCAGTTATATAATTGGCGCGATTCAGACAAAAAAGGTGACAATTACTTTACACACCCATGAATACACCCGATGAATAACGGTTATCTTGACTCATATTGGTTGGTATGTTAGAATTCACCCAATAAACCTTGGGAGGAAAACATGACACTTATATCCATGATTGATGAGTCAATTCAGCAGTACGGAAATAAACCTGCTTTAGCACACAAACCAAAGGGTGGTACCTATCAAGACATTTCTTACACAGAATTCGGCGAATCAATTGAATATTTCAGTAAAGGGTTGAAAACTCTTGGAGTAGGAAAAGGCGACAGAGTTGCTATACTATCGGAAAACCGACCAGAATGGGCAATCTCTGATTTTGGCATTCTTAAAATAGGTGCAGTAAATGTACCGATGTTTTCAACGCTGACTGCTGCACAAGTTGCCTATATTCTCAATGATTCTGGATCGAAGATAATATGTGTATCAACAGAAAAACAATTGGAAAAAGTCACATCTATTCGCGCTAATGTTGAAACTCTTGAACAGATAATCGTATATGATCCGATTGAAGCGGATATACCTGAAGGTGTTGTCAGTTATGACGAGGTTACCCAGAAAGGTCAGGAAGCAGATTCAATTGAAGCAGAAGATGTGAGTGAGGATGAAATTGCCACGATCATTTACACCTCTGGTACAACTGGTAACCCAAAAGGAGTTATGTTAACACATGCGAATTTTCTGTTCAATTGCAACGCTTGTAAATCTCTGGTAGACGTCAGCGATGCAGATGTGTTGCTGTCCTTCCTCCCATTATCACACGTTTTTGAAAGACTTGGTGGACACTATGTTCCGCTTTTTTCTGGCGCAAAAATCGCTTATGCTGAAAGTACATTTACTGTTGCACAAAATATGCAAGAGGTGTCACCGACCGTGATGCTAAGTGTACCGCGATTATATGAGACGATGCATGACCGTGTGCTACGTGCTGTTGAAGCAGGTTCCTCACTTAAACAGAAAATATTTCATTGGGGAGTCTCTGTTGGGTCAGCAGTCAGTTCAAGTATACAACAAGGCAAGAACCCATCCATATTTTTGAAGTTAAAGCAAGTGATCGCAGATAAACTTGTCTTTGCGAAACTGAAAGCAGCAACCGGTGGAAGGCTCCGTTTTTTCATCTCTGGCGGTGCAGCATTACCACAGTCTATCGCCGAGTTCTTTCATGCTGCAGGAATACTAATCTTGGAAGGATATGGACTTACTGAAACCTCACCAGTTATCAGTTTAAATTATCCTGAAAAATGGAAGTTCGGAACGGTTGGCGCGCCTGTACCTGGCATAGAAGTACAAATTGCAGAAGATGGTGAGATATTAACTCGTGGTCCCCATGTTATGAAAGGTTATTTCAACAATGAAGAAGCAACCACTGAAGTAATTGACTCGGATGGATGGTTCCATACAGGAGATATTGGATTAATTGACGACGACGGTTTTGTAAAAATAACCGATAGGAAAAAGAATATCATCGTATTGTCGAATGGTAAAAACGTCGCGCCTCAACCGATAGAAAGCCAACTCGTACAAAGTCCTTTCATCAATCAGATTATGTTAGTAGGAAATGAAAAGAAGAATGTTGCTGCATTGATTGTGCCAAATTTTGATGCTTTAACATCCTGGGCAACGGAGAATGATATTGATGCTTCCGAGATTGCCGATCTTATAAAGACCCGCGAAGTACAACAAATCATTCAGAAAGAAATTCGTGAAAGATTGACAGATTTTGCAGACTTTGAACAGGTCCGAAGGTTTGTTTTACTTGAAAGAGAATTCTCACAAGAAGAAGATGAAATGACACCGACTTTGAAACTCAAACGGAATGTGATTATTGAAAAGTTTGCAAAAGAAATTGAAGGTCTGTATCCTGAAGAATCAGAATGATAGGTGTATACGAATAGTAATGAAATACGTCAGTGCTGGTTGGTAAAAATGTCGTATCTTACGTTTCTATTTCAGCTGGCACAATAACCTTAATACCGTGCTTGATTATCTCTATGGTTGCCGGGGTTTCACACATCGGTTCGCCGTCTGCAAACAACATCACTGGTGGGTCCGTCCTGATCTTCAAACTACGTGTCTGATTGATCTCAACAGCAGGATGATTAACGTGTCCGCCCCAAAAAAGAGTGACCATCAATCGGAGTATTGTAAGAGATGGTAGCGGTCGAATGATACAAACATCAAATAGTCCATCATCATAAATCGCATTTGGTACAATTTTAAATCCTCCACCATAACTCTTTGTGCTTCCGGTTGCAGCAAGAAGTACCTCTCCTTCATATTTACCAAAATCACCCTCTATTTCAACAAAAGGACATTCGTAATTGAACAGTGTGACAACAGCAGCATATAGATATGATGCTGTTCCAGAAAATGGTGTGTCCCGAGATGCACCACGACGACTTACCTCAGTGTCGTAACCACAAGTTGCTATTGTTGTGAAATAGTGTTCACTTCCCGTTATCTGAACGCACATATCCTAAATCAATAGGCTTATCTGTCCCAGTGAAAAGTGTTTCAATTGCTCTGTCAATTTTGCTCGGAATTCCGATAGCAGATGCCAAATCATTACCGCGACCACAAGGAATAATACTTAAGTTGACGTCAGGAACTGGTGCAATACCGTTCACTACCTCGTGGAGGGTACCATCTCCACCACAGACGATCACCCACTTGATACCGTATGATACGGCTTCCTTAGCAATACGACTCGCATCGCCACCACCTTTCGTAAACTTGACCTGTCCTTTACGTTCAGCGTTCGTTAGCAGATTATGAGTGCGTTCAGCGACAATTTTTGCCTTTCCCTTACCTGATATAGGGTTAGCAATGAGGATATAATCATCCATAGTCCACTACGGTTTTCAGCAGAATAAAACTGAATACCGATCCTACTTTATGACAGCAATTTTCCCGACTTTTCTCTGTGTTTCATACTCAAGCATGTAAATATAGATTCCAGTGGCAATGTCTCCTATACTGCCATTTGTTAGCCACCATTTCTTACTGTAACCATCACTTTCTGTGACGTTCAATTTCTCAAGTAATTCTCCCTTCTGAGTGAAGAGTTTAATACTTGTTCCAATTGGAACACCCTCAAATGTGATTGCACCTATATCAGACAAACTGGGTCTGACAGGATTTGGAAATACCCGTAACTGAGCCAAATCATCTAACTTATTCTCTACGGTATTGCGATTTATCTTAAGCAGACTTGAGGCAGAATATATCATGTTCTCGTCAATGTCTACAACATTCGTAACAACAATTTCATATTCATCCGTGTGTCTGTCTATAAGTGTCTGCAAACTCTCTGAATCAAAACCTAAGAGCACGCGCGTCCCCATTCTATCGCGCACTGCAGAGTTCGGTTTTATTCCACTTAACTGATTTGGTATTCTAAATAAATAACGTTGTTCATTACTGATTGAGGAACTCATCTGTCTATCAAATCTGATAATTACCCAATTGGGGTGCTGAAATGTAGTACTCAGGATTCTTGGTGCAAGTCGTGGCGTGGCAGAATCTGGTCTGCTTCGTGCAGTTTCATTTCCTGTTTCGTCCATAGCTGAAATTGCGTACCAATAGGTCTTATCAGTCTCAACATTTATATCAGAATATTCAGCCGTAGTGAGATCAAGTGCAATTTTCTCATACTGACTATCAACTGGTTCATCGTTCTTTGTGCCTACTGCACGATACACTGTATATACTGAATTGGAATTCAACTGATCAGGTGTGTCCCAAGTTATTTCAACAGTTTTTGATGAGACAGGAGACGCAGAAACATTCCAAGGTATTAAATGAGCAACAGTGTTGCTATCTGTAGCAAACACCGATTCAATCATATTCAGTCCATCATCCATATTAACGAGAATCTCATTGAAACCGTTGTTGTTAAGGTCCGCACTGAAAAGAGTTGGGGTTTCGCTGACTTCTTCATGATACATCGGGATAAATGCCGTGCCATTCCACTTTAGCACATACAAATTAGGATTAGCAATGATGACGAGTTCGTTTAGATTATCATTGTCAAGTTCAACAACCTTGACGCTGTTACCAAATATGCGATACGTTGAAATCGTCTGTTCCCATATAGCCTCATAATTACCCAATTCATAGCTAAAGACTTGAAACTTCCAGAACGGAGGAATGGAGGGGACATCAGGTAATGATACGATTCCACCTACAACAAATTCAGGTTTTCCGTCTCCATTCAGATCTCCTGAGGATAGATGCAATACCTCATCAACTTCAATCTTAGATTGCCAAGCTAGACGAAATTGGTCATCCCCTATGGCATTATATATGAAAAACTCTCCTTCACTATCACCAACAAATAAATCTAATACACCATCATGATTAATATCATCAATTATCAATTCACTACTATATATGTTTTTCCCATCGGTTTCGTTAGAAAGTTCTGCAGTCCTATTATACTGATTATTCCCTATGTTTTCAAAAACAAGAATCCTATTGTTGTTATTATCTGTTCCTATGATTTCCTTTTTTCCATCACCATCAAAATCAGATATTATCCCACCTGATAGATACGGAGTCTCCCATATAACATTAGTCGGATATCCATCGGCAGTTACACTTTCTATCAGATAAGTCCTTTTTTTATCATAGACCAGAATCTCAAGTAAACCATCACTGTCTGTGTCCTCAACATTCACCGGAACCAGAGTACTAAAATCCACTCCATTTCCTGAGGTGCCGGATGTATTTATGTCAGTAAATGAAAACACTTGATTGTACTTGCCAGTAGGAGACCGTTCATAGATAACTGGTATTTCTGCTGTTAATTCACTGTCAGAGGTATCTGATAATGACGTGCCTATTAGTTCATAAAATCCATCTTTGTCAAAGTCTGTTGATACATTGGCAATGATGAGGGGTGTTGAAATGAGATTAGTCTGAGCAAACCCGTGCGGTGAAATAGACCTATCAACCACCTCTATGTCATAGTATTTCCCACTGTTATCATCAACTGATTTTAAACCGACTGTGTTCTGTGCTTCAATATAAAACTGATATTTGCCTGACTCTAAACCTATTGAGAAGAAATGTTCCTTACCAAGTCCACTCTCCTCGACAGAACCAAAACGAACTACCTGACCATTACGTCTATAAAAGAGTGTTCCTTGGGTTACATCATCTGTTATCCAGCTGATAATTGTGTTTAATTCATCCTTATATAATGATTCTTTAGCAGTAACTGAAGAAATCTTTGGGGGAGAGCGATCAATAGTCAACACAACTTGGTCATGAGTCTGGAATCCATCTCTACCGTAAACAATCAGCCGAATGGTATAAATACCTTCGGGTATGTCTTTAGTGTTCCATATAGACAACTGTTCAGAGGTTTTCTGAATAGTTACTTCTTCAGTAATCGGTATAAATGTGGTTGGTGCAGTTGAATTTCCATATACCAACTGCCAAGATTTAAACTTATACCCTCCCGCAGTCCCAGAAAAAGTAATAGAAAAGGATCCGCCACTATTTGTTTGTGGAGAAATAATTCGCGCTTGTAATACGCTGCTTGCTAACAGTGCCTTCTCAGCGTTCACAGTACCAGCACCAACAAATTTGATATCTGGTTCATCGCTTTCTGCATCGGACACTGGGTCAGCAGTATTGATTAGTATCTGTCGTACCTCTTCTTGGGTAAGTGCGGGCCTCTTTGATAGCATTAGAGCAGCTACTCCTGCAACATGTGGTGCAGCCATTGATGTACCCGTAAGTATACGATAGTCATTATCAATTTGGGTGCTGATGATTCCGTTTCCCGGAGCACCTATATCTACCGATGATCCATAGTTTGAACGGTAGAAACGCTGCTGGTGTTGATTCGTAGAAGCAACAGAGATGACTCTTCTATACGCAGCAGGAAAGATGCTCTCAGCTTCGTTTGCGTTACCTGCTGCACCGATTAATACCACACCGCGTGCATGTGCATATTCTATAGCATCTCTGATAACAAACGATTGTTGTTTACTTCCCCAGCTCATATTGATGATATTTGCGCCATTATCCGCGGCATAGACAATAGCGGCAGCAGAATCATCATCTTGCATTCGGGAACCACCCCCAAGGGATAATCCAGCACGAACAGCCATCAGTGAACAATTCCATGCGACACCAGCAATGCCTATACTGTTATTTGGCATTGCACCCGCTATACCAGCAACATGTGTTCCATGACCAGATTCATCAATCGGTTCGTTATCACCTTCTACAAAATCACCTTCGCCTTGTAGGTTAGGTGCATCTGTAAAATCCCATCCCTGCACATCATCAATATAACCGTTCTCATCATCATCTATCTCGTTATCAGGAATTTCGTGCTGATTTATCCATATTTTATTAGCAAGATCATCATGTCTATAATCAATGCCAGAATCAACGATCGCAATGACCACTTCCTTCTTACCCTTCTCAATTGTCCATGCTTGTGGTACTTTCATTGCTGGTAAACTCCACTGTTCACCGTATTTTGGATCGTTCGGAACAGTCGTTTTGGCTAATGTGGGACGGAGATAGTTAAATGAGACTTCCTCTATCTGAGTACTATTTTCAAGTGCCTTTTTTACATGTGGAAGATTGGTGAGAGTTGAGAATCTTAGAAGATAGGTCCGTTGTAGTTTTGAACTGTTAACCTGTGATACATCTGGAGTAAAGAATACAGGTTTGTAAGATATTACTTTATTCTCCATAAAGAATTCACCTATTTTCGATTTAGAATTCACACCGACTAACGCCGCCGAGGCTTCAGGTGTTAGGCGAATGAGTAATTCTCCGGGTGTGTACTCTGGTGGAGTGGCATACGTCACGAGAGCGCAAGGATAGATTGAACAAAGTAGCAGTAGGATCAACAATGGTATAGTGTTTAAGGGTGTCTGTCGATTCATAAACTACTAATCCAATTGATCGTGTTTTTCTTTCAAGTATTCA
The DNA here is from genome assembly GCA_965261435.1 of Candidatus Poribacteria bacterium. Lineage (GTDB taxonomy): Bacteria > Poribacteria > WGA-4E > WGA-4E > WGA-3G > MSPOR6. The sequence goes on from CBDHDL010000021.1 coordinate 3,762,045, forward strand.
CCTTCCAAAACATCCAATACTTTTCCTGACTTATCGTCAATAACCGCAATCGCGAGATTCCCCCAACCTTGATTATAGAAACTAACTGTCCAGGCAAATCCTTGGTACCATGCATATTCACGAACGCCGGTATGATTTGACAATTGCCTGTGTATTCTCGGTTCAGTTCTTGCGATCTTCAAGATTTCATCTGATGTCTTATCAGTTGTAACTTTAACGATGGATTTCAGATTGCGGATGTTTTTGCTTAATCGAAGTTCTGCAGGTAATTTTCTATGTGTCCGTTTGGCAAGTGTCCTAAGTAAGGTAGCATGTTGAAGATATGCGTCACGAATTTTCTCATACGCTGTCAATCCATTTCTTATTAGTATCAAGTCGTATTGTGTGGCTACCATCTCTGCTGCATCGGCTTCAAGGTTGATGACCTTTCTATAGTTTCTTTTCAGTTCTGCTTGTTCTTTCTGTTCGGCAAAATAGGTCGCATAGATTCCAAAATCATAAAACCTTTCAGGATAGTGCGGAAGCCAATTTCGTTTGAACTTTGCTATCTTTTCGCGTTCTAACTTCAAAATAGATTCCTCAGTCTTTGACCTTTTCCAGGCTGCTTTCGCATGGCTAAGGTGAAATATTCTCCTTTCAAGTATTTCGGTTTTCTCCTTTTCAGCACGTTCAACCCATTTCTTGTTTCCAATTTTCTTGTAATACTTCAGTGATATATCATTCATAGGTATTGAGATTAGAGAGTAACATTCTGCAGCTGCTTCGTGCCAAAGAGCAACACGACCATAATCCCCTTGTTGTTTATAGATTCTGATAAAAATGTCTGCATTAGCGGAGCCTTCAAAAATCCCATAGACGGGACTCGAAACTATAAGCAGTATGGGAATCAGAAGGATAGAAGAACGTTTCATTATTAGTACCACTATCACTCTTGCGCAGTATAAGTTGGTAAAAAACGAACGGTTGCGGAAAAAGTTTCTTCAGGAGACAGCACTATCACCCCTGCAGGAATACCTTTACTCTCTAAATTGATAGCATCAGTTGGACACGTGTACGGTTCAAAGCAGATTGCATCGCGATCAGGAGGCGTATAGACAACTAATTCTCTAAATTGTGCATCTGATTCCATCACCATACCATAACCTGTATCCTGATTTATTATGGTGCATCTGCTCATACCATCAGTGAGAATTAAATCAGTGAACACATGGTCAAGTGTTAGTTTTCCAAAAGGTTGTCCGTTCCGTAAATCAAGATTCTCTTTTACATCCAATACCATGCCAGTTGGAACAAGGACATCATCCAGTTCCCAATATTTATGAGCGGGGACAGTTATAAGTGCTTCCTGTGGATCTGCTGTTCCCGTTAAATTTACATTGAAATATGGATGAATGCCATAACCCATTGGCATATTGTCCATACCTGTGTTTGCGATTTTTGTGTGCATTGACAATACAGAATTTTGAAGCTTATATACTATCTCAATCTTAAATGGAAATGGATATTGTCGTATAACATCGGGGAAATCTTCCGAATTAAGCGAGCATACTAACGTAGCAGCGTCTTCATCTGCAAAATGTCTGTCAACCTTATAGGGACGATTCAAAAGCAAACCGTGTATAGTCGTTGGTGAATCTGGGGATTTGTCAAACTGATAGGTCTCTCCATCAAAGTGCCATCTTCCATTTCGAATTCTGTTGGGAAAAGGAAATAGAATAGGATTGCCAAACGCTGTAGGACGTTTTTCTAACGTAGGTAGATCTGGCGGAGGATCAATTATGTCAAACCAATTTTCTCCATTCGAAACCTTATATACAAAACAGTTGTTCCCCAATGACGGAACTACCTCTGCCTTAGCCGTGCCGTTTTGCGTTAACGAATATACTTCAAAGCCATCTACGCTCTTTTTTTCTACAGAATACATTGAATCTGCCATGACTTTTCCTTTATCTACTTGAAACACCAATAGTGAAAAATGGAGAATAATGCATGTAAAAACGAATATTTTATAGGTAAGAAAAGAGAGTTTAGGAGTCTCAATCATTCTCTCTCAACTACTTTTTTGCACACCAAACTATGCCACGGTGCAAGACTTCACGGAAGTTTGGGTTTGAATAGGTTACGTTGTCATGTCCGCTCTGCAGACAGAATATCCGTGAATTCTTATATTCTCGTGTCCATCCTAATACATCCATACTGTCAGGATGTTTTGTAGTTAGCAGAATGGTGCTATCATCACCTGCGGACTTCATTGTATAGGTTTCGTCACCCATTTCCCATTCTGAAATGCCTTCAGTGATTGGATGCGTCGTATCCATTACCTCTACTTGAAATGTCTGCTTCGGGAAGTAATCGAAATCAGCACGATCATCTATTCCGCACATGTCAGAGAACTCTTCCCACTCAGGAAAAGCCAGAATTGCGTGATGTAGGATAACGATTCCTTGACCACGTTCAGTCAAACCCAGAATTGCATCTGCTTGTGCTTCTGTGGGATAAGGCCGGTGGAAGTTGTAAAAAACAACAGTTTCATATTCTTTCTGATCTGTGTCATTTACAAAGACGTCAAGGTCTTCACGAACAAAGTCAATTCCTTCCATACTTTTATAGACAGCATCAAAATCCTTTTCACGAAACCCATGTTCACCTGTCACAACAGCGATCTTCATTGATGTTTTTACTCCAATATATGTACTTTAATCAATAATTGACTGATAGGTTAGGACTCGGAATTGTGGATGGAACGGTGAATCGCCGATGAGTTGTGTCATGAATAGACCAATCAGATCTTCAACTGGATCAATCCAAAATGTCGTACTTGCAAGACCACCCCAACTATAAGTGCCTAAAGAACCGAGAGTATGTGTCTCAGCTACATCCGTAACAACAGCAAACCCCAATCCGAACCCTGAACCTGTTCTCCATAATGGTTGCCAATCATCTGGGATATGATTTAACGTGATAAGTTCCACCGTTTTCCGTCCGAGTAGACGTTCTCCATCTAATTCACCGTAATTCAACATCATTTGACAGAAACGGAGATAATCAGACGCAGTAGACTGTAAACCTGCACCACCTGAATGATGAAAACTCAATGGTCCACTTGAAACAGGTGCATTTTGAAGCACTTGAATTCCACCATCTTCAGTAGGTTGATAAAGCGTCGCGTATCGATCAGCCTTTTCTGCTGGAACAGAAAAATCTGTATCTACCATACCTAACGGTTCAATGATCCGTTGTTTCAAAAATTCAGCAAAGGACATACCTGATACCACTTCCACAAGGTAACCGAGAACATCTGTTGACATGCCGTAGTTCCACGAGTCACCGGGATGGTACAATAATGGAATCTTTCCGATTTCTTCTGCCATGTGTGCAAGGTCACCACCATAGAAGTCTGCTTCTCGATATCGGTCATTGATCGGGTGAACCCAGTCACCTCCGTAAATAAGTCCAGAGGTATGTGTGAGCAAATGTTTGATCGTCATTTCTCTTTCAGTATCAATGATTGCATCACCGTGATTTGCGTATACCTTCATATCTTTGAATGCAGGAATAAATTCCGATACAGGCGAACTCAGTTGAAAATGTCCTTCCTCATACAGCATCATCACAGCGACACTGGTAATCGGTTTCGTCATAGAATAGATACGGAAGATTGTATCAAATTCTATGGGTTTTGATGTTGCGACATCACGCATACCTATTTTTTCAAGATGAACGAGTCTGCCTTCACGTGCAATCATTGTCAACGCACACGGGATTTTCCCATCGTCTACCCACCTTTGCATTGCTGGTTTTATGCGCGCTAAACGTTCGGTTGACAATCCTACATCTTCAGGGATTGCACGTGGAAGTCCGTAATTCATGGGTCTATTTCTCCTTGCTTATAATCATGTAAGTTCTGTATTTCATGCTAATTTCGTCTAAAATCAATTTAATTTTCAGTATCTTCTAATGCTTGATAAGTCAGTGTCCTAAATTGACCGTGAATAGGATATCTGTTGTTTAGGAGTTGTGTCATTAGAATAGCGACGAGTTCTTTATCAGGATCAATCCAGAAAGTAGTTGCAGCAGCTCCGCTCCAACTATACGCTCCCGTAGACCTTTTTGCTTCACCGTCATTCTTGCGTGTAACGACATGGAAACCGAGACCGAAAGCACCATTCTCTCTGTATTGGTGATGTGGATACCGCATGAGTTCAACTGTTTCTTGCTTTAGAATGCGAACACCATATAATTCGCCACCATTTAGAAGCATCTGACAGAAACGTAGATAGTCTGCAGCCGTTGATACAAGTCCACCTCCTCCAGATGGAAAAAAACTAAGGTCATCATTTGCAAGGGGTGCATTACGTGCCAGTCTTAGTTTTCCCTCTTCTGTGGGTCTATACAGTGCTGCAAATCGCACAACATTTTCCTTTGGCACAGAAAACGCTGTATCACGCATACCGAGTGGTTTGAAGATCCTCTCTTGCATAAACGCTTCAAATGGCATTTCCGACACGACTTCAACAAGATAACCGAGGACATCAGTAGAAACACCGTAAGTCCATCTTGCACCGGGTTCATGAACGAGTGGAATATCTCCGAGTTTCTCTGCCATCTCTGCCAAAGTTGAACCTTTTCTAAAAACCTTGAGTTCACCGTAGCGTTTGTCAACAGGTTTGTTTCCCCATCCATAGGTCAGTCCAGATGTATGCGTAAGAAGATGTTTAATTGTCATCTTGGTTTTTGCATCATGAGTTTCTGTCTGTTCTTTGTTGTAGACCTTCATATCTTTGAAAGCCGGAATATACTTCTCAACAGGATCATCAATTTTGAGTTTCCCATCATCAAAGAGTATCATCACCGCGACACTGGTAATCGGTTTTGACATTGAGTAGATACGGAAGATCGTATCCGGTTCAACAGGTTTCTCATTTTCAACATCCCGCATCCCAATTGGCTCAAAATGGACGATCTTACCTTTTCTTGCAATGACAGTAAGAAAACCGGGTAAGTTGCCTTTATCAACATAACTTTGTAGGACAGTACGTATCTCATCCAACTTCTCAGCAGATACATCAGCCTTAGTAGGTTCTTCTAATGGTAGACCGTATTCAGGTGCAATTTTTGTCGCGCCACAAGAAAGTAAACATAAACATAGCAGTGGCAATAAAAAATATTTTAAATCTCTCAAACTTTTTCCCCTTTCTTTCTATGGAACTTGTTTAATATATCCCCACCGAGTGGTGAGTTTCCCACCCGGATTAACATCAAGTATTTGTGCTAATCCAACATCCTTCATCTCGTTTATCTCTTTTTCTGTTCTTGCGATGTTGGATATACGTATTTCATCAATTACACCTAACAGACCATTGGCATTGTCTTTATTCGGAACGCCGATAGTTATCGGGTCATCACTTTGAAACGAGTTCGTATTGTCTTTTTCAGTTTCCATTTTTCCATCAACATATACTTTACCAACCTTACCATCGAAAGTAAATGCAAGATGATGCCACACGTCATCCGTAATTTCTGTAGTTCCATTCATGTTGAAAGCACATCCTCCATTTGCCCCTATCTGCGCGTGTAAGACACTCTGGTTGACTTCAACCCAAATACCGTAGTTTCGATTATCACAACCATTCAGTTGTTTACAAACAATTCCCTGCCATTTTCCAGTAGAAGCCGCTACTTTTACCCAAGCTTCAATACTGAGTGTTTCTAACTCCAGTTTCTTTGTAGAATCAACAACGATATATCCACTACCATCACCAGGAAAATCTAAACCTTTACCAAATCTTCCCCTTACACTGTTAAGATTACCTATTATCTCTCCATCATGTCCATTACCTGAAGCATCTCTTACAACAGTACCACCATCTTCTTCAAATAGCCAAACAGCGACAGTATTTTCATCAATAGCTGCATCTGTCAATATTACATTACAAAGCAGTGTAAAGGTCATGATGAATAAGATGCATAGCAGCTTTCTAATTAGCAGTAGGTAGTTTAGTTTCACGGTACTCTCCTCCCAAATGCATAGATTTCGGTTTTATATCTAATGTAATATCCCTCGTATACACCGCCAGAGACCTAACATCTTTATCATATCAGATGATAGGTTTTTTATCAATACGTAAGTTGAGTATTGCAGGGTTATTTAGTTTTAGGTATATTCCAATATAGACATTTACTGAAAGTGAATACCCAAGACGGTAGGTGCGGTTTCCTAACTGCACCGAATTTGTGAAAAACCCTTCATTGCTTTTCCCTTATAGGATCCAGTACGGTTAGGAAACCGCACCTACCGTTCTGGTGCATTTATCACTTGTGAAGAAAACGCAAGAAAAACCGAAAACTAAACAACCCTGTTGACTTAGGAAACCTCGCCAGCGAGGTAGTGAACTATCATCATGCGAACAGACAATTACCGAATTAATTATATAATCTTCATCCAGTTTGTGTCCTGATGAATAACTAGAACATATCTCATAAATCATTTATGTGGTGAGTTCTTTGTTGTTTGTGGTGTGTTTTATATTACGACATCGGACAAGGGGACCCAGTCCCTACGACATCGGACAGGGGGACCCAGTCCCTACGACATCGGACGCAGTAATGAGAAATTTATGGACAATTGGGTTTATGAGATACACTCTACATAATAACCGTTAATGAGACAATAATCTATAGAAATGGAATAATGTATTGACATCCAGATTTTTTTAACATATAATTTGTAAAAATTATACGTGAAAGGAGGAGATTAAAATGGGATTGAATGAAATAAATTCTAATCATACTGCAGTACAAGTAACCGATGCTCCACATCCATATCTACAAACTATATTTGATATTAGCGAGAGATATTTAAAACGTGCATTCAACGCGGATCAATTTAACAGACTTAACAAGTATTGCTTGAGTAATATCCGTGGTGATAGGGATGAGACTATAGAACATTTTATCAAATCTTATTACGATTTTGTAAAAAAAGAATATCAAAAACAATATACTAATGCCGATCCAACACTAAATCAAGATATATTTACTGAACCTGACAGACCAAAACTCTTGTGGGGTGATTGTGTAGACTTTTTAAAACGTATGGATAGTGAAAGTATTCAGTTGATGGTTACTTCCCCACCATACTACAATGCAAGAGATTATTCACAATGGGATACTTTGGACGACTATTTGGATGATATGTCCAGAATTATTAAAGAATGCTATCGAGTCTTGGATAATCATCGTCCGTTTGTTTTCAATGTCGGAGATATATTTGACAACGACAATAGACATACAAAATCTACTTGGGGAAAACGCAGAATACCTTTAGGCGCATATTTCACGATGATATTTGAGGAACACGGGTTTCAATTTGTGGACGATTTTATCTGGGACAAGGGAGAAGTTCAGACTCAGCGGCACAAGAATGGAAACAGACCTTATCCCTTATATCAATATCCAGTCAACTGCTACGAGCATATTTTTGTATTTTACAAACATCGATTGGATGAAACACCATATCCTTGTCCCGTGTGTGGATGTCTGAAAGTCAATGGAAACGCCTACTCTGGAGTCGGCATAAAGTCATGGGAATGCAAGAATTTAAACTGTTTCAAACGATCAGCTGGCAATCGCGGAAAGCGTTTTTCCGCCCGTACACAATTGATGACTGGCTTGCAGCGTACACATAATCTTGTTAGTGAAGAATTACTTCAACGATGGCGTCGAGATGTCATAAAACTCACACCTGTAATTAAGATAAACAGCAAGGGGGAAAACACTCTCGGTCATACAGCCCCATTCCCTCCAGAAATACCAGAATACGCAACTCGCGTGTTTAGCGGTGTAGGCGAATCCGTCTTGGATCCTTTCGCAGGTTCATTCACGACCACATTAGAATCACTACGGTTAGCACGGAACAGCATAGGAATTGAACTCAATAGAAGTATGTTCAGAGATGCCGTACTAAGCCGCTTTCCAAATTTACTGTTTAAGGAACCGAAAGAGGTAGAAAGTGATTGGATCTTATACCGATAAACGTGTTATTGGTCTTTATGGTGAGATGCGTTTAGCGATGGAACTGCATAAACGGGGCTGGCAAGTTTATAGCGCATATATTGATGAAAAATACGATTTTGTTATTTTGAAAAGTTACTGTGAAAACTGTAAAACCTTCAAAGACGCTTGGACTCGTAAAGAACCATATATTAACAAGAAAGGTGAAGAAAAGGAAGGTAAAACAGTAACGCAGCTTTGCGAAACTTGCCACCAAGACAGCCTTAAGATGCTTGTTAGATTCATACAGGTTAAGACTTCTGAAGGAATACCTGGAAAGAAAACGAAAACAGGCGATGAAGTTAAAAAGTATAGTTTCCATGCAAAAATTCGTTATCACCTGACTGATTCGAGAATATTTTACGCTTGGATACAAGTCTGGGACGAAGATAACGTCAACTACTACATTTTCAAGACAGAAGATGTTGCTCTTTTTGACGATTTACAGATAGACTCCTATCAAATAACAGATAACCAGAAAACTACATTGAGAATCAACAAAGAAGGAAGAGTACTCACTGATGGGAGGAAACATGATTACAGTGCGTTTGAGAAATTCCACAATAATTTCGAGTGTTTGGAAGAACTTATTGAGGGTGATGATTGGAAATAGATTAATACATTTTCCAGCACAGTAGAAAAATAACGGAACTTATGATCCGGAAGGTATCTGTTGTTGCTTTAGTGTCTCCACTTCTTTGGTGAGTCTTTCTACCTCTTGCACAAAGTTATCATGTTGGGTTTCCATTTCTTTATTAAGTCTTTGTTGGGTTTCCATTTCTTTATTGAGTCTTTCCACTTCCTGCCCCCAATTATCTTGCTTTTTCTCTTTTCTGTAGGGAATTGCAATCACAACGGCAATTAACGCGATTAAACCTATAAGAAAATAGAAATTCCGCTCTATCAGTTTATCAAGCGCTAATATTCTTATATCAAGCAATTCGCGTTCTTGTGTCACGTGGGTTTTCATACGTGTTTCGGATTCCTGTATTTTTTCATCAATTATTTCACCTATTTTCTCAAGGTCTTGAGGTGTCAACTCTGCGAAAGCCGACAACGCGAACACACAAAAGAGTATTGAGCAGAGCAAATGTTTTTTCATAATACTTCTCCTATACACATAGTTAACCATGTTTGTTCTGACTTGTCAATGAAAATTTAAACGAGTCTCAATAAAGAGCTGATAAAGTTGTCAAGACCGTACATAGCCGAACATACCGAAGCAAGCGTTGCTCGACGACAACAACTGTGAGATCAATGTAGATAGCGTGTAAAATGAATGAGAAACAATTGCCAATATGATAGCTTATCTGTCTTGTTCTAATCCTTCTCAAGCAGAAAAAGATATTCCTGATTCGGTTTTGATGTAGAAGGCAGCCATTCATGTGTCCATTTCATACTACCCATCACATTTCGCTTGTAATCCATCTCAGTAACAGCAAGCAGTTTTCCGTTTGATGTCATCACTGCGTTCAGTTCTTCAGCCTTTGCACGTCCGCCAGAACTATATGACAGAAGAATCCAACGCGCTTGTGTCATTTTTATCAACTTTTCTATTGCTTCAACTGCGATGAAACGTCCATCTGTATTTCTACGAAATTCCTCAAAGATAGATGCGGAGGAGTGATCAGAGGAATCCATCCGTCGTTTTGCTTTACCGAAAAGCATCGGTTTGTCATATAGGATAATACTTTTCCAGAGATGGTAGTATGCAGCGTATCTTACACGTGAGGGTGGCATTTTTTCATTGTTTGACCCGTAGGGTGGATCAAAGTAGGCAAGGTCTACAGAGACTTGAGGGACGAGTTCAAAAATGTCTGTTTGATAGACTTCATGGTGACCTTCAGACCTAAACACCATCGGCACTTCAAGCACAAGTTCTTTATAGGAACGTGGTGACCAATCTTTGAGGTATGCGGAAAAATGACCAAGCGTGCTGTCAACGCGATCCAAAGCAAGAATTAAACTTGTGAGTGCTACTGATTTTTCAACAGTATCAAGTTTTAAGTTTTCAATTTCCTGTCGTATCGCGTCTAATTTTCGCGTATTATGTAGCTGCCACGGTTTCTTCAATCCATCTGCTTGGATTGCTGAACCGTCGTTAGTATGTCCACCGTAATGTTTGGTGAACCATCCATCAATGGGTTTTAAAGCGTTTAGATGGTCAATAAACGGTTGATAGTCTGATTGTGGCTTTGTGTTGAGTAGGTAGCAAGTTCCGAGAACTTTCGACCAAGGTGCGATGTCATTGCAGATTACACTGTAGCCGAGTTTAGCAAAGGCTTGAGAGACGCGGGTTGTACCTGAAAATCCGTCTAATATTGTCTTGGCATTGACCTTTTGTGAAAGTTGGAGTATCTGCGGGATAAGTTTGAGTTTAGAACCAGCGTATTTGATGCTTTGTGTGGTGGGGACGTTAAATGCTAATTCATCAAAGAGAGAAAGTGTTTCTGTCATATCTTTAAACCTTCTCTATTTCAATGACTCCTTCGATTAAGAAACTTAGACATTGGTAAGTGAAAGTTCTTTAGCGTCCCCTTTATCTAAAACTGTTTCCTGAATGAAATTGCTTGCGTTGAGAATTTCAATACCGATGAGTTCACCGTTCTCATTCAATTCAACTGTGATATTGTGACTCAATTCCAGACTGCCGCTTTGTTGTTCATCAGAAATTACGAGATGTAGAATATCTTCTTTATCAAAATATGTCAATTTCGGCTTTTCATGCATTAGTAAAAGTTCCTAATCTTCTACAGAGACTGACGTTTCTGCTACAGCATCCTTGTCTGGATTGTATAGACGGTACTGTCCTCTTGATATCCACCAGTATCTATCTTCGCCAATAGGATAGCTACTTCTTTTAGAGAAGTTAACGCAACTGCCTCTTATCACCCTTCTTGTTGTGTTTTTATTGAAATTAGGATGTTTCTCCGAAATGACTCTTTCAATATCTATGAGTTTGAATGTAGCGTTTTTCTTTCCGTTTGTAAATTCATTTACTGCTTCAAACACCATTTGATGATTCAGTTTTTCACCTGAACGACTTTTTGCTTTGGTGACGACATCATCTTCGCTTCCGACCTTAGATTCCATACTGACAAGCTTTTCTCCTGCCTCCGTCTGAAAAGTTGAGACATCTATACAGTTGACGTCTATACCGTGTGAAATTCGAAGGAATCTACAAACATTTGTAATTCGAGAAGGTATATGTTCTGCGACTATATATAAACGTAGGTTTCGATTTAATGGTGGAAGTTCTTCAGAATCTGGTATATCAAGTGTCTCTTTCAATACATCCTGAAACTGATCACTATTATAGACTCCGTGATTCTTAAAGTAGTCGTCGGCAATTTCTTGAATCTCCAAATCGGATAGATCATTTGCCCAAGCAGCGTATTCAAGCAACTGTGCGACAACATCACGCGGTGCTTCATCGCGTTTCAATTCAACGATAACGAGGTTTCCCTCAGAGTCAATTCCAAGTAGATCCGGAAAGATTGTACTATCCTCAACTGCTGCGCTTGTCTGTCTCCCAATCCATAGAATCGGTTCCTGAGCAAGTGCCAGAGGACTGTTCTCTAACCAGTCCTCCAGATGACTTTCAAGCTCAAGATCAGTTTCTTGTGCGATGATAAGTTCTGAATCTTCTAATCTAAATATTGGCATTTACTTTTTATGTATCAATAATGCTGTATTAGTCTTACCGCACAAAGCATGAGAGAAATTCATGTGATCTTAGAAGACCTTGCGATTCTGCTTCCCATGTTCTCCAGTAACGGTAATCTTCAAGTTCAACGCTGACGATGCCGTCAAAACCTTCATCTTCCAAAATCTGCACGACCCTTAACCAGTCCACAACGCCATCACCAGGAATTGTATATCGCCACCAGTCTTCACCGAAACCGCGTGGACTATGAAAACTCGGTCCTAAATTACCATGTAGATACATCGCTTCTTCATCAAAAGCAGTATCTTTTCCGTGAACGTGCTTGACATTAGGTGCAAATTCATACAATGCCCGAATGGGGTCAATACCTATTCTGACAAGGTGAGAGGGGTCATAGTTGAGACCTAATCCTTCTGATGAACATTCTGCAAACATTGCACGCCACATTTCCGGTGTACATCCAAGTGCGGGATATGATGGTGCACCACCCGGCCAACCTTCAACTGCAATCGTTACACCTTTTGATGCTGCATATTCGGCTATCGGTGGAACGGTGTCCTTCCAAATTTCAAAGTTTTTGCCGCGACCAAGACTTGCATCCTCAGGGACAAATACACAGAACATAATGTGAACATTGTTATCCGCTGCAGCATCAATGGCTTTTGTTGCTTGTTGTGCCCCTGACTTCTGTGTAGACTTTTTCGCGCTGAGTAAGTCGCGAGTACCGGGTAAATCAGCAGATCCAATTTCTAATCCTGCATCGCGTGCAGTTTTCACGATCTCAGGCGTAACTTCTCCTATGTCAATCGCTTCAAACCCGTTATCTGCACACCACTGACAAAATTCAGGGAATGGCATTTGCCGCGCAGTACCTGGTATACGTAAACCTATCTTCATTAAATTTTCCTATTCTTTTGAGTATTTTATAAAAAGTAATCCTGATTAATATCCCATTAAACCACAACAACGTCGACACACTGGCATTGGACCATCATTGCTTACAGATTGACGGAATTTCAACGCTTTCTGATTATTCCACATATCAACGACCTTGTCATCTTTGATATTGCCGATGATATAGTCATGGTAATCTCGACATAAACTAACATCACCATTGCTGTCAATTTCCAATGTCATATAGATGCTGACGCATTGATTATATCCGAAGGTTTCCTTATGATCAGTGTAGTATCGTTGGATTTTACCTTTTGAATTCAGTCTTGGCATCATGACAGGTGGACACCGTTTCTGTTCATCAGACAACTTTTCCATCTCTTCAAACCTATCTAAAATCACACCGTGATCAAAGTCTTTCCAAGTACCGATCCACCCAAAGTGAGTTTGTGGTTTGAATCCAAAACGCTTCTCAAAATCTTCGGAATGTTCCTGTGCTGATTCCGCATCTATCCACCACGTGAGATAGAATATCTGTGCATCAGCGAATTGACTGGTGAATCTATAAAGGTCAACAACAACATCAATGTTATACATCGTGACGCAACTGAGCGGAATAATGTAAGGGAAAGACTGGTTTCGTCGTTCTTTCTCAGCACTGAGTATTTCCAATGCTGCTTTTACATCCTTGAAGTTGTCATAGTTCTCTGATACACCGGGTCGTTGCGTATTGTGAATTTCCTCATTCGGACCATCAACGCTCAGATATACTATTTTGCATGTTTCAAGAATATCATCCGCCCTTCTTGCGATATTTGTAGCATTACTCACAAGAGAGATTGGCATCCCTTTTTCTTTGATATAATGCATCAATTCAATGATTCCTGGGTATAACATCGGTTCGCCACCCCAGATATACCAGACAGGTGACCACCCCGCATCAACGACCTGATCGACAAGGTCTTTATATATGTCTACGGGAACTTCGCGTTGTTTTAGTTCTTTCAGCGACTTCCCAACCAGATAACCGTTATCTCCCCACTGTCCACAAGAATGGCAGCGTAGATTACACATATCTGTTATGCGAAGGCTCACTAACTGAATATCGTCACCTTTTCCGTGTTTTGCACCGAAAGGGTGACGCATGTTAAATGTCTCTTTAGCCAACTGGTATCGCATGAATTTACGCGACGTACTCCAGTCCTCTTTTACAGCGGTTGCAAGTTGATTAACGAGAAACCGAGATGATATTCTACTCCTTAATGCCATTTATACTCCTTTACGTGTAATTAAGATTCGTCATCAGACTTCACGAGTGTTAGGGCAGCGGAATTTAGACAGTACCTTTTGCCTGTCGGCTTGGGCCCGTCATTAAAGACATGTCCAAGATGTGCATCACAACGGCTACATACAATTTCTGTACGTGGCATGAAAAAGAGACTGAAATCTGCTTTCGTCTCAACACTCTCAGGTGAAACGGGATCCCAAAAACTGGGCCATCCAGTACCAGAATCGAATTTCGTTTCTGAAGCGAACAACGGACTTCCACAACAGATGCAATGGTATGTACCCGCTTCTTTACAGTCGTGATATTCTCCTGAAAAAGCGCGTTCTGTTCCCTTTTTCCTTGTGACTTTGTATTCTTCAGGTGAAAGTTGTTCTTTCCATTCCTGTTCAGATTTAGTAATTTTCTGAGTATCCATCTTTCACTCCTAATATTTTCTAATATACTATTCCATGATTTCTAAAATATTGCAAGATAGTTTTATGAAATATAAAATTGGATATAATCAGATCCCTCCTTGTTTCCTATTTCTTCTTCTCCACTCGACCTAAGACTTTGCATGTTGTAGCCGAGAGGATTTTATATTTTACACCTCCCCAAACTATATTCCTTTGGAAAATTGCATAGAATGCGTTGATACCCGCAAGAAAAATGGAAAAAGGTGCTGCGTATTTGCTGATCCGGAGTGTATCACGCACTTTTGGCATTTCGTGAAGCCACTGCGGAAGGTTCCGACAGCAAAGACGAAAACCCATAGCTTCAAAGAGTGGTATTAATAAGACAACTGGTAAAAGACCGAGTTGAGATTCGTAAAATGAAAGCGATTGCGGAATTGATCCAATTACCATGATCATTGATCCAATTACCAGGATTGCTTTCGGTAAGAAGAGAAACAAACTTCCGAACCACTGTGCCCATAAACCCATGTGTTTGGTCATAATCATCTGTCTGTTGGTGAATTCAAGAATTTGTCGCCAAGTACGATTGGAAGTACGCGTAACGGCTACACAATCAGGAACAAAATGTATTTTGCGCTTGACATCACGTACTGCACGTGTTGTGTTTAGGTCTTCAATCGTCGCCTTTTCCCAACGTTCTAATATCTGTCCTTCTTCAAGGAATTCTCTGCGGAAGGCGTTTGAACCACCCCATACCATCGTTAACCAATGGTCACCTTGTAATGACATTTGAAAGTTCACCCAAGTGGCTTCAACAAGTGATGGAAAGTTCCAGGTTTGAGGGAAATAGAATCTGCCTCCGACGGTAGCACCGATTTCAGTATCCTGAAGTGGTGTTACAAGGAGTCGAAGCCAGTCATTCTGTATTGCTACGTCTGCATCAACAAACGCAATTACTTCCACATCACTCGGCAAACCTTCTATCACTGTGATAAGATTCTGCACTTTCTGGGACCTGGGTAGGTTGTTGTCAACAATATTAGGGGCTAAATATACCTCAGCATTGGGAACATTATTGACAAGTTCCTTTAAGTGTGGGTAAGAGACATCATAGCCAGAATCAACATTGTCGTGAGTTACGAAGCAGATCTGAAAATCTCCCTCGTAATCTTGCTCAAGCAGAGTCTTAGCATGTTCGGCTGTCTCGTCATCCCACCCGTAGTGAGGGGCTACAATCGCTACTTTCGGAGTATAGGTTTCTCTTTCTGTTTTTCGTTCACGCCGCGTATAGAAAAAGGATTTACTAATCAGTAACATTTCAAGGATGAAAAGAAAGTAGGCGGCGGCAATAATATAAGTATTCATGGTAATTCAAGCCTCTATGTCCAAATCACTCATTTTCTGTAGTGCGAATCCATTCAAGCTGCGTCTTTAGTTTTGGAATTACTTCTGGATCTAACAGGAAAACCTGATCTGGATCATGTCTTAACCGAGCGTAAAAATGTCCTGATGCATCTGCTCTTCCTATCTGTATCGTTAGTAACTTCTTCGGACCAAATTCTACTGTGATCTGTATTTGTGGTGTGTTTAAACCTGTTATATCATCTTTGAGTGAGCCAGTGGCAAATTCATAAGCTTTTAAGTCAATCAAATCATATAAAATACCATTTACTTCAGTATTGTTAGCATTTTCTTTAACAGGAGAAGTTAAGCGCCAGTTGCTTCCAAGACGTTGACAAGTGTATGCAATGGTTTCGTTTTCATTCTTTTCGTCATCATATTTTACAGTTAAACGCGTGGGGTCTTCAATAGTAAAATCAAAAATAGCCTTATCTCTTAGCCATGCAACACCCTTTGAGATATTATCTATTAGGTCACGCTTCACACGTACGACCTGATCAGAATTATAAGGTTTAACAAAAACGGTGTCATCATCTGCAAAGTTTCCTATTAAGAAAACCGCTGGATTATTCTCACCTTGTATTGATAAAGAAACTTGCATATTGGGAGGGTTTAATCCGTAAGAACTAAGGTCATTAGTAGCATCAGGAACGAAGGCAACTGCTTCAAGTGAGTCAAGACCAAATAGAAGATCACTGACTGCCTGTTGATCAGCCATGATCTTGTTTGGCGTGTTTAGCTGCCATCTGTCTTTATCCAATTTTATACCCACTAATTCTTCTGTTCCTTTTTGGATTACAAACTTTGTTGTATCACCCCTTTGAAAATCAAGAACACGCTTATCACGCAAATCAAAAACAGTTGTATTCAGCAGGTCCATTATCTTATATGAAACAGTGGAAATACCACCTTGATGTATTGATCTGACAAAGACTCTCTTATCTTCACTCTTCTGATTCAGATCAGACTGAACTTCTGAACCTATCTCTATGCCGAAAGTATTTTTGTTGTCTTTAAATGTGAACTCAATTCGTGGTTGATTTAGACCATATTCTTCTAATGAAAGGGTAGCATCATCACCATCAGTTTCAAAGGTAGACACTTGTAGTTTGTGTAATGTGCTGAGAATGTTCTGTATTTTTCGCGTATCAGCATTGACAGAAATAGGTGCTATCATTTTCCAACTTCCACTATCTTTCTCACACTGTAGTTCCTCAGGTTTCTTAAACTGGATTTCTGTAATTGTGTTAGGATTGAATTTTATTAGTGATCTATCTCGTAAATCTGATGGAGACTTTGACATATCGTCTAAAGCACTGGATTCAATCAAGAATACATGTGCTTCTGATTTCTCTTTGATATATACTGAATAATTCACCCCTTTTTTGCCAATGAAAAAGGTCTTCGGTTCACTTGAAAGGTCTTTCCATAGTTTAACAGTTATTGTTGGGTTAGATAGTCCATATTGGTCATAGTCGGAAACTTGAAGTGTCTGTCTAACACGTTTGTTAAGAAAATCATCTAAGAGTGTCTTTACTTTTTCACTATCTGCATGTGCTGTTATAGGTGCTGCGAATTCCCAGTCATTGCCAATTCTTGAGATAGTAAGTGTCTGGAAACTTTCATTTGCATAAGAAAGTTGGAGTTTAGTTACCTTCTCGTTTGGTAAGTCGTATACTTGAAAGATCCGTGGCTTCTCGTCTTCTACTGTATCGTCAATTGGATTGTACAAAAAAAGAAAATATATCCCCGCGAGAGCTACAAGCAGAATAATTATTAGGAAGGTGGTTCGGAAACTCACCTTGTACCTCCTTCGCGGCGCATCCACCAGACAACTATTCCTGTAGAGAATACTATCAGAGGTATGAGAAATACAGAAAGTATTTGTACAAGCTGCACCTGATAGTTATTCATACTGCTTAATGTATGTATGTTTGGGTCAATCTGAGAAATAGAAACAAGATCGTCTTCAAAAGTAAGCCAGTTAATAATAGAATTAAAAAGAGGAGGATACGCTGGTATCGTTGGATTGTTTGTCGCGAAAAAAGCATTTGACGCAAAATCTGAATCACCGAATACTACGATTCGCGTCGGAGTTGTTCCCTCTTCCTTTCTGACTTCTTCATCAATTGACTGCTCAACGGCAACGGCAATAGAGACTGGTCCCGGTAGATCAACATTAGGTGTATAACCGTTTTTGCTGAAATTGCCATCTTCATTACGTTCTGTCTCTCCCCAACTCACAGGTTTAGGACTGACTGTTTTAGCGATTGTTTTAATGCTCAGTCCGCTTGGTATTTCCTCCATCGGTGTAACTGAACGACAATATATATAGGGAATTTGAAGTTGAAAAAAGCTACGTGTAATCTCATGTAGTTCATACTGCAAATCTAAAGCCGTAGGACCTCCTAACAAGAGAAATGCATGGACTCGATCATGAACTAAGTCATTTCCTATTTTCACACCCCATTTCTTCATCAATTGCGTAAGTCCAGTGTTAACATCCTCAGGAGAATTGTATGATGGATCAAGTAGTAAGAGGAGTTTACCGTTATTCGCTAAGTATCTCTCAATTACATCTAATTCTTGACGTTTTAGCGGTATTGTTGGGGCAGCAATCACAAGCGCATCACAGTCTAAAGGGATCTGTTCTTCCTTCAAGAGCGAGAGTGAATAAACTGCATAATTTATTTTCTCTAATTCTGTCTTAACCTGTTTATACCCTCTATTGCTGAAGTCATCAATACTACGTTCACCGTGTCCAATGAGAAAATAAACCTTCTTTGTTTTGTTTTGAATAATTCTTAAGAGTGCACTTGTAAATGCTTGTTGATTACCGATAGTCGCCATTTCAAATCTATTTCCATCGTCAAAAACTGTCGTTCCATCTCTTTCAATGCCATATTTATCAGCAATGTTCTTTTCATTTTCTGGATCTATTATTGACACATTCAAGTTATCACTTTCTGCTGTGTATAGATCTAACAAGTCCTGTACCGATCCTAAGTAACGGTTGCTATTCGTATAGAATGCGATTATGTCTACTTTTTTATCAAGTGTTTTTATAATCTGTTTGGTCTCATCAGAAAGTGAATGTTGTCTCAGTTCTGTTAAATCAAAACGCTTATTCAGTCTCTCCGAAGCAATTACATTGATGAAAACTGCAATGCCAATCACGCCAAGAATACTAAGCGCAACGTTAGTCCCATACCTTAGTTGTCTGCTCTTGAAGAAGTTTCTGATTTCATGATAACTTACAGCAATGAAAACTGCTGCTGATGCTAAACACAAAATTAGGAATATCCAAAAAACTATCCAAGCTTTAAGGAAAAAACAGGTTACTGATAAAAAACAGAAAACTAAGGTAATAAAACCGAATATCGGTCCCACACTGTTTTTTCTTTCCATTCTTTATCTCCATTTTGAAGACTCAATTGACTTGAATGTTGCGAAAAGACAGACAATGACAAAACTGAGATAATAGACAACATCATTCAACTTAATAACTCCACGCGCAAAATCGCTATAATGGTCAAGAAACGACAAATAACGCAACATTTTTTCAAATGGTCCTGATTTATTGGACAGCATACCAATTACCCATAGAATTAAAAAAAAACCGAAACTGGTTAGGGCAGCTACAATCTGGTTCTTACTCATTGAAGACATCAGCAAACCGAAAGCAATAAAACAAGAACTGATGAGGATTAGTCCAAGATAACCGCTTAGTAAGACCCCTATGTCTAATGGTCCAAAACGGGATGTCAGAAACGGAAACAGTAACGTGAAGCCAAGCATAATTAGGAGCAGTGTCCAACTCGCAAGAAATTTCCCCAAAACTACTTGTCCATCTGTTATCGGAGAAGTGAGCAGTAGTTCAATAGTACCAGATTTTCTCTCTTCAGCAAATAGTTTCATCGTTAGTACGGGAGTAAAGAAGAGGAGAATAATTGCCAGATTACCGAAGACAAATTCCATCACAACTGCACTTGAACTTCTACCTGAAGCTGTTATTAACAAATTAGAAAAAATGAACCCAGATATTGCAGTAAAAACGATAATGACAAAATAGGCTATAGGAGACACAAAATAGGTATATAGTTCTTTTGTACAAATAGCAAGAATGTTCTTCATTTTGTGCTTTTTTTAGTGAAGATTAGAAATAATACCAATGTAAATTATTTTATTCCATTCTATCGTAGGTCGGGTAGAGGCACGAAACCCGACAGGATAGCCACAATCAATACATGTCGGGTTTTGCTTCGCTCTACCCGACCTACGATATAAACTATCAGTAACACACATTAATTGATAATTCTTAAAACTAAATAACCCTGGCAAACTGCTTTCGAACTTTTCCTACGAAAAATGGACCGAGTGACTCAATGTATTTTGTTGTCTGCTCAGTTTTCCGCATATCCTGAATCAGTTTTGAGAGAGGGTATAATTCTGATCCAACTAACCCGATTACAAATTCATTGTCGTTTGTATCCAATCCATAGCAAGCCAGACGAATATCGCTTGCGTATCCGCCTGCAGCATAACTACGACCAAGCATAGCGTGTTCACCCAAGACACGTCCCCGTTCAGCTGCGCCAAGCTGGTAAAACTCTGGTTTTCTTCGCAGCGGGTACCAGATTGCCCATGTATTTTCTGGATTTAGGACAGTTTCTCGCGGTTTGTTGATAAGCCAATGTTCCAAATTAGGCTCTCTTCCACTGGAATATGTGCGTCCTAACATCGTCATATCTGAACGATAGGTGAAATCAGTCGAATCTTGAAACTTTTGAAATAAAGCACATGATTCTTCTATGAGTGCTGAAGGGTCTTCCGACATCAACAACACACCCAAACCCCTTGGTAGGTTCATGTCGTCATACACTACCGCGTTAAGGGTGCCGTTAGATAATGTTTCAATGACTTTGGACGTGTCTTGACAATCTTTGAAAACGTGGAGTTGAAAGAACAAGCGGCGATCACTATATTGTGCTTCGCCATCAATCGGGGCACCGATTTCACGTATATCCGCTTTTTCTGGACGGGTTGGTCTGTTTTTTTCCGTATTCATGGTAGAGATTATTTAGAACTCTCTTTCGATTCATCTTTTGTGTGATAGGAATCTCGTATCCATTTTTCAAGTATTGGATCAGGATTCTCAACCACTTGGACTGTTAAATCAAACGTTGTCTGTCCTGTATTCTGCTTGATTAGGTTTAACCCGTGTTGGTAACTCTCAAGAATCCTATCACAGATGTCTTGTATAGATTGATTGTCGTTAATGGCACGTTCACAGATCGCTTGAGCAGCTTCGGTGTCAAATACAAT
This sequence comes from Candidatus Poribacteria bacterium, assembly GCA_965261435.1. Lineage (GTDB taxonomy): Bacteria > Poribacteria > WGA-4E > WGA-4E > WGA-3G > MSPOR6. The sequence continues at coordinate 3,783,067 of CBDHDL010000021.1, forward strand.
CTTCAAATCATGGTCAGCAAAGTACTTTGTTTCATAGCGACGTATCTGTTCACGCATGACTGCGTTTCGGTTATAATTGTCATCTGCTGTAATTCGGTTTAGTTCTGTATCGGGGTTTTCAACCACTTCTTCAGTCACAACAAATTCAGTGATGTTTGTTGAAGGAAGTTCAAACTTGTAGTTCCGTAAGACCTTTTCGCAGACGGTCATCAATGCCCGCGCACCTGTTTTCTGCACAATAGCCTTTTCAGCTATTCTACGCAATCCTTTATCAGAAAAAAGTACAGAAATGCCGTAAGCACGAAACGCATTTACATATTGCCGAACAATAGAACCTTCTGAATGTTTCAATATGTGAAAAAGATCGTCAACAGCTAATTCTGTACATATTACATGAACAGGAAGTCTACCGATGAACTCAGGTTCAAATCCAAAATCAATAAAGTCTTTAGGCGTTACATGTGCGAAATATTCTGCAACATCATCCTTTTGACTTGCGACCTCAGCGTTGAAACCGATTCTGCTCTGATGCATACGTTTTTTAATAATATCTTCCATGCCAGTGAACGCACCGCTGATAATAAACAGAATGTGTCGTGTATTAATTACTTCTTTTTCAACCTTACCACGTTTCTGATATTCCATGACAGCACGCATTTGAGAAGCGACATCGTTGCCACCACTTAGGTCAACTTCAGTTTCTTCCATTAACTTTAATAGACCAATCTGAACACCACGACCACTGACATCACGTCCGATGATATTTGGCGGCGTAGCGATCTTGTCAGCTTCATCAAGATAGATTATGCCATATTGTGCTAATTCAAGGTTTTCCTCCGCTTGAGCAACAAGTTCACGAATTAAGTCGTCAACATTTGCTCCGACATATCCTGTTTCACTAAAACGGGTAGCGTCTGCTTTCACAAAAGGGACACCAATTAATTTAGCAATGTGTCTGATGAGGTATGTCTTTCCAACACCAGTGGGGCCAAGCATAACGATATTCTGTTTTGAATAGTCGGTGTCTGCAGCATCCGGATTTTCATGACATTCTCTGACATGGTTATAGTGATCACATACAGCAATTGCAAGAGCTTTTTTTGCTTCATCCTGTTTGATCACGTACCTATCCAAGTATTTCTTAATATCCTTGGGTTTTAAGTCAAACTTAAGGTCAAATGTTTTCTGAGGTTCTGGGGGTTGCGTTTCTGCTTGTTCTGAGGCGCCTTGTTCTCCACCTACATATCCCAAACGAACACTAACACCATCACCATATTTTTTCTGAAGGAATTCTTGGAATTCCTTTTCAATCTCTTCTGGATTTGGGCGTTTGCTGTTTATTGCCATTGTATAAAACATCCTTGAATCTTAGGGATCAATTATAGACTTTCAGATAGCGGTTTTTCGCTCTGTTTTGTGTTCTTCTTTTTTTTACGTTTATGTTCTTCTTTCTGTAAGTAGTAAATGAGACTGTTGATGTCATGATTGAATCTCTCTGAAATTCTGCGACGAACACGTCTCGTTTCCTCCACGATAGGTGAATCTTTAATCATTGTCACCTCTAATCAATTGGTTGGGTGTAGTAAGTGTAGACAGTCCATTTGTTTAGTTCGGTTGCTTTGAGTCTGTTAATCCCCCACATTTGCATAGAAGAACGGTGGCATTGTTAGCGCAACGACATCATCTTCCCCCGAAATCGCACGTGCCATAGCGAGTGCATCGTCTAAGTTTTTTGCCCACTCAACACCTAATCGCTCCGCCACTCTCGGTTCCTTCGGACCAACCAAGATCACTTTTGATAAATACTTCAACGGATATGTCGCCCAATACCATACTGTAAACGGATGAAAACCGTGATGGGCATACTTATCTCTGTAACATTCAATCAGGTACTCATCTCTTGCATATTTTTCTTGATACTTTTCTTGCATCTCAAAAGGTTCTGTCGTATCTGCTAATACCTCATCATAGAACATCTCATAAGCAACGTGATATTCTTCATGAAAAATCTCATAAGTCGGATTCATGATGATGACAACACCGTTCTCTTTGATTATCGGTTTGTTGTAGAACCAGTTGAACACATAACCGAGAATGTCGCTGACAACCAAAACAGGATTGATACGAGCATCTACCGCATAAGGACTCATATCAGGCAAGCCAAAAACTAAAGTACTGAATTGACGAGGAATATCAATTGCCAACTGTTTTTTCATCAACGCAAGCGTTCTTGAATGTACAGCATCAATATCACCGCCATTGACCGCCATCGGTTCATAGTCTGTTTGGACGCTTTTAAGGATCTTATATCTAACAGACTCTGGCAAGAGTGATAAAGCTGCAGGTGTAACCGCCTTGACAATCTTCTCAGCAAAATTGCAATCTTTGTTTGACTTCCCAACATAACGTAAATGAAAGGGGTATATTGCCCCGTTCATCGCTGCTTCAATCACGAAAATCGGGGTCTCTTTCTGTATAAGACGACTCATCCGCTCAATACAGTCATGCATGTGTGAACCTTCGGGTTGCATCACATGTGGACTTTCAGAAGTCATGTGAGGTGAGTGGTGAGGTGCAATTGAATTATATGTGCCTAAACCGACAGCAACAGATTTATGTCCTCCGTTGAGTGGAATCTGTATCATGTCAACATAAACTACAAGATCAGATTCAAGAACAACCTTGTCTGTTTCAACGATTTCATCGTGTTCTGTCTTACCGACTTCAACGATCTGTTCAGCATCCTCAGCGTCAAAATTTCGTAGTTGTTGCGGATAGAACTCATCCATTATGTCTTTTCCCAACATAAAAGCGAGTTCATGCTCTTTCATTTTCCTGTGTAATGCGACTGCACAGATCAGTTGAATGTTCTTTTTTTCCACACCATATTCATATAGAAGTTTCAATAGCGTCTCAATCATTATCTGACGCAGGTCGGGTTTTTTGGTAGCTGGGAATGGCTGACAGTTATCATCAAATAGAATCAGCACTTTTGAATTTCCATCTACAAGCTCCTTTAAAGGTGGCATATCCAATGGATTTTCAAATGCCTGTTGTGTGTGTTCACTTAGATCTGCCCGTTTAATTCCTGGCAGTGGAGGATTCGCAAAGTACACCTCAGAATTATCCGGTAATTGTGCGTTGATAAGGTGGTTTCCGAAGTAAGTGAAGTATTTCATTGTGTCTTTTCTTCTCAAACATCAATCTGAAAATAGTATAAAAAGCATTCATATTATAGCATATTCAGAGTGGTGTTTCAAGTTTTTAATGGACGAGGGGTGTGTAAATATTTTGTCCCTATTTGTCTGAATCGCGGATTACGCGAATTACGCGGAAGGGGTTTCTGGATCATTATATGTCTTTATTTATATCGTAGGTCGGGTAGACCGAAGCGACACCCATAGGTGTAAACTTAAGAAAACTTAGAAGCTTTTATGAATTACTCCGAATCCTTATGGTTATAGGGGTTGTCTTCTCTCCAGTCCCGTAGGGACGATATGTTTATAGAAAAATGTGTACCCCACCTCTCTTCAGTCCCGTATGAAGTTTAAACATTTAATCGTGTAATTTACAGTTGCTTGTAGAATCCGGTGCGGTTAGGAAACCGCACCATAGGCGTCAATTTAGTGATTTTCCCAGGCCGGTAGGTGCGATTTCCTAATCAATTCAGAATACCAAACGCGTATTCTGACATACCCGGATCCTTCGCGAAAACCTTTATGGACGCAATTGGCACAAACCCGGTTCGGTTAGGAAACCGAACCTACCGCCCTGGGATTTATAGGGTATTTCTCCTTAAATTGACGCTTATGGTGCGGTTAGGAAACCGCACATACCGTGTCGGGTTCGAAATTACCTAATTTATTATTTTAACTTCATACGGGACTAAAGAGCGTATCTCATAAGTCATTTATTTGGTGAATTTTTTGTAGTTTGTGATATTGTGTTAAGCATTTTTCTATACTTGTTCGGTTATGGAATCGCAGCTAATTATGATACAAAATTCGCTATTTTTTCACTGTACCAAAAATGCCGTGATTTCCGTCGCGTGGTATGGTTGTTAAATCGTTTGTCAAGCTTGTCTCTGTATGAGTTGGTAGCGTGTTTTTTGAAAATTCTATTTTTTTATTTCGCCTTTTTTGGTACGGTTTGAATCTTGGTGATTTTTTACCAATTGCAGTCGTTTTTGCACTCCAACAATCTGGTCTCTGATGTGATGCGTACGTGCTTTTTCTTTATAGTTTTTTGTGTTTATAATCCTAAAGTATATCTGATAGATTGTATGTCTGAATAGTTTCATATTATCACACCTTTTTATTTTACTGTTTTTATTTTATTAGCGATATATTGTATAGTGTAGTGTAACATAATGGATATATGTTTGTCAAGTAAATTTTCAATGTCATATAATGATCCAGAAAACCCTTCCGCGTCTTCCGTGTCATCCGCGATAATCCGCGATTCTGACAAATAGAGTGACAAAATATTTACACACTCTTAAGCTATTGAAACTTCGCTGCAAACATGATAAACTATACTCACATTTTTTCTGAAAGGACAAGCAACTAATCCAAACACGGATTTCTCCCCGAATGTTGAACTTCAGTTAATTGCCCTGATATTTGCACTATGAGATGCAGAAATACTTATTCATGGATACATTCCTTCGTTCTGTGTAAAACACCGTTTTGAAGTAGAGTTTTCTTTATCAGATGTCCCTTTCTCATTGGAGAATCTATTATGAATATGTATGATATACGCAGCATTGACTTGAAAAAGGTGGTTGACAATGATTTTATTAAGTTCCTCAGAATAGAAATACCGGAGAGAATCGGGTACGGTCCTGTTCGTTTCGCCAGAGTTCGGTATGCTCTAAACGGAAACCAGGATGAAGAAGAAAACGGTTTGCCTATAGATTTAGGTAAAGGAATTTTCACTGCGATGCTTGAAGATGAAGAACTCAACGGAATCATACGGGAAGAATTGGAACGGACATTACGTGGGGCTGCAGTAGAAATCGTAAAGATCGTCCGTGAAAAAATAGATACGCCCAGTATCCTCCAGACTATACTCAAAGCCTACCCCTATCTAAAATATGATAAAAATGCTTCCGAACCTCCAAATGTTTTAAGATGTCGTGTTATCAATCCTGAAAGCCTTCGTCAAACAGGTGATATTTTTGAGATTGCCCAGAGGTTGAAATATGCGACAGGTGTGGATTATAAGGTGGGATCGTATGGTGGTTCTTCAAGTGAAGGTGATAATTTAGATAAGGTGTGGACAACTTTTTCCTTGAGAAAATTCAACTTTGAAGAGAAAACCCAAGAAAATTAATCATCAGGGTTATTTAGTTTTCTATTTTTTTTCAATCATTTTCACACCCGTGAATTTCTGTGTAGGTTGGGTAGAGTGAAGCGAAACCTATAAGTGTATACTTAAGAGAACTTAGAAGCACTTATGAATCACTCTGAATCCTTATGTTTATTGGGATCGTCTTCTCTTCAGTCCCGACAAATGCCAAACGCGCATTTGGCGTTGATTTGGTAGGGACGATATGTTTATAGAAGAATGTGTACCCCACCTCTCTTCAGTCACGTATGAAGATCAAATAATAAATTGGGTAATTTCTTGTTTGTATAAGAAAGGATACCAATGCAACAACGACCAAATTTACTGTATATCCATTCCGATCAACACAATCCGTATGTTACCCGGTGCTATGGTGATGAATTAGTTCAGACACCGAATCTTGACAAACTGGCTGCAGAAGGAGTAATGTTCGAAAATGTGTACTGTCCATCACCAATCTGTGTGCCATCCCGTATGTCAATGCTGAGTGGAAGGTATCCCTACGAAAACAAGGTCTGGACGAATAGTCATATACTTGACTCTGCAATACCAACATTTGCACATGCAATGGGGGCAAGCTGACTATAAACCTGTTCTTATTGGACGGATGCATGCTTTAGGACCAGATCAGTTGCACGGGTATGCTGAACGGTTTGTAGGTGACCACGGACCAAATCATCCCGGTGGAGGTGGTGTTGATCATGGTGAACTCTCTGGCACGGCAGGGCCACATCGAATCAGTCTTGAAAAGTCAGGTCCAGGCCAAAGTGCATATCAGGTTCACGATGAGGATGTAACTGCCGCAACTGTTGACTATCTCAATAGACTCGGTGTACAAAAAAGAGCAGGACTTCTTGATGAACCCTTCTCTATTTCCGTTGGTTTCATGCTGCCGCATCAACCGTTTGTTGCCCGTAAGGAAGACTATGAACTATACGAAGGATGTATGACTATGCCTAAAATTCATGAAACCTACTCAGATTCAATACATCCGTATTTTCAATGGTGGCGCGAGAAGTGTGGAATTACCGAAGTGCCAGCAGATGAAATACTCCGATCTCGAACTGCGTATTGGGGATTAGTCACGCGAATGGACTTGATGATTGGACAAATACTAAGTGTCCTTGAGGAAAACGAATTAGATCAGAACACTGTTATACTCTACAGTTCCGATCATGGAGAGCAAGTAGGAGAACATGGACTCTGGTGGAAGCAAACATTCTATGAACATTCTGTCAAAGTTCCTGCTATTCTATCATGGCGTGGCAACTTACCGGAAGGTATCAAATGTGAACGTGTCATAAGTTCACTTGATTTGAATGCAACCATGTTAGATGCCCTTGAGGCACCACCCTTACCTAACTCCCATGGAAGAAGTGTTCTTCCTTTGTGCAGAGATGAAAAAAGTGATTGGGATGATGTGGCGTATTCTGAATATTGCACCGATGATGGATGTTATCATCGCATGATACGTCGTGATGAGTGGAAGTTGAACTACTATCACGGACAACCGTCGCAGCTCTTCAACTTAAGAGAAGATCCAGATGAGTTACACGACAGTTCAAAGGACCCGAATTGTAAAGGTATTTTGACTGAACTGACACAAAGAGTATTGCTTGAATGGAATCCTGAACTGATTGCCGAACAGATGGCAGCAAAACGAGAAGATACAAGAATAATTGGTAGATGGACACGCAACACACAACCCGAAGATCAGTATCGATGGAAGTTATTGCCTGAAATGGACTATTTAGATTAGTGTTCTGTCTACACTCAAATGATGAGTAGATCCGTTCGTAGGGGCGGGGTTTCCCCGCCCGATATACAAATCATTTATGACTTGGAAAAGCATTAGCATGGAGAAATCAATGGAAAAGAGTCCGATTTTGAAAGGTACACCCTTTAGCGAAGAGAAAACAAACCAAATTGCACAACAATTCTTTAGAGATGGTTATGTTCATATTCCCAATATATTGACTAAAGAAGAAGTTGTTGTTCTTAGAGACAAGACGGATAGCTTCTTTGCCGACCCAGAACTTGCACAGAAGACGAATCCTAATCTCGCTGATGTGCGATATATTCAGATGGGAACACACGCGGAAACTGGTGAGACGATACCCTTCATTTTGCGTAATACGATTGAACTTGATCCAATATTCAGAGATATGCTCCTGCGCGAACCTATTCTGAGCTTGGCTGAAGCAATAGTCGGTAAGGACTGCAAGTTCTGTGGTCAGAATGTGCTGCGAAACCTACCTGGACTATCAATCAGCACTTGGCATGTTGATGGATCAGTACACTTTCCCGTTTCAGATGAGATGCCGCGTCATGACCCTCGGCTACGTATGCCTGTGATGTGGTTTACCGTTCAAATGGCGTTAAGCGATATAGATTCTATTGAAGAAGGGCCAACACAATATGTCCGTGAAAGCCACTATTCTGGTCGAGGTCCAAATGAACAAGAAAATCCCGAGTTTGAAAGCAATAAACCTGTTTCTATCTTCTGTAAAGCAGGTGATATCTATCTACAGGATCCACAATGTTGGCATCGCGGTGCACCAAATAATTCCAATAAAACGCGTTATATCCTCCAATCACAATATGCTGCATATTGGGCATATTGGCGATTTAATCTATGTAATGAAGTACCTGTTGCTACTGATGTTCTATGCAATGCAAGTGATGCGCTTCTGAATCTTTTAGGACGCAGCCGCCCAGAGTTGTAGCGTGATTCTATTGCATTACCCTATCTGTTACAGATAATAAAGAAAGATATTATAGCACGTAAATCTAACGTGAGTTCCATGAATAAAATCTTTGTGAGTTTAGAAGTAGTCGTATTCGGTTTTGGTAGACTGGTTTGTAGCACATTCTGTTAGATTGTGCCTACAAGACCGCAATCTAACAGAATGCGGTACAAATACGGAACTCACGTTAAATCTAATAGGAAACTAAAGAGATAAACATGTCTGACAAATTACTGCATTTTAAACCAATTACAGAATTATCTGATTTGTTGTCAACAAAGAAACTTTCTCCTGTTGAATTAACTTCAATGATGCTACAGCGAATTCAAGACCATGACAATACTCTAAAGAGTTATGCTACAGTAATGCATGAATACGCAATAGAGTCTGCCAAGAAAGCTGAACAGGAAATTATGTCGGGAGAATATCGCGGACCACTTCACGGAATCCCTATCGCGGTTAAAGATTTATGTTATACGAAAGGTTTCCGCACGATGGGGGGTGCGAAAGTATTAAAGGATCATGTTCCAGAATATGATGCTACTGTCGTTCAAAGATTAAATGCTGCGGGGGCTGTGTTACTTGGAAAACTAAACTTGACAGAAGGTGCAATGGGGGGTTATCATCCCGAATTTGATATACCGATAAACCCGTGGAACCCAGACAGATGGACAGGCTCATCTTCAAGTGGCTCAGGCGTTGCAACGTCTGCAGGTCTGTGTTCTGCTTCACTTGGAAGTGACACCGGGGGTTCAATTCGCTTCCCATCTGCAGCCTGTGGAATCGTTGGGATAAAACCTACTTGGGGTAGAGTCAGTAGATACGGTGTGCTTCCACTCGCAGAATCAATGGATCATGTAGGACCTATGACACGTAGTGTTACTGATGCAGGAATTATGTTAGAAGCAATTGCTGGTTACGACCCGAATGACCCGACTTCTCTGCTAAACCTTGTACCAAACATCATCAAATCTATTGGCGAAAGTATCAAAGATATTCGTATCGGTTTTGATGAAGACTATGCAACCAAGGATGTTGATAAGGAACTTGCTGAAGCAGTGTGTGCAGGTGTAGAATTGCTGCAGGAATTAGGTGCTAATATCTACAAAGTTCAATTACCAGATATGGATGAATATGCATTGTCATGGCCGACAATTTGTTCCGCAGAGGCAGTCGTTGCACATGCTGATACATATCCTTCAATACGGGATTCTTACGGGCCTTGGTTCCAAGGCTGGTTGGATATGGGGGCACAAGTAACGGGTGCAGAATATGCGGAAGCCAATAAATTAAGATTGGATTGTATAGGACATCTCAGCAAGGTCTTCCAAAACATTGATGTGTTAGTTTGTCCATCAATGTCCGCACCTCCTCATGTTGTAACGCCTGAGGTGTTATACGGACCAAAAGAGACAAGAGCAGCGAGATTCCAACGCTTTACAGCACCGTTTGATTACAACGGTGCACCGACGCTCTCTGTTCCCTGTGGATTGAATAGTGCCGGTCTACCACTGAGTATTCAGTTTGTCGGACAGCATTTGTCAGAACATGTTTTATGTCAAGTCGGATATGCTTATGAACAAGCAACATCCTGGCATAATCTACATCCAGAAATCTGATTGCTTATGTTCTCTCTTGCTGAGGCTATTGCTGAGGTAGATGATAGCCATCTTTTGCAACGCGAATTCTAAATAGACTGCCTCCTGCTGTGATATATAAAATCTTACTTGATTCATCACGACCAAACGCAACATTCGTTGGTAATTCAGGTGTCTTTATGTATGCCAATTCTTGTCCTCTCGGATCATAAACAAAGATTCCAAAACGGGTTTTGTCGCGCACAGCAACATAAAGATTGCCTTCAACATCAACTTCAAAACCGTCAGGACCGTGTTCAGGGGCATAGTCCACGAGCGTTTCACGATATGTAGCAGTGCCATCTGAAGACAAGTCATAAGCGAGAAGTGCCATTCTACCAATATAGGTTGGCAATTCTTCTTGTATGTTGCGGAATGATCCGCTATCATTGCTACCAATATATAGGGTCTTCTGATCAGGTGAGACTGCGATACCGTTAGGTTTACCAGAATCTGCTACGACGAGATGTACTGAACCATCAGGATCAATCCTATATACACCCATTACCGGTTGTTCGACGGGTTCATTACCAACATAACGTGGATCGGTAAAGTATATACGTCCCAGTTCATCTATTGTAAGATCATTCGGTGAATTGAAAGGTTTATCTTCAAATAAACCCACTATAATATCACTTTTACCAGTATCCATATCAGTTCTGGTGATACGTCTTCCACCGAAATCTGCACCTTCTGCTATCACTAAACGACCTTTTGCATCGAATTTCATGCCATTAGACATCCCACTCGGTGAACGAAATACAGATGTTTCGTCTGTTGTAGGTTCATATCTCATGATATGTCCTGCCTGCATATCTGCTTCATGCGTAAATGTTATGTCGCTGAAATAGACCTTTCCATCGGGTGCAACGGTAGGACCCTCTGTAAAGTGTGCCTCACTAAATATCTCTTCAAGTTCTGAGTCTGAAGGTATGATTGTTTCTGAATTTGTCATATTCACTCCTTGTTCTATCAATGGTAATAATCAAGTATTGGCAGTATCAACCCATTGTATGCGGGCCGTGAGTCGTTATACTCTTTCTTGCATGGACATATACTTCATCTTGAATCTCAAGTATTCTTACGGCATCTTCAACTGATGGTGTAAAACGCTCTCCATCACGGATTGCTTCTAAAGCACTCCCCATGACACCACTTATTCTTGCACCATGTGAGATGTCTTCACTGAATTGCACACCCTCTCTTGTGTGTATCTCAATTAATGGTTCACCATTCTTACCGTATTGCTCAAATACGGATGCATTTGTACCAACAAAACGGAAGAAGTGATCTCCACCGCGTTTACCAGCAGGATATGTGTAACCAGATTCGATAATTCCGGTTATACCGTTTTCTGTCCTCAGCACGCCGATACCACTATCCTCCACACCTCTGCTATACATTGAATTGGACATCACTGCACCGATGACGGTAATTTCCTGATCTCCTACAAACTGAAGAAATGTGTCAATACCGTGTGCAGCCTCTACTGCCCAGCACCCGCCACCTGATATATTAGGATCGTTATGCCAATATGAAGGAGTAGGGTCATACCGAGATGGCGGTCCGTTATTTAATCGGCTATTGTAAAGTACAAGATCACCTAAACTACCATCTTCAAGCATCTCTTTGACGATGTTTACGATACGGCTTGCCCGGTTTGGCAAAACAAGTGCGCTAATGACCTCATGCTTTACTGATGCTTCCGCTATAGGACGCAATCGGTCGGCACAATCTGCAAAAGGTTTGTCTAATAGATATGGAATACGTCTGTCGACACACGCTTTCACATGTGAAGGTATCTCATTGTGTTTTCCTGCAACGAGAACGGCATCTGGTTTACATGCATCCAGACATTCACCTGCTGAGTCAAATGCCGGAGATTGAAAATCATTTGCTAACTGTTCCCGTGGCGAATGTTCAGAATCCATCACACCGACGATTTGGTGACCGAGTGCTTGAGCAGTCCTCGCCATACTGCGTCCGTGATGACTGTACGAGAGTAGTGTTAATTTCATATATTGTCCAATCGCTAAAAGTTATTCAATAGTGTGTTATACTCTAAAAGATATACCTTCTTTTGTCAAGTGTGTATGAGAACATCTTCCTTTTTTCACTTGATTTTCTTTCCGAGGCATGTTATTTTTATAGAGAAGCGACTGGAATATAGAAAAACCAAAGAAAACGTGTTGTGTAGGACAGATACAGACAATCACTGAGGCTCACTGTCCGAAATACCGAAAACGGAGTGAACAATGAAAGTTAATTTTGAGGAAAAATTTAAAGAAATTTTAAAGGAAGAATCAAAAGGTTTTGATATAAACTGGTCATTAGTAGAAATCGAATCTATAAACTATCATTCTACACTAATGACTGACCTCCCCGCGACTCTTGATAAGTACACGGTGAGAATGAGAGTAATAAGGGATGAAATTCCTGACATGGATATAGATAGCTGGTTCAGGTCTCATAAGTTTCTATATGCCATGATGTCAAAACATGTTGAGACTAAATTTGAAGATATTGATATGCTGACATTTGATGCAGGAACTATTGAATCTATAGCCATGAAAACTCGTGATGCCTTCAGAGATTTTCAGGAAAAGTGAAGGACAAGTAATCCACCAACGATTTAAATCTGACATAGTGCCGGAAACTTTGTGAAGTTCAACCAAAAACTATCGCAGACAAGTGGCGTTAATTAGACGTTGAAAGCCAATGCCGCCCTTCCCCGAACAATTCTATAACCCTGGGGTTGCGAAGGACAATAAATTGGCATTTTCACTTTGAAAGAAGAATTTTATGCCTAAAACTCTAAAAGGTATCACACAACCTAAAGATAATGATACTTTGTGGCGATACATGAGTTTTGAGAAGTTTGCCAATATTTTAGCAACAAGGTCCTTATTTTTTACAAGAGCAGACAAGTACGATGATAAGTTTGAAGGATACATCCCCGAAGCAATAATGCGGTATTACGGATCCCCGAATATCCGTATTGATCCAAATCTTCGTCAATATATCATGTGTAACTGTTGGCATAAAGGGACTGAAGAATCAATGGCAATGTGGGATAAATATCACCTACGCAATAGCGGTATAGCAATCAAAACAACTATGAGGAAATTGATGGATAGTTTACCGGATGAACCTAATATATTCATCGGCAAAGTAGATTACGAAGTAGAGTCCACAGAAAATCAGAATCCAATTGATATGCACGAAAATATGTCACCGGAAAGTCTGCTGCATTACCTTTATTTTTATAAGAGAAAACCTTTTGAGTATGAGCACGAAGTGCGCGCGATCATTGATATTGCGTCAGTTCAGCGTGATGACTCTTATGAATTCGGTAGACTCCTTGAAATCAATGTTGAAACATTAATTGATAAAAATGATAAAAATAGCAAAGTAATTGTATCACCACACGCTGACGAGTGGATTACCAGTACGCTTGAATTGGTAGTTCGTCAATGTGGATTCCGATTTCCGGTAAGCCGCTCACAACTTTTAGATCCGCCAACTTAAAAACACATGCAGACACCATGACGAGACAGGCGAATGTGTGATGTGCGTATTGGGTTCCATCCATTTTATAACTCCTCAACAGTATATGCTTCAAGCAACGCAACATCAATATCCACACCAAAACCTGGAGCATCATTAAGTGTGAAGGTGCCATGCTGAGGTGATGGACGTAAACACCGGTAAAGTGCGTTTTCTACACCTGATCGGGAGGGACCAAATGTCTCTGCCATACAAGGCATCGGTAAACAAGCCGTGAGATGCAACCCCCACGGTGTTCCCGCTTGATGAAGCCAAGTCGGTATTCCGATATCAGCTGCTTCCGATGCTATTCGGAGACATTCAGTAAAACCGCCTGCCCAACTTACATCTGGTTGAATCATATCTGCAGCCATCCATCGTAATAACTCACGAAACCCGTAACGTGTGAATTCATGCTCACCTGATACAATCCATATCGGTTCAATCTCTTTTACTAACTGTGCCATTCCAGCATAGTCATCAAGCGGAATTGGTTCTTCAATCCATTTTATGTTCAGGTCCTTCACTGCTTCAGCAAAGCGTAGTGTATAGTCTACGTTCCAACGTAGATAAATGTCTGTCATCAGTTCAACATTTGAACCAACAGCATCGCGTGCAGTATGAATCATATCAAGGTTCTCAGCAAAACCTTCTTTACCTTCAGCGAGTCCGTTCTTGAGCGGGAGTTTGCAAGCAGTAAACCCGTTATCAGCATAATATCCGACATCTGCCCCGGTTGCGTACGCTGGAATCTGTAAGATCGGTTTTTCAGTGAAGAGACTATAGACTGGTGCGTCCATTATCTTACCACATAAGTCAACGAGCGCAAGTTCTATTCCGCTTAAGGCATAGATAACAAGCCCACGGCGTCCGTAAATTGACGTTATATGATAGAGATTTTCCCATATCTCTTCTACATCAAGCGGATCTTTCTCAACAACAAAATGCTGAAGGTGTTTCTCAATAATCATCGCACCAGCAAGTCCACCGCCACCAAGGCCATATCCTTTTATACCTTTATCAGTTGTTATCTCAACGATGAGTGCTCCTGCTTGTGTAGCAAAAGGTCCCCGCCAATCAACATGGATATTATTAGGGGTTGCTTGTTCCGGTAAATCCCCTTTAGCGAAACCGAGAGATGGCATTGCACGCGGGTTTAGATTGACATGCCATGTGCGTATGCCTGATACAGTGTGGCGAGTTTTTGCTCGCATTTTCCATTGTGTAGCTAAACTTGATTCGTTATTTTTCATAATTATATCTCTAAATGGTCAATGACTGTGATATTACTTCATTACCTTCAAGAAACTAACTTCCGAATATGAAACTTGAACAATTACTTTCAACGTGGTAACGCTTGATAACCGATACCGCTAAAGAATCCCACCACCATCCAGATACCCACCATGACATACTCGCCAAAAATCAAACCAAATGCAACAGGCCGCACCCGTCGAAACATCATCGGACCACCAAACTTAAGAACAATGTATTTGATAAGCCATCCGAAGAAGATAGATGACCATAGATGGAATGAGGGATAGGTAGCACCTAAGAGATACCCGATTGGGTGAAGTGACCACCAGACGAAACTCTGACGCATCCAGAGCATAAATCCTGTAAAACCTGCCCCTGCTATCATGCTGTATACTTCATCCCACTTAGTTTCGTCAGGGAATTGGATCAATTTGTTCATTCGGTTGAAATAGCTGCGTGGCGCATTGACAAAGGGCCAATTCTGTAAGAATAGAGCTCCTTTATCATAGACAAGCGTCAATGCTGCATAGACTGATACAACAAGTGCAACAACTATTGAGATAGCAAGCAATGGTACGATTTTGCGTCGCGTAAGATTAACTTCATCCGCAGCTTTAAAACTGTGCAGGAAATTCGGCATCATGAACTCTCCCCAATCCCTGAGAAATGCACGCTGAAAACTCAAGACCGCAAGACTCTTTTGCCCAATGGCTGCCGAACCTACAGTGAAGTTCATATAGTCTGATGGAAAGAACGGTGCTTGCACAAGCAGTAATCCTCCATTAACAACCATCCAAGATAATACAACTGAGGTGACAAAAATTGACAGTAGCGTGACAATTGCAACCCATCCTGTTATCCCCGCCAACATTAAAAATGCTATGAGTGTAATAAAACCCAAGATAAATCCGAGAAGAGCTAAACGGTATGGCAACGGTTCATCAGAATCGCCTATTACGTGTTGATCTGTTAAAAGGTTTGTCTGTCTCTGTTTAAGACCGAGAGTCTTGATTATAATTGATTTGATATGCTCTCGTCCTCCCCAGAAAACGGCAGGGACAAATACCAGATAACCACCCATCACTTGCCGACTGCAGCTTAACCACGGTCCGATGCCTACACCGGTCATATTCATGAGGATATATTGAAGCTTGAAAAAGAGAAAGAAGAACCATAGACTAAAGGAAACTTCAAGGGTTAAGAGGACTGCAACGCCTATTACAGAAAAGTAGATCGCAATGTTCATCCCCGGCCACATTCTGAGTGTGTGCCACGGTTTCTCTGTAAATGTACTACTGATATTGTAAATCAGCGGAATTTCTGGGACATTTGGAAAATGTGCATTCAATCCATTAATAAAATGTATGAGTATAGGTAAAGACATGCCTAACCACAAAAGCTTATTCTTGAAAAAGGCGTTGAGAAATGTTCCACGTTCAGGTTCGCCAGCGAGTTGGACAGGAATTTGTATTAATGGGAATGAGAATCTTTCGCGTTCAATCCACTGTTTGCGAAGGATCGTGGATAGGCAGAGAATGGTGAAATAGAAAACGATCACAAAAAGTGACCAAACGAGTAGCGGTTTAATCCATGCTGCCCATGGGACATCTCCACTGGAAGAGAGTCCTTCATAGAAATCAGTTACAGCTTGTGAATCTGTGACTACCAACCAATCAGGAATGTGCGGCTGGAGTGTTTCTCCCCAATCATTCTCAGGAGTTGTGAAATAGCGAAGCGCAACAAGACAAGGGATGAGAAACTGTAGTAACCCCATTGATGGGATACCAACCGCAACAATTAGCATCATCCAGATGACTGTTAATTCAAGCGCAGAGAATGCGTAACGGCTATGCCTTGTCAATAAACGTAATGGTAGATTGACAACGAAAACAAGAAGCAGTAAACTGAAGATGGAACCAACAGGAAGGTGATTACCCGCAATCCTTGAGTTCTCTATAAAATAGTTGTTGTAAGGGGTGATTGCACATAAACCCCCTACTAACAGAAGTCCAACAAGAATAGCAGAGAAACGGATTTTAGGGTGACCTTGTATAGATGGAGTCTTCATTTCATAAACATCGGTTTAAAGCGTTTCCCCATGGAGTGCGTCTTATAACATTTCTATAAATTATTGTCTCATTAGGCGGTTGTTATTGTAGTTATTCTTCAGGACACAAACTGAAAGTTTGTGCTACAAAAAAGAGACATTTTTAAGTTGAAATGACATTATTCGCTTCCATCACGTAGTACTGGATTATAGAGACAGAGTTCTGCGTCAACGATTCTGCCATCCGGTAACGTATACTGATTCGGTGTGCCGCCACCCCACGGTGCAGCCCAGTCTTCGCTACGTTCTTTATCAATTTCTTTCTGTTTGTCAACATCCTCCCATGAGAATCCATCCATTAATTGCTGATGTAACGACGATTCTAACTGACGGTGTTCAGGTTTACCAGCGAGATTTTCAAATTCATCAGGATCATTCTCTAAATCAAAGAGAATTGATTCATCCTCAGGAAAGGCGACGTATTTGTAGCGAGGTGTTCTCAACATCCGCATTGGACCGGTTGTTTGCGTTGCCCAATATTCACTGATTGCAGTGTTTCGCCATCCGTCGGAATTTCCGGTCATTAGAGATGATAGATCTGAACCATCCAATCCATCTGGAACAGGAATGCCTGCCCTTGTACAAAGGGTAGGAAATAGGTCGTTCAATTCAACTGGAGCATTGACTCTTTGACCGTGCGTGTCTTCCGATCTTGTATCATGGATAATTAGCGGTACCCGTGCTGCTGCTTCATAGTAACTGGATTTCCACCATTGTCCATGCTCACCTGCCATCTCACCGTGGTCTGTCGTGTAGACAATGATTGTGTTTTCTAAGAAACCGTCCCGCTCAAGAATAGTGAGTAAATCACCAACACATTCATCCAAGAATTCACAGCATGCATAGTATGCTGCGCGTGCTTTTCTTGTTTCTTCCTCATTGATAGATGCTGTATTAAAGGTTTTTCGTAAACCCGCTGCGAACCGATGAGTCTCTTCAAGGTGGCCAGGTGGAATATTCGGCATGTCTACATTATCAGGATAGTATTTATCCAGAAGTCTTTTCGGTGCTGTCAATGGAAAGTGTGGACGACTGTAACTTGCAAGTAGAAACCACGGTTGGTCAGAAGGTTGAGACCTTATGTATTCAATGGTTTCCTCATTGACTACTCTTTCTTGCAATAGGCTTGTAGGGATCTCTGTTACACCCGCATCTTTTGTCCGATTACGGTTGCCTCTGAGCGGATCTCTTTGATGTCCTGCCCGACCCCGCAGATCACCGTAAGGACGTGATTGGAACCCGTTGTGCTGTTCCTTACCACCAAAGTGCATCTTACCTACAAGTGCCGTTGAATAACCGTGTTCAGCGAAATGTCCAGGTAGTGTTGTGTGTTCTGGATATAGGATTGAACCGTTATTCCATGCGGAACAACGATGTGCGTATTTTCCTGTTAACATGCACATACGTGATGGGGTGCATAGCGGAAATTGGCAGTATGCACCATTAAAGTACGTGCCAGAATTTGCAAGTTGATCAAGGTGAGGAGTCTGAACGATTTCGTTCCCTTCAAACCCAATAGCATGAGGACTGTGCTCATCACTCTGAAGAAATAGAATATTCGGTTTTTGATCCATGCTTTAATAGTCTCCTTTACTGTTTGTATGGATTTAATGAGATAGTGCGTCAAATCGGTAACATATCACAGGTGTGTCTAAACTCCTTTATTCTACACGATTCTTGCATCTCGGTCAAATGCTTTATGCGTTTATAACGTAGGTCGTGTAGAGCGAAGCGAAACCTATAGCTGTAAACTTAAGAAAACTTAGAAGCTCTTATGAATCACTCTGAATCCCTATGTTTATTGGGATTGTCTTATCTTCAGTCCCGTAGGGACGAAATGTTTATAGAAAAATGTGTACCCCCACCTCTCTTCAGTCCCGTAGGGACGATATGTTTATATCAGGATGAACTACTACACATATCGTCCCTACGGGACTAAAGAGGGTTTGTATAACGTTTAACTATAAACATATCGTCCCTACGGGACTGAAGAGGGTTTCTGGTATCGAAAATTCCTTAACTTTACACCTATGAGTAGAGCGAAGCGAAACCTATAAGTGTAAACTTAAGAAACTTTCTGTGTTTTTATGAATCCTTCTCAATAGCCACTATGATTAAGACTGTCTTATATTTAGTCCCGTAGGGACGATATGTTTATAGAAAACGCTGTCGCCACCTGTCTTGAGTTCCGTAGGAACGGCATAGAAAATAAACATATCGTCCCTAATGAAGTTAAAATAATAAATTAGGTAATTTGGACCTCGACACGGTAGGTGCGGTTTCCTAACCGAACCTACCTTCCCGATGCCGCTGGCGAGGTTTCCTAACCTCGCCAAATTACCCAAATATTTTCTTTAACTTCATACGGGACTAAAGAATAGGGGTTACACGTTCTTCTGCATCTTTTTTTCTCTAACAATGCAATTCTTGTTGAATATGATGAAAGTGCGGAAGTTCGTATATGTGTTGATATGTATGGGGCAGGCGCGGAAAAACAGAACAAATCTTAGCAAATATCAATAGTCATAACAAGACAGAAAATGACCTGTAAAAAAGTCAGAAAATATTGTTGTGAATATCTTTGATATTTGCTAAAATGTTCTCTGATGTTTGAAATTCACGAGGCGCGTGGATTACGTCAGAGCTTTGCTTCCTAATTTATTTTAGGTGCGCCGCTTGGTGCTCAAACACCAGCGACGCTTAGCACTGCCATAACTGTGATATGACAGCGCTGCTTTCTATTATACCAGAAAGTACCGCTTTCTGTCAGGTAAAATGGAAACCAGCAATCCTATAGGGCGAGTTGCCTAATCACTTCTCTTTTGGTTGACATACCAGTAACACATCCCTGTAGACTGTTAATTTATGTATACACAAAAATATGTTATTTTAGGATAGTCTCAAGGCAACACCCTTGATAATTTTATTATAATCAAACGAATAATATCCTTGTGAGTTTACATCAGACAATAGAATTCTGTTGCTGACGCAGACATGACACTGTTTTTGTTGTTGATGTTAGCACGGAACGGATACAAGGGAATTGTGGCATTGCTTGGTATGATGGGGTACTTGCGATGGTACCTGCTTCAGGGAATTGTACTGAGAGTGATTTCGGTGTCCAACTGATTGCACATGAAATTGGACAGGCGTTTGATCTCGGGCATGACTTTCGCGATAACTCTTTCATTATGTCTTATGGGTATCAACGCGACAGAATCTCTGAATGTACTGCGACGCGTTGAATGTTCATCCATATTTCAATATAGGTGTTAGACAGAATATCAACATGAAAGCGACAATTGAGATGCTCTCACCTAACACATATCTTGCGAATGCAAAGCAACACCTGCCTGAAGATGAAACACCCGAAAAGGAAACAGAGGAAGAAGTAGATGAAGATTCGAGAACGGTTTCAGCACGGTCTCAGTTAGTTTGGGGGAATTGAAAAAGAATAGATAGGATCAATATGAATAAAAAAGCACTCTCCGAGAAAGCAGTCTGTAATGCCGTTATAAGACATTTCAGACAAAATAGATTCAGTGATTTTACTGTAGACACTGAATGCCCGATTCAGTTTGGAGCGGGTAGAGGTCGAAAGAATGGTATTGCTGATGTTGTGCTAAAAGATGCCGATGGACACTGGATCGCAATTATTGAATGTAAAAGTGAGAAAGTTGGAGATTCGTCACACGGTCGTGGACAACTCAGAAGTTATCTCAGTGCGACAGACACACGTTTTGGTATTCTTGCATTTAATGACAATCCTGACACATGGATATATTGCTCGAATGAACGTTCTAACGTATTTATAGAAAAAGGGAAACCTTATTTTGATGACCATGTGAATGACTCCCCAAGAGCAAACCGATCAGACCAAACTGTTACCAATCAATTAAAAACTAATATCAGCACATTGAAACGAAACTTAAAGAATATAACAATTGGCTTAATAGTTGCCTTCATAATAATTGCAGTTGGTATACCAATCTATTTTTTAAACTTTCACACCCGCCAGAACAATACCACCTATCAAGTGGTAAGAATTATTGACGGTGACACAATTGTAATTGAATATGAGGGTGAACCTACAAGTGTTCATTTTGTAGGTATTGACGCACCTGAAACAATGCGTTCTAAGCAGCGACAAGACTTTTATGGTGAGGAAGCAACCGAATATCTTCAAGATTTCCTTTTAGATGAATCAATATATTTTCGTTTTGATGAAAATAAGAGGGATGAATTTGATCGAATTCTCGGATATGTTTATCGTTCTTCTGACGGTATTTTTGTAAACCTTGAGATGATCCGTGAGGGGTATGCGCGTGTTGACAAAAATAATCAATTCAAGTATAAAGAATTATTTCAGGATTATGAGTCACGCGCGAAAAAAGAGAGGATTGGATTGTGGAGTAGATACCAATAATATCTATTATTGCAATACCTTCGCCAATTATCCTGGGTTTAATTCGGGTTGTGTGTAGTGAATAGCACCGATTGATCCCAGTTGTTCATTGATGTGCTGAATAACAATAGGTTCAGGTTTTTGCGGAAGTATTTTTAATGTTTCGTGTAGATACTTCAAACCTCGGTAGTGTGCCTTTAGGTCTAAAACACTATATGCTGTATTTTTACAACGGTGTGTATTTATGAGTTTAGCACTCACATTGACCATAAACATAGAAAGGTTCACCGCAGTGTTTATAGGTATACTATTGACATTTTCTAATTGAAAATGTCTCTTTTTTGTACCACAAACTTCCAGTTTGTGACCTATAGAATAACTACGGTATTTTTTTTCGTATTGTAAAGTTCATATTAAGATATTAACAATAAAAATAATATTACAAAAGTTATTGCTTAATATGTATATATGCGTTATTATAGTTGTAGTACATGTATCAATAACTTCACCAATTATCTAAGTTTGCGTTGAATGGATATGTCTTAGGTACCACCCATAGATGTAAACTTAAGGAGTATTTGATGTCAGAAACCCTCTTCAGTCCCGTAGGGACGATATGTTTATAGAAGAATGTGTACCCCACGCCTCTTCAGTCCCGTAGGGACGATATGTTTATAAGCACATCAACAACAAATATGCCGTTCCTACGGAACTCAAGAGAGGTGGCGACAGCGTTTTCTATAAACATATCGTCCCTACGGGACTAAATATAAGATAGTCTCAATTATAGTGGCTATTGAGAAGGATTCATAAAAACACAGAAAGTTTCTTAACTTTACACCTATAATATGTCTTAGGTACCACCCGACGATCCGTGATGTTCAAGGATTTTAATGAATTAAAATAGTTTCATGTTTTGGCAGAAGCATTTTAATCATGTAAATACTTCAACCAACATTTGACTGTCTTGAGGTGTAAAGGCTCTAAACTTAGTGTATTCTAAACAGGATGCGGATATAAGTAGTTTTCTGCTCCACCTGCACATTGAATGGTTTTTCGAAGTTGATTGGCTTATGAAAAACTGTCCATTTTTGGCGAAGGTATTGTTATTGGAAAAGGAATAAAGATGTCAACGGCAATTATTGTAAGTATTGGGATATTACTTTTAGTTCTTGTAGGTTATCTAATATCTCTGGTAATCAAGCAGAAACGACACTTAACGAGATTCAAAGGCATTATTGATGTTGAAGCAGAGCAAGAAGAAGCTAAAGAAACCTTAGAATCGTTAACTTCGCAACAAAGTCAAATTAAATCCAAAATATCCGATGCTCGAAAAACCTTGAGAACACTAAAAGGCGAAATCACTGTTGTCCAAGACACAGTGGAAATCCAGTCTTTTGGACTTTACGAACCGAAATATGACTTTGGAACGTCCAAAGAATATAAAGACACACTGGATAAAATACGAGCTAAACAGAAAACCATGATTAAGGAAAAGACTGCAATTATATGTCCTACTGAATGGACAGTTGACGGTAACAAGGCGAAAGGACGACAGAAGACTGATAGACAAATCAAATTGATGGCTCGTGCATTCAATGGTGAATGCGATTCAATAATCCTAAAAGTCCGCTATAACAATATTGATAGTATAGAAAAACGTATTCGGGCAGCTTTTAAAGCTATTAACAAACTTGGTGAACCTCACCACTGTTCTATACAGAGGAAATATCTCAATGCGAAACTTGATGAACTCAAACTTGTTCACGAATACGCGGATAAACGTCAAGAAGAAATGGAAGAACAACGCAGAATTCGTGAGCAGATACGCGACGAAGAACGCGCGTTACGCGAAATAGAGAAAGCAAGACAAGAAGCTGAGAAAGAGGAACAACGTTACCAGAATGCATTGAACAAAGCACGTCAAGAAGTTGAAGAAGCAACGGGGGCAAGGCAGGACAAATTGCAATCCGAGATTGAACGTCTGAATGAGTTATTGTTGGAAGCACAGGCGAACAAGGAACGTGCATTATCAAGGGCACAGATGACTAAATCAGGATATGTCTACGTTATATCTAATATCGGATCTTTTGGTGACAATGTCTACAAAGTGGGAATGACTCGTAGATTGGAACCGACTGATCGGGTTAGAGAACTCGGTGACGCCTCTGTGCCGTTTCGCTTTGACATTCACGCTATGATCTATTCAGAAAACGCTCCTGAACTTGAGAACGAAATACATCGCGTGCTGGAAAAGCGGAGTGTCAACAGAGTCAACACACGCAAAGAATTTTTCAATGTTAGTCTTGAGGACATTGAAAACATTGTTAGAGAGCAAGACGTTAATGCAGAGTTTATACATATTCCTGATGCAAAGGAATATAGGGAGACTCAACTTATAATTGCCGCAGACCTGGACGCTGCAAACGGGAATGAACTCGTTTAAACTGTTAAACAAAAATAATGAAAACATCAGTTGATGAATTAATCGCACAATAGACTTCAAATTTGCGTTAGTCCTGACTGTGAGAACTGTATATTTTATGCCATCAAACAGCATCAACAGGTCTGATTGGTTAGATTTAGTCAATTTCATGAAGAATAATCAGGAAGGATATAGAAATGAAATGGATCGTCATTGATTTCCTGACAAAACTTTTAGATTAGAAACTGATAATCAAGGACAAGTTATTGTTCATAAATTCAACTTCAAGCATAACAAAGTACATTATAGTGGGGAACAAAGGAAAGTCAACATAACAAACGAAAATGTGATATACTCATTTGGTAGACATAGAAAGAGAGACAGCCCCGATAAATAAATTCTTTAGAATTTACCTGAAATGTCTAATGAAAATCAAGATAAACGACATCCTTACAGTCCAAAGACTACAACGAAAGTATACCTGCCATGCTTAAAAAGGAACACATCAATGAAAATACAAAGATTTCTTATTGTTGCTATTGTTGTTGCGAGCATTATTTCAATTATCCCGATTTCACATGCTTTTGAGTATTCTTGGCAATTAGACGAAACACCTGAAGGACAGGAAAGCGTAACCCCTATTTCCCCGATAGAGATAATCTTTGTTGGTGAAGAACCGATAGAAATACCAACGCACGATGCAGCCTTTCATTTGATGCGTAAATATTCTGTTTTAGTTAATGCAGAGTGGACAGCACGGGAGGCGGCACAACTATTAAAAATATTTGATTCTATTCCACAAAGACACTACAGTTATAGTGACACCACGCCACTTTCAGAGCGAGATTTGATACCGTCCACATGGCAAATAAGCGATCTTCACATCCACAATGACATCTCTATTGAATACCAAAACGAAATGAAAATAATCACAGTAAGCCGTGATGCGTTCACTTATGCAACACCTCTATTAGTCAAAATTGAAGGTGTTCGGGGAAGATATTATTCCAAAAGACTACATCGTGCTGTCGTAAGGTTTGTAACAGACAACGGAGCCAATAGACATGCCCTTGAACAAATTCTACAGATTCGTTATGCTGTCAGTGTTAACATTCCTGATTATACCGAACTCACACGAAATACGACAAAGGAACACTCAGGACGTTTTCAAGATTTCAAAAACGAAGAACTGATATACATTGCTTCAATGTTTGAGGAATATCCAACTGGAATGCACAAAACACCTGGACTAAAATATCTTGTTCGCAGATTAGATGGTACTGTAAATCCTGTTATCCCCAAAGCCATTGGACTCGCTTGGATAGGGGCTGGGTATATTGAATTTATGGAAGGGGCTTTTAACAGAGATTCAATTAGCGAGATTTATCGCACAATTATTCACGAAAAATCTCATTTTCTATGGGCACACCTATTTGGAAAACGGCTAAAACAAGATTGGATTGACGTTGGCGGATGGTATGAGAATCCTGATGATCCTGATGGTTGGTCAACCACACAAGAGGTGGAGTTCGTTACATATTACGCTCATAAAAAAAACCCCGACGAGGACATGGCTGAGAGTATTAGTTTTTACATCACGAACCCTGATAAACTAAGGGCACGTGCCCCCGCAAAATATGAATTCATTCAGAACCGTGTTATGCATGGGACCCGATACATTTCACGTATTCGTGAAGACTTAACGTTTGAAGTCTATAATCTCTATCCCGATTACATTTATCCAGGACGTATCAAACGTATAGATATCCGAGTTGAGGGCGCACCAAAAGAGGATAAACAGATTACTATTGACATTGCGTTACACACAGAAGGAGGATTAGACACTGCAAGCAGCGCATACGTTCATATTTACAGTGAAAAAGGAACTGATACGGCTTTATATCTCTATCCTATTGATTCAAACGGAACCCGTGTGAGTGAAAGTAGTAATTTACGAGGCACTTTTACCTTGTCAAAGTATGCTGCAAGCGGTTATTGGACACCAAACCAAATCGGAATCACAGATACCGTTGGTAATAGGCGATGGCAGGATGTTGATAATTTTGGATGGAAACTGTATATTGATAATCCGATGACAGACGATAAGTCACCTGAGTATGTCAAAGACTCAATACAACTTTCTTTATCAGATGGAACGACTCGCAACGGAAGATCTTATCAATTCTTGACTGTCACCTGGCAAGTTATTGAAAAGAATGAACTTTATATCGTTCATGCATTCGTAAATGATAACAATCCTAAAACATATTCACACAATCTACGGTATAGCTTTAACTATGGTCGCGCTCAGAGTTACATTAAAGATTTTTCCGCTCCTATTAGTCAAGTCAGTGCCAGTCTAAATATCCCCGATTATTTTCCGACCGGAAAATATAAAGTTTCACAAATTAAAATGGAGGATACTGCAGGAAACGTTCGACGAGTTATCTTTACCGAACCACCAGAACAAGGTCTCCACGAAACAGAGCGAGTTGCTGATGAATTGCCACCTACTATTGAGATTCATACAAAAAACCCAGACACAACAACACCTATGCTTGATCTAAATAACATCACGATCAAGGCAGAACCAACACAACCTGAAAAACCAAACGGTGAAACTATCGTTGACATGACTTTTAGGATCAAAGACGATAATAGCGGTTTTCGTTACGGGCAAGGGCGCGTGCGCAGTCCTTTCGGTGATTACTTTCATTTTCATGTTGTACCTGAACGCAACAAATATGATTCAGGTATCTATTTCATAGGGGATCCGAATGCGTATGTGACTTACGATGCCAGAGTTCTTTTGCCAGCTGGCAGCCATCCAGGAATCTGGGGACTCACATACCTGGGATTACGCGACGCTGCGGGGAATTTTCGCCACTATGACTTCACTGAAATCATCCGTTTTGAGGTAGAAGATGTCTCTATCTATGCTAAATATGATCTTAACAAGGATGACGAGATAAACATATTAGATCTCGTTATCGTTGCAAACGCCTTTGAGGAATATAACGCCAATGCTGATGTCAATGGAGATGAAGTTGTAAACATATTAGATTTAGTATTAGTCGCCAGTGCATTCGGAAATGGTGACATTGCAGCACCAAGCCTACACAAAGACGAACTTCAAGACTGGCTAACATTGGCACTTGCAAGTGACAACGGAAGCTATCAATATCGTCAAGGACTAAACGTACTACAACAACTTTTACGCACAACGCACCCCGAAAAAACAGTACTCTTGCCAAACTATCCAAATCCATTTAACCCTGAAACATGGATACCTTATGAACTTGCCGAGCCTGTGAATGTTGTGGTAACCATTTATGATATAGGTGGGCATGTCGTCCGAAAGTTAGATCTTGGCTACCAGAACACTGGACGTTATGTGAAACGAAATCGTGCTGCATATTGGGATGGTAAAAACTCGTTGGGTGAACCTGTCTCAAGCGGTTTCTATTTCTATACTTTAACCGCAGGAAAATATGTAGCAACGCGTAGATTACTGATACTTAAGTAAACCTTTTTATTCAGGAAGTGAACAAGTAGAATAATCAGAAGTATTGTATTAGCACCTTACAGCTTCATTGAAAGGAATCTTTGGTGGGGAACCAGGATTAGGTGATCCAACAAAGAGACTTTGCTGCACAGCGACCATATTTTTGATTGTTTTGTTGATTTTAGATTGGCATTTTATTTGGTTTTATGATTAAGATGAAAATGCGGGATATACAAAAAGAACTGGAAAACCCTTCTTTTGCTCAACACAACAGAGGCACATAAAACCTTTCCATAGGCATAACATCTCGACAAATCAGTTTCAAAACTTACTCATACATAACAACTACTAAAAGGAGAAACTATGTTCAAAATCAAATATTTCGCATCAAAATTAATCTTTGTCCTGTTGAATATAATATTAATTCTCGTATCAGTAATGGGATATTCCGCAGAAAATCCTATTGTTAAAGTGATTTATTTACAACCACAAGATGTAGAAAATGTCAATCATGCTAAATATGATCATCTTATGAGAAGTATACAAGAATTTTATAGAGGTGAGATGGATCGGCATGGTTTTGGTGATAAAACATTTGATTTTGAAACAGATGGTAAAGGTAATTTGATTATTCATTCAGTAAGATTACCTGATACACATGAACATTATACGGGTGAGATTTTTCGTGCTTTTTGGAATAAAGCAGCTGATCATATTCCTTTCCATATAAATATGAAAAAAAATGCATCGGCACAAAGTCATGTCTTTGTTGTTGTTATGGGAGGCATTCCAGTGGTTAATGATGGAAGAGGGAGTCCAATAGGTGGTGGTTTTACTTGGACTGGGAATGTAATTGGTGGCGTAGCTATGGTTAACGAAAAATCTGAACAAGAACCATTATATCAAAACCGGTACGAATCATTAATAGCACATGAACTTGGTCATGCTTTATGTTTGCTGCATAATTTTAATGTCAAAGATTCTGTTATGGGAGGCGGATTGCCTATAGGTGGTCCAAAGGTATTAACAAATTTTGAAGCTCGTTTATTGAATAAACACCCTGTATTTACTGGTTCTCATTTAAAAAATTCAGTGCCAGAAATTATTGGAGATTTAGATTTAGAGGCAGTTGGAGCAGATATTGTTAGATTCAAAATACGTGTGAAAGGTAATACAGAACTTTATCATTTACAATTAGAACGCGGAATGAATTGCATAGGATTTGCTGAACTTAATGGAAAGGATATAGTAGCTCATATTGATGTTCCACGTTCTTATTTAGATATGTTTAGAGATATAAAAGTAACAGTTTTTGATGTTAATGGAAATAGAGGTACAAAGAAATTTACTGAGCCTGTGTTTCCTGAGCCTATAAACGAAAATAACAAGGATAGCACCTTCAAATTCTTAACCCTTAGAGATGAACACCCTGATTCTATAACCCCAATCAACAATGAATTGGAATGGGTAGGATGGGAAAATGCAGGTAGTTTTGAGAAGACACCCAACGGAGTGGCTCAGAAACTGCCTAATTGGTATATCCATGTCCCAATTTTTGACGAGTGGAATAGTTGGTTTTATTCACACGCACCAGCACAGTTTGTTTACGATCTTAGTGACGGGGAATATAACCGATTTGATGCGCGTTTCTATATGCCAAACCCATGTAAACAAGGAGTAACTTTTGAACTAATATGTCTCGCTGATGGGATAGAAGTTTACAAATCAGGTATATTAGAACAAGAAAATGCACAAAACAAACATTTCCAAGTCGATTTTCCAAAAGGAACGAAAGAATTCACTATTAAAGTCACCGATGGAGGTGATGGAATGCACTGTGACCATTTCGCTTTCGGAGAAGCAAAAGTATTAACCTCAGAAAATGATGATATTACCCCACCTAATGATGAAGAAAGTGAAGACTTAATCGACGATATTGTTTGTGTAGACTGTATTGTAACTGATGATCAAATGAATGAATTAGAACAACACGAAAATGAGCGTTGGAATGTTTACACCGTTCCGAAACTTACAACGAAATGGGCAGAGATAAAATTGAATAGAAAATAAAGTCTTAAAACAATACCTTCGCCAAAGATGTAACAGAAAACCGATCCTGATAATCCTGGTTCAGACATCATTTCATCCTGTCCATCCTGGTTCAGACATCCCTCTTATCCTGTCTTTCCTGTCTTTCCTGATAATCCTGGTTCAGACAATCACCCTTCCATCCTTCCATTCTTCCATCCTTCCACCCTTCCATCCTTCTCACAATTTCCACCTAAACGATAGAAATTTACGCTTATCAATGGTATTTAAAGTTTCTCTCAAAAAAAATATTTAAAATTAACTTGACAAATATATATTTATATGTTACAATACAAAAAACAATAGATTGATATGATAATTTAAACAATAGAATAAAATAATTAGAGACTAATGCAGTATAATACAAAAACAACAAAATCAGTTAATTTCACTATTAAGAAGGCTAATAGTTTACGATTCAGACAGAAGGTTAACCACTGCCGAACTTACATAAGAGAGCTGCAGTATGAATTGGAAAAAAGACTGCAATTTCTAATAAAATCACAAATATGCAAACCGTACAAAAACAAGCAAAAAAAAAAATTGACATTTTTCAAAAAACACTTTACCAACACAGACAGGGACAAGCCTAACAAGAGATTTACAAACCGTACTGCTCACCGAAATATTGTACGGTAAAGAAAGCGGTTTTCTTATCATAATCAGCGACGATTTCATAACCGAATACAAACATTCTTGAGTTCCGCAGGAATGATATGTTTATAATGACATCAACAATAAATATGCCGTTCCTACGGAACTCAAGAGTGGGTGGCGACAGCGTTTTCTATAAACATATCGTCCCTACGGGACTAAGAGGGGAGGGGGTACACATCCTTCTATAAACATATCGTCCCTACGGGACTAAGAGGGGTGGGGGTACACGTCTTTCTATAAACATTGCGTCCCTACGGGACTAAGAGGGGTGGGGGTACACGTCTTTCTATAAACATTGCGTCCCTACGGGACTAAGATCATGGGAAACACGGCCTGCTATAAACATATCGTCCCTACCAAATAAACGCAAAATGCACAAAAACCCCTTCCGCGTAATCCGCGTAATCCGCATAATCCGCGATTCAGACAAAATGCGGACAGGGAAACCCAGTCCCTACGATCAGACTCTTCCACCCTTCCATCCTTCCATCCTTCCACCCTTCCACCCTTCCATTCTTATTTTGTGCCAAAAACGTTACACACTCCTCAATCACATTTCATTTGTATTTCAAACATATCTATGCTATCATAGGATAAAATTATAGGATTGATATGTGGTTATGTTAAATTATAAAGATCTGCCTTTTAAACAACAGCAGCAAGAGGAAGTCCATCAAATTCTATCAGATATATCTGAAAATCATAGTATTGATCACACCTTTATATACCGAATTTTGCAAGAACTTCTTACTGACGATTTACACATCCAATCATGTTTCTCAGACATTGCCGTTGACTTGCTCAATGCCTGTCTTGACACCCCGAACCCAGAATCTGCGCTAAATAATTTCTCCCGTTTTACGGTCGTGACATTCAATCGGCAATGGATTTATCAACTTCTGCGAGATGCACCGTTTCTGATTCCAACGGTCATACATTGCTTCGGTACATCCACATATTTGTCTGAAATTCTTATTCGTAATCCTATCTATTTTTACGATATCATTGATGCAAACGTGATGGAATCTGAAAAATCTCAGCAGCGCATGTATAATGAACTTGCATCAACGCTTGAACGTTTTAACGATGTTGAACAGAAACTCAGTGTTATCCGACGCTATAAAAGACGTGAAAGCCTACGTATCGCACTACGAGACTTATTGAACTCGTCAGATGTTGAAACAACCACTTTGGAGATGAGCAATTTAGCAGAAGCGACTTTACAACACTGCTACGAAATAGCACGTATTCAGATTATGCAGCCAAAATATGGAACACCGCTTAATGAGGATGGTACTAAACCGTGCCGCTTCACTGTAATTGGCATGGGAAAATTGGGAGGATCTGAACTCAACTACAGTTCAGATATTGACCTTATCTTCGTTTATTCTGATGAAGGACAGACCGAAAAAGGGTACGATAATAGTGAATACTATATACGTCTGTGTGAGTTCATAATAAAGGCGATGAGCGAAGTAACCGCTGAAGGTTACGTGTTTCGTGTTGATATACGATTGCGTCCAGAAAGTAGTTCAGGTGTCATAGTCCGTTCAATGGAGGCTTATGAAAGCTATTATGAAGGATGGGGAGATCTATGGGAACGACAAGCATTGATTAAGGCACGACCCGTAGCAGGTGATAACGATTTCGGTGAAGAATTCATCAGAATGATACAACCGTTCGTATATCAACGATATTTGGACGGCGTAACGCTCAATGAAATCAAAGCCGACATTCGAAAAACCAAGGCACGCATTGAGGAACGATTAGTCAATGAAAAAACTGAACTTGATACGCACGTGAAACTCGGTCCAGGGGCTATACGTGACATTGAGTTTATAGTACAAAGCCTTCAGATGATACATGGAGGACGCAATAAAACGCTATGTTCTCAAAACACTTTGAAAACAATTGCATCACTAAAATCTAATGAAATATTAAGTTCAGAAGACGCTGACATATTATCAGCTGCATATAAGTTTTTGCGAAATGTTGAAAACTATATCCAGATTCAAGCAGACCAACAACGTTATTCAATTCCTTCTAAAGAGAATGACGCAATTCATTTAGCAAGAATGTTAGGTTACCACGATGCACCGCTCGATTCACTTCTTACTGACTATAAATCCTATACTTCACGTGTTCGTCAAATATTCCTTAAAGTAATGGATGTGAAAGAACCGGATCAGTTGGACCTTCCCGTACTACTCAGTCAAGATGATACGACTGAGATTGAAAAGCAACTTAGTACGTTTGGCTTTGATAATACTCGCGAAGCACACCGACTGTTACGACAACTTGCCAATGGAAGTGAAGGACAACAATTCTCACCATCTGTGAGAAGAACATTCTTCAAACTTGCACCCGTATTATTGAAATATCTAAGTGAAGCACCAGACCCAGATATGGCACTTCGTTATTTTGATGCATTTGCAGCTAAGGTAGGTGCACGAAGTAGTTACTACACCATGTTTCTTGAAAGAGAAAGTGTACTGGAAGCGCTAACAAGTGTTTGCGGTTCCAGTCTATACTTAGCAGATCTGCTTATAGCAAGTCCCGAATTGTTTGACCTATTGACAATACCAACTTTTACGGAATTACCAAAAACACTCGCTGAAAAGCGAGAAGCAGTCAATCATATTATCGCGGATGCTTCTGATGCTTATATGTTAAGTTCGCTGCGGAGATACAAGAACGACGAGATTTGGCGAATTGCATTGAGAAACATCCTTGGGAAATCTGACCTCCCATGCACAACAGAGGAGCTATCAGATTTAGCCGAAGCGATACTACAAGCGATCTACCCAAAGATTGAATCGCAGATGCAGGAACAACACGGGATCCCGCAGAACGATGACGGTCAACCTGTATCATTCGCAATAATAGCGATGGGTAAATTCGGCGGTCGAGACCTAAACTTCAGCTCTGATTTAGATGTCATGTATGTCTATTCCGAAGACGGGAAAACAACGAAAGGAATGTCAAATTCTGAGTATTACTCACTGCTCGGTTTAGAATTAGTAAATCAATTAGGGGGTAATCATGGCTTGAACATTTATGAATTGGATCTACGGCTGCGTCCTTACGGTTCTGGTGGCGCAATAGCACTCCCAATTGTAGGATATAAAAATTATTACGAGACTACTGCAGAAATATGGGAACGACAAGCACTCACACGAGCAAGAGTCGTCGCAGGAGATTTTGATGAACTCGGTAAGGAATTTATTGAGATTGCACACGACTTTAGCTACAGTAAGCCACTGACAACAGAAGAAATAGCCGAGATCGTTCATACACGTAAACGGAAAGAGAAACAAGCAACAAAACAATCAACATCAAGGAGAAGACGTAGCGGGCGCGTTCAAAAAAAATCTGCTAATGTAAAATCTGGATACGGAGGACTCGTTGACATAGAATTCGCTGTGCAAACACTACAACTTATCCATGGAACAGAGTCAGAGTCTGTGCGAGTCCCAAATACGCTCCTTGCCATAGACAGACTTCAGGAAATTCAAGCGTTGACAAACCAGCAACGAACCAGTCTGACTGAAGCTTATCAATTCCTTAGACGCGTAGAAAATGCATTGCGGATAGTTCATGACAGAGCATTAGACGCATTGCCTACAAACCGTGCAGAATTAGCACACTTAGCAAGAAGACTCGGCTATAAAGACACTGAAGAGTATTCCATAGTGGATAGATTCTCGCAAGACTATGGCATGTGGACAGAAAAGACTCGAGCTCTGTTCAATGCGTTACTGGTTAATTGATTTCATTCATCCAACTGAGCAAGATAATCTTTAGCATATTTTGCTGCATTTGTAGGATGCATAATCCCTGACATCACTGCCACCCCAGATGCACCTGAACTTAGGCAAGTAATAGAGCGTTCCGGTGTAATCCCACCAAGAGCATACACAGGTAAATTAACCAGATTAACCAAACTGTGAAGGTTTGCTAAACCCACTATTGGGGTGTGGGTTGATTTGCTCCTTGATTGGAATATAGGACTATAAGTAATATAATCTGCCCCTTCCTTTTCACGTTTCTTAGCAGTTTCAATCGTGTGTATAGAACAACCAACCAATAACTTGTGTGCATACCTGTTCTTCACTTCGTCAACATTTACATCATTATCCGGTAAATGAATTCCAGATGCTCCAACATCTACTGCAATCTTTGAATGGGTGTTGATGAACAAGTGTGCATTGTAAGTATTACAGAGTTCTGATAAAGGTTGCGCTAATTTCAGCAGATCAACATCGTCCAAATCTTTTTCACGCAACTGAATAACCTTTACACCAACATCCAATATTTCAGATGCAACGTTTAGTAAAGACTTAGGCTTACAAAGATGTCTATTCGTAATAACATAGAGTTTTGTTTCAAACATAGTCTAACTATTGAATTCTCCGAAGTCTTGCTGCGAAAGCGCCATCAATACCGTGTTCATGCGGAAATGTCTGTAAGTACCCCTCTGATGTAAACATACTCTTTGGAACATCTGGCAAGAACTGACTTGCATGTTCAACAGTGAACATTCTATTTTCTTTGAGAAAACGAGACATAACACGTTCATTTTCCGACGGTTCAATTGTACAGGTACTGTAGACTAAAACACCATTCGGTTTGATATGTTTAGCAGCGTTCTTCAATAAACGGAACTGTAAATTGACGAGTCCAGATAGCTGTTTAAAAGTTTTGTGCCAAAGGATATTCGGATGCCGTCTAAGTGTACCGAAACCCGAACAAGGGACATCAATTAACACCGCATCAGCAGCAGTGATGAAACTTAGGTCGTCCTTCACTGCATCCACTTTTTTTATCTCTACATTCTTGACACCCAATCGTTTGCAATTGTCTTGCAAAACTTCAATCTTATTTTCTGAAATATCACATGCGATTATCTTACCCTTATGTCTCATCAATGACGAGATATGTGTTGTCTTTCCTCCGGGTGCTGCACAGATGTCAACGACTAAATCCATAGATTGTGGACAAAGAAGATGTGAAATCAACATCGCGCTTTCGTCCTGTACATAAACATCTTCATGTGTCAGAATGTCTTTCAAGATATTTTCGTTTGTGTTTTTGGGTATGTCTGTTCTCGGCGAATCTGAGAAACTATCAACTACCACAGCATCAGGCACAAGTTCTGATGGATATGTAGACAATCCAGAATCTAAAAGAGATTTGATTCGTTGGTCCTGATCTGTTTTAGAGGTATCTATTCGGAAAGTAAGTCCAGCAATCTGATTACTTGATTTACAGAATGCTAAAGTCCAATCTATTCCACGATCCTTTATCCACTTCTCGACTAACCATCGTGGATATGAAAGCGATAATGAAATATGTTCTACGGGATGTGTTTCAAGGGAAGGATAGGATAAATCTGCTGCTTTACGTTGAACAGCACGTAAAACTGCGTTTACAAAACCGGTAGTTTTTCTTCTGTTTTTTGTCAGTTGAACAGTCTCAAATATAGCTGCATGATCGGAAACACCATCAAGGTGCAAAAGTTGAAAAGCACCGAGTCTCAGTATCGACCGGTGCTTCGTATCCAATTCAAACCTACTGTTTACAAAATGTTTTAATACCCAATCAAGTTGTCGTTGCCATCGAACCACTCCGTAGACAAGTGCATTAGCAAAACGTCGTTCACGAATGCTAAGTGAATACTTCTCAAAAGCACTGTCTACAACAGTTGCTATTGATATGTCAGTCTCAGCAAGTTCTAACAGACAATTCAATGCTACTTCGCGTGAGTTCAATAATATAAACCTTGTCTTATTATAGGGTCTGTTACGCTAAGCAGATTGTGCAATAAGCGCATTCAATAACCGGTTAATCCGTGATTTCTGACGATTCGCGGTACCTTTTTTGATAACACCCTTACTTGCTGCCCTATCAAACAAACTGGCAGTCGTCTTACACAACTGTTGTGCGTTTTCCAAATCACCTTCCTGTAAGGCTAATTCGGTATTTTTCAGAGCAGTTCTAAGCGTTGCTTTCCGGTGTCTATTGCGTGCACGTTTCTTGACATCTGCACGTGCATGTTTCTTCGCTGATAATCTATGCAAAACAAATACTCCTTTATGTTAATAACCTTCAATCTTCACTATATTAATGATACTACAAAAACCACCAATTGTCCAATATATTCAATAATATAGAAGGTTTATTTAGTTTTCAATATTTTCAATAATTCTTTGCTATTATGTTAATGTTGCTTTTCAGCATATTGTGTTTGTCTTCAGTCCAGTAGGGACGATATGTTTATAGAAAAACGTGCAACCCCCACCTCTCTTCAGTGCCGTAGGGACGATATGTTTATAGAAAACGCTGTCGCCACCCCTCTTAGTCCCGTAGGGACGCTATGTTTATAGAAAACGGATTGTCAACAGCTCTTAGTCCCGTATGGACGCTATGTTTATAGCAGCGCGTGTTTCCCAGGCTCTTAGTCCCGTAGGGACGCTATATTTATAGAAAACGGATTGTCAACAGCTCTTAGTCCCGTAGGGACGCTATGTTTATAGCAGCGCGTGTTTCCCAGGCTCTTAGTCTTGTAGGGACGCTATGTTTATAGAACACGGATTGTCAACCCCTCTTAGTCTTGTAGGGACGCTATGTTTATAGAAAACGTATTGTCAACCCCTCTTAGTCTTGTAGGGACGCTATGTTTATAGCAGCGCGTGTTTCCCAGGCTCTTAGTCCCGTATGGACGCTATGTTTATAGCAGCGCGTGTTTCCCCGTCCCTCTTAGTCCCTTAGGGACGCAATGTTTATAGAAAGGCGTGTTTCCCCATCCCTCTTAGTCCCGTAGGGACGCAATGTTTATAGAAAGGCGTGTTTCCCAGTCTCTTAGTCCCGTAGGGACGCTATGTTTATAGAAAACGTATTGTCACCCCCTCTTAGTGGTTGACTCGCCAAGATTTTATGGTATAATTCTTCTATCTATTGGATCGAAAATTATTATGTAAATGGAGAGGAGAATTTAGATGGGCAAACGAGTACATCACCTACGCGAGGTTAATGAAGAAGAAGCACAACAGCTGAGGACACTTTCTGGTTCACGCACGGAACCCTATCGGATGGTACAGCGTGCGAAATTGATTGTTAGCATGCTTGATGACAAGAAACTCACAGCTACCCAAGCATCACAACAGGCAGGTTTCAAATCAGGCAACTCAGGTGCGTGTTGGGTCAAAAGGTTCAATGACGATGGTATTCAAGGACTTTCCGATAAACCGAAAAGTGGTAAACCACGCATCCATACAGATGAGGTAAGGGGTCAACTGATTGATTTAGCGTTGCAAAAACCGCGTAGTCTTGATTATCCATTTGAGTTGTGGACCCTGAAACGCTTGCAAACTGCGTTTAGAGAGAGGGTAGGTATTCATCTTTCTGATTCAACGATCTGGGAGTGGTTGAAAGAGGAGGGTTTGCATTGGAAGCGTCAACAAAGTTGGTTTCGTGAAGCAGAGAAACAAGATGAGGCGTTTGTAGAAAAAAGGGGGCCATCATAGCAGCGTATAGTGCTCCACCTGCGAAGACGCGTGTTATTTGTATTGATGAGATGGGTCCAGTAGCAGTCAAGACGTATCCGGGTGCTGTTTGGCAACCCGGTTTGTGTCGTGCAACCTTTACTCCGGACTATGATCGTCGTGGTAAAGTATGGGTTCATGGTGCGTTTGAACCTGCGACGGGTCAAGCAGAAATAGTGATTTCAGAACGGAGGGATAGTATAAGCCATCTTGCGCTAATAGAGAAAGTCATAGAGAAGTTTCCATCAGAAAAGTGGCTTCTGATTGAAGACAATCTTTCTACTCACCATGGTCGTGATGTGAAAACGGCATTATTGGCGTGGCCTGAGATTGGTGTGCAGTTTATACCGAAATATGCTTGTTGGTTGAACTTGATAGAACCGTGGTGGAAACAGTTGAAATCATTGGCATTGAAAGGGAGAAGATTTGAGACACAAGAAGAACTGACCGATGCTCTGAAAAATGCGGTGTGTTGGTGGAATGCTCATAAACACCCTTACTATTGGAAGAAACAACCGCAAAAACAACCTTTATACACATTAGGACCTTACGGTTCTGTAATTGAAAATATGTCTAAAACTTAGCGAGTAAACCACTTAGTCCCGTAGGGACGCTATGTTTATAGCAGGACGTGTTTCCCAGGTTCTTAGTCCCGCCCAAATGCGCTTGGCAGAATACGCGTGTGGTATTCTGCATGATTTGTCGGGACTGAAGAGGGGTGGGGGTACACATTTTTCTATAAACATTTCCCCACCCGATATCCAATTCATTTCTGACTTGCCAAAGCACTACCGCATTACAGCCAATTTCTTCAAAATCGTATATGTTTCTCCTTTAGACTTTACCGAAATCTGACAGATATAAATCCCCGGAGATACTGCTAACCCGTAAGCTGTCTGCTGATTCCACCAGGTACGCCAGATTTTTCTGTCGAGTCTGTCCTCAATACCATCAATTCTCTTAATTAAACTTCCACGAGAATCAAAGATATTCACCCTCATTTCTGTTATCTCCAGATTACCCTCAACGCGAAATACTGTCTGGTTGTTAAATCGGACAGGATTGGGTGATACACTTACATCTCTCCACAAAAAAGCCTCATCCAAAATAACTGATCGCTGAACCGAATTCGCGCCCAACGGAAAAAGTGCGATTACCATAAGCGAATTGGCGCCAGGTGACAATGGAACTGCTGCAGAAAATGTCTGTTTTTCTTGATCCAATTTAGCAACAACTTTACTTGGATGAAAAATAATCTGAATAGGATAATCTGTCCGGTATGTGCCAGTGACGACAAGCGGATTCTGCTTAACAAGATTAGGTATTTCAAGCGTAATCTCCGGTAACTGACGTTCAGGTTG
Organism: Candidatus Poribacteria bacterium; assembly: GCA_965261435.1. GTDB lineage: Bacteria > Poribacteria > WGA-4E > WGA-4E > WGA-3G > MSPOR6. The sequence continues at coordinate 3,821,695 of CBDHDL010000021.1, forward strand.
AAACATATTCGTCAATAAGTTGTCAATTGTAACGACAACCGCCTGAGTTACTTTGGTGACTAAACGGAAGTTGACTTTATCAACCGTATCCCGGAATGTATGGTAATAAGGATTAGCATCATAGTTCTGTGAATCCCGCCACGGTGTTGAACTTTCAGTCAATGTAACTGCAGAATATCCGACATCCCAAAAAGTCTTATGTGATGAGATGTCAATGTATTCATCCTGTGTCCTTCTAATTTTCAATCCTAAGTCATACCATGAATTTGAAATTGATAACGCACGACTCATCCACGATGAATCCCTGTTTGTAATCACTTCTACCAAATCACTTTTCCAGTTGAATCCGATCATGTCTAAATTGATAACTGCTGTGATCTTTTCAGATGAGGGAGAGAGTTCCTTTACCAAATCTACATTATTGATGTCGTCAGATTTAATTGCTTCTTGAATATAATTTCGACTCCCTTGAAAATCAAGTTCCTCTCCACCAAAAGCGATGAACTTTATTTCATGGTTGTATGTATACTGACTAAGAATGTTAGCGATTTCCAACATCGCAGCAACACCAGATCCGTTCTTATTTGCCCCCGGTGCCTTTGATGATAATGGATTCCATTCTGGTTCTTTTATCGCTTGTGTATCGTAATGTGCACAAATAATAAAGACCCGTTTGCTAAGTGAAGATTGTTTTGCAGGAAGCACAGCGATGACATTGCGAACACCTCCAACATTTTGTTCAGTAATCACCAAACGATCTGATCTACTGAACATCCTTTTGATGTATTTTACCGCGCTGTCAGTTGCTTCTCTATGATGTGCATTACGTGTGCTGTAAGTTTCATTCGTAAATTTGAATGACCTGTTTTCTTGCAGCGATGTAATATGAGAAACTAAAGCATCTCTATTCACTTTGGACAAGAGTTCTTCACCGCGATCCCCATAAGCAAAGCCATAGCGAAACACAAGAAAACTATGACAACTATTATCACTCTGTAATGATGTATATGCATTTTATTTAATCGTCTTGACATTTTAAGAAAATATTGTTATTATGTTGATATTGAGGAATAGAATTTTGAAAGAAAATAAGCGTATAATTTGGAATGCAAACAACGTCAACCTCTTGATTTTATCAGCTTGTAGGTCGGGTAGAGGGACGAAACCCGACATGATAGATACAATCAGTACGTGTCGGGTTTCGCTTCGCTCTACCCATAGGTGTAAACTTAAGAGAACTTAGAAGCTCTTATGAATCATTTCGAACCCTTATGGTTATAGGGATTATCTGATCTTCAGTCCCGTAGGGACGATATGTTTATAGAAAAATGTGTACCCCCACCTCTCTTCAGTCCCGACAAATGCCAAACGCGCATTTGGCGTTGATTTGGTAGGGACGATATGTTTATATCAGGATGAACTACTACACATATCGTCCCTACGGGACTAAAGAGGGTTTATATAACGTTTAACTATAAACATAGCGTCCCTACGGGACTGAAGAGGGTTTCTGACATAGAAAATTCCTTAAGTTTACACTTATAGGTTTCGCTTCGCTCTACCCGACCTACAAGTTAAGTAAGTACAGTACATTACGTTGTATGTCATACAATAACCTTTTGATTTTATCAGTTTTCATAAGAGATTGCAATCATAGATTTGGAGTCCGATATGCCTGCCAATCTTCCACCGACATACTATAAACTCAAGCATCAGCATGAAGCAGCGAAAACGGATGAGGAACGATTAGGTCTGTTAGAGGAAATGCTGCGGATCGTACCAAAACACAAAGGCACTGAGAAAGTCGTATCTGACCTACGAAAACGCATTGCTGTATTGAAGAAAGGTGCTACTGGTAAAGGCACAAAGGGTACTGGTAAGAAAGGATATAGTGAACATATACCCAAACAGGGAGCGGGACAAATCGTAATGTTCGGACCGCCGAATAGTGGAAAATCACTCATACTTGCAAACTACACAAAAGCAAAATCTGAAGTGTCACCAACGCCATATACAACAACAATGCCAGTGGTTGGGATGTTACAATACGAAAATATACAATTCCAACTAATTGATACACCCTCGATTATGCAGGACTTCATATCACCTACGGTGATGACACTACTCAGGAACTGTGATTTATGTTTAAACGTTGTCAGTCTTGCCAGTGATGACCTATTAGACGAGTTAGAGTTGGTGCTGAACACATTTAAGAATTTGCAGGGTGAAACAGAAGATGAAGAACCTTTAGCAGATGAAGAACCTATAGGAACTCACATTGTAGCTGCAAATCAGCTGGATACTGAGGGAGCTGAAGAAAGGTTAGAGATTCTAACGGAATTTTATAGTGATAAACTACACATTTACCCAATCTCAGCAGAAACTGGCGAAGGTATAGAGGAACTCTTTGATGGTATTTACGAAACAATGCAGATCGTTCGAATCTATCCTAAAGCACCGGGAAAACGATTAGAACGCGATGACCCCATCGTCCTTCCAATTGGATCAACAGTCCTTGATGCTGCAATGGGATTACACAAGGATTTTGCAGAATTCAAGTTTGCACGTATCTGGGGCCCCGAATGGCACGACGGTCAACCAGTTAGCCGAAACGATGTTATATATGATGGAGATGTAGTTGAGTTTCATTTATGACGATTGTTAATGAAAAGTAGGGACTGGGTTTCCCTGTCCGTTTGTATGTGTGGTGTCTCCGTGTCCGTTCGTATTAATATCGTAGGTCGGGTAGAGCGAAGCGAAACCCATAGGTGTAAAGTTAAGGAATTTTCGATGCCAGAAACCCTCTTCAGTCCCGTAGGGACGCTATGTTTATAGTTAAACGTTATACAGACCCTCTTTAGTCCCGTAGGGACGATATGTGTAGTAGTTCATCCTGATATAAACATATCGTCCCTACGGGACTGAAGAGAGGGGGGTACACATTTTTCTATAAACATATCGTCCCTACGGGACTGAAGAGAAGACAATCCCAATAAACATAGGGATTCAGAGTGATTCATAAGGGCTTCTAAGTTTTCTTAAGTTTACACCTATGGGTAGAGCGAAGCGAAACCCGACATGACAACGGAAATCAATAAATGTATGAGCAAACGCTCAATTAGGTTATGACAATGAAATTTAAAAGAGTTCGCTATCCTTTTCTCATCGTCTCACTCATTATCCACATTGTCCTACTGATATGTTTATGGTGGATTTATACTATGAATGACCCACCCTTTGAAGATAAAAGAGGGATCAATATAGTTCTTTATGATCTTCCGCGTCCCGACACTGTTAAACCTCCAGAACCCTTAGTTGAATCGCCTATAACCAATACTGAATTGACTCTTGAGGAGAATATTGAAAAAACACCTTTACCCCCGAAACCGACGGTAGACCTGAAGGCAGGATGGAATGCAAGTACCAGTAAAGTTAATTTTGATATGTCTGAAGGTATACGTAGGACAGAAACGCAGAGTGGACGACAAAAACCAGGCGAGGATGCAACAGAATTTTACACAGTCGTGCCAAATGTAGAAGTCTCAGATAGACGTAAAATTCGTTCAGAACCACAAGATGTTGATCATGAAGTATTAGTGTCTTCGCCTCTAACAGGAACATATCATGAGGATGTTATAGCAGATACCAACAAAATACAATTTGATACGAAGAATTCACTAAGTAGCACATCACCTTCTGTAAATGCACCTAATATTCTGTTTGGCGGGAAACGCGGTGACGCATTACGAGCAACCAGTATGAGTAATACGTGGGGCAAAAGCGGTAGTTCAGGGAGTAGCAAACTAATTGGTATTTATCCCAAAATGATGAAAAATATTGCCGAACAACTGAGAACAGCAACGACCTCAGATAAGGTTGATATAGTGCTAATACTTGATGAAACTGCAAGTATGGTTGACAATATAAGCGGCATACGCGCATACTTTGATACCATTACTGATGCACTTGCACGAGATAATCGCGATGCAAATTATGGTTTGGTTACATTTACAGACAAAACAAAGACTTACAGACTAACAAAGGACTCTGGTGAATTCAAGAATTGGTTGTATAGAATTGATGTTGATCACGGCGGGGACATTTCCGAATCGGGATTAGACGCTTTAATGACTGCATTAAACAGGATGAAATTTCGGCAAAATGCACAACGTTTCTTCATACTTGCAAGTGATGCTGCATTCCATGATGCTGATTATGATGGGAAATCCCGTTATAGTCTGGATGAAGTTATCGCGACTTTACAGAAAGAAAAAATCAGAGTTGAAGTGATAGGACTTGATTATCTCCCTATAAAACAAATTGCACTTGCCACAGGTGGCACTTGGCGAGCCATCCCAGGAAAAGGTTATCTGGAATATGTGCCACAACTAACGTTAACTAACAAGATGCTATCAAGATTAGGTACACTCAGTATTGATGGAAGTGATGTCGGTGACAAGATCATCGTCTATGTCAACAATCCGCCGCGTCCAAAACAGATAAAACTCACATGGAAAGTACTAAATCCACTGGGTGAAAGATGTTACGGACCCTATACAAATACAACAGAAGTTCCAGATAATGATTCTACTAAATTGGAATTAACTCCTGAACTAAATAGATCAAAATTTCAAACTATACCAGGTAGATACACTGTCATCTATAGACTTGAAAACGATATAGGACACAAGAGTATTCTACGTAGAACAATAGAATACCATCAGTAGGAAGATACATACCTATAATGTAAGACCTTCAATGAAAGACTCTATTTTAAAACACTGTAATCGTCACTTTAATGACATTGTTGAAATCCGTCGAGATATACATCAACATCCAGAAATCGGTTTTGATGTTGAACGTACTGCCGGTATTGCAGCCGATTCACTTAACAGACTCGGCATAGATGTAAAAACTCAAGTTGGTCAGACAGGTGTTGTTGGTGACCTTGAAGTTTCTGGCGCAACTAAACGCATTGCAATCCGCGCAGATATGGACGCACTCCCTATTCAGGAACAAACAGAAGTTCCTTTCAAGTCAAAGATTGATGGGAAAGCACATCTGTGTGGACACGATGCACACACTGCAATGCTCATAGGGACTGCAAGAATCTTATCTGAACTAAAAAGTCAACTAAAAGTCAATATACGGTTTGTTTTCCAACCGTGTGAGGAAGCGTTTCCTGGTGGTGCGGCGGCAATGATAGAAGATGGCGTTTTGGATGATGTTGACGAAATATACGGCATACATGTGTTCCCTTTGTATCCAGTCGGCAAATACGCAACTTGTGTCGGTCCAATGCTCGCTCAATCTGATACCTTTGAGATAACTATCACTGGCAAAGGTGGACATGCTGCTTTTCCACATCTTACGGTTGATCCAATTCTCATCGCTGCACAGTATGTAAATGCAACACAGTCAATCGTAGCAAGGAACGTAAATCCTTTGGAATCAGCAGTAGTAAGTATCACTGAATTTCACGGAGGCGATGCAAAGAACGTAATTCCACCTGCTGTAACTTTGGGTGGAACTGTACGGACGTTGGAAACAACAATTCAACAGAAAGTCAAAACACAGTTAGAGAATCTACTTGTTGGAATAACAGAGGCACATGGCGCAACATACACCTATACATACCAAGATGGATGTCCTGTTACTAACAACCATCAACAGTGCGTAGAGACTGTATTGTCTTCGGCAGAAGATTTAGTCGGCAAGGATAATGTTGAATATCCAATATCGCCGATACTGGGTGGAGAGGATTTTGCCTGCTACTCGCAAAAGATACCTGCATGTTTTGTCATGGTCGGTGCAGGTAATAGACAGAAAGGCATTGTAAATATGTGTCATCACCCACAATTTGATATTGATGAAGAAGCGATGATATACGGAATGGCACTAACAACGAATATTGCACTCAAAGGATAACAAATGTTTTATCCTTACTTAACTTGTAGGTCGGGTAGAGCGAAGCGAAACCCGACATGCCGTTCATTATAAATATGTGTCGGGTTTTGTTCCTCTACCCGACCTACAAACTTTATACAGACTAATCACTAACAGATAATTATTGGACAGGAAATATGCTTACAACAATTAAATTCAGATCTGAAACATCGATTCCGCTCTTATTTTGTTTTTTTCTCTTAATGATTGGCGTAACATCCAACATAGACGCACAACAACAAACAGAAACCGATGAGGTTATAGCACGAATTGAAACACTAAAAGCAATACAAAAAGCAAATGACCATTACTACGAAAAACGCTACGCAGAAGCAGTTAAGGCATATCAAACACTCCTTAAGGGAAAACTAACCGAGAGTCAGAAGGGGTCTATGCTATTGATGTTAGGACAGAGTCACGTTAGACTTAACGAAGATAAGGAAGCAAAACGAATCTTATCTGAGTTGATTAATGATAATCCAAATGGTTCTTATGCAACTCAAGCAGTACATCAACTCACAGGTCTTTATAGAACCCGTTATCAAATTAGCGAAGCAGTATTGCTATGCAAACAATTAATGAAACAGCATCCCGATACAGCAGTCGCAGCAATTGCAGCTTACCTTACTGCTTACTTTCAATATGTTGATGGGAAATATGATGATGCCATTCTCAGTTATAAGTCATTCTTGAAGAATTATCCAGACTCTATCTATCGGTCATCAGCAATCAGCAGTCTGGTTCGCTTATATACAGCAAATAAACGGTTCACTGATGCAGAAGAACTGATTACTGACCAACTTAAACTGAACCCATCTGATACTACGATGTTAGAAGAATTAGCAACTATTTACCAACAGCAAGGTAAACAACAGAAAGCATTGAAACTCTATAAGGACGTTCTTGAAAAGAATCCGACCAATTCATCCATGCGACAGAAATTGGGGTCTCTCTATATTGAACTTGGTGATAAAGAAAAGGCAATAGCAGAATGGAATAAACTTGGGACTGATGGTCTTGATCGGTTTCAGCAACTCGGTTCCATATATCTAACCCACAAGATGTATGATGAAGCCATTGTTGCATTCCAAAAAGCAATACAAGCATATCCGAGTTACGGATATCTTTATACGCAGCTTGCATCCGCATATAAAATACAAGGCAACGTTGAAAAAGCTGCCACAACATATCTTGAAGGATTACGACAAATTGGTTCCAGTGTTAGTCAGAGAGCACCGATATGGGAAGCTATGCTTGAAATATACGAAGGTGAATCACAAAAACCATTAAGAGAAAAACTAATTGCACAATATCAGAATGAATTAAAAGCATCACCACGAAATATACACACGGCGATTATATTAGGTGAACTCTATTTCTATGCAGGTCAATTTCAAGAGACACTAAAATTGTACAAACAAATTCATAGGACCTATACTACTTATGTAGATGCATCATTGCAAAGACTCGCAAATGTTTTGGAACGCAATACCAACCCCTCTGCTATTGACTATTACGAAACGTTGTTACTATTGTCAAAAGATACAAGAACCCTTACTAATACAAGATATAGTCTCTCAAGACTCTATCAAAAAGAGGAAGAATGGAATAAAGCAGCGAGCATCTTGATGGAACTCAACAAGAATGATTCTTCATCTATAGAGAGTCAGTTTCTACTCGCAAAAATTCAATTATACGGTCTTCATGACCCGAAAGCAGCGCAGATTACATTACAGTCACTGCTTTCAAAAAGATTAGTCCACAATCAGTATAATGAAGCACGATTAATATTAGGTGAAGTTCATACTGTGATGGGTAGATTTACGCTTGCCAGACAAGTACTTACCCCGATTGTAAGCAGTGCCAGTAGCATGAACGCAAGTGCACGAAAACTTATCGGTGATTCTTACTTCTATGCAACAGATTTTGATAATGCACTGACAGAATACAGAAAAGTCATATTGAGTTCAAAATCAGATAAACTGACAAACGATGCACTTGAACGGATTGTACTAATCCAAGATAACTCAGATTATCTCGGTCTACCCTTAACTGATTATATACATGCACTTCAACATTACTTGCGTGGTAATATAGAAACTGCTATCACACAGTGTGAAGATACTATTTCAATTCACAACAAAGCACTTATTATAGATGATATATGGATGCTACTCGGGTCAATCCACAGTTCTCAAAAAGCTTATGGCGCTGCAATACACTCTTATCGGCAAGTGATAACGTTGGAAAGTCCCTTAGCAGCAGAAGCAATGACACAAATTGCGGAAATTTATCAGAAGAAGAACGATTTCTCAAGTGCCTTGGAAACTTACACCACACTCTTGACAACATATCCGGATAATAGCATTGTGCCACATGTGCGTCAGCAGTTGGATAATGTTACGAAGTTAATTAAGAATACAGACACAAAAACCCCGTGAGAACTCCTGAAAACCAACATCAATTATGATAGTAAGAACTATCTATCAACTTCTCATTTACATTCTATTTATTAATACTCTTCCCTTCACATTAGCAGATAAACCTTCAATTTACTTTACAGACCAGACTCAAGCATCTGGAATCAATTTTGTCCATATCAACGGTATGTCAAAACACAAATACCTGCCAGAAACAATGGGGGCAGGATGTCTGTTTTTTGACTATAACAACGATGACTTACTTGACATCTATTTTGTCAACAGCGGAAGTAATTGTGTTGATTTAAATAAACCGCGTACAGATACAAAAGAGATTAACGCACTCTATCGTAATAACGGTAATGGTACATTTACCAATGTTACGATTAAAGCAGGATTAAAGAGCAATCTTGGATACGGAATGGGTTGTCTCGCCGCTGACTACGACAATGATGGTGATGCTGATCTCTATCTTACTAACTATGGGAAAAATCAACTATATCGTAATGATGGAAATGGGACGTTTACTGATGTAACGGATATTGCTGGTGTAGACGATGAAAAATGGAGCGTGAGTGCCTCGTTTGGAGACTACAATCTTGACGGTTATCTTGATCTATATGTAGTCAACTATCTGGAATATGACACCAATACTGCACATCCGTGTTCTCTTGAGGGTGTCCATATTTACTGCGGGCCCCACGAATATCCTGGAGCCTCGGACACATTATATCGTAATAACGGTGATGGAACATTTACGGATGTTACGAAAAACGCAGGTGTGTATAATACTGGGAAAGGATTAGGGGTCCTATTCACTGATTACAATAATGATATGTTGCCTGATATTTTCGTTGCTAATGATGCTGTAGAGGATTTTTTATACCACAATAATGGCGATGGTACTTTTACCGATGTTGCTATAGCAGCGGGGATCGCCTACAACTCTGAAGGACGCGCAACTGCAAGTATGGGAATTGCAAACGGTGATTATGATAACGATGGAACACAAGACCTATTCATTACAAACTTCTCATTAGAAGTTAACAGTCTTTTTAAAAATGAAGGTAATGGTGTTTTTACAATGACTACATTTGATGCAGGTCTTGCAGAAAACAGTTTTTCGCAACTCGGTTTTGGCACACAATTCCTTGATGCGGACAATGATGGATATTTGGATCTATTCGTTGCAAATGGACATGTTTGGGACAACGTTGCAGAAATCACGCCATCTCTTTCATATAGACAGAAAAGTCAATTCTTTCATAATAACGGTAACGGAAAGTTCAAGGATATTTCCAATAACGTTGGTAAATTTTTCATTGATTCAGTTGTTGCACGAGGTACTGCTATTGGTGATTATGACAATGATGGTGATCCTGATATTTTGGTCTCATCCTGTAATGGAAAACCGTTTCTATTGAGAAATGACTCCAATACAAACCACAATTGGATAAAAATAAAACTGACTGGAACAGTCAATAATCGAGATGCAATCGGCACAAAAGTAACAGTCCGATCAAAAAACACATCCCAATTCAGAGAAGTTACTTGTGGCGGCAGCTACGCTTCTTGCAGTGAACGAACGCTTCATTTTGGATTAGGAGAGAACAAAACTGTTGAGTCAATAGAAGTAAAATGGATTAACGGAAAAGTTCATACTATTGAGAATATACATTCAAATAAGACTATAAGAATAGATGAAACCCGTTGACAAATATGGGATTAACCTTCCATTTCCTATTCATCAGTATAGCAGGGATATTTAGTTTTCAATAATTCTTTGCTATTACGTTAATGTTGTTTTTCAGCATATTGTGTTTGTGTTTAGTCCCTACGGGACTGAAGAGAAGACAATCCCAATAAACATAGGGATTCAGAGTGATTCGTAAGAGCTTCTAAGTTTTCTTAAGTTTACACCTATGGGTTTCGCTCCGCTCTACCCGACCTACGAAATAATGTTACATAATCATTTAGAAATGGTATAATATCTTAAAGTATGGAATAGTTTAGAGGGAGATAATAATTGAATAGAAATGAACGCTCACCGTTGTTATAGGTGAGAGTAGATTGGATATTTCTTGAAATACTGATTATATTTATTGCAACAATGGTTTATTCCGTAATCATTTGGATTGATGAAAGTAAAACATCGGTATCAGTATTAGAGACGTTTAAGGTTACTGTGAAAGAATCAGTTCCATTTTTTCATTTTGCAGTATTTGTTGTAATTGGGACATTTGCGATTATAGGAGCAATCATGATACGCTACACATTATTAAGAGACAAGCTCATTAAACAGGGTCACGAACAGGGTATTAAACAGGGTCACGAACAGGGTATTGAACAGGGTATTGAACAGGGTCGCGAACAGGGTATTGAACAGGGACGCGAAGAAGGACGCGAAGCAGTTTACAAAGAATGGTATGCCGACTGGGAGAAACGGAAACAGGCTGCTACCGAAAAAGGTTTAGAGTTCAATGATCCGCCTCCACCGAGACCGAGTAATAATCATCGGTAAAATGCTGACACCTTCCTTGGTATGTCTATAGCAAACATTATGTGCATTTCTTACACTCCAGCGAGGTGCAATGTGTCACTTTCTCTGGACTGCTTCTTAGGAGCGGAGACCTCGGTTCAAATAGCTGCTATAAACATATTGCTCCGCTGGAGCAAAGAAGGTTTCGGTGATGCATATTACAATCGTGGTGTCTTAAGACTTGAGAAAAAAATATAAAAGGGCACTCAGAGACTTTAACCAAAGTAGTGAAAACTAAATCGATTTATTCACCTAACATAGAGATATTATGAATAGAAAAACCGACAAACCAAACGTACTATTTATCATGTCAGACCAACATAGGTATGACTATTTAGAAACACATGAGAATGCCCCTGAAGCTCTCAACACACCAAACCTACGCAGACTGACAGAAATGGGGGTTGATTTTCCAAACTGTACTGTGAACGCACCCGTCTGCGCCCCATCTCGCATAGGTTTAGCATCGGGAATACAACCGTCACGGTTAGGATCGTTGGGGAACGGCCCCTTTTACCTATAAGTGTAAACTTAAAGAAAATTCGATGTCAGAAACCCTCTTCAGTCCCGTCAAATGCGCTTTGCAGAATACGCGTGTGGTATTCTGCATGATTTGTCGGTACTGAAGATTGTTGTGGTATACATTTTTCTATAAACATGTCGTCCCTACGGTACTGAAGATTGTTGTGGTATACATTTTTCTATAAACATATCGTCCCTACGGTACTGAAGATTGTTGTGGTATACATTTTTCTATAAACATATCGTCCCTACGGGACTGAAGACGAACACAATATGATGAAAAGCAACATTAACGTAATAGCAAAGAATTATTGAAAACTAAATAGCCCTGTCCGTTCTGACTCTTATGTTGTATAATTCAACTGAATTTGTTATAATATCTTAAAGTATGGAATAGTTTAGAGGGAGATAATAATTGAATAGAAATGAACGCTCACCGTTGTTATCGGCGAGAGTAGATTGGATATTTCTTGAAATACTGATTATATTTATTGCAACAATGGTTTATTCCGTAATCATTTGGATTGATGAAAGTAAAACATCGGTATCAGTATTAGAGACGTTTAAGGTTACTGTGAAAGAATCAGTTCCATTTTTTCATTTTGCAGTATTTGTTGTAATTGGGACATTTGAGATTATAGGAGCAATCATGATACGCTACACATTATTAAGAGACAAGCTCATTAAACAGGGTCACGAACAGGGTATTAAACAGGGTCACGAACAGGGTATTGAACAGGGTATTGAACAGGGTCGCGAACAGGGTATTGAACAGGGTCGCGAACAGGGTATTGAACAGGGACGCGAAGAAGGACGCGAAGCAGTTTACAAAGAATGGTATGCCGACTGGGAGAAACGGAAACAGGCTGCTACCGAAAAAGGTTTAGAGTTCAATGATCCGCCTCCACCGAGACCGAGTAATAATCATCGGTAAAATGCTGACACCTTCCTTGGTATGTCTATAGCAAACATTATGTGCATTTCTTACACTCCAGCGAGGTGCAATGTGTCACTTTCTCTGGACTGCTACTTAGGAGCGGAGACCTCGGTTCAAATAGCTGCTATAAACATATTGCTCCGCTGGAGCAAAGAAGGTTTCGGTGATGCATATTACAATCGTGGTGTCTTAAGACTTGAGAAAAAAATAAAAAAGGGCACTCAGAGACTTTAACCAAAGTAGTGAAAACTAAATCCAGTTATTCACCTAACATAGAGATATTATGAACAGAAAAACCGACAAACCAAACGTTCTTTTTATCATGTCAGACCAACATAGGTATGACTATTTAGAAACACATGAGAATGCACCTGAAGCTCTCAACACACCAAACCTACGCAGACTGACAGAAATGGGGGTTGATTTTCCAAACTGTACTGTGAACGCACCCGTCTGTGCCCCATCACGCATAGGTTTAGCATCGGGAATACAACCGTCACGGTTAGGATCGTTGGGAAACGGCACCTTTTACCCTACTTCTATACCGACATATTATCAACAACTACGTGACCACGGGTATAGAGTCGGTTGTGTTGGTAAACTTGACTTAGCAAAACCTGATGGGTATAACGGACGATACGGTGATCGTCCGCGAGCTTATGGATGGGGTTTCACACACCCAGAAGAATGTGAAGGTAAGATGCATGCTGGTAAATCAGCAACACCAATCGGTCCATATACAAATTATCTGCAAAAAAAGGGACTGTTAGAGAAATTTCATCAAGATTACCGAAACCGAAGATCATCAGGGGGTTGGATAAAAAACGGTTCTTATGACTCTGTGCTTGAGACTGAGGATTTTGAGGATTCATATATCGGAAGACGTTCAACGCAGTTTATTGAAAACATTCCAGACGACTTCCCTTGGCATCTGTTTGTTAGTTTTGTTGGTCCACACGATCCATTTGATCCACCCACAGAATATGGAGATAAGTATCGACAGGCAGACATGCCTTCTCCAATATCAGATGATATGACAGGAAAACCCGATTGGGTGAAAAATCGCACAGTCAATATGACACCAGAAGAAGTGAAAATTACACGGCAGCAGTATTGTGCAGCAACCGAACTCATTGACCACCAAATCGGCAATATGTTGGAGGCACTTGAGAAAAGAGGAATGCTTGAAAATACTTTTATTATCTATTCAAGCGACCACGGTGAAATGCTTGGTGACCACGGTCTATACACCAAAAGTATAGCTTATGAGGCATCCCTCAGAGTGCCACTTATTATCGCTGGACCAGGAATAGAAGGAAAACGCAACGCAAGCAGTTTAGTTGAACTGAGTGATATTAATCCAACCATCTGTGATTTGGTCGGAGTGCCAGTATTGGAAAACATAGATGCGCGTTCTGTCGCACCGGTACTGCACGGAGAAACTGAGACGCATCGCACTAATACAGTGGCTAAACTTCATAACTTCACTTGTATTCGGACTGATACACACAAGCTTATTGAAAACAGGGATGGATTTGTTGAATTGTACGATCTTATTGATGATCCGCATGAATTGCACAACATCGCTGAAGAAAATCAAGAACTCGTTGAAGAACTGCGTTCGGTGATGAACAGTCGCTTCGGACCTTCACTTGTATGAGATGTTGAGTAGCAACAAGATGGTTACAGGTGTAATTTTAGCTGGTGGGAAAAGTCGGAGAATGGGAGAAAACAAGGCATTCCTGCGACTTGGTAATTGCACATTGATTGAGCATGTGATTCAAAAGATAAAATGCATCTCAGATGAACTCCTCATTATAAGCAACAATCCACAAGAATATTCTCACCTTGGTATACAGACACATAGCGACATTATAACGAACGCAGGAACTTTAGGTGGAATACATGCAGGGTTGACGTATGCAACATATAACTCGGCGATATGCGTCGGTTGTGATAATCCTTTCTTGCATCCAGACCTTTTATCAAATCTTGTCTCTGCATTAGGAACACATGATGCTGTTGTACCCTATACTTGCTGTGAGAAAGGAATTACTACACTACAAACCCTCTGTGCTGTTTATTCAAAACGCTGTCTACCAATAATTGAACAGATGCTAAATGATGCAGAGTTGCGTGTCCACGCATTACAAAAACACGCAAATTTACTGAGAATCAATCCTAATAAATGGAAAGAGTTTGACAGTGAAGGATGCTCTTTTTTCAATGTCAATACTCCTGAAGATTTCGAAAATGCAAAAGTCTTATACCGCACGTTGCATGAGTTAGAATAAATCCTTTCCTTACCCACTACATTCCTAATTCTTCTATTTCCTAATTCCATATTAACTTTGTACCAGGGCTATTGAGATTTTCAGATTTATTTCAAAGAAAATTCTCTATTTTAGCTACCCTTTGTAAAAAAAATACATTTTATGCAACCTTTTCCTTCTTGCAAGCATCATAATATCATAAGGAAATTCCAATAGGAGGAACTTATGAATAACAGTGATGTTACATTAATTCAAGAGACACTCGGTGGTGACCAGAACGCTTTTACCGCTTTGGTTGAAAAATATCAGAAGCAGGTACACGCTTTCGCTTGGCGGAAATTAGGAGACTTCCATCTTGCTGAAGAGATTACGCAAGACACTTTTCTTCAGGTACATCAAAGATTATGGACACTTAGAGATCCAAACCGTTTTGCTGCGTGGTTACATGCAATTGTAAAGAATTGTTGTTTAGCGTCATATCGAAAAACGCACTTACCGTTTGTATCTCTTGAGACTTTGTCTGAAGTAGAGATAGAAAAGATCTTCTATTCACAATATCTTGATAAACAGAGTGAAGGTGAGGCAAATGAAAAACGTCATCAAGTTGTAAAGCACCTTCTAAAGAAACTACCAGAGACTGAATATACTGTCATAACACTTCACTATCTTGGTGATATGCGTTGTGAAGATATAAGCGAGTTTCTGGATGTTCCCGTAAATACAATTAAAAGTAGACTTCATCGTGCAAGAAAGCGATTAAAGGAGGAAGAATTGATGGTCCGCAAAGCATTAGGTGGGTTTGAATTACCAGAAAATCTTACAGAAAATATCATACAGTGGATACAGATGAATGAACCAGGTGTTGCTGCTTCAGTTGGCACCTTATCAAGAACATCGGATGGGTCAATCTATGCGGTGATGGGGTATAAGAATATCTATAAATTACCTGCAGGAAAAAATGAATGGCAACCCGTTAATTCCGATTTCTTTCCTGAAAAGACTATCGGCAGTATTCCGATCGCTGAACATAATGGAACGGTTTATATTATCCCATCTCATGAGATGTTTGCATCAACTGATGAAGGTAAAACCTGGGATTCTGTCGGCCCTTGTCCAAAAGGGAATGCGCGGGATCTGCTGGTTACTGATGATGCTATTTATCTGTCACATTCTAATGGTATTTGCCAATCCAATGACTCTGGAAAGTCATGGCAAAACATGCACGAGGGTTTGGACGAGAAAATAATTGAGAAAACAGCAATTCATCAATTACGATTGAGCCAAGATGCCTTATTTGCAAGTACTTCATTGGGATTGTACCGATATAAATCGGGATCTTGGGCTTGTATGCAGTTACCAGTGGAGAATATTGTGAGAGTATGTTCTTTAGTGGCGTCTGATGAGCATGTCTATGTAGCAGTTGAGGTGAATATATCAGAAGGGGACGGTACACCAGTAGAAAACTACTATAAATTGTGTGATATCAGTCAGGATTCATGGTGGGTTTTCCGTTCAGACGACGGAGGTGATTCTTGGACAGATATAACCCCTATGGATGCGCGGAAACTATTGAAAACATTACCACCAATCAAACTGATTGCATCTGGAAATACTCTGTTGTTGTTAGGTATAGAAGAGGGGGTTATTGCTCGCTCAATTGATTGCGGAAACAGTTGGGAAACTAAAGAAAATTCCGGTATAACACCTATGAAGTTTAGTGTAAACGCTGCTGTTGCCATAAACGATAACACGTTTTTTACTGGCGGAATCCCTGGGATTCACCGGTCCACAGATGGAGGCAAGACCTGGCACAGATTCAATACAAGGTTTCCCTGCCGTGTGGACAACCTTCTCAGTTTGAATTCAAGCTCAGAATCAGAATTATCAGATGTTCTTTTCGCGACAGTGGCTGGCAGTTTGGTCAGATCAACAGATGCTGGGAGCTCGTGGGTTACTGTTGAGGTTGAATTGCCAAAGTACATTGAGACTGTACCAAAGTTTAATGGCAAAGTAAAAGGTAAGGATTATACACCGCAAATTGTGCAGATTTCCATAGCCAACGATATTCTGTACGCAAAAGGAATTAGACGTAATTGTGAAACAGCTTACTATCGTCTGGATCCAGAGAAAAATTGCTTATTTCCTATAGAGGGGTATATGTATGAAGAGGGAAAAACACCTCCTTCACGAGATTCAGCAAGACTCATGTGGACCGTGTTTGCAGATGCAACATTTCCTTTTGAAACGGATCGGCTACCCGGACAGAGATTACAAATAACCTTAACTAAATCTACTGATCCTGATGCTGATGCTTCTTTATCCACTGAAGCAATTCGGAGAGATCCACAATTTGGTGCAGAATGCTTCCTAAAACTGTTGGATCAAGTCCAAGACGAATATCAATTCCCTCACGAATTAATGTGGGAAGGTCTATTTGGCAACTTCGCTATCAGTGGTGATACATACTACATGGAATATAACTATAAGCTTTTCCGATGGAAACCTGGAGATCCAAGATGGTCTGACACAGGTGTTGAAGAAACATGTGAACTGACACAAGAAAACATGTCGCATGGCTTCAAAATTGCAACATCGGACGAAGCAGTATATGTCGGCAAACGGGATGGACAACTATTTCAATCGCTTGATGGTGGTGACAATTGGAACGACATTACATCAAATTTACCAATGTCTGTTGAAGACTTCAAGCAAATAGTCATTGCAGACACGACGGTGCACGTCGCAACCGACAAAGGAGTATTCAATTCCATAGACGGCGTTAATTGGAATACAATCACAGATAACGCTGGAAAAGTCATAATCATAAGGTCTTTAGTTCCAGCCGATGATGCTGTATATGGAGCAAACGATGATGGCATCTATCATTTGGAAAAGGAAACAGGGACGTGGGAACAAATCATACCTGAAATACCGGATGCTATAACTTCCCTCGTAGTCAATAGAGATACTTTCTACGTTGGTACAGAACATCGCGGTGTGCTTCGTTTTGAACGTTCCGAAAAATGATCCGAAATCCAAAAAAATGCGTATTCGAGAAGGGATATTCATCGCCTTTGCAGCAATTTATGGGAACAAACTACGTTCCTTGCTGACAATGTTGGGCATTATCATCGGGGTAGCTTCCGTATTAGCAATGATTGCCATCGGGGACGGTGCAAGGACAATAGTGCTTGAAGAAGCACGAAAACAAGGAGGCGTAAACCAATTCACAATGTATTGTGTAAACATCAAAAAAGTAGGAGATGTTTGGGTTGCGAACCGTTCTAATGAATACTTCAAGTATGAAGATGTTTTAGCAATTGAAGCAGAATGCCCTTCTGTCACACTAACTGTTCCACGTATCCCCGCGTGGGGCGGTGTACTTGCCCAAGTTTCTGGCGGACCTGAAGTCCGAACCGGTTATATCGGTGTGAATTCGACTTTTGATGAAGCAATGGATTGGGAAATCTATGAAGGACGTTTTATCTCAGATGAAGACATTGAAAATGCTGCAACGGTCTGTGTACTCGGTGCTGAAGTCGCTTCAGACCTGTTTGGAGAGGAATCTTCAATAGGAAAAGAGATAAAGATCGCAAGAGGCGCGGGAAACAACAGGGAAAAGGAACGTCTGACAGTTATCGGCACAATGATGCCACGACAACGATACCTTCAGTTCGGGTTTAGTCTCAGCACACAAGTGTTTATCCCAATTACAACGGTACAGTCGCGTTTTACCGGTTATGATAAAATTGAGATGTTATCAATTCAGACGAAGGAAGTATCAGATATTCCGATCGCGATGGAAGAAGTCAAATCAACAATACGAAAACGACATCGGAACAAAGATGATTTTTTCGTTACTTGGGACATGAAATCTGGCATGCGGCAACTTGACAAAATCAGCACTGTGATAAAAATTGCTTTGGGAAGTATCGCCAGTTTTTCGCTATTTGTGGGTGGCATCGGGATTATGAATATGATGTTGGTCGCTGTAAGAGAACGAACTCACGAAATTGGAGTACGGAAGGCGGTTGGCGCAAAACATACTGATATTCTCATACAGTTCTTAATGGAAGCAATAGCGATGTGTGGCATTGGCGGTATCATTGGAATCGGATTAGGCGTTTTCGTTAGTAAGGGGGCAGCATTTCTCGCTGTCAAAATTGTCAAAATCGTTCCTAACTGGCCCGCCGCTGTTCCGATACATTGGATATTAATAACGGTTCTATTTTCGTCAGTAATAGGAATTTTATTCGGATTGTACCCTGCAATAAAAGCATCGTCGTTGTCCCCGATTGAAGCTTTACGAACAGAATAAAATGTGGTGTTGTCAATATAATCCCTATAGAAAGGGTGATAATAAGTCTGCGAATAAACATTATGGGTTCTCCTTTATAGTTTATTATGGTGTGATTCCTAAGAACTCATAAGGTTCAATGCCCCCTTCATCATAAGGGACGAGTTTGATATCTGACGGTATAGATGGTATATCCCCCTCGGTGATCTTATCATCTTCTCCCCTGTTTAATTTAGCTTCTTTGATGGCACTGATTCTATCTACAGTATCGGCGTGTCCTGAGATGCTTGCGATATATCTGCTCCCTTCATAGTCTTCCCATTCGACGTAGACAATACCGGGTATAGTCGGATATACCTTGTCGTTATCAATGAAGCCGCCCTGGACGTCTACCCCTTGTGAGAGGAGTTTTATCCGCACCCTTTTGAGGAGTTCATGACCTGGGGTAACGCAGTTTCCCCAGGTGCCCTCGGGTGTACCTTTCCATCCTGGTGGTAGTGGTGGGTAGGGTCCGAATCCGAATGGTGAGACTGCTGGCACAGGTTTGTCTGTTGTAACAACAGGCGTTTTGGACTTATCGTGTGTTTGCGTTTCTTGGGTATGATCCCCTTGTGATACGATTTCACCCGTGCTGGCGTTTTTTTCTTTCTCAATCGTCTCTCTTATATTCTGCTGGAGTTGTGCCTTATCTTCTGGTGTGAGTGGTTTTGCAATTACAATAGGTGTCACGGGTTCTTTATTCCGATTCTGAACGAATAGAACTACCGAGACACCGATTAGAATGATAATGAGGGTAGCGATCCCCCAATACAGTTTTTTCATAATTCTCTCCTATTGGATGGACACTACATTGTTGCGGGGTCGGTTTTTTAGCGGGTATCTTGTTTAATAACAACAAGGGCACACTGCCGTCTAAAGCTACTCTAAATGTTATTTGAGAAAGGGGCACCCATATTGAGTAACTTTTAGACGTTATTCGCATGATGTAACTTTATAATTTTTTATGTCAACCTTTATTTTTATATTATCTGACTCTATTTTTCAATTTTATCTCATTAGAGAATCGAGAATGGGGAATGACAAAAACATCCCCATAGGTGTAAACTTAAGAAAATGTCTGTGTTTTTATGAATCCTTCTCAATAGCTACTATGATTGATACTGTCTTATATTTAGTCCCGTAGGGACGCTATGTTTATAGAAAACGCTGTTGCCACCCTCTTGAGTTCCGTAGGAACGGCATATTTATTGTTGATGTGCTTATAAACATATCGTCCCTACGGGACTAAAGAGGGGTTGTATAACGTTTAACTATAAACATAGCGTCCCTACGGGACTGAAAAAGGTTTCCAACATCAAATATTCCTTAAGTTTATACTTATAGGTTTCGCTTCGCTCTACCCGACCTACGAAATGGTATATTATATAGTAGAAATGGTATTATTTTGGAGCTTCTTGATTGAGTTGCTGCAGTTGGTTCTCAACAAAGTCTTTGAGGCTATTATTGCCGGGACGTTTTGCTAATTCTAATGCTTTCTGAAAATCTGATCTTGCTTTATTGATCTTGCCTAAGTGAGCTTCTAGGATACCCCTATAAGCATAAGTTTCTGCATAATCAGGTTTTATGCGTATTGCTTCGGTATAATCGGCGAGAGCCTCATCGTGCTGACCTAGTTCACTCCGTAAAATACCGCGAATATTATATGCCTCAACAAAATCTGGTTTTAACTCAATTACCTTGTCATAGTCGGATACTGCGGCATCATGTTCACCCAGAAGGGCCTTCGCTGAGGCTCGATGGCAGTAAACCTCAGCAGAATTAAATCCCAACATAATTGCTTTATCAAAATCAGTGATAGCGGCTTGAAGATTACCAAGCTGCTTTTTGGCAACTCCCCTACAGTAATAGCATTCAGCAATATCAGATTTTAACTCAATCGCTTTATCAAAGTCGTCAATCGCAGTCCGGTCGTTGTGAAGTAGTTGTCTTGCAACCCCTCTGTAATAGTATGTTGTAAAATTGCTTGGATCCAACTCAATTGCTTTGTCAAGGTCGTTAATTGCAGCTTGGAAGTTCCGTAGTTGGTAGCTTGTATACCCTCTATTATAGTAGGCATCAGCGTAGTTTGGATTTAACTTGATCGCTTTAGCGAAATCGTTAATTGCAAGTTCACATTGGCCAAGTTTAGACTTCGCTATACCTCGGTTGTTGTAAGTTTCAACATGATCAGGTTTTAATATGAGTGCTTCGTTAAAATCGGCAATTGCCCCCTCGTAGTCTTTTAATTCAGATTTCAAAATTCCTCTATTGTAATAGGCACTCGCAAAGTTGTGGTTCAATTCTACCACTTTGTTGAAGGCAATTATTGCTTGCGTATGTTGCTTGAGATCGTACCGCGCAATTCCCAAATTGTAAGAAGCCTCCCAAAAATCAGGCTTCAGCGCAATCGCTTGCTCATAAGCTGAAATAGCTTTTTCTGTGCGGTTCCCGTGATAAAGGAGGTAACCAATTGAGAAAAAAGCATACGCAGCGAGTACGTTTTCATCCGGTTTAGGCGTATTCTCTTTAGGTTTCTTATTTTTCCTTGCAGCTTCTATCGGTGCTTCTTCTGCCAATTCTGGAAACCGTTCGGTGAGTTTTGGAACGTAGGCATCTTCGTAGTTAGCAATAATCCGAATAATGAATTTCATCAACGGTGCCAAGGGATGCCTTTGATCCTCACCAACAGAATAGATTAGTTCTTCTAATATATCATCCAGCCACTCATACTCGCTATCACTCAAGTTGATAACACCGTAATGCCCGTGCCGTTGGCCGAAATCGATTAATCCATCTAAAACCTCTACTAACCATTGATAGACACTCTCAGAGTAGGTGGTGGGGACAGTGGATGCCGATAGTCGGATTTGCACCTGAATTTGTATTGGCTCCGACCTCTGAAATAATTGAGATCTGCTTGATATTACGTCGGGGAGAGCAGGATCTAAGGCAAAAGCTCCTAGCGTTGACGACGCACTGAGCGCAGCTTGTGTTTCCATCGCCATAATTTACCTCTTCCATTTACCTCTATTATATTCGTCATGCGTGAGCACACGCCTAATAGAAACTATCTGATCTTCATATTCAACAAATGCAATAAGACGCACGTTCCTACCAATGTTAAAGACTGTTAAGGTTGTTTTTTCGCCTGCCTTTATTGGCACGGGGTCTGCTTGAGGAAACGTTTCCCGCAAATCAACAAAAGACTCAAAAGTTCCTTCCTCCATCAATGCATACCATCGTTGAAGAGCACTTCTGGCAGTTGAATGTCTCTGGGCAAATTTGTCCAGTTTTCTTCGTCCAATGATCTGCATTAGGTATCTTCAGGAAATGTCTGCTCCTCGATTCAGTTACATTAAGATTGTCCATTCCAGATATTATACCATAGAAAAAATTAATAATCAAAAATAAGAAAGCGGAAACGTTACACCTCCGCACCAATATCCAACGCCGACAATCCCTCAACAATCTCCACCGTCTCCAAACTCACACTGATAACTTTCCGAATCAGATCTACGATGTAGGTCTCATCATCCGTACGGTTCGGGTCATTCTCAATGCCGCTCCGTTTGTCTGTTTTGACACGATACTGATCTACCACCCACTCCAACGCTGCGCGGTTGCCTAACCGATACTGAAACGTCTCCGCGGGGATACCCGCCAATGTGAGGAAATCGTTGTATTTTATCTCTGTTTTGTCTTTAGAGAATTTCATCTGCTCTACACGCCAATCCAAGGGCATATCCGGTGTTTCAATCAGGTCTAATTTATACTGCGGTTGGTCTTCATAGTGGGTGTGGATGTTTGCCAACCGTCTGCCAGCCTCAGCGAATTCCCAAAATTTGGGTGCATAAGGAATATGCGGCAGATCCCGTTTGAGATTTACCTGATACCGTTCGCGGTACGCGGGATGATGTAGGAGCGCGTAAGTATAGTGGAAAATGTCCCATTTGGTGATGTTCGTGTCTCCGTAATGCTCTTGGAATTGTACCAATGCCCAATCCGTAATGTTCTCTCGTTGTTTTGAACCATCTTCATCGTAGATATAGAAGGGGAAATATTGCCCAGCTGAGCCAAAACCGCCTGTCATAATATGTTCAGGAATGCAATTGCCTATGAGACAGGTAAAGGGTTTCTCTCGTGAGACATTAACGCAAATTACCCGATTTTCAGTTTCGGTCTGAGGAGTCGGAAAAATAGATGGAAATACGTATACTCTCTCTGCCATAAATCTATCAAAGTAAAGATGGGATTTTGTGAACGGACGGTAGAGCGTTTGTCGTATTCTTTCTGAACTGAATTCTGCAATGTATCCGCTTAGCAACTTCTGTTTTAGACCTGAACTCCAACTGATTTTCTCATTATCATACACCACAAAATCATCAACATTCTGTACCGTTTGTTGTTGCCACTTGAGTGCTTGCGTGTTATAAGTATCCATCATTCGCTGAACGTTAGTCGTGAGTGTGTCATGATCAAAGTTGATTGCCCACGCATCGCGATTTGTTTTCACTCCGCTACTAAACTGGTGGAAAATCACACCAGAAACCTCACCCTTCGCTGCTTTTGCTGTCTTACTCCCGATTGGCATAAAAATCTCAAAATCTTCGCGCAGCCCCTCAGTAAGCCATGTCTGTCGGGCGTCGGGATGAATAGAATCCCAATTGACATTGCCGATGTGTTCGGACGCGTCCAAAAATTCAAATGTCGCTTCTTTGGACATCTCCGCTGTCTCACTGTTGTAAAAAATATCGGCAGACTTTCTTGCTTCGCTCTCGGGGTTTGCAACCTCGCCTCTATGCTGATCCTTTTTCACGAACAAGTTAATACTCACTCCGACCTGAATGTCAAACACATTAGAATCTCCACCGTGACTTTTACGGATGTTGCCGCCCAAATCTAACAGATAAATCTTATCACAAGCATCGGAGAGATGTTTCCGCATCCCATCAAACGCCTGACCATCAATAAAGTTGTGATTTGTCACAAACGCGACGATCCCATCCGTTTCAACTCTATTTAATGCCCAGTGGATTGCTTTGACGTAGGGATCGTAGAGGGCGGTTTTGTTCGTTGCAGTAGAAGCTTCAGCATAAGTTTCTTGAATCTGTCTGTCTAATTCGGGATACTTACGATTCTTGTTGGCATCGTTTTCATCCATCTGCCGTGCATTGTAGGGTGGATTTCCAATGACGACAAACATCTCTGTCTGCTTCTGCTGCTCAACCCGCCGCGTGTTCTCTGGCGTAAACAAGGAAAACTGACGCTCGGCTGTCAAGTCGAATGTATCCACAAGGCAGAGGTTATCAAAAGGCTGATACTGCTTTGTAGCAACATAAAACTCATGCTCAATGTTCATGCTGGCAATGTAGTAAGGCATCAGTAACACCTCATTGCAGTGGAGTTCATCGGTATATTTCGCCTTGAGTGCGGTTTTATCAATCGCTTGGACAAGCCGCACGATGAAGTTACCAGTGCCGACAAAAGGATCGATGATGTGAACGCCTGTATCCGAGAGTGAACGTCCAAACTCGGTTGCAAGTAGATGCGAGACGCTTTTCACCATGAAATTAACGATCGGCTGCGGTGTGTAGACGATGCCGTGGGTATCAGCGACCTTTACGGAGAAGCCTTGAAAAAACTGTTCGTACACAGTATTGAGGAAATGTTGTTTCTGCGAGAAGTCAATAAAAGTTGCAGCGGCGCGTTCAATCGCACCATAGAACGGATTGAGTTCGCGGAGGAACTCAGAACGGTTATAAGCCTGCCATGTGAGCGCGTCAATCACATTTTCAATTTCACGTGCAATGATATTTCGGCGCGTGAAATCGGGATTGTCAAAAACAGTGCGGAAAATCCGTTCTGTCAAGAGATGTTGGATGAGCATCTCCTCAACAGCAGACTTTGAGAGATTGGGATTAATTGCCTCTTGACAGTGGCGATAGAAGTCTGTGAACGCTTCTTGAAACCGAGCGTTGGTTGCCTCTTCGTTTTGGATCAAAGCTGCGGCACGTTCACCGAGTGCTGGCACTTTGTCCTTGAATTCAACAGCAGCACGTTCCCAGTTTGCAATATCCTGTTGTTCATAACTGTAGAAGACGTGAAGCACCCGGATGAACGCATCCACGTCATCGATACCGATATCCATAACCTCTTGTCCATCTTGGTAGAGGATGGCGCGTTCTTGGGTTGTGAAGAGTATATTATCCTGCGGATAGCCTGTATCAAATTTCTGTCTAACGGCTGTAGCGAGATTGTCGTGGAGGTCTTTCGCTTCCCAATAGCCACGCGGCAAACCGAAGACGTTATCGGTAAGCATGCCATCGACGTAAATTGTGGTATTTTGCGGTGTTCGGAGTGATTTTTCGCAGATAAGCGTTAGATTGTTTTGGCTGGCGTAGTGTTGGAAGAGTGTTGCAAAGGCGAGTCGGATTTCGGTTTCATTTGTCGCCCCGAGGCTTTCGTATTGTTTGAGTTCTGTGTAGAAGGATTTTATCGGTTTGTGCGTCGCTTTGATGTCCCACATCCGTGTTTTACCTCCTTACATTCGTGTTTTACCCCCTAATTCATCAATTTTCGTAGGTCGGGTAGAGGCACGAAACCTATAAATCAACGATGTGAATGCGCGTTTGGCATTCATCCAAATCAACGCCGAATGCGCGTATGGCATTCGGCGGGTGTAAACTTAAGAAACTTTCTGTGTTTTTATGAATCCTTCTCAATAGCCACTATGATTGAGACTGTCTTATATTTAGTCCCGTAGGGACTGAAGAGAGGTGGGGTACACATTTTCCTATAAACATATCGTCCCTACGGGACTGAAGAGAAGACAACCCCTATAACCATAAGGACTCGGAGTGATTCATAAGAGCTTCTAAGTCTTCTTAAGTTTACACTTATAGAGAATGACAAAAACATCCTCCATCCTACATTTTTTAAAAATTAAGTTTATACAAAAGCTTCACATTCCGACCTGGTTCCGGCATTGCCTCTTTGATACGGGACAGATGTTCACGATAGGTTGTATCAAACAGATTTTCAATCTCGAAAACGATCATGTTCTCAAGCTGCCATCGCGAAAAATTGAGATAAGTTCCGATATCATAGACGAGATAGCCGTCTGTTGGTTCCTCAAATTCACCAAGCCGGGTCTGGCTGCCTGAGAAACGGGACGCGACATACAGATGCAATGGAGATGGTGTGTAACTTATGACGAATTTACCGTTGAGGGGTGGGACACGCTCCAGCGGTCGTCCACTGGACTGAATCGTTCCGTTGACGTAACTCATATTGAGCTGAAGATGTACCTGCGGCAGGACTTCACCCCCTATTTGGATTTCAGCGCCATCCATCACAACGTCGTTACCCATGTATTGATAAATCCACAACCATCCAGCTGCGCCGCTTCCCCACTTTTTTTCGCCGCTGTTCGTCGGAACGAGATAGTTCTGTATCAGATTCCTGAAAATGGCAAGATTGAGTCTGAAACGGTCAGCTGCGTATTTGATGAAGAGTTCAGTACCGTATCCGTGTTCGGGCCCCAGTTCGACATTGCCGATTTCGTAGGAATAGACAGCTAAGTGAGGACCATCGCTGAAAAGTTCCTCAATTCCTGGTGCGCGAAACGTCTTCATCAGGGTTGCCCCAGTACTCAACTTATCTGTCCAATGGTAAATTCCAGAGGTAGCCGCGGACAAACCGTTAAAATCGCGACGTTGGACTTTTCCTGCTCGGACAACTGCCCCAGGCCTGAACGGTTCCGAACGCCTCATGTCGTAACGGATAGCCCCCTGTAAGGTGAGTTTGTCAAAGTTACGCTGGTTTAGATAAAATCCTGCTAACGCAAATTCACGAGTGTGCGGTGTCCAGTAGAATCCGTCTGTAGCGTGATCTCGGTATTCCCACCAAACACCTGCAATCGCGTTGTCAAAAAGATGGGCCATCACTGAGACGTTGTAGGTCAGCAGACCGAATTCAACACCAAGTCTCCCGTTGGACTCGTACTCTTGATGCTGATAACGCGTATAGGCAGACTGGAGTTTTACCTTTTCAAGTATCGTTGTATTGAAGCGATACTCCATCTGCCCTTCATAACGTTGCTTGTCAAGTTCTATGTTAACCCCGCTAATATGTCCCTCGGGTGATCCTGGTACGCCGTAATCTGAGCGATAACGACTACCAGAGGCACCGATGAAACCCCACGGCTTAATCAGTGAAGCACCACCAGAAAAATTAACATTTGAAAGAGAGGTGTTTTTAAGTACACCCATCGGTGTTTGTATGTCAGATGCAAGACGCCGATTCCATTCGACATTACCCGCAAAATCACCAATTGGGAAATTAAATCCAGTTGTACCTGCCAAACCTGAGTTTACAGATTCCCCTTGGAACGTTAGATGCATATTAGTCCGTCTCGGTAGAATTTGGAGTATATGATTACTTTTGACATTAATAACACCACCTAACGTACTTGAGCCGTAAATTAACGATGTGGGTCCGCGCGTAATTTCAACACCCTCAGCAGTTGTCGGGTCAATGGATACGGCATGGTCGGCACTGGAACCGGATTTATCCCCTGTGCGTTCGCCGTTTTCAAGGATTAGCAGCCTGTCACCGCCCAATCCCCGAATTATAGGACGTGAAATCGCCCGTCCCATCATCCGTTGTGAAACACCCGTCTCATCTGCCAACGTGTTTGCCAAAGTCATACCTAACCGTCTTTCGAGTTCTGTTTCACTTAATGCTAAGTCGGTTGTTGCCTCAAACTGTGAAACTGTGCGTTTTGAACCGTATACCCTGATAGTCTGCAGTTGAAACGCCAACGTCTCCAGTTCAATTTGGAGATAAGGGGATGAGGCATTCACATCAATTACTTGTTCAAACCGTTGATAACCGACTTTCATGCACTCCAGAGTCTGATTTCCTTCCGGCACGGTATCAAACTTAAACCGCCCGTTTGCATCGGTTCGGACGTGCTGCTCAAGTCCCTTAATACGTACCGTAACCCCCTCAAGGCGGGTATTGCTCCGTGTTTCAACAACCTCTCCTTCCAGAGGGCACGTCGTGTTTGAAGTGTTTGAAGCACTTTGGGAATCCTTGAGATAGCAAAATAGACAGACTATTATCCCAGACACCAGCACGAATAGGTAGGGACGCTTTTTAAGCATCCCTACCGTGAGAGACCTATCCGAACAAGCACAAGTGCTTAACATGGGGTCCCCCTTACTCAACAGTTACCGGAATCGGCTTTGCCGCCGTGAAATCGGGATGATCCCCGTGAAGCAGTTGGAGATTAATTTCCGTTGTGCCTGCTTTCAATCCCTCAAGTCCAAACGGTAACTCATCAGCGTGTTCTTCTTCACCGTCTTCATCGTGAGCGTCTTCATCGTTTTCACCGTGAGTTTCTTCATCGTGGCCGTGTTCATCGTGGTCCAGATGGATCGCGATAATAGTCTCATCGTATCCTGTTATGCCCAAGCCGAATTCCTCTTCATGTCCATGTTCATCAGTGGATTCTACTTCATCGAGGTGTGCCTCGTGGCCGTCTTCTTCAAGAAATACGACATGGACTTCAATCTCTTCACCAGCTTTAACCGTGAGCCCGTCCCCGGTTTCGGTTCCTTTAAACTGACGATATACCTCTGTCTCATCGACTTTCAGAATGAAACCGACAACATCGGCGTGCATGGGGGCATCCCCATTATCGTGGTCATGGTCGTCGCCATCAACGATTGGGTTGTCATCTTCACCACAACCGGCACCGAATAACGGTAGTATAGCAACTAAGACAACTAAAATAATCTGAGAAAAATTAACTGAATTGTCGCGCGAATAAAAATAATTTAACATTATATTCTCCTAATAAGTTGCTGTGGATATAAAAAAACACAGCAGTACAGTCTTATACCAATTTCATTACAGAATTGGCAAGACGCATGAAATTAAAACGAATTGAAATTAAAACGAATTGAAATTAAAACGAATACTAATAACCTTAGAAACAGAAGCAGAATTACAAAAATGATACAAGTTGACAGAATCCTATAGAATTGTGTCAGACTTATGTTTCTAATATTTTCTATCTCAAATGTATAAGGGGATTATAGTATAACCTTAACACTCTTATCTATGCGTTTAGCAAACCGAACAGACTACATCTATTTGTAGCACAACCAAGTTAGGTTATGTTCCGTTTCCTCACAACTTTACAAGTTATGTGACAGAAAGGTGCAAGTAATCCAAGGGACTATATGCTTTACGATTTATAATCTAATTTGTGAATTTGGGGGAAGGGGGAGCACGACTGTGAAGGTTGCGTGTAGGGATTGTATCAATGAAACATATCTCAGAAACTATAACTTTACCATCGCAAGGTCTATTGTATGAGAAGGTATTGTGTTGATACTCAAATATGAATTGGGTGTTGACAAAAGCACAAGCTGCACAACTCTTATTACAATGAGAACTACTTTCTTCTTCATCTTCATGGTTACAATTTTCATGTGCAAGGTTGCAATTTTCATGTTGAAAGCAAGTATGCTCATGCACTAACTGAGAAAAACAAAACAAGGTTATATAACAGAATAATCCAGATAGGATTAAGAGTTTTGCACTCAGTTTATCTAATCTCATAAATCTATACATGCTCTGTTGACAATGTTTCTTGATAGAATTGTTTCTTTACTCTCAACACTTTGACCTCCAACTATTGATATATTATACATTGCATTTTTGTGCATTACAAATATTTTTGAACAAGTTATAGGTTGAATCAGGATAAATGGTATATAATACATTGTAATTTTATGCTTTTCAAATGATTTTGATAATGTAATAATTTGTTGATTTGATATGAGATTTTCTTACCCCTTTTAATCAGCAGTAATAGTTTCCAATGGAGGAAGTTCGGGATAATTGCCACGAGCATTTCGCCATGCAATTACGCCTTCTGCAATCATCCAAAATTGTAAACCTTCTACAACTAAACCGAAACAGAATAGTAGGTAATTGCCTTTAAATAGCCATCCTGTAGCAGGATTAAACATCTGATGTAACATTGCCCAAGCAGGCATGAGGAGCATTACAATCATTGGTAAGAATGCAAACCAGATAGGCTTGTTTCGCCGTACAAGGTAGAAGACAATCACCATAAACGCTAAGCCGGCAAGGAGTTGGTTTGTTGCTCCGAACAGAGGCCAAAGCGTGAGTCCTCCACTACCCGGACCACTTGGACCTTGGAATAATGCCACGGCAGCAGCCAGTAACAGAGCAAATGCTGTCGCTATGTAACGGTTCATCAAAGGTCTAAAGTTAACAGTCTGCGCGAGTTCATGTATCACATAACGTTGCAGTCTGGTAGCAGTATCCAATGTTGTAGCAGCAAAACTTGCAACAAGCACCGCCATAATTGCTATTCCCATTTTCAGCGGAATACCGAGCGCTGCAAGGAAATTACCACCCCCCTCAACAAATGCACTTACTTTATCTTTCAGTTTATGGGCTACCCAACCGCCACCAACAACCGTAGTTGATCCATCAGGATTTGTAACTGTTTCACCTGTAGCGTATCGTGTTCTCCATGCCTCTTCATTGACAACGCGTTGATTACTCCCTTCCTTCAAAATGGGTTGGAATGTGTAACCTCCCGCGCTCTCAGAGTCAACAGTCCTATTGAATATACCCATACCGATGCCAGCACAGCACGCAATAATGACGACAACTGCAAGTCCCCCTTCAAGCAGCATGGCACCATACCCAACATATTGTGCATCTTCTTCAGACTCAACCTGTTTACTTGATGTACCAGAACTCACCATACAGTGAAATCCGCTAACAGCACCACACGCAATTGTAATGAATAGGAAAGGCCAGATTGGAGGAGCATCAGGTGGGATGTCTTTTGCTACTGCTGGTGCAGATGAGAATAAATCAGCTGCACCCGTAAATCCTGCTACTGCAAGTCCAAGTACTAACAACACAAGTGCTAAGACTAACTCATGACTGTTTATAAAATCGCGTGGTTGTAGAAGTGTCCATACTGGGAGAACTGATGCAATGAAACAGTAGACAAAAAGAACTAATGTCCAAATTACAACTACATTTAGGACGGAAGATCCGAGCAACTCTATTCCAAACCACTTGCTTAAGTCAATCGGTAAAACATAAGCACCAACAGCCATTCCAATATACATAATCCCCAGTGCAATAATGGAGGGGATAAGTATATTCCCGCCTTTTCGGTGAATCCAGATACCTATAGCAACAGCGAGCGGGATTTCAATCCATACCGACAAAACTGATTCAGGGTAAAAGGAAAAAATAAGGGCTATGACTAATCCGAATATAGCAAGCACGATAGTCAAACCCATAAAGAGAACAATCAGAAATAGAAACTTGGCACGGGGGCCAATCATTCTACCCGCCACTTCACCAACACTTTGTCCGCGATTACGGAGTGAAACGACAAGTGCACCAAAGTCATGAACAGCACCAATAAAAACAGAACCAAGCACAACCCAAAGCAAGGCTGGTAACCAACCCCAGAACACCGCGATCGCAGGACCGACGATGGGACCTGTTCCCGCAATACTGGTAAAATGATGACCAAAGATTACCTCTTTTTTGGTAGGCACATAATCCACATCATCTTTGAGTTCTTGACTCGGAACTTTTGCCTCAGGATCTAAACCGAATATTTTCCTTGCTAACCACTTACCATAAGTATTGTAAGCAACAATGAAACCTATGAAACTAAGAACAGCAATTATCAGTGTACTCATAACGATAACTCTTATATTTCAATACAGTCGCACGACTCAACAAGTTTTATCTAACGCCAGTCAGAATCTCAAAGGTGAGTTGATCCAGTTTCTCGTATCCGAGACCTTTTTCAGCAATGATATTCGGTTGAAAGTCTATCTCTCTTAGTTTTTCTAAACTATCTGCACTATACTTTGACATGAGTGCTTCGAGTTCTGGATCCCTTGCACGTAATTCAGATAGGATACCTTGTATTTCTGCATCTTCATTGAACTTATCGGCTTTTTCTTTAAGTATCAGATAACTACGCATACAACCAGCAGCGAAATCCCAAACACCTTGTTCATCTTCAGTACGATAGGCGTGTGCATCAAAGTGTCTATTTCCATCCCAGTTCACATCTTCAAGAAACTTCACAAGAAAGAAGGCACTCTTAATGTTCTCAGAACCGAAGCGTAAGTCCTGATCAAATCTGCTCATCTTCTGGTCATTAAGATCAATGTGGAAAAGTTTTCCTGCTTCATAGGCTTGTGCAACACCGTGAAGAAAACTCAATCCAGCCATGGTTTCATGTGCGAATTCTGGGTTAACACCCACCATTTCCGGATAATCAAGAGTTTCAATGAAATGTAACATATGTCCAGTTGTAGGTAAATAGATGTCACCGCGTGGCTCATTAGGTTTTGCTTCTAAAGCAAATTTTAGATCGTATCCTTGGTCTTTGACATAGTGAGTGAAGTAATTCATCGCTTCACGGTTCCATTTCACTGTGTCAGGACCGTCTTTAGCTGCATCAACTTCTGCACCTTCACGTCCCCCCCAAAACACATAGATTTTAGCACCAAGCTCCACACCAAGATCAATAGCGTTGAGTGTTTTCTGGATAGCAAAAGCTCTGACCTTAGGATTATTAGATGTAAAGGCACCATCTTTGAATATAGGGTGGTAGAATAGATTGGTAGTAGCCATCGGCACTTTCATATTGTGATCAGAAAGTGCTTGCTTGAATTCACTTACAATTTTGTCCCGTTCAGTTGCTGAAGCGTCAAATGGAACAAGATCATTGTCGTGTAAGTTAACACCGTACGCGCCTAATTCGCTGAGTTTCTTAACACTATAGGTAGGTTTTAAAGGGGGTCTAACAACATCTCCGAATGGATCCCGTCCTGGATTTCCCACTGTCCACAACCCAAAAGTAAACTTATGGTCAGGTTTGGGCTGATAATGATCTGACATTCATAATCTCCTATCAATTTTAATTTGTTTAGGATTATAACACAATTATCAACAATGTTCAAGTAATTTAGAATTTGAAGCAACTACTGACACCAGTATTTATTTCTATAATTTATTGTGTCATTAGGAGATTATTATGGTAGTTATTCTCCAGGACACAAACTGGATGAAGATTAATTTACTAATTCGGTATTTAAATTCTAAACAAACCAGGTAGGTGCGGTTTCCTAACCGCACCGGACTATAAACAAAATTACCGAAATTATCTTTTAATCTTCATAAAGTTGTGCTACAATAAGAGGCATTATCAATTAGAAATGGTATTAGTTCTCCTTTTGTAGATATGATCCAACTGCGGTAATATTCACATGCAGTCTAATTCTTTGGTTTTTCATAATATTCATACAGATGTTCAATACCCAATCGTTTGTAAAGGTTTCTTATCCCGACTGCCTCTTCTACTCTATTCACTCTACGTTTTTCTATATCTGAAAGGTTTTCCCACCCCGGGTCCGAGTCTCCGTAGAACGTAGAGAAATAGGAGTTTGGGTCGGGCAGTACCCCTTGTGCTGAGGCTTCAAGTGCGACAATCTGACTCCGTAAAGACTCCGCTGTTGTAGTATCTCCAAGTGCTTGCACATCTTCGTAGCGCGAAACCAATTCTTGGTGTTCCGTGAACTGATCCGGGGTCGGACGAAAACCGGTTCGTCTACTATACCTTACGACAAGCGAAACATTCCGAAACTGTTGGAGCGGCGTGCCCCAGTTATCTAATCTGGCACGCCAGGGGACAGTGCCATTAGGATTTACATGGGGTCTGTCAAATCTCCAGAAGTTGCGATAGGATTCCCATACGCGTGGATCACGCCAGTCCACTGGTTTCCATGTGTCTAAATTTGCCCAGGACCTCCAGTCAATCTCAAGGGGCGGACCTGTAGGGATTGTGTGCGCTTCAACTCGATTCGCCCAGGCGGGATTTTTGAGATACCGCGTGCCTTGACGTGTAACACCATATTCACCATCGCTTTGCTGCGCATTTACGGGAGCAGGCTGTGTGGAGACAATGTGTTGCACTTTCGGTTTATTTTTTCCTTCAAGGTGTTTCGCGTCTTGTGTAAGCTGTTCCTTGTACTGCTGCACGTCTGACCACTGCCAGTAAATAAATCCACCTATTGCAATTAGTAAAACTATCAATGCTGTAAAAACGAAATACATCTGTTTAGACATGTCTATTTTCCTTAATTATAAAAGTTTTCTGGTCAAACTACTGTCATCTATAGGTATCATAACACAAGCCAGGGTTATTTAGTTTTCGATTTTTTGGCGATTATTTTCACATATGTGAACAACTTGTGTAGGTCGGGTTTCGCTTCGCTCTACCCGACCTACGATATAAACTATCAGTAACACACATCAACTGATAATTCTTAAAACTAAATAACCCTGAACACAAGCTTTCTACAGTTGTCAAATAAATTTCACAATTTTATTTAATCTTCGATATATCTCTTGTTAATTTTGGTAAAAGACGGGTACGTAAAGTTATTGTCCCTATAAGTGTCATTTTTTTGTGATTTCATAAGCTCTTAATAGTAGTAGGCACTCTCCGTGTACCGTCTCTTCTGAAAAAAGATGACAAAATACTTACACACCTATACGGTTCTAACCAAATCCTTAAACATCAAGATGCTTGTCTATCTGTTTGAGAACTTTATCCAAGTCTGCTTCTAATTCAATCGGTACATTCAAATAACGGGGTGGAGGTTGATCTGGAAGGAAATTGTGATACCCGACTTTAAAATCAGGGAATTTCAGACCATTTGCAGTTGAAATAACGATAACTCTATTGTCTTTTTCTATCTGTTTACGTTCAATCATCTTGATGAGTACTGCTAATGCGACACCAGTATGAGGACAATTGAAGAGACCTGTTCGATCAGCGCGTGCAGCTGCATCCGCCAATTCTTCTTCACTTGCTTGATCAACAATCCCATCAAACCTTTGTAAGACTTTAATTGCACGATGGATTGATACTGGATTGCCTATCTGGATAGCTGTCGCTAATGTAGATTGAGCAGTAATTGCTTTGAATTCTGTGAATCCCGTTTGATAACTTCTGTAAAGTGGATTTGCCCGCTCCGCCTGTGCACAAGCGATACGCGGGAGCTTGTCAATCATACCTAATTCATACATCATAAGGAATCCCAATCCAAGTGCTGAAACATTTCCAAGGTTACCGCCGGGGATAATTATCCAATCTGGTACTTGCCAATCAAATTGCTGAACTATCTCAATACTGATTGTCTTTTGACCTTCAATACGTAGGGAATTGATCGAATTAGCGAGGTAAAATTCATTACGATCAGCAAGTTTTTGAACGATTGCCATACAACCATCAAAATCAGTCTCAAGTGATAACGTTAAAGCACCATTTGCAATCGGTTGTATCAGTTGTTCGCGCGTGACCTTTTCCTTCGGTAAGAGTATTATTGCCGGAATACCTGCTGCTGATGCATAAGCGGCTAAGGATGCAGAAGTATCACCCGTTGAAGCACACATTACAGCACGAATGCTACCTGATTCAGCAATAATCTGATTCACCATAGACACAAGTACAGTCATTCCAAGGTCTTTAAACGAACCCGTATGACTATTCCCGCACTGCTTTATCCATAGGTCGGAGATTCCAAGTTGTTTACCAAAACGCTCAGCCCAGAATAGATTTGTCCCTCCCTCATACATTGATATGATATTATCATCATCAATTATTGGACAAACGAACTCTTTCTTACCCCAGACACCACTACCATAGGGGTATTGAGTCCGCATATACCGTTCCTCAAATAGCCTCTTCCAGTCGTAAGCATTTCGTTGTTTAAGCACATCCATGTCGTGCTTAACTTGTAATAATCCATTACAGGTTTTACAACGATAGATGACCTCAGTGAGTGGATAAGTACATCCCAAATCACATTCAAACCAAGCATTGTAATTCCTCATTCCATTTCCTCCTGAACAGAATTGAGATGGTCCACGCTATCTGATGTAGATAAGAACTGCTCTATCTCGTCTAAAGATGGTAATTCTGAAGAGTCTTTCAAACCGAACTGTTGAAGAAATGTATCAGTCGTAGAAAACAGTAGTGAGCGTCCTGCCCCCTCTTTCCTTCCAGACACACACACAAGGTTTTTCTCAACAAGTGCATTGATCACGCTATCACTATTAACACCGCGTATATTAGCAACATCAGCACGCGTAACGGGTTGTTTATACGCCACAATTGCCAGTGTCTCTAATGCTGATGGAGACAATGTCACCCTAACTTGCTGAATATAAAACTTGCGAATCCACTCAGAAAATTCTGGACGCGTACATATTTGAAATCCATTTGCGATTTCAACCAGACGAAAACTTCTTCCCATCTGTTCATATTCATCTTTCAGTTGCGACAGAGACTTTCGAATCACCCGAGCGTTTAGACCTGTGAGTGCATGTTGAAACTGTTTTATCGTAATCGGTTCACTCGCAGCAAACAGAATCGCCTCTAAAATTGACTTTGTATTCTCATCCAAAGATACTTCCATTAAACGCATCTGCTGATCATTGCTGCCATTTTCTGAATTCATATTGATTACCATTTCACGCTTGTCTTGGTTGATGTTCATTCTCTTTATTAATAGAAGCTTTGACAATATAGATACTCTCAAACAGACCAGTTTGCACAGTTACAATTGTACCTATTCTGATCAGTTCTAAAATAGCAAGAAAAGTGACGATTAGATCAATTTTACTCGAAGTAAGAGGAAATAGGCTTTCAAAATGTATCTGCTCCTCAATCTCTAATCGTCTCTCAATAGAGTCTATTTTTTCCTCAACAGTGATGCTCTCCTCTTCAACTGTCTGATATTGTTCCTCTGGATCCAACTGTGAGATTTGATCATTGATATTCTTAAATGCAGTTAATAGATCAAAAAGTGTTGCTCTAATTTCAAAAGAACGGGAACCGTCTAATTCCGCATGTAGTTTCGGACTTCTGTTATATATTGAAGTCCGTCGTTCCGCATAAACATCTAACACCTGTGCTGCTTCCTTAAACCGTTTATACTCCAATAGTTGTCGCACCAATTGTTGTTGATTTCCAATTGGATGTTCAACTGTTGTAACAATCTGAGGAAGGATGCTTTGCGACTTTATATGCAATAGTGTTGCTGCCATAACCAAAAATTCGGATGCAACATCTAAATCTAACTGATCCATTAGAGTGACATAATCCAGATATTGGTCAGTAATCTTAGCAATCTGAATTTCGTTTATATCCATCTCGTCCTTCTGGATAAGATGTAGAAGCAGATCAAGTGGTCCCTCAAAACCGTCTAATTTAACATCGTAAATTCGATGTGTTGTAGTTGTAGAAAGTGTTATATCGGATAGCATCATAGTTTGAAAAGAATGTAAGGTTTCATCAGTTAACGAACACCAACGATCTCGCCAATATTATGAAGTATAAAGTATGAAACTTTACCTAAGAAACTTAGTGGACTTGGCAGCATAGGCAATACATAAGGTAGAAAAATTAGAGTCATCAAAATCGGCATTCCATAGGGGGCGAGCTTTGAAAATTGGCGCGATGCACTTTCTGTTAAAACTCCATTCACAACGCTGAACCCATCTAACGGAAAGAGTGGTAACATGTTAAACACAGCAAGGAATACACTAATATGAGCTGATGTCAATAAGAATTTGTAAATTTGAATATATATAGCATCAGCGTCCACACCATACGGTTTTAACCCAAAGACGTTTTCTAATATTAGTATAATGAAAAATATTGCAAATGTTAGGAGGATATTCATGAATGGACCAGCAGCAGCAATGAGCATCAAATCTCTTCTTGGATTTTTTAGATTGTGCGGATCAACTGGTACAGGTTTTGCCCAACCAAAGAACCCACCTCCGAAAATTGAACCAATAAGTGGCAAAAACAGTGTTCCAATAGGATCTATATGAACCGCCGGATTTAAGGACATACGTCCTAAATTGCGCGCTGTAGGATCACCTAACATATTTGCTGATTTCGCATGTCCCCATTCGTGAAAGGTTAGTAGCACAATGAATTGTGTTACTATAAGCATTGCATTCCAGATTACATCTGTTGTAAACATTTTTTATATGGATTCCATTGATATATTAATTGTGAAATAGTCTAAAAATTTAGGATTGGAATTCTTGATAGAGCATGTATGCATCACTTTTAGAATTAACCATTCCATCCAATTGTGCAGCAAATAAGTCCCAGAGCAATGTCTTAAAACTCTTTCCTGGTTTTTCACCCCATTTAATCAGATCATCACCTGTAATGATAGGTGATACCTTGCGTAGTACGAGTAAAAAATGTCCGATGGCCATACGGTTCACATCAGAAATCGACGGGTCCTGATATGCTAAGATAAGCGTCTCAAGTGGAAACGGTGTTAATAGTTTATAAATATCACTATTGGCAGTATTATCAGTAATATTAAGTAGAATGTCAGATAATTTGCGATAGGTAGTTAAGGGTGTATTTACACAAAAAATATTGACTCCATCATATATAAAAGTTTTCTCATTTTCAGAATCTACTATGCACCACTTGCCATTGAAAAAATCAATCAGTGTATTTTCAGACAGTTCAATCTCCGATTTATCAAACACATTCCGAACTTCCGTTTCATCACTTTCATGTTTTGTTTTATGGTTAATCTTGCAAATACGATGAAGTTCGTAATCCAATACGAGTCTAAAACTGATTGCTTCAATCTGAAAAGGTTGCATCCCTTGAAAACTACAAAAACCGAATAAAGCAATCCAGTTGATATGATTCAGGTTAAATCCTTCATCTTCAAGATGTTCTATTGACCATACAATAGCATTCAGTTTAATTTCATTAGCGGATGAGAAATTTGGAGAGTTTTTCCATCCTCTAAATAATGTCTTGAATACACCTAATTTGTCAAGCGCACGGATTATGATCAGTTCCTTGTCCTCCAAGAAAACCTTTATCATTTCATTTCTTATACGCTCACCACTAACTTCTGCTATATGCGGTAAGGCTTCTTCAATTAAAGAAATATCATTCTCATAAATGTTAAAACCGTATCTACCAGCATATCTACAGGCACGGAAGATACGCGTCGGATCATCTATGAAACTCTTCTCGTGTAAAACCCGAACTGTTCCTTTCTCTAAATCCTCTATGCCTCCAGTCCTATCAATTACCTTACCAAACCGCTCTGAATCTAAACACATTGCTAACGCGTTGATTGAAAAATCTCGCCGCATTAGGTCATCATCTAATGTTCCAAGTTCTACATTAGGTAACGTTCCGGGTAATTTATACGTTTCACGACGAGCCGAAACGAAATCTATATTTCGGTAGGTTGGGTGTGTAGTTTTTACCGTAGCCGTACCAAATTGGTGATGTATCTGTATTGAACCGTTCCAAAGAGTTTTCAGTTGATCTGCTACTTTAATCGCATCACCTTCCACGACAATATCAATGTCAATTGTTGGCCGTTTTAATAGCATGTCTCTGACAGAACCGCCTACAAGATATGCATTAGTTCCACCAATCCCACCTATATCCATTAATATTTTTGAAAGTGATTTTGGTATAAGGAGTTCCATATTTACAGAGAGGAATCAAGTATTGGATATGTTTCATGCTTACAGCATAATTTTAGACAAAAGCCAAAACACGAGTCGGAGCACCAGAACTACGTGCTAACTTTAGTGGAGCAATTACGACATAGAAATGTGTCGGTAATTGACTTAAGTTACATAAATCTTCAACATGCGGGATTCCTGCGCCAAGAAATACAAGATGCGCGGGAGGTAAGCCATCATGCAACGGGGGATGACCCGCCATAGAATCAATGCTACAAGCATCCGTGCCAATGACTTTTATGCCTTTCTCAACAAGCAGTTCAGCAGCATCTTCACTGAATCCTATCCACTCCCGATTGAAACTATCTTGATAAACGAACTTATCCATGCCAGTTCGCATAAAAACAATACTCTCAACCGGAATTTCTCCGTTTTCTTTTATCCATGACTCAATATCAGCAGCAGTCACAGCATCATTTGGTTTTTTTGTTGCAGAAAAATCCATTAAAAGAGCGTGCCCCGTAAGTTTTTCTTTAGGAATCTCAGCCACAGTGTAGCCATCTGGATACATCAAGCAAGGTGTATCTATATGTGTAGAACAGTGACCAGACATATCAACCCGACTTTCAAAATAACCATCATTCTCTAAAGTCGCCTGATCATATATTCTAACAGGATCAATCGGCAATTCACGTGGACTATTCTCATCAACAACATAAGAAAGATCCAGAACATTTTGGAATTCAAGTTTCATTTTACATTCTCATTTTTTTGCTGGTTTTGGTAATTATAGCACAGATTCTGATGTTTTTTCAAATTGTTAGGAATGTCAAATAGCCAATTAAATCACATTGAAACTATCCAAAATTGCATCATGTAAAACTCCATTTGTAGCAATAAGGGAATCGGTTTCAATTGTAATGTCCTTTCCTTCAATATCAGTCACTCTACCACCTGCTTCACACACAATTACAGTAATTGCTGCGATGTCCCAGATACTGATTGCTGCTTCTATGACCGCATCTACTCTTGAAGAAGCAACAAGATGATAACTGTAGAAATCACCGAAACCTCTGGATCGTGCAGCGACTTTGATTAGATTGTGAATACCCGTGTATGTTCCCTTTTCTATAAACCATCTCAATCCACCGTGACAGATCACTGCATCAGCAGGTTGAGAAACATCTGATACTCTAATCTGATTACCATTTAGGAAAGCACCCTGTCCGATTTCTCCGTAAAGAAGTTCATTTAACAGTGGTGCATTTGAAACGCCAAGTATAAGTTCATCTTCCTGCATAAGTGCTATCTGTGTGCCAAAGATTGGTATCTTTCGGATATAATTCTTTGTGGCATCAATCGGGTCAATTATCCAGACATACGGTGAGTCCCCTTTTTCTATCCCATATTCTTCACCTAAAAAACCGTGAGTAGCAAAGGATTCCTTGATCGTCTTTCGTATGATTCTTTCAGCTTCCCTATCGGCAAAAGTTACTGGCGTATCATCCGATTTAAGATCCACTTCTAATGTTTCGGTGGCGTAGTATGAAAGTAAAATCTCTTCAGCGTTCTTTGCAGCTTCTAATGCAACATTAAGAAATTTTGATGTCATTAAGTCTCCAATTGAATTAAGTCCTTGAGTGTGAATGACCATTATATGGAATATGATCGGAAGAACCTTCTTGTGAGTTTTGAAAAGAAGACCCGCCGTTTTGCTACAAAGTTGTATACAAATTCTGTAACTACTCCAAATCCTGGACATTTTTCGTAAAACCAGATAAGCTTACGATTGTTCAACGCCCGAAATATAGCTTCAGCACCTGAATAATTCTGCCCGTTTTCTAAAATATACTGAACTGAAGTTTGAAACACTGAAATAGGGATATCTGAGAAATGATGAGAAACTGTTTGATAGGGGACATATTCTATTCGGTCTTGTGTTAAATGTTTCCATCGATTAATCCAGAAAATACAAAAATCACAATTCCCGTCGTATACAAGGAGTGGTTTACTGATCTGTGAATCCATCCGGTACTCCGGTGCTATGGTTAAATTGTGAAGGAAACTGTCAGCATGAATCTTAATCAGTTCCATGCTATATTGATTTTTGAAATAGCTTCCAATATTTGATCCATGTCTGATATTGATCCAAGCAACATATTTTGAAAAAACCAGACGCTATGTTGACAAACCACTTCTGCATTAGGACAAGGCAGTGTCCGTATAAGGTGAGGGTATTTCTCTGCGGCGTGTGCCATTCCAGGTTCTTGTGAGAGTGGTGAACGGTAACCTATAGAGCATGGAATTCCCTCTGCTGATAGAGTTTTAACAAACTCAGCACGAGACTTTCCACCGAACACTTGAGGATCATATTTCATACAATACAGATGGTAACCGTGTTTTGTAACCCAAGGTGCGAGTTTGGGTGGTGCGATACCATCAATCAATCCCAATCCATTAGATAAATACGCTGCGTTCTTGT
The DNA here is from genome assembly GCA_965261435.1 of Candidatus Poribacteria bacterium. GTDB lineage: Bacteria > Poribacteria > WGA-4E > WGA-4E > WGA-3G > MSPOR6. The sequence continues at coordinate 3,863,787 of CBDHDL010000021.1, forward strand.
TACGAAGAATAGTTTGTTTTTCAAGGAGTTCCAACCGTACTGACAAGATTGCTGCAAGATACTCAGATGGACGGTAATTCCATCCAAGTCGAGGATACTCCCACCTTGCACCCCCTGGAGCACGTCCAACATTCATAAATGCACAGACCCTGTCATGTATGTCCTTATCATTGGTTGTTACCATTCCCCCTTCACCTGAAGTAAGGTTTTTAGATGACTGAAAACTAAATGCACCTACATCTCCGACACTCCCTACTTTTTTTGTTTGAAATTCAGCACCATGCGCTTGAGCACAATCTTCTATTATTTTTAAATCTTGTTGATTAGCAAGATCCGCGAGTGCCCCCATGTCAGCTGGGTGTCCACCAAGATGAACAGGTAGGATTGCACGGGTGTCGGAATTAATAGCTGCTTTGACTGCATACGGATCAATGGTAAATGTTTCTGGACAAATATCAACAAATGTAACTCTACAATTTCGCTCTAAAACAGCACTTGCAGTAGCAACAAAAGTATAGTTTGGCACTATAACTTCACCACCATCACTGAACCCATCAAGATCCAGAGCACCCGCTAATGCTGCACTTATGGATTCCGTTCCGTGTGGCATAAATTGTGCATAACTTGTCCCCGTGTATTGTGCGTATTCATCACAAAATCGTGGTATCATTGATCCACCAGAACCTTCATTTCCACTCAAATAAACTTCACGTAGTAAAGGTTCTATCTTCTTATTCCATTCATCAGACGAATGAATTGGCCAAGCTTGCCAAGGATGGGTTTTGGTGTTTCTAACAGGTGTCCCACCAGAAATCGCTAATTGTTTAGTCATGCTGAGTTCTCATTGTCATTAGATTTCTGCCAAATCTCTTAACAGAAAGAAGGTTATTACTTATATTCAATCTCATGTAACGTTTGACTTATTTTTCTTAATTCGCAATTGTGTAATAAATAGCGTATAATATTTTGTTGACAATTGCAAGTGAAATAAATCACTTTAGATGTGTAATCAGAGTTGGATTGAACGCATCGAATATACATATACGCTTTAAGGAGTTTCATAATGAAGTATTTTCAAACACTACTGCTTGTATTAGGACTGGCAGTAATTAGTATGACAGGTTGTGAAAAGGTTATAGATGTTGTTGAACAATCGCACAGAACAACAATGGATGATCCAGAAGCCTTTGCAGTGGAATTTGTACAAGGTGCGATTGATTTATACAAATCACAAGGAATAGACGCTACTGTAGCACATTATGGTAATCCAGCAAACATAGATGGACAATGGTATGTATTTATCACCGATGAGAATGACATCTATGTTGCTCAGGCATTAGCACCTTATTTTGTTGGCAGAAATATTAATGAAATTGAAGGAATCGATGGAATGCCTACTGGGGCAGAAATTGCTAAAGTAACAGAGGAAGGACGCTGGACAGAATACCTATGGCCCAATCCTGAAACAGATAAGTTAGAGCAGAAACGAACATGGTCTATCCGTTATGATGGATACCTTTTTGCTTCAGGGTATTATGAACCGTGGTCACCAGATCCAGAGTCGCTTCTCACAGCATCAAAAGACGATCCTGAAGCATACGCGCGGTCTCTCGTATTGTCTGCAATCGCACGATATGAGACTGAAGGACTTGAAGCAACAGGAACATATTATAATGATCCTGTAAGAGTAGATGGACAATGGTATGTTTTCATTACTGATCCAAACGATATATTTGTATCACACCCCGTAAGGCAGGATTTTATCGGTACTGACCTTAAGGATATTGTGGGTTCTGATGGATATGAACTTGGTATTGAGATTGCTAAAGCTAGAGGTACTGGATTATGGATTGATTATATTTGGCCCAATCCAGCAAGCGGAAATGATGAACAGAAACGAACATGGGCAATCAGACATGAAGGATTCCTGTTTGGAACGGGGTATTACGAACCTATTGCAGAAGAAGCACAATAGTTAGTTTAGTTTTTCTGCTTATACAATAAAGAAGGCGAGGATCAATTTCCTCGCCTTCACTTTTATCATCTGTATTTCAAAGCTTATTACTACAACTTATACCAAATTAATTGGATTTATCTTGTTTTGTTGGTGTTAGGCAGAATACGCGTTTGGTATTCTGCCTTGGTTAGGAAACCGCACCAACCGAGATGAATCCCGTTAATTGGGATTAGATTGTATTAATCTGCGTTTGATGATTGTTTCCTTCAAGTTTTTGAATTATCTGACCAATCTTCTCTGCTAACTGACCGACCCATTTCTTTAACCCGTCAGTTTCAGTAGGAACTGTTGCGTGATTATTGTCCAAATTATTGGAAGAGTCACCAACTTTTTTCTCAACTAATTTCTTTATTGATTCAGTCAGTCCAGAAACAAATCCTGAGTTTTCAAAAAGTCCTTTAATTTTTGACTCTAACTCTTTGTGTTTCTTAGAATCTCTAATTTCCGAACCAGATGCATCAAATTCTGTCACCTTAACGTCAACATCAACGATATCAACAACAAAATCTGCATCTTTATTCTTATTTAAGAGCTCCTTAATCTTTTCAGAAATCTTTTCAGATAAGTGCTCAGATTCAATACCTTCGACTTGAACTTCAAAATCTTCGACTTGAACTTCAACTTTTGGATCATTCAGATTAAGTTTGGAATTGTCGTCGGTAGTTTGGATCTCTTGCGTGGTTCCAGATTCTGCGGTATCAGTATCTGCATGTCCCAAAAATGCAGTTAAACCGAGAAAAAACGCAAGAAAGAGTATTAGGGACATACTACGTGCTTTCATTACTTTCTCCTTGTAAGTAATCAATGATGTTAATATACCTATATTTGAACATCAACATCATTTTAGATTGAAACAAATTGCTAAATTAATTAGCTCTAAATTAAACATTGGTACCTATGTACCTATGGTCATAATCACACTCAAGACCGAAGAAGGTTCCATTTATTTACAATTTATTTACAATCGACATTTTTTGACATAATAGTTAGAATAGGACATATTTTGAAATCATAGTCCGAATAGTACCAACGGCAATGTCAGTATCTTGTAAAGGGGCGGATGAACTATGAAACAACGTTGCATCAGTCTTATGCTCGTGTAATTCCTCAAGTGTACACAATGTAATGTAAGAGTGCTCTTCCAAATATTGATATACCTTATATCGCTTCGGGAGATGGCGGGTTTTATGGGTGAGTCTTATAACATAAACTCTCTTACCACTACTTGCTGCTTCACAAACCATAGAGAAACTATCAGCACTAACGATAAGTATATCGCTCAATGCAAGTATAGCTTGATATGGATCGTCAATCTCAGTTGGCGAATTTGGGTCGACATAAAGTGGACACCACTCTTCATCGGTGAGACTTTCATTTAAAAGATCAGTAACCTCAAGCGGCGTTCGGCGGGAAGTCGTCAATAGTATTTGTGCATTGTGAGTATTTACAGTTTCTTTGCAGAATTGCAAAAGTTGCTTGGCATCTGTCAGTGAAATAGTTTCGTGTTTATCACTTCCACCAAGCAGAATACCGATACGTTTCTGATCTTTCAATTTCAGTACATTTAATAGAATCTCTCTTTCTGAATTTAAAATGTCTGGGGAGATCGGATTTGGTATACCGGTAGTCTTACAAACGTTATGTTCTCTTCTACTTTTTTTCCAATTCAACATTGGTAAAATAGCAAGGTCAAAATATCGGATTCCAATAGGAGAGGGACGAAGGCAGGTAACTGTTTTGGCATTTAAGATTTTGCCGAGAAGCAAATTCACTGAGGCTACTGATGAACCAGTTGATAGAATTAAATCTGCTTCTTGAACAAAATAAACTGAGTTATAAGATGTTTGGTCAAGACACCATTTAAGAACTATATGTATCAAGGATGAAGAAAAATGTATTCCTCCAAAAATACACATCAAAATCCGTAGTATATTATCACGCCATTTGCTTTTAAATTGTATATCTATCCACTCTGAGGAACAATCCTTCATTTTCTGAACTATACCTAAGGATTGCTTAAAATGTCCTGGCTTCTTATCACTCAATACAACTATTTTCATTAATTTGATTGACGAGAGTTTTAGTACAGATTCTATTCTTTAGAGGTTATTTATGGTAAACTATATTCAACAAGTTCGCTTATGCCATTCCGATCTTCTATTCTTACTATACCTACATGTGGAACGTACCAAATTGTCTGGGAAAATGCTGTTATATCAGTCTGGGAGAAAGCTTTATGTATTATTTCGTTGTCATAAGTGATCTGATATACATTTTCAAAAGTCTTTGCAGGAGTTGTAATTGATGTTATCTCAACTACCTTACCTGTGATATTGAACTGCAACTCAATCGGAATATTTACAAGTATTAGGTCTTGCAGTATGAAATTACCATTTACAACAAGATTTAGAGCATTCCAACTGACGTTTTCTATCAAAGGAATTTGTAGGAATATGAAATCTGGGTAAGATATTGCATCTATAACAACTTCGACATCTAACCCCTCAAATTCATCCTTAACTGTTAAGGGGAGTTGGTCTTTTATGTATAGATCAATCTTTTCTCTGATATTAAAAAGAACTTTGTCCTCTGTTAACCTGAAATGTGTTGGTAGCAGAAAACTTGATTGAGCAATTGGATCATGTGGTGTCGTATCCATGACCGTATATATGTCCGTTTCAATTATCTTTTCATCCACAATTTGCCATGTCTGCAGCTCACCATCAGGATTTTTGTATACCCATCTACTTTCAAGAGCATCTGGAAAGTAAGAAGGTTCAGACTCTGTAGTAATAGTTATATCCTGAGTCTCTTCCCCAGAACCGCAGGAAAATAGTATAATGATCCAGAAAACAACAATTATACATCTCATCTCACCGTGCCAATCCTTACTCAAAACTTCTTAACACCAATTATTAGGGTATGCAGAGATTATGCCAAACCGATGTACCGAGCAATGAAAAATACTGCGAAATAATGGACAAGTGGATTAACTTCAGAACTACGACCCGTGACAATCTTTAGAAATGACATAGAAATAAAACCGAAAGCAATGCCTTCAGTAATACTGAAGGATAGCGGCATCATTGCTACTGTAATTGCAGCGGGAATTGCTTCTGTAAAATCCTCCCAATTGATATTGACAAGTTCCTTTAACAACATGCAACCTACAGCAATCAGTGCAGGACCAATCATTGGATGTAATGGCGATGTATGAGTAACTACACTACCATTTATAGGTAGTGGTTGATCCGTCTGTACCACTCCACCAACAATTTCTATGAGCGGAGAGAAAAACAGTGCTAAGAGCATTAGAAAACCAACAACTACAGTGGTTAACCCAGTACGACCACCTTCCGCAATTCCAGAGGCACTTTCAATATAACACGTGACTGTAGAAGTGCCGAGACAAGCTCCACCGACTGTCCCAATTGCATCTGTCAACAGTGCCTGTCGAGCTTTAGAGAGTTTACCATCTTCAAGTAGATCCGCTTCGTGACCAGTAGCCGTAAGAGTACCAATACTGTCAAACATGTCAACAGAGAAAAACACAAAAATAATTGGTATTAGTTCTACCCTGGAAAAAATCTCTTTAAAGCTAAGTTTGAAGAGCGTAGGTTCAATTGATGGTGGAGTAGAAACAACACCATCAAATCTAACAACACCAAATATCAGCGAAAGTAGGGTTGTAGACAGAATACCTATGAGAATTGCCCCTTTAACGCGATGTGCCATCAATGCCAATGTTAGCAGTATACCGAATAATGCTATCATAACAGGTTTTGAGTGGATATCCCCGAGGGTAACGAATGTGTTTGCATGTATGGTTATAATACCACTCATTTGTAGACCAATAAAGGCGATAAACAAGCCTATACCGACTGCAATAGCATTATGTAAAGATGTCGGAAGCGCATTCATAACTGCAGCGCGTAAACCTACAAAAGAGAGTATAACAAATAACGCTCCCGATATGAATACAATCCCTAATGCTTCTTGCCATGCAAGTTGAAGCTCCTGATCAAGACACAAACTGAATACAAAATAGGCGTTTATTCCCATACCAGGTGCTAAAGCGACCGGATAATTCGTCAGAAAAGCCATCAAGAATGTTGCTCCTGCACTTGACAAACAAGTCGCGACCATCACCGCCCCTTCATCCATACCTGCCATTTTTAACATTGCAGGCTGAACAAATATTATATATGAGAGCGACATAAATGTCGTAAAGCCAGCAACAATTTCTCTACGAATAGATGTGCCATTTTCTTTAATCTTAAATAACTTTTCTAACATATTTTCCCCCAATTGTTAGTAGTTATCACTTTAGTTTCAGTTTCTCTTCAACAAAATCGCTATCAAAGATACTAATTGATGATTTGTCTTGTGTCGTATATTAGATGATTGGTTGTTATACGCTACGACACAAAACAAATCAGAGTTCATTATTGCTTTAGACGTGCTTCCAATGCATCTAATTCATCAGACAAAGCTTTGGGTAGTCTGTCTTCAAACCTTTCATAATGTTCGCGTATAGAGGCAATTTCTTTCAACCACTCTTCTGTATCAACATGCAACAGTTCATCTATCTGCCCTTCAGTTACGTCAAGCTCAGAGGTGTCAATTGCGTCTTTCGCTGGTACAAAACCAATAGGGGTTTCAATTGCTTCTGTTTTACCGTTTATACGTTCAACAATCCACTTCAACACACGACTGTTTTCACCAAAACCGGGCCACAACCATCCACCGTTTTCATCTTTGCGGAACCAGTTAACATAGAATATCCGCGGGAGTTTGTCAACTTCTGTTTTTTCTCCCATCTCTAACCAGTGAGCAAAATAATCCCCCATGTTGTATCCGCAGAAGGGAAGCATTGCCATGGGATCGCGTCGAAGTTCACCTACGGTGCCTGCAGCAGCTGCAGTCCTTTCTGATGAAGCAATAGAACCGATAAATGTTCCGTGCTGCCAGTTAAATGCTTCAAATACAAGAGGTACAGTAGAGGCGCGTCTTCCACCAAACAGAATTGCAGAAATAGGTACACCTTTCGGATCTTCCCAATTTGGATCTATAATTGGACATTGGGAGGCGGGAGTGGTATAACGGGAGTTGGGATGGGCAAGCCGTTTTTTCGTCTCCAGGATGCCATTCTTCACCAAGCCAACTCGTCAATGTGTCTGGTACATCATCACTCATCTCTTCCCACCAGACATCATTATCTTCTGTCAGCGCAGAATTTGTAAATATAGAGTTTGATGCAAGTGTGTGCATTGCGTTTGGGTTAGTATCCATTGATGTTCCTGGTGCTACACCAAAAAAGCCCGCTTCTGGATTGATTGCATAGAGTCTTCCATCTTCACCAAATTTCATCCATGCAATGTCATCCCCAATTGTTTCTGCTTTCCAACCGGGAATTGTAGGGGTAAGCATAGCGAGATTAGTCTTACCACAAGCACTTGGGAATGCCGCGGCAATATATGTCTTTTCACCTTCTGGACTCGTTAAACCCAATATCAGCATATGTTCTGCCATCCAGCCATCGTTTTTTGCCATTATTGAAGCGATGCGTAATGCATAACATTTCTTTCCAAGTAATGCATTACCACCATATCCGCTACCATAAGACCAGATTGAACGTTCCTCAGGAAAGTGTACGATATATTTGTTCTCTGGATCACAAGGCCAAGAAACATCCTTCTGGCCAGGTTCAAGCGGTGCACCAACGGAATGTAAACATGGAACAAAGTCACCATCTTCACCTAATATGTCTAATACTTCTTTTCCCATTCGTGTCATTATACGCATATTAACTACAACATAAGGAGAATCACTAATTTCCACTCCAATATGAGAAATCGGGGATCCAAGCGGTCCCATACTGAAAGGAACAACATACATCGTTCTGCCTTTCATGCAACCCTCAAATAATCCTTTTAGTGTAGTCTTCATTTCTGTTGGATCGTGCCAATTGTTAGTAGGTCCTGCCTCAGCTGGCGTTTTGGCGCATATATAAGTTCTGCCTTCAACACGTGCTACATCTTCAGGATCAGAACGTGCAAGGTAACTTCCGGGTCGCTTATCAGGATTTAATCGTACAAAAGTACCATTCTGAACCAGTTTTTCACATAAACGGTCATTCTCTTCCTGAGAACCATCGCACCAATAAATATCATCGGGTTGGCACAGCTCCGCTGTCTCCTTGACCCAACTGAGCAGTTTATGATTGTTTGTCATTCAATTCCTCCATAATTGTTTCTTTGTCAAACTATGCTATCATAAAATTTAGATTGTTGCAATCAATTTGAATGAACAATGCTTCAATAAACTTTAGTTTTTTCTATCATCGGTAATTCAAGACGTTTGAATTTCAATAAGGTTGAGAATCCATAGCACTTGAATAGAATTAGAATGATGCTCCTAATTTTACATGGATTTTGCCTCTTAAAGCAGAATCACCTGCTGCAAGTCCGTAATCTAATTGTATTATTCCACCCTTAGATTCAAGCCTTGCGCCGATGCCATAACCTACACGTAGCCTATCGAATACAGAAGGCCTGTCTATAAAAGTGACTGAACCTATATCTACAAAAGTGAATATTTGTGAATTCCTACCTGTCAGAAATCTATATTCAAAAGTGGCATTTACACGTCGTGGACCTGAAAACCAATCTTCATCAAAGCCTCTTAATGAATTAGCACCCCCAAGATAAAAGAGTTCTGTCGGTGGGATGTTAACACCCCAGGCTGATGCACCATGAATCTCAATAGCTACAATCTGGTTCTTCCAAGTTTGATAATATTGTTGAAGATCAAGCCAAACTTTTCTCAACCTAAAATCACTTCGTGATAACTCAACAGCAATACTATCCCTTCTGCCTTGCGTCGGATTCAGATAATAATCACGTGTATCTCGTGTGAACCGAACAGCCACACTATATTTAGAACCACTTTGCATCTGAAGTGGTTGAGTGTCCAAAGAAGAATCATTACTGGCAATTGAGGAGTCCTGAGGGTTAGTCGTAGGTATCTGTGAGGACACACCACCAAAACTGATTTTCTTATAACCGAGAGTCAATTCACTTTCATAGAAGGTCCCCAGTCTTGTATTTCCACTGACACTTGCAAACTTCTCTTCAGATTCTGTATCATTGAATGCGCTACGTTGTCTGAGTTGACTATACGCTAATCCTAAAGAAAACGGTTTACCTAATATCCAAGGTTCTCTGTATCCAATACTCAGTGATTTTAACAGACCTGATTTCCAATAAAAATTGAAGTTTCGTCCAGTTCCAAGGAGGTTAGTCTCACTGAGTTCTACAACACCAGTCAGTTGTGGAACAGAGTCATTTCCATCTACAGGTGGAGCATAACCGAGTACACCAATTAAGCGGCCCGTTCTTGCTTCGCTTACCTTTGCATTGAATATGATAAATTCTTCAGCTTTATCTTCCTCCAACATATTCGGTTGAATATGATGAAAATAACCTAAATTTCGTAATCGGTGATAGCTTTGATCAATCTTCCTTTGGTTGAAAATTTCATTAACTTTTATAGGAATTTCTCTGAGAACCACATGCGGTTTTGTTTTTTGAAGTCCACTGACTTTTACTTCACTTAACCTAACTTTTGCTCCTTCTCTGACTTGTAAAGCAAAATCAATCTTACCATTTGAAGGTGATAGATTTGTAACAGTCGGTTCAATTTCAACTTTCGGATATCCGTGTTCACTGTACAAATATTGGATTCTTTCAATTCCTTGTTCAAGCTTAGTTTTGGTAAAGAATTCTCTATTCTTCAGACGTAATTCACGCAAAATCTCCGCCTGAGAAAAAAGGGTGTTCCCTCCAAGAGTAACATTACCAAAACGGATTCTTTTGCCTTCAAGGATTTTGACATTGATTGATACATGGGAATTATCTGTTGAATTGGAGGCGGGTACAGGTATTAACTGAGCAAATACGTAACCATTTTGTCGATATGCTGAGATAATGCGATTAAAACCATCTCTAATTTCACTCTGAGAGTAAGTCTTCTTTGATTGCCACCCAAACAGATCACGTAACTTCTTTTGACTGAAATGCTTATTACCGTTAAAGTTCAGTCTTGGAATATTGTATTGTGGTATGGAGTCAGCATCAATAGAACTAGCTTGTGTTGACACATGCTCTTCTGTAGGAATCGTTTCAATACCATGAATTTCTCTCGGTATAATGTTTAGGCATAGAATAAGTAAAGTAAGAACTGTGAGATGAAATAGAAAGTGCAGAGATTGCATGAAATAGATACCTAATGGTTTGGTGGTATCTCTATTTTAACATGATCAACGATTGATTTGCAAATCTGACATAAACATTCTTAAATTGAATATACTTGACATGAAACCTAATTATATAGTATCATACTTAAGTATAATCGCCTCGCTTTACTTTTTGGCAGCATGGGTAAATAGTTTGCCCTAAGGAGTTAAAGAAATAATTATGCCAAATGCACTATTTGTTTATCCGGAGTTCCCTCCATCATATTGGGGTTTTAAGTACGCTTTAGATTTCCTCGGTAAGAAATCTTCAATGCCTCCTCTTGGATTGTTGACGATCGCTGGTATGTTTCCCAATAATTACAATCAAAAAGTCGTTGATATGAACGTTGAAGAGTTGACAGATTCACATCTCAATTGGGCAGATGTCGTTCTAACTTCAACTATGATTGTCCAAAAGGAATCATTATACGATGTTGTGGAGCGTTGCAATCAAGCAAATGTACCAATAATCACTGGTGGACCTCATCCTACATCTTATTACGACAACATAAAAGAAGAATGTGATGGTAATGTTGACCACTTCCTTTTTGGTGAAGTTGAGGAGATTTTTGAGGACTTTTTGACCGATTTTGAGAGTGGTAGTGCAAAAGAGGTATACAAAGAAACCAGAAAACCGGATATTACAAAAACGCCACCCCCAAGATATGACCTTATAGATTTAAATGCTTACGGTTCAATGGCATTGCAGTTCTCCCGTGGGTGTCCATTTAACTGTGAATTCTGTGATATAACAAAGTTATTTGGACGTGTTCCTCGGACTAAAAGTAATGAACAGATGTTGTCTGAGTTCGATATGCTGTATAAACTTGGATGGAAGGGGGCTATGTTTGTTGTTGATGACAATTTTATTGGCAACAAGCGCGACGCAATGCGTTTACTTCCAGCCGTGAAGGAATGGCAAGAGGAACGCGGGTTTCCATTTTCGTTATATACCGAAGCAAGTGTCAACCTTGTTGAAATACCTGAAATGTTAGATGCAATGAGTATAGCTGGGTTTAATATGGTTTTTCTCGGTATAGAAACACCAAATGAAGAAGCACTCATCACGACTTCTAAAGGACAAAATACAAGTAAAGAAGAAGACGCAGGCAGCTACCTACTCCATGCAATCAGAAAAATTCAACATAAGGGGATGGAAGTCACTGGCGGGTTCATTATTGGACTTGACGGGGATACAGAATTTGATTCCCACATAGATTTCATACAGGAAGCAGGAATCCCTATGGCAATGGCGGGGTTACTCACAGCACTTAAAGAAACAGACCTCTGGCACAGACTCAAATTGGAAGACCGATTGCTTGACGCATCAAGCGGGAATAACACAGATATGACTCTCAATTTCGTGCCTGAGATGCCCCGTGAAAAACTTATTGCAGAATATCGACGCGTTATCTCTACGCTATACGATCCATCTTTGAAAAACTATTTTGCTCGATGCTATAAGTTGCTTGAGCACATGCCTTTCACACCTCATAATGTTCGCTCAATAGGAAAAGAGGAAATTCGTGCATTTTACTTATCAATTAAGCGACAGATGTTCTCCAGACAAGGTTTTGAATATGCAAAATTCTTAACCAAAATCTTAAAAAACAATCGCAGGATGTTCCCTGAAGCCGTTCGCTTGGCAGTTATGGGATATCATCTGGAAAAAATTACACGACACACTGTTGCAGTTGAAGATTTTAGATCATTCTTAAACAGAGAAATGGAGTCTTTCAAAGCAGAACTCACACAATTTGCTCAGACTCAAGGTGACAGAATGCATGAAATTCAGAAATATGCACAACAACTAAGTACAAGAGTTAAATCTGAATACAACTCTATACATAAAGATTTTCGCTATGCTGCCTTAAATGCTTTGACAAATTTCCAACAGTCAGTTTTTAAAGAATATTTGGAAGCAGAATTTGCAGCTTTTAAAAAAGCAGTCGCAGCCTTTGCCAAGATGCAAAGCGAACGTTTAGGCGAGTTACAGGCATATCTAAGTACTGTATTCGAGCGTGCACGTTCACAGCAGGCACATCTGCATGGAGATTTAAAGCAAAGTGTTCAGGATACCTATGATGCTTTTCAAGATTCGATTAAACGGCATATAGAGCACCTCTTCGATTCTATGCCAATACCAATTGATAAACTGCAATACAACTGATGGCTATCATTTTCTATTATGGTGCCAATTCAGATAGAAAATCTCTCTTTCACCTATCCAAGCCGTTCAACACCCACGCTTAACTGTATCAATGCAGAAATATCCGCAGGTGATTTCGTTCTGTTAACCGGACCAACAGGTTGTGGAAAAACCACGTTGCTCCGAACCATGAACGGACTGATTCCGCATTCTTCAGCCGGAACATTATCCGGTTCAGTCACAGTGAACGGACAGAATGTCTCTGACCAATCTCTTTCCAAGACGTGCCAACAGGTCGGCCTACTTTTTCAGAATCCAGAAAACCAACTGTTTTGTACACACATTCAAGACGAAATTGCTTTCGGTCTTGAAAACGTTGCTTTACCTTCAGATACTATAAGAGAACGAATATCACAAGCATTAAATCAAGTTGGATTGAAGGGATTTGAGGACAGACTGATAACAGAACTATCAGGTGGCGAAAAGCAGCGTGTTGCACTTGCATCTATAATTTCAATGCAACCCAAAATACTGCTCCTTGATGAACCTACCAGTCATCTTGACCCTCGGGCAACCAGAGACATACTAAATATAATAAAGCAGATGAATAAGGATATGGGAATCACAGTAGTTACTGCTACGCATCGCGTCAAAGAGATAGCACCACTTTGCAATCGAGTATGGTTGATGCAGGAAGGAAAACTCTGTTTAGATTTACCCAGAACAGTTGCCTTTAAGAACATTGAACCATTTAAAGACTTAGGTGTTGAGATTCCCAATGTTGACTCTACTACACACTATAATAATCAGAAATTGAATGATGCGACAAAATTGGATAATCAACTGCTTAGTCTAAGAGGTGTCCATTATCAATACCCAGATAGCAACAGAGATGCAGTCAGTGAAATTAACTGTGATATTTCAGGTAGAGAGATAATTGCAATAATGGGAGCAAATGGCTCAGGAAAAACTACACTGTTGCATTTGATGGGTGGCATATTAAAATCTACGCGAGGTGAAGTGAGCATTGAGAAAAAAACTGCAAAAAAACTCAAACTCAATCATTTGGCTGGTAAAGTTGGAATTGTCTTTCAGGACCCAGACTTAATATTACAATCTGATAGTGTTAAAGATGAAATTGCCTTCGGTCCAAAGAACTGTAAGATAAAAAACGATATTTTGAAATCTACTATCAATGATGTTCTGAAAAAATTCATGCTATCAGATATATCTAACGAATCACCTCATTCATTATCACGTGGACAAAGACAACGCGTAGCAGTCGCAGCAACCTTTTCGTTACATCCCAGTATATTCCTTCTTGATGAACCGACCACAGGGCAAGATGCAAAACATCTCAATCAGTTGATGCAAGAATTATGCCGTGAGATAAGAAATGAGAATAATACTCTCATCTTTGCTACACATAATATCGAACTTATGGAAAAATATGCTGATCGCGTAATGATACTAACTGATGGTAAATTGGTCTTTGATGATAAGAAAGAATTGGTCTTTTCTGACTCAAAATTGCTTGAAAGAGCATCACTAACATATTGAGATTGGCACATCAAGATTAATAGCAGAAGGTGCCAGAATGACATTTAGCACAAAGAAACTTGAACCAAGAACAAAAATCCTCATTATGATTATATGCGGATTCCTGGTCATTTTACTGGATAGTCCAAGTGCTTTGTTAGTCAGTTTTGTCGCAAGTATCTTTCTTTTTGCTTTTTCACTACCAAACCTAAGAGAAATTAGACTATTGCTTATTTTTTTAATCTTTACCACTTGGGGGTTGATCTATAGTCAATCCATTTTCTACAACGAATTTCCGCGAACAGTCTTAGTGACGCTTATACCTATAGAATTTCCAATTTTCGGCAAAATAACAGGTGGTATAAGGGTATATCGAGAGGGTATTTTTCATGGAATACTACAATCTTTAAGGTTTAATACCACCCTTGTAATTGGTTGTTATATCGTTTGGACAACGCAAACAAGAGACCTGCTACTTGCCCTAATGAAGTTACGTATTCCCAGTGCTCTTGCATTTATGGTAACGACAGCATTAAGGTTTATTCCATCAATTGCTAATGAAACATCCGCCATTATCCGTTCTCAAAGATTACGCGGGTTCCGTTACTTTCGTCTGAATCTATTGGCTTCAACTCGTGGTATAATAAATTGCTTTCGACCTATTTTGGCGGGGATAATAAGACAAGCAACACACCTTGGAGAATCTGTTGAGAGCAGAGGTTTTTCAACTGAAATTACTGCAGATCGTACTTCACTACAAAATCTTAGGATGAGACTATGGGATTATAGCATACTCGCGATATTATCGCTAAGTCTAATCTCAGTTATTGGATTAAAGATTATATACTTTTGTTATGAAAATGGACTCTTTTACGCAACTTGGTTAAGGTATGCTTATACTTTTACACGTGAAATATTGTAAAGAAACGATTTGCTGATTGTAGATAGGGTTAATAACACATGCGAAAAATGACTAAACTGTAATTATCGTCCAACTTCCCATGCTAAATGTGGTAATTCTGGTCCAATCAACTTTTCCCATGCTAATCGCACAGCAGCATTGGAGCCTGGTGTTGAAATTACAACTTTTCCACGATAAACGCCAGCTGTTGCACGAGAGAGCATAGCTGCTGCCCCTACTTGATCGTAACTGAACATTCGGAAAAGCTCACCAAAACCTGGCAGTGTCTTTTCTAATTTCCGATTTAGAACATCAAAAGTAGTATCACGCGGGGCAATACCTGTTCCACCGTTAAAAATGATGACTTGGGCATCGGAAGTAGCCATTTTATCTAACATATTCTCAACTTGATCTGGCTCATCTTTAATGATCTGATATGCCACCACCTTATTATTGTCAGCTTCGAGTTTTTCACGCAAGAATACAGCGTTAGTATCTGTGTCGGGTGTACGTGAATCACTCACTGTTACGATGGCAACTGAAACAGGACCCTCTGTAGCAGCTATCTCCCGATGTTGTTCTGTACTTTTTGATGTTTTCATAATTGTCCTTTACTGTTATTGATTTGGGTATGCCTTATCCAAATGTTTCGGCATGGTATAAAAGAATCCAGCTGTTTCATCTGCTAAAGTGGTTTGAAAGTCGTTTTCACCAGGGTAACCAACAACATACGCAGTTATACCTAAGGATTGACATACCTCTAATGCTTTCTCAATAGGATAATTTCCAGTTGTTGGTTCGTCTGTAAGGATAAGCAGAAATCTCCTTGCATAGGGACTAAATTTCACCTGTGGTACACCTTCAACAATAGCGTCTAAAAGGTGTTCATCTCCACCAAATGGGTCTTCCATCAGATTCTCAATGATGACTTCATTGAGTGGCATCTGAGTAACATCTGACCCATCAACGGATTTAATTGCATCCTTTGCTACCGCAAAACGGATAAGACCGATGCGATATTTCAACGGGTATATTGATAATCTACCAATCAACTCACTTAATCCGAGCATAATTGCTTGAGATTTCCCACCCATACTTCTACTATAGTCCAACATCACGACGATATCAACATAGGGTTCTTCCTTGGTCTTTAAAGTCCGTCCTGGTAATCCACCAACAAACACATTCAAAGCATCTTTATCTCGAATAAAAGTATAAATCTGGTTCTTCCTATGGTTTGTAATTGTCCATCTATTTTCTGATTGATATGACTTTGCAATTAGGTGTTCATCAAAATTCCAATTCTTTGGGAATTCACCCGAATAGACATAGAATCCTTTCTGATCACCACGTATGGCGTGTATTTGTCCGTTTTCATAGTCAGTACTGATTAGTAAATCCTGCTTCTGTTCATTCACAAGTTTTTCATATCCAGAACTAAAGGAGTCTGTACTTTGTCCAATTTCCACTCTATCAAACTCTTGTTGGATCCTTTTTATAGGATTCTCACCTTCTTCAATCGGTATTTCAAAATGTAACTCAATTCTAAACTCTGCTGCATTCGCGCTTTTGCGAATATTGTTCGCAACTTCACGAAAAACTTTTAGAAACTTCATATTAGCAGCACGATTTGTAGGGAGCGATGAAGGGTTATGGACACTTCCCGGTATCTGTTGCCAAACTCCGCCGGTGGTTTCAGCGAGTCTCTGTTGAAAAGGTTCCGGGAATCCAAGCACATTAACGCGAATTTCTTGAAATTGAGATTCATCAATAATCTTAGTACGTTGTGTTACAGTTCCATTACTGTCTCTTGATCGGGTTGTTGCGGGTTCATCAGTTATTAAGATTAAATGCTTATCTGCATCAGCGTGAAACTCAATAAAATTCATCGTATCAACAAGTGCATCTAAGGCATTTTCATCACCACTTAATTGAACTTTCTGCATACGTCGTCTCAACACGCCAACATCCGGTATTAACGCTTTTGTTTTGACTTCCTGTCCCTCACGCCGGACACTGAATTCAGACATACCAAAATGGTATTCAAGATTTGCCAGATCAAACGCATCTGCCATTTTATAAAGGTTCTTTGCGACCAGTTGTATATTATCCCGCATACTGGCACTTGTGTCTAACACAAAAACGACATTTACCTTGTCAAGAACACGGGTTGCAATTATATGGTTAGCAATTTGCTTTAACGCATCTCCTATAGGATCAGAATCGCCTTTATCACTGTTCCCGTCTCCTTCGATCCCAATCCCGGAACCTATATTGCCAATATCTGCAGTTCCAGTGGATTCCAACCTATGTAAACCACTTTCTCCATCACCCTTTACTCTCTGTCTAAGACTTTCTTTACCTTTTCCCGCAGTAATATCATAAGGACTTGATACAGATTTTGAAATTGCTGCTTCTTGACTTCTTAATTGTTGCGTGTGTGTTGTTAGTTCTTGCAGATCTGTTGCTGTTTTTGAGACCATTTCAGCGGCATTATGCATTAATATTTCTTCAGAAGGTCTGATAGTTTCATCCATTAGATTAGATGAAGCGGATTGTTTGAGATGTTGTGGCCTATAATCTGCATTTGGTCTTGTCCGTTTCTTGGCTAAAGACTGCTTAGGTAGAGGTCTTTTCAGTCTACGATGAAGTTGCTCTGGATCCTTCATATTTACAAATTCTACACTGATGACATCTTCAATCTCATTACTAAGGTGTGCGTAATAGAAGAATGTCAGTAAAATAGCGAACCAGAGATGTATTATTCCCGCAATCAAAAGGGCGTTTATTGAGCGAGTTTTTGATCCTGCACTTCGCATTATGTTCTCCTTCTGTTAAGATTGACTATCTCATTTGTAATAATCGTCCTCTCTAACATTTGTCCGATTAATATTATATCAAATATTGTCGCCTTTTTCAACATGTATCCGTTTAATATCAACAGTGAAAGTTAGGAACTTGCTTTTATAAAGTCAGTTTAATGTAACCTATATACATGTAATCACGTTAAATGCCTATAGGAAAGAATATACCCTGACAAATATGCTCTGACAGAGGATAATAAGACAAAATGCAAACACAAACGCTTGAATCTTACTCAAAAATAAACCCCCTCGTAGGACTCTCAGCCAAAACAATGCGTCTATATATTGCATTAGAAGTCTTTAGAGGAAAATTGGATGCGATGGATGAACCCCAGTGGTTTCGCACCCCCAATAGAGATGAACTACTTGCGAAGGTAGGGTTTTCAAAATCTGAAATAGACTCTGGTATCGCTGAATTACTGAATGCAGAATTATTACAAATTCAGATGAGAAACAGTGATCAATGGTATTGCCTAAAGTAACAGTACCATGCCAATCAACAAAACCCCACGACTCATATTAGCTTCTGCTTCTCCGCGCCGTTCAGCTCTGTTATCTCAAATTGGATTAACATTTGAGATCTTTCCATGTGAAATTGAAGAACCCTCACCCGACAATAACTTATCTCCAGAGAAGGCAACGCGAAAACTCGCCAAGTTAAAAGCTCGAGTTGTAGCGGAACGTTTTACCGATGGAATAGTTATTGGGGCTGATACATTAGTACTGCACAAAAAAGAGCTACTCGGTAAACCAAAGAACAAAGCTGATGCAAAATTGATGTTATCACGATTAAGCGGGAAAAGTCATAAAGTCATAACTGGCGTTTCATTAATCAATGTAAAGAAACAGACTGAGTCTAACTGGTCTGAAATCACGAAAGTTTATTTCAGGAACCTATCCTCTACTGAAATTGACAATTATATCCAGAGTGGTGAAGCTAAAGATAAAGCCGGTGCTTACGGGATACAAGGCCGTGCAGCAGCATTCGTAAAGCGAATTGATGGATGTTATTTCAACGTAGTCGGTCTTCCATTAGCATCCCTTGTTGAAAGATTAGCTGATAATATTTCCTAATGTTGTCTGTAAGACCCTATACACCTACTGAAGGATACACATACCTTTTTAAACCGGGAGAGTTTGGCAGCAGCTATCTACATTTCGGTATCCTTAATCTTTTACCAAAATCTACCTTTTTTGATCATTCCGATGACTGTGAAGTACTCCTGATACTGTTAGCAGGTAAATGCACGCTATTGGTTGGACATAGCGGAAACAAAGCAAACGGAGTATTAGGAGCACGGAAAGATGTCTTTACAAACAGCGGATGTGTTGCTTTCATACCACATCACACCACTTTTGAAATCGTAACCGATTCAGAAACTGTAGAAATAGCCTTTTGTAAAACTGCTTCATACAAAAATACAGCATCAGTAATCATGGATATCGGTAAATTTGAAACACCAACAGATTACCAACTTCAAATCTTAGAAAATCATTATACTGAAGAACTGATGGGTGAAGCGGTCTGTTTTCACCGATTTATTGATGAAATAGGATCAGTGACGATTCAATCGCTTGAGGCTACCGGACACCAAGAGCAAATCAGACTACAAAATAATGATTTGATTCTTGTTCAAGAGAACAAGCAGATACGTTTGTCAAGTTATGAAGGAATTTGTTATCAATTAATTGTTAGACGGACTACTCTCCCTCAATAAGTTCCCCGCCTTTTTTGAGAAATGCAATAGCACTTAACGAAATCTGGATTTTTACATCACTGTTATTAATTTCTCCGACAGAGACAACAACTATTTTCCTATCATTACCTATACCAAGTATTTTTCCATGCAAGCCTCCATTCGTGACTATTTCGTCACCCTTTGTCAAATTCTCAAGCATATTTTGGTGCTTTTTTCGTTTTAACTGTTCAGGACGCATAATAAGGAAATAAAATATAGCACCAATTGCTAAGAAAGGTACTAACATGCCAAAAATGTCCATAAATTGATTCCTCTGAATTATAGTATTAACATCGCATCACCGTAACTATAAAAACGGTAATTATACTGTAGTGCTTCCTGATATGCTTTCTGTATCAATGATGTATCAGCAAAAGCACTTACAAGCATGAGCAATGTGGATTTAGGGAGATGGAAGTTAGTTAACAACGCATCTACAATTTTAAATTTAAAACCCGGATAAATGAATAGATCGCTATGTCCATTAAAAGGTTTTACTGTTCCAGTTTTACCTGTGGTTTCCAACGCTCGAACGACAGTTGTGCCAACAGCAATGACGGATGTACCAGATCTCTTGGCATCAGAAATGCGTTTTGCAACTGTATCGTTAAGGTAGATATATTCTGCATGCATTTTGTGGTTTTTGACATCTTCTACTTTTACAGGTTTAAACGTTCCGATTCCTACATGCAGGGTTAATTTTTCATTTTGAATGCCTTTTTTTTCTAATGTCTCTAAAAGGTCTTGCGTAAAGTGTAATCCAGCAGTCGGTGCAGCAATTGCGCCGTCTTTAGAAGCATAGACAGATTGGTAACGCACATTATCTTCATCAGTTGGTTGACGCCGAATGTATGGTGGTAAAGGCATCAATCCAATTTCTGACAGGAGAACATAAAAACTGCCATCATATTCAAACTTCACAATACAATTACCGGTATTAGTTTTCTCAAGAACTACCGCGCTCAAAACCCCATCACCGAATACCAACCGTGTTCCAACCTTCAAACTCCGCATAGGTTTTGCGAGTACTTCCCAAGTATCTTGTTCCTTTTCTTTAACAATTAGTAATTCAACACTACCTCCAGTTTCATATTTCTTACCGATTAATCTTGCAGGTATAACTTTTGTATCGTTTAAAATTAACAATGAGGATTCAGGTAAAAAGTTGCTAATCTCTCCAAAATTTGAATGTTGCAGCACTCTTGTTTCTCTATCAACAACCATCAATCTTGATGCATCTCTACGTTGTAATGGTACTTGTGCGATACGATCAGTGGGTAATTCATAGTCAAAATCTGTTAGTTTCATTTGATTTATTCTTATGTGTATTGGAAAAAGGAAGAAAGGCAAGATTGAAGGGTTTACATATCAAAAAGTGTAGGATGTGTGTGTATTGGGTAACCGAAATATTTATATGCTGATTCCGTTGCAACGCGTCCACTTGGTGTTAGAGAGAGGAAACCCTCTTTTATATAGTGCGGTTCATATACTTCTGAAACAGTTCTCTCATCTTCACTCAGTGCAACAGCGAGTGCTTTCAATCCTGCACGACCACTAAAGTTTTCTATAAGTGCGCGAAAATATGCATAATCTTGTTTAGATAGACCTTTCTGATCAATGCCGAAGAATTCCAATGCTTCTTCTACAACTTCAAGTGTAAGAATACCACCACTTCTTACCTGTGCATAATCCCTAACATTCTGAAGCAATTTATTTGCAATTCGCATTGTACCTCGTGCGCGTAAGGCTAAAGCATATTCCGCATCTTCATCCGACTTTATATTGAGTTTAGCACTATTTATTCGGATGGCTTGCTGTATATCTTCCGGAGCATAGTAGTCAAGGTGTATATTGATACCTAATCTTGAACGAAAAGGACCGGTAAGCATACCTTCACGTGTCGTCGCGCCGACAAGTGTAAAAGGATTTATCGGAACTTGAACTACATCTGCTCCTGGACCTTGTCCGATGGGTAGATCCAATACAAAATCTTCAAGCACAGGGTAAAGTGTTTCTTGTATCGGTGCTTTCATCGCATGGATTTCGTCGATAAAAAGAATATCTCCCTCTTCAAGATCGGTCAATGTTCTTGCGAGATCAAGTCTGTCCATCACAGTACCAATGGCTTGTTTAAAATTAGTACCGAATTCATTTGCAATGATTTTTGCAAGAGTAGTTTTGCCTAAACCGGGAGGACTAACAAGTAGCACATGCTCTAATACATTATCCTTACTTTTTGTTCCATCTTTACCTTTAGCTTTACGTCTACTCTTCACTGCGTCAATGTGTATCCGGAGTTGCTCTTTAGCCTTCTTCTGACCAATGAACTCATTGAGATTCTCTGGACGCAGACTGTAACTAAAATCATCATCAGTCATGTCATGAATATCGTAATTATCCATTATGTTTTCCTGACACAAGGCTTTCCAATAGAGTTCTTAGAGATGTATATTTTCGAAACGTTGATATGCTTGCAAAACAGCATGTAATGATCAGTTTCTGATATATCTTAATGCTTCCTTCACCAGTGCATCTCTGTCAGCGTCTTCTCCTATAGATTCGATTGCATTCTTTAATGCTTGTTCAGCTTCAATTTCCGATGCTTGAAGATTAATCAGAACATTTATGACTGCTTGGTGAGTTGAGCCTGTTCCAACTAATTCAACCTTTTCTTCCAACTTGAGTTTAGCAATGTTTTTCTTCAATTTTAGTATGATTAACTTTGCCACTTCCCTGCCTAATCGAGGTACACGCATTAGGACTTGCGTATCCTCCTTTAAGACAGCTTGTTGAAATTGTGAAGGGGATAGAACTGTAACTATATTTTGAGCAAGAGATGGACCTACACGATTTACCGTAAGCGCCATTTCAAACAACTTTAGCGCATCTCTTGATGTAAATCCGTATAACTTGATTTCATTCTCTCGACTATGACTGTAGAATGTGTAAAAAGTAACCTCTTCACCGATTGCAGGTAATTGATTCATAGTCCTTTCAGCCACGTCCACAGCATAACCTAAACCATTTACATCCACTACGACTCGTTTCGTATCTTTGTCTAAAACTATGCCTTTTATTTGGGCAATCATAGCGTATTGATCCTCTCAATAAATATAGTAATATTTAGGAAATTTTTTGATTGAATTTTTCCTGAATCTTGAGAAGTTTATGTGACCGAGCATGACAAATCGTTATTGCCAAAGCGTCAGCTGCATGGTCAGGTTTTGGTAATTCTTTAAGTTTCAGCAACATCTGCACCATCTTTTGAACCTGTATTTTTGTTGCCTTTCCATATCCGACGACCGCTTGTTTGACTTGTAACGGTGTGTAAGTTGTAACTGGTGCAGCATTGATTGCTGCTGCCAATTTTACAATACCTTTCACTTCTCCAACTGAATAAGCATTACTAACATTCTTGCTGAAGAAAATATCTTCCAAGACAACAACATCCACGTGGAATTGATTCATCAATTCCATAATTGTGTCAAATATATGCTTTAACCGCTGTTCTGAAGGCGTTTTGGGAGTTGTTTGGATATGTCCATATTTTAATGCTTGAACTTTAGATGCGTCAGTTCGAACGATTCCGTATCCAGAATTTGCAATGCCAGGATCAATGCCAAGGATAATCATATTTAATCAATCCATTCTATTACGCAGCTGCTTCAAGTATGTCATCGGGTATATCAAAATTAGCGTAGACCTTCTGCACATCATCCAAGTCGTCAAGAGTTTCCATGAGACGTACCATACGCTCAGCCTCTTTTCCTTCAAGCTTGACAGTATTTTGAGGTATCATACTAACTTCTGCAAGTTGAATCACTGCATCTGTGTCTTGAATAGCAGCGACAACTTTATCGAATTGTTCAAAAGGTGTAATTATCTCAATTGCATTATCAGATGGTGTCAAATCTTCTGCCCCTGCATCGGCGGCAACGAGAAACAGTTCTTCTTCATCAATACTATTGGAATCAACAACAATCAATCCACATTTGTTGAAACCCCATGAAACACACCCGCGTTCTCCTATTCTGCCGTCAAATTTTCCAAGAGCATGTCGTATAGCAAAAGCTATCGCACGATTACGGTTATCAGTTATTACCTCAATTATCAATGCGACGCCACCGGGACCGTATCCCTCATATACGACTTCTTCCAAAGTCGTTCCTTCCAGTTCTCCAGTTCCTCGAAGAACTGCCTTTTCTATGTTGTCGCTTGGCAGGTTGCTTG
The DNA here is from genome assembly GCA_965261435.1 of Candidatus Poribacteria bacterium. GTDB lineage: Bacteria > Poribacteria > WGA-4E > WGA-4E > WGA-3G > MSPOR6. The sequence goes on from CBDHDL010000021.1 coordinate 3,887,522, forward strand.
ATTTCGCGGCAGCGATAGCTGTTCGTAATCGTGGGTTCATGTCTGCATCCCCACCACCAAGACGCGCAGCAGCTGTAATCTCTTTAACCAATTTTGAAAATAGTTTACCACGCTTAGAGTCGTTCGCTGCTTTCTTATGTTTAATTGTAGACCATTTAGAGTGTCCTGACATAATCTTGTGTCCTTTCTTAATTCTCAGTCTATCAGCATTGCAAAGTCGCAACTGTCAGACATTCTATCATCATATATGCACAAAATGAATCCATTTAGTTAGTATAGCATAACAACATAATAGATACAAATAAAATGTGAAAAATCTATGTAAATAGATGGCGATGAACAATCATTATTTGTTGAATAACAAAATGGATTTATGTTACAATTACTTTCCAATAAATTGGAGTATTGATATGTTACCATTTACACTAAAAACTGTGGAGGAACCGATTCTAAGGTTACATCTTCACAACAGTGAGAATAGTATTATGGATGTGGACATATTTAATGAATTAGATACACATCCAGCAGATTTTGCTCAACAGGATCAATTTTATACATCTATTCATGATCAAAATCGAAGTGAATTACGAAGGGTTCATGAAGCAACATATCAAGCCTTTGCAACATTTCTTCATGAAATATCTGTTCAGAGTACATTTCTCCCTACAGATCTCTTGACTCAGTTTCCTAATCAAAGGTACTTTCTAATCCTGTCAATACCTCGAATATATGAACTACAGGAAGTCTTACAAAGTGATCCAGAAATACTGTGGATGAATCGAGGTCAATCACTCTTTGAATATGAGGGATTTGAAATAATACTGAGTTCAAAACACCATTTGTGCGATAATACTGCATTCTTGGTTTCATCAGGTAAATATACTGTTTTCATAAGACAAGAGAATGGGGAAGATATTACACGGTTTTATCGTAGTCAATTCTACGATTTAATCGGTAATGCTCCACCACCATTACACTTTAACGCACCACAAGTTATTGACACGATACAGGATGGTTTATCCAGACCAGATTCTATTACAGAAATTGAACATACGAGGTTAATTCACTCAGATTCTGATAACAGTGCCGATGTGACAGATAATTTGAAATGCTGTCCCGTTTGTAATGGAGAATTAAGACGTATAATGGAAAACGCTTTCTGCTTGGAGTGTGATTGGGATAATCTACCACCTCTAAAGCGATATACTACTTATCAATAAAAACACATCAGACTGGCAAGGCAATGGAGAACAAAATAGTGTTAATTACAGCCAAAACAGTTCCAGCTACGGTCTGTAGAAGAGTATGTCGCTTCCTATAGACACGAGCCCAAGTGATAGGTGGAATTACCAAGAATAGCCACAGTAATTTCACATCTATAAGTAAAACCATCACTATAATACATCCAGTTGTAACGCTTGTGTGGAAACTTATTTTCCAAAAGGGAGTAATCACCGAAAACACAATGCTGTTTACAATAAATGCCAAACAAACCCAAACAATTTTCTGACTTGCTTCTAACTTGTATAACACAATTGTTCCTAAAACCATACTAATACAGGTAATACATAGCGGAAGCAGGCGTTCATCTTTTTCATGAAGATGCAAATTACTCACTTTTGATAATCGTACCAGTAATAAGATTGCTAAGATTGGTAAGATTGTAACGAATGTAGAAATAACTGCAACCCATAGGAAGACTTCCTGAGAAGAACTTGCATGTTCATTTACAATAAATATTGCAGTGACAATCGGAACAATGAATGGACTGAAGAACACAGAAATGCCTAAAGCAACCCAATTTGGTAATGCTGAAGATGTGCGTTGTGTCATCAGTTTGTTTCAGGTGTTTCAGTGTTTTTGAAGTAATTTACCAAATCTGATCCATGTGTGCTTGGGTTAACCTCTTTATCAATTTTTACTATTTTGCCACTCTTATCAATGATGACAGTAATTCTTTTCAAACGTTCATCTGTTGGTTTTTTAGCAGCACCAAATAGCAAAGCAAGGTTCTTCTTTGTATCCAGCAATAATGGGAAGTTAAGGTTGTTCTCTTGAGAGAACTTCTTATGTGACTCTTTATCGTTTCCAGTAATACCGAAGACTTGGACATCATGTTCTGTAAAACCACTCGACTCATCACGGAGCGAGCATACTTCAGCTGTTCAGCCTCGTCCAAAATCTCGTGGATAAAATGCTAAAACAACGTTCTTTTTGTCACGAAACTTACTGAGTTGATAAGTCTTGCCTTTCGCATCATTTACGAAAAATTCAGGTGCAGATTCCCCAACCTTTATTTTCGGCAATACACTCTTAAGTGACTTGACAACATCTTTACCGTGGGTTTTGACATTGACTTTCTTATCTATTGCTCTGATATATCCAGCTTTATCAATGATAAAAGTGACTCGTTTGGATGCATTGAATTTTTCAATAATGCCGCTGTACTGTTTACTCACTTCAAAATCCGTATCAGCCAATAGTGAAAATCCGAAATCATTATCCTCTCTAAACTTCCTATGAGATTCAACACTGTCAACACTTACGCCAAGTAATACCGTATCATTCTTTTGTATTTCGCTCAATTCATCCCGGAGCGATTTTAGTTCGGTTGTTCATCCACCAGTAAAATCCTTAGGATAGAATGCAAGCACAACGTTTTTCTTACCCAGAAACTCACTAATCCTTCGTTCTTTACCGGTTTCATCCTTCAACTTAAACTCTGGTGCGACCATCCCTACTGTAAGTTCTTTCGGTTTTTCCACTTCATTCTCCGCTAATGCTATTGGAATTAGTAATGCTGCTATCAACAAAGCAGCTCCAATATAAGTGATTGATAATCTGTTTAACATTATGTATGTCCCTTATTTAATCATAAAGTTCTCAGTAATAGAACTTGCGTTTTTATTAAGTATAATCAATACGTTTCAAAGTGTCAAGTCCTGTCAATCAGTAAAATGACATTTCACATTATCTATTGCAAAATACATTAGAACACGTTCACATGAAATATATTTACATCTCTTTCAAATTACACCTTTCTCTTCAAGCCAAACTTTCAACGGTACATCAACATCCTTTGGTGAGAAGTGTCCATTTGCATTCGTCCCGCCACCAAGAAGTTGCTGCCTAATTGGGTCATTCTGTGCAAACATGTCTCTGGGTATTGTCATGTCGTCTTTACTACGTAGCCACCTATATCCGTATCCATAAAACAGACCTTTGCGAGTGATGTCAGAGTCGTTTTCACTGCGAGCGTGCCAGATACGTCTATCAAAGAAGACGGCATCACCAGGCTTACAGCAAACGGGAGTAGCATCATCAGGAAGTGATCCATCTTTAGGACGTTCTAACTTATCCCATAGATGACTACCTGGGATGACATAGAAATTACCACGATCTGATTGAGAACAATCAGAAAGCCAATAAACTATTTTGATAGACAAACGGGGTCGGGGAGAACTCTCAATCTCTACATTCACACGACCACTGTCTTGATGCCAACCAAGTGATGAGGTTTTGCCTCTTTCAGATTCAGGTCGGGGTGGCGTGATGATAAAGTGGCTATGGTAGGAATAGATGTTCCATCCTAATATCCCCCAAACTTTTGGAAAAGTAATATGCCAATCCAAGACATTTACAAAAAGTTGGTCTTTTCCAATAAAATTTGGATAGAAGAAGTTACTATGACGCGTCATGCGCTTTTTCGTGTGGGGGTCGTATTCTGCATCTAAATGAGTCCTATGGAGTGCATCAATTCTCTGCTCTAACTTTACTACAAGATCTAAAGGTAAAGCATTTTCAACTACGAAGTACCCCTCATCGTTAAATTCAGTTAGTTGTTCATCAGTTATTTGATGCTGGAGATGACGTTCATCAAGCATTATTCTTCCTTAGGTCTAAACACTATGTAAGAGGACCTTCAATCTGATCAACAAGATGTATAGAATGAATAACGTCTCGCAAATCTGTGAGTGGGACTTTCTTGTTTTGGACACAATCAACAAAATGCCGATGCATTGTTAGAACACCTTCGTAGCTTGGGGAATCCCGTTGATCAACTCCATCTACTTCCCAACCCCCCATTACACTTCTATTGTTATCCTCGTATATTTCAATTTCTTCAGGGATTTTCATATAACATCCAATTCCGACACCGTGCAATTCAGACCGTAATACACGTCCGCCTGATGCGCGATTACCGAAGACAACACCTGTGACATTGTTATCAAAACGAACATAAGCAGTATAGAAATTGCGTGCTTCAGATTTGAAAGAATCACGATGCGCTGCTACCTCAACAGGTTCACCTCCAGCCATATAACGAAGCAGGTCGACGACATGACAGACATCGTTCCATAATGTCGTAGTAAATTCTCGGTTACTTCCTAATATTTGTTTGTTGAATGTAGTTACAGCCAGTGAAACGGGGCCTTTTTCCTTCACTCTACGCATCGCTTCTCGGGTAACTGCAGCATACCTACGTTGAAAACCGACCATACAATAGACATCATTCGCAACTGCTGCATCTAATAATTGTTGCGTTTCATCACTTGTCGCACCTGGTGGTTTTTCAATAAAGAGATGTTTACCAGCATTCAAACAGTCTAACGCAGGTTGGAGTATCCATCTTTCATTCATGACACAATAGACAACATCTAAATCCAAAGTATCCAACATCTTGCGGTGGTCGGAGAATGTGTTTGGAAATTCATACTTTTTGGCAACTTGTTCAAGTTTCCCTTCATCAAGTTCGCATGCTGCCGACATTTCAACGTCGTCTTCAAGACGGTTAACACTTGGATAATGTGCACCTTGGCTGCGTCCACCAGCACCTATAAATCCTGCTTTTAACATAGGAAATATCCTCCTGACATGCTCTAATTTTATGTGTATTTTACAATACAGTGGTCTAAATTGCAAGAAGATTTTGATGATAACAACTAAAGCATCTGTTGTCCACGATTTAAGGAAAAACTTGTATTTTTTTTCTATGTATGGTATTTTATGAAAGTGTGAAAACACGATTTGCAATATTATGATGTACTATTATTTGAGGTAATCATTGGACATTAAACAGAAAGCACTTGTTTGTGTACCACTCTTTCTTACTATATGTTTTTTGCTTATGTGGCAGTTCCCGAATGTCACATCTGAGGATGGCGAGATTGTATGGTGGTATAGTGTTATTCCACCTCTAATTGCTATCACATTAGCAGTTATTACAACAAAACTGTTTCTGAGTCTCGGTGTTGCAGTCGGTTCTGGACTCATCTTGGCTTGGACCCAACAAGAACTATCTATACAGTCATTTGCGTCTGAAGTGGTGTGGTTTGCACGCTCAGTAACTATTAGTAATGATGGAATTGATCTTTTCAATATCTGGGTCATACTCTTTGTCCTTTTCATGATGTCAATGATATCTGTTGTGATTGCCTCTGGAGGTATTGCAAGTGCTATTTCCATATTATCGCATCTTGCGAGAGGTCCACGGACAACACAGTTCATAACTGCAGTGATGGGTACTATAATCTTCATTGGTGACTATAGTAATGCGATGCTTGTTGGACCAACGATGCGTCCTATTACTGATCGCTACAAGGTGAGTAGGGAGAAGTTGGCATATATTGTAGACTCAACAAGCGCGCCTATTGCGGGTCTTGCCTTTGTCAGCACTTGGATCGGTTATGAGGTGGGACTGTTTAACTCTGTCGCAGAAAATATCGGATTAACCAGCGATGGTTATTCTATGTTCTTTGATGCACTCCCATTCCGTTTCTATTGCATATTGACGATCTTTTTTGTTCTTGTCAATTCTGTTAGCGGACGGGATTACGGTTTGATGCGGAGCGCGCAACAACGTGCCAAGAATTTAGGTGAAGTATCAGCACCAGATGCAAAAGTAATGGGGAATATTGCTGCGGACATTAATATTGAGAAATACAGATTCCAGGTCCTTTCTGCTGTCATTCCGATCATGTTGCTTTTTAGTTTGATTCTCGGTGGATTATGGATAGATGGACATAGAAATGAATATCTTAACGCTTTACCTGAAGATGCTAAGGAAAATGGGTCACTTTTTTCACTACCGATGTGGCAATTTGTCTTTTCAAAGTCTGTTTATTCATTGGATAATTGGCGAGACGCTCTCTCAAACGCTAACAACGTCAAAATACTTGCTTCATCGGCGATCACTGCATTCATCGCTGCGATTATCTGCGGATTTCTGTTTTCTAAAATGACCTTGTCAGAAATTGGTAATGCTATAAAGAAAGGTCTTTCAGGTACACTTTTACCTATATGTATTATTTTGTGTGCATGGGGTATAAAAGCCAGTTGTGATAAACTCTTGACGGGTCAGTTTATCGCATCAATACTAAGCGATGTCGTCTCTCCACTATGGTTTCCTGCACTTGTTTTTGTTGTAGCATCACTCACCTCTTTTGCCACTGGAACAAGTTGGGGAACGATGGCTATACTAATACCTACTGCCGTTCCTGTTGCATTCTTGCTTGATAATGATACTTATGGGATTACGACTATCATCTGCCTTGCCGCAGTACTGGATGGTGCTATTTTTGGTGATCACTGTTCACCAATATCTGATACAACAATATTGAGTGCGATTGTAAGTAGTTGCGATCCGATGCATCATGTAAGAACACAGATGCCGTATGCATTGACTGTCGCTGTAATTGCCCTGATGTGCGGATACCTTCCTGCGGCGCTCAGTCTACCTTCATGGATTGGCATTTTAATTGGAATGGGAATTATAGTTCTATTGTATATCGGATTATCGCGTCTAAGGTCTGATTCGGATTATAATGAATCGCGAGAAAATCAACTGTAAACCAATGACATTTATTCTGATTATATGTTAGAGGCTAAACGAATTTAGCCTGTCATATTTGATGTATTTCTATCTGGGAATCGAAGGAATCTTTTTGCATTTCCACCCATAATGTCTGCTAAATCTGATTCTGCCAGATTGGGTAAGACCTTTTCTATAATTTTTGTAAGTTCGTTGTAACCAGGATCTTCCAAAATCCACGGAAAATCAGTACCCCACATCAATCGTTTTGCACCAAAATCGCTTAACAGATTCCAATGCATTCCTGTTAAATTCTTGTATGGGTATGGTTCTTTACTAAACGCATATTGTCCTGATAGATGTACCGTTACATTTTCAAAGCGCGCTAAACGGTAAGTTGTGTGCATAGGAAGGTTATATCCAGTTATTTGTACTTGTGGTCTGCCAAGTTCATCAAGTGTGAACTTTCCTTTACCCGGTGTCATTCCAAGATGATTAAGTACAACGCGAACTTGAGGAAATGCGTCAATAAGGTAAGGAAGTAGATGTGCATCAATAGAGCGAGGGTACAGCCACATTACATAATCTTTTTCAGCTGCGTACTTCCATATTGAATATGACTTAAACTCCCGAACATCCTGTGTTGCAAAAATATCTCTTGGTCCACCAAGGTTAAACAATCGGAAACCGATTATACCTGTACCGTCCGTAAGTTCTGCCATGTGTTCTTCTGGATGTGGATGATCAATTGATACAAGTCCAATACCCAGAAACCTATCAGGATAGATCTTCAGACAGTGCAGTAGATACCTATGGTGTTCTATGCTTGTACCGCCAATTTGAACTAATACTGCTTGGTCTACATTACTCTTATCCATTTCAATCAGTAGTTTTTCAATAGGTTCTTCCCGGTCAGCAGGACAAATAGGTGTTACTTCACGAGGAAATTCGGATGAAACTTTTGCGAATACGTGGAGGTGTGCATCGATTATCGGCATTTAAGACTTCCTTTAGACTTTAGAAACTATTTTTTCTGTCAGAATAGTTAGTTTATGGCGCCTCTTCGTTATCCAAACTAAATAATTTACGTCGTTCAGGTGTTTTGCAATGCTGTGAAATAGCGGAAAACTGTGTGGGGCCAACCCGTCCGGGAGTTCGCTTTTCATAGATTAGAATAATGGACTTACGCGGAACCTCCGATGTATTATCCATTGAAGTATGCCATCCGCACGAATTAAACATAATAGCATTGCCAGCTTTACCGGGAAACGTTACATGTCCTGTCATACTTTCCTGCTTTAACGGACGCTTATAGGGTCCGCTACCTTGTTTATGACTCCCAGGAACATAACCAAACTCACCACTTCCTGATGGGACATCGTTAACATAAATCTGTACTTTGATATGAAGAGGATTGTCATGTCCAACATCAGGATGCCAACCAGTATAACTCACTGGCCAAGGTGCTACCGTTCTAACTTGTGGTCCTAAGAGAATCAATTCATCATCGGTGAATTCCATCAATGCCCCATAATAACTTGGATGATCAATCAGATCAATGAAAATCGTGTCTTTTTCAAGTGGGTTCGGTATATCGTAAAATGTTGCAGCAGCTTCCCCTGCTTCAACTCTTTTTAACCATTCTTCTTTGCATTCAGCTGCCCAATAGTCAAAAACGGATTGAAGACGTTTCAATTCATGACCTTGAATTGCATTTTCAAATACAAGATAACCTTCATCTTTCCACTGTCTCTTTTCTTTATGTGTAGGTCTTTTCACTATTTTACCCTCCCTCTTCCAGCGATTTTCCAAATTGTTTCAACAGACTCTCCACGAATACCAACAAGTTCATCATGAAGATTACTTGTCATCCCTTGATGCAAAGGTATTATAGATAACTTCTCACCAACACGGAATCTGTGTTGACAATCGCTTACATCAACATGTCCATGTTCGACAGACATTCCGTATATTTTGGCATCAGGAAACTCAATAATATGTCCGTAAGGTGATGGTGGATAACTGGTAAAAGTCTTTTGACCTCCATCAATAATAATTCGGTCAGCAGAGGGTACGCTAACTACAGTTACAAGAACACGTAAAACACATCTATCAGGAGATAGCATCTCTGAATTTCCGATACGTGTCATACCCTCGTATACATAAGATCCGCTACGCGTCTCAGTACAATCGATTAATTTTGAAACTGCTTCTGATCCTGTACCACCACCACTAATTACTGGCACAGATATACCGTCTTTCCTCAATAGTTCAACTGTTTCAGTTATAAACTGTTTCGCATTTAGATGGCTCGGATAAGTCATCAAACCTTGTAGATCGAGTCCTGACAATTTTTCTAATTTCTGAGCAAGTTGTAGTGCATCTATTGGTGAGCCAACACCACAACGTCTACTCCCTGTATCCAACTCTATTAGAACAGGTATTACACAATTATCGTCAATTGCTTGTTGAGAGATTTCTGAAGCAGTCTCTACAGAATCAAGAGCCACAATGATTCGGGCGCGTTTAATTAAAGATGTTAACCGTTTAACCTTTGTCATTCCAACGATGTTGAAAGGAATTAGTATGTCTTCAATATCTGCGTCAACCATTACCTCAGCTTCACCCAATTTCTGACAGGTTATGCCTTGTGAACCTGCATCAAGTTGCATTTTGGCAATTTCTGGGATCTTATGTGTTTTCGTATATACTCGCAATGGAATATCTAAATCTTTGCATAGTGTTGCCATTCCCCGGATGTTCTTTTCAAGCACTTCTAAATCTGCAACAAGAGCAGGTGTATCTAACTCGTATATGTGCATAAGAATAACTCCAAGAATGAGATTTTGTACTGTATAGATCGCCAGGACTTTCAAAGATACTATTGAGAAAAAGTTTCTTGAACAATTTGCAATAATCTGTTATACAATTAACATAATAATATTGGTAACATATTAAAATCAACAAAAAAGTTCAAGAATAACACACAATTTGTTCATTACTATACAAGAAAATTGGAGTTAACAATGTCCTCTGTTGCCGTACAAACATATCTCACATCAGAAGAATATCTTGATTTCGAACGTAAATCTACGATAAAGCACGAGTTTCTACGAGGTCAAATCGTTGCGATGTCGGGGGCAAGCCGCACACATAGTTTCATTACTGGAGACATCTTTGGCGAACTCCGGGACCAACTGAAAGGAAGAAAATGTGAAGTTCATGCAAGTGATATGCGGGTTAGATCTGAAGCTACAAATTCCTACTTTTATCCTGATGTTGTCGTTGCATGTCTGGAATCCAGCTATGAGGACAATGTGTATGATACACTCTTAAATCCAACTGTCATAATTGAAGTACTATCACCCTCAACCGAAGCGTTTGACAGAGGTGAAAAATTTGAACATTATAAAAAAATAGATTCAATGCAAGAATATCTTTTAGTTTCTCAAGACCAGATAATTGTTGAGCAACATTTTCGTCAAGGAGAAGAATGGAGGAGAAAGTCATTTCAAAATCTGGATGATATTGTATCACTAAAATCTATTGAATGTATATTGAAATTAAATGAGATTTACATGCGTACAGATTTGGTGTAAAACTATAATGAACAGAATCAGTGACATTTAATGACACTCGGTTTAGGTTCCTACTATTCACTCCACGCTTGCCACGACAACACGTTCTATGCCAGCATAATCATTTATTATCTGATAGTTCTTATATTCCGATTGTCCATCAAGTAGTTCTTTAACATGTTCTGACTGTTTATCACCTATTTCAAGAATGAGTTGTCCTTCTGGATGTAAGAATTTCGGAGCTTCTGTGATTAATCTGCGAATAATTGCTAATCCATCCTTACCTGCAAATAAGGCAATATGCGGCTCATGTTTAAGCACATCTGGACTGATATTGGAGTCCTCGGCAGATGCTACGTAGGGAGGATTTGAGACTATCCAGTTAAACTTTGATGAGTCGTGAGATTGAATCGGTTCATATAGGTCGCCTTGAATAAGTGTTATGCGTTCTTCACAGTTATGAGTTTCTCTATTCTTTTCTGCTACTGCTAAAGCGTCATTCGAGATATCCGTTGCTATGATTTCACATTCTGGCATATTAACAGCAAGTGAAATCGCAATAATACCGCTTCCCGTACCAATTTCCAAAATACGTTGTGGATGACTGTTTGTAGAATTCAATACTGTTTCTACAATGAATTCCGTTTCAGGACGAGGTATCAGAACCCTCTCATCAATATAAAAATCTAATGACATGAACTCCTTATGATTCGTAAGATAACTGATTGGTGTTCGTGAAATACGTTTTTTTATGAGTTCACGGAATACAGTTAGGTCATTTTGAAAAACTGGCATATCAAAATGCAAATAAAGCTGCAATCTACTCTTCTCAAGCAGATGTCCAAGCAAGACCTCTGCATCTAATCGAGGGTTTGGTATGTTATGCTTATCAAAATAACTTGTTGTCCACTCAAGGAGTTCAAGCACATGCCAGATTTTTGTAGTCATTTATTCTTATCTGTTATCAAAGAACTCCATAGAGTATAATAGGGTAGGATTAACTTGGAAGGTAAAGGTGGTCTCGGTACAATGAGACATAAATTCATTAATACTTCAAGACTGATGTATAGTGGACCAGTTGGTTGAATTATCTTCGTTTTTTAGCATCTCTGCTTGGTCGGCAGTGATTAGCCGTTCAATAAAAGGATCTAACTCTCCATCTAAAGTTCCATCTAACTGATAAGTGCTAAACTGGATTCGGTGATCAGTAACCCGAGATTGTGGATAGTTATAGGTTCGTATCTTTTCACTTCTGTCTCCACTGCCAACCATTGAACGACGTGTTTCAGCTCTTTCACTGTCCAATTCCGCCTGCTTTCTTTCTTGCAAACGGGCGCGCAAAATCTTCATTGCCTTTGAGCGATTTTTGTGTTGTGATTTTTCATCTTGTTGTGTAACAATAATTCCTGTTGGGATATGTGTAATACGAATAGCAGAATCCGTGGTATTGACACTCTGTCCGCCCGGTCCTGATGAACGGTAAGTATCAATCCGCAATTCAGTTGCTTCATCAATTTGTATATCTACTTCTTCAGCTTCGGGTAGCACTGCAACTGTAACAGCAGAGGTATGTATACGTCCACTTGTTTCGGTCGTTGGAATGCGTTGGACTCGGTGTATTCCACCCTCATATTTCAGCAGACTGTAAGCGGCTTTACCATCAACTGAGAATACTACCTCTTTAAACCCTTTTAGTCCAGTGGCATTTGCACTGAGCATTTCAACTTTCCACCCTTTTCTTTCGGCATATCTGGTATACATTCTAAATACTTCAGCAGCAAATAGACTTGCTTCTTCACCCCCTGTTCCTGCACGGATTTCAATAATCACATTCTTTTCATCATTAGGATCCTTTGGAATAAGTTGTAATTTTAGCGATTCTGTCAGCACTTCGATTTGCTGTTTTAGATCTACCAATTCTTCCTGTGCAAGCTCAAGCATCTCATCGTCGTTCTCTTCCGCTAACAATGCTTCAGTCTCTTCAATCGCTGTTTCCAATTGTTGATAGTCTTTATATGCTGATACAATTGGTGATAATTCAGCGTGAGTCTTAGCCAGATCCTGCAATCGCTGAGGATTAGAAATCTGTACTGGATCACTTAATGACTTTTCTACATCAATGAATTTATTCTGAATATCTTTTAGTTTTTCAAACATATTCAACTGCCATCTGGTATCAATTTTGACCCTTAAGGTAATACGTTACAATAAGAACGACATATTTGCGTAAAATTACTTTTCAGAATCATCCGTGAGTCCGTAACGACGACGGAAACTCTCTACACGTCCTGCAGTATCTATAAATCGTGTTTGCTGACCTGTATAAAAAGGATGACATTTTGCACAAACATCAACACGCATCTCTGATTGTGTCGTAACAGTGTTATAGGATGCACCACAGACGCAGTGGATTATACATTCAGTTGTCTTGGGATGGATTTCAGGTTTCATAACTATTCTCCTTATTTTATTCTTAAATTAGCCATAGAACAAGTAATTCATACTATAGACAAGTGACATCTTGCCGGTAAGCCAGTAAGCAAAAGTATAATTATGATATAATTCCTACTTACTGTTCCTTATAGGTTGTACTCGCTTTTTAGCAGTACGACCTGCTCCTTCAAGCATATTATCAAGAAATTGTTCATTTGTCTTAGTTTTTTCGAACTGCTGAATCAGAAGTTCCATAGATTCAGCCATACTCATTTGACTTGTCAATTTTCGCAATACCCAAACTTTGTTTAGCACATCTGGTTCCAAAAGCAGTTCTTCACGACGTGTTTTAGATTTTTCAATGTTGATAGCCGGAAAGATACGTAGTTCTAAAAGAGAACGGTCCATGTGTATCTCCATGTTAGCGGTTCCTTTGAACTCCTCATAGATATATGTATCTGAACGGCTTTCCGTATCAACAAGGACAGATGCGATTATTGTCAAACTTCCACCTTCCTCAAATTTTCGTGCAGCACCACAGAATTTACGTGGTTCCACAATAGCCATTGCATCTAATCCGCCTGAAAGTGTTCTTCCGCTGTGAGGTGCTGTCATATTGTATGCTCTTGCAAGACGAGTCATACTATCAAGTAAAATTACGACATCTTGTCCACACTCCACCATTCGTTTGGCTTTTTCGATCGCCATATCTGATACTTGGATGTGTCTTTCTGGTGGTTCGTCAAAAGTAGAACTTATAACTTCTCCGCTCACTGTGCGGATAACATCGGTGACCTCTTCTGGTCGTTCATCAATGAGAAGAAATATGAGTGAAACTTCCGGATGATTCGCCTCTATGCCGCAAGCGATGTTTTTCAGAAGCGTAGTCTTACCACTAAAAGGAGGGGCAACAATTAATCCTCTCTGTCCTTTTCCAATTGGTGCTACAAGGTCAATAATGCGCGTTCCAAATTCTGACGGCTTGTGTTCCAGCTTAAATTTTTCATACGGAAAAACGGGACGAGGCGTATCAAAAGGTGTCCTTGTCTTGACAGTTTCGGGGGGTTGACCATTGACCTTTTCAATCTGTAACAAAGCAAAATATCGTTCAGTTTTGTTCTCGGATTTCTTTGGTGGACGGATTAATCCTTCAACCACATGTCCAGTCTGCAATCCAAACAGACGAATCTGAGAGGATGAAACATATATATCCTCATCACTCTGTAGATAATTTGAACGAGGCGAGCGAAGGAACCCGTAGTTCTGATCCTTTTCGTCTAATATCTGCAACACACCCTTCCCGTATAGGGGTATGTTTTTTTCAGCTACCTCTTGAAGTATTTTTGTAATGAGTTCATCCTTACGTAACCCATTAACTTCTGCAATACCATAGGATTGTGCCATGGTACTTAATGCTGAAATCTCCATTTCCTGGAGCTTGCCTATCTCCAAGCTCTCCATATTAATAATACTCCTAAGTAATACCTATATCTTTCATCTGATCCTTCCAAGTATAATATTCTCTGTGCCAGATCATAGAAAACGATGCAGGTCAATTCTCTTAAAACTGACAGAATCACAGAAAATTGTGTACTGTCTATAATAAAACGATAAATATAACGAACCCTTAAGTCCGATTAGTAAAATAATGATGGCATTATGGATTGAAATACACATTTTAAGGTGTATTCACATCGTGCCCCACGGTCAAACAACTGACAGTATTCACACCCGAAATAAAGTAGAGGTTAACTGTCTAACAATAGCAGAAATTGGGTTTATTTTGGGGTCCGATATAAATTGTTGGCAGGAATTTAAAATCCTTTGTGTACCAGGACCGAAAGTTTGATCCGATGTTTGAATCATATCAAAAGTATTATACACTATTTTATTCTAAGTGTCAAGTCTTTTTTTGGAGAATCAAAACAACTTAATACAACTTAATGTAACTAAAGTTTACCTGAGTTAGGTATAGGGTAATTTGAATTATGGCACAGTATGGTAACTGTGCCGACCGTAAAACAAGAGAGTATGAATTTCAAAATACTCAAAACAAACAGTATGATTGAAATATCACCATTATTGAGAGAACCTACTAAAATCACTCATCACTGTTTTCATTCAAAGAATTAAGACGACGCAGCACTCGTACGTTGCTTTTGTTACTTTCTAAATATGTTTCCCATAGAGAAACCGCTTCATCATTATACCCTTTTGACAGATAGTAATCACCAAGTGCTAACACAGCAATATCAGTGTCAGGGTTTTTCTCAATTGCCTCTTTAAAAGCAGCAACAGCAGTCTCTTCGTCCCCTTTGAACAGTGCGATTTCTGCTTTTGCATAAGGTATCAATGTGTGATCAGGATGATCGTTCGCAAATTCGTCAAGTAAAGTTTGTGCATCCGCTTCTCTTCCATACTTGAACATTGAGATGACTGCAAGTACTTTTCCCAATCCGAATTGGTATGTGAGTATCTGTTTTTCAGTATCACTTTCAGATTTATTCATCATACGTTCGGCTATTCTGGATGCAGCTTTATACTTAATCTGTGCTTTATTATACTGACCATGTTTATAACATACATCTCCAAGCGTCTTCAATGCAATAAATGAATCTCTTTTCTGTTCAACAAGGTCTTGAAATATTATAGCAGTTTTCCTATCGTTTAAACGATAATGTAAGACTTCTGCAAGGCTTTGTAATGCATCAGTATCTTCAGGATTATTAGCTACTGCACGTTCAAATGCGTCTCTCTCTTTTTCATGTTCACCAAGTTTCTGATAAGTTTTCCCAATGAACCAATATACTTCAGAATCTTTATTACGATTTAAACCAGCAACTGAGTTAAATGTCTCCAATGCTTTCTCGTATTCTTCATTTGTATATTGATTCTGACCTGTATTTATAACAGCGTCAATAACTTTACTATCTTTGCTGGCTGCTTTTTTTAATACATCAGCAGCTTTCTTATGCATTCCGAGTTTACGGTAACAGATTGAGAGACGCAAATAATTATGAGGATTTAACTTTGCCTTCTCCGCTTCAGCACGAGCAATTGCATCAAAATACAATGCCCCGGCATCACGATAGTTCTCATCATCATAGAAGAATTTGGCAATCATAAGTTCGGCATCGTAATATGTTCCTTCGTCATCGGTTGCAATAGTCGTATTACCACCAAAACTACTCATCACTTCCTCAGCAGAAACGCCAAAACCAGAATCAGCCATAACAGCTTTATTCTTTACTACCGGACTTCTTTCAACATTTCGTGGTCGATCACGTTCACGTCTCTCTTGCTGTCTCAACATCGCCCTTCCGATTTGTGTGTCTTCAGGATTTTCTGGTTTAGGTATCTCAGCATTAAGTTCAGTAAGTTCCTCTTTTGCCTTCTCTATGTGTGATTGTGCATCATCATTATTACCATATTTCTTGACCATGAATTGTAGTGTGCGTTTTGCCTCAGTATCATCCTTTAGATGTTCTCGTTGTATACGAGCTTTGTTTGCGAGTGCTTGTGCCGCTCGTTTGGTCTGCGGATTCCTATTCGCAAAATTCTCAAATACCTCTACTGCTTGTTCATATTCCTGTGCTTTTTCATAACTTACCGCCAACATCAGTTGCGCTCTATGACTTATATCCAGATGTGGAAACTGGTTGACAATAGTATCAAATTGGTTTACAGCTTCATCATAGTTTTTGATCTTATCATAATTATACATCCCAATTCGATAGTGTGCCTCTGCGGCATCTTCACTTTCCGGTGCTTCAGTAATAATTGCGTTGTATACTTGAATGCCTCTTGCGGGTTGATTCATGTGTTCAATATTAAGTTTCCCAATAGCAAGCTGTGCTTTTCGAGCATCTTCTGAGCCAGGATTTTCGTCAACAATCACTTGGTATGCTTCTAAAGCACCACGATAGTCTTTTGCTTCTTCCAATTTATTAGCATTATTTAATGCATTTCCAGATAAACAACCCATTTGTCCTAAAGCGACAATGATTAGAGTTGCCACAAGCATGTAGTTGACATATTTCATGGTCATTCTCCCTATAATTGTCCTAATACATCTGTTTTGAAGTACACAAATCTATTAGGGTTAAAATGTTCTGATAGGAATAGCCTTCTTTTTCAATTAGTTGATTGCAATCAATTCTGTTTTTCTCATCTGGTCCTTTACCTGCAGCAAGGATTGAGTTTGTTAACCAACTGGTTCGTACACCGTTTACACCTGATGTATAATTAGTATCATATTCACCTTTGACGAGACCGCATAGTTGGTCAACTTTACTCCGCGGATATCCATCTGGTCGAGGGTATGAAATAGATTCCGGTTCTCCATCTTTCGGTATAAATCTTATACCATTCTTTATTTCAATAGTTCCTTCATCTCCTTCGAGTATTACCCACTCTTCAAACCCCTTAGGCGTATTACCCAAAATAGTGATTGTACCTTCAGCCCCATTGTCAAGTTTTACATCAGAATATGAGTTGATTTCAACGAATTTCGGTACAAGTGTTCCATCATTATCCTCAAATTTCATATCAGTTGTACCGTAAACTTCAGCGGGTAATGCTTGAGTCATCCAGAGGAATATATCCTGTAAATGGCTTCCAGAATCGTTTGGTTGACCACCACCAGAGAAGCGCGGGTCTCCTCGCCATCCACCTGCTCCCCATCGTTGTGCCATATAGACTTCAAACTTTTGGAGTTTACCGATTTTACCGTCAGCAATCGCGTGCCTTCCAGTGATATATGTATCATCATAGTGGCGTTGATACCCACCTACGAGATGCAAATCACTGCCTATAGCAATTTTCGTTATTGTGATAGCATCACCAACGATATTTGCCATCGGTTTTTCAACTATAACATGACAACCTGCTCGCAGTGCATATTTGACATGAATATCGTGCAATGAATGAGGCGAGAAGACTCCGACTATGTCCAAGTCTTCATGATTGAGCATCTCAATAAATTCATGCTCACCGAGGTAACGTTTCAGACTATTGGGTTTGTAATCTTCGACCCGCTGTTGGAGTGCGTTTTCTAATGCGTCTAAACTACCTTCATGTGCATCAGCAGCAGCGACGACTTCGGCATCTGGACGAGTCGCAAATCCCATTGTGTTTCCTCGTCCTGCGCCGCCTGGCCCAATTACACCAACTCTTAATATATCGTTCTTACTTGCCATTCTTGCTACATCTCCGGTTGTAAAGGATTATTTGATTGTTTTGGTGATAAATCTGAATACTCATATACAGGGGATAAAACTCTTCTAACAGGTTGTTGATTCCATACAATTTGTTGTAAGCGGTCAACTGTTCTTGGTGAGAACAATTGTCTCCTATCATTTTTTAAACTTTGAACAGTTTGCACTATGAATATTGCCCAGAAAGAGCGATTTTGCTAACAGCCTCAACGATCTGTGGGACAGCATTTCTAAAAACTGTAGGAGCAATTTCCTGGAAGGTTCTTTCGATGGCTTCGTCTTCAAATACGTTTTCAAAGCTGCTATCGCTGAACGCGCCTTTATCCAGATCTATGGGAACTGCCTTTTTTTGTTCAATACCGTTGAAGGCATAGAACACACGAGCAAATGGAATCCGACCGTACGCTTCTCCGTAAGGAACTTCTACTCTCAAAAATTCTATTAATTCACTGTCAGATACGAGTCCCTTGAGAGAAATTGCATGGATTTGATAAGGTGCTGTTTTAATAGACTGCAACATACGCTGGATATTCTCGTGTAGGAACCTCAGTTCCAAAAAAATTGGCATAATTAAGAGCGATTCCGTATGACCGTGTCAGTGAGATGAAAGGACTATTGACGGTACCTCTGGCAATGTGAAGCATCAGCCGGTCTACACTAAAAGGCATTTGGGGTGATCGAGCAACGAACCCAGTCTGTCTTGCATCGTGAGTGTGCCAATAAGTTCCAACGCCTGCTCCTCGGTAAAATATTGCCACAATTGAAATACCATTTCGTCATGTAAAAGTGTTTAACTTCAGATTAATAATAGCAGATGCTCTTGTATTTGTCAAGAACAAAAGTTCGTAACGCGTTCTCTGCCACTGGCACTTAGCGTTGATTTGGACTTATCCATATCCATCAGTGTTGGGTTTCAAGGACGCTAAGCCAAACCTACAATGCTTTGTACTCATACACAGGCAGCGTCACAGTTCTAACGGGTTGTTGTCCCTTCCACACAATTTGTTGTAAGCAGTCAACGGTTTTAGGCGAGAAAAATTGCTCTCCTGTTTCAATATTGACACGGGCTGGTACGTTCTCAATTACAAACAACTTTCCATCCATTTCAAGCGTGTACGTAACCTTTTGATCAATTAGGTTTTCATCCCAGTCTACTTTGTTGGACATTTTTTCTCATTATTTTGAAATCAACCCATTTTGATGGATTAGGTTCGTACAAAGTAATAAAGTCTACCATAACTATAATAAACTGTCAATCTATTTTGTGTTAAGAAACGATAGGATACAACGCCTATTTACACAAAAATTGGCGTTGTATACAACTTAAAATAATTGGTTTAACAATTCCTGCTATGCTACAAAGTACTGAGGTTGTAACATTATCACTTATCCACTAAATACCTTAAAAAGTCTTCTGAGGGGGTCATAGAATTCATCTACGACTCGTTCTTTCAACGGAATAATCGCATTATCAGTAATAGTAATATGTTCTGGACATACATTCGTGCAGCATTTGGTGATGTTGCAGTATCCGATACCATCAGAATCCTTTAATTCTTCCAACCTATTTTCAGTATCAATCGGATGCATTTCTAATGAGGCAGCATAGACTAAGAAGCGAGGTCCGATAAACTCCTCGTGGAGATGATGCTCACGCAAAACATGACATACATCCTGACATAGAAAACACTCAATACATTTTCTAAACTCTTGAATGTGGTCTATATCAACTTGTTCCATACGCCATGTTCCATCTTCTGCATCAGGTGGACGTGGTGTGAAAGGTTTCATTCTTTCCTTGACTTTGTAGTTCCACGAAACATCGGCAACAAGGTCCTTAATTAGAGGAAATGCGCGCATCGGTTCAACAGTTACCGGTTGATCAAGCGGTAAATCGTTCAAACGTGTCATACACATGAGTTTAGGATTGCCGTTTACCTCCGCTGAGCAAGAACCGCATTTACCTGCCTTACAATTCCATCGAACTGCAAGATCATTTGCTTGTTCTGCTTGAATTCTATGAACGGCATCTAAGACCACCATACCTTCAGATACTTCTGTTTCGTAATCTACGAATTCTGCATTGTCAGCATCTCCGCGCCAGATTCTAAAAGTTGCATTTGCCATCTTCTCTTCCTTCCGATTTTATTGTAGTTATCCCATTTCCTCTATAATCTTCTGAAGCTCATCGGGTAATTCAGGGACAGGTTCACGTCGAATGCTCATAGTATTATCATCAGTTTTATGTACTATTGTATTGTATTTTCCTGAACCTGGTTCTTCCTTTTCAGGATAATCATCTCGTGAATGTGCACCGATGCTGGCTTTTCGTTCAAGTGCTGCAAGTGCTATTGCTTCTGATATTGTGAGTAAGCAGTCAAGATCAAGAACAGTATGCCAACCAGAATTGTATTCACGATTACCAATTGCATGAGTTGTGTCCGCTTTGACTCGCAGGTTTTCTATCTCTTGCAATGCTTGACGAAGACTTTCATCACTCCGTGCAATACCAACTAATTCCTGCATCTTATCTTGCAGTTGTGCTTGTATTTCGTAAGGGTTATCGCCTTCTGCGGGATTATCAAAGGATTGGAGTACATGCTGCGCGATCTCTTCTATTTCACTCTCTTCCAGTGGTACAATTTCGTTTTCTAAAGCAAATTGTGCTGAATATTCACCTGCTCGTTTGCCGAAGACAAGGAGGTCTGAGAGTGAATTACCACCAAGTCTATTCGCACCGTGTAAACCTGCTGCACATTCCCCAGCTGCAAAGAGACCGGGAACACACGTCATTTGAGTATCAGCATCAACACGTATACCACCCATAATATAATGTGTTGTGGGACCCACCTCCATCGGCTCTTGTGTAATGTCAATGTCTGCAAGTTCTTTGAACTGGTGATACATACTTGGAAGTTTTCTACGGATATGTTCTTCAGCGTTAGGTAGTTTCTCTTTGATCCAAGCAATATCTAAATAGACACCTCCATGTGGGCTGCCTCTACCCTCCTGAACTTCTCTCACAATACAACGTGCAATATGGTCACGAGTGAGTAATTCTGGAGGTCTACGTGCTTCTCGGTCACCTTGTGTGTATAACCACCCTTCCTCAGGATTATCAGCAGTCTGATTAACATATAGATCAGGTATATCGTCAAACATGAAACGTTTACCTTCACTGTTTGTCAGGATACCACCTTCACCTCTGACACCTTCTGTAACTAAAATTCCTCTGACACTTGGTGGCCATACCATCCCTGTAGGGTGAAATTGAACAAATTCCATGTCAATTAGTTCAGCACCTGCGTGGTATGCCAGGGAATGTCCATCACCAGTATATTCCCAACTATTGCTTGTAATTTTATATGCTTTACCTACGCCACCTGTTGCTAAAACGATAGCTTTTGCAGAAAAGACTTTAAATCTTCCCTTTTCACGTTCATATCCAAAAGCCCCTGAAACCCTATCGCCTGTCTTAAGTAATGATACGATGGTATTCTCCATGTGTACTTGTATACCTTGGTGAATACCGTGGTCTTGTAGTGCCCTTATCATCTCCAATCCAGTTCGGTCACCAACGTGAGCGAGTCTTGGATACTGGTGTCCTCCGAAGTTTCTTTGTAGAATTCCACCATCCTGTGTGCGATCAAAGAGTGCACCCCATGCTTCCAGTTCACGTACACGGTCAGGTGATTCCTTTGCATGTAGTTCTGCCATTCGAGAATTTGATAGGTATTGTCCCCCCTTCATTGTATCCGCAAAATGTACTCGCCAACTATCTCTCTCGTCAACATTTGCCAAAGCAGCGGCGACACCACCTTCAGCCATGACGGTGTGTGCTTTTCCGAGTAAGGATTTGCAAACCAGTCCGACTTTCAGATCACTTGTGGCTGCCTCAATTGCAGCACGTAATCCTGCCCCACCGGCTCCGATTATTAAGACGTCGTAGTCAAAAGTTTCGTAAGATGCCAAACTAAAATTTCCTCTCAAATAACATTTTTAAAACGTAATCCAGTCTTTAAAGTCATATACAGAAGCGATAAAAACATAGAGATCAGAAAAACCGACCCAGCATAAACTCATCCATGCCCACAACATGTGTTTGCTGTTAAGGCAACTGATACAGTTATACATATTTCTACGTATGGGTGCTTTAGATAACAGATCAACAACGCCACCAACAAGATGTCTTAAAGAATGACACCCGAAGGTATATCCACCTAAAAATACTACATTTCCTGCTAATATGATGGTTCCAATACCAATACCAAATTTTCCATCTTCAAACCAGAGTGCTTTCCATACATCATAAGATAGGATTCCTATGAATATAATTGCAATGTACATAAAATAACGATGGATGTTCTGAATAATCAATGGAAACGAATGTTCACCACGATAGCCTTTGCGTGGTTCTGAAACTGAGCATGATGGTGGGTCTGCCCAAAACGCCTTGTAATATGCCCCGCGATAGTAGTAGCACGTAAAGCGGAAACCGAGTGGTGCCCACAAAATGAGAACAGCAGGTGTAATGAATGGTGGCATCCATTCTGGCATGACTCCGAACCAACTATGTGAACCATCTGGACTAAAAAGTAATGGTGAATAAAAAGGCGACAAGTAGGGACCATGAAGATAATGTTCCCCCCAAAAAACACGAAACGTCGCGTAAACTACGAATAAACCTAATCCAATAAAGACTGCTAAAGGTTGTACCCACCAAGTGTCTATTCGTTGGGTTTGGAAGGGGCGGTGATCAGTTAATGTGAGTTCTGTTTGAGACATAGACAATTTTTCCCTTTACATTTCATAGGATACCACATTGAAAAAATAAGTGCAAGAAGGATATTATCTGACTGAATATCAGGTTTGTTTTTTATTTGAATCTTCTTTAGCTCGGGGTGGTGGTAGCGGTGCATATTTGAAACCGAGTGCTTTCCATTTCTTTTGGTTCGCTTTCAAATAATCGTGGAGTTCTTGTGCAGTGTTGAATTTAGCAGCAAATGCTTCCTTCATTCGGTAACATTCTTCAAGGACAGGATCTGTGCGAATATCGGGTTTCTCTTTCACGTGAATATCCTCCATTAATTCTAACTATATCTGAAACCACAAACTCAAAATGATCAGAGCCGAGATTGGACAATCAAGTCCCTGCTGGGGCGTGCAACTAAATAACTGACAACAGTTGTTTCAACGTAAACCTTTGACTTTATTTCAGTATATTGTAGCATGCAAAAATTATATTGTCAATTGGAACAAGTATTGATTCCTAAAACAGATCCGTTTATTTAAGGCGGATTGCCTCTCGCACGAGTGCGATTAGTTCGGCTTGCTGTGATGTGCGTTGATGTGGTAAAGGTAAAATCTGTTCAAGCGTGCTCTCCACAGCATTCAAATTACCCTGCTGTGCCCAATAACTATCGCGTAGGATTTCTGCAAATTCTGCAACAGAGGCAGCGAGTTGAAATGAAATTGAAGATTCTTCAAATGTGTCTTTTAGATCGCTTGCAAAGATTTCCGTACTGACTTCTGTTACATCAGAAGTGTCCGGATCTTCGTGCCGAATGGAAACTGTTGCAAGTTTTCCGACAACGCCTTCACTAAGGAGTTTTATCTCATAAAGTGCAGTAACGCTGTGCCCTGAACCAATTTCCCCTGCGTCAACATCGTCATCGCGGAAGTCCTCATGTGCAAGTCGGCGGTTCTCATATCCGAGTAACCGAAAACGACTTACTGTCTCAGGATTGAATTCTACCTGTACTTTGGCATCTTTGGCGATGACTTGCAACGTACCTGTCAAATTCTCAACAAAGATACGCCTTGCTTCATCAAGCGTATCAACATAAGCGTAACTACCGTTGCCATTGTTTGCCAGTTGTTCCATGAGAGTGTCGTTATAATTACCCATACCGAATCCAACTGTGGTTAAATAAATGCCAGCTTCAACATACTTTTCTATTTTAGCAAGTATACCGTCTGCTCCAGTTATTCCAATATTCGCAACTCCATCTGAACACAATATGACTCGGTTGATGTAGTCTTCTCCGAAATTATCAAACGCAAGTTGATATCCAAGCCTTAAGCCTTCCTCTGCATTTGTTGCACCTTCAGGAGTTAGTAAATCAATAGCCGCTAAAATGTGTTCGCGATTCACATTTCGCGTATGCGGTAGTAAAACTCTTGCAGTAGTACCGTAAATTACGATTCCAATCTCATCACCATCACGTAGTTGATCAACAAGTAGTCTCAAAGCCTTTTTCACCAATTCCAGTCTGGTTTCCAATGACATAGATCCAGATACATCAATGACGAATGTGAGTTTCGCGTTTTTTCGATCAGTGTCGGGTATAATGTGCCCTTGAATGCCAATCCGCAACAATTGCAGCCTTTTTCCCTCACCGAATTTGGAAGGTGCACTTTCAAGATGGATAGCAAACGTATCATCATTCGGTGGTGTATAATTATAATCAAACGCGTTGATAAATTCCTCTACACGTACAGCTTCAGGAGGGGGGAGGAATCCGTCACGCAGGTAACGGCGTGTAACAGTATAGGACGCTGTATCTACATCCATGCCAAAGGTCGAAAGAGGATCATCCTCCGTATCAATAAATGGATTTGTACCGTGAGCTTGAAAGAAAACATCGTGATAAGGAGCACTATTAGGAGGATTTAATGTAATACTCCCTGGATTTACTTGAACTGGCGTGCTGTCAGGTTGTGGAACCGGAGTACTGGATAAAGGTTCAGATGCGTCTAATGAGTCAGCAGTAACTTCAGCTTCTATCTCAGCTTCTATCTCAATGTCAGGTGGCACAACGGGTGTATGATCAACACGTTGTATGACTGCACCAAAGTGTTGAGCAACAAGCACTAAGTCTAAGATATTCACGTTTCCATCTCTATTAACATCGGTGCGGGGGTTTGCTATCGGTGTAATTCCGATGTTTTGTCCTACCAATGTTAAATCAAGAATGTTTACCTCTCCATCTTCATTGACATCTGAAAGAGATGTTAGTGTTTCAACCATGCCATTTACAACCATTACTGGCATCAACATAGCGTTGGTATCAAACAGAACGACATCCACTAAATTAATTGAAGAAGACTTTACTGCCACTACCTCAAACTTCACCGACGCAAGCGTTCCGTTTTCCAATGCGGCAACACCCGTCGCAGAAGTCGCAGTAAGGGAGACACCGTCGGCGGAGTCTATCACTGAGGCAGCAAATGTCCCTGTAGGGAGGAAATCACCGTTTGTGCTACCAATATAGCGTAGGGCAGTTGGATCAAAAACAACAATTAGTTTATAACCCGCGACATTTTTACCACCTGTTATCTGAATGTTGAGTTGCAGTTCTTCTCCAACCGCTGGGGATGGTATTTGATTGGGTGTAACAGAAACAACTGCTGCACCATAACTCAAGGTAGTAAACCCCATCATTATGATAGCAACAGAACTGTAGAAAAGGATATGTTTCATAAAATATTTCTTCATAGAATATTTCTTCATAGATTGTCTCCTAAGATGTTCAAAATCGCATCTGTAGTATTTTCATCTTTTTGTAAAATCAAGATACAGTCTTTATTACATCAATGTATGCGTCATTGGTTCCCATCCAAGTAGTCTCTTTGCTTTTGAGAGATTTATCTCCTTCTGTTCATAGTCACCTGCAATGAAAACAGCATCAAAACCTTTATGTTCAACGGAAATAGCTGCAAGATAAGCACGCGCTAAGTCTTCTTCATCAGTCCACCAGATATGCACTGACGAATCCTTTGGTTGAGCGCGACGTTCCAACCACTGTTCCCGTGTTGACGGACCTGTAATACGAAGTGCGATAAGTGACATATCATGTTCGCGAGCAAAGTATTCACAGACCTGTTCACCAAAACTCTTAGTCAAACCGTAGACCCCTGGATTGTCTCTGGGGACTATATCTTCATAAGGATAACTGTTGCGCGTACGTTCATGGACGGTAAAAGTGCTCGTATAAACACCGTGTTTGATTCCTGCTTCCTTTGCAGCATGTAGTAAAATATGAAGACCTTTAGCATTCACATCATAGTTAGCAACAATATCTGGGAAGTCAGCGACTGATGAGCGATCACTTGTAGGTCGTAACATCACCATATAGACAAATGTATCCATACCTTTTAATGCTTCTTGAACGATGTCTACATCAGTAATAGAACCTTGAATATATTCTACAGACTCATCTTTAGGGGGATTAACATCAAGGACACGAAAATTGTGATGTTCTTTCATGTATGGAAGTGTCATCGTTCCGACGTGTCCTGAACCGCCTATAAGTAGCACGTTCATTATGTTTCCTCAAATTATGTTAGTGTTCTGTCTACACTCAAATGATGAGTAGACCCGTTCGTAGGGACGGGGTTTCCCCGTCCGATATACAATCATTATGGTTTGATCCGTTCGTAGGGACGGGGTTTCCCCGTCCGATATACAATCATTTATGACTTGACAAGGCAGTAGGAAATATTATTTTTTGCGATGGGATGTTTAAGGTATATTAGAAAAGTCCCACAGCAATATTGTGCCATCTGTCCTGCCATTTGCAAGCGTCTTCCCATCCGGACTAAAAGCCATGCTTGAGACACCACCCGTATTTCCCTTAATCGTTTTGAGAGTTTCACCTGTATGAGCATTCCATACACGGATTTCTCCGCTCCAAGTTCCACTACTTAGCTCTCCATCCCAATACCAGTCTCCACTAACGATAAAATTTCCATCAGGACTGAAGACCACGCTTGAGATCACATCTTTGTGTCCTGTGAGGGTTTTGAGGAGTTCACCGGTGTGTACATTCCACAAGCGGATTTCCTCGCCGTCACTGTAGGTGCTTTCAT
The DNA here is from genome assembly GCA_965261435.1 of Candidatus Poribacteria bacterium. Lineage (GTDB taxonomy): Bacteria > Poribacteria > WGA-4E > WGA-4E > WGA-3G > MSPOR6. Next base: position 3,914,431 of record CBDHDL010000021.1, read on the forward strand.
AACCCATCCAATGTCCACTGCCGCTGGCGATGGTCCTTCCATCCGGACTGAATACCACACTGTTGATTACGGATGTGTGCCCTATGAGAGTATTGATGTGTTCACCGGTGGATGCATTCCAAAGGCGAATTTCTTGGCCTACACACGTCCCCGAATCCTCACGCCCTCCCAAATATACTAACCTCCCACTACCGCTTGCGATAGTCTTTCCTTCTGGACTAAAAGCGATAGTGTTAACGTTTTCTATATGTCCTGTGAGAGTTCTTAGAAGTTCCCCGGTATTGGCATTCCATAAGCGGATGGTTCTGTCGTTACCCGCGCTGGCAATTGTCTCGCCGGATGGACTGAAAACGACCCTTCTCACCGAACCCGCATGTGCCATTAGCGTTTTGAGGCGTTTACGTGTGCTGACATTCCATAATCGGATCGTCCCATCGTCACTTGCACTGGCGATAGTGTTTCCGTCCGGACTAAAAACGACACTGTTAACAGATTCCGTATGTCCTATCAACGTTTTGAGGAGTTGGTTAGTATCGGAATCCCATAGGTGGATGTTGTTCCCACCACAACTAACAATCGTGTTACCGTCTGGACTAAAAGTCACACTTTCGATTGAACCTATGTCTTTTCCTCTGAATTCATCTTCTAAACCTCTATATCTCGTCAGAGTCTCAAGGAATTGGAGAGTATGAGCACTGCGTACAATTATACCCATTTCACTTGCTATCGCACATGTCTTTCCATCTGGACTGAAAGCTGCACTGACCGCATGAATTGGAACCTCATCGATGTATTCACCGGTGTTGACATCCCATAAGCAGACACCCTCCTCGCCAGCACTGATGAGCGTATTTCCGTTTGGACTAAAAACCACGCTATTGACAGACTTCGCATGTCCTTCCAGATATTTGATGAATTCACCTGTGTGGGGATTCCATAGACGGATGGTTCCATTCCCACTCCCGCTGGCGATCATATTCCCGTTTGGACTAAAAACGACACTGTTGACATTGCGCTCCCCATAGAATTCAAAAGCCGTACGTTTTTTAAGAGTATTGAGGAGTTCACCAGTTTGAACATCCCACAAGCGGATGTTGCTATTCCTTTCATCTCCACTACTGGCGAGCGTTTTTCCATCCGGACTGAAACAAAGGCTCAAAGTAGTATAGGGGCCTCCAAATGATTTGAGTTGTTCGCCTGTTTGGATATCCAATAATGTGATTCCTGGGCACATACCTTCCTGACATGCACCGCCACTTGCGATTATTTTACCATCCGGACTGAATGCAACACTACTGACCCACTCTTGTACTGTTTGCAAAGTTTGCTTGCGTTTGCCTGTTTTAACATCCAACACCAAGATGCTTCCGTCTTTATAACCACTAACGATGGAACTTCCATCTGGACTGAATGCAACACTACTGATAGGTGCTGTATTTCCAGTAAGGAGTGCAACTTCGCTGTGGATCGATACATCATAGATCCAGATGCCAGCACTTCCCGCTGCCGCTAAATGCATACCGTTCGGGGAATACACTATTTGTCTAATACTGCCTTTCCCGAGGCGGGCTTTTGCACCCTCTGGCAGACTCATGCGTGCAGTGTCCGCTGATAAGGCGGATTGTTGAATAAACATCAACAAAAGAATGAATGTGAAAAGTTTAGAAATGGTTGTAATCTTCATTGTTTATCCCCTGTTTGATCTAAACACGCTATTCAAACACTGCAATTGATCTTTGGTGTTAATTATTGCTACAGAAAGCCTTCTTATTCTATTGAGGAGAAGTCCCAGAGCAGTACTGTTCCATCATCACTCCCGCTTGCGAGGGTATTCCCATCAGGACTGAACGCTAAGCTGAAGACGCCACCTGTATGTCCTATAAAGGTTTTTTGGTGTTCACCTGTATGGGAGTCCCATAGACGGATTTCCTCCCCTAAACCATTATAATTTTGACCACTATTAACAACAGTTTTTCCATCCGAACTGAACGCTACGCATTTGACTATTCTACCAACTATTCCACTGTGTCCCGTAAGAGTGTGGTGGACTTGACCTGTTCTGGTATCCCATAGCTGGATTACTCCTCCCACACTTGTGATTTCCACACCCCAACCTCCATTGCCGCTGACGATTGTATTCCCATCCGGACTAATTGCTACACTATTGACCCAAGCTTGAAACCTGCCATAAGCGTGTGGCTTTCCAAGTGTGTATAAATGTTTGCCAGTATGCACATTCCACACTCGGATAGTTTCATCTCGACTCCCACTGACGAGTGTGTTGCCATCTGGACTAAACATTACACTGGTGCTCCCGGTGATGTATTTAGAAGTCTTATGTCCAATAAGAGTTTTAAGGTGTTTGCCGGTAGACGAGTCCCATAAGCAGATTGTGTCATCCGAACTCCCACTGGCTAATGTTTTACCATCTGGACTGAATGCTACACTATTCACTGGAAGCGAATGCTCGTTGAGTATTCTGATGTCTTTACCCGTGTTCAAATCCCACAAGCGGATAGTGTCATCCGAGCTCCCACTGGCTAATGTTTTACCATCTGGACTGAGTACCACGCTATTGACACTATCAGAATGTTTTGTGAGAGTCTTTATTAGTTTGCCTGTGTGAACATCCCATAAGCGGATATTGTTATCCGTACTTCCACTAATGAGCGTCTTACCATCTGAACTAAAGCACACGCTTGTGACGAACTCTGTATATGTCGCGAGTATTTTGAGAAGTTTACCGGTTTGTGTATCCCATATTCGGATACTATCTTTCTCACCACTTACAATTGTATTTCCATCTGAACTGAATACAGCACCCTGCGAATGAGCAACGATTGTATTGATGAGTTTACCTGTGTGGACATCCCACAAGCGGATACTATCTCCGCCAGAACTCATGAGCGTCTTTCCATCTCTACTGAACATCACACGCTTAACGCGCTGTGTATGTCCTGTCAATGAATTAAGCAATTCACCTGTATGAGTATTCCACAGATGTATTTCCCCGCCTATTTCCTTCCATGTTTCAGGGTCCTTCTTCGTACCAGCACTTACGATGGTTTTTCCATCTGGGCTGAATACCAAACTATTGACATCTCTTGTATGACCAGTAAAAGTCCGGATCAGTTCACCCGTGTGTACGTTCCATAGGTAAAGAGGGTTGTCTCCATATTCTTCATTGCCACACAAGATAGTATTTCCATCAGGACTGAAAGCCAGACACAAGGTATCATAAGTACGTTGTCCGAACGTTCTGATGAGTTCGCCAGTGTGAGCATTCCACAGATGGACTCCAGGATTAGAACCTTCCCAACCACCACCTGCACTTGCGAAAGTGCTGCCATCCGGACTGTAAGCTACTGTGTTGACCCAGTCTATTTCTACGGGTGTGGTATAGTGTTCACCAGTGGAAATATTCCATAAGCGGACAGTTCCATCACGGCTCCCACTGACGAGAGTGTTGCCATCTGGACTGTATGCTAAACTTGTGACATTACCTATATGTCCAGTTAGCAAAGCTACCTCTTGATAAGTCGTCATATCATAGAGCCAGATACCGATGCTTCCTGCTACTGCTAAATGCTTGCTTGTCGGAGAATACGCAATCTCGTTTATACTGCCTTTCCCAAGACGGACTTTTGCCCCCTCTGGCAGACTCATACGTGCAGTGTCCGCGGTTAAAGTGGATTGTTGAATGAACATCAACAAAAGAATGAATGTGAAAAGTTTAGAAATGGTTGTAATCTTCATGGAATCAGCCTCCATTGCAGTTTCTCAGCAACAACTTCCACTTATGTATTTATGCTGGTAAGATGATGAATTGTCATGTTTACAGACATAGGTTCTATTCTTTGTAGGAATAATCTCCATGTCTAATCCGTAAATCGAAATCATCATCAGGTTCCCACGTTGGCATATCCGATGGCACTTCGTAAGCAAATTGCTCAGAATCTGACGAATATGGATTGATAGTACGTTCATGAAGTGCACGCTGATACATTTTGCACCGTTGTGTAAGGAATTCTTTCTGCCACCACTTATATTGCTCATTCCATCTCGGTGTTCGTTGATCGAAATAAATAACTCTACGGAGTGTATCGCTTTTGTTGATTTTGCTCCCATGCAACACCTTTGTATGATGCAGTAGAATGTCACCAGGTTCGACTTCAGCAGGAACAGCATCGGGTCGATCGAAGTTAACTTCACCCTTATCAATTTCTTCCTGTGCTTCCTCAATGCTCCATAAATGACTTTTCGGAATCACCCAAACACATCCATTGTCAACAGTCGAATTGTCCAGGTATATATCTACATTAAATATTGGGTGGTTTTCGCGAATAGCATTTCCATCACGGTGCCATCTTACAGAAGACCCATTTTTTGGTAGTTTAAAAACAAGCGATTCATAGCAAGGTATGAAGTCAGGTCCAATAATCCTGTTCAACAAATCACCAATAAACGGGTGTCCGAGTAAACGCAATGAAAAATCGTTGGGGTGAGAGTGCAGATAGGTGAGATAGTACGGGATTCCTTCTGGACCACGCATACACCATTCATCAGCGGGACCACCTTCCAAAATCTCATCAATTAATCTGTGACTTTCTCCTTGCATAACGTCAAGTTCATCAGGTTGTATGACCTGTTTGAGGATTAGATACCCATTTTCATTAAAGAATTGAATCTCATCATTCGTAATATTTTGCATTACAGTTTAGACCTTTTTGATGGTAAATTAATCTCCTTACATCATAGATTTGAGATTAGCAGATTAATCGTCATTGTTATGGTTTATTAAAACAGAAGCGATAACGACATTGGTTACTCAATGGTTCTAATCTTAGCCCAAGTAGTTGCTAATTTATCATGTGCTTTAACAGATAAAGTTTGGTCCATGTTTCTTTTTATTTCATCTGCCGTTAGTGCAACACTCCACATTTTTACTTCATCTACCGTTCCGTTAAAGTAGTTGCTTCCTCCACTATTAGCAGCGATAGACATGCCATGAGCACCGAAGTCCATTCTCACATCACCACCAGAATCTGTTTCAGCATCAAGTTCACCGTCAAAATACATTATAGCTTTATCGCTGTCTTGTGTAACGACAAAGTAGTACCATTTTGGTTCAAAAGTTGTTAGCGTAGAAACTACCTGAAATTCTATTCCTTTTGTTGCAAGATAACTGCCAAATAATACTCCACTGCGGTTAAATGTTATATGTGGCCGTCCGCCCCCGCTGAGTCGATATAAAAGATCTATTCTACCTCCTGCATTAATTGTTTCTGTAGGTTTAAACCACATCTCAATGGTCATCTCATCTGGCTCATCTACATTGAATGCTGGGACTGTGACAGCACCATTGTTAAACTCAAGTGCTTTCCCAACAATACCATCAACCCATTCTCCATTTTTTATATCACCTTCAAACTTGTTAGGTGAACTATCAGATGCTTTATTGCCATTTCCTTCATCAAATGAGAAATGAAAAATAAGATCCTCAGTTGGATCCGCTCCATAGGAGAAAGTTACATACATTGTCAGCAATAATAATGTTATCAGTGGAAAAGTAAATTTTTTCACAACTATTCCTCCAAGTTGATTATAGACTTTACTTATATATTATCCAAAACTTACATTTGTGTCAACATTGTAATCTTAAAAGGGTGTGTAAACTTTTTGTCACTAAAGATAGAGGACGTGTGTAAAGATTTAGAGCAATGCGGATTATACACCTTTCGCCCCTCTGGGGCTTGCTATTGGTTGTATCAATCTGGACTATATACCTTTCGCCTCTCTGAGGCTTTGGAAAATCACATATCAGCACCAGCGGTGCGAAAGGTGTATAGAAAACGTGTCACACGAGCATATCAGCACCAGAGGTGCGAAAGGTGTATAGAATTCTTAAAAATACGGGTTGTGTTAGTTAACTCTCTGTTTGCATCCTTTTCACACACATTGGATTAATATTATAAACATATCGTCCCTAATGAAGTTAAAATAATAAATTAAGTAATTTGGACCCCGACACGGTAGGTGCGGTTTCCTAACCGCACCTACCTTCCCGATGCCGCTGGCGAGGTTTCCTAACCTCGCCAAATTACCCGATTACATTTTTAAACTTCATACGGGACTAAAGAACGTATCTCATAAGTCATTTATTTGGTGAATATTTTGTAGTTTGTGATATTGTGTTAAGCATTATTCTATACTTGTTCGGTTATGAAATCGCAGCTAATTATGATACAAAATTCGCTATTTTTTCACTGTACCAAAAATGCCGTGATTTCCGTCGCGTGGTATGGTTTTTAAATCGTTTGTCAGGCTTGTCTCTGTATGAGTTGGTAGCGTGTTTTTTGAAAATTCTATTTTTTTTATTTCGCCTTTTTTGGTACGGTTTGAATCTTGGTGATTTTTTAGCAATTGCAGTCGTTTTTGCACTCCAAAAATCTGGTCTCTGATGTGTTGCGTAGGTGCTTTTTCTTTACGGTTTTTTGTGTTTATAATCCTAAAGTATATCTGATAGATTGTATGTCTGAATAGTTTCATATTATCACATCTTTTTATTTTACTGTTTTTATTTTATTAGCGATATATTGTGTAGTATAGTGTAACATAATAGATATATGTTTGTCAAGTAAATTTTCAATTATTTTTTTATAGAGGCTTTAAATATCCACCAGTAAACGTAAATTGCTATCGTTTAGATGAAGTTTAAAAATATAATCGGGTAATTTTAAGTTTCTTGTAGAATCCGGCAGAATACGCGTTTGGTATTCTGCATTGGTTAGGAAACCGCCAAATCAACGGTATGAATGCCATTTTGGCATTCCCCGCCTACCGTGTCAGGGTCGAAATTACCCAATTTATTATTTGATCTTCATACGGAACTCAAGAGGGGTTCACTAAAATCACGACAACTTGTGGAAAACACCTTGAAATTCCAAAGAACCCCTTCCGCGTCCTCCGCGTAATCCGCGTAATCCACGATTCAGACAAATAGAGTGACAAAATATTTACACACCCATCTTAAAAAGTAACACTTGAACTTGCACCTAAGAATAAAATGATATATCATTATATGCACAATTGATTGAGATTTTATATCTGAAAAAGGATACATAAATGCGCGAGAACCTTTTTGTGCCCAATAAAATGCCGTATGCTAAAGGAAAAAACCGACCCGCTGTAGAGTGTATTCTGTGTGCAATCGTTGAGAAAAGTGATAAAGTTGAACGTTTAGAAGTGCATCGAACAGAACTCTTCACAATTTCACTAAATCTATATCCATACAGTCCAGGACACCTCATAATCTTCCCAAATCGTCATATTGTTGATATGAGAGAGTTGAATTCTGAAGAAGTAATAGAACTACATCAACTTGAATGTCTAAGTTTTGAGGTGTTGTCACACGCTTATCAACCACGCGGTTTTAATGTTGGGTATAATATGGGGGAGTCTTCTGGAGCAAGTATTCCGCATTTACATCTACACGTTGTGCCGCGGTATCCGAGAGAATTGGGGTTCATGGATGTCATTGGTGGTGCAAGGATAATTATAGAAGATCCAAACGTTACACAAGAAAAACTTGCTAAGATCTTTCAAGAACTGACTATTGATGCATAAGATCGCTTTCTCCATAGTAATTAGGACTTACGCAAATTTGGGTGTACCTGTTTAGAATTTTGCTGTTTCAAGGATTTTATCCCCGATTTTTTTCAATTTTAGTGATTTACCCCTTTATCCCCCCGCAAGCGAAGGGAATGCGTAAGTCCTGATAGTGACAAAATATTTACACACCTGTAGAAAATTATTCCATTGACATATTCATCAGTTGCTGCTAATATATACTTTGAAATAAATCTTTTGGATGAACAAATGATAAACACTCGAACAGACGATGAGGAGGTTAAAAGTATTATTATGACAGGCGCAGAAGCTCTTATTCAACAAGGTAGAATCAACGAGAAACGGACTGACGTTCTCAAAATAGTACGGTATCGGTTCGCTGAGAAGTCAAACACTGTTCTCAATGAGATTACTGCTATAAATGACCTTGGACTCCTTGATGATCTGTTTGACCAGGTCCTCACCGCAGAAACTTTTGAGGACATTGACTTTTCAAAGAACGGTAAGTAGTATATTCCAACCTATATATCACTTTGAACAGTAGCACATTGTACGACCCCGTCTTGAGTTCCGTAGGAACGGCATAGAAGAATAAACATAGCGTCCCTACGGGACTAAGATCGCGGGGAAACACGCCTTTCTATAAACATTGCGTCCCTACGGGACTAAGAGGGGTGGGGTACACATTTTTCTATAAACATAGCGTCCCTACGGGACTAAAAGCCTGGGAAACACGCCTTTCTATAAACATAGTGTCCCTACGGGACTAAGAGGGATGGGGGAACACGCCTTTCTATAAACATAGCGTCCCTACGGGACTAAGAACGCGGGGAACACGGCTTTCTATAAACATAGCGTCCCTACGGGACTAAGAGGGGTGGGGGTACACATTTTTCTATAAACATTGCGTCCCTACGGGACTAAGATCGCGGGGAAACACGCCTTTCTATAAACATAGCGTCCCTAATGAAGTTAAAATAATTAAACGGGTGATAACCCAACATACCGCAAGAGGCTTTCTGAACCACCTATGAACTGTTCCATAAATGCCATGACCCGTTGTTGAAGGTTCTCCCATTCATCAGTGAGACGGTGTAAATGTAAAATAGCTTGTCGCGCTTGTCTCCATAGTTTTTCAATCGGGTTTGTCCAAGGCGCATAGGTCGGTAGTTGTACTATCTCTATTGGTAGCTTAGGCAGTTTTTCTATTTTTGAATTACCTTTCTCCCAACTCGGTGGGAGGGGTTTATCAAACGCCGAGTTTTGTGGCAAAAGTGCTTCCAAGAGACGCACATGGAGGTGAATAGGGCGATTATCTTGGATCATATAAATGTGTTTAGCATGAGGGTATCGCTCACAAACTTCTGTGTAAAACGCATGAGTTGCTAACACGGTGGCCTTCTCTACTTGCTGGTAAACGACATCGCCAGTGTGTGGGTTCAGGGCGCCGATCCCGACGCAGACCTGATCCGAACCCAAACCCTGATGTGCCAAAGGTTTTTTCGTACCACGCTGCGTCCAATCCTTGGCTATGGTGGGGCGTCGGTGAAAAGAAAACTCGTCTTGGTAGAGCGCAACATGGGTATCACGGTTTTGCTCCACTATTTCTAATGACTGTTTGACATATTGCATTTTTTGCTCATAGGCAGCATCAGGACTATGGATATAAGCTCTACCACGCTTGTAGCTAAGACCGTATCGTGAGAGAATCTGACGCACACCCTGCAAAGTCAGGTCATTAAGCCAGGATATTGATACTCTGATCTCTTTTAGCGTCCAGCGCGTCTGATGTCCCGAGGTGGGGGCTGGTGGTCTGCCCACAAGGGTTCGCAGCTCATTTTCAGCGTCTTCTTCAGACATCGGCGCATACGAAGGTTTTCTGCCTCTGCCCGGTTTCTGATAGAGGCCTTGGATACCTTGCTCGCGAAAACGGCGCAACCAGTCATAGACAGTATCGGGTTTTCGTTTTTTCAACAGACCATTTAGTGCTACATTATGCGGGGACATACCTGAGCCGATCTTCAAGATTGCAGCGGCACGCTCGCGTATATAAGATTGTTTCCCATTATCGCGAAGTTTGTGAAGGGCGTCTTGTTGTTCATCAGTGAGGTCAAGAACGTGTCGTTTTGCCATAATAGTGTTCCTCCTTGATGAACATTATAGCACATTTTTAGAAATACCTGATTTATTTTTTTAACTTCATACGGGACTAAGAGGGGTGGGGGTACACATTTTTCTATAAACATTGCGTCCCTACGGGACTAAAAGCCTGGGAAACACGCACTGCTATAAACATAGCGTCCCTAATGAAGTTAAAATAATAAAATAGGTAATTTGGACCCAGACACGGTAGGTGCGGTTTCCTAACCAAGGCAGAATACCATACGCGTATTCTGCCGGATTCTACAAGAAACTTGAAATTACACGAATAAATTCTTTAACTTCATACGGGACTAAGAGGGGTGGGGAAACACGCCTTTCTATAAACATAGCGTCCCTACGAGCGGGCACGGGTGAATGGGCGGGGTTGGGGGTGAACGGACAGGGGAACCCAGTCCCTACGAGCGGGCGCGGGGAATGAACGGGATTTGAGGAACGGACAGGGACCCCTGTCCCTACGAGCGGGCGCGGGGAATGAACGGGATTTGAGGAACGGACAGGGGAACCCAGTCCCTACGAACGGGCGCGGGGAATGAACGGGATTTGAGGAACGGACAGGGGAACCCAGTCCCTACGAACGGGCGCGGGGAATGAACGGGATTTGAGGAACGGACAGGGGAACCCAGTCCCTACGAACGGGCGCGGGGAATGAACGGGATTTGAGGAACGGACAGGGAAACCCAGTCCCTACGAGCGGGCGCGGGGAATGAACGGGATTTGAGGAACGGACAGGGGAACCCTGTCCCTACGAACGGGGGTTGGACAAGGATCGCTTTGAGTGGGTATAAGATGCGGACAGGGTAACCCAGTCCCTACAAACGGGCGCGGGGAATGAACGGGATTTGAGGAACGGACAGGGGAACCCTGTCCCTACGAACGGGGGTTGGACAAGGATCGCTTTGAGTGGGTATATAAAATATGCGGACAGGGAAACTCAGTCCATACGAACGGGTTAAGGTAGCAACTTAGATTATATCAATTAAAAAAAAAAGGTGAATTCTATGCAAAATCGTGTAAAAGTTATTATTCTCACATGCTGTCTGTTGAATTACTTCGCGTGGCACAACGCTATACAAGTTGATGCCGAAATACCTATTGCCGATTATATCTTTGAGACGATTGAGGTGCCTGGTGTCAATTATCTGGAGGTGGCTGCGAGCAATGATTTCGGTGATTATGCGGGGAACACTCGGAGCACTGATGATGATAAAATTATCGGGTTCACACTGATAGATAACGTTTTCAAAACTTATGACTATACGGGGTCTGTGAAAACAAATTTCTATGGATTAGACAACGCTGGCACAGCTGTCGGACACTACAAAGGGACAGATGGACTTTACCACGGTGTCGTCTTGGAAAATGGTGCGCTCACACAATACGATTTTTCTGGTGCAGTTCAAACCTTCATCTACGGTATTAGTGATCACACTGGGGCACTGAGCGGTAACATCGTGGATGAAACGGGTGTCACACGTGGGTTTTCAGGGGATCTGATCATTACGTATCCTGGCGCAGTTAGAACTTATGCTGATTTTGTGAACGCCGCAGGTGTTATCGTGGGTAGTTACGTTGATACTGATGAAATGCCGCACGGGTATATGCGTAACCCTGATGGCAGTTTTATCACAATAGACATTCCAGAGACCCCTGACCTCAGTTTCATATTTGTCAACGCTATCAACGATGTCGGTGTCATCGTCTTCAGAGCCAAAGCTGTAGACGATATTCAACGTTCCTATATTCTGATACCCGGTGAAGAACTACAAGAATTGAGATTTCCTGGCAGTGTTAACACTGTGGTTCGGAATATTAATCAGGACGGGAGTATAATCGGTTATTACGACTCAACAGATGGTCGTAGATTGGGTTTTGTCGGTCACCCTAACACGGATCCGACCGAAGCGGATTTCGGCAATATTTTCTCTATGCGACTTTCTAAAGGCTTAAATATGCTTTCTGTGCCTTTAGCACCCCGAACTCCGCTGACTGCGAAATCACTCGCGGGGTTGACTGGTTCAACGGTGGTGATTGCACTGGATGCGGATAATCAACGTTTCATTGGTTGGACTCCAAATGCACCCGATGATGGTTTTTCAATTGCGGGTGGACAGGGTTATATCGTCAATGTTCCAGAAGAACGAAATGCTATTTTCGTCGGTGCTGAATGGCGGAATGATGCTCAAGCTGCCGCAGCACCAGCTATCAAAACATCACAAGAAGCATGGGCATTCGTTGTAAGCGGCTATTTGGACGGATTACAGAATATAGACGGTTATCATGTTACTGTCCGCAACCTGCGAACAAACAGTGTCATGAAAGCACAAGTCCGTGACAATTATTTCGCTGCTGCTACGGCTGATCTTGGTTACCGAAGTGTCGTAAAGGTCGGTGATAAAATGGCGGTGACTGTTACCGATACAAACGGTAATATCGCCTCTGATGCGTTTACTTTTGAGGTAACACCTGCAAGTCTGGCAAATGCTTTCCTATCTGTCACGCTTGAGGGTATTGGTACGCCGAAGCGTAGTCAACTGCTGCAGAATTATCCTAATCCGTTCAACCCTGAAACATGGATCCCGTATCGTTTATCAGAAGATAGCAATGTTTCTATCACGATTTATGACGCAACGGGTAAGTTTGTCCGAACCTTCTCTCTCGGTTTCCAGTCAGCTGGTTTCTATCAGGACCGTGGTCGCGCAGCATATTGGGATGGTAAAAACGCATTCGGTGAAAATGTTGCAAGTGGACTCTATTTCTACAGATTGGCGACTCCGACTTTTGAGCAGACGCGACGGTTGATTGTTATAAAATAAGGATTGGAAGGGTGGAAGATTGGAAGATTGGAAGGGTGGAAGGGTGGATTTTGTCTGAATCGCGGATTATACGGATTACGCGGATTACGCGGAAGGGTTATTGGGCATTTCAAGTTTTTTTTACAAGATGTCGTGATTTTAGTGAACCCCATCTTCAGTTCCGTAGGAACGATATGTTTATAGAAAAACGTTGTACAACCCTCTTGAGTTCCGTAGGAACGGCAAAGAAGGATAAACATAGCGTCCCTACGGGACTAAGAGGGGTGGGGGTTCACATTTTTGCTATAAACATAGCGTCCCTACGGGACTAAGAGTTGTTGACAATCCGTGTTCTATAAACATAGCGTCCCTACGGGACTAAGAGGGGTGGGGGTACACGTCCTTCTATAAACATAGCGTCCTACGGGACTAAGAGTTGTTGACAATCCGTGTTCTATAAACATAGCGTCCCTACGGTACTAAGAGCAGGGGAAACACATCCTGCTATAAACATAGCGTCCCTACCAAATCAACGCCAAATGCGCGTTTGGCATTTGGCGGGACTAAGAGTTGTTGACAATCCGTGTTCTATAAACATAGCGTCCCTACGGGACTAAGAGCATACGACATACGGCATTCTATAAACATAGCGTCCCTACGGGACTAAGAACAGATGACACCTTATGTGCCATCATTTAAGACCCACTTTATTGATGTTAAACACATTGACACAGACCGATCATCCTTTCGTATGGTTAATGACCGTCCTTCAAAAGGAATTTGACGATGAGGAGGTTAAAAGTATTATTATGACAGGCGCAGAAGCTCTTATTCAACAAGGAAAAGCCGAAGGACTTGAACAAGGTAGAATCAACGAGAAACGGACTGACGTTCTCAAAATAGTACGGTATCGGTTCGCTGAGAAGTCAAACACTGTTCTCAATGAGATTACTGCTATAAATGACCTTGGCCACCTTGATGATCTGTTTGACCAGGTCCTCACCGCAGAAACTTTTGAGGACATTGACTTTTCAAAGAACGGTAAGTAGTATATACCAACCCATATATCACTTTGAACAGTAGCACATTCTTCCAGATTGTGCTGCTTTGTAGTCGATCAAAGTCATATAATGATCCAGAAAACCCTTCCGCGTAATCCGTGCCTTCCGCGATTCAGACAAAAAAACATCAGAATCGCGGATTACACGGAGAACACGGAAGACACGTAAGGGGTTTTGGATATTTCAAGGTGTTTTCATCAACATTTCGTTCTTTGTGATGATTGGGTATATAAAATATGCGGACGGTGAAACCCCGTCCCTACGAGCGGTTTTATGTATACCCTCTTGAGTTCCGTAGGGACGATATGTTTATAGTTAAACGTTATACGACCCGTCTTGAGTTCCGTAGGAACGGCATAAAAAAATAAATAGGACTTACGCAAATTTGGGTGTACCTGTTTAGAATTTTGCTTTTTCAAGGATTATTTCCCCGATTTTTTCATTTTTAGTGATTTACCCCCTTTATCCCCCCGCAAGCGAGGGGAATGCGTAAGTCCTTGTAATTAGATTACTGTAGGACCTTCTGGACGTGGGGTTGTCGGACGAAAAAGTCTGTTCTGATAGGATTGATATGTTTGTGTGTGCCTCACTTTGGTATTACTTCTAATGCTGCTTGAGTTTTGCCCATCGTGTTGCTAACTTCGCTTGCGGTGAAACGGATAACCCCAGTCCCGTTATCTTGAATGAATCTACCCATCCATGTCCAGGCCCACCACCCCCAAACACGATAAACCCAAGTTTCTCTATAGAAGAGAATTTAGGGTCCTCAAAAGCTAAGCGTTTTTCACCATCCACGAACCACTGAAAATGTCCACGATTAAAACGAATTTCCATAGATGCTAATTCCGATGTATTCCACGAGATCTTAGAAAAATTATGTCTCTGATTCAATGGAACGGAAATCTGATCTGTAAAAAACAAATAGTAAGACATCCGCTCTTTATCGCCCACGGGAATCCGGCTCCCGAGTTCAATCCCAAAATCTATCCCCTTTGCAGCTATATTTTTTACTGAAATAGTGAAGTTTTCGTATCCAGGATTACTTCCGTTTTTCTGAATCAAATCTCGATCAGCATCCCTGGGATCTTTGAATACGAGCTCATCTATTGTAAGCTTTGTCCCACCATCGACATCGGGTGGTGAGTTTAGCCACACCTTTAATAGGCCGTTTTCGGTTCTCCATATACCAAATTCACTTTTCTGAACTTCCCAGTATTTCTCATTCAATACATCAAAATCATCTTGAAAACTTTGTACAGAGTTGGATAAGAAGAAAACACTACACACAGAAAATAGCACAAGCCAGAGGAAGATGTTTCGCACCTGTTTCATATAAAGTTTACCTCCAACAAATCTGTTAGGAATTGAACGTTTACTCAGACCGCTTCAACGTTCCCCAAGTTGTGGTCAGTTGTGTACCTCGTAATTGTACAGCAAGATTAGGTTTGAATATTGCTTTATCCGTAATTGTGATACTTGAGATCCGATTACCAAACCACATTCCTCTGAGGTGACATGTAAGGAACAATCCCACAGTATCAATACTTTTTATGTCCTCATCATCGAATTCAGCTATTAGATCATCGTCTGTCAGGACTTGGAAATGGCCAGTATCAAAAACAGCTGTAAGATTATGTGTCGTTTTTTGGAATTTATCTCCATACCAGGCTTTCGTCTTTCCTCTCCTATAGCCATCGTTCTTTGATAAGGTGACCTTACTAACCTCTTCGGGACTAACGATATAACCTTCTATTACTAAGCCAGGATCATCTTGACGTTTCCCAATAAACAGGCAGAGTTCACCCAACCCATATTTTCCTTCCTGTGGATAAGCTAGTTCTTCACCTACTATTGTTAATTGTTTAAAGTTAGATCTGCTGATTTTCCAGTGCAGAAAATCCCCAGTGTTCTCACCACATATTGGTGGGAATTTTTCAAAATTACCAATATTGGCAAAGAGGAATCCTGCAAGAACTTGCCATTTGACGTTTCTTCCTCCCCAAATACCACCCCAATATCGTTCCCATCCTATGAGTCTCTCTTCAAACGTGTCTTTCCATACCCCAGCGTAACTGTATCCACTCAAAAAAACACATAGCAGGACTAAAAATAATAAGAGTTTTAATCCTCTCTTTTTATTATCTGTAAAGACACTGAGAATAGGTAAAAACATATTGAATCTGTGAAGGTGTGTGAAAGATTTTATTCTCATGTAAGTTTACCTCTCTGTTGGCGGGGATGTTTCAATTTTTGCGGAGCGAATCAATCCGTACACCGGAATAGTAATCGGAAGTTTTTCTGCTGTAGTGAGTACTGTGATATGTTCGCGCAGCAGTTCAGATGAGTTTTCAATTTTCCAAAAAACCTTGTACCGTTTCTCTTGTTGCCCGTAATTATTATAGGTTTGCATGGTTTGTGTCCAATCGTCCGGCGCAGCAACCCGTAAAGAGTCAGGAACCTGAATACTGAGCACGCTAAAATCTGTTTTCGCATAAAGTGTGAATTCAGCGGATGGGTTTGCGTCTTTGTTCACTGTACCATAAGAGAGTGTTTCCGGTTGCGCCGTCACGGGTCGCACGATTCTTGCAGTAATCGGTAATGTCAAGGTTCGCTCATTTGGAAAAGCAACGGTCATGATAGAAGACAAGAGTTTTTCAGCATTATAGGGTTGCGTTGCAGTTTCTCCTTGTTTCCATTTTTTAGGTACACTTAATTTAATTGTAATGAGGAAACACTCCGAATTCGGATCTGAAGACATATTCCACATTAGACTTGGATGTGCTGATTGTATGAGTCGGATTTTTTCTAAGTTAAGTGGCATATTCACACAGTTTAATTGTTTTTTCATGTGTTGTTTTAGATAAGACCTGTCCGAAATCGCAAATTTTAGCACTCAGTGTCGCGAACCGCTTTGATACAGCAAGAATTGTTAGATGCACTTGTGGGGTTCTTGGACTATCTGTAAAAAGGATCACTGTCGCCGCTTTTGTATCAGTTGGAACAATTTTCGGGTTAAGCACAACGTCTAACGTTCCCTCCTCGTTGGGTTGAAGCAGTTCTGGTCCAGTAATCTTTGCATAACTACATCCTGCCCGAATTGTTTCTATTTGCAGTGGACTTCTTCCCTCATTTTTTGCTGTTACTGAACGGGTTACGGTCCCTTCCCACTCATGAATTGTCCCGAAGTTGACTTTATTTTGCGTAAGAACTAATTCTCCAGGATACTCCTGTTGGTTATTAACAAGCACGATAACCAGCACAGAAATCAGTAGAACAGGAATGATGATTGTTGTAAGAATGGCGCGTTTTGACATGATTATTTCTTCAGTTGCTTGAGTTGCCCCCACGTTGTTGCTAACTTCGCTTGTGGTGAAACAGGCAGTCCTGAACCCGAAATCGTAAACGAATCCACCCACCCACTCCCAATTTGAATTCCATTTGATTGTAATAAAAACCCTATGATCTCAATAGACGAAAAATCGGGATCTTCAAACTCAGCGAGTTTTTCATCATCCGCATACCACTGAAAGTGTCCCTTATTAAAACGAATTTGCATGGATTCCAACTCTCTTATATCCCGCTGCAAAACGTCAGGATGGCGCGGTTCCTTTTCCCACCACAGCTCCGCATCAAACCACTCGTAAGTCCTTGCCACTATTCCATAAGTGTGGAACACATAAAAAAAGGTGTATGTTTCGTCCACTTCGGGAAATCTCCTTCCAATGGCTACACCGAAACCTGCACTTTTTGAACCCAGATCTTTAACGGTAATCGTGAAAGATTCGTCCCCTGGTTTTTTTTCTTGTCTCTGAATTAAACTGTCCTCAATAAAAAATTCAAAGGTCTTGTAGTTGCCTGGAATACCCTTAAATTGGAACAATCCTGCATTAGTAATGATGTCATTCGGTTGTATTGTTGCCCTTAAAAACCCATCTTTAACTTGCCACACAGAGTTGTTATCCCATAGTTCCCAGTTATCTTCTTTCAAATCATCAAAATCATAGTGATAACTTTCCGAGAAAGCAGATAGAGACAAAACACTCAATCCAACGATTAAAACAGTACCTATCCAAGTTTTTACGGACCGTTTCATGTGGCACCTCCTTGCCTTTGTGGTGTTAGTGAAGATGTTAGGGGAAGAGATATATACGTCTCTCTCCATTGCTTGATTTTCATGCACATCACAGTATAGAAAACGCGAAGGAGTCTATTGTTAGTGTTCATGACTTACGCATTCCCCTCGATTGCGGGGGGAATGCGTAAGTCCTTGTAATTAGATCACTGTAGCACCTTCTGGACGTGGGGCTGTCGGACGAAAAAGTCTGTTTTGATAGGATTGATATGTTTGTGTGTGCCTCACTTTGGTATTACTTCTAATGCTGCTTGAGTTTTCCCCATCTTGTTGCTAACTTCGCTTGCGGTGAAACGGATAACCCCAGTCCAGTTATCTTGAATGAATCTACCCATCCATGTTGAGGACCACCACCCCCTATCACGATAAACCCAAGTTTCTCTATAGAAGAGAATTTAGGGTCCTCAAAAGCTAAGCGTTTTTCACCATCCACGTACCACTGAAAATGTCCACGATTAAAACGAATTTCCATAGATTCTAATTCCCGTGTATTCCACGAGGTCTTAAAATTATGATCATCCCATGGAACGGAAAACCAATCTGTATGAAAATCATATTGATGCATCAACTCTTCATCGCCCACGGGAATCCGCCTCCCAAGTCTAATCCCAAGATATAACCCCTTTGCGACTATATTTTTTACTGTAATAGTGAAGTTTTCGTATCCAAGATTTCTTCCGTTTTTCTGAATCAATTCTCGATCAGCACCCCTGGGATCTTTGAATACGAGCTCATCTATTGTAAGAATTGCCTTCCCCCGGGCATCGGGTGCGGGGTTTAGCCACACCTTTAATAGGCCGTTTTCGGCTCTCCATATACCAAATTTACCGTGATGTTCCCAGTATTTCTCATTCAATTCATCAAAATCGTCTTGAAAACTTTGTGCAGAGTTGGACAGAAAGAAAACACAACACACAGAAAATAGCACAAGCCGGACGAAGATGTTTCGCACCTGTTTCATATAAAGTTTACCTCCTACAAGTCTGTTAGGAATTGGACGTTTACTCAGACCGCTTCATCGCTCCCCAAGTTGTGGTCAGTTGTGTACCTCGTAATTGTACAACAAGATTAGGTTTAATTATTGCTTTATCCGTAAGTGAGATACTTGAGATCCGACTACCAAACCACATTCCTCCGACGTGACATGTAAGGAACAATCCCACAGTATCAATACTTTTTATGTTCTCATCATCGAATTCAGCTATTAGATTATCGTCTGTCAGGACTTGGAAATGGCCAGTATCAAAAACAGCTGTAAGATTATGTGTCGTTTTTTGGAATTTATCTCCATACCATGCTTTCGTCTTTCCTCTCCTATAGCCATAGCCATCGTTCTTTGATAAGGTGACCTTACTAACCTCTTCGGGACTAACGATATAACCTTCTATTACTAAGCCAGGATCATCTTGACGTTTCCCAATAAACAGGCAGAGTTCACCCAACCCATATTTTCCTTCCTGTGGATAAGCTAGTTCTTCACCTACTATTGTTAATTGTTTAAAGTTAGATCTACTGATTTTCCAGTGCAGAAAATCTCCTGTGTTCTCATCACATATTGGTGGGAATTTTTCAAAGTTACCAATATTGGCAAAGAGGAATCCTGCAAGAACTTGCCATTTGACGTTTCTTCCTCCCCAAATACCACCCCAATATCGTTCCCATCCTATGAGTCTCTCTTCAAACGTGTCTTTCCATACCCCAGCGTAACTGTATCCACTCAAAAAAACACATAGCAGGACTAAAGATAAAAAGGGTTTTACTATTTTCAAAATCGTTTCAACTCTCCCCAAGTTGTGGTCAGTTGTGTGCTGTGTAGATGCACATTAAGAGTATTGTTATTTGGAATATCCTTTCCAGAGACGGAAAAAGTTGAGATTCTTCCAATAAAACGTCTCCCTGGAAATCTATTCAATACTACCAATCCGATAACATCAACCGTGTTGATTTCAGCATCAATAAATTCTTCTATGAATAGATCCTGTGTGAAGAGTCGGAACTTTCCAGTATCAAAAACGACCCTTATATCACCTGAAGTCAATCGGAACATAAGTCCATAATCTGCTTTCACTTCACCTGTTTTGTAAACACCATCTGCACTAAATTGCATTTTTGTTATCTTTTCTGGACTGAATATATAACCCGCTGCAAAGTCAGGAGCGGGTTGTCGTTTGCCGAGGAATAAGCAAAGTTCGCCAGATGTGTTAAAGGCATGTCGAGAGTAATGGATCCCCTCTCCCACAACGGTTAAGTGCTTGCGTTGAAATTCATGGATATTCCAATGTAGGAAATCCACTGCTGTAACCCCCTCCTGTTTAGGCTTGCTAATACTACCAAGGAGAACCTGATCATGAAGTGTCCATTTTGTGTTCCAAGGATTCTCATCTACAATACGTTCCCACCCGTTGAGAACTGCCTCATCAAAATTATCTTTCCAGGTTCCGGCATAACTGTGTCCACTCAAACACAAAAATAACGTCCAAAGCGTTATATTAAAAATATACCTTCTCATACACATCACAGTATTGAAAACGCGCAAGGGTCTATTGTTAGTGTTTATGTATTCAGTTTTCACAACAAATCACCTCTGTTAATTTAACAGGAATTACGCATTTTCTCTTAAAGTCCCTTTGACAAGGGGGATTTAGGGGGTTAAAAGACTAAAAACACTGAAATATCGCACCATTTAACCCTCCTAAGCCTCTATCAAGTGTAATGCGTAAGTCCTACATAATTTAAATGGTATAAGATTGCTTTCTCTATTGTAATTAGATTACTGTAGCACCTTCTGGACGGGGTGATGTCGGACGAAAGAGTCTGTTTTGATAGGATTGATATGTTAATGCTGCAAGATGCGGGGTTGCGATTTTGATTCCATCTTGTGCCCGAGAATGCATGACTGCATCAAGTACACCTGTGGTTAAGAGGGTTCGTTCAACCGGATATTGCGGTAATCCTGTCAAGAACATCTCTTCAATATTCAAGCTTAAATAACTAAAGTGTCCATGCGGTGTTCCGTTCTGTAGATAAAATTCCGTGGCGTGGATGTTATCTTTCTCTATTCCTGCATAAGCAAAATCAGTAATATATCCGTTTAACATCAGCACTGCAGATTTAAATCCATCACTATGTTCTAAAAGAAATATAGTAGGATTTGGACATCCATCTCGTATAGTCTTGCCTGGACGATTCTCAATTTGTTCACATGCAGCTTCTGCTAATGTGAGAATCCAATCTTCTTTCTGTGCAACTTCCCAGACAGTTTCTCCTTCGATGCATTGAACTGAAGTAACACCTGATTCACCTCCTCGTCTACGTTCAATCATACATTGTAATGTCTCAAGTGCATGAAAACCGTAGGATTCGACACCGCCATATCCGATACCAACTGCTGCCTCCAAAGGTGTATCCATTTCGTGTTCCAGGAAGGGTTGCCGCCAACAGATAGGCAATGAAGAACCTGCCATGAACGGCACATCAAGAGTTTTCGCCCGTTCATACATCCAGATAGCATCGTTCCAATTATAGGAGAGATGTTTATCGCAGAAAACAGGTGCAGACCTTCCACTTGATGCAAACACGCCACAAATCTGTTCAAACATATATCTGCGTGGATACATGTGTTGTTCGTATTCATTATGCGGATAATCACCGTGTTCACCAATAAGCAACACACCATCTACAGCAAGTTCATTTCCACCAAGTGTTAATGCCTTTCGTATGCTCGGATAGATTGGAACATTATGCTCTTCGGCTAATGCCACACCAATATCGCGATCATCTATCTGATCAAGAAAAATAGAAACTAAATCAACACGTGGTTCCCGAAACCCAACATCTGTAGGAAATCCTTTCATGTATTTTGTCACAATGACATCTGCATGGGAATTAGGAAAATATGTGGTAATAATTGCTGCTATTTTTCTTCGATTTTCCATAATATATCAATAAACTATCGAATTATCTCCGTGCCGATTCCACCTTCTGTTAGTACTTCAAGTAGTAACGAATGGGGGATTCTTCCATCAATAATATGTGTTTTGGATACGCCTCCGAGAAGTGCGGTGTTACATGCGCTGATTTTAGGCAACATTCCACCCTTGATTATCCCGTCATCAATGAGTGTATTTATTTCTCTCATTCTGATAGTTGGGATAAGTGTCGTAATGTCATCAATATCTTTGCAGATACCAATTGTATCTGTCAGTAGAATGAGTTTTTCAGCTTGAAGCGCCGAAGCTAATTCACCTGCCATCGTATCCGCATTGATATTGTAGGTTTGTCCATCAGCTCCAGTACCATTTGGTGCAATTACTGGAATATAACCTGCTTCATCAAGCGTGATTATTGGTTTGGTATTGACACCAATTACACTTCCAACAAACCCAATATCAACAGTCGTTTCGTTACCATCTTCGTCAGTTATTTGTGGTTGATGCTTTTCTGCCACAATAAGATTCGCGTCCTTACCACTAAGACCGATTGCTTGTCCTCCATGTTGGTTGATACACGCAACAATGCTCTTATTTATGTTCCCAGCAAGTACCATTTCAGCAATTTCTACAGTCTCTGCATCCGATACACGTAAACCTTTTATAAATTCTGTTTCTTTGCCAACCTTATCCATCCATCTGCTAATACTGGGTCCACCACCGTGTACTACTATTGGACGCATACCAACAAATTTCATAAGAACAATATCTTCCATCACGGAATGGATAAGAGAATCCTCTTCCATTGCTGCACCACCATATTTGATGACTATTCTGCGATTATAGAACCTTTGAATGTAAGGCAAAGCTTCAATTAGAACATCAGCAGTTTGGCTCACGGTTTTCAAATCCAATCCTTTCAGAGAAAATGTAAATATATTATACGAAAAAATGCTTGACGTATCAAGTTAATTGTAGCACAATTCTGACAAGTCCCTGCTGAATTACGAGATGGTATTTTTATGTCTAAAATGAAAGATAACACTGCAAAGATATCACTTTTTCAAGGTGTTGACAAACCGTTTGTGATTTCTAATGTTCCTATAATCCATACCCACAACACTGTACTCGTCAAGGTTTCATTAGCTACAATTTGTGGTTCGGACTTACATACAGTTTCAGGTAGAAGACCTGCAAGTTTACCTTGTATTCTTGGACATGAAGTTGTCGGTACTGTTGCTTTACCTACTACGGTATGTTCAACAGATGGTAAACCGCTTAAGGTTGGAGACAGAATTGCATGGAGTCTGACAACATCATGTGGTGTTTGTCATTATTGCAAAGATAAGAATATTCCTCAAAAATGTGTTGATATGTTTAAATATGGACATTCTCAATTTATCAAAGGAAGTCTGTTATCGGGTGGTTTTGCGACACATATTCAGTTAGTAGAAGGAACGACGATCTTTCATATCCCAGAACACATTACTGATATTGAAGCAGCACCTATCAATTGTGCTTTGACTACTGTGATAAACGGTCTAATAAGCATAGGAACACACTCAGGAGAAACAGCGATTATTCATGGAGCTGGAATGTTAGGAATATATGCTTCATGTGTTCTGAAGGAGAAAGGTTACAGCATTATTGCTGTTGTAGATAAAAATCCAGACCGTTTGAGAACTGCTAAGGAGTTTGGCGCAACACATACTTTTAACATTAACAATACCTCTATTGATGAGATTAAAGAAATAACAAACAGTATTACTTATAGCAGAGGATTTGATCTTGGAATTGAACTTAGCGGAGCACCGTCGGCAATTCCATTAATTTTAGATTTGATAGGAGTCGGGGGTAGATGTTTGACGCTTGGGTATGTCTATCCATTAGAAAATATTCCAATTGATATTCACAAACTGGTGACGAACTGTATTAAAGTTGAAGGTGTTCACAATTATCACCCTTCATCACTGAAAACTGCTTTAGATTTCGTTAGTCAGCACCGGAATAAATACCCTTTTGCTGAACTCATTGGAGATACATATCCGATTTCGGAAATTGACGATGCCTTTCTTCATGCGTTTTATCAGAACGCCATTCGAATTGCTATAGACCCCATGAAGGAATAGGATCTGTTTTTGGTCGTTATTGAATTTGATTGAAGTTGAAAACTATATCGTGCTATAATCTAACGTGAGTTTGATAATTAAATACAATATTCGTTGTAGGTCGGGTAGAGGCACGAAACCCGACAAGTATTGTTCTGTAATGGGTCAAGATGTTGGGTTTCGTTCCTCAACCCAACCTACGTAAGTTATTTGTTCTGATTTATCAAACTCACGTTAATCTAAAAAGTTTTTGGGTGATACCAGTCTAATTCTTATTGTTTATCAGAAGTATATACTATTGTGAAACGAAGAAAAATACTGATTATCTGTATTGACGCAGGAAGTCATGACTACTTAGCAGCAAGTGATATTCCTAACATACGAAATTTAGCAGATTCAGGTTTTTACATATATGCAAAAGCTGTCATGCCTTCTGTAACAAATGTAAATAATGTCAGTATTGTAACTGGTTCATTTCCTGATACACACGGTATAACATCAAACTACTTTGTTGATAGAGAGACAGGAAAAGGATCCTATATAGAGGATAATCGTTTTCTCTTAGCACCTACGATTTTTGAAGTAGCGAAGAAATCAAAGTTTGCCGACAAAACGGCACTGTTTGTTACAAAACGGAAGTTATTGAGGATTTTAGAAGCAGGAACTGACATTGCAATCGCTGCTGAAGCACCGCCATCTGAATACATTGATGCGATCGGTCCTGTTGAACCGATATATTCATGTGAGATAAACTGGTGGTTGCTACGTGCAGTTCTATATACGCTAAGGAAATATGATCCCGACTTAGTATATTGTTCAACAACCGATTGGGTTCAGCATAAGTACGCACCAAATGAGGAAATGTCTCAAAAACACATGCATAAACTTGATAGTATTATTGGTGAAATTGTTGATGATAATCCTGAACGAGAAATATACATTACTGCAGATCACGGTATGTTGGACAAGACAACAGCAATTGATCCGAGTCAAGTCTTATGTCAAGGAAATATCGCTGCAACCTCAATTCCTATCATCAAGGACAGGTATGAAGCACACCATGATAACTTAGGGGGTGCTGCGTATGTTTTTCTCAAGGATCAAACTGATATTGAATCTGCAGTACATATTCTTACAAATTCAGAAGGTATAGAAGAAGTATATGCCGCTAATGAAGCAGCCAAGATTTTCAAGCTTCATACTGATAGAATTGGTGATATATTTGTGTTAGCTGACAAAGACACAGTATTTGGTGTATTGGATGTTCCTTCAAAGCAAATTACGGTGAGATCTCACGGATCTCGTCACGAAAGTTATGTGCCGATAATTGGGTATAACACTCCGTTTTCGGTTTCTGATTATGAGTATAACCTTGATGTTGGAAGACTCATCTTAAAAAGTTTAAATTGAAAATATTGGAGATGTTTTATGGCAAATGGACAAAATAATGGTTGGGTTTCACTCTTTGACGGTAAAACTTTGAACGGCTGGGGTGCAACGGGTAATGACGAAGGATGGGTAGTTGATGATGGGAGTATTCTCTGCACTGTTAAGGGTGGACAATACTTATATACTGAAGAACAATATGATAATTTCGTACTTTCACTTGAATATAAGAGTGAACCGAATGTCAATAGTGGCGTTTTTATACGTTGGGAAGATCTGAATCGTCCTGTACAAACTGGACTTGAAATACAGATTTTAGATACACATGGGAAAGAACCAGCAACTAAACATTGTTG
The DNA here is from genome assembly GCA_965261435.1 of Candidatus Poribacteria bacterium. Lineage (GTDB taxonomy): Bacteria > Poribacteria > WGA-4E > WGA-4E > WGA-3G > MSPOR6. The sequence continues at coordinate 3,939,987 of CBDHDL010000021.1, forward strand.
TGGTTCACTATACGATGCACTTGAACCAACACGAAACGTATGTAAACCAGCAGGTGAATGGAATGAGATGATAATTACTTGTGACGGTAGTATCGTGGCTGTTGAAATGAACGGTGAAGAGATTGTGCGAGCAGATTTAGATCAGTGGGATACACCCAATAAGAATCCTGATGGAAGTAGAAACAAATTCGGTATCGCACTCAAAGATTTTCCCCGGAAAGGTCATATCGGTCTCCAAGACCACGGTGGAAAATTGTGGTTCCGGAATCTACGAGTAAAAGAATTATAAGACAGGTGTGAAGTGACGAATCCCGAGGTTTTATTACATTTCCCTTAACCAGTGGAACGTCTACTCATACATTGTAGGTCGGGTAGAGCGAAGCGAAACCTATAAATCAACGATGTGAATGCGCGTATGGCATTCATCCAAATCAACGCCGAATGCGCGTATGGCATTCGGCGGGTGTAAACTTAAGAAACTTTCTGTGTTTTTATGAATCCTTCTCAATAGCCACTATGATTGAGACTGTCTTATATTTAGTCCCTACGGGACTGAAGAGTGGTAGGGGTATTCATTTTTCTATAAACATATCGTCCCTACGGGACTGAAGAGAGGTGGGGGTACACATTCTTCTATAAACATATCGTCCTTACGGGACTAAAGAGCATACAATCCCTATAACCATAAGGATTCACAACGATTTATAAGGGAAACTAAGTACTCTTAAGTTTACACCTATGGGTAGAGCGAAGCGAAACCCGACAAACCACTTGAAGTATTGTTTCATGTCGGGTTTCGTTCCTTTACCCGACCTACTTATTTAGTCTGGATTATCCACCAGATCAACTTAATAGGGAACTTATAGAGGCATGAATGATCGTGCCTCTCTCTTCTTGATAATATCAAACTGACTCTAACACCTGTTTTTTCAATTACGATTTCAGAAATTTAATAGAAAATGTAGGCTAAATTGTAGTATAATATTACATCATGACAACACAACTTCAATACATTCGTAATTTCTGTATTTTAGGACATATAGACCACGGTAAAAGTACCCTCAGCGACCGTCTCTTAGAGTATACCAACACCCTTGCTGAAAGAGAGATGCGTGATCAAGTGCTTGATTTGATGGATTTAGAGCGGGAACGTGGTATCACAATTAAAGCAACTGCCGTAAAATTGCATTATCGATCTGATAGTGATAACCAATATGAGCTAAACTTGATAGATACACCAGGGCATGTAGATTTTACGTACGAGGTGTCCAGAAGTCTCGCTGCATGTGAAGGTGCAATTTTAATCGTTGACGCTGTACAAGGTGTTGAAGCACAGACTTTGGCAAATGCATATCTTGCATTCGAAAACGATCTTGAGATCATTACTATTATCAATAAAATAGACCTACCTGCAGCGCAACCCGATGAAGTAAAACGTCAAATTGAAGAAGTCATCGGGATTCCTACGGACGAAACACTTCTGGTGAGTGCCAAGGAAGGTACCGGTATACCTGCAATTTTAGAAGCGATTGTCAAAAGAATACCACCCCCTGCGGGAGATTCAAAGGCACCTTTAAAAGCTCTCGTTGTTGATTCAGTCTATAACAACTATCGGGGTGTCATAATGTACACTCGCATATTTGAAGGATGCGTGGCACCGGGTGAGAAAATACAGCTGATGCAGTCAAAACGCTCTTATGAAGTTGAAGAGGTCGGAATTTTTACACCACAGATGCAACCAACAACTGAACTTCTAACAGGTACAGTCGGATATCTCATTGCTGGAATTCGTGAAATAGAACACGCGAAGATTGGTGATACACTCACACATCATTTACACCCGACATCGGAACCGCTCCCAGGATATCAAGAAATAAAACCACTTGTTTTTAGTGGACTTTACCCCGCAGATACAAATCAATTCCATGCCTTGCGTGAAGCACTTGAAAAACTACGTCTGAATGACTCATCCTTTACTTTTGAGCCTGAAACCTCAGTTGCTCTTGGATTTGGATTCAGGTGTGGCTTCTTAGGCTTGCTTCACATGGAGATTATTCACGAACGATTAGAACGAGAATTTGAACTATCACTTGTTAGAACTGCTCCAAGTGTGATGTATCGTGTATATCTTAAAACTGATGAGTATGAATTAGTTGATAATCCTGCTCATCTACCAGAAGTCAATAATATAGAACGAATTGAGGAGCCGTATGTCAATATAGATATAATCGTTCCGCGTGAATACATCGGGAACGCAATGGAACTTTGCCAGAAGCGACGGGGTATATACAAACGTATGAACCAACTGGATGTTTCTCGTGTTCAACTCTTGTATGAACTCCCGCTGAGTGAAATGCTTACTGATTTCTATCCAAAGCTTAAATCCCTAACCCGTGGATACGGTTCCATGGAGTATGATATTGGAGAATATAAAACTGAAGACCTTGTCAAGTTAGATATTTTACTTAATGGTAAACCTGTTGATGCGCTTTCAACTATTTTGCCACGTGAAATGGCTGAATCGCGCGGAAAGAACCTTGTAGCTAAGTTAAGAGAACTTATTCCAAGACAGATGTTTGAGATCCCTATCCAAGCAGCAATTGGGAATAAGATAGTGGCAAGAGAAACAGTCAGAGCTCTCAGAAAAAATGTAACAGCAAAATGCTATGGTGGAGACATCACCCGAAAACGCAAATTATTGGAGCGACAGAAGGAAGGTAAAAAGAGATTAAAGCAAATTGGCAATGTTGATGTACCACAGGAAGCATTTTCAGCAATGCTGGCATCAGATGAGTAACACTAAGAAAACTATTTAGCGATGATAAATTACTATCTCATATACAACCTGATAATATAAAGTACAATCCAAAAATCTAATACCTCTTACAAAAACTAAAATTAGTGTATAGACTTTATTTCTAATTAGAGAATTCATCCTAACATAAGAAAGGGGATGCCGCAACTCAACTGTGGCTATAAGAATTTAATGGGTCCTGAAATTCAATTATCTATCTGGCAAAAATTCAGAAGAACAGTTATCTGGGAATATACACAAGTAATCGTTGTAGCACTCATACTTGTATTCGGTTTTATTCGACCATTTGTTGTTGAAGCATTTAAAATACCGTCAGGTTCAATGGAAGATACACTCCTAATTGGAGATCGTATTCTTGTATGCAAATTCATTTACGGATTTAAAATACCGGGAACAGATATTAAAGTTTTCGATTTCCATAAACCTGCTCGAGGGGATGTATTTGTCTTTATTCCACCCCATGAGGAAGAACGTAATTTCATCAAACGTATTGTTGCTGTTGAAGGAGATACGGTTCAGACTGAAGGAAAAACGCTTTATGTGAACGGTCAGGCAGTAAACGATGGATTGTATGCAAAGTATATTGAAAGTCATTTCAGAAGAAGAGGTGACTTTCCGCCTTTCCGCAGTCCAGAGAAATATATGGAAAAGGATACTACATTTGACGATTTCATCTTGACCGATAGTCAATTTAAACGTAAATTCCCTGATGGGAAACCTTTCACAATTCCACCTGATTATGTTTTTGCTATGGGTGATAATAGAGACCAAAGCAGTGACAGTAGATCTTGGGGACCTGTTCATGTTGACAGTATCAAAGGACAAGCTTTTATGGTTTACTGGTCCTTTGATAATCAAGAGGCAAAAGTCTGGGAAGTATGGAAGCATATACAAAATGTAAGATTCAATAGAATCGGAAAAATTATTCATTCACATAATGGAATCGACAGATGATGCAAGATAGACGACACCTCATCATAGGTACTGCTGGACATGTTGATCACGGGAAGACTGCTTTAGTTGGTACACTCACCGGTATAGAAACAGACAGACTTAAAGAAGAACGAGAACGGGGTCTCTCTATAGAATTGGGGTTTGCATATTTTGATCTGCCTGATAACTCACGTGCAGGTATTGTAGATGTTCCTGGACATGAGAAATTCATTCGCAATATGCTTTCCGGTGCCTATGGAATGGATATTGTCCTATTTGTTGTTGATGCCAAAGAGGGTGTCCAAGAACAAACGCTGGAACACTTGGCAATTTTGGATCTATTGGGAATTTCCAATGGTATACTTGTGATGACGAAGTCAGATTTAGCAACACCTGATGAATTGGCTGAATCCACAGAAATGACTCAAGAGATGTTGGTTGGTACTTCGCTTGAAGGGATCCCCGCTGTAAGCGTGTCGTCAATCACCGGTAAGGGTATTGACTCATTAAAGCAGATGATTGTCCAACAGGTTGATTTAGCGACGAAAGCACAGGAGAGTGATGGAATTCCAAGGTTATATATTGACCGCGTATTTACTGTGCAAGGCTTCGGAGTTGTCGTAACGGGAACACTCATAGGGGGTTCTATTAATAGAGATCAGAAAATGGTCATTTTGCCTTATGGGGATGTCGTACGCGTCAGAGGTATACAAGTACATAATGAGCATGCAGATGTTGCACAGGCTGGACAAAGAACCGCATTGAATCTCTCTGGAACTACAGCAAATGATATTCAAAGAGGAGATGTATTATGTCCTATTGAGTTTTCTCGTGTCACCGATAATATTGATGTCTCCCTACAAGTCTTATCTTCATTTCCAAGGATGCTTGAACATTGGGGACGGTTTCGATTATATCTGGGGACTCGTGAATTATTCTGTAGATTGATACTTTTGGTTGACGAGGCTATCCTGCCTGGGGACAGAGTTCAGGCACAACTGCGATTGGAACAACCTATATTAACGTTTAGAGGGGATAGGATCATACTTAGAGACTTTTCTGCACAACACACAGTAGGAGGAGGAGAGGTAATAAATCCATTTGCACCAAAACATAGACGTTTTACACAGGAAACCATCTCAACATTAGCACAATGGGAAGAAGCAGATGATGCCCAGGTTGTGAACGCTCTCTTGAAAAATAGTCAAACACTCTGTATTGAAGAATCTCTCCTATTTTATTATTTACCCTATGCCAAATCGCAGGTAAAGAACATATTGGCAAACTTAGAATCAGATGCTAAGATTATCAGATGGGATAAAACTGGAAGACACCCTATGGTGTCAGATTTAGTCCGTACAAAAGAGATTACAGAAAAACTCATGCTTACACTTACCAAGTTTCATGAAAACGAACCACTGCTTGCAGGACAGAATGCTTCCCAACTCTGTCGTGATCTGGAAATTGATGAATTAGCATTTGAAAAGATCACAAACGAATTGATTGGATCAAAAGAATTAGTAAAGGACGGGAATTTACTCCGTTTGGCTTCTCACAAGATACAATTCTCTGAAGAAGAATCTTCTGCAAAAGAGACACTTGAAAAATTGTATTTGGAAGCAGGTATAAATTCCCCAGGATTAAATGAGTTAAAAACCCTCCTTCCTGAATATACACCACAGTTAATTGAGTCCACGTTTTATGCATTGATGAACCTTGGAAGTATCATAAAGACCTATGACAATTTTTACATTCATAAAGAGAAATTTGATGAACTAAGAGATAAACTCATAGTTTTCCTCCGAGAGAATAAGACTATATCAGTTGGAGAGTTTCGCGAATTGGTCGGAACATCACGGAAATATGCTGTTCCTTTCTTGGAATATTGTGATACACAGAATGTTACTGTTCGCGAAGGGAACGTCCGAAGATTGTCTTCAATGCAAGAAAAATAAACTTATTGATATACAAGAAATGTTGAATTGGTCTATTTTTAACTCTTATGGCAACACTGTGGTATCAAAATCTGTAAACTCTACACAATCTACAACGTTACTTTTGTTAAAATAATGTGCATATTTGTCACTGCTTATTATTCTATGGGGGAGGATAGGGTCCGGTGGCCCTACCGGTCTTCAAAACCGGCTTGTCCATGCAAGTGGATAGGTGGGTTCGACTCCCACCCTCTCCCGCCAAATCAATCACCTTTCCTCACTTGAGAAATGAACATCAGTATGAGCGAACTCCTATCAATCTCCTCAACCAATTCAAATGAAAAGAGACATCCTTCTTGGATAAGAGCACGGATTCCTGCAGGTGGAAACTACGTAGAACTGAAGCAATTAATGCGTGAACTGAAACTTCATACTGTTTGTGAAGAAGCAAAATGTCCAAATATTGGTGAGTGTTGGAATAATAGAACTGCCACATTTATGATTTTAGGTGATGTTTGTACAAGAAGATGTATGTTCTGTGCAGTAAAAAAAGGAAAACCAGAAGGAATCGTTGATTCGGATGAAGCACGCAGACTCGGTGAGGCTGTCTCTTATTTAAAACTTAATCACGTCGTCATAACATCCGTAAACCGAGATGATCTACCCGACGGTGGTGCTGGTGTCTTTGCTGATTGCATTAATGCTGCAAGAAAACAACGTCCAAGTTGCTCTATTGAAGTCTTAATTCCTGATCTTGAGGGAAATTGGGATGCGTTAAATGTTATCGTTAGTGCAGCACCTGAAGTATTAAATCACAATACAGAAACAGTGAGGCGACTTTACCGACGGGTTAGACCTTATGCAAATTACGAACAGACACTTACACTACTGGACAACGCAAAAAAACAGGACACAAGCATTTTGACAAAATCTGGATTGATGGTTGGCTTAGGTGAAACAGTCGTAGAGTTGTTAGAAACGATGCAGGATTTACGTGATACAGGCTGCGATATACTGACGCTTGGACAATACCTCTCCCCCTCTTCTCGCCACCTCCCTATTCAAAGATACTATACTCCTGAAGAATTCGACGAATTAAGAGAAGTTGGCTATGAGATGGGTTTTCGACATGTAGAATCAGGGCCTTTGGTCAGAAGTTCTTATCACGCTGCAAATCATACGAAACTAAAGAGTATCTCATAAATCCGATTTTTTGATAATCGGTATCATTCCATTGCCAGAGTCATCTTTTCAAGTCAAACCTAACAACCAATATTAACATCTCTACACACTCTATAATTATTTACGAATTTCTTCTATAATATGTTATACTTAAAAACTAATGACATTGACATATAGGAACAATAAGGGAAAATCATGGTAAATATTATAATAAATGGTGCATGTGGTCGAATGGGGCGTTTAATCACCCAAGGTGTAACACAACAAGAAGATATGAAACTTGTTGGCGCAATTGAATTTCCATCACATCCACAAATAGACAGTGATGCCGGTGTTGTAGCAGGTATCGGTGAGATTGGAATACCCATTACGGATAACTTATTAGATGTAATTTCCACTGCCGATGTAGTAATTGAGTTTTCTAAGCCAGAAGCAACATTACAGCATCTACGACAAGTAGTTGAAGCAGATAAGGCAATGGTAATTGCAACAACCGGTTTTAGTAATGAAGAATTAACAGAAATCCATGAACTTACTTCCAAAATCCGTTGTGTGATGGCACCAAATATGAGTCTCGGTGTAAATGTAATGATTCGTGCCCTTGAATTAATTGCAAAGTCGCTGGGTGATGATTACAATATTGAGATTATAGAAGCACATCATAACCATAAAGCAGATTCTCCAAGTGGAACTGCACTTAGATTAGCCGAAACAGTTGCAAATGCACTTGATCGCAATTTGAATGAAGTCGGTGTTTACGGTAGACATGGCATCATAGGACCCCGTCCGCAGAAACAGATTGGAATCCATGCAGTACGTGGTGGAGACATCGCTGGTGATCACACAGTAATGTTTGCAACAGAAGGTGAACAGTTGAGTGTAGTACACCGCGCTCATAGTCCAGAATCATTTGCTAAGGGTGCTATTCGGGCAGCAAGATGGGTGGTAAATGCAACCCGAGGGTTACACGATGTTAGCGAAGTTCTCTTTGAGAAAATACAGTAGATGTAAGACCCTAACAGTTCAATTTCTGTTCTGTTCTATAATACTTCTATTACTGATTTTCATAAGTTGTAAAAATACAACAGAAAATACAAGGGGTGAATGGAAGACAGTTTTAAAAGGGGATTGGAGCGCACATCTAAACGATGTTCACTTTATATCCGAGACACATGGATGGACTGTGGGTAACTCAATTGGATTGTTGCCTGATTACATTGAAGATGAGCCAAATCAAGAGTATAAAGATGGTGCCGAAAGTATCATACTTCATACAAATAATGGTGGTGAAAACTGGATTAGACAGAACAGTGGGATTTATGATAAGCCGCTAAAAAAGGTCTACTTTCAAAATGATCTCAAAGGATGGAGTGTAGGTGAAGAAGGTGTTGTAATACACACGATTGACGGTGGGAAAACATGGGAACAGATAGAAACAGGAATACAAAATAACTTACATAGTCTGTTTTTTAATGACAAAATTTGCTGGATTGTAGGAGATTGGGGAACCGTTCTTAAATCCATTGATAATGGACAAACATTTAGTGCAGTAGATGTTAGTGTATTCGCAAAACACTCGCTAAAGGACATTTTTTTTACAGATAATTTAAACGGATGGTTAGTCACCTATAGAAATCCTGATGAAAGAAATACCTCGGGATACGTCTACAATACAACTGATGGTGGCAAGACATGGAATGAACAATTCTCAACAACACATGCACTGTTCAGTATAAAGTTCATTGACAGAAATAATGGATGGTTGGTAGGAGATCAGCGAAGCATCTATTACACATCAGATAGTGGAAATAGTTGGAAATCAATCACTGATGGCAGCAACCGAAGGCATAAAGAAGAATACGGTCAACCTGAGTATCTTGGTAATGAACCATTACACACTTTCACACTATACGATATAGATTTCGTTGATCCACAACATGGATGGATTGTTGGTGATTTAGGTGTGATTTTACACACTTCCGACGGTGAGAAGAATGCGGAAAACATCGTATGGAAACACCAACGGGGTGGTCCGCGTTTTCATAATAGTGCTGATGGATTGCTATTGGCAGTAGACTTTATATCGAAAAAACAGGGTTGGGCTGTTGGAGAGAACGGTACAATCCTATACACCCGGAATGGTGGATTGACATGGGAAGCGCAATCAAGTCCAACGCATTTATTATATGATGTTTGCATCATAAATAAAAATACTGCTTTTGTTGTTGGTGACAGAGGAGCAGTACTTACTACAGAAGATGCTGGGGATACATGGAAAGAACAAGACAGTAGAACTGCTGAGTGTTTTAGTGCAACACATTTTGTCTCAAAAGATGAAGGATGGGCAGTTGCAGAAGCAGGAGTAATTCTTCACACTATAAACGGTGGTGCTGTCTGGCTGCCACAAAGTTCTAACACGAGCCAAGATCTTCTTGCCGTATTCTTTGTAGACGACAAATACGGTTGGGCTGCTGGTAGTGCAGGTGAAATAGTTCATACTTCTGATGGCGGGAAAACTTGGTCAATACAACAGAGCGGCGTTTCCGTCAATCTCTTTGATATACATTTTACGTCAAAGCAAGAAGGATGGGTTGTTGGGTTATTTGGCACCCTATTGTTTACAAATGATAGTGGGAAAACATGGAAATTGTCATCGTTGAGTCGTCAACTTGCTAAAGATGACAGTGGTGGGAATATATGGTTGAATGCCGTCTGTTTTGTGTCTTCAGAATTTGGATGGATAGTTGGAGCAGATGGCAGTATCTTCAACACAATTGATAAAGGAAAAAGTTGGACTCGTCAAGATAGTCATACAAAACATTTCCTTTATGATGTCTTTTTTATATCTAAAGAGGTTGGATGGGTTGTTGGGAAGGAGGGTCTTGTGCTACATACAAAGGACGGTGGTGAAAATTGGAGACCCCAACGTACAGATACAAGAACAGATTTGACTTCAATCCATATAAGTGAGAAAAACAGTGGCTTGATAACAGGACAAGGCGGGACAATTTTAAAGTATAAAGTAGTAGAAATTGAGTAAGGAAATTGGAAATGAATCAAGAACAGAAATACCTTTTTGATTTGCAGGGATTTATAGTCTTGAAGGATGTTGTTCCTCAAAAAGTCATTGAATCCTGCAATGCTGTGTTGGATGTTTTTGAGAAAATGGACCCAGACGATTATCCCGAGCCGCTATGCCTTGGTACCGAGAGAACGGAGAAGGAACTATATATTTCGAACATATTGGAAGCTGATAAAGTCTTTAGTGCACTCGTTGACGTTCCTGAAGTGTTAGATGTAGTTCAAGGAGTGACTGGAGGTCCATACAGACTGAATCATACATATACAATATTTCGTTGGGGTGGGGGTTACACAGGTTTACACATGCACGGTACTCCAATTATACCTAAATGTCAATATCACTGTAAGAATGGTGAGATGGTCTCCACTTTGACAAAGGCAGTGTTTCCTATGATTGATTGCAATGTTGAAGATGGTTGTTTTGCAGTCATACCGGGCGCACATAAAAGCAACTTTGCAAAACCGTGGGGCAGTCACCCAGACGAGAATCCTGTATTAACACCGATACCAGCAAATGCTGGTGATGCAATCATCTTTACTGAGGCATTGACACATGGATCAGTAATAAACGTCTCAGGTAATCCTCGCAGAACACTTTACTACTGTTACAGTATCGGTTATATGCCAGATTGGGGTGGAGAAGGGCTGCACTTTAGTCCGAATGTTATGAATCAGCTCAACACCACACAGCAACATATACTTCAATTAAAATAAAAGGAGAATACGTTATTTTGATAACTCTTGCAGAACGTTTACAGAAACTACCGCCATATCTCTTTGTAGATTTACGTCAAAAAATGGCAGCTGCCAAAGAAAAAGGTGTAGATGTCATCAGTCTTGGGATCGGCGACCCAGATTTCCCAACACCTGATCCGGTGGTTGATACACTTTGTGATGCCATACGAGATACATCAGATTCAGATAGACACCGATACGGTTGTGACAATCCTGTAGAACAATTCCCTCAAGCTGTTAAGGAATTCTATCGGACACGATTTAGTGTCACTCTATCTGATGATCAAGTAGTGACAACACTTGGCAGCAAAGATGCTATCGTGAAAATGGCTTTAGGTATTCTCAATCCAGGGGATGTCGGTATTGCCGCTAGTCCAGGTTATCCTACATACAATATTGGTCATGTATTCGCAAGTGCCACGACATATTATACACCACTTCTAAAAGTAAACAACTTCTATGTCGATTTTGATGCTATACCGGATGAAGTCAAACGACTGGCTAAAGTTCTGTGGATAAACTATCCAAACAATCCAACAACCGCAGTTGCTAATCTTGACTTTTTTCAAAGAGCAGTAGAGTTTGGACGAAAAAATGACATCCTTATCGCGCATGATAATGCATATAGTGAAAACACTTATGATGGATACCGTTCACCAAGTATCCTTCAAGTAGACGGTGCTGATGAAGTTGCAGTGGAATTCTTCTCTTTGAGTAAAGCATTCAATATGACTGGATGGCGATTAGGTTTTGTGGTTGGGAATAGTAATGTTGTCAATGCTATTATGAAAGTCAAAGATAATATTGACAATGGGTCATTACGCGCATTACAATTTTCAGGGGCAAAAGCGCTTTCACTTGCAGATGGAATCACACAAGGACTCAACAGCATATATCAAGAACGGAGAGATATGGTGGTTAACGCATTATCGGATAGTGGTTGGGATATAGATACACCAAAAGCAACAATGTACGTTTGGGCACCAGTTCCTGAGCGATTCAATGGTTCAAGTAGAGCATTTGCAACTGCACTACTTGATGAAGCTGGAGTTGTTATTACGCCAGGACTTGGATACGGTCAATGGAGTGAAGGGTATTTCCGAATTTCACTAACCTATCCTAACAGTGTGATTGAAGAAGCAATATCGCGAATTCGTGAGTTTTCTTCAAATGGTTATTAGGTTTTTACCTATAAGAAGCATCTTTAACTCCTTTCAGGTAATGATGTGAATTATCAATTGAAATCAACGATTCCTCTATTTGAGAACTAACGGAATCTTTATTACACATTTTGTCAATAAGGGACTTGTCTTGTGTACCAAAAAAAGAAAATAGTTTGCATCGTGAGTCTTTGTTTCTGTTTTAGCATATTACATTCTGCTCTTGCCTATGAGCAGATGAGAACCTATACAGTTGCTGACGGTCTCGTAGGTCCAATTGTTCCTGTTATTTATCAAGATAGCAGAGGTGTAATATGGTTTGGTTCTGATCGAGGTGGCATAAGTCGCTATGATGGAAATACTTTCATTCCAACTGTCAGTGAAGAGAAAGGATTTCGAGGTCGTACCATTGCTATCACTGAAGATAAATGGGGTAATATATTCTTTCTAAGTAAACATCCGTCAGAAGGTTTAGGTGTAATCAGTAAATATGATGGATATACTTTTGAACATTTTGCTGATGGAAACTGTCTGGCGGTAGATAATGACGGTAATGTATGGGTTGGAGGCAATAATTCGATTACAAGATATACTTCATTGAGTAGTCAGGAGCCTTTCCAAGAATATATCGTAAACATCAGCGATACATCAGTTGCCAAGATAAATGTAATCTTTCAGAGTAGAGATGGAACGATCTGGATTGGGGGCAACGATGCTCAAGGTGTATTAATAATTAGATTCCAAGGTAACACTGACACTTGGCAAACTGGTCCTATACAACGTATTGTTGATCTTCCCAATATACCGACAGATCGGTCAATCCATGCTATTGCACAAGATGCTGATGACAATATATGGTTCGGTGGTCAAGCTTTACTCATTCGGTACAATGGTAACGAATTTAAAGCAGCATTTAATGACCCGGAGAGAACAAGAAAACAAGCAGGAGCAACAAGAGAAGTAAACTTTTTGGAAAGAGGAAAAGTATCTGTAAAAAGTGATACTCGCGGTAGAATTTGGTTTAGTGATGACTTTCAACTTAGCTGGTGGGAAGGCAATCAGCTTAAACGGTTGACAAATCTGAACATTGAAGCAAATCAGAATATACATCTACAAGGTGTTTTTGAGGTTGAGGATGCCTGGAATAAACTCTGGTTTGCCAGTGAAACAGGGGCATATCAATATGAAGAGAGTTATTTTGAAAAAGATAATATAGGCATAATTGAATTAGCAACACCACTCACAGATTCTACAGAGAAGCTTTACAAACTTTATGGTGTTGATGATGGACTTGGTAGTAACAACATTCAAACAATATTTGAGGCTATTGACGGAAAGATATGGTTTGGACATGATAATGGCGTCACAGTTTATGAACCTCAACCAGTAATAATCAATCACACTTCTCGACCGATCTTAGACAGTAATAGCATCAGAAATATGTTTACAGATAGTTCTGGTAATTTATGGCTTAGTATACCAGGAGGAGTTGCTCAATACTTGCCAGATGAAGAAAAACTTAATCAATACCAAATGGCTAACATCACATTAGAAAATGTAGGACAGGAGTTTGTAAGATTCTTAAGAAAACGGACAGAGATAATCAGCTTTTTTGAAGTCAACGATGATATATGGTTTTTAGATAAACCTATTCGTGACCAGTCCGGTGCGACGCATTACGGTTTATTCAGGTTTAGAAATGGTTCATTTGAGAGAATGTGGCTCCAAATTCAACCCAAATTTGGTCCCGGTGGAGAACCTATATACAACGACAGCTTAAATCCAATAATATCATCAAATCAGAACCCATGGATTGTATTAGGGGGTTGGTTGTTTCTCCCAACAGATATAGGATTGCTTCGCTTCTTACCAGACGGTAGATCGAGTAGTTTGCATTTTCAGACAAAAGTAATATTTGGATCACCATCAAGTGTAATTACATCTCTACATACCGATAGTCAGAACCGAATGTGGTGCTATTACGATACAGGTGAAGTGAAACGATTTACTTTTACGCGTAATAGAATGAGACAACTACATGTAGAAGTTGTTTCTATAAATTCTGTTGTACCTATATTAAGTCAATCTGACAAAACATTCAGTAATTGGTTTTACAGCAATGTCAGCGGTCAGTTAATGTATTGGGAGAATCTGGAAATTGCGGATACTTTAACTGAACTTCCGGGTGCAGCAAGTGGAATGCCTCTATTCACGGTAAAAGGATCTAATAACGACAGAGCAAATCAGGAGGAGAATCCAAACGAAGATTCAGATGCTGATTTAGAGTCGATTACATTTATTTTCAGAGACGGTATCAAAACATATCTTGGCACAGAGTTAAAGAATTCAGTTACGATTGATCTTGATGAAGTAAGAAACGTACTTACAACATCTAATGGAGACTTATGGTTAGCGACCTCCCAAGGGGCTGTTCATTATGATGGAGAACAAGTTGAAACCTTTACAACTCAGGACGGTTTTCTTGTCGATGACTTGCGAGATATCCATGAAGATCATTGGAAAAATATATGGTTTGCAACCTGGGGTGGTGGTATTGTAAGATACGATGGAGAATCCTTTCAATCTATTACTACCAAGGATGGTCTTGTCCATAATAACGTGTCAAGTATACGCGCTACAAATAATCAGGATATATGGTTTGGAACTGAAGGTGGTGCCACTCAATATCGGGCAAGTCTTGGCGCACTTCCATTCTGCAGGATAATCTCGGTGGATGCTGGTAAGACTTTTGAGGAACAATTTAAAACTGATACTGGGAAACGTACATTCAGTGAAATAACAGAACTTCTTCCAGCGCGACAGAAGAATATGACGATCAAGTTTCAAGGAGTAAGTCCACTAAGGGATGAAGTTGAATATAGATTTAGATTATTAGGTATTAACAATAATTCCTGGACTACTGTCTCCTCTGATATTAAGCAGAATTACAAGACAACTTTTGGTGATAATGTTTTACAAACTTATCAACCACAGGACCCTGATGAAGATATAAGTTCGTCTCAAATTACCTATGAAGGACTTAAGTCTGGTAGCTACACATTCTTAATTAAGGCATTTCGGCAAGGATGGCCCTACACACAACAACCTGCCATCTTGAATTTTACAATTGATCAACCACTCTGGACGCGGTGGCGGAATTATTTGCCATCATTAATCCTTGTAGCCGCTGCTGGATCACTTCTTTACAGACTTATTATCAATAGAAGACAGACAGCTCAACTGCGCGTAGAAATGCGTGAAAAAGAAGAAGCTGAAATGGAGAGAATTCGTTCTGAACTAAATGAAGCACAAAATATACAGATGGGACTGTTACCTACTGAGCCACCACATACTCAAACGTTTGATATCGCTGGAATGTCAATCCCCGCGACACAGGTCGGAGGAGATTTCTTTGATTATCTAACCGTTCAAAACGGTCAAACCGCTATTGCTGTGGCAGATGCTGCTGGAAAAGGCATACGAGGGGCAATGAATGCTGTGTTAACAAATGGCATGCTGCATGAAGTCGCCCGGTTTAAGTCTGATGCTGATGTCATCCTAACTGATCTGAATGCTGGATTGGCACCCCGAATGTATGGTCCCAGTTTTATCGCTCTTAATTTAGCTGTTCTGAATGAAAAAGAAAAGAAAGTAGACTACGCTAATGGAGGACAACCATATCCATTGATCAAGAGAGGAGATGTGATTATTGAACTTGAAAACAGTGATTTACCACTTGGAAGTATGAAGAATGTCCAATACGAATCTATAACTTTTGATCTAAAGGACGGTGATTTTCTGATTTTCCATACAGATGGTCTGATTGAAGCTCTAAATGAAAATCAAGAAATGTATGGAACTGACCGTCTAAATGATACTACTACGAAAATACCTGTAAGTAGTAGTTCAGAAGAAGTTATTCAACATATCGTCGAGGATGTTCAAGACTTTGTTCAAGATGCTGAACAATATGATGACATGACGATTGTTGTCCTCAAACTGGTCTCCAAAACAGAATAGGATACTCAGAACAAGGTTGCGTGTCCTATCTTATGCATATCTAAAATCAACAACAGTCTGACGGTATTCCTCTGGAAGACCAATATCAAAGCGCCTTCCCTTCACAACATAACCTGAAAAACCATCTGCTTTACGCAAGTCATCCAAACAAGAGGTAAGTTGAAACTCTCCACGCTCACGGAAGTTGTGCTCTATATTCTGCTCAAGAAATCCGAAAATCTGGGGTTCAATTACATATATACCAAAAACAGTAAGAAAGCTTTCATCTTCCATTCCATCTACATGTAGATGTTCTCTGGCGTATTCAGGATCAGGTTTCTCGTAGAACTCAGTAACAGAAAGCATCGTCCCCATTTCCTTCCACACACCAGTCACACAACCAAAGTTTGAAAGTTCACCAATAGGTGTTTCTTTTAAACCAACAACGCTATGTCCAACTCGTTCATAAGCGTTTATGACCTGTTGTGCACACGAACTCGGCTCATCTGATCCATACAGATGATCTCCTAACATCAATAGAAATGGCTCATTGCCTACCCATTCTCGAGCACAATAAACAGCATGGCCGAAACCTTCTTGAACATCTTGTACAACCAACGATATACGACTACCCAATTCATTGAGATAATCACAATATGCTTTATTCTCTTTGCTGAGTTTGTTGTAATGTTGAATTTGAGGCGGGGTTTTAAAGAAAGATTCAAATAGGTCAATATCTGCCTCTTGAACAATCAAACACACCTCTTCTATACCCGCATTGACAGCCTCTTCTACGATAGCCATAATTGCGGGTTTTGCACGTCCAGCACTATCAACTATAGGAAATAGTTCCTTTTTTATTGCCTTAGAGGCAGGAAATAATCGTGTACCAAACCCCGCTGCGGGAATTACTGCTTTGCGAACATGTCTACTTGCTTCAATTACAAGCTTAAGACAAGACATCTTTAAATCTCTTTCAATTATTTCTATGACTCTGCTTTGACTTTCAGCATCTTTTACGATGAATTGTGCCGAACCATCACCTTGCGAACCGACTCCCTTTCCTCCCCAAATATAAGGTTGGATTGACTCATAGTTCAATACTTTGTGAAGTATTGGTGCAGTCAACTGAGAAGGACATGCTGGTATCAAATGTTTGTCAAACTCATGCTGAGCGCGAGTCATTAATTTTCCTACTGTCTCTGCATCACCCTGTCTAAGTGCTTCATAAGCATTTTGAGTAATTTCTGCACTGAGCGTTCCGAGATAATGTTGAACATTCCTCTGCAGATCATTCTCGGCAAATGGATAACAGTGGCTTAGCTGATTTAATATAAGACGCGTATCTTTACCTGCGCCTAAGTCAACAATTACCATGTGAAGATCGTTTGGAATGCTAAATTCTTCTACATCAATGAGGTCCCCATCAAAACTCATTCGAATTGGATGCTGATATGCACACCCTTGATCCATCCTACCACATCGTGATGGTGTAGTCGTCTCGCCGCGATAAGCATATTCCATTTCACCGCGGGTCGTCATTTTTAGATCATACATCCGATTGAATGCCCTGGCAACCAAAACACAGATAGCAGCACTGGAAGACAAACCTTTCTTAACAGGTAAATCTGTAAGATAGTTATCTATCTCTAATCCTTGAACACGATAATTAGTAAGAATCTGATAAGCAACGCCTGCAGCATAACTGAAGAAACCTCCTTTTTCTGCTTCATCAAGCAAGGCAGCAGGATCCATCGGTAGATTAAACGGTCCATGTCTTGTACCATCACTAAGACTTGTCTTTAATATGAGATTTGTCGGATGGGGTTGAACTTCAGCGTACACCCCTTGATTAGTACTTGTGATCAGCGTATAGCCTTTCTTTAATTCTGCATTTTTTAATCGGTAACGAGCTGCCCAATCACTGTGTTCACCAAAAAGGCAGATTCTTCCTGGTACAAATAGTTTCATCGTACGTCCCTTTATATTGATTTCTTACTAAATGAAGCAACCTATACATTAAATTCTCTGTTTAAGAATGCTTACATTATAAAGAAGGAATTGATAATCATAGATATATTATAATACATGACTCTGCTAAATTCAATAATAAGCAAAAATGATTATTCTTTCTGTTTACGCATAGACCATTTACATCTTTCCACCCAATATTGTGCTACAAGTCTTGTTCCTAAGTGTTGAGAATCATCATTGGCAATCTCCAAAAATGTATTCGTTGCAGACCTATAGTCATTCATATAGAATGAATTAGTAGCCAATAACCAATTTGTCTTCAATAAGATCTGTGATGGAGTTTTCTCGTTTTCTGATTTACTATTTAGATCATCCACCTTTTCAAGATACTTTGAACTGAATTCCCATGCTCTTTCTTTATGTAGCATTTCACCACCCAGAAAGTATACTAACCAACCATTCGGCTCTGCTTCAATTACCTGTTGAAGTAATTCCATAGCAGTAGCATTTTCTGTTCTATGAAACGGATTGTTTGAAATAAGTACGCTCCTAAGTTTGAATTGTGATTCTTTGGCATAAGTATCTTTCAATGCCTCTAACTTTTTAATTAATCTCAGTTCTATTGATTCACGTGGGGCAAAAGTTGTAGCAAGTGTGTATGACGCCTGAGCTTTTTCAGGTATATTTTCTAACCAATAAATATCACCGATTAATAGTGCAGATTCAGCTTTATAAAACGAATTCTCTGCTGCTATAATACGATTAGCATAAGTTTTTGCAAGCTCAAAATCTCTTGATTGAAATGCACTATACATCAAACCACGTAAGGTTAGAGGATTATTGGGTTCATGAGTTAACATCTGTTCAAATGTGGTCAGAGCTTTTTTAAAGTGTTTACTGTAATATGCTTGCCAAGCTTCGTGACTTAATGACGCCATTTCATGTGCACAAACCTGTTCAAATATCCCGCCACGTTTTAGACGACGTTGTGCATAAGTATAATCATATTCTTGTAAAGACACTTCAGTTGTCAGAAAACCAATCCATTCCTGTTCTAATTCGTCAAAATCCTTCATATATGCTTTGGATAAGTTTCCCAATGGAAAGACCTTAATGAATTTTTCAATGCCGTATCTATCAACGAGAAAACGCACAAATGAACCTGCTAAGAGATAACTTCGTGATCCAGCATGTCTCCAAAATCCTAATCCCATCACACTTGAGAGTGGTGGAGCGACATTTAACTCGCGCATGGCTTTTGCCCATTGATGAACTGTTAGTTTCCCTTCATTCCAATCAGCTGCCACAGCGATTCCTTCGTGAATTCCAACGTTTAAACTTACCCTCCAAGGAGACCAATCAGCGGTGAAAACATGGGCAAGTTCATGTTTAAGCACTGGATGTGGAAAACCTTGGGCATGGATGTGGAAACCATAGCCAAAAGGGTCTTCAACATAAGTGTTACCAGCACCAATCAGTTTCTTCTTCTGTTCTGGTGTAGAGTACAAATATGCCTTTACTTTCCTTGAAATATCAGATTGAAAATACCGAGAAACCTGCGAATATTGGAACTCACAGTCATCAGAGAAGAGCTGTATCTCATCCTCAAGTTCTTGTGAATAGTAGATCTCAAAATGGGATGTTTCTCTATATCCTCCTAAAGTTTTCTCTATTTCACTACGAGAAGGTCGAATACCTAATTTTCCTGAAAATACTTCAACAAAGATAAGACACACAATTAGAGAATACATAACACAAAGTGCCATAGATGATCTTCTTGTACTAAAACAATTCAGATTCCGCAATCTGAGTTTTGGTATAAAACCTGTTTCTCTACCAACTTCACAAGTAATGACTGAGATTGATGTAAACAAAGCAGCCAGAATCAACGTTTCAGTTCTTGAAAATATAAATGCTGAAGTGATCTGGATCACAGAATCGTATATGGGACCCGGAAAATAACCGAGAATTGGATGATAGGCAAATACTGGTGGATGAAATATTAGATTTATTAACGTCGGTATGCAAGATAGAATTAGAGTGGCAATATACGCTATGAAAGCAATCCATCGTTTCTTTAATAACAATGCAAAAAACACGCCTGCTGCAGTTACCGCTACACAACTTAGTACTGGCAACAATAGATAAAAAAGAAGACCATCAACAAAATTGCAGTTTTTTACCCTAAAGGAATTTATCAATATAATAATGAGCGGAAAAAATAGAAGGATTGCATTTGAGCGAAATGCCCGGAATATACTTCTGAAGACGAACTGAGATGATGTACCGGAAAGCAAGTCTGGTTGATTTCTCATGACCTGCAATTCTGTCATTGCCACATGTGCTCCAATAAAAGAAATACAGATTGTAATTACAGCACAAAACTCAAAAGCCAGAAGATTAAAGAGTGGGACATTGGTTAGCAAACATGCTAAAACAATGAAAAATACCACCCATATCCAGTATGAGTAAGTTTTATATATCATAGATTTGATCCGTTATCAAAATATCGTAAACATAAATGAGTCATAAAAAATTCACGACTATTTTAATCTTTGTTGAGAAGATCTCTTAATTGAAAGGAGTACTCCTGATGAAACTAAACTACAAACTTTCAACTGTAATTGTAATTCTATCAATCGTCATTTTTTTGCACGGATGTGAAGAATCCAGATCTGGTGGGAGTGGAACAATAGACCTTGCCCGTGGTGAACCAAATATCGTTGAGTCTGTCTTGGCGTTATCAGTCTTTGAGGATAGACCAGAAGGCATAACAGATACATTCGATCCTGATTTAGACAAACAAGTCTATGTCTGGCTTCTATGGGAAAACATTGATAGTACACACACAGTGAAGGTGGACTGGTATTCTCCAGACGCCGATGAAGATGATCCCCCATTTTGGAGCGAAGAAAAACGAATTACTTCAACAACCGGTGAGAAAATTACTTGGTTTTATATTGATGCTCCTACGGGTGGATTAAGTCTTGACCGATTTGTATCTGGTTATTGGACTGTTGAAGTTTTTCTTGATGACTTTTTTGAACGAAGTCACTTATTCTATATGGAATAGTTCCTATTGCCGACAATGTTAAGACAGTTCTTCACCAACAATTAATCTGTACGCCTCACGATATTTTTCGCTCGTTTTTGAGATAACAGAATCAGGTAATTCTGGAGCAGGGGGTTGTTTATTCCAACCAATTTCTGACAAATAATCACGAACAAACTGTTTGTCAAAACTTTGCTGCGGTTTACCTGGTTCGTATTGATCTGCAGGCCAAAATCGTGATGAATCCGGTGTGAATACCTCATCAATAAGGATTATCTTGCCATCGCGTTGCCCAAATTCGAACTTTGTATCACACAGAATTATACCAGAGTCCTCAGCATGTTTACTTGCAGTCTTGAAAAGGTCAAAACTGATTTCTATCAAATTCTTTGTTAATTCTGTCCCAACCTGATCCTGCATTTCACCAATAGTAATCGGTTCATCATGTTCACCGTGTTCTGCTTTTGTTGTTGGTGTAAACAATAATTCAGGAAGACGTTCAGATTCTTTCAATCCTGTAGGAAGTTTCTGACCACAGATTTCACCTGTCTTCTGATACGATGCCCATCCCGATCCAGCAAGATACCCTCTTACAACACATTCAACATCCACCCGTTCAGCCTTTTTGACTAACATTGATCGACCCCCCAACAATTCTGCATCAGGTTGTAGTATTGCAGGAAAATCATTCACTTCTGTTGAGATAACATGGTTCTCTACCACAGACTCGGTGTAATTGAACCAAAATTTAGATAAACCTGTCAAAACTTTACCTTTATCAGGAATTCCATTGGGTAATACTACATCGAATGCGGAAATTCGATCAGTAGATATAATCAGAAATTCATCGCCAAGATCATATAGATCACGAACTTTACCGTTATGCGTTGGCGTTAAGTTGGTTAACTTGGTTGACGTTATAACTGTTTGAGACATATATTTCTCCTATTCTTCTTTTTTTCGTTTAACCGTTGATTAACTGTTGAAGTAAAATTGCTATTGTATTGTCCTTCTCAATCTTAAGTACCTTTTCAATCTCTTGCAAAGACTTCTGATTTTCACCAAGAAAGAAGTAACAGCTTGCTTTCAATGCATAGATGTCCGATTCAGCATCATAATCGTGTCTATACAAGTACTCCTTATCTCCTTGAAGTGCATTTTCTATTGCTCGAATTGCCGAATTAAAATCAGAATTATCCTTTTGTCGTAAATAGAGTACATTTGCGAGTCCAATCCAAGCATCTGCATTTTTTGGATCATAACGGACAGCATTTTGAAAGGATTCTTGTGCAAGAGAAAATGGCAATGCAAGGCTTAAATTGCTCCAGCCGACTCCATTATGAGCGTCAGCAAGTTCAGGGTCAGCATTAAGTGCACGCTCAAAGTATAATATTGCTTGAGAATAATCTCCCGAATTGTATGCATACCATCCTTGTCCTAAATGGTTTGATGTGCCACTATCCTCATCAGCAGGATCACTTGAACAACTGATAAATAAGACAAGAGTGAAAATAAGGAAAACGGTTGGGACTGTAGATATATAACGTATCATGGAAGTTACTTGGATAGGATAAACTAAGGTTTTTTCTTTGGAATATTTGTCTGTCATTCCGATTTTAGTGTTGATAGCAATGGCATTCTGAGTGCAAAGAAAACCGCTATTGCATTTGCAATTATACCAAAACTAAGTATGAATAGCAAGGTAATTGTTAAAGAAATCCATGGAAAAGTTGGTAGTTCACCTAATGAATTGAAAACGCCAAATAGTCCCGTAACAATACCGATTGACATCCCTATTATCAATAAGAAACTGCTTTCCAAGAATAACATGCGTGAAAGTAATCCGCGTCTAAAACCGAAGGCGCGTAGTGTTGCTAATTCTCCTTTTCGTTCCATAATATTTCTCAACAATACCAAGGCTAAACCAAGAGTACCTAAGATGATACCTAATCCTCCCAGACTTTGAAATGTAGAGATGTATGTATTCTGAACTGATCGGAAATTTGCTAATCTTTGAGATGTTAAAGTAACATCAAAACCGTAGTCCTGCAGGGTTTTCTCAAGAATCTGCGAAGTCTTTGCTTGCATTTCAGTTGGTGTCTTGATTAGAAAAAATTGATATCCGTTTTGACTTGGAAAATGCTTTGTAAAGTCAGATTCTGAAATAATTAACTGACTTTGAAAGAGACTGTTCTTAATTGTCTTAAGTTTCAAACCTAAACTTTCTCCAAATTCATCCTCGATTACAAGGTCTTCATCAGGATTGTGATGTAGTATCCACCGTAGAGAATTCTCATCTCCAATCGCTGGTATTCTACCGTTCACAGATTTAAATTCACGTAAATGCTTCCATGTATCATCACTCAGGAGTGAACTCGATGCTCCTATAATCTGTGGCTTTTCAGGTCTGTAGAGATTCAAACAACTTACATCTTCTCCTGGTAAAACACGAAATGGATATATTACGGATTTAGATAATACTTCCGATTCTTCTTCATCAAAACCGAGTTCAAACCTACCGTCAGCTGTATTTAGACTATGATGTAAGGGGAGTGAAGATTCTGCTATAAAAGCGAATTCAGATTCAGGTGTTGATTCTTGTCTATTTGCACCTACTGCTACAATAATACAACATGCCAAGCTGATAGTTGCAACACACGTTCTGCTTCGAGTAGGTTGTCGCGCACTGTTTTTTAAGGTAAATTGCATTCTACTCAACCGTTTGGACTCTCGGTGTGAATTTAACCAGTATTCAAAAAACAACAAACTTAGACCCATTACTATTGACGTAACAGTCAAGAACCTAACTGCAGGATTCTCAAGAACATTAACAACTATCTCTGCAAACGCACTAACAAACGGAATAATTGTCAGCATTACACCAATCAATATACTTGAGCAATAGTAAATGGTAAGACTTCTGACATTTTGGTTTATTAATTCAGAATTTTGATTAGGTTTCTTCTTTAGGAACCAACGCAACGACACACGGAAAGTCAATAGTAAAATAGAACCGATGATAAGTATATTGATTATACTTGACCAATCTCCTGTAAATGTTCTGCCCGTATCCATTATTCCTAAAAAGAGTCCTATTACAACCGCAACCATAATCAGAAGTCTTCTACCTGATATCCTTGTATTCTTTTCTTTATGTTTTGATGATGATGAATTCGCGAAATCAGATTCACCTTCAAGAAGTGATACGGTTGAAATCTTACCCATTTTTCCAATAGTCTTATATATGGTGAACATAATAACTATAAATGAGACAAATGTACCACAAATTAAACTCCAAAAACCGACATGGACTTTCAAAAAAGGTGTCCCAATTGCTGGCAACCACCATGTTTTCAAACCGTATATCATCAAATTGGCATATCCAACAGCGAGTAAACAACCCAATAAGCAGCCAAAAAATGAAATCACTGTACCTTCAAGTAAGAAACTCCTACGGATTCTGGCGAGAGGATAACCGACTGCCTGTAAAATACCAATCTCTCGTGATCTTTGCTCAACTCCTATACGAAACACCATACCGACAAGCAACGCTACTGCAATAATAATGAACCCGCTCATACTGCTAAACAACATGCCAAAATCTGATGACCCTTTGGCAGATTGAAGTCCTTCAGAACGTAAGTTTAGAAACTGAAATCCAAGCTGTTCTGGATCAATATTCTTTAATAATTCAGATTCAAAGAGTCTCCTCGTTTCATTAATATCCAGATTAGGACTTGAAGTCATCCTGATGGTAGTTAGATCCCCAAATCTATTCTCCCATAATTTCTTACCTGTTTCTAAAGATATAAACGCTTTAGGGGCGGATTTATATTCATCCCAATAAGCTTCATCGTTTGCACGAATTAGTGAATTGTCAAATGGGAAAGGAGGATCCCACTCTGATATATCGTTTGAATCACTTACGCCTGGGAAATCTGGTATCAGGTTTATGTCAGCAGCGATTTTTTCAATTGGGACAATACCCCTTAAAATGAACTGTCTTACTACCGAATTGTATTCTTCATTGACATTGACGTTAAAGTAAGTAACGTCTACTTTATCACCAATTTCCACACCAAGATCGTTTGCAGTCCACTCATTCAGGTATATTTCAAATACTTCAATTGGATTTGCAACGCTGGAAAGTCTATTCTCAATATCAAGAACAGTTTCTTCAGTTTCAGTCAGTTTCTTTTTAAATTCCTGCGAATGTTTACTTCTTTCAGGTGTTCTTTTTAGTTTGGTGATTTCCTCGTCTACACTGTTGAGTTTACTTTTGATTTCATCCAATGTCTTACGTTTATCCGAGGCTTGTTTTCTCAATTCCAGTATTCTTGCTTGAGAATAATCGATTCTATCGCTGTCAGTTAAGTGTAAATTCAAAAACTCAGCAAATTCGCCTATTTCAACCGGTAAAGCTAAAATCGTTGAATAAGGTACACTTACTTTATCAGCAGTTGGATCTTCAGATGGAGCACTTGCAGTAATGGAATTCGCAAGATAAGTGAGAGTGGACAGAACAGGAATGTTGTTTTCAGTCGCGACAGAAATTGCATCTTTTGACAACGTGGATTTTATTAAAAATTGGTCACTTTGTAAATCAAAATAGTCTCTATGTTCGTTAATGGTTAATCCAAGTTCCTCTAAAGTGAACGACACCATGTCCGGAGTAATAGGTGCAGTATCAACTGAAAATAACGCATTAACTATGTTATTTTTCGCTATTGAAAGTGCTTTTTGTAGTACTGGTAATGATATGTATGCATTCATTGGAAGACTTTGGTGTGCGTGAAGACTAAATCTACCAGCATCTTCGGTTGGAATTATATCGCTTATGACTACCCGCAGGCGTTTTATTGATGCAGTTTCATCGCGTTGACCGAGGAGGAACTCAGGATGTATCTCAAATGCTTGTGGGAAACTTACGATTATTGAATCACCGATTTTTACATTGAGTTCATTTTGAAGCGTCTCATTTATTACGATGTCTGGTATAGGATTCTCTGTGCTGTCACTAAATATTGGAACACTGTTTTTTTCCCAAAGTCTGAAGAAGTGTTTTTCTACACCGTAGATGTTAACCTTTGACGCGCGATGATCAGATCCCGCAGCAGTAACAGAACCGTTTAGCAAAATTGCTGAAACCATGTCCCGACTATCAACTAAATCCGATTCGATAGAGAGTGTAACTACATCTGATTCAAAAAAGTGATCTGCAATAATGGCATGTTGGATGGCACCGAGTCTTTCTAAGGTGATATTCTGAAGACTACCACGCATTGAGTCCCCAACAATCAAAGCACCTGCAAGCACCCCAGTAGCCACTGCAGTACAAAGTGCAACAGTCAGATGAATATGCCAATAGTGCCTAATGGTAACCCATAGATTACGCATGTTTACTTCCATTCAGAAACGAGCGAATTCTTCTCTAATCACTGCCTGAAATTCCTTTGATGCATTCACCATCCACTAAATCCAGACAATTCTCAAACCGTGAAGCCAATTCAAGATTGTGTGTCACTACGATTAGAATATTCTGATTTATATTATGGAGATCAAAAAGTAAATCAGCAATGTTTGATGCTGTATTAGTATCAAGGTTACCTGTAGGTTCATCACAAAGTAGAATACTTGGTTGGTTTATGAGGGCACGAGCGATTGCAACCCTTTGACGTTCTCCTCCTGAAAGTTCTGCAGGACGATGAGTAATGCGATCTAATAAACCTACACGTTCAATGAGTTCTTTTGCAAGTTCTGATGCATTAGGTTTCTGTTTGAATGCAAGGGTGGGAATCAGGACATTTTCAAGTACGGAGTACTGTGGGAGAAGATGATGATCTTGAAAAACAAAACCCATTACATCGTTACGATATTGAGCTAATAAAGGTTCAGACAGGGAAAATGGATCAGTCCCGTTGATTTCAACTTCTCCATCGGTAGGTTTTTCTAATGTGCCAATGATGTGTAGCAGAGTGCTTTTTCCAGAACCCGATGGTCCAGTAATTGCAACGGAGGTACCTGCATGCAAACTGAATGAGATATTCCGTAAGACCTGAACTGTACCGAAGGATTTAGTCAAATTCGATACTTTAAGTTGGTGAAGTATTTCGCCAGTGTCTTTCATCTATTTTGCGTAACTTTACAGACCTGAACTACCAATAAGACAATCAGTCTAAGTTGTTATTTTTGATGCGATGAAGTCGGGGATTGGTATGGCTTGAAGTTGTTCACCTGGATTTGTTATACAACAGACTGTTGTCAACTGTCCACGCGCAACGTCTTTACCATCAAGCGTGAAGTGAAATTGGTATGAAAGCGATTTAGTACCTTTTTTGGAAACCCATAGTTTTATATCAACTTCATCCTCAAATCTGAGAGGAGATACATAATCACATGAGGCAGATAGTCGTGGCCATCCGATTTTGTTTCCTTCCCATTCTGTTGCGACACTTGTTCCTAAACTTCGTAGAAATTCATGCTCAGTTGACTCCATGAAAACAAAAAACCTTGTAAAATGTACGATTCCCGCCATATCTGTGTCAGCAAATTCTATTTTCCTTCTTGTTTTGAATTCAGTTTGCATCGTCTTAGTAAACTCAACTGCTATGACTAAAAGCAATATTTTAATACCACATTATCAAAATCTACGACCTTAGTTCTTTGGATACATAGGAACATCCTTATACCTGCTCCAAGTTTCTGAATAAATCTTCCAATATCCATCAGCCGGATCTATCATTAGGTTCAACGTTTTTGTCCCAATATCAGAATATGCTGGACGGCTTCCTGATGCTGGAACCCCTTTAAATTCTTGCAAGAAGGTCACATCCGCAACAGCTCTATCGCCATTTATGACAAGATTAGAAATCTTAACCTGAATTCCAGAATAGCCAAGATTTAGCCTTTTCATTTTCTGTCGGAGTTGTTTCTTAGTGAGAAAAGTCGATGTCTCCTTATCGCCTCTGACAGTTACACGCGTTATTAGTGCCTTGTCTGCATAGATTGACATATAAGTTTCTAAGTTTTTTTCTTCCCACGCCTTCTGCCATTTGCCAAGAATTTGGCTAACTTTAAGCTGTGTATCCAATGGGGCATTTCCATTGAAGATACTTGGTGCGGGTTCTTCTGGAATAATATCATCAACTAAAGGATCGTTTTGTGTCAAAGAAGGATCTGAAATATATCCGTCACCCATCTCGTCGTTGACGAGTTTCCATTTTCTAAAGAAAAACCCCTTTTTCTCAATCGTAAGTTTACGTGAATGTGTTTCTATAAATGCTCCACTACTATAGACAGACACATTTATGTTTTCTACAATATGTTTAGTCTTTGAATACGCAATAGGATTATATCTTGCTTGTGATAAATCAACTTCTAATTCTTGTGTAATGTGTCCTATAGCAAGTGAAAAGTTATTCCTTTGTTTATTGCGCGCAGATTTGTCCCACAGTGATGTATACTTCTTCTGATTTTGTGTTTCAAGCGCACTCTTCCATTCCATCACTAATGGTGCAACAGGACTATTCGTGTCGGGTTCTGATGTTGAAGAACTATCAGAATTGAATTCAGGTATATGTGTTGCAATTTCTTCTGAATCAACTTCATCCTTTATCAACTTCCATCGTCTTTGAATAATTCCGGTTCTTGCGATAGTAAGTGTCCGTGATTGTTTTAAAGGTTCACCAGGTGCATGAACCCATATAGGTATTTCCTCTATCCTGAGGAAATCCTTATCCTGTGGGTCTTTACGGGTTCTATTCTCAGCATCTGTAATATCAACATCTAAGTCTAATTGTTCCATAAACAGTTGAGCAGTATGATTGTAACCAGCATTAGATTTATTCCTTGCATTTTTGCCCCACAGGAGATCATATTTTTTAATATCCCCTGATTCAAGCGCACTTTTCCACTTTACCAAAAAATCTAAAGACGATTCATTAGAATGAGTGAGAAAGATTCCACAGATTACTAAAATGACCACGACACATGCAATGGCACCCCACTTTATGTATTGCTGTAGATTAATCTTCGTAGATGTCTGTTGGTTGTTTTGAAAATCGTTCATCAATCTCACTCCTTATAGTTTCGGTATATTTTCATAGACTTGCCAAGTTTCACGATATATTTTCCATTTCCCCTGTACTTGATGCATCCAGACTTCACGGATCCATAATTCATACAATGCTGTATCATCATCTGTCTCCGCGGGTGTAACAAGGCGACTTAATCTATATGTTCCTATAACACTTTCCTGTTCAACCTCAGTAGATTCATCAGATTTTGTCCACTCTAATTTGTTCATTTCGCGGAGTTTTGTCTCACTCTGACTTTTGTTGAGAGTAGATGCATTTTCCTTACTCTCACGAATAACGATATGAGATGTTGTTGCATCTGGTGTATAAGTTGCAAAGTGTGCGTCAAGATTCTTACTCTTCCAAGCCTTATCCCAATTGCTTAATGCTACTTTACCTGCATTAATCTGTGCAGTAGACAAGGATGTTCGTCCAGTTCGTGGAGACTTATTACTTGGAAGTTGATTTGCAAACGCTCTTGCTTTTTCTGCTTGTCGTTTAACAAATTCTTCATGCTCAACTGCAATATTCTGTTTTTTTGTTTCTGCGAGTTTATCAGTGAATATTTTTGCTTGTTCCCGCATTTGCCTTTTGACAGCCTCTGTTTCAGCAATCGCTGCACGCTTAAGACGACTTTCAGTTTTAGCAATAGTATCGGCAGCATCAACCTTGCGCGATAGATTCTTTAGTTCCACTCCATAGTTTTTCGCGCTCGTTTCCAATTGATCTATACTTTCTTGAAAGGATTTAATAGATGCCTTAAGTTCTGTAACTTCCTGTTTATGCCGTGCTTTTTCGTTTAGCAACTCCTGTTTTTCAGATTCAAGACTACGAATAGTATTTTGTAAACCAGACTCACTGTCTTGGAGTAACTCATTACTATTTTCTAAATTTGAAATTTTTGCTTCTTTTGCAGTGACTTGCTTTTGGAGTTCACCAATTTTTGCCTCTCTTGCGAGGAGGTTGGCATTTGCTTCAGCATTCTTGGTAATTTGTACTGCTGCCCGTTTAGCGATTTTCGCATAGGTGATGGCGTTGTTTGCATGTTTTATCGCATCAACACCTACCTTATTTCTCATGGCGTCTTTTGCCATTTCGATCTCTGTTTCGGCTTGTTCATAGGTTTCAAATGCCAGAGAATGTGCGTTGACTTTACGAGCAGCAGTTAATGCATCTTCAGCTTGCGATAAATATGAAGCGACGTCCTGCTCTTGAATTGTACCCAATTTTCCACCACATGCAGCCATAAATAACGATAGCAGTAAAAAACACAAAATAGGTTTTATGTGATAGGATTGGTGTCTTTTCTTATGACTATTATTCTTTAATCTTGTCCGAATGCTTTTCATACGTTGTCTCCTATTCAAAAGTGTTTCTCCATTTTAAAACATAACTATTCATCAATTCAGTCTAATCAATTAAAAAATCTCTAAAATTTAGAAGTACAACTTAATCCCAATCAAAGATAGGCATAGCTAAAACTTGTGGTTGCGTAGTACCTGTCTTCATTTGCACTAATGCTTTCTTAATGGCAGTTGCACGTAATTTTCCAACACCCTCTACTTCTTGTAGTGTATTAACATTTGAAGTAATGATTGCATCTAAAGACTTAAGACTATTGACAACATTCTTAACTATACTGTCTGGGATTCGGGGTATCTGGCTCAACATCCGATATCCACGAGGTTCTAAAGTTTCTTCAGAATTTATGCTTTCATGTGGATATCCGAGAGCATCACAGATTCTACATGCATCTGAAAGTTCCGATTCATTCAAACCGAAAATATGCTGGTAGACATCAGATTCCTCTCTGAATTCCTCATTAAAATAATCTTTTATAATAAGCAATGCTCTGTTAATTTCAGTAGTTAATTCTGTGGGAATTAGCTGCAACGATAGTGCTTCTGTACCCAACTCAATCCTGAATAGGTTAAGGTCATGTTCAGTTCTTCTGAGACGTTCACAAGCTTGTATTGCAGTAACAACATTTCCCAAGTTGACTGTCCCACTTAACTCCGCCCAGTTTAATGTAGCTATAACTTGCTGCATAGCTTTTGCATATTGGGTAAGTGATAACATCGTTTGGTTTGCACCAGATATTAGAATGGGACGGTCCCGAAATAGATAATGTTGATTTTTTTTATATAAAGTGAGTGTATTCCTACGTCTTGATACTGCAATTACTATATTCCCTGTCTCCTTCGCGAATTTTTCTGCTGCACGATGACGTAAACCCGTCTCATTTGAGGAGATAGAAGGATTTACTTTCAGTGTTACATTTGCTCGTACAATGCGTTTCATATCCGAAGAAAGGATAATTGCACCATCCATTTTTGCTAATTCGGATAGACGCGCGGGGAGGTAAGGACAATTTATCCTAAAACCACCTTCTGTAAGATTTAATACTTCTGGGGAATCACCTACAACAATCAAACCACCAGTGTTTGCTTGCAGAATATACTCAATACCATCTCGGAGTGCTGTCCCAGGTGAAAGCATTTTCAGAGTTGTGCAAAGTTCTCGATCTTTCTGATTTTCGGTTGGTATTCTAAGCATCAAATCACCTCCCACTTTATACAATTAGAGTAACACAATTAATCTATGTATGTCAAGGTCATCTAAGGAATAGTCATAAGCTTACTGATAAACTGAGAGGCAATTATTCTACTTGACTTACTAACAGAATCCATGTATCATGAATTATCGCTTATTAGAAAACATATTGAACATCGTAATTCATCTATTAGTAAGAATGTAGTTAGGACTTATAAAATCTATGTCTAAAAATCCAAAGAAAAATATTGAAAATGAATCACAAATTGTAACGATAAAAACCAACAAAGGAAACATAATTGTTGAACTTTATTCTGAATGTGCACCATTAACGGTCGCTAATTTTGTCAAATTGATTGATACTGGTTTCTACAACGGTTTAACCTTTCATCGTTATGTTAAAGGTTTTGTTATTCAAGGTGGTGACCCAGATGGAACAGGAACAGGTGGGCCAGGTTGGACTATTCCAGGGGAATTTAAGAAGAAGAAATTACGCGAGTTAATGCCGCAACACGGTAAAGGTGTTTTGGCGATGGCACGAAAACCTTCACCTGATTCCGCCGGAAGTCAATTCTATATCTGTCTCAGTGATGATCCGAAAATATATGAACATCTAAACGGAAACTATACCACATTCGGACGAGTTGTTGAAGGTATAGAAGTTGTTCAATCACTTCGAGAAAAAGATGTAATGACACACGTGTCACTGACATAAACTAAAGAATAGACGTGAGTTCTCCTGTTTTTGGAATATTGGAAGGATAAGAACATATATGGAAGTTTGGAAACAACTTGTTCGGGATACAGTTAATACACCAGAAAAACTTGCTGCTAAATTTGATGTTGATATTGAAGAGATGCGTCGAATACATAAGGAATTTCCTATACGCATCAATCCCTATTATCTGAGTCTTATAGAAAAACCGGGAGATCCGATCTGGAAACAAGTCGTTCCTGACACACGAGAATTAATCAGTAGTGGCGTTGAAGACCCCCTTCATGAAGAGGGGGACAGTGAAGTGCCAAATGTTACGCACCGTTATCCTGATAGAGTGCTTTTTTACATCAATTACATGTGCCCAATTTACTGTCGATTTTGCACCCGCAAACGTAAAGTCGGTGATCCGCATTCAATCTCTGAAAACAACATAGAAATCGGTCTTGATTATATTCGATCACACCCAGAGATTCGAGATGTCATCATATCAGGGGGTGACCCGCTTATGTTGACCGACAAGAAGATTGAAATGGTTGTAAGCGGTTTACGTGCTATTAAACATATAGAAATTATTCGTATTGGCACGCGGGTCCCTGTAACACTTCCGCAACGAATTACACCTGAACTGTGTAGTATCTTGAAAAAATACCATCCATTTTACATCAACACACACTTCAACCATCCTCGTGAAATAACACCTGAAACAGAAAAAGCTTGTGGTATGCTCGCTGATGCAGGAATCCCACTCGGAAATCAGGCAGTATTGTTAAAAGGTGTAAATGATAATCCTGAGACAATGGTTCAATTGATGAAAGGACTCCTGCGTATTCGAGTTAAGCCGTATTATATTTATCAGGCAGACCTTGTCTTTGGAACCGACCATTTCAGAACATCGGTAGAAACCGGATTAGAAATTGTTGCTGCATTACGCGGTCATATCTCTGGACTTGGTGTACCGCACTATGTCATAGATGCGCCTGGTGGTGGTGGGAAAATAGCAATAAATCCCGATCCTATTGTAACTTTTGATGAAGACGAAATACAACTGCGTAATTATGAAGGTAATATTTACAGTTACCCAAGCACACCTTTCTTTGATGAAGACTGGTAAAATGATTAGTCCTTCTCTTCTCCTTCCTTCTCATCCTTCTTCATAAAGGGAGTCAGTAAATCAATCGGAATTGGGAATATCACGGTTGAATTCTTCTCAGCACTGACTTCAACCAATGCCTGAAGAAATCGAAGTTGTACAGAAGTGGGTGTTTGACTCAGAATCTCTGCAGCGTTAGTGAGAACTTCAGCAGATTCAAATTCTCCTTCAGCGTGCACGACCTTCGCTCTCCGTTCCCGTTCAGCTTCTGCCTGTTTTGCCATGGCACGTTGCATCTCTACGGGTAGGTCTACGTGTTTTATTTCCATAGAATGCACTTCAACACCCCAAGGTTCACATTGCTTTTTAATAATCTGCTCTAAATCTTGGTTAAGTTTATCCCGTTCAGATAGCAGGTCATCAAGTTCCGCACGTCCAAGTACACTACGTAGTGTTGTCTGAGCAATTTGAGATATAGCAAAACCAAATTCTTCTACCTCAATTACAGCTTTGTCTGGTTCTGTCACCCGAAAAGTTAGAACTGCATTAACACTCACTGAGACGTTATCCTTCGTAATTACATCCTGCGGTGTGACATCGTTAACGACAATGCGTAAACTAACCTTTTGCATCCGTTCTATCCAAAACGGTATCAGTAGCACAAGACCCGGACCCCGTGTACCAGTAAAACGTCCTAATCTAAATACTACAGCACGCTCATATTCTTTCATGATTCGGAAACTTGTCGCGAGCATTATGACAACAAAGATAGCAATAACAAAATGATATGGTTGTATCTGTTCAGGCATTTATATTTTATCCTTTCTATTCTCCAACTCCTGTGATGTCACGTACTTTTTTAAAGAACGCCAGTTTGCGAGGTGTGTTGATTTGCCATTGTACAGGGACCGATTGATAGCCGTCATAGTAGTCATTTTCACCTGGATCAAAATACCCCCATGATGCGTATTGACTAACTGCAGCCATGCAGTTGTTCATTGGTTTTTCAAAATCGCAATGGTCGTCTTCGTTAAAAAGAATTGGCATAGGACGGTACCCTGGAACATGTCTTGTCTGTTGCACCATTTCAAGAATCCTATTGGGATCCTTGACTCCATTACCGTGGATTAGAATAAAATCAGAGGCACGAACAACATTTTCAAACGGAACTCGTCCTCCTCCATAACTTGTACCTGCCAAATATCTTCTTCCTTTGTGAGTCGTTGCTTTAACGCGTTCAATCAATTCATGCACTCTTTCTGGTTGAAGGATTTCATGCTTATATCTGACATTACATTCATTATTGATTTCTACAATGACGTTGGTATATTCGTTGTCAAAGAGCCATTGTGTTGCGTTGTCAACTGCCCGCACAACTGCTTTCTCATCGGTAAGACGGTGATCTTGTCCAAAATAGAAATATCCTAATATAACGACCATACCGAGTTCATCAGCAAAATCTATTATACGTTTGAGCCGAGAAAGATAAGCAGAGTTTAGACTTCCATCAGATTCTATACCAGAATTATGCCACGGTTGTGATTTAGAATATCCCTCAGGACTACCACCTTGTAAGTTGATAGTAAATGCCAATACGCCGTGCGCGCGCCATTCAGGCATTGCAGACAAGAATTCACGTGTATTCCTTTCTGGATCCCATTTCCCTGTATCTGGATATTCCCAAAGATGTACGGTTTCAGGATTCCTATCATCAAAGATCCCCTGAACCATACGACTATTCATCAACAATCCTTCTATCTTGTTTCCTAAGTAATACCTACCTGAATATGTAATTCCTCCATTAATATAAAATGCATCTTCAACAATGCTAACTTCAGTGTTCATAAATCCCCTTGTTTACAATTGATCTCAATATAGATGTATGTCAACGTATTATATCAAAATTAGACAAAGATAACAACAAGTGATTTTGTTAAAGGTGTGTAAACTTTTTGTCACTAAAGATAGAGAACGTGTGTAAAGATTTAGAGCAATGCGGATTATACACCTTTCGCCCCTCTGGGGCTTGCTATTGTTTGTATCAATCTGGACTATATACCTTTCGCCTCTCTGAGGCTTTGGAAAATCACATATCAGCACCAGCGGTGCGAAAGGTGTATAGAAAACGTGAATTTGGTGAATATTTTGTAGTTTGTGATATTGTGTTAAGCATTTTCTATACTTGTTCGGTTATGGAATCGCAGCTAATTATGCTACAAAATTCGCTATTTTTTCACTGTACCAAAAATGCCGTGATTTCCGTCGCGTGGTATGGTTTTTAAATCGTTTGTCAGGCTTGTCTCTGTATGAGTTGGTAGCGTGTTTTTTGAAAATTCTATTTTTTTTATTTCGCCTTTTTTGGTACGGTTTGAATCTTGGTGATTTTTTAGCAATTGCAGTCGTTTTTGCACTCCAAAAATCTGGTCTCTGATGTGTTGCGTAGGTGCTTTTTCTTTATGGTTTTTTGTGTTTATAATCCTACAGTATATCTGATAGATTGTATGTCTGAATAGTTTCATATTATCACACCTTTTTATTTTACTGTTTTTATTTTATTAGCGTTATATTGTGTAATATAGTGTAACATAATGGCTATATGTTTGTCAAGTAAATTTTCAATGTCATATAATGATCCGGAAAACCCTTCCGCGTCTTCCGTGTTCTCCGTGTAATCCGCGATTCTGACAAATAGAGTGACATAATATTTACACACCTATGCAAATGACTTTATTTGAAATTGCCGTACAGAAGTGTTATACTTATGAAATATGCAAATCATTGCCCGAGAAGTCAGAAACTATATCACACCAGAAGGACGTAACCCGTTCCGTCAGTGGTTGACACAACTCCGAGATAAGAGAACACGCGCAAAGGGACGCAACAACGGAATATTGCAAGTACTCAAATTTATTGGAACGAAATAAGGAGCAGGGACAATGAAAACGGAAACAATACTTAAACAGACTACCAGTTTTAGAGACGACCTTTGACTCCCTTTGCATCGTTGTCTGACTCTAAAGTCCAGATTCTTATGCTTGGCATTCGACTGTCTCCTCCATTTCATCTGGGAGGAGTCCGCTATCAAAGACAGCACTACCGATCCCGAAATCTGCAATCCAACCATCAAGTGCCTTCCTTTTACCGCGGTAATCCTCAAGGTTGAGTACTTCTGTGCCGAAACCTGGACGGTTGTGTACGAAACCTGGACGGTTGTGTAACAGTAAAACACCGAGTGAATCTCCCAAACTTTCTGGATTGAACGCACCAAGCAGTTCAGAACTGTGGGTTGTAATAATTACTTGAGAATATTGCGCAATTTGCTCAAGCACATATGCGATGTCTGATAATGCACCCGGATGGAGATTTCGCTCTGGTTCTTCAATGGCGATGAGTGGTGGTAATTTGGGTTCATTGAGCAAAATGTTATATGCAATCAGGCGAAGTATGCCATCAGAGGCATTTTGCAACGGAATCGGATTCTTGTCACCCTCAATCATAAAAAGTTGGTATCGACCATCAATCAAGCGATAGTCTATTTCACGTTTTGTGTCTGCGGCAAGTGAATTGCTAACGTTTCTGAAACTCTCGGGGGAATTCTCATACCAGTTCCAGAGAACTTCTACTAAATTCTCGCCAGCATCTGTAAGTTCAGAACATTCTCGTATCTCTGTTTCAGCAGACGAGAATCTCATATCGCTTTCTTGCCGTATAAAATTTGTATCAAAATTATAAAATCGCCATTCCTTAATAAACTCAGCGAAGGTGTGTGTAATCGGTTTGTTTCCGTAATTTCCGGCTGACCCCAAAGCGAGTTTATTGGAGTTATACGGTATCTCATTCCTGTTATTTTCATCTCGAACGACTCCCTTCCCATCTTGAATTGAAATCACGTTTACATCGTTTACATATAACTGTTCTAAATGGCAAGTAAAATCGGGTTTAGCTTTTATTTCCAAGTGATATATCGTTTGGTATTCTTTTACTTTCGTCTGTAAATCAAAAGAGAATTTTTGAAGTTCACCTGCCCAAAACGTGTCCTCAGTCAACCCATAAAAAGGCAATTTCTCATCGGTTATCATCGTATTGAGGTGATCCAATGCTGCGAAGGTATTTGATTTTCCGCTGGCATTCGGTCCGACAAGCACAGTCAGCGGTTTAAATGGAAACTTAACGTCCCGTAAACTTAGAAAGTTTTTGATATGTATTTTTTCTAAAAACGCTTTCCCTTCAAACACAGTTATTCACCTCCTATTACTTTGCTGTAATTATACACTGATATGTTGTGTTTATCAATTGAATTACAAACTCTAACTATCAGTCACCTCCGAAACAGACTCCAACCACTCAATAGCAGCTTGTTCGTCCTGCTCAACAGCAATCTCAACGGCGCGTTTAACACATTCCAAAAGTCTTTAGCGCGCTTACGTCCGTTGAAAGCTTCAATGACTTTCTGATGAATTTCAGTTTGTTTGTCTTAGGTAGGATGCAAATGACTTTATTTGAAATTGCCGTACAGAAGTGTTATACTTATGAAATATGCAAATCATTGACCGAGAAGTCAGAAACTATATCACACCAGAAGGACGTAACCCGTTCCGTCAGTGGTTGACACAACTCCGAGATAAGAGAACACGCGCAAAGGGACGCAACAACGGAATATTGCAAGAACTCAAATTTATTGGAACGAAATAAGGAGCAGGGACAATGAAAACGGAAACAATACTTAAGCAGACTACCAGTTTTAGATACGACCTTTTAAAAGACCTCACAGATACAGAATTCGCGATGTATTATATTGAGGCAGCCTTAGCGGACTATAAGGATGATGGTGACACAGCGTCGATCTGGATGGCACTGCGGGATGTTGTAGAAGCACAGGCTGCGGTTTCCGAACTTTCCAAACGAACGGGGATTGCTGCTGAAACTCTCTCGGATACACTCTCTAACGAGGATGTTCCACAGTTGGATATGCTCAGCACTATATTTAAATCATTTGAGTGTCAGTTGCCGGTTGAACCTAAGACAAGTACGAACGTTAACATTGGGACTGCAGATGTGAATTAGGCACATTCACAGACTCCAACCAATCAATAGCAGCCTGTTCGTCCTGCTCAATAGCAATCTCAACGGTACGTTTAGCACATTCCAAAAGGTCTTTGGCGCGCCTGCGTAAACGAAAGGATTCGAGCACCTTTTCTTGAATTATAGTCTGTTTCTCTTTCGGTAGAATGGGAATAGGGAAATCCAAAATATCATTGTCGCCTAAAGTAGGATAAGATGTTCCGGTATTCGGTTTCCATGACCATGTTAAGAAAAGTTTTGAGCGTATGCACGCCAATAAAGTTTCCTTGTTAATTCGACCGTTTTCACTCAAAACGCAGAAGGCACCGCTCCCGACATATCCATCCTCCTCAACAATAGTAACAGCACCTCTGTAAGTTCTGACTTTAGAAACAATGACATCACCTTGTTCTAAAACACGCTTAGCGTTAGCAGGGAGATCTTTACCTAAAACTTCCTCTGGTATAATCTCCCCAGTAGAGACATTGACGCTTCCTATCTCTACGTAGCGATATAACTTTTCTGGGCCTATTTCAAAAGTGCTTTTGTTCTGTTTAAATTCATTCCTAATATTTGTATACCCATTTGAGTAGCTTTTTATACCTTCTTCAATCTCTTCATATTTCGGCTGGAAATAGTCCGCGTCAATGCGTCCAGCTGACTCAGTGTCGGAAAAGTTTTTGACAAAGGTTAACTGCTGCTTCGGTTGCCAATCTGCAAGTCCGAGTTCGGTGAGGAGGAGAGTTTGGGCTTGGGCGTAAATTTGTTTGGATTCGTCAAGGGCAAAAATGGATTTTTTTACAGTTTCTACAACCAATAAACGGAAAGATTCAGTGGGTACAAAAAGAGGGGTATCCAAAATGTCATTGATTGAAACAGCTGGATACATACTCGCCTTATTTGCCCGCATTAAACAGTTTATAAAGTAACTGGTTTTGCAGAAAGCGAGAATATACTCTGCCTCTATGTTATTAGGTCTTAGTACAACTAACCCACTACTACCAACAATACCATCGGTTCTAATAAAAGCAACCGCGTTTCGATTCGGTCTAACAGTAGAGACGACAACATCACTTTTTTTTAAAAGGTAGTGAGCTCGGTCTGGTTCCTCGCTTAATTGTATTAATGTCGTTTGATATTCAAAACTGTTAAGTGAAATTTGGGAAATTTCAAGGTACTCGAAATCCCGATTTATCGGGGACGATTTAATGTTTGCTATGTTTTGATACACGAAGTCCCTTAATTTATTATGAGGAGAGACTAGGGGGCTATTTTGAACAAAAATAGGGTGCCAGTACTCCGCATCAAGTCTGAAATCTTCAACTGCTTCAACCTCAAAAAAATTAACAATTGAATACTGCATAATTTATACTCCAGGTATTATCTGCTTTAGAACCAAGTAAGCATGTTGATAAACAGTTTGGACCTCATTAGGTGTTACTTCTCCGTGAAAGAGAGCATTTCTCAACTGGTAGAGTATCTCTATATGGCCGCGCGCAATCAGTTTTTTATCACCACTGAACTGATTAGGATCATCGCTGAAATCTAGTAAATTATGAATTGGTGATGATTCTTTAAGATATACTCTTAACTGGCTTCGTTGTGATTTTGACAATTTTTCAAACCATCCGCTGTCTGATAATTTTTTAAACCAATCTTCACTTTGGAAGGTTTCTTCTTCCTCTGCTAAAATAACCTTATTAAAGATTTCCTTTCCTGCCTTGGTTTTTGTCACTTTGACATTTCGTTGCTTACGCCCGCTATCTATTTCTATTTCGTATTTAATGTTATTTCTCGTATGATCAACAGGAACGACATAGTGATAGTCAGAAATTTCTTTCAACCAAATTCTTTTTCCGCTTGATTTTACAGTTGTATCGGATAATGCCTTATGGAGGGCCGCTACATCTGATTGAAATAACTTCTGGTTAGAGTCTGTTCCGGACAAAAAATTCTCTATTTTTGAGCAGATACCGCCCTCATCATCTTTAATTTTTTCAATGATCTGTCTATCGCTGAAACGTTTTTTTCCTTGCGCTGGTTTAAAATTATTACTGTACCAAGCATTAAAAGCAACCCAGGCTTTAACGTACTGACCCAGCCAATCAACTTCTGCCAATTGTTTCCATTGTAATTGATTTCCTATATAAGTCATACCCAAAAACTCAATTGTTCGCTTCTTGCCCATTCAATAAAGGCTTCTGCGATCCCATCGGGGAGTTCGCCGTTGTGGTTATGTAAGTCATGATTGACAATCAGATGACCATTTTCATCTAACTTGGACTGCCCATTTTCGTTTTGAAGGAACACATAATCGCCAGAATTGTTCTTGCCAGCTTTCTCGGAGACAGCAAAGAACATTGGGTAATCCTCAATTTTTGGACAGAGCGGTCCTTGGTCTGGATCATCGTTCCATTTCTGCAGGAACAACACGCTTGTTTTGGTGCCGGTATGCGGTTTGAAGGTATTGGTATCCAAGCCGACTACTGCCAGAATGCGTGCATGTTCCGCGATAAACTCACGGATATATTTATCAGATGTGTTGTTGAATCTGCCTTGTGGCAACACAATTGCCATGCGTCCCCCGGGTTTGAGGAAATCCAAATTTCGCTCAATAAACAGGATCTCCCGTCCAACTTTACTTTGTGCCTTGCCGTTCCCTTTAAAACCGAGTGTGTATTGGTGGAGAATGCGACGTTCCTTGATGTCCCCCGCAAATGGTGGATTTGCCATTAGAATATCAAAGGAAAAAAGTTTGTTTTCCTCTAATTCTACTCTTAGTGCTTTGAGTCGATCAAAACCGTCTCCATAAGTACGGACCCAAGTGCTGTTTCTTTCTGTTTTGTCACTCCAGCGTTCATAATCCAGTGTGTTGAGGTGCAAAACATTAGTTTCGCCGTCTCCAGCAATCAAGTTGAGGGTTCGTGCAACCCTGACCGTCTTTTCATCAAAATCAATCCCGAAGACTTTTAGAATGTGTTCTTTGTCTTCGCGTGGAATTTCTGTGTTAGTGAAAAGGGTGCCAGTGAGTTTGAAAATAGTATGCACAGGAAAACCGCAACTGCCAGATGCAGTGTCAATCATATATTCACCGCGTTTGGGGTTGAGCATCTTGACGCACATATCAATTACGTGTCGTGGTGTAAAGTATTGTCCTTTCTCACCTTTGGCGGATTTGCTCACAAGATACTCAAACGCCTCATCAACAATCTGTAGATTGGAGTTAAATAACTTTACATCTTGCAGACTTGAAACACAAACGGACAGATGACTTTCCGAAAGTTCGAACGTTGAATATTCAGGGAAAACACCTTTCCACTGACTTTTTGCGTTATTGAAAAGGTGCTGAATTTTAGACTTCAGCTCGCTGTCAGTTTGTCCTGTGTTTCTGAATTCCATAGGACGAAAATCCTCATCCGGGATTGCTTCAACTGCTTTCTTCAAAATTTCATAATCAGGATTCTCAACTTCGTAAGCATGATTTGTTTCTTGTATAGCGGTGTTGATGCTATGTCGTAACAGACGGTTGATAAACATCTTGTCGTCTTGACTCTTGAATTCGTCATAGAGTTTAGTAAAGATAAGTTTAAAAACCTCTTCAAAAACATCAACACCTGAGTTTGCCAGCACTTCATCCTCTAATTCCAGAATAATGTCTTTTAGAGATTTTCGCTCCGCCGCGAGTTTGTCCTTAATGATGAGGTCTTTGAGCGTAAAACGTACTTTGAGAATATCGGCGAGGGTTTCATCTGCGTTGGGAATATTGGGAATTTCTTCAAAATAATTTGGGTCTTTTCGGTGGTAGTGTGAAATCTGCTGTCCGTTTGTCCATACAGCGATCGGCGCGCCTGTGGCGTTGCAGTAGGATCGGAGTTGAGCTTTTCCATCTTGAAGTTTCGGTTTTTTGACCTCAACGATAATATAAGGAATATCTGGTCTGTCCTTGTCAAGGATAACTATATCGGCACGTTTCTTTTCTCTACCAAAATTTACAAGATGTTCAAACCGCACACGTTTTTTAGCATAACAATATTGATTCACAAGTTGTGCTGCATAAAGTTGTCGTATAAGTTCTTCTGGCTTTAGCTGGACTAGCTTCCTGCGAACGGGACAACGGATGAATGGAATCTTTTTATCTTTGACTGTATTGGTGCGAATTCTTTCTTGCAATACCTGAACTTCAGTGTTTGTAAAAAGGTCAAGGTGGTAATTGCTGTCTCTGAGAATGGTTTTAAGGATGTCGGGTTGTGGCATTATGTTTCTCCGTTTTGTTTTTTAGATAGGATTTTGTCATGAAATAGGGACGTTTGTCAAGGAAAATATATATCACGACAGGGTTATTTAGTTTTAAGAATTCCTCTATATTGTGAATTACTCATAGTTAATGTTCGAGAAGTTAGGTGCGGTTAGGAAACCGCACCTACCGACCTGGAAAAAACAACTCTTATCCTGAAAATCCTGGTTCAGACAAAAAGAATTTATATAACTTTACCGAAGCGTTACAGGTAGCTTGCCGCTTGCTTGTTTTTTACCTAACAAGACTTCAACAGCAGCGAGCATTGAATAATAGTTCATATCATAGGCAGCTACGGCACATTCAACATCCGGACATTGCATAAGTAGATAAGGGGACGCATGCGATATAACAACAATCGGAACATCAGTCTTTTGACTTAGAATGTGAATGAGTTTGGCTTGATCACTATTTACTATACCTGCAACAATGATGGATGG
This sequence comes from Candidatus Poribacteria bacterium, assembly GCA_965261435.1. Lineage (GTDB taxonomy): Bacteria > Poribacteria > WGA-4E > WGA-4E > WGA-3G > MSPOR6. The sequence goes on from CBDHDL010000021.1 coordinate 3,983,083, forward strand.
TTTTGACAATAGAAGTTGGGTTGCTAATTGTTGGGGATTAACTTCACGCGGAATGTAAATTGGCGTGATGTGTGTAAGATCAGTATGTGCTTTCAAATAGGTATTAGTAAAATTTCGCGAAGGACTCAACAATAGTACTGATTTCTTAGGCTCAGCACTCATAGGAAGTAAGTTCTTTGTATTCTTTACAACAGTTATTGAACCAATGGCAATCTTTTGTGCGACATCTCTGTGCTGTCTGTTTCCCACAACTGCTAAGTCTGCTCCAATACTACCGGGACTATTCAAGATTTTCTTCTGCTTATCAAACAAACCGTATCGACTTTTATAGTACAAGATTCTGCGTACTGAATTATTAAGTCTAATGGTAGAGATGATTTTTGTTCGAACAGCTTGACGAATTGAACTATAGACCCGTTGCTGCTTTTTGAATGTCCATGGGATAAGAATTATATCTGCTCCTGCTTGTATGGCTAAGACCGCAGCATTTCCTATCTCATATTGTTCCTCAATTGCCTTCATCTCAAGGTCATCAGTGATAATTAAGCCTTCATAACCCAATTGTTGTCGTAGGAGTCTGGTAAGTATCTTGTTTGAGAGAGTAGCAGGCATTTCAGAGTCTAAATTTGGATAGAGTACATGTGCTGACATGATTGCCGCTACGTCTGCCTCAATTGCATCACGAAATGGACGCAATTCAATCTCATCAAATCGGTTTTTCTCATGTTCAATAACCGGCAATTTTTTATGAGAGTCAACACTGGCATCACCATGTCCAGGAAAGTGCTTTGCAGTTGCAAGAACACCATTTTTCTGATGACTATTGATATAGGCGGTACCGAGTTGTGAGACAAGTTCAGGTGTTTCACTGTAAGAACGAACACCGATGACGGGGTTAATAGAATTGGTATTGACATCCAAGACAGGTGCAAAATTGAGATTTACGCCGACTGCTGATAATTCCATAGCGGTTAACTCACCAGCTCGTGTTGCAAATGCTTGGGATCTTGTTGCACCTAATGCCATATTTCCGGGTAAAATAGTTGCACCTTTTTTGAATCTGGCAACAGTGCCTCCTTCTTGGTCAATGGCGATAAACAGTGGAATACTACGAGGATTTTGTGCAGCTAATTGCTGTAGTGATGTAGTTAACGCAAGAACCTGAGCAGGTTCTTGGATATTTCTGTCATAGAGAACAATTCCTCCAATAAGCCGTTTCGATATGTGTGCTTCTGCCACTGGTCCAATCTCTCTACCTCCAATACCGTACATCAGAAGTTGACCGATTTTCTCTTCTGTTGTCATTGTGGTTATCATTACCTCAATTTCTGCATCAGACAACGCATAAGATGTAGTAGAGAAACCTAAAATAAACAATAACACAATAATGATTCTATATAAACAATTCACTGTATCTCTCCATTATATAAGTAAGTTTAGTCATCAACCGTCTTCTCTGAGAGTGCTTTAAAATACTGACGGAGTTGTTCACGATATTGAAATGGTATGTTTTCAAATTCTTTTGCATTCGGTGCAATTTCAAGTTTACGGACAAATTGCATCAGGTCAGGATGAAGCGGAGGAACATCCTGTGGTGGAGTTGTAGGTTTTTTTGCAACCTGTGCCTTTCTCTTTCTTCCGACATCCCGTTTTTCCAATGACTTAAGACTCTCAAGCATTCTTGTCAATATACGTTTCTGTTGGTCAGTAACATCTTGATCCAATGTACCTTGCTTTAGTCTTGTTTCCACATCTTCCATCTCTTCTGCGACATTCTTTAAACTCCCTAAGATATCAGAAGCTTCTTCTGCTATCTCAGCCAACCTTTCAGTTGCTTCTCGAATCAATTGTTGCTGTGATGCGATCCTCTCCAGACGCTGCTGAAGACTGGGTGTGCGTCCCTGTTCGCGCATTTGTTGACTGAGTCTTTCTGCCATATCATTTAGTTGTTCTTGACTCTGTGCGAGTTGTTCCAACTGTTCCAACATACTTTGCAGTCCCCCAGCATCCATCTGTTGATTCATTTGTGCCATAGCGTTCAACAGATCAAAAACAGCCTGGTTTATGTCAGCAAGTCCAGTTCTTTGTATAGGTAGAGCGAGAGATACTTGTCTATCTTCCAAAGCACGCGCAGAACGACTCAGTGCATCACTGGATGCATTCAAACGCCAAACGATTTTTGGGTCTACTTCCATCTGCTGTTTACCAAGTGCCCATAGTTTTTCCGCCATTTGGGAAATACCTTGAGCAGCACTCAGCTCTACAGCAGCGAGTCGTTGCAGTTGTTTAATTTCACTCTGAACGTATTGTTCGAGGGTGGAGATAGTGAGTTCACTCGTTTGATTTATCACTTTTTCATGTAGATGTGAGAAATACAAACCAGTTTTTATTGCTTCCCGCATAACCGCTAATGCTTGTTGATTGTTAGAACCTTGCATAAATTCGACTGCGTTATCTAATCCTTGTGCTAATTCAGTCATAGTCTGTTCTGCTTTTCTCCCAGTTTCCAATGCATCCTGCATATTAGACTTACGTAGGTTCTGACTTGTACTCTGTAAGTTGTCAGAGAGTTGTTGATCCTTTGTATACTGATTCAGTCTTTTGACTTCATCAGCGACCTTCTGAATCTGTGGTGCGGGAATCTCTTGAGACGCTGCCATCTCAGACATTTCATTACCAAGATTGTCTAATTTTTCACTAAGTTTATCAGATGCCTTCTTAATTCTATCTTCTTTCTGTGCAGAATCATTGAGTTTAGCTTCTTCTGTTTCATTAGTTTCTGAATTGCTTTCTGTTAGCTGCTCAGTACCTTGAGGGTCAATTGTGTCATCAGATTGTTCTTGTATAGGAGTGTCTAAAGAATCCATTAACTCCTTCTGTTGATCTGCCAGAGTTTGCGCTTGCTTTGCTGCAGCTTCAAGTTTCTGCTGCAAGATGAGCTGTTCATATAAAGACTTCAGTCGTTCAAGTTGTTGCTGAAACTGTTCCTGGTTAAAATTGGCTTCGTTTAAGTCATTTTCCTGTTGATTTAGATCCTGTTTTGCCAGTACTTCACCTAATTTTTTGAGTATTTCACGCTGCTCTTCTGACAGTGCTTCTTTCATCAATTCTTGTAGTTCTTGATATTTCTGAATTGTCTCAGGTTCAAAAAGTTCATTCTTTTCCATATCTGAAGCGGTTTGTTCCATTGCATTGATCAGATCATTGGCTTTCTCTTCAATCTGCTGCTGCGATTCGACAACCTGCTGTAAGAGTTTCTTGTCTGTAAGTGAAAGGTCCTTGAACTTGCGAATCTTCTCAAGAAGATTCTCTACCAAGCCGGTAGCATCTGCTTGTTCGTCATAGAGTTCATCAAGGCTTAGTTGTTCTGCCTCCTGTTCAGTAGCGATTTCTTCATAGAGTTCATCTAATGTTGGGAAACGAAGTGTATAAGTCCGTGACTTTCCTATATTTGGACCTGAAACTATATCTGTATCTGCTGCCTGAACGTAATATGATAAAGTCTCACCTGGGAAGAGTCCGATAGGGTCAATATCCCAAGCATGTTTTATAAAGAGTGATGTTTGGGGTGGAGAAGTGTTTAGAGGCAGCTCTTTTAGTGTAGCTGTAATGTCTTTGAAATTCTCTTTCTGGATACGGTAAACTAACTTAAGATTTTGTAGACCAAAGTCATCATTTGCTTCAACTTTCAGATTGACAAGCATATCGTTATCTAAGACAAGGTCTTTTCCTGGTTCAATTATATCTACCTGGGGTGACAAGTCTTTGTAAACGTTAAGTGTATATGTCAGTGGATCAGCATTTGAAAGACCGTTCTCATCTTGAATGTGAATGTTATAGTTGCTTGCTTGCTCAACAGTAAATCGTCCCTTTATATATGTTTCATCTACAATTTCTAAGTTAACAATATCTGCATCATCAAGAATCAGATGTGCTTCTGATAGTGGTTTATTACTTTCGGCAGAAAATACCACTTCTGTACCATATAAGACTTCAGCGTCTCCATCGTTCACATCAAGTGTCTTGGAAGGTAATTGAGTATATGCGGGATAGTTTAGTTGCAGTTGAAATGTCGTGACAATAGGTTCATGACTTACAGCAATCTGAAATTGTGGTGATGCCACATTCTTGGTGGAGACATAGTAGTTTATTGAACGGTCGACTTTCTCAATCCTGGCAGTATACTGAGTTTCATTTAGGTCACGATTCATTGGGATTGACTGCCAACTTTCTACATCTTCTAAATGTGGTAAGTTTTTAGGTATATCCGTTGAGTCTTGATTTGTATCTTTGACATCCTTGCTATCTAAATCAGCAGTTTCAACGTCGTTCAAGTCAGTTAAACGGTAATATATAGATACAGGTGCATCAAAATGTCCGCTGACTTTAGCTGTTATGTTAACACTGTCACCACTTTTTATCTGTATATTCCCTGGATTTACTTTTTCTATCTTTGCTACAAAACCCTCAGTTGGCGTTTTGGGTATAGCTTCAAATGTCTTTGTATAACTCTTCAATGCAGAGGGTAATAGCAAGTTTGTCAATATCAAGAATGTGGCACCCGATATAGCAACTAATGAATTCCGTTTAATCCTGCTGAATTCATTCTTGAATACTTTCTTAGACTCAATTTTTCTCATGTCATGCTGTGTCTGATGAATCAGCTGTTCAATAAATTCCGATGCATATCCTAAACGATTTTCCTCTAAGGTCTGGTTGAGTTGAATACTGCTAAGAACTCTATTCTCAATATTAGGATATGCTTGTTCTAAGTGTGCAGCAACTTTTGAAAATGTTAATCGTCGAGTCAATGGTAGGATAAGTATGCGAATAGTAAAATATATAGCAATTCCAATAGACAAAACAAGAATGATACTTCGCATAGTGTGGTTAGGCGATATTTGAAAGACAAGAAGCACTGCAGTCATTGTAAAAGCGAGAAAACCGAACCATCTTAGGAATGCTTCAGACAAGAGAAGGAAACGCCACTGATTCCTTACAGATTTTAACTTTGTGATGATGGTTTGGTAAACTTGACCAATATTCTTATTTGCCATGAGGAATTCCTAATTTAATGTGTTAGAACATATACTGCTATGTTTACTGCCATCTTTGAAGCAAGTTCACGTACTTCTGGTGTATCATTTGGATGCACTCTTGGGTCCTCTAATCCATCACCAATATCGGAACTATACGCATAAAAAACAGCCATTCTCCCATCTTGGAAAATACCGAAGCCTTGAGCAGGTTCTGAATCATGTTCATGTATCTTTGGTAATCCTGGAAGATCATAAAAACAGTGATATATTGGATGCGAATTGGGTATCGGTTGTAAATCCTGTTTTGGAAATACTCGTCCAATCTCGCGACGAAAACTCTTGTCTAATCCGTAATCATCATTGACGAACAGAAATCCACCATTCGAAAGATATTGCCGTAATAACAGCACTTCATTCTCAGTCAAACGTATATTTCCGTGTCCAACAAGATAGAGCATAGGATATTTAAATAGTGTATGATCAGTCAATTTTAATATCACCCTATCCTCAGCAGTTTCAATTTCTGTTCTTTCACGAAGAATCCTTAACCAGTTCTGAATAACTGTAACATCTCCATACCAGTCTCCACCGCCACCGTATTGAATGTGGGCAATAGTGAACTGTTCTCCAGCATGCTGCATACCTAATACAACAAAGAAGAGATAGCAGCATATTACAGTCAAACGAGATTTTGTATTTAGTTTTTTAAGCATTTTCCAATTGCAACCTATTGTTCTGTCTACCCTCAAACGATGAATAGATCCGTTCGTAGGGACTGGGTTTCCCTGTCCGATCTACAAATCATTTATGACTTGACAAAGCATTAGTGAGATTCTACAGGTCCCTCCAGTGTGGTGATTATACAAGTCCCATCCGCTTTCGTATGAACCATTCTGAACCTAACAAACCGACTATTGTTATCAGCAAAAGCGGATGTGCCCACAAATCTCGTTTCGTATCAACAAAAACTGAGTTTTCTACATTTTTAATTTTTTCAGGTAGAAGGTGTGCATTCTCAATATTCAGATAGACACCATTAGTCTGCTCTGATAGTTCCCTTAATAGTGCTTCATTTAGTTGTGGAGATTCTAATTCAACAAGTTGTTGTTGAACAGAAACATCAATCTGATCTTCGCCAATAGTTATGTTCCCCATTTTTCCAACAGTATGGATCTTATAGATTCCACTCTCTTCAGCTTTAAACGTTGCATTATACTTACCAATATTGTTAGATTGGCTACCAACGATCTCAGCACGTGTTGTAAGTGAAAATGTAGACCCGTTGGGTGATGTAACGTCTATCTTTACATCCGAATTCTCTTGAGGCTTAAAACTATATGAGAATATCCTTACACTGATCTCAACATCGTCGTCTTGTGTATAAGTCGATGCATTCGTAGAAATATAGACTCGGTTCTCATCCGACTCTTGTTCCATCCACCTCAATACTTGAGCCCAGAATTGTTGATACACTGTCGTATAAGTTTTATCTTTAAAGGTATTCACACCAAAATCCCAATTCCATAGACCTTCAGCAGCGAAGAGTAGACTTTTTCCTAATCCAACTCTTTGGAACAATAGTACTGGCTGTCCGTTCTGTTTCTTTAGCAGTGTCGTAGCACCACCTCTTTGTTGAAAGCCAGTAAATGCATTTTTAAGTGCAGGTAGATTTTGCCATATTTCAATGTTTTTTTCAGGTTTGTCATCAAGTTGTAATATCGGGTGAAATTTACCAGTTTGCGTTAGTTCAATAGCAAATTCTCTATTTTGTTCCGAACATCCGTCGGTAGGAATATGTATAGGAAGTATACTCGCAAATTGTGTGTTTTTGAATCCATTTCTTCCTAAAGCGCGGTGTGAAGGAAGAAATATGACAGCTTTCCCACGTTTTTCAACAAAATCTCTCACCGCTTGCTGTTGAGTTGTGTTTAGATGTCCTGCCGTTAAATCTCCCAAGATTATGATATCATATTTAGATAGTTCTTCAAGTGTTTTTGGAAAGTGATTAGGTTTGACACCAAACTCCTGTGGATAGTAGCCTAAATTTTGATCAAGAACAGATTCTGAATTAGTATTGATAGATCTGACTGCAAATGCTGCATCTATATCAGGATCGCGTTCAAGTGTTCGTTTAAGAAATACGTATTCCCATCTCGGTCTGCCTTCATAGTAATAGACGTTTAACTTTGCTTTGATGACTTTCAAAGAAAACGTTTTTTCATTATTATCCGAAGTGAACTCACCTTCAAGGGTAGGCAAAACTACTTTATACTGATAGTTTCCTTCCGTCTCAGGTGTTAGTTTTAGTTCAACAACGTGCTGAGAGGTGTTTACAATATTTGATTCCTTCCCATTAGTTGCCTGTTCTCCAATACCATCTTCAAAATTAAGTAGTGTAGCATCAATGAGACGATTACTCTCAGATTCACGGAGTGATACTCTTACTGATTCATTCGTATATCCTGTCTGATATACATGGATGCGAATAGCAGATTCGTGCCCAGTATAGGCAATTGGATGTACTTCAACGTTCTGTATTTGAATGTCCTTTGGTCGTTCTGGTGAACCGACACCTATTGCATAAACCGGAGTCTGTAATGCAACGATATCTTCTGAAGCAATGTTAGAAGCATTGTGTGCGCCATCAGTAATTAGAACAATTCCAGTATGTGTTTGCCCTTTCCAAATATCTACTACATCCTGTATACTCGAAGCAATATCAGTTAAAAGACCTTTTGGATCAGAATTAAGTGCTAATGTATTATCTTTGTAAAGTGTTGAATCAAAATTGTAGATATGTACTTTATACTGGCTATTTAGTGCTTTTAGAAATTCGCTTGTTTCACTAAACAGTAATTGCCGTGCCTGTTCATAACGTGTTATATCGGATTTGCCTTTGTAGTCATCCTCCATTTGCATACTCTGAGATGAATCCACTAATATTGAGAGATGTGCAGGAGGGGTTATATCCTTTTTTTCAATGATTACCGGTGCTAAAAGACAACATAGTAAGATTGCAATTGCTGCAATCCTCAATGAAATTAGTACATTGCGTATAAGACGTTGTAATGGTTGACCTAAAATTACATATCCATAGATGGTTATACCTGCTGAAATGATAATACAGAATATAATTATCCACAACGGTAGAAAATATGAAAATTGCATGTGTTATATGCTTTCAAAGTGTGCTATTTTTTTAAGAATTATATCTTGTTTTGGTGTTCAGTGTCAATACGATTTTATTCATGGAGCAGTTCTATATTTGTTTGACATTGACATTACTAATGCTTTTTGATAAACTTAACATTAGTCAATATCGTCTTACGTATTGTCAAACTCTAAATTGGATAGTATTTAACCGCAATCTTGCAAACTGTTATTAAAGGAAAGATTCACTATTTCTTTGAAACAACTCAAACTCACCCTTATTCTTCCCGTTGCGGTCATACTAAGTGTATTTATATTAGTTGAAGTCAACTATCCGTTCTTGAGACCCCAATCGAGATTAGCACTTTTTGCGCTTTTGGGCTTAATAGTAGTATTCTTTAAATATCCTCTTCATCCGAAGTTGGAAGAAAACCGCTTCCTTCATATCCTTGATTTTGTTCTTGTTGGGTTTGTCGTTTTATGTTTTGGTTATGTAATAATTCAGACTGAACCAATTTTTAAGAAGTTTTGGTTGAATGGTGCTTTTCTTGGTGAACGCGCTTCAGCAGAACACATATTCGATTATCTCATTGCTGCAATTGGACTGATACTTATCTTAGAAGCAACTCGTCGGGCTATTGGTTTAACGCTTACAATCCTTGCTGGAGCATTTATTCTTTATGCAGTATTTGGACAGTTTATGCCGAGTTGGTTATTTCAGCATAGGGGATATTCACTTGAGCGAGTGGTAAGTAAGACTTTTCTACATAGCGGCGTATTTGGCGTAGCGTTAAGAGTGATGTTTACCTACGTATTCCTATTTGTTCTATTTGGAACTTTCCTTGAAAGAACAGGAGCAACAGCCTATATATTGAATCTGGCAAGGAAGATATTCGGTTCAAGTAAGGGGAGTCCTGCAAAAGTCGCTGTGATAGGTAGCGGTATGATGGGATCACTTTCCGGTTCAGCAGTTGCTAATACTGCTACGACTGGAACATTTACGATTCCTTTAATGCGGAGTGTAGGTTTCAAACCGGAAATTGCTGGCGGTATTGAAGCAGCTGCGAGCTCTGGAGGTGCATTGGTACCACCCATCATGGGAGCTGCTGCCTATATGATGTTAGAAATTGTTGAGCCATCGGTCACCTATCTTGAAATTATCAAAGCAGCGTTAATTCCTGCGATCTTTTACTATACTGCATTATTACTCATCGTACATTTTTATGCCAAACGAACAAGTAACACAAACCAATTAACAGTAGAAAAAGAGATAATTGCTGACCAGAACGACACCCAAGCCGATGTGAATATAAAAAAACTTCCCAAGATACAAGGGGCAGTTTTTTTTGCTGCATTTATTACGTTGATTTTATTCCTGTTGAAGTTGCCCGGGGCAGATCTGAGTGGTACAGATGAAAGTCCATTTCTTCTATCAATTTTTGGATTTCTGTTACAGGCATCCACTCCGTATCGTGCTGTTAGTTGGGCACTACTTGTTGTGTTAGTCGTTAGTCTATTTCATCCAAAAACTCGTGTAGGTATATCAGGTATTATTGGTGCTATGAAGGATGCAGCACATAGCGGTGTCTCATTGATTGCCGCTGCATCATGTGTTGGGATCATCTTAGGTGTGGTAGAGTTAACAGCTATTGGCACAGAAATGGCATCAACTATGTTATCGCTTGCTAAGACCAATATTCTCTTTGCGCTTTTTCTTCTGATGATTTCAACTATCATATTGGGGATGGGACTTCCTTCGTCAGTTTGCTATCTTTTAGTTGCAATTCTGATGGGACCAGTCCTTCTTGACTTAGGTTTAGACAAGGTTGTTCTGGCAGTCCATTTTTTTATTTTTTATTTTGGTATGATGTCGATGGTCACACCCCCTGTTGCTCTCGCTGCATATACAGCCGCAGCAATAGCCGATGCAAATATTATGAAAACTGCTTTTGCAGCGTTTAGATTTGCTCTTGTTGGTTTTGCACTGCCATACACGTTTGTCCTCCGACCCGAACTCCTGTTACTCGGTTCTGAAGGTGGAAATCCTGAAGTATTGAATGTTGTAATCAGCATCTTGCTGACACTTTTGGGTACAATCATTTTTGCTGTAAGCATGGCAGGGTATGCATACAAGAATCTGACGTTATGGGAACGAGGAGTGCTATTCATGACAGTCATAATCCTCTTCTTTGCACCGACAAAGACTGTTTTTTTATGGATCCATGGAATAGCACTACTTGCAGCTTCTCTGATATTCTACTATAATTGGAGGAGAAGGGAGAAACATTATGAAAACGACACTTAAAGGCATCCTTTACGGTCTGTTAGTTCTGCTATTCATTCTCCATAACGATTTTTGGTTGTGGGATAATCATCAAATTTTATTGGGTTTGCCAATCGGATTACTGTACCATATCCTGTTCTGCATTGTTGCTTCAATACTGATGTTTTTCTTAGTCAAGTATTCAATGAATAACTCAAAATAGAATGACATGGTATAGAAACTATAAAGAAAAATGACACTCACAATAATTATTCTATATCTTCTGTTAGTTATTAGTATTGGTCTAATAAGCCATAGATTGTTTCGTCATACTGGCGAAGATTATTTTGTAGCGAGTAGATCCATCAATTGGTTCGTGTTATTGATGACGCTATTTGGTACTAACATGACTGCGTTTTCAATCCTTGGTGCATCAGGAGAAGCATATCATAAAGGTATTGGTGTATTTGCTCTGATGGCATCTTCTTCAGCTATCGTCGTACCCTGTGTTTTTCTGTTTATCGGCACACGTCTGTGGAAACTTGGTAAAAAGTTTGGATATATTACGCAAGTTCAATATTTCCGTGATAGATGGGAATCAGCCAGTTTGGGATTGCTGATATTCGTTGTGCTTGTATTACTACTAATCCCTTACCTACTAATCGGTGTGATGGGAGGAAGCGGAACTTTAACAACAATTACAGACAACACAATCCCAAGCTGGCTGGGTGGATTACTGGTGTGCATAGTAGTATTAATCTACGTAACTTATAGCGGGATGCGTGGTACCGCTTGGGTTAATACATTCCAAACACTCGTATTCATGACACTTGGTGGTATCACTTTTGTCGTAATCATTAACAATTTAGGTGGTTTCTCAAGTGCTCTTTCGAAAATCGAGCCAAGTTTACTGAAACAGTCCGAACATATTCAACCGTTAGAACTCTTAACTTACACATGCATACCGCTATCTGTTGGAATGTTTCCCCATATTTTCTCTCACTGTCTAACAGCTAAAGATGAAGGTACATTCCGCTATCCAATAATCCTCTATCCGCTCTGTATAGCAGTTGTGTGGGTACCAAGTGTGCTTCTCGGTTTGTTGGGAAATGTGGATTTTCCTGGTTTAGAAGGGTCGCAAGCTAACACAGTATTAATCCAATTAATTCACAAGTATGCTCCGGGGGTGTTAGCAGGTTTCTTAGGTGCAGGGGTTTTCGCTGCCATCATGTCTTCATTAGATTCACAGTCATTGTCCCTTGGAAGTATGTTCACAAATGATATAGTTCAACCTTATCTAAGAAAAATAAGACAGAAGGATTTATCTGAAAAGCAACAAGTATGGATGGGAAGGTTTTTCGTAACTGCTATTTTATGTATTACATATATTCTCTCTCTTATTGCAAAACCGAGTATATTCAAGCTTGCGATATGGTCTTTCACAGGTTTTTCTGGACTTTTCCCAATAGTGGTTGCTGCTTTATTTTGGAAGCGTAGTACTAAAGTAGGTGTTTTCGCATCAATCCTGAGCGTGGTTGTTCTATGGTTATACTTCTTTCTTCAGAATTGGCAGACACCTGGATACACCGTTGGCGGCTCGGGTATTATGCCTGTTGCTGTGATAATCCTTGTATCTTCAACAGTCTTGTTTATTGTTTCTCATAGCACATCTCCGCCAACTTCAGAAACAATTGATAAGTTCTTCAGTAATTGAAAGGTATATAGCAAATTATCGGTTAAACTGATATTTTCAAGAGTGTTCTGTCAGTACTCAAATGATGAGTAGATCCGTTAGTAGGGACGGGGTTTCCCTGTCCGATGTACAAATCATTTATGACTTGACAAAGCAATATATATATATATAGCCAAAGCATGAAAGTTGCATATATCACTGCTGGTGCAGCGGGAATGTACTGTGGTACATGTATCCATGACAATACCATAGCATCAGCACTGAAAAATCAGGGTCACAATGTTGCATTAATACCAACATATACTCCAACTCGAACAGACGAAGAAAATGTAAGTTTGGATCGTATATTTTATGGTGGTATCAACGTTTTTCTACAACAGAAATTATCATTTTTCCGACATACGCCATGGACATTTGATAGGCTGCTTGATAACCCCTCACTACTAAACAGTCTGTCACGCTTTAGTGCATCAACTGATGCACGAGATTTAGGCATGTTGACTGTATCTATGTTGAGTGGTGAAAATGGTTTCCAAAGGAAAGAGTTAGAGAAATTAGTAAAATGGCTTAGCGAAGATAACAAACCCGATATAGTATATCTGACAAATTCAATGCTTGTGGGTTTCGCCAAGGAAATCAAATCTACATTGAATGTTCCGGTAATTTGTGCATTGCAGGGAGAAGACATCTTCCTTCGTGATCTGATTGAGCCGTTCAAGACTGAAGCACTCATGCTTCTTGCCGAAAGAGTAACGGATGTTGATGGCTTTATCGCATCAAATAACTATTATGCTAAGTTCATGGCTGATGAATACCTAAAGGTTTCAGTTGATAATATTCATGTTGTTCCACTCGGTCTGAATTTAGAGGGGCATGGTTTGATCGATGAAAAAACGGGTCCACCCCCATTCATCATTGGATATCTTGCGCGAATCTGTCCAGAAAAAGGATTACATAATTTAGTGAGTGCATTTTACACACTAACAAAAGAGTTCGGAGTAGATAACATGGAATTGCATGTTGCTGGATATCTTGGGAAAAAGGATGAACCGTATTTTGAGGAGTTAGTCAATCAAATTCATTCGTGGAATTTGCAAGATAGTTTCTTCCATTTTGGTGAAGTGACACGATCTCAAAAGATAGCTTTTTTAAATCGATTACATGTTTTTTCTGTTCCCACAACCTACAGAGAATCAAAAGGATTGTCTATATTAGAAGCCTTAGCTAATGGTGTTCCGGTAGTTCAACCACAGCATGGATCGTTTCCAGAAATGGTTAAGGCAACTGAAGGCGGCATCCTTGTGCAGCCGGACTCTGCAGAGGCAATTGCTGAAGGAATTCTGCAATTATTCCGTGATCCAGCTAAAAGGAAACAATTGGGAACTAATGGTAAGAAAAATGTTCATCAGAACTTCAGTCACGAGATTATAGCACAACAACTCATGGAAGTATTTGAGAGATATGTGTAGATTTTCACATTAGTGTTCTGTCTACACTCAAATGATAAGTCTATCTTTTCGTAGGGGCTGGGTTTCCCTACCCGTTATGTATATCTTTTCGTAGGGACGGGGTTTCCCCGTCCGATATACAAATCATTTATGACTTGTTTTAATGAAATTAAGATCAAAAATAGCATGCTAATTGAGGAAAAATAATGACAAAAACATGGATTATCTTTGTGATTCTAACGGTTGCATCTTGGGGACTTTATGGGGTATTCTTGCATAATGGACAGTCATTTATGAAAGACCCAAATATCGAACCCGGTGCAGAAACAGGCGAGGACAGAGCAATTAAACGTTACAAATCGTTCTTATTCGTTGGACTTGCCTATCTATTAGTAGCAGTCATCGGTTCAGCAATATTGTTACTCACAAGTGGCGCAGAATGGACATTTACAGGTAAAGGTGTATCGTGGTCATTTCTTGCTGGTGTAGTCGGTGCGGTTGGTGCATTTGGTGTTCTGCTTGCTTTCGGTTATGGTGGGAGACCGGCTGTTGTGATGTCCATAGTTTTTGCTGGAGCACCAATAGTGAATGCCATTGTCGCAACTTTATCACATCCCCCTAAGGGAGGTTGGAGTGATGTCCGATGGGAATTTATTCTCGGTATACTACTTGCAGCAGTCGGTGGATGTCTTGTTACATTCTTTAAACCTTCTTCGTAGTAAATAACAAGATGCTATCTGTTTATAAACGAAGTAATGATTATGTAGTCTTGAAACTATAGAATTGGCACAAGTAATGACTGAATTTCTAAAGATAGTTACCTACAATAATCATTCAGCACAAGCAAGGATTTCTGACTATGTATAGCACAGAAAAGTTGTATATTGTACATTATGCTGAAGTAGGATTAAAGGGCAAAAACAGAGTTTTTTTTGAGAAGAAACTTGCAAGGAACATAAAATTGTCCCTTCAAGGAACAGGTTATGCTGATGTAAAGAGACTCCATGATAGAATACTTATACGCTTACAAGATGAGTCTGATGTTGAGGAAATTGGGAAAAGACTTAGAAAAGTGATTGGAGTTGCTCATTTTGAACTTGTTCTTCAAACTCAGAAAGACATGACAGCAATCAAAGAAACTGCTTTGGCAATGGCTGAGGGAAAAACTTATGATTCATTAAAGGTAGAAACAAAACGATCTGACAAATCGTTTCCATTTACTTCCCCTGAAATTAGCAGTGAGGTAGGTGGGTATCTGATCCAAAAAACAGGAACGCGCGCAGATATGCACAATCCAGATCTAAGAATTTGGATTGATGTTTCAAATAGTCATACATTTATTTACACAGATAAACTAAAGGGAACGGGTGGACTTCCGGTCGGTGTTAGTGGAAAAGTACTCGTCATGTTATCGGGTGGAATTGATTCACCTGTAGCCGCATGGCAAATAATTAAGCGTGGCGCAAAGGCAGTTTATATACACTTCTATAGTTATCCGTATACTGATAAGGTTTCATTAGAAAAAGTAATTGAGTTGGTACAAATCTTAGCAGAGTCGAACTATAGAAGCACTATTTATCTGATACCGTTTGCTGAAATTCAACAGACTATTGTTACTGATATGCCATCACCATTCAGAGTATTACTTTATAGAAGAATGATGACGCGAATTGCTGAGCATGTAGCAAAATTTGAAGATGCCGAAGCATTGGTAACTGGTGAAAGTCTTGCACAGGTTGCATCGCAGACACTTTCAAATCTTCGGGCAATTGAAGCAATTGCTGATATACCGATCCTTCGTCCGCTAATAGGTTTTGATAAGATTGATATAATTGAGAAGGCTGAACAAATAGGTACTTTTGAAGTATCAACACTCCCTCACCAAGATTGTTGTTCATTATTTGTACCGAAACATCCAGCAACACATGCATCAGTTGATGATTTAGACAGAGCGGAAAAGAATCTTGATATTGAAGTCCTTGTTGATAAGACATTGAAAGGAATTGAAAAACGTGTCGTAGAATTTTCTTACAAATAGTCTGGAGATTTGGTATTTGCCATGCATAGTGGATAGTCCAAGTTATACGTGTAGGTCGGGTAGAGGAACGAAACCCGACATGAACCACATATCATAAGCAAAGTCGGGTTTCGCTTCGCTCTACCCGACCTACACTTTAAGAGTAGACGGTCCAATAGCGGAATTACGGAGATTGTGTAAGAGATATGGAAAGAATACTACTTATTCGTCTTAGTTCACTCGGAGATATTGTGTTAACTACACCAGCGATCCGAGCAATACGCGCTTACCATCCGGATGCTTATCTTGCGATGTTAGTCGCAAAGCAATCTGCTGATGTGCTACGTGAAAACCCACATCTAAATGAGATCATAGAATTCAATCGGTCAGCTAAAAACAAAGATACTGGTGAGATGTTACGCATCATACGTATTTTGCGTGAGAGAAATTTCGGTCTTGCAATTGACTTTCAAAGAAAGTTTCGGACCGAACTTCTTATGTTTTTCAGCGGCGCGTCCAAACGTGTTGGTAAAGGTAGACTATGTACTATCCGTGTATCAGAAACGGAAAATAAACATGCCACCGAACGCTATTTTGACCTTTTGCATGCTGTTGGTATTCCTGCTGTAAACCGTCAATTAGAGATGTTCCTTTCTACTTCCGAAAAAAAGGATGCGAGTTCTGCTTTAAGAGAAAGCGGAATTACCCATAAAAAACTCATTGTGGGGTTATTCCCTGGAGCGGGATGGCAATTGCGTGAATGGATGCCAGAACGGTTCGCATCAATTGGTGACAGACTCGTGCAACACTTCAACGCGCAAGTGATTGTTTTTGGTGGACCTAAAGAGACTGAACTTGTTCATACAGTATGTAAACTGATGCATGAACAAGCATTTCCTTTAGCGGGCACCCTTAGCATAAGACAGTTGGCAGCTTGTATTGAGAAATGCGATCTATTTCTGTCCAATGATACAGGACCTATGCACATAGCAACCGCAGTTGGAACATCAACGGTTGCCTTATTTGGTCCGGGGAATCATGTGAGATTCCGACCTATCGGGGAGTTACACACAATGATTCGGCACGATGTTCCGTGCAGTCCTTGTAAGCAGTTTACAGACAAATGCAAGAATAACATCTGTATGCAAAAGATCACAGTTGATGAAGTATGGGATTCTATCTGTAAGAAACTTAGATAAGATTGCATAGTGTTCTGTCTACACTCATTTGCTCTACCCACAAGCAGCTTCAAAGACTCGTAAGTGATTCTCACCGAGAACTTTCTTTATATCCACTTCAGAATACCCACGTTCACACAACCCCTCGGTAATTCTGTGATATTCTGATGCATCTTTTAGTAGTTCTCCACCTCCATCAAAATCAGAACCAATTCCAACATGATCAATCCCCGCGATGTCAATTGCATACTCAATATGGTTAAGAAATTGTGCAAAAGGGGGCATCTTATTCCATCCATCCTCTGATAGAAACCCTGTTACGAGAGTAATGCCTACAACACCACCATTTACAGCAATTGCTTTTAATTGTTCATTTGATAGATTTCGTGAATGATTGCATAGTGTTTTACAGTTGCTATGAGAAGCAATAATAGGTGCATTTGATACATCAAGAACATCCCAAAACCCGCGCTCACTAATGTGTGATACATCTACCAACATACCAAGTCTATTCATTTCAGTTACCAGTTGAACACCGAATTGGGTAAGACCTCCACCTGTTTCTCCCTCATCATTACCTGTTGATGCCCATGTATTAGGGTTATGTGTTAATCCTATTGAACGAACACCAAGTAGATAGAGTGACCGCAGGATATTCAAACTCCGTTCTACTGCTTCACTGTTTTCTATTGCAAGAATAGCACCGATTTTACCATCAGACTTTGCAGCGTGAATATCAGCGGCATTACGGACGATGCAGATATCATCAGGATTGGTTTCAATCTCAGCATCTAACCACCCAAAAGCATCTAATGCATATGAAGTTAAAATAATTAAACGGGTGATAACCCAACATACCGCAAGAGGCTTTCTGAACCACCTATGAACTGTTCCATAAATGCCATGACCCGTTGTTGAAGGTTCTCCCATTCATCAGTGAGACGGTGTAAATGTAAAATAGCTTGTCGCGCTTGTCTCCATAGTTTTTCAATCGGGTTTGTCCAAGGCGCATAGGTCGGTAGTTGTACTATCTCTATTGGTAGCTTAGGCAGTTTTTCTATTTTTGAATTACCTTTCTCCCAACTCGGTGGGAGGGGTTTATCAAACGCCGAGTTTTGTGGCAAAAGTGCTTCCAAGAGACGCACATGGAGGTGAATAGGGCGATTATCTTGGATCATATAAATGTGTTTAGCATGAGGGTATCGCTCACAAACTTCTGTGTAAAACGCATGAGTTGCTAACACGGTGGCCTTCTCTACTTGCTGGTAAACGACATCGCCAGTGTGTGGGTTCAGGGCGCCGATCCCGACGCAGACCTGATCCGAACCCAAACCCTGATGTGCCAAAGGTTTTTTCGTACCACGCTGCGTCCAATCCTTGGCTATGGTGGGGCGTCGGTGAAAAGAAAACTCGTCTTGGTAGAGCGCAACATGGGTATCACGGTTTTGCTCCACTATTTCTAATGACTGTTTGACATATTGCATTTTTTGCTCATAGGCAGCATCAGGACTATGGATATAAGCTCTACCACGCTTGTAGCTAAGACCGTATCGTGAGAGAATCTGACGCACACCCTGCAAAGTCAGGTCATTAAGCCAGGATATTGATACTCTGATCTCTTTTAGCGTCCAGCGCGTCTGATGTCCCGAGGTGGGGGCTGGTGGTCTGCCCACAAGGGTTCGCAGCTCATTTTCAGCGTCTTCTTCAGACATCGGCGCATACGAAGGTTTTCTGCCTCTGCCCGGTTTCTGATAGAGGCCTTGGATACCTTGCTCGCGAAAACGGCGCAACCAGTCATAGACAGTATCGGGTTTTCGTTTTTTCAACAGACCATTTAGTGCTACATTATGCGGGGACATACCTGAGCCGATCTTCAAGATTGCAGCGGCACGCTCGCGTATATAAGATTGTTTCCCATTATCGCGAAGTTTGTGAAGGGCGTCTTGTTGTTCATCAGTGAGGTCAAGAACGTGTCGTTTTGCCATAATAGTGTTCCTCCTTGATGAACATTATAGCACATTTTTAGAAATACCTGATTTATTTTTTTAACTTCATATAAGAGAGATGATTTTTCCAAGCGCGTGTCACGTCAACTGCAAAGAAACCAATATCAATCCCACCTTGACGCATCTTAGGTATGTTAAGTTGTATACCGATTTTTTCTTCCTCAGGTGGTACTTTTCCACGTAGATATGAAATAGTACCGCCCTTTTGTATCGGGTTATTAACTTGGTCATTAGCAAGACTGATGTTTCCCCGTCGAATGTGTGCGACAATTGCATCGTTATGGGAGTCAATCACAAGGGACTCCGAATGTAAATCAAGATATGAAGTAGATGCCATTAAATCTGTCCTTTGTAAGTAATATGTATGTGTATTTCTATACCTATCGAATACCAATCTAAAAATTAGTGTCTCATGAGGCGGTTATTGTGGTAGTTATTATTCAGGCACAGTCTGAATGAAGCTGTCTCATGCAACAACATCTTACCAAATCTACTATGTTTTTTCAATTACTTCTCAATTCCAACCAGGGTTATTTAGTTTTCGGTTTTTTGGCGATTATTTTCACACATGTAAACACCATTTGTAGGCCGGGTAGAGCGAAGCGAAACTCGACACGTCAACCGGAAACTGAATGGTGCTGCCTTTACGAAGTCCGATTATATTGCTTTTTTCTACTTACTGTGTTAATTTAGATTATAGGAGAAAGAAACATCATGCCAAAAATACGTGAAACTACAATTACAAACGAACTGGTGAATATCCTACGACACATGCGTCACGGATGGAAACTCGAAACAGAAGTCAACGCCTTCCTTAAAGGCAATAGCGAACTTGACGCTATCGTTATTGAACGCGGTAGAGAACCAGTCGGAATTGAAGCAAAGTTTGCCACTACGACTAACGCCAAGAATCTTATTACACAAGCGGAAACAAGACTTGTTCTTGAACTTGAAACGGAATACCACGTCGTTGGAAAAACACTCAATAACGTCATGGCAATCCTATATCCTGAACGTTTTAAGACGATGCAAGGAGCAGATATCAACGCACAACTAAGTGTTGCGGATGACCTCCAGTACAAACTTGTCAATACCGTAGGTGACACAGTTGCACACTTCCCGCAAAACGGATGGGCAACAGGGACAGTTGCGGACATAGCAAATGCACTCCGCGTCGGTGCAATGCCAAACTCTCACCTTGAAGCGGCAGCAGAAGAGATGGAGAAAAGCGTCAACAAGGCGGCATATCTACTTGAAGATGCTATCGTTGAACATCCTGCTATCGGCAAGAAAATTGAGACTATTCTGCACCAAGAGGTGTTTTCTGAAGACGATTCTTCTGTAGAATCTCAACTTCCCAACATCCAAACGCTCCGTATGGCAGCACTGATTGTCACCGATGCTTTTGTCTTTCAAAGTTCCCTTGCAGGTAAAGCAGAGATGGAATCTGTCCGTTCTCTCCGTCAACTCCTCCCGACAATTGATTATGCCGATGTTATTGACGACTGGAACACAATTCTCAAAGTAAACTATCGTCCCATCTTTGAAGATGCCCGTAACCTCGTTGAGGCACTCGCGACCGATGATAGACTTGTCAAACATATCTTAAGACTCTTGTGTGAGGCTGCCAAAGACCTTGTTGATACAGGTATCGCACAGATTCATGAACTCGCGGGTATCGTGTTCCAGAAGCTCATCACCGATAGAAAATACGTTAAAGCAAACTACACCCTACCTGAAAGCGCGGTGTTGCTCTCTACGCTTGTGATGCCTGAATTGCCGAAAGTGAAACTCCCAAAAGTTGCAGATTTTGCATGCGGCACAGGCGCGCTGCTCAACGGTGTCTATCAACGTATTCTGTCTCTGTATGAACAATCGGGTGGTAACGGTAGAGAAATTCATCAAAAAATGTTAGAGGAGAACCTTGGCGGTGTAGATATTATGCCGAATGCTACACACCTGACTGCTGCCGCGCTTGCAAGTACGTATGCAGGTGTCAAAATCGGTGGAACTCAAATAGTAACTGCCCCTTACGGTATAATGGATAATGGAGATTACGCTATCGGTTCATTGGAATTACTTGATGATATGAAACTATTTGACACGGAGGCAGAACAGGTAGGCGGTGAGGAAAACACTGTTGTTAAACTCCAAAAGCAGTTCCCGCACGGTGATGTTGACATTGTGGTCCAGAATCCACCTTTTACACGTCCAGGATCGGATAGCAATAGTGATGTTCCGAAGTCTACATTCCAGGGACATGATCGGCCCGAGGAAGATCAAAGGTTGATGCAGGCTGCGTTAAGATCTAAAAACACAAGGGTAACTGATGGAACTAACGGTTTTGTTTCTGCTTTCGTAGACTTGGCAGATAAAAAACTCCGAAAGGGTGGTACAATGGGTTTTATTTTACCGCTAACAGTGCTACGATCACCTACAACCCAAAAACTGCGTGATATGTGGGCAACTGAATACCATAATGTAGTCGTTATAACTATGGCGCAAGCGAAGGCAAAAGACAGTGCATTTTCTGCTGATACAGGAATGGCAGAATGTATTGTTATTGCGACAAAAGGTGTAGGTGAAAACACAGGACGCGGAAAGTTTGTCTGTTTTGCTGACAAACCACATAGTTCTCTTGAATCTGTTGAAATAGCAAATCGGATTAATCGAAGTATCAACACACGAAAACTTGAGGATGCCCCTAACGGCGGTGATACTATTAGCATTGGAAACACAAGCAGTGGTCTGATGTTGGATTGTCCAATAAAAGATGGTGTTCCTTGGATTGCAACACGAGCAAGATCCATGGCATTGCTACAGATGGCAAATAAGTTGGCAAGTGGGGAACTGCACTTTCCGATGTCAAGTGAGACAATACCGATTCATATTTGCCAAGTCCAGGATATTGCAAAAGTCGGTTCCGCAGATTCTTACAGAAAAAATGACGGTCCGTTTATTATGGTAGAAGGATGTGAACCGAACAGTGACGGTTATGACGCACTATGGAAAGTTAATGCTCCTTTACAACGTGCAATCACTGCTGAACCTGATTATACTGCAATACCACGTGCAGACGACAATGCAATGGTTAAGCGCGTCTTGAGTTGTTTTAGCAAAACACATTATCATATTAATCTTGGATTTGCCTCGAACTCAATCATCTCTTCTTTCACAGAAAAACGATCTATTGGGATCCGTTCAATGATAAACGTATTACTGAATGAATCGCATCACGAAATAGCCTGGACACTGTGGTGCAACTCAAGTTTAGGTTTGTTTTGTCACTGGGCACACAGCAGCAAACAGCAGATGGGACGTGGCACGTTACGCCAGCAAACGTTAGAAACACTACCAACGCTGGATGTCCGTGAACTCTCCGATGCGGCATTGGCAAACGCTGACGCAATCTTTGAACGGTTGAAATATAAACGGATGCTGCCTGTCAATGAATGCAATCATGACCCCGTGCGCGCGGAATTAGATCGTTCTCTGTTGACTGAGGTGTTAGGCATTACAAATGATAACGTGTTGGAGTCTATGCAGAATCTGCGTGATATGCTCTGCGCTGAACCGAGTATCCACGGCGGCAAAAAGTCTAAATGTGATCTGGATGCGGAGTTGGTGGGGCTTAAGCTGAAGGGAGTTGCTTTTCCGAGTTGGTATGATGGTTAATCCCGTTGTAACAATCACCTATTTTAATCATTCTAACTCAGAATCGGGTGTGTAAAGTTTTTGTCACTCAAGAAAAAGGAACGCTGAACCTTTGCTCCAGATGAAGATTAAATAATTACTTCGGTAATTTTCTGTTTGCATGATGTAGTTTCACTATGCTGCTGGCGAGGTTTCCTAACCTCGCCAAATTATCTAAATATTTTTTTTAAACTTCATGCGGAGTGCTATGTACCTACTATAGCTTGGACAGTTTCTATAATGACTATAGGTGTAAACTTAAGAAAAATTAGAAGATCTTATGAATCACTCTGAATCCTTATGGTTATAGGGATTGTATGCTCTTCAGTCCCGTAGGGACGATATGTTTATAGAAGAATGTGTACCCCACCTCTCTTCAGTCCCATAGGGACGATATTTTTATATCATGGTGTGCTTTTACACATATCGTCCCTACGGGACTAAAGAAGGTTTGTATAACGTTTAAAGTTTTGTATAACGTTTAACTATAAACATTGCGTCCCTACCAAATAAACGCAAAATGCACAAAAAACCTCTTCCGCGTAATCCGCGTAATCCGCGTAATCCGCGATTCAGACAAAAAAATACCCTCACATTCACAAAAAACCCCTTCCGCGTAATCCGCGTAATCCGCGTAATCCGCGATTCAGACAAAATACAAACCCTCTTGAGTTCCGTAGGAACGATATGTTTATAGATAACGGATGCAGTCCAACTCTTTAGTCCCGTAGGGACGATATGTTTATTCTTCTATGTCGTTCCTACGGAACTCAAGAGAGGTGGGGGTACACATCCTTCTATAAACATAGCGTCCCTACGGGACTAAGAGCATGCGACACACATCCTTCTATAAACATATCGTCCCTACGGGACTAAGAGCCTGGGAAACACGGCCTTCTATAAACATTGCGTCCCTACCAAATAAACGCAAAATGCACAAAAAACCCCTTCCGCGTAATCCGCGTAATCCGCGATTCATACAAAATGCGGACAGGGAAACCCAGTCCCTACGAAAACCCCTCTTATCCTGTCTTTCCTGTCTTTCCTGAAAATCCTGGTTCAGACAAAAAGATGGCTAGGTTAGGAAACCTCGCCAGCGGCAGGGGGGACACACTAAAATCACGACAACTTATGAAAAAACTTCAAAGGCACAAAAAACCCCTTCCGCGTAATCCGCGTAATCCGCACAATCCGCATAATCCGAGATTCAGACAAATAGAGTGACAAAATATTTGCACACCCCCTTTACCTTGACCACACGGTATAAATATGCTATAATGACAAAATAAAAATAGCATAAGAAAAACTGATAAGAGGACTATGAATGAAATTTTTGATAGGGGTAGAAATCGATGGGAGTAAGCGAGCAAAATAGGTCTATCCAAGATACAATCCAGGGAGACGATTCTGAAGGCGCAAAATTTCAAACGTTATTTGACTCTGCCAATAAACGACATGAAACCTCGCTCCAGATTGAAAATAGATATAAAGAACACCAACCCCCAATCGGAGTCTTCATGGGTTGGATGGGTAGCAACGCCTTAGATGTGTGGGATCTCCTCATAAACAAACCTGACTTGGGAATTAGGTGTTGTATCGGCAGCGCAGAAGAAAAGACTCAAGCACTTGCTTTACTTAACGATCCAAAGCCGAAACTTGTTGCGGATCTCATATCCCTCACCACCTTATACTTTTTAGGAGCTTGCTGATACCGTTGTCAAGGTATTTGGAAGACTATGCATTGTCCAATCAACTATTGATGAACTACTACAAATTATCCAAGAAAAAGAAGGGATGAGCATTGAGAAACAAGGCAACCGGTATGTAAGACACATGATCAATCCTAAAGATATAGGACGCAACGTAGAACTTCTTAAAAATCTTATCAAATGGATTAGGGAAAACTGTGAGATTATTCCATGCACCGCTGCACTTCAGATGAATCAATTACGAAAGCGGGAACTTGATGATATGCTTCAACCGTTATTTATGGATACGCTTCTCATCGCAAGTCAGCCAGGATATCTACTCCTTTCGGACGATGGACAGCTCAGAACTTACGCAAAAACAAACTTCAATAGTGACGCTGGGACAAACTTCCAGATTGACGGTGTGTGGACACAAGTTGTTTTGGAACATTGCCTAAATCAAAATGCACTTGACAAAAATGAGTACAATAAAATGGTAATCCAACTTGTTTGTTTTCACTACTATCACACAGAGTTTGATATCGATACGTTAATGGAAGCTTTAAAACAAGCAAATTGGAACCTCGCTGAACCCTACAATAGTTTAGTTCAAGCCTTCGGAGAACAGAGAATGAGTCTACAAAAGGCATTAAATATGACTGTAGATTTTCTCTTTAAAATATGGGAAGAACAGATTCCTTACAACCAGTTAAAAATTGTAACGTTAGGTTTATTGGCTGGAATTACATCCGGACGGGATACTCACACAGTATTGAGACAACTTGAATTTCTAATTCAAAATAAGCGTACACTATTTTTTCCTGTTGAGAACCGTATTCTCAGACAAATCGAAGTATACGAACAAATTTATCCTTTTGAAAGGAACTTTGATTTTCTGGCAGAAGATAATATTCGGATAAAAGGCACACGCATCGGTATTGACACTGTCCTATACGAATCTCTTCACCTTTCACAAACACCGGAGGAAATTGTTGAAAACTATCCTACACTGACATTGGAAGAGGTTTACGCAACGATTCTTTATTACATCCAAAATCCCATAGAAATAGGAGGTTATTTAGCAGATAATCTCCTGTTCAGCCAAATCTTACGTGAGGAATACGAGAAAAATCCGCCTCCAGGTGTTGTTCGTCAGCGTCAACTTAAAGCGGAAAGCCAAGCTGAATCTGATGATTCACACATGAACATTCCTGAAAACGACTCCGCAACAACACCATCCCCGTCAATAAAAGAACAGGAATAGAATGCGTCGGTATTTGATAGATGAAAATATCTCTCCAAAATACAGCACGCAATTGCTTTATCATGAACCATCACTAACGGTTATGGCAATTGGTGATGATGGTGCCCCCGCGAGAAGTACACCAGACCCTGAAATCCTAAAGTGGTGTGAACAACATTATTTCATTTTGGTGACAAATGATCCAAATTCTATACCAAAACATCTTACGGACCATTGGGCAGCTGGACACCATGTGCCGGGAGTTTTCATGATTAATCCAAATGTGTCAATGGGAACGATTCTTCGCGAGTTGATACGAATGGCTGGTACATCCGAAGAAGATCAATTTGTAGACCAAATCGTCTTTGTCCCATTTCAATGAAAATGAAACTTTAATACGCTGTCAATTCTCACTATGTTCAGCGCGGAACCGAATACCCACGGTGGGAAGCAGTCTAAATGTGATCTTGATGCGGAATTGGTGGGGCTTAAGAAGAAGGGAGTTGGTATGATGGGGAATAAAGGATTTACAGCAAGACCTTAGTTTGACATTCTTGCATTATTCATGTTATCAAATCCGTCGATCATATTCATCATGTGTGCCGATCCAAAACCAAACTAAATTATTCCCTTCTTCACGAGCCAAAGCCCTGTAACCTCTACTGACCCGCATTTTCCAAAAGATTCCAACCTTTTTTAAACGGAGAGAAGGGGGGTCTGGGATTTTGTTGAAGGAGTTGAAATTTCTGGGGGACACGTCATTGGACATTCGGTGGAAGTTTTGCACAAGCTTCCCAAAAATCTTCGTCAAGAATATGTCCCATACTATAACAACTTTTTTAAGCTTCTCTATGCTGTAGCACTTACCATCTTGATAATTCTTAGATGCTTTTTCTGCAAGGTGATCAAGCCGTCCAGCTTTCACGTCTTCTTCAAATCGCTTTTCCCATGCTACTTCTTCCGCTTCTAAGGTTTCATGAAGTTTGTTTTCAAGGGTTTTCAGCAGTCCTATTTCTGTCTGTTCTTCACACCTGACTATTGGGACATCTGGAATCCATCCAAGCCAACTTAACCCGTTTTTTTGAATGTGGGCAATGTAGGTCTCGTCAAAAACCTTGTCGTAAATTTTGACAGTCTTTGTTTGTTCCATCGTTCTCTCTCCGCGCGGATTAGGTTAACTGATTTAAGCAAAATTCTACCATGATCGCATTACGTTCTACTGCGGATGGCAATTCATTGCATCGCTTACACTAAATTTATTGACCTTGTGCGAATTTCCCATCCAGTGATTTTGTGTCGTCTTACTGCAAAATCCGGGATTGCTTAACGGAAGCATATAAGACTGGAGACTTTGAGACTGATATCTATCACTTAAACTTCACTTAAATTTTGCTATCACCTCACCAAAATGTTTGAGGGAATTATTGCGGTTCAATGTTTTTTTGTTGATACAAATGAACGCTGCGATTTTGTGGGATATGGAAGGACTATATTTTTCACGACTGACATTCTTTCGTGGAATGTTGGGGTTGAGTTTATGAAGAATATCCACAGAAAAATTAGCCAGGTGTTCTTTAGCATTGTGAGAACCTGGCACTGCTTCAACGATTTTTTCTGTATCTCCTTTTTGATTAATCCAGCCTTTGAGTGCCCGGTCTGCTGATACTTTATTACGACAGTTATTCTTGTAATTTCTCACATTCTTAGTTGTTGCGTAGTAACAGAAAATACCAATACAATCTACAAGTAACCAAGCTTCAAGTTCGTGAACTACCTCTACAAGAAACACTTTATTGTTATCGACTATACTTTCAATTCGATTTATGAGCGAACTCTTATTTTGTCTTCGCTGATGACTCGCTATAGGCCCATCACGGTCAGTTAGGAAAATTATACAGTCAACTTTTTTGAGCCAATTTCGAATAACCTCATGGAATTTTCTGTTGAGATAACTACCTTTATGTATTTGGTGAATAACCACGGGTTTAGCTTGCTTAAATTTCGCTAACTTATTCGCTAAACACTCTATTGTCTTATGATCGTTGGGCGACTCCGTATAGATTGCTATGTTTGTCACGCTGAATCCTCCATTGTGGTTTGTAGAAATGGACTATCAAAAATAGCACTGCCTATACCAAAATCAGCCATCCAACCACTTAGGTCTTCATCGTTACGTCTTCGTTCATTGACATTGATTATCTCTGTTCCTTCTTTAGGATGATTACGTAATAGCAAAATACCAAGGGAATCAGACGAGAAATCTGAGTATTGAAAAGCATTTAGAAGTTCAGAGCTATGCGTTGTGATGATTACTTGGGAATTTTCGCTAATCTTTCTAAGAATATTTGTAACTTCATTTAGCATACCAGGGTGGAAACCGCGCTCCGGTTCTTCAAAAGCAATAAGTGACGGGGGTTCAGACTCGTTTCGCAATATAAGATAAGCAATTAAACGCAGCGTGCCATCTGATGCTACTTCCAAAGGAAGCGATTTTTTGCCTTTTTCTATAAGACTAAATTTATCGTCGCCATCAATCGTTTCGTAATTTATTCTAAAATTCATTACATCGTAAAGAGAATGAAAAACGTCTATAAAACTTTGGTCGTTTTTCTTATACAAGTCCCAAAGAACTTCAGCTAAATTCCCTCCAAAAATGCTAAGTTTCAGGTCTTTTTGAATTTCATCATCAGCCGGAGAGAAATTCCTCAGACTTTTCTTTGCAAAGTCTGGATCTAAATCATGAAATACCCACCCTTTAATAAACTTGGATAATATTCGTGAAATTGGTCTATTCCCATAACTTCCAGCTGACACCAAAGCGGGTACATCGGAATTATTATATTCTGTCTTGCTGTCGTCTGTTTCACTTTCAACCGTTCCTTTACAGTCGATAATTGAGATAATATTTCGATTATTCACTAATAATCTTTCGGAATATAAATATTTTTCAGATTTTCTTTTAACAACCAATTCATATTCTGTGTCAACATCTCTCACTTGAGCTTGCAAATTAATAGAGAAATTATTTGCTTCACGCGCCCAGAAACTATCTCGAATAACTCTATAGAAAGGATTTATGCCATCATTTATAATGTTTCGGGTAAGATATAAAGCGTCCAAAATATTTGATTTTCCACTCGCATTAGGACCTACAATAACTGTAAGCGGTTTGAGCGGAAGTTCAACATCCCACAGATTCCGGAAGTTCTTGATATGAACACTGTTTAAAAACACTTTTTCTTCAGACATAACTGCCTCTCATAAATGAAATAGGTTATTATACCGTCCCAATTAATACCCATATTAAACATCTCCTTTCGGTTAGGTTAAGGACGCGGGTCGTATACCTTACCAACAATGCTGAGAATAGGATACACGAAAAATGTAAGATTGGCAAGAAAACCTTTTTATTTAAAAATGGTAGAAGATAAAATTCATAGATCATGTCAAGTCTATACAGTAAATCTGACGTGATCCTTCATGAACGGAATCAAATGTAATAATCTTACCATCTGATGACCACCGTGGATGTAGATCACAGCGAATATCACCGCTGAACTTTTCTTCGTGATGAAATTTTCCGAGAATGTACTTCTGCTTTTCTGCTACATTGTAAAGCATCAACTCAGCTAAGTGGTCAGGACCGCGTGGATATGTATCACAGAGTAACCATTCGCGATCTGGTGAGTATGAGGCGTGTCCATCATTTGGTAACACCCCACGTCCAATAGGTTTAAAATCTTTCATTCCATCCGTAAATTCAACAAAACCCATCTCATTGACTATATCAGTAGTAACGAGAATTACAGTAGGTGATTTCCAATCAAAATGTGAGATGCGATAATCGAATGGTATTTGTAATGTTAAATCTGAACCATCCGGATTAACTGTCCATAGTGATGAGTAAAAACCTTTATCGCTTCTGACACGGCAGAAGAATAAAATACGCGTTCCATCTGTATTGAAGAGCACATGATTAAACCACGTTAGTCCACCTTTAAGTCTTTCATCATTCACTTTGGACAGAACATCTGCAATTGATAGTATGAGTTGAGATGATCCATCTTCTATGTTGAGTAGAAATAGACCATCATCATCGGGTTGTGCAGAAATGTTTTCAATCTTTAACCCGCTTGCATATCCAACGACACTCCGGCAAAGAGACATTCTTTGATAGTTCAATCCGATTGCAATCGGTTCATTTGGTGAAACAGCTGCGATAGCACCATGAATAGTACGTTTCACTCCTGTTTTTGTATTCATTACACGCGAAACAAGTGCCTGATTTTCCCAATCGTTAAATGTGAATTCGTTTCCTATCCAATGCATCATGCTGCCCTGCTGAAAATTAAATGCAGCTGTTTTGGCATACGGTATAAATTCTTGTGTTTGTTTATTTAGTAGCCCCACCGTTGCAGTATCGTCCTTTGTTGGACGGTGTTCATGAAAATCTGTTTCTAAAGCAAGGTGAAATTGGAAAGATCTGTCCCATGGGTTAATACCGTAGTACCCAAAGAAGTGGTGTTTTGGTAAATTTGATATTCTCTTGATATTAGGTTTTATTAGTATTTCAGGTTTCATAATACACTCAAGAATTGACAATTGAAACAATTTTAGTTAATTTCCGTTAAATGTATACAACTTTGTAGGTGAAGGTCAAGTTTACGATGAATTTTGTTGCAAAGACAGACATAGGCGCGCTTAGAAAGAGAAATGAAGATTCATTTTTCTTTGATGACGAGAATCGAATATTTGCTATAGCTGACGGTATGAGCGGACATGCCAGAGGCGATATAGCAAGTCGTATAGCGTTGAAAGTTTTTGAGGAATGGGTTGCTGAGACCCCTGTAACATCAAGTGATCTGGGACCCATTCAAAGGCTTGATATTTTAGAAAAACTTGCAGTTGAGGCAAATAGACGAGTATTAGCTATGGGGAAAGATTCTCATCGATTCCACCGGATGGGAACTACACTAACTGGAGGTTTCGTAACACCAAGTTATTTAGCTTATGTGCATGTCGGAGATAGCAGATTGTATGTGCACGATCAAAACACTTTTACACAAATCACAACAGATGATTCCTTAGTACAAAAAATGATTGAAAAAGGAGAAATTACACCAGAAGAAGGACGGGTACATGCAAAAAGAAACATTATCACCCAAGCAATCGGTCTATCAGAAGAGGTCATAGTCACAACAGATGTATGTCCACTGACAAGAGGAAACATCATACTTGCTTGTACTGATGGACTACATGATCTCATTACGGATGATGCTGAAACTCAAAAGATCATCACTGATGCAAATACGCTTGAAGACGCAAGCGAAAAACTAATCAAGAAAGCTCTCTCTTACGGTGGAACAGACAACATCACAGTTATTCTTGTATCAATTGACTAATGTTGTAGACATAACTTAAGATCATACATATCCAATATTTTTCCACACAACTCTATGCTTTTCCTTCCCCATCAGCAGTAACTAAACCCAGAACCAACTCATCCTCATCATACGTTTCAGGTTGTTGAACTATTATTCTACCTTCCATCTCTGGTATTTCAATTTGTGGTGCTTCTGCCCATAACCGTTCCAAATTGTAATATGATCGTTTGTCCTCCAAAAAGATGTGAATGACGAAATCTACATAATCTAACAGTATCCAATCAGCTCTTTGTGCACCTTCTTTCTGCCAAGGTACTTGATCCCAATTTGCTTCAAGTTCATCTAAAATTGCATCCGAAATACCTTCAACTTGTATATCGGATATGCCACTAAATATAGCAAAATAGTCTGTAAAGCAGTCTAAT
The DNA here is from genome assembly GCA_965261435.1 of Candidatus Poribacteria bacterium. Lineage (GTDB taxonomy): Bacteria > Poribacteria > WGA-4E > WGA-4E > WGA-3G > MSPOR6. The sequence goes on from CBDHDL010000021.1 coordinate 4,014,310, forward strand.
TCTCGTAGGTCAAGTATCACTGGATTCTGTGCGCGATGACTTACTGCTGCTGTAGCAGCTGCTTTTACTATTTCTAAAGTATTCTCTTCTGCCATAGGATTAATCTCCATATCAATATTGACCGTAAATTTCTCATCCCACCACCTATTCTTCGTAAGGACGTGGTTTCCCTGTCCGTTCGTATAGACGGGGTCTCTTCGTCCGTCCGTAGGGACGTGGTTTCCCTGTCCGTTCGTAGGGACAGGGTCTCCCTGTCCGTTATATCATTCTATTCCCCATCACAACACCTAATATTTAACAGGACTTACGTACTCCCCGGTAGGTGCGGTTTCCTAACCAATTCAGAATACCAAACGCGTATTCTGACATACCCGGATCCTGTGAAAATAGGTGAAATTTGGTCATTTTGCGTAAGTCCTATTTAACTGGAAATTGTTATAGGTCCTTAAAGTATTTGGATGAATAATCCATCCTTTTTTCAATAAAAATTCAATTTTGTATCGCGCTACACTGTTGACAGCCAACTCCAAATCCGTTTTTGCTATTTCTCTTACCAGGTGCGCTTCTCTATATTCTCGTGTGGGTTCTGCAAAATCTGCAACATAGATCAATTTTGCGGTTAAACCCATTGATGCGTTTCCAGTTGTATGACACCGAATAGCTTCAAGAACATCTAAATCAGTTACCTCAAATAGGTCAATTGCATATCTTACTCCGACAATAGCGTGTAATAATGCGGGCATTTTCTTCTCAATAGGATCTAATTCAATATTGTGTTTAGAAGCATTCTCATATAATTCAACATCACTCATCCATTTTACAATATCATGCAATAGTGCAGCTAAATGCGTCTTCCAAACATCTGCCTTATGACAGATAGCCAAAGAGACCGCAGTCTCTTGAACTGAATAGATGTGTTCAATTCGTTCCTTGTCAAACTTATCTGAAAGATACTCATGTATTTGTACTGATTTTGGATGTTCATTAAACTCTTGAATATTAGAGAACGTTGGTTTGTTTTTTTCGTTTACTGTAATTATTCTACTTGTATGCATCTAAATTCTTCTCTAAGGTATCATAGCATTCAGTGAAAGACTACCCACAGCACTGTTTTTCGTAGGGACGGGGTCTCCCTGTCCGTTGTATCAGTCTAATATACATCACAAACAACAAAACTCACCATATAAATGATTTATGAGATACGTTCTAAATAGCTGTAGAAGCGAATCTCTATTCTCAATTGGTCGCTCTTTTGTGACCGCGCCAACAGTAGCAGTGTCAACATAGAACTATAATTCACGATATGTACATCTCTTTATTCTGACTCTGACCGATCTTGATCTTTTAAAATCTGCAAAATGAATTCTTCATTAAAATCGGACAGTCTATTCTGGTCTATTTCATCTATTGGACTGTTCTCAGGAATTGGTATACTTATGCGGTATTCCTCGTTTAACCATCTTCCTAAGTCCATTGCCTTACATCTTTTGCTACAGAATGGAAAATTAACAGGTAAAGGTTCATCCTTGTTATACTCAAATTCATAGGAAGTTCCACATTGACTACATTTAAGTTTCATATAGTTGCCTTCCATTAGTGATAGTTTTGCTGAGATTCACGATAAAGTCTGTGTTTATCAATATAAGCTGCAACTGACTCGGGTACTAAATAGCGGATTGACACATTATCCCGGATACGGTGGCGTATTTCTGTTGCTGATATATCAATTCCTGTGATCTGAATGAGAGTGACCTTATCTCGTATCTCTGTAGGAACTTGTTCTAAATTATAGTTTGGACGCGTTGTAACAATCAGAGAACACTGTTCCAAGACGCTTTCAAAGTCTTTCCATATCTTATATTCAATTAACGAATCAGCACCAATTATCCATGCTAATTCTACAGTCTCACCATACATTAGATTGAGAGTTTTAATCGTCTGTATAGTATATGATGGACCAACGCGATCCAGTTCAATACTTGAAACTTCAAAGAATGGATTATTTTCCGTTGCCAGCAGAACCATCTGAAATCTATGTGTAGCAGAGACCAAACTGGGTTGTTCTTTATGGGGGGGTTGTCCTGCCGGAATAAACAGGATTTTTTCATACCCTAAACTCTCACGTACTTGCTCAGCACTGACAAGATGCGCAAAGTGTATTGGATTAAAGGTGCCACCCATAACTGCTATTTTCATTTTAAAATTGTCTTTAACTAAAATATACAAACAAAGGTATCTGATTGGATGTTATTGTGAGTAGTGTCATAAATTTGACACACAATAACACACATATTTTATGCTCACTTCATCAACTAAGGATTTTATGATACCAAGTATTTTTAATAATTTCAATATATTATTTGATGTTGTGTTTGTTCGATTATCTCTCATTGGAATTGGGAATAGTCAGATAATTCAATATAGCATTGTGAATAAAGAAAAATTAGTCTTGAATTACTGTGGCATCATTCTGTAAGATATGAACAGAACTTAAATGAATTTAAAGACCTTAGTATCAAAATTAAGCTAAAAACAACAAAAAGAGTATTGGCACGATTCTTGCTATGCTATAGTTGTAAAGAGGATATCTAATGTCAGAAACACATATCCCTGTATTACGTGATGAAGTATTAAAATACATTAATCCAAAACCAGAAGGTGTTTACGTAGACGCAACCGTAGGTTTAGGAGGACACAGTCTATCAATATTACAAGTTTCTTCACCTACAGGTAAAGTTATTGGTATTGACAAGGACGAGAGTGCTCTGACAAAAACTCAAAAAAGGTTGAATTGTTTTCAAGATAGGTTTATACTTATTCAAGGGAACTTTATTGATATTCAGAAACTATTACAAGTACATGAGATTGACAGAGTTGATGGCGTGTTATTTGACCTTGGAGTTTCGTCTTTGCAACTTGACACACCCGATCGAGGATTCAGTTTCCAGCATCCAGGACCATTAGACATGCGAATGGATAGACAATTGTCAAGAACAGCTCAACAGATCGTCAACGATAGCACACCTGATACGCTCATTAAGATTTTCTTGGATTACGGTGAAGAACGTTTTGCTAAGAGAATTGTTAAGCATATTGTATCATCACGCTCGTCAGAACCAATTACAAATACCCAACAACTTGCAAGAATCGTTAAGAATGCTATTCCGATTAGATCTAACTTTAAAAAAAAGTCAAACAATTATAAACAGAATACCTCATTTCGAATTCATCCTGCGACACGTGTCTTTCAGGCATTACGTATAGCAGTTAATGATGAATTGAATAATTTGAAACTTGGTATAGAGGCAGCGATCTCTGTTTTAAAAAAGGATGGTTGTCTTTGTGTCATTAGTTTCCATTCACTTGAGGACCGAATTGTAAAGCATGAATTTAAGAAGTGTGCTAAAGATTGTATATGTTCACCCAAGACCCCGGTTTGTATCTGTCATCACAAAAGAACACTAAATATCTTGGCAAAACAGCCGATTTTACCCAATCAGCTTGAGATTAAAATGAACCCGCGTTCAAGAAGCGCGAAAATGCGTGTTGCTACCAGAGTATAATAAGAGTATAATATACGATATTTCATACATTAATTGTATCTTTATGACATATTCTTACGTATTAGTATTAAATGCAGACTTTAAATTCTCTCTCAATGCAATTTTCTGAAAAAAAACCTGTGAAACCAGCACGGACAATGATGTTTGTCTATATTATTTTAGGTCTATCATTGGGTGTTTTTGGCACAAGTATCTGGTTTTCATCTTATGCTAAAAATGTATTTCTTCAACGCAGACCAGACTTTGCTGACAGACAAGGGAAAATCCAAAACGAGATCCAAGCATTAGTTATTGAGGAGAATACGCTAATAGATGTAGAGAGGATTCGCAAACTAATACAAGAATTAGGTTTAGTTGAATCTGATAAGCAAATTGAACTTATAGACAAGTGATTTAGAGCAGAAATATTCTATTGACTAAACGAATTAGTCTATTCTTAGGTTTACTGACTTTTGTGAAAAATTGTTTGTAGTGTTTGTAAATAGTTATCAACATATTGTAAACATATTGTATAGGAAATTGGAGTTATCCAGAAAGATATTTCCAAATTATGAAGCATAGCTCATTTCTGTCAATTCGACGCCTTGTTGTTACTCTAATAGTTTTACAATTAAGTTTTCTTCTATTGATTGGGAAACTCTTCACAATCCAAATCCCTGAAGAAGACAGTTCATTGAGCGCGCGCAAAGACTGGCGTTCCAATGGTAAGAGCGTTGTTAAACGAGGAAAAATACTGGACAGGCACGGCTACGTTCTTAGTATAAGCCAAGACACTATTGCTGTTTGTGCTGATCCGAAAACTCTTAATCGGAAGTCTAATGCACATTCTGTAGCAACTGAATTGGCTCCTTTGTTGGATTCTTCTACATCAGAATTATTGAAGCAATTAAAACGCAAACGTAGCGGAGAATATGTAGAATTTGTTTGCCTCAAAAAAGGAATAGAATATGAAAAGTTAGATCCTATACGGGACATTGTGAAAAAGCATCGAGGACTTAAAGTAGAGGTCGAACCCAAACGCGTATATCCAAATAAAACGCTTGCATCTCAAGTCATCGGTTATCTAAATGACCTAAATGAAGGCGAAGGAATTGAATATCAATATAACAATTATCTACAAAGGGTACACACACCTATACCAGAAAAAAATCAAAAACTAACTGCTGGATCACTTACTTCTGGACTATCTACACACAAACTTGGAAACAATGGATGTAACGTTATTCTAACACTTGATCAAGTTATACAAGATATTGCAGAAAAAGCAATAGTAAAAGCTTGTAAGGATTGGAAAGCACCAAAGGGTACTGCTATCGTTCTTGCTGTAGATACATCAGAAATACTTGCGATGGCAAGTTATCCTACTTATAACATCAATGACCAATCAAAAGCTAATGAAGTAGCAAAACGGAATCTTGGTATATGGTATTTATTTGAACCAGGTTCTATTTTTAAAGTAGTAGCTTCTTCCGCAGTATTGAATGAACGGATTATGACTCCTGAATGTAAAGTTTTCTGCGAAAATGGTAGATATCGTTTGAGGAACCGTAGAGTTATTAAGGATGTGTCGGCAAAAGGTTGGTTAACTCTAACTGAGGTAATACATAAGTCAAGTAACATAGGCATGATTAAGATAGTTCAACGGTTAGGTCCGGATTTCTTCCAAAATTATGTAGACAGTTTCGGTTTTGGTGAAAGAACAGGTGTTGATCTTCCGTATGAACAAAGTGGTAGTCTGTATGCATTGCGTAGATGGGATACAAATTCACTTGGTTCTGTTCCTTTTGGTCAAGGAATTTCCGTTACACCTCTCCAGATGGTGAATGCTTTAGCGGCAATTGCTAATGGAGGTATTCTTCATCAACCTTACATTACTAAAGAGGTACGTGATTCTCAAGGCAATTTGATAAAGAAGAACAGTCCAGTTGAGATAAGAAGGGTCTTACAACCAGCAACAGCGCAACAAATGATAGATATTCTCGTGGGCGTTGTTGAGAAGGGGAGTGGAGCACGAGCAAAGATAGAAGGGATTAGTGTAGCAGGCAAAACTGGAACAGCACAAAAAGCTGAAAAAGGTAAAGGATATGCTGCCGGTAAAGAAGTAATGTCATTTATGGGGTTTCTGCCAGCTGATGATCCGAAGATCGCTATCATAGTTACACTTGATGAGCCTAAAGGGGCAAGGTTTAGTGGACAAATTGCTGGTCCAGTCTTCAAAAGGATAGCAGAACAGACTTTACGATATACACAACAAACAGGTTTCTTTGATAATTCACCTAACCATAGAAGAAAATCACAAGAGAATCTTGTGAAAAACAGGAACGTAGAGCAACGCACTAATAGTTCAAACGATACAAAGCAACGGACAATCAATGCAACGCCTACGTCTAAGTCTTCTTTCAAGAATAAACCAAAAGCGACATCAGACAATCAAGTTAGTTCACTATTAAAGCAAAAACGTTCTATCCCTGAAGAAGCACTTGTTAAGACAGGAGATGGACTATGAAACTCCAGAAACTTTTGGATGGTGTTGATGTAATACACATCACGGGAGATAGAAATCCGAAAATTAACGGAGTTGTCAGTGATCACCGTAAAGTAAAAGCAGGAAATGCATTCGTCTGTTACCAAGGTTTGAACGTTGATGGCCACTCCTTCATTCCTGGTGCTGTCAGAAACGGTGCGAAAGTTATAATATCTGAAAAAAATATCCCTGAATTTTCCAATAATATAACAACCGTTGTCACACCAAATGGACGAAAAACACAAGCAATTTGTGCAGCAAATTGGAACGGAAATCCGGCAAGAAAACTGAGGTTTACTGGTATTACTGGTACAAATGGCAAGACATCTACGGCACATCTGTCTTACGGAATTTTAAAAGAACAGGGTCATAGAACCGCTCTTTTAGGTACAATTGGACATGTGTTTGATATTCGGGATGCTGATACTGATATAGACAATCACAAAAAAGTTGAGATCCCCGCATTACTGACAACTCCTGACCCTTTTGAATTACACGCTATTTTGAGACAATTTGTTGATGCTGGAATTGAGTATGTCATAATGGAAACATCATCCCAAGGACTTGCACAACATAGATTGACAGGTCTTACCTTTGACACAGCTGTCTTCACCAACCTGACACAAGACCACTTAGACTATCACGAAAATATGGATAACTACTTTGCTGCGAAGTTAATGCTCTTTCAGCAATTGGATTCAAAAGGTCTGGCAATACTTAACGCAGATTCACCATTTACCAAACGTATTACCAAACATATTCCTTCCAGCAATATCCTGACATACGGCATTGAAAATGAATCAGACTTAGCTGCTCATGATGTGGATATTACACTAAAACGGTTATCTTTCACTGTATTGAATAGGAGAAATATTTCATTTAATGGAGCACCAGCTTGGAATAAAATTAGCGCAACTATACGCTTGTTGGGTGCATATAATATTTATAACACTCTCGCTGCAATAGGTGTCGGTTTACGTTATAGTTGCAGCACTGAATCTATTCAAAAAGGAATTGCCTCTACAGTTGTACCCGGGAGGTTTGAGAATATTAGTTTAAATGGAAATCTCAATAATGACTTTGCTGTTATTGTAGATTATGCTCACACTCCTGATGGTTTAGAGAATGTACTTAATGCTGCAAGAGATATTGCTGATGGTAGACTGATTTCTGTATTTGGTTGCGGTGGTGACCGAGATAGAGGTAAACGACCAAAAATGGGAAAGATCTCTACTCAGATTGCAGACATGAGTTTGATTACATCTGATAATCCCCGAACAGAAAATCCTAATGAAATCATAAACGAAATAATATCTGTGTTACCACATGATGCTGCCTTTCAATGTATTCCTGATAGGCGTGACGCTATTCGACATGCATTATTGAATGCACGTGAAGGAGATGTAGTAGTTATTGCGGGAAAAGGACATGAGGACTATCAAGAAATTCATGGAGAAAAGTATCCATTTGATGATAGGGAAGTAGCATCACAGATACTTCATGAAATAGTTAATGATTCACATGAACCCGTTTTAGATTAAGATATAACATTCAATAAATGTGTATCTGACGATATCTAAAGTTATTGAAGTTAATTCTGAGATAGTTATTCAATTTGGCATGTTTACTGAAATAGAGAATATTAAAGTTGCGTATCAAGTAAATGGTTCAGGTGAACCTGTTGTATTGCTACACGGTTGGGGTGGTGAAGCTAATAGTTTTAAACCTGTTTTTGATTGGCTATCCAACTCATATAAAGTTTATGCAATAGATCTTCCTGGTTTTGGTTTAAGTGAGATACCAGCCACTGCGTGGGATGCTACTGATTATGCAAGATTCTTATCCGCTTTCTTTCAAAAGTTAGATATTGTAAAAGCACATCTGATTGGACATTCATACGGTGGCAGAATCTCTATTGTGCTTGCAGCCGTAGAACCAAATCTGGTAGATAAACTGATTTTGGTTGACAGTGCAGGACTAATTCCACCCCGTAAACCAACATATTATTTGCGCGTTATTGTAGCAAAAATTGGTCGTTTGTTCCGAATTGGTGGAACTTTCGGTAATCGTATTGCGGAATTCTTGCTCAAAATAGTAGGATCAAAGGATTATCAAGAAGCAGGCCCCATGAGAGCAACTTTGGTAAAATCGGTGAAACAGGATTTGCGTTCACTATTACCCAAAATAAAAGCATCTACACTATTGATATGGGGAGAGAATGATAAAGACACACCTATTTCTTCTGGTAGGGTAATGTCGGAAGAAATACCGAACTCGGAATTGGTCATACTTAAGGATGCTGGACATTTTTCATATCTTGACCAATTTCCTCAGTTTTGTAATGTTGTAGGAAATTTCTTAGCATGAACTGACAGAATCGATGGCAAGTCTTGTCAAATACAAGATTATGAAGAAAAATTAACATGAGATTCTGTAGATACGCTACAATGACCTACTTATGGACGCAATGAAACAGGGTGTTGCTTCATTTTTTGTTGCCCTGAATTCATTGCGTTTTTGTTAGTATGGATAAAATGACAATGCTCAATAGTATACTCTACTTTGTTCTTCTTGCTGTCTGTTATGTCAGAGTTGTGGTAAGAACTACTCGTGGTTTACACATACTTCAACTGGATGGGTATAAACCTGGTCGTTATTTGAAATGGATTTCAACGCACTTAAGAAGTTGTTTTGAAATCTATGAAATTATAGCCGTTCTTGCAGCACTGACTATAGTTTCCATATTCAATAACACTCTACCAGATCTGGTATTTCCATTGGTATGTGTTTCTTGGATTTCATACCAGGTATATAGGATAGTAAGCAGAAAAAAGGTTGATGCAAAAAAGCCACTTGTATATACTGCTCGGGCAAAACGGCTTTTTGGTTTAGCCCTATCATTACTTGGTCTCCTTGCTATTCTCTTTGCTATAGTCTTAACTGATGACCGATGGCGAATCGCTGTATTCTTATTTTGTGAACTCACAGTTCCAATTCTTGTCATTAGCAGCATCATGATTTTACCAATAGAACTCACCATAAACGGTGCATATCTACGAGACGCAAGAAAACGAATTAACACATTGAAACCGAAAATAATTGGGATTACAGGTAGTTATGGTAAGACAAGTACAAAGTATATCCTTCAACAGATCCTATCAAAAAAATACAACACGTTGATGACTCCTGACAGTTATAACACCCCTATGGGGATTTGTAAGGTGATTAGAGGCGATTTAGCACACGAACACGAGATGTTTATAGTTGAAATGGGAGCGTACAAACAAGGTGATATAAAAGAATTGTGCCGTCTTGCCCCGCCAACAATCGGGATTCTAACAGCCGTAGGTCCCCAACATTTAGAAAGATTTAAAAGCATTAAAAATACTGCTAAAGCAAAGTATGAATTAATAGAAGCATTACCTCCTGAAGGTCTTGCAGTAATCAACTATGACAATGACATCTGTGCAGAATTGGCTGACAATACCACAAGTGTATCAGTGATTAGATATAGTATGGAAGCGAAGCATAGTGAGAATGAACTCATTAGCTATAAAGCAACGAACATAACACAGAATGATAAAGGTTTGTCATTTAGCGTTTCTGATGATGAGACTGGACCGGTTGAGGTAAAAACAAAGCTACTTGGCAAACATAATGTCTCCAATATTCTTGCAGCTATTGCTGTTTCACGAAAATGTGGTATGTCCTTTGATGAAATCCGTTCTGCACTTGAGACTTTAGAACCTGTACCACATCGATTAGAGTTGAAACCCAGTGTCACTGGTGTTACGGTAATTGATGACAGTTTCAATTCAAACCCAGAAGGCGCAAGAGCCGCTCTTGAAGTGCTGACTGATTTCGTCAGAGAGAATGGTGGAAAAAAAGTATTGGTTACACCCGGTATGGTTGAACTTGGTGACCGGGAATACGATGAGAATAAGAGATTAGGTATTCATGCCGCTAAAGTCTGTGATCTTGTCATCCTTGTTGGCAACGAAACTACAGTACCAATATTAGAAGGTCTGAAGCATGAGAATTTTCCGGAAAAACAGATATGTAAGGTAAAAAACCTGTCAGATGCTCAGGCACAGCTGGCACAAAACTTGAAACCAGGTGATGTCGTTCTTTTTGAGAATGATTTGCCTGACAATTATAACTAAGTAAAAATAAATCTAAAGAGTAAAAGGAATTACAAATGAACGTGGCACTCATTTTTGGTGGTCGTTCACCCGAGCATGAAGTCTCTATCGTAACTGCACATCAGGTAAACGCTGCTTTATCAGAAAAACATAATGTCATACCAATCTACATTTCAAAGGACGGTGTGTGGCTTACTGGAGAGAAACTGAATGAACTGAAAACTTTCACGGATGGAAACTTGCCGAACACAGATGATTTTGACACTGTTAGTGTAGAATTTGGACAAAAAACTAAATTTACTATCCTACCAAAACGGGGTGGTTTTTTTAGCAAAAAGAAATATCTTGATATTGAAGTAGTATTTCCTGCAATTCACGGGGTTCACGGTGAAGATGGTACACTTCAAGGGTTTCTTGAGTTAATGGATATACCTTATGTTGGCGCAAATGTACTCGGTTCAGGTATCGGTATGGATAAGATTATGATGAAAACCGTTCTGAATGACAATGAACTGCCTATCTTACCCTATGTACCTTTTACAAAACATGATTGGGAAAAATCCAGTGAAGAAATTATTGTGGCAATAGAAGAAAAACTTAGCTATCCATTATTTGTCAAACCAGCAGTTAGTGGTTCAAGCATTGGTGTCAGTTGTTCGAAAGATCATGACGAATTAAGGGATGCAATTGAACTTGCGTGTAGGTATTGTCAACGGATTCTTGTAGAACAAGGATTGATCGATGGTTATGAAATTAATTGCTCAGTGATGGGAACGCAAACTCTGATCCCATCAGTTTGCGAACAGCCTATTGTTAGCACAGAGTTTTTGACATTTGACGATAAATACATCCATGAAAACAGTGAAGCTGAATCCGTGTCAGATGCGACCTCTGGCATGGCTGGGGCAGAACGTAAAATACCTGCACCAATTTCGGATGAACTTACGTTACATATTCAGAACCTTGCGACTTTGACATTTCAAGTATTAGCATGTTCTGGATTAGCAAGAATTGACTTCTTGGTGAGTGATGCAGGCCAAGTTTATGTCAATGAAATCAATACGATCCCTGGTTCTTTCAGCTTTTATTTATGGGAACCTATGGGTGTTACATTTCCAGAACTGGCATCAAAATTGGTTGAGTTTGCTATTGAAACACATCAGGAGAAAAATAGACTAATCTATTCCCATTCAACGAACCTATTAAGTCAAGCAGAAGCAAAGTTTACGAAGTTGATGAGTGACACACAATCTGAGGTAGTGGATTAACAGTTTACTCTAAAGAATCTTAGAGAATAACTACAAGCACGGTTTGTGTTGAGAATACATATTAACTTTCGTCCAACGTTTAGTTCGGTTATGAAGATCAAATTATAAATTGGGTAATTTGGACCCAGACACGGTAGGTTCGGTTTCCTAACTGCACCGGATTCTATAAGAAACTGAAAATTAACCGATTAAATTCTTAATCTTCATATCCGAACTATCTAAATGCGTTATTGTACGGGAATTATGCCGGAATAAGTCCAGTCGGGTAGATGTGATTTTATAACTGCATCTACCGTGCCTGAAGTATTTCGTTATATGTCTAATGCGGTTAGGAAAACCCATTCACTGTGATGGATCGAATAAAAGCATACACTAAATTGACACATGAGTAGCAGTTTTCCAAACGTGCTGGGAAATAATTCTTTAAATTACCATTGTCTGTGATTATAGGATGAATTTTGCATTAGAATGTGCTCTGATAAGTATCTATGTGTATACAAGAATGAGAATAACTTAGAAGACAACCCCAATGTTTTACCATCTGTTATCCGAAAAACTTGCCGAATTATTTGAACCATTCAGTGTATTTAGTGCGATTACGATACGTGCGGTATATGCCACGGCAACAGCTTTAGGAATATCACTTGTTTTAGGGCCTTTTATGATAAAAAAGCTGAAACAGTTGCATATTGGTGAACATATTCAAGAAGAGGTAGAAAAAGCACAAAGACAAAATGATGATACGAGTAAAGCAGGAACACCAACAATGGGTGGTATTCTCATCATCGTTGCGGTGCTTGTATCCATACTCTTTTGGGCTAAACTTGATCAACATTATATTTACCTAATGATCTTTACGACTATATGGTTTGGAGCACTCGGTTTTTTGGATGATTTCTGTAAAATCAGTAGAAAACAGTCCCTTGGTCTCCGAGCATGGCAGAAAATAATATTACAGACCATTGGAGCATTGTTAATTTCAATATATCTTTTCAAATGGGGGCCGATTGAAGCAGATAATGAAGCAACGCGTACAGCATTAAACCTTCCATTCTTAAAGAACTTGCATCCCAGTATGGGTTATCTCTACATACCCTTCGCTACTTTGGTCATAGTTGGTACATCAAATGCTGTAAATCTAACGGATGGTATGGATGGATTAGCAATCGGTTGTACGCTTTTTGTTGCAGGAACGATTGCAGCATTAGGTTATCTTGTTAGCCACATAGATATTGCAGAATATCTAAGCTTATTCCATCTTCCTGTGGGTGGAGAAGTCACTACAATTTTCTGTGCATCTTTAGTAGGTGCCGGTCTTGGATTCTTATGGTATAACGGTCATCCCGCTCAATTGTTTATGGGGGATACCGGTTCTCTACCACTTGGGGCAACACTTGGAACTTGTGCGTTATTAATTAAGCATGAATTTCTGCTATTGATTGTAGGAGGGATTTTTGTCGCTGAAGCATTGTCAGTTATCATCCAAGTTCTGTCGTATAGGACGACTGGCAAGCGGGTCATCAAAATGTCACCTTTACATTATCACTTTTTATTATCCGGTTGGAAGGAATCAAAAGTGGTAATCCGCTTCTGGATAGTCGCACTTATACTTATGTTGATAGCATTAAGTACACTAAGATTAGGATAGTAAGTTTTTGAAACTATTAACCATTGTTATCAACGAATCCTCTTTGGTTGAGGTAGGGTTTGAAGCAAAAAATACTGGACAACTTTTTGGGTAGACATATCACTGTTTTCGGTGCAAATCGAAGTGGTATCGCAATCACACGTTTACTCTATGATCTTGGCACGAAGATTATTCTCACAGATACTTCTAATAAAGATGCATTGACAGAAGAAATCTCTCAACTGGAAGGATTATCAATACAATACTGCCTTGGGGGTCATAGTGAATCCTGTATAGCAAGTGCCGAATTAATAGTAGTCTCCCCTGGTGTTCCTTTGGATATACCAATTTTAGTTGAAGCAGATAAAAGAAGCATTCCGATTATTGGTGAATTGGAAGTCTCTTCACAGTTATGTCAAGCACCAATTGTTGCAATAACCGGCACGAAGGGAAAATCTACAACAAGTCTTCTGACAGCTGCTGTTTTAGAATCAAGCAAACGCTTTAAGGATGTTGTAGTTGCAGGAAATATAGGAGTCCCGTTAGCCAGTAAAATATCTACCCTCAGCAACTCTGATATTGCTGTAGTAGAAGCAAGCAGCTTCCAGTTAGAAAGCACCTATAGTTTTCGTCCGGTTGTCAGTGTCGTTCTGAACATTGCACGTGACCATCTTGACCGACATGGTACAATGGATTCTTATTACAAAGCAAAACTAAAGATATGTGAAAACCAAACAGAGTCTGATTGGATAGTTCTTAATGCTGATGATTCTACTGTTATGACCTTCAGTGACGCGACGGGAGCGAAGACAGCCTTCTTTTCAGATAGTATCGACAAACATGATCACCAAAGAAACAAATTGCAGAAAAAAATATTTGTTGGACTGGAAACAGAAGGAATAGAGAATTATATTTATATTTATAGAGAAGGTCAGAAAAAAAAACTTTGTAGTGTCGGTGATTTACCTTTAGTAGGATCACATAATATCAGAAACATACTTGCAGCTGTCGTCGTAGGGTGCATAATTGATGTTTCGATTGACAATATCAGGAATGCACTTCTGGATTTTGATCCTATACATCCTGCACTTGAACATGCTTTTGAAATTGTTGACACGATTAGTGATGTAGTTTACATAAACGATTCTAAAGCAACAAACGTCATAGCAACATACGCAGCACTTGAATCTATAGAGAATACGGTTAAAAATGGAAATGAGAAGAAAAGAGTATATTTAATCCTTGGTGGATATGACAAAGGAAATGATTATCAACCTCTAATTGACCTGGTTCGGGCGAAAGTTAAGAGATTGATTTTACTTGGTGAATATACTGAATATATACAAAGCACATTCACAGGTTGTGTTGAGATGTATCATACTAAAACAATGGATGAAGCAGTTCAGTATTCATTTACAGAAACCTTACCAGGGGATATTGTCCTTCTATCACCTGCAAATGCCAGTTTTGATATGTACGAAAATTATAAAGAACGCGGTGAACATTTTAAACGTCTGGTTCATGCACTTTGTGAAAAGACACAGACAACCTAATGTTCTGTCAATACTCAAATGATGGTTAGATCCGTTCGTAGGGACGGGGTTTCCCTGTCCGATATATAAATCATTTATGACTTGACAAAGCACTAATGAAATTTGTAAAGTCGGAAAAAAATAAGTTAGAAGTTAAAACTATATTTGATCTATGCAAAATCAGAACGCGATAAATTATGCTAATACGACGGCAATTCCGTCAAATCCAGAACGGGTAACAAACCAAAGTTTTGGTAGAGTAGATACTGCTCTACTTGCGGTAACACTTTGCTTAGTCGGTATAGGCATTTTGATGGTATATAGTGCTGGACATGTGCTATCTGCAAAACAGTATGATAACAATTATCGGTATCTCCAAATTCAAGCAATCGCGTGTCTGATAGGATTAGTTGGAATGGGGGTAGCCTCCTACATTCCCTATAAGTTCTACGAGAAGTATAGTAATCTCTTGTTGTTTGTTGCTTTTGGATTGCTTTTACTTGTTTTTACACCACTTGGGACAAGTGTCAGTGGTGCAGACGGTGGAAAATTCACAAGATGGATTGCGTTAGGTCCAATACGATTTCAACCAGTTGAATTTGCTAAAATTGCATTGATAGTACATATTGCACATTTCTTAGCACATAAACCTGAACGTATCAAGCACCTATTTAACGGCGTGCTACCAAACATACTCATAATTGGTCTAATGTTTGGAATTGTTGCAAAACAACCTGATTTCGGATCTGCAGTTCTATTGGGTGCAACTGCATGTTGTCTACTTTTCATCGGCGGCATCCGAGTTCTGCATACAGTGTTGTTAGTCGGTGGCGGCGTGGCTTTGTTAACAGGTTATATTATCAGTGATGATTACCGTTTGAAACGTATAACAGATTACCTTGCAACGCTGCAATCCTCCGATGCCGCTGGTCATCAGTTGGGACGATCTATTGAAGCTTTACAATGGGGTGGTATTACCGGAGTCGGAATAGATAACAGTTCAGCAAAGATAAATGGATATCTACCATATCCACATACAGATTTTATCTTTTCTATTGTAGGCGAAGAATTTGGTTTTATCGGTGCAACGGTTGTCATCATAATATTTATGATATTTATCTGGCGCGGTATATCTATATCAAGACGAACAGAGAACCGTTTCGGGGCACTATTTGCAGCTGGCATTACACTTGTTATTGGTTTACAAGCGTTTATCAATATTGGCGTAGTAACTGGAATGCTTCCAACGAAAGGGATCACACTGCCATTTCTGAGCTACGGTGGTTCTTCCCTTGTGATTAGTCTGGTAAGTGTTGGTATTTTGTTGAACATCTCTCGAGGCACGATACGCACATCAACTCGCACATCAACTAAAATAAAGCAGAGTTGACCAAGAAAAACTATCCATGACAGAATGTAATGTGAGTAATAAAAAAAAGAAACAATCTAATGATGTGATTGCATCAGAAAATAGCGGCAGGAAGAAGAACAAGATAAGGTTTGTGCTTGCTGGAGGAGGAACGGGAAGGTCACATTTATCCTGCTATCGGTATCGCACAAGCATTACAACGGAATGATTCAGAGATTGATATTGTTTTTATTGGTGGACGTAACCGTTTAGAGGCTTCATTAGTACCAAAAGAAGGCTTTGAATTCCGGCCAATCTCAGTTGAAGGATTCCCACGAAAGCTGACTTGGAAATGGTTACCTGTTATTGCCAAAGTTTCTCAAGGTATCTTACAGTCATTCAAGTATTTAAGGGAACTAAGACCAAATCTTGTGATCGGCACAGGCGGATACGTATCAGGTCCAGTTCTCTTAGCTGCGTCATTACTCGGTATTCCGGTTGCTATACAGGAACAGAATGTATCACCCGGTTTGACTAATCGGATCCTTGCTCGACGTGCAAAAGCTGCCTTTCTGGCATTACCTCAGGAAACTCAACATTTTCCGAGAGATATTGTACAAGTTACTGGTAACCCAATAAGACCTGGAATAACGCAATTTGTCCGTAAGGATGGAACATACAAAAAGTATAATCTAAGGAAATCACACAAGACGATCTTTGTTATGGGGGGTAGCCAAGGGGCTCATGCTGTTAATGAAGCAATGATCGAAGCATGTCCATTAATTGTTCAGTCTGTCCTTGGTGCTAATTCAAGGGAAGATTTTATCAGTGATGAACACAATTCCAAGAATAGCAGATTCAATATACAGATTGTGCATCAAACTGGTGAGCGTGATGAGAATATTGTAAAAGACTCTTATGAAAAGCATAAAATCCGTCATTTGGTTCGCCCTTTTTTTGACCCTGTTGAAGAAATATATAGTATTGCAGATTTGATGATTTGTCGAGCTGGTGGCATGACAGTATCTGAGATTACAGCCTGTGGTATCCCTGCTATTTTCATTCCACTTCCTGCAGCTATCGGCAATAATCAGGTTCAGAATGCTGAAGCAGTAGCCAAGGCGGGTGCAGCTGTTGTTATTGAACAAGAAGAGATAACCCCAGAAAAACTTGTGACTCAGATAATGCACATTATAACTCATGAGAATCTATACCAACAAATGAAAGATGCAAATAGGAAATTAGGGAGACCTTTCGCAAGTGATACAATCGCTGAATCAGTTATTAAATTTGCGACCCAGGATTAACATGAGGATTTCTTGATGAAAACTGGATGAATTTAGGTCATTGGAGTATTGTATTGTTTGGCAAGACACAGAACATTCATCTCATTGGTATTGGTGGTGCTGGATTAAGCGGTATTGCTGAAGTATTGCTCGGTCTTGACTTTAATATCACTGGGTCAGATATAAGAAAGTCTGCAGCGACTGAACATCTAAAGTCATGTGGTGCTAAAATTTGGTATAGGCACGCGTCATCAAACGTTAATGGTGCGGATGTGGTCGTAATGTCACCTGCAATACCTGAAGATAACCCTGAATTACAAGCCGCATTGCACGCGAACATTCCTATTATTCGCGGGGCAGAAATGTTAAATGAAATTACAAGGATGCGTAAGAGTATTGCAATAAGCGGCACACATGGAAAAACAACAACGACCGCATTGACCGCTACAGTTTTATCGTCTTTAGACCCAACTGTGATTGTAGGTGGTAAATTAGTAAATGGTAGTAACGCAAGAAGCGGACATGGTGATGTGATGGTAATTGAAGCGGATGAGGCTTACGGTTCATTCAAAATGATATATCCTACTATCGCTGTGGTAACCTCTGTTGATGCTGATCATTTGGATTATTACGACAACATTGATGAAATAGGAGACGCATTTCTTACCTTTATTAATAAAGTACCATTTTATGGATCCTCCGTCTTGTGTCTTGATCAGAAAAATATACAAAAACTTATACCAAGAGTTGATAGGAAGTATGTAACCTACGGGTTGGAAACAAGCGCTGACCTTATCGCCGATGACATCAAGTTTGAAGGTTCAGCATCAAGCTTTAAAGTACGCAAACAAGGTAATTCCTTGGGATACGTGCATTTAAAAATGCCTGGGCGACACAATATCGCTAATTCACTGGCGGCAATTGCTGTCGGACTTGAATTAGAAATCTCCTTTGACAAAATTCAGCATGCACTTGGAACTTTTCAGGGGGTTCACCGCAGATTTGAAGTATTAGGAAAAATAGATAATATAGTCGTGGTTGACGATTATGCTCACAATCCTGCTAAACTCATGGCTGCATTACAAGGCGCAAGGGAAGGATACAACCGCAGAATTATTGCAGTGTTTCAACCACACCGCTACGGAAGAGTCCGTGATCTTGCTCATGAATTCTGCCATTCGTTTGATCATGCTGACATTCTAATAGTTACATCAATTTATGGGGCTGGAGAACAACCTATTGAAAACGTCACTGGAAAAAACTTAGCTAATGCTATAGAGGAACATGGACACACACATGTGATATATGAGTCTGACATGAAGGGAGTCGTTGAACGTTTGTTGTCAATAACTAAGTCAAATGATTTAGTTATCACGCTTGGAGCCGGGGATATCTATAATGTTGGACATGAGTTTTTAGCAAGATACACATCGAACAAGAGTTGATACAATGATCTTTTCAAGAAAAGGCAAACAGAATAATCATGGTCCTTCACATAGAATATTCAATCCTCGCAAAATTCGTACACCTAATTACCGTACAAGGCGTACTATTATTTTATGCATTGTTGTAGTAACCTTGTTATTTATCGGTAAAATCATTCTCGGTTTTTTTAATTTTGAGCGTGTTACATTTGCACTTTTTGGGAATATCCATTATACTAAAGGACAGATATATGACGTTTTAGGTGAGAATTTAGACAATATTGTCACTGATTCAGAGTTGAGGACCGCAAATTACCTTAAGGATAATCTAAGCTATATCAAAGATGTTCAAGTCACTAAGAGCTTAGTAAAAAGAATGCTCACCATAGAGGTAACTGAAAGGAAAGTATTTGCATTTATTAGATTACTTCTCGTTGATGATCCAGATACAGAATTTGTACCTAAAATCGATAAGAATAATCAGCAAAACTTGTATTATTTCTTAATTGATCAGGAAGGATATATATTAGAATCTATTAAGCCTGAACAGTATAAACATTTGATCAAATTAATAGATGAATGTGAACAAGTCCCTGATATTGGTTCACAGATTAAATCCACACCAACACAAGTCGGAATTCAGGTTTTGAAACATGCAAGATTGAGAAAACCAGATATAGCAAAAGACCTTCATAGTATTGACGCTCGAGTTCAGAAAAAAATAGAATTAAGGATAGACAGTTTACCAATACCTGTATGGATTGCTGGAGATATGGTTGAATTAGGTTTACATAACTTAAGTTTGTTCATTAATCAACAGGCTTTGTCAAGAATAAAAAGGCAAAGACTTGTTTCAGCTAAAAGTAAAAATAAACAATTGGATGCTGGCTCTGATGACACGTCCTCACCATTAAAATACACATACTTAGATGCTCGGTACAAAGATACATTATATTTAGGAGGAGCCAACAAATAGATGGCAAAAGGAACGATTATCACCGGATTAGACATCGGTTCGAGTAAAATCTCGGTTGTTGTATGCCACACCTTACCGGGGTTAGATGGACAGATGGAAATCATCGGAGTAGGTGGGGCAGAATCAAGAGGTTTAAGAAGAGGTGTTGTTGTTGACATCAATTCTACAGCTGAAGCAATTCGACAGGCGATTTCAGAAGCTGAGCTAATGGCAGGAGTAAACATTGAGGCTGTATGCTTGGGGATCTCAGGGGAGCATGTCCATGGACAATCTTCACGTGGAGTCATCACTGTGAAGAACGCAGCTCAGATAACACAGGATGATGTAGATAGAGCAGTACAGTCTGCTCGGACAATTGCTGCAATTCCCGATGGTCAAGATATATTACATGTAATTGAACAGAACTTCGTAATTGATATGAACAATCGGATAAAAGAACCTATAAATATGTCTGGGTCCCGATTAGAAGCCAACGCATATATCATCACAGGTAGCACGAGTGCAATACAGAGTTTACTCAATAGTGTAGAACAAGCAGCTATATCAAGCGTAGAAACATTAGTTGTTGCTCCAGTGGCATCAGCAAAAGCTGTTTTACAGAGAGATGAACGAGAAGTAGGAATTGCACTTGCTGACATTGGGGATCAAACAACTGAAATCATTGTATACAAAGAAGATGCCATAAAACACGTCGTTGTATTTCCTGTCGGCGGTCAACATATTACAAACGACATCGCTCAATATTTGAAAGTTACATTACCCATGGCAGAAGAACTTAAACTCAACCGTGGATGTGCATGGACAGAATGGGTGCGTGATGACGAAACTCATCCCATACCGATAAATACCGGGGCTGCACCGCCAAAGTTCATCAATAGATATGATTTAGCACAGATAATTGAATATCGTATAGTGCAAATTTTAGAGGAAATGCAGAATGAACTCGGTGATATTCAACTACCTGGTGGACTCGTCTTGACAGGTGGAACAGCACTCATGGATGGTTTAGCAGAACTGGCGGAACAGGTGTTACAATTACGCGTTCAAATCGGTTACCCAAAACCCCTAAAAGGGTTAACTGATCGTGTAAATTATCCAATGTATTCGTCAAGCATCGGTTTAGCTTTATATGGTGATGCTCTGAGGCGTGAACAGAAGCAAGCACAGGTGTTAAGTCGTGGGTCTGGTGCAATTGGAGGTTTTTTTAGTAAAATAAAAGAATGGTTTGGATATTAATTTCGTAATGCATAATCTGTTCAACATAACTGAATATCCTATTACATACTAACAATAGAATGAAGCATACGTCCTTTTTCCTAATACTATAACTGTATTACTATTGATTTAATTTTGATTAATCTGTATAATAACACAGAATAAAAAATAACATAGAATAGACAATAAAAGATACTTTTATGAATAAGAATTCGTTTTGACTACAGTGCTATTTTGATTGTTCAACGAAATAGGAATTTTCCATTCCTCCAGACAGGATATATGATGAATTCAGATACTGTAATTTGCAATTTCGTTGAATTAAGATATATTGATTGTATTAGAACGGAGTTTAATGCAGCGGTTAAGGGTGGATTACTAATAGTGGATAGTCCAGACTAAATATGTAGGTCGGGTAGAGGAACGAAACCCGATATGTAATCGTTGTGTCTATCATGTCCAAATCAACGCAAAATGCGCGTTTGGCATTTGTCGGGTTTCGCTTTGATCTGCCCGACCCACAAGTTAAGAATTCACAAAACACTAAGGAATAATATTATACACTGAATCGTGTACTATCATATAAGGTTTTTAGGTAAAGGAGGAATTAGGTTACCGTTGGTGTCGCAACTTGCCTATAGTGAATTATTAAAATAATCCAATGCAGTGATGACAGTCAGTATGTGTTTTCCAAAGGTGACTGAAGTTAATATGATTGATTTTGAACAAGAAGAATTTGAAAATACCAGTGCAAAAATAAAGGTAATTGGTGTTGGTGGAGCTGGTGGGAACGCTGTTAGGAGGATGATAGAAGCAGGACTCACTGGAATTGAATTTTATGCAGTAAATACCGATTCACAGGCTCTATATTCATGTCATGGAGCAACTCAAGTTCAAATTGGAGCGAGCACGACTAAAGGTTTGGGAGCAGGTGCGAATCCAGAGATCGGTCAAAAGGCTTGCTGAAGAGGACAGAGAAACTTTACAAGACATCGTTGATTCTGCAAATATGGTTTTCGTGGCAGCTGGAATGGGGGGTGGAACAGGAACAGGCGCAGCCCCGGTCATAGCAAGTCTGGCAAAAGAGACAGGGGCGTTGACAATAGGTGTTGTTACACGTCCATTTGATTTTGAAGGAAGACAACGGGCAGAAAAGGCTGAAGCTGGCTTGGCTGAACTACGTGAAAGTGCTGATTCTGTTATCGTAGTTCCAAATCAACGACTGATTGATACAATTGATAGAAAACTTCCAATTAATGAAGCTTTCATAATGGGGGATGAAGTCCTGTTATTCGGTGTACAAAGTATATCTGACATAATTAGAGAAACTGGAGAAATTAACGTTGATTTTGCCGATGTAGAAACAGTCATGCGTAATGCAGGTACTGCTTTGATGGGTATGGGGAAAGCAACAGGAGACAACCGTGCTCAAGCGGCTGCACTTGAAGCTATCTCATCCCCAATGCTTGAAGAAACCAGTATCGCTGGCGCTGTAGGTATGATAGTCAACATTACTTCACCACGGAACTTTACCATGCACGAATTGAATGATGCAATGCAAGTCATCAGAGATGCATCAGAAGATTCAGAACATATCTTCGGTTTGGTATACAAGGATGAATTAGAATTGAACGATGAAGTCCTGGTAACGGTTATCGCTACCGGGTTCGACCCTCCATCCGATTCTGGTATTGCACCTAACAGAGGTGGCGGAAGTGGCTATAACCAACAGACGCAACAAACCGGTCCAATGCTGCAAGGAAGTCGAGTAAGAAGTACAGAGCAAAGTACAGCTGGACGATCACAACGCCCTGCTTGGGATAGACAACCTCAAGATAGAAACAATGAAGAACGGTCTGGATCACAAGTACCCCGTACACCAGATCGTAGGACCAATACCCCTAAACAAACCAGTCAACAAGATACAGATACCAACGAACAGGAATCAAGTGATGAACAGGAAAAGAACCGTGAAAAACAGTGGGATATACCAGCTTTTTTAAGAGTTCAACAAAGAAGGGACAAAAATAGAAATTAGATTAACTTGATAGTTAATTGCATTTCTGAAGAGGATTTCATTTGGATTTACGTTCTCACGTTCAGCGTCTCCTAAGATCTGAAATACATGCGGGACATGATCAGCGCGCATACAAGCATGGGAAACAGAACAAGTTTGCCTTGGTTTATCCAGGCGCGTATGAACTCGGTATGTCAAGCTTAGGCATTCAAGTGATTCATGCCATACTGAATAATCGTGAAGATACAACTTGTGAACGCGTGTTTATTCCAGAATCGCAGTATGTTTCAGAACTCGTCAAGAAAAAGACGCCTCTCTATTCTTTAGAAACACAGTCCAACCTTAACACATTTGATATTGTTGGCTTTTCCATCTCCTTTGAATCTGATTATATTAACATTCCTCGTGCTTTAGAGTTAGGAACCATTCCTGCACTGGCAGAAGACCGCACTGAATGGGATCCTATTGTAATTGCTGGGGGCATTAATATCTCTTATAACCCTGAACCCCTTGCAGATTTTATAGATATTTTTGTCGTTGGAGAGGCAGAGAATACAATCCATCAACTGATGGATGAATTCGGAGAATGGAAGCAGTCAAATTCACCTAAGGATGAACTTCTACTCTCAATTGGCTCAAAACCTGGCTTCTATGTACCGAGTTTTTATGATGTTGATTATCACGACAATGGAAAAATCAAACAGGTTAGTGCAAAACAAGGTCTTCCCGATAAAATTACTGCTGCTGCTGTTCCCAGTTTGAACAGTGTTGAAACTTGTACACATATTCATACGCCAAACACTGAGTTTTCAAATGCACACTTGATTGAGATTGTACGGGGGTGTGGTAGACAGTGTCGTTTCTGTGTTGCAGACTATGCCCGTCGTTGGCCAAGACATCGATCAGTTGAAAATACGCTATCCTTAGCTGAAAAGGCAAGAGGAATCACAGATAGAATTGGATTAGTTGGCGCATCAATCTCCGACCATCCACAAATCAATCAAATTGCTACTGGTTTAGTTGATAGAGGATTTCGTATATCATGTGCGTCTCTTCGCGCCGAAACAGTTGAAGAACCCCTTCTTGATGCACTTGCCGATAGTGAACAAGGTACAATCACTATTGCACCTGAAGTCGCAACCGAGAACCTCCAAAAAGTCGTAAATAAAGCAATTCCCCGAGAACGACTCTATTACATATTTGAAGAAGCCCTAAAACGTGACATTCTGAACCTACGCTTGTATTTTCTAATAGGCGTTCCCTATGAAACACACGAGGATGTGGCAGCAATTGCTGAAATGGCAAAAGAGATGCGCACTATCTTACTTCCGCATGCAAAGAGAACTGGAAAAATCGGCCGTATCAGTTTTACTATTTCACCGATGGTACCAAAACCTCACACACCCTTCCAATGGGTGTCTATGGAACCACCAAAAACCATTGCCAAAAAACTCGACTACCTTAAGAGAGAAATAAATAAACTCGGTAGTATTAAAGTATCCTCTGCCAGTGCACGCATGGCACATCAGGAAGCAGTTCTGGCACGAGGTGACAGAAGACTTGGTAAAGTCATATTGGATATGGCACGCGGTACAACTTGGAATAATGCATTTCGTTCACACGGTTTATCACCAGATTTTTATGCCCTCCGACAACGCGAGTTCAATGAAATCAACCCGTGGGATCACCTTGACCTAAATGTTAAACCACAGTTCCTACAACTTGAATTTAACAAACATGATAAGGGTTTTATGACAAGTCCATGTGACACCACAGTCTGCAAAAAATGTGGTGCTTGTTAAGTTTCGTCTCTAATCTACATTTCAATCTATTTGCAAGAATAATATTTCAATACTCTACAAATAAAAATACATTTAAGGAGGAAAGAATCGTGTTAAGTACTTTAAAAATGGTAACTGTATTTGTGACGATTTCAATAATGTTCTTCATTATCTCACCATCCTACGCAGGTTTAGAGGACAAGTCACTTGTGTTATATCTATCATTTGACGAGGGTTCAGGAGATAAAACTAAGGACAATTCTACCTATGGACATGATGCGGACCTAATGAAGAATCCTACTTGGGTTGATGGTAAATTCGGTAGTAAGGCACTTGAATTTGATGGAACAAAACAACAATTCGCAATGGTGCCAATCAATGATACGCTACAGTTGAGAGAACAGTTTTCTGTTGCCTTTTGGGTTAAACGCGGAGATTCACAAATAAGAGAATGGAATTATATGGTTTCTGCAGGTTCTCTTGTTTGGGCTGTTATCTTCAACAATAACAACAAAAAAACGTATATGTATACGAAAGCACCTAATTGGGCACAGAAAGGTATTTCGAATGAAGACCAACCAGAAGATTGGGTACATCTTACAGTAGTACATGACATAGAAAAGGATGTTAGTTTTTATTATGATGGAAAGAAAGTTGGCGGAGGAGGAAAACCACCAGCAATTATTGAGATTGACGGTTCAATCATGGTTGGGGCAAGACATCCCGGACAGGAATTCTTCACTGGGGTAATCGATGAAGTATATCTGTTTAACCGTGCCATATCGCTGGATGAAATTAACACGATTAGAGCTGGAGATTTTGCACCTGTTAAACCAGCAGAGAAATTAACGACTACCTGGGGTGTAATTAAATCACACCGGCGACATTAGTGTTCTGTCAGCACTCAAATGATGAGTAGATCCGTTCGTAGGGACGGGGTCTCCCCGTCCGATATACAGATCATTTTTGACTTGACAAAGCATTAGGTTTTTCTACAGTCTATATACAGAGCATTCTTGCCGAAGAATCCTAAGGAATCACTGTTTGAATGCAAAAATATCTCTTGATACTCAGTCTTAGTCTTACCATAGGATGCAACGTTTTTGCAGAAAACACCGACGTACATTATACACGCGGTATAAATTACCTTAAAGAAGGTCGGTACCAGAAGGCAATTGATGCATTTGACCAATCAATTCGTTTACAGAAAGAAAACGTGTTAGAGAATTGGATTGCCGAATTGCACTATCAGAAAGCAAATGCTTACCACGCATTAGAAAAATATCCAGAAGCAATTTCTGTGTATAAGATAGCCATCAATTATAACCCAAATTCTGATCAGGTCTACAATTCACTCGGCATCACCTATTCAGAACAAAAACAGTATATTTCTGCGCTTGATGCATTCAAAAAGGCATCACTCTTGGACAGAAAGTCAGCAGAACCACATTATAATATTGGGTTAATACATTTAAAGCAGGCTGATTTTTCAAATGCTGTTGATGCGTTTAAAGTAGCCGTATCTTTTGATACTAATTGGACTGATGCATATAACGGTCTTGCTGAAGCATATCTAAGACTTGGAAATCTAAAGGATGCTGAACAAGCATATTCTAAGGCTGTAAGTTTCAAGCAAAACAACGTTACTGGTATATTGGGGTTAGGAAAGGTATACGTGAAGCAGGGACGCTATGATGATGCCGTAAAACAATTTGAAAACGTAATAGAGAAACATGTAGATAATACTGAAGCACAATACCATCTTGCTCAGATACATATTAGACGTGGACAAAAAGAACAAGCGACTGAGTTGATGCAATACTTCAAAATCCTTCGTCAAACAGACCCGCTTCTGGAGAAAGCTCAGAAGTGGGTCAAGATTCATCCTGATGATCCAAAAGGACATAACAACCTTGGCATAGTTTATTTGGCACGTTTGCGGTACGATAAGGCAATTCAGAGTTACAAACGGGCGATTTCCATTTCACCCACTTTAGCATCATCACACTATAATTTGGGGCTTGCTTATCACAAACAGAATAAGTTGCAACTGGCAATTGATGCGTATCAGAAAGCAATCTCATCCGACAATTCACTTGCAATTGCTCATAATAATATTGCGGTCTGCTATACTGAACTTCAAGAGAATCTTGATCAAGCTTTATCACATGCAAAAACAGCAACGAACCTTGCACCGAATAATGCCAATTATTGGGATACACTCGCAACGACCTATGAGAAACTTGGCTTAGATGACAAAGCGCAACTTGCGCGTAAGAAAGAAGCTTCTCTTAAAAATAATCCTAAAAAATGAGATATGTCTGTCTACTACTTCTGACATCAGTTTTCTTTACAACCAATGCCTTCACAGATGTAAAATTTGTAGATGTAACAGCTCAATCAGGAATAGTATTTCAACATTTTGATGGTAGAACTGGAGAAAAATATCTTTTAGAAACTTTAGGATCAGGGGCACTCTTTTTTGATTACAACCTTGACGGTAATCTTGACTTATATATTGTCAACGCTTCAACTATTCCGTCCCTCGCCGATGAAAGCAATTCCAATTCTATTCTAACTGAACATCCAAAAAACAAGCTGTATCAGAATCAAGGTGACAGTACTTTTGTTGATGTTACAACAAGAGCAGGAGTCGGTGATTTAGGATATGGTGTCGGATGTGCATCAGCAGACATTAACAACGACGGTTTTCCTGAATTATATATTACAAACTATGGGACTAATCGTCTATTCTACAATAATGGTGATGGGACTTTCTCTGACATTACTGAAGAAGCAGGCGTCGGCGATAAACGTTGGGGAACAGGTTGTGCATTTTTGGATTACGATTTAGATGGTCTTGTTGATTTATACGTCGTAAACTACATGGAATTTTCAATAGATGGAAATAGTGGTTGGATTTCGAGGGGTGAACGTATATATTGTAGTCCAGTAGATCAGATGGATGGCACTCGTTTCGTCAGTGAATCTGATATCTTATATCAAAACAATGGAGATAATACGTTTACTGATGTTACCTTTTCAGCAGGTATTGCACATCGTGGTCTCGGACTCGCTGTTGCCGTAGGAGATTATGATAACGATGGAGATGCTGACCTACATATCGCTCATGACATGGAACCGGATATCCTCTACCAAAACAACGGTAATGGAACATTTACTGATATAACAGATATTACAGGAACTGGTTATGACGAAAACGGTATACCAGGAAGTGGTATGGGGAGCGCATTCGGTGATTACGACAACGATGGCTATCTTGATCTGGTAGTGAGCAATGCACCATCGCAACCAGTCTTGCTATACAAAAATGAAGCTACGTTATATTTTAATGATGTTTCCTACGATTCTAAAATTGGTGGAGTCACACTGACAGATTTCAAATGGGCTGTAAATTTCTTTGATTATAACAATGATGGATTACAAGACATTTATGTCTCTAACGGTCACCTTCAGGATAACATTGAGAAGTATTCTGATGCAACCTATGTGCAGACAGACTTAATACTTCAAAATAACCTAATGCTTAAAAGAAATACTTTCACCGATGTTTCTAATGATGTAGGGTTAACAGACATTACAATGAATGTTGGAAGAGGAGCAACTTTTGGTGACTACGATAACGATGGAGATATTGACATATTTCTAAATCACTCCAATCAATCAGCAAAACTACTGCGTAATGATGGAGGTAATAACAAAAATTGGATTGTAATTCATACTATTGGGACATCAAGTAATGTTTCCGGTATTGGTACGAAAGTAACCGTGAAAACTGGAACTCTCTCGTTGTTTAAAGAAGTGCATAGCGGATCAAGTTATCTCTCACAGAACGATCTAAGACTACATTTTGGTCTTGGCGACTACAACGATGTAAAGACCCTGGAAGTTCGCTGGCAAAGTGGACATGTAGATACATTTGAAGATTTAAAAGCGAATCAAACCATCACGATAAAAGAGAAATACGGGATAATCAGTTTACTAAGAGAATAGAAGTGCCTTATCCGTAAGGTTATATAGTTTCCGAAGGTCACATAAATATTACAACAGCCTATACAGTTTGGCTGTCAACCTATTTATTGCTATCACATGCTATCGCATGTGGCAAATTGTGGCAAATTGTGGCAAATTGTGGCACTTTCAGACCCTAAATTCACAGTTAACCTAAAAAAATGAGAATCTATAAAACTAAATAACCTTGTCTTAACCGAAACAATCATTGACAACTAAGACGCGTTAAGGTATGATAAGAATTGTATTGAAATTCAATGATCAATTAGTGAAAGGTGTATTCAATGGCTATAACAGATGCACATCCTGACCTGAACCGCACGCTCAAGTTCTTTCCAGTAGAAAACAAGAATCCCATCACTTTGACTAATACACAAATACAACACTTTAATGAAAAGGGTTTTATATCGCCTTTAGATGCCTTTTCTGATGATGAGATTACGCACCATCGTGATTACTTTAACAAACTAATGGAAAAGGTCTTGTCAGAAGGTGGAAATAGTTATTCAATAAACGGTTGGCATACGCGTAGCGCAGGAATTCACGACCTAACGACTGACGACAGAATTCTGAACTATGTGCAGGACATACTTGGAGAAGACTTAATCTGTTGGGGGACACACTACTTTTGCAAACTCCCTGGTGAGGACAGACAGGTTAGTTGGCATCAGGATGCATCTTATTGGCCATTATCACCAAGTAAAACCGTTACTGTTTGGCTTGCAATTGATGATGCATCATTAGAAAATGGTGCCATGACAGTAATTCCAAGATCACATTTACATGGACAGATAGCCTTTGAACGTAGTACAGCAGAAGAGAAAAATGTCTTAAGTCAAACAGTAAATGAACCCGAAAAGTACGGAGACAAACCTGTACCTTTTGAGATGAATGCAGGTCAACTTTCACTTCATTCCGACCTACTATTACACGGTTCAGAACCTAATACTTCTGACAGACGACGATGTGGACTGACAATGCGTTTTGTACCACCAGAAGTTAAGGCTGCAAATAACTGGAATCAACGTGCAATTATTGCCAGAGGTAATGACCCGAGTGGACATTGGGTCCATAATCCACGTCCTACTGACGACGATCTCTTATAATTTCATAGTAGTATTATCACTATTAAAACTAATGTAAATTCAAAGAATGCAGGATCACCTGCTAAATTTAGAGTACGTTGATGTTTCCAAGACGCATAATTTATGCCGCATTTTCCATTTCAGCTGCTGCAAGTTTCCTTTTATGTGGTTACGAGTTTATCCGGGCTGTTTCAACTTCACTGTTTATTGACGCATATACTGCTGAGAATCTTACGCGCGTGTGGGTAGCTGTGCCACCAAGCGTTTTACTGATTCTCTATTTATACGGACGTGTGCTTTCTGTGTATGGAGCGACACGAACGTTAGCGATCACCTCCTTCCTATCTGCTATCCTAATCTTCTGTTGTTACATTGCTATAATCAGGGGTATACAGTTAGCAGCGATGATTATCTATGTTTTTCGGGAAGCTTATATCGTCCTAATTATTGAACAATTCTGGTCTTTCGTTAATAGTACCCTAAATCCTAAACAGGCAAAAACGATAAATGGACCATTTTGTGCTATTGCTTCAATGGGGTCTGTTGTTGGCGGATTAATGGTTGGCAGATGGGCGACAACCTTAGGATCAGAAACTTTTCTAATTTTCACTGCTGCTTCTCTCATACCTACAGCCTTCTTCGGAATAATCGCATATTACTTCGCTGGAGAACCAAAACCAACAATTGCTGAAGCAGGGGGGCGAAGGGGGCATTTAGGTGTTAGGACGTTTTTCAGTTCAAAATACTTGGTATATATCGGATTACTCATCCTCAGCACACAGATCATTTCAACAGTACTTGATCTTAGATTCAATGGATTGGTCGAAACAAATATAGGAGAAAAAGATGTGATGACATCATATTACGGAAATTTCTATGCAAAACTCGGAGCAATTTCAGCAGTGTTGCAACTCATGATCGTCCCATTTGCATTGCGAATTGTCTCAGTTCGAATTATACACATTTTTGTACCTATAGTGCATCTACTGAATGGTCTTGTACTAACACTTGCTCCGTCACTTAGCACAGGTGAGAGAGCATATCTTTCATTTAAAGCACTTGACTATTCGCTCTTTCGTGCTGCAAAAGAATTATTCTACATGCCACTAACTTATGACGAAAGGTATCGTGTCAAACAGATAATTGATTCCTTCGGATACCGATTTGCAAAGGGGGGTAGTGCGGGTGTAATTGAACTGATCCGCATAGTTGTAAAAAGTATTCCTGGAATAACCTATTCATTAGTTGCTATGGTGGTCTCGTGTATCTGGGGAGGACTTGTACTGAATTTGGCTTCACTCTATCTTAAGTTAGAAAAGACAGATAATATTCTTGACAATAGAGAAACCGTTGTGTAAAATATAGATAGAATAGAACGTCAATGGGAGAATAGAAAACATGATAAGACAGATGTTGAAAAGAATCAATGGCACCTTTTATTCCATAACAGTGACGATATTAACTTTGCTGTATGTCGGTTGTGCTGTAGTACCGCAACCTGACATTGATGTTTTTATTGAACCAATTTCAGGACAAACAGACACAAAAGTTAACTCACAGACCGGTGCTATTACCATGCAAAAGAATGGAGTTGCAGTCACCTTAGAACCACTTGATGAAGTAGAGATGTTTTCACTTACCGATGATCCAGATATTAATCCATATCTCATTGTAGAGAGAAGTGGAAATGTAGAACCTATCTATACAGTATTTCTTATGACAGTTCACAATCTGAATACACCAAGAGTAATAGTTGAGGAATCCGCACAACTAATAGACCGAAATGGTGCCCAATACGCAAATCTGCCATTTGATTACTTTGAAGATCTTTACGGAAGTGTGACGAATACTGAACAGAATGCATTACAATCCAGAACGATTCCTCATTACCATCCATACTATCCGTATTACCGAACATATCTGGATATTGAATCGTTAGAAGCCGGACGAGAATTCGCGGCTGAAAGTTTATTTGAGAGTGGTAAGTTGTTCAAGGGCGCAAAACGTAGTGGACTCATTGTTTTTGATAGATTAAATCGTGACACTGTTGATATGAGAATCATCGTTCCCGAAATCAGTATAATTCATTCTGAAGAGAAACATGAAAAACTAAAATTTAATTTCGATTTTAAACAAGTGATCGCAGAGAATTGATTAACTTTGCATCAGAATAACTTGGATTACCAACTTATTGAAGGGAGAGTAGATTGATGAGAATGTGGTGTGTAGGACTGTTGATAATAGGATTAATTGCCTTTTCTGGTTGTCAACCTTCCGATAAAACAACAGATAATACTCAGGAAGCAGATGATACGCAGAAAGCACAACAAGATCTGAAAATAGCAGTTGCTGCTCCGCTTACAGGAAATGCTGCTGCCTTTGGCGAAATGATAAAAAAAGGCGCAGAACTCAAAGAGAAAGAGATTAACGAAGCGGGTGGAATAAACGGTAGAATGTTAAAAGTCCTTTTTAGAGATGATGCTGGTAAGGATGCTGAAGCAAGCCTTGTTGCTGAAGGAATCGCTAACGACAGAGAAATATTAGCAGTTGTTGGTCATTTTAACAGCGCATGTACATTAGCAGGTCAACCGATCTATGATGCTGCAGGAATTGTTGAGTTGTCACCAGGTTCAACAAATGTCACTGTCTGTGAAGGCAGCAAATGGACATTTCGCAACTTATACCGTGATGATTTTCAAGGAAAGTTTATTGCACAATACATAGATAATGTCTTGACTGAGCTTGAAACCGTCGCAGTCTTCTTTGATAACGATGACTATGGACGCGGACTCCGAAACGCATTTGTCAATGAAGTAGAAAAAACTGGCCTTACGCTCGTTGCATCAGAGTCTTACGAGAGAGATACAACAAACTTCAAAGCACAACTCACCAGTATAAAGGCAAAGAAACCGGATGCAATTTTCATCTCAGGCCTATATACAGAAGCAGGTTTAATTGTCAAACAAGGTCGGGAAGCAGGTGTTACTTCCCAGTTCTTCGGTGCTGATGGGATTGACAATGCAGTATTTTTGTCAACGGCAGGTTCACTTGCTGCTGAAGGCACATATATTACGACTCCTTTCCTCTTTGGAGAAGACGACCCAAAAGCACAAGAAATGGCTGCCAATTTTGAAAAACTTCACAATGTTTTGCCAGATACCTGGGCAGCATTAACTTACGATGCTATCGGAATGGTTGCTGAAGCATTGGAAAAAACTTACAACCCTGAAGCAGAACTCGCTGAAAACCGTAGTGCTATTCGCGAACATCTGGCAGTCATTGATACACCTGAAGAAGGATATATGGGAGTAACGGGACTCACATACTTTGATCACAATGGTGACACAGTCAATAAACCCGCTTATGTTAAAATTGTTAAGGATGGGAAGTTTGTACCCGCAGAGAAACAACTTCTTGAACTGAAATAAATGTACTATAGAATGACACGTTTTTTGAATTGACCCTTTATCCTAATTCTCTATTTCCGATACATAGAAGGTCAAGTATATGTGGGCACAGTTATTTGAACAATTAATCAACGGTTTGGTTCAAGGTGGAATCTACGCGCTGATAGCCGTTGGTTACACCATGGTTTACGGCATCATCCAACTTATAAACTTTGCACACGGCGAAATCTACATGTTCGGTGCCTACTTTGGACTGATACTTATCACCGTATTTCACATTCCGTTTTGGTTTGCATTGCCTTTAGCCATGGTGCTCTGTGCACTTTTAGGCATGTTGATTGATTATGTTGCCTATCGTCCCCTCCGTACTGCACCCCGTTTGTCTGCATTGATAACTGCAATTGGAATTTCGATTACACTTCAGAACCTTGCACGGATAATCTGGTCTGCAACTCCTAAAACCTATCCATCAGATGATCTCCCATCATTCTTTGTCAGTGGAATAAGCATGACCGGTGAGGTGATTAACGCGATTCCTCTACCAGGGGGCGGTACGCTGCCTTATCGGGATGTTTTTATTCTGCTGATTGCTGTAGTGTTGATGATCTTCCTCAACTTATTGATATACTATACAAGAATAGGAAAGGCTATGCGAGCATGTGCACAGAATGCCACCGCAGCCAATCTTATGGGTATTAATGCAAATAGAGTGATTTTAGCAACTTTTGCAATCGGCTCTGCATTAGGGGCAGTTGCCGGCGTGATGGTTGGACTGAGTGAGAATGTTACTCCTCAAATGGGGTACTATAAAGGGGTTGCAGCGTTCGCAGCAGCAGTGCTGGGGGGTATCGGCAGCGTCACAGGGGCAATAGTCGGAGGATTACTCATAGGTATTGCAGAGGCATTTGGTGCTGATCTTCACTCAGGTTATAGGATCGCATTTGCGTATATCATCATGATACTCGTAATATTGATTCGTCCAACTGGTCTATTTGGAAAAGCAACAAGCAAACGTGCATAGGTAAAAATCCAATATAAAGGATAATTATGAAGGATAAACTTACCCCAAGGAACATCATTCTCTGTGTTGCCATCTGTTCACTACCCTGGTTCCTGTTCGGCATTGATGAAATTAGTAGTCTATTAATAGATCAATACAGGATCAGTTTCGGTTGGCCCGGAGCTGATTATGTTCTTCGGATTATCGTCCGCGCATGTCTCTATATGCTGCTTGCTATTGGACTAAACATTGTTTGCGGTTTTACGGGTCTGCTTGATCTGGGATATGTTGCTTTTTATCTCATCGGCGGGTATACGGCAGGCATACTTATGTCACTTCATGGTGTTCATTACTGGATTGCATTACCATTGGCGGTGGTACATGCAACTGCATGGGGTCTATTACGCGGAATCCCTACCTTACGCCTCACCGGGGACTACTTTGCCATCGTCACTTTCGGTTTTGCTGAGTTATTCTTCCGAATCGTTAGAAATGAGACGTGGTTGACAGGTGGCGTTCCTAACGGTCAATTGCGTGGTATTCCAACACCGACAATACCATTCACATCTATTTCTTTCTCCCAAAACTGGCACGACTACTACCACATATTAATTCTATTGGCTTTAGTCATTTTCGTTACCTATAGGATACAAGACTCAAGAGTTGGTAGGGCATGGGTTGCAATTCGAGAAGATGAGCAAGCTGCAGAAAGTATGGGGATAAATGTTGGTCGTTATAAGTCCTTGGCTTTTGCAGTAAGTGCTGCAATAGGTGGCATTGGCGGGGCATTCTTAGCACAATTTCAAGTCAGTTTTAGCGCACCATTTTTTGAGTTCTGGGAATCCATCTTCATACTTTGTATGGTCGTCTTGGGTGGCATGGGAAGCATCAGGGGGGCAATGTTAGGGGCTGCAATTCTTGGTTCGTTAGGTGAAATACTACGTGTGGCTCTAAAAAATTATCCTGAAATCGCCGGATCCCGTATGCTCATCTTTGGAATAATCTTAGTTC
This sequence comes from Candidatus Poribacteria bacterium, assembly GCA_965261435.1. GTDB lineage: Bacteria > Poribacteria > WGA-4E > WGA-4E > WGA-3G > MSPOR6. Next base: position 4,049,548 of record CBDHDL010000021.1, read on the forward strand.
TATTAATGCGTTTCCGTCCAGATGGGTTGATTTTCAGGAAGAGTTAACAACACTTAAATATGCTTCAGTTACTATCTATTATCTTCTCTTATTCTCCAATTCTGAATAAATATCTCTACCAGCAAAAAAAACATAGCAAAACCGACAAACCATTGAAATCTATTGATATACTCTCCATCGGAAGAAATCTTGAATTTCTTTTTCTTGATTCTGGAAAGGTCTGTTAATAAATGAGAGACTCCAATGTTTGCATGATAGTAATGTCCTTCTCCTTCATCCGCTATTTCACTTAATAAATTCTCATTTAAACTTGTTAAGACAAGCTGACCACTTGCATCACGCTTATATCCTATGCTTTCATCCGGTAGTGGAATCGGCACAGACTTGTCTGAAGAACCAACACCCACACAAAAGATAGATATTCCAATCATTTTCGCTTCCACTACAGCATTCGAGACATTATTCCCATGATCCTCACCATCGGTAAATAGGATTATAACCTGTTGTCCACTGTTTTCGTTTAATGTTGCGATTGAATTGCTGTCTTCTATGAATCGTTCCTTGGCAGTATCTATTGCATTACCAATACGTGTTCCACGGTGTACAAGAGATTCAGGCTTCAACGCTGACAAAAACTCTTTTATCGTGTTAACATCATTCGTCAGTGGACAGACTACAACACTTGCTTCAGCAAAATAGAGCAAACCGAAGCGGACATCTTGGAGTTTATCCAACAAGGTAATTATCACATCTTTTGCATGTGTTAATCTACGCGTAGAATTGCTATCTGTCGCGAGCATACTGGTAGAGATATCCAGAGCAAGTATCACATCCAACCTTTCAGCAACTGTCTCAGGTTTTGCTCCCCATTTCGGGAATGTAAGTGAGAAAGATAAAAGAAGGCAAACCAAGAGTAGTAAAGATGCTTGAACTCTTTGACGGTTTATATCGGAAGTCTTTGAGGAATTTTGAAAGAGTAATATCGATTTACGTTTTTTACGCAATCCTATAAGCAAAAGAAAAAATAAAATCGGCAACCCGAATAGAATATAAAATAAAAATTCCGGATTGCCAAGACGAAACCAGTTCATGATGTTTTACAATGAAATATGAATTTGTGTAATGTCTCTTACAAATGATGATTTAACCAATCAAGATGTTGTCTATATTTCGCGATTTCCTCAACTTTCTTCATCTCACTCCAATTGTTAGTTTCACCGAGAAAGTCTGCTAATTTTTCAGCTATGTCTAACCCTTGTCCTTGAGTCCATCCAATTCGCGTCCGTCTCCACAACAAGTCATCAAGTGAAATTGCCATTTCACCAGTAAAAGCATAGAGTATCTCTGCTTTCAGGAAAGGAAGGTAATCCGTGATAGGTTCAGCAAGTGTGTCATTCTGAATCACTAATTCTTGTATATTGAGATAACCAATGTAGCCATATCGTTCTATAATTCGTTCCTTATGCACTTCAATGACAGATTTTGGCGAGTCTTCTTCCTGTTTTTCATCCTCTGCAGTAACGACATCAGCATTGGCACAAGGTAATCGACAGATAGAAGTCTTGCATTCGCGTGGCACACTGAGAAAATCTGCTATGTAGTTAACTGTCTCCTCAGCAATCAGACGATGTGTAGTGAGTTTTCCCCCATATACATAAAGGATACCACTGGTACTCTCTGTGATGAGATGTTCTCTTGAAACGAAATTCTTACTATCACCTATTAATTTCGTCTGGTTATTAGCCATAAGCGGTCGTATACCAGCATAAGTGCCAATAATTGAGTTTCGGTCTAATGACATACTTGGGAATAGTCTCTGTGCTTCAGAGAGCAAATACGACACCTCATCCGCTGATGGACGAACATCCTGTGGTTCTCCTTCTGGTGTTGTTTCTGTTGTCCCCACAATAGAAGTATTATTATCCGCAGGTAAAACGAAGATGGCACGCTGCTTACCATTATACGACTTTTCAGTTTGGGTTAAGGCAACTATACCATACTTTTCTATAGAATCCGAGGTGGTGCAGCGTGGTATAATTAGATGAATTCCTTTAGCATTTTCTGTTTCCAATCTTGGTTCACCGTTATAACTCGGATCTTTTTGCCACAACATGTCAGTCCACGGACCTGTTGTTGAGACGACTTTTTTCGCAGAAATCTCAAAGTTCTCGTTAGTCACACAATCCTTAACTAAGACACGATAGTTCTTGTCTGAAATTTCGGGTAATGAAGCAAACTCAAGAAACTTGACGTAATTTGCAATTACAGCACCGTGAACATGTGCGTCCTTGATTGTTGCCAAAGTCAACCGTGCATCATCAACAATGCTATCCCATAAGACAACACACCCTTTTAAACCATCTGTCGAAATAGGACCAACTTTAGCTCGGATTTTTTCAGTATCAAGGTGTAATTTTGCTTTTTCGGAGGAATCTGATTTTGATAGATGGTTATAATATTGAGCAGCAATCCGTATTCCTGCAAGTGGATACGGGTCACCCCTATAGCGAAGAATTGCCAGAGGTATAGGTTTAACAAGATTAGGTGCGATATGTATTAAGGTTTCTCGTTCCTTCCGCGCTTGTTTAACAAGAGCGATGTCACGCTTAGCAATATATCGAAAGCCGCCATGTATGAGTTGAGAGCTTGCACCGCTTGTGCCACTTGCAAAATCACCCTGTTCTATCAATCCTGCTCTGATTCCACCATTTAAAGCAAGGTCGCGAATTAATCCCGCTCCAACGATTCCGCCCCCGATAACCAAAACATCTAACGATTCAGAGATTAATGTCTTTATATTCTGTGAACGTGTGTTACTTGAAAATTCAGTTCTCATATTTGTATGACTGTTATTTTATAATGTCATTTATTGACTTAGCAAGTATTCCTGAATGCTTTGATATTTTTCGGATTGCTTTTACAATTCGTTCAGCAGCACCACGCACTGGATTGGTTAACAAAGGTAAGAATATCAGTTGTGAACAGATCTGTTCTGTAATTGGAAGATCTCCCTCGGAATATCCTTCAAAATCTCCTCCCATCTCCGCCGTGCAGAGTGTACCCCGCGAATTTGTAAATATATCAAGTCCTACTGAGAAAAGCGGTAGTGTATGCAAGAGTGGATAAGGATTACTGTTCGTTGGCATACTCCTACTTGAAAAAACAGGTACACCATCACCTACAAGCATAGGATAAGGATTGTTATTAGCCAAAACACCTTCCTTCCTTAATATTTCAGCGAATGCGGGTGCAGGAAGACCATGCATCTCGTCCTCTCTGTAATGGATAGGAAATCCAAAAAAAGCTGCAGGTTCCGCACCATCATATTTATGAATTGGTTCTATACCTGAAACATCCTTCAAACCCGATCTGATTTCTTCAATGTATGCGCGCCGGTTCCTATTAAGTTCATCTAACTTTTGAAGTTGTACTGTAGCGATACCAATTGCTAATGGATGTGCTCGATATTTTACTCCTAATCCCATTGGTGGAAGATGGGAGTATTTCAATGCTGTTGGATCTAAATCCGGTTCCCCTATGCTATCTATAGAACGATTTACTTGTCCCAATAAACAAGCACGTTCAAATACGGTGATGTCATTTGTTGCCAACATGCCCCCTTCTCCAGCACTCACAGCTTTGCTTCCCTGCAAACTCCATGCACCAACATGTGCGATACTACCACACGGTCTATCTTTGTAAGTAGCACCGTGTGCATGAGAACAGTCTTCAATCACAGGCACCCCCGTCTCATCACTAAGTGCCATCAGAGCGTCCATATCACAGACATTGCCCCATAGATGGACTGCTACTATTGCTTTTGTTCGTTCTGTTATGCGTTGTCTGACATCTTCAACATCAATGCACAATGTATTCGGGTCAACTTCACAAAAAACGGGTCTTGCATTGAGCATCAGTGCAGGTGTAATTGACCCCATCCAAGTATATGTAGGGCAAATCACTTCATCACCTGGACCAACACCGAGACCAAACATGGCACTATGAAGCGCAGCCGTTCCGTTGCTAAGACTAATTGCGAATTTCGTTTTGTGTCGTTCCCGCCAAATTCGCTCAAATTCCTTTACTGTGGATGATCCACCAGACAACTCATTCCTTAATGTCATATCATATACAACTTGTGCTTCAGTCACTGTGATCTGATTCCATTCATCAAGTTTAGGAAATGGTCTTTCTTCCGATATGTCAAAAACTGGAGTTCCACCTAATACGACGGGAAGTTCTAAATCAGCTGTAGCGTTTTTTGTTTGTTTAACACTTTTCATTTTGTTTTCCATTATAGAATATGCAAATCTGAATATGATGGCTTCGAAAATAGTAGTTCAATACGATAAAGTAATTTGAATTGGTAGTTATTGAAAGACATTGCTTTTATAGATGTTCTGTGATATATTATTTTCACTTACTTGTCCTATTAAACACAAACGTCTTGGGTTATGTTTGAGTTTACTACAGTTCATACTATCACGCATTGATATATTTGTCAATAATGTTATTTTAATTCCATCCGTTTAGGCATACTTTGAAAAACCAACCTGCTTTTTCTAAACTCACAAGACTACAAAATAATATTTCCGTTCAACACATCCTTAATGTTGTTTTTCCATTAATAGCAGTCTGTGGCTTCTTTTTTCTGTGTGGGGTTGTCTTGTTGCTGCAAGGTCAAAATCCTTTTGAGTTTTACATGACTATCTTTCTAAGTGGTTTTTCCAGTTTTGATAAATTTGCCGGTGTATTATTTAATGCCACACCTCTGATCTTTACAGGGCTTGCAGTTTCTATTGCATTCAAGGGAGGGATGTTTAATATTGGTTGTGAAGGACAACTCTATGTTGCAGCCTTTGCAGTTGCATGGATTGGGATACACATAGATCTTCCGTCAGTATTTTTGCTGCCGCTATGTATTATAGGTGGGATGTTTTCTGGTGCTGTATGGGGTGGGATTCCAGGTATGCTTAAAGCCAGGTTTGGGGCACACGAAGTTATCAACACTATCATGATGAATTTTATAGCATCTGCACTAACAAATTATCTGGTGACTTCTGTATATCGGGAACCTGGCCAGATGACTCCGCAGACGAGTGAAATAAATAAAACGGCACAGCTTCCTCGATTAGGTGAATCGATTCCTTTTATTGAAAAAAGTAACCTTTTGGATTACAGCTTTATCCTCGCGATCATTTGTGTGACCTTCACATATATTCTCTTAAAATATAGTCGATGGGGATATGAACTTCGTTTAGTTGGAAACGCTCCTGATGTCGCAGCCTATGGGGGAATTAAAACCAATTATGTAATCGTATGGTCTATGGCACTCAGTGGTGCTTTGGCTGGATTAGCAGGTGTTGGGGATGTCATGGGGTATCGCCACCGTTTCTTAGATAATTTCTCATCCGGATGGGGTTTTACAGGTATAGTAGTCGCACTATTGGGTAGAAATCATCCTATTGGTGTTTTTGCTGCAGCACTTTTGTTCGGTTTGCTTAATAAGGTCGCTTTGGACATTGAACTACATTTAGGGATACAACGGGGGTTATTCCTTGCTGGACAAGGGGTATTGATTATAATCTTGATGTGTATGCAAGGTTATGCAAAGAGGTTATTCCGATGATTCTTCAACTGATTCCGATTACAATCCGAAAAGCAACACCATTGGGCCTTGCAGCACTGGGGGGTATATTCTCAGAAAGGTCAGGTGTTGTCAATATTGCTCTTGAAGGCATGATGCTCATAGGAGCTTATGGGTATAGTATCGGTGTTCATATTTCAGGTTCTGCCTGGATAGGTTTAACAATTGGCATAGGTTTTGGAATCGTCTTAGCACTGTTTCATGCTGTTGCTACAATAACTTTTCAAGCAGAACAGATTGTTACTGGGGTTGCAATCAACTTACTTGCTTTAGGTATCGTAGATTATCTCGTACCAACAACTGAAAGGATTGCTGGACTTCCAAAATTAGAAATACCTTTCATAGGCAGGTACAGCATTCTGGTATATACTGTCCCTATATTGATGATAATAAGTCATACAGTGCTATACAAAACTGCAATTGGATTTCGTCTAAGAGCAGCTGGAAATTCTACAGATGCACTCAAAATTTTGAGCTTAAGCAGAGCGAAATTGCAATATACGGGTGTTGTTTTGAGCGGAGTTTTTGCAAGTATGGGTGGATGCTTCCTTGTTTCTGAAGTTAACAGGTTTACAAAAGGTATCATTGGTGGAAGAGGATTTGTTGCATTAGCAGCCGTAATATTCGGTAACTGGCGACCAGTTTATGGAGTTCTTGCTTGTTTATTGTTCGGTTTTGCAGATTCATTAGAGCTCATACAACATTGGAACATACCTGATCAGCTTATTAAAAGTATGCCATATATTCTGACGATGGTTATTCTTGCAGGACTTGTTGGCAAGTCTCGTCCACCAGCTGCCTTGGGAAAGTCTGAAAGCTAAATATACTTTCAGTAGATATTATACCATTTCTAATTGAAAATGTCTCTTTTTGTAGCACAAACTTTCAGTTTGTGTCATGAAGAATAACTACCAAAATAACCGCCTAATGAGACAATAATTTATAGAAATGGTATTACAAACAACAAGATATTATAGTCTAAGGTGAGAGTTTTTCATGATCATTGGTCGTGATTCGTATTTCGCTTCTACAGAAGCACGGGTTACAATTCCAGATAGTTCAATATAAATTGATGCTAACTTTCTTGATCTGTCAGTTCATAATAGAAAGATCTCCTATGGTAATAACCATAGGATTTCGCATGCTTTTGATTGATCATGTTACATACCACACCAAGACACTTTCCAGGTAATACTTCCTTCAGATGTTTCAATCCAGTCAATACTTCAATCCGTTTTGTTTTGGTGATATCAAAAACATAAACAACAGCATCCGCTTCAGTTGCTAATATTACAGGGTCCGCTACAGCACGAACTGGAGGCGTATCAATTACTATAACATCATACTCAGATTTTGCAGCATTTAACAATTGTGTCATCATATCAGAATTCAGTAGTTCTATTGGATTAGGGGGAACTGTTCCACCTGTAATAAGGTGCAAATTTGGTATACCGGTGTGCCTGACAATGGATCTGAAGACTTCGTAAGTATTCTCACTGTTAATCGTTATCAATGCTTCGCTTAAACCAGGTTTTCGGGAATCACTGTGTGTTATCTCTGGTGAATCGTCTGTTTCATCAACTTCTGAAGTCATCTCGTCTTCATCCATGATTTTCATTAATTGTTCAGTTGAAAAGTGAGTATGTTGAGAAGGACGCCGCATATCAGCATCTATAAGTAATACCTTCTTTCCAGTTTGAGCAAATGTTGCAGCAAGATTTGAAGATATACAACTCTTCCCTTCACCCCGTGTAGAACTCGTAACGAGAACTGTTTCCATCAATCCCCCTGGGTTAAGAAAAGGAAGCTTAGCAGCAATCCCTCTAAATGAATCTGCGATTCTTGAACTGGGTGCATCATAAGCAACAAGTGGAATTCTATACGAACTCCGCTTCTTTATGGATGGTATTATACCAAGAAAACTGGGTGGTTCAGGAAGAGCATCCAATTGACGAATTGAATCTTCTAATCTCAAATATGTGTCTTTAATATAGTTTTTGACAACAGCATACGTAAGACCGAGTAAGCCTCCCAGCATTGCACCTAAAACAAGGTTAATTTTCAAACGCGGTTTTATGGGTTCTTCCGATAACCGCGCTTGATCTAATACCGTAAGGCTTTCAGACCGAGTTTCGTCAAGAATTTTGGATTCAACCATTCTTGTTTGTAATGCAAGAGTTTGAGTGTTATATATTTCTACCTCACGTTTTAGTCTATACAGTTCAAGTTGGTTATCTGACCAACCACTCATTTCGTTGATATGTTCTTCAATCTGGGAAGCGACAATCTTCTTCTGTTCTTCAAGACTCTTTATGGTGGCTTTAGTTTCATTGATGTTCTGAGTAAGAAGTTGGTGAAGTGGATTATATGTAGATGTAGTACTTTTTATTTCTTGGTCTTCACTTTCAAGAAGTTTCTTAGTTTCACTTATCTTTTCATCTAACGAAGAAATATCTGGATGTTTTACATTACCGTACTTTCCAATAAGTGCCTTTCGTTCAACTTCATACTTATTTAAATCATCCTCAAGTCGAGAGTAAGATGGGTTCTTTGATATGGTTTCAGATATAAGGTCTTTATCAACGTTCTCAATTTCATCTTGGAAGGCTGCAAGACTCAATTCTGCCCCGATTAATTGTCTGGCAATTTCATTTTCACTCAACTGTAAAGCTAATATAAGCTGTGTCTGTGTACCACCTTCAGAATTCATGATAAGTTCTGGTGTTTTTTCCTGGAATTCAAATAGAACTTTTTCGGCTGCCTTCCTTTTTTCATCAACATCGTTCAACATTGTTTGGGGTAAAGGTTTATCCCACCAGTGTGCTTTTTCATCTAATTCTGCCTCTATTGTCTGGATCATTATTTTGGCTATTCTATTACACAGTAGTTGTGCATACTCAGGTTTCCGTTGTTTGATAGAAAGTGTAATTACATTCGCCTCTTGAGCCTCATCAACCTTAATATTCTCATCAATAAGTGTTTTTATATAGAAGTCTTCCCATTCAGTAATCGTTAAATCACCTTGTTCAGTCAATGCTTCGCCCAATTCTACATTAAATAAATCAGCATACCATCTGATTAACTTTCCACGATAAACTGGCAGCGGTTCCAGTAAACCCTCGGATCTAAGTTCGCGGACAGCAGGAGCAATTATTAAGTCACGAGACTGGAGTAGAGTAGCATAGGTTCCTGAGGAAGGTCCCCGTAGTAAATCTGGAATTGGTATACCCGATAATAAGGATGATGTTTTTTGACCATCAAGTATCCGTAGAGTAGTTTCTGATTGATAAACAGGTGGAGTGAAATCAGTTACAATAAATGCCACTATAATGCAAAGTAAAAAGATTGCAATGACACTCCATTTGTTTCGATAAAGGATCCAAAAATAGTCCGATAGACGAATTTCAGTAATTTGTTCAAGTTTTTTATCAGTCTGTTCATTCATTTTATATATGTTCCATGATCTAAGAATCAGATCAAGTCAGATCTAATTGAAGAAATTAGGATATGAGTCATTATTCTATGAAGCCATCTCTTATCTGAAGTATTCAACTATCTATATCTAAGCCAAACGCTGACCACTAAATTCGTTAATGAAGCGGCAAAACTCAATACTCTCCAATCAATCCGTATTCTTTCCAAAATTCGTAGTTGGTCATTTGGGTTCAGGAATACTTCAGATTGTCTTAAATTGAAGTTTACTTCTTCTTGTGTGCCATCCGTTCGTGTTATAAGGCACTTCTTAAAATTGGCTTTTTCTTCGTCCAATCCACCGGCCATGGCTACCGCATCTCGTAGGAGTGTTGGTTCAGTGATGATATATTGACCTGGTTTATGGACTGCCCCAACAACACTTATTTTTGCTTGAGCTAATGGCACATACAGAATGTCACCAGGTGATAACAGGGCATTGACATTTTCAGATGTTAAATCAACAGGAGTGTTGCCTTCATCAGAGATTATCTCTGCTTTCTTTAGATCGGCAAAGTCCGTTCTTGTTCCTCCAGCAAATTTCAATGCTTGATCAGCAGACACTTGTTGATTCTTTATCGGGTAAAGGCCTGGAGATGCAACAGCACCGATAACACGGATCTGTCTTTGAGCATATATTGATGGAACAATAACTATATCATAATCCTTCAGAGGAATGTCATCGTATTCTTTATCAAGATGTTCTTCAAAATTAACTGTCCGAAAAACCTTTCCGTCACGCCAGATTGCTATTTTCGTCAAATCTGCTAATTCATTGTCAACACCAGCAGCTGCCAAAGCATGTATTAGATAAACCTGACCTGTTTCAAAGACATGCAGATTTCCTCTTGGCCTACGTTCTACAGCACCAAATACAAGGATATTTCTCTTCGGCTGCATCAAAGTAACGAACACTCTTGCACTTGGTAATTTCTTCGTGAAACTATTTTGCATCTGTTCCTCAAGTTCAGCAATAGTACGTCCCCCCGCTTTGATGAGTCCGATTAGAGGATATGAGATATGACCATCGGGTTGTAGCGGCACAGGTATACGGTCTTTCGTGTATTCAGGATATCCTTCTACAGTAACAATTATACTGTCACCAACTTGAAGTTTATATGTTGAGGTTTCTGGATATTCAGGACTTTCTGTTACAATGTTCTCATCATTCTGGTCCTCTGCAAATACATTTGGTGAAATACCGATATTCCCCCAAAAGATCAGAAGATAGAGCAAGAGTTTTAAAAGTATTTTATATTTCAATTTGTATTCACCTTCTCAAATATCTATTTTAGTTTTTCCTTGAGAAAACTATTCATTTGGTGTAATACGATTACTTTTTCTTCAGAAATTATTGTTGCAATCATAGATTAATCCGCATGATGTGTTAATTGACCAAGCGGTATTTATGCTTGTTAAAAAATATATAGTATTTTATCAGTAAGATGGTAAATTTTCAAGTGAAAATGGGATAATTCACAAGTACTTTTAAATGCAATATGATTGCTCTGTCTAACACCTGTTTCTTCTGTAGAAAAGAGTAGCGAATTGATACCAACGCACACAATCACGAATCTGACCGGTCTTCCACATGTGTAAGAACAGTTATCTATAAGGTATAATAGTGTTCTGTCTACACTCAAATGATGAATAGATCCGTTCGTAGAGACGGGGTTTCCCCATCCGATATACAAATCATTTATGACTTGACAAAGAAACAGTCTTAAACCAAGATAGATGATTTTAGACACCCAAATAATGATTCTTGCTTTAATCTATCAGGTTGTGATAATATATTGGTGTGGACTTAAAAGCAATTATTACACAATTTCAATATCAAAAAGTGATGATAATCGGTGACATCATCTTAGATGAGTATATCTGTGGTGAAGTAAACCGAATTTCACCTGAAGCACCAGTACCAGTATTTGAAAAAACTTCAGAAAGAACATGTTGTGGTGGCGCTGCTAATGTTGCGCAGAACATAACAAGTTTGGGTGCTGATGCTGAGTTAATCGGTGTTATTGGAAAAGATAGAGATGGTGAAAGAATAGTCCAGATGTTGAATTCACTGGGAGTTGGTACCGCAGATATTTCTATGGATGTACAACGTCCTACAAGTAAAAAAACCAGGGTGATTGTTGATGCAGGTTCTACTGACTATTTACAATCATTAACCAACAATTCAGAACGAGTTCAACATACTCAAGGACATCACTTACTGAGAATAGATCAAGAATCTAAGCAGGAAATATCAGCTAACTTGAAAGAGCATTTATTAAATGCTATTCTATCAAGGATGTCCGAGAATGATGCTATCATTTTCTCTGACTATGAGAAAGGTCTGGTCAGTGTTGAATTGATAGAATCAGTAGTAATGCATGCTAAATCAAAAGGAATTCCAATTATCGTTGATCCAAAACAGACTAACTTCTGGTATTATGAAGGTGTAACTGCACTTACGCCAAATCACAAAGAGGCAGGTGCCGCAACACAATTCAAGATTAATGATGTCTCACACTTAATCTCAGTGGGTGAGAAGATATTGGATCGATTATCACTTTCCGCATTGTTAATTACACGTGATGCAGATGGAATGTCGCTTTTTCAACGGGATTCAGATGGTATCTTACAGGTTACCCATCTACCATCGGTTGCAAATGATGTAGTTGATGTAACTGGTGCCGGTGATACTGTCGCAGCAGTTTTTACGCTTGCACTTGCTGTAAATGAAGATTACCTTTCAGCAGCACAACTGGCAAGTATTGCTGGTGGAATTGTGGTTGAAAAGACTGGATGCGCGACTGTTAAACAGAATGAATTGTACTTAAATCTTGATAGTATAGGTAGCGATCTGTTGAATAAATAAAATTAAAATAAGAGAAAATATCGTGTATGAAAGCAGTATTTCTTGACAGAGATGGAGTAATAAACATCAATCCGACCAATGGTGGTTATGTCTGTAATTGGAAAGATTTTACTTTTATCCAAAATTCACTAAATGCCGTTAGTTCTCTTGTTCAAAGTGGTTTCCATATATTTATCATCACAAACCAAGCAGGAATAGGAAGGGGTTTATTTACCGAAGAACAACTTGACCACATACATTCAAAAATGATCAAGGAGATTGAGAGGTACGGTGGACTTATTGAGAAAATCTATTATTGTCCCCACCATCCAGATGACAATTGTGAATGTAGAAAACCTAAAGCAGGTATGTTGTATAAGGCTTCTTATGAACACAGCATAGATCTGTCAAAGGCTTTTTTCGTTGGGGATTCTATCAAAGACATTGATGCTGCCGGAACTGTGGAAGCTATACCGATCCTTGTCCTAACAGGACATGGCCGGGAATCATTCCGTTTCTATACAGAGCATGCATTTTCTGCAAGTATTTTCAAACCTGCAAGAATCTTCACTAATCTATATTCTGCTTCACGATGGTTGATAAATCAATAATTACACTCTGAAATTTACACACTTGACTTGTAGTCTAAACCAAATTAGGACGTATACATAAGGAACTTTTATAAATCGTGAAACAAATATATTGACAAATGTAGATATATCCTATAGAATAGTATCTATACTTTTCTCTGAATTCACAGGATGGGGAGACCTGTAATTTACACAAGCACATACCGACTGCATTAAGCGTGTTTTGGATTTACGTAGACACTGCAAAAACGCGACATAAGTTATCCATACCTACAAGTTGTTAAAAGTTTAAACTTTTTTTGAGGATATGATTCATTTCTACAGTATGCAAAATAGTCATACAAGACTTTCAGCATAGACTTGAACAATCGCAAGAACCTTCTTAAATATAGGAAAATATTATAACGCGGAATGGAAATTATACTGATTTACCCAATAATCTAAATAAGTTCTCAATATATTCTTGTCTATGTTTGCGGGATCACATATAGATTGGAGACAGTCATGAAACAAAATCTAACGAATTTGAATATACACAAAGATCAACTCAAATGGTTTCTGACTATATTTCTTAACGAGAGAGAGATTTTTCAGTTACTAACACGGACTAACCTATTCACTGATCCAGATAGATTACACTCTTCTTCAACACAGGAACTTTTGAATAGTTTAACCACAGCATTCTACCAACATTCTTGTATAGTTGAAAAAGTCACTCAACATCTTACGCAAAAAGTTGAAGCAGCTATATCAAGAGTCGGGTTTATGGTAATAGATGAAATACACACATATTTTAAGTCCCCTGGACAACTAATTGAAACAGGTGAATTTGGTGATGTAGTTTGGGCACTATTGGCTGATTCTCGTGAAGAAGTGCGCGAACATGGTTATAGACTCTTGAACGTCGCTTATGAAGAAGATGATTCATCAGAACATTTAAAATCTCTCCAAAATGTCAGTTTAGAAAATCCTGAAAGCCAAGAAATTGAAATAAATGAGCAAAAGAATCAGACAGAGATCATTGATGATGATCAAAGCATTCATTCTGCTGTTGATGATAATAACATTAATGACAGTAGAATAGACAATTTGTTACTACAGAAAACAAAGCAAGAGAAAAAGATAAAATTATTGGAACAACACTGTAACTGCTTGATTGAAGAAAACGAAGTATTTAAAGGTAAGTTGGTAAACACTCAGGAAAAGGACCAGCAGATTGCATTATTACAACAGGAAAATGAAGGTCTACAAGAGAAAGCATCACAATTCTTAGAGACACAAGATGCATTTGAAAAATTAGAAAAGGACCATAATGAGTTGTTGAAGGATAATCAAAAGATAAATACTCAGTTGAATAGTCTTTCCCAACTCAAGCAGGCAAAGGAAGCATTCCAAGTAGAGCTAAAATTAGTTGAAGAAGCAATTTATAACGAAAAGAGCACTTTAGATCAACTAAAAGTTGATCTACAAGGGCATTTCGAATTGATAGAAAAACGCAATGAAACATCACGTACTGCTTTAAATCAGATCCGTCAAACCGTCGGTCAATTTGAGAGTTCCCCCTTGGAACTTCCATTTAACGTAAAAAATGAATCATCACAACCACGAGTCGGGGTCTTTGTTGATGTTCAAAACATGTTTTACGCAGCCAAGGATCGTTTTGAACGAAGGGTAGATTATATCAAATTGCTGGACTTGATTGTTGGCCCCCGCCAATTAATATCAGCATTTGCCTATATTGTTCAAATTCCTGAGATTAAACAAGGAAATTTCATTTCATTATTGGAACACAACGGTTATACAATTCGGAGTAAAGACTTACGTTTGCGTGGAGATGGGTCTGCAAAAGGTGATTGGGATGTTGGAATTGCTGTTGATGTTGTCTCAATGCTTGGTACATTAGATGTTGTGATACTGGCAAGCGGAGATGGTGATTTTTGTCCATTAGCTGAACTTATCAAACAACAACAAAAACGCATTGAGGTAGTAGCATTTGAACACAATACGTCTATGGACTTACAAGCAATGGCTGACCAATTTTTTCCTATTGGTGAAGAACTCTTGATGTGATTGACATTTCATATTAATACTTGTCTGTTGTCTGGTGTGTAAGTATTGAAATTCATTGAATTCTATAGACTAAGGTAAAAAATATATCATCAAATATAGTGGTTTGTTTAACATTCGTGTTTTTGTTTTTTATTCCTCCCTAATATATTCTTGTCTTTTCCTATTCATCTATCCTGTTGATACACAATTGAATCCTCTTAAGAATCAAGCGATTTGCACTGCAGACAATGCACAACATTTTCCAGTAATTGCGAAAGTTGAAAAAGACAGCATGTTTATTGTTTGGCGCGATGCTCGTAACAGCAATTACGACATATTTGCTCAACGTGTTGATAGCAACGGAAACATAGTCTGGCAGGAAGATGGTATTTCGGTCACTTCACACGAAGCATCACAGAGTTCTGCAGTACTCGTTTCAGACAATTCTGGTGGAGCGATTATTGTATGGGGTGATTCACGTAATGGTTCACAAGATTGCTATAGCCAACGTATTGATCGTAACGGCAAGAAATTGTGGAAACCTGATGGTATTGAAGTATGTGATGAGGAAACTCTACAAGATGATTTTGAAGTTGTTCCAGATGGAAACGGTGGAGTCATTGTTGTTTGGGAAGATTGGAGATCTGGCAATCAAGACATCTATGCACAGAAAATCTCTGCTGAAGGTATGCCGGTATGGAAACAAAACGGGATTCCAGTTTATAAAGGTGAAGGTGATCAATACGACCCTGTTCTCATTAGTGATGGCAATGGCGGTCTAATCGTTGCATGGTGGGATTATAGCAAGCCGGATTGGAATGTATATGCTCAACGAATCGATCACAATGGAAGACAAGTGTGGGGATCGCCAATACCTATATGTGTAGCAGATGGCAATCAAGGATCACCAAAACTTATTTCAGATAATAAAGGTGGAGCATATTGTATTTGGTCAGACTTTCGAAACGATCCTGATATATTTACAAAATCACAGATATATGCTCAACATCTTTCAAGAGATGGTAAACAACTTTGGCAGCAGAATGGTATCGTAATTTGTAATTTGTCAATAAATCAACAGCAGGCAAATTGCATTAAAGATGCAGAAGGAGGATTCATTGTAGTTTGGTGGGATGATAGAGATATATTTGCTGATATCTATGCACAAAGAGTCAGTCCTGAAGGTAATTTACTTTGGAATCCTAAAGGTGTCCCTGTTTGTAAGGCAGGGGGTGTTCAACAGATACCGAATCTCGTTTCTGATGGTAATGGCGGAGCAATCGTATATTGGCTTGATTATAGGGATGATTTTGGTGATACAACAGAAGATGCTATCTATGCGCAGCGTATAGATGCAAAGGGAGATATACTTTGGGAAAAAAATGGCAGACTTGTCTGTAATGCCAAGAAAGAACAGATTACTCCTAAAGCAGTTTCATTAGGTGAAGGAAGTGCAATTGTGGTCTGGAGTGATGCTCGCGGGGACGATTACGACATTTATATGCAAAAAATACCAGAATAAAGGTAAACATTACATGTTTAATTCTCTAATTCAAACAGGCGCGTTAGGTGCCAGTTTGGATCTTCTAAAGCTTCATAAACTACACCACCTTCAACATTAGCAGGCATTGGTAAACCTAAGAGATAACAGATCGTCGGAGCAACATCTACGACCCTTACTTGTCTTTCCAATGCAATGCCTTTTCTAACACCCGCTCCTGACAGAATAAGTGTTGAATGTTGACCTGCTATTCCAAAACTCACAGATGGGAGTTGTTTCCCATGCGCTCCATCAAATTCTGGACGCACTGCATATACGACATCACCTACAAGGTCCCCATGCAAGTTTAGCATTTCAGCGTCAGCATGAGTTAATGCTAACGAAAATGGGTGTCTACCCGATTCTTTATCAGTATACGCGTGGAGTGCTGCAATGATCTCACGCTGTGTTGTCTCATATTCATCCACAGTAACAATTCCGTTTGGTTCTCGTCCAGCAAGGTTTATAAAGATATGTACCAAACCTACATTAGCTGCCTTTGTTTTCGTCCAATCTATAGCACCTTTTTCGTCTCTCACAATGAAACCGGTTTCTTCAAGTACTTTTTCAATATCAACAACTTTGAACTGATTTGGAGTGCCACCATGGTCAGCACAGATTACGATAACTGTCTCTTCATCTGCCTGTTCAACGATTCTTCCAATCATCCTATCAACAGATTCGTATGTTCGTCTCAATCCTTCGCGACATCTATGTATTGTATCAGGTGATGCACCACTAATTTCATCTGCTTGACTTAAGAAGAAATGGCTTGCGTAATCCGGTGCATGTGTCTCCACCATCAAAACATCCCAATCATTCTTTGAAGCAAGATGTATTGCGACATCAGCGAGTCTTTGATGGTGGTAATCTAACAGCTCAAAGTAAGTGTCATCATCAACTTGTCCGAGTGCATCACGAGCCGGATTCTGAAGGAAAGAACCAATGTTCTGATCAATAGAAGTCGCGATTTCGTTAGGCACTGTGTACCCACTTCGAGGCCAAATTTGGGGAACAAAAAGTTCGAATGCATCAGCATTTGGAGTTAGCGTGATTAATTTGACACGGACATAACCCTCAACATTGCTCCCATCAATTTCAAAATCATCTAACCACCATTCACTCCAATCACTCACACCAATATCGGCAACAGTATTAGCAGTTGTGCGGTTACTGCAAATCTGTATCCTATCATAACCACTTTGTCCTGAAGCATAGATTAATCCATAATACTCTTTTGGCGTTCCTAATTTGCCTCGGTTCATATTTTCCCTACCGCGTGATAACGGTTGAATGGTGAGTTCTACCTCTTTAATAGGTCTTTCTGAATCCGGTAGTTTTCCTTCCCATTTCTCAGCATCAACTGTGACAATATTAACTTGATCAATATGTTTTATCTTTTGCAGTGCGCTCGGATCAAGGGTTTCAGGATCTCGTTGACCCCCAATAGGACGTGGTGCCCATTTTCCTGAAACAAAGAGATGGTATCCAGCAATCTGATGATGGTTTGATACCCCTGGACCTGCTCCTTCTACTTGAATGCCTGTTTTTACAGTTGGAGGCCAAGACATTTCCCATTTTACAAGTATCGGCTTCCCTCCAGAACGTTCCACAAGATTCCAAATGTATTCAGACTGGCATAAGCCTGTGTTGATTCCCCACACAGTCTTGTCAAGTTCCTGTCCAACATCACGAATGTTAAAATCCATAACTCCATGATTTCCTGGCCATGAACCTGTTGAAAGAGCTGTCCACCCTGGTGGTGTAAGTGTCGGAAAAACACCAATCATTGGACGATAGACACCTTCCTGACGTAGTTTCGCCATATTCGGTGTATGTCCCCATTCTATCATATTATTGACAAGCTCCATACTTGCCCCATCCATACCAATAATAATGGCACGTTTAGCAGGAGATAATTTAGATCGCATTAAGAATCTTCCTTTTCTAAGATTTTATGTTGAGTTCTTCACGCAATTTATCTAAAGGAAAAGTATTGATTACATCGTCCTTCGTCAATCCACTTCTGCGAGCAACATTTATACCAAACTTGCGGAATTCAAACTGCAGTTTTGAATGTGCATCAGTGTTAATAGAGAGGCGAACACCAGCTTCTTTTGCCATACGTACATATTCTGGTCCCAAATCTAAACGACTGGGAGAAGCGTTTATCTCTAAAATCGTGTCGTATTCTGCTGCAGCAGTAATTATTTCATCTATATTAATCGCATACATCGGTCTACTACCAAGTAAACGTCCTGTTGGATGTCCTATAATCCTGACATAAGGGTTTTCTATCGCCCTAATCATCCTTTTCGTCATCGCATCTTCAGATAGATTGAATTGGCTATGAATGCTTGCTATGACAATATCAAGCTGTGCTAATACTTCATCAGGATAGTCAAGTGATCCATCGGGACGTATATCAACTTCAGATCCTGCCAAGAGTGTAATTCCATCAGTTTCTTTATCAAGTTTGCGAACATGTTCTATCTGTGCTAACAACTGCTTCTGATCTAACCCGTTTGCTACTGTTGAAGAGGCAGAATGGTCCGTGATACCTAAATATTCAAGACCTTGATTAGTAGCAGATGCAACCATCTCATTCATTGTATTTCTGCCATCGCTCCATTCGGTATGCGAATGCAAATCTCCTCGTATGTCTTTTAGTTCGATCAACGATGGTAATCTATTCTCCGCTGCAAGTCTTATGGAGTCTGAATACTGGCGGAGTTCTGGTGGGATAAAAGCCAGACCCATTTTCTCATATATTTCTGTTTCTGTACTATTCTTTGTCAGTTTCAAGAACTCTGATCTATCGGTTGTTGAATTGATTGTAATCTGTCTATCTGTTGGGAGTGCATTGAGATGTTCTGTCGTCGCTGTTGTCAGAAAAAGTGTTGTTTCGTATTCAGATTCTTCACACAAGTATACTATTACAGGGAAATTGTTGTCTACAAAAAAGTTAAACTGATGCATGGCTTTGTCTAACGGCATATTCCCAGTTAACTGAGAATCCTCAATATTCAAAGCTAAATTCGGTTTGTGCCTTGAGAGTTTTTCAATGACTGAATCCTTGGTACCCTCTTTATCCATTCCACATTCAATGACGATTTCAAGACTGCGACACACCTCTTCTCTGCGACGGAACTCTCCAGTAAAATCGTACCTTGTAATTTGTTCACATTCATTTAGTACATTTGAAAGATTCTCCGCAAAGACATATACCAATGAAATGAGACGAATCCCCCTGTTATCATTTATGAATTGAAGGCTGTCTGTGATAGTCTGCAGTGTCTTTTTTCCAAATCCTTTTGCGCTTTGTAATCTTCCATCTTGTATTGCTTGTTCAAGTTGTTTTACATTCTTTATTTCAAGATCATAATAAAGCCTGTTAGCTGTTTTTCCACCAACTCCTTGTACCTCTAACAATTCCAATGCATCCATACCCATTTCTACTTTCAGTTTTTCATAAGCTTCGCATGTGCCTGTTTCAAGTATCTCTTTTGTCTTTGATTCAATCGTCTTTCCTATTCCAGGTATTCTCTGGAATTTATTTGTTTCGATTAGTTCACTTACGTCAACCGTCAAATCCGCAAGTACTCTGGCTGCTCTTTCATAAGAACGAATTTTGAATGAGGTATCTCCACGGATCTGTAGAAATTCCCCAATGTTACTGAAGATATTACTGATTTCAATGTTTTTCATGGGAATTACTTTCTTGATTAAATACCATTCAATACTGATTTGATATACTTTCTATGTGCAAAAAATCCTGCAAATATACCTATGAATGTACCTAAACAGATTACAATGATGGCTTGATAGTATGGAATGAAATCAAGCATACCGAGTTGGTAAGTGAATATACAATAGAGTAGATAGAAGCAAATTAATCCAGATAGCGTTCCGATGAAACCTAAGAACATACCGTGAAAAATAAAAGGTGTTCTCAAATAACCACGAGTTGCACCGATTAGATTTAGCAATCGAATCTCATCATGTCTGGAGTGTGCTGTTCTGAATACAGCAGCACGGATGATGAGGAGAGTTAACAAAACGGTTATGGCGATGCTTGCAATTGTAAGCCGATTTGTCTGTCGAAATAGGTCTGTAATGATGCCGTAACCGGTCAAATTAACATCCTCGATCTCTTCAAAAGATTCGATTTCAAATGAGATTTCCTCCAATGACTTACGCGAGACATAGGATGAATATACATATATTTCAAGTGAGGCTGGAAATGGATTACCACTTGAAAACGTCCTTTTAATCAATTTGCCAAGTGCCCCAAACTGTTTTTCAGCACGATTATAGTTTTCTTCTTTTGATACATAATCGATAGAAAGGATCTGTGCTTGATTCTGAATCTGATTTGCAAATGTCTTAGCTTCCTCTTCAATTATTGTGTCTTTAAGGAACGCAACCAGTGGTGGAACTGTTTCCTTAAGTTCGAGATCCTTGTAGACTGAATTGTAATTGAAAAGGAAGGTAGTCAGGATAAGCGTAAAAAACGCAAGCGCGATAATGCTTAAGAGATTGTTCAGTCCGGTGAGTCCGATGTGGGTAAAGATATTCTGAAATTTGTATCGCATCTCTGTTTTGCGTTCTGGTAAATCCTATTGATCATAAGTAACTTCTAACGAACACTCAATGATTCAGAAATTCCATTATTATATTTAACGTGTGTTAGCAGTAGTCTATTTCAGATAACATCGGGGTTAGGAACTTTACCTATCAAAGACCTATGAATAGAGTTCAAGTAAAATAAACATCAAGTCTCATACATCGAATACACATTTTTTATGTTGTTATACTTCCATCATGTAACTTATATACTCTTTTTGGAGATGCATTTTTTTCACGGATGAACCTATCTGGAAGTTCAGGGTCAGAAGTGGTTACCAAAACAGTAGTACCTTGAAAATTGAGTGCATCAAACAGTGAGAGCATTTCAAGTGAGATCTTCGGATCAAGTGTCTCTGTCGGTTGATCAGCGAGTAACAACAATGGACTGTTAATTATGGCTCTTGCAATTGCCAGTCGTTGTTTTTCATTACTTGATATCTGTGATGGTAAAGCATGTTTATGATGAACCAAACCCATCTGGTGGAGCAAATTGTTGACGTTTTCTCGCAAAATACGATATTTTGTCCCTATTAGTTTCTGTGGGATTTCAAGGTTCTGTTCAACCGTTTTATTGTTGACTAAGTTCCAATCTTGAAATACTATTCCAATTTTTCTTCTGAAATGAGGTAATGAAGTAGGTGTAAGGTCAACAAGAGGTTGACCAAGGACACTTAGTGAACCAGCAGTCGGTAATAATTCACGATAGAGCAGTCTTAGTAAAGTAGTCTTACCAGAACCACTTTCACCAACGAGGAATCCAAATTCTCCTCGTTCAAGTCTAAAACTTGCCCTTTCCAGAACACTGAGATTGTCATAACTGAAACTAACTTGATGTAGTTGTATCATAATCGCTCACGTCTACAGTGGAGCATCAATTAGATATGATCATCCTTTGAAATCAGGATCAGGCGACTTCCTTGGTGTAATCACAGCCATCTGCAGCACAGGTTTGGATCGTTTCACCAGTTTTCTGGACTTTTTCAACGATATAGGATGCACCACATTCCGGACAAGATTCAGGAATGGGTTTATCCCAACTGGCAAATCCACATTTCGGATAGTTGCTGCAACCGTAGAAGACTTTACCGCGCTTACTGCGTCGCTCACCTAAATACCCATCACAATCTGCCTCAGGACAATCAACCCCCATAGGTATTGGTTTGGCGTTCTTACATTTTGGATATCCGCTACA
This sequence comes from Candidatus Poribacteria bacterium, assembly GCA_965261435.1. Classification (GTDB taxonomy): domain Bacteria; phylum Poribacteria; class WGA-4E; order WGA-4E; family WGA-3G; genus MSPOR6. Next base: position 4,071,514 of record CBDHDL010000021.1, read on the forward strand.
AGCCAAGAAACGTGCACCTGCTCGACTTTGCTTGATCACCATGAGTTCACCGCACTTTTCGCATGGTGTATCGGTGACTTCTGGTTCTTCAGCTGCCGTATTATCACCATTTAATGCTTTGATGTTTCTGCATTCTGGGTAGTTTGCGCAGCCGAGGAATCTTCCATACCTTCCCCATTTAACAATCATCTTTCCACCGCATTTTTCACATTCTACATCAGATTCCGTTTCCATTGCTTTTCGCGCTTCGTACATTTTATCTGGTGCTTTTTTCAATGCATCCTGAAACGGTGGGTAGAATTCACTGAGCGTATCATTCCATGCAGCCTTTCCTTCGGCTATTGTGTCCAGTTTCTGTTCCATTTCCTTTGTAAATTCAACATCAAGAATATCAGGAAAACCTTGAATAAGAAGGGTGTTAACAAGTTTTCCAATATCAGTTGGTACGAGTCTTCGTTGTTCTTTTGTTACATAACCGCGATCTTGAATGGTTGAGAGGATCGTTGCATAAGTACTTGGTCGGCCAATTTCTTTCGCTTCTAAAGCCTTTACGAGTGTCGCTTCATTATATCGAGGAGGAGGCTGTGTGAAATGTTGCTTCGGATCCAACTTTCGTAAATCAAGAGCCTCCCCTTTCTTAACATCTGGAAGTGTTATGTTTTCGTTGTTATTGTCTTCTTCATCTTTAGACACATCGTCTTTGCCTTCCATATAAATCCTTCTGAATCCATCAAACTTTATAACCGAACCTGTGGCACGAAAGAGGAATCTTCCAGCTTTGATTTCAATTGTAGTTGCATCAAGAATAGTTGGATTCATCTGGCTCGCGATGAAACGCTTCCAAATTAGTTCGTAGAGTCGAAATTGATCTGAAGTTAAATGTGATTTTATTGAATCTGGAGTGCGTAGTGGAAGTGTAGGTCTAATTGCTTCATGAGCATCTTGTGCACCTTTTTTGCTGGGATAATTGACTGCGCGTCCAGGTAGATATTCGGCACCGTAGTTTGACTTGATATATTTTCTAACTTCTGTAAGCGCGTCATTCGCAACCCGTGTCGAATCAGTCCGCATATATGTAATCAGACCGACCAAACCCTCTTTACCAATTTCCAAGCCATCATAGAGTTTCTGTGCTGCCATCATCGTTCTTTTTGCAGTAAAGTTTAGTTTACGGGAAGCTTCCTGCTGCAAAGTACTGGTAATAAATGGGGGAACAGGTCTTTGTTTGCGCTCACGCTTCTGTACTTTTTCAACGATGTAAGTCTGCTGTTTGGCATCTTTTGCTAAATCTTTTGCTTTTGTTTCGTCAATACGGAAACCGTAACTGCTTATTTCACCTTTTTTCGTTCCAATTTTGTGTAATTTTGCTGGAAAAAGATGTTCTTCAGGTTGTGGGGTTAATGTTGCAGTCAAGGACCAATACTCTTCTGAGTTAAAAGCTTCAATTTCTGCTTCACGTTCACATATCAGTCTTACAGCGACAGATTGCACCCGACCTGCACTCAGTCCTGGCTTTACACTTGTCCAAAGGATAGGATTTATTTTCCAACCGATAAGTCTATCCAATATACGTCGAGCTTGTTGTGCATCCACAAGAGCTTGATCGATGGTACCTGGATTTTCAATGGCATTCAAAATAGCACTTTGCGTAACCTCGTTGTATACAATTCGGTAGATAGGCTTCTTGGATTTTTTCAATTCATTTGCAAGATGCCAGCAAATTGCCTCACCTTCTCTGTCAGGGTCTGCAGCAAGATAGATACAATCAACTTTTTTTGCTTTTTCTTGGATTCCCTTTACAACTTTTCCTTTACCATGAATTAGTACATAATTTGGTTCAAAATTGTTCTCAACATCTACACCAAGATCTTTTTTTGGTAAGTCCCGTATGTGTCCTATAGAAGAGTCAACGATAAAATCAGTTCCTAAGATTTTCTTGATAGTTTTTGCTTTCGCTGGAGATTCTACAACTACTAATGATTTAGGCATTTTTGTTCTAATTGTTCCTTATTTTAAATAAATGTTTTGGTGGTATAATACATCATACCAATGTCTTTTTAAGTCATTATTCCTTATGCTCTTAGAGAATGACTTTTTTATTAATACGTCTAAAACTGAATAAAGTGACAGAAAATGGATAGAAGCGTGATTTTACGATTAATTCAACGAAGTGATCAACAATAGAAGTGAAGAATTTGACACCCTCTATTATTACTGAACATACGATATTAGATCAATGAGCAGTTGTCGCATTCCTGAACGATGTACAATATGGTCAATAAAACCGTGGTTTACAAGTGATTCTGCTTTCTGAAAGTTTTCTGGCAGTTCTTCTTGAAGACTCGCGACAGCAAGCGGGCCTGCAAACCCGATTCTGGCTCCAGGTTCTGCAATAATTATATCACCAAGAGAAGAATAACTTGCGGTAGCACCTCCGAAAGTTGGATCAGTAAGTATAGAGATATAGAAACCACCATTTTTAGTATATTCCGTACATGCTGCTGATGTTTTTACCATCTGCATCAACGCTAATGTGCCTTCTTGCATGCGCATCCCACCACTAACAGATACGATAATAAGGGGCAATTTGTTTTCACCAGCATATTCTATACAACGAGTAACTTTCTCACCGATAACAGCACCGCAAGTTCCCCCTATAAACCCAACATCTCCAATGGCAATAGCAACAGAAATTCCGCCAATTTTAGCAGTTCCAGAGAGCATCTCTGAGCGAAGTCCAGTTTTCGCAATATCACGTTCAAGTTTGTCAGTATACTCAGGAAATTCCAGAGCATCAACAGAGTACAAATTAGCATCTGTCTCTTGAAAACTCTCGGTATCCACAAGCAGGTTTAGTCTTTCTCCTGCACTCATAGGGTAATGTATATCACAATATGGACAGACTTTGAGTTTAGCATTTAATTCATCTATATTTATTTCTGTCTTGCAATTCCTACATATAACGGTTTTTTGAGAAGTTTCCATATTTGTACTCTGATAAGATAGTGTGCAATTTATACCTTTAAATATTACCACCCACAACAAAGGTTGTCAACATTATTTGAGATTCTGACTTAGAATGAGATTACCATATACATCTACTGTAACTAAGAAGTTTGGTGGGATAACTGTTGTAGCACTGAATTCGGTGATAATTGCTGGACCTTGAATCTGCATTCCTGGTTGTAAGAGTTCGCGATGGTAGAAGTCTGTTAGATAAGATTCCCCATCAAAGATTACTTGGTAGCTTTCTGTTTTTAAATTGGCAAGTTTAGAATCACTATTAGATCCGTAGTTTAACTCTGGTTTGTTAGTTTCAGCAATTGCACTAAGTCTTAGATTTACAATCTCGACCACTGATTCTGGCCGTGCATAACTAAATCTTTGTTCATGTATTGCGTGAAAATGCTCTATATAGTTGCTGTCTATGGCTTCTAATAGTACGTTCAATTCATAGGATTGTCCCTCATAACGCATATCCAGCGACCTTTTTATTATTAACTGATCCGATGCGAATCCTTCTGTCTTCATATCTCTTTCAGCCTGTTTCAGAAGTATGTCAAATCCAGTATCTAATTGTCTGTGTATATGTTTGTTGTTTCCAGCGCATTTCCACAAAACTGTCTGTGAGTAATCCTTAACCACATCAGCAAAAAGCATACCATAGGCTGACAATAAACCTCCGTTAGGTGGGATAAGGACTTTCTGTATTCCAAGATTCTGTGCAAGGAATGCTGCATGTAGACCGCCTGCGCCGCCAAAAGAAACAAGCGTAAAGTCGCGAGTATCATATCCCCTTTCAACCGATATTACTTTGATAGCACGTTCCATTGCTGCATTAGCAATTTTTAAGATTCCATCTGCTGTTTCCAATGCGGGAAGTTTTATTTTCTTTGAAAATTCATCAATATATTCTCGGACAGTATCTACTTCAAGAGACATCTGACCGCCTAAAAACAGATTCGGTGAGATTCGTCCTAAGAATAGGTTTGCATCGGTTACTGTGATTTCTTTCCCACTGTTTCCATAACATATCGGACCGGGTTCAGCCCCTGCACTTTCTGGACCGACACGCAATGCACCCCCCGAATCAATAGTTGCGATGGAGCCGCCACCTGCTCCCACTGTGTGAATATCAATTAATGGTACTTTGATTGGTAAACCGCTGATAGTGCTTTCGGTAGTCATGGAAATATCTTCATCACATAGACTTACATCCGTGGAAGTACCTCCCATATCAAAGGTAATAATTTTTTCAAATCCTGCGGTTTTAGCGATGTGGTAAGCCCCTATGACTCCTCCAGCAGGTCCTGAAAGCACTGTGTTTATCCCCGCAGATTCAAAGTTATCCGTGGAAATGCAGCCTCCGTTGGACAACATTAAACGGAAAGGCTTAGGAAATTTCTCCGATTCAGCCAATGTTGAAAGGTGTTTTTCCAATACAGGTCGGATATATGCATTTGCAACTGTTGTGCTGAACCTGGCATATTCTCTATATTCAGGTAGGATTTCGTGGGAACAAGAGATAGGTATGTTTAGGTGTTGAAGATAGTCTGAAACAATCTGTTCATTCTTAGGATTGACATAAGAAAAAAGAAAACAGATTGCGATAGCATCCAATTTTAATGTAGAGAGTTGTTCTGAAAGTGTGTTAAGTTCTTCATTAGAAACCTCAGTTTGTATATCACCAGTATACAAGGTCCTTTCATCTATACCGAAACGAAGTTCTGTTGGGACGAGTGGTGCAGGACGTTGCACAAATATATCATAGATATTTTGCCGTGCTTGTCTACCGATTTCTATGACATCTTCAAACCCTTTTGTTGTGATAAGTGCAATGCGTGCACCACCATATTCTAATAGTGCGTTTGTTGCTACAGTAGAACCGTGCACAATTTCGACATCTACAAGAGAATCTTGATTGTACATTTCTACGATTTCATTTACACCTTTAATAACAGCGTTAGCAGGATTTCTTGGTGTAGAAAGCACTTTATGTGTAAAAAGAGATCCTTCCACTGACATGACGATGTCGGTAAAAGTTCCACCAGTATCAACTCCAATTTTTCTGATTGTTTTCTGTTTTTTCATCTAATATATAACCAATATTAATCGAATAGCTTCCATAAGATCACTGTCCCGTCCTCACTCCCGCTTGCAATGATGCTTCCATCAGGACTAAATGCTACACTTCGGACCCAAGACAAATGCCTTGATAGAGTGCGGATAGGTTCACCAGTGTTTGCATTCCATATCCGTATGGTTCCGTCAGCACTCCCACTGGCGATAGTGTTACCATCAGGACTAAAAGATACACTTAAGACATAATCAGTATGACCCTGAAGTGTTCGGAGATGTGTCCCGGTGTCTACATTCCAAATACGGATAGTGTTGTCGTCACTCCCACTGGCGATAGTTTTTACATCTGGACTAAATGAAACGCATCTGACCGCACCTCTATGTCCTTCAAGTGTACGGAGATGGGCACCAGTGTTTGTATTCCATAAGGCGATGATGGCGAGAGAACTTCCACTTGCGAGGATGCTTCCATCATGACTAAAAGACACGCTGTAGGAATTAGGCGTATGTCCCACTAAGGCGCGGAGTTGCTCGCCGGTGTTTGCATTCCATAGCCGGATAGTATCGTCAAAACTTCCACTGGCGAGTGTGTTACCATCAGGACTGAATGCCACACTGTAGATTTGGCCTGTATGTCCTTCAAGTGTACGGAGATGTTCGCCGGTATTTGCATTCCATAGCCGGATAGTATCGTCAAAACTTCCACTGGCGAGTGTGTTACCATCAGGACTAAATGATACGCTCCAGATTAAATCCTTATGTCCTTCAAGGGTGTGAATATGTTTACCGGTATACACATTCCATAGATGGATGGTGTGGTCAGAACTTCCACTGGCAATTGTACTACCATCAGGATTAATAGATACACTCCTAACCCTATCCGTATACCCCGAAAGGGTGCGTATATGCTCACCGGTGTTTGTATTCCATAGACGGATAGTATTGTCTGTACTTCCACTTGCGAGGGTCGTGTCGTCAGGACTATAAGATACGCTCTTGATAGAACCCGTATGTCCCTCAAGTGTCTGGAGTTGCGTACCGGTGATTACATCCCATATATGGATAATGCCGTAATTACCCCCACTTGCAATGGTGCTGCCATCAGGACTGAAGGTAGTGGTATAGATCTGGCTTTTATGTCCTTTAAGTGTGTGGAGAAGTGTGCCAGTGAATACATCCCATAGACGGATAGTTCCGTCCCAACTCCCACTTGCAATGGTACTACCATAAGCACTAAAGGATAGGTTCACAACGGGATCCGCATGCCCTTCAAGTGTGCGGATATGTGTGCCGGTACTGACATTCCATAGACGGATGGTATTGTCCCAACTCCCACTTGCGATGATGCTACCATCAGGACTAAAGGATACACATTTGACTGATTCCGCATGTCCCTGAAGTGTGCGAATGTCTGTACCGGTGTTTGCATTCCATAACCGTATGGTGTTGTCGCTACTGCCACTGGTGAGAATACTACCATCAGGACTAAAGGATACACTCAAAACATGATTTGCATGTCCCCGAAGTGTATGGATATGTGTACCGGTGTTTGCATTCCATAGCCGGATAGTGTCGTCCGCACTCCCACTTGCGAGGATGCTACTATCAGGACTAAAGGATACACAATTGACTTCTTTAACATGACCGGTCAATAGGTTGATTTCTGCACCAGTCTTGGCATCATAAATCCATACGCCGATACTACTTGCAACTGCCATTTTGGAACCGTCTGGTGAATACGTGATCTCCTTAATCTTACCTTTCCCGAGACGCGCCATTGCACCTTCAGGTAAACTCCATTTTGATGTGTCTTGGGAAATGATGTTGGTTGTAAAGGTCAGTGTCAGAAAAAATGTTGTGAAAATCGAAAAAACTACTTTCATTTGAATACATTCCTTTATGATTCCAGAATAAACCACTTAGAACTAAATTAAATTGAGAAGTTTCAGCCGATAGATAAAACACGCGAAACTACGTTATAAAACAATTCATCAATCAATACAGATTGTTATATTCCAACTGGACAGACTCTCTTGCTCACCATATTACACTCCAAAGAAGGTATGTGTATAGAATTCAGGCTTAATTAACCTAAAATCCTAACAACTAAATCAAGATGTATATATTAAGGTAACAATTCTATACTTTTGTCAAACGACTACATTTCTTGGTTGACCATTCAGGAATGCTATAACATTGTCAACCGCACCTTCATTGAGTAAGTCAACACCTTCGGGAGTCATATCAGCACAGTGTGGTGTTAAAATGACATGATCACAGGTTAGCAGCGGGTGGTCAGTTGGAATTGGTTCTTGATCATAGACATCAACTGCTGCCCCACCAATTTGCCTATTGTTTAGTGCATTAATAAGTGCATCTGTGTCAACAATCTGTCCGCGTGCTACATTAATTAGAAGTGAATTCGGTTTCATTATATCAAATTCACGTTCGCCAATAAGATGATAACTGTCATCTGTTAGTTTTACATGTAGACTCACAACATCTGCCAAACGTAGTAGATTGTCAAGAGAGACATATTTTATGTTGAGTTCTTTTGCACGTACATCAGAAGGGTTATATGTCCAAGCAATGACTTTCATCCCGATGGCGTTTGCGAGTCTTGCCATTTCTGATCCGATGTGTCCTGTACCGACAATACCGAGTGTTTTTCCTTGAAGATATACGTTATCCATACGATGCCAATTACCAGTTTTCATTTCTGATGTCATATAGGATGCCCGTTTCGCGAGTGCAAACATTAGACCGAAACTATGTTCTGCAACGATAGGTGCTGTGCGTCCGGGTTGATTGCAGACTACGATATTTCTCTTTTTTGCTTCATCAAGGTCAATCATATCAGTTCCGATAGAACAGAGAGATATCAATTTAAGTTTGGGTAAATGTTTTAATATATCCCCTTGCCATTTAACCATCCCGCGTGAATTGATAATGACATCCGCATCTATTGCTCGGTTGATTTTTTCTTCGGCAGAATTTGGATGATCTTTGTATAGAATGACATCACCATAAGGTTTTAGACGATTCAGATGTGGTGAACCTTGAATCTGTGGAGGATAATCACCTGGGACAACTATTTTCAGACGTTTCAACAATTACTTCCCTTTGGATTTGTCCGATTCTGTTTGTGATCGTTCATGGGGTACTATAATTTCATTTGCGATGATTTTTGCTTTGAATTCTTCAACCTTTTCTATAATTTCTTCAGATAAAAGATTTTTATTTTCTTCATCAACTATGTACTCGACACCACCTTCTTTTAGTCCGTAGTTCTTTACACCACCGGTAAAAGAATTGTTCACTACATTTTCTATCATCTGATAGACAGATAATTCAACACCTTTTATTATACTTGTGAGCACCTGTCCAGGAATAAGTCCATTTCCATTTGAATCGACCCATATAACATATTTCTTTGTTTCCATTGCTGCTTCAATGACACCCAACCCGCTTGCCCCTGCTGCGACGAGTATAATATCCACCCCGTTTTTATATTGTGCCAGAGCGAGTTCTTTTCCTTTTGCTGGATCGTCAAAAGCTTGCGGTGTGACCCCGACATAATTTGCTTGAAGTTTAATTTCTGGATTAGTTTTCTTTATACCGGCATTGAACCCGATTTCGAATGCTTCAACGAGAGGTATTTTCATACCACCTACGAATCCAACTTTTTTAGATTTCGTTTTTAGTGCGGCAATAACCCCTGCGAGGAATGTGCCTTCATGTGCTTTATATATCAGCGAAGCGACGTTATTGGGTTTTGCTTCTGCATCAATAAGTGCGAAGTTAACATTTGGAAAATCGGCAGCTACACGGTTCATGGGTTCTCTGAAAAGAAAACCGACTCCGATGATAAGGTCGAATTTTAGTTCAGCGAGTCTTCTCAGTGCAATTTCGGTATCAGTACTTTGTTTAGGATTAATTTCCTTTAGTGTGATATCCCATTTTTCTTTTGCCTTTTTTGCTCCTGCGTAAGCAGCGTCACAGAATGAAAGGTCACCTCGACCGCGCACATCGTAAATTAGTCCAACTTTAATTGATGCGGTAACATTTTCAACAAATAATAGAGATGTAATTATTAAGGTAATACAAAGTGTCAATTTACTCTTCAAGAGAATTCCTCCGTGTAGAATTTGTGAGATTAAATTTGAGATTGTGTAAATATTCGTTAATTTTCTTATTGATATTGTTTCTCAACAAACATGTGATTATTGATATGCATTCTCAATAACAACATCTTTATTGAGAAATGTTATCAATAACAGAAATTAGTGATTTAATCTTAAAAAAAACGGATGTACGTACCAAAACGTACGAATTGTAAAAAATGATCATACTGAATGTTTTTGCTTATTAAGAGTGACCATTTAAGAAAAGGCACATGTTAGAAGAAATTATTTTTTGATTTTTGAAATCAGAAAAAGTGGTTGATCGGATATAAGATTAATAATTAGGATACACCATCGCGATTTCAATTGCAAGGTATTTCACAGAAGCTTGAAGTGTGAGAAAAATTTAGAGGTTATAGGTTGTTGAAAATGGATAACAGAATGTGAAGTGTAACTGTACTGGTATTTAATGACGTATTATACGTGCAAAGCGTCATTAAATGATTGACCCAAAATATGAAAAATGTTACAATCAAATCTGCAAATTTCTATGGAGCACATCTATGACAAATACCAAAAGAAGAAAAAAACAACAACCGCGAGTTCTGGATGAATCACAACAGGGAGTATTATTGGAATCGTCTGAATTAAGAGAACGCGATAGAATGCTCATTCTCTTTTGCCTAAGAACAGGACTTCGGAACGCTGAAGTCTGCGGTATGAATATCGGAGATATATTGAAGTTGGGACAAATCGTCTCAACCTTAGAAGTTAGAGCAGAAATTGCAAAGAACAAAGTATCAAGAAGAATTCCACTCGTCAATGAAGTTAGAGACGCTCTTCAAGAATTTCTAATATGGAAATCAGAACGTAAAGAAAAGAACGATTTTGACAGTCCGTTGTTCTGTACACTACGAACTAAAAACCGTCTTGCACCCCGTGATTTCCAACGTATAATGCAGTCAGCATCGGCAAAAATAGGTCTCAGGTTCACTCCACACGACCTACGGCATACATTTGGTACGGAATTATACCGTGCAACTCACGATCTGGAATCTGTTCGCATCGCATTGGGACACAGCAGTTTAGATACTACACTCATTTATATGCATACCAGTCCTGACATCCTACGACAACGCTTTGAGACTGCATTTAACAAACAGGTATAGACTGAGTATATTATTCTGATTTTCATTCATTCTTCAAATTCGTCCTCTGTTATAATTAGATGTATAATATATCGGATTTATTAAAAAAAGGCGTTATACGCCAACGTGAGCATCCATTTTTTTATCAATTTTCCAATTTTAACACTTTTCACTATTTTTCATAGCTTGTGACAAGAATCAACACCAAATCAATTATTCCACTTCAACTATCTAAACCTTTTAAGGTTAACTTCTCTCATTCACTTCAACAGTCTCATCCAGTTTATAATATATCTCAACCTTGTTGATTCAAAACGCAATTGCAACAATTTAAGAAAAACATGAAGATAAATCTCAAAAAGTAACGTTTCATTTTATATAAAGAATTGAGGTGAAAGATGGCATATTCAAGTCTAAGAGATTTTGTAAAGGTACTTGATCGCGCAGGTGAACTCAAACGTATAAAAACACAAGTTTCACCCGACCTTGAAATTAGCGAGATCACTGATCGTGTTAGCAAATCAGGTGGACCAGCTCTATTGTTCGAGAACGTTGAAGGGAGCGATATACCGTTGCTAATCAATACATACGGTTCTTATGAACGTATGGCAATGGCACTCGGCGTGGATGACCTTTCTCGTATTGCCTATGAAATTGAAGGCATGATTAAAATAGGTCCACCTGAGTCACTTCTGGATAAAGTCAAAATCCTAAGGATTCTTTCTCAACTAACTAATTTTCCTCCAAAAACTGTTAAACGTGGTGCATCACAAGATGTTATCTTGACTGGCGAAGACGCGTCGTTGAATAAGTTGCCGTTGATAAAGTGTTGGCCTATGGATGCTGATAGATATATTACATTACCGCAAGTTTATACCCACAGTTTAAACACTGGTCAACGCAATGTCGGTACCTATCGTCTACAAAAACTAAATCCTTACGCATTAGCAATGCATTGGCAGATTCATCATGATGGTGCTGCGCATCATCGTGAATATAAACAGGCTGGAGAGCAGATGCCAGTTGCAATTGCTATTGGAGGGGATCCAATTATGTCGTATATTGGAACTGCTCCACTTCCATCGGGCATTGATGAACTATTATTTGCCGGTTTTTTGAGGAAATCAAATGTAGAAATGGTAGCTGCGAAGACGATTGATATGATGGTGCCAGCCGAAGCGGATATAGTAATTGAGGGTTTTATTGAACCTGATGAGACCTGTATTGAGGGGCCTTTTGGTGACCATACCGGTTTCTATTCCCTGCCAGATGAATATCCTGTATTCCGTATTTCTGCAATCACTCACCGCAAAGATCCAATTTACCAGACGATTATTGTAGGTAAACCTCCGATGGAAGACTGTTATATGGGAAAAGCCACTGAACGGATCTTTATGCCGTTAATCAAAACGCAGCTGCCAGAATTGGTTGATATGAATTTACCGTTATTTGGTGTATTCCACAACTTTGCGCTGATTTCAATTGATAAGAGATATCCGTTTCAAGCGAAAAAGATGATGCACAGCTTTTGGGGTCTTGGCCAGCTGATGTTTAGCAAAATTATCATCGTTGTTGATAAGGATGTGGATGTTCAAAACGTAGAAGAGGTCCTTTTTTATGTCGGTAGCAATGTTGATCCGAAACGTGATGTTACTATCGTTGAGGGGCCTGTAGATGTATTGGACCACGCTTCACCGCTTCTCGGTGCAGGATCAAAGATGGGGATTGATGCCACGACTAAATGGGAAGAGGAGGGGTACGATCGTGAGTGGCCTCCTGAAATCGAGATGTCTGAGGAGATAATTCAACTTGTTAATGAGCGATGGAAGAAGTATGGAATTTAGTTTTTTGAATGGAGTTGGGTAGATGTCAGATACTATTTACGATGTAGCAGTAATAGGTGCCGGTCCTGCTGGAACTCAAGCTGCAGTATCCGCAAGTCATCAAATGCGTCATGTACTGGTGTTACATTCGGGTAAGGTAAGTTTTAGCCGTGGTAGAGCCTATTGGTCAAAATCTGTTGAGATAGAAGATGCCCCTGTTTTTCCCGGTATAATTGGTCCAAACTTTGCTAAGGAACTCATGAGATGGATGGAAAGCAGACCGATTAAAGATTTTATGCTCGGTGATGTACAACGAAAGACTGGCATTGACATTAGAGATGGAATGGTTACTCGTCTTACACGAAAAAACGGAATTTATGAATTGGAGGCTTCAACAAAAGTTCTTAAGAAAGATAAACAGTTGCAGATTGAACATTTCAAATCTCGCACGGTAGTTGTTGCATCAGGATTTGACGACAAATGGCCGGATATTGAGTACCAAGCGGATGAGGAGCGGTTATACAAACAGTATGCCACCGTGTTCCGATATGCTGGCAATCGTAAAGGTTGGCATGTTTGCATCCGTTGTGATGGACATTTGCATGTGAATGAACACCTTGCGCTTCTGGGGGTTGGAGACTACATCTATGAAGCAGCGATTGGAGCACAAGATTTCACAGACAAAATCACTATCCTTACTAACGGACGCCCCCACGGTATGTCACCGCCCATTTTAAAACAGGTACAAGAGAGAAAGATTCAGATAATTGAAACAAAAATCAAACGACATCTCGGCGAGAAAACGAATCTACTCGGTTTTGAGATGGAGGATGGTTCAGAGTTATATTTCCACGGTTTCCTCGTTGATGAGGGATTAATCCCAAATACAAAGTTCTTGGATGGATGGGATTACCAGAAAGATGAGGAAGGACTCATCATAACAAATGAAGATATGCAAATGTTAAATAGCAATGGGGTCCCGATACCGGGTCTTTTTGCCGCAGGGGACATCATTTCAGGTGAACGAAACCTTATTGCAACTGCGTTTGCACTCGGACAAGAAGCGGGTTTATCTGCATCAGATTCTCTTCGAAGATGGCATTATCCAAATGACTAATTTACAAACTATAATTAATGAGATTATATATTAAAAGGTATATTATATGACATCAAACGAAAGTCCAAAAACACTGTATATTATTGATACTCTTGCAGAGATATTTAGATCATTTTATGCTATTCAAACACGTCTTGTTAGTTCCGTGACAGGTGAACCTACGAATGCAATATTCGGTTTTACTGGAACTCTTATGAAACTGTTAACCGATTTCAAAGCCGAGTATATTATCGCTGCGATTGACATGCCTGGTGATACATTCCGTAATGAGATGTATCCTGAGTATAAAGGACATCGTAGAACACCGCCTGATGACTTGGTAACACAGATACCACGTATACAACAAGTGCTTGAAACTTTGGAGATTCCAGTGATTGGGAAACCTGAGTTAGAAGCCGATGATATAATTGCGTCCGTCACACAACACATCCTTGATTCTCCTGATACTCAAGATGTTCATGTTAGAATAATGTCAAAAGATAAGGATCTTGAGCAACTACTATGTGAACGGGTTACTATGTTTGACATAAATAAGGACATAATCATCACTGTAGAATCACTCATAGAGAATAAAGGTATCAAGCCGGATCAGGTGATTGATGTGCTCGCGTTGATGGGAGATACCTCTGACAATGTACCGGGTGTTGAAGGGATCGGATTGAAAACTGCTGCTAAGTTGATTCAAGAGTTCGGAACTTTGGATAACATATATGCGAACATTGAACAGATTAAAGGTAAACGTCGAGAGAATTTGGAAAAAGCACAGGAGTACATATCACTTTCAAAAGAACTTGTAACGTTGAAACGCGACGCAGACCTCGATTTCACAATGGAAAAAGCACGTGTTAAGTCGCCTGACATGAGCAAAGTTAGAACACTATTTGAAAAACTTGAACTAAAACGGTTTCTCAATCAAATATCAGATTATGCAGAAGGAAATGGTGGGGCCGATCAAGTCAAAACGGAAGTCAAATCTACAAGAAAAGAACGTCTTGAAGCAATGGAACTACATAAGGAAAGGATTATAGAGGAAGGGAATTTCACAACCGCAGAATCTGGCGAATACACTGCAATTACTACTGAAGTAGAACTTGCGGAACTGGTAGAAATGCTCTCAAAACAGGACATCATTGCTGTCGATACAGAGACAGATGGGTTGTATCGCAATGCAGGATTGTGTGGAATTAGTTTTTCTTGGAGACCAAAACAGGGAGTTTATGTCCCTATTAAATCTCCAGACCCTGAAAAGCATTTAGATCAGGGGACAGTTTTATCTCATCTCAAACCGCTATTGGAAAATCCTAATTTACCAAAATGTGGTCACAATCTGAAGTTTGATGCGAGTATCTTTATTAGACACGGTGTTCAGTTGCGGGGTGTTGTCTTTGATACGATGTTAGCAAGTCAACTTGTTGACCCGAGACAGCCATCACACAATCTTGATAATTTAGCACTGCTACATCTAAGCCATAAGATGATACCTCTATCAGCTCTGATTGGAGATGAGGAAGACTCAACATCAATAGACAAAATATCTATTGAAGAGGTAACACAATATGCCTCTGAGGATACGGACATTGTTCTGCAGCTTTATCATTTTTTCAAGCCGAAACTTGAGGAAACTGACACTGATGAACTTGTCAGTGAGATTGAATCGCCTCTTGGTCCGGTGCTTGCTCTGATGGAGTTTAATGGTATAATGTGTGATACTGATGAAATAGATAAACAGAGCAAAATCGTTGCACAAATTGTTGAAGAACGTGAGAAAGAGATACACGATTTAGTAGGATACGGATTTAATATTGGATCACCGAGTGTCCTTGCAGAAGTACTGTTTGATGAAATTGGTTTTGCTCCTGTACGGAAAACAAAGACTGGAAAAAATTCAACGGATGCAAATGTGCTTGAAGCCTTAGCTGCGCAAGAGGACATTAACAATCCAAAAACTACAGTTCCGCGGTTAATTATTGAGTATAGACAATGCCGTAATCTACAAAGTACATATCTTGGACAATTAAAACACTCTGTGCATGATGATACAAAGCGTATTCACACGCATTTATATCAATTGACAACCGCTACTGGTCGGTTACAATCTGATAGTCCTAACCTTCAAAATATACCAGTTAGGTCAGACATTGGTCGCCAGCTACGGAAAGCGTTCATTTCCGATGATGGGTATAAACTGATCTGTGCGGATTATTCACAGATTGAGCTTCGTGTATTGGCACATTTCAGTGAAGATACTAAACTGATGGAAATTTTCAACCAAGATATGGATATACATACAACAGTTGCGTCTGAGGTATATAAGGTCTCAACTGATGAAGTTACCAGAGAATTAAGAGACAAAGCGAAAATTGTTAACTTTGGTATTATCTATGGTGTTTCACCGTCTGGATTAGCACGGAGAATTCAGGGAATGAATACAGATGAGGCGAGGAAACTAATTACCAGTTACAAAGCGCGTTTCCCTGGCATCAATAAGTTCTTCCAAAGTTGTATTCAACAGGCATTAGACAATGGTTATGTAACTACATTAACCGGTCGTAGACGTGCGATACCTGAGATATTTGAGCATTCTCAGAGTCGTCAGAGTTTAGGTGAACGTCTGGCTATTAACACAGTGATTCAAGGTACAGCAGCGGATTTGATAAAAGCGGCTATGGTCAAAGTACAACAGAGGATTGATAGGGATCAGTTAGAAATGAAACTTTTGTTACAGATTCATGATGAACTTGTCCTTGAATCCCCTAATGAACTCGCGGAAACTCATGCTGAAATAGTTGCTGAAGAGATGGAAAATGCTATGTCTTTACGAGTTCCGTTACGGACGGAAACAGGCATTGGTGATAATTGGATGGAAGCGAAATAATTGTATTTAGTAAAATGAAATTTGACAATTTTATTATTTTATAGTATAATGTTAATGTTTGGGAAATGTGATGGTGTCTGCGACCCAAGTTATGCGTAGTATTTTGACAGTTTTCCGTTTTGGAATCAGAAGCACTCTTGTAGATTGTGAAGTTTTCCGATAGAGATTGATAAGAATCCCGAGTTCATTTTTGCCAATCTTCGTTTACTGCCAAATGTCTGCCTATAGAACATGCTGACAGTACTCAGTTTTCTCACATTCCCGTTATTTCAATATCAAAAGGAGAAACGAGATGAACATCTACGTTGGCAATGTGCCTTATGCAGCCACAGAAACCGATTTGGAAGAACTCTTTGAACCGCATGGTCCCCTTGCATCGGTAACGATTATTCGTGACCGTTATGATGGTCGTTCCAAAGGATACGGTTTCGTTGAGATGGAAAATCAAGAAGATGGTGAACGTGCTATTGAAGCCCTTGATGGACAAGACTTGATGGGACGTCCGTTGAAAGTGAATCCTGCCCGTCCACGTGAACGTCGCCCTGCACCCCGGTACCAAAACCGTTATGAAGAAGAGTAAAGAATACTTATGTAAAATTGCCTAAACATTTTTTCTAAATTCATAACTTAGGGGTAATATAGGGCTTTTTACAAAAAGAAGAAATATAACTAATGCTCTTGTTGAAATTCAACAGGAGCATTATGCTGTTATAAGTTCAGAGTGTATAATGGATCAGTTTGCTCTTTCTATGATTATCTTATGCGCTCAAACCAAGTTCCTTGCTGAGCTCCATCAACCTATTATTTACCTTTGTTTTGTCAATTTGGTTTTCGTTTACAAATTCTTGGTATGGTGGTGGCAATCTTTCTGGTATCATAGCGCGTGAGTTAGCTTCTTGTAGAGCCAGTAATACCATAAATAGTCGCATCTCAGGTGAATAGTCAGGCATAAAGTCTGCTACTGCTTCACGCAAATCCTCTTCAATAAATGAATTCCGATTCTTGCGTTTTGCGATGTTATGGCTGCGTTGTGCGATCTGATTAAGGTCATTGACACTGACTCCGCGCAGTCTTGGGTCCCTTGCGATTTCTTGAAAATTCATTTCTTCACGTGTGTGAAATCGACAAAAGAACTGCAATATCCCCGCACGACTATCCCGAATTGGAGGCAGAAGAACGACTTTGTGACTAAAGATGTCTGGACGTCGGAAAATAGGTGGTATTAGATCAGGTCGACTTGATGTGCCAACCCATATTACCTTACCGCGTAATGATGCATCGCTTATGGCGTTCATTAGAATAACAGGGAGTGGACGTTCATTATTTCCCGTTTTCATAGATGTATGATGTGGAGAAGTTTGTTCAATTTCATCCATAAATACTACAGCTGGGGCAAGTCCGCGTATGAAGTTTATTGCTGAGTTCAAATTCCTCTCATAGCTGTTCACGCTTTCATTAATATTTACTGTCACTTCACTGACTTGACTCGCGTAGCGTAGTTGGACAAATGCCATATTCGTTTGTCCGGCTAACATTCGAGCCGCGAAAATATTACCGTTTCCTGTTGGACCTAACAAAAGTATACCGCGGGGGACCCGTCGCATATCATTCTCTTTTAGTCCATCAACAATATCTTCAATGATTCTTGTAACATGGCTGGACCAATGCTGTCTTGGATTCGTCAGAGGTTCATTGACTTCAATTATTCCGTGACTAAAAACTTTAACACTCTCGCGTCTGTAGTTTGCGAGTATGGGACCTTCAATTTTCTGTTTTAATGATGCCGCGTGGCGAACTAAATCATGTATAGCAAAAAGATTAAGTCCGGCTGTATCGCGTGCTAATGTCTGTTTATCTCGATCATTTCCAAGGTTTAGTTTAACTTCCACTTTTTTATCTGGTTCACCATCCTGTGTAATCTCCTGTGGTATATTACTTAGATGTTGAATGAATTTCAATCGTTGTTCATAGTCAGGGAACGGCACTTCTACAACAGGTATTTCTTGATTAACGAGAAAGTGTGAGTGTATATCATAAGTATTCTGCGTTAGAAGTATAATGATGTGTCTCTTTCTTCGAATTTCTAAATCGGAAGCCCAATTTTGAAGTTGATGAAAGAAGAATTGTGCATGCTCAGTCACACCTGAGTCTTTCAAATTATTACTTGGCGCTATCTGCTCAAGGTTATCTATAACCATGCCAACCCTAACTCTATCCTGTTTTAGGAGATCATGCATTTTATTTGAGAGGTCTTTGGTTGGTAATGGATCACTTTTATAGAAAGGGTCTTCATGAATCTTATTGACAGCTAATCGCGAGTTTATTCTCTTCCGTTCATCAGTCTCATCCGGTGCTCCCTGATCCTTTGGGATTAGTCCCAAGATTTTCTGTGTATCTATCCATTTTCCGATACCCGGCCACATAAATCCCTGAGTAGCATTGTATCCAAGAACTAATCGGCATCCGAGCACATTTAGTTGTTCCATTACAAAATCTAATGTCGGTATATACCCAAAATGTTCGTCAAACTGCAAATCATCTACATTAAAATGTAATATGAACTGATGTGCAGCTGCAACATTGTATTGTGACTCTATATTTTCCCAAAACATATTCATATCTCCACAAATTCAATAAGTATGATGCTTTTTTATTTTGCAATGTTTTACATATCATTGATTATTAAAAGAATAACATGCAATCATTGAAAAAGTCAATTGAATCACATGGTTATATACACTCCAAGTATTTGACAATACATCCATTCTATGATAATCTATATTTGTAATTGTAATCTAACCTAAAAAGAAAGAACAGAATAATGGAATTAAATCCTATCATTGTCGGGATAATGGGTGGTTCAGCGTCTGGTAAGACATCTTTTGCAATAGCATTGTCTGAGCAAATTGTCGAGTATTCACCTATTATACTTCATCAAGACTCCTATTTTCGGGATTGGTCAGAATATTCCGCAGAAGAGCGAGAAAAGATTATCACGGCTAATCACCCTGATGCAGTACATTGGGATGTGCTTATTGCAGATATTGGAAAACTCCGAGAACGCAAGCCTATTGAGACACCAACTCCTGGAACTCGCGCAGCACAACGCGGTGATGAAAGACAAGAAATCCAACCGAGTACAGTGGTAATTGTAGAAGGACACCTCATTTATTGGAATCAACAGGTACGTGATTTAATAGACATGAAGATTTACTTGGATGTTGATGCACATGAACGAGTTCTGCGACGAATGCTTCGTGATGTTGGACAGAGTGGTGATCTTGAAAAAGCAATCAGTTGGTACAGACGCGATGTTTTACCAAATTTTCCAGTTTATACTGAACCTTGTAAGAAGTATGCAGATTTAATTATCCCATACATGACTGATAATCCAGTTGCACTGCAAACTGTTACTGCGGGGATAAGATCAATGTTAAATAACCCGCTTAGTGTTCTGTCAACTTCTAATTGAAGGTATAGTTTTCTTCTGTAGGTCGGGTAGAGCGAAGCGAAACCCGACACGTATTGATTACGTCTATCATGTCGGGTTTCGCTTCGCTCTACCTATAGGTGTAAACTTAAGGAATTTTCTATGTCAGAAACCCTCTCCAGTCCCGTAGGGACGATATGTTTATAGTTAAACGTTATACGACCTCTCTTGAGTTCCGTAGGAACGGCATAAAAAAATAAACATATCGTCCCTACGGGACTGAAGAGAGGTGGCGGTACATATTTTTCTATAAACATATCGTCCCTACGGGACTGAAGAGAAGACAATCTCAATAAAAATAGGGATTCAGAGTGATTCATAAGAGCTTCTAAGTTTTCTTAAGTTTACACCTATGGGTTTCGCTTCGCTCTACCCGACCTACAATATAACACTTGACAAAGCATTAGTTGAAATTCCCAGTATTGTTCAATTAGTAGAAGAATACACATCAGTCCACAAATTTTCAATAATAAATTGTTCTTGTCATTATGCTGATAAACTGATTCGCAGCATGTGTTGAGGAAGGAGGCATAAGATGTATCGTGATTTTTTTACGAATAAGTGGTGTTTAGGATGTATTGGGTTATTACTTGTTGTCTGCATCGGTTGTTACTTATGGTATCAAAATGTTACTGCACCTTACCGTAGACAGGTGATCGAATTAGCTGAAACATTGAATAGATCGGAAATGTCACACAACAAGCAAGAGTCTATTCCAATAACAGAACAGACAGACCTTATTATAAGTGAGACGCTTCATGAACGAAACAATAATGAAACGCAACAGACCGAAGTTGTTCCAGATATCATGCCTGAGAAAAAACCTGAAGTGACTTTAAATGCTCCATTAGAAACTGATATGACTGATACTTCAGAAGAAGTAGCGGCTTCTCAATACGGGTTTGGACCTTATCCTAAGATACCTGAAGGAATGAGTTTTATTCCATGGGAACGTATTGTTTCCGCAGACCATGAATTAATGCAAAGAGTGTGCATCAAACTCTGGGAGGAGGGTATCCATTCAGATGGTGCAGTGATGGAGAATGGGTTAGTTTATCCAACGGTTCGTGGTAGGTTGTATATTAAAGCCGGTCATACACTAAGTCATCCTGACGACAATTTTCAATTGATTCGAGGTAGATTACCTGATCTATCAGATTTTGATGTACATAGTTATGATGAAGGCATTGAACCGTATTCATATTTAAATATAGAAAGGTAAAGATGAAACGAATACTGCTGTTTTTATTTATTTCTGTTCTCGTTTGGACAGGGACTATAATTTATGCCTTGCGCGGTCCGAATGATTATGGTGACACAATAAACCGTGATACAAAGTTACACATTTATTTCGGTGGTAAATACGTTGCAACATCTATGGGCAGTTTTGAATGGGGGTTGAAGAGTGCCACAATTTGCCACAATTTGCCACAATTTGCCACAATTTGCCACATTCTTGTCTTAAGCCCTGATTTAATAACTTACCAATGAATATCCTTCTATATTGTCCTATATTGTCTTTTTGGCATAACCAGCATTTCAATATGACAGATACTTGTCAGTATGGCATGCATAAGATTTTTGTTTTTTCCTTCCTATTGTCAGATTCAAGACTGATGTAATACAACAACCTAAATTATCAATCCCTTGCTGTTTGTCATATTTACCTTAAATCCAATCATAGCAAAGGTTTTCGGCATATCAGTTGCCTTTAGTATCTTGCTATTCTTGTTTTGGCATAGAATTTGCTTAAAATGATTATAGTTTATTGATTGCCAATTAATGTGGATGACATTGGCATAGAATTTGCTAAAATTGTTTACATAATACTATATCAAAGGAGAAAGAAAATGACTTACCTAACAATGCGCAGACCAGTCAATAGCCTTTTCAACTTACATAACCAGATGGGAAGAGTCTTCGGTAATCTTTTATCAGCCAATGATAGCGAAAACAGTGAAGAGAGCACCTCTTGGATGCCGACGGTAGATATTTCTGAAATGGATAGTGGTTTTGAAATTCACGTGGAACTCCCCGGTGTAGCTCAAGATGATGTTCAGGTTTCTGTCACTGACAATTTGCTTACAATCAAAGGTGAAAAACATCAGAAGCAAGAGACCGAAAATAAGAATTTCCATCGTGTAGAAAGGCGATATGGAACTTTTCAAAGAAGTTTTACGCTTCCGAAACATGTTGATACCGCTAACATCAAGGCTGACTATAAAGATGGTATTCTTGCCTTGACAATACCAAAGGCAGAAGCAGCAAAGCCGAAAGAGATACAGATCGGCGGTCAATCATCTGATGATACTTCAGAGGAAAGTTAATATTAGACTTAACCCCAAAAGGACTGGTGAAGCATTATCACCAGTCCTTTTCGCTTTAAAGAACTATTACCGAACAATTGAATAATATAATTGTCTTAATTAGTGATTTTAGTAAACTAACCATTAGAATAAAAAAGGAGAATTGACAATGAGACATTCACCCAGTAAACATCAGAAAGGACCCTCCAGAGGTCCTCGAATGAGAAACCGGGTTGGTGAGAATAGAAATCTTGGTAGGGGTAGAAATGACACCCCAGCTCGTTTATCAGGTCAAGAACAACGACCCATAGGACCGCCCGGATCCCATAGAAGAATCTTGCGTCAGATGCACACATCAAATAGGAAAGGTAAAGAAAATCATGTGTCCAACTCACGGAGAAGACGTCGGCATAATCAAAAGGCGAATTTTGTTGCACGCAACCGTAAGAGAGGTGCATTTGCGCGAAAGAGAAGAAGAGAAAATGCTATTCAAGGAAGACCAACCCATCAACAAGATAGAAATGTCAAGCGCAGATTCAGATGGTTACCACCTGCTGACTTTTGCGAATCGGATGACAATTTGACTGTTAATGTTGAACTTCCCGGTGTTTCTCAAGACGATATCACAGTTTCAGTTAGTGATAATCGGTTAACAATTAAAGGAAAGAAAAAGCCTAATAGGTCTGATAATCTCAAAGTACGTAGATCCAGAAGACAATTTGGTAGATTTCGACTTGATTTTCCATTACCACGGGATACTGAAGTAAGCGATATAATAGTGAATTTCAAAGATGGTATACTGACTGTGTCAGTACCAAAGCCAGAAACAGCTAAGCCTATAGAAATAGCGATTAATGCTGAATAATTACTGATGAAGGCACCTCAAAACGTGCCACCGTAGTTCAAATACTCAGACATGGCTTGTGTTTTCAGCACAAGCCTTTTTGTATGCAATCAAGAATTCTTGTCTTTAAAAACACCAATATAGAGAATTGCTGCAAGGATTGCACCGATAGATGGTCCAAGAAAGTATAACCAGATGTCAGAATAATTACCGCTTGCTACTGCAGGTCCAAGTGTTCGGGCAGGATTGAATGATGCTCTTGTCAATGGACCACCCATCATGATACACGCGATTAGAGTTAAACCGATGACTATCCCCGCAAGTTTCCCAGTTTTTCCACTTACATCTGTATTGAAAATGGCATTAACAAGAAAGAATGTCAGTATGATTTCTACGAATAGACCTTGAAATTGGCTGACATTGTCCGCCAGTATCGTTACACCAAGGTCTTCGTCAATTGGCAGCACACCTTTTAGTGCTAATGCACCTATGATTCCACCAGCAAACTGCACTATCCAATATCCTATTGCGGTCGTGACTTTGATTTCTCTGGCAATAATTAGTGCCAATGTCACTGCTGGATTTATGTGTGTTCCAGAGAATCTTCCATAAGCATAATAGAATGCAATAATGATCAGTCCGTGTGCAAGTGCTACGCCTATTAAATTGGCAAATTCGTACGTTTGGTTGTCCAAACTGGGTTGAGTTACTGCTAATGCACCTGCCCCAACAAATATCAGCGCGAAGGTTCCGATAAATTCTGCGATTAAACTACGCGTGTTCATGTGATTTTGCTGTTCCATTACCTCATTTTCGCGGACTCTTACAACCATCTATTTCTAAACTGTTCAACCATTGCATCGGGTCCACCGTTTTGACCTAAGAAATCCAAGAATGCTTGGTAAAGTCTTCTTGCCTCGTTATTATCAGATTCAAATCTATTCTTACTTTGCTCAGGATCTGAAGGTAGATGGAAGAGTTTATCCGGTGCCCCCTGATGTTCAAGTAGTAGTGACCAAGTACCATCTGTGATACTTCCATGTGGACTTCCTCCATCAGGGCTCCATCCACCACCCCATGCGCCGTGAGAAACTAAGTAGTCACTCCCTTTTTCTGAGTTCCCCATGATAATCGGTAATAGTGTCTTTCCTTCTATCTGTTTTCCACGTTCAGCACCAAAAACATCTAAGACAGTTGCTGGTATGTCTATTATTCCTGCAAGTGCGTCTGTGTGACGTGGTTTTGCTTCAGGATAATAGACAAGGAGAGGAATGTGAATAACTTCTTCATACATCGTCAGGTTCTTTGCTATAAGTCCATGTTCACCTAAGAGGAAACCGTGGTCTGCCATGAAGATAATCATTGTGTTCTCCATCAAACCCATATAGTCAATTTTTCGTAATAGATGTCCGATCCAGTTGTCAACGAGGGAAGCTTCGGCACGGTATAAAGTGTTGAGGCGTTTTGTTGTTCGCTCATCCATTCTATTGGGACCGTAGGTTGGGTAGATGGGTTCAGGACCATCATAGTCGTCTGGATCAAACCTTCTAATGTACCAGTCTGGCACATCCCACGGTTCATGCGGATCAAATGTATCCACCATAAGATAGAAGTTCTCGTGTTGATAGTTTCGTTCAAGCCAGTCGCATGCAGTTTTCATCGTCTGTGCGACGAATGTATCCCCTTCATTAAGACGAAAGTCTGAGTTTTTTAGATGGTTCCCAAGACCTGGAGGTAATCTATCTTGATGTGGTCGGGTGTGTTCTCTATAGCGTTGAACTTCTTCTGTATCATAATCGAAAGGATGCGTTTCTAATGTATCCGACTCCTGACCTCGAATCCATTTCCATCCAGTAAATCCGCGGTTATATAGGAATCCATTGTTTAGATGATGTGGCGTATCAGCTATCATCATGCTGACAACACCTGCATTCTTTAATGAGTTTGCTATGACGGGAACATTGCGTGGGAGTGGTTCCCATCCACGACGACATATACCAACTTCCCCAGTAACTAAATCACCCCGAATTGGTACTGTTGGAAAACTTGTAATATATGCCTTATTAAATACGATGCATTTTTCTGCGAAAGCGTTGAGTGCTGGACAATAACCTTTTCCACCATAGGTTTCTAAGTTATCTCGTCTAAACGTGTCTGATATTATATGGATAATGTTCATAATTGACCTTTATTAGTTTGAAAGAAATAATTCAGAAATAGCGTTAAACATCTGAAGTGTCGTTTCTTATTATATCCTATTTCAGATTTTTTGTGTCTGATTTTCCTTGTTTCTTTCAGCTATTTTTACGACTGCAGGTAATAGTCCGTAAATTCCCCAGAAAGGAACCCCGATAGCATCTCCGTTGAGTAGATTATTCACGATGAAATGTACCATCAACGAGATTTCAGCTGCCATTAGTCCGATTATAATTGAACGGAAGTAGTTATCTGTTATTCTTGATAGAGCGCGAAAACCGTAGCGTATAAATGCAAGGTTAAGCCACATCCACGCAACCAATCCAACAATTCCCAATTCAGCCATTACTTGTAGATATTCACTGTGTGCACCCAGTTGAAATTGTGCGATGTACCCTCCGACAAGACCGGCATCCTCTTCATAGAGCATTGCAAATGCCCCATAACCTTTGCCTAAAATAGGACTATCAAGAAACATTGTAGCTGCTTGTCCCCATCTCATAATCCTCGCTCGATTAGATGCGAAGTCAACATCAACAGTGGTAAAAATCCGTTCCATAAAAGCATCATATACGCCAGGAAAGCTTAGACACACCAACAGTACCAGAAAGACGATGCCGACAAACAGTAGTTTCTTGTGCGTAACGCCTCTGCCTAATTGTAAGAGCATGAAACCGACAGCGATGATAACTGATAGCCAAACACCTCTTGAAAAGCACATTATCAGTCCAAGACCAAAGCATGTGAGCCATCCTATCCACATAATACGGTCATATTGACTATTATCAAAGAGTAATCTGCTGAGACAGATAAGGAAAAAAATAGCCGTGAACGATCCGTAGACAGAGTAGTTCGTAAATGGTGAACTTCTGAACGCACTTGTCCACTGCCATTGGTCAATATGATAGATCAGCACGATGATTGTCCACACAACAGCAATTGCTGCGCTCGGAAAGGACGTGACAAATAGAGTCTTTATATTCAGATGCTGCTGAACAACATCATAAACAACTAAGCTAAACAGGATGTATATCGTAAAACGAATAGCACCCTTAAGTGTGCCAAAAAGATCAGGGGTATTGATTGCAGAAAGAAAGATTACAAAAACAAATAGACTTATTGGTAATAAGAATGGAAATTTGTCCTTCCTATCACTTCTTCCAATAGCAGAATCTACGATTTTCTTAATTATGTAAACGGCACTCAACATACCTAACAGAGGTTCGGTTGGTGTCTGAATTTCAAGTAGATTTGGAATGATGTAACGGAAAGAAAAAGGCAAGCAAATTAGCAAAACATAGATTGCTAATTCCATACTAACAAATACGAATGCTCCTGTTGCGGTCAATAAACAGAGAAGTGCAAGGGAAGATTCTGAATAGCGTCCGAGGATAGCTCCGAACACTATACAAATAAGAAACGGTAGGATGTATTTTACTTGATTTAATGACATCCGATGGACAAATCAAAACTGTGAACTGACGCTGAGTCCAATCGCAGTTCCATCTAATACAATATTGAGGGGTTGTGTTCCTGTGGTTTCAATTGTTTTGAGTATATGCTTTAATTCAAGGTTGATTGATGCGTTATGACCAATTCTTTTTGGATCTGCATGTTGTGAATGCCATTGCAGTAGCTCAAATCCAAATATTACATATCCAGCATGAGTAGAAGCAGTATTTGTAAGAGAAAATCCTGCTTCAGAAAGTAAATCGACGATGTTCCCATCAAAACTCGCTCTTAATGTACCAAGTCCGACACCTAAATAGATTGGTAAATACTCGTGTAAGAGCACTGGACGGTATATTAATTGATAAGAGACCGGCACAAGTGATGTTGTGAGAGATGCAGCAGTAGGTGGTGGCGTCTTAAGTTCAGCATTCCAATACCCGATTTCAAATCGAGAATCTATTTCAGGTGTATGCGTGAGTACGAATGAAAACGTTGGCATTATAGCAGATGGAACATTATCTATACCAAATGTCTGAAGTGTATTTACTAAACCTTGTAACGAAGGTTTGTATGAGTAAAGAGAAACCTGAAAAGAAGAAGATTTTATGTGGCGACTGATAAAATTATTCAATATTGGAGTATGTTTCGTGGATGGTATATCTGATGATTCTGCTAAAGTGCCCCCTATAGAAGTGGAAATAAAGAATAGGAAGAAAATTAGAAAACGCATAGGATTCACATGTAATTTGCGAGACTTATGATAAAAAGTTAGGATGCCTCAATTTAGGACATCCTAACTGATTTGGATTGAAAATCTATGAGCAAAAAATATAATAGAGATTACATTGAACCAGAGGGATTAAGAATGACTTCTACGCGTCGATTCATTGCCCTTCCAGCAGAGGTATTTTGTGGCGCCACTGGATTAGTATGTGCCTTTCCGACAGCTTTTATTTTTGCTGCATCGATCCCTTTTCCCTTTAGATACTTTGCTGCAGAATTTGCGCGTGTTTGTGAAAGGTCCCAATTGCTTCTATGGTGTCCTCGCAGAACAGGCGTACCGTCGGCATGTCCAACAATAAGTACTTCAGCGTCTGGATTTTCTAAGATCTGTGCGACTATCCCATCAAGGAGTTCTTTGCCTTTTTTAGATAGACCTGTCTGTCCACTGCTAAAGTTAACTGTAACGAGAAGTGTTGGTTTTGAAGCAGCTTCTTCTTTAAGATTAGAGATGTCATCAGAATTAGCAGATACTGCGGCGGAAAGTTTCTTCATATCGTCTGCTAATGCAGACAACAACTCAGATAGTGAATTTACCTTACTGTTGGTTTTGGCATCTTCGGTTTTTGCAAATTCTTGTAATTTTTCCATCTGCATGTTCATATCTTTCGTCAATGCAGTGCGCAGTTTTGCGTCTTCTTCTTTTGATTTCTGTGCTGCAGCGGCGATAGTGTCGGCATCTCCCTGTTGTGAAGCAGCGATTGCTTCATCTTTTGCTTTAGAGATTGCCTCCATTGTGGCTTTATTGTTCTGATCAACCTTTGTGTCCAACTTAGAAATCTCATTCTTGATTTCTGTATTGGTTTGTTCGATCTGTGCCACATGTTCATTCTTCCACATATTGAACTCCTCTTCACCCAATTTTCCACAACCTATGAGTATAATGCTTATCAGCAGAAGAGAAGTAATAGAAAGTGTTCCTACGGTTTTCATGGAATTCCTCCCAAATTTGATACGTAGTCTAAGTAGATTTAAAGATTTCACTAAAGATGTGTTATAGTATTTTAACACAATTTAGGTTTTAATTCAAAAATTTTTGCCATTTTGCCATTTATGATGTTTCTATATCAAGATACATGTTCCTTTAATAGTTTTGAATGAGCTCTCAATACTAAGTATAAAGAGTGGGTTGAAATGTTGAAATATTGTGGTTTGGAAAACATTGACTTTATTAACTGCAAACGCAGCTAGATCAGGTATTTTGGATGGAATAGAAAGAATATCGTTTTCTACTTATTCAGGTTCAAGTACAAACTTCAGTTTATCGATTGCACGGTTTATTGGAAGTTCATAAAACTGCTGTAATTCCCGCAATTCATTTGCCATATCAAACGCCACGAGGATTGGAATTCGGGTATGATCATATCCTTTTTGTGAATATCTTTCTATTCGATTCTTGACATAGTTGATTAAAACATCTATGTCCTTAGCAGTTAATTCCTCAGTCGGTTTTATTGAATAAGGTATCCCTAAAATAACGAATCTAATTGCTTGACCGACTTGCTTAGATTTGCTATCATCATCTTTTTGTTGTTCTTCCTGTTCTTCTGTATTTGCGCCATCTAATGCTTCAGTCTTTTGTCTTTCTTGCATTGTTGTTCCTTTCTGATATAATTATGTATTCCTTCTGTATTGGATTATTCAGCCTTATGTTCTCAAAATTATTGAATTGCTGTTCTCATTGTATCTACACAAGGTTGAACACCTGTCCATCTTTCAAAAGCGATTGCTCCCTGATGAACTAACATACCAATTCCCCCCACGATTGTGCATCCTTTCTCAGCAGCTGCTAATAATAACGATGTCATTGGTGGAGTGTATACAATATCATAAACAGTAGTGTAAGGATTCAGCCAATCCTTATTAATTAACAGGGGTTGTGTATTATCCATACTTGATGATGCGGTATTTACAATCAGTGCACATTCTGTGACCGCATCTTGCAATCTTTTATCCTTGAGTCCTATACCGATGAATTGTGTTTTGTGACAGGAAGTATCATCCTGATTAATTATTTTTTGTGATAGTTCATCTGCTAATGTCGTTGCTCTTGACACAGTTCTGTTTGCGATAGTGATTTTTTCTGCGCCTGCAAGTGCTAAGGCAACGACAACTGCCCTTGCCGATCCTCCTGCTCCGATTACAACAACTTTTTCACCTTTTGGTTTCGCTGCTCCTACGTCGTCCATTGCTTTTAAGAATCCAAAAGCATCAGTGTTTTCTCCATGGATATCCCCATTTTCGAATGTTAATGTATTTACTGCTCCAATAAGTTCTGCTTCACGTGAAATCGATGTCAGATAAGGAATTACCGCTTGTTTATGCGGAATGGTAACATTGATTCCGATTACATTCAGTGCTTTGAAACCGATCAATGCATCTTCAATTGCCTCAGGTTCAACATGAAAAGGGATATAAACATAATCAATACCCGCTTTAGAAATAGCAGCATTGTGCATTTGTGGAGAACGACTATGTGAGATTGGTGAACCGATGACACCTATTATCTTCGTATGACCGGTAACTGTATGTGAAATATCCATGGATTTAGTTATCTTACTTGCTACAAGTTGATGTGATATTACATCTCAAAAGTAACAATATTAAGTTTATTCTGATGCGAGCAATTTCTCAACAGTTTTTTTTGCTTCTTCCATTTTTGGGTATCGTAGTTCTCTGTACCCGCGGACAAATTCGACGCATTCTAATGCTTCAACGTGCTTATCATATTCTGTAGCATTTGTTGGATCGAATGTATCAATGACTTCTGTTATATACCAATCCCTAAAGTCCCGTTCTTTTTTGTGCCATCTTGACAGGCATCTTCTTAGGAATTTCATCCGTTTCATGATGTTCAACATCCAATTCCGCGTATCAATATCATGCTCAATGTCAATCCCCATCACAGTGAAATGTGGTCGGTTGAGATGAAGGTATTTTATTTTGTCTCCGTTTTTTTCATCAACATTATACCGTATTTTATCACGTGCAAGTTTTTCTTTGCTGGTTAGAAGATGAGATACGTAGACCTCATCTTTAATCAGCATCACCTTGTGTAAGTACTTAATTGCAGCTTTCGTTGCAAGATAATCACCAGTATCCTTTTCGAATATTTGCAGAATCTTATCAATATATAACTGAGAAT
Organism: Candidatus Poribacteria bacterium; assembly: GCA_965261435.1. Classification (GTDB taxonomy): domain Bacteria; phylum Poribacteria; class WGA-4E; order WGA-4E; family WGA-3G; genus MSPOR6. Next base: position 4,101,893 of record CBDHDL010000021.1, read on the forward strand.
AGTTGATACTCTCAAATTGGATGAGATCATATACATATATTGCGAGACTATTGTTTGTTGTATCATCAAGGTCTAATTTATCAACTAAGTTCTCAACTAAACTGACATAAGTAGTGGATAGACGTTTACCACGAAATTTTTCAGTTAGAATCTGTCTTTTTTCTTTTAATGTATCGCTATATTTTTGATTTGGCGAGTCATATACTGATTGCAATAATTGACTTTCGTCTATTTCGTTGATTGCCAGATATCTTCCGATCTCAAATGCATTAATATTTTGTTGCAAATTGGATTTTTTTACCATCTGTTTTAATGCGATTCTGAGTGGTTCCAACTCAAGCGGTATCACCCCTCTTTGAAATGCAAGACCGATTAACATGATATTGGCATAAAGTTTTGTGCCAAATAATTGTTCAGACACATCAAAAAGGTTAACGCCGAAATATGAATTTGTACTTTTCTTAATAGTCTCCTCTAAATCGTCAGTTTCAAAGTCGTCTTTCCCTATAAGTGTTTTTATGGTTTCAGTTTTAGCTGTATTTACAACAGCAGCAGTTCGTTCAGCAGATGCAACTCTGAAAACTGATTCTGATGTAATGCCTCGGACTGCTTCTAAGATATCAAGTCCTAATACTAAATCAGCTTTACCGTAAGGAATTATAGGCGATATTTTTTGTTCTGAGGTCGTATAAGTAACATGTGTATAAGTGCCACCATTGCGTATCGCTAAACCTTTTCTATCACAGAAATCTACCCTATATCCATGTAGATATCCTGCAACGACAAGGATTTTGGATATTGTGCCGATCCCCATTCCGCCGACACCTGCAGCATAGACGTTCCAGATTTTATTAAACGGTTTTATCGGTGGGGGTGGTAATGGAAATGATGCGTCAATACCAATTTGTGATAGAAGTGTTGAGAGACCTGACTCTTCCCATTCATTTTTTGCTTCTGAGTCATTTTGAACAGGTTTTCGTAATTGTTGTAGTTTTTCTGATCGAGGTGGACGTTTTCGTGTTATGACGACCTCTTCAAAAGATGGACAAGCCGATTTTATTCTTGCGCAAGCACCATCAGTTACACAGTTCGATCGGTCTATTGCGATTTTGTCTCCATATTCAGTATCAATGATCTTTAATGCTGGACATCCCGTAGATTTTGTACATTCTAAACAGAATTCACAAACTTCAGGTGTAATGTTTATGTGTTTTTCAGTCTTTAGGAAGCCATCCTTTTGAATTTTAGCTTGTTTTTCTCGTCGCAATCTTCTGTGTAACGTAATTGCACATTCTTTGTCAGCAATAACAATTTTTATTCCATCTTTTAATATTGCCTTTTCAAGATATTTTCTGTAGTTTAACCTATCCTCAGGATTAACTCGCACAATTGTAATATCAGAATTCCCTGCTAAACCTTGTGCGACTGTTTCTATGTCTTGTGCAAAAGTTGGATTTCCAAGTATATCAACAGGATCAGCGGGTGTAGGTTGGTGTCCAGTCATACCAGTTGTTTGGTTATCAAGGATGATATAAGCTATGTCTTGGTTGTTTTTGATTGAATCGGAAATTGCGGACATACCGCCGTGGAAGAATGTTGAGTCCCCCATAAAAACGATCTGCTTATTGATAATAAACGGGTCTATACCAGCCCCAGCACCACCACCTAATGCCATTGCTGACAGATTATGCATTAGACGTGGAAACGGTTCATACTTAAGCATAGAATAGCAACCTATATCCCCGTGAAAAACAAGATCTACTGGCGGAGAACTATGATGCTTCTTCATATAATCTTCATCCATGAATTGTTTTGTGATTTCAAGGAACACACTTGATGAATCGCGATGAGGACATCCAGGGCAAAAGGTTGGAGTGCGTTGTGGTATCTCAGCAGTTAATTTTGAAACATGTTGCTGTAATTCTGCTTCCTGTTGTAAATGCTCAAAATCAACTGGCACATTGATGTATTGTTTCGTTTCATTCCTGTTTTTTGAAAATAACGGTATAAGTCGGTGGATAAGGATAGAGGTATCTAAACCTGATTCAACTGGAATTCCTGGCAAATCTTCAGGAAATTGTTTTCCCCAGACTTTAACATGTTTATCTATCTGGTTGTTCTGATACATATCAGTGAGAAGCGCTTTAATTTCATTTTCAAGTATTGGTCGTTTCTCTTCTATCACGAACAATTCATCTATGTGCTGGGCAAATTCACGAATAATATCTTGATCAATAGGATGTGTCATGCCAAGTTTAAGTATTGGCACGCTTCCACTAAGATTCATCTCGGTTAATGCATGTTCAAGATATGTATAACTGAAACCTGATGCTAAGAATCCTATTCTATTCTGTTTTGTGTTGGTAATTGAGTTTTCATTGATAGGATATAGTATTTTGTTGAGGTTTAGGTGTCTGGCTGCTTTTAAAGCCGCTGGAAACCTTTTCTGGAGTGTTTCAATTTCGATACGTACGGTGTCGGGCGGTAAGATTACCCGGTCATCTACTGAGATTAAATCTGTATCCAGTTCTGTTTTTGTTAGATGACTAATAGATGGAAAGACATTGGGTTTTAGTTCCACAATACCGCCCCCATCAGCCTGATTCTGTGTAGTTAAGAAGCATGTATATAAGTTTGCTTCAGCAGAAATCTGGAATGCATGATCAACCCAATCTTTCAGTTCTTGCCAAGTAGATGGTTCTAATAGTGGCATATATAGATGTCGTGCGATATTCCTTGAATCAGCGGGAACCTGTGTACTATATGACCAAGTATCATCACCGACGACGACGACTGCGCCTCCAGTTGTTCCTGCGAGGTTACAGATAGCGAGTGCATCTGATGCGACGTGTAGACCGACACTTTTCATAAAAGCGATTGCACGCATATCCGCCATTTGCGATCCGTTTAGTCGTGCGATGCTTAATGCCTCATTATTTGCAATTTGTGCGATAATACCGTTTGAATTGAACAGATCAGCATTTCTCTCCATAACATCAAAAACTTCTGCGAGTGGAGAACCGGGGTATCCTGTCAATAGACTTACGCCGCTTTCTAATGCACCTTTGACAAGTAATTCACAACCAGTATAAACATTTGTTCCGACTGATTGAGCAAACCTTTCATCCATTTAACTGATCCTTTGAATGTGATTTTCCATTCAATAATTCCCGTGCGTGAGCGAGTCCGACTTCAGTTTCTTCTCCACCGTGCATTCGTGCGATCTCAGTGACTCTTTCTTGTTCAGACAGTGGTTTTGCTGAAATCATAGTTTTTTCACCTACTACTTCCTTTTCTACCAGAAAGTGTCGATCTGCATAACGTGCGATTTGAGGTAAATGCGTTATACAGATAACTTGAGCAGCCTCTGATAGTTGTTTTAGTTTCCTACCAACGACATCAGCGACTTTTCCACCGATACCGCTATCAATTTCATCAAAGAGAACAGTTGGGATATTATCGACTTGTATTAATACTGTTTTTAGTGCGAGCATTACACGAGAAATCTCACCACCTGAAGCGATTTTTGCTAAAGGTCGCAGTTCTGAACCGACATTAGGTGCAATTAAGAATTCAACTCTGTCAATTCCACTTTCACGTATGGCATAACGGTTGCCATCAATCTGAATAAAACCGTTTTGATCCGGAATGGGGTTGACAGCGGTCTGAAATTCTGCATTTTCCATACCTAATTCTCTAAGTTCATTTTCTACTAATATAGAGAGTCTTTCAGCGACTTTTTTTCGTTTTTCAGATAATGCGATACACAACCGTTGTAATTCAGTTTTGTTTTCGTTGATTTGCACTTTTATTTTGTCTATGGTTTCCGATCCGAGTTCTATTGCGTCTAATTTTTCTTTCGCATCTTCTTGATATTTCAACATTTCAGAGACGGTGCTTCCATATCGTCTTTTGAACTTTGCAATCAGATCCAAACGTTCAGTTATTTCTGATAGCCGCATCGGGTTAAACTCGACATTATCAGCATAGTCTCGAATTTGAGATGTGATATCTTCTAATTCATACAGTGAAGATTCCATCCTCTTACATAAATCGGTTAGAGATGAATCGATTTCTGTTAGTTTTGCGAGTGTTTTTGATGCTTCTCTTAGACATTGTAATACTGAAAGGCTTGCTGTTGTTTACTGTACCGAATTCTCCTCCTGCGTCACCATCAAGTTGATCATAGACATGGTTTGCAGATTCATATAGTTGCTCAGCATTGTTTAGTATGGTTAATTCAGCGTTCAGTTCCTCCACTTCACCATCAATCAAGTTTGCAGATTTGAGTTCTTTCACCTCAAATTCAAGTAGTTCTTTCTCTCGTTCAGATGTTTGTAAAGTATGGATCAACGAATCCAATTCTCTTTGTAAATCGAGTAGATTACGGTATTTTTTGCTGACATTCTGTCGTTCAGTATCATTATTTCCGAAATCATCTAACAATTCGAGGTGTGTTTCAATTTTAAATAACGATTGATGTTCATGTTGTCCATGAATATCAACTAAAAGTGCCCCAATTTCCTCTAAATGTCTTAGGTTTACTAATTCTCCATTGACTCTACATCTGCTTCTACCGTTTGTGCTGATGTGTCTTGAGAGCAGTAATGTGTCGGTATCTTCTAACTCTACTTGTAGGTGTTCATTTGCCTTAATACTGACTTCAACAGCTGCGGAACTTGACCCTTCACGTACTATATCAGCTGAAGTTCTTTCACCTAAAACCAGACCTATAGATTTTATGATAACCGATTTTCCAGCACCTGTTTCTCCCGTAAAGATATTCAGTCCTGGAGAAAGTTCCAACTCAAGTTCGTCTATGAGAGCGATGTTACGGATAGAGATTGCTTCTATCACGGTTTTTATCCTGTTTTATAATTATAGTTCCTCTTACGAGGTATAGTTAAGAATGAAGTATAAATGGATCGTTATTTAATTCTCTCACCTAACATTAGTTTTTCACGTAATGCTTTATAGTAACTATGGTTTTTAGATCGGATAAGTTGAATTGTTCGATCTGCTTTTCTTACTATTATTTCTGCTTCTCTGGTAAGTGTGTGTGTTTCCCTCTGTCCATCTATAAATAGGTCTAAACTCTCATAAGTTGAATGCATCTCCACTTTTATTTCAGCATCACCGTGAGCGATGAATGGTCGCACAGTAAGACTATGTGGTGCTATAGGGGTTAGTAATATTGCCTCCAGTTGTGGTGCGACGATTGTTCCTCCCTCGGACAATGAATAACCGGTAGAACCACTTGGTGTTGCTATGATAAGTCCATCTGCGTTATATGGTATAAAGAATTCTCCATCCACGTAAGCGTCTAATTCAATTAGTCGTGTGTAGTGCCGAATGACAACATCGTTTAATGCATAAGCGTGGAATGTCTGTGCTCCTTTACTATTTACACTAACTTCTAACATCATGCGGTGTTCAATACGATATTCACCACGTAGTGTTGCCTTTAGTGTTGGTATGAGTTCGTAAATTGATGCATCCGTTAGGAATCCAAGGTGTCCAATGTTGATTGCAAGTATTGGTACATTCTCTATGCTTGGTGTGTGTGCAGCACTGAGTAGGGTACCATCACCACCGAGAACAAGTACCAAATCTGCTTCTTCCACCATCTGTTCAGTGCTAATATTAGTTTGTGGTAGTCCGAGAGCTAAAGCTTGTTCATTTGGAATCAGTGCTTGCACTTCTTCACTCTTTAGCAATGCAGTTACGTCTGAAACAACTTGTTGTGCGTTCTCCTTTGTAGTATTGACAAAAAACCCGATCTTTTTCGTCATCCCGTCTCCTTCTCCAATCGGGAAAAAAGCAAAATAATCACACAACCAACCAGAAATACGCCGGTAGTAACAATAAACTTCATATCAAAAGTCGGTAGTAAATGATCTGTATCATATAGTCTTTCTCCGACTGAAATAGTATCACGAAATGGCCAGAGACTATACAGTGAACCTAACATTAGACCTATTAAGAATGAAATAGTCAGGTTTCTAAATCGTTCTAACAGATAGTTAATTAACCTTGTAAATGCGATTAAACCAAACAGACACCCTAAAGTAAAAATTACAATAATAAGTGTGTTATCCCAAAATGCTGAAGAAGATTCTCCTTGAAAAAATGCAGGTATTTCCCCAATAAAATCCTTGATAGTTGTCAATAGAGAGAAATAGACACCGAATGCAAGTAAAAGGAAAGACCCGCTAACACCCGGTAGAATCATTGCAGATATTGCAAGAGCTCCACATCCAAAATATACAGCAAGTGTCCATACTGAGACATTAATTTTATCATCTACTTCTGTTGTTGTTAATGCAGCTTGTTTCTTAAATTCTTCTATAAATACAATTATTGAAATAGCAGAGAGTAGTATGATTAATTCTCGCCAACTAAACCCCTTTAGTAGTTTTAATGGAATTAGAATTGAAGTTAATACTAATCCGAAAAAGAACCCGTAAGTTGCATCATGGTATGTGTGTAACAGGTAAACAATGAGCTCCGACGATACCAAGACTGCTGCGACGGCACCAATTCCCAATAGGAATAAGAATCCGAAGTCAATTCTTCTAAGTTCATGTTTTATATTTAAAAATGCGTTCTTTTTAAAGGTAAATATACTAAGTAGACGTTTTAGAGTCGTTAGTCCGATATTATGTAATGCTGATATTAGGCGTTCATATATCCCCAAAACAAGAGCAATAGTCCCGCCACTCATTCCAGGAATAATATTCGCAATTCCTATAAAGAAACCATTTACAAATAGACGGAGTACATTCATGTCTTGTTAGGTTGATTTGGGATATTGTCTAATTTGTAGCATCTTCTGAGCTACATTATCTCCATTTAATCATAGCAAGTATTTCTAATTCAAGGAAAAATTCAATTGATGTAACATTGTCAAGAATTATACTACATAAAGGAAATAAAGTCAACCGTTTACAACAGTCATTCTAAGGTTATTCAGTTTAATGGTTTTTCATTTTATTTTGTAATAGCATTTGTAAGAGACATAAAGACGAAATATATTTACGTTGTTGAAATAATTTAATTGACATTACGGAAAGTTTATGTTAAAATACGATTTGCCTCTGATTATTATTTTGCTGAGTCATGGTGTTGATAGAAATTGGAGGGTGAAAATGAAGTTTATAACGAAATTATGTGAAAATTGCATTATAATAAAGGAGCAGAGACACTATTATGGAAACTAAACTTGAACATTACACATTACATATTCCGGAAGATATCATGCATGAAGTTGTCAAAATGTTCGCTTGTGGTAGAAGTCGTACGACCGTTGTTGATTATATATTGTCTATAGACCCGCGTCCAGAAGGTATGGAATGGATCAATGATCTGGAAGAGAATGAAGCGAAAATCAAAATAGGACAGAAAATTCGGTCTGCTGATCCGAAAAGTGGTAAATTTTCAAAAACGCTCTATGGAGAGCTGTATGTATTGCATCGTGAAGCTGCGCGCACAGAAGCGGCGAGGGTTGCGTTGAAATTCGTTGGTTTATTCCGCGAAACATTCCTCGAAAATCATTTCAATTTTGAGCGTTTAGTAGCGAAACTAACTGATTTGATTGCTATTGCAAAGAATACAGAACCGCAAAACAATAGTGAATACCTAAATACTTGCAAGACTCTGATTTCAGTCATAGAGGCACAGAACAAAAACGCACAGTTAGCTCAGGAGGCAGTGATTGACCTTTTCGGAGCAGATATGATGTTAACAGAAGCAGAAGTTGACATCTTCCGTTCTACAAGGGATAATGATAGACTGAATCCTCATCATTCCCATCATATTCTTAGTGATGAATATGAAGATTGAAAAAACTTCCCATTGAAAAATTGGGTGGTGAGAAGTGCCACAATTTGCCACAATTTGCCACAATTTGCCACATTTAACGAGATAAAAGAAAAAGTCTGTTGATGGAGGGTTTATCGTATGTGGGGTCTGAGAAGTAGAAAACACTATTGTTTTGCTCCTCTGTGGTGGTGATAAGTCTTCGCAAAGACGGGATATTGAACGTGCGAAAAACTATTGGGAAGAATATAAGGAGAGGTAAACGATGAAGATTTATGGAACATGGCACGTTTTCCTCATTGAACAACTTGCCGAAGAAGAAGATGTCAGCGGTTTTCTCACTGCAATCGTGGAAGAGTATCAGAACCACGGGAATGTCGCAACAATCCAGTTAGCTCTTCAATATGTCGTTGAAGCACATGGTGAAATTGCTGAGCTCGCAAGAAAAATAGAGATTGAACCAGAAGTACTAACAGCAATGTTAGATGATGCAGAAACACCGAACATTGACACACTCAACATCGTACTCGGTGCTTTAGGATGCTGTCTTCCCATTGGGTCCTTAGAGACTGCAAACACCCCTATTGCAGTTGCAACTGAGGGAACTGCAGTTGTCCCAGAAAGTCGTAATCCCTAAATATAACCTTGATTAACATCATGCTTCAGCAATGGAGTGAGGGATATACGCTGGAATAGAACAGAGCAAGCAGTTAGAACCCATCACTAAAAAGCAGCAAAAAACGAGGAGTGGTAGAGACTGCCACTCCTTTTTTGCTGCCCGAATAGAATATATAATGAACCGTAACGATAGTGAAAAATATCGCACGAAAACCTGAAATTAGAACATATCTCATAAATCATTTATCTGGCAGGTTATTTGTTGTTTGCGATGTTTATTTGAGTGATACAACGGACAGGGAAACCCTGTCCCTACGAAAAACAGGTGGTGTAAGGAAGGATTGTCAATATATAGTATATATAATATTACATGATACTGATATACATTATCATTAACTATATATAATACTGAGTCTCATTATCATTATATTTCACGATCGAAAATTATTTATTCTATTTATGTGATACGCTTTTTATATTTTCTATTGCAATCAAAAACTTATGACATATTTCGGAATAGACAAAGTTTGGGTGTGTAAAGTTTTTGGCACTTATCTGAAATTATATCCACAGGATCTAAACTAACAGCTTCAATACCATCGTAAATACTTTTTACAGTATTAGCCAGTGTGGAGTCCCTTTCCGATTTTTTTAGTGCCAACGCACTTGTTAATACGCCAAGTACCCGGTCAGATGCAGCATGGGCGAACTTAGCATCAATTGTTATGGCTAAAGCCAGATCATAGTAATGATCTAAATCCCTATAGTTTTCTTTAGCTTTTTCTAATGTTTTAGGTTTTATCATTTCTGCTATCTCTGCTATTGATGGCAATTTAGGTTCATCTTCTTCTGCTATCAATGGCAAACAAAAACCGAAAACGAGTAAGCAATGTAATGCAAGCGTAAAATATTTTCTAAGTTTCATCGTTAGAACCCCCTCGTATGCTGTCGTACACGATTCTTTTCTTTACGCAGCCGTTCTCTTTGTTCATTTAGAAGCTTCCCAATTTCAATGAACTGGGTATCTTGATTAAGCCATTGATCTACAGCTCTATCATCGCCACTCCTAAAAACCTTCGGCATTGCATCTGAACTTGCACTCATCTGTTTAAAATATTTATCGTATATCCCATTCAGCTTTATATCTAATTCAAGAAATTTACCATTAAGTTCCATGATGTCTCCACTGCTGTAGCTTGCGAGTTCCGCATCTGTTGGATTCGTAATAGACTCAAAAAGGTCAATATCGGTTAAACCCTCTAAATAATTCTCAACCTGGACAGTTTCAACACTATCGTTCTGCTGTGAATTTTTATTGGGTGATCCAGATACCTGAACAACCTGTGGTCTATCTTCTTCAGCAATCGGCGGCAGGTTCTTCTTTTCCTTATCAATAGCATCCTGAATATTCCGTTCTACCTGTTTCTTCTCCGCTTCTGTGGGAGGATTATAGATTATTTTAGGTTCGGTCTCGGTAGTCCGTGTTAGCATAAATACAGAGACACCGATGAGTAGTATAATGAGGATAGCGACTCCCCAATACATTCTACGTTTCATAATGTTTCTCCTTAAATTAAAGAGTTATCCTTCCGCTTTTGTAGCGAAAAGGCTTGTTTAACATGTTAAAAAATATGAGAAGGACTTCGTAGTTCTGTCTCATGTTGTGCTTCCTTAAGTATATCATGAAGCAGGTTAATTGTTTAGACAGACTACAGAAATTGGCAGGTAAGTAAGAAAGTATTGCAATTCCTATAGAGGTTGCTGGTTTCTACTCTATTGACTTAATGCCAATAACGTTGTATGATAGAAACCAGCGCTGTCGTAATATCCCTACGTCAATGCTACGCATCGGTGGTGTTCGCACCATCACAGGTGCATTATTTAAGCACCCTCCGACGTAATTCACCTAAAATAATTCCGTAAAATTCCCGTGAATTTCTAACGTCTTCTTCATCATTATCGTAATATTGTGCAAAAAATGTCAAGAGTTTTTTACAATTTTTTTGATAATAGCATTATTTTACTATAGTTTTCTTAGATTATTGCGTTAAGTGTTATAGTATTGCAAAGACAGAATCAGAGTCTTTTTAATGCAGTAATTAAAGTGTTGACATTTTTCAGTTATTGTATGCTACAATATACATAATGCTCTATTAAATCTATTTTGACAAACGATAAGGAGTTTACTTGATGGACTTCCCAAAATTATCTGAATCGAAACGGTTAGAGATGTTAGAATCTCCAGATGGTCGGGTTTGCATGGTGCTTGATACGGATACATATAATGAGATAGATGATCAATTTGCAGTTGTTCATGCACTTCTTTCGCCTGAAGAGCTGAATGTTGAAGCACTATATGCTGCGCCTTTCCACAATAACCGATCTGCTAATGCTGATGATGGCATGGAAAAGAGTTATGATGAGATTCTGAGACTATTGGATTTTCTTGGGGTTGCGTCAGATGGTTTTGTTTTTCGCGGTTCTCGTGCCTTTCTCACAGACGGTGAAACTCCTGAACAGAGTGAAGCAGTAGACGATATGATAAAACGCGCGATGTCTAAGACAGATGAACCCTTGTACGTCGTTGCTGTTGGTGCGATAACAAATGTTGCTTCCGCGATCTTGAGTGAACCTGAGATAATTAAGCACATTGTAGTTGTCTGGCTTGGTGGAAATCCTCTGTATTGGTCTCATACTCGCGAGTTTAACCTGGCACAAGATATTCATGCTGCACGTGTTGTTCTGAACTCGGGAGTCCCATTTGTTCATCTACCAGCGCGTGGTGTAGTTTCACATCTGTTAACGACGGTATCTGAAATGGAGAGATATGTGCAGGGACAAGGTAAAATAGGTGATTACCTTGTTGAAATATTCAAAGATTATCATAAGGATCACTATGCATGGTCAAAGGTTATATGGGACATATCTGCAACCGCTTATCTTGTCAACAGTAGTTGGGTACCTACAGAAATTGTACACAGTCCAATTTTGACTGATGCAGTTACGTGGAGTTTTGACAACAGCAGGCATCTGATGCGTGTTGCGACTGCTGTGAATCGCGATGCAATTTTTAGAGATCTATTTGATAAGTTAAGAAAGGCAAATTAAAAAAATATAGAACATATCTCATAAATCATTCAACGGACAGGGAGACCCAGTCCCTACGAAAGACGGACAGGGAGACCCTGTCCCTACGAAAGATGGACAGGGAGACCCAGTCCCTACGAAAGATGGACAGGGAGACCCAGTCCCTACGAAAGATGGACAGGGAGACCCAGTCCCTACGAAAGATGGACAGGGAGACCCAGTCCCTACGAACAATGGACAGAGAGACCCAGTCCCTACGAAAGACGGACAGGGAGACCCTGTCCCTACGAAAGACGGACAGGGAGACCCAGTCCCTACGAAAGACGGACAGGGAGACCCAGTCCCTACGAAAGACGGACAGGGAGACCCAGTCCCTACGAAAGATGGACTGGGAGATCCAGTCCCTACGAAAGATGGACAGGGAGACCCAGTCCCTACGAAAGATGGACAGGGAGACCCAGTCCCTACGAACAATGGACAGGGAGACCCAGTTCCTACGAAAGATGGACAGGGAGACCCAGTCCCTACGAAAGATGGACAGGGAGACCCAGTCCCTACGAAAGATGGACAGGGAGACCCCGTCCCTACGAAAGACGGACAGGGAGACCCAGTCCCTACGAAAGACGGACAGGGAGACCCAGTCCCTACGAAAGACGGACAGGGAGACCCAGTCCCTACGAAAGACGGACAGGGAGACCCAGTCCCTACGAAAGATGGACAGGGAGACCCCGTCCCTACGAAAGATGGATAATTGAAGGTATTATTCGTAGCAACAAAATATGAAAGATTTAAGACAAATATTAACGACGATTACTCGTCCATTTCAACAGGAAATGCGTAAAGGATGTCAAGATGATGTCGTTATCAACGGTATGGGTGCTTATGTTGAGCTATGGTTAGAACAAGCAAAGAAACTTGACCTGTCATCGGATCAACAGACAGTTCTTAATCAAATCAAACAGTTATTTCAGGATTACTCCAGTCTGTCCTCTCCAGAGAGACAGAAGGCAATACAGGATGCTACAGAACAGATCAATTCTTTGCTGTCCGGTACATCCAGTGATAAAAACAGTAGGGATAATGTTTCTGCTGAAAAACCGAAACAGAAAACTGATGTAAATGCAGGACAAGGTAGGAATCAACGTCCTACAAGAACCAATAAACGTGATAAACATTTATCTCTTTTTGATGATACAGATTCTAATGTTGACAAACCTATTCCTGAATCAGACGCTCATAATTCTAAATCAAGTAAGCAACTAAAGATTAATAAGATTGGTAGTGATTCCTCAATTGCTGGTGAAAGTACTCGGGAATCTTTAGAGATTTCAGTTTCGATTGGTGATATTCCTGTTTCTACGGACACAGATTCACTTGAGTTTCTCAACGACCTACTTCAATATGTTAAAGGTATCGGTCCCCATAGAGCGAAAACGCTGTCAGAAGAGATTGATATAGAAACTGTTGGAGGACTGTTAGAGTATTATCCAAAAGATTACATTGATAGGTCTAAGACTATTGAGATATATAATGTTGGTAGAAATGAGGATGGTGAACCTGAGACTATTCAAGGTAGGGTGGTTAATCATGTGACTTCACCACCTGTTGCAAAAGGTCGTAAAAGCATTGGTAAGGTTGCTATTTATGATGGTACTGGCGTTGCAATTTTAGTCAATTTCGGTAGACGTATTGGGTATATTAAGTCAATTCTTCCTATTGATACACAGGTTGTGATTAGTGGTAAGTTTGTCAGACGTTATAATGAAATACAGACAACAGATTATGAGTTTGAAGTATTTGATGAAGAGAACTTGATTCATACGAAGAGGATAGTACCGAAATATCCATTGACTGCTAAACTCAGTGGTAAAATGCTCCGCACAGCAGCGCGAAACATCTTAGATGTTTACGGTGAACAGATACCCGAGATTTTACCGCTATCTTTGCGTCAGAAGCATGAGTTGATTGATAGGAAGCAGGCGATCAATGAAATCCACTTCCCGACTTCCGATGCACACCGTCAGGCAGCACAGCGACGGCTTGCTTTTGATGAATTCTTCCTACTAAGTCTTGGTATGGAGTTACGAAAAGACAAGAATACATCTCAAAATGGAATACAGTTCAAGATTGATACTACAGCGCAAGGAAATTCACTACTCAAAAGATTTGTTGATTCTTTACCGTTTACATTGACTAACGCACAAAAAAAGGTTTTCAATGAAATAAAAGAAGATATGCAAAGTCTGAGAGTGATGAATAGATTGATTCAGGGTGATGTTGGCTCAGGAAAGACAGTTGTTGCTGCGATGGCACTTCTCTGTGCAATTGAAAATGGTTATCAAGGTGCATTAATGGTTCCAACCGAAATTCTTGCTGAACAACACTACCATAACCTATCATCCCTACTGTTTACACTTGGTGTAAAGGTTGTCTTGCTGAAAAGTGATTTACCTAAAGCTGAACGCGAGTTAGCATTGACCGCGATATCTGATGGTTCAGCTGATCTGATAGTTGGCACACAAGCCCTGATTCAGGAGGGTGTTGACTTTTCCAAACTTGGCCTGGTGATCATTGATGAACAACATCGTTTTGGTGTACTGCAACGTGCTAAACTTCGCAGTAAAGCAAAATCGACTTCTTCAAAGAATGAAGATATAGCGGGAACCGCACTATCACCTGATGTCCTTGTCATGACTGCCACACCCATCCCACGGACACTTTCTCTGACAATATATGGTGATTTGAATGTGTCAGTGATTGATGAGTTACCACCAGGTAGACAGAAAATCGAAACTGAATGGGTAAAAGAAAAAGACCGGAATGGGTTGTATGTGAAAGTTAAACGGGAAATACAAAAGGGAAGACAGGTATATATTGTTTATCCACTTGTTGAAGAATCGGAAAAACTTGAGGAATTGAAAGCTGCGACAAGCATGGCTGAACATATTCGGACGGATGTCTTTCCTAATCTTCGTGTAGGATTATTGCACGGTCAGATGAAGTCTATTGAGAAGCAGGAGGTAATGTCCCATTTCAAAGCAGGCGAATTGGATATTCTTGTTGCAACTACTGTGATTGAGGTAGGCATTGATGTGCCTAATGCTACGATAATGGTTATTGAGAACGCGGAACGGTTCGGTTTGGCACAACTTCATCAGTTACGTGGAAGAGTCGGTAGGGGTAGTGATAAGTCCTACTGCTATCTTGTTGGTACTGCAAAATCTGAAGATTCATATCGTAGAATTCAGGTGATGGTTCGTACAAATAATGGTTTTGAGATTGCTGAGGAGGATCTGAATATCCGTGGACCTGGAGAGTTCTTCGGAACCCGTCAATCTGGATTGCCGAAATTCAAGATTGCAAATATTATTAGTGATTCGGGCCTTTTAGAAACAGCGAAGAAAGAAGCGATGTTGCTGGTTAGAGAGGATCCGCAGTTACAGAATTCTGAGCATCAGTTGATGAAAAAGATGTTGCAGGCACATTGGAAATCACATTTGGAGATTGCGTCTGTTGGTTAACGACGGACAGGGAGACCCAGTCCCAACGAAAGATGGACGGGGAAACCCTGTCCCTACGAAAGACGGACAGGGAGACCCAGTCCCTACGAAAGTCAGCTGTAACTCTTATGCCTTCTGTTCTACCATACTTGAAAGGATTCCGAGTATTTTGTCGCAATTTGCAATTTGATAGGGTTGTAAATCAATGTAGAGATTTTTTTCTTCTAATTTGACAAATCTCCATTCTGTACCCGATGTAGTAGCACCATAAATACGTGGAATGTTATTTCCTTTTTCAACATTAAAGCGTTGTGCGGCAAGCATCTCTGCTGCACACTGCCCAAGACCCACAGTCAGGTCTTCCTTCTTTGCTTCAACCAGTATAATTATGGGAGCTTCTAAATGGAGTTGTGCTGGGGATAAGCTAATCAGAAAATCGCATACACCTGTTAGTCCTTTTTCATCATCCACGTTGAAATCAATACCTGAAAATAGACTGATGTTATTCTCAAACTTTTCACGGAGTTCAACAAGAACATCAGCCACAATCAGCTCTGATCGTGCTTTTTCAGTATTAATTGAAGTAGCCAGTGGTACCTTTTTTGACAAGGCAGTTAATAGGTGTTTACTTGGATTGATCGGTTCAAATTCAGCGAAAACTCCTAAAGTTTCAAACTTTTTTAGTTGAAACTCTGTGCTTACAGTTTCCAAAGTGAAATTGCTATATGCCAATGTGTTTCCCTCCTTCTAAGGACTTAGTAAAAGAGATTGTACCAACGTAATGCTTACCTTAATATGTTCAAGAACCCACCTACAAATCAAGTGATTCTGTCCCTAAATGCGTTACACCTGTTGTTGTACCATGCATGAAAGGATACCAAGAATTTTGTCACACTGTCCAATTACATAAGGCTCTTTATCAATATAGAGATGTTGACCTTCCAACTTAAGGAATTGCCATTCCGTTCCAGTAGTAGATGCGCCATATATGACTGGAATATCATTTCCCTTTTGTGCATTGAAGTGTTGTGCTGCGAGCATTTCTGCAATGCATTGCCCGAATCCGGACACAGGATTTTCTCTCTTTGCCTCTATGAGCATGATCACTGGTGCTTCTAAATAATACTGCACAGGTGATAGACTTATCAAAAAATCGCACACACCCGTTAGACCCTTTTCAACATCAACATTGAAATCAGTTCCTGAGAAGAAGCTGATTTTGTCTTCAAACTGTTCTCGGAGTTCAACGAGTACATCAGTTACAATTAATTCAGAACTGGCTTTTTCCGTACCAATAGCAAGTGCCAAAGGTACTTTCTTGGCTAATGCAGTTGTGAGATGATCACTCAGTGATACCGGTTCTATTTTGGATGAGAAGTTCGCTGCTTCATCCGTTTTTAGTTGAAACGCTTTATGTACTTCTTCAATTGTGAAATTGCTGTATTGCATTACCGATGTCCCTGTTAATTATCAGGTTCTTGCTTAACACAATCAAATTTGGATGAGTTCCTCAAGTATGATTCTTCTTTACAAGCAAACTTAACAAGCAAATACAATAAACGGACAGGGAAACCCAGTCCCTACGAACAACGGACAGGGAAACCCAGTCCCTACGAACAACGGACAGGGAAACCCAGTCCCTACGAACAACGGACAGGGAAACCCAGTCCCTACGAACAACGGACAGGGAAACCCAGTCCCTACGAATAACAGGTACGGACAATTAGGTTTATGAGATACACTCTATTTACCCTGCACAGCACTAATCTCATCTTCAGAGATTTTATGGACGCTTTTCGGGTTGAAAGTTTGTGTTGTATCCACTCGCAGTGCAACTTCTATCCTTCCACCAGTCAGTACGAAAAATTGGATTAGGTAACCTCCACCTTGCATTGGTTCAACTTGGTATTCCTCGGGTTCAAGGTTGCCAATCCATATTGGAAACTCGTCCTCAAATTTCGGGTGTGTCATGATGTGCTCAGGAAGAGCAATTATAAGAGTCCCTGGCTTATCACCGATCGCTTTTCCAATCTCTTTTCGTTTTTTTACCATAAATTGAACCACGTAACCTGCAAAACTGAAATCAAAAACTGATCTTATCCTATTCGGTACTATACGCCAAGTTAAGTGGTGGATAAATGGATTGCCATGTCCTTGTCCGAGCATGTGCTGCAATGCTGCATTGTCAACTGGATGAACGACTGCAACATAGTCAAACCAACCGTCATTGTGTGCTGGACTATCACTTGGTAATTTAGCGGATACATTGATATAGTCGCATCCATCAACGGGGGATGGATAGCATCTTGCATCCCAACCGTTTACATATCCGAGTTGTTTTAATCCATCTGCGACAAGATGTGGTGGGTCACAGAAAATGGCAGCATGATCCATATTTGGATAAAGTTCTATTCCTGCATCTATCATAAGTTTTGCTACTTCAGTGGCTTCTTGAAAGCGTAGTTCAGCATTTTCAATGTTGAGGTAATCTGAGAAGTTTTCGGGTATTTTTACCAAGTTCTCCATAAGGTTTCTCCGTTTCTAATTCTTATACCATTTCTATAGATTGATTTCTCATTAGGTGGTTATTATGGTAGTTATTCTTCAGGACACAAACTGAAAGTTTGTGCTACATAAAAGAGACATTTTCAATTAGAAATGGTATTAGCACGATGTATTAACAGTTTAACAAAAAATCCTGATGTAATCAATCTTAAATTGGCATTGAAAAAAGTATGGAATCCTGTTAAGATAGATGCGTTTAGATACAGATACAATGCAAATGAATACAATACTGATGAGGAGAATTGATGAGAAAAAATACTTTTCGCGATCTACTGAATGCTGACAAACCCACTGTAGGAACGCACATTCATACGACTTGGCCATCCATCGTTGAGGCAATTGGACATACGGGAATGTACGATTATGTGGAGTTTGTTGGTGAATACGGACCTTTTGACCTACACGATTTAGACAATCTGTGTCGTGCTGCTGAACTGCATAACATATCAACTATGATCAAGGTTGATCAAGAACCGCGTGGTTTCATTGCACAACGCGCTATTGGGTCAGGTTTCCAGAGTGTGCTTTATGCTGATTGCCAAAATGTTGAAGATGTGAAGGAGTGTGTTCGAACTACTCGGGCTGATACACCAGAAGATGGTGGAAGTTATGGTGTTGCGACACGCAGGTTTGCATACATGGGATATGGTGGTGGACTTGAGTATGTGCAAGCATTGCGTGATGTTGTCGTTGTAATTATGATAGAAAAGAGAGGGACGGTCGAGAATCTTGAAGAGGTATTATCAGTTGAAGGCGTTGATATGATTCAGTGGGGTGGATCCGATTATTCAATGAGTATCGGAAAGGTCGGTCAACGGGGTTCTAAGGATATCCAAGAAACAGAGCGAAGAGTCTTTGAGACGGCAATTAATATGGGTGTACCGCCTCGTGCTGAGATAGGTAGTGCTGATGGTGCAAAACGTTTTCTTGATATGGGTGTCCGGCATTTCTGCATCGGTACTGATATTTCGATTCTTTATGGCTGGTGGCGTGAACACGGTGATGGTCTTAGAAAAGCACTTGAAGGACATTAGAAAGAAAAGATTCAGTAATTGGCGAGGTTAGGAAACCTCGCCAGCGGGTGAGTGCATTGTGCGGTTAATATGGTATAATCCAACAGACACAGTATTTGTATAGTCTGTTAAGACATCATCTGTAGCATCTTTTCTGCGACCCAATCTACTGCGACATCGATCATGACTTGTCCTTTTTCTGTTGTTGCAAGTTTTGCTTGATGATGGTATTCTCTGTCAGATCTTGCATGTCCTTCATCTGAAATCGTTAGTTTTGCGTTATCGTAATCTACACCGTTCCAGTCTACATTTTCTGCAAATGCGGCAAGCGCGAATGCTGTTTCAAATTCTGCTGCGTGTCCTGGACATACACCGGATTCCATCTGTTCCTTGACCAATTCACTGGTATATGCTTCCCAGTATGAATGAAATTCGATGTTGATTCCAAGTTTTTCTCTATATGTATCTAAGCGTTGATGGACCGGTCCTGAATTGCCAGCATGTCCGTTAATAATAAGGATGTTGTCTACACCGTGTCGTCGCATGCTATCTGCAACATCATATAATACTTCCCCAAACACTTCTGGTCGAAGCGTGAGCGTTCCTTTGTGATCCATCCAGTGTTCTGACACTCCGATTGCTAATGGTGTTGTTACAACGACTTGTGGATACAATTTTTCTGCTACCAACTTAGATACATACACTGCACTTTGTGTGTCGTGATACATGGCTAAATGTTCGTTGTGCTGTTCTGTGCTTCCTGTTGGAATGATTGCACCTTTTAGCGTACCAGCATCTATTGCTTCTCTTATATATCTGCGTTGGTTTTCCCAGAGTAACACTGATTTTATTTTTGACATATTATATACTCCAAATTTTGTAAGTTAACGTGAGTTTGATAATCTAATACAATGACCTTTGTAGGTCGGGTAGAGGAACGAAACCCTTAAGTGTCAACTAAAGGAAGTTCCAAAATCTGAGTTCTCTTCAGTCCCGTAGGGACGCTATGTTTATAGTTAAACGTTATACAACCCCTCTTTAGTCCCGTAGGGACGCTATGTGTAAAAGCACACCATGATATAAACATATCGTCCCTACGGGACTGAAGAGAGGTGGGGGTACACATTTTTTCTATAAACATATCGTCCCTACGGGACTGAAGAAGGCTGGGTCACACGTTATCTATAAACATATCGTCCCTACGGGACTGAAGAAGGCTGGGTCACACGTTATCTATAAACATATCGTCCCTACGGGACTGAAGAAGGCTGGGTCACACGTTATCTATAAACATATCGTCCCTACGGGACTGAAGAAGGCTGGGTCACACGTTATCTATAAACATATCGTCCCTACGGGACTGAAGAGGGTTTCTGGCATCGAAAATCCTTAAGTTTACATTTATAGGTAGTGCGAAGCGAATCCCGACATGGAAACCCTGTCTAACTCTACGTGTCGGGTTTCGCTTCGCTCTACCCGACCTACGAAATAATGTTACATAATCATTTAGAAATGGTATTACTTAGTTGAATTGTCTAAAGTACCATCAATTCCATATTCTGGATCTCTTGGTAGTTCTACTGCAGCCTATTCCAAGAGAGTTTATTTGTATTTATCAATTCCATCTTTGTTAAGCTACAATTTTCACTGCAATTTCCTTTAAATGGAAAATTGATTCTGAATATGCTGATTCACGATTTTTTTCTGTCCTATTTAGAACTGGTCTTTGATGTTGATTGACGATTTGCATTCCTGCAATATCAGCAATTGTGGGATACATATTGAATTTGTCGTTAGCTACAACAAAAACATTGTAATCTTCAGTTAAGAATCTTTTAGAATTTTTGAATACCTCTGCTACACCTTGGATATAAGATTCTCTTGCTTCTTTTCCTTTTCCTCTGAATAACGGTCCGATCTCTAATTCATCTAATCTCTTGAAGCCGAAGAGATCATAAGCATAAGCGTGCTGCTCGTGGTAATTGATTAACCCAACATAAGGTGGACTTGTAAAGATACCTTTTATCCGCTGTTTATTAACAAGCTCTGCGAATGTAGGTATTACTTTTCTTAACATATTTTGAATGTCAATTGTCCGCGAATCACCAGTTATACAGTGTTGAATCGTGTCTGTCTTTATCTTACTGAATTCAATCCATCTTTCTATACTATCTTTGCAGTATCGTTCCCACCACCCTAACATTGAGAATAAAGGTTTGCATATTTTTCCATGTTTTCTGCAGTAGTAAGTCTTTGTCACAGGTTGACGTAGTGTACCTAAATCGGCATGCGTAGTTGCTCTACATGAACGTATAGTCCTGCTTAGAATCAGCATTAGGGCAGATTGTATAGATGTGTTTTCAACTTTGCGTATTTTGCTATGGACTAAATCAATCTCTTCTTTAACTGCTGGGAGATACCACTGCTTTAAGAAACTTTCGGTATGTGTTGGTATGTGTAAGTCAATATTGTGTTCTATGACAAGTTTTTGAAATGTATCCAAAAACTCTGTTTCCATCTCGGCACCATACTTTTTCTGGTCGATTTCACCAGATCGAACTCTTCGTTTGAACGAAATTGGAAAATACTGATTATTGAATTCAGAGAGGCTTTCAGCGAGATTTGATTCGAATTCTACAATTCCAGATTTTGCAACGAATTTTCTTAGTTCGTTGGTTATATTTTGACTTACTTCATATAGTTGAACCATGTTGAAAGATTCAACCTTTTTGTTACTGATAAAAGCATTAAAGGCAGATATATCAATACCGATTGAATGTATACCGAGTTCGTTTGCCTGAACTAATGTAGTTCCACTCCCGCAAAACGGGTCAAGCACTATATCACCTGGTTGGAAATATACTTGCTGCTTAAAATCGTCAGTATGTGTATCTAAGAAATATTCTACTAATTGGGGAATGAATTTACCTTTATATGGATGTAAGCGGTGGACATGCTTTGTCGTTTCTGCTTCTTTATACTTTTCAAATGATAGTGTCCAATTGAGGTCATTACCGAGTTCATCTTTCCATCGCTGTTCTCGCTTGTTTGTACCGTAATAATCTTCAAGGCTATCCAAAGGGATCAGGATTTTCCCGTTGTTTTGTATAGTTTCAATGCGTCCATACTGAATCAGATAGGATATATTCGCAGAAGTAACGTTTTTATTTATGTGTTCTGAAGCCCATTTGCTTGCTTGTTTTAGTGTAAGAAGCATTGTAATACCTTATAAATTTTGGTTATACCCAATTTGATAAATTGGGTCTTTTCAACAGATAAGATTATACCATTCAGAGATGAAATAGTCAAGACATGGAGATAAATTAATAGATGTCTGAACCAGGATTTACAGGATAAGAGGGATGTCTGAACCAGGATTTACAGGATTTATAGGATTACCAGGATAAGAAATCGTAATATCAGATGATCCGATGAGATTGACTTTTGCTTATGACTTGATTGAGAAGAGGCGAATCGGGTGTGTAAGGAATATCAAAATGGGAATATTTGTGAGTTGTGTGTTGTAGATTTCTGATACATGTCTAACTCCTATTCTGAAATAGATAATTCTCAGCTACAACAAAACGGTCATCTGTTTCTGGAGTTCTATAGATTAGACTGATTGATGTAAATTTGCACTGTAATGGTTCCCAATCTGCTTGTAATTGGCTTTGATATGTTGATAGAGAATGATGATCAAACTGTCCAACTGATAGGTGTGGATTAAATCCTCCAGGAAATCTGGCTGTGTCGTTATAGTTGGGTAGAGAATCCAAGAGTGCTGTGTGCAAGTTGATTATTTCATTCTTTGGTTCAGGTACAAGAAATAGCGTACACGATTTCGCATGTTTAAAATAGCTGAATGTTGCAAGTGTTGTAGTGATTGTAGAGATATTTTGGACAGCATCTTCTATTGATTGAGAAATAGTATCAAATTCGCTTCGTGGTGCAAACGGGTAAAGTAATGTAATATGTGGCATCCATCTTTCGTAATTGCGATCATGTAGTCGGCGTATAGATTGAATAGGAGGCTGAATAGAATCGGGAGGAATTAGGACTACTGCGGTTGTGTAGGTTTTGTGTGCCATCGGTTTACGAATTCAATGTGAAAACAACATTGGATTACTTTTTTCAATATTCACTCTTTGATACAGAATTTCATTCAAAAGAATCTGACTATTGCTTTGTCAAGTCATAAATGATTCGTAGATCGGACAGGGAAACCCTGTCCCTACGAACGGATCTACGCATCATTTGAGTATTGACAGAACACTATGTTTTAGCACTTGCGCCGCCGTCTACGATAAGTGATGTACCTGTAATCCATTCAGCATCGTCTGAAGCAAGGAAAACTGCTGCGCGTCCTATGTCTTTCGGGTGTCCTAATCGTTGCATTGGTGTTTTTTTAAGTGAGGACTCAATCTGTTCAGGTGTGAGGTAATCTTGTATTGCAGTCTTGATATACCCGGGACAGATTGCGTTAACGGTTATTCCATATTTTCCAACTTCTAAAGCGGTATCCTTTACCATGTTGACAACTGCTGCCTTTGCAGAAGCATAAGCAGGGCCAGCTCCGCCACCATAAGCATGGATAGAGGCAATTTGTATTATACGTCCATACTTTGAAGTCTTCATAAGTGGTATAGCAAGTTTCGTCGTGAGGAAAACACCACGCAAATTGACTCCTACGACTTTGTCCCAATCTGAGATTGATATATCCTGTGATTCACCTGGAATGTGAATACCAGCACTGTTCACAAGTATGTCAATACCGCCGAAATGCTCAACTGTAGTCTGTATCATCTGGGAAACTTGGTTCTCATCCGATACATCAGTTCTGATGAATAAGCCTTCAACACCGCACTTTTCTACTTCATGAATTGTTGTGGTCGTAACATTCTTTTCGTGGTATTTTCCTTGCAATGGCGTATCTTGAATATCTGCAATGACAATACTTGCCCCTTCTCGAGCAAATTCAAGTGCAATTCCGCGTCCTATTCCAGAACTACCCCCTGTGACAATGCAGATTCGGTTTTTGAGTAACATTAGAAGTATATCCTTTATGACCACACATAAAACCAATAATGGTAAGTGGTAAGTTTAAGGATTGAGTTCAACGGGTTGCGTGTCATGCTGCGTCCGTGATAGTTATAGGAAAGGAGTGCTATTTTCATATTATGCCTCAGTTAATCTGTTATAGATTTCTGTCAATTCTTCACCCAGCAATTGTGGGTCTTTGCAAACATGGAATTCCCATTTTTTCAGTTTGCCCCAATTATTCACTGCGGATACCCACCGTTTAGCTGCAGCATGTTTCGCGTGAACCTGATCCGGTTCAAAACCCTTTATTTCCAAAACGAGGTGGACCCCATTTGTGAGTCGTACAATAAAATCTGGTTCGTAGAGATGAGAAAAACCGTTGTATTCATACGGAATGCCGAGTCCGAGATGGTCGTTCCGCACGTAACATGCTACAACATCAGATTGCTCAAGCCGAAATTTGGCAGCACGTTCCCATTTACCTGTGTCCAGCACTACCTGATTCACATGACTCCGTTGTGTTGCCACACACGGCCGCGCCGTGAGAAAATCAACATCAGCCGATGTGCCAATCGGGGCATAACGGTTGAGAATCGGCAGCATCGGAACTTCACCTTTCGTCTCATCAGGTTGTATAGCAGTCATCAAACGTTCTACAATTCGCGTAACGTATTTCTCTTGACCGAGTTCACAAGGGTCACATCCGTGGAAGTCAACCTTCGTTCTTACATAAACATCAACATACTTAAAGACTTGTGGAAAAAGACGGTGCCGAGAAAACAATCTAAGTTTTGGATTGCTGTTCGGATCTGGGGCGGTTTGCCTGTCACCGACTAATTTGAGAACAATTCGATGTGCAATCACAAATTGGATGGCTTGTAAATGTGTGGTTCGGTAATATTCCTCGCGGTCCTGAAGGAGAGTTCCCCCAGGACCTGCTGCTGAAGGTGAACCAATTTCGTATCCCACAGCGGGTTTGACATAGAGGGCAGTGGGATTCAGTTCCGGTTGAATACTGAGCGGTTCCGTTGAGCCAATATCTGCCTTGATTTCGTTTTTTTGTAGTGCAAAGGCGTACCCTTCTACAATCGGAAATCGTATCTCAAAATCTTCACGATCAGATAACGCCCTGACGTGACTTTTCGGTTTGTCATCTGGTTCGCGGCCTTTTGTGGGTCTGCCTCTGAACGGGATAACCGAAAACGGTATACCGTAAACATCAACATATTCTTCGGTGAGCAACCCTGTTTCTGGGTCTGGTGTATAGTTCATTCTACGCAACCCGCGCCCCACGACCTGTTCACAGAGCAACTGACTGGTAAAAGCACGTAACCCCAGAATATGCGTTACGTTGTTTGCATCCCATCCCTCGTTTAGCATTGCGACTGAGACAACACATCGTATTTGTGCTCCTGGTTTACCGGGTTTTCCTATTGTTGCAACAATTTCTCTGAGTTCTTCTGCGGCTTGCGATGTACTCTGATTTGGATTAGCACTTTCCGCTTGTGCCAGCATTTTGCTGTCAATACGCAGCGTTCGTTTTACGTTTTCGGTGTTGGAAAAAAATTCGGGGAAAATATCCCCTTGTTCATAGACTGTTTTCGTCCTGTTTTTCTTTTTACTTTTTCCGCTGGTATTGCTGTCGTCAACTACGTCTTCAATGCGTTCACCAGAGATTTTCTGATAAAAATATTCTGCGATATCCGTATTGGCACATACGATAATCAGGACTGGCGGTGTTTTTTCCTGTGCATCTGATGCTTCCTGAATATATCCAAAACGTTCTGTCCACTGGCTGGCAAGTGTAAGCAGTGCTGCTTCTGCCTCACGATAGATGGCATCCGGTTTCGGTGTTCTTGTTCGTCTTCCTGGCGTTGTGTCCACAGACGAAAGATCATCAACAATCGTCTTCCACAGACGAAAATATTTCGGTTCAGGTCTCCCGGTAGTATCACTTACAGGTAGACGAGGTATTTTCGTTATTCCGCTTTCAATTGCGTCAACCAATCCAAAATCACTCACAAGCCAAGGGAACGGAGAACCTTCTGGATAACCACTGCCTTTAATGTAAAACGGTGTCGCTGAAAGGTCAACACAAAATTTGATACCACACCCAACGTTAATTTTATCTAAACCTTCTACCCACACGGTTGCACCTTGCCGTTCCTGCTTTTCCTCTACAGAGAGTTTTTCCTCAGTCGGTGCGGGACGATAGGCGTGATGTCCCTCATCGTTTAGCACCATAATCGGCGCGCGGTCATGAAGTTCCCCTAACACACGTTTGGCAAATACGTCTGGTGTTTCCTCACCTTTATTGACAACTGTATAGGTTTTACCGCCTTCGCTATGTATCGATTCAGGTGCAAATTGATGCCAATTCGTAACCAACACCTTCCCGCTTTTCAGCAACGGACGGAGTTTGGTCGGAATGAGTTCAAATTCATCGTAATAGTTATCATTATCCTCAGGACGTAGAACCTGTAACCGTTGTTTGATTGTAAGGTTCGGACAAACGATTAGGGCAGCTGCGGGGAAACGTTCATCAGAAGTCACTTTACCACGATTACAAAATGCCCACGCGATCAGCATTGCCATAACAACAGTCTTGCCGCTGCCGGTTGCCATTTTACAACCGTAACGGATCAAATCTGGAATATCGGGATCGTTGGGGGAATCAACTAATTTGGAGAGGTCATCTTTAGAAAATTTAGGATTAAAGCGTGGTCCCTTCTCTCTCTGAAGTATTTCAACGAGATAGATAATTGTTTCTACTGCTTCGCGTTGACAGAAAAAGAGTCGTCTTAAAAGGTCTTCGCGTCCCCAATGTCTCAGCAATTCTTTTGTAACATTCGTAGCACTTTCGTATTTTGAGTTTCGCCATCGCCGGACATCATCTCGGAGTGCGTTCACTAACGGTAGGTCATCCCGTTGTTCCTCTTGGAACAAACTAAGTTGATCGCTGCCAGTGCGTTCAGTTTTGTACCAGTAACCTGCCTCGCGGCGTCCTGGATTCTCGGAAGCCTCACCTGTTTGTGTATCGTAAACCCAATGTGCAGTTGGTTCTTCGTACGGGCTGCACAAGATCGGTTGTTGGACGGGTTGTATTGGCAGTTCAATTTGGTCTTGATTCATGGAGATTCCTCGTTTTCTGTGTTCTTCATCAATCTGTATCTTCTTGTATAATTGGTACCGCTGATTGCAACTTTTGCATCACGAGCGTGTAAACGCTTATTCCTGCTTTTGCTGCTTCGTCTGTCAAAGCATGAAAAATCTGTTTATCAATAGGAACATTGAAAGGTTCCTTGTCCTCATTAAGAGAAGCTGCTATCGGAATAGGTTCATGATGTTTTTGATAACTCTCTTTAACGCCTTTCCATGCCACTGCCAGTTCTGTCAACGCTTTCTCAGGTGTATCTGAAAACGCGGAGATATTCGGTTTTTCAACAAAATACGCTAAATAATCACCATCTTCATCAAAAAATACTTTTACCATGAAACCATCAAAAATATCTTCGTCCATTTTGCTCACATAAGGATTTCAGTTTTCATACGTTTTGGAAAACATTATAGCAAAACAACGCGTCTTTTGTAAAAGTTAGGGTTATTTAGTTTTCAATAATTCTTTGCTATTACGTTAATGTTGCTTTTCAGCATATTGTGTTCGTCTTTAGTCCCGTAGGGACGATATGTTTATAGAAAAATGTGTACCCCACCACTCTTGAGTTCCGTAGGAACGAAATAGAAGAATAAACATATCGTCCCTACGGGACTAAAGAGTTGGACTGAATCCGTTATCTATAAACATATCGTCCCTACCAAATCAACGCCAAATGCGCGTTTGGCATTTGGCGGGACTGAAGAGCGTTTCATATACCCTCAATCGTTGAGTTGAGACATTTGAACTTCGCTATTCTACCTAACCGACAATGTAAAATGTTAGTAAAACAAAAAATCGTTAGTTCTTAGAACTAAATAACCCAATGTAAAAGGCGCGTTGTTTTTGATGGGCAGATTGTACCTACTTTTTAGGTGGTTTAGATGAGTCGGGAGATTTAGTAGGCTTATTAGAAGTTCGTTTAGATGTAGGTTTTGGTCTTCTTGGTGGTTTGCGCAAAGGTCTTCTCGGGCCAACAACTTCTAAAAATCCATTGTGCCCCGTTTTGGAAACATTATTCGCGTCTTTTTTCATAATGATACCCTATAGTTTTATAGTGGACGCTCCTTGTAGCGTCATCCTTGCCGCTGCTTATACGTTGAAATAGACATATTCAGTATAACACAGTGTAACGAAACATGCAAAATCTTTATCTGTTGGGATGTGTAAATATTTGTCAGTTTCTGAATCGCGGATTTTCGCGGATGACTCGGATGAACGCGGATTTTAAGAGGTGTTTTGTTACAGCTATGTCTTTTGGAACACGATTGTGGATATGTAAAGGGATAATCCGTGATTCAGACAATTAACACCTATTGTCCTTAGCCTGATCCCATTCATTTTGTTTGAAATGATGGTGCATAAACGCTATGGAACCGGGAATGCCGAGTTTATCTGTAAGGATTTTCGCGCCAAGTTCACAGATTTCAATATTGGTGAGTTCAAGTAAACCTTTACGCCATGCGTCAATTCTTTTAGCTCTGATGCGTTTTTCTGCTTCCTGTAAGGTTTTTCTCTCTTGAATCTGGTTGACCATCGTAGGGATATCTGGGTCATCATCTAACCATTTATGCCGTTCATCCGTGTAATCGTAATAATTAGGTTTACACAGCTTGAGAAACTGTTCTGTATAGGTGTGCCCCATTTGTACTATCAATTCTTCAAGTCCTGCTTTATAAAGTTCGCCTTCTGTCATTTCTAAGATATTCATTTCAGTCCTCCGGCTGTAACCATATATAAGGGTTCTCGACTTGGGTGTGAATCTGCATTTGGTGACTTTCGCGATAATCCGTGATTCAGAGAATATCAACGGTACACGGAGTGTGCCTACTACTTTTAATATTCCCGCTCACCTAAAGCATGCACCCGCATCACCTCATTCCCACGCGGATCAATGACCTTGACAGCAACACACGCATGCTCACCCGCAGCAAACGGTAAAGATTCAGTGCCGCTAAACTTCTCAAAACATTCTGGATCAACGACGCCTTTGAGGTCGCGGGCGATTTTAGTCCATGCACTTTTATCGGGAAAGAAGGCTTGGGTGATACAGAAATCGCGTCCGTTATAGTCAGAATCAACGAACCACGCTGCAACCTTATCTGCACCTGCGGAATTTACTGTGTTGTCCACCGGATTATAGATGTCTACACCCTCCATTTTGACAATATATTCTCCACTGTCCGTTGTTTTCAGTTCAGTGCGCGGCAGTCCAAACACAGTAAACAGTTGAGTCGTTGGGGTTTCCTTTAGCAGTTTTCCCATTGCAACGTCTGGATTGATATAAGCCATGTGGGCACGAACTCTTGGATTCGGATCCTCTTGGATTATTGCTTGCGATGCACCATCAAAACTGAATCCAGCAAAAACCAATTCATCATAACCTCTGCGTGAGGCAATCGGTAAACAATCTTCGACTAACACTGAAGTCACAGGACCGTGTTGCGGACCGAAAACAACAGCGACAAGACGTTGTTCTTCGTCATCCGTATCCCATTCACCTTCAGCGTGAAGTACATCGCCTTCAATCGGATCAAGTGTGGCAAATTTCATCGTTCTGTTTTCCGCGAATCGCACACCATCACTTTTTAGTAACCGAATCATCTTTTCAAGATATGCTTCAGCATTAATTGCCTCGTCCCCCTCTTTATCTTCGTAAGTGTCCAGCTCTTCTATCGGTTCACCGCCGATGGGAGAATCAAGATCAAGCGATTCTTCTGCGGGTTGCACTGCTTCTACGGTGAAGGGACCACTCACACGTATCCGTTTTCTATCCACTTCCGGTTGATCGACTAACTCCTCACCTTCGGAGGATGCGGCGATGCATGCGTTGACCTCATCCATCTTTGCACGCCATGCCGCGCGGTAATCTGTTAACGTGTTTTGTAAAGGTTCAGGCCAGTCCGGATCAGAGTCAAAGGGCACTTCCCACTCCTGCCATGCTGTCTCAGGCAATTGCCAACGTCGTTTATCAGCATCCGTGATAGATCTTTTTCCTTCGCGTGTTTCCTTCTCTGCAAGTTTGGCGAGTAGTTTAGTGCGGATTTCTTGCGTAACTTCCGCTAAAGCACTGTTCAACGTTTCTAACTTCTCTTTGAGAATCGGCTCATGTGTAGCAAAGATAGGGTCAAGTGCTGTGTTTTGTGCAATGCTTTTGAGGGTAATGTGCGGGACATTTTTGTTGACGAATCCGCCTGCAATGCCTTTCGATTCGTCTTTGAGTTTGTAATAGTCAAAACTTCCTGTCAATAGACGTTGCCGTGCTAAGGCGATAGCGACGCGGCTGGTGTCAATGGTTATCCACCGTCTGCCCCACTGTTCTGCAACATAAGCAGTGGTACCGCCACCGCAATTATGCACTGCACATACCTCAGTAAGATAAGAATGGTCCGCTTCAACTTCAAGGTCGTAGACATCTTCATCAACATCTGTGTATTGGATATTGACAATTTCTACCGGCTTGCAGTGGACATCAAAGTACACGGTGTCACCAATTCGTAAGGTATCTGATCTACGCCATTGTTGAAATGGCGTTTTAGAGGGATGAACAGCCCGAATTGCCTGATGAATCTGAGACAGGACACCATCAAGATGCTGAAAAATTTCAAGGTTCGTGAAACGTAGGACGGTTAATCCTAATTGATGCAGGTAATCGGTACGTACGGAATCATAGGCTTCAGCTTCAGGCGTGAAGTGTGTGTCCCCATCAACTTCAATAATTAGTCCTAAATCGCGGGCATAAAAGTCAGTAATGTAGGGCCCAATCGGATGTTGCCTTCTAAATTTGACACCGAGTTGTCTACTTCGGAGTTGCTGCCATAAGGTTTTTTCTGCAGAAGTCATCTCTTTTCGGAGTTCGCGTGCTCGTTGGAAGTGTTTTGGAGGGACTTTGCCCCATGCACGATCTGTCTCATAAGAGAGAATACGCTGTTTGCAGAGTATATAATGATCTGCTGTTACCCAAAGCGTTGTAGGTGATTGATTGTGTTGAATGCCGATGAGTTGTCCGCGATATCGCTTGCGAATTACTCGACGAATGCGACGTGGATTACCGGTATGTGAAAGAACCCAGTCGCCGGGGTTGAGGTTTTCTATAGGGGATTTATTCCCCTTGATTTCCCCGCAAGCGAGAGATGCGTCTTGGGATTTACCCCCCCTAACCCCCCCGCAAGCGTGGGGGGATGGGTTTTGTGGATGATCTATCTTTTCCTTGTAAGCGTGGGTGGATGGGTCTCCGATTCCTCCCGTAAGCGTGTGAGATGTGCCAGTATTTCCCCCCGCTTGCGGGGGGATAAAGGGGGGTCTTAAAATCATTGTCCCTTTACGCACACAAGTTGGATCAAGGACAATATCCCCAGGATCTGTGCTCATCAACATACAACGTTGAACAGCAGTTTTGTTAGTTTGTACTACATAAACCTTGCTTACTTCAGATAATTGTTCGCTCCAAAAATTTGTGATTTCAATGAAAGGATAATCAGAAAAGTAGTACTTATACCCCATGTTAGTATTATGAGGAATTATCCTTTCTGCTCTTGCGAGTTTCTCTAAACCTTCAATACTGCACCGCCAACCTCTACTGGGTTTAGGTTTATATGTATTATTACGAAATACAAAAGGTTTGGCTGTTTCATCATTTCCTGAAGTAGAGAACAAACTACCGCTTGAAAAGATTCTTGCATTTTTAAGGAGGTTTTTCTCAGAAGATTCAGAGACTACTTCACCTGTTGGTAATTCAACCTTAGTGAACCTCCCTTCAATTTTTTTCTCCAAAAACAGACGATGAAATTTCAAGAGTTCTGTATCTCTTGCATACCATAGAATAAAATCATTCAATGTTGATAAGTATTTACTTGTAGATGTACTTCGAGTTCGTAGAACAATATTAGCCACACAATTCTCACTCCCAAATACCTCATCCATCACAGACCGCACACGATGGACGTTCTCATCGCTAATCTGCACAAAGATACTCCCGCTATCTGTCAACAGTTCTTTTGCAACAATCAGTCTATCTCTTAGGTAAGCGAGGTAGGAGTGAACACCGAGAGTCCACGTATCACGGTATGCCTTAATCTGTTCCCGTTCACGTGTTAAATCTTGTTCTCTATCCTTCACATCACGTTGAAAGACGGTGGGTTGAAAGTTAGAGGCGAACTTGATTCCGTAGGGCGGGTCAATGTAAATCATTTGCACCTTGCCAGCAAGGTCTTCGCGGTGTGCAAGGGAACTCATGACGGTGAGGCTATCACCGAGGATAAGTCGATTTGCCCAATCCACGTCGTGCTGGTAAAAATCGACGGCTTCATTATATTCTTGCTGCGGGTCGGCAAAGAGACTACGTTGGACGTTTTCGCGTTCCGCTACCTTCAAAATGGCTTTTGTACTGACGCGTTCATGGATATGCAACGCAACCGGATCCACGGCAAATGATTTTGTTTCCTGTTTACCTGCCCATTCCAGCCACGGTTCGTGGTGTTTAAGTGCATTTGCGATGGTTTTTGTTTCTTCAGCAGTGAGCGGTCTCTGCTGTGCTTCTTGGAGCAGTTCGGGGAGTTTGTCAGCATCACCGTTTGGGTCAAATCGGAGGTTTGGTGGCAAGTGTGGATTGTATGCGTATTCCTGCTTCGGCTTTTCGTGTATTTTGCCTTGTGCTGCGATGCCAGCGGATGGGTTGTTCTTTCGTTTTGCGTCGTGTCGGTAGTCTTGGACCTCTTTTTCTTGAGTGGTGCGTTTTTTTCTTGCCATAAATATCCTCCTATGGGGGTGTAAACTTAAGAAACTTTCTGTGTTTTTATGAATCCTTCTCAATAGCCACTATAATTAAGACTGTCTTATATTTAGTCCCGTAGGGACGATATGTCTATAGAAAACGCTGTCGCCACACCCCTCTTGAGTTCCGTAGGAACGGCATATTTATTGTTGATGTACATATAAACATATCGTCCCTACCAAATCAACGCCAAATGCGCGTTTGGCATTTATCGGGACTGAAGATGGGTAGGGTACACATTCTTCTATAAACATATCGTCCCTAATGAAGTTAAAATAATTAAACGGGTGATAACCCAACATACCGCAAGAGGCTTTCTGAACCACCTATGAACTGTTCCATAAATGCCATGACCCGTTGTTGAAGGTTCTCCCATTCATCAGTGAGACGGTGTAAATGTAAAATAGCTTGTCGCGCTTGTCTCCATAGTTTTTCAATCGGGTTTGTCCAAGGCGCATAGGTCGGTAGTTGTACTATCTCTATTGGTAGCTTAGGCAGTTTTTCTATTTTTGAATTACCTTTCTCCCAACTCGGTGGGAGGGGTTTATCAAACGCCGAGTTTTGTGGCAAAAGTGCTTCCAAGAGACGCACATGGAGGTGAATAGGGCGATTATCTTGGATCATATAAATGTGTTTAGCATGAGGGTATCGCTCACAAACTTCTGTGTAAAACGCATGAGTTGCTAACACGGTGGCCTTCTCTACTTGCTGGTAAACGACATCGCCAGTGTGTGGGTTCAGGGCGCCGATCCCGACGCAGACCTGATCCGAACCCAAACCCTGATGTGCCAAAGGTTTTTTCGTACCACGCTGCGTCCAATCCTTGGCTATGGTGGGGCGTCGGTGAAAAGAAAACTCGTCTTGGTAGAGCGCAACATGGGTATCACGGTTTTGCTCCACTATTTCTAATGACTGTTTGACATATTGCATTTTTTGCTCATAGGCAGCATCAGGACTATGGATATAAGCTCTACCACGCTTGTAGCTAAGACCGTATCGTGAGAGAATCTGACGCACACCCTGCAAAGTCAGGTCATTAAGCCAGGATATTGATACTCTGATCTCTTTTAGCGTCCAGCGCGTCTGATGTCCCGAGGTGGGGGCTGGTGGTCTGCCCACAAGGGTTCGCAGCTCATTTTCAGCGTCTTCTTCAGACATCGGCGCATACGAAGGTTTTCTGCCTCTGCCCGGTTTCTGATAGAGGCCTTGGATACCTTGCTCGCGAAAACGGCGCAACCAGTCATAGACAGTATCGGGTTTTCGTTTTTTCAACAGACCATTTAGTGCTACATTATGCGGGGACATACCTGAGCCGATCTTCAAGATTGCAGCGGCACGCTCGCGTATATAAGATTGTTTCCCATTATCGCGAAGTTTGTGAAGGGCGTCTTGTTGTTCATCAGTGAGGTCAAGAACGTGTCGTTTTGCCATAATAGTGTTCCTCCTTGATGAACATTATAGCACATTTTTAGAAATACCTGATTTATTTTTTTAACTTCATACGGGACTAAAGACGAACACAATATGCTGAAAAGCAACATTAACGTAATAGCAAAGAATTATTGAAAATATTAGAAACTAAATAAACCTTCCTACCGTAGTGAATGCTCTACATCCATGACACCTACGATTTCGTTTCCGAGTGCTTCGGTGGTGTGTGCCATGCTGCGTCACTTTCCTTCATAGTCTGGATTCACCCATTTGAGCATTTCTGTTGTGTATTCAGGTTCGTCATCTCCATAAGCCTTTGAAAGCATCTGTAAAGAAAAGTTGTGCCAGGCATCACGTTCACTTATCTCTTTTTCATTTTCATATTTTTCTATAAGTGTATCTACTACTTCTATCAATGATGCCAAGGGATGATTATCATTATTACCTACGATAGCAAATAAATCATGTCGCACAGTAGAAAGTCTATTATAGTCGCTTTCTGAGTGTGGAACAAAAACTATTGATGTAAGCTCAGTCCATGTATCTTGTATATTTTGTATTTTCGGTATCATGTTTACTCCTTAATAATACGTTGAAATCAAGATGTTGACGGACTACTGCTTTGTCAAGTCGTAAATGATTTATATATCGGACAGGGAAACCCAGTCCCTACGAACGGATCTACCTCATCATTTGAGTATTGACAGAACACTATCCCGTTGCATAATCATCAGGATTATTCTTACGCCAATTGGGGAGATAGCCTTCTGTATGTCCAAACCCGTAAGATGGTGCAATCTGATTTACACTGGACCAGGGCCATGCTTGTCCTCCGATGAGGCGGAATTCATCTGCTTTGCCACATAACCAGTAGAACATGTGTGCGACATACCGTGCGACACCGTGTCCACCATACGAAGCTGTCTGAAAGTCAAAATTTGGTTCATGAATCCAGTCGCGTATCGGAGGGGTTGTTCTCCAATAACTGTATTTTAACATGTGACGGAGACCGGTGGCAGTAGACTCTCCACGACGATGTAGGATACTCTGTGAATGGATGACAAATGAACCTGCCGGACCATCACTTGCAAATCCCTTCTCCGTAATATCCCGTTCTTTTGGTTCTATATGAGAAGTGGGTAGAAGTTCTGTCGGTCCCATTTCCGAAGGTGTGTCTTGTGGAAAATAGAATACCTCAACAAAATTGGTTTCTGGACCAAAAACATGATCGGCATCGTGGTGCCAAGGTTGCGCTTCCATCGGACATTCAACACGATGATTACTAATCAACACAGGTAATCCGACATTCTTGCCAAGTAAGGAACGCAACGCGCCTGCAAGTTCAGAGTTGAGAAGTACATGTTCTATATACCAATCCTCAAGTAATAAAGTGCTTGGTTCGTGGGTGTCCCGAATTCGTTCTAAATCTGAATGTGTCATGCCATCAGGTATATAGATTGGATTGATTGGGATGTCACCGTTTAGATAATCACAGGTACGTTTGTTAATCTCATCTGGGACGACACCTTTAATTTGGAGGAAACCATCGTGGCAATACGTCAGCACTTGAGAATCTGGGAGTGTCGGTTCACAGTCAAATGTTCGGTTTGTTTTATCGTATCTCATGATGATACCTTCGCTGGCGTTTTAGAATTCCCAGCCTTCTCTTTCCATGAATCCTTGTAGTGTTCTGTCAATACTCAAATGATGAGTAGATCCGTTCGTAGGGGCTGGGTTTCCCTGCACGCTATATCAATCATTTCACGCGCATTATGTTGATAAAATGTCTCCAGTGGATAGTCCAGACTAAATATGTAGGTCGGGTAGAGGAACGAAACCCGACACGTAATGATTGTGTCTATCATGTCGGGTTTCGCTTCGCTCTACCTATAAATCAACGATGTGAATGCGCGTATGGCATTCATCGGGTGTAAACTTAAGAGGATTTAGTTTCACCTATAAATCGTTCCGAATCCTTATGGTTATAGGGATTGTATGCTCTTTAGTCCCGTAGGGACGATATGTTTATAGAAGAATGTGTACCCCCCGCCTCTTCAGTCCCGTAGGGACGATATGTTTATAGAAGAATGTGTACCCCCCGCCTCTTCAGTCCCGTAGGGACGATATGTTTATAATGACATCAACAATAAATATGCCGTTCCTACGGAACTCAAGAGGGGTGGTGACAGCGTTTTCTATAAACATAGCGTCCCTACGGGACTGAAGAGAAGACAATCCCAATAAACATAGGGATTCAGAGTAATTCATAGGAGCTTCTAAGTTCTCTTAAGTTTACACTTATAGGTTTCGCTTCGCTCTACCCGACCTACACTTTAAGAGTAGACGCTCCACTAGTACTTCGTCAAGTGTTAATTGATGGGTATAGTCGTTTTAGTTTTATCCGTGCATCATCTGTAGTAAACCGCCAACTTGTTTTTGTCTGTTTTTCATTTCTTCTGTTTTGCCATGCTTGGATTTCCTGTTTGAGTGTTTGTTGGTCAGCAATTCGTCTTGAAAGACATTCACGAGTTAACACTGAAAGTTCAATCTCAGCCATGTTTAGCCAGCTACCATGCTTGGGTGTATAATGAAACTCAAGTTTTTCGGCAATGCGTCTGGCTTCTTTCGGTTCAAATGCGTTATACAACGAAGCCGTTTTATGAGTATTGAGATTATCACAAACCAGAGTAATCTTTTGAGCATTGGGAAAATGAACATCAACCAAATTACGGCAGATATGTGCAAAGTCAACACTTGTGCGTCTGTCTGTCACTTCAACGTGTCTAAACCCTTGTAGTGGTGCGAAAATCATGAACAGATTGCTAACCCCATTGCGTTGGTATTCATAATCATAGCGTTGTGGTGAACCTTCAACCATAGGAATAGGGTGTCGTGTTTCTTTGATATGTTGTTTACTTGTTTCGTCAACACAAACCACAGGATTACAAGCGTCTTCGGGTTGCTGATAGGTATCTAAGACATCTTCCATAGCAGCGACAAACTCCGCGGATGCTTCTGGTGGAATACACCATTGCTTTTTTAGCCAAGGTTTGAGTTCGTTTTTTTTAGTACTTGTCGTATCGCTTCATGAGAAATGCTGGTAAAATGTTCCAACTCTACCATTTTATCTGCTAACAACCGAAGGGTCCATCTTGCGTGTCCTTCAGGTGGATCTGAGCAAACTAAAGCGATAAGATGTGCTTCCTTTTCTCCATCAAACTTTGGATTTGGTGGTTTAGAAGGTTTCTTAGGTGCAAGTGCGGCAGTGAGTCCTTCAAGCACAAATGTCTTTCGGGTTCTCTCAATGGTCGGCACCGAGACTTCAACCGCTTCACATATTTGTTCGTCAGCATACGCGGGACCAAACTCACTTTCGTCCGCTTTCAATAAAATCCTGGCACGTGTAAGTTTTCGCGCAGATTCAATACCAGAAGAAATCAAATCAATGAGATAATCTCGTTGATCCTGATCCAGAATAACTTTGAATTGTTTAACAGCCATAATAGACTCCAATGTAAATGAATAATTATATCGAATCTAAGTATACCATTATTCGTATAAACTATCAAACTAAGGTTGACTTTACACTAGTATCCTGTCTGTCTGATTTTGCATACTTGCTTCAATTGTCCGTTGCGTTGATGGGCAAAACCCAACATTCCAATGATTACCTTGTCTCAATTTGCTCAAGTATCCACTCCCGAATTAGATTCGCTGGAGAGACTCCGCGCGATTTGGCAAGTGTTTCAATAATCTCAAGTTCTTCTGGTTCCAACTGAATAAAAACTAAATTTTCAAAGACAGGTTCAGTCACTTCCTCAAGTTCATCCTCAAAGTCGGTTAAGTCGTGTGTATCCCAGAAAGCAGCGAGTTCTTGAATAGAATCAGTTTGTGGGATGTTTGTGCGATACATCGGTTACTCCATTTTCAACAGAATGTAAATGTAAATTGTCCATCATCAAACGCTTTAATCATGGAAGTTTTGCCGCGATATAGGCGTTTGACTTCATCAATATTATACCACAATTAATGCAAGCATTTACAAGAAAAGCTTACCTTGTTGCCTCTTCAAAGCACTGATCTCATCTTCAGAAATTTTATCAACGCTTTTTGGATTGAATGTCTTTGCTTTTCCTCTTTGTAACAAACTAACCGGTCTCAATATACTCAACACCCCACTCCCAATTAAGATACTCAGTCCATGGAATACTTCATGCCTTCTGTTCTACCATGCTGGAGAGGATACCGAGGATTTTGTCACACTGTGCGATTTGGTAGATTGTAATGTCAAGATACAAGCGTTTTTCCTGCAATTTTAGAAACTTCCACTCTGTTCCGGTTGTGGCAGCACCATAAATGTGGGAAATGTCATTTCCTTTTTCAACATTAAAAAGTTGTGCGGCGAGCATCTCGGCAACACACTGACCTAGGCCTGGTGCCGGATCTTCCTTCTTTGCTTCAACAAGGACGATAACGGGTGCCTGTAAAATTGATTGCATTGGGGACAGACTCACTAAAAAATCACACATACCGGTGAGGCCGTTTTCGGGATCAACGTTGAAGTCAATACCTGAAAAAAAACTGATACTACGGTCAAATTGCTCTCGGAGTTCAAACAGAACATTCACGACAATTAGTTCCGAGCGCGCTTTCTCTGTATTTATGGCGGCAGCTACAGGTACTTTTTTTTCTAAGTCCAATGTTAGTTCTGCGTTTGGTGTCACAGGTTCTATATTAGAAAATACACCAGCAGATTCAACGATTTCCAATTCAAATTCCGAGCATACTGATTCTAAGGTAAAATCGTTATAAGCCATTACGACAGGACATCCTTTACGGTAAAATTACTCATCTATCAGTATCTTCTTGTATAATTGGCACCGTTGATTGCAACTTTTGCATCACGAGCGTGTATAGGCTCATTCCTGCTTTTGCCGCCTCCGCTGCTAATGCATGATATATTTGTGCATCAACAGGAACATTAAAAGGTCCTTCATAGCCTTGTCGAGAAGGTGCTTTAGGAATTGGTTCACCATCCTCTTGATAACATTCTTTCATCAACTCCCACGCTGTTTTTAACTCAGTTAACGCTTCGGCAGGTGTCGGACCAAAAGCCGAAACATTGGGGAGTTCCACAAGGTGTGCCAGGTATTCGCCATCTTCATCTAAAAATACATTTACCATGAAGCCATTGAAGTCGTCGTGGTTATTCTTCTTCATCTGCTGCCTCCTGATTATACTGTTTGAGAAATTGTCGGACCTGATATCCCTTTGCCATAGATCGTTCCGGTTGAATGATAAGACAGCCGAGTTTTGCCGTGCTCTGTCAAGCAAGACATTTCTACGGTTCATACTGTAATTCTAATGATTTCTATAAAAATAATCAACGCAATTGTTAAGTCAGATGAAGATTTATCTCTTTCTAACTACTGTTGAAATTCCAGATTTGCAATGCAGTTTTACCTAACACCCACTCTCTATCTTCTGGGGTAAAGAAATCCATTTCATCTTTAACGACGGAAAGTGTTTGTGCATAAGTTGCGCGGCTTAGACATACGGGCCAATCTGTACCCCACATAATTCGCTGTCCACCAAACGTGTGATAGACTTTCTTGACCTGTTCATGTGTGTCTGTCCATGGATAACTCAATTTTGAAATTGACCATGTATGGCTTATTTTGACGTAAATGTTTGGAAACTTTGCGAGGTCTAACAGTCGTTGGAGTTTTTCAGGTTCTTCTGGTGAACAATCTGCCATGTGGTCTATGACAACAGTTAGATTTGGATGTTGTTCCATAAGCGGAATCAGGTCAACTAATCTTTCTGCTTTCGTGAGGATGAGCATTGGGATACCGAGTGCTTCCGCACGTTTAAAAATTGGAGGCATCAGGGGACCCGTAAACCAATCTCCATCTTGACCCGTAGAAGGGCTAAGTCGTACTCCGTGAAAACCGTGTTCCTGTGTCCATTCACTGAGATGATCGGGTGCTTCTGGGTCTTCAGGATTGATACGACATACACCCATAAACTTGTCAGGATATCTTTTCATAGCATCAGCAGCATAACTATTGTCCCATAGGTAGTGTATCACTTGAACAATAACTGTTTTTTCAACACCGTTCGTATTCATCAACTCCAGCAACATTTCTGGTGTAGCATCCTGACTGGGATGATTTCTTTCTCTTGCCCACGGAAACTGTGGATCGTTTTTCCATACATGAACATGTGGGTCAATAATTTGCATTTCATTATTCCTTCTCTTTTTTTAAGAAACCTAATAACCCTAATGGTAAACAGTATAGTAAAATTAGCAGATGTAGACTAAAACCCGTGACTGTAGCGATGTTTTTGTCTGTTCCAAAGAAGAACAATAACCATACGAATGGGAATTCAGTCGTGCCAAAATTGCCTACTGTTTGGATAGGTAAAAGGTTAAATACATTCGTAAATACAAGTGCGAATAGGACTTCAATTACAGGTATATTAACACCCATTTCTGACACAAGGAAACATTGGAAGCCGAAACGAATTACAACACATAGAACGGAGTAAGACCAGATTTTTAAAAAACGCAAGTTGAGTCGAAAGGATGTTATTTCATTTACGATTGCTAAGCCTTTTTCTACCACCCATGTAATCGGACGTTTTTCAAGTCGTAGTAATGGTTTAGTACATTTTTGGACAATTGCAAGACAAAAGTTTGGCGTAACACATGCAAGAACAGTGAGAGTTATTAATCCTAAACCAATCAGTGTTGGTGCAAGGAAAAGGACTGTCCAAGAAAACTTACTGCTAAGTTTCGGTAGTAATACCAACGCAGTCGTTGACATCAGAAGGATTAATAACACAAGGTCAATGATGCTTGCTATGAGTAGCGATGCAATTCCTTGTGTTGCATCCACCTTCTGTCGTCGTTGCATCAGATAGACATAAGAGATGTCCCCTGTCCTAAATGGTAGAAAATTACCCCAAAATGTATGTAATGCAAGAATCGGAAAAACATTAGAAATGTTTGCATCTAAACCGAGTATTGTTCGAAAACGTAAGGTTTTTGCTAAGACAAGCAGACAATAACAGATAAATCCAATCAGTAATGCATGTATAGAGATTCGGCTAATTGTATCTGGAATTTCTTTAAGATCAATTTCTCTGAGGAGTATGACTGAAATTACTACTGCTAATACAGTGGGTAAAGCAATTCTAAGTATCCATTTGAGTTGCTTGTTGTTCAAAACACTACCTTGTGGCATGCGGTTCGTAGTTTTCCGTATATGCTTTTACGAGGTCCCCTTTCCTAAAACCTGGGACAGCCGTACCGCATTCACTTGCTAACCGTTCATAATCAATATTCATGAGCCTTTTTAGAATGCTGGAATTTCTGGCTTTCAGTAGTATCCACTGTTTACTTCGTTCACAGGTTTTTTCATTTTTTTCTCTGCGATTATAGTCTTGCCAGCCTTGACAAGGTACAGCGAAATCAAATGAATTCTGAAATACCTTTAATGCAGCTTTTGTGTTGTTATATTGCCATATTTGAAAATCGTGATGTTTTATTGGTAAGGGTTGATGTTCTCGCATATCTTTATGAATACTCGGTAAGCGTGTCCATATCTGAAATTCGGTATTGACAGAAAATGTTTTACCGTTTTCAAGATAAAATGCATCTCTCTGTAATGCCATCTTGCTAATAAACCGCATACTCTTTTCAAGTTGTTTGTGAACGATATACTTTCTAAAATTGACAGGAACGATGAATGCAACAATATCTGCTAACATTGCGGCATGGTTGAAGAAAGCAATTGCCAATTTTCCACGTTTACCGAAAGGTGGATTTCCAATGATGGCGGTGTCAGTCGGTTTATTGGGTAGGGAGTGTACTTTGAAAAAGTCTTGTGTAATTATCTTGTTGCATTTTGGGTGAATGTCCATGCCGAGTCGTCGTCCTGATGGGAGCAGTTTGAAGAATTCACCTGTCCCCGCAGAAGGTTCAACGAAGAAGTATTCATCAGAACTCCGCCCTAAGGATGGAAGGGTTTCTAATAGAAAATTCCAACATGAGAGAGCAATTTCTGTTTTTGTATAGAAAGGATTTAAATGCTTATCCACAATCATCTTCCTTGGTTTAGTCAATAAATATTACAAAGATTGAGGTATAAAGTCAAGAAAAAGATTGCGGTGAAATGTTTCTCTGTGATGAAATATAGAATTGATTCTCTATATGCAAGAAATAACGCCAAATGACGAAACCTCATTTGGCGTCTGTAAACAGTTTTGATATTGGATACGACGGATGGGGAGACCCTACCCCTACGAACAAAACGGACGGGGAGACCCCAGTCCCTAAGAACAATAGGTGCTGTTATGAAATGCCGTCCCAATATTCCCACATATTTTCTGGGGTTTCAAACTTGATCTCATCAAGGTCTATTCTGCGATACCTTCCGATAAGTGCGATTCTGACTCTGCGTCCACAGTTTGGACCAGCAGTGTGGCTCATCTGGTGATGCCAAAAGCAGAC
The DNA here is from genome assembly GCA_965261435.1 of Candidatus Poribacteria bacterium. Taxonomy (GTDB): domain Bacteria; phylum Poribacteria; class WGA-4E; order WGA-4E; family WGA-3G; genus MSPOR6. The sequence continues at coordinate 4,144,410 of CBDHDL010000021.1, forward strand.
ATCTCCAGCTTCACCAGTGAATTCATAACAGGGGCCTAAATCAAAAGGCGCAACGCCCCCTGGTAAACTGTCAAGGTCGTGATGTCTGAAGTATTCTGCCCAGATTTTATGGCTCCCGGGCCAGATAGTAAATCCACCTCCATGTTCCTCAACTGTATCAAGATATACTGTTGCCCCGAGTGTAAATGAACCGACAACCCCTTTGGGTACCCCGTTTGTAGGCGTATGGTAACCGTCCAGATGTCCGCCAGGTTCGCGATATTCACGGTCTGGGTCAGGGAAGTTGAGATGCGGACTTGCTCCACCGCCTGTATTGAGTTTACCTTCACCTACCATTTCCTCAGCCATTGAGAAGACTCTGTTCCCGTATATTGTTCCTCGTATAGCATCATCACCCCCGATAGGAGCAGTTCTATACCCTTTGCGGATCCAGGAATCGGGATCGTTCCGGTCTTCATCAATTGCATCCCAAACTTTATCAAGTGCGGCGTCAATTTCTTCTTGTGTGAGTGCACCGCGCACGACAAGGTATCCGTTGTCTTTGAAGAATTCTTTGTCTTTGTCTGTTAATAGTGGCATAAAAAGTCCATCCTTTGTCACTTATGCGTTGACACAAAATCCGTTTTCCTTAATTGCTGTTTGATACGGTTCTTCTTCTATCCTTAAACCGAACCCTGGGAGATTGGGAATATTAACATAACCGTCCGAAATAGAATAACTGGAATCATCTATACCGGGTGTAGTTGCGTGGTCCCATTCGACAAATTCAAATTTTTCTATCCTCGCAGCAAGATGACCTGTTACAAAATTGCCGTAGTATCCACCGTAGTGATGGGGTGCAGTTCCGACATTTACTGCGTCTAATTCTGGACCTAATTCGAGCCATCTTGAGAACCCGGGATGGAATATATCATACTGAACGATGTCTATAAGTCCATTCTTTGCCCATTGTATCAGATTGGGGGATGCTCCACCTTCACCGTCTGCGATTTTTGTTCCTATACCTTCCTTATTCAACCATTCTTTTAGAAGTCCGTAGACCCGAGCATCTTCGTGGAAAGCTTCTTCCATCCAATATACCTTTGCATCTGCAGTGCCAGCTAATACCTGTTTAGTAATATTGAGATTGTATCCGTTGTTTGCATCGATTAGAATGGTTGCGTCCTCTCCGACAGCATCTCGAACTGCACAGATAACATCAATATCACGTTGTGTGCCTTTGTCAAGTGGCATGTGCATTGCACCACGACCCACTTTTATCTTATATGCTTTGTGCCCGCGTGCTTTTCCCTCAAGTGCTTCAGAGGCAATGAGCGCTGCTGCTTCTTTGTTATCATCAATATGTAGGTCGTCAATGTATAACGAAGTGTCATAGCAAGGTGCTTTGAAGTCTCCATTGTTTTTAGAGAGCATTGCATATACGGGTTTTTTCTCTATCACTCCAGCTAAATCCCAGAGAGGATATTCCAAGAAACGGAATTCCTCCGATACACCGTTCTCTGCATCATAAGCATCACTGAGTTGGAATCCTAAGATTGCTTCAGCTTTTTCCTGTGAAATTGATGAGAACCCGATTCCGCTTGCTCCATCAGTTGTCGTTATTCTTGCAATAGGTGGACGGACATGTAAACCGTGTTCACCGAGACGTGAATTACAACCAGCCTTACGCGGTCGTTCACCTGTTAATCGTGCCCATTCAATCCTGTCTATTTTGACATTGTCCAATTCAACTCTCCTTTAGATTAGTTTCCTTATAACTGTGTTTGTAGTAATGCGATGCTTTTTGGATCCAATTTATTGTAATTTTCGATTTCATATCTGGAACCATCAGCATCTTTTATGAGTACACGATCATTTTCAAGAGTCACAATGTCGTATCTTGTTCGCAACCCGAATTCAACATTTCCTTGGCTTGTTTCAACATTCCATCGGGTTACACCGTATTGTCCATCAAGCGCATTGATTTTTGTTATTTTTGGCATGAAGTATCGTTTCTGCAGCTCGTCGGTTAGAACATCGCGTGCGTTAGGTGTGAGTTTGTTCACATCCTCAACGATACCGATTTCGTTTCCCTCTTCATCCAGTAGTGAAATGTATCGTTGTGTTTCAGTTACAGGAAAACTTCGAACCGGTTCTACTTTGGTATAGACTGAACCATCGGGTAGTTCCACAACTAATTCACTGAATGCGTTCTTGCCAATAATGAGTGTTTTTGGGTCAAGAAAGACCAATTCGTCAGTTACCTTGATTGCTTCATTCATTGCGTTATTCCTCAACTATTTCTGTGAAAAGTGGTTAGTGGATAGTCCAATCTAAAATTGTAGGTCGGGTAGAGGAACGAAACCCGACACGTAATGATTGTGTCTATCATGTCCAAATCAACGCCAAATGCGCGTTAGGCATTTGTCGGGTTTCGCTTCGCTCTACCCGACCTACAATTCCAGATGATCGGTCATGTGGTAAAATTCGGTGCGATTAGGAAATCGCACCTACCGCTATTCCTGGGAAGCGTGTGTTTACCATGCGCGGATTCTTGATAATTCTGTTTGCTTCTGACATAGATTGGCATAAGTCCCATTTTGTTCGATTAGTTCCTCATGCGTACCGATTTCGTCGACCTCACCTTCTTTCAATACTACGAGTCGGTCTGCGTATTTTAACGTGGAAAGTCTATGTGCAATTGCGAAAACTGTTCTTCCTTGCACGAGTCTTTCCAATGCTTCCTGTATTTTGGATTCAGTTTCTGTATCAATTGATGATGTAGCTTCGTCCAAGATAAGGATCCGTGGATTTTTCAATATGGCGCGTGCTATAGAAATGCGTTGTCTTTCACCACCGGATACTCGTGCGCCCCGTTCCCCCACCATAGTGTCGTATCCATCGGGGAATTTGATGATGAAATCGTGTGCGTTTGCTGCTTTTGCTGATGCAATGATTTCATGGCGAGATGCGCCGGGTTTTGAATATCCGATGTTCTCTGCAATTGTTCCTTCAAATAAGAACGGGTCTTGTAGAACAACACCGATCTGTTGTCGTAATGCCTTGACCTTTATATCTCGACTGTCGTGTCCATCAATGACTATTGCGCCGAAGTTAGGATCATAGAATCGCGTGATAAGATTGATTAGCGTACTTTTTCCTGCTCCACTGTGTCCTACTAACCCTATCATTTCACCGGGTTGAACAGTGAAACTAATGCCGTTGAGTGCATTCTTTTCGTTATCATAAGTGAAAACGACATCATTGAATTCAATTGCGCCTCTTATATTCGCGAGTGCAACTGCATCGTTCTTATCAGCGATACTTGGGGGTGTATCTAATATGTCAAATACGCGTTCAGCGGATGTACCTGCGCGTATAAATCTTTCATTCATTTCACAGAGGGTGCGAACGGGTCCAAAGAATTGCATCATGTAAGTTTGGAACATGAAGAGCGTTCCGAGGGTTAAATCGCCTTGAAATATTTGCCATCCCCCAACTAACCATATAAGGATAGAACCTGAGAATGTGATGAAATCCATGGTTGGACGATAGACTGAATTCAGTTTTGCTGCGTTCATTTCTCCAGAAAATACTTGGTGAGTCATTTCGTTAAATCGGCTTATCTCATATCTCTCGCGTGCAAATGCCTTTACGACACGGACACCAGGGATGGTACTTGCGAGGATTGTGCTGATATTGGCATATCTCTTCCATAAGACTTGATAGACTTTACTCAGTTTTTTTCCAAAAATGAATGTAAAAAAGACAAGACAAGGTATTGGTATGAGTGTCCACAGTGCCAGTTTCCAGTTAAATAGGAACATAATTAGGCACATATAGATGAGCGTGAGTGAATCGCCAACTATATCTTGTAGTCCATTTGCTATGAAGTCTCGTAGTCTGGATACATCGTGTGTGATTCTGGACATTAGATTCCCAGTATCGCGTTCATGGAAGAAGTCAATGGAGAGCGTATTGAGATGTTCATAAGTTTCATTTTGAAGTCGTCTGGTAATGTTTTGACCTACCCAAATCATCATGTACCTACGAATAGAAGATGTGGACATTATAAACACTCTAACACCCGCCATTAGTAGCACAATACCAATTAAGTGTCCAAAACTGCCTCCGAGTGGCATGCTACCGAACCATCCACTTAATAGACCAACAAATCCCTCAAGGTGTCCCCAAGATGTTACGGGTGCTTCTACTCCTTCAGACATTGCTGAACCAACTGGTACAAGTATATTGTCAATTAGTTGTCTGCTTAGAATGGTTGGATAGAGGCCGACAAATCTGATTACCATCATCATGAGGAAAGCGGGAATCATGACGTATAAGAAAGGGAGAGCATATTTGAAGAGACGGAAAATTAGTCTTGTATTTTGAACGCAGTTCATGCAAACTCCGGACCAACTGGGTATTGGATGCCCGCATTTTTCGCATCGTCCCTTGTTTCCGGCTTGCGGTCTACCTGGTCCTCCACCCGAACCACCGCCTCGTCGTCCGCGTCGTCTCCCTCCGGGACCGCGTCTCCCTCCTCTTCTTTCATCGGGTGATTCTGAGGAAGATAAACTTTCTAATTCTGAGACTGTCAGGTTGAATTTTGGTGCTAATCTTTTTGAATATCGTGCTAATTCAACAGCATTATTTGCGGTAGTGACCTTGAGTATGTTGTTGCCGTACATCTCAAGGATTTCAATATTTTCAATATCCGCAAGCGGTACTTCTTGAATGTCGTGACCAATAACACCTTTTTGATTAAATGCTATCAATCGCTTATCGGTTGCTATTAACCAGTCTTTTCCATAGGTGCCGTCAAATTGTAAATCTGTTGAGACCGATACTTTTATTTCTTCACCACTATCAAGTAGTTCTTGTGCTCGCTTTTGCAGTATTTCAGGGACTTCTTCTGTCGTAGTCAATTCACCATCTTTCAAATTCTTGAAGCGTGGCTTACCACTGCTCATTCCCATCCGACGCGAACCACCGCGTCCAGAACCTGACATCGATCCTTGCATAGGTTTCACTCCTGAGTTCTGTTTTTTTGTTTTAATCTTATGTATTACTTATTTTAACGAATTTTTGTTTGAAAGGTTGAAATCAAATCGTAAGGAGAAAAACACGCAATTGCAAAGGGATCATATAGACTCTATTGATAACACTCTGCAAAAATCAATGATTTTCATGGAATATGGCGAATTCTTGCATTTTTGATTAAAATATTAAGAAGAATTTTGATTTTTTTCAAAAACATGCACCCTTTTGGGTATAAAACTGTGTCATTAAGTATGAACGCAATTATTTACAGCAATTTGGAAATCCAATTGCTGAGTTTGTGTAAGTCATGTTAAAGTTAGTAGCAAGTTGTACGATTCAGAGGGTTGTGGTACATCCTGCTAAGATCATTTAATTCAAAGCAACAAATTTAGGAAGGATCTACGATGCTTCATCCAAAAACAGCAGTTTCTTTACAGATTTACATTGTTAACCTCATTTGCTGTCTCCTCTTGTTTTTTAGTTCAGCAGGTGTTGAAGCGAAAATTACCTACTCAATGGGTGGTGATATTTATGTTAGCAACGATGATGTCAGCACAAAACGCAATCTTACGAAAAACCCCATGCATGATGACTTTCAATCCCGTTGGTCTCCTGATGGTAGTCGCATAGTATTTACACGCATGATGGATAGAAGTGATCCTCAACATTCTACTGAGGTCTTCATCATGAATGCAGATGGAACAGATCAGCAACGACTTACCAACAATGACGTTTCTGATGAAGAACCGTGCTGGTCTCCTGATGGTAAAAACATTGCATTCAGAAGTGAAATCAGTGGAACCGCTCAAGTTTATATTTTAGAACTTGCAACACGCAAGCTTACACAGTTAACGGGAAAAGACGAAGGTGAAAACGATAAGGGTTCTTTAGCTCCTGATTGGTCTCCTGATGGCACAGCAATCGTATATGAAAAGTTCGTAAAATCCCCATTTGCGTTCTCACATAAGAATATCTACGTGATGGACGCAACAGGTGAGAATCAGCACCCGCTACTACCGGATCCAACTGACGATATTAATGCTGTCATCATGAGGTTTCAACCCAGATGGTCAGCAGATGGACGCAGCATCTTGTTTGATGAATGTACGCGGTTAGGTGTAGCACGATCAAAATGTAAACTTACAATTATGCGGCTCGGACAAAGACCGTGGATTGTAGAAGGTATCTATGACAAACTCGGTGAAAATGTGCTTATTGGGGGAACAGCGTGTTGGATGAATAATGATCGTGAAATTCTCTTATCACTGAGATTAATAGATAAATCAAGAACGAATTATGACCTATATCGATATGAAATAAATAAACAACATTTGACTCGCTTGACATGGGGGCCGGAAGTAGAAGGTTACCCAGATTGGATAGAAGGTGCTTTATCTGTGTCTCCATCAGAAAAAAAGACTGAAAAGTGGGGAAATTTAAAAAAGTAAGATTCTCTATTTTGGTAAGGAGAGAAAACTGTGAGATGTCAAATTTGATCTTTGTTTGACAAGAACAAACCTTAGGAGGGACGTTGCTGTATCACAGGAATTACATAGCTTCGTATCTTGAATTCGTTGATGATTTCAGTCTCTGTCTGCTGTATTGGATTAGATCGGTGATCAAAGACAACATAGTAACCTTCGTCTGCTTTTTCTAACCTCAGGTAAGATGCAAGTTGTCGTTTCCCTTTCTCAAAGCTTATTTCACCCCGCCATATCTTTGTCTCAACGATGTATTTATTTTTGTTGTGTGTAATCAACAGATCCATTCTACCACGTCCTGTCTGCACTTCAATGTGCATAAATCCACCCACCAATTTTACAAACTGCTCAAGGTATGCAAGGAGTAAATGTCTTCCAACGGATTCCTTTGGTGTATCTGGTACTTGAAGGATCTTAAAACCCGCTCGTGCAATGAAATCTCTGAAGTTATCAAGTAATGAATCCATATCAATATTACCGTTAGGTTTGAGGTAATCCTGAAAACCTTCTCTTGTATCATCGGGGAGATAATCTTGTTCTAATCCGTTAACTGCTGGCTTGAAAGTTTGTAGGATGGAATAGAAGTATATCGGATTAGCAATTTCACACATTCCATCTGAACCTTGTTTAATGACACCGTAGGTTGTCAGTTCACTAATATGATTATCACGCAGATTGAATGTCACCCCGTCGTCAGAAGCAGTGATACGCATCAGGATTCTTTCATAAGTAGGGTTTTTCCTTACATTTGTTGTTAGATGTTCTATGTTTGTATTACTCTCATGAAGCAGTTGGTTATGTGCTTGCGTGAAGTGCCCAATGTTTATTTGTTGAGTCTTTGGTATTTTTAGTTCGTCAGTAAGTATTTGTGCAAAACGGTTCACAAGGAAAGGTTGTCCTGCTGTCTGTTTGTGAACGGATTCTATGACTGCGTCAGAAAAACTTTGACCCGCTTCCGCTGTGTATTGGTTAAAGAGTTCATGCACTTGTTCAAGTGTGAAGTTTGGAAGATAGAATTCATCTTGGATATTGAATGGAGAGATAGTACGGTCGAAGTTTAGTTGGTTGATGTTCTTTACACCAACTATTCCCACACTGTGTAGACTTCGTTTACCTTTTGAAAGATAAATGTGACGTAGTGAATAAAGGAAGTCGCTCACCAGCGGTGTAGGGATTCCATCAAATTCATCAATTATAACCACGAGTTTTTCGTTTCTTAGAGTATCTGATAGACGTTCAAAAAAACTAACCATTGTAAAAGCATCGTTAAGTTGTGTGTTTTCTAAAATAGAAGTTAGACTTGCGGTGGGTTCTCTATTTTGTCTTTCTAAGGAATTCAGAATTTCATTTCTCAACATGTAATGGAGTCTGTTGTAGAATATTGACTCTGAAGTGTCTCGCATTACCTGAAAGTCTAACTGTATTGGCAAGAATGACTCATCATTTTCAACAAGTTTATCCAGAGAGCTACGAAAGAAGGTTGTTTTTCCAGTCTGCCGTGGAGCAAATAGGACAATATAGAGTCCGTCATTGACTCTTTCAATGAAGTGATTCTGTTCGGACGAACGACTTACAATATAATGTTTTTCTGGATGAACGGGACCTTGTGTGCCAAAACGTCTCATGTTTTCGCCAGACCTTATTCAGTATAATCTATGTCGTAAAGGATACCATAGGGGTTTGGCATTGTCAAGATATAAGGATGGAAGATGGAAGGGTGGAAGGGTGGAAGGGTGGAAGGGTAGGAAGGTGTAATTATCTGAACCAGGATTTACAGGATAAGATCCTGAGGATGTGTAAACTTTTTGTCACTAAAGATAGAGAACGTGTGTAAAGATTTAGAGCAATGCGGATTATACCCCTTTCGCCCCTCTGGGGCTTGCTATTGGTTGTATCAATCTGGACTATATACCTTTTGCCTCTCTGAGGCTTTGGAAAATCACATATCAGCACCAGCGGTGCGAAAGGGGTTCGGTTATGAAATCACTGCTAATTATGATACAAAATTCGCTATCTTTTCACCGTACCAAATTTGCGTTTTTTTCGGTGAGCGGTACGGTTTTTAAATCTCTTGTTATGCTTGTCCCTGTTTGTGTTGGTAGCATGTTTTTTGAAAATTCTCTTTTTTCAATTTCGCCTGTTTTGGTACGGTTTGAATCTTGGTGATTTTTTAGCAATTGCAGTCGTTTTTGCAATCCAAAAATCTGGTCTCTGATGTGTTGCGTACGTGCTTTTTCTTTATGGTTTTTTGTGTTTTTAATCCTAAAGTATATCTGATAGATTGTATGTCTGAATAGTTTCATATTATCACACCCTTTTATTTTATTAGCGATATATTGTATAGTATAGTGTAACATAATGGATATATGTTTGTCAAGTAAATTTTCAATTATTTTTTTATAGAGGCTTTAAATATCAACCAGTAAACGTAAATTGCTATCGTTTAGGTGGAAATTGTGAGTGTGTATCCTTGAGATTTATTAGCACTTAATTTTCAACACCGTACAGTGGGTGTGTAAAGTTATTGTCACTAAACATTCAATTTCAATACCTTCACCAACAATAGACATTCTGTTAGATTGTGCCAGTTGTAGCACATTCTTCCAGATTGTGCTACTTTGTAGCCATCAAAGTCATATAATGATCCAGAAACCCCTTCCGTGTCCTCCGCGTAATCCGCGTAATCCGCGATTCAGACAAATAGAGTGACAAAACGAGACGAGACAAACCGAGTCAGGACAAGTTTTTTAAAATATGGACAATGTTCATTACATTGCCCATATTGTCTCTATTGATTTCCAAATATCCAAATGTTTAGGTTTTATGTGAATCCTAACCTACTAAGACCTGATGTTCCGCACAATCTTCACCGTCAACTCACACAGATATTCCGTTATTTTAGAATATCCTCTTTCGTCTTCTCTATCCTTGTAAATTCTTTATTGAGAAGTATATTAAAATCATCGTTAATATATACCCATTCACGCTTAGAATGGACACGTCCCAAACTCTTCAAAAGAGCTGTTTCCCTTTTTTGTGCTTCTTTACGATTTGCAAATAGGCTGAAACCTATCAAGAGCGCGTCATCTGTTGGATGATATGTAGAAATCATTCGTTCCCTTAGGGTCTTCACTGTTGATGCACCGATTTTCGCATGTTTCTCATCACCAGACCATCGCCATGCATATACAACACCGCGTTCTAAATAGTCCATACTTATACCAATATTTCGTACAAATAATAAGTTTCGTCGAACATTAGAAATGATTGTAGAATCTTTGAATCCAAGTTGCTTTGCAATTTCAGAATTACTTGTATAAGGTGCTTTACCAGGATCTTTGTCCTGCTTTGTCAGATTCATAGTCTTCAAAATATTGCGTGCCCGGTGCTCTTTTCCTTCTGCCATAAAAATAACTTCCTTTAACCTTTCTAAAGCAGGGAAGAGTTAGAATAGATAGAATTGATCATAAATTAGATTGTATTGAATCATTTGAAAATTGCTACGATTATGCTTATTATAGTGGTAATAGCTAAAATGACATTTATAGTAGTTTGGAGGTTCTCTTTGTCTTTAACTACTTTCCAGAGTTTAGACACCTTTGTTTTTATCCTTAACCAGTTGAATGTCATAAAAAGAAGTTTTGGGTTTTTGTTTATCCACCAAGCTTTGTTGTATTTATGGTATTCATTACCTATTATTTTTACACATTTCTGTCTGTTTTTATCCATATAATAATTTTTCTTTCGGAATTTCAGCGTCTCTGATGTGTCGACTTCTAAACGTTTGAAAGAGTCGGGATTCGGATACAGCAGCAGTTCAGACCTTGCATAACTCAGAATATCATTATGGTTATTATTCTGTTTATAATGTAATAGGTAGGGGTCGTCTGTGTCGGGTACTTGCTCTACTAACAATACAGAGCACATTACCCTATCACCTTTTTTTAATCCCTCGCTGATCGATCTACACCTTGAAATATTCTGCACAAGCGGTCCTTCTGCTTTTACAAAATCATACGAATTTTCATGTGGATATAAGTTTCCGTGTATGGTAATCTTTGCTTTTTTAGAAACTTGAGTTTGTTTCTTGTTTTCATAATCAACGTAATCCTCTGTAATCTTAATTGTAAAACCTTCTCGTCCGTGTGATTCTGTCACGTAGCCAATTATTCTGACCATCTTAGGCTCCCTCCCCAATCCTTACTCCGCAGTCGGTGGCTTATTGGTGCAATTCAATTAACCAATTTTTGAGTTGTTTTGATTTTTCTCCGATGCCACCTTCAGCCTTAATGACTTCGCTGAAGTGTTTATCCCAGTCAAAACCTTCAAGTGTCATTCGGTATTTTGCCCCCATATTGACATAAGCCTTATTGTAGTCTTTTCCATCCAAATATGAATTCAAATCGTCCTGTATACTTGAACGTAATACGTCAGCCTGCTTTTCCGTCATCAGTTGATCATAGTTCTCAATCTCATCATCCCATTCGAGAAAACCGAGTTTGGAGGAGATGAGGACAATGTCAAGTTTATCTGATGGAAAATACCCTTCCCTTTGGGATTTTGCAATGACTCTGTAGAGCTGCCCATCACATCTTTGGTTTGCAGGTAATGTTCCTGGCGTTTCTGTTTTTCGTCCTGAACAACTAAATTATAAGCAAAGTTTTTTGCATGTGTCTCCTTTTTATTGTGTTTGAACCATTGTTTTTATTAGGTTTAATAGAAACGGTAATATGTATGTTGCTGCTGCACCTGTTATTGCACCTGCAATTGCACCCCACATTCCTGATTTTTTTGCTAATATTTGGTCTTTTTCTTCTTCCTCCCTTAATATGTTATCCAATTCCTTTTGGCACTCTTCCTCTGTGCCTTCATGGATTATTATTTGATATGGACGATATGACTCCAGGAATTCGTGTCTTTTTAAAGTGGAGACATTTGCATAAAGAAAATATGTCATAGTATTTTCTTGATTCTCAAATTCATATCCTTTTATTGAATATGAGACGATGTGCGATAAATTAATCGCATCAATCTTTTCGTCAAATAGATATTCATCAGGTTTTGTTATTCGTCGTAGCATTCAAATCCTCCATTCTACGCTATCGGCGATTTATCGTGAAATGTAAAATACATATTCAAAACTTCAGTCAACATCAACTGGCAGCTCTTATCTTGTTCGAACCCTATCAACCGCAATTGCTTATGAACATCCACAGGAAAATAACCATAGATATGTCGTTTCTTCTCCCCGTATATGAATCTAGTTATATAAGAGTGAACAAAAGCAATTCTATTCCCGATCTCACACGGAGCACCAGTATATTCAATTGACTTTCGAACCTCATCAGCAAAATCACCGCGTGGCGGTACTGCATTAAGCACAACAAGTGCAGGTACATTTAAAAGTATAGCACTATACAATCATAGTATCATTAACCTATGAAAATATAGTGCTATAGGATTATAGACAGGTTTCAATTTCGAACTGTTGCGATTAGAAGAATGCTGCGAGATGGATGAGAGGTCTTTTTTCATATTTTCACTTGTTTTATTTTGTGTTTAATGCTAACATAAAAAAATACTAAAATCTTATTTGTGGAGCGTTTGCAATGAATACAATTTATGCTAATCACTTACTTCGTGGTGCTAATTTATTTGCACAAAATCGCATACCAGAAGCAATGATAGAATTTAACAAAGCTATTGAAATTGATGATACATCTTTTGTTCCATATCAATGGCGTATTATGTGTAATATATTTTCTCTTGATGGAAGTAATCAGGATAAAGAAAGGACAGAAAAAATAATATCTGATTTAGAAAAATCACTTCCGCTCGCAAAAGCAGTCCTTGAAGAAATTTCTTAATCCTTTTAATCATGAGCATTAAATTCCAACCTAACACCCACTATTATGGCGACTGCTTGGCTTTATAATATGTTTCACATATTGGAAGTTCATGGTATAGTATAGTCAGGTAACACTCAGTTTATTGTCTAACGGTTAAGATGTTTCAAATGCTTCCTTCCTAAATGCTTCTAAAACCTCATCCTATTTTGAATACACAGCGATACGGGCAGCGTATTCGCCGATTTGTTCTGATGTCGGTTGTAAATCTTTATTTTCAATTCCAAAGACTTTTTCATAAATGCAAGACGAACGCTTACCATTGTCCTTGAAAACAAACGTATTTATTCTCGGTATTTCTTCTTGCCATTCGTCCTCAGGTTCTCCTATCTTTCGAAAAATGCTACTCAAAACCATTCTTGATATATCCCAGGAAGGAAATCCATGTTCCATTTTCAAGCATAACAGGTCTCTAATATCTTTGAAAGTAGAATGTCTTTGAGAAACAAGATGCAACATAACAATATAAGCATGCCTCTTTATATTTTCAACGTAAATGTTATTGGTTGTATCACTCATTGTGTTCCTCCATTTTATCTTTTTATTCCAGATTGATCAATGACACGAGTTACATACGCTGTATACCTTGAAATAATGTCATATCCTAATTAGTAAGAGCACATAACATAATTCATGTACCTTCCAAACAACTTTTTGATACGAAAACGCTGTTAAAATGTTTCTACAACCATTGGAAAACCCAATTTTCGGGTATATCCTTAATAATATCAATAATATCCTATTTTTCCTACATTATAATCACTACTATAGTTTGGACAGTTTTAAGTTTATAGATACAAAAAGTAGAAAAAGGTTATCCTTTCAGTTTAGTCTGACAGTGTTTTGAGTATCCATTGGATAGCACGGCAGGGTATCCAGTGTTGGACTTGAATATAGGGGGCAGATTTTATAGTGCGGACTTCTCCCTATTACACTTTTTACAGAGCATCTGGCAATTATCCTCGTTGGTCTTGCCTCCCTCGGACCAGGGGGTGATGTGGTCTGCTTCCATCTCTTTGATTGTGAATTTGTTTTTACATATAACGCACTTACCTGCTTGTTTTTCGTAGACCTTTTGCTTCATACTTGCTGTAAAGGTGCGTATGTTAAGGTGCTTCTCCTCGCGAGTGAGAATGTATGGGTATATACCCTTTTTCTGTGTGACTTCATCGTCAAACATAAGACGGGCGGTTTCCTTCTCAATCTCTTCAGCGTCAAGGTCAGCGTCTCCAAAGTCGTTATGCAGCGCACCCCAATCTACACCCTTCATGAATTTTGGTCTTAGTTCCGTGAAAGTGGATTCAACCCACTCGATCACCGATTGAAAATACTCCCATAGGGGTAATGCGTCTTCATCGTGCTGATGTTTCCCCATGTAGTCTTCAATTGAGTCTTTGCTGACCCACTTAATCACTGTCTCCAAGTAATCTTGTCGGATTGGAGAACCGTTGACATAGGCATTTGCGATTTTGTATGCAACGCAACCAGTCCGACTAAAATACCGCTTTGCGTCTGACAACCAGGGTCCAGCGTAAACAGCATTACGCAACTCCTGATTGGTCAACACCTTTCCCGCGATGTTGATCGTTTTGAACCACTCCAGTTTTTCGCTGTCTGTCCCGGTACACACGTAGACCATCAACTTGTAATCCAATATCAATTCTCTTTTGTCTGGTGTTAGATTGTGGAAGTATAGATCATTGAACGAAAAATCCCCCTCTACATACTGGGCAATGGAGATTGTACGCTGTTGTCCGTCAATGATTTCGAACGTATCGTCTTCTCGGTCTGCCCAATACATCACGTTCAACGGGAATCCTTTCAGGATGGAGTCAATGACGGCATTACGTTCCTTATCGTTGTAGATAAACTCCCGTTGAAATGGTGGTCGTATATCCAATTTGCCGCCGTACCCGGTCACGCCACCTTCGTCATCGTCGTAATACTCTTCAACAAGCTCTTGCACTGTGAGGTCTAACAGTTCGATTTTCATTGCTGTATCCTCTTGTTACGGATAACGATGCGCACATAGGTAGGCTTTCCGTTAATTGCGCCGTCCTTATCCTTGATGAGTGCATGAGGTTTAATGGGAACATCAGCATTTGCCCTTATATCATTCGCACTTACGATCTGGAACTGATCAGGGTTGTGTTTGTCCAAGAAGGAAATCGGCACACCCATTTCTCCAGCATAATCTTTTGGGATATCAGCTGTTTTATCCACGTTGATAGCATCGTAATTATCGTACTTTGGATATTCATCAGGAGAGTATTTCTTGTAAAGGGTTAGGTCTTCATGCCGTTTCCTATGGTCGAGGTTGGTGAACCATATACTTTGTGATCTGCCTTTTACAATCCCATCCACTATCTTATAAGCACTCCCCGCCTTCTTGGTTTTAAGTAATTCTTGAGCATAGTCGTCTGGCACATCAAACAACAAGTCTTGACTCATGGAGGTATGTCCAACCCATAATTTACCGTCCTTGATTAAGGGGAATATCTCTTTGTAAGTTATCGCATTTTTGTTCCCAATGACGACAAACTTTTTGTCGTATTCAATCAGGTGCGCGATATATTCCCTGAACAGTGAAAAAGGCGGATTTGTAACCACAATATCTGCTTGTTTAAGCAACTCAATACATTCCTGGCTCCTGAAATCGCCATCTTCCTTTAGTTGAAATTCAACGGGTTCTGTTCCATTGCCGGTATACTCAAGTCTGATAGCGGTATCGCTGACGTGTTCACTGAATAGGTTTGGATCCTGATTTTTGTAGCATGTTGTGATCAGTTTTTTGAGTCCAAGTTCCTCGAACTTCTTCTTAAAGTAGTGAAAGAATTTGCTAATGGTAGGATCGTCACAATTGCAATAAACAGTCTTACCGCGAAAATGCTCCTTGTAATACTTTAGCTCTTTCTCGATGTCCGGGAGTTGTGTGTAAAATTCATCCTGCTTAGCTCTATTCGCAGCATGCAGAGACTGATTTCCCGCCATAATATATCTCCCTATAATTCCCTAATGCAAGATAAATCTTGGATTCTTCGCGATTGTGAGTTTAGTGGGTTCTCCAAACACCATTGTAGGTTCGTATAGTCCCATTGCCATTTTCAGTGGCGGTGATGTGAGCAACGCCCTTTCCTGATGTGTTGCGGACGGATATAGCACCACCATCTTCAATTACAGTGATGTCGGCAACTCCCTTTCCTACTGCGTTACGGACGGCTATAACCCCATCCCCATTTTCAGTTGCACTGATGACGGTAACTTTCCTTCCTACTGCGTTACTGACGCCTATAAACCCGCCATTTTCAGTTACACCCATGCGAACAACTTCCTGTTCTGTTGCGTTGTGGACAGATATACTCCCATTGCCATCTTCAGTTCCACTGATGTTGGCGACTTCCTTTCCTTCTGCGTTGAGGACGGCTATAATCCCATCGCCATTTTCAGTTGCACCGATGACAGCAACTCGCTTTCCTGCTGCGTTGTAAAGAGTCATATTTCCGAAAAGTCTACCGATACGGGCAACGGGTTTTCCTTCCTTGTTGACAACTTGCAATTCTCTACAAACGATTTTATCAATTACCTGTTCATTTTGTTGTGCGTGTATAGCACCACCCAGTGATGCAAGGATGTATCCTGCGATTGTGAATAGACACCCGACAAACATATACCCTAATTTATGTTTGACATTCATTTTGTATCTCCTTTTGTGTAAAATCAGTTTATGCAATATAGGTAGCAATTTGAGTTTTCTAATAGAATCCGCGAGAATACGCGTTTGGTATTCTGTATTGGTTAGGAAACCGTACCTACCATCTCTGGGTTCAAATTACCACATTTATTTATTTATCTACATAAGAATATCACAGGGAAGTACCATTGTCAAGAAATGAAGCCATGTGGGTGTGTAAATATTTTGTCCCTATTTGTCTGAATCGCGGATTACGCGGAAGGGGTTTCTGGATCATTATATGTCTTTGTTTATATCGTAGATCGGGTAGAGCGTTATTTACTATAAATAATAGAGGGCAACTGATAAATTTTAAAACTAAATAATCCTGATAAGGTTCTGGATATATTGCATCTTCTAATTGAATATGCTAAAATACTATCGTTTGGACAGTCTCTATAATGACTTAACTTAAGCCTACAATAAAAGATCTGAAAATTGTCCAAACTTTAGTAAAATTATTATACGAAGGAAATGAATTATAATGCAGAAGGATGATAGAGTTCAAATACTCAGTATCCGACGAATTTGGGTTGATATCGCCCTAAAAATATTTTCAATTGAGGTAATAGTCTATACGGTCTTTTTAATTCGCCATGAAGCAGCTAAAACACAATCATTGATGGAAGCAACACAATCAATTGTTATACAACTCGCAGCTTTTATGGCAGTGGCAACAGGATTTACTTTAATTCTATTTCAAGGAGTTGATTTTATTATGTTTCTTACTGAATTCTATAAACAACGACTTCATCGGAAGATTAAGGAAGCTAAAGCTGAGGGCATTGCTGAAGGCATCGCTGAAGGAAAAGTTCAAGGCATCGCTGAAGGAAAAGCGAAAGAACGAGATTTGTGGACAGATTGGAATAACCGACGCATGACAGCAGAGGCGAAGGGTGAGGAATTCAATGAACCTCCACCGGTGCAGTCTTCTGATGATTGATGGTATCAGGTTTAGACATCTAATCGTCCGATACATCGTAGGGACGATATGTTTATTTTTCTATGCCGTTCCTACGGAACTCAAGACGGGTCGTATAACGTCTAACTATAAACATTGCGTTCCTACGGAACTCAAGAGGGGTTCGCTAAAATCACGACAACTTGTGGAAAACACCTTGAAATCCCCAAGAACCCCTTCAGCGTCTTCCGTGTTCTCCGTGTAATCCGCGATTCAGACAAATAGAGTGACAAAATATTTACACACCCTCCATCAGAGTCAGGTTGCATGAGTCAACCAATATGTAACAGTTCTTTACGAATATGTTGATAACTGAAATGCTGAGGATTCACTGCCGTAATTCCCGGTGTATCCACTTCAATGATCTCACCTGCTATTGGTTCATAGGCTGCACGGTACGCAATTGCTGCTTTGACTACTACTATTCGCATTGACTCTGGATCAATACCGAGACTCAGCAACTGTTGCAGACTGAACGGGGTTTGCCGTTTACTTGTTAATACCACGTAAGAAAGGTAAGAATCTGATATAGAAATGACAGCAGTTAATCCTTGATCGTGATATCGTTGTCCGCCGTGGCGGGGTTCTGTTTCAATGAATTTCCCGTCATGTATGGAGCGAATTTTACCGTGAATCTTGACAGGTTCACCGTGAATATTGTCGGTCTTTCCACCGATCTGTAAAGAAATTTCATTGCCGACACTACTCTGAATACAAGCTTGAACACTTTCAGGATCATATAAGACTATGACATAATTAGAGGCATTCTGGTTGACCAGTTCTGAGAGGATGATGGTACTATCACCGGGTGAACCCCCACCTATATTGTCCCCCATTTCAACAAGAATGACTGGATGGCGTTTGCATTGTTTTGCTTGCTTGACAGCTGCGGCTGCATCCGGGAGATTTATTGCTAACTTATCGCGGATATTCCATAGTCTATCTGATAAGCGGTTAGCTTCAGTACGTGCATGGTGTATGTCGTTATTCGTAACTACAACAAATGACGGGCCAACTTCATGAACATCAGCATAAGGATACCCAGCTGCCACGTTTGCTACGAGGATGTTAGCGGTTTCTTCAAGGTTTTTGGCATCTTCTACTATTGATAGCATTGGCTCGGTATTTGTATTCTGATGCAAGATATTCAGTAGCATTGGTGGTTTGGCAAGCGCTTGGGTTGGGATTACTTCATTCCGTATTATCTGTGTTATCAAGTGTGCTGCTTGTAGTCCTCGCTGTTTTTGGTCAATGTGTGGATTAGTTTTATATATGACAAGTGCAGTTGACATATCAACCATCAACTGGGAAACATTTGCATGATGGTCAAGTGTTGACACGATAGGGAATGTCTCGCCAAAGTAATCACGTAGCCTTCGCAACACTTCACCATCACCGTCTGGAAAACTCTCAACAACCATCGCACCGTGTAATGCCAGCAGTAGTCCATCGATTTTTGGATTCTCCTTTATCCTTTGCATAAGTTTTTCAAAAAGTATTTCAAAGGCATCATCAGTAACTGGACCTGCTGGTGTAGCAGTAGCCATAATGGTTGGATAGGTTGTATAATCATGCGATGTTCTACCTTGAATAAAACCTGCCATTTCATGATGTGTGTCTCTCCAAACTGAGTATATCTCCTCATCTATAGTGATTGAGAATGCGTCCGTATCAGTAGGAATATTACAGAATGTATTTGATTCGTGCATTATTCCTCCTATCGCTATCAGAGTCATAACAGTATCCTCTCAAAATGTGATTTGAAAGTTTAACTTTTGTAGTTGTGAGTTTTCATTGCTGGAATAGATGATTTATAAAACGTGAAATTGATAAATGTGCTACAATACAAATAAATGGACAATCTAACAGAACGTGGTACATTTCAAATAGAGGGATAATCTAACAGCTTGTCTATTATTAGCGAAAGTATTGACATTGAGGAGGACGTAGCATGGCAACATTATCACAAACTGAGAATCGTATTAGACCGCTTTATATTGATGGATACACAAATCTACTGAGTTATGCACCGGGTGAAGAAATGGCGTTCAATGTGTCAACAAGTGCTGGACAGTATTCATTGGAGATTGCACGTATTGGAGCGACGCGCGAGGTGGTATTCAACGAATCAGGAATTCAAGGAGAAGCACAAGCAATTCCTATCAATGCTTCATCCCATGGGTGTGGTTGGAACGCTACATTTAAGCTTGAAGTGCCAGAGACTTGGAAAAGTGGATATTATGAGGGAATACTCCGCGCTTCAGATGGTGGTGGCGATACCGTCTATAGAAACCATCGGACAGCAGAGAGTTCACTTTTCTTTATTGTGCGTGCAGAGAAACCTGGAGCAGATACACCTATTCTACTCCAACTTTCTACAAACACCTATAATGCCTATAACAATTGGGGTGGGTTCAGTCTTTACGGTTTTCACGGACAGAACACACTACAAGGTAACCGCGTGTCATTTGATCGACCCACTGGTGGTATTTTCAGAAATTGGGAATTACCTTTTGTTGTTTGGGCAGAGCAGAATGGATATACACTGGATTATGCTGCGAATAGCGATCTTGAACTTCATCCAGAGTTGTTAGAGCATTATAAGTTGGTATTGAGTGTTGGTCATGACGAGTACTGGTCAGCACCGATGCGTGATAATCTTGAGGCATATATTGCTAATGGTGGAAATGCTGCCTTCTTCAGTGGTAATTCAGTCTGTTGGCAGGTGCGTTCAGAAGATGAAGGACGCGCACTTGTATGCTGGAAACAGAGCTTCAACTTAGACCCAGTCTACAAAACTGATGATTATAGTACGTTGAGTACGTTGTGGAGTCACTTTTTAGTGGATCGTCCCGAAAATCATCTGACAGGTGTCGGTTTCCTGCAGGGTGGTTATCACTTGAGCCATGGACAATTTATGGACGGTGATGGTGCGTACACTGCACATCGACCTAAACATTGGGTGTTTGAAGGAACTGATTTGAAGAGAGAGGAAAAGTTTGGCGGACAAAATACCATTGTCGGTTACGAGTGTGATGGATGTGAATTTACAATTGAAAATGGGTTACCTGTGCCGACCTATAAAGATGGAACGCCTGAAGGATTTACGATTCTTGCTACTGCGCCTGTCCGTTGGCATCCTGATGATTGTGAATGGTATGAGCGATGGGAGCAGGGACATACAGGTGCTGCAACGATGGGAATTTATACCAAGGGTGGAACAGTCTTTACGGCTGCAACAACTGACTGGTCGCACGGATTATCAGGTGGGGACGTTGTTGTTGAACGCATTACGCACAATGTTTTAAAAAGACTTGCAGGTTTATAGAGGGAATGGAAGGGTGGAAGGGTGGAAGGATGGAAGGATGGAAGGGTGGAAGGGTGGAAGAGTGGAAGGATGGAGGAGTAGAAGGATGGAAGGGTGGAAGAGTAGAAGGGTGGAAGGATGGGGGAATGGAAGAATGGAAGAATGGTATTACACATTGCTCAGAGAATACTTGCGAATACTCTCTAATTCATTAGCACTGAAGACACCCGCTTTGTATAGATTGTGATATTCCTCAGATACGGTTTGATCGAAAATCATCAAGTCATCAGTGTTGATTGTCACAGGCACACCGTTGTCAAATAGAGCGCGCATCGGATGTGATGAGAGTTCTGACACAGCATCCAACATTACATTGCTGGTAGGACAAACGTTCAACTGGATTTTATTATCAGCGAGCCATTTCATAACTTCAGCGGATTCGGCGGCACCGATACCGTGTTGGACTTCGTCTAAATCAAGTATTTCAACGGTTCTTCTGATCTCTTCAGCACCACCGAATTCACCGACATGTGCTTTCAACTTCATTCCACGCTCCCGCGCTTCTGTATATAAAGGTCTCACCGCTTCAGGACTACAGGCATCCTGATGACTATAGAGGTCTATCGAGTGAAACACTCCCGATTCTATTGCTTTATGCGTTAATCTTACCAAATTTACATCATCAGCACATTTACGTGAAAAGCCTAATTCTGGTCGCAATTCAATCTGATTACGATACTTTTCAGCTAAGTTTTTAATATAAGCATATAAGGACTGTAGTCCATCGTGATAGAATTCAGCTATACGAATATCGAAACTAATTTCGAGTGTTACCACACCATCTTGTATGGCATCGTTTAGTGCTGAATCTGCGACAAACTCAAAACCTTCTTGACTTCTAATATGAGGAATCAGTGTGTTTCCTACGTACGTGAGCATCCCTTCAAGGCCATCCATTTTGGAGGAGGGTTTGACGAGAGTTTGTCCTAACCATCTTTCAACATTTTGTAAACGGGTGCTAAACATTACATGACTATGAACATCGGTTTTCGGATATGACTTGATACCCTCAATGTCATCGTCAGAAAGTGCTTGTACGAAATCCTTACCCATCTTGCGGCCTTTTGATAGTGTTGCGATTTTGCTTGCGTGAAACATAATTTTACTGTATGATTTGTGTAATGAAGTGATGTTATACTAATCGTGTTGTACCCATAAGTATAACATCAATAACGGTTTTCTTTTAAAGAAAATCACGTCTCAAAGCTCCGTTCAATAGACTTCAATAGACGGAGTCAATTAAATAGAAGGAGGAAAAAGTGGCTTATAGAATAACTTTTATGACGGTATCTGTTCTTACCATTTTTCTTATACCAATGGTTTCAATGGCAGCTGGATTTTCTGAAGGTCTCGTTGGATATTGGCCCCTGGATGGAAATGGAAAAGATCAATCAGGAAATGGACATGATGCAAAATTGGAAAATGGAGCAAAATGGGTAAACAACGGATGGATCAACGGTGCCATGGAAGTAGATGGTAATGGTGGTCACGCCGTTGTTGATGGATTCGAACTGGTTACCACAGAAATTACAGTCGCTGCAAGAATAAACGGTTGGAGAACCATCCCCTGGTCAGGTGTTGTTGTCGGACGTAGTGATACTACGTTTTGGATGGGTATTGCGGACAACGATACATTGACTTATGTGTGGAATAATAACAACGCATCAACATGGGGATGGAAAGGGGCACCAGTGTTTCCACAAGACAAATGGGCACTCATCGCAATTGCAATTGCTGAGGATAAAGCTACCAGTTATGTCTACGACAAAGACACTGCAAAACTTAATTCTGCTGATAATGAAATACCACACGTTGAGCAGACAGTCATTAACCTAAAATTCGGATGGGATGATTGCTGCGGAGCTCGGTATTTCAAAGGAATTATTGACGAAGTTATGATTTTTGATCGTACCCTAAGTGCTGATGAAATCACACAGTTGGCAACTCATGGACTTCCTGTTGAAAGCAAAGGTAAGTTAACAACGACTTGGGCGGCACTCAAGTAGGTGGTAGGTAAAACTCAGGATAAGAATCTTTTTATCAGGCGTTTATTCTTGGCCCCATCGTAGGGACGGGGTTTCCCTGTCCGTATGTGAACTGGAATTCGGACGGGGGAACCCCGTCCCTACGATCGTTTTTTGGTATCCATCGTATATGTTGTCTGAACCAGGATTTACAGGAGGGACAGGAAAGACAGGATAAGAAACTTTTTATCAGGCGTTTATTCTTGGCCCCATCGTAGGGACGGGGTTTCCCTGTCCGTATGTGAACTGGAATTCGGACGGGGGAACCCCGTCCCTACGATCGTTTTTTGGTATCCATCGTATATGTTGTCTGAACCAGGATTTACAGGAGGGACAGGAAAGACAGGATAAGAAACTTTTTATCAGGCGTTTATTCTTGCCCCCATCGTAGGGACAGGGTTTCCTTGTCCGTATGTGAACTGGAATTCGGACGGGGGAACCCCGTCCCTACGAGTGTTTTTTGGTAACCATCGTATATATTATCTGAACCAGGATTTTCAGGAAAGACAGGAAAGACAGGATAAGAAACTTTTTATCAGGCGTTTATTCTTGGTCCCATCGTAGGTACGGGGAAACCCCGTCCCTACGATAATGGGAAATTGACAGTGCAAACTCTTATCCTGTAAATCCTGTAAATCCTGGTTCAGACATCATTCACGAATTATTGCCCCTCCACAACAGGTTCTTCTGGCTCAGAAATATCAACGGTAATCTCTTTTTTCCCGTTAACAATGAATCCCTCTATGACGATTTCTTTTTCAATCGGTTCGTGTGACATTTCATCACTAACATCACCAAAGAAGAGACCGTGATCGGAACCCGCTTGCGATAACGTGATAGTGATGAGTCCCTTTTCTGTCTGCCTTTCTTCCAGTTGTGTGATGTACTCCTCAAGGTTCTTAGGCATAGGAGTGTCTTCATCGGTTTCATCAAAGGAATTACTTAAGAAATCGCCACCTAAAAAGAATGAGTCTACTTCATCACCGGCCTCAACGCGCAACTGTGCATCACCTATAGGAAAGTCTTCTGGAATATCAAACGTTACTTCTCGTTGGAGCATCCGTTCTCCGCCCTGTGTAGCACTCCAATGTGGAAATATCATAATCTTGAACGTCGCAGATTCACCTGGGATAATGACTTCGGGTACAATCACATCCTGAACAGCAGCTGTTTTGACAACAGGTGTTTCGGTAATTGAAACAGATACTTCCGTTAACGTCGCCATTCCTACATCGTTTGAGAATATGTCTGTGAAAGAAGCGATAGCACTGCTAACGTTAGACAATGTAGCAGTAAAAAGGTCTGGTGATGCGACACGATAGGATTTCGTATAAGTTTTTTCTGTTTCTTTAAATCGGAGCGTGAACGTACCATCCACAGTGCCGGGACTGGTCTCTTGGCGTATCGTATTCGCTGTCGTAGCGGCGACCATAGCGATGAACGCTTCTTGTCTATACGCGACCTCGTGATTTTTTTCTACAGGCTCACCGTCATCAATTTGATAAGTGACCTTCACCGGTATCATCTCTGGCAACACACCGAGCTGTCCAACAATTGCTGGGGTCAAATCCTTTGTGATTGTGCCGATAGGGTCGCCATAGGCAGCCGCAGATTTATAGGAAACTTCTAAGTTCGGGACAATTCCGCGAACGACGGCTCTATACACTGGCAACGCTGCGTGTCCGTCTCCATTCATCGGGTGACCGAAAGCGATAAATTTATCATCGTAGACCTGTGTCACCGTGCCAAATCCGAAAGTGTTGACAACATCACCTCGTGTTATAGCGACACCGATCATATCACCTGCAGCCAGCGATGTTGTGTTGTGAACCGGTGTGTCAACTGTGCCACCGACATCCGCAAATATCTCAATGAAATCATAACGAGACCCTTTCAGATACGAAGAAAGTTGCTGAAGCCGATTCGGTTGTATCCCCGTAATCATCAAAGGTGTTTTTATAGGTGTATATGCAGCGTTTACTTTTGCTGATGGTGCTGCAGATGTAAGGTGCTTATCAAGCAAATCACCGAATGTTTCATGGGTAATCGTGGCATCCATCGCATCAATCGCTGTAACCCAAAATCGGTGGGGTGTCCCAGAAAATTGATTGCCGTAAGCCAATGCGCCCATAATACGTCCCGGCGGTCCCACGGGACTCCCCGACATGCCTTGTGCAACACCCCCCATCACATGAGCAGCGGCATCTGCAAGTTCACATTCATAAAGCGGGAAACCGAAACCGAAATCCCGCACTCCGCGAAAACGTGCATCAAGCGTCACGCGCCCTGTACCTTCAATCACTGTCACAATTTGAACAGGTGTTTTATCTGCCAACATAGCCGCTTCCGCTGCCTACATGTTTTCAAACACAACATCATTTCCGAGCGGTGCTGCAGACAATTCCATCGGTGCATCAAGATCAGTTGGATTCGTTAAAACTTCATCAGAAGAACACCCGATAACACATAACATCATAGCGATGCCGATCAACACAAAATAGTTTTTCATTTTTTTCCTTTTTAATTGTTTGGTAAAGCTTCCGCAATACGCTAAATACACATTTAGTGTATTTTGTTTTGTCTTGGTAACATTTTGCCCTCTGGAGTTTAGGTTTTAGATACGACCATTGTTATTACACACCTTTGTTCCCTCGTTGTTCCCAAAAAAATCAATTAAAATGGAAGGGTGGAAGGGTGGAAGGATGGAAGGATGGAAGAGAGGAAAGATGGAAGGGTGGAAGGGTGGATGAGTGGATGAGATGTCTGAACCAGGATTTTCAGGATTACCAAGATTTTCAGGATAAGAATATGAAGATTAAGAAAATATCAGTCGTAGGTCGGGTAGAGCGAAGCGAAATCTATAAGTGTAAAGTTAAGGAATATTCGATCCCAGAAACCCTCTCCAGTCCCGTAGGGACGCTATGTTTATAGTTAAACGTTATACGACCCTTCTTGAGTTCCGTAGGAACGGCATAGAAAATAAACATATCGTCCCTACCAAATCAACGCCAAATGCGCGTTTGGCATTTGTCGGGACTGAAGAGAGGTGGGGGTACACATTTTTCTATAAACATATCGTCCCTACGGGACTGAAGAGAAGACAATCCCAATAACCATAGGGATTCAGAGTGATTCATAATAACTTCTAAGTTTTCTTAAGTTTACGCCTATGGGTAGAGCGAAGCGAAACCCGACCTACGTTATTTACTATCAGTAATAGAGTACAACTTATAAATTCTAAAACTAAATAACCCTATTAGAATCGAGAAATAATTGATAATACATCGCATATTTGATAAGATGTGTTGTGTGTGACTGTCTACTAAATAATGTAATTCTTTCAAATCTGTGACAACAATGGAGGTAGGTACCATGAAAACTTTGTCAAACTCTTTCGTTTGTGTCTTCCTTATATTCCTTCTTTTCAGTTTTATGCAATCAACAGTGTCAGCACAGAATGAGAAGGAGGAAGACTTAATTGGACACTGGACTTTTGAAAGCGGTAAAGAACTCAAAGACCTAACAGGTCATTTCGGTGATATAGAATTCAGAGGTGCAGAGGTTAAGGATGGAAAATTGCATATCGGTCAAAACAAATGGGCACTGACAACAGGATACAAAGGTCCAAAAATCGGTCCTGATAAAACACTGGTAGTATGGATATATCTTGACGATCTCGGCGTTACTCACGGGGCACCACTGGCAGTTAACAAGAGTAGTGGAGATACCTTTGATGCTATCGTCTATGCAGAACGACAACCGAAACGTTGGATGGCGGGAAGCAGTTTCTTTAGACGCACACAGGATGCAGTCCCCGGTTTTGAAGAGAAAGAGACTGGTAAACTTATCCAATTAGCAATTTCTTATGAAGATGATGGTGGCACTGCAAAGATTGTCATATATCGTAATGGAGATGTCATAGGTGACTATACACATGGTCCGATTGTGTCTTGGATGGAAGGTGATGTAGAGGCAATATTTGGTCCACGTGCATATATTGGTGGAACAGCACACGGGTGGATTGTGACTCGTGTAGAAGATGCAAGAATCTATAATGCTGTTCTGAGTAAAGATGAAATTGGAAACTTAGTTGAGGACACACTTGAAGTGAATCCACGAGGTAAACTGGCTACAAACTGGGGTGAAATAAAAGATAGGTAGGAAATACTGCCTTGTCAAGTCATAAATGATTTGTATATCGGACAGGGAAACCCTGTCCCTACGAACGGACTACAATGATTTGTATATCGGACAGGGAAACCCTGTCCCTACGAACGGACTACAATGATTTGTATATCGGACAGGGAAACCCTGTCCCTACGAACGGACTACAATGATTTGTATATCGGACAGGGGAACCCTGTCCCTACGAACGGATTTGTATATCGGACAGGGGAACCCTTTCCCTACGAACGGACTACAATGATTTGTATATCGGACAGGGGAACCCTTTCCCTACGAACGGACTACAATGATTTGTATATCGGACAGGGAAACCCTGTCCCTACGAACGGATTTGTATATCGGACAGGGAAACCCTGTCCCTACGAACGGATTTGTATATCGGACAGGGGAACCCTGTCCCTACGAACGGATTATTCATCATTTGAGTGTAGACAGAACACGAAAGGGAGAAGATGAATTTGAGCAACGTCCATACACTGAGCCACGGAACTGAGCTATTCGTTGATGACGCGCTGATTGCCTCTAAGACAGGTGTGAAGCGGACACTTCATCAATGTGTTAAGCATAACGTGCCTGTCCTTGAACCAGACCCAAACAACCTATGGGAACACGGAGGTCCTGATCAGTCCAGAAGAGTACATCTATACGGTACAACGATGTATGATGAATCTTTCGGTAAATATCGTATGTGGTATATGTGCCGAATGGGACCGCATTGGCGATTTAAAGCGAATGAGATACCAGGACTATACGTTCCCCGTCCTGACAGAAACCCGTCAACATATCGTAAGAAAACGCATGATGCGTTTGGACGCAAGTTTGTTGAGAATGACCGTGGGGACCTCACCTGTTATGCAGAAAGCAGTGATGGATTGACTTGGACGAAACCAAATTTGGGTATTTTTGAATTCAACGGAAATCCGAACAACAATATCGTGTGGGACTTACACGGTGCGTGTGTCTTCCGAGATGACGATGAATCTGAACCTCAGAAACGGTATAAGATGATCGGTTTCTGTAGAAGGTATCGTAATGTCTTCCTGCTTACCTCACCTGATGGGATTCGGTGGGATGATTCGGAATATTTAGAACCTGTAGCGGAACGAAGCAACGAAGGCGCATTCAATGTCATCTACGATGATAAGTGTGATATGTATAGAGCATACGCGTTAATTCGTGGTAATGATAAAGATGCACGACGGATGATAGCTTATACAGAGAGTCCACGTTTGGAGGGACCTTGGAAAACGCTTGAGCCGATGTTCGGTGCATCGGAACAGGATGATGAAGTTGGTAAGGAGAGATATGGGGCTGACCGTGCTGAAATTCACAATATGTCAGGCTTCCTCTATCACAACACCTATATCGGTATTGCAGGGGTATTGTATGTGACAGGTCCTGGTGCAGCTGAGCATGAAATTCCTATAGATGGCCCCATTGACGCGCAACTTGTTTATAGCAGAGACGGAATCAATTGGGACTATGTAGATGTGGATCGAACACCGATTATTTTACGCGGTGAGACAGGAACCTTTGACACTGGAATGATTATGGGGACTGCAACACAACCGATCATCACTGATGATGAAATTCATTGGTATTATACTGGGACAGAGCATACCCACGGTGCCGCAATGAAAGATCGGCATAAAGCCATCGGTCTTGCAAAGTGGCGATTAGATGGATTCGTCTCTCTTGATGCAGATGAATCGGAAGGTGTAGTTGAGAGTGTTAAGATGGAAATTCCAGATAGTTCGCTTGAAATCAACGCAGATGCCAGTAAAGGTAAAATTGGTGTTGAGGTATTGACCGCAGATGGTAAGGTTCAACCCGGTTTTTCACTTGATGATTGCATACCGATGACAGGTGATAATATACGGCATTACGTTGCGTGGAAGTCAGCAACGTTAGCACAAGCTGAACAGCCATTGAAGTTTCGTTTTGTCATGAACAACGCGAAACTATATGCGTTCCGATTGGGTATGACTACACAATAAGATGTATTGATACTAAAGTCAACACTTGAATTGTAGGTCGGGTAGAGCGAAGCGAAACCTATATGTGTAAACTTAAGAAAACTTAGAAGCTCTTATGAATCACTCTGAATCCCTATGGTTATTGGGTTTGCCTTCTCTTCAGTCCTGTAGGGACGATATGTTTATAGAAGAATGTGTACCCCCACCACTCTTCAGTCCTGTAGGGACGATATGTTTATAGAAAAATGTATACCCCTACTACTCTTCAGTCCCGTAGGGACGATATGTTTATAGAAGAATGTGTACCCCCCCACCTCTCTTCAGTCCCGTAGGGACGATATGTTTATAGAAGAATGTGTACCCCCACCCCTCTTCAGTCCCGTAGGGACGATATGTTTATAGAAGAATGTGTACCCCTACCACTCTTCAGTCCCTACGGGACTAAATATAAGACAGTCTCAATCATAGTGGCTATTGAGAAGGATTCATAAAAACACAGAAAGTTTCTTAAGTTTACTCCTATAATATCGGACAGGGAGACCCCGTCCCTACGAAAAACAGGTGCTGTGATGAGAATTTTTTGGGCAATTAGGTTTATGAGATACACTATACTTACGCATTAAGAATACGCAGTGCTTTTTCGGCGGCATTTTTAGTAGTTACGTCCCCTGCTTTTATCGCAAGCTGTAAAGCAGTGTGAAAGTCTTGCTTCGCTTCCGATGTCCGTCCTAACTGATTCTTTGCATATCCTCGATTGTGGTATGCTTTGGCATAATCAGGATTGAGTTTGATAGCAGTGTCATAATCTACAATAGCAGCATCGTGTTGTCCTAACCGACGCTTTACCATTCCCCGATTGTAGTATGCATCAGCAAAATCAGGATTGAGTTTGATAGCAGTGTCATAATCCGCAATAGCAGCAGCGTGTTGTTCTAACTTATCCTTCGCAACTCCCCGAATGTAGTATGCACCCGCAAAATCAGGGTTGAGTTTGATAGTAGTGTCATAATCTGCAATAGCAGCATCGTGTTGTCCTAACCGATACTTTGCATATCCCCGATTGTAGTATGCATCCGCATAATCAGGATTGAGTTTGATAGCAGTATCATAATCTGCAATAGCAGCAGCGTGTTGTCCTAACCCATCCTTCACATTTCCCTGTCTGATGTATGCCTCGGCATCTTCAGGATTGATCTGAGTTGCGATGTCAAAATCCGCAATAGCAGCATCGTGTTGTCCTAACAGACGCTTTACCATTCCCCGATTGTAGTACGCTTCGGCAAGATCAGGATTGATCTGGATAGCAGTGTCATAATCCGCAATCGCAGCAGCGTGTTGTCCTAACCCATCCTTTGCACTTCCCCGATTGTTGTATACTTCGGCATCATCAGGATTGATCTGGATAGCGATGTCATAATCTGCAATAGCAGCATCGTGTTGTCCTAAATCATCCTTTGCAA
Organism: Candidatus Poribacteria bacterium; assembly: GCA_965261435.1. Taxonomy (GTDB): domain Bacteria; phylum Poribacteria; class WGA-4E; order WGA-4E; family WGA-3G; genus MSPOR6. The sequence goes on from CBDHDL010000021.1 coordinate 4,174,522, forward strand.
CTCCCCGATTATTGTATGCTGCGGCAAGATCAGGATTTATCTGGATAGCAGTGTCATAATCTGCAATAGCAGCAGCGTGATGTCCTAAATCATTCTTCACATCTCCCCGATTGTTGTATGCTTCGGCATAATCAGGTTTGAGTTTGATAGCAGTGTCATAATCCTCAATAGCAGCATCGTGTTGTCCTGACTTATACTTTGCATTTCCCTGACTGAAGTGTGCTTCAGCGATTAATCTGGATAGCAGTTTTTTAATTCGAGAAATCATACTTCATTGATACTCCTTTTGATATTGGGGATGTTATATGCAGGACTTACGCATTCCCCTCGCTTGCGGGTGGATAAAGGGGGGTAAATCTCTAAAAATGACAAAAAATCGGGGACAAAATCCTTGAAAAATCGAAAATCTAAACAGAGACACGCAAATTTGCGTAAGTTTTAACTATATTATCATGAAACTCTCATTTTATCAAATTATAGGGCAATAAGACAGGGGACCAATCGTAGGGACGGGGTTTCCCCGTCCGTATGTGAGTTTCCAATCGGGCAGGGGAACCCAGCCCCTACGATCGTTTTTGGATGACCATCGTGTTATTGTCTGAACCAGGATTTTCAGGAAAGACAGGAAAGACAGGATAAGAAACTTTTTGTCAGGCGTTTATTCTAAACAGTTGGTATTGGACACGTAATCGTTGTGTCTATCATATCCAAATCAACACCGAATGCGCGTTTGGCATTCGGCGGGTTTCGCTCACGCTCTACATATAAGTGTAAACTTAAGGAATTTTCTATGTAAGAAACCCTCTTCAGTCCCGTATGAAGTTAAAATAATAAATTAGGTAATTTGGACCCCGACACGGTAGGTGCGGTTTCCTAACCGCACCATAGGCGTCAATTTGTGATTTTCCCAGGCCGGTAGGTGCGAGTTCCTAATCAATTCAGAATACCAAACGCGTATTCTGACATACCCGGATCCTTCGCGAAAACCTTTATCAACGCAATTGGCACAAACCCGGTTCGGTTAGGAAACCGAACCTACCGCCCTGGGATTTATAGGGTATTTCTCCTTAAATTGACGCTTATGGTGTGTAAATATTTTGTCCCTATTTGTCTGAATCGCGGATTATACGGATTACGCGGAGAACGCGGAGAACGCGGAAGGGGTTTTTGGGCATTTCAAGTTTTTTTTACAAGTTGTCGTGATTTTAGAAAACCCCTCTTTTTCTGTGTTTTCCGTGTTCTCCGTGCCTTCCGCGATTCAGACAAAATGCGGACAGGGAAACCCAGTCCCTACGAAAACACCTCTTTTTCCGTGTAATCCGCATAATCCGCGATTCAGACAAAATACGGACCCATCTTCAGTTCCGTAGGAACGACATAGAAGAATAAACATAGCGTCCCTACGGGACTAAGAGGGGTGGGGGTACACATTTTTCTATAAACATAGCGTCCCTACGGGACTAAGAGGGGTGGGGGTACACATTTTTCTATAAACATAGCGTCCCTACGGGACTAAGAGGGGTGGGGGTATACATTTTTCTATAAACATATCGTCCCTACGGGACTGAAGAGAGGTAGGGGTATACATTTTTCTATAAACATATCGTCCCTACGGGACTGAAGAGAGGTAGGGGTATACATTCTTCTATAAACATATCGTCCCTACGGGACTGAAGAGAGGTAGGGGTATACATTTTTCTATAAACATAGCGTCCCTACGGGACTGAGGATAAGGGGACACCAATTTTTCTATAAACATATCGTCCCTACGGGACTGAAGATAAGGGGACACCCGTTCTTCTATAAACATAGCGTCCCTACGGGACTGAAGATAAGGGGACACCCGTTCTTCTATAAACATATCGTCCCTACGGGACTGAAGAGTGGTAGGGGTACACATTCTTCTATAAACATATCGTCCCTACGGGACTGAAGATAAGGGGACACCCGTTCTTCTATAAACATATCGTCCCTACGGGACTGAAGAGTGGTAGGGGTACACATTCTTCTATAAACATATCGTCCCTACGGGACTGAGGATAAGGGGACACCAATTTTTCTATAAACATATCGTCCCTACGGGACTGAAGATAAAGGGACACCCGTTCTTCTATAAACATATCGTCCCTACGGGACTAAAGAGGGTTTACATAGTTTAACTATAAACATAGCGTCTCTACCAAATCAACGCCAAATCATGCAGAATACGCGTGTGGTATTCTGCATGATTTGGCGGGACTGGAGAGGGTTTCTGACATAGAAAATTCCTTAAGTTGACACCTATAGCAAAATACTTACACACCCGACGTATTCTACGAAATTTTCGGTGGGGGTTCTCCGACAGCAGATTTGCCATCTTTGAGCAAGGGTTCGGCGTTTCCCCAGAGTCGACTTCCATCATGGGACAGTAACGGTTCCGCAGAATACTGTGCAAGGTATGCGCGCCGCATTGTATCGGTCGTATTTGTACTACTGCTGTGGAAATTTATGCTCGTAAATACGACAATACTCCCCGCAGGGACGATGGCAGGAACACCCTTTTCTGGGCCGAAGTATCCGACCAAATCATTGCTTCCTTCTTCACGAATATGCTTAACCCAGGAACGGATACCGATCTGTGAATACGGCATCACATAAACTGTCCCGTTCTCTTCGGACATATCATCAAGTGCACACCAACAGGTCAGATAGGGTTTGTGGTCAGGATAACCGACATAACCGGAATCCTGATGCCAACTAAACTTCATCCCTGCTTCTGCACCTTTGACGACATACTGTTCCCAGAAAAGATATGCAGTATCACCCAAAGTCGCGCGGCAAACTTCTGCCATGAGATCACTGAACAGAAACTCCCGAAGTGTCGGTTGTTGCCTGAAGCAGTTAGAAACAAAATAGCGTTTGTTGCGGTGATTAAGTCCGATCACCTCTTTGTTCTCTTGTTCCATGCGCGCTTCCATCTGATTGATGAAAGTACCACATTCACTCCGAAGCAGATTCAAAAGATTATCTGGTATTACATTTTCTAAGATGAAATACCCTTCATCCCTGTACAACTGTTTCTGTTCATCGGTTATGTTGATCAAATGCGTCTCCTATTCAATGTGAATTTTACGGACAACTTGACCGTTACTTTCCCAATAAGTCCGTTTTTTGGTGATGTAATCTGAATCGCCTGCAGGTTGGATTTTTCCTTTTGTATCTATAGCTCTTGACACGATGGTGTGTTCACCTTCTGGTGGATTTTTCCATTCAAAGTACCAGATTTTCCATGCAAATTCATCATCCTCAACTGGATCAATTGTCGCTTCTTGCCAAGGACCGTTGTCAATTCGCACTTCAACCTTTTGGATGGGTGCGCCCCATGCAGCACCATATATTCGTACATCGTCTCCAAGCCGTGTAGCTTTCGCTGCTAAAGATTTGATCTTGGTTCTGCCGACTGAGGTTTCCATCCAAACAGACTCACCGTCGGGTCGTTTCTCCTCGCGTATCGTAACATAATCGCGTCCCATGAACCTGTTCATCAGGCGTGTATCCCGCACTTCAATACGTTTTAGCCATTTGACACAAGCGATGCCGTACCATCCGGGAGCTATAAGGCGTAAAGGGGCACCATTGGGTTCCGGTAAAGGTTCACCGTTCATCTCGTAAGCAAGTAGATTCGTATCTTGCAGTGCGTCTTCCGTGGACATACTACGTGCAAAGTTTTGAGGCATATCTATTCCTCTTCGTTTCTCTACACCAGTGTCGTGTCCGAAGAAGACGACTTCAATGCCATCTTCTTTAATACCGGCTTCCTTAAGGATAGGTGCCAGGGGTGTTCCTCCCCATTTAGCATTCCCAATTGCGCCAGTAAATGTTGGAAAACCGTGATTACCGGAACATTCCAATGTAAAGATAACTTCCTGCTTCGGTCGCGATTTAATGTCATCAATCGTCAACATGATTGGATTCTCTACCAACCCGCTGATTTCAAGTTGCCATGTTTGTGCGTCAATTACAGGTTTATTGTAATGTGAGACATTGAAGAATTCATCGTTTGGCGTAATGTATGAATCTAATTTGTTCCAGTCAAGTAATCCTCGTTTTGATGGAGGTTCGGGGGGTTGGTCAAGGAAAGGGATTATTATTTCGTCTTCGCGTGTAGGAAAGGCGTAGACTCCCCAGGGACTCAGCAAAAATCCTGTAAGTGTCATCCCACTCATTCTTAAGAAATCTCTACGATCCATATACATCACCTACGCTTTCATAGCTGCTAAGTAGTTGAGATTAACCTGTTTCCAATTAACAACATTGCTCCATGCATCAATATAATCTGCACGTTTATTCTGGTATTTCAGATAATATGCGTGTTCCCAAACATCCAGACCGAGAATAGGTGTATGACCTTTCATCAGCGGACTGTCTTGATTCTTCGTTGCATAAATCTGCAACTTTTTCTTATCATTGACAACAAGCCATGCCCATCCAGATCCGAAATGTGTTTTTGCTGTAGTAGCAAATTTCTCTTTTGCCTTATCTACTGACTGGAAGGTAGTTTGCATCGCTTCTGCAAGTTTACCAGAGAGTTCACTGCCGCCAGAAATCATAGTGTTCCAAAACAGCGTATGGTTTGCATGTCCGCCGCCACTATTAACGACTGCTTGACGGATTTTTTTAGGAACTTTCTCTATATTTCGAAGCAGGTCTTCAATAGAATGTTCTGTTAAATCAGGGTAACCCGCAATTGCAGCATTGAGTTTATTGACATACCCTTGGTGGTGTTTGCTGTAGTGGATTTCCATTGTGCGTTTGTCAATATGAGGCTCAAGTGCATCATAAGGATACGGTAATTTGGAAAGTTCATACAAGTGACCTTCGGCATGTGCATATAAATTTAATGCGTTAGTTGAGAATAACATACCAGTTAAGGCTGCGCTGCCTGTAATCAAAAAGTTTCTTCGGTTCATAATTTCTCCTCACCGTGATGATTTATTGTGAATTTTAACAGAGATTGTAATAATATGTCAAGTAGGTTTTGTTTCTTGCATTCATTTTGCTTGTCTTATTTATTTGACTTTGGTATACTTTTAGCATTCAACTTGGAGGATGGGTATTACGATAAGGGAGTGAATATGAGAAACGAAAACGTAGAATATAACGAAGTCCGATGCAAAAATCTTATTATAGGTGACGAAGAAACTGGTTACATAAATCTTAAAGTCAATCAAATCGACGATTCTCCATGTTTAGAAATACAATCAAATGATGGTAATGAAGATAGCAGCATTACAATAGGATACAAAGATGGAACCCCAATAATATCATTAATTACAAACAGGACAGATGAAAAAAAACATATTATAAAGTTATCTTTTGACGAAAACTATATGCCTATAATGGAATTGGGTATCCAAGATGATGAGGAAAAATATGATAATGTAATTGGGATAGGTCTTACTGATAAAGGTACCCCATCACTTGCTCTATCTTCTGACCTTGATCAGGATACTTCTGTAGTTGCAGGTTTATCAATTAATGAAAAAGGACAAGCATACTTAGTTCTTAATAACGAGAGTGTAAAAGGGGGTTCAATTACCGTCGGTGTTGATGATGATGGGGGTGTCATAACAATACGAACAAACCAAGAACCTACTGACGAAACCGAAAGTCAAAAGAGCAGAGAGGGTATATTATTGGTTAATAATTCTGAAGTAACACTGATGGACATCAAAGGTCAAAAAATTGGTAGCAGAAATTTAAAAAAAAGAAAACACTTACCCCGAAGGTGAAAGCAATGAATGATATTTTAACTACTGTGTTATTTTCTGTTCTTGGTTCTGTAATCGCTTCATTTATTTTTTTGGGGGCAATGTTACTAATTAATCGTAAAAGGAAAGCAGATCAACATGCCAACGAACTTGAGCGTCTATACAATAAAATGGACTCTTTTGAATCTGCTCTCCGTAATTGCTTATATTGTAGGTCGGGTAGAGCGTTAGCGAAACCCGACATTTATTGATTTCGGTTGTCATGTCCAAATCAACACCGAATACGCGTTTGGTATTTGGCGGGTTTCGCTTCGCTCTACCTATAAGTGTAAACTTAAGAGAACTTAGGATCTCTTATGAATCCCTCTTAATCCCTATGCTTATTGGGATTGTCTTCTCTTCAGTCCCGTAGGGACGATATGTTTATAGAAAAATGTGTACCCCCACCTCTCTTCAGTCCCGACAAATGCCAAACGCGCATTTGGCGTTGATTTGGTAGGGACGATATGTTTATTTTCTATGCCGTTCCTACGGAACTCAAGAAGGGTCGTATAACGTTTAACTATAAACATAGCGTCCCTACGGGACTGAAGAGGGTTTCTGGCAACGGATATTCTTTAAGTTTACACCTATGGGTTTCGCTTCGCTCTACCCGACCTACACAATGTGTTCATATATGTGAAAATAATCGCCAAAAAACCGAAAACTAAATGACCCTCTATCTTATTTTGATATTAGGTTAGTTTCTCGTATCACATCATCCACCCCAACGTTCTGTCTTCAACTGCACGCGAGAATTTGCTTGTGCTAACCGAGTCCCTGATGCTTCCACATTCACAGTAATATTCGCTTCGATTGGCGTTCCATCGGTCTCTTGTTCCATAGGTGTCGTTTCTTGCCGCTGCACTAAAATCGGATTTGTCCGAGCTCCCGATCCATCAACAGCAGTATTGTGGTATTTCTTATACACGTCAATACTGGGACTTGAATATCCGATGAGTTCTGTGGCACCATACGCAAGGCTCAATCCACCCAGTAGAGGAAATAACACACTGCTGAATAGTCCCGCACCACTGGCAGCCGCTGCAGCTGTTAATCCATCCCCAAACAGACCTCCAAGTGCATCGGTAGCACGTCGTGCAAGTGCGAGTTGCGCTTCAGCGGCAATCATCTGACCGATCCCTGAAACGAAATTCGTCACAACAGATTGAAATGATGCCCGCTGTCGCTGCGAAACCTCATTCTCAATCCGTATCCGTTCCAATGCAGTTTGCCGTTCAATGCGTTCAATTGCTTTGGCTTTATTCTCAGCGGTCAACGTCACACTCTCCTGAATGATTTGGATCTCCGCTGCAGCCTCCTGCTCCAATTGGACTAACGCTGCATTAGCGTCGCGGCGCACTTGAACAACATCCGTTAACGCATCTGCCACATCAAGTGGAACAGCACTCACCAGATTGCCAGTGCCTTCTGTCAACCTCTCAAGTGAAAGCGGTTGTTCTCTCGGCACGTTTGAAACGAAAGAGAGTGCATTTTCAGTATCATACCTATCGTGTTGCTGATACGTCTCCGCACTTATAGCAGATATCTCCGCTGTCCGCTGTTCACGGATAGGCTGTCCTGCATCAACTCTTGAAATTACATCAGTTTTCTGCACCTCTTCTGCGAATGTATCCAGACCCGATGTACGGAATCTGTCGCTAAAGTCTCCCAACAAACTTGCACCAGACTGAAGTGTTTCCAAAAACTCCTGCCTGAATATAGAACTAAATTCATACAGACTGTTTTCAAGGTTCTGCAGACTGCTCTCCACGCCATCAGTTTGCATAATGAAGTGATGCGTTTGCTCCAAAACCTCGCGTGACGTGTCATCCTGTGATAACAATTCACTGAAATTAGAATAAGTGCTGTCCAGTCGATTTGTATCATCAACTTCTCTAAACGTTTCTGAAATTTCACTAACCGTGTCCTGATGCGTTTTCAACTGGTTAGCAGCCTCGCGTTTGGCGGAATCTATCCGCAGTTGCGTAGCGTGTGCATTGATTTGAGTCCGTTTATCCACTTCTTCAAGGGTAATACGCGTTTTATCCAGTTCGTAGTCAATTTCCAATTGCCAGACTTGTGCAGCCATGTCTCTGATTTTTTCCGAATGTTCAGACGCCACCCGTTGCTGATTAGACAACCGCGCCAACGTAGCATCTTCAACAGCAATCTGTGCCTCTGTTTGCAGCCCTTTAGTAAAAGCTGTTACAGATCGATTCGCACGTTGTGCTTCAGATTCAACAGTCCGAAACTGCACCGCCGCCTCTATCGGCTCATTGAGTGACGTAGCGGGAAGTTGGATCGTTTCTTTCAGATGCGTGAGTCTGTCATCCGTTGCCGCTGCTGATTCTTCAAGTACCATCAATCCATTGTGATAGTCTTCCAACTGGATTTCCCCCTGAACAAAGTTCTGACCGACGACCTCCAGTGCGTCCGTAAGCGCACCAGCACCCTCAGCCGAATTCAGGAGCAAGCCTCTGCATACCAGTTAACCTATTGCCAAGACCGTGCGTGTTACCCTCCACCTGATGCGTCTTAGCAATCGTTTTCTCCAGTTCGTTTATCAGCCTGTCAAACTGCTGACTTGTCATATCTTTTGCCTCTATGCGAATACCGATTTCCGTTGCCATGATTACCTCTCCTATTATGTATCAAGATACTGATGTAAGGACACTTTAAACAATTGGTAAAAAATAGTATAACACACATCTTTAACGGTTGTCAAATTATTTTTTATGAATGTGTGATTCTATGTCTGGAGTAGGATTTTCAGGATAAGATTTGTCTGAACCAGGATTTTCAGGAAAGACAGGATAAGAAAATGTCTGAATCGCGGATTATCACGGATGACACGGATTGCGCGGATTACTGAATTGGTGATTTCAAGTTGTCTGTCTGAACCGGGATTTTCAGGATAAGATTTGTCTGAACCAGGATTTTCAGGAGGGACAGGAAAGACAGGATAAGAAATTCACACCATCAGAATAAACGAAAATGATGATACACTTAGAAAATTCATAATAGTGAACGAGGATTGATCAAATCAACGGTATGAATTCCGTTTGTCATTTCCGGGGATTATAGGGTTGGAAGGATAAAAAATTCGCACCATCTGATCACTCGGATATGTTGAGACTCTTAGAAGATACTTATATCACAAAAAACATATCCTGTCTTTCCTGTCTTTCCTGTCTTTCCTGTAAATCCTGGTTCAGACAATTTGGTGTGATTAGATGGTATGTGTTTATGAAAAATTCCAAGAATAATAACTGATTTCAATTCAAAATAATGTTCAGTCTACACTCAAATGATGAATAGATCCGTTCGTAGGGACGGGGTTTCCCCGTCCGAGATACAAATCATTAGCGATAATTTGTCTGAACCAGGATTTTCAGGATTTATAGGAAAGACAGGATAAGAAATTCACATCATCAGAATAAACGAAAATGATGATACATTTGGAGAATTCATAATAGTGAACGAGGATTGACTAAATCAACGGTATGAATTCCGTATGGTACTTCTGGGGATTTTAGGCTGGGAAGGATAAGAAATTCGCACCATCTGATCACTCAGAGATGTTGAGACTCTTAGAAAGATGCTTATATCACAAAAAACATATCCTGTCTTTCCTGTCTTTCCTGTCTTTCCTGTCTTTCCTGGTTCAGACAATGTGGTGCGATTAGATGGTATGTGCTTATGAAAAATTCCAGGAATAATAACTGATTTCAATTCCAAACTGGTGCGATTAAAAGGCATCGGCGAAACAGGGCTTATAATCGGTCACTGGTCTGAGTTTCAATTCCAAACTGGTGCGATTAAAAGTAAAGGAAATCCTTGCGCTTGTGGAAACGGCAACGCTGTTTCAATTCCAAACTGGTGCGATTAAAAGTGCATGCTATAGCATGCACGGTTTCATTATTTAAAGTTTCAATTCCAAACTGGTGCGATTAAAAGAAATAATCTAAAGTTAGAAAAGATTGACAACTTGTTGTTTCAATTCCAAACTGGTGCGATTAAAAGTCTGATTATCTGATTATTTCATGGCATGATTATAGCAGTTTCAATTCCAAACTGGTGCGATTAAAAGCGAAGGCATATAAACAAGGTAGCGTGGTATTGCGTGCGTTTCAATTCCAAACTGGTGCGATTAAAAGAGAAAAAGGAAACTTATATGCAGTATATTCTTGAAGGTTTCAATTCCAAACTGGTGCGATTAAAAGTTAAGGAGACCCAATGTCTTACAACCCTATGTCAACAAGTTTCAATTCCAAACTGGTGCGATTAAAAGCTCAATATACCCCCAAAGTTAACAGCGATACCTGTAGAGTTTCAATTCCAAACTGGTGCGATTAAAAGGTGAGATTATCAATCCTAACATTGCATCTACATTGGAGTTTCAATTCCAAACTGGTGCGATTAAAAGGAGTTAGTGAGGCAACACTTACCTTACTTGATGCTGAGTTTCAATTCCAAACTGGTGCGATTAAAAGAACCCATCAAGCATTAGCTGAAGCACGAAAAAGCATGTTTCAATTCCAAACTGGTGCGATTAAAAGTAAATTCCATATTTCCCTCAAGCGACCCCCAAGTTGCAGTTTCAATTCCAAACTGGTGCGATTAAAAGGAAATAATGACACCGATTTACGTTATTGCTATATACGTTTCAATTCCAAACTGGTGCGATTAAAAGCAAATCAACAAGCTTTGGTAGAATATTGGATAGAGATGTTTCAATTCCAAACTGGTGCGATTAAAAGTTGTCCACTTCAAAGTTTATGTTTGTGGGGACGGGGTTTCAATTCCAAACTGGTGCGATTAAAAGCTCCCCCTGTGCCGATAGTGCCAGATCAATCTGAGTTTCAATTCCAAACTGGTGCGATTAAAAGACTATATCGTCGACCCGTACGGGCGGACGGTCTTTATGTTTCAATTCCAAACTGGTGCGATTAAAAGACTTTGCCGAAGAGGGTAGTACTGAAAATATACCACCGTTTCAATTCCAAACTGGTGCGATTAAAAGTATGCACTTCAGAGTATCGTTGCTAAAATGCCTATGTTTCAATTCCAAACTGGTGCGATTAAAAGTGCACCAAAGCTATATAATTGCTGATATAATCAGTTTCAATTCCAAACTGGTGCGATTAAAAGTCGGATGTACCTGGAACCCCACCAAACAAAAGTGGACAGTTTCAATTCCAAACTGGTGCGATTAAAAGGGGTGCAGGTGCTTTTACTGCGGCAATGACTCTTGTGTTTCAATTCCAAACTGGTGCGATTAAAAGTTTCATAAATTATGCTTTTGATTGGATACGTGAGGGGGTGTTTCAATTCCAAACTGGTGCGATTAAAAGTTCGCAAAACTCACCCTCGCTGACATCGCTGAACTAAAGTTTCAATTCCAAACTGGTGCGATTAAAAGTCATTAATATTGAACAATAAACGAAAACCAAGTGTAGGTTTCAATTCCAAACTGGTGCGATTAAAAGCGGATTTGAGAGGTGAGCTTTTTCAGATTTGACGCTGTTTCAATTCCAAACTGGTGCGATTAAAAGTTATCTCTGTCGTGATTGTGCAGCACAGGTGCGATGGTTTCAATTCCAAACTGGTGCGATTAAAAGTTGTCCGTCGCGACCTTGCAAGAGCATTAGCTAAGGAAGTTTCAATTCCAAACTGGTGCGATTAAAAGGCTTTGCAAAAATCTTGCATGCTTGTGTCAGTGTTGGGTTTCAATTCCAAACTGGTGCGATTAAAAGGTCACCCCATTGATGCACGTCAAGGGACACTGTTTGAGAGTTTCAATTCCAAACTGGTGCGATTAAAAGATTCAGATAAACCACACTGCAGCACATGCAAAGCCACAGTTTCAATTCCAAACTGGTGCGATTAAAAGGTGAATCCGGCACATCAATATAAACAGACGAAAAATCGTTTCAATTCCAAACTGGTGCGATTAAAAGATGCAACCTTCGGAGAAATAGCAAAAGAGGTAATTAAGTTTCAATTCCAAACTGGTGCGATTAAAAGTAAACACCTTTTGATCATGGATTGCGTTTGTTTCGCTGTTTCAATTCCAAACTGGTGCGATTAAAAGGAAGTGGCTACACTTCAATGTCACCAAGCAGTACCCAAAGTTTCAATTCCAAACTGGTGCGATTAAAAGTCATTGCGTAGATACCCGTTCACCTATGAACATAGTTTCAATTCCAAACTGGTGCGATTAAAAGCCACTTCTAATCGCACCAGTTTGGAATATCAAATAAAGTTTCAATTCCAAACTGGTGCGATTAAAAGGTGTTCGCTTCTCAAGAAATAGTCCGGTATTGTGAGTTTCAATTCCAAACTGGTGCGATTAAAAGCGCAAATCGCATGGGGTGGCAAAGCTTCTTATGTCACCGTTTCAATTCCAAACTGGTGCGATTAAAAGTAATGCACGTGCTAATCGTAAGCACCGCCGCAGAAACAAGTTTCAATTCCAAACTGGTGCGATTAAAAGGTTGACGATAGCTTGATCAAGGGGTTCGTCATTTAGGTTTCAATTCCAAACTGGTGCGATTAAAAGGGTTTATCAGTATCCATCATGCTATCAGTTTCGGAGTTTCAATTCCAAACTGGTGCGATTAAAAGTTGACATTCCATAAAAAATTACGCAGTGAAAATCCTAAGTTTCAATTCCAAACTGGTGCGATTAAAAGCGTGAACATTAGACGTTGTTCGCAAAGACGGCGTGGGTTTCAATTCCAAACTGGTGCGATTAAAAGATGCTAAATTTGGCGTTATTACCTTGTGTTGGATTGTTTCAATTCCAAACTGGTGCGATTAAAAGCAGAATAGTTTCAATCACCTAATCAACTATCACGTTTCAATTCCAAACTGGTGCGATTAAAAGGTGTGTTGTTATCACGCTATGAAGATAACAAGAGAGTTTCAATTCCAAACTGGTGCGATTAAAAGCGTTAAACCCGCTCATCTAATCGCACCAGTCTGGAATGTTGTTTCAATTCCAAACTGGTGCGATTAAAAGTTGAAACTACAGTCAACATTCATGGCAACAGTGTTTCAATTCCAAACTGGTGCGATTAAAAGTTTCTTTCTATCGTTCGCTTGGCTTGATTTAGATGTTTCAATTCCAAACTGGTGCGATTAAAAGAACACGTGAATGCAACACATTTCGTTGAGCATGTGCCTGTTTCAATTCCAAACTGGTGCGATTAAAAGGTTGTTTGGTTGAATCAGCAACATCTTATGTATTGTCAGAGTTTCAATTCCAAACTGGTGCGATTAAAAGCTTAACGGCTACTCTACAAAATCAAGACTTGAATAAGTTTCAATTCCAAACTGGTGCGATTAAAAGTTGCACTTTAGGTATATGAGTCCAACCAGCGAAGTCTAGTTTCAATTCCAAACTGGTGCGATTAAAAGACTATCTTGTCAGTTCAGAAAGAAATATCTGATCTGTTTCAATTCCAAACTGGTGCGATTAAAAGACCATCGATAAACTTCTTATTACCAATATAGACAAACGTTTCAATTCCAAACTGGTGCGATTAAAAGATGCGCCATTCCCTTACAATGATACTCCGTTTGATGGTTTCAATTCCAAACTGGTGCGATTAAAAGCAGACAAGATAGCGTTTTTAAGCTCAAGGATTAACATGAAGTTTCAATTCCAAACTGGTGCGATTAAAAGGTCATTGACGCTCAGTTTGACTTGACTGATGATAGTTTCAATTCCAAACTGGTGCGATTAAAAGCTGCTATCGGATTAAACTCTATAGCGTAGTGATTTCTGCGTTTCAATTCCAAACTGGTGCGATTAAAAGTTTTCACCGATTTCAATCACCAGTGCATGCAGATTTTCAGTTTCAATTCCAAACTGGTGCGATTAAAAGGCTCGGCAAAATCTATACTTATATTATAATGAATCCTTACAGTTCCTGTCAAGTTAATTTTTGAATTAGACGAATTTTAGGGTCTTTTGCTGTCGACCTCTAATCGTGCAAATTCACTGGGAGGTCGACAGCTGTAGATGGTGACTGAGTTTATAGGCTGTTTTTAACATTTAGTATAGCAATTAGACACATAATATTTGCGGAAATTCTGAGGTCGACAGCTGGTTTATCTGTTCATAATTGCTGTCACGGCAGTCTATAACAGGTTTGTCGCAGGATTCTTGTCGGCCGTTCTATCCGACCTACGCGGCTGTGATGTTTGTGTGTATCTGTGATTTGTCGGGTTTCGCTCACGCTCTACCCGACCTACGAGACTACTGATGAATTTTTCTAATGTGTGCTGCAACCAATTCAGTCTGTTCGATCTCTCTTGCTGTCGTATCCACCTGTAAAGGTAAAACATTTCCCGTTGGACCAAAACGCACACCGATAGTTCCATCTTCACCGTTCATAACTTTTACTTTAGTTCCACTGCGAGCATCGGTATTATAACGAACATAACTCACACAGTCAATTTTGCAGAGTCTCTCAACAAATTGTTCCCATCCATTCGGACGATGGTGCTCAACGCCAGATAAGCCGTACTTCTGTTCAGGTGAATTATCACTGGAATCTGGCCACATTGCGCGTGGACGAGACGCTTTGGCAGCTTCAAATAAAAGTTCTCCTGCCGCACTCAAGTCGATATAGGAATCCCGTCCAAGGTCTTTCGACACGATTTGTCAAAAGTGATGTGCCGACTGTCGTTATTAAAAGTCTTGCCAAAATTTAATTCCTAATCTTTCAGTGGGGATATTTTGACCCAACCGAATGGTGCGATTGGCTTCTGTCCGCGGTATAAGATGCGGCGTGTTTTTGGGAATTCACGTTCGTCATAGTGGTCATGCTTAGAACGACTCACACCTAACCGATATCGTTCACGTAGTGCCATCACGTCTACAGGTGCATCCTCACCTTGCGTAAAGGACGAGGTTACTGTGTTAGAAAGGTATCCTGTACCCCATCCGATCTGTAACATAAAGGATCCATCAGTCAGAGAATCATTTAAATTGATAAATTTGTCATATAGGTTAGCGATTTCTGTAAAACTATATCCTTCAAAAAAGGATTGTTCGTCTTCCAAAAGTATATTAGATTCGAATTTGCATACATCAGCAAGTTCTCGTAACGTTTTTTCTTGCACATTACTATACTTAAGCGTCTTTTTCTCGCGTTCTCGGAACAGCAGATCATCAATTTTGAGTGTAAATGTTAAAGTTTTTACACCTTGAATTACCTCTACAAAGTTTTTGTATTCAGTATTACCCTCAATTTTCTGGACAAGTTCGTCATTCTGATTGAGTGTGACTGTCCATGCCGTCTCAATTGCGAGGGCATCACTTTCAAGCGGTTTAGTATCACTGACTTGTAATGCACGCAATAGATCATGGTTTGGGTCTTTACCGAACGCTAAGTTTTCTATCTGTCGTGCAGGAAATTCCAGTCTACGTCTCTGTGGTTGACCTCTATCAATTTCTCTGTTGAGATTTTCTGAACTGTCGTTATAGAGTTGTTCATTTTCTTCACTGTTTATCAGGTCTGATAGTAATGCGGTTCGGATCGCTCCTTTGATACTGCTACCGGGAATGTAAGGGTGGTTACCGACAGATTTGATTGCCTCCCGAATCTCTGTTATTTCTGGGTTTTGCGAACAGAGTAGGCTATAGGTAGAAAACTCAACACCATTCATGTTGTTTCGTGTGAAGTAATCGGACCAACGGAAATCACGCTGGGACATTTCGGAGGTTAATGCGTTGATGTCAGTATCTGGATGTGTCAATACCTTGTCTAAATCTATACGATTCCATTTGCCGTTAGCATAATATCCATCAATCTGGTTCATTGTTTCCCCTGATCCGATGTGGATAGGGGTGATGGTCTCAAGTTTGTATTTCTGTTTCATTTGGATGTCTCCTACCTTATTGAGAATCGGAATTCCCTCCTACATTGATACTGACCTGCCATGCATATCCGTAGCGATAGACGGGATGCGTAAAACCATCGGGACGTAAATCCACTAATCTGCCAATGGGTTCATCATAAGAATTTAGAACAGAACCTTCAGCGAACATATTCACCTTCTTTCTCTTTTTGTGTGTACCTGGTGAACCTACCCAACCTGTTAATGGCGTTAGGGTGTAGGCACTATCACCTTTGCGGAGATGCTCAAGTTGCTCAGGTGATTTGGGACATATCGGTGAGAGTGTGACAAATTGGGTGCTATCTTCTGTCGCTGGCAGTTGAAAGTTAGTTATAGGTTCAAAAGTAAATTGTCCGTATCCAGCGTTGCGTTCACCGCCGATTCCGCTGTCGCCGAGAACTCGGAGTAGCGTTTCAACTTTCTGTTTTGTTGCATCAGAGTCAAATTGTGCTGCGAACCAGAGTCCGCAATTCGTGTTGAATTGGACGGTTTCGACGTGCCATATTTCGGATCCAGCGTTTTGTGCACCGATGGTAACACGCGGACGCGTGCTTGTTGAAATTATGTTCAGTTTCTCATCAATTGACTTTTTCAGCTGCTCTTTTTCCTCAGCACTCACCCAAATATTTTCACCATTGATCAAATTCTCTTTATCAAAATTTTGTGAATTACCGGCTACAATATCTTGAAAAATAGATTGAGAAATGAACCGAACCTTTTTGATTTTTTTCCTTGCATTGTCTGTGGTATCTTTACTTTCGCGAAAAGTCAAAGGTTTCGGAAAGAAGTAGACGTTATCGGCATACGGGAATGCAGAGGTTAAGGTAAAGGGTAACGTCCCGTTTTCTGCTGTGTATTGATTGAGAAAATCGGTGAGGCTTTCGGTATCGTAAAAGGTTGTCCAGGTTTGGCAGAGTGCTGAAAAGAGGGTGTCTGCGGGGATGTAGGTCTCGGTTTTTTCTAAGCCGAGACTGCCTGATTGTGCTGCACCTGTGGCGCGCCCAAGATGTAATTGGGTTTTGAACCTTAAGCGATAAACGGTATAATTTTCCATAATTGTACCTATTCCCCAGAGATTGCATTCCGAATTTGCTCAATATATTCGGATTGACGGACGGCTTTGATGTCTGCGTTTTCTGGCAGAGTGATAGTTATCGGAACCATATCAGAATTTTCATAGCATTCACGAGATTTGAAGGTCATGGTTAGGTTCTCAAATGCTATCTGTCCTGAGCCTCGCGAACCGGAACCGCCGAGGTAGTCGTCTTCAAGGAGTTCCATGCCTTTTAGGACGGTGTCAAAAAGCTTGAGTTCGTCTTGAAGTTGATTATCGTGATCAGTGCCGTGCTGTGTATAGAGACTGTGGACTATATGAAGAGGTCCGAATTTCGCGCCTGCAGGGACACGCTCTTGTTGACGGGGTGTGGCCGCTGAGGTGATTCGGTCAATTGCGACCTCTGTTTTGATTTCAGTGAAATCTGTGTCGGTATCAGCTCTGTCCAGTACCGCCCGTGATTCGTCAGTAAGGAAGGTATCTCTGACGATCACCCGTGTCGGCATCGTTCTACCTCTTAATTGTTGTATGGGTGCGACACCGAAAACTTGTGAAATTGGACATGTATAATATTCTTCTGGTGTTTTTGCCTCGTAAACTCGGACATCTCTACCGACAGATTTATTTAAGTCTTTTCCAAAATGCCGATCAAGCAATCCGCGTATTTTTCCGCGTAGAGACGAACCGGGGATGTAGGGTTGCCTGTTGAAGGCGTTTCGTATGATTGGATTATCAATACCGCCAATGTCTAATTCACCTGTGGTGCCGCCGATGTGTAAACCTGTTAAGGCGTTATTGTACCTTCTAAAAATATTCTTCCGTGTAGTTGAATGCTTGCCATGTGTTCCTCCTTAGTGTTCTATCAATACTTAACTTGTAGGTCGGGTAGAGCGAAGCGAAACCTATAGGTGTTAACTTAAGGAATTTTCTATGTCAGAAATCCTCTCCAGTCCCGTAGGGACGCTATGTTTATAGTTAAACGTTATACAACCCCTCTTTAGTCCCGTAGGGACGATATGTGTAGTAGTTCATCCTGATATAAACATATCGTCCCTACGGGACTGAAGAGAGGTGGGGGTACACATTTTTCTATAAACATATCGTCCCTACGGGACTGAAGAGAAGACAATCCCAATAACCATAAGGATTCGGAATGATTCATAAGTCCAACTAAGTTCCCTTAACTTTACACCTATGGGTAGAACGAAGCGAAACCCGACATGATAGATATAACAATTACGGGTCCAAATCAACGCCGACTACGCGTTTGGTATTCGTCGGGTTTCGTTCCTCTACCCGATCTACATATTTAGTCTTGTCCGCCTGCGGCTCTGTGATATGCAAGCGTAGCTTCAAAGAAATCGACGAAGTTTTTGAATCTTTTTGGGTCATCGCCAACTTTATCAATTGCTTGTGTTAAAGCATCTTTTAAGTCTGTTACAGCATTGTTACGTGCCGCTGCATAAGCTAATTTTGGTTTCAGCATTATCAGTTCATTTTTACGAAACTCATCACTCATCTGCATCTTCTTAACAGCACCATATACTTTTCGAATCTGAGAGGTCTTGAGTCTTTTCCTCTCAAGCATGTTTCCTAAATTCTCTGCAGCTTCTACAAGCGGTTCCCCGCCTTCTTCAATCACGTTAGCTGGTAAGGTATAACCTCTTCGTTGTCCTTGACCTCCTTGACGTTGTTGATTACTTGATCTACGTTGATTTCTTGCTTGATTTTGCACGTTAACCCTCCTTATTTCTAATACGTAATGCGGTCCATCTGGTAATGACTTGGATGAGTTCCTCTCTAAATTGAGAAGAATCTTCGTGGTTAAGTTTCTGTTTTAGTTTACTTAGAAAATCTATCTGTTTGTCATATTTGTATCTTTCTTGTAGTCTGTGGAAATAGTAGATTGATCGCCATGCCCACCGGTGTCCTTCTAATTCTTCTTCTGAGTAAATTTGTGGTAAACGGGTAAGGATGTCGCGTGGGAGCTGGTCTTGTCCTGTTAATATATCAGTGAATTTTCTATGCCATTCTTGCACGTCAGCGAATTCTTTCCACTTCATCGGTAGTTGTAAAAATGTGATGGCGTCCTTTTCGTCACGTCCTTTGGCGGCAGTTTCGGCAGTGCCACTCCGTTCAGCAAACTGATAGAGCGGATACTTCATGTGTTCAATTGCGATGCCACCTGAAAGCGTGACGTGGTCTCCAGTGACGAAATGACGAAATTCGGAGCGGATCTGTTTCGCTATGTCAGGCAACGCACTCCACCCACCGACAAGGAACAGGTCATCACCACCAGCATAGATGAGTTCAAGTATCTCTCTATCTCTGCCCTCGTTATAGTCTTTACATAGTTTCGGGACGTATCCCTCAAAAAAGAGCCTCATTTCTCTGCTTAAGGTTGCATGCCGTGAGATAGTTGTCTTCTCAAGTCTGTTTTTGAACACGGTGCCGAGGTCATCAACGTCCATACGGAGTGCACCGAACCAGTTAACACCTTCAGATGCGTTTGCAAGGTAATCGTAATCAGCGATTTTTTCAGTGTCATCAGTACCGTGCCGACGTGCGATTACAGGTTTAAATATTCTGAAATCGTAACTCACAGCAGTGTTTTCCGACTGATCAGTGTGGTTAGAAACCGCACCGTTCGCGAGGTCTACGCTGTCATTGAGAAAGTCTGTATCCCCGAGTCGATAGACAACAGCATTTTCTACTTGTCGGTCAGGTTTTGCGGGTGTATCTCCCAGGACATCAACATCTAAACCGAATGCCTTGATCGCATCGTGCCATTTGGGGTCTGGGAGTATATCTGTTTCTGCTATATCGTAAGTGATAAGGTATTTTGCATCCCGCAATTTCCTACCCAGTCTTTCAAACTGCCACGGGTCTCTTCTCTTTTCTTCGTCATCTTCCTGTTCATCAATAGTTTTGTCACTGCTTGGTTCAAAGAGGTTTTCAAACATCTGTTCTGCTTCTAACGCTGACCATTTCTGCTGTTTTCTTTCATTGACTTTTTCTGAAACGTCATCCCATTTTTTCGTGAAATTTTCAGCTTTAAAGTCGCGTGCTTTGATCGGTATACCAGCAAGCATGCAAGAGATGTCGCCTTTATGCAATTCCCATAACTTTCTGGATATTTCTTGTCGGAGTGCATATAACCTCTCTCTTGATTCGGTGTTAGGTGCAAGAATAAAGAAGTGTCCGCCACTGGCAAGGATTAGGTTTGTAATAGGAAGTTCAAACCGCTTTAGGACATAGTGCGCGATTGCTTCCGTGAGAAGTTGCAAGTAGAACGAACGACCCCGCAGTTGGTTGGATGCACCATCGGATTGGATGTGATATAGAAAATGCTGGATACCCGAAATGTCGCCTTTGATAAGCGAGGCTATATGCCGATTAGATTCTTCAGTATCATTAAGTATTGCGTCAACTTCGTTTTCGTCAGTAAGTTCGTGTCCGATGCAGGCTGCGATTGCTGCAGTTGTGCGGAGATGGTCATAAAGTGAAATATCTGGAATCGTATTCTTTCCGTCTTTTTTCCACGGCGTTGCGGATGGTATGCGGCATGTGTATTTGTGGAGGAGTGCTACAATGGTTTGGTAATGTGCTGGTTCGTAGGTTTTATCTTCTGTTGCTTTGCTGAATTCCTCATTAAACTTCTTCCATAAATCTTCATAATCAGTTACATCTACCGCTACGGTTTCTTGTGGGATGACTGTGTCCCGTTCAAATTTGAGTTTTGTGAGTTTATAGCGATGTTCTTTCTCAGCAC
Organism: Candidatus Poribacteria bacterium; assembly: GCA_965261435.1. Classification (GTDB taxonomy): domain Bacteria; phylum Poribacteria; class WGA-4E; order WGA-4E; family WGA-3G; genus MSPOR6. Next base: position 4,195,052 of record CBDHDL010000021.1, read on the forward strand.
CTTTTAAGCGTGACATGATAGAAGCGAGCGGTGATGCAACGAAGTCTTCCGTTTCCCGTTCCTCATCTTCGCGTTCGGATGCGGAGAGTTTATCTGCTAATATCACCTGTTTTTCTATGAGATTCGCGCCTTCGATATGGTGGTTTCGGATGGCATCTTTGAAGGTTTCTCCGCACGGTGCAAAGAAATCAGCAAAATCGTTATTGACGAATTCGTAGCTATGTTCTTGATGTTTTGTGTAGCGTCCAGTGGCGCGTTGTCGGAATTTTCCAATGTCATGGAGGAGTGCTGCAAGTGGTAAATATTGTTGTTCTTTCAATAGGTTGTTTCCTTTTGGGTATTTCAAGGTATTTTCATAACCATCAGGTGTTCTGTCAGCTAAGGCATTGGTGTAAACTTAAGAGAACTTAGAAGATCTTATGAATCACTCTGACTACCTATGGTTATAGGGATTGTATGCTCTTTAGTCCCGTAGGGACGATATGTTTATAGAAAAAATGTGTACCACCACCTCTCTTCAGTCCCGCCAAATGCCAAACGCGCATTTGGCGTTGATTTGGTAGGGACGATATGTTTATATCATGGTGTGCTTTTACACATAGCGTCCCTTCGGGACTAAAAAGGGGTTGTATAACGTTTAACTATAAACATAGCGTCCCTACGGGACTGAAGAGGGTTTCGGACATAGAAAATTCCTTAAGTTTACACCCGCCGAATGCCACACGCGCATTTGGCGTTGATTTGGATGAATGCCATACGCGCATTCACATCGTTGATTGATAGGTTTCGCTTCGCTCTACCCGACCTACAGTTTATTTATGATAATTTGTCAATTAGAAATGGTATAATTTGGACCAGACCCGGTAGGTGCGGTTTCCTAACCGCACCAGCACAACTCGTCAGTTTTGTTTTTTCAGTTGTTAGTCACGCACATCAACATCGGGAATAATTGCTTTTGGTTTGAACGTTACTCTGTAGTGGTTTTTGCTTACATTTGCAGATTCAAGTTGTTCGGCAAAGTAGGTTACATTGTCTGACAGACCTAAAAAATGCTTTTTGTATTGATCATCTCCTGTTTTACATACTACTTCAAGCTGCCCATCGGCATTATCGTGAATACTGCATCTACCCTCTATTACAAGGATGTAGTTATCGGTTATGCCATTATAGAAAACAACTCGCCGCAGTATTTCAAAGTTATCAGCTGCTTTTGATAAGTTATGACTTGCCATCTTTGCATCATCACAACCTATACCTATAAACACAACACTAATTAGCAATATCGTCAAAAGTATACGCATGGATTGTTTTTCCTTCTATTATTCAAAACGACTAATTACTTATTTTATTATCATTATACCAATTCTAATATAATGTTGCTACTTAATAAGGGGTGTGTCAGGGTTATTTAGTTTTCGGTTTTTTGACACTTTTTTGTCACACTTGTAAATATCAGTCGTAGGTCGGGTAGAGCGAAGCGAAACCCGACACATTTGGTTTCTGTCGGGTTTCGCTTCGCTCTACCTATAAGTGTAAAGTTAAGGAATATTCTATGTCAGAAACCCTCTCCAGTCCCGTAGGGACGCTATGTTTATAGTTAAACGTTATACAAACCCTCTTCAGTCCCGTAGGGACGATATGTGTAATAGTTCATCCTGATATAAACATATCGTCCCTACCAAATCAACGCCAAATGCGCGTTTGGCATTTGTCGGGACTGAAGAGAGGTGGGGTACACATTTTTCTATAAACATATCGTCCCTACGGGACTGAAGAGAAGACAATCCCAATAAACATAGGGATTCAGAGTGATTCATAAGAGCTTCTAAGTTCTCTTAAGTTTACACTTATAGGTTTCGCTTCGCTCTACCCGACCTACGTTATTTACTAGAGGATTGACTAAATCAACGGTATGAATTCCGTTTGGCATTTCTGGGGTTTATTGGCTGGGAAGGATAAAAAATTCGCACCATCTGATCACTCAGAGATGTTTGAGATTCTCAGAATATGCATATATCACAAAAAAGTTATCCTGTCTTTCCTGTCTTTCCTGTAAATCCTGGTTCAGACAATTTGGTGTGATTAGATGGTATGTGCTACTGAAAATTTCCAGATATAAAAACTAAGTTTCTATTCCAAACTGCTGGGATTATACTTTATCCGCGAGACATAAGCAGCAAGACGATGATCAGGCATATCTAAAATATCATATCCGTGTATAGCTAAATCTAAATAATAGGACAGAAAATCATAATAGTATATATCCCTAAAATAAGTTGTATTACCATCTCTTAGTTTATGCTCCAAATATGACACAAATCTGGTAATACAAAGACGTCCAAAGATAATCCTATCAATACGATAAAATATGCTAATTCTCTTATCTCTGCCGACATTATATCCAGCAGCCCGCATATACGCCTTACCATCATTTACCTTCCAAACATATAATTCATGACCAAGAGGTTTTTCAAGACTCTTATACGGACTGCGTTTTTTGAACTCTTTTGCAACATAATTTCCCAAAACTTCCACCCCCTCTTTTAATATAGGAAGTGGATCATAATTTTCATTTGTTTGTCTATGTAACTTGGCATACAGAATAAACAACTCACCAATATTTTCATGTTTATGATCAATTTTAGTCGAGAGTACCATCGCCTCTTTTATGTGTTCCAAACACTTATCAGGATACAACTCATAACCGTAATAAGATAATTGAATCAGAACAAATATTCTTTCACGAGTATTGACATCACTTTTTAGAAATAGTTCATACTGATTATATGCATCGGGATCTGTGTTGTAATCTATAGCAAATTTACTGTAAGTTGATTTATTAGCGTTAGAAGTTATTGAACCTATACAACTCGTAATAAGTATACAAAAACAGACTAACACAAATATGAACCAAAACTGTCTATAAGATTTCATGGTAACCTCCAATAATTGACTGAATTACTGAATTACTGACAAGTTTCTATTCCAAACTGGTGCGATTAAAAGTTGGCAAGCATCATGACTACCTGCAGACGACCCGCGTTTCAATTCCAAACTGGTGCGATTAAAAGTTCAACGACGAGGACACAGAAGCGTCGATCACACGTTTCAATTCCAAACTGGTGCGATTAAAAGCAAAGCTCAATAATGCGTTGAGAACTAAGCTAGCAAGAGAGTTTCAATTCCAAACTGGTGCGATTAAAAGGTATTAGCACTTCTACGCAGGAATGCATTATCGCTGTTTCAATTCCAAACTGGTGCGATTAAAAGGGTTGCACCCGACGATAGTTTCATTGCAACTGTTAAATAGTTTCAATTCCAAACTGGTGCGATTAAAAGTTCTGTTGATACAGTGCTTGTTGGCAGACTTACATCAAAGTTTCAATTCCAAACTGGTGCGATTAAAAGGCGTCTTCAGGGACATCATACCTACCCATTTCGTTAGTGTTTCAATTCCAAACTGGTGCGATTAAAAGGTAAGCGCAAAAGATTACGCAGGAATTCGGGAACTAGTTTCAATTCCAAACTGGTGCGATTAAAAGTCAAGAAAATATATCTCAAGACGATGTAACCGTTTACATGTTTCAATTCCAAACTGGTGCGATTAAAAGTGTCATGCGATATATCATGCAAGGTTCCTTCATTGGGGTTTCTATTCCAAACTGGTGCGATTAAAAGATGATATTAGCAACAATCTTATCAAAAGACCCGTGGGAGTTTCTATTCCAAACTGGTGCGATTAAAAGGTGGAATCAGACCTTGACCCCTACGGTTTGGGATTCATGTTTCTATTCCAAACTGGTGCGATTAAAAGTGCGGGTCCGAGCACGGGTTGGCAACCTATAGAGCCGTTTCTATTCCAAACTGGTGCGATTAAAAGAAACGTGAACATCCCACGAGGCAAAATCACATTTCAGTTTCTATTCCAAACTGGTGCGATTAAAAGTTGCGAATTGTGATGAGAGGGAAGTTGGTGCAGTGCGTTTCTATTCCAAACTGGTGCGATTAAAAGACTTACCTGTCATAGAGGAAAAACTTCCGATTTATCCGTTTCTATTCCAAACTGGTGCGATTAAAAGGAAGATTTGTTAATGTCACCAACTACACCCTTAACAAGTTTCTATTCCAAACTGGTGCGATTAAAAGTTGACAAATACTCTAAAGAACCCGGTGTTTACTTTAGTTTCTATTCCAAACTGGTGCGATTAAAAGGCGGTAGTGCAGTTGCAAATGGACTACAGGGACAACGTTTCTATTCCAAACTGGTGCGATTAAAAGGCGAAAGAACTGCCGGGTATATCGGTGTATGAAAAAGCGTTTCTATTCCAAACTGGTGCGATTAAAAGCAGCCATTTTCATATTTGACGCTCTGGGATGTTTCGTTTCTATTCCAAACTGGTGCGATTAAAAGTTGATGATAGACGAAATATCAATCAGGCTTAATATTAGTAGTTTCTATTCCAAACTGGTGCGATTAAAAGATCGTAGCTGCCTAAATAGGTAGGAATGATGTTTCGTTTCTATTCCAAACTGGTGCGATTAAAAGTTGAGAAAGCATATTGAGACCATATTGTTGACGTGCGAGTTTCTATTCCAAACTGGTGCGATTAAAAGGCAACAATCCGGAATTCAGAAACCATGCTATTGAAACGTTTCTATTCCAAACTGGTGCGATTAAAAGTCGTCATGGATTTGAACCCAGAAACACCTTTACACGTTTCTATTCCAAACTGGTGCGATTAAAAGGACATCCATGAAAGTCAGAAACGCCCCTGATACAAATGTTTCTATTCCAAACTGGTGCGATTAAAAGCTAACTCTACAATCCCTTTTCGTGTTGTGGTTGCGTCGTTTCTATTCCAAACTGGTGCGATTAAAAGTAGACTTTACAAAATGTTCAAAAAGCAGGATTATAGAGTTTCTATTCCAAACTGGTGCGATTAAAAGTTGAGAATACTAAGCAGATATGGCAATCGTCAAAAGAGTTTCTATTCCAAACTGGTGCGATTAAAAGTGAATGCCGTAAACGGATTAGGATAAGCAGATATACGTTTCTATTCCAAACTGGTGCGATTAAAAGATCTCAAAGAATTCTCCGTCTGCGCGTTTGCGGTATAGTTTCTATTCCAAACTGGTGCGATTAAAAGAGGTGGGTCTGCGTAGATTATGGCATAGCGGTTATCGTTTCTATTCCAAACTGGTGCGATTAAAAGGTGACTGTCTTACCATCAATAAAGAGATATTGACTGTTTCTATTCCAAACTGGTGCGATTAAAAGTTACGCCAATACGATCCAGTGTAAATAACAAGATCGAGTTTCTATTCCAAACTGGTGCGATTAAAAGTTGAGATGTGTGTATCTGTTTCTATTCTCAAGCGTGTCATGTTTCTATTCCAAACTGGTGCGATTAAAAGTCTATAACTTTGTTCCCTACAGACTTGGCACGATCTGTTTCTATTCCAAACTGGTGCGATTAAAAGAGGAGTGTGGCAGTTGGATAGAAAAGTTTTTTTATAGTTTCTATTCCAAACTGGTGCGATTAAAAGTCATCATCTAATAGATCGGTAATCCTGTGTGCCGTGTTTCTATTCCAAACTGGTGCGATTAAAAGATATGGACATCCCACGCACGCACTTTTAGGTGGTAGGTTTCTATTCCAAACTGGTGCGATTAAAAGTCCATTCCTTATCTTTCATATATGGGGCATCGGTTGTGTTTCTATTCCAAACTGGTGCGATTAAAAGCAAAAATCGTGGTCGCTTCCGTTAGATTTTAAATCAGTTTCTATTCCAAACTGGTGCGATTAAAAGTTAAGTCTGATATAGCTTCCCGCCCGTCTAAATTCAAGTTTCTATTCCAAACTGGTGCGATTAAAAGGACAGTGCAAGCCTCAGTGATACAGACATAAACAGGTTTCTATTCCAAACTGGTGCGATTAAAAGATGTCGAGTAGTGAGAGGTTAGCTATGGCAATGTGTTGTGTTTCTATTCCAAACTGGTGCGATTAAAAGTTGTGTGAAACCTCCTTTATAAATAGTTGTATCATAACGTTTCTATTCCAAACTGGTGCGATTAAAAGGGTTGTGCTGTGATGGTATCCATCAGCAAGATATTGTTTCTATTCCAAACTGGTGCGATTAAAAGTGAACATCGTTTTCTTTAACGAAGTTAGTATCTGTGTTTCTATTCCAAACTGGTGCGATTAAAAGACAGATTTCTTGTTTGCCTTTATATCATCACAGATCAGTTTCTATTCCAAACTGGTGCGATTAAAAGGGATAAACCCACTGAAGAACAGAAAGAAGCATGGCAGGTTTCTATTCCAAACTGGTGCGATTAAAAGTAGGGGCATTATCAGCCGTTGGTGGGTTCCTTTTTGTTTCTATTCCAAACTGGTGCGATTAAAAGCCTTTTCACCTCTATCTCTATGGACAGGGAGAAGTTTCTATTCCAAACTGGTGCGATTAAAAGACAGCTGAACAACTTCTTGAGGGTTACCGTAAGAGAGTTTCTATTCCAAACTGGTGCGATTAAAAGGTACAGATCACCCGCCACCTTGACAGCATAATCAGTTTCTATTCCAAACTGGTGCGATTAAAAGTAGTAACGCTATGCAGATCGTATGGACCGTCACTGACACGTTTCTATTCCAAACTGGTGCGATTAAAAGTCGATATCAAAACCAACTTCACCACCCATAAAATAGTTGAGTTTCTATTCCAAACTGGTGCGATTAAAAGGATACCAAATATTACCCTTGCGTTCTATTGACTCTGTTTCTATTCCAAACTGGTGCGATTAAAAGGCCGCAATCCAAGGTCGTAGCCACAACTCGTCAACGTTTCTATTCCAAACTGGTGCGATTAAAAGCTAATCTGAGCCTGATCAGTCTCGGCAAAAGACGCGTTTCTATTCCAAACTGGTGCGATTAAAAGTTGAGAACGAGAGTAGCGAGAGACTTGCGACCCTCGTTTCTATTCCAAACTGGTGCGATTAAAAGTTAAGGACGCTATTTTAGAATATGCGGGAGGTGATAAGTTTCTATTCCAAACTGGTGCGATTAAAAGTCAAACTCCTTTACTTTAGTAATTTTACCGCCTTGCAAGTTTCTATTCCAAACTGGTGCGATTAAAAGTCACCTATATATTCTAATGCACCTTCGTGGTTAGTATGTTTCTATTCCAAACTGGTGCGATTAAAAGTTCAGGGTCACGACCGAGATCACGAATGACTTGTGAGTTTCTATTCCAAACTGGTGCGATTAAAAGTGTTTTCGTCCTTACTCATTTCAGCACGCAACTCAATGTTTCTATTCCAAACTGGTGCGATTAAAAGTCCTGTGGGAAACGGACGGATGGGATCCGTCACTGTTTCTATTCCAAACTGGTGCGATTAAAAGTATGTGTGTCAAATGTGCATCAACCTGTTTTGATTGGTTTCTATTCCAAACTGGTGCGATTAAAAGTTTCATAGCTTGGGTGTTTACACCTTCCCGTCCGCGGTTTCTATTCCAAACTGGTGCGATTAAAAGTGGAGCAGTTGGTCATCAAAATGTTGATCCAGATACTCTGTTTCTATTCCAAACTGGTGCGATTAAAAGAACTACTCCGAATCTGCCATGTTAGCGGTCATAATTGTTTCTATTCCAAACTGGTGCGATTAAAAGTTAACAGCAACACCAGAGACAGTGTCTAAATTTTCGTCGTTTCTATTCCAAACTGGTGCGATTAAAAGTATAACCTCCTTCATATTCAGTAGTATAGTAACCGTTTCTATTCCAAACTGGTGCGATTAAAAGTCTTGTCAGGCAGGGCGTCTATAGTCCAGAGAACGTTTCTATTCCAAACTGGTGCGATTAAAAGACAACACAGAACAGATACGACAAGAGAAAATGAATATAGTTTCTATTCCAAACTGGTGCGATTAAAAGGTGCGGCGCGTCTTTGTCAGATATTATCTCTTTAGTTTCTATTCCAAACTGGTGCGATTAAAAGTTGATTTAGTGAAAATTCGACGTGCTAAACCGAAATGTTTCTATTCCAAACTGGTGCGATTAAAAGAAAAGAGGGTTGCAGTTGTGGTGCTTCCCTCTTTCGCTGTTTCTATTCCAAACTGGTGCGATTAAAAGATGAAATGTATCAATTAAGACGTCCTCACTGAGTGTTTCTATTCCAAACTGGTGCGATTAAAAGTATTCTTCTTTGAATTCCACAAACTGCATAGCAGTGTCTGTTTCTATTCCAAACTGGTGCGATTAAAAGTCGTCATATCACGAGTCCCAACCTTCAACTGAATATCAAGTTTCTATTCCAAACTGGTGCGATTAAAAGTGCCATCCTTCAGCATCACCTCAAGATGACATGCTTGTTTCTATTCCAAACTGGTGCGATTAAAAGTTGCATTGTTGACGATGATGGTAGAATAACGCATATTGATGGTTTCTATTCCAAACTGGTGCGATTAAAAGAAAATGGAAGTTCAAGTAACATAACCGTCGCGAGGTTTCTATTCCAAACTGGTGCGATTAAAAGTCTCAAAGACACACTGACTGCCAAGCGTTTAAGAAAGTTTCTATTCCAAACTGGTGCGATTAAAAGTAACTTTTGCTTCTGACATGATAACTCCTTGTGAAGTTTCTATTCCAAACTGGTGCGATTAAAAGTGCCTCTGCGTTTTTCGCTTCGCATTTGGCGCAGGTCAGTTTCTATTCCAAACTGGTGCGATTAAAAGTAGCTAAACGAATTCGGTCTTTGCGAGAAGATCACGAGTTTCTATTCCAAACTGGTGCGATTAAAAGTTGACACTTTCAATCTTGATGTCTGTGAATTTCAACTGTTTCTATTCCAAACTGGTGCGATTAAAAGCGGCTTGTATATATCAAAATAAGCAACACATACAAATTGGTTTCTATTCCAAACTGGTGCGATTAAAAGGTAGACATAAAGGTCTCTCCTTGGGTGCAGGAATTCTAAAGTTTCTATTCCAAACTGGTGCGATTAAAAGTTACGCTGAAACCTTTATGAAAACGAACTAAGAACGTTTCTATTCCAAACTGGTGCGATTAAAAGTTTTCTATCTGCTGGGATGTGTTGAATGTTGAGGTTTCTATTCCAAACTGGTGCGATTAAAAGCTGATAATAACTCCGGAGAGATATGCACCAGTGCAGGTTTCTATTCCAAACTGGTGCGATTAAAAGGTTGAAATAGAGTTAACCCGTGCCGTTGAAGTTGAGTTTCTATTCCAAACTGGTGCGATTAAAAGGCTCGGCAAAATCTATACTTATATTATAATGAATCCTTACAGTTTCTGTCAAGTTAATTGTTGATTTAGGCGAATTTTAAGGTCTTTTGCTGTCGACCTCCAATCGTGCATATTCACTGGGAGGTCGACGGATGTAAATGGTGACTGGGTTTATAGGCTGTTTTTAACATTTAGTATAGCAAGTTGACACATAATATTTGCGAGAATTCCGAGGTTGACGGCAGGTTTATCTGTTCATAATTGCTGTCACGGTAGTCTATAACAGGTTTGTCGCAGGATTCTTGTCGACTCCCATTACCTCTTTGGTCATCCATTTCGCATCGCGGAGTTGATAGATTATCACAGAGTCTTTTTCTGGGTCTGTGATCTCTTCCAAACCGGATTTTACGCGCGCAAACTGTGCTTTCGTTAATTGTCCCTCAAAGACAGAGTTTTGTATCCAATTAAGATGTTGACGAAGATACTTACAGACCTTGGCAACACGTTTGACCTCTATGTCGTAGACGAGTATAATATACATTGTGGTTTATTCCTTTTAGTTTCGGACGGGGAAACCCCGTCCCTACGATTCATAGGACACTACCACCACGGACGGAGTGCTTCATATTGCCCCATTCCAACAAGGTGTTTGATAAGTTTGTAACATTCTAACCTGATAAGTCGCTGATAGGAGACGTGACGTTTTAGTTTCTTGTGTGAAATGGTCTGTTTGAGTTGTTCATCAAATGCTGCAATGAAGGTTTTACGTCCCTGTTCATTCAGATAACATTCGCCGACACTTGTTTCAAAATGTTTCGTTTCGTTGAGTTGTCCTCGGTTGAATAAGCGGAAAATGATCCTGTCAATGATCAGCGGTTTGAAGATCTCTGCTAAGTCAAGACTTAATGAGAAACGTCTCTCTCCCGGTTCATGCAGAAAACTAATAGTCGGATTAAGTTGTGTCCGATAGATCTCTGAGAGACACGCCGGATACATCAAGGAATTACCAAATGAGATGGCGGCGTTGATAGGATTATCTGGTGGACGCCGAACACGCTGTTCAAAAGGCGTTTTCAACGTCAGAATAGTATTGAATGCGCTGTAATAGGTGTCGCGGATCGTTCCTTCGTATCCCATCAACTGATTTGTATTCTTTGCGGCTTGGCTTTCTGTGAGGAGTGTCTCAATCGTTTCAATTTGTTTACTACAATCTTTACTACGATTTGTGTGGTATCGCAAGATTCGGAGCATATTGAAAACTGCAGAGGCGACGAATTCATGTGCAATCTCCATCCGTTTCGCTGGTCTTTCGTAGTGCTGCACCTGTTTTACAAGAAGCGATCCTGAGTTGAGATATTCTCTTGGATAATAACTACCAGAATAGTAGCCGTAATAGTTGAATACGTGGAATGCTATTTTCTTTTGTGCGAAAAAGTTGAGTAGTTTTGTGTTCATATCAAGTTCACCGAAGAAGTAGAGTGCGTCAATATCTTCTACAGGTATTGGGATACGTTTTGCATCTTCAGGTTCAAGGTAGACGGTATTGTCTTTTCGGCGAATTCTACCGGGTTGAGTGATGTAGTAATTGCGTGACATGTTAGGGTACCTCCGATACTTTTAACTCCAACACAATTCTTGATAGCTGCAGGATTTACATATCTTCATATATTCTGCGTGAGGTGGTGTTGGTAGTGCTGTGATTTCGTTTACTTTTGCTATGGCGTTTTCTACCTCTTTCTCTTTTTCGGGTGTGAGTTCTACTTCAGTGGTCTGTCGTTGACGTGGGTAGTTGATGATACCTTTCTTATTAGTTACACCTTTCTGTTTGAGCAGATAGAGATAATAACATATCTGCATGATGTGTGCTGTTTCCATTGATGTACCGTATTTGATGTCGTGTAGAATGCCTTGTTTGTCAATATAGTCTATCTTGATGAGACTGTCAATGTCCCATTCTCTGCGTTTTTCTCGTGGATAACTTTTTTCGTGGAGGTGTTTGCCGAGGTCAACTTTTTCGGAGGAATGCTCCATTTCGATCTGGTGTCTGTAGAACCAGAGTTTGCGTTTGCAGATGTATAGGTAGTTTATGGCTGTGCCTGTGATGTTTGGGTGTTGTGGGTTTTGCATTTTGATGTTCTCCTTTGTATTATAGAACATTTGGGATTGCTTCCTCATCAAGTTCAAGTCCAACTTCAAATGTATAACGCGACTGAATTGTTTTAAAACGCATCTTAATTTCTCGTGTTCCTCCTTGACGAGTCTTCAATGTTTGCGTTGCTTCTCGTGACAGGATCTTTTCATTCACACGTGCAATGTGAAATACTCTCTCTGAAATGCTGAGGTGATGTGCCTTATAATTTCTAAAATCATCCTCAACGGTCTCCACATATTTATATGGAACAACATCATAAGTTTGGTAGTTACTTTTGCGAATTACAACACGTCCCTCTTCTTCAATATTATCACCCCAGTTATCTTGCGGTTTTTTACCAAAGACCAAATCAGTGTCAATAGCGTCAGCAAGTTCAGCATGCATGAGCGTAGAACTTTCTGGATAAACTTCATTTACCCAAGCACATGCATTATCAAAAGTATAGTGATGTTCTAAGACTTTCCATGAACGTTGTAATACATCTTGGTCATAAGGAAGACTTGCTTTTTCATTTTCATAAGGTGGTGATATATACATCCGATGAAGATAGCCATCATTGTCAGGATATTCACCGTTTCGATGCAGTCTACCGCCTCTTTGGACAATTGAATCAATCGGTGCGATTTCAGAATACATTACATCCGCGCTAATGTCTAAGCTAAGCTCACTAACTTGTGTAGATACGAGGATACAAGGTTCAGTGTTGTAAAAATCACGTTGTTCTAATGCATTTATATCCGCTTCTTTTCTTTTTATAGGTTTTTTGAAAAGAGCACGGATTATCCTTTCTTTTTCGTTTCGGTGTTTACTAATGAAACCCGAATGATAACAGATCAAATTTTCATCAATACCAGATTCAGACAAATTTTGATAGATTTTCTTTGCCCGTGCAACTTGATTAACAAATACTATTTGCTTTCTATCAATGTTCTTATGTATAAGTTCAATAAGTTCATCTGAAACAGACATGTCATCCTCATCAATCAAGGTATTAGTTAACCGCTTAATTTCAAACGGTGTTTTGGGTTTTGAAGTTCCTTGTATAACTGCTGGTGCGCGCTGAAATTCATAAGGTCGATTTGCAACTAATGTATCTAACCCCTGATGAACAGCACATGGGATTGTGGCGGTCATCACAAGATGTGGAACCTGTAATTCAGTTAATCGACGCATTGTTTCTGCAATTGCTCCAATAGTATGCTTTTCATAATAGTGAACTTCATCAAAAACGACTAATGAAGAGGCGACATTAGAAAAGGCTCTATCCGCAAATTTATAACCGTGATAAAGACTCATAATTAGATGATCCACTGTGGAAATCGTTATCGGTTTTGCATAGATGCTATTTTCAAAGACTTGTGCCATAATCAAGTTTTGTATTTCATCTTCATCAACAACCTCTTCCTTAGTTTCTCGTTCTCTTTGTCGGAGGAATTCAGAAGCATCTCCGTGTGTAATGCCAACAATATCCTCTGGAATTTTATACTTTTCCTTGTCAGTTAAATCTTTCATAAGATTATTTGCAGTGAATTTTGTCGGTAACGTGAAAATAATCCGGTCAATACGATTGTCTTTTAGCAACTTTTGTGCGAAAAGCAGTGCTGCAGCAGTTTTACCCTCTCCGCATCCTGCGTTTAAGACAACTCTATCTGAATCTTGTTGGAGAATACACTTCTGCATATCATTTGGTGACGAGACAAAAGGTAGTGTTTGTAAAGGTTCATTCCTAAATAGTGGAAACTCATTTTCAATAGCAGAAAGTTCTTCGCTGCTTAAATTGGTAGTCATGGGGTTTGTAGGATTGCCACCTTCGGGAGAATTTCCACTGGCATATCCATCTGATGCAGTTAGCACATTCAGCATGAGTGAGTAAAGAACCTTGAATGGAAGCTTTTCAGGTCCTTTGATTATCTTTTTTAACTTTTCTATAGGTGCACAAATCCTTCCGAGGTTAAGTGCGTTCGAATGCCAAGTTTTTAGATGACAATCGGGGTCTTGTTGACGAAAAAAGTCAAAGTGGTTGTTTATGTAGTCAATAGGTAAACTTACATCTTGCCAACGAAAGTTATCCTCTCGGAATGAGTCTTTATGGAGTTGTCCGTGATGAGCAAGCACCGCTAACATAGCAGCATAAAACGGATCGCTGTCAAAAGACTTTGAGATACCCTTTGTCATAAGTCCTATACCAAAAGATGGAAGTGCATGCGTGATTCTACTACCTTTGCCTCGGATATAATCCTGCCATTCGTCAGATGCTTTCCCGATGTCATGACACCACACAGCAAAACGTAAAGCCTGTTTAACTTCTTCCCAATTCCAATCGAACTTTTGGCACAATTGACTTAAAAACGGTTCACGGCGCGCTATAATCTCATCACAGACTGTTAAACAGTCCTGAATATGTCCACGTAAGGTCTGATTAGTTTTTCCCAGAATTTCCATCGAATATTATGTTCCTCCCTTCAATTGGATAAGCCAGGTGTGGTTCACTTAATTGGGCCGATTCCCCTTCTGGTGGAATTGAGTAAATTTGTCTATCCATCTGCCACTGTTCTCTCGCTGCTGCAGTAAATCTAACCGGGACGTTTGCCAATTGACATCCTTCAACGAACCCTGGAATAATTGAATGGATTTGCTGGGATTTAGTTGGTTGGGATTCTACAATACGTGGCGTTATAATATCAGCAACATCATCCGATTCACCAAGATAGAGTGGCCAATGCGGAGTACTAAGTGCCTTTTGTGCTTCAACGAGTAAGTCTTCGTTAGATTTAAGATAAACGGTATATTGTGCCATCACTAACTTCTGACGTATCAGAATAGTTCTTTCAAAAATCGGTCCTGGTTCTCGAGCGGATTTAAATATTTTGCTAAATGTTTCAAGAAATGTTCCACTCGATTCAATAACGAGTGAGAGTTGCCAGTCTTCTCTATCCACACACCAATCTTGTGGTTTTCCCCTTGCAGCATTCAACATGCCATAGAGCGTTGATGGTGGTGGAAAAGGATAGGTTATATGAACGTTCACCGCTTGAGGTTGACGGAAAGATGTCCAGAATGGACAGATGACACCAAAAGTAAGTATCTTTTCCATAATATACTCCGTTAAAAAAGGCAGGAATTCATGAAAATACCGGCCTTTTATTCGGTTATCTGTCAAGAGCATCCTGCACGTGTGTTGTAAGATTTCTCAATGCACGAAGTGGATTAGATGTTTCTATTCCAAAATCATCCAAAACCTGAGTCAATTCATCATCATTCTCTACTACACCTGGTGTATATCCGCAGAAAAGTTTGGCACCATCATCTTCTAAGTCCTGCAAGATGACCTTAAGTGTTTTCGTGTTAACATGCCCTTCATCGTCCAGTTCCAACGCTCTTAAGGTTCTATGTGAATAACGTGTATGTGTAGATGCTATGAAAATATCTGGTGAAAGCGATGCAGCATTTCGCGCCTGTTTTGCAAAGTCTGAGATCCCACCGATTGCATCTAAAACGGCTACAGTTCGTTTGATTTTTTCCCCTTTTTCAATTTCTACATCAGTTTTCCAGCCATTGAATTTCGCATTTTTGCCTTTACCTTCATATTGTGGTGTTATCACTTTACCGACGTTCGCAACATCAAGTGATAACCCAAGTCGGTAAACATTTGACATCATTTGCACATAAGCAATTCGTTGGTCCGCTGTCTGTTTATCCTCTTTTTCTATACCACTCATGCGAATCAGCAAATCCGTAACCACATCAGATGCTATCTGTCCAAGGGCAGGTGTAACTTTGATGGGTGACCAACGTCTACTAAAACCTTTATCAGCAATTGGATTCAGAAAACCGAACAGATCGCAAAGCCAACATTCTGCCACGTTGGTACAAGGAGCCTCGGGGACACACAGAAACACACCAGGATTATTCCTATGAATTGCTTCTCTGAGGGCATGTCGCACCGATTGCCCCGAGGCATAAGGCTTCCGTCCGTTTTCATAGGTTTTGATTTCTGTGACGTTGCCACCTCCCCCTTCACCAGCGTTCAGGTTGCTCAAATCGGTTTTGCTAAGCCAAACTACTGAAATTCCCTTCAATTCAGTTGCATTATTATTCATTTTGATTTCCTCCATCACTATTGGATTTAGAGTCAAATACTTTAGTATTGTAAGCATTAAGACAGACATAAGTTGAAAGCGTCTCAGCGATTTCCTTGTAATTCTTATCTGTCAGTTCGTTTAAGATGTGGTCAACACGTTCCTGCTTAACCGGAACTGCATTCTTAATACCTTCACCCGTACTATACTTATACAAGCGAAGCATCACTACATTGAGTGCCTCTCGGAAAGCGTTTACACTCGATACATTATACAATTTACTTATAAGCGTAACATCTTTATAAAAAGTCTTACCAATTGTAGTGCCTAACGCACGTAGATCTTCACGTAACTTTTGATCTAACACTTGATTTACCTCCAAAAAATGATTAACGAATGGTAGAAGCAGGCGCACAGGATGTGGTGCACCTCGCTGTGGGGTAATTATAACAGCATCCTGATGCTTCCATAGACTAAACAAAGCAGCCTTCATCAGAGAAGGTGTACTGGTTGCAATTGCTTGGCAGAACTGACCAATGGCATTTTCACCATCAGGCGTTCGGGATGACATCCTAATAAGTATATCTGACACTAATTTAATAGGTATAGGTTTAAAATCAATCGGTTTAACAAACTCATATAACCGCGTATCTACTTCAACAGTATGAAAATTCTGAAAAGTCACTACTTGTCCTTTCACATAAGGGATTATGATCCAGCGCGTCAGTTGACTTACAGATTGTGTAGACTCTTCAACAAGCGGAGAAAAATCCCATTCTCCATCCATTGCATCGTCATCATCGGTTGGTGTGAACTCATAAAAGATGTTATGAAACAATGAAATAGCAAGTGAGTATTGATTGGAAATACGTACCTGAGTCCGTAAGTTTGTATAAGGATAAAGTTCTTTTTCTCTTAGATCATCTCTAAGATTATCGTTAAGACGTTGATGTACTTTTGCTAATAATTCAAAATCCCTGATTTCAGGCAAAATAAGTCTAATAGATTGTTTTGCGGGGTTATAGACAAATGGAATATTCTCGTCAAGTGTTGCACACAGGCTAAGTAGATAATAAACGGAACCAACTTTAGGTACGACTGCAGTCCCATAAAAACCTCGTGCTTTCGTATTATGGTGCTTATTTGCCAATGGATTCACAACCTGAAGTAGGGCTTTAGTTTTATAACAAGACCTACCCGACATTTCACAAACTTTTTTTCCACCCTCATTTTGCCAATCTTGAATAAAGTCTTGAATGTTCTTTTGCTGTTCAGTCTTAAATTTCTTAGCACTGTTACCAATTCCAATAAAATTAAACCGCATTTGGATGCGTGACATATTATCCTTAACCGTGCTGTTTTTCCATTTTTCCTTAATCAAGAGACGGTCATCCTCTGTAACTGGGATTTGTTGGTTATCACTATCAATAAAACCTTGATCGTCATAATTCAACTTTTTGTTTTCAAGTATTTTTGCACCACGACTCAACCAATAGAGACGATTCCACCTGTCTATTAATTTTTGATTTAACCATTCTTCAAATTTATCAAGATTTGCAGCGTCAGTCGTAATGGTCACCTCGTGTGGTGTTATAGTTATTTTGTAATCAAGAGTTATAGAACGCAAGTCCTTACAAAAACTAACAATGCCAAAATCTGTCCAGGGATTCCCAGTTAACTCTAATACCAGTTTAGATGAATTATCGTTGAAGTTAAGGGTTAATTGTTCTTCCATACCAAACACCTCCTTCAAAAAGTCAGTTATTTAGCAAACATAACACTGAACATAAAAATAATTATAACATAAACCGAAGATAAATGCAAGTAAATCTTAGATTTAATTCAAATCTAAATGAATTTACATCAATTATTCCAAATTGGTGCGATTAAAATGAACAGTGTTGTTTTATTTAGTAAACAAAACATATTTCTATTCCAAACTGGTGCGATTAAAAAGATAAAGTTAAGGTCAAACAATCAGTTCCTCATATTATTCTGCTTGTTCTCGTAGTTTACGTCCTTGCAAAACTGTAATAATCTGTGGAATACCTACCGCAAAAGCAATCAAAGCAATTAAACCGAGTATAAGATTAAAATTGCGTCCGACTTGTGTATCTACTGCCTTGATATCGTTTGTTAACCTTTTATCCATTTCTATGATCTTGGTGTTAACGATTTCTATTTTTCCAGATACAAATTCGTTCATCCGCGTTTCAGATTCCTTTACAATTTCACTAATCTTATCAAGGTCCGCAACGGAAAGGTCCGCGAATACCTGCGGACTTGCCAACAGTAAAACAGTAAGTAAAACTGCTAACATTTTCATTGTGAGACCTCTACCAAACATTTCCATCCAAAGGAACATAACGTGAGTTTGATAAACCTGACTGGTACGATCAAAAAATAAAGTTAAGGTCGAACAATTTGTTGTTTTAGTATTTCAATCTCCTGCTTCAGTTCCTCGTATTTTTCCTCTTGTTCTCGTAGTTTACGTCCTTGAAAAGCTGTAATAATCTGTGGAATTCCCACAGCAAAAATGATCAATGCAATGAACCCGATTATCAGACTATAATTGCGACCTACCTGTGTATCCACAGCAACTACTTGAACAGTCAAGCGTTTTTCCACTTCAGATATACTGTTAGTCAAGCGTTTTTCCACTTCAGATAATTGGTTGGTTAACCTTTTATCCAATTCCGTGATCCTTGTGTTTACATTTGCGATTTCCTGCGATACATATTCCTTCATCCGTGTTTCAGATTCCTTTACAATTTCACTAATCTTATCAAGGTCCGCAACGGAAAGGTCCGCGAATACCTGCGGACTTGCCAAGAGTAAACCAATAAGTAAAACCACTATCATTCTCATTGTGAGACCTCTACCAAACATTTCCATCCAAAGTAGCATATAACTATAGTGTGACATATTTTTCGGTTTATGTCAAGAGGAAAATTGTGCCACTATACCTCCACCATGCCGAACCCCGCACTGTTCTTATCGCCAAATCCACATTCATAACCGACCTGTATCAGTGCAGGGCTGCCAGATACACTGAACGGACACATAATCCCGCGTATCTTGATACCGTTGAAATCTATCAGTCGGGTGACGCGTCCCTGTTTCCTTTGAATATATCTATCGTCAAAACGGAAGGATAACGTATCGTCTTGCGGGATGCGTGCGTGGATTGCTTGATGTTTGCGGAGTAGGTTCTTGCGGATGAGTTCGGAGAGTTCTGGATCATCGGGTAGGCAGTAGTGTGTGCGGCGTTGACCATCGTTTTGACGCACTGCAGACATGACAATCGGTGATAGACACCGGAAACGCATAGCAGGTTGGAAACGAGGGGTACGCGGTATCGTCACATCTATTATTTTGAGATGGTGCGACCCGATGGAGAGTCTGCCTTGGGTGAGGAGTGTGTCGGCAAAATGAGATAGGAATTGTTCTACTGGAGACGAAACGAACCATGTCAAAGTAGAACGGAATTGAATCGTTTCACCGATGATACGTCTGCGTTCTGCCATGAGTTGTGAGAAGGTGAAGAGTTTGAAACGTTTCTCGCCTACTTCGTAACCTTCATCGTGAAGGAAATCCGCATATTCCGGGTTGGATTCTGCAAGGAATCTATAGATGACGCCAACAAGCATGTGGTTATAATTGAGTGGAAAACTGATGCCTTTACCAACATCAGCCAGGATCTGTATACGCATAGGTAACCTATTCCAAAATAGTCCGATTAGAATTTCATTCAAACTAACATAAACATTTTATCTGAATTTTTATGCTGAGTCAAACGGATTTATGGAAGGGTGGAAGATTGGAAGGGTGGAAGATTGGAAGGGTGGAAGAAGGGAAGGATGGAAAAAGGGAAGGATCGCTGACCTCTTGCTCCAGCGGAGCAATATGTCTATAGAAAAAAGAATTGTCAAAGGGCTGCACTCCAGATGAAGTTAAAATAATAAATTAGGTAATTTGGACCCCGACACGGTAGGTGCGGTATCCTAACCAATGCAGAATACCAAACGCGTATTCTGCCGCATTTTACAAGAAACTGAATATTACCCGATTAAATTTTTTAACTTTATCTGGGGCTGAAGAGTTGTGGTATCAATGTTTTCTATTCACCTTCCACCCTTCCACCCTTCCATTCTTCTCCCCTCTTATCCTGTCTTTCCTGTCTTTCCTGATAATCCTGGTTCAGACACAGCACATCATCACACATAAATCCAAATCAGAGTCAGAAACCTATTATTAGTTGGCTCAAATATCGTCTTTTATAGTTTGGATTGCCAGTTTGCATCCAAGTGCTGAAAGGATATTGAAAAAAATATCAATAGGCAGTGCTTTTTCACCTGCAAGGACTTCCGAGAGAACTTGACTGTCCATGTCGGTTTTTTTCGTAAGTTCGGTAATTCCACCTTGTGATTTTACAAACGTTTGGAGGGCAAGTAGAAATACAGCAATGTCCCCATCATCTTGGTATTCTTCTATTCCTAATTGAATATAGTCAAGTGCTGCATTCCGATCATTTGCAAGTTGTTCTATTACCATTTCTCGCCATTTCCGGTGCTTTCTCATCACTGTTACTCCTTATATTCTGACCAATATGCCTTAGCACGCGCAATATCTTCTGCCTGCGTTGACTTATCTCCACCACAGAGCAGTAGGATGATTGTTCTATTCACTTCCCCAAAGTAGATACGATAACCTGCCCCAAAATGGAGGCGTAACTCAAACACACCACTACCGACAGATTGGTAATCGCCAAAATTACCTTTTTCAAGACGGTCAAGTCGTGTTCAAAATTCTGTTCTGTGTTCTTGTATCTTGAATAGATGCAAACCATTCACTGAAGGGTTCCTGTCCGTTTTTGTTCTTGTATACTTCTATTTCTCGTGGTTGTGTGTTCTGCATTTCAACTATGACATTGACAGATCGCATTTGGGATTTATAGATAAAAGAATACCAAATTTGTGTAAAAATGTCAATAACAATCAGGTTCAATGTTCAATCCAAAAAAAAACGGCTTAAACCAAGTTATAACTTGATTCAAGCCGTTTTAGAGAGCATCTGAAATTAACGCTTATCGGAAGTCTTTGATACTTCCCCATGTAGTTGTGATTTTGGCTTGTGGATCGACGGGCAAGCTTGTATCGCCAAAGTATTCAATTTCACCGATCTGAAAGTACGCCCCCGCTGGGTTTGCTACGGTGTTAAAAGTAACATGTCGAAAGAACCGATACCCGATTCTTTGCTCGTCAAAATCGTCTCCTGCATCAAAACGGACGACCTGTAGTCGTTGATCCCAGAAGCTATTACCGTCGTGCATATAGATTGTCGTAAACTCTTCACCGTCGTTGGAACCCTGAATTTCCCAGTGTGTCGGGTCCCTATTAGGAGTATCGTTCGCGGAAGATACGGTGAAGTGTGTCAGTGCGTACGTATCCTCCAACTCAGCAGTCACGTGTAGACCTTCTTCAGGAATTCCACCACCACGTCCGCAGCACCATTTGTCATTACCGCCGCCGAGGCGATTATCAAAGACGTTGAACGCATTTTCTCCGCCTCCGAATCCTGCTTCTTCATTCGCTGTAAAAATTGCGTTGTAACCTTCATCCGCCTCAGGATTACCATCATCTTCAGGATCAGTTAGGTCTCCACCAAGCAGTGAACCCGTTCCTGTTCCCAAGACTTTCTCTGCATGTACCATCTCACTCGTACATATAACAAGAGAACCTATCATCAATACGAGTCCTGCGAATACCAACATATTTTTCATTCAATTCTGTCTCCTCTTAGAAATAAATCTCACTTTCACGTGAGTAATGCGTTATATAGTTGCGTTAAAAAACTTCCTCTTTTCATCATACTAATTTTTACTAATGGATAGTCCACACTAAATATGTAGGTCGGGTAGAGGAACGAAACCCGACAAATGCCAAACGCGCATTTGGCGTTGATTTGGACACGTAATGATTGTGTCTATCATGTCGGGTTTCGCTTCGCTCTACCCGACCTACAAGTTTAACTTGGACAGACCACTAATCTGAATTCATTAGTTATGCATTATCTCAAATTATTAAAAATAATTCAACAATATTCTTCAACAAGTCAGGGTTATATCAATTTGAATTATTTTTATTCCATTCTGCCGTAGGTCGGGTAGAGCGAAGCGAAACCCGACATGGAAAACCTGTCTAACCCTACGTGTCGGGTTTCGCTTTGCTCTACCCATAGGTGTAAACTTAAGAAAACTTAGAAGCTCTTATGAATCACTCTGAATCCTTATGTTTATTGGGATCGTCTTCTCTTCAGTCCCGTAGGGACGATATGTTTATAGAAAAATGTGTACCCCTACCTCTCTTCAGTCCCGTAGGGACGATATGTTTATATCAGGATGAACTACTACACATAGCACCCCTACGGGACTAAAGAGGGGTTGTATAACGTTTAACTATAAACATTGCGTCCCTACGGGACTGGAGAGGGTTTTCCGCGTATGGAAATCCTTAACTTTACACCTATGGGTAGAGCGAAGCGAAACCCGACATGGAAAACCTGTCTAACCCTACGTGTCGGGTTTCGCTTTGCTCTACCCGACCTACGAAAAAATGCTACATAATCAATTAGAATGAGTATGACTTGACAAAGCAGTAGGGTAATTAGTTTTTTCGTCTGTCATGTTCTAATGCAAAGTTTCCACAATAGGTGTATCAATGAGTTCAACCATCGTTTCTACATTCACATCTAAACTATAAGGTTGCTGGAAACGTGCCAAATACTATTGCAAAATTCTGTTGATATGCTAAACGAAGTATGAACAACACGAGAACTAATGTGGAAGCAGCAGCATACAAAGGGAATAGAGGTCTTACTTCTGGCGGTATAGATTTTATAGTAGCAATTCGTTCTAAGACACGATCAGTTAGGTCTGTAGATAATTGTAAACATCTCAATGTCTCGAAAATGAGGTGATCGTCTTCTAATTTCAAACGCTGCTTTGCCCGCTGCAGTCTGCTCTGGATTGTATTAACTGAAATCCCTAACCATCTACTTATTTCCGTTTCGGTCATCTCACCGATATAACGATGCATTACCACCGAACGTTCATTTTCCGGCAAATTGTTCAAAAGTCTAAAAGCATATTCTCGGCGAGACTCAATACATTCTGTTTCTCGTTCTTCTGATTCGTCTTCTCGCTGTTCTGATTCGTAATTCTTATAAGAAGTAATTTCCATTTTTTCCTCTGAAATGTCCGCTATGAAGAATTAAAGGACAGCAAATTTCAATTCTTTGTATACATTCACGGTTTTTTATGCAAGAGCATAAAGACCCTTTTAAGTATAAGACACATTTTTTGGTGTAAAAGAGTGCATAAATTCAAAAAATCTTATAAAAAAAGAAACTTCTCTATATTTTGTTTACTAATTTACTGAAAAATGCGTTGAAGGAGTTATAGATGTCTGAAGGATTTTCTGTATGTATTAAAGGGATGAGATAACAAATAGGCTGCGGATCTGTTGTAGTGAAATTTCTTTTGATTCTGTTTCTTTCAGTGTGCACCTCCGTATCTTGCATGTTTTTTTATATTATGACATAAATCGTATAGATTGTCAATATTCGTTTCTTCCTGGGGCGTGTAAAGTTCATGGAAGAATGGAAGATTCTGATCGTAGGGACTGGGTTTCCCTGTCCGCATTTTATATCGTAGGGACTGGGTTTCCCTGTCCGCATCTTATACCCGATCAACGCGATCCTTGTCCCACCCCCGTTCGTAGGGACTGGGTTTCCCTGTCCGCATTTTATATCGTAGGGACTGGGTTTCCCTGTCCGCATCTTATACCCGATCAACGCGATCCTTGTCCAATCCCCGTTCGTAGGGACTGGGTTTCCCTGTCCGCATCTTATACCCACTCAACGCGATCCTTGTCCAATCCCCGTTCGTAGGGACTGGGTTTCCCTGTCCGCATTTTATATCGTAGGGACTGGGTTTCCCTGTCCGCATCTTATACCCACTCAACGCGATCCTTGTCCAATCCCCGTTCGTAGGGACTGGGTTTCCCTGTCCGCATTTTATATCGTAGGGACTGGGTTTCCCTGTCCGCATCTTATACCCGATCAACGCGATCCTTGTCCAATCCCCGTTCGTAGGGACTGGGTTTCCCTGTCCGCATTTTATATCGTAGGGACTGGGTTTCCCTGTCCGTTTACCCCTAACCCCGCCCATTCACCCTTCCCCTCTTCCAATCTTCCATCCTTCCTCCCTTCCAATCTTCCATCCTTCCAATCTTCCGCGTTCTCCGTGCCTTCCGCGATTCAGACAAATAGAGTGAAAAAATAATTACACACTGGTTCAGACAATTTGTTTGACAAATTAGTTAAGACGTTATATGATTAGAAACATCATAGTCGTCTTTTGGTAATATTAGCGAAGATGGGAGAAACGATTAAGTTAAGTGGTTATTATCAATAGAAAATCCAGCATTTCTTATATTTATGTGTTGTGTGCTATTTTGGTCTTGACGTTTAAACTTGGGACGGTGGCACAAACAACCGACATCACTGATGATGCAGAAAATGCACTACTCTCCTTTACTATAGACGAAACACCTATATACGTAGGGAATACATTCACGTGGAATCTTAACATTGAGAACGTCACAGATTTAGCGGGGTGGCAATGTGATATCGAATTTGATCCTAATGTACTTGAAGCAGTAGAGGTCATTGAGGGAGATTTCTTGAAACAAGGCGGTGAAACACCGTTCTTTCAGCGTGGCACAATTGATAATACTGCAGGGGTAATTGATAATCTAAGCGCAGCACGATTTTCAAAAGTAGGTGTTAACGGCACCGGTAAATTGCTATCCGTAAAATTCAGAGCAAAGACAGTAGGACAAACTCAGATCACACTATCCAATCTACATGTTGGGGATATTAACCTGGAAACAATTCCGATTGCACCTCCGGATATTGTCATCACTATCGCAGCGCAATCCGAATCGAATGTGAATGAGTCAAAGCTCACCTTTACTTTAGCTGAGACTCCCGTCTTAGTTGGAGATACTTTTACACTACATCTAAAGGCAGAAAATGTCACGGATTTAGCGGGGTGGGAATGTGATATTGTATTTGATCCTAATGTGCTTCAAGCAGTAGAAGTCATTGAAGGAGATTTCTTGAAACAAGGCGGTGAAATGCCTTTCTTTCTCGGTGGAACAATCAATAATACTGCAGGGTTAATCGACGGACTAAGCACTGCACGATTTTCAAAAGTGGGTGTTAACGGTACCGGAAGGTTGTTGTCAATAAAGTTTAAAGCAAAGAAAATCGGAGAAGCACAAGTTACACTTGCGAACTTAGCGGCCGGTGCAGGTGACCTGACGATCATTTCACTAAGTCCACCAGAGATTACCATCACTGTGGAAGCGCAACCCGACCCAATTGTAGATGGTTCCAGACTCTCCTTTGCTATTGATTCTTCAGTTGAAACACCTATCCGCGTTGACGATACATTTATACTTCATCTAAACACCGAAGAGGTTACCAAATTAGCGGGATGGATATGTGATATTGAATTTGACCCTGAAATACTTGAAGTCAGAGAGGTCCGTGAAGGTAATTTCTTGCATGAAGGCGGTATATCAACTTTCTTTCTTGAAAACACTGTTGATAACACGAATGGCAAGATTACTGGTCTTGGCGCAGTACGATTTTCCAAAGAGGGTATTAGTGGGGCGGGTACGTTGCTTTCGCTAACATGCAGGGCAAAAGGAGAGGGAGAAACTGAAATCACAATTAGTAACTTGTTTGCAGGTTCAAGTGACCTTGTCCCAATCACCCTGAGCATTCCAGAATTTTCTATCAACGTGGAAAAACGCTTGTTCCCTCCGTGGGATGTGAATCAAGATGGACAGGTTGACATTTTGGACATACTACATGTTGCACAATATCTACGAGAAGAGGCATCTGTTAATCCGCAGTCTGATGTGGACGGTGATGGAATGATTGGTATCTTAGATCTTATTGCAGTAGCACAGCATATTAACGATTCTACTTCAGCAGCTCCGACAATGATCACAAATCAAGGAGTTGAAATGAATCCTACTTTAGTCAATAGTAGTGAATTAACACCCGAATTGATACACGCATGGATTACGGAAGCAATGTTAAAAAACGACGGTGCTACTGTGTTTCGTAAAGCCATTGCGAATCTCCAGAGACTTTTGGCTTCCTTGACACCTGAAAAAACAAAGCTGCTTGCAAACTATCCGAACCCGTTTAATCCTGAGACGTGGATACCTTATCATCTCGCGAGACCATCTGAGGTGAGTATCAGAATTTATAATGCAAATGGACACATTATTAGAACTTTAGTTTTGGGACATCAAAATGCTGGTATCTATCAAAGCCGCAGCCGTTCCGCTTATTGGGATGGAAAGAATGATTTGGGGGAAACTGTTGCAAGTGGTGTCTTTTTTTATACGTTAACTGCGGGGAACTTTGTAGCGACCAGAAAAATGTTAGTAATAAAGTAAAGAAACAAGCTAAATCTATATTTGAGGGGAAAATATGAAACTATTTAAGTATCTGACTACAGTAAGTTGTCTATTGATATTGGCTTTGAGTTTTCAAAATGTTCAGGCACAACAGAATATCGCACAAAGAGCTTATGCTATCTTTGAGAATAGTTGCAACGGTTGTCATGGCGTTGGTGGTTCTTACACGGAGCAACTTCTCATTCAATATCCAGATATAATTGATGACGGCTCTGTGATTCCTGGTGACCCTGACAATTCTGAGTTCTATAAGCGGTTAATCGAAACTAATGTAGATAAACGGATGCCGTTTAACAGTAATCCGTTGTCCGAAGAGGCAATTAATACGATATATCAATGGATTTTGGCAGGGGCACCGGATTGGAATGTCGCTCAACCATTAGACCGTAGTTTCATTACCACTGATTCAATGCTTGATTCCATACAGCAGCATTTGGACACGCTTACACCGTTTGATCGAAGCTATGCACGGTATTTTTCATTGACACATCTTTACAATGCAGGTGAACTTGATGAGACGCTCGCGGATTATCGGCACGCACTTTCAAAACTTGTAAACAGTCTTTCATGGGGTCGCGAAATTGTCAATCCTGAACCGATTGATTCTGAAGAAACAATATTCCATATCGATCTTCGCCGATACCAATGGGAAAGTGGTGAAAACCGGTGGACACAGATTGAAGAAGTATATCCCTATAGCCTTAACCTCACTGTTGAAACAGATACGGGTACCCTGAGAAAACTAACAAATGTAAGAGAAATAATGGAATGTAATGTCCCGTTCGTCCATGTTGATTGGTTTCTTGCAACTGCCTCCTTACCCCCGCTTTACAACGACATTCTCGGACTTCCGGATACTGACCGCGCCTTAGAAGTAGAACTTGATGTGGATGTTACGGCTAATCTGCAGAATGCCCCTGGTGTCCGCGTCTGGCGGGCAGGATTCAACGATTCAGGTGTTTCAAATAACAATAGGGTTGTTGAACGTCACGAATCTCGTTACGGAGCATATTGGAAAAGCTATGATTTTGCTGGAAGTGTAGGAACGCAAAATATCTTTAACTATCCCCTTAACTTTACACATGATGGTGGAGAGATTATATTTAACCTACCGAACGGTTTGCAAGCATACTTTCTTGTAGATGCAAATGGAAAACGACTTGATGTAGCACCGACAGATATTGTATCTAATCCAGCAGCAAGCGATCCAGCGGTCCGTAACGGTCTTTCTTGTATCGGTTGCCACACTGAAGGGATGAAGACTTTTGAAGATACAGTCCGCGGTGTAATAGTGGAAAATGCAAGTCCGAATTTTGATAAAGACCACGCACTACAACTTTATGTAGAACAATCTAAGATGGCCGATCTTGTGAAACGAGATGCAGAACTTTATAGATTGGCTCTTGAAGCATCAGGTGGGGACATTAAAGATATTGAACCCGTGCATCGGTTCCATGAAGCGTTCAAGGGGCCAGTTGATGCAGCACACGCTGCAGCATCTGTCGGTTTTGAAACATTAGACTTCCTTGAAAGGATTAAAAAAGATACACGATTACATGATTTAGGGTTAATACAACTCACGACTGGTAGTGGTCAGATGCAACGGGATACATGGACAGCAGAATTCCATAATGTAATCTCTACGATATACGATGATGTTTTACTACCGGATCCAGATGATCGACCCGATCCTGTCAGTGGTGTCGTTATTATATCTGATCTGAACCTACGTGCCGCAATTGAACGGACCCTCAACAAAGAAGCCGGCGCTACAATCGATCAAATAGAAATGAAGAATTTGAGGACGATTGTTGCGGATAACCAAGGTATTCTTGATTTAAGTGGTCTTGAGTTTGCAGAGAACCTTGAACGGATAGAATTTAGAAACAATGAGATATCTGACTTATCGCCTTTGGCAGAGTTAACGCGACTGAACAACATTAAATTAAGGGGCAACCAAATTACTGACATTACGCCTTTGGCAAACTTAACGAGAGTGGATTGGTTAGGACTGGAGCAGAATCAGATAACCGACTTATCACCTTTGCGCAAGCTAACAAAATTGCAAGGCATAGGAATTTCAGGCAATCCAGTAACCGACTTATCATCCCTTGCAGAACTGACGAGTTTAGAACGTATTGATGCATGGCGTACACCCGTGGAAGATTTCACCGTGTTGGCATCTCTAAAAAAGTTACGATGGATTGAATATGGTAATGATAGGAACATTACAAAACTGCCAGCGATGCAAGGATTAAAATCTTTGCGACGCTTGGAAATTCACGGATGTACTTTATCTGACCTTACGATGCTTTCACAGTTTACACAGTTAGAATGGTTAGAATTAGTTGACAACGGTATTGAGGACCTTAAGCCGTTGAGCAATTTGAAAAACTTGACAATTCTTAATCTTGATGCCAACCTAATTTCAGATGTGACTCCGCTTTCGGGTCTAAATCGTTTGAACGTCTTGTATCTTGAAAACAATGTCATTTCAGACGTTACTGCGCTGAACAAACTGCAAAATTTAGAACGGTTAGACCTTCGCAACAATGCCATTACTGACTTTGCACCATTAGACAGTTTACCTGATAAGACATTTGTGCGGATAGTCGGGAATCCTGGATTTCCAACAGGCGGTCCTAAGATACTTGGTCCGTGGCTATGGGCGATTGTACCGGGAACACGGTTAGATGCACGCACAGATTTTATCGCACGCGCAACGGCCGGCGCAGCAACGGAGGTTAAGGTGTCCACTAACGGAGCAGTAGCAGGTAAGTCTGTCGGAGAAAGTAAGTGGACATGGCACAGAATCGGCACGGGTGGAAACAATATCAATCAAATGACGGAATCACTCGGTTGGGGAACAGGGAGCGAAATATACGACCATATCGTCTACGGTGCAATTGTATTGGACTCTCCGAGTGAACAGCAAACAACTATGTTCGTCGGAAGCGATGATTCTGTAAAGGTGTGGCTTAATGGAGAGTTAGTCCATCAGGCATTCACTCAACGTGGCGCGAATGATTTTGAAGATTTCTTCCCCGTAACACTAAAACAGGGACAAAACGTCTTATTAGTCGCATTGGATAATCGCGGACACGGTAGTTTCGCAGGTCATTTCGGTTTTGCACTTGATGCACAATACAGTCTATTCCGAGAAGGCACAAGATTTCTGTTTGAAACAGATGCGACAAGCTTTGAAATTGGTGATACGTTCACGTTGAATCTTAAGACAGAAAATGTGAAAAAATTAGCAGGATGGCAAGCTGACCTCATTTTCAATCCGGATGTGCTTGAAGCAGTTGAAGTGATCGCAGGTGACTTCCTGATGTCAGAAGACATAGATGTGCGATTTGATGATGGAACAATTCAAAATGATCTCGGAAAAATCACAGGTATAAATGCCATACAACTTGACAGTCAGAGTCAGGGGGTTAGTGGTGCAGGCACGTTGTGCACTGTCAGTTTCAATATTGTGGGTCCCGGTGAATGTCTGTTGACTTTGGAAAACTTTGAAGCAGGATCATCCTCGGCTATTGCTATCCCCGCTGTTCCACCCGAGTATACCATCATTGTAGAGGGTGAAGAACCCACAAGACCCGTATGGGATGTAAATCAGGATGGAAATGTTAATATCCTTGACCTGATTCAAGTCGCTCAATCCTTTGACACTGATGTCTCTGAAAATTCGGAGGCTGATGTAAATGATGACGGCGTGATTAACATCTTAGACCTTATCGCTGTTGCACAAAAAATGGGGGATTCAGATACAGCCGCACCTGTCTTATCCGCGTTGAACAATAAAGAACTCACGGCTGCAATGATAGAAAAATGGATTGAACAGGCGGAGTTTGAAAATGACGGTTCTATTGCATTTCAAAAGGGTATCGCGAATCTACAGAAACTATTGGAGACCGTCTCTATACCGAAGAAGACAGCGTTACTCGCGAACTATCCGAACCCATTCAACCCAGAGACCTGGATACCTTATCAACTGGCTAAACCCGTAAAAGTTAATTTGACT
The DNA here is from genome assembly GCA_965261435.1 of Candidatus Poribacteria bacterium. Taxonomy (GTDB): domain Bacteria; phylum Poribacteria; class WGA-4E; order WGA-4E; family WGA-3G; genus MSPOR6. The sequence continues at coordinate 4,225,114 of CBDHDL010000021.1, forward strand.
ATTTTCGATGCCAAAGGAACAACGGTTCACAAGTTGGTGCTTGGTTACCAGCAATCTGGAAAATATCAGAGTCGTGATCGTGCGGCATATTGGGATGGAAAAAATGAAGTCGGGGAAACTGTCGCGAGCGGAATCTATTTCTATATCTTCACAGCGGGTGATTTCACTGCTACTCGGAAGATGTTATTGATCAAATAATTTCATGGCGCGCCGTTAACGCGCGCCTATCTTGAAACAGGAGATAGACTCAATGCAACGGATGAAATTATTAACATGTGTATCAGCATTTTGGTGTGTACTTTTCATCATTCCAACGGTCACAACTGCTCAAAATGTTGAAATACCAGATACAAATCTGAGAGATGTAATTGCGGATAGACTCAACATTCAGCAAGGTGTAGCGATTACAAGTGAAGATATGGAGGAACTGTTGAATCTTGATGCCCGTGATAGAGATATCACTGACTTGACAGGACTCGCCTCTGCAATCAACCTGCAAGACCTTGATCTACGTAATAATGTGATAAATGACATATCGGAACTGACGAACCTGGACCAACTGAGCAACCTCCGCTTGGGTGGGAACGCTATCGTAGATATTTCTCCGCTTGAAGGCAAAATCACATTGGAACTCCTTACAATTGATAATAATTCAATCGCTGATCTATCACCTCTGTCAGGTTTAATCAATCTTGAGGTCTTAAACATTTCGAATAATGTGATTGACGACCTGTCGGGACTCTCCGGTTTAGTCAGACTGGTTGATCTTACGATGAGTAACAACCAACCTGCTGACCTATCACCTTTGAACAAATTAATTAGTTTGAGGACCTTTCGCTCTTCTGGCACAAGTTTTTCAAACCTGACGACCTTGACAAATCTACCTAAACTTCGGTTTATTGATATCAATAACGGAGAATTAGAGGACCTCTCTTTTTTGGAAGGATTAACTGGGTTGAGAGAGCTGCATCTTGCTAACAACGAAATTATGGATATAGAACCGTTAGCTACGCTAACAGGTCTGACACGTTTGAATCTAAGTCAGAACCAGATAACAGATATTACGCCACTTGCTGGATTACATAGCTTGGTGTTTATGAATCTTCAAAATAATGAGATATTAGATTTTCAACCTTTGAACGCGGCGATCCGTAGAGGATCAACTGTCTTACGCACTGATAATCCAGGCTTCAGAGCTGAAGTGGAGAAAATAAGAGGTCCGTGGTTGTGGATCATTGTCCCCACAGGAGAAAAGTCCGGATCAGAAGCAGCCAGCTCTGGCATAGATTTTTTAGCACAAGCAAGTGGTGGTACTATAACTGAGGAAATGATTGCAACACAAGGTGCTGTGGAAGGAACTACCGTTGGCAATAAGAAATGGAGGATCGGCGCACTCTCAAGAAGAGGCGGTAATAATATAAATGAACTTGTAAACGAGATAGGACTTGGTGTAGATGATATCAATCACCATGTCGCTTACGGTTCAATAATACTAAATTCTCCGCAAGATCAATCAACAAAAATGTCTGTTGGTAGTGGTGATGCAGTAAAGATATGGTTAAATGGTAAGTTGATTCATGAAAAGGCTGTAGATCGTGATGCAGACGATTTTCAAGAAACTGTTAATGTTGAACTCAGAACAGGGGATAATCTCTTATTGGTTGCTGTCTATGAAGGTAAGGGGTGGTGGTCAGGATTTTTTGGGCTTGATCCTTCTGTGGAGTTTAATGTTCGGATCCCGAATTACCGCAGAGCAGATCCACATCCTGCTGATGTTAATGGCGATGGAAAAGTGAGTATATTGGATATGATTGATGTTGCACGCTCTATTGGTTCGGAGAAGACTGAAGGTTCACCCGCGGACACAAACAGAGATAAGGAAATTGACATCAAAGACCTACTTTTTGTTGCCCAACACATCGGTGTGCAATCAGGTATTGATGACTCTGTTTCTCTCTCGCCGGCATTGGTAGAAAACTGGATTGAACTTGCATGGGATGTATACGACGGTTCCGTTGAATTTCAGGTAGGAATAACGAACTTGGAAAATCTATTACTGTTATTGAGGTCAGACAGACCTACAATGAAAACCGAGTTGTTCGCAAATTACCCGAATCCGTTCAATCCAGAGACGTGGATACCGTACCAGTTATCAACACCTAATGAAGTGGTTTTGACGATACATTCTGTAACTGGATCACGCGTGCGAACATTGTCATTAGGACATCAGACTAAAGGCGTGTATAAGTCACGGAATCGGGCTGCACATTGGGACGGTAAAAATGAGAGTGGTGAAACTGTTGGTAGTGGAATCTACTATTACACGCTGACTGCAGGTAAATTCACAGCTACAAGAAAAATGGTGATACTGAAGTAATTTGACTGAACCAAGCCAGAACCCTCTTCAGTCCCGACAAATCATGCAGAATACCACACGCGTATTCTGCCAAGCGCATTTGGCGTTGATTTGGTAGGGACGATATGTTTATAGAAAAATGCGTGTTTCCCCACCCCTCTTAGTCCCGTAGGGACGCTATGTTTATAGAAAAATGCGTGTACCCCCACCCCTCTTAGTCCCGTAGGGACGCTATGTTTATAGAAATGCGTGTACCTCCACCCCTCTTAGTCCCGTAGGGACGCTATGTTTATAGAAAAATGTGTTTCCCCACCCCTCTTAGTCCCGTAGGGACGCTATGTTTATAGAAATGCGTGTTTCCCCACCCCTCTTAGTCCCGTAGGGACGCTATGTTTATAGAAATGCGTGTTTCCCCACCCCCTCTTAGTCCCGTAGGGACGCTATGTTTATAGAAATGCGTGTTTCCCCACCCCCTCTTAGTCCCGTAGGGACGCTATGTTTATAGAAAATGCGCTTATGGCATTTGGCGGGTTTCGCTCACGCTCTACCCGACCTACAAGTTTATTAAGAACAAAACATGGGTTAAGAATACATTATCACAGTCCAACCGTCCGAAGCACTGTTTCCTGAACTGTGAACTCATGCTCAAGTGAACGGTCAGGCGATTTTTCACCCCGTATATCAGCAACAAATGCTCGTAGACTTTCGACGTAACGCGGTCGTGGTTCCGCAGGCACTATTTGCCACCCCTTAGCGTACCCATCTCGCTCTTCATCAAGACATAAGCGTAATGCTGGTGGTTCAAGTGGTTCAAGAATTGCACTGCCGCGAGTTCCGTACACTTCCAACCGTCTTGACTTACCTGAATCTATTTCCAACGCTGTTGACTCAAGAATCGCTAATGCTCTCGGATACTCAAACACAGCTGCTGTATTGTTACGATACCACGGCACATCATGACCATCGTGCCTTGAAAATGGTGTCACGCGTGTAGGTCGTCCCAATAATGCAACAATAATATCAGTAAGATGGCACGCAAGAATAAACATTATCCCACCCGAGTGTTCTCCAAGTGAATCCCAACGTTGCCAATGACTCTCGTTAGATCTGCCAGATGAGATACGGGCTCTTACTGAAAAAATTTCACCGAGTTTGCCAGAGTTCGCCCAATCAAGGATAAACTGAAAACCCGCATTGTAGCGGAACATATAACCGAGTTGGACGAGTAGGTTTCTGTCGCGTGCCATGTCTAAGACCTCTCTGAACGTATCAAGGTTATCACCTGCAGGTTTATCAAACCAAACATGCTTATCGTGCTCAAGAATTTCTCGTGCAAAAGCGAGATTCTGCGATACACGACCTTGCGCAGCAATCCCGATGATTGTCTCATCTTCAAGCACTTCTTCCTTGGAGTCAAACCAATGCACACCTTCATAGATAGAACTTTGACCAATGCTTTCTCGGACATCTGGTGATGGTTCGTAAACTCCTGCGAAATCAATGTCGTTACTTTCTTTCATTACGCGAGCTTTTCCAGATGCATGGTCATGGGAAATACCGTATTGCGCGAGCCTTATTTTCATTTTTTCTCCTTAGTATGTATAGCAAGACTTATAGTATGTTCTAATATGATTCTATCATAAAATCTATATTGATGGATGTAAAATAAGTGCGATTTTTGCTGACTTGTGCTAAACTCTTAAGTGTGGATTACGAAATATTTTCTTTTATTTTACTATAAAGGTAATTCTATTGAAAACCGAACCCTTGCAACTTCAGTTTTATACAAAACCAGATTGTCCACTCTGCGATGAAGCAAAATCTGCACTGCAAACTATCAAATCCAAACTACCATTTGTTGTTATAGATGAGATTGATATAACAAGGGATCTCGGTCTTTTTACAAAATACAAACTCTTGATACCAGTTCTTGAGATGAATGAAAAGCAGCTTTTTGCACAACACATTGATTCTAAGAAGTTGTTGCGAAAGCTTAGATGGTACCGCTTGCGAAACTATTTTGTTAGAAACTGAAGGGACGTCATTATGACTCATCCGAAGCATATAGTCGCTGTCTCTGGACTGATAAGCCATCCGAATAGCGACGTCTTACTCATACGTGGTCCAAGACGTGGGTGGGAATTTCCTGGGGGACAGGTTGAAGAAGGTGAAAGCCTAATTGAAGCACTGCAACGTGAAATTAAAGAAGAGTCTGGAGTCAATGCGTCAATCGGTTCACTGGTGGGAATCTATTCCAATATCAGAACTCCCACAAAACTGATGTTTGGTTTCTTGGGTGATTACGTCAGCGGTGAATTATCAACCAGCGACGAGAGTTTAGAGACCAGATGGGTTACACGACATTCAGTCTTGCAATATGTTTCTCATGCAATTGTTTATGATCGTATATCGGATTTATTGAAGTTTTCCGGACGTGTTATCTATCGCGTTTACACTACAAATCCATATAAAATTTGTGAAGAATGTTATTTATGATTTTGAACGAATTAGTTCTAAATTTTTACGCAATTTGTCATAATTAGATTTTAAAGGATGTTACTGTGAATTATATCTGTAATATTGGAAAATTACTTATTTTTGTTTTAGTATTGATATTAATCTCTGGATGTGAATATGTTAAGGATGTAACACAACCTGAACCTCCAAGTGAAATGGAGACAACTCCCCTTCGCGTAACTATGATCTATCCAAATGATTGTGTAAGTACCGCGGCATACTGTTTTGGCTTTCATATCGGTGTAAATGAAGCCGAAGCGGAGTTTGGAATTGCACTAACAGAAGTCAACGGTATGGAAGATGATCCTGTGGCTACTGAGATGATAGTAAGGGATGCCTCTCAAGATTCTGATCTCGTTCTGGCAGCAGGTTATCAATTAGGAGAAGTAATCGAACGTGTTGCCCCTGAATTTCCGAATGTGAATTTTGCTATTTTCGATGTCGTGCTGGATCTACCAAACGTAGCATCGGTAAACTATAAAACTAACGAGGGATCATATTTAGTCGGTGCAATAGCAGCACTAAAGACAGAAAGCAATAAAATCGGTTTTATTGGAGGGGTTGATATCCCGTTGATTCATGGATTTGAAGCAGGTTACGTTGCTGGCATCCGTGAGATCAATCCGAACGCAGAAATCACCATCGGATATGTAAGTGAAAATGTAGATGGATTCACGCAACCCGATAAAGCGAAAGAGATTGCTTTAGCGCAATATGCAAGTGGAGTTGATGTGATCTATGTTGCTGCGGGTGGCTCTGGTCAAGGTGTGCTGGAAGCAGCCCAAGAACAGGAAAAGTATATCATCTGGGTTGATGATAACGGCAACCATCTCGCACCAGGTATTGTCTTGACGAGTATGGCAAAAGACCTTCCTATGTCAACCAAGAATATCATTAGAGAAGCTCTTGAAGGCAAATTTATGGGAGGTATCCGCTACTTCGGATTAGAAGATGGCGGCGTCTATTACGCTGTAGATGAGCACAACCGTCCTCTGCTTTCGGATGAAATGCTTGAAAGAGTAGAATCACTGAAATCAAAAATCATAGCTGGTGAAATTGTTGTTCCAGACACAATTTCACTACCACGCGAATGAGGGTTTTATAGGAAAGATATCGGAAATGCAACAAGTGTTCAGTCCTTATTGCGGAAAAACATAAGATATGCTAAATTGAAGCATCAATAAAAAGCTTGATAGATGGAGATAAAACAGATGTTAAATTGGGGTGTTATCGGTCCCGGTGGTATTGCACATGTATTTTGTAACGGCATGCGTTTTACGGATACTGGACAAATTTATGCTGTTGCAAGTCGGGATAAATCGCGTGCAGAAAAATTTGCTGAGAATTTCGGTGTTCCACATCATTACAACAGTTATGAAGAACTATTATCTGACAGCAATATTGACGCTGTTTATATTGCGACTATTCATCCACACCACGCGGAATGGACAATTAAAGCTGCCGAAGCTAAAAAGCATATCTTAGTTGAAAAACCTATCAGTATCAATTATGAAAATGCGTTATCAATGGTCAATGCAGCTAAGGAAAATGATGTGTTTCTGATGGAAGCATTTATGTATCGTTGCCATCCGCAGATACAGCGTATGGTTGAGTTGATACAAGCGGACGAAATTGGTGAAGTCCGCTTTATTCGTACCTCCTTCGGTTTTCAATCAAATTTCAATCCGCAGAGCAGGTTGTTCAATCGGGAAATGGGAGGGGGCGGAATTCTTGATGTCGGATGTTATTCCGCATCAATGGCACGCAAAGTAGCTGGCGCTGCTGCAAACAAACTTTTCTTAAATCCGATATCTGTAAAAGCAAACGGAGTATTGGGACCTACAGGTGTGGATCATATCGCTGCAGCTACACTAAAATTTGAGAACGATATTGTTGCGGAAATTAGTACCGCCGTTGCATGTAATATTGGCAGTAGTGTAACAATATACGGATCAGGTGGAACAATCAGTATTCCGAGTCCTTGGCTACCTTCATCACCCTGCCGGGGATCAAGAAGTCCTTTACCGTTAGATACAACCTTCCCATCAAGTCAAATCATACTTCATTCTTATAAACGCGGAGAAACATCGGAAATCACCGTTGAAGTAGACCGAGATCTCTTTACTTATGAAGCCGATATGGTAGCAAACCACATTGATGACCGACAAGCACCCGCAATGTCTTGGGATGATACTTTAGGAAACATGCAATTATTAGATGCATGGCGTGAAGAAATAGGTTATGTTGATTAGAAGAAAATGATACATTCAGAAAAGGACAATACATATTATGTTAACCATCTGTTACGACCCCTATTCTGGTACATTAGGTAGATTTCAACGTTCAGAAATTTTCCAACTTGTAGCTGATGCAGGATATGAAGGAATTAACATACCAGTGAATAATGCATTCCTTGGTGAGTTCTCAACTGACGATCTTGATGATGCGGTGAACCTCGCTGAAAAGCACAAACTTGTTGCCCCAACAATCGGTTTTGGGAATCACATATTGACGACTCCGAGTCGGAAAGATGAAGCGTTACAGCACTTTGAGATCGTACTTGATGTTGCACGTAGATTTGCTGCAGCGTATATCGGTGTATGGGTTAACCCGTCTGAAGGCGTATCTCGCCAAGATTCGCTGGACACTCTTGCTGATAGCCTTTCTAAAATGCTCCCAGCCTGTCAAGAAAACAACATCAAAATCGCACTTGAATTTCAGAAAGGATGTCCGCTTGATAACTACCGCGAAGGCATTGCCTTTATTTCAAACACAGGATTACCTGTCTATTTGACCAGTGATACCTATCATCTTTTCAATGATAATGCTGATCCATACACCGCTGCGGTTGAAATGAAAGAGTGTTTAGGTGATGTGCATGTTTCGGGGAGTGACCGTGGTGAACCGGGTGCTGGTGTCTTTGATTTTGAGACATTCGCAAAAGGTTTGAAGGAGATACGTTTTACAGGACCCCTTGTAGTTCAATATAAGATGGAAGATGTGGCAAGTATAAAACGCAGCTGCGAATTCACACATAAATTCCGAGAGATGATATAGTGTTCTGTCCACACTAATTATGTAGGTCGGGTAGAGGAACGAAACCCGCCAAATGCCAAACGCGCATTTGGCGTTGATTTGGTAGGGACGATATGTTTATAGAAAAATGTGTACCCCTACCTCTCTTCAGTCCCGTAGGGACGATATGTTTATAGAAAAATGTGTACCCCCACCTCTCTTCAGTCCCGTAGGGACGATATGTTTATAGAAAAATGTGTACCCCCACCTCTCTTCAGTCCCGTAGGGACGATATGTTTATATCAGGATGAAATACTACACATAGCGTCCCTACGGGACTGGAGAGGATTTCTGACATAGAAAATTCCTTAAGTTTACACTTATAGGTTTCGCTTCGCTCTACCCGACCTACACTTTAAGAATAGACGCTCCACTAACAGTAAGTTAACACCTTAAATATTGTGTTTTTCAAAAAATCAGATTATTATGTCAAATGAATTGGATCACCAGTAGCCAAAGATTCGTTTGCAGCAATTGACAATATAGCAGTCTTTGCAGCATCAGGATATGGAGAGCGAATCGCACTACCGTCTCCTGTTCTCACTGCTTCAATAAAGGTACTATCCATATCGATCGTACAATTGTTTTTAGGTTTCCACTCATTTTTCTCATCAGCGGTAGATAGCACAACTGCGCGCCGTAAATGGTATTCAATTGAACCGTCTTCACAGAAGATGTCTAATCCAGAACGTCTGAGTCCGCTGGTTGTAAAACATGCAGAAAACATAATACCGAACACACCACTCTCAAATTGTAGAGAAACAGCTGAGGCTTCTTCAATATCATAATCGGTGTTGGGAATAAGGTCATATCTTGCGACAGCATAGACGGTTTTAACTTCGCCAAATAGGTAACGTGCCATATCAAATTCGTGCGTTGTCTGTTCCATGAGTTGTCCACCAGATTTTGCTTTTTCGCGCCACCAACCACCGGGCATGCCACCCATCCAGTATCCCATAAAGAACCCAACACGTCGGGATGCCAGTAGTTCTTGTGCCTTGTCAATTATATCAAGATACCTTTCCTGATAACCGCATGCAGTGATGATACCATTATCTTCTATTTCAGCTGCAATTTCCTTTGCATCGTCGGTATCCATACTCACAGGTTTCTCAACAAACATCGGTAATCCCGCAGCAATTACAGCCTTTTCAGGTGGACCGTGAGCGAATGGAGGAATAGAAATATAGACTGCATCTAATTCTTCTTTTGAAAGCATTTCGTTATAGTCGGCATAAGCATTGCCACCGTACTGTTCGACAGCGCGTTCTGCTTTTTCAACGACAATATCGCAGAATGCAACGAATTTATTACCACCAATTTGTGTTAATTCCCGTAGATGGCGGTTCATATTACCACCTGTACCGATGAAGCCTAATCTAACGTCTGACATATATTCTCCTATTTCAATAATGTAGAATGTTCATTTCTAACTATAGTTTTATATAAAGCAATAAACCATAACAAACATAGTGCTTTGTCAAGTCATAAATGATTTGTATATCGGACGGGGAAACCCCGTCACTACGAACGGATCTACTCATCATTTGAGTGTAGACAGAACAATAGTTTGAATGTCGTATAATGTAATTTTACCATTCAAACACCGTTCCGAGCAACCGCATCGGTTCATCACGTAGCCAATGATATATCTGTTGTACTTCATTAAGACTGACCCTATGCCGAATCAATGGCGCGATTCTAATTGAACCTTGCCGTAGGAATCGACAGAGATTTTCCAGATCATCACGAGTAAAATGGCTACAATGAAGGATACTGAGCTCCTTGAATTGTCCTACGTTGAAGGTATAATTGACATCAAAACGTCCTGCAACTAATAGTAATTTTCCGCGATTCTTGCATGCACGGATCATCGGAGTGACCATATCTGTTGCCCCAGCAAAATCCATAACAATGTCATATCCACCTTCTGAAATTTGCGAGTTCCAACCATCTTCGCTTGTATTAAATACTTGCTCAGCGACACCGAGTTTGCGTGTTTCCTCTAACCGCGTTTCCTCAATATCACATACCGATACACGTGCACCCATTGCATAAGCAATCTGTGCAGCAAACATACCGATACATCCTTGACCGACGATTAGAACCCTTTCTCCGATACGCGGTTCAACCCGACGACAACAGTGCATTGCGACTCCTGCTATGCCGAAAAGTGCAGCTTCAGCTGGATCAACATCATCAGGAAGTTTGATCAACAATCCGTTCTCAGGAATTTTGAACCTTTCAACATGATCCACACTTGCATAGATCAGGTCACCAACTTCAAGCTGCGTTACATCAGGTCCCGTTTCAATAACTCTACCAACATTCTGGTAACCGCCGCCGCTTGGCAAGTTTTCATCAGCTGGGGCGTAGTTTCCTCCGATTAACTGGTTACGTTCTGTACCGTTGGTTAATCCTGTAAATACGGCTTCACAAAGCACCTCGTTCCGAACAGGAGCAGCAGGTTCTTTCCAATCTGCCACAACCCCTTTTTCTCGACGTTTATCAGGTAATAGTTGAGTAACAATCGCTTTCAAAATTAGTATAACTCCTTTAGATGAAGATATGATGCTATCTGACGTATTAAGGTACGCTATCACAGACTATTTGTCAAGGAATTAGAAGATTTTGCCAGAGGTCTCAACCAGAAATTCAATTGACAGACTGTTGACTTTGCTATAAGATAAGTTGACAAATGAATATTGAAGTGTATTACATTAACTGATACTTTGCTACGGTTTAGAAGGAGATTCATAATGCCCAAAAGGGTTAATAAAGCAATTGAATTATTAGTTGAAGACCAACCAGTTTTTTACACAGGAAGCCACACGGGTGCGGACCTAAACTTTGATTCAGGACGTGCAATGGCAAAGACATGGGCAGATTATATTAACATCGGAATGGAGCACGGTTCTTTTGATCTGTCAGGTTTAGATCAATTTATGAAAGGACTTGCAGATGGTGGTCCAACGCATAGTGGACACAAGACCCCGGCTGTGATCGTTGAATTGCCCGTGGATGGTGTGAGTGCTGATGCAATCCGTGCAAACGGATGGCAGATGCGGCAACTCTTAGCACGTGGCGTGCACGGTCTTTTGCTCTGTCATGCAGAATCTCCTGAAGCAGTAAAAGCATTTGTTGAGGCTTGCCGGTACCCCTTCCAGTCAATCGGTGTCGGGTCGCACTTAGATGTTGGTAGAAGAGGCTCTGCAGGACAAGGTTCTGCTGCACCTATATGGGGAATATCGGTAGACCAATATCTTGATACGGCTGATCCTTGGCCACTGAATCCTGATGGGGAATTACTACTCGGTCTGAAGTTCGAAAATAAACGTGCTCTGGCAAATGTCGAAGTGACAGCACGAGTACCTGGAATAGCATTTGCCGAATGGGGACCCGGTGATATGAGTATGTCTTTCGGCTATAAGCATCAACCTAATCCAAGACCACAAGAACTTCAGCAAGCCAGAGATCGCGTTTTTTCTGCCTGTCAAACAGCGGGTCTTAAGTTTTTGGAAAGCGCATCACCAGATACGATTGAAGCAAGTATTGATGCTGGTGTAAGAATATGTGGTTCCGGTGAAGAAACGGCGCGTATTGGACGTGCTTATGCTGGCAGGACAATGCTTGTATAAATAGATGTGAAAGAAAACTCGTAATTAATGAGGTAAAATATGCAGTTAACACAACAGGAAATGTTAGCAGAATTGCGAAAATATGACACACCATCAATAACAAATGTCGTCGCGACCTACCCGGGTAATCCGCTTTGTCTGGGTCTATATAACCCGTGGACTGAAAACTGGTATACCGATACCACGATTCGATGCATGTATCCAGAATTGGGTGCCATGGCAGGTTACGCGGTCACCTGTGTCTACGGCTTACCAGACCCAAATTTTTCAGAACTATCCTTTATGGATGTTGTTGATGCATTAGATGCTACCGATAAACCGACAATTCTTGCCCTACAACAGAAGTTTCCTTCAGAAATAGAAAACAAGGTGGGGTTAGCAGGTGGTAACATGACAGCTGCAATGAAATCGGTAGGTTGTTTAGGGGCAATATCAAACGGACCTTCGCGTGATATTGATGAAATACGACCGATGGAATTCCAATACCTATTGAGTGGTATCAGTCCTGGACATGGTGCAATGGCAGTACACGCGGTCAATGTTCCAGTTTCTATAGCTGGAATGGATGTTGCACCGGGAGAGATTATCCACATGGATGAAAACGGTGCATGTAAATTTCCTGGATATGCGTTGGAAGCAGTGCTAACAAATGTAAAAAAATTGATTGATCAGGAAGGAGATAGGATTGGTCAATTACTCTCAGGACCGAAAACAGCAAAACAGGTGCGCGCAATTTTCAGCGGACATACTTATTCAGAAGACGACGATAAATAGAATATACAGAGGTGTTTTATCAAATCAATGTCAGTAAATGATGCACAAACGAATGGATTAGTCCAGACTAAATACGTAGGTCGGGTAGAGGGACGAAACCCGACAAATGCCAAACGCGCATTTGGCGTTGATTTGGACACGTAATCATTGTATCTATCATCTCGGGTTTTGCTTCGCTCTACCCGACCTACAAGTTAAGTATTGACAGAACACTAAGGTGAAAATGTGAGAAGTTTTGGAACCCGAGGAAGAGTATATCCCGATAAACACTATGTTGTTCCACGAACCAATGAAATCATGGACTTCAATAACCGCATTAAAGATGGACAGTATATAGTCCTATTCGCACCCCGACAGACCGGCAAGACCACTTTCTTCCGATTCGCAGTTGAAAAACTAACGACAGAAGACCCGGAATATTTCCCTATACAACTCAATTTTGAAGCATTACAAAATCTGAATACAACAGACTTTTATGGTGCAGTTCATCAGAGAATTTGCAAGGAAATTGAAAATGGACTACAGAAACGGGGATGTATACTGAATGAAGATATAAACCAAATTTTGGGAAATACAGAATTAACAACCCATCTTTCAATGTTCGAGTTCTTTGAAGAGTGTCAGAATTTACTCAATGACTATTTACAGATACAGAATAAGGTCGTTCTCATAATTGACGAATTTGATGGTATTCCGCCATCTGAAGTGAGTGACTTTCTCCATATACTGCGAGAAAATTACCTTGCTGATGTCCCAAAAAGTCCATATAGTGTCACGATTGTAGGTGTAAAGAGTATTACACAACTCAACTTTGACCGTTCAATCTCTCCTTTCAATGTACAAGATGATTTTAATCTACCTAACTTCAGTCTTGAACAAGTAAAAGAACTATTATCACAATATACAGCTGAAGTCGGTCAAGACTTTGCTGCTGATGTTATTGAAACCCTCTACAAACAAACGGCAGGACAACCCTTCCTTGTCAATAGGTTTGCTCAAATCCTCACAGATGAGATGGATATACCGAAGACAGAAACAATTGCAATGGAGCACTTCTTAGCAGCACATGATGAGATGCTTCAAGAACAAAACACTAATATACAACACCTACTTACAAATATTAGAAGAGACCAACGTTTCAAAGATATCCTAATGAAGATTGTTTCTTATGAGAGAGGCGTGCCGTATAATCTTGATAATGAAATAATCAACGAACTTACTATGTATGGCGTTATCAGGAGGGGGACTGACAGGATGTGTCAAATCGTCAATCCTATTTATCACCACCGTATTATGCAAGCATTTAAACCGGTGATAAATGGATTGGAACAGGACTATTTTCCTGAAGATGTAGATATAGACTTTATCGATTACCTTAAACCTACTGGTGAAATAGAACTGGAAGCTCTACTTGATAATTTCAAGGACTTTATTGCTCGTGCTGGATTTCGCATTCTTCAAGTACCTGAGACCCCTCAAGAGTACGTTGGACAAAACTTGTTATACGCATATTTAGATCAATTTGTCCGTATCGTCAAAGCAGATATGTTTCTTGAAGTCCAGACAGGACGCGGTAGGATTGACTTACTCATAATCCATAATCAGCGTAAGTATATAGTTGAAACCAAGATATGGGAAGGAGAAAGGTACTATAAATCTGGTAAAAGCCAACTTGTAGAGTATCTCAAATCAGAGAAATCGGATGAAGGATATTATGTGGTATTTGATCATCGAAGGAATCCAGAATCGCGTGTTGAAACGGAAACACTTGAGGGTGTAACAGTCCGATCCTATGTGATCCCAGTTGTACAAAGAAAACCTTCAGCTATCTCTGGTTATAGTCAATAACCCTATTGTTTTCCTATAGTTTTAGTAAATCGCAGCTGCCATATCCACCACAGCAATGATGGTATGAGAGGTAACGAAGTCATCCACCATAGAACAGTACCCACTCCAAACAGATCGAGCATCCCCCCAACAATTGCTGTCGCAACTGCCCCCATAAGCGTAAACAGTGCAAATTCTGTTCCAAAGATACGTCCACGAATCTCATTTGGGGCATTCTGAAGTAGTAGTTGCGTTGAAAAAACCCATGCGATCCCACCACCTACACTACGAACAAATCCACCTAATACAACGGTCAATAGACTGACAAGTGGCGCGGTAATCGCAAGTCCAGCCGCACCAATCAGGTAACCGAGACTAATACTTCGTCGCAACGGTTTATCTCGATCGCCTGTCCAATGCCTTGCAATAATAGGACCTAATCCGCTGCCAACACCACCCATACATAACATCAGTCCTAAACTGATCGCTCCATCTTTACCAACGACAAAATGTTTCCGTGCAATCTCAACTATCACGACCTGAAATCCAGAAGACAATAAGAGTGCTATCACCGCTTTATGTAACGTGAGAAACAGTATATCGGTATGCCGACGCATATAGCGAAAAGTAACGAACTTCTCTCGTGCATGAAGTCCTGCCTGAGAATCAGACCGTTGGGGTAGTTTAATTTGCATTAGCAATATTGCCGAGACGAAGAAGGTAAATCCATCAATAACAAACGCCACGTAAACACCGAACAAGCCTGCTATTAATCCTCCAATTGCTGCACCAAATGCAAGCATTACAGACCACGTTGTAGCACTTAACGCATTAGCCGTACCGAGTTCTCGTTGTGAAGTGATATCTGGTAAAATAGCACTACGAGCAGGACTAAAAAATCCGCTTACACCAAATAGAAGTGTAGCAAGGAGATACAGTAACCATATATCGCTTACATCACGGACAAAAAGATACCCGATAAGCAGGAACCCTCTTACGATATCTGTGACAATGAGAATGTGTTTTCGATTGTAGCGATCTGCACATATTCCCGCTAACGGAGATACGAAAAAAGGTGCAAGCATCCGAATGGTAAACAGAATCCCTAAAGCCAATGCTAAATCAGTTAGTTTGCCAATCAGTACTGCCGACGCGAGCACGTTGAACCAATCCCCTAAGAGACTAACAACTTGTCCTGACCATAACCAACGAAAGTTAGGATTTATTTGAAGAATTTCGAAATAGCCAACGACTTCTTCTCTTTTAGCAGACTCACCCTTAAGCAAATCAACTTTGTCGGAAGTGCTATTAGAAGATTGTTCTTTTTGAGACAATTATAGCTCCCACCGTTCATTGATTGGCTTTTGATATACTTCAATTCCTCCTGAAACAATATCTTCATAGCTGACAGCTTGTCCACAAGCGTTAGATTCATAGATTGCCTCACAGATTGATTTTGCACGGAGTCCAACTTCCGCATCAAGTTCAGGGGGTCTGTTGTTTTCTATCGCATCTACAAAATCGTAACATTCAAGCACAACGCCATCGGTGAAGTCATGGGGAAAGAGTCGTTGCTTCTCCTCAACAGTTAGACTTGCCATATACTCGTCAATGAGGCTTTTCATTGTTAGTCGTGTCCCATCCTTGAGAATGATCTCTGCACCATCAAATGGTCCGTGAAAGATGTCTCCGTTATCAAGCAAACATCCTTCACTTCCGTAATAGACGACATGGTTAAACCCGTGTCCAACTGCTGCCCAAGTACATGTCCATAAACCGATCATACCGTTCTTGAAGTTGATGGTTGCCACCCATGTGTCCTCTTGTTCGTTTTTTACAATTTCACCTGCTTTTGTAACTTCAAGGTTTTCATATTGGCAGACACGTCCATATACGGTGGTAGGATCACCGAAAAGAAAACGTAGAGTATCACAATAGTGAGCGCCCGAATCCATTACCATTCCACCACCGCCAAGTGATAGATCAAGTCTCCAATGCCATTCGTTTTGCGGATTCGGTTCACGATGACTTGCATGTTGCGCGAAGAATGTCCGCATATCGCCAAGTATCTGTTTATCATTTATCAACCATTCTGCTGTACGTCGACTCGGCATTCTCCGGATGTTTTCTGCAGTTGCTGCAATTTTACCATTCGCTTCAGCTGCTGCCATAATAGCGTGCGTTGCTTTGACGGTAATACCTATTGGTTTCTCAACCATCACGTTTACACCCTCATTGAGACACTTTATTGCGTTGATATGATGATGTGCATGTGAAGTGCATATATCGGCACCGTCTAAATCTGCAGTTGCGAGCATTGCGTCTGCATCGTCAAAAACTGCTGGCTTTTTTCCTGTTACTTCTTTGACCCGATTCGCGAAATTATCTGCCCTATCTTTAACTTCATCACACATCGCAACGAGTTCAACTTTCCCCGGTTCTGTATTATGAATTGTAAGATATGCATTAAGATGTCCGTTCGCCATTCCCCCACAACCGATGATTGCAATCTGAATTGCCATAGTGTTCTCCTTTTACGTCGTAAAGATGTTGCTGCTGATATAAAAACGTTTAGTAGAATAACGTGAGTTTGATAATAGGTATATCAACTTTATTTTACTCAAAATATTTCTTTCAAAGACCCGGTAGGTGCGGTTTCCTAACCGCACCGAATACAAAAATCAGATTTATCAAACTCACGTTAGAATAGCAAAAATACGGAGATTTTGGTAGAGAGATTAAGTTCATTGATAGAATCTAAAGAAAAAAGATGCCACAACATAAACAGTTGTGGCATCTGTTCATATTTGCTAAGTTAGAATTGACTAACGCAAATAGTATAGATGTGTGGACTTGCGTACGAAGAATCTTGGATCCAGCGATAAACACCATCTAAGGAACTTAACCTTAAGCGACGTTATTTCATCACTACCGAACCAGTGTTCTGCTAAATCTCTGACATGAAATGGACCAGTCAATTCCAGTTTTCTCAGAAAAGCAGAAAGCTCATAGAGGATTTTGTCGTGACTTAATCGCCTTCCATTAGCAATACCTTCTCGTTTATCCACTTTATAGCGTTTCCCGTTTTCCGGAAGTACAACATCAATTTCAGGTAATTCTTCATGAATAGATTCTGAGAGTCCTTTTCTTGCTTCCGTATCTCCATGCACAAGATAAAGTCTTGGGGGATCCACTTTCTTAACCAAAGTCATGAGTTGTTCAAGATTTGCATGAGCAGATAATGAGTACTTTTTCACATCACATTTAACACTTAGTTTCTTTCCGTCACTCAGTTCCCACTCTTGATCTGATGGCCTACCTGCTTCCACCCATTTCCACAGTTTACGACCATTCGTTCCTTTAGCTTGATAACCTGTAATTGCAATCAGGTTTTTTGGGTCTTTAGCTATCTGTTTAGCATAGTCCAATGACTTGCCACCGACCAACATACCTGAAGATGAAATAATATAACAAGGTCCTCCATCTATAATTCTCTCCCGTTGTCTTTCTGATGTTACCCTCTGAATCATATCGGAACCAAATAGGTCTTCACCGCGTTCGGCTTTACGTCGTAAAGATGGGGTCAGTTCATGTGGGAATCTTGAATAGATCTCATTAATTCGGTTTATCATCCCATCAACGTATACGGGTAATTCAGGAATTTGCTTTTGCTCCATGGCATTCTTCAGAATTAGAATTACTTCTTGAGAACGTCCAATTGCAAAAGCAGGAATTAAGACTTTACCACCACTCTCAATGGTCTTGGTTACATCCCTCAGAAGTTTTTTCTCTTGTTGCTTTCGATCCTTGTGTTGACTCTTGGGATTTCCATAGGTTGATTCCATAACCATCACATCAGGTTTTAACCAACGTGGAATTTTCATCCCTTGTATAGTTAGTTGATTAGTAAGTGAAACATCTCCGCTCATCAAGATGCTTTCATCTTTACTCTCAATATAGATCATCGCTGCACCTAAAATATGTCCAGCAGGAATCCAAGTAGCTTTCACACCGTTACATATCTCTATTGGTTTGAACCATGTAACTTCTTCATGATTACAATACTTGAATACCTCTAAATCATCTTTTGTATATATAGGACGTATCCCTTTCTCTTGTTCCTCCTTTTTCATCAAATTCAAACTTTGCTTTAACATAGCAAAAGTAATTACTCTTGTCGCTGATGTATAATAGACTTTGATACCTTCTTGCCAAAGATCTCTTAATACCGGCAATGCACCAATGTGATCAGTATGTGCATGGGTTATGAGAACTGCATCTGGTAAACCTATTTCATTAAAATCTGGAAAATCTGGTAACCTTTCGTGTCCCATCCGGATACCAGCATCTACCAATATTCTTTTTCCCTCAATTTCAACTAATGTACTTGAAGCACCAACTTCGTTTGCACCGCTAATAAAGTCGGGTATTATACTCATTTTTTCTCCTATGATATCGTAAGAATTATGATCTTATCGATTTGTTAATGGATGTGTCAACACACGATTCATACGAATCAAAGTAGGCATGTAAATCCTTAAAGTGCTTACATCCATTAATGGAACTCTGTAAAGAGTTGTTTTAACACGTTCTTCAATTTACTAAGAACGATAATATGACATAACAATTTAAGTGACTATTGAGTCACAAAATGAAATATTGAACTGCAAAATCTGTCGGAAACTGTGAATATAGATTCCATAGAACCTATTCATCCATATCACTATTTTCCTTTCTTTTGAGGGGCATTGTCTCGTCCCTTACCGGATGGTTTTCCGTGGTTTTTACTTGGTAAACCCCCAGGACCTTTGACTTTCCCGCGGGAATTATTACTACCACGGTTCCCAATTGCCCGGTTTCCTTTTGATTTAGGCATTTTATTACCTCCTATTTTATAGTTTTCTGTATTTGGAGAGATACATAAGTTCTCTAAAGGTACATATTAGAGTCGTTTTGCATATTAAGGATAGTAAAATTTTGTAAAAATCCTTATATTCACCTTTAATTCCGGTTATTCATTACGAATGAAGCGATCATCTTTTTCACGAGTTCTGTGTAATTCTTTACGGTGAGTCCTCATTGCACCTCTTTCATCAATAGGTTCCCCGAGTGCTATGAGATGTGCTTGTCGAAGCCACCAAAACGCTTGAAAGAGCGGTCTGCGAGGAGATGAACCAACATCTAAATTCGGTTTTCTTCTATCAAGGTGCCGGACTTGTCTATGTGCTTTCTTGGCATGTTCCCTAACTTCTTCGCTTGGATCGTTATTCAATATCCAAAAAAGAGTCTTATGTGCCCTTCCACCAGGATTAACTCGTAATGCCTTGACTGCCTCTACATAACCAATCCTCCATGCTGCACGTGGTTCAACGAAATCTTCATCAGTATATTGAAGGTTTTCTTTTTTCGTTTTAGTTCTGAGACGTCCGAGACAGAATTTTGCGAACTCCTCACGTAAGTTTTGCAAGTTCTGATTTTTATCTAATTCATTCCTAAGATTCTGAGAATACATTGCTATTTCAATCCAATTTGCAACACGAGAATAATGTTCTGGTGGATCGTATTCACTGTCAATCTCATGCCAAGTTCGTAAATCTTTTGCTACAGCAGCTTTAGACATTTCTGAAAATGCCAGTAGCAAAGGTTTTATACGTTTCCACGCTGGTGCAAAACTGAGCAATGTATAAAATGCTTTTTCATAGAAATCTCTGATGTCTTTATCTTTGAATGTTTCTGGTGTGTCTCTTAAGACAGACCTAAGAATCCCAATATGCTTAGAAGCACTTTCAACAAGTCTTTTTCGCTGTTCACTAGAAAGTTTTGTTTCCAAACCTCCCAAACTCCAGCCAAAAATATGTTTAGCGAGATGCCACCACGCTTTTAGGTCTTGTGACTTTTCAGGTTTAGATTCAGGATTTCTCTGATCAAGAAGTTTGAAGAATGGAATTAATTCATCACCCATTACCCGCCATCCATCTCCAGACGGGTTCAGACGGTCTTTACCCCGTTGACCAGTAGATCCAATACCCATAGCATAATAGATGGAATTTATTAGTCCTAAAACCTTCTCACCTAAAACTTCATCTGAAAGTTTAGAGAATTTTAATTTTAATGAATTGAGTTTAACTATATTACGATGTTTCGCATCTTCCTTGAACCGCCAGATCAGCCAAAATTCAAGTTCTTCCGGTTCTTGAAAATCATTACTCGACCAACTTTGTCGCCTAACAGGACTTAAGAGATCAAGATTCACTATCCTGTCTAAGTGAACACCGTTGGGTAATAGAAATGGAAGTAGATCATCAAAATGGGTTTTCTTAATAAGAACATGCCAATTCAAATCTTCTACATTAAACTTAGCCTGATTTTGGAATTCAATAATCCATTCTGGGTTTTTTGCAGTTTCTTTTGATTCTTGATAACCTACGTTTGCCTGAATCCAGTCAGGATAACAACCAACAAGATCAAGTTTAAGCATACAACTAAAGAGTAATGCTAAAGCAGTTTGATAATCTTTCTCAATTGAGACTTTTTCTTCATTTATCCTTTCCACAATAGTTGAAAAGAGACTTTCAAAATCATCTACAAAATTCTCTTTGAAAACTGAATCTCCGTTGGGATCTCCAAAACAGTCTGGATGGGTGAATACATCAACGAGCCATTCAGAATCATGTTTGGAAAAACCTACATTTTGTAATTGTTGCTTAATAACAAGCATGTCATCTGATGCCGTATCATCTGACAAATTAACAAATTTCACTGTATTCTTTCAACCTTGTTTATGAAACGCTTCTCAACATTACAAAGAAGGTTACAGGTTATATCCATAGAAGATCTGACAAATATCAGATTACCAACCCATAGGATTCCTGGATGCAGAAGCACCAAGGACCGGTAGAGAGGCAGAATACCTCAAAGCGTCGAGATTGGATTTTCAAACATTATCAAACAATATGCTAAATGATTAAGTTGTACCATATAGATTGACAACACTGTTAACACTAATATTCCCAAGTTCACTATTTCAGTGAAAATGTTGGAAATACTGTGAGAACTGACATATCAAGAAGATATGCAATTAGCAAAATCGTAACATTTTGTTATAATAACACAAGAGACTGAGAGATGTCAAATTTTTTTTACACTCACATCAATATAGGGTTGTTTGGTTCTTAGCATTACCTGTTTCCCATATTACCGATTGTTTATATTGTAGGTCGGGTAAAGCGTGAGCGAAACCCGACAAAAATTGATTATGATTACCATGTCTGGTTTCGCTAACGCTCTACCCGACCTACGACAATTATTAACAGATGTGAGAAAAAGTGCTAATATACCGAAAACTAAATAACTCTGACATCAATATTATATTATAGACGGTTTTTTATAAATATGATATTATATTATCACATTAATTCTAAGGAGGTTTGCGCCGTTTCTCTCCTTATTAAAACTTTTATCGGTTTTAGAATTGGAAGGATTTGGTCGCAGATTTTGGTGTTCTCTGCACTGAAATGGATAAAGTAAAATGAAAGTAGCAGCAATGTTTGGTGAAGGTAAAGGTGGTGTAGTCGACAAACCTGATCCCAAAGCAGCAGGGGATGTTGTTGTCGTAAAAATACATGCTGTACCGATGTGTACCGAATATAAAGGATTCAAAGCTGGGAATACAGGTGAACATTTCGGTCACGAAGCAGCGGGTGAAGTTGTTGAAGTCGCACAACCCGGACGTGTCAAAGTCGGGGATCGTGTCGTCGTGCAACCACAGAACTCTTGTGGCAAGTGTAATATGTGCGTTATCGGTGAACATATTCACTGTACGAGAGGTCGGAACATTCGAGAGATAGTTGGAAATGATGTTTCTGGTGCAACCTATGCACAATATATGCACAAAATGGAAGACCTCTTGTTTCCAATACCAGACGACATGAGTTATGCACACGGGGGTATGGCTTGTTGTGGACTTGGACCTACATTTGGTGCAATGGAACAGATGGAGGTCGATGCTTTAGATACTGTTATGGTAAGCGGTTTAGGTCCTGTCGGTTTAGGCGGTATCATCAACGCCAGTTATCGTGGTGCGCGTGTCATCGGTGTGGAGAGCCATCCGTATCGCGCAGAACTCGCCAGAAAGTTGGGTGCTGAGGTCGTCCTAAACCCAAATGATGAAGACATCCTAGATCAAATTAGAGAATTGACAAATGGTATAGGCATTGACAAAGCAGTTGACTGTTCTGGTGCATCTGCTGCACACCGTTTAATGGTTGATGCTGCCAGCAGAAAAGGACAAGTTACATTCGTTGGTGAAGGTGGAGAGTTCCCACTTGCAGCCAGTAGGGATATGATTCGAAAAGGTCTGGTATTGCGGGGTAATTGGCACTACAACCTGGGTTTCTATCCCAAATTGATGAAAGTGATAAGAGACTCTGCAGATAAAATTGACACGTTTATTACACATACTTTCCCGATGTGTGATGTGCAAAAAGCATGGGAATTACAGGTAACAGGTGAATGTGGTAAGGTTGTCTTGGAACCGTGGTCGTAGTGTTCTGTCTACACTCAAATGATGAGCAGATCCGTTCGTAGGGACTGGGTTTCCCTGTCCGTTATACAAATCATTTATGACTTGACAAAGCATTAGTTAAGAAAGTAAATAACAGCATTTAGGCGCGGTTATCACCGCGCCTAAATGCTGTTATATATTACGTGTCATTAGGATTAGCAACCGCAGCCGCATCCCACAGGTGTATCATCAGGTGCATCTGTTTTTGGTTCAGGCGGTGCAACCGTACTATTCGGATCTCCGAAACAGAGCGCATATCCACCCTTACCGAACCATGAACCGAGTGATAGCTTGTGGTTATCAATCTCGCTGTGATGAAGGAAATCACCACGCAATTTGTGGTCGTGTCGTGCAAAGAAAAAATGACGATCGCCACGCCAATGCAATTTACCATTCATGGAAACACGATAGGACGTGTTCGGGACAGGATCCATATCATCCGGATGCACATACTCAAGTGGTATCTTAAGTGCTTCAATGAATTCATCCACTGAACCGCCTTCTTGAACGTAGGCAACTATGTCGTTCCAGTCAGCGAGACGAACACCTTCACCTAATTGCTCTTTACACTCAGATATAAGGTCTTCAGTCTCGTCTAAATCGTGAGCAATGACGTGGAACTGTTTGTAACTCGCCGCAATTTTCTGTTTTTGCATAGGTGAAACTCCTTTTTGATTTTATCTTGTCTGAAGTTCTGTTTTCAGCAAGAACATTTTTGTGTCATATAACGGCAATAGGATACCGTTAAAATAGATGATTCGTCTATACACATGTTCGGATGCACTTTTTATCTACAAACCGAGTAAAAAAGTAGATTTTTTTACCTTCAGGATTTACGTAAAACCTCTTAAAGTCCCCTTGATAAGTGGGATTTAGAGGGTTAAATACCTCAAATAATGACATTTTAACCCCCTCAAGAATAAAGTTTATTTTTTTCCATCATGTTGTATAATAGTTAATGTTCATAGTAAGACTGATGCACAACTCACTTGGTGTGCATAGTGTTCTTTCTACACTCAAATGATGGATAGATCCGTTCGTAGGGACGGGGTTTCCCCGTCCGTTATACAAATCATTTATGACTTGACATAGCAATAGTGTGCGTCAACCATTTAAGCGTATATTGAGTTTGGTGTATTTGTTGATTTCATAACTGACATACCTTCGCGGTTTGTCACAAGAAGGAATGTAAAAGATGATACGTGACATCTTTTTTAACAAATGGGTCATAGCTATTATTGGGTTACTGGTAATAGTTGCAGGTGCATGCATTTGGTACTATTATTACGCGACTACCCCGCTTAGTATTGAAGCAACTAAGACTTTAGAGAAACAGAGTCAAAAGGAAACAACCAAAATAGTTGATTCTGACGATGAAGCAGAAGTGGTTGACAATCCTCAAGAAAAATTCTTGGGAGAAAAACAGAAAACAATCTCTGACACCTCTGATATAACAGACGCTACAGCGGAAAGCCAGAAGGCCGCAACAATATCTGAGGAGTTTCACTTCAACGGTTCAACATCGTCTAACCCACTATTTGCAAATGGAGTTCCAGAACACTTACAATGTCCAAAAGAATTAGTTGGTTTTTATACTACGGAGGTACCAGTAGAGAATTTACGTAAGATTGGTGAAATTGCCAACGAAGTAGTTGAAAGATATAATCCGAACCGGCCTCTTCCAGATGTCTGGCCACAATTTATTGAGGCAGAAATATATTATCATGCTAACGCAGATCCTGTCAAGAAAGGTCTCGGCGTGGCTGCAAATCGTTTTGATTGGGGGATACAATCAATTCTTGATTATCCTGAGATTGTTGTACTTCTAAGGGAAGACCCCATCAGAGCAACGGATATGATGATGATAGAGCAAGGTGAATGGGAACCCAATTGGAATCTTCACGAATTGCCAGATGGGAGAAAGTTTCGCACAGATAATGGATTCTATTACGAATTCATCTACAGTTCTGGTAATGATGACAATTTTACTGGAAAAATTTACAGTCTGGGTCACTCAGGTAGTGATGCAGAACGTATTACCATTGATTTAAATGAAACTACTGACGAGGAACTTGAAAACCTCGGAGGTTGGAATTACAACATTAACCCTTATACAACAGGTCTATATAAATTAGGAGATAACAAATGAAGAAGATTCAACAGATTTCACTTGCAGCGATTGTTTTTTTCGTTTGTATAATCTTCATTGTGGGTATCCTACTCCTGAATCAGAATAATCAAAAAGAAAAACCCCTTCAAACTTCATCAAATCCGCTTTTTGCAGATGGTGTTCCAGCACATCTACAGTGTCCAAAACAACTCATAGGTAAATATGTCAACGAAATTACCAGAGAGGATGTCCTTAAAATCCGAGCTATCGCGAAGGAGGTCGAAACCAAATATAACCCAAAACGTCCCGTTTTAAAAACATTGCCGCTTGCTGAAAAAATGGAAATGGAGTTCCATGCCAAATCAGATGTTGAAAAAAGAGGATACAAGGGACGAGAGGATTATCAGACCGGAGCAAACCGTATTGATTGGGTCGTCCAATCAATACTTGATTACCCAGAACATGTAAGACTCCGAGACTTCCATCGTTGGATCCTACTTAAACGTGAACAGAGATTAAAAGAAGGTAAAACCTACACGACATCAACAAATCCACTCTTTTTAAACGGTGTTCCAGAACATCTACAGTGTCCACCCGAATTAATAGGGAAGTACATCAAAGAGGCATCTGAGTCAGATCTGCATAAAATAAAAGCGATAGCGCAGGAAGTATGGGAAAACTATAGGTCAACAAGTCGAACGATGTCAGAAATACTTGGTGACCACGGTGTAGCAACAATGTACCATATCGCTAATGCCGATCTTGAAAAAAAGGAATCCCATACTGGTTCCAACCGTATTGATTGGGTTATTCAGACAATGCTTGATTTTCCTGAAATGTTGAAAATAGATCCTTATGATCCTAAAGTAAGACCTAACTTCCCACGTTCAACACGTTGATTAGAATACAAAATACTTTTAGTTCATGGTTGATCATTTGCCACAGACTCCTATGCTTGTTATTGACTTACAAATGTCAAGAAATCTTAAAACAAAACGGATTTTCATAACGCTATGTATTCATAATGTTGATTGTTATTAGGTTAAATAACAATTTGGGAAATATGAGCTCTACTACACTGTCCATGTATCGGATTAATAAAGTGAGGGAACAAATGGAAATACTCAGACGATTTGTCATCTGTTGTATCCTGATGTTTATACCAGGTGTTGCGGCTGCAAAAATCGTGTTTGCCTCTCAGCGCGGCACTGATAGCCACATCTATGTCATGAACGATGATGGTAGTAATGTTCGCGAATTAACATCCTCACTGCACCCTTTTCACTATGATTCAATCCCAGCATGGTCTCCAGATGGTCAGCAAATAGTGTTTATGAGAAGAATACATTTGGAGCAGAATAAGCAACAAATGTTTTCCTTGTTCATCATGAATCAAGATGGAAGCAATCAAAGACTACTCACTGACCCCGATGTGTTTGCCAGTAATTTTTCGTGGTCACCAGATGGACTTAGTATTGCTTTCACAAGCAATATTAGTGGTGGATCAGAAATCCATGTATTAAATCTTATAACCCGTGAGACAAAACAACTGACACGAAATCTAAATGTTCGGACATGGGCAGCTGGTCCGTCATGGTCTCCAGAGGGCAAATACATCGCTTACAGATTCGCCCCACCCGGAAGAGATTTGACAACAATATACGTAATGAATGCTGATGGGAGAAGGCAGTCTCCGCTTGTTCACAGTGACCAATGGTATCGAACGGGACCCCGCTGGTCGCCAGATAGCAAATATGTTATGTGCACCGAATCAAACCGGTCAGGGGGTAAATGGGTAGAAAGTCGTGTTGCAATTTATACATTTGATAAAACAACAAAGCAGATATTAGACACACCAAATGACTGGTTTATCCATAGCACAGATTGGGCAAACAACGGAAAACATGTGCTAATTAGTGCAGAAATTTCCCCAAGTACCAACCCACAGATTGAAATTTATCAATATATTCTTGCTAATGGCAAAATAACTAATCTTACGAATCATCCGAGTGATGACTACTCGCCAGATTGGATTAGTGATGATGTTCTCTTTGTTAACCCGGTAGACAAAAGAAACATACAATGGGGGAAATTAAAGAGGTAAAATCGTGTGTCATATACGATCTTTTATATTTCTATTGTACCCGATTACATCTGTTGGTAAGTATTCATATCAATTCTACAGAATCTTCAAGGATTTAACTTTACTCAGAATCTTAGAAAAATGGCAAAGCCTATCGTAATACCGCATCACCTTATCCACATAATTTAGCGTTTCACCGTAGCCATTGAAATATCCGTGTGGTGGTTCTCCCGAACCCCATATTTCTGTATGTAGATCACTATCGTTTTCTGTGAGTAGATTAAGATGTGTTTTTAGAGACTCCCATTGGTTAGGTTCTCCATTTCGGTGCTGAGTGATTTGTTGAGCATCTTTTATATGTCCACGTCCTCCATTATAACTTGCTAAGGCAATCCGCACACGATTAGGATGTGAACTTTCCGGATAGAGATCGTATAAATTACGTAGATAACGTGTTGCTCCTTCGATACTCTCCTCAGCGTTATAAGGGTCTGTCACCCCCAATTCTTCTGCAGTTTGCGGCATAAGCTGCATCAAACCTTTTGCACCAGCAGGACTTATCGCATATTCGTTAAAGCCAGATTCTTGGACTATAAGTGCTATTATGAGTTTCCAATCCAACTGATGTGTCTCTGCGTGTTTTTGTATAACATGTCTATACTTGTAAATCTCAGGGGATACAACGAGTAGGCGCACGCCGTTCCAGTCGCGGACTATTGATACAAATCCAACTATCAGCGCAGCAAAGATGATTATTCCTATTATACGTCCTTTCTTTATCTTGAACATAGTAGTTTTGCCTTAATCACTAATTCTGCCATGCATAAGCAAATAAAAACACGATGCGGTGTTGCTGTTCAGAATTATCCTCTGTGTTGTCTCTGTTTTGTATATGTCGCAAGGCGTAGTTGATAGATCCATTTAGACCGATAATCGGTCTATAGTGCCATCCAACCCGAATTTCAGATAGACGTTCAACGGTTCCTGATGGGAATGGAATGTTCTCAAAGTCTTCCCCGTAAAAACGGTCTGTAATATCGGCTTCTCCATTTCGCTGATGGCTAAAACTTGTTTCTATTAGAGCAGATGGCGTAGCATAAAATGAAACGCCACATGAGAAAACGTCCGCATCAGTGCCAATCGGATGTCCAATAATCGCACCGAAGTGCGCGTACTGATTATCAGGGTCCAGATGGGTATACGTCCATCTATTGATCTTGACATATTCTGAATGAATACCAAGTTGACGTGCCATCAGTTTTGGATACCAATCAAATCCTGTTAACCATGCAACTGCATGTGGATCGTTTGAATCAGACTGATACTGAAAATCATCTGCAAGCCATTCTGCGTAGAGACGTATACCATCAACGGGACGGACAGAAGCATCAAAACTCAAGACAATGTTGTCGTCCTTATTGGCATTATATTGAACAGCATAATACGGTATAAATGGGTTGACATATTTCCACTGCAATGCTTGCACATCCCCACCGTATAGCACAATTTCAGATATACCGATTTCCAACCAATCGCTGAATTGATAATCAAGGCGGTGAGCACTGAGGAAACGTTTTGCCAGATAACGTGTTGAACCATCATCATGCCATGTTGAATTCAGTTGTGATGTAAAAGCAGTTGCTTTGAGAGTACCTATTTTCGCAGTGAGTCGCACAAGTTCAAACGGAGGAGAGTTGTCCGATATAGCAACAGATGTTTCAGGACTTGCCCCCCAATAGACAAAGTCTCTCCCCACCAAGATATCAAATTCTGCATCTCCAAAAGCGGCAAATTGGTATTGAAGGTAGCTTCGTTTGAAATCAACCACGTAATCCCAATGCCACCTTTCATATCTCTGGTCAGCAGATTTCTGAAGTAGTGCTGCATCGGGTAGAAAATAACTCTCAACAAAATCAATCCCCGGTTCAAAATTAGTAACTTCTAATTCGGTGTAGAATGTTATATGACTTTTGTTATTTCCAATTGCATAATGTAATCCGCTTTGAAGTGCAGGTGCGATTTCACTATTTGACAAACGCAATTCAGGTTGAATACGAATGGCTGTTTTCTGCCTGTAGTTTTTGTCAGTATCAGTCTTATATTTCTGTGATAATTCCGACTGAAATTCATGTTTGAGTTTCTCTAACAGTTTTCTATCAATAGATGATAACTTAATCTCTTCTGTCTGAATTCGCGTCTCTGTTTTCTGTATTATCTTCGCGATGTCACTTCGCGAGAGTGGTAGAGAGTGTCTATGAAACCCCTCTATGATTCCTGAGATTTCAAGTTTGTCAAGAGCATCAATCACCCAACCGTCGAAGTTCAGTGGTATTTTTGGCACTCCGAAAACAGTCAATGGGTTAAAAAGCAGGGACATAAAGAGGAAACATATTATGATGTTGGAATATTTAGAGGTTTGAGACAATGATGTTTCTTTCATTCAGAGTCCAACTTTTCTAACATTCTATCAATTTTGCGAAACTGCCAACTCCAACGTGTATTGTATAGGAACTGTCGCAAGTCAAATCTGTTGTCATCAGGTGAATAAGGTTCTGCGTGGTAAGCGGGAGTTAATGTTGTCATCTTGTGTCGATTGATTGAATAGTATCTGAAAAACTTCTTGACCTTATCTGCAACATCCTTTGCAGGTATATGATCCCATTCTTGCACAAGTTTCTCAAACATACTCACAGGACCACACCGTTGTGCTTTTCGTAGTTGTCCGAATCGGCTTAACTCTGCATACGTCATTCCCATGTCTTCTTCATCGGTTTGGGTGTATGTCTCGGTGATTGGTTCTAATTCAGCGGTCGGAGGTGCCTCTAATATTGTTCCGAGACTCGTATATCCGAGGTTATCTTTTGCCCAATGAAGAAAACTTCGGAGATCCGTTTTGCTGATACTTCCTATAGGATTTATGTCTGCACTGCTACAATCATATTTTGTAAGGTAACCCCGCAACGCTTCATCAACATTTCCAGTGCCTAATACAAGTAGCGTTCCACTTCTGTTCCGAACCCATGGTAACGTCTGCGCAAATAGATAGCTGATGACCATTCTTAGTCTTGCCTGAATGTTTTGCAGTGCTTGATTCTCTATCGTGCTTCCACCTTCTGTCTTGAACTTAGGTGTTTTGCCAGTGATACCAGTAAATAACTTCTGCAATGCACTGACGAGTGAGTCTATGTTGATATTGAGATGGTAACTTCCAATTTCACTTGCTAACTCTTTGGCTCGCTGTCGTGTTTCACGTGAACTATTCGCAGTTCCCATATAACAAGTATAGAGAACTTGATTAGCAATATGTTTTGCTGCAACTGATGGGTCGATATAGTCAGTTCTGATTGTTTGAATAAGTTCGGCTCCAAACAATTTTTCTGCATCTCTGACGACATGTGGCACATTATCAAGAATTGCTTTAGCAACGAGTTGACACATAGAACCTACTATTGTTGCCACGGCACCACTATCCGAACCGCCTGAGAGTGGAATAAAATATCCAGCAGCTTCTGAACGCCTGAGATAGTCCCATAACCAACAAGCCGGACCAAGAGCAATCTCTTCTTCAGGTGAGTGAATGTTGAGAGATGTCTTAGGCATGGTTACATTACGATTTTCAGTATTGGCTATCTTGAAGTCTGCGTATATCTGTGGAATAGAGACACCATGACTTGCTTGAACTGCCCCGCTCATTCTTGAACCACGATAGGAACGAACATCGGAGAGATTGATTGTAGCAGTGACGACTTCAACATCATTGATGGAAAATTGCGATCCTTGTGTAAGGACATGTCCGTTTTGTACTATCGTTGCGCATCCATCAAAATAGAGTCTACCGCCATCGCATCCTTGCTGATTTGCATATAGATATATACCTCCACATTTTTCGGTTGCGTTTCGTATTAATGACAGTCGTGTATCAAGTTTACGCAATTCATGGTGGGATCCCGATCCATTAGCGATTATTTCAACCCCGTTGTATGCCAGGTCAATATGTGGAGAGTGTGGTGCAAAGAGTTCTTCGCAAGTTTCGGAGGCTAAAATTGTCTCATGTGTTACGATGACTGCACAACCTATCGGCACAGTCGGACTATTGTTGATTTCCCGTATTTCAGGGGGGACTTGAAAGGGTTCAGTTTTCCATCCTTTTTGCCACGCTGCGAACCAACGCGGTTCCCGATAGTTTCCTTCTGCTGCCAATACTATTTTTGGACGGATGAGAAGTATTTTGCCATCACAGACAAAAACACGACAGTTGTAACGGACGCTCTTGTGCATAACCGGCATGCCGATATCGCATAAGATACCATCTGTGTGTCCACCACGAATGATTTGTGCAAGGGAATCCCAACTGTGGCGTAACGTATCTTCCTCTAAAAAATGGTCTTCGCAAGAATAACCTGTAATCTCAAGCTCTGGACCGAGTCTATAGCACGCACCCGCTGCTTTTGCCTGTTCAATTGATTCAATGATGCGTTCACAATTACCCTCAAAGTCCAGTGCCCATTGGTTCAAGTTACATGTTGCAAGTGTTGCTTTCATAATTCTTATAATTTACAGTCCAAGTTATAGTAAGGACAGATCACTGATAACTGACCAATTATCGCTATCAAGTTTTTTGCGGTTTTTTACGTGCGGCAGGAAACAAGATGTTGTTTAAAATTAACCGATACCCTGGGGAATGTTTGTGCAGATCAAGATTCGTTGGCATCTTCCCCTCCCCTACAAGATGACGATAGTCTTCAGGATCATGTCCTCCAAGGAATGTAAATGTACCTTTGCCTAAAGTACCGTGGACATATTTTGCATATTTTGATCCTTCAATTTTTCCTAAGATTGTAACCGATGGGTGGATTCTATCCAAATGAAAGGAGGTCGTTTGTCCAAGAAAACCACGGACTTCTGAAACGTGGTTCTGTGTCAACATCGTTGGTATTGGGTCATGTTTTGCAGAGAACTCAAATAGTTGAAAATCCTCAACACCACTTTGTGGACTCCGATCAGGATTCGGATTATCAACATCAGAAAACTCGTAACGGTTCGGATTCGGATAAAGCGTAAAATCCTTAAAGGCGAAGGTCCTTTCAAAGTTGAGTTTATTTTGGAAATTTGGAGACATGGGAGTTGTATCTAAAACAGGATCAACAATGTCAAGCAATCCACCTTTTGTTGATAATGCAATGTCCAAGGTTTCAGGTGCAGAACACATTGCAAACACAAACCCACCTTTGGCTACATAGTCAGCGATGTCTAATGCTGTCTGTCCTTTATGTCGTGGTACTCTATTAAATCCTGCTTCTTTTGCTGCTTTCTCAAAAAGTGCCATGCGTTGTTGATACCAGAATTGATGTGAGAAAGAACCGTGAAATTTCCCGTGTTGTCCTGTAAAATCTTCATGGTGTAGATGTAGCCAATCATAGTTTTCTGTATGTAATGCACCACGTTGCACCTCTTTATCCCAGATCTGGTCATAGGGAATTTCTGCGTAATCTAATGCTATTTTCACAGCATCGTCCCACGGATCTTTATATAAAGTATCTTCAGGGGGTGCATAAACTGCGATTTTAGGTGCTTTCTCCAATAGAATTTCATCCATATTGCTCGTTGCAATTACAGTCTCTTTTATTGTCTGGTATTCTGCAGCACTCATCTGTTCGTAAGATACACCCATTTGCGCTGCACGAATCCGAACATCAGGGGAATCTGGTACGACGAAAGCACCCCCTCGGTAATTCAGCCACCAATAGCATTGGTATTCTCGAGGTACTTCTAATGCCCAATAAGTTAAACCGTAAGCCTTCAGATGATTGGTCTGCGTCTGCTCCATCGGTACAAGTAGATACTGTGCTGATGCGGTAGACAAAATCATCATAAGAAATAGTATTGTAAGTAAGGATAATTTATATCCATTGGTCTTTTTCATTATTTGTTCTCACTTTATATGTATGACAGTCGGTTGGTATCCAAAAACTGCTTTTCCATTACTAATTAGAGGTGTTTCACTTCCCGCAGTTTCAGCATCAACAGTCCAAAGTTGTCCATTGTTTTCATAGAGAATCCATCGTCCTTCGGATGGTACCCATACGGGACGACTCCCTCCCATTTCTGTTATTTGTTCCTCTTCCGGAACGCCATTTGAGGAAAAAGTAACAACCCAGATTTGGCGTGTGTCGTCTTCCTCACCGCGTGAAAAAGCGACCATATTATTATCAGTTGGATGCCATGAAGGTTCAGCGTCATCTTTAGAAGAAATAACTATTGGTTCAATACTATTTGATACATTATCAAAAGCATAAATATTCCTGTTCTGTCCTGATTGTGGGTTCTCAAAAGTTCCTGCAGCAGCGTATGCAAGCAGTTGTCCATCTCTTCGCCATGCAGGATTTGACATTTCAATGGAGGTTGAAGGAATACGAAAAACCTTCTCAGTTGACAGATGTTGGATAACGATTCTTTTCCGTCCAGTGTTGTCTGTATTAGCAAAAGCTACGTATTCTCCATCTGGAGAGATTGAGACATCTTCAGCAAGAAACTGTCGGTTATCTAAAAGAACTGTGCTTCGCCTTGTTTGTACATCTGAAATGATGACGTTTTGATTTGGATCGTGGTAAACAAGTAAACCTTTCTCTGACGCTGAAGGATTAACACCAGTTCCAAGAGGTGCAACGCGGGTGTCTATATGAAAAGAGGGTTGATTTTCTGCCCCACTATTGATAACTCTGTCAGCAAAAGTTGCTGGTGCTATTCTCCACAAAACGCCTTCATGACTATAGAAAATAAAGACAGATTCTGTTGCGAGAGAAAATCCATCTTTACTTACAAACTCAGTCGGTTTCTGTTCGGAATTATCGTCGTTTGCTGATGTGTCAACATCTTTTTCATCACTTTTATCTGAAATATTCTGTGTGTTTGGTTCAAACTTTTCACTATTTTTTAGTATCCAACCTGCCCCATTACCTTCAAATTGAAATGCCAATCCATCTGTCCAATACATCCATTCTTCGATTAATTTACCTTTATCAGTGTATTTGAAAATATCTTCAGGTTCACCGTGCATGCGAGCTATATTCCATCTATCCCCATCTGATAGTTCTGACATAGTTCCTTTTTCATCAACAAAAGATGCTAAAATGTCAATATCAACATGTGGTGTGGTTTTTCCTGGGAAGACTGTGATAGTAGCAGGAGTGCCCCGGACGGGTTGATGTGTTCCGTAGATACCTATTCCATCAGATAATCCTGAACGTCCATCACTATTCTGGTCAATAACAGCCATTACATAGTACTTTCCTGGTTTTACATCAGCAAGAAATGTACCGTTGTCATCCATGAATAACGGCATCCACACAGGATTCCTGAAGTCTGCTGTAGTAGAAAGACTCAATAATCCATCCGGTTTAGGTTCTTGATTCTCAGATGAATTGTCACTGTTTTGAGATTTAGATAGGGGCGTAGAAAAATAAGATGTGATTTTACCTGTGATACTTCCTGTCTCTTCTATATTTGTGGTTACATCGCTATCAGTTGATCTAAAATTACCTGAGAGAAATTGTTTATCAACACCAGTTATTTCAACAAGTTGCCCTTCCGAGTTATATTGTGCGCTCATCTGTATATAAACTGCGCGTGTTTCTCCTTCTTCAATGGCTAACGGTGTAGGAGGTGTCGTCGTAATAGAATCTGTTCCAAAGCCACCAAGCCTATCCCCCTCACTGTACTTTCCATTTTTATCAACATCATGATTCGCGATGAAATAGTATTCTCCAATAGGTAGTTTTAGATTAAACTGCCCTTTTTCATCTGTTTTTACTGTAGCAATTGGGTTAACTAAAGCTGATGTTGGATAGACTTCTACTTGAATCTTTGATTCATTTTGCGGTATTGGTAATATTCTACCAGAGACTAATGCATTTTTTTTAAGGATGGTTTCATCAGGGTTCTTTGTGAATGTAGTAGAAACCTGTATCTCCAAGTTTTCAGTAAAAGTATGACGTTTGATTAGTACAGGTTCTGGAAATTCCCCGCGTTTGTATATGTCTTTTACACCATAGAAACCAAATATATCACCATTATCAAGTTTGTTGCTTCTATTCTTGTCAACTACTGCCATGAGATAATATCTACCGGGTTTTAGACGGAGTTCCCAAGCTGTTGTATTGGGATCAACAATAGCAATACCTGCCTGAAATTTCCAAGAGGTATTGGTATAAGCAATAACAAGCATTGGCACTTTTGGTATTGTCTGTTGCTTAAATTTCAGTGTTCCACGACAACCCGCTGTTGCTTGTGATAACTCAGTGGAAAATTTCTTGAATTCACTTGGTTGATATAGCGTAACAGGAACAAGTTTGAGTTCTTCTCCGATTCTCTGTAGTCTTGCTGAAATCTGAATTTGTATCCCTTTCAATACGGCATTTGAACCTATATCTACAACCTGATGTTTCTGATTTTCGTCCTGCCAATCTTTAACACCTAAAACCCCGTATGCATCCCCTTCATCAAATTTTCCAGAATCATCTACATCAACATAAGCAACTAAATAATAACTTCCTGGTTCAACGCGAAGGGCGAATTTGCCTTGTTGAGAAATGCCACTGGCATAAAGGTCTTTTAACTTCTTGTCCCGATAAACCGAAACATTGGTCTGTTTCAAGTTATGACCTTTCCAGATTACTTCCCCGCTCAACGTAGCGTTTAATTTCTTGATAGCGGGATTTTGATTTGCCGAACCAGGGGTCGGTATTACTTTAGTAGATTGTTGCGCCAGAAGTATAGGACTACAGATAAATCCGATACTGATAAAAAGTAAGGATAATGTCAAGTGTTTCATGTATATTCAGACTCCATTCTGTAGGAAAAACAGACTTTTGTTCTTAGTATCGTAATTATTGCATTTCATTTTATCATATCTTGTTCATACTTTTCAAGTTTTTAAGTTTCTTTGGGTATGTAAAGTTTTTGTCACAACATGATTCTGGTACATAAAGTTCCTGTCAATATAGCTGTGAAATTAGCAATCTCTTCTGTCCTTAGCTTAGAGAGCACCTGGCTTAGAGAGCACCTGATGGTTATGAAAATACCTTGAAATTCACAAAACACACTTCCGCGTCTTCCGTGTTCTCCGCGTAATCCGAGATTCAGACAAATAGAGTGACAAAATATTTACACACCCAAACTTTAAAACAAGTTTGCTTAAGTCTATTATTTGTGGTAACATAATAAAAACGGTATAAAAACGGTTGACTTGAGGTATGATAAAAATGAATGAGAGTTATCGTGTTGCAATTGTCGGTGCAACAGGGGCAGTTGGCAACACTATGTTGGAGTTATTAGAGGAACGTTCCTTTCCTGTTGGTAGTCTCAAACTGTTGGCTTCACATAGGTCGGCAGGAGAGATATTAACCTTCAAAGGTGCTCATATTGAAATTGAAGAATTGACGCATGATTCCTTTGAGGATATTGACTTAGTTTTCTCATCTGCGGGAGCATCTGTCAGTCGTGAATTCATTCCAATAGCTGTTGAAAAAGGTGCTTTAGTAATAGACAACACAAGCGCTTTCCGTATGAATGATGATACACCCTTGGTAGTACCAGAAGTAAATATGGATGCTGCTTTAAAGCATAACGGTATTATTGCTAACCCGAACTGTTCCACTATTCAGATGATGGTGGCTTTGAAGCCGATATACGATGCCGTAGGTATTAAGAGAATAGTAGTTTCAACATATCAGAGTGTTTCCGGTAAAAGTGGACAAGCAGTGAACGAACTGGTTCTACAGACAACTGAAGCATTAGAAGGGAAACCCATCACTCTTGATCGTTTTCCGCATCAGATGGCATTTAATGTTGCTTTTGATTGGCCTCTAACTGAGAGCGGTGACAATGAAGAAGAATTAAAGATGGTAAACGAAACACATAAAATTCTATCTGACGATTCTATCGGTGTTTCAGCCACAACTGTGCGTGTACCTGTCTTCTTTGCACATTCAGAGTCGATTAACGTTGAAACGAAAGAGAGACTCACACAATCTGAAGCACGCGAATGTCTTGCTGATGCTCCAGGTGTACAGTTAATTGATGATCCAGATAACTATGCGTATCCTATGGCTATTGATGTTGCGGGGAAGGATGAGGTATATGTTGGACGAATCCGAGAAGATACATCAATTGACAACGGTTTAAATCTATGGGTTGTTGCTGATAATTTGCGTAAAGGTGCTGCATTGAATGCCATTCAGATAGCAGAACAACTATTACTGTAGATTGACACGGATTTCGTATCTAACAAGGTTTTCCAATTAGAATGTCTACACAAACGCGTACATCAGATGACACTTAAGAAAGATGAAATTGCTCGCTATCTTCAGGAACGACAAGTTGAGATAGGTTTTTTTGACAGTGATGCTGAATTCCAGGTTGAAGAGATTGGAGAAGGGAACCTTAATTTTGTCTATCGTGTATCTGATGTAGTTCAACCCAGCTCTTCACTTGTTTTGAAACAGGCTCCACCCTATATTAAGATCTTGGGACCAGACTACCCGCTTACATCTGATCGACTGACGTATGAATTTCGTTCGCTTCAGGAATACAACCGCTTTGCAAGTGATGCTGTCCCAACGGTTTATTATTTTGACAGTGATGTTGCAGTAATTGTGATGGAGGATCTACGTGGATACCAACTCTTACGAGATGAGTTGATCAGTGGTAAAGTCAATCTGTTAGTTCCTAAACAGATCGGACGGTTTCTGGGGATAGCACACAGTCAAACCTATTCCAATAACCTTGATGAACTATCCGTGAAACAGTACAAAGAAGATTTTGCTAATACTGTAATGCAAGCGATCACAGCAGATTATGTCTTTACACTACCATTTACAGAACATGAAACAAACTTTCATACAAGTGGTTTAGAATCTGCAGTTGATCAACTGAAGTCTGATCAGGATTTTCTGCATCAGGCAGAAATGCTAAAGGAGATTTTTCTAACAGTACAGCGTGGGTTGACGCACGGCGATCTCCATACTGGTAGTGTAATGGTCAAGGAGAATTATGCAAAGGTCATAGATTCAGAATTTGCCTTTTACGGTCCTGTTGGATTTGATCTTGGACTATTTTGGGCAAATTACCTATTATCCTATTATTCGCATATAGACAACAAAAGGATACAATCGGATACTGTTGCTGCTATCATTCTGTCGTGGGAGGCTTATACTACGAATTTTATGATGGATACTACGTTAAAGTTTCGCACTTTACCAGATATATTTCACGAAGCAGTTGGGTTTACTGGAATGGAGATGTTAAGACGTATCGTTGGTGCAGCACATGTTAAGGATATTGAGAATATTGAGGATCTGGATCAAAAACTACGTGTAGAAACTGAGATCCTTGAATTTGGTAGAACAATCGTAAAGAAACGACATAATATTAATACTGTTAAAGAAATGGTCGAATTACTGTAGAATGGTATTCATCAAAAACACAATCTAAACAAGATACAACAAAAGAATCTATGAGAGATTACTACGAAATACTCGGTGTTGACCGAAAAGCCCCATCTGAAGAAATCAAAAAAGCGTATCGAAAATTAGCGGTAAAATATCATCCTGATAAGAATCCTGGAGATAAGACTGCTGAGGAGAGATTTAAAGAAGCATCTAACGCCTATTCAGTGTTATCCGATCCTGAAAAGCGGAGAATGTATGATACACGTGGACATGCAGGTGTAGAAGGTATGGGATTTGAGGGGTTCACGAATATGGACGACATTTTTGCGAATTTCAACGATATTTTTGGTCGCACTGCCTACGGAGGTTTTGGCGATGCTTTTGGTGATGTTTTTGGTCCGCAACGACAGACTACCCGAAGATACCGTGGACGTGACCATCACATCAACGTATCTATATCTTTTGCTGACGCGATAAACGGTACACAGAAAGAAGTTAGCATTCGAGGCAAGAACATTAACTTTAAAATTCCTCCTGGGATTAAAGATGGACAAACACTCAGAGTTCGTGGACAAGGAGAATCAATTGGTGCAGGTGAGTCAGGGGATCTGTTGGTAAAAATATTAATTGAAGCACATCCAACTCTGTCACGTGATGGACTTGATCTTGTGACAGATGTGCAAGTACCCATGACAACTGCTGCATTGGGTGGATCAGTTAGAGTGGAAACTTTGACAGAAAACGTTGAAGTCAAAATACCACAAGGAGCGCAACCGGGACAACAGTTACGTCTGCGTGGAAAAGGGATAACAGATGTCGGAGGCCGAAAAGGTGATTTGCGCGTTCGGTTAGTTGTGGATATACCAAAAACATTGACACGCGAACAGAAAGATTTACTGAAAAAACTTGCAAAGACACTATGACAGAAGAACGAAGGTCTGTCAAACCATTCGACAATTTATTTAGAACCTTCAAATACACTTGATATTTCAGCAGATTAATGTCATAATCATTAAAGGTTGGACAATTTCACATTATGTATACCTACCCTAAATCCGATACAATTATAGGAGCTCATGAGATCAGTCCACTATACCGATAATGTTTTCATCAATTGTCCCTTTGATGCGGTGTATAAACCATTGTTTGATGCAATGGTATTTACCGTACATGATTGTGGTTTTATTGCACGGTGTGCACTTGAAGAGGAAGATGCAAGTCAGGTGCGCATTGATAAGATTTACACCATCATTGCGAATTGCCGTTTTGGTATCCATGACATTTCAAGAACTGAATTAGATGAGAACTCCGGTTTTCCACGATTCAACATGCCTTTGGAATTCGGTGTTTTCCTTGGGGCAAAGAAATTTGGGGTAGTAGAGCAGCAGAGAAAGAAATGTCTTGTCTTAGATAAAGAGTTGTACCGGTATCAACAGTTTATTTCGGATATCGCAGGACAAGATATTCAGGCACATAATAACGATATTGAAACAATTGTGAAAGTAGTTCGGAATTGGCTCCGCACTGCCTCAAGGCGACAGACAATCCCAGGTGGGAACATTATTTGGGAACGTTATCAGGTTTTTTTACGAGATCTGCCGCAAACAGTCGAAGAATGTCGATTAGATGTTGAAGATTTGATTTTTAATGATTACCTATTGGTAATTGCAACATGGCAGGAGACCAATGACAAGTAAACTACTAAAATGTAATTCTAAGGAGGTAATCACATGGCAAGACAAAGAACTATTAAATATCCACCAAAGAGAGGGAAACTCACGAAACACCAGGTTAAAAGGGCAGTAGAGAAGGTTGTCCGCGAGCGGCTTGAACGAGAAGCAAAGGAAGCAGCAAAACAGTCAAACGAGCACCTATCCGAGAATAAATAAACCAGTATCCATAGAGAAGTTCCATGCAAAACGAAGAGTACTTTAACTGTTTCTCAGAAGACGATATTCGTATCAAAACTAAACTTACATACCGAATCTGTCCAAAACACCAACTCCATCCAAAAATGAAAATAATTTACACAGAAATCTGACTGCTAACAACTGATAATTGATTGCAGATAGGTGTGTTTCTACAAATTCCTCATACACTAAATAATATCGGAGGAAACAATGCACGAATCATCAGTTATTCAACACTTTACAGAACAAGGCGTAAAGCAAGGCGAAATAAAAGGTACATTTGAGGCATTGCTGGTTGTGTTAGACAGGCGTTTTCAATCCAGTGAAGTGCAAGAGTTAAGACCTACCCTTGAAAGCATCAAAGAACTACAGACACTCAAACGCTTGCATGGTGAAGCAGTTGAAGTGGGAAGTCTTGATGAATTTAGGCGTATCTTGTCATCAAACGGCGTATAGGAAACAATGCACGAATCATCAGTTATTCAACACTTTACAGAACAAGGCGTAATAAAAGGCACATTTGAATCATTGCTGGTTGTGTTAGACGTGCGTTTTAATTCCAGTGAAGTGCAAGAGTTAAGACCGACACTTGAAGACATCAAAGAACTGCAGACACTCAAATATTTGCATGGTGAAGCAGTTGAAGTGGAAAGTCTTGATGAATTTAGGCGTATCTTGTCATCAAACGGTGGAAAATAAACCGTGTACGAATCGCCATATTACTACATTTGATAGAACTATTTGATGGACCGAGAAAAATTGACTTAGCGTGTCCAAACATGACCATACAAATAAAAATGTAAGGAGAACTAATGATCTCACTATCACAACGAAGTCAGAATGTTACACCATCATCTACCTTAGCCATCACAGCGAAAATCAACGCAATGATCGCTGATGGTGTTGATGTCGTCAAATTCGGTGCAGGAGAACCGGATTTTGATACACCTGATTATATCAAAGCTGCCGCTGTTGATGCGCTTGATGCAGGTTTTACCAAATATACACCCGTTCCCGGTATTGCTGAACTGAGAGAAGCAATCGTTGATAAATTCAAGAATGATAATGGACTGAATTACACAACATCACAAGTCATTGTCTCTTGCGGTGCTAAACATACACTCTATAACATCATGCAAGCGATATGTGATCCTGGTGATGAGGTGATATTCGCGGCACCTTATTGGGTAAGTTATCCGCAGCAAATGAAGTTAGCAGGTGCTGTCCCACGTGTGATCGAAACCACTGCTGAACAGAACTTCTGCATGCAACCAGATCAAGTAGAAGCAGCAATTACGTCAAAAACAAAAGTCATTCTCATTAATAGTCCGAGTAATCCGACTGGCACTACATATCCCGTTGAGGACCTCAAACAGATAGCAGCACTTGCAGTTGAGCATCAAGTTTATCTCATCTCCGATGAAATCTATGAAGCACTACTATATGATGGTGCAACACATCAAAGTCCAGCATCATTCAATGAAGAAACAAAAGCGATTACATTTGTGGTCAATGGTGTTTCAAAAGCCTACTCTATGACTGGATGGCGAATTGGATATACAGCAGGTCCTGAGGATGCTGTTTCAGCTATGTCCCGTATCCAATCACATAGCACATCAAATCCGACATCAATTGCACAGAAAGCTGCGGTTGCTGCTCTCAATGAACCACAAGATGCGGTTGAAGAGATGCGAAAGGCTTTTCAGGAACGTCGTGATGTTATCTGTCAACGATTTGATGAAATTGATGGTGTGAGTTATGTCAAACCGCAAGGTGCTTTCTATATCTTCCCAGATTTTTCTGCACATTACGGTAGAACACTTGGTGGGAATAAAATTGAAG
The DNA here is from genome assembly GCA_965261435.1 of Candidatus Poribacteria bacterium. Classification (GTDB taxonomy): domain Bacteria; phylum Poribacteria; class WGA-4E; order WGA-4E; family WGA-3G; genus MSPOR6. The sequence goes on from CBDHDL010000021.1 coordinate 4,267,256, forward strand.
GTTCAATGGATATAACCGATTATCTACTAAGTTCTGCGGGTGTCGGTGTCGTACCAGGGGATGGCTTTGGTGCTGACAAGAATTTGCGTCTCTCCTTTGCTACCTCTCTGGAGGAGATAAATCGTGGGCTGGATCGGATTAAGAAGGCGTTGCAATAGGGTTCTCTTCCTTGGACGCGTGTTTTGGCCACCCAAAGTGACGCGTCCTTTTTGACAACTTCTTCCTGATGTGGTAACTTAACGTGAGATATATTTAAAAATTTTGAATAAAGAAGCCGACCTTGAGACTTAAAACGTGCGATTTGGCGTGTACTGTAACATAACCTGTTAGGTTGTGCAGCCTAATTTCCTATTCACACGCGATGGGTTTACCTGTCTGCTGGCAAGGCGGGGAATGCCTAAAGACGAATGCGCCAAATCTTCGGATAGGTTGCGCTACAAAAAATCGCTTACACTGAGATTACGTTAATTTAGGTTATAATTGTTGAATGAATAAACAACATGAAAGGACTTTAAATGCTATTTTCAGAACACCTATTCCGAAAACGTTGGAATGGCGTAAAATAGAGTCTCTCTTGATAGCATGTGGTAGCAGAAACCATTGAAGGAAAAGGATCAAGGGTAAGGTTTGATTTGAATGATGTTACAGCAACGTTTCACCGTCCGCACAATCGAAAAGAAGCACGCCCCTACTAAGTGAAAGACGTGCGGCGTTTTCTTGAGGAGGCAGGAATAATTCCATGAAGTACAAGGGGTATAATGCACTTATTGAGTACAGCGAAGAAGATAATTGTCTTGTTGGGCATATTGCAGGAATCACCGATATCATCGGTTTTCACGCCGACACTGTTCTTGAACTTCAAAAGGCTTTTGAAGAAGCTGTAGAAGATTATCTGGAAACATGCCAAAGACTAAATAAGCCACCACAAAAACCATATTCCGGAAATTTAAAGTTGCGAATTCCCCCGGACATCCACGGGGCCATTGCAAGAGCCGCTGAAGCAAGTGGAAAAGATATTGACCAGTGGGCAACAGATACTTTCAGTCATGCTTTAGGGAAAAACCTGCAAACTGGCATAGGACAGCATCCAGATTTAAATAAAAGGTAGAAGTTAACGGCTCGAAGGTGTCAGAACAAACGGCATACCAATAAGTTAGACACAAAACAGATTCTCATCTTTAAACGGATGCCTATACGTTCTGTAAAGTGTAGATGAATTATGATGTCATCGGTGTGCATCTTTTAATTTTCATTGGTTCACACATTTACGTTTATTAGCGTAATAAGACGAATGTAGTTCCTAATGTACCACTAAAGCATTGAGTTTAGCATAGGAAGCGAGAGATGCGGAACTTATAACCAAAATTAAGAAATATATATAACCTGCCCCTCATAATTCCCAATCTTGTGGGAGGGGTTTTCAACCCCGATAACCAAAGAACATGAATGTCAAAAACAGAACCATCTTCTCACACGACAACCTACCTGTCCTTCGAGGCATCGACACCGAATCTGTTGATTTGATCTATCTCGACCCGCCCTTTAATTCCAATCGCAACTACGCTGCACCTATCGGCAGCGATGCAGCAGGCGCAGCATTCAAAGACACATGGACACTCTCCGATGTAGACAACGCGTGGCATGGTGAAATAGCTGACCGAGAACCCGCTTTATATCAGGCAATCCACGGAGCCGAACTCACACACGGCAAAGGCATGAAGTCTTACCTGATTATGATGGCGGTGCGGTTATTAGAGATGAAGCGCGTACTCAAAAAGACAGGGAGCATTTACCTGCATTGCGACCCGACTGCAAGCCATTATTTAAAGGTTGTCCTGGACAGCATTTTCGGAAAAAACAACTTCAGATCTGAGATTACATGGAGGCGGGCAACATCTACACAAAAAGGATCTCAACATCGTAGTTTACGGTGGGGCAACAATGCTGATATGCTTTTATATTATGCAGCATCTAAATCTACATCGTTGCGCCCAGAAAGAGAACTAACAGAAGACGAAATACATGAGAAATTCAAACATGTTGACGAAAAAGGTGAACGGTATTACAACGACTCAGCGCATATTTGGAGCACACCAAATATGGGTGAACGTCCCAACCTTTGCTATGAATGGCGCGGTTTCGTCAATCCGCATCCATCTGGGTGGCGGTTAAGCAAAGAACGTTTGGAGGAAGAATATCAAAAAGGAAATATCGTTATTCGTCCTGATGGAAAACTGGAACGCCGGAAATATCAAAAAGATTATAAAGGGGCGTCCTACGGTAATATCTGGGATGACGTGCTTCCACCTGCGAAAGGGGAACGCACCGGCTACCCTACACAGAAACCTGTCGCCTTATTAGAGCGCATCATCAAGGCGAGTAGCAACAAAGAGGATATCGTATTAGACCCATTCTGTGGATGCGCCACAACTTGTGTCGCAGCAGAACGGTTACAACGCCACTGGATCGGCATAGACATATCACCGAAAGCTGTTGATCTTGTGCGTGTGCGATTAGAGAAAGAAGTAGGCATGTTCGGAAACGTTATCCACCGAACGGACATTCCCAAACGGAGCGAGAAACTCCCCAACTATCGTACCCACAAGCATACGCTATTCGGCAAACAGGAAGGTTTATGTAACGGGTGCCGCACACAATTTCCGTTTCGGAACATGACGGTTGACCACATCGTGCCACAATCGCAAGGCGGCACCGACCATGAGGATAACTTGCAACTTCTCTGTGGTGCATGCAACTCTACTAAAGGGCAAGGCACACAAGCGGAGTTGATTTCTCGGTTAAAGGCACAGGGCGTTTTACACTAACCTCCTACTGTCTGAATCGCGGATTTACACAGATTACACTGATTACGCGGATTTTAAGAGTATTAGATCAGAAGATTTCATAGTTTAGAGGTTCAACGATTTTTATGAGAGACGGCATTGTTCAAATCAACGCAAGACCAATTAGGCACGCATTTCTTGTAGATCCAACAGATGTTGATTCACTACAACGTGTTATAGAAATCAATACGTTTTTATGGGGAGGTAAATTTAATGCAATAATTCCAGTTTTTCAGCAAAGTCCGGAAAATTGGTATGATTGTGGTAACATTTTTTGGTTCTCACAGGAGAAGATCTTTTAAGACAAAACTTAGATGAGGAACATTACTTGAAAGGATATGCAGATTTTTATGAACTGTGTCGTAGAACATGGTATAAACACTTAGAAGTTGAATAGAATCTAACGTTTACCTCGAAAATTTTTGCAGTTACTTATTCCTCATATGCTGCTTAAACTTCATCAAAGCACACCTATGAACATAAAAAAAGGAGATACTATCGTGACACAACCTAATCTTGTCTTCGTTATCACCGACGACCAAGGCTACGGTGATTTGGGATGCACCGGAAACCCAGTCATCAACACGCCGAACCTTGACGCACTTGCAGGAGAGAGCGTGCAGATGCGGAACTTGCATGTCGGTCCTACCTGTTCCCCGACGCGCGCAGGCATCATGACCGGTAGATACTGCAACTCAACAGGTGTGTGGCATACCATCGGTGGCAGATCACTCCTCCGTAGTGATGAAGTCACAATGGCAGATATCTTTAGACGAAACGGTTACAAAACTGGCATGTTTGGCAAATGGCATCTCGGTGATAATTATCCGTTCCGTCCACATGACAGAGGTTTTGAAGAAGCACTCTATCACGGTGGTGGTGGCATCAGTCAGACACCAGATTATTGGGGTAACGATTATTTTGACGACACATATTTTAGCAACGGTTCTGAACAACCATTTGATGGGTATTGTACCGATGTATGGTTTCAGGAGGGTATGAAGTTTATTGAGAGAAATCAGGATCGTCCATTTTTCTGTTATATTCCGACCAATGCCCCGCACGGTCCCTTCCGTGTACCAGATGCATATAGTGAAGTTTACAAGAGAAAAGGTGAACCTGACGCACGCGCTTGTTTTTATGGTATGATAACGAACATAGACGACAATATGGCACGAATGCGTCATCATCTCAAAGTGCTTGGACTTGAAGAGAACACAATCCTAATCTTTATGACAGACAACGGTTCTGCTGCAGGTTGTGATTTGGATGGACAACAGTACGTCAAGTCAGGATACAATGCAGGAATGCGTGGTAAGAAAGGGTCTCCTTATGAGGGTGGTCATCGTGTGCCGCTCTTTATGCATTGGCCTGGTGGGGGTTTCTCAGAAAAGAAAGAAGTAGATGAACTTACTGCAAACATTGATTTACTTCCAACACTGATAGACCTTTGTGATTTAGAGGTATCAGATACTTCACGTTTCCACGGCAAGAGTATCACTCCTTTACTACATGATAGATTGGTTGAATGGGAAGATCGCGTAGTTGTAACAGATTCACAACGCGTTGAGAATCCCATAAAGTGGAAACATAGTGCTACAATGTCGCAAAGATGGCGCCTTATCAATGGGACTGAACTATACGATATCCAAGCAGATCCTGAACAGCGTGAGGACATTGCTGGTGATCATCCAGATGTCGTTACGGACCTCCGTGAACACTATGAATCTTGGTGGAAATTGGTTTCCGCACGATTTGACGAGGAGTGCCCAATTGTTATCGGTACACAGAACGAACAACTTGCTTGTATCACTACACATGATTGGCACGGGAAAGGTAATGCATGGAATCAAGGTTCTATACGTAATGGAATGGAGTGTAATGGGTATTGGGCAATAGATGTCCCTGAAGATGGTGAATACAGTTTTGAATTGCGTCGTTGGCCACGAGAGGAGAATAGAGCGATAACGGATGGAATCCCTGGTGAGAAAATTGACCTCTATAACGGTGGAAGGGCATTAGATTTGAAAACCGCACAAATTCGTATTGCTGCTCAGAGTGCGAAACAAGAGATTAATCCTGATGCAGTTGGTGTTACCTTTACGTTCAATCTCAAAGCGGGACAGACACGACTCCATACAGAATTCTCAGATGAAACAGGTGAATTGTCACTCGGTGCCTACTATGTCTATATTAAGCGCGTGATATAAAGCGCATCTTTAGATATACTTTATAGGACAGTGATTATACTGTGCTATAAAGTATATTCATTTCCCGTAACCGCACAGAATCGTGCATTTAACTTTTCAGTTGACCCTTCTGGTGCAATTCCCTTCTCAATATGACTGATTATACAGTGAATTAGTGTGTAAATAGGTGGCACAGTAATTGCCCTATCTTCTTCAATATTGGTCATTTTAATAGACGAAGAGGTGTTAACGCATGAAAACAGTAAGGATTGTTAGCATTTTCATAAGTATCTTTCTAATTGGGTGTGCAACACATACTCAAATTGAAAAGCAGGCACACGAAGAATACACTCTGACTGAAAGACGGGGAATGCATGCATGGAAAGGACAACATATATCAGAAGTTGTCAAGAAATGGGGACAACCCGATAAGATCACCGAACAGAACTCAGGTGGTAAAATCTATACATGGAAGCATATCGTAGGTATAACAACATTTCCAGATGGTAAGTTACGTGGAAGATTGGATACACTAATACCTATCATAAACCTTTATACACATGACGATGGTATAGTTTATCATTGGACATCTGATGCAGCATCAAGAGCAGTAAGACCTCGGTAAAGTAATTTAAGACTATAAAGTGTTATTCTCCTATTCCATGATAGCAGAATTATCACTCATTGGATTGTTGCAGTTCTAAGTATTATCCGATCCTCTGTCCAATTGTCACGATACCAAGTGCATGCTTCAAAGGTGTCATTGAGCGAATCCATACGTTGTTTCAACATCTCTCTGAATTCATCTCGGACAGATACCGAAGTTGGGTTATCAATAAGATTGCAGTTCTGGAACGGGTCGTCAACATTATCAAACAGTTTTTCGCATCCATCAGGACGGTGAACAGCATAAGTATGTTGTTTTGTTCTGAGTGCTCGCCATTCATACCCATCTTCCCACTTTGCCGTACATCCCATTCCCTGCATGAATGCAGCCTCAGGTTCATCAAACTGTTGATCAAACGCTGCAGGACTTAGGTCTGAACCTTCTACATCTTCTGGTATTGGTAGATCCATCATTGATAGTAGTGTGGGCATAATGTCTGGCGTATTTAAGCATGTATCTGCGACATGACCGTTAGGAATGTGATTATTCCATCTGACAAGAAACGGAATACGTACTGCTTCTTCATAGAAGATGTTCTTTGCTTTGCGTCCCTGAGCACCGAACATTTCACCGTGATCAGACGTGAATACAAAGATTGTGTCCTCACGCAAACCGAGATCATCAATAGCACTTAGCAATCTACCGATATTCCAATCCAAGTTTGTCGTCATTGCATAATATCCACGCATCCATTCAGGAAGTTTTGAACGTTGTTGAGAATTCATCATGGCCCAAGCATCCCCATAAGGATCGTCTTCTTCCCGGTAATTTGGCGGTAATGGAAAATCTACTTCTCTAAACATATCATAATACTCAGGAGGAACGTTGTCCTCTGTCCACGGGTCATGTGGCGTGCCGATTGAGAGGATGAGTGCGAAAGGATCGTCGGTGGTTGATGCTCGTTTGAGGTAGTCTATTGCTAAATCGGTTTGTCCATCAGGTTCATAGCCAGGAATCGTAATCCTCTCATGACTATCTTTATGATAGTATGTATCAAAATAGGTGTGATGAAAGTTATAGGCAGACCATTCCCCATCAAAACCGAGACGATGCGGTCCGGGTGGGATGTATGAATTTTCTGTGTCGTTATGTCTTCCTAACTGTTTTGCCCACAGATGCCACTTTCCGATATAACTTGTCTGATATCCGTTACGATGTAAAACATGTCCAAAGCAGTCGTGGTTAGGGTTCATTCGCAGCTCATTGATTGCCATTCCAGTGCTACTTGCATATTTTCCAGTGAAGAGCGAAGCGCGATACGGTGCACACATTGGACTACCTGAAACAGCGTTGCAGTAATTAACACCTTCTGTAGCAAGTTTGTCAATATTCGGTGTTATTGCACGCTCATCTCCAGCATAACCGCAAGATTGATATCGAAGTTGATCGGCAAAGACATAAACGAGATTAGGTTTTTTGGTTTTTGAAGTCATACATATTCCTTATTTTTATTCGTAGGGACAGGGTTTCCCTGTCCGATAACAAATCATTTATGACTTGACAAGGCACTATTGTTCTGTCTACACTCAAATGATGAGTAGAGCCGTTCGTAGGGACAGGGTTTCCCTGTCCGATAACAAATCATTTATGACTTGACAAGGCACTATTGTTCTGTCTACACTCAAATGATGAGTAGAGCCGTTCGTAGGGACAGGGTTTCCCTGTCCGATACCAAATCATTTATGACCTGACAAGGTACTATTCTAATTTACGCCATTTTCCCTTAGTAACCTTATCTATTAAGATACGTGCTTTCTGACTTTCGCGTACCTGTTCCTCAATTTGCATAGGGTCCCATTCATCTAATAATTGTGTTTTCATTTCATCGCATATCTTCTGATACTGAGGAAGATTGGCAAGGTTTTGAAATTCCTCTGGGTCTTCAGAAATGTTGTAGAGTTCAGGAGGATCGCCAAGGCTATAGTTATATTTGTAATTACCTTTCCGAAGCATCGCCATGGGTCGTTCAACACCGTGTGCAAGGTATTCTGAAAAAGCATAGTCTTTCCAATCGTCTGCATGGTCTTGAAGCAAAGGAATCAGACTATCACCATCTAATTGTGCAATGGAATCTCCACCCGCGATATCAACTAAAGTTGCAGTCAAATCAACAAGTGACACAACTTCATCAATTTGCCTCCTTTCCGATATACTATCGGGTAACATAATCTGTAATGGCACACGAACAGAAGCTTCATAGAAGTTGGATTTACGCCACATTCCGTGTTCACCGTTCATCTCACCGTGATCACTTGTATAGATGACAACAGTATTCTCTAACTGATTAGTTTCCTCAAGTGTCTGTAGTAAGTTTCCAATCTTTTCATCAAGATAGGTTATCAATCCGTAATAGCCTGCGCGTGCACGACGAACTAATTCCTCAGGAAAATCAACACATCCGAACATACGGCGCATCCGTTGATATACTGGATGCTGGTTCTCAAGATGTCCATCAGGTATATCGGGTAAGTCTATCTCATTCAGTGGATATAGATCCCAAAAACGTTGTGGTACGACGAGTGGAAAATGCGGAGAAATGAAAGAAACGTTGAGCACCCACGGTTGTTCCTTTCGCGCGGGATCATGTAGATATTTAAGTGCTTCTTCTTCAGCGAGATCATCAACTTTGATCTCTTCAGTTGTTCCTGGTCCAGCTTTTGCTGGACCTTGCCAAGGAAGCGATGCTTGTGGCGTCCCATTCTCCCAATCTGTCAATCCATGTTTTCTCTCCGCATGTAGGTCTCGTGCAAGTTGTGTACGAAAACCGTGCAGCTGATCCAATCCTCCGAAATGCTGTTTTCCCGAGAGAACAACATCATAGCCAGCATCACGAAGGATATGTGCCCATGTGATAGCATCTGGACGTAAGGGTGCAGCGTTATCCCATGCACCGATATGATGGATATACCGACCTGTCATAAATGACATTCGGGAAGGCATGCAGAGTGGTGAATTGCAATACGCATTTGTGAAGGTAACACCGTCCTCAGCAAGTCTGTCCATGTGTGGTGTTTTGACGAGTGGGTGTCCGTACGGACCACTATACATCGGAGCATGTTCATCAGATATGATGAGGAGGATGTTGGGAGGTTGGTTTGAGGGCATGATATACTACTAATCCAATATAAGTTTTTTTGTAGGATACCACCCCATGCACAAACTGTCAATAGAAAATCCTACTTTGATACAACCCGACTATCACATAGAAAACATGATTTTGCCAATCTCTTTAAAAAACGAACACTTGACATTGACAGCAAACACTGATAGACTTGTTGCATAATTGCTAAAACCATTCATACCATTACTCTGTTTACGATCCTGTAGCAAATTATGGAAATGGAGGAAATTATGTCAGTTAAAACAAAAAAATGGTTGCATGAAACCATTGAGAAACTGTCAGATTCCGATATTGAAAAACTACAGAAGCATATAGAATCTCTTTTTGTGAAATCAATACTTTCAAAAAAAGAGATCAGCAACACGGAAGGAATACCAAATCCTGAACCAACAGGTAAACCCAAAAAAATATTGACTGCAATTAACAAATCACATCAAGTGACAAAAGAAGATGCAGATGCCCTCCTTCAATCAATCAGGGAGGGAGAAATTCCAGTCCGATTTGATTCTGTCTTTGATAAGTCGACAGGTAAAAATTGATGGATTATCTTCTTGATTCATCAACATGCAGCCTGTTGATGGCACACACCCAACGTAATTTCCCATCTCGATTCCTTATCCGATGTAAATGACTACGTCTTTACCTATACAATCGTTAGAAGTGAAATTCTGTATGGAATTCAGAGACTTCCGACACGAGTGGGAGTCCGTGCGGACCACTATACATCGGAGATTGTTCATCGGACATGATTAGGAGGATGTTGGGTGGTTGGTTTGAGGGCATGGGTTATTAGTTCGTAATTCAAAAAATCAAAAATGGTGTACAGCATTATTCAAGCTTTTTACCAGATCAACATCACCATTTATTGAACATAATTACGTTCTTCAATTCTATTTAAAGGTTGTAATAGGTGAATAGGTTCGGGTGGAATTTGAGGTAGATCCTCCTGCCCCTCTAATATTGAAGCAAAAGCATCAAATGGATTATATTCAATTCCACTATGCTGTTGGAATGATCTTCTCACACTCGGTGAAACTTCAGTTTCATCTGTCTGTTCCACTTGTTCTGTCAAGATTAAAACGACGTTTTCTGGTAATTTTATATCTGCTTTACTCTCAAAATTATCTATGCTTTGATAATCGTTTTGAAATATCGTAACAATATCTATTCCTCGGTTTTTGGCAACGATAAGGGATTCCTCTGCATTGTTCCACTCTTGTTGATGTAACAAAGCAATAGCACGATTGTAATAGACTTGGTCATAATCTGTTTTTAAATCTATTGTCTTGGCATAATCTCTAAGAGCTTGATCAAATTTACCCTTCAAACTATAAGCAAAACCTCTGTTATGGTATGCATAAGCATAATCGGATTTTAACTCAATAGCCTTGTTGAAAAATGAGATAGCCGAATCTATCTCATTCTTGTAAAGAAGAACATTGCCAAGGTTAATATGAGCTTTGAAAGAATCAGGTTTGAGATTAATTGCTTTTTTTAAATCTTCAAAGGCTTGATTTACTTCACCTTTAATTCCAAGAACAATTCCACGGTTAACATATGACTCAACAGAATCAGGTTTGAGTCTTAGTGTTTCCGTATAGTCTCTGATTGCTCGATCACAATCCCCTATTTTATCATAAATTGTACCTCGGTTGAAATAGAGTTCAGCATTCTCTGGTTTTATTTGTATTGCTGTTGTATAATCTTCAATTGCTTTACCGTATTCTCCTATGAGACTGTAAGCCGCAGCGCGATTGCCATATGCATGGATATAATCAGGTTTTAATTGTATCGCCATCGTACAATCTTCAATTGCTTTGTCAAATTCACCTCTGTTACGGTAAGCATTACTGCGATTAAAATACGGGATTGCAAATGTTGGATTGAGTTTTATCGCTATGGTATAATCCATGATCGCTTTGTCAAATTCGTGCATGTTCGTGTAGACAATACCGCGATGGACATACGCAAATACGTGGTCGCGTTTAAGTGCTATTGCCTTGGTCAAGTCAATAATTGCAAGCTTGGACTCATCTATTTTGCTATAAGCAGTACCTCGATTGAAATAAAACTCAGCATTATCAGGTTCTAATTCTATTGCTTTCGTGTAGTCAGCAATAGCAATGTCAAACTCGCGAAGGACGTTATAGGTTTTGGCTCTATCAAAATAGGCTCCAATAAGTATTGGATCAAGTTCTATTGCCTTAGTATAGTCGTCAATTGCTTTATCATAATCGCGTATGAGGCTATGTGTGTGTCCACGAGCATAATAGAAGTTAGCGTTCCTAGGTTCAAGACTTATTGCCTTGTCAAAGTCTGTGATAGCTAGATCTGTCTCTTTATTTATAGCAAAAACAGTACCGCGAATGTAGTAAGCTTGGGCACAGTTTGCCTCATATTGAATCGCCATAGTAAAATCTTTAACCGCTTTGTCAATATCTGCCTTATTGCTATAAGCAATACCACGATTGAGATAGGCTTCTGCAAGTTCTGGCTTGAGTCTTATCGCCTTGCTACAGTCCATAATAGCAAAATCAATCTCGTCTTTGCCACTGTAGGCATTGCCTCGAACGACATAAGCATCAGCGAGATCGGGGTTTAGTTGTATTGCTTTGTCACAGTCTTCTAATGCAAGATCAAACTCGTTTTTATTCACATACGCGTGGCCGCGATGATAGTATGCCTCGGCGTAGTCAGGTTCATGTTGAATTGCCTTCGTGAAGTCTTCAATTGCCTTGTCAATATCACCTTTAGTACCATGCGCCATACCCCGACCGTGATAAGCTCTTGCAGGTTTGCGCGTCCAGAAAATTGCTTGGGTATAGTCCTCAATGGCAAGATCAAACTTACCCATTTTATGGTATACCTCACCACGGTAGATATAGGTCATAGCAAAGCCGGGTCTCATACGAATGGCTTCGCTAAAATGTTTGGCAGCTTCTTCATAGTGTGCCATCTTAGATTCGTTCGTCATTTCCTGTATCTCCTTTCTGCTTATGGACTATACCTTCATAAAGTGTCTTGTAGAATTGCATGTGGTTTTCTTGATCTTTTACAAAGCCATGTATATCGTTGTAGATTGTTTCAACAGAAATATCGTGCGAATATCGTAGATGCATTAACATTGACGGTTTGAGGACCGATTTAATATTGATGATGTTATTTTCGTCTGGTTGAATAAAGCCATCTGGGTGCCGAACGAAAACGCTTTTTTGCGCTATGACACGATTCATTGGTTCATAAGGTTCTTCAATATAAGGTTTGATGAATTCCTTTTCTTGCAAGATAATCCTACCATCATCGTCAGGAAAATCATCACATGCCATAAAAAGCGCAATTAGATAATCCTTCGTAAAATCTATGAGGCTGGTTTTACCTCCATAGTGTTGAATTTCAGAAAGGCGTTCAAACTCACTGATTGGTTTTCGTGAAAATTGTTCAGATATACTCAACACAACTGTTAGGAGTTCTTCTATATCAAAGTGTTCCGCTTCAACATCAAAGTTACTGTCATTAAGGAAAATACGATAGAAGTTAGAAGAAACCCTCCCACAATACGGGGCATCCTGAAAGTGTTTTGGTTCACCACGGTATAGATATATCCCGGTGTCTGCATTTTCTTTTAATTTTCTGAGTATGCCATCAACTGATCGGGGTTTGTGCATTCACTTCACTTAACATAAACAAAATTAACCTGTTTCAAAATAATATCACGTTTAGCATCAAATTGCAATCAATTTGCATACAGAGAAACTACAAAATTAGTGTGGAAATTAAATCCGTAATAGAGTAACATATTAGAGGCAATGATTCATTTTATAGTTATTGGATGTAACAATTACTTTTGACATTACCACTTAATAAGCTTAGTGGTTCTGAACGAACATAAACAAACTTACATATTCCATGTATTTAAGGAGTTAAGATGTCAGAGAATACTTTTGAAATCACCGATGATACGTTTGAAGGGATGGTTATCGCATCAGATACGCCTGTAGTTGTTGACTTTTGGGCAGAGTGGTGTGGACCCTGCAAAATGATCGCACCAATTTTGGAAGAACTTGCTGAAGAGAATTCCGAAACTTTTAAAGTTGGGAAGGTCAACGTTGATGACAACCGTCAGACAGCAATGAAATATAGTGTACGTAGCATTCCAACTCTGCTCGTATTCAAAGACGGAGAAATCGCTGAACAGATTGTCGGTGCTATGCCAAAAGATGCGCTCAAGAAAAAAATCTTAGATGCCATCTAATAAATGTCTGTCGCGCATAAGCAGCAGAGCCGTGGCAGGAACGCTTCGGCAGCTTTCTACAAGGCTTCGCTTACCTTAAACTCATGTTGAGCACATTTTGATGTTTTGGCGATTCGTATATAACACTTTCGCAATTCCCTTTATGTTCATCGCATATCACATTATGGGATGCTGGAATCACAAGATTCGTGAGGGAATCGTTGGTCGACGGCAAGTCTTCAGGAAATTAAAAGAGCAGCTTAACGAATCCCGATATTTAACCAAAACAGCCTGGTTTCATTTCACCTCTGTTGGAGAATTTGAACAGACAAAGCCGTTAATTGAATCTCTATATGCTAATACGCGCATTGTTTTAACCTACTTTTCACCTTCAGTTGTACCAAATGTGCAATCCTATACATTTTTTGATGCAGCTGTCTACCTACCCTTTGACACTAAACGAAATGCCTTACGGTTATGCAATCTGATAAGACCGACTTGTCTGGTCTTTTCAAGATACGATATCTGGCCAAATCTTGTTTGGCAGGTCTCGAAAATGCCAGTACCCATCATTATTATTGCTGGGACAATACGGGCTAAATCAAGACGTTTGGGTAGAGTTGGTAGGTCTTTTTTTAAAAGTGTACTTCAACATATATCTTTAATATGTTCTGTATCTGAAGCGGACGCATCACGCTTTCAACAACTCTGTTCTTCAACGGATCAGGTAGTTGTTACCGGTGATACGCGGTATGAACAGGTGAACAAAAAGGCAATGATTGTTGAATCTGAGACTGAATTCTTCCCCGGACAGTCGACTTTAATTAATCCTATATTCATTGCAGGAAGTACTTATGCTGATGATGAGAAGATTGTACTGGATGCCTATCATATTCTTCAGCAAGATTTGTCTGATCTTATGTTGCACTTGGTTTTAGTGCCGCATGAACCTACTCCCGACAGAGTAGAGGAAATAACGGCTGACATGGATAAACGAAACCTATCGTATTGCTGTTATTCCGAGTTAAATATAAAATCGGATTTGAAGCATATCAATGTCATTATTATTGATACGGTAGGGATCCTCGCGAAATTGTATTGGTTATCAGACATTGCGTTTGTGGGAGGTAGTTTTCACGGAAGCGTGCACAATGTGATGGAACCCGCAGCTATGGCGAAACCTGTGATCGTTGGTCCTACAATCCATAATGCTAATGAAGCAACCTTGTTAATGGAAAAGGGTGCAGCAAAACGTGTTAATACAGCAGAACAGATGGCTAAAGTCGTTGCGGAATGGTTGGAATGTGAAGAAAAAAGAGTCACTGCTGGTAATATTGGTAGGCAACTGATTGACGATAATCTTGGTGCAGTTGAACGGACATTGACACACTTACGCAAATATGTGTGAATGCGGAGAATCACTTTATCAAAATTCAAAGATTAAGAAAATATTTCGGTAATTTGGCGAGGTTAGGAAACCTCGCCAGCAGGTGATATACTCACCTCATGTGAATAGGAAATTACCGAATTAATAAATTTATCTTCATACGGAACTAAAGAAAGAAGGTGCAAAGGAAATTCACTGTTTCTCTAAAAGCATTTTCACTGGTGAAGAACCAGGTGCTTCAAGGTTAAGTGTTTCTCCTTCTATGGTGATAAAGGTTTTACTGATACGCTCAAGAAGGCGGATTCTGAATTTCTCAAGAAGTTCCTTCTGTGCTTCTTCTTCTGTAATTTCAGACAACTTCTGTAAAAAATCTTCTGGATGAGACGTTACATTTACCTCTTTTTCTTTTACAACTAAGGAGAGAAAAGAATCTGAAGAAATGCTGTATGTTCCTGACCATGTCCCTTGGACTTCAACATTACCAGAAAGCACCTCGCTGTCGTCGGGAGGAGGCTCCTCGTCATCGGGTGGAGGTTCCGGTCCCATGTCATTGGGAGAGGGTTCCTGTTTCAAGTCATCATTAGGAGGAGGATCGTCTTCCCCTTGGCCAGGATTATTTGCTTGTGACACTTCCCCGTTATGTAGAGGATTTGGTTCATCATTGGGTATCATGCTTAACTGAACCTGCATAGTCCAGAGATCGTCCGTTGTAAAATTAAACGTGAACTTATTGACATCTATTTTTACCTGATAATCTACGTGTGCCTCTTCTTCTGTGATGTCCACAAATTCACCTTTTCTGTCTCCGCCGTTTATAGGAGCTAATGGTACAGGCATCTCTAAATCTGCTGGATCGTCTGACTTCAGGTTTTCATGTATAAGTTCCATGAGAAATGCTGAAGGAGATCCGTCATTAATTGATGTTACATTCCAAGAACCAATCAACTTCTCTTTTAGTATAGGGTCATCTATGGAGGCGGGGGGAGGCTTTCCCTCATCACTACCGCAACCGTACATGCCTAATAGCATTGAGATAACCAGTAGGGCTGCGGCAAAAAATTGTTTCGGCATTATCATTTCCTTCTCTTTTAGAGTTACATAAATAAGTGATTTTAACTGACTTTAACGCATATTCATTGTGTTTGTTTACATCGGTTACATTTTATTTTAAGCACCATTTGTTGCGTCCTATGTTGTTTAGTGCCAGGAGTACTGGTCCTTCAACAACCTATCCCCATCCTTAAAAGGAGACATTGAATGAAATACTATTTTCTTATACTGGCTTTGCTACTTAGCGTTTTGAGTGGATGTAGTCGTTGGAGTCAGATAGAGGCACCAACTAAACAGGCACCTACTGCTATTCTTGTGAATGCCATTAATTTTGTTTCTGTAAACCATCCTCGATTTATTAAGAATCCTTCAAACATTTATTATGAACACTATTTGGAGAAGCATTTACCAGGGGAACTGCCGAATGAATACACAAAGACAATATACGAAAATAAAGAACACGAAGGTAGATTAGTCATAACACCCTACTCACGACTATCGATTACCCTCAGTGACAACACAGATTTAGCGACTTTCTTTAAGGATCACACGTTTGAATTAAGAGACGAAAATAACCAAGTCGTTCCCACGTATAATGATTACAAGAACGGGCAGTTTCATGTAGAAGTTAAAGGACTGGACAATATTATCAAAGATAGCATTGTCGTTCAACCGAAAGCGTATTTAGGGGGTGGGTTGGTTGAGAGTATCAATAAAATCTACACTTTGAAAATCATCCATAAATCCAGCAAACGTACAGTTTATGCCAAGGAGTGTATCACTTTATTCGAAGCAAGTCCATTCTTATTGTTACAGATATGCGTTGTTCCGACTGGATGGGAAGATGCAAATAACTCAGTAGATATTCACGATGCAAAAGATGCATTGATAGAAGATGCAGATGAAGCAGGAAATAAGAAAATAACACTTCCGAATTATTATAGGTTTCATCCAGAATATTATCATTGGGTGAGACGCGCTTCCATCGATTTTGACTATTACTATTTGAACAAGATTGTGGGCAAGTCATATACAAAGGGGTATAGTCAGTTTCCCATAAGAGTTGAAATCGATACCGATGACCCAAACTACGCACAAGGATGGATAGCTTATCAAGATGGTCTCAAGGCAGAAATTGATAAAATACGAGAGACAATAAACCACAACGGTGTCATCCGAGAGGTATATCATCTTTACCATTCAAAAGACGAAATGGCACCGCTTTTTGGATGGAAAAAATGGAGCGGAGAGAATAAACCTTATTATACACAAGTGATGAACGCTGACGCACAAGGTGGGATGCTACAAAGAGTCAGAATCAATCAGTATGTAGATTATCATCATGAGGTAGGACACACATTTGCATTAGGTCATAATGCTGGATGCATACTTTACTATAGATGGAGAGGTTATAATAGTTTTTGCTTTCAAAATATACTACCGTATTTTTATCAATTTAGAGGAACAGAAGGCAAAGGGGTTCTTAGGAAAGATGATCAAGGCACCTGGGTCGGTGATAGTCAAAATGTGCTCATTCTCCCCGGCGGTTTTCATCAACCTATAACAAAGATCAAAATCGAAGAAGGTAAAATCATTCTTCCCGTAGAAAAGATTAAACCGGTAAAAGAAGGGCTAAAAGGTGAAGAACTACAAAAACAAAACGAACACATCGTAGCAGAAAAGGTTAGTCAAAACGACGCGCTGTATTTTTTTGAACCTAACGAGTCAGGTCAATATAAGATGACTTTCTTTTACACCCCTATAAATAGCAACGTGTATGGAGACCTGGTCGTAAAAGTACACGCAGAATCAATTAATGGTAATGTCAGTACAGATCCAAATGCGAAAGTATGGGAAAGGAGAACCCAAGTTAATAGCACTGTGCTGATCAATGTTAAAAAACCTCTCTCAAAGAATGATGGTAACTTCTCTTTACAAAACATGACTTTTCAAAAAGGAAAAAGTTATGCGATTTTTATTCATTACGAAATGACAGAGGCTGACGATAGAGGATTTGAAGAGAATGATCTGGTTTTTCAGGGAGTAGAAGTGACAAAACAGTAAACGGATCGGATAGTTAAATCTAACGACCCAGGATCTACTCCGTGCTTGATTTTGTCTGGTAACGAATTTTTAAAACTGGCCGTAGTTTTTCATCAGGGTTCTCTTTTGATGAGAAGGTAATAGGGGAGGTACCGTCTCGTAACGCGAATAGATAACCGTAGTTGTAGTCTGGATTTTTCACCCAAAACCTGACTGCATCTGTTATTAACTCACTATTGAACGTATAGAGTTTGCCTTGCTCCTTAATCTTAAACTCTCCATCAATACGGTGTGCGGCATCCTCTGATCCATTATAATCGCTTGCTCTGTCTCCATCTATACCTCTTAACATAGCCTGTGCTGGTGATTTGTTCCATGGAAGGTTGCGATGTAGCGCACTGTTAAATGTAAGTTCATTTTCTTTTGCCTTATCTGAAGTGCCTCTACCTTCCTTCCAGGGGAGCAGAACTCTACGGAGTATAACAGATTGTTCATTTTCAACGTCAGTCTGCTGTGCAAAGAGGCTTATTGATACATCCAAAACCTGTTTTGATTCTCTGATTCCCATATCTTCAAATGCATCATATAGGTCAAATGCAACGAAGAATACGCTACCGGTAGGATTACACAATAGAGTTTCTTCAGCACCAGCATTGTTGTTTCGCGTCTTTCGGTCTTTATTGACAATCAAACTTGTATCTTGTAACCCGCCAGAGAATGTAACTAATTCACCATCGCCAAATGTAATCTCGTTTTCTGCTGAAAGCGTAAAGTCTTTTTTAGTTGGACTGTTCTGTACGGTGAGACCGTAAGATTTTCCGATTTCAAGTGATGAAGTGAGTAGCAGGACACGGCTTGATCGATTATCCAATAATGCTAAGTCTATGTCAATATTTGGCGTGATGCTATAGATTTCGGTGTTTTCTGCAGTTTCTGCATCCATGGCTTTATCAAATTGAAGTTGAATCGCTGTTTGCGATAGGGGTATTACCTTGATTAATTCTGGTTGGTCTTCGTCAGGTTGACTGTCTGATACCACAAAAACAAGTAACAGAATATTAAGTAGAAATAGATAAGATTTCAATTTTGTCCTCCAATGTATTAACTAATTTGCATCCATCGTAATAAACACTGCGTTAAGTACCTCTCGTTCCTTTTTTCCAGAGGGTTTATTGGCAACCTGATTGTCTACAACAAATGTACTTGATGATCCCCCATCAAGGTTTATTGCTTCGGTTGCACCGAATTCAATAAGTATAGTAGAAAGTTCATAGAGCGTTAATCCTGTACTATATTTCGGTTGGCGTCCATCTGCTACGACCAAATAGAGAGTGTCTTCATTGTAACCGAGTGCGGTTCGGGGTTCATGACTTAAGTCTAAGAACTGATTCCGTTTTCCTGGAACATGTTTCTTTTCATTCTTTTTATGCATTTCCACGAGATATGGGTTTATTTTCCCATTTTTTAGAAGGCGTATGCGTCCACCAATTGCATGTAGTACTTGGTTCCACTCAGGAGGATCTAACGAGACATTTATCTTTCCGCGTGCTTTCTGCTTAAACTGTAAAACTGCAGGATCTTTTATCTGTGAACTAATCCAGAGTATCACTCCGTCTTTGGGTATAGGACTGTCTCCTTTTGTTAACACGGCGTCCACACTGAAGGCATTCGTATAGTTTGGAGTAATAGGTAATTTCAATCCACTTATTTTGATCTCTGTCCCTCTACGACGGTTGGTGTGTGTTGTCTCGCCCAGACGTGGTGTATAAAGGGTCACTTGACATCCATCAAGTCTTCTTTGATTTATACATCCAATTGTCAAGGTATGTTCACCTACGGTAATGTTTGCTTTCATTTTCACAGGAGTACTGATAAATTCACCGGATTCCGTTACCCCGAAACACGCGTCATTATCCGTTGGTTGTGTAATCAGTTCACCATCTTGAATATAGATGTTCTCCAAAACTCCACCATATCCACGCATATCTCCAAGCACACCAAAACCACCGTTCACAGCTACAATAACCCGTCTATCTCCCCTCTGTGTCCGACGAAGAGCCATAGAACTGACTGTCTCTTTACCAAGAACCTTTGAATTTGCAAGGGATACTTCAAACTTAAGTGTCGGTTCCATACGAGATATTTCAGCAACATATAAAACACAAGTTTCAAGGTCCCAATCATAACGGTAGATATTCAGTCCAGCGGCTAAGTCCGGGTAAAGTTGTGTTTTCTTTCCTGCTCCGTGTGAAAAGGTAGAAATGTAGAGGAATAAGATAACAGTGATGAATAAGCGAAGTAGAATACGCATTATGCCTCCTTTTTTCTGCATATTTCAACAGCAAAATAATCTATCGGGTTTTCTATGGGTGGATGGAGTTTCTTGATTGTAAGACTGACAGAATCTATAGCGAACTGCTTCAATATCTCAGTTGTGATAGTTTCTGCCATCGCTTCAATTAGTTGAAAGTTCTGTTGTGTGCCGATTTCAACCACAAGGTCAACAACGCTTGCATAATCAATTGTATCCTCAAGTGCATCAGAGCTCCCCGCTTTGGCGAGAGAAGCGCGTAGCATGACATCAAGCTCATAGTGTCCACCGACATCTCTTTCCTGTTTCGTGACACCGTGATGACCATGAAATTTAATGCCTTTTATCGTTATATTGTCCATAATCTCATAGAATTGATATGCGGTAGTATGCTTATATTTTAACAAATAATTAGATGTATTTCAATGTCAAAATTTGACACCATTTCATTCCTGTGTTATACTTTCATGCACCTGATATGTCCCATATAATAGCCTGAGAAGGAGTTCTAATGAAGGTTACTGTTAAATACTTTGCCGTATGTCATGAGATGTTAGATAGATCTGAGGAAGTGATGGAACTTCCAGATGGGTCTACCGTTAATACAATTTTGAAAAAACTTGAAGAAGAATGGCCAGAAATCGCTGAGTTTTACGAAGTGATGCAAATGTCTGTTAATTGGGAATATGCAACTGAAGAAACAGAACTTACAGAAGGTGATGAGGTCGCGTTGATACCACCAGTAACAGGGGGATTATATGTATAAAATCACACCTGAAGTCATTACGGAAGTTGACGTTCGCGAAGTCGTAGAATCACCTGAATCTGGTGCTATAGTCCTGTTTCTCGGAGCCGTTCGCAATAATACGGATGGAAGAAAAGTAAAACACCTTGAGTATGAGGCTTATGCACCGATGGCAGAGAAAAAAATGGAAGAGATCGGTGAAGAAATTAATGAAAAGTGGGGTATTCGAAACGTTGCAATAGTCCACCGTGTCGGTAAATTGGAGATTGGTGAAGTGAGCGTTGCTGTTGGTGTTGCATCTCCACATCGCAGAGATGGATTTGAAGCGTGTCAATATGCTATGGATCGTCTAAAACAGATTGTACCAATCTGGAAACGCGAGGTGTGGGAAGATGGTGATGCGGAATGGGTGAAACCTGATGCTGTGTTCTTTAAATCAGTACCTGATCGGATTTAACTCACAATTCCCCGTTTTCAGTTGAAGACGCTTTCACATTGGCACTATATCTGTTTCTTCAACGACCCTTGTAGGAAACACAGAACCTCTCAACAAACTGACTAAATATATTAGACCCTTTCTCGAACTGATCCAGTGCCATCCATTCATTCACGGTATGTGCTTGAAGAATGCTCCCCGGTCCTATGATAACCGTCTCCATATACTTTGAGAATTCTGCAGCATCTGTACTATAAGCAACAGTATGCGGTTTTGTATCACCTGTTATATCAAGAGCAGCTCGTATAATTTCAGCATCAGGAGGTGTACGGACGGGACCCGCATTGATGAAAAGGTCAAACTCTAACGCATACTTATCAGAGATTTCTCGTGCTCTATCTATCCATTCCTGTGGATTGTCACCCGGCATGGGTCGATAGTTGATGTTGCAGACACTCTTCGGAGCAGTGATATTCGCTGTACACTCACCATCGCTGATAGTGATATTCCAATCTGTATAAGGCGGTGTGAACTCAAAGTTGTAATATTTTGAATCGTTTGTCAATTCCTGATGTATATCACGCATTTCTGCAAGAAAAGGGATCATCTTCAAGTTTGCATTGTCCCCTTCAGCTGTGCTGCTATGTGCCGCGCGTCCATACGCCGTTACAGTAAATCGGACAGCACCTTTATGTGCGTAAACTGCCTTCAATTCTGTAGGTTCCCCAACAACTCCGAATTGTGGAAATCCGTATTTTTTGAACATTTCTGATTTCTTTACGACTGCTGTTGCTCCAAAATACCCAACTTCTTCATCCGCTGTGATGACGACATAAAGCGGTACATCTAACTGTGAAGTAGAAAATCGCGATGCTACTTCAATCATGCATGCGATACTTCCCTTCATATCGCAGCTGCCGCGTCCATACATCTTTCCATCCACAACACGAGCTTGAAACGGATTCTCTTCCCAACCGATAGCAGGGACAGTGTCAATGTGTCCAAGTAGTGCGAGTCCTCTGTGACCAGATTTCCCACCCTTTCTGCCTATAAGATTGACTTTTAATACACCTGCAGGGTCGGTGTATTCAACTCGTTCAACTTCACAATCTATCGATTCCAAGATATTTGTGAGGTAGTCCATTACCTCAACATTGCTCTTAGGGCTTACTGTGTCATACCCTATAAGGGTTTTTGTCAATTCAATTACATCCATCGTTTTGATTTTCTTACGCCAATTGTTCAGAGGTACCTTTCGTTTTTTGATATTTATCGGACTTACGCACTCCCCCGGTAGATGCGGTTTCCTAACCAATTCAGAATACCAAACGCGTATTCTGACATACCTGAATCCTGTGAAAATAGGTGAAATTTGGTCATTTTGCGTAAGTCCTAATTTATTGGACTTTGATTGTTGCCCAAGTGATCGTCAGTTTGTCAGGAGAACCGTGAACAGATAATCCTTTAGCATTCATGTTCTGCTTTATTTCATCTTCACTTAAAACTCTATCATATATGCGTACTTCGTCAATGAAACCATTTAAGAAGTAGCTAAAAGTCTCACCGATAATTAGGGGTTGTGTTGAAGCAGCGACCTTAGTTTCTTCCGAAACAACTAACTTACCATCTTGATATAGAAATGCTGTCTCTCCATCTGTTGCCATCACCACATGAGACCACTGATCCTCCTTCAATACACCGTCTTCGTGAAAGTCAACCCATTCCCAACCACCTTGAAACTGAAATTTTGAACTGTATCTCAAGACATAACCGGAACCAGTCCATGCAACTGCCTTAACGAAGATGCCTTGGTATTCGTTTATTTTTTTAAGTTTAACCCATAATTCAAAAGAACCAGTTTTCCCTAAACGTACGGGTTCAGCATCAGGAATTACGATAGAATCATCCACACCATCAAATTCCAATGCTTCGTGAACTTTCCCTTGAATCACTTGAGGATCACCGTTGATTGTTGCGTCGTTATTCCCCCAAATGTCCTTGACGATTTTTTCTTTAATTGTTGCCTGATTAAAGGACCAATAACCTACTAACCCATCAGTAACGACCTGTGCGTTCAATATATTTCCAGAGAGAAAGGTAAGTAGAACAACAGATATAACAGTCTTGTATAGTTGTATAGATGCGTATTTTTCTTTCATGTAACGAGTTGTGCTAAATAATTTTCTGTGAACTAATGTTTCACAAATGAATGGCGTTTTGTTATTTTTCTCATGAGTTGATCCCTTCTTTAGTCCCGTAGGGACGATATGTTTATAGAAAAATGTGTACCCCTCACCTATCTTCAGTCCCGCCAAATCATGCAGAATACCACACGCGAATTCTGCCAAGCGCATTTGGCGTTGATTTGGTAGGGACGATGTGTTTATTTTCTATGCCATTCCTACGGAACTCAAGAAGGGTCGTATAACGTTTAACTATAAACATAGCGTCCCTACGGGACTGAAGAGGGTTTCTGGCAACGAATATTCCTTAAGTTTACACTTATAGGTTTCGCTCACGCTCAACCCGACCTACAGTATAAACAATTGGTTTTTTCTATACCGAAAAAAGAACGCTCTACGCAAGATGCTCCTTTAAGAATCGACCCGTAAAGGATTTTCGTGTTTTTGCAATCTCCTCTGGTGTGCCTTGTGCTAAAACTTGGCCTCCTTTATGTCCACCCTCAGGACCGAGGTCAATGACATAATCAGCAGTTTTTATTACATCCAGATGATGCTCAATGACAATCACCGTATGTCCAGAATCAACGAGTCTTCCGATACTATCCAACAGTTTCTGTATATCCGCGAGATGCAAACCCGTCGTCGGTTCGTCAAGGATATAAAGATTATGTTTCCCACGCTTGATTTTGCTTAGTTCACTGGCAAGTTTAATCCGCTGTGCCTCACCACCAGAAAGTATAGGGGCGGGATGGCCAATTTTGAGATACCCGAGCCCAAGTTCGTTCAAAACACCCAATTTGTGGTTAATCAGACGTTGGTCAATGAAGAACTCAACACCATCCTCAATAGACATCTCGAGTATTTCGGATATGTTCTTGCCATTATACGTGACTTCAAGTGTATCTTCATTATATCGCGCCCCTTTACAAGTCGGGCAAGTCACCTCAACATCCGGCATGAAATGCAACTGAGTCGTTATTGAACCTTCACCGTGGCACTCCTCGCAGCGTCCCCCTTTAACATTAAAACTGAAACGCGAGGCAGTATATCCGCGGGCTTTTGCTTCGGGTGTACTTGCATAAAGCTTCCGTATATTGTCATAGAACCCGATGTATGTAGCAGGATTAGATCGTGGAGAGCGTCCAATAGGGGATTGATCAATGTTTATTACATCACTGATATTTTCGTGTCCCTTGAGTTCATCGTGTTCACCGAAAAGTGTACGACTGTCGTGGTAGATGGAATAGAGTTTTTTATAGATAATCTCGTTTAGCAACGTACTCTTTCCAGATCCAGAAGCACCAGTTATACATATAAACACACCTAACGGGATTTCAACGTTGATATTCTGTAAATTGTTTTCTCTTGCTCCAGTGACGCTCAAATATTTTCCATTCAAGTTACGACGTTCAACTGGTATTGGAATTTCTCGTTTTCCGCTCATATACAATCCTGTCAACGAGTCATCACTCTTAATAATCTTATCAAAAGGACCTTGTACGACAACATGTCCACCATGAACACCAGGACCAGGACCCATCTCAATGATATGGTCTGCTGATCGTATTGTGCCTTCATCATGCTCAACAACAATTACAGTGTTACCGATGTCGCGTAGTTTTTGCAATGTCTCAATCATTTTCACATTATCTTTGGGATGAAGACCAATACTCGGTTCATCAAGAACATAAAGCATCCCCATTAACCCAGAACCGATCTGTGTTGAAAGTCGTATACGCTGCGATTCACCCCCAGATAAAGTTGCAGAGCGTCGATTTAGATTTAGATAGTCTAATCCGATACCGATAAGCAATTCAATTCTGGCTACCAATTCTCTTATAACCCTTTGACCAGCTTCGCGTTGTTTTTCAGGAAAATCAGTAATGCCAGCAAGGAAATCACGTAACTGTTCAAGATGCAATTCACCGACTTCGTGGATATTCTTGCCATCAATAGTGACCAATAGTCTTTGTCGTTTTAACTTCGCGCCATGACAATCTGGACATGTATGTTCAACCATCACCTTGCGGAGATATTCCTCCATCCCAGAGTGTGCCTCACCCTTTTTTCTATAGCTGCGATACCGTCGATCAATCCGCGTTATAATACCATCAAAACGGACAGGCATGCCGATGTGTCGTTCTTGCATCGGTTTTGCCTCTTCGTCTTGACAGAGTGGAAATTCCTCACCGCGCGTACCAAAAAAGATGATATCAACAATCTCCTCAGGTAGGTCAGCAAAAGGCATATTTAGGTCAATCTTATAGTGTTGTGCCAGACTATACATCATCCGACCATCCCATCTGTCTGGCTCATAGTTGAATGCTTGTTTAACAAATGCACCATCAGCGATGCTACGCGTTTTATCTGGAACAAGCAGATTTGGATGCACTTGCAAATATGTGCCAAGACCGGAACAGGTCACACAAGCACCAGTGGGTTCATTGAAGGTAAAATGATGCGGACCCAATTCACACATCAGTACACCGTGTTCGTCGCATCCGAAATCTTCCATAAACTCCTCAAGGTCTACATCTTCATCGTCAGGGAGCTCAATGTGGAAACGCATAAATCCTTCACCTACTACCATCGCATGGTCCAGTGCTGCTAAAACCTGTTTGTCAATATCCTTTTTTATGAAAAACTTGTCAACAATCACCTGTATGTCGTACTCTTTGTCCGGATCAAGCTCAACTTCTTCGCTGATGTCATGTTCTACTCCGTCAACGCGGACGTGTCTGCATCCTTTTGTCCTAATATCGTCAAAAAGATATTCGTAGTCTTCGCCATATATTTTGAAAACAGGGGCATGTATTTCTACTTCTGAGTCATCGGGGAGGGATAACAAACGTTCTAAAATCTGGTAGTGGGATTTGATCGGAATTTCTTTCTCACAATAGGGACAATGTGCAACTCCGATAGTTGAAAAGAGCATCCGTAGATAATCCTGCAAATCGGTCATAGTTCCAACTGTAGAACGCGGATTCATGGTAACCGTTTTTTGCTCTATGGAAACTACTGGTGATAACCCATCAATAAAATCAACATCAGGTTTTTTTAACTGTGTAATAAACCTTTTGGCATAGGTTGACATTGATTCGAGGAATCGACGTTGACCTTCAGCGTAAACGGTATCAAATGCTAATGAAGATTTTCCTGATCCACTAATACCAGTAACAACAACGAGTTGATCGCGCGGAATTTCTACTTCTACATTTTGCAGGTTATTTTCTCTCGCTCCTTTAACTGAGACCGCTTGTTTCATACATTTCCTCCTTCCATTTTAATTCTATAAGAAATTCGCATAATAGGTAATTTTGTGATAATGTCAAGATATTGCATCATACTATCTCAACAAATACTTTTGCACTGATATACCAATAATAACACGTTACTTTATTAAAAAAACGAATGGACAACTGCTACAGTTACACTGTCCCTAAGACTGGGTAAGAAGAAATTCACCCTTTGCTTCATCTTCATCTGGTAACAAGCCAGTGGATAGTCCAGACTAAACTTGTAGGTCGGGTAGAGGGACGAAACCCGACATGAAAAAATATTTGGGGTGATTTGTCGGGTTTCGCTTCGCTCTACCTATAAGTGTAAACTTAAGAGAACTTAGAAACTCTTATGAATCACTCTGAATCCCTATGTTTATTGGGATTGTCTTCTCTTCAGTCCCGTAGGGACGATATGTTTATAGAAAAATGTGTACCCCCACCTCTCTTCAGTCCCGTAGGGACGATATGTTTATTTTCTATGCCGTTCCTACGGAACTCAAGGAGGGTCGTATAACGTTTAACTATAAACATAGCGTCCCTACGGGACTGAAGAGGGTTTCTGACAACGAATATTCCTTAACTTTACACCCGCCGAATGCCACACGCGCATTTGGCGTTGATTTGGATGAATGCCATACGTGCATTCACATCGTTGATTGATAGGTTTCGCTTCGCTCTACCCGACCTACAATGTAAGCGTAGTGAAAACACCAGATATCAAAATTGAACAGTCAACCACCACCATCTGCAACCTTCGTTTTTCCAAAATGTGACAATATGTCTATTATTGACGTAAGTATTGTTCTATATAAACGGATTCTCAATGTCATAAAAATAAGCTGGTTCTTCAACCGAAACTTTACTATCCATCGTCAAGCGTATAGGGGAAGAGAGCAACTCCAGAATCCCTTTTCGCGAAAGCCATTCACAAGCCATACTAAGCCATAACTGACGACTACCAAAATGATCGTAGATGTCAGAGAGGGAACGTTCACCGCCAGCATCTTCCAAGAAATCAAGGATAGGTTCAAAAAACGTCTGTACATTCTCTTCTAAGAATGCATCTATCAGTTCTAATACCTCACCAAGAACCTTCTCATCTTTCGGAATATCAAGTATATTCGTAAAGATTGCGTTAAAAAACTCAGGATTTAGTTTGAGTGCTTGATATATTACCTTCCGTTTAGGAGCTTCACCGTTCATAATGACTTCAATACGCGCCAATTGTGTAACTGCATACATCAAATAATGAAAAGTATAATTATAGTCTTTCTTAACATAAAACCACTTCTCTGTTTTATCAAGTACCGTTGTTAATCCTCCCGCAACATTCAATAATTGGGATTGTTTATCACGTTCACCGATAACATCAAGGTCCTTATGTAACTCTTTAAGGGTTGGGTCTTTTGTGAAAAGTATTTCACTTTGAGAGTAGATTGAATGAAGATTACTGCCTTGTAAGTTCCGTTCCAATAGCTTCTTATATTCATTTCTGTTCACCAACCTAACTCTTACAGAGATCCCATCTTCAATTAACTGACACTCAGGTTGCTGAAACTTCGTGCCATCTCTCATTATGAGTGTTATATTTACACTTGTCCTCTCCCATACATTATCCACATTCAGATTACTTGTGAGTATTGCAGCAACGATGTAACGATCTTCTATAATTGTGTCAGAAAACTTTTCAACAGCAGCTTCAATTTGGGGATGAATATCTGCTTTCAATTGCGGTGTCAAGGTTTCAGGTTCTGAATTATCAATATAGTATGCGGGTTCTTCCACTGCAATTTGACTCTTGACGGTTAATTTCATTGGTGTAGAAACTTGTTGTATGATTCCTTTCCACGCCAACCATTGACAAATCACATCTACGGATGCATCACGAAACTTTGTATGAAAATGTGAATTTAATTCTGAATTTGATCGTGGTCCCTTTTGTTCCTCAAGATACTCCAGAATAGGTTGAAAAATAAACTGTCTTTCATCAAGATAAGCATTTACTGCATCAAGTACATCTTGAAGAATAGTATCGTTTTTTTCGCAGTTTATCAAGTCTGTATATACAAGTTCAAAGAAATCGGGGTTATATTTCAGGGCGGGTTGTATGACTTCTCGTGCAGGAATTTCGTTGTTCAAAAGCACTTCTATTCGCGCTAAATGTTCCACAACATTTAGGAGAGACAGAAAACAGGTCATTATATCACCATTGACATAAAACTGCTTCTCAGCATAGATCAGTGTTGGTAAGGTATCTGCAATCACATTTAGCAATTGTAGCTGCTTGTCGCGTTCGCCAATACTATCCCTGCTTGCGTTTTTTTCGTACCATTCCTTTATTGAGTCATCACGTGAGAACAACAACGTACTATGTGAGAAGTAGGAATGCATAAACGATCCTTGTTGTGCACTCTCAATAGCACGTTTGAAAGAACTACGAGGGGTCAAACTGGCATGTATCATAACATCATTTTCTACAAGAGAGAAGAACGATTCTCTGGGTCGTATACCATCTTTACCTATAATCTCAACATCTAAATCAGACTTTTCCCAGACCTGTGCATAAGAAAAACTACCTGCCACTATCATTGCAAGCATATTAGGATCAGCCTTCACTCTATCTACAAGCATATCAACTGCTTCATAATACTGTTGTTCAACATCGTCTTGCGATCTCATTCTTCTTTCCTCCTATTTCCTACTAATCCATATTATTCTTTATTCCTTTGTCGGTAGACCTTCCCTCCTTTAACAACGACGATTGGCTCAAGTATCTCACTACTAATTCTTACTTGTTCTCGTGCATCCACCAGTTTAAATTCACCGTTACGTTTCTCGAAAATTACCGCATCTCCCCATGCTCCTACGGCTAACGTACCAACCTGATCAGGCATCAATATAGTATCAGCAGGAATGCTTGTAACTTTAGCGAGTGCGTTATCAAGGGACATCCCGAGATAAAGGAATTTATTTACGACGTTGACCAGATCATATACCGGACCATTGATGTTATAGATGTGCAAATCAGACGATATCGTTGTCGGTTCAACAACTTGTTCCATCGCTTTTGTAACAATATCCCAACTGAACGACCCGGCACCGTGTCCAACGTCAAAGATTACACCACGTTCAATGGCAGCAAGCACAGATTCTCTGACTTTTCCGTTCTCATCTAAGATGCCACATGCCATATCGTGAAAACAGTGAGTCAGAATATCCCGTTTATGCATCACTGCCAAAATGTCGTCTATAGAATTACACCAAGCATCTTGCGGGTGAACCATCATTGGAAGTCCTGCAGCATCGGCAGCTTCTCGCGCTCTATGTAAAGGTATCATGCCAGCGCGTTCCCCAACGATAGCATTTCGTGTTAGGCGTACTTTAACACCCAGGATTATATCTTTATGCTGCTCTATCATCCTGCACGCTTTGTCAACATCCGCATAATCTGGATTCTCCAGTTCACCGATTTCTCTGGTGAGCATCCCTTGAGAAGATATGTTCAATTGTGCAAGTATTCGTGTATCACTTACATCTATGACATATTTTCTAAACCCTGGGAAAGTGTCAGCCCCAGCTGAACCAGCGTCAACAACTGTCGTAGCACCCCTTGCCAAACAGGTCGGGTCAGGTTCTATCCCAAAATGGCTAACACCGTGGAAAACATGCACATGCAAATCAATTAACCCTGGTGTGACATAACACCCTTCAGCATTCAAAACTTCTCGACCATCAGATGCGGGTATGTCATCAGCAATAAGCGAAACATTGCCATCAGAAAAGGCAATATCTTTCGTTTCATTGATATCTTGTGCAGGATCAATCAAGTTTCCTTTTTTGACAATTAGATCATATTTCATTATGTGTTATTTTCTTCCTTTGAAACTTTCAAGTAAGTGTGAATAGCATCACGTACATCACCGCAGATCCGCATCGCATTCTCTGCATCGCTTGCAGTGGCAATTGTCTGTGGATAACGAGAATCGGCAGCATGTTCAGTCAGTTTTGATAAACCTGGTTGCCATGCACCCCACGCAGGCATAGATGGGAGTATCAAGTTTAGCAATTCTTCTAAATCGTGTGTCCTTTGAAATGGAATGTTGTTTTCTTGAAGCCACGCTTTTAGATATTTCTCTACGCACTGCTGAGCCAGAAGGCAGAGAACATGCGTTATAGGATTTGACCCATAGAGTACTTGCACAGCTGCAATAAATTCACCTTCAGCCTTCTCTATCCATTCTAAAGTTAGAGGATTCATATCAGTATTCTCTTTTTTATATGGTATGATATAAAATCCATCAGATTCATAAAGCACTAAACCTTTCTCAATGATTTCTCGAAGAAACCAATCGTTATAAGAGATGCGATACGCGATGTATTCAGGAGAACGTACAAGTAGATCCATTTTAAATCTACTTGGAATTCTATCTCGAATCTCATCTGCCTGGGCGCGTGCTTCGGATTTTTCAACAAGCATCACCACTAACAGGTCAACATCAGAATAATCTGTTGGTGTACCATACGCATAAGAACCAAAAAGAATTATTTGTAGAGGAGCGAATTCACGCACGATGTCATTACACGTTGCTTGTATTTCTTCACGGCTAACCATATTTGAATTCTCCGTATTGAAGTGCCGTAGTAAACATCAACAATTACCGATATAGAATAGAAATTATACCATTTCTAATTGAAAATATCTCTTTTTGTAGCACAAACTTTCAGTTTGTGTCCTGAAAAATAACTACCATAATAGCCGCCTAATGAGACAATAGTTTATAGAAATGGTATTAGTCAGATTTTACTAAGGAATTAATGTAAGCTTCCTGATAGGTATCCCAATTGTCAGTTGGTGCAATATCTAATATTCCCGATTTCCATACATCAGGTTTGTCTTTCACCCGCATTAGATAATCGCGCGCGTTGAGGAAATGACAGTATTCACGTAGATTTCCTATAGTAATGCCTTTTTCAATCAATGTTTGCAGCCATTCTTGGCGAGGATACATCTCATCAACCTCGTGTAGCGGAACTAATTTCCCACTATACTTCAAAATGACTACGTTGTTGAGTGTATAAGTATTACTGATGGTCATACCTGCATGCTGTCTACCATAATCAGAATCATAGTTTTCCATCAATGACTGGACTCTATCAGCAATAGGTTGATCTTCAACCCCTATATCTGTTCTGACGTTAATAATTTCTTGATAGTGTTTTATGGTTTCCCTATCTTCTTCAAATTGTTCTCTCAGACTCTCCAATTTTTCCTCAGCGTTCTCAATATATTCTTCCATTTGTTCATGAATTCTTTCAATCTGTTGCTCTGCAATTTCTGATCTTTGTTCCAACACCTCATGGACTTTTTCAATATGCTCCTCAGAGTTTTCTCTAACTAAATCCAGATGATTTTGGATTCCTTCTACTTGTACCTCAATCTTACGACTAAATTCCTCAGATTCTTCTTGTAAGTTCTGCATCCTTTCATCTCTATTTTTTTCGTATTCTTCCATTGATCTGTGCAAGAATTCAATCTGTTCTTCAGCAGATTTAGTTTCTTCTTGAATTTGCTTTTGTATGTCTTCAATATGTTTTTCTGAAGACATCCTTTGTTCTTCTAACTGTTTTTGTATCTTTTCAATTAACGCTTCACCGTGACTGTTGTTTTTCTCAATCCCTTCATTTATAGCATCAATTAATTCCTGAGCCCTTTCCTTATGATCCATCTGTTTTCTCCTTTTTTAGATTTATCATTTATTCGTGTTGTAATATCACAGAAACCCCACGTGTTACGTTAGATATTGTAGGTCGGGTAGAGCGAAGCGAAACCCGAAACGATACACACAATCATTACGTATCGAGTTTCGTTCCTCAACCCGACCTACAAGTTTAACATCGGCTTTCCATTAGAATGTACTTGCACTATTCGTAATAGCACACCATCTCGCTGTTAGCAAATAATCGAAGAGTGCCGATTCTGCTTCAGGTGTTCCGATTCTCTTTAACGCATGAATTGAATTATCACGGACATAGCGGTTCTTGTCTGTCAAAGCAGACTTCAAAACAGGAATCGCATCGCTTGAAGCAGGACCAATCTGTGCTAATGCTAATGCAGCTTCAAAACGTACTTGTACGTCATCATCGTTTTCTAACATCTCGATTAACACTGGTACCGCGGGTGATGCGGAGGGTCCTATTCCACCTAACGCTTCTGGAATATAGCGTCGGACTTCAACCTTACTATCTTTCACATGACTCATCAATGCTTCAACGGCTGGTTCAGCAGCAGAACCTATCTGCGCTAATGCATAAGTTGCCTCAACACGTACAGCATCATTTTCATGATTCATCATTTCACAGAGTGCGGGAACTGCAGATACCCCGACAGCTGCTAACCCGTACGCAGCAACACGGCGCGTAGGGGCTTTTTCATCGCTAAGTTTCTCAATTAATGCTGATACTGCAGGATCACCAATAGCACCTAATGAATAAGCGGCATTCATCCTGACAGGTTCATAGTCATCCCGTAAAGCTTCACTCAACATTGGGATTGCATCTGCAGCAGATTCCCCGTATAAGCCTAATCCATCGGCTGCATCAGAACGCACATTAGGATCTTCATCGCTCAATGCTTCCATGTATCCCGCCAAGTTTCCATTCGCCTGTTGTGCTACATGTCCGTTTGTTCCACCCGTCATCCATTGCCATATTTGTCGCCATGCAGTTTCATGCTTCTTGGCAGCAGGGTTACCATTTTCATCAAACCTTTCAGATTTCCACTCAGTATCTTCCACATTCCATACCGGTTCTTGCGGCTCATCAAGACGGATAAACTGAAACTTCATCATATAACGTGTTTTGTCAGTCTGATTTGCCATTGCCCTATGCCACAAATCAAAATGGATGATTGAAACCGTACCTGCTTCGCCGCTCAGTGCAATCTCTCCATTATTGTCATCGGTAATTCTATGACTATAGTATTGAGTCCCCGATAACACTGCGGAAGGTCCAATTTCAACAGGTGTATCCTGCGGATAGTAAAACGCCATTGCCCATCGTGGACGATGGTGTCGCACTTTCTGATGTCCCCAGTAACTATCCTTATGAAATCCTTGTCCGCCACTATGAGGTGCATTCCTATGAGGATGACGATGTGAGTGCATCACATAATTCTCCCCTAAGATGCTGGTAAAAGCACCACGAACAGCAGGATCCTCAAACACCGCTTGTAACTCTGGAACTCGTGGTAGGATGTTATTCCCTAAGTTTCCTTCTGATTCAGTCGTTTCCTGTGTTTTGCGATATATCGTCTCGTGGACACTTCTCGGCAAATCGGTCTTCACCGTAACATATCCGTTCACGATGAAATCCCGCATCTGTTCATCACTAAATAGATTAGACTCTTGCATCATGAGTTCTCCAATTCTGTTTCCAGATTATGCAATTTATCATCATTATAGCAATCTTGCGAATGCTGCTAAATTCAATGTTACTATTTTACTTGACTTTTCATTTAATTTCATACAATTTTTTCATTTCAAGCTATTGAAATGTTTCTGATCAAGCAAAACAGTTTACAGAACATCAAATATTGTGTATGATTAACGTAATTTCCGGCTAACTTATCAATTTACTTCCAATCTAAGAGTGAGTCTATTTTGATTCAGCAACGAACACGAATAGGTCTATCTCGTCGAGCAGTAATCATCGGTTTAGTTTGTGCTACTTTTGAGTGTCTACTTGCACCGTATAACGATTACGTTATCCGAAACATCTTCCTTGCAGGTGGTCATTTTCCTGTCGCTCCCTTCTTTGTCCTCACGATTTTTGTTTTAGGTATAAACGTCATACTAAAGCAGATTCATCCGACATCTGCATTTACACCTGGTGAACTTGTGACAATCTGGTGCATTATGTTGGCACCTGCAGGTATTCCCTCATCAGGTATGATGCGATACGCACTGAGTCCGATGATTGCATATAAATACTTTGCTACACCAGAAAACGATTGGGAGTCGCTGTTTTTTCACTATATCCCTCATTGGCGTGTCGTTCGTGATGAAACAGCAATTAGTTCCTTTTTCGAAGGTCTGTTTGCTGGAGAAGCAGTTCCCTGGGGTGCATGGATAACACCTATTCTTATGTGGAGTGCGTATGTTATCGTCATCTATTTTGTGATGATTTGCCTATCCGTATTGCTCCGAAGACAGTGGGTAGAATATGAACGTTGCGCATTTCCGCTTGTCAAATTACCTGTGGAAATGGCTGCACAAGGAAGTGGTAGACTTGGACCACTGTTTAAAAATAGCGCGCTATGGTTTGGTTTTGCATTTCCTGTGTTTCTTCATACAATAAACGGACTTCATACCTTCTTTCCTTCTGTTCCTCACATACCACGTGACTTCTGGTTAGATGACTATCTGACTGGGAGACCTTGGAGTGCATTGCGTCCTTTTCAAGTTGTCATCTTCTGGTCAATGGTTGGGTTTAGTTACCTGCTAACTTTAGAGGTATCATTTAGCATCTGGTTCTTTTTTATGTTTTACAAGTTACAATGTCTAATCGGAGTGATGCTCGGATTTCAGTTAACTTCCGGTCCGGGTGTACAATGGACAGGAAAGTCATTTAGTGCTGCACAGGAGGCAGGAGCATGTCTGGTGTTCGTGGCAATTGCCCTATGGAAAACACGGCATCACATCAAGAACATGTTCCAGTTTCGCGACACTGATGAGGCATTACCCTACGGTGTGACTGTCTTAGGACTTTTATGTGGAATCTGTGTCCTTGTCTTTTTCAATCACATGATGGGAATGTCTATACTTTTTGCGTTGGCTTTCGTCCTATTCCTCCTTGCGATGTATGTTGTCTTAACATGGCAGGTGATTAACGGAGGAATTCCTTTCATAAATCCTTCATTTTCACCACAGAGTTTTTTCTTGACAACCCTCGGCACATCAAGAATACATCCATCATCATTAACGTCGCTCATGATGCATCCAGTCTGTTTAACGCTTGATTTACGGGAATTCATGATGCCAAATATCATGAATGGTCTAAAGGCAGCTGACGAAGCACGGGTCAAACGCAGGCAACTACTCATCGCTATGGGGGCAGCGATGGTTATCGGACTTGGGGTGTCCTATTATTCTGCTATTAAGATCGGGTATGCACACGGGGCACCTTATATGGGGGGTAGTTGGTTTATGCGGCAACTTGAAGGATTACTTGTCAGTCCGAAAACAAGCACAAATTGGACAAATACTGGATTTATCTTATTCGGTGGCGGGTTCACAGGATGGTTGATGTGGATGCGACAAACGTTCGTTTGGTGGCCCCTACATCCGCTTGGATATACGATGTTGAGTTCTTGGGCAACGTTCAAACTATGGTTTTCAATTTTTCTCGGTTGGGGGTTGAAATTTGCGATTGTCAAATATGGCGGACTAAAAGCCTATCGTAAAGCACGTCCTGTTTTTCTCGGTTTAGTTGTGGGAGAAATGACATGTGCTGGACTCTGGGCAATCGTTGGAATGGTAACAGGAATTAGCAGCGGATATAGAATCTTACCTGATTGAGTTAAAAACGGAAGACCTGCAAATGCAATATCTACAGGTCTTCAGGAAAATAGTGTTTATTACTTACTCTTTAATTGCCCCCATTGCGTAGCAAGTTTCCCATTCGGTTCAACCGGAGTCAGTCCACCCTCGTGCAAACTCATCACTTCTTCATCAGTCAGAGCAACATTATATATACGTGATTCTTCAATATGAGCATTGAGATCCCCTGGACCCCCAAGTCCTGTAGTGTGCCGCTTCCCCCATACCGCTTCTGAATCACCTGCTGACCAAGTCCTGAGATCACCTTTAGTAAAACTCCCAAGGCTTACTCCATCACGGTACCCAGTAATCATGTATTGGTTGCTAACATTCTTGTAAGTAATAACTACGAGGTGTAAGTCCCCAGTATCTTCTTCAGTAACTGCCTGGGGGAAATCATCAGTCCGTCTAAAATGACTGCTTCCTGGCATCCACTGTCTATCAACTCTTTCAGCCCAGACAATACCACAGAACTGGTCAGCAGACTCTTTATCCAATGTCAAAGCAGAACCGTTTGTTTTTGCATAACTGTCCAAACTCAACCATGATGCTAATGTGAGATCTGTAATGTCCGGACCTGTATAATCAAGTGCATGTGCCCATTTTCCTGTAGCAACGACCAACTGTCCATCTTCCAAAGTTGCATCGTGAAGAACTACATCTCCCCAGTTACCTGTTTCTTCACTAACATCATCAAAACGCCACCACCCAACAAGGTTGTCTTCTTGAACTTGTGCATAAACTGTCATTGACATGCCAAGTATTAACAATATTGTGCATAAAAAGCAAATCTTTATCCGCATTGCAAACTCCTTATATGTTTGTTTATTCACTCCTCTCCAGAATAATTGGAGAGGACTGAATAGAGAAAAAGTTATTGAAAATCTAATTTACAAGTGATGAGTATACCCGTTCGTAGGGACAGGGTTTCCCTGTCCGATAACAAATCATTTATGACTTGACAAGACACTAATGATGAGTATACCCGTTCGTAGGGACAGGGTTTCCCTGTCCGATAACAAATCATTTATGACTTGACAAGGCACTAAACAAGAACATTTCTAACGTGATTTTATTCTCGCCCAACGTGTAGTGAGTTTGCCGCGTGCTTCAACAGCAAGGTCACCTTTATACATCATCTTAACGTCTTCAGCAGACAACGCGACATTGTAAATTCGAGATTCTTCAATGTGAGCATTTAACTCACCAGGACCATTCAATCCACTTGATGTATGTCGTTTACCCCAGATAGCTTCAGCATCACCTTTAGGCCATGTTCTAAGTCCTGTAGATGCTTTGAAACTTCCAAGGCTTTCGCCATCTCGATATCCAGTGATTTCATAGTTATTATTGTCATTTCTGTATGTAATAACAATGTTATGCATCTCACCAGTATCCTTTTCAGTCACAGCTTGAGGAAAATCATTAGTACGACGAAAGTGACTACTACCTGGCATCCATTGTCTATCCACTCTCTCAGCCCAAACAATTGCACAGAATTGATCCACACTCACTTTATCTAAACAGAGTGCAGAACCGTTCGTTTTTGAGTAATCGTCCAAACTCACCCAGGTAGCCAATGTCAATTCTTCAATAACCGGACCTGTATACTCTAATGCATGTGCCCACTTTCCAGTCTTAACGACTAACTGACTATTGTCTAATTCTGCACCGTTTAATGCTATATCACCCCAATTACCTGTTTCTTCAGATTCATCATCAAATAACCACCAACCAACGAGGTTATCTTCCTGCACTTGTGCTAATCCTGACATAGAAACTGTCAGCATCAATAATACGACAAGTACACCAACGACTCTATAACGTGTCATCTTTCAATTTCTCCTTCATGTCAGATTGCCAGTTTGACATCAAATAAAAATATATTACTATCAATATCAATTTTGTTTAGTTAACTATTCCAACACCATTTAAAATATAATAGCATTTTTAGCTGAAAAAATCAACACCTATTTTCAACTAACAAATATGTGAAAGCACAATTATAGACTTGACACCTCAGACTATACCTTGTAACATGTAACTAACACAATTAACCAAAAGGAATACGATGAAAACAAAACCTACGACAATACTTGCCACACGCCACCCGATTCTGTCACTTGTGATAATCACGCTGCTAATATTCATTAGCAACTACCACGTTTCAGCAGTTGATTTTATCCAATTGGAGCGTGAATTCTCCGGTAAAGGTTCATCTCAGGGGTCTTTTAGCAAAGAAATCCACCTTGCATTCAAAAACAACATTTACGTCAGTGATACCGAAAATCGCCTCATCCAGAAACTTTCTCCAACAGGTGAATTCCTTTTACAGATACCTGCAGACGCAGAATCTCCCGATAATATCTTACGTAAACCAGGACACCTCACAGTTGATGAAATCGGCAATATCTACGTTGCAGATGTCACCGCACATCACATTGCCGATACATCCGACCCAAGCATCTATATGTTCGCACCATGCGTACATAAATTGAGTCCAGTAGGTGAGTTATTGCACACTTTTTTTGTAGATCCTGTTGATGAACGTCCAGGGGTAGTTTTACCTGCAAAACTCATAATTGATGAAAATGGCAAAACAGCATTTGGAATACAACCCACCGGACATGACCGGGAACTGAGCGTTGCAGTCAATGCTCAAAACCAACTCTATGTGTTGGATGCTAAACGTGGACGCATACACAAGTTTGCTGTTGATGGCGAAAAGATCAAAACTTTCGGTAGATATGGTGCGGGGGATGGTGAATTTGACAGAGATGCTTCAGATATAGCAATTGATGCACGTGGTAATGTTTTCGTAGCAGATACTGGAAATCACCGTATTGTCAAGTTTAATGGTGAAGGACAATTTGTCCTTAGTTTTGGAAATAAGGGACGTAACAATAGTGAATTTGTTAAACCGATTGCTATAGTCACGCTACCCACTGGTGAAGTCTTAGTGAAAGACGAGAGTCGTTTTCGTAGAAAAATCGGTGGACTACCAGAAGTCATCGCTCTTTCACCAACTTTGACACAACTGACGGAGAGTGCCCCGAGTCAAACCGATCTTGCAGATACGATCACGAATGCAACAAGACCCAGCTATGGACCTTTCGCACAAAATACAATTGCTGCTGCTGACAATGCATCTCTCAATCGTCGTTTACGTCTACTTGAAGAAGCGGAATATCGCAGATACTATGATGACGAATATACTGAGGCGGATGAAGAACTTGCAGAAGAACTAAAACGCGCTGACATTCGTCTCACACTTTTCCACAACATAATTTCACGCATTCAGAAATTTGACAACAACGGTAATTATGTTGGTAGAATTATCTACGAAACCGATCAGTTGAGCGAAGAAAAACACGATCTGACCTTTCTGGATTTTGATGAATCGGGTTTTCTATATCTACGTGATACAAGCGACTTTACCATTGCACAATATTCAATTACTGGATTCACAATAAAACCTTCACACATGAATGGGTTTTATAGCGCACGTGTAGCGAACTTCTCCAACAACTATTTGGAGGATTATGAGGACATTGACTTCTCAACAGATGTCCAAGATGAACTCAACCAATTAGAACTCAAGAATCTTCTCGGATGGTCATATAGTCTCACTGAACGGTGGCACTTTACTTTTCTTGATGAATTAACCTACAGTGAACAGGATGAAAGATATGTCACTCCACCCAAAGTAGAAGATAGTTTCAATTTTGATACACAAGCATTAGAAAATGCATTAGCAGCAAATATAAAATTCATCACGGATCCTAATCCTTATCGGTATAAGGAGTTTAATCTTTCAATCGGACGCATTGATGGTACTTCTGACTTAACGCAGGATGCACTATTTCCAGAACAGAACAGACAGCGAAGGATTGATACTGGTGATGCAAACTCAACAGTATTTGAGATTAATTGGGACATCTGGACACGTACAAATTTCTGGTTCCGTTATGCCGACCTAAATCCTGCCGAAACGAGTCGGAACTTTGTCCGTAGATTTTACGATGTATCAGGGGATCTTTATGAAGTCTTTGGAAGTCGTAATCAAGCGCGCCAATTCTTAGGTGAGTTAACAATAAAGTTTTGATGGAATAGATCAGCTGAGAATTGCGAAACACTTGAACAACACTATTGTGGTCTGTCCAAGTTAAACTTGTAGGTCGGGTAGAGCGAAGCGAAACCCGACATTCCGCCTGAAATGTTGTTTCATGTCGGGTTTCGTTCCTCTACCCGACCTACATATTTAGTCTGGACTATCCAATAGGATTGAGGAGGATTATAAAATGTCAAAACTACGTGCAGGTATTATAGGGTGCAGTGGTATCGGAACAATTCATGCATCCGGATTAGTGGGATTACAGAATGTTGATTTAGTTGCGGGGTGTGATTTTGTTCAAAGCACACTGGATGCTTTCAAAGCAAAATATCAGGATAATTGGGATAACATCTCTCTATACACTAACCACCAGGAGATGCTTGAAAACGAGAATTTAGACATTGTAACGGTCGCAACTTCTGACCATCGGCATGCAGACCTTGTGGTTGACGCTGCAAACGCTGGTGTAAAAGGCATTTTCTGCGAAAAACCGATGGCAACAACTCTTGAAGATGCCGATAGAATGCTGGAAGCAACTGAGAAAAACAGTACCATTCTATCCGTTGACCACACCCGAAGATGGCAACCCTTATGGCGACACACCAGAGAAGAGATTATCGGGGGTGGACAAATCGGAGATGTGAAGTATGTAATCGGTACATTGAGCGGTGGACGCGCTATGCTCTTCCGCAATGGAACGCATTGCGTTGATGCCATCTGTTATTTCGCTGACTCAGAACCTGTATGGGTCTCTGCCGAATTAGAAGATGGATACGAAAACTATAATGAATATAAAGGTGATGGTGGACACGATCCATCAACTGAACCTTCGGCACACGGATATATCCACTTTGCAAACGGTGTACGCGGATACTATGCAGGCGGTCCAAAGACAACACAAGCAGGATTCCGAGCAGAGATAGTAGGCACAAACGGCTATGTCCTTATTAGTGATAAAGGTGCGACCATTCATCAAGGAGATTCAGTTGAATCTATTGAAGCACCATCATGGGATGTTGTCGGTATTCCTGCTGGGGTTCAAGAGTTAGTCAAACTCGTTGCAGATGGCGGAGAACCTGTTTCTCCTGGTACTGAAGGATATAAGGTTGTCCAGATTATCATCGGATTCCTTGGATCGCAACAGCAAGACAATGGGAAGATTGTGCTGTAGCCTGAATACATTTAATCTGCATCATTTCTCAAGACAATTGCATTCTCAGCTGCCCATTGAATATAGACTGTATCACCGTGTGAGAAACGATATGAATCTTGCTTATTTGTTTCCTGTTTATCATCATTATTAGGTATACCTTCATCCCCCCGCCATTGCTGATTTACGATAAAAGGCGTTGGGAAATTGGTCTGCACAGTGTACTGCAGATTCGTTCCAAGATAACTCTCATCCTGTATCACACCCCGAAGTGTGTTTGGTAAATCAACATTCTGTTTTGCTGAAATGTCAATTCTCTCAGGTCGGACAGCTAATGTAACAGGCGTATTTATCAATATGTCATCAGTACATTTGCACACAAACGTAAAGGACGGTTCAGAATCAGTAATTACTACTGCGATCTCGTTATCAAGTTTTGTGATTGTCCCCTCAATGAAGTTGGAAGTTCCAATGAAATCTGCGACAAAATTGTTCTGTGGTGAATCGTATATTTCAGATGGCGTACCTACCTGTAGTATCTTGCCTTCATTCATAACCGCAATTCTATCTGAAAGTGCCAGTGCCTCTCCCTGATCATGTGTAACATAAACAAACGTAATCCCAACTCTACGTTGTAACACCTTTAGTTCCAACTGCATCTGTTTTCTTAGTTTTTGGTCAAGTGCCGAGAGTGGTTCATCTAAGAGTAGAATTGAAGGTTCATTGACCAATGCCCGAGCAAGTGCGACACGTTGGCGTTCACCACCAGAGAGT
This sequence comes from Candidatus Poribacteria bacterium, assembly GCA_965261435.1. Classification (GTDB taxonomy): domain Bacteria; phylum Poribacteria; class WGA-4E; order WGA-4E; family WGA-3G; genus MSPOR6. The sequence goes on from CBDHDL010000021.1 coordinate 4,309,377, forward strand.
TCGTTAGGTTTACGTTGATTGTAATTAGGTAATTGAATTAGGTCAAGTGAACGTTCAATCGCTTCAAGTATCTCTGATTTTGAGAGTTTCTTCATCTGTAAACCAAATGCAATGTTTTGAGCAACAGTTTTGTGAGGAAATAACGCATAGTTTTGAAAGACGGTGTTGACGGGACGTCTATAGGGAGGCGATTCCCCCATCAGTATACCATCAATATAGACTTCTCCGTCAGTTGGAAAGTCGAAACCACCAATCATGCGCAATGTCGTTGTTTTACCGCATCCACTCGGTCCGAGCAAAGAAAAAAACTCACCGGACTCTATCTGCAAAGAGATGTCATCAACTGCGACTGTCTCTCCAAACTTCTTTGTAATAGATGAGAGGATAATTTGACCGGTAGACATGTCTATACTTGTCTCTGACAGATGACGATGTTTTCTTCATGCATGGTTGTTGAGGTCTGACCTGCAATGTTGGTAGGACTGTTCTTCTTAGGCATCCGTTTATTTGGTATGTTTCTAACTATAGTTTCTTTATGGGAAAAGCCATGTTTACCGAAAGCATGGATAACAAATTCGTCAGTTGGTAATAGTACGTCTTTAACGCGGCGATTTCCAACAACATAGCAGATTGTACAACGTCGCGCAAGTGTATTTGCTACTGCGTTAATACTACTTTCAAGGTCAATGTAAAAAGCAGAAACATCACCCGCTCGTTTCTCGTCAATTGAACGAATTTTCTCTATTGCAGGTGAAACAGGTGTATTATTCAGTGCTTCTTTTGATCGACAACCCCCCATAGCAAGTTTGTCAATTTTTCTTGCATTTGGCAATCCGAGCCATTCTGACGAAAGCCGAGAGAATTGTCCATACGCAACTGTAGTTTGCGAATCCCCATAAGGAGGGGAGGTTAAAACCAGATTATACCCACCAAGCGGGCGCGGCATCGGAACTTCACCGACAACAGTGTTAGCATTACACACCGTTGCTTCTACATTCTTTCGTTTCTCTATATATTGCAACAAACCTTGTCTATTTCTATGCAGTTTTTTTCGAAAAATGCCAAAAACATCAGGATTAAATGTCTCAAGTTTCTCCACAGGCATTCTATGCAGTTTAAATGCACTTGTTCGAGTATAAGATACTTCGCGTACTGTCTCAGAAAATGCAACTATTATGAAATTCCGTACGGCTTCATCTTCTATGCTGTTTATCAATTTCAGCAAGTATACCAAGTGCTTTTTGACGTCTTTTGAGAACCAATAGTCAAGATTTGTGATATCCGGTATAGGTGCATCCGACATTTTTTTTGTTCCAAATTCAATTTGAAAAAGTATGTCGTTTAACTTTTTGAGTTCAGAATCAACTGTTTTTATAGCAATTGGAGTCAACTTTGCAATCGCAATTAGACGTACAAGCGGGTTGATATCACAACCGACACTATGCATACCGAATATAGATGCCTCAACAAGCGAAGTTCCAGTACCACAATACGGATCCAAGAGCCAACCACCCTCCGAACCATATTGACTTAGCAATTTTCTTGCAATCTGAGGAATCATCATCGCTGGATAGGTGTGGAAGCAATGAGTATATTCTTTCGTATCTGCGGTTCGCAAGTCCCATGATTCATCTTTGTATTTTAATACTTCAGCACTCATATTAGTCTTTCCCGTTTACTGAAACATAGATTGAGGAACTTCTCGTCAATCCTAATGTTCTGTCTACACTCAAATGATGAGTAGATCCGTTCATAGGGGCGGGGTTTCCCCGCCCGATATACAAATCATTTATGACTTGACAAATCTCTAAAATCGTTTTGCAATGTTGATTGAGGTTGTTCATCAACTCTCTTACGCATCTGATCAATTTTTACCTCCTATAGATTCCAATTCCCCATTCAAACGTTGCGGATCATCACACACATGGAACACCCACCGTCCTTGCTGCTCAGCTTCCCCAAGTCGCTCACGATTCCAGTTATTCACTCCGGCAACCCATCGCCTTGCAGCTTCACTCTTCAGCGACTCGTGCTGGCGTTTGAATCCTTTCGTCTCTAAAAGCACGTTGACATTGTTTTGTAGTCTAACGATAAAATCAGGTTCGTAACTATGTGTATTTCCGTACTGCTGATATGCAATTGCCAAACCGAGATGATCATTACGGACATAGCATTTTACATGCGCAGAGGATTCCAAATAGAAACCAGCAGACTGTTCCCAAGTCTTGGTATCTAACACAACCAGGTTAACTTGGCTACGTCGTGTAGCAAAACATCTACGTGTCGTGAAAAAATCAACAGCTCCAGATGTGCCAATAGGTTTATAGCGATTTAATATCGGTAACAATGGTTCTTCGCCTTGTGTTTCATCAGGTAGGATTGCTATCATCAATCGATCAACAATTGCTAAGACATATTTCTGAAGTCCAAGCTCACATGGATTACAGTCTCTGAAATCAACTTTTTTCTCAATATAGTTATCAACAATTTTGAATACTTGTGGAAATAGCCGGTGTCGAGAAATTAGGCGCAGTTTAGGGTTACTCTTTGGATCAGGTGCATTCCATTTGTCCCCAACTAATTTATAGACAATTTGCTTCGCAATTTCAAACTTAATTGACTGGATGTGTGTTGTCTTATAGTATTCTTCGCGGTCATGCATATTGAATTCACCCGTATGTATTATCGGTATATCTCCAACATGATACCCCGCTGCTGCTTCAACAAATACTGAAGTTGGTGTGTTTTCAGGTTCTATGCGCAATATATCCATTGCTTCAATGTCAGCCTTTATTTCGTTCTTTTGCAAAGCAGGTAAATATCCCTCAACGACTGGAAATCGTATTTCGAGATGTTCCCGACCTGGAACTGCACGAACATGATTAATCGGTTTGTCATCAGGTTCTTGTCGATTTGATGGACGCCCTCTGAACGGAATAACCGAAAATGGAATACCGTAGACATCAACATATTCTTCTGTGAGCAGTCCAGTTTCCGGGTCTGGTGTGTAATTCATTCTACGGAGTCCACGTCCGACGACCTGTTCACAGAGCAACTGGCTACTGAAAGCTCTTAGTCCCATAATTTGTGTGACGTTGTTCGCATCCCACCCTTCGTTTAACATTGCGACGGATACGACGCACCGAATCTGTGCACCCGGTTTACCTTTTTTTCCAATCGTCGCGACTTTTTCACGCAGATCCTCTGCAGCTTGGTCACGTGTTCTTGATGAATCACCGCTCTCGGCAGCAAGCCAACACCTTGCTATCAATACGTAGTGTGTGTTCGCCATTCATATTTCCAAGCAACTCGGAAAAGATCTTGCCTTCTTCATATCTGATCTCAGTCTTAACTTTTCCTTTTTCATCAATGACCTCAACCTTTCGTTCACCAGAAATCATCTGATAGATATACTCCGCAATATCCGTATTATCGCAAACGATGATTAACACAGGAGGTGTTTTATCCTTTTCGTCCGATGCTTCCTGGACGTAATCAAAGCGTTCTTTCCATTGACCAGCGAGTGTGGTGAGTGCGTCCTCTGCTTTTCTAAAAAATACATCAGGTTTTGGTTTGCCATTCGGTAATTTTTCAACTGGGAGAAGTTCATCCATAATTGACTTCCACAAACGAAAATACTTCGGTTCAGGTCTACCAGTCGTATCACTCACAGGCAAGCGAGGAATCTTCGTGATACCGCTTTCAATAGCATCCACCAACCCGAAATCACTCACAAGCCACGGAAAAGGTGAACCTTCATCGTGTCCGCTCCCTTGAATGTAAAATGGCGTAGCGGAAAGATCTACACAGAACTTAACACCACACGACTGGTTGAATTTATCTAACCCACTCACCCAGACGGTAGCACCGCGGCGTTCTTCCTTTTCCTCTGCTGATAGTCTTTGCTCAATAGGTGCAGGACGATACGCGTGATGTCCCTCATCGTTTAACACCATAATCGGCGCGCGGTCATAAAGTTCACCTAAGACACGCTGTGCAAAAACATCCGGTGTTTCTTCACCTTTATCAACGACTTTATAGGTTTGTCCACCATCACTATGTTCAGATTCGGGTGCGAATTGATGCCAATTAGTTATCAATACTTTACCACTATTGAGCAACGGACGGAGTTTAGTCGGGATCAGTTCAAATTCATCGTAGTAATTGTCCATATCTTCTGGACGCAAGACCTGCAGCCGCTTTTTGATTGTCAAGTTCGGACAGACGATAAGTGCAGCGTGAGGAAATCGGTCATCAGAAGACACTTTACCGCGGTTGCAAAATGCCCAAGCGATCAGCATCGCCATGACGACAGTCTTACCACTACCAGTAGCCATCTTACATCCATAGCGGATAAGGTCTGAAAGATCGGGTTCATTCGGTGTATCAACTAACTTTGCCAAGTCGTCATCTGTGAAAGTTGGATTAAAGCCGAGTCGTTTACCACCTTGACGGATTTCAACGAGGTATATGATAGTTTCAACTGCTTCGCGCTGACAGAAAAAGAGGCGTCGTAACAGGTCATCGCGTGACCAGTGACGTAGGAGTTCACGAGTTACGACTGTGGCGTTCCGATAATTTGTTTCACGCCATCGTTTCACATCTGCGCGTAGTTTGTTGACTAACGGCAGATCGTCTCTTTCTTCTTCTTGAAAGAGGGTCATTTGTGCACTACCAGTTGCTTTTGTTTTATACCAATATCCCGCTTCTCGTCGTCCAAGAGTCTCTAAGGCTTGCCCTGTGCTGGTATCATAAGTCCAGTGTTTATCGGGTTCGCCGTAAGGGTTGCAGAGGATTGGGTTTTCTACAGGTTGTATTGGGATGTCATTCTGTTGGATCTGATTCATTAGTCTCCTCGCTTTCTGTGTTAGTTGATGCTTTCTCTTCTCGTTCTTTTTTTACAAAGTTAGGGTCATACTTTTCCAATAAATTCAAACATGTTTCTTCTAAATCAGACACCCTATCTTTTGCATGGATATTATAGATTTCTTTTATACCTTCTGGTTCTTGGAATTTGTCAAAATACTTGGCCAATGTAATTAATTCTGTGTTACTTATAATATTTTCTATCTCATTCAAATCAGATATAACCGATATCGGTATACCAACCGAGTCATTCAGATCCAATTTAATGCCAAGATAAGCAAGTAAAAACACTGTCCAAGATAGGAAAAGGTCTTTATTCTTAAGATTCTCTTTTATCAAACGGTTAAGGAATTTTTTGAGTCCTAGATAGGTTTCCTTAGTGCTGATTTCGCTAAGCCAATCCGAATAGATGTAGAGTTCGCTAAATCGCCAAGAAATTATATTACTATCAATATCTAAATCAACTATAGAATTTAAAGTTGTAAGCATTGGAGATACCAATTGCGGGGATTTCCTTGAAACCAAGACATCTGCAGCTTTCAATCTGATTTTTAAATCACGTGTCTCATCGCTAAATACCTCCAAGAGCATTTCTTCCGAAAGTGCTTTGATTGCTTCATTGTGTAATTCTATTTCTACTGGAAAGTTTGGTGTGAAATTATCTAATACAGATACAGCGAGTTCTTTTTGCAATATCTTAAATTGATCTTCCAGTATACTCACCTTCTCCACAGCATCCTTAAATCCGTTTAGGCTTTTTTCAACTCTATCTGCTATCAATGATTTTACGAAAAACCACAAAGCAACCCCAGAAACAGCAACAACAATAGTCACAATCATCCCGATGTATCCTGCTAAACCCCACAACCATTGTTGATTTGAATCTTTCAGTTCCAATTTCAATTTATCAATATCGACATTTATGAGTTTGGTGTTTGCCTCGGCCAGTTGTGTTGCTAATTTTATCTTTTCTTCATCAACTCCAGTTTTCGGTTTGATATCAAGTTGCGATAACCGTTCTTCGTTTGCGCCAATTTGCGATTCTAATGATGTGTACCGATGTTCTAATAATGCATACAAATACACGAACAAAATAAGAAGGAAAGCTCCAATAATTACCCAAAGGAAGACATTTTTCATTTTTTACCCACTCCGAAATTAACATTTGAAAAACACAATACCATCATTCAGTAGGAGAGAACTCCGATTTCATACAATATACAATTCGCGATTCAGAGATATCTCCTACAAATCCATGTAATATTTGATCGTGTTACGACACACCTTTCGCTCCTCTGGAGCTGCCGGTCTTTGCGGTGTCGTTGTTTTCTATATACCTTCCGCTCCTCTGGAGCTGCCGTTTTGACCAAGTTTCTCTTATCCTGGAAATCCTATAATCCTGAAAATCCTGGTTCAGACAATCCTTACAGCACACGGAGTGTGCCTAATACTCCAAATCATGCACGTGCATCACTTCGTTACCACGCGGGTCGATGACTTTGACGGCCACGCATGCATGTTCTCCAGCAGGAAACGGTAGCGATTCTGTGCCGCTGAACACCTCAAAACTCTCTGGGTCAATTATGCCTTTCAGATCGCGAGCGATTTTGTTCCACGCGCTTTTGTCGGGAAAGAAGGCTTGGGTGATGCAGAATGTGCGACTATCATAATCCGAATCAATGAACCATGCCGCGACCTTGTCTGCACCAGCAGAACTTACTGTGTGATCCACTGGATTGTAGACGTCCACGCCTTCCATCGTAATAACATATTCCCCGTCGTCATTCTTGTCAAGCTTCGTACGAGGTAAGCCAAAAACAGTAAACAAATCACTTGTAGGGGTATTTTTGAGTAGATCACTCATGACGATGTCCTCAGTGATATCTACCATGTGGATTTGCACTCTGGGATTCGGATTTTTTTGGATTATCGTCTGTGCTGCACCATCAAAACTGAAACCAGCAAAAACTAAATCATCATAACCGAGTCGCGAAGCAATATGTAAACAATTTTCAACTTGCATGGACGTTACAGGTCCGTGCTGTGGACCGAAGGAAACAACGACTCTACGATCCTCTTCACCATTCTTCCAAGTACCCTCTGCATGTAGCACATCAGCTTCTATTGGATCAAGCGTGGCGAATTTCTGTTTTTTGTTATCTGGAAACTTGACACCATCTTCTCGTAGCAGACGAATCATCTTGTCAAGATACGCTTCGGCATTCACATCTCCGTGTACTTCAGTATCGGAATTGTCATAAGTATCCTCTATCTCCTCAGGTTCACCACCGATTGGAGACTCAACATCAAGGAATTCCTCCGGAGGTTGCACCGCTTCTACGGTGAACGGACCGCTCACCCGTATGCGTTTTCTATCGACTTCTGGTTGATCAACTAACTCCTCACCGTCGGATGCTGTAGCAATACATTCATTGACCTCATCCATCTTTGCGCGCCATGCGTCGCGATAATCGGTCAATGCATCTTTTAATGCTTCCGTCCAATCATCATCATCAGTATCAAAAGGCACTTCCCACTCCTGCCAATCGGTATTTGGAAGTTGCCAACGTCGCCTATCGGCATCTGTGATGGATCTTTTTCCTTCGCGTTTTTCCTTCTCTACAATTTTTGCACGAAGTTTTGTTCGGATTTCTGGTGTTATTCCTACCAAAGCACTGTTTAAGGTTTCCAACTTTTCTGTGAGAATCGGTTCATGCTTTTCAAAGATAGGATCAAGTGCGGTGTTATTAGCAATGCTTCTGAGCGTGATGTGTGGTACAGATTTATTGATAAATCCACCTACCACACCAACCTTTTCGTCCTTGAGTTTGTAATACTCAAAACTACTTGTCAAGAGACGTTGCCGTGTTAATGCTATTGAAACTCGGCTGGTGTCTATCGTAATCCATCGTCTACCCCATTTCTCAGCAACAAACGCGGTTGTACCACCACCGCACGTTGGGTCAAGGACAAGGTCACCTGGTTCTGTAGTCATGTGGAGACAACGAGCAATTACTTCCGCGTTCGTTTGAACGACATAATTTGGATTTTGTGCCCCGATCACATCTTGCCAAAGATGGTTAAGCGGTGATACGGGAAAGTCATCTAAGAAAAACTTATACCGAATTCCAGTCTTTGTGAATAAGATTCTGTTTGCGTTTAAGGCTCGTTTTAATCCTTGTTCGTTTGTCCGAAATCGTCCTTGAATTTTCCTACCACGCCACTCAAAATTGATTTCTGGATTAGGACGACGAATCAGATTATCTGACATAAATGGTTTGTAATCATCAACGATTTCGTTTTTCTGTAATTTCATTTTTCGTTCTCTGATAGTCAAAATTTCCCCATACGAGTCTTCAAAGTGGGAAGCAAGACTATCATCACCCCGCATCACAAACACTTTTCGCATTTTCTCTTTTGCATTATCTCTATCTTTGGCATACCATAGTATAAAATCACAGATTGTTGTCACGAAATCGGAAGTAACCAATGATCTGGTTTTAGTGAAAACTAACTGACTAACAAAATTTTCTGGTCCAAACACCTCATCCATAATATTTCTAACTCTATGCACATTTTCATCACTAATCTGCACAAAAATACTCCCACTATCTGTCAACAGATCTTTTGCGACAATCAGTCGGTCTCTAAGATATGCAAGGTAGGAATGGACTCCGAGTGTCCACGTATCACGGTATGCTTTTATCTGTTCTGCTTCACGCGTCAAGTCTTGGTCTCTATCCTTTACATCGCGCTGAAAGACAGTCGGTTGAAAGTTAGAGGAGAACTTGATACCGTAGGGTGGATCGATGTATATCATCTGCACCTTCCCTGCAAGGTCTTCACGTTTGGCGAGGGAACTCATCACCATCAGACTATCCCCAAGAATAAGACGATTTGTCCAATCAATGTCATGCTTGTAAAACTCAACTGCTTCGTTATATTCTTGCTGTGGATCCCCAAAGAGTTGTCGTTGGACGTTCTCGCGTTCTGCTACTTTCAGTATTGCTTTAGCACTGACACGTTCATGCACGTGCAATGCAACAGGATCTACGGTGAATGATTTCGTTTCCTGTTTACCTGCCCATTCTAACCACGGTTCGTGATGTTTGAGTGCGTTTGTGATTTTCTCGGCATCTTCTGGTGTGAGCGGTTCATGCTGAGCCTTCTGGATGAGTTCGTGGAGTTTGTCAACATCTCCGTGTGGGTCGGAACGTAGTATCGGTGGTAGATGCGGATTATATGCATATTCCTGTTTGGGGGTTTTGGGTGTTCTGCCTTGTCCGGCGATGCCTGCGGGTGGGTTGTTTTTCCGTTTTGATGATTCGTGTCGGTAATCTTTGACTTCTTTATCGCTCTTACGTGCCATAAATCCTCTCCTTTGTCATTGTATCTGCTCTATTTTAGCATATAACACGTTTTAATGGATAGTCCTTAAATTTGTAGGTTGAGTAGAGGAACGAAACCCTCCAAATACCAAACACACATTTGGCGTTGTTTTGGTAGGGACGATATGTTTATAGAAGAACGTGTAACCCATGAAATATCGTGCCACAAATCAGTCTGTAATTTTAACTTGACAAATAACGTTTATATAGTGTAAATTTTATAACATAAAGGGTTGAAACGCGATATTTTCGCGATAATACTTTTAATAACCCTACAGATAGGTGATAATGTTCGTCGTATTTTTTGGGTGAGTACGCCCTAAAATTGCCTCATTACAAACACAGACCACTTGTTGATACAAGCGTTTCTTCAAAGTGTAGTGGTTTGTAGTTGTGCAAGTCGTTGTGCATTACGTCCGTTCTGAAGGAATCACGATCTTAAAGTGATCAGATGATTCTAATTTTGGTGAAGTAGGTCATTGATCTTTAGAGAGTACCGACTCTATTCGCCAGAGGATTACCGAGTCCTCAAAAAATGAGGGATGCGTTGATAACGTTTTGAGAGTACCGACTCTACCTCCTGAAACAGCAAATTAAGAGGGGAATAATCTTCCCCTCTTATATATTGTATTCCGATTTACATTTGGTGAAGTAGGTCATTGATCTTTAGAGAGTACCGACTCTGTTCACCAGAGGATTACCGAGTCCTCAACAACTAAGGGTGCATTTATAATGCTTTGAGAGTACCGACTCTACCTTCCACTATTTATTAGTGGAACGACTTGGGCAAAAAATGAAAACATGGTGTATTTATATAGATGAAGCAGGGGTTGACGTGCGTAACCCCCAATTCATATATGCTACTATTTGTGTTCCTTTTGATAACCAACAGGAATTCATAATGTCTTACCCTGAAATTGTTAATCCTTTGGTGGGTACTTCTGGTAAGGAGATAAAATATGGAGATCTTCTTAATACCCTTGATAAAGACTATAAAGAGGAAATTGCACAGGTATGCCAGTCGTTATTAACGCTTTTTCTTCAGATAAAAGATGCTCAGATTATTAGAGTAAAAGCGATAAGAAAACAGATGCAACGAAAAGAAAATGATGATCTCCGCATAGCTCTCTTTAGAAAAACACTTTTGCTTTGTAAGGAGCGTTTATCCCCTGATCACCAAGTTATGATTTTGCATGACGAATTACCAAGCCGAAATCAACAGCACGCCTTGCTGAATACGTTCAATTATTTCAATACAGATCTAAGTTTTCAAAACTGTGTCTTTGTCCATTCTAATGAAAATCCGTTCATGCAGTTTGCTGATTTCGTTGCTTCCATCTGCTATAGATATTATTACTTTCAAAAAGCAGAATATAAAAATAAACGACATTGTGAATTATTAGTAAATTCGTTATTTAAGACAATAGATGAGCACAGCCCTTCTATTGTTGAACTCTCCGAATATACGGGTGTTGAAGGTAACCCGCGAAAAAAGGAAGCAGTACGACTCGCTACAGAATACGAGATTCCTCTTGCTACCGCTTACCAGATAGTAGATGAGAAGTTTACGCTTACCGAAGTGATGCGTCGAAAAAAAGCGCGAACATCCACAGAACACAGAGCAGATGACGATAAGATCAGAACCAATTCATGATGATGTGCTTTGATCTATTTTGGCTGTTTTCTACTGTCTATATCAATCCGTTCACTTGATACTTTCCCAGAATTTATTTTCAGTAGAATAAGCAAGTGTAAAAACCAAATCTATGACTTATGGCAAACCTGAAACTACTTATTGCATAAGATTTTAGACATGCAGTCACCGTTTCTAATAGAAAATAATCCTTTTTTCGCAAAATATCGTAGCTTAAACTGTCAGTTTGCGCACTCACAGTAACAATTTAACAGATGTATGCTACAAGGTGGCAACTTAGGATACAATATATGAGTAGATGTTCCATTAGTCTTATGTTTACTCTTTATTCGACTACTACCTTATTATATACGTTCAAATCACACCCAATAAAATTTCGTCCTTTTGAATGTGCTGCTTCCATCACAGAAAACGAACCAGCAGCAGGATCAATCACATAATCACCTTCATTACTGACTGCTTCAATCAACTCAGCCTGTAGACCAACTGGTTTCTGATGAGGATGTTCTTTTGTTTCAGTTCGCTCCAGCCAGACATCCCGAATGTTGTGGATTTTCCAAACCCCTTTAGCCTTCTTTGGGTGTTTCTGAAGAACGACGCAATATTCACTCACGCGTCTGGAGCGATACCCCATTCCGAATCTATCTTTATTCCAAACAATCAGATCTACAACTTCTAATTGAGTGTCTTCAAACCAGTCTGTAAACCCTTGGCATAGATGAAACTTGTCCATCCACAAAAACAGATGTCCTGAAGGGATAAGCACATTGTCAATACCTTGAATGAACTCACTAATCAGTTCTTCAGACATTTGCATCAAGGAAGACCTTCGTTTCTCTCTACTCTTGCCTTCATTCCCATAGTTCATTTTATCCAGCACACCTCTATACTGTGGATCAAGAAAGGCAATAGGGAGTGATTCATTTGGAAGATGTGAAAGGAGTTCCAAACCATCCATCTTTAACCTTGTGTTCGGTTTCAGAAAGTTAGGTAAATCGATGGAGGGTACTTGCACAGTACGCTCATTTGAGAATACGGAATTTGTAACCTCTTCCTTTGTGTTGGAGAATAGTCCAACAGTCTCTTCTGTAGCGGTTGATTCTTTCATATATCTACCTTACCTGAGCATGTCAGGACTTACGCATTCCCCTCGCTTGCGGGGGGATAAAGGGGGGTAAATCCTAAAATTGGGATCACGCATCAGCAGACAAGACACGTTCCAAAATCTGATTTACTAATTGCGGATTCGCTTTACCACGTGTTGCTTTCATCACTTGTCCAACAAGAAACCCAATCGCTTTTTTCGTGCCATCTCTATAATCTTGTGCGGGACCAGGATTTTCCTCAACAACCTGTAACACAATCGCTTCAATCTCAGATGTGTCAGTAATTTGTGAGAGTCCCTTTTCTTCTACAATCTCTTTCGGCATTTTACCAGTTTCAAAGACATCATCAAGCACAGATTTTGCAATCTTGCCGCTGATGGTATTTTCTCCTATCAACCCGATGAGTTCGCTGAGATGTGCCGGGGTAACTTGCGAATCTTGTATACCGATTTCTGCTGTGTTCAGTAGACGAGAAAGGTCACCCATAATCCAATTTGCACAGATGGTTGGTTCACCACAAAGTTTCGCTGCCGCATCAAAGAAATCAGACAATTGTCGGGTAGTAGTCAGAAATTCCGCGTTTGCAGAGGAAATGTCATATTCATCAATGAAACGTTTGCGTCGCGCGGCGGGAAGTTCAGGGAGTGACGGTTGAATTTCATCAATCCATTCATCATCTATCTGAACATGAACAAGGTCAGGTTCGGGAAAATAGCGGTAATCATCCGCTTCTTCTTTACCACGCATTGCCACTGTCTTACCACTGTCAGCGTCAAACAGAAGGGTTTCCTGAACAACCTTGCCATCTGAATCAAGGATACGTGCTTGTCTTTTTACCTCATAATCCATCGCATCCAATAGTTCTTGAAAAGAGTTCTTATTTTTTATCTCCGTGCGTGTCCCCAATTCTTTACTTCCGTGTGGACGCAACGAGATATTTGGTTCACACCGCAGGCTACCCTCTTCCATATTACAATCACTCACTTCAATGTATTCTAATATCTCTTTGACAGCACGACAGTAAGCGATCGCTTCTTCTGGTGAATGGATTTCTGGTTCACTAACGATTTCCATCAGCGGTACGCCCGCGCGATTGAAATCCATGAAACTACGCGTTGGGTCCCCTGTAACTTCAGCATGAATAGACTTGCCAGCATCTTCTTCAAGATGAATTCTGCGGAGTGCAACCGTTTTTGTCCCTTCATTTGTATCAAAAGTAACCTCACCATTTTTGCACAAAGGCAGGTCGTACTGTGAAATCTGATAGTTTTTTGGTAGATCAGGATAGAAATAATTCTTCCGATCAAACTTACTGTAAGAAGTGATGTCACAATTCATCGCCAAACCTGCGCGAACTGTGAATTCTAATGCGCGTTGATTGATAACGGGGAGTGTACCCGGCATGCCTAAACAGATAGGACAGGTACAGTCATTTGCTGCTGCGCCAAATGTGTATGCACAGTTACAGAACAACTTGCTTTCGGTGCATAATTCAGCGTGGATTTCCAAACCAATTACTATTTCGTATTTATCCATGAATTTACTCTTATCTAATACCAAATCAACGGGAACCGTTTTGGTAGGTGTAAATTTAGTGATTTTCCCAGGCCGGTAGGTGCGATTTCCTAATCAATTCAGAATACCAAACGCGTATTCTGACATACCCGAATCCTTCGCGAAAACCTTTGTGAACCCAATTTGAACAAACCCGGTTCGGTTAGGAAACCGAACCTACCGAGACGAATCGCGTTAATATGGTCTTACTACATTTTATAGCAAATAGCGCGAGGATGTATCTTGATTATCAAGGAGACATCTCGCGCAACATTTTAATCAATTTGTACTATACACCATTCTCTGATATTTCATTGACAACGGATACGTTTGCCAGCACCTCTTCACGAGAAGTCATACCGATAGTCATAGCGTGAACACAAGGTAATCCCATTACAAACTCAATTGCCTCACGTTGGTTCTCAGCATCTTTCGCCAATTTTCCCATACCTAATACTTTCATACCGTAAATGCCTTTACCAGAAAAAGCCATCTGTTCCATGGTGCGAATAACATCCGCTGGTGACGCGTCCATCTGCACACCTGAGTGATTAATCCGCGCTAACACAACCTCAACCCAATCAGTCATAGAAGACGTTTGGAATGCACCAAAATCGTGGCAGGAAACACCGTGAGCTCGTATCAACCCCTGTTCTTTACAACGGACAAGTGCTTCCATTGCATCCGGATAACGTCTTGGCCAATCTACCTGAGTAAGGCAGTGAAGTAATACAATATCCACATAGTCGGAGCCAATTTCTTTGAGAAATCGCTTTACATCTTCTTCAACCGATTCACGAGTGCGAGAGACTGTCTTAGAGGTAATAGTGACACTCTCACGAGATAATTCTTTTAATGCTTCTTTTATATGTGGATGGCTGCCGTACTGGTCAGCAGAATCCCAAAAAGTAACACCTTGTTCGTGTGCAAACAGTAGCAAATCGCGCAATTCCTCAAAACCTAAATCTGTTTGGTTTGAGCGACCGTTCCATCCATTTGACCCGGTACCAATAGAGAGACGAGAAACATTCAATCCAGTCTTACCAAGAGCAACAACTTCCATCACAATTCTCCTCACTTTATGTAAAATTGACATAAGTATAACACATTTTGAATAAACTGACAACATAATCTTAAATTCGTGCGTGTGTAATGTTTTTGACAAAGCATTGATTTTTTTGTTTATGTTCGGTTCTATTTACATAGCTTACATAGCACTCCGCTGGAGTGCTGTCACTTGACATACATTTTTCTATAGACATATTGCTCCGCTGGAGCAAAGAGCGTTCTTGACAGGTAAGAGATATCCTCACGCCAGATGAAGTTAAAATAATAAATTAGGTAATTTGGACCCCGAAACGGTAGGTGCGGTTTCCTAACCAATGCAGAATACCAAACGCGTATTCTGCCGGATTCTACAAGAAACTGAAAATTACCCGATTAAATTTTTAAACTTCATCTGGAGCAAAGAGCGTTCTTGACAGGTAAGAGATATCCTCACGCCAGAGGCGTGATATGTCTATAGAACTCACAATGTCCAAAACCCCGCACTCCAGCGGAGTGCTATGTCTCGGATCGAGCCGATATGGGAACGCTGCCAAAATATTTACAGACCCTCTTAAATTTGTCTCCTAACCTCTCCTAACATTTAACTTGACATATATACTTAAAAAGATATAATAAACGTGCGTCTGAAATAAGCATTAACAACCTTTAAATCTGCATCACGTTTTAGGAGAAATTATGGCACAATACACAAAAGGTTCAATTCATCCATCGGAATTGAGAGAATTTAGGGATAAAAAGACAGACGCGCGTATCTATCAACTAACAAATGATGAGACGATAAACCACAACCTATATTTCCTGACGCCATCCTTTACACCAGACCAAAATTATCTGATTTTTACATCCTACCGTTCAGGAAAAGCTAACTTCTATAAACTCGGTTTTCCAAACGGCGATATTCTACAATTGACAGATGGTGACGAAGTTCATGGATATTCTGGTGTAATCTCAAAAGATGGAACTAAACTCTTCTATACAGAGGGTGATGCCATTAAGGAAGTTCATTTTGATACTTTTGCCGAACGCATCTTAGCAGATTATCCTGATGGTAGTCTCGGAGAATGTAGTGTCAGTGCTGATGAACAATACATCGTCACAGCAATGAAAAGGAGTGGGAAATCACACATCACCGTAACATCAACTGATGGAAGTGGTGGTGAGATCATCTATACATCACCGGATCAGACAATTATTCATCCGCAGTTTCACCCAAAGCAAGCAGATCTAATAGCCTATTCGGGTGACCCCGCACCACGTATGTGGACGATAAAACGGGATGGTACTGAAAATCGCAAGTTATACGATCATGAAAATAGCGAGTTCCTCGTTCATGAGACTTTCCTCGGTTCACAGGACGACTTGATTGTCACACATTGGCCCTACGCTTTAAGACGGATATCATTGGATACACTTGAGATGGAGACTATTTCAGATTTTAATGCATGGCACATCGCAAGCAATCAAGACGGAACAAAGGTTTTGTGTGACACTGTACATCCCGATATAGGGTTACGGTTAGTTGATGTGGAAACAGGTCAACACGAACCGATCTGTTACCCACAAAGTTCGTCAAGTGGAAGTCAATGGAGAAAGGATCGCTATGCAGTCGCAGAAGATTGGGCAGCGGCACAACAAGCAGGAGATAGAGAGAAATCATTGAGTTGGATGGAGATGAAAGTTGACACAGTTTACGGTCCACAGTGGACACATCCGCATCCATCATTTAGTCCTGATGAAAATCTTGTGGTATATACATCGGATGTATCAGGACATTCACAGGTTTATGTTGCAGAAATACCATAAAGTTATGGCGGCAGCAACATAAAGAGACTCTATTACATACTATTGTAATTTTGGAATAATATTCAAAAGAGCGTTCTCTTTTTGTGCATACTCTCTAAGGTCCGGGTCAAGGTTGACTGCTTGTCTGAGAGAATTCAGTGCTTGTTGACTTTCATTCAATAGAGCATAAGCAACTGCAAGGTTATAGTGCAGGAGTGCTGAGGTCGGAAAATCCTGAAGTGCATCCAAACATATAGCGCTGGCACTTTTAGCATCGTATTTTCTTAGAAAAACGGTTGCAAGGTTCACATATCCTTGTGGCTTATCAGGTGACATCTTTATCACACCTTTAAAAGTTTCAATAGCTTCTTGATACTGTTCTGCATACATGTATGCTTGTCCAAGGTTGTTATATGCAGTGGGAGCACTTTTGAAGAATATTGTCCGTTTTTTGTTCTTGATCGCCTTAAGGTAGGCATCTATTGCTTCTTCTGGTTCCTGATTGTTCATGTGGAAAGTTGCTTTTCTGTAGTTGTCATTGAATTGCATTTGATGATGCCAGACCCACAAAAACAGAACAGTCACAACAAGACAAAAAGTCATGCATCCGACCCTGAAACCTTTATTGGTAGGTGCTTGTTCAGTGTCAGAATCTTGGATTGATTCGTTCTCTTGATTATTATTGGTATCTACATCAAGATCTTCTATAGGTTCGTTTGTATGAGTTTGATTTTCGTCAGAAGTCATAGCTCTTTCTACTTACCAGATTAGAATCATGAAATGATACCAAATTAACGCGATTCGTCTCGGTAGGTACGGTTTCCTAACCGTACCGATATTCTCGGATCTGGTGCGGTTAGGAAACCGCACCTACCAATACGGATCCTGTCAATTGGGTATAACTTAGTTTTATGAAGGAATTTACATTTATGAAAACTTACGGTTTTGGTATCATCGGGTGCGGAATGGTCTCCGATTTTCACTCCGCTGCAATCTCTGAATTAGAACACGGACAGTTAGTTGCTGTGAGTTCGCGCAATGCAGACAATGTTAAAAGACTCACAGATAAGTATGATGTTGAAGGTTACACCGATTACACCGAAATGCTCAAAAGACTTGACCTTGATATTGTCTGTGTATGCACCCCAAGCGGTGCACACCTTGAACCTGCTATTGCTGCAGCAGAAGCGGGAAAGCACGTTGTCGTAGAAAAACCTCTTGAAATCACACTCCAAAGATGTGATGAAATCATTCAAGCATGCGATGAAGCAGGTGTCCAACTATGTGCTATCTTCAATTCACGATTTACCGAAGGTGCTGAACTCGTAAAAATAGCAATTGAGAACGGACGTTTCGGTAAACTCACATTGGGAGATGCTTATGTCAAATGGTACCGTTCCCAAGAGTATTATGATAGCGGCGGATGGCGTGGCACTTGGAACCTTGACGGTGGCGGTGCATTGATGAATCAATCTATCCACGCTATTGACTTACTTCAGTATTTTATGGGACCCGTAAAATCTGTTCAAGCATTTACCGATACATTAGCACACGACCGCATTGAGGTTGAAGATGTCGCTGTTGCTGCACTCCGCTTTGAAAATGGTGCATTAGGTGTCATTGAAGGCACAACCGCAACCTATCCCGGTATGTTCAAAAAAACCGAAATCTGTGGAACAAAAGGTACCGCAGTTTTAGAGGAAGAAGACATCGTAAAATGGGAATTTGACCCTGAAATTCCTCAAGATAATGAAGTAAGAGAGAAGTTTGCTCAACAGACAGATTCAGGAGGCGGTGCTTCAGACCCACGCGCTATCAATCATGCTAATCACAGACGACAGATGGAAAACTTGATAAACGGTCTTGAAAATGATGCATCAATTCTGGTTGATGGTCGTGAAGGTCGCAAAGCCGTTGAAATTATCCTTGCCATATATCAGTCAAGTCGTGAAGGCAGTATCGTTGAATTACCTTTATAACAGTAGTTGACACACTCCTTTTTGCTGTGCAGTGTTATACCATTTCTAATTGAAAATGTCGCTTTATTAATGCAGAATACCAAACGCGTATTCTGCCACATTCTTCCAGATTGTGCCGTTCTCCGTTTCATTTCTAAACAGCCGGTAATGAGAAAAATAATAATAGAAATGGTATTATCAATAATCCAAAACTATCTTAATTGCCTCATTCTTCTTATGTAATGCCATCTCAAAACCTTTCTGTGCTTCAGTAAAGGGTAGATGATGCGTAATAATCGGTGAAACATCAATCCGTCCTTGCGCAATCATATCCATGGCTAACGGGAAGTCGTTCTGCACATCTGGTCCAACGGATCCTATAAATCGTATGTTCTTTCTAAAGAATTCTGCAAAGTGGAAATCGTATACTTCATCATCAGGAACACCGAAAGCCAAAAGTGTACCACTGCGTTTAAGCAACTTTAGACAGGTATTGATAGTTTCTGTCTGATGTCCAACTACCTCAACAACAAGGTCTGCCATTCTGCCTTGCGTGATTTCTTTAACTTCAGCAACAAGGTCTTCAGTTGCAGAATTTACCGTATGTGTTGCACGCATCTGTTTGGAGACTGCGAGTCGGAAATCAAACAGATCCGTAGTGATCACAGTTCGCGCCCCGAGATTACTCAACATAGACGTTATAAGCAAACCCATTGGACCTTGACCAATCACTACTGTATCTAAGTCGATCAAATTGTCTAATTTTCGACAGGCCCAAACAACAGTTCCCAACGGCTGCGACATTAAGATGCAATCTTTATGCTCAAATTCGACCAAGGGAACTGTAACATCTTCATTAGACAGAAAGTACTCTGAACATCCCCCAATATGTCTTGGAAGTGCAAGCACTTCATCACCTACCTGGAATTTATCAGACTTACTTTCAGTAACAACACCGATTGCTTCATGAATTGAAAGTCCGTGTCCAAGCGGATAGCGATCAGCACGGTTTTCAAGTACAAAATGTGGCATATCACTACCACAGATAGCACTATGCACTGTCTTAATCATCACCGTCCCATCAGGATAGTCTGATAGATTAGGTTTCTCAATGTCAATTATTTCAATATGATGTGGTGCAACGATTTGCCCCGCCTTCATAAAAACTCCTTTATTACGAAATTCATTTAACTTCCTGCATAGTGTTCTGTTCCTACTTAACTTGTAGGTCGGGTAGAGCGAAGCGAAACCCATAGGTGTAAACTTAAGAAAACTTAGAAGCTCTTATGAATCACTCTGAATCCTTATGGTTATTGGGATTGTCTTCTCTTCAGTCCCGTAGGGACGATATGTTTATAGAAAAATGTGTACCCCTACCTCTCTTCAGTCCCGTAGGGACGATATGTTTATATCAGGATGAACTACTACACATAGCGCCCCTACGGGACTAAAGAGGTGTTGTATAACGTTTAACTATAAACATTGCGTCCCTACGGGACTGGAGAGGGTTTTCCGCGTATGGAAATCCTTAACTTTACACCTATGGGTAGAGCGAAGCGAAACCCGACATGATAGACACAATCATTTTGTGTCCAAATCATCGCAAAATGCGCGTTTGGCATTTGTCGGGTTTCGTTCCTCTACCCGACCTACAAGTCTAACATGATTAACCAATAGTGGAAATTACAGACAAAACCTCCGAATGCAAATATCCATTTGTCGCAACGACACCGCGATTCTCGGTCATTCTTCTTCCACTCACAAAACTTAAAGTCATCCCATTCGCATCAGTCACTTTACCCCCAGCCTCTTCAACGACAATCAATCCTGCCGCATGGTCCCAAATACATTCTCTATAGTCCGGATATTTTGGATTAGGGAGCCGAATGTAAAGTGATGCTTCACCTCTTGCAACAACACCGTATTTCGCCTGACTGTCAATTTTTACAGGTTGCTTAATTAAACCCAGCTCGTTCGCTATTTTTGCGTGTGTTTTGCTATCACCGTGTGCAGATTCAAAACTTTCTGCTAATCGTGACGCATTTTCTGAAACTTGAGCCACACCTAACCGTTGTCCATCTAAATCATAGATAGTTGTACCTTCACCACGAACAGCAACAAAAAGACAGCCTTGTTGACTATCAGCGACATCTAACAGGTGCGGTAAATTTGGACATGCTAAAATCCCCAGTTGAACTTCATTATTCTCTATCCAAGCTAATGCAATTGCATACTGGCTATTTCGCAGAAAACCTTTTGTACCATCAATCGGATCCAGCGTCCAAAAAGCTTCTCCGATCTCACCATTTCCTCTATCAATCCAGTCACAAACTTTGTCTGTCGAAATTTCACCGTGTTCCTGTGTATTCCGCTCAGAAAAGCGTGAAACATAGTCAGTGACTCGATCTAAAAGTGCAGTATTCTGTCTAAGAGCTTCTGCATCTTCTTCAGCAACGACAATATCATCAGGAAAGGTTTCGCCTATCGTTTTACATATCAATGCTTGTGACCCATAATCGGCTATCGTTACGGGACTACGATCATCTTTCTGAATTGCGTCAGATGAGACCATTTCCTTCTGTACTTGTTTACATAACGCTGATGCTCTCAGCACTGCAGAAACTGCAACCTGTTCTTTTATTTTCATACTATTTGCAGACTTTCCGATTTCCTGTTGTATAATAGTGTACTGTCAACACTCAAATGATGAGTAGATTCGTTCGTAGGGACAGGGTTTCCCTGTCCGTTATACAATTCATTTATGACTTGACAAAGCAATAGACTGTTTTATTTCGTTTCTTTAGTACCACCAGAAGCCTGCGTGAATCGGATGCTGGCATGTATCAATGAATCGGTTTCCCCGAAGGTAATTTGATAGATCGGTTTATCCCATCTGTATTGGTAATCACTCCCGTAAGCAGAAACACCCACTGGAATAAAGTCTTCTGGCACATGTATGAATATGCTGCCTTCTGCTTGATGTGGCGGTTGGCATATAATTAGATAACTTTGGCTATGACTATCCCAACCCGATGAAAGTATCTCTAAACTCCCTTGTGTATAATGCATGTCAGTCGACAGCAATTGTGGTACATGCTGTTCTTCTCTAAGACACAATAGTTTTGCTGAACGCGGTATGAGGTTTAACAACGTCACATTCTTGGATACCACTCCTAAATATTGACGCATCCAAAAATCATGAACAAGATAATCCTTCTTAGGATTTAATCCAACTTTGTCTAAATCTAAATGAATGTCGTCTTGTTGATCTTTCCAATTAAATACTCCCAATAGATTCCAAGTCTCACTTTTTCCTTTTACAGGAAGGTGCCAAATCTGTGGTAAGGTTTCCTCGTACCGATCTATCGGTTTTGCTCTGTTTGATTTCAGTGGTAATATCTTTGCTACCAATTCTGACCGACTCTTAGCAAAATTTGATGGTGTATTAGTACAGAATACCGAGGAACCGCTTAATGCAGCAGCAGTCAATTCAACAATCGCTTCATTTATCGGACGAGGCTCGTCAACTGATAAATCTCCATAGACGCTCTGCAACATTCCATTATATGTGTCTAAATTCCATACATATCTACTCAGTCTATGTTTGGTTCCATTTTGCTCATGCCACGACTCACTACTGTCAACATGCTTTTGGCGCAGAAGTGGATAATTGAGATGGAAATTTCCAAGACAAGAGGTATCAATAACATTGTATCCTGCAAGAATTACTTCTTTCTCTGTTTCTTCAACAGCATCAGAAAGTAGACCCACTGCATTCCTGTATAATTCTGCGGAAGTTAGAGAACTGTCATGCCAACCTACATTTGAAGCGACAGACATCATTCCGCTTGTATAACTTGATAAATCGAACTTAATCAGATCAAAATCCCATTCATCTATTAACTGTTTGATGACATTCCGCACATGTGATTGCGTTTGTGGGTGTGAAACATCTAATATAGCAAGTGCCTTTTGTCTACCGGGTAAATGGACTTCAATTGGTGTGTCCGCACCACTTTTTTTAGAATTATTTTTTTCTACACGGTTTAAGAACAGACATACATCAGGATGCTTCTGCAGCAATTCCGACTTGTTTTCAATACAGAAAGGATCAATTCCGATCCCTGCTTTGAAACCTACATCGTGTATCTGCTTAACCACCGATGCCATGCCATCAGGAAAACGGGTTGGATTCAGGGATAAGTAACCAGGATTTTTCTGCCAACCAGACTCCAGATTTATGAAATCAAATCCTCCAAAATGCTGAGATGTAAAGGATGGATTTTTGACAATTGATCGTACCTGTTCAGCAATTGTGTTAGCAGATAAATCTCCAGATGTATTCTCAGATGAGATATTCCAACCTGAAACAGTATTGTTATCATTTAAAGATGCTGTAGGCGTATCTTTTTGCGCCTCGGTGGTATCGTTTCTGTCTAATTGCACACCATTTTCAGCTGCCATGCGTTCTGTATAACACCGATATGATGAAGATATGTCATCTGAAAACTCAAGAAAACCTACCTCTGTAGATAACTCCTCTCCTGATTGACATGTTTTGTTCTCACAATCATGATAAAGCGACCACGTTGATAATCCTTGTTGAGTTTTCCGTTTAGTTGCTTGATAGCCTATCTGTATTCGAGGCCACCACCTCTTTGCAGTAATAAAACCGAATAAGAATGAATTCTTATTTTTTTTGTCGTATAGGATTCCATCCTGACACGGCTGGTTAGTATTGTCCTGGTTCAATTTAAAACCATCATGGATCTTTCGGTGGGAACTGGCACAGGGAGAAATCGGGGGCATTTTCAGATAGAGATGATATTGAGATGGGTGACTGTCTAACTGCACAGCACCTTGCTTTGTAGAAATATCAATCAGCTTGATATTTGATAGACTGATAGGAGCAGCATTAGAATTTTCTACACCAACCTTCAATAAAATATAAGAGTGATCCGTGTAACAGGTGAGGTAGGTATGTATCCGTACACCGATACCTTCCGAGACATCACTACTTTCAGTAGAACTATCTTCGGGTGTATCTTGTGGACTTTGGGAATCTGAACTATGCTCGGTATTAACGATGGAATTCTGAGCATCATTACGCAGTCGGAACTCATGTGCTACTACAGTTTCATAGGAAAAGCAAAGAGTTTGATAAGTACCAAACTCGTCCTTTTTGACTGGATGCGTAAAGAATTCCCTAAAACCAGTCTCATGAGTTTTTAACGTGGTCCCATCTTCAAGTCCAATTTCTGTGAATGCATTCTTTATGACCGATTTACCGTTTCTATTACTATAGTTCCAGGTTCCTTTTGATAGATTAAATTCAATTTGATAATGTTCATGTTTAATAACGACGAGTTTTCCACGCCGTGATATCTCTAAACCCTCATTGTTCATGCACGTTTTCCTTCTGTTAAACTTGCGTGGTATGCCATTGATGTGCAATAATATAATGGTAGTTTTTTCTTTGGAAATGCCTAAACTATCTACCTCCTAAAAATTACTGCAATAAATACTTTCACTTACGCATCTATTGAAGATATTATAGGGAAATACACTGTCTTCAGCTGCCATCGGGGAATGCGTAAATACAATATGAATGATTTCTCTGATAGGAAATCCTACGGAATTATTGTCCTGCCTTTAATAACGGTAGAAAGATAAACACGTGTCTCCGTAAGTGTTCTGTCTATCACAACTTAACAAACCGATCTCCGAAGGTAGATGCGTAATTTTACGGTGTTCTATGAGCAGCAATCCCGTAGGTTCAAGTACGTTTGCATCCGAAATTTGAGAGATGCACTTCTTATAAATTCGCGTGTCATAAGGCGGATCAAAATAGATAAACTGAAATGTCTGCTTCCGTCTTGATAGGAGATCAATGCCTTGTAATGCATCACTCAGAAGTATCTGTACTTGGGAATCTTGACTATCTAAACCACAAGATTCAAGATTCTGTTCGATCATACGGATACAGTTCAGATTTCGGTCTAAGAAGGTGACCTGTTTTGCTCCTTGACTCAGTGCTTCAATACCTATATTTCCACTACCCGCACATAGATCAAGAAAACTTGCATTAACCAGTTGATTTCGAATGGTACTAAAGACAGACTCTTTGACCCTATCGGAAGTTGGTCGTACTGATAAACCTTTAAGCGTTTTTAACCGCCTACGCTTGTACTTGCCTGCGATCACTCGCATCTGTATTCCTAAGCGAATGTAATACCAAATTGACGCGATTCATCCCGGTAGGTGCGGTTTCCTAACCGCACCGGATTCCGATAAAAAAGATAAATCCTGATAATTTGGTATAAGTTCTGAATCCTTAAAATTCAGGTAGACACTTTACCGCCATTCCGTCTAAACGAACAATTCCTCAATGACGCTACCTTCATTGACAACACGTATAGGACGGCCAGAACGCGACATGTTTTCTTCCTGATAGTCAATACCGAGTGCAAAGCAGAGTGATGCAAATAAATCTGGAACACCGACAGCACCACTAACTACTTTCATTCCATCTTCGTTGGTACTGCCAATTACTTGTCCGCCACGTATACCGCCGCCTGCAATCACAGCAGACCAACCGTTCGGGTGATGGTCCCGTCCATCGTTGTTATTGATCCTTGGTGTCCGTCCAAATTCTCCCAACCAAAGAACGACAGTTTCATCAAGGAGATCACGTTCACTCAAGTCCTTGATTAACATTGCATAAGCAGGATCAACGACCTCAAGCAGTTCTTTTGTTCTTTCAAAGTTATTTTCATGTGTATCCCAACCATCCAGTGTAATTTCCACAAATTTGACACCAGATTCAATTAGACGCCGCGCCATCAAACACCCTTGACCGAACCTATTCATGCCATAAGCTTGGCGGAGCTCCGTAGGTTCTTCATTAAGTTCAAACGCCTTAATGTTGGGTGAATTGATGAGTTCATCCGCTTTTTTGTAAATTGCTTCGTGGGCTTCAGTGCCTCGGCTTGAACGTTTTCCGATGAAATCTTCTTCAAGCGTTTTGAGCATCTTCAACCGTTCACGAAATCGGTGTGTATCCATCTGTTCTGGATATTCTATATCATCAACCTCTTTCAACGGATTATTTACAACAAAGGGATCATGAGTCGCACCAAGGAATCCGCCAGAATATGTTGGTGAATTAATGTTCACACAACTCGGCAAATGTGATTCATCGTCATCCAGATAGTATGAAGTTAACGATCCTAAAGTTGGGTGCCGGACTGCACCACCAGGGGCGTACCCAGTATGAAGTAAATAACGTGCACGTTCATGGTTACCTTCGCGAGATACCATGGAGCGAACAACTGAAAGATGATGTGCCTGTTCAGCTACCATTGGAAGATGTTCTGAGAACTCAATACCTTTGACACTTGTCTGAATGGCTTTGAACGGACCGCTGGTTTCAACGTCCGGTTTTTTCGGGTCAAATGTATCTAATTGACTTGGACCACCGCTCATAAACATAACGATGCACTGCTTCGCTCTCGGAATCACCTCATTGAGTTGAGATGCACTTGAAGTTCCGAAATGTTGCATGGCTACAAGTCCAAGAAAGCTGCTTACACCAAATTTGAAAAAACTACGCCTTGAAATTTCATGATGCCATAGTTCGGGTGTATCATATTCGGGAATCCATAATCCAGATCTCATCATTTATTCTGCATCCTTGATACAAGCATAACACTTGTGAATGCATCTCCTGTATTTTACCCGCTAATACTTATCTCGTAATATCTACTCATGCGGGAAAGTGTCAGATATTACGCTATCTATAGGTAAACTCTATCTAAAAGTTCCGTGAACAGTTCTTTGTCTTAAGGAGTAATCTTATGTCAATATAATACCATAACTAATACATAAAAGCAAGCGAAAACTGTGCAAAGGGTATGTAAAGTTTTTGTCACTTAAGAAAAAGGATCGCTGACCCCTTGCTCCAGCGGAGCAATATGTCTATAGAAAAAGGATTGACAATAGACATAACACTCCACATGAAGATCAAATAATAAATTGGGTAATTTGGACCCCGACACGGTAGGTGCGGTTTCCTAACCGCACCGGATCCTACAAGAGAATGACTATGAAAGGTTTTAGCACAAATTCGTGTATGTCAGAATACGCGTTTGGTATTCTGAATTGGTTAGGAAACCGCACCTACCGCTCTGGTATATTTATCACTTGTGAAGAAAACGCAAGAAAATCCGAAAACTAAATAACCCTGATAGGTAAAAACTGCTGTCATTCCCATCAATCACATCATAAAACGTCAAATTGTCCTCTATCTCAATATTCTCAAGGGGATACCAATCCTATGGACAGACTATGGTGAAGGTGATGACTGCAGAGAGTATTATAGTTGCATATTTGCGGTATACATCCGTACTGTTTATGAAAATAAGTAGGGATAAACAGACAAATGCTGTTGGATACTTCACCGCCAGACCAATACCCATCACAATACCTAAGTAGATACAGGTTCTATTTCTTAGCTGCGTATCACGTGCAATTAGCCAGAGAAATAGGGTAACGCACAACGTCGCTGAAATATCCACAAGAGCAAACCTTGATTCGTTAGTCGCGTGTAACATTGCTGCAGCTAAAAAAGCAGCATCAATGAGTCCAACACGTCTATTGCAGCACTTTGTTCCAAGGCAATAGGTCAGCCAGACAGTCAATGTGGAAAGGCAAACATTTATGAACCGTCCGAGCAGAATGATGCGTGCTTCAGCCAGATCCATCCAAAGAAATCTAATAGTTTACCTATCAGAGCGATCAGATGAAACCACGCTGTACCTGGCAAATTGAAGATTTCCGGGAATGCGCTCAAATTGATGAGATTAATAACATCATTGGCTATGAGTGTTTCACGAAGATCAGGTGTATCAGGTAATCCAACATCTATACCGATGTACATAGTAGGATACTTAGAGTAAGGATGGTTATAATGAGCAGCGTACTACGTTCAAGAGAATGTTTTAGGAGGGTAGACGTTAATTTCATTGGTGGGAACGAGTCATACCCTCCGTAGAATCAAACATTATCATTTTCATCGGAAACGGGATCGTGCTCAGCAATAGGTTCTTCTTCAGCAACAGGTTCTTCTTCAGCAATAGGTTCTTCTTCAGCAACAAGTTCTTCTTCAGCAACAGGTTCTGCATCAACAACAGGGATGGACTCAGAAGCAGGCTCCTCCTCTGAAACAGTCTCTTCATCAGAAACAGGAACGGATTCAGAAGTAAACTCAGCGTTTGGCTTCAATCCTTTCGCAAAATCCTGAATTGTCTGTCCAATCTTCGTTGTATCAATATCGCTAAAGTTCACAAGTTCCTTGAGAAGTGGCATTGCTGCACCAGCATTGATGATAGAACCAAGAATCCTGTTCATACCACCCGGACCACTATTGCCACCATTACTACCTAAGTCAAGTACACGGATACTTTCAATGTGTTCAGCGGGTTTCATTAACTCCTTCGTAACTTCAGGCAATGCTTCTACAAGGGCAAGCACGGCATCGCTGACAAGTACTTGTGGCTCAGTCTGATTTTTTGCAACAATTAATGCTTCTTCACCATCTGCCTCAGCTCTGGCTTCAACGAGAAGTGCCTCTGAAAGGACTATTGTAGCCTCAGCTTTGACTTGCGCTGCTTCAAGTTCTGCCTTCGCTGTTTCAACAATAGTATATGCTTCTGCGTCGGCGGTCTTTTCTTTTCCGATTCTTTCTTCGTCCGCTTCCTGTTCGGCACGAATCAGTTCAACTTTGCTTTCACGTTCAGCTTTTTCAATTGCTTCAGCGGTTTCAACGGCGGCTTCTGCCCGTGCTTTTACAGCTGAAACTTCCAAGAGTTCAATCAGTGCGGCTTCCCGTTCTTTTTCTTTAATTGAAACAAGAATTTCGTTTTCCGCTTCTGCCTCTTTTTCCTCCCGTTCTTTATCTAACAGCACGATTCTACGTTCAATTTCAGTTTCTTTGACAGAAGCCTCTTGATCAATTTTAGCTTTCTCAACAGTAAGGTTTCGCTGAATCTCTGCTTCTTCAACCAACTGCTGTTGCTGAACTTTTGCTATCTCAATAGCCTGCTTCTGTGAAATTTCACTTTCTTGAACTAATTTTTCCTGTTCAATACGTTCCATCTCTATTTTTTGAGTTTGTGCGATTTCAGCAGATTGCACAGCCTGTTCCTGTTTAATACGTGCTTCCTCAACTGCTTGGAGCTGCTCAAACTTGTGTGCTTCAACTGCGCGTTCCTGTTCAGCCTTGTTCGTTGCAATTTCCTTACGCTGTTCTTCTTGTGCAAATTCAAGACGTTGTTCAACTTCTAACGCTTTTGTTTCTGTCTCCTCTTCCTTCTGTTTAATTTCGAGTTCTGCCAGGAGTCGATCTTCTTCACGTTTGACCTTGTTTTCATGTTCAATTTTCGCCGTGTCTGTCTGCTTTTCTTCAACTTCCTTCTTGATCGTCTGGATAGCAACAACATCAAATCGGTTGTTTTCATCAAGTGCTTCAAGTGGAGTTTGGTCAAGATTCGTTACTGCAACGGTTTCAAGCTTAAAGCCGTTCTGTTCCAAATCTTCAAGACATGCTTCCTGAACCTGGTCAGAAAATTCTTGGCGTTTTTCGTGTAGTTCCTGCAAATCCATTGTTGCAGCAACGCTCCGTAGAACACCCACAAGTTTACCTTCCAGCAAAGCATTTACTGCTTCTGGTGTTAAAGTTTTTTCACCGAGGCTTGCTACTGCCTTAAGCACATCCTGTTCATTGGGTTCAATTTTGACATAGAACTCCGCCTGTATGTCAACCCGCAAACTATCCTTGGTAATCAGTGCTGCTTGTCCCTCCCGTTCAACTGGGAGTTGTAACGTATTTAAAGAGATCTGCTGCGTTACATTCGTGATTGGATTAACAAGTGTTCCACCAAATACAACCCGTTTTTTGTTTCCCCCTGAGATCACTAACGCAGCGTCAGCAGGTGCTTTCTTGTAAAAAGATTTGTAGATTAGCACGAAAATAACAAACAGTGCAATAAGACCACCAACAATGATAACAAACAATTGTTGTCCTTCCATTTCTCATATCTCCTTTATGATAGTATTCGGTTAATATATTGCATACGCGGATTTACAACAATACCGCATCTATAGATTTCACATCAAATATTCGTTTCTCAGGATCATAGCCAATTAGAATTACAATATCTCCCTTTACAGGATTGGGTTCACCTTGTTTGACGCGACATTTTACTGTTAACGTATGACCATCAGGAACTTGAACCCGTGCTGTGCCGAATGTGGAAGTAATTTGACCGCTAACCACTCTTCCTTGTAATCCGAGTAGGTGAAGATCCTTTGTAGGCGGATCGCTTTCCGGAAAAATCTTTGAAAGTGTAAGTGATAGGTATCGAGTTCCTAAAATACTACAAACAAGCGCAGCCGAACAAGATATCCAAAAGAATAGACCTGAAGCAGATTTGACATCAAGGATTTCATTCACAATTAAACCGGTGAAACTCCACGTAGTAAAGAGTGTCATCACCACCACCATTAAGGGCACTCTTCCAATGTTCAGAAATCCCAATACGTCCGCAAATGAATTGCCACTTACACCTGATCCGGCATCAGTATTGAATTCCGTATCTGCATCAATGTCAGCGTCTACGTCAATATCAGCATCAACGTCGAGGTCAACATCAGCATCAACATCAAAGTCAACGTCAGCGTCAAAGTCAACGTCTGCATCAACATCAGCATCTCCGAAGTCCAGACCACCGAGGATAAGCCGAAAGATAGCAAACAGAAACACAACAGCAAGTGGTGCAGTAAACCATACATTATATGTTACAGTTAGATAATTCCAAAAACCCATATTTACCTCTGGGGTTATGCTAAGTTAAGTTGATAAGCACTCTTTGCTTCACGCAAGTTCATGCTGTCAACACAAAAAGGTATTAGGAACAGTTCAAACTGCGCCTATTGAAGGGTATCCACAATTTGAAGGTTTTCTATGAATAATGAGGTATAGTCCCTCATAATGCTCTTACCTTATTCCTGTCAAATATAATAGCAGTTATTTGAAAATGTGTCAAGAAAATTGCATTGATAAGGTGTGTAAAGTTTTGGCACTTAACAAAGAGGATCGCTGAAACCTTGCTCCAGCGGAGCAATATGTCTATAGAAAAAGGATTGACAATGGACATAACACTCCACTGGAGTGCAAGAATTCCCGCAACCTATTTCTATAGACGTATCACGCCTAGACATATCACGCCTCTGTCGTGAGAATACCTGTAAATCCTGGTTCACATAACCTCTTATCCTGTCCCTCCTGTCCCTCCTGTAAATCCTGGTTCGGACAATAGATCGGATCTTTGCTCCAGCGGAGCAATATGTCTATAGAAAAAGGATTGACAATAGACATAATCTAAAGCTGTGTCATAAGTGAAACTTATTTGATTTCGTGTGATCTGTGTGTGTCCGCCTCACTTTCAGTTTCTTTTACAGAAAGACGACTGAAATATAGCAGTGTGATACCTATCGCGTAAATCGGTGTTACCCATGCATTTATGCCCACGGTTAAAATCATCCATATCCAATCAATGACCGATGTCGGTATTTGCGGCGTCGATGCAACATAGAAGTATTGTAGAATGGAGTCCCATGTGAGATCCTCTATTGGGAATAATCCAAATATCGTCAATAGGATCTCAAGAGAGATCACTAAAATAAGGTTAATTGCATCCTTGAGGATAAGCAAACCGATGCTCACCCCGAAGACGCGCCACCAACTACCCCGAACAAGGACTCGGCTTCTGGCGAATGCTTTATTGCCCTTAGTCTCAACCATCAAAACGGGACCATAGAGTATCCAAGCAACAAGAAAATAGGTAACAACAGCATAACCGACAACTATTGGCAAGAAGGTAGGCGCGTCTGGCACCACTGTTCTTACGACTTCTAAAAGTTCTGGAGTGTTCACAAACAGGACATAGATAACAGAATAACCAAGATAGGGGATCAGTCTGTCTAAATAGCGGTGTGTCACCTGCCGAAATGTGATCTGCTGTCCGCGATAGAGTTCACTCGCTGGGATAATCAATAGTCCGCACGCCAACGCAATAAATAGTGAGTTACCGACGGGATATAAGAAATCAACAACCCACCCTTTTGAGAGGTAGGCAAACGCTATCTCTCTCAAAGTGTCACAGACGCAATAGAGTGTGCTTAGTGCAAAGAAAAAACGAAAATGTTGCCGATAAAAACTAATCGCACCATCTAAAATCTCTGTGAACCGCAGCTCGCGTAAAGGCATTTGTTCTGACATCCTTCTCCATTTGCATTGTTGGCTTTAGATTGAGTTGTCCGGTTGATTCTGTCAAAATGTTCACCACCATTTTATATTTTGTTATACCATGTCTAATTGAAAATTTCTCTCTTTTTGTAGCACAAACTGTATGAAGATCAAATAAAAAATTGGGTAATTTCTTGTTTGAATAAGGCAGGTACACCCCGCTGCTGGCGAGGTTTCCCAAACACGCCAAAATACCTAAATATTCTCTTAAACTTTAAACAGTTTCTGCTACATAAATGCCAACTTAGGGTATATTATACTCATTTAACTTTTACACGAGAACTTACGTATTCTGGTGGAATAGAATTAATCAACGCATCTAACATCTGATCGTAACGATTTTTATCCTTAGCATTCTTGCTTGCATCTACCATTTGATTCCAAAAATATTCAAATGAAGAATCGGTTGATAGAATGCTCAGAGTATATATGTAGTATCTCAACGCATCTTCATAACGTTCATTTGCAATATACGCATTAGCAAGGGTCATTGGATAGTGAAAGCTTGAGTCTTTAGCAACACACATTGCATGTCTTGCATGTTTTAGTACCATTTCTGGATAGAGTTCTTTTTCAAGAAGATCTTCAGCAATCGCACGTTGTTCATGTGCACTCTGTATGTTTTCTTTGCTCAATCTAATTTTCAACCACTCGGTGTATGCAATTTCAGCTTTCTCTGGATTATCTGTTTTACTGTAAAGATCCCCCAAGAGTTCGTAGAGGACTTCGCTCTTTTGCATTTTCGGTTTCACTTCTTCAAGAATAGCAATGAGCTTGTCCTCTTTACCTACGTCAAGGTAGAGATCGGACATAGCACGAATTAATGAATCACGGCTTGATTGCTTAAAAAGTGCATCTAATCCGCGAAGATATACCGATGCAGCATCTGAAATCTGGTTGTGATCAATGAATAAGTTTGCTAACTGAACGTAATATTGAAGTGTATTTGGTTGCAGTTCAATCGCTTTTTCATAATATGATACTGCTTTTGAATAGTACTCAGTCTTCAGAGTTGTAAGCGTTGGACGTGTATACACTACAAGTTTAGCATCTCTAATGAGTTGACCATCATTCTTATTCGGTGAACTATCAGAAATTCGTCCGTCATTTTCTGTTTCAAATTTCCAGTATGCAACCAAACCAGCTTCATCCCCATTCAACTCCTTGTGCATATCAGCACGAATTTGATTTTCAGTTCGCGCGATGTTCCAAATCCGTACTTCATCAATTAGTCCAGCAAAAGAGGCGTGCTCAGTTCTCTCTTCTTCATGGGAACAACCGATGCGGAATGGCAGTGTTGTGTTTGGTAAATTGTTCTCACCTTTAAAGTTGTTACTGTTAACTACAGAACCGTTGATATATAGCTTCATGGTGTCATTCTTAGCATCAATAGTTCCAGCAACGTGATACCATTTATTTCTAATGATAGATTCACTTTCAGACACAGTGTATCTTAGCGGACGTCCCCCTGGTGACGTATCAAAGAATACGCAGCCTTCATCAAACAACCAAAATGTAAATTGACGATGCGTAATATCCGGCATTCTCTTGTTACCCTTGAAGAATATAGTCGTACAAGTATTTGGAAAATCGGTCGGTTTGATCCATGCAGATATCGTAAATTCCTCAGAGATACTGTTTATCGTCCAACTGTCATCAATTTCGACATAACTTCCATCTCCATCTAAGCTTAGTGCCATACTCTCTACAACTTCCTCTACCTTACGATCTACTCTTTGATACAGATCACCCAGCTTGCTGTACCAGTATGCATTATCAGGGTCAAGTTTCGTAAGTTTCTCATACTGTGTAATTGCTTCCTGAATCTTATCGGTGTCTTCATAACTCCTGGCAAGTTTCAAGATTAATTTTAGATTGTTCGGGTTTTTCTCAACATCGTTAAATTGTTTCGCAATCCACTTTTCATAGAGTCCTCCTTCCTTTACGATTTCAGGTATTGCTTTATTTGCCCTTCTCCGTAGGCTGCCACTTCCTGCGTAGCTTGCAATTTCCTGATACAATCTGAGAGCTTCGGCGTATTGTTTTGTCTCACGATAGCTTCTTGCAAGTATTGCGTTCAATGTATCTTGAATCATACTATCTTTACCGATATCACTCATATCAAGAGCAGCTTTAGTGAGTGCAATCGCTGGTTCATACATTCTCTTTTCATTACAGATTGTTGCAAGAGCACCAAGAAAATATGCGTCATCTTTCTCGCTGCTGGTTGCAAGGGCATCTGCTGCGTGGTTGAGCATCGCATTGGTTAATTCAGGTTGATCGCTTTTTCTCAAAGCAGACGCAGCATAGTATAGGTATCGGAGATTCTTAGTATCCGTTTTACCAAGGGCTTCATACATTTCTGCTGCTTTCTGATAGTCCTTTTCGTGCCAATATATTCTTGCCAATATTGTGAGGGCAACACTGTTTTCTTTGTTTTCCGCAAGTTTACCTTCAAGATGGGTTTTCAATACATCAAGTTTGTCATATCTTTTGAAAGCACTAAACAGCGTATCGCGCGATGTCTCTACGATATATATCGCGCTAAATGTCGCCGTATTTTGATCCAAAGTGTAACTAATTGTTGTACTGTCCGCATCAGAATTCTCCAGAGTTTGATAGGGCTCATAAGCTGAGTCCATGTCCCCAAGTTCCACGTATACCTTGAGCAATTCATCAGATATCTCCTGTTGCTCATAAGAATTGGTGATCATCTCTCTTACTTTCTCATAAGTATTAACAGACTTTTCTAATTCTCCAATCTTATGATAGTGCTCAGCAAGTAATTTCTGCAGCCCAATTGTGATTGTTCCGTCTTCTTCAGCTTTCTGCATCTTCTGTTCAAAATTCCCATTAAAACGATAGAAATTAAACAGTTGTCTTTCAAGAGTTTTCCATTCTGAATCTGAGGTAGAGTTTAGAATAGCATTCTTCAACGCAATTTCAGCAGCACCCATATCCGCATTGAGGAAATTTAGTCTTGCGAGACTGAGATACGTTTGTATATTTTCGTATCCTAATTGGATTGCCTTGTTATAGTTTGTAATGGCTTCTTCTTCATCGCCTTCAGTTTCATATAGTTTTGCAATTCGTGCATAATGCACACCTTTTTCTGGATATGTTTGGATGTATTCAAGTGCCAGGTTCAGTGCTTCTCTGATTTTACCAGCAGCTTGCAAGCTACTAACAAGTGCATCTTGATATTCCAAGTTTTCTGAGTCTGTTTCAAGCAGTTTACTATAGGTTTGTGCAGCTTTTTCGTGCTGATTTATACGAGAGTAAAGCGTTGCAAGTTCTAATCGAGAGTCAACATCATCGGGGGCAGCAATCACAATACGTTCATAGAGTACTACTGCTTCTTCTATTTGATTGAGTTTCACATGCTGTTCTGCCTTTCTAATGAATTCTTGAATAGGCGAACTATTTTCTTCCGTGTCTTGTGCTTCAAGGACTGTTATGAAAGCACTCACTGTGAATATGATGAGCATAACAAATACGAAGGATTTAAAGCGTGACAAAATATATACCTCCTAATGAATTGCGTGTAATGCACGACTACTAATACCATTTCAAATTGAAGATGTCTCTTTTTTGTAGCACAAACTTTATGAAGTTAAAATAATAAATTAGGTAATTTGGGCCCAGACACGGTAGGTGCGGTTTCCTAACCGCACCTATTTTCCCGATGCCGCTGGCGAGGTTTCCTAACCTCGCCAAATTACCCGAATAAATTCTTTAACTTCATTCAGTTTGTGTCCCGAACAATAACTGCAATAGTAACCGCTAATGAGACAATAATATATTGAAATGGTATAACACACGCTACGTTATACCAGGGTTAATGTTTATAGATGTGAACTTAAGAATCCTACTACATCAAGACGGTAGGAACGGTTTCCAAACCGATGCAAAATACTATACGCGTATTCTTTAATGGTAAGGAAACCGCATCTACCGGGTTTCGTTATAGAAAATTAAACACTAAAAGCAGGTGTATCTTGGAGGTAAGACACCGAATATACAGATCAAAATCATTGATAAACAAAACTATCAAATGTTAGATCGCGACTGACAACCATCTACGTTTATACATGCCCCTGTTACTAAACTTGCACAGTCAGAAGCGAGAAAAACCACAACATTCGCAATCTCTTCAGGTTTTCCGAATCTTCCAAGCGGCATCTCACGTTCAACGAATGCTTTCATACCTTCTGGATCATTTTTCATACGACGGTCCCAACCCCCGCCAGGAAAGAGAATAGAACCGGGAGCAACACTATTAACCCGTATATTTTCAGGCGCAAGTTCCTTTGCCAATGACTTCGTCATACTGATTGTTGCTGATTTTGCAGCATTATAGGTGATATGTCCGCCACCTTCTCTGCCATAAATTGATGTGATCATTATAATCACACCACTTCCCTGCTTTTTCAACAAGGGTATAGCATGACGATTAATTCGGGTTGCAGAAACAAGATTTAAGTCAAGGATTTCGTGCCATTCATCATCTGTGATGTCTTCTAAGGGTGTCCAACGACTGCCACCAACGTTGTTGACAACAACATCAATTCGTCCAAAATGCTCAATTGTTTCTGACATAAAATCCTGAACCTGCTGACTATCAGTTACATCAGTTGGTTTAGAAAACACACCCCGTTTATACGGTTTGAGTTCATCTGTAATTGCTTGAAGCATATCTGGATCACGTCCACAGATACTGAGTCGTGCTTCCTCCATTGCAAAAGCATGAGCAATTGATCTACCAATACCTCTACTCGCTCCCGTAACAACAACAACTTTATCAGTAAGTCCTAATATCATATACGACTCCGTTTCACATGTATATATTTCTGTCCTTCGTTCAGATGAAGAGACTTATTTCTCTTCCTTCAACCTATATCCAACACCGTAGACAGTTTCAATCTGTTTACCTAATTCACCCAATTTGCGTCTGAGACGACTGACATGTGTATCAACCGTCCGATCGATCCCGTAATATTCTTGTCCCCAAATAACGTCCATTAATATATCACGATTAAATACACGTCCCGGCGAACGCGCAAACAGTGTGATAAGCTTAAATTCAGTAGCTGTAAGATCAATTGCACCATCTTCTGTTAACACCTGATGTCGATCCAGATCAATAACCACACCGTGTATCTCAACCTGATTTTCCTCATCCGCCTCATTGCCTGCCTTGAGTCTACGAAGCACTGCATTGATTCGTAAGACGACTTCGCGGGGACTAAAGGGTTTTGTAATATAATCATCTGCTCCAAGTTCAAGACCTGTCACACGATCACTTTCTTCAGTCTTAGCAGTTAACATTATGATTGGTATCTTTTTCGTGCGTGGGTCATTTTTTAATAGTCTACAGACTATTAATCCATCTACTTCTGGTAGCATTAGGTCTAACAGAATTAGGTCGGGGACATTATCAACAGCCCGTTGTAATGCATCAGCGCCATTACGGACAGCATCTATCTCAAAATCCTCCTGTTTGAGGTTATATTTTAACAACTGTACAATATCGCGTTCATCCTCTACAATTAATATTTTTGCATTCATCAGAATTCCTTATTGTGAATAAAAACATCCAAATAATTCGCAAAATTAACCTTATCTACTTAAACTATTTTATCATGCAAAAGCTCAAAAAAGTAGTGAATTCGTTTTGTATGCAAACGATTCATGTCTTTAAATTCTCGTCAGAATTACCACTCTCAATCACAACAACTTCTACCGGTTTCAAATCCACCCTATCACCCACATCAAATAAGACTTGATAATCGGTTTGAACGAAGTAAAGTTCACCGTCAAACTCTACGGTATAAGTAAAATCGTGTCCTTTGAATTCGCGTGCGACTATACGACCAATGTGTTTATCACTAATTTCGGCAGTATGTTGTTTAATGAATAGATGTTCTGGTCGGATTGATAGAAGTGCTTTTTTTCTATCTGAAGAATCAACCTTTAATGAACCAAAAGGTGTTTCTGCAAATCCACCCGCAATGTCTGTTTCTATAATGTTAGTTTTACCCAAGAAACTCGCTACATGCACAGTCTTCGGTTTTCGGTAAACTTCTTCAGGTGTACCGATTTGCTCAATCGTACCATTGTTCATCACAGCGACACGTTCTGCGAAACTTAATGCTTCCTCTTGATCATGAGTTACTAACACTACACTGATCCCGAATTCTTTCAAAAGTCCACGCACCTCTTCTCTGGTCGCTTGTCGTAATCCAGTATCAAGACTTGAAAATGGTTCGTCTAACAGGAGTAGTTTTGGTTGCATGACAAGAGAACGTGCTAAGGCGACTCGTTGTTGTTCACCTCCAGATAAGTGATGCGGCATACGCTTCTGTAGATGTACAATTCCGACTCGTTCAAGGTTTTCCAATGCTATCTTGTGCCGCTGGGTTTTCGGCACTTTCCCATGCAATCCGAAAGCTGCATTTTCAAGTACATTCTTGTCAGGAAAGAGAGCATAATCTTGAAAGACAAACCCAATTTCCCGTGCTTCGGGTGGAACATGCACGCCATTTTCTTCAAGAACGCGCTCCATCATTATGATGGAACCGGAGTCTGCTTTTTCAAAACCAGCAATTAACCGTAAAGTCGTGGTCTTTCCGCAACCACTTGCTCCCAAAAGCGCGAAAATCTCACACGGATAAACTTCAAAACTTACATCGTTCACGACGGGATTCGCAGCATACTTTTTTGAAACTGAATTGACTGTGAGTAGAGGAGTCATAATAACTTATACCTTATACCAATTTTAATTACCTTTATTCTATTCTGCCGTAGGTCGGGTAGAGGAACGAAACCCGATAGGATAACCACAATCAATACATGCCCAATCAACGCCAAATGCACGTTTGGCATTTGTAGTGTTTCATTCCTCTATCCATAGGTGTCAACTTAAGAAAACATAGTTGCTCTTATGAATCATTCTGAT
This sequence comes from Candidatus Poribacteria bacterium, assembly GCA_965261435.1. Lineage (GTDB taxonomy): Bacteria > Poribacteria > WGA-4E > WGA-4E > WGA-3G > MSPOR6. The sequence continues at coordinate 4,348,077 of CBDHDL010000021.1, forward strand.
TCCTTATCGTTATAGGGATTGTCTTATCTTCAGTCCCGTAGGGACGATATGTTTATAGAAGAACGTTTACCCCTTTTTCTTCAGTCCCGTAGGGACGATATGTTTATATCATGATGCCCTCCTACACATTTCGTCACTACGGGACTGAAGAAGAATCTGAATTTGAAAATTCCTTAAGTTTACACCCGCCGAATGCCATACGCGCATTCGGCGTTGATTTGGCCGAATGCCATACGCGCATTCACATCGTTGATTTATGGGTTTCGTTCCTCTACCCGACCTGCGAAAATGGTAAATTATAAAGTAGAAATGGTATTACATCAATCATTAAAGTGAATGTCCTGCACCAGATGATGGCATATATAGATTCAGCAGGAAGCTGAGTAAACTCAATACACTTCGCGGCACAAAATCACCTAATACCAAGCCAAGGAAGAACGGAATAGCTTTCCGGTAAGTTTGCCAACCTGAAAACCGTAAGATCATGAACTTAATAAACCAACTCACCATTACAGGAAACCAAAAATAGATTAGACCTCCCCACGATGCACCCGATAGAACATAACCAGATGGATGCAATGTCCACCATAACAGACGAGTCCGCAGAAAGTGAAGCATAAAAACAAAACCGAAACCGCCACTCATAAAGAAAAGTGAACTGACATTCGCTTCCTTCGGATGTTGAAGCCAACTTTGTAATGGATTGAAACTTTCCCAACCGAAGTGTCCAACATGTCCTTGACACCGCGCAAGAACACCGTAGTGATATGCCACGTGCAAGTATGTCCAAAACGTAGCGACTGCTCCGACACCGATAGCAAGTGCCATGCTAAAAAGCAGAGTCTTGCCGGGGATACGTGCCTGATCCCCAATCCGTAAAGACTCAATCTGGTTTGGCATCGGATGTGAACGATTACAGCGATTAAAGGCATACAGAAACGTCATCACGGTAAGGTTTGCTGCGCCTAAACTTCGTGTGCCGATGGTATTCACCATTATCTGACGCGGATTGATCCCAATAATCTCATGATAGGGGGGTCCCAATTCTGCGCGAACGCGTCCGATTGCTAATGCAAATGCAATAAAAAGTGCATAAAATATCGTTATAACCCATAGCGACATGCCAGCAAAATAGCAAAAAGCAAACACTGCACCTACACTGAGAATAGATAGAATTGCTGTAGTGCGATAGGATATTGGTTCATTCCAATCATCACCCCTTTCTATTCCTAAAACATGCTTAAAGAACCTTAGAATATGCCTCCGTCCCATCCAGAGTGTCAGGGCTGCGATACCTATCCATGCCCCAGATGCACGATCATTGAGTCCGAGTTTACTGATATTCGTCACCCCAGCAGCACTTGCTATCACCCGTTCTGCTCGAGTTAACCAGAAGAAAAACCACGTTGAGAATGACAAGTCAAGCGGCATGAAATATGTCAACCCCACAATCGCTAAGTTGAAGGACATTGAGACATACCCAACAGCATTCCAAGGTCTTTCTGTGATGTGTCTGTCCAACCTATAGCTTGAGGGGAATGCGGGAATTACTGGAAAGAGGTCATGTAATCCCGCCAAAACACGTAACAACGCAGCAATGCCAAATCCTATCCACAAAGTGCGTAATTTGAAGAAGCTACGGTTTGTCGTCATTTGGAGAGGTAGTTGTGTTAATGGAAAGCTCAATTTCTCGCGTTCCATCCACTGTTTCCGTAGCAACAATCCTAAGCATAGTAATGAACCATAGAGAACAAAAATGAAACCAGACCAGATAAGAATGGGTTTGGTCCACACTCTGAGATGCTCAGATAGATAGAGGCTTGACTCCCCTTCGTAATAGCCTGTTAACCATTCAGGATCATGCACGGTAAGCCACTGAGGAATATGGTGCAGAAAGAGTTGTGCCCATTCGTTTTCAGCAGTGGCGAACTTGAATGGATGCGCGAGAGTACCCATCAGAATCGCCATCATCGCATGACCAGAGATCGTGGAGACCATCGTCACCATGATGTAAATCAACAGCAATTCTGCTGGTGTGAATGCAACGCGGGATGAGATTCTACGGAGTAAAAAGTTGAGCGCAAGTAGCACTACTAATGTAAAAACAGCATTGGAAAAAGGAGAGACCAGCGTGTAAACAGCATACCAGAGTTCACTGGCAATACCAACCCAATAGGCGTTGACTATGACGAGAACTAAACCGACTACTATCGCCTTTTTTGAGATTACCTCAGTTGACTGTGAGGGAGGGAGATTCATCAATATTTTTAATACATACTATCAGAAACATCCGCTGAAGACTGTAACGCTGTACCTAAATGTTTCTTTATATCATCAAGGGTTTTATATATCTGAAGTGTATCCCCGACCTTATCTTCCTTGATTAGGCGTATTGCTTCCTGTAGTTGTGTATCATGTCTCAAATTCACAACTTGCTCAATACCTACACTAAGATTAAATAGCTGCTCCGCACGAAGTGTTAACCAGTCAAGACTCACCCGATAACCGTCGTCTATTAATTTCTGTCTAAATTGTGGTATTTCTGCCTCAAGTTCATTGAAGTCTTTTGGATATTCACCTTTCAGTTTGACTTCTGCTTCAATCCAGTTCGTCACAAAATCTTCAACGGCGTTTTTCTCTGCCACGAAACGTTGCATCACCTGTTCCATTCTATTGGGCTGTTTTTCAGAAACAGGCACATGCGGCGTAATTCCTGACTTATCAATTGATGTACCGTTTGGTGTATAATATGATGAAATAGTCAATGAAACTGCACCGATCCCTCTAATAGGGTAACGTTTCTGAACAACCCCTTTTCCATAAGTTTTATTACCAATGAGTATACCACGGCCAGTATCCTTTATGGCACCAGCCACGATTTCGGATGCGCTCGCACTATATTCATCAACGAGTATCACAAGAGGTATGTCTTTGTCGCAAAGTATATCTGAGTGAGCAGGATATTGTTCATCAAATTCTCTCTTTCTTCCTTTTGTTGAAACGATGACACCGTTATCAATAAACGCGTCCGCAATATGATAAGCAGCATCAAGCAAACCACCTTGATTACTACGCAGGTCTATTATAAGTGCTTTCATTCCTTCGTGCTTATGGGATTCCAGCGCTTTGTTAAACTCCTCTTCTGTTCCACCAGCACGTTCCGTACCGATAAACTTTGTGATTCTTATATAGCCGATCCCATCTGTTAACATCGTGGAAGTAACACTTGGCACTGCAATCTTTGCACGTGTCAACTTAACATCAAAAGGTTCAAGGTGTTTTCGTTGCACGGTAATTGTCACATCAGTATTTATACGTCCCCTTAGCAGATCTACGACATCATCAAGTGTCAATCCTGTTCTCTCACCTAAGTATATCTGCTTACCATTTACTTTTGTAATATAATCACCTGCTTTAAGTTGAGCAGATTCTGCGGGTGTCCCTGGCAACGGTTTTGATATCTTCACAAACCCTCGATGATCAGGGTAAATACTCACACCCAGTCCACCGAATTGAGCTTTATAGAGATTTTCAACGGAACGTTTATGATCACGTTCAGATAGGAGAAATGTGTACGGGTCATCCAACGCAATCAGTGCCCCCTTAATCGCACCGTGGTACATCGCACTTCTGTCCACAGGTTTGTAATAGTTCTCTTCTGCTGTTCTTATAGCAACAACGAGGGCTTTGTTTAAATCCGCAAGGGTAATGCGTTCATCACTTGTCGCAACCTTCTCACTTGAATGAATTAGTAGTAACGGTAGACATATTGCAATACTCAAAACGATGATGGATAACGTGAATCTTTTCATGTGAATACCCCAGGGCAGAATTAGTAATATTATTTTAATGTTGTGACATGTTTTTACAATACAATTCTATCATATTTTCTAAATTATTTCAATTGTTTCTTTGAATCTGTTAGGGTAATTTAGTTTTCGGTATATTTGTACATTTTTATTACACATCTTAATAATAATATTCGTAGGTCGGGTAGAGCAAAGCGAAACCCATAGGTGTAAACTTAAGAGAACTTAGAAGCTCTTATGAATCACTCTGAATCCTTATGGTTATAGGGATTATCTGATCTTCAGTCCCGTAGGGACGATATGTTTATAGAAAAATGTGTACCCCCCACCTCTCTTCAGTCCCGTAGGGACGATATGTTTATAGAAAAATGTGTACCCCCCACCTCTCTTCAGTCCCGTAGGGACGATATGTTTATATCAGTATGAACTACTACACATATCGTCCCTACGGGACTAAAGAGGGGTTGTATAACGTTTAACTATAAACATAGCGTCCCTACGGGACTGGAGAGGGTTTCTGACATAGAAAATCCCTTAAGTTTACACTTATAGGTAGAGCGAAGCGAAACCCGACGCATTTGATTCATACCAGTTGTGAATAACATACACGGGCGCGGAATCTTCTACCAATTTGATCTGTACCCATTCAGCCCCCTCAATAAACTCGTTTCGTAGTGCGTTCGATAAATCTGGATGGACATTGAACGCCTTTAAATCCCAGCGTAGATTCTGACTATTTTCAACAATCACATCTGTTTCTTCTGCAATAAGTGATACACGCTGCAAGCCACTGTTTGTTCTTGTTAACCTTAATTCTGTCAACACATAATATACAGATTGAAGTGGGTCACGCATTTCTGCTTTATAGTCACTTCGGTTAGCCTGAGTTAGAAAATGACCGAAACGCAACAGCTTCAGATTACCTAAAAACTGATCTATCTCATATTCCTCAGTACGAGGTAATCCTCCATAGATGATAAGGTGACTGCTGTTATAGTTTTCTATAGCATACTTCACAGCTAACTGACCATCTGTAAAATCCTTGTCAGTTTTACCTATCCACCTATTCACAGTGTTTTTCGCTTCTGTTTTACAATTAACACTTGAATCTAAGTCACCAATAAGCACATCAGGGTTCAGTCCTGTCCCAGATTCTTCATTTAGTTCATCAAATATGCGGAGTCCACCATCAGCACAAATAAGAGGGTAACCCTTCTTTTGAGCATCCTCAATTTGCTGTCGGTAAAAGCACAAGCGGCGTAAATCGTAATAGCCGTTAAGGAAGATGAGTACCGTGTTCATAAATATTATATGATTGTATAAATTGCTTTGGGTGGTATGATAGTTTCACACGTTTTATGTTCTCTAACCCAGAATCGCTCATTGCATTTATCCATTTGTATGAACTGGATAGTTCCTTACAAAACTCGCGATATATGTACTGAGAAAGTCCCTTAATATGTAGGTCAGAAATCTCAAAGAGTATGCAGAAAGTCTCACTATTCAACGCATAACCAAATGTGTAAGCACACAACTCTCCATCGATTTTGACAACTCTACCAACTAAACCTAACGCTTGTGCATGTGTTATTCCAATCCTATGAGCAGATTTTGAATCGTCCAGCAGTGCTTGATAGATTACGTCATTATATTTTTCAGCACGAGTTTTTCTCCATCTTTCATACAATTCAAGACAAGCATCTTGGTCCATTGATTGATAAGGTTCATATCTTATTGCGTTATATTTTGCTAAGAGAGCATTATAGGAATTTCTTTGTTGTTTGTATCTGTTCCCTTTTAATTGATATAAATCCCGAGTCCTATAAATGTATTCAGTTTCTTTTTGTCTAAAATTAAAACCTTCCTTACGGAAAACAGTCAGACAATCTTCTGGAACATTTTCAATGCGTGCAATCTCAGGATTTCTATTTGATGTTAGTATGTATTTATATACATCAAGAACTATCTTTATGTAATTGGGACAATTGATCCTACAAGGAATAGGAAGTATCGGTAGAAAATAATCATCACCCTGTTTCGCAAAAATGCACAGATACTCTGTATAAGCCGCATTGTCGTTTAGTTCTTTTGTTCTATAGATAACATAGAAAAAATCAAAAAAATCTTTCCAAATGAAATGTGATGCAAAAGCGTAACTGGATAAAGGTAAGTTTGATTGGGAACAATATTGATCAAAAAGGGGTTTCTGGTCAAGTGTTAAGGGACTTAGTCGCATGCCAAAAACCGATCACTGAAAGTGTGGAAAACCTTGACTGTTTCTTGATATTCACCGATAAGACTCCAGTTCTCAATAATCTGTGAACGCACATCATCTGATTCAACATATTCTACGACCTGTTTAAAGTGCAGTTGAAAGGAGTCTAACGCAAAATGTTCTTCACTAAAGGGACATAACATATCTACACCTAAAACAACGCTGCTTCTGTCCTCACTAAACATTATCGTAAAAGGATAAAGTCTACAATCAAGTGGACGAGATGAGTAAATTTTGCATTTTTGTGTTTCGGGTTCAAAGAAAGGACAGATGTAGTAATCTCTAAACGGTATGAGTTTAATCTGACTACTCCTACCATCGATTTGCGGTTGGAATAGTGATCTGTCTATTCCCTGAGAAATTATTCGTTCGGTCTCATGCTTAGTAAAAACAGGGGCAAGAGGAGAGTCATCTTCCAAGAAACGACAACACACATCACACGACAAACAAACTTCTGTTGGGATAATTTGGTAGAGTTGTGGGGAAGACATACAGTATTCTCCATTTAAACCAGAAAAACAAGTGCTTAGTCAAGTCATAAATAATCTGTATATCGGGCGGGAAACCCCGCCCCTACGATCAGACTACTAATGACATTTCCCTGTATTCATTTATTCTCCATCTTCCGTTCTTCCGTCTTCCATCCTTCCGTTCTTCCATCCTTCCGTTCTTCCACCCTTCCATCTTCCATCTTCCATCCTTCCATCCTTCCATTAAATCAGAAGTCTACTTTATATCAGTATACGTCTTATTGTATCTATCACAATATACACATCCGATTCAGTTAATCCTGGATGGAGTGGAAGACTTACAACTTTCTCAAACACATTTTCTGCGTAAGGAAAGTCCCCGACTTCGTAACCGTATCGTTTCTGGTAAAAATCAAAAAGATGTAACGGAACATAATGCACACTACATTCAACATTTTCATCGCGCAATGCTTCAACGAACTGATCCCTGTCAACATCATTGAGTTGTATAATATAGAGATGCCATGCATGTTTATCTGAACGATCAGCAATTTTTGGTAAAGTAATCTGTGGTATTTTTGACAATTCCTCATTGTAGATCTGTACTGTATTTCGTCTTCGTTCATGCATTTTATTGATCTTCATAAGTTGGCACAGTCCCATTGCAGCCTGAATGTCCGTCATATTGTATTTGTACCCTTCAGTGGTGATGTCGTATCGCCAGATGCTACGTTTTGATTGTCTTGCCCAAGCATCTTTGTCAATACCGTGTAATCGCATTGTCCGGAGTGATTCAGCATACGCATCATTATTTGTCGTTATCATCCCACCTTCACCCGTAGTGATGTTTTTATTTGCATAAAAACTGAAAGCGGTCAGATCACCGAGTGTTCCGATAGGTTGTCCATTATATTCAGCGGGTATAGCATGTGCAGCGTCATCAATGAGAAATAGACTATGTTTCTGACATATCTCATGCAACCTCCCCATATCACACGGAAGACCAGCAATGTGAACTGGCATGATTGCTTTACTGTTTGGCGTGATTGCATCCTCAATTTTATCAACATCAATGTTTAAAGTTTCCGGATTGATGTCCACAAACACTGGTTTTGCACCGACATAACGGATGGCTTCAGCTGTTGCTGTGAAGGTATAGGGGGTAGTAATCACCTCATCATCAATACCTATATTTGTAACAACAAGACTCAGATGCAATGCTGCTGTGCAAGAACTTACTGCGATTGCATGTTTTACACCGATGTATTCGGCAAATGCACGTTCAAACTCTCTGACTCTCCCTCCAGAGCTAATCCATTTAGAAGCGAGCACTTCACTCACGGCTTCAATTTCTGATTCATCAATCCAAGGTCTACTAAAGGGTATAAACGCGTTCTGTTTCACAAGTGATTCCTTTTCAAACTTATTCTTCTTTATCAACTGATTTCGGTCCAAGAGTATGTATCATTGCTTCAAGTGCCAAGATATAACTATATGCTCCAAAACCACTAATCACCCCGATAGAAACCCCTGATATGTAAGAATGATGTCGAAATTCCTCACGCGCGTAAATGTTAGACAGGTGAACTTCAATCACAGGTAATCCAACAGTGGAGAGTGCATCACGTATTGCAACACTTGTATGCGTATATGCTGCAGGGTTAATCAGTATCCCATCTGCCCAGTCAATGTGCTCACCGATGATGGATACCAGCTCACCTTCATGGTTAGACTGCAAGATTTTCAGTGCGACATCAAAGGGAGACGAAGCCACAAATTGATCAAGGGCATAGTTGATGTCCTTCAATGTTTGGTGACCATAAATCTCTGGTTGACGTTTACCTAAGAGATGTAAATTCGGTCCGTGTAGGACAAGGATATTCATATATTTGATACCTAACATTTCTATCTACAGATAGAGTTTATACCTTTCTGCAATGATAAAATCATGCTTGTATTCTACAATAAAGATGACTTGAAATCAATAGATATTTAATTTCTTAGGGTGAGCAAAGTTTTTCTCAAGAGTATCTTGCGGGGGGATAAAGGGGGCAAATCCCTATAGGACTTACGCATTCCCCTCGCTTGCGGGGGGATAAAGGGGGCAAATCCCTATAGGACTTACGCATTCCCCCTTGAATGAAGATCAAATAATAAATTGGGTAATTTCCTGTTTGCACAAGGCAGACACACCACGCTGCTGGCGAGGTTTCCTAACCTCGCCAAATTACCAAAATATTTTTTTTAAACTTCATGATAGGGTTATGAATATGTTTGGTATCTTTTCAGTGCTGATGACAAGATCAACATTAACACTACCAACGATTGTGTTTTATTGACTATATTTGATGGAGGGAGAGTAAAAACACTCACGTCTTATGTTTCAGTAGCTTCGATTTCCTGCAAAAACACCTCAACACTTGGTGTATCAAACGCATTATCATGCAGTTCTGTTAGACGGTCAATGTCCAGAATAGACTCAAGTGCCTCAGAAACAGATTCCCTATCACATTGCGGAAAACGTCTTGTAAGTAAGGACAAAATAGTCTTGATGTATGTTTCACGTGCACCCAACTCAATCCCTTGTTCAACACCCCGCTGTATTATAGTTTCATAAAATGGAGATTCTCGCATAATATCCTCCGATATAAGTTTCTGAAAAAAGGTATGATCATGAACTAACCCACCTAACAATGACAGCGCAAACAAAAGCGTTCCACGCGTCTGTGCATCAACTGGGGCAGCTTCAGCCTTCTCAACACATTTTTGCAACCATACTTCCGTAGCCATGTCTGCTGGTGGATTCATTAAAGGTATAAACGGCAAGAGTCCAACCGATGCAGTATCCAAAAACGATACACCATCCAATTTGGCAAACCGAATCACCTGATACATAAACCGCAACCAAACTCATCATCACCATAACTATAGCCACCCGGATCAGTCTGTCCTGCATTTGGACTCAAATATAACACCACAGAATAAACTGGAAGTTCATGCCGAAGTAGGAGTTCACTCGCGTACGACAATACACGCAATGGCATCGGCTTATCTCTACTATCCTCAGTCTGCACCTCAATATGAAGAAGAACAGTCTCATTGTGCCATTGCACCTTAAATGTCATGTCATTATGATATACTTTAATCCTCTGTTGTTCAGTATCCAGAGTTTCTAAGACCTTGACTTCGGTTGTCCCAAAGGATAGTTTAGCAAAGTCATCCGCAAACCGATCCATCAGATGCTTCACAATCTCATCATATTGTGCCATGTAATGTATTATACCTTACTTCTTTGAGAGATTTCAATGTATATCTGAATTGGGCTAGGGTTATTTAGTTTTAAGAATTAACAGTTGATGTGTGTTACTGATAGCTTTTATTGTAGGTCGGGTAGAGCGAAGCGAAACCCGCCGAATACCAAACGCGTATTCGGCGTTGATTTGGCCGAATACCAAACGCGTATTCGGCGTTGATTTGGCCGAATACCAAACGCGTATTCGGCGTTGATTTGGCCGAATACCAAACGCGTATTCGGCGTTGATTTGGCCGAATACCAAACGCGTATTCGGCGTTGATTTGGACATGGCAATCATAATCAATAGTTGACAGTCTTTCCAATTCCAATTCCTTGAATCTCAGATTACTGAGATGGATAGTTAGAATCCTATATCTCATTTTCCCTTATGAGTGTATAATGGGAAACCATAAAACAATGAAATGGAACCTTATGTTTCATTCTCACTATTCCGCGCAATCCCCGCTAATCCACGATTCAGAAATTAGAAACATCAACAACATACTCATCAAAAACTTCAATAACACTGTAAACCCAAGCCTGAAAAACCTCCCAACCCTGGTTCAGACTCTTTCCACCTGTACATTAAACAAAAAACTGTACAGTTTCTAAAATTAAAATCCAATAAATCACAAGCACACACTCACAATTTCAACATAAACGGTAGCAATTTACGCTTACCGATGGATATTTTAAGCCTCTATCAGAAAAATATTTGAAAATTAACTTGACAAACATATATCTATATGTTACAATACATCACACAATACATTGATATATAGATTTAAACAATAGGATAAAAACAAATTAGAGACTAATGCACTATAATTCAAAAAGAACAAAATCTGCCAATTTCTCTATCAAGAAGGATTATAAAATGCTTTACAAGCAGATAGTTACCCACAGACGAACCTACAGGATAGAACTGCTGTTTGAATTGGTAAAACGGATACAATTTCTAATAAAAATCACCAAGATGCAAACCGTACGAAAACAGGCGAAATTAAAAAAATAGATTTTTCAAAAAATACTTTACCAACACAAACAGGGACAAGCCTAACAAGAGATTTACAAACCGTACAGTTCACCGAAATTTTGTACGGTAAAAGATAACGGTTTTTTATCATAATTAGTAGCGATTTCATTACCGAACAAGTATGGAAAAATGCTTAACCTAATACCATTTCTAATTGAAAATGTCTCTATTTTGTAGCACAAACTTTCAGTTTGTGTCCTGATGAATGACTACGATAATAACCGCCTAATGAGACAATAATTTATAGAATGGGTATAATATCACTTACAAGGAGAATATTCCAATGATTCTACAAGAACACCACAAAACCTATGCAGTCAAATGTTTTGCGCAATATATGACGTGTGACGAAGTGGCAACCGCATTCATGAATAAATTCCCAGAAGATCTACCAAAACCGCCAACAAAAGGCAACGAAAAACTGTCTGCTGATGAACAAGCAAAATTAGATAAACACATCGATGAAGAACTCAATCATTACAAAAAACTCTATTTTGAGAATGACAGCGAACACGGTATACAAAAATTCAAGAAAGACTTACCTGAACTCACAGAACGAATCACCAGCGAATATCAAGAACCCATTGATAAAGAAACTGAAAAAGAACACGAACTAAGAGTCAAAAACAAAATCTCCAATCAACTACGCAGATATAACATTGACCATATAGAATTCCCAAAAAAGTATAAGGAACTATTCAATCAAACGCGAGCAGAATACGAAACACACTTATTAAACATAGAAGACCAAAAAGGAGAATTCTTCAATAAAGAACTACAAAAACTGTTCGCTGTAACCGAAAAGCAATTAATTCAAGAGAAAGACCCAAACAAAATAATCGCAATAATCAGACTCAAACTCCAACTACTAACGGTGATGCAAAAACAAGAACAATCCAAAGAGTAGTAGGCACTCTCATTTAGAATTTGACACACATATCAAATACATGCTATCATCTACATAGAATCGTCATAAGGAGCGAACCTGTGAAACAGAAGAGACCTTCACGTTCATTTTTCAAGAAAAAACAGGTAAAAACAATGATTATCTGGTATCTGATTCTACTTGCAGGAATCATAATCTTAGCCTGGAAAATGAATGACATCATCTCACTGTTTAGAGTCTAAGTCCTACAATCACATCCCAGAGGAGAATTCACAAAAATGTCCTATCAATCTCGGTTTCAACGAATATTCAGATTAAAACATATCACAACTTATGTAGCGTTAATTATATGTTTAATGGCATTTTGGCAATGCCAATCACCCGATAAGCAGGAAGACACGCTCATAATAATATCACCACATCCCGATAGTATTAAAGAAGTATTCGGTGGAAGTTTTGAAGAATGGTATGAAGAAAAGACCGGTAAGACAGTCAAGGTAGAATGGCGAGATGCCGGTGGTACATCATCTAATTTCAAACTGATTACATCTGAATTTAATAGAACACCCAACGGAATTGAGATAGATATCTTCTTCGGTGGTGGAACCGATAGCTACCTACGCCTTGCTGATAAGGATCTGTTGACTTCATATAAACTACCTGATGCACAATTAGAACAGATACCTCAAGAATTTCACGGCATACCAGTCTACGATTCACAACATCGCTGGTATGGTGCAGTATTATCAAGCTTCGGTATCATGTATAACGAACAGTTACGGCAACTGAAAAATTTACCTGAAGCAAAAAAATGGGAGGATTTAGGAAATATCGCACTTATAAACAAAATCGGTGCAGCAGACCCAAGAGAGAGTGGAACCGCACACATGATGTATGAGATAATCCTCCAAACACACGGATGGGAGAAAGGGTTTGCTTTACTCACAAAATTAGGCGGAAATGTAAAAAAATTCTCTGCAGGTGCCAATGCAATACCCAGAGATGTTGTAAATGGACAAGTGATTTACGGATTAGCTATAGATTTCTATGCATATAGTCAGATTGCTGCTGTCGGTGCTGACAAGATCAAGTATATACTACCCGCCGATGGTACCGTTGTCAACCCAGACTCCATTGCAATTTTAAAAGGTGCACCAAATTTAGAGATAGCGAAAAAGTTCATTGAGTTCGTATTATCTGAAAATGCACAGAAACTCTGGATGCTTCCTGAAGATGATCCCGAAGGGCCTAAATGGGAGGGCGGACTTAATCGCGCAAGTGTGTTACCAGCACTCTATGACAAATTGGATGAAAGGTATGTCGTAACAAATCCTTTCAAGATGCAAGTACCCCCATTTCCCTACGATGCCGACAAAGGCAGTAAGCGATGGGACATCGTCAACGCTCTATTTGGTGTCTTAATCATTGATTCACATAAAGATCTTGTTGATGCATGGTCAACGATAAGTAAATGTGAGGATGCTGAAAAACGCATGGCAGCCACAGCAGCACTCGTTGAAATGCCACTCACTGAGAATGAAGCATTGACGATGGCTGAAAATGAATGGGCAAACCCCATCTATCGTAATGAGAAACTAAAAGAGTGGGGACAATTTGCTAAACAGAAATTCGAAAAAGCAAAGAACCTAACAAAATAGCTCTATTGTTCATCCATTACTTTTTGTAGGTCGGGTAGAGCGAAGCGAAACCCGACGAATACCAGGCGTGTATTCTGCTGGATTATTCAAGAAACCGAAAATTATCCGATTAAATCCTTAATCCTCATCTATAAATCCCCAAAGCGTATCAACCAGATCGTTGATTCCAATACTCCAACCTCTTATCCTGTCTTTCCTGTTTTTCCTGTAAATCCTGGTTCAGACAATAAAGAGTTGTATAGATTAGAACTAACGCTACATTCCTGAACTGTAGGAGGGAACTCCGATTCCCGACTATTCATCCATGAAACCTCAGAGCGTATCAACCAGATCGTTGATTCCAATACTTCAAACTCTTATCCTGTCTTTCCTGTAAATCCTGGTTCAGACAATTAAATATTGGCATAAATAAATATTGGCATAAAAATTGCTAATAAGCATATAACAATAAAGACCATATTGAGACTTTAGAATACCCTTAAACCTTACAGTAACTGCTCTGATCTAATGTGCCAAAGGCTTAAACGACAATCATAGAAGCCCCACATGAGTTGAAAAGTAGAAACAGTATTAGAAAAAATAACACAAATTGACACACATGTTGAATATTTTCCATATCAAAGTCTAAAACTTGTATTTGATAACTAATACTATTTCTAATGGAAATGTCTCTTGTTTGTACCACAAACTTTCAGTTTGTGTCTTGAAGAATAACTACCAGCATAACTGTCTAATAAGGCAATGATTTATAGATATGGTATAACATGTAAAAACATGGAGATACAAAATGAAAAACCTAAGTAGAATATACCTTCAATTAACCGTTTGCGTTTTGTTGCTATTTAGTTTCAATTTTGTAATTGCTGAAGTACCACCAGAAGGAATGGTGTTGATACCAGCAGGAAATGAACTTGATGCGTTCTATATAGATAAATTTGAAGTCACCAACGCACAATTTAAGAAGTTCTTAGATGAAAACCCGCTTTGGCAAAAAGACAAAGCACTCATATCCCTTGTAGGAGATTCATATCTCACGGGTTGGAAAGGAAACATGTATCCTAAAGGTAGAGCCAATCATCCTGTGTGTGGTATGAGTTGGTTCGCTGCAAAAGCCTACGCAGAATGGGTAGGAAAAGACCTACCAACGGAAGCACAATGGGAAAGAGCAGCACGCGGCAACCTGAAAGAAAAGAAGTTTCCATGGGGCAACAGTAGTCCTGAAAATAGAGCAAACTTTGGATGTTACACAGAGAAAGTCAGCTTTAAAGTTCCGCCAACAAAGAAGGTTGGTAGTTATCAACCGAATGCACTCGGTCTTTATGATATGGTAGGGAATGTTGAGGAATGGTGTTTAGATAGGATAGATGTCAGCGACATACACGGTAGATATCATAAAACGCGAGGCGGTTCCTGGTTCAATGAAGCAGAAGAATTGGATGTCGCAAACGATAGTCAACATCCCGCTGCTAATGGAATTAGTACAATCGGATTCAGATGCATCTCAGCAAAAGATGGGCAGAACAGTCTCAATCTTGTTTCGGATATGTCATATTGGTTATACGAGAAAATTCTTGGCGGGTATGACAGCGCATTGTACAGCGTCTCAAAAGGCTTTAAACCCAAAAGCCAACTGGAATATGCTTATGATGAAACCGTCAAATACTATACTGGACAAAATCGCTCATTTGAACATCAACTCATTAGAGTATACCGTGAAGTCAAAACTGAGCAAAAACCAACAGAAAAGACCGAAGAAATCAGTGTTGATCGTGAGTTTACACTCCTATTATGGATGATTTACCTTGAAGTACACTTTGATCATTTTGAAAAAAATCAAAATGATCAACTTAAAATATTCAAGAAGAGAATTATAGAAAAAAGTAAGGATGGATTGATTGTAGACGATGCCAGCAATTGGCAATAGTCTTCTGTCAGTACTTAACTTGTAGGTCGCGTAGAGCAAAGCGAAATCCGACCTACAAGTTTAACATGGACTAACCAGTATTATTCCCAAATACCAAGCGTCCCATCTCTTTTTATACATGCCAGTTTTTCAAGATCATTGTCCGCTTCTTGCAAGAATGCTAATTCCCATATAAATCCACCCTGACTCTGGATAGTATACATTAGACCCATTGCTGATACGTTCCAAAAGCGAATATGTGGATCTCTTCCACCACTGACAAGCATTTCACCATCATGCGAAAATGCTAACGCATAGATTGAATCAGCATGTGCTGTCAATGTCGCAAGCAGACGTTGATTATCCATATCCCACAAACGAACTGCTGTATCTGAACCACCGCTTGCAAGACATTTCCCATCTGGTGATAAGGCAAGGGACAATACTAATCCATCATGAGCAGTAAATGATGACAACTGACGTCCAGTTTCAATCTCCCATATACGTATCTTACCATCTACACCGCCACTTACAAGTGATTGGCTATCTGGAGAGAATGTTAACGTTCTAATCCGGGTCGGTTCTGCGCCAGAACCGCTAATTAATCTGAGCGTCTCTTGATTCCATGCGGTTAACGGAACACCATCTGGAGAAGATGCTAATGCAGTAGTCAGATTTGAAGATTGACCTGCAATAGTCACAATTTCGTTTGATGAATCTATGTCCCATAACCTAAGCGTATTGTCTTCACTTGCACTCGCAACCGTAGAGTTGTCAGGAGCGAAAGATACAGCACGAATCCGTTCAGTATGACCGGCAAGCATAGCAACCTGTTCACTACTCTCCAAGTCATACACCCATATACGTCCTTCTCCAGCACCAGCAAGCCGTGCACGATCTGGAGATAAGGATACCTCAGTAATCATCTTCTTGCGCAATCTATCTAAAAATGCTTGAGGTAATTCAACTTGCGTGAAGTCATTAAAACGTTCATTAATATTCATCATCAATTACCAACAAATTTACAAAGGTTTCGGTAATACATTGCAAGAAGTATATCAGTTTCATCAGGTATTATCAATCAAAATTGTCCGTATTTTTCTCATCACAGTGTCAGTATTTCGTAGGGACGGGGTTTCCCTGTCCGTTGTATCAGTCCAATACACATCACAAACAACAAAGCCGGTAGGTGCGATTTCCTAATCGCACCTACCGGCCAGGGAAAATCATTAAATTGACGCCTATGGGTTTCGTTCCTCTATCCGACTACAGATTTAGTCCGGACTATCCACTAATACATCTTGAATGAAGTATATCTGATTATGTTTCTACGCGTGCATCAGAATGCTCTTTATTCTGCACAGCCGCAGAAACACCACTCTCTATCACACCCCTAACTTTACTCGGATCATTATTCATCAACTCTGAAAGATCATACGCATTATGTCTGTCTACTTCAGCATTGTCACGTAAATCTGATGAAGTTCCTTTCCTATCTTTATCAGTGGCAGCCTTTTGCGTTTCAGTCGAAGGTGAAGATTCCTGACCTTTCAAGCTGTCAGGCATACAAGCAATTACGGTTATTAACACCTCATCAGACTGCTCCAGTTCATCTTTGTACACTAATCCAAAGATACAGTCCTGACTGGATGATTTATTCACAAATACCTCTATGACTTCATTCAGTTCGTACATCGTGAAATTCTCAGGGGAATTTACAATGACGATGATATTAGTTGCATCAGCAATCCTATCACCTTCAAGTAATGGAGAAGACATAGCGTTCTGCGCAGCGATAGTCGCTCGATTTTCACCTGTCGCTTTTCCAATACTCATCTTTACAGTAGACTGGTCGCGCATCACCTGTTTAATATCATCTAAATCAACATTTATTTCACCTGTTTCTAATACAATATTCGTGATTACACTGATACCTTGAATCAAGATTTCATCGCTTTTTAACAATATATCTGGTAAGGACAGTTCACTATTGATCAACTCTAATACTTGTTCGTTAGGTATAGCGATCACTGCATCTGCACTTGGTGATGAACTTGTAAGCATCTCCTGAAGTCCCACATCTGCAATTTTGTCCCGAGCATTACCTTCAGCATGGAAAGGTCTTGTTGCAAGACAAATTGTCAAGGCATCATGTTCACGCGCAAGAGATGCGACAATTGGAGCAACTGCAGTACCTGTTCCGCCCCCCAAACCAGCGATAACAAAAACCAATTCAGTATCTTCAACAATTGATCGGAGCTGATCCATGTTTTCTGCTGCTGCCTGTCTACCTAATTCAAGGCTGCCATTTGTCCCAAGTCCTTGACTGGAATTAGCACCAATTTGCAACTGGATTGCCTTTCCACATGAATTTAACGATTCTTTGTCAGTATCAATAGCATAGAATGCAATACCAGACACATCAGTTTCAATCATCCTTTGCACAACACTACATCCCGCACCACCGATACCAATAACTTTAATTCTCGATTTTGTAATCTCAAACTGCTCATCTTTAGACGGCACTGTTTCCCTCCTTATAGGTTCTACCATTACCTCAAATTCCTTACGAAGATACTGTCGCACTTCACTAAGCTTCGTTTTTACTGTTCCAGCAGCTAAGTTAAGCTCCTTTGCTATATCGTTGATACTCCACTGTTCCAAATAATACTTTACACCAACAGACTTTACCTTATCAGGAAGTTGATTGACAGCTTCCCTTGCATCTTCAAGAATTCTGTCATCGTGAAAACGCTGTTCCGCCTCCATATCAATCTGTGAAGCTAAATCTTCATAATTCAATAACATCTCATTCACTTGATGTTGCCTACTGGAATAGTATCTTTTGCACGCAGTAATAGCAATGCGACGAAGCCAGCCACCAAAACTTTCTGCTCGACGTAACCCTATGATGTTCTCCCAAACAACAAACCATATATCCATAAGGATTTCTTCAGCATCCCGATGCTGTCTTGAATTCTCATTAACCAATCCCCAGATTTGCGGATTGTAACGCGACATCAGTTCTTCAAAAGCAGATTCATCCTGTGCTTGAACAAGCCGAACAAGCTCTTCATCTCTCTTATTATTAATGTCTAAAATAAAATTGTGATGTATAGATGGATTCATAGATAAACTTCCATATAAATTGTAATCGGTTATAAAGAGGGCGGTTTTCTTGAAAACGGTTTAAAAAAATACACAATCGTAGAGGCGGCGTTCAATCTTCCATCCTTCCATCCTTCCAATCTTCCAATCTTCTCTTCCATTCTTCCACTCTTCCACCCTTCCAATCTTCCACTCTTCCATTCTTCCACCCTTCCATCACTGTTTCCGCGATATCATGTCAAAACCAACAGCGGCGACTAAAACAGTTCCCTTTATCATATCTTGCCAAGAGGGATCCATATTAGCCATACTCATACCATTGCTGAGACTTGCCATCACAAATGCACCTAAGACTGCTCCGAAAATTGTACCTCGACCTCCCATTAAGCTTGCACCCCCAATAACGCAAGCTGCAATCGCCTCTAACTCAAGCAAACGACCTGCCTCAGGACCTGCACTTCCAAGCCTTGCAGTCATCACAATACCAGCAATTGCCATTAATGCACCCATTACAGCAAACACCCGTAACGTAACCCCACGCACATCAATACCTGAGAGATAAGCTGCATCCGAGTTCCCACCAACTGCATATATGTATCGACCAAAGCGAGTCTGATTTGCAACAAAGTGAATTAAGAACGCTAAACCAAACATAATACAGGCTTGAACAGGTATACCTTTATATGAATTCATGACAATCACAAATGCAAGAATGCAGCTCCAAGAAAGTACAATCTTTAGGATAAATGGGAGATAAGATTTCAAAGTTCTTGGTAAGTGTGAATTTCTGAGTTGATGAATAAAAACAAAAGCACTCGTGAGAAGACCAGCAACCATAATACCTAATCCAATTGCTTTCGGTAAATGTGCTGTTCCAATAGCTTTAAGCCAATTGTCATGAAGAGCGATAGTCTCTCCTCTTGTTACTGCTAACATCATACCACGGAATACCAAGAAACCACCAAGTGTGACAATGAATGCTGGAATTCGTTGATATGCTACAAGGTAACCTTGTATGATACCTATCAGAATCCCTATAATTATAACAATGAGAAGTGTAAGCAAAATTGGAAGGTTCCACCACACATGCAGAATCGCTGTGATAGCACCCAGTAGACCAGCACCAAAACCTACGGAAAGATCAATGTTCGCAGAAACTATCACAAGAACCATACCAATTGCAAGTATGGCGGTAACTACGGTTTGACGTGTCAGGTTGAATAGATTCCGTCCAGAGAGAAAAGTACCATGTGTAACAAGTGTAAAGATGACCCAAATACAGACTAATGCAATGACCATTGCATACATGCGGAGGTTTAATTGTTTCATGTGTTATGCTGTATTTTATACAGTGGAATCAGTACCAAACAAAGCATCGAAATTCTTTGAAATATTCTCACCTATTGATTCAACAGTAGTACCTCTAAGTTCCGAGATCTTTAATGCTACTTCCGTGACATAAGCAGGTTCGTTTCGCTTACCCCGTCTGAATTGTGGAGTCAACCAAGGACAGTCGGTTTCTATCAACAACCTTTCAATTGGAACTTCTTTTGCCACCTGTTGCACATCCGTGGCGTTCGGATAGGTTACAATCCCGCCTATACCAATAAAGAAACCGACATCAAGACTTCTGCACATTAAATCAATGTCCCCTGTAAAACAATGCAAAACACCCTGCACTTTTCCTTTACGTGCTTCTAAAATCGGTAGGATATCCATGTATGCATCACGATTGTGGATGATGATTGGCATTTCACTGTCTTCTGCAAGGTCTAACTGCTTCTCAAATACGTCTTTCTGTATCTCTTTTGGGGAGAGATTCCTATAGTAATCCAGACCTATTTCACCCAGCGCGACGACTTTGGGATGGCTAAGTAAATCACGAAATGTATCCAATACATCTGGGGTCAAATCTGTCGCATCATGTGGATGCCATCCAACGGTAGCGTAAACTTGATTGTACTTTTCTGCAAGTTCAACTGCACCAAGACTGGTTTCTAAATTAAATCCAATAACTAAAATAGCAGATACATCAGAACTTAAAGACCTTTGAATCACTGCCTCTCTATCTTGATCAAACTGAGAGAGTTGAATATGTGCGTGGGAATCAATGAACATTGTAAAGGAATGCACCTCATAATCATAAAAATCTTACTATGTGATAATTTCAATCCTAAGAAATTTGGAATTCTTTTAATTTCGCTTTATCAAACATAATCCCATGACCAGGTCTGTCGGGTGGGGAAAAGTGTCCTTCCTTGAGAGTCAATGTGTCACTCAAAACTGGATCAAAAGACGGGATATATTCAACAAAAAGCGAATTAGGTACTGCCGCTGAGAGATGCACATGTAAATCCATCAAAAAATGTGGAGAAACTGATAGACCAAAACACTCAGCAGTATGCGCAACTTTCATCCATTCCGTGATACCGCCAACACGCACCGCATCAGGTTGTAAAATGTCCGCAGCACCTTGGGCAATGTACTCTTGAAAGACAAATTTGTTATAGATTGTCTCACCAATAGCAATCGGAATAGTAGTCTTCTGTCGCAAGTCAACATGACTGTCAACATCATCTGCTTCTATCGGTTCCTCAAACCAAAATACATCTGCTTCCTCTATCCGACAAGCAAGTTGAATTGCTTCACGAGCATTCCACTTCATATTAGCATCAATCATAAGAAATGGGTCTTGTCCAATGGCTTTTCTGACAGCAAATATCCGAGCAACATCTTCGTGTAGGCTATCTCTACCAACCTTGATTTTTATCCCTTTGAAACCTTGTGCTACATATTCAACAGATTGTCTGATCAGTTCATCTTCTGTAAGATGTAACCATCCACCATCAGTATTATATACTGGCACAGCTTCTTTCGCACCACCAAGAAGTTGATACAGAGGCAAATTTGCACGTTTTGCCATTAAGTCCCATAGGGCAATATCCACAGCTGCAATCCCTAATCCAACTATACCACCCCTACCTACCCAATGTGTCTCCATCCACATTCGATTCCATATTCGATCTATGTTTGCGGCATCCTCTTCATAAAGTATAGGCGTAAGATAAGCATCTATAATCTGTCTAATGGATTCTCCACCCTTACCAATAGTATAGGAGAAACCTGTACCGACTACACCATCTACATCTTCAATCTCAACAAAAGGAAACTCCATAGAGACAAACGCTTGAATAGCATCAGTACGTTTAACCTGAGGCGGAATGTCATAGAGTGCTGTACGGACTTCTTTAATTCTCACTGATGTGCTTCACACCTTTCAAACGATCCAGTTCTGATTTTAGTCGTGCCAATTCAGATTCTGCTTTCTGTCTTGCTTCAGCTTCCTGTTGTCTTGCTTCAGCTTCCTGTCTGGCAGTCTCGTTTGCCTTTTCGGCAGTCTCGTTTGCCTTTTCGGCTGCGGTTTGAAGCCATTCTCCCGATGAAAGATTATAGAGACCCATATCATAGCCTTGAATTCTAAATTCTATTTCCAAAACAGTCGAGATTTTTCCACTGTTTTCCGTAGCAGGAATTAAATCATACTTACCATCATCATTCAAACGATAACCGATTAGAGAATCAGACAAATAAGAACGCTCAGGATCATACAGAAAATACTCTCTAACTCCAATATGAGCATATCTGTTTTTCTTCCTTGTCAAATCATTCCGATATGTTCCTTTACTGGAGACCTCCATTACAAAGTCCGGTGCTTTCCCTTCCTCCCAGACCTTATAGGTACGACGCATCTTTTTCTCAATACCAAAGACAACCATTATATCAGGAGAAATAGAACGAGTCGTTTTACCAGGTACATCGTATATCAACAAGTTTCCAGATACATATACATCATCGTTCCCTGCATAGAATGTTTCAAGTTTATCGTTTGTATTGTAAATAACGACACGGTGTAAGTCTGTTTCAGCAAGCGGTCTCCCATCAGATACAGGGTAGTACAAACCCTCATCATCTGTTGGCGCATATTTGATGAATTCTTCGATTTTTTCTTTTTTCATTTACGATTTCCTTTTTAAATGGACTTCTTTAATTCTCACTAATCTGCTTCACACCTTTCAAACGATCTAATTCGGTTTTTAATCTTGCCACTTCAGTTTCTACTTTCCGTCTCGCTTCAGCTTCCTTTTCAGCAGCAGTTTGAAGCCATTGTCCCGACGAAAGATCGTATAAACCCATACCATATTCTTGAATTCTGAATTCTATTCCCAATACTGTTGAGATCTTTCCTTTATTTTCCGTAGCAGGAATTAAATCATACTTACCACCATCATTCAAACGATAACCGATAAGAGAATCAGACAGATAGGAACGTTCAGGATCATACAGAAAATACTCTTTAACACCAATATGAGCATATCTGTCTTTCTTCCTTGTCAGATCATTCCGATATGTTCCTTTACTGGAAACCTCCATTACAAAGTCCGGTGCTTTCCCTTCCTCCCAGACCTTATAGGTACGACGCATCTTTTTCTCAATACCAAAGACAACCATTATATCAGGAGAAATAGAACGAGTCGTTTTGCCAGGTATATCGTATATCAACAAGTTTCCAGATACATATACATCATCGTTTCCCGTATAGAATGTTTCAAGTTTATCGTTTGTATTGTAAATAACGACACGGTGTAAGTCTGTTTCAGCAAGCGGTCTCCCATCAGATACAGGGTAGTACAAACCCTCGTCATCTGTTGGCACATATTTGATGAATTCCTCTATTTTTTCTTTTTTCATATTGGATTTCCATTTTTGTATGTGAGTAATATCTTTTTATTCTTATTAATAATAAAGGCAGGTTGGGTTGACAAACAAACCCAATACTCGAACTGATTTAGCATTCCAATAGGTTTGTCCCAATACCCAACCAAAAAGACTTATAGAGAACCATAAATTCCCATCTTAATACTCGATATGTTTCTCAATTGACTCTGAGTTATAGAAACGACTTAAAACTACTTGTCTATCCTATCAATCATTGCTTTGAGATTCTCAATACAGATTCGTGATGCTTCTTCACCTGCTTCTGAGAATGCTTGTCCACCCGGTCTGTTGATTAAATCGTCGTCAATTTTGAGGGTTGGCCGCCAGTGCGTTTCAAGACAAAGATGTCCATCATAGCCATCATCCACAAATGCTTGCAACTGTCCTTGCCAATCAATTATACCGTCTCCAACCGGAACAGATTCAATCTCACCTGTCTCGGAATTGGGTGCTGCGTCTTTTAGGTGTGCATGAATCATCGTCGGCTTCATCTGATTATATGCATCCGGATAAGGAGTTACACCATCTTGCGCGTGCGCTTCATTTGCAGGATCCCATATACCTCGGATGTTCGGAGAGTCTATCTCTTCAATGAATTTAGCTGTCAGTTCAGCAGTACTAAGCGACGTAGTAGATTCATTCTCCATACCAAGAATGATACCTTCTCCATCTATAATACGCCGCGGTTCATCATAAGAGGAGATTATCTCGTCCCACCGTTCTAAAGTTTTTCCAGTATCCCAAAAGACGAACGTCCGGATTAAGTTTGTATCAAATGCTTTAGCAGTACGGATACACCCTCTTAGAATGTCAATGTGCTCTTTTCGTTCTTCAGCATTGTCCATATCGCATTTGAAGAAAGGCGAAGCAACACCGATTATCTGAATACCTGTATCATCCATAAGACGTTTCATGTCGTCTATATCTGAATCAGAAAATTGATGAGGAAGTTTGTCCCACACTGAACGAATTTCTATTGAATCCAGATCATAATCCCTTACAAAATTGACTACGGTTCCGAAGTCTTGTGATACCTCGTCCCCGATTACTCCGACTTTAAACATTGATATTAGTCTCCTTTGATGTGATTTGGAAATAATAGCACAGTTGTGTAAAATATGCAAGTCGCGTTGGATATGAATTAGGAATTATAAAATAGGTTGACAAACATCATTGTAGTTAGGTAAAATTACACAATAGTCTATTAACCTTCGGAGGACAAAAATGGCAGAAGAAAATACAATGGATGAGCTTACTGAAGAAATTGATCAAGATGCAGCTGAAAGCGGTATAATTTTAAACTTCCAACAGATCCAATCTATAGATATTCCACAGCAGTTTAAAAGAGTCAATACTGATAATGGGTGGATTGTGAATATACTTGGTTCTGGCCGTGTCGTCATCAACTTTATTACCAGTATGAGAAAACTGGAAACACCGTTGATGTCAGGTGACACTATTGAACGAGACGTCGACAATATAGTTATCACAAAAAATCAGACTGCTGACGCATACAGAACACAGAGAGGTTCTACATCTTTAGCGCGCACACGCGAAGAATTGCTTTCAGCCGAATCCACTGTCGGAAGACAGACAAATCCTGATTAGGAAAGATCACTGGCAAATTAAAAGCATACTTCGGGTTAAACTTAAGATGAATATTCCTGTTTAGCTTAAGTTTATTTAAATTAGGAGGTATCAGACTATTTTAGAACGCATCTATAGACTAATCTCCAGTTTGAAAGGTGGTACAATGGTACCGACATCCGTCGTCCTGAGTCCCGAAAGTTATACTAAAGTTGAAGCAGAGCATCTTGAAACGTTGGAGGAGGAATCAGAAAAAGTCTTGAAACTCGACCAACAACTCGGTTTGCCTGTTACAGTACGATCAGAGGATACAGATATAGTCGTTGTCAAAGAATTAGTACCAAATCCGTGTCCTATCTGTCATCATCCTTTAAAGTTTCTTAGAGAACTCATAGAACGTTTTGAAACCGAAGAATCAAATCTTATTAGATGTCCACTTGGACACCGTTATTCAGGAATCTTGAAAGTTTATCATTTGAATATCTTTCAACGTTCAGAAAGTTCTGAAACCGTACAGAAAGTCACCGAATGTCCAAAGTGTCATTGTACTAATATTCAATACTTAGGTCCTAATGAAATGTTCTGTTTAGATTGTGATTGGGACAGTGGGATGGAAGCACGGTATCGAGTCTAATTGAAAGTGCCTCTTTTTGTAGCACAAACTTTCAGTTTGTGTCCTGAAGAATAACTACCATAATAACCACCTAATGAAACAATAATTTATAGAAATGGTATAACAATGTAGTACTTACCTGATCAAGGTTAATCGCATTCATACATTACAGTATTTACTGAATCAAAAAGCGTGTCTCATTGAGACACGCTTTTTGATCGATATAAATGCACGGTAAATTCAGGGAAACTCTAATGCATGTAATCGTCATGATCACCCATATCGGAGAAGTCTGGTGGTTCTTCAATTTCTGTAATCAACGTCTCGGTTGTAAGGAGTAAACCTGCAATACTGCTTGCATTCTGTAGAGCGTTCCTTACAACTTTTGTTGGATCAATAACGCCGAATTCAATCATATCACCATACTCTCCAATAGCAGCATTGTATCCGTAGTTGCCATCACCGTTTTCAACTTGGGATACGACTACTGCACCTTCCAAACCAGCATTCTCAGCAATTGCCTTAATTGGTGACCTTAAGGCTTCTCTGACGATGTTGCGTCCAGTATTCTGGTCGCCGTCTAAATCTAAAGATTCAATGCCTGCAATTGCTCTTAACATTGAAATACCACCACCTGGTACTATACCTTCTTCAATTGCAGCACGTGTTGCAGCAAGTGCATCCTCACAACGTGCTTTCTTTTCTTTCATTTCAACTTCAGTTGCTGCACCAACATTAACAACCGCAACACCACCAGCAAGTTTAGCAAGTCGTTCTTCAAGTTTTTCTCTGTCATATTCAGAAGTCGTATCCTCTATCTGTCTACGAATCTGAGTAATTCTACCCTCAACATTCTCTTTGGCGCCAGTGCCACCGACGATAGTTGTGTTATCTTTGTCTATATTGACACGTTGTGCTGTTCCTAACATACCAACGACTATATTCTCTAATCTTATGCCGGTGTCTTCGGAAATAACTTGTCCACCAGTCAATACTGCTATATCTTCCAACATCTCTTTACGTCTGTCACCAAATCCTGGTGATTTCACTGCGGCTACTTCAAGGTTAGCACGGAGATTGTTCACCACTAAGGTTGATAATGCCTCCCCTTCAACATCCTCAGCAATTATCAAGAGAGGTCTATTCAGCTGCATTACTTTATCCAGGATAGGTATAAGGTCATGAACAGTAGTTATCTTCTCAGTGTTAATTAGAATATAAGGATTATCAAGTTGTACAACCTGCGTTTCCATATCAGTGACAAAGTGTGGGGAAAGGAATCCTCTGTCGAATTGCATTCCTTCAACAAAATCAACAGTCGTCTCCGATGTTTTTCCTTCTTCAACGGTGATGGCGCCATCATTACCAACTTTTTCAATTGCTTCAGCGATAAGGCTGCCGATATTGCTATCATTGGCAGGATCGTTCGCAGCAATAGAGGCTACCTGAACAATTTCCTCATGTGTGTTCACTTCACGACTTTGAGATGTGATAGCATCTACGGCTGCAGCAACAGCTTTGTCAATACCAATTTTTAACTGCATTGGATCTGCTCCTGCAGTTACGTTTTTTAATCCTTCGTGTAGGATCTCTTGTCCTAATAAAGTTGCTGTCGTAGTCCCATCTCCCGCAACGTCGTTTGTCTTTGTAGCAATAGATTCCAATAGTTGTGCTCCCATGTTCTCGTAGGGGTCTTGGAGTTCTATCTCTTTTGCTACTGTTACTCCATCACATGTTACCAGAGGCGCACCAAATGATTTCTGAATAACCACATTCCGCCCACGGGGACCGAGTGTCACTTTTACTGCGTTAGCCAGTTTATCCGCCCCACGCTTAAGCGCAACCCGTGCTTCCTCGTCAAAGATAAGTTGTTTTGCTGGCATCTAATTCCTCCTAATATTATATCAAGAATGTTCTCATTGTATTTTTTTGAGATACATTAATTATAACATGTTAGGTTGGTAAAGTCAATAATTTTGACGATAAAAAAAGCGGGGTTGAGTTTTGCATTTTGTTCCGTATTCTTTGACTAACGTTATGACTATACTTGTAGGTCGGGTAGAACAAAGCGAAAACCAACCTACAAGTTTTACATAGGCTCTCCAATATTATGTTTTTTGTATGAAGATTAGACAAACGTGAGTTTGATAATAGGTATATGAACTTCATTTTGCTCAAAATATTTCTCTCAAAGACCCGGTAGCTGCGGTTTCCTAACCGCACCGAATACAAAAATCAGATTTATCAAACTCACATTAAACAATTAATTCGGTATTTTCTTATTTGCATAAAGCAGGTAAACCGCTCTGCTGGCGGGTCTCCTAACCTCGCCAAAATGCCGATATGTTTCTTAAACTTCATTCAAAGACTATCACTATATAACTGTAACCTAAAACTGCTTGTTTAACATTAAAATGTGTGTTTCAAACTTCCCCAGGTCAAAGACAGTTTCTGAATTGGGTGAACATCAAGCGATGCTTCACCTAAAGTTATCGCAGTAATGATCGGTACTGCTGCTGTTTCCAAGGAGATTGCATCTATTGTCGCGATCTCTGTATTCGGTTTTGGATTCACCCATTTTGTCGTAATGAGTCCAGCATGCTGACATGCAGGTTTCTCTTTTGCCTTCCATCCCCAGACAGAGTTTTCATCAGGAAGTGCGTTTTCTTCGTGACACCAGTCGTCGGAATTGAAACCTGAAATCATCTCAAGTTCTTCAGAACCACCACCTCTATAATTCATAACGAATTTATAACTTGTGACTCCATTTGCTTCCCATCCAGTTGCATGGAAGAAATAGACAGCTTTTGCAACACCACCAACTTGAATATCATTAACAGCTTTCGGCCATTTTGTTTCGTTTGTACCGAAAAGTACTATACCACCATCAATAATCTTAAACTTGACCTTTTTATCAGGCCCCTCAAATTCACCAATTTCACCTATCGGAAGTAATGAATAGGTATTATCACCTGGATTAAGTGTCCACCATTCGTGTCCTACTAATTTTGTATTAGAGTATGGTTCAATATCAACATGAACAAATTCCTCTAAAGCAAGCGTATTCCCAACAAAATAAAATGTTACAGTACACAGAATAGCAAATAATAGAAAAATCATAGTCTTTTTCATCGTAAATCTCTCCAATATTATAGAGTATTTTAAAAGAAGTATAACAGAATACTGTTTTATGTCAACTGATTGTTTCTATAGCAAGTTTATTTTTTTTGGTATATTAGCACATTCACCCACATCTGTCAATAATTGTCGTAGGTCGGGGTAAAGCGTTAGCCAAACCCGACATTTCAATCAAAATCAATATTTGTCCATATCAACGCCAAATGCGCGTTTGGCATTCGGCACGTTTCGCTCACGCTCTACTCAACCTACAATATAAACAATTGGTAATATGCGAAACAGGTAATTCTGAGAACTATATACCCCTGTCCATTAGAGTAATTGGCTTGACTTTTTATTAATGAGTTGCAATCATTAATAAGAATGATAATCTTACTTTCAGATCACTATTCATTGATTTTCTGAAATCTCATAGCTTATAGTTTCTACGAGTGGATTATGTTTAAAGAAAATAGACTCATTCCAATTTTTTGAGGAGACATCATGGAAATAAGTTTTAGTACAAGTGCTGGAGAAGGTTCATGGAACTTAAGGGAGTGCATTGAATGGGCAAAAGACAACGATTTTGATGCGATACGTCCAAATGCAAATGGTCTTTTTGAACCGAATCAGATCATCCGAAATGGTGGGGACGATATCAAGCAGATCCTATCGTCAACTGATGTATATGTGGCAGCTCTAACTTCTCATTGCAACCTATTGGATGATGATGAAGCAAGAAGTACAATTGCACGCCAGACGTTATTAAATGCAATTGAAGCGGCAAATCTACTTGAGATTCCTGTTGTTGTAACCTATGCAGGTAGTCCAGTCGGTTGGCATTTTTACGGACAATTTTCATCTGAGCCTGGTAATCCAGGGGATCGGTCAGGTGAGCTTGTCCAACGTTTTAAAAGGATGTGGCTTCCTGTTGTTAAATATGCCGAAGAAAAAGAGGTAAAGCTGGCACTTGATTGTGCTGTTCGTATGGGGAATATAGCCTGCAACCCTGAAATGTGGGAACGTATACTTGATGCAATACCTTCTGACGCTTTAGGGTTATCTTGTGATCCCTCACATTGGTTGTGGATGGGTATTTTACCTGCCGAAGATGCTATTCGCATGTTTAGTGGCAAGTGGTACTATGCTGATGTAAAGGATTGTGAGATTAGTCCAAGAATGCTATTCCGACAAGGTATTATCGGTAACTGGTGGTGGCAATATCGTGTTCCAGGACGAGGGCAATTGAATTGGGGGACAATAATTGGTGCATTACAAGAATCCGGATACGATTATGTGCTGTGCGTAGAAAATGAGGACCGTGGGGCACCAGGGTTAGACGGATTCGCAATCGGCTGTAGACATCTGCGCCAGTTTCTATAGTATACCTAAATAGTGATGAATAAACATATTGAATTTGTCAAGGAACTGTGCTATTTTATGTTTTATGCACCAACAACTACAACCAAAATCACATAAAATAGTTATACTTGCAGAAGGTTCATTCGGAGTCCTGGAATCTAAAACAGCGACTGTCTTGATTAGGTATCTTCCTGACAAAATTGTTGCTGTTGTTGATAGCAATAATGCTGGAACTGACGTCAGTGATGTTATAGGAATTGGTGAAGGAATTCCGGTTGTCGCGAAACTTTCTGATGCATTAGATTTCCAACCAA
This sequence comes from Candidatus Poribacteria bacterium, assembly GCA_965261435.1. Taxonomy (GTDB): domain Bacteria; phylum Poribacteria; class WGA-4E; order WGA-4E; family WGA-3G; genus MSPOR6. The sequence continues at coordinate 4,378,286 of CBDHDL010000021.1, forward strand.
CAATGATGGCAATCGGTATTGCACCACCTGGTGGTGAATTGCCTTCTGCTTGGAGATTAATAATAACTGAGGCTATACAGGCGGGTTTACATATTATGAGTGGACTTCACCATTTCTTGAGTGGAGACCGAGAACTTGCAAAGTTAGCTGCAGCGAATAATGTAGTCTTATGGGATGCACGAAAACCACCAGAAAACTTACCTGTCGCCACTTGCAAAGCAGACGAGGTTGATTCAACTGTCGTTCTCACTGTCGGTTCAGATTGTCGTGTAGGTAAAATGTTATCCGGCATTGAGATTACAAACGCAGCGCGCAAACAAGGTCTGAACGCTGAATTCTGTCCAACAGGGCAAAACGGTATCATGGTTTGGGGATGGGGTATTGCAATTGATGCGGTGATTTCCGATTTCACTGCTGGAGCAGCGGAACAGATCGTGCTTGAAGGTGCAAAGAATCATGACCTATTGATCGTTGAAGGGCAAGGATCATTGATCCATCCCGGTTATTCAGGTGTCACATTAAGTCTGCTTCATGGCAGCATGCCTGATGCAATGATATTTTGTCATCAACCTTCACGAAATAGAGTCGCACGATACACGGTACCCTTACCATCGTTACCCGAGATGATAACACAATACGAGATGTTAACTCAACCGATAAAACCTGCTAAAGTAATCGGTGTGGCATTAAATTGCTTCGATCTATCTGAGAAAGATGCAATTAAAGCAATTGCTGGGATTGAAAGGGAAACAAGCTTACCGGCAACAGACGTGGTAAGATATGGTGCAGAAAAACTTGTAGATGCAATAAAGGGTATTTAACATTTAGATATTCAGTATTTTACCTGTATCTTAACGGTTATTTTCTTCCTTAGGATAAACTCCTATTTCGTGCGGTTACCTCCCAAGTTTCCCCACAATACCCGTCAGCATCAATTACATAGTAAAATGGATGTAATGCAACTGATGGACAGATATGTGTTGGACATACATACACTTCTTGTCCGATATGTAAAGAATCGGTATTAGGAACATTTATTGCCCAATGTTCTTCGTGTTGTTTGTCCACTCTTGCGTTTTCAATGTTCAGAATAATACCGCGATCTCCATCCGGATCAGCAGCAATGGCTTTATGTCCCAAATCAAGTGTAAATCTATTTGACGTAGGAATACTAATAATACGGCTTAGTAGAAGGGCCGCGGGCGTAAATCCGAGATCCGGATAGTTAGATGCATAACCATTGTCATGAAATATGAATGTTCCTGGTGATGCTTCAACCCCCGTCATATTAGCATAGATTGGGAAAGTTGGAGTTCCTCCCATTACGATAAGAGGTACTTCAATGCCTTTAGCATTAAGCATTTCTTTCATCCTCTCAACTTGTGAAATACTGTGTTCACACGCTTTTTGTCGTGTCTCAAAATCACTATCGTGGATATGTCCATCATATACGTGCAAACCCCAAGGTTTGAGATTATCTGATTTGTCAAGATATTCGTAAAGTTTTACTGCATCAACCCCCACTGATACTCCAGTACGATTCATACCCACATCAAGATCAAGCATTGCTTTGACTGTTAATCCGAGTTTTGAAGCAGCTTCAGAAAGTTGTATCGCTGCTTGTTGATGGTCAACGACAACCTTAAAATCTACATTTGGATACTTTTGTTTAAGCAGAAGAAATCTATCTATATTCGGTCCCACCATTTGGTAGGCGATCAGTATATCCTCAATTGCATTTTCAGCAAGCATTTCTGCCTCACGTAAAGTCGCACATTTATGCTTGAGAATCCCAGCGTCAAGTTCCATTGCAATTATTTCTGCAGTCTTATGGGTTTTGGCATGAGGTCTCAACTTAGAGACATTACCACCAACCGTAGTGATCGCTTGTTCTATATTCTGTCTAACAAGATCAAGGTACACAACAAGCGAAGGACTTGGTATAACTTCAACGTTCTGTATTAGGTACTTCTTTTCCATATCAGACTCTATTTATGAATAGCCAATTTTCCCAATGATGTATTAATAAACAACATTAGAGAAAATATGTAGTATTTTCAATTATTTCATACCATTAAACCGATTCATAGCTGTAAGAATATCTTCTTTAAGAATCGTTTCAACTGCATCTACGGCTCGAGAAACTACATTTTCAATTTCGTTCTCTTCCTCATCTGAAAATTCTGAGAGTACATAATCAATTAAGTCTCCTACAGGTTCACCAATACCAATACGGATCCGGGGCACCTCATCTGTTCCCAAACGTTGAATGATTGAGTGCATACCTTTCTGTCCGCCATCACTACCTTTCTGTCTGATACGAAGTACACCTAATTCAATATAAACATCATCATATATCACGATGATATCTGAAAAAGCGATATCAAACCTGTTGACAAGTGGAGCCACCGCTGCGCCACTATTGTTCATATATGTCATCGGTTTGGCAAGAATAATATCCGATTTGTGCCAATTTGTCTGTATAACAAGTGAATTAAAAATCGAACTGACTTGTCCGTACTTTGTCTGTTGGTTCTTGTCCGTTAACTGTATTTTATCATAGATTGCATCAACCACGCGAAAACCGATGTTATGTTTCGTCTTGTGATAGCGAATTCCGGGATTACCTAATCCGACGATAAGCTTCAAGTTATGCTCCGTAACAATTCAAAGAATAAAGGATTGTATATTTCAATCACGCAGAGGTTGTGATAAATCTATGTGACCACTTATCTCTTCTACCTCTTGTCCATCAATAAGTATCTGAATATACTTAATTTCATCAGGAAATGCGTCAAATACCGTCTTAAGAATTGCTGAAACAGTTATATATTCTGCCGTTGTTCCACCAATATGTCCACTTACCAGGTGATGTGTAAAGTCAATATATGCTGTCTTCTGACTATCTATATAAACACCGTTTAGTGTTGTCCCTCGTGGAATTGGGTTTTGAAAGTTAGTAGGTGTCGCTTTTATCAATGCGGTGACTATACTCTTCAACCTACTAATTATATCACGATTTAGTTGAAGTTCCACTTTGTATGCCTTGGTCTCTAATGAATCTGGATCAAATAGAAATAAGTTCACTCGTTCAGGTTGAGGGAGTTGGTCAGATCGATTGGCAGTGTCAGGGAGTTTTGGTGGAGCATCAATAAACTCTGTCTGTTTGGAAGTAGCAATTAGCACGAGTGTAGCTGCAATTGCAATTACAATAACAACGAACGTGAAACCCCAAATCATGAAAAGTCTTGATTGGATGATCCGTTTTAGTATTTTCACGATAATGCTCCAATGTACCCAAATTACAACGAAAGAAGAGCCAAAGCAACGAAGTTCTTTACAGAGATATAGGACTATACCGATTGTTTTTCTATTCTTCTTGATTGAGACCGGTTGTATCGGATGTATTGTGATGTTTTAGTGTGTAAGTTTTTAATGCACGTGTAATAGCAGTGGCAAGTTCGGTGATATGGTCTTGATTTGAGAGTAATGTTGCATCATCTATATTTGTAAGATAACCTAATTCTAACAGTATTGCTGGCATATATACTTCTGACAATGCTATTATAGGGAATTCAGATATAGGTATAGGATTTGCTGCAATAAAATTCATCTCTTTCTGAAGAATTCCTGCGAATTCTTTACTCTTTATCAAAAAGTTGGATTGAGTTCGGATGTTAAGACGTTTCTTTGCAAAAGCTGGCATAGCAGCAGTTCTGAATTGAAGTTGTCCGCTTGGATTGTTGACATAAATGTGCATGCCTTTATGTTTCTGTGAAAACGAAGCATTGCAGTGTAAACTTAGAAATAGCTCTCCTCTAAGTTGGTTAGAAGATTGAACTCGTTGAACGCGAGTCCTTTTAATATCTTCACTCCGTGTAAGATTTATTTTGTAACCATACTGTTTACTAAGTTTCTGAATTTCTTGAGCAACCCTTAGGACTACATCTTTTTCAAGCAGTCCATTTTGAGCTTTACATCCAACGTCGTCCTCACCACCGTGTCCTGGATCGATTACGATAATCCACTCTTGGTCGGTTTCTTCAGGATCGGAAATCCACGCAGTCTTGGGCATGAACCGTATTCTTTGAAGGTCTGGATTATAAAGTACTTCAATGTCATCAATACTTGGAAGAATCTCAGTAAAGAACTCTATTGGTAACATGGGGTGCGTATTTATAGCGAGAGGAGGTTTTGAAAGTGTGAAAGTCTGATTATCAGCAGTGTTCTTTACAGTAGTATTACCTATACTGAAATCAAGTTCCTTCCCCTTGATTTTAATCTTTAGTTGTTTTCTTGGTCTATTGTAGAGTGTTGAGACATCCTCTTTAAAGATATCTTCTAATTCTTCAGCAGGAATGTAAATTGATTCTTTATGTAATGTGTATACAACTTCAGTGAGGATGTTACCTTCTTTATCAACGAAACGCACGGTAGGTGCTTGTGCATTACCGTGCGTAAAAAACGTAATATAAATGAGTGTTATGATAGGCAGGATTGTGAGTAAAGATTTTTCTCGCCGTAACCACATGTTTTAGTTATTCCGCGTCTTCGTCTTTACTGCGTCTACGTGAAATTAGCTCAGGTTCTGTTCTTTCTTCTTCTTCTTCGGTAGTATCTTCAGTTCCTTCTTCAGTTCCTTCACCTTCTTCGCCTTCCTCACCCTCTTCGCCTTCTTCAGGTTCTTCTACCTCTTCAATCTGTACCCGTGGGTGACTGACAGACACAATCATTCGGTTCGGTTCATCTAAGACTTCAATTTCTTCGTCCAATTCAATATCTTGAACATAGATGATGTCACCTACTTCCATGTTTGTCACATCAACAGTTATGTCGTTAGGCATAATTGCTGGTAGGCAATTAAGTGTTAAGTTCCGGAGAGGAAATTCAATTACACCGCCATCTTGAGCACCCGCAGGTGTACCAACCAATAGGAGCGGAACTGTGGAGGTCACAGGTTCATCTAAAGAGATGCGAACGAAATCAGCATGTAATAAAACATGCTTCTCTACCGGATCGCGTTGTATCTCTTTAATGAGAACTGGTTCAGTCCTACCCTCTTCAACTTCTATGTTTATGATGACATTTTCACCATATTTTCTTAGGAACTGTTTGAACAAACGCTCATTGACCTGTAGTGCGATAGAGTCCTGTTTCCGTCCATACACGACCGCAGGTACATCGCCTGCCCGACGGATCGCCCGGGCGTTCTGTTTGCCAAATACATTCCTATGCTGAACTTCTAAGTTTGCTTGTTGCATTGTTCTTCAAAACCCTTAATCTAAAGTGAAACAGGGCGGGTAGGATTCGAACCTACGCATGCAGGTTCCAAAGACCTGTGCCTTACCGCTTGGCCACCGCCCTTCAATTGTAAATATGCACGCCAACTGGACTGGTTTTTGTTGTCATGCAAAAACTATATGTACTATTGAAGTGTGTTTGACAACGATCAGCAGCTGAAATGTCTCGCATAAGAGCAAAAATGGTACTACCACTCCCTGACATCAAAGCACCTAAAGACCCAACTTGCGTAGAGAGTTGAGTTTTAAGTTCCAAAAGTACTGGATGCTTTGAAAAAACTGGTATTTCAAGGACATTAAATAAAGTGTTACCTATCCCGTCAATATCACCCTTCTCAACACAATTCTTAATAATTATACTTTCTTTTGTTTGCTTTGTCAAGGGAATATGCAAGTTGCTGAATATGTCAGCAGTGGATATAGGTAATCCAGGATTTATGAGCACGAGAGGAATGTCTGGGATTGATTGCAACGGAGTCAAAATGTCACCTATCCCAGTTCCAAATGCAGTGCCACCGAGTATGCAAAATGGGACATCAGCCCCTAAATATGAGCCAATATCCATCAAAGTATCTATTCCGATTTTGAATGAAAACAACTCATTAATACCGAGTAGAACTGCAGCGGCATTCGCGCTGCCACCACCAAGACCAGCAGAAACAGGAATCCGTTTCTCAATCGATATCTCAACACCACTGAAACCCCCCACAATATCATTTAATGATTGTGCTGCTTTATAAGCAAGGTTCTTCTGTCCAGACGGTACATCAGGATGATTACATTGAACTATTATACCTTTATTTGGTCGTTCAGATATGATTATATCATCATACAACCCAATGGACTGGAAAACAGTTTCAAGGTTGTGATAACCATCTTCACGCTTTCCGATGACATTGAGAAATAAATTTACTTTAGCATAGGCGCGTATACGTAAGTCCTGCAGTTTCCGCATTAAGTTCCATCTGACCCAAACAGTTCTGAAAATGGCATAATGTTAATATCCGAATCTAAGAAAGGATCAATATCAAATTTACTATCTGGAATTTCAACGTTTAATTCAATCTTTCCGATATTCACAACAACTCTTGTTTGATCAGGTGGACGTTCAATTACGACTTTATGTGGTCTGAGTATTCCATCTACCCCGCCACCGCGATAGTTTGAGAAGAAAATCCTTTGCTGGAGTTTTCCCTTATCATTGAGGATACGCCATTCTGTGATATACGGATCATTACCACTTATCAATAGAGTGATGATTTCTGTATGGCCGACTTCTATTCCTGGACGGTAAACTATGAACTTACTACCAGAACCTTCTATTTTTAGATTCTCTATCCGACCGTCAAGAAATGGATTTGCAAATATTGCACTTAATATATCTGAAACACGCAAATCTATACCAAAAATCTTATGCAATACACCATCAGATAATTTCCCCAAGTATCCTTCGTATTCATCCCATAAAATCAGGAGAAATTGATCTCTGTTTGCAATTGCAGCTGCTCTGGGATCGTTGAAAGCACCTAATGCTTGTATATGTAAAAGATTAGAACCATCTTCAGTTTTCTTATACCATAGTAATTCACGCAGTTCTTCAGGATCTCGATTGGCTTCCTGAATGGAAACTTTCATCTCCTTGGTTTTTAAAGTACGCGTTAAATCGTATCTAACTTGTAATGTTTCAAGATGCGGGAGAAATTCACCATGATCAATTGATGCAAAGTTACCGCCATTATTCTTAGCAGGATACTTGGTAGCACAACTTGTTAGAGACAAGACTACTAAGAGTACAGAAAAAACTATTGCCAGTTGAAGTCTCATTAATAGACCTCTGACATAGATTTCTCAACTATGTTAACAGCTTCCTCCACATGTGCCGCATTGATGTTTAATGGAGGGAGGAATCGTAGCACATAGTCGTTAGTACATATTGTAACCAATCCGTTTTCAATACACTTTGTAGCAAGTGGCTTGGCATCCTCTTCCATCACCAGTCCTCGTAATAAACCTTTCCCGCGTACCTCTTTTATTGGATATTTGTCCTTAAGCTCCATAAGTCCGCCTGCCAAATAGTTCCCCATTTTCACAGCATTGACTGCAAGATTTTCTTCAAAAATCGTTTTGATGGTTGCGACCGCAGCGGCACTTGATAGGAAATTACCGCCAAAAGTGGCTGCATGCGTACCAGGAACAAAACTATCAGCTACATTTTGCTTTGCTAACATTGCGCCGATTGGTACACCACTGCCAAGAGCCTTTGCCATTGTTATTACATCCGGCACTACTCCATAACTTTGGTAACCGAAGAATGTACCTAATCTCCCCATTGCAGTCTGGACTTCATCAAAAATAAGCAGCAGATTGTGTTTATCGCAAAGTTCGCGCAACCCTTGAAGGTATCCATCGCTTGGAATATTCACTCCACCTTCAGACTGGATGGGTTCAACTAATAAAGCACAAGTCTTTTCACTGATAGCATTTTCAGTAGCCTCAAGGTCATCAAATGGAACATATTTAAATCCGTCCAACATCGGTTCAAAACCGATATGATATTTTGTCTGGGCTGTAGCAGTAATCGTAGCCATCGTTCTCCCATGAAATGAGTTATCCATTGTAATGATTTCATAGGAATCGTTTCTACCACTGTCTTTAGCGTATTTACGCGCTATTTTTATCGCCGCTTCATTTGCTTCCGCACCACTATTACAGAAGAAACACTGATCCATATCTGAGTTTTCAATCAACAACTTTGCTAATTCTGCTTGTGGTTCAATATAGTATAAGTTAGAAGTATGTAGCACTTGACCTGCTTGTTCGCGTATTGCTTCAACAACTTTTGGGTGTGCATGTCCTAAGCCGTTGACAGCCAACCCGCCCAAGAAGTCAAGATACTTTTTTCCATCTGCATCCCAAAGGTAAGGTCCTTCACCTTTAACAAATGCTAAACTTCTATCACCATAAGTATTGATGATATATTTTGTTGCAACTGCTTTTATTTCTGATATTGTCATAAGTTATTCTCCTTGTTTCTGTCGCTTCATTTTAAAAAATATGATGCATTTTTACCAATTCGTATAGGAACCGTCATCTCTTTGATAGCCATGGGGCGGTCCATATTCCTGAGTAGTTACATTCTTTAGTGCTTCTTCGTTGAACTCAATGCCAAGACCTGGTAATTCTGGAGGCAGTAAATAACCAGATTCAAATGGCACTTGCACAGGGAAAACATCTGTCAGAGATGACATCGGAGCACGTGGTAGTTCCTGCACGCCAACAAGTGACGAGGCTAAACAGAGATGTAGACACGCCGCAGTAGATACCGGACCAAGTGGATTGTGGGGTGCTAAATGGATATAATGTGTTTCACACCACCCAGCGATTTTTCGCGCTTCTGTCAGTCCACCTGCAATGCATAAATCTACACGACAGTAATCTAATAGATCCTCTTCAATGACTTCTCTGAAAGTCCATTTGCTATCAAACTGTTCTCCTACTGCAATCGGGACAGAGGTCTGTTGTCGCAGTCTTCTCAAACTCGCGGGATTCTCACTTCGAAGTGGATCTTCTATAAAAAATGGATTGTAAGGTTCAACCATCTTACAGAAATCAAGACTATCCGCTGGATCAAGTCGAGTATGAACATCAACCAGGATGTTGATGTCATCCCCTAATGCTTCACGAACTGCCTTTACTTGTTCTAATCCATAAGCTACAGCGCGTCTCGGTTCAAAAGTACCTGAGCCACTACCGTCTGCTAATCCCCATCGTGCAAACTTCCAACCTGCTTCGTATGTTTGTCGACAACTTTCAACAAGTTGCTCAATTGATCCACCACCATTATGTGGATAACAGACTACCTTATCCCTCGTCTGTCCACCTAACAATTCATATACAGGAACATTGAGTGCTTTTCCTTTGATGTCCCACAAAGCGATGTCAACAGCACTGACTGCTGCTGATTGAACTACACCGCCAGGGAAAAAACCGCCACGAAACATTACTTGCCATAGATGTTCAATTTGGAAGGGATTTGCCCCAATGAGAATTGGTTCAAACGAACGCACAACTTCAGCCAATGCAACTGCCCGTCGTCTAATTCCACCCTCACCGACACCGAAAATACCAGCATCAGTTTCAACTTTAACAAAGAAATGTCCAGATGAGGAAACAAAAGACTTTACATTTGTGATTTTCATATAAGATTCCGATTTTACCATTCAACAGTTAAACTGCATCTAAAGTGGGTGTGTTGTCCTGACAATAAACAGGTCGGAAGAGTGTCTGCCTCTTGAAGTGCATTTCTTCAACATGCATCGGATGAGGCTTCCATTTGTGCCATTTGTTACCAACGGTGTTATAGCAGTTGAAAATTGCGACACGATCATAAGTATCATCAGTCCATTTTGCACCTGTATGCGTAATCGCTTCAGTGAAAACTAACATTGAACCTGCTGGACAACTGTAATCTTCCCACAAGGGTGAAGTCCTGTCTGCTGTTGATTGTGGTGCAGGAAAAGCTCCTTTATGACTCCCGGTTAAGAACATTGTTCCTCCACCACCCTCTTTAACAGGATTGAGTTCCCAAACAACTCGAGTTAGACCACTATGTGCTCTGTCATGATGTAGGTGATAGGTATGTGAATTACCCGGAAAATTTAGCATGCCACGACCACCGTGTGGACGGAAGTTATCGTGACCGTTTCCACGTATGGTAAGAAATGTACCCTCAAACCTAAAACCATAACAATTCTCATTAGAATAACCCGATGTTAGGAATTCGTTCATGAAACCTAACACAACAGGATGATCTGTCAAGGATTCTAACGGACCACCGATTGAAGACCGATGATGTTCAGGAATTGTATCTGGTTCCTTCTGCAATTGATAACAGAACTCACGCATTTCTTTGGTTTCAGTTTCACTTAAGACACCTGGGAATAGAAGCCATCCGCGGGTATCAAATAAGAAACGTTGCTCTTCCGAAAGTGGGATTGGTGGAAGATTATCAGCATTCGTCGTAGGATTTGGCATAGAATACTCCAACTAATTTCATTCATTAGATTTGCAAATTGAATTGTGTTATACATTCTAATTTCTATTTCTGTCCATATAATCGTTCAGTTTCTTGATTCAACCAAGTTCCATAATCTCGTGGCATTTCTTTTATTGGACCGAGTCCATGATCTTCGCGCCACTTAAGCAAAGGATGCTCACGATTTTTCTGCGGTAAATCTATCCGTTTTCCGTGAATCGCAGATTCAAAAATACCCATTAGTATCTCCATAACATGCCGTCCTTCTTCGCCACTGCACTCATGCTCGCGATCTTCATCAAGAGCATTCACATATTCATCAACAATACAATAGTCGTCAGCATCTGCCCCTCTTTCTTTGTCAAAATGATCAGGAAAGATAGGAGTTAGTTTCTCCCAACGGTCATGAGTACCGTCTGGAATAAAATGTGGTGTAGGCAACCACCAAGATCCTCTGAGTTCAGACCAAAACAATCTACCTTCGCTTCCGTATAGTTCAAGAACATAAGCATCGCTACTAACTTTTGGAAAGCGCTGTTGTATTAATGTACCAGTAACATTCCCATCAAATTGCAGTGTTGAAGTAGTATATTCACCTACTACAGTCCCCATACCAGCGGGTGATGGAATTACATCCTCAGGTATAAGTTGTCTACCACCAGCAGTTGCTTGTGTTACAATACTTCTACAGTGTCCACCGAAACGAAGCATATTGTTGACGACATGTGTTCCGATGTTCATAAGTCCGTATCCAGCATAATATCCTTTCCCACAAGCATACATATAACGCAATTCACCGATTTTTCCTTCATCAAGGAGCTTAGAAATTGCTTGCAAGGTTGGACTCACTCTACGTTGATGATGTACAACGATACGAGCATTTTTCTCTTTTGCTTTTGCCAATATAGCATCCGCTTGAACCAAATCAACACACAAGGGTTTTTCAACTTCTATGTTCACACCATACTCAAGGACCCGCATACATAGAGGATAGTGCATCTCTGTCGCCGTGGGTATAGCAACAATATCTGGTGAAGTCTTCTGTATCATTTCATCTAAATCACTGAAATGCGTCGAGACATTAACTATCTTACCAAGTGCTTCTAACCTGTCCTTAACAAGGTCACAGAGTGCTACGATTTCAGTGCGCGGGTGTGCATAGTATGCTTTCGCTGCTGAAGTTCCTCTACTTCGGCATCCCAATATTGCAACGCGATAAGTCTTCATAGTTGTAAAACCAAATTCCTTTATTTATAAGCGTCAAATCACAATCAAAATTATATTTAATATTAACCTATTGTGCTGATGCTGTCAAGAATTTTGTTTTATAAGCAAAAAATAATCTGATTATGCAACATTACACACCCACCGCCATTTTCCCTTTGACTCCCACCGCAAAACCTGCTAACATACCCCCATGCCACAACTCAAGCTAAAACCGACTCACAAACCAGTCCGAGACTACTACGCCACTTTACAACAATACGAACAGCACGGTGTGACACACGAAGGCGCAGTCAGCGCGCCTTTTGAAACGTTTCGATTTTACCAGACGCAACAATATACAGTAGAAAAAATGTTACTATTTTTTATTGATATAGTATAATATGATAATGGATAATTGACTGAAGTCATTATCAAAAATGTCAAGTAGAGGGGAATTATGTCAATACATAACAGCGAAAATAAAAAAACAGATCTTAATAGAGAAAGAAAAGTTAAGAACCGAAAAGAAAAAGAAGCCACTCGCGGAAAGCATTATTACGCAAATGCCAACGACTTTAGTAAGAAAAATAATCTGCTACCTGCCGAGTTTACAAATGAAATTATCTGTGGCGATTCACAGGTCGTCCTCAAGCAACTACCAGACAATTGTATTGATCTTATTTTTACTTCACCACCCTACAATTTTGGATTGGATTACGAACAAACCGAAGATGCCTTTGCATGGGATTCCTACTTCAAGTTATTGTTCAGTATCTTTGACGAATGTATCAGAGTCCTAAAATATGGGGGACGGATAATCGTTAACGTTCAACCCTTATATTCAGACTATATCCCAACACATCATCTAATTTCACAGTACTTTATGCGTAAAAAACTGATATGGAAAGGTGAAATTTTGTGGGAAAAAAATCATTACAATTGTAAATATACTGCTTGGGGAAGTTGGAAAAGCCCGTCAAGTCCCTATTTAAAATATTCATGGGAATATTTGGAAATCTTTTGCAAAGGGTCTTTGAAAAAATCGGGTGATCCGAAAAATGCAGATATTGACGCTGATTCTTTCAAAGAGTGGGTATATGGAAAATGGACAATAGCACCTGAGCATAAGATGAAACAGTTTGGACATCCTGCTATGTTCCCTGAGGAATTAGCAGACCGAGTGCTGAAACTTTTCAGTTTCAAAGGGGATGTCATTTTAGATCCGTTTGCAGGTGTTGGAACAACCTGTCTTTCGGCACTAATGAATCAGCGTTGTTATTTGGGTATAGATATTTCACCAGAATACTGCGAAACTGCAGAAGATAGGCTACGAATCTTGATTAGCGCACCTACATCTACAGAGTCTTGTTTGTAGATAATACATCCAGATGAACATCCAAATGAAACTTTTCGAAACAAACAACAATTCAGAATATGGGTCAGTAGACAATTTGGATTATGAGTCAGTCGTAGATATCTATACAGATAGTATACATTCAATGTATACTATGACTGCAGGACAAATTCGAGGCGCAAAAGGTGATCTTGTAGAAAATTTAGTTGATGTTATTGTCAAATTAGCATGGCATGAAATTGGCGGTGAGAAGGACCGGTTAGATATAAAAAAACACACAGGAAGAATTTCTATTGATGAAGACTATGTAGAAGCCCTAACGCCTGAATATGTTAGAGATCACATTGAACAGAATAAGGGTAAATATATTTATAAAGTTGAACTTGATAGAGCGGTTGAGATAGACAATAAGATAATTTTAGGTATAGAATGTAAGTCCTATATAGAAAATGCAATGTTCAAAAGGACTTTAAAGGATTTTGAATTGATCGTGAAACTGCTTTATCCAGATTTGCTTTTTTGTGTGTTTCAATTTGAAAATAGTCTGGGAGGGGACTACGGAAAAGTAAGTGAACAAAGACAATTAGGAAGCGAATCAACACATACGTTACTTTCTCACACACCATCGGTAGATTTAGAAATTATAACACTTCTTGATGGTGATAGAAAATCAGATAGGCCAATACATAAACGGGAATATTTTAAGGAACTTCCAGTGGAAAACATAGAAATTTGTGTAAATAAATTTAGGAATATACTTAAACCTTTTGTTTAGCTGAAAAAACTTTCCTTCCCTTCTACACCTACAACGAAAACGGTACAAACCCAAAAGAGAATATCACCGATTGGGCATTGGCAGAATTCCGAAAACACTACGGTGATGATACCATCAGCAAGTGGGACATCTTCCACTATACCTACGGCATCCTGCACCATCCGGAATATCGGGAAAAGTATCAAGCGAACCTTAAGCGTGATCTGCCGCATATCCCGTTTGCACCAGATTTTTGGGGTTTTGCTAACGCAGGCGCACAATTAGCAGACATACACGTTAACTACGAGTCGCAACCGAAATATGATGGTCTCAAATATATTGAAACACCAGACATGCCGATAGATTGGCGCGTTGAAAAGATGAAACTCTCTAAAGACAAAACGCAGTTGGTATACAATGATTTCCTGACGATAGACGGTATTTCTGCGGAGGCGTTTGACTATCGACTCGGCACGCGTTCTGCGTTAGAGTGGATTGTAGATCAGTATCGCGTCAAAACGGATAAACGGAGCGGAATTGTGAACGATCCGAATCGTGCGGATCAGCCACGGTATATTGTGGATTTGATAGGGCGGGTTATCACCGTCAGTTTGCAGACGGTTGATATTGTGGGCGCATTACCAGATTTAGGTGTCTGAATCGCGGATTTTCACAGATTTCGTAGGTTTTTGTTGGGTTTCGTAAACTCAACCTATTGGTGTAAACTTAAGGAAATTAAATCCATTTTTGGATGTCTTCAGTCCGGTAGGGACGATATGTTTATAGAAAGGTTCCTTTGGTAATTTCAATTTATGTCATAAATGGTTTATTGCGAAATTTCATATCTTATCACACTTCGCCATGTTACATGGTCTGCATAGCAGGGTTAAATTTTCCCATTCAGTTAATCCTCCTTGAGAATAAGGTTTAATGTGATCAGACTCAAGCTGCCGAAAACCTGCCACTCCTGAGAAAACTTGATCGCAGTCTGGGCATACATATCCACCACGGTTATGGTTTAAATTTCTGCGAAAATATGATTCCTTCCATTCTATTGGAAAATATCGACTCTGGGGATCACATGTCGGAAGATTAGGGGGTTGTGAACTCAAGAAAGATTCCTTATTTAACAATCTTTGATAAAAGAAGTTTTGCCATGTCGCATTGTGTTTTTTGTCCTCGTTTACCTCCCCAACGACCCCTCTGTTCTGGATAACCACCTTCTGTGCTAAGCCACTTAGTTCCAGCCTGTCGAGGTGCTCGGATAAACCCACCTATTGCATCCCATGCATCATGACTCAGATTCTTAGGGTCAAGTTCCAATTCAACAGCGGAACCTATCAACAAGGCAGTTTGTTTATATTTATCAACGCTCACTCCTGACAATCCGCTTCCAAGTATTACTTCAATCCACTTAGCAAAATTTTCAAAATCCTTTTCAAGTCCATTTCCGTATGTAGGGAAAATATTTTCTTTATTTTTTGTGTCGGTAAATTGTAGCTGCGCACAAAAAGTATCAAGTGCTTGTTCTGTAGAACCATTAAACGTCATTGCAAGATGTTTCATCGTATCGGGAGTTGAAATTAGGTTGTTCAATTTTTCTCTATGAGAGAATGCAAGATACCACAGAAACATTGCTGACGGAGTTTGTCCTTTTGCCTGTGCTTTTCCATCCCACCAGTCAATCCAATATTGTTCGGCGGCAGGAAATTGTCCCCAAGGATTTTCAACACCCTTTTCACGAGCAGCTTGCTATCATTCGTTGAGCAGATGACGTATCTGCATAAATACCCGCGAGTCGCACAAAATAAACAGACTTAGACTCGCTGTAATATGATAGCCTTATATCTTGGGCGGTTAGAGGTGTGCCCCCTTCGTTGATACGTCTGAATATCTCAAGTTTTGTCCCAAGATCCAGACGCGGTGGTAAGTAAATAATTGTAAGTGGATAATCATTAAAAACTGTTTTAAATTTCTCGGGAAGCTCCGAGAACTTTTTCCCACTATAGTGGACACTTTGTGGCGAAAGATAGTTGATGTCATCATCTGCGTCTAAACTAAATTCATCGTTTTCAAATTTCCGAATTGTATTCAAACGTTGCTGTCCATCAATGACTTCAATTTTACGACTCTCTTGATCTTCTAAAAAAAAGAGGGCAGGCGTTGTCAGATTATTCAATAACGATTCAATAAATAGAGATTCTTTCCGCTGATCCCACTGTTCTGCATCACGCTGGTAATCGGGAATGATAATTCGTTTATTCTTTACACGACTATAATTGTTTCTACATTCTCGCTTTGCGTTCGAGTCGCGTCGCTAACGATTGGGGCAATGTTTTCAACGTTTAAACTCTCTGTGCTCATAATCCTCTCCATTATATAAATTTCTCTTTATATAATACTATCTCTGGTTATCGTGTGTCAATCAAAAAGTTGGAACTACTTTTTATTGATATAGTGCAAATTATCTAAAGACAAAACGCAGTTGGTATACAACGATTTTCTGACAATAGCAGGTATTCCAGCGGAGGTGTTTACCTATCGGCTTGGCACGCGTTCTGCGTTAGAGTGGATTGTAGATCAGTATCGCGTCAAAATGGATAAACGCAGCGGTATTGTGAACGATCCGAACCGCGCAGATCAGCCGCGGTATATTGTGGATTTGATAGGGCGGGTTATCACCGTCAGTTTGCAGACGGTTGATATTGTGGGCGCATTACCAGATTTAGATGTCTGAATCTCGGATTAGGCGGGTTTCACCAAATCAAAGGTATGAATTTCATTAGGCATTCCCTGGATTTATTGGATTCCCCAAACTCAACCTAACCTACACACGAAACTTTGCACAAAGAATCAGGTGTTATGTTCATTTGTGATAAAAAGTGCCAAAAAACCGAAAACTAAATAACCCTGGGGTGTGTAAAGTTTTTGTCACAATATGATTCTGGTACATAAAGTTCTCGTCAATAGAAATGTGAAATTAGCAACCTTTTCTGTCCTTAGTTTACAGAGCACCTAATGGTTATGAAAATACCTTGAAATTCCCAAAACCCCCTTCCGCGTCTTCCGTGTTCTCCACGTAATCCGCCATTCAGACAAAAACGGTGACAATTACAATACACACCCCTCTGGAGCTGCCGATTAAACCAAAATCCTCTTATCCTGTCTTTCCTGATAATCCTGGTTCAGACAAAGCACATCATCACACATAAATCCAAGTCATAATCAGAAACCTAAAATACACAAAAACCCCCTTCCGCGTCTTCCGTGTTCTCCGCGATAATCCGCGATTCAGACAAATAGAGTGACAAAATATTTACACACCCAAACCTTTACACACTCTTGTGTTATAATGATTCTTGTGTTATAATGGGACACAGAACCCGACTGTGTGAAGTGCTAACGGTAATTATTTTGGAGGAAAAAACAAATGATTAATCAGGTAGTTGACTGTAGAAAAAGCAGGAAACCTACAATGACATATAGAATTATCCTGATCTTCTGTGCTGCAATTCTATTTTATGGATGCAATCAAAATCAAAACAGTGATTTTGTAAAATTAGATGCTCCGTTGGAAGATTCTTTAAAGAAAATAACCCTCACTGTTCCAGATGAAGAGGACAAAGATGGAAAACCTTTGGAAATTACCGTTGGGGAAACACATAGCGGTAAGGCGGAATATTCAATTTCCGACGATGAAACAAGTGAGCTTGAATATACTCTCTTGTCAAAACATGCAGTGGAAGGTAATAAGTATGTCTTTACGATTGCTTCCTATAGCTTTGGTGGTACAGGTACATTCTATTATCTAACTGCAGTTGATAAATCCACACTAAAGAGTGTCAATGAAGTTCTACTCGGAGATCGAGTAAGGATTAACAGTCTGAAGTTGGATTTACCGAATACCGATACTGTTACTGTCAACTATATGGACAGAGATACCGGAACTGCTTTTGCACAAGATCCTGATAAAGATGTAACAAAACTCTTTAGTATGGAGCAAACTAAACTAATTCAAATAGTGATTGAGAAGCTGGAATAGTTCAACCCAATAGACACGGTAGGTGCGGTTTCCTAACCGCACCGGATTCCACAAGAAACTGAAAATTACCCGATTAAATTTTTAAACTTCATATTTGATTGAGAAGTTGGAATAATTCAATCTAATAATGCTTTGTCAAGTCATAAATGATTTGTATATCGGGCGGGGAAACCCCGCCCCTACGAACAGATCTACTCATCATTTGAGTGTAGACAGAACATTAGGATGGAATTTACCGGATGATTACCATGTTCCATGCACAGGTGTTTCCAATGCCTTCTCATATAGGTCTGACCATTCTTTTGTACCATCATCAAAAGTAAGTTCAAGCCGTGCTCCTGCAACATACGCCTCGCCGTTTCCAGCATTAAAATAACTCAATCCATCACCAGCCATGTGGATACAACTGCCATCTGGATAAACTGCAGTTTTTATTATTCTCGGATGTGGGTGAATTGTGTATCCATCATCATCCAATTCTTCTGATGGCACTCTATATTTTTCAATAGCATTCTCATCTAATTCAACACCTAAGCCAGGGACATCAGGTACAGAATGACAACCTTCTGTTACTAGAATCGGTTCTGTCAGTAGATGATCACTGTAGAGATTTATGCAGGTAATTGCAGGCCAAGTTGCATGTGTCAGGACACTACCAAGGTGTGCTGCCCAAGTTGTCGTCAAACCGTTCCCAACTATCTGCAACCAGAACGGCATATCAGCTGCAGCACTGAGGTATCCATCATACATCGTCCGAGATTTACCGCCTCCAATGACAAATCCATCACAGGCACCTTCACGAATAACAGTCGTATATGGCGGTGATCCGAAGTGCATTGCTATTGGACAGTCAACAACACTACGTATTGCATTATTTCCTTCTACATCACCCTGGGGTATAGGAGATTCAAAAATTGCTACATTCGGGTGTGCGGCAAGTTTTTTCAATACTGGTATGGCAGTATCAGCATCGCGCAATGAACTGTTAGGATCCAAATCCAGTTTGAAGTCAGATGGAACAACTTCTGCCACTGCGTCTACCTGTTCAACAATATCCCACCATGGACGCGGTTTATTCTTAAAACTCGTATAGCCGTTCTCAACAGCCTCAGCAGCTTCTGCTGCCCAATTTTCCGGAGAAGAATCAATACTCCACCAAGAAATTGGTACATCATCACGACACTTGTTCCCAAGAATTTGGTAAACGGGTACTTCCATGATCTTTCCAACAACATCAAAGAGTGCCATTTGCAAACCAGCACCCAAAGAATCATCATTCATGAGTTCGGCAGGACTTTCTCCGAGAACGCGATTCACGCTGTTTTCTGACACGCGACTATAGGTATAATGAATTACAGTCTCACCCCAACCGATATGTCCAGTATCTGTTGTAACCTTACACAATTCAAGTAGAGACCAGTTGTAAACTGTTGAGACACTTTGAGTCGTGATTTCTTGTTGACGCGGTGTAAATGGAACATCAACTAAAGTACGTTCAATATTAGTAACTTTCATAAAAGACTCCTTAAACAGTGAAATAATGACTTAGTAATATCAGAAGTAGTCGTAACAGGAATTTATCAGAGAATAAGACTGATGTCAAGGTGTGTTATAGCAAAGAATGTGAAAATTATTAAGCTTTAAGAACTTCGGCTTGCTGGTTTAGATAAGAAAGAAGCAAACATACCAAGATTGAACTATCAACAGGGTTATTTAGTTTTCGGTTTTTTTGGACTTTTTATCACACCTGTAAATATCAGTTGTAGGTCGGGTAGAGCGAAGCGAAACCCGACACATTTGGTTTCTGTCGGGTTTCGCTTCGCTCTACCCGACCTACGTTATTTACTATCAGTAATAGAGAGCAACTGATAATTCTTAAAACTAAATAACCCTGAACTATCAAAATCCTATATTGACAGAATCCAAATTCTATGGTATTTTGCAGGAGTAGCAAATAGAAAAGGTGCTTTTAGGTAGGCAAGTAAATATCAACCGCAGAGCAGAATCATTAAGATCTGCCCTGCACATTGTTATAAAATTGTTAGGATTTAGTTGTTCTCAGCACCATTATCAATCCAATCTATGAATAGTTGGATATGTTCTGCGTTGAGTGGGTCACGGCCTATAGGCATTTGTGGTGGACTTGAGCCATCAATACGTTTTACAACAAGACTCCCTTCAGCATCATCAGCCATGAATGCTGCTCCGCTATCGCCACCATTGCTGAAGGAGTCGTAGTCTGACAGGTCAAGACCACCCGCTGGTTGACCACCTACATGGCACCCAGCAAGAGCACAACTTTCAGCAAAAATTGGAAAGATATCGTTTTTAAAGGTAACAACAGGCGATACTGGTTCATCCGGGTCTTGTGGGGGTACATCAATTACTTGCTCATGATCATGATCGGTATGGTCATGATCATCAGGGTCGTCCATTTCAGATACCATATCAGTTGGAGGATCACCTTCATCACCACAACCCATCATAAATCCTGTTAAGAGGATTAAAGCAATAGAAAACAACGAGAGGATGATAGCTATCAAACGATTTGAATCTATGTTTACCAAGATATTTACCTCCTTTGAGTGAATACTTGGGATAGTAATATAATTTGTTTATAGCATAACACTTAATGGAGAATAAGTCAAATGAAAATACTTATCAACTCAAAGATTACATCGGAACAACAGCATCAGATTGAAGATATTTCAGATTTGTTACAGATTGTAACTCCTAATAACTCTGCAGAAGCATTACAAGAAATTGTTGATACGGATATAGTGTTCGGAGGATTTAACCGTTCTCTCTTTGAAAATGCACAACAGCTAAAATGGGTACAAGTTTGGGCAGCTGGGGTTGATGGTATCCTTTTCACAGAATTCGTTGAAAGTGATATAATCCTTACCAGTGCAAAAGGATTTGTCGGTACACATTTGGCTGATCAAGCGTGGGGATTAATTCTCGGTCTAATTCGAGGTATAGGTCGGTCAGTCCGAGAAAGAACATGGGACAACAAAATGTCTATACGAAACGAGACTTGGGAACTTGGTGATAGAACACTTGGTATTATTGGACTCGGAGGAACAGGGATTGAAGTTGCACGAAGAGCACAAGGTTTTGAAATGAATGTTATCGCCGTTGATCCTGAAACAATAGATCCCCCCTCATTCGTCCATGAAGTTTGGAAGATGGACAAACTTCATGCACTGCTCGCTCAGTCCGACATAGTCTGTATCTGTGCCCCATTGACACCTGAAACAAATGGACTGTTTGATGATCTCGCATTCCAAAACATGCAATCACATGCACTCTTAATAAATGTCACACGCGGAAAAATCGTTGACGGACCCTCACTTCTACGTGCCTTGAGAAATGCACAGATCGGTGGCGCAGGATTAGATGTTACTCCTGAAGAACCACTACCATCCGATAGTCCACTTTGGGATATGCCAAACGTGATCGTTACGCCTCATGTCGCTGGTGGATCACCTCTTCGTATGGATCGAACAGTCTCACTTTTCTGTGACAATTTGGAACGGTTCCTGGTCGGTAAACCACTTCTTAGTGTTATTGACAAACAGAAAGGATACTAAATTGACTTCAACTAATATCTGCGATTTTAACCAACTGTTTTCCGATATTACCACCTTTTAGCATACTAATGAATGCCGTAGGTGCTTGCTCAATACCACCGTCTGCAATTGTTTCTCTATATTTCAGTTTTCCTTGTTGTATCCATTCCGACATCTCTTTCAGTGCAACTTCATACCTGTCTGTAAATTCAAAGACGAGGAAACCCTCAATTCGTGCGCGTTGAGTTATCAGATGCCATAAGAACCGTGGTCCAGTTTCTGGGCTTTCTAAGTTATATTGCGAAATCTGACCGCAAATTACAACGCGTCCTTTTACTCTCAAATTAGGAAAAACTGCATCTGTAATCTGTCCACCAACATTGTCAAAATAGACATCAATTCCATCAGGACAAAGCTCAGATAACTTCGCATGATAGTTAGATACATCTTTGTAGTTAAAAGCTGCATCAAATCCAAGTTCATCAACGATATACGAAATCTTCTCATTTGTACCAGCAGAACCAACTACGCGACATCCTTTGATCTTCGCGATCTGACCTACGACTGATCCAACTGCTCCAGCAGCCCCTGAAACAAACACGGTTTCTCCCTGCTGCAATTTCCCTACCTCAAGAAGTCCAAAATATGCTGTTAATCCTGGCATCCCCAAAATCCCAATGCCGGTTGAGATAGGGGCAATTGACGGATCAATTTTACGTAAACCGTCACCACCAGAAACACCATATTCTTGCCAACCGATGTTCGCATTTACTATATCACCAACCTCAAAATTTGGGTGTTTAGATTCAATGACTTCTGCAATAACACCACCAACCATCACTTCATTATGTTCAACATTCGCAGCATACGAGCGGGAAGCGTTCATACGTCCACGCATATATGGATCAACTGAAAGATAGAGGGTTTTCAAAAGTACTTGTCCATTTTCAGGTTGTGGGATGGGTGTTTCAATAAGTTTGAAATCCGTTTCTTTTGGATACCCAACAGGACGTTCAGCTAATGTTATTTGTCTATTCATACTAACTCCTATTATTGATTTGTACTGGGTCATTACCATGAATTACCAACAGTTCGTGATTTGGCGAATCCCAATTAAAAACCTTGACGATAGGTACTATCACTCGAACAGCCAACCCGATTCGTCTCTTGTTTGATCTGTTTGCTTCAGAATGATGTAATGTACGTTCATTAAATAATACAAACTCTCCAGGTTGCATCTCCAGATTGACATAGTTGGATGCATCAATGAAATTTAGATCACCCATCAGACCGAATGCCATATCTGACGTAGCTTTAACATGCGGAATTACTTTTCGATGGGAACCCGGTACAATTTGCAGACAACTATTTTCAAGTGTTGCCGAATCTACTGCAATCCATGCTGAAGCGATAATTGGTGGTTCCAGAGGCCAATAATTGAAATCTTGATGCCATGGAATCTCCTTCGCGCCAGGTTCCTTCACAAAAAAGTTTGTCCGCCAAAGCAACAAGTCGGGTCCATACAGACTCGCCATACGTTTAACGATAGATGGGTGCGTAGCAAGTTCATTTATCAACGGAAAATCAAGATGCCGATTATGTACCCTATTTTCATGATCAGGGGCATCCGTCTCAAGTATTTTCTCAATTTCAGGTTGCATCTTAATCATCTCATCAGAACTACAAAGAGTATAGGGTCCGAGATAACCTTGATGTCTAAAATGATCTATCTCATCTTGGCTTAACTTATGATTATGTGTTGCCATAGTCTTCTCCTATTATGGATTTTTTCTATTCAGACTCAATCAACTTTTTCAAGATAGCATTCTTATCAGTTTTACCAACACTTGTCTTCGGTATTTCATCAACAGCAATAAATTCATCAGGTATCCAAAATTTTGGAAACTCACCGATAAGATGTTCAGTCAAAATCTTCGATAAATCTTCAATAGTGTTCTTTGAAAGTGCAACAACTGCAATTGGACGTTCACCCCATTGCTTATCTGGGATCCCTAATACAGCAACATCTCTTACCATTGAATGTTGTAAAAGAACTGATTCTATTGCTGTTGTTGAAATAGATTCACCACCGCTTATAATTAGTGATTTCAGACGATCAACTATCTGCATATAACCATCACGGTTTACGGTCGCAATGTCTCCAGTTCTTAACCAACCATCTGTAGTAAAATATTTAGTGGAAGGTTTAGACTTATAGTACTTTCCAGTTGTCCAAGGGCTTCTGACTTGAACCTCTCCAATTGCTGCACCATCCCAAGGCAAAATACTACCCTCTTCTGTCACCAAACGGATTTGTACACCTGGAATGGGTCTACCCTGCATTGATTTGATACGGATCTTTTCCGTGTCTGGTAGGTGTTGATGTTCTCTTCGGAGAGTTGAGAATGTACCTGTCGGGCACATCTCTGTCATTCCCCAAGCATGTCTCACCTCAACACCGAGATCATTTTCATATACCTCAATAAGTTCTGATGGCATCTGTTCTCCACCGACTATTATTCTCCGTAATGAAGATACATCCTGCTTTCTTCTTTGCAATTCTGGCAAAAGCCTACCCCATAACGTTGGCACACCTGCAGATATTGTAACTCCCGTTTCGGATATGAGATCTACCACACATTCAGAATCGCTTCCATGCAAGACAATATCCGCACCAACAAACATAGCCGCATAAGGGAGTCCCCATGACAATGCATGAAACATTGGAACAAGCGGTAAAACGACATCTGACTCAGCAATACCGAAGACCTCAGTCTGATTAACTGCTAATGTATGCAAGAATACTGACCGGTGTGTGTAGACGACACCTTTTGGTTCACTACTTGTGCCGCTGGTATAACATAATGCTAATGCACAATTCTCGTCCTGAATATCTGGAATACAAATATCTTCAACTCCATCAAAACAATCTTCATATTCATGTATAAATCTTGCAGAATCATGAACTTCACCAGTGTTAAAATGGATTGATTTGATAGTATCAACTTCCTTCTGCAATTCTGAAAACCTATCAAAGTATTGATCATCTACAAAAAAAAGTTTGTCTTCTGCTTGTTGAACTATTTTCAGTTGCTGCTTTGACGACAAACGAACATTAATTGGATGGATCACGCCTCCTGCAGCAGGAATAGCATAAAATAACTCCAGATGTTGGTACGTATTTGAGGCAAAAGTAGCGATTCTATCACCCTGTTTTATTTCCAAATTGCAAATTGCCTTCGCCAGATTTACAACACGCTGACAGAATGTTGTGTAGTTGCATGAATATATCTTACCGTTAGGCAATAAAGTGTAGACGTTTTTGTCACCGTGTAGACTGCGGACGTGTTCAAAGATTAGATTCAGTGATAAAGGATAATTCAACATTATCGGTTTCCTTGTTGGTTATTCCTCTATGTTGTTAATTCTGAACAACTCCGAAAGAGTTGGTGGTGGGTTTATTAGTTCTGCTATTGCATTATATAATCTGGTTTTACTGTCTATCGTATAAAGCAAAAACCATAGTAATAATGAAAATTCTAGCGTAATTGGATAAATGTACGACATTAAAAACTTTAATCCTATTGATAGGAGTACAATTATGACAAACTCAAGTAAGTTCAAAAAAAGCATAGGTTTCCTTGTCGGTTGACGAGGATTCCTAACCTCGTCGGTTGGGGTTTTATGATTTCTACTACTACTCTGCAATGCACATTAGTAAGAATGTCAATTTGACACCTCTTGGGTTGGTGCTGGTGAGGGAGGTTCTTCGTCTATGTATCCTAAAACCTTGTCTATACCATCTTGCAGTTCAATGATATATACGAATTTGTTGCCTTGCCCTTTAAAGCGTGGGAGTTTCAGGGTTTGCATTGGATTGCATGATTCAAAGTGTTTTTCTATGACGTTGTGGTTGTGCCTCTTCATTTCATGTTCCATGCTCTGACAAAATGTGTCCATTATTTCTAATCCGGTATCAAGTTGGTAGGAATCATGCTTTTTCAATCCGTGTTCAGTTTGTATCATTGTACCGTATCTTTGTTCTTTCTTTACTTTGGATTTTTATGCGGTTTCCTATCAACTCTGTATTGTAAAAATCCTAATATTGGACTGATGCACCACTTAGTTTAGCATAAAACTTAAGAAAGATGTTAAAGATTCAGCATTTACTGATGCAGATCTGTACTCTTTTAATTTAAACTCACATTCCAAAATGTATTCGGTAACTAATTTTATTTGCATTTTCATATAATTTCAAAGCATAATTATATTATTCAGAGTGGTGTGACGATGAATATCAGGGTTCATCTAATCTGCTTTATTTTATGAAAGTTTTCAAATTAGAAAATAATCCTAAGGAGTTAATAATGCCAATTTCAATGAATAATAGGTATCAATGGTTTTTTGTCGTATTACTCATCGGCATCATATCATTAGTACCCTTGACCGCCTATGCAAATTCGCTTAAGGTTGTTGTTGAAGATCAGAATGGTAATCCTGTGTCATCAGCAAATGTCGTCATTGGGACTGAAGAAAAGACAACGGATGATAACGGTACAACAATGTTTGATGAAGTAACAGGTACACAAGCAGTACAAATTACTGCACTCGGTTTTTCAAGTAGTCGTGTAAACATTACTGCTGGACAGGAAGAGGTAAGAGTTGTGCTTGCACCATTGCAAACAATTGAATCCGTAGTGGTTGTTGGTACACGTAGTATTGGACGTAGAGCGTTGCAAGCACCAGTACCGATTGAAGTCGTTGAGAAAGAACAGCTGAGCTTAACTGGACAATCTGAAACTGGACGAATACTACAGATGTTAGTACCATCCTTTAATTTCCCGAGTTCATCCATTAGTGATGGAACTGATGCGTTGCGACCAGCAACTTTGCGAGGTTTGGGGCCAGATCAAACATTGGTTCTTATAAATGGAAAACGAAGACATAAGAGTGCATTACTACACGTCAATACTTCTGTTGGACGTGGAACGGCTGGAACGGATTTTAACGCGATTCCTTCATCTGCTATCAAGAGAATTGAAGTACTGCGCGACGGTGCAGCCGCTCAATACGGGTCTGATGCAATCGCGGGGGTAATAAACATCGTGCTTAAGGATGATGTTGAAACCGGCGACGCAAACTTCTATTGGGGACAAAACTATGAGGGTGATGGAGATACGTGGATAGGAAACGCAAATTACGGATTGAAAGTTGGCAAATCAGGTTACCTCAATCTCACTGCCGAATGGCGCGACAGATACCGCACAAACCGGGCAGGACTATCAGGAAACCAACAATATGGATTGGTTGAGAGAGATGTTTGGGAAAAAATTGGTGAAGATCCACCCGGTGACCCAATAGAAACAACTGAAATTGAAAATGAAGATGGGACTGTGACAAAGATACTGAAATGGTATGATCCGCGTGAATATACATTTGACCGTCAGAACTTCCGTATTGGGGATGCAGATTCCGCACAGAAAGTCGGATTTTACAACTTTGGTTTGCCAATTACACCTGGAGTTGAACTGTATTCATTTGGAGGATATTCAACACGTCAGAACAACAGTGCAGGGTTTTATCGTAGAGCAAACCAGACCGAAAGAACAGTTACTGAAATCTATCCTGATGGATTCCTACCGGAAATTAATACTGATATAGAAGATGTTTCACTCGCTTTAGGTGTTTCATGGACACACGAAGCAACTGAGCTAAATGTAGATGTCAGTTTAAATCACGGATTGAACACATTTGACTTTTTTATCTCAAATTCCATGAATGCTACCTATGGTGCGGCAAGTCCTACCGAAGCAGATGCTGGTGGATTTGAACTCTCTCAAACAGCGTTTAACGTTGATGTTACCTATCCATTAGAATTTCAAACATCGCTCATTAACTTAGCAGGTGGTATAGAATTTAGACGCGAAGGATATGGTATACATGCAGGTGAACAGGTCTCTTGGAATGACGCAGGACTTGGCGTAGAAGGTGCTGCTAAAGGTATACAAGTTTTTCCTGGTTTTAAACCTGAGAATGAAGTAGATGAAAGCAGAACCAATATCGCAGGTTATGCTGATTTTGAATCATATCTGAGTGGAGAACCTGGTAGCGGCTTGCTCGTAGGGGCTGCAGTTCGCGGGGAACAATATAGTGATTTTGGGTCAACCATTACTGGTAAAGCAACTGCACGCTATGACCTAATGCAACAAGTTGCCGTTCGTGCCGCAGGAAGCACCGGTTTCCGTGCTCCTTCTCTCCAACAACAGTATTTCAATAACATCAGTACACAATTCAAACGAGACGAAGACACTGGTGAACAGATAGCTCTTGAAGTTGGTACTTTCCGTAATGACAGTGAAGCAGCACGCGCACTCGGAATTCCAGATTTAAAACAGGAAACTGCTTTCAACGTTTCCGCTGGTGTTGTGTTAAAACCAGTTGATAGATTGTGGTTCACAGTAGATGGGTTCCTCATTCAGATAGATGATCGCATTGTTCTTAGCGGTAGCTTTAGTGCTGAAAACGTTGAGGGGTTAACAGAAGCTGGGGCAAGTAGTGCACAGGTCTTCACAAATGTAGCACAAACGCGAACACAAGGTGTTGATGTTGCGGCTGGATATTTACACGCTTTCGAAAATGAATCACTGCTAAATTTGAAGGCAGCATTTACTTTTGCAGACACAGAAGTTATCGGCGATGTGGATGCACCAGAGATTCTTGTTGGGTTGGAAAATACGCTTTTCCCATCACAAGAACGATCTATGATTGAAGAATGGCAGCCAAACACACGGATAAACATTAGTGCTGATTACATAGTCGGCGACCTGACAATTGGTGGGGCATTGCGATACTTCGGAGAATATACCGTACAGGAAGGGAGTGGAGAAGAACCTGCACGTCAAACCTACGGTGGTAAGTGGTTGACGGATATACAAGGGAACTATCAATTGAATGAAGGTCTTTCACTAACAATCGGTGCAAACAATATCTTAGATCAATTACCAGATCCAAATAATGATGATATGAATGGAGCACGAGCAGGAACATTAGAAGACGGAACTGGAACTGTCATCGTCGATTCACCTGGAGTGTTCACATATTCAAGAAGATCTGCTCCGTTTGGTTTCAACGGTGGTTTATACTATGCGAAATTGACCTATAGTTTTTAAGCAAAACTTGCTTCATATGTTGAATAATTTAGGCGCGGATTCATATTTCGCGCCTTTTTATATTGAAACTATTCTTGCAAAGTGATAAATTAAATCAGATGTTATCAAGATTTGAATATTGAAAGGAGTAAAAATGAGAAAGAAAAAGATTGTTACATGTCTTGCGTTACTTGTATTCTCTATTGCAGCAATAATCACTATTCGTTCAGTTGATAGTCAGGAAGATATGGTCAAGCGTGGAAAATATCTTGTAGATGCAGTTGCAGCTTGCGGATTTTGTCATACACCTCGTGTCCGAGCAGAATATGATATGAATATGTATCTTGCAGGACACCCATCGGAAGCACCATTTCCACGATATAATTTCGATAATATGAGGGGACAAGACATCCTTATTTTATCCTCCACTAAGTTAAGTGCATTTTCTGGTCCATTTGGATCGAGTTTTGCAACAAATCTAACACCAGATAAAGAGACGGGATTAGGGGAATGGACTGAGAAGATGTTTATTGATGCAATGCGGACTGGAAAACACCAAGGTAATCCAGATAATCGTAGTATCTTTCCTCCGATGCCATTCAAGCATTATGCACAAATGACTGATGCCGATCTAAAGGCGATCTGGGCATACCTTAAATCCATTAAACCTATCAAGAATGATGTAAATCCAGTCTTAAATAGATTTGGAAGGCCTTTTTAATTGTTTTTATTAACGAAACTATCTAAACTCAATAACGTAAAACGGAGAATCCCAAAATAATGCCATCAAAAGAGAAGCAAATACGTGTTGCTGTCGTGGGAATGGGCATCGGAATACCTAACGGTTCCGCCCTTTCACGCAATGCAAGAGGAAAAGTTGTTGCATTATGTGACCTTGACGAAGACCGTATGAAAGGTTTCGCAAAAGATTTGCCCGGAAAAATAAAGCTTTATACGGATTACAAAGAAATGTGTAAAGATACAAACATAGATGCAGTTTTCGTTGGAACACCAAATCAGTGGCATGTACCGGTAGCACTTGAAGCAGTCCAGAACGGAAAACATGTCATGGTAACAAAACCTTTAGCAGATTCTGAGGATGCTGCAAAACAGTTGGTAGCTGAAGCCGAAGAAGCGGGTTTAGTAAATATGATGTCTTTATCAACACGTTTCGGTCATAGCTGCCAACACCTCGGAGATCTTGCCAGAGAAAACTATTTCGGTGATATATATTATGCACGCGCACGAAGTGTTCGA
The DNA here is from genome assembly GCA_965261435.1 of Candidatus Poribacteria bacterium. Taxonomy (GTDB): domain Bacteria; phylum Poribacteria; class WGA-4E; order WGA-4E; family WGA-3G; genus MSPOR6. The sequence continues at coordinate 4,407,954 of CBDHDL010000021.1, forward strand.
CGCAGTGGTATACCCGCATGGAATCTCGGATTCATTCAGAAAGGAGGCGGGGCATTTAGGGACATGGGTGTCCATGTACTTGATGCTGTTTGGTGGATAATGGGTATGCCAAAACCAGTCGCTGTCCTTGGTGCTGCAGGAGCAAAATTCGGTCCAAAAGGTCTCGGTTATTGGAACCGTTCAAAACCACCTAAGTCAACTTATGAAAAGTATGATTCTGACGATTATGCTGGTGGATTCATCACATTTGAGAATGGTGTGGGTTTGCAAGTTGAAAGTTTTTGGGCATCACATCAACCAGGAGAATTTCAGATAGAACTATTTGGTACAGAGGCAGGGGCAACACTGAGTCCGCTCAAAGCGTATAAGACGGATAAGGAAGGTGAGTTTGAAGACATTGATCTTAAATTACCAAAGAATAAGTATAATGAAGCTTGGGATGCTATCGCAGATCACTTTATTGAATGTATTTTAGATGGTGTAGAATGTAAAGCACCACTTCGACACGGACTTATCGTTCAACAGATGATGGAAGGTCTACTCAAAAGCGGAGAAACTGGACGAGAGGTAGAAATTAAGGCAGATTAAATATGAGTGTAAATATATCATCACTGAAGGAAGAGTTTACACAGAAAGGTTTCGCTATTGTACCGAATCTGTTTTCACGAAGCGAAGTTCAACAGCTTAAGATCGAATGCATTGATATTTTGAAGGCAGTGAAAGCGGAAACAGGACATGAGGCAGGACACGGGGTGCATGTTGGGTTAGCAGCGCGAAGTACTGTCTTTCAAAATGCAGTCTGTGATGAACGTCTCCTTGATGTTTTGGAGGAGATTCTCTCACCAAACATTGAATTCCTAAGTGATAAAGTCGTTTTTAAAAGTCATTCAATGAACTTTGCAAGTCCTTGGCATCAAGACTGGCACTATTGGCACGGTGCACACAAATACTCTATCTGGGTTGCACTTGATGATGCAACCGTCGAAAACGGGTGTCTAAAGTTATTTCCTGGTTCTCATAATTCTGCAATTGTTCACGATGGAGATGCAAGTGATGGACACGGATTTGGAAATCGTTTACGTCCTGACTCTGTTGACGAGAGTCTCGCAATCACTGCAGAACTGGAAGCAGGAGGAGCAGTCTTCTTTCATGATCTTACCTTACACGCAAGCCATCCAAACATCTCCGGTGAAGAACGATGGGTATGGATTCCAACGTATCGTGATGCTAAGGCTGAAGATAGTGAATATCCATGGGCAGTCGCTGCCAAAGTTGTCCGTGGTAAGAAGTAATTGATTCAGAAAACAATACCTGTTACAATGAACTCTTCTTAAAGCGCAGTCTACTGATCTCGATCTATTCTGTAAGAACGATATCTGTATCACGACTGTTTGTCTTTATCAGAAGAATCCTTGTAAACAAAATAACTGATTTGTTAGTGAGGAATTATGTTTAAAAACCTAAGTACAGGAGCAATTGGTATTCACGCAAATATGAAAGAGGGATTAGCGTTAGCCAAAAATGCAGGATTTGAAGGGTTGGACCTAAATATAGGTGAAGCACACCAACTTGCTGAAGAACACTCTGTTGACTATGTTAATGATCTATGGCAAGAAGCAGATATAAAAATGGGAGGATGGGGTTTTGGGGTGAACTGGCGCGGTTCTGATGCAGATTACTACGCAGGCTTAGCACAGTTACCCGCACGTGCAGAACTTGCCGCAAAACTCGGTTGTTACCGATCTACTACCGTCGTTGGACCTGCCTCAAACGATATAACATTCAAGGAGAATTGGGATTTCTCTGTCAAACGTCTACGTCCAGTCGCTGAAATCCTTAACGAATATAATCATTCTATTGGGCTTGAATTCATCGGGCCTGCGACAAGTCGTAAGTCTGCTAAACATCTTTTCACCTATTCTATGGATGCAATGTTAGGACTGGCAGCTGCTATAGGAACAGGTAATGTAGGTTTGCTTTTTGATACTTGGCATTGGTACACATGTCGTTCAACAGTTGACGATGTGCGAAAACTTTCCGCGACAGATGTCGTTTATGTACACATCAATGATGCTCCCGCGGGGATTGATCCTTATGAACAGATTGACAACATCCGTTGTCTTCCAGCAGAGACAGGAGTAATTCCACTCACTGAACTAATCAAAATACTCTCAGAAATTGGTTATGATGGACCAGTCACACCAGAACCGTTCAGTAAAAAAGTGAACGATATGGAACCCTCAGATGCTGCAAAAGCAACAGCAGAATCTCTTAATCAAGTCTGGGATAATGCGGGATTATAAATCTATTTTCTAATGACTAAAAGGGAAACGTGCAATTAATCAATAAAGAGAACATCCTTGCAATGACACATAGTTGGGAAGGGGATCGATTTCCTGATGGTCGTCCTCGTGTTCCTGATGACATCATTAAACGCATGAAAGCTATAAGTATTGAACAAGCATGGGGTGTTTTAAACGGAAATGGCTATAAGTTTCAATTTGCTGGTGATTGGGTAAATTTACATCCAGATAGAATTTTGGTCGGTAGAGCTGTTACATGTGCTTTCGTTCCAATACGTCCGGATCTAAACGATGCTGTATCAACACAAGGTGAAAAGGACAAACGTGTTGGAGGACAGAATTCCTGGGTAATTGACACACTCGTTCAAGATGATGTTATTGTGGTTGACCTCTTTGGAAAAGTAAAAGATGGGACGTTTGCAGGTGATAATTTAGGAAATTCAATATACGCAAAAACTGGGACTGGTATGGTAATAGATGGAGGAATCCGTGATTTAGATGGTATCTATGAGTTACCTAATTTCGCCACTTTTGTTAGAGGCGTTGATCCTACCGGTATCGCTAATGTAACATTAACCGGTATTAACATACCAATACGCATAGGTGAAGCGACCGTTTTACCGGGGGATATTGTTTTGGGTAGACGAGGTGGTGTAATCTTTATTCCTCCGCACTTTGCACAGCAGGTGGTTGAGAGAGGGGAAGAGGTACAACTACGTGATCGATTCGGTCATCAACGATTACGTGAAGGTATATACACCCCTGGAGAGATAGATCGTAAATGGTCAGAAGAAATTGAGAAGGACTTTATTGACTGGAAGACTGCACAGGAATAGTATGCTATCAAGTATTAATGACAAAGGAATTGTATATTGCGAGACTATGCAAGTATAATTGAGAGAGTAAATCAATTACCCTATCCAGTGATTGAAATTGGAAAGATAGGGGATCTGCCAATATTTCAACTTAAAATTGAATCCATTTCTGATTCATACCAGGACATTCTAATCACCGCAGGAATACACGGAGATGAACCCGCCGGTGTTGAGGCAGCTTTACAATTTGTAGAACGTGACGTTTCTAAACTACAAGAAGATTTTAGTTTCCTTGTAATCCCTTGTATTAACCCTTACGGTTTTGTTCATGATATGCGTGAAAACTGTGAAGGTGAAGACATTAATCGCGCATTTGAGAAGGATAATGTTGAAGAGTCAGAAGTCGTAAAATGCACTTTAAATGGAAAACAGTTTGCATTTTCAGTAGATTTTCATGAAGACTATGATGCAAAAGGATTTTATCTTTATGAAGGTAATCGGAATCAGCAATATATAGGTCCTAAACTTGTTAGAGCTTGTCTATCAATGGGTCAACTTGATCCTGATGATCCAGGTAAGGATGCACCTGAGATTTCTAAAGGTGTTTATAGAGTTGCTGAGCATTGGGGGACACAAGGTTTAGCACCGTACCTATTGCATCATCATAGTGCACATGTACTGATCTCTGAAACTCCGACAATTTGGAATCTCCAGCAACGCGTTGACTTACATTTAACTTTATTGGATACCGTCTTGACACTGATTTGAATGAAAGGATTTTGAATGGATTCAGATGAGATTATCTCAAATGTGAATACCGCTTCACATCCATCAGAACTGAAAATTACCGACATGCGAATTGTCAGAACGCAGGTGGGTGGACCTATCCTTAGATTGGACACAAATCAGGATATACATGGTCTTGGAGAAGTGCGTGATGGGGGAAGTCCAACCTACGCTCTGATGCTGAAAAGTCGCATCATCGGTGAAAATCCGTGCAATGTTGACAAAATATTTCGTAAGATAAAACAGTTCGGACACCACGCGAGACAAGGGGGAGGTGTCTGTGGAATCGAAATGGCGCTAATGGATTTAGCAGGAAAAGCCTATGGTGTTCCATGTTACCAACTTGCAGGTGGAAAATTCAGAGACAAAATAAGATGTTATAGTGATACTCCTTCTTTAAAAGATGCAGAACAAATGGGGAAAAAACTCCAGGAACGCATTGACAAAGGATTCACATTTTTGAAAATGGATGTAGGTATTGGACTACTTAGCGGTATCCCGGGGACACTATCAGCACCTGAAGGAAACCTAAGTTCACATAATCTTAAGCATCCTTTTACAGGTATCAGACTGACAGAAAAAGGCATCAACATTCTCTGTGAATATGTAGAAACTGTCAGAGAAATAATTGGATATGAAGTACCGCTTGCTGTGGATCATTTCGGTCATATCGGAATTGAAGATTGTATCCGACTTGCAAGGTCATTGGAAAAATACAATCTTGCTTGGTTAGAGGATATGGTGCCGTGGCAATATACAGATCAATATGTACGTCTTTCAAACTCCTGTGCCACCCCAATCTGTACAGGAGAGGATATCTACTGCAAAGAGGATTTTTTACCACTGTTTGAAAATAGAGCTATCGCAATTTGTCATCCTGATATAGCAACCTCGGGGGGCATACTGGAAACAAAGAAGATTGGTGATCTTGCGGAAGAACACGGTATTGCAATGGCACTACACATGGCAGGAACACCTGTATGTGCAATGGCAAGTGTTCATTGTGCTGCAGCAACATCTAATTTTATGGTCTTAGAAAATCATTCTGTAGACAATCCATGGTGGGATGAAATGGTGACCGGATTACCAAATCCTATTATCCAAGATGGATACATTGAAGTACCTGAAACACCCGGATTAGGAATTGAACTCAACGAAGAAATAATCAAAGCACATCTTCATTCGGATGAAGAAGGTTATTTCTTGCCTACAACAGAATGGGATAACGAACGTTCACATGATAGGTTGTGGAGTTAGGTTAGGCCCCTCGCTTTTAGCAGGACATTTGCTAAATTTCTTTCATCATTACATTTGCTTTTACTAATGACATATTCACTACCATTAAATCTAATTTTTTCATGCATTAGTTTCCTATATTGTGATTTGTGAGTACCACTACCGTGGAATAGAACAGGCACACAAGTTATAATGATCTTTGCTGGAACAACACTTTTCGCGTAATCAGCGCCGCCACGTAGTTGATCTGCCACATCTTTTGCGCTTTTAAAAGTACCACCTTTGTTTTCGATTAAAACTATAACAAGTTGATCGCTGTTCGGACAGATGTAAAAGAGTATTTTGTCACAATGTTTCCCAGTACTTCCACGTGCATTAAAAGCAAGATCAACATCCACTACTACACGCTCAATTGGTAGTCCACTCATGTCAACACTACATTTATTGCTACTGCAGGAAGATGTTAGATTTTCTTCACCTACCCTCCTTCGTATTTCATTGAGAGTTTCACTCATTTTTATTTTCTGCGTCCTCATTAAGGAATTGCCGTTCAAGATCAACGAAAGTATTATATAAGTGATCAGCAACATCTTCGTAATCTTTCGGCTCTATACCTTCAATGCGATCAAAAGGTATCTCTTCTACAGGTTTATTAGATTGAAACCACCATACACCTACTTCTTCTTTTTGCAATTTGTATGGTATTGCACCCGATTCACCATTGTGTTCTTTCAGTTCACCTTCACGAATTAGATTGGCGATTTGCTGAAGAAGCCAATCGCTATGCGTTGTTATTATCACACGAACTCCAGCTCGGACCAATCGCGCAAGTGCAACAGCAACCTGTGTTTGTGCCCTTGGATGCAGATGCGCTTCAGGTTCTTCAATGATGAGTGTATCACCAGGATTAACTAAACTTCGAAGGAATATTACTAAGGGGGTAAGTTCTGATACCATTGAGGATGTCCTATTCATCTGTATTGCTTGTTTTGAGTGTTTTGGACAGAAAATGAACTGTGGATATCCGACACCAGCATGTCTGTTTACCATTATTTCCCCTTGCAAGACCTCGTTTTCGAGTATTTTTGATATTTCAGTTATTTCACTTGAAGACCGTTCACGATCATTGTAATTGATGATATGTTTGAGAAAATCCGCGATCACGCCAGTAAGCATGGAAATTTCTTGTGAGTGTGCCAATCCAGAACGAGTCGCACGATCCACAAGGCCACTTGTTATTACGCCATGTGTTTCCATAATTCCACCTTGAATAGAAGGTAGAAAAAATGTATGGTGTCTTGGCAATTCCGACATTGAAATGCCTAATCGTGAAACTAATTCCAATATATCTGCTTCATCTTTTGACTTGTCATTATTGCAGTAAGTAAAGACCATATCTTCGTTAATTTTCTTATTCGTAATGATACCAGACGCAGAACTATAACAATTTATAGACCACAGAAATTGGCTCTCATCACTAATTCTTACCTCAAAATTCATCTCATCTTCAGAATTATTCGTGAATCTTCTCAATTCTTCTATGAATTCAAGGTCAAAACACCTTTTGAGTTCGGTTTCAATCACTTTCGAATTTTCCATATCATCTTTCAACAGTTTCTTAACTATCTGAGGTAAATCTGAAAACTTGAATGTTCTTCCTATAGTATAGAGTTTGTGAAATGCATCATGAATTTCTTTTTTCACACTGTTTGGATTTGGTACGGATTGATCCTGACCGATGTATTTGGATTCAAAACTATGTGGAGTAAAGGGTATCCAAGGAATTCTTGAAAATCCCTCAAATGTCTGTTGTAATGCATAGATTAGAGTAGCAAGATATGTCTTACCAGTATTGCTTTCACCGACAAACACCGTCAGTGGACGCAAATCTATCTCTGCCTTCTCAATTGGTCCAAAGTTCTCTACTGCTATGTTGATGTTTAGGGGTTTTTGCGCTATCTCTTCGTGCATTGGCAATTCTCCTTTTCAACGTGTATGTAGACTCTATTATACACGAAAAAAAGGGTAACTGCAAGGTATGAGAATAGGGAATCACCAACATGCGTGTTGGCCAAACTCAACGAAGAAGTAATCAAAGCACATCTTCACTCGGATGAAGATGGTTATTTCTTGCCTACAACAGATTGGGATTATGAACGTTCACATGATAGGTTGTGGAGTTAACTTAATAGTTTCTTCTGTAGTATCTTAGATAATTTTCCCCCGCAGCGGGCAGTAATAATTTCAGACGAGATACCTTGAAAACTTATTTGTGATTTGATTTTTCTTAGATGTCTTATTTCGGCTCTACTTAAATGATTGTGATACAATATGGGAATGAAAATTGTTTTGATTCCTGATGAAACAAAACTTGCTGCATAAGCCGCTCCACTTTTTAATTGCATGACAGCCTTATCTGCCTCGGCATTCTTTCCACCTTTGAGTTCTATTGCTACAACAACTAGTCTTTCGGATGAATCAAAATAAAAAATAATGCATTCACATTGACTCTTGCTTTGTTGTCCATGTGGAAATACTTTATCTAAATCTACTACAACCCGTTCATTTTCTGATACTCCTGTCAAACCTACACTACAATTCCCTCTTTTGAATGAATTTTTTAAAAACAAGCTCTCTTTACCGATCTGTCCTCTTATATTCTCTAATACCTCACTCTTGTTCACTCGTGTTAGCTCCTGCATTTTCTCTGAGTGAGGAACGAAGGTCAACAGAATGATTGTAGAGATCCTCTGCTACATTTCCATAGTCAGGTGGTTCTATTCCATTAACAAGATCAAATTTAATCTCCTCTACAGGTTTGTCAGCATGAAACCACCATGCACCAACTTCTTCAGCAGTCAAATAAGTCGATGAATCTTGTTGTTTCTGCTCCATTCTCATCAATTCACCCTCGCGAACTAAATTACTAATTTGTTCAAGAAACCAATCACTATGTGTTGTAATTATAACACGAACTCCAGCTCGGACCAATCTCGAAAGTGCAATGGCAACCTGGGTTTGGGCTCTCGGATGCAGATGTGCTTCAGGTTCTTCAATGATCAGTGTATCTCCGCATTTTACATATCTTCGCAGATACAAGACTAAAGGAGTAAGTTCTGATACCATTGAAGAGCATTGACTCATTCGAAGTGCAATTTCTGATTGTTTTGGATAGTAGAGATACTCAGGATAACTAACTCCAGCAGGCTTGTTTATTTCAATTCTTCCTTGCAAGACTTCGGTTTCAAGGTATTTAGCAATGAAATCTATCTTATCTGATAAACCTCTAACTTCGTTATAATTGACGATCTGATTCAGAAAATCTACAATCATTCCCGAAAAAGTTGGTATTTCAGGGTAAAGTTCAAGTCCGACTTTAGTTGTCCGATTGTAGAGAGCCATAGTAATAATACCATGACTTTGCATGATACCACTTCGCGCAGCAGGTAGGTAGTGTGAACTTTTTTCTTCTCTTCTGTCTATTCGAAATATTCTTCTAAATTCGTCAAAATCAAGCGGCTCATGTCTACTTTTTCTGTTATCAGTATTAATAACCATATCTCCGTTAATCAAACCGTATGCTGTGCTACCTGTCCCATTGTTCTGCATATCAAATGACCATAGAGTTTGGTTAACGTCACTAATATTTAGTGAGAAACTTAAAACATTGTTTGAGTCTCTTGCTGACCGAATTATCTCTGAAATTGTTTCTAAATCGTAATAGAGTCTAAGTTTCTCTTCAATAGAATCAGTTCTATTAAGATCGGATTCCAACATAGTACGCACGCGCTCAGGTAAATCTGAGAATTTGAAGGGACGTCCATGAGTGTTTAATTTCTCAAGAATCTCAAAAATTTCTCTATCAAGTTTTTCCTGGTTTGATACTTTCCGAGCAACTGGACGGTAAGTAAAAGCTATATTTGATTGTAAACGGTGTGACGATGGAAATTGTGTGAAACCATCAAAACTTTTATGCAATGAATGAATTAGAGTAGCAAGATATGTCTTACCAGTATTGCTTTCACCGACAAACACCGTCAGTGGACGCAGATCTATATCTGCCTTCTCAATCGGTCCGAAGTTTTCAACTGATATGTTGATTTTAAGGGGTTTTTGATCTTTCTCTTCGTGCACTGCTAATCCTCCTTTACAAGGTGGAAGTAGATTCTATTATACACGAAAAATAGGGTAACTGCAAGGTATGAGAATAGGAAATTATATCAACGAAACAATCCTTTGATATAGATGTGGAACAGTGACAGAAAAGTCACCGGAAATATGATAACTTTCTCCACCATCCTTTACTGTTCGTATAAGGATAGTTTTCTTTGGTCGGTGATAGTAATGTGCATCAGTAGGATTCCCTTCATCCTGAAAATCTGGAAAATCTATGAGATCAAAATTCGCTGTTGTAAATTTTCGTATCTCTTCACCATCCTGTGCTGCAATGTTCCGTGCCATAGATAAACTCTTCAAATAAACTTCAGGTCCCATTACTGCAGAACCCAAATTAAGAAAGACACCACCTTCTAACTTTGAAATAGTCTCCGCGAAAATCAGGAAGTCTCTGCCTGATGTCCAACCGATTGCAGCAAAATCTGCTGCAGGATGCTGATCAGTAATGTCAAATCCAATACCCTTATGGACAGTAATAGGTACTCCTAAACGATAGGCTGCAGCAAATATGCTCACTTCAAGATGAGGAAATTGAATTTTACTTTCTTGATTCTGTATGAGTCGTCCAATAGCATGACCATAACCAATTTTGTCTTGGTGACCTCTAATTATTGCCTCATTCAAATACCTTCCTGTCTCTTCCCAGTTACCGAATTTCCCATCACGTATATAAACTTCAACATCTTCAAGCGTTGCCCCTATATGTGCCATCTCAAAATCGTGTATCGCACATGCACCATTTGTTGCAATGTGGGTAATCATACCACGTTTCATTAGATCAATTATAAAGCGTGAATTACCACGACGCATCACATGTGCACCCATCATCCAAACAACCTGTTTTCTGTTCTGATAGGCTTTGACAATACATTCAGCGACGATGTTGAGTCGTTCATTTTCATAACGTGGAATGTCACCATCTAACGCATAGATGTGTTCCACAGTCATCTTGTGTTTACGTTGCGATAGCGGTAGAATTGTAAGGTGAGAACGATCCAAGTAAGACATGAACTCAGTATATAACTATAAGGATGGATAGAGAAAGTATCATTCCCGAAACTTGTGCGAAAGTATCTTTGACATACCAGCTTGTTCCATTGTTACACCATACATCACATCGGCGATCTCTGTAGTTCGATTGTTATGTGTAATAATTACAAACTGAGTGTTTTCGGAGTACGCATTGATTAGATTTGAGAATCGCAAAACATTCGCTTCATCAAGTGCAGCGTCAACTTCATCAAGAACACAGAAAGGACTCGGTTTTAATTTGTAAACGGCAAAGAGTAATCCAATGGCTACAAGCGAACGCTCACCACCAGATAATTGTGTGATACTCTGTGGACGTTTCCCCGGAGGTCGCGCAATGATGTCTATACCAGATTCAAGTATATCTGATTCATCAGTTAACCTTAATTCTGTTTCTCCTCCACCGAAGAGTTGTGTAAATACTTCTTGAAAGTTAACTTTTACGATTTCAAACGACTTTAGGAACTCATCACGTGAAGTTTGGTTGATTTTCTTAATCGCTTGTTCTGTTGAGTGAATGGCATGTACAATATCATCACGTTGCTCAACTTGGTAATCTAATCTCTTTTGATGTTCTTTATGTGCTTCTATTGCTTTTAAATTTACTGGTCCTAATGCTGAAATTTCTGCTTTTAGTTTTTCAATTCTATCCATCAGATCAATTTCATCAAGTTCCAAACTTGCAAGTGCTGAAGATTTAGCTTCGTTTTCAGTATCATCATGATCAGAATCTGTCTTCTGTAATTCATCTATAGACACTTGATACTTATCAAGAATACGATTTGTTATGTTTTTCAGTTGCATCTCAAGCTGCGTCGTTCTGACCTCAAGCTTCCTTCGATCCCGATTCTGTCTATCGAACTGATTTCGAGTCTTGCGTATTTCTTTCTGAAGATTCTCAATTTCCTGAAGTAGTGTTTCTCGATCCTCTTTTAATTCATCTAATTTTGCTTCTGCTTCTGCGCGATCCCCTTCAATCTGCAAAAATTCTCTTTGTGCTGCTTCTATTTTCTCTGATATATCGTGTTTTGATTGTTCATCAGAATCTATGATCGCTTGTTGTTCTTCAATGATCTTAAGGATTTGCTGGTGTTGTTCATCAAAGTTAGAAATCTCCACTGTCATACTTTCAATCCTTTGGCGTTGTCCGGCAAGAAAGATTTCAACGCTTTGACATCTTTCTGTAACATCTTCAAGTTTACGCGTATCACTCTCCATCTGTTCAGACACCCTTTGAATCCAACGTTCTTTCTGATTCCGTTGTTTTGTCATTTCCTCAATTTCAGTTTTAAGTGTTTCGTATTCTGCACGTGTTGATTCAAACTTTTCCTGAAGTTCAAAGTTCTGTTTCTCTAATGCATTCAGTGCATTTCTTAGTCTTGTGATATTGTTGTCGGCTTGTTCAATATCTTTTAGGATTCCTGTCTTTTCAATCTGTTTGTCCTGTAATTGTCCAACAAGTTTTTGTCTGACAATTTGAGAATCGGCGATTATTGATGCATAAGACTTACTTTCTCTGTCCTTCTGATTCACAATTTTCTCTAACTCAACAATCTTATCCTGAAGTCCTTCAAGTTCACGTGCGCGACGTAATAAACCACTCTTCTTTTTGTCGTTATATCCACCTGTAATATCCCCTAATGTGTTTATGAGTTCACCTTCAATTGTAACCAATCTGGCATTATGGCGAAATCTCTTAGTTAGTGCGATTGCATCATCAAGGTTTTCAATGACAAGCGTATTCCCCAATAAATGTTGTATAGCAATCTCGTAAATATAATCATACTCAACTAATTCTTCTGCAATACCGACTACACCAGGTTCATCAAGTAGTTTATCATCAGAGAATGTTCTACGTCGAAGGGTATCAAGTGGAAGGAAGGTAACGATACCGGCGCGATGCTTCTTTAGAAAGTCAATCCCACCTCTAACATCCTGAGCAGTTTCCGCAATCACATTTTGGATTCGACTACCAAGAGCAACTTCAATCGCAACTTCAAAATCAGTATCCGTATTTATCAACTCTGCAACGACACCACAAATCCCGCTAAATTGCTCAGGATAATGCTCTTTCGCTTGCATAATAGCACGAACACCAGCGTAATATCCTTCATAGGTTGATTGTAATTGCTCTAACGATCTATATAGAGAAGTACTACTTCCTAATTTCTCTTGGTAACCGCGCATCTCGGAATCTATTTTTCGCAGGGCATTTTCCGTTTCCTTTATTTTTTCTTCAATCTTTTCCTTTTCAGTAGTAATCTGGATTATTTCTGACTCAATTTTTGTTGCAGAACTTTGGATGACTTCCCTTTCATCTGTTGCTGTATTCAATTCTAATTTCAGCGATTCAGTGTTTTCTTGAAGTTTGTCAAGACTGTCCTGTGAGTTTTTAACACTGTCTTCTATTGATGATCGTCTATTTTCACGTTTAGACAGTTCTAAAGTAATTTCCTGCATTTCAGTCTGAGCATTCTGAATAGACTGTTTAGTCTTTTCAACACTCGATGTTAATTCATTTAAGACCTGTCTACGAGCAGATAAACGACTATCTTCAATCTTCAATGAAGACTCCAGCTTTTTCTGTTCTTGAATTCGTTGGCGTTTAAGAGACTGCAAGTCAGTAAGCTCACTATTTCTTTCTTCAAGTGCCTGTATTGCCCTCTGTCTCTGTTGATTAATATTCAGTTGTCGTTCTTTTTCAAGGACTATCTGTCTTTCAACTGTCTCACTTTTCTTGTTTATCTCTCTGATTTCTTCTTCAGCAGCAGATATCGCAGCGTCAAGTTCTGCTCTTCTATGGGTCTCACTCTCAATTTTCTCATCTGATTCTTGTATATGTTGATTTGCATCGGAAACTTCGTTTTGAATAGCATCTAATTTTTTCTGTAATTCGTTATAATCCGAGGCATGTTGTGCATAGTTGCGATATGCTGAACCGAGTTCTAATTGTTTAAGTTCCTCTTTTAAGGATTGACTGTGCTCTGCTTGTTCTGCTTGTTCCTTAAGTGATAAATTCTCACGTTCTAATTCTTGAATAACATCATTGATGCGAACTAAGTTTTGTTTTGTTGCTTCTAATTTTCGAATAGCAGTTTTTCTGTTATGCTTATATTTTGTGATACCTGCTACTTCATCAAATAGGAAACGTCTTTCCTCTGGACGAACGTTGAGAATCAAATCTATTTTACTTTGTTCCATAACAGAGTAAGCATCAACACCTACACCTGTATCCATAAAGAGTTCACTGATATCTCTCAGTCTACAAGGAGTTTTATTTATTAGATAACTGCTCTCTCCATCACGAGTTAACTGTCGACATACCTCAACTTCTGGTGTTTCAAGAGAAAGATTTTGGGTTATATTTGTAAATGAAAGAGTTACTGTTGCTTTCTGAGCGGGTTTAAAGTTTGCACCACCGTTAAACAGTAAGTCACGCATATTTGTAGAACGAAGCGCACGTGCGCTCTGTTCACCAAGTACCCAACGTATTGCATCTGAGACGTTGCTTTTACCACATCCGTTTGGACCAACAATAGCAGTAATTCCGGGCTCAAGGATCAACTCAACCTCTTCAGCAAAACTTTTAAATCCACTAATTTTGATGCTTTTTAAATGCAAAAGATGCCTCCTACAAGATTATCATTGGAATCTGACACTTATATTAACGCTTTATTATCTTGTATTTAACCTATTATCTATTACGAATAAAGTCTGATAAGGTTACAATTCTGCGATTGGAGTTCGCGCAAGTGTCAACACATCAACCTCCGTTGGATCAGCACTCCAAAGTACATTCACGGCTTCACTCACTGTAGCACCTGTGGTGAATACATCATCAAAAAGAAGAATCTTCTTACCTTGAATCTGCTCTTCATTAGATAATTCAAAGGCACCAATAATATTTTGCAAACGTTTGTCCCTATCAAGACTACTCTGTGGTGAGGTGTTCCTTCTCCGAATTAGCACATCTGTGCTAACTTCTACTTTATGCTTTTTTGAGATGCCTTTGGATAGGATATAGGATTGGTTAAAACCACGTTCATTCAAACGCTGCTTATGGATTGGTATCGGTATGATGTAATCATAATCAGCAATGTTACAATCTGATGGGATATTATTGATTATTATCTGTATAAGAAACTTTGCTAAGTATATCCGTCTTTCAAATTTGAAAAGATGTATTGCCTGCTGTAATGCTCCTTCATAAAAAGCAATCGTTCGTAGCTTACCAAAACGTGGTGGTTTGTCATTACAGTCAGCACATGTACCGTTTATCTTTGGTGTACCGCATAAATCACACCACGGTTGTAAGACAAAATCTATGTTATTCCAACATTTATCACACATATATGGAACAGTCTCAAGGCCAATCTGATTCTTGCAGATTCGACATTGGGTTGGATAGAGGAAATTTATAGCGGTGTTGATTGTCTGATGAAGAATATCTGATCGTAATAACATAAAAATGTAACTCGTTATTTTAGAGTGCAGAATTACTTTAACATAAGTAGGATAAGTTGTCAAGATGGTTAATTCCTATATTTTATCCCTTTTTTCAAGCATTAATTCTCATTACATGCTATGATATGGATTAAGAAAACAGAACCATGAAGAAAATCATTCTTATCACTTGTCTATTGATATTATCTATAGTTAGTGTCATCTTCCTATACCATTATAGAGTTGAAACTGATTATCGTCATCATACAACGTTGAGTGATACACCATTTTCGCACGACCTATTCAATCAGGTGCTGCAAGAAAACGTTGTTAGGAATTTGGTTGATTACACAAACATAAAAGAGAATCCAAAGAATTTTGAGGACTATTTAGACATATTGGCAAGTGCAGAACCAAATCAGATGTCTTTTTACGAACAGATGGCATTTTGGATAAATGCTTACAATGCACTTATCATCAAAGGTGTAATTGACCACTATCCAACAAAGAGCGTGCGAAGAGTTAAACTCTTTGGTGGTTTTTTCTCGCGTCTTAAGTTCAATGTGGCAGGTGAAATGTATACACTCAATCAGATAGAACACGACATCATCAGGAAAGAATATGTTGATGCACGAGTCCACTTCGCGCTCGTATGTGCATCTAATAGTTGTCCGCCATTAGGAGATTCTGTCTTTCTACCAGATCAAATTGAGGAACAGTTAGAGGAAGTTACGCTGAAATTTATATCCAACTCAGAAAAGGTTAGGTTAGATCGTGATAACCACATAGTATTTCTCTCAAAGATTTTCAAATGGTATAAAGAAGATTTTACTGAAGGATATGATGGAGTAAAGGATTTTCTCGCTGATTACCTACCACAAGAAGACGCTGATTTTGTATTAAGGGAAGATGTCAAGATTCAGTATTTAGATTATGATTGGTCACTTAATGACAAAAAATAGAAAGGTGATATGTCGGTAATTTCTTGATGCCGACATTGAATAAATATGATTAATACCGCTGTTATTGGTTATGGATACGCTGGTCGTGCATTTCATTCCTATCTTATCGGTTTAGCAGATGGGTTGAATTTACATGCAATCGCAACACGAAATGAAGAACGTAGGGAAGCTGCACGGGAAGCCTATCCTAACGCAAAGATATATAACACAATTGATGAAGTCATAGCAGATGATGCTATTGACCTCGTCGTTTTGGCAACTCCACACGACACCCATGCAGAACTTGGTATTAAAGCAATGGACGCAGGGAAACACCTTGTCACAGACAAAATCATTGCAATGAACACTGCAGAAGTCGATGCTATGATTGAGTCAAGTGAACGTAACGATGTCATGTTAAGCGTTTTCCACAATCGCCGATGGGATTGGGACTACCTAACAGTGAAAAAAGTCATCGCTGATGGTTTGCTCGGAACACCATACCTATTTCAAGTAGGAATCATGCGGTACGGAGCACCAGGCGGTTGGCGGGGTGTCAAGAACCAGAGTGGCGGAATCCTATATGATTGGCCTGCACATTTCGTGGATCAAGCATTGCAATTCGGTGAAGTACCTGTGGAATCCGTTTACTGTGATATTCATTACAACACAAAATGGGATACAGACATTGGTAATTATGGAAATCTATACATAAAATTTGAGAATGATCTCAGGTATCAAATTGAGATTAGCAATCTATCTAAGGCAGAGAAACCCCGTTGGTATGTAATCGGTGATGAAGGCGGTCTAATTAAATATGGCTTGGACCCACAAGAAGGTCCAATGCGTGATGGTGATATAGACTCCGCAGAAGAAGACCCGGCAAATTATGCTAAAGTCTGGACTGAAGCTGGTGGTGAAAGACGTGAACTTGTCATAGAAAGTGTGCGCGGTACTTGGAAGTCTTACTATCAAAATATATCTGATGTATTAAACAGTGGTGCAGAATTGGTTGTCAAACCGGAAGAAATGCGGAGAGTCATGCAGGTTTATGATGCTGCAATGGAATCCGCAGAAACTGGTCAAGCAGTCCAATTTTAGTTCCTTTCTGTTGGATTTCATCGCATTCTTGTGAATTGAGGGAATGATTCATCGCTTATGTTCCTACTGAGGGCACCTACCTGACTGCATCTAAGTCTGTATTGTACATATACCAGTTTCATGTTGACTTATATTTTGAGGTATACAGTGAAAAAAGCAACATATTTTCTGCTAATTCAAGTACTCGTCTTTGTATTCTCTTTATCCATTACATTTGGAGAAGATCCATCAAATTGGCATTTACCTGACGGTACAATAGCACGTCTTGGTAAAGGTAACATCAATAAAATCCAATATTCTCCAGACGGTAAAATCTTGGCTGCGGCAACAGATATAGGAATCTGGTTATATGAAACAGATACATATAAAGAAATTGCTTTGCTCGGTGCCCATACTGAAAGTATTAAGACTATAGATTTTAGTGCTGATGGCAGTATACTTGCTTATGATAGTTCTACAAAGGTTGTATTATGGGATATGGTGAAGCAATCCCAAAAATCAGTCATAGAAGTTTCTAATGATAGGGATGAACTCTGTGTGGCAATTAGTCCTGATGGAAAAACAATTGCGTGTGGATCTTATTATGGGACGACAAATCTATATGATGTAGATACAGGTATAATGAAAGCAACATATAGCAGCGAACATAATGTTACGGGTGTAGATTTCAGTCCTGATGGTCAATTTCTACTCATAGAAGACACTGACAGTTTAAGAAGTAAATCAATTAGTTTACGCAACGTTTTGACAGGTAAAGAAATCCACAGTATAAACGTGTCTGATGATGATGTAAACGGTGTTGCGTTTAGTCCGGATGGAAAACTTATTGCATCCACAGGTGAGAAAAAAGATCAACTCTTATTGTGGAATGCAGAACATGCTTCAGACGATGAACAGAAAAAGATAGTATATTGTTACACATCGTACAGCTTGACATTTAGTCCGGATAGTAAAATGCTTGCTATTGGACAGTTAGGTGAAGTTTCACTCATTGATCCGAATACTGGCAAACGAATCGGATTCCACACTCCAAATACTGAAGAAGTCATCAGTGTTGCATTTAGTCCAGATGGCAAAACGCTTGCAAGTGCCACCGACCATCAAATCTATTTATGGGATATTGTCAGGGCACAACCGATAGCTACTTTTAACTCTGAAAGTGATAAGAATGTAAAAAGTATAGCAATTAGTCCTGATGGCAGTATTATTGCAAGCGGCGGATTTGACGACAGTTTAACACTATGGGATGCTGTAACCAGAGTTAAGAAGAACAAATTTGAATTTGAAACAGGTGCTGTCAATAATATTGCATTCTCACCAAACGGCAATACAGTTGCAGTTGCAACAAAAGGGGTTGTGCATTTATTGGATAGACCTACAGGACAGATGAACCCCTTACGACTTCCACATTTAGGTAGAATTTTTAGTTTGATGTATAGTCCGGATGGGAAAACTCTTGCTTGTAGTGGTCACAACGGTTTAGTAATCATAATTGATGTTGCTACAGGTAAACAGAGGATGACATTGCGGGGACATGATGATAACGTCAATAGAGTAGTATTTAATCCAGAAGGCACTCTACTTGCATCTGGCGGAGACGATGAAAAAGTCATTCTGTGGGACGCTATGACTGGAGAAAAACTACACGTGCACACTGCTTATGATTCTGAAGTCTGGAGTCTAACATTCAGTCCTGATGGAAACACGATTGCAGTTGGTGGAAGAAGTTATAAAATCGGTCTTTTGGATGTCAAAACGCATGAATATTCTAAGATTTCAGACAGAATATCCTCAATAACAGACATGTCATATAGCTCCGATGGAAAAAGTTTAGTAACTTCAAGCATGCGTGGATTACACTTGTGGGATATGGAAAAAGGAAGGACGATAGCAGCATTTATCGGACACGAAGGCACTGTTACATGTGCAAGATTTAATCCTATAGACGGATCAATCGTCAGTGGAGGGGTAGATGGAACAGTACGTATGTGGAACAGCATAGGTGGAGGATTCAGAGACATTGCAATAGGTTTCATTGAAGATGTCTCAAGTGTTGCCTACCATCCAGATGGAAAAACTTTCGCAACGACCGGCGGAAAACATGCTGTAAGACTATGGGATTCAACAACCAATCAACTAAAATCTGTATTTGGATGGGAATGGGCACCACAAACAATCGCTTTTAGTCCTAACGGCAATCAGATAGCAACTGCTGGATTGTCAGACGAGGTTAGATTATGGGATGCAAATACAGGAGAACAACTTGCTGTATTTAAAGAACATACAAAGGCTATTGAAAGTCTTGATTTTAGTCCTGATGGAAAAACTATCGTAAGTGGTGATCGAGATGGATTGGTTGTGATTTGGGATTTAACCAAGAATGAACAACTCCATATCTTTAAGGGACATCAGAGAGGAAACCGCATTAACTTCTATGAATGGGTAAATGGTGTAGCATTTACTCCTGATGGACAAAAACTTGCTACTGCAAGTCATGAAGTAATCTTGCTGTGGAACACCACTGATAGAGAATACATAGAAATCAAAGCGGAAAAACCTGGAAATCAATGTATTGACATCCACCCTTATGGAAGTCTACTTGCTGTTGGCCACTATGATGGAGTCTTTTTGTGGCATGCGACAACTGGCAAGAAAATTGCAAAATTAGAAGGACACAGCGGCACGGTAATTTCTGTTGCTTTTAGTCCTGATGCAAGATTCCTTGCCAGTGGTGGAGGGGGTTCTGACAATAAGATAATCCTATGGGATATCACAACGACTCAGGAAATCACTAAATTGTCTGGACATACAGACGGCGTCAGATCTGTTGCATTCAATCCGGATGGTAACACGCTCGTAAGTGGCAGTTGGGATGGAACAGCACTTATATGGGATATTTCTAAATACAGGTAGTTCTACTTTATTGGATTTATTGAGAAACAAGATAAACTGTTCAAATTATGGTCAATACTGTCCAAATTGTGACATAGTGTGTGATATTGAGATTGTTTAATGTTATAACACTTGTGGACTGTCCAATCTTAACTTGTAGGTCGGGTAGAGGAACGAAACCCGACATGATAGACATAATCATTACGTGTCGGGTTTCGTTCCTCTACCCGACCTACTTATTTAGTCTGGACTATCCATTAGACATTATACTGTTTTCGCTTTTGGCATCAGATTTGCTCAGACATGAGCACATACATTAGAGGAGATACAAAATGAAAATCAAAAAACGGTTTGGAATTATCATCGTATTTATGTCGCTCATAACGACTGTGACAGTTTTCGCACACCAACATGCGGAAGATGCTTCAACTAAATATGACGAATTAAACAAACGTGTCATCACCAGTATTGACAAAGGATTAGAGTGGTTAAAAGGTGAACAGGGAGAAGATGGGTTATTTGCCGATCATCCTGGGATAACAGCACTTACTATCACTGCTTTTTTACGACACCCAGAAGGAAAATACAGTGAAGAAAAACATCCTTTTATTCAGAAAGCACTAAAACGATTAGTTGACATGCAACAGGAAAACGGTGCAATCTACGATATTAGTAAACAACCCGCTCTGCCAAACTACAACACCTCTATTTCAGTGTTGGCACTTTCTTCAACAAAAAATCCGAAATATGATGAAGTCATAAGAAAGGCACAAGGTTTCATTAAAAGCTTACAAGTACAAGATGAAGAGAGTGAATATTACGGTGGCATCGGTTACGGTAGTCGTGAATCAGTCCATGATCTGTCAAACCTAAACCTTGCAATACAAGCCTTAAAGGAAAGTGGTTCAGATGACGATGAAGTCTGGAAAAAAGCAGTCAAGTTTTTAGAACGGACACAGAACCGTAGTGAAAGTAATGACCAGTCATGGGCTGGGAACGACGGCGGTTTTATCTATTCACCAGATGGTGAAAGCAAAGCAGGAGTTGACAAAGAAGGAAAACCCCGCTCTTATGCAAGTATGACTTATGCCGGTTTACTAAGTTTTATCTACGCGAATGTTGACAAGGATGATGACCGTGTCAAGGCTGCTGTTCAGTGGATTGGAAGACATTTCACAATTGAAGAAAACTACGGCATGGGGGCACAAGGTCTTTACTATAACTATCATACAATGGCTAAGGCATTAAGACTATACGGCAAAGATATCATCATGGATGCGAAAGGTGTATCCCACGATTGGTATCAAGAACTCGCGGAGAAATTAATCAACGTACAGAAACCTGAAGGCTTTTGGGCGAATGAGAATAGTCGCTGGATGGAAGCACTTCCTGTACTGGCAACCAGTTATGCCATTCTATCTCTTGATACAGCCTACTACAAAAAGAAGAAATAATTAACAACTCCTTAGGAAAAGGCGGATCTTAGTATCCGCCTTTTTTATTTGCATAATCGATTCAACACAAAAGACGAAATAAACTAATTCTTCTCAATGACGTTTAACATGTGTTTTTTTGTGTTTTATAGAAAGTTGAGAAGGTTGTATGAGTTTATTTGATGGATTCTCAATCGGTATAGCAGCAATTCGCGCAAATAAAATGCGATCACTGCTTACAATACTCGGAATAATCATCGGAATAGCGGCTGTCCTTGCAATGATAGCCATAGGGGATGGAGCAAAAGAAATCGTATTACAAGATGCACAAAAACTCGGAGGTGCAAACCAATTTACAATTTATCGTCGGTCACACAAAAAACTCGGAAAACACAACATTCCAATCAGAACGAAAGAATATCTGAATTATGATGATGTACTCGCGATTGAGACAGAATGTCCAACGGTTCGAAATGTGACACCACGTATTAGAGATTGGAAAGGTGCTTTGATTTTAGGCCCCAATGGAGGACAAACACGGGCAGGGTATAATGGTGTAGATACTGCATTTCATACTGCCTTGGACTGGAAAGTAAAAGTAGGTCGATTTATCACTGACGAAGATGTCATTAATGCAATGACAGTTTGTGTACTCGGCTCAGAAGTTGCATCGGATCTCTTTGGAACAAAATCCCCGTTGGGTGAAGAGATAAAAATAGTCAGAAATGTTAGATACTATAATCAACACGGTAAGAGACGCACAAGAAGAATTACTGAGAGATTTACAGTTGTCGGAACAATGATTTCGCGCGGAAGAAGTCTAAGGTTCGGATGGAGCTTTGACAGCATGGTCTTTTTCCCAATTACAACGACACAAGAACGATTTACAGGAGATGATAAGATTCAGGAGATTGTCGTCTATGCAAACTCTGTGGAAAACGTACCTAACGCTGTTAGAGAAGTAAAGGAAGTAATCCGAAATCGACACAAAGGTGAGGACAACTTTGTCAAAATATATGAGATGCGTAAAGGTATAAGACAATTAGAGAAAATAAGCAAAATGATTAAAATCGCACTCGGGAGTATTGCGGGTTTTTCGTTGCTTGTTGGCGGTATTGGAATAATGAACATGATGCTTGTTGCTGTAACAGAACGCACACGTGAAATCGGTCTTAGAAAAGCACTCGGTGCAAAACCTCTTGACATAATTTACCAATTCCTTTCTGAGTCTGTGACGATGTGTGTCATAGGCGGCATTATCGGTATCTGTTTAGGTACAATTGTTGCTGAAGGAATGTCAGTTATCGCTGTCAGAATAGCAAAATTAGTACCAGAATGGCCCTCAGTCGTTTCTCCACAATGGATTTTCATGTCTGTCTTATTCTCTGCTGTGGTCGGAATATCCTTCGGTTTGTATCCTGCCATCAAAGCGTCAATGTTACCTCCGATTGAAGCACTGAGAAAAGAATAAAACACTTATCAAAATTACACACCTACCGAATATATTCGTATATTTACCATAAAACCATAAACCATCTCAATTTTACACGTCTAAAATTTAATACAAACAAAGTTGTAATTCTAAACTGATAGTAACGACTTGTGCTAAATAACTTATTGTACAATTTTTTTCACATAAGTCCAATATTCAGTGAGTTTTCCTTATGACAGATAGGTTCTTTAGTCCCGTAGGGACGATATGTTTATAGAAAAACATTGAATACCCTCTCTTCAGTCCCGACAAATGCCAAACGCGCATTTGGCGTTGATTTGGTAGGGACGATATGTTTATAACATTAAGTCCACGTGTGTGAAAAGGATACAAACAAATTGTTAACTAACACAACTCATGATAATAGTATAATTAGCAGAAATTTCACTTTGAATAATTTATACAGTTGGCAATTCTTATCTGTCAAATTACGCCAATACCTTGGTACAATTAAATGAGAGTATTTGAAGCATTAGTTGTTGGTCTTACTGCAATTCGTTCAAATAAGATGCGATCATTGCTAACAATGCTTGGTATTATCATCGGTGTTGCTTCCGTTCTGGCAATGATTTCCATTGGTGATGGTGCTAAGGAAATCGTCATGCGCGATGCACAAAAACTCGGTGGTGCAAACCAATTCACAATCTATCGGACATGGCATAAACAGGTCGGAACTCGGTGGGTGAGAATTCGTAGCAATGAATACATGAAGTACGGTGATGTATTGGCAATAGCAAGCTGAATGTCCCTCTGTAAAGGCAGTGGCTCCAAGAATACCTGAATGGAGAGGGACTTTAATTGAAGCATCAAGAGGAAGACAAATGCGCGCCGGATATAATGGTGTAGATGCAACATATCATACAGCAATGGATTGGAAGGTACAAGAAGGCAGATTTATCACAGACGAAGAAGTTGAAAATGCTTCAAGTGTTTGTGTACTCGGTGATGAGGTCGCTACTGCACTATTTGGTGAAGAATCCCCTATTGGACAAGAAATAAAAATTGCACGAGGAGATGGACGTTATGACAGATGGGGGAGAAGAGACAACAAGAGACACACAGAACGTTTTACTGTCGTAGGTACTATGACACGCAGAGGTAGAAGTCTAAGATTCGGATGGAGCTACGATTTCCTCGTCTTTATGCCATTAACAACTACACAAGAACGATTCACTGGTGACGACAGAATTCAAGATATTGTCGTCTATGCAAATACTGTTGAAGATGTGCCAAAAGCAATCGAAGAAGTCAAAGCAGTCATCCGTAAACGTCATAGAAATCAAGACGACTTCATCAGGGTTTTTGATATGCGGCAAGGTATGGCACAATTAGAGAAAATCAGCAAAGTCATAAAGATCGCACTGGGTAGCATTGCAGGTTTCTCGCTACTTGTAGGAGGAATCGGGATAATGAATATGATGCTTGTCGCTGTAACAGAACGCACACGTGAGATAGGACTACGTAAAGCATTAGGTGCTACACGGTTAGATATTCTGACCCAATTCTTAATGGAAGCTGTATTCATGTGTGGTTTAGGTGGGTTAATAGGTGTATTTGTCGGTATATTTGCAGGCCAAGGCATGGCAATACTTGCAGTGAAGATCGCCAAGATTGTCCCTGAATGGCCCTCCGTTGTTTCCACAGAATGGGTATTAATATCTATCGCATTCTCCGCAGTAATAGGAATCTCATTCGGTCTGTATCCAGCAATAAAAGCCTCAGTACTTTCCCCCATAGAAGCATTGCGGACAGAGTAATAAACCTGAATCAGAATTCAACGTCAAAAATCAATAAAATCCATAAGAAAGAAGTTAATAACATTTCCCGAACCTTTTTGACAAATTTCTGTCTTAATTTCATGTATAAAAGTATCTTCTTTTTGTCGAAATTGGAGACATGAAATGCGCTTTTTTGAAGGATTTTCAGTCGGATTATCTGCAATCCGAAGCAACAAACTCCGATCATTGTTGACAATGCTTGGAATCATCATTGGAGTCGCTTCTGTCCTTGCTATGATATCAATCGGAGATGGGGCAAAAGAAATCGTACTACAAGATGCACAAAAATTAGGTGGAGTCAACCAATTTACTATGTTTCGGAGCAGCTATAGACGTGTCGGAAGTCGATGGATGCCGAACAGAAGCAACGAACACTTTGAGCTTGATGATGTGTTAGCAATTGAAGCAGAATGTCCTTCTGTGAAGGTCGCTGTGCCAAGAATACCAGAATGGCGTGGCGTCCTTATTCAGACGAATGACGGTTCTGAAATTCGCAGCGGTTACAACGGAGTCAATCATTCATTCTCCGATGCTATGGATTGGGACATTCAAGAAGGAAGATTCATATCAGAAGAAGATATTGAAAATAAGGAAAAAGTCTGTGTTATTGGAACTGAAGTTGCATTAAACCTCTTCGGAACCAAATCACCTTTAGATAAAGAAATAAAAATTGGTAGAGGTGGCGACCGATATGACAGGTGGGGAAGAAGAGATAAGGCTCGGATTGCTGAACGATTCACTGTGATAGGGGTCATGAATCCACGGGGTAGAAGTCTACGATTCGGATGGAACCTTGACGATATGGTATTTATGCCTCTTACAACAGCACAGGAACGTTTTACTGGTAACGACTATATTTCAATGCTTTCGGTTCATGCAAATACCGTTGAGGAAGTGCCGAAAGCAATAGAAGAAGTAAAGGAAGTAATAAGAAAACGACACAACAATCAGGATGATTTCTTTGATGTCAGAGATATGCGTGAGGGTATGGCACAATTAGAAAAAATTAGTAAAGTCATTAAAATTGCCTTGGGGAGTATAGCAGGTTTCTCGCTACTTGTCGGTGGGATCGGTATCATGAATATGATGTTGGTAGCAGTAACTGAACGGACACGTGAGATAGGACTGCGAAAAGCTCTCGGAGCAAAACGACTTGATATATTGATACAGTTCTTGATTGAATCTATCGCAATGTGCCTTATCGGCGGTGCAATTGGAGTAGGCGTAGGAATGCTCGCCGGTGAAGGTATGGCAGTGCTTGCAGTCAACATCGTAAAAATGGTTCCTGAATGGCCCTCTGTCATTTCCATGCAGTGGATTATTATTTCAGTGTCTTTTTCCGCTTTAATAGGGATTTCTTTTGGCCTATATCCAGCTCTGAAAGCATCAGCACTATCACCAATTGAAGCGCTAAGAACAGAATAATTGGAGAGGTATATGAACCTTTTTGAATGTATTATTTTAGGAGTTACAAGTCTCAGACGCAACCCACTTCGGTCAAGTTTGACAATATTGGGAATAATTGTCGGTGTTGGTTCTGTAGTAAGTATGGTATCTGTAGGGGATGGTTCAGCCGCAATGGTGTTGCGTGAAATTGAACGTACAGGTGGAACAAAAATCGTCGAAATCTACAAAGATGATTGGGATAGACAATCTGGCACATTAAGCCGTGCGGCGGGTCAAGCTGTTCGTGGAAAAAGCCGATGGCGGAGAAACCGTGCTGAACATCTGGAAACTGACGATGCATTTGAAATCTGGAGAAACGCCAGCGGCGTGGTTAATGTTGTCGCAGAAGATGATATGCCAGGTTGGAGCGTCAGCTATAAAGGACGTAGAAAAGAATCGCGTATTGTTGCATCAACGGCTGGATACGATAGATCCTATAATTGGTATACCGCATACGGGAGATTCTTCAATGCAGATGAGGTCGAATCAGCAAGTAGTGTAGCGGTAATCGGTTCAAAAATCGCTGAAGAAGTTTTTATTAATGAGGATCCGGTAGGAAAAGAAATCAAAGCCTCAAGACCCTCTTACTGGCGGGGAAGGAGCGGGTTGTATGAAGTACGTCTAAAAGTTATCGGAGTTATGGAAGAAAAAGGAGACGCAATGGATACAACCGGATGGGATGATAGGTTCATAATTCCAATCACAACCCTACAAGACCGATTTAAAGGACGACAGGATGTTGAAAGAATTCGAGTAGAAGCAATAGATGTAGATACTATTCCACGAGTCATAGAAGATGCAAAACATATTTTAGGGAGAATACATAAGAATTCTGGTGAGGAATATAACTATTGGACAGCAACTGAAGAATTAGCGACAGCAAATAAAGTCGGGTTAGTTATGAAAGCGCTCATGGGAGGTATCGCAGGTATTGCCTTAATGGTTGCTGGAATCGGAGTAATGAATATCATGCTTGTATCCGTAACAGATCGCACACAGGAAATCGGACTACGTAAAGCATTAGGGGCAACTTTCAACGATATCATTACACAATTCCTTATTGAGGCATCCGTCTTAACCTTGGCAGGTGGCATTCTTGGGTCTTTCTTAGGAATCTTTATGGGTAAAGGCACTGCAGCTCTCATTTCAAAATTTGTATGGGAAGGGAGTAACTGGCCCTCTGTTGTTTCATTTGAAACTATGTTCATAGCTTTGCTTGTCTCAGTTGCAATCGGTGTGTTCTTCGGTCTTTATCCTGCACATAAAGCTGCAAAACTTACACCTGTAGAAGCATTGCGATCCGATTAAATCCTGTTTTTGTAAAAAATGTAGAAAGTCATAAAACACAATGAAATGAGAAAATGAATAGGTGTCAAAACTCATACCATTTCATCTTTTAGGAGGAAAAGACTTTGAGAAAATTAATTATTACTGTTGCTATCATCGTTGTACTTGTGGGGGCGGTCGGTTGGGTTGTTCTGAGTCGTGGCAAAAACGGCGCAGATACGCAAGTCACCCAAAAAATTGAGGTGGCAAAACTTGGTGATTTTCGAAACACCATACGCGCTACCGGAAATTTAGAACCACTCCTTGATGTGGAAGTTAAATCAAATGTTGACGGGGAAGTAGTTGAGCTGCTTGTAAAAGATGGAGACTTTGTAGAAAAAGACCAAATCTTAGTTAAATTAGACCCTGAAATATATCAAGAAGAACAGAAACAAGCAAAGGCAGATGTAAACGCTGCAGCAGCACAACTCAAGCAAGCAGAATTAAATATAGAACTCAAGAAAGATCGCTTAAACAGTGATCTCACTCAGAAAGAAGCTGCTGTTAAAATCGCAAGAGCAAATTTGGAAACAGTGAAAGCTACAACCCTAACTCAAGTTAGTAGTGCTGAAACTAATCTACAAGCAACAAGAAATGAGTTGGAGCAAGATAAGATCGCAGTAGAACAAGCAAATATTTCACTTGAACAAGCTAACCTTACTCTCACAGAATATGAGACCTCATTAGCATCCGCAAAGGTTTCTTTAGACACAGCAAAGTCAGAATATGATAGAAACAAATCTTTATTTGATGAAGAATTAGTATCCAAAAAATCTTTGGAAGATGCAGAATCTCGCCACGCGAGTGCAGACTCAGCATACAAGAATGCTAATAAACGTGTAGAATCACAAAAGAAAACAATAGTTTCGCAAGAACGAACTATTCTTGCAAGAAAAACGGGTATAAAAACACGTGAATCACAACTGGAATACCAGAAACTGAGTTTAGAAAATTTGAAGAAAATGCGGAAGAAATCTGAAGAAGAGAGTCAGATTCGTCTGGATAACGCAGTAACACAATTGCAGGAACTCAATCTCACCATCGACAATGAAAAACTACATACTGAACAATCAAGAGTTAGTGCTGACGCAAATTTACTTCGCAGACAAAGTAGTTTGAAGAATCAAGAAGAACGTCTTGAATGGACAGTAATAAAAGCTCCTATGACCGGAACAGTTACGCAACTGGTTATTGAAGAAGGAGAAATTGTCACTTCTGGACGCTCAGCATTTTCACAAAGTCCACCCATAATGACAATTGCAGACCTATCAAGAATGGTTGTAAAAACCTTCATAAATGAAGTTGATATGGAAAGGCTTGAAGAAGGACAGACAGCAGATATCAAAGTTGATGCGTTTCAGACGCACAAATTCAAGGGTAAAGTATATGAGATCTCACCCAGTGGACGACAACAAGACAACATCATCTCCTTTGAAGTGATGATCGAAGTTGATGACACTTCTGGAGATATTCGACCAGGAATGAGTGCTGATGTTGACATCATTACTTATGAAGAAAAGAACGTCTTGCTTGTACCGATAGATGCCGTTATATCAAAGAATTCTGCCACCGTTGTAGCACAGGTCGGTAACACTTCTCCCTTCAAAGTTGACAAAAGGGTTGAAATGCAAACAATCAGCGAAAAAATATTCTACGGCACAATAAAAAGTATCGCAAATGGAAGTGTTACTATTGACTTAGATGCTAAGCAACGCGGAATAATGCCAGGACCAGCAACTGTTTCTCTCTTAATAAATGGCGATAAGAAAGCTGATGGTGTCGAAGCACAAATTAGTATCTCAAAGGGTAAGTTCGTCATGTTAGACAAAGGTGATGGTAGTAAAGGTATTGAAACGCCTATTGAGACAGGTATGCAAAACGAAACCGAAGTGATTGTCAAGAGCGGGATTACTGATGGTGACAGAGTTATACTTCAACGCAGACAAAGATCACAAGGCGGCTGGGGTAAATAAGCAGAATACTTATTTCCATGCATCAATACGATACTGTGCACAACACCGAAACCGTTTGGGATTTCGGTGTTGATTACTTTAATCACACTCTTAGTTGACAATAGATGTATTTACAACGCAATCACCTGTCCATCATAAGCAAGGTATGCATTATCTGGAAGTTCAATGTCCTGTTCAGCGCACTGATCCTTAAAATACCTATGATCAAGACGATGCATAATGTGAGTAAAATAAGTCTCTTTCGGTTTTAGTCTATGACTGATCTCTAATGCTTGTCCTACTGATTGATGCGTTGGATGTCCTGGATTAAAGCTCAATGCATCAATCACCAACACGTCTATGCCTTCAAGAAAACTATAAGATGATTCTGGCAAGAATTTAACATCGGGTATATACCCAAAGTTGTCAATCCTATACCCGAATGTGTCGATAGTACTATGCTCAACAGTGATAGGGGTTATATCAAAACCGTGTAATTGAAACCTACCCTCAACAACATTTGGTAGAAGGTGGCCAACACCACCCCCTTGAAATGTCTCTTTTGTAAACATATAATCGTAATTGCGCTGTAGGATTTTGAGCGTCTGTTCAGGACCATAAATTGGCATATCAACTCCCTGCTTTCTGCAAGGCATGACAATATCGTTTGTACCGCTTATATGGTCAGAATGACAGTGTGTATAGATGACAGCATCAATCCATTCAATACTGTTCTTATTTATCTGATCCATGAAGTTTGGACCAAGGTCGAATTGTAGATGTTTTCCGTCCTTTTCAATATGAATTGATGAACGAGTTCGGTAGTTTTTTGATCCGACTTGCATTGCATCTTGACAAGTCTCACATTGACATTTATACTCAGGTACACCCGTTGAAGTTCCTGAACCTAATATCGTAATCTTCATCCACTATGATTCCTTTCAATAATTAGGATCAACTTTACATTATCCCAAGGCATCGTCAACTTTATTGATTGCTGCAGCCATCAATCTTGCATGTTCCTCCTGCATATTCACATTAAATCCAAATCGTAATGCACGTCCCAGAATAGACAAAGTCTGCGGACACATATCCCGTGAATACTCAACTTCACCTTTATATCTTGGATCACTCCAGGGATAACCTGCCTTATTAGGTGAATGTTTAAACAGAATTGAATCCCAATATGTGTATATATGTCTGTCAGGGAATCCTTCGTTGTAAGCAGTACCGGCACCTAAACCTTCTGCTCTCAGTGCTTCAGTATATTTCTGCGCAAGTTCTTTGTCTCTAACTATAATAGCAGCACTTATCCCACACTCACCAGCCGGATCGTCAACGTGCTGTCGTACATAACCTTTAGGATTATCTGAGAGCTCGGACAAGAATGCTTTCTTAATTAAACGAGTATGTCCAAGAATATCGTCCAACTTAGACAATTGTACACGTGCAATTGCACCCAATATCTCACCAGCGCGATAGGTCTGACAAGAGAAAGGATCGTTCTGCCACTCCGAGCCACTCATCCACATAGGTAAACCAGGTTCAGATGCAAAGGCAGCACGTTCATAAGTGTCATAGTCATCAGAGAAGAATAAACCACCTTCTCCACACGTTATCACCTTATAGTAGTTGAGACTCCAAGCGCCAGCATCTCCCCAAGTACCAGCATACTTTCCTTGATATTGTCCCCCGACACATTGGCAACAATCTTCAACAACTTTTAGGTTGTGATCTTTTGCAATGGTAAGTATCTCTTCCACTCGACATGGAACACCTTGCATGTGTACTGGTAATATCGCCTTAGTATGTGGGGTTATTTTTCGTTCTACATCTGCGGGATCTAACCCAAGTGATTCATCAATTTCTGCAATTATCGGTATTGCACCGACACCCACAATTGCCGCTGCAGTTGCAATAAAGGTATACCCGGGTAATATCACCTCATCACCAGGCCCGATACCCACACCTGTAAGTGCACATATAATTGCAGATGTGCCAGAATTCACCATTAATGCATGCTTTACACCAAGTCTTGCAGCAGCTTCTTGTTCAAAAGCTGCAACATTAGAATCTTCAACAAAACGAAAAAGTTTACCGGTCCGCAACACCTCGGTCACAGCATCAATTTCTCTCTCATCAATTACACTCGGTCCATGCATTCCTCCAGGAATAGATTCACTGATAATAGGAGTTCCACCATCTACTGCTAAACGCTCAGACATCTTTCGCCTCCAAATCAATTCACTCATCAGACTTTGCCATACTTTAAACCATACACCCATTTTTGTCAAGGTGATTCTCTTTGATTCATTAAATGATGCATATATCTTCTCTTGACTATCCTACAAGACCTCAAACATTTAAAGTCATAGAACCATATAATGAAAACCACGGATATTACCGTTTGTGAAAATTTCTAAGCAAAGAGGTAAAAAACAGAACACTCTTGATACACTACAATTTTATATTGACAGTGAACAACAACATTGGTATCATATCGGATTAGTATAGCAAAACAACAGTTGACTCAGGAGCAAGCGAATGAAGGGTAAACAGATCATAATACCAGAACAGCGGAAAGCAACACTTGAGGATTTTGAGTTGGATGAAAACTTAGCACCAAACCAAATTCTGCTTAAGACACATTATAGTCTGATAAGTCCAGGCACTGAAGGAGCAGGATATACAGGTTTGCAATCTGGTACGCGATATCCACACGGATCAGGTTATACCGCATTTGGAGAAGTACTAAAGGTTGGTGAACAGGTTACAAAGTGTGAAGCAGGTGATTATGCATTCTGTTACAGTTCACATGCATCTGTTGTCAAAACTGCATCGGTGATGCTTACATTTAAATCCCCATTAGAAATTAATCCAAAACTTATACCATTTATCAGAATGGCAACTGTGGCAATGACATCACTCCGAGTGTCATCAGCAGAATTCGGTGATAGTATTGTCATTATCGGTTTAGGTTTAGTAGGTAATTCTGCATCTCAATTGTTCAACATAGCAGGAATGAATGTCATCAGCATAGAAAAAGTTCCAGAACGTATCGAAATCGCACGCAAATGTGGTATAAAACATCTAATAAACCCTGAGGATGTAGATGCTGTTGAAACCGTCAAAGAAATAACAGATGGTCGTAAAGCAGAAGTTTCGGTTGAAGCTATTGGGAATCCACGACTTGTTGAATTGGCATATCAGACAACTCGGACAAAAGGGGAAGTCATCCTACTCGGATCACCTCGTGGGGAATACATCACGAATGCAACAGATTTACTCAATTACACGCATCTAATCGGATTAGGAGCCATCACATTACGTAGCGCACATGAATGGGTATATCCTACAATGCATTCTGGTGAATCCAAACATTCTCTTGAACGAAATTCACAGATCGTATATTCATTGATGAAGGAAGGCAAGTTCAAAGTACAGGAATTACTGACGCACGTCATAAATCCTAAAGATGCACAATCCGCCTATGATGGCTTATCAGACAAAAAGAATGAATACTTAGGTGTCATTATGGATTGGACTCAGATCTAAGAGTAGTAGGTACACTCCGTTTGCCGTTCTGCAACATTTGAATCATAAATTAGCAAAATATATTCCAAAAATTAGCATAAGTTTAGATACTTCAAGAAAATCAATCTATGAAAACCCTCCTCATCCTCCGCCATGCCAAATCAAGTTGGGACAATCCAGACCTTGCGGATTATGATCGGCCTCTCAACAAACGTGGTAAACGTGACGCGCCACGCATGGGTAAACATATATTTGAACAAGGTTTAGTACCAGATCAAATTCTCACTTCATCTGCAAAACGTGCAAGAAAGACAGCAAACAAAATCGCGAAAGCATGCAGTTTTGCCGGAAAAATCAAACGGATAGACAAATTCTACCATGCACCACTCGGTGTATATTTAGAAACATTACAGACAGTTTCAGAGAAGCATCAATGCGTTATGGTAGTAGGTCACAATCCCACAATGGAACTACTTGTAAGGCAGCTGACCAGAGAAATTGCAACAATGCCAACTGCTGCGCTGGCACATATCGAACTTCCAATACAGAATTGGAGATTACTTGATATAAATACCAGAGGAATACTGGTCAATTTATGGAAACCAAAAACACTCTTCACCGAATAATTTCTACTTCAATACAGCATACATTACTGCTATCTTTTACTATATTCCTACTGCTACAATTTACTATTGCATCGGAGCAAACATTCGTTACTACTGCAAAGGATGGACAACTATTTCCTATAGCGGCAAGTGATGGACAAGGAGGTGTCATAGTCATGTGGGAAGACTATCGCACAGGTAAAGATTGGGATGTATACGCACAAAGATTAAGTGCAACAGATAGTTCACTATGGAAACAGAACGGTATTCCCATTTCAATAGCAGATAGAAATCAACGTCGTCTACGAATGACAGGTAATGATACACATGCTATCACTGTCTGGAATGACAAACGGGGGAGCAGCAGCTGGGATATCTATGCACAAGCGGTAGACTTTGAGGGTAAAGTCTTGTGGCAGAAGGACGGAATCCCTGTCTGTACGAATAGTGCTGACCAATCTACACAAGCAATTATGAGCGATGGTGATGGAGGTGCAGTCTTTGTATGGGAGGATGAACGACGCAGTTCTGAATTTCAAGACTTATATATCCAACGAATCAATTCAGCAGGATTACCTATGTGGAAATCGGACGGTATTCCTGTCTACACATCAGAATCCTTACAGAGCAATCCGAATTTGATTCCCGACAAATCTGGTGGGTTTTATGTCGTATGGTGGGATGTCATCGGCTATGAATCATGGCATATTATGGTATATAGACTCTCTTTAGATTCAACACCTATTTGGGATGAACCTATATCTGTAACCCCTAAAGAAAAAATGCACGGTGAACCACGAGTCGTCGCAGATGGTGAAGGTGGAATCATTATTGTCTGGCAAATATACGATAACTTCATAAATGATCAACTATATACACAACGAATCTCATCTGATGGAAAGAAACTATGGGGAGAATCTGAAATCTCAATTTGTACGGAAGAAGGAATACAGAAGAATGCTGCAATTGTCAGTGATGGCAAAGGTGGTATTATTGCTGTATGGCGTGATGAACGGGATATATATTCCGATCTTTATATGCAACATATACAAGCTGATGGAATGATAGCGTGGGAAAAAGATGGTATCCCACTATGCATCGTCGGAGGACATCAAGACCAACCATTTATAGTTAAATCCAATGATGAACAGTTCTTCATAGCATGGTTAGATTTCAGAGGTGATTTCGGTGAGAAAAGTAAACATGCCATCTATTGTCAAAAGATAGATATAAGTGGCAATCTACTATGGAATGAAGATGGTGTTCCCGTATCCACAAGTGATGGTGAGCATTTCCCACCTTATGTTGTTTCCGTTGGCAATGGACAGTGTGTTGTAATTTGGAGTAATAGTAATCAAGACAATGGTGATATATATCTCAAACGATTTTAAGAATCTATTTTTTCCTGCGCCACCAACGTTTCTGTTCTTGATACCCATTTAGTAGTTTAGAAATTACTTTGTTCTGTTTCTCCAATCTGAGTACTTTCTCACATGCTTCAATGACTCTGTCTTTCATGCCATCATCACCTGTTTCTTTATATATATTGTGATAACTCTCCGCCACAGCACTGTGAAATGCAACAGCATCTATCTCTTTTGGTAAGTCAGTTGAAAGTTCGTTAATTTCGCTTACAGCCTTGCTCCATTCCTCAAGTGCAGCATGACATATCACTTTTTGATACAGTGGTAGCAATTGAGAACTGTCCAACCAAATTGCCTGATCCAAACATTCAACGGCTTCCGCAAACGCCAAATTGTCAATATGTAGTCTCGCCAGTTCAGTATAAAAAACATACAATCCGCTATCTGTTATGGAATAAAGTTCAGCACTGTTATCCGCTAACCATCCTTTCTCTATAAGAAACTCAATAGCAGTATTTCTTTCATCCTCTGTTATACTAATATCTGACAACAGATGTTTTGCAACTGCAGCGTTAGGAAATATCTTTGTCCGACTTTTCATTAGCGGATATGCCTGCGTAGGCTTATCCATTGACAAGAGTTTGATACCGGTGGCAATTCGAAAAAGTGAGACAATCTGATCACTATTTTTCCTTGACATCTGGTCAGCAATTGTGTCTCTATTTTCAGCAAAGTGTTCGTTTAGACTGTCAATAGACTTGCGTATATCAATGTTATGCGGATCGTGTTGGTGTGCTTGTGACAGAAACTTTTGAGCAGCGAAAAGTTCATCCCATTCTCTATAGATTTCTCCCAAACGATATGTTGCAATGGCAAGCGTCTCAGATTCTGATCCGTCCCGAATTAGATCTTCATACACTTGAATTGCTTGAGGAATTCGCTGTTCAGTCTCTAAAGTTTGCGCTCGACTAAGTAAATCTGACATCTTGTATGGTCAAACCTGTTTGTGAATTATGTAAATTGACATTGGAAAAGAAAAAACTTAACAAGTCAATTCATTGATACTGACAAGTACCAATGGATTAAGCAATAACATCATGAGTTGTTTTAAAGTGTAGTTTTGCGACCTTACCAAGTGCTTCTTTTCCATGCATTCTGACAAAGCCTCTACCTGCTTCTTTAACTTGATATGCACCTCTTGGTAAGTCAATATCATAAGTGTTTGATAAAAACTGAATTTCAGTCAAAAAAGTATCTCGTGCAATTATGGATGCAGCTGCAACCGCAATATCTCTCTCGGCATTGGTTACCTGTTTAATTCGCAATTCTTGATTTCTCAATAATGGTGTGATGTGATCATGATAAGAGAACTTATCAATAAGGGCATGCTTTATCCCAGTTGAATTAGATAATTCTTCAATGACTTTAGCATGCATATCCGCAAGTAAAGAATTCAGGTTTTTACCCTGTTTGCGGAGCTCATAGTAATCCGAGTTATAAGTTTCAGGCATCTTTTTTATTACTGTGATATGATTCTCAAAGTTTTCCCGCAACCATTCAGCGATTTGTCGGATGCGCGAATTTGAGATCTTCTTACCATCAGATATACCTTTCTCAATAAAATCTTTGATACAAGTTTCGTTAATGTAAACGCCTGCAACAACAAGTGGACCGAAATAATCACCTTTTCCAGCTTCATCTGTACCGATCCAGTCATCCCAACTATGTAATTTTGTCATTTACTCACTTCTTTGTGGATTCCATATTACAGCGTTGTTCGTTACCTTTTCCCCAATTGCTTTTAAACGCGTTTCCAATTCAGAATCCTGCATATTTCCATCATCATCAAAAACTTCAGAAGATCGCGGGATAGATACGTCATCCGGCAAAACCCAGGCTTGCAACGAAGAACAAACGATCCGTAACATAGACAAAGCACTACCCGCCCCCATGCGACCACCTGAAACACCAATTAACCCTATAACCTTGTTATTAAATGCCCCATAACCTAAAAGGTCTAAAGCGTTCTTGATCACTCCACTAAAACTTCCATGATATTCTGGTGTACCAAGCAAGACACCATCTGCCTGTAAAATCTTCTGTTTGAGTCTAAACACATCGGAGGGATAATCGGACTCAGCCTCAGAGGATCCATAAAAAACAAGCTCATATTCGCTTAGATCAAGTAACTCTACATCAGCACCTGCTTCTTTTGCCCCATTTAGTGCAATCGTCAGTGCCGAATGGGTAGTGCTACCTTTGCGCAAACTACCACATAGACCTACAACACAAACTTTTCGAGTTTTAGTAATTTCCATCGTTACATCAACGGTATGAATTCATGAAAGAAGGAATAATTTTGTGAATTTTACTTTAAACAAGTTAGACAAAAGAATTAGATAAGATTTTTGATTCAAACCGATGATATCCTTTCAATCATTGTTTCTCCAATTATACAAAAGATTAAGATAAATTTCAATAGACAAAAGGTATATACAGTGTTGTTTAGTTTTCTGTTTTTTTGATCTTTATATTCCTCTTACTACTGTAGAATCGATCACACGTCAAGGCTCTTAACGAAAATGGTCAATTAACAAAACAATAAAATGATGGGAATTAGACAATAGATATCCTCAGGTTTTTATTGACAACAAAGAATAGTTTTTGTAAAATACTCAAATAGTTAATCAGATAGGTCGTTATAATTCTAATTGTATTTTCACAAAAAATCCAATTCATTTTGAAGGAGCATAATGAAAAAAGGAATATGTATCGGATCAATACCGGGAGATTCAACTGAAGCACGCTTCAAATTAGCTAAGAAAGCAGGTTTTGATGGTGTTGAAATCGGGACTTTAAGATCAGATGAAGAACGCACAGCAATAAAACAATTAGCTGATGATGTTGGAATTGAATTATGCAGTGTTATGAATGGAAAACACTGGTCTCATCCACTTTCACATGCAGATCCAGAAGTCAGAGAGGTCTCACATCAAGCGATGCTTGATTCAATTGCAACAGCAGACGTTATCGGTGCTGATACTGTTCTACTTGTCTGTGCTGTTGTCAATAACAATATAACTTATGAAGATGCTTATGACCGTTCCCAAAAAGAAATAAGCAAATTAATACTTCCCGCAAAAGAAAAAGGAGTAACGATCGCTATTGAAAACGTGTGGAATAAGTTCCTGCTGAGTCCAATAGAGTTTGCTCGTTACATTGATCAATTTGGGAGCAGAACCGTTAAAGCATATTTTGATGTTGGAAATATCGTTGCTTATGGAATTCCGCAACATTGGATTCTTTCGCTCGGAGCACGAATTGCTAAGGTTCACGTTAAAGGCTTCAACGCAGGTCAACATAGATTTACATATCTTATTGAAGATTGTACTATAGATTGGAATGCTGTTATGACTGCATTTAATGATGTAGGATATGATGACTATATGACTGCTGAACTACCTGTGAATGCTGATGATCCTGAAGGTACAGTGCATCAAATCAGTCAGGATATGGACAAAATTATTGCTGGTGAAGTATAAAATTGATGGAAATTATAATTCAACCGTCTTATCAACAAATCGGAACTATTGCTGCAAGTTTAATATCTGACGCAATACAAAAGAAACCTAATCTTACATTAGGATTAGCAACTGGAAGTACACCGATTGAACTATACAAGACTCTTGTGAGATTGCACAAAGAGAATGGTCTGGATTTCTCAAAGGTAACGACATTTAACTTAGACGAATACATAGGACTACCTGTTAATCACCCAGAAAGTTATCACACTTTCATGGAAAAACATTTTTTTGATCATGTGAATATTCCTGAAGAAAATAGGCACTTACCACAGAATACTGAAAAAAACTATGATGCATCTTGTGCTAAATATGAAGAGAGAATCGTAGATGCAGGAGGGATTGATATACAAATACTCGGTATCGGAACGGATGGACATATAGCATTTAATGAGAAAGGTTCATCTCTTGCATCAAGAACCAGACCAGTCACACTTTCCCAGAGCACACACATAGCTAATGCAATACATTTTGGTGGTAATCCAGATGCAGTACCTGAAATGGCTATTACGATGGGGATAGGGACGATTATTGAAGCAAAACAGTGTATGTTGTTAGCAAGTGGCACTTCAAAATCAACAGCAGTAGCAAATGCAATTGAAGGCCCGATAACTGCAATGGTGCCAGCATCAGCATTGCAGATGCATCCGAATACCATAGTCCTAATTGATGAAGACGCTGCCTTAGAACTTAAGGAAATAAACTATTACAAACGAAGATATGAGAACCAGTTGAAACTTCAATCGATGTAAACATGTGGAAGTTATGCTTCTGTAAATGTAAATTGACCATGAAATCTCTATTTTTCAATCATCACATAAACCGTATTCCTTAGCTTTCCGTTGAATAGTCCGGCGACTTATATCAAGTAACTTTGCTGCTTTGGCTTTGTTGTTATCAGTGTATTCAAGCGTTGCTTTTAAAGCTTCGCGATTGATCTCTTCCAGTGTCATCCCAACTTCAACATTCAGATATGTAGGATTATTCTCTGTATCTGTGGAGTGTAATGTTGGTACAGAAGGCATAATTCCTTTATTCTCACCTGCATCATTAAGGATACGTTCAGGTAGGTCTTGTCGTTGTAATAGCTGCTCGGTAGACATAACGACAAGACCTTCAATGCAATTCTTCAACTCGCGCACATTACCAGGCCAATGATATTTCATTAAACATCTAACTGCATCCGGTGTTAGTGATCTTAGTGTTTTCCCATTTTCTCTGCTAAATTCTTCCAGAAAATCATTGATGAGTAAGGGTATATCTTCTACCCGTTCTTGTAGCGTTGGTAATTGTATTGACACAACGTTTAATCTGTCAAATAAATCTGGTAGGAATTCACCTTGACTACAAGCTGCTTCTAAGTCATGATTTGTCGCGCACACAATTCTAACGTTTACTTGAATTGTCTTATCACCCCCAACCCGTTCAAATTCCCGCTCTTCAAGTACCCGCAACAATCGCGATTGATTTGACAGACTTAACTGAGAAACTTCATCAAGAAAAAGTGTCCCACCATGAGCAAGTTCAAACCTTCCTTTTCTTTGATTGTATGCACCACTAAATGCCCCTCTTTCATGCCCAAAAAGCTCAGATTCAGCTAAGTTCTCATTAAGTGTAGCGCAGTTGAAAGCAATGAGTGCCCCTTGTCGTAAACTACGATGGTGAATTGCCCGAGCCACTAATTCTTTTCCAGTTCCACGAGCACCGTAAATCATCACTGTTGCTTTTGTAGGGGCAATCTGTGTAATCATCTCACGGATCTGTATGAATTGTGGGGATTTGCCAGTTAAACGACAAAGTCCCTCCTTCTCATCAATCTGTGAACGCAATTGTCGATTTTCATAAGTTAACCGCTGATGTTTCAAAGATTTATGCAAGAGTGCCTTCAGATGAACGGTGTTTAATGGTCTATAGAGAAAATAAGTCCCATCATGTGCTAACATTGCTTTAATCCCAATGTCTGTTTCCAAAACATTTGGTGATGTAATAAAGATTATTCCTATATCCGGATGTAGGCGCGTCGCGGCATCTAAAAGGCCTAATCCATCAATCCTTTCAGTTTTCAACGGCGCAATCAGCATATCAATCCTCAGATGCTCAATTCGGTGAAATGCTTGATAAACATTTTCGGTGACAATCAGTTCTAATCCTTCACCATCCAATGATTGACAGATTAACTCGCGTTGACGAACATTAGTGTCCACAATCAATACGTTTTTCTGACGGTTCATATTTCTCACTGTCTCAATTTCTTTAGATATTATTGACTTAGAACAAAAATTTGAGTATACTTTTTAAACAACATGTTTTTTCTTATAACAAATCTTATCATCTATTGTATCCTTGTTGTATTTAATTTGACAATTCATTGTCCTAATAGTTTCATACTGAATTCTATTAGACAATATTCTTGTAGGTTCTCTAAAATTGAATACTTCTTTCAATTTACATAAGTGATTTTAAGGGGGTTGTGTATATGTCAGAAAATTCAAAAAATTTCTATAATTTTGGGGGAACTACTGCAATTCTCAGTGGACTAATAATGGTTTTCTTAGGTTATTGGTTCATATTTCAAAAAGACACTTTTCCTGAAGTTATGCACGGAGTAGGTGTAGTAATGACTATATTGATTGTTCCGTCAATTGTTGCTACGACACTTCTACTCATCAAAGATGAAAAAAATGGAGCACTTTTAGCTGCAG
The DNA here is from genome assembly GCA_965261435.1 of Candidatus Poribacteria bacterium. Taxonomy (GTDB): domain Bacteria; phylum Poribacteria; class WGA-4E; order WGA-4E; family WGA-3G; genus MSPOR6. Next base: position 4,448,889 of record CBDHDL010000021.1, read on the forward strand.
CGTTTGCTGCACTTTGGATAATTACTGAATTATTAGCTCATAGTTCACAAACCGCTCCATTGAAGAAAGTAAATCAATTAATCGCTGTTTCCGCTACCGAAGATATTGGAACTGCTGTAAAAGGGGTTTGGGAAGACTGGTCTGAATCGTTAACCTTGATTAGTGCTTTCCTCTTTTCGGTATCAGCAATGTGCTATGGAATCTCCATCCGAAAATGGGGCAATTCTTTAGCCGCATTTCTGTTTTTTCTAACTGCATTCATCTATGTAATTACCTTCATTCCATTTATAGATTCATTTATAGATTTCAATTGGCACATCTTATTCAGAGGAATTACCTTCATCTTCTTAGGTGGTGTATTATTCCAAGCATCAACTGATACTGTGGATGATGCCTGGGAAACATAGACAGTCTTTTTTATAAAAAGTAGGTAGGAAAATGTTTATCACATATCGTGTATTAATTCAGTCATTGACCTACCTACTCTCTTTCTACCTCCGGCTCCTCCACATCATTCAACAACCGTTCCAATTCTGCTAATAGGTCAGTATCTTCATCTTCCGCATCTGAGTTAATACTATCATTTTCTTCTGATCCAATTGACTCCAAATCCGATCTGAATTCAAGCAAGTTGCTTAGATAACGTTCTCTCGTAATGTTCTCAGCATCCTCATGTTCTTCTCTTAGACACTCTCCGCAAAAATCACCTATCTGTTGAATTCCTAAATCGATATGCTGTAAAGCTGCATCGGAATCGTCTTCTTGCAGACTCAGTTCTGCTTTGGCAATGCAATTCATCATTATCATATACCCTTTGAATTGATAACTTCTCCATGCGATTGCTGCAGGTGCGAATTCACGCGCAAGGTTTGTTACGGACAGATTTGTATCAGTGTCCCGTTTGACATCTTGCCAACGTTTTATTCCTGAAAAAAGTAAGTAGCGGGTATATCTATAGAAAGATTCTTCAAACATATTCTCCCAATCCTCTTCCGTCAATTCAAATCCATCCCGTTTGCCGTTGTCCTCTTCATATTTCTCCAGTTTTCCCAGGTAGTATTGATAGTATGAATCCATCCCGTGCGGACGAGTACCATCAGGACGACCCGCAGCATAAATTCGTGAGACTGTAAATGCGTTAGGTTGAACAACAACGACTTCCCTACCGTCTTCAATAGTCAATATTCTGACAGGATGGTCTTCATCAAGGTTTAGTACTTGAAGTATCCTGTCAAGTGCTTGAACCCACCGTGTATTTCTTTGAACAGATTCATTTTGCATGTATGTTACCTTTTTAGTTTTGCGTGATAATCTTGAAGAGGTGAAACAGAGATGTCGCCTCTTTGAAGTGCATCAATGGCGTTCACTGCTGCCGCTGCCCCTGGAATTGTAGAAAAAATAGGAATATCGTGTTCTATCGCCATCTGACGTATTCGCAATTCATTCGTTCTATGTATGTCACCGGTCGGCGTATTCACAATTATATCCACCGATTGATTCTTAATATAGTCATGAATTGTTGGACGTCCTTTACCAATACTATATACTAATTCAACATCCATACCATTTCGGAGAAGTACTTTAGCAGTTCCGTGAGTGGCAATCAATTCAAACCCCATTTCTGTAAGGTGTTTAGCAATAAAGATGACAGCACGCTTGTCTTTATTCCTAACACTTATGAATGCTTTTCCTTTTATCGGCAATGTATATCCACACGCCTTCTGTGCTTTCGCAAATGCATGAGAAACATCCATGTCAATTCCCATGACTTCTCCGGTTGACTTCATTTCCGGACCGAGTCGGGAATTTGCGCCTGGAAAACGATTAAATGGAAACACAGGTGCTTTTACACTAAAATATGAAGGTTCAATTTCTCGTATAAAGCCAAGTTCAGTGAGTGATTTCCCCGACATTACTCGCGCAGCCAACTTTGCCAAAGGAACACCGATTGCCTTGCTTACAAATGGAATAGTCCGAGAGGCACGAGGATTTACCTCAAGTACGAATATATCATCGTTTCTAATTGCGTACTGTACATTCATCAACCCCTTGACGTTTAGACCTTTCGCGAGAGCATCTGTATGCAGTTTGAGTTGCTCAACCTGTTCGTCAGCCAATGTGTAAGGTGGTAGCACACAATCGCTGTCTCCAGAATGTACACCCGCCTCTTCAATGTGTTCCATTACACCACCGACAACAGTTTTATGTCCATCCGAAATTGCATCTACATCAACTTCAATGGCATCCTCAAGATACTTGTCAATTAATATGGGATGTTCAGGTGAAGCTTTAACTGCAGTATCCATGTATTCTCGTAGCAGTTTCTCATCGTAAACTATCTGCATTGCCCTCCCACCAAGGACAAAGGAGGGTCGCACAATTACAGGATAACCAAGTGAAGCAGCAATCGGAACAGCTTCTTCACTTGAAGTAGCAGTGCCATTTGGAGGCTGCATAAGACCAATCTCATCTAAGACTTCTTTGAAAAGTTGACGATTTTCAGACCGGGCAATATCCTCTGGACTCGTGCCAATTATTGGTACACCCGCTTCTTTCAGTGACATAGCAAGGTTAAGGGGGGTTTGACCACCAAATTGAACAATTACGCCTATAGGTTTTTCCTTGTCACAGATATTCAGAACATCTTCACATGTCAACGGTTCAAAATAGAGTCTATCGGAAGTATCATAGTCCGTACTTACCGTTTCTGGATTGCTATTCACCATGATAGTTTCATAACCATCCTCTTTGAGTGCCATAGCAGCATGCACACAACAGTAATCAAATTCAATCCCTTGTCCAATTCGGTTTGGACCTCCACCTAAGATTATGATTTTTTCCTTATCAGTCTGTCTTACCTCGTCTTCACTGGAACATGTGGAATAATAATAAGGTGTCTCTGCTTCGAATTCTGCAGCGCAGGTATCAACTGTTTTATACGTTGCTTCAATACCGCAAACTTTGCGTAATTCTCTAATTTGTGTTTCGGTCTTTTCATAGATTTCAGCAAGTTGTCTGTCTGAAAATCCGTACTGCTTTGCTTGACGTAGAACAGCAATGAATGCAGGATCAGGTTCGTCTTTAACTGAAGAAATCTGTAATGAATGCGCTGTAAGATGTGCTTCAAAATCTACTATCTCTTGAAGATTATAGAGAAAAAACGGATCAATATGGGTATATGAATATATTTCATCAATGTTCATACCACGCTTAAGGGCAGATTTTATATAAAAGATCCGTTCAACATTCGGGATTGTCAATTTGCTGGACAGTTCTGAAAGTGGTAATTCTTCTATCGGATGATTATCAAATCCATACCAACCTGTTTCTAAAGAACGAAGTCCTTTCTGGAGTGCTTCCTTAAAAGTACCACCAATAGACATCGCTTCTCCGACAGATTTCATTTGGGTTGTTAAAGTCTCATCTGTTCCTTGGAATTTCTCAAATGCCCAACGCGGTATTTTAACGACTACATAATCAATCGTTGGTTCAAAACAGGCTGGAGTTTCTGCAGTTATATCATTCGGTATTTCATCAAGATTATAACCAACTGCTAACTTCGCAGCGATCTTGGCAATTGGGAAACCTGTTGCTTTAGAGGCAAGTGCAGAACTGCGAGACACGCGAGGATTCATTTCAATTACAACCTGTTTTCCCGTCTTAGGGTCAACAGCAAATTGTATATTAGAACCACCTGTATCAACACCAATTTCCCGGATGATCTTAATCGCAGCATCACGCATTGTCTGGTATTCTTTGTCTGTCAGCGTCTGGATAGGAGCGACTGTAATACTATCACCTGTATGCACACCCATTGCATCAACGTTTTCGATTGAACAGATGATGACGACATTATCAGCGCCATCGCGCATCACTTCTAATTCAAACTCTTTCCATCCGATAATAGATTCTTCGATAAGTAACTCATTGATTGGACTCAATGAGAGCCCTGTTCCCACCATTCTCTGATATTCTTCAATATTGTAAGCGATTCCCCCGCCTGTACCTCCGAGAGTAAAGGCAGGACGAATAATTGCAGGAAAACCGATCGCTTCAACAAGTTCATTCGCTTCTTGTACTGTATGTGCAATTCCGCTGTTTGGGACAGACAAATCGATTTTTTCCATCGCTTGTTTGAATAGTGCCCTGTCTTCCGCTTTCTGAATTGCTGGTAATTTTGCACCAATCAGTTCAACTGCGTACTTTTCCAAAACTCCCGTTTCAGCAAGTTCTACTGATACGTTTAAAGCAGTCTGACCACCTAAAGTAGGCAATAAGGCGTGGGGTCGTTCTTTCTCTATCACCATTTCAACTGTATCAGCTGTAATAGGTTCTACATAAGTGCGGTCAGCGAAATCCGGATCGGTCATTATTGTTGCAGGATTGCTGTTCACTAACACTATTTCATAACCCTCTTCTTTGAGAGCTTTACAGGCTTGTGTTCCAGAGTAGTCAAATTCACACGCTTGTCCGATAATAATAGCACCGGAACCTATGATAAGTATTTTTTCTATGTCAGTTCTTTTAGGCATTGTTTTTATTCTTTGAGCATTATTTATTTTTAGATTTTGGGTTCGTCACGCACTCTAACCTACATCATATCTGTGAATCGTGAAAAAAGATAACTTGCATCGTGGGGTCCTGGTGATGCTTCTGGATGATACTGAACAGAAAAAGCAGGATATTCTTTATGTTTCATACCCTCAAGTGTATCATCATTTAAATTGATGTGAGTAATCTCAACAGTATTTGGGAGTGAATCTATGTCAACACAAAACCCGTGGTTCTGAGATGTAATCTCAACCTGATCATTCTCAAAGTGTTTTACAGGTTGATTAGCACCCCGGTGTCCGAATTTCAATTTGTATGTATCGCCGCCGAGTGCAAGACCTAACAACTGATGACCCAGACAGATACCGAATATCGGTTTTTTCCCAAGTAGATCCTGTATTGTAGTTATAGCATAGTCAAGTGGGGCTGGATCCCCTGGACCATTGGACAGAAACACACCATCTGGTTCAGCATTGAGAATCTCTTCTACAGTAGTTGTGGCTGGAACAACCTGAACTTCACAACCGTGTGCTGTCAATTGTCGTAAAATGTTGAATTTTATACCGAAGTCCATAGCAATCACGCGGAATTTTGTATCTTCTGAAGAAACTGTATTCTCTTGTCTTTCCTCAGAATTAGATGGGTGCTGATTCCAAGCATAAGCATCGGGACAAGTGACACGTTTAACTAAGTCATGTCCTACTAAACCGTGCCATGCTTGTGCTTTAGCAACAAGACTATCTGCATCAAAATTACCTGTACTATTTTCTGTTGCGAGGCAGCCATTCATTACACCATGAACACGAAGACGGCGAGTTAAAGCACGGGTATCAATATTCTGTATACCAATGATGCCATTCTCAGCCAAGTATGTATCCAGACTCCAATTTGATCGCCAGTTACTATGAAATGCACTGTATTCCCGCACAACGAATCCTTCTACCTGTGGCCCGATAGACTCTATATCCGCCTCATTACAACCGTAATTTCCGATCAGCGGGTATGTCATAGTAACGATCTGCCCTTTATATGATGGATCAGTTATGACTTCCTGATACCCTGTCATACTTGTATTGAAGACAACTTCACCGATACTTTCACCTGTAGCTCCAAACTGCTCACCTTCAAAAACAGTTCCATCCGCTAATGCAAGAATTGCTTTCATATTATCCTCTTCAACTGGTATTGTGTAGAACTACATCTATTTTTCTATGGACACAATTTATATCTCAATTCCGTCACGAATTGTCTTCACTGGAAATCCTTTTAGTTGCCAATCATTAAATGGTGAATTTCTACTCTTTGATAAAGATTTCTCAATATCAATCTTTTCTGTCTTATGCGTATCAATAATCGTTACATCAGCTATTGCCCCGACTGACAGCGTTCCACGGTTCATCCCGACGATCTCAGCAGGAATGTAGGTCAGCTTTGCAATCGCCTCTTTCAATGATAAATACCCTATTTCAACCAAGTATGTCATCACAAGAGGTAGACATGTTTCAAGTCCAATAATTCCATTAGGTGCGTCAATCATTCCTTGTGCTTTTTCCTCTGGAGTATGAGGGGCATGGTCAGTGGTAATCGCATCTATAGTGCCATCTCGCAATCCTTCCAGAACAGCATCTACATCACGTTTTGTACGCAATGGAGGATGCATTTTAGCGTTTGTCCCCTGATTTTCTACCTCTTCGTCCGTTAGGATACAGTGATGTGGACAAACTTCTGAAGTAACGTTTACGCCGCGTTGTTTACCATCTCTCACCAAATTTACTGCACCTTCTGTGCTAACGTGTAGGATGTGTATATGTCCCCCAGTCATCTCAGCCAACATAATATCTCGTGCAACTATAATGTCTTCTGCTGCGTTAGGACTTCCAACAAGATTTAACTTTCTTGATGTTTCACCAAGATTCATCACTGCACCAGCATTTAGGTTGTGCTCTTCGCAATGAACCATCACAGGAAAACCGTGATCTGCACTTAGCATCAGTGCATCACGCATCAGAGCTGAATTCATAACTGTAACACCATCATCACTGATTCCAACTGCCCCTGAATTTAACAATCCTATAACGTCTGTCAGCTCTTCTCCCTCAAGTCCTTTAGTTATACTCCCAACTGGAAAGACGTTTGCTTTTGATGGATACTGTCCTACAGTATCTCTGTTCGCAAGCTCAAAGATTTTCTTTATTCTTTCTGGAGTATCGGTCACAGGTGAAGTATTTGCCATACATACAACAGAAGTGAATCCACCTGCTGCTGCAGCTGCTGTGCCTGTAGCGATCGTCTCCTTATGCTCATAACCTGGTTCTCGTAGATGAACATGTATGTCAATGAGACCGGGGGTCACTGTTAAATTTGAAGCATCTATGACCCTGATAACATCTGCTGATATTTTTCCTCCAACTTTAGCAATTTTCCCATCCATTATCAGAACATCACCAACTTCATCAACACTATTTGCAGGATCAATGATATGTCCGCTTTTGATAAGAAGGTTGTTCATCTATTACTTTCCCTTTTTGCTGTTAATCTGAGGCGGGTTCACAGATTACTGCAGAATCGACGCCGTGTTCTTCTATTATATGAACTCTGACGAATTCTTTTCGTGAAGTAGGCACATTCTTCCCGATATAATCAGCAGAGATTGGGAGTTCTCTATGTCCCCTGTCAACCAACGCTGCCAATTGAATTGCTGCAGGACGACCGAAGTCCATGATTGCATCCATTGCAGCACGAGTCGTCCGACCCGTATAGAGGACTTCATCTACTAAGATTACCCATTTACCAGTAATATCAAAAGGTATTTCTGTGCTGCTAACTTTTATCTTTGCTTCATGAAGATTTAGGTCATCACGATATAAAGTAACATCAATTGCGCCAACAGGCACTTTAATATCTTCTATGTTTTCTAAATTCTCCGAGATACGCGAAGCAAGCGTATCACCTCTACTCTTTATCCCAACTAATACAAGGTTTTCCATGTGTTGATGATTCCGCTCTAATATTTCGTGTGCGATTCTGACCAAAGCGCGTCGTATCTCTTCACCGTTCATTACTTGTGCTTTTTCATGCATTTTCATAATTATAAATTATACTTCCCACAGAGAGTGTTTCGTTATTATTTAATTCTGTTGAGATGCTATGGACCACATAAAAAAAACCCTCTCACTTTCGTGAGAAGGAAAATCAAGTATGTAACTATCGCATTTACAGATGAGAAAAATCAAAAGTAATACCACTCTATCTTGTAATAAATCAAGCTTCCAATAAGAAAATGATAGATTCTCAGAATCGTATGCATTAATTGTGCATACGACCTTAAAATAGTTAAAACTGTTTCTTACTCCTGCATTTAAAAGTAACATCCTTTTTCCACCTCTCCGGATGGGATTAAAAAGGTTCCTGAACAACAAAGTTTATTGTCTGTAATTATACTAAATACTGAAAATTATTGCAAGTAAATATTTCGTTAAGAGATTTGTGAATTATTTTATACTTTCTGCTGAACCATACTTGATAGAATTCCAATTATTTTCTCACATTGTCCAATTGCATAAAGAGTTCTGTCTATATGCAAACGTTTTCCATCTAATTTGAGAAAACGCCAATCCGTTCCTGATGTTGTGGCACCATAGATACACGAAATGTCATTGCCTTTTTCAGCGTTGAAATGTTGAGCCGCAAACATCTCTGCTGCACACTGTCCGAAACCAAGAGTCAAATTATCCTTTTTTGCTTCAACAATAATAATAATAAGGGGAGCTTCTAAAAAAGAGAGAATAGGTGACATACTTACAAGAAAATCACAGACACCATTTAAACCTTGGTCATCATCAACATTAAAATCGATTCCAGAAAAGAAACTAATCTGCCGATTGAATTGTTCACGAAGTTCAAAGAGAAAATCCGTTACAATCAGTTCAGATCTTGCTTTTTCTGTACCGATAGAGATTGCTAACTGCACTTTCTCTTCCAACTCTACAATGAATCGTTCTCTTGGTGAGACATTTTGTGCCTTTGAAAAGATTCCCGAATCTTCTACGATTTCGAGTTGAAATTGTGTACGTACTGTATCTAAGGTGAAATTGCTATAAGCCATTGCAACTAACCCTCCTATTGAAAATTAGAATAACAAATTGCACCATAGTTCTGCCAGTAAAACTATCAGATTAAGACATATTATCCACTTATTCAGACTCCATCTTGATATGACCCCAAAATGTTGTCAACTTGTCTTTTGCATGTACAGACAACCCTTCTGCCATATATAGTTGTCTTGCTTCGGATTCAGTAATTGCTCTGTTATAGATTACAACTTCGTCAATTACACCGATAAATCCACCATCATTAGCGTATCCAATTTCTGTTTCTGTACCTCCTGTTGACATAGGACCGTTGTAGTCACCCTCTTGGTTTAATTTACCATCAAGATAAAGATACTTTTTATTTCCACTGACAATACCGATGAGGTGATGCCATTTACCCTTTTGGAAAGAGGGTACACCAAAACCACCATCTCCCTGCCAACCTGGTTGCGTGATAAATTCTAACTCTGCTCCTCCGTTGCGTCCATCAAACCTTATTGCCCATCCATTGACATCCCGTTGCGCGACTATTGTGCCACAACATCCTTCAACAACACCGACGACTGGCGAATCTGTTTCACCATTGATCCATGCAGCAACAGTAATCTCCTCAGCACCATTAAAGTCTAACGAATCTGTGCCAGGAATATGGACAAAATTACTACCATCAAATTCAAGACCCTGCCCAACTATCCCAGGGATAACTTTCGGGTTACCATCCAATTCACCATCATTCTTACCTAACAGATCCTTAACGTTCTTACCGTTAATCGTACCTGCATCAAAAGACCAATACCCGACAACACCATTTGTGGGGAATTGTGCATCCACTGTAGCAAGAATAAAAATAAAGACGCAAATACTGATTGATAGAAAAGTTATAACTCTTTTCAACATTGATTATCTCCTTGTTATTTGATAGTATATCTAATCGGTTTAGAAACAATTTTGGGGTTGAAAATTATTGTGCATTCATTTCAGTTCTTTTAATCGGGGTTTCTGCTATATTTTGAAAGGCAACAATTAAATTCTTAATGCAGTGATAGATTATATCAATTGATTACTACTCTGTCAATCAATATTTTTGAAATGAGCTGCAAGTGTAGTACCTTGTCAAGTCATTGATGATTTGTATCTCGGACAGGGAAACCCTGTCACTACGAACAGATCTACTCATCATTTGAGTGTAGGCAGAACAGTAGAATGAATTATTGATTGACAAATTTCAACAAAAACAATAGAATATATCAATCCTTTGTTATACGGAGGGGGATGATGGATAAATTTCCGATTGTTGACACACATGTACATCTATGGCATCCAAAGCAGTTAAGATATCCATGGTTAAAGGACGTTCCATCACTTAATAGACCGTTTCTCCTTAAGGATTACAATGATGCTACAGAAAACCTTGAGATTGAGTCTATGGTCTTTGTTCAATGTGATACGCATCCTGATGATGGATTGAAAGAGACGGCTTGGGTCACTTCGCTTGCTGCAAGAGAACACCGTATTCGTGGGATTGTCGCTTGGGCACCGCTTGAAGAAGGTAACGCTGTTGCAGCTTTTGTAGAAAAACTCGCTGAGGAGTCACTTGTTAAAGGGATCAGAAGACTCATTCAAGGTGAAAGCGTTGACTTTTGTATCCAGCCAAACTTTGTCAACGGTATCAAAACACTTGCTCGTTACGGACTTAGTTTTGATTTATGTATATTTCATCCTCAACTTGCAAATGCAATCCGACTTGTCGAACAGTGTCCCCATGTGCAGTTTATCTTGGATCATATTGGTAAACCGGATATCAAGAATCAGTTATTTGAACCTTGGAGACAGGAAATTAAGGTGCTTGCTGATTTTCCAAACGTCCATTGTAAAGTATCTGGTGTCGTAACTGAAGCAGATCACGATAATTGGACATTAGACAATGTAAAGCCTTACATTGATCATATCATAGAGTGTTTCGGTTTTGACCGTGTAATCTACGGAAGCGATTGGCCTGTTTCTACACTCGCTACAGAATATTCACGCTGGGTGCAGACATTAAAAGAAGTAGTAGCCGGATGTACGCCAGAAGAAATGAAGAAACTGTTCCGTGATAATGCCATTAGGTTTTATAGACTGCATTCATAGATGCACTTTGCTGCCTATTTAGTCTTGGCTTTAACCTCACGTCTTCGTGGATGCAGTACAAACTCCGTATATCCATTTGGCAATTCACACCCTTTGAACACCAAATCTAAAGCTGCTTGGAAAGCAATGCTCTGATTGTAATTTGGAGACATATCGGTATAGTTTGGATCTCCACTGTTTTGTTCGTCAACAATCTTTGCCATTCTTTCAAAGGTCTCTCTCACCTGTTCCTTTGTAACGATTCCGTGATGAATCCAATTAGCGATGTGTTGACTGGAAATCCGCAATGTTGCTCGATCTTCCATCAAACCTACGTTATTAATGTCTGGAATCTTTGAGCATCCGATTCCTTGGTCAACCCATCGGACGACGTAACCGAGAATCCCTTGTGCATTGTTGTCAACTTCTTTCTGTATCTCTTCTGATGAGAGGTCACGGTCTTTAAGTAGAGGTGGCGTGAGCAGGTCCTTCAAACTCGCACGATCTCTCAGGGCAAGTTCATTTAACCAGTTTGATACATTTACCTTATGATAGTGAATTGCGTGTAGTGTTGCCGCAGTAGGAGAAGGCACCCATGCGGTTGTTGCCCCCGCAAGTGGATGGTTTACTTTAGTGTCAAGCATCTCTGACATCTCATCCGGTTTCGTCCACATCCCTTTCCCGATCTGTGTGATACCCGGTAGACCTGTTTCAATACCGATATCAACGTTCCAATCTTCATAAGCACGCATCCACGGCTCATTTCGGATATCCATCTTTGGTATGATTGGACCTGCCTGCATACTGGTATGAATCTCATCTCCTGTTCTATCTAAGAAACCAGTATTTATGAACACCAATCGTTCAGATGCAATGCGAAGTACCTCTTTAAGATTGACAGTTGTCCGCCGCTCTTCATCCATGATACCTATCTTAATTGTATTCTTTGAAAGACCTAACGCATCTTCAATTTTTGCAAACATCCGAATAGTCATGTCAACTTCTTCAGGTCCGTGAAATTTCGGTTTAACAATATAGACACTACCGGTTCTACTATTCCTAAATTTTCCCTTACCATTCAGGTCGTGTATAGCGGCGAATGTCGTTATCATTGCGTCCAAGATACCCTCTGGTATCTCTCGGTCATCTGAAGTTGTAACAGCATCTGTATACATGTGAAGACCAACATTCCTAATCAACAGTAGACTTCTACCCGATAGTGTCAAAGTGTTTCCATCTGGTGTTGTAAAACTCTTATCAGGTTTCAGTCGTCGTGTAATCGTTTGTTCGTTCTTCTCAAAAGTCGTCTCTAAAGTACCCTTCATTATGCCATTCCAGTTTCTATAGACATTTACTTTATCCTTTGCATCAACCGCAGCGACGGAGTCTTCACAATCTTGAATAGTTGTGATAGCAGACTCAAGTATCACATCGGAGACTCCTGCAGGATGTGCTTTCCCAACAGGATGTTCCTGATCTATCTGTATAACAATGTGCAACCCATGGTTTTGGAATAGGATTGCGCTAAGACTATCACCGTTTTGTGTAAAACCGATGAATTTTTCAGGTTCTTTTAACCCTGTTTCATCCGCATTCATAAGTGTTGCACGTAATTGTAAATTTCCATCTATGGTCTTTAATTTGTAATTCGTAATGTCAGAATAACTCCCAGATTCCAAACTTAATACTTCATCCAGGAACTGTTCAGTGTATGCAATGACTTTCGCACCGCGAATAGGATTGTATTCTCTATCTCGTGTTGCCCCATCTTTCTCATCAATTGCATTTGTTCCGTAGAGCGCGTCATAAAGACTCCCCCATCGCGCATTCGTTGCGTTTAATGCGTAGCGTGCATTATCTACAGGTACAACTAATTGTGGACCAGCTATCAGCGCAATTTCTAAGTCTACGTTTTCAGTTGATACAATAAAATCATCACCTTCAGGCACAAGATAACCGATTTCTGTTAAGAATGAAATATATGCGTCATGATCAATCGGTCTCTGTCTGTTTTCAAGATACCAATTATCGATCTGTTTTTGTATCTTATCTCTTTTTTCTAATAGTGATCGGTTTTCTGGTGCGAATTCCTTCACGATGTTGTCGAATGCAATCCAGAAATCATCTGCATCAATTCCTGTTCCTGGAGCAATTTCATCACGAACCAAGTCATAGAGGTCTTTGTTGATTTTTAGGCTACCAATATCTATTCTGTTATCCATACGCTTCCCCATAATTAGTTTCTGGATTAACTCCGCTTGTAAGTTTTTTAACGACTGATACGAACACTCCCTGCTTGCATCGCTTTCTCCGCTTCTTCAGCAGTAGACCAGTTAAAGTCACCTGGAAATGTATGTGCTAATGCAGAGTATCCTCCAGCGAAATCAACTGCCTCTTGAGGTGCTTTTCCATTCAGGAGACTATAGATGAGACCTGATGAAAAACTATCACCACCACCGACTCTGTCTACCAGTTCTAAATCTTCATAAATTCGTGATAGGTAGAATTCTTCACCATCGTAAAGTAATGTTCTCCAATCATTTAACCATCCAGTTTTAGCGTCACGCAATGTTGTTCCAATCATCTCAATATTCGGATATGTTTCTTTGACCCTTTGTGCGACCTCTTTATAGCTTTCAGGTTCAAGTTTGCTATACGATTCAGTTGTTCCTTCTGCTGCGAATCCGAGTGATTTTTCGAAATCCTCTTCGTTTCCAATAAGCACATTGATGTGTTTCATCATCGGTTTATTCGCTGCTTGTGCTTCGTCAGCACTCCACAATTTAGATCGGAAGTTTAGGTCATAACTGGTTTTTACACCGGCTGCTTGTGCTGCTTGAAGTGCCTCTGCAGAGACAGCAGCGGCAGATTCTGACAATGCAGGCGTAATCCCACTTAGATGAAACCATTTTGTATTATTAAAAATAGACTTCCAGTCTATTTCACCGGTTTGAACTTTTGAAATAGCAGAGTGTCCACGGTCATAAGTCACACTACTTGCGCGGGGACCAGCACCCATTTCAAGGTGATAAAATCCGTTCCGCTCAAAACCGACACCGTCAAAATCTACCCAGACGATGTTAGTCATGTCAACACCGAGTTCACGTCCTTTATTTCTAATATAGCGACCTGACCAGTTATCTACAAGGCGTGAGACCCACGCTGATTTTAGACCGAGTTGTGCTGCATTGACAGCGACGTTCATCTCAGCACCACCAGCAGTGATAGACAGCGACGACACCTGTTCCAGCCGCATAAATTCTGGTGCAGTGAGTCGAATCATTGCTTCCCCAAAAGTTACTAAATCGTACATTAATTATTCTCCTGATTTATTCCACTTTGGCTATTAAATTCGTTGCTTAATTTTTGAACACATTCCAGACAGAAACAGTAAACACGTCCATAATCACCTACCTCTTTTTCAACCAATTCTTTTATAGGAAAGTCATTCTGGCAGATAGCACAAGTTTCTAAAACTTCGCTCTGATCAGTTTCATCATCTGCATTCTGTCTTGAAACGTAGAGTAGAATTAATAAGATAGATAAGGGAACAATGAAAATACAAAAAATAAAAAACACTGCTGTTCACCTCATACAATCAACAAAAATGTATAGTGTTAATATAGTTGAAACTTGCGCAACTGTCAACGAAAATTGTATATTTTTAATATGTTTTTGTTTATTGTAGGTTTCAGATTATGATTTGGATTTATGTATGATAATGTGCTTTGTCTGAACCAGGATTATCAGGATAAGAGGATTTTTGTCAAATCATCAGATTCAGAGGAGCATAAGGTGTATAGAAAACGTTGATACCCAATAAGTGTAAACTTATAGGTAGAGCGAAGCGAAACCCGCCAAATGCCAAACGCGCATTTGGCGTTGATTTGGACATGATAGACACAATCATTACGTGTCGGGTTTCGTTCCTTATAGGTGTAAACTTAAGAAACTTTCTGTGTTTTTATGAATCCTTCTCAATAGCCACTATGATTGCGACTGTCTTATATTTAGTCCCTACGGGACTGAAGAGAACTCTGATTTTGCAAATCCCTTAAGCTTACACTTATACGTGTCGGGTTTCGTTCCTCTACCCATAGGTGTAAAGTTAAGGGAACTTAGTTGGACTAATGAATCATTCCGAATCCTTATGGTTATAGGGATTGTATGCTCTTTAGTCCCGTAGGGACGATATGTTTATAGAAAAATGTGTACCCCCACCTCTCTTCAGTCCCGACAAATGCCAAACGCGCATTTGGCGTTGATTTGGTAGGGACGATATGTTTATATCATGGTGTGCTTTTACACATAGCTCCCCTACGGGACTAAAGAGGGGTTGTATAACGTTTAACTATAAACATAGCGTCCCTACGGGACTGGAGAGGGTTTTCCGCGTATGGAAATCCTTAACTTGACACCTATGCGGGTTTCGTTCCTCTACCCGACCTACATATTTAGTCTGGACTATCCACTATTTGGTCGGAGAGGTTCTGATCGAATAGAAGTTTCATCTGTGTAAACGACCACCTGTGATTCTTCCTTGTCCGCAGCATAAGCAAAACAAGCACGAATATCTGTCTCGGTTAACTCGGGAAAATCGTGAAGCACTTCCGCTACTGTCATTCCCAATGCAAGGTATTCAAAGACATCGTAAACAGTAATCCGCATTCTCCGAATACACGGCTGCCTGCTGCGTTTACCTGGTTAAATTGTAATAATGTCTCTATAGTCGTTCATGGCCCACCTCATTAGTAAAACCTATGAAAAGAGTGTATCACAACTTGTGTTGATTATCAATTGTTTTCGTAAGGAATGCTAATCGGCAGCATGTGCGCGAAGGACGCGAATTTTATTGTCTGAATCGCGGATTATCACGGATTACGCAGATTGCGCAGATTATTGACTTTGG
Organism: Candidatus Poribacteria bacterium; assembly: GCA_965261435.1. GTDB lineage: Bacteria > Poribacteria > WGA-4E > WGA-4E > WGA-3G > MSPOR6. Next base: position 4,464,549 of record CBDHDL010000021.1, read on the forward strand.
TATCATCAAGTTGTATTTTCATGTTTGCTAATATAGCATGTTGACGCGCCCGTAGATTGTGCTGATGCGATGCTCTTAAAATCCGCGTTAATCCGTGTCATCCGATAAATCCGCGATTCAGACACACCCTCCACAATCCCAATCTCTTTGTTGTCTGAATCGCGGAAGGCACGGAGAACACGGAAAACGCGGACGCTGCACAATGAAAGATGTCGTTATCGGTGTAGTTTCGCGAGCAGGACACGTTGTTGCACAACTGATTCCCAATATTTCTGGTGAAACAATAGCTAACTTTATTCGTGATAACATGGACACAGAAAATTCTACCCTTTACACAGACCAATTTAAAGGGTATAATACTATCCGTAAAGAGATGGAACACGAAACGTTTAACCGAAGTGAAAAATGGGAGAATGGTGGAATGCATACCAACACAATTGAAGAAATCTGGTCTTTCAGCAACCGTGCATGGTATGGTTAACACCACCATTATAGGACAAGATACACACTCCTCTATCTTGCAGAGGCATGCTATAAAGACAACTCAAGTGGAGTAATTTATCGCTTAGTTTTTAACGATCCACCTAATGAAAAAGATTTTGTACCCTATGCAAAAGACGATCCTGATAAATATAACCAATTATGTATAGCACACGGAGTTTCGGTATTCAAAGACCTTACACATATTAATGTAACAAAAGACAGGTTTAAAGATATGTTTCGTAATGCGAAACTTGCTATGGCTAATTTACCTTCAGAATGTGGATTTATTAAAAAGACCTCAAAAAAGAAAGCACATTATACGTGGTGGATGCCTCCTAACATGGAAGTATGGCAATTGTTTGAAGTTGTGCGGGAACAGTAAGGAGATTGTTATGTACCATATGCTTGATACACCGCAAACAAAGGATTTTAAAATTGTTGAAATATATGAATATTACGATTTTCCGATCCTTTTTTCATGCATAGATTCAGCATCACAAATATATATAGCATTTATTGCTAAACGGCGACCAGATTATGAAATGTGGTTATATGTTGCGGTATCACCTGCTCGCTTTAACCTTATACGATCTGGTAACATTGATTTATTTGATACTTTTACTAAGCCAGAGAAGGATCACTTAATTCAAATAATAATTCCAAGGAACAACTCTGTAAACCTTAGTTCTGAACTTGTTTCTCCATCTGAATTACCAGAGGATATATTCCCAACTGTTAACGATTATCTTGACATTGAATATACACCTTATGTGCCTCAAACAAGTATAGCTAAAATAGCAAAAGCTGTAGGTAGAGGATAATAAGTATTGTTTTTAAAACTATTACAGGGAATAATGCCGAAGTTCCAATTTTGCAATTAGGAAGTTTTTTGACTCGTTTTTAAAAGTCATGAATATAATCGAAATAGCCAGACGAAATGTTAAAAATATTACACCTGCTATTAGAGAAACAATGAGATTTTTACGCGTTACCCTTTCAACCAGGTTCGTTTGAGATTAAATTGGCATCAAAAAAAAAGGATAAACTGATGGAATAGGGACTATAAATCTTTTTCTGTTATTCAGACTGGACGTTATTTAGATGACTCTGTCTCTGAAGTTTCCGTTTAGGTTTGTATGTGGAAGGTTGATTACTTGAAGAAGGCTGGGAGTCTGGCGACGGTTTTGTGTTAACAGAAGGTTTATCGTTGGTAGGGGATTGAGGAACAGGTTGTATACCCGGAACAGTAGCTCCTGAATCATGATCAGGTTTGACAATTTGTTGTATGCTCGGTCCCGTTGCCCCTTTACCTTTCCTACGATCAGCAGAATTGGTGTGTCGGGAATAGGATTTTTTAGTGGCCATGATATTCATCCTCCATGATATTAACTTTCAACCTTTAATAATCAACAGTTCTACCAATGTATTGCGTGTAACAACGTTTTCGGTTGTTGCAACGGAACACAATGCACCTCTAAACAGTCAGTTTAAAAAAATATGTCATATTTGAAATAGGTTGTCAAGACGTTATTAAAATTAAATCCACTCACGACAAACCTAATTATACTCCTTCTTTTCCCTCCACAATCGTAATCTCTTTGTTGTCTGAATCGCAGATTTTCGCGGATTACACAGAATCCGTGGTATTCTGATTATTTGTTTCTGAACTGTTCAAATCTGGAAATGATGCAGCTTACCTATACTTCCCACCACCAATTTGATCGATAAATTCTCATACTATTCATAGCATTCCATGTAAACGATTCCCACACAGGTTTTCCATCGGAATATTTAACTGAATCACTCATATTCTCATATACTGATACGGTTAATCCTGAAGGGTAATCAGATTTTAGTGTACATAATTTCGCTGCATAGTTTGCTGCACGTCCAACCCAGACCAGATCGTTCGATCCCCGTATTCCAGTGCGTGCTATAAACAAATCGCTGGTATCAATTCCCACGACCTGTTTAACAGAATAATCCTCATCAGGATAATGCTCTTCTAAGAGAGGATTGATGATCTTCTTAACTGTGTAGTTTATTTTCAATGCTGAACGAGCAGCAGAGTCATCCTTTTCATCGCCAATATACACTGCCATAATACGATCACCGTCGTAAGCAGTGATTTCCCCACCTTCAGACCGTATCACCTTAGCAGCACAACTTAGGTACGCTTTATATATTTCAGCCGCAAACTCGGGATCGTGGTTATCAACAAGATTTGTAGAATCATCAAGGTCGGCATATAATACTGTCCCATCTAATTCCACGGCATCGTTACCTAACCCCAAATCTTCAGATTCTGGAACTTTTCTTCCTTCTCGGGTAGACCATTCCTCCTCAAATATCTCCTCAACCGCTTCAGTATAATCTTCAACTAAACTCATTGTATAATCCTCCTCATAAGAAATTATTTAACGTCAATCTTGCTAATGATATGCCGAAGTTGATCACAAACTGGTGTCAATAAGTCGGCAAGGTCATTAGAATCTTCCGATTCATATTTCAAAGGTATAAGACCAAGTAAGTCAGTCGGAATCTTAATATCACAATCACGAGGAATAATCATAAAGGTTCGCTCATGTGACAATGCTCCCATAAATAATCCTAACTCAAAAATAACATTATCGCGAGGGGCATCAGATTTCTCATTACGACTTAGCACTTCATCATCTGGTCCCATGACCAACACAGCAAAATCGGATTCTTGAACCTGTCTCTCAAGCTCGGTTAATGCAAATTGCGAAGCACCAAAAACACCATCTGTCCATAACCGCACTTTAATTTCCTCACCATCCAAATTGGATTTGATCGCTTCCGCAATATGAAGTGATTCCTTTGACGATCCTATAAACACAACAGGGCGCGGGTTTGTAGATACAACCAATCTATTTCTTTGTCGTAACCTATCAGCAAGTTCTACTGCAATTAGCTGCCAAATTCTTGGATATTTTTCTGCAAATAAACGGAAGGAAGTTTCGCTAATTTTCAGAACAACCGTTTGTTCAATAGCGACAACTGACGCTGAACGTCTGGCAGAAGGATCAATCAACACCATTTCACCCACATGCTGCCCAGAATTCCTAATTGCCACTTCACGGCCATTAACAACAATAGATAACCTACCCGAAAGAATAAAATAGATGTCATTGTCGGCATCATCTTGTGCAATTAATTCTTCTTCCGCTGCAACCTGAAGAAGTTCCGCTTGGTCAACAAGTTCGTTAGATAGTGTTTCGTTGTCATGGAGGATAGTCTGTCTGCGTAACGCCCAAATAATGCGTTCGCGGCCTTCATCTCCACGAAATCTGTTAATCATATCCATCACTTAGTTGTCACCTTAGGAGACTTTTGAAATAAACATGCATAATCTTTAGCAACTTTCGTGCCGAAGAAAACCCCTTAAAAACACATTTTTAAGGGGTTTTCATAACCCTTTCTGTGTCAAATTGACATGCTGTGTCAATTTGGCATTGGTTTAGTGCAAATGGTGAGATTAAAAGGAGAGTATTTATCAGAATTGAAGTAGGAGAGGCAAAGATACAAAATCCGCGTTAATCCGTGTAATCCGATAAATCCGCGATTCAGACACTCCCCTTCACAGTCCCAATCTCTTTGTTGTTTGAATCGCGGAAGGCACGGAGAACACGGAGGGCGCGGATTGATAATCTGTAACATCAAACAATCCAATAAGGCGGGTGTTTTCTTTACCACTGCTACGGCTGAGGAGGTGTTAGCAGTGCGGCGATGACTTCTGGTAGGGTAACATTATGGAATGAAATAGACTCAATCAGATTTAGGATTATCACGGTTCAAGAGGAAATTTATATTTCTTGTTAGAATTCAATTACCTACCAGCCTGCCGAGCAGCTTTTTCTATCCAATTGCCCAGATTCTGGTAGCCATGATCATTAACCCAATCGTAAAGTGTACAACAAGGATAAACAGGATTAGTGATAGGAATAAAGTTAATTGGCGGTTGCATGAAAGGACTGTTGCCTATTGTAGATGTCCAACCGTGTCTATCCTTGACATTATGGATATATACCCCAAGCAAACCATTTTCTTTTTCAATGCTTTGCTCAATTTCATACTTTACCCATCTGCTACTTGCGGTATGAGTTCCAATTAGTACACAAGTCACAGAAGTTCCATCTATCTGCCTACCAATCCAATTCTTGATGGATTGATCTGTACTTCTCTTAAGTGTTTCTATTTCGGCACTGTCAACGAAGCCCGCAGCGGTGTAACTTCCTTTAGTAACCCAACTATTGCGGACTTGGTTAACTCGCCAAACTTCGTCCCAATCAAAACTAAAAAATACGTGTCGCATCCTTATCCTTTTACCTGCCCTGTAAACACAAATACAACAAAAGTTAGAATTATCTCAATCAAGTAAAAGGGAATAAGCGTAATGGAAAAGGTAGCAGATAACCAACTACATTTCTTTTTATTTTTGTGTTTAGCAACATTCATTTTAAAATCGGTGTCTTCCTGTTGACTGATTTCCTTGTAAATTTCTCGGAACAGTCTCTCCTGCCAGAGAAAATATCCATCTAAACCCCAAAACCCAAGGATAGGGATTAGAAGCACAAGGATAAAATATGGACTTGGTAAATCAGGTCTTGCGATTAAAACTGTTGCAGCAACGATGATTGTCATGCTCCAACCTTTTAACTGGAAACTATTTCCTCCAAGCCGGTTAATAACGCCTTGTGTCATTTCCAGATGTTTTACGACCTTTTCGGTGCCGTTCATGGATTAATCCTCCTTACCATGTTAGCAATCTGATTGTTCATATTTATACTTTACAACTTATTGATAAATTTGTCAAGATCATTTGAGAGTGGATTCGTTCATAATTCAATCTTTCACAATTTTTGTGATGTTGTAATCATCTTTGTTATCCCTTATTTCTTCCGCTGTTTCAAGATATTTATCTGTATTACCTATAAAATCGCACCATTTAACTGAATAGATGTAAGAAGAGTATCCGGTATAAACGGGATTGGTGAACAGATGATATGAACAATCATTATATGTAGGTTCCTTGATATTGAACATATTATCTCGTAATATCTGAAATAGCTTATTGGTATGCAAAGTTGTGCAGTGACAATAAGAACATGTGTCCTCTTGAAGAAAATAACTATATGATGAATACGAGTCTGGCAAAACCACTGCTAACAGACCGTTTGTTCGACTTGTACGCTCATTCCGCATAATTTCTTTTAGAGAATATGATACTTCCCAAGGGATCCATTGGTCAGATTCATAGTTATAATGTTCTTTCATATTTGGTGAAATTAGAACAAGCGTTATACTACTGTCATATATTTTATCTTTTAGGTGTGTTTCAATCGTTTCATCTTTGAATTCACTTAAATCTTCATCACCCTCTCCTTTATAAATTTCATCATCGTCCTCAAATATTTCAATTAACTCATCAACATAAGCGCGGGCAGTTGTTTCTCCGTTTAGGTTTTTAACACTATTATCAGAATGCTTATAAGAAACAAAAATTTTTCTAGCCATTGGTAATTCCTCCGTATTGATAGGGAAAATCTTCATCATTTATTTATTCTGTGGATCAGAATTTATTTATTCTGTGGATCAGAATTTCACTTTGATCGTTCAATATACTTCAAACATGGTCTACAAACCTGTAACAGCCTTGTGAAATCCTCTCACAAAATCTCTTAGTTTTTGTAGACGTTTATCATTCCAAGATTCAGAAGTAGAGAAAGAAAATTTTGTTATGTTCGATCCTCCTTCGGCAACAGAAAAAGAGAATTCAACCGTATAAGAGGAAACACCTTCGCTTCCATTAGAAAAATAACTTGATTCTTCAAAAGCACAATTTTCATTCTCATGTGGAACAACTGTTTCCTGAAAACTGTTTAATGATTTCAGTAGATAAAATTTAGAACTGAACGAATCAAAATTCACGCAAATCTCAAGGAATCGTTTGCTCGTAACAATATAATAAAGCAGCTTTGCATCGTTACCAACGGAAGCACTGCTTTCATTAGAATATTTTTCTTCGGCGCACCAATAGGCAAGAATTTCCTCTTTGTTCTCCTCTTGTATTAATTCACTAACAAGTTTACGGACAACTTCTGACGAGTTATCTCTACCTGGAAAAATCTCACAAAACTTCTCTATTGTCATTTCTAATTCCTCCAAACAATCTGACTTTCTGCATTCATGCGCAGATTGTATAGTCGCTCAGATAGTGAGCGGATTTTATAAATTTAAAACAATTGATGTATATCTGCGTTGTTTCTGAAAAATTAACTTCCACAAGCAGTACACATAGACATTATATAGAGCAATTTTCGTGCCAATAAAAATCTGTGTAAAATAGGTATTAAAAGCGTTTTATTTAACGTTTTAGTCTGCCAATTTGACCTGCTTTTGCCAAACTGGCAAGAAAGTATAGATGGAAAAATTAGTAGGAGAGTATTGTTAGGATTGGGGTTAGTTGGGAGGAAGCAGAGACAAAACCCGTGCTAATCCGTGAATCAGACACTACCCTTCACAATCGCAATTTCCTCTTCCGTTAAATCATACAATTCGTACACCAGCTTATCAATCTCATTTTCAAGGTCCGAGGTATCGGCATCGGGATTGGCTTGTTTAGCATCAAGTATCTGGTCAACTAAAGTAATAATGGGAGTTTGTTCTTCTTCTGTTGGTACAACCACTGGCAGCTCTCTCACAACCTTAATCTTGACTTGTGCTTGGCTTTTGCCTTGTTCTTGTGATATTGAGTGATAGATATAGTTCATCAGACGACTATTAAATAACGCCAAGAAATACTTTAGATTAGTTTTCTGAGATTTTGGAAGAATCGTATGTAGTGTGTTATCTGTGTAAAAACGTCCTAACTGAGTCTCGCTATGATAAGCAACAATTAAGTCGTCATCTGATTGACGCATTAGTAAACGTTCAGGTTGGTGATGGTTCTCAATATCCCCACAAAATTTCCAGTATTCATTTCGTTTACTAGTACTTCGTCAAGTGTTAATTGATGGGTATAGTCGTTTTAGTTTTATCCGTGCATCATCTGTAGTAAACCGCCAACTTGTTTTTGTCTGTTTTTCATTTCTTCTGTTTTGCCATGCTTGGATTTCCTGTTTGAGTGTTTGTTGGTCAGCAATTCGTCTTGAAAGACATTCACGAGTTAACACTGAAAGTTCAATCTCAGCCATGTTTAGCCAGCTACCATGCTTGGGTGTATAATGAAACTCAAGTTTTTCGGCAATGCGTCTGGCTTCTTTCGGTTCAAATGCGTTATACAACGAAGCCGTTTTATGAGTATTGAGATTATCACAAACCAGAGTAATCTTTTGAGCATTGGGAAAATGAACATCAACCAAATTACGGCAGATATGTGCAAAGTCAACACTTGTGCGTCTGTCTGTCACTTCAACGTGTCTAAACCCTTGTAGTGGTGCGAAAATCATGAACAGATTGCTAACCCCATTGCGTTGGTATTCATAATCATAGCGTTGTGGTGAACCTTCAACCATAGGAATAGGGTGTCGTGTTTCTTTGATATGTTGTTTACTTGTTTCGTCAACACAAACCACAGGATTACAAGCGTCTTCGGGTTGCTGATAGGTATCTAAGACATCTTCCATAGCAGCGACAAACTCCGCGGATGCTTCTGGTGGAATACACCATTGCTTTTTTAGCCAAGGTTTGAGTTCGTTTTTTTTAGTACTTGTCGTATCGCTTCATGAGAAATGCTGGTAAAATGTTCCAACTCTACCATTTTATCTGCTAACAACCGAAGGGTCCATCTTGCGTGTCCTTCAGGTGGATCTGAGCAAACTAAAGCGATAAGATGTGCTTCCTTTTCTCCATCAAACTTTGGATTTGGTGGTTTAGAAGGTTTCTTAGGTGCAAGTGCGGCAGTGAGTCCTTCAAGCACAAATGTCTTTCGGGTTCTCTCAATGGTCGGCACCGAGACTTCAACCGCTTCACATATTTGTTCGTCAGCATACGCGGGACCAAACTCACTTTCGTCCGCTTTCAATAAAATCCTGGCACGTGTAAGTTTTCGCGCAGATTCAATACCAGAAGAAATCAAATCAATGAGATAATCTCGTTGATCCTGATCCAGAATAACTTTGAATTGTTTAACAGCCATAATAGACTCCAATGTAAATGAATAATTATATCGAATCTAAGTATACCATTATTCGTATAAACTATCAAACTAAGGTTGACTTTACACTAGGTTTCCCTCCTTTTCCAATACCGGGTATTGGTAATGGTTCATATTTTACATCACAAAACTTGTATTTTGCTTTTAGTGAATTCCACTGAATGGAATACTTTTGAATCTGCTTACCTTGTAAAAGACGATGTCTTTTACCGTTGTCTTCCTCAAAGAATATTTTGGATCTGACATTTCCAGAATGAATACCTGTATCCAAAACTAAGCAATATTTCTTCACATTTTCAAGTGTAAAAAGTCTTAACACCCAGTCGTTTTTTGCACTCAGTAGAAATTTACAGTCAGGTATTTTGTAGACTGTTGCATAATCCACTTCACCATTTGAAATATACTCAAAGTCAGGAAAGTTCATCTCAGCACTCATATAGGAGTGTTGATTATCCGCTGTGGATTTCAGCAAAATGAAAATAGCAGTATAGATAGTAGCTTCAAATGTATTCGCTGGTGCTTTGACAAGATACATTAGTTGATTTTCCAGAAATAGGTCTCGAATCCTTCTCTTTGTTGAAAAGGTCACAAAACTGTCATTTGCGATGTACGTAAATACTCCTTGTTCAGAGACGAGTTTAAATCCTGCAAAGATAAAATAACCGTACAAATCATCCCCCCAACCATAATATGTGGTGAGTTGTTCACTTCTGTCATCTGGCACATTTTCACTCTTTGAATACGGAGGATTCCCAATTAATATATCAAATCCTTCCGTGATACCAAACATCCATTCAGGGTCAAACCAATTGGCATTATCATTCTGATTGTAAGGTTTCCATCGCGCAACTTTTTGAGCGTCTTTAAAGTCGGCATCAAATCTCTGTTTTAATCTATTATACTTACTCTGTTCATCTTTTAACCTCTGTTCGCGCTGTTCTGGAGTGCGCAGTAATGCTATTTTCCGTTTTATCTCCCGTTGGTGACTTCCTACCCAATTTGATTTTAGAGTTTCCAATCTATTTTTTAATTTCTCACGACATTCTTCCTCTTGATCTTCAAGATCAAGTTTTTTCTTCCTGTTGCTTTCAAGAAAATACTTTTCACGAATTATCTGAATATCTTTGAGCAATTGCTGTACTGAATCATCCAGGAGCAGTTGTCTTGTTTCATCTATATGTAAGCCTATCAGTGTATCTGCTGCAACAAACCGAGTTTCCAAATTAGGCAACGGCTTAATGCCGAAGTTTTCCAAATTTTCGTCTTTTTCCTGTTCAATAGCAAGTGAGATAAAAAAGCGGAGTTTTGCAATTTGACATGCAATCGGTTGGATATCCACACCGAAGATACTATTTTGAATTAAGAATAACTTACGTCCAAAGTCTGAATCCCGATAACGTTTGAAAACATTGTCTATTTCAATTAGTTTTTCTGGACGCTTTGAATCTTCTTTTGTTGCGAAAACATCCTTTGCCCGGTCTCCAGCAAGGTTTCTCTGTATTTTTTCCCATAAAATGTTGTTTGGGTCAAGTCTTCGGAGGGCAAGCGTCAATTTCTGCAACATTCCCATTGGATATGCCCCAGATCCAACCGCAGGATCCAGTATTTTGAGATTGGAAATCGCGCGGACAATCTTTTCTTTTTCATTGTTATCATACCATTCGCTTGCATCATCACAGACCTTTGCATAGTCAAAAAGGTAATGCAATCGTTCATCCCAAAATTCCATATTGCCATCAGTCGGTTGACTCTTTTGAGATAAAGCTGCGGCTAACGCCTCTTCCACCATATAATCCACAATTGTGCGAGGTGTATAATAGGAACCGGTCTCTTTGCGCGCCGTTGCTGCAATTTCACGTGTTTCTGGATTTACTTCTGCAAGTAGGTGTTCAAACACCCTACCGAGAAGTTCCGGGTCAAGTGCAACCTCCTGATCAATCGGTGTATTCTCCTCAACGGTAAACTTGTAATGTTTAAGCAGAGGAACAAGTCCTTGCTCTTCGTCAAAAAAGAGACAGTTCGGGATAGATAACTTGTCGTAGTGCTCATCAGAGAAGCAGTCTATACGGTAGCCTCCATCACCAGTGGCTTTGAAACTGTCCAGACAGTCGAACAAGCCACCGTTGATGAATGGTGTTTGTGCAAAGAAAGATAACAGTTTGTCGGGGTCTTGCATCTGCTTTTTGTAGCGATACCGAGAGAAATTACGGTGATTAGCGTTTCCTCCCGTGCTAAACGTCCGTTTGTCAATCTCGGTGTTTAACGTGGCGAAAAAGAGGTTTTGTAGCACAGCGCGATAGTAGGAATCGCCGTTATCAAAGTCATCCTCTTTTAGCAACTCAAGCACATCAGGCCTATTGAAAAGTTCCTCTGCAACCAGTCCTTTCTCCTTGATAAACCAGATAAAGAGTAGGCGTGTGATGAGACGGAGCACATGCTCCTCTGGCTTTATGACGCGATTCTCATCTGTTGGGAATTTTGCTATTTCAACTGCCCATTCATACCACACAAAAAGTTTCCGATAGAATTGTTTGTTGAGTACTTCAGTATTTAGAATCTTTTCCCACTCATCGTGGAGTGTATCAAAGTTTTTCACCTCTTGAGTCTGGATAAGATTGCGGAGGTAAAGGTCATAGACTATTTCAATATGGGCGCGATTAGGTTTGTTTAGGTTAATATCCTTGATAAGTGTAACCTTTTCCAAAACCTGTCTGGACTTGTCTCGTTTGTGGTGTCTGCGATTGATGATTGCAAGAGAAAGATAATCACTATATCGGAACATTACCATTATTGAATATGATACTTCCTTACAAATAAAACGGGTAATGTCAGCGAGTTGGGTACGTGTAAAGGCAGGACCATCAATTTCTAAACCCACAAACATATAAGATGTTCTGAGGTTTTCGTTTATGTCTGCACTGTCAAATAAGAATTGCTGTTCGGGTGTTCGTTGCTGGTTTATCTCTTCATCTGTTATTTGCATGATACGACTGTAGTTTTGCCATTTTTCGAGTCGGAGTTTCTTGAATGGATTAGCAGTTGCAAGAGCAGATTCGCGGAGATTGTTATACTTCTCATTATCTAATGCATCATTACTAATCCGCTTACTACGGTAACCGAGCACATCTAAGAGTTGTGTTGCAGCGTTTCTTATCGGTTGGCTATTAAATTCCTTTAGAGCGTTCTCAATGTTCTGCTTAATTGTTTCTGAATTCATATAAGCATTGCCTTTCACTTTAACGCGTTATTACGAGCCACGTAATTAGTTCAAATTCGGTCTTTTCTGTAATCTGTTCATCTGCAGTTGGCAGCAGGGCATGAGGACTTGAATCCAGTTGATCGTTGACTTTCTGAATATACTCGGCACGAATAGATTCCAACGCAGCATCAGAAAGTATCTGATATATGTCCATATCACTGCCGTTGTTGGTATCTTTGTTGAATTTATCACACAGTTCAATATTCAGTGAAGATTTTCCAACACAGAGCGTGCTAAACCGTTCTAATATCCGTTTCGGATTGGTGAATCCAATAGAAACGACTTCATCCTCAGTTACATAGACAAGATAATACGGATGTAGCGGGTTTAGTTTCCTACCATCCTCATTGTTCTCTACTTCAATGACTTGTTTTAGGCAGAAGATAACACCCGGTTTAATATCCAGAGGGAAACCAGCATGAGAAAAAGGAGATGTAACAGCATATAAACCCATATCAGCTTGACGTAATTCGTCCTCTCTGGTCTGAATATAGTTCAAGAGTTGTGCCCGAAAATCGTCCAGTGTGAATTGATTCATATTCAGCTGTTCGTCTAAATCATCAAAGTCAAGAATATCGGTTTGCATACGGCGGAGTTGTTCGTCGCGATGGGACCAGACACGTTCTAAGTTTTCATCTCTATTTTCAGGAGTGAGCGGGTTGTCATATCCAGTAGCAGTCAAATTGACAAGAGCCATGCGTGACTCAACCCGAACTTTCAGATTGATATACTCGTCAAGCTCAGGTGTAGGCCAAAAGTTGACCATACTGATAGTTTTGTTCTTACTACCGATTCGGTCAATTCGTCCGAAACGTTGGATAATACGCACAGGATTCCAGTGTATATCGTAATTGATGAGGTAATCACAGTCCTGTAGGTTTTGTCCTTCGGATATACAATCCGTCCCGATGAGTAGGTCAATTTCTGGGATTTCTTCTGCCTTGTCATCTGTTGTTCGTTCTTTGGAGATAGGCGAGAAGTTGGTCAAAATCTCATTAAAATCAGTAGTGCCATAAGTCGTTTTATTTGCGGAACCTGTTACAACTGCACACTCAATTTCGAGTGTTTCTTTTGCCCATTCGTGGACGTTGTTATAGAGATAATTTGCTGTATCGGCAAATGCAGTAAAGACAAGCACTTTTGGATTGAGTTTGCCTTCATGATTTGTCGTAGGACTCTCCACATTTTCGGTTATAAGCTGCTTGAGTTCCTTTAATTTAGCATCTCTCTCAGGAGTAACATTGGCTGCAGCGCGTTGTAATCCTGTGAGTTGGTTTCTATCCTTTTGTAAATCTTCCAACCATGCTTCAAGGTTAAGGTGTTTATACTGGTATAGATCATTTTCTGCATCTTCTATGCCATTCAGTAGATCTTCATCTTCTCCATATTCTGCTTCTGCTTCTGCTTCTGCAAATGCAGTGTAATCAATGTCACTATCAGCCGCATCATGTAAGAAATCTTGTATGTCAATTGCAAGTACATTTATTTTTTCAATCGTACGTTTTAATGTTGAATCGAAAGAGTGGACACTGCTCTCAAGACGTTTGAGAAAGTTCACCTTCATCATCCCGATAAGGTTACTCTCACGATGCTGCAGAACTCTATCATCATAGTGATGTAGACAATCCGGTTTGATATAAAGTGATGGGTTGAAAAGAGAGAGTTTATATCCATCAATCTGTGTGCTAATGTTTTGGAAACTTGGGAAAATCCCATCCTTATCAATATCGGGAGAGACAGGTATCGGGTCTGCCCGATCAGGAAACTTGATCTTTGAACCATCAGTATCCTGATAGAATTTAATTATATGTTCTCTGGATCGTGCGATGGTGAGTCTATCTAACAAATTGAAAAAATCAGTATTCAGACTTTCAGCCAGACTATCCTGTCTTTGTGCTTGGTTAGACAGTTCGCCGTTTTGAGCAATCCATTCTTCAAACCGATTTTGAGCGTTTCTCAATGTCTCTCTAATACTATTTATACCTATATCTTGAAAAGCATTGTCATTGTCCTCAGTGATTAGCCGAATCTGGTTTTCAAGGTCGGTTAGTCTATTATTCACAGGTGTTGCAGATAACATAAGTACTTGCGTTTGACACCCATTCTTAATGATCTCCTCCAACAGTTTGTTATATCTACTTCTGCGTAATAGAAGTCCCTCCACATATCTATCAGCGGGTCTGTTTCGGAAATTGTGTGATTCATCAATTACGACAAGGTCGAAATTCTCCCAATCAAAATCTGATGATCTTCCTCTGTCTGTCAAGTCTGAGTGTGCGCGGACGGTGTACCGAAAATTATCCTTTTTAAATGGATTACTTTTTCTGTTATAGTTTAAAGAGTATAAAGTCCAGTTCTGTTCCAACTTTTTCGGACACAAAACCAACACATTTGCACCCTGTATTTCAAAGTATTTTATGATCGCGAGTGCTTCAAAGGTCTTACCCAACCCTACACTATCAGCAATGATACAACCATTATATTCTCTCAGTTTTTTGATACACGCCTGAACACCGTGTTTCTGAAAATCGTATAGTTTTTTCCAGATTTCTGATTGCTGGAACTTCGGATTTTCTTGTGCAAAATCCGCATCAGTTGCACTTGCCAAGAAGTCTTCAAAGATATGGTACAACGTCTTAAAATAGATGAATTCCGGGTCTCTGTCAGTGTATATATTTTTAAGGTATTGTTTAACCTCTTCTTTAACATCTTGCACCTGATCCGATTCCCAGATATTATCAAACCATACTTTTAGGTCGGCACAGTCCCCTTTGCTATCTACTTCAAGGTTTAGTTCAATATTGCTTGCTTTTTCATTCAATCCCAGACCTCGTACTGTAAAGTTGGAACTACCGAGTATTGCGTCTGTGCTCCCATCTTTCTCGATATAGTACATCTTGCCGTGCAAGAAATTTGATTTCGCGACAGATTTGATTTCTACTTTGTCCTCAATCCAATCGTGACATGCTTTAGCAACGGCATTTTGGGGTAGGTAATTCTTTAGTTCTAAACCTTCTTCTGTGAGACGAAAGACTTTGCTTTCTGTTTTGCTGGGATCCATAGCTTGAATAAAACGCGGTTCACCAAACAGAAAACGGAGTTCTTTGATGTTTGTTAATTCGTGCTTGAGTTGGTGAAAAGCGTAGATGGTGAAGTAGGCAGAGACAAAGGAGAGGGAGGATCCTTCTTGAATTTTATCACGCAGAAAGTCAGCGACATTTCCTCTAAGGTGATTATCTCGGATAGCGGATTTCATGAATGGTTTTTTTAACATGTAGAAACCTTTCAGGACTTCCTAACAGGTGTGAAATTTGCTCAGTAAACTCTGTTGTGTCTCTAAATTCTTTTAAAAATCAAGGTGTTTATGATAAGAATCGGAAAAATATGTCAGTCTAAGCAGTTTCATATTGCTTATCTACAAACAATCGTTAGTGACAAACTCATTTCCCAGGCTATGTCGCGCATCAAAAAAGCACGCACAAAGTGTACAGCGTGTTATGCACAACAGAACTATCGGTGATGATTAATAGAATATTTCGGTAATTTTGCGAGGTTATGAAACCTCACCAACTGTTTCAAAATAACACCAAGTTGTGTAAAGATGTTTTGACAGTCTACAGGGAGGTTGACAGACACGTCTGTCAATAAGAGAGAAGTAGTTTAAGGTAACTTGCGTCCCTATAGGAAGCTGGTTCCTATATTAAACTAACAGAAAGTATAAGTTTCTGCTATAATAGAAACCAGCGCTGTCATACTGTATTTATGATAGTGCCAAGCGTCGCAGGTGTCTTCAGCACCGGCGGCGCACCTAAAAAATTAGGCGGCTTCCCGACGTAACCCACGCGCCTTCGTGAATTGTTAACGTCATGCATATATTGTAGCAGCTATGCAAGATTTGTGCAAGAAAAAATGAATTAAAGTTTAAATCTGTAGTTTAAATCTATATATTGTGTATAATCAATGCAGTTCATGTGTAATTTGGAAGTCTGTATCTACAAAAATTCTGTTCGTAGGGGCTGGGTTTCCCTGCCCGCTATACAAATCATTTATCACTTGACAAAGCACGAATTCAAATTGAAATATTCTTATGGATACTTTGACTTTCCTTTTATTATTGTTAGGATTATTACTTGGCATCCTGCTCAATCTCTACGTCAAGCCACCTTTTGGAGAGAATATAACAAAGATCAGGACAGATGAAAAAATTGTAGCACTTACCTATGATGATGGTCCATATCCACCATATACTGATAGATTACTTGATATCCTCGCTAAACACAACATTAAAGCCACTTTCTTCATGATCGGCAACAGAATAGAAAAACATCCTGAAACTGTTCAACGTGCAATAACTGAAGGTCATCAAATTGGTAATCACTCCTACAGTCATCCAGTTCTGGGGTTCTTGCCACCCTCTTCGGTGAAAAGAGAAATTGGCAGAACAGATACGTTAATTCAGCAATTGGGTGTATCGGAGGACATTGCATTTCGCTCACCATTATTAACACGTTATGTACCGGTTGCATGGGTGCTATCAAAACAAAAGCGAGCACATATCAGTTGCAATGTGTGGAGTTGGGATTGGATGACACAGAACCCTGATCGAATTACGAAGAATGTATTGAAAAAAACAAAACCGGGTTCAATTATCGTTCTCCATGATGGAATAGCAAATAATGACAATGCCGATAGATCAGGAACAATCGAAGCAACTGAAAGGATAATTACAAGACTAAAAAAACAAGGGTACAGGTTTGTTTATGTTTCCTAACCTCGCCAATTATTGAACTCCGTTTTAACAGGATATCAATTTTCTAAAAAAAGTCAAGCAGAAAAGGTGTGTGTAAAGTTTTTGGCAGAGCATTGTTTTTTTGCTTATGTTCGGTTTTGTTTACATAGTACTCCGCTGGTGTGGGGTGTGTAAAGTTTTTGTCACAATATGATTCTGGTACATAAAGTTCTCGTCAATAGAGGTGTGAAATTAGCAACTTCTATTGTCTTTAGTTTACAGAGCACCTAATGGTTATGAAAATACCTTGAAATTCCCAAAACCCCCCTTCCGCGTCTTCCGTGTTCTCCGCGTAATCCGCGATTCAGACAAAAACGGTGACAATTACAATACACACACCTCTGGCGCTGCCGATTTGACAAAAACCCTCTTATCCTGTCTTATCCTGTCTTTCCTGTCTTTCCTGATAATCCTGGTTCAGACAAAGCACATCATCACACATAAATCCAAATCATATTCAGAAACCTACAACAAACCAAAACATAATCCGCGCAATCCGCGTAATCCGCGATTCAGACAAAAGCGGTGGCAATATACAATACACACCCCTCGGGTGCTGCAGATTTGACAAAAATCCTCTTATCCTGTCTTTCCTGATAATCCTGGTTCAGACAAAAATAAAAAATAATTGAAAATTTACTTGACAAACATATACCCATTATGTTACACTATACTATACAATATATCGCTAATAAAATAAAAACAGTAAAATAAAAAGGTGTGATAATATGAAACTATTCAGACATACAATCTATCAGACATACTTTAGGATTATAAACACAAAAAACCGTAAAGAAAAAGCACCTACGCAACACATCAGCGACCAGATTTTTGGAGTGCAAAAACGACTGCAATTGCTAAAAAATCACCAAGGTTCAAACCGTACCAAAAAAGGCGAAATAAAAAAAATAGAATTTTCAAAAAACACGCTACCAACTCATACAGAGACAAGCCTGACAAACGATTTAAAAACCATACCACGCGACGGAAATCACGGCATTTTTGGTACAGTGAAAAAATAGCGAATTTTGTATCATAATTAGCAGTGATTTCATAACCGAACAAGTATAGAAAAATGCTTAACACAATATCACAAACTACAAAATATTCACCAAATAAATAACTTATGAGATACGTTCTAAATTAACTTGCTGTTTAAAGGGGTGTGTAATAGACAGATACAACGGACAGGGAGACCCTGTCCCTACGAAAAACAAGTGATGTGATGAAAAATATACGGACAATTAGGTTTATGAGATACACTCAAAATAATCGTTGATGCTATTCATCCAAACTCTTATCTTGTCTTTCCTGTCTTTCCTGTAAATCCTGGTTCAGACAATCTCTTATATTGATAGAACGGACAGGGAGACCCCGTCCCTACGAAAAATAGGTGGTGTGATGAAAAATATACGGACAATTAGGTTTATGAGATACACTTTACATAATCGTTGATGCTATTCATCTAAGCTCTTATCCTGTCTTTCCTGTCTTTCTTGTAAATCCTGGTTCAGACAATTTCTATAAATTATTGTCTCATTAGACGGTTATGATGCAGGGATATTTAGTTTTAAAATTTATCAGTTGCACTCTATTACTTATAGTAAATAACGTAGGTCGGGTAGAGCGAAGCGAAACCCGACACATTTGGTTCCTGTCGGGTTTCGCTTCGCTCTACCCATAGGTGTAAACTTAAGAAAACTTAGAAGCTTTTATGAATTACTCCGAATCCTTATGGTTATAGGGGTTGTCTTCTCTCCAGTCCCGTAGGGACGATATGTTTATAGAAAAATGTGTACCCCACCTCTCTTCAGTCCCGTAGGGACGATATGTTTATATCAGGATGAGCTACTACACATAGCGTCCCTACGGGACTAAAGAGGGGTTGTATAACGTTTAACTATAACATTGCGTCCCTACGGGACTGAAGAGGGTTTCTGACATCGAAAATTCCTTAAGTTTACACTTATAGGTTTCGCTTCGCTCTACCCGACCTACGACTGATATTTACAAGTGTGACAAAAAAGTGTCAAAAAACCGAAAACTAAATAACTCTGGTTATGATGGTAGTTATTCATCAGGACACAAACTGAAAGTTTGTGGTACAAATAAGAGACATTTTCAATTAGATATGGTATAATCCTCTATTCGTCCCTTAAATTGTGGTAGAATATGGTTGATAGTACGCGGTGAAATGCAATAATTTTATGTGGAGAGGTGGTGTGGTTGTGAGTAAGATTGCTAAAGTTGAAGTATTTCCAACAGCGATCGGTATGAAAGATGTTTTTACGATTGGTACAGGTTTTGTCGGTGATACTGATGCTGCTGGAAACCACGTATTTGTGAAGATAACAACTGATGATGGTTTTGTCGGTTGGGGAGAACAGCGTGCACTGCCATCCTGGAGTTATGAAACAACTGAATCTATTACCTCAACTATTCAATGCTACATTACGCCTCTCCTCCTTGGGAAAAATCCGCTACATAGAAATGAGATAAACATCTCTATCTATAATGCACTGAAACCTGCAGTCAGTAATGGTCATCCATTTGCAAAAGCTGCTGTTGACATTGCCTTACATGATCTCTGTGGACGATTACTTAATGTTCCAATACATGTGCTGTTTGGAGGCAAAAAACACAATACACTACCGCTCTGTTATGCGTTGAGCATTGATTCACCTGAGATTATGGGATTGAAAGCAACAGCATTATCTCCTTGTAAGTGTTTCAAAGTGAAAGTCGGAGGTATTCCTGAAGATGATGAGAATAGAATTCGAGCAGTTCACGATGCTGTCCCTGATGCGAAACTATGGATAGATGCAAATCAATCGTATACACCGTCAAATGCTATTGCGTTGCTTAAACGAGTTGAAGATATAGATGAAATCTATTGCATGGAACAACCTGTAGCAAGTCAGGACTGGTTTGGAATAAAACAGGTTAGAGAGAGATCGCATATTCCTATTGCAATTGATGAAGGTTGTTTTACGCATTTTGATCTTGGGAAAATTGCACGACTTGAATGTGCTGATGCAGTTGTCTTGAAAGTATGCAAATCCGGTGGACTTACTGATTGTTTAAAAAGTACAGCTGTTGCAGAAGCAAATTCGATTGAACTTCTTGGTAGTGGCTTGACAGAAGCAGGTATAGGTTTTATCGCGAGTGTTCATCTGTTTTCTACGCTTGATTTAGTGCTGCCACCTGAACTGAATGCACCAGCGTTCTTACAGACATTGGCAGTTAGTGGTATTGAAATCAAAGACCATGTTGTTAGCGTGCCTGAAGCGCCGGGTCTTGGTGTGGAAGTTGATGAGGATTATATTAGAGCGCACTCTTTATCGGTCTGATTTTAGATGCAATGAAAATCTCAACGATGATAGCAGCAAGTATAACGATTGCACAAACCAGATAGGGACTCTGTGTTCCGAATTTTGAATCTGCAGCGATGCCACCTATAAATGGTCCCAATAGACTGCCAAACCCTAAGACTGCTTCATGCCATCCGCTCTTATTTCCTTTGTCTATATGTTCATCTAATCCATAATACAGACTTCCGAAATAGGAGAATGCGACTGAAATTCCTATGACTACAAAAGCACATAACCACACAAGCATATTCTGTGACCACCAGATCATTATGAAACATACAATAGCTAATGTTTGTAATATTACTAACGGACCTAAACGATAGTGCCAACGTGTTGAATAACCTGTACCGAGGAACAGAAATGTGATAGTCTGAAATCCTCCGAGTGCAAGCATTAAATTCCCAAATACAATTGTGTGTATTCCCATCTCTTTTGTTAGTTTTGGTGCAAGCCAACGCAATACACCGAGTGCAAACCATGATGCGAAATTTGCACATCTTGATATGTTGAGATGACGTTTTCTGACTGCTGGCGTGGGAAACAGGATTTCTGTTGTTTCACGATCCTGTTTTATTTCCCATGAAGTTGTAGATTTGCTAAAGAAAAAGACAATCAACGTAATCAGTCCTACGCCGCAGGCAAGATAAAAGGGTTTGAATGGATTAGAATCCCGATAGATATATCCAGATACGGTTGGTCCCATCGTTATTCCAATGCTCCAAAACAGATTGAAAAGCATCACACGGTGTAGGAGTTTGCTTTCGCTTTCTCTTTCAGCAAGCCATGCTTCGTATGCAGGCCAAAACAGTGCCATGCTTATACCTATCAACGGGAATATTAGTAGAAGATGTAGTTTATTATTGCAGAACGTTATTCCGATACTCACAGCACTGATGAGCACACATCCAGCGTATAACATTCGTTTCCGTTCTACCCTATCGGAGAGTTGACCCAGTGGTATTGCAAGGAATGCGTAAAATGCTGTAGAAATACCTACGAGCAAACCTAAGAAGGTTGAGGATAAACTTAGGTAACTGCTATAAAAAGATGAGTTTGTTAATACGCTGCTAAATGCGAAATCTATTAACAGTGCAGGGATATAGACAAGAATATATCGGTAAGATTTTAAGCCCATTTATAGTAGGGTTTCTGTTGGTATAGTGAAGATTAGAAATAAACAGACACTTTCAGCCGACTGCTGGCGAGGTCATACCATTTCTAATTGACAAATTATCATAAATAAACTGTAGGTCGGGTTGAGCGAAGCGAAACCCATAGGTGTAAATTTAAGAAAACTTAGAAGATCTTATGAATCACTCTGAATCCCTATGTTTATTGGGATTGTCTTCTCTTCAGTCCCGTAGGGACGAAATGTTTATAGAAAAAAGTGTACCCCCACCTCTCTTCAGTCCCGTAGGGACGATATGTTTATATCAGGATGAACTACTACACATATCGTCCCTACGGGACTAAAGAGGGTCTGTATAACGTTTAACTATAAACATAGCGTCCCTACGGGACTGAAGAGGGTTTCTGGCATCGAAAATTCCTTAACTTTACACCTATGGGTTGAGCGAAGCGAAACCCGACATGGAAACCCTGTCTAACTCTACGTGTCGGGTTTCGCTTCGCTCTACCCGACCTACGAAATAATGTTACATAATCATTTAGAAATGGTATTAGGAAACCTCGCTGATGCAGAGTCTTAGTCAAGTTTCTCTTCAGTGGAAAGCAATTTGGCTTCATTGAACATCAATCTATGGGGCAACGATTTTTACATCTACGGTGTGATAACCTAATATGTCTACAGGTTTGGCTTTTAATCCGATTTCATCTTGTGTGATGCCTGACTCAGTAGTTGCTCTTGCGTAAATCTCTGCATTTCCTTTTCTATTTTGTACTTTCCAATTCCACTTCCATAGGACCCAAGCAAAGGGTGTATCTTTTGCCCATATTTCTGCTTCATGCCATGTTTCACCGTAATCAACACTGACTTCTACCTTCTTTATTCCGCCGTGGTGTCCTGCGTCAAATGCTGCGCCGCTGATAGTGTATGTTGAACCAGTGACAATCTCTTCATCAGTACTGGGTGTACCTATGACAGTTGCAAGTTTTACATTGGCGATTGGATCCCATCCACGTTTTTCCCAATAACTTTCATGTTCTAATGCTAACTGAATGTTGACGATCCATTTTGGATTCTTAGTTCCGTAATGACCGGGATTGAGCAATCGCACAGGAAAACCGTGATCTTTAGGAAGTTTTTCGCCGTTCATTTCATAAGCAAGGATGGTATCTTCGTGCATAGCATCTTCTATTGGAATAGCGGTGTGGTATCCATCTGCACATTGAAAAACAGCGACTTTTGCATTCTTTTTTACTCCAGCTTTTTTGAGTATCCTGTTGAGTTGTACACCTTTCCATTTCGCATTTCCCATCTGTTCATTCCCTATAGGATCACCGATACATTTTAAGGTTCGCATCGTTTCAACGGATTCCATTGCTTTAATTTCTTCAAGTTTCAATGGACTAATAGGATTCTCCACCAAACCGGTTACGGCTAACCGCCAATTTGCTTCCTCAATTTTCACGGGATCGTCTATTTGGAGAATATAGAATTCCTCGTTTGGTGTTATCAATGTTCGAGGTTTTAAGCGTATGGGTATTTCATCAGCCTGCGCTTCCAATTTGAGGGGTATAACCATTCCAGCTGCACTGATTACACTTAATTTGATGAAAGATCTTCTTTTCATTTTCTCTCCTATGTTTTAGGTTTTTTCTGTTTCGTAGCGCGCATACGTATTGTTATTTTAATTACACCCCTTATCATAATGACTGTTCCAAAGATCAGAAAAAGCAGTAAGCCAATCTGCTGTTGAAATACAAAGTATAATAAAGCACTTATTGACATAAGAACAATGAATATATTCAAAAGGAGTCTGTTTTCATACCATTTTTGCATTGTTTTGTATCACTTTCAACGAGAAGCATCGCTGTGTTAGTTGTGCCAACTATGGAATTAAAATGGTAAAGCAATAATAGCAGATATCTTGATAATGTGCAATTGTTCTTTTCAAATTCCAGGGTTATTTAGTTTTAAGAATTATCAGTTGCTCTCTATTACTGATAGTAAATAACGTAGGTCGGGTTTCGCTTCGCTCTACCTATATGTGTAAACTTAAGAAAACTTAGAAGTACTTATGAATCACTCTGAATCCCTATGGTTATTCGGTTGTCTTCTCTTCAGTCCCGACAAATGCCAAACGCGCATTTGGCGTTGATTTGGTAGGGACGATATGTTTATAGAAAAATGTGTACCCCCACCTCTCTTCAGTCCCGACAAATCATGCAGAATACCAAACGCGTATTCTGCCACGCGCATTTGGCGTTGATTTGGTAGGGACGATATGTTTATTTTTTTATGCCGTTCCTACGGAACTCAAGATGGGTCGTATAACGTTTAACTATAAACATAGCGTCCCTACGGGACTGGAGAGGGTTTCGGACATAGAAAATTCCTTAAGTTTACACCCGCCGAATACCAAACGCGTATTCGGCGTTGATTTGGATGAATGCCATACGCGCATTCACATCGTTGATTGATAGGTTTCGCTTCGCTCTACCCGACCTACAACTGATATTGACAGGTGTGATAAAAAGTGCCAAAAAACCGAAAACTAAATAACCCTGTTCAAATTCGTTGAGTATTATCTGAACGATTCTTGACATTTTGACCTATATCTGATATTATATCATTAAACTAACATTCAGAATAGGTCTAATAGTATCATGGATTATAAACACAGACATTTTATACTTTTATTACTTCTTGCTTCGTTACTGCTGATTTCAGACAATTCTTTTTCTGAACAATTTGTTGTTGTAGATAGAGAAAATGGAGATAGACTTACTGGAAGATTCCTTGGTGCAACTGATACGCATTTTGAAATGGAATACAACGGACAGATTCTAAAGTTTCCATTAGAGGGACATAGGATAGAATTTACTTCTGAGCTTGAAAATGTTCCAGACAGAATTGCTGCGAGGCATTATGATAAAGGACTGCAGCTGCTGAAATTAGAGCAGCCTGACTTAGCGAAACGAAAATTTGAAGCTGCATTGGAAGAATTCCCCATGTATGCAGCTGCACATTATGAACTCGGTTTGTTATACGAAAATGAGGGAGACATAGAGAATACATTAGCAAGATTTCGTTCAGTTTTGTTGATTGATCCTGAAAAGTTCGATCTCGTTCCGATGCTTGAGAAGATTGGTGAAAATGCAATGACTGCAGAAGACTATGCACAAGCTGTAAATGCTTTTCAACTTATTCTGAAACATTATCCTGACCATGAGGGTATTGCTTCAATAGCATATCGGACAGGTTTTCTACTGATTAATGAGTTGAAGGATCACGTTGCGGGTCTTGACATTCTCAATGATGCTGTATTAAAATATCAACGATCACCTGAACGCGAAGAAGCAGTATTTAGGATAGGATTATCTCAAGCGGAAACGGGGGAGTATATAAATGCTCTAAACACTTTAAAGAACTTCATAGATAACTATCCAGAGAGTGATTTGAGAGATGATGCTCAATTAAAACGCTCTATTATTTATCTTCAAATCGGTGAAACTGATAATGCAGTCAACGAGGCGAAGTTTGTTCGGATGCAAAGTGATGATCTTAAAATAGTCGCACAAGCAAGTGAAGTACTACAGGCAAGTGCTTGGAATATATACACACATAATCTTCCCGATACTAACATTCAAGCAGTAGCGGTTGATAAAACATCTCTCTGGGTCGGCACATCAAAAGGAATTGCACAGATTGAAACTGAAGGAAGTGGACAGTGGAAAGCAAATGAAGCTGTTGCTGTCTTGATCAATGAATTTCTCCAAACTGTTCCTGATGTTCGCGCCATTGCTGCAAATGAAACTGGTGTCTGGGTCGGTACACGACATCAAGGCATACTACATTATAATAAACTGACAAACAAAATTAATAACTATACTGTAGAAAATGGATTTCCGAGTACTTGGGTGCGAGACATACAGATGGACGATGAGGAAATTTGGTTCGCTACGGATGTTGGGGTTGTTAGGATTGAAATTGCTTCAGGTAAGCAGTATCCCTATGCTGGTAACAGTCATGTACCTGTTGATGTGAACTCTATTGCGCTCACACCAGATTCGGTTTGGGTCGGTTCCAATGGTGCAATGATCGCTTTTTTCGATCGCGCATCGGGTGTTTGGGATTCACGTAGTTTCGTGGATGTTGACCCCAGTTCAAAGATTGTAAAGTTCGGAGTTGTTGACAAAAAGGTGATGTTTTCTTGGTATAATGAAAAAAAGCGTGAGAACGGTTTCTTTATCTCAAATTGGAATGGTATGAAAGGTGAATCATATCCGTTAATGACTGGTTTACCTGATGAAACTGCTTTAGCTGATATACTCGTCACAGGTGAGATTGATCAATCTGGTAATGTTGATGATGTGGAGGGAGATGATAGTGTATCTACTCCACTTGTTCTTTGGGTTGCAATGAACGACTCAATTACTGTCTACGATACTCGCGTTCGCGATTTTATAGGCACCCTTAACTATCCGAAAATTGTCTTGTCAGATTCCACAGTGCAATGCCTCGTGGTGGATAAGAATCGAGCTTGGATTGGTACATCTAAGGGGATGTTAACGATTGATAAAGACAAGCTGAGTCAGATGGTAGAACCGTAATTTATGTCTATGAATCCTGATGAAAATATACAACAGACAAATATAAGACGTATCATTCGTTGGCATGAGTCAACATCAATGGTGGACGATGACGAGTTAGTTATTGAGGAGCCACTTGAAATTCGCATCGGTCAACAGAGTTTGATTGTAGTGATGCGTACACCTGGACACGATTTTGAACTCGCTGCAGGTTTTCTCTATACTGAGAGTCTGATTCAGTCGGTTAATGACATAGAAATCATCGCCTACTGTGAAGATGTAAATTCTGAAGACGATTTGCTCTCTGAATTTCAAAATATAGTTAATGTGCGTTTGACTAAGGAATTAGATCTTGAAGTCCATGGAGGATGGCAAAGGAACTTTCATGCGAATGCCAGTTGCGGTCTCTGTGGGAAGATGACGATTGACTCTGTCAGACAACAAGTAGATCCAATAGAGTCGGATCTTAGCGTTGATCAATCTGTTTTTTATAGTCTCAATGATAGTCTAAGAAAAGCACAATCCGTATTTGAAAAAACTGGTGGATTACATGCTGCCGGACTGTTCAATGAGGAAGGCGAACTTTTGATTATTAGAGAAGATATCGGTAGACACAATGCTGTTGATAAAGTCATCGGACAAGCATTATTGTCTGACTTATTGCCACTTGATAAATATATTCTAATGGTGAGTGGACGTGCAAGTTTTGAAATTGTACAGAAAGCACTTTTTGCAAGAATTCCTTTTGTGGTTGCTGTTTCTGCTGCCTCTACGCTTGCGGTTGAGTTGGCAGAAGAAGGTAATCTAACTTTAATCGGTTTTATGCGGGGAGAACGCATGGCTGTGTATAGTCATACCCATCGGGTTGAAGTTTCAAAAGACTTCTGATAGTAGAAAGGTACTACAGAATGTTCTATCTTTTTCTTATATGGTGTCTCTATTATGTTAAATAAACATAAAGGGAGTAACTAAAAATGGTCACTATTTTGGGTTCTATTCAAGGATTTGTTAATCTATTGTTTGTCATTGTAATCTTAGGCACTTTCATTGTTTCTTGGATTTTTGCAGATAGGTTGAGCAAGCGACATAATGCAGAGTTTCCTTGGGGAAAGGCATTATCAATTATCGGAATTGAGGTCCTTGTTTGCATCGGTTTTAACGTATTTTTTGAGATATATAAAGCAAATTGGCTATGGATTACTATTGGGACGGTAGTTGTATTATTCTTTATAATGTCTCGAAAAAAGAAAAGATATCGTTGAGGAATAATATTATCTGGTATGGTGCGGATCGAAACCCCACCTTATGCGTCAATTTTAGAAATAATAACCGTCTCGGTTTCCCAGGTCCGGTAGGTTCGGTTTCCGAACCGAACCATAAGCGTCAATTTAAGGAGAAATACCCTATAAATCCCAGGGCGGTAGGTTCGGTTTCCTAACCGAACCGGGTTTGTGCCAATTGCGTTGATAAAGGTTTTCGCGAAGGATCCGGGTATGTCAGAATACGCGTTTGGTATTCTGAATTGATTAGGAAATCGCACCTACCGGCCTGGGAAAATCACAAAATTGACGCCTATGGTTCGGTTTCCTAACCGAACCGACTACGACGCTGTAATTTAGGAGTAGACTATGCCTCGTAAAGGTAGAGCAGTAGTTGCTTACGGTCAAGATTTTGAAATACGCGAATATCCTGTCCCTGAACCTGAACCGAATACGATACTGTTACGTCAGGAGTTGGCAGGTATTTGCGGAACAGACCTACACAACTGGCAAAATGGGTTTAAGACAGAAATCCTTTTAGGACACGAAAATGTCGGTATTGTTGAGGCGATAGGTGAAGGTGTTAAGACAGATTATGTTGGTAATCCCATCAAAGAAGGCGATAGACTGATTTTTGCACCAGGGACAGACTATGGTGGTTACGGATTCCAGTGGAACCCGGATGAAGCACCCCATTTTCGTGGTGGATTTGCTGATTATATGTATCTTACATATCCAAATACCTGTTTTATGAAGACAGACGCGACACCTGAAGTTGCTGTTTTGACAGAACCATTTACTGTGGGTGTCCATGCAGTTATGCGTGGTGAGATCAAACTCGGTGATACCGTCGTTGTACAGGGTTCCGGTGCTATAGGATTGGTAACACTTGCTTGTGCTAAACTAAGCGGCGCTGGGAAAATCATTATGGTTGGTGGTCCTGCTGGAAGATTAGAACTTGCCAAAAAGTTCGGTGCGGATGTTACAATAAATATTGAAGAGATAACCTCTGTTGAAGAACGTACTGAACTTGTGAAGGCAGAAACACCACGTAAACAGGGTGCTGATGTTGTCTTTGAATGTGCTGGATTCCTTCCTGCTACGCCTGAAGGGTTAGGTTATACACGACGAAGTGGCACATTTGTTGAAGTCGGTCATTTTGTTGATATGGGGTCGATTGATTTCAATATAAACCAATTGCTGATGCGTAAGAATCTACGGGTTGAGGCAATTTGGGGTAGTCAATATGAGCATTTCGTCAGAGGACTTCCTCTTCTTGAAAAGAGTGATCTACCGTTCGCTGATATGGTAAGTCATCAGTTACCGCTTTCACAGGTTGAAGATGGGTTCAAGGCACTTGATGGTGGTTATCGTCTTGAAGGGGAAACGGCGATTAAAATCGCTGTACGGGCTGAAGAATAAAGATGGATCGAATATAATACAGAGGAGACACAATTTATGTCAAAAACATATCGCGTTGGCTTTGCTTCGCTTGTCCATGATCATGTCTGGGGTGAACTGAATCGATGGAAAGCACATCCGAATGTTGAGATCGTCGCGGCGGGTGATGTCAACGCGGAATTAAGAGACCAATTTAAGAATGAAAGCGGTGTTGATAACGTCTACGATTCTTGGCAGGAGATGCTGGATAAAGAGGAATTAGACATAGTTCAAGCCTGTGCTGAGAATAACGCTGGAGCAGCAATCGTAGAAGCATCAGCCGCTAAGGGAATTCATGTGGTATCAGAAAAACCGATGGCGGCCCGTCTTTCTCAAGCAGATCAGATGCTGAAAGCAGCTGAAAAAGCAGGTACAACTCTGATGATCAATTGGCCTACCGCTTGGAGTCCAGCATTGAATACTGCAATGCAGCTAATTAAGGAGGGTGCTATAGGCGATGTTTTTCACTTCAAATGGCGTTCTGCCCATAATGGACCAAAAGAAATTGGCTGTTCACGCTATTTTTATGAATGGCTTTACGATGAAGAGAAAAACGGTGCTGGTGCGCTAATGGATTACTGCTGCTATTGCGCAGATATGTGTGCATATTTATTTGGTCTTCCTGAACAAGTTACAGCCTTCCGAGGAACATTTGTTAAGGATTATCCGTTACCGGACGACAATGCAATTATAATGATGAAGTATAGTAACGCATTTGGGTTAACTGAAGCATCTTGGACACAGAAGATGGGTTATGTGACACCTAATCCTGTGGTCTACGGGACTGAAGGAGCATTGACGGTAACCGGGAATCAGGTTAATCTGATTCCTGCTGGTGATGATGTTAGAGTAATTGACCCTGATCCACTACCTGAAGGTAAACGAAATGCAGCAGAATACTTAATTCATTGCTTGGAAACAGGTGAAGCGGTTGAAGGATTGTGTTGTCCTAAAGTAAGCCGTGATGCTCAAGAGATATTAGAGGCTGGTTTGATTTCATCGGATAGTGGCAAGGTTGTTAGTTTGCCAATGGAGTAACAGTAGTATGGTTGCAAAATCAGAAGACTACTGGACTGTCCACGCTTACATTGTAGGTCGGGTAGAGCGAAGCGAAACCCGACAAATGCCAAACGCGCATTTGGCGTTGATTTGGACAAACCATCTGAAGTATTGTTTCATGTCGGGTTTCGTTCCTCTAACCGACCTACGCAAGAATGGAATAAAAATAATTAAAATTGATATAAGGAGAAGTTAATTGAGTGAAAGAATACCTATAGCATTACAGTTATATTCTGTCAGAGATGATTGTGCAAAGGACTTGTCTCTTACACTGCAGGCAGTCGCACAGATGGGATATGAAGGTGTTGAGTTTGCAGGATATTATGACCGTTCCGCTGAAGAACTACGAGGGATGTGTGATGACCTGGAACTAAAGGTCGTTGGAACACATACTGGCATAAACACACTTCTTGGAGATAGTCTGGCTGAGACAGTGGCGTTTAATCAAGTACTTGGCAATCCGTATCTGATTGTACCCGGATTGGGTGGTGAATATACTAATTCTGCTGCAGCATGGAAAAAGACTGCTGGTATATTTAATGAGATAGCTGAGAAGATCGCAGATCAAGGTATGTTCACCGGCTATCACAACCATACTGGCGAGTTTAAACCAATTGATGGTGAGATTCCATGGGATGTATTTGGAAGTCATACCAGAGATGATGTTGTATTGCAGATTGATACCGGTCATGTGCTGCGAGCTGGGTCTGATAATGTGTCTTACATAAAAAAGTATCCCGGTAGATACAAGTTAGTACATATCAAAGAGTTCTCAGCATCAAATGATAAGGCAGTCATCGGTGAAGGAGATATACCTTGGGATGACATCTTTGAAGCATGTGAAACCGTTGGCGGTACTGAATGGTATATTGTAGAACAAGAGAGTTATGCTGCACCACCATTAGAATGTGCTGAAAAATGTATTGAGAATCTCAGAAAAATGGGGAAAATATAGGTTGAGTGAACCTGATACATCACAAGTGGATACACATGATAATCCTGTTGAGGTAGACCTACTTCTCTGGTGGGAAGATTATTACCTACCGATCTTTGAATATATCCTACCCAAGATGGGAGATTTGGAAGGGAAGAAAATATTGGAATTAGGTACCGGTACAGGTGGCACTGCTACCATGCTGGCGAAACGTGGTGCTTCAGTTGTTGGTATAGACTTGTTGCAGTTTCGATTGGTTGAAGCTCAGCAGAGAACAGCACAGCACAAGGTTGCAGATGTTGTAGATTTTTCTATAATGGATGCGACACAACTTGCATTTCCGGACAATACTTTCGATTTCATCATTTCTAAATCTGTCTTGGTATTTACTGAACACTCAAAAACTGCCCAAGAGTGTAAACGTGTTTTGAAACCGAGTGGTAAAGCTATTTTCATAGAGAATATGCGAAATCATCCCGCCGTTTGGTTGTATCGTAGGTTTTTCCTGAAATATTCTCGAGAATTAATGTACTTTTCAATTAAAGACATAAAGGAAATAGGTAGAGGTTTTGAGGAGATGGAACATCGCGAGTTTCATCTCCTATCTCTATGTGCTCTTTTTTGGCAGAAGTGTATCTCTGTACCTGTGCTATTTAGATGGACTCTCAGATTCCTAAAGAAGATTGATGCGTATCTTGTTCGGTTGATCCCTATGCTTAAACGTTTCTGCTGGATTACAGCGATAATATGTAGAAAGTAAGACTATTGGATAGCCCAGACTAAATATGTAGATCGTAAGTTGGGTAGAGGAACGAAACCCATAGGTGTCAACTTAAGAGAGCTTGGAAGTTCCTATGAATCATTCCGAACCCTTATAGGTATAGGGATTGTCTTATCTTTAATCCCGTATGAAGATAAAAAATATCGGTGGTGCAATCAATACCTTCGCCAATTATCCAGGGTTTAATTCAGGTTGTGTGTAGTGAATAGCCCCGATTGATCCCAGATGTTCATTGATTAGCTGAATAACAATAGGTTCAGGTTTTTGCGGAAGTATTTTTAATGTTTCGTGTAGATACTTCAAACCTCGGTAGTTTGCCTTTAGGTCTAAAATACTATATCTTGTATTTTTTACAACGGTGTGTATTTATGAGTTTAGCACTCACATTGACCATAAACATAGAAAGGTTCACCGCAGTGCTTATCGGTATCTTGTTGACATTTTCTAATTGAAAATGTCTCTTTTTTGTACCACAAACTTCCAATTTGTGTCCTATAGAATAACTACGGTATTTTTTTCGTATTGTACAGTTCATATTAAGATGGTAAATATAGAATAAAATATAACAAACATTATTGCTTAATATGAATATATGCATTATTATAGTTGTAGTACATGTATCAAAAACTTCGCCAATTATCTAAGTTTGCGTTGAATGGATATGTCTTGGATACCACCCGACGATCCGTGATGTTCAAGGATTTTAATGAATTAAAATAGTTTCATGTTTTGGCAGAAGCATTTTAATCATGTAAATACTTCAACCAACATTTAGCTGTCTTGAGGTGTAAAGGCTCTAAACTTAGTGTATTCTAAACAGGATGCGGATTTAAGTAGTTTTCTGCTCCACTTGCATATTGAATGGTTTATTGAAGTAGATTGGCTTATGAAAAACTATCCATTTTTGGCGAAGGTATTGGTGCAATAGGTCTCAAAATTGATAACAAGCGATATATAAAAGCAAAAGGAAAAAACTGATGAGAAAAATAACCGTGCTTACCATTGAGATGAAATACCTAGTAATTATTTTATCTATATTATGTGTCAGCAGTTTTGCATACGCACAAAGCATCGCACAACAAGCAGCAGCAATATTAGAGCATAGCTGCGACAATTGCCATGGTGAAGGGGGAAACTTCAAAACATTACTTGATATAGAATACAGTGCCTTGATGGAAAGCGGCACAGTGATCCCTGGTGATCCAGAAGGTTCCGAACTTTATAAACGCTTGCTTGGTCCCACAGACAGAGGCGGGCAGATGCCACAAGGTCAAGACCCACTTTCAGAGGAACATATTGCGATTATTCACAAGTGGATAGCAGAAGGTGCACAGGACTGGAATGTCACCGAGGCAGATAGAGTGTTCATTTCACAAAAAGCACTGTTGGATACAATCAGAGACCATATTGACACGTTACCGATTGCTGACAGAGCATACGCCCGTTACTTCTCTATGATACATCTCTACAATGCCAGTGTTCCGCAGTATATCCTCTCTGAGTATCAACTTGCACTTGCGAAACTCGTGAATAGCTTGTCGTGGGCTTCCACGATATTGAATCCACAAGCAATAGATACACAGCAGACAATCTACTACATAGACTTACGTTATTATCAGTGGGAAAATAGCGATGCCTGGACACACATTGAAGAAGTATATCCGTATCATTTACCCTTTGAGGCAGACAATCAGTCAGAACTCAAGAACACACTCACGCATTTGCAGATGAATATGGATTGTGATGTACCACATGTCCATGTAGACTGGTTTATCGCGAATGCTTCGCTACCACCACTTTATCACGATATATTGAACTTACCTGAGACAGACCTTGAATTAGAAGAACGTTTGGACGTAGATGTAGCTGATAACATAAACAACGCACCAGGGCGACTTGTCCGGCGGGCAGGTTTTCAGGAATCCGGTGTGTCAAACCATAATCGCGTCGTTGAAAGGCATAACTCACAATACGGCGCATATTGGAAAAGTTACGACTTCGCTGGGAGTGCCGGCAAAAAAGACATCCACACATTCCCAACCGCTTTTGACCATGATGGTGGCGAAGTGGTGTTCAGCTTACCAAATGGATTACAAGGTTATTATCTCTCGGACGCTCAAGGCAATAGACTTGATGTAGCACCCATAGAGATTGTATCTAACCCATTGGCAAGCGATCCAAGTGTCAAAAACGGATTGTCCTGTATGGGTTGTCACGACCAAGGTATGAAGGAATTTACTGATACTGTCCGACAAGCAATAGAACAGACACCTAATCCTCTTTACGACAAAGCATATGCACTGCGGCTCTACGTTGAACAGTCAGTTATGGATAGCCTTATTTCACAAGATGCACAAAAATATCAGAACGCACTGCACCAAACTGGTGGCAAAATCGGTGGCATTGAACCTGTGCAGCGTTTCCACGAGGAATATCATAAATTGGTGTCCGCTGCACACGCAGCAGCAACACTTGGACTACAAACCGAAACATTGATGTTGAAAATTCAGGAAAACACCGATTTACAAACAATAGGCTTACATGTGTTAGTAGATGAAGGTGTAATCAAGCGCGATACATGGGTGTCTAACTTCAGTTCTGTCGTCCATACGCTATTTCCAACACCTGAAATACCGGTTGATCCTATAATTCCCGACCCATCCGATCCTAATAAAATTGTGCATATACCAGATCCTGCCCTACGCTCAGAAATTGCAAGAACGTTTGCAAAACATATTGATGACCCGATTACAGTCCAGGATATGGAATCAATTAAGACTTTTCCGAAGGATTTGGGTAGAGTAAATTTGTTAGAAAATATTAAGGATCTAACGGGATTAGAATATGCAATAAACGTCGAGACGATATGGCTTCATGGTAATCCTATCTCCGACCTTTCGCCAATTGCAGATCTGCCAAATCTTGAGGACTTAAGAGTTGAAGGTTGTAATATTTCTGACCTTTCACCAATCGTAGGTTTAACGAAATTGCGTATTTTGATGTTACGAGGCAATCCTATTTCCAACCTTTCGTCACTCGCGATCTTAAAAAATTTAGAACTTGTCCATTTAGGACAAAGGTTTCTTACTACTGATATTTCGGTATTATCGCAATTGACAGCATTGAAAGAAGTTCTTATTTGGGATCTTCCAATGACGAACATGTCGGCAATAGTGCATCTTCCTAATATTGAAACGATAAACCTGTGTGCTAATAGAATATCAGAAATAACAACATCAGAAATTTCAGCTTTGACAAATGCTCCGAAACTGAAAAATTTATATATCTTTGAAAACGAGATTTCTGACATATCATTTTTGCAAAACATGACCAATTTGGAACGGTTGAACCTCCGTGGTAATAACATTACAGATGTGTCACCGTTGGCAGCGTTGACCAATCTAAATTGGTTGGATATTAAAGACAATCCGGTCACTGATTGGACACCATTATATGAACTTGCTAAAAATACTAAAATAGAACCAAGTGGGTTTGTGTTTGCTTCAAATACTTCTGTGGGTTTAGGCGAAACATTTACTTTTAATGTTGTAGGCTTATCTATACAAAATTTGGTGGGCTGGCAATGTAATATCGTTTTTGATGCGAATATTCTTGAAGTAATAGAAGTGTCCGAAGGTGAATTCCTCTCATCAGATGGGACTGCTACCTTCTTTAAAGAAGGACAGATTGACAACGAAAATGGATCTATTACAGGTTATAGTGTGCTCCGTCTGGATGGTACTAATATCAGTGGCAGTGGTACACTACTATCTATCAAATTTAAAGCGAATCGAATCGGTATAACGAGCTTTGATTCTGGGAATTGCTATCTCAGCAATAGCGAAGCTGAAGAAATACCATCAGAAACACCGAGACTAACAATCACAATTTTAGAACGCGTGCCAGCAACACCAGATGACGATTTCACCGGTCCTGCAGAGGATGTCAATAAAGATGGCGAAATCAATATCTTTGATCTGGTATTAGTCAGTAAAAATTTAGGAGAACCGCTCACTTTAGAGAATATACGCGCGGATGTCAATGGTGACGGTGTCGTCAATATTTTGGACATAACAGCTGTTGCTAATAGCATAGGAAAATAACTGATGGACATACTTATTCTTGATATAGGCTGCGCGTATTGTGTTTCCAAAGTCCTCCATAAGCAAATATATCATAAAATTGACACATAAGGGGTTACGTCGCTCAACCCATAAATCAACACCGAATACGCGTTTGGCATTCGGCGGGTGTAAAGTTAAAGATTTTTCGATGCCAGAAACCCTCTTCAGTCCCGTTAGGTTTCGCTTCACTCTACCCATAAGCGTCAATTTAAGGAGAAATACGCCATAAATTTCAGGTCGGTAGGTTCGGTTTCCTAACCGAACCGGGTTTGTTCCAATTGCGTTCATAAAGGTTTTCGCGTAGGATCAGGTGCGATTAGGAAATCGCACCTACCGGCCTGGGAAAATCACTAAATTGACGCCTATGGTGCGGTTTCCTAACCACACCTACCTTCCCGATGCCGCTGGCGAGGTTTCCTAACCTCGCCAAATTACACGAATAAATTCTTTAACTTCATACGGGACTAAAGAGAAGACAACCCGTATAACCATAAGGATTCGGAGTGATTCATAAGAGCTTCTAAGTTTTCTTAAATTTACACCTATAGGTTTCGCTTCACTCTACACGACCTACAATGTAAGCATGGACTAATCACAATTCTTGATTTTTGTCATTAGAACGCTCCTACAGAGAAAATACAACTTGTCCATCAAGGATTGTCATTATTAAATCCAT
This sequence comes from Candidatus Poribacteria bacterium, assembly GCA_965261435.1. Classification (GTDB taxonomy): domain Bacteria; phylum Poribacteria; class WGA-4E; order WGA-4E; family WGA-3G; genus MSPOR6. The sequence continues at coordinate 4,500,618 of CBDHDL010000021.1, forward strand.
TTTGCACTTATCTGAATCCCATTCAAAAACGATCAAGTCTTGTGTTGTGGGTTGTTTTAGGAAATCCATCTCTTTTTCTATACCCAATAGTTGTAACGGATGTATTGTTGCTAACGATATAGCGTTCTTGATTGAAATGTCAGAATATTTTGCGGTATTTTCCACTCCCGCTGCCAACACTATGGCTGAACCAGCGAGATATTCTGTTCCGCTCAATCTTATACTGCTATCATCTTTCAGCTCTACCGGTTGTCCAGCGAACTCATAGTTTCCCGTAGGCATTCCTGCTAATGCTGTTGCATCACTAATAAGTATACATTTCTCAAGTGTTTTTGCGCGTATCATTGATTTCACCACAGATGGCGGTAAGTGATGTCCATCAACGATAAGACTTGCATAGAGTTCATCTGCAGCTAATTGGTCCCAGATGTAGTTCGGATGCCTTTGAATCATTGCATGTGCACCGTTACCGAGATGTGTTGATAGTTTTGCCCCCGCACGAATCGCCTTTTGTATAACTTTGGTAGAAGCATTTGTATGTCCAATGGATACAATGACTCCAGTAGCAACCACCTTTTCAATAAATTGGATTGCACCCTCTTTCTCTGGTGCAAGTGTTACTATTCTTATCATACCTTCAGCGATGTCTTGCAATCGATTGAATTCATCCCAATTTGGGTTTCTAACATGTGCTAATGGATGTGCGCCTCTCGGTCCGTCCTCAGGAGAAATATAGGGTCCTTCCAAGTGAATACCGAGGATTGAGTGTGCAATTAATGGATCATTCTCACAGGCTTTTACAACAGCTGAGAGTGATTTGCTAATGTTATCAAATGACGCTGTTACAATCGTTGGACACAAGAAACCTGTGCCTACATCCCAGAGCTTATGCACCATCTTGCTTATGTCATCTGGTGTCACAGACTCAATATTTAGATCATAACCGTGAAATCCGTTCACCTGAATATCTACAAACGGGTGACACAATAAATTCTTTGTATCTGCTGTTTTCAGTTCTCGGATTGAATCTATTTGCTTGTTTGTGATAGTGATCTCAATAGGCTTGTGATCAAAAACTGAATATCCATTAATTTTCATAGTTAAGCTTTCATTCTAAAGTAGGATTTAGATATTCTCATCGCTAATGAAATAATAAATGAAATAGAATTTTAATACAAGAAAAAGGTTGAAATATTCAGTAAATTGGGTTAATGTATTTTATATTGACTTGGGTTGCAGTGCGTTTAACGATTATAAACTTCATTTGGAATTGTCTCTGGGAGGTATAAATGGAATATCTATCTTATGGGAAAACAGGATTAGAAATCTCTCGTCTCTGTTATGGAGCAGGACGACTTACTGATACGTGCAAGACTCATGAAGCTGGTGCGAAACTGATGCTGCAGGCGTTTGATGAGGGTGTTACCTTTTGGGATACTGCGGAAGGTTATGGAACGCAACCACATCTTGGGGTAGCATTACAACAGATTAACCGTGAAGATGTAGTTATTCAGACAAAAACTTCGGTTAAAGATCATGATAGCGCAGCATCCAGTATTGAAAAGGCATTACGGGAACTTCAGACCGATTATGTTGATGTTATGTTATTGCACGCAGTATCTTCACCTGAAGATTTAGAGAATCGGGAACGTGAAGGTGCATTTGACGCGTTTCGTGAAGCTAAGGCTGCAGGTAAAGTACGGGTGATTGGTTGCTCAACACATATCTATACGGGTGCTGTTATGGATGCAGTGATCGATCACCCTGAAATAGATGTCATCCTTACAACGGCAAACAAGGAAGGCAGAATGTTGGAGGGAGGTCCTTTTGATAAACACTTGGAATATATACAACGTGCTTATGACGTTGGTAAAGGTATTAGCATTATGAAAGTCGTAGTAGCAGGGGATATACCTGAATCTGACATGCCAGAATGGATCGAATGGGGATTTAATCTTGAAACTGCCCATGCGATCAACCTTGGTATGACAACAGATTCACATATTTCATTGGACGTTGGATTTGCCCGTGCAAGTGCACGACAAAGACTCTTACAACGTAAAGCTGCGTAGTAATACCATATCTAAATGATTATGTAACATTATTTCGTAGGTCGGGTAGAGCGAAGCGAAACCCGACACGTAGAGTTAGACAGGGTTTCCATGTCGGGTTTCGCTTCGCTCTACCCATAGGTGTAAACTTAAGGGATTTTCTATGTCAGAAACCCTTTCCAGTCCCGTAGGGACGCTATGTTTATAGTTAAACGTTATACAACCCTCTTTAGTCCCGTAGGCACGATATGTGTAGTAGTTCATCCTGATATAAACATTTCGTCCCTACCAAATCAACGTCAAATGCGCGTGTGGCATTTGGCGGGACTGAAGAGGGGGTTTGGCTAAAATCACGACAACTTGTGGAAAACACCTTAGAAATGCACGAAACCCCCTTCCGCGTCTTCCGCGTTCTCCGTGTAATCCGAGATTCAGACAAAAACAGTGACAATTACTTTACACACCCATGCTTGTTTTCTTATAGACTTCTACTCCTTTAACTGATATAATTCTATAAACAATTTTAGGAGAGTAAAGAGATGCGATGGTTTGAAACGCGTGGCCCCGTTGATCCTGAGGATAACTACGTTGTCGCAAGAACAGAAGAACTCGCGGATTTTGTCAATCGGTTAGAAAAGGGGAGGTATATAGTCCTTTTTGCACCCCGACAAACCGGCAAGACTACTTTATTTAGAAAAGCACTTGATGCTCTTGAGAGTAAAGAAAATGGATATCTTCCAATACAACTGAATTTTGAAATTTATGTGGACATTGACGCTCCTATTTTCTATAGTTCTTTCTGCAACGAGGTTTGTAAGAAAATCAGGAGTGTATTCCAAAAACGCAAACGAGTTCTACCTGAAAAACTAAACCGATTTTTGGAAATTGCACAAATAACCAACTCTGTTTCAATGTCAGCGTTTTTTGAAGACCTTGGAGGATTATTGGAAGAACAGCGACTTGTCCTTATTATTGACGAATTTGATGCAGTGCCACGAGATGCTATAAGAGGATTTTTACACACACTCCGCCAGATTTATCTATCTGGAAAAAGTCGTTGTCCTTTCAGTGTTAGTATCGTCGGTGTCAAGAGCATTACACAGTTAAATTATGATCGTTCAATCTCTCCTTTTAATATCCAAGACGAGTTCAAACTACCCAATTTCACACTTGAACAGGCGCAAGAACTTTTTACACAGTATACCGATGAAGTTGGACAACCTTTTGTTCCTGATGTTATAAAATCCATTCACAAGCAGACTGCTGGTCAACCCGTACTTGTTAACCGATTCGCGCAGATTCTAACAGAGGAAATGGATATACCGAATCGTGAATTAATTACAATGGATCACTTTTCAACAGCACACATCAATCTTCTTCGCGAACGCAATACGAATATTAGTCATTTGGTAACAAATATACGAAAAGACCGTGGATTTGAAAAGTTACTCATGAAGATTACTTCCAACGATGAAGGTGTAGCCTTCAGTCTTGACAACGAACTCATCAGTGATCTCGCTACTTATGGTGTTATAGACGAAGGTACTGACGGAATGTGTGAAATAGTCAATCCAATTTACCAATATCGGATTATGCAGGCATTTAGACCCGCGGTAAACGGATTAGAACAAGAGTACTTACCTGATGACAGCAGCGATGGATTTAGAGATTACATAACACAAGATGGACATATCAGAATGGGAGCACTCGTTGATAACTTTCGCGACTTTATCGCCCGCGCAGGATTCAAGATTTTACAAGTACCAGAAACCCCGCAAGAATACGTCGGACAACATCTCCTATTTGCTTATCTAAACCAGTTTGTGTTGATTATTGGGGGTGTGATGTATCTTGAAGTGCAAACAGGTCGCGGTAGGATGGACATACTTATCCTGCACAATAACCAAAAATATATCGTTGAAACAAAATTGTGGAGTGGAGAAACCCATTATCGGAACGGAAAATCACAACTCGCCACTTACGTCAAATCGGAAAGTGCAGTAGAAGGATATTATGTGGTTTTTAATCATCGTAAAACAGCAGAAAATCGTGTAGAAACTGAGACGTTGGAAGGGTTGAAAATTTCGAGTTATGTGATTCCTGTGATACAGGAAATTCCATCATCAGTTCAATCGTAAGCCGTCACAGGTTTATTTAGTTTTCGATATATTTGTACATTTTTATCACACCTGTTAATAGGAAAACCAGGTAATTTTGAGAACTAAATGACTCTGAAATCTATCTTATACCATTTCTAATTGAAAATGTCTCTTTTTAATGCAGAATACCAAACGCGTATTCTGCCACATTCTGTTAGATTGTGCCGTTCCCCGCTTCATTTCTAAACAGCCGGTAATGAGAGACAAATTAATAGAAATGGTATGGGTGTGTAAATATTTTGTCACTCTATTTGTCAGAATCGCGGATTACACGGAGAACACGGAAGACGCGGAAGGGTTTTCTGGATCATTATATGACATTGAAAATTTACTTGACAAACATATATCCATTATGTTACACTATGCTATACAATATCTCGCTAATAAAATAAAAACAGTAAAATAAAAAAGTGTGATAATATGAAACTATTCAGACATACAATCTATCAGATATACTGTAGGATTATAAACACAAAAAACCATAAAGAAAAAGCACCTACGCAACACATCAGAGACCAGATTTTTGGAGTGCAAAAACGACTGCAATTGCTAAAAAATCACCAAGATTCAAACCGTACCAAAAAAGGCGAAATAAAAAAAATAGAATTTTCAAAAAACACGCTACCAACTCATACAGAGACAAGCCTGACAAACGATTTAAAAACTATACCACGCGACGGAAATCACGGCATTTTTGGTACAGTGAAAAAATAGCGAATTTTGTAGCATAATTAGCAGTGATTTCATTACCAAACAAGTATAGAAAAATGCTTAACACAATATCACAAACTACAAAATATTCACCAAATTCACGTTTTCTATACACCTTTCGCACCGCTGGTGCTGATATGTGATTTTCCAAAGCCTCAGAGAGGCGAAAGGTATATAGTCCAGATTGATACAACCAATAGCAAGCCCCAGAGGGGCGAAAGGTGTATAATCCTCATTGCTCTAAATCTTTACACACGTTCTCTATCTTTAGTGACAAAAAGTTTACACACCCAATGGTATTAGAAATGTAGCAGACTGAATCAATAATATGGTATAATATCAATAAAGTACCAATTCCAATTGTAATTAGCATCTGGGAGAGCATGTTATTAGATATCAGAAAGTCAAAAGCCTCACGAATTGCGCTAATAGAAAGTAACTCAGATGATGACTTTCATCGTTTGCTTCAAGATTATTGGACTTGGCACTACGATGCATCACTCAAGGATGCAGTCAAACTCTTGCTGAGTACGGAATTAGACTGGGAACAGGTTCCACAACTTACTACACCACCTGTAGGAGAGATAATTTCACCACTTGGAAATGCGCTTGCTCATCTGGATAAAGATGTACGGAATGCTGCACTTGAAGTACTGAATTCATCAATTGCTATTCCATCTGGAATTGTCCTTATTGGTGAAGATTGTGAACCACTACAAATAGATCCTTATGAAATTGGAGTATATCCTATAACAAATGCACAATATCTCAGTTTTGTTCAGGAAACCGGACATTCTACCCCTAAGGAATGGTTGGAAAATGCTGAGTTGAGTTATAATGTCTATGGGTTCAAGGGAGATCATCCTGTTGTATGGGTCAGTTGTGAGGATGCAGAGGTATATGCAGAGTATGTCGGTGGTAGATTGCCTACTTTTCAAGAATGGCAATATGCATCAAGAGGAACAGATGACAGAATATTTCCATGGGGATATGAAATAGACAAACCAAGATGCAACACTGCCGAACTTGGTGCGGAAGGTACAACACCTGTTGGTGCATTCATAGAAGGTATTAGTCCATTCGGATGTTATGACATGTTGGGTAATGTGTGGGAATGGACCTCTACTTCTTATGATGACGATGGAGAATTTCACGTTGCTTGCGGTGGTGCTTGGTACTATAATCACGATTATAGTACCTGTATAAGTTATGATTTCTTCAGTAAAGAATACGCTGAGTTTGTGATCGGTTTCCGAATTTCGTGTTAGTCAAAAGATTCCAGCTCGAATTTCGATCCTAAAGAAGAAGCTGGTTTGACGATATAATTGAGACTTTTTTATGATTTAGGTGTTTAAGTAATTAACGGAGCTATTGGATGAAAGAAAGCAAAATATCTGAAGAACAAACACCAAAAATAGATGTATCTGAAAACTCACCGCTTAAACAGGAAGGTTCCGTTATATCGTCTGAAAGATTGCAGAACCAGTTTGTGCAACGTGGACGAATTGATATCCACCTGCATGAAGCAGCTGTGAAACATTTAGAGCAGGGTGCAGAAGCATTAAATGCACGCGATTACAAAAAAGCAATTAGAGAATTTCTTCAAGTAATTCAACATAATAAGGGTTCAGCAGAGGCATATTTTCACCTGGGTTTAGCATATTTCATGTTGGAGGATTATGAGAAAGCAATTGATGCTTACAAGAATGCCATCACTTGTGAACCGGGTGAAGTAGCAGTTTATACGAACCTTGCTGAAACTTACCGACTATTAAAAAGATATGATGAAGCAATTAGTGTTTATGAGACCGCTACACAGAATTTGCCGAACATACCGGAGTTATATTCTGAACTCGGTGCAATGTATTCACTACAAGGTAAACGGAAGGAAGCGGTAAAGGCATATAAAACTGCTATGATAGTGAAATTGAAGTCTTCTTTAGAATTAGATGGTGCGACAAACGATGATTTTGAGGAAGAATAGATTCCTGATTTATGATTTTGTGTAATATAACAATCGGGAAGTAGGGTTCCCTCCTAAAAAGGAGACTACCGTGTTTGTGTCTGATGAAGATTTGATGATGGATTGTAAGAAAGGTGATATGAGTGCATTCGAACTTCTTGTTAGAAGATATCAGGATGCAATCATAAATTATATCCATTTTACAATTAGTGATTATCATCGAGCAGAAGATTTAGCACAAGAGACGTTCCTCCGTGTGTTTAAGAATGTTAATCGTTATGAACCGAAGGCGTCTTTTAAAAGTTGGTTGTATACTATTGCCACGAATCTGTGTCGGAATGAAATCAGGAACCGTTCACGTCGGAAGACCTATTATTTAGAAGACTTAGTTGAAGAAAATGAGGATGTCTACCACTCAGAATATATGGTAGACACGCGTCTGCAACCAGATATATTATATGAAAAGAAAGAACGACAACAGATAATTAAGAAAGCAATAAAACTCTTACCCGAGAATCAGAGTGTAGCGTTAACACTTGTAACTTATCAAGAGCTAAGCTATGAAGAAATCTCAGAAATACTTGATTGCTCAGTTGGTGCTGTGAAGTCGTTAATTCACAGAGCTCGACAAAATATGAAGGATATACTCAACAAGTTTGGGATAGGAGGAAGTGTCAATGAAAAAATATGACAGCAATGTATGTGACAGCATAAGTTCACAACTTTCTGCTTATTTTGACAAACAGATACCGGTCTGGAAACGTCATCTTATTAAAAGACACTTGGATCGTTGTCCTAATTGTGCATCCAAGCTCAATGCGATTCAAAAAACAGATGAGTTTCTTCAGTTTGTAGAACCCATTAAAACTTCTGATAGTTTTCTCTCAGATGTTTTGCAACAGGCAACAGCAGTCAATAGAACAAATAGCGTTAAACATGGGTCAATGAAACGATTTGGTAAATATTTTGAGAGTATACAAGGATGGTTACGTCAAAAGATACGTGCATACAATCCTGTCTTTATGTTGGGTTTTGTTTTCGGTGTTATTATAATGATCGGCGCAACGCTTTACTCACCTCCAATAGAGAAATTGAACCCATTTCCACAATTACTGATTAATTCAGCTGAAGCACAACAAGATAAGATTATATCCTTTGAAGTTATATCGCAACAAGAACCTAAGCGCAGGTTAAAAAATCGTTAATGAGGAGTAAACTATGAAATTACTTACAAAACGAGCAGCAAAATCTTTCACTCGCAACGCATTAATTGTATCTATGATTCTGCATGTTTTCATTATCATAACCTTATTCTATTTTGCAGTGCGCAATCAGAACCTTTATCCATTTCAGGATAAACTTAACGCAACCATTACAACAATCCCAAAGGAATTAAAGACAAAACTTCCACTAAAAGCCCCGGTGAGACAACTTTACAAAAACACTTCGTATGAAACTGTAAAAGTTAAAGAGGTTAAAGTCAAGTCTATCACTCCAGAAGTTACATTTCAACCGCGTCTTGCTCCGACTGAACCGATCATGACTGAACAGCCTCGTTTAAAGAGCACAGAAACAAAACCCGATGTGAATGTTGATGTTAGTACAGCACTGCGCGAACTCCGTCAGGTAGAGGAAGGATTGGCAAAAACAGAAGCGACTGGCCCAACATTAGGGGGTGCTTATGGAACAAAACGTTCTGGTTCACCTGGTGTCCAAAGAAGAAACATTCGTTCAACTCTTGAAGTTCCTGAATCCATTGATGGTGATGATGTAGATGAACCGACAAGTATTGAAGACATAGATGGTAAAAAACCGATTTTGCCTTATATCCCATTTGGTAGTGTAATGAAGAGTTTGGCAGAAGACATTGTTGATACAAGTGAAGGTGGACCGATCGATGTTGTATTTGTGATAGATGCAAGCGGAAGCATGGGAGACAATATCAAAGCCGTGGCTGATCACCTTGTTGATATGATTGATATATATAAATCTTCAGGTATTGATTATGAACTTGGCTTGACAGAATTTGCTACACGTCAGAGAAAGAATGTGATTAAAGTTCATCAATTAACTGATCGGTTGTTAGATTACAAACAGAATCTATTTGCTATTGTACCCCGTGGTGACGAAAATGCTCTGGATGCTATAGCACAGACAGTTGATGAACTGCGATTTCGTGCGACATCAAAAAAACACCTAATTATTGTTACTGATGAACCATTAACAAGTTTAAAAAAGAAAACACTTAAAGATGCAATTTCTCTTTGTCGAGAATACGGTATATATGTCAATGTGCTTGGTTTACCGAATAAAGAACACCAAATCCTCGCGCAAGAAACTGAAGGAAAATGGCATGCAATTCCTCAAAATCCCAAGAAAAAACAGTCTGTGACAATGCAAAATAGAGTCTTTACTGTTCAGCAAAGAACACAATTACTTAGAAAAGCTCAATGGCAGGATGCACATAAGATAGGTAAGCAGCTGATGAAATATACACAGAATACACCCGTTGATGTAGTCCTGTTCGTTGATGGTAGTAAGAGTATGGAAGAGAAAGTACCACAGTTCCTGCAGCAGCTTGAAATATGGGTCCGCGACTGGGATAACGCGCTCATTGACTATCAGATGGGTGTTGTCAGGTTTAGGAAGAGTTCAACTGTTAATAGTGTCAATGTATTCGATCCACCTCAAACTCTTAAACAGATCAAAAGCATTATTGAGTTGCCGTGTAAGGAAAATGAGAATCTGCTTTACGCTATAGCTGAAGGACTGAGACGCATTAATCTTCGTTCAGATGCACAGTTGCATATTATACTGATAACTGATGAACCTGTGAGTGAAAAGGCAACTACAGGTACAATTCAAATGCTGCGAGAGAAGCATGCTGTTGTTAGCGTACTCGGGACTATTGACGGTTTCCAAGACGTGGTGACAACTGAAACTGGTGGTGTTTGGGTGCCGATTCCAAAAGGACATATTAAAAATAATACGTACTGGTAAGCGTGTTTGATATTCTATGGTGTTTTGTACAGATTTCTGTACATCTTTAGGAAGTATATAAGAAAGTGAAAATTGCTGTCCTTGCTTCAGGGAGCGGAACGAACCTTCAAAACCTGATTGAACAGTTGCATGTAGACGAAAGTTGTGACATTGAAATTGCTGTTGTAATTAGTGATCGTGAGAACGCTTATGCATTGGAAAGAGCTAAGCATGCCGGGATTCCCACTCAAGTCATCAGAAGTCAAGATTTTGAGAATCGTATAGAATTTGACAAAGAAGTGGCAAGACATATTGAGAAGTATCTTGCAGAATTGGTTGTTCTTGCTGGGTATATGAAACTGTTTCAACCTCCCTTCGTCCGACAATACAACAATCGGATTTTAAACATACATCCAAGTCTACTTCCCGCTTTCCCTGGTGCGAATGCTGTCCGTGACACATTAGCATACGGTGTAAAAGTTGCCGGTGTTACTGTTCACTTTGTAGATGAAGGTGTTGATACAGGTCCAATAATTGCTCAAGCAAGTGTTCCAGTTTTTGAGAATGACGATGAAGAGACTCTCCATAGTAGGATTCAGGTTGAAGAACATAGACTCTATCCTGAAATAATCAAGAAGTACGCTCTGGGTAAAATCAGAATTGAAGGTAGAAATGTAGTCTTATTCAGTTAATTTTTGGGACAAAGCATGTTAGCAATATCAACGATGTGGAATGCATTAGAACAACCTGATGGCGCAGCTGTGTTTGATGCATTGAAAGAATTAGGATTTAAAAACATCGCGCTCAGTCGAAATCTTACTATAGAACAGATTGAACACCTGAAACCAAAGTTTCGTGAAATTGGACAGGTCCCTCCTTGTGTTATTCAAAACTACTGTCCAATACTGCCTGGTATTCTACAGGTTGACGCTAAGACAGACAATATATTACTCTCCAGTCTTGACAATGATGAACGGAAAGAAGCCATCCGAAGAACTATTCAAACCATGCAACTTGCTCTTGAAATGGAGATATCCACTGTCATTCTTCGTCTGGGTGAAGTAGATACTTATGATCGCTCATATCTCATGACTGATCTCTATGAATATGGGGAAAGAGAATTTGAGGCATTTAGCAAGAAGATAACTGAAGCAACAGAATGGAGAAAACGTAAAGAGGCAAAGCACCATGATGCAGTTATGCGTAGTCTTGATCAAATAAATGAATGTGCATTAAAGATGCAACTTAGAATTGCAATTGAGAATAGACCACAATATTTCCAGATACCAAACTTTGATGAAGTAGGGTTGTTTTTTGAAGAATTCTATGGTAGTCCAATGTGCTATTGGCACGATGTTGGACATGCCGCACTACAGCAAAAACTCGGACTCTGTTGGTCTCAAGATTGGCTTAAAGCATATTCAGATCATCTTGTAGGTGTAACATTACATGATCTACAGGAGCTTGAGGTATATCATCCTCCTGGTGCTGGTGATTTGGATTGGGATGAAATAATTCCTCAAATTCCACCAGAAGTCGTTAAAGTCGTTGAAGTAGAACATGGTGATGAGGACGAAATAATTCAAGCAAGAGAACTTTGTGAATCGTTGATAGACGGATGATTGGATCGTTTCACTCCCCGTTGTACTGATTATTTTATTTGACAATTTTACTTTATTTTGACATAATTGGTAAAATCATGAATATAACAGAACATAATACTGATTAGATGGAGATTAAAAAAATAAATCGGTAATTTGGCGAGGTTAGGAAACCTCACCAGTAGCGGAGTACACCTGCCTCGTTCGGACAAAAAAACACCGAATTAAATAATTTATCTTCATGCAATCATATTCATTTATTTTATTTCGTTTCTTAAGTGGAGGTATATTAATGTTTATTTCTACAAATAGCAAATTGTCCATATTCCATACACTTCTTGCATGTATCTCGTTGATTTTCCTAACGTTTTCATTTATTATCACTGTAGAAGCACAACGTGATGAAGGTACAGTTGCAGGAATCTGGACATTTGACGATGGAACAGCGAAAGATAGTTCAGCTAAGGGTTTAAATGGAATCGTAGTTGGCGCTCCGAAATCAGTTGATGGTATAGTTGGGAAGGCGTTTGAGTTTAATGGAACAAGCGACGGTATCAACATCCCTGATTCACCTGATATCAATACTGTAAATAATGTTACAAACAGAACAATCGCTGCATTCTTTTACTGTAATGATGTTTCAAAATCTGAAAAACAGGTTATTTTTGAAGAAGGTGGCAGGACGAGAGGTATGACCTTATACGTCTTTGAAGGTAAAGTTTATATCGGTGCTTGGAATCGAGCAGAATATAACTGGAATGGAGCATGGTTGTCTGCTGATGTTAAATCCAATACTTGGTATCATGTTGGCTTAGTTATCAGGGATGCTTCGGGTGCTGTAGAAAGTGACAAGTTTGAATTCTGGCTTGATGGCAAACTGAAAGAGAAGGTTGATGGAGGACAGTTACACCCTCACGCCGATAATAATGGTCTCGGTTATCTGCATCAGAATACAGTTTATCATGATGAAGGTGGTGCTATAACCGTTCCCGATGACTTTTTTGATGGTTTACTTGATGAAGTAATCATTTATAATTCTGCGTTTGATCAAGGAGATTTTAATAGCATCGCGGGTCCATTGAGCGTTGATGTTCAAGGAAAATCCACTACTACTTGGGGTTATTTGAAAACAAAGCGTTTAACAGATTGATTTTATTATTTTGTTATCTAAAAGCTTAATTAATCCAATAGTAACAAAAATGTTATCTTACACAATATAGTATAATGGGTGATGGTTAGATGAAATTGTTCCGCATCCAATAGGAGGACAAAATGGTAAAGTATATTTCAATATTGAGTGTATTGCTTATATTGATTTCATTAGCAAGTTTTGCAGCAAGAGATGAAGCTACGGTGCAAGCAATATGGACATTTGATGACGGTGATGCAGCAGACAGTTCAGGGAAAGAAGTTAACGGCACATTGGTTGGTGAACCAGAAGTCGTTGATGGTGCTATGGGTAAAGCATTTCAGTTTGATGGCGTTGACGATGGAATCAAGTTACCTGATTCCAACGGTCTCAACACTGGTGGACCTTTTATGAATCGCACTATCGCAGCTTTCTTCAAATGTGATGATGTTACTGTAACTGAACAAAAACAGACGATTTTTGAAGAAGGGGGTCGCACACGCGGAATCGTCGTTAATGTTTTTGATAGCAAAGTGTATGTTGGTGCTTGGAATCGAGCTGAATATCAGTGGGCAGGTGCATGGCCTTCGGCAGATGTTGAATCAGGTGTTTGGTACCATGTCGCTTTAGTCCTAAGAGATTCTATAAATGAAGTCCAAGACGACAAATTTGAGATGTGGCTTAACGGTGAGATGATCGCAAGCGAGGCTGGGGGGCAGCTATTCGCTCATGGAGACGATACCGGCATTGCTCATACAAATGCCAATGCAGTATTCCATGATGACGATGGTGCTGGAACTAATATTCACTATTTCGGTGGAATCATTGATGAAGTCCTTGTATACAATTCAGCTTTTAATGCATCAGATTTTGAAGAATATGCTGGCGTAATTCAGACACTAACGAGTGTTGAACCGCAAGGAAAATATACCACAACTTGGGGCGCACTTAAAGCACATAGAACAAAATAGAAACTTAGCAGATGTTTAGATAATTAAGTTGATATTTTACAATTATTTTGAGTGGCACGGTAGTTTCTGGCTACCGTGCCATTTTACTTTTAAGGTGTGTTTCATTTTTGAATATCGGATTTTCGGTCTGTACTGCTACTCTGTCAGTTTGGCACAAATAATGTCAGATGTGGTAGATCTAACAGGAGAATTCAGTTAATCGTCTGTCAAATCGAAACATCGCATCTCATATTTTTTGGCATAGATTTTGCACATTTCAATATCAAAAAGAATTGGAGGAGAAAAATGAGATTAGATAGATTTACAATTAAAGCTCAGGAAGCGTTACAGACAGCGCAGTCCATAGCCAGTGAAGTACAAAATCCTGAAGTAAGTGTTGAACATCTGATGCTTGCACTGATTAAACAGACAGATGGTATCGTAACACCGATTTTTCAGAAATTAGGTGTTGATACAGAAGATATAATTTCAACACTCCAGAATGTTATTCAAAAGTCCCCAAAAGTTCAAGGAGAAAATTCTGAATTGCGGGTTTCTGCATCCATGCAATCAGTCTTGGAGAATGCACTCAAAGAAGCAACAACGCTAAAAGATGAGTATGTCAGTACTGAGCACTTGTTGATTTCATGCACTGAAACAAAGCAGTCTAAAGTTGGACAGATGCTGCGGGATGCTAATGTAACTAAAGACAAAGTCCTAAAAGCACTTGTTGATATTCGGGGGAATCAACGTATAACAGATCAGAATCCTGAGGACAAATATCAAGCACTTACTCGATTTGGTAGAGAACTAACCCAGGAAGCGATGTCTGGAAGACTGGATCCAGTCATCGGTAGGGATGATGAGATACGTCGCGTCATGCAGGTGTTGTCTCGCCGTCGTAAAAACAATCCAGTTCTGATAGGTGAACCCGGAGTTGGTAAGACTGCTATCGTTGAGGGGTTGGCACAACGAATTGCTGATGGAGATGTACCGGAGAGTTTGCGTCAGAAACGCCTAATTGCACTTGATTTAGGTGCGCTGATAGCTGGTAGCAAATATCGTGGCGAATTCGAGGATAGACTGAAAGCAGTTCTTGCAGATGTTGAACAAGCGGAGGGTGAAGTCGTACTTTTCATAGATGAACTGCATACGATTGTTGGAGCAGGTGCCGCTGAAGGTGCCGTGGATGCATCTAATATGTTGAAACCAGCTTTAGCTCGAGGTGAGTTGCGGTGCATCGGTGCTACCACTCTTGATGAATATAGGAAACACATTGAGAAGGATGCTGCTCTTGAAAGACGTTTCCAACCTATTCAAGTACGGGAACCTACAGTTGAAGATACAATTGCTATTTTACGTGGTTTGAAGGAACGTTATGAAACACACCACGGTGTACAAATTCAGGATAACGCGATTGTTTCTGCAGCTACTTTATCAAAGCGATATATCTCAGATCGTTTCTTACCAGACAAAGCAGTAGATTTAATTGATGAAGCTGCATCACGGTTGCGTATTGAGATTGATAGTGTTCCTGAAGTTATAGATGAAGTTGAACGGCGAATTATCCAATTACAGATCGAACAGCAAGCATTGGAGAAAGAGGAAGATGAAACGTCTAAACAGCGTCTGGAAAAGTTGATTGCTGAACTTGCTGAACTCAAAGAGAATGCAAATACATTGATGGCAAGTTGGCAGAACGAAAAGACAAATTTAGAACAGATACGGGAAGTAATGGAAAAAATTGATGTTCTTCGAAAAGAATCCGATCAAGCGAAACGGACTGGGAACCTTGCTAAAGCATCTGAACTTGAATATGGTAAAATACCTGAACTTGAAACACAACTTAATTCCTTGCGGCAAGATTTGGAAGCATCTGTCAACGGAACGCAGATGTTAAAAGAACATGTAACCGCAGAGGACATCGCTGAAATTGTAGCAAAATGGACAGGTATTCCTGTGTATCGTCTTGTGGAAGGTGAAACACAGAAACTTCTGCACATGGAAGAACGACTACGAGCGCATGTCATCGGTCAAAATGAAGCGATTTCTGCTGTGTCAAACGCTATCAGACGGTCGCGTGTCGGTCTCGGTGATCCTGATCGTCCAATCGGTTCTTTCCTATTTATGGGACCTACGGGAGTTGGGAAGACACATCTCGCAAAAACCTTAGCAGAATTCCTGTTTGATGATGTGAATGCAATGATCCGCATTGATATGAGTGAATATATGGAGAAACATACAGTATCTCGACTTATTGGAGCACCTCCAGGGTATGTTGGATACGACGAAGGTGGTCAGTTAACAGAAGCCGTTAGGAGACAACCTTACAGTGTAATTTTGTTGGACGAAGTTGAGAAAGCACATCCTGAAGTCTTCAACGTTTTACTGCAAATGCTTGATGATGGTAGAATGACAGACGGACAAGGACGGACAGTTGATTTTAAGAACACCGTTGTCATTATGACTTCAAACATTGGGAGTCAGTGGATAAGTGATACCCATCTTGTAACGGAGGAAATACGACGTAAGGTTATGGATGCATTACAAAGTCATTTCCCTCCAGAATTCTTGAATCGTGTTGATGATTTAATCATATTTGATCGTCTTGGAATAGATGAATTGAAACAGATTGTCTCGCTTGAATTATCTATTTTCAGTGTTCGATTTGCAGAAAAAGATATGAAGATCTCGTTGACAGAAGCAGCACAAGAGGAAATAGTGAAACGTGGATTCGATGCAGTGTATGGTGCACGTCCCCTTTGTCGTACCTTACAACGGGATATTCTCAATCCGTTAGCTGTTGATATGTTGGAAGGTAAGTTTCATGAGGGTGATGCAATTGAGGTAGATTTTTCTGACAATCTTTTTGTGTTTAGAAATCAGTAGATTGAATTGAGGCGCAAACCTATCAGTGCAATTAAGAAGGAACAACACGTGAATTTCTCAGAACAGTAGACTGTGTTCATAACCACAATGAATCCGAATTGATGCGATTCATCTCTGTAAGTGCGGTTTCTTAACCGCACCTGACTACAATAAAAAAGATGAATCCTGTTAATATGGTATTATTGGTTAACTCATGCAGACTCTATTGACATTGGATAAGTTATAGTGGTATTCTCTATTAGTGTTCTGTCAACTTCTAATTGAAGGTATAGTTTTCTTCTGTAGGTCGGGTAGAGCGAAGCGAAACCCGACACGTATTGATTATGTCTATCATGTCGGGTTTCGCTTCGCTCTACCCGTAGGTGTAAACTTAAGACAACTTAGAAGCTCTTATGAATCACTCTGAATCCTAATGTTTATTGGGATTGTCTTATCTTCAGTCCCGCCAAATGCCAAACGCGCATTTGGCGTTGATTTGGTAGTGACGATATGTTTATAGAAAAATGTGTACCCCCACCTCTCTTCAGTCCCGCCAAATCATGCAGAATACCACACGCGTATTCTGCCAAGCGCATTTGGCGTTGATTTGGTAGGGACGATATGATTATTTTCTATGCCGTTCCTACGGAACTCAAGAAGGGTCGTATAACGTTTAACTATAAACATATCGTCCCTACGGGACTGAAGAGGGTTTCTGGAACGAATATTCCTTAAGTTTACATCTATAGGTTTCGCTTCGCTCTACCCGACCTACAATATAGCACTTGACAAAGCATTAGTTTATTACAGTTTAAAGGAACAAAGCATGAAAAGCGAAATATGGACTGATAACGATTCAAAAAGTGCTAAGAAGATTTGGAATCAATATCAGAAAAAGCACGATATTTCAAGTATAATTGGAAAAACAGCCGGTATTGATCCGAAGACTAAGCAAGTTTGGATCGGTAATTCAGCTTCAGAAATTGTGCAGCAGCGTCTTGATGAAGGTTTAAACTCACCGCTCTACTTTGAGCGTGTTGGATTTGGTTCCTATCTTCGCAAAGGCGAAACTGTTGCATTGGATAGGGTCAACAGTTGAAACAAAGTTTTTCTACTTTACTAATCTTTCTGTAATTCTATCTATAATTCCTTCAGCACGTTGTTGAATCTGTTGTGGTGTAAGACTCTGAATAGGATGTGGAACAGTTAGAGGCTCTAAGTTACTGTGACCGAGTACCCGTGCTTGGACTTTCCCCGCAGCATAGAAGACTTCAGTACAGATTGCGATACTCGGTATGCCTCTCTTTTCTAAGGCACTTCCATCGTGCATACTGCACGATATACATGAACCTCAGTCAGCAAGACCTTCTATTACAAAATCTACTTGGTCTGCCAGAGTTTCAAGGAGTTCAATCGGTGCTGGTCGTGCAAATGTTGGTTTTTTGACACGAATGACTTCAATAATCTGATGTTTTTCACACATCAATTCCTCAACACGATTAAGAAAAATGTCGCTTCCATTCTTGGATATATTCAATACTCCCATCACTTTTCCATCTATTGAATTAAGACGAGGAGCTAAAAACTTTTCCGTTGAATCATTTTGTGAGGTGGGATCGAGAAGAGTAATCCTTACCATCGTATAATCACCTACTTGTCCTTATCAGAATTTTCCATCTGTAGCTGCTGGGATTTAGCCATTGCATCTTCGGCTTCTTGTATCATCCCTTTTCGTTGTAAACAGATAGATAAACTGGTGAATGCAAGTGGATCATTCGGATTGATTTCAATAGCTTTCTGAACAGCTTTGATTGCATCATCATATTGACTCAACCGTTCATAGGCGTGTCCTAATCCGAGGTAACCTTCAATATAATCAGGATACGACTCAATAAGTTCTTTGAAAGTATTTACTGCCTTTTCCAATTCATTATCCGCGAAATGCGTGAGAGCTTCATCATAGAGTTCTTCTTGTGTTGCCATATTCTCTATCCTTATTCAGTTTTGACTATATTCTAACAATATATGGTGTGAATGTCAATGTGAATTTTGTGTATATAGTGAAGATTAGAAATAAATAGACACTTTCAGCCAACTGCTGGCGAGGCGGGGAATGCCTAAATGGCATTCATACCGTTGATTTCTTCTTAACCTCGCTGATGCAGAGTGTCTGATAAATTCTAAGACTTACTATATATTTGAAAATTACAATTTGACATTTTCCAATAGTTATGTTAAAATATGGACGTTTGGAGGTTTATTAATGGCATATTTTATTACTGATGAATGCATCGGATGTATGGCTTGTTTGACGAACTGTCCAGTTGATGCAATTACTGGCGACCGAAATATGCTTCATATAATTGATCCGACAATCTGTATTGATTGTAGCGCGTGTGGGATGGTGTGTCCAGTAGAAGCAATCCGTGACCAGTTCGGTGAGGTTTGCAAGTTTATACGTCGTCCAACACATAGACCGATTGCGGTGATTTATGAAGAACTTTGTTCTGGTTGCGATTTCTGCGTCCATATCTGTCCATGGGAATGTCTTGAATTGAAAGATCCCGATACGGGTGAACACGCTGAGAGTTTCTTTGGAATTTGTGAATTAGTCAAACCCAAGGATTGCGTCGGATGCAAGTTGTGTGAAGAGGTATGCATCAAAGATGCTATACGAGTAGAATCACCTGTACTGTTAGAACTTGCTGAAGCAGCGGATTAATCTACACGTAATATGGAAAGTGTTCCTGCTCCTATAAGTAATCATGATCTGGTTATCGTCATCTCAGGCCCATCAGGAAGTGGTAAGAGTACGGTTGCGAAGACTTTGTGTGAAGTAGATGATACATTACGCCTTTCAATATCTGCTACCACAAGGACCCCTCGGCGCGGTGAAATTGATGGAGTGGATTACCACTTTTTAACACAAGAACAGTTTGATAAACAGATTCAACAAGACGCATTCTTAGAATCGGCAAAATACGGTAATCATCTATATGGAACTCCTAAATCTGAAATCTCTACTTCGCAACAAGCAGGAAAAGACACGATATTAGAAATTGAGGTGAATGGAGCGTTACAAGTCAGAGAAAAAGACCTATCCCCCGCAAGGAGTATTTTGATATTTCTTGTCCCTTCATCGTTTGCACATCTTAAGAAGCGTCTACGAAAGAGAAATACTGAATCGAAAGAACAACTCGCTAATAGATTAGAAATTGCAAAGGTTGAGTTAAGCAAAATAGAACACTATGATTATTGTGTTATAAATGCTGACAACGAAATAGAGCAGACAGTGAATCAGATTCAGAGTATTATTGCTGCAGAACGTTTGCGTATAAATCATAAAAGAACTTCAGAATTTGCGCAAGTATTTGGTATTCCGAATTAAGAAGATTATAGAGACCTACTTTCCCCATGGAACTCAATAACCGAACTATACTATTAGGTGTTACAGGTGGTATTGCAATCCATAGGTCAGTTGATTATGTCAGTCAATTGGTCAAATTGGGGGCTTCTGTTCATGTGGTAATGACAGAAAACGCCACAAGATTGATTAGTCCTTTGCAATTTCAGGTAATATCACGTAATCCTGTACTTCTGAACCTTTTTGATACTGGTGAGGATTGGAAACCACCCCATATAGATCTCGCCGACCGTGCTGACCTCCTTGTTATTGTTCCCGCGACTGCAAACATACTTGGTAAAATGGCAAACGGTATTGCAGATGACGCGCTTTCTACCGTTGCAATCTCCGTTCATTGTCCCATTCTATTAGCACCTGCTATGAATGGACACATGTATCACAATCCATTTGTACAAAAGAATATTGAGAATCTCAGGCAACAGGGGGTTGATTTCGTAGAGCCTGTCAGTGGTGACCTTGCATGCGGATATGAAGGCATAGGACGTTTGAACACTGTTGATGCAATTTTAGAAAAAACAAAAGATATTCTTATGGTTCGTCAAGATTTGACAGGACAACGAATTCTGGTTACCGCTGGAGCAACACGTGAATATATTGATCCTGTAAGGTACATCAGCAATGGTTCAAGTGGAAAGATGGGATATGCAATTGCCGAAGCAGCGAGTTTAAGAGGTGCGACTGTTCAAATCGTTAGCGGTCACGCAACTGTTTCACCACCATCGGGTGTAGAGATTAATCATGTGGATACAACAGAGGAGATGCACAAGGCAGTATTGGATCAGTTTGAACAGACTGATATTGTAATAATGGCTGCTGCACCTTCAGATTTTAAGCCTGTGGAGTTTTCGCCGCATAAGATAAAGAAACGGAGGGATTTTATCTCAATAGATCTTGAAAAGAATCCAGATACTGCACAAGCGCTTGGTGAAATGAAAACGCATCAGATTACAGTATGTTTTGCTGCTGAAACAGATGATGTCCTTCAAAATGCGAAAGCGAAGTTAATCCGAAAAAACTGTGATCTCATTATAGCTAATGATATTCTGGCAGAAGGTGCTGGTTTTGCTGCGGATACAAATATCGTATCCATCATTGACAAGGTAGGTAAATGTGAGCAACTTCCTATCTTGCCAAAGCGAGATGTTGCGGATTTGATCTTGGATAGAATTGTAAAATTAGTGAAATGATAGTTATTTCATCCGACTATTTATTGTGAAGATTAGAAATAAACAGACGCTTTTAGCCGACTGCTGGCAAGGTTTCCTAACCTCGCTGATGCAGCGTGTCTGATTAAATCCAAAACTTACTATATTACAAAATTTCGTCTCAATGTTGGACAATGGGTCATACTATGCAAACAGACCTTGAACAAATTTCTCTGAGGCAACAAGCACGCGCGTTTCTGAAAGCGCATCCCACACACCCCAAAAAACAGTTAGGACAACACTTCCTGATAAATCCTGAAGTCTTATCAATTATCGTCGATGCTGGTGAAGTCACTGATTCTGATGTAGTTATAGAGATCGGTGCGGGACTTGGATGTCTTACAGTGGCATTAGCTGAGCAAGCTAAGGAAGTTGTTGCGATTGAAATTGACCCCGTCTTGAAAAAAATGTTAGAATCACAATTCTCTACGTGTGATTATGTAGATATTGTTCAAGCGGATGTACTTAAAATAGAACTCACATCGCTTATATCACCGAATGTTCAACCGAAAGTAATTGCGAATCTTCCTTACGGTATTACGACTCCGATTTTGTGGAAATTGCTGGAGAATGTAAATCTACTGGATATCTGTATTTTGATGATGCAACGAGAGGTCGCTGAACGGATAGTTGCTTCACCAGGTGGTAAAGATTATGGAGCCTTGACGATAGGTGTCTCTTACTATGCTGATACAAATTTAATTGCGACACTTTCACCAGACAATTTCTATCCTTCGCCTAAAGTAGACTCTGCGCTTATTAAACTTACTTTGAGAGAAAAACCGAGAGTGAATGTATCAGATGAAACTCACTTTTTCAGAGTTGTAAGGGAAGCATTTAGGGGTAGGCGTAAAATGCTAAAAAACTCGTTGAGAAGATTTGCATCTTCAGAAAGACTGAATGCAGTATTTGAAGCATTAAGTATTGAACCACAAAGACGGGCTGAAACATTGGATATAACTGAATTTGCTGCTTTGGCGAACCATTTACAACTTGATATTCAAAGTCATTAACTTCCAATAGACAATTTTCCAATCACTACCTTCTCTTCGAAAGTCAAATTGACATCTACCATCAAGCTCTCTCATTTTTTTATCATTAACATTTTCCGATGTGACACCCATATTCATCTGTAAGGAAGCCTTTCTTGCGTGTGTAATATTGAATTCTATGTGATCGAACGAGAACTTCAACCACGAATATTGCTCAAATACG
Source organism: Candidatus Poribacteria bacterium (assembly GCA_965261435.1). GTDB lineage: Bacteria > Poribacteria > WGA-4E > WGA-4E > WGA-3G > MSPOR6. The sequence continues at coordinate 4,522,873 of CBDHDL010000021.1, forward strand.
TTCTCAAAGGTTGGGATAACACCCTCATAATTCTCAGGAACAACCCCAGAAGTGATACCTATTTTTGTAATCTGATCATCTGCAGCAGCATAAGTTTCTGAGAACAGATTCTGTAATGCGGGAAGATTCTCGGGATCTAATGATTCAAGCAACGTAGACATGTTCTCAAGAAAAGCATTCAATTGTTCTTCATGATCGTTAAGTGGTGTCAAAGGTACATTCTTAACTAAACGCACTTCGTCTATAACAAAAGTGTCAGAATGTTCATGATAGAGTGGGTCGCTTACGGTCAATATCTGTTCAACTGTATAAGGTATGTCATTGAATACAAAACTACCGTCAACTTCTGTTTCAACTTCTGATCCAAACAGTGTCACCTTGACTCCAGGTATCGGATTTTCTGTTATTGCATCAGTCACTCTTCCAGAAACTGTGCCAAATTGTTGGGGTTCAGGTGTTTTGTCCGGCTCAGGTTGAGTTATTGGTTCTTGGTCAATAGGGGATTGAGTATCTACGCGTGAAGTTGGGGCATCCTCATCTCCCATACCGCAAGTAAATAGAAATGGTAGAAATAATAAAGGTAATATGTATCTAATCTTCATAAGAAATATTTGCATTTGAGTACCTGATGTGTTATTCTTATTAAGTGTTAAATTCTAATTAGTCCCAAAAAAAGGAGGTGTTAGTTATGTCAAGAGTATGTACTATGTGTGGTAAAAGACCGAGAACAGGTAATAGAATCAGTGCATCAGACCGGCACACAAAACGTAGATGGCTTCCAAACCTTCAACGTGTAAGAATTCAAACGGAATTAGGCACAAGACGTGTTAGAGTATGTACGTCATGTATTCGTAGTGGCAAAGTAACAAAAGTTATCTCACGTATGTCCCAGAATGTGACGTGAGTTTATTTTTTCCTGTCAACTCTCTCAACACCCTTCAAACGTTTGACCGCATCCATTACCTCTTTTAACTGACTGACACCTGTAACATCCAGTGTAAAATAATCAGTAGCTGTATCGTCAATAGTTGTTTTCGTAGATGATTTAAAATTACCCTCCCGTATGTTAACTTGGAATTTTGCGATTGCAGTTGTAATCTCACCTAACATTCCGGGTTTATCATCACATTCAACATAAATTTGTGCAGGATAGATTTTTCCGTCTTCTGGTTGCCAATTTTCGAGTGCATAAAATCTTTCTGGTTCATCAAGCAAACGTAAACAGCCTGTACGATGAACAGATACTCCACGTCCTCGTGTGAGATATCCTATGATGTCGTCTCCAGGAATAGGATTACAACACTTCATAACACGTATCATCCCTAAGTCAATTCCATTTTCCAGTTGTATAGTCGGTTCAGATCGGTGTACAACTTTTTCCTCTTTTACTTCTTGTGTCTTTTCAGGTTTTAATCGGTTTACAATCTGGGTTGCGGATTCACTTCCATTACCGATGCGTATATAAAGTTCATCTGAGTTTTCAAGTCCCAGTTCATGTATAACGGCATCTAATTTATCGGACTTCATATATTCGTTTGCATTTAAGTATGAGACTTGAAATTCAGCTTTAAGTAGTTTTTTGCCTAATTCGAGCGCATCTGCTCTGTCTTTTTCTTTGAACCATTGTCGTATTTTTGTGCGTGCATTAGAGGTCTTAACAATTCGTAGCCATGCTCTACTCGGCATGCTGTTTGGATTTGTAAGGATTCTAATTCTATCACCATTTTTTAGTGGTTCGCGTATTGGCGTGAGAATATTATTTACTTCTGCCCCGCAACATGTATTTCCAATGTCAGTGTGAATTCTATAAGCGAAATCAATTGCTGTTGAACCTACAGGCAGGGCAAAGATATCCCCTTTTGGCGTGAAAACATAAACCTCATCTTGGAATAGTTCAAGTTTCATTGACTCGGTAAATGTGTCTGGTACATCTTGTGTATCTTGAATGTCATCAAGCATCTCTTTATAGTTGGCAAAAATTGAGAGTGCTTCTTTAGTTGTTGGGAGTCCTTCTTTGTAACTCCAATGTGCAGCGATACCGTTTTCAGCAATTTGATGCATCTCTCTACTTCTTATCTGAATCTCAATTGGTTTTCCGTTGTCCAATATTGTTGTATGCAGAGATTGGTATCCGTTTTTCTTCGGTTGTCCTATCCAATCTCGCACACGGTCAGGGAGATAATTCCATCTGAGATGCAAGACGCCGAGTGTACTATAACAACTCCAGTCATCGTCAACGATGATGCGTAGTCCAACTAAATCGCATATATCTTGAAATGGAGTTCCTTTCTGATGCATTTTCTGGTAAATACTATATATATGCTTTGTTCTTCCTCTGACATTTGCTGGGATACCGTGTTTCTTCAATTCAGAATGTATGATGGCTTCCATCTTTTTGCAATATGCCTGTCGTTCTTCAAGTTTTTCATCAAGCAGATCAGCGATTTCTCTATATGTTTCTGGCAGGATATATTTTAATGAAAGGTCTTCAAGGCGGCTCATCATTGACCAAATTCCGAGCCGGTGTGCAATAGGAGCGTATATCTCAAGTGTTTCCTTGGAAATTCGTTGTTGTTGTTCTGAAGAAAGATACTCAAGCGTTTCCATGTTGTGTAGTCTGTCAGCGAGTTTGATCAGAATGACGCGCATATCTTCAGCTGTTGCTAATAGTAACTTTCTGTAAGTATCCGCTTGGCGTTTCCGTTGACCACCACCGAATTTGTAACGTCCAATTTTTGTAACTCCCTCAACGAGATTTGCGATATTCTCTCCAAAACGTTTTTCCATTTCTGTGCGTTTAATGCCAGTGTCTTCCAAAACATCGTGCATCAGACCAGCACATATCGTATCCATATCCAGCTGCAATTGTGCAAGTATTTCTGCTGTTCTCACACAGTGCATGAAATAAGGTTCACCAGATTTCCTTAATTGTTTTTTGTGTGCATCCTCTGCAAAACCGTAGCACGATCTAAGGAAATCAAAATCTGTTTCAGCTTCAGGATTATTTTTTTTAATCCTCTGGATCAGAGATTCGACATTCATCTTTTATTCGCTCCCAAATCTTCTGGGTGTTTTCCTGAAGTTGGAATTTTTGTAACTCATGACTATTCTGTTTCATCCATTGACATCTCAAAAACGTCCTTGAGTTAGACAATTTAACTGTCTGATGAGGTATGAGTTTAACAAATTGTTGGTCAGTGTCTTCTCTCGTCGTTATGTCGATTAATTCTAATTCTTCAAAAATAGTTAAACCTGTTTTTAATTTAATTGAAGACTCACCATTTAACTGATTAGAGAGACTTTGAAGTTGAATAACATCGGTATTGATTAATTCTCGCAATCTGTTGTAGAAGATTCTTAGTCTATTACTATCTGGATATATGTACTCTAACCACCCATTTAAGAGTTGTACATCTGATTCCTCATTATAAAGAAGATGAATTGCTGTTGTTTTTTGTGTTAGTGCTGCAGGGATACACCTATCAAAGAAAGTTCGGTTTTCTGAAGTTAGATGGCAAAACACAACATTTTCAACAATGGGAACTCTCTCCAACGCAGATTTTGAGAAGATACCTGAGGATACGATTCCAAGTAGTCTGCCATCCTTCATATTTTCCAATAATTCAATCTCTTCCATTTCAGATGTTGTTTCATCATGTGTACCAAAACTTTCCGCGTGCTCTGGAAGGATTGCAGTCTGCAGCTGTTGCATCTTCTCATCATTCAAGACATAAATTATACAAGGATTTTTTTTATTAAGCAAAGACGAAAGAAATGTCTTCTTACTTTGATTACGGTGGTCGAATACTCTACCTGAGGATAATGTATCTTCTGGTGGATAAACAGGTATATTTGGCGTCCGTTCATTAACAAGAAATTCCTCAAGTATTAGTTGTACTGAGCGTTGACCATTAAACTCATTAATTTCAGGTTTAAATGCTAAATCTAATGTAATGTTTTGTCTTTTGAATGTGGTAAAATGTGCAGCTTTCCGCCATCCTATTGTTCTCTTCTGTGTAGTACCATCAGTTACAAACATTGATATGTGATTCTTCTCTGTTCCCATCAACCTCGGTTCACCTTGTACAGATATATCTTTACTAACAAAACTGGGTTGAGGGTTTTCTAACCCAAATGGTTCTAAAACCTCTAACTCTTCTAAAGTCTCTAACGAAACAGAGGCAAGATCTGTTTCAAAATCTAATTTTAGCTTCGGAATCAAGTCTTTATCATCAAGATTATCAGTTGCATATTCGTTAAAAGCCTTCTTGAATTTTTGTATGTTGTCTTTTGTTAAAGTGACACCGGCGGCAGCTTTGTGTCCACCGTGTTTGAGTAGTAGATTTGAACAAGCGTTTAAGCTATCAGCAAGATTCATTCCATCAATACATCTTCCAGAACCTGATGCCTTGTCTCCATCAATTGTAAGCACAAAAACAGGACGGTAGAATTGTTCAAGCAGACGTGCTGCAACAATACCGACGACACCCTTAGAGTGCATTCCCCATGAATCACTTGCTACGACAATACCTTTTTTCTCATCAAAATCTTTATCTTTACTAAGTATTTCAATGGCTTTTTCCTGAATAGAATTCTCGACCTCTTTCCGCTGTTCATTGCATTTGTTCAACTCTAACGCCCTTTGCTCAGCAATATTACTTGAGTCTGTGGTAAGTAGATCCACAACCTTCAATGCTGAATCCATTCTACCGGCTGCATTCAGTCGAGGACCCAACCGAAAAGAGAGTGATCCTCCATCAAGCATTTTGTCTTGAATTCCTGCGACTTCACACAACTTTTCAATACCAATTCTGTCCTTCCGGTTTATCACTTCTAATCCAAGTCGACTTAAAGTTCGATTTTCACCAGTGAGAGGGGCAAGGTCAACGACTGTTCCTAAGGCAACGAGGTCAAGTAGAGATGTTAGATAAGATTCATCATCAATTAGTCCTTGAGTAAGTTTGAAGGCTAAGCCTACACCCGCTAATTCAGTATATGGATATTCGTTCCCTTTAACTTTTGGAGAAATTATAGCGTAAGCAGGAGGTGGATCTTGTAAAGGCGGTTGGTGATGATCAGTAAGAATTACATCCATTCCCAGTTCATTTGCTGTCTTTACTTCCTCAACAGAACTAATACCACAATCGACTGTGATCATCAACGTACATCCATTTTCTTTTACTTTTCTGATAGCCTTATCATTGAGTCCATATCCTTCTTCAAATCTGTCTGGAATATAGTACTTTATTGGGTAATCTATGTGTTTAAATGCGTTTACTAATAGTGCAGTAGCGGTTGTACCATCAGCGTCATAGTCGCCGTAGACGCATATCGGTTCACTGTTCTTTATTGCTCTTCTTATCCGTTCAACAGCTTTATCCATGTCAGCCATTGCAAAGGGAGAGTGCAAATCAGCATAAGTAGGATGCAGATAGGTTTTTCCTTCCTCCACATTATTGATACCTCTGTTTACGAGAAGTCTTGCAACAAGTGGAGAAATTCTGAGTTCGGCAGCAAGTGTGCAACTCAAATCAATATCAGGGTTTTGGTAATGCCAGGTTCTTTGCGGTGCTGTTCTCATAAGTCCTTGAATATCTCAAGCGTTGAAAACATAGAAGACACTGTTATCTCTCATAATTAATAACTACTAATATAGCACATAAATATTAACTATGTCAATTGATTTTGTAGTGAAGCAGGATCGATCCATAATTTAGTTTCTCCCATATTGCACAATCAATTTATACTTGAAACGGGGGTCTCAAAATGGTATTATTATACACAAATGAAATATAAAGGTCTTTTTGTAACATTAGAAGGTGTTGAGGGTGCAGGAAAAACTACCCAAATAAACCGTTTGGCTAAGGCACTCGGTGAGAATGTAGTTATTACCTATGAACCTGGAGGTACCCCTATTTCAGAACGAATTAGAGAGATCTTTTTAAGCAGTCCAGACATCACACCGCATACCGAATTAATGCTAATTGCAGCTGCACGATCACAACATGTGAATGATCTGATTTTACCTGCATTAGTGGATGGTAGTATAGTAATCTGTGATAGATTTAGCGATGCTACTGTCGCTTACCAAGGATATCGCAAAGGGATTGACCTGAAAGTAATTAAAATGGTTAATGACATTGCAACTGGTGGATTAAAACCTGATATTACATTTCTTCTTGACCTACCACCAAAAGTTGGTCTGCAACGAAAACGTGAGGCGGACGAACCTCTTACCCGATTTGAGCTTGAAACCCTTGATTCTCACGAAAAAGTTAGAAATGGCTATTTAGCAGTTGCTGAAGCTGAACCCAATCGGGTTATCGTAATCAATGCGCTGCTTGATGTGGATGAAATACTCAGAATGCTGATTAAAGAATGTAAGAAAAAGATCCATTCAATTTTCAATAGGGATTGAGAAACGAATCTACCGCGCGAATATGCTCGTATTTTCACACTACTTAATCACTGACAATGACAGATACGATAATAGGCCATCAAAACATCATCAAACAGTTACATAACGCAGTCATATCGGAACGTGTTGCTGGTGCATATCTTTTTGCTGGCGTTCAAGGTGTGGGAAAAGAGACTGTAGCTAACTTCTTTGCTAATCTAATACTCTGTGAAGTAAATGATAAAGAACAAGCACCGTGCGGAGTATGCCGCGCGTGCCGGAAGTTGAAGAACGGTAATCATCCCGATCTGCATATTATTCGTCCAGATGGTTCTCAGATAAAGATTGACCAAATACGCGAAATGCAACAACAGATCTTCTTTCAACCACTTGAAGGACAACGGAAAATATACATTCTTGCCAATACAGAACGGTTGAATGATGCTGCTGCAAACGCAATCCTCAAAACACTTGAAGAACCACCCGCAGCCTCTACATTAATCCTATTGACTGAAAACATAGAGACAATTATCCCTACCATTCGATCTCGTTGTCAGATTCTTCCATTCTATCCTATGCATACTGAACAACTAACAACCGCATTAGTAGAACATCTTTCAATTGATAAAGATACTGCGTCTGATGCGGCAATTCTGTCAAGTGGGTTGGTTGGTAAAGCGATTGCACTTATTGAGGATGACATTAGTAAAAGTCAAAAAGTACCAGATATTTTATCTGAGTCTGACACTATGGCAGCGTTTAAGATTGCTGAAGAAATTGAAAAGAATCAGGATAGTTTGGATGAACTAATTTCGTGGTATCGAGATCTACTTTTACTTCATCAGGGTGCATCCATTGAATTGTTAACACATCCAGATGCAATTGAAGAGCTAAATTCTCTTACTTCTCAATATTCTCGCCTGAGAATTGAACTTGCTATTAAGAATGTCTTGGAAACAAAAAGCCTCATTAAAGATACCAATGTAACAAAGATTTCTGCGCTTGAAGTCATGTGTTTGAAGTTAATTTTGGTTAGTCCTCTAATTTAATTCAATAACTTAACATTCTCTGATTTCTACAACAAGAAATACTATCCTTTTCAATGTCTAAGTCTCTATTTTTTAGAAAAGGGAGAAGTGTTTTATGTGCGAAGAAGAATTCAAAGTTGCTGATGATGCGGAACTGATCGTTGCTGTGTTAGCAGATAACAATAAGAACAAAGCATTTGATGAATTGTATAGTCGTTATCAACGTGCAATGCTCGCAGTAGCACAACAGATCGTTCGGAACCCAACGGATGCGGAAGATATAGTTCAAGATGCTTTTGTCTTAGCATTTGAAGCCCTCCCTCAACTCGATAATTTGAATAGATTTGGTGCATGGTTACATTCAATAACACGCAACCGTGCCCTACGTTATATCAAACGATCAAGTAGAATTCAATTGCACGATGAAGAAGATGCTGAATTGCAAATTCAAGCAGATCCGAATTCAACTGATCCTGCTAAAATATTGGTAAAAGAGTCTACTCATGAAGCAATAAGAGAAACGATTTATTCACTTCCAGATGAATTTCAAGAAGTTATCAAGTTGTACTATTGGGTAGATATGCCGCAGAAACGAATCGCAGATTTTCTTTCGCTACCTTTAACCACAGTAAAATGGCGTCTGCATAAAGCTAAGGAACTCTTAAAAACACTTTTGGAACAAAGAGGATATGGGGACATACTATCTGTCTAAAGTGAGCTTATAGTGTTTAGAAAGGTAGATATACCTAAGATTCACCTATAGAAATTAAAACTGAGGATATACAAATGGAACAAGATCTTAAAAATGAAATCCGTGGTTTGTTGCAAGTATTAGAACACACAGCGGAATTGGCAGAAGAATCTGTTATTACTGATGCATATAAGGATGGAGAAAACAGGTGCATCTCTCAATTTAATAGAGTCTTAAAACGACTTGTTGAGCTTGATGCTGTCTCTGAAGACTTATTCGAACCATTAGAAGAAAACGCATCGTTCAGCGAAATTAGTATTGCATGCCACCATCTCGCTGCTTATCTAAGTGAAGGATTGGGTTCGTTACCAGATCTGAAAGGGATGATGACTAACATCCTTGGCAAAAAGTTAATTGACATTACTGATGAATTCAAGGATACGCAATTCGGTGAGATGATCAGAAATTCGATGCCTGCGTTTTTGACACTGAAAACATTAGATGATATAACTGAATCTTTTGATGTTTCCTACGATGGATTGAAGAAACTTAATCTAAATACAGATCTGGGTTCGATAAACGTACAATCAGCAGATACTGATAAGGTCAATGTTTTTATTCATCGTTCGGCTCAAATTAAGTCTGATAGTCTTGCTGTTGATTTATTGAAAGACTTCCAAGTTAATTTCAATGAGGAGAGTAAAAAACTAAACATAAATGGTAAGTTCAGTGCAGATAATCAACTTTGGAAGAAAACTGCTGAGAGAATAGACATTCGTTTTGAGATTATTGTACCACGATCTCGCTATGATATTGACTTGAAGACGATGCACGGAAAAATAAACGTTGATGATGTAAATGGTGCTGTGGAGTGTCGTTCAGCAAATGGAAATCTTCAATTTCAGAATATTACCGGACTTGTATTTGGACATACAGAAAATGGAAATATAAGACTGAATAAAGGTAAAGGAGATATTAGACTGGAAACATTACGCGGCGATATAGAGATATCAGATAACATAGGGCATGTTGATACTACTACATCAGGTGGTAGCCTACGCTGCAGTAATGTTGTTGGTGAGATTTCTGGAGAATCATCGGGTGGATTCATTAGACTCATAGATTGCAAGGGTGGGGCTAAATTGGATGCATCTGGTGGTAGTATTGAAGTGGAGAACGATGGTCCGCTTGCGTTAAAAACAATTGGAGGTTCAATCAATGTTACCATTGATGGTCAACTCAAGGATGATTCGGTCTTAGAAGCATCTGGTGGTGATATTGCGATCTCACTTTTACCGGCAATAGCTGTAAAACTTGATGCTCGTAGTGTTGGTGGAGAAGTTGCCTCGGAACTGCCGGTCATGCATGCTGGTTCAGATACTTCTGAATCTTGGAAATTACAGGGCGTTATCAATGGTGAAGGACCGCTGATGACACTTCGTAGTGTTGGTGGAGACATTATATTAAAGAAACATATTTAGGTTTTTTTAGGTTAACAACAAGACCTATTGCTCTGTCAATACTTACAAGTTTAACATGAACTGCCACTATCCAATTATATCCTTGCATCCATTTATCCTATTTGCTATAATCAAGACCATACTTTAATGACTGGATTATTGAATTAATGCCAGATAGAGTCTTGTGCAGAACCAAAGATTTACAGAATCAAAAGGAGTATAGAAATGAAACGGTTGGCTATTTGTTTAATCCTCTTAGCGATGATAGTCGTTATGGGGTGTGGAAATCAAAGATCATTAACTATTGTCTGGGCTGAATGGGAGCCAGCAAACTATTTACAGACACTATCCGAAGATTTTACAGCAGAAACTGGGATCCCAGTAGAAGTTGTACAGATTCCGTGGGATAAATTTCAAGACAAAGTTTTCAATTCATTTGTTGGGAAGAGTGATTTATATGACATCGTTATTGGCGATAGTCAATGGCTCGGTAGAAACTCCGTTGGAGGACATTATATTGACTTGACCGATTGGATCAATGAGAATATTGATGTAGCCGCTATCTTTGGACCTGCAATGACAGCTTTTGCTGAATATCCAAAGGGTAGTAAAAAGTATTGGGCTTTGCCAGCGGAAGTGGATGCGGCAGGTTATGTATATCGTAAAGACCTTTTCGAAGATCCAAATGAGATGGATGCATTTCAGGAGAAATACGGGTATGCACTTGCACCTCCTAAGACCTATGATCAACTTCGTGATATTGCAGAGTTTTTTACACGACCTGATCAAGATTTATACGGGATTGCAACTTGGTATAGCAAAGAATACGATGGAATTACGATGGGGTTCCAGCAAGTGATGTGGAGTTATGGAGCTTCCTACGGTGACCCCGAAACTTTCAAGGTTGATGGTTACATAAACTCTGAAAATGCAGTAAAAGCACTTGACTATTACAAGAATCTGCTAAATTTCGCGCCCCCAGATGCACCAAACTACTATTGGACTGAAACGAATGAAGCATATCTTGCTGGGAAGGTCGCGATGGCAATGAACTACTTTGCATTTTTCCCAGGTGTTGTTAGTGCCGAAACTAATGCTAAATATCATGACAAAAGCGGGTTCTTTATTGCACCTGCTGGACCAGATGGAGACCATTATATCAGTATTGGTGGACAAGGGATGTCTATTTCGACTTACTCAAAGCATCAGGATACTGCTAAGCAATACTTAAAATGGTTTATGCAGAAACCTGTTCAAAAAAAATGGGCGGAGTTAGGTGGATTCACGCCACTTAGAGAGGTATTGCAATCCGACACTTTTAAAGAAGCTACTCCGTACAACGAAGCATTTGCAGCAAGTTTCCCGTATCTACGTGATTTCTGGGCAGTTCCAGAATATTCCGATCTCTTACAGGTATGTCAGACTAATTGGAGTGAAGCAATTACCGAAATAAAAACTTCTAAAGAAGCTCTTGACACTATTGCACAGAAACACGAGGAGATTTTTCAAAAGGCTGCAATGAAAAACTCTGAGCAATGATACATAAGTTCTACACTTTAAAATGATAGAGGACTTATGCAATTTTACTGATTTATCACGTTAAAAGACCAGGATGTCAGTATTTTGCGTCAGTCCTATATCTTAATAGCAATAGTTTTGAATGTTCGTGTCATACGGCATTCCCAATTTCTATATGCAATTCAACAGATTCTCGCGTGGAATGAGCGATTACCAGTTAAAGATGGCATTTATCATGCCAACTATGGTTCTGCTCATCTTGATGAACATCTTCCCCCTGCTTTGGTCTCTATTTCTTAGTTTTCATGACTACAAAGCTTCAATGCCGAAATCTCCAAGATTTATTGGCGGAGAAAACTACATTGATCTTCTCACCGACCCAGACATTTGGGGATATTTCCGTACAACAGCATATTTTGTTGTTTTAGCTGTTACTGCTCAATTCCTGATTGGATTCGGTTTAGCACTTCTACTGAATCGCAGGTTTGTAGGTAAAGGCATCGTTACAACGCTTCTACTTCTGCCGATGATGCTATCACCCGTAGTTGTTGCACTTTTTTGGCGTTTTATACTATCTTCAGACAATGCGGGAATACTTAATTTTCTCCTGAGTCCTATTCTGAATTTACCGTATCTGAATACTATCTTTGACCCACCGATTGAGTGGACAACCGACCCGAGCATAGCAATGTTAGCAGTTGTAATTGTTGATACTTGGATGTGGTCCCCATTTATGATGTTAATTGCTTTAGCTGGATTGAGTGCTATTCCAAAATACCTATACGAGGCTGCGGATGTTGATAGAGCGTCTGCGTGGTTTAAATTCAGAAGAATTACCCTTCCGTTAGTTTCTCCACTTCTGTTGATAGCACTTCTGTTCCGCACAATGGACGCATTTAAGATGTTTGATATAGTTTATGTCCTAACTCGCGAGGGAGGACCCGGCACTGTAACAGAGACCGTTTCAATGAACCTTTATAGAATGGCATTCCGTAATTATGATACAGGCAAGGCATGTGCCATGGCATATATTCTACTTATTATCATTGTCGCATTGAGTAATATTTATGTAAAATACCTGAATAAAGTTAAGGGAGAGAGTTAAACATTAATGTCACGAAATTTTGAAACTATTAAGGAACTTATTAAGGTCTGGCTAACGATACTGGTTTTTGCCTTAATTGCTTTTGCGGTTATTACATACATATTTCCAATATTTTGGATTTTGTTGACATCTTTAAAAGCACCTTCAGATATTAACACTAAATTACCTAAGTTTCTATTTGCAATATCAATGGAAAACTATGAAAAGTTGCTGCCAAAAGGAGACATCCCTTTCGCAACATATTTATTTATAGTACAGACATTTCTTGGACTATTCTTATTTGCACTATTTTCTTTCATTAAGAACTCTTTAACGAACATTTTTTCAACCCGAAATATTGGGATTATATGGAATGTCATTTTTATAGTTACGTGTGTATTTAGTTTTATCAGTACACAACCTACACAGAGCCGACTTCAGGTTGATGTTCGGTACCAGTTCTTTACATTGATAATTATTTCCGTTGCAGCATATCTTCTTGTGAATCCGTGGAAGAAGGGTATGATGCCACTGCATGAATCTGCTAATGGAATACCACCACCGAACAGGAAGGAGAATCTGGTATTTATAATACCCGTCATTTTGTCTACAATTGGGGTCTTTATCTGTTTAGCAAACGGTGGTTCAACTTTCTTCTATCAGTTGCTGAATAGTATCATTGTCGGTGGCGGTAGTACTATTCTTGCAGTTGGTTTAGGTACTATTGCAGCTTATGCATTTTCTCGATTCGACATCCCTGGTAAGGATGATCTGTTGTTTTTCATTTTAAGTACACGTATGCTTCCACCTGTTGTGGTAGTAATTCCGATCTATTTGATGTATATTGCACTGAAGTTAAAGGATACGCATTTCGGATTGATATTGCTATATACGACCTTTAATGTTTCTTTTGCTGTATGGTTGATGAAGGGGTTCATTGACGAGATTCCAAAGGAATACGAAGATGCTGCTCTTGTTGATGGGTACACACGTTTCCAAACGTTTATGAAGGTTGTTCTTCCTCAGTCTGTGACGGGTATCGCTGCGACTGCCGTGTTCTGTCTGATAACCGCTTGGAATGAATTTGCATTTGCACTTGTCTTGACAGAAACTGGTGGTAGAGCAGTAACAGCACCCCCTTCTATTACCAGTGCAACAGGTTTTGCTGGCATGGATTGGGGAAAAATCGCTGCCTCCACGTTCATCTTTTTACTTCCAGTAGCAATATTTACTTTCTTGATGCGTAGTCATCTCTTGCGTGGTGTAACATTTGGTGCCGTCAAGAAATAGTCTGTTTACATTCAAACCATTTAACAATTCAAGATTCTACCATAAGGTAATGTTCCTATACTGTAGGAGCGATCTCAACTCTTCTGTCTAAACTTTCTTAGAATATTAAAAAGTGCATCCATAATTTAGTTAATGCGGAGGAAACTATGGCACAAAAGAAAAAAAATAGAGATAGGAAGATACATGATGAGAGAATTCAGTATATTATCCAGCATCATATTCAGGAACTGGGATTAGAGTCAATTGACACCTATAAAACTTGGTGCCGTGAGAATCATTTTAGCAGCAGCATACATAAAACTTCGCTTCAACGGCAGAAAGAAATCAATTTTGCAAAAACTGCAATTGCAGTGCAACATTTGACAGCGGAGAAGAAATGTAGAAATCTAAAGGATATTATTCCACAGATATATGCTGAAAAAATCAAAGAAACAGAACTCAAGAATAAAACCGCAAGAGAAATATTCTCTGCTTTCAAGAGCAGTAAATTTCGGAAAGCTCTTTTCAATCTTCTGATGTATCTTGAAGAAAACTCAGATATATTAAATGAGCATAAGTATATCAAGGGTATTGAAGCGATAGCCAATCATCATCTTTCCTGGGTTCGTCCAATAGAGAATTGGCATGTCAAACGGCATAACCGTTCGTATCAGTTCAGGGTATTACTTCGACACCTTTTCGCTGCTTATGATATTCCTGACTTCATGGATTGTGTTTGGATGACTGATAATGAATGCCATCAAAATTGGTACATTCATATCGGTTTAGGTCAGAACATCAGAACAGCCCCAGATTTACCTACATTACTTACCAAGAAGATGGCACACCATTTTCTCCAAACACCAAAGCAATATTCTGTTGAAGAAGCACTACGTTGGGGACAGGTTCATGCACTCGGTGGTGACAGACGTTTGGCTGAAGCACTTCGTGGAACGCAGGTCATAAAAGACTTCAAACATGATGATTTTTGGATGAATCTGTTCCGTTTCTTTATTCAGAATCCTATGTTAGATGTCAGTCACGTACATCCGATAGTTGATTATATCTGGAGTCAAAAATTTCAAGAACGTAGAGTTTATGTTGATATAGGCGTTGAAGAGGTAGTGGATCCGCCTCAACCGAACTTTAGCATGAATGGTAGGACACCAGCAACACTCCTCAGGCAAGTCAATGATTGGCACCGTGAACTTGGGAGAGCCACAAGTGGTGGGGAATTACAGTGGGGACGTTCGGATATAGGCGAGTTCCTTTATAGAATCATGAGGAAACAGAAAAAATCGAAAATTTGGCAGATACGGGAACTACTTAGTACAGATGAGCTCTTTGATGAAGGTAGAAGAATGAATCACTGCGTCGGGAGTTATGGACATTCTTGCTTCAAAGGAATAAAATCTATCTGGACAATGGAATCAAAAGAAGAGGATGAAAAAACGCAGAAATTATTGACAATCGAAGTCTTGATGGATCAGAGACGTATAAATCAGGTTCGCGGGAAAGGCAATCGTCTCCCAACGGTAGGTGAAATGTCTGTATTAAATAGGTGGGCAGCAAAGGAAGACCTGTCAATTGCTGCGTATGTAAGAGCTGCTGAATAGTGTAAACTTTACATGAAGAAAGATGCTAAGTATCTGTTCAATTATCCGGTCAAAAACACACAAATAACTTTAGAAGATAGAATAATTCAACTTACAATCGTTGAAGAACCAGACTGTTACTTAGAACAACTGAGTAAGGAAGATGGTGAGGGTAGACTCTACTTACCCTATTGGACTTATCTGTGGGAATCTTCTATCGGTTTAGCACAGCACATTCTGCAGTTTCTCTCCGAAATATCAAACAAATCTATTCTTGAGATTGGATGTGGATATGGACTTGCTGGGATCGCTGCTAATCAGGTTGGTGCTAAAGTTGTATTCACAGATTTTGAACACGACGCGCTGTCATTTGCAAGACACAATGTGCAGTTGAACGTTGGCATGTCAACCGACTTCGTTCAAATGGATTGGTCTGCCCCATGCTTTCAAAACAATTTTGATGTTATCCTCGGTGCTGATGTGATATACGAAGAACAGAATTGGGATCCGATTATAGATCTTCTTGCCTCGCTTCTTGCACCAAAAGGCATTGCGATCTTTGCTGAACCGAATCGAAACAATGCAGATGGATTTATTGAATGTATTCGAGAACGCGGATTCTCAATCGAAAAATCCACCTGCACAGTTTTATTGGAACAGAACACCACAGAAATCAACATTTTTGAGGTTAAGCGTGTCTAACAACAGGATTATGGGTTTTCTTTCTGCTGCTTTGCAGGATGAATTTCATAACATGTTCCCTTATAGCAAATTATGACATGCTTCCCAATAGAAAGATATTTTGCCAAATCCGGTTTCTTCTTCAGCAACTCAAAATATGCTTCACTTCCGAATTCTACCTTTTTGGTCTTAGTCTCTTTCTTATGTGTGCTGTCAACCCAGACTTTATCAAGTAGATAGAATGTCTTGTCCTTGACATGCTTGATTGTAGAACCAGCTAGTGCTAACTGTTCAGCTTCTTGTAGTTTTTGAACGACTATGCTTCTGGCAATTTTTGCTTCTTTGGTATCACTAACTCTAACCCCTGATACTCTAACCTCTGATAGTTCAACTGTTTCACTCTCTCCTAAATCTGGTTGAACTTTCGTAGCAGTTAGAGGTATAGGTTGATTACTTCTACCTCGCCTGCTTGGCGCACGTTGTTGTAATCTGCTCAACATTCTACCTTGCGATCCTTCTTCAGTAACAAGAAATGAGGTGTAAGGCGTCATGATTCCATGTTTTTCACTGAGTCGTATTATCTCATCTGTCAACTCTTTATTTTCACCGTTTAGGCGGATTTCGTCAACGAGATACGCTACCTTACGCTGAGCCCACAATCTTGGCAAAAACTCGTGATCCGACAACTGTCTCGGAAAATCGATCTCGTTGGAAAATTCATGCTTCTTGCCGTTAATGTCGCCACTTAAGACAAGATCAGATTTTCCATTCCCCACATATCTCCCGAGTACTGTTAGTTGTGAACCACGGAACAGATGTGGTAGTTTTTTCGGGTAAAAGTCCTTAGTCTTGATGTTTGAGATGTCCAGATTCAGATTGACAAGGACGGGTTCACTGACTTTTGTATAGAATGAAGAAACCGCGATTTCCAAGTCTTCTTCTGGTTTCACATATTGCCGTGTTCCATCATTCTGCGCAGCCATTTTGTCCAGTAAATCCACATTTACATCATAGCCAACCCCGAATACGAAAATCCGTGAGTTCTCACTGTTTGCTGCTGAAACATTCTTTAGTATTCTTACCGTTTCGGTTACACCTACAGTTGCTTCACCGTCAGTAAGGAATATAATGATGCGAGGTCGTTTCTGTTCCGGTTCCTCCTCTAAAGCAGCTTGAAGTGCTCCGTTGATATTTGTACCACCATTGGCACTTATATTCTCAACGAAAGCAAGTGCGTTCTTACGTTCCTTCTTGACTGACACCAATTCTTTAAAGAAAGGATCAACATCGGTATTAAAGAGTATTATGTTAAACCGGTCACCGTCGTTCAGATTGTTGATGCAAAAACTTAGTGCATTTTTTGCTTGTTCTATCTTCCGACCTTTCATACTCCCTGAACGGTCGAGAATAAAGATGAAATCTTTCTTAACGACCTCTTTCTTATTCACTTCATACTTCGGTGAAATTAGGAGCATAAAGTAGCCGTCTTCGTCAACATCATCGCGATGTGTGATAAGATCAATACCGAAATCTTTATCAGATAAGGAATAGTAGCAAGCAAAATCTCGCAGAACTTGAACGTCTGAACCTTCGTAACTGATATTTGCCTGATGATCATTCTTACGATTGATCGCCACTTCATGTGTAGGTGAATAAATCGTCTTGAGACCATGCTTACTTTTCAGATCAATTGAAACCGCAAGACTTCCTGTCGGTTGTTGTGTGTATTGATCGGTTCGAAGTGGGTATGTGTATCGTGCTAAACCGGAATCAGCCTTGATAACTTGTGAATATTCAAGTTGGATCCTTCTTTCACCTTTTGGTGGAATAGGAAATACGCGCGCCTTAAATGCACGTGTCCCGACATATTCCAAGAGTGCGGGGTCTTGCATGGAACGCACAATTCCTTCATAAATACTTCTGGCTCTATCTTTTGCAAGAAGTTCCGCTTTTACCAGTTTGCCATTAATATATAGGACAAAATCTGAAACAACTACTTCATCAGCAAGTGGAAAGATATAAGTACCTTCCAATTGTCGGTTATTTGGATTTGCAAAGACTTGGTCGATTTTCGTGGTTGCCAGTTGGTTATCAATAGTTACATTTACATGATGCTTCTCAATTTTTATGTTTTCAAGTTGAATGCTGCGTGGTGCATTTGTAAGAATAATACCCTGTGCATATACAGATTGCACAAATCCTGAAATGAACAGGATAAACAGCATAGAATGTAAACTCAATCTTTTTCCCAGTCTATTCATGGTAACCTCCGTTTGATAGTTAAACGTTGGATTCAATTATACTATTCTACTTGTTTTCCCTCTTATTAGTCAAACCGTCTTTTTCAATAATTGCAAAACCACTTGTTGAATCAGTTTTCTTCCATTTTCCAATGTTATAATCGTTCGAAAAGCCACGTCGTGCAGACATAATGACGAAGTCTTCCTCCTCCTGGCGTTTTTGATCTTGTCCTTTAACACCGAAAACTTTTAGTATACCAGGTACGTCATCTTGCATCGGGTCAAATTCTTTTGGTTGCCAATTTGTGTAAGTTACGGGTTCCCCATTTTCCCATTCCCATCTACCTTCTTTTTTTATATCCGTTAATCCGATCAAGTAAGTTGTTTTACCAAAAGCAGATTCCAACCAAACCTGTTCAGCTTCACTGGTAATCGTTACAAGATATGCTTCCTCGTCAGCTCCTTGCTTTAGGGCATCTTTCCAACCCTTACAATGAATCCATCTGTATACGTGCCCATTTGAAGGATTCATTATCCACACAGCAGGATAATTTGGGATGTTTGATGGACGATCCTGCTCCTTTCCCTTAGGTTTATCTGGTAAAGGGGTAGTCATATCGTTAGTATTTCCATCTAACCTTAAAATAATATCACCTGTGAGTGTATCTTTCTCAAGCGAGAACGGTTCTGAGTATGCGGACAGTCCATTATGCTTAAGCGTTAATGTGCAAACTCCAGGGCGAAAAGGTCGAAATACCCAATGATAAAAATGTCCATCTTGATTTGTTGATAGCGTGCGAGAATCTTTGGAAACATAATTACCAGTTTTTCCAGGTCGGAGCCAATTAAATTCAAGGTCTACTTGTGCCTTCGCAAGAGGAGAACCATCCTTAAATTCTATTTTACCCTTGATAATCAAAATCTTCTCCATAACGACAATTGCGTTCTTGATTTCTTTCCCAGGTTTAATAGAAAACGTAACTTTACCCAGATGGCCAGAGAAATGTGGATAGAACTTCATTTTTCCGATTTGCACGAAACTAACTCGTGAAGAGGTCCATAGAAAAACACCATCATGCGCTTCCTTTTTGTTATGTACTCTCAATTGAACTAATCCTGGTTTAATTCCAGTAAATGAGAACTTACCATTTTGATCCGTCTCAACTGTATCACCCGTTGATAAATTAGTAGTACCTCCCTTTATCTCATCTATCTCAACGTAAGATAGTTCCACTGGTACTTCAGAAATCGTTTTACCATCGGCAGTTACGACAATACCTGACAACTTTGATGGGATGTCTTCTGCTAAAGCATATTGTGTGAACGTGAGTGTTAAGCATGTAAGCAATCCTGTGAGGATAATGTTGAATTTAATACTGACAGTACTTATCATTTCATAATCTCCAGAGTTGTTTATCTAAAATCCATAAGGTATCATTCATTTTCCACTTCCACAGTTGAATCCAGTTTTTCTTTTTCGATTATTGCATATTCGACGATCTTACGGATTGGATTTTCAACATCAATTGCAGTCCATTTTTTTGATGAGAATTCCATTACAAATGCGGATTTTCCTTTATGAACTGAAACATAATCAGGTTTTTTGGTTAACCAGTTTGTATAGGTGAGTGGCTGTCCATTTCTCCATTTCCACGTCTTTTCATTTTCAGGTAAACTCAGACCAATCCAGTAGAATTCCTTATTACGAATGACAGCTTCTAACCATTTCTGTTCCGCTTCGTCATTGATAGCAACGAGATGAGCATTTTCAGATTTTGCCTTTGTAATTGCATCAGCATAACTCTCACACTTTATTTTTTTGTAAGCGTGTCCATTCGCAGGATTTATAAGCCATACGGCTTCCCGTGCTTTCTCTCTTTCTGCACGTTCAGCACGTTTTTTATCAAGGTTTCTAAGTTTAAATTTGAGTCCATCTTTCTGTTCTCCATCTTTCATTTTAAACCAACGGGTCTTTGCAGTCACGCCTTCAAATTTCACGATGACCATGTGTTCACCTGCTTTTTCAGGAAAATATGAAACAAAGTAACCTTCTGAGTCAGTTGTGAACATACCGCCTGATAAACCGGAACTCCGACTCGTACTGAATGCATAAATAGGAGAGTCTCCACGTCTATCACTGACATATAGTTCAAATTTAGTATTTACCAGTGGTGTGCCATCAGGTAAGAAAATTCGTCCGCTGACTCTCATGCGAGGCTTTTTTACTCTTACTATGACATCTGTGATATTTTCATTTGGCGCAACACCAAAAATAATTTTACCAAAATTTGTTGGAAAATTCTGTAGAAATGCTGTGGAATGTATAGTTAAGTCACCGATTTGAAAGGATACAATTTCATACTCTGAACCTTGATCTGGAAACATAACCAAACGTGATGTGCCAGGGTCAATATTAGAAAATGAGAAAAAGCCTTTATCATCTGTAGTGGATTTTGCCCAAGTTGAAATAGGCTTTCGCTCCCCAATCTCACGTCCTCTTACAAAATCAATAGGTTTAACAGCAAGTTGCAGTAAAGGTACCGGTTTACCAGCAGTATCTACAACGCGACCGGTGAATGTTGATGTGTTTGGTTGTGCAATGCTTGCTGTAGTCAATGCGATACCTATAAGTGACATTACAGATATCAAAGCAACAATATGTCTGAAATAGAGTATAGGTTTCATTTCTGAATTCCTTTCAAAGATCTTACGTTTTTCTCAGGATAAACATCCATATTTTACCATATTTGTTGCAATAGATGGTATCTTTCTTCAATTTGGCATTTTAGATTGGTACGACTATTGTTAAGTATAGTCGTACCTATTGTTTTGTCCATGCTTACATTGTAGGTCGGGTAGAGCAAAGCGAAACCCGACAAGTGCACGTTTGGCATTTGGTAGGTTTCGTTCCTCTACCGACCTACATATTTAGCCTGGAATATCCACTATTGATTCTCAGGAAGGTAGCAACTTAACGCTTCAGTGCATCATTCATATCTTTCAGGCGTCGTGCATTGCGCACAAGACTGAATAACTCTTTCTTCTGGTTTTCATACTGTGATGTTTCGGTATTAAGCATCGGTAAGATGCCTTTGAGTGTTCGTTGAACTGCAGCTAAACTACCTTCCTTAGCCCAAACACTTTCTCTTAGAATTTCAGCGAATTGTGCAACTGATGCAGCAAACTGAAGATTTAAAGATGCATCATCAAATCCATCTTTGATATCTTCAACACTGATTCTTTCTTTAACTTCCGATACTTCAGCTGTATCTGGATTCTCGTGTCTGATATAGACTGTTGCGAGCTTTCCTTTGTCAACATTCTTACACAGTTTGATTTCATAAAGCGCTGTGACACTATGTCCTGAACCGACCTCACCCGCGTCTGCTTCATCGTTTCTGAAATCTTCGTGTTTCATTTGGCGATTTTCATAACCAATCAGTCTGAATCTACTCACTGTGTCTTCATTAAACTTGACCTGTATTTTGGCATCCTTAGCGATAACTTGTAAAGTGCCGGTCAAATTTGCCACAAAAATTCTCTTTGCTTCCTTCAGTCTGTCAACATAAGCATAATTACCATTACCCTTTTTCGCAAGTTCTTCCATCAGCGTGTCGTTGTAGTTTCCCATTCCGAATCCAACTGTCGTAAGGTAGATACCTTCGTCAACATAGTCTCTGATCTCTCTAAGAAGTAATTCAGGTGATGTAATACCTTCATTTGCAACGCCATCAGAACAGAGCACAACTCTATTGATACTGTTTTGTTGAAGGTTCCTACTTGCAAGTTCATAACCTTTGCGAATACCATCCTCAGCGTTTGTCACACCTTCAGGACAGAGGGCATCAATCTTTTCCAGAATGTGCTGTTTATTTACAACACATGTATGCGGAAGAACGACACGCGCATTCGTTCCATAGACGACAATTCCTATTTTGTCATTAGAACGGAGTTGCTCAACGAGTAGTCGTAATGCTTTTTTCACTAACCCAAGACGATTTTCCATTCCCATTGAACCAGAGACATCAATAACAAAGGTTAGGATAGCGTCTTTTCGATCCGTATCAGGAATCACTTTTCCCTGAATACCGATTCTTAGCATTTTGAGACGTTTGCCTTTACCATATTTTGAAGGTGCTCCTTCAAGATGTATTGAGAAGGCTTCATCTGTCGGTGCAGGGTAGTTGTAGTCAAATGCGTTGACAAACTCCTCAACCCGAACTGCTTCTGATGGAGGAAGATGACCGTCCTGAAGATAACGGCGAAGGATAGAATACGACGCTGAATCTGTATCCATCGCAAAGGTCGATAAGTTATCGTCTTCAGTGTCATAAAACGGATTCGTACCGTGTCCTTTATGGAAAACATCGTGGTACGGCGCACCGTTAGTCGGATTCAATCCAAAACTTACATTGCTAAGCACTGGTGCATTTAAAGACAACAACTCTGGTTGACGTAGTGTTGTTCCTCTTTGCTTTGGGGGCGGGACATCGGATAAAAAACTTTCAACGGGTCGAAACCGGACACTTGGATCATCTTGTGAAGATAGTCTTTCTTGATTTTTTAATATTCCATCAGACGCTGAAAGAACATCAAGATATTCTTCTTCATCAGGTACTAAACTGACGTCCTTGAAGGAATACGAACATACAAAATCTGTGTCTAACATAATATCATTAACTTGATATGTCAGCTGTGCGTGTCTATCAGATTCGTGTGTAATCTTTGCATCATGTGAAGGACATTCAATAGCATCAACTCCCTTGTAACCACTAATAGCAATTGACACTCCAAAATGTTGTATAGACTGGTGGCTTTTCAACGGATGGGTGAAGACATAGTTATCTTCAGTTTCCTCAACTGTTTCTATGTATCCTATCTGAATTTTGCACTCACTTTTTGCAGGAATCTTTAAGGATTTTGTTTGTAGGAAGGCAACGTCTAATGACTCCACACTATTGAATTCATTTTCATCAAGTGTCTTGCTATTGATTTCTCTAAGTTTCTTCTTATTTGATAGTTTTAGTGGAACGCGCTGTCCATCAATCTGAAAAACAAATCCGCGTGTATCTAATTTTTTTGGACATGGAATGATGAACTTCCCTTCAACCGTATCATCATAAGGATTTGAAAATGTCAATTCAACATCTGTTTGTGCATTGTCATCTTCAATCAATACATTCAAAAGATATTGCTTCAAATGAAGTATATCAAATTCATGTTTTGTATTGATACGAGTGACGAATAGTGTTTGCGCCAATGAATTGAAATCTAATTGTTTCATCATAGTTCTCCTTTATTTCTTTTGTCTTTGTTGGGTAATTTTGTGAATTAGTCTACGCAGAATATACTGTAGAATTGTCTGATAAGATTGTCAGAATTGTGTTTTGTTACACAAGGAAAGAAAAGATGTATTCAGATACCAGACATTTGCTAAGACGTCTATGATGTGGAAAAGTTTAATTGATATTTCACAATAGTTATTGTCCGAACCAGGATTTATAGGAGGGACAGGATAAGAGGTTGTCTGAACCAGGATATACAGATATCCTCACGCCAGATGAGGATCAAATAATAAGTTGGGTAATTTCTTGTTTGCATAAGGCAGGTACACCGCTCTGCTGGCGAGGCGGGGAATGCCTAAAGACGAATGCGCCTATGGCATTCGCCATGATTCATACCGTTGATTTCTTCCTAACCTCGCCAAATTACCGAAATATTCTCTTAATCTTCATCCAGTTTGTGTCCTGAAGAATAATTACCATAATAAACCCTAAAAAGACAATGATTTATAGAAATGGTATAACAATTAAATATCGCAGTTTTTGGGGTTAAGGTATGCAATATTTGCTTATTCAAATATTAATTCATTTTTTCTTGGGGTGTGTAAAGTTTTTGCACAAGTCTCGATTAGTTAGTACTTGAGATGTTAGTAGAAAAATGGTATCCTTTCCAAATATTATTTTCTTACAACAGGAGAGGATACCGATGTTAAGTATACCATTATTAGTCTCTGAAAACAAAGAGTTTCAAGAAGCGTATGAAAGTTTTGTGGAATCAATAAATGAGTTGATAGGAAAGTGTTTCTCTGAACCCGTTATGTCATTGGCAGATGCGGAGTCTTGTGTCTTTGATGGATTTCGTTTATTAAGCCAGAAGTTTTTAGAAATGTTTTTATCTCATCAAGCCAATGAAGAAGCGAATGAACCTATAGATTGCCCTGAGTGTGGCGAAGCGTGTCGTCCCCGGTATAAAAGGAAGCGGAACGTTACGACAAAATGTGGCGTTGTCCAAGTGGAGCGTTGGGTATATGGTTGTGCGAATGGGCATTATCATGTGGCGTGGGATGATAAACAAAAGTTGAGAGGTCAATATACGCAGGAAGTGATTGTGGCGATGTGTCGTCTTGCGGCACAACTTGACTTTAGAGCAGCGGCTAAGGAGTTGTCGCATCAAGGTATAAAAGTGAGTCATCAAACGATCCATCAAATCGTGGGTGAGTTTTCAGAGGATTTAAATATCCCTGATCAAGTGGAAAAACAAGAACTTGAAGATCATCAGCGTTGGTATGTAAGTTGTGATGGATGTCATACCAACTCTCCTGAAGGATGGAAAGAAGTAAAAGCGGGGTGTGCTTACAGAGACTATCCGGTTCTCTCCGATAGTTCTGATGCGTCATCAAGCGCAAGAACAGAGAGTATTCGTTATGTGGCAAGTCGTAAAGATGCAGCCCGTTTTGGTAAGGAGTTGTATGAGTTAGCCACCCAGTGTGGCATGTATCAAGTAGATATAGATAAGCAAGAGATTGTTTTTATAGGTGATGGTGCTGCGTGGATATAGAAGATTGCGGAGGAATACTTTCCGAATGCTGTTGAGATTGTGGATTACATGCACGCCAAATCTCATCTGTATAATGTGGCTAAACTTGCCTTCGGTGAGATGGAGACAGAAGCAATAGACGCCTGGATAAACGAAACGAACCCCTTACTTTACGATGGTAATATCCCAGAAGTTTGCTCAAGGATACGCTCCTTATCCACAAAGCCCCCAGAGGTCTCGGATATTTTAGAAAGAGAAGCGAGATATTTTGAAAAACATGCAAAGCGTATGGCGTATAAAGCGTTTAGAGACAAGGGATATCAGATTGGCAGTGGGGTGATTGAGAGTACTTGTAAACATGTTGTTGCAGAAAGATGTAAACAAGCTTCAATGAGATGGAAGGAGCCGAGGATCAATGCTGTTCTAAAGATGCGGTGTCTTTTGAAAAATGGTGGATGGAATGATTATTGGTATCCAGACACAAAAGCCGCATAACCTTCTGTGCAAAAACTTTACACACCCTTTTTCTTGCAGTTGAAAATTACAATTGACAAATATTTTCAATTGTGTTACAACATACATGTTGCATGTGTTACAGTGGAACAGTTTGAATTTGCACAGTAATACAGTGTAACAGTTTGAAATAATAGAGGTGTAGAATGGAAGACCGTATTCTGAAAGCTATAGCAGATTCTGAAAACAGAACGCAAAAACGTATGGTAAACATAGAATCATCTATATCAGATTTAGAAAATAGAATGGATGATAAGTTTTCTAAACTTCAAGAAGATCATAATAAACTTGATACAAAAGTGGATGAACAGCACGCAAAAATTATGAAGATGTTCGAAAATCAGGAAACTACGCTTGCTGGCATGATAAGTCAAATTTCAAAAATAGGGTCAGATATAGACAATATATATGTCAATATGGCAAAAATCCAAGGTGGTATAGAAAAAATACTAAATGGTCGTGATGCCTAAACATATAATTTATAAATCTATTGAAAAGCCATGCAATTTAGAAAAATTGCATGGCGCTTCCTTTTTAGATCGGAGTTCATCGGCGGATGGAATATTAAATCTTCAATTTATGTCATAGGTCAATCATTGCGATATTTTATTGATGTCTTCAGTCCCGTAGGGACGATATGTTTATAGAAAGAAAATAATACCATCAAGCTTAGTCATCTTTCGTGTCAATGGCAAAGTTGCATTGCGGCAAGAAATAAAAGGCAACAGCGGTATCTTAAAAGGCAACAGCAGTATCTCTGTTGCTGATACTGCAATGCTAAATCACTCAACAGAATAGGCCTTGTCTACTACGATTGGTTGTTGTTCATACCTGTTTATGATGCCGCAAAGTAGCAAGCAATCGACTCAAAACTCTCTTAAAATGCTTTTCCTGCTTGACAATTAAATACGGTATATTTAGTCCCTAATGTAAAGAAAAGTATATTTTTCCAGTTAAAGTAGATAAATCCCAAAAGAGTGTCGTTCCAAAATCCGCGCTCACGATGGAATTGCCATCAGGGAAAACTAACGAAATTATTTGATCGTTATGTCCGCTGTATACCCCGATCTGTTTTTGCGTCTGAAGATTCCATAGGCGTATTTTTCGTCCATCAGCACTTGCAAGGTATGGGTCAAATGGGTGAAAAGCCAACGCCGTAACATCTCCATCATGTCCCAAAAGTGTTGCTTTCTGCGTTCCTGTTTCAACATCCCAGAGTATTATCGCTGGCTGTCTGACTGTGTATATTGGTGGGTCTCTGAGCGCGCGCCCTTTGCCACCACCACTTGCGAGAAGTTTTCCATCTGGACTAAAGGCGAGTGAGATGACAATCCATTGATGTCCCGTGTGAATGATTTTCCGTTGTACGCCCCAGATAATATTCGGTGATACGTGCGGATTAAGCAGCCGGTTTGGACGTGTAGGATTATAAGTACCAGTCGCAACATCCCAGAGGTGAACATTGCTATTTCTACCAGTGGCAAGTATTTTCCCATCAGGACTGAAACGGACGACTTCAGGGTTATCCCACCGCCAATCGTCTATGCGTGTGAGCGTATTTTCACGCGTCAAGTTCCAAGAATAGAAACCCGCCTTGCATGTCATAACGAAGAACTGATCCGAAGTGAAATATAGGTCAACCTTTTCATCTAACCCACCC
This sequence comes from Candidatus Poribacteria bacterium, assembly GCA_965261435.1. Taxonomy (GTDB): domain Bacteria; phylum Poribacteria; class WGA-4E; order WGA-4E; family WGA-3G; genus MSPOR6. Next base: position 4,549,828 of record CBDHDL010000021.1, read on the forward strand.
CATTTTTTATGGGAGACTGTGAATACTTCACGCAAGCTTAGGGCAGAAATATCCCATAGGTTCACCTCAGAACCATCTACTGGTCCTGATGCAAGCGAATCCCCTATTGATGCAAGCGTTTTGCTATCAGGACTAAAATGCAATGAATTTGATTTGAGATTATAATATGAGTGGGATGCAGCTTTGTGTGCCGCAGTCTCTACACCCAACAGATTAGTCTCTACATCCCACAGATTGACTTTTCCCCCGTATGTATTCGCGAGTATTTTCCCATCAGGACTGAAACGGATATACCCTCCACTGGTTTCCCACGGTATCATTCTTTTAGATTTCGCTCTGGTAACGTCCCATAGTTGAAGATAATCTATGTTGTTAATTGTTCGTAATAGCACATAGGTGGCTTGATCAGGACTGATACATAAGACCGTTGCACTTTTCCGCCAATATACAGTCGGATCGGGAAGCTGCTTCTGTTCACCTGTGTCAACATCCCAAAGAAAACTCCCCCTGGTCCGACTTGATGCATGAAGTAGGTGTCCATCGGGACTAAAGGACAACCCACTGTCATAACGTATGTCTGCTCTGTCGTTGATCGTTTTTGTGTGTGTGCCGGTTGCTACATCCCACAAGGAAACGTGATTGTTGGCTTGTAAACGTGCCAACGTCTGTCCATCAGGACTAAAACACAAACTGTCACCATCAGAACTATCCCCCGTAAGTTGATGGGTGCGATGGTTACCGGTTGCTACATCCCACAGATAAAGTGTCGTCCAAGATTCACTGATACTTGCCAACGTCTGTCCATCAGGACTAAAAGCAATCAAGTTTACCGAATGGGGATGATACATAGGATCAGCCTTGTTCAACGGACGTCGAAACGTGGCTTGCAGTTCCCATGTTTTCGTATCCCACAACTGAACATTCCCTCTACGATTGCCACTCGCAAGCGTTTTGCCATCAGGACTAAAAGTGATTGTGTCTACCAGATCTTTATCAAGTGTCTGTAAAGATGCCTTGCGGTTGCCATAAGTTATGTCCCATAAGAAAATGGTGCTGTTCTCCGTACTTGCAAGCGTTCAACTGTCAGGACTAAAAGCAATTCTGTTGTCAGAATCCGTATATCCAGTGAGTAGGTGAAGCACTTCAAGTGTGTCGGCATCATATAACCATACACCGGCGGAACTCTCCACTGCAAGCACCAAACCGTCCGGGGAATACTGAACCCCATACATGTATCCATTACCAAGACGGGCATATGCACCTTCGGGCAAACTGAGCTGTGGCGTTATGCGAACATTACCGTTCAGATACCATAACAGGGAAGCAATAATAACTACTATAAAGATTAAAAAAATAAGTGTCCATAAGATAAAGAAATGATACGATTTCATGGATATATTCCCCAGCTTGCGTTACTATAAGTGGTGGGTGTCCCCTGCTCGCGGGGTTTCCTAACCTCCCTAAAATACCATATAGCCCGCTGGTGAGGTTTCCTAACCTCGCTAAATTAACGAAATGTTTTATTAATCTTCATTAGAAGATATTATCCTTCCTTCTGCGCTTTGAGTTTGCGGGTTTGACGGACAAGTTCAAGCAGTTCTTCTTTACGCTGTTTCTCTTCAGGTGTTTTTGAGTGTAGATGTGGCAGCACTCTTTCAATTGTTTCTTGAACAGTTGCTAAACTGGCTTCTCTTGCCCAATAGCTCTCTCGGAGTATCTCTGCAAATTCTGCTACTGCAGCAGCCAGTTGGTATTCTGAAGTTGATTCTTCAAATGAAGGTTTGAGTTGATTGGTTGAGATCGTTTCGTTAACTTCAGTGACCTCTTGTGTATCTGGATTTTCGTGTCGGATAAAGACGGTTGCAAGTTTACCATCAGCATTTTTCTGTAGTTTGATTTCATATAGTGCAGTGACGCTGTGTCCGGCACCGACTTCACCAGCATCTACATCATCTTTACGGAAATCTTCCTGTGCCAGTGCCCGGTTTTCATAACCGAGTAGACGAAAACGACTGACGTTTTCAGGATTAAATTCCACTTGAATCTTGGCATCTTTTGCAATTACTTGGAGTGTTCCTGTCAGATTTTCAACGAAGATCCGTTTTGCTTCATTAAGAGTATCAACATAAGAATAGCTACCGTTGCCTTTGTTTGCAAGTTCTTCCATTAGAACATCGTTGTAATTACCCATACCAAATCCAACTGTGGTCAATGTGATACCTTCTTTGACATAATTACTGATTTCATTAAGGATTGCGTCTGGACCGGTCTGTCCAACATTTGCAACGCCATCTGAACAGAGAATAACTCGGTTAATGCAGTCTGCTTTTGAGTTCTTTAACGCAAGTTTATACCCCATCTTTAGACCCGCTTCTGCATTCGTAGAACCGTCTGGTGTAAGTCTTTTTATAGCATCCAAGATGAATTCACGATTCTCAATGCCTGTATGCGGTAGTATGACACGAGCATCTGAACCGTAGACAACAATACCGATCTTGTCACCTTGACGTAGTTGTTCGAGCATGAGTGCTAAAGCTTCTTTGACCAATCCTAATCGGTTTTCCCGTTCCATTGAACCAGAGACATCAATAACAAAGGTTAGGTTAGCGTCTTTGCGATCATTATTTGAGATGACGCGACCTTGAATCCCAACACGTAATAATTGAAGTCTTTTACCCTCGCCGAATTTAGAAGGTGCCCCTTCAATGTTCACGGAAAATACGTCATCATCCGGAGGATCGTAATTATAGTCAAAAGTGTTGATAAACTCTTCTACGCGAACTGCATCTCGTGGTGGTAGGAACCCATCACGAAGATAGCGCCGCATTACGTTATATGATGCAGTATCAACATCCATACCAAATGTAGAGAAATTGTCATCTTCTGTATCAATGAATGGATTTGTACCGGGATTCTTATAATAGACAGCGTCATAAGGAGCATCATTTGGTGAGTTTAAACCGTGTGATTGCGTTCTTGCATTAAGCGTTACCTTACTGCCTGTTTCGTGAATTACCTTACTGGCTGCTCCGAGTCCTGCAACTCGAGTTGGTCTTTCGGCGTAACTTGCATTTCCAAGTGTAATTCTCCCAACTACACTGGGAGGCGCATCCTGTCTTGCACTGACATTTTCAATCTTACTTTTGCCTTCTAAGCGTTTAGCATTTGCTGCCATAATGTTTTTATTGACTTCTGCTGATGTGATAGTAGATAATTCTGAGGCAGAAACAACTTGTTGAGGATTAAGCAACTGTTGAGGGGTTGTAGAGTCCGTTGCTGCTTGTGTTGGTATCACTTCTTTCAAAGTACTTATGGGTGGTGGTTTGGACTGAACTTCAATTTGAGAAAGCCTATTGATTTCTGAATCAGATAAACTTTTGATGATAGGTTTGCGAAGTTTTGGCATGGCTGGTTCTGAAATCTTTTCCAAATGAAATGGAAAAGAATCCAGTTCTCCCAGCCGTTTAGCTTCATTATTATGAACTATATTACTAATAAGAGATACAATCAATAAATGGAACACCAAAGATATAACGAGTGCTCCTGAAATCCTTTTAATACGCATTGCTTTACCTCCAAGAGAATATACATCTATTTGGATGTATCTAAGCAATTTTCATGCCAACCTAAGGAGCATTCAAACAACGACTTTATTGATAGATTATATCTGAATAATGCACGAAAAGGTGCATTTTGAATATAGGCTGCACAAAACAGTTCAAGGGGAAATGTATAGGAATCAATTTTACATTTTTGAGATTGTGATACCGTGCAGACTGTCGGAAGATAGTGTAAGATTGTTTTTATTGTGAACTATAAATTATAGTTTCTGGATTTGGGACTGTGAAATATGCTCTAAGACTTGGGAGCGTAACTTCTTCTCAATTTCTTTCATTTTCGCTAATCCAGCAAGATTATTTATCTCTTTTGGGTCGTCCTGTACATTAAATAAAAGGTAAGTCTTGTGTTGCTTATTCAAAGCAACCTTCCATTCATTGTTTAGTAACATTGTTTCTTTAGCTAATTGAGAGATTGCATATTCACGATGATGCGTTTCTGTATTCGTTAGCGTGGGAGTTAGGGTTTTGCCAAATTGTTGGTGATTCAACTTTCCACCTGCCAATTCAGCGAGTGTAGGACCAATGTCGATCCATTCAACCGGACTGGTACAGACGCGTTTTGTAGCATCATTCTTTAGTGTTCCAGGGGTACGCAGTAGTAAAGGGATTCGGACAGCACCGTTGAGGAAATTGCTCTTGTATATCAGACCATAATCACCGTTCATTTCACCGTGATCAGAGCAGAATGCGATTACAGTGTTATCAAGTTCACCGCGATCTCGTATTACATCAAGGATTTCACCAATCTGGTCATCAATGAGCGTGACGTTTCCTGCGTAATCAGCACGCATTTTTTCTACATCACCCTTATCAAATTTTGGACTTTTCTTCTTGGATTTAAGGAGATTGTCTAAATGACCGAGTGGACGATCACCTCTTGGCGGACAAGAAACAGCAGATGGCATGTCTTTCGGTGAATACATACTGGCATAGGGTTCTGGAGAATCCCACGGTTCATGAGGTCCCCCGAAACTCACCCAACAGAACCAAGGTTTGTCAAGTTTATAATTCTGTAGATACTGCTTCGCTTGTTGTCCAACATATACATCAGCATCGTTTTCAAGTCCTACTGCTGTCGGACGTACAAGATGGGGTTTTGTTTTGAACCGTTCTTTATAGTCATTTTTATACGCTGTCCATATTCCCATTCTTTCCCACATCTCTGTCATGTAGGATAAGCACTTCATACTTGCTCGTGGACCGCCAATCTCATTTACATCATCCAGTCCATAAGCGTTCATCAAGTGTTCACGTTTCCGTAGATCACCGTTGTTAGTATGTAGATGCGTCTTTCCAAAAAGACTGGTGCGATAACCTGCGTCCCGAATTGCTTGCATCCACGTAGGAGTATTTGCACCCATCTTGTGTTTTGAATTATTCCAAACACCCGTATTATGTGCATACAAACCCGTTGCCAAACTGAGCCGTGCAGGGACGCAAACTGGTGATGTGGTGACGCAGTTAGTATAACGGACTCCTTCGCTTGCGATCTGATCCAAATTCGGTGTTTGAACCCAACCGCCACTGCAACCCATTGCATCCCATCGTTGCTGATCTGTCATTATAAAAAGAATGTTGGGTTTTGGTTGTTCTGCATCTTCAATCTGTGTCCAAGCGTTAGAACTAAGAAGTGATAATGCACCAGCACTTGCTACACTCATATCTTTAATGAAAGTTCTGCGGCTGATGTTCTTGGATTTAAGATTCGCAGGGTCCTCATTTTGAGCAGAATTCATTGGTATTTTCTCTGACATAATACGACCTTCAATTTTTTTCTAAATGGTTGAAAAACTAAAACAGAAGCAGTGTATCACTTTTTGGTCTGTGTGTTAAACAGGTATTCCAAGATTTGTAACCGTAGTTTTGTCTCCAGTTCTCTCATTTCAGGTAACCCCGCAAGGTTGTTTGTTTCGTCTGGATCGTTTTGAACATCAAACAATAGATAGCATTGACTTTCCTGATTTAATGCTATTTTCCACTCTTGGTTTAGGAGCATAATTTCTCCCGCAATTTCAGATATTGCGTATTCACGGTGCGGTGCTTGAGTGTTATCAAGAACAGGACACAACGACTTACCGAATTGGCGGTGCTGCATTTTCCCACCCGCGAGTTCAACCAACGTCGGACCAATATCAATCCATTCAACTGGACTATCACACGTAATATTAGAATGATTTTCTTTCAATGTCTCAGGTGTTCTGACAATTAGAGGTACCCTCACTGCCCCGTTTAGGAAGTTGCCTTTGTAGATTAATCCGTAATCACCATTCAATTCGCCGTGGTCCGAACTGTGAATGATGATAGTATTCTCAAGTTCACCGCGTTGCTGAATAGCATCAAGGATTTCACCAATTTGTGCATCAATGAGTGTAACATTTCCAGCATAATCTGCTCTTAGACGACCAACTTCACCCTCTTCAAATTCTGGGCTCTTGGTCTTCATCCTATTATCCAAATCACCCAAAGGACGATTACCGGTTTCTGGTCGAGGAACCGGTGGTGGCATATCATTTGGGTCATACATACTGGCATAAGGTTCAGGAGTATCCCACGGCTCATGTGGACCCCCAAAGCTGACCCAACAACACCAGGGTTCTTGACGGTCATAATTTTGTATGTACTGTTTTGCTTGTTGACCTACATAAACATCAGCGTAGTTGTCAAGACCGAGTGTTGAAGGACGTACCAGATGAGGTTTAGTACTGAATCGTTCTCTATAATCAGCACGGTACGCATCCCATAACCCCTTCTCCTTCCACATGTCAGTCATGTGTGACTTGACCTGTACACTTGCGCGTGGTCCACCGATCTCGTTAACATCATCTAATCCGTAAGCATTGATCAGTTCCTCACGATCCCGTAAATCTCCGCTGTGGGGATGCAGATGTGTCTTTCCAAAAAGACTTGTACGGTATCCAACATCTCGAACTGATTGCATCCATGTTGGTGTTTCAGCAGACAATGTGTGTTTCAAATTGTTCCAAACACCTGTATTGTGAGGATATAGTCCAGTGGCTAAACTGAGTCTTGTGGGTACACAGACAGGTGAGGTGGTGACGCAGTTTGTGAAGCGGACGCCTTCACTTGCAATACGATCCAAATTTGGTGTCTGAACCCAACCCCCGCTACATCCCATCGCATCCCAACGTTGCTGATCTGTAATTAAAAGAAGTATGTTTGGTGTCATTGATTTTCCTTCCTGATTGTTCTTTAGAATTTTCGTTCACATATTTAGGACTAACGCAAAATGACCAAATTTCACCTATTTTCACGGGATTCAGGTATGTCAGAATACGCGTTTGGTATTCTGAATTGGTTAGGAAACCGCACCTACCGGGGAGTGCGTAAGTCCTGATATTAATATCGCTCAATACCAGCATCATCAAATGCTTTTGACAAGGTCTGGTAGGATAAAGTTGCTGCTGCAAACGGATCGTAGTTCTTACGTGCCTGAACCATGAAACTAACTTCAGCAGTGATGAATCCATCATATCCTTGTGCTTGCATTGCTTTGAGATATTCTACATAATCGAAATCACCTTCACCTGGAATGAGAAACTCAAAATCGGGTGAAATACCGCGTTGGTCTTTAACATGTGTATGTACGGAAACAGCGGCTAATGCAGAGACTGTCTCTTCAGTAGACATACCAACAATGTCAAAATGACTGATGTCGAAGTTGACTTTAAGGTAAGGTGAATTGATTATTTCAAGGAGTTCAAGTACCTTTGCCGGAGTATCAATAATTGCCCCGATATGGGGTTCAATTGCAATGGTGACACCGCGCGATGCTGCATAATCGACTAACTCACCAACACGTTCACACAGGAAATCCTTCTTTGTATCCCATTCATCAGGTTTTCCACCTGTCGTCGTATTGACAGCAGCGATTTCATCTCCCTGTGCAAGGTCAATAGCTAAGTCTACGCCGCCCTTGAGTCGCCACATATTTCTCTCATGAGATTCAACATCTACATCCATCATGTTAGAGTGTGCAGCGATTGCTGGTAACGCTAAATTGTGCTGTTTTAGCAAGGACGTAATCTTCTTGCGTTCTGCTGTATTCAATGTACTCAGTTCGGTTGTAAAACGTTGAATTATTGTCAACTCAATACCATCAAAACCCAGAAATGCAATATGTGAAATTGCAGCATCTATAGGGACGGTTGGCATTCCCCAAGTGCTATACCCAAGTTGCATTTTGTTTCTCCTTATCTATTGTGCGATGCTCATGGAGTTTGAAAAGCAAGATTCAAGATCGTCCTGTCATCTATGTGCTGGTATTTGCTATCCAAATAACGCCACAATTGACCCAAGCCAATCATTAATTAGAAATCCGACTCGGTGGATCATGAGTGCAAGACGTCCCATTACAGTGTTACCAAATGCAGCACCAAATCCTATCATGAGGAAGGCAATACCAATCTTTGAAGTCCATTTAATTGGACCTGTGTGTTCTACAGAAAAGAAGAAGTATGTAAGAGTACATATAACTCCAACGACCATCAGTACTGAACCGAAAACATCCCAAGCTGTAAGGTTGCCAGATACAATAGTGCTGCCATATATTGCTACTAATCCTACTATGAACAAAACGATTCCGATGATCAATAATGCCCATTTGTAGGAACCCCTCTGTTGTGCAGGAAATAGTAGATAGAAGACCGAGCATAGGACACCTACAATTAAAAGAAAAGCACCAACTATTTCATTTTGCGTAAGACCATCATCTGTAATGCTGTCTGCAATAATTAACCCGAATCCTATGATACCGATAGTCATACCAACCATCACCAACACCAACACCGTCAACTTGAATGTACTTCTCTGTTCAACTGAAAATAGAAAATATGAGATAGTAATTAGTACACCGATGATCATCAATCCTGCCCCTATGTTTCCCATAAGGGCCGGGTCAGTAGAATGCATTTCAACAAAGGGTGCAACTGTGCCACGCGTCTGTGCAAAGATATTTGCTTGCAGTACATTTGGAATTGCGACTCCTGCACCATAACCTATAAGGATGGCAATAGGATACCGAATCAACCATGTGTAACTTGGTGAAATACGTGCAAAGAATAGCAGACCGATGAAAATTGGAATTATCTTGAATAGTCCCCAAAGTGCTTGGCGTGTTTCTGGTGTTACTTCACCTGCGATTCCTGGAAAGACTGCACTTGCGATTTCTGTCCAGAGTGCACCCACTGCTTCAGATAGTGGCACCCACGCTAAGGGGATAACACCTTGATGGATTGAGATCACAATTCCGTATCCAACAGATATACCTACAAAGAGGTGTTCTGCAAAACGATAGAAGGGATTATCTCGATAAAGAAAACTATAGATGCATAATGTCAAGAATGCTGCAACCCAGAGACCAAAAGTTTCTATCATTTTACGCCTCCTCTCCACGCTTGATAAAGAACGCGATGTTGCCTAAGATCACCAACACAATAATCAGGACATGTGCAAAGGACGCGGTGTTTAATCCTATAGTTCCATCTCCAGGCGAATTCAGTAGTTTCTCATACTCTGCAGCACCCAGATATCCCGGCATTAAACCTACCAATTGTCCTGTCTGAAGGTAAGGATACATCTGAGCAATAATAACTGCTGTGACACCTGCTCCAACCTTTAAACCATATCTTGTGTGAGCATATATGATCCACGTTTCTGTCGAACTACCAGATGCAAGATCGAGTAGCAAGGAAATCTGATCATAGTTATGTATATCATTCATCATAGGAAGATCGGTGATTGCAGTTTTCGTATAATCTGTTTCAAAGACATCGGCTATATTGTTACCCATACCGAGGATAACTTGTAATGTACCAGGACGATATCCTAAGAATACAAAGTCTTCGCCATAGACTGCATTATTTTCAGATGCAATTTTTCTCATGAGTTTATCTGCTAATGTTGGCGTACTCGGATAAAGTGTCATGCCAATTACCTTTATATCCTTAGTAAAACAGTGCTGCATCACTGCTTTAGCCATCGGCTCTGGTTCAGCCAGGGAGGATGGACCGTAATCAAAAGCGATCATAATAGTTGATCCTGATGGTAGTGCATCAATGTAATCATAGAGTTTTTGTGTTGGCTCAGACACTGAGATTGGTAGTCTGACAGGGATCAAGGTTGGAATAATAACGACCAATGCAACCAAAATGAAGATGATCCTCCTGTCCATATTCATGAATTTTTCGAGCATTGATTAATCTCCTCCACCAAGATATGAACGTTCAATACCTAATATTATACGGATAGATTGAGATATGACCCCTAAACTTACACCAAGTATAATTCCCCGACGCGCTGCAAGATTCGGCACATCCAATAACCATTGTCTGAACCAAGATGCTCCGTCTGACCAGCCAGTCCAAGACAACAAATCATTCCAGATAAGGTCTCCGACAGGTACATTGCCGATCATAACAAACATAGCCGTAAGTAGAAGTAGTGTTGCCTCAAACGCACGAGCACGGAAGGCACGAAACGCTGCTGATGCGATAAAGAAAGCAAGCAAAGAAAACATGGTAGCATCCATCGGCACTTGAACATTGTCATATAACCATACAAATACAGTGTTTTGTTGTCCAAAGGGTACACCGACTGCAACCATAACTATCATTCCAATGAATACAATAAAACTGTATTGCCAGTGTTCCGAACGGAAGCGAATCCTTGCCGCATGTGTCTGGATGAGAGTCACAACCGCTAACACCAATGCAAAAGGTGATATTATGAGTCCCCAATTATTTACTTCTTTAAACAGTGCTTTAGAAAAACCGTGCGGACTAAATTGTGTGAAGATCATGGCTACGCCAAAAAGGAAGCAGAGAGCCAAGGGTACTTGTCGCTTCATATTACCTCCTATCTCACACTTTGTAAGAGTGTTGTGATCCAGTTAATTCCGAAAAATTCAAGAGATACCCCCAGTATGATAGCAGCAAAAATTAGAAGTTTACCCCAGTCCTGTCCTTTCAGACTTCCAAGTAGCATCGGTTCTCTGGAAAGGTATGCACTGGCTGCGTAGAGTTCTTCTCCAATCAACGTATAGTCACATGCAGCAATAAAGAATGGTAATTGGTGTTCAGAGTCGGTTCCAGCAATCTGTATAGCACCGATAGAATTACCTGTTTCAGCCATAAGCAGTGATTCAGCAAAGAATGTCCCTTGTAAGAAGACCGCTGCGGGTTTTTCACGTATCATCATTCCATCAACACCAGCAGCATAGGCAAATTGATCATTCGTGAGGAAGAAGATATCGTCCTCATTGTATGCATCTGGACGCCCTTCGTCAAGATAAGAGGCTTTTACCATCTCACGCACGACGTTCAACACAATTGGGTCATTACAAGGTACGCGTAAAGATGTTTCATAGTCTGCTGTTCGACGTGCAACCTGGCCCAAGATTGTCATACTGGCAATTGTTGCGACATTGTCGACCCCACCTAATCCTAAAATGTAAAGGATGGAACGTCCCATTTCTGTTGCTCTACCGATAGCCTCTTCAACGGCTTCTAAACCGGGAATTCGTCTAATAAAGACATCCTTTCCACTACGTGCATGGTAGATATTCCATACAATTGCTGCAGAGAACAACAACATAGCAAGAAACAGAGGGGTTTTACCTGTATGATACCACTGTTCTCTTGCTTTAACAGCTGCAGTCTGCATAGAATCCACAGAAGTTTCGTTATCATAAACAGCACGTACAATGTATGAATGGGTCTTACCTTTCATGACCTTAGAATCTTTATATATTGTTGCTTTCTCGTTCAATTCAGCAGGTAATACCTCAAAATCTCCTCCATCAGTATTGCGTAAAATTTCATATTTGGTAATACCACTATCTTCAGGAGCAGCGGCCCAAGTAACGGTAATGCTTTTTCCATCGTCATTTGGCGTATCAATTGCAGTAACATCTGTTGGTGCTATAGGTTCTTGGCTAAAAACATAAGTGCCGCATAGAAATAGGACCACACAAACGACTAACAATAAGTTTGTCTTACTATATGTCATATATTTCCCTTAAAAGGAGTTAACGTTAGAAACTAAGAACATTGTGATATTGCATTTATAATTTCTGTATTTGTAACATCATCTCGGATAACAACTTCACCAATACGGGTTGGAAGTATTAAACGTAGCTTTCCGCTAAGTGCTTTCTTATCATGATACATTGAATCGCAAATTGTTTCTGGTGAAAGATAGGAAGGAAAACTGTAGGGTAAGTCTGCCTGCTTTAAAAGTGAGCGTTGCCGCTGATAGTCTTCGTTGGAGAACATGCCTAAATTGACTGCTAACTTGGCTGCACAGTTCATGCCGATTGAGACTGCTTCCCCATGTCTGAATTTCTTGTAGTCTGTTAATGCTTCAAGTGCATGACCAAAGGTATGTCCATAGTTTAGTACCATCCGTAATCCACTCTCTTTCTCATCTTTTGCGACTATATCTGCTTTGTTTGTACATGCACGAGAAATCATCTCAATCAGTATCTCAGCATCTAAGTTGAAGATAGCATCAAGTTTCTGCTCTACCATTTCAAAAAGATATTCATCTCGAATTACACCCATTTTTATGACTTCAATTAATCCAGATCTGATTTCACGTTTTGGCAAGGTATCTAAAGTATTAACGTCTATCACAACTAATTTTGGTTGATGAAATGTACCGATTAGGTTTTTTCCTTTTTGATGATTGACCCCTGTTTTACCTCCGACACTTGCATCTACTTGTGCTTGTAAAGTCGTAGGGATTTGGACATAAGAGATCCCACGCATATATATAGAAGCTGCAAACCCACCTAAATCACCAATAACTCCGCCACCAAGAGCAATAAGCACAGAATTCCTATCAAGGTGATTGTCAACTAAGACATCCAGTAACTGCGATAACTGTTCAATGGACTTACTCCCCTCACCACCGCTTATGTCAATTAAAGAAACGTCAAAGTCTTTTTCTCCTAAACTTTGTCGGACAATAGAAGCAAAAGTTTTAGAGACTACAGCATCACTAACAATGAGGACCTTTTCAGCGTTTGTGAATTTATTCAGGAATTCTCCAATACGACTGATCAGTCCTTTACCAACAAGGATCGGATAACTATTCTCTTTTAGTTCAACATGTAGATTCTTTATCATGTTTTCTTCAGTGATCTTTCAGTCTTGGAAATCTTCTACGTAACGCGTCCTTATAGAATATGCCTTTGATATGAGAGATTATTTCATCAAAAGATCTATCGGTCGTATTAACCATATAATCGGCCTTAGCATAAAACGGTTTTCGTTCCGCTAACATAGTGCGTATTGTTTCCATTGGGTCGGGTGTTTTGAGTAATGGTCTATGGGTATGATTACGAACACGGTTATATATCTCTTCAGGTGTTGCTGTAAGACAGAAAATAACACCGTTTTCCTTTAGCATTGAAATGTTTGTTTCTTTTAATACAACACCACCACCGATTGAGATAACATAATTATAGAATTTTGAGACTTTGCTAACCACTTCAGTCTCCAGATGGCGAAAAACATCTTCACCATCTTCTGCAAAAATATCTGTAATACTTCTCCGATTGTCCCGTTCAATCTCCAAGTCAGTGTCAACATAACGCATCCTTAAATGGGTAGAGAGTCGTTTACCAACAGATGTCTTACCTGTACCCATAAATCCTGTGAGGACTATATTGGGTTGCTTTTGAAATGATCGATTCACGTGTTTACACCTCCTGCTTTAATAATTTTTGCAGGTGTTTTCAGGTATGATACTATGATCCTAAGATGATGTTATTTATTATAGCATCTACAAAGAATAAAGTAAAGGTTTTACACGTGATTTTTTATGTGTGCTATAATTTAACATCATCCTATTACTTCAAAGGATATAATTGATGCCACGACAACTGAGAATGGTGAGACCAAATTTGTTAAATCTCCCAGATATTGAATTGCCTACTGATTACAAATTGCGAACTTACCGTAAGGGTGACGAACTACATTGGGCAAATATTATCACTGATTCATTCGGCGGGAAAGCGCGAACAGTACAGGACACAGAAAATGAAATAACGACGAGAAATGTGTTTGTACCTGATGGATTGTTTTTCGTGACACATAATGATATTCCAGTCGGAACTGCGACTGCATGGCGACAGTCAGTTGATGAAACCGATATAGGATATGTTCACATGGTAGGTGTTTTAAATGAACACACTGGTAGAAAACTTGGGAAATGGGTTTCACTTGCAGTACTCTACTATTTTAAAGACAACGGCTTTTTCTGTTCAATGCTTGATACTGATGATTTTCGACTACCAGCCATCAAGACTTATCTGAATTTAGGCTTTGTCCCAGTCTTTGTTGATAAGACTCAACCTGAAAGATGGGATAAAATCCTAAGAGAAATGGAGCTTCCAGAGGTGAAGGAACAGATTGTTCAGATTAAAATGGATCTACCAACCAGGATATGGGATAAGGTCTCACGATGAATTTATTATGAAACTGCTTTCTTCTCTCCAACATTCTGTTTTCAATCTGAACACGTTTGTAATTACCTTCATACTTATTCTTAGTTTTTTCCTAAGAATCCTCGGTATTGGTGTTGGATTACCAGGTACACCAGATCCCCGCGAGACCTTAATTGCTCAAGATATACTAAACCTTATCAACTTAAATGCAATACCCGAAATTTATAATTGGCCCGGTACGGCGTGGTTCTATTTAATAGCATTAATATGCAAAGTGCTATCTCTGTTTGGTATGGCTATGAATGAATCGCAAGTTATTTGGTTAGCGCGGTTTACCAATGTTTGCATATCCACAGGAACGGTCTGGCTAACTTACTGTCTTGGTGAAAAGTGCTACAATAGACGTGTAGGTGAGATAGCTGCAGCATTCTTAACTGTGACGATGTTGCATGCGACAAATGAATCAAGGTTTGCACTTGTTGACATTCCTGCTACCTTTTGTGTTACCCTTTTTCTGTGGTTTACTGTCCGTGATATGAATCTGAATTCTCGTACATGTTTATGGTTGGGAATTGTTGCTGGTCTTGGTCTTGCGGTTAAATTTCCTACAATTCTTGTCTGTATCTCGCTGCTGATATTCTTGAAAACTGATAACGTATATCGCAAATATGGAACAATCTTTGGCGTAGCAGCAATTACTTTTACGATCTTATGTCCCTACTGGTTGATAGACATATTCTCTTCAGAATGGAATGAATTCTTTCAAGATTTCAGGTATGAGGCGGCACATTACCACATGGGGCATTTTGGATTATTCACATCTGGTGACACAGGATGGGGAGAACGGTTCCTATATTTATGGACACTTCTGAAATGGGGAATGGGATTACCACTCGCTATGTTGGTCTGTTTTGTATTAATCTATAAGACTGCAAGAATAATAGCAGTACTAAAAAGCAGGACGGATAAGGTGATCACGGATGAAGAAATACGGGTTTCCTTGTTATTTATAACCTATGTTATTCCGTACTTGGTCTTTATCGGCACATTCAAGGTATCGTTTACGCGTCACCTATTAATTATATATCCTGTACTGATAATACTGGCATCTACGTTTCTTTTTATTCTTGGTAAACGATATGGGAGTTTTATAGGCAGCATCGTATGGGTCTATTCATTCATTTATACAGTTGCATTTGCATCTGTTATGTTATCACAACCGACAACTCAGGAATCTTCAGAGTGGATATCAGAGAATATACCAATTGATAGTCAGATTTCACACGCACCAGAAATGCTGTTTGATTGGCTTTTACCTGAATTAGATAGAGATTTTGTAGATTTTGATGAAGATACAGAGTGGATTCTGATATTAAGCCAGAATAGAGAAGTGTTTGAAAGATACCAAAGGCATCCAGAAAAGTTTCAGAGGCAAGATTGGTATCCACTAAGAGAAATTGATATTGAAGGCAACTTACTGTTTTATAGAACAGTTCTTGGAAAAAGTAGCCAATATCAATTATACAGAACTTTTGAAAGAAGACTGCAATTCCTTGGAATCAAGATATCCGATTCTGGTGCGCCGTTTCCCATTAAAGCGCTGCTGCATCCGACGATAAAAATTTATCGCCGCAGTAACCAATAGGTGCTCTCTATTGCGTTTTCCTTCAATTGGATTAGTTGGTAATTCTGATATAGATTAAAAATGTGGTGGAGAAAAGCAATTCTTCTGAATTGGGACGATAGCAGTCAATATCTGATGTAATACATCGGCAGGAATATTGTCAGCATCTATAATCCGTATCAACTCTTGCGGATAATAATCAATCAAAGGTTCAGTTTTGTTCTTATACTCATCCCATCTATAACGTGCGACAAATTCGCTTGCATCATCCCGACGTTTTTCCTTTACTGCTCGTCCACGAATACGCTCAAACATGACTTCTCTATCTTCGCAAACGAGGAAAAGCACCATCAGAACATGAATATGAGGTGATAACAATTCAGCTTGTTGAATGCTTCTCGGTATACCATCAAGTATAAGCAGATCCGTTTCTGGATTGTAGACTTTTTTCTCTATTTTACCACTGATATACTGTAGCCAGGTTTTGATTGTTATGTCGTCTGGCACAAAATCACCTTGTGTTGCATATTGATGAAAAAGTTGACCTAATTCTGAATCTTCATCGAGTTCTCGGAACATATCGCCGCTTGATATATGAAAAATACCGGGAATATGTGATAATAATTTTCCTTGTGTCCCCTTACCAGCACCGGGTGGACCAACGAGGACTACGGAGCGATAGGAATGTTCTTCCTTCGCCAATACTGGTTCCTCAGTGCATAATGGTTGATTATCCATATTCATTCTTCGTGTATCCTCAGTCATTCTATTCTTTCTTTTTAGTTGAGTTGAATTCATTATGGTAGGTTTGATTTCTGTGGGAATAATCTGGTAAATTAAACTCCAAACAGGTGTTGAAGTATGTAAAAGTCTAAACCTTCGTAATCTCGTGCGTTAATGAACTGCTCCTCAATGTTCTTATCTAATGTTCTTACTTTTTCAAGTAGATTTAAGAAGGTCTTACGGCTGCTTACCAGATGTTTAGTAGATAGCTCACGTGGTTGTGTGCGCATAACTTTCACATCTAATCCTACAAATTCTCCATTCTTTCCGTATCCATTTTCTTCAAGTATACGTACCTGATTAAATGCCCGCCGTATATTTGCCGAACCAAAAGCCTTGTCCTGGTCAAATTTCAAGCCGTTCTGATCGTTAAGATGGACACTCCAGAGTTTTTTGTGATATAGTGCATACCCCATTTCATCCGAAGGTTCCAATCCTGCAAGAATCGCGTGTGCACTTTCAATAAGACCGCCTACTCGATCTGGATCCTGACTTGCATAAGCTAATCCTATTGCATGTCCGATTGTCGGGATATAAGCGATATCCATCGGTTCATTGGGTTTTGGTTCAATGAGGATTCGAATTTCAGAATCATATTCAAGCAGCACGTTTATTGAATCCAGAATCTTACCAACTGAATCGGCTGAACTCTTTGTCTCCCGAATATATGTACCTTCACGTGCAAGCCATAGAACAAAATTCTTGCAGTCTATCTCATTTGCAATGTCAACACAACGTTTCGAACGATCAATTGCGTACTGTCTCTCATTCTCAGAATTCGAAGTAAAAGCCCCATCAATTGTTAAGGAAGATTCCCAAAGTCGTGGTGCTATAACTTCAGCAACTAAACCGTGGTTATCGATCTGTTCTTTTACAGTTTTTGCGCGTGCAATAATTTGTGCGTGAGTTTTGTTGTCAATATCAGGCACAACATCATCATCATGAAATTGTATTCCTTCAAAACCGAGATCTCTGTAAAAATCAACTTTTTCATCAAAACTGAAGGAGTCTCGTACCGGGGGTCCAAACGGGTCAGCACCCTCGTGGATATTCCAAGGACCAAAAGAAAAACGATATTCGGTTAAAGAATTGGACATCAAAGTACTCCAGAGAAAACTGATAAATAGAAAGGTAACTTCATCGTAAAAAAGTATACTTTAGTTATAACGATTCAATCAGAATAAGGTTACCTTATTCAATTATCTGCTTGACATTAATAATAAGTATAAAGTATTATTTAATTGGTGTCAAGACGTTTTTGTAATCTCCAGATAGATCGTGAGGAATTGGGATGCTGACTGTGCTTAATATTAGTCCATCAATCACTACATCAATCTTCTGCACAGGTTTTTCTCCTAATACTTCAGTCATACACTCTTTATTACTAAAGATACAAAATATTTTATTTTTCTTATTGCTTTTTTATCTGGGTATTTTTAGTGTTTCTTTTTCTGTCCCTTTAAGCGCAAATGAACCTGCTGACAACTCTCCTAAAATATCACAAGATGAACCTCAAACCGTGCTGCAAAGCAATTTGATTTCGAGCCAAACTATCGGTTTTGATGATGTCTATCAGTTAGAGATTAACTTGGATGTACCTGGTAATGTTAAGATTATTGCCATTGACGAGAAAGAAGAAGATAAAGACACCATAAGTGTTTCGCTCGAAAAACAAGCATCGAGTCATGATTCTTCGTTAGTTATGTCATATCTTGAGAATCTCGCTATTACAAGCATCAAGAAAGATGGAATACTTGAAATTAACTCCCAACTTCCTGATAAATTGACCGACTCATCTTTTGATAACGTATCTGAATCAAATATCAAAAATCTACTTCAATTAAACTATGCAATTAAAACGCCACCAGATTTATCTGTTAAACTAAAGCTGTGGAAGGGTGATGTTTATATTCACCATCTCCGTGGTAAGATAGAAATCAGTTCGGAAACAGGAAATGTACATTTAGATGAAACATTAGGAAATTACCAAATAGAAGTAAAACAAGGACGGATTCATGGAAAAATCTTATTTGCTCCAGGTCAAAACGTAATCAAGACAGAAAACGGTTCAATTGAACTTACGGTACTTGATAATCTTGCAGCACCACTTGAATTAACTGCAAATGGGGGTAAAATCGATTTACACCTACCTGATAGTTATTCTGCGGATGTAGAATTAAAGAATGATCAACAGCATTATGTCATTAATCTTCCAGCTGATATTGAGAACAATATGGGCAAATTGAATCAGGGTGGACCACTACTCAAATTAACATCTACGGATGTGATATCAGTTATACGTAATCCTTGGTTGCCAAGAAAACGAGAAGAAAATAACCAACCAGCGCCCGATAAGAATCCAAAAAAAAGATTTGAACAACCGGTACCATTTACTGAAAAACCACCTACGATTGATGGCAATCTCACTGAAAAAGTATGGTCAAATGCTGTAACACTTTCTCCATTTCAGAATCCTTCAGGTACTGATTTAGCAGAAAATCCGACTGACATCCTCATAATGTGGGATACAAATAATCTATATATCGGTGCAAGGGTATTCTTTACAACATATCAGATTCCACGAGTGTCACAAACACAACGGGATTCACCTATTTGGGAGGATGATAGTATTGAGCTTCTAATTGATATGAATCCCCAAACAGAGGCTTATGTACACCTTGTTTTGAACCCAATCGGAGGTGTATATGATCAGAGAGTTAGAGAAGAGGGTTATCCAAATTATCGATTCGCTCCGAGTGATGTTGAACGTAAGCAGATAGGTGATTCTATAGAGAAATTTAAATACGATAGTTCTTGGGAAACTAAAGCAAAGATTGCAACAAAAATCAACGCTACGTATTGGAGTTTTGAAATAGCGTATCCACTTAATGATGGTGAGAGTAATGACGAAAACTTATGCCTATTTAATGTTCATAGAAAAGCAATAGGTACAGTTGGAGAAGTAGAGGTCTTAAAAGTTACACGACTACGTGAATTCAGTTATTGGCTTCCAATGTATGATGAAGAATACCCGTGGTGGCCCCATTGGAAAGAGGGAATGGGGTTACTGAAATTACATAGGGTCCAACCGACAATTTCAATAGACTTGGATGTTCCAGCTAACATGGAAGTTGTAAGTATAGAAATTGATGATAACACAAAAATCCCTTATGAAGTGATCATCAAATACTTACCTATATTGATTGGAGATACAATAACCAACGAACAACTGGCTTGGATGATTTCCGAATTAGAGAGATTTGACGTGTTTGAGAACGCACAAGTAGAAATTTCAGTTACTAACAACGAAGATTCTGGGGCAACACCTGAAAATCAATTGAATACGCTACAAGAACTATTATTGCCTGAAAGTTCAAAACAGACAGAGCAGGTTGACTCAACTGAAAATGTACCCTTGAATGTACCCTTGAAAGTAACATTGCATATAAAGGTTACTGAAAGTTCATTGAATTATACTAAACGGATAATTATTAGCAACAATAAGGTTTTTCCTTCTCTATTTATTAGGGAATGGTTTGATCTTGCAGTTGGCTATATTGCTGAAGCGAATGTAAAACTAAAACAGCAAATGATTACAGATTTTTATATGAATCGTGGATATCCTTTTGTAGATGTCAGTTATGAATATAAAGATGATATACTTCAGATAGAAATAGACGAAGGGACTTTAGACGAGATACGTTTTACTGGTAATAACAGAATTTCAAAAAATGAACTTTCCTCTGCACTTGAAATAGATTCAGATCGAGTTTTTTCTGAAGCACATGCGCAAACAAGCATTAATAGAATGAGCAAAAAACTCAGCACTACGAATAAACACTTCAAATCAATAGAGAAGTGGCATCTACAACACGAAGGTGGAAAAAATGTACTGATTATTGGGATTGAAGAACGTTCTATTATTAAACCTGGTTGGTATCCTATTGTTGGTTTCAACAGAGTTCACGGATTAGTCCTCGGTGCTGGCGGTAATCTTACGACAGATTTTACTGGTGATGAACAAATATTTGGTTCTCTGAGCGGAGGATTTGCAAGTAGAACCTTGAACTATAGTTTAGGTGTAGAAAAGAGTTTTTTTGAGACGAATCCATTAACCTTTGGTGTTGGTATGTTCAAGTTGACAGATATTAGTTCAAATGCATTTAGGTATTTTCCCGTTGATCCAAACTTAACATCTGCCGCTTACGGCGTTGATTCGGCAGATTATTATCAGCGAGATGGACAGCAGTATTGGTTTACACAATCATTCGGGAACTCCTCTATGCTAAGATTTGAAATTACTTTTGAGCACCATGACAATCTGTCAAAATCAACTGATTGGAGTTATTATGACCGAACTCGCATAAAACGTGACAATGCAAGGATAGATACAGGACCCATGAATTCGTTTTTCGTCGGTTATACGTTTGACACACGTGATGTAAAATCAACTGTGAAACGTCCACAATTTTTGGGGACAAATCTTATTCCTTGGCCAAACGAGAGAACAAAGCGTGGATGGCGTGGTAACCTTGGGTTAGAAATTGCTGGAGGAATGATTGGGGCGGACTTCTCTTACAGTCTCTATAAATTCGATTTAGTTCGTTACACTCCTATTTATGGACCACACCATGTAAACATCCGTCTGTCAGGTCATTACTCGAATGATGCTTTGCCTAAACAGAAGTATCTGTATCTTGGTGGTGCGTCTACCTTACGTGGATACGATTTCAACTCATTTGCAGGTGACAAGCGTATCCTTCTCAATTTAGAATACAGATTTATCACTGAAACAAAAATAAACACTAACCCTGATGTAATGATTGGGATGGCACTATACACATTCATGGATACAGGACAGGTATGGTGGTATAATGAGAATCCTTTGTCAGAATTTGCATTTAACGAATTAAAAACTTCAACAGGTTTCGGCGTGTCATTTTTTTTGAGTCCACCTGAGGGGTTTCAACCTTTGAGTACAGCGTTTGAAGTCGCTGTTCCAATAAACATCAAACCTAAGTATCGTCAAGCAAAATTAATCTGGCGATTAGAACGGATGTTTTGATTGTCCAGATTTAATAATCAATAGAAAGAACAAAATATGAAAAAACTTTTACTTGAAGAAATACATAAGGAACTTGGGGCAACATTTGCTGAAAGACATGGTGAGTGGTCCTTACCTGTACTATATTCAGATCCTATTTTAGAACATAACGCTGTCAGGAGCAGTGTTGGTATTGCAGATATTTCATATCAAGGCACACTAAAATTGATCGGTGAAGATCGTGCAAAATACTTGCATCGACTCATATCAAATGATGTTGAAGGACTTTCCACCGGTGAAGGTAATTATGCAACACTTTTAACAAATCGCGGTAAAATGATCGCTGATTTGAGAGTATATTTCCTTGAAAATGAGATATATTTGAGTACTTCTCCTGAGACAACAGATGCTGCTTTTACGGAACTGGACAAGTACATCATTGCCGATGATGTTGAAATTTCTATTGAGAATGACAACATTGTTACGATAGCTGTGTATGGACCAAATTCAGTAGAACTTGTGCAGTCTGTTTTAGACAACGACGGTCTAAACACACTGCCAGAATATCATTCAAGAGTCGTTGAAGTTGATAAAAACTGGATTCTTTGTGTCAGGACAGATATTGTAGGAGAGTGCGGCTTTCATCTATATACATCAAACATTGCAGGCGAATGGCTTTGGAATCAATTGCTTAACGCAAAACAAAATGCAATTCCGATAGGTTGGGCAGCACAAGAATCACTGAGAATTGAGGCAGGAACACCAAGATTTGGAACAGAATTGACTGATTCTGTTATTCCACTTGAGGCTGAATTAGAACACGCAATAGATTTTGAAAAAGGTTGTTACATTGGTCAAGAAATAGTAGCACGTATGAAGTATCGCGGACATCCGAACCGGCTTCTGCGCGGAATAGTTATTGAAACCGAAAACCCAGTCAAACAAGACTCACGTATTTTTAATGGTGATAAGAATGTCGGTTGGGTTACAAGTTCAACATACTCTCCTACACTTAAAAAACTGATTGCATTAGGTTATGTACGCATGGTAGTCACTGAAGATGGCTCTGACGTTCAAATTGAGACTTCAGAAGGTTTAGTCAAGGGGACAGTTACAACCCTACCTTTTGTTAGGACGAATACATAACATTACTGTTTGCGCTTTGAAGAACAATGTTATTGAATTGATTTTTATTTTATACCATTTCTATAAATTATTGTCTCATTAGACGGTTACTATGGTAGTTATTCTTGAGAACACAAACTGGAAGTTTGTGCTACAAAAAAGAGATATTTTCAATTTGGAATGGTATTAGAAAGGAGGGATAAAGTAATATGTCAAAAAAAGATTTTGCCAAAATACTATTGGGTTTAGATGGTTCCAGTTATGCTGAAGCCGCTATTGAATATGCTTGTGAAATAGCGACCATACATACAGCTTCCATTACTGGAGTAGCGATTATTGATTTACCTGGTATTCAGTCTTCAAGTGGACCCGTACCACTTGGGGGCGCGCACTATGAGGTACAACGTGAAGAAGTGCTGCTCCAAAATACACGTGAGAAAGCAAAAGCAATACTTGATGATTTTTCACAGACCTGCAAATCACGAGACATCAATGCTATTCTTCACGCCGATACTGGCAGCCCCTTTTCAGAGATTATTGAAGAATCGAAATTTCACGATTTTACTGTCATCGGTAAAAAGTCATTTTTCGGATATACGGATCATGAAACCTACGGTACGCTTGAAAAAATACTAAAGAATGGACTCATCCCAGTCTTAGCTGTACCAGATGCAGTTAGGAAAATTAAAAAGGTATTGGTTGCATACGATAACAGTATACCTGCAGCAAAGGTTGTTCACATGTTTTTACTACTCGGTATCTGGAATGAATGTGATGTGACACTGCTTTCTGTAAGTGATAACACTGAAAATGCTACTGTGCTTCTGACAAACTTACGTGATTTTTTTCAAAGTCATGGGATTAATCCGAATTTGGAAGTATTAAGTGGAAATCCAGAGAATAAGATCAAAAACTATATCACAGAGAAAGATATTGACTTGCTTGTGATGGGTGCTTATGGAAGAAAAAGTGTAAGGGAGTTTTTCGTCGGTAGTGTTACCCAGAATCTAATTCACAATACGGAAATTCCGCTCTTTCTATATCATTAGAGACTTATAGTGTCTTGTCAAGTCATAAATGATTTGTTATCGGACAGGGAAACCCTGTCCCTACGAACAGATTTACTTATCATTTGAGTGTAGACAAAGCAATAGTCAGACGATATATTGTATGATACTATCACATATCTACATACAAACGCAGATTGTTAATAGGAGGTTAGATAATAAAGATGAAACGAATAAAGGTTATTCTTCGGATAACGCATTTACTGATAATGATATTACTTATTAGTGGGTGTGGTTTAAGTAAACTTTCTAAAATTCAACAAGAAAGTGATTTAGCAGTTGTAGAAAGCACGCTTGAGAAAAACCTAAAGACACTTGGACGACTGTCAAAGTTAGGTAATAAATCTCTGATTGTTAAGACTGCACGTGCTTATTCATCCTATAGTGGTTTTCTTGAAGACAAGATGGAGGAAGCAAGCATCGCAGGTGATTTTGAGACAGAAGAGAAAATGCGTGAACAAGCAATTGAGCATTACAAAATATCTGAAATGTATGCCACTAAGGCTTTAGCAAAGTCAGACAAAAACTTCAAAAACTTGAGAAAAGTTGCATCTGAAGTATTTGAGAGTTCACTGCAGAAATTGAAAAAGAAAGATGTTGAACCACTGTTCTGGGCTGCTTATGCCATTGGGCGCGGTATAAGTCTTCAAAAGGATGACCCTATGCAAGTTATCGACTTAGCACGGGTAGAATTGATGATGAAACGTGTTTTGGAATTAGATGATACTTTCTATTTTGGTGGTGCACATCTGTTCTATGCCGTTTATTATGGTGATAGGTCACCCGCCATTGGTGGAGATCCGGAAAAAGCTAAGGAACACATCGATCGTGTGGATGAGATTAATGCTGGCAAGTTCTTGTTGAGTAAGTTCTATTTGGCAAAATATTATGCTTATCCAACCCAGAATGTAGAACTATTCAAGAACTCATTAAAAGCAATTATTGATGCACCATCAGATATTTTTCCTGGTGAGGAAGCAGCAACTTCAATTGCCAAATCCAGGGCAGAACGGTTGCTCGGACAAACTGACATGCTTTTTGATTTAGACTTAGAAGAAGAGGAGATTGAATAATGTTATTTATAGATAAAAAAAATAAATTACACTTTGCTGTCTTAGCGTGTGTATTTTTTATAACCCTTGGTGTCTTTTCTTTACCTACAGTGGTGAGTGCAGTGGATCCGATTAAGTTCGCGACTCTGGCTCCGAAAGGTTCCACATGGATGAAAAGTTTTGATGCTATGGCAAAGGATATACGCACAAAAACCGATGGTGACATAAAATTCCGGTTTTATGCGAACGGTATTCAGGGAGATGAAATTGATGTTATCCGTAAAATGCGTGCAGGACTGCTGCATGCAGGTGCGATGACAGCTACCGGTCTCGGGGAAATAAACGAGGAGGTACTGATTTTTCAATTACCCAGACTGTTCAAGACATATCAAGAGCTTGATCACGTTCGTAACTATCTAAGAGAAGATTTAGACAGAGTCTTTTTAGATAAAGGTTATGTCTTAATTGGTATGGGTGATATAGGGTATTACTATATTTTTAGTAATCATCCAATTCGGAATATCTCTGACTTGCAATCACCGACTGTAAAGATTTGGGCACGGACGAGTGATAGAATCGCACTGGAATTCTATAAAAGGGCTAATATTGCAACCGTTCCAAGAGAAGTGACACAGGTCTTAGGTTCACTCTATTCAGGACATCTCAATGCAATAACTTCATCACCGTATGTCGTTGTAGCACTCCAATGGCATCCACATTTCAAGTATGTGACGACCCTACCTGTAAATGTCGGCGTAGGTGCAACCCTTATTACAAAGGAGAAATTCGATGAACTGACTCCAGAACAACAGAAAGTCCTACGTGAATCAGGTGATGAATATCAAAACAAGATGATTTTACAAATACGGAAAGATAATGAAAAATCTCTTAATGCTCTCATTGAACGTGGTATGAAGCAGATCGAATTTGAAACTGATTCATTAGAGGCATGGGATGCTATTGCAGTAGAAACCCAAAACGCACTTGTCGGGGAAATATACTCACAGGAGTTTCTTGATAAGATTAATGCGCTGTTACGGGAGTATCGAGAAAAGCAGTAGATATTTTCAAAATTCAGGTTTAATATAGAAATAGACGGGTCCATTTGGACTCGTCTATTTTCTTAAAAATTTGGATAATTGCTTAAACTATCTAAAAGCCTTTATTCAGCAACGATCTTTAAATCCTAAAACAAATGCGATATTGTTGACAAATACTTTGTCGTCTATAGATCTGCGTCAAGCAAATCGCGACACTCTTTTAAGTGGGGACTTTCAGCCATGTTCAGAGTCAGAAAGTTTCTCCGAAATCCACCATTTTGCTTAAATAGATCAAAACCACGCTCAATTCTAATAATCGCGTGTTGTGTTTCTAAATATCTTGCATGAAAAACTCGTTCTGTATCGTTCTTGACATGGTACTCTATCGACCAAGGGAATTGATCCTTTAACCTTGTGATGAGTTGACGCTTAACATTCCTGTGAGCTTCCCGATTTCTTTCTAATTTTCTATCCTTTACGTGATCTGTATCACTTTCACGCACAATTTCTGCACTACAGGTATATATTTCTACATTTGCAGTTCCATGGTCTTGAGAAAACATACCGTGGTCGTTCCAGATATCTAATATGTACTTAATTCCCTTAAAGAACTTGATTGTATTTTCACCTTTACCAATATATGGGTCATAAATTCGCAACCGTCTTGTGAAACGGATCGCACGAGTGATAAGTTCTTTAATTTTCTCCTCTGGATGCAGATCTATAGGTCCAACTGGGTTCTCATAATCCTGTCTTAGTTTCTCAAAATCACTATTACGATAGTCACTTAACAGAACTACGCTACTATCATCCTTCCCTTCTGACTGAATTGTTTTCAGACTTTCATCTCCAACAATCAGTGCATCTGCTTCACTATCTTCTCTTAATTCATAAGTAAGTTTCAATAGATCAGTTGTGGATGTTGTTGAGGCAACCCGCCATTGGACAATTCGCTTTTTTCTATTTTTTAGTATTTCTTCAAGCTGGATCTGAATTCTCTGACCAAACTTTATTGGAATAGACCTAATCTGACTTATGAAAGCATCTTGTAACTTTTTACCTGAATCAAGAATCAGAATTCCGTTATTCTCAATACCCATCAAGAAATCCTCTGCTTGAATCTTATAAAGATTGTCAAAACAATCTGCATTGAACGCAGAAGGATCTGGGACTGCACTAACTAACATATAAACAAACTCCTTCTCTTATCTCAATTCACGCAGTCTTTCAGGGAAAAAACCGTTCGGCCAATCATCAATAAAATCACCATCCTCGTCAAGATGCAAACGTTCCGCTATTGCACTTTCTGGTCGACGACTTATATATATCACTGAAACATCATTAGGTTTAATATCCCCATTGCGAACCAGACGTTGTAAACGCAAAATCAAGTGTTCACTATGTGTTTCAATTATGAATCGATTCTGTCTTGGTTCTTGAATTGCATGTGCTAATAGGTCTCCAAGATCTGCTTGCAATTTCGGATGTACATGTACTTCAGGTTGTTCAATTGATATAATCTGTTTTTCTGAAACTAAACTCTGTACTACAAAAGGAAGTAGCTGACTAATACCGAAACCAACATCTGGTAATGCTACATTGATAGGCTTTTTTCTTCGGGTGTCTATGAGTCTTACCTCAAAGAGATCACCTGAGTTTTTACCGACAGGTTTCACATCTAAATCGTAACCCATATCAAGTTTCTTAAGCCATTCATTGGTTTCCTTAACCAATTTAGGACGACGTAATAGTAAATCTGGAAGCAGGTCTCCTCGATATCCAACGTCTTTAGGACTAGTTCCAGTAAAAATATACCACCTTTCTGGTGGTCTACGAAATGGCCCCATAGGAAACAACTTGTTTAATGTTCGATCAAGTGACATACCCGACATCACTGCAAGATCACCTACATCCAAAGCCGATGGACTCAATTCATCATCAAATACTGAGAAAGGTTCTGTGAACAATGAATTCCTCACTTGAGAGATAATTCCTATTGGTAGAAAACCGCTTAATCCTAATACTGTTTTCATTTCTTCCCTATGACGGATTGAAATATAGTTTTTCAGATCGAATTCCGAGGAGAATAAACTTTTGTAATCATTTAATGAGTTGATTCTATCCTGAATATTTTGATTGTTCTCTCTCTGTTCTTTGCTAACTTGTAACAGTTCATTCAAAGACTTTTTTAGGTCATCCAAGATCTTCTTCTTATTCTCCTTGCACCACTCAAATTCTGGATTCCAATAAGATGATGATTCTGTTACCCACACACATTCTGAGGCAGCTAATTCTATAGTTGGAAAACTTAGAGGATCACGATAGAATCTCATCATCCAAAATTCACGAGGATCAACAGTTTTACCAGATATTTGAAATTTTGCAATACGTCTTTTTTTCTTGGCATCGTAGATTTCCATTGAATCAAGCAATACTTCTTTATCAAGTGAAGGCCTTTTAAAACAGAATTCTATGGCAACACTCTTAGTTAAACTGGACTCACAGTCAAATATCTCCTCTAAGTCTGTTTCTATTCGAATTGAAAGTGTCCGTTCCAAGTCATGATTAAAAATCATCTCTTGAAAACTGCCCAGATCAACAATGCCGTTTTCTGTTCTGGGCAAGAGTAGTGCACCTGATTCTCTACTCTCACGCGTCTGCTTAAGTAGATTTAGAACTTGCAAGATACTGCTCTTACCAGCACTGTTCTCACCGAATATCAACGTTATTGGTGCAAAAGGAATTCGCGAACGTTTTCCAAAAGCTTTAAAATTTTCCAATTCAAGTGCTTGCAGCATTATTTTCTCCCGTACTTTTAAGTTGAATTATTTTGTCTATCTGATCATTCAATAATAGTATTATATGCTGTTTGTTATATAGTTTTTCTGCAACATCAGAAATTGCTTCTTCTACAACTTTTGACAATTTATTGTCAATAAATTCTTCTATTTCATTCCTCTTAATATTGAGAATACGGAATATCCCGAAATCCAGGTCATTATTCTGGACTTGGAACATATCATGAAGTCCCCTTTTGAGAGAATTGAGTGCTTCAGAAGAGGAATTCATTTCTGACATTTGTTATTTCACTTTCTATCCGATTTATAGAATCTTTCACGGCCTTCTTCAATAGCTTGTTTCATTATCTCTAAATCTTCTTTTGAAATTGTTCCTACAAGTTTAAGTAGGTCTTTTCCAGACGTGCCTCTTACTGGTTCATCTAAGAAAGACAGAACTGAATTCAAAATTTGCTTCTGTTGTACGGGAGTGAGTTTATCTAACCTATCTATTATCTCTTGTTTAGTTGTCTTATTTTCCATTAGTTTCCTCCCATTTACTCATAAGCAGCAATTATCTTAAAAACAAACAATCTGTATAGGGTGTGTAAACTTTTTGTCACTAAAGATAGAGAACGTGTGTAAAGATTTTGAGCAATGCGGATTATACACCTTTCGCCCCTCTGGGGTTTGCTATTGGTTGTATCAATCTGGACTATATACCTTTCGCCTCTCTGAGGCTTTGGAAAATCACATATCAGCACCAGCGGTGCGAAAGGTGTATAGAAAACGTGTATTTGGTGAATATTTTGTAGTTTGTGATATTGTGTTAAGCATTTTTCTATACTTGTTCGGTTATGAAATCACTGCTAATTATGATACAAAATTCGCTATTTTTTCAGTGTACCAAAAATGCCGTGATTTCCGACGCGTGGTACAGTTTTTAAATCGTTTGTCAGGCTTGTCTCTGTATGAGTTGGTAGCGTGTTGTTTGAAAATTCTATTTTTTTTTATTTCGCTTTTTTTGGTACGGTTTGAATCTTGGTGATTTTTAGCAATTGCAGTCATTTTTGCACTCCAAAAATCTGGTCTCTGATGTGTTGCGTAGGTGCTTTTTCTTTATGGTTTTTTGTGTTTATAATCCTACAGTATATCTGATAGATTGTATGTCTGTTTGGTTTCATATTATCACACCTTTTTATTTTACTGTTTTTATTTTATTATCGTTATATTGTGTAGTATAGTGTAACATAATGGATATATGTTTGTCAAGTAAATTTTCAATGTCATATAATGATCTGGAAAACCCTTCCGCGTCTTCCGTGTTCTCCGTGTAATCCGCGATTCTGACAAATAGAGTGACAAAATATTTACACACCCATCTGTATATACAATTTAGCATAGAATAGTATTGAATTTCAAATGAAAATCTTGTAAGTTCGCAAGCCTGATACAGGTCCAATTATCGCCCAGATACTACCAATAACATAATCTCCTAATATCAAACCTAAGAATAAGGGTGCAACGCGACGGTGTAACCTCAGACCTCCATGTCGTAGAATTAAGTATTTCAGTAACCACGCCACGAAGAAAGCAAACCAGAAATAATCCATAGCAAAACTGATAGCAAGTGCATATCCTGCTGGATGGAAGGGCCACCATAGAAAATGCATCCGCATATACATCATGACAAATGTTAGTAATGCGCCAATTCCCATAAATCCTATACCAATAATGTTCGGTTCTGAAGGATTGTGCAGCCAACGTTGTAGTCTGCCAAACGACTCTCTCCCAACCCATCCCTTAAACCCTCCTGCTTTAGCTACTGCACCGTTGCGGAAGGTGATATCAAGATTTGCCCAAAAAGTCGCTACAATTCCCACGATAATCGCTATTAACATCGCAATCCACAAGCGTCTATTCCCCATTCCAGTTGATTCTGCAAGTTTAAACGCTTCAATCTGATTAGGCATTGGATGATTTCTGTACCCGCGATTAAACCAATAGAATAGCGATAAAATGGTGAGGCTACTGGTGTCGAAACGGCGTGTGCCACCTACCATTGCCATCATATCGTGAGGGTTTACAAAATATATTTCATGAGGTGTACCGAGTTCTGCACGAACACGTGTAATTGCAAAAGAAAGCAGGAAATAGATTCCAAAGAAAATACCTGCAATCCACAACGACATACCTGCTATGTTAGCGAAGATACCGAGTGCAATGAGAGAACCGATAATACCTAACAGTGCTGCGCGGTAGGGCATCGGTTCATCCGTGTCATCAATTTGCGATCTGAATCCGAGTGCTTTCTTGAATACCTCTTTCAAGTGTCGCCGTGTAACCCAAATTGCCAATATGGATAATGCAATCCACGCGCCATAAGCCTGTTCATTCAATGCAGGAAAATACCTTGTCCCAAGCGCAGCAGCAATAACAAATTCTGCTAATCGGACGACAAAGAAAAACCAACATGAAAATGACAAATCCAAAGGAAGGAAGAATGCCAATCCTACGGCAAACGGATATACGGAGATGCGCGTCCCACGAATCGCACTCCAAGGACGTTCAGTAAAGATGTTTTGAAAAGCAGCTGTTCGTTTAATATAAGGAATCTCAGGAAACTGAGGATACAGATAGTGAATACCGTTAATCAGACCGATGAAAACAGCAATGCTGAAACCTCCCCACATCATCCGATTCTTCATCAAGCGAGTTCCACTCTCTTCTGATAGACGGAGTGGTAGTTGGATAATCGGATAGGCTAACTTTTCCTGTTCTGCCCAACGCTTGCGGACCAATGTATTGATGCACAACATCATAAACATCATTATGAGAAAGAATAAACCCCAAAAAAACAGAGGTTTTATCCAGATTACAAGGTTGTATTTTGAATAGAAACTGGCTTCTCCTTCATAAAACTCTTGTAAACTATGTGGATCAGAAATAGTGAGCCAAGAGGGTAGATACCGAAAAAAGAGCGTTTGCCACTCATTCTCTTCTGTTGCGAAACGGAATGGATGCGCGATACTACCAAACATGTTTTGCATTGTATCGTGTCCAGCAAAAGTACAAGATATCGCAACCATTATGTAGACTGTTAGTAACTCTCCTTGTCGTAGCATGTGTTTTGACGATATGCCTTTGATAATGAAGTTTGACAACACACAGATGAACATTATGAAAACGGGTTGGATAAAAAGTGGTAGACATGAACCATCAAGTGAATAATACTTCACCTCAACAATGGTCATCCAATATACATTGACAGGAATGAGCAGGACTCCAATAATTAGTGAACGTCCGGTGATTCCTGTAGATGATAATTTGCTTCTCTGTGTGTTCATGCAGTGTCAATTTGAAAGATTGCTAACGGTAGGTCTCAACGATCTGTGAGATGACAGTCCGTCTGTTTTTCCAGTTCAGACGTGCGGGTGGGATAAGATAAATGCCATCAATGTGAATCGTATCTTGATTGCGGATTTCTTTCACAAGGTCTAAAGTTAATTGCATACCAAGTTCACTTGCTGCAGTATCACCAAGGTCTTGAAATTTGTCAACAATAAACTGTGGGATGTATAGACCCAAATTGTCGCGAAGATAGGATGCACTTCTGAAACTTGCGAGTGGTAGAATACCGTATAGGATTTTTATGTTTAGGTGTTCAGCTGCTTTCTGAGAACGTTCAATATCTTCAAAAGTCCAAACTGGTTGTGTATATGCAAATTTTGCTCCTGCAGCGACCTTATTGCTTAGATGCTTAACATGCGGGTCAAGATTTTCTGCAATGGTAAATCCGCCACCATAATAGAATCCGCACTGATCCCCGATTGACGATCCATCAGCGAGTTCACCATGATTGAGTCGATCTATCAGTTTCATCAATTGGACTGCCCCCCGAACATCTGGAACGAGACTTGCAGCTTCAAAGGGACCAGCTTTCGGATGGTCACCTGACAAGGCAACTATCCCTCGTATTCCCAGTGCTTCCGCTTCTAACAAATGTGATTGTATACTGATGAGATTACGAGAGCGTGTTGTCCAATGGATAAGCGTCGGTATATGTGTAGCATGCTGTAATCTGAAAGCTGTGCCAACTGCACCGATATTCACAGCGGCACCAGAATTATCGGTTACATCAAACAGGTCTACTCCAACAGAAGCAAGGACCCGTGCCTCCTTCAACAATGCGCGCAACTGTGGGAACGTATTTGCACGTGCTTCAACACTTACAATTCTTTCACGAGTTTCAAAGACTTGTTGTACAGGATTATCTCTTTGTGTCTGATGTGATGGGGAACTTTTCGGTAGAACAAAGATACGAGGATGACGTTTTATAGGTTTGCTACGCGCAACGGCTTGACGTATTTTAGCAGTATAATCTGGTGATGTTCCACAACAACCACCAATCATGTTTGCACCAAGTTTTATCAACTTATGAACATAGTCTGTAAAGACATCTGCGTCAACGGTATACGAAACAGCGATCTCACCTTGTTCGACCCTTGGATTGCCAGCATTTGGTTGCACAACAAGTGGTACTCTGATGACAGGTGCCAGAAGTTCCATCGCTTGAACAAGGTCATGTGGGCCTCTACAATTGATTCCTACGGCAGAAGCTCCGAGTTGTTCCAATTCTTGTGCGAAGACGCGCACATCTATCCCAGCTCCAACTGTACCTCCAGAAATACCGCTAATCTCAACGACGACAGGGATTCCGTAAGTTAATGCATGTTTTGTTGCTATTTCTGCTTGTTTTTGAGAAACGAAAGTCTCCAATAGAAGCAGATCAACACCAGAATCAACAAGAACATCCATCTGTTCTTGAAAGAGTTTGCGGATTGTTTTGCTTGTAGGCTCAATGTTAATCACAGTGGGATCTTCAGAACTAAACTGTATTTGACCGACTGATCCTGCAATATAACTTGTGTCACCAACAGCAGACCGTGCCAATTCTACACCAGCACGGTTAATTTCTTGCACCTTATTGGCAAATCCGTGTGTAGATAGTGCTTCTCTATTGGCTTGATATGTGTTCGTCTGAATCACATCTGCCCCAGCATTGACGTAATCCTGATGTATCTCTATAACTACATCAGCGTATTGGTCTGATATATTACATACATCAACACACGGTAGATGCGTGTTTATTCTCTGACGAAGTTCTGTACCTATTGCGCCATCGCATACTAATATACGTTCATTAATTGCATCTAAAAAGTCTTTTTTCAATTGTGGTTTTGTCATCATGTCGATTGCTATAGTAGCAATTGTTTATATAGGATTACCCCGTGCCTACAATAGTAAACACGGGGATAATCGGGTTTGTCAATAATGGATAAGGTAGTTGTAGCAGACAAACACTTACTGAATTATATCTCCCGCCTTCTCAACAGGGATGTAATAATAACCGAAGATAATACACATTTCATCTTCGGAAGTTAATCCAAATTGAAGAGGTACATTTTTATCGTAATTATTGTGTGTACATTGGAAAGTCAATCCATCATCTACACTCAAAATTAGTGGTGAAGGGAATAGCGTGATTGGCGCGTCGTCATAAGCGATACTTCGGTGTAATAATTCTCCAGTTGATTTCTGAAAAATCTCAAAAAGTTCACCGTGTCTATGCATGTGAGATGTGAGCAAGAATACATACAATTCAGTATCTGCATCGTGCCCCCGAGCAGATAGTTCGTCCTCCACATACCATGTCGTTTTTGTGAGGCGAGTTAATCCTGGCGGCACGTTTATTGATCTATTTGAAACAAATATTTCTACCGCTTCATATTCTACCTCTTCTTTTGGAATAGTGTAGATATTGACATAAGTTTCACCAATTAGAACCTCTTCACCGAGGAGATTGATATAATGTGAGTTTAGGTCATACACAGTATTACCGGGGAGTCGTAATCCAACACCTTTAGGAAACTTGAAATTTGTGTCATCAGTTTGAGTTCCAACCACGAAAAGTCTATCAACGCCGAAATTCCCAAGTGTCTGTGGGTCTTCGGGGTCAAGTTCGCGGAATTGATCTTCAGGATTCACTCCGATGCTTGTGTCTATACCTATATTTTGAACACCATTCGCAAGACCTTCCTCCGTCAGACGATAAATAATAAAGTGATGACTACCTGCTGGATAGAATATTTCCACACTGTTTATATAGATATCTCCCTCAACGGGTTCTCCATTTTCATCTCTAATCTGTGTTGCGTAGAAAATTTCTCTTTCTGTACCGGGTTCAATTTTGAACTGTGGTAGGACCAGTTGGTATCCTTCACCAGGTGGAGGCGGCGGTGGCGGATTAAATACCTCTTCTGGATCTCTCAATACACCAAGATCACCAATACCTGCAACTTTTCCTGTCTGTGGTGCTCCTGCTTCTATCCAAGTACGGATAGCGTCTATCTTCCCTTTGTGAAGAGGACCGGCACCAAACGGCATACGACTACCGAAATTTGGATTGTCAGATCCCATCAATTTTGTCAACAGAAAACTATTGTCAGGATTGCCAGGATCAATCAGTTTCATTCCCATTGCCGCAGCTTCTGCATTCCGTGGAACACGATTGAGCAAATCAGGATAGGATTGTCCATAAGTGAGATTCAAATCAGATGAGTTTTGAGGGGGTGCATGACAAGCACTATTTGCACAACTCCTATCAAATACATGATCCTGAATATCATGATAAGTTGAGATATCTCCTTGTTCAGTTTCGCCAAACCTGTTTGCTACTCGTACCAGATCCAGTACATCAACAGTACCATCTCGATTAACATCTGGATTCTGCAGTGCGTTCCTATCACCAGGTTGTCCGAATGCGGTTGCAACCAATACAAGATCTCTAATGTCCACTGTACCATCATTATTAACATCTTCCAACAAAGTAGACTCTTCATCATGACTGAATGTAGTGAAAGACGCCCCAAGAACAAACATTAGTAAAAGAATAGAAAAAACCAACTTTTTACACATTTTATTTTTATTTAACCTCCAAATAGTTTTTATAAAGAAACAATCACTGATCTGTTGTCTCTTTGAATAACTTAGTCTTTGATATAAACCTATATTTGAAAAGAGTCCATGCAGCAAATATACCATCAGAAAAATAACGTAGTTTCTTACCCTCTTTCTTTGTGCGTGGAAAATAGGATACTGGCACCTCGTGGATATCATAACCCGCCCGTAATATCTTTGCGGTTACTTCAGGGCAAAACTCAAAACCTACACAAGTCAAATTCAAACCTGAAATTACTTCAGAAGAAAAGGCCTTATATCCTGTTGATTCATCTGTAATTCTACATCCGTAAAGTATATTGGTGTATAATGCCAAAATGCGGTTAGCAATGTAATTGTGAAGGCTCGCGTTTCCTCTCCCCTTTAAAAACCGCGAACCGTAAACGACTTTAGCGGCTTCAGTCTTTAATGGTCCAACTAATTCAAGTATATCTTTCGGATTAAGTTCCATGTCAGCATCTTGTATTACGACAACATTGCCCTTTACATGTGGAATTCCACTGCGAATCGCATACCCTTTTCCGCTGTTCTCTTCAGAATGCACAATAGTTATTTCATTTTCAGTAGAAAAAGTTTCAAGTATTGAATATGTATTATCTGTTGAACCATCATTAACGACGATTATTTGCTTTTCAAAAGGTAGTGCTTGCACTGCCTCCAGTACCTGTCGAATCGTATGCTCTTCGTTATACGCCGGTATAATTACAGATACTAACATTATTTAATACGCTCTATCGTTTTTAATCAAATGGTATAATATTAAAGCAACGATCTCACCATACCTCCATCTACTTGTATCGTTGCTCCCGTGATATAACTTGACTTTTCTGATGCAAGAAAAACAACCAAGTTAGCAAATTCTTCTGAATTTCCTATTCTTCCGAGTGGAATATCAGCGGTCATTTTCTCAAGTGCTTCTTCATAAGTGATCCCCGCTTCTTCTGCTCGTACTGTCGCAAGTTGTTTAATTCTATCTGTAAATATTATCCCTGGACAAACGTTATTGACTAAAATTTTATCTGATGCAAGTTCTGTAGCAAGCGTCTTGGCAAACCCAATCACACCTGTACGTGCCATATTTGATAACATCAATCCATCAACGGGTTGCTTGACAGAAACGGAGGTTAAATTGATAATACGTCCGCTGCCGCGTTTTCGCATCCACGGTATAACTGCTCTACATAAGTTGATTGTACTCATCAGATTCAGATGCACAGCATCAAGATAGTCTTCTGCTGACAGATCGTCAAATCGTCCTGCTTTGGGTCCACCTGCATTATTAACCAAAATGTCAATACCACCAAAATGTCCGATGGTCTTAGCAATCAGTACTTCTACCTGTTTAGGATCACTAACATCTGTTGGTATTGCCAACACTTCAGAATTTGTAGCATTACGTATTTCGTCAGCTGTCTTTTCTAACACATTGTTGTCTCTGGCACAGATAGTGACTTTTGATCCTTCTTGTGCTAAACCGAGTGCTATCGCTTTTCCTAATCCTTTACTTGACGCACCGACGACTGCAATTTTATTCGTAAGTCCAAGGTCCATATATTCTTATTAAGGTTTAGAATATCCTCATTCCTTTCAAAATTGTAGAATCTGTCATATCAGATACAGTATACTATTTTTGGTTTATGATGTCAAGTGTAATGTAAAATGCTGCATGGTTATTTAGTTTTAAGAATTATCAGTTGCTCTCTATTACTGATAGTAAATTACGCAGGTCGGGTAGAGCGAAGCGAAACCCGACAGAAACCAAATGTGTCGGGTTTCGCTTCGCTCTACCCGACCTACAACTGATATTTACAAGTGTGATAAAAAGTGCCAAAAAACCGAAAACTAAATAACCCTGAAAACGCTGTGGGTATAAAGTTATTGTACATTCTATTTCAACATCAGTATTCCGTAGGTTGAGTTTTTTACCAAACCGAACTTTGAATACGAAGAGATTTCGCACCCAAGCGCGAAAATGCTTGAATAAAGTTATGGAAAGAAAAAAAATTAGCATAAATTAAGCAGTGTGATGAAAAAATGCAACTATTTATAATCGCAGATACGTCTAATTTAACAAGAAACAAAAACTATTGGAGTTTTCCAATGAAAAAGCAAGATGTTGAACTAATCCAAAGAATTTTGGATGGGGACCAAGTTGCATTTACTGCCATTGTAGAAAAGTATCAGAAAGGTATTCATACACTTGCATGGCAGAAGATTGGTGATTTCCACATCGCACAAGAGATAACGCAGGATACCTTTTTAAAGGCATATCAGAAACTTGGAACGTTGAAAAACCATAAGTTGTTCTGCGGATGGCTCTATGTAATAGCAACCAACCTATGTAACGATTGGCTCCGAAAGGAACGTCTACCCATTCAGTCATTGGAAACCGTTGATACCAAAGAGGTGGAACAGGTGGCATATACTAACTACATTGAAGAACAGATCGAGGAAGATGCGAATGAATCTCGTCGTGAACTTGTTAGGAATCTCCTAAAGAAGTTACCTGAGAGTGAGAGAACAGTTATGTCGCTATACTATCTTGGAGAGATGACTTGTGAATCCATTAGTGAGTTTCTGGGTGTGTCTCAGAATACTATTAAGAGTAGACTCAGCCGCGCACGCAAAAGATTATTGAATGAAGAATCAATGATTAGAGAAAACCTCAGCAGTTTTCAACTGCCAAACCATTTTACGGAGAATATCATGGAAAGAATATTGAACAGCAATCCGCTCACCCCGTCAGCAACAAAACCACTTATTCCGTTAGCAATATCAGCAGTTTCCGCTATTTTTGCAGTATTGTTAATAGGCATAGGAATACAGCACCGATATAGTTTTCAGACACCATATAGTCTAAATTCACAATCAGAAGAAACGATTGAAATCACTGAAGCACAGTTTGTTTTGGATGTACCTGAAAAACTTACACTACAATCACAAATTGGGAATTCAGAAATAGTAAGCGATAATAGCAGAATAGGTCAAAACCCTGAGGATTCGGTCTTCGGTGCATCAGAAACCGATGAAGTTGTAGATTCAGAACCGAAGGACAAATGGATTCAAACGACTGGTCTTGCTGGTGGTGTTGTTCCGACTCTCTTCGCAACAACTCGGGGTGACCTATATGCAGGTACACTCAATAATCTCTATAGATTGTCAGATGATGGTACGACTTGGGAACTGATTAAAACACGTAATGCTCCTTCTCTCAACGCTAATAATAAAGAAATCGGTTGGGGAGCAATGCTTGAGAAAGATAATACGCTCTACCTTGCAACAGATACTGAAGTATTGTCTACAACTGATAGAGGTGAGACATGGAAGACTCTCGGAGAACATCCTGCTGGATTTCCAAACGGACTTGTCATAACAGAACATGCATTCTACCTTTCTTCACCTAAAAAGATATACCGTTCTATAGATCAAGGTGCATCTTGGCAGACACAGACACTATCAGATGGTAATGAGACCGGTATGAAAATGCGCGCAATCACTAATATTGATAATACAGTCTTTGTTGGCACGAGTAAAGGTTTATATCGCTTTAATGAAGATCGTTGGGAGAGAATATACATTACTCCAGATGACTCTATTGGTGAAGGAGTTGACATCCACAGTTTAGCAGTCGCTGCAGACCATCTGTATGCTGTAAGAATTGTTCCTGCAAAACGGAAAATGGACCAAAAGATTTGGTTCCCTCAGGGAATATCCAAGAAACTTGAAAATTTTGGTTGGAGATTATACCATTCTAAAGATAAAGGTGATTCATGGAAACTAATTGGATACAAAGAAGACATTACTAAATTAAATCGCATGTATTTTTCATCGGATCTCTTTGGACCCCGAAAGCATCAATATCCTCTAAGCGTAAAGGGACCAAACTTCAAAGTCAAGATAACTGCATCTAAAGGCAGAGTTGTTGTACTTGATACCGAATACCAATCATACACAATGGATGTAGACGGAAATTGGGAGTTGGATGAGACTATGTTTAACAGTTCAATTGATCAAATATCACCTACTCCAGTGATGATAAATCCAAATACCATTTATTGCAGCAATTTCTACGGAATTCGCCGTACCACAGATGGTGGAAAAACTTGGCAACAAATTAATGCAGGGTTAACTGGTAAGACTATCTGGGAACTTTTTTCTGTAAATAATTCTTTATATGCGTATACTCCTAATGGAATTATTAACTCAACTGATAGTGGAGAATCGTGGAGAAATGTCTTCCTTGATTCTGGAGACATCACCCTTACATTGAAGAAAACTGGACAACAACTCTTTGCAAGGACGGATAGGATGCTGAGTTTAATTATGAATTCAGAATTAATTCTTGAAAAGATCGACATAGATTTAGAAAATATTGAACATGCACAGGATTTTCAGATGGGTGCAATAAATATCCACCGCATTTTACCAAGAACCGTTGGAGAGTCCTTAAAAAGGGAAACACCAACGCTTATTCCAAAAAAATGGCCATATTTTAGAACATTACCCGGAAACTTTGCAGTAAGCGATAATACATTCTACGCCGAAGCAGAAAGTAGACTCTACAGATGGAAAAAAGGAGACAATGTATGGCATGACACTGGACTTTTAGATGCAGGTAAACGTACTGAAAGTACAAATTCTTATGGTATTGACGAATCTGCAGGATTTAAAATTGGTGTCTCAGGAAATACTGTTTATGTCGGTAAAAGGGATGGACACCTCATGCAATCACTTGATGAAGGCGAAACTTGGAAAGATGTAACTGCAAATCTACCTTTCACTGTTCACAATTATATGAGAATCGTCTTCGCGGGCAAAGATATATATGTTTCGACCGATGTAGGTGTTGTCCGGTCAAGTGATGGTATTGAATGGACAAAACTTACTGATCTTGAGGGAAATTCCCTCGTAATTAATAGCATGTCAGTTGATGGAGCTGATGTCTATGGAGAATCTGGTGGAGTTATTTACCAATTTAACAAGGATAATTACAACTGGGAACAAGTTACAGAAAAGATTCCTTATCAGGTGTCATGTTTTGATGTTGGTAATAATACAATTTTTGTTGGAACTTATGGTAGTGGTATGCTTCGCTATTCACTTGACGAATAGTTTAAAAGCATGAAGTTCTCTGATTTCGTATTTCTCAAGACGGGGTGTGAATACCCCGTCTTTTTTGTTTAATGGGTGGTGTATAAATCTTGGTTTAAACACATTATTCAAACACACTATGAAAGAGCATATATAGTGAACTTTGAAGTTTTTGGGACACTTTGATAAACCTGTTTTGGATACATAACGGACAACAGTAGTTGTATCACATTCTGTTAGATTGTGCCTACAAGACCGCAATCTAACAGAATGCGGTACAGAAGTGTCGCATTTATTGTAAGTTCTACTATATATTAGCTTTCGTGCTTATTTGCTCAATATTATAATGTCACAGTTTATGTGATATAATAGTTGTCAATCAAGAATCAGTATTCCCTTTGAATACTGAAATTCCTCCATAAAATGAGATTTTTTTCAAGATAATGTAATTATCAGTCGCAAAAATGTGTCTATATATTAAAAGATTAGTTTTTTAGAGGTGTCTCATGAAGTGTAATGATTCAGATCTTATCCAAAGAACTTTAGATGGTGATGAACAAGCTTTTTCTGAACTTGTGGAAAAATACCAGAAGCAGATCCAGGCTTTAACCTGGCAAAAGGTCGGTGATTTCCACATTGCACAAGAGATTACACAGGATGTATTCTTAAAGGCATTTCAGAATCTATCATCACTCAAACACCACAGTCGTTTTGCGGGGTGGCTATATGTCATTGCAGATCGCAAGTGTAAGAATTGGTACCGTAAGAGAAAGTTGACCTTTAAGTCTTTGGAAGAAGTTGATCCCGTCGAATTAGAGGAGGTGTATTACTCAGAATATATGACACATCAACGCGAGGAAACTGCAAACAGAAAACGCCGTGCAATTGTGCAGAAACTGTTAAGCAGCCTAAAAGAGAGTGAACGCACCGTAGTAAATCTGTATTACATCGCAGAAATGACCTGTGAAGAGATAGGAAAGTTCTTGGGAGTGTCTCCAAATGCAGTCCGTACAAGACTTCACCGGGCAAGAGAGCGATTAAAGAAGGAGGAATCAGTGATAAAAGAAAACCTTAGTAGTTTCAAACTACCCAAACAATTTACTGAAAACACTATGCAGAAGATCTCAGAAAGTCAACCTATGACTCCAACAATAAGTAAACCACTCGCGCCATTGGCAATATCTGCAGCATCTGCAATTCTTGTGTTCATGCTGTTGGGAGTCGGAGTGCAACAATTTCCCCGTTTACAACAACCGTATAGCTTAAATGCACAATCAGAACAGACGGTTGAAATAGTTGATACACCAATTGTTTTAGAATCGCCAGAAAAACCAACGCTTCCAAATAAGACTATTAGTTCTCAGAAGTCTGGAAATAGTAATGGAATCGGAAAAAAACCTGATGCATCAATTTTCGGTATAGCACATGCAGATGAAGGCGATACACCAGCGTTTAAAAAGCAGTGGATTCAGACAAAAGG
This sequence comes from Candidatus Poribacteria bacterium, assembly GCA_965261435.1. Taxonomy (GTDB): domain Bacteria; phylum Poribacteria; class WGA-4E; order WGA-4E; family WGA-3G; genus MSPOR6. The sequence goes on from CBDHDL010000021.1 coordinate 4,592,019, forward strand.
TCCAGAAGGGGGAACGGTACATACACTTTTCAAATCAACTCTTGGAGACTTATATGCTGGGACAAAGCACGGTCTGTATAGGTTGACAGATGATCGTACGAGTTGGCAACTTATAAGTAAAATCAAAGGTCCGGATGATAGTGCAATATATAACAATATAGACTGGTGGCCTATCACAGAGCGGAAGGATACACTGTTCATTGCTAAGGACAAAGAGATAATCAAATCAACAGATAGAGGTGAGACTTGGACTAATGTGTGCCAGTATAGACAAGGAAAAGTTGTTGGAATTGTGATTTCAGATGGACTTCCTGACGCACAAACTGATATGACCATCTATCTGGCATTCATCGACGGGGTATTTCGAACGACTGATGTTGGAAAAACATGGACTCTACTGTATGAGGGAATAGAGGACAAAAGAATCCAGGCAATAGCATCAATAGAGAATAGGATTTTTGTAGGGACAAATGAAGGATTGTTTAGTCTGAGTTCAGAGAAATGGGTGAAACAGATTTTAGACCGAGAGAATCCAAAACTACAACATATAGATAGCATCTTTGCTTTAGCTACATCTGGAAAGAATCTATATGTCTTGACTGGAAAGGCCTCTTTATTGACTGACAAGTCAGGAAAATATACCTTTAGACTTGAGTCAAAAAGTGCATTAGAACAACTGGACAAAAAACCAAAAGACATTGACTGGATAGAATTATATAATGTAAACGCAGATCGTTGGCGATCTGGTCATCTGACGCTTTTTCGCACTGCAGACCTTGGTAATACATGGGAGTTGATTTCTCCAAGGAATGGTAAAACAAAGAAGAAAAATGCAAATTCTGAATCTTTTTGGGCGGTTTCAGAAGGAGGCAAAATTAATGAAGTCGTTTTGGGGATGAAAGTTAACTCAACTATAAGAATTGTAGCATATAAAGATAAGATAATAGTTGTAGATACCGCAGGAAACCTCTATTCAAGTGATGCAGGTGAAACCTGGACGAACATCCAAAACGCTGATGGGTTTGGTACTGCTGCAGCAATATCTGATGGAAATGCTATCTATATCTCTGGAACATCAGGTATACGACGTTCTACAGATAGTGGAAAGACATGGCAACAATTTAATACAGGTCTCGTAAATTCGGACATACAACAGGTAATCTCATTCAACGGAAACTTGTACGCAATTACACAAAATCAGCTTGTTTTTTCAAATGATGGCGGTGAAACATGGAATCCAATTACGAATGCTAATGACTATCTTCCGAGAGTAATTTCATCAAATGGACTATTGTATGCCAGAACTTTTAAGAAGGATAGCACACTTAAGCTATCCTATCTGAGTAAACTAAATCAACTCATAGAGATTCCAGAAATGTCTATTCTAAAGACCAGTACACCAAAAGGTTTTAAATTTGTTGAGATTGTTTCACAGACAAGTCATATCTTCAAAAGTTTATTGCCACCAGCTTTTGCTGTATCTGAGACAGCGTTTTATGTCACTGAGGGTAGCAAACTTTATCGGTGGAATATCGGGGCATTTAATTGGTACGACACAGGTGTTGTTGATAATGACATCAAAAGACCAAAAAACATAGATGGAGCAGATTATAATTCTACCAGTTTTGAGTTTGCTGTATCAGAGAAAACAGTTTATGTTGGAAAACAGAATGGACAACTGATGCTGTCTCATGACGAAGGTACACTATGGAAAGACATTACCAAAAATCTACCATTTTCTGTAGACACGTTCAAATCTATATTATTTGCTGGAAATGCTGTTTATGTGGCTACCGATAAAGGTGTTGTATCATCAAATGACGGTACTGATTGGCAAACACTTACAGATTCAGAGGGAACGCCAATCGTTATGGACAAGTTGTCAGCGAATGGAACAAAGATCTTCGGATTATCCGATCAGAAGATATATCTACTTATTATGGACAAGGGACAATGGCAACAGGTTACACCAGAAATAGAATACCAAGTGACATGCTTTGATGCTGATGTGAACACTCTCTATGTAGGTACACAAGGAAGCGGAGTGTTACGCTTTACACTTGACTAATTAGATATACATCCTTTAACTTCAAAACAAAGGCGCGTAATAGACTCGCGCCTTTGTTTATTCTAATGAACCTATCAAATTGATAGCTAAAGTCTCTGATATCGATCTGATTCTATGAAGCGTATTGGATTTTACGAGGAATCCTTGTATGATGCGGATCGGATATAGTCCAGCGTAGTTAAGAAGTCGCATATATCGCAAAAATTAAAATAGTGCAATCCTTTTTCCTTAAAACGTCTCTATTATTATAGAATAACACTGTTGGTCAAGTAAACACAGAAAACAGTATGTCGTTATATCATTCAGAATTTAAGATAAATCTAATTCAATGCTAAAAAGTGAAAAAAGTGAAAAAAATGCAACCTTTTGCATACTAAATTGTATCTATATATTATAGAGGATAAAACACTGAGCAGATGCGTATAGATAATTTAAGTTTCAGTAAACTTTTCTCTGAACACGTTCAATACTCACTTGTCTAATAGTTTAAACTGAGAAAACCTAATAATTGGAACATAACCGAGCGAAATGCAACAGAGCAAGCAGAAAATAGGAGATAGAAAATGATAAAAGAACTTTCAATTGATAACTGGATTCTCGCTGGTACTGGTTTCCTTATAATCTTCACCGTAGGTTGTTATTTCTGGTTCCAAAACGTGATGGCAGAACTTCAACCACAGAATAACGACCAAAGTCACGATGCACAACAATTAGAAAAGTCACCTGAAGCTCCAAAAATAGAAGTGACTGACACAATTCAACAGGATGAGAACGATTCACATAGCTATAATATAGATGTCACTTCAAATGTCAGCACTACACCACAAAAGGAAACTCAGAGCATAAATAGACAACAAACAAAGAGAGTGATGCTGCATTTAAGAATATTGATGTAATGCCTGTTTAGTTAGATTTGGAGAGAAAAGAGACCAGTAAAGTCAAGAAGTACAAATCACAATTACCAAATTGCTATTTTCTCAAAAAAAATAGATTTCATTAAGGCACGTCTCTTAACGTGCCTTTCCCTTTTAAGCATCTTAGCATAATTGTGGATCATTCCCCAATATCCACTCAATATACCTTATTTTCATTGACTATTCGGCGATTAGATGATATTCTGTTATGAATACAATTAACTGAATCTATTCACATTAGGATATTAAACTATGGATACAGAAAGAAACAGTACGTTTAAAGATATTACTGAACATGCTTTGAAACACTCAATCGTCCGTTTGCGTTGGGAAAACACTGATGAAGACTCGGGTCGTGTTGCTACTACGATGGGAACCGGTTTTTTTGTCGATTCGAACCTGATTGTAACGAATCTACATTGTGTAGCAGGTGCATCGTCTATTACAGCAGAAATCGTCGGTGCTGAAACTGAATTCACAGTTGTAGGTGTAGTATCCCATGACATTACGAATGACCTTGTGCTTTTGGGTGTTTCAGGTGAAGGAGTTCCTATACCTATTGGAAATAGCAAAACTGTATCAGAGGGTGATGAGGTGTGCGTTGTTGGTTATCCACAAGGAGAAAAAGGGATCGCTAAACAGGTAACCATTCATGATATTCAAAATACCGGTAAACATATCTTGATAAGAGATGCATTTGAACCCGGCCATAGTGGTAGTCCACTGTTAAATCGTGCTGGTGAAATTATTGGAATTGCTGTTATCGGGATAGGTGAAACGTCGCCCATGGATAATGAAGTAGAACTTACACTGAATCGGGCAATTCCTGCAGACGTTCTCAAGTCTTTGTTAGAAAATGTCGGTAATTTACAGCCATTATCAACATGGCAAGACCACCCAAAAATAAAAGGTTATACAATCGCTTTTGAAGGTCAGATATTCTTAATGAATCAGCAATTTGGAGAAGCAATGGACTGTTTTAATACTGCCCTTAATCTTAACGCTGATTTAGCAGAGACATATTGCAACCGTGCGGTAATATACCTTATTCTCGGTGAAGCAAGAAAGGCTATCGCTGACTGCAATTCTGCAATCAAATTAAACCCTGATTATGTTGAAGCCTATATTAATCGTGCGGCTGCAAACTTGTCTTTAGAACTTTTCGCTAAAGTATTGAAAGATTGTGATACTGCACTTAACCTTAATGCTAATAGCGTTAGGGTTTATCAATTAAGAGCTGCCGTAAAACATTTCTTAGAGAAATACGAAGAAGCAATTACAGATTATGATGAAGCAATAAGACTTAATCCTTATTCAGCACAATCCTATTTCTTGCGAGGAAATACCAAACTTCTGTTACGTGATTTTGCTGGTGCAATTGAAGATTATGATAAAAGCATACGTTTAAATCCAGAATTTGCCAATGCAAGTAATATACATTACGGTCTTGGAGAAGCAAAACATGAATTAGGAGACTATGCAGGTGCGATTGCTGATTATGACAAAGCTATTGAACAAAGTCCTAAAGACGAATATTTACACAACCGTCGGGGACTTGCGAATATAAAATTTGGTGATACCAAAGCAGATTGCGAAGAGAATGGACTGGCTATAAATTACTATACAGCTGCAATAGATGATTTTACGCAAGCCATTATGCTAAACAACGAATTTGAAGGATATCGGAACAATCGCGCAATTGCAAAACATAAGATAAAGACTATGAAGGAGCAATTGAAGACTGTGAGGAAGCAATAGATAGAAATTCAAAGTATTATCAAGCCTATTTCAATCTTGCATTGGCTCAAACTCTACTTACAGAAACAAAGTCAGAAAAAGAATCGGTAAAACTCCTTGAAGAAGCAATACAAAACTTCAGCGAGGCGATAGGGATTAACCCAAATGCTGCGATATACTATCATGAACGTGCTAAGGTTTATATGGCAACGGGACGAGAACAAGAGGCAATAGCTGATTCTGAGAAAGCATTAGATTTAGACCCAGATGTTGAAAATTAATCGTATTGATATCCATTGTGCATTTATTATTTTACGATCACGGATCCCACAGCAAATCACCTTTATCCTTGCCAATTTCCTTCATTAATGCTATTCTCTCCTCAATCAAATTAAAGGAGTCAATTCAATGAATCGTGTTGGTATTATTGGTTTAGGTAGTATTGCCGCCCGTTATTCAAAACCTGATGATCCTTACCCTTATTGTCATGCGGGTGGTATACGTCATTGTGAAACAACCGAATTAGTTGCAGTTGCTGATATGTCCGTTGAACGACAAGATGAGTTTAAAAGCACTTGGGGTCCCGGTTTTCCAAACAATTCCATCAACTACTATGAAACGGATGTGCAGATGCTTGAAAGTGAAAAGTTGGATATTGTCGCTGTCTGTGTGAGAGGTCCGCATCATTTTCAGGTCATGCAAAATGTCTTAAAGGCAGACATAAAAGCAATTTTTCTCGAAAAAACCGGCAGGTTGCTCACTGTCAGAAGTTGACACTATGACAGCTGGAGCAGATGCAAAAGGGATCCCTATTGTAGTTGATTATACGCGTCATTGGCATCCGCATTTAATAAGACTTCAAACGCTCATTAAAGATGGATTGATCGGAGAAGTTCAGACTGTCATCGGATATTGTGGTGGAGGTGTACTCTCTTTTGCAATCCATACGACCGACATGATATGTCAGTTCGCTGGTTACGATCCTGCTTCGGTTGCAGGTTATGTTGAAGGTAGTGGTGATGTACCTGAGAGTTATGAATATGAACCGGCAATTGTTGGTGCTACAATAAAATATAAGAGCGGCGTTATCGGGTTTCATGTTGGACATCACGGAGTCAGAGGCGGATTTTCTGTGGATGTTCTGGGAAGTGAAGGTTCTGTTCAAGCAGGATTTTATAGCGGCACTACAGTCTATAAGTCAGGTAAGTTGGTGGAAAATGAGACTCTTAATCTACCTGAAAATGAAGGACCATTCAAAATTGCATATAAACAGATAACTGACTACCTTGACGGAGGACCACTACCTCACTGTTCCCGCGATGACTATACTGCTGTCAACGAGATCGGTTTTGCTACGATTGAGAGTGGTTTAACTGGACAGACAATTGAACTTCCGTGCAAAAGTCGACAGAGACTTATTTATGCTAATGGTTAGAGACGACTTATATGGCACCGATTCTGAAACTGGACAATTTATACCGTTTCTTCATGAAAGCATATCCAGTAAAAACTTACAACAAAACGCCAAACACTCCTTTAGGAAAAGATATATCGCAATGTCGGGTAGCACTTGTTACAACTGCAGGATTATATCTACAGGAACAGAAACCTTATAACGAAAGGCTTATTGGTGGAGATTGTTCATACAGAGAAATACCAAATTCCATTGACGTTCAACTACTTGCTCATGGACATCGGAGTAAGGCTTTTGATGCATCCGGTGCCAAAAGTGATGTGAACCTTGTCTTACCACTTGATAGATTTCGTGAGTTAGAAAACGAAGCCAAAATCGGATCACTTAACCGTAGACATTTCAGTTTCATGGGATCAATCACAAAACCTAAACCTTTGATAAATGAAACTGCACCAGAAGTCGCTCATAAGCTAAATTATGACGATGTTGATGTGGCATTCTTAACTCCTGTCTGACCAACCTGCAATCAATCCGTAGGTTTGATTCAACGTGTTATAGAAGCATCAGGTATATCTACTGTATCAATTACGCTTGATGAGAATATATCAAAAAGAGTAAAACCCCCTCGTGCATTATCAGTACCATATTCTTTTGGGTATCCACTTGGAGAAGCGAACAATCCAGAGTTGCAGCATGCAATCATTACAGAAACTCTTGCGTTATTAGAACTCAAAGATACCTTGCCTATTTTGAAAGCATTAGAACCCCTTGTCTTGAAGAACATGTTATAGACATTTTGATGAGATCAATCAGCAAGATTGGGGAGAAGGAGCCACTGGAAGAATTTATGGACAAAATAAGAGTAGGAATTATAGGGTGTGGTGGAATTTTTAGAAACCTCCACTCTCCCTATTATCAAGAACCGACACGTCGAGCAGAAATAGTTGCAATTGCAGACATCAACGAAATTTCTGCAAATGAGCAGGCAGAAAAGTTTGGTGCAGATGCATATACCGACTATAGACAACTTCTGGATAGAGATGATATAGATGCCGTTGATGTTTGTGTTCATCCGAGACCCCATCTTGAAATTACGCTCGCAGCGGCAGATGCCGGTAAACATATTCTGATGGAAAAACCGATGTGTTGCAACGTATCTGAGGGAGACGAGATGGTTGCTGCTGCAGAAGAAGCAGGAGTTCTCTTGATGGTTGCATATATGATGCGATTTGACCCAGGCTATATGAAACTGAAGTCTCTTCTTGATGATGGAACACTTGGAACGCTTCAGATGGCATATTGTAATCAAGTTGGTTACTTTTCGCCAGAACGCCATCCGTGGCTCTTCGTCAAACAAGAATCAGGCGGAATGCTGGTAGAGCAAGCTATCCACAATCTTGACATCTGGTTGTGGTTATACGGCCCTGCCGCTACAGTCTACGGTTATACAACTCACGTTCCTCTCGGTGGTACTTATCCAAAACCTGAAGATGCAGTTGAAAACAACGCTGTTCTGACTGTGCATTTCAAAAACGGTGGAGTCGGTATGATGATTAAAAGTTGGGCAGCACAAGTCGGACATAGTGGCAGTGGCCTTGTCACGAGTCATGGATCAGCAACTTTGGGGAGAAACGGATTACGCTGGAAAACGCACGATATGAAAGCAGCTGAGGAATACGAGGCTCCTGTTCCTGATGATGACACATATCGCACTCTACCTAATGAACAAAGGAAGCAAAGGTATTGGAGTATCGCTGCAAAAGGCGCGAGTATTGATCACTGGTTACAATGTATCGTTGGAGAAGCAGAACCAACTACGCACGGTCGTATTGGGAGAGACGGTATTGAGTTGGCAGAAGCTACATATCTTTCATCGGAAAAAGGTCAGCCTATATCACTTCCATTATAATACCATTTCTATTAATTTTTCTCTCATTAGCGGCTGTTTAGAAATGAAGCGGGGAACGGCACAATCTAACAGAATGTGCTACAAAAAAGAGACATTATCAATTAGAAATGGTATAACATTCAACCTATTGCGAATTTAATCTTATGCAGTATACAGATATACCTGATCCAAAATTAGCAGAAGAAATCAGAGATGGACTCAATTTAGATGCTAATGAACCGTTCTTAGATCAACAATTAGAAATAGACGTATTTGGCTAAGTCGGGATCATATAAGCATACTATGAGAAAGAGATAGTCATTCAATTTCACCGATTTCAAGACCACGTTCATGTAAGTTGCGTCTGCGCCGTGGTAGATCACCGAAAAGTGGTCGGAAATAGCCAGCACCTGCAGGTGACAGATGGAACCGATCCGCATCATAGAAACGTGGATCAAGATCACGACGAATAACATGACCTGTTTCATCCCGCTTCAATACCTGCTCTATCGGCAACATAATCGGTTCAATACCTACATCTGTCCGCGTAATCGTTGCTACTCCATTGACCATTCCATCTGCAAGTGACCTTACAGCAAGTGAGCCAGCATTTATCGCTGTATCCCTGTCTAAATCGGTTGGACTACCACACCTTTGCATGTATCCAAGAATTAATGCACGGAAGGATGCGCTTGAGATTTCTGGTAGTCTCTTCTTCAATGCTTCAACAATTATCTCGGAACAACCACCAGGTTTCGTATGTCCAAAGGCATCAAGTTCTGCTTGAGATGTAATCATCAATTCTCCCTCATCATTGCGAATACCTTCCGATACTACAACGATGACATTCCCTTGATCAGTGTGTATTTCATGTATTGCTTCGGCTAACCTGTCAGGTTGATATGGGACTTCAGGAACAACGATCAAGTCTGCTAATCCATAAGCAGCAGACAAAGTTAGCCATCCTGCGTCTCTTCCCATAGCTTCTACGACAATAACACGGTCATGGGAATAGGTTGTTGTTCGCAGATCACGTACAGCATTTATCAAACGATTTGCTGCTGATGGAAAACCAGGACAGAAATAGTTGACCATCTTAGAATAATCTACTGAATCACCTTCAGGTGGATTGATACCAACATCGTTATCAATTGTCTTGGTAACAAAAACTGTAGTGAATTGTTCTGAGAGTGCTGTCCCAACCGTGAGTGTATCATCTCCCCCGATGGGTATAAGTCCACTAATGTTAAGTTTTTTAAGGTTGTCTATGGCTTCGTCCAGTTTGTCCATAGCGATGAGATTAGTGCGTGAACTTTTCAGAATTGTGCCACCGTGGTTTTCATCAATCAAGTCAGGAGTGAGCGTCAAGTAACGTCCACCCTTTAGTACCCCTCGCCACCCTTCCATAAATCCGATCAATTCAAAACCGAGTTCTTCAGATTTCAAGGCGATACCTTTGAGTGTGGCATTTAACGCACTTGTATCACCACCCCCGGTTAAAACACCTATCTTTTTTCGCATACAAAACTCCAAATCTCTCAATTATAGTAATGCCAATTTTAATTATTTTTATTCCATTCTGCCGTAGGTCGGGTAGATACACGAAACCCGACAGGTTAGCAACAATCAATACATGTCCAAATCAACGCCGAATACGCGTTTGGTATTCGTCCAAATCAACGCCAAATGCGCGTGTGGCATTTGTCGGGTTTCGTGCCTCTACCCGACCTACGAAAATGGTATTATATCCATAAGTTTCTGTCTAATAACACGGAACATCACTTTATGACTTCTAACACAACAGGCTTATCAAGTGCAAGTGCCTTCTCAAATGTCGGTCTGAAATCTTCCTGTTCTTCAACACGCAATCCAATAGCACCGAACGACTCCGCGAACTGCACAAAATCCGGATTAACAAGTTCAACACCGATCCGTTTACCAAACCTGCGCAACTGTCCTCTCTCTATAGATGTGTATTGATTATCATTCATTACAATTGTCACGACTGGTAAATTATACATGACTGCTGTTGCAAGGTCTGGACAACTCATTAGAAAACCACCATCACCGGAAAGTGCAACAACCTTACGTTTTGGATACGCAACTTGAGCACCTATGGCAGCAGTCAAGCCAATACCCATTGCAACTGAAATACCCGAAAAAATGTAACTTCCTGAATAATAGGTAGGAAAGTGTGAGAGAGCACCATAACCAGTGATGTTTACATCAACAGAAAGAATGGAATCACGCGGCATTACATCACGCATCTCTTTAAGTATACGCGGTGGTTCAATTGAAGATAACTCCCTTTGAAGTGCTATTAAGTCATCACCCCAACCACCAGTCAATTTCTCATCACTAAGAACGTCATTCAATTGCTGCAGCACTAATTTTGGATTTGCTCCAATGCCAACAGTTGCAGGATATTCCTTATGGATTTCATCAACATCAGCTTCAATATGTATCAGTGGTTGTGGGATATTCAGAGACCAATTTCCCGTATCCCGATATGTAAATCGTGTGCCAATAGCGATTATGAGATCGGAAGACCTCATCGCTGCTTGCGCTATACCATCACGAAAGAGACCAATTGAAGATGGAGAATCCTCTGGAACAGAGCCTTTTCCCATTCCTGTCATAGCAATTGGAGCATCCAAGAATTTGGCAAATTCAAGCAATTCTTTGGTCGAACGGGTGTGATTAATTCCACTCCCAGAAATTATCAACGGCCGTTTAGCAGTTCTGATCAATTCTACAACTGCATCAATATCTTCTGGACTTGCCATTGTCTGTATTCCATCGTTCCGCGCGGGCACAGGTAGTTCAGTTTCGGTTTGCAGAGCATCGGTTGCAAGTTCTATCAACACAGGACCGGGACGTCCGGATCGGAGTTCTCTAAATGCCCGATTTACAGCATTTGGTATCTGTTCTACTCTATGAACGATCTCTATATGCTTTGTCATTGGTGCGAATGCTGCTTTTTGATCCAAACCGTGGAAACTCTTTCTTGGATCTTTCTGGGCCAAATAGGATGGGTTTTGACCTGTGATCCATAGTACAGGCGAACAAGCTGTATATGCTTCACATATCCCAATAGATGCGTTATTTGAGCCAGGACCCGGAACAGTCATGCATACACCGACATCTCCCGTTGCACGGGCATAACCGTCCGCCATAAACGCTGTTCCACCCTCATGCCGCGTGACATAATGACGAACCGTATCCTGATTGTTATACAACGCCTCATACACAGTGTCAAGGTGGTTTCCCGGTAAACCAAAAATCACCTCCACACCTTGTGCCTTCAAACATTCGACAAAGAGAGTACCTCCTGTCATTTCGTTCCCTTTCTTTAACTTACATTAAACTATAGTGCTGAATATGCTATTGGTCAAGTTGTTATCTCCATTCAATCACGTAGCGGAATAGTTAAATCATATACCAAGATTAGGAATCTGTCAAGGAATATACTACCTATGAAAGTATAAACAAACTTCCATTTTCAGGTTTAAATGTATGGTTCAAATAAGTATTCCCATTTGCATGCCAAGGTTCTATGCTCATCTTTTTACCTGTTTGAAGTCTTATTCCTTCTACATTATTAAATAATCCTACAATTTCAATCAATGTTTCAATTGGTTTCTTATCAATATTCACCAAAAAGTATAGATACCTATTCCCATCCTGCCTTTTATGTATGCGGATACTTTCTGAACGGAGATCAGTTTCTTTAGCGTAAACAGATATGCTCTGAGATACCAAATTATTTAGATATTTTTTCAGATCAATTTCCCTTTCATTTTCCGGTCCATCTAAGACTGTAGTTTGGCGTCTATAGATCAATCGTTCCAGTAAATACGGCTCAAGTCCGATTCGACCATTAAGTAGATAGGGAACAGGTGCATTTGCAATGATTCTACCTTTATATTTAGTGTATTCTGTTAAGCGTTGCACTGATGTTTCGTGAAGCGAAATACTGCTTGGTAGTAAAACAAGATGATATACATTCTCGCCGAAGTGGATATTACCATTATTTGGATTTACAGTAGCATTGACAAGCTGATTCTCTGATAAAATATCAAAGTCATAACCAAAATGCCATACTGATTTACAAAACCATCCCCATGATTTGATGATACTATTCCACTGTTTTTCATCCGGTTTCATCCATAAACTCTGTGTTGGTGCTAACATTAATATATCTCGTTTAGGTAAACCAACCTGTAGGAGTTTTGCCATAGTTTCATGTTCATATTTTTCAGAATGTAAACGTGCGCTCTTTTCTGTAATCCAATGATTAAAACCAGTGGATACATCTTTCATAGAATTGGTAAATTTGTCTTCTCTTGTAATTTTAATTCCAGGTTGAGTCTTATTGCTGCATACATATTTTGAAACAGCAAAACGTCGCGAAGTATCCCCTTCTGTCGTTGTAAGAATTGGAAAATCTACATGCTCCAATAGGGTACCAAGATCAAATTGTAATGACCTTGCCCTTTCCCTCACCGCCAGAGCGAATCTAATCCCTTGCTGATGACAAAACTCTTTCAAACTCTTCAAAAAACAATTTGAGAATTGTGAAGACAGTGTCTGCCAATAGTAGCTTCTAATTATAGGTGAATCGTAGGTCTCATAAAAAAGAAACGGTAAGAAAGTAGCACCATCATAAGTTGTGGATTTTGGACTTAATTGACCGTTTCCATCTCTAAGATTTTGCATAATTGTGCGTGACCATGGGATTGAACTCTGTTTAACATCAAGCACTGACAAAAAACGGGGCATTTCTATTATAAAACCATTAATATCTTCTACACCGAATCTCTGTATATAATCTACAAAATAGTGTTCTATGAAAGCTTTTGCACCGTTTTCAGAAAGCAGGTCGCAGGCAATTTTTTCAATTTCGTAGATGTATAGAATTGTTCTTCCGAATAATCTTTCAGCTACAGATAAATCTCCTGCTAAACATCGATTAACATATTCACTTATTTCATAGAACGTTTCTTCAACGTGTTCCTGAGCAACAAGGAAAAAATACTCCAAAGATGTTGTAGTTTTATCATGTTTAATGCTTGAACATACATCATGGAGTCTCGATTGAATTGATGTAGGCGTTTGAGGTGGTTTAAAATCCAACACTTCAAGCTGCAAATGATAACGAGTTTGAATCATAGTAGAATCTAATTGAATCCATGCCTTCTTTCTTGAGCGTGCAAGTTTGCTAATTTCAACCTTATGAAGCGCTGAATGCTGTTCTTTAGGGTAATCTAATGCATGGCTATTGGGAATTTGTGGATATTGCATAGTTTCAAGAAATTTGCAGTTTTGTAATTTATGTGCTATACTTTAGCAATTATTGTGAATCGAAATCTTTGTGCTTCGTAATTTTACCACGAATTTTTAACAGATTCAATATTCTGTTTGAATCATGGTAATGGTTTAATCTCTAAATTGACATATTCCTTTCTAAGTGATTACAATGAGAATACTTGAGAACTTACTCACTGCATTGTCTGCGCTTCGTGCCAGCAAACTCAGAACAATATTGACCTTGTTAGGCATTACTATAGGTATTGCAGGCGTTATTGCGATGATGTCCTTAGGTGCTGGTGCTGAAAAACTAATAATGTTGGAATTTGAGAAGATCGGTGGACCAAGTATGTTCGGCGTATACCGTCCGGGACATGTCAAGAAAAACAACCGTTGGCAGCGTAACAACAGTCCGCACTACCTGAATATGGATGACCTACGAGATGTATTAAATGAATGTCCATCTGTTGAAGTTGCTACCGTTGAAGGTAGTTATTACATTAACTTAGAAGTACAAGGAAAACATCAAAAGACCTACATGCGTGCTACGACTGTTGAATATCAAGCAGTACGGCAGTGGCAAACACAGATTGGAAGATTTCTGGCAGACACGGATATGGATCTATGGAATAAAGTCTGTGTAATTGGTTCTCAAGTATGGAAAGAACAGTTCAAAGGGTTAGATCCGATTGGAAAAGAGGTATCAATAAACAATAGACGTTATAATGTCATAGGTGTTATGGATAGTCGCGGTCCGGGTTTGGAAGCAGGCAAGAGTGATGATAACATGATTTTTATTCCGATTACAACCGCACAGACGAGATTCTGGGGGCATAGCCACGTCGGACATATTATGGTACGCGCAAAGAGTCCAATGGTAGTTGATCAGGCAGTAAAAGAGGTACAAACAGTCATCCGACGAAATCACGGTGGTGACGATACCTTCTTTAGAACTTGGCAGGCACAGAAAGGAATTGAAAGTGCTAAAAAGACGATCTTCATAATTGAAATGGTCCTCGTCATCATCGCTTCAGTATCACTAATTGTAGGTGGAATCGGTATTCTGAATATAATGCTTGTTTCAGTTACTGAGCGAATACCAGAAATCGGTCTCCGTAAAGCTGTTGGGGCAAAAACCTACCATATTCGTTTTCAGTTTTTGACTGAATCCATATTATTGTGTCTACTCGGTAGTATACTCGGAATTGCCCTTGGTGCAATTGTTGGTCAAGGGTTTGCTTGGGCAGTTGAGAATTTTATGCCAGGGAAATTCGGTTGGCCATCACTTATTACTTTTAAGTCAGTTCTGACTTCTGTCGCAGCTGGTACCGCAGTCGGTGTATTCTTTGGATACTATCCAGCAAGTCAAGCAGCTAAACTAAGTCCCATTGATGCTATACGACATACATAATGCTCTGTCAAGTCATAAATGATTTGTATATCGGACAGGGAAACCCTATAGGTGTAAACTTAAGGAATTTTCTATGTCAGAAATCCTCTTCAGTCCCGTAGGGACGCTATGTTTATAGTTAAACGTTATACAAACCCTCTTTAGTCCCGTAGGGACGATATGTGTAGTAGTTCATCCTGATATAAACATATCGTCCCTACCAAATCAACGCCAAATGCGCGTTTGGCATTTGTCGGGACTGAAGAGAGGTGGGGGTACACATTTTTCTATAAACATATCGTCCCTACGGGACTAAAGACGAACACAATATGCTGAAAAGCAACATTAACGTAATAGCAAAGAATTATTGAAAATATTAAAAACTAAATAACCCTGTATGGATGAGTATCGTGAATAAAATCGGTTTAATTGCAGGGGCAGGCAAACTTCCAGTTCTTGTAGCAAAAAATGTTGTCTCACAAGGAATAGAACTTGTCCTCATACCAATTACGAAAGATAGTGATGACCGTTTTAGTGAAATTGATTGTGCAATACATCCATACGGTGTTGGACAGATACAAAAGATAACAAAAAAACTCCTTGAGTATAATGTAAAAGACTTAGTCATAATCGGTAAAATAGAACCGAATATTTTGCTCAGTCCATTCAAAGTAGATGCAACGACGATCAAGATTTTAGCACAGAATCGGAACAAGAAAACCTCTGAAATCGTTACAGCGGTACTTAATCATTTTCAAGACGTTGGACTTTCTATTCTAAAGCAAGACCAATTCCTAAAAGAATTATTACCTGATCCGGGTATTTTGACAAACCGTAAACCTGATGCTGCCCAATGTGGTGACATTGAGACAGGTATAGCGACTGCGCGTAAAATGGCCAATCTAAATATTGGACAAACAGTTGTAATCAAAAACCAGATTATAATAGCAATTGAGGCAATTGAAGGAACAGACAAGACAATTGAAAGAGGTGGAAACTTAGGGGGAAATGGTGTCGTCGTAGCAAAAGCGGCAGCTGAGAACCACGATTTTCGGATTGATGTACCAACAGTCGGTATGCAGACACTTAAGACTTTGCACGCTGCTAAAGCAAGCGTCTTAGCAGTTGAAGCAAAACGTACTTTTGTCATGGAACCTGAGTTACTCTATAATCAAGCTGATAAATGGAAAATCGCTATCGTTGCAGTTGAATAAGGAAAGTGTAGTACCTTGTCAAGTCATAAATGATTTGTATTTCGGACAGGGGAACCCAGTCCCTACGAACGGATCTACTCATCATTTGAGTAGATCGGACAGGGAAACCCAGTCCCTACGAACGGATCTACTCATCATTTGAGTAGATCGGACAGGGAAACCCAGTCCCTACGAACGGATCTACTCATCATTTCAGTGTAGACAGAACATTATTGATATCCGATGCAGATGAATCAACCAGTTGAAATCAAGCGTTTATCTCATAGCTTAGTTATCCAATGGAAAGACGGACTTCGCAGTGAGCACCCATATCGACTCCTTCGAGAAAAATGTCCTTGTGCAAGATGCAACGCTCTCCGACAAGAAAATGACCCATTTAGGCTATTGCCATCAAAAGAATATTGGGAGAAGCTACATTTGGTGGGGATTCAACGTGTAGGTCGGTATGCAGTCCAATTACAATGGAGTGATGGACACAAGACAGGTATTTATACGTTTAGGTTTCTACGTGAACTATCAGATGAAGAATAGATTAATACTCTTAGTTAAATAATACCATTTCTATAAATTATTGTCTCATTAGGCGGCTATTATGGTAGTTATTCTTCAGGACACAAACTGAAAGTTTGTGCTACAAAAAGAGACATTTTCAATCAGAAATGGTATAACAATAACATAACAACTTGATATTGATGTTTATTCTTCTTCTTCTTCTTTCTCCTCTAACAATTGAACAACGAGATAGCAGTTTGGAGTTTTCTGTACTGAACCGAGAGCATCACTAAGGTTCTTACATCTTTGCCAATAGTCCGCATATTTTAAAGGTTTATAATCTCTACTTTGACCAATAAAGGTCTTTTTGCAGCACGCTAAGTTATTCCCATTATCAATCGGGTAACCCCATACACGACAAATTACTGGACGGTGTTCATAGACAGAACAGACACCTCCAATTAGCATTGGACATTCACCAAGAGAACTGCCTTTGACAACATCAATGGCTTTCATACCAGTATCTTTGACCATGTTTTCAGGTGTGTATCCTTTTGCTTCTAATTCTTTGATTGTCCGTTCAGCCTTCTGTCGTATGTGTTCACGTATCTCTTGCGGGAGTTTGTCCAATCCTTTTTTCAAATCCCGCGCTTCTACTTCACTGATAGGAATGGTTGATGTATTTGAACAACATTGAAAGCAATCAGATGGACACGGGTATCTACCATATTCGTTCCGTATACGTGTGATCTCTTTATCGATCTCATCTATTAGTTCTTGATATGTGTCCATCACATCATCGGGAAGAGTTCCCATATTAATTCTCCTCATCAATGACAGTCAAGTTGCAGATGGCATGTCTAAAAATTACAACCTTTGCACCATCATTCAACACTATTTTGATTTCATAAGGACTAATCCAATCAACAGTACCTTCAAATATCTCTCCTTCCCTGAGTGTGACTTTGATCGGTTTACCATCTTGTCGGGACTGTCTCACCGTATCAGAATCAATAGAATATACTTCATCCGGTGATTCAACAGGTTTGAGTTGTTGTGCCTTAATGTCCTCATCATAGTTTAGCATGCTGTCAATCTTTTCCGCATCTTCATCCTTATAACAATACTTGATGTCCTTTTTTTGAATTCCCTTTTCCTTACCATTACAGTTAAGGGTTAAACTTGAGAGTGTCATTTCCAATACAATAGAAGGTAATTGGATATGATTATACAACACAAAATACATTGGAGTTTCAAAATTTATCTGTTTGAGAATATATAGATCACCAAAACTCAACTGTCGTGATGGAAGATCCTTATTATCCGTTAGAGAATCCTTCTGAACTGTTTTGACATCTTTTCCTGTTGGCTCTTCCGCAAACTTCTTTTCACTACCAGATTGACTGTTCGTTGACTTTTCTGTGTAATGTGCATCGCCTTTATAAAGTTGATCTTGGTTCTGATTTGGAAAACCTGAATATCCGCGCGGAATAATTGTCTTTCCTTGACGCAACCAACGACGTTCTGTTGGTGTCAGTAAGACTTCAACGCTCTTCGCAACTAAACCTCGATCACCCTCTACAACAATATACTTAACTCGTTGTCCAACCCGTAGTTCCTCGTAGTCAGCATTCTTAATCGCTGAGCTGTGTAAAAAGACATCCTCTTCGCTATTATCTTGTGCAATAAATCCGAACCCTTTATCCAAATTGTAATACTTTATCCGTCCTGTAGGCATTATCTGCTCCTGTGGTTACCTTCCGATATAGAAGATACCTTTACCATTTGCCTTAATCCATGAGCATTTAATCGAGACTGATTCCCTATCAAAGATTATATACTAACACTTCGTAATTTTATCAGTCGTTATTTACTAACCTATGAACATTAAAACCACCAAAATCTTGAGAAACTGACATTACCAATAGTCTATGTCGTTGTTTCTTTTGACATAACAGTGATTTTTCCCTATAATAAATCAGAAGATTCGTACAATAAACGAATCCATTGTTTCTGAAATAACCTGAAAATAGTTGTTAGACATTTAAAAACATAATATAGTAAATCATAAATTAAGGTAATTGTCAAGTATGATTTTGTTAACATTCGTGTGCTGATTGTATACAAAAAGTATCAAATTAGAACTTCGGTGAGAAAAAAGACTAAGACAATATCAAAGTAGCGTTTTCCTCACACAGGTTTTGATTATCAAAACGGAGGGTTTTATGGCAACAGATTTAAAACATCATGTACAGTCAATTCGATTAGTAGACACTCATGAACACATGCGTAGAGAAAATGATTGGGTAGAGAATGGACCGGATATCCTTCAAGACCTTTTCGGGAATTATGTACCCGCAGACCTAATAACAGCAGGCGCAACGCCACAAGCCATGCAAGACTTGATGGATTCCAATAAGGACATCAAACCTCGCTTTGAAGGAATTCGTGCAGCATGGGAGGCAACACAATTCACAGGTTACGGTGAAGCTGTCAGGATTGTGGCTAAAAAGATATACGGAATGGATGAATTGACTGCTGATGGATTACTTAAGGCGCAGGATAAAGTAAAAGAAATTCGTGCAAAAGGAAAGCGCTTAGAAATCTTACATGACATAGCGAACCTTGATCACATCCAAACAGATGATTTCAGTTGGCAATGCGCGCCTGACAATTCCGGTCCAGAATTCTTCTTATACGATCTTTCATGGGCAAACTTCTGTAATGGGCAGATCGATACCAATGCTATTCAATCTGAAACGGGGATTGAGGTGATAGACCTGCCATCCCTAAAGGATAGTATGGGGGCAGTTTTTGCTAAACATGCCCCTTGTGCGATCGCAGTAAAATCACAACATGCATACAATCGCACACTCAATTGGATTGAACGTAGTGATGCTGAAGCGTCCGCTGCATTAAACCAAGTGTTGACTAAACCCGCTGGAGAGATTGATGTTGCGACCCGACTTTGTCTTGGTGATTGGTGTTGGGCACGTGGCGTTGAACATACAATAGAGTATAATCTGCCTTTCAAAATTCACACCGGTTATTATGCAGGGAACAACCGCATGCCTGTTAGTCGTATACCCGCAGGAAATATGTGTGCTCTGTTTTCGCGTTATCTGGATGCAAAGTTCGTGCTCATGCATATTTCCTATCCCTATAACGATGAATTAGTCGCTCTTGCAAAACACTATCGCAATATATGGGTTGATTTCTGCTGGGCGTGGAGCATAGACCCGTATAGTTCGCGAGATTTTCTGAGACGTTGTATCCATGCCGTACCCTCCAACAAGCTATTTGCATTTGGAGGAGATACCGGTTGGCCTACCAGTGCAATGGCTTATGCGATACAAGCACGGAATGAAATCCAACGCACGCTTGAAGCTGAAATCGCAGAAGGTTATCTTACTGAGAAACAAGCAATGGAATATGCTACACGGATTATGCATTCAAACCAATACGAATGTTTTGATATTCAAGGTACACGAGCAAATATCGCTAAAGCAGCATAAAGCAGACAGAAATCGACCTGAGACTATGAATCACGTAATGCCTTCAAACTCTCTGTGAAGGGGGCGCGTGCTATACCTTTCTCAGTGATTATTGCTGACACTAATGATGAAGGGGTGACATCAAAAGCTGGACTATAGACCTTTACCCCTTCTGGTGCTGTCAGTTTACCAAAACCTTCAGTGACCTCTTCTGCCGCGCGTTGTTCTATAGGTATTTCTGCACCAGTTTCAACTGCAAAATCCAAGGTTGAAGTTGGGGCAGCGACATAGAACGGTATTTCATGTGCTTGTGCTAAAATTGCGACGTTGTATGTACCGATTTTATTTGCAGTGTCTCCATTTGCTGCGATCCGATCAGCACCAACGATCACACACTGAATCTTTCCTTCTTTCATAACTTGTGCTGCCATATTATCACAAATAAGCGTTACGTCTATCCCTGCTTGCATCAATTCCCATGTGGTAAGTCGTGCACCCTGCAATAAAGGTCTTGTCTCATCAGCAAATACCTTAATTTTCTTACCAGCATCGTGTGCACTGAACATGACGGCTAATGCTGTTCCGTAATCTGAAGTTGCCAAACCACCAGCATTGCAGTGTGTCAGAATCGTATCATTCTCCTCAAGCAACGACATACCGTGTTGTCCTATAGCACGACACATCGCTTTGTCCTCTTCAATTATCTCCTCAGCTTCTGCAAGTAACCTTGCTTTTAAATCTGGAATCGCCAGGTGGCTGTTCTCTTCAGCAGTATTTGTCATCCTGTCAAGTGCCCAAAAGAGATTGACTGCTGTCGGACGTGATGTTGCGAGATAGTCAGTAGCAGATTTTAATTCAGCTGTAAATTCAGTGTAGTTATTCGCTGAAGAGTTCCATATACCAAGCACTGCCCCTAATGCACCAGCAATTCCGATAGCAGGGGCACCACGTACACGAAGCGATTTTATTGCCTCCCATATTGATGGAAGGTCATCACAATAAATCTGTTTAAATTCATTTGGGAGTAAAGTTTGATCAATAAGTTTTATCCTACCATCTTCCCATTCAATCGTTGATATTGCCATATTCTGTTTAAGTTCCTCCTATAGATTTTTGGTTTATATTGGACATGTCAGATGTCCAAGTTCCTCTGTCAGGCGTAGGTTTTCAGCATAATTAACTGGACAGTCAATTACTGATGGTACTTCCTGACTGAATGCATCTTTAAGAATCGGCACGAGTTCATCACTTCCTTCAACACGATAACCTTTTGCACCGAAAGCCTCAGCATATTTGACAAAATCTGGGTTTGTGAAATCGATATGTGACGGTCTACCAAAATCGTTCATCTGTTTCCATTCAATCAAACCGTACGCTTCATCGTTGAAAATAAGTGAAACAAATGGGATACCGACACGTACTGCTGTCTCAAGTTCTTGTGAATTCATTAAAAAACCACCATCACCACATACTGCAAGACATTTTCGTTCTGGATAGATCAATTTAGCAACCATAGCGCCGGGTAATGCTATTCCCATAGATGCAAACCCGTTTGATATGATGCACGTATTGGGTTTGTAACAGGGATACATCCGAGCGATCCACATTTTGTGTGCCCCAACATCTGAAATTAAAATGTCATCCTCATCAAGTACTGAACGGATGTCACTTAATATCTTCTGTGGTTTCATTGGAAAATCGTTATCATCCTTATGTTCAGTTAGTTGATCAAGTATGATCTTACGCAATGTATTTGACGCATAGTCGGAATCCTTCGGGAATATCTCTTCTGCCATTAGATGTCTGAGACTATGTCTAATATTACCGACCATTTCAACATCGGTAACATAAGCAGCATCACTTTCACTCGGTTCAGTATCAATATGGATCAACTTCTTATCATGATTGGGATTCCACAAACGTGGGTGATATTCTACGATGTCATAGCCAACAGCAATGACAAGGTCCGCACGATCAAAACCGCAAGAAACATAATCTTGTGCTTGAAGTCCAACGCTGAGTAGTGAAAGTCTGTGTGTCCACGGAATACTTCCTTTTCCCATAAATGTGTGCGCGACAGGTATGTTTGTCATCTCAGCAAATTGCGTCAGAATCCTGGAAGCATTCTGCCGAACAACGCCGTTTCCAGCAAGAATAATTGGTTGCTTTGCATCATTGATCAATTGCGCAGCACGTTGCAAACAGGCTACAACAGGTTCAGCTTCACTTGGGAAGTCATGTCGAATTGGTTCAGCATCTATCTCCATCTTTGCGAGATCTTCAGGAAAGTCAATATGGGTAGCACCAGGTTTCTCACTGACTGCGATCTTAAAGGCTTTACTAATAGATTCTGGTATAACTTCAGGCAGGTGTAAGAGTGTATTCCATTTGGTCATCGGTTTGAAGACTGACACCACATCCATATATTGGTGAGATTCTTTGTGCATCCTATCTAAACTTGCTTGACCCGTTATTGCAACCAGCGGTGCTCTATCCATATTTGCATCAGCAACGCCAGTGACAAGGTTCATAGCCCCTGGTCCGAGTGTAGCAAGGCACACTCCTGCCTTACCAGTCAAACGACCGTATACATCTGCCATGAACGCAGCGCCCCGTTCGTCACGCGTCTGTATAAACTGAATCTTTGATTCCAACAGCGAATCCATTAAATCCAGATTTTCTTCACCCGGTATCCCAAATATATATTCAACTTCCTCATTCTCTAAACACTTGACTGCCAGTTCTGATGCTTTCATGGAATTGACTCCTTAGTCATACCGATAAAAGTTGTTATTCTTACAAGATTTCTATACAATTAACTGAGTATTGTTTGGAAAAGTCTATAATTCTCTCCAATCCTCAAAAACTGAGAAATATTCAGGATCCCTTATATTGAACTTTATCAACCAATACTATAAACTATATCAGAAATAGTATGAAATTGCAATTCTATTGGAATGTAACTATATTCTATAGTAAATTGTTTACGCTGAATTGGTTTTCTGAAGAAAATCAAATTTGACGACTACAAAGATTCAAAATTAGAGGTTTCGTATTGCCATGACAAGATTTTACAGACTTTGCACAATTCTCGTCCTTCTTTTCTGTTTTGACAACAACATTTCTACCGAAATATCACAACATAACCTTTATCCAATCCAACCTTATACAGAATCTATCAACATCATTGGACGTGATCTTAATAATCGTGAACTGATTATTCAAATAGGTGCAAATTCTTCATTTGACGATTTGAAATCTCTTAGCAAGAGTATTGGCGTAGAGAAAATCAAACCTGTCTTCAATCTTGCCACTCCTGCGGGGCAACACACATTGCTAAGTCGCTATTATATCTTACAGTTTCCTATCAACACGAACTTAGAGAAAGTAATTCATAAGTATTCGAATAGTCCAATGATTGAGAAGGTTGAAGTAAATAGGACAAACAGATTTTGTGCGGATAGCACTCCAAACGACCCTCGTTATGTAGAACAGTGGAATCTCAGGACTATGAATTTGCCACAGGCATGGAATATAGAAACTGGTAATTCTTCTGTCATAGTTGCAGTCGTTGATAGCGGTATTAAAAAAGAGCATCCTGAGTTTAAAAATCAACTATGGCAGAACGCTGATGAGATTCCATTCAATGAAACTGACGACGATAAGAACGGATATATTGACGATGTTTACGGTTGGGATTTCACCGATGCACCTATGATGCAAGGAGTGGGGGATTCGACGCTACGTGATAATGACCCAGATGATGAAACCGGACACGGTACACATGTATCGGGTATAATCGCTGCAGCAACGAACAATGGAATTGGCATAGCAGGAATCGCATGGGGGTGTAAAATCATGCCTTTGAGAGCAGGATTCAGACTCGCAGGAGGTGGGGCATTTTTGCAAAATGATGATGTTGCTGCTGCCATTGTATATGCTGCAGACAACGGTGCTCATGTTATAAATCTAAGTCTCGGTGACACCGTAAACGCATTCATTATTCAGGATGCTGTTGAATATGCTTACAATAAAGAGTGTATCCTCATTGCTGCTGCAGGAAATTCTGCTGAACCTGGTGCATACTATCCTGCAGCATTGAATAATGTAGTTTCTGTGGCATCACTGGATAACAATCTACATTTGGGAAGTTCCAATTTCGGTTCATCTGTAGACATAGCTGCACCAGGAGAGGATATATTAAGCACAGATATAGTTTCTAAAGACAACGGATTCGCCATTAGATCTGGAACTTCAATGGCAACCGCACACGTCTCTGGGGTAGCGGCACTGTTGATTGCTTCAAATCCTTCCTGCAACAATTTACAAGTAAAACAGTGGTTGATTGGAACTGCAAAGCAACTTTCAGTCGCGGATCTGGTTGGAGCAGGTATAGTAGATGCGTTCGCAGCTTTAACTGAAGAAATTGATCTAACTGCACACATTTCAAATGTACAAATTCCGGATAGTAGCGATGATGGGATGCATGGTTTTCTTGATATTGTTGGCACTGCAGGTGGTAACGAATTCATACATTTCTGGTTTGATTACGGTTACTCTGAAACCCCTGATTTATGGTTTCCGATAGATGTTCCCCAGACTGTACCAAAATATAATACCATACTACACAGATGGATCATCTCTGAATTGGACGATGGGATATATACGCTTCGCTTAAGTACAAAAGCTAAAAACGGTATGACAATAAGAGACAAAATGGTTGTTGAAATCAGAAATAAAGGACCAAACATTTCAAAGCATGAATCAGGTATATGGTTGTCGGGTAACAAATTTGATTCTACGATCATCTGGCAAGCAGATGTTTTAACAGAAGGTATAGTGGAAGTATTCGCCAATTCTAACAAGAATAAACCCGTAAGAATTGCGAGTTCTGATTCTATCAACCTACAACATATTGTTCATCTATCTGAAGCAGGTCTGCCTTCCGGTCAATATCTTTACAAATTAAAAACTATCAACCGTTCAGGTCTCACTCACATTGACGACAATGAGAAACAATTGTATAGAATTATAGTCAGTGATAATCAGATAAATCAGTATTATATGAAGCAGACTTTCATTGCACAACTTGGTCTTCATGGGATCGCGACGACATTAGATATAAATAACAACGGAAAAATTGAGATCATTGGTGTATTAACAGAAACTACTCAGTCTTCATCTGCACATATAATAGAGTTAGATGGCGATATGAATCTCAAAAGAACTGATTCTCTTGATCAACATATCTCAAGAATATGGGACACTGGGGATACCGATGGCGATGGACTCACTGAAATATTATGTAGTTCGGTAGAACGATCATTAACAAAGACATTTTTACTGGAACAACCTTCACGTACTGAATTCCCATCGCAACGTATCTGGGAAACTGACGAGATTTGGGGTGGAATTATCGCCGATATGGATTTAGACGGTAAAGCAGAGATTTACTCCAGACATAATGCTGACAACTCAATCTGGGTTTACGAATCAGTACAAGATAATGCTTTTATGAACATAGCAAAACTTGGGAATCCTACGAATGGAATCAATGCAATCGGTACAAAATTTGCAACAGGTGATTTTGATGACGATGGACTGAATGAGATTGTCGCAGGGGATAGTGATGGGGATGTGTTTATCTATGAGAACATCGGAGATAATCTTTTTGAACAAACATGGATGGATGTGTTACCAGATAGTATCCCATTGCTTTTTGCCGCGGGTGATATGGACGGTGATGGCATATCGGAATTCGCAATTGGTGCAAAGGCTTGGACTGTAGGGATTGACCTTCCACGTCAACACTGGCTAATTACTATATATAAATCGGATGGTAATGACACATATAAGTCAGTGTGGCGACAGCGCATTCGAGAATTACAGGATGGGGATAGTGGGTTGACTATTGCTGATGCTAACAACGATGGTAGGAACGATCTGTGCATTGTTATTCCTCCAAACTTTTACTTAATTCAATTTGATGGATCTTCCTATCAACCAATTTGGCATCACACTGCGACAAGTACATTTAATCCAATCGTCGCTGATATCAATGCTGATGGTAAGAACGAATTGCTCTTTAATACTGACAATACTTTGACAGGCTTTGAAAATAACCTTGACAATGATATAAGAAAACCTACTACAACTGATGTTTCTGTAAACGATGCTCAACGTCCGAGACTTATTTCAGCAACACATGATAAACCGAAACAGATAATACTGTTATTTGACAAACAGATGGGAAGTTCTGCAAGATACCCTTCACGTTATAAACTAATAAGAACAAAAGATGAAGGGCAGATCAATAATAATACTGATGAGTTTACACCGCAATCAGCAATTTTAGATAGATCATCTAAAAGAGTTGTACTCACATTTTCCAAAAGTATATTCAGTCCAAATTACTCATATCAGATTGAAACTTACCAATTATCAGACATAAACGGAACAATGATGGCAAAAGACAACGGAAAGATTCCTGTTGAATACAAAGCAGTTGCAGATGCAAACATTTCTGTCTACCCCAATCCCGCAAAGGGTAATTATGTTGTATTTGATAAACTACCGTCAGGGAGTAATTTACACATCTACGATGTAAATGGAAATCGTATTGCCATCCTTAGGCCAGAAGATGATTTACATACTGCAAGTAGATGTAGGAAAATATGGTCGTTAGAAAATGTCAGTAGTGGTATATATATTTATGTCTTAGAATCAGATATGGATCGTAAGATTGGTAAGATATCAGTTTTGAAATAGTAATACCATTTCTATTAATGTTTCTCTCATTATCGGCTGTTAACAAATGAAGCGGGAACGGCACAATCTGGAAGAATGTGGCAGAATACGCGTTTGGTATTCTGCATTAAAAAAAGAGACATTATCAATTAGAAATGGTATAAGTGTTAGTTCAGTCTTTGATGTGATTCTTGATGGCATAACTTGGTTTAGTTTTATTCTAACCCACGTGTTTTATAGAGTGATGGACTAAATCTGCTATATTTCTGAGATTCGTTTTCGTATACATACGAAAGAACATCTAAGATATCCGCACGTGTTATATTTCTCCGACGGATTTTTTGTCTTAAATCCTTCTCAACGAATTCAAGTGTCTTATTTGGATAGTTTTTCTTCTCTGCAATTTCAGAATAATGATAAAGCATAGGAAGAAAATCACTTTGCAGTCGATAGGCTTGTTCCAATGCAGTTGTCGCACTGTTATACCTGCCATCTTTACCGAGAGTCCAACCGATGATATCGTGAGAAGATGCTACAAATGGATTAAGTTTTACAGCAGCATAAGCTAATCCTAAACTCAATTTCGGTTTTTGTTGATACCCATCAGAATAGAGCACAGCAAGATTCCTGAAAGCTTCTGATTCTTTAGGTGCTAAACCTATAGCTTTCTCATAAGCATCTTGTGCTTTGTCGTATTGGCATAGGAATCTATACGCTGTCCCAAGCATGTTGTATATCTTATAATCGGATGAAATCTGTTGTTCTTCACTCTGATTATTAGATGAAAAAGATGCTTCAGCAACAAAGAGTTGATAAGGCTGAATTTCACGCGATGCCAAGTAATACTCGTAGGCTTCAACTGCATGAGCATATTGGTTTTCCAGAAAATAGGCATCACCTAAGTTCTTGTACAATGCGGAATCCATTGAATCTATACCACTTACAAACTCAAACTCCTCTATTGCTCTCCGATAATCCCCTTGTTGCATATACAGACTACCAGTAGCAAGATAATCTTCAGGATTTTCCAAATAGACCAACTCTGCCCTGGGATTATATGGAGATCTGGGGAGACGTTGTACTTGTGAAAAAATAAGTGTTATAGTCGCACCCAGAAGCAAAAAGAGAAGTGTAAAATATAATCGACTCCGCGAAACCCAACGTTTTGATAAGTACATATTGGGTCTGAGTACCATAGCAAAATAGCTCGGTCTGTTTTTTGTTTCTTCCTGTTCATAGATTACTACCGATGTATTTGGCACAAGTACAGGTAAAGCTGGTGCTGAAGTTGTCCTTCCACCATACGTGCCCTCACCCTGTATAATCTCAGGTTCAACATCAATAACAGTATCATCTTCGATTTCTGAGTCAGATGCTTCTGTATATGTTGATTCTTCTTCATTCGAGTTTACTTCAGATGTGACATCTTCCTGATCAGTATCAGAATCAAGAGTTGTTATCACTGGATCGTCTAATGGATTCTCTTCATCAACTAAATACGCGTCGTCAGGTGTGTCCTTAAAATCCTCTTTTGATTCTGTAGTTACTACTTGTCTATCGTCTACAGTTGTGTTATCACTAAGCCTTCCTTGATCTAAAACAGAATCTGGGGTTTCACTTCCAGCAACTTCGTCATGTGTATCTGTTTCCTTGATTGATTCTGAAATTTGTGCATCAGGATGACGCGTTTTTATCAGGTCAATACTTTTCTGCATCTCTCGTCGAGTTAACGGTGATAACTCTTCATTTAGAAGGGTTTCCAATGTTGGTAACGCAGATTCCAACCCAATCTTGCCAAGTGTCTCTATCAGACTCCATCTGGTTAGATCACTATCTTCTGTCTTTAGAGCATCTACAAGAGCAGGCGTTGCTTCGTCAAAATTGGCCTTCTGCAGTGCGTTTGCTGCTTCCCGTCGAACTCCTGGTGCAGGATCAGACAAAGCAGTTACAAGATGTGGATAGGCTTCCGCCCCACCCATCTCCGATATTTCAACAACTGCAGCGCGACGAGTTGTAATAGGTTGAGAGGTATCACTGATGAGTTGGATCAGTTGATCTAATGATGCCATAGAAACTTAGGATGTATAAAATAAAAATGCAGTTAGGTCTATAAATTGTATAATAAGCAGACAAACCTTGACTCTGAACACTAACCGTAAATCCATTCATGTAGTTCAATGTATAAAAGATTTACCACAATTAAAACGTGATATGATTTGAAAAGATACAATTCATCATCTGTGGAGAAGGATGGGTTAGGATGCTATTTATTAGAACCTAATACCATTTCTAAATGATTATGTAGCATTATTTCGTAGGTCGGGTAGAGCGAAGCGAAACCCGACACGTAGAGTTAGACAAGGTGTCCATGTCGGGTTTCGCTTTGCTCTACCTATAAATCAACGATGTGAATGCGCGTTTGGCATTCATCGGGTGTAAACTTAAGAGGATTTAGTTTCTCCTATAAATCGTTCCGAATCCTTATGGTTATAGGGATTGTCTTCTCTTCAGTCCCGTAGGGACGATATGTTTATAGAAAAAATGTGAACCCCCACCCCTCTTCAGTCCCGTAGGGACGATATGTTTATAAGTACATCAACAATAAATATGCCGTTCCTACGGAACTCAAGACAGATGGGGACAGCGTTTTCTATAAACATAGCGTCCCTACGGGACTAAATATAAGACAGTCTCAATCATAGTGGCTATTGAGAAGGATTCATAAAAACACAGAAAGTTTCTTAAGTTTACACCTATGGGTAGAGCCAAGCGAAACCCGACCTACAGTTTATTTATGATAATTTGTCAATTAGAAATGGTATAAGATTGCTTTGTAAGTTGCTTTTAAATTATCTTATGTCTGGTACCGGGGGATGGTCAGGTGTGATCAAATCTTTAAATCTTGCTTCAATATCCGCATCGCTGGGGGCAAATATTTTTCTCAGTTCCTCTTCAATCTCCGCATTGCTCATATCTAAAAACCGATCAAATGGCACACCAAGAGCTTCCTCAAGAAAAATAGTGATCTCACGCTGTATATGTGGGTCGTCAACATCTTTCAATAAGTCCTGCAACGAAATAACATCGCCTGTGATTTCTGACCAGACCTGTTCTGCTTTAGGTTCCTCCTGAGAGGTTGGCACATCAGGTATAGGATCGGAAGCATCCGAACCCTTCGGTTGCTCAGTTTTATCTGGTATAACCTCTTTCTCTGCATTGGCATACACGTCTTCGTATTCAATAGAAAAACGTAACCCTTCAATATCCGGAGGGGAAGGAGGTGTTTCCCCTGGAGGTGTCATGTCTAACGCTGTTTTATATGCTTCTATCGCCGCTTGATTCTTTTGGGAGTTCCAACTCGTGGACATACCTGTAAGTTCGTCATCTACTGTTCCATCAGCATTATGCGTCCGCCGTCTATAGACTCTTATCATATTAGCGTAGGTCGGAATATATTCACCAGTTCTTGCGTCTTTCGTGACACCAGTCACCTCTGGATCATTCTTTAAAAACTCAATATAAATGTGTTTTAACTTTTCGCTCTCAGAATCGTAACCCAAAAGAACCGAACGTTTGAGATTTAGGATAGATTGAAGACTATCTTTAACGCCTTCGGGCAGGGTTGAGGTTTCCAATTTAGCTATAACAGTATTCACCTGATCTAATGCTTTTTGTGTTATCTGATGTAAATCATCACCATGTGTACCTCCAACTATTTGTCCAAACCGTTGATCATACTCTTGTGCACTCAGTATCAAATCTGGATTCTCAATGATCAAAGCCTGTAGATGATCTTGCAACTTATCCATTTCTTTTTCAGGTAGATGCTTCTGCTGATCTAAAAGTTTTATTAAAGCAAGTGCATTATCAAAATAGGTTTGTTTTTCCTCAGTCGTTAGTTTCCCAGAGAGAGAATAAAGATGATCTATGTGTGCTTGTGCTTCATCACTAACTTGTTGATTAGGTTTCAACCAAATAAACGCTATTCCTATTACAACCAGTGACAATATACTTATTACAAAAACCTTTCCTTTGCTTAACACGAGAATTGCCTCCTTTATTGAAGGAATAACCCATTCTCTCAGAGAATTGTGATTCCTTACGATACTTATATATCAGATAAATAAACTATATTTCTATCAAGACCATAGTATTGTAATAGTGCTTTGTCAAGTGATAATTGATGGGTTTGAAAGGGTCGGGAATAGGAGTCCCCTTCTACCATAAGCAAAGCCCATCGGTCCGAACGACCTCCAAATCGCGCCGCACAATAATATGTTGACAAAGCACGACTACTAACGGATATTTGTTAATGGATAAGAGTCTACTTGATTCTATGTTGTGCTATGTTTTATTGATGTTGTAGCCTTTCACAGATATCGTTTTAGCATCATCTATGAAAACCGTGATCCTGTCCAATACTGTATTCATTCAACTTCCACTACTGAAATGTTTGCACGAAATGCGTTGATTTCACCTATATCTCCCCATTGATCCCCAGTGGCACACAGTTTAAAACGTTGTCCTTTATGGAAATCGACCGTAATTTTGCCTTCTTCCCCTGGAAAAATTCCCCAACACTGTGTTAATGCGCCGAGTGCCTTCTTATATCTATCACTTTGCTGATTATACCATTCTTCTGCTTCAATATCCGCTGGAGGTTCTACAGATGGTAGTTTCTTATTTCCATCCAACAAGTGGAAGATTCCTATTGCATCATCTCTTCCGACTTCAATTTCAATATTGAGTGTGCCACCATTCTGATATGCAGTAGCATCAATATGTACAACTGTATAATCGTTGTGCGCTTTAGCAGGGACTTGGAAAGTGTCTAAAACCTGTTGCGAAGGTTGTTCAGATGTGAGGATAATGTTTACCAATCCTGGTCGTTTTCCTTCCACAGATACTTTGAGAAAGTATATATAAGCATCTACATCGTCCTCAAACTCACCCAAACATTCAGGGAAATAATTATAGTCTATACCGCCCAGGACTTCAAACTCATGTGAGATAACCATACAATCAACGGGTGAGCCTCTCTTCCAACCTTTCATAATGGCTTTTGCAAGATCGTGAGATAAGTCAAAAGTCTTTCCTTCCCGTATGCGTCGTTTTACAATCGGTTCTCGTAAGCTTTGTGTTCTTCCCAATTCTGCATTTTCAATCCAAGTGTTAATAAAATTCTCGTTCAAAAATGTGATGATGTTGTCTTTAGAGAGGACACCTGTCCTCAAGATTCTTCCGGTTCCTCAGCATGACTCGTCAAACAGAGGACCGTCCAGTGAAACAACATGAATCGGTTTACGTAGGGCAGGTCCAAGTTCAACTGCCTCTTCCAATGTCTTCCAGTTGATTTTGTGAAATTTATAGTGATGTGAAATTAGTATGCCTTCTGCTTCTTCTTGTGAGATGAATTGGGTGTAATCTATATCATCAAGGAATGTACCAGCACAAAGTTCAAGTTGTGGACAGTAGCCGATCTCAGCAAAATAGTTCCCATCTTTTTGTTTCCAACCTGCGTCAAAGTTTAGTGTTGTGGGTGGGACAGACATTTTGAATGAGAGTAAATCCTCTTGAATTCGGTCAATGACCATACACCCGGCAAATTGAGATGGTGTAAGCTTTCCGTTCTTGAAGATGAATTCTGCGTGAACACGGAACACGATTTCGGCGTGCGTATCATTATATGATCGCAGACATGCCCATATTCCCGTATAGTTTCCATCATCACAGTCAAGTATCAGTTTGGTATGGGGGTGCAGTTGTTGTAGTAGTGTTAATGCACTTTCTTCACTAATTCTCCAACATTCTCCGACTGAAACAGGGGCAGATGGCAGAAACGCCTGAAAAACGATTGCAGGATACTGTTTTTCTTGCTCTGCGACCCGGAAATTTGCCAATTCATCCCATTCTTCGTGGAAGTTGTACTGTGTGTATTCAATTGGTGCGATGTGCCCTTTGACAGAAACATCAACACTTCCGTTAAGATTAAGATCAATTCTATTTGACTGTAAATCCATATATTTTTCTCCACGGTAGTTTTCGACTATACCCTTTTTTGGATGCAGTTTGCATTTATTGTCCTTAACGTGAGTTTGATAATGAATTCATAGCGAGTAACATCTAAAAATCGTTGAAAGTCAACTGAAAATTTATCATAGAATATACTAAATACCGAAATCCTAAACGGGTTTCTTTGAGTTGGTCGTAGCTAAGCGCGAGTCTCCGATAAGTATCTTGCCAACCGTAAGTTCGATCTACTTTATATCGTTCTTTGTAGACATCTTTTTTAAACCATCGGAACTAGTGCTTTGTCAAGTCATAAATGATTTGTATATCGGACGGGGAAACCCCGTCCCTACGAACGGATCTACTCATCATTTGAGTATTGACAGAACACTAGGTTCTAGTGTGAATACTATTTCGGTTTGGTTAAAATATTCGGAGGCGATATTTTGTAGGAATGTTCGTAGGTCTGGCAGCAAAGAAAGTTCGGGGGTTGCGTCTGAACTGGATCGGGTTTGGTTTATTTCTTGTATATATTGTGTGCAGTGTTCTTGAAAATTCATATTTTATACCGTTTCTATAAATTACTTTAGTTTG
Source organism: Candidatus Poribacteria bacterium (assembly GCA_965261435.1). GTDB lineage: Bacteria > Poribacteria > WGA-4E > WGA-4E > WGA-3G > MSPOR6. The sequence goes on from CBDHDL010000021.1 coordinate 4,625,290, forward strand.
GACAATTTTCATGTTTTCTTCTGTCAATGTTCTTTATACACCTTTCGCACCGCTGGTGCTTGGTTCCTGGGGCATCTACGTTTCTATACACATTCCGCACCGCTGGTGCTTGGTTCCTGGGGCATCTACGTTTCTATACACATTCCGCACCGCTGGTGCTTGGTTCCTGGGACATCTACGTTTCTATACACATTCCGCACCGCTGGTGCTGCCGATAGGATCAATAGAATGCTTTTTCTGTGAGTTACATGCAATTGCTTAACTCACCAAATAATAAGTTACCATCGGTAATTTGGCGAGGTTAGGAAACCTCTTTAGGGATTTACCCCCCTTTATCCCCCCGCAAGCGAGGGGTTTACCCCCCTTTATCCCCCCGCAAGCGAGGGGTTTACCCCCCTTTATCCCCCCGCAAGCGAGGGGAATGCGTAAGTCCTGTTATTTAATCTTCATAAAGTTTGTGCTACAAAAAAGAGACCATGACACAAACTAAAAGTTTGTGCTACAAAAAAAGATATTTTCAATTAAAAATGGTATTAGGTTAACCAATTTTCCATACTTGTTCATTTATGAAATCGTCGCTAATTATGATACAAAATTCGCTATTTTTTTACCGTACGAAATTTGCGTTTTTTTCGGTGAGCAGTACGGTTTTTAAAACTCTTGTTAGGCTTGTCCCTGTTTGGGTCGGTAGCGTGTTTTTTGAAAATTCTATTTTTTTTATTTCGCCTGTTTTCGTACGGTTTGAATCTTGGTGATTTTTTAGCAATTGCAGTCGTTTTTCCAATCCAAAAATCTGGTCTCTGATGTGTTGCATAAGCGCGTTTTCTATCTGGGTTTTTGTGTTGATAATCTTACAGTATATCTGATAGATTGTATGTCTGAATAGTTTCATATTATTACACCCTTTAAAAGTTGTTCTACGAGGTTTATTCTATTGTATATTGTAGTATAACATAATGAACATAAGTTTGTCAAGTTAATTTTCAATTTTTTCTGATAGAGGCTTTTAATTTTGAAAACTGTACAGTTTTTTGTTTACTGTAGAGTTTTGTAGGATTAGAAAAAGTGTAGCAGAAATAATAAATATTAAAAGGAGTAGAAAATCCTTAAGTTGACACATAAGGGTTCCACAAGGTGCAGCAGTGTCCTATTTTCTTCCGCGAATTCCTTCAAATTACACTATTTCGCTGCTTGTGGCGTGAGAAGTAACGTCATCCGACGCTCTTCAGTAAGGTAACGGTTAGCAACGCTGGCAACATCAGCCGCAGACACGTTGGCAAATACACTGCCAAGTTGGGATAAGATATCACCGTGCTGGTATTCCAACATACCCCACTGTACACCGATGTTACCAAGTACCATAGTTTCTGACACACCCACAGGCTTGCTGTTGCATGACCATCTTAACATCCAAGGGCGCGCTGAATTGCATGGAGATGAATGGCGCATACATGGCGACCTGCGTATTGTTTTCTGGTTGCTTTAACCGGTTTATTATCAGTCTAATCCGCTGTTTGACTTTTGCTATATCTGCATCCGACTTGAGCGAAGCATTGATCTGTAAATAGGTCTGTTCAGGGGTGATCAAGTCAAGGTTACAGATAATATGACCTATAGATTCCTTCAATTGCGTATCCTGCATGAATGCTAAACTTAGAAGCGCACTTGCCATATACAATGCAGGATAGTCTTCGTCCTTAGAGTGCGGTATCGCGTAGGTTTCCATATAGTGGGTTACGTTGATATCCCAAGTAGCATTTTGATCTTTCGCAATCTCTGGACGGACTGTTGGATGTGGGAGCGTTTTCTCGGTTAGGTCAATAACACCGAGTTGTTTCTCCATAGTATCTTTCAGTGTGTCGGGGTTAATACTACCAATGACGCACAAAAGGATACGATCTGATTGGACTAAATGCTGATCGCGATACGCTTGGAGTTCACTGAGTTGCGCCGATTGAATACCAGCTCGCATCGCTATATCGGTTTCACCATGCCGAAAGACCTGGTTCCACGCCGCGTAAGCCAATTTGTGTGTTACTAAGTTCTTTTCAATATAGTCAAACTGGTGCAGCGCATTAGAACGTGCTTCAGCGAGACTTTCTGCTGAAAAAGGTAATTCAGAAAACCATTTAGCATGACGTTCCAAACCTTGGGTCCAGTTGTCAATGTTGCTGAGAGAATCTAAGCGTATATTGTCAGCCAATGTTTCTGCACCAATTGTCTTATAGTCAATCGGCCTCATGGTTCCGACTGTTAAGTGATTAATGAGATGGCTCCAATATGCTCTTGCTTTTCCGTCATTGGCGAGTCCAAGGGGTAGATAACTGAAGATACCGACATCCATGGAATTATTGACATGGAGGTTGACAACCCTGATACCGTTGCTTAATGTAAAGCGTGTTACTTTGGGTGCGGTATTAGAAGTAAGCAGATGAGTGAAGTTCTCTAACGCATTGGGTGCTAAGATATCCTCAGAGACCTGTTGCCCAGCACTACTGTTTTCACCTGGGTTGGCAGCTTGTCCGATCTGATTTCGCTCAGCCGGTTTTGCGTTGGTTTCAAGAACGACAGCAACATCAATAATTTCAATAGTAGGCTCGGTTTGTACTTCAAAACTATACGGTCGCTGAAATCTGACGAGGTATTGATGACCTGCACAGAGAAGCAATATTATCAGAACCGTAGCAGCACTCAAAGACATCCATGGCAGTAACGGTTTTCCGGTTGGAGAAACTCGCGGTTCTATGTCAGCAATTTCCCGCATGATGTTTTCAAGAATGTTCCCAGGCAATTGCCAACCACCAAGTGTTTCGTTAATCAAGAGTTCTTCCGACGCTTGTAAACGTTCTCGTGCACGCTGGAGTCGACTTGTAATCGTATTCACTGATACACCAATGAACTTGCTAATTTCTTTTGTGGACATTTCACCAAGATAATAAAGTGTCACCACAGTCCGCTCGCTCTCTGGTAATTTTTTCAGAAGTTGCTTGACAATTTCATGCCGAGTCTCTGATGCTTCTGTCTCGCGTTGTTCTAATATATAACGTTCATAAGTCATTTGATCTACTGCTTTCACAGAAGTGTTCTCCAGCAGCTGCATCGTAGGTTTCTGCTTTCGGATCCAATCGTTGCATAGATTATTTGTTATTACATAGAGCCATCCGCCAAATTGATTGGGATTCTTGAGTGTTGAGAGTTTCTCATATACTTGAAGGAAGGTGTCTTGTGTAATTTCCTCAGCATAGTGAAAATCACCGATCTTCCGCCAGGCGAGGGCGTGAACACTCTTTTGGTATTTTTGAACCAAGGTCCTGAACGCCTCATCATTACCAGACAAGATGCTGTGAATCAACTGAACGTCATCTTTTTCCATTAGAACCCCTATTAGATAGTCCAAACTGAATAGGTAGGTCGGGTAGAGGAACGAAACCCATAAGTGTCAACTTAATGTATTTCCAAAATCAGAGTCATCTTTAGTCCCGTATGAAGTTTAAAAATTTAATCGGGCAATTTTCAGTTTCTTGTAGAATCCGGTGCGGTTAGGAAACCGCACCTACCGTGTCGGGGTCCAAATTACCTAATTTATTATTTTAACTTCATTAGGGACGATATGTTTATAAGGACATCAACAATAAATATGCCGTTCCTACGGAACTCAAGAGGGGTGGCGACAGCGTTTTCTATAAACATATCGTCCCTACGGGACTAAATATAAGACAGCCTTAATCATAGTGGCTATTGAGAATGATTCATGAAAACACAGAAATTTTCTTAAGTTGACACCTATGGGTAGAGGAACGAAACCCGACACGTAATGATTGTGTGTATCATGTCCAAATCAACGCCAAATGCGCGTTTGGCATTTGGCGGGTTTCGCTTCGCTCTACCCGACCTACAAGTTTAATTTGGACAAACCTCTATAATGCATTGACACAACAACCGATTTTCTACTAATACCGCATTTTACTTCAACGGAGGAGATTTGAGAAGCAGTGTCATCTGCTTATCTTCCGTCAGATACCGATTAACAACATCGGCAACATCATCCGCTGAGACGTTTGCAAGCGCGTTTGCAAACTTGGTTAAGGTTTCACCATATCGATATTCAAGAATACCCCATTGTAAACCGATATTCCCAAGCATCATTTCTTCTGTAATGCCTATCGGTTTCTGTTGCATTAGCATTGCTATATCTGGAGGTGAACCGAGTTGCATTGAAAAATTCAGTGCGTACATCGGCACCATCGCGTTGTTCTCAGGTTGCTTTAGTTGGTTTATCAACGCACTAATCCGCTCCTTAACCTTACCTATATCTGTATCTGGTTTGAGCGAGGCACTGATGCAGAAGTATCTCTGTTCAGGTGTGATAAGGTCAACCCCGCTGAGAATGAATCCAATCAATTCTTTCAATTGTGCATCTTGCATGCAAGCTATCCGCAAAAGCATACTTGCCATATAAAGGGCAGGGTAGTCTTTATGCTCAACGTTGGGTATGGTGTAAGATTCGATATAGTGGGTTACGTTGATATCCCAAGGGACAACTTGGTCTTTTGCTGTATCCGCTGTTGGTGTTGCTGGTGGGAGTGTTTTTGCGGTTAGTTTGATGGATCCGAGCTGTTTTTCCATAGCTGGCTGTAGTGTTTCCACCTTAACGCCACCGATGACACACAGAAGCACCCGATCTGATTGGACCAAGTGTAGATCTCGGTATTCTTGTAATTCGTGCAACTGTGCTGATTTAACATCCCTGCGCATTGATATGTTGGTTTCACCGTGTCTAAAAACTTGGTTCCATGCAGCGAATGCCCATTTGTGCGTTGCTAATCTGGCTTCAGTAACGTTAATCTCGGACAATGCCTTCGGTAATTCCTCGGCTAAGCTGTCAGCTGAAAACGGCAATCCAGAAAGCCATTGTGCATGTAGTTTTAAGCCATCAGTCCAGTTATCGGTGTTCCCGATAAAATCCAAGCGCATATTATCAACCATTGTTTCCGCGTTACTTGTTTTGAAATCAATGGTGCCTGTGGTTCGGATTATCAAGTGTTCAATTAGATGGCTCCACTGTGTTTTTGCTTTTCCATCTGCAGCAAGTCCAAGAGGTAAGTAACTGAAAATCCCGACAACTGTGGAATTCTCAACGTAGAGATTGACAACCTTAATACCGTTGCTTAATGTAAAACGTTTGATTTCAGGCGGCGCAGCGAAAGCGTGAGAGAAATTGCAAAGAAGGAATAGAACTACGATAGCGCGTTTAATTCTGCTTATCATTTTTTTCTCCATTAGGTCTTCAGACATTGAATGAAATCGTTATAAAGAACGATTGTTTTAGTCACTTGACTTTTAAAGACGTAATTTGAATGCTGAAAACGTGCATAATCTGAAAAAAAATGAAAATTCTCTAAATAGTTTAGATATTCTTCAGCAGCTGATCTTTTTATTTATCCATTGCTTTTAGTGCTTTCAGACATCGTTCAACAGCCTCTAATGGGGGATAAGCATCGCTTTCGTATTCAACGATATACCATTGCGTGCCACCAGTTGTTTCACAGATATTGAAAATTTCTTCCCACGGCACACTATCTTCTCCGATAATTGGACGAAAACCTTTATGCTGATCTGCTTCACCTTCAGATAAGGTATAAGGTTTTAGATGCACCGTGCCTGCGCGACCTGGATATTTCTTCAGAATTGCAACAAGATCCGCGCCGCCACTGAGGGCGTTACCCATATCCAATTGCATCACTACACCCTTGTTAGTGTTACCAAAGAATGTGTCCCACTGAATTTCACCGTCAAGTGGAGAGAATTCTACATGATGGTTATGATAGCCTGTTACCATACCGTGCGGTTCAAGTTTGTCGGCGAGTTCATTAAAGAAGTCTGCTAATTTCAGCCAATCTGCTCGTGATTGACGTAGTTCTCCAGGAATACCTGGAACGATAACATAACGATTTTCAAGAATCTTATTAAATTCGATAGTATCAGCAAGTGTGTCTTCTTGAACGAGGTTGAAAGGTGTGTGCCAACCGCAGCATACTAACCCGAATTCATCCAGATAACTTTTCAACTCTTCTGCGGGATGATGGGGTGGACCTGCGAATTCTACACCTTCATATCCCATCTCAGCGACAGCTTTTATCGTATTTCGTGCGTCTTCCGCTAATTCGTTCCGAACAGAAAATAACTCTAAGCCAATTGGTACTCTTGCCATAATACTCCTTTTCATGTATGCACAATAATGCATGTAAATACTGTTGATAATCTTGGGTTCAAACAAGCAATATATATTACCACTACGAAAGGATATTGTCAAGCATCGTTATACGGTTCGTTTTCCTTTATCGTTGCGTGGATCTTAAATATCTGCTAATCTATCTAACAAGTAGCACGAATCTTTCTCTGTTTTTCACCTCAAAGGTAGAGTTTTTTGGTGAAATATAGCAGTGATAGCCTGAAAAATGGAGGATACACGAACGTTATGAAAAAGCACATTTCCAAAACATTATCAATTTTGACAATTCTTACAATCTTTCTTACGACTGCTATCGCAAGCGGTCCACCACCACCCATTCGTTCACTACCTGAAGGTGCAAAGCTGCGTATCGGTCAAGGACGTGGTGTTGACTTCGCTATTTCGCCAGATGATAAACAGATCGCTATTGCATGTTCTATTATCGGTATATGGGTTCATGATGTTGATACAGGTGAAGAAATTTCACTACTAACAGGACATACTGACGCTGTTACATCGGTTGAGTATTCACCCGATGGAACAATTCTTGCAAGTGGAAGCTACGATAAAACAGTAAGATTATGGGACGCAAAAACCTACGAACTTCTGGCAACATTTACTGGACATAAAGGGGATGCCAAAGCAATAGCGTTTTCACCAGATGGGAAAACACTTGCCAGTGGAGTCAGTAGGGGGAGTACAATACGGAGAAACAACTTTTGGGGTGAGGATGTCGGCGTTCCAGACGCGATAGATAGTTTTATACGATTATGGGACGTTGTAAACAAAAAACAGAAGATGATACTTAACGGTCATACTGGTTGGGTAACAGCATTAAAGTTTTCTCCAGATGGCACACTACTTGCAAGCACAAGTACCGATGGGACTGTGCATTTATGGAATGCCTTAAACGGTAAGCACTTAGCCAGGCTGAAAGGAGGACGACAAGGTCCGAATGCAGTACTATTTTCTCCTGACAGCAAACGCATCTCGACTCTGAGTTCCAATGCTACCGTCAGGTTGTGGGATACACAGACAGGAAAAATGATAGCAATCTATCAAGAATGTGAGTTAGGCGTAATGGCATTTTCTCCCGATAGTTTAACCTTACTTACTGGGCATGGGATTGAGAATTCTATAGTACGAATGTGGGATACAAAAACAGGCAAACTGAAAGCAGCATTAGAAACAAAACTAAATAGATTAAAGTCAATCACGTTTTCATCTGACAGATTCACTTTGGTTTCCACTGAAGATCAACAGAACACAACAATTCAGTGGTGGGACCTAAACAAACTGAATCTCAATACAGATGTAAAAGACGCACCAAAAACACTTAACTCGCCCCTGAAAACTATAGAACTACCGGGAGTTGTCCCCCGGTTAGAGTTCTCTCCTGAAAGTTCTATGTTAGCAACTTGGCAAAGTTATGAAATTCAGCTATGGGATACAGATACTGGAATTCAAAAAGCAAAGTTTAAATACCCGAGTCAACGCGAACATAGAAATGGACGTCCTTTTGTGCTGTATTCTAAGGATGCGTCGACATTTGCTTGTGGAAACGGAACATCAAAAATTTGGTTGTTTGATGGAGTCACCTACAAACATCGAACTACACTCAATGGTCATGCCACTTCCGTTATCGCCGCTGCCATATCACCTGATGGTGACACATTTGCCAGCGCAAGTCAGGACGGAAACTTGAGGCTTTGGGATGTGAAAACTGGTATCTCCATTGCTGAACTTAAGGGACATACTGATGTAGTTTTGTCTATAGCGTTTTCATCAGATAGCAGGACACTTGCCACTGGTAGTGCAGACAATACAATATTCTTGTGGGATGCTTTTACAGGAAAACCGTTGAAGATGCTTGTAGGACATAAGAATGAAGTCAAAAGAGTGTTGTTCCCACCTGATGGCAGAACTACCCTTGCCAGTGCAAACGGAAAAGAAGTACGGGTATGGAACACAGCTACTGGTGACCTACGGTTTACACTTGATGCACGACACCCGTGGAATATTTTCCCTTTAGCATTTTCTCCTGATGGACAGATACTCGCCACTGGTGGAGAATGGAATATTAATTTGTGGGATGCAAACACAGGAAAACACAAACACAAACTTTCAGGTCATCTGGACAATAATTTTTATTTTATTTTTTCACCAGATGGAAAATCTCTTGTCAGTAGCGGAAAAACAACTCAGCTTTGGGATGTAAACACAGGAGAAAACATAGCACCTATTTCTAAAAAAAGTGGTACTTATCCATTAATGTTCTCACCTGATAGCAAAATACTCTACGGGAATTTTGGCGGTAATATAGAAATCTGGGACGTTCAACTACGGCAACCTATAAAGACTTTTGATGGTCATAGAGCGAATGTAACCTCAATTGCAATTTCTCCAAGAGACGCAACTTTTGCAAGTGCCTGCTTTGATGGTACAATCGTTATATGGAAACCAGTACATCGTGAAGATAAGAACATGACCGTAAACATTGTGCCTTCAACAGAACAGAAAACTATTGGGAAACAACAGAAATATAATATAGAGATAATCAATGGAGAAAACGTCGCTGGTTATCAAATAACACTTCAGTTTGATGATACAAGACTCCGATATATCTCAAGTAGTAATGGAGATTTCTTGCCAGATCACCCATTCTTTATAGAACCGAAATTAAAGAAGAATAAATTAACACTTGCAGCAACTGCATTGATAGGGGAGGGTAATGGAAGCGGGACGCTTGCAACTGTTACTTTTGAAATTCTGGCTGAAACACCTTCATCCATGAAGATTACGAATCTGATTCTCTCAGATAAAGACGGAAAACGACTACGACCATTAGTCAAAGATGTGGAGGAACAGAAAGATGAAACAAATTAGAATGTTGTTTGTGATTTCACTCTTGAGCATTGGTTTAATCTTAGAAAGTAATGCACAAAGCGGTTTTACTATGTCTTTACCTGAAAATGCAATCGGACGCATTGGTAGGGGACAGATAAACGAGATAGTCTATTCGCCAGATGGGAAGTTGCTGGCAGTCGGTAGTTCAATAGGGACATGGTTGTATGATGCAAACACGGGGAAGGAACTGGCACTACTGACCACACACACGGGAAAAGTCCGTTCTATAGCATTTTCTCCAGATAGTAAAACCATCGCAACTGTCGATAATTATCACACAATTTACCTGTGGGATACCACTACCAAAGAACATAAAGCAACACTTGTTGGGGACGTAAGATATATTTATTTTTCACCTGATGGGAAAAAACTTGCAAGCAGTAATGGAAGTGCCATTACGATCTGGGATGTAAATGCTCAACAACAGATACTTAGAATTCCAGCAAGGGCGAATAGCAGAATAGTTTTCTCACCAGATGGTAAGGTTTTATTAAGCTCTGACACAGACGATAAACTTAGATTGTGGGATACAGAAACTGGAGAAAACAGACTCACACTGCCAATGAACACTGCAGTTGATAAAGCCATTGCATATTCTCCTGATGGTGAATCAATTGCAAGTGCTGGTCCAAATAACATAATACGTATCTGGGACGCCAAAACAGGTGAACTGAAAATTACACTAACCGGGCACACGCGTCCAGTTCACACAGTGGTGTATTCACCTGATAGCAAAATACTCGCAAGCGGCGGGGGAGACAATACGATATGCCTTTGGGACCCAAACACAGGTGAGAATAAAGCAACACTAACAGGTCATACCTCGGCAGTTGAGACCTTGGCGGTTTCTCCAGATGGATTAACACTCGCAAGTGGAAGTTATGATGGAACAATTCAGTTCTGGGATTTAAAAACTGGTCAGCACAAGTCTACTATTAGACATGCACAATTTAGTCGTCGTACAACGTTATCACCTGATGGCAAAACTTTAGCAACTGATGTGAATGATGAGATACTGTTATGGGATAACAAGACTGGCAAACAGAAGGCTATATTAACGGGGCTTGCAGTAAGTCCGTTTTTACTCTCTTTTTCACAGGATGCTACGAAGTTAATTGGAAATAGCAAAGATGAACAAATTATATGGGAAATAGAGACTGGCAAACAGATTAACATTGTTAACTTTCCTATCAATGAAATGCATACCCACTTAGTACCTTATGAAAATATAAAGGTATTCTCACAAGATGGAATGACACTTGCAATCGGCAGAATGGGTGGAGAATTAGAATTATGGGATACATTGACAAGAAAAAAGAGAATGACACTTGAAAGACAAGCAGCTAACCTATTTGCAATTACATTTTCACCAGATGGTCGTCTCCTTGTAATTGCTACTGGTGATATATTCGAATTTTGGGATACTGCTACAGGAAAACTGAATGAAACACATCCTAAGCCAGGAATCAGTCCATCTGTCTTAGTTATTTCGAGGGATCATACTATGATTGCAGGTGGAGAAGGCAGAGGGAAGGTCAATTTGTGGAACATAATGACAGGCGAGCACATATCATCGATGGAACATTACACAGAAAATGGTCTAAACGGTATCAGTTCATTGGCATTCTCTGCTGATGGTAGAACACTGGCAAGTGGAAGTATGGATTATACCGTTCGGTTATGGGATACAGCAACGGGTCATCACATGCAGACATTTTCGGGACATCCGCGCGAGATTGGCGTATCATTTGGCGGCATAACATGGTTAACGTTCTCACCTAACGAAGCTACTCTATTCAGTAGAAGTGAGGACGGTACTATCCATATATGGGATGCTACACGAACAGTTGAGTCAGAGACTTCTGTTCATATTACACCTTCTCCAATCATATCTCCTCCTGTTGGTGAACAATTGAACCTTGACGTTGCAATTTCTGAAGGAAAGAACATTGTAGGATATGATATTACACTTGAATACGATCCGACTGCGCTCCGCTTTGTTTCAGGCAGTAAAGGTGATTATCTAACTGAAAATGCTACATTTGAGACAAATGAAAGTAGAATTATGAAAGTTGTAGAATTCCATAACGTTTCATATCCGAACTATTTGAATCTTGTATCACAGCAAAAAGGTATTTTCAGCGATGGCGATGGTATTTTAGCAAGCGTTACGTTTGATGTGATCGCAGCAAAACATTCGACTGTCAACCTAAAGAGAGTTCATCTAAAAAAACGAAATGACATCGTTGCGCGTCCAAAAATCAAACACGGTAAGGTGCTTAATCCTAATCAAACACAGAAAAAACCGAAAGATGCAACACAAGTAGAACTACCTAAAGGTGCAATTGCGCTCTACGGAAAAGGGAGAATTAATGATATAAAGTATTCACCAGATAATTCGCTGCTTGCTATCTCAACTACAATCGGACTTTGGTTGCATGATGCAGAAACTGACAATGTGCTTGCGCTTCTAAAGGGTCATACAAAAGCAGTGTCTGTATTAGCATTTTCTCCAAACGGTGATATACTTGCAAGTGGAAGTGATGATGCCACTATCTGCTTGTGGGATACGACTACATATCAACTGGTTAGAACGCTTAAGACGAACGGTTTAATCGGTGCGATTACTTTTTCGCCAAATGGAAAAACGCTTGCAAACGGTCATGGTGCAGGAATTCAATTATGGAATCTACAGACAGGACAACCTGTTTTCAATATCCGCGAATATACCAGCACAGTCTCTGATTTAGCATTTTCACATGATGGTAAATTACTTGCGAGTGCAAGAATTGATGACAATATACAGTTGTATGACGCAAAAACTGGCCAACGCAAATTTACATTTGATGAAGAGGCTCGCGGGGGTATCACAGCTTCCAGTTATTCACCACGAAGACCGAGAGTCGCATTCTCACCAGATGGAACACGGCTCGCGAGTACTGCAAGAGACCATAATAGAAATGCAAGTAGAAAAATCAAAGTATGGAATACACAGACCGGTACACTACTGGAAACTCTTGAACAAGATAGACCTGGATCAAACCACCCTTTTACCACAGTCCAATTCTCTGCAGACGGTGAAACATTAATATGTGGAAAATCAAACGGTACCCTGCAACATTGGAACCCAGAAACAGGTGAAATACTCAAACCTTTCGGTGAAGCAGCATACGGGAAATACACACTCTTGCCGATTTCACCGAATAGGTCAACGCTGGTTCGCATAGCCAAAAATGATGTTTGGGAGTTGTGGAATATAGAGTCCGGAGATGTAATAAAGACATTGACCGGTTTTGGACATGTTATACCACCAATTAGAGTCTCAATGGTAGATGAAGCACAGCGCATCACGACAATTCAAGACAAACCCAACGAATTGTGGCGTCTAATTAATCCACAATTCAGAGGTACAATCCGCGAAACTGATGGATACAAGATTGTGTCTGCGGTTGCGTATTCACAAAACAGTAATACTCTTGTTGGGAAGAATTCGGAAACCGTATACTTATGGGATACGAAGACATACAAACAACGACACACTTTTGAAGAAGATGGTGATGTTATTTGTCACGCATTTTCACCTGATGGACGAACACTGGCAGTTGCTACAAGGTGGGAACATACCATCCGTCTGTGGAATATGCTAACCGGTGAGAAAGAATTGACACTTCAAGGACATGCGGAACACATCAAATCCATTGCATTTTCTCCCGATGGTACAAGAATTGCAACTGCTGAAATATTGACTGAAGAAGAAAACATTATTAGACTTTGGAGCGCAAAAACAGGTGAGAATATAAAAACGATCGCGAATTTGGTAGATCCTCAAAGCGGGAGACGACTACCTGTTTATGCTGTTGCATTTACTCCTGATGGAAAAACACTTGCAAGTATTGATGATAGTGGGAAAATTCAATTGTGGGATGTGGATACAGGCAAGCACAAAGCTAATCTGACTTCGTTTTCAACAGATATGTATCTTTATGGTGAAAACGTTATAATGGTGTTTTCACCAGACGGAAAAAAATTGATCAGTTCAATTGGAGACTCAAACATATACGTTTGGAATGTAGAGAACAAAAGACAGGAAGATACACTAAAAGGTCATACGGGAGCAGTTGTTTCTATTGCATATTCTGCGGATGGAAAAACACTTTTAAGCGGAAGTGAAGATGGCACCGCACTAAAATGGCACATGCAAACCACTCCAACGACGCGCTTAAATCTCCGACCACTATCTGTGGAATCACCTATTATTGGAAAACAACTCACTTTTAATATCAATCTGGTGGATGGAGAAAATGTATCTGGATTTAAACTTTCGTTGCAATACGATTCAGACGCACTCCGCTATATTCCTGAGTCTAATGAGAATCAGACATTCAGCAACCTGACTGTAAAAGTTTCTATCACTGGAAAAAACAGCATTACTCTTGAAGGCAGTCCTTCACAAGGAACTATGATAGACGATGGTAACATAGCAACAATCATATTTGAAGTGAAAGAACCTTCGGATGTAACCTTATCCTTATGAGATGCACTCCTTAAACACAAAGATGGCAAAGACTCACGGCCTGTAACGGGTCATGCATGGGTTATTAAACCAAAAATAATAATTGAAGATACTAACCGTGATTGGCAGGTAGATGTAGCAGACTTAGAATTCGTATCTGCACGGCTTGGACAAACTGGAAAAGGCAATACTGCGGATGTTAACGGTGATGGTATAGTTGATATCGCTGATCTTGTCCTGGTTAGAAAGGCATTATACGAACCTGAAACAGACAGTACATCTGAATAATCAATACCTTGTGAAGGAGCAATGAAATGACAAAATTTACGACTCAGATTATTTCACTACTCTTATTTGTTGTAAGTATATCACCCCTCATTGCCGACGATTCTTCAATGTGGATGCTGCCAGAACATGCAACTGCACGCTTCGGTAAAGGAAAGATTACTGATTTATCCTATTCCCCAGACGGGAAATTGCTTGCAGTCGGAAGTTCCATCGGAGTTTGGCTATATGATGTAAATACTGGTAAAGAATTGGCACTACTGGCAGGACAAACAAAAACTGAAATTGCACAATATCAGAGCCGTAAAAACTATTATACTTATAATATATCAGTCGCCTTTACACCTGATGGGAAGACACTTATTAGTTCAGGTTGGGGTGGGAATATACGGATGTGGGATGTGGATACGCGCACACACAAAATGACGGTTGCAAGTAAGTTTGGTCTTGTTCGGCATTTATCAGATGGGAAGAAATTTGTCTTCTCAGGTAAAAAAATCCAACTTTTGCCTACCAATACCGACACTGATGAACTCTCTCAAACTCATGATCCCTACTTTTTTTCCTCAAATATAGTTTCAAAAGATGGCACGATCCATAGGACAGTTTCGCCAGATGGCATGATCCATATTAGACAGAATTATAAAGATCGCACGTTATACTTATGGGATCTAAAGACTGGTAAATACGTAACTAAACTGTCAGGCAAACCAAATCGAGTAAGGTCTTTAGGGTCTTTAGCATTTTCACATGACGGATCAATACTTGCTGGCGGTTTTGACAATGCGATCCGGATTTGGGATTCCAAAACAGGAAAAAATAAAAAAACACTTATTCTCCGTAAAGGTTCAGTCTGGACTTTAGCTTTTTCACCAGATGGAAAGATGCTGGCAAGTGGTAGTTCAGACAATAATATACGATTGTGGGAGACAGAAACATGGAAGTATAAAGTTATTCTCTCAGGACATGATGCTCATATTAGAACTTTGGCATTTTCTCCAGACGGTGAAACGCTTGCAAGTGAAAGTTACGATGGAACGATACGTTTCTGGGACACACAAACAGGTAAAGAAAAAAATAAGATTATCCACAACCAACTCCCATCTCATGTGATTCTATCATCGGATGGAAAAACACTTGTAAATTCTGAATTTGGAGATGTTTTCTTGTGGGATATTGACACAGCACAACTCAAAAACCGTATCAATAGTGATTTGGTAAGAATCTATCTCGGAGGACCTTATGCTATTGATTTATCAGGAGATGGCACAACCCTTTCACAGTTTGGACGAAAAGGAGAGGATAAACGGCATTTCTTCTGGAATTTGAAAACAGGTGAACAACGGGAACCATTCAAAGGACAATTTGAAGACATCATTCCCAGTACAGTGTCAAAAATGCTTTCCCCAGATGGAAAACGCCTCGTTGTAGGTAAAAATGATGGTACAATCCAATTTTGGAATACATACACCGGTGCACTTGAGAGGACACATACAAAAAACAAAGATTGGATCCATAGTATGGCATATTCACAAGACGGTAAACTCTTTGCAGCAGGAGATGGGAATCAAACCATTCACGTGTGGGATGCTGTTAACGCAGAACACATAGCAACATTCACAACCAGTTATGGAGCAATAAATGCATTGGCATTCTCACCAGATTCATCCATACTTGCAAGCGGAACACATAAAGAAATTCATCTATGGAATTTAGAAACAGGTGAAAGTTCTCCCACCTTCGGACATGAAGGAATTACGAGTTTAGCGTTTTCTCCTGATGGTAAAATCCTCGCCAGTGGAAGTAAAGATTCAACTATACGGTTGTGGAATACAGACACAGTAAGTTTAATAAACACTCTCATCGGACACTCTGGTTCTATTAGTTCATTAACGTTCCGACCTACGATCAAATTTCAAGATGATGACATTAAAACGCTCGTAAGCTTGAGTGATGATGCAACCGTTCTCGTTTGGAAAATACAACCTACTGCTGATACGGATGCAGTTGTAAAAATATCTCCACATCTTGTAGAATCACATATAATTGGACAACAATTGACGTTCAACATTGATATAAGTAAGGCAAAGAGTATCACAGGTTATAAGGTGACAGTGGACTTTGACACTACAGCATTGCGTTATGTCTCAAGCAGAAAGGGAGACTATCTTCCTGAGAACGCAACCTTTACGGTTCAGGATGTATATCCAAATCGTGTAAAACTTGAATCGACAAGCAAAACAGCATCAGAGAAAGAAAGTGGTAGCTTAGCAAGTATAACTTATGAAGTTTTGGATGGAAAAGACTCTACAGTAAGTCTACCAAGCGTTATCCTTGAAAACGGTGATGGGAGTCTCATGCGACCTATAGTAAAGCATGCCACTGTATCCAAGACATTAGAAAAACTCAATACCCCAATAGATCCTACACAAGTAGAATTACCGAAAGGTGCAATTGCACGCATAGGAAAAGGGACAATCAACGACATTAAATTATCACCAGACAATTCTCTGCTTGCAGTTGCAAGTTCAATCGGGATTTGGTTGTATGATGCGTTTACTGGTAATGAACTCGCGTTACTGACAGATAAAAAGGCACGAACAAATACTTTAGCGTTTTCACCTAATGGGGAATTACTTATAAGTAGCAGCATCTACGGCACGCTCCAGATTTGGAATTTGTATACTTATAAAATGGAGAAAACTTTCAAAACTGAGTCTGTTTCAGGGGCAGATCCAGTGGCGTTTTCACCTGATGGAGAGACCTTTTACTATAGAAAAAAAATATTGGATTTGCCCACTGGATTAACGAAATCTGAACTTATTTGGGAAGATTCTCATGATGTAGCGACTGTTGCATTTTCTCCGGATGGAAAGACCCTTGTAACCGCAAATCAACAAAACAAAATTCGCCTATGGGATATACAGACCGGAATTGAAAAAAGAGTTCTCCATGAGGGAATAAGTTACAATTCTCGTGGACAAATACTGACATTTTCACCGGATGGCACTTCACTTGCAGTTTCTCTGTTAGATCATAACGGTAGAAATAACAAAATCTATTTGTGGGATATGCACACCGGTGAATTACAAAGGACTTATGTAGATAAAAGGAACTCGTTTGTGTGTCTGTCAATGTACTTTACATCAAAAGGAGAACTAATCACCTTTAGTAGACATTGGCATAACAGAGATATTCACATTCGGAATTTTCATACAGGAGAAAACCTTGGAGTTTATTCGGGACATATAGGAATGATCAGCCATGCGACAGTTTCAGTTGATAAATCAACACTTGCAACTGCATCAAGTCATGGCACAATATTTCTGTGGGATATAGACACTGGTCAACAGCTTGAATCAATCACAGGACATACCAATGGTATTAATTCTATAGCATTATGTGATGAAACAGAAACACTTGCTACATCACATTATGAACAACCAGTGCAGCTATGGGATTTATCCACATATCAACATAAAGACACACTCCATGTTGAAGAAGAGTATTTTTTTCCTGCTGGCGTTGCCTTATCTCCCGACAATACAACACTTGTTGCGGGTGTTGAAAAGTTTCTTTGGTTATGGGACATGAAAACTCACAAACGGAAACAGATAAAGTATGAGAAACATAGATTTATTCAATCTATACTGTTTTCTCCAAATGGACAAACACTATCGGTAACTTCAAAGTGGGATCGTTCTTTTCCTTTGTTTGATGGGAAAACAGGAGAACAGAAACTGACACTTGATGGGCATGCTGAGAGAATAATTGCTCTCACCTTTTCTCCAGATGGCGCAAAAATTGCTACTGCGGAAACATTGGATGAAGGTGAAAACGTAATTCGACTGTGGGATGCACAAACAGGTAAAAACATTAACACTATTGCTAATGTCGTAAGTCCTCGGCGGGGACAAAGGTTGCCTGTAAATGCTGTCGCTTTTTCGCCAGATGGAGAAACGCTCGCGAGTGTAGATGCCGGTTTTGACGTTCAACTATGGGATGTAGACACTGGTAAGCACAAAAATACATTCTCATCAAATTCTGAGGATTGGCATGATCAAGGTGCTGCGCTCGTGTTTTCACCTGACGGTAAAAAGTTGGTATCTACAGTTGACTATCACAGAATTGCCATCTGGGATGTAAATACTGGAAAACTCAAAGAGACTCTAACAGGTCACACCAGGAGTGTTAATCGGCTCATATACTCAGCTGATGGGACAACATTGCTAAGTGGCGGTGCAGACGGGACTGTGCTGTTATGGAAGATGAGAGCTTCACCTTTACCACGTTTGAAGATTACACCATTATCCTTAAAATCTCCACCAAGCGGTAAAACGCTCAAGTTCAATGTGAATTTGATTGATGCGGAAAATGTCACAGGGTATGAATTCACACTTAAGTTTGACTCAGACGCCCTTGAATATATTCCATCCACCGAAGAAGATAAATTCATCACCACATCACAAGTGTTAGAAAAAAACGCTGTTGAACTTACAGGTACTGCTTCTCAGGACAAGACCATTGAAAATGGGACAATTGCGACGCTTACCTATGAAGTCATAGAACCTGCTGACATTACGCTAACGATAACTGATGCAATTCTCAAACACAAAGATGGTAAGGAGACACGTCTTGTAGAAAGTCATGCATGGGTAATTAAACCACCAATTATTCCTGAAGATGCAAACCGTGATTGGCAAGTTGATGCTGCCGACCTTGAATTCATATCCTCACGCCTGGGGCAGACAGGTAAAGGAAATACTGCGGATATAAACGGTGATGGAATTGTTGATATTGCCGATCTCGTGCTGGTGAGAAAAGCACTATACGGAACTATAACAGAGCCTAACAAAGATTGAGTTGATCCACAACCATTAAATTTCTTCGAATTCTTCTATTCGGTCAGAATGTTCAAAATACTTCATTCTGTTTCGCGATTGAAAATAGCATCACCTTTTAAGTAGTTATTAATCCATCTATTCCGATCCGCAGAATCTTTATTTAGAGTCATTAGCAATAATCATTTTGAGGATTCTACACTAAAAGATTGCTTTTTCATTGATAAAATACTATAATTTTATTTATAGAGAAGATAACACAAAATCCGAAGGAGCAAGCAAAATTGTCAAAAAAGAACACCCCAATAGACTCTCCACAACAGAACACACTCCCTTTTTCAACAGAGGACACAGAACAGTTGGATATATCCACGCTTGAAACATGGTTATTAGACGCAGCAAACACAATCCGTGGCGCGAGTGATGCTCCAAAATTCAAGGATTTCATCTTACCGCTAATCTTCTACAAACGACTCTCCGATGTGTTTGATGATGAGTTTGCAAAACAGATAGCAGAATTTGGCGATGAAGAAACGGCACGGGAAATTATTTCGGCAGACCACAAGGACGCCCTGGAAAGCAGACGTAACCCAATCGTTCGGTTTTATATCCCGCAGCAGTATAGTTGGGATACGCTTCGCAATCATTCTGCCGATGGACATCTGGGGGAGTTCGTTACCGAGGCGATGCGTGCAGTCGCAAAACTGAATCCACGGCTGGAAGGTGTGCTAAATGTCCAAGACTTCAACGAGACACAGAGTGGACAACGCACACTTGACGAGGATAGATTGGAAGCACTCATTGAAGTATTAAGTCGGTATCGGCTTGGACTGCAGGACACAGAACCGGACATCCTTGGTCGCGCTTACGAGTACCTATTACGCAAGTTTGCAGAAGGACAAGGACAAAGCGCGGGTGAGTTCTACACGCCAAAAGAGGTCGGATGGTTAATGGCAAAACTCCTTAACCCGGAACCTTATTCCACAATTTACGACCCCGCGTGCGGTTCAGGCGGGCTGCTTATCAAGGGTCGATTGCTATTTGAACAGACACATCCTGATCAGAAGAGCCAAGCACCGCAAATCTTTGGACAAGAACTCACACCGACAACCTACGCAATGGCAAAGATGAATGCCTTTCTACACGATTTCATCGGTGCGGATATTCAGATCGGAGACACCTTCCGTAATCCGAAGTTTCTTGAGAACAGTGCTAATTTACAACGTTTCGACTATGTGATGGCAAATCCGATGTGGAATCAGAAAGAATATGATGATAACTTTTACGAAAAAGATAATTGGAATCGATTTACTCACGGAACCCCGCCAAGTTCCTCAGCAGATTGGGCATGGGCACAGCACATGCTCACCTCCCTAAAAGATAACGGACGCGCAGCGATTGTCCTGGATACGGGTGCTGTCTCCCGCGGTTCCGGCAGTAAACACACTGATCGTGAACGCGACATCCGCAAAAAGTTTGTTGAGAATGACCTAATTGAAGGTGTTGTCCTGCTACCCGAAAACCTGTTCTACAACACAACTGCACCGGGCATTATATTGCTATTGAACTGTAACAAACCCCCCGAACGCAAAGCACAATTCCTACTTATCAACCTCTCACAGCATTTTGAGAAGGGAAAACCGAAAAACATCTTAACCGATAAAGGAATTACTGCAGCAACAGAAGTCTATGAAGCATGGGAATCTCGTGAGAAATTGAGCAGCGTTATCACACTTGAAGATGCACAAAAAACAGATTACAATCTCAGTCCCTCCCAGTTTGTAGATGTCGGTGATAAAGTTGAACACCGTCCAGTGAATGAAATATTAGCTGACTTAACAGAAGCACGTATCGCCCGCGAAAAAGCAGATAACGCGTTGGAAGATGTGTTAGGACAGCTTGGATTGAACGGGGATCATATATAACCCGAACTGCAAGACGAGTTTTCCAAACATCTTGACTTATCAACCTATATATGTTATAATAACAATAACAATTTATTAGCAGATGATTGGTAAAAATTAACTCACATCAAACAAACACCTGATAGGAGATGCAAATCCATGACAATACTCGGTTTGGTCTTCATAACTTATAACATTGTAGGCACTGGATTTTCTATTGCTGGTGGTATCAACCACGCCATTGAAAAATGTCGCAATACTACAGCAGAGAAACTTTTCAAAAAATCTTTTGTGAAGGTAGTTAAGCAATATGCGTCTTACTTCGCCGATCAGACAGATCCAAAAAAGGTTGATGTAGATGAAAATTTACTTGATGATATTATTGCTTCACTCAAAGATATTGATGAAATCCAATTCACAAGATTAAATGAAAGTGAAAAAATCGCAAAAAGTACAACGCTTTTTCAGAACTGTATTATCGTCCCTAACCATCAATTGCCCAAAATGGATTTTGAACGAAGACTTCGTCCCATTATTGAAAGGGTGATTATTGATTTTTTTGCACAACTGCCATTCAATCAGGGAACATTCAATAAAATTGTCCTTGAATTTATTCAAAATAACTTAAAGAATCAAGATGATGCCCAAACGATGTTAACTGAATTGTCAAGTAAAATTGACTATGTGCAGAATGAAGTCTCACAACGTCTTTCTGCGGATATCCAAGCCATAAAAGATGACACCGAAAAAATTAAGAATGATAATAGGGAGCTTAAGCAAACGACGGATGCGACTTATGATGTAGTTCGAGAAATTAAATCGCTACTCGATGTGAATACCTCAATAGATGCCGCAGTTGCAAAAGAACATCAAGAACAAATAGACTACGCTCGGCAATTACTTAAGAGTCATAAACCGGTAACTGCTCTTGAGTTATTAGAAACTCTGGAGAAACGAACATGGAAAGATGCTTCGGATGATCTAAAGTTTAGCATCCTAACAAATATGGCAGCAGCGCGGCTTGCTCTAAAAGATAAGAATGAAGCAGTAGAACTATTGATTAAAGCATTCCGACATAAACCTGGAGACGAAGTTGCACTTTCTAATCTCGCTTTGGCTCACTTCTTACGAGGAAAAATGGAAAAAGCTGCGAACTACGCAAAACAGACACTGGAAAAGAATCCTGCTAATACGGATGCTTATGTAATTCTCATTGGAATTTCTGAAGAGGAAGAAACACTTGATGAAATAATTGCTAAAGTTCCTGACTACTTGCAAGATTCCCCACAAATTGCTTATGCAATCAGCGAATTAGCAAATCAACGTGAGAATTTTGAAGCTGCGAAAAGATGGGGTGAAATCATGGTAGACAAGGGAAACGATCCTGATTTCAAAGCTGCTTTCGCAACTATCCTGATTAACCAAGTATTAGAAGATAATCTTGCTGTAGGTACTAAGCAACTCTATAAGGCACAAAAGGAACAATTACAACGTGCAATAGGATTTCTTACTGAGGCATGGAATTGCATTGCCAATACAGAATTAAAGGATTATAGAGCAGGTTGGATCACTATCAGAGGGATTGCACATTTTCACCTTGGCGAGTTGACAAAAGCAACAGAAGACCTTGATACTGCTTTAGAAATTGAAGACTCAAATCCAATTTTGATAAAAGATCGTGCGTTATTAGCTTTTGAATGTGGAGACATATCAAAAGTTGTTGAACTCTTGGAAAAAATTCAATCCGCACCGGAAGTACCTGAAGCACCCATTATACTTGCTAATATCTTATCCGCAAGTGAACGTTTAGATGAATCTATAACAATACTCAATGATTTTTTGCAGACAGATTTACCACCAAGACTTGAAGAAAAAGCAAGACGTTTGCTCATAGATGTTTATATTGCTGATAAACGTTTTGATGATGCATTAGAAATATCAATAGCGATGCGCGAATCAAACCCAAAGAGCATACCGCATCTTGTTGATGCTGCACGGATTCTTAGTGCGGATGAAAAACGCGATGACGCCATCCCTTTACTCAAAGAAGCATACAACTATATTCTGGATGGTGCAGAATTTCTTGATATTATAATGTTGGCTGACCAACTCTACATCCACGAACAATTTAAAGAAGCTGCAACGCTCTATGAAAAACTTGCCGACACAAATCAGAACTCTCAATTGACACAATGGTTAGTACAAAGTTACTATAATTCTGGTGAAATTGCGAAAGCACTTGAGATATGTCAGAAACTTCGTGAGAAATATGGACCTATTGAAAATATTTCTGTGATGGAGGTTGTGATTTATGAAGAAATCGGCGATATGAACCAAGCAGAAATGGTGTGTAAAGAATATTTGAATGCATTTCCTACTGATTTTGATATGCACATCCGTCTCGGAATGGTTCTTTTTCGATCGAATAAAATAGCTGAAGTTGGCAATGTGTTAGATAGTTTTCCTGATTCCAAAGACTTTTCATTCCTTAATGGTCTTTCGTTGGAGGCATGCGTTCAATTCGCCCAATTACATCAGAACACATCTAAACCAGAAGAAGCATTACAGATCATGTATGAAGTGCGGAGAACACATTTGAATAACCCCAAGGCTCACCTAAGATACATAGGATTGTTCTATCAAGTAAAGAAACAAATTCCAGATGTATTAAATCCAACTCAAGTCCAACTGGATACAGCGGTTCAAATTGAGATTTCAGGTCAAGATCATTGGTATGTCATTGAAGATCGTGATGAACCAGACATCTCCCGCGATGAACGCAATATAGACGAACCTATTGTGCAGAAAATGCTTGATAAAGTTGAAGGGGACGAGATAATTATTAAAGAAACACCGAATGGTCCAAAAATTGGTAAAATCGTTGCTATAAAAAGCAAATTTGTTCATGCACACCAAGAAAGCTGTCGTGAATACGAACATTTGTTTCCAACAGATGAAGGTATGGAAAGGGTTCAATTAGACACTTCTGACGCAATCAATGATAAAGAGAGATTTAAACCTGTGTATAACAGGATTGATCAGCGACAAGAATACTTGGATCAAGTTGAAAAACTATACAAGGAAGAAAACATAACTATCGGCGGTTTTACAAGATTAGTTGGTAGTAATAGTTTAGATACATGGGGTACCCTTATGAGTAACCCTGAATTAGGGATTCGATGCAGTATTGGGGATATTGAGGAAAGAACCAACGTCCTAAACCTACTTAAACATTCCCAACCTAAACTTGTTATGGATATTATTTCGCTCATAACATTACACAGTTTGGATGCAGCGGATATTGTGGTCAATACTTATGGAAAACTCAGCATTGCTCAATCAACTATTGATGCACTACAGCGTATTATCAGTGAGAAAGAGGGAATGTGGTCTCAACGCGAGGGAATGGTAATTGGTAAGAGAGGAAAACGGTATGTAAAACAAATTATCAGTCCTGAGGAAACGGAGCGGAGTATAGAATACCTAAAAAACCTTATTGATTGGATTAGAGACAACTGTGAAGTTGGGCAAGCCACTGTTGGGTCAGAGATGAACCAATTACGCAGGAGAGAACTCAATGACATGCTTCAACCGTATTTCCTTGATACCGTCCTTCTTGCAAGCCAACAGGATCACCTACTTTTTTCGGATGATGGTCGACTCAGACATTATGCAAAAACAAGCCTCAATAGCGACGCGGGAACAAACTTTCAAATTGGCGGTGTGTGGACACAAGTTTTATTGGAACATTGTGTTAAGCAAAATCTCCTTGAGAAAGCTGATTACGATGAAATGACGATAAAATTAGTCTGTTCAAACTACTATCACACTGATTTTGATGCAGACCTACTCTTGGAAATTGCAAAACGTTCAAATTGGAAGATATCTGAGCCTTACAAAAGTTTTGTGCTTGCTTTAGGTAGAGAACGAATGCATGGAAATTCGGCATTAGACGTGTGCGTTGATTTTCTCTTTAAACTTTGGGAGGAATCAATATCTTTCAGACAAAAAGAATTCTTGACGTTAGGTTTATTAACTGGACTTACTTATGGACGAGATGCACACACAGTATTGAGCCAACTGGAAAATCTAATTCAAAATAAGCATAGACTTTTTTTACCAACTGAAAACAGTATTCTCAGACGAATCAATGAATTCGAACAGATCTATCCTCTTGAAGATAACTTCACATTTTTGGCAGAAAATGATATTCGTCTTAAAGGAACCCGTGTAGGCATTGAAACTATCCTATACGAATATTTATACAATAGCAAAATGCCAGAAGTTATCGCTGATCACTACTATCATTCACTCACAGTGGAACAGATTTACGCCACGATCCTCTATTATCTTCAAAATCAAGAAAAAGTTGGCACATATTTGGAGGATTATCTGGAATATTGCCGAACGGCACGGGAGGAATACGAGAAAGATCCTCCCCCCGGTGTTGTGCGCTTGCGTAAACTTATAGCAGAAAAGGCAGCAAATTCTGATATACGCGATCCCACCAATCCAGAAAACGACACTGCAAGTAAACCTCAATCCCCAACCAATAATGAACGGGGATAAAGATGCTGCGGTTTCTGATAGACGAAAATATTTCCCCGGAATACCGTACGCAATTGCTGAGGCATGAACCATCACTGACGGCCTTGGCTATAGGTGATGAAGGTGCTCCCGAGAGAGGCACTAAAGACCCAGAAATCTTAGTGTGGTGTGAAAAGCACCAATTTAACTTGGTAACAAACAATCGGGAAAGTATGCCGCAACATCATAAAGATCATCTGGCAGCAGGAAACCACGTCCCGGGCATTTTCACGTTTAATCGCAAAGTGCCAATGGGAAAGATTATTGAAGACTTGCTTCTCATCGCTGGTGCATCTTATGAAGACGAATATATTGACGAACTTAAGCATCTACCACTTTAACTACGAACCGACTTCACTTAATCTGTTTCATTCGCGAAAAGTTGAAATAGTAAGAGAGCTGATAAGGTCTTGAATGATACATTAAAGAAGTTATACCATTTCTAATTGAAAATGTCTCTTTTTGTAGCACAAACTTCCAGTTTGTGTCCTGAAGAATACCTACAATAACAACCGCCTAATGAGACAATAATTTATAGAAATGGTATTAGATCTTGTGAAATAGGAATAAACCATGATTGATAAGATTGAATGGTCTGAACTTAAACCATACGAGCATGATAAACGCCGTAGTTTTGAAGAACTATGCTATCAGATTGCTGATAGACTCTTTCATGAAAAAGAACATATAATTTCCATAGATGATAGCGGAGGCGGTGACGGAGTTGAATTTTATCTTACTTTACCAGATGGCGACGAATGGGGATGGCAAGCTAAATTTTATTACCCTAATAAACGACTGAGTAATAGTAATCGAAAACAATCCATCACTAATTCTCTTACGAAAGCCTGTCAAGTACATCCGAATTTGAAAAAATGGATTTTATGTACTCCAACTAATTTTACATCAGATGAACAAAAATGGTTTGACAGTGAACTTCCTAATTCAATTCCAGAAGGCATGAGTGTTGAACTTGAGCATTGGGGAGATAGCAAGTTTAATAGTTATCTTAGTGATCCAAATTTCAAAGGGCTACCAAATTATTTCTTCGGTGTTCTGGAACTATATCTTGAATGGTTTCAAACACAGTTTGAAAAACAAAAAGCTTTGATAGGTGAAAAATTTGATTCGTCCTTACACACCAAACTTGATGTAGAAATAGATATTCATGCGATTCTGGGTGACCACACATTTGTAGAACATATCACCGATTCAATTGAAAAACTGGAGGAAGAATTAGAAGATTTAAACGATGCAGTTGATAATCTCAAAAAGCCTATTCAAAAAGATATTATTTGGGATGCGGAAAAAAAGGATAATTTAACTATTGCAACTAAACCACTTCAAGATGTGTTAATCAAGACAATTGATCAGTTCAAACATGCCAGAGAATTTTTGAAGGAAAACAAACTTTTTGAAGCACAAGCAATAGATTGGGATTGTGTATGGCAAGAACTTGAAGGTGAGCTTTCTACCTATAGAACAGCCATAGATGAATCTGACATTTCAAAGATCAAATATACTGGTGAAAGTCCATACAAAGCACGAATTTTGGATGATACAAGATGGCTTGTTCATCGTCCGGAATCTATAATTGCCAACTTATTAGATGATTTTCTCAACTTTGAGTTGTATAAATGTAAACTAATTAATCATTCAGAATTAAAGATTTTTGGAAATGCTGGAGTTGGCAAAACACATATAGCCTGTAATATTTGTGAATATCGATTGCATAATAGATTACCGGCACTGTTTGTACGCGGAAACCTTTTTACCGCTGACCAACCAATTCAAGCACAATTACTAAAAATACTAGATATTCCATCCTCCTACAGTTTTAATGACTTTTTGAAGGCCCTTTCAGCTTCTGCTGAAGCATACAATACACGTATCCCAATAGTTATTGATGGTCTTAACGAATCTACAGATAACGGGGCATTATCAAAAGTGTGGAAGTTATACTTGAATGGGTTTATTCATGAAATAGCACAGACTAAGAATATTGTATTAATTACAACTTGTCGAAGCAGTTATAAAAGAGTCATTTGGGGTAATGAATATCTTCCTTATTGTGTAGATGTTGATGGATTCGAAACCGAAGAATTAACACAGGAAGCGATTAAGAAATACTTCAAAGAGTACAAAATTAATGCAGATCTTACATTTGCACCATTGAGTTATTTTAAAATTCCAATCTATCTTAAAATCTTTTGTGAAACTAAAAACCGTGAACGTAAGGTTGAGAAACAAGTTTATGTTGGTGAACAGACGATGTTTGAGGTTTTTGATGAATATTTGGTGCAATGCAATGAAGCAGTATGTGAGCTTCTTGCACTAGACTCTGGAGGGTGTATAGTGCAATCTGGATTAAAGAAAATGGCGATGTTCTTATGGAAACACCCTAGTCGTTATATCACACGGAATGAATTGGCACTTTTAATAGATGGTGAATCACTTGATAAACTAAAGAACTCATCATCAAAATTGTTTGCTATTGAATCAGAAGGATTATTATTAGTGTTTCGAGATATGGTTGATGAGACAGAGATTATGAGATTTACTTATGACCTTCTCGGTGGTTATTTGATAGCACAATACTTAGTTGAACAAGCATCAAATCGTAGAATAAAATTCCTCCAACGCGCTGTTTCAAAGTTATTTGGGAAAGACCGACAAGTCTCCAATGCATTTCTAAATCGTATTAAAAATTTCGCTATGGAACTTTTTCCGAAAAAGTTACGCCAGTATATCTATACTCTTGAAAGAAATAAGACTGGACATCCAATGTTTGATGACATTGGTAGGTGTCTTGCTGCACTCCTTCCAACCACTGGTCATTTTCTTCACAATCTTTCAGAAAATCAAAGAGCATTCGACTATTCAATTCGTGGTTTATTTGAAATATCCGATGATAATATAAACGATGAATGTATTAAACTTGTCAATAAGCTATTCGCACTACCCGAAAACCGCGCCCTTTTCTTTGAGTTAACAACATCTACAGTAGGACATCCTGGTCATCCTTTCAACGCTAAATTCTGGTCAAAGCAACTCTTAGATATGTCTATGTCAGAACGAGATATAAGTTGGACAGAGCATGTCCGAAATAACCGTGAACGGTTTGAGAAGATAGTCTTACGCGTTGAGGATACTTGCAAGAGTGAACCAGAATTATCTGAAATTGGTAAAGAAAGTCTACATCTTTTAGCAGAGCATATTATGTGGATTCTTACATCAACCGTGCGTCCACTACGAGACAAAACTACACGGGCACTTTACTGGTATGGACGACGTTTCCCCAAAGAATTTGTTGATTTAGTTCGTAAGTCTTTTTCAATTAACGACCCTTATGTTTCTGAGCGAATGTTAGCTGCAACTTACGGTATTGCCATGGCACACCATAACAATATTGAGGATACTAATTTGTTAGAAGAAGTACTATCTGATTATGGACGAAAATTATATGAAAACATGTTCCAAGCTAATGCTCCACATGCAACAACACACATATTAGCACGCGATTATGCAAAACGAACAATTGATATTGCTTTGATTCATCAACCTGACTTACTAACAGATGATGAAAAGTTACGCATAAGACCACCTTATACAGATGGTGGAATTCGCGCATGGGGAGAAAGTGAAAATAAGAATGAGGGTGAATATGAAAAAGGTCCTGCACCATTACAGATGGATTTTAAGAATTACACACTTGAGAGTTTGATTAAGTCTGATAATTCTGATCCAGAAGAATATAAGCGTGTAAAAGCCAATATCTATTGGCGGATCTACGATTTAGGATTTTCATTGGACAGTTTTGGAGAAATTGATGGCTGGCTTGCAGATGAAAATTATAGAAAATATAGTCGATCTGGCAATGGCCGAAAAACAGATAGATACGGCAAAAAATACTCTTGGATAGCTTATTTTGAACTCTCAGGATTTAGACATGATCTTGGAGTTCTTCGTGAATTTTATGATCATGGTCGATGTATAGAGGCTGATATTGATCCAAGTTTTCCTGAAAAACACCGAGAGTATAATTTAGTCAGAGAAGATTTTTTAGGTGATCGCGAAGTAGACACAGAACAGTGGGTATTAAAGACATCTCACCCAGATTTAACACCATATTTGATGGTTGATCAACTTTGTGAGGAACAAGATTCTTGGGTGCTTTTGCATGGACACTTAGGCCAAGAAGATAAACCTGCAAGTCGTAAAATGTCTGCTTGGATACAAGGAATAATAGTAAAACATGAAGATGTTGATGAAATCGTTGAGATCTTGAAAAGACAAGAGCATATTGATGGACATACCGTCCCATTTATCCCAGAAGACTATAGAACTTATGCGGGAGAAATACCATGGAGTGATACTTTTCCAACAAACGGATGGGAAGAATTTTCGTTTTTGGTAAGAAAATATACGATTCCCAAAAAACAGTTTGAGTTGCTACGTGGTGGTGAACCTATATCCTTGATTGAGGATTTCGAACTTTTGGATACTACAAGGAAACTGATTGAAAACGATGATGAGAAAAGACTAAACGAATTACTACATGAAAAAAACCTTGAAATCACAATAAGAACAGTTGATGAAGAAAAGTTAGAACATAAAGATTTTGAAGTACTCATTCCGGTAAGAGAAAACTGTTGGGAGGAATCTCGTAGTGCAGCAAATCTCCGTAGGTCAATTGCTCTACCTAATAGAGAGATTTCAGGCTGTTTAAACTTATACAGAAAACCTCAAAGTTTTGATATGTTTGAAAAAGATAACAATAGACGTGCTTCAATATCATTTGAATATGGTGATATATGGTCGAACTCTCAGAATTTCACATATCTACGTAGAGATTTATTAGAACGTTTTTTAACTGAAATAGGGGGTCAATTAATTTGGGTTATATGGGGAAGAAGACTTTTAGTATCTGAAAATTATGATGGTGCTTGTAAACATTTTCAGGAAGTTAAAACATATTTGGAGATCCAACATACATCTGGAGATACGGAATGAATGAGATGAATTTACCAGAACATTGGAAAGTTGCCAGATTAGGTGAATTAGGGAATTTGGTCCGTGGCGTTACTTACAAAAGACAAGAGACGACTGACATATCCAGCTCAGGATATTTACCAATTCTGAGAGCAACAAATATCCAAAATAGAGAACTGATATTGGATGAAGAATTAGTATTTGTAGAAGGTGAGAAAGTATCTGACTCACAGATTTTACGCAAGGGTGATGTTATCATAGCAATGTCCAGCGGAAGTAAATCTATAGTAGGAAAAGCTGCCCAATTCAATTCAGATTGGGAAGGTTCTTTTGGAGCATTCTGTTCGGTTTTTCGTCACAATTCCATGACAGAACAATTATTCATCGGTCAAGTCTTCCAAACTAAGTATTATCGTGAACACTTACTTAAGGAGGCACGTGGAACAAACATTAATAATCTATCAATTGGTCATATCCTTAACTATCAGTTCCCTCTACCTCCACTCCCCGAACAACGCGCCATCGCACATATCTTACAAACAATCCAAGAAGCAAAATTCACCCGACAAATCGAAATCGCATTAGAACGAGAATGCAAAGCAGCATTGATGAATCATCTCTTTTCACACGGCACGAAAGGCGAACCCCGCAAGCAGACAGAAATTGGCGAGATTCCTGAGACTTGGGAAGTGACAAAGTTAGGTGATATAATAAAATTGAAAAGTGGACTATCTCGTCCAAAAGATATAGAGAGTAAACCCAATCCTAAGCAAAATGTGCCCGTTTACGGTGGGAACGGTATCTTGGGTTACACCAGCAAAAAGTTCAGTGAACAAAGGCATCTTATAATCGGTCGCGTTGGAGCATACTGTGGTTGTGTGCATATTGCGGAATCTCCAAATTGGATTACTGATAATGCGTTATATCCAGAGCAATGGTTTAACAGTGAGGTCTCTCTTAACTTTCTGGCAGAACAACTAAAGTACTTTAATTTAAATCGGTTACAAAGGAGAGGGGGGCAACCACTGATTACACAAAGTATCCTCCATCAACTTAAAATCCCTCTTCCTCCACTTCCTGAACAGAATACCATTGCAAACATCTCTCAAGCATTTGATAAAAAAATAACCACACTTGAGAAAGAAGTAGAGCATATTGATGAACTATTCCACGCCATGCTTGAAGAACTCATGACAGGGCAAAGGTCTGCTGTGCCGTTGATTGATGTATCGTAGGTTCGGTAGAACTTCCTAACCCAACAATTGTCATACACACATTTAGGATTGATTCCGAACTTCCAGACCTGACTATATGAAAGTCTCTGATAGCCGCATTCAGTTCTGAACGGCAAGATCGGATTTTAAGATTCTATAGCGACAGGTTCATCATCCAACAAATCTTCGTTCATCTGGTCATCATCCTCTGCAATCCAATCTGCAGCATCAAGTGCTTGGATACGTGATCTGAAAACACTATTAAACAACTCCAATTTAGCAGTAAACCATTCATACTGCTGTCTCCAATCGTTTTCGTCTAAGGGATCGGTGTCTCCTTTATTTAAGCATATCCGACAACTTTTATACTGAGGCAATTCATTCCATTCAAGTGTTTCACTGAATTCTTTGTGAATCTCTTCTTGTTGTTCCTTAAGCAAGTGAAAATATGCCTTAGCATCATTTCCATTCATGTAGAGCCAAATACGTAATTCCTTACTACCCCTTATCAACCATGTCCGTATAAAAAAACTTGTCCTACCAATACTGAAATGAAGATAATTATTCTTTGATGGTGGTGGACACTTAAGACTTCTAACATTGTCATTCATGTAATCTCGCAAACCTGTCCAGTATTTTTTATTTATATGTTCTGTTTCGGAAAGTTCTTGATTCACTGCGCGTTTTGTGTCTTGACTAACACCGAGAATGAAATTGTTCGGACTTGAAACTACTTCAAATTGAATGGCGAGGGGTGAATCCGCTATCTGCCAGACCTTCATTTCAATACCAAAGAAACTGTAGCGTTCATCGGTTATCTTGTTCTGCCAGTCAAGCATCGCGCAATGTTCATGTCGGAACGTCTTGGCAATCCAGATAACTGTAGAGGCATCTAATCCTGCCGCGTATGTAAGAATTTGTCCAAAGTGCCTATGGTCTGTGGCTGCCAACTGATTTTCAATTAACACCCACGAGTCATCAAGTGTGTTTTTGCAGAGGATGTCCGCCCGGAAACCTCCAACGGGGAACTCCTGGGCCTCAAGTTGTAGTTCCATACCGAGGGTATTACCTAAAAGTGTTAGATTTTCCGCTTGTGCAAGCCACGGTGTAAAGTGCTGTGGTTCAGTTTCCCATACCTCGCTGATATCCACAGGTGTTAACTGTTTGAGATTTTCAGGCATTTATTGCATGTCCTTTCATATAGGTAGTTGTGTTCGTGTTTTACCTCATCTGCCCATTGGAGTTTCTCTTTGTGCTGTACTTAGGTTTAAGGAAACTGGATGCGGGGATTCTATTCACTTTCAAATCTTCTTGGTGGATTCCGTTCATGCAATGTGAAATATCTCCATTTTTTGAATTTTTCCTCAAGTGAAGGTGAACCTGACCCAGGATTAAGTATAGGGACATAGAACCGATCAGTAGCGAGTTCTAATTCGTTTTTAATGTGGTTCATGACATGAATATCGCGATCAACATCCAAGCAATCATCTTTAACTTTAACCCGTAGTTTAACGATGCCATCGGAATTACTTTCATCATATTCCAAATAGTCATAGGATTCCAGAATACGATTCAGTTCACTTACAGGTTCCCAATTTACCTCCCACTCGCCTGTTGAATCACGGTAAGTATAAGGACCAAAGGCATGATCGGGGTTAATTTCTAGTGCTTTTGTCCGATCTTCTATAACCTTACTAATTTCCTGTTTCTTACTGTATAGAGTACTGCGATTAGCATAAGCAGGATACATGTTAGGGTTATCGTCTATTGCCTTACCATAATGTTCAATCGCTTTATCCCATAACTCATGCTTTTCTTTTGGATTCTCCATATTTTCGGCTTTGTTTTGGTAGGCAAAAGCTATGTAGAATTCGTTATAGGCAGATTTGTGGACCTCTTGATTTCTGATATATCCGTGGATATCGTTATAAATCTTTTCTGTAGTGATACCGTTTGTATTTCGAAGATATCTTAGTATGTCCCTTTTAAGTTTTGCAGGAATACAGACAACCCTGTACTTGGCTTCTTTTGGATCAATATAGCCTCGTTTTGGGTGAACAAACACACTCTTTTGAGATAAAATACGATGTTCTATCCCTGATGGTTGTTCTATCCGGACTAAATCTCTTTTCTGAACAATAACCCTTCCATTCTCATCAGGTTGACCATCACAAGCAAAAAATAAAGCAATATTAAAATCGGTTGTAAAATCGATAAGATTCGTTTGACTCTCGTAGTGTTGTAATTGTGTAAGAATAGATAAGTCAGACACTTGCTCACCAGTCGTCATAAATGCTCTGACTTGATTTGAAATTTCACTCTCTATGTCCTCAATGTTAAAATCAGACAATTCAGTCACAAGACCCGCATCCTTAATAATACGCTCACATTTACGATAAAGTGTTGATGATATTTTACTATGGTGTTTTGGTTCTCCACGGAAAAGTAAGTTACCCTCAATAGAGAGATCTGCAATTTCTTGAATTATGTCAAAAATCTCCTTTGGAAAAGTTTTTTGCTGGGACATTCCTTGTTTTACTCTCTTTTCGTGAAATTATAACTTATCCAATTTTTGAAGCCATTATGGAACACCATTCCTTGAATCCGGCAGCAGACAATCCAATTTTAGTCTTATATTTATCTGCTAACTCTGGAATTGCCAACATAGTAACATACATACCCAAGTTTTCTATATAAAAACGGAAAGTCTCATGAGGCATTTCAGGTAATTCTTCCCAAAATGAATCATCAAATAGACGTTTGATAGGGGATGGATATTTTGATGAATATTCTGAATACATACCAATCAATGACACTATCCTTTTATTAGGATCATTCATTTTATAATACGCTATCTCAAGATCACTATTAGCATCTTGCCAGTCTGATCGAAACGCAAATGCAGTGCAATTTGGAATCGGATCTCTAAATACCCCTATCTTCTCAATTGGTATATCTTTCCCAACAGAATCTGGATACCCATTATGCTCCTTCTCAATAACCGGAGACGTAAACAGAGTTTTCAAACGATCAGGCACTTCATCATGAAGATCATGCGGCATTGCTTCATCTGATACTAACAATATCGTTTTTAATACATTTGTATTATCCATGGTTACATTCCTTCTAATTTTATTAATAGACAAGTCGGTTGTTTCACTCCTGAAGCGGTCATTGAATATTCTAATACTCCCAACAAACTTCACATTAAGTACTCAATAGTATACAATATACCAAGTGCTTAGACAATCATACCAACATCTACTGTGAAAAGTGTGAATATATTATATCACAAACACATATATGTTTCAACACGGTAAGATCCTGTCATTTTGAGTGAATAAAATTCGGCATTTATGTTATAATACAGTTCGTGACTCAACATCATGTGCACTTATGGCACTTGGTGGATATCTGTTTCTATTGGTTATATTGAATGAGATTAGGAAACGATTATGTCAGAACGTTCCGCAGTCCAAGAACCACTCCTCAAATACGCAAACGAAATAGGATGGACACGGGTGTCCCGTGCAGAAGCCTTGCAGATGCGTGGGGGTGATGCAACCGCGCTATATTTTGGGGATATCCTGAAAGCACAACTCCTGAAACTCAACAAGGAAGTCATAGACGAATCCAACTGCACAGACGTGACACGGAAACTCAGACAAATAAAACCGACTCTTGAAGGTAATCAGGACGCACTCGCTTGGATTCGGGGTGAGAAATCAACCTTTGTAGCAGGTGAAAACCGAGAACGTAACGTTACCTTAATAGACTTTGACAATCCCGACAATAACCTTTTTCATGTCACCGACGAATGGGAACAGCAAGGCACAGTTCACCGGAACCGTGCTGATGTCGTCTTTCTAATCAACGGTATCCCTATTGCAATCGTAGAAGCGAAATCCACAAACAAACGTGATGGATTAGCACTCGGTGTAGAGCAGATACATCGTTATCATAACGAAACGCCAGAGATGTTCACTACCGCGCAACTCTTTGCAGTAACACAACTTACCGATCTATTTTATAGCGTGACGTGGAACACCAACCGCAAAAATCTGTTCAACTGGAAAACGGACGAACCCGCCAACTATGAACAGAAAATCAAGACATTTTTCGACCGCAACCGATTGCTCCAAACATTGCAGCGAACCATCATATTCCAGAGTAGAGACGACGAACTCACTAAAGTTGTGCTGCGTCAACATCAGACGCGTGCAGTGGAAAAGGTTATTGAACGGGTGAACGATCCAAACAAACGGCGCGGACTTGTTTGGCACACACAAGGCAGTGGCAAAACACTTACGATGATAACGATTGCATCACGACTTCTGCGTGGAGAAACACAGACAGAAAAACCGACCGTGCTAATGCTCGTTGACCGTAATGAGTTAGAAAGCCAACTCTTTAAGAACATCACCGGCTACGGCATCACATCGTTGAAAGTGGCACAGAACAAAGACGATCTGGAAAACATATTAGCATCAGATTATCGCGGTTTGGTTGTGTCAATGATTCATAAGTTTGATAAGAGACCAGCGAACCTAAACACGCGTGAACGCGTAGTCGTGTTAGTAGACGAAGCACACCGAACCACCGGAGGGGATTTCGGAAATTACCTGATGGCTGCCCTCCCAAATGCCACATATATCGGATTCACTGGTACACCGATTGATAGCCTGTCCAAAGGAGAAGGCACTTTCAAAGTATTCGGTAGAGATGATACACAGGGGTATCTTGACAAATACGCAATCACAGAATCTATTGAAGATGGCACAACTGTCAAATTGAATTATATGCTGGCATCTTCCGATTTACGGGTTGATAGAGAAGTATTAGAGACCGAATTCCTGGACCTTGCTGATGCAGCAGGTGTAAGTGATCCTGATGAACTAAACGCGATCCTCGACCGTTCTGTGAAACTAAAAGAGATATTGAAAGCACCCGCACGCATAGCACGGATAGCCGAATGTATAGCAGAACACTTTCAAAACACTGTAGAACCGATGGGATTCAAAGCGTTCTTAGTCGCCGTAGACCGCGAAGCATGCGCGTTGTATAAGATGGCACTTGACAATCATTTACGCACCGAATACTCGGAAGTCGTCTACTCAGATGACAACCGAGATTCTGAATTAATGAAATCCTTTCACCGCTCTTATGAACAGGAAAGGGAGATCCGTAAGCGATTTGTTGATAAGGCTGCACAACCGAAAATCCTCATCGTAACACAGAAATTACTGACAGGGTTTGATGCGCCAATCCTTTATTGTATGTATCTTGATAAACCGATGCGTGACCACGTATTGTTACAGTCTATTGCGCGTGTTAACCGTCCTTATGAAGATGCGGATGGACTCGTAAAACCTGCAGGGTTTGTATTGGATTTTGTCGGTATCTTTGAAAACATCAAAAAGGCACTCGCATTCGATTCCGATGAGGTGGAGAGTGTCATTCAGAATATTGAGGTGCTTAAAGAAGCATTTACCCGAATGATGCATGAAGACGCACAGCAGTATCTACACTTCGCTGAAGGATCGGACGATAAGGCGAAGGAACAAGCGATTGAACATTTTGAGGACAAAGACCTCCGAGAAACATTTTTTACGTTCTACAAAACATTGCAAAATCTCTATAACATATTATCACCCGATGCGTTCTTACACCCGTTTATTGAGAATTATCAAAAACTTACTGCCTTGTATGGATTAATTCGTAACGCATTTTCCACAAACCCTTATGTCCACAGAGAGTTAACAAACAAGACGCGAGAACTTCTACAAAATCAAACTCAGGGAGACCTCTTTGCATTGCCAAATGAAGTTTATGAATTGAACGAAACCACTTTGCAGCAATTAGATCAGAGTAACACTTCCGATACAGTAAAGGTCTTGAATTTGGCAAAAGCAGTACGTCAAACAGTGACGGACAACGCAGAAGCCAAACCATTTCTGAGATCTATCGGTGACCGAGCAGAAGCTGCGATTCAAGACCTTGAAGATCGTCAATTAGGAACACAAGATGCTCTCTCAGAATTCCTAAAGTTAGCAGAATCAATTTCACGCGCCGAAAGGGAACAGCACCAGATGGCATTAGATGACAATTCTTTTGCAGTCTATACTGTTATGAGTGGTGCTATAGAGAACGTTACACCAGAACAAGCACGATCAGTTAACCAAGTATTTGAGCAGTTTCCTGATTATCAGTGGGACGAGCATCAACAACAAGAATTGCGAACTACGCTCTATAGAACATTAGCACCTTCAGTTGATATTCGCACTAAGATAGAAATAACGAACAAATTGTTGACGTTGCAGCGGCTATGAAAACCCAAAACATGTTGCAAAACCCAACGGAATTGAAAAGTGAAGTTTGGCGATGGGCAGACCACATTGGTGTTGAAGTGCGCGAGGTACATATACGTCAGATGCACCGGAAATGGGCATCTATATCAACCAATGGCAGGTTGACACTCAACACCGATTTGCTACATCTACCGGAAACATTAACGGAGTTCGTCATTGTGCATGAATTGGTGCATCTGCTTGTGCCGAATCATGGCAAGTTGTTTAAAGGGTATATGTCAGCGTATCTTCCTGATTGGGAAGAACGGCAAAAATGCTTGAAGGAAGGGGATACGAGTGGTTTTTAGAAATCACCAAATCAAGCAAAAAAGGAGTCTTACTTTGAAGGTTTACTACATTACTCTTATTCTTACTATAATTTCCATTCTATTTGGATGTGAGATAAATGAAGACCCTTGGGACAATTTCATAGATGAACCAAAATCATTAGGGTATGAAGTTCTAAGTGTTGAAGCATCGGAAACGTGGATTAAAAAACATAGTGATGAGATAAGTCTTCCAAACAACATTAAATTCGGCAAACCCCGTCACTTATAGGATTTCGGTTTTGCACCTTATGGTATTATGATAGCACTTGACTCGGATGATAATTACCGCGTTATTGCAAGGAAATGGCCTCCAGAGAAAACGCTTCTGAAGGTCGGTGACACACTAACAATGAAATTTATCACATATACGGATCCTGTTAAATTTTCTGATGCGTTTGGTGATATATTAGATGACATGTTAGATGCAGATGACAAAGTTGATGCAAGAAAAGCCTTTGACTCTTACATGAATCTTGTTGAGAATAAAACTCGCAATTTCGTTTTTGAAGCGGAAAAAACAATCTTGCGCCACGGAATTCCAGTATTTCTTTTGTGGAAAATAGATTCGAGGCATGATATACTATAACTAAAGTTCAACAGATGTATTTATGCACAGGTAAAGGATTAGAATCCTGCATCTATAACACAATTTCAATATAGGCAGGACTTACGCATTAGGCAGGACTTACGCATTCCCCCTTGATAAGGGGGTTAGGGGGGTTAAATGGTGCGATATTTCACTGTTTTTTGTCTTTTTAACCCCCTAAATCCTCCTTATCAAGGGGACTTTAAGAAAAAATGCGTAAGTCCTGATAGGAAAAACGGAAAAACGTGAACACATCCCAGAAAGAACTCAAGCCGAATCCTGGCATTGAAACAATGGTTGCCTATCAAGGCGGTAAACCGATTGAAGAAGTAAAACGCGAACTTGGCATAGCGGATATTATTATTAAGTTAGCATCCAATGAGAACCCACTCGGTCCTTCTCCGTTAGCAATGGAAGCAATAGCGGAAAGTTCTAAAGAGGTAAATTTTTATCCGGATGGAAATGCATACTATTTAAAAGCGGACTTAGCCAAGCATCTCGGTGTAAATGAAGACTATCTTATGCTAACAAACGGTTCAAATGAGGTATTAACACTCGTCGGCGAAACCTATCTTGGACCTGGTGATGAAGTCATTTACGCAGAAGGCGCATTCGTTGTCTACGAACACGTCGCTCAGGTGTCAGGAGCAACATCCGTTGTCGTCCCTATGCAAAATGACACACACCATTTACAAGCTATGGCAGCAGCAATTACGGATAAGACAAAAGTTATTTTCATAGCAAATCCAAATAATCCTACCGGAACAATTGTTACTGCAACCGACACAGCACATTTCATGGCACAAGTTCCAGAAAATGTCTTAGTCGTATTTGACGAAGCGTATTACGAATATGTCACGCGATCGGACTACCCACAAACCCTACCCTATGTTATGGAAGAGCGTAACTTCATTATTACGAGAACTTTCTCCAAAATATACGGTCTCGCAGGATTACGGGTAGGTTACGGCATTGCAAAACCGTCTCTAATTGCTACAATAAATCCTGTTCGGCAACCCTTCAACTGCAACTTGGTTGGACAAGCAGCTGCACGAGCAGCTTTGAAAGATACTGACTATGTTAAAAGAAGCCAAAAACTGAACGAAGCAGGTAAAGCCTATCTTTACACCGAATTTGACAGATTAGGTCTGCGTTATATCAAGACTGAAGGGAATTTTATCATGGTATTTGTCAATCAATCGGGGAAAGACTTCGTGGACGCAATGATGAAAAAAGGGGTTATCGTTCGCGCAATGGCAAACTATGGATTTAACAACGCAATCCGTGTTACAATAGGCAAGCAGGAAGAAAATGAACGGTTCATTGAAGTTCTCACGCAGCTTATAACTACCAACTAACTGTTTTTACATTCTTCTATAAACATATCGTCCCTACGGGACTAAAGAGCAGGGGGGTACACATTTTTCTATAAACATATCGTCCCTACGGGACTGAAGAGTAGGGGGGTACACATTTTTCTATAAACATATCGTCCCTACCAAATCAACGCCAAATGCGCGTTTGGCATTTGGCGGGACTGAAGAGAGGTGGGGGTACACGTTCTTCTATAAACATATCGTCCCTACGGGACTGAAGAGTAGGGGGGTACACATTTTTCTATAAACATATCGTCCCTACCAAATCAACGCCAAATGCGCGTTTGGCATTTGGCGGGACTGAAGAGAAGACAATCCCAACAAACATAGGGATTCAGAGTGATTCATAATAGCTTCTAAGTTTTCTTAAGTTTACACCTATGGGTAGAGCGAAGCGAAACCCGACAAGATAGATACAACAATTACGTATCCAACTCAACGCCGAATAAGCATTTGGAATTCGTCCAAATCAACGCCAAATGCGCTTGGCAGAATACGCGTGTGGTATTCTGCATGATTTGGCGGGTTTCGTTCCTCTACCCGACCTACAAGTTTAACATGGACTATCCACTATTTGATACAAATATGAAAGAATTGATTCAAATTGACAATAGGAAACCTACACGAAAAATTCAAGTAGGAAATATACCAATCGGTGGTGGGAATCCGATCTCCATTCAGACCATGACGACCACTTTAACACACGATGTTGATGCAACATTGGCACAAGTTGAGAGGTGTGTAGAAGCGGGTGCTGAAATCGTACGAGTCGCTGTACCAGAAGAAAAGGACGCGAACGCACTGAGCCAATTGGTTAAACGTGCACCCGTACCCATCGTTTCTGATATTCACTTTAACTACAAATTCGCACTTGCTGCAGTTGATGCGGGTGTGGCAAAAGTACGTATCAATCCAGGAAACATTGGCAATGAGAAACGCATTGCTGAAGTGTTATCTGCTGCAAAATCTGCAAATATCCCAATCCGTATCGGTGTCAATGAAGGGTCACTTGAAAAAGACTTATTAGAAAAATATCCCTCTCCTACGGCAGAAGCGTTGGTAGAGAGTGCAATGAGACATATCAACATCTGTGAAGAACACGATTTTACAGACATCGCAATCTCGGTAAAATCCAGCGATCCGATTCGGATGATTGAAGCAAACCGCATGCTATCCGCACAAGTTCAATATCCGCTGCATCTTGGCGTTACAGAAGCAGGAACGCCACGCCGCGCACATGTCAAGTCTACACTCGGCATCGGGACACTCTTATTGGAAGGTATCGGTGACACAATACGCATCTCTATAACAGGTGACCCAGTAGAAGAGGTGTTAACTGCAAAGGAACTACTGCGTGCACTCGGCATGGCAGACAACATTTTGGATGTGATCTCATGTCCTTTCTGTGGACGTGGAGACCCTGAAGCAGATTATGAAAATATCGTCGCTGTTGCTGAAGAACTATTGGAGAAAAACGGTATCAATATCCCTATAGCAGTGATGGGATGTGAAGTCAACGGCCCCGGTGAAACGCGTAATGCTAAACTCGGTATTCATCTCGGTGGAAAAGAACTCGCTGTATTGAAAATTAATGGAGAACGAGTCCGCACATTCCGCGGGAAAGATGAAGTGAATCCTCAGTATTTAGCAAATGTATTGTTAGAAGCAGCACAGAAGCTACAAGCATCTGAAATGTAAGATTTTGTCGTGTTATTCTTTGTTGATGATATGATTACGGTTGAAATTAGAATTAACGCTACTGCTTTGTCAAGTCATAAAAATGATTTATATAACGGACGGGGAAACCCCGTCCCTACGAACGAATCTACTCATCATTTGAGTGTAGACGGAACACTACATTCCTGAACTGTAGGAGGGAACTCCGATTCCCGATTATTCCTCTGTTTTGTCGCGATTCGGAGATCGCTCCTACAGGCGAAGTGTCTATTTATTTACATACTTCATATAATCATATTGCTAAAATCTATACAAGGAGTCTATAAAGAAATGAAAGTTGTATATCTTCTTACATCATTACTGATAATAAGTATGTTTTTGATTGTAACAACAGGATTTGATGAAGACAAAAAGGGATTTGAAGAAAACAAAAAACCAGAAGCCCCAGTAGGAATGGTACTAATTCCTGCAGGTGAGTTCGAAATGGGCAGCAATAATTTCCAGGTTAAGGAAAGGCCTGTTCACACAGTCTACGTGGACGCGTTCTATATGGATATACACGAGGTGACTGTTGGTGAGTACAAGAAGTTTGTTAAAGCAACAGGTCATCGACCATTACGCAGTGTGATATCACAATATTCACCTACAGATAAACATCCTGCCGTATGCCTAAGTTGGCATGACGCAATGGCGTACGCAAAATGGGCAGGAAAACGACTGCCGACTGAGGCAGAATGGGAGAAAGCAGCACGAGGAGGTTTGAAAGGCAAAACGTATCCATGGGGAAACGATCCACCAGATGGAACACAATGTAATTATTCTGACAGAAATTCGGGTAATGATAATGCAAACATAAATGTAGATGATGGATACAGATGGAACGCACCTGTCGGGAGTTATAAACCGAACCCGTACGGACTTCACGATATGGCAGGCAATGTGTGGGAATGGTGTCTTGATGCTTATGATCCAGGTTTCTACACAAAATCACCTCCTAAAAATCCAGTCTTAGGAGCAACAGCTGTTGACTGGCTTGATAAAAATCTTATATTACCCAGTAAGGATGCAATGGAGAGTACAAATAACATTGAATGGATCATCGAAAATGCAGAAACGATTGCCTCTAATCGTGTGTTACGCGGCGGCTCACGGGCTTGTACGGCTATAGTAATACGCGTTTCACTTCGTAACAGTGAAGTTGCCACGACAACCTATTACAACGATTTCGGTGTACGCTGTGTAAAGGATGTAGAACCTTAGGTTATTGAAAACACTACTTTTTAACTACAAAATACGAATGCGTTATTTACAAAAAGCGATCCGATCCATTCTTGGACAAACTGTACTCATCGCGCTATTTTTCTTTTTCTATCATATAATACTGAAACAGATCATGCGCGAAACTGGGTTGGACCTCGGTGCAGTCAACTATGCTCATCACTTCGTCCCACTCTATGCCTCTCCTGAATTTAGTATTAGTCTCTGGTTGCTTCCAGCTCTAATTGTATGTATTGGATTCTTATTCATAAGTTACAAATTTCAACAACTTGGCTTACTACCCGACAACATCACACCGCGCAGACTCATCACAATTGCACTTGTATGTTTCATCGTTATAAACATTAGCGTCGCACTTATTGATACAGTTCAAGGCTTAAAACTCTTTGAACCCTATAGCCGAGAGGATCAAGAATACTATGCTGATGTACCATTTATTGATGAAATGGGTTTAAAGGTATTCCTAAGAGAATTCAGTAATCCCGAATTCTTTGATAAACTTTCTGGTCACACCCGAACGCATCCGCCAGGTGGCGTAGTTTTCCTATGGCTTGTAAGTAATATCTTCGGATACAATCTCGTATCAACATCGTTAGCATCAATACTCTTTACGGCACTCACAGTATTTCCTATCTACAAACTTGCAGAAAGACTTTACGACAAAAGAGTTGCTCTCTACGCACTTCTGCTCTTTCTTATTACACCAAACTTCGTGATTTTTACAACAACATCAATGGATGGACCATTCAGCGTTTTCCCGATTCTCACTCTGTATCTGTTTTATGAAGCAAGAGAACGAGAAACTGCACCTGATATATCATTGGCAACATTCCGACCATATAGTCTACTAACAGGTATTTCCCTTGCACTCGGTATGTTTATGACTTATGCCACGGTAGTAATAGGCTTCTTTTTATGTGTAATCCCCCTGTTGGAAAGAAAGCGATTTGTACAATACCTGAAGATGTTGGCTTTTGCAGCAACAGGTTTTATAGGGTTCTATATAATACTGTTCATACTCACAGGTTTTCAACCCTTAGAAGCACTTTGGGCATCCATAAAAAAAGATGAAATTGGAATGGGAACAGGATATGAGAGCATTGACCGATATCTACATCTGAGTTTCGCAAATCTATTTGCTTTCCTAATTGGTGTGGGAATTCCGTTGACTACAGTCTGGATTCGACAACTTGTCGCATCTATAAAGGAATGGAAACAGAGCAGCACATTGACTGAAAATGAAAACACAGGAAAGCAGACACATTGGTTGTTATGTAGTGGTAAATCGGATACATTCATCATTGGATTCCTGATCACACTTCTTTTTTTCACATTCTCAACCCTGTTCACGATGGAGGTAGAACGTATCTGGATCTTTATGGTGCCATTCTTTGTCATTCCCGTTGCAAAATACTTAACAACGCGGCCTCGATCCGATTTTTACTGGGTTTCAGGTATGTTAGTTATTCAGTTGATCTTGATGGAGGTATTACTGAATACCTACTGGTAGGTTTTACCGAATCGTGGATTAGGCAGAATCTATCATACTCTGCTGCTGGTGGGGTTTCCTAACCTCGCCAAATTACAGATTTATTTTCTTAAACGTCATTAGAACGTATCTCATAAATCATTTATATGGTGAGTTTTTTGTTGTTTGTGATGTGTAATAGACCGATACAACGGACAGGGAGACCCCTGTCCCTACGAAAAACAGGTGCTGTGATAAGAAATTTATGGACGATTAGGTCTATGAGATACACTCTAGTGGAGCGTCTATTCTTAAAGTGTAAGTCGGGTAGAGCGAAGCGAAACCCGACATGATAGACACAATCATTACGTGTCCAAATCAACGCCAAATGCG
Organism: Candidatus Poribacteria bacterium; assembly: GCA_965261435.1. Classification (GTDB taxonomy): domain Bacteria; phylum Poribacteria; class WGA-4E; order WGA-4E; family WGA-3G; genus MSPOR6. The sequence continues at coordinate 4,670,219 of CBDHDL010000021.1, forward strand.
CGTTTGGCATTTGGCGGGTTTCGTTCCTCTACCCGACCTACATATTTAGTCTGGACTATCCATTAGATAATTTCAATAATGAGAGAGATGATTCCCAAGGCAATACAGTAATACGAGAATAGAGAGAAATGACCACGGTTCAATACGGCTAACAGTAAACGTAAAGCAATATATCCAACAACAAACGCAGTTAACATGCCAGTACCTAAGATATATAGAGGTATTGAAGTGTCTGCTATATCTGGTATCTTTAAAGCAACGGCACCGAGTATAGCGGGAATTGACAGAAGGAAGGAATATTCAGCAGCAATTTTAGCAGGAATCCCCAATAATAGTGCGATTGAAATGGTTGATCCAGAACGAGAGATGCCAGGTGTAATTGCACAACCTTGGCCGATACCAATTACTGGTGCATGCCACGATTTGACAATGTTTGTAGAACTGTCTGATTCTTCTAAATGAACCCTTCTCAGTTTCGGCAGCTGAAGTATCATACCTGTAACGATTAACATCACACTCACAATGAGAACCTCCTCAAAAAAGGATTCCAATTGCGTTTTGAACAACACAGCAATGATACCTGTAGGAATAGAGCCGAGTATTATTAACCATATAAATCTAAGTTCATAAGATGAATTTAGTGTTATGATCGGATTTTGATAAAACGCTTTGTTCGTAAGGGTTGAAAGACCCCCGGATACTAATCTGGCAATCGCACCACGATATACCACAATGACAGCGGCTAAGGTACCAACATGTAGCATTACATCAAAAAAGACTAAGGGTTCATTTAGACCAAGGAAGTGTTGAGCCAAAACAAGGTGTCCTGAACTACTAACGGGTAGGAATTCGGTTAACCCTTGTAAAACGCCGAGGAGTATCGCTTCAAGAAATGTCATGGTTCATATTATATCAATCATCACATCAACCTGCAAGCATATATTGAGCAAGGGTGTGTAACTATTTTGTCACTCTATTTGTCAGAATCGCGGATTATCGCGGATGACACGGATTGCGCGGATTATGTTTTTTGTGTATTGTGGGTTTCTGACTCTGATTTGGATTTATGTGTGATGATGTGCTGGGTCTGAACCAGGATTATCAGGAAAGACAGGAAAGACAGGAAAGACAGGATAAGAGGAGTTTTGTCAAATCTGCAGCGCCAGAGGGGTGTGTATTGTAATTCTCACCGTTTTTGTCTGAATCGCGGATTACGCGGAGAACACGGAAGACGCGGAAGGGTGTTTTGGGAATTTCAAGGTATTTTCATAACCATTAAGTGCTCTGTAAACTAAGGACAGAAGAGGTTGCTAATTTCACACCTCTATTGACGAGAACTTTATGTACCAGAATCATATTGTGACAAAAACTTTACACACCCTAACCCAATAACTAAATAACACTGAATTAATATTGACAAATGTGTGTCACTATTTTACAATATTGAGTAGGAGGATACGAATTATGAAAAATCATAGTTATATGAATAATGTATTTGGATGTATTGTTCTAATTATGTTCACTGTAACTGTAGTATGGACAGGTAATGTTGATGCACAGACCTCATTCGGTGATCCGTTTGAGGGGAACAAATTGAAGAATTCTAATTGGAAATGGCAAAACGAACCTGAAACTTGGGATGTTGGTGAAACTAAGAAGGATCATCTTTTCATTGATAGTCAAACCGACAGGAATATATGGGCAGGTGATGCAAGTCATTTTCTCTATCAAGAAACTGATACCGATATGTTTGACGTTGAAACGCATTTCTTCGCAAGATGGAAGACAGGTTCTGCAGTCAACGGACTATTAGTCAAGAGTCCTGGCGACAATAATTGGGTTACGATCAAATTCTGGGCGCGTAATCCTGAGCACAAAGGTCAAATTCAATATCAAAGAAGACAAGATGGTATGGGACGACCCGACGTGCCTTGGAAAGATGCATTCGGTAAGTATGAAGATATTGAAATGTATATGCGTCTTAAAAAAGTTGGCGATACATACACTGCTTGGTATAAGACAGCTGATGACAAGGATTGGGTAGATATTGGTGAAGGTACATTTGGTTTAACCCCACCTCTTTGGCTCGGTATTTATGCAGGTGTCGCCGATCCTACTGGAAACCTTGAAGTAGAATACGAATACTTCAGAGATAACCTGAACCCCTTCCCTGTTGAACCGGGAGGTAAAGCAACTACCACATGGGGTGCAGTAAAAACCCGATATTAAGGATGGAATGCGTTATGCGTTTAAGCTTAATCCTATTCCTCTGTTTCTGTTTAGTTCCACACCTTTCCGCGCAGAATTTCACAGATGTGAGTGAAGCCGCGAAGGTTTACCAACGAGAAACTCCTATAGATGTTAATTCCGGGACCTGGATGGGGCCCGGAACCGCATCAACAGATTATGATAACGATGGATGCTGGCTTGACATCTTCGTAGTTGGAGACGGTGGATTACCAAACGCACTTTACCATAATAACGGTGATGGAACTTTCAAGGACATAGCAGAAAAGGCAGGGGTTGCTAACACACCAAATGCACGCGGATGCGTTTGGTTTGACTACGACAATGATGGGTGGCGCGACCTATTTGTTACCTGTAACGGTCCAAACTTTCTATTCAGGAACAACGGCAACGGCACTTTCACCGACGTCAGCCAACAAGCGAGAATCACTGATGAACAGCATGGAACAAATGCTGCTATCGCTGATTTCGACCACGACGGTTGGCAGGATATCTATATTGCAAATTGGGGACGTCCCGCCTCCCTCTTAGTCTTTGATCCGGCACCAAGGAAAAACGTCCTTTATCGAAACCTTGGAGACGGTACATTTGAAGATGTCGCTCCCGCTGCAGGTGTTGATGATGACGGTATTGCATGGGGAGCTATCTTCTTTGACTTTGATGGTGATACTTGGGCAGATATCTTCGTTGCAAATGATCACGGCCCTGATAAACTCTATCGTAACAGAGGTAATGGCACTTTCGCAGATGTTTCAGAGCATTCCGGGATAGTCACACTCATCCGTGGAAAACCTACAGGCGCAATGGGACTTTGCGTCGGAGACTATGACAATGATGCTGACCTCGACTTTTTCGTCACAAACTATGATGAAGATTTACTCTGGCGCAACAATGGTGATGGTACTTTCACAAATGTTGCAGAAGATGTTGGGGTTGCAAACGAAGGTGTAGGGTGGTATGCAACTTTTGTTGACTACGATAATGATGGATATCAAGACCTATACGTCGTCAACGGTAATGTTGATGGTTCACAGAAAACTAATCGCAACCGACTCTATCATAATAACAAGAAGGGAAAGTTTGTTGATCGATCCGATATGTTAAATACTACTGTAAATGTTGTTGGCAGAGGCGCAACCGCAGGAGATTTTGATAACGATGGCGATGTAGATTTTTATATCGTCAACAATACAAGCAATACCCTACTAAAGAATAATGTCAATCCACAAAACAACAGATTCAAAGTAAAGTTACGCGGAACTAAAAGCAATCCAGACGGAGTTGGTGCACGTGTTGCAGTGAAGGTCGGAGACTTCGTTCAAACACAAGAACTAATATGTGGTACAGGTTTTCTCGGTAGTGATAGTATGGAATTGGAATTCGGAGTTTCTGCTGCATACAACATTGATTCCATAACACTTACTTGGCCTTCTGGCATTGTTGAAACATACCACGATTTATCTGTTGCGGATCTATTTATTTTCACCGAAGAAGAAGAACCTGTCGTCGCAGTTGAACCTAAGGGCAAACAATTCACAAGATGGGGGAAGGTCAAAACAGCAGAAGTCCTTCAAAATTACCCCAATCCATTTAACCCTGAAACTTGGATACCATACAACCTTTTCGAATCCACTGATGTCAAGATATCAATCTTTTCCTCAAGTGGAGAATTGGTGCGAATGTTTAAACTTGGTCAGCAAACACACGGTGAAAGAAAGTTATACTGGGATGGTAAAAATGCAGCTGGTGAAACTGTATCCAGTGGACTCTATTTCTATCAGTTTGAAGCAGGAAAAACACGAAGTATACGGAAAATGTGGCTAATGAAGTGAACTTAATATGAGTGGTTAGTCCATGTTAAACTTGTAGGTCGGGTTTCGCTTCGCTCTACCTATAAATCAACGATGTGAATGCGCGTATGGCATTCATCGGGTGTAAAGTTAAGGAATTTTCGATGGCAGAAACCCTCTTCAGTCCCGTAGGGACGATATGTGTAGTAGTTCATCCTGATATAAACATATCGTCCCTACGGGACTGAAGAGAGGTGGGGGTACACATTTTTCTATAAACATATCGTCCCTACGGGACTGAAGAGAGGTGGGGGTACACATTTTTCTATAAACATATCGTCCCTACGGGACTAAAGAGAAGACAATCCCAATAAACATAGGGATTTAGAGTGATTCATAAGAGCTTCTAAGTTTTCTTAAGTTTACACCTATGGGTTTCGCTTCGCTCTACCCGACCTGCATATTTAGTCTGGACTATCCACTATAGAAAATCTTATAAACCTGATTGTCCGTAAATATCTCATCACAGCACCTATTTTTGTAGGGACGGGGTTCCCTTGTCCGCTCTATCAATCTCATACATATCACAGACAATAAATCACATCCCTCTCAAGAAAGTTCAGACACTCTATCCAAACATCCAAACAACACACATAATACATCATGATCGTTCCAAGGTTCATACACGGTTGATTTCCTGATTCATACCATTTCTAATTGAAAATGTCTCTTTTTGTAGCACAAACAGTTAGTTTGTGTCCCAATGAATAACTACGATAGTAACCGCCTAATGAGACAATAATACATAGAAATGGTATCATATCAAACTCGCCTTGAGTAAGGGATCAAAACATCTTTGTATTATTACTATTTAGGATGCTATCTCATGCACTAAATGTCAAGAAAATTTAAAACAGAACGCACTTTCATAACGCTATCCATTCATAATGTTGACTGTTATTAGGTTAAACATCATATTGGGAAATGTCAGATAACTGATATCATGTGTAAACAACGCAGGTATTATCATCGTTTCCTACACACAAGAATCATGATTCTCTCAAGTGTTGTTTAGGTATTTAGAAAAAGTAAAGAAGAATAAATACCTAAAGTCCGGTTAAACCAAAGAATTGATAAAAAGGGAGAATCTCATGAAACATCAAATTTTGAAGCAAAAGATCGGTGTGTTTGTTATTATGGCAATAATATTTGCCTTTTATTCAACGCTCGCCGAGGCACATGGGGATCTGGAGTTCAATGAAGGTAATACAACGACCCGTGAAATTGCGGAAAACACGGCAGCAGGCACAGACATTGGAGAACCACTAAGATACTCCATAGGTATATTTGATACCTGTGTCCGCGTTTGGCTTCGGGGTCCCGATGCACATGCATTTGAAATTGTGCATGTCTATCGTGGTGTACAATTGAAGACCAAATCCGCATTGGATTATGAAACTAAGAATACTTATGAAGTCATAGTCATCGCTTCAGGTTCAGGTTTATTCAACACGGACTCAATTACGGTGACTATTTCAGTGACAGATGTCAACGAAGTACCTTTTCTTTTAGAGGAAACTGAATTTGTGGAAATACCGGACACAAGCTTAGCTACGATGATTCGACTGACCCTCGGTTTGTCCACAAGTGATAGGATTACAGAAGAAAAGATGTTAGAGTTAACAAGATTGGATGCTGGTCCAAAATCTCGATTGATAGGTCTTCGTGAAATAGAAGACCTTACTGGTTTAGAAAGCGCGCCAAACTTGACAACGTTGCTTCTCGGTTCCAATAGTGTCAAAGACCTCACACCACTTAAAGGGTTAACGAAACTGACGACGTTAGAGGTCTATAGCAATTACGTCTTTTCTCTCGCGCCTCTCGAAAACTTGACAAATCTCAAGAGTCTACATCTCGGTTTCAACCAAATACGCGATATTACACCACTTAAGAACTTGACGAACCTGATGACATTGCGTCTCTTGGGTAATAGTATACGGGATCTTACCCCACTTAAGGGTTTGAATTCCCTCACCCAGTTAGACCTCATGGGAAATATCATAGAAGATGTTTCTGCACTATCAGGATTGACGAACCTTAGAGAACTACTTCTTGAAAACAATAGACGTCTTAGGGATGCCAGTCCACTCGCAAGCTTAGTCAATCTTGAGAAACTAAGTCTCAAAGGATGTCCAATTGAGGATACTTCACCCCTTGTGAATCTTACATCAGACATTGACATCAATGTGTCGGTTGGATCATCTCCAGCAGTGTATGGTAACATAATGAATTCTCTTCTTGACCCAGCAGTGGTAAAGAAGTTAAACAGGAAAGTGCTTCAGACACTGCTAAAGAAATTGAGTGTTGAAAGTAAAGGGTCTTTAAAATACCAAAAAGAAATTGCAATGCTTAGAAAGCTATTGGCATCAATGCGTCCTGAAAAAACTCTTTTACTTGCTAACTATCCGAATCCATTCAATCCAGAAACGTGGATACCATATCACTTAGCATATGCTTCCAATGTTGAAATTTCAATTTACAATATGCATGGCACTGCCATCAAGCATTTAGACTTAGGGTATCAGCAAGCAGGCTACCACACCAATAGGAAAGAAGCAGCCTATTGGGATGGAACAGATGATTTAGGCAAACGCGTAGCAAGCGGCCCCTATTTCTATCAGATGCACGCGGATAATGTATCCCCAATTCGCAAGATGGTAATTCTAAAATAGTATCAAATGACCATAGGATAGCTGGAATGCTGATGTTTATTAGCTGCGCAACCATCGTTGATCAGTTGACGGATTATGTCTGATATGGTTATGTAAAGTTTGTGTCAGCAATAAAATTGAAAACTTACTTGACAAAAATATAACCTTATGTTATTATATATTACACATTATATTAACAGGAAGATCTAAACAATAGCATGTCGGTAATTTTATGCAATGCACAGGGCAGGTGTGCTCCTTTGCTGGCGAGGTTTTCTAACCTCGCCAAATTACCGATTTATTTTCTTAAACCTCATCTAACCGCATGAGTCCAAAAAAAAAATACTTTATTCGTTCTCAATTTCAATGGTAAAACAAGATCAATCCAAATTAGGAGAATTAAATCGTGTCAACCACTTCAACAATCCGAGTTGCATTCTACGGATGTGGTAATTTCGCTAAAAAAAACCGAATTCCGAACCTTTTACAGTTGGATTCCGTTAATATAATTGCTGCATGTGATAGTAACCCGAAGGCTGCCCAAGAAACAGCAGACAGTTTTGACATCCCTCGTGTATACCACAACGAAAATGGTGGTGCTTATGAGATGCTTGACGTGGAAGATTTTGATGTGTTGTATTCTATTGTTCCAGCTTATGCAAGAACAGATGTTGAAGCTATCGCTGCTGAAAAAGGCATACATATCTTCAGCGAAAAACCGCAAGCACTTACAATGAAGGTAGCAAATCGCATTGATGAAGCTATAAGTAAATCGGGTGTAATCAGCACTGTTGGGTTTCGTGAAAGGTATCGTCCCATTTTTCAGAAAGCACGCGAGTTTTTAGCGGATAAAAACATTGTACACGTCCGTTTCCAAAGTTACGCGGGATTGCCAGCTACAGTAGATAACAAAGCAAAAACCTGGTGGGCAGATATGGATAAATCCGGTGGACGCGCACTTGACTGGGGTGTTCATGCAACAGATTATAGTCGGTTTATGACCGGACTAAACATTAAGAATGCACAAGCGTTCTATTGTCAACGCGAACCTTATGCAGCACCATTGACATCAATCATAAATTACAGATTTGATAACGATGCAACAATGACGATAAACTTTATCTCCGCTGGTCAAAGTCCAGATGGAGAACCGTGGTTCACGGTCTACTATGAAGGTGGATACCTTGCAGTTTATAGATATGATAGAATTGAGGTGAACGGAGAGGTATTCTATCAAGCAGAGGAATTTAATCCATGGTTAGAGCAAGATAGAATTTTCATCCGTGCCATACAAACAGAGGATGCAAGCATTTTACAAAGCGATTATCATGATGGACTTTTTTCTTTAGCACCCGTTTTAGCAGGATGGGAATCATCTCGACGCAATGGAGAATGTATTGAACTGAAATCGTTTATGAATGTTCAGTAATTTCTACCTATTATACAATTCATATCAAAGAATCTTTGAGGAGGATTCATATATTATGGATGCAAAATTAAAGAAGATACAGATTACCCCAATGAAGTTTGACAAAGATGGAGATGTTCAAAAAGAGGAATTTGCAACGCTTACCATAGAAGTACCGATGGACAGTGCTGGACAGCGCGAATCGATTGTTGCAATGCTTCAGTTGCTTAGCCGAGAATGGGTCGTATTGAGCGTTGAAGGTAAAAGTCCTGGTGCCGTAGGTACTGCCTAATTGATTACTATGAAAAAAAGTCATCTCTTTACACCTGGACCAACACCGATACCACATGAAGCACTGTTAGCAATGGCGGGGCCAATTGATTATCATCGCAGTGAAGAATCCGTTGCCTTAATTTTGGACATATTACAAAAATTAAAGCACGTTTTTCAGACTGAGAATGATGTCATCTTCTTAACATCGTCTGGGACTGGTGCAATGGAGGGGGCAGTTGCGAACTTGTTGTGTCAAGGTGATAAGGTTATCATCATTCGAAGCGGCAAATTCGGAGATCGGTGGTCTGAAATCTGTAATGCGTACAGGATTGATGTCGTACCTATTGATGTTACGTGGGGAGATTCTGTTACTCCAGAAACAGTTGAAGCACAGATAAATGAGAATCCTGAAGCGAAAGCAGTTTTTGCCACACTTTGTGAAACATCAACAGGGGCTTTGCACGATATTCAGTCTATTGCCAAAATCACACAATCAACACCAACATTACTTGTTGTTGACGCAGTGAGTGCACTCGGTGCAGATGACCTACAGATGGACAACTGGGGAGTAGATGTTGTCGTCTCTTGTTCTCAGAAAGGACTGATGACACCTCCAGGTCTTTCATTCGCCGCACTGAATCAGCGTGCGTGGAATGCAACTGAAAGGTCTAATCTACCGAAATACTATTTTGACTACCGTAAAGCACATCAACGTGGATTAGAAGGTTCAGTTCCTTATACACCTGCCTTGACCCTATTGACAGCTTTGCAGATAGCACTGAACAACATATTTGAAGAGGGAATACGTAACACTATTTCTCGTCATAGACGGATGGCAGTTGCTACGCGAAGTGCTATCAAAGCAATCGGACTCCCACTCTTCGCTTCATCTCCAGCAAATACGTTAACTTCAATTCGACTACCTGAAGAGATAGATGGGAAAGCATTTATAAAGAGGATGCGAGAAAAACATGGTATAACGTATGCAGGTGGGCAGGCGGAGTTGAGTGGAAAAATAGCACGAATAGCACACCTCGGTTGGATGAATGAAAACGATATAATCGTTGCTATTTCTGCCTTTGAAAGAGGATTAGCGGAATTCGGTTATGACGTGACATTGGGTGCCGGTCTTACTGCTGTCCAAGAAGTATTCAAGACACAAGTTATTGATAAAGCCTGAATGGAATAGAAGAGAGGAGAGGGAATAATTCTGCAATTTTGAGACGTTTTTGCTTGCATTTCCCAAGAAACTATGTCAGAAACCACACTTTTTGATGCTTCTTACGAACATCTAAAAAAACCGTTGTTGCAGCGAACATTAGAACGACTCCGACCAATTTATAGCAAGTCCGAACTTAACGCCTTGCGTATAGATAGCACAAGTCGTGAAGGTTTAGCACAACGTTCAGGACGTGGGTTCGTAAATCGAGATATCCTTGAGACGATTCTCGGTAATCTTTTGGAATGTGTTGCGCCAGGTTCCCATAATGCACCGCATCTGCAAAACCAAAAGCGTGAACTCTCTGAAGCGATTGAAGAGGTTGCAGACCAATTATTCGCGATGATAGCACAGTCGTTTTTAGCGGTCACAGAGAAAACACATCTTAGTGTTGCTCTTGAAACAGCATTTGCACTATTGTGGGAATTGCCTCGTCTTAAAAGTCGTGCACTTTGGAATCGTTTCGCTTCTCTCAAAGATCCGGCTGTCTGGGACGCATACCTTTTACACAACGGGATCTCACGCGAAAAACTTGCCGCACTTGATTTCAGATCTCAGATAGATACAGCAATAAGAGAAAGGTCTTTTGAGTCTTATGAAGACTTCTTAGGTTCTCTGAACCTTGCTGCGGTTATGGACTACCAACTACAACTCGTTGTTAGTACTTATCCAGGGTGGCGGGTACTATTCTATCATGATGTCGCACATGCGCTTACCCGAAACGAACCGCCTGAAGACAATCCTGATCTTCACAGAGTTCCTGTTCCGCTCTTACCTCGTGCAATTGCAGAGCTTGGTGGACGCTATTATCAAGCAGACCTACATCCTGAAACACAAATTGGTGATGCCAATTTATTAGAGCATCCACATCGAGGTGTTACCACTGGACAAACTGGTATCATCGGTTCTGGATGTGTAATATATCCCTGCACACTCGGCGGGTTAAGCGTGAAAGTAAAGCAGCGGCACCCTGATATCGGTGACTTTGTTGAGATCGGTACAGACACAAGTCTACTTGGTCCAGTGCAAATTGCTGACTACACGACTATCGGAACAAACACCGAAATATACGGGTTCGTTGAAATTGACCAGAGATGTCGTATCGGTTCATCAGTTATTATCGGAACTATACGAGGTGCAGCAGAACACCCCGGCAAAATTATGATAGGAGACGAAGTGCGAATCGGTGATGGTACAGTCATAGAAAATACATCAGAAATGGACTTGATTATACCCACACGCGCACAGATTCCTGCACGAAGCCACGTCGCAAATGATGGATTCGGTTTTCCAAGATATGTAACTTAGAGTGTTTCTCATACTCCTAATTGTCCGTAAATTGTTCATCCCAGCACCTGTTTTTAGTAGGGTCGGGGTCTCCCTGTCCGTTGTATCAGTCTAATACATATCAGAAACTATAAAGAATTCAACATATTAATGATTTATGAGATATGTTCAATAGGCACACACTCACTAAAGTATGCAGAGATTAAAAAAATATGAAAAAGATAGAACGCGCACTCATTAGCACTTACGATAAAGCAAACCTATTAGAAATTGCAACAGTTCTTGCAGAAAGTGAGGTTGAAATCCTTTCTACTGGGGGTACTGCACAACATCTGCGGGAAGCAGGTATTAAAATTACTGATGTTGCTGACTATACCGGTTTTCCTGAGATGTTACACGGTAGAGTTAAAACGCTACACCCAAAAATCCATGGGGGATTACTTGCAGATTGGACGAATTCAGAACATGTTAATCAAGCAAAAGAAAACGCAATTAAACCGATTGACCTGGTAATATGTAATCTATACCCCTTTGAGAAAACTATAGCCGAACCTGATGTTGTACTTGAAGATGCAATCGAGAACATTGATATCGGTGGACCGACGATGATACGCGCAGCAGCAAAGAATTTTAAACAGGTCGCTGTTTTAACAGATCCTGCACAGTACCCAAATATAATCACAGAATTAGAAAGTAATGATGGATGTCTATCTGAAAAGTGTCGTTTTGAATTAGCAAAAGCCGCATTCATTCATACTGCACATTACGACAACGCTATTTCTACCTACCTTACTAATTTAGGTAAAGAAGATGGATATGATGATCTTTTAACACTTACTTACAAGAAAGCTGAATCCCTCAGGTACGGTGAGAATCCACATCAAAGTGCAGCTTTCTATAGAACTGAAACATCACCTGCTCCATGTGCTGCATGGGCAAAGCAATTAAACGGACCATCCTTATCGTTCAACAATATTCTTGATTTAGATGCTGCCCTTGAGATTGTAAAGGACTTCAAAAAGCCTACTTGTGCAATCATCAAACATAACAATCCTTGCGGACTTGCAAGCGCGGCAAACTTACAGGATGCTTTTACAAATGCACTTGAATGTGATAGAACTTCTGCTTTCGGATCGATTGTAGGACTAAATCGCAAGGTAACAATTCAGACTGCAAACACCATTCGTGATGCAGCAAGAGGTGGGGTGAAAATAGAAGCGGTCATCGCTCCAAGTTATACCGAAAAAGCATTACGTGCATTGTCACGTGTTGAAAACCGACGTATACTTGAAGCAGGATCATTATCAGCATCGGAATCAATTCCGCAGATACGTAATGTAACTGGCGGTGTACTAATTCAGGACCAAGACTCGCATGATGTCACGAAAGATGGCTTAAAAATTGTTACAAAGCGGAGACCAACAGACGCAGAATATGAATCCTTGCTTTTTGCATGGAAAGCGTGTAAACATGTAAAATCAAACTGTATTTTGCTGGCACAAGAGACGCGAACTGTTGGTATCGGGGCAGGACAGATGAGTCGTGTTGATGCAGCAATTATTGCCGTGCGAAAAGCAGGTGAAAAGACGAAAGATGCTGTCCTATCATCAGATGCTTTCTTTCCATTTCCTGACGGAGTTGAAATAGCAGGTGAGGCGGGTATCAGAGCAATTATTCAACCCGGTGGATCTGTAAATGATGACTCTGTGATTGAAACTGCGGACTCTTATGGAATGACAATGGTATTGACAGGTGTGAGACATTTTCGCCATTAATAAATCAGAATTCGATAGGTTTACCTCAACAAAATCCATGAAACTCCCAACAACATTCTCAATACCACCAACCATAATCACAGGTGCAGGTGCTTATGAAAAAGTCGGTGAACAAGCAAAACGACTCAGTGCAACAAAAGTACTTATAGTTACAGACCGAGGCATAGCAAAACTCGGATATGATGCAGAGATTGCTAAAATCCTGAACAAATCTGGTATCTCCTCCTCTGTTTTCTCTGATGTTACCCCTGATCCGACATTACAAAACGTAACTGATGGACTTCAACAATACGTTCATGAATCCTGCGATTTGATAGTGAGTATTGGGGGTGGAAGTGCAATAGATTGTGCCAAGGGCATTGCAATAAAACTCAACAATGAAGGTGAATTCTCTGATTACATGGGGTTAGACAAAATCCCAACCCCAGGTAGCCCCCACATTGCCATCCCTACCACCGCGGGAACAGGAAGTGAGGTAACCAAAGTCACCGTTATTACCGACACAGAACGCAATGTTAAAATGATGTTGAGCAGCGCATGCATACTTGCTACTGTTGCATTGGTTGATCCACTTTTATCACTCACCACTCCGCCACACCTCACTGCAGCAGTCGGCGTTGATGCGCTTACGCATGCAATAGAAGCATATATTTCAAAACGCGCGCAACCAATGACTGACGCACTCGCTCTGAAAGCAATCAGGTTGATTTCTGGTTCATTACGACAGGCATGGGCTGATGGAGAAAACATCCCCGCACGAACCGATATGATGATCGGAGCATCAATCGCAGGAATGGCATTCAGTAATTCCTCTGTCGCTTTAGTCCACGGTATGTCACGACCAATTGGCGCATATTTTCATATACATCATGGATTGTCAAACTCAGTCCTTCTGCTTGATGTGATGGAATACAGTGTCGTCGGTGCCCCCAAACGTTTCGCTGATATCGCACAAGCAATGGGTGAAATGATTGATGGACTTTCACAAATGCAACAAGCAGATGCAGCAATTATCGCAGTAGAACGTCTTATTAACGATGTTCAAATGCCTCGACTCGGAGAAATCGGTATTCCCAAGGAGAAGTTTGAAGAAGTCATTGAGAACATGGCAATTGACGCTATTGCCAGTGGAAGTCCAGCAAACAATCCGCGACAAACTACACAAGATCAAATAGTCTCTTTATATAGAAAATGCTACGCAACCAGAAGTCGTTAAAGATACTAAACCCCAAGATATAAACATATCATCACATCGGTAATGAAGTCCATAAAAACGAGCGTAAGGGCGGAGTTTCCATGTCCTCATATAATTCTATTTCTAATTGAAGATGTCTTATTTCTGGTGTGTATTATGTGACGTATTTTGCGATGATGAAGGCGAGTCCTACGAGACTAACTGATATTCCTATTGACCATCTTAGGTGTGAGTTAAAAGTTTTGTGTATTTCAGTTTTGACATTTTCAATTTTTTCGGTGAGTTCACCTTTAACGGATTCAACTTCAGTTCTAACGGATTCAACTTCAGTTCTAACGGATTCAACTTCAGTTCTAACGGATTCAACTTCAGTTCTAACGGATTCAACTTTTGTGTTAAGTTCTCCGTGATCTTGTTCGTTTTTTATAAATAGATTTTTAATTTCTGCTAATTCTATTAGGACGTATTTTTGAAATTCATCTTGTGTCATACTTGTCTCCATTTTTTATATGTTTGTGTGTTGGTATGTTTATTTCGGCAATATGTTATATACGTATGATAGCATTTTGTTCCGTGAAAAGTCAATGGTAATTTTGTCCGCATTCTGTTAGATTGTAATTGTATCTGAATCATGTTAGCACATTAACGATACATCCGCAGACTCCATAATGAATCACGCATGTTTGAACCACTATTCGCAAAGCATGCACAAAACTACTCTTAGTGATAGGTCGCAACTTAGGTTTTAATACTACGGGAATATAACCATGACACAAGTACCAATCGTGGAAATGTGCAATATCAACAAAGAGTTTGGGAATGTGCAAGCTAACGATTCTGTTGATTTCTCACTCCAACGTGGTGAAATTCACGCGATCGTGGGAGAGAACGGTGCTGGGAAATCTACCTTGATGAAAATACTCTACGGTCTCTATCAACCTGATGCCGGCGAGATTTATGTGAATGGACACTCGGTGAAAATCTCTTCACCTCGCGATGCAATGCGACTCGGCTTGGGAATGATTCAGCAACACTTTACATTAATACCCGTATTCACTGCACTTCAAAATATCATACTCGGAAAAGAGACGCGTAAATTTGGTGCAATCCTGGATTATCAAAAAGCAGAAGCAATAATCACTGAGCTCACCGAGCAATTAGGCTTTGATGTTCCCTTAAATACACCAATAGAATCACTACCTATCGGCACACAACAACATACCGAAATCCTAAAAGTCCTTTATCACGGAGCCGAAATCCTGATTATGGATGAACCAACAGCAGTCCTTGTTCCGCAAGAAATAGAAGGATTATTTGAGTGTATGCGGGGTCTAAAAAGGGAAGGTCGAAGCATAGTCATAATCACACACAAACTGGATGAAGTGATTGAGATCGCTGATACTGTAACAGTAATGCGTCGCGGAAAAACCGTTGCCTCTTGTGCAATTACAGAAACCAATCCACACCAATTAGCAGAACTTATGATCGGTGAACCCGTTCTACAAGACGTTATGGAGCGGAAGAATTTCAAAAATGACACACCCATATTGCACTTAGAAGATGTAACAGTTGAATCTGATACTGGGAAAACACTACTTAACAGAATTAGTCTCAAAGTCTTCTCTGGTGAAATTGTTGGGGTTGCAGGTGTGGAAGGAAACGGACAATCAGAACTTATTGAAATACTTACCGGATTAAGACAGATACAAGAAGGCACAATTACATTAAACGGTAAATCCATGAATGGATGCTCAACTTCAGATTTCAGAGATGAAAATGTAGCACATCTACCTGCGGATAGACATCGACACGGAGTTAGTCTCAATAACAGAATTGATGAAAATTTCATCATAGGTAAACACAAACAGAAGCTGTTTTCTCGTAATGCTGTATTGCGTCTTAAGAACATCCGAATATTTGCATTGAATGCACTGGACAAATATCAGATTCGTCTTGGTAGTATATCAGACCAAATCAAGACTTTGTCTGGAGGAAATCAACAAAAGGTAGTTGTCGCACGAGAATTATCGGGGGAGCCGACTCTTGTCATTGCTGCACATCCGACGCGCGGTTTAGATGTCAATGCATCAAAATTTGTTCATGAACGACTGATACAAGTGCGAAACAGAGAAAAAGCCGTCTTACTCATTTCTTCTGAATTGGACGAACTCTTTTATCTAAGTGATCGCATAATAGTAATGTATAAAGGTCAAATCGTTGGAATTGTAAAACCGCAAGATACAAACCAGCAGGAAGTAGGGGCATTGATGCTTGGATTAAACATAGATAGAGGAGAGGAAGAATAAGTAAATGAAAAAGTATTAGAATGACATATCATTTTTTAAAATTCTAAGTAAGATTAACACCTATTGCCAAACAATACAAGGAAACTTCTGATTGACAATACCCTATAAGTTGTGTTATTCTGCAGATAGGAGAAAATTATGAAAACAATCTTACTCTTTGGATTCTTATTCATATTTGTAATACCGGTTTATGGTGAGTTAGACACACAAGACATTGACAAAATACGTCTGATTATCAAGGAAGAGATTTCTGTGTTCAAAACAGAGTTTAAATCAGAAATAGCAAACTCAGAAAAACGTATCAAAGACTATGTTGACACTAAATTTGAAGCAGTTGACACTAAATTTGAAGCAGTTGATACTAAATTTGAAGCACTACAAAAACAGATAAACCTACTCGTAGCATTTATTTCTGGACTGATAATTATTACTGTTGCAACAATTGGGATTCCACAGACAATCATGGCTTGGCGTGGTAGAAACGAACGTTCACAAGACGAAAAAATTGAAGCACTTTCTCGTGAAATAGAAGCACTAAAAGAACAACTCATTGTAAATTCAAAGACAACATGATAATTGATTCACACACACACGCATGGTCGCTTTGGCCTTACCAACCTCCAGTTCCTGATGATAATAGCCGTGGAAGAGTAGAACAACTCTTACACGAGATGGATTTGCACAATGTAGACAAAGCAGTGCTTATCTGTGCAAGGATTGAAAGAAATCCTGATAACAATGACTATGCCGCAGGATGTGTTAAGCGTTATCCAGAAAGACTCATTCAGTTTGCAGATGTTGATTGTTCATGGACAGATACATACCATACTGACGGTGCTGCAGATCGTCTTAAAGTAGCTGCCGATACATATAGTCTAAAGGGGTATACGCATTACCTGAGAGGAGATGATGATGGCAGTTGGTTCTTTACTGATGAAGGACAACGATTCTTTCAGACGACGAAAAATTTAGGATTAATTGCAAGTATTGCAATGGGTAGTCATCAACACGTACCACTCCGAAAATTAGCCTCACAGTTTCCTTCAATTCCGTTTCTTTGCCACCACATGGCTGGTGCACGTGCAGGCGAGGAACATCCCTATCCACAACTTAAGGAAGTACTCGCTTCAGCAAAAGTGCCCAATATTCATGTGAAAATGTCCGGGTTTGCCTATGTCTCACAAGTTGCGTGGGATTATCCTTATTCTGATACCCACTGGATAGTTCGCGCACTATATGAACATTTCGGTCCAGGTCGTCTCTGTTGGGGTTCCGACTATCCTGTTGTCCGAAAGTTTATGACCTACCAACACGCTCTTGAAGCATTCCGAACTCACTGCACTTTCATACCAGAAAAAGACAAAGCAGAAATCTTAGGTGGTACACTACAACGATTACTCTCTGAAGCTGGTAGATAGTAATCCTAAGATATTTACTGTTTTTTACCCTTCTTACCGAATAAGTCGCTGTGGATAGGTTACTTCCTGCCAAAATCTAATTGTGATTTTTGTGAAATAATACCATTTCTATTAATGTTTCTCTCATTATCGGCTGTTAAGAAATGAAGCGGGGAAAGGCACAATCTGGAAGAATGTGCTACAAAAAAAGAGACATTATCAATTAGAAATGGTATAACTTTACTCGTCCTACAATTCATTTTTATTGACATTTGTACCCTATTAGTGTATCATAGACATACCTTCAGAAACCTAATTTCTCAGACTAACAGACATTTGACAGAGGGTAAAAATGCCTACAATTCTGGAACGTTATCATAAAGTCTTCACAAAGGACAAAGAGTTAGCACAAAAAGCAAATCAACTCTTTCCCGATGGTGTTACGCATGATAGTCGTTATATGTCTCCGTTTCCTATCTATATCACGCATGCTGATGGGGCACACAAGTGGGGACTTGAGGACAAGAAGTTTATTGATTATTGGGCAGGACACGGTGCATTGCTATTGGGACATAATCCCCCAGAGATCGTTGAAGCGGTTACTTCACAGATGCATCGCGGTACACACTACGGTGCCTGCCATCCACTTGAATTAGAATGGGGAAATCTCATTACGCAACTTGTTCCTTGTGCAGATCGGGTCAGGTTTGTGAGTTCTGGGACTGAAGCAACGTTAATGGCAATCCGTCTGGCACGTACCTACACGCGTAAGAATAAAGTGATAAAATTTGCTGGACATTTTCATGGGTGGCATGACAGTCTTATCTTTGGAGCATATCCACCTTATGAAATGTCAATTCCGGGTATACCGCAAGAAGTTCGAGATTCAACGCTACTCTGTCCGCCAAACAATATTGATGTAGTTGAAAAACACTTAAAAGCAAATAAAGATATCGCTTGTGTTATCCTTGAACCAACAGGGGCATCCTTCGGAACAATTCCGACAGATGGTGTGTTTTTGCAGCAACTTCGTGACCTTACGGAGAAGCATGGTGTCCTCCTTATCTTCGACGAAGTTATCACAGGATTTCGTGTTGCACCGGGTGGAGCACAGGCACTCTACAATGTCACACCTGATCTAACAACACTCGCGAAAATCGTAGCAGGTGGACTCCCCGGTGGAGCACTCGTTGGTAGAAGAGATATACTTGATCTAATCTCATTGGAAGCAGAGGAAGAAGGTTTGAAAATGCACCATCCCGGTACTTTTAATGCAAATCCACTTTCTGCTGCTGCAGGAATAGCAATGCTAAAAATCGTCAAGACTGGCAAACCTATTGAGAAAGCAAATAAAATAGCAAGAAAACTCCGCAACGCTATTAACAAAGTCATAGACAATCATAGCTTAGATTGGGTAATCTACGGAGAATTTTCTGGTATCAGACTCCTCATAGGACATGGGAAGAAAGAGCTACGTGCAGTAGATTTTAATCCGTATGAATGGGATTACAAGAAATTAAAAGGTGGGAATGATGAGGAGATAATGACCCATTTACGATGTGGTCTGTTGTTAAATGGAGTTGACCTTGCAACAAACGGTGGAATGACAACTGCAGCACATACTGAACAAGACATTACGCAAACGGTGGGGGCTTTTGAAAAAACAATTGAGTGGATGAAAGCGGACAGGTTGATTTCTTAGTCAAATCTGATTGAGATAATTCTTATCGGTTTGGATTTGTATGGATTATTATATAAACCTATTGGGTGATGATACAAACTCCGGTACTTCACACAAGCACGCTTGGAAAAGTATTGATAGAGTCAATGTAAGTCAATTGGAACCGGGTGATTCTGTACGGTTTCAAGCACATCAGACGTTCAAGGGGAATCTCTTTCTTTCTGATTCAAAACAATTAACGGGAGATAGACCTATCACCTTCGGATCTTATGGAGATGGTGTTGCGACAATTAATGCTGGAACAAGTTACGGATTCTACGCAAAAAACCGATCAAATGTTCAGGTAGTTGATCTCAACTTCATTGGATCAGATCAGAATTTAAGTTCAGGTATCTGTTTTGTCAATACGTTACCGGAACACAAAAAACTCTCAGACATCCGGATTGATAACGTTGATGTTAGCGGATTTAGAGATGCAGGTATTCGCATCGCCGCGGAACCGATTGATGCGGGTTTGTGCGGCTTTAGTGATGTGAAAATTACGCAAGCTAACGTACACGACAACGGTGACACTGGAATCACGACCATCGGACACTGGCATCCTGAAGAGAGAGGATATGCACATGCTGATATCTATGTTGGACATTGTGCCGTATACAGAAACTTTGGCACCCCTAACCAAGAAATTCATACAGGAAACGGCATTGTTCTTTCTCAGGTAAATAGGGCAACTATAGAACACTGTGAGGTATACGAAAATGGTAGTTTAAACAATTATGAAGAAGGTGGTCCAGTCGGAATCTGGACTTGGGACTCAAACCGTGTGCTGATTCAATTCAATAAATCACATCACAACAAAACTGGAAGCAGTAAGGATGGTGGCGGCTTTGATCTGGACGGCGGGGTTCGTAATGCAATCGTGCAGTATAATCACTCTCATGATAACGATGGTGCAGGATTCTTGTTAGCACAATTTACATGCGCAAAGGCTTTTCATAATAATGTTATTCGCCATAATCTCAGTGAAAACGATGGACAGAAGAACAGTTATGGGGGTATACATCTCTGGTCAACTGGTGCAAATGGTGGCATCAGAAACACAACTGTCTATGGGAACACAATAAGTACATCAAAATCTGCTAATGGCAATCCTTCAACGGTTGATTGTAGCAGTGATGGAATTCACAATATCAGGTTTTATAATAATATCTTTCAGAGCGATGGTATAACAGAGTTAATTCGGGGTAAAGATAATCCAGAAGTATTATTTGAAGGTAATACCCATTTGGTTGGTTAATTACCAATATCTAATACCATAAACTTTATGAACATTAATTGGTTAATTCGGTATTTTGCTATTCACATAAGGTGAGTGTACCATCTCCTAACCTCGCAAAATTACCGAATGGGGAAATAGAATGAGACGTTTTGGAACTCAAGGACGCGTGTATCCAGACAGGCACTATGTCGTCCCACGCACAGAAGAGATAACTGACTTCAATAACCGTGTAAAAGAAGGACGGTACATCGTACTCTTTGCACCACGACAGACCGGGAAAACAACCTTTTTCCGAATGGCGATGGATACACTTACCGCTGAAGACCCAACCTATTTTCCTATTCAGCTGGACTTCCAAGTGATGCGAAATGGAACACCCCCTATCTTTTACGAGAGACTCTCAGAATTGATTTATAGAAATGTTAGGTATGAACTTGAAACAAGAGGGATGAAACAGATCAAGGAACTCTCACAGTTTTTTGAGAAAACACAGTTAAGTGATCATTTCTCAATGGGTTCGTTCTTTGAAAGACTATCAGAGTTTCTCGGCAATATAAAAATCGCTTTGCTCATAGACGAATTTGATGGAATTCCTCAAGATGTATTGAGCGATTTTCTGTATTCACTACGCTATATTTATCTTTCTGATGAACTCAAGAATCCGCATAGTGTCGGGATCTTAGGGGTTAAGAGTATTAGTCAGCTTAACTATGACTGCTCTATTTCTCCATTTAATATTCAAGATGAGTTTCATTTACCGAACTTTACATTAGAACAGGTAAAGGAACTATTTAGACAGTATACGGACGAAGTTGGTCAAGAATTCAAACCTGATGTTATAGCCTCTATCCATAGACAGACTGCGGGGCAACCTATACTTGTAAACCGTATGGGACAAATTCTCACAGAGGAGATAGAAATACCTGAGACTGAAGCCATTTCTACTTTACACTTTTCACAAGCACATACAAAACTCCTTCAAGAACGGAATATTAACATTCAACATCTTATTACAAATGTACGTAGAGACCCGCGTTTTCAGAATATTTTGTTGAAAATTATGGCGAAGGACAATGGCGTGGTATTCAACCTTCATGATGACATCATAAGTAAACTTGCTACCTATCGTGTAATTCAAAGAGATTCAGCAGGGATGTGTGAAATAGTTAATCCAATCTACGTATACTGTATCCTACGAGCATTTAAACCAACAACCAATGGTTTAGAGACTGAGTATTTCTCTGAGGAGAAAGATAAGAATAAATTAAACGAAACTTGAAAGGAATAAGTGGTTAATGAAAAAAATAACTTATCGGGATGCGCTGAAAGAAGCACTGATAGAAGAGATGGAACGTGACGAAGCCGTCTTTCTTATGGGTGAAGACATCGCGGAATATGGGGGTGCATACAAAGTTACAGATGGACTCTTTAAGCAATTTGGTAAAGATCGCATCCGCAATACACCTATTTCAGAAGCCGCTATTATCGGCACTGCACTTGGGGCAGCAGTTACAGGCATGCGTCCAGTAGCAGAACTGATGTATATTGATTTTACAGCCGTAGGTATGGATCAAATTGTCAACCAAGTCGCAAAGATTCGTTACATGGTCGGAGGGCAGTTAGACGTTCCACTCGTAATTCGGACACAAGGTGGCGCAGGACGCTCCTCTGCTGCACAACATGCACAAAGCCTGGAGGCGTGGTTTGTGCATATTCCTGGACTACTTGTGGTCATGCCTTCAACGCCGTATGATGCTAAAGGACTACTCAAAACTGCTATCCGAAACGACAATCCTATTATGTTCATTGAACACAAACTCCTTTATACTGAAGAAGGTGAAATTCCTGAGGATGAATATACAATTCCTTTAGGTGAAGCGGAAGTTAAAAAGGAAGGTGATGATATTACGATTTTAGCGACATCGCGCATGGTATTAAAAGCACTTGAAGCTGCCGATGAACTCGCTGAAGATGGTATATCTGCTGAAATTGTTGACCCAAGAACGTTGATGCCACTTGACAAAGAAACCATTTTTGAATCAGTCAAGAAAACGAACCGATTGTTGATTGCACATGAAGCGGTTGGTAGAGCTGGTTTTGGCGCGGAAATTGCCGCACTCGTTGTTCGAGAAGTATTCGACTATCTTGATGCACCGATTGAGCGCGTCGCTGCTGCACCTGTCCCGGTGCCTTTCGCACCAGTAATGGAAAAATTCGTAATTCCAGATTCAGAACAGATTGTAGAGGCTGCACGGAAATTAGTCAGATATGAAATTTAATTAACTATAAAATTAGACAGGAGAAAAAACATGGAATTATCCGACTACATGAGACTTATTACTCCAAAACGCATTTTGTATATTGTTATTGGAGTTGTAGTATTGATTAGTCTGTCAACAAGTTTCTATACCGTTGAAGCAGACGAAGTAGCTGTCGTCTTGATGTTCGGCAAAGTCGTACGAGAAACCGAGCCTGGACTACACTTCAAATTACCATTTGGCATAGAGAAAGCTAAGAGTGTACAAGTCCGTAGAGTTTTCAAAGAAGAATTTGGGTTTCGCGATAATGACCCACGCGACTATCCTAAGGAGTCTTTACTACTTACGGGTGATCTCAGCATTGCCGATGTTGAATGGGTCGTTCAATACAAGATAAAAGACCCTCAAGACTATCTGTTTATTGTGAGAAATCCTGAGTTTGCCTTACGTGACCTGTCAGAAGCCGTAATGAGTCGCGTGATCGGTGACAGAACAGTAACTGAAGTACTTACAGTTGGACGTATCGAAATTGCGGCTGAAGTTGAACAACATCTGCAAGCACTGCTTGATCTGTATAGAACAGGTCTGGATATCACAACAGTCACACTTCAGAATGTAAATCCACCTGAAAAGGTTAAATCTGCTTTTAACGCTGTTAACGAGGCAAAACAGGAAAAAGAAAGACTTATCAATGAAGCATGGCGTGATTACAACCAATCGATCCCAAAATCCAAAGGATTGGCATCTCAGCAAATTTCTGAAGCACAAGGATATGCACTGAAACGCGTTAACCAAGCACAAGGAGATGCAGACAAATTTAATGCCATTCGGTCAGAATATCAAAAAGCAAAAGAGGTGACACGCCAACGCCTCTACCTGGAAACAATGCAGGAGATTTTACCAAAGGTAAAGGAGATATATGTCATTGACTCAAATACCAACTCACCTATACCGATTCTGCAACTCAAAGAGTAAATATATCATGCTTTGCAAAATAGCCTATCGTAGGGACTGTGTCTCCCTGTCCGTCTTTATCGTAGGGACTGGGTCTCCCTGTCCGTCTTTATCGTAGGGACTGGGTCTCCCTGTCCGTCTTTATCGTAGGGACTGGGTTTCCCTGTCCGTCTTTATCGTAGGGACTGGGTTTCCCTGTCCATCTTTAGTGATTTAGATAGAGCATGCTTTGTAAAAGATGCTCATAAGGAGTAATATTATGAATGTTAAAATGCTTATACCCATAATTGTTGTTGTTATTATCATACTCGTCATTCTATCCTCTGGCATGTTTTACATTGTGGAAGAAAAAGAACAGGTTGTTATTACTGAATTTGGTCGTCCCGTTGGAAAACCGATTGTTGACGCAGGACTAAAGTTTAAGACACCATTTATACAACAAGTACATCGGTTTGAGAAACGTATACTTGAGTGGGATGGCTCTCCGAATCAGATACCTACAAAGGATAAAAGGTTCATCTGGCTTGATACGACTGCACGTTGGAGAATTATTGATGCACTCAAGTTCTATCAGGCATTAGGAACAGAAGTGCGTGCACGATCTCGTCTTGATGATATAATTAACTCTGCAGCACGCGATCTGGTCACAGCACAATTGTTGATTGAAGCAGTTCGAAATTCAAACTCGGTGTTAGAACGTAAAACTGAAACCCTTGAAGAAGAAATTGGTCAAACGAGTGAAAAGGTAGAAGAAATTAGCATCGGTAGAGAAAAGATTACACAGATGATACTTGCGAAAGCTCAAGAAACTGTGCCGAGATTCGGAATTGAACTTGTTGATGTACAGATAAAAGGTATCAACTATGTAGAAGAAGTGCGTGAGAAAGTCTTTGACCGTATGATTTCTGAACGACAACGGATCTCTGAAAAATACAAATCTGAAGGTGAGGGGGAAGCCGCAAATATCATGGGGCAGAAACAGAAGGAATTAGAACGCATACAATCTGAAGCATATAAACAAGCTGAACAGATTAAAGGTGATGCTGATGCACAAGCTATCCAGATTTACGCTGAAGCACACGGTAAAGATCCTGAATTCTTCGCTTTTCTCCAAACATTGCAAACATATCGTAAGACGAACAACGCTTCTACCAAACTAATATTGTCAACTGATAGCGAACTCTATAAATATCTCAAGGGTAGTCAATTAATCAGTCGGTAATTCAGTTCAAAAAATGATCGTAGGGCGGGGCTTCCCCGCCCGAATACTATACCCAATTAATGAATTTATCTTCTTATCTTTTGAATCAATTAATAAAACAATGCAAATGAACAGATTAGACGAAAACGACCCTCCCTCTTTAGCTATCAGAAATTGTCTGCTTATTACATCAGCAACAATGTACCTCTTGATGCTGATCTCTTTACTGACGATCTCTGCTTGTGGCCCCTTGGGTATTCACGATCCGGAATCAGATATCACCTACCAAGATTCTCGTCAAAAAACAAAACCAAAAAATACTTGGGAAGTTAAACGTAAACTTATCAGCAACGAAGTCAACTGTATTGCTGCCGATACAGATAATGTATGGATCGCAACTGCAAGAGGAGTCTCTCGTTGGAAACGCAATGAAGATAGATGGCACCACTACACAATGGAAGACGGATTGGCAAACGATACTGTAAACGCAGTTGCAATAGATGGACAATGGGTGTGGTTTGCAACTGAGGAAGGCGCAAGTCGATTCGACATTGAAACCGATACTTTTTCTACATTCCGCAGTATTGACGGTCTCGCAAGCGATCAGGTATCATCCATCGCTGTTGATGGAAACTACGTCTGGTTTGGAACATCAAACGGTCTGAACCGCTATGATAAAACAATTGACAGTTGGGCTGTCCGAACACGGAAAGAAGGATTAGTCAGTAGAGTGGTTACCACCATCGCCGTTGAACCGGAGTATGTATGGGTCGGGACTGACAGAGAAATAAATCCTGATCCACACGGCTGGGATGATGATCCGAGATTTAGCAAAGGCGGAGTCAGTCGCTATCATCGAGATACCGATTCCTGGAATAATTATACTAAATCTGATGGACTAATAGATAATGAGATCGCAACAATTGCAGTTGATGACGATAGTGTCTGGTTTGGTACTCAACACAGAGGCGTCAGTCAATATAATCAAGTAGACCAGACTTTCGTAAAAACATATACCAAAACTGACCTGTTGAAAAGTAATATCATCACCTCAATACGCACAGATGGCTTTCAAGTCTGGTTTGGAACAGCAAATGCAGGTGTTCATCGTTTTATCAAACCCGTCAATACTTGGGTCCATTACACAAAAGAAGATGGATTGGCAAGTGATAATGTTAGTTGGATTACGACCCAAGGAAATGATGTTTGGTTTGCAAGTAAACAGGATGGCGTAAGTCGCTTTGACAAAGTAAGTGGTGAGTGGACGTTATACAAACAAGCCGATTTTCTGGCAGACAACGATGTACGGGATATTACGCTCGATACTGAGGGTAACCTCTGGATGGCAACAGTTTCTGGTATCTCAATCTATACACCGAAGACACAGACCTGGGAAATCATCTCAAAACAGGATGGACTACCAACACCTTATGTCATGTCAGTCCATGTATCAAAGCAAGAAACTGAATCTGATTTGAAAGGAATTGAGAAAATTTCTGATGAATCAAAAAATAGTGCGCGGATATGGGTTGGTACTGCAAGAGGTCTCGGTTCCTGTACACACCTTGGTGGACAGTGGTCTTTTCACTTCCCAACTGAAGGCGATGCTTATGTAACTGCTGTAACTAAATCTGATAAGAGTTCAAATACGCTCAACAACACAAGAAGGGTCTGGATTGGAACAAATTTAGGACCCGCAATGTATGATCTTGATTCGAAAGAATGGACGCAACTGGCATTACCAGATAACCCAAAAGATCCACATATCCTTTCAGTTCTTATTCTTGATCAAAGTGTCTGGTTTAGTGGTAGGAGTGGTGTTTGGAGATATTCAGAAACGGATAATCAGATGCTACAAGTCAATGAGGGACTACACAATCCTTATGTCAATGTGCTGTTATCTGTTGATGGCACTCTTTGGGCAGGCACAATGGAAGGCTTGGCAAAATATGATAGTAAAGAACAGCGTTGGAATTATGTATCAATAGATAAACAGTCGAATACACTACCTCCTTCACCTAATATCACAGCCTTGGCTTATGAAGAGGGAATACTCTGGGTTGGGACGCCACAAGGATTAGGAAAATGTCCAATAGATAGTGATAAGTGGCATAAAATTGAAAATCAGCACAACGTTCGCGACATTGCTTGTACGAAGGATGGCAGATTATGGTTGGCGACATCAACTGGTCTCGTTGAACGGGATATAAAAAGTGGGCAGGAAACTCTGCATCAATCTCGACCTGTCCGAGAACCTTTACTTGAAGCACGCATTTCACAGATTAAATTTGATGGAGATTATATCTGGTTCTCCAATTGGAAAAACTCGCGGAATGGAGGAATACTCAGGTTTCATCGACCAACAAAAACATGGCAACGATTCACAAGATTAGATATTTTCAACTCTACACAGAAAAGGACTATGACAACATTACGTTGGACGTATGTTGATAAGGACACAGTTTGGTTCACTACAGATTATGGAGTGCTTCAATATGACAAAACAAATGATGCCTGGCAACATTTTACAATGAAAGATGGACTCTCTTCTGATGATTTGAACAAGATCGCTGTCAGTGAAAAAAGTGTATGGATAATCTCTACATCCGGAATAGAGTTGAATCGATACAATAAAGCAACAAAAACATGGAAGATTATTCAACAGCCTGATCGTAGAGAAGAGCATGAAAGACTTAAAGGACTCGCAGTTGACGGAGCAGAAGTATGGTTCAGTACGGGACATTCACTCACGCGCTACAACGAAGATACTAATGAATGGAAGGAATTCACACCCAGAGACGGTTTAGCTGGCAGAGGTGCTGAGTGGATAACTATTGACGATGAATACGTCTGGGTAGCACGTTCTGAGTATGATAGAGGGAGTAATCGACCTTTATCACGCTATGATAAGAAAACTAAGCAATGGACAACATTTTCAACAAATGACGTCTTGGCTGCAAAAACTATTAAACGCATAATTGCAACTGAGAATGATGTCTGGATACAATACAGACCATGGGATAATGCTATCACACGATACGACAGACGCAATAAGGAGTGGACAACAATTTCATCCGGACGTGGCACACTTGAAATGGCTGCAGACGATGATTATCTCTGGTTAGCCGCACCCAATGAGGGGTTACGGAGATTCCATTTCGCTTCTGGTACTTGGACAGCATTTAAAAATATAAAAGGATTATTACACAATCATGTTGGGGAATACGCACTCGCAGTTGATGAAGACTATGTATGGGTTGGGACTATTCGAGGTCTCTCACGATATGACAAACAAAATGAATCATGGACACCTTATATTCCATTGCCAACCCTTTCAGGCAGAACTGTGAGGACTGTGGATACGGATGAACGCTACGTTTGGATTGGAACTGATAGCGGCGTGTCACGCTACGATAAGGATTTAGGCACATGGAAAAACTACAAGCAAACAGGGGGATCTGAAGAAATCGCTACACACGATGGACACTGGCACAGACATCGTCCAAAATCACGCGGAATGCTCTCTGACAATGCTGTCAGTTCTATTGTTGTTGATGAACAATATGTTTGGGTAGGAACAAGAGATGGTGCCAACCGGTTTGATAAGATCGCACTACGATGGGACCAATACAAAACTGAACACGGGTTACCCGCAAATAATGTAACATCTGTTTGTGCCGATGGATTCAATATATGGGTTGGGACAAACTCAGGGATCGGGAAATATCCACGAACAGCAGATGATCTAAATGCGTGGATCGCTTATACTTCCGGCTCAGAAATTCAACCATCCGCAGTTTCTAAGGAGTTCGCCGAGTCTTTGGTCACTGACGAAATCTGGTGTATGACCGCAAGTAAGAAAAATGTATGGGTCGGAACACGGAGAGGAGTCAGTAAATATGACATCGGGCGAGATATTTGGAAGACTATCACTTCAGAAGATGGACTCGCAAGCAATGAGATCAGTTGTATCGCTGTTGATGGAGAACAGGTCTGGTTTGGCACTGACCGTGGCGTGACTTTTTATAATGAGAAAACTGAAGATTGGCGTACTTATACAACTGAAGATGGACTCGTAAGTAACAAGATCACGACTATCGGCGTTGATGGAACAAATGTGTGGATAGGAACATATAATGCTGGAATCAGTCGCTTCGACCAGATAAAAAAGAGTTGGACAACTTACACACGCGATGATGGATTAGCGCATAACGGCATACTATCAATGGCTGTTGGAAGTAAGTATGTATGGTTCGGTACATATCGAGGATTGAGTCGTTATGATAATCGCGCAGGAATTTGGACAACCTTTACTGAGGCTTATGGACCTGAAGACATTCTCAGATAGACATACAAGTTTAACATGGACTATCCACAAATACATCTCTCCTTATAGCATTATAAAATATGGACACACACCTGAACACCAGCAAACGTTTAATCCTCTTCTTTTTTGTCTTGCTATTACACTTCACCGTCTCTCACTACACGCATGCAGAGGATGTGTATAGTCTTTTTGGTAAGTTATTCCTCTCTGGTCGTGTTGAATACGACTTCACAAATAGAAGAAATTTCCTCGCAGATACTGAGGATGAAAGAGTACGACAAGATAATTTTGATTTTGACCGACTTTTTCGACGTGGATTCCATAGCGTCTTAGTAATTGAGGAAACTGCTGGGAGTGTAAAAAATATTCTGAGTCTTGGTGAAGTGCCGACGACATTTACTAAGTTTACATTCGATCAAATTGATTTGAACGGTATTCGTTGGGAAGTACGTTCTAACCGCACTGATTGGACAATACTGATGGTTCCTGGCACTCTTAACCGTCTGAACGGTCAAGAAGGGAACATAGATGGTTCAGGAATCGGATTACGGGAAGTGACGAAATTCGGTAAGACACAACTGGGGTTATCTTGGTATTTTCGAAAAACACCCGTTTGGTCTGTTGATATGGAGACGAATTTTACTAACTATGGGTTGAAAGCTGAGTTGGCAATCACACCAAAATATGCACTACAGAAGGATTTAAACTCACGTTTTGACGCAACGACAACCGTTTTCAAAGCATTCAAAACAGTCGGTGACACGCTATTTCAAGCGGAAGCGTTTCGCGTCGGTCCAAGATTTGATGCCTCACGTTCCGTTGGGGACAATGACGACCAAGACCGATACTCTGACAACACATTCCCTGATCCTCCTTCTCTCATTATTCCCGGTGACCTTGATAAAAACAATAACGGCATCTTTGACTATAGAGATGATATTTTACTTTTTGATGTTGACGAAGATTTCCTTGATGAAACTGATAGGAATAATAACGGAATTCGAGACGAGGAAGAGAACGATCAGGATCCTAATTATGAATTTGATGTAGGATTACAAGGTTTACGACTATTCATGAATAGTAAAATAAGGCAAGTAAAAAGTGTTATTGACTTTGACCTCGGCTTGCAGTTTGAAAAAAATCTAAAATTCAGAAACATACCGACTTCACAGAAAACATTCGCCAACATAATTTATAAAAAAGCATTACCCCGTTCCTCTACCTTAGTATTTGAAAATGAACTCAAGTGGGTAAAGGATGGCATCCCTGACGAAACATGGTATTACGCGGGTTTTCTCAACAGACAAGATGAACGAATCTATAGATCACAACCCGATATACAGATAATGTTTGACGATGGAGACTTACTGTTCTTTTATGTTGATGGAGGTGCAGAAGTGGAAAAACGACGCATTGACCCTCTGTTAATGCAGAATGACCTAATTAACACCGCTAAAATAACTTGGGAATATCACGGTATAAACCGTATGATCACGACCGCACGTGCAAAATTACAGTACGACATTGATTTTGATAACGATAATGAACACTATGAAGTTGGAATTTTCAAAACTATGTATAGACTTCGTCCCTCCAAATCTCTTGAAATCAGTCCTATGATCAAATTCACCATTCGTAATGGTTTCCGTATGGCAGAGGATCGGCTTGAATACCTTACATTACGAGGAAGAATTGACGACAGAGATGTTATCCGTGATATCCGATTACGGCAAATCGAACAAGCACATGTTCGCGATATGACACCTGCACTTATACTGAAGATAGTCTATCAGTTCACCAAAACGATCAAACTCACAGGTGGCGGTCAGATTCTGCTGTTTAATGATCTATTAGAAGACGATGATGACTTTGTGCGTCAAGCTCTATTAGCGGAAATGGAGAAGAGTTTTTTCGCGTACCGTAAGCAGCTTTTTCTACATATTGGCGCACGATACATAGACCAACGTGCAATTGGGGATGTAAACGATCAAAACTACATGGAAACATTTGTTCGAGTTTTTGGGAAATTCTAATAGAAAACAGATTAATGTCATAAATGCCACCATTTATGACATTTTTCATACAGACCAGTGTAGTGTAATAGAAAGACAGTTCAACAATCAATCTCAGATGAAATCTTCATGAACATTAATTTATTAATTCGGTAATTTCCTATTCACATGAGGTGAGTGTACCATCTGCTGGCGAGGTTTCCTAACCTCGCAAAATTACCGAAATATTTTATTAATCTTCATCCAGAATTCATTTCTTGTATTTAACTTGATAATTATCGCACAAACTGTAATCATAACGTAAGAGTGTAAATATTTTGAGTTTAACCATATTGGCGAAAAGGGTTCTACATTTCTTCAATGAAAATAATCAATTTCCTCAATCAAGAGAACATTGGAGAACGTCAGACCCTGATTTCTCTGTTACTGAGAATACAAGGAGTCAAAAATGTATAACAGAAGGTTGTTCATAGTTTTTGCGGTGATCGTTGTTTTATTTATTTGGGAGAATGCGGCAAAAGCACAAGTGATTACTGATGGTTTGGTTAGTTACTGGACTTTTGATAATGAGAATATTGATGTTGAAACTGTTTCTGACGTTTTTGGTGAACATGATGGAATCATGAAGGGTGATCCTAAAGTGGTTGAAGGTAAGGTCAGGCAGGCATTGGAGTTTGATGGTGATGATTATGTGGATTTCGGCTCTCCCCCAAGTTTAAATATAGATCCGCCACTTACAGTTACGATGTTTTTATATAACATGGATGAGACCGCAAGTTTCCTATGGCAGGGTGGTGAACCTGGTGGATCGACAAAAAACTACATTTACGTTAGAAATGATGGTGGAATGAACGTTGGGCAATGGCCTCCTGGCGGTGGAGATTTGAACTCAGAAAAGGAACTACTTGAACGGGATACTTGGTATTACATCTCTGTAGTCTTTAACGAGAAGTATCTTCTTTATATTGATGGATCTTTAAAGGGTGAATTCCAGTCAGAAGTTTATTCAGGTCCTACGCCAACAGGTTGGTTACTTGGTACAAGACTATTCCCTGCTAATGCTGCTTACTACTTTAAAGGTATGGTAGATGAACTTGCCGTTTACAACCGAACCTTAAGCGAAAACGAAATTAAACAGAGCATGAACTCAGGAGGATGGTCAATCGAAAGTTCTAATAATAAGTTGGCTCTGACTTGGGGACAAATAAAGGAGCCAAGATAATTTTACATGTACATAGATCAATGCATCAAAATTCATTAGGTTGACAACTATAGGTTGTAGGGAATAAACAGTAAATTGACACCAATGTACAGCGTATCTCATAAATACTTAATCAACATTTTTATACATGCAAGAAGCACAAATCCTAAATAGTTTTCAGCATGATATTCCAATCGCACTACTAAACGCCGAAAATCTTCTAACCAATTTCGCATCAATGCTACACTCAGACACATTCAGTTGGCGGCGTTTTTCAAGTATCTCTGTGATCGCTGTTGGCACTTTTTCATAAGAACCATCCGAAGACCATTGTTGAAAACGACGATGGCAGGTTTGATAGGATGGATACTCTTGCGGCATATCTCGCCAAGGAGCTCCTGTCCGCATCACCCAGAGGATCCCTTCTAAGACTTCTCTGTTCTCACGTCAAGGTCTACCACGTCTGTCTGAAGGTAATTCGGGCAAAAAGGGTTCAATGAGTTCCCACTCTTTATCGCTCAGTTCGATATAATACCATTTCTAATTGATAAAGTCTCTTTTTTGTAGCACATTCTGTTAGATTGTGCCGTTCCCCGCTTCAATTCTAAACAGCCGCTAATGAGAGAAAAATTAATAGAAATGGTATAAACATCTCCAAATATATAGATTTTCTACAAATATAACAGAAATGCTTACTTTTTAAAAGTCTTATTCTCAAGTTTCTGACTATTTATGAGATACGCTGTAGTAATATTGTATGGAGTGTGAGGAATTGTTCTGACGATTTATGATTCAGTTGCATCTATTTTCTGTAAAAACACCTCAACACTTGGTGTGTCGATCGCCCCATTGAACAGTTCCGTTAAACGATCAATGTCCGGAATAGAATCAAGTGCCTCTGAAACAGAATCCCTATCACATTGTGGAAAACGTCTTGTAAGTAAGGACAAAATATTCCTGATGCAATTTTCCCGCGCACCGCGTTCTTTAATAAGTTCATAAAATGGAGATTCTTGCATAATATCCTCCGATATAAGTTCGTGAAAAAAGGCATGATCATGAACTAACCCACCCAACAATGACAGCGCAAACAAAAGTGTTCCACGCGTCTGTGCATCAACTGGGGCAGCTTCAGCCTTCTCAACACATTTTTGCAACAATACTTTCGTAGTCATGTCTGCTGGTGGATTCATTAAAGGTATAAACGGCAAGAGACCAACCGATTCAGTATCCAAAAACGATACACCATCCAATTTGGCAAACCGAATCACCTGATACATAAACCGCAACCCAAACTCATCATCACCATAACTATAGCCACCCGGGTCAGTCTGTCCTGCATTTGGACTCAAATATAACACCACAGAATAAACCGGAAGTTCATGTCTTAGTAGGAGTTCACTGGCGTACGACAATACACGCAACGGCATCGGCTTATCTCTACTATCCTCAGTCTGCACCTCTATATGAAGAAGAACAGTTTCATTGTGCCATTGCACCTTAAATGTCATGTCATTATGATATACTTTAATCCTCTGTTGTTCGGTATCCAGAGTTTCTAAGACCTTGACTTCGGTTGTCCCAAAGGATAGCATAGCAAAGTCATCCGCAAACCGATCCATCAGATGCTTCACAATCTCGTCATATTGTGCCATGTAATGTATTATACCTTATTTCTTAGAGAGATTTCAATGTATATCTGAATTGGGCTAGGGTTATTTAGTTTTAAGAATTAACAGTTGATGTGTGTTACTGATAGCTTTTATTGTAGGTCGGGTAGAGCGAAGCGAAACCCGCCGAATACCAAACGCGTATTCGGCGTTGATTTGGACATGGCAATCATAATCAATAGTTGACAGTCTTTCCAATTCCAATTTCTTGAATCTCAGATTACTGAGATGGATAGTTAGAATCCTATATCTCATTTTCCCTTATGAGTGTATAATGGGAAACCATAAAACAATCAAATGGAACCTTATGTTTCATTCTCACTATTCCACGCAATCCCCGCTAATCCACGTTTCAGAAATTAGAAACATCAATAACATTCTCATCAAAAACTTCAATAACATTGTAAACCCAAGCTTGAAAAACCTTCCAACCCTGGTTCAGACTCTTTCCACCTGTACATTAAACAAAAAACTGTACAGTTTTCAAAATTAAAAGTCAAAAGATATCAAGCACACACACTCACAATTTCCACCTAAACGATAGCAATTTACCCTTACCGACGGATATTTTAAGCATCTATCAGAAAAATATTTGAAAATTAACTTGACAAACATATATCTATGTGTTATAATACATCACACAATACATTGATATGTAAATTTAAACAATAGGATAAAAACAAATTTGAGACCAATGCACTATAATTCAAAAAGAACAAAAACAGCTAATTTTACTATCAAGAAGGATTATAAAATGCTTTACAAACAGAAGGTTACCCACAGACGAACCTACAAGTTAGAACTGCTGTTTGATTTGGTAAAATGGATACAATTTCTAATAAAAATCACCAAGATGCAAACCGTACGAAAACAGGCGAAATTAAAAAAATAGATT
The DNA here is from genome assembly GCA_965261435.1 of Candidatus Poribacteria bacterium. Lineage (GTDB taxonomy): Bacteria > Poribacteria > WGA-4E > WGA-4E > WGA-3G > MSPOR6. Next base: position 4,705,305 of record CBDHDL010000021.1, read on the forward strand.
TTTCAAAAAACACGCTACCAACACAAACAGGGACAAGCCTAACAAGAGATTTAAAAACCGTACTGCTCACCGAAAAAAACGCAAATTTCGTACGGTGGAAAAATAGCGAATTTTGTATCATAATTAGCAGCGATTTCATTACCGAACAAGTATCAACAATTGGTTAACCTAATACCATTTCTAATTGAAAATGTCTTTTTTAAAGCAAAAATATTTCAGTTTGTGTCCTGATGGATGACTACGATAATAACCGCCTAATGAGACAATAATTTATAGAAATGGTATAATATCACTTACAAGGAGAATAATCCAATGATTCTACAAGAACACCACAAAACCTATGCAGTCAAATGTTTTGCTCAATATATGAAGCTTAACGAAGTGGCAACCGCATTCATCAATAAATTCCCAGAAGATCTACCAAAACTGCCAACAGAAGGGAACGAAAAACTGTCTGCTGATGAACAAGCAAAATTAGATAAACACATTGATGAAGAACTCAATCATTACAAAAAACTCTATTTTGAGAATGACCGCGAACACGGTATACAAAAATTCAAGAAAGACTTACCTGAACTCACGGAACGAATCACCAGCGAATATCAAGAACCCATTGATAAAGAAACTGAAAGAGAACACGAACTAAGAGTCAAAAACAAAATCGCCAATCAACTACGGAGATATAACATTGACCATATAGAATTCCCAAAAAAGTATAGGGAACTATTCAATCAAACGCGAGCAGAATACGAAACACACTTATTAAACATAGAAGACAAAAAAGGAGAATTCTTCAATAAAGAACTACAAAAACTGTTCGTTGTAACCGAAAAGCAATTAATTCAAGAGAAAGACCCAAACAAAATAATCGCAATAATCAGACTCAAACTCCAATTACTAACGGTGATGCAAAAACAAGAACAATAAACACACTTCCGCGTCTTCCGTGTTCTCCGCGTAATCAGCGATTCAGACAAAACGGTGACAATTACTTTACACACCCCATAATTGGTGAAGGTATTGATTTAGAAATACTATTATGTTATAGTATTAGACATACAATATTCTGAACAATATTCTGAACGTCAAAGCCGATATTTTGTCTAAAGAGATAACAGATGATTAGTCTATCTTAGAAATGTTTGAAACACAAAAACTCTTAAGGAGAAATAGATGACGAAGCAACAAATACTTTTACTGCCCAGCTGCTCATGGTGGAAGGTTTGTATTGATTCCATATTGCAACAAAAAAGACGATGGGTCTTGCAAGCAAAACCTATTTTACCACTCTTTATTTTCATTCTAATGTTAACCTGTTCACCTTTGCTTTCTTTTGCACAACTAATACCATCAAAAACCATCCAACTCTCTCTGATTGTCCAAACATCGCAAGAGTCAGAAAAAGAGATTGATCAACCTAAGATGAAAAAGGCTGAAGAAAAAAAGATGATGGAAATGAAGCAGAAGAAGGAATACAAAGATGAAAAATCCATAAGGGTTTTGGATCCATCGGAATTTAACAAGTCGCAAGAAAACAGGGTATTCTCTGGTCCACAACCGGGTGAGAAACTGCCACCACTAAAAGTCACCTATCTTTATGATGAAAATGACGGAAAACTATTTGATATTACCGCTGAAACAGACGGTAGACCCTTCATCCTTTTCTTACAAGATAACAACGTCGCAAGTATAAAAGGCATGGATCATAATATTGAGATGCTCTTAAAAATCGCGCAATTCCAAAAAGAACAAACCGAAGCAAGTAATGCGGAGAATCCCAATCAAGGTCTAAAAATAGGTATTGTTTTCCTAATAGATGAAGCTAATGCACTACCTGACTGGTCAGAAGAGTACTTGAAAGATCTGGAAACCGATGACATTAAGGTGTGTGAATCACCGGATGGACGCGAAGGACCAGGCAACTACGGACTGAATCGTAATGTAGCACAGACAATTCTGATCGCTAAAGATGGACAGGTTCTATACAATTTTCCTTTTACACAACCCGCGTTTTATGCCGATCCACACGTGCTGGGTGGCGTTGCACAAGCAATGGAGATAGAACCAGCTTCATTGGAAAAGTGGTTAAATGCCTCACTGATGAAACGGGATGAGACAAAGAAAACAGATAAGAAATCACTCGCTGCAGAGTTTTTAAAAATTCAAGAATCTGTCAAGAATGGAAAAATTTCAAAAGAGGAGGCAAGCTGAATGGCTACATAAACTCGGTATTACTTGGGAAGAAGGAGAAAAACTGCTGAATGAACGAGCTGCTGAAGACGCACAGAGACTAAGAAACATAGAAGGTAGGCAACAGGAGGGTGAAAGAGAACGCGACCCTGACACTTCACCCGAAGAACGCATCAGACGAGATGGAGACAAAAGAGATAATCCTGAAAGCAGACGAATGAATAGAGAGAATAAACAGGATAGAGGAAAAGTATCTCCTGAAGCACTTGTCAAACGTTTTGATAAAGATGGAGATGGTAAACTGAACGATGAAGAAAGTCTGGCAGCACGTCGTGCAATGTCAAACCAACAAGACCAGAACAGAGAAAAACGTCGGAATTACGAAGTCAAGAGTCCAGATGAGTTTAAGAAAAATCGGGAAGAGACAATTTATTCAGGTCCTCAACCCAAAGAAAAATTGCCTTCATTGAAGGCAATTGCCATTAACGGAGATGCTAAGGGTAAAACGATTGATTTCAACGAAAATACTAACAAGAAACCATTGGTTCTAATCTTACAAGATGAAAAACCCCTCGGTTTACGTGGATTAGTTGGGTTTACTCGGTTGATTGCTCAGATCTCCAACAAGTCAAAACAGCAAATTAGATTACATGTCGTGTTCTTAGGAGATTCACCTGATGCCTTAGCTCAACAAGCGAACAAGATTGTACCGCATGTTCCAAAGAATGTTCTGCTGGGGATATCTCCAGATGGACGAGAGGGACCAGGAAATTATGGATTGAATCGGAACGTAGCACAAACCATACTGACGGTAAAGGGAGGGAAAGTGCTTCACAATTTCGCTTTAGCACAGCCGATGCTTACACCAGATCCCTATGTTCTGGGGGCTGTTGGTGAATTAATCGGTCAGAAACCTGCTACACTACAAAAATGGTTGAACGAGAGGACCCCCGAAAGTGAACGCATGGAAAAGCAATCCGAGGAAAAAACTGCATTAGGTCGAAGGCTGCGAGAAATGGTTCAGAAAGGTGAAATCACTGCTGAAGAAGCACGTAAACGATACGAAAAAGCATTTCCATCTGATAAGGAAGACCGATAAATTAGTGGAGCGTCTACTCATATATTGTAGGTCGAGTAGAGGAACGAAACCCACTGAATGCCAAACGCGCATTCGGCGTTGATTTGGACACGTAATGATTGTGTCTATCATGTCGGGTTTCACTTCGCTCTACCCATTGGTGTAAACTTAAGAGAACTTAGAAGCTCTTATGAATCACTCTGACTCCCTATGTTTATTGGGATTGTCTTCTCTTCAGTCCCGACAAATGCCAAACGCGCATTTGGCGTTGATTTGGTAGGGACGATATGTTTATAGAAAAATGTGTACCCCCACCTCTCTTCAGTCCCGTAGGGACGATATGTTTATATCATGGTGTGCTTTTACACATAGCGTCCCTACGGGACTAAAGAGGGGTTGTATAACGTTTAACTATAAACATAGCGTCCCTACGGGACTGAAGAGGGTTTCTGACATAGAAAATTCCTTAAGTATACACCTATGGGTTTCACTTCGCTCTACCCGACCTACAAGTTAAGCATTGACAGAACAGTACTATACGATAAATGGGAGTAAATGATGAACATTAAAAAACGATGTGATGGTATGAGTCGTCGCGACTTCCTACGAGTAGGAGGGTTGACAGCACTTGGATTAGGGTTAGGAGATTTCTTATATCTTCAACGTTCCAGTGCCGCCAAGAATACGCTGCCAGCAAAAGCAAAATCATGCATCCTTATCTGGCTTGATGGCGGACCAAGTCATCTTGAAACTTTTGACCCGAAACCTGATGCACCCAAGGAAGTTCGCGGACCACTGGATACCATTGCTACAAACATCACAGGTATCCGCATCAGTGAATGTATGGAACGAACTGCAAGGCTAATGGACAAAATTGCTTTCATTCGTTCAATGACATCACCGCTCGGCGAACACGACCTTGGTACACAGTATCTAATGACTGGTTACAAACCTACACCTGCGCTTGAGTATCCTACTTATGGTGCAACGGTTGCGTTTGTCAGATCACAAAACAGCAATAGTATGATTGATGAACCATTGACTGCATTGCCACCGAATATTGCAGTACCTAACTTCACGGGTCAGGTATCAGGTAGCGGTTACTTGCCAAGTTCTACGCGTCCATTTTCTGTTGTAGGAAGTGCGAATAAGGAAAATGCTAAAGGGAATAGGGGCTTTAAGGTGCGCGATCTTGACTTTTATCAAGGTATTGATATTGAGCGGCTATCACGACGAAAACAATTTGTCAATGCACTCAACGAATTCAGTAGTGCAAAGGATGCTGGTGCACTTACTGCATCAGATCCAGAATTAGAACGCGCCTATAATCTCATAACCTCTCCAGAAGCCAAAGGGGCCTTCTCACTCTCTGATGAACCAAGCGATGTCCGAAATCGATATGGAGCAAGAGAAGCAAATGGTATTGGTCTAAGTTGTTTGTTGGCGCGGAGATTGGTTGAACGCGGCGTTCCATTCATTACGGTCAACCATACAGGCTGGGATACACATCAAGATATATTTCAATTGAAAGAGCGATATCCTACTGATCAGAACGCGCATCTACCATCTCTTGACAGGGCATTGAGCGCATTGATTCAAGACCTAACTGAAAGAAGGTTGTTAGAGGAAACACTCGTCGTAGTAATGGGTGAATTTGGTCGCACACCAAAGATAAATGCACAAGGGGGACGGGATCATTGGCCAAATGTCTTCAGTGTGATGTTAGCTGGGGGTGGCGTGCAAGGAGGACAAATCATCGGTAGTAGTGATTCACTCGGCGAATTTCCTAAAGATCAACCAGTCACACCATCGGATCTGGCAGCAACTATCTATACGTTACTCGGAATTGATCCTGCATTAGAACTTCATACAAATGATGGCAGACCAGTACGTGTTGCACCGGATGGTGCAAAGGTTGTTTCTGAATTATTCGTATAACTCCTGTTACTCCTTTTATAGCAGAATCTTTGAGATGTATATACTACCGCGCAAAAACCAAGAACAACTACCTGAATTAGCAAACACTAATCTTTATTCAACTAATACAAAGGTTCATTTATGAAACGAATTTCTTCAGCAGTTTTTGTCATTCTGATTCATTGCATGTTCGTTCTAACCTATCTGTCTTACGCAGACACAACAGGAGAGAAAGATAACTGGAATCAATTCCGTGGTCCGAATGGTGATGGAATATCTTCTGCAAATAATCTACCTATTGAATTCAACGACACGAAGAACGTGCGATGGAAAACCCCTATTCATGATCACGGTTATTCATCACCAGTCGTCTGGGGAAAGCAGATTTGGTTGACAACTGCACTTGAAGATGGGAGAGAACTCTTTGCAATCTGTGTTGACTTAGAGAGTGGGGATATTATACACGACATAAAAGTGTTCGATGTGGCAGAACCGCAAAATGAACATGCTGGTCTCAACACCCATGCATCCCCGACACCAATTGTTGAGGAAGGACGCATTTATATCCACTTCGGTACCTACGGGACTGCGTGCTTGGAGACAAATACGGGTGACATGCTTTGGGAACGACGTAATCTCAACTGTGATCATCGAGTACGACCCGCGTCCTCACCGATTATTGATGGGGATAGACTATTTCTTACGTATGATGGTGTAGATGTGCAGTTCATTGCTGCATTGGACAAGAACACGGGTGATACCTTATGGTTAAAACATAGGAAAGCAGGTTCAAACTTTGAGAATTTACTCAAAGCCAAGGGAGTCACTGATATTGAAAAAACTAAAAAGGAGAAACCTAACGATCACAGAAAATCCTATGCAACGCCTACAATCATTCACTTTCAAGGGAAGAAACAATTAGTAAGTCCTGCTGCACAAGTTACAATTTCCTATAACCCTGAAACAGGAGATGAACTGTGGCGTGTCCAACATGAAGGGTGGGGTTGGAACGTAGCGTGTCGTCCCATTTTTGCTCAAAACCGCGTGTATTTTACTTCTGGCATAGAAAAACTGTTGTTCGTCGTTGATCCTTCTGGAACAGGCGATGTAACAAATACACACGTCATTTCACGCATTCGCAGAGGTGCACCTGAAATACCATCTCCCCTCATCATTGATGACCTAATATTTATGGTGAATGAGGGGGGAGTTGTAACCTGTGTAGAAGCAGATAGTGGAAATCAGGTGTGGAAAGGTCGTATCGGTGGAAAGTATTGGGCATCACCAATATATGCTGGCGGTAACATCTACTTTTTTAGTATGAAAGGAATAGTGACGGTTATCCCCGCTCAACGAGAGTTTAAAGTGCTTGCACGTAACGAATTTGATGAAGGTTTTATTGCGTCTGGTGCTGTTGCTGGTAATGCGCTGATTCTACGATCCGAGGGACATCTCTATTGCATTGAGAAAAAACAATGAAAACTGTTAAATTAAATCTCACTACAAAAGTATTAATATTTCTCCTCATCATCTTATGCTTCCCAATCTACCGAAATCTATCTGTAGCATTAGAAGAAAAGAATGGGACAGAATCTACCACTCACATTGATTTTGAAAACGATTTGATACCCGTCTTTACTAAGTTCGGCTGTAATGCCGGTGCTTGCCACGGTTCAGCTGCGGGTAGAGGAGAGTTTAAATTATCCCTATTTGGTGGAAACCCTCAAGCAGACTACGTTTCCATTGTCAGACAAATTTCTGGACGACGTATCAACTTGATGTACCCTGAGAAAAGTCTTGTCATACTCAAACCGACAGCACAGACCAGTCACGGGGGTGGACAAGTGCTGAAAGAAGATGGAGAACCTGTTCAGTTACTCCTAAATTGGATCCGCCACGGAGCGTTGTATCAAACAAGACATCATCTGGAGCGTGTTGAAATCTCACCGAAAAAACAGATACTTACAGATCTTAAGCAGACAATTCAACTCAGTGCATCCGCATATTTTTCGGATGGCACAGTAGAAGATGTAACCCGATGGACAGTCTTCACACCCGAAGATACATCTGCCATTGAGATTGATACAAAAACCGCTGTAGCAAAACTAAATCGTCGAGGTCGACATATTATCATTGCGCGCTATCTCACTGAGGTTGTGCCGATTGAATTTATCGCACCATTGAACGATACCGACATTGATATCAGCAAAAGAGGTAGCGGTAAAGATACCTCTTCTGTATTGACAGATGCAATTATTGACCGTGAAATTCTCAAACTACTATCCACGCTACGATTACCAGCATCATCAGGGGCTGAGGATACTACTTTCCTTCGAAGAGTGACACTTGACCTTACCGGAAGATTACCGACACCAGAAAGTGTTATTGCATTTCTTGCTGATACTGATAGGAAGAAACGTGAAACATTGGTTGACTCGCTGCTTGAATCAGATGAATTTAACGAGTATTGGACTCTACAGTTAGCTAAATTGTTTCGTGTGCGTTCACGAGATAGAAACGAACGTGGCGCGTATGCATATCATCAATGGCTTTCTAAGCAGATACGCGATGGTGTTGGGTATGACGAAATAGCACGTTCTGTTATTCTGGCGACAGGTGATTCTCATATAATCGGCGCGGCGAATTTCTATCGCACCGTTAGCGGCCCACGTGAACAAGCTGAATTGATGAGTGAACTATTTATGGGAGCACGTCTAAGATGTGCAAATTGTCATAATCACCCACTTGACAAATGGACACAGGATGACTATCACGGACTGGCCGCTATTTTTGCAAAGATAGAAAATGAACAGATCGTCAGAGTAAAACCATCCGGAAAGGTCATACATCCCGTTACTCGCGAAAATGCAAAATTGCGAATTCCCGGTGAACGGTTCTTATCCACTGATGTCGTTGATGGACGCCGTGAATTGGCAGACTGGCTGACACATCCAGACAATCCATATTTTGCCAAAGCAATCGTTAACCGATTGTGGAAAGCAACGATGGGACGTGGGTTAGTTGAACCAGTTGACGATTTCCGATCCACTAATCCTGCTACGCATCCAGAATTACTTACAGAATTGTCAAAGGATTTCACTGCTAATGGTTACGACATACGTCACACACTTCGACAGATCACATTAAGCAATGCTTATGCACGCAGTGCTAAGGCACTTCCACAGAACAGAACTGATGATCGTTTCTATTCCCGCGCACTACAGAAACAACTTTCACCAGAGGTGTTAGCTGATGCCATTTCAGATGTGCTTGGTGTACCTGACCAATACGGCAATCAACCTGAAGGAACACGAGCTGTCGCTTTAATAGACCCAAATACGCAGTCCGAAGCACTTGATATTTTGGGTAGATGTTCACGAGAATCCTCATGTGAGACTTCAATAGCAACATCTGATGGACTTCAGAGAAAGCTTCATCTTTTTAATGGAGATCTACTCAATGCACGAATCGGTGTCACTGGTAGTAGACTTGACAAATTGATAATTAGCGGCAAGTTACCGATGGAAATTATAAGCGATTTTTATCTCGCCGCTTTAAGCCGACATCCTACTGAGAATGAAAAACGATTCTGGATGAAACACATTATTGTAGATGCACCAGCCAATTCCCAACGCTTTATTCTGGAAGATATGGTTTGGAGTCTCTTGACTTGTAATGAGTTTGTAACGAACCATTAGACTAAGTATAAGCCTACTTGTCACGATTAGGAGACTGGTCCTACAGAAGAGGTTGCAATACGACGTTCATTTCTTGGAGTATTATTAATGCAATCAGAACGTTACTTACCCTATTCAATAACTCCTCTGATTTTTTTATTCTTCCTGATGTTTGCATCGTATGCAATTTCTGAAGATACGAAGACTGATGTTGATTTTGAAGAACAGGTATTACCCATTCTAAAAAACCGTTGCTTTAATTGCCATAGTGCACCGAAAGCTAATCCAAATGGCAGTACGACACAACCAAAAGGTGGTATTCAACTTGACAGTGTCAAAGGTATAGAGAATAGTAGTCATGGTGAAGTTATAATTGCAGGTGAACCAGATGATTCACTCCTCTATCAGCGTGTCTCCTTACCGGAAGGTGAAACCGGAATAATGCCACCGTCGGAAGCTGGTGATCCTTTAACAAAAGCACAAACTAACCTAATCCGTCAGTGGATTGAGCAAGGCACAAACTTTGGTGATTGGAAAGGAAATATCTCACAGCACAATACTTCAAATGACGGTAATCATTCTTATCAACCCACCCTAATGCCACCGATAACCTCACTTGCGTTGACTCAAGATGGAAAAACACTTGTTGCATCTTCACAAGCTGGATTGCATGTCTACGAGTATCCCTCACTCAAGTTACAACGAACAATAAAGGTAAAGGCTCATAACATTCACGATCTTGCGTTCTCTCCTGATGGGGAAAAACTGGCTATTGGCGGTGGAAATCCCGCAACTGAAGGCACAATAGAAATTATTTCATGGTCAGATGGTAAATCATTGATTGTTCTTAAGGGACATCGTGATTCGGTCACCTCAATTATCTGGAAAGACGCGTCATCTATCGCATCAGGTGGCTTAGACAGACTAATCATATTATGGGATATAAACAAAAGGACACAAACAAGGGTCTTTAAAGGTCATTCAAAGGGTGTATCATCCCTCTGTTTTCTAAACGATACCAATACACTCGTAAGCACAGGGATAGATCAGAATGTTCGTGTTTGGAATGCTACAACCGGAGAACTCCTAAGAAGTCTCAACAACCACACGATGACCGTGCATGATCTGGCACTACGTCCTAACAATGCTGGATTACCTATGGTTGCTTCAGCAAGCGATGATCAAACTGTCAGATTCTGGCAGCCAAGTATCGGACGTATGGTCAAGTTCGCAAGACTTAAGACTGCACTTCTGAATGTCGCATGGTTAGACAACGGTTCAAGGATCGCAGCTACCAGTATTGATGGTAATGTCTATATTATAGATCCGATTACGGTTGAGGTTACATCTAAGATTCCTACCATAGAAGGTTGGGTTTATTCCCTAATTGTTCATCCTGCTGACGGCAGGATCATTCTCGGTGGACAAAATGGACAAATTCGCACTATTAATCCAGACCAACCAAAATAGTATTCTGATTCCCTATATTTGGAGAACTGTATATGCAGAAGTATCTATGGATTTGTATCGTCCTATTTAGCTCTATGGTTACAGTGTTGAGTTGTGCTAAAGTTGAAGAACAACCAATGGCTGCTGGGGCTGATATATCGGATTCAAAACATGAAGAGACACCGACACATGTGATGATTTATATTGGACATTCCTCTTGGATAACAATTGAAAAGGTAAGAGTTGAAGCAAGTATTACCAAAGGTCTTTTGGCATCCAATGGGATTCGAACTGAAATCACGGAAAACGATGAAAGAATTAAAGACTGGATGATTGACACCACAGCAGACGGTTCAGTGAACGTCTGTATACTCTATGGTGTTATTCCCGGAACAATATATGCACCAGGTAATAGTCAGTCAGATGGGTCGATAGCTGAAATTTGGATCGAATCAACAGATGGTAATACGATTCTGAATCAAGGTGATTATTTAGGCTATTACAGCTCCGATGATACGCCGAATTATAAGGCTCCTCTGCAAAACCTAATGGATCTTCCACATGTTGATATAAACGTTGAGAATTTTGAAGACCTTACCATGCATATCACTAACAATGGAAGGACATTAACACCGAGTTTAGTCAATTTTGAATCTGATAGACCTTTCCCTTTGAAACAACTTGGGTCTGAATGGTTTGCTGAGCATATATTTGCAAGTGATACGGGTGACCTTCACGGAATTTTGGCAGACCCAGTTATTCTTCGCGATGGTAACCGAGGTAGAATTGCGATTATTTACCAAACGCATCATGCGGATAATCCGAAAGGTGTTGTTGCTGCAGAGATAATCAGTAATTATCTTTTGATCAAATAGTATTGATGAGTGTTCCTAACCCTTTTGCTTCTGCTTCTATAAGTACCAATGATGCAGCGACTGCATCTTGAACTGCAACGCCTACCGATTTGAAAAACGTAATTTCATCATCTGACTGCCGACTTGGTTTATCTCCGTTGACGATTTCACCGATTTCAGCATCCGCTTCAACGTTTGGAATAATCAGGTCTCCCGCTTCCTCTAAACAGGCTTCCCGCGAATCAACTACAATTCGGTTAGCACGTCTGATAGTTCTTGTGTCAACCTCACGTTTCTCTGGAACAAACGTACCTACTGCTGTAATGTGTGTACCAACTTTTAGATCGTTGCCATCAAACAGTGGCGTTGCTGACGTCGTTGCACAGATTACAATGTCAGCATCCATTACGACTTCTTGGGGTGTAGAAACGAGATTGACTTTTGGAGGATTTTCCCATTGAGAAATTTCAGATGCGAGGTGTTGTGCCGAGGAAGATGTTCGACTGATGAGATTAACACTTTCAATATCTCTTACGACCATTACAGCTTGAAGTTGTGCCCTCGCTTGTACACCTGCACCGAAGAGTCCAACTGATTTTGCGTCCTGTCGTGAGAGTAGGTCTGCTGCTAAGCCGCCTCCTGCACCTGTGCGTATGGCGGTGATGCTTGTTCCATCCATAAACGCTTTTGGAACACCAGTTGCTGGATCAAGAACTAAAACTGTTGCAGTGATACGTGGCAGGTTTATCTTCGGATTTTCGTCATAAACTGAAACAACTTTGATACCGAACTCGCCACTATCTGGTAAGTACGCTGGCATTATTAGCGTAACACCCTTGTCAGAGGAGATATGTTGGCGCGGCGGCGCAATCGCTTTGTCTGCGGAAAGTTGTCCATAAGCATGACGCATTCCATCAATCGCTTTACACATCGGCAATGCTTCTCGGACATCAGCAGCGGATAGGATTCTGATAGACATCTATATCACTCCACTTGAATGATGACTTCTCCTAATACACTCATATCAGGAACTATTCCCAAACCCGGTTGTACGGAGGCGGCCATTCTACCATTGACACGTTGTGGTGCACCCTCTGCAGTACTGACGGTGACATAACTATTGAAATCGGTTGCTGTGAAAAGAAATTCTGTCGGTGTGCTATGTGCCAGATGTGCAATTGCGGCTGTCGTTATATCACCTCCCCAACTATCTTCTATTGTCATCGCAATACCGAGTTCTACGCAGAGGTCTCTTGCAAGTTTTGCTTTGGTGAGTCCACCGAATTTACTAATCTTAATGTTGACAGCATCCATTGCCTTGTCTGCATAACCTCGCAATAACGCATGAATACTATCAATAGTCTCATCAAGAACAAATGGGTGATCAGTTCGTTCACGGATCGCAAGACATTCCTGATATGATAGGCAAGGTTGTTCAATATAGACATCTACGGCACTTACACCACGGACTACGCGGGCAGCTTGATGCATCAACCAACCAGTATTTGCATCAGCGATTAGAACGTCCCCTGTTTCCATCAATTCGGAGACAGCGTGGATACGTTCTATATCGGTATTTGGATCTCCACCGACTTTCAATTGGAATTTACGATAACCTTCCGCGCGATAGGTTGCAACCTTCTCTGCCATCTCATCAGGAGATTCTTGTGAGATTGCACGATATAGCATGAAATCCTTACCGTATCTTCCTCCCAGTAACGTGCAAACTGATCGGTTTGATACTTTGCCGAGGATATCCCAACATGCGATATCTATTCCTGCCTTAACATAAGGATGTCCTTTGAGTGCGACATCCATGAGTTGATTCAGTGGATGCAGTTGCGTAGGGTCTTCACCTATGAGGTGCGGCCCAAGTTCAGCAATACCTGTGCGAACCCCTTTAGCATAGGCGGGGAGATAGAAAGGTCCCAACGGACATACCTCCCCGTAACCCGTTAGTCCTTCATCTGTTTCAATAGCGACGATCGTGCTGTCAAAAACGGAAACAGATTTTCCTCCAGACCATTTATAACTACCCTCGTGGAGAGGAAGGTCAACTTGATATGCTTTTATGCTGCTAATTTTCACGAAAACTCCTCAGTTACGGCTTCGCGGAACTTGAGCTATGATACGATCTGCAAGTTTTGAAAAGGGTAGACTTTGGAGATAGACAGTCCCTGTACCTTGTAACGTTGCCAGAAAGAGCCCTTCACCACCAAAGAACATTGACTTTAATCCTTTGATCCTTTCTATATCGTATTCCACACCTGCTGTGAAGGCTACGAGACAACCAGTGTCTACTCGAATTATCTCATTGTTGAGTTCCTTTTTGACAACACTCCCACCTGCATGAACAAATGTCATACCATCACCACGTAGACTTTGCAGAATAAAGCCTTCTCCACCAAAGAATCCTGCACCCAGTTTGCGTGAGAAAGCTATACTTAGTTCGGTACCGAGTGCAGCACATAGAAATGCATCCTTCTGGCAGGTGAGAATACCTCCGATCTGTGCAAGATCAATCGGAATAATATGACCGGGATAGGGAGCAGCAAATGCGACTCTTCTCTTATTGTTATTGTTATTTGTGAAATGTGTCAAAAACAAAGACTCTCCCGTAAGTGCACGTTTTCCTGCACCAAGGAGTTTTCCCATCAAACCATCTCCAGGACTGGAACCATCTCCCATCTTTGCTTCGAAAGTAATGTCATCCTCCATCCAGTTCATTGCCCCAGCTTCCGCTATGATTGTTTCACCCATATCAAGTTCGACCTCAACGACTTGCATATCGTTCCCAAAGACTTCGTAATCGACTTCGTGACTCTGCATTTTATTCCTCCTAAGAATTAATTAAGTTCTTTTGCTGCAAATAAGTATAAACATCTGATTCTATCCACAATGACAATAATAGCACATTCTTTAAAGTCATTCAAGAATTTCGCATAGATGTTTATTTCCAGTATACTAATTTTGACAGTTTTTCAATTTCATGCTAAACTTGTCATGTAAATACTGAACCAATAGGAGTATCTGATGGATTACAGAGAGTTGGCAACAAGAAAACCATTTGTAGTAAATAAAAACCTTGGAAGTGCTGTTGAAATAGAACCGGAAGAATTGAATCGGACAAATGCAGATGGTTTGCCAGTTATAAATCCGACATTAAAACAAAAATACGATTTTGACCGTAAGGGTTGGCTGCTCATACCAAGCGTTTTATCAAAAGAAGATATAACAGAGATGCGTGATTATTGTGTTCGACTACAGACCGATAATGACAGTATTCCAGAATCGCAAAGGTGTGGACTTGGTGGTCCTTTACAAAAACTCGCTGACCATCCAGTAGTAGTTGGGTTTCTCAATGAGTTCTTGGCATATCCTCCCGTAGTCAGTGAAGTCTGCTATGGATTTCGCATGGAAGAAACAGAGATTATATACGGTGATGCATCGAAAGATGACACACCAGAAACTACCCCAAACAAAGGAAACGGTCTTTTTCGTCTACCAGGTGATTCACACATTTATAGATGTGTTCCAGGCAGAGGATGGAGTGGGTTAACACGCGCTATTTGGGAATTGTCTGATATTAATGAAACTGAGAATGATTTTCGTTTTATTACGGGGAGTCATAAGTCAGCATATCAGCTACCCAAAACTATGCAAACGGAAGATACTTCAATATGGGAGACTTATGCATGTCCGGCAGGATCGGTATTATTCATAACTGAATCATTGACACAGAAGATTGCAGATACACCATCTGTTAATCTAAATGTAAATCGGCTAAGAGTCTTCAATATGTATAACACGTTGGCAAGTAGGTGGTCGAACTGGTTACCGCACCCAGAACTTCTTGCGTTAATGCCAGAAAAACGTCAATCACTCTTCAGGGACACTTTTGCTGGTGGAAACGTAGTGCATGGTGAATTTAACAATCGAACTTCAGCATATCCAATGGAATAATAACCAAGAATCTCTCATACAAGACGAATATATTCTATGATAAATAATACAACCGACGTCATTCTACAATGTGAAAACTTTGAAGTACCAACTTTTAATGCAGATGGTCTGCCTGTTCCTGAGTTAACACATGAGCAAAGATATGCCTTTGATACACACGGTTGGTTTTTAATACCGGAAGTGTATACGGGTCCTGAGCTAAAAGAGATGCAAGAATTCGCTAATCGTCTGCATCATGAACCCGATTCAATCTCAGAACATGAACGTAATACCCTCGGAGGACCGCTTCAGAAACTGATTGATCATCCGCTTGTTGTTTCGCTACTCAATGAATTTACTGCCCATCCTGCAGTTACAAGCGAAGCTTGTTATGGATTTTGTGTTGAGAGCACCAATCTGTTTTATCGGAAAGAAGGGATGGGTAGATTCGGTCCTCACAACGGAAACGGATTGCTGCGTTTCCCTGGTGATGTTCATTACTATAATGCTTTTCCGGGGAAGGGGTATAGTCCGCACACCCGAGTTGTGTGGGAGTTGAATGAAGTTAAAAAAGGACAAGGAGGCACTCTGTTAGTCACAGGTAGTCATAAAGCAGTCTACACGGCACCCCCTGAAATACAAAATCCGGAGTCAGATATATGGGATACTTACGGATGTCCACCCGGTTCACTTCTTTTCTTCACGGAAGCACTAACTCACAGTGCACATCCTTGGACGAATACAAACAATAACAGATTAGCTATCTTCAACTTATACAGTCCTGTTGATAGCGGTTTCGCGAGGGTTTACAAACCCAATCCAAAATTGCTTGAAGAAATGCCACCTTTACGACAAACTCTGTTCCGTGAGAGGTTTGTGGTAGGCAATAATGAAAGTCAATGAGATTCAGGAAACACAGGAGAAACAATGGCAGCAAATCAACCAAATATATTGTGGATATACGGTGAAGATCTTTCACCTGATTTAGCATGTTACGGTACACCTGCTGTAGCAACCCCAAATATAGATCGTCTTGCATCAGAAGGCACGCGTTTTAGTAATGCATTCGTGACCTGTCCAGTCTGTTCACCGAGTCGTTCAGCACTGATTACGGGTACATATCAAACCCATTTTGATGCACACAACCATAGGAGCAATCGAAATAAACCTTTGCGTGATGACATGAAACTCATCACAGATTGCTTTAGAGAAGCCGGATATTTCACTTGCAATAGTCCGGGTCCGCCAAGGTATAATCGGCAAGGTAAGACTGACTTTAATTTTGAAAGTAAGAATCCGTTTGATGCAATAGATTGGCGTAAGCGGGATGATGGACAACCTTTTTATGCGCAAATCAACATTCCAGATACGCACCGAGTATTTAAACCGGATCCACGACGACCCATCAATCCCGATGATGTTAAACTACCTTCCTATTATCCTGATCATCCACTGATACGAAAGGATTGGTCGCTCTATTTGGAAAGTATTCAGATTTTAGACAGGAAAGTGGGGAATATATTAAAACGCTTAGATGATGAAGGTCTATCTGAAAACACAATCGTTTTCTTCATGAGTGATCACGGACGCGCACATATACGATGCAAGCAATTTCTCTATGATGGTGGAATCCATATTCCTTTGATAGTTAGATACCCTGGAAATATAGAAGCAGGAGCAGTAAGTGATAAACTTATTAGTGGAGTAGATTTCATGCCAACTTCTCTTGATCTCGCTGGAATTGAAATACCGAATTATGTGCAAGGTCAAATCTTCCTCGGTCCGAACGCAAAATCACGGGATGCTGTCTTTGCGGCACGCGACCGATGTGATGGAACAGTTGATCGTATACGTTGTGTCCGAACACAGCGATATAAGCTCATCCGCAACTATCATCCAGAATTACCTTATATGCAGTTCAATGGATATAAGAAACTACAGTATCCGCTTTGGTCCTTAATCAATGTTTTAGCAGAAACAGGTGAATTAACAGAAGCACAGCAGCATTTCATACGAAAAACCCGTCCCCAAGAAGAACTCTATGACCTACAAGATGATCCCTATGAAGTCCACAACCTCGCTGATGACGATGGACATAAGAGTACACTTAATGATTTGAGAACACGTTTAGATGCTTGGATTGATGAGACTGGAGATATGGGAGAAACACCAGAATCTGATGATGTCATCTCATACTGGCAAGAGAATATGCGTGAATCTTATGAAGAGAGGATGGAAAATCGAGGTCTCTCCCCAGACATCAGTGATGCCGATTACGTGGAATGGTGGGAGAAAAAACTCTTATAGATGGGTTTTGGGGGGAACGTCTTACCGATAAAAAGAATAAACAGATACCCCCCAAATTAGTCTAATGATGACCCATGCGCCACCAACAATAAACTCACCCAATATTAGTCCTAAAAAGAGGGGTAACACGCGATGATATAGACGTATTCCACCGAAACGTAAGATGAGATTTTTCGCTGTCCAACTTATGAATACAGAAAACCAAAGCCAACCAAATGTCCACATACTACTTGCGACAGCATAACCCGTTGGATGAAAAGGGAACATAGGGAAGCGTGAACGAAGCCACCACAGTAGTCCAGTGAACAGAAATCCGACTCCCATAAATGTTACCGCAGGAACATTTGTTTCACTGGGATAATATAACCACTTGCGAAGTCTGTTATAGCCACCGTTTCCTAACCCTGGATTTGCACCTATATCGTAGGATATAACCAAATATGACCAAAATGACGCAAGTATGCCGAAGATGACAGCACACATCATTGCAATTACCATGCGTCTGGTTTTCATATTTCCTACTTCGCAAAGTTTAAAACCTTCTAACGTATGCGGCATTGGATGTGCGCGATATCCACGATTAAATGCATAGTACAATGACATCATCGTTAGGCTTTGTGGTGGAATGGCACGTGAACCGAAAGCATCCATGATAAACTGCCGAGGGTTAGCGACAAACATCTCATGCGTTGGCGGACCGACTTCAGCGCGTACTCGTGTAATCCCCAAAGCGAGTAAGTAGTAAATGAGGAAATACAGTGCTATCATCCAAACTGCCATCCCGCCATAGCCTGAAAAGATAAAGAGAAAGAGTATCCCCGCTACAAGTCCAGCAAACACCCAGCGATAGTTCGTTGTGTCTTGCATCTCAGGAGTAAGATACCCGTTTGAAGTTGCCTGCTTACGATTGATTCTCCCTGTCCCAATTATGTTTCTGAATATACCGTAGATGTGTCTGCGTCCACCATATAAAGCAAAACAAGCTATTCCAAGATACGCCCCCACACCTTGCGGTCCATCATAGGGAAATCCCGGTAGAATTTGAAGACCCATTGCTCTACCCAAAATTCGTTCACCTTTCCAGAATAGATAGAAGAACCAAAGCGAAAATGACATCTCTAACGGCATTAAGAATGCTAACCCTACTCCGAATGAGAGGATATAAAGAGGAGTCCACCCCATTGCATCCCACGGTTTTTCAGTGAAGTAAGAACCGAGATTAAATTCGCGAACCGGAATTTCAGGAAATATAGGAAAGAATGCATGGATACCATTAATCAGATCAATACTTCCAGCGATTGCAAAACCGAACCAAAACATCTTACTTTTAAAGAGCCTTCCATCTGAGTGTGTCATTTCTGTTGGCAGCCGTACGATTGGATAGGTCAGTCTTTCACGTTCAATCCATTGCTTTCGTAAGAGAAGATCAATGCAAATCATTATCCAAATCAATACGGATAAGAATACTGTCCACGATATGATTGGTACCCACCATGCCGATAGAAACCTCTTCGTATAAAAGGTCGTATCACCATCATAGAAATCTTGTAATACAGATATGTCACTAAGCGTCATCCAACTTGGTAGAAAACGCCAAAAGAGTTGTTGCCACTCATTTTCGGGTGTAGCAAACCAGAACCCATTTGGAATCGTGGGTACGACGGTTTGCATCATGTCATGTCCTGCAATAGCAGATGAAAGTGATAAAATGACATAAATAGTAAGGAGTTCGCCTTGTAGTAAGGCAAACCGTGGCAAGAAGATTCTAACCAAGAAGTTCAGACCAGTCAACAGTGCTAAAGTGATGATTACATTGTAAATTAGAGACATCGTTGTAGGCAAAGTGCTCCAGTAACGGAGATGATTTGCCATGATGAAATATGTATTTGGGGGAATTAAAATGATTCCGATGAGAATCGCACGAATGGTCACACCGGGATGCTTGGATGGCACAGTTTCTTGAGTAGGAAAGGAATTTGACATCTGCTTTTTTGTCATAAGATACTTTGGAAATGGAAGGAAGTGTCCTCAAAGTATACTATAACAATTGGGATGGTTCAAGCAAATTTCTGATGGAGGGTGTAGATTACTATTAGATAGTCCGTGTTAAACTTGTAGGTCGGGTAGAGGAACGAAACCCGACTTGAAACAATACTTCAAGTGGTTTGTCGAGTTTCGCTTCGCTCTACCCGACCTACAATGTAAGCGTGTACAGTCCACAAGTTCAACGATGTTTCTTGATCAATATTGCCAAAGTTATAACGCAAAAGACAGAGATAAGACAGACATTCCATATCCACAAGTTCGTTGTCTCTGAATCAAGAATTGAGAACAGCGCACTTAACGGACTTAACAGATCAAGCATCGGAATATGTACAAAAGGAGTGATCGGAAACAGCGGTAGGAAAGTTATTGCTAAGATGATTCCATAACTGATAGTTTTTGCTCGTGTCGGTTCATTCCACATTGCTGACGAAATTCCAATTAGAGCGAATAGAATACTACTAACCAATATTACTAATCCACATTTCATCAATTGCAAGATCGGTAACCCACCCATAAATGTTGATAGTGCAAATAAGGGTATCGTGAGTAATACACCCAACATACACCAGATAATTATTGCTGCTAATTTTCCAACTATAATCTTCCAGGGAGACAACGGGGTTAATGTCAGTAATGTAGCGTTGTCATTATGCTTAAACAGTCTATCTTTTTTGTTGGGTATTGATCGTTCAATACTTACTGCTTCAACTGCATGTTTTGGAACCAAAAACTGTGTGAGAAAAATGCAGATGATTAAAACTGAATAAGTGCGTTCTGCAACAAGAGATGTGTTACCTGATTGGTGTCTTTCTAAACCTTGAGCGTAAAACTCAATCGCACTTAAGAAGATGCATAATACAAGAATGCATAAAACGACAAATTGGATAAGTCGATATTTGCGCGAGTTAGTATAAATACGTAGATCTTTGATGAATAAAGAAAACATAATTGATGTTCAATAGAGTTTTATTCTATTGACGTTATTTGTAAGAAATGCTAATTTTAAACATTTTCAATCCGGTATGATCCATAATGTTCTAATTTTACGATAAGGAGAATTTAATGTCAAAATTAAATATCGCTTTAATCGGAGCAGGGAGGCGCGGTGGGGGTTCCCATCTTCCCGTTATTTCAAAACTTAAAGATGTCTTCAATCTTGTTGCAATCTGTGATATGGAGGAAGAAACAGCCACAAAATTTGCTAAACAATACGGCGCGAACCCGTATACTAATGTACGTGATCTCGTGAAACATGAGAATCTTGATGTAGTAGACATAACAGTACCGGGTGTTGCCCATCATGCTATTGCTTGCTATATGGCAGATGCTGGTGTTCATATCTTATGTGAAACACCTATTGCTGTATCCCTTCCAACATCAGATTTGATGATTGAAAGCGCGAGAAAGAACAGTGTAAAACTTGAAGTTGCAGAAAACTATTACCGTGCGCCGCGCGAGCGTTTTCTTTCTAAAGTCATTGAAGCAGATGTGGTTGGTGATGTAGCACGTATTTATAGAATATTCTATGAAGGTGGGTTTCACGGTATGAGTATGCTTCGCCTACGTGCTGGTGGAGAACCGAAGTCTGTACTCGGAATAACTCAATCAACCCCCGTGATCCCAATTATTGATAGGATGAAGCGAAATCATACAAGTGAAAACTGGAGTCTCGGTTTTATTGAGTTTGACAACAACGCGACTGCTCTGATGGTATACTCAAATGTAATACATGCCCGTTCTCTCGGACGGGGACAGACGGGTATCTCACAGATTGATGGTAGTAAAGGTACTATTGTGGGTGAAGACATTTACGTAACACCTGAATCCGATCTACAGTCTGGGGCAAAAGGCATAGCGCATCGTGCCAAGAGAACAACAATTGATGTTGATGGTGTTGACGTAATTGATAAAATTGAACTTGAACTTCCTGACAGAATTATCAGATGGGATAATCCACTAAAGAAGTATCCTCTCTCTGAGGGTCAAATCGCTGTAGCAGATGAATTACTAAGTATTGCAAGCGCTGTGCTGGATGATACGGAACCAGAATATGACGCTGCTTTGGCTCGACAAGACCAAGAGATGAACATTGCTATGAGTGAATCTGGTAAACGTAGTCGAGATACTATTTTATTTCCATTGACAGAACTTACTGAGACAGAATTAAGCACGCATAGAAACTATGAAAAACAACATGGACATCCAATTGAGGATATTGAAGCTGGAATTGATACCTTTTTCCCACGCCGTTGAATGATTTCAAGCATCATGATTCAGCAACAAAATCGCTTTTCATTGATGGTAAGAAAAGCGAGCGCAACAATATATGTGATAAAGAATGTCTGAAATATTGTTGCCAACCTGAACTGTTTTATGATATACTTTAATGTACGTCAATTGCAATGATTTGCTAAAGGAGGAACTAAGAAGATGCCAACTTTAGGACCTATGGAGATTCTTTTAATCCTTATTCTTGCACTGGTAGTTTTTGGACCAAAGAAACTACCAGAGATGGGACGTACTTTAGGTAAAGCGATCCGAGAATTTAAGAGTGTTGGCGATGAGATTCAAGATGAAATCACTAAAGTAACAGATGAAATTGACATAGATCCAGAGAAAAAAATAAAACCCCCAAAATCTGATTAACACCGTGAGTGCAAACTAAATGGAATTGAACGATGTTGCGATGACTTTTTGGGAGCATCTTGAAGAACTCCGACGCAGAATAATTATTTGTCTAATTTTCTTAGGCGTTTTTACATTACTTGGGTTAACATTTACGGGACCAATTAGGTATGCTCTTGAACTCCCCATGAAGAGTCCGATCACTAATATGGTTGCGAACGCATTTGAAGCGTGGGGAGGCGAAGAAGGTTCAATACTCGGTTTTTTGGCACTTTCGTTACGAGCGGGAGAATCAAGTGTAGAGGCAAATCTAATCATCATTGGTCCCTTTCAAGGCATCATGGCATATATAATATTAGGTGTGACAACAGGTCTTATGCTATCACTTCCTATTATTCTGTACCAAATCTGGATGTTTATTTTTCCTGCCTTGAATAAGAGCGAACGACGATTAGCTTTACCACTATTTTTTACAATTTTATTTTTCTTTGTTATTGGAATTCTCTTTGCATATTTTATTGTAGTTCCAGTCGTGTTGCAATTTGCAGCGAGGCTATTTCCAGAAAGTGAAAATCTTTGGGATTATAGATTCTATATTAGTTTTGTAACAGGAATAATATTTGGTTTCGGAGTTGCCTTTGAGTTGCCGATAGTGATGGCATTTCTTGCACGTATTGGCATAATTGATTCTCGCGGTTTTCGCAGTAAACAGAGACATGCCATAATGGGTATCTCAGTGTTGTCAGCATTGTTAACACCTGCGGACCCTGCATCAATGCTCCTGATGGCAATTCCACTTTTCATTCTGTATCAACTGGGTATCTTTTTTGCTTACCTTGTTGAAAAGGAGGTAGTAGATTAATGGCTAACGGTTCTTTGCAAGAACAGCTTGCATGGTTGTATAAATTACAAATACATGATAGAGAGTTGTTGTCATCTCACAAGCAGCTACAGACTATCCCAAAACAGATAGCACAGTTAGAAGCAAGTGTTACAAAAAACAGAGAAGAAATCACTACAAAAACTGATGAAATTGGTGAAATTGAAAAAAACTTGCGATCACTCACTGCGAAACTGAAAAAAAATGAAGCACAGAAGGAGAAATATAGAATTGAACAACGCACCGTAACAACCGATAAGGAATATACTGCACTTGAAAATCAGATAGAATTCCTTGATGAACAGGATGGGGAAACCGAAGAAGAAGTCTTAGAACTGATGGAAAAGGTGGATCAATATAAGGAAGAATTGACTAAACTTGAATCTGATGCTGCTCAGGAAGATGTGAGAACGGCTGAAAAAACCGAGAAATATCGAGAAGAACAGAAGGTCTTGAAGGCAAACATTGACCAGAAAATGGAACAGCGAAAAGCTTATCTTCCCAATATTGATAAAACTCTCTCAACACAATATCATAGATGGTTAGAAAAAAGGAAAACAGACTTTGTTGCTTTAGGTAAAAATGGGACCTGTGGTAGTTGTCGGCTCACGATACAACCGCAAAACCTAAAAGAAGCACAAAGGTATGAAAAGTTAGTATACTGTTCCAATTGTAAGCGAGTACTTTATGTTGAACCGGAGTCTTCGGATATTCCATTTCCATAACAGTGCCAGTTAACGCTAATTACCATTTGTGTGGTTTTTCAAATGCCATTTTTTGATATCAATGATCAACCAAAAAAAGAGCTGATTTACCCCCAGTTTTTTGTAGAGCCTAACATACATAAGGTTTTTTAGATGCTTTGTGTGAGGAAGTCAATGCTGAACTGCTACAACCTTTATCCCACACAATCGTTTAGAGTAAATATGGGTCAAGGAAAATGTCAGGTTCCCATGTTATCTCAAGTATTCTTTTAATGACAAAAATGAGCGAATATGTTTTTTGATGGTAAGTATTATAGGTTTTCATCCACCGTTCTCCAGATTTTTCAAAGTAGAGGAAACTGATACCATAACTTACACAGACGATAAACCATAGCAATGCGATCCGTGGTAGTTCTTGCCGTTTCAATCGTAAATGCCGAAATCCGAAAAGTGTCTTTATATCCCGAAAACATTCTTCTATCTGCATCCGCTGTTTATAGGCAAGATAGAGTTGTGAGTTCTGTAAACTATTTGAAACGAGATACAGCGGTTCTTGATGGTCTACGTCTCTAAAGACTAAAAGATTCAGTTTGAGTTTCTCTGTGCTATGATAGGATATGTTCGGGTAAGACACTGTATTTTTCAGTGTCTCAAGTTTGATGCGTTGTCCTTTGTCATAAAAACTGGCATTTTTACAAACGCGTATAACAAACTCAATCCCCGATTCCATCAGAGGTTTCATAAGATAGCGTGCGCGTGCAAACCCTCTATCAAACACAAAGACCGGTTTTCGGACATTGGGTAAGGTCGTTTCAAACTGCTGAATGAACTGGCTACAAAACTCTTGAACAAGCACATTATGGCTCGGATAGACCATTTTGTCAAAAGCGTCTTTCTTGTAGATCTGCCAATAGATTGGAATAGCCCTTTTGCGAAATGGCACAGCGATAACGATAATCCTATAGTTTTGGAGAATGTCTGTTTCATCAACAAGCATAATGCGTGGCGCACGACCAGTTTTGTCATATAGTTGCCGTAAGACATAGGCACACCACGCACCCATAGCAATAGGTGTAGGGAAGTTTGAGTTGATAAATCGGAGCAGTCGTTTTTGCTTCGATTTAATATGGGAGACGAAAACAGGTAAGTTGTTCGCAAGCGTGTTGATTCTAAATGTTTTCGTATGAACGCACGCAAATATGACCAAAATCAGATTTTTGAGAGCAGGACGCTTCAACACTGTTTTGAAACCTTGCTTTATTGAGGGAATGAGCATACGCGGATTTACTTTGTAAGATCTCATGTGTTTCAGTGGAATACCCCTAAAATAAATGATATGTAATAAGATTGGAAAACAGTTTATCATACAAAACACTCTTGCACAACTATTATGATAAGACATATAAATATGGAGGCTGAAAAACTGGGGGTAAATCAGAAAAAAGAGGTCTTTGAAGGGGTTACGATCCAAACGATTCATGGTGAAAAACTGATGATGTCTTATGTACTTCTACAACCGAACAGTGTAGTTGCAGAACATAGTCATCCGCATGAACAGATGGGTATTGTTATAGAAGGTACATTTGAATTGACAATTGATGGTGAAACTCGTACACTTCAAAAAGGTGATACTTACCTGATCCCTTCTGATGTTATTCATAGCGCAAAAGCATTAGACAGTAATGCAATAGCATTGGATATCTTTAGTCCTCCGCGAGAAGATTATATCTCTTGACTACCAAATTATATCAAACTATTGCTGAGTTATCCGATACTTCTATCGTAAATGCAGGTATTAGTTTGCGTACAGGTGGCTTCAGCGAAGCGCCATATTCCTCACTTAATTTAGCATTACATGTTGGGGACGATCCTACCGCTGTTTCAAGAAATCAGAGAATCTTTTCAAACAATTCCAAGATACAAGAGATAAAATATTGCAAACAGATTCACAGCGATATTGTTTATAATGCTGATGAACTGTCAAATTCAGTTTGGAACACTGATAATCAGAATGTCATTGCTAAAGAAGGTGATGCTTTGATATCAAATCGTCCAGGCGTGACTTTAGGTATCTTTACAGCGGATTGTATCCCAATCTTCATCTTAGACCGGGTGACACGAGCAATTGGTCTTGCACACGCTGGTTGGCGTGGCAGTTTGGAAGGAATTGCATCCAAGACAATCAGTGAAATGCATACCAGTTTTGGAACGCAATTCAAAGACTGTCTAATCAACTTAGGACCTGCCATACAGAAATGTTGTTACATCGTAAGCACAGAATTACTTGATCAGTTTGTTAACCGTTTCGGTATTGATGTAAAGAACGAAGATCGTTTGTGTTTACAGACTGCAAACATTAAGCAACTGACGGAGATTGGTGTTCCACCTGATTCAATATCAACTTCACGATTTTGTACTTCTTGTAATACAGACATATTCTATTCTTATCGCGCTGAGGGTGGACAGACAGGAAGGATGCTTTCATTCATTCAACTTATATCAAATTAACAGGCTTTATCATGTTTTATTGGATTCAGGTGCGGTTAGGAAACCGCACCTACCGCAACAACTCACGTAAATTTGGTAATACTAACGGATCTTAACCCAAATCTGACATATACACATAAATGACTTGCCTTGCAGGTGGATTCCTTTTATACTCTTTCATATATTTACACCATTGGAGAGAATAAGTGAAGATAGAATTGACAGACAAAGTAGCAGTAATTACAGGTGCTTCAACGGGAATTGGCGCAGCAACGGCAATTGCTTATTCAGAAGCGGGAGCAAAAGTCGTTCTTGCAGATATAAATGAACTCGATGGAAAAGAAACACTAAATGTGATTCGGAAAAACAACGGAATAGCAATGTACTGTCGAACCGATGTTACATCAGAAACTGAAGTTGCGGACATGATTAAAACTACTGATGAGAATTATGGACAGATTGACATATTAGTCACTTGTGCTGGTGTATTAAGAGGTCCAAGTGTTCAGATTCAAGATTTTGAGGAATCTGTTTTTGACTCAGTAATAGATGTCAATCTTAAAGGAACTTTTTTTGCTATGAAGCATGCTGTTCCAATCATGGGACGTAGCGGAGGTGGTGTTATTCTTTGTCTTGCTTCAGGTGCGGGTGTACGTGGTGGGAGTTCTTCTGTCGCTTACGCTTCAAGTAAAGGTGGTGTAAACGGCTTAGTGATGACAGTAGAAGGTCAAGTTAGTTCACAAAATATCCGTATGCACACGATTTGTCCGGGTGGACTTGCCACACCCCTAAAGCTTGGACAAATTGCCGAATCTGCAAGACTCTCAGGAAATGATCCTGATGAGGCTGTTGCTAATGCATTAAAATCACTCGGTGATCCTGCTGGGGTAGCACGAGTCCTTACTTTCCTTGCATCTGATGAGGGTTCTTATATGCGGGGGCAGATCTTCACCAGATAGATATGTTACTAATAAGTGTTGTCATCCCAGAAAACCTTGAATGTCCTCAGCAGTATCTTGAAATCATTCCATAGTGATAAGTTCTCAATATATTCCAAATCCACAGGAATCCCGTCCCGAATGGAGCCGCGTCTTCGTGGACTCAACTGCCACAATCCGGTCATCCCTGGACGTACAAGATGGCGTTGGTTTTCCCATTCCTCATACTTCTCAGCAAGAAACGGCATTTCTGGTCGGGGACCAACAAGACTCATTTCACCTTTCAAAACATTAAACAGTTGCGGTAATTCATCTAAACTCGTCTTTCGAATCCATTTTCCTATTGATGTGATGCGGACATCTTCGTTTGAATCAGGCTTTTCCGAATAGGAGGGTGTATCAATATGAAGGCTTCTGAATTTATGAATGACGAAGAGTTTGTTTTTTATTCCAACTCTTTTGTGAGAGAAAAACACAGGACCGCGAGAAGATAGTTTTATCAGTACGGCAATTAATATCATCAAAGGAGAAAATATCAGGATTAAGAAAAATGCAGCGACGAAATCTAATAGATATTTACCTCGCTTTGCATAAAAGGAAGTAAGCTTTTTTAATGAAGTTTGTTCTACTGTGTCGTTCATATATGAGAAATTAGGTTCTGAGACGCAAGATTTGGCTGGCAAATGTGCTGTTTCCTTTAAAATTTCAATATAATTGATGTTAGTTCTTACTTTTTAGATCATTAAAAACTTCTATGTATTGTTCAGCGATATGATCCCAATTGAATCTATTTCTTATTTGGTCTGGTGCACGGCTACGAAAATCTTCAACCCTATCTATATTCTGTTCTAAAGTCTCCATCTGAGTCTTTAGTGCTTCTGGATTCTTATCAAAGAGCACACCATATTTGCCTCCTTCTAAGACTTCGTAGTTAAAGGGTGTATTAAGGGCCAGAATGCAGTTTGAAAAACCCAATGCTTTCAAAATGGAAGGATTGATTCCACCGAACTGATGTCCATGTATGTAAGCGAAGCAGTGATGATGTAACTCTTTTATGTGTTCTGAACTATCAATATGTCCGAGAAACAGGACTCTTTCGTTCGCCATACTCTTCAGTTTATCCAGAAACTCATTCTCCATTTTGTTTCCTCTATAGTCTGCTCCACCTGCTATGGCAAGTTTCTTCTGACTATTAGACTTTACAAATGCTTCAAGGATTAGGTCTGCATTGTTGTCTGGTACCAATCGACTTGCAATTAGATAGTAATCACGCGATTCAAGTCCATAGTTCTCAAGTACTTCGGGATGCTCAGATGGTTCAATGTTAGCACCATAAGCAATATATGTTGTTTCCGCGCCGAGGTCTTCAAGGTAAAGTCGTTTCATTTCCTCAGCATCGGTAATTACGAGTGGAAAAGCAGAAGTTGCCATCTTTGCTGCCCATTTAAAGTATACTCCACCGATTCCTTTCCATTTTGGTCGCAACCACTCCATGCCATCAACGTTGATAACAGCTTTTTTTCCAAAGATTCTGAAAAACCAACCAAAAGGTCCATTTCCTGCATTCCAGACAAAAACTATGTCAGATGGAGAGAAGGAAGCATGAATAGAGGCGAAGAAACTATGGCTGAGAGTGCTAAATATCTTATGTTCAATACTGGGTAAGTAGACGAGTTTTATCCCTTTCCATTCATCGGGTCTCTCTTTAAAGAACCCCTTTCTACAGTATACGATGACTTCATGTCCAGCGTCTACCCAGCGCGGTGCAAGTTCACTCATCACTGTTTCTGAGCCGCTGTATGTCGCAGGTAGTCCTCTGATTCCTAACACTCTAATCTTCATGTTTAGTCCTACAATCTTAGGTTATACTATTTCTATAAAGTACTGTCTCATTAGGTTGCTATCATAGTAGTTATTCTTCAGAACACAAACTGAAAGTTTGTGCTACAAAAGAGGACACAGACTGGAAGTTTGTACTACAAAAGAGAGACATTTCAATTAGAAATGGTATTAATTGTACCAAAGTAATTATAATCACACTTCAACTGAGTAGCAAATTTATTCTCAATTAGATGTGAGATATATTTTTAGATACCTTAGGATTAGTAAATCTTCATTAAAATCCATTCTAACAACACTCAAAAGCGATATAATACTTTTGCTTCAATCTCATTTCCAGATTCATTCAAATCCTGTCTGTTTCCTACATTTCTTCTCCAAACACGCGACCATTCACCATATAATGAATAGCGTCCAATATTGACCCAATTGAAACCTATATTTAATCGGTGCTCACTCTCTGTTATTCCTGATAACGGTGTCCAGACATCATCTTTAGGTGCATCAGGGGAATGACTGATGTCAACGTCCCCTTCTCCATGTCGCTCAAGTTCATAGCCAAAAACGGTTTCAAGTTTATCACTAAAACGTCTACGAATTTCAATCCACAGATTGTCTGCGTCAGCACCGATGTGATGTCCTATAACTGATGTAAAATGTCTATAGACATTAAATGGATTTACATGTGTATATGTATATTGGTTTACAAAAGTGTATTCTGCATGTAAATCAGTATCTTGCAAGCCGAATAGATCGGTAAAATAAACTCCTCCGAGTATTCCAAATTTTGTATCCCAATGCTTAAAGCTGGCGGCAGGATTTCCATCGTCAACCAACAACTCACCATAGATTTCAAAGTTGTTAATTGGTCTCATCCGTAGATCAACACTTGCGAAGACATTGTCACCACTCCCAGGGGTTCGACTATCAGCACGGGATATCGTCTGTTCATTGATGAGATATATATTGACAGGGTTCAAATATCCCGATTCAAAACGGTTCCCGTAGACGACGACTTCAGAAATTCCGAAACCGAACCTATCCCAGAAATACCCTTCTGCTCTGTGTCCTGAGATGAATTTCTCATTTATTTCCTCTGACATGTCCTCCAATACAGCAGTGAAACCGGTGAAAGATACATTTTTGAATGTGGTTTGAAATTTCAACATGTCAAAAGCGATGGGGTTTGCTGAAACCAGTAGATTTCCGTGGTAACCTGGTCCCCACTGAAGATTATCTTGACCTGCAAGTAATTCAAACCAGGGCATTTTGAACTTCAGGTAAGCATTAACTGCGGTTCTATTTTTTAGTTGACCCTCCAATTGTCTATATTTGGATTCGTCTTGAAATACATCGTCGAAAATATCTCCGTATAAGAATCTATATGCCATGTCAGTTGTAAAAGCAAAACTTTCCTCAAACTGACCGTATAAATGCGGGTAAAGTGTCGTAATATGCATATTACCCTCATCAGGAGTTATTTCAGAAACATTGTCAACTAAACGCGTGATTTCTTGCTGCGAGGCGCGTAAATCAAAGGAAAAACGATAGGTAGAATCGTCCGTCAACGTCATCAAATGCATTCTGCGTTTTGGCGGAGTCTGTGTTCCAGCCTCAGAGTAGAATGCTAAGAATTGCTTCAATCGTTTCTGATCAATGGCACTCAATGTAATTTGGTTGTTTTTAAGTTTTTCAGAAGTCTCCAATAGAATAGATGCTACCTGTTTTCGTGTAAACGGTAATGAACCGCGTGGTACACCTGACACCACCCGTTTATTAAGTAAACGATGAATAAATCGGTAGGTTTCAGTATTGAAGTCTGATAGTTCAGGGTTAAGAGGGACGTTTATTAGTGATGCTGCTTGTGCAATTGAGAAAGAAAGGCACTGTAGACTTACAAGCAATGTCAGCAAGAATCGCAATATCATGTTAGATTTTCTCCAGTAATGATCGTATATCTTATTTTAAAATTGTCATTTTACGTGTGGCATTAAAATGGTTAGTTTTAAGAGTATAATAATAAGTACCACTTGCTACTCGTTCACCTAAAGCGTTCCTCCCATCCCAGTAGGCAGCGCTTTCTTTGTTACGGTATGATCCTGTATTCTGGAATCCAACATCAAGCTTTTTTACAACTTCTCCCTTCAAATTATAAATTCTAATGTCTACATCTGTGTCTCTTGTTAAGTCGTAAGGTATCCAAGTTTCTGGATTGAATGGATTAGGATAATTTTGATAGAGTGTAGTGTTCTCTGTGATGCCTTGATTGAGTAAAGATTCCAAACTCGTAATACCTTTATTGAATAGGTCAGAACCATCGTCAACTTTATATGCATCTGTAATCCAAGCAGTAATACTATCAACATGTTTATCTGAAATATTAAACAGCGCTGGTGCTGATGCAACACAGAATTCACCGAAATGTGTTGCTACATATAGTAAATCAATTATGTCAACAATACCGTCTTTGTTTACATCAGCCTTTGGGAATTCTTTGTTTACTTTACCAAAGTTATTTGATACTATGATAAGGTCTTTAATGTTAACAATACCATCATTGTTAATATCCCATAATAGTGTATTAGGAATGGATACTTGTGATGATTCATTGGGTAGTCCAGCTTTCCATCCTGCATGAAGATTATTTCTAAGATGTTCCACAAGTTGTGCGTTCTCTGGTAGATCTGCAATATTGATAGTTTCATCAAGATCATTTTGATAATCATAGAGTTCATGACCGAATTTTGCGTAGCTACCCCATTCTGTATAACGGTATCTATCTGTACGAATTGAAGCGGCCTTTGTTCCTGCCCGCTTAATGAAACTGTATGCAGCTGTTTTCCAAGGTTTTGTAGGTTCTTGGATTACGGGTAACAGACTTAATCCTTCTAAATGTGTTGGTATTGGAATATCGCATGCGTCACATAAGGTTGGGTAGATGTCAATTAGTTCTGAAAGTGCCTCAGTCTGACACGGTTGCTGTCCGGGCATACTGATTAGTAGAGGTGAAAGAAGACTTACTTCATAAAGTGTGTTTTTCCGCCAAGTTCCATGCTCACCAAGATGAAAACCGTGATCCCCACAAAAAACGATGACTGTATTTTCATTCAAACCCAATAGATCCAATTGTTCTATTACACGTCCAACCTGTGCATCCATATAACTTGTTGATGCAGCGTAGGCACGAATCAACTCTAAAGTTGTCACATCTGAAATTGGTTCATCTCCGCTTGGTATATCGGAAAAGTAGCGTCTGAATGAATCTAAACTGTTATGCGCAATGGATGGGGAATTCGTAGGATAGTCAAAAGTTGTCGGTAATAAGAAGCGGTTTGGAGTGTATAAATCAAAGTATTTTTTAGGTGCATTGAACGGTAAATGTGGTTTGTCGAACCCAACTGCTAAGAAAAAAGGTTGATCCTTATTTTTAGATAAAAACTCAACCGTATTTCTTGCTGTTTCACCATCGCTTAAGTCATCATCAGAAATATCCAGCGCTTTCCAAGTTGGTCCACCAGTTGATGGTGCGGGATAGTGTTTTACCTTACCAATCGTGTGTGTATTGTAGCCATTGTTCATAAAGTGTTGGTAGATATCCACGGCATCAGGGACAGTATTCTTATAGTCTGCGGAATTGTTGTGGACTTTTGTTGTTTCTGGACGCAAACCGGTTAGAATAGATGCCCGAGACGGATTACAGAGTGGATATTGACAGTATGCACGATTAAATTGTGTTCCTCGTGCTGCTAAATTGTCAATGTTCGGTGTATGCATTTCTGTCACACCATAGCAACCAAGCATTGGACGTAGGTCATCAACAACAATAAACAGAACATTATACTTGCCTTTTGCGCTGGACCTTAGATTAGGGAATAAACCAGTTGTAAAGGTAGCTGCTCCCACTTTTAAACTTGTAGAGAGGAAATCACGACGAGTAACGGAAAGAGAACGTGCATTCTTCTGTTGGTCATTTTCCTTGAGATTCTTCACTTACTTTTTAACCACCATTTTGCGAGTTTCGTGAAACTTTCCAGCGTGCAATGTATAAAAATAGATTCCGCTTGCTACAGCTTCACCAAGTGAATTTCGACCATCCCAATGTGCTGCCCGAGTCTGATTCCGATATGTCCCCCCTATTTGAAATCCTAACTTGAGATGTCGAACTGATTCCCCCTTTATATTATAGATGTGGATACTCACATCGGTATCACTGGCAAGATCATACGGTATCCAAGTTTCAGGGTTAAATGGATTAGGAAAGTTTGGAAACAGTTTAGAAGTCTTTGGTAAAATAGAATTCATCAACATTTCTAAGTTAGCAATCCCCTTTTGTAGAATGGGTAAACTATAGTTTATTTTCCGCGCTTCTAAGATCCATTTTTCAAGGTTATTTATGCTTTGAGTTGAGATTGATTCTTGTTTTGGTGATTTTCTATTGCTGGATTCACCTAAGTGTGCAGCAACAAGTAGTAAATCAATAATATCAATATCCCCATCCATATTTACATCAACTTTCTTATTCTCAGGTTTGAGAGTATTGAAGTTATTTGCGATTATGTGCAGGTCTTGTATATCAACAATACCATCATCATTTACATCCCACTTTAGAGTCTTGTGTTGTTGATTCTGTGCTATCATATCAGGCAATGCTGCTTGCCAACCTGCCTGAAGTCTTTCACTCAGTTGGGTTACGAGTTCAGCATTTTCTGGTAAGTTTGCGATGTTCTCTTCAGAATTGGGGTCAATCGCGTAATCGTAGAGTTCTTTGTAATTTTTTTCTTCTGTATATCTATATCTTTCTGTCCGCATAGAGTATCTTGCTTTACGATTGCTGATAGCAGCAGTTTTCCAAGGCAGTGTAGGTTGATCTACAACAGGTAACATGGTAATTCCTTCCAATTCAGGTAAGATTGGAATCTTGCAGGCATCACAAAGAGTAGGAAATATATCTACGAGTTCTACGAGTGCATCAGTTTTTAATCCAGCTGCTCGTTGTCCTGGAACACTAACTATCAAAGGTGATCTTAGTGTGGCTTCATAGACAATATTTTTTCCAAAAGTCCCATTTTCAGCAAGGTTATATCCGTGGTCACCACAGAAAGCAATAACCGTATTTTTTGTTAAATCAAGTGCATCAAGTTGATCCAATACCCGTCCTACTTGTGCATCAGTATAACTTGTAGTAGCTGCGTATGCGCGTGTTAATTCCAGAAGTTTTTCATGTGAAATAGGATGAGTGCCATCTGGAATATCTACATAAGGTCTAACCTCATTCCAGGGCGGAGGTACAATTTCAGATGTATCTTCTGAAGAGAATTTGGGTAGGTTAAATGTTGTATTCTCGTATAAGTCGAAGTATTTCTTTGGTGCATTGAATGGTAGATGAGGTTTGTAAAATCCGATAGTCAAAAAAAACTGTTTGTCTTTTATTTCGTCTAATACTTCAACTGTTCGTTTTGCAGTTTCACCATCTCGGAAATCATCATCCCCCGCATCCATTGCTTGCCAAGATGGGGTTGTCTCATGATCAAAAGGTCTCCATGCGGGTCTCCATGAAGGAACACTCCATGAGAATGCATCATCCTGAAAGTCTGGCAGATGAAAGACTCTTCCGACAGATTGTGAATGAAAACCATTTGCTTTAAAGTGTTGTGGTAGTGTAATAATTTCAGGACCAACATCACGGAAGAACTTCCTATTGTTCTGAATACCGGTTGTTTCGGGTCTTAAACCTGTCAGTATAGAAGTTCGCGAAGGACTACAGAGTGGATATTGACAATATGCCCGGTTAAAAACTATTCCTCTTTCTGCAATCCTATCAATATTGGGTGTATGCATTTCCGTATGTCCATAGCAACCAAGCAAAGGTCGTAGATCGTCTACCATTATTAGTAGAACATTATATGGTGATTCTGCTCTTACATTGAGTGATGGTATAAGACCTGTTGTGAAAGCAGCTGCACCAGTTTTCAGACTCTTAGATATGAAATTTCGTCTGGTAAGAGTATCTCTCTTATATGATTCTGGCTTGATGTGTGTATGCTTTGACATTCTTGAAAATTACCAAATAGAATTGCTTTGCTTTCAACACAAAGGACGATAGAAGATTGTTTAACTATTATACTCTAATTTCGACATCGTGTCATGGAAAATAGGTTCAATGTGCGGATGTAAATCAAACGGTTTTCTTGGTGGTAGCGGATGTAAGGTATGACGTGCGTAATCAAGAAAGGTTTTGTCTAAATCTAACTCACAGAATTCGCATAGTGAAGTTAGTACTTCTATTGGTCTTGTAGTCAACTCTTCAAAGCGAATTGTGTATATGGAATCGGGATAGTCTCGTAGTACATTTAGTCCTTCCCGCATCGTCACTATCCACTCAACGGATGCTCTATCAAGATGCCTTTGAAAAGTCCCAATTTCTTCCGCGTGACTTGCTAATTCATCGTCTGAAGCGACAAGTTGATTTACTAATAGTTGCCATTTTCGGTTTTCAACACCCCACCAGTCGTGTGTTTTTCCGTTTACTTGAACACCGAGTCTTTCAGACCATTTAGCAATTGAATGGCAGGTATCCCAGCCGTTTCTAACCAATAAAACAAATCGCGCCTCTGGAAAAAGTGTACGGACAAAATCGACTCTAAAGATCAACTCAGGATACTTGTCAACAACTCTTTGGGAAGATGTAGTTGACAAATAGGCACCAAACAACCGTTCTGCTCGATGACAAACATCCTCTGTTGCATCTCCAGAAGTTAATCGATATACCCCCTCCTTTTCACTATAACTTCCGATTACATCCTCCTTTGTATGAATGAGATGCCATATAGCCTTCGGTTCATTTAGATAACCTACATCTTGATGCATTGATAACACGATTCCAAGAATTGTCGTTCCGCTCCGTCCTATTCCTAAGATAAAAATAGGTTTTTCTATAGGTCTAAAATGTCTTTTACTTCTTATCTGCCGTCTTAGAAAAGAGAAAACAATTGGGTTAATCCAACGTCCTTTTGTAGTTGCTGGTCGTCCTTCAAAAAGAGCATAACTAATAAGTCTTGTCAGTGCTTTTTTTGGTCGAGTTTTGATATAATGGGAATTGAGTTGAGCTATCATGTGTTAGAAATTAGTAGAATCATTGCGTTATCTTAAACACTACAAGCGTCGTTTTAGTGTATCTCTTATGTTTTTGATTCTATCAAGGTTAAAGAGAAATGCTAATAAGATTTTTAGCGGAAATGAAAGCGTACTAAACAGCAATCTTAAGTAATTTGGACGAATAACAACAGGCGTGTAGTTGTGCTTTGTCATTAGATTGGAATTGATTTTTTGGTTTATATATATCTCAGAAGAATTGAGGACATTTAACTGAAGACTATCACTATTCCAATTTCCAGCGCGAGTCGGGTTGATACCTGTTACTGTTGGCTTATCAGCACTAACCGAAGAACCTACTTGTGGCACATCAAGCATAGAGTCAGAAGAAGCAATTTCAACAAAATCACATATTTCTTTGATTGTTCTTTCAGGATCAGCAAGTAGTTTTTCAAAGTATATAGTCATTATATTATCGTTGTTAGAGACATTATCTGCAGCTGTAACTGCTGTATTCCAGATGCGACTTATAGTTATCGGATGATAGTTTATCCAATCTCGTATAGTTTCTTTAATTGGTAGATCTGATCCACCCAGAAATCTACGTTTCCATTTGCGCTTTTGTGATTGCAGTACATCACGTGGATCGCGAACCATGTTTATTATCTTAGCTTGAGGATAGTATCTTAGGATTTCATCCATATAAAAGACATTGCGTGGTGTCTGATCACATGGAATAGATTTACTATTTCTTGATGTTTCATAGCTTAGAAATTCCACAAATAGTCTTGGGGGTTTAACTCGCTTCTCTAAGAGAACTTCACATAGTTTTCGCGCTTCATCACGGTAATTATCGTAATGTCCATGCGTGCGATAGCCTTCTCTCTGTATACATAGTAGTTTTGCAGCTAACTCTTCTGCTTTATCTGTGTCTAATACTGATGTTGATGCAGGTGACCACAGCTGACCAAAAAAGTGTAGTTCTCCAAAAGTAAAGACATCTTCGTGACTACCCAAAATTCTTCCCATCATTGTAGTGCCACTTCGACTGTTACCGACGACAAACAGCATTTTATCCAGTTTCACTTGTTAACCTCAATTATACCGAAGCTGTTTTTAGGGATAATGAGTTCTTGAGTATTGCCTTTCCATTCTTGGATTTTTACCTCAATTTCTCCTGATCCCTCCATCACTGCATTCCCACCGTTTGTTGCTTTCAGATTTTCATTTGATAAAAAGCGGTATGTTATCTCTTTTCTGATATGTTTTTTATTGATAAAAAAATTAGGTGTAATGTCTTGTTCCAGACGATTGCTAAACAGGACATAATAGGTATCTTTGTTTCCGATTGCTCTTACCTGAATTCCAGAAAACATCTTACCTTTATAGTCTAACTGTCCTTCAAGTATCGGATCATTTTTTAGTGTAACGTCAAACACTGTTTCTGCTGTGTTAAACGCTTCACCTATCAACTGAAATGTAAAATATACAGTTCGCCGTATAGTGTTCCCATAGTCTGATTCTGGTTCCCCACCATATTTCCAGAAGGTTCTCTGTGAGATTGGTGTAACTCTTGAAAATGCTGGAAATCCTTTCCCAGGACCGGTTATCACATGGAAGTTTGCTTGCGTAATTTTAGGTAGGCTGAGTAATTTCATGAAGAAATCTCCCGCATACATGGCGTGTAACTGTGTATTAGCAACACGATTTGCTGGATTAGCAATATTCCATTCTGTTACCCACATTTCTTTATTAGGAAATAGGTTCTCATAGTATTCCATTGCTTCTTCAAGACCAAAGTGTATCCATCCAAAAAGGTATCCTCGCAACTTTTCTATTTCTATATTCTTGACTGCTTTATATGCATAAACATGAACTGAGAAAGCATCATACCAGTCTGTTGATGATTGAGAAGTGTTGTCTGCAAGTATTTCGTCCCATTTGCGTTGTAATGTATTGTTCAAAAATCCCTCTTCGTGAAAAGCGACCGGTGAAGCACATACAGAGACCTTTATATCAGGATCAACTGTTTTCATCGCCACAGCGTGTTTCTTTGCTTCTTGCAAATATTCTATCGGATGAGGAAATTTGTTATAGTATTGCGACAAATAGTGTTCATTACCAAGTTCCCAGTGAGTAATCTTATATCCCATTTCCTTTGAATAACGTACCCATGCCGCACTCTCTTCTGGTGAACCTGTCCACAAATTAACCATAATTATAGGTTTTATACTCAGGTCTATGCACAACTTCATAAAATCATCAAAAGAAATTATACCGTTTCGATGTTTTCTCAGTTTATTGAAATTTCCTCTATTCCGTTTATTCAATTGAATGCTAAGCGTAGTATTCATTTCATCTTCAAAGAAACCTGAAGATTCCCAATGATAAAAGTTCCCCACTGTTCCACCTGGAAAACGTA
The DNA here is from genome assembly GCA_965261435.1 of Candidatus Poribacteria bacterium. GTDB lineage: Bacteria > Poribacteria > WGA-4E > WGA-4E > WGA-3G > MSPOR6. The sequence continues at coordinate 4,743,752 of CBDHDL010000021.1, forward strand.
GACTTGACGGATTTAATATTTTAGTTAATTCTATGAAGTCTTTATCCAAGTATCCATAATCTCCACTCATCATATTTGTATTGAATCCATAGAGTTCTTTCTGCAATGGTGAAGAAGCGTCTGTATCAATATAAATCTTAACAGTATCAAAATTAGATTCTCTTTTGCTACATTCTAAATTTAACATCATAAGGATTACAACACTGACCCCAAGAGTACAGCAGATAAGTATATTTTTTGTCAATTTGGATTTCCAAAAACTGTGAAGAAAAGTCATAAAGTTATCCTAATCGGTTTATATGTCTGTATTGCAGTATCACTTACAAACATAATTCCGGAGCAGAGCCAAAAATAGAAACCGTAGCCTCTAAACTCAAGGGTCCTATTGAAGAAGAGGAGGAAGATTGTAACAACGACGAGACAAAGCATAACCAATGCCATTTCTTTTGTAAGTCTGTTAGTTGTTCGCTTATATAACTTTAATGCAGCCATGAATAGTCTGTAAAATATGAAAGCAAATAGGCCAAAACCTAAAATGCCATAGAAACTCAGAATAGCAACCCAGTAGACATCCTTAAATCCCTTTTTGCTTAGGATTTTAAAAAGATAGGAACGTTTACTCATATTCAATCTATCAATCGTGGTGTTCTGATCAGCACCATACCCCAAAATTGGTTTATTTATAAGAACTGTAGGCACGTTTCCAAGTAATGCTCCAAGCCGTTGCTTCTGTGCCACTTTAACATAAGACCCTGAAAATACACCTGTGACATTTCCCACGAGACCAACCCTTGCTTTCCGCGGGTTGATATATTCTAAACTAAACGGATTTACGATGGCTAACAATATTCCGAAAATCAACAATACGGCAAGTGACAAACGCATCGTTTTTTTTCCAGCCGTATTGAAAGAAATACCATACAACACAAGCAAGCAATGCTGAAAATGTTGCTGCCCGCGAATATGATCGTGCAATAAACATCAACAATATACCAATTGCGAGCAGATTTAGGTATTCCAGTCGTTTTACTCGCGACAGGAATATGACGAGAACAACGATCATAAAAACACCATATATGACTGTATCTCCTAAAGTTCCGTATATACTGCCAATCTCCCGACCAATCTCCAGTAATCGAAATTCCTTTGTAAAACCTGCTACCTCAAGTGTAGAAGCACGCGGTAAAAAGAGATCATATAGTGTAGGTCCACCGAACCACTGAATCATTCCAATTCCAATCTGTACTACGCCAATACACAATATTATTCTTATGAGTGTATCAATCCGTTGTTTTGACAACGGAGAATTTACTATCAGATAAAAGAGCACGATGTATCGCGCAAGAGGACGGATGTTGTATAGACTTCCAACCAGAGGGGATCGATTTATCATAATTGAGAGAAAGACTACAATGTAGAAACCTATCACCGGAAAATCAATTGGAGTTTTTACAAAAGGAATCCCTTTATATAGTTTGTGCAATACAAGTTTTCCAAATGCTACATATATGAACATTTCACCCAAGAATCTGAAATATGAATAGACAGCATCACTGACTGGGAGAAACTTCAGGACAAACTCTTCAAAAGCGAAGTATCCAGTGAGGAAATAGATAATAGCCATATTAACCTATCAAAACCGAGAAATGAAATAAAACGTTATACCATTTCTATAAATTATTGTCTCATTTGGCGTTTATTATGGTTGCTATTCTTCAGGACACAAACTGAAAGTTTGTGCTACAAAAAAGAGACATTTTCAATTTGAAATGGTATTATATTAAACTGATTGCAAATGCACGAAATGTACAAGTCAAAACGTTTGCCTACGGATCGTTAATTTTAAAATTTCCAATGAGATAAATCCTGTCCCAATAACTGTGCTAATTGTTCGTTATAGGGTATAAAGTATTCAGTTAACTTTTTTTGTGTTTGGGGATTCATAGGTGGCGGTGAAAAAGGTTTGTTGTTTAAATCCAAAACCGCTTTTCTGATTTTGTAGGCAGCAGAATCAGGAACGAGTTTTCGTATTGCACGCCGTAACGGGTTCCGTGAAGCGAGAAATTGTGTGAACAGAAACCCGAATGATTCTGATCGTGACATTGCTGCTTGATTTCGTTTTTCCTCTACTAACGGTTGAAAGTCACTACTGACTTCGATCAGTTTATAGAGTCTTTTGCACACTTTTTCTGCTTCTGTCTTTAGTTCATCTGTCAAGATGCAATGCACCTGTTTTTCACCAAACTGAGAAATCATGCTATTAATCTGTGGATAATATGTACTGTTGAATTTATAGGCGCATTGTCGCCATTTGAACCAATCTTCATTTATCCGTTTTTCTTCAACTTCAAGTGCTTCTTCAAAAGTCTTAATGTTTTCCCATCCCCTACGACGGGCCCACCAATATGCTGAGTATGCGCGAGCAACAGGTTCACGCAGAAGCACGACAAGGTGGATTTCAGGATTGTGTTCATAAATTCGTTGCATTCTGTCTTCTGATGCCATAACCATAACATTTTTTGCGATCAATGTTTTATCTTGAGGACACTTTGAAAAGTATTTCTCATAAGCTCGATTGTACCCTCTTTCGTATTCATGATCTTGTAGGAAATAGGTCATTTCTGGTTGTGGATGCGTATAGATATCAGGATGTTGTGCTAAGTAATGCAATAGTGAAGAGGTACCCGATTTCTGTGAACCGACTATCATTAAATCGATGGGTGGTTTACTCTTATTGTCCATTAGCACATTCCTATATAAAAGGCTTCCATGGTGGTTTCTTTCCAATTAGCTCACTTAGAGCTTCGACTTCTGGATTGAAATACTCAACTAATTTTCTATGGATGTTATCTGATATGGATATTTCTTCTTCTTTTCTGGTGTTAAAACTTAGGTATAGAGGTTCTATTGCCTTCCTCATAATACGTAAAGGTTTGTGTATAATAGGTCTGTTGTGTGTCCACTTTCGGACTTGGAATCTTAGTGTCCTATATTTATTATGTAATTCGGGATTTCTCATTGATTCTGTGCGATTTGATACTTTGAATGTGTAAGCACTATAGAAATCATGTTCAATCCCAACAAACTTACATATATCTGTAATGACATTCAATGGGTTTTCTACCAGTTCCTCAAAGAAGAGAGTACATATTCGATTCTGACTAATTGTATCAATATATTTCTTCAGATATCTACTATAACATCCTTGATGAAGTGCCTGCATGAACTGTGGAAGTTTCGAATAGTCTTTTTCATCTTTTGATGATTGCTGTTCTGCCAGAGTGAAAAGACTTTCAATATAATCATCAAAACTAAGACTCTTTGGCAGTTTTCCAATTTGCACTGCAAACCGATACCATGAGACTAATCGCGAAATAGGTTCGCGAAGACTGAAGATTAATTTTGCTTGTGGTAGAAACTCAGCAATTCTCTCAAGAGCGGATGAACAGTATAGATAATCTGGAGTCGATTCAAGTCTTATCTGATTGTCGGCACATTCTGTAAATAACTGATTGTATTCTTCACTATCTCCTTTAAATCGGTATTTTGAGGGTAATGGATATTCAGCATCCAGAAAGAAGCGTGTTTCTTTAAAGGAAGCAGCACAAATTGTAGGATGGTCTGCAAGGTAAGAGAATAGAGATGTCGTTGCTGCTTTTGTCGTCCCTCCCACAATCAGATATTGATAATCACAGACCGATTTACTCGGTTTAGTTCTTTTTTCTAACATTGTAAATCTCAATAGCAACTAATTTAGTGTGTAAAGTATGGCAAAGTTTGCACATATTACCAGTAGGAGATACCTCCCGCTTGCGTCCAATAGGTCGTTCCTACAGATAATTTGTCACTCATACTTGGCAAATAGAGAAACTCCGGTCTTCCTCAATAGAAAGACTAAATTGCAAACAGCAAGAAAAGCTGTCATTGAAACAGTTATTGCGATTCCATTAAGTCCCCAAACTGTCAAGAGTAATAATGCAATAATCAAGTTCAATACTGCCATCGTCACCATATTTCTAAAGACTAATCCGTAAGCTTTCTGAGCATAGAGACCTGCATTCAATACAGGAATCATACATGAAAAGACTGTTCCTAAACTCAACCACATCAGGAGTTGACCGATCTGTTTTACAGTCTGTGTATCAAACTTATCACTACCAAATAGTAGTTGTGCGATTTTTGATGCTCCCAGAAATAGTATGAGTGATAATGGTAGAACTATAATAACCACCCACCGTAAATTTCGTAAAAGAGATTGTTTCAATTTTTGTAGATTGTTTTCAACGCTGTCAGTTGTCATATCTGGCAATCCAGTAGTAGCGATACTAATCCCGATTAGGGTCTGGATGGCAGAAAAAATACGAAATGCACTGTTGTAGAGTGTAATTGCACCTTTCCCCAGTTTTCCAACCAATAACACTTCAACAATTATCCTTGCAGTCATCTGTCGGATTGTGAAACCGATTGTTGGAAGAGAGATTGCATCCTTCACTGTACGTAGCGCGTCATAAGAGATCCAAGAAAAACTATGTCTATATCCAGTGCGATACATACCGATACACAACCATCCAAAGTAAATCAAGAATCCACCTGCATAAGCAATCGCAACATGATATGCTAATTGTTCTACATCTGATAAAGACAGAAAGACTATGATTGCCAATAAAGGTGGAAGAGCATTTCGTAATGCGACTGTTTTGAAGTGTTTTTTACTGTTTAAAAACGCCCCGAGTATTGTACTCCCAGAACCGAATATAACTAATGGAGCACTCAATCGTAGAATGGTTGCCATTTCCGTTTGAACGACACCAGTACTACTCCAGAGCAAAACTTTTGCAATTAGCGTTGACAATACGACAAGTAGCATCATCAAGATCACTCCTACACATAGTGAGAAGTTTATGATACCGCTTGTAAATTTTTGAAAATCGATTTTTTCTCTGTTCTTTTCTTCATTTATAAAAAGAGGAACGAGACTGAATTTTGCTCCTTCACGTAAGATTATGTCAACTAATAAAACAACCTTTAAGGATGCAATTAATGCATCCGCGGTCTCACTGACTTCAAGATACCAAGGGATTAGGATATGAAATATGAGACTGAAACCCATTCCCGTAAAAGTAATCAACATTACCCAAGGCGTTGGTTTTTGTCTCAATATTTCCGCAAATTTACTTAGCCATTTAGACGAGTTTTGCTCTTGAGTTTGATTCAAATTCTCTTATTCTCTTAAATAACAATGATTATCCGTTGAGAATCTTTTTGACTATATCGGTTGTATGTATAAAATCTGTGTAGACTGTTTGTACAGGTGTCTTTAGTCCTAACTCCTGAAGGATTTCTCTGAGTCTTGCGTTTCCATCAGCACCTTCAACACATATATCAGGAGACACTTTATCAACCAGATCCAATTGGGACTCCAAAGAGAATACTTCCACAGCATCTACATGTCGACAAGCTTCTATCAATGCGATTCGATGTTCAAGTGGATATATTGGTCTATTTTCTCCCTTTACGCGTCTGACTGTGTCATCCTCAGCAACACCGACGATGAGATAGTCTCCACATGCAGCGGAGGCTTCAAAAAATTTTAGATGTCCGTAATGAAACAGATCAAAACAGCCAGTAACCAATACAGTCTTCACGTCTGCAACTCCAATGCTCTAAATGCGTATTTTGCAGTCTGCCGATGCTGGTATACCTCAGCATCTGGAGGTGCGATAAAATTGAATGAACTCTTAAGTTTGTCTAATTCAGGAGCAAGTTTTTCCCCGTAGCCACCGATAACATAAATCTCAGATTTGTTTGGCACTTTCATCAATTCAAACAGATAGATTAGGTGATTCATTTCAGGTATAGTGATAGGATTAGAGACTTTTTTCACAATTTGTTTATGAAAACTACCGCTTGCTGTTATGGTCCACCGAATTCCTGCTTCTTTCTCATCTTTTCTTGGTAGAAATGCGATCTCTGGATGGCTAAGTACCACCCAAGTTCCTGCGATAATAATGGTTTTTGGATTAAAGACTGAGATGCAGCTATGATCGTGTCCCCCTGCAAATATAGGAATTCCCTGTTTTGACTTCCCAACAATTGTTGCAGAACTCATAAATTCGGTTGAGAATGGCATCGGGTCACATTTATGTTTTTTGAGTAGACGAGATGCCCAACGTCGTTGTGAAAAGTTTAACATGCCGCTATTTCCAGCGTGTGTCAACTCCCACGTATTTATTTCTGTATTGGCAAGCCGCGATGCAGTAAATGTTGAAACAGGTAGAGCAAAAGCCCCATTAGAATACGAGGGAAAAGTCAGAAGTGATTGAAACGCAGAACCAATATCACGCTTGACATCTGTCGGTGTACCTGTTAGTTCATAGTAATCCTCAGGTATTGGAACACGATTGTGGGTGGGTTCATATAGTACATTGTCGTACACAACCCCTTCACCAAAGCTAAGAGGGAAAATTGCCTGATATGTGTAATTGTCAAATTTTGAAATAAGTTCTCTAACACATGCTTCAAGTGCATTGGGTGAGGACATATCTGTATCCATTTTATATTCAGTTACAATGTCTAACTTTCTGTTAAACAGATAACCTTTTGTAAATGAACAACCGATGTCAATTATTAGGATCTGCACGGTAGCACCTCTTCACAGCGTTTGAAAACGATTAGTGTAAAATATTACCAAATTTGTAGTTTCTTTTTCAATGTTCTCTGTTTGTATTCAACAATTGATTCAAAGTTTCTATCTGATGATTACCAATTTTCTTGTTTGTTTGTATGAAGGTGTTTTTAATTCATAGAAATAAACTCCGCTTGATACGGCTTCACCATTATCGTTTTTCCCATCCCAGTATGCTGCCTTATCTCTACCAACATAATAACCCGAAACTTGATGCATCGTTAAGAGCGTTCGGATCAATTTTCCGGTAGTATTGTATATCCGGATACTCACTTCAGCATTTTCTCCGAGTTGATATGGTATCCAAGTTTCTGGATTGAACGGGTTTGGGTAATTTGCATATAATTTCGTCTTTAAAGGCACTTCATAATCTTTCAACAAGTTACTGAAGAAACGTTTGATCAATATTTTCTGTGTATTATCACCAGAAATTTCTTCAATATTCTCTAAGAATGATTGGAACAAAGCGATCTCAACATCAGAGAGTGATGAAATTGATGCAGGTATTTTCTCAGTTTGTGTTAGTGTGTTTTTAGGATGTGATGGAGCAGCAGAATTTTGGTTCAATTCAATACTCTTTATAACATACAAGACATCTTCCAGATCTATTTTTCTATCCATATTGGTATCTACTCTTGGAAATGTAAGCGGACTTTCTCCAAAATGTGCTACTATTATGAGTAGGTCCAGAATGTCTACGATGCCATCTAAATTGACATCACCGTTAACCGGCTTTTTTCCATCTTCAACGACGTGTAACACTTGATTGATCTTTATATCCTTCAAGCTTTGGACGATTCCGCTTGGCCAATGGATGACCAATTCGCTAACCTTCTCGTTTTGTGCTAATCCAAAATGGATACGTTTCTGATCTTGTTGTGCCCAATGTATACCTCCACTCCGTTCGCGAAGTTGTGTCTTACCATCAGGTGTTGTAGCAAACAGGCGTGCTCCGATTCCGTCTCTATTTGAAACAATTCCTTCCAAGTCTATCTGTAGCCAATTGTTTCCACTTCCAATGTTTTTGTAAAGTTGGTCGGGGCCTTCATTGAACGGATAAACACCTCTTCCATTAGTAACAAATAGGTCAAGATATCCATCTCTGTCATAGTCGCCCATTGTAACACTCATACCTTTGCCTTTCAAACTTGCTTCTGCTCCTCCAGCACCTATGACTTTAACAAAAGAGCCATCACCTTGGTTTTCATAAAGTTGATTAGGGACATTAGCAGCACTGTTTGAACGAACGATATAAAGGTCAACATCCATATCGTTATCAAAATCTCCTGCGGCAACAGAGCGTGCTTGAATAGTCTCCGTGAAGTCAATTCTTTGAAAGTTATTGGATGTTGTTTTAAGGCAAAGAATAGAATTTGGTTCGTAGTTAAGATCATATTTGGTGAAATTTATTGGTTGAACGTCTACCATTGGATTCATAGAAGAAAAAAGTCCCTCAAAACCTGTCCAAGTTGTTTCAATAGGTGGCCTTGTATTGTATAGTACTGTCCATCGTCGTGAGTCTATGTCATATCCAATGTATGTCCGCCATTTTTCATCTTTTGGACGATTCGCCAGACCGTGAACTCTTGGGTCAGTTGGGTCAAGGACGATTGTAAAAGAAGAGACATTACGTTGTCGATCAGTTGGTATGTATTCTCCATCAAAAGCAAATACATCATGTGCTTTTCTTCCGATTGCTAAATGCTTGAGTTGAGATGCCCAATCTGAATGAATTTCAAACTTGACGAGTCCATCTGTTTTAAAGCTGACACCTTTCTCTCCTCCATTAGTAATCACATAAACCTTTATGCTATAGGGATACTGTTCTGTTGAGTGTGTTTCGTGTAGATTATGCATAGTTTCTGCTTCGGTTGTATCAATGAAGGGACGAAAAACGCCTCTTACGATGAAAAGGTCAGTGATAAGGTCACCGTTGAAATCTGCAAATGCAGCATCTTGTACATTATATATTTCTGGATAATTAAGGTTTGTTGTTAACTCATTAAATGGTGAAACTGAGGTATCATAAATGTGTGTCGGATATGGATTTCCATCAACGATAATTTCCATATTCCCATCACCAGTTATATCAGCGAGCTGTGCTAATCCAGCATTTTTTTCTATATTGAAACCTGCCAAAGAATTAACATCCTCAAATCCGGTATTTGTCTGAGCGAAAATCGTAGATGTTACCAATGCACCAGTTCTATCTGTTCGTGTAGTTCCAGTAACAATCAGATCGAGCAGTCCATCATTGTTCCAATCAAACCATAATGGTGTTCTACCGCGCAGTAAAGGCATATCTATACCGAACTTAACTGCTTGTTCAAAGAGTTTTCCATTTTCGTTGACATAGAAATGATTGTAATGAGTTGGGTTAGCGTGATTTACTCCTCCGCCACCCCCACATAAGACTATGAGATCCTGGTCACCGTCATTATCAAAGTCAGTCCATGCGACACCGTGTGTATCTGCAAAAGGATTTGCGTTCCACACTTGATCAATAATATCTGTAAATGTTCCATCCCGATTGTTCCGATAGAGGCTTGGTTTGTGTTTATGGTTGGTTGCCCATAAATCGAGGTACCCATCTCCATCAAAATCTCCCCATGCATTCCCCCAACTTTCACCAATTCGCGTGATTCCTGCCTGATGTGAGACATCATGAAATTGAATGTCTGCCCATGCAGAATATGTTATACAGAAAAGAAATATAAGTATAAAGAATCTCATTTTTCTCCTAAACCTATTTTGGTAACTTTAACGTTACTTCAAGATAAACATTTTTCCTACTGCACTATAGTCGTCTGCTGTAAGTATATAATAGTAGACTCCACTCGCGACGGATTCGTCAAATTCGTTCTTACCATCCCAATATGCTGCTCGTGATTTTTGCTGATAAACACCTGCTTGCAATTTTCCTAACTCTAATTTCCTTACGTGGTTCCCTTCTACAGTAAATATAGAAATTACAACCTTCGCTGGTTTTGTCAAATGAAAGGGGATCCATGTTTCTGGATTGAACGGGTTTGGATAGTTCTGCATAAGTGTTGTCACAGATGGTATTGTCTGTCCGATCCTCATATTTTCCAACAGCATTTCCAAGACTTCTATCCCTCTTTGTAGGCTTGGATCATTTATTCTCAGTTGATTAGCCGAATGTATCCACTGCGTTAGATTTGTCGCAGAAAAGCTTAATGTCTTTACGAAACTGTTTGTGGCTCTGGGAGATGCATCCCCATTTCTACCAATTTCAGATGCGACAATGAGTAAGTCAATAATGTTCACAGTACCGTCTTTGTTAACGTCTGGATATATATTTTGACTTGCAAGTTCATCTGGATCAGAAATGTTAAAGTTAGTAGCAATTGCATTGAGGTCAGTAATATTTACAATGCCGTCATGGTTTACGTCTGCTGAGTTGTAAGGAAAATCCTTGATTAACTTAGCTGGAGGTTCTGACTGATTACTATTGTCAAACTCCGTTAGATTTTGTATCAATCCAGCAATGGGTGAGAAGTCCAAAATGTGATTTTCGCTGAGATCAAGAATAGTGAGCATTGCCAATTTCTGCAGTGGAGTTACAAACAATATCTTGTTGTCGTGTAAGTCTAAATCGGTTAGATTGACTAAATTCTTGAGTGGCGAGATATCAGTAATTTTGTTTCCATCAAGATCTAAAACTTTTAATTCTGTCAGATTCTTTATTGGTGTAATGTCAACTATCTTGTTGTCATCAAGATCTAAATCTATTAGATTTATTAGATTACTTATAGGGGTGATATCAACGATCTGGTTGTTATGAATATCTAACTTGGTCAATTGTCTAAGATTAGTTAGTGGTTTGATGTTTGAAACTTTATTCCCATCCAGATCTAAAATTCGAATTCGGAATAAGTGTTCGAGATGTGTTATGTCAGCAATCTCATTTCCATCTAAGTCCAATTCAACCAAAAAAGGCATATATCTGAGGAAAGAAACATCTGAAATTGAGTTGTCATCTAAATCCAGTTTCCTTAGTTTAGTTAGATACTTTAGCGGTGTAGAATCCGATATCATGTTTTCATGAGCATCAAGCACAATCAGGTTTTTCAAAGAAACTATAGGTTTCAAATCTGAAATTTGGTTGCTGTCAATATCCAGGTTGTCAAGGTTTGTCATTGCGCTGAATGGGGAAATATCTACTATTGAATTGTCACTTGCATCTAAATGTGATAGTTTGGTCATATTTTTGAGATCAGAAACATCTGTAACAAAGTTACTATCAAAATCCAAGTATGTTAGGTTTATCAATTCCTTTAATGGAGACAAATCAGAGATCATATTCTGTTCAACATCAAGAAATGTTAAGTTTGTCAGATTGCTTATAGGAGTTAAATCGGATAATGTATGGTTGTATGCAATATGTAAGTATTTCAAGTTTGTTAGAGTACTTATAGGAGACAAATCTGTTATTCGGTTACCCCGCAGAGAAAGCCATGTCAGATTGCTCAAGTTATTGAGTGGTGATACATCTGAAATCCGCTGATTACGATGTAGGTCAAGAACTGTTAGATTTGTTAGATTTCTAAGTGGTTCCAAATTAACTACACGGTTGATACCGAGATGCAACTCTGTCAGATTAATTGCAAACTCAAGACCTGTTATATTAAAGATGCCGGACTGAAATGCATCCAAAGATTCTATCCTCTCCATATCTTCGTGAGTAATCTCATCCCCAGTTTGTTTGCCTAATGTAGATTCAATAGCAGCTCGGAGAGCTTGATCAGGAATATAGACGACCTTGGCAAATGCTATTTGAGATGATCCTAATATGAGAACACATGCGATGAGAATCAATCCGAAAGTGCGCGTGGGTAAAATCATTATTCTAATAATACGTATGTTTACTCAAGTTATTACAAGGTAAAACGTTGATTCTATTTGGTCTTATTTCCGCTCAAGGTGTTTGGTGAACGACCTGGCGATCTTTAGTTCCATTCTACAATCGTCAGAATTTGATACTATCTTCTTGTAATCCAAAAGTGGTGTTGTCAAGTAAGGTATTACCCTTTTCATCAGTATCAACAAATAGGATGTTTTCACCGCTCATAGATAGCTTGAAGTTGGAATGCTGACCTCAGGAAACTTCATCGTTTTCATGATCTTCATCATACCAGGCTATTTGATAACCATTAGTTTAGATAACCATTAGTTGGAATCTTATAGCCATCAGGAAACTGTATTTCGTGAGATTGTTCTCTTTATCGCTTAGATACATACCCATTAGCATTGTTTGAGTATATGTATCTTGTAGAGCAGGATACATAGCGTCTTGTAAAGTAAAATTATGAAAGACCTGCTACTACGACAATATCTATTAGATTAAACATCATTACGTTACCTCAAGATGAGCATTTTGCGTCCTGCGCTAAAGTCATCTGTGGTAAGTACATAATAATAGACTCCACTCGCTACAGATTCATTAAATTTATTCTTACCATCCCAATATGCTGCTTGTGATTTTTGATAATATATGCCTGCTTGCAATTCTCCTAACTCTAAATTTCTTACCTGCTTCCCTTCTATGGAATAGATCGTAAATACAACCTTAGCTGGTTTTACTAATTGAAAAGGCAACCATGTCTCAGGATTACAAGGGTTCGGATAGTTTTGCATTAGTGCTGTCGTCGTTGGTATTGTCTGTCCGAACCTCATATTTTCCAATAGCGTTTCCAAGACTTCAATCCCTCTGTGTAGGCTCGGGTCTTTTGTCTCAAGTTGCTTAGCCGAATGTATCCACTGTGATAGACTTGTATCAGAAAAGCTTGATGTAACTGGGAAAAAGTGTGCGCTAATGGGAGAGGCATCCTCATTTCTACCAATTTCAGATGCGACAATGAGTAAGTCAATAATGTTCACAGTACCGTCTTTGTTAACGTCTGGATATATATCTTGACTTGCAAGTTCATCCGGATCGGAAATGTTAAAGTTTGTAGCAATTGCATTAAGGTCAGTAATATTTACAATGCCGTCATGGTTTACGTCTGCTGAGTTGTAAGGAAAATCCTTGATTAAGTTAGCTGGAGGTTCTGTCTGATTACTATCGTCAAACTCCGTTAGATTTTGAATCAGTCCAGCAATGGGTGAAAAGTCCAAAATGTAATTCTCACTGAGATCAAGATTAGAGAGCATTGTCAATTTTTGCAGTGGAGCTATAAACAATATCTTGTTGTCGTGTAAGTCTAAATCAGTTAGATTGATCAAATCCTTGAGTGGCGAGACATCATTAATTTTGTTTCCATCAAGATCTAAAATTCTTAATTCTGTCAGATTCTTTAATGGAGTAATGTCAACTATCTTGTTGTCATCAAGATCTAAATCTATTAGATTTATTAGGTTACTTATAGGTGAGATATTCACAACCTGGTTGTTATGAATATCTAATTCAATTAATTGTCTAAGTTTAGTTAGTGGTTCAAGGTTTGAGACTTTATTCCCATCAAGATCCAAAATGCTAAGATGGAATAAGTTCTCAAGAGGAGTTATGTCAGCAATCTCATTTCCATCTAAATCCAATTCAACCATAAAAGGCATATATCTGAGGAAAGAAACATCTGAAATTGAGTTGTCATCTAAATCCAGTTTCCTTAGTTTAGTTAGATACTTTAGCGGTGAAGAATCCGAAATCTTGTTGGCATGAGCATCAAGCACAATCAGGTTTTTCAAAGAAACTATAGGATTCAGATCTGAAATTTGGTTGCTGTCCATATCCAAGTTGTCAAGGTTTGTCATTGCGCTGAATGGTGAAATATCTAAGATTGAATTATCTGAAACATCCAGTATTTTAAGTTTCGTTAGTTCTTTGAGTGCATCAACATCTGACACTTGGTTGCTGTCAAGATCGAGGACAGTTAAGCTCGTCATATTTCTAACTGGAGTTAAATCTGAAATTTTGTTAAGCTCAACATCCAAGAATAGCAAATTCGTTAGTTTTTCAATTGGTTTCAAATCTGACAAAATATGATTAGATCCAAGATGCAGATATTCCAAGTTTGTCGAATCCCTTAGTGGAGACAGATCCGAGATCTTGTTCCCCCTCAACGAGAGCCATTGCAGTCCAGTTAGTTTCTTTAGGGGTGATATGTTTGAGATTCTCTGGTTTCTGTGCAGATCCAAAACAGTGAGATTTGTTAGATTGCTGAGAGGCGACAAATCTGAAACTCTATTTTGACCAAGGTGTAAGGACTTGAGGTTAATTGCAAACTCGAGTCCAGTTATGTTGAATATACCAGATTGAAAAGCATCTAACGATTCTAATGTTGCCATGTCCTCCTGAGAGATATCTTCTCCTGTTTGTATGTCCAATGCTTCCTTAAGAGCAGAACGAAGGTTTAGATCGCGAATGAAAACGTTTTCTTCTGATGCTTCTGGTGTGGTCGTAACAAGTAAAATACATAAGTAAAAAAATAAACACCCAACTTGTAAAATTTGAAAAGGCGAATTTGTTAAGAGTGCAAATCTTGATAAGATTGATGTGTGAAGTGTCATGAATTTGAAATTGTTATACGTAGTTAGAATGAAATCATGTATAAGACTACCCTGAATAGGAATTCGACAACTTCTTTCGTCAAATCTTCATACTTCTACTTATAGTCCTCAGAAGAAGCCCAGTAGAAAACACTGAATTTGGAACATGATAAATGTTCAGTAGTATATAGTGAACTTTGAAGTTGTTGGGACACTATGATAAACCTATTTTGAAAACATAACTGACAACAGTTGTTGTAGCACAAACTGTTAGTTTGTGCATATTAGTCTGCAAACTCACAGTTTGCGGTACATAAATGACCCATTTATGTAAGTCGTACTATAAATGAACTGAAAAATCAAATTTCTATTGAGCTTTATTTGCCTCTCCTGGAGTTGCTGCAACTACTTGGAAGTCTCCAGTACCGTCTGGTAAACGACCGTAGGCAACGTCAGTTTCTTGTTCCTCGAACGTGACGCTGTCAAGAATAGTATTTCCTTGTGCGTCGGTATCTACGAGAAGTGCTATTTCACCACTTTTTGATAGTTTGAAGTTTGCATGGAGTCCTTCAGTAGCTTCTTCATCATCATGGTCTTCATCTAACCAAACCACCAAATAACCGTTTGCGTCAATCATCGTGCCATCAGGAAATTGCCATTTTGTGGGATTATCTTCTTTGTCTGACAAATACATACCAGTGAGGTCTACACTACTATCAGTTCGATTGAATAACTCAAGCCAGTCGTCATAATCACCTTGCGGATCTTCATAAGTACTGTCATTATCAGCCATTATTTCGTTAATTACGACGGAAGGTCCCTCCATAGTTGAATCCATCATATCTTCAGGGTCCCTCGTTTCTTTAGGATCCATCGTTTCCATTTCTGTTGGTAGTGGTGTTAAAACCTTAGATGCACGTTCACATGAAACAAACGTTACAGCAACAATTAATAGCACAATTAGGGTCAGTGTGTGTTTTACCATTTAAGTTTTCCTTTTCTATTAGGTAATATAAGGTATTCTAACGACTTGTGCTAAATAACTTATTGTACAATATTCTTCCACATAAGTCCAATATTCAGTGAGTTTTCCTTATGACAGATTAGGTTCTTTAGTCCCGTATGAAGTTTAAGAATTTAATCGGGTATTTTTCAGTTTCTTGTAGAATCCGGTGCGGTTAGGAAACTGCACCTACCGTGTCGGGGTCTAAATTACCTAATTTATTATTTTAACTTCATTAGGGACGCTATGTTTATAACATTAAGTCCATGTGTGTGAAAAAGATACAAACAAATAGTTAACTAACACAACTCGTTATTCTAACAAATTATAAGATATTCAACAAACAGTTGAAAATTAAAGTCTAATATGATTATAGCACATTTTTGTATTATTTATATGTACTTTATCTTGAATTTAGATAAACTTTTGATAAATATCCATTATTCTTTGATAGTGAATATCAGCGTTAAACTCAGTTTCCATTTTCATTCTTCCAATTCTACCCATCTCAACTGCTTCAGTCTTATTTTCGTACATCCACAACAGTTTTTCGCGCAGTTCTTCGGTTCCTGCGGATGGTACCAGATATCCATCGCTTCCATCTGTGATGAGTTCAGGAATACCACCGATATCAGCGCCGATAACTGGTTTTCCATAAGCGTAAGATTCCAATACGGACATTGGACAGTTCTCATACCATTCAGATGGTAAGACTGTACAGATACTGTTAAGAATCAGATTTCGTAGTTCGTCCCCCTGTTTAAAACCTAATAGTTGAATATGATTGCACTCTTTTTCCTCAACGATCCGCTGAACTTCTGGCATTGCTTCACCGTCGCCGACGATATAGAGTGGAACGTGTTTCAATGGAGCAGCGGCATCGATTAGGGTGAATATTCCTTTGCTTTTATGCACTCTGCCAAAATAAAGTATGTATTCACCTTGATCGTAATTTGGTGTGATGTCCGAAACGTCGGTAAAGTTGTGTACTGTAGAAATCTTGTCTTCAGGCATACCGTACTGTATCATCTTTCTTCTAAGGAAATGGGATACAGAAATAAAATGGTCAAACTTATCCACCGAACCGAGATACCGTGAGATATAAGATTCTGCAACACTTAGGGTTGTTCGTGCAAGCGAGCCTCTGTTGCATCTCTTAGGAATGGCGCGCCAATAGTGCTTACCTTCACAAGACTCACAAATCTCATCATTTGATAAATGACTATACACAGGACAGGTAATCTTATATTCGTGTAATGTTTGAATAAGTGGAATTCCAGCTTTCTTGAGACTACTTAGGATTGAGGCGGTCAACTTTCCGTAGTAAATGTGGAAGTGTGCAATATCTACATCGACTTTTCTTAGAAGTCTTTGCATTGACTTTGCTGCATTTCGTGAATACAAGAAACGTAGAAGATCAATAGGTCCAGGTTTTTCAAAGTCTGCCCCCCGCGGAAAGTAATCTTCCCATTCAGATGGTTCGTTTTTCGGGTTCGCTGCTGTGAATGGTATTACGTTATGTCCGTGTTTTTTCAATATCTCCGCCATCGTGAAAAAATAGCGATCAGAACCGCCTCGAATAAAATGGTTTTGAGAAATATTTAGAACGGTCAGCATAATATTCACTCCCGCGGTCCTGCATCAACAATACGTTCCTCTGCAATAGTCTCATAGGTGACTGTACCAATCTGTTTAGTTATAATGTCTGTATCATTAGAATCCAGGATAATTGAATCAATCTCTGCGTTAACAGGCGTACCCCACCAATTGTTTGGCACAAAAAGATTGAATTTTACATTCAACCTGAGTGCGTATTCATTGTTTTCAAAATTATTGTATTGGATGATTGATTGTACATTTTCACATAGAATTCCTGATTGATTATTTATGATGTTGTTATATTCAATTCGTGGACGATTCTGTCGCTCAATAGTGCTGATGCCAATGTCATTATCAAGAATCGCATTATATTGAATCTTGGATTCACTTCCATTCAAAGCAATTGCTGTATCATTGTAACGGAGGATACTATCATACACTGATGGAGATGCTGTCTTGATGTCAAGTGCAACTTGAGCATACTCAACTACTGTTCCTCTTAGGAAACTATCAATATCGTGCGTGTGATCAAATAGGATTCCATTCCAATCGCCAGCTTCTGGATTACTCTTATTTGATGTGAGAAATACACTCTCCTCTAACGCTACCTGAGTTAATGGAGTTCCGACTTTCAGTGTTCCTCGAACTATTACATTTGCATCATGACCAAATTTAACGGTTGTACCCGGTAGTATTTCAAGAGTAATGCCTGACGGTATCTCCATTATTCCTTCGACAATGTAGGTTTTCTCTTGTTCCCAAGTTTGATTTTCAGTTAGGACTGAGTCTTTAAGGATTACTTCAGTGTCCTTACCGGTTCCGTTGACAACAGAAGTTGTATCTTCACATCCACAAAATGCAAAACCGAGAAAGAAAACTAATACAAAAGATATTGATTGTAAATGTCGTGTCTTCATTGCACAATTAGTTGTAATTATGATAAATATTCTTCAGAATAAGAATTTATTAAAGCATATCTCATGTATCATTTATAGTGATACAACGGACGGGGAGACCCCGTCCCTACGAAAATACAACGGACAGGGAGACCCTGTCCCTACGAAAGACGCATTTTGTTAACGGACAGGGAAACCACGTCCCTACGAAAATACAACGGACAGGGAGACCACGTCCCTACGAAAGACGCATTTTGTTAACGGACAGGGAAACCACGTCCCTACGAAAATACAACGGACAGGGAGACCACGTCCCTACGAAAGACGCATTTTGTTAACGGACAGGGAAACCAAGTCCCTACGAAAATACAACGGACAGGGAGACCCTGTCCCTACGAAAGATGCGTTTTGTTAACGGACAGGGAAACCAAGTCCCTACGAAAAATAGGTGCAGTAATGAAAAATTACAGTCTTGGATCTACTGTTTCACTTTCAAGTGCCAAGACTCCAAACACGCACTCGTGAACTTTAGATAAAGGTTCATAGTTAACATAACGTTCTAATGCTTCTACACCCAATGCAAACTCACGTATTGCCAGTGAACGTTTCTTGGACAGACCTCTGGCTTTGAGTCGTTCTAAATTATGTGTTAATGTATATTCAGGACCATATATTATGCGAAGATATTCGCGTCCCCTACATTTCACTGCAGGTTGTACTATTCCCCGCTTACCTTTTGTAACAAAATCATAAGGTTTAATGACGATTCCTTCACCACCCCTTTCAGTGAGTTTTTCCCATTGTTGAATAGCTTCAGTTTCGCTTGCGGTGTCAGTTATATCAACCGTGTCGTAGGATGTAGTAAACAACAGATCATCGTCAGTAGATTGACAAAGTTTCTTAAGCATTTCTATATGCCAGAGATGATCTTTATCAAAATATACTTTTCCCTCTGTTGCTAATAGATGAAAAGGTGCAAGTTTCAAATCAGTGATAGATTTTACTTGCCAACAGTAGCGTCTATATGCCTCTATATATCCTTTAACGGATGCTGCGCGGTCTTGATACATATTGAGTATTTCATTGACACTGACACCGCGCTTCTCAGCGGCTGTTAGAGATGTTACAGCATCTTCAACAGCGACCCGTGAGGATGTTCCTACAGGTGCATACTGTTGTCGTAATAACTCTTGCGCTTTAATTGACCAAGGCATTAACTCACAATCAAGACATAACCAGTCTGTATCTAAGGCTTCCCAATAACCTGCTTTATCAACAGCATTCTTCAGGAGTGTCAAGAGTTCTGTTTCCACTGCTTTATCATCAAAGAAAGGTCTTCCAGTTCTTGTGTAGCACGTTCCATAAGTTTCTTCAGATATACCAAACCGTTTCTGTGCAGATTCTATAGTCTTACAGACTATTACAATTGCACGTGAACCCATGTGTTTTTCTTGCCAGATGGTTTTTGATACACCTTGATTTCGATAATAAGTAAATGCTTCAGATGGATGTTCCAGCAAGTCTGGTTGTTTTGATGTTTCGCATGGTGACATTGTCGGTGGAAGATATATTAGCCACTTTGGGTCGACAGTAAAACGGCTCATTACTTCCAGTGCATTGACAGTATTCTCTTCACGTATTGTTACATTGTGGTTTAGTCGGGTACTGATGATACGTTTTCCAATAACATCATTGATGTTTAGAATGCCTTCATCAATATGTTCCTTTGCAGATACCTGTTCTTCGTGTATATCAATTAAGGGTTTAGCAGGTTCATAATAGGTCTTGTGTGCAGTAACAGATACGAGTTCTCTTTCAGGATACCGTAATGCTGTGAGTTTACCGCCGAAGACGCATCCCGTATCAACGTTGATTGTTCGATTTATCCATTGTGGTTCTGAAACAGGCGTATGTCCATATACAACGTTGGCTGTACCTCTATATTCTTCTGCCCAATTAAGACGTACCGGTAAACCGAATTCATCTGTTTCTCCTGTGGTTTCCCCGTAAAGTGCGAATTCTCTGACTCGTCCGGATGCTCTACCTTGTAAATCTTGCTTCATACCTGCATGCGCAACTACCAACTTTGCATCATCAAGCACATAGTGGCTGATCATACTCTCAATAAAATCAGCAATCTGAGTCCTGAATTCATTGGATTCGTTTTCTAATTGAGTCAACGATTCTGCTAATCCGTGTGTTTTGTTGACATTCTTTCCGCGTAGCGCGCGAGCAAGTTTAACGTCATGATTACCCGGGACACAAATTGCTGTTCCATTGATGTGCATATCCATGACTAATTTTAGGACTTCAACGACTTTTGGACCGCGGTCAACATAATCACCGACAAAAACAACTTTCCTGCCATCTGGGTGGGTTATTAGAGTCTTCTCATGAGTCTGTTCTGAAATATCATAACCGAGTTTTTGGATTAATTCAAGGAGTTCATCGTAGCAACCGTGTATATCTCCGATAATATCAAATGGTCCGTGTTCGTTTGTGCGGTTAGTCCACAACGGTTGCCGTTCTATACTGACTGCTTCGACGTCTTCTGGTGTTGATAAGACATAAACATAATTTCTGAAACCTTCGTAACGTAATCCTCGAAGTGATCGTCGTAGTTGGCTGCTTTGTCTTCGGATAACATGTGATTTTATATCTCGGTCAGGTCGATTTTCATTTCTTTCTCGACATATTTGAGATGATAGGTTCAATACAATAGCAGCAGTCAAATAGTGGTATTCGCGCGCCAATGCTTGTAGAGACTTTCGTGCATCTGGTTGAACGTTTGTAGCATCAATGACAGTCAATTTTCCTGCTGCAAGTCGTTTTGAAGCGATGAAATGCAACACATCAAAAGCATCTTTTGTTGCTGCTTGGTCTGTTTCGTCGTCAGAAACGATTCCTCTACAGAAATCCGAAGAGAGAATTTCTGTGGGTTTAAAATGCTCTTGTGCAAAAGTTGACTTTCCAGACCCTGAAGGTCCTATGAGAATCACAAGCGATGGATCAGGTATTTTGATTTGCATAAGCGTTAGTACATCTCATGTTTAAGTTGCATCAACTTCGTTTTTATTTCGGTTGAACACTGCCATCTGAGTAGGTGCTCCAAATTCATCATCCATTTCTCCGATTGCGAAAAGCTCAACACTATAACCGAAACGATTGGATATTTCATTAGTCCAAGCTTCAAATTCTGCGCGGGTCCACTCAAAACGGTGGTCTCTATGTCGAAATCTACCCGCTGGTAGATTCTCAAACTTTACATTGTATTCTACGTTTGGTGTCGTCAAAACAACTGTTTGTGGACAGGCGTACTCAAACAGTACCCTCTCAAAAGACGCAAGTCGTGGGATATCAAGATGTTCAATAACTTCAATTACAGATGCTGCATCATATCCTTGCATGCGATCATCCTTGTAGCAGAGCGAACCTTGCAATAACTTAATGCGTTCCTTCTGCTTGTCTGGTAGTCGGTCCATACGCAATCGTTGATGTGCAATTTTCAGTGATTGATGTGAAACATCCATACCAACGATCTCTTCAAATTGCTTCTCTTTCATCAGTTTGCGTAGTAGTTTCCCTTCGCCACACCCTAAATCCAATACACGTTTTGCACCAGACTCCTTTATGACCTCTATTGTCTTGGTTAGACGCATTTCATTTAATCCGATCCGTTCTTCAATGTGTTGTTCATTCTGTAATTGTGATGTCTCATCCTCTATATTTGTCTCCTCAAACTGGGATAGTACTTGCTGTGTTAGCGTTCGCTGATGCTTTAAGTATCGGCTGACAATCTGTTCCTGTTCTGGATGTTTGTTAAGCCACCCTTTTCCATGTTTTAATAGTTTTTCAATTTCTGCTTGTGCAACCCAATAGTGTTTCTCATCGTCAAGCACAGGAATAAGCACATAAAGATGGGATAAGAGTTCGCTCAAGAGGCAAGTTCTTTCTAAAGAGACACTAAAATAACGACTCTTGCCCCAATCAGGAAAGTGTTTATCTAACCCGTGTCTTGTAGCATTTACGGTATATCCGAGCGGTTCAAAAAGTTTTCGCAGAAAACTATCACCACCCCGACAGGGTAACGTTGATAACTGTGCAGTTAGAGGAATGGGTATTTGTACAAGTTCAGGACGATCTTTACACTTTCCAGATAAGGCTGTGCCAAATACCTTTGCGATAGCTACACTCATGAAGGATGATGCAACGTAGGGACGGTCATTAACATATTCTGCTAACGCGAAGTTGTCTCTCATTTGACTATATTTTCTTCGGACAAGTCCCACTGAATCAACATCAAGTAACAGACAAACTGTGCATTTCTCAGAAGTAGCTTCAGGATAATATATATGAACTTGTCCAAAGGCAAGTTCAAAGGATTGTAACCTGTCAGGGTGTTTGTGCAACAAGAATCCAAGGTCTGTTGCGGGGGTATAAGTTGTTGATATTGTTAAAAGCATTGCAAGTGTTTTGAGGCGTGAGATAATAGTATATTCAAACGCTTTTATTATACAAGTCATATTGAGTAAAACCGATAAATATGGTAAAATAAAGATCATTCATGCATAATTTGAGTGCAATCATTTTCATTGAAGTCAATGGACATAGGGTTTAAGTATGCTATTGCCACTTATTCCATACCTGATCCAATAAAGATATCTGAGTTTAAATGTAGGTCCTATTTTTTTGATTATTTATGAGAGGTTCTCTTATGACTGACAAAAATGAAAAACAACTGAATTTCAATTGTCTTCCGAAACAAGTTCCCCTTAAGTTTTTTAACCGGTATATTAAACCTCATTTGTCAACAAGGAAGAAAGGGCCAAAACCTAAAGTATCTTCATATAAGACATTTAATTACATCCTCTATGTTTTACATACAGGTATACAATGGAATCAACTCCAGACACGGCGCAACGAAATCCATTGGTCTAATGTCTATAAATGGCATAATCGGTGGTCAAAAGATGGTTCTTATGAGAAGTTATTTGAAGCATCTGTTGTACATCTTCTTGATACGGATCAACTTGACACCTCTTGTTTACATGGCGATGGTTCAAACACCGTCGTAAAAAAAGGGGGAATGGCACCGGTTATTCAGGACACAAACATCAAAAAGGTGAAAAAGAGTTGACTATCACTGACAATAAAGGGTTCGTCATTGGTCCGATAACTGTCAGTCCGGTGAACAAACATGATACAACACTCTTGCCTGAGGCATTGTCTGAATTCATCTCCTTCAGTGATCGCATTGGAATGGAACTTGAGAGTTCCGCTCTAACGCTGGATTCCGGTTTTGATTCCAAGTTGAACCATAAGCTTATCAAAGAACAAGGTCTGATCCCAGTGATCTATCCGAACAAACGGAATACTAAAGAACCTATCGCTATCGCTCGCAAGTTTCGGTGGTTTAGAAAAGATTTATACAAAGAACGATATAAAGTAGAGCGAACTTTCGGGTGGCAAGATACCTATCGGAGACTCGCACTTAGCTACGACAAACTCAAAGAAACCCGTTTAGGTTATCGTAATTTAGCATATTCAATGATAAACTTTCGGGTGACTTTCAACGATTCTTAGATGTTACTCGCTATGAGTTCATATCTATTTTTGTCTTTCCTGTCAAGTTTATATCGTCCTTGCATTGTGCTTAATGTTTGACTGTTTCAACTTTTTGTGTTATATTTAACCATTCAGTAACTGAAATATTAAGGAATAGACTAATGTATACACCCCAATATCCTAATCCCAACGAAGTATTGCTGGAAGCACAAGCAAGAGTCTGCACAGGTCCTCACCAGACCCGTCCTTTAGGCAGAAAACCTAATGACGGTCCACAACCTGCTGTAATTCTGGAAACGATATTGCAAGCATTGAATTGTGATTTATCTGAAAATGAAACGGTGTCTGAAGCGCAGATGGGAGCGTTTTTCGTTGCGATGACACTACGTAAAGGTTTTCCTGAGTCAACACAATGGAGTGAAGCTGAAAAGGCAGCATTTCATAAGTACGAATCCAGATTACTATCTCATTTACCAGATGAGATTAAGTACATCATGAACCCTGAACTTGAATATGTGCCGAGAAATCCATCAGAGTTCATTGTTGTTTCTGCACTTGAAAAGATATTAAGAGGGAAACATCTAAGTCATACAGAAACTCGCAAAATGTGTGAGTCAATTCTTACTGACGATGTAAAACCAGCCCTCAAAGCAGCAGCACTTATTGGACAACGTATGAACCGAGAAACTTACGATGAAGTTAGAGGTTACTTAGATTCTTATTTTGATCCAGAACAAGTTAGCACAATTGACGTAGATACGCTTACACACTTTGGACAACCTTACGATGGTGCTACGCGCAATTTTCGACCTACTCTTTTTGTAGCAGCTGTAAGAGCAGCGTTGGGAGAACCATCACTTTTACACAGCGTTGATTTGATGCCGCCAAAGAATGGTGTTACTGAAGAAGCAATCTTACTTGCGCTCGGTGCCAAAACAGATTTAACGCTTGAACAGACTGCATCCCTTATTACAGATGATACTGTAGGATTTGGATATATCAGTCAGCGTGAGTATTCACCTGGTGCATATAATGCCAGGGAATTACGGGTGCACATTAAGAAGCGACCTCCGTGGGCGGCTACTGAGAAAGCACAACAATTCTTTTCTGCCCAAAAGGCAAATTATATGGTTCTTGGATACTACCATATTGGTTACGAAAAACCGCTGTTGCAATTAGCGTGGGAACGCGGGTTCAATGCTGCAGTTGCTGTCAAAGGAGAAGAAGGTACAAGTCATTATGCATTACGACTGGGAAAGCCTTCTACTCAGGATAGGATGGCGGTCAATTATTCGCAAGGATTTCGTCGTGTCAACGATCAACGTGAAGACTTTGCACTGGATATTGATCCGAAGGTTTTTGGATTTGACTATAAGCTAAATACCCGTCCTGACGCCATTAGTGCTGATGCTTTCGCCGAGGCAGGGGTGGCTGCGCTTTCTGGTGAAATAGGACATATCTATGATAGGATTCTACTCAATTCTGCTATGGTAGATTATCTGTTAGGAATCTGTTCTGATGGA
Source organism: Candidatus Poribacteria bacterium (assembly GCA_965261435.1). Taxonomy (GTDB): domain Bacteria; phylum Poribacteria; class WGA-4E; order WGA-4E; family WGA-3G; genus MSPOR6. The sequence goes on from CBDHDL010000021.1 coordinate 4,768,532, forward strand.
AATGATGCTATTAAGCGTGCAAAGTCTGTTATGGATGATGGGAGTGCTTTGGAGCATTTGAAGTCGTATATTGAAGTAAGTAAGAATCTCTGATTTGATATAGTAGAAATTAAAGTGTCACAGTTTATTAAACCAATTTTCCTATTTAAGGAAGTACCGTATGATCGGTTTATCATATCATGCAGGGGGCATGAAAGACCTATCTCTTGATGAAGTCTTGACGATCCTCTCAGAAGTTGGCTACGATGCAATTGAGATGATGTGTGGTCCTGAAGCACATATCCCCTCAGGTGAAGTGACAGACACACTGCTAAATGATGTCAAAAAGATGGTAACAGATCACGGATTAAAGGTGTCTGTCATCAATCCATTTACAGGTAAGGGGTTGTACCAATTAGCATTAGAGGACATGCAATCCGCAATTGATCATTATGCATTACTCCAAGATGTAGCTGTTGCATTAGATGCAAAAGGTGTCAATTTTCTATCGGGTTATGGTGGTGATAAAGGCGATGCATTTGCATGGAAACTGCTTGTAGATGTGCTAAAACCAATCTGCCGACGTGCTGAGGAAAACGGTATTACAATGAATATCCACAATCATGAAGCAACGACTATTGATACTTCATCAAAAGTTTTACTCTTGATTGAACATGTCGGATTTGAATCCCTGCGGGTCCTCAATGACATCACTAATTTCTACCATATAGGTGAGGATATTGCAGAGGTGACAGAAAAGTTAGGCAATCTAACTACACACTGTCATGTGAAAGGTGTAACTGGGAAGTATCCTTACAGCACTTTTCTTATTCCGGGTGAGGATGAAGATGAGTTGGACTTTAGCACCTTTGCTGAAAGTTTAGGTAGAGTGGGATATGGCAGGTATATTTCTGTTGAAACCTTTCCATACATGCGTATTGAGAAAGCGCAGATTGCTTACGATATGATGTCGCAGGCATTAGACAAGTTAGAACTTCGGTAACGTTTTGAATAGCCATCACTTTCTAAGCGACTTTATTCCAACGTTTTGATACCAGGCCAATCTCGCCACATATCCTCATTGGGTGGTTCTTCTTGTGTTTCCAATAATTCTGTCTTTCGAAAATCGTAAAGAACTGCTTGTCGTATTTGGCGTGAATAGTTGTGTCCGGCAGCATGTCCAATGCGATGATGCCAAAAAACTATATCTCCAGCATTGCCGTGACATTCCACACCGGGTTCCCTGCTTAATCGTTCACGATCAACATCATACTGAGGGGTCGGTTCGTTCTTGTATTGTGATTTATAGTCGTAATAGAAGGTTTTATGACTTCCTGGCCAGACGGTGAATGCACCTCCTTCTGGTGGAACATGATCAATGTAACCAACAACACCGAGATGAAACGGATGTGCATCTACATGACATCCGATGGATTTTTTTGGAACATCTCCGTAAGGTAAAGTGCAATATATTCCGCGTACGCGTTCAGGTCTAACGAGATTGCCTTCTCCTAAGAATTGTTCTGCCATTCGCCAAACATTGGGATCGGTAGCAAGCAATCTAACCATCCATTCTTCACCGCCGGGTTCTCTGTAGTTCCATCGAAATCCTTTTCTACGGTTAGAATTATCCTCGTTTTCCTCTTCTGGTTTGAAAGGACCGACCCAAGTGTCAGGATTTTCGCGTACTCTTCCGGCTGGTGCGCCTTCCCATAATTTACGACGTGCTCGTTCCATCAGTTCAGGATTCAGCACTTCACGTTTTATCAAATAACCTTCGTTCTTGAAAAATTGTATATCTTCATGTGTGAGTTCTACCATATTTCGGCTCCTTTTGGTGTAAGATTGTAACGATTCCTGATTTAAAAAGCAACAGAAATTTCAGTGTTAATTTGAACATATCTCATAAATCATTTATAGTAGACTTCTGAATTAATAAGACTTTTTGAGATATAGGATGGAAGAGTGGAAGGGAGGTTAGGAAACCTCGCCAGCGGGGAGTACACCTGCATCATGCGAACAGAAAAATACCGAATTAATTATTTAATCTTCATGAGGGACGAAAGGTGTATAGAACGTATCTCATAAATCATTTATATGGTGAGTTTTTTATTCTTTGTGAGGTGTAATAGATTGATACAACGGACAGGGAGACCCCGTCCCTACGAACGGACAGGTGGTGTGATGAGAAATTTATGGAGAAAAATGTGCTTTGTAAGTCTGCCTGCTAATCTGCCTCGCCTGCATCTTGTAAGGCATTATTGATGAGCATATCGTTCAGGTATATTCCGATATCCTGCAACTGAATTAAAAGCGGCTTGATGACATCAATCAAGGTATATTCTTTCGCCTCAAGCAAAACACCTACTATGCCCTTAACAGTTAATCCAATTTCTTTTGCTTTCCGTCTTCCTTTCTTTTCATCAAGAAGAATGAGACGCGCATCATGTTCAACTGCAAGCGCGAAAACCTCTGCTTCTCCATCGTCAAGTTCGGTATGAACCGCAGCGGTTCGCGGATCCGTTAAATCAACAGTCTTAATCCAGCGGGCATTTTGGAGTACCTCTCGGCGGACTATCGGATCCTTTTTGAGAAACTCCTTTCAACTTTTCGTAGAATCCACACCTCTGTATAAAGATCCTGCAACAGAGGAAGTAGGTTGAGTCCTAAGAGTCCAACAAGCGGACTGTTATTGCTAATAACTGGCTGTGTTGGCATTCTTAAGGTCCGCTATTGACAAGCTCTTCTTCATCAAGAGTAAGGAGAGAGAGTCCGTAATCTCACATCAGATACCAGAATTCTTCACGTGGCACACCTGCCAGACGCGCTGCCAGGCCGCTACTGAGTTCGTCGTTTCCATAATACTTCATTCCCAATGCGATCCGCGCATCTTTGTCAATTTCAAACGGTTCGCTCCGCGGTGTCAACAACGTTACAATCTCTTTCGGCAACCGACTCCCTATCTTCTCTTCAAATGTAGCAATGCTCCCGTGGGTATTGTGAAATACATCGGCGACATCCACTTCTTGTAGGAGTGCAGTTGTCAAGTCGGTCTTCGCTTCTTCCCATCCTTTAGCAAGTAACCACGTCTCACCCCTTGTGTAATAAGATTCGGGGACTTTTGGTCTGCGTGTTAGTGCCTCGGTATAATCCGCAATTGCACTGTCTAACTCAGCTTTGGCACGATACGCGTTGCCCCGATGTGTGTATGCCTCCACAAGTTCTGAATTGTTCTCTATAGCTTTGTCATAATCTGCTATCGCCTTGTCTAATTCACTTTTGTCATAGTAAGCTTGACCCCGATTGAGGTATGCCTCGGCAAATTCTGGATTCAATTCTATTGCTTTCTTATGTTGCTCAATCGCCTTGTCTAACTCACCATGTTGATTATAGATGAAACCGCGGTAGGTATAGGGCTCAGCAAGTTCTGGATTGAGTTCTATGGCTTTGTCATAATCTTCAATTGCCTTGTCTAACTCGCCTTTATCACGGTAAGCTTGACCACGCGCCGTATAAGCCTGTGCAAACTCTGGAGACTTCTCTATCGCTTTTTTATAGTCTTCAATCGCCTTGTCTATGTCCTCTTTGCTGTGGTAGGTTATACCGCGCTCGGTATATGCATCAGCGGCTGCATCAGGTTTGAGCCGTATTACCGTGCTAAAGTCTTGGATTGCTTTCTCAAAAACCAGCAGTTTGCGGTAAGCCATCCCGCGGCCATAGTATGCAAATGCATCGTCAGATGTGAGGTTTATGACTTTGCTAAAATCATCAACTGCGCGGTAAAACTTGCCTTTATAGTAGTAAGCTATGCCCCGCTGCCCGTAGGCAATGACATTTTCCGGGTTCAATTCTATTGCTTTGTTAAATTCTGCAATGGCATGATCGTACTCGCCGTTTTTGAGGTGAGCAAAGCCACGGGTGTTATGGATCGCCGCAGCACCTCCACTCTTCGCGTCAACAAAATCGCTGTTTTAATAGGTATCCACAGAACCTTGGAGCAGTTCTTGCATCGGTTTTCTCCTTCACAAGGCAAGTTTCTTGAAGTAATGATAACGTACAATAGGTCATGATTTCAACGGAATGTAGGAGCGATCGCCAGATCCTTTCCGCTCTACTTAGCTTGCTATGTTCCGGATGTCGGGTGTTATTTCAGATTCACCATAGGTACAGCGTGAGGGGAACCCGACATTTATTGATTTCGGTTGACATGTCCAAATCAACGCCGAATGCGCGTTTGGTATTCATTCAAATCAACGCCAAATGCGCGTTTGGTATTTGTCCAAATCAACGCCAAATGCGCGTTTGGCATTTGGCGGGTTTCGCTTCGCTCTACTCGACCTACGCAAGGTATTCACATAAATATAAATAATCGCAAAAAACCGAAAACTAAATAATCCTGTGATTGTTTAAAGACAATTGACAAATATATAGTGGTTGGTTATAATACCACGATGCTTAAACTTTTCACCAGAACAATATCTCTATCAGGACTTACGCAAATTTGGGGGGTACCTGTTTAGATTTCCGATTTTTCAAGTGTTTTATCCCGATTTTTGTCATTTTTAGGGATTTACCCCCCTTTATCCCCCGCAAGCGAGGGGAATGCGTAAGTCCTGTCTATTTTGATGTTCCATACTTCATATCTTCAAGGATAATACCTATATGTTAGCAGAATTAAAAATAAAGTTTCTACAACAAACAGACCTTTTTGCCGAACTTTCAGAAACAAAATTGAACTCAATTGCAAATATTGCTCATCAAGTAAATTATCCGGCTGGCTATACCATATTTGAAGAAGGAGCAGAAGGTGATTCACTTTACTTACTGGTTGAAGGAGAAATAAGTATCATTAAAGCGGATACAGAAGTGCTTTCCTTTAATGAAAAAGGGTACTGCTTTGGTGAAGTTGCGTTGATTGATGATAAACCGAGAAGTGCTACAATCAGAACAGTTACGCCAACATGTCTGCTAAGGATTACACGAGATGAATTCTATCAGGCTTTAGCATCCGAACCCCTTATCGGTAGAGGTATGTTTCGTGTCCTTAATAATAAAATTCGGCATGACCTGGATATACAGATGAGTTCCATACGTAAAGAGGTTGCGCAAGAGGAATCTATGCGTCTTGCCGCTGAGGTGCAACAGTCTATTTTACCGAACGAAGAAATAAAACACGCATGTTTAACTTCAGCAGGATACTGTAAACCGACGAACGATGTCGGTGGGGATTATTATGATTATCTGTATCTACCAAATGATTGTGTTGGAATTTTTATCGGTGATGTGATGGGTCACGGATTCCATTCAGCGATGCTTGCTGCTATGACAAAAAGCTGCATTCAGACGCAGATCCGTTTTGATGCGACAGTTCCTGAAGTGATGAAAGCTATCAAGCGGGTTACGGATGAGGATGCACAGACTTTTATCTATATGACATGTTGTTATGTCGTTATACATAGTGACAATAGATTTCAGTTCGCCAATGCGGGACATCCTTCAATGCTTCTATTGCGTGCGGATAGTGACGCATGTATTGAATTAGAATCCCAATTCCCACCCGTAGGTATCCCTTTGCCAGATAGACACTCAGAGACTGTATACTTCAGTTCAGAAACAACTTGGAATTCTGGTGATTTACTTGTGCTATATTCTGATGGTATAACGGAAGCGTTGAATACTGATAATGAGATGTATGGGATGGAACGATTTATCAGATTATTGTCCGAAAAACGAGATCTGTCTGCATCTGAAATAAGGAAGGTAATTTTGACTGATCTTGAGGATTTTCAACAAGGTAATAATCCTGATGATGATATTACTTTAGTGGTTGCGAAGTTTCAGTGAATTGCGCGGGTTTTCTGGATGTCTTTCGTCCCTGATCAAGGTTCAGAATTTAATCGGGTATTTTTCAGTATGTTGTAAAATTCGGTGCGGTTAGGAAACCGCACCTACCGTGTCAGGGCCAAATGATCTGATTTTTTTCTTAATCTGGTGCTAAAGATTAACGTATAAAATGGTAGGACTTACGCATTTTTCTTGCTGCCAAGGGATCTGCGTAAGTCCTATTGGTTATTGAATGTTTTTCTGAGACTTTAGTAATCGGCTCTACTGTTTTTCACATTTGCCCAGCTTGTTGGCATTTTTCCTTGAGCAGACACGAACCCTTGCATGCGGACAGTCGCTAATCGCTTGTGTTCACCTGTATGTGACACATCTTCGATCTGATAGTAATAGACGGTATTCGGTTTCGCGGTTGTATCTGTCCAGGTGTAATTCTGTCGTTTTGCTGTGGTACCTGCCCCTTGTATCATGGTGGGGTTAACAACCTTGAATTGTCCGTCCTTTTTATCACTTCGGTAGATGTAGAATCCTGCATTATCCAGTTCGGATTCAGTTGTCCATTTGAGAACGACTCCAGCCTTAGTGTATTCTGCACGGAATTTGGATAGTGTGACAGGTAAGGCGCCAGATCCTTTATATCCTGGATTACCGATGTCAGTCTTTCTGCCCCAGTACATTGATACTGCCAATTCTGGTAACATTCCAACGCGTCCGAAGTTCGCAGCGCGTCGCCAGTTTTCTTGGTCTGTACCGTCAAGTGGGTTTTCTGTATTGTGTGCATACCGACGTAAGAGCGAAGTGCGTTGACCGTCTTGTGTTGTACCTTTGGGTATTTCCCATGACGGTGCATCTTCTGTCATACGATTGCCATCGATATTCCCGGCTGTATCACTCACGGCACCATACGGGTCAGCTATGCTCAAAAAGAATCCTGATTGTCCAAGTACCATGTTACGATGCGTGTTTTGTTCGAACTCATCAGCGTGATGGTTGAAAAAGTTGTAGATACGATTGTCTGGTATTTGAGCAGAATATCGTCCGCCAAACGTTACGATGAGTGCCGTTTGGTTGGGTGCGATGGTAAATTCTTCAAGTGGGATAATCGCGTTTCGATGTGTGCCGTTTGTGTCCCGTGCTTCTATCATCAGCTGCCAATTTCTGAGATTCACAGTCTCGGTATCGGAGTTGTTATAGAGTTCTATCCATTGTGGTAGCGAATGGAGTCCACCTCTTGATGCAAGCATCAACTCACTAAAACTGATTTGACCTGTTGCAGCAAGCTTGCTCAGGGGAATCGTGGGTTCAGGTACTGTGTCACTTGTTCCTTGTTGCTCTGCTGTTATCGCAGTCGCAGTGAAGGAAACAGTCTGTGTAATCCCAGCGACACTTGCAGTAATGGTATATGTTCCAGAGGAGCTACCGAGCGTTAAGTGTGTTTGTGCTTCTCCATTTGTACCTGTCGTCGTACTGGTTGGGTTCAATGTCCCACCCGGTGTGACAGAAAACGATACAGATACACCAGGCATCGCAGCACCATTCTGATCAAGGACACTCACAACAAACGGATTCGTAACAGCAGTGCTGGTTTGAGCGCTCTGCCCACTTCCACTGACCGCCTCAATTGTGGTGGCAGTTAACGTGATGGGTGTTGCAGTCGCTGTTGCAGTAAAGGTGACAGTATCAGTGATCCCTGCGGCACTTGCGGTGATGGTATATGTTCCAGCGGTGCTACCGAGCGTTAAGTATGTCTGTGCTTCTCCATTTGCACCTGTCGTCGTACTGGTTGGGTTCAATGTCCCACCCGGTGTGACAAAAAACGATACAGATACACCAGACATCGCAGCACCATTCTGATCAAGCACACGCACAACAAACGGATTCGCAATAGCAGTGCTGGTTTGAGCGCTCTGTCCACTTCCACTGACAGACTCAAGTGTGGTCGCAGTTAACGTGACGGGTGTTGCAGTCGCTGTTGCAGTAAAGGTGACAGTATCAGTGATCCCAGCGGCACTTGCGGTGATGGTATATGTTCCAGCGGTGCTACCGAGCGTTAAGTATGTCTGTGCTTCTCCATTTGTACCTGTCGTCGTACTGGTTGGGTTCAATGTCCCATCCGGTGTGACAGAAAACGATACAGATACACCAGACATCGCAGCACCATTCTGATCAAGCACGCAGACAACAAACGGATTCGCAATGGCACTGCTGGTTTGAGCGTTCTGTCCACTTCCACTGACAGCCACAAGTGTGGTTGCAATTATCGTGATGGGTGTTGCAGTCGCTGTTGCAGTAAAGGTGACAGCATCCGTGATCCCAGCGGCACTTGCGGTGATGGTATATGTTCCAGCGGTGCTACCGAGCGTTAAGTGTGTTTGTGCTTCTCCATTTGTACCTGTCGTCGTACTGGTTGGGTTCAATGTCCCATCCGGTGTGACAGAAAACGATACAGATACACCAGACATCGCAGCACCATTCTGATCAAGCACACGCACAACAAACGGATTCGTAACAGCACTGCTGATTTTCGCACTCTGTCCACTTCCACTGACAGCCTCAATTGTGGTTGCAGTTAGCGTGACGGGTTGTGCTGTCGCAGTCGCAGTGAAGGTGGCAGCAAGTGTAACCCCAGCGGTACTTGCCGTGATTGTATATGTGCCAGTGGCACTACCGAGTGTCAAGCGTGTTTCTGCTTGTCCATTTGCACCTGTCGTCGCACTGGTTGGGTTCAAAATCCCACCCGGTGTGACAGTAAACGATACAGTTACACCAGCCATTGCATCACCATTCTGATCAAGCACGCGCACAACAAACGGATTCGCAACAGCAGTGCTGATTTGAGCGCTCTGTCCACTTCCACTCACAGCCTCAAGGGTGGTCGCTGTTTCTGTCCCCGTGTTACCAGTTCCCGTGTTACCAGTTCGTGTGATACCAGACGCTGTGTTGGGTGCAGTAGCGCCAAGGAAAGTTATCCTATACTTTCCACTTCCATCTTCCCGACTTCTGGCAGTAACTTTGCCATCAACAGTCAGATACTTATAGACAGTCTTGAACCCATGCGTATGTGACTGAGCATACTGCCCACCATGCTCATTAAGGTCATCGTGTGCCATCCGTGTGTGACTATGTGCTCGTATAACATCTGCCCCATGCGTATGTCGTGTACCAGCGACACCGTGCGACATATAGCCATGGTGTGTACCGGGATCGTGAGTATGTGCTATATCTGCGCGTTCGGCACTGGTACCCATGAAACTTGCAATTCCATCAGCACTAACAGTGAATTTATCATCCGTGCTATAGTAAGTGCAACTATCACCTGGGCCGAGCTCCATGCCAACTCTGCAGTACCCTCTGTCCACGGCAAAAGTGTTAGCCTCAAATGCGAGGGTTACAAAAATGAGGCATGTTAGTGTGAAACAGTGTCTAAATTTCATTTGAAAATCTCCTTTTTATCTTGCTGCAACAAGCAATCTAAGTAAACATATCGGTTTTTTGGTGAGGTTAGGAAACCACGCCAGCAGAGCGGTTTACTTTTTTATTTTGCTGCATCATGAATCGTAACATTGATTTGATTGGAACAATGTGTGTATTAAAAACAATTATACTTCATTCCAAATTTAGTTTACACTTCACATCACATTTAGTTCCTACTTTCCTCAGTTATTTAGTCAGATTTTGAGTATTTATGTAGTTTGGACAATTTTCAGATCTTTTTTCTGTTGTTATCTTCCATCAGTATATGCATTTCTTATATCGTGAATGAAATAGACCTGCCGTCCCTCTCTGGTACTTATGTTTGAGATCCGAATCTGTTTCTATATACCTTTCGCCTCTTTAAGACTGTCACATTGAAATTGATCCTATTTATGTTAGATCATTAGAGAATAGGAAAGACAGGATAAGAATGGAAGGATGGAAGAATGGAAGGAGGGAAGAATGGAAGGATGGAAGGATGGAAGGGTGGAAGCATGGAAGAATGGAAGGGTGGAAGGGTCGAAGGCGGGAAGAATGGAAGGGTGGAAGCATGGAAGAATGGAAGAATGGAAGATAGGTGGTGATGAATCAGTGGGAAAGGGAAGCAGTTAAATAGTCCTGCCTATACCTAATGACATATTGACAACAAGGCAGATGAGTGATAAACATACCAAATTAACAGATGAAGGACGCATCACCGCTGGCGAGGTTAGGATACCTCGCCAGCGGCGTGGTGTGGCTGCGTTATGTGTTTTGGCGAGGTTGAGAAATCTCGCCAGCAGAGGGGTTGTTGTTTTTACTGTTCAATCTGATTGGCAGCATAGTGAAGAATGTTCTCCATAAGTGGTTTGTTCATTGAAACAGTATACTGATTGTCGTTTCGCAGGCTGGTAATGATGTATAGTCCTTTGCCATATTTACGTGCCCCGACAACAAGTTCTTTACTGTCAGGTGTAATTGCGAATACTTGATCATCTGCTTCCCAGTCAACCCATGCGTCGTCAATATAGATTTTACCGGATTGAATTTTGTTTGGTGTCGAAAATAGTGTTTTAGCCTTGTCAGTTATTTTAAAGACTCTTTTTGGTGGACTTTCAACACCTTTCAGTTTTCCGTTTAACCATCCAATACCGCACGGTTTATGCTGTGTACTGTCTTGTCCAGAGACAACGACGATACCACCGTTTTTGACATATTCTTTAATTTCCTGCTCAGTCTTTTTTGAAAGTAGATGTCGACCGAAGCTTGAAATCTCTTCATATCCGATCCATAAAATGTCGGATTCATTAAGATGTGGTAGCGTTCGCGTTTTAGTATACTCAAAGGCAAGCGGTTTTTTATCCGCCTTTTTGATGTTGCGTAAAGCTTTGTATTCATAAGTCATGGTGTTGGTGTAAACGTGTGATTGTCCCCATGTAGGAGATGTGCTATTACCTGTCAGAACATATACTTTCAAAGTAGTGTCAGTAGCCATTACCCACATTTTACCTGCCAAGATGTCTTTAACGACCTTTTGAAATTTTGCTGTTGTACCATCAAAAGTCCGTTTCATCATTGGATCAATGTGTGTGAAGCTCCACCATGAACTCGTGCTTCTGGAACGATATCCGCGCATTTGGAACCATGTGTTATCTATGAAGCACATACTATCCAGACCGTAATTGCTATCGCGATAGAATACAATAATAGGCATCTCCGGTTTTAGCAATCTTACTAATTTTTGTGGCGATGAACCTGATTTATAGTGTCCAGTCGCGAGGTTAAATTTTAGTTCCTTTTTATTGCTTTTTCCTTTTACATCTTCTTTTACAGTTACGATGGTCTGCAGTCTACTTTGATTTACAGATTTAATTTCACCAAATACAATATTTGTACAAGCATCAAGTACTTCACGGATCGTATATTCCCGTTCAATGAAGCCGAGTGCTGGCGTTGATACAATGAAAGTGACTAAACATAACGAAACGCAAAAAGTTGTCAAGACTCGTGTAAAACGCATTATTCCACCTCTAAACATTTTATTAATTGTTATTCAATTAAAAGAAATTGTATCATATAATATGTAAACATGACAACAGTTTTGTTTAAAGATGGAAGGGTGGAAGAGGGGAAGAGGGGAAGGGTGGAAGGGGGGTAGAAGATGTGAGGAGGGATGTTGGGAATATGCGCGGTTGGGGAAATGAAGATCAAATAATAAATTGGGTAATTTCTTGTTTGCATAAGGCAGATACACCACTCTGCTGGCGAGGTTTCCTAACCTCGCCAAAATACCGAAATATTTATTTAAACTTCATAACCCTGCCCCTATGAGCGTTTTTTGGTCAATGGTTTACCGAAATATTTATTTAAACTTCTTAAAGTTAGTACTACCGAAGTGTTCCATGAATTTTAGGTTTTACTATAGGTTCATTTACAGCAATTCGTATAGGAACGTATCATGAAAAAAAACTTTAAACCTGTTGATATGTCTGAAGTGCAGACTTTTCCGTTAGATGAGCGTATTAACAAGGTTTCTATTGAAGATTTTCCAAAATTTCCAGATTTTGAGAATTTTACTTCTCCTCTTTTTGATTTATTTCCTAATATTCTGAAGGGAAGAGATTTTATAGAACTCGTTGACAAGATCATCTCAGCGTATAAGAGAAACAGATCAGTTATAGTGATGATGGGTGGACATGTCATCAAGTGTGGATTGAGTCCTCTTTTGATTACGCTTGCTAAGGAAGGAATTATTACAGGTTTTGTATTCAATGGTGCGAGCAGTATTCATGATTTTGAGATCGCATTAATTGGAGAAACGTCGGAGGATGTCTCGGCATATCTGCAGACTGGACAGTTTGGTATGTGGGAAGAAACTGGTAAACTTATGAATGAGGCGATTCGGAATGCTGCTGATGAAAAAATTGGTATGGGAGAAGGGTTGGGTAAGAAACTAATAGAGCTGGATGCCCCTCATAATACATTTAGCATACTTGCAACAAGCACTCTGTATGATATCCCAATTACAGTGCATGTTGCTATCGGAACGGATATTATCCACCAACACCCATCAGCAAATGGTGCTGCTATTGGAGAATCAAGTTTCACAGATTTTCGTATTTTGACGAATATGGTGACTCAACTTGAGGATGGAGGTGTAGTGCTGAACTTTGGTTCTGCGGTGATATTGCCTGAGGTATTTTTGAAAGCCTTGACGATTGCTCGGAATCTGGGGAATACGGTATCGCACTTCAGTGCTGCGAACTTTGACATGAATCAACAATACCGTCCGTTAGAGAATGTAGTAAAACGTCCGACAGAGATGGGAGGTAAGGGATATAATTTTACGGGTCATCATGAATTGATGATACCGTTATTGGTGTATGGGATCAAGTCGCGTATGTGAACTATAAATCGTCCTATTGGTGTAAAGTTAAGGGGTTTTTGAAGCCAGAAACCCTCTTCAGTCCCGTATGAAGTTAAAGAAGATATTTAGGTAATTTGGCGAGGTTAGGAAACCGCGCCAGCGGCATCGGGAAGGTAGGTGCGGTTAGGAAACCGTACCTACCGTGTCTGGGTCTAAATTGCCGAATTTATCCTTTTATCTTCATACAGCATGCGGTACAAAGAACGCAATCTAACAGAATGTCTATTTCGGTGATTGTATTGAATCTATAAAACCCTTTTTTTATATATTAAATGCTTCACAGCTTGCAGACACTGCTCGTCTGTATCAGTACAGTGATTTAATGAATTTTTCATCTCAACCAACAAAGCACGGAGCGCTTGCAGCTTTGGCAAAGTGGGTGTTTGCAGATATACTCTCAATAATTCTCTTCTTTTTGCGTTATCTATTTTGTCTTTGAATTTTATGATTTTTCGATAATGTACATAGTCCATAGTCATTGTCTCCAATCTAAATTGCACGGTAAAGTTTAATTTGGTTTGTTGATTTATAGTATTGACAAATCACTATAGGAAACGGCAATCGGTTCGGCTGCATTTAAGTCAAGCGTATTTTTTACGTGATCATGTTCAGTTAGTGCTTCGGTTTCGGTTTGTCCTTGAAAAACAGTCTCCAATTCTACAAATTCGCCTAAGTTATCAACTGTATCCAAGTGTATTCTGGTGTTATTATACATCCAGAATTCTCTAACTTTTTTGACGATTGTTTTGATTCCTAAGGCATTCGTCAAGAGTTCTTTTATTTCTGTTGGTTCGGCAATATTGGATAGTTGATAGAGACTATAACGAGAATTCTGTTCATTTGGTCGTTCATAGTATATTAGCCGCCCATCATCGTATTCATCTGTTTCGCGAAGTTTTAACCTTCCTTTTGAATTATTAAAATACGTATCAACTTGGTGTATGGTTTCACAATGAGATGCATTTAATCTTTCCAGTTTAGGTAATAATCTATCAAGTGAGTCATAGCGGACTTTAAATTCTAAGTTTTTTGCCATTGTTTGATGTAGAAGATATTGGTTTGTTAAGTCGTAAATGAAATGTATATCGGACGGGGAAACCCCGTCCCTACGAACGGATCTGGTATATTAGTATTCTTCGTCTGAGTTTTCATCTGGTTCCAAAAAAAAGTCTTCATCCAGATCCATGAAATCTTCTTCAGTTTGATAACTATTCACACAAGAGCGATTACACTTTTCTCCTCGTACTTGTAATCCACAGACTTGATGCTTCATTCTGAGAGAACTGACGAGACATGTTCGGAGTTGTTCTGTATCAAAATGTCGTCCGACTAAGAAACTGTAGCTTCCATATCTCATAAGATCTTGTGCTCTTCTTTCATCTGAGACGATAGAAATTATTTTTACGTGCGGTTGGTATCTTCTGACAAACGAGAAAATATTGGATCGTCTAAATCGCGTAAAGTCTACGATAATCAATTGATATTTCGCCATTTTCAACATTCCGACTGCTGTTGAGCTTCGTTCAGCGATATCACATCTGTAGTTTTCAGATACGAGAACATCTTTTATTCTCTCTTGTAATGAATCACTATATGATATAATTAACACTTGCCCTTTCAATTCGGAGATACCGTGTTCTTCTTGAATTTTAAGAGGTATAAGAGCTTCGTTGACTCTCCAACTTAGGCGTCCGCGCGCATCGCGAAACCTTCTATTGGCTTGATCAAGTTTCTCCTTCATTTCTGGTCGTCGTTCATTTTTTCTTCTCATATTTCACCTATTATTGCATTAATCTTCATGCGGTGTGCTATTTAAACAAAACCGAACATAAGCAAAAAATCAATGCTTTGCCAAAAACTTCACACACCCCCAATTTTTGTTGTAAAAATAAGCGATGTGCTATAGAATAACGCTAATTCGTCTAACATCCCAAAAACAGTAGCATTACATTTTGTGTTAACATTATACCATTTACATATTTTAGATACAATTGAATAAAATAGGATAGTAAAATCTCCATTTGTTCATTGATAAGACGTTGTTTGAAACAAAAGGATGAAAAATGACTAAAATTCCCGATAGCCCTCATGTTCCGATCCCAGATCATTTTGATGACTCTACTGTTAATGAAGTTTGGAGGATTCCATATCAAACACGTTTAAATGAAGCGCGTGATTGGGCGAGAGTGCACAGTATTGCTCCAGCATCTGAGGATGAAATCCGTACTTGTCTACTGCTAATTGATGTCCAAAATACTTTCTGCATACCAGATTTTGAGTTGTTCGTTGGTGGTAGATCGGGTAATGGAGCAGTTGAAGATAATATCAGATTATGTCGTTTCATTTACCAGAACATTCCTCATATAACAAAAATTGCCTGTACGTTAGATACACACACTGCAATGCAGATTTTTCACGAGATATTTTGGATTGATGATAACGGAGAACATCCTATTCCACTTCAGACGCTTATTACACAAGAGGATATTAACACAAAAAAATGGAGCGTTAATCCATCCATTGCAGGCAACCTTAATAGAGATACGCATGCAAAAAAACAGCTGACAGCATATAGCGAGCATTATATCAAAACCTTGACTGCTGACGGTAAATTTCCGCTAACAATATGGCCCTACCATGCCATGCTGGGTGGAATTGGTCATGCTATTGTGTCTGCAGTTGATGAGGCATGCTTTTTCCATGCCATTGCACGAGAAAGTCAAACCCATTACGAACTCAAAGGACAGAATCCACTTACAGAAAACTACTCTATATTACGACCTGAAGTCTTGATCGATGAGAGTGGGAATCCGATTGCACAGAAGAATGACACTTTTCTCAGTGCGTTATTAGAATTTGATCGGTTGATAATCGCAGGACAAGCAAAAAGCCATTGTGTTGCATGGACAGTGAGCGATCTGTTAGATGAGATTCAACAGATAGATTTAGATTTAGCAGAGAAGGTTTTTCTTGTAGAAGATCTGACATCGCCTGTAGTTGTTCCTGATGTAGTTGACTATTCGGACGCTGCTGATGCTGCTTTTGAAGCGTTCTCACAATCAGGCATGAATATCGTGACATCAACTGATCCGATTGGGAGTTGGGTTTAAAGAATAGTAAGATGGAAGGGTGGAAGAGCGGAAGAATGGAAGGGTGGAAGAGGGGAGATGGAAGAGTGGAAGAGGGGAGAACAGTTATCAATAGGTTAAATATGAAATCAATCCATACTGCAGTTCGAGATCAGTTTAGTCAACACGCTGACTATTATGCGCAAAGCACTGTGCATTCCAAAGGTGCTACACTTGATTTAATCCTTGACTTTGCTGATGCTAAAGGCACGGAAAGGACACTTGATATTGCTACGGGAACAGGTTTTACAGCATTTGCGCTTGCACCAAAAGTTGCGGATGTGGTTGCAACCGATCTAACACCAGAGATGGTTGCTAAAGCATCTGAGTTAGCACAAGAACAATCGTTAGAGAACGTTAACTTCTCTGTTGCCGCTGCGGAATCTTTACCATTTGCTACTGCCTCGTTTGATTTAGTCACTTGTCGGCTTGCGCCACACCATTTTCAAAATGTTCCGAAATTCTTAGGTGAAGTGCATCGTGTATTGAGAATAGACGGACTCTTCTGTATCGTGGATTCTGTTTCACCTGAATCGGAAGCCTTAATAGTATGGCAAAACCGGGTAGAAAAGTTACGTGACGATTCACATGTATTTGGGTATCCTCCTTCACAGTGGGATACGATGATTACTGATGCAGGCTTTGAGATTGAGCGGACAGCACACACACGAAATGCTCAGATGTCGTTCCTGTGGTGGGTACGTCCTGAGAAAAACCCGCCTGAAGTTGTGAATGAAATTCGTGATGCGTTTGCACAGCTCTCTGAGGATGAAGCAAAGGTGTATTATACTGTAGAGTCTGGTGATGAAGGTGATTTTTTCTTTTCTTGGCCGATGTATGCTGTGAAAGCACGTCGGAAGTAATGAAATAGTATTTGAGTGGAAGGGTGGAAGAATGGAAGGATGGAAGAATGGAAGAGTGGAAGGGGGGATGAATGGAAGAATGGAAGGGTGGAAGAGTGGAAGGATGGAAGGATGGAAGAGTAGAAGGGGGAAAAGTGGAAGGGGGGATGAATGGAAGAATGGGTAGGAAATCGCACTATAAGTGTCTATTTAAGAAGAAATACGCTATAAATTTCAGGACGGTAGGTTCGGTTTTCTAACCGAACCGGGTTTGTTCCAATTGCGTTCATAAAGGTTTTCGCGAAGGATCTGGTAAAATGTGTGTTTGGTATTCTGCATTGATTAGGAAACCGTCCCTACCGTGTGTGGGTCGAAATTAACTATTGGTGTAAACTGAAGGATTTTTCAATGCCAGAAACCCTCTTCAGTCCCGATGGGACGCTATGTTTATAGTTAAACGTTATACAAACCCTCTTTAGTTCCGTATGAAGATTAAGAATTTAATGGGGTAATTTTCAGTTTCTTGTAGAAGTTGGTAGAATACGCGTTTTGTATTCTGCATTGGTTAGGAAACCGCACCTACCGTGTCGGGGTCGAAATTACCTAATTTTTTTTTAAACTTCATACGGGACTGAAGAGAAGACAATCCCAATAAACATAGGGATTCAGAATTTAGAATGCTTGCGTTAACCGCGCAATTGCCAGTCGTCCGAGCTCTGGTGTACCCACAAATTGGTTATGTTTGTGATTTAACAGATTTTGAACTGTAACCGAGAATCGAGGTTTCGGACCGAGGGGTATATCGTATCCAGCGTTGAGATCAAATGTATGATACGATTCCACTTTTCCGACATAAACACCCGATCTAACAGGAAATCCTTGAACATAACGCCACCTTATACCAGTGCCTAACCCAAGATTAGTATTTAGATACTGCACGTTTGCACCGAACTTATTCTTTGGTGCATTTAGTGCGATGTCACCTATTCCATCAACGTTTTCGAATAGGTCTTTACTGACAAAAGAGTAATTCGCTCCGACACTCCAATTCGGACTTATAAACAGCGTGAAATTAAGATCTAAACCGTTCAGCGAAATGTCCCCATAGTTTCGGTATGTCAACATTACAGCGTTTGAGTCGGCAGCCTGTTCAGGGGTTACAGTGCCGTAAGGAATAGATGCAATAGTCGTTATCAATTCATCAACTGGTGTACCATTTCCATTGCCACCATTTTCTTTAGCATCTAACTGAAGTAGTGCCTGATTAAGTGCTGCGTTTTGGGGATCGGCTAACGTCTCGGTTATCTGCTTTCCAAAGGTTTCTTGGATTGATGCGGGGTCAAGGAAAACATTTGGAGTTTCAACGAATAAGGGACCTATGAAATTATTAATCCTTGAATGGTATACATCAGCTGAAAAAGCGAGTCTATTCAATAGGATTCCCTTGTAACCGACTTCATAGGTCTGTGTAATAGTTGGGTTTAAGGGGTCAACGTTGTTGACATCTTCAACATCAATAAAGCTTCCAGTCTCTGGATCAAGTGATCGTATGACGTTTTTTAGCCCTATGATTTGTTCAGGCATGACCGCCGATAGTTCAGCGGATTGGTTGTCAATCAAGGTTGTAGTCATGAGATCTAATGCGGTAGTTGGCATCGTTCCGAGTAACTGCCGGATCGTCTGCTGTAATTGTTCTGGTGGCAGCGCTAAAAGTTGACTGGGTTGGATGACCTGTTGCACCGCTGCTACTAATGCTGGTGGGAGTGTTTCAATTATAGATACTATTTCTTCAGCAGGCATACCAGCGACGATATCTGGCAGTGTCTCGGGAGTTATCGCTTGACTTAATCCTGCTTTGAAACCGTTGATGACAGCACCTCTTCCTACGCTCCACATGACATTTGTAAAAACTGGGTCATCAAGTGGAATGTATGTATCAGGTTCAAGGTTTGCTAATGGTGCAAATGGGGATCGGAACAGAGGTCTTCCATCAGTATTTCTTCTGAATGTAAAACCGGTATCAGATGCTACGCCTTGTGCCCGAATGTCAATGTTGGGACTAAAACCCAAAGCGGATTGAAAATTTGCACCTAATCCATATACATCTTCAGCAGACAAAATGTCCAGGAATAAGTTTGACGTACCCGGTGTGGCGAATGCGCGGTTGTATGTAACTCGGAGGTTATGGTCATCATGTGGTTGAAACGCAAGTGCGACCCTTGGTGAAAGGACGATATCAGTGAGATGATTGTGGTAATCTGCTCTGCCCGCAGCAAGTAGTTTTAGCTGAGGCAGAATGTTTGTTTCGGATTGCAAATATGCACCGATTTCGTCGATATTGTCACTCTCTTCATTCATACCATTGATAGTGCCACCTGTGTCTGGACGTGTCAACAGGACATCCAACCCGTAAGTAAAACGTTGTATATCCCCAATACCGATACTGTGCTGTATTTGACTGACGTATAGGTTTGAATTATCAACGATATCGTCGCCTGAACGTAACGTATATGTATCACCAGCATCACTTCTATTTATGAAAGCTTGAAAGAATAGGTCCTTGTAAATGAGTCGTGTTTGGGCAAAGCCGTAAGTCCAGTTTTTTGTACGTCCTGCACCAATCCCAGTTAACTCAAGTCCAGATGCTTGAGTTAATCCGCTTGCAAGTATTAGAGTTGTATCATCATCAGGACTATAATCTACTCGGAATTCTCCGCGATAGAGTGATGTGTCAAAGAAGGAATACCTATTGTCCCCTGCGTCAATTTCCTTAATTAGACGACCGTCTTCCCAATCATCTTCATCAATTACATAATCAGATTCCTCTTTAAAGCCGGGTTCTATGTCAGCTCTAAGTCTGCCAGTAGCCCAATCATTACCTTGTGTATAGTTGGCAGTCAATTTATATCCAATTACATCATTAATGACACCTGCATGACGAAGTGAACCGAGAAGTATACCTTTTTCACCACCTCCAATGCTAAGGGTAGTGCCTTGTGAATTGAAAGGAGAACGTGTCAGGATATGCATTACTCCATTAGCACTATTCGGACCGTATAAAGCTGCACCAGGCCCTGAAACGACTTCAATTTGTTCAATGTCTTCGCTGATAGTGGGAATGAGTGTGTAAGCATTGACACGTAACGAAGGCACACTTGCAATACGATTGTCTACGAGTGACAACAGATTACCTGAAAAAACATTGTTAAACCCTCTTACGACAACATAAGATGAACTGATACCAGAGGTTACTACATCTACTGCCCGGACTGATTTTAGATGATCGGTAACACTCATAGCAATTCTGTCTTGAATTTGTGAATCATCAAGAAGTGCGACCGATGCTGGTGCTTCAAGCACTTTTTCTTTACGACGGGAGGCAGTAACAGAGACTTTTTCAAGCTCAATTATCTCTGAATTAAGTAAGATTGGTATTGCTTTTGTTTCATCATCGTTAAGTGAAACATCTGTCATCACATAGTCTGTATATCCTTGCATTGAGGCAGTAATTGTATACACACCTGCTGCTAAATCTGCCAATGTGAGTGTTCCATTTTCGTTACTAACACCATTGTCAGCTTCACCTGTTTGAGGCTTTACGGTAATGGAAACATTGTTTAATATTTTGCCAGTCTGTTTATCTGTCACTGTAATGTTCAAGATTGCTGCTTGTACTGACCCCGTAGCGACTCCTAAAATAACCAACAGAGTGAAGATGGCCACTCTAACTATGCTCAATCGTTTCATTACATAAACTCCTTTTTTAATAACATTGCTGCCTTCCTTGCAACAGAACAGCAGCATAACAGAATTGAGTACTTAACTTTACGATTATTTACAAATATCTCTTCTTTAGATTTGTCATTGATCGAATCATCCCACGATGATATTGCATAAGTATTACAAATCTCTATAGAAAAATCAAATCTTTTCTGGTTGACATCTCTACACCTAATACCAAATTAACATGGTTTATCTTGTTTTATTGGAGTCCGGTGCGGTTAGGAAACCGCACCTACCGGGACGAGGTATAAGAAGGATTACATTTTGTGTTATTTTGATAAAAATTGTTTAATTTCAGCATGTGTAGGCAGTGATGGAATTACACCGACTTTTTTTGTTGCTAATGCTCCTGCTGTATTTGCATATTGCATGATTTCGTTGAGTTGATCATTTTTAATATCTGACACATTCTCGTGTTGCATCAATTTTGAGAGCATTGCTGCTACAAATGCATCTCCAGCTCCAAGTGTGTCAACAACATTCACGTCTATCCCGTCAATAGAACCTTCTGCTACTCCGTTTGTATAATAGCATCCGCGTTCTCCTAATGTGATAACAAGCAGTTTAACACCGAGACCGAGAATTCTTTCAATTCCATTCTTTAATTCAACATCTCCTGTGATAAACTCCCACTCCTCATCTGATATTTTTACGACATCTGCAAAATGCATGACTTCCCATATCCAATGTTTTGCTTCGTCTGGGTTATCCCACAACATTAATCGTAAGTTGGGATCATAAGAGATGAATGCTCCTGCATTTTTCGCAGTCTGAATTGCTTTGAGTGTTGCTTCCCGGGTTGGTGAATGGCTTAGACTCACAGAACCGTAATGAAACACTTCTGCTGATTTGATGTAATCACCATCAATCTCATCAGGTGATAGTTGAATGTCTGCACCGGGATGTCGATAGAAAGTAATATCTTTCATGCCATCAGATCGTGTTGCGACAAAAGCTAATGTAGTCCGAGATTGCTCTCCTGCAATGAGATATGAGGTGTCAACGTTGTGTTGCTGAAGTGTTTCAGCCAAGAAATCACCGAATGGGTCTGCCCCGACTTTACCGATGAAACCGGCATCTATTCCTAATTTTGCTAATCCGACAGCAACGTTAGCTGGTGCACCTCCTGGTGCCTTCACAAATCCTGATGCTTCAGCAAGAGTTACATCTGGCGTTGTTGAGACAAAATCAATGAGGAGTTCCCCGATACATAAGGCTTTTGGCATAAAGGTATCTTCCTTTAAAAAGTTGTGCGTAAGGTTTGTGCTTGTCCAGTCTCAGCTGAGCGATAGCCGGCATCAAAAATTTCTATCACATGTCTTGCATGTTCCGCTGTAACGATTGTTGACTTATCCTCACGGATCCAGTCAACAAGTTGCATGATGTCTTCAAATACATGTGCTTCCTGTATACTCCGGTGGGGTCCAACAACATGGGGTAGTTCTCTTTTTGGTGCGTCAATTGGTTTTCCGTTTATTGTGCTTCCCTCAATTGCACCTGCGGTTCCGTTGATAGATAGTCCACCTCTAATTGCATGTCCGGCTGCTGCGCCGTATATGAAACCGAAGAAAGCGTCACCAAAATCCAATAGTATGAATGTGTTATCATCCATGTCGCATGGTAGCATTTCCCCGCGAAATTCCCGTTCCTTCACGCGGACACCAGAGAAAGCAGTTACCCGTTTGACAGGCCCAAGGATCCCGGTCATCGTATGTAAGCCGTAGACAGTCATGTCGTATAGCGGCCCCCCACCGGGTTTACGGAAATACCAAGCAGGATTGATATTGGAGAGTACATCGTCACCATGCCGAACTGATTCTGCTTCGTGGTATCTACCGAAAGAAGATCCTGTAGCAAGCCCACGTTAGTGTTCCAATTTCTCCGTCTTCAATTAGTCTTTTAATCTCCTGATGTATTGGACGCAGCATTTGTCCTGGGGATGCGACTAATTTGACTCCCTTATGTTTAGCGGACTCAATCAGGTCATCTGCTTCATCAACGGTTGTTGTCATGGTTTTGTTGAAGTGTGCGTGGACACCGTGTTCTATAGCCAGTTTCCCTTGCTCATAATGAATTCCGATAGGTGATGCGATGCTAACAGCATCAACGTGTCCTTCAGACAGCATCTCTTCAAAAGTTTCATAAGCGTGTGGCACATTGAACCTTTCTGATGCAGCGACTGCTCTGTCAGGGACCGGGTCGCAGACTGCTGTTACTTTCAATCTATCTTGTACGTCGTCTTGTGTAAGGTGGGGAAGAATACCACGAACGGATATGCTACCAACTCCTACGACACCTATACGCACTATGTCATTTGTAGCCATACTGTCTCCTCCAAAGTGTATGAGAATGCTTTACCGTCGCCATGAAGTTTCGTGTTGCCACCCGACAGCGTCTTTGAGTTTATCGCAATTGATAAATGACTGATGTCCTTGCAGGGATTTTACTTTTGGTAGAAATTCTGGTTTGAAGCGTTCAACGAGTTCGATGGAAGGTTCTAATGCACTTGTATCATCTGCGTTGAGAAAATATACGTCGTGTGGTGGTAATGTTTCAGTATTTTCCATTATCATGCGATGTGCACTTGCGACATCTTCACTTCCAACCCAGCACCATAGCCATGGCGTCCATCCGCCAGTCGGTTTTGCATTTTCCGCCATCTGTTTTCTACGTTCTTCTGGCGTAATACCTGCAGGACGAGTTATATAGGTTCTGATACTATAGGCGCGTGTATAACTTGCTAAAAGATCTTCCCCGCAACGTTTGGAGAAACTGTAGGAATCTTCTGGATAACAGGGATGCTTTTCGTCTAATGGAAGGTAATCAATCGGCATGTGTGTTTTGCTAATGCGAAACCCATGTCCCAATGCACAATTACTGCCGGACATTATCACAGATTTTACACCTGCTTGAACTGCTGCCTGCATGAGGTAATATGTTCCGAGCATATTAGTTTTGAAAGTGGCATCAAAAGGAATTCCTTTCTCAGCTGCACCTGCTCGCATATCTGGATGGTCGACAGGCCCCGGTTGTGCGCCGAGGTGTTGTATTGCATCTACATCTTCAACTGCGCGCTGACAATCCTCAAAATTGTTTAGGTCTCCTTGAATAAATGGTAGTTTACTAAATTCCTCGTGAGGTTTTCTGCGCGACATCAGAACAAGTGTGTGTTTTTCTGCTAATTCTCTAATAACATAGGGACCGAGTCTTCCGCTTGCACCTGTAATCAATACTTTCATTTATATTCCTTTCATAGTATTTGGTTGTATAACACCAAAATCTGTTGACATGTGTCAATGAATTGTCTATTATTGTAATCGTATTATAGCACCATCAAGATTTTTGTCAAGTGAGTCATCCAAGAGGAGAATCGTAATGTATAATGCAGAGCAACACTTTGAGACCCTATATGCTACTGTGCCAAGAAAATATGAATTTGAAGAAGATACGCCAGAAGGTTTAGTGGCGTGGCAGTCCAATTTTCGTCCAGAACTACGAAGAATCCTTGGTTTAGACAATATGGAATCTGACTTGGCAGGTTATATGCCGAAAGCAGAACAGTTGGAAGTCTTGGATATGGATAGTCATATACGTGAAAGTTGGTACTTGTGGGTTGAACCGACAGTACCGTTACCGTTCTACCTTCTTCGTCCAAAGACAATTGCGGATAAACTTCCACTGATTCTTGCGCCCCATGGACATAATCATCCGCATATTTACGCTGGTATTGCACATTCGGAGAAAGAGGAGAAAGAGATGCTTGAGGGTGAACGTGATATTGCCCGTCAGGCAGTTGTTGAGGAGGGTTATATTGCGATTGCTCCAACGACACGTGCTTTCGGAGAAACACGTACCGAAGTAGATAAACAGAATAACAGTACACATTCATGCCGGCACCAATTAGTTCATAGCATACTTGTTGGACGTACGCCGATTGGAGAAAGGGTTTGGGATATGTCCCGTCTCATAGATTGGTCAATAGAGAATCTTCCAGTGGATGCAGAACGGATTGCTATTACAGGTAATTCTGGTGGAGGAACAGTGTCCTTATTTGCGGCGGCGTGTGAAACCCGTATTGCAGTTGCTGTACCGAGTTGTTACTTTTGCACTTTTGAAGGAAGCATCGGTACCATCCGACACTGTGACTGTAACTATGTCCCTGGTGTGATGCGATTGGGTGAGATGTATGATGTAGCAGGTTTAATCGCACCGCGTCCGTTCTGTGCTATTGCAGGTCGAGATGATCCAATTTTTCCGATTAAACATGTTGAGTTAGCTTATGAACGACTGAAGAATATCTATACAGCTGCAGGTGTTGCAGATAGATGTGAACTTTTCATTGGTGACGGTGGACATCGATATTATAAAGCTGGTGCATGGCCGTTTGTTAAGCGTTTCTTTGGATAATTGTCTATAAGACCATAACCCAATTCTTTTAGGAGAAGCAAGGTGGAAAAAATAAAAGTAGGAATTGTTGGAGCACACCGTGGTAGTTCTTATTTTCAACCATTTAATGCGATTACAGAAACTGAAGTCACTGCTGTTTGCGACATTAATGAAACTACTTTGCAAAACACTGTAGAACGGTTCAATGTACCACTGCAATTTACGGATTATACAGAGATGTTAGATGCTGTTGACTTGGTTGTGCTTGCTACACCTGAAAATTTGCATGTCCCGCAGTCTATTGAAGCATTAGAAGCGGGTAGACATGTCATCAGTGAAGTGACAGCTGCGGTCAAGTTAGAGGAGTGCTATGATCTTGTGCGCGCAGTTCAGAAGTCATCTGCAAAATATACGATGGCAGAAAACACCTGCTATTCTATGCATAATGTGATAATACGGAATATGGTTGAGAATGGGTTGTTCGGTGATGTATATTTCGGTGAAGGAGAATATCTCCATAACATCAAATCACTTCATCACGATACGGAAGGAAATCCTACTTGGAGATACTATTGGCAGGTTGGTATTAATCGGTGCAATTATGCGACTCACAGTCTTGGACCGGTGATGCAGTGGTTTGGTGAACGGGTTGTGAGTGTTTGTTGTCTGGGTACTGGTGTTCATACGGATCCTGAGCATGCAATGGAGGATACTGTGATGATGCTTTGTAAAACCGAAGGTGGGGGGTTGATCAAAATTCGTATTGACATGCTTTCCAATCGTCCAGCAAATTCCTATTTTAGTCTGCAAGGAACAAAGGGAAGCTATGAAAGCTCGCGCGGATTTGGTGCACAATCTAAGATTTGGTTAAACCAATTCGACATGAATGAAGTGTGGAAACCGTTATCTGACTATGAATCTGAGTTTCTACCTGAACGTTGGAAGAACCCACCACCTGAAGCACAAAATGTTGGTGACTTGGGAGAGTATTTTAAGGTGCGTGATTTTGTTGATAGTATCCTTAACGACACTGCGCCGCCTATTGATGTTTATACAGCAATGGATTTCACTGTGCCGGGATTGGTTTCTGAAGAGTCTATTGCTAATGGTGGTGCGCCTATTGCTGTTCCAGATTTTCGTGGGATTGATTAATACCATTTCTATAAATTATTGTCTCATTAGACGGTTATGATGGTAGTTATTCTTCAGGACACAAACTGAAAGTTTGTGCTACAAAAAGAGATATTTTCAATTAGAAATGGTATAATATCGTATAATACGCATTAAGAAGGGGTTGCTGAATCTTCTTCTACAGGTTTGAATAGGAGTCCGCAACTACTGCATCTATATCCGCTCTTTGGTTGTGCATCAACGATAGGAAACAGCATTCCACAACAGGTTGGACACGGTTCGTCAATTTCCATTTCAGCTTGTTCCATTTCACCGGAACGGTTTTCAAATTCTACGATCATTGAATTTCTCCTCTTGATTCAGTAATTATAACCCGCCTATAGATGTCACGCAAATGTATTTTGCATTCTATTGAGGCGAGAATCAGCACATCTTCAGGTGCACGGAATTCAGTGTGTTCCCAGTATTGGTCTTGCCGACTATAATGTTCAACACAGAACTTGTGTTGGGCAACAAGGATGTAGTCTTGCAACGACGTCAGTTGCTTATAGTGAGAGAATTTCTCTTCTCGGTCATAGGCTGCAGTAGACGGTGAAAGTACTTCTACGATAACAACGGGGTTCAGAAGTGTGTCAAAGACATCATCCTCAAATCGCGGTTCATTGCAGGCAACAACGACATCCGGATAGAAATAGGCTATAGGACTTGGCTGCACACGCATATCACTGGAATGGACTTCACAATCTGATGTAATTAATTGGTTGTAGAGACTATTAAATATGTTTCCTGTGATAAGACTGTGTGCGCGGCTTGCACCAGACATTGCGAATATCTGTCCGTTGAGATATTCGCTTTTTTGCAGTGCCTTACGTTCTTGGGTGATGTACTCTTCTGGAGTGAAGAGGGTTTGTGCAGGAAGAGATGCCATGTACCTTATCCTTAATAGGAGTGATGTTAACAATATGATACAATTTTCTTAGGTAAAAAACAATCCTCTTATGTCGTTTTCAAATTCGGTATCTCATAGTGAAAGATGTTAACTGTAACGTTTCATGGTCGGATCAATTTCTATCGCCCACTGGTCAATACCACCTGTAAGGTTTTTGGCTTCGGTATATCCGTTTTGGTGTAGAAATGCGGTTGCATAAAAACTACGTTGTCCATGGTGACAGTAGACGACTATTTCCTGATCTGTTGGTAAACTGTCTATTTTGTGTGGGAGTGTGTTTATTGGTATCAGTTTTGCCCCTTCAAGATGTACGATGTCATATTCGGTCTGTTCACGCACATCCAGTAGCAGTATTTCTTCGTTTTCATCAAGTCTCTGTTTTAGTTCATGTGGTGAAATTTCTGGTAGTGTATTTTCAATCTGCATTATGTTTCGTTTTCCTTGTTTTCAATTTGTGGTATTGGTGCATTTTCAGTGGATGGGCAAATCTCACGTAATACATCAAATGGATAGATACCGGTATTATGTCCATCATTCCAACTGAATTGAAGTGCATAACGACCTACTAACTGTATATCCGTAGGTTGAATATCGTCAGACACTTCAATTAATGTTACATCTCCATCTCCTTGAGGAGAAAATAAGGAATGGATATCTTTTCCATTATGTCGGATGATCGCGCATTCAGCACACGGACACATCTGTCTGAGGTAGCGATACGGATACCAACTGGTATGTCCATCCTTCCATTCAATTTGAAAGGTTTTGTCGTGTTTCTTGAGAAGTTTCGGACTTTTGCTTACAGTGTTCATTGTGAAGACCTACAGTATTTTTAAGAGAACTCCGATTCTTTCTAAAACAGCATCTACTGTCTCTGTTGGTAAGGAACAGATGTATTCTGCTCTTCTTACTCGCCAATCCATAGTCCGAATCTGGTCTGCAAGAATGAACCCGTTTACTTCTAATACCATTTCTAATTGACAAATTATCATAAATAAACTGTAGGTCGGGTTGAGCGAAGCGAAACCCGACATGGAAACCCTGTTTAACTCTACGTGTCGGGTTTCGCTTCGCTCTACCCGACCTACGAAATAATGTTACATAATCATTTAGAAATGGTATAACCCATCGGGAATCGCAATTGCAAACGGATTCCGTTGTTCTCGTGTACTACTCCGCGTAATCGGAAAAAGAACGGCTAAACTGGTTTTATTGTTAAAATCTTTAGTAGTGAGCACGATTGCAGGTCGACGACCAGCTTGTTCATGTCCAATTTGAGGATTGAAATCAATCCAAATTGCATCTCCACGCAGCGGAACGTTTGTTTCCTCTACCATACTTCATTGCCTACCGGACATCCAGTGTCTATTTCATCCTGTGAACTATTTTCTTTGACCTGGTCCAATAGATCTTTCAGTGTATAATCAGGACGTTTAATAGAATTACTCCCTTTTTCTACCCGATGGGGACCGAATGGTTCATCTTTTGCTTTCTTGCTGTTTGAGTGATCATCTGGTATCTGTTCCAATAAGTCTTCTATCGTATAGTCGGGACGTTTAATAGAATCACTTCCTTTCTCGCGACGAGTTGCTCCAAACCCACTTGCTTCTTTCTTTGCTGGAGACTGATTTGTCTGTTCCATTTCAACTGATCGTATAAAAGCGAGGTATGCTATGATGATCACACATTCAGTGAAAGTAATCGTATTTACTGACATGATTCTACTCCTCATAGCAAGTATATATGTATTGCATCAGTGCCGTATAAATTTGTTAGAAGATACCGAGTTCGTCTTTCGCTTCCTCGCTCATCAATTCAGGTGTCCAACGTGGTGTCCACACAACTTGTACATTAACCTCTTCAACACCTTCCAATTGTTGAGTAACGTGCTGTGTTCCGTTGACAATCTGTCCACCGGCTGGGCATCCAGGACTTGTTAATGTCATGGTAATATCAACAGTTGTATCTTCTATGTCAACTTCGTAGATAAGTCCCATATCAACTATGTTAATACCGATTTCGGGGTCGATAATTTCTTTTATAGCTTCGTATACAGAATCTTCTGTTACCATTTGTATTTCCTCCTATATTTGAAAGCGTTTTCTACTGTGATGAAGGTTGTGGTTAATCAATCCCAACGTATATTTCGTCATCCTCGATTTTGATAGGGAAACATTCAATGTCTTCAACTGCGGGCATACAGAGTGCTTTTCCTGTTTTTACACAGAATCGTGCGCCGTGTCGTGGACATTCGATTTCATCACCGTTCAATTGACCTTCACCTAATGGACCGCCATCATGTGTACATACATCTTCCATAGCGAAAAACTCACCGTCGATGTTAAATAATAGCACAGGGATGAAATCTGCTTCAACCAATTTTTTTGTACTGGGTGGTACTTCACCAACTTTCGCAACTCTGTAATATTCTGTCATGTGTTCCTTTCCTATTCATTTACCTCACCGGACCAGCCTTTGATACCGTAGGTCCGGGAAATGTGAGAATGCTGTTTCAATTCATTGCATAAGCTTTGTTCTATTTTTTGATAGATACGTTGCCGTAGACTTGAGTAACGTCTAAGATTTCGTATGAATCGCTCTTCGTAAACTACTTGGTAATTATTCACTCCACACCTCTTCATGAGTGTAAAATTTCAATTGACCAGATTCTTTACGTTCAAGAATATCTTCCATATCCTCATAAAGTGGAGATTCTTTATCAAGGTAAAAAATACCGAGTTCTTGCACCGCAAATTCTAACAATTCTTCACGTACTACCTTACGGATGACGTTTTCTAACTGTTGAACACTCAGTGTAACTTTAGTTTCTTGTGTTGCTGTTACATTATCACTCATTATGTTATGTCTCCTTATTCATCTTCTTCACCGGGCCATCCTTTAATACCGTAAGCCCCTGCCTTCAAGGCTTTTAGAGGCAATAAAGCACATTTTATACGGACTGGTCCCAATGGGATACCGATCATTTCCATTATGTCATCTCTGCTTAATTTTTTTACTTCAGTTAGTGTTTTTCCCACAATCTTCTCTGTCAACATTGAAGCTGAGGCGAGACTGATGGTGCATCCGTGTCCACTAAACCTAACTTGTTTAATTATATCATCTTCCACAAGTAGATCTATTCGGATTCTGTCGCCACAGAGTGGGTTATCTTCTTCGTGTGAAATATCTGGGTTTGGGAGTGTCCCATAGTTGCTTGGATTTTCGTAGTGATCAAGAAGTTCTTCTTGATAGATGTTCATTTTCTCCTCCGATTCATAAGTGCCTGTGCCTTCTGGAGTGCTTCACATAAACGATCTACATCTTCAGGGGTGTTGTATAAGTAAAAGCTGGCACGGACAGTTGCAATAACATCTAATTTTTTCATCAATGGTTGGGCGCAGTGATGACCTGCGCGAAGCGCAATATTCTGCGTATCCAAAAGACCAGCGACATCATGCGGGTGGATACCCTCAATATTAAATGAGATAACCCCAGCCTTCTGATGTGGTGCTGGTCCGTAAATTGTGATACCTTCAATCTTCTGTAGCCGATCATGAGCGTATTTTACCAGTTCTTGTTCATGCACATGGATTGATGCTAATCCTGCTTGTGTAATATAATCGACTGCGGAGCCGAGTCCGATGGCTTCAGCAATGCTTGGTGTCCCTGCTTCAAATTTCGCTGGCACGTCTGCGTACGTTGATATATTTTTTTCAACAGAGCGAATCATAGAACCCCCACTGAGAAATGGTGGCATCTCCTCAAGCAGTTCTAATTTACCGTATAATACTCCGACGCCAGTCGGGCCACACATCTTATGTCCAGAAAAAGCCAGGAAATCACAATCAAGTTGTTGTACATCAACTTGGAAATGTGGCACCGATTGTGCAGCGTCAACCACAACTTTCGCATCAACAGCGTGTGCAGCATCAATTACCGACTGCATCGGGTTAATTGTACCGAGCACATTAGAGACATGTGTTATAGCAACCAGTTTCGTTTTTTCATTAAGTATGTCGTTGAGTTGTGTGAAATCTAATAGTCCTTGTTCAGTGATTTCCAAATATCTGAGTGTTGCTCCAGTGCGTTGTGATAGCATTTGCCATGGAACGATGTTACTATGATGTTCCAGTTCGGTGAGAACGATTTCATCTCCCTGTTTTATATTCGCACTGCCCCAGCTGTAAGCGACAAGATTGATTGATTCTGTCGTATTTCGCGTGAAGATCACTTGGTTTTTTCGCTTTGCATTAATCAACTGTGCTACTTTCTGTCGTGCTTTTTCGTATTGGTCTGTAGCTTCCTCTGAAATCCTATAGACGCCGCGATGGATGTTGGCACGGTAGGTATCATAATATGCGTCCATCGCTTCAACTACGGGGCGCGGTGTTTGTGTTGATGCGGCACTGTCGAGAAATGCTAACGGTGGTGTGTCTTTAAAGATGGGAAAATCTTCGCGGATTGTCTTAACATCAAGTGGGTGAAAATCGGAAGTGTGCATTGTATTTTGTGTCATATCAGCTCCAACTGATTTAATTGTCGTTTTGACGGTTTGCAAGCTGTGCGCGGAGTTGTTCTAACTCTGCTTCAGCTTCCTGCAGTCGTTGTGCTTCTTCTGCTACACGTGTCTCTGCCTCGTGTCGTCGTTGTGCTTCTTCTGCTGCGCGTGTTTCTGCTTCATGTCGCCGTTTTGCTTCTTTTTGCCATGGTGTTACTGCTTCTGTAAACTTGGATGCTCCCCTATTAAAATAATGATTTTCCATAGAAGTTGCAATCGGTGTGCCATCAGGTAGATATGGACGTAAGAGTCTAACGTGCTTATTATATTGGTTCTCCCATCGAAACCAGAGATTTAACGTCTCGCTGAACAAGCCTCCCTGTATGTGCTGTGTAATTTCTTCAATACATCCTGAAGGGCTCCGCCGCCACCCACGAAACACCGGCGGCAGCTCCATTTCAGGTTGATGGACAAAATATTCTTGAACGCCTATTTCATTCAAGTATAACGCAACCATTTCATGTTGATCTTGATGTTCTGTTGCATCGGTGAGAAATTGAAAAACAGCGACAGGCACTGCACCTTCTGCCCACGTATAGAAACTGTGACGTGCCGGGTATTTCTCAACGCCAAACACGATGTGGATATCAGGTGCGACACGTTTTGTAATGTCCCCTTCGCAATAATAAATAAAACTGTCAACACCGACGCGAACCAGATTGTTGATTTCGAAGTATCGTTTGAGCTGGTCATATAACGTGGTTATCTGCACACCGTGAAATCCTGTGGCAGCCATCGGTTCGTCATCCTCACCCGGATACCCTTCAATATAGACAGTTGTTTTACCAGTCGCTTTTGGAAAGACTGGCATATACTTTCGTTGTTTGATGGCAAAGTCTTTTTCGGAATCCATGATTTTCTCCGTATTGATGGTATTAGATTTACCCTCACACTTTATCAACAACTTCGACTTTTAAGTCAATTTCTAATTCTTTAGCAATTTGATCAAGAACCCTTTTTTTATCTATTGTAGGAATATGCGACACGATGTAATATTGACCGAGTTGACGTTGTTCGCGAACAGGATCTTTAGAGTTTGATATAAGAGGTATAGCATTTCGGATTAGGTTAAGACCTTTTACGCGCTCTATTCCTAACTTTTCAATAACATCAATGAAGGTATCTAACCCGAATTTACGTTCAATGACTTCTCCATCATCCATTGTGACGCGTAGTCGTTTAAGCGTAAACTTCTTTTTATCTTGTTGAGGTTTCTCATGAACGATTTTGGGAATAGATGCTGGTCTTACAGGTGGAACAGATAAGTTTTTCAGAAATGATACTACCTGTTCTTTTGAAGGTTCGTGTCCGACCTTCTCTCTCGCTTTCTCCATCAAGACATGCAAAAGATCTTTATTCTTCTCCTGTACTAATTCTCCCCATATCTCTGGCAACCTTTCCTCAATTTTTCTTTGACTAACAATCTTTTGATAATCCGCGGCGATGATTGTGGCAGCATTACCCGTTCTGACTGACTCATAGTTTAAGTATCTGTCAAGACAATTGCTACAATCTTCACTGTCTGTTGTGATAAGGTCTAATTCAACTACCATACGGTCTTCATAAGAACCTTCCCCTGCAGGATGGTAAAATCGCCATTTCTGACCGTCTGTAAGAACGACAATAGGAATCCCTCTATGAAAAGCATATTCAAAAAGTTGTTTGATTCCTTTATCAATTTTTCCTACTCGCTTTGCTTCAATGAAAACGCGTGGTGTTGATTCTGGATGACACAACGCAAAATCGACTCTTCTACCTTCAACTCCGTATTCATCAATGACAATCTGGGGTGTAAATATCGGCCAATTCAATGCCTGAAGTAGTCTATTGACGATGCGATGAGAGACTGCACGCTCTCTTTCATTTTCAAATAAACCTTGTTTTAACTGATTGCTTATATCATCAATATGTTCCTTAAGTGTCATTTTGATACTATCTCTCCTTTCAACATTCTGTTGCAAAGCATGTTCTTGTAGAATCTGAACGATCTTGGGGGCAACTGGTCGTAGTCTTTCTTCTAATACATCATCATCAATAGAAAGGAATATACCTTTGTCTACATCTAACGGAAAAACTTTATCCTGTTTTATTCCGTTTAAGGCATAACGGACACGCACAAATGGACTATATCTACGACCTTCCCGATAAGGTTCTTCTACACTCAGAAACTCTATAGAATCAGTACTGGGGACGCGTCCTTCCAAATCTATGGTCTTGAATGTGAGTTCAAGTTTGTTGACATTATCAACTATATGTTTCATAAAGTGGTTTGCTTCCAATTAATTAACATTACCACTCAGATTAAGAGACATCTGTGCATCTGTAAAATGCCGTTCCATTTTTCGCATCGGTTCCAGCCACTGCTTCGGTAAACGGATAAGACTCCGTAGAGAACTCGGATTGTCAAAGTAAGTATCGTCTATCTGCCAGAACTGCAGTTTTGGAAAAGTCTCATTGTTATGAGAGAATGTTCCCATATCTTCTGCCTCTTGACGCATTCCCGAACTCACTGGCTCAATCGTGATAAAGATGCCGATTGCATTGTGTTTATCCATTGTACGACAGAATGATTTAACTTGATCAATAGTGGGTTTACCGCTTTTAACTTCAGCAAATATTCGTGTGTTAGTTGTTTCTCCTTCCTCTGGGTCCCATAGTGTAATATGTCCCACTTCTGCTTCGCCATCTCTACCACCATCACCGACAGATTTTGTTGGCTGAAGACCGAGACGTGTTACTGCCCAATTAGAGAAGTCATGGTATTTCCTTTCGTCACGGACAAGCAAGCGTACTTCCTGCATGTTTGTGGGGTAACCGTGGATTTCGTAGTCTCTTGATGGTTCCAGACCGTGTCTGTCATGGAGTCGGCGGCGCATCGGGTCAAGCGAGAGAATTGTTAGGTCAATTCCTATCCAGAACCGATTGAGTGTGTGTGCTGCATCAATCGTTGTTCCACACCCCGCAAACGGGTCCATCACGAGATCACCTTCGTTGCTTGATGCTTGAATCATGCGTTCGTAGAGGGCTCGCGGTTTTTGTGTCGGATAACCGAGGCGTTCTTTTCCTGTTGCTTTTGGAATTGTCCACCAATTTTCAGGAATCTTACCTTCTTTAGATTTTCTTTCACGCCACTCCGATAGAGATTCACCATCTGATGCCCATTTCTGTCCGCCATGAGGGGCACCACCTTTGTAGGGAACTCTCACATCGTCTCTGTTAAATACCCATTTTTTGCCTTTTGAGTAGAATAGAATTGTATCTGTGCAACGAACAAACTGCCGTATATATGGTGTGCTTGCTGTTGTATA
Organism: Candidatus Poribacteria bacterium; assembly: GCA_965261435.1. Lineage (GTDB taxonomy): Bacteria > Poribacteria > WGA-4E > WGA-4E > WGA-3G > MSPOR6. Next base: position 4,803,317 of record CBDHDL010000021.1, read on the forward strand.
ACACCATATAATCTCATTCCGAAAATGCTCATTTTTCTTTCGGTTGCCCTGATCCCAGATTGCATCCATAACGCCTTTGAGATAGTGACTTGCAGTCGGGTCGCAGTGCAAATATATACTACCAGAGTCATTTAGGATTCGGTGCATCTCCGCCAGCCGTGGACCCATAAACGCCAGATATGCACGCATCGCTCCTTTGTTCCCGGCCACTGCGTTTTGCAGTACAAGGTCATAACCTTTCAGGCAGGTGTCCAGTGCTTTATAAGTGTCACTGGTGAGGGCGCGTCTTTCTATGTCGGCGCGGGAATCTTTTGCGGGGTCGTCCCATGTCCATGTGTCCGTGAACGCTTTGGATTGTGCAAGCGAGTCGGTGAGGAACGCGTTGTAGTCACGTCCGCTATTGAAGGGTGGATCGGTGCATATTAGGTCAACGCGTTGGTCGTCCATTTCTCGCATGACTTCAAGGTTATCGCCGAAGTATAGTTTGTTCATTGGTTATCGCTCTGTTGGTCTGAATAGTAATTAAGTTCACGAAAATCAAGTGTAAAACTATCCTTATATTCTTTCTTGCTAAAACTTTTATATTTAACGTTAATTTCTACTTTTGAATTTTCATCTCCATATACAAGATCGTTTAAATTTTCCATCAATTGTTTTCGAATAGAAATACGGTGAAATACATTTTGTTTTGGAACGAGGACATTAATTCCATTTTTAAGGAAGTTTATGTTGTTAAGAGGTATACCCTCAAGAGGTACAAACGAAAAATTCCCTTCGAATCTAATATCGCGAGCAGCTCTTGTTCCAACATTTTGGACACACAGACACCTCTCAACGTAGTTACGTCCATGTTCAAGGAATCTTTCAAGTTTTAAGAATATGGCAACTTCTGGTCTTTCTGTTGATTTTAGCAGTCTATATGTTAACCAAACGTAAAACCCTGTAAGGACAGCAAGTACTACAGTGGCAAGTGTTGTGATCAATTCCATTTTATTCACCGTCATTTAGTGCGCGCATTTGACGTTTCCGCATATTACTTTAAGACTATCGTTAATGTAGTGTTCGTTCAAGCGTGTGTAAATATTTTGGCAGCGTTCCCATATCGATTGATCCAAAACATAGCACTCCGCTGGAGGGCAGGGTTTTGGACATTGTAAATTCTATAGACATATCACGCCTCTGGCGTGAGGGTATCTCTTACCTCTCAAGAACGCTCTTTGCTCCAGCGGAGCAATATGTCTATAGAAAAATGTATGACAAGATACCGCACTCCAGCGGAGTGCTATATAAAAAAACGAACATAAGCGAAAAATCAATCCTGTGCCAAAAACTTTACACACCCTTCGTTCAATTGTATTCCTCTAACCAATCTACAGAAAGTAAAGATGCATCTATTGGCGTTGGAATATTTGCGTCCTTTTTTAGTATGCCGATCAATTTCCAACCATAACTCTCTCCAATATTTTCCCATATAGATTTAAGTTGTTGAAGTAGAGTTTGATGTGTATTAGAGAGTTCTACAAAAAAGTGCAAACCAGTTCTTTTGGTACCAAGATATGGTATTCTGATTTCGGTTAACTTTTCAACTGTAGTTATACCAAGTTGCTTTTCAGATACCCTTTTACCTGTTTCATAAAAATCAGATAATGAATATAAAGAAAGGGGATTATCAGAGATATATTGGAAAACTAATTTCATTTGAATTCTCCTTTGATTAATTGGTTTCTTGCTGATTCTTCATACAACTTAACTAATTTGTCATCTTCGATTTTTTTATTGTCTTCTAAACTAATTAAGTGTACCCAGTTATAACCTTCGGCAAGGTTTATCAATCTTTGGATAGCAAGTTTTTGACTTTCATTCGAGTGGAATTTAGTAATTTCAATAATGAATACCAAAACAGGAGTGTATTGGCCTTCAATATGTATGACTTTTATTTCAGTAGCATCTTCTGGTGGTTCTACGACAAAGGACTCGTTACAAACTTTTTGAGCAGCCCGATAGAAGTCACGTATAGAATGCAATGATATTGCGTTATTGGTTGTTTCTCTAAATATTATTTTCATCATGTCCTCCTTTTTACTAATCGTGATAATTCGGGCAATTGCCCCGAATTATATGATTAGAATAATTCATAATAGGAATAGCGCGCTTTGGAAAGCACGCACACTAGTGGACTCTCCACGCTATCATTGTAGGTCGGGTAGAGCGAAGCGAAACCTATAGGTGTAAAGTTAAGGAATTTTCTATGTCAGAAACCCTCTTCAGTCCCGAAGGGACGCTATGTTTATAGTTAAACGTTGTACAAACCCTCTTTAGTCCCGTATGAAGTTAAAATAATAAATTAGGTAATTTGGACCCCGACACGGCAGGTGCGGTTTCCTAACCGCACCGTGTTTTAAAAGAAACTGAACATTACCCGATTAAATATTTTAACTTCATTAGGGACGATATGTTTATAGAAAACGCTGTCCCCACCTGTCTTGAGTTCCGTAGGAACGGCATATTTATTGTTGATGTACTTATAAACATATCGTCCCTACGGGACTGAAGAGGCGTGGGGTACACATTCTTCTATAAACATATCGTCCCTACGGGACTGAATACCATACAATCCCTATAACCATAAGGGTTCGGAACGATTTATAGGTGAAACTAAATCCTCTTAAGTTTACACCCATAGGTAGAGCGAAGCGAAACCCGACAAACCACTTGAAGTATTGTTTCATGTCAGGTTTCGTTCCTCAACCCGACCTACATATTTAGCCTGGACTATCAACTAGTGTAATTACAATTAGGTTTTACCTACTCGGGAAACCAATATTCACAGGAGATGGTCCGTGGTCTTCACATGCCTGATCAGTTGGGACATCGGTATCGGCATCGTTTTCTTTCACAATGCCCTCTTCAAGTAGATATGCTTCAACTTCATCGCCACTGACATCGGCAAGCATGATGTCGTCAATTTGGACACATGGCTGATAAGGTTGGCGTGTCTTCTGAACCATTTCGCGATAGTTGTTTTCGTCGTTGATTATATCTCTGTCTTCATATTCCAAATTGTATTTGTCAAATATGGCACGGACTCCGTTGCTCCAGCCACAGACAGGTTTCATGTAAGCGATAATTTTGGGTTGACTCATTGTAGTAACTCCCTTTATTATGGCAACGTCTAATGACGTGCTTCGTATTGTTATGTTTCTAACTTATGTGAGACAAAATCTTGCATTTCTTGTCGGACAGTATCCAATGGGATACGTTCCATAACGGGTTCAAAAAACCCATCAACAATTAGTTTTTCTGCTAAGTCGTAGGGTATACCTCGACTCATCAAGTAGAAAACTTGCTCTGCGTCGATCTGACCAGCAGTTGCACCGTGTGTGCATCGGACTTCATGTGCTTCAATCTCTAATCCGGGTAATGTATCCGCATGTGCGCGTTCACTCAACAATAGATTATCGTTTTTCTGATATGCATCTGTATAGTTGGCATCAGGATAAACATAGATATTACCACCCCAAGCAGTTTGTGATCTATCTTTTAGGACATTTCTATAGAGCAGATCGCTTGTGGTATGGGGTGAAAGATGTTCTTGTGCAGTGCTTACATCTAAGTGTTGGCGCGCATCGGTGAATGCTAAACCTAACAATTGTGCATGTGCGCCATTCCCTTCTAACACAATCGCTTGATTTAGTTTGCTTAAACGAGCACCGAACGTAGCGGAGACCCAATGAATCTGTGCATCTTTGTTAATAATGGCTCGCTGTGAAGCGAAATTCCAGACATTGCGATTCCAATGTTGTACCTGCACATAAGTAACATTTGCATTCTGTCCAGCGAAAATTTCAACCGCGCCGCAGTGGAGACCCCCTGAATCTGGATTTGCGGAAGAATTGTCTTCTATGATAACAACCTGACTATCCTCATCAGCAATGAGTAGCACATGTGACAGATCGGCGTGCTGATCTTTGTTAAGGCGTATGTAGACACGTAACGGATCTTCTATTCTGACACCTTTGGGAACGTGTAGCAGGTAGCCACCTTGCCAAAATGCGCCGTGGAGTGCGTCAAGTATGTTACAACTTGCGAAATTCCCGCTTTTTAGTGTTGTTTCTAACGTGACCGCTTTTGTCATAAAGTAGTCACGGATGAGATCTCCACGTTCATTTATAGCAGTGTGTAGATCAGCGAAATAGACATCTTGCTTTTCTAATTCAGGAGACAAATAGGTATGTTCGGGTTGTCCATCAACTTGGACGTACACGCCAGTCTCATTGTCAACTTTAGTCGGTTCACTACCGTTTGTTTCTCCAGCGGGATGATATTTCTCAACATCAAATCCGCGGAGATGTCGTCGGGTTCGCCGCCAATAATCCTGTGTACGCATATCAACGGTACGCCGCCACGTATCATCTTCGGTGGTATGTGGCATCGGTAACGATTCGTAAAGCGAGAATGCTTCTAACCGTCTATCACGCATCCACTGCGGTTCTTCGCGTGCTATTTTCTCAACAAAATCTTTTGAAAAATGACCTGTTTGCAATGCTGCATCCTCTCCTATCCGATTGAACCTTCCATCTGAAGTTGGATGAGTCGGTTCATCTCAACAGCGTATTCCATTGGTAGTTCCTTGACAAGCGGCTCAATAAACCCATTGACGATCATAGTGGATGCCTCTTCTTCTGACAATCCACGGCTCATCAGGTAGAAGAGCTTTTTGCTCTTCACCGATTTTGCTGACACGCGCTTCATGTTCAATGTTGGTATCGTTTTCATTGATTTCAATGACTGGATAGGTATCTGATCGTGATTCCTTATCAAGCAGAAGTGCATCACAAACGACGTGAGATTTGCATCCCTTTGCACCTTTCGCAACATCAACCCAACCGCGATAACTTGATCGACCTCCATCCTTACTGATGGATTTTGATGTAATCTGTGATGTTGTGTGCGGCGCACAGTGGTATACTTTTGCACCTGCGTCTTGATGTTGTCCGTTGCTTGCAAATGCAATGGAGAGGATTTCTCCACGGGCACCGGGTTCCATCATATAGACACTGGGATACTTCATCGTCAATTTACTTCCGAGATTACCATCAACCCATTCCATCTGAGCATCTTGGTATGCTACTGCCCGTTTTGTGACGAGATTGTAGACGTTTCCTGCCCAGTTCTGAATTGTTGTGTAGCGTACGCGCGAACCTTTCATGCAGACGATTTCAACGACAGCACTATGCAAGGATTCGCTGCTAAACGTGGGTGCTGTGCAGCCTTCAACATAATGCACCTGCGAACCTTCGTCAGCGATGATAAGCGTCCGTTCAAATTGTCCCATGTTTTCGCTGTTGATGCGGAAGTATGCTTGTAATGGATAATCGACCTTTACACCTGGTGGAACATAAATGAAACTACCGCCACTCCAGACAGCACTATTGAGTGCAGCGAACTGGTTATCCGCGGAAGGAATAATAGTCCCGAAGTATTTTTTGACAAGGTCAGGATATTCTTTGACAGCAGTATCCGTGTCAACGAAAATGACACCGATTTTGTCCAATTCTTCAACGAGGTTGTGATAGACGACTTCAGAATCGTATTGTGCACCGACGCCAGCGAGGAACTTGCGTTCCGCTTCTGGTATGCCGAGTCGGTCGAATGTTTTCTTGATGTCTTCTGGTACATCGTCCCAACTGCGTTCACTACGGTCTGATGCTTTGACGTAATAGTAGATGTCGTCAAAATCCAGTTGTGTGAGATCACCACCCCATTTTGTCATCGGTTTCTGCTTAAAGATTTCGTAAGCTTCAAGCCTATACTGACGCATCCAATCGGGTTCTTCCTTGATGTCGCACATCTGATTGATAATTTCTTCGTCCAAACCTTTACGAGATTTGAAAGTTGGCTTAATATCATCGTGGAATCCGTATTTATAGTCTTTACTGATTCCCATATCGTCAAGTTGTTGTGTTTCTGGGGTTGCCATTTTGTATTCCTCCTTAGGAATATTTATAGTTGTAATTTTCAAGGGTTAACAATTAGTTGTTGCTTTAGTGTTTCTATTTCTTGTGTGAGTATTTCAACCTGTTTTTCAAGTGCGCGATCCCTTCCGCTCCGCCGAGCGATAAGCAATTGTGGTATTGCTATAGCTGCCACTATGAGCGCGATTAGTCCGTAAGTGACATTTGTTCCGTGCGCGATCTGTTTATCAATGCCATCAAGTTTTCCACGGACCCATGCAACATCTTTCTCTACATTCTGAAACCGAGTATCTAACGCGTCAATCCTTTTAATAATTGTAGAATTTTCTTTTTTTATTTCCTCATTTATGATCAATCGAATTCTGTTGAGATCGGTATCTGTTAAGTCACCAAAAGTTGGCAAGGCAATTGCACAAAAGAGGACTGAGAGAAATAGTATAGTTTTCATTGTATGTCTCCTTTTAACTCTTGTGATGTCCTTGTTGCGTTTCAAGAGTTGCCATTTGTATTCCTCCTTAGGAATATTTTATGGTTGTAATTTTCAAGGGTTAACAATTCGTTGCTGCTTTAGCGTTTCTATTTGTTGCTTTAGTGTTTCCATTTCCTGTGTGAGCATTTCAACCTGTTTATTAAGTAAGCGATCCTTTCTGATTTCTTGCACAAAAGGAATTAATTGTGCTGCTACTACTACCACTGAGAGTGCGATTAGTCCATAAAAGGCATACTTTGCATGTGGTATTTGCTTATCAACGCCTTCAAATTGTTTGTCCACGCTCTCAAATTGTTTGACCACGCTTTCAAGTTTGCCGCGCGTCTATGCAACATCTTTCTCTACATTTTGAATCCGAGTATCTAACGCGTCAATCTTTTGGGTAATTGTAGAAGTTTCTTTTTTGATTTCCTCATTGATGATCAATCGGATTTTATTGAGATCGGTATCTGTTAAGTCACCAAGAGCTGGCAATGCGCTTGTACAGAAGATGACTGAAAAGAGAATGACATTTTTCATTTTGTTTACACCGTGCGTGCTTTAATTTCAGAACACGCGCCTATATGATTAGGACTTACTTGCGTTTTTTCACTTTATCTAACAATTCTTTGAGATAATTTGAAGGTATCGCAAAATTCAGATTCTGGCCTTCTGTAATACCGCCTACGATAATACCTATCACTTCACCTTTATCGTTTAGGAGTGGTCCCCCACTGCTCCCTGGCGAAATTGGCGCGGTAATCTGAATACTTTTGTTAGGTTCTTTCCCACGTATACTGCTAACGAAACCCGGCGCGAATGTCCCTTCTAAAACCCCTATAGGATTTCCTACCGCGTAAACAGATTGCCCAATCTGAACACCATCACTGTTGCCAAGCGGAAGTGCAGGCGCGTCAACATCCGAAACCTTAAGAATGGCTAAATCACGTTGTTTATCTATTTTGACAGTGTCTGTGATATTATACCACTTATCCTTACCAACTTGCTTATAAACTTTTTTTGTCCCCTTCTCAACGACGTGATAGTTTGTTGCAATCAACCCTTTTCCGATAAAAAATCCACTCCCTGAACCAAGCGATTTGCCGTTTGCATCTTCAATAACGATAAGGACTGTAGCGGCTAAGGCTTTCTTTGCAATTTGTTGGGGTGTTAGTGGTGTGGAATCCTGCTGTTTCGAGTCCTGCTTAGAATCCTGTAGTTGAGGTTGTGGAGTTGAGATACCTGTATTCCATAGAAGTACCGTGCCATCACTGCTTCCGCTTGCAAGTGTGTTACCATCAGCGGAAAAGCATACATTAGTGACATAGGAGGAATGTCCGACAAGAGATTCCAAAAGCTGCCCTGTGGTGGTTGACCACAGAAGTACTTTTCCACTATCACCTGAACTTGCGATCATTTGCCCATCTGGTGAAAAACATACGTCAGAATAAGCATATCCAGTTATAAGGGTTTTCAAGTGCTGTCCAGAGGCAGCATCCCACAATCGAATCGTTTTGTCCGTGCTTCCACTAGCGAGTAAGGTGCCATCTGGACTGAAAACCACGCTCTCTATAAAACTTTTATGACCTCGAAGTGTAGCCTTGTGGGCTCCAGTAGTAGCGTCCCATAGGTGTACGTTGTTATCATGACCTCCACTGGCAAGTGTAATGCCATCCGGTGAAAAGCACACGCTATTTGTCCAACTGTCAGTTCTATCGGTAGAATATGCAAGGGTCTTCAAGATTCGTCCTGTCTTGATAGATCGCAATATCACACTAATGTATTGATCATGTTGATCACGTTGATCAAGAGTATGTCCCACATTAAAAATTCCATACGCAATTACATTGCCACTTGGCGAAAAACAAACGCTCTTTATCCAACCCTTATCCTCTGTAAAAGTTTTCAAATTTTGTCCCGTGGAAGTAACTTGCAGAGAAACATTCCCTTGATTACCAACTTTCCCGTGTCTACTAGCAATAGCAAGTGTTGTGCCATCCGGTGAAAAGCATACACTACTGACGTTAAACTTAGGGTAGGTATTTTGGAGGCGATCAGTTCCTGTGTTCCATAGGCGCACGTTGCCAAAACTCCCAATAGCAAGCGTTGTACCATCCGGTGAAAAACAGATACTACTAACAGAACCTGTATGTCCAGTGAGAGTATTTTGGAGATGACCAGTGGAGACAGACCATAACTTGACAATTCCGTCATAACTACTACTTGCGAGCATGCGACCATCGAGTGAATAGCACATATTAAGAACTGAAGAGGTGTGTGAGGTTAGAGTATTCTGGATATGCCCGGTAACGGGATCCCATAGTTGAACCGTTCCATCCGCGCTTCCACTGGTGAGTACGGTACCATCTGGTGAAAAACATAAACTAACGATAACATTCTCATAATATATTAGGACAGGGGCATGTTTTAGGGTTTTCAAATGTTGTCCAGTGGCGGTAGACCATAACTGCACTTCTCCCATTGAACCCCCATCGCTACTGGCGAGTAGGGTACCATCTGGTGAAAAACACAAATGACGAGCCCCCCATTCTTGTTTGAAAGTTTTCAAATGTTGTCCAGTGTCCACATCCCACAACTGCACGACTGATCGATACCAATCTATCTTGTTTTCTTCTTCAAAAAGATCCGAAGAACTAGCAAGCATTGTACCATCCGGTGAAAAACACACACTGAAGACTTGATCCTTGTGTTTGATGATTGGAGTTTTCTGAAGTTTTCCCGTAGCAATGTCCCACAAGAAAATGTTTCCATTTCCGCCTCCACCAGCAAGGGTGGTGCCATCCGGTGAAAAACACACGCTATTTACCCGACTTTTATGTCCAGTAAGTGTTTTCAAATGTTTCCCAGTGTCTACATCCCATAATTGCACAAGTTCCTTGGCGGTGCTTATAGCTGCAAGCATACGACCATCGCTAGAGAAGACAGTATCTCCCGTTGGAAACCGATTCATACTGCCTGGGAGCAGATCAAGTTCTTTGCCTGTATGTGCATCATATAGCCAAATTCCAATATCACTGGCAATCACAAGTTTTTCGTTATCAGATGAAAACGTGATCCCGCTTATACTACCTTTACCGAGACGTGCTTTTGCACCTTCTGGTAAATGCCATTTTGTATAATCTGATGCAGGCAGATTCTGCAAAAACAGCATAAAAGCTAAAAACAAGATGAACAGAAACAAGTATGTCTTTTTCATTGGACATATTTCCTTAATATGACAGCAAACACGTTTAGAATTAAATAAGTAATCCCAAACTTTTTCTTAACTCTTCCTCTGTAATAGCGAAATCATCCAATCCATTTATCATACTTTTGAGAATGCCACTCAGAAAAAGAGCGTCTGAACGAGAACTAAAAGACCTTAAAATAATATCACGTAAACTATGATCCTCAGGTTGTCTATCTAAACTTGCGGCTTGACGATAAAACATGATTCCATCTTCTGTATAGTGTTTGTTGTATAGGTTAGAAGATTCTGGTCCGTAGTAACCTTCAAACTCATCAAGTTTTTCTTCATCTGATTCGCTAATTTCCCATAGTCCACCGACTACCTCACCGTTTTCTTCGGGTACTATGTCTGGCAAGTTGCAACGAAACGTTAGACGATAGCCTTCCAAAGTATGCTTCTTGCCCATTTTAGCGTTTGGACATCGGATTTTCATGCCATCTTTGCTGAGATTAGAACCGAACGCAAAATACTTCATGATATTCATTCCCTGCGGATTTCATTTGCTTATCTGGCAGCAATTGTTGGTGTTAGGTCCCATAGAAGTACTGTGTCATCAGAATTTATACTTGTAAGAGTATTTCCATCCCCACTAAACCCAAGATTTTCCGCCCACCCTGAATGTCCAATCAGTGTTTTTTTGAGTTGTCCTGTCCGCAAATCCCATAAGCGTATGTTCTTGTCATAACCGTGGCTATTGTGCGTATATAGAAATCCAGTCGCTAAGGCTAATCCGTTAGGGTAAAAGAACACACGCCACGTAGTTTTATCATATCCAATAAGGGCATGTATTTGTTCTCCTGTGTTAAGGTCCCACAATCTGGCAGTAGCATCTTTACTTGTGCTTGCTAAGGTTTTCCCATCCGGAGCGAAGGATATAGAAGATACAGCATCTGCATGTCCCTTGAGTGTTTGTCTCGACTCTCCAGTTTCAATATTCCACAAACGAATTGAACCATTCTTATGTCCACTTGCAAGCACATTCCCATCAGCGTTAAACATCACAACGGTAACCGCTGCAGATTGCGCGGCAAGATCGTTACCAAAACGTTTCTCCATGAAAGCATGTCCCTGTTTACCTATCTCCGAATTCCATATACGTATTGTTCCGTCTAATCCTCCACTTGCGAGTGTTTTTCCATCCGGACTAAATGCAACATCTTCAACCATTCTTGTATGTCCTTTTAGAGTTTGTTTGTGCCTACCAGTAGCAACATCCCATAACCGAATAGTTGTATCACCTTCTGAACTCCAACTTGCCATCATGCTACTATCGGGACTGAAAATAACAGTCTTGACACGTGACTTATGTCCTCTAAGGGTTCGCTTGTGTTTACCAGAAGCGATATCCCAGAGACGTATATTCATACCTTCGTCTGCTTGCCAACTTGCTAATGTTTGACTATCAGGACTGATTATAGTACGTGTACTATTCCGAGATCTTTTAGAGTTATAGTCCATTCCTGAAAGTAACAGTTCCTGTTTTGTGTCTGCATCCCAGAGGTAAACAGTCCCTGAAGTATTTCCAAAAACGAACTTTTTTCCATCCGGACTAAACGGTTTGAAATCGTGTTCATAACTTCTATAATAACTTGTATTTATATTGGAAATTGTTTTCTTGTGTTTACCCGTGTCAACGTCCCATAAACGGATTATTCCCCCCATGATAGCTGTCGCAAGTGTCTTCCCATCAGGAGAAAAGGATACTTCCATGACATAACCGGGATCTTCAAGTAGGCTTTTTCGCTGACCTGAGGCGACATCCCATATACGAATTTCCCTCCGACCAACAAAACCAATAGCTGTCCGATTGTCAGGACTAAAAAGTACGCTATTTATGTTTTTCGAATAGTCTTTTTCTTGTTTATCTGTATCCTGACTGGGAAAAGTTTGGATGAGGGTTCCGGTAGTTGTATCCCATAAGCGAATCGTATTGTTGAATCTTATAGTTGCAAGAATGTTGTCATCCGGACTAAAAGATACTCTTTCTACTGTTTCTGGTTTATCAAGTTGATCGGTAATTATGCCTTTGTCTGCAAGTGTCTTTTTTCGTTCACCTGTAGATATATCCCAATAATAGATGGTCATATCTTCGCAAACACTTATGAGTGTGTTTCCGTCTGGACTGAATGAAACTCTGGTAACCTCATCTGGATGTCCTTCCAAGGTTTGCTTGTGTGCTCCTGTGTCAACATCCCATAGATAGATTGTCTTGTCCTTACTACCACTGGCAATGGTTTTCCCATCAGGACTGAAGACTATACTTGTGATAAAGTCCTGATCCCCTTTGAGAATATGTTTGGTCTCACCTGTAACTGCATTATATAGATATATATCTTTGTATTCTGCATGAGCAAAAATCTTGCCATCAAGGTTAAACACCAGGTTGCTGTAAAAAGAAGAATTGTATAATCCTGTTTTCTTGGGTATTCGCGCTTTAACGTCCCATAGTGTTATACCACTAAATGTTTCTGCACTTGCGAGGGTTGCTCCATCAGGACTGAAAACTAATCTCTCTACTCCATTATTATTCCGTGCAAGTAATGCTGTTTCCTGATAGGTTTCTGTATCATATAACCAAATACCGACTGATGTCGCGACTGCAAACACGGTACCATCAGGAGAATACTTCATAGCATTGATCCATCCTTTACCCAACCGCGCAATGGCATCTTCGGGTAACTCCCATTGGGTGTAGTCTTGGGCGAAACTGGGGGGTATATATACCATTGAAAATAGAAAGATCAAAAACAGCACTTTTTTCATGTGAAGATCACCTATTGAAACAATCAAAATGTAATAGGACGGTTTGTGTCAGTAAGTCCAATTATTAATTCACCTTTAAATCTATCCTAATTATTACTGTTTGTAGCATTTGATATAGCCATTAGGTCCCACAATAGCACAGTGCCGTCTGCACTTGCACTTGCAAGGGTCTGTCCATCCGGACTAAATGCTATATCCTCAACGCGAAACGTGTGTCCTTTCAGAACTTTCATGAGTGTTCCGGTATTAACGTCCCATAAGCGTATAGTTCTATCCCAACTGGTACTGACAAGCATGTTTCCATCTGGACTAAATTTAATGCTTTCAACACTACGTGTATGTCCCTTGAGCGTCTTTTTTAGTTTCCATGTATCAGCATCCCACAATTGAACATAAGAACTATTATAACTTGCAAGTATTTTTCCATCTGGACTAAACATCACACCAACACTAAAAAACTTTCTCTCATTAACCGCATGTATTTGTGTGGATTGACCTGTATTGACATTCCATAATCGGATGACACTGTCATTATATCCACCCCCATTTGCCAAGATGTTTCCATCTGGACTGAATGATATGCTTTTAATATCAGACGAGTGTCCTGTGAAGGTTTGCTTGTGAGTGCCAGTTTCAACATCCCATACCCGAAAAGTTTTATCGGCACTCCCACTGGCAAGTGTTTTTCCATCTGGACTAAACAAGACACTTCTAATAGAATCAGTATGTCCTGTAAGGGTATGTTTATGTGCACCCGTGTCTGCATCCCATAGACGTATCGTTTCGTCCCCGCTCGAACTCATGAGTATTTTCCCGTTTGGACTATAGGATAGGTGATAAATACTCTCTGTATGTCCTTTAAGGACCTTCTTGGACAGACTCGAATCTGCGTCCCATAAACGAATTGTTTTGTCGTTACTTCCAGTAGCGAATGTTTTTCCATTAGGACTAAACGCAAAACCCGTAACATTTTTCTTATGTTCTTCAAGTGTTTTCTTATGTTTTCCTGAGTTGACATCCCACAAGTGCATTTCTCCAAAACTCCGACTTACGATTGTTTTTGCGTCTGGACTAAACCATATTTGTTGTACATTTTCAATATGTCCTGTAGCCGTTGTTTTATATTCGCTTGTGTTGATATCCCACAGACGAATAGTCCCGTCTTTACTCCCACTTGCGAGCGTTTTTCCATCAGCACTGAAAGACAAATGATTTACAGATGACTTATGTCCTTTTAATGTTTTCTTAAGTTTTCCAGTTTCAACATCCCATAAATAGATGTTATCATCCCAACTTCCTGCAGCGATTGTTTTTCCATCTGGACTGAATATAATATCTTTAGTTACACTTTTATTTCCTTTAAGAATTTTCTTTTGTTCCCCAGTGTTGACATCCCACAAGTAGATCTTTCTGTCCTCATCTACACTGACTAAGGTATTTCCATCCGGACTAAATGACACACTTTCTACTGCTTCTGTATGTCCTTTGAGAGTGTGTTTCTGCTTTCCAGTAACGATATCGGTTAACTGAATGATTTCACCGTCAACACTTGCCAGTGTTAACCCTTTCGTGTTAAATATCATACGAGAAATAGTACGAATAATAGATCGTGCCTGCTGTGGGATTGTTTGTTTGTGTGTAGCCGTGTCCATATCCCACAGATTTATTTCACGGTTACTTGCACTTGCGAGTGTTTTCCCATCTGAACTGAATACCATAGTATATATTCTATATATTTTATTGGTAGAACCTATAAGCGTCTGCTTTTGCTTGGCTGTGTCAACACTCCATAAGCGAATAATATTGTCTTCACTTCCGCCTGCGATTGTCTGTCCATCTGGACTGAAGGCAATGCATTCAATGCTTGCTGTATGCGGAATAAATAGGGAATCGTTCCCTGTATTGGTTATATCATCAATCCAAATACCAATTCTTGTCGCGACTGCTAACAGAGTACCGTTAGGAGACAGTGCAATCTGATTCATTTCACCTTTACCAAGCCGAATTTTCACATCATCAGGCAGATGTATTTGTGGAGAATCGTGGATAATAGACTCCGAATGGCTCATATCTAAATTTGAGACGAAATGCAGTAGCCAAACAACGAATACCAAGCAGATTAGCAAAGTGACCGTAAACAATGCCTTTTTCATATATAACTTCCTGGTTATAGTTCTGTACAAATCAGGTCATGCACATACTGCGGACGAGTATAATCCAACATCATCGGATAGTGTGTGTTAATCAGGACACCGAGTTCAGGTCCAACCGAACTGAATGACATATCACCGATAGGGGTGATATGTTCTGTGATAGATTTCTTGAGTTTGCCTGTCTCAACATCCCATATATTAAGAGTATGATCTAAACTCCAACTTGCAAGTGTCTTACCGTCTGGACTGAGTGCTATGTGCATAACTTCATCTGTATGTTTTTTAAATGTTCGCTTGTGTTTACCTGTTTCAACATCCCATACGCGAGCGGTATTATCACGACTGGCACTCGCAAGCAACTTACCATCTGCACTAAACTCCATGCTATTGATGCTTTTCCAATGTCCCTTAAGCGTTTTCTTATATACTCCTGTGGGAAGACTCCACAAACGTATAGTTGTGTCATAACTTCCACTCGCCATGATCTTTCCATCAGCACTGAATGATATACTCTTCACACTTTTCTTATGTCCACCAAGTCCCATCTTTGCCTTTATTGTCATAAGATCTAACAAGAGTACCATTGTTCCGTTTGGATATGCCTGGATCATTTCATCGTTATTGAGCCATATCGTAGATCCTATTTGAGTAAGTTTATATGTATCAAACGTATTTTTAGTCTTTTTGTGTATACCTGTAGTCGTATCCCACAGATTAGTTTCAAATATACTGGCACTGGCAAGTGTTTTTCCATTATAACTGAAAGACACATTAAATATGTCTCCCTTATGTCCTAAGAATGATTGCTTACGTTTACCTGTCCGAAAATCCCATAAGTAGACGATTTTATCTGAACCACCACCGGCAAGCGTTTTCCCATCCGGACTGAACGAAATACTTGAAATACCATACTTATCCCCTGTTAACAACGCAATAGTTTCATACGAAGACGTGTCATAGAGCCAAATCCCAATAGGAGTCGCAACTGCTAATACTGTTCCATCTGGTGAGAATTCTAAATCTTTGACACTCTTTTCTGACAGATGTTTCTGCTGTGATTCGCGAAGACTTCGATCGTGTTGATAAACAGATCTAAGAATGCGTAGCCCAAAAAATATGTTGAGAATAATAACACATATTGCTCCAAGTATTAAGAAAAGTGTACGTTTATTGATTTTCACCTAACGATTTCCCTACAGTTAATTCTGAAGTATTCACTGCATTAATTATTGGTGTTAGGTCCCATAGAAGTACTGTGTCATCAAAACTCATACTTGTAAGAGTATTTCCATCACCACTAAACCCAAGATTTTCCGCCCACCCTGAATGTCCCATCAGTGTTTTTTTGAGTTGTCCTGTTCGCAAATCCCATAAGCGTATGTTCTTGTCTAATTTAGCTATGTACGGATTTTGAAATCCAGTCGCTAAAGGTAATCCGTTAGAATAAAAGAACACGCGCCACGTAGTCCTTTCATATCCAGTAAGGGTATATATTTGTTCTCCTGTGTTAAGGTCCCACAATCGGGCAGTAGCATCTTTACTTGTGCTTGCTAAGGTTTTCGCATCCGGACCGAAGGTTATAGAAGATACAGCTTCTGCATGTCCCCTGAGTGTTTGTCTCGACTCCTCAGTTTCAATATTCCACAAACGAATTGAACCATTCTTATGTCCGCTTGCAAGTACATTCCCATCAGCGTTAAACATCAAAACGGTAACCGCTGCAGATTGCGTGGCAAGATCGTTACCAGAACTATTCTCCAGTGAAACATGTTCCTGTTTACCTGTCTTCGAATTCCATATACGGACTGTCCCATCTAATCCTCCACTTGCGAGAGTTTTTCCATCCGGACTGAATGAAACATCTTCAACCATTTTTGTATGTCCTTTTAGAGTTCGTATATGTCTACCAGTAGCAACATCCCATAATCGAATAGTTGTATCATTTTCCGAACTCCAACTTACCATCATGCTACTATCCGGACTGAAAACAACAGTCTTAACAGGTGCTTTATGTCCTCTAAGGGTTCGCTTGTGTTTACCAGAGGCGATATCCCAGAGACGAATATTCATATCTTCGCGTCTTTGCCAACTTGCTAATGTTTGGCTATCAGGACTGATTAAAACACGGGTCTTATGATGTAATACTTTAGAGTTATAGTTCATTCCTGAAAGTGACAGTTCCTGTTTTGTGTCTACATCCCATAAGTAGACGGTTCCGGTAGTATT
The DNA here is from genome assembly GCA_965261435.1 of Candidatus Poribacteria bacterium. Classification (GTDB taxonomy): domain Bacteria; phylum Poribacteria; class WGA-4E; order WGA-4E; family WGA-3G; genus MSPOR6. The sequence continues at coordinate 4,820,153 of CBDHDL010000021.1, forward strand.
TCCAAAAACGATCTTTTTTCCATTCGGACTAAACGGTTTGAAATCGTAATCATACATGTTATAATTACTTACGCTTAGATTAGAAATAGTCTTCTTGTGTTCACCCGTGTCAACGTCCCATAAACAGATTATTCCTCCCATGATACCTGTCGCAAGTGTCTTCCCATCAGGAGAAAAGGATACATTTATGACATAACCTGGATATTCAGATAAACTTTTTCTTTCACCTGTACCGACATCCCATATACGAATTTCCATCCGACCAACAAAACCAATAGCTGTCCGATTGTCAGGACTAAAAAGCACGCTATTTATGTTTTTCGAATAGTCTTTTTCTTGTTTATCTGTATCCTGACTGGGAAAAGTTTGGATGAGGGTTCCGGTAGTTGTATCCCACAAGCGAATCGTATTGTTGAATCTAATAGTTGCAAGTATGTTGTTATCCTGACTAAAAGATACTCTTTCTACTGTTTCGGGTTTATCAAGTTGATCGGTAATTAGACCTTTGTCTGCAAGTGTCTTTTTTCGTTCTCCTGTAGATATATCCCAATAATAGATGGTCATATCTTTGCAAACACTTATGAGTGTGTTTCCATCTGGACTGAATGAAACACGGGTAACTTCATCTGGATGTCCTTCCAAGGTTTGCTTGTGTGCTCCCGTGTCAACATCCCATAGATAGATTGTCTTGTCCAAACTACCACTCGCGAGGGTTTTCCCATCTGGACTGAAGACTATACTTGTGATAAAGTCCTGATCCCCTTTGAGAATATGTTTGTCCTTTCCTGTAACTATATCATATAGATATATCTCTTTATGGCTTGCATGGGCAAATGTTTGTCCATCTGAACTGAAATACATACCGCGGTACATAGCAGAACCCTCTTGGAATGTTTTCATCAACTTCTGTGTACTAACATCCCATAGTGTTATACCGTCGGAGCGTTCCCCACTGGATAGGATACTTCCTTCAAGGTTAAATACTATTCTCACAACTCCCTTGTTATTGTGAGCGAGTAATGCTGTTTCCTGATAGGTTTCGGTATCATATAACCAAATACCGACTGATGTCGCGACTGCAAACACATTACCATCCGGAGAATACTTCATAGCATTGATTCGTCCTTTACCCAGCCGCGCAATGGTTCCCTCGGGTAACTCCCATTGGGTGTAGTCTTGGGCAAAACTGGAGGGTATATATACCATTGAAAATACAATGATCAAGAACAGCACTTTCTTCATGTGAAGATCTCCAGTTGAATCAATCAAAATGTAGCAGGACGGTTTTGTGTCAGACTGTAAGCTTACTGAACGGTTTCATCAACTTGAGCAGTCTCTTCAATACCGTGTTTTTCACGAATTGGATCGTATCCTTCTGCTTCTAACAACTGTGTGAGTTCCCATCCACCTGATTCAACAATTCTACCATCAAGCAGTATATGCACAAACTGCGGACGGATGTAGTCTAATAATCGTGGATAGTGTGTGATGATCAGGACACCGAGTTCAGGTCCAACCAAGCTACTGACGCTTTCTCCGACAATACGGACAGCGTCAATATCAAGTCCGGAGTCAGTTTCGTCAAGCACAGCGATTTTTGGTTCAAGCATTGCCATCTGCAGGATTTCAGCGCGTTTTTTCTCGCCACCAGAGAATCCGTCATTGAGATATCGCCTGGCGAATGATTCGTCTATATCAAGTTGTGTCATCTTTTCGCGTAGTTCTTTACGGAATTCGCGCATGGGTATCAACTCAATACTCTCAGCTCCATTTGTATCTTTTGCTCTAACAGCACTGACAGCACTGCGTAGAAAGTTTGCTAAACTGACGCCAGGTATTACAGTTGGATATTGAAAAGCGAGGAATAACCCTAATTTTGCGCGCTCATTCGGTTCCAATTCTAAGACATCAACACCGTTAAAGACTACCTGGCCAGAATCTATCTCGTAGGAGGGATGTCCCATCAATCCGTAGGCGAGTGTGCTTTTTCCTGAGCCGTTCGGTCCCATGAGTGCATGCACCTCTCCCTGTTTGACGGTTATATCTAATCCTTTGATGATTTCATTTCCTTGTACACTGATATGTAGGTCTTTTATTATCAACTCATTGCTCATTTTATTAACTTCGGACTCCTTATTTAAATTTAGTTTTGTATTTAGTTCCGTAGGAACGATATGTTTATAGAAATGTGATGGACCTCTCCTCTTGAGTTCCGTAGGAACGATATGTTTATAGAAACTAACAATCATCTGGGTCTATCGAATCAAATATATATCTTTCATCATAATCAACATTGAAACGTTAAACATATCGTCCCTACGGGACTAAGAAAGAGAGGGATGACCACGCTACTATAAACATATCGTCCCTACGGGACTGAAGAGCATGACTTAATATTCGGAAAATCCTTAAGTTGACAGTTATAGGTTTCGCTGATGCTCTACCCCAATCTATAGGACTCATACAAATTCCTATTTATCCACCAATTCTTGACATATTCCGCTCAGGTTTTATGAAATCTGCAGCATTGATTTTATGTCCCGCCTCTTTTTTTGCTACTGCATCAATTATGAGTTGTTCAATCGTTTCATCGTCTGCACCTTCGCGTAATGGTGTGAGTAGATCGGTCTCTGTTATTGAGAAGAGGCATGTTCGGAACTTGCCATCAGCAGTGAGACGGATACGGTTGCAGCTTTCACAGAAGGGTTCACTCACCGAAGGTATAACACCTAATTCAGTGCCGTTATCAGCGAAGCGGTAACGTTGTGCTGTATCGTTCTTTGAATCTCCGTTTAGATGCATCCGTTCAAGGGGGTAAACATGGCTAATCTTTTCAATAATTTCTTTACCGGGTATGAACATATTCCGTCCCCATATATCATCTGCATCAAGTGGCATGAATTCAATGAAACGCAATTGATAATGGTTTTTCCGTGCGAATGCAGCTAAATCCACAATCTCATCATCGGTAAATCCGCGCATTGCGACAGCATTAACTTTGATCGGATTAAACCCGCAATCGTGAGCAGCCTTGAGACCTTCAATCACCCGTGATAGCACTTTCCGTCGCGTCATCTGCTCAAACTTTTCTTCGTTTAGCGTATCTAAACTAACGTTGATTCGTCTTAGTCCCGCATCATAGAGTGTCTGTGCTTGCTTGACAAGTCCGATGCCGTTCGTTGTTAGACTAATATCTTTCAACGCATCTATCCGTGTAAGTTGTTCAATCAGTTGTGCCACTCCAGGGCGTACGAGCGGTTCGCCTCCTGTAATTCTCATTTTATTGACACCCAACCCAACAAAAATGTGTGTAAAATGTAGAATTTCGTTGTATGTCATCAAAGCTGCATCTGGCATAAAAACCATGTCTTCAGGCATACAGTAAATACACCTAAAGTTGCATACATCTGTGACTGAGATTCTAAGGTTCGTATGGACGCGTCCATATCTGTCGAGTAGTTGCTTTTTCATCTCTTAAATATCCACACCATTTTGTTTAATAGTATAGCATGTTACCATCTGCTTTGCAAGTATTATTTATAGTAAATACTTTAAAAAAGATTGGCTAAACTTGACAACCCAAATCCGTTGTGTTAAAATAGAATCCATCACAGAAAATAGGAGCAGAAATGGCTACGTATGATGTCGGAATTATCGGTGGTGGACCGGGGGGATATGTGGGTGCAATTAGAGCAGCACAACTCGGTGGTACCGTGTGTCTTATTGAGAAAGGAGAATGGGGTGGCACCTGCTTAAATAGGGGTTGTATTCCAACGAAAACCCTTTTTTCTATTGCCCATCTTGCCGAACAAGTCAAAAACACACCTGCACTGAATATTCAAGAAACAACCGTTGATTACTCCCAAGCCTTGACACACAAAACAGAGGTTATCCAGAAGTTGGAAGGCGGGATTAGCAAACTCCTTAAAGCGAACAAAATTCATACTGTTAATGGAATTGCCTCACTTGAAAACAAAAACACAATTGTAGTCAATAAATCGGATGATTCCATTGAACAGATCCATGCAAAGAATATCATTCTCGCCACTGGTTCTGAACCTGCAGAACCGCCTATTTTTAAGATTGACGAAACCGATGTGTTAACCACGACAGGCATTTTAAATCTCACGGAACTGCCAGAAAGTCTTATTATCGTTGGTGGTGGTGTTTCAGGATGTGAATTCGCTTCGATTTTCAATGCATTGGGTTGTAAGGTGACCGTTATAGAACTGCTTCCTACCATTCTGTCAACGGAAGATGTGCAAGTTATCCGTCATATTCAACTATTTATGAAACGGAAAGGTATTGTTATTCACACTGACGCGAAACTCAAGGAAGTCCAAAAGTCGGATGAAGGTGTTACTGCAATGCTTGAATCAGGTGAAAGTCTGACAGCACAGAAGATGCTTGTTTCTATCGGGAGACAGTATAATACTGAAGGTTTAGAATTAGAAAAAGTTGGTGTGCGAACAGAAAACGGGAAGATAACTGTGAATGAACAGATGCAAACGAATATCCCAAATATTTATGCAGTAGGTGATGTTGCAAGTCGATATCTGCTGGCACACGTGGCTTCTGCTGAAGGGAAGGTCGCTGCACAGAACTGTCTCGGTGAGACAACGGAAATGGATTATCAAGTAATTCCGTGGTGTGTTTTCACATTACCTGAGATCGGACATGCGGGGATGACTGAGAAGGAAGCAACTGATGAGGGATATGAAGTTAAGGTTGGTAGATTTCCTTATGGTGCAAGTGGTATGGCATTAGGAATGGGAGAAGCAGACGGATTTGTGAAGACAATCACTGATGCAGATAGTAGCGATATCCTTGGAGTTCATATTGTGGGTGCGCATGCTTCAACGTTAATCCATGAGGCTGCTGTTGCTATACGTCTTGGTGCGGCAGCTAAGGACATCGCGCATACTGTGCATGCCCATCCGACGTTATCTGAGATGGTGATGGAATCTGCTGAGGCTGCGTATGGTCGTGCGGTGCATGTGTTTTAGGTTGAGTTAACGATACTTGAAAACGAGAATATATAGAAGGTAATTTTATGCAAGAATATGTGAGTATATCCCTCTTTGAAGTCGTTGGCAGTCCTTTATGCGTTGCTTCAAGTGATGGACAAAAGGTATATAAACGTATAACTTCTGCGATTGAAAATGATCGAAACGTTTTACTCTCATTTCAAAATGTTTCCACATTGACAGCAGCATTCCTGAATTCCGCAATTGGTCAGTTATATGGAGTGTACAGTGAAGAAAAGATTAGGTCTCTACTGAAGGTAGAAGACATTGAGCAAGACGACCTTGCTTTAGTAAAACGTGTCGTTGAGAATGCCAAGTTATACTTCAAGGATCCTCAAAGATACAACCAAGCAATTAAAGAAGTCTTAGAAAATGATATATAAGCAGGACTTACGCAAATTTGGGGGGTCTCTTTTTAGATTTTAGATTTTTCAAGGATTTTATCCCCGATTTTTGTCATTTTTAGGGATTTACCCCCTTTATCCCCCGCAAGCGGGGGAATACGTAAGTCCTGATAAGAAAAGATATGGTCTTTCATATCATTTGTTCTAATTAGGGTATAATCCTGAAAATCCATGTTCAGACAATTTTGATGAATCAGAATCGTAAGGCCTCCTGCAGTTCACGATACCGTTCCTCAATATCCTCAAACTGCACAGTCCTCTGCCGATTGACACCGAAATCTTCAATATTAAATGAAGCGATAACTGTTCCATACATCATCGCTTTTCGGATTGACCGCTCCGACATATCACTAACAGAAGCAAGATAACCCATGAATCCTCCAGCGAAACTATCTCCTGCGCCAGTTGGGTCTATCACTTCTGTAAGCGGATATGCAGGTGCACTAAAGTAAGAAGATTCTGTGATACTAATTGCACCGTGCTCTCCTTTTTTGATAATGACGCGCTTTGGTCCATAACCGAGAATCTGCTGTGCAGCGACGAATAGATTAGATTCACCTGTTAACAATCGTGCTTCGCTGTCATTTAAAATAAGGATGTCAACGCGTTTTATTGTCTTCTCTAATGCTGCACGTTCTTCATTTATCCAGAAATCCATTGTATCACAGACAACGAGTTTTGGATCTGTCGTTTGTTCTATCATACTAAGTTGTAGTTGAGGGGGATCATTTGCTAAAAAGAGGAAAGGAGTATCCTTATATGCATTCGGTAATTCAGGATGAAAATCAGCGATAACATTCAGTTCTGTAAATAGCGTATCACGCACGTTGAAATCTTCTGAATATTTACCTCCCCAGCGGAAGGACTTGGCATTTTCAACTTGTCTTAATCCCTCAAGATCAATACCACTGGACTGCATGACATCAATATATTCCTGTGGAAAGTCGTCACCGACAACACCAACAAGACGAACAGGTTTACCAAAAAAACTTGCAGCGATAGCAGCATAAACACCTGAACCACCAAGGACATCCTCAACCCGTTTCTGACGTGTTTCAACGGTATCTAAAGTGACTGTCCCGACAACTAATATACCCATCATTTCTCCATCGGTATTTCTAATACTTTGTCAAGTCATAAATGTTTTGTATATCGGGCGGGGAAACCCCGCCCCTACGAACGGATCTACTCATCATTTGAGTGTAGACAGAACACTAAATCGGTATTACTAAAATCTACCAGTGCGGTTTTTGTTTTCGCGGAATGCCTTGACGGTACGCCGTATGCGACGTACCAGAATCACGGCAAGTACAATCAGGAGTGGAAATAGCAGGAATTCAAGGAGTGTGTTGATTGTCGGAGGGAACTGGACTGTACCTGTACGTGCTAACCATATCGGTAGTAATAGCAATGCTGATATAAGTAAAACGATACCTTCCCAGATTTCAGTTTTCTTCATAGTGTTCTGTCAATACTTAACTTGTAGGTTGTAGGTCGGGTAGAGGAACGAAACCCGACACGTTATCGTTGTGTCTATCATGTCGGGTTTCGCTTCGCTCTACCCGACCTACAAGTTTAACATGGACTTTCCAATAGGTTCCAACGGACACCAAAGTGCACCCTAAGTACCCATCTCCCATGAGTTGAGGTATTTCTCTTGTTCTTCCGTAAGTGTGTCTATTTCTATACCGAACGCAGCTAATTTCAGTCGTGCTACTTCATCGTCAATAGCCGCAGGAACATCATAGACTCGGTTTTCAAGATTATCCTGATTTTGCGTGATATACTCAAGCGAAAGTGCCTGATTAGCAAAACTCATGTCCATAACACTCGCGGGGTGACCTTCGGCTGAAGCTAAGTTAACTAAGCGTCCTTCACCGATTAGATACAGTGTCCGTCCATCAGCGAGAGCATAAGATTCTACATATTCACGTGACACTGCTTTCTCAACTGCAAGTTCCTCAAGTGCGGGAATGTCTATTTCGACATTAAAATGCCCTGAGTTTGCGATGATTGCGCCATCTTTCATCGCTTCAAAATGTTCTTTACGGAGCACATGTATATCACCTGTTAAGGTAATAACGAGGTCAGCTTCTTGAACGGCTTTTTGCATTGGCATGACGCGGAAACCATCCATGACAGCTTCCAATGCTTTCAATGCATCTACCTCTGTAACAATAACATTTGCGCCTAAACCTCGTGCGCGACTTGCGACTCCTCTACCACACCACCCATAACCTGCAATTACAACGGTTGTTCCTGCAATGAGTAGATTTGTGGCGCGAATGATACCATCCAAGGTACTTTGTCCAGTACCATATCGGTTGTCAAAGAAGTGTTTAGTGTTTGCATCGTTAACGGCAATTATTGGATATTTTAAAACACCCTCGGCAGCCATACTTTTTAGCCTGATAACGCCTGTTGTTGTTTCTTCTGTTCCAGCGATAACTTGCTCAACGAGTGCAGGATTTGTATCTTCGGCATGTAGTTGTGAAACAAGGTCTGCACCATCATCCATCGTGATATTTGATTGCGTTGCAAGTGCAGCATGGATATGTTTATAGTAAGTTTCTGTATCTTCACCGTTAATAGCAAACACCGCAATTGCATCATTAACGACCAGAGAAGCGGCCACATCGTCCTGCGTACTTAACGGGTTTGACGCACATAACGCTAATTCAGCACCCCCCGCATTCAAAGTCTGCATAAGATTTGCTGTTTCAGTTGTTACGTGTAGGCACGCGGCAACTTTAATCCCCTGCAGTGGTTTCTCTTTTGCAAAACGTTCACGTATTGACGTTAGAACTGGCATAAACCGATTTGCCCATTCAATACGCTGTTTTCCTACATCTGCAAGGTCTGTTGTTTTAATATCGTAGTCCATTGTCCTCCTTACGTCCTTAGTTTATCAACATAGTCTACTTTTTCCCATGTGAATCCAGGTTCATTTCGACCAAAGTGTCCATAGGCAGCAGTATTCTTGTATATTGGCTTGCGTAGTTCTAATCTTTCAATGATCCCTTCCGGGGTTAAATCAAAATGTTGGTTGACCAATTTCGCTGCCTTCTCATCATCTCCTGTTCCAAAGGTATCAACCATCACTGAAACTGGTGCTTTTCTCCCGATTGCATAAGCGATCTGTATTTCGCATCGTTCAGCTAAACCCGCTGCAACTATATTTTTCGCTGCGTGCCGTGCTGCGTATGTAGCACTTCTGTCAACCTTGGTGGGGTCTTTACCGGAAAGTGCTCCACCCCCGTGTCTCCCCATGCCTCCATAGGTATCCACGATTATCTTCCTACCGGTTACTCCCGCATCACCGTGGGGACCCCCTGTGACAAATCGTCCTGTTGGGTTAATGTGGTAGACAATGTCAGTACTTTTTAGGTTTTCAGGAATAACTTTATTGATGACTTCTTCAATTATCCCATCTTTTAGGTCTGAATCATCAACATCTGGATGATGTTGTGATGATATGACGACGGTGGTAACACGGGTAGGTTTATTATCAACATATTCAACTGTGACTTGAGATTTTCCATCAGGTCGGATGAAATCAAGAATGGACTCTTTGCGGACTTGTGCCAAACGTTTTGTTAATTGATGCGCTAAAGTAATCGGTAACGGCATGAGTTCGGGTGTTTCTGTGCATGCGTAACCAAACATTATACCTTGGTCCCCGGCTCCACCGGGATTTACACCCATCGCTATGTCAGGTGATTGTTTGTCAAGCGTGACCAATATAGCACTATATTCAGAATCAAAGCCATAACTTGCGTCAGTATATCCGATGTCTGCTATAACACCACGTGCAATTTCTTGTAAATTCGGGGTAGCGCGTGTAGTAATTTCACCAGCAATAACAGCAAGTCCAGTGGTTACGAGTGTTTCACACGCGACTCTTCCTTGCGGATCATCAGACAGAATAGCATCAAGTACAGCATCGGAAATTTGATCAGCCAGTTTGTCCGGATGTCCTTCCGTTACTGATTCCGACGTAAACAAAAAATTACGACTCAATTGAGGTCTCCTATATACATAACTCTTTCCATATCCTGCTTGTGAACTCAATTAGTATTCCATAATAAAGGACACCCCTATGTATTAGTTCAAATAACACAGGAATGTCCATAGATTATAGAGTAAACTTTTAATATAAAATTGTAATAATTGATGTTGATTTACAACCAACACTTAACTTGCAGAATCGTCCGTTTCCTCAGAGGATTCTTCATTCTCATTTTCTTGCTTGGTTTCTGTGTCCTCAGTATCATCAGAAGTACCTTCGGTCTCTGCATCTTTAGGAGATTCTGCATTTTCCGTACTCTCTGGTGTTTCTGCATTCTCCGTATTCTCTGATGTTTCTGCATTCTCTGTATTCTCTGGAGTTTCTACATTCTCGGTACTCTCAGAAACTTCAACATTTTCAACATTCTCATCAACTTCTGCGTTATCGGTTTCTTCAGTTGATTCAGTCTCTGGTGGTTTTTCCTCTGCAGTCTGAGAATTTAAAAGATTATCAACGTTGTTTTTCCCCATTTCCTGCTTGAGTAGAGCCCCCATAATAGTTTCTTCTTCCTCAACAGGTTTGGGTTTTCTTTGTTCTCGAACAGGTGCTGGTCTTTGCTGACGACGAGGTCGTTCTTGTCGTTCTTCTGGTGGTGTAGTTGCCCGTTCTTGGTCAGCAAGTGCTGCTTTCAAACTCAGACCGATCCGTCTGTTTTTTGGATCAAGATTGATGACTTTGACATCCAGTTCATCTCCGACAGAGACTACCTCTTCAGGTCGATCAATTCTCTTGTCAGCGATCTCAGAAATGTGAATAAGTCCATCAATACCTTCTTCAAGTTTCGTAAAAGCACCGAAACTTGTAAGATTAACGATTTGACCTCGAACAACAGAACCTACCTTATACTTCTCTGGAACTTCATCCCACGGATCAGGTTGTGTCTGTTTCAGTCCTAATGACACGCGCCGTTCAGAAGCATCAATTTGTAAAACAACGACCTCTACCTGTTCGCCTTCCTTCAATACTTCCTGGGGGTTAGACCCCCGGTCTGTCCAAGACAAGTCAGAGGTATGGATCAATCCATCAATACCTTCCTCAATTTCAACAAAAGCGCCAAAGTTTGTAAGATTTCGGATGCGTCCTGTAATTTTTGTACCTACAGGATACTTCTGTTCCAAGATTTCCCATGGGTTCGGTTGTAATTGTTTGATTCCTAAGGAGATCCGTTTGTCTTCTTTAGATATTTCCAATACGATAGCTTCAATGTCATCACCCTTAGTTACAATTCTTGAAGGTGCAACATTTCGGCGTGTCCATGCCATTTCAGACACGTGGATCAATCCCTCAACTGCTTCTTCAAGTTGAACAAAGACACCGTAATTAACTATATTAACGACTTTTCCTGCTACTCTTGAACCGATAGCATATTTTTCCTCAACATTTTCCCAAGGGTCAGAAGTCTTCTGTTTCAAACCTAAGGATATCTTTTCGGTTTCTATATCAATAGCAATAACCTGTACTTCAATTTCGTCCCCCAATTCAACAATTTCAGATGGGTGATGAATTCGCTTCCATGCCATATCAGTTTTATGGAGTAGTCCATCAACCCCGCCAAGGTCTACGAATGCGCCAAATGTAGTAATGTTCTTCACGACCCCGGTAATGAGTTGATCAACTTCAAGTGTCTTCAGAACTTCTTCTTTTTTCTCAGCCATCTCAGTTTCAAGCCATGCTCGGCGAGACAGAACGATGTTGTTTCGTCGTCTGTTCATGCTGATGACCTTCATTTGGAAGGTTTCGCCGATATACTGATCCAGGTTTTGGATAGGTCGCATTTCAACTTGTGAAGCTGGTAGAAAACCGCGTAATGACCCTACAGATACCCGCAGTCCTCCTTTTATGCGTTCCGTGATATGACCTTCAACGGGTGTCCCACTATCAAAAGCAGTGCTAATCTCGTCCCAAACTAACGTTTGATCAGCTGTTTTTTTGGATAGATTGATTTGTCCTTCTGCATCTTCACGTCGGACAATATAGACATCTATTTCGTCGCCAACCTGCACCATTGGCATGTCATCTTCACCGGAGTCAAATTCGGCGGCTGGAATATACCCTTCTGATTTAAATCCGATATCAATCATGACTTCATCACGGCTTACATCAACGACAGTACCTTTTACAATCTCTCCATCATTAAAGGCTTTTAGTGAGTTATCATAAGCTTCCTCAAGAGATTCTTGGCTCATCGCTGCATCTTGTTCCTCTCCTGTATCACTTCCAGGTTCTGCAGTCTCGGATATCACTTCAGGTTCGGACGTAGATACTTCAGATGCGTCTTCAGGAGTGGTGGTTACAGTGGTTTCGCCATTTGATGTATCACTCTCAACTTCGGTAGGTTGTTCTGATTCTTCAGGAGTTGATTCGCGTGAATCATCTTCATCAGATTCAACTTCTGATGTGTCACTCTCAGTTTCTGCAGTCTGATTAGTTTCTTCAGATGTATCGTTCTCGGTTGTTTCTTCAGCAGTATTTCCGGTTTCATCAGTAGAATCATTTTGTTCAGATTCGTTATCTGCTGCCTCCGACTGCTCTGTTTCAATATCATCAGAAGTTGTTTCAGCTTCTGCCTCTGTTTCCGTTTCGTTAACTTCTTCGTGCGTAGCTTCAGTTGAATTTTCAACTGCCTGTTTTTCTTCTTCCACATCAACTATGGAATCAATTGTGCGTGTCTGTTCGTTATTCATTAAGATACCTGGGTCTCCTCAAAACGCAAGACAGCGTTAAGTCCACCAGTTCCTCCTTGTTACGAAGTGCTGCTGGCACTTTCAAATCGGTTACTTAATAGTATATCACATCGCAAACCGAATTGCAACAATAATCTTATATTTAAAGGTATATAAAGTTATTGTCATAATGACACTGATTTAATTGTATTGCGGTTTATAAATCTTCCCTTTTATTGTTGTT